>NZ_RAHW01000009.1 GCF_004117875.1 Geomonas oryzae | reverse complement strand
TGCCCTGAGGGTCATGGTTGTCACCTCTTGCCAAGGCATGCCCACCTCCAAAGAGGAAAGTCACTTCTTGGTAATAAGTGTCACCCATGTCTCCGAACATGTGTAACCTATGTCTCCGGTCTATACAAAGGGGGGGCAGGGGGGATTTGCCTTCGGCTGTGGATTTCAGCCGGACTCGGAATCGAGGTCTGCGCGCAGGGAGAGCCCGCAGTGCAGGCAGCGGCGCTTGTGGTAGGTGGGGAAGAAGGACTTGATGTGGAAGTAGTTGTCGCAGCTAGGGCACCTGGCGAAGGCGACCAGCATCACGCAGTTCCAGAGCATGATGAACCACACGGTGAAGACGATGGCGAGGGCAGTGTTGGACCCGCTGAGCTCGATGGTCAGCCAGACCTGGGGGAAATAGATCGTGATGACTATCCAGAGCATCTTGCGGCGGCGCCGTATGCTTCTAAGCCCCATGCCGATCTGGTATTGGTTCGTGATCATATCGGTTCCGCCTCTCCCTCCCCTTCACTCCGAAGGGGGGGCGGCACCTTCGGAGCCGGTTCCCTGACGGCGGCGCTCGACCATGAGTTGCTTGAACTGCTTTAGGCGGCAGTACGACTCCCTGTCCCGTTCGCCGATGTATTCGGCGATTCTCCTGACGTCGCTTCGCAGCGACGGGAGGTGCCGCTCCTCCAGTACCCGGATGCGGCGGGAACCGCGCAGGATCTCCTCGCCGATCCGTTTCATCCTGCTTTCGAACATGGCGACCTGCAGCATCTCCGCGAGAATGGCCTCGAAACCGGCTATGCCCTCCTCCAGGTGCGGGTTTGTCGAAAGGTGGTCGTAGCCGCGCCGGTCGGGAGGACGCACCGTTTCCCCGGCCACCATGATCTCCCGGTAGGAAAGCCCCATCACGCTCCGCTCGACTACCTCCACCTCGAGGGGCCTTGCCGTGGGGTACTCCAGCGACGCGACGAATTCCTCCCCCTCGTGCCCCAGGGCCAGATGCAGCCGCGCCAGGGCCCGGCCGTACGCCCCCTTCACCTCATCGCGCGAGCGCAGAAACGGGGCCGACATCGCAAGGAATTCCCGGATCAGGGCGAGCCTGCGCGCCTTCAGGATCGCGACGCTCCCGGAGACCGAGCGGATCTTCTCCCGGGACAGGAGCAGGTTGGTGCGGGTCGGGGGAATCACGTCCCCCTCCCGGCGAACTTCGCCGCCAGGGCGGCCCCCTTGTCGAGGCTCTCCGCGATGGCGCGGCGCTCGTCCCCCTGGTGCACCAGTTCGTGTTCCATCTGTTCCGCGAAGTCCAGGAGGGCGCGGTCCCCCTCGGCCATCCCCTCGCGCCCGACGATCGCCTCCAGCCTGCGCAGGTCGCGCCCTTTAGCGTAGAGCTTGTAAAGCGTGTCGGCTATGGCCCGGTGATCCTCCCTGGTCCGTCCCGCGCCGATACCGCGCTGCATGAGCCTTGAGAGGCACGGGAGCACGTCCACGGGCGGGAAGATCCCCCTGCGGTGCAGCTCCCTGGACAGGACGATCTGACCCTCGGTGATGTAGCCGGTGAGGTCCGGGATCGGGTGGGTGACGTCGTCTTCGGGCATGGTCACCACCGGGAGCATGGTGACCGAGCCGGCGACCCCCTTGATGCGCCCGGCCCTCTCGTAGAGCGAGGCGAGATCGGAGTACATGTAACCCGGGTACCCGCGCCTGCCGGGAAGCTCCTCCCTGGCGGTGGAGACCTCGCGCAGCGCGTCGCAGTAGTTGGTCATGTCGGTGATGAGGACGAGGACGTCCATGCCGTGCGTGAAGGCGAGGTACTCGGCCACCGCGAGGCCAAGGCGCGGCGCGAGGAGCCTTCCCATGACCGGCTCGCCCGCACGGTTGATGAAGGCGACGAAGTTCCCCTGCATCCCCGCGAGGACATCCATGTAGAAGGAGAACTCGTGGTGCGGCAGGCCGAGAGCCACGAAGACGGTGACGAAGGAGCCCCCGGCGGAAAGGCGAGCGTTGCGCAGAATCGCCGCCGCCATCTCCTTGGCGGGAAGGCCGGCGCAGGAGAAGATAGGGAGCTTCTGCCCCTTCACCAGGGTGTTCAGAAGGTCGATCGAGGTGATCCCGGTCTCGATGAACTCCTCTGGGCGTGCGCGCGAGGTCGGGTTGATCGGCGCGCCGGTGATGGCGCCCCATCGTTTCGCCGCGTACATGGGGGCGCCGTCGATGGGGGTGAAGGAGCCGTCGAAGATGCGGCCGATCGCTTCCTCGGAGAGCGGGGCCTTCTTCACCTGGTCGGTGAATACGACGCTCGCACCCAGGCTCAACCCACGGGTCTCACCGAACACCTGGATGAGCACGGTCTCTCCCTCGATCTTCAGGATCTCGCCTTCAACGGTGTCCCCGCCTGGGCAGGCGATGCGGACCACCTCGCCGATGCGCGCGCGGGCGATCCGCTCAGCGAAGAGCAGCGGCCCCCGGATCGAGGCGACGGTCTTGTATATGTGCTCGGAAAGACGCATGGATCACCCCGCTTCGGTGCTCGGCAGTTCGTCCGGCAATGCCCCCTCTTTCAGCCTTGCCAGGGCCGCGTCGTAACGCTCCACCAGTTCCCGGATCAGGGCGACGGTGCGCTCCGGCGGGGAAAAGGCATCGTCGCCGTAGGCGTTCTGACAGAGAAACTCCTCCCTGATGCGCTCGGCCAGCCGCATCAAAAGCCGATCCGCATCCTGCAAACCCTCGACACCCACGATCTCGGCCACCTCGCGCAGGGTCTCCTCACGCTGGAGCAGATCCTGGCAGCGGCCGCGCAGTTCTCCCCATTCCCCCGAGACCTCGCCCGAGAAATGCCGCACCATGTCCGCCGTGTAAAGGGAGTAGCTCTGGAACCAGTTGATGGCGGGGAAGTGGCGGCGATGGGCGAGGGAGGTGTCCAGCATGAAGAAGGCCCCCGCCGTGCGCAGGCAGGCCTGGGTCACCGGCTCGGTGAAGTCGCCTCCCGGAGGGGAGACGGAGAGGATCATGGAGAGGGAGCCCGTCCTGCCGTTGAGGGTACGCACCGTCCCGGCACGCTCGAAGAAGGCGGCGAGCCGCGAGCTCAGGTAGGTTGGATAGCTCTCCTCACCGGGCATTTCCTCGAGGGAGGCGGAGATCTCCCTCAGGGCCTCGGCCCAGCGGGAGATGCTGTCGGCCAGAAGCAGCACGTGGCAGCCGAGATCGCGGTAGTACTCGGCCATGGCGACCGCCGTGTAGATGGAGGCCTCGCGCGCGGCGACCGGCATGTTCGAGGTGTTCGCGATTACCACGGTACGCTCCATGAGCGGTCGATTGCTCCATGGGTCGCTCAGTCCCGCGAACTCCTCGAGGAGTTCCGCCATCTCGTTGCCGCGCTCGCCGCAGCCGACGTACACCACGACGTCCACCGAGGCGAACTTCGCTATGTTCTGCTCCAGGATGGTCTTTCCGGTTCCGAAGCCGCCGGGGAAGATCGCCGTCCCCCCACGTGCCATGGGAAACAGGAAGTCTATGGCGCGCTGCCCGGTGACGAGCGGCAGGGTGGGGGAGAGTTTTTTGAGGCAGGGGCGGGGGTGGCGCACCGGCCAGACGGTGCAGGCGGCGATGCCGCTGCCGTCGGCCATGAGCCCCACACCCTGCGCCGGGTTCACTTCACCCTGCGCGATGGCGGCGATGGTTCCGGATACCTGCGCGAGCACCGGGTGCCGGAAACGTCCTTCGTGCAGCTCGCCCAAGCAGTCCCCGGTGCGCACCACGTCGCCGGGCTTTCGTTCCGATGTGAAGCGGCAGCGCAGTTCAGGGTCGAGCGGGGAGGGGGACGCCCCCGTGGCGATGAACGGGCCGGTGAGGCGCGCGAGGCGCTCCAGGGGGCGCTGCAGACCGTCGTACATCCCGGAAAGGAGCCCGGGGCCAAGCTGCACGGTGAGGGGACGCCCGAGGCTTACGGCGGGCTCGCCCACGGCCAGGCCGCGCGTGTCCTCGTACACCTGGAGGATCGCCCGTCCCGGCTCGAGCCGAACCGCCTCGCCGATCAGGCGCGACTCGCCTACCTGCACAAGGTCGTACAGCCTGAGCCCCGGCAGGTCGACGGCGACCGTCGGCCCCGCTATGCCGAGGATCCGCCCGGTCACGGCGCGAGCCTCACGTGGTAGCCGATCACCCTGCGGATCAGGCGCTGCGCGTAGTCCTCCTCCACCGCACCCTTTTCCGGAGCGGGGAGGACCACCAGCACCCCGAACCAGCGTTTCTCCATCTCCTGCAGGTGCGCTTCATCGATGCCGGAAAGAAGCCGCTCGTCCACGATCACCACGCCGCATTCCGGGTCTTCGATGTGGCGGCGCACCGCGGCCTCCGCCTCGTCGGCAGAGGTGACCGTCTGGGACACCCCGGCCAGGGTGAAGCCAAAGAGCGCGTCAGGAGGCGTTATCACCACGATTCTCTTCATGCGAACAGCTCCGTTGCCGGTCCTTCCTCTCCGAAACTCCCTGCGCGAAAGCGCAGCGCCTTGTTTCTCGCGCGCAGGTGACACTCCCATAGGTAGGCGAGGATGAACGCTTCCCCTGACCGCGTCTCCGCTTCCCTGCGTATCCGGCCGGTCAGTTGGGTCAAGAGCGCATGCTCGACCCTTTCCGGCACCGTATCGGGAGTACCGCGCCGGACCGTCTTGCGCAGCATCCGGTCCAGCCCACTTTCTCCTTTCTCCAGTTCCTCGCACAGACGCTGCCGGGGGATGGCTCCGCCGTCCATGAAGGCGGCGGGGTCGGGGACGCCCCAGCGCAGCTGCTTGGCGAGTGCCACGAGGTTCTTCACGTCGGTCAGCAGGGCGAAGAACAACCCCACAGGCGGGGAAAGCCGATCCCGGCCGACCCCTTCGAGGTAGAGGGAGACCGTCTTACGCTCGTATTCCCGCCCCTTTCCCTCGCGGTACCACGCGGCCAGCTGACGCGCGTCGCTTGCCTGCGCCTGCAGGAGGCGGATCAGGGGGCTCGCGTCCGTAAAGGGAGCACCGGCGGAGGTGAAAAGCCCGCGCACCTCGGGCGAAAGCATGCTCCCGTCAAGGGACAGGGCGACCAGTTCCTTCTCCCCGGACCTCAGGTGCCGCAGCGCGATGAGGATGCTTCTCAGTTCAAACCAGAGGAAATACGGGGCGAACCGTTTCCTGAGGCCCGGGTTCATCTGCCGGTAGACCCAGCGGTACTCTTCGCGCACCCCGTCCGCGCCACGTAGAGCCCCCGGAGGGGACGGCGCTTCCCGTTTGAGGGCGGTTTCCCCGATGCCGTGGTGCCGCGTTTCGAGGCGGGGACGCCTGCTTTTCAACCTTGCCAGAAGGTAGTCCGTGGGGAACCCTTCCGATGGGGACGCCAGAAAGGCTGTGCGGTCATGCATCCGCATCCACCTCCACCTCCTTGAGGATCATCGGGAGCAGTTCGGGCCATCCACGCTCGAGGCGCTTTTCCAGTGTGTTGATGACCTGCAGCTCCTCTCCTGGGGAGACGGCGACAAGTCCCCCGCTGATCTCCCGGTCCGCGACGATGTCCGCATCGGGGAAAAGCCCGGCGGCGAGATCGGCGTCCTGCGGGTTGACCCGGACCATGCGCCACTCCCTTTGGGGAAGCTCGGCCGCCAGGCGCTTGAAGAGTTCCGGGTACCCCTCGTCCCGCAGCGCCGGCAAAAGCTCCACGGAGATGTCCCAGAGCCTTCTGGCGAGCCCGTCGTAGCCCTTCAGAAGGATTAGCCGCGCGGCGCGCCGTGCCGCGGCGTCGCAACGCTGCAGCTCGGAACGTACCTGGGCCTCCAGTTCGCGCCGGTGCGCCTGCCGGACGAGGGCGAGCCGCTCCTGCGCCTCTTCCCTCAGGCGCTGCGCCGAGGCCTCGCCCCTGTCCCTTATCTCCCGCGCCTCGCGCTCCCCTTCAAGGCGCAGGGCGGCCAGCAGCTCTTCCGTTCCCAAGTCCCCTCCCGCTAGCCCGCCAGGATCATGACCGCCACGACGAAGCCGAGGATCACCATGGTCTCCGGTATGGCGAGCATGATGATCACCGTACCGGTCAGTTCGGGTTTTTCCGCGATGGTGCCCGCACCGGCCGCGCCGATGCGCGACTGCGCCCACGCGGTGGCTACGGCCGAAAGCCCGACGGCCAGGGCGGCTGCAAGAGCCAGGTAGCACTTATCCATGTCGACCTCCTGTAGTTTCTGCGGCTCTACTTCTTCAGCGGTTCGAACTTCCTGCCGCCGCTGATCATGAACTTGCTGTAAAACTCCACGTAGTGCAGGCGCAGGGCGTGGAGCGCCGGCGAGAAGACGCCGAGCACCAGGTTTATGGCGTGGAAGAGCAGGGCGAGCAGCACCCCGGCGACCACGTTGCCGGTGAGCCCGGCGAAGCTGTTGGCGACGCGCGCGAGGAGCACCGAGGCGAGCCCGATCGCCATGATCCGCGCGTACGAGACGATGTTGCCGACGTGCTTCATCAGCTCGAGCGGCGCCAGAAGCCCCCCGGAGAAGATGAGCGCCGGTATGAGCGCGAGCAGGGCGAAGACGAGCGGGGGCGCGAAGGCCCTTGGGAAGACCTCGACCAGCGAAAGGATCGCCCCCGCAATGCAGAGGATGGCGGCGATGTTCACCGCCTTGAAAAGGGCCTCCTTCCCGGTCCTGCGCCGCAGCGCCGTGACGACCCCCAGCGCCAGGCCGATGACCACGTGGACCGTTCCGATCGATACGGCCAGAAGGAGCATGGGGAGGATGGCCCGGCGCCTCTCGACCAGGAGCGCCTTGTCGATCCCGAGCAACTGCGCTCCCCACGCGCCGAAACACTCCCCGTAGAGGAACCCGAAGACGATGGCGTAGCAGGAACAGACGAGCAGGATCTTGCCGGCGTCCCGCAGGTCCCCTCCCGGCGCGCGCCTGACTAGGACGAGGGAGATGAGCAGCAGCACGGCTCCGTACCCCGCGTCTCCGAGGATCATCCCGAAAAAGAGCGGGAAGCCTATCGCCAGAAAGGGGGTCGGGTCGAGGGTCGCGTAACGGGGGAGGGGGAGGAGCCTCGCGAAGAGCTCGAAGGGGCGGAGAAACGGAGGGTTGCGCAGGGTGACCGGCACCTGGTCCAGGTCCTGTTCCAGGATCTCCCTGCGCTCGACCACCACGGCACCGGCGAAGCGCCTGCCGGCTTCCTCCTCCAGGCGCTCAAGCTCCTGTTCCGGGGTCCAGCCGTGGATGAAAAAGCACATGTCGCTCTGCATGAGGTAGGGGATGTTTTTCATCAGGGTGAGGCGCTCGTCGAGCCAGTTGCGGACCCCCCTGTAGAGCGCGCCCCACTGGGCGGCGAAAGCCGCGCGTTTCCCGTCGATGGCGCTCAGTTCCACGCCGAGCGCCTCCTTCCTGCGTCGAAGCGCCGTCGCCTTCTCGGCAAGGGGGACCGCAGCCAGCGTCGCAGGCGGGGCGAGTTCCGGCACGTGCTGCTCTCCCAGGGCCGCGCGCACCCTGTCCGCCGCCCCTTTCTCCAGGGTGACGAGCGCCATGAGGGTGCCGTCGTCCGTGTGCGGGGTGGTGATCCCGAAGCGGTTACTGGTGAGGCGCGCCAGCATGCGCACGAACTCCTCTAGCGCGTCGTGGCCGGTTAGCGTCACGGCGATGAATTCGAGGCCGCTTCTGCCGTCCAACCCGGCCAGGTGCGGCTCGAGCGCGTCCAAAACGGCGCCGTAGCGCTCGAGTTCAACCAGCTCCCGCTGCAGCGACTCCCTGGCGCGGCACCACTCGCGGCACACCCCCAGGTGTCTGCGCACCGTCTGGGATACGGAGTCGAGCACGGTGAGCGGTGCGAGGTAACTGCGCCGGGGCTCGCCGCGCGGAAGACAGGCGAAGAGCTCGTCGATCCTCTCTTTCAGCTCCTCGTAGTACATCCGCTCGCCCATGGTTTTGTCGTCCAAAAGCAGCGAGTGCACCTTGTCCCGGTCCTCGACGGGGATGAACGCGGCGCTGTCCGGCTCGATCTGGAAGACGCCGAGTTCCCGCAAAAGCGAGAGGACTTCGACCGCCAGGCCCGCCGGGCCCACGATCTCGACTTTTACCATTCTGGCGATCATCGCTACCGCTCCGGAATGATGCCCCCTATATGGCGCAGCACGTGGCGTTCAAGGAGCGGGGCGGGGAGTTCTGCCAGGCGCCGCGCCTTTTGCCGTGCCTGCGCGATCGTCCGCCGCGCTTTTGCGGCGGCCTCGCGTCGCGCACCCGCCAGTGCCTCGCTGCGCTCGGCCGCGAGTGCTTCCTCTTCCTGCCTGGTTCGCCGGTCCAGTTCCTGCCGAAGCTCCTCCAGCATGCGCTCAGCGGCAAGCTCCTCCGCTTCGAGACCCTTTTGTATCTCGCGCTCCGCAGCAACGACTTTTGCCAGTATCTCGCTATCCATGACGGTTACCTGTTTCCGCCGGGCGCTTTCCGGCCATGACGAAGGGGACGAAGCTCCACGTGCTGGATGACGGTTGGAACCTGCCCCCCCATGCTCAACTCCTTTCCTGTCAGCCTGTTTGCCTGCGGGCATGCTGAACGGATGGCTTTATGTGATCACTCGGCGCCGCCTTTGACGAAGTAGTTGGCGCATGCCATGTCGATGTTTTCCCGGGTGAGCCTCGCCGGGACGCTGTTGTAACGCGACTCCACCACGATCTGCTCGATGAGGTCCCGCGGGTGGCACGCATTGGGAACCGCCCCGTACCTCGGGTAGCACTCGTTCATCAGGTAGTCGAACACCGCCTGGTCGTACGGGACGTCCGCGCCCTGGCACACCATCTTGAATATGAGCTGGAACTGCTCCTTGTTGGGGCGGTCGATGGCGACCTTGTACCTGATCCTGCGCAAGAACGCCTCGTCCAAGAGGCTGTTCGGGTCGAGGTTCGTGGCGAAGAGGACCAGCATGTCGAAGGGTACGACGAACTTCATACCGGTGTGCAGTGTCATGAAGTCGATGTTGCGATCAAGAGGGACGATCCAGCGGTTCAGGATCTGCCTCGGCTCAACCTGCTGGCGCCCGAAGTCGTCGAGGATGAAGATGCCGTTGTTCGCCTTCAACTGCAGCGACGCCTCGTAGTACTTGGAGATGACGTTGAAGTCCAGATCGAGCATCCTCATGGTGAGCTCGCCGCCTACCATGACCACCGGCCTGCGCACGAGGACCCAGCGCTGGTCGACGCTTTCCTGCGGCAGCACCGGCACCACCGGCATGTGGTTCACCGGGTCGTACACCGTGATGATCTGCCCGCCGATGTCGATGGCGTAAGGGACGTACACGAGGTCTTCCGGCACGTGCCCGATCGCCTCGGCGATGGCGGTCTTGCCGTTTCCCGGGGGGCCGTAGATGAAGACCGTCTTGCCCGAAGTGACAGCGGGTCCCAGGCGTTTGAAGAGGTCCTCGCTGCACACGAGATGCGAGAAACCTTGCCGAAGGCTCGCGTCGTTTATCGCCACCGATCTGATCGTCTGCAGTTCCACCATGTTCCGGTAATCCTCGATGGATACGGGCGCCGGGCCCGCGTACCGGCAGAGCTCCATGAGCTCCGAGCTCCTTTTCTGCCCGAGCTCGGTGATCTTGAAGTTGTAGGTCGCCGAGGAGTAGCTGGTCGCTCCCTTGATCTCGACCAGGCGCTCCCGCTTCAGCACTTCGAGCACCGCGCCGATCACGGACAGGGGGAGTTTCACCCGCTCAACCAGGTCCGCCATCCGGAACTCCCCCATGAAGAGGATGTGTTTGGTGATCAGGTCGGCGATGAAGGATGCGTCGAGCCCGGTGTCCTCCACGGTGCGCGGGGGAGGAGGATCCTTCTGGTACAGCTTCTTTATGTCCCTCTCGGTCACAAAGCCGAGGGCGATGAGGTTCTGCCCCAGTCTCCCGCCGTAGTGGCGCTGTCTCTCCACCCCCGCATCAAGCTGTGCCTTCGTTATCACGTTTTCCTTAAGCAATTTTTCGCCGAGTACTAGCATTGGTGTCCTCAAATGTAGGAATAATTCAGCGTCATCGGGTAGAATTCTAGATCAAATCCGCTATATGTAAAGGGTGTGAGACTTTGGCGGCTGATTCCAGCCTTAACGGGTTACACAAAAGACGAGTGTTATATTGACATATTTTAACGCTTGCGTCCACCTGATACAGTGAGATCGTGCGGGGACCGTATGGGCAGACTCGATGTGAGAGTCCGGACTAACCTGGACTCTGTCGTACAATACATCTCGAGGGATGAGCGCCATTGCGAAACGGTGACCATCAAGGAGCTGAGTCTCAGCGGGGCCTTGGTATCCGGTCTCACCACTCAGCTCCCCGAGCTCTTCGCCATTCGGCCGGTCCTGCCGGGCGCAGGCGAGGTGGAACTGCGGGCCAGGTTGGTGCGACGCAGCGAAAACGGCGCCGCCATCCGTATTTTCTACTCCGACAAGAAGACCATGCAGACGCTTTGGGAGCACATAAAGGGGAAGCTCGCGCCGAGTGATGATTGCCCTTATTGCGGCCATCCCGACGATTCCCGTGAAGGTTCCTGCGACGGATGCAACCTGTACCTAAATTTCGGCAAGGACAGCTACCTGGAACGGCACATCGAGAACACCTTCGCGCAGCGCCTCAACATCCGCCTCAATCGGCTAAACCTGGAACACATCGACAAGATCATCGATTTCGTGGATTCCAAGCTGCTGAAGATCAAGCATCGCTCTCCCGACAGCGAGTTCATAGGTACTTCGGAGGGGATGCTCGCCGTATTCGCGATGATCCGAAAGGTTGCTCCTACCGAGATGAGTGTCCTTCTTCTTGGCGAAAGCGGTACCGGGAAGGAGCTGACGGCCAAGGCCCTGCACAACCTGAGTGTGCGCAGGGAAGGGCCGTTCGTGGCGGTAAACTGTGCCGCCATTCCGGAAGCCTTGCTGGAGGCGGAACTTTTCGGCTACGAAAAGGGGGCCTTCACCGGCGCTTACGCCACCAAGAAGGGGAGGTTCGAGTCCGCCGACGGCGGCACGCTCTTCCTCGACGAGATCGGCGACCTCCCCGCGACGCTGCAGGCGAAGCTTTTGCGCTTTCTCGAAGACAGGCTCATCGAAAGGGTCGGAGCTTCCACCTCCAGAAAGATCGACGTCAGGATCGTCGCCGCGACCAACCGCGATCTGCAGAAGGCGATGGCGGAGGGGGGCTTCAGGGCCGACCTCTACTACCGCCTGAACTCCTTTACCATCAAGCTCCCCCCGCTCAGGGAGAGGGGCGAGGACAAGGTCCGCCTGGCCAGGCATTTCCTGGACAGATTTGCCGCCTCCGAGAACCGGCGCATCGATTTCTCCGCCGCTTCCGTCGAGGCGATACGCCAACACCGATGGCCGGGTAACGTCAGGGAGCTTGAAAATAAGGTGCGCAGGGGGTTCCTGATGGCCAGCGATGGAATCATCGAGCCTGCGTGCATGGAACTGGAGGAGGACTGCCACCATGCCGCTGTGCAGCCGGTGTCTGAGCCGCAGCCGGGGCCTTCCCGCGCCGAGACAAGGCGTGAGAGCGTCCTTCGAGCGCTTGAGCAAAACGACTACGTCATCGCAAGGGCCGCACGCCAGCTTCAGATTAGCAGGCCGAGCATGTACGCCCTCATCAAGAAATACGGCATAAAGAAGGACGACGCG
Source organism: Geomonas oryzae (assembly GCF_004117875.1). Lineage (GTDB taxonomy): Bacteria > Desulfobacterota > Desulfuromonadia > Geobacterales > Geobacteraceae > Geomonas > Geomonas oryzae. Next base: position 141,451 of record NZ_RAHW01000009.1, on the reverse strand, counting down.
AAGTAACGACGCCGCCGGGCCCGTTTACAACAGCTTTACACTCTCTTTACACTTCTCCGTTACAGTCCGCTTACACCCGCCTGGTCATTCTTTCGAACTTCCCCCCCCGTTAACATCCGTAAGATGTCGTGATATCTGCGGATTGCAGTGAAATGGTTCGCTTGACCGCTTCGGCGGCACACAATGTGCTCAGGATATACTGAATCCAGCCATCGCAGCACTGTCTTAACCATATTTAATAAAATATAAATCGTATACGACGACATTACAAAAAAATAATTTTACTATTTTAGCGCATCAAGTTGACATAATTTAATAACTGATTTACAAGTTAACCCGAAACGGCAGCCTCGCACGACCCGGAGATTTATGCCAGCAGTCAACCTCAAAGAGTTTGCCAGGACGCGCTTTCGGTCTGACAGTAGTGGGCAGGGACTTGTTGAGTATGCGTTGTTGCTCTTGCTTATAGCTGTCGCAGTTTTCCTTGGTGTCCTTGGGTTCGGCAACCGGCTTAATGCCACATACGAGGTCATCAACTCCAGCGTCACCTGCAGCATAAAGTGAATGGGATTCGCCTGCATCTCGACTTTTGAGTGCGGAATATATCAAGCCGAAAAGGAGATGTGCCATGACTGAATGGATCAAAGCTTTTTACGTTCGACTGCTTGCCGGTTTCGCAGCCCTTAAAGGCCAGAAGGGTCAAGGGTTGGTCGAGTACGCTCTCATCCTCGTGCTAATAGCGGTGGTGGTCATCGCCATCATGACCTCTCTGGGGAGTAAGACGAATCAGGTCTTCAGCAAGGTCGACAACTCGATGACTGTCAAATAGCGGGTCGTTGACGACTGTTTTTGACAGGCATCTCACTCAAGACGGAGAATCGGACACACTGGGGGAGTGTTAATCTTTCACAATGTCCGGTTCTCCTTTTTTTTGTTCCAGATGGCTTGACATCTTTGTCTATTTGTATAAAAGTTTACCAATGCAGATACAGTGGTTGACATTTGTTGTTAGGGAAAAATAATGAATCAGCAAAAAGGTCAGGCGATCGTTGAGACTGCGATAATACTTCCCGTGCTGATTTTATTGATCATGGGACTTTTCGAGTTCGGCAGATACATGTATCTGAAGAACACCCTCAACAATGCCGCGCGGGCGGCGGCGAGGACCGCGGTCGTCACCCCCAAGTACGACGCGACCACGCACAAGGACGGCATGGCCGCCAGTGCCACCACCCACACCCTGTCCTGCACCGATGCCGAGTTTGTCGCATCCCCCGGCAACGGCGCGGTCTACAAGACCATCTGCGAATCGATCTACAACGGCATTCCCAAAAACGAAGTTGTCGTCAATATCGCGTATGCCGAACTGGCGACTCCTGCGGGGCTTAGCGCCGGCGACAGCGTCAGCGTGGAAGTAACCTGGGATAAATACGAGGCGATCCTCCCCAAACTGATCCCCATCACCAATATCGTCACTGGTGCTGCCTCGATGCGTTATGAATAACTTGCCTACCCTCAGGAGGTGCTATGACTCGACCGAAGGCGGTAATCGTTGTAGCGGTTCTTGCGCTTGTTTTCGCGGGAATCGCGGCCTGGCTCACCTTCCACTATCTGCAAACGGAGATGAATAAGACCAAGGCGGTCCAGCCACAGAGCATAGTGGTGGCCGCAGGTGACATCCCCATCGGCGGCACGATTTCCGAGCCGCAGTTGAAGGTGACCACTTGGCCAAAGGACAGCATTCCCCCCGGCAGCAGCTCCGAGGTAAAGTCCCTGGTCGGGCGCGTGGCCATCCGCCCCATCTCGAGCGGTGACGCGGTAACCGAGCAGAAGCTCAAACCAAGGGCCGGTGTCCCGGGGTCGGGCTTCATGACCTACATCATCCCCCTCGGGCACCGGGCCGTCACCGTCGCTGTGAACGAGGTCGCCGGGGTCGCCGGTTTCATCACGCCCAACGACCGTGTCGACGTAGTCCTCACCACCCCCCTGCCAGGATCCCAGAACGAGAACATCAGCAAGATCATCCTCCAGAACATCCCGGTGCTCGCCACCGGACAGATCACCGACCAGAAAGAGGGCAAGCCCGTGGTCGTCCCGACGGTCACCCTAGACCTCGTGCCGGACGACGCGGAGAAGCTTGTCGTCGGCGGCAGCAAGGGCTCCCTGCAGCTTCTTTTGAGAAACATCGCCGACACCGGTCCCATCTACGCCAAGGGGGCCACCATAGCCAGGGTCCTTGCCGGCTCCTCGATGCCCCCCGTGCAGGCGCAGGCGCCCGAAGCCGCACCACAGCCCGTCAAGGCAGTTGCCAAGCGCCCGGCACGCAAGGCTCCGCGCCCGGTATCGGCGCCGAAGGCAAAGCCCCAGGCGCAGGTCCAGCCGCAGCGGTCCGGACACACCGTCACCCTCATAGACGGCGGCGTCCGCACGACCAAGGAGTTCGTCCTTCAATAGGTGCTAACCACATAAGCTCAAATGAGGTGCATTGATGATAACCGTCCTGAAAAAACAACTGCGGCTTTTGGTCTGGGCGTTGTTGGTTACCTGCGCATATGTGACCGTGGCGAATGCCGGTGTTCCCCTGGAGGTCGGGCTGTACAAGAGCATCCTGGTGGACTTCAAAAGCCAGAACAAGAGAATCGTGCTCGTAACGCTTGCCAACACCAAGAAGGAGGCGACTGAGAAGGATACCGACGTAACGGTCGTCGCGGCGCGCCCCGGGACTGCTGACGCCTCCAACGTCGTCCCCGCCGGAGTCTCCAGAAAGAGAAGCTCGGAAACCGATGCGGCGAACACGAACAAGTTCGTGGTCCCTGAGATCCTGTCGGAATACGTGCTGAAGCTGGACGGCATCACCATAGGCAACACCAGCATGATCATATGGACCAAGGGGGACGGGGACGAGCGCCCCGTGCCGACCTTCTTCGACCTGAAGGTGGTCGGCGACCGGGAAGCGATCCAGAGCCAGTTGAAGGAAATGGCCCCGAACGACTCCATCGAGGTGCAGTTCGCCAACGACACCGTGGTTCTCTCCGGCAACGTCGCCAACGACCAGACCAGGGCCAAGGCGTTCGAAATCGCCAAGGCGTACGCGGGGAAGGTGATCAACAACATCACGGTGAACGAGCCCCAGCAGGTACTTTTGCAGGTGAAGGTCGCCCAGGTGGACAAGTCGTCGCTCAAAAAGCTCGGTATCAGCTTCTTCGCCAAGGGGAGCACGGCGGAGGGGTACTCGAATCTCGTCGGTGCCCCCGGGGGGTCCCTGAGCGGCATCGCGCCCACCTTGGGAAGCCTCGGCTCGCTGGACACCTTCCAGGCCGGGGTCTCATATTTCCCGGCGGGGATCAGTTCCGTGCTGCAAGCGCTCAGTTCCAAGGGGCTCGCCAAGGTGCTCGCCGAGCCGAACCTTCTGGTCAAGAGTTCCCAGGAAGGGAACTTCCTCGCCGGCACCAAGATCCCGCTCAGCGTCATCGAAAGCGCCAACGGCCAGGCCACCACGACCATCAGGTACGAGACGGTCGGCATAAAGCTCAAGTTCAAGCCCGAGGTGCTGGAAAACGGCATGATCGCTTTGAAGATCAACCCGGCCGAGGTGAGCAGCATCCAGGGGTACCTCCCGGTGAACGGTTACCCCATCATCGACACGAGAAACGTGGACACGAGTGTCGAGCTGAAGGACGGCCAGAGCCTGGTCCTTGCCGGGTTGCTCCAAGAGGAGGAGATCAGGAACATGTCCAAGATCCCGCTTCTGGGCGACATCCCGGTTCTCGGGGCGCTCTTTCGCTCCACAAGCACAGACATAAAGGAGAAGGAACTGGTCTTCTTCATTACGCCCGTCATCGTGAAGCCCGCGCCGGTGGCGAAGGCAGAGCTGCCGACCGACAAGAAGCTTACTCCTGAACAGGAGAGGGAATTGTCATGGATGCCAACAGGCGAGTAATCACAAACGATCGCAGGGGGTTCGCAGTCGTCTACATCGCGCTCATGATCGTGGTGCTGGTCGGCTTCGTGAGCCTCGCCGTCGACCTGGGTTACATGTACGTGACGAGAGGACAGTTGCAAAACGCAGCCGATGCCGCGGCCTTGGCCGGTGCCGCCATGAACCTTGGCGACAGCGCCTCGGTGAAGCAGAAGGCGATCGAGTTCGCAGCTAAGAACAAGGCGGCGGGAGACGATGTGGCGGTCACCGAAGGGGACGTGACCATCGGAAACTGGACCGCCACCGCGACGCCGCCCTTCTCCTCGGCCAGATTTCCGATCAACGCGGTCCGGGTGGTCGCACGCAGGACGGTGGCCGGAGCAAGCGCCGCCGAACAGGGCAAGGTGCAGCTCTTCTTCGGCAAGATCTTCGCCCTGCTGCCGGGCGGAGGGGATGGGTGGCCCGAGATGTCCGCTTCCGCAGAGGCGATAGCCATGCGGCCGCCGAGGCCCACCATCCCGATCGCCTTGTGTGAAACGCCGTGCACCATGGCCACGCCGCCTAGTGTTGCGGCCCCGGTCAAGTTCTACTTCAAGCAGTCCGGCGCCACCGCTCCCCCCCCTGAACTCACCGTCGGGTGGACCGATTTTTCATTTTCTTCCCAGGCGACCGATCTCGGCCCGCAAAGCGATATCGCCAAGTACATCCGCAGCGAACTGCACCCCCCGGACGTCTGCAACAAGGGGATCTACACCAACAACGGCGTTGGCGAGGCGGTCCAGGAGCTCAAAAAGGAATTCGAGGCCCAGCGTGACGCGGACGGCAAGTGGGAGGTCATCGTGCCGATTGTCGGGCCGGGCGTGGACAAATACGGGGCGCCGGTCGCTTCCTGTCCGCCGGGGGACCAGCCGGTCCCTTACCCGCTGACCATGTACGCCATCGCCTGGATCACCAACGTGGAGAAGGGGGCTTCTCCGGGGGTCACCTTCACCAGACTCGACTGTCTTCCCTGCGGAGATCCCTCCCTCATGGGGAAATCTCCGGTACTCGTGAAATAACGCCGCAGCCAAAAGGACCGTTGCATGCAGCCACTCATCTCACTGGTCATCATAGATAGCGATCACTCCGCCCGGACCGCGATAGAAGCCACCCTGCGCCCTTTTTCGGAAACGATAGGCATCGTGGGCTCGGCGAGCGAATTCTCCGAGGGGCTGCGGATGATCGAGAAGTCGTCCCCGAACGTCGTCATGCTCGAGGTGGACGACATACAAAAGGGTATGCAGGAGGTGCAGCTCATCTGCGCCAAGTTCCCGAGGACCTCGGTGATCGTCAGTGCCGCCGAGAAGAGCTCGGACTGGATCCTGTCGCTCATGCGCGCCGGCGCCGTGGAGTACATGCTGCGTCCCATCACCCAGGAGGAGCTCAAACAGGCGCTGCAGAAGGTGGGGCGCTTCCTCTTCGCCAAGGGGGGGGACGATACCCCGAAGGGGAGGATCTTCTCGGTCTACTACCCGACCGGGGGGGTCGGCACCACGACCGTCGCGGTGAACCTCGCCGCAAGCCTCGCCTCGGAAGGGACCCGGGTCGCCCTGGTCGACCTGAACCTCTACTCCGGCGACATCAGCACCTTCCTCGACGTGAGCCCCACCTACACGCTCAGCAGCGTGACGAGCAACATAGATCGACTCGACGCGAACTTCCTGATGACGGTGATGACCAGGCACAGTTCCGGTCCCTTCGTCCTCACCGAGCCGAGCGAGGTGGACGACGCCATATTGATCACCCCGGACCAGGTGCGCCGCATCCTCGAGTTCCTGCGCGGGGTGTTCACCTACGTCGTCGTCGATTGCGGCGGCCCGCTCGCCGGATGCAACATGGCGATCTTCGAATCCTCCGACCTGATCCTCTTCACCACGACGCTTAGCCTCCCAGCGCTTAAAAACAGCAAGCGCTACCTCTCGGCGATGGAAAGAAAGGGGCTCAGAAAGGACCGGGTGAAACTCGTGGTGAACCGCTATCTGCCTAAGGCGGACATCCAGGTGAAGGACGCGGAAAAGGTCCTCGGGACCACCGTTTACCAGACCATACCCAACGACTACATCGATGTGGTGGGGTCGATCAACAAGGGGATGCCCGTGGTCAGGATCTCTCCCGGCTCCCCCGTGAGCAAGGCGATCCTCAACCTTGCCGAGATGATGACGAAACAGTGACGCCCGCGGCTTCGCCTAAGGTGATGGCTTACCCGGGGCTGCCAGAAAACGAGAGGTTCTTCTATGGTTCCCAACAACCCATTTCAAATGCCGGGCAGCATCAAGGACCAGGAATTCTTCCAGGACCTTAAAAGCCGCATCCACCGGCGCCTGATCGAGCGGCTCGACCTCGCCAAGCTGGACCTCTTGGGCGCGAACGAACTGAACCGGGAGATCGGCTTCGTCATCGAAAACCTGATCATCGAGGAAGGGGTGCCGCTGAACCAGTTCGAGAGGGACCGCCTGGTCGTCGAGATCCAGCACGAGACCTTCGGCCTGGGCCCCCTTGAGCCGCTGCTCGCCGACCCGCACGTATCCGATATCCTGGTGAACAAGAGTTCGCAGGTCTACGTCGAGCGCTTCGGTAAGCTGGTCCGCTCCGAGGTCTGCTTCAAGGACAACGCCCATCTGCTCCAGATCATCGAACGCATCGTCTCGAAGGTGGGCAGGCGCATCGACGAGTCCTCCCCCTACGTCGACGCGAGGCTTCCCGACGGCTCCCGCGTGAACGCCATCATCCCGCCGCTGGCCCTGGACGGCCCCGTCCTCTCCATCCGCCGTTTCGGGCAGGACCCGCTCAAGATGAGCGATCTCCTGAACCTGGGAACGCTCGACCCCCGCATGGAGAAGATGCTCGAAGGGGCGGTTAAGACGAGGCTCAACATCCTCGTTTCCGGGGGTACCGGCACCGGTAAGACGACCATGCTGAACGTCTTGTCCGAATACATCCCCCAGGACGAGCGCGTGATCACCATAGAGGACTCCGCCGAACTCCACCTGAAACAGGACCACGTGGTGCGGCTCGAGACGCGCCCGCCGAACATCGAGGGGAGGGGGGAGGTCACCCAGCGCGACCTCGTGCGCAACGCCCTGAGGATGCGACCGGACCGCATCATATTGGGCGAGATCCGCGGCGGCGAGGCGCTCGACATGCTCCAGGCGATGAACACCGGTCACGACGGCTCGATCTCCACGGTCCACGCTAACACCACGAGGGACGCGCTCGCACGTATCGAAACCATGGTGCTCATGGCCGGGATGGATCTGCCGGAGCGTGCCATAAGGGAGCAAGTGGCCTCGGCGCTGAACATAGTCGTTCAGCTCGTGCGTTTCTCGGACGGCACCAGGAAGGTGGTCAAGCTCTCCGAGATCACCGGTATGGAAGGAAACACCATCGTCATGCACGACATCTTCGTCTTCGACCAGCGCGGCATCGACAAGGAGGGGAGGGTGGTCGGCGTGTATCGCGCGACCGGGGTGCGCCCCATGTTCGCCGAGCGCTTCAGGGTCTACGGCTTCGAACTCCCCCCGGGGATCTTCGAGAACTAGGAGGAGGGCGCCTTGCTGCTACCGATCGTGATCGTGACCTTCCTGGCGGTCTTCTGTCTCTGCCTCACCATTTATTTAGGTGTCGCCGCCGTCAGGACCTCGCCCAAGTACGAGTTGAAAAGGCGCCTGCAGCGCCTCGCCCGGGACACCGGCGCGCAGGGGATGCCCGAGGATCTGCGCGCTGAGATCATCCGGGAGACGCCGCCCCTGGACCGCATCCTCGCCTCATTCCCCCTCACCCGGGACCTCGACAAGAAGCTCGACCACGCAGGCCTCGATATCACCTCGTCGCGCTTTGTCATCCTCGCCGCGGGGCTTACCCTGTTCGGCCTGGTCATCTCGCTCTTCATGTTCAAGTCCATACTCGTTGCCCTACTTGTTGCGGTGGGTTTCTCGCTCTCTCCGTTCATCTTTCTGAACTACAAGATCAGACAGCGCTTTGAGAAGTTCACCGAGCTTTTTCCCGATGCCCTCACCATGATCTCGCGCTCGCTGCGCGCGGGGCACTCCTTTACCAGTGCCATCCAACTCGTGGGTGAAGAGATCCAGAACCCCGTGGGGGAGCTTTTCAAAACCGCATATGATCAGCAGCTTTTGGGCTTGAGGATCACCGAAAGCCTGAACAACATGAACGAGAGGATCGAGAGCCTGGACCTCAGGTTCTTCACCACCGCGATCGCCATCAACAACGACGTCGGCGGGAACCTCTCTGAGATCCTGGAAAACCTGGCCAAGACAATCAGAGAGCGGTTGAAGATAAGGCGTCAGGTCAGGGTCTACACCGCCCAGGGGAGGATGACCGGCTACGTGCTCGGCGTGCTGCCGGTATTCACCTTCTTCATGTTCAACATCCTGAACCCGCATTACGAGTCGGTCCTGTACAAGGAAACCAGGGGGCTCTACGTCCTGGGCCTTGCCGTGGTCCTGCAGGTCGTGGGCCTGTTCGTCATCAGAAAGATCATCAGGATAAGGATCTAGGAGGCTCGATGGTCTACGCAATTACCGCAACGGTGTTCATCGCCATCCTGCTCCTGACGGCGGCCCTCGTCTACCCGTACATGTCGCGGCGCAGCATCGTCCAGAACAGGCTCGAGAAGTTCGAAGTGAAGCCTGTGAGCAAGGTCGAGTTGGTCGAGGAAGCCCCCAAGTGGTACGACCAACTGGGTGAATTCGGGAAGATGCTGAACCTCTCTTCCAAGGAACAGGGGAAGTACTCGAAGATGCTCGTCGCCGCCGGTTACCGCAAGGAGAGCGTCTATGTCTTCTTCGGCGCGAAGCTGCTGCTCACCTGTCTTTTGCCCGGGGCTTTCTTCCTGCTTTACGTGACGGCCAAGGGGCTCGAGCTCCATTTGCAACTGCTGCTGGTGCTCATCATCCTCGCCATAGTGGGGTATCTGGCACCCAGTTACTGGCTCTACCACCAGTACAACGAACGCCAGCTGAAGATCTTTCATACCCTGCCGGACATCCTCGATCTTCTGACCGTCTGCGTCGACGCGGGGCTCAGCATGGACGCCGCCCTCATCAAGACGACGGAAACCCCGCAGTTCGCCGACGACCCGCTGGCGAAGGAGATCAAGGTGGCGACCATGGAGACGCGCGCGGGCAAGCCGCGCATAGAGTCGTTAAAGGACATGGCGGAGCGGACCATGGTCGACGACGTGAAGTCCTTCGTCACCATGCTCGCCCAGACGGAACGCTTCGGCACGAGCCTCAGCCAGGCGCTTGCCGTCCACGCCGACACCTTGCGCACCAAGAGGAGGCAGATCGCCGAGGAGGCCGCCGCAAAGACCACCATCAAGATGATCTTCCCGCTGATCCTGTTCGTATTTCCCGCTCTTCTGGTCGTCATCCTCGGGCCGGCTTACGTACAGATCAGCAGGACTCTGCTTAAATGACGGTACTGTAACTACGAAGGAGGGGTACGCGATGCACATCGATTTCGACAGCGTAATTCTACTGGTTATCGCCGTGGAACTGGCTCTCATCTATTCGCGGCTTTGCAGGAAGTGACTTTTTTGCAGGTTCAACTGCATTACGAGGAGGGGACATGCGATACATAGTGAGGGCGGCACTGCTACTGTTGCCGGTTCTGATGCTGACTTTGGCGGGGTGCGGCAGTAGTTCCAGCGGAAATGCCGATCCGTTCAATCCTGGCGGGACCATCGGCGGGACCGACACGGGAGCCGCCCCTTATACGCTGACCGTCATTCCCGCCAAGACCGCGGCCTTGGTCAACGAGGAGATGATAGTGACGGCCACCCTGAGGGATGCCAACAGTCGGCCCGTGGCCGATCAGACCGTCAACTTCTCCATAGCGGCCGGACCCGCGACGGCGGTCATCGCATCCGCCAAAACCGATTCCAACGGTGTAGCCCTGGCCTTCATAAGGGCCGGTGCAACCGCCGTCACGACCAACGTCATAGTTCAGGGCGCGTCCACCGTCGGCGGCAAGAGCGTTGTCGGCTACGGTAGCTTCCAGGTCTCACCGGCGGACGTCAACCTGAACAGCGCTCGGTTGTCCCTTGCCGCAAGCTCCAGCGCGGTCAGTCCCAACCAGCAACTCCTCATTACCGCGACCGCCCGCGACGGCTCCAACAACCCGGTCTCCAATCTCGCTGTGAGCTTCAGAATCGCTGCCGGACCTGCCACGGTGCTCACTGCAAATTCCGTCACCGATTCCAACGGTCAGGCGACGGCGATAGTGAACGCCGGTAACCCGTCATCGGTGGCGAACGTGATCGTCGAGGCGACCACTACGGTTAATACCGATCAGATCGTTGCCAACGTTCCGTTCCAGGTGGTACCGACGGCGAACTCGACGGTTAGTTACCGGTTGACCATGACTCCGAGCAAGCAGGTCGTAGACAACAACGAGGAGTTTTACGTCACCGCATTTCTGAAAGACAGCGGGGGGACCCCTGTTCCCGGCAAAACGGTAAACTTCACCGTCGCAACGGGCGAAGCCTCCGTCATAACCGCCTCCGCCACCACCGGTTCCTCAGGCGAATGCTTCGCGCGCGTTCGCGCCTTAAACCCCGCCTCGACCTCTGCCGTCATCCTGCAGGCATCCGCCACCATCGATTCCACCACGGTCACGGCGTTGGCGCCGGTGCAGATAACGACGCAGCCTTTGTCCGCCTCCATCATCAAGATGACGCTGGTCAGCGACAAGGCTTCCGTGGGTGTCAACAGCGACGTCATTTTAACCGCCTCCGTCACCGACCTGCAGTCTCCTCCGAAGCCGGTGCAAAACAAGGAGGTCTCTTTCAAAGTCCTGGCGGGCCCGGGCAACATGGTGGACTTCTCAGGCAACGTTTTGGCACAGGGTGTCGCCACCCTCGCAACCACCGATTCCCTTGGCAATGCCGTTTGCCGCCTGAGGTCGGGAACCGTCAACTCGAGCTCGAGCATCATCGTTCAGGCCACGACGACCGTGAATGACAGCCTCGTGACCGCCTACACCACCATCGAAGTCGTGCGTCAAAACAGCTATGTGATCAACTTCCTCACCTCCAAATCGCCTACCGACCCGGACGGCACCCTGAACACGCTTTCCGCGACTCTGCCCGCCGATGCCGCCGGACTTTTCACCTTCAAGCAACTCGTGCCTTTCCAGGCGCTCGACAACAACGGTGTTCCTATGCCCAATCTCGACGTCTCCATAGAGATAAACAACACCGGGAGGAACGCGGATACCCTGATACAACTGATACCGCCGCTCCCCGGCTCGCCTGTGACATACCCTGGCGTCAACCCTCTAACCGTCACGGTCAGGACCGATGATCACGGCATGGGGATATTCACCTGCAACGTGTCGCTTGAGGCTCCGGGCCCCGGAGGTTTCAACGCCGAGTCCATCATTTACCAGGCGACGGCCACCGTCGATGGAGTAACTCTCAGGTCTTACGGAGGATTCATCGCTTCGCTCACCCAGGAAAAGGCGGCACCGTAAGTTTCCCGATGAACCTACAGCTACAGGAGGCATGATGCGTAAATTCATTTTCTTGGTATTTTTTATCTTTTCCCTTTCCGCGGGGAGTGTCATGGCCGCAGACATCGGCGGCAGGTTGGGCATCACCGGAAAGGTCGGTTTCGCCGTTCCCCTTCAGGACGATTTCATCACCGGAGCCACCGATTCGAAAACCGGACTGGCTGCCGGAGGAGGTCTCATCTACGGCTTGAACAAAAACCTCGCGGCCGAGCTGGATATCACCCAGGTGCCGACCATAGATCTCGAGGTGAACGGATTGAAAGTCGGAGAGGCAGCCTTCACCGATGTCTCCCTGGGGCTTCAGTACCGGTTCACCCCGGAAACCAGCCTGGTTCCCTACCTCGGGGCGGGAGTCGATTTCATCACCGGCGATTTCCAGTACCAGTCCGGCCAGAAGTTCGATTTCGAATGGACCACGGGCGGGCACGTAAATGCGGGCGTCGACTATTTCGTCACCAAGGGGGTCGCACTCACCGCCGAGATCAAGGGGGTCTTCGCACCGAAGGGTGATGTAAAGGGCACCGCCAGTGAGTACGATCCGACCAGCTTCATGGGCACGGTAGGAGTCAGGCTCTTCCTCCCCGAGAACCTGTTCAGGTGACATGAGGGCGATTGACGCGACCTCAGGGAGAGAGATCGCGAGCCGCGTCGCGGTCGCCGACACTTTTTTCTCCAGGCTAAAGGGGCTCCTCGGCAGGGAGGAGCTCCCGTCCGGAGAAGCGATGTGGATCAGGCCCTGCCGCAGCGTCCACAGCTTCGGAATGAAATTCCCCATCGATGTGGTGTTCCTGGACCGCGACATGCGGGTGGTGGCGATGACGAAGGGGCTTCGTCCCGGCCGGGTATCGGCCCCGCCGGTGAAGGCCTGCAGCGTCCTCGAACTCCCCGTCGGCGTTCTTGACGCCGCAGCCACCGTCATCGGCAACCGCATTGAAATCACCTAGGCTTTCGCGAGGCAGGGACCATTCTCCATGCGCTGTGACCTCACAAATCCATCACGCGACGGTTACGACGCGGTCAGGCGGCGCCGGAGCGTCCTCGTTCTCGCCTGCCTCGGTGCCGTGTGCGCTGCCGCCGCGTATGTGGGGGCCGTTCCCACACGCAAGTTCGGGCACGACTTCTTTTTCCTGCTCGATAACGGGTGGCGCGTGTTCAACGGCCAACGCCCGCACCTGGACTTCACCAGCCCGTGGGGGGCGCTATCCTTCCTGGTGGTGGGCGCCGGGATGGCCCTTTCCCATGGTTCGGTGAACGCCATCGGGTACGCCAACGCGTTCTTCGCGTTCGTCCTGGCGCTTTGGGGATATCGCCTGAGCCGCGATGCCGTGGCCTTCGTTCCCAGACTCTTCATCTGTCTTTACCTAGCCTTGCTGCTCGTCTCTCCCTATCCACTCGGGTGGGGCGCGCTCAATTCAAGCCACGCGATGTATTACAACCGTTACGGGTACGTACTGCTTGGACTTTTGATGATCGAGGCGTTCCGGCGGACCGCGACTTCCGAATGGGAGGAAAAGATCGGCGGCGCATCGACGGGGGTGGTCGCGGCACTGCTGTTGTTTCTGAAGGCGAATTACTTCGGGGTGGCGCTGCTGATGATCGCGGCCTCCTTTGTGGTCGGCCGGCGCTCGAAAGCCCGTCTGTCCGCCATGACGCTCGGGTTCTTCCTGACGTCTCTGGCTTTTCTCGCGTACCTCGACTTCGACGCGGCCGCCTTTTACCGCGATCTTCAGCTTGCGGCAGGGGCCAGGGCGATGAGCTTCAGCTACAAGGAGTTGCTGATCAAACTATCGGGCAACGCGATCTACCTGCTTTTCATCGTCCTGTTATCGTGGCAAAGCTCGATGACCTTAGGTCGTCAAGGCAACGACGCTCCCGGCTTTGCCTTTGTGTTGCTGGGCTTTTTCTTTTTTGCCCTGGACATGGTGCTTCTTTGCAGCAACCAGCAGTACACCGAACTGCCGCTTACCGTTCTTTACTCCTTATTGCTGGTCATCGAGGTAAACCGGCGCAGCGGCAACCGGTTTCGTGCGCGGAAGAAGGCCCCGTTTCGCGTGGAAAGGTTAGCTCTGGTTGCCGGCGCAACGTTCTTTTTCGTTTCATTCTTCACCCAGTTCTACGGCCTTGCCTACGGCCTCGTGCAGAAAACCTGGCCCTCGGACGGCGCTTCGCTCGCGAGGTTCACCGAACCGCGCCTGAGCCCCCTGCTCATGTACGACGACAGTGCTGAGCCCAACAGCAACGGGAGAAGATACGTGGATTACATCAACAGCGGCATCCGCCTCTTGCTCGAGCAATCCCGCCCATCCGACAAGGTCCTGACCTTCGACATGATGAACCCGTTCCCGTATTCCATGGGAAGAAGCGCCCCGAGGGGGGGGATGGCGGCCGCGACCTACAATTACACCTTCAGCGACGGGCATCGCCCATCCGAGGCGTGGTACTTCGGCGATGCCGACGTCGTCATGGTTCCGAAGCGGCCGGCGTCTCCCATTGACGGGTTACTCAAGAACTACCGGTCCGGGCTGGAGCGCAGGTTCCACCTCGCGGCCGAATCAGACCTGTGGTTTTTGTACAAAAGACGATGAGAGAACGGTCCCCGCTAAAGTCAGCGCTGCAACAAATGGCGACCTTTCCCGCTTTTCTGTACGGGATATTGCTCGCGCTGGCCGGGCTGTGCGTGTATCTCACCGGCGTTTTCATCGGTTTCCTGAGACTTTTGTTCCAAGGCGACGGGCAGTGGCTCTGGGTGGCCGATCGGATCGTCTGGTACAGCGGCATGCCCGTGGTCGCTGGGGGGCTGCTCATCTGCTACGACCTCTTCGTGCTCTTCCCCTCCAAGCGCCGCACGAAGCCGGTCCGCTGGGCGCCGCCCTCAAACTGCGGCGTGACCGTCGTGCTTTCGGCCTACAACGACGAGCTCAGCATCGGTGCCGCCGTGGAGGACTTCAAAGCGCACCCGTTGGTCAGACGCGTCATCGTGGTCGACAACAACAGCTCGGACAAAACCTCCCAATGCGCGCAAGCCGCCGGAGCGCTCGTCGTGAACGAACCGCTCCAGGGGTACGGCAACTGCGTCTATCGCGCCTTGAGCGAGGGGCTTAGCTGCAAAGATACCGAGCTGACCCTTTTATGCGAAGGTGACATGACCTTCAGGGCTTACGACATCGAGAAGTTCCTGGCATACCTGCCGCACGCCGATATCGTGAACGGAACACGCATAAGCGAGCAACTGCGCGAGCGGCGCACGCAGCTCAGCACCTTCATGTACTACGGCAATTTCTTCGCCGGAAAGCTGCTCGAGGTGAAGCATCTGGGGCGCGGGACTTTCACTGATGTGGGGACCACCTACAAGCTCTGCAGGAACCATGCGCTTCAGTGCCTTATGCCGTACTTGAACCCGGAGATCAACCTGGAATTCAACGCTCATTTTCTCGATACCGCGCTGGCCCAAGATCTCGCGGTCGTTGAATGTCCGATCACCTTCCACAACCGGGTCGGCCTCAGCAAAGGGGGCAATTCCAGCAACCTGAAGGCTCTGGCGGTGGGGAGCAGGATGATATTCGGCCTTGTCGCGGGGTGGAGAAAACCGGGCATGCAGCGTCAGTTGACACAACGAGATCCTTTGCAAGGTTAACCACTACCGTTGCCGCAATCTTTTGCAAAAGGCGATTCCATTGACTACTACAGACACTACCAAACGCACGTCCTTGCTTCCGTCCATCGCGGACTTTCTCTTCATCGCCATTTTTCTGCTGGTCTCCGTGCATTTGGGAAAGAGCCTGCTGAACGACGGCGACACCGGCTACCACATCCGCGCCGGCGAGTACATCATGAAGACGATGAAGGTGCCTGACCACGACATGTTCTCCTACCTCACGCCTCCCTTGCCCTGGACCGCCCACGAGTGGCTCTCCGAGGTGATCATGGCCCTCGTCCACAACGCCTTCGGTCTGACGGGAGTCGTCGTCTTCTTCAGCTTTTTCATCGCCCTTACCGCCATGCTGCTCTTCGAAACGATCCATGCAAGCGACAGGAACATCCTCATTTCGCTCGCGGTGGTGATATTGGCTAGCGCATCTTCCGGACTGCACTGGCTCGCAAGGCCGCACATCTTTTCCTTACCACTCACCCTTGCGTGGTATCACATCCTTTGTCTTTACCAGTACAAGGACCGGAACCTGCTCTACGTACTTCCTCTGCTCATGCTTTTGTGGGTGAACCTCCACGGCGGCTTCATGGGGGGCTTCATCCTGCTTTCCGTCTTCCTCGCAGGTAACGCCTTCCAAGCGCTCCGCTCCGGCTGTGATCGGCAAAAGGCGCTGGCAAGGCTTAAGGGGCTTTCAGTGGCCGCCGCTCTCTGTTTGGCGATTACCGTGGTAAACCCTTACGGTTACGACATACTGCTTTTCCCCTTCAAGCTCACCTCGTCGGGATACCTCATGGATTCCATATCCGAATTCATGTCTCCGAATTTTCACGAGCGGTACGCAAAGGGATTCGAACTCTACCTGATACTCTTGTTTGCCGCTTTTGCCTGGTCCAGGAAAAAGCTCGACGTTTTCGACGTGCTTTTGATCGCTCTTTTCCTGCACATGTCACTTTATTCCGCACGATACATCCCGCTCTTTGCCATCGTTGCCGCACGCATCCTTTCGCGATTGCTGAACGAGGGACTCCGTGAGAGGGACACGCCCTTCTCCCGTTTCATGGAAAGGCGCTCCAGAAACATTTCCAGACTCGATGCCACGGCCATGAGGTATCTCTGGCCTGCCGCTTCGGTGGTTCTTGTCGTTTATTTCGCCGTCACAGGGAGGATCGCCTACGGTTTCGAACCGAAGACCAAGCCGGTGGCGGCAACCGAGTTCATAAAGAGAGAGCGCATCGTCGGCAACATGTTCAACAGCGACGAATTCGGGGACTACCTGATCTATGCCGCCGCGCCGTCATACAAGGTGTTCATCGACGGCAGGCTCGATATGTACGGTGCCGAGCGTCTTAAGGAATTTCGTCAGGTGACCGCATTCCAGCAGGGATGGGAAAAGGTTTTCGAGAAATACGGCATCACCTGGGTCATCTTCGAGGCGAATTCGCACCTGTCGCGTTACTTGTTGCTGAACAAGGACTGGAAGCTCATCTACGCGGACGAAGCTGCCAACATCTTCGTTAAGAACATCCCGCAGTACAGGGATCTCATCGACAGGTACCGTGCCGTAACGCCGGTCATCGTAGACGACAAGAAAGAACCTGCTTGAGGTGACACGCTAGTAGTGGGGGAAGGGAAAACGGTGGCACCTTGGCTGCGGGGAACTATGGAAGACCGTGTCTGGCTCACAAGAAGGGTAGCGCGACAAGACGTGTGGTGGGCCATTTTGGGATCGGTTGCCGTGCACACGCTGCTTATCGCCATGGCGTCGGTCACCTCCATCTATTATCCCCAGACCGGCAACACCGCGAGGTTCGACATCCTCTGGCTTTCCGCTTCGTCTATTCCATCCGAAGTACCACCTGCTCCCGATGTTACAAAGGCTTCGCAGGCTGCGCCCCCCGATGCCGTTCCGGCGGTCGATTCGTCAGAAAAAATCGAAGTGGCCGCTCCTGAACCCGCCGCGCCTGAAACGGCGGCGGCTCCGCCGGCATCCGCACCCCCTCTCTTGCAGCAGGATGCTTCTGATGCTGAGCCGGCGATGGAGGTTTTGACCACGCCGGTGGCGGTGAAAAAAGCGCTGTTGCGGAAAGCGCCGCCTCCTGAGCCTAAGAAGGTCGCCGCACTGACCGGGAAATCCGCCGATGATGAAGAGGACGAAGAGCAGGCTGCAGCAACGACCGAGGACGAGACTCCGGCTATAGACGCCGATGCGGAACAAAAAGAAGCCGAACGCGCGGCGGCTGCCGCTAAGGCCCAGGCGATAGAGGAACGCAAGGCAGCCGAAAGGCAGCGTAAGGAAAAGCAGGCACAGGAGCGGAAAAAGGCCGCCGAGGAGCGCAAGGCCGCGGAACGCGAACGGAGGCAGAGGCTTGCCCGGGAGAAGGAGCTGGCTGCCGCGGAAAAGGCGGAAAAGGAGCGTGCCGCGGCGATTCTGAAAAAGCGCGCCGAGCAGGCACTGCTGGATAAGAGGATGGCGGAGCGGGAGCGAAAAGCTGCGGCGTTGGCGGAGCAGGAACGTTTCGCCCGGGAACGTGAACGCGTTGCGGAGGAAAAAGCCGAAAAGGAGCGCCTGGCCGCTTCAGATCGAGCCCAAAAGGGCGAGCTGGCGCGACGCGAGCGGACCAGGCGGGAACAGGAGCAACGGATCGCGGAACGTGCTCTGCAGGAAAAGCTCGCACGCGAGCGCGCTGAAGAAAAAGCAGCTTTGGAACGCTTGGCGGCGGCGGAGAGGAAAAGGGAAGAAGAGCAGGAGTTGCAAAAACGCCTGGCCGAACAGGAGTTGAGGGCCGCGGAGCGAGAGGAAAAAGAGCGGCTGGCCCGGATGCGCAAGCGGGCGGCTGCCGAACAGGCCGAGCAGGAGCGGATCGCCGCAGCACAGAAAAAGAAGATCGAAGCGCTTGCTTTGCAGGAACGGCTGAGGGCGGAACAGGAGAGAAAGGCGGCACAGAAGGCGGAGGCGGAGCGTCTCGCCCGCGAGCGCGAGCGGATAGCCGCCGAGAAGACGGAGCGGGAGCGCGTTGCCGCCCTCGAGAAGAAGAAAGCCGCCGAACAGGCGTTGCAGGAAAAGAAGAAGGCGGACCAGGAGAGAAAGGCGGCTCAGAAGGCGGAAGCGGAACGCTTAATCCGTGAGCGGGAGCGCGCCGCCGCCGAGAAGATGGAGCGGGAGCGGATGGCCGCTCTCGAGAAGAAGAAACAGGCCGAGCAGGCGCTTCAGGAAAGGTTGAAGGCGGAGCAGGTGAGAAAAGCGGCACAGAAGGCGGAAGCGGAGCGCTTAGCCCGTGAACGCGAGCGGGTTGCCGCCGAGAAGCTTGAGCGGGAGCGGCTTGCTGCGGTCGAGAAGAAGAGACAGGCCGAGCAGGCGCAGCAGGAACGATGGAGGGCGGAACAGGAGAAGAAGGCGGCACAAAAGGCGGAAGCGGAACGTCTTGCCCGGGAACGGGAGCGGATGGCCGCCGAGAAAGCTGAACGGGAACGGGTTGCCGCGCTGGAGCGCAAGACACGCCTCGCCCAGGTCAGGACTGCTGCCGTTTCCGGTTCGCCCCCCGGCCAGGCGTCAAAACAGGAACCGCCGCCTCCGAAAGCGGTTGCAAAACCTGCGGAACCGGTCGCCCAAAAACCGAAGCCTGCGGAGGATAAAGGGCTTGTATTGCCTATCATCTATGGCGACCTGAAAGTCATCGTGCAAAGTGCCGGCGATTTGAAGCTCACGGTTCTTTTCAGGGATTACCCGCGGTCGAAACGAAGCAGGCCGCTTTCCCGCAACGAGTCGCGGCGCGAGCAGAAGCTGTCCCCCATCGTCGTCAAGACACCCGATCATGCCGAGGAGGCAATCGTCGAAAAGACCTCGGAAGGCATCTACACCTTTGTCGCAGAAGGTGAAGGAGGGACACCTGCAAACGCGAGCTGCATCGTGAAGGTCTATGAAAAGAGCAAGGCCGGGAAGACCAGGCGGCTTGGCTCGAAGTCGATTTCCGGCAGGACCGTGGTGGCGAGGGTGCTCATGCCGGAAGGGATCGTCTGGGAAGACGATGGCGCTTTTACCGGCAGCATGCAGGACTCCGACGGCATAACGAAGTTCAATTCGGAGGCGGGGGTTTTCTGGAAAGAATATTCACCGTAAGATCGGACTACGCGGTATCGCCCGTCATGGCACGCGCCTTAAGTTTTCAGGTGCGGATGTTGTCTGGGATGAGGACCGGTATATGTTGGAGCGGGATAAACAGGCTGCGGAAGAGAGCTGGCTGTCGCAGGCCGCACCATGGAGAAGCGTTTCCTTTGCGGAGACATCCTCATGCGACCAAGCCAGCCGATATACGACGGGAATCTTTTATCTTTTCTGCCATGTCATCCTCTCTTTGTCCGCCGCGAGGCTCGTCTTCGGCTTCCTTGCCAGGGATTTCGAGTGGTCACCGCCCCATCTCGGGTCCGGCATGGCTTTCATATTTCTCTATTTTCACGCCACAATCGGGCCGCTCTTTCACCTGTTTTTTGATCTGTCAGCAGAGACGAAACACCTCCTCTTCAACGAACCGCGTCGCCATGCCATCCAGGTGCTGAGGGCATTTTTTTCCGGCTACCTGAAGAAATATCTTTTAAACGGTGCCATGGCCTATATGGCTGTTTACGGGGTACTTGTAAGCTACACGAATCTCAAGCCCGCCATTCCGCTTTTAAACCACAGGCTTTACGATGACATCTTGTTCAGATGCGACGCTTGGATCCTGAACCTGCTGACCTGCGGTGGTCTTTACATCCTCCCGAAAACTCCCTACTTAACCCACTGTTTCGACACGATGTATTTCTTCCTTTGGCCGCTTGCCTGTCTTACCCTTCTTCTAGCGTCGCGCGAAGAGGCAGTATTCTGGCGTTTCACTTCGGCATGGTGCGTTGCCTTTGCACTTTCACTTCCTTTTTCCATACTTTTCCCGACCATGGGACCTGCCTTCTTCAAACCGGAGCTTTACCGCCACATAACTGGTACTTGTTCGGCAGGGGCAATGGAACGTCTTTGGTCGCATTACCAATCCTTCAAGTCATACCCGTTGCAGACCCCGATAGTCACTGCGAACGGCATCGTCGGCATGCCGAGTCTGCACATAGCACTTTGCTATCTCTCCAGCCTGGCAATAGGGGCTTTGTACCCAAGGCTCAGATTCCTCATGGGCGGAGTCGTTCTCCTCTTCGTCGTGGCAACGGTTTACCTCGGATGGCACTACCTGCTCGACGCCCTTGGCGGCATCGGGGTTGGTTGGATCGCCCACAAGATCAGTTGCAGGTGGTTTTACCGGAAGAGCAGGAACACTTGATGCGCTCTAGGCATGAGGGGAGGGGGATGGGCGCTTTTCTTCTCCTGCTGGAGTTTCCGTGCAAAAGCCGGCCAGAAAACGGCAGTTCTCCTCCCATATCGCGACACGCTCCCTGTACACTCGCTCCGCTCCGGCAAGGTACTCGTCGTAGTGCTCGATGAGATTACGCACCCCCGCTTTGATCGATTCCGGCTCGTTGGCCACGAAGACCGCGCCGCACGGATAACTCTCCCGCAGCAGACGCCAGTCCGAGAGCACCATGGGCTTTTTCACCGACACCGCCTCGTAGGCTCCCTGCTGCATGGTGTCCTCCGTATCCACGAGCACCATCACCGCCTGGCAGGCATGCAGAAGGGCGAAATATTCGTCATCGGGCAGGAACCCGGTGAAGGTGACGTTCGGAGTACTGCTTCCAATCAGCTCCGGGTCGAGGCGCCCGAAGTTCCCGGTCACCATGAACGAGACCTCGGGGAGTCCCGCCGCCGCGGCGAGTATCTCCGCGATCGGCTCGTCGGGATCGAAGGAGCAGATCACCATGACATGGAAACCGTCGCCGAGCGCGGTGGGTGTGCCGTGAGGTATCTTCATCACGATATCGGAGATGATGCGCGTCTGCGCGCCCCATCCCCGGTACACGGCCTGAAAGGTCTCGTTGGTGATCACCACGAGAGCCGCCTTGCGGGCGACAAGGCGGTGCAGTCTCTGGAAGAGACGCCATCGCTCCGCCAGCGCGCCGGAATGGCTGTCCATGATGAAACGCCCGCCGAAGATCGTGCAGTGCAAGGCGACCGTAGCGGCTGCGAATACGGGAGGATTGGTGACGAGAATCGTCCCGGGACGCTTTTGCCACAGTAAAAACAGCGTCTTGAAGGCCTGTGCCAGGTAGCGAAGCGGAGCGTTCCAGGGCGTTCTTCTCTTCAGCGAGCAGATGAAGTGGCATTCCGCGCCCAGAGCCGCCGCGATGGTTTCGTTTCTCTTGTCATAGGGAAACCACTTGAGAAAGACCGTTCCCCGCTCCGCGCCGTCAGCGTTCATATGGCACCCCCGCAGAACTCCCGTCTGCACCGAAAACGTACCTGTCGAAAAGTCTCAGCAGCGGCTCTATGGTGGTGCGGTTGTCGAAATCCCGCTCGATCCTCCTGCGTCCCCCGGTCCCCAAGCTTGCCCGCAACTCGTCATCGCGGCAGAGCGTGCAGATCGCGGTTGCGAGCTCCTCCGGGGCGTGTGGCGGCACCAACATTCCGTGCCTGCCGTCTTCGATCAGCTCTTCTTGCGCCGTGCTTTTGGTGGTGATGACCGGCAGTCCCGTCGCCATCGCCTCCATGAGGACATTGGGAAGACCGTCGCGCCTTCCGTCATCGGCGATGACGCAGGGAAGGACGAAGATCCAGGCATCGTGGTAAAACCCGATCAGGCCTTCCTGCGGCACGCTCCCTACGAGCCGGACCGTCCCGGAAAGCCCCAGATCCGAGATGAGCCGTTCCAGTTCCTCCCGCATCGGCCCCTCGCCGACGATCACGCATTCGAAGTCGGTCAGCTTTTGCCGCAGCAGGGCACACGCCCTGATCAGGTCCGGGAATCCTTTGGTCGGGCCCAGGCTCCCCACGCTGAGGATCCGGTTGCGAATCCTTCCTTTCTCGCCCGTCGGCGGGGTGAACCTCCTCACATCAAGGCCGTGGTAGACGACGTGGATCTTTTCATCACAGGTCTTCTCCTCCCGGGCGATGAACTCTCTGGCGAAGGTGGAGCATGTCGCCACGAAGACGGCTTCCCTGAGCTTCTCGGGAAGGAGCAGGCGGTCGTGCCAGATGTCGTGGGCGTGGCCGGTGAAGCTGTAGGGGATGCCGGTCAGCAGGTGCACCACCCGGGCGACGGAGGTGGACTGTGAGGCGTAGTGCGAGTGGATGTGCGTGATTCCTTCCCGCACCATGCGGCGGGCCAGCACCGCACCCTCCCCGAAATGGGTGAGGCTGCGGACCCGGTCCCGGAACCTGTTGTGCGTCCCGGTGAGCATCTTGAAAAGGGTGCCCAGGTAGGCTAGGGGGGTGCGGCCTAAGAACCACGCATGGCTCGCCAGCAGTTCGCCGGTCGGTACCGGCAGCAGGTAGGAAGTTTCACCCCGCAGCTTGAGCGCCTCGTCGGAGACCTCCGTTTCGCCTGGCTTGCGCAACGAATAAAGGGCCACCGCAACGTCGCGCCTTTTAAGCTCCATGACTTCGCGATAGATGAAGGTTTCCGTGAGGGATGGAAAGTAGTTGGCCAGGTAGGCGAGCCTTTTCATGCGGTCTCCGTCGAGCTGTAGGTGCGACTGCGGGGCGGCGAGTCGCCGGTTGGCGCTTCGTCACGGCGTTGGATAACTCTTGAGGAACCTCTGGTAAAGGGCCTGGAGCGGGGCGGTCCATGCGAAGCACCCCTCGAGCTTGGCCCGGAACAGCCGCAGGTCGTCGTCACGGCCCACCGGTATCCTTCTCAGGGCGAACACGTCGTCCCTTGGGCCTATGTGCCCCCTCTGCATCGTGCAGCAGCAAACGTAGCCGCTGGCGTGCAGCGCTTCCTTCAGGCGGGCCTTGAAAGACGGCCAGCGCGGATGGCGCAGCGGAAAAGAGTAGGGGAGCGCAAGCGAATGAACCGGGGAGCCGAGCTTTTCCTCGATCGTTCTCTTTGAACGTTCAAGCTCCAGACAGAGCTCCTTTTGGGTGAGGTTCGGGGTGAAGGGGTGTGAGTAGGTATGGGAGGCGATCTCGATCCCGGCCTTTTGCAGCCTGCCGACCTGTTGCCAATCCATAGGTTTGCCGCCGTCGCTACCAAGCCATGGAAAAGGCGTGGAGGCGCCGATATGTCCGGCCGCCAGGAAAACGGTGGCCGGCATTCTGAAGAAGTCGAGCTCCGGAAACGCATGGGTGTAGGTATCGAGATAACCGTCGTCGAAGGTAACGACTATGCTTTTCTCAGGCGGCTCCTCCCCGGCTTCCACCAGCGCGGCCAGTTCTCTCACGGTCATCGGCGAATACCCCTCGTCGGTTATGTACCTCATCTGCTCCTGAAATTCGGTGAGCGTTACCGAATCGGGCAGCATGGAGGCACCACCGTCCTCGATGCGGTGGTAGACCAGCATGGTAGCGGCCGGGGCAAGGGGAGAGTTGATCAAATCGAGGGTGTCGGACAGCAGCACGGATATCTCTTTTTCCGCTTTCATTTCCTAGGTCCTGTCGGCGCCGGGGGCGGCCGGGTCGATCAATTCCTTCACTATGTTCAGGTAGTTCAGCTGAATGCGGTCCCAGCTGTTGTCCTCGACGAATTTGAGAGATTGCCGCACCTGCCTCTTTCGCATTTCCTTGTTCCTGTAGAGATCGGTCACCGCTGCGGCGAGATCAGCGCTGTTGCACGGCTCGAAGAACTTCACCATCTCGTCGTTGTAGTAGAAGCTGTGTCCGGCGGTCCTGGAGATCACGATGGGGATGCCGGAAAAGATGTAGTCGAAGGATTTGCTGCTCACCGCCTCGTTGGAGAAGGTGTGATTTTTGGTCGGTACTATGCCCAGGTCCGCATCCTGGAGCACCCTGGGAAGCTCGTAAAAGGGGACCCCCTCGTGGAAGAACACGTAACCCTCGAGTTTCAGGGTCTCGCATCGACTTTGCAGCGCTTCCAGCAGCCTGCCGCGTTTTGCGGGGTAGATATGAAGCTTTACATGAGGGATATGCCGCTTGATGACCGGCATGGCGTCCAGCAGCGTGTCCACTCCGAAGTGCTCCTCGACGGAGCCGTGGTAATAGAGGTTGAACCTCTCGTTTCGCGGTTCGCGCTCGACGAACTTGAAGATCTCGTTGTCCGGCACGTTGAGCATGACCGAGCATTTTTCCGGGGTCGTCGAGCGGGAGATGAGGGCGTTACGCCAGAGATGGGTCACCGTGATCACGTGGTCGGCGAAGCGTGCGGCAGCTTTCTCCATGGTCTTCAGCATGCGTACCACCGGGTGGGTCTCCTTGACGCCGAGTTTGCGCATGAAGAGCTCAGGACCGATGTCGTGGATATCGAGGATGACCTTCGCTCCGAGCAGCTTCCCGATCACGGTGGTGAAGATGGCGGCGTCGGGCGGCGCTGTGAAGTGAATCAGGTGGTATCTCTTGCTGAAACTCATGTAGGAAAGCAACAGGAAGGTCTTGTTGAAGAAGAAAAAGAGTCTGGCAAAGTAGGCGAAGGTGCTTTTTTCAGCGCCGTACCGAGGCACTATCTTGCGCACCCTCATGCCTTCATAGATGCTGTCGACCTCCTCACTGGGATGCGCCCTAAGGCATATGATGTCGACGTCGAATCCCCCTCTTTTGAGCGTGATCGCCTCTCGGTAAAGCAACTGCGAGAAACACTGGTAGTAAACGAAACAGGCGCGCAGTTGTCTGTTTTTCGACCCTTGCATCAATTCCTCCTCCGGCCCAACAACGTCA
Organism: Geomonas oryzae; assembly: GCF_004117875.1. Lineage (GTDB taxonomy): Bacteria > Desulfobacterota > Desulfuromonadia > Geobacterales > Geobacteraceae > Geomonas > Geomonas oryzae. The sequence goes on along the minus strand of NZ_RAHW01000009.1, from coordinate 116,566 downwards.
GCCTGTAAGGGATCTTCCAACGCAGTGACACGCGGCCCACGCGCTGATCCAGAACCGTTTCAAGATTAAAATAATTTCACCGTGCCGAGTATATCTTCACCCCCGGCCGTGTCAAGGGAGCCCCGGAACAGCGGGCGTCCTGACCGACCGTCCGCCTCTACGGTACCCGGAAGGGACAAAAAGCTGCCCTTAGTGTGACGTTCGTCACCATCGGAGTGGCGGAAGTTTACTAAGCTACACCTGCAACGAACACAAACGAATACGCCGATAACGATAAGACTAGACCACCCGCGAGGGTGGGACGGAAAGCCTATAGGGTCTCACCGAGACAGCCGGGATGCCGAACTATCGCCCACAGACGACTCACGTCTGCCGCCGCAGATCAGGTTCGGTCCAGCTGGAGCCCGGGAACACCCCCCGCGCCGTTACGGACAACTCTTTTACCTTCGATGACTGCGGTGGACGGTTCCGTCCCCGGCGATACCAAGCACCTCCCGGCCAAACCCAGCACCAGGGAGGTAGAAGTGCAAGAAAAGAAGTGTAAGCTGCCACTGTGGCATCGTTCTCCAGTCAACCCCGCATCATTCCTCGCCATTGCCGCCATTATCTTCGCGTGTATCTCGCTCATCCCGGTTTCAAAGGCCTGCGCCGCCCAAACAACCCTGTCATGGTCCGCACCGGCCACGTACGCCGACGGCAGCGCGATGACGGTGAGCGGTTACAAGGTCTACCAGGGCACTGCGAAGGGGGCCTACACGGGTAGTGTGGACGTCGGCAATCAGACCAGCTACACGCTCAGCAACCTCGTGAACGGCTCGACCTACTACTTCGCCGTTACCGCCTACGATGGGGCCAAGACCGAAAGCGCCTACTCGAACGAGATGTCCAAGTCCTTCGGCGCAACCTATTCCATCACGGCCACCGCAGGCCCGGGCGGGAGCATCAACTTCCCCTCAGGGACGAGCGTAAGCACCGCCACCAGCGGCAGTTCCGTGATCAAAACGGCTTCGGTTTCCCAGGGGGGCAGTCTCAGCCTCTCAGTCGCTCCGGCAACGGGGTACGCCATTTCCGGTGTCACCGTCGACGGTGCCTCGGTCGGCGCGGTCTCCAGTTACACCTTCAGCAACGTCACCGCCAACCATACGGTCTCGGCTACCTTCGCAGCTACCACCACAGGGCACTGGGACGACATCACCACCGGCACCTCCGCCTACCAGGACGCCACGCCGAGCTACATGGAGTTCAGCCCGGTGACGGCCGACGCCACCGGCAAGGTGAGCGCGCTGCGGGTGAAAATCTATCAGTACGGTTCCCCGACCGCGATCAGGCTGGCACTCTACTCGGCTGGTGGCACTAAGCTCACCGAGGGTACCATGACCGTTTCCGCGGCAGGCTACGCCACCGTGTCGGTCCCCGCAGCATCGGTCACCCAGGGCGCAACCTACTACATAGCGGCTCAGGCAGCATCGAGCATGCTGTACCGGTTCACCTGCGGGGCGACCACGGGCGGGTACGAGGCGCCCAACTCCTACGGCAGCGGTCTTCCCGCGGTACTTCCGTCGGGCAGGTGGGGCGGCAAGCTCCTCAACGCGAGCATGTACATCCAGTAACCTGCAGCCTGTAAGATGAAGGAAAATACGCTAGACTTGACCGCGGTGAAAACCGCGGCAGAAGGAGAAAAGATGAAGAAGTCGTTGAGACTTTCCATGATGTTGCTCGGTTTCATGCTGTTCGGCTACCTGCAGCAGGCCCAGGCAACCACTTACTACGTCGATTTCGACTACGGCAGTGACGCGGCTAACGGCCTTGCCACCACCTCGAGCTGGAAGAATATCCCCGGAACCAAGACCACCGGCAACAGTGATTTTCTGAGCGCCGGCGGCTGGAAACGGCTGGTGGCGGGGGACGTGGTAATCGTGAAAGGGGGGAGCAAGCACACCTCGCAGGGGGGCGGCATGATCCAGATAGACTCCACCTGGTACGACAACGGTACAGCCTCCAGCCCGATCACCATCAAGGGTGACCCCTCCTGGGGGTCCGGTCAGAGCGTGATCGACGGTTCCGGCATCACCGTCCCCAACTGGGCCGGCCTCGTGAACATCTCGAAAAGGGATTACGTCGTCTTCGACGGCGGCGCCAACGGCATCAAGGTGCAGAACTCCGGTTACAACGGTTTCCAGACCACCGGCAATTACAACACCCTGCGTAACGTCGAGGTGTACAACTCGATCTGGGCGAACGTGATCTTCGTCTCCCCAAGCTACCCGACCACCTTCCTGCAGGGTGCAACCATCGACCGCGTCGTTGCTCACAAAACCGGCATCAACGACGACTGGGCCGCGAACATCTTCCTGACCTACGTCAACAACGCAGTGATCTCCAACTGCACCGCTTACGATTCCAACCTCGGTTCCGACGGCATCCACCTGGGCTCCTGCACCAACAGCTGGGTACTCAACTGCATCGTGCACAACAACGGCGAGCAGGGGGTGGATGTCTCCAAGGACGGTGACAACAAGTACCGCGACGATTCATGGAACGTGACGGTCAGGGACTGCATCGGCTACAGCAACTACAAGCAGAACTTCGACTCCAACTCCTCCTCCCGCGACATCTACTTCATCAACAACACCGCCTGGGACACTGCGGAGAGCGAGAAGGGTGACGGCAACTTCCAGGTGTACGAGGGGGGGAGCAGGGTCTTCTTCATCAACAACACCAGCGCCGCCAGCAACGACTTCGGCTACGGCATCGCCTGGTGGGGGGCGTACTACAACCTTGCTTCCGGCACCTACAACATCTATCTGATCAACAATATCTCTTCCGGCGATACTGGTAAGAGCGTGCAGGTGGAAAACGACTACTCAGGCAGAAGCTACTCTGTCAAATATTACAACAGCCTCTTCAACTCGGCCTACGGCGGCTACGTGGTCACCGACAAGTCTGCTAACTACACCTCCTCCAGCGTGATCAACAGCACCGGCGGATGGACCGGTTCGGCATGCATGTCGACAGACCCTTACTACACCTTGCTTGGCTCGTCCTGGGACACCACGAACCTGCAACTGCAGTCAAGTTCTCCGGCGTTGAACAAAGGGGTCTTCCCTTTCACCACCTCGGCTTCGGGCTCCGGGACGACCATCACCATGAACAAGTTGGTGACCGAGATCGATGCGCGCATGGTCTTCCGCCCCGGCGATACCATCCAGATCGAGGGTAGCGGCAGGTATCAGATCGCCTCGGTACCGAGCGCGAACCAGATCACCCTCACCACGGCGGCGACCTGGCAGGGCGGCAAAGGCGTATGGATGCCGTGGCCGAACCAGAAGCTCGACATCGGGGTGATCAAGACACCGAATACCACCGTCAAGATCCCCTCAGCCCCGGTGCTTCTCTCCGCATCGTAAGCTCAGGCTGACAACCGATCGAGGCGGCGCGGGCCGCCCGGCAGAGACAAAGAGGCCCCGGACTTTTCCGGGGCCTCTTTTTGTTCATCGCCTGCAGACGAATTTCTTCATTCAAGGAGAGCGGGCGGGTTTTCTTTGCCGGATCACGGCGGCTCCCCGTGCGACTTGCCCGGCCTCTTCGTTTCTCAAGAGCACCGCCAGGGTGAGGTAGGCGAGGACGGTTAGCGGTACCATGACGGCAAGTCTCGCCAGCGGGGCGAGGGGAGGGAGAAAGGCATTTTCCGCCAGGCGCAAAAGCGGCACGGCGACGGCAGCAGCGAGCCCCGAGGTGAGAAGCGAACGTCCCATCTCGCGCAAGGGGAGAGCGACATACTTACGGTTCAAGATCGCCAGGAAGGCCGATATGGTGGCAAGGCTCGAGAGAGAATAGGCCAGGGGGAGCCCAAGCTCAGACCAAATCCTCGAGAGAAGAAACGAAAAGGCCAGTTGCAGGAGAGCGCCGGCGATACCGACCTTGACCACAAGCATGGTGTCCTTGTAGGCGTAGAAGACGGGAGTCGTGATGGCGCCGATGACGCCGCCGTACATGACCCCGGCGTAGAGGACGAGGCACTGCCAGGTGAGGTGCGAGGAGGCGGCGTCGAACTTGCCGCGCTGGAAAAGAACGGCGATCCCGTCCTCGCCGCTCACCACGGCGCAGCTTATCACCAGCATCATGAAGAAGGTGAGCCAGCGGAAGGTGCCGCCGAAGGTGCCGCCGATCTCACCCTCCTCCTTTCGTGAGGCGAACTCCGAGACGTGCTGCAGCAAAACGATGGATATGCCCGAGACCACCAGGCTGCTGCACGTGGTCACCAGCTTGAAGGCGTAGGCCAGCGAAGAGATGCTTCCCGCGGTGAACGAGGAGGCTATGAAGCGCTGAATGAGGTCGTCCCCCCGGTAGAAGAGTGCGCCGCATAAAAGGGGCATGATGAGCCTGATCACCCTGCGGGTGCCTTGCTCCAGCGGGAATGGGGATAGTCGGAAGCGCGGTATGTGCCGCAACACCGGGACCAGCATGATGAAGGTGAGGGCGCTGCCGGCCAGCCCCCCCCACGCGGCTGCCTTGATGCCGCTCCCCTTTGCGAACAGCGAGACGACGAGCAGACTGTTCGCGCTGTTTGCGACCTGGGCGAGGGCGGGGTAAAGAAAGCGTTTCCGGGCATAGTAGGTGCTGCCAAGTAGTGCCGAGAGGCCGGAGAAGACGATGACCGGAGTCTGTACACGGAAGAAGGTGGCCGCCTCCCCCTTGGTGGTGTTCGCGAGTCCGGGAGCTGTCGCCCCTATGACGTCCAGCGCCATGATGGAGCTCAACAAGGTGATCGGCAGGAGCACCATGAGGGAGATGCAGAACATGTCGTTCACTATGCGCCACGCCGCGGACTCCTCCCCGGAGGAGAGTTTCTCTACGAACACCGGGATGAAGGTGTAATTCAGGGAGCCGCCGAAGACCGCCACCACCATGGCGGGTATCGTCAGCGACACCAGGTAGGCGTCCATCTGCTCGGTGGTGCCGAAGTAGGACGCGAGGATCACCTGGGTGGCAAAACCGATGGCGGTCGAGAGAAGCGTGCAGAGTGTGATCCCGGCGGAAGAATGCACCAGGCGCCGTACGCCGCGCTTTTGTTGCCCCTTCGTGTCATCCATGGTCACTCCTTGGCAGCACCTTCTGCCGCGTTCACCAGCGCGTCACCAACCCCGAGCATCAGGAAATAAAATGAGCAGATGATCGACGAGGCCCAGGTGAACTCGACCAGGTTGAGAAAGGCTATGCCGACGATGGAGGTGACGATCCAGAGTGCGATGCGTCCCTGTTCTTCGGTGTTGCAACGGGCGAGAGGGTATAGCTTGATGACCGGCGTCGCGAACAGAAGGATGACCGCGATGAACCCGATGATGCCGGTTTCGGCGAAGACCAAAAGAAATACGTTGTGCACCACGTAGACGAAGGACCATCCGTAATCCGGAGGGATGTAATGGTTCATGGCAAACCAGTAGTTGTTTATGCCGACACCGGTCACGAAGTGGGCGCGGATCATCCGGGCGGCGATCAGCATCAGGTACCACCTGTCCTGGGCGGACCCCTGGTCGTCCGAGGATATGCGCGAGTCGACGATGCCGGACAACAGCACCACGGCGACCCCTATCGCCAGCAGCGGGTAGACGTAGGGCGGGGGGCGCTTGATGCGGGCGCTGCGCACGAAAAGGGCAAGGGCGCTTAACGCAAAAGTACTCCAGCCGCTCCGGGAGAAGGTGAAGAGCAGGGCAGCCGAGCCCAGGCAGAGGATGAAAAAGTAAGCGGGGCGGTTCGCCTGCTCGTCATGGAGCAGCTTCACCACCACGAGCAGCAGAACCGGGATGATGAAGGCCGCGAGCGCGTTGGGCACCCCAACGGTGCCATGGCTGCGGATCAGATCGCCGAAGCGGGTGAGTGCGGCATGGGAGCCGGTGCGCAGGAAGCTGTAGTAATCCTGGGTGAAGAACTGCACCGTCGCCAGGCAGGCTTGGAAGCATAGGGCAGCGATGAGTGCGGAGCAGGCGACCGGGATGTACCTGCGATCCTGGAGCACGATCCGGCTGATGCCGTAATAGATGAGGGCCAGTTTCCCGAGTTGGAAGACTGCGATGTACCCGAAGACGGACCAGATCGAGCCGGGGACGGAGATCAGGCATGCTGCGATGAAAAAGGCGATCGGGCGCCAGAAGACCACTCTCGCTCGCGGGCGCGGGAGGTGCAGGGTCTCCAGCTTCCATGCCACGAGCAGGCTCAGAAAGATCAGGTCGGACAGGGTAAAGAGCATCCCCCCAGCCCATCCGCTGAACGCGTCCCTGGACGGCTCGAACAGTGTGTAGTCAATGGAGATCGGTATGGTGAAAATGGCGAGAAACAGAATAGGCTTGATCATGATTATGCCCCGGTTGCCGTGCCGCTACGCCGGTCCGGCATCGATGGGCATCACTACCTGACGTACCACCGGGGCCTGGCTTTGCAGCGAATACCTTTCCTCGATGGTGCGGCGCGCCTGAGCACCCATCGCCCGGCGCATCTCTTCGTTGGTTACCAGCAGCGACAACTTCTCGCACCACTCATCGCTCCCCTCAGCAAGGAAACCGTTCTCCCCGTCGTTAACCGCCTCGGCGTTGAAGCCCACCCGTGAGCAGACGACCGGTAGACCGCACCCCATGAACTGGAGGAGCTTGAAGCTGCTCTTGCCGAGAGTGAAGGGGGTCTCCGGCAGTGGAACGATGCCGATGTCGAAGGAGAGGAGATCGGACATCTCCCTTGCCGCCTCCCACCGCATGCGGGTATGCGGCACTCGAGGCAGCGACACCTCGCCGTTGGTTACGATCCTTATCTCCACCATTTCACCGAGGCTTGCGCCGACCCGCTCCAAGGCAACCTGCACCAGTTCCAGAAACCCGGATGTCTGCGGCGAACCGATCCAGCCGATGACCACCTTGCCTGCGTGGCGATGTCTCTTTACCGGGTAACTCTCGAGGTCGAGCACCATGGGGACCACCATCACCTTCGCCCCGTGGGGGCGGGCGAAACCGGCGAGGTAGTCGTTAGCGACCATGGTGACGTCGCTTAGGCGCACCATTTCTCTTACCGTCTCCCACCCGGGCCTGCGCTCCAGCGGCAGGTTGTAAACCTGCCCGGGCTGCTCGGTGAAGACGGCATCGTCAAAATCGTAGAGGACCCTTTTGCCGAGCCTTTTGAAGAAACTCCACAACGGAAGCCAGAAGATGTCTTTCTGAATGAAGATGGACCGGCTGCGCAGCCCCCAGAACAGGGTGCGTAAAAACCACGGAATCCAGAGGTGGCAATGGACCCTCTTGCGCCTGGGGGGCTTCACCACGCGGTAAGAGATGGCGTTTCGATCGAGATCCTGGAGGTACTGGAAGACGCGGTACCTGCTGCTTGGAGCGTCAAGGGGATCACCCCGCACCACGAAGAGCACCTGGATGGGCCAACGTGAGCTGACCGCCCGCTCGATCGGGGTGAAAAGCGCTGCCAGTGGAAGCTTCCATTGCATCGTTTCCCTCCGGTGGGCCGATTTCAGCCATTCAGTACAGACGCTTGTAGATGCACTCCGGGATGTGGAAGGTCCTTTTGTTGAACACGACGCCCAGGATGGCGCCTCCATGCTCGACGATTCTCATTTTCGCGGCCTCAGCCAGACGCCAGCTCCCTTCCGCGGCGAACACCATGACGACGCCGTCGCAGAACCGGCAGGTGGCGAGGGTGTCCGCAGAAAGCAGGGCGGGTGCCGAATCGATCAGTACCAGGTCGAAGCTCTCTTTGAGCCCGCGGAACAGTGGGGCGAGTGACGCACCGTCCACGCACCAATGTGGCAGTGATGCTTTGGGGGTGATCGGTGCCAGATGAAGGGACTGCTGTTCTGCTTCCACTGGGTAGCAGGCCTTGGTCACCGGCTTTCCGTCTGCGATTGCCTCGATCCAGCCATACGGCTCTTCCAGGCCGAAATGAGTGTGCTGCGATGGGGCATGGTGTGCAGCGTCCAGGATCAGAACCCGCTTCTTGAGCATCCGTGCCGCCGCAACCGCGAGCTCGCGGACCACGGTGGAAACCCCTTCCTTCCCCTTGATGCCGATGAACTGGATGACCCTCGGGGCGTGCGCCGGAACCAGGTTGTCGATGCTGCGGCAAAGTGCGAGCATCTCCGTATCCGTCGTGAACCGGCCCCAACCGTTGGAGTTCTTCGCCGGGGCGGCGCCTTGCTCTTCGCAACCGAAATCCTCCGGCTGCACTTCGTTTTTGTCCTGCCATGGCCAATGGATCGTTTTCAACGCTCGCTCCTTCCATCGCTTGGCGGCTAGAGCCGCTGCCTTATGCTCAGCAGAACCTTGAGTCCCAAACGCCTTTCCACCGCCTGAGGGGTGGCGAGGCCGGGGGTGTAAAACTCCGAGACGATGGCAAGCCCGACCCCTGCGGCGAGGCCCAGGCCCAGCCCCAGCAACAGAACCTTGACGACCTTGGGCTCCACCGGCTCAACGGGAACACTGGCCTTTTGTATCACGCTTACATTGGCTAACTTAAGTCTGTCCATGGCGTTGGAGATGCGGGCCTCCTCGGCACGGGCCACGAATGCCTGGTAGTTCTTCTCGTCGATCTCCTGTTGCCGTTTCAGCCTCTGGATTTCCTCCGAACTTTGCTCCAGAAGTTGAATCCGTTGGGAGACGCTTTTCCCTTCTTCTTGCAGCGCCACAAGCTTCGCCCTTTGCGCCTTGAGTTCGGTTTCGGCGTTGACCAGCTCCGCTTCTGCGCTCCGGTACGCCGGGTCCGCCTCCCCCGGCCTGCGGTTTCGCCTCGCCTCAAGTTCTTTAAGCGAGGCCTTCACCGCTGCCAGCCGCTCTTTGGCCAGCGGTACCAGCGGGCTTGAGGGGGGATAGCTTGCCAGCAACTGCTCCTCTTCCAACTGCATGTTGAGCAGTCTTGCCTCCGCCTCGTCCGTTGGCCTTCGGGTCCCGGGTTCCGATGCGTTGGATCCCAGCGCCAATACCTTTTCCGCTCTGGATTTTAGGACCGGAACCCTGGATGCCAGGGCGTTGATGCGGTTTTCCACCTCTATCTTTTCACTCTCGATCGAAGCTGCCCTGGTGAGCAGGAGCCGCGCCTGTTCTTCCTGGGAGACGATGCCGTTTCTTTCTTTGAACTTTTGCAGCGAGTTGCCCGAATCCAGCAGTTTCGACTGGTAGTGCGCCAACTGGTTTTCGATGAAGGCTGTGTCGGCATCGCTGAACACCTCGAGATGTTTCTCCTTGAAGGCCTCGACCATGAGGTTCACCCCGAGTGCGGCGAGCTGCGGATTCTGGTGCTTGAAGGAGATCTCTATCACGTTGGAATTCTTTACCTCCTGCACCGTGAGGCTCCTGGTGAAGTTCAAAGCAGCGGCCTCCAGCCTGTCCTTTGGGTCCGGCATGTCGACCAGCTCGGGGTAGAGGTTTTCCAGCTTGATGGTGTTGATCACTTTCTTTACCGAATCGAGGCTGGTCAGTACCTGGATCTCCGAGTTGATTATCCCGTCCTGACTGATCATCAGCTGTCTGCCGCCGTCGACTTCGGTGCGGTTGCGGAACTCCCTGCCGATCTTGATCAGCAAAGTGGAGTTCGCCTCGTAAACCGGTGGCTTAGAAAGGGGGAGTGCGATCAGGGCCAGGGTCGTCGCCGTGAACGCCATCAGCATCCTGTATCTGAACCGGAAAAGGATGACGAGCAGGTCCCTGGCGCTGAAAACGACATCCTGCCTGATCTGGTTTTCCTCGGTTTTCATAATTATTCCTTCGCTTCGGAGTGTTCCGGTATCGAGCGAAATGCCCCGTTGAAAATGCCTGTTTGTTAGCGTTGTTTAAGACAGCGAAGATGATAGCCGCAAAGGTTACGGTGTCAACAGGCACGCACCTGCCTAGGCATGCTGAGATTTTCTGCGCAGGGGGAGGGCGAGAAAAACGATGCTTGACAGACGAGAAGCTCCGTTTACGCTCTTGTTCGTTAGGCGCGTTTAACCGGTATGGTGTGGTCAACCCTAGTCATGGAGGTGACGATGATGATGCAGCGAAGGATAAAACGTGACTATCGGCGATTGTCTCCGGCAAAATTTCTCGCCTTCATTTTGACGGTGAGACGTTCCCTCACAAACAACCCAAACTACCCGGATACCTTCTGGGGCGCGAACTTTGCGCTCCTACAGTTGTTACTCGAAAAAACCGATGCATACGAAGGGGCCCATCGGGCAGCCAGCAACGGCGACAGGCTCATGATCCATGACCGGGTTAGGCTGATGGGGGAAATCGTGGCTATCCTGGATGAGATTGCTTCCCTTTTGGATGCCGCCTCGGTGCGGAACCCTGATGCCCTCTTCACCACGGGCTTCTCCATAACCCAAGAACACAGGGCTCACCCCAGGGGTAAGGTGCCCCTGACCTCCTCAAACGACTTTACCGTAATCAACCTCGGTGAACCGGGCAAAGCGATGGGCAGCGCTTCTACCGTACCAGGTGCATTCAATCACGAGATCCATATCAACAGGGGTGACCCTTCTCGCGAGGCCGACTGGTTCCACGGCTCCATGTTCCCCAATGCCTCTGCCATGCTCATGGAGAACCTGATACCCGGTAACACTTTCTTTCGTATGAGGCATCACGGTGCCGATGGCCCAGGTCCCTGGTCGCCGACCACCAGCGTGACGATCACCTGACGGGGCTGATTGCTGACAGCCCTCCCTCCATGGGGCGCCGACATGGCGCCCCATTCTTTATCTGTGTAATTCTGGGACACTCCTCCCCCCTTAAATCTTCAGGTCCAAAAGGCGCTTAATCGTGTTGCTTTTTTTACACCCTGCCTGAAATCCCTTCCAGACGAAGCACCTCCCGACTGGCCATTTACACGCAATCCTTTACACGTCCACTTTACACGCGGTAGCCAGGACGAAAAGTGCGGTCGCCATGACGAAGAGCGCGGCACCCAGGACGAAGAGCGCGGTAGCCAGGACGAAGAGCGCGGTAGCCATGACGAAGAGTGCGGTAGCCAGGACGAAGAGTGCGGTAGCCAGGACGAAGAGCGCGGTAGCCATGACGAAGAGTGCGGTAGCCATGACGAAGAGTGCGGTAGCCATGACGAAGAGCGCGGTAGCCAGGACGCAGAGTGCGGTAGCCTGGACGAAAAGTGCGGTAGCCATGACGAAAAGTGCGGTAGCCATGACGAAGAGTGCGGTGGCCATGACGAAGAGTGCGGTAGCTAGGACGAAGAGTGCGGTGGCTAGGACGAAGAGTGCGGTGGCCAGGACGAAGAGTGCGGTGGCTAGGACGAAGCACGTGGTGGCTAGGACGAAGCACGTGGTGGCTAGGACGAAACACGTGGTAGCAACTAGCGAGTTCGGTCAGTATAGGCAAGAGGGGGGGACGGGTAGGGTGGGATACGACAAGCTGACTGAACTGAACTGAGACTGTCGAGAAACAATTAAGTTGTTACATCGACAATTAAGTCGTTACATAGACAATAAAGTCCTTACATTTTTCATTAACCAGCTTGCCTATTCGAGCTCACCACAAATGCCACCACCCTGGTTGCTGGTGAAAACGGTGGGCACTCGCGCCCCCCCCTATCCCTCTCCTCCCCCCATCCCGACCAAACGACTAGAATGAAATTTTTGCCATTGACCACAATTAAAAAAAGCTATACCTTCGGTGCAGTATTGAATGGCGCGGGTTATTGAGCAGAAAACCGCTCATCCACCCGGATAGAACATTTATCACAAGGGACAAATGTTTTAATACGGTGGGTTATGAAGATGATGTTGTTCTTCTGATTTTTTGTAGGCCTGGATTTTTCTGACTTGAGAGGACCTGTAGAACATCAGTTTTGGGCGGATCAGCGGTTCACGCGCGCGTGAACCGCTCAATAAGTAGTTGGCGTACATCGAAGGAAACATCAATGAAGCAAATACTGCACAAGTACATCGTCTTAATCACCATATTTCAGCTATGGGCGCTCTTTCCGGTTACCCTCCAAGCGAGCGATTTCATAGACTTCAATATGTGGAGTAAAGGTCCAGGCCAACTGTACCAAAACAGGTTAGCTGTGACCGACATCGAAAAAACGCCAAGCTGGTCGCCAGAAGAGGGAGCACCTCCGCTTACGCTCAAAAGAGCGGTAGAAATAGCCCGTGACCATATAAAAAAGAAGAATCCAGAGTTTATTGATTACGTGATAACTGAAATAAAACTTGAGCAATTCGTCTTCCCTAAATACATGAAAAATAAGTGGTGCTACATCATTATATGCATGCGTATGCCTGATGGTTGCAAGATCCCTGAGTCAATGAACGTCTTGGTGACAATGGACGGGATCGTGAATGAACCGGAAGTATTAAAATATTAAATTCAGCAAGGCACTTCAGGCAGTCCCAACAAGCCGGGTGGAGCAGGTCTCCGCGGAGTGGTTGTCGTCGGGTAAAAGCAGGTAAGTGTGTGGCCGCTGCGCCGCTCACCCTACAGGCGTTGGACGAGTACCAAAACATGAATAAAGATAACGACGACTACAAGGTGATTTTCGGAGGGGCAACCATCTCCAAGCTCGAAGCCAAAAGGGTAGGGGCTACTCTTATCTTGGGAATGATTGGTATCGTCACTCTCGGGTTAACCCTTGGATTACAGAACAAACTTCAGGTTTTCATTATGTCTTTTGCCCTAGCCTGTATTGGTTATTTCGGAATTGCGAAAAGGATTTATAAATAATTCATCTGGGTAGGCACCAGCTATGGACGGCTTTTATTCTGTGATGGCTGGTGTGAATAGACTAGGGATACAGGGCCTGGCATGAAGCGGATAGCCGTGCTTCCAACCACGTCCTTGGACGCGGACGGCTAGCGCCGCCGGTCAAGAACGCCCCCGTTGTATGACGAAAGAAGACATGAATAACCTAACGCGATACATATTTATCTTAATCCTCACCACCATTCTGGCCGCCTGCAAGATCGACTCGAAGTGGCTTCTGGAGTCACAAGAACCCCTGACAATCGAAACCCACGAAACAAATGGAAAAAGCAAAGGAAAGAAAGAAATCAGAAAAGGCGAAGAAACCTACTCGCAGCTCAAGAGGTGGATGGAAGAGAATGAAAAAGGGTGGGAACGGTCACCGGTGACGTTTGTGCCTGATGTTCAAGTCCGCGGAAAGAAATTTACACTCAATTTCCACCCCCGGCGAGCAATTCTCAACTTCCAAAGCCAAGATGGCCAGTGGCAACAATATGTGAAAGACATAACGGAAGCAGATTTTCAGTACCTACTGCCGAGGTGAGCATACAACAAGTAGTTGGAATAAGGAGAAGCATTGGATAAAAATATAATTAACCCGATCGCCATCATGACGTTCATAGTGATTATTACTGGTTGCGGAAGTGAAAGTAACATACGGATTCTATTTAAAAGGTGGCAAAGTGTTGAAGGGAAAATAATCGATTAAGATGGAGAATGTATGGGAGCTCCGAGGCATTTTATGCTGTTGTTATTTTTTTACTTCATGTTTATGTTTGGAGGGTGTGGCAGTGATTCGCTGGATGCGTTACCTGTTGGCTACGATATAGTAGCGAAATACAATTTGAGCGTTGTAGGTGGACCAACTAAATATAGTGTCACATTGCCGCAGCAAATTAATGATGCTAACTGGGGGCTTAAAGAAATATTGTGTCAAGAGGCTGGCTTCTCTCTGATCGAATTTTCTGGACAAGAAATCTCCATGATTCAGTACCACCTTTCTGATTTGTACTGGGGGCAACCTCTTGACCTTATAGTCCTGGCCAGCGGCGAAACCACCGTCTGCGGATATCTCTCGCTGAGGGACAGTGCGCAAGTCCCCGGGTTGCTAGGGCTAAATAGACTGAATTTATAAAGAATAACTTACACCGGAACCGGGTACACGCTTAAGAGAAAAGGATGGAATCAGGAATCTGCCTACTACTTATTACGGGATGGAGTGCTAAGGTCTCTTACCACTGCTTCCGGTACAAGAATGCATACTGGGTCTATCCCACGATCTCTGGCTTCAAGAGCAGAAAAGATCCGACTGACACAAAAGGAGTTTATTGCTTCTTCGGCGGCTCGACAGGTCTCTGGGCGATATTCTTTTGGTGAATACCTGCTTGTATTTTTGGCAACTGTTCAGCATGTAATGACCCAAGGCAAGAAACTGTGGGCAGTCTTGGACGTGAGAGAGATTTGAAAACAGCACCCCAACAAAGTGGGTGGACCGGTCGCGGGTTTTCGAGAGGGGGGAGCAGCTGGTGAAAGCGAAGCCGCTCCGCCGCTCACCCGCCAGCCCGTTGGTAGATAAAATGGATTTAACAAGAAAAGTTCTTATAATTTCTACCGCACTTGGGATTTTATTCGTGGCATTTGCCCTGAGGATGTGGGTGCTAGGTGGTCGGCAAAATCCGCTCAAAAAAGAGCTTATGAGTAGCTTTATTGCTGTCCTTATATTTGCAGTGATCGCTGCGATCATGATCTACATCAATAATTGATTACTATGCTCAGCACTCACTGACAGAAAGCACACAAGGGATCAAACCTGCGGGCGGTGGGGACAAGCTTACTTAGAAACGGCGATGCCCAACCACGTCCTTAGACGCAGACGGCTAACGCCGCCGATTAAGGCCGACCCCGTTGGCCGTGAGGAAATTTGAAGAAGGGAATACAGCAAAGGAGTGAGACTCAACTTCAACAATCTCAAGCGCTTATGAATTTGGTGGAAGGCTGGTACTTCCGCTGCGAAGAAAAGTCGGCAGGAATGTATGAAGCCGAGGGAGTTGATGCCTGGGGAAGAGTAGTATCTGCAACAGGAGTCGACCCGGACGCTCTTTTGAGAAAATGTGTAGAAGAGGCAAAATCGATAATTTCACAGATGAAGTGACAAAGGGACAGCGCAACAGCCCAACCATTCGGGTAGAGTCAGACTCCGCGGGTAGGCAAAAGTCGGTGAAAGCAGATTGACGAAGGGCCGCTCCGCCGCTCACCCTAAGAAGCGATGTACTAGGAGCATAATTATGCCACAAGGAAATCCTTTGAAAGCGTGCAGGAGGAGCAGATTTCGCCTGCCGCTGAAAAGCGTGTTGCTGGTGAGTTCATTGGCTGCCAGTTGCGTCCCCTCAACTGTTTTTGCTTTAGATCCTCTCGGCGCTGATGTTATCAAGGCACATGATTTACAAGTGAGTGGCTTACCAAGTGTAACAGTTTCGAGGCTACCAAAGCAGCTTGTTGGACCGATGTGGGGGCTTACAAAGGAAGCATGCAACAAAGGTGGCTACGACATTTCCACGTCTGCAGGACAAAAAGTAAACATTATTCGCTACCGCCTGGCTTGTAAAACCAACCGAAAACTTGCGCTAGTCATCTTTTCTAAAAATGACAGAAGCGTCTGTGGATATGTTGTAGATGAGAACTTGATACCCGGTATTTTACCAATCACTCATCCTTACGTAAAATCCCTTAAAAATCAATGTGACTGAGGATGCCTTGCCGGTTGGATATTTGGGGGCGGCTATGATGACAGCCTTGATAAACTTATAACCCGTGGACGCGAAGGTGTCCCAACCAAGAAGATACACCTGACCCGCAAACCGGTCAGGTGATCTCACCGCCCGTTATACGGAAAAAGGATGAAGTACAAAAACATCAAATCATTGTCACATAACTTTACCCACTCGTTCGTAAGCTGGGAGAATAGAGTAGATGACTGTGTTGTTATCGAGTATCTAAAGGAAGTTGCTCGTAGCCTCAGCGATGAGCGCCTCGTGATTACGTGGATTCCAAGTAAAAGTTCATCGGAATATGGCTTTCCGCAGTCGGTTATCACCTCAATTGAAAGATACCTGGAATGGTTGCCTGAGCTTGCTGTCAGTCATGACATTGAACTGGCCTGTATCAGCGAATTGCGAACAGAAATTTATAGAAAACAAAACCACCAACTCCCTGTGGAGTCGGTTGCCATTGATGATAGAGGCCAAGAATATAGGTCTTCGGTGGATTTTTAAGAGACGTATAACAAGGCCGCTAGACCTGACCGAAAAAACCGTCAGGTCAGCGCCAGCGGCGTTGAGACAATAAATAAATGAAAATAATTCGACTCATAATTCTATTGTTGATTCTTATTCCGACGTCGACTTTTGCTTCGAATGGAGAAGATTTTACAGAAGTTCTCGGAATTCGCATTGCTCAGAACTTCACATTAGCTGATGTTCAAATGAAACTTGGGCAAGCACAAATAGTTGAGACAGGTGAGGCCGGAGAATATAAGGCGGCGATTTGTTACTATTCACCAAAGTGCCGGACGCAAGTTGAGTTTTGGTCTGACGAACTTGGTGGACCGGAGCATGATCTGATAGGTTTCACGCTCAGCAGAAGCAAGGATGGATCATCAGTTTGTTCCCAAGTTGCTATTGACGATTGTGCCAGTGTAAAGATGTCGAGCGGGCTTAAACTAGGTATGACACTTAAGAAATATAAAGAAGTCGTTGGCAGTGATATTGAGCTGGAAGGTTTATTCTATCAGAAGGCGTTTGAAAGGCGCGAGTCGATGACAGAGACCGAGCGAACAAAATTGATAAAATCATACCCTGGCCTTCCAGACAATCTCTACTGGGATATCGTTATCTTTATCAGGGGAGCTTTCCGTTCCGGAATTCTGGACGTTCTTCAGGTGTCTAAGACGCAGACGAACTAGAGCATCAACCACGCCCTTGGACCTGCCCGAAAAACCAGGCAGGTCAAGGTCGGCCCGTTGGCCGATGATGTGACTGCGGGCGCCACCTACCAAAGCCAGCCATGGAACTGGAGCATGTTTATGCACGAAGTGTTTTCCACAGTCTCGATTCTGTCAATATGCGCCAGTATTCCAGTTCTCATTATTTTTGGTGTATTGAATTTTGTGGCAAGTAGTCGCCTTAAGAAGGAAATGCCCCAAATCTGGCAGGAGAACCTGGTGTGGCGGGAAGGAGAATCAAAGTATAGTGCTGGTGGCAGGGCTATGAAGTACTTTTGTGGGATACCGATTGGTGAGAGAACCTTTTGCGAAAGGTGGCTAGTACGTTCATGGTATGCGCTCTTGTTGCTGGTAGGCTTAAGCTTGACGGGCACAGTGCTTTATGCGGTAGTGCTCTGACTTTCTGACGATTGTCACAAACTCGATCTCAAGAAGCGATGTCCAACACTCGGCACGACCACTCTCCCTGCGGTCGGGGGTCAGCCTCAAGCCGTTGTGCGGATTAAACATTGTGGTCACCTGCGGCCACAACTAACTCCCTCTTACGTCAAAATGTAAGGACTTTATTGTCTGGGGAATTGGTCGCCTAATGAAAAGTATACCGGAAATGTAAGAATTTTCCGTGCGGCGTAAGATAACGCCACAAGCGTGAAAACATGGCCTTGGCGTCTCTTTTTGTAACGATTTAATTGTCTCCTGACAGAGACGTTAAGCTAAAGCTGCATGCCGAGGCGGCGCATCTTTTCGACGAGGGTGGTCCGGTTGATGCTCAGCATCACGGCCGCGCGGGCCTTTACGCCGCCGGAGAGCTGCAGCGCTTCGGTGATCATGCGCTTCTCGATCTCGTTGATCGCCTGGACCATGTCGATGCCGGCTGGTGTGACGCTGGTGGAGTGGGAGCCCTCGATGTAGTTCTTCGCTATGTTGGCGGGGAGGTCGCGCAGGGTGATCACGTCGCTTTCGGTAAGCGCGACGATGCGCTCCATGATGTTCTCAAGTTCGCGGACGTTCCCGTTCCACGGGTACGCCTCCAGTGCCTCCAGAGCTTCCTTGTCGAGGTGCATGATGGGGCGCTGCATGGCGCGACAGTTCTTCTCCAGGAAGTGCTTGGTGAGCGGAAGGATGTCTTCGACACGCTCCCTGAGAGGCGGGATCTGAACCGGGATGACGTTTAATCGATAGAATAGGTCCTCGCGGAAGTTCCCGCGGGCGACTTCCTCCTCGAGGTTCACGTTGGTCGCCGAAACGACCCGCACGTCGAGCTTGATCTGTTTGTTGGAACCGACCCGTTCCACTTCCTGCTCTTGAAGGACGCGCAAGAGCTTCGTCTGCAGGTGCATCGGGAGTGTCCCTATTTCGTCCAGGAAGATGGTCCCGTAGTTGGCCGCTTCGAACTTCCCGACCTTTTCCTTTACCGCCCCAGTGAACGCTCCCTTCGCGTGCCCGAAGAGTTCGCTCTCAAGAAGGTTTTCCGGTATGGCGGAGCAGTTCACGGCGATGAACGGCTTGTCTTTGCGGTTGCCGTTGAAGTGGATCGCTTTGGCGACCAGCTCCTTGCCGGTGCCGGACTCACCGAGGATCAGCACCGTGGAGTCGGTCTTTATGATCCTCTGCATCCGCGAGAAGAGCTGCTGCATCGCCTGCGAGTTGCCGATGATGTTGGCGAATTCGTACTTCTCGCGCAGCTGTTTCTTGAGGTAGACGTTCTCGCTGACCAGCTGTCCCTTTTCGACCGCCTTGTCGATGATGATGCGGAGCTCGTCTATGTTGAGTGGTTTCGTGATGTAGTCGTAGGCGCCTTTCTTCATCGCTTGTACCGCGGTTTCTGCGGAACCGTGCCCGGTAACCAGGATGACCTCGGTACGCGGCGAATCCTGTTTCACCCGGGACAGGATGTCGATCCCGTTCATGTCCGGCAAAAACAGGTCGCTGATGACGATGTCAAAAGGCTCGCCTGCAAGAAAGTCGAGGCCGTCTTTCCCGCTAGAACACCCTTTCACGGTAAAGCCGCTTGCCTTGAGCAGGATGAGCAGCGCTTCCCGGCTCCCGTCGTCGTCTTCGATAATCAGTATTTTGATATTCTGCTTCATAGGAAATTCCTGATTGTTAGAGGTTTCTTCAATAACATGGATGGGAGATTTTGGCAATACGGCAAATTGACGTGCAGGGCTACTCCGATATACTTGGGCGGGCTTTTACTGTCTGCACGGTGAGCCAAAACAGGAGGCAATCATGAACGTGGTGAACCTTTTTCCGGTGCTGTTTGTTCTGTTCCTTGTCGTGATTTTCCTTGCCAACGCCATCCGCATCCTCCCCGAATACGAGCGCGGCGTACTCTTTCGCCTGGGGCGGGTCAAAAAGGTGCGGGGGCCCGGCCTGGTGCTGATCATCCCCGGGATCGACAGGCTGGTGCGGGTTTCCCTGCGCATCGTGGCGATGGACGTCCCCTCGCAGGACGTGATCACCCATGACAACGTGACCGTCAAGGTCTCCGCCGTCATATATTTCCGTGTGGTGGATGCCGTGCGTGCGGTCGTGGAGATGGAGAATTACCTGTACGCCACGAGCCAGCTCGCTCAGACGACGTTGCGCAGCGTCCTCGGGCAGGTCGATCTGGATGAGCTGCTCGCCAATCGCGACAAGATCAACAAGGAGTTGCAGGAAATCCTGGACCGCCAGACGGAACCCTGGGGGGTGAAGGTCTCTACGGTCGAGGTCAAAAACATTGACCTCCCGCAGGAGATGCAGCGTGCCATCGCGCGGCAGGCCGAGGCCGAGAGGGAGCGCCGCGCCAAGGTGATCCACGCCGAGGGTGAGCTGCAGGCTTCCGAAAAACTCGCGCGTGCCGCTCAGGTAATGGGAACGGAGCCATTGTCGTTACAGTTGCGCTACCTGCAGACGCTCACCGAGATCGCTGCTGAAAAGAATTCGACGACCATATTCCCGGTGCCGATCGATCTCATAAAGATATTTCTGGACAGGAGTGATGGGACGAAATGACATCTTTTGCCGGAAAGGTTGACTCCTGTCATTGCATGTGCGAAATTCAAGAACCTTTCATACTTCGCTGAATTTCAAAGGACCCCATGACTGCTGCATTGACGAAGAAAAGGATCGTGGTGCCCTGCTACAACGAGGCGAAAAGGCTTAAGCCGGAAGCCTTTCTTGTCGCGCTAGAGAACGATCCCGGTCTTTCCTTTCTTTTTGTCAACGACGGCAGCAGGGATGACACTTTTGAACTGCTCCGCACGCTGCAGTCTAAAGCGCCGGCACGTATCGCGGTTATGAATTTGGAAATTAACTGCGGCAAGGCTGAAGCGGTTCGTTTGGGGATGCTCGATGCTACATGCGGACCCTATGACGTGGTGGGATACTGGGATGCCGACCTGGCAACACCGTTATCCGCCATAGGTGATCTGTGCAGCGTGTTCGAAAACAAGGATGTGGATGCCGTTTTCGGATCGAGGGTGCGTCTGCTCGGGAGGAATATCAGGCGCAGACCCGTGAGGCATTATCTCGGGAGAGTTTTCGCCACCTGCGCCTCTTTGCTGCTTCGTCTCAACATCTATGACACCCAGTGCGGAGCCAAGCTTTTCAGGAACAGCTCTGCCCTGAAGGGCGTTCTCTCCGTCCCCTTCAAGGTGAGATGGATCTTCGACGTCGAGCTGCTCGCCCGGTTTCCGCTCGTCATGGACGCGCCTGATAACATGGGCACCGAAAGGTGGGTCGAGTACCCCCTGCGGGAGTGGGTGGACGTAAAGGGCTCCAAGGTCACCGTCTCCGATTACTTCAAGGCTTCCCTGGAATTCGGCATTCTTCTCCTTTATCTGCGGTCCCCTGCAGGCAAATCTTACCGGCGTTATCTCCTTAAAGCTCAAACGGAACCGCTCCCGTCCCGAACCTGACCCGGCCGTCTAATTCAAGAGGAAAGGGGACTGGCTCCAGTTGTTTACGGTTTGTGTAGTTGCAAAGGTCTGTGTCTGGGGTAAGATCTTACCGTCATTGATAGTCTGTGCGGCATGTATGAAACAATCATGCACCAGGCAATACAAGGGGGAATATTGATGTTGACCGAGAAGCTCTGCCAGGCCTTGAACAACCAGTTGAACAACGAACTCTATTCTGCCTATCTCTACCTGTCCATGTCTTCTTATGCGGGGTCCATTGGACTAAAGGGGAGCGCCAACTGGTTCATGGTGCAATACCAGGAAGAGATGGTCCATGCGATGAAGTTTTACAACTACATCAACAGCCGCGGCGAGCATGTCAATCTGCAGGCTATCGCCGCGCCGCCCGCCGAGTTCAAGAGCCTGCTCGACATGTTCGAGCAGACCCTAAAGCACGAGCTCTCCATAACCGCCTCCATCAACGATCTTACCGATCTCGCGCTCGCTGAGAAGGACCACGCCACCAACATCTTCCTTCAGTGGTTCGTCACCGAGCAGATCGAGGAGGAGGAGAACGATAGGGACATCATCGGCAAACTGAAGCTCATCGGGGACAACGGCCAGGGGCTCCTCATGCTGGACAACGAGCTCGCCGCGCGCGTTTTCGTGCCGCCGCCGGCAACGACCCCGTAGTCAGGACCTCGGAAACCGCATCCCCCGAGGTTGCCTTGGCGGATAAAAAAAGGGCCCCGAAATACGGGGCCCTTTCTGTTTCTGGTTGAGACGATTTATGAATTTAAGCTAGTTCTTCTCGATCTTCGCGTTCTTCTTCAGCTCGTCGATGTAGCTCGAGAGTTCCTGCTGTACTTTCTGCTGCTTCAGGTAGTTCAGGATTTTGTCCTTCACTGCGTCGAACTTTTCGGTGCTCGGTTCCTGCTTCTCCACCACCTTGATGATGTGGTAGCCGAATTCAGTCTCCACCACGCCGCTCACCTCGCCCGGCTTGAGGCCGAAGGCGGCACTCTCAAAGGCCGGGACGGTCTGGCCGCGGCCGAATGCGCCCAGGTCGCCCCCCTGGCTGGCCGACGGGCAGGATGACTCCGCCTTGGCGATTGCCGCGAAATCCTCGCCGGCCTTCACCCGCTTGAGCAGCGCCTCCGCCTTTTCTTTGGCCTTTTTCCGCTCCTCGGGGCTCGCTTTCTGGTCGGCGCCGATCAGGATGTGGCTCGCCCTGACCGCTTCCTCCTTCTTGAAACGGTCTATGTTCTGATCGTAGAACTTCTTTGCCTCGTCATCGGTGGCGACCGCCTTGGCGACAAAGCGCTGCTCGATGAAATTGTTGATGAGGATGTCCTTCCTGGTGAAGTCCTGCATGTCCTTCATGGTCATGTCGATCCCTTTGAGGGCCTCGACGAAATCCTGCTCCGATTTGAACTTGGCCCTATTCTGGGCCACTTTCTCATCGACGAGCTTGTCCAGGTCGGCAACTTTCACCTTCGCCGCTTCCTGGTATAAAAGCTCAGCCGAGGTGAGTTGGTCGATGACCGCCGCCTCGGCCTGTTTCTGCGCCTCAGGGGCAAGGGGCTCCTGGACCTGGTTTTGTGCCAGCATGACCTTCATGGCGCGGTCCACTTCGTGCCTGGTGATGGCCTGACCGTTTACCTTGACGACGACGGTCCGGTCCTTGGCGTCAGCCTCCTTGGCAACCGCCTTCTGGTCGGCCGGTTTTGCGGCAGCATCAGCGCTTTCGCCGGCAAAGACACCGGCGGAAAGCATCAAAGTCGCTGCGATTGCTGCAACGGCCGGTGTCACTGTTCTTTTGAAGGAAAACATATGTATCTCCTTTGGGGAAATTTAAGACGCGATGGTAGCATCTAATCAAAGCTAATTCAAATCAGAAAACATATGTGCTGGAAAACTTCATTACTTAATCTTGGGGGTTTTATTGCGCGCCGGAATGTGATAAGAATGACTGCACTATTTTTCTGCCGGTCACTTCCAGAACCAAAAGGAGCATACGACATGTCGAAGAAAAGCGAACAGGCCGCTCTGCTGGCCTTCCTGGCCGGAGCCGCGGTAGCTGCTGGTGCCGCTCTCCTCTTTACCCCGAAAACCGGTCGCGAGGTTCGCGAGAAGCTGAGCGAAGCGAAGGACGATGCGCTCGACAAACTGAAGAGCTGCAGCGCCAAGCTCCGTTCCAGAAAGGGCGCCTCCGATCCGCTCAACTACGACGGTGGAGACTGCTGGATATAAAGGGAAGGGGGCCGGAGTCCGAAAGGGCTCCGGCCTTTTTCGTCTAGAGCCCGAGTTCGCGCTGCGTCGCCTCCAGAAAACTCCGGATCGAATGCGCGCTTTCCATGGCGAGCACACGCTCGGCGACCAGTTGCGCCTTTTCGAGCGTTATCCGGCGCACCGCCTCTTTAACCCTCGGGATACTGGGTGCCGAGAGGCTGAAGCTGCGCAGGCCGAGCCCCATGAGCAGCATCGCATTGATCGGTTCGCCCGCCATCTCGCCGCACAGGGAGGCCGGCTTTCCGGCAGCCGTCGCCGCATCGGCCACCTTCTTGATCGAGTGAAGAACCGCGGGATGGTACGGATCGTACCATTTCCTTACCAGCGGGTTGTTCCTGTCGCAGGCCAGCGTGTACTGGATGAGATCGTTGGTCCCGATGGAAAGGTAGTCCACCTCCTTCACCAGCATCTCGGCGCCGAGAACGGCTGCCGGGAGTTCCACCATCACACCAAGCCCGATGTCCGGGGCGAACGCCTTCCCCTCGCGCAGCAAATCCTCCTTTACCTGTTCCAGGATCCCCTTGATGCGGCGCACTTCGTCCACCCCAGAGATCATGGGGAACATCAGGTTGCACCTTCCCCCCACCGAGGCGATGAGCACAGCGGCCAACTGCTCCCGAAGGATCTCCTCACGGTCCAGGGACAGGCGCATGGAGCGCCATCCGAGAAACGGGTTGTCCTCTCGCGGATGCGGAAAGTAGGAGAGCTCCTTGTCGCCGCCTATGTCCAGCGTCCTTATGTTGACCGGCAGTCCCGGAAAACCCTCCAGCACCTTGCGGTACACCACCGCCTGCACCTGCCTGGTCGGAAAGGAGCTTCTGGTCATGAAGGGGAACTCGGTACGGTAAAGGCCGACCCCCTCGGCTCCGTGCAGGTGCGCCACCCTCAGGTCGCTTAGAAGCCCGATGTTGGCGAGAAGGGAAACGGTGCAGCCGTCGAGGGTCCGGGCGGGGAGGTCGCGGATCTCCTCGAGTTCGCGCTGCTTCTGGTCGAACTCTCCCTGCAGCCGCACGTACTCCTGCTTAACCCCCTGGTCCGGGTTTACATAGACGCAGCCGGAGTTGCCGTCGACGACGACCTCGCTGCGTACGCCGACCCGCTTCAAAAGTCCCTCCACGCCGAAGACGGCGGGGATGCCGAGCGCCCGCGCCATGATGGCCGCGTGTGCGTTGCGGTTTCCTTTTTCCGTTGCGATGCCGATCACCTTGCCGTGGTCCATGATGGCGAGGTCCGACGGGAGCAACTCCCTGGCCACGATGATGCGCTCGTCGCGCAAGCGCTCCTTTTGCCTGCTGTGACCGTTCAGGGCGTCGCAGATACGGCGTCCGATGTCCTCCATGTCGGCGCTGCGTTCCCTCAGGTAGGGGTCCTCCATGCGGGCGAAGGCGGCCACGTACGCTTCCACCACCTGGCTCACCGCACGGTGGGCGCCGACCCCTTCCTCGATGAGGGCGGTGATCTTGCCGATGAAGCCGCGGTCCTCGAGGATCATCAGGTGGCTGTGGAAGATGGCGGCATCGGCCTCGGAGAGGATCTCACCCATCCGCTTTTCCATGTAGATGGTCTGGATGCGTGCCTTCTCGAGCGCCTGGTGGAACAGGTTCAGTTCCTCAGCGCGCGGACGGGCCCGTTCCAGTACCGCCTCCTCGGCGGAACCGCGGTGGTGCAGTATGGATACCTTGCCGAGGGCAAAACCAGGGGAGATGCCTATGCCGGTGAGTGCTGTGGAGCCTGCCCCCTTGCGGATGCTGCGGGCGGCCTCTTTCGGCGTGCCCCCCTTTCTAAGGCGGTCCACCTCGGCCGCGTAAAAGGCGCGCTCCTCTTCCTTCTTGCGGACTGAATCTAGCAGTTTGGCGTTGGAGACGATGCTTGAGATCTGCCAGGCGATGGTGGATACCGCACTGATCTCCTGGGGGGTGAAGGTGCGCGATTCCCGGTTCTGGATGACCAGGACGCCGATGGGGCGATCGCGTTCGAAGAAGGGAACCCCGAGAAAGGAGAGTACCTTCTCCTCCTTGGTCTTCCTGAAGTATTTGTAGCGGGGGTGCAGGGGGGCGTTGTCGGTCGCCACCACGCCGCGCTGTTCCACGGCGAGGCCGGTGAGGCCTTCGGAGATCTTCATGGTGATGCCGACCGAGAGTCTGGACAGACCTCGGGTCGCGTGCAGTCTGAGCGTCTCGCCGTCCTCCTCCAGCAGATAGATGGAGCAGACCTCCGAAGACATCCTCTTAGCGACCAGGTTGACTATGTTGTCCAGAGTCTCCTGCAGGTCGTGGGATTGCAGGATCAGCGCGCTGATGTCCTCAAGCGTCCTTAGTCCCAGTTGTTCTCCTGCCTCCTCCGGCATTGCCTCCCCCTTGCTTCTGTTTGCCGCAGTATATATGAGAGAAAAGATATGTGAAAGCTTTTAATGCTTTTTCAACGCTCTTAAGTTGGCAAAGCGGGTGCTTCTCTGTTATAGTGTGCGCCAATGAAATCTGATGCAGTTACGGAGGTGGCAATGGCAACGAATTTTGACGAGGCGCTGGCGAACGGAATAGCCCACATGGAATCCGGCGAGTACGACCAGGCCATTGAGTCCTTCAAGGGGTGCATCGCCGTCGAACCGGAAAACGCAGAGGGGTATTTCTACCTTGGCGAGGCACATTCCGAGGCGGGGCGCAACGATGATGCGATCGCCGCGCTGAAAAAGGGGCTCGAGTTCGCCCCGCAGGACCTGGACGGTCTCACCGCCCTGGGCGACGTTTACTTCGAGTCGGGCAAGCACAAGGATGCGCTCGCCTGCTACCGCAAGGTGACCGAACTGCAGCCCGCCGAGTGCGACGGCTACGTCAGCATGGGGCTTGTCTACAACGCCATGGAGCGCGCCGACGATGCGCTCAAGTCCTTCGAGAAGGCGCTCGAACTCGACCCGAACAACGTCTTCGCCCTGAACGCGCTGGGGGATCTTTATTACGGGCTCGGCGAGAACGAAAAGGCGATCGCCTCCTACCACAAGGGGATCGAGATCGACCCCAACGACGCCACGGCCCGCTTCAACCTGGGCGAGCTCTACTACGACATGGACGAACTGGAGGCCGCCGAGCGCGAGACTCTCGAGGCGATCCGCCTCGATCCGGACTTCACCATGAGCTACCTGACCCTCGGGAACATCTGCATCGACCAGGACCGCACCGCCGAGGCGATCAAGCACTTCGAGAACTACCTGAAGAGGGAACACTCGCCGCAGGCGCGCGAGATGATCGCCGAGGTGAAAGCTGTGGTGGAGGGGCTTCGGGAGGAGCTTAAGTAGTACTTGGATTACTCGATCAAATTGCAAAGGGGAGCCGAATCGGCTCCCCTTTGTCGTGTCTGCTCTGGTATCGGCGTAGTGTCCGCTTGACGTTTGCTTCCCGCTATTTCTTCAGCTTCTTGACGACCGCCTCGATGACGTGATGGGCGTCGTTCACAGCGGTGTAGATCAGGTTCGGGTGGCGCTCCTCCTGGATGGCCCCCTTGCTGATGCGCATGTAGGAAGGGGAGATCGCACCGCCGATCACGTAGACCCCCTTTCTGGTCGACTCGAAGTCGGAGGTGAGCAGCAGCAGCCGGTCTCCTTCCTTGGCGACCTGGCAGACCCCCTCGGCGCAGGCGATGGTCTGCACCCCGATCTTGTCGTAGATGGTGGTGGGACCCTGGCTGCCGATGCAGGCGATGACGTTCTTCATCGGAAAACTCATGGCGTGGTAGCGCTCGATGCCGCCGGCGATCTTGTCTTCGCTGACCCTGATCACCAGCCGGTCGACCCCCTCGTCGTCCACCTCGCCGATCCTAGGCGTGGCGCCCGGCAAAAGCCTTATGTTCCCACCCAGAAGGATCTCCTCACCCAGGCGCTGCGCGGTCTCCTTGTTCACGTCGAAGGTCTCGGCGACGTGCGCCCAGTAGACCGGCTCCTTGTCGTTCGCGCTCCTCTTCTCCTTGAGGATGGAGATGATCACGTCGGCCGCCGAGTTGCCCCCTCCGATAACCAGGGTGCGCTTGCCGATGTACTTCTTCGGGTCGTCGAGGGTCTTCGCCACCATCTTCGCGTCGCCGTACACCGAGAGCTCCTTCGGGATGGAACTGCCGAAAGCTAAGAGCACCTTTTTCGTCTGGAAGGTGCCGCGCGAGGTGTGCACCTTCAGGTGGTCGCGCCCGTCCTCTATGTTCTCGAACTGGGTCTCGGTAAGTACGTTCAAACCCTCGTGCTGGACGAAGTGCTGCACGTACTGGATGTACTTCTCCACGGTGACCGGCTTGTCGGGCGGGCGGAGTTCCTCGACCAGGAACGGTTCGGGGTTTTCCTTGGGTTTTGACGGGTAGACGTTCTTCCCTTCGGGGTAGGTGTTGGCGATTCCCTGGAAGATCGCCTTGCCGGACTCGATGAGCAGATGCGTGAGCCCATGCTTGTGGCAGAGGTACGCCGCAGCTACGCCGCCTGGGCCGCCACCGACGATAAGTACGTCGTATTTTTGATCCATGTTTTCCTCTTGGAGAGCTAGATTGGCATTGTTGCAACGGTTCAAATATACACGGTTCAATACCCTGTTCAAAGCAATAATGAGAAGTTCACTTGGCAAAGCCTCACCATCGGGTAGTATTTGGATGTTCCCTTGAACAACAAAACAACACACCCAAAGGAGGAGGGGCCATGGCCGATCGGGATAACAAGGTGATGGTTGGAGCGCTCATGCTCTTGGCAGGCGGCATCATCGGCGCGGGGGTCGCGCTTTTGTACGCGCCGCAAAGCGGCCAGAAAACCCGCAAGGACCTCTCACGCTACGCTAAGAAGGCGCGGCGCAAAGGGGAGGAGGCGCTCGAGGCCGTTGAGGATTTCACCGAGCAGGTGACCGACATGGCCGAGGCGATGGGCGAGCGCGCCGCCGAGATCCTGGACCGCGGCAAGGACATGGCCTACGGCGCCAAGAAGAACCTTCTGAAGGCGCTGGAGGACGGCGAGGCGCGTCTTACCAAGGAAAGGGCGCGACTGGCGAAGATGATAGGGTAGAAGGCAAAGGGGGGGGCGTTAGGGGTAGCGCAGCGCTTCGCAGGCAACTGCACTCCGCGTCCCCCGGAATTCTCCTGAGAACCTTGCCGGACGGAAAGGAAAAGGCCCCGCATCGGAAACGATGTCGGGGCCTTTTTTTATCCCAAAGCCGGTCCTGGTCTGCAGGCTAGGGCGCCTTCATCCCGGTCAGCTTGACCAGTGCTTCCATGTACTTCTCGCCGGTCTTCTGTACGATCTCGGCGGGAAGCGGCGGGGCAGGGGCGGTCTTGCCCCAGTCCAGGGTCTCCAGGTAGTCCCTCAGGAACTGCTTGTCGAAGGAAGGCTGCGGGCCGCCCGGCTTGTAGCTCTCCTTGGGCCAGAAGCGGCTGGAGTCCGGGGTCATGCACTCGTCGATGATGATCAGTTCGCCGTCGTAGATGCCGTACTCGAACTTGGTGTCGGCGATGATGATCCCTTTCTCGTCGGCCAGGTCGCGGGCCTTCTCGTAGATCTTGAGCGTCACGTCGCGCACCTTCTCGGAGATCTCTTTGCCGCAGATGTTGCACATCTCTTCGAAAGAGATGTTCTCGTCGTGGGTGCCGAGCTCGGCCTTGGTCGAGGGGGTGAAGATCGGCTGCGGCAGGCGGTCGCTTTCCTTGAGCCCCTCGGGGAGCTTGATGCCGCAGATGGAGCCGGTTTTCTGGTAGTCCTTCCAGCCGGAGCCGGAGATGTAGCCGCGCACGATGCACTCGGCGGCCAGCGGCTTCGCCTTCTTCACCCACATGGAGCGGCCTTTAAGGGTCTCGGCGTAGGGCTGGCACTCCTTGGGGAAATCGGCCACATCGGTGGAGATGATGTGGTTCTTGATGATGCCTTCCATTTGGCGGAACCAGTAGGCGGAGATCTGGGTCAGCACGTAACCCTTGTTGGGGATCCCTTCGTTCATGATGACGTCGAACGCGGAGATCCTGTCGGTGGTGACGATGAGCAGCGTCTCCCCGAGGTCGTAGATGTCGCGCACCTTCCCGCGTGCGGCAAGCTTCAGGCCGGGGAAGTCAGTGTTGAGTACCGGTGTAGTCATTGGTGCATTCTCCTTTTATGGTTCGCCTTGAGCGTGAAAAGTGAAAGGTGAAGAGTGCACCTTGCACCCTCCACCTCACACTTGAAAGCTGTTGACGCTTCCGCTTGACCCGTTAGTCCTGCAGCACCAGCGGGTTGATATCGATCTTGGCCTTGTCGCGCAGACCCTTGACCCACTTCTCGAGCACCTCCTGCTGCTTCTTCGGGAGGAGGGCGGCCTTGATGCCGGGGGCCTTGGCGGCGAGGTCGGCAAGAGGCGCCTCGGTGCGGGACTTGAGGCTCACCGCGTACCAGCGGTCACCCACCTTGAAGGGCTGTTTTGCCGCCTGGTTCGGAGCGGTGAGCGTGAAGGCTGCTTCCATGAGCTCCGGCGAGGTGCCGATGGTCGGCACGGCGCCGGTCGCTGCGTAGCCGAAGCTGCCGGTGGACTTGGCGGCGCCACCCTTGGCGAGCTGCTGCAGCGCCTCCCCGGCCTTCTTCTTCGCGAGTTCGGCCGCTTTCGCCTCGACCGCTTTCGCCTCCACTGCCGACTTGATCTGAGCCAGCGGGGGGACGGCAGCCGGTTTCTTGTCCAGCACCTTGATGAGGTAGATCCCTTTGGCGGTTTCCACCGGGCCGCCCAGTTCACCCTGCTTGATGGCGAAGGAGCGGGCGATCACTTCGTTTTCGCCGGCAAGTGCGGCCGCCGGGGCCTTGGCGGTGAAGAGCGCGGTCTTCTCCACCTTGCTGCCGAGGGCTTTTGCAGCGGCGTCGAGGTCGCCGGTCGCTTTGAACTTGTTGGCCGTCTCGGCCGCTTTCTCGTACGCCTCTTTGGCAGCTTTCTGCTTCTGGGCGTCCGCGGTGGCCTGATCCTTCACCTCGGAGAAGGGAAGGATGCCCCCCTTGCCCTGGTAGCGGTCGATGTTCTTCTGGTAGTAGGTCTGCGCCTCTTCCGGGGTGACGGTCACCTTGCCTGCCTCCTGGGCCGGGCTTACCACGGTGTAGGCCACGGAGACCTGCTCCGGGGTCTTGAACTCGTTCTGGTGATCCTGCAGGTAGGCGGTCAGCTCCTGGTCGGTCAGCTTGATGCCTCCCTTGACGTCGGCGGGGGAGAAGGAGACGTAGGCGAGGTCGACCTTGTCGTTTTGTTTCTTGAAGGCGTCCTTCACTTCGGCGTCGGTAACCGTGGCACCCATCTTCACCTTGTTGCGCGCCTTGGCAAGCAGCATCTCCTGCTCCTGCGCTTCCTCGAACTCCTTCGGGGTGAGCCGGTTCGCCTTGAGGGTCTGCTGGTAGAGGTTGAAGTCGAAAGCACCGTTGTTCTGGAAGGCGGGGATCTTGGCGATCTCGGCCGCGACCTCGTCCTTGTTCACCTTCACGCCCATCTTCTTCGCTTCGTCGAAGATGAGCACGTTGTCGATAAGGGTGTCGATGGTGAGCTTCTTGATCCCCATCTGTTTTTCCATCTCGGGAGTGAGGGTTTTGCCGTAGATCTGCTCATAGAGCCCGCGGGTGCGGTAGTAGCTCTTCTGGAACTCGTCCAGGCTGATCTTCGTGCCGTTGACAGACGCCGCATAACCTTTGCCGCCGCGCTGACCGTCGCCACCTTTACCCCAGACCAGGAAGATGGTTCCTATGAAAGAGAGAACGATGACGACAAAGACGATCTTGATGACGATCGACTGCTTATACTTCCTCATTACGCCTAGCATTCGGGTTCGGCTCCTTTGCACACATATAATTGACGCCATTAGATTAGATCAAGAGACGCGAATGATAATATAATTTAATCGCAAAAGCAACGGTAGAATGACGCAGTATACGTCCAGTGTTTCATTGCGCTATCAGCTAAGAGGCGGGTTTTCTTTCTTGCAAGGGTGCGGAGTTTTTGTTATATTTCCACCTTTGCCGGGTCGGTCCCGGCTACCGCGCTAATTCAAAAGGAGTTCCCAGGATGCTCAAGATTTTCGATGCCCTTTTCGGCATGTTTTCTAACGACCTCGCCATCGACCTCGGCACGGCCAACACCCTCGTCTATCTGAAGGGTAAGGGGATCGTGGTGCGCGAACCGTCCGTGGTCGCGGTCCAGAAGATGCCAAGCGGTCAGCAGAAGGTGCTCGCCGTAGGGATGGAGGCAAAGAAGATGTTGGGGCGTACCCCCGGCACCATCACGGCCATCAGGCCGATGAAAGACGGGGTCATCGCCGACTTCGACATCACCGAAGAGATGCTGCGTTACTTCATTCACAAGGTGCACAACAGGAAAACCCTGGTGCGCCCGAGGATCGTCATCTGCGTCCCCTCCGGCATCACCCAGGTGGAAAAGCGCGCCGTAAAGGAGAGCGCCGAGTCCGCCGGTGCCCGCGAGGTGTACCTGATCGAGGAGCCGATGGCGGCGGCGATCGGTGCGGGGCTCCCGATTACCGAGGCGTCCGGCAACATGATCGTAGATATCGGGGGGGGGACCACCGAGGTGGCCGTCATCTCCCTCGCCGGCATCGTCTACACGAAGAGCGTCCGCGTAGGCGGCGACAAGATGGACGAAGCGATCGTCCAGTACATAAAGCGCAAGTACAACCTCCTGATCGGCGACCGCATGGCCGAGCTGATCAAGATCGAGATCGGCGAGGCATACCCGGGGACCCAGCTGCTGCACATGGAGGTCAAGGGTCGCGACCTCGTCTCCGGCATCCCCAAGACCACCGAGATCGACTCCAACGAGATCCGCGAGGCCCTCTCCGAGCCGGTGACCGCCATCGTGGACGCGGTACGCAACTGCCTGGAGCGGACCCCGCCCGAGCTTGCGGCCGACCTCGTCGACAAGGGTATCGTGCTGGCCGGCGGCGGAGCGCTGCTTAGAAACCTCGACGTCCTTTTGCGCGAAGAGACCGGTCTGCCGGTGGTCACCGCCGAAGACCCGCTTTCCTGCGTCGTGCTGGGCTCCGGCAAGGTGCTCGACGAGCTCGCACTGCTTCGCAACGTCGCCGTCAGTTCCTAGGCCGGATCGCGCTCCAATCCGCCGTTTCTACCAGAGGGATTTTCATGACCGACGCTATCGTAGACGTCATCATACCCGTTTGGAACCGGCCCGAAGAGACTCGAAACTGCCTGGTCAACCTGATCAACCACACACCGAACGCCCGCTTCATCATCGTGGATTGCGGCTCAGAGCGCGACACCGAGAGGATGTTGCAGGAGTTTGCCGACGCTCTGGACGAGCGCGCCCTTTTGATGCGCGACGACAGCAACATCGGGTTCGTGCGTGCCGCAAACCGCGGTTTTGAGAGTTCCGAGGCGCCGTTTCTGGCCCTGATGCGCAGCACCAGCATAGTAAAGCATGGGTGGTTCGAGCCGCTCTTGCAGTTCGCCCACACCCATGCCGATGCGGGGATACTGCTTCCCTGCCTCGACCCGGGCGACCCCTGCGACCTTCCGCGCGAGGTGGTCAGCGGCTCCTTCGCCGCCATGGCCGTGCGCCGTGAACTCTACGGCAAGATCGGAGGGTTCGACGAAGGGATGGACGGCGGAGCCTGGTGTCTTAAGGACTTCACCATGCGGGCCTGCTCCGAAGGTTTCCGCACCGTGCAGGTCCCCGGTCCCCTGGTGAGCCACCACGACGAGGCGCCGCTTGGTTCCCTTGAGCGCCGCCGCGAGACCCTTTTGCGGAGCATCTCCCTTTTCAAGGAGCGCTGGGGGGAGGGGGACAACTTCCTCGTCTACGTTCCAAAGGGGGTCGAGGCTTCGCTTCTCGAGCAGAAGCTGGAACTCCTGGTGGAGGGAGCCCGGCACGGCGACTGTTACACGGTGCTCCTTCCTTTCGCGCTGCATCAGCAGGCCCGGCAGCAGGGGCTTGCCACGCTGCATGAAAACGTGAAACTGGTGCCGTTGCCGCGCATCGCCCTGGACGGCATGAAACGCCGCCTTTACGAGAAGCTCCTCGCCGCTTCTCCCGGCACGAAACCGGTGATCGCGGTAGACGGGCTTGTCCTGCCGTGGAGCGAGCAGTACCTGTCGTTTTCACAGCTTGCCGAGCGGATCAAATCGCGCGCCCACTAGATGGCGCTTGTCAGCACACAAAAAGTCGGAGGGACGATGAAAGACGAGATCAGGGGCCAGCTCCAGGCCCACAACCAGGTCATGACGGCGCTCGAAAGGGACCTTACTCCCGCCATAGAGAGCGCCGTTTCCCTTTTGACCGAGGCGTTGAAGGACGGGCGCAAACTCATCGTCATGGGCAACGGCGGCTCCGCAGCGGATGCCCAGCATTTCGTCGCCGAGATAGTAGGACGTTTCAAGCTGGAGCGCCGCGCGCTCCCCGCCATAGCGCTCAGCACCGACACCTCGATCCTCACCGCGATCGGCAACGACTACGGCTTCGAACAGATCTTCGCCCGCCAGGTCGAGGCGCACGGACGTCCCGGGGACGTCGTCGTCGGCATTTCGACGAGCGGCAATTCGCCCAACGTGCAGCTCGCCCTTGAGGCGGCGAGGCGCCTTGGGTGCCGGACCGTGGCGCTTCTGGGCAAGGACGGCGGCAGCATCAAGGGGGTGGCCGAACTCTCCCTGATCGTCCCCAGTAGCGACACGCCCCGTATCCAGGAGGGGCATATCACCATGATCCACATCATCTGCGACCTCGTTGAGCGCGGGTTGTTTCTTTAAAAGGCGGCTGACGAGCCGGAAGGGCCGGGCATCATGGGCAAGCATCGGGCGGTTTTTCTCGACAGGGACGGGACCATCAACGAAGAGGTGCAGTATCTAAGCCGTGTGGAGGATTTCCGCCTCATCCCGGGCGTCCCCTACGCGCTGCAGCGCCTGAAGGACGCCGGCTTTCTCCTGGTCGTCGTCACGAACCAGTCCGGCATCGGGCGCGGGCTCTACGACGAGGCGGCGCTGCACGCGATCCACGACAAGATGCACGAGGAACTAAGCAGCTTCGGCATCACCATCGAGGCGTGCTATTTCTGCCCGCATCACCCGGAACATGCGGTGGGCGACTACCGCGTCGATTGCAGCTGCCGAAAGCCCCTCCCGGGCATGCTGCAGCAGGCGGCGCTCGACCTGGATATCGACCTCTCCGGCTCCTACATGATCGGTGACAAGCTGGGAGACATCGAGGCCGGACTGAACGCCGGGTGCACCTCCCTCATGGTGCAGACGGGGTACGGCGCCGCAGACTCCGCCAGGCTCCCGGACGGGGTGTTCGCCTACCCGGGCCTGCAGGAAGCGGTCGAGGCGATCTACGAGCGGGAGGGGAAGGGGAAACGCCCCGGGCGCTAAAGGCAAAGGGGCCTGACCATGAAGCCTTTCCAGCAGATCTTTCCCGGCGCGCAGGCGCCTGTCATGACCCTGGAGGTCGCGCACAAAAGCGGCCGGATCCCGCAGGGGAGATACACCTTCCTGGAGTGTTTCTGCACGCGACCCGCGTGCGACTGCCGCCGTGTCGTCTTCCTGGTGGTCGACGGGCAGATGCGGCACAGAGCGCAGATGCACCTCTCCCTCGACGACGAGGGTCCCTTCAGCGGTCCGCACCTCGATCCCGTAAGCTACCAGGCCCCCTACGCCGACGAACTCCTCGACTTCTGCGTCCATTCCCTCAACTCGCGTCCCGACTGGTTTGAACGCCTGCAGCGGCATTACGGCGAGGTGCGCGAACTTGTCGACGGCAGGCCCTACCGCGGGAAGCCTTTCCCGCTCCCGGGCCAGCTGTTCTTCCGCGCCATGCCGTCGCCCGACCTGGAAAGCTCGCTTAGGGAGTCCCTCAAACATGACGGCAGGCTCTGCGGTTCGCGTGTGCGGCCCGACGCGGGCAAGGCGCTGAACGGGATCGAGCGGCTCTTGGAGCTTTCCCTCCAGACCGGGGAGGATGCATCCGTGGCCGTCACCCTCGCCCTGCGCGAGGAACTGCACCGGCACCTGCTGGTGAACCCGGCGGCATGCGAGGAGCTGGCGGCCCTTCTTGCCGGCTTTTCCGAAGATCCCGATGAAGCCCCGGAGCGTGCCGCCGCGCTAAGGCTTTTGCGGCATACCCTCGACTTCTACACCGTCGAGGCTCAAGGGGGGAGCCCAGGGGCCAGGCAGCAGATGCAAAGGCTGCAAAGGGCGCTTTTGTCGCGCGTTTTTCACGACGACGCCCCGGCGGCGCTGCAGCACGACGTGATCGCCGTTTTCGCCCGGGCGCGCGTGCCGCTCATGCCCGAACTGGAGCGCATGGTTTCGGGCGGCACTTTCCCGCAAGAGGTGGGTGAGCCGTTTCTCCCAGGCGTCATGAAGCGTTTCGCCGCGTCCGGTCTGGTTTCGCCTTTCGATGGCGCCGACGAGATGCTCGGGCTCTTCGCCTTGAGCGACGCCGAGATGCTACCCGGTCTTGTCTGGGAGATGCTCAGCGCGGACACTCCGCTTCTGCGCGACGTCGCCGCGCTGTTTCTTTATAACGGTGATACGGAACTGTCGCGGGGCGTCGCCCGCATGCTCGCCGCGGTCGAGGGGGGGAGCATCACCCCAGAGACGCTCAGCCGTCTCATCGTCACGCGCAACTGGTTCGACGACCCTGTGCGCGGCTGTATCGACGAGGCCATCGGTAATGCCAGAAAGGCGCGGGTTGCCTGCGCGCACATGCCCGCCCCCGCGGAGGTCAGCGTCCTTGCCGGCCCCCTCGACGGTGCCGGAAACCAGCTCTTCTACGCCGTAGCTCCCGACGCCGGCGGCCACGCAGGCTGCACCCTTTCGCTGCAGGAAGGCGCAGGGGTGGCCGAGTGCACGTTGACTCGCCTCTCTTCCGAGACCGAGCGGGACGCCTTCATTGCCGCCGCACGAAACCGCGGCTGCTCTATCGACTCGAGTCTCGCCTATCTCGACCTGCGCATCGCGCATGCCCTTGCCCTTGGCAACGAGCAGGGGAGGGCGCCCGGGCATTGGCTGGTCAGGCTGGCCGAGATACTCGGGTGCAACCGCTGGAAGGCGGCGCCGCTGGACGCCGGACGCGAACTTGAAGCGATGCTTGAGGAAATAGCCGAGAACACGCCGCTTCTCCTCGAACCCGCGGAGCAGATCGCCTCGCTTGAAGAGTCCGGGGAGTGGTGCCGCTACCGCGCCCTATTCGGGGGATGGAAGGAAGAGGGGAGTGCGGTGACGCGCGTGATCGTCGGCACGAACCCCGGCAGCATTGGAAATGTGACGGCCGTCATCGAGCGGCTGTGCGATCAGTTACTGGAGCAGAAACGTCAAACCCTGGTGGACCGGCTGGTTCTGCAGGCGCTCTGGCTTAAATCCTCGCCGCAGGCGCCCATCGCCTGGCAGCGGATGTACCACGTAGCGCAGGCCATGGCCGACCCATCGACAGCACTGAAGGAGATTCCCTTGGCAGTATCCGTAGCAAAGCAGACCTTTAAGGCTTACCAGGCGCGCATCGCCTCGCGCGTCGTCGCAGAGGGGGAACCGGCATGACCGAGCTCTCCCCGATCCTTTTCCCCATTCTTTTTCTCACCGGCGCGGTTGCCGGACTGATCGATTCCATCGCCGGTGGCGGCGGCCTTATCACCATTCCGGTCCTCCTCGGCATGGGACTTCCCCCGCAGACCGCGCTCGGCACCAACAAGCTGCAGGCGTCCTTCGGTTCCTGCAGCGCCATGTTCCACTTCGTAAAGGC
This sequence comes from Geomonas oryzae, assembly GCF_004117875.1. Lineage (GTDB taxonomy): Bacteria > Desulfobacterota > Desulfuromonadia > Geobacterales > Geobacteraceae > Geomonas > Geomonas oryzae. Next base: position 79,953 of record NZ_RAHW01000009.1, on the reverse strand, counting down.
GGGAACGGTGAACCTGCGCGACGCGCTTCCCGGCGTCATCTGGACCACCGTGGGCGCCATCCTCGGCTCCTACACCGTGCAGCAGATCGACCCGGGATTTCTGAAGAAGTGCATCCCGTTCCTGCTGCTCGCGATCCTCTGCTACACCATCTTCACGCCGAGGCTCGGCGCCGAAGAGGTGCACCCGCGCCTGCCGCGCCGCCTCTTCTACGGCATTGCCGGCCTGGGGCTCGGCTTTTACGACGGCTTCCTCGGACCGGGCACCGGCTCGTTCTGGGTCATCGCCATCATGCTCGGCTTGGGCTTCGACATGCGCAAGGGGACCGGGTACACCAAGCTCTTCAACTTCGTGAGCAACATCGTCTCGCTGGTGGTGTTCGTGGCGGGGGGGCACGTGCTCTTCGGCGCGGGGCTTCTCATGGGGGCCGGACAGGCGGCAGGGGCAAGGATCGGTGCGAAGCTCGTGATCAAAAAGGGGACGAGGTTCGTGAGACCGGTGTTCATCACTTCGGTGCTCGCGGTGACGGCGAAGCTTTTTTGGGACAGCTACCGGTAGGGAAAAGAGGGGGGGCGGGGGGCACCCCGCCAGCTAGATCTCGCGCACGGTGCCGGCTTCGGCCTGGCTCTCCAGGTCGCGGGCGTTCAGCTCCTGCTCCAGATGCCCCAGCATCTCGCCCACTTGCTGCACAAAGGCGGCGGGGGCCACCTCGCAGGCCCGCAACGCGGACTCAAGCCGCTTCGCCGCGGAGACGGCGGCCTTAAGCGGCACCAACGGGTTCGGCTCTTCGCGCAACGCGGACACTTCCTTGAACTTCTTCAGCACGGTGGGATGACTCTTCTCGTCCTCCACCACGCGCTTTCTCAAATCGCCGTACTCTTCCTCGGAAAACCCCTTCTCTTCCTTCGCCTGACGCAAAAGATCGATGGATCGGTAATCGGGGAGGGGACGCAACTCCTCCCGATGCTGCAATAACTGCGGCTCTTCCTTCTCCATGAACCGGTACGCCATGGTGAGTTTCTCGGCGGTGCCGCGCTTGATGCGGATCTCCTGCACGCAGTACTCCTCGAAGCTGCCGTAGCCCCACTCACGGAAGCGCGCCCGCTTGCTCACGTCGAGCAGCTTCTCGCCAAGCTCCACCCAGGACGACTTGAACCGCTTCGCCTTGTCCAGTACCTCGTAACGGTCCGTTCCGGGCTCCAGATGCTGCATTATCGCTTCGATGTGCTTCTCGCTGTTCGATTTCGGCGTTTCCGTCATCTCTTCCTCCGTCTCCCGGCGCTCCGCCCTCCGGGACAGGGACCGAAATTATCAGAATCCGTCCTGTTTTTGAAGTTTTTTGTCTTGGCTATGGAAATGAATCGGGTTAAACTTTGCCGGTCCGTGACGCTTTGCCCGGACGGTGACCGCTACTACAGGAGAAAGACTATGGAACAGCGTCTGACAGACATGGAGATGCTGATCATGCATCAAGGTCACGTGATCGATCAACTGAACGAGGTAGTGACCGGGCACCAGGCCCTTATCGATCAGCTCACCAAGGAACTCAAGATCATCAAGGAGCACCTGCGCGGCATGAGCTCGCAGTCGAGGCTCCCCTCAGAAGAAGAGCCACCCCCGCATTACTGATCAGGAGCAGGAGACGCATGAAGAAAGTAGCGCTTGGCAGCACCGGTCTGAGCATCAACCCTCTCGTTTTCGGCACGCTTCCCTTAGGTCCCCTGCAGGCCTCCCTCTCTCCCGAGGAGGGGGGACGCCTGATCCGCTACGCCCTCGAGCGCGGGGTGAACCTCCTCGATACCGCCGAGCTCTACCAGACCTACCCGCACATCCGCCGCGCCCTGGACGGCTACACCGGCGAGGTCCTCATCGCCTCGAAAACGCACGCCAACACGGCTGAGGGGGCACGCGCCCACGTGGAGCGCGCTTTAAACGAACTCGGCCTCGAGCGCCTCGACATCGTGCACCTGCACGGCGCGCGCGTCGCCGATCCCTTCGTCGAGCGTCCGGAGGTGATCGAGACCCTGGTGCGCATGAAGGAGGAGGGTAAGATCGCCCACGTCGGGCTCTCCTCGCACTTCGTCGCCGCCATGAAGAAGTCCGTGTCGCATCCCGAGATCGAGGTGGTGCATCCCCTGATCAACCGCACCGGCATGGGGATCATCGACGGGTCCCAGGAAGAGATGGCCGAGGCGATCGCCGCGTGCGCCGCCGCGGGGAAGGGGGTGTACGCCATGAAGGCGCTTGCCGGCGGAAACCTCATCTCGACCGCGCGCGAGAGTCTGCGTTTCGTGCTGAACCTCGAGGGGGTGCACGGCATCGCGCTCGGCATGCTCTCCGAGGCCGAGGTCGACGGCAACCTCGCCCTTTTCCACGAGGGGCGCGCCGACGAGGCGCTCTGGAGCACCCTCGAGGGGAGGCGGCGCAAGCTAACCATCATGGAGGCGTTCTGCAAAGGGTGCGGTGCCTGCGTCCCGGCCTGCACGAACAACGCGCTCGCCATGGTGGACGGCAAGGCCCGGGTCGACGATGAGGCCTGCATCCTTTGCGGCTACTGCGGGGCGGCCTGTCCCGAGTTCATGATCCGGGTGGTGTAGTCGGGGGACGCGGCAGAGCTATGAGCAGTGGTGTGATCTTCAACCTGCAGCGCTATTCGCTGCACGACGGGCCCGGTATCCGGACCACGGTCTTCCTCAAAGGGTGTCCCGCGCGCTGCTGGTGGTGCCATAACCCGGAGAGCCATGCCGCGACGCCCGAAATCGCCTGTTCCCAGAACCGCTGCATCTCCTGCGACGCCTGCCTGCTTGCGTGCCACGAGGGGCTCAGGCCGCGTAACGCCTGCCGCAACTGCGGTGCCTGCGCCGAAGCCTGCCCGACCGGCGCCCGCGAGATGATCGGCCGGGAGACGACGGCTGCCGATGTGTTTAAAGAGATCCTCAAGGACCGCATGTTCTTCGAAGACTCAGGCGGCGGCGTCACCTTCTCGGGAGGGGAGCCGCTCTGCCAGCCCGCCTTCTTAAAGGAATTACTCTCCAAATGCCGCGCCCACGGCATCCATACCGCGGTGGACACGGCGGCACTCTGCCCGACCGAGCCTCTCATCGACCTCGCCCCGCTCGTGGACCTCTTCCTCTTCGATCTGAAATGCGCCGACAACGACCTGCATCTGCGGGGGACCGGTACCGGCAACGCCGCCATCCTGGCGAACCTGGAGGCGCTCGGCCGGGTGCACCGAAACATCTGGATCAGGATCCCGGTGGTGCCCGGTTTCAACGACACCGCTCAGGAGATGGAGGCGTTGGCCGGGCTTGCCGCAGGGGCGGCGGGGGTACGCGAGGTCTGGCTTCTCCCCTATCACGGCAGCTGGTCCGCGAAACCGGCGCGACTGGGTAAAAAGGCGCCGAAAGAGGCTGCGACGGCGCAGGCGCCCGCCGCGGAAACGATGGATAACTTCGCCCGGCTCTTCACGAACAGGGGCCTCGACATACGGATAGGAGGGGTATAGATGACCGGAAGAACCGAACGTTTGCGTGAGGAAAGTCTCGCCGCCGAGCCGGCCATTTCCGCCGAGCGCGCGCTGCTCATCACCGAGTTTTACCGCGAGAACGAGGGGCGCTGGTCCGTCCCGGTGCTGCGCGCGAAGTCCTTCTACCACCTCTGCGAGAAGAAGACCATCTACATAGGCGATGGCGAGCTGGTGGTAGGGGAGAGGGGACCGGCACCGAAACTCGTCTCCACCTATCCGGAGCTCACCTGCCACTCGCTGGAAGACCTGCGCATCCTCGATTCCCGGGAGAAGACCTGGTACCGGGTCGACGAGGCGTGCCTGAAGATCTACCGGGAGAGCGTGATCCCCTACTGGGAAGGGAGGTCGCTGCGCGAGAAGATCTTCGCCGCACTCCCCGAGGAGTGGCACGAGGCTTACCGCCACGGCATCTTCACCGAGTTCATGGAGCAGCGCGCCCCGGGGCACACGGTGCTCGACGACAAGATCTACCGCAAGGGGCTGCTCGATTTCAAGAAGGAGATCGCGCAGGCGATCGAGGCGCTCGACTTCGCCGCCGACCCCGACGCCTGGGCGCGCCGCGAAGAGCTCGTCGCGATGGACATCTCGTGCGACGCGGTCATCCTCTTCGCCGAGCGTCACGCGAAACTCGCCGAGAGCATGGCCGCGGCGACCTCGGACGCCGCACGCAAGCAGGAGCTTTTGAAGATCGCGGCCAACTGCCGCTGGGTCCCCGCGCACGCGCCGACCGACTACTGGGAGGCGCTGCAGTCCTACTGGTTCTGTCATCTCGCCGTCATCACCGAGTTGAACGGCTGGGACGCCTTCAGCCCGGGGCACCTGGACCAGCACCTGCACCCCTTCTACCTTCAAGGGGTGGAAAGCGGCACCCTCACCGAAGCGGGCGCGCGCGAGCTCATGGAGTGCTTCTTCGTCAAGTTCAACAACCACCCGTCCCCGCCGAAGGTCGGCGTCACCGCAGCGGAGAGCGGCACCTACACCGATTTCGCCAACATCAACCTCGGGGGGCTTCTTCCCGACGGATCCGACGGCTCCAACGAAGTGTCCCATCTCATCCTGGACGTGATCGACGAGATGCACCTCCTGCAGCCCTCGAGCAACGTCCAGCTCTCGCGCAAGTCCCCGGACGCTTTTTTGAAGCACACCCTGAAGGTGGTGCGTAACGGCTACGGCTTCCCCTCCATCTTCAACGCCGACGCCGTGGTCGAGGAACAGCTGCGCCAGGGCAAGACCCTCGTCGATGCACGCGCCGGCGGCTGCAGCGGCTGCGTCGAGGTGGGGGCCTTCGGCAAGGAGGCCTACATCCTCACCGGTTATTTCAACCTCGTCAAGATGCTGGAGCTTGCCCTGCACGACGGGGTCGACCCGATGACCGGCAGGCAGCTAGGTCCCCGAACGGGGAGGGCGGAGAGCTTTAACAGCTTCGAGGCGCTCTTCGAGGCGTTCCGCGCCCAGCTCTCCCATTTCATCGACATAAAGATCCGCGGCAACCGGCTCATCGAGATGATCTACGCCTCAACCATGCCGGCGCCGTTTCTCTCCGTCCTCACCGACGACTGCATCAGCCGCGGGGTCGACTACAACGCGGGGGGCGCGCGTTACAACAACAGCTTCATACAGGGGGTTGGGATCGGCAGCATAACCGACGCGCTATCCGCGATAAAGGAGCAGGTATTCGAGCGGAAGGCGATCCCCCTTGCCGACCTCGTGGCGGAGCTCGACGCCGACTTCGCAGGACAGGAGCCCTTGCGCCAGAGGCTTTGGAACAAGACCCGCAAATACGGCAACGACGACGACTACGCCGACGACCTCATGCGTCTCGTCTTCGATGCCTTCTTCGACGTGGTGGACGGCAGGCCCAACACTAAAAACGGCGTCTACAGGATCGAGATGCTCCCGACCACCTGCCATGTCTACTTCGGCTCGGTGGTCGGCGCCACCCCGGACGGGCGCAGGCGCGGCACGCCGCTCTCCGAAGGGATCTCGCCGGTGCAGGGGGCGGACCGCAACGGCCCCACCGCGGTGATCCGTTCCGCCGGGAAGATGGACCACATCAGAAGCGGCGGTACGCTCCTGAACCTCAAGTTCTCGCCGACGCTTCTTTTCGACGCGAACGGCCTCGACGGAGTCGCCGGTCTCGTGCGGAGTTACTTCCGGATGGACGGCCATCACGTCCAGTTCAACGTGGTGAATGTAGCGACCCTGAAGCGCGCGCAGGCGAACCCGTCCGAGCACCGCGATCTCATCGTGCGCGTCGCGGGGTACAGCGACTACTTCTGCGATCTCTCCGTCGAGCTGCAAAACGAGATCATCGCGCGGACCGAGCACGCTTCTTTCTAGGCGAGGGCGCTGCAGCAGGCAGGAATCGCTTCGTGGCAACGCCCTCACCCGCCCTTCGGGCACCCTCTCCCGGCGGGAGAGGGGACTAATGGATCAACAAAGGAGGATGCGTCCATGTCCGTGGAACCCGGCCGCTACCGGCATTACAAGGGGAACTACTACGAGGTGATCGGAACCGCACGCCACAGCGAGACGGACGAGCGCATGGTGGTGTACCGCCCGCTCTACGGCGAGGGCGGGCTTTGGGTGCGCCCGGAAGCGATGTTTATGGAACAAGTCGAGGTGGATGGCGTGCTCCAGCCACGCTTCAGCCGCTGCCTTTCCGACTAGCCCTTCACGCGAAATTCATGGGCCGCCTTCGAGCAGTAGGCGGCCTGTTTCATTTACCACCCCCGCATGCTCTCCGCGATGCCGCATGTATCCGAAAATATACATACTTTGCAGATTATCTTTGTGCCGTATCACTAGTCAATTCTCGTTGACTTTGCTTACTGAATTGGTGTAAGTGAAGATCGTTTTTCGCTTACACCTCAAGTAAGAGTTTTTCCTACCGATAATCAAAGAAGAGAAGGGCCTGTTCGGCACGCTTTTACTCTTCTTCGTTACAGCTGTAAAAGATAGCCGGAACGAAGTTGCCCATTGATTCCATGTAATCCCCGGAATGCGCCGGTCCGCCGACGCGTTTCTGCAGCCCCTGGAGGCCTGATTGCGTGAGACGGTAGCTGAGATTATCAGGTTTTTGACGCTTCATTTCGGTGAGGATTTCCGGTCCTATGCCCAGGGTCTCGTGGAAAGAAGGATCCTCGAGCGGACCGCCCAACTCCGGCTTTGCGATGCCGCGGCTTACCTGGAACTGCTGCGGAGCGACCCTGAGGAGCCGTGCCGTCTCGTCCGCATGCTGCGCATCAGGTTCAGCAGCTTCTTTCGCGACCCTTTGCAGTTCGAGCTCCTGCGCTCCCACGTGATCCCTCCCATGCTGCTGCAGGGCAACGGGTACTTCCGGGCCTGGTCCGCGGCGTGTGCCGGCGGCGAGGAGGCCTGTTCCCTGGCGATCATCATCGATGAAACCGCCAAGCTTTTGAACCTGCAGACCAAGGTGCAGATCTTCGCCACCGACATCGCGGAAGACGCGCTGGAAGAGGGGCGCCGCGGACGCTACGGCGCAGGAAGCCTGGGCGGGGTGCCGCTGCAGCGGCTGAGTACTTACTTCACTCCGGACGGGGGGGGCTACCGGATCGATCCCGCCATCCTCTCCATGATCACCTATTCGCGGCACGATCTCCTCGATCCGCACACCTATGCGCCGCCCGAATCCCTGTTCGGGGGGTTCGACCTCATCGCCTGCCGCAATTTCCTGATGTACCTCGATCCGGAGGGATACTTGAAGGTCTTCGACAACCTCTTCCGGGCCCTGAACAATGGAGGGATCCTGATGCTCGGGAAGGCGGAAACGGTGCCCGAACGGTATCTCCCGCACCTGGATCGCATCTTCGACTGCGGCAACCTCTACCGCAAGAAGCAGACCGGGAGGAGCTGATGCCGAGTTCGCTTCGTCGTCTCCTGATCACCCTTTTCATCGCACTGTCTCTTTGCGGCTGCTCCTCGAAGGAAGAGGGCGCCCCCTCGGGGCAGCAACGGCAGGCAGCCGCAACGTACCGGGGATACCGCTTCGGCGGCGATGCCGTCCTCGACCTGGGCGCGCAACCGATCACCCTGCCGGAAGCCGCCGTTGCCGAGCTTTTGACGCGCGACAAGACGCTCGATGAGCGGCTGGCCATGGCCGGGATGGAACTCAGGGTGCACCCCTTTTTCAAGGGAAAGGACATCGCCGGTTACCTGGCGACCAAGCAGTTGGACGGCGGCATCTTCGCCGACATGCCCACCCTGACGGCCCTTGCCACCGGTAATTACGTGGTGGTCGCCCTTCTCAAGCAGGGCTTCGCCTCCATCATCTCGAAACGTCCGATGCTCGTGCGCGACCTAAAGGGGCGACGCGTCGCCACCGGCGTGGGTTCAGCGGCACATTTCGCCCTTTTGAGCGCTCTCGAAAGCGAAGGGCTCTCCGAACGCGACATAAAGCTCGTCCCGATGGAGGTCGGCGAGATGGCGCGCGCGCTCGACAACGAAAGCATCGACGCCTTCAGCGCCTGGGAGCCGACCCCGACCATCGCCCTCGCCCAGCATCCGGAATGGCACCTGATCAACAAGGGGATCAGCTACGGCTTTCTCTGCCTGCGCCGCGAGTTCGTGGCACAGCACCCGGAGCAGGTGCGCGAGCTCGCGGCCTCGGTGGCGCGCGCCTGCATGTGGATGCGTCTTCCGGGGCACCTCGACCAGGTTTCCGGTTGGACCATAGCGGCGGCCGGGCGGTTCCAGGGTGGAGCGCTGCCGCTCACCGCGGCACAGGTAAGCGGCCTCGTACGCAACGACCTGCTCAACATCCCGGCCGCACCGCGCATATCCCCAGCCCTTCTCAGCGAAGAAGGGCTCCTCTACAGAAAGTTCAACTTCCTGAAACAGGCGGGGAAGATCCCGCAGGACACACCCTGGTCGCGGGTACGTGACTCCTTTGACAATGAAATGCTGCGCAAGGTAATGGCCGACGGGGAGCGTTTCGCCCTGCAGAGTTTTCATTACCGCAGCTCTGATCCGTCGGATGGTGCTAAATGAAAAAAACGTTCTTCCCCACCCTGAAAGGGCGCCTCGCCTTCTGGTTCACGACCATCTGCCTGGTGCCCCTGGCTCTGATCACCACCCTGATCTACGTGCAGCGCGTACGGCTCGCCACCTCGCTCATGCTCGACAAGCTCGCGGCGGTCACCGCGCTGCGCCAGGACCAGATCAACGCGGTCCTCGACAACCTGATCGTCGACGTCACCACGGTGAGCTCCGGGAAAAGCGTGCAGCTCGCCGCCCGCACGCTGCTCGCCGACCGTGGCGCCCTGCAGAATTCCGCCGGTGACAGTTTTCCCCTTCTGCGCGGCTACCAGGGGGGGTACGAGCCGGTGTCCGACGTCTCCATCGTGGCCGAGGACGGGACCATCCTTTTAAGCACCGATGCGGCGCGTAACGGTCATCGCATCGCGCGCCCCGAGATTGCCGCCGCGGCGTTGCACGACGCGACTCCCGTCATCGGCGAGGCGTACGTGTTCGGCAGCGAGGTGAGTGCAAGCCTCGACCTCGCCGCACCTATAAAGGGGGAAGGGGCCCCGGTGCGTGCGGTCGTCGTGGTGCGCTACAACCTGCGCAAGCTCCTTTCCGTCATCACCGAGAACCGCACCGGCATGGGGCAAAGCGGCGAGGTCGTACTGGTGAACCGCGATGCCCGGCCTCTGGTCGGGCTGCGCTCCCTCCCCGACGCCGTCTTGAAGGTCCGTCTCAAGGGGAAGCCTGCCCTCATGGCGGCCGCCGGGCAAAGCGGTATCGCACGTACCACGGATTACCGCGGCGTCGACGTTCTCTCCGCCTACGCCCACATCCCGCGCACCGGTTGGGGACTCGTCTGCAAGCAGGATTCCGCCGACATCTACACTCCCATAAAGCGGATGTTGTACCTCACCTACGGCTTGAGCGTCCTGATCGCCGTCCTCGTATTTTTCATCGCATGGCGGCTCGCCAGGGGCATCAGCGCACCGCTCGTGAAGCTTTCCGACGCGGCGAGCGAGATCCAGGGTGGGGATTACGCCGTACGGATAGAGCCTGAAGGGACCCTGGAACAGGTCGCCTTGGCCGGTGCCTTCAACGCCATGGCCGGGACCCTGCAGCTCAAGATGTCGGCGCAGGACGCCATGCTGCGCCTGTCCGAGCGTCTGGTGGATGCCGCCTCCCTGGACGAGTTTTTCCGGCGCCTCCTCCCGGTTTTCTGCGAGATCACCGGGGCGAAACTGGCAGCGGCTTTCGTGCAGGACGCCGAAACGGACCACTTCGTGCCTGCCTGCGCCATCGGCGCCGACTGCGCCAGGCTGCGCCGTTACAGCCGCGCTGGGCTCGAGGGGGAACTCGGCATCCTGCTTGCTTCGAGGCGCATCACCCGTTACGCCCCCGAGCCGGACGGCTCGTCCCTGCGCCTGCTGACCCCTTTCGGCGAGATCGTCCCGGCGGAGATCGTGACCATCCCTGTCGAGGTGGACGGCGAACTCTGCGCCTTCGTCTCCCTTGCCTGCGACAAGCCCTTCGCCTTGTGGGTGCATGAAACCCTGGAGATGGTGCTCATGCCGCTTGGCTCCGCCTACGCCCGCATCCTTGCCGAGGAGGACGTGCACCGCCTCGCCTCGGAGCTTGCCGTCAAGAACGCCGAGCTCACCCAGCAGTCCGAGGAACTGGTGCAGCAGTCGACCGAGCTCGCCCAGCAGTCCGACGAGCTCGCCCGCAGAAACCGCGTACTGGACCAGCAAAAGCAACTCCTCGAAGAGGCGACCAGGCTTAAGAGCGAATTCCTCTCGAACATGAGCCACGAGCTGCGCACCCCGCTAAACTCCGTGCTGGCGCTCACCCGCGTCCTGGCGGTCCAGGGAGGGGAGCGGCTCACCGCGGACGAAAAGGGGTATCTCTCCATCATCGAGAAAAACGGCAAGCACCTCCTCTCGCTCATAAACGACATCCTCGACCTGGCGAAGATCGAATCGGGGCGCCAGGACCTTTACCTCGAGGCGGTGGCGCCGGAGCGCATCGCCGCCGAGGTGGTCGACGGGCTCGCCGTCCTGGCCGGCGAAAAGGAGATCGCGCTCGAACTCCGTGCGCCCGAGTCCGTTCCCCCCATGGTCGTGGATGCGAAGAAGCTGCGCCAGATGCTGCAAAACCTCGTGGGGAACGCGGTGAAGTTCACGCAAGCCGGCTCGGTCACCCTGCGGCTCACTCCGCTGGAGGGAGAAATCCTCTTCGAGGTGGAGGACACCGGGATCGGCATCGCGCCGCAGTACCTGGACAGCATCTTCCACGAGTTCCGCCAGGCCGACGGCTCCACCTCCCGCTCCTACGAGGGGACCGGGCTCGGCCTTGCCATCGTCAAGAAGACGGCGCGCCTTCTCGGTGGCGACGTGAGCGTCACGAGCGAGCAGGGAAGGGGATCGCTCTTCACCCTGCGCCTGCCGCTTGACTGCAGCCGTGCGGCAGGGCCGGCCCAAAGCGCTCTCATCGCCCCTGCGCAGGCGACCCCGCACCAGGTGCCCGGACGTCCCGTCCTGGTGGTCGACGACGACCCGGGGGCGGTATCGCTCATCACCGGACACCTCGCGCAGGCGGGGTTCGAAACGCTGACCGCGCTGAACGGCGCCGACGCGCTGAGGCTTGCGCGGGCAAGGCATCCTTTCGCCATTACCCTCGACATCATGATGCCCGACATGGACGGGTGGGAGGTGATGCGGGAACTGAAGGAGCATCCCGAGACGGCGGACATCCCGGTGGTGATCATCTCGCTCTCCGAGGACCGCGAAACCGGCGTCGCCCTCGGCGCCGTCGGGGTGATCGCCAAGCCCGTCGGCAGGGAGCAGCTCATGGAGACCTTCGCGCGGCTTGCCGGCGCAGGGTGCCGCCTGGTGCTCGTCGTGGACGACAGCGAGTTCGACCGGTACTTCATCGCCTCCATGTTCAAGGAGCAGGGGCTCGACGTGCTCATGGCCGAGAGCGGGCCGGAGGCTCTCGAGCTTGCCGCTGCCGACCACCCCGACCTGATCACCCTGGATCTGCTCATGCCCGGCATGGACGGTGCGGCGGTCCTCGACCGCTTGAGGTCGAACGAGAGCACCGCCGACATCCCGGTGGTGGTGATCACCTCGAAAGAGCTCTCGGGGGTCGAGTTGCAGCGCCTCTCCTCCGGGGTGAGCGCGGTGCTCTCGAAAAACGCCCTCGACCGCGAGGTCGTGCTCGACGAGCTGGTGAAGACCCTGACGCGGCTTGGCTGGCAACTTCCCGAGCGGCGCGGGCCGAAGGGGGCGCGCATCCTCATCGTCGAAGACAGCGAGGCTGCCACCATCCAGCTCCGCTTCGCGCTCGAATCGGCCGGTTTCTGCGTCGACGCGGTCTCCGGGGGGAGGCACGCGCTCACCTACCTGAAGACCCACGTCCCGGACGGGATCATCCTCGACATCATGATGCCCGAGGTGGACGGTTTCGAGGTGCTGGAGGCGGTGCGCGCCTCGAGCCTCACCAAAGAGGTTCCCGTGCTCGTGATGACGGCGAAGACCCTTTCTCCCGGAGAACACGACCGCCTGCGCGAGCTCGCCGTGCGCCACCTCGTGCAGAAAGGGGACGTCGAACTGCAGGAGCTTTTGCGCCGGGTCTACGAGATGCTGGGAGCGGTGACGCTCTTCAAGGGGGAGGCCGCGCCCCTGTCTCCCCCGGCCATCGCCGCGGTGAGTTGGGTGGGGGACGGCTCCCTGCTCGTGATCGAGGACAACCACGACAACATGACCACCCTGAAGGCGGTTCTCGGCACCGGGTACCGCATCATCGAGGCGGTGGATGGTGCCGCCGGGGTGGAAGCCGCCAGGCGCTCGCTTCCGTCGCTCATCCTGCTCGACATGCACCTCCCCGTGCTGGACGGCTTCCAGGTGCTGCAGCGCCTGAAAAGCGATACGGCCACCGCCGCCATCCCGGTCGTGGCTCTGACGGCAAGTGCCATGGCGGGCGATCGTGAAAGGGCCCTCGCCGCGGGATGCGCGGGGTATCTCTCCAAGCCGTATCAGCCCGAGGAACTGCAGGACCTCGTGGCGCGTTACCTGGCCCCCGTGCAGCTCACCGCGACCGAGCCGGTCGCACCATGCGAGGAATTGCCCACATGAAGCTCCTCGCCATCGACGACAACCACGACAACCTGCTCACCCTCGGAGCGCTCCTGAAGATATTCCTTCCGGAGGCGAGTCTCATCACCTCGCAGTCCGCCCAGGACGGGATACGCCGGGCGCGCATGGAGGGGCCTGACGCCATCCTGCTCGACATACAGATGCCCGGCATGGACGGTTTCGAGGCGACCAGGCGCCTGAAATCGATACCTTCCACCCAGCACATCCCGGTGATCCTGGTGACGGCGCATAGAAGCGATTCCGTCTGCCGCGTCAAGGGGCTCGAATGCGGCGCCGACGCCTTCCTCTCCAAGCCGATCGACGAGGCGGAGCTCGTCGCCCAGATCAAGGCGATGGTGCGCATAAAGCGCGGCGAGGATGCCCTGCGCCGGGAGCGCGATTCGCTCGAGGCGCTTGTGGCGCGGCGCACCGGCGAGCTCCTGCTCGCCAACAAGGAGCTCAAGGAGAACCTGGAGCGGTTTGCGCAAAGCGAGGCGCGCTACTCCCGCGCCGTACGGGGCACCAGTGACGGGCTTTGGGACTGGGACCTGAAAAGCGGCGACTACTACTATTCGCCGCGCTGGAAGGAACTTCTGGGCTTTGCCGACGACGAGCTCCTGAACGAGGCGGATACCTTCTTTTCGCGGCTGCACCCTGATGAAGTCGCCAGGGTGCAGGATGCCCTCGACGCGCATTTCTCGGGGCGTGCCCCCTTCGACCTCGAGCTCAGGCTAAGGACCAGGGAAGAGGTCTACCTGAAGGTGCGCTGCCGCGGACAGGCGGAGTGGAACACCGAGGGGGAGGCCGTGCGCCTCTCCGGAGCGATCACCGACATCACCGAGCGGCATCAGATGGAGGAGCAACTGCGCCAATCCCAGAAGATGGAGGCGGTGGGGCAGCTGGCGGGCGGTGTCGCCCATGATTTCAACAACGTGCTTACCGTCATCGCCGGCTACGCGAACATCCTGAAGATGGACCTGCCGGACGACAGCCAACACCTGGAGCTGGTCGAGCAGATCGCGGTGGCGAGCGAGCGCGCCGCGCAGCTTACCCGCGGGCTTCTCGCCTTCAGCCGCAAACAGGCCATGGCGCCGCAGCAGACCGACGTCGGCGAGATCGTTCACAGGGTCGAACAGTTCCTCGTGCGGGTCATCGGGGAGGACATCCAGCTGAAGACCGAGCTGCTTCCGGAGCGGCTCCCGGTCTTCGTCGATCTCGGCCAGATCGAACAGGTGCTCATCAACCTGGCCGCCAACGCGCGCGACGCGATGCCGCGCGGGGGAACCTTCACCATCGCCACCGGCCTCCAGGAAGCCGGTGCCGGACCTGCGGGAGCCGCGGGAGCGCAGGCCGTCATCATCGTCTCGGATACCGGGAAGGGGATGGACGAAGAGACGCGCAACAGGATATTCGAGCCCTTCTTCACCACGAAAGAGGTAGGGAAGGGGACCGGACTCGGCATGGCCATCGTCTACGGCATCATCCAGCAGCACAAGGGGAGCATCCGTGTAAGCAGCACCCCGGGGCACGGGACGACCTTCACCATCGAGCTCCCACTCGTCAGGGTGGAGACCTCCCTCGGCGAGGACCGGGTGATGCCGCTTGAGCCGCCGAGCGGTACGGAGACCATCCTCGTGGCCGAGGACGACCCGAGCGTGCGCAACCTGGTGGAAATGGTGCTGACCAAGCACGGCTACCAGGTGATCCTCGCGGACGACGGACAGGAGGTCGTCGACCGTTTCGCCGTGCACCAAAACGGCATCGGCCTCGTGCTGATGGACATCATCATGCCGCGCAAAAACGGCATCGACGCCTTCGATGAGATCAGGAAGGTGCGCCCCGACGCGAAGGTCCTTTTCACTTCTGGCTATACGGCCGACTTCATACAGAGCCGCGGCATGCAGGAGGGGGTCGAGCTGATCATGAAACCGGTACAGCCGTTGGAGCTCTTGCGCAGGGTGAGGGAGGTGCTTGAGCGTTAAATCACCCAGCCGGATAAGCCTCACTGACATTAAAATTATTTTTTCTTATTTTTTTCTCTCCCCGAATCACCTCCGTTTTTCTCTGCCCGCCATCATTAATTTTCCTACAACTCTTTGAACCTAGGGCTATTACCTCAGTCGGTTGGGGTGTCTTACCGCCCCTTTTTTTATTCAATTTGTAAAATAATACGATTTTTAAGTGGAATGGATGCTGCTGCATTAGGGCGAATCGCCCAGTGAGATGAGGTCGTTTTTCTTATAGGTCGCAGGCTTTATCTCATTAACCACCTGATTTTGAACGCATAATGCGGGTATGGTCCCACCCGGTCAGGAAGGGCGGTGGCAAGGGATCATCGTCTAAGCTGAGTGGTATACCCCAATGGTTGGGAGATTTCCCTCAGCACCACCCAAAGGAGGTAGTAAAGATGAGAAAGTTGTTCGCAGCACTCACCTGCCTCGCCATGCTCCTGGCACTCTCCGTGCCGGCAGCGATGGCGGGCAAAGTGCCGGTAGACAAGACGGCGCCGACAACCACGGCTTCGCCGCTTGGGGGCACCTTCACCAGCGCCGTCACCGTGACCCTCTCGGTCAACGAGGCGGCCACCACGTACTACACGACGAACGGCACCACCCCCACCACCGGCTCCGCCGTGTACAGCGCGCCGCTCACCTTCAGCGCCACCACCACGCTGAAATACTTCTCCAAGGATACCGCCGGTAACCTTGAGACGGTGAAGTCGCAGACCTACACCATCTCCGGCGGTGGCGGGACCACGACGCACGCCACGCTGACCTGGTCCGGCTACTCCATGTGCTCCACCTGCCACACAAGCCAGGCCCAGGCGATGTACCAGGGCGTGCACTACCAGTGGAAAGGTTCCGCGGCCGAGATGACCACCGGCCCGACCACCCAGGGCAAGATGGACGCCACCGACGGCTCCTCGGCCCTCAACGCCTACTGCATCAATATCCAGGGCAACTGGGGCCCCTGCGGCGCCTGCCACGCGGGTACCGGCGCGAAACCGGTCGCGACCGCCAACCCGAGTGCCGCACAGCTTGCCTCCATCGACTGCCTCATGTGCCATGCCGACGCCACCAACGCTCCCTACAGCCGCGTGCGTAACGCGACCACCGGCCTCTTCGAGCCGGCCGCCGGTCTCGACATGAACCTCGTGGTCCAGAAGGCCGGCCAGAAGCCGACCCGCAAGAACTGCCTCGGCTGCCATGCGAAAGCGGGCGGCGGCGACGCCGTCAAACGCGGCGACATCGCGCTTGCCTCCGGCACCACCTCCGACGTCCTTTACGACACCCACATGGCGATGGGCAACGGCGGCAACATCCAGTGCCAGGGGTGCCACACCTTCACCGGTCACCGTGTCGCCGGTCGCGGCTCCGACCTCAGGCCCGAGGACAGCACCCTCGAGGTGACCTGCTCCACGAGCGCCTGCCACCCGACCAAGACCACCGCAACCGGCCACGTAACCGCCGCGGTGAACGACCACATCTCCCGCATCGCCTGCCAGACCTGCCACATCAACAAGTACGCGAAGAACGCGAACGACACCGCCAACACCGAGGCGACCGAGACGAACCGCAACTGGCAGGTGGCCGAGTGGAACGCCACCCTGAACCGTTACGAGCCGATGCCGACCAAGGCTAACGACCTGATCCCCAAGTACGCCTTCTGGAACGGCACCTCCTGGGGCAACAACGCATTCAACGCGGCCGTGCTCGACCCCGCTACCAACGCCTACCAGATCTCCCGTCCGGTCGGCGCAATCACCGATCCGGTAGGGACCAAGCTCTACCCGTTCAAGTACAAGACCGCCAACCAGGCGCTTGCCAACGGCAAGGTGGTCACCATCTCCACCGCGACCTTCTTCGCCACCGGCAACTACGACCAGGCCGTTAAAGACGGCATGGTGTACATGGGGCTTCCGAGCACCACCGCTTACAGCACCGTCACCACCGACGAGCTGCAGGTGCTGAACCACCAGGTGCCGCCGGCAACCGGCAACGTCCTTGCCTGCGCCGCGTGCCACCCGAACGCTTCGGCCACCCAGCTTAAGCTCATCACCAACATGGGTTACGGCCTCAAGGCCGCCCAGTCCGTGGTCTGCGGTCAGTGCCACACCGTCAAGTCCTACTCCGGCGACTACGTTTCCTTCCACGGTCGCCACGTCGACACCCGCGGCAACGACTGCTCCTGGTGCCATAGCTTCTCGCGTCCCGAGAAGGGACTCAAAATGCCTTAATGCCTGACACGTTCAGCCTACGTCTGTCCGGTGGGTGCCCTTACGGGCACCCACCGCATATATTCAAGCCTTTGCTGCCCGACCTGCTTGAGGTCGTTACAGGCGGCGCAGGCCACATGCGTTGCATCAACTGCAATCCGAGTATCTGTGAAAAGGGAGGGAAAGATGTTCTGTTTCACCAAGCGCCTGCTTCTTGTCCTTCTGTCTGCCTGCGTGTTGTGGGGTGCCCCGCCTCAAGCCCTTTGCGCTGAACCGGGAAACCACACCGTCGAGATCGCCGATGTCGGTAAAAGCGACGAGCTTGCCGCATCCCTCAAGCAAAAGGGTTACTCCGTTTCCGTACCCGCTAAAAACATGTGGGTGGTCGATCAGCAGAGCAACTGCGCCGTCTGGATCGGCAAGAACGTTCCGCTCGACATGCTGCGCGTCGTCATTCCCGAAGCCATCAAGTCCAACCCGTATCTGAAGTTCTTCTACGTGGTCGGTGACCGCGGGGAGAAGCCGCCTCAGTCCGTGGACAACACGGTGCACGTCGGGGGGAGCATCGAGGCGGCGCTGGTGAAAAAGCTGAACGTGATCGACCAGAAGGACATGCTTTCGGCCCTAAACAAGGCATCGGACCTAGCCGCGTTGCACCAGTACCTGCACGAAAAGAACAAGCCGGTAAAGGATGAGAAGGAGAGGGCGTTACCTTAGCTCTACGCGCGCTCCCGTCACAAACGAACCGCCTTCCGCATGCCGGGGGGCGGTTTTCTCATGCCGGTACTCCGCGACGGCCCGTTACCGCGGTATACGGAATTGTTGACAGCGGCAGGCCTCACCCCTTACACTTGCGTCGTTTTCCGTAGCGTCAAGCAGACAGGGACCGAGATGACCAGCGACACAGAACGCCTACCCAACGGCAATGGAAATATCCTAACCAAGTCCTTCTTCGTTCTCCTCGCCCTGTCCCTGGTCGGTCTCTTCTTCATCGCGGTCCGCTTCGTCAAGGGGATCGGCGCCGTTTCCAACTTAAGCGACGGCTACCCCTGGGGCATCTGGGTCGCCTACGACGTCGCCATCGGCACCGCCGTCACCTGCGGCGGCTACGCCGTGGCCCTCCTGAGCTACATCATCAACCGAGGCCGGTACCATTCGCTGGTCAAGTCCGCCATCCTCACGAGCCTCTTCGGTTCCTTCCTTGCCGCGTCATCCATCGTGGTCGAGATCGGCCGCCCCTGGAACGCGCACGGTTTCTCGTCCGTCACGAGCTGGCAGCCCAATTCCGCCTTCTTCGAGCTGACCCTTTGCGCCCTGGGATACCTGATCGCGCTTTCCCTCGAATACCTGCCGAACCTTTTGCGCCTCATGGGTCGCGGTACGCCGACGGCGCTGCGCACCACGATCCTTGCCGCACTCATGCGCAGGGGACTCGCCTCCAGGAGCGGGGAGGGGGGGGAAGCCGTTCCCGATCGCAGCCTCTCCGGCGGGATCAACAAGGTCCTCATCTGCATCTCCATCGCGGGGATAGTGCTCCCGACCGTGCACCAGTCGGCGCTCGGATCGCTCATGCTGATCGCCTCGACGAAGCTGCATCCCTTGTGGCACAGCCCGTTCCTGCCGCTTTTGTTCCTCATCAACTGCATCTACTTCGGTTACGCCATCGTCATCTTCGTCTCCGTCCTTTCCTCCTTCGTGCTGGAGCGCGGGTTCCACAACGCGGAGCTTGCCGCCGTCGGTCGGATCATCCCGTGGCTCACCACCGCATGGCTCACGATAAGGATCGGCGACATCATGCGGCGTGACCAGGTCACCGCCGTTTTCCACGGCGATTTCTATTCGATATTCTTCCTCGCCGAGTGCTTTCTCATGGCCATAGGCGCGATACCTCTTTTCACCGTGGCGAGAAGGCACTCGCCGCGCCGTCTTTTTCTGGCTGCCGTAGTCATGCTTTCAGGCGGCGGCCTGTACCGCTTCAACGTTTACCTGATCGGATTCAACCCCGGCAACGGCTGGCATTATTTCCCTTCCTTTGCTGAAGTGATGATCGCAGTAGGCATCGTCTCGATCGAGATACTTGCCTATCAACTGCTCATCAAGTGTTTGCCGCCGCTTCCGGCAGAGCAATTCCGCTCTTGAGCATTGCGTTGAGATTCTTGTTTTGCTAACATGGCGCCGGCTACAGTCGTGTCACCGGTGCAATAAGTAAGGGGGAGCTTTTTTGAGAAAGGCGGGCGGTTTTTTCGTATTCTTGTCGTGCTGTATGCTTCTTCTTGCCGCTCCGGCGCTCGCGGTTGACCCGCACCATCACGGCAACATCATCGAGGGACTCGTCGTGGGGGTGAGCGAGGGGGACCGTCTCACCGTCAATTCCTTCGGAACCGAAATACCGGTCCGTCTCTACGGCATTGCCGCACCCCAGACCGCCAAGATCGACAAGTTCACCGGATGGTACAAACCTGGGCAGCCTTACGCCGAAGACGCTTTCCGTGCCCTCTCCATCAAAGTCCTGCACCAGATGGTCAAGATCGAGGTGAAACAGACCCTGCTTTTCAAAACGCAGCCGAACCAGATCGCCGTTGCGGTCGTCTATCTCGACGGACGCAACATAAACCTCGAAATGCTCCACGAGGGGTGGGCCTGGGCCTACCGCAGACTTCTGGACCGCGCGGACCACCCGCAGTTCTTCGCCGAGGAACGGATGGCCCGTGCCCGCCGCAACGGCCTGTGGATCCAGGAAAACCCACAGGCTCCTTGGGAGTTCAAGCCGCACGTGAAGATCAAGGCCAAGCAGAACTGACGCCCCCCGGTCGCACCGCACCACCTCTTATGACTCCGCTTTCTCCCCATCACGCTTTCCTCATGTTTACAGCTAAATAGAATGTCAGCGCCGCGGCGCCGGCCCGAAAAGGGGGGCGTTTCGATGCTGCGAGATAAGTGGTTAAATCGACGGCTACTTTTTCTCAACCGATCGACCGAAGCCTCTTCATCGGCTTCTCTTAGTGTTCCATTATGTAACTTTTTTATGTTCCAAAAAATGACAACTGTTAGATATAGTGACACTATGAGGACGTAGTTTGCGCGAAGATCGGTAGGCCTTTTTATCGATCCTGCAAAAGTTAAAAAGCCGTCTCACAGTTTTGTATTCAAAGCATTAGCCGCAGTCGCTCATTAGAATTCGGCGCCGCGCAGGCGTGTAATCGCCGCATTGGTATCGATCTTGCCTGTGTATACAAAACGCGCGGCCGCAGGTTCGGCCGGTTCGCCGGCAAAGCGGCGCAGATCCTTTAGGAGTTGAAAGATGGATATCAGCAAGTTCGTGGCACCGGAGATCATCTTCGGCAGGGGCTCATTGAGCCAGATCGGTGAGAGCGTAGTACGCCTGGGCGTCTCCAAGGTGTTCCTGGTCAGCGACAACGACGTCATCTCCGCGGGGTGGGTCGACACGGCGGTCAAGTACCTGCGTGCAGCGGGCCTTGAGACGGTGATCTTCGCCAGTCTCACCAGCAACCCGAAGGACTGCGAGGTCACC
This sequence comes from Geomonas oryzae, assembly GCF_004117875.1. Taxonomy (GTDB): domain Bacteria; phylum Desulfobacterota; class Desulfuromonadia; order Geobacterales; family Geobacteraceae; genus Geomonas; species Geomonas oryzae. The sequence goes on along the minus strand of NZ_RAHW01000009.1, from coordinate 59,562 downwards.
GAAGGTGCCGCACGTTACCTCACCTCCGGCTGCGACGGCATCGTCTCGGTGGGAGGGGGCAGCCCCACCGACGTCGCCAAGGCGATCGCCACCATCGCCTCCAACGGCGGACGGCTTAAGGACTACGAGGGGATCAACAAGATCTCCACGCCGCTTCCCCCGATGGTCATCGTCCCGTCCACGGCCGGTGCCGGGAGCGAGGTGAGCCAGTTCACCATCATCGTCGATACGGACAGGAAGCTTAAGATGTCCATCATCTCCCGTTCCCTCATCCCCGATATCGCCATAGTGGATCCGGAGCTTTTGAAGACCAAGGACGCGAAGCTCGCCGCGGCCACCGGGGTCGACGCGCTCACCCACGGCATCGAGTCCTACGTCTCGCTCGCCGCGACGCCGCTCACCGACATCCACGCGCTGAAGGCGATCCAGCTCATCTCCAAAAACTTGAGGCGCGCCGTCGCCGAGAGAAGCGACATGGAGGCGAACACCAACATGGCCATGGCGAGCCTCACCGCCGGTCTTGCCTTCTCGAACGCCATCCTCGGCGCCGCCCACGCGATGACGCACCAGGTGGACGGCCTTTTAGACCAGCACCACGGCGAGACCAACGCCTCGATCCTCCCCCACGTCATGCGTTTCAACCTGCAGGCCTGCCCGGAGCGCTTCCGGGATATCGCCGTCGCCATGGGAGAGGATGTGGCCGGCCTCGACGTCATGGCCGCCGCAGAGCGCTCCATCGATGCGGTCAAGCGTCTCATCGAGGACATCGGTCTCGCCAAGGGGCTTTCGGAGCTAGGCCTCAAGGAAGAGTTCATTCCGCTTTTGAGCGAGAACGCGACCAAGGACGCCTGTCTCGTCACCAATCCGCGCAACGCCACCCGCGAGCAGATCATGGAGATCTACCGCAACGCCATGTAGGCACCAAAGGCCGTCCTCAGAGGAAGCAACGTGAAAAACAGGGGCAAGCTGCTCGAACAACTGACAGGTGTCGATTCCTCGAAGCTCAACTACTACGTCGAGCTGAAAAAGAGAAACCAGGACGTGCTGAAACAAAACAGCCGCCTGGAGATCCTGCAGCAACTAACCCGCGACATAAACATCGACATGTCGATCGGGGACATCATCGAGAGGGCCTTCAGGAAGCTCCCCGAGGCGCTTCCCTGTGACTTCCTCGCCCTGGCGAAGCTTCAGGACGGCAAGCTGAAACTGCTCGCCGTCTCCCCAAGGGACTTCACCGATCTGGGCTACATCCCGAAGCAGTCCGTGATCTGGAACGCCTTCCGGGACAAGGGGGCCACCAGCTACAACCCGATGCAGGACCCGCTTTGCCTGGCGCAGATGACCACGAAGCACACGGAACCTCTCCGCTCCCTCGCCGCGGCACCCCTTTTCGAGCGCTCCTCGGTGACCGGCCTGCTCCTTCTAGGGAGCACCATCGATGCCGCCTACGCCCGCGCCGAGTTGAACTTCGTGCAGCACCTGGCCGACCAACTCGCCATCAGCATGCAGAACGCCCGGCTCTACAAGCAGGTCTCCCGTGCCAAGAAGGAGTGGGAGGCCACCTTCCGTGCGGTGACCGATCCCATTTTCCTGATCGACACCGATTACAACGTGCTTTTGCACAACGGACAGCTCCCCCCGGGGATGAGCGTCCACTGGAACAGGGCCGTCACCAACAAATGCTTCGCAAAGCTGAAAGGGGCGTCCGAGCCGTGCCAGAACTGTCCGCTCCAGGAGATCAAGGAGACCGGAAAACCTGTTTTCCAGCAATGGAACACCCCGGAAGGGGAGTCCCTGGAGCTTTCCTACTACCCGGTTTTCAACGAGGATAAGCAGCTCGCCGCGGTCACCATCATCATGAAGGACGTGACCAAGAAGCTTAAGATGGAGGCCCAGCTGGTGCAGTCCGCCAAGATGGTCGCCCTCGGCGTCATGGCGGCCGGGGTCGCGCACGAACTGAACAGCCCGATGACCGTGATCATCGGTACCGCTCAGATGCTCGCCCGCGACATGCAGGATGACGAGGACACCGAGCGCGCCGAGGCGCTCTCCGACATCATCAACTGCGGGCTGCGGTGCAAACGGATCATCCAGAACCTGCTCACCTTTTCGCGCCAGGACCAGGCTCCCTTCACCCCGATCAACCTGAACGCGGAGGCGGAACGCGTCCTCGACATGATCCAGTACCAGATCAACCGCAGCCAGATCGCGATTTTCGAACACTTCGACCGCGAACTCCCGAAGATAAAGGCGAACGGGCCGCAGATACAGCAGGTGCTCACGAACTTCCTGATCAACGCGCGCGACGCCCTCACCGTGCCCGAGGGGAAAGAGAAGGTGATCGAAGTGGCGACCTCGCTGCGCATCGAAGGGGGGCGCCGCTTTGCGGTGCTCAGCGTGACCGACAACGGCATAGGGATAGCGCCGGAAAACGTTTCCAAGATCTTCACCCCGTTTTACACCAGCAAGGAAGCGACCAAGGGGACCGGCCTCGGTCTCTCGGTCAGCCTGGGCATCGCGGAGTCCCACCACGGCAGGATCGAGGTGGAGAGTACGCTCGGTCAGGGGAGCTGTTTCAGTCTGGTGCTGCCGGTAGACGAGGCATGATTATTTAATACGAATTGTGGAGCAGGCCGTGAGTGATTCTCTAACGCAGGTTTTGATAATAGACGACGAGAGGGATGTCTGTACCTTCTTCAAGCGCCTCCTGGCGCGCAGGGGGTACGATGTGGTGACTGCGGCGAACGAGCCCGAGGCGATGGCCGCACTGGAGACGGGGCGCTTCAACGTGGCCCTGGTCGATCTGAAGCTCCCCGACACCGACGGCATCACGCTTTTGGAGATCATCAAGTCGCGTCAGCCTTCCTGCGAAGTCATCATCATGACCGGCTACTCCACGGTGAAAACCGCGGTCACCGCCATGCAGCTAGGCGCCTACGAATACCTCGAGAAGCCCTTCGACGACATCGACATGATCGAGCAGTTGGTCGCCAGGGCCGCCGGGGCCGGTGCCGTGCACAGAAGGGGTGATGCTTCCGCCGACGAATGGGCCGAGGTCGCGCAGGGGGTGGGCTTCAGGGTCGGCAGCGCGCCCGCGATGAAGCGGATGGTTTCCCTCGCGTACAAGGTCGCCGGGAAGGACATCTCCGTTTTGATCCAGGGTAAGACCGGTACCGGCAAGGAGGTCCTCGCCCGCTTCATCCATGCCGCTTCCGCGCGTGCCGGTCAGCCCTTCATCCCGGTTAACTGCGGCGCCCTTCCGGAGAACCTTTTGGAAAGCGAGCTCTTCGGGCACGAAAAGGGGGCCTTCACCGGCGCGAACCAGACACGGCGCGGCATCTTCGAACTCGCCAACAACGGCACCCTTCTTCTGGACGAGATCGGTGACGCGACGCCGCAGATCCAGGTGAAACTGTTGCGCGTGCTGGAGACCGGCGAGTTCATGAGGGTAGGGGGGGAGCGCCCGATCAAGACCGACGTGCGCGTCATTGCGGCTACCAACGTCGACCTCGAGCAGGCGATCCGCGAGAAGAGCTTCCGTGAGGACCTCTTTTACCGGCTGAACGTCGTGCGCCTCGAGATCCCGTCACTTAGCGCACGCAGCGAAGACATCCCGCTTCTGGCCGAACACTTCGTGCAGCAGTTGAACCGCGATCTGCGCCTGGCCCCCGGCACCGTCCGGCTTTTGCAGGGGTATTCCTGGCCCGGAAACATAAGGGAGCTTGCCAACGTGATGCGGCGTGCCGTCGTCATCTGCAACGGCGACACCATCCTCCCCGAACACCTGGGGGGGACTTTCCTGGCCGGTCCTTCCGCCCCGCGACGTACCGAGGCCGCCGTCACCGCAGCAGCGCAGACCTCCGCTGCACCCGAGGCGGAACTGGTCGAGCAGTGCGGGAGCTGCGAGACGCTCGAGCGGATGGGAGCCGAGGAACTGAACCGGATGCTAAGCTCGCTGCGCCAGGCCCAGTCCAACCTTTTGGCCGTCATGCGCAGGAAGAAGATCGTCCCCCCCATGCACGCCCTCAAGGATTCCGAAGCCGAGACCATCAAGGAAGCGCTTTCGCAGTACGACGGCAACATCACGGAAGCCGCCAAGGCCCTGGGCATCGCCCGCAACACGCTCTACAGGAAGATGAAGGAGCTGGAGCTCCCCGGCCGCTGAGGCGGAGAGACGGTGAGGCGGGGGCTTCCGCAGAAGCCAAAGTGCGGCTTCCCCCTCCCTGCCCCTCCCCCTCCAGGGGAGGGGACCCCGCTCGCCTCACTCCCCCCGTTTTAGCCATCGCCTCACTCCCCTCCTCAGTCCACGTTTAAGTCCACGTTTAAGTCCACGTTTAAGTCCACGTTTAAGTCCACGTTTAAGTCCACGTTTAAGTCCACGTTTAAGTCCACGCTTCAGTCCACGTTCCAGTCCACGCTTCCAGTCCACGCTTCCGTCCACGCTTCCGTCCACGCTTCCGTCCACGCTCCTCCCCCTGGAGGGGGGAGGTCGGGAGGGGGGCTTTCGCCCTATTGCCAAAGCCGCGCGTTTTCTGTAATAAATAATGCGCACCGCCCCCACCGGTGCCGAAGAACTAAAAAGGGAGCCACCATTGCAGCCGACACTCCTTAAGCGCATAGACGCCATCGCCTCCCCCCTGCTGGTCCATCTGCTACCGCGCCGTCGCCGCCCCGGTACTACCGTCGCGCCGCAAAGCGTCCTCGTGATCCGCCCCGGCGGGATCGGCGACGCCATCCTCCTCATCCCGGCGCTGCGCGCGCTGCAATCGGCCTATCCCTCCTGCCGCATCGAAATCCTCGCCGAAACCAGAAACGCCGCCGCCTTCCGGTTCTGTCCCGGCCTCCACGCCGTGCACCGCTACGACGCCCCGGGAGAGCTCCGCCGCGTCCTTGGCAACCGCTACGACCTCGTCATCGACACCGAGCAGTGGTACCGCCTCTCGGCAGTCGTCTCCCGCGTGGTTCGAGCCGGCCGTTCCATCGGTTTCGCCACCAACGAGAGAAAGAGGCTCTTCAGCGATGCCGTTCCCTACGCCCTGGACGACTACGAGCCGTATTCCTTCTTTCGCCTGCTGGCCCCGCTCGGCATCACCGCTCCGCCCGAGCTTTCCGTTCCCTTCCTGACCCTGCCGCCGGAGGCGGTGGAGGGCGCTGAGCGCCTTTTGGCCTTCATCGGTGAACGCCCCTTCGTGGCCATCTTTCCCGGTGCGAGTGTCCCGCGCAAGGAATGGGGCATCGGCAGATTCCGTCAGATCGCCTCCTCCGCCGTGCTCGCCGGGTACGCCGTCGTCCTTCTGGGCGGGGAGGGGGAAGCTGAGGCGTGCGAGATGATTGCCCGGTCCACCGGTGCGCTCGATCTTTCGGGGAAGGGGAGCCTCGCCGAAAGCGCCGCCGTGATCGGCCGGGCAAAGGCGCTACTCTCCGGCGACTCCGGCCTTCTGCATATCGCGGCCGGTCTCGGCACGCCGACCGTATCGCTCTTCGGCCCGAGCGATCCCGTCAAATGGGCCCCCAAAGGGGAGTGGCACCGCGTTTTCGCCTCGACCCTTTCCTGTGCTCCATGCTCCAGGTGGGGCACCATACCGGCCTGTTCACATGAGGGGAGTTGCGTGGATGCCGATCCTTCCGAGGTCTCAAGGGCGCTGATACGGCTGCTTGACGCGGCATGTGCGGCGACGTCGTCTCTCCAATGAGAAAAATTCATGTGCATGAAAATAAAACCTTGACTTTGAAACGGCGAATTGGTACAAAGTCCGAGTTCCACGAAGCAGCAATAAAAACAGGCGCGTAGCTCAGGGGTAGAGCACTAGCTCGACACGCTAGGGGTCGGCGGTTCGAAACCGCCCGCGCCTACCAATTAAACAGAGACCTTCAGTACGAGGTTCGACGGAGGCATCGAGTTTCGATGCCTCTTTCTGTTTGTATTCGATTTTCTCAAAAGGGGTCTTGCATGAACGAGATTAAGGTCACGCTTCCGGACGGTTCCCAAAGGCCCTTGCCTGAAGGCTCCTCTATCTACGATCTGGCCGCCTCCATCGGGGCCGGTCTCGCCAAGGCTGCCATCGCCGGCAAAATCGACGGCAACCTTGTCGACCTGAACACCAAGTTGGCCGACGGCGCCCGTGTCGAGATAGTCACGGAGAAAAGCCCCGAGGCCATCGAGATCATCAGGCACTCCACCTCGCACCTGATGGCCCAGGCGGTGAAGGCACTCTTCCCGCAGGCCAAGGTGACCATCGGTCCCGCCATCGAGACCGGTTTCTATTACGACTTCGACGTCGACCATCCCTTCACCCCCGAAGACCTCGAGAAGATCGAGGCGAAGATGCGCGAGCTCGCCAAGTCCGATCTGAAGATCGTCCGCTCCGAGCTTTCCAGCGCCGACGCCGTCGCCCTCTTCAAGAAGATGGGTGAGGACTACAAGGTCGAGCTGATCGAGGACCTCGGCGCCGACAAGGTTTCCCTTTACACCCAGGGCGACTTTGCCGACCTCTGCCGTGGTCCGCACCTGCCGAGCACCTCCTGGTGCAAGGCGTTCAAACTCACTTCCATCGCAGGCGCCTACTGGCGCGGCGACGAAAAGCGCGCCATGTTGCAGCGCGTCTACGGCACCGCCTTTGCCGACAAGAAGGAACTGGAGGCTTACCTCGAAAGGATCGAGGAGGCGAAGAAGCGCGACCACAGGAAACTCGGCCGCGAGCTCGACCTCTTCTCCTTCAACGACGAGGTCGGCGCCGGTCTGGTCATCTGGCATCCGAAAGGGGCGATGCTGCGCACCATCCTCGAGGACTTCGAGAGGAAGGAGCACTTGAAGCGCGGCTATGACATCGTCCAGGGTCCGCAGATCCTGAAGACCGAACTCTGGCAGCGTTCCGGCCACTACGAGAACTACCGCGAGAACATGTACTTCACCACGGTGGACGAGCAGAGCTACGGCGTGAAGCCGATGAACTGCCTGGCCCACATGATGATCTACCGCTCGCAGCTTCGCTCCTACCGCGACCTGCCGCTGCGCTACTTCGAGCTCGGCACGGTGCACCGTCACGAGAGGGCGGGCGTTCTGCACGGCCTCTTGCGCGTACGCGGCTTCACCCAGGACGACGCGCACATCCTCTGCACCCCGGAACAGCTGGACGGCGAGATCAAGGGGGTCATCCAGTTCGTCACCGAGGTGATGGCGATCTTCGGCTTCGACTTCGAGATGGAGCTTTCCACCCGTCCGGAGAAGTCGATCGGCTCCGACGATGCATGGGAACTCGCCACCAACGCGCTTCTGAATGCACTGAAGGATTCCGGTCGTCCCTATGAGATAAATGAGGGTGACGGCGCATTCTACGGGCCCAAGATAGACATCAAACTGCGCGACGCTCTTGACAGAAGATGGCAATGTGCTACTATCCAGTGCGATTTTACCCTTCCGGAGCGTTTCGATCTCACCTATGTCGACGCGGATGGTGAAAAGAAACGCCCTGTCATGGTGCACAGGGTTATCCTTGGCGCCATCGAGCGCTTCATCGGTGTCCTCATCGAGCACTTCGCCGGAAACTTCCCGACTTGGCTGGCACCGGTCCAGGCGACCGTTCTCACGGTCACCGACAACCAGATTCCTTACGCGCAGGCAGCGTTCGACAAGCTGCGTGCCGCCGGCGTTCGGGTTCAGAAGGATTTCAGGAACGAAAAGCTCGGCTTCAAGATCCGCGAGGCCCAGCTGCAGAAGATACCGTACATGCTGGTGGTGGGCGACAAGGAGGTCGAAGGCGGCCTGCTCGCGCCGCGTTTCCGCGACGGCAAGAACCTCGAAGCGATGACTCCCGAACAGTTCATCGCCTTCATTGAGAACGAAGTTAAAACCTACAAATAGGAGGTGGCGTCATAGCTAAACCTACAGTCAACATCAATCAGACCATCAGGGCCAAAGAGGTAAGGGTAGTAGGTGCCGAAAGTGAGCAGCTTGGTATTCTTCCGCTTCGCGAGGCTCTGGCGTTGGCTGAGAGTCTGCAACTGGATCTGGTAGAGGTTTCGCCGACGGCCGTTCCCCCTGTCTGCCGTATCATGGATTACGGCAAGTTCAAATATCAGCAGGCTAAGAAGCAGGCTGAGGCAAAGAAGAAACAGGTGCAGGTCGAGCTGAAGGAAGTGAAGCTTCGTCCCAAGACCGATACGCACGACCTGGAGTTCAAGGTTAAGCACGTACGTCGCTTCCTGGAAGAAGGGAACAAGGCGAAGATAACGGTCGTTTTCCGCGGTCGTGAGATCACGCACCAGGAACTCGGCATGGCCGCACTGGAAAAGATAACCGCCGAGCTCGCCGATATCGGCGTGGTCGAGGTAAAGCAGAAGATGGAAGGGCGCAGCATGTTCATGATCATCGCCCCCAAAGTAAAAAAATAAACACCACAACAAAGGAGTAGTAAAACAATGCCTAAAATGAAGACCCATAGGGGCGCCGCCAAGCGTTTCAGCAAGACCGGCACAGGCAAAATCAAGATGGCTCACGCCTTCACCAGCCACATCCTGACCTCCAAGACCAGGAAAACCAAGCGCAACCTCCGTAAAAGCGGTATCGTAGCAGCCTCCGACCACAAGAACATCTGCTGCCTGATCCCCTACAAATAAAACCGGGACTGGGGGCTGGGGACTAGGGACTGGAACACCGGCATCGAGGTGCGCCTCGGAGCTGTTCGTCGCCAACCGCCGTTTTCGCCCGTTACCGAAGTCCGAGAACCGTGAGGAAACGTCTCCCCTTGCGGATCCGGCTAATTTAAAAACCAGAAGGAGTATGTATGCCAAGAGTAAAGCGCGGTTTTAAAGCGAGACAGAGAAGAAACAAAGTATTGAAACTTGCCAAGGGCTACCGCGGCGCGAGAAGCAAACTGTTCAGGAGCGCCACCGAAGCGGTGGACCGCGCACTGAACTACGCGTTCAGGGACAGAAGGGTGAAAAAGCGGGACTTCAGGGCCCTCTGGATCACCAGGATCAACGCTGCGGCAAGGATCAACGGTCTTTCCTACAGCAAGCTGATCCACGGTCTGAAGCTCGCAAACGTTGAAATCGACAGGAAAGTGATGGCCGACCTGGCCGTCTCCGATCCGAAAGGTTTCGCAGCTATCGCGGCAGCAGCCAAAGCAAAATTTTAATACATACCGCGGGCATAAAGAGAAATGGGATAGCGATGTCCCATTTCTTTTTTTTTCCGAAAATAGGGTCATGCGATGAAGGATAAACTGGAAGCACTTTTAGAAGAGGCCCTCTCCGAGCTGGCTCAGGCCTCCACGGAAGAGGGGCTGCAGGAACTTAGGGTCAAGTACCTGGGCAAGAAGGGGGCGCTCACCGGCGTCATGAAGGGGCTGGGTGCGCTTTCCGCCGAGGAAAGGCCTCTGGTCGGCCAGGTCGTGAACACCGTGAAGGCGAAGCTCGAGGATGCCCTCGACGCGCGCGCCACCGAGGTGCGTGAGGCGGTCAAGGCCGCGCGGCTTGCCGGCGAGAAGATCGACGTGACGCTTCCGGGCAGGCGCCAGGCCATGGGCTCGAAACACCCGATCACGCTGGTGACCGAGGAGATCAGCTCCATCTTCGGAGCGCTCGGCTTCGCCGTCGCCGAAGGTCCCGAGATCGAGCTCGATTTCTACAACTTCGAGGCGCTGAACCTCCCGAAGGATCACCCCGCCCGCGACATGCAGGACACCTTCTACTTCGGCGAGAGCGTTCTCTTGAGGACCCACACCTCGCCGGTGCAGATCCGCACCATGCTGAAGCAGCCGCCGCCGGTGCGCATCATAGCACCCGGAACCGTGTACCGCTGCGACTCCGACGCGACCCACTCCCCCATGTTCCACCAGGTCGAAGGGCTCATGGTCGACAAGGGGATCACCTTCGCCGACCTCAAGGGGATCCTGACCCTCTTCATCAGCCAGCTCTTCGGCAAGGACATCGGCGTGAGGCTGCGTCCCTCCTTCTTCCCCTTCACCGAGCCTTCGGCAGAGGTGGACATCGCCTGCGTCATCTGCCGGGGCAAGGGGTGCCGTGTCTGCAAGGAGACCGGGTGGCTCGAGATCCTGGGCGCCGGCATGGTCGACCCCGAGGTGTACCGCCACGTGGGTTACGACTCCGAGCAGTACACCGGCTTCGCCTTCGGGATGGGGATCGAGAGGATCGCGATGCTCAAGTACGGCATCGCCGACATGAGGCTGCTCTTCGAGAACGATCTCAGGTTCCTGAAGCAGTTCTAAAAAGCGTTTGAACAGGGATAAAGGGGACGAAGAGGATAAGGCGAAAGGCTCTTTGTTTTATCCCCTGTATCCCTTTTATCCCTGTTAATTGATTTTCGACTTGAAGGAATTCATATGATAGTTACCTACAACTGGATCAAGGAATTCGTCGATTGCGACCTCCCGGCGGCTGAACTCTCGCACATGCTCACCATGCTGGGCCTCGAGGTCGAGCGTATGGAAGTGGTCGGCGGTGGCATGGACGACGTGGTCGTCGCGCAGGTGGTTGAGAAGAACCAGCACCCCAATGCCGACAAGCTCTCGCTGTGCAAGGTCGACAACGGAAGCGAGATCGTGAACGTCGTCTGCGGCGCGCAGAACTTCAAGGCCGGCGACAAGGTCGCCCTGGCCCAGATCGGCGCGACGCTTCCCGGCGACTTCAAGATCAAGCGTTCGAAGATCCGCGGCGAGGAGTCGTGCGGCATGCTCTGCTCAGAGAAGGAGCTCGCCCTCTCCGCAGAATCTTCCGGTATCATGATCCTTCCGGAAAACTTCGTCCTCGGCACCCCGCTCTTCGACGCGCTCGGCACCAAGGACGTCGTCTTCGAGATCGGGCTCACCCCGAACCGCGCGGACTGCCTGAGCGTCGTCGGCATCGCGCGCGAGGTCGCGGCGAAGCTCGGCAAGAAGGTGCACTACCCCGGCCTCGAGGTGAAAGAGGAGGGGGCACCCGTTGATTCGGTCGCCAAGGTCGAGATCCTCGCTCCCGAGCTCTGCCCGCGCTACACCGCGCGCCACATCACCGGCTGCACGCTCGCCGATTCGCCGGCCTGGCTCGCCAACAGGCTCATGGCCGCCGGGATCCGCTCCATCAACAACATCGTCGACGTGACCAACTACGTGCTCCTCGAGTACGGTCACCCCCTGCACGCCTTCGATTACAAGCTCCTCGCAGGCGGCAGGATCGTCGTCGCCGCGGCGGGGGAGGGGGAGAAGTTCACCACCCTCGACGGCCAGGAGCGCATCCTTACCGCGAACGACCTCACCATACGCGACGGCGAAAAGGCCGTGGCGTTGGCCGGGATCATGGGAGGGGGCAACTCCGAAATAGGGGAGGGGACCACCGAGGTGCTGCTTGAGAGCGCCTACTTCAACCCGTCCGCGATCCGCAAGACCTCCAAGCGTCTCGGGATCCACACCGAGTCGTCGCACCGCTTCGAACGCGGCGCCGACGTCGCCGGGCTCACCCGGGCTCTCGATCGCGCCGCCCAGCTCATCGCCGAGCTTTCCGGCGGCAAGGTGGCCAAGGGGGTCATCGACGTGTATCCGGCGCCGGTCGAGCCGCGGGTCATCACCGCGCGCCTGTCGCGCATCAACGCGGTCTCCGGGCTGAACCTTTCCGCAGCCGAGGTGCAGGATATCTTCGAGAGCCTCGAATTCGAGGTGAAGCAGGGTGAGCCGGGTGTCTTCACCGTCAAGGTGCCGCTTTTCAGGGTCGACATCGAGCGCGAGATAGACCTCGTCGAAGAGGTGGTCCGCGTGAACGGCTTCGAGAAGGTACCCGCCACGCTCCCGCAGGCGTCGGTCTTCTCCGATCTTCCTTCCGACGCGCAGCGCCAAGCGGGTAGGGTGAAGAGCCTGCTCGTCTCGCACGGTCTTTCCGAGGTGATCAACTACAGTTTCGTCGCACCTTCTTCCTGCGAGAAGATCATGCTCCCGGCGGACGACTTCCGCAGCAACGGCATGGTCCTTTTGAACCCGATCTCCGACGAGCTCTCCGTCATGCGCACGACGATGCTCCCGGGGCTTCTCGATACCGCGGTCAAGAACATAAGCTTCAGGACGCTGAACCTCGGCATCTTCGAGATGCGCCGCATCTACCTCCCCGTCGAGGGGGCCGAACTCCCCGAAGAGCCGCTCTACATATCGGCTCTGCTGACCGGCAGACGCGATCCCGAGGGGTGGAATCAGGCCAAGGGTGATATCGACTTCTTCGACGTCAAGGGGATCGCGGAGAACCTCCTCGCCGACCTGAACGTAGGCGGGGTCAACTACAGCGTCGACGAGCTCGATCCGTACTACCATCCGGGCAAGGCCTGCCGCATCTTAAGCGGCAAGAAGGCGCTTGGCTCCATGGGCGAGCTCCATCCGACCGTACAGGAGAACTACGGCATCTCCACGCCGCTTTACTACCTGGAGCTCAACTTCGAGGCGCTCCTCTCGGCCAGGAAGAAACAGGGCGCCGCCCAGGTTCCCTCGCGCTTCCCGTCCACCTTCCGCGACATCGCCATGCTTTTGCCGCGTGAACTTCCCGTCGCCGACATCGTTTCCTGCGTTAACGGCATCAAGGCGCCCGAGCTGGAAGGGGTGGAAATCTTCGACTTGTACATGGGTGGGAACATTGCCGCTCATGAGAAGAGCGTCGCCGTTCGCGTACGCTACGGTTCCAAGGAGAAGACCCTTACCGACGAAGAAGTAACCCGTCTGCACACGAAGGTAACCGAGGCACTGCAGAAAAAATTAAATGTTTCCTTCAGATAAAAACGGTTGCGAAATCGAAAACGCTATGGTATTAGATTAAGCCGCTGTTGAGAACACACTGAAATGTTTCACCTGTTGAGGGGATTATGACCAAAGCGGACATCGTAGAAAAAATTTATGAGAAGGTCGGTTTCTCCAAGAAAGAATCCGCCGAACTCGTTGAGACGGTCTTCGACCTGATTAAGTCCACTCTTGAAGAAGGCGACAAAATCAAGATTGCCGGATTCGGCAACTTCGTAGTGAAAGAGAAGTCCGACCGTCGCGGCAGGAACCCGCAGACCGGCGAAGAGATCACCATCGTCGCTCGCAAGATCCTCACCTTCAAACCGAGCCAGGTACTGAAGAGCGCGATCAACACCCAGCCGTAATCATGGCGACCGGCTCCCCGGACAAGCTTTACCTCAGAATCGGCGAGGTGTCCGCGGCAACTGGTCTCCCCACCTCGGTGCTGCGTTACTGGGAGACGGAATTCCCGGGGCTCGCGCCGAGAAAAAGCAGCAGCGGACAAAGGCTCTACTCCAAGAAAGACGTCGAGCTGGTCCATGAGATAAAAGAACTTCTTTACGCGGAAAAGCTGACCATCGAGGGGGCTAGGAAGCGTCTGGAAGCCAAAAAAAAGTACCGAAAATCTGACCTTTCCGGTGAAGCGCTTGCGGCACTGCTTCAGGATGTGAAGCTGGAATTGATGAGTTTGCGGGATCAGTTGTAATTATCAGGTTTAATCGGTGCGTAGCGCAGCCTGGTAGCGCACTAGACTGGGGGTCTAGTGGTCGCTGGTTCGAATCCAGTCGCACCGACCATTTCAATCAGCCGCTTGGGAGACTTCCTGGGCGGCTGATTTAGTTTTCGCCCTGCAACTGTGGTATGTTTTCTTCTGTCACATTTCTTTGACTTACACTTTTCCATGCGTTTGTCATTGCTTCTTGGGGTCTCATAGGAGGGAGCGTCTCCCTGATGACCGATCGTAACGCACAACTGATCGCCTGCCACGAATGCGACCTGTTGCAGCGCGACATCCCGCTCAACCCCGGGTGCTATGCGAGCTGCAGGCGTTGCGGTGCCGTACTTTACCGTAACGCCACCGACAGCGTCGACCGCACCCTCGCCTATACCCTGGCGGCATGCATGGTCTTTCTGGGCGCGAATCTTTTCCCCATCTTCGCCATCGAGGTGCAGGGCGACCGCAGCGCCATCACCCTTTTCGGAGCGGTCCTCTCTCTTTGGGACCAGGGGATGAGAAGCGTCTCCGCCCTCGTCCTTATCACGGCGATCATCGTCCCGGCGCTGGAACTTGCCTCGCTCACCTACCTGCTGCTTCCCCTGAAACTCGGCAAGGTGCCTCCGAAATATCCGCTTTTCATGCGCACCCTGCAGTGCATCGAGCCTTGGGGGATGGTGGAGGTGTTGATGCTCGGCGTGCTCGTTTCCCTGGTGAAGCTTACCAACAACTTCCGTGTCATACCGGGTATGGCGTTGTGGTCCTTCGCGGTGCTCACCCTGTTGCTCGCCGCTGCGGCCACCGCCTTCAATGCGCGCGACGTATGGGCCCGGCTCGACGCGAAGCGACAGGATTTGGAGTCAAGGTGAACTCGGCCGATTCCCCCATCGCAGCCGGCCGCGGGCTTTGCTCCTGCCATGTCTGTCAGCTGGTCTCCCGGAGCACCGGCACTTCGCGCGCGCAGTACTGCCCGCGCTGCGGCGCCCGGCTCCATTTGCGCAGACCGGGCAGCGTGCAGCGCTGCTGGGCGCTCGTCATCGCGTCCTACATACTCTATATACCGGCCAACACCCTGGTCATGATGGAGACCGGCTCCCTGATCAGCTACCGCAAGGACACCATCGTGAGCGGCGTCGTGCACCTTTGGAGGACCGGGTCCTGGATGATCGCCGTCATCGTCTTCGTAGCGAGCGTGGCGATACCGCTTCTGAAACTCTTTTCCCTCACCCTGCTGCTCATCTCCGTGCAGCGCAAATCGACCTGGAACCCGCAGCAGCGCACCCGGCTTTACCGCTTGGTGGAAGCGGTGGGGCGCTGGTCCATGCTGGATATCTACGTAGTCACCCTGCTCGCGGCGCTCGTGCAACTGGGCTCGCTGGCCGTGGTGAAGGCCGGTCCCGCCGCGATCGCTTTCGGCGCGGTGGTCGTCCTCACCATGCTAGCCACCATGGAGTTCGACCCGCGCCTGATCTGGGACCCGTTGCAGAAAGAGGATTTCCATGACTGAACCATCCGACAGACAAGAGATGCAGGACCTTCCCGAGGCGGTAAGCGAGCCGAAGCGGCGCTTCTCGATCCAGCTCGTCTGGATCATCCCCATAGTCGCCGCCGTCATAGGTCTTTCCATCGCAGCCAAGGCGTGGGTGGACCGCGGTGAGACCATCACCATCTCCTTCAAGACCGGTGAGGGGCTCGAGGCGGGCAAGACCAAGCTCAAGTACAAGGACGTCATGATCGGCGAGGTGAAATCGATCGCCATCTCCGACGACCGCACCCATGTCGTCGTCACCGCGGAGGTCACCAAGGACGCCAAGGGGCTCATGGTGAAAGACACCCGTTTCTGGGTGGTGCGTGCGCGCATCTCCGGCGGTAACGTCTCCGGCCTCACCACGCTTCTCGGCGGCTCCTATATCGGGGTCGAGGCGGGAACCTCGAAGGAACTCAGCGACAGTTTCATCGGCCTCGAGTCTCCCCCCGCCGTTTCCATGGATGTCCCGGGGCGCCAGTTCGTGCTGCACACCGACGACGTAGGCTCGCTCTACACCGGTTCCCCGGTGTTTTTCCGTCGCATGCAGGTGGGACAGGTCATCTCCACCGACCTCGACCGGGACGGCAAAGGGGTCACCGTCCGTGTCTTCATCAAGTCGCCTTACGACCGCTTTGTCACCACCAGCACCTATTTCTGGCAGGCAAGCGGCGTCGACTTGACCGTTACCCCGGGCGGCGTGAAGCTGAACACCGAATCGATGCTTGCCGTTCTTTTGGGCGGCATTTCCTTCGAGGAGTCGGTCTCCGGCGCCGTCGCCGCTCCCGCCGACACCGCGTACACCCTTTACGGTACCCGCGACGAGGCCCTCAAGAACTCAGCCGCCTCGGAAAAATTCATCCTCGAGTTCCGCGAATCGGTGCGCGGTCTTGCCGTCGGCGCTCCGGTTGATCTGCGCGGCGTCACCGTGGGCGAGGTCACCAACATCAACGTGGTGCTCGACCGCAGCCGCAAGGATTTCTCCGTACCGGTCGAGATCCAGCTCTACCCGGAACACCTGCAGACCCAGTTCCGCAAGGACAGCGGCGGCAATATGCCCCAGCCGGGCACCGCCGAGGCGCACCGGCTTCTCGACGACCTGGTGGCACACGGCTTCCGCGCCCAGATCAAAAGCGGCAGCCTGCTGACCGGCCAGCTCTACGTGGCGCTCGACTTCGTACCCGACGCCCGTGCCGGCCGCATCAACTGGAACAGTTCGCCGCCGCGCTTCCCGACCGTGCCCGGTTCCATGGAGAAGCTGCAGAAGAACCTGATCGAGATCGTGCAGCGGATCGAGAAGCTGCCGCTGGAAAAACTCGCCGGAGATGCCGGACAGACCATGCGCTCCCTCGACGATTCCTTGAAGAGCGCCGACCGGTTGTTGCAGAACATGGACAAGTCCCTTGTTCCCGAGGCGAAATCGGTGCTCACTGAGACGAAGATGACGCTCGAGGACGTGAGAAAGACGCTATCCGAAGCGCGGACCACTTTGGGCGGTGCCAGCGGCGTTCTGAGCGCCGACGCCCCCGTGCAGGTCGATTTGCGTGACACCATGCGCGAGGTCTCGCGTGCGGCCCGTTCGCTGCGGGTTCTAGGGGATTATCTCGAACAGCACCCGGAATCACTGATACGCGGCAAAAAGGAGGAAAAATAGCCATGCGCACCGTCTCCGTACTCCCGGTCTTGTTTGGATTTTTTCTCCTGTGCGCCGGATGCGTCAGGTCCCCCGGCGTCACCTTTTACACACTGACTCCGGCGGCTGTCCAGGAAGTGGAAGCGTCGTCCGCGCAGCCCTTATCGGTGAGAGTCGGACCGGTAACGCTGCCGGAACTTTTGGATCGCCCCCAGCTCGTCGTGCGCGTCGCTCCCAACCGTGTCGACATTCTGGAAGCGCACCGCTGGGCCGAACCGCTGAAAGAGGAAATTCCGAGGCTTTTAGCGCAGGATATGGGGCGCAGACTCGGTTCGGGCCGCGTGTTTGCCTACGGCCAAAGTAGCGGTACTGATGCCAAGTACGGAGTGCCGGTCGATATCCTGAGACTCGAAGCCGTCACCGGTGAAGCGGTCACCATCGAGGCCGTCTGGAGTGTGCGCAGGGGAAGTGACAGCAGGGTAGGGCGCGCCGTGGTCCGCGAAAAAACGACCGGACCCGGTTACGATGCCGTGGCCGACGCGACGAGTCGCGCCCTTAACGCCCTAAGCGCCGAGATCGTGAAAACCGTCCTTGCCGCGGACGCCATCCCCAAGTAACCTCGCAGATACTAAGCGTTGCAGGTGACCTCGCGTCCCCCCTATGCGAAGGTTCATCAGGGAATTTCGGGAACGGCAACAGATTTGCCCATGAAGCGACGCAGGTGACCTCGCGCTCCCCCCTTTGCGAAGGGGGGACGGGGGGGATTTGTTTTTTTGAGGGGGGGGTAATTAACAGCTAACGCTGGCACACGGCCGTGCCGTGACCGGGAGGTCATATGCTCATTCTCGCAGGAGACGTGGGGGGAACCTCGACCCGTATTGCCTACTTCCAGGCCGATCCCGCCGGACTCACCACGCTTGCCGAGGCGCAGTACAAAAGCGCCGCACACGGAAGCCTCATCGATATCGTGCGCCACTTCGCCTCGCAGCATCACATCAGCGCGGAGCGTGCCTGTTTCGGTATCGCCGGTCCCATCATCGAGGGACGGGTGCGCACACCTAACCTCCCTTGGACCATTGAGAGCGAGGAGCTTGCCGCCGCGTTGGAACTCCCAAGCGTGCTGCTCATAAACGACCTCGAGGCGAACACCTACGGCATCGCATCGCTGAAACAGCAGGACCTCTTCACCCTCAACCCAGGTGTTGCCAATCCTTCCGGCACCATTGCCGTGGTCTCGGCAGGAACCGGACTTGGCGAGTCGCTCGCCTACTTCCTGGGAGGGATCCATCATCCGCTTCCCAGCGAAGCGGGACACGCCGATTTCGCCGCGCGCAACGAACTGGAAGCGGAACTCCTTCTTTACCTGCAGACTAAGCACGGCCGGGTCAGCTACGAACGCGTGTTGTCCGGCCCCGGGCTCCTGGATATCTATCGTTTTCTACGTGATGGACATTACTATCCTGAAGAGGAATCCATCGCCGCAGCGATGAGCGCCGGCGATCCGCCCGCGGTCATCACCAAGGCGGCCTTGGAATCGCGTTGCCCGATGTGCGGCAAGGCTCTCGAAGTCTTCATATCCGTCTACGGAGCCGAGGCGGGCAACGCCGCCCTCAGGTTTCTCGCCACAGGCGGCGTCTACCTTGGCGGCGGGATCGCACCGAAGATTCTCGACCTGCTGAAAGGACCCGCATTCATGCTTTCTTTCACCGCAAAAGGAAGGCTGAGTCCCCTGGTGCAGTCTATTCCGGTGCACGTCATACTGAATGAAAAAACCGCTCTTTTAGGTGCCGGAAGGGCTGCATTCTATGCACATCTGTGAAGTACAGTTTCTTTCTTCGTGATCTTTGCAGGCGGTGGGCGGCGGCATGATCCTGCCGACTCAAAAAACGCTCTTTCCGATCCAGCGTCCCTTATCATTTCAAGTCGATCCCTTCAGCGATTAAGTTTGTTCATTTTTGTCGATCCGTATACTCAGTCCTGCAACGTTATTTTTACTTTATTATTGACAATATCTCCGTCTCTGCTATTAATCACCTAACTATAACTTTGAAGGAGGGTGGTAAATGGCGACCTTGGTAGAAATAGCTGCACAACTCGTTGCATCGCATGCCTCCAGCACGCCGATGACATCGGACGAGCTTCTCGCGGAAATAGCCAAAGTTCACGCTGCGCTGAAGAATCTTGAAGCAGGACAGGGCGTGGAAGGCGTCGAAGAGACAAAATCTTCACTCTCCATCAAAGAAGCCTTCAAGAAGAACGAAGTGGTCTGCCTTGTTTGTGGCAAAGGCGGGTTCAAGACCCTCGCGCGTCACCTGAGCACGGCACACGGCATGAAGCCCGGCGCCTACAAGAAGCAGTTCGGCATTCCGAGCAAACAGGCCTTGTCTGCGAAGAGCTACTCCGAGTCCCGTCGCAAGATGGCGCAGGACCGCGGTCTGGCCGACAACCTCGCCAAGGCGCGGGAAGTGCGCATGGCCAACATCGAGGCGAAGAAAGAGACCGTAGCCAAGCCTGCGAAAGCCGCGAAGGCCCCCAAGGCCCCTGCTGCCAAGGCCAAAGCCCCCAAAGCGAAGGCGGCCCCCAAGGCAAAGAAGTAGGCCGAGTCAAACGTCTGTAAAAAAGCACCCCCAGGGGTGCTTTTTTTGGTCCAAAAGTACCCGTAACTAGATATTTTGCTGAGACCGTTGCCTCACGTTCCCCCCTTTGCGAAGGGGGGGCAGGGGGGATTTGCTTTTAGATGGCATACCATCCAATCTCAGGAGGAAAAAACATGACCAGACTCATTGCAGCCGCGCTGTTATTGCTTCTCGCCGTCCCCGCCTTTGCCGCCGACGACAAGAAAGCCGAAGATCAAAAGACCCTTTACGCCGTAGGCCAGGTAATGGCACGCCAGTTGGCCATCTTCGACATGACGCCGGATGAACTGGACCATGTGCTGAAAGGTGTTAAGGACGGTATCGCCGGGAAAAAGCCGGACTTCGATATCGAGCCTTACAAGGCGAAAATCCAGCAGCTTGCCATGGCGCGTCGTGCCGCACAGGGCGATCGTCTTGCCGCCAAGTCCAAGGAATTCGTCGAGAAGGCCGCAAGCGAGAAAGGTGCGGTCAAAACCGCTTCCGGGCTCGTTTACAAGTCCATCAAGGAAGGGACCGGAGCTAGTCCCTCAGCTACCGACAAGGTGAAAGTCAACTACCGTGGCACCCTCATCGACGGCAAGGAATTTGACAGCTCCTACGCTGCCGGCCGTCCGGTCGAGTTCGGGTTAAACCAAGTCATCAAGTGCTGGACCGAGGGCGTGCAGAAGATGAAGGTCGGCGGCAAGGCACAACTCGTCTGTCCTCCCGAACTGGCATACGGTGAGCAGGGTTCCGGGATGATTCCCGCCAATGCGACACTGGTATTCGAGGTCGAGCTTCTGGACATACTGAAGTAAATCCTTGCTGCAGTGATGCCGATGCAGCATGAGAAAGTTTTAGCGCTATTTTTTATTGACAACGAAGGCGCTCTAGACTATAAAGAGTGTCTCTTGAGGCGCGGCAGTAAACGTTGCGAGAGAACAGCAGGTAGTTGACATCATTACAAATAAGAGCTTGGCGGTGTAGCTCAGCTGGTTAGAGCACACGGCTCATATCCGTGTTGTCCGGGGTTCAAGTCCCTGCACCGCCACCATACAAGAAAGAGCCTTTCGGTTAACGCCGGAAGGCTCTTTTGCTTTGTACGCCAGGCGCCCGGTTTCCACCGGGCGCCTGTCCCCTTAGTGCTTTGGAAAGGTGGCTAAGCAGAAAGAAACGTTCCGCTCATATTTAGCATTGTCTCATCTATCTTCAGCACCTTGGAGTTCTCTTCGCTCGTGTTGCGTCTTACTCCGCTCTTTGATATATTTCCTCGAGAGGTGCTGACTATGAATGAGATCTTGTTTGTTGTAGAGAGTGCGCCGGAAGGTGGGTATGTCGCCAAGGCTCTTGGCGAATCAATATTTACCGAGGCTGACACCCTTGAAGAACTCCATACTAATGTGCGAGATGCGGTCCTGTGCCACTTCGACGCAGGTGCGGCACCAAAGATGATCCGCCTGCATTTTGTCCATGAAGAAGTCTTGGCTGTATGAAACTGCCGCGTGATATCACCGGCTATGACCTAGCAAAAGCTCTTCGCAAATTGGGTTATACGATTACCCACCAGACAGGCAGTCATATCCGCCTTTCAACAACCGCAGACGGCGAGCATCATATTACACCGCCCATATTCCTCTCAACGTCGGCACGCTTGCCGCCATCCTCTCCGATATCGAATCCCACCACAAACTGACGCGTGAAAATCTGCTGGAAATCCTTTTTTCGTAAAATGAATCCAACACGCTTCAATCAGAAATATCGCATGTTGATCCATTCTCATTGACCAAACGGTTCAAATGAGCGTATAAATATTGTCGCTCCAAATCCTGCTAATAGGTCAGCATGACTATAGGAAGAGGCAGATTGTCACAATTTCAAGCCGCCAGTGCGAACCACAAGCACTGGCGGCTTTTTTAATGGATTTATATTTATTTGTTCCTAACGCACCGCACTTCTAGGAGGCGCCATGTCAGACCCCGCAAATATCTTCATCTGGATTGGTAACCACTATCTCTACCTTCTTGCCTTTGCCGCCGTAGTCATACTGCTCTGGAACTCGGTGGTGATCGTCGGGGGCAACGAGATCGCCCTCATCGAGCGGCGCTGGTTCGGCAGCAAGATGCCGCAGGGGCGCGTCGTGGCGCTCGGAAATGAAGTCGGCATCCAGGCCCGCACCCTCGGACCGGGACTGCACTTTCTCATTCCTTTCATCTACAAGGCGACGAAAAGCGTCTTCACCGAGATACTGGAAAACGAAATCGGCCTGATCGAATCGGTCGACGGCACCTCCATCCCGTCCGGGCGCATCTTCGCCGCCGTCGTCGCCGGTCATAACTCGTTCCAGGACGGCGAAGCCTTCATCAGAAACGGCGGCCAGAAGGGGCCGCAGATCGAGGTACTCCCTCCGGGCAAGTACCGCATCAACCCGTATCTCTTCAAACTGACCAAGGGGAACGTCACCGAGATCAAGGACTTCGAGATCGGCATCGTAGAGTCGGTGGATGGTGTCGCCATACCTGAGGGCAGGATCTTCGCCCAGGCCGTAGAAGGACACAGCTCTTTCCAAAACGGCGAAGCGTTCATCAATAACGGCGGACAGAAAGGCCCACAGATCGAGATCATCCCTCCCGGCAATTACCGCATCAACCCGTACCTCTTCAAGGTGACCAAGAGCTCCGCAACCAAGATCGGCGACGGGGAGATCGGCCTGGTGGAATCAGCGGACGGTTCGGCCATCCCTGCCGGACGCATCTTTGCTTCCGTTGTCTCCGGGCACAACTCCTTCCAGTCCGGCCAGGATTTCATCGTGAACGGCGGCCAGAAGGGCCCTCAGACCGAGATCCTGCCGCCGGGCGTCTATCGTATTCATCCGAACCTTTTCAAGGTGACCAAGGCCGAGGCAGTCATAATCGCGAAAGGCGAGGTCGGCATGGTCACCGCCCAGGACGGTGCACCCATTCCCATGGGACGACTTCTCGCGCAGAGCGTGCCGGGACACTCCAACTATGAAAACGGCGAGGCCTTCCTCAAAAACGGCGGACAAAAGGGACCCCAGATCGACGTGCTGCTCCCGGGTACCTACCGTATCAACCTGAACCTGTTCAATATCCAAGTCGCGCAGGCAGCGGTGGTCGAGGCGAACAAGATCGGCCTTGTGACCGCCCTGGACGGCATTCCGCTGCCGGAGCGCGAATACGTTGCCTCCCCGATCACCGGCCACAACGACTACCAGGACGGTTCCGCCTTCCTCTTGAAACACGGGCAGCGCGGCCCGCAGCTGGACGTGTTGCGACCGGGAACCTATTACATCAACCCGCTTATGTTCAGCGTCGCCATAGACGACGTTGCAGTGGTCGAGCGCGGACAGGTCGGCGTCATCGTCTCCAACGTGGGAGAAGACCCGACCGAGGAAATGAAGAAACGCCTCGGTTCTTCCCAGACCGGCGCCTCGGAAGAAGAGGGGAAGGAGAAGTACGTCGTACCGAAGGGGTTCCGCGGCATTCAGGAGGAAGTCGCCGGACCGGGACGCTACTATCTCAACCGCCGCGCCTTCATGGCGTACATCATAGACACCACCAACATCACCATCGACTGGGATGATCAGGAAGACACACGTTTCGACCAGTTGACCGTCATCTCCAAGGACGGTTTCCCGATCCAGGTCTCCGTCAAGGTGGTCATCCGCGTCCGTCCGGACCAGGCGCCGTACATGGTCGCCAAGGTCGGATCGATAGACAACCTCATCCAGCACGTCATTCACCCGATGATCGACTCCTCCTTCCGCAACCAGGCTTCCACCGCCTCCGCGATGAACTTCCTGCAGAGCCGTTCCGAAGAGCAGGCGAAGGCCGAATCCAGGGCGCGGACCGACCTGGAGAAGTACCACGTCGAGTGCGTCTCCGTGCTGATCTGCCAGATCAAGCTTCCCGAGGATCTGATGCAGACACAGACAAAGCGGATCATCGCCGAGCAGCAGCAGGAGATGTACAAGATGGAGCAGAAGAGTCAGGCCGAGCGGACCGAGATGGAGAAGATGCGCGCCACCGCCGACCAGCAGCCGACCCTTGTCGCCTCCGAGATCGCCGTGAAGGTCGCCACCCAGAAGAAAGCCGAGATGATCACGTTGGCCGAAGGCAACGCCGAGTCCAAGGCGCTGGAAGGGGCCGGTGAAGGTAAGCGGTTAAAAGCGATAGGCGATGGCGAAGCGTCCAAGATCGCCGCCATCGGTGAAGCCACCGCGCAGGCCTACAACAAGCAGCAGGAAGCCATCGGCGAAGAAGCCATCAAGCAGATCAAGATCGTCGAACTGATCGCCGCCGCCATCCAGGAAGGGAAGATCAAGATCGTTCCCGACGTCCTAGTCACCGGCGGCGCTAGTGCAGGCGACGGTTTGATGGGGCAGTTGAGCCGGGTGTTACCTGGAGTCGATCTCGCCGCCTTGATGAACAAGCAGGCGGCGTTGCCGAAGGCGTAAGAGGCTAGAAGAAGCTAAGGAGTAGGTGGGGACCGGTATAAGATTGATGGACATGGTTGGTTAAGGGGCTGCGCAGGTCAGCAGTAATCCTTCCGATGAACTCAGGTTGGAGGTACCTATGAACGTAAAAGTATTTTATGTCCTAAGATATACCTTGGTTGAAGAAGGGCAAGCAAGACTCTTTGCTGAACCATTGCCTACGCCAAAAGGTTATGCGATATGTGGTGCACTCACAAATGCTGGTGCAGACGTTTTTTTTAGGTATTGGGGAGTGCAATATAGTTTTGTCGGATTCCAGCATATACAAGGTAATAGCAGATTCCTCCTTGGTAAATTTGCAAAACTTAAGAAAGTCGACTTAGGTGAATATGAACCAGGTGATATAAAAAGTGATTCTCATGACAACTGGATACCACTTAATTGCTTAATCGATTGCGAATCTCAGCATATTTTAATTGAAAAGAAGGTTTCTTTTGCTGATATTGGAAGTATAATGTCCATTATGTCGTTCGGACTCAATAGAATAATTTCTGATAAATACAACTGTAAAGTGTTTATTAAAGGTATAACTAACAAACATTTATTTTGGAATATAGTCGATGAAAGTGAACGTATTTATGCTTTAGAGCTAAAACTCCTATCTCCAAATTTATTGGATGCAAATTTGACCGCAAGGGCGTCATTAGCAGCTTTAAAAATGCTTTTTACTCAAGACACGATAACTATTACTTTAAAGAACGATGCTGGTAATTTGTCGGTACCAGTTCAACCTACTAACGATTACATAGATTACATTTCTGAGGGAGAAGGAGAGTGGAAAATTGTAAGGATGTTGCAGGGAGTTAAAAGGAAATTTTACAGTCGCGACAGCATTAAAACCATAGACGTACCACCCTCTAATGGATCAAGCAACGAAGTTTCTCCAGATTCTATGGCTTCAGTCCTGATTGATATACTAAATAAGTCAAGAGATGAAGATGGTTAAAAATAAGTTTAAGAAATTTCTTATAGCATCATGGTCAATTTTTTTAGCAGTAGTGGCATGTAGAGAATCTCCTAATTTTTCTAACGCAGTAGTAACCTCTTTTCTATCTGTAATAGCTTGTTGTGTTACTGGGTTCATCGCCATCAGTCTTGGGATGATTACTCTTATTGACAATTCTCATCAGAAAGTAGCTGATTTAGTAGAAGAAAAAGATGTGAAATTTTATAAAGTTCATAGTCTGTTTACTGAATTAAAAAAAGAACTTTTTCAAAACATGGCTTTGTTTGTAGTCATCAGCCTATTGACATCTTTATTGAAATATATGCCTTCTGTACAGTATGGCATGTATTTGCAGCTTATTTCGATATTGTTTCTGGCTGTTTGCGCTGTTGATCAAGTGTTAGCTGGCCACACTGTGATCGAAATCAGGAGGGAAGTGATAGGTGGCTTTAATAAAGCAAAGAGCTGAGGCCACGAAGGAGCAGGGGGCTGCCAATCTATTATGCGTTACTCATTGTCATGGTCTTGGACGTAACACATTAAATCAGCTGATTAGCGCTATCTGGTTATCTACTTCGCTCAAGCTGTCGATAGGCCTGAGGTCATGAGAGCACCCGTAATTGTTTTTGAGGCAGCCGCAAACTGAGCAATGCGCCAGAACCGTTTGCCAAAAAATTTTGTCTCCGACGATTAAAACTAAAGACATATTCGTCCAGGTACCTTTGCAGACACGGGGACGCTGGTAACTTGTATAACTTATTAAGCCTATCCCCAAAAAGTGCTACCTTTCAGGACAAATTTAGGGGAGTGATCCCAATCAAACAGGTGGATCGGTGAAACCCGGTCAATGGCTCGCTCGTTGGATGAGAGGCAAACGGAAAGTAACGAAGGGGAGAGGAAAAGGATGTGAAAGGACGGGTTCAATAGCAGATATCGTGGCTGCCTATTTGAATGAAGAGCACTTCTTCGTCATCTAGGAGCCTGAAAACGATTCTGTCTGAATAAGAGATGGAAAAGGCATGGTATTCCTTCAGGTTGCCTTTTAGTCGATGGGTCTTGAGACGTTTGTCAAAGGCATCTTCCTTGAAGATCGAGAGGCGCTCCTTCAGTTGCTCTTTCTCCCTGACGGAGAGCTTTCTCAGATACTTGAGCCACTGCTTCTCAAAGCTCGCATCGTAATTGATGGCCTTTGGTCTCATCCCAAAGCTACAGGGCGCCAATCAGGTCGTCGACAGAGACCTTCTTGGTCTTGCCCTCGGCCAGATTTTTTTCTGCTTCGCCTATGCGTACAAGAAATGCCTGCCGCTGCACGGTGCGGTAGACCTCTTTTAGCAGGGCGTATTCCTGCTTCGGAACTTTGACGAAATCCTTTGCTGTTGTCTGTGGCATGAATGACCTCTCCGTGTGCCTAATCTGCATGGCAGGTGGATTATCACATAAGTCGCTCGGGATGTCAAAAAGACACCAGACACACTGCTATTGAAGAACAACATCCAACCCACAGCCTTAGTCGCGGCTGCTGGCGCTCTCGGTCAAGGCCACCATGGTAAAGGTGGGAGAAGGCCGGTATAGTCGGACTAGAACCGAGGAACCCGGGCTAAAAAACGGGGATTAATGGCGGGGCTCAGCAACCAAGCGGACTCCAAGGGCGGAACAGACACGGCTGATTGTGTCGAAGCGCGGATGTGGAAAATGGGGCCAGGCTTGCAGAGTTTTAAACTCGCTAAGAGGGAAGCTGGAGTGACATTGCATCTGTTGAAATCAGTACAAATACCTTAGACGTGAATAGGAGAGAAAATGAAAAAACTGATCATGTTGCTTGTTGTATCTGCCTGGCTGTCGGGTTGCGCATTGACAACGGATAAGATTGATCTGTCTTACGTCCCTCAGGTTGGTGTGCCAGAGATCCCTGGTGCGAAAGATGTCGTAGTAGCCGTTAATATTAACGATCAGCGCCAAGATAAAAGCACCAAAGTCAGCTGCAAAAAAAATGGATTTGGAATGGAAATGGCGCCCATTATGGCCAATGAGGACGTAACCTTAACGCTCAAAAGGGCAATAGAACAAGAGCTACAATCCCGTGGGTTTAAGATTGGGAGCCAAGCACTTGTATCAATTACGGGTGAGCTGACGAGGTTCTGGAATGATCACAAATCAGGCTTTTTTTCTGGAGACTCCATAGCCGATCTAAACATGAACATCTTAGTAAAAAACAAGAATGGAAACATTCTTTATACACGGCAAATAGTAGCACAAGGAGTCGAACCGAACATTCAACTTATGACAGGAGAAAATGCACGCCTGGCTTTAGATAAGGCATTAGCGAACGGATTGAAGCTTTTATTCGATGATTCTGCTTTCCTCTCGGCTTTGATTGAGGTTTCCAAAAAAAGCGCCTCTTAAAAGCGAAAACGGGGCATTGGGGGCATTGTTGAGATTTTGAGATTCGCATGGGGAACAAGGGGAACGTAGGGACAAGGGGGACGGGTATAAGAATTATAAGTTTATCCTGCCGAATCTTATAAACTTACCTGATTAGAGCCAATCTTCCGCTGTCCGCAACCACACCTCAGGTCGACGACCGGTACAAACAGTCGCCGCGATCAGGCGAGGCAGCATAGCGGCAAGATCAAAGCGGCGGTTAAACCGGTACTGATACTCGCCGAGATACCGGTGTGGGTATTTTGAGAAATCGAAGGCATGGTAGGTACCAACGATAGCATTCTTTACGTTGCCAAGGATCGTGTTAACCCACTTGAAGCACTCCATTTTTTGGGTTTTCATCGTTCCTTTTCTCACGACATGTCGCTCATGGGAGCATCCAATTTGAGTGACAGCTGTAAAGCACCAGAAGCCATCTGAGACAACTGTTGCCGACGGTGCCAACTTTTGACTAGCCCAGGTCTTGACGTCGCTATGACCGAAGCTTTGGACTGGCGAAAACAGTGCGTAGACCGGGTTGTTCTGTTTGTTTGTCTCCACAGCAGCGATGAAAGGAACTTTGTTTTCTGAACCACGGCCTCTTTTTCCTTGGTATTCGCCGCCGAGATATGAGTCATCTATCTCCACTCGTCCGTGGAGCTTTGTTGACTGCTCCCGTTCGAACATAACTTGCATCAACTTGTGTTTAATTCGCCATGCAGCACGATATGTCAGTCCAAGCAACCGCATCAATTCTAAGGACGACATATTGTTCTTGTTCTGAGTAAGAAAGTACATCGCTAGGAACCAAGTGGTTAGAGGCAACTTGGTAGAGTGAAATACAGTATCCTCGGTCAATGTCGTCTGCTTCCTGCAGGCGCTGCACTGGAATACTTTGACTCTACCTCGTTTGTAGCTGCAATATCTGGTGCCTTTGCACTTGGGACAGATGAAACCTGCCGGCCACCTCGCCGACTCAATGGCAGCCTCGCACTGGTCCTCGCCACCATAGTTTGCGAGAAACGCTTTCAGACTAAGACCTTGCTGGAACTGAAGACGGTTCATTTTCACGGCGCACTCCTTCGAGTAAAGTTGCCGTGATTATAGGTGCTATTAGTGGCAGAAAATGTCCGGCCAGCCGCAACAGCGGAAGATTGGCGCTAATCAGGTAAACTTATACGTGTCCCCTTATCTTCTATTTAGAGAACGGAAAAGACATGGCTACTTCCGACACATCTAATCGTATCCCCCCAAAAACCGGCCATACGGTCTGGCCTCTCTATCTCTTCCTTACCATCTTTTTTATTGTTGGTAGCTGCTGCCTGCTCTACGCCCCGGTCAAAGCTGTAAAGACACTTATCTTCATCCGGAACGCTGCCGTTACCATCGGAACCGTGGAAGAGCTTGTGGCAAAACATGGCTCGAAATCGACCACCTATGCCCCGTCTGTCGCCTTTAATACCCCGGATGGGAGGATGGTCAGGTTCATCTCCAAAGTAAGCGGCAGTCGATCGGCATACAACGTCGGGCAGCGGCTGGAGGTCTA
The DNA here is from genome assembly GCF_004117875.1 of Geomonas oryzae. Taxonomy (GTDB): domain Bacteria; phylum Desulfobacterota; class Desulfuromonadia; order Geobacterales; family Geobacteraceae; genus Geomonas; species Geomonas oryzae. Next base: position 30,896 of record NZ_RAHW01000009.1, on the reverse strand, counting down.
CTACGACCCGGCAAACGAGGGAAACGCAGAGATCAATGGCTTCATCCCCCTCTGGATGCCTGTCATCATCCTCTCAGCTCTTGGACTTTCCTTCAGCGGGATCGGCGGGGGAATGATCTATGCCGTACGACGTTCCGTAAAGGATGCGGAACAGAAAAAGGCGCTGCTGCAGAAGGGGATGCTGGAGTGGGAGACGGAACCGGACTGGCAGTCGGCAACGATCAGGTCGGCCACTGGCAGGGAAGCGGCCTTTTTCTGGCTGTTTGCCGCTGTCTGGAATGCCATCGCCCAGCCCACGGGATTCTTCTGCCTCAACGCACTGATTTACGAAGGTAATCGTCTGGCGGCGATCGGGCTGATGTTCCCGCTGGTTGGGTTCTGGCTCCTCTGGGAAGCAGCCAAAAGGACACTTCAGGTGAGGATTTTCGGAGATATTCAGCTCCGTATGGACCCGTTTCCCGCCTCAATCGGAGGCGAGGCCGGCGGTACGATAGACCTTCCGATCCACTTCAGCAGCGGCAATGTCTTCTCTGTTTTCCTAAGCTGCGAACAGGTTGTCAAGCACCGGGATGGCAACCGTAGGGAGCTGATCTGGCAGGAGGCCGGCTGTGCCGCGTCAACGCTTGGGCCTGCCGGCACACGGATCGCCTTCCGGGTTGCCGTTCCAGCTACCGAACCGCCAAGCGGTGATTCGCACCAGTGGACGGTACGAATAGCCGCTGAACTTCCCGGCCTGGACCTGGATCGAAGTTTCGCCATTCCTGTGATCAGGGAGGAACCGCCCAAGACATCCCGGCTGGCCGTGCCGCTGGCCCCAGACATGATGCCCTGCGAAGGGCTCCCTGCTTGGACAGTACAGGTCCAACGTCAGGGCGAACGGCTACTGCTCCACTACCCATGCCGCCGGAATCTGAAGACAGGCTTGCTGTGTGTATTTTTCAGCAGCTGGTTTCTTGGGGGAGTGTCAATCTGCCTGGTCAAATCGCCTGGAATGGGATTTGTAATCCTGCCTTTTTTCGGCGTGATAGGGGTAGGCTTGCTGCTTTATGCCGTATGGCTCTTAAGCAACTCACTTAAGGTGATTGTCGGAGCCGGCGAGCTATCCGTAGTGCGTCGGTTATTCGGCATCCCTGTCAATAGTTCCTCCATAGAAACTGCTCTAGTCAGGAAAGTTGAAATCGTGAAGTTTGGGGCACGCGGCACTGGAACAACCGCCAAACTGATCTATCGGATCACGGCGGATTGCGGCAATGGCACAAACATCACACTGGGAGACGGAGTTGAAGGGAGAGCCGTAGCCGAGGAGATTGCCAGACAGTTGCGGCAGGTCTGCGGGGTTAATCGTCCCGGCAACTGAGAGCGGGGCGGGCGAGAACAGGGAAAGGACGTAGGGAGATTATGAAATGCCGTCTTGCCGTTACATTCGACAGGAACCACACATGCTATTGAAAATGTACATAACTGCTGCAATGACCGCATTGCTTACGGCCTGTGCGACACCGGCCGTCTCTCCCACGTCCGCCCAAGGCACCAACAGTGATGGGATGTACATTACCGATGGACAAAAAGTAGGCTTCTCCATTTATCAAAAGGGGCGGGTGGTGAATGCCCAGTGGGAGAACGGCTACCTGACTTACCGGTTAACGAATGGCAACTTCACCATCACAACTAAATACGAGAGCCTGAAGATGTATCTTGCAGAGAAAGACGTCGGAGAATTCAGGGAAAGCAAAAAAGTGAAGCTGAGTGTGCTTTCCTCGGTGCTGACCGGTGCCTCGGAAAGCAACTCCGACACCTTGTTTGTTGCAGATCACACAGATCCCCTGTCGTCCAACAATTCTCTGGATCCCTACAGCGGGCTGAAAGCCGGCAAATCCGGAAATTCTTTCGTAGCGGGAACTCTTTATTTCTTAAAAACGGGCAAGGAAATAAGTTTATCGAGGTACTCCGGCACGTTATTTGGCTACACTTGGGTTGATTTCAACGGAGACCACAGGATCGGCCTTGACGAAATTTCCAGGATCAAGTTTCTAGTCAACACAAAGTGATGGAGAAAATTGAACGTGTACTCTCTCGTTATTGCTTAAATGACTCTTCTGACGATACAAGGGGCCAAAATGATGGCTAAAGCCATACGAGCTGCTGTTGCAGTGATCTTTGCACTCTCACTCCTGGCGCCGGCAGCTATGGCGGATGATCAGGCTGTCATAACGTCGATTGCTAACGCGAATAACGCTTTCGCACTGGACCTTTATGCCAAGCTTAGGAAGGAAACAGGCAACCTGTTCTTCTCTCCATACAGTATCTCCTCTGCATTGGCTATGACCTACGGTGGAGCCAAGGGGGATACTGCAGCGGAAATGGCTAAGACTCTCCACTTCTCGGCCGATCCCGTAAAAACAGGTGCAGCGTTCGCCATCCACAACAACAGACTCAAGGAGATTCAAAAAAAGGGCAACGTGAAGCTGCTCATCGCCAACTCCCTGTGGCCGCAAAATGACCATTCTCTTCGCCCTGAATATTTGTCTTTGATAGAAAAATTCTACGGCTCTTCCGTCATGCCTGTTGACTACAAACGTGATCCGGAAAAGGCAAGACGACGCATCAATGAGTGGGTTGAAACCAAGACACAAGGGCTGATCAAGGATATCATTACTGCTCCTCTTCCACGGACTACTTCCATGGCACTTGTGAATGCCATCTATTTCAAAGGCAGATGGTCGCAGCAGTTTGATCCGAAGAGGACGTTTACAGGTGATTTCACCCGCATAGACGGCTCGAAGACAAAGGTGCCGATGATGCGTCAGAATGGACGTTTTGGCTATAACGAAACTAAAGACGCCAAACTTCTTGAGCTCCCCTATGTGGGGGGACAGCTCTCTATGACTGTGATCCTCCCCCATGATGATTCGCAACTTCCCGGGCTCGAAAGTCAACTTGCCGCCGTTAATCTGGAAGCGTGGTTATCCGGTATCGAGAAACGCCCTGTCGACGTCGAACTGCCGAAATTCAAAATGCAATGGGGGTCGTTCAATCTGGTAAAGCCGCTACAAAAGTTAGGGATACGGAAAGCGTTCGAAGAACAAGCCGACTTTTCAGGGATGGACGGCAAAAAGGGGTTTGTGATCCAGCGTGTTCTGCACAAAGCATTCGTGGAGGTGAACGAGGAAGGCACGGAGGCCTCTGCGGCAACCGCCGCAACGGTCATGCTCACCGGCCGCCCCACGAAAGCAAAGTCCTTTAAAGCCGACCACCCGTTCCTCTTTGCTATCAGGGAAACGGAAACAGGGAACATCCTGTTTTTCGGACGGGTCCTCGATCCCAAGGCTATGTAGATATCGGTTTTCAGGATGCAAGACTGGTGAGCGCCGATCCCGTCGGTATGGACGCTGGTGAAGGGGCGGAACCAGCCAAGTGAGAAGAGTAACAGCGACCGCACACCATCGCCTGGAGCACACTCCGCGGACCAGTCTGCGCTGGGAGGGGAAATGAAACAGGGTACACTAGTTTTACTCATGCTGGTCGCCTGCGCTGTACTAATTAATGTCGAGGAAGCACGCTCTGAGCAGACAATGGATTATAACAAGATATTCAAAGGAGAGGCATGGGCTGGAAGTACGGCCTTCCTACAATGGGCTAGACCGCTCGCAATTAAGAGCAGTGCGAACGTGCCGTGTTCTGACAGAATATTACGTCGGCTTACTGATTCTGCGGAAAACGTTCTATTTTGCCGGCAGGTTGCGGAGTTAAAGGTTGATGGGCTGGTCGAACCCGCCGAACTCGTCTGGGCGATTGTCCGAAAAGCTACTCCGTCATCCTATGGCCTCGACTGCAACGCTGGGATTGTCTTCTTGGATAATAAGCAGATGATTACAGAGGATGGCCCTTCAGACTGTGAATATTCCCTGGGTATCGTAGATCCCGCATACACTCCAATAATGGTATTTCTCGTAAAACTGACGGGCGAGATGGGAATCGTCTTCGATGGCCATGGAGCTGAATGTGGAGGGCGGGCCGTGTTAAAGCAGGAGGGGCGGATCTTTAAGCAGGTTCATGAACTATACTGGACTTGCGAGCACTAGTGTCCTCAAAGTTTGCTCTATTTAAAGCTGGCATAGGGGGCGGAGCGGGATAGATTCTAATTCTGACAGTCGCAGGTTTTGTTTGACGAAGCCGCGCTTCTTGGTGTAATCATTCCGTTATGACACTTAGCAACTTCTACATCGCGCTGATTATTAGCACCTCTATCCCGTAGAGGTGGGCCTGCGCATGTGGTAAGAACAAGACCAACCCGCCCCCACAGAGGCGGGTTTTTTATTTCCCGCTTCCTTATTACAACGATGGAGCCAACAGATGCCTGAACATGAGTTGAGAAGTGTTATCGAAGCCGCAGACCATGCCATAAACTGCGAGAACCTGGACGCCCTGATGGAGTTCTACGCCGAAGACGCCACGCTGGTCGTGCAGCCAGGGATGCACGCAACGGGAAAACAGAAGATCCGCGAAGCTTTTGCCGCGATTTTCGATTATTTTGGTCATTCGCTGGCGGTAAGGCAAGGTGGGATGGTGTTTGTCGAAGGGAGCGGGACGGCACTGGTTCTCGCCCGGACGCTCCTGAATGGAACAAAGGACGGGCAGTCCTTCGACATTGAGCGGCACGCTACTTACGTGTTCAAACAGGACACGCAAGGGAGGTGGCTCTGCACTATCGACAACTCTTACGGGACGGACCTGCTTGCTCACACGGGCGCTGTTTGATTGGGGACGCCCCTGACTTCATGTGTCTTCCTAGCGGAAGAAACGCATGAAGTCAGGAGGGGAATCGTCTACCCGTCATTCAATTAGGGTGCTCATGCACGCCTCGCACTCTTGCTTCTCATTTTCCTTCTACTTTGGCCAGATAGCTCGTGATCAGGTTCCGGTAGTTCGGGATGTGGTTGGAGAAAAGGTTGCCCAGCCCCTCGATGTCGTTGCGCCAATCGCGATGGAGCTCGCAGGCTACGCCGAACCAGTTCATGAGTTGGACGCCGGCGGCCGCCATGCGCGCCCATGCCGCGTGCCGCGTCACCTCGTTGAAGGTGCCTGAAGCGTCTGTTACTACGAACACTTCATACCCGGCTTCTATCGCCGAAAGAGCGGGAAAGGCGACGCAGACCTCGGTCACTACTCCGGCCATGATAAGTTGCCTGCAACCGGTGTCCTTCACCGCCTTCACGAAGTCTTCGTTATCCCATGCGTTGATCTGCCCGGGACGCGGGATATATGGCGCGTTGGCGAAGGTCTCCTTGAGCTCCGGGACCAGCGGACCGTTGGGGCCGCTCTCGAAGCTGGTGGTAAGGATAGTCGGAAGTTTGAAGTATTTGGCGCAGTCGGCCAGCGCGAGCACGTTGTTCTTGAACTCTCCCGGGGAGAAATCCTGAACCAGGGAGATGAGACCTGACTGGTGATCGATGAGGAGCACTGCGGCGCTATCCTTCGACAGTTTCGCGTATTTGTTGCCCATGGTATTCCTCCTTTGCGTGCCAGGAGTCCCGAGGTACCTACTCCAAGCATGCTCACGCAATTTTAGATCCGGCGGTGAGGAGGTCAAGGAACGTAACTAAACGATACAGGGGAGGCGTGTAGTTAGGTAATATATGTATGAGCAGAGGGACACCTTTGAAATGGCGCAATGTCACTCATTGCCATAGACACGGGAGAAACGCATAAGATACTGTCGTTATACGTTTTTCGAAGACGGGAGAAGGGAGAGAGACGATGAACAGCATCGACACCATGCTGAGCCGATACCCTTTCATTCTCGGTGAGGGGGCCGTAATCGAGCGTCTGCGCCGCATGAAGGGGCTTGAGCTTGATCCCTTTGTCGTCAACTCGGCTTTCATCTACGACGAAGAAAAGCGGAGAGCGCTGGAGGGGATCTGCCGGGAGTACCTCGACATCGGCTGCCAGGCTGGACTGCCTCTTCTCATGTCCACGCCGACGTGGCGGGCGAGTAGGGAACGGATCGCCGGGGCCGGCCTCGAGGGCACCGACCTGAACGGCGACAACGCGGCCTTTCTGGAAGGTTTGAGGCAGAGCTACCAGGGATACGCCGACAAGATCCTCATCTGCGGGTTGATGAGTTGTAAAGGTGACGCCTACCGTCCTGACGAGGCTCTCCCGGTAAACCAGGCGGCGGAATATCATGCGTGGCAGGCGGAAAAGCTCGCGGCGACGAAGGTTGACTTTCTCTTGGCGGCCACGCTGCCTGCTCTGAGTGAAGCAACCGGCCTTGCCCTGGCTCTGGCGAAGACAGGAAAACCTTACATGGTGAGTTTCGTGGTCCGACCGACAGGCACCCTCCTCGATGGAACGCCGCTTAAGGAGGCCATAGCGGCGATAGACGCCGTAGCCGATCCCAAACCGCTTGCGTTCATGATCAATTGCACCCATGTCAGCTTCGCCAGATCTGCCTTACTCCATGAAACCAACTCGTCTGCTGAAGTTCGCCGTCGCATCATCGGCCTTCTCGCAAACACTGCGGCTCTCAGCCCGGAAGATTTGGACAACTGCTCTTCTCTCGTTGAAGAGGCCCCGGAGGCATTCGGGGCATCGGTGGCCGCCATGGGCATGGAACTCGGGCTCAAGATACTTGGCGGGTGCTGCGGCACAGATGCCCGCCACCTGTCTGCTCTGGCCGCACGTCTGCAGTCTCCCACTTCCTCATCCTGATATCTAATATCTGATCATCCCATTGGGGAGCGACGCATGCGATTCAGAAACGACGAATCCATTTCAGAAACGACGAATCCATTTCAGAAACGACGAATCCATTTCAGAAACGACGAATCCATTTCAGAAACGACGAATCCATTTCAGAAACGACGAATCCATTTCAGAAACGACGAATCCATTTTCAGAAACGAAGAATCCGTTTCAGAAACGACGAATCCGTTTCGGAAATGACGAATCCGTTTCGGAAACGATGAATCCGTTTCAGAAATGACGAATCGGTTTCAGAAACGACGAATAAATTTCAGAAATGACGAATCTGAACCAAGTTCTTGGATGTCGACAGGTGATTATGATCTACCAGTTGGCTTGAGAGGTTGACGTAACCAAGGTGGTGGGGGCTTCCGATTTGAAGGTGATGCCTGCACGCCCCCTTCGAGCGGAGAGGGGGCGTGCAGGAAGTTGTCACACGGGTGGTAAGATGACCATGTTCGACCAAGGCCCTAACTCATTGCCTCTTTTACACCTTAGCTTCAAATAGTTGGTCAGCGTTCTGTTTAAGCCCCTGAGATACATCTTTTGGCAGGTAGTTGACCACATCAACAGACTCCAATTAGCTTCTACGCCGGGCTCTCCTGTACAGAACCATATCTCGTGCCCCTTTGATCCCGGCATTTTGGTAAATGAGCAGTAGGGCTGTCCATTCCTGTCGTAAAGTATCCTCAGATCTTTGGCCGCAGCCAATGCCGAGCCGGCGGTGGACGACTTCTGATGTGGCCCCTCTGGCTTTTCATACACGGTGGGGTCAATGACACTCACAGCTTTACGGATTGCCATGATTACGGACATTGCTAGCTCCAATTCGCGACGAGCCTCTTCACACTCTTTTACCTTCTCCGGATCCCCTTTGTAAAATCCCGTGATGCTTCTCTCGAAACGGTTATGCAACACATCATAACTTTCTGAGGTTGGGAACAGTGACACCAGGTAGTCGCGCACTTGGGGCGTATATGCCTGACGCACCTCCTCCGACATCGCTACCATCTCCGGATGTGGAACATTGTTGTGTGGCATGGCCGACCTCCTTTATGAAATGGCTGTTTTTGTTGGAGCAGGCTAACCTTAGCACCCTTTCCCTGCTCCGCAAACATTCCAAGTCAACGCTGATGCTCCGCGTCCCGCAGTTGCTTGACAAACCTCTTTGAATCCCCAAACTTGGAAAGTTTAAAAAAATATGGGGCGAGCGCGCATCGGGCGCACAGCAGATGCCGACGCACGTCACTTCACTGGGGACCTTATGGACAACCTGCTTGCTGCACGTGCCCTGATGGGCGCTTCGCTTGCCTTCCACATCGTCTACGCGACCATCGGTATCGGCCTGCCGCTTATGCTCATGCTGGCCGAGGGGCTGGCGCTGAAAACCGGCGATGATGCATGGCATCGCCTCGCCAGGGGCTGGATCCGACCCGCCGGGGTCCTCTTCGCCATCGGCGCCGTATCCGGGACGATCCTCTCCTTCGAACTCGGGCTCCTCTGGCCACAGTTCATGGCCTTCAGCGGCCCCATGATCGGCCTTGCCTTTTCCATGGAGGGGTTCGCCTTCTTCACCGAGGCGATCTTTCTCGCCCTGTATATATACGGAGAAGAGCGGCTATCCAGGCGTGCGCTGTTTCTTTGCACCATCCCCCTCACTCTCGCCTCGGCTGTATCGGCTGTATTCGTCATCAGCGCCAACGGTTGGATGAACACCCCCGCCGGGTTCCAGATGATCGACGGCGCTCCCGCGAACGTCCAGCCGATGCGCGCCTTCTTAAACCAGGCTTGGCTGCACCAGGCCGTCCATGGCACCCTGGCCGCTTACGTTGCGACCGCCTTTGCCGTGGCCGGTTTTTATGCGGTGGCGCTGTTGAAGGGTAGGGGAGAGGCGGATGGGAAAAAAGCACTTTCCCTTTCTCTTTCCTTAGCCCTGGTGGCGGCGCCGCTCATGCTGGTAACCGGAGACTGGGCCGCGGACGCCGTGGCGGAAAACCAGGGTGCGAAGCTTGCCGCCATGGAGGCGCACTTCAAGACCTCGGCCGCTGCACCGCTCATCATCGGCGGCTGGCCCGATCCGGAAACTGCAACGGTATCTTACGCGATCAGGATCCCGAAACTTTTGAGCTTCCTCGCACACCAGGACCCGGATGCCGTGGTGCAGGGACTCGACGCGTTCCCCCAGGGGACGACGCCGGACCCGCGCCTGGTGCACCCGTTTTTCGACCTGATGGTCGGCTCATTCTTCGTCATGGCGCTCGCGTTGATCTGGTACTGGTGGCCGCGCTGGAGAAGAAAAGAGACGGAGCCGGGACGGGCGCAGTTGAAGTGCGTCGCTTTTGCCGCCCCCTTCGGCATCATCGCACTTGAAAGCGGCTGGATGGTCACCGAATTCGGCAGGCAGCCATGGGTGGTGAAGGGATACCTGCGCACCTCGCAGGCGGTCACCCCGAACGACGGGCTCCTACTGGTGTTCGCCACCTTTCTCTTCGTCTACCTTGCCCTTACCGTTGGGATCATGAGGCTGCTGCAGCGGCAGCCTAAGGAAACGGGCGGGGAGGTGTCTCATGACTGATCCAGTAACGCTTGCCGCGATGGTTCTGGTGGTCGCACTCATGCTCTACGCCCTGTTCGGAGGAGCCGATTTCGGAGGAGGGATTTGGACCGCGCTCGCCTTCGGTCCCCGCGCGCGTGAGCAGCGCGAGGCGCTTTTCAACGCGATCGGTCCCGTATGGGAGACGAACCACGTGTGGCTCATCTTCATCGTGGTGACGCTCTTCACCGCCTTCCCCTCCGGATTCGCCGCCATGTTCATAGCGCTCATGCCGCCTCTCGTTCTCGCCCTGATCGGCATAAACTTCCGGGGGGCGGCCTTCGCCTTTCGCCATTACGGCCGGGAAACCGGGAGAGATGTCCCGCTGAGCGCAAGCGTTTTCGAGATCGCGAGCGTACTTACCCCCTTCACCCTGGGGATGGCCGTTTCCGCGACTGCTTCGGGAACCATCACCATCAACTACGGCGTCACGGCAACGGGCACCGCAGTATGGCTCACCCCCTTCACCATCATGGGCGGGGTGATCGGGCTTGCCATATGCGCCTATCTCGCCCCCGTCTACATGACGGTGCGGGTGGCGCCACCGCTTCAGAACGACTTCAGGGATGCGGCTATCGCTGCGGGTGTCGCGCTGGGGGTGGCAACCGCGGCCATGATTCCGTTCGCCCTGCGTTACGCCCCCCGTTTCAGCCAAAGGCTTCTCGAGTCCTGGCCCATGCTTTTCGTCGTGCTTGCCGTGTTTGCCGGAGTCGGGACCCAACTCCTTTTGCTATGGCGCAGGTACAGGTGGGCGCAGGTCGCCGCCGCAGCCACCGTCGTTCTCACCCTGTCGGGCTTTGCCGCTGCGCTCGCCCCGGATCTCATCCTGGGCGAGATGACCCTTGAGGCAGCCGCAGCCCCCAGGTCGTCACTGGTCGCCTATCTCACGATACTTCCTTTCGGAGCCCTGATACTTATCCCCTCGCTCGCCTTCCTCTACTGGACGTTTCGAGGGGAGCCGTCCTCGACGCTCCCTCCTGCCGGGGCCGAAAGTGATAGTCCTGAAAAGATGTGAAAAATCTAATCGTCATGGTAAGCTGATCTGGGCTTTTGCCCGAATCCCTCTGAAAAAAGGAGTGCAACCATGAAAAAGCTGCTTCTGGTCGTTACGGCGGTCTCCTTGGCCCTCGCCTCCGGGTGTGCGTCCAGGGAGGGGAGTGCGGTCGGCGGTGCCCTTGGTGGGGCCGCGGTCGGGGTCGGTGCGTACGAGTACAGCGCGCACCGGCAGATGAAACAGGTGGAGGACGACTACAAGGCGGGAAGGATCGACAGAAAAGAGTACGAGATTCGCAAGAACCAGATAGAGAAGGGGTCCATCCTGCAGAGGTAGCCTCCTTTGCAGGTTCGCGCCTGAGCCGCCCTATTAATGGGGCGGCTTTTTTGTGGCTGTGAAAATCAAATCCCCCCTTGCCCCCCTTCGCAAAGGGGGGGACGTTTTGCCATTTTCCTACTTCGTGGCAACCATGATGGCAGTAGTCACATCGTTCCTACGCTCCAGCGTGGGAACGCAAAGCCTCGGACGCTCCGGCGTCTGCTTAGGGACGCTGGAGCGTCCCTAACGTGCGTTCCCACGGAGGACCGTAGGAACGATCTCAAATGTGTCACCCATGTCCCCGGTCTATACACCCTTCGCAAAGGGGGGAACGTGATGCCCGGCTCACTGCTGAGAGACGGAACTATACATGCTTCCAATGTATTTTCTGAAGAACCTTCGCCAAGAGGGGGACGCTGGGAGCGTTTCAACTGCGCTCCTCGGTTGAAAACAGAAGTAAGACGTTTCGGATTGGCATTCGAGCCTGGTTCGGTTAAACTCGCAACCCATTCCGCCGGCTGTTGCCAAAGTGCACTCAGCATGTGACAATGCTCCTGACGCACCATCAAACACCGTACCTGCTTTAGCGGCACCGTAAGCGCCACCTGCCGCACTTTCCCGATCCCTATTCCCGGTTCAGGAGAAGCGGTTGCCTACGGAGGAGTCGGATATGAGGACTCTGGTAGATCTCTTTCATAGCTTTGCACCGCTCGGCGACAAGACGGCGTTCATCAACCGTACCGGCGTGCGTCGTTTCGCCGTTTCCTACCGCGAACTGTCGGATCTCTCGCTCAGAATGGCGAACCTGCTTGCGCAACGCGGCGTCGCCCCGGGCGACCGGGTGCTGCTTTGGGGACCGAACTCCTCCTGGTGGGGTGTCGCCTACTGGGGCATCATAATGCGCGGCGCGATCGCCGTTCCCGTCGACTTCATGTCGGACCGGGCGCGCGCCGAGTCGATCCTTGGCCTCACGAAGGCCCGGCTCGTACTGCAAAGCCGCTTCAAACCTGAGCGTCTCGACGTCCCGGATGCGCTGTTCCTCGAGGATCTCCAGTACCTTCTGCTGGAGGTCGCCCCGTACCCTGATGTCGTGCATCCCGAACCGGACGACATCGCGCAGCTCATATACACCTCCGGTACCACCGGGAACCCGAAGGGGGTCATCCTGACCCACAGGAACCTGGTCGCCAACATGGTGCAGATAAACGAGGGGGTTCCCATCATCACCCCCGACTTCTCGTTTCTGTCGCTTCTTCCCCTTTCGCACATGTTCGAGCAGATGGGGGGATTCTTCACGCCGCTTTACCGGGGTGCCACTGTGATCTACCCGCGCACGCTGAAGCCTTCCGCCATTATGGAGGCGCTCGGGGAGGAGGACGTCTACGTCATCATGTCGGTGCCGCGCCTGATGCAGCTTCTGAAAAGCTCCATCGAGCGCGAGCTTGCCGAGAAGAAACTCGACGGTGTTTTCGCCTGGCTGGCCGGTAAGGCGCAGCGGCTTTCCAATGGGGCGCGTAAAAAGCTCTTCTTCCCGGTGCACAAGAAGTTCGGCGGCAACTTCACCGTATTCGTTTCCGGCGGGGCGCCCCTCGATCCGGACGTCTTCCGCTTCTGGGACGCCATGGGCTTCACCGTACTCGAGGGGTACGGGCTGTCCGAGTGCTCGCCGGTTCTTTGCGTCAACACCATCGACCGTCAGGTGGCCGGTTCCGTAGGACCGCCTCTGCCCGGCGTGGAGCTTCGCCTCGACGGGAAGGAGGTGGTGGTAAAAGGCGACAACGTCTTCCCCGGCTACTACCAGAACGAGGAGGCGAGCCGCGCCGCCTTCACCGAGGATGGCTGGTTCAAAACCGGCGACCTGGGGGAGATCGCCCCGGACGGGTGGCTCACCATCAAGGGGAGGGAAAAAGAGCTCATCGTCACCGGCGGCGGGGTGAACGTCTACCCCGACGAGCTGGAGGGGGTGCTTAACAAGGTTCCGGGAGTGAAGGAATCGTGCGTCATCGGCCTCGACCGCGGTGCCGGCGAGGAAGTGCACGCCGTTTTGCTGCTCGACGACAGCGGGAGACGGCCCGAAGAGATCCTTGCCGAAGCGAACGGGAAGCTCGACTCGCTGCACCAGATCACCGGATACACCATCTGGAACGAACCGGAGTTCCCTAAGACCACCACGCTGAAGATCAGGAAGTTCCAGGTCAAGGAGCACGTGAAAAAAGGGGGTGCCGAGGGGGGCGGCGGTGCGAGCCGGGACCACCTCGTGAACCTGCTCGCCAAGGTGACCGGCGCCGATCCGGAACAGATCAAGGAGGAGTCCCTGCTGGTCGCGGACCTGGGCCTCACCTCGATCGGGCGGCTGGAACTGGTGAACTACCTTGAGCAGGAGTTCCGCCTGGACATCGAGGACTCCCAGATCGGGCCGCAGACCCGCGTCTCCGAATTACGCCGCATCATCTCCCGTCGCGAGAAGGGAGATCATCGCGGCCACTACCGTTTCTGGACCAACTCCGCACCGGTCCGCGCACTGCGCATGATCGGGGACGCCCTGATAAACTACCCGCTCTTCCGCCTGTTTGCGAAGGTTGAGGTGCAGGGCGGGGAAAACCTCGCAAGGCTCGACGGGCCGGTGATCATGGTGGCCAACCACCTGGGCTACTTCGACCAGCCGTCGCTCATGTTTGCGCTCCCGCGTAAGATCCGCTACCGCACCGCGACGGCAGCTTGGGAGGAGTTCTTCTTCGATGATTACCGTGGCTTTGAACGCGTATGGCGGCGCCTTGCCTACCAGTACGGCACCATGTTTCTGAACCTTTTCCCGCTGCCTCAAACGGGCGGTTTCTCCGGTGCGGTGAAATACATGGGGAAACTGGCCGACAGCGGTCTGAACACCCTGATCTTTCCCGAGGGGGGACACTCCCCGGACGGAACCATGAAGGAGTTCCAGCTGGGCCTAGGGATCATCGCCAAGGAGCTCGGCATCCCGGTCCTCCCGGTCAAAATCAGCGGCACAGACAGGATCCTTCCGCCGCACCAGGCGAGCCTGCCCCGGCGCGGCACGGTGACGGTCACCTTCGGAAAGCCGCTCCAGTTCCGTTTCGAGGAGCCCGCCGAGATCGTGGCCCGCGCCCAAAAAGCTGTGGCTGAACTTTGATGCAATGATGTGACGGAGGTTTTTCTTGATGAAGTTGTCCATATCCCCTGCCTATCGCCGCTACGCCCTGGGACTTCTCCTCGCGGTGAATCTGCTCAACTACATCGACCGGCAGGTCCTCTTCGCGGTTTTCCCCCTGATAAAGGCCGATTTCGGCATAACCGACACGGAGCTTGGTTTTCTCGGCAGCGCCTTCATGCTGAGCTACATGTGCCTCGCACCCTTGTTCGGCTGGCTCGGCGACCACTGGAACCGGGTGCGCCTCGCCTCGACCGGTGTCGTCATCTGGAGCTTCGCCACCATCCTCGCCGGTTTCGCCCCCGGGTATCGTTCGCTCCTCGCGGCACGCGCCACCGTCGGGGTAGGGGAGGCGAGCTTCGGAACGGTCTCCCCCGGGCTCATCGCCGACTTTTTCGAGAAGGAGAAACGCGGCAGCGTCCTGTCCTGGTTCTACGTCGCCATCCCCGTGGGGAGCGCCCTCGGATACCTCATGGGCGGTGTGCTGGGCCAGCGTTTCGGCTGGCACTACGCATTTCTCATGGTGGGGCTTCCAGGGCTTTTGGTCGCCTTGCCGCTTTGGTTTCTGCGCGCCCCGGAGCGCCGGGTCGATCCGGATGCTACGGGAGCCGAAAAAGGGATTGGCGCCTACCTGCAGCTCTTCCACAACCGCTCTTTTGTCACCAACACCCTTGCCATGGCGGCGATGACCTTCGCCATCGGCGGGCTCGCCCAGTGGATCCCTACCTTCTTGTTCCGCACCCACGCGCTGAACGTGGAGAAGGCGAACCTGATGTTCGGTGCGACGACCGTGGTGGCCGGCATTCTCGGCACCCTGGTCGGCGGGGTCTTAGGGGACCGCTGGCAGAAGAAAAGCAGCAAGGGGTACCTGCTTGTTTCAGGCTGGGGGTTCTTCATCGGCGCCCCCTTTGCCGCCTGGGCCATAATGGCGCCGGGCGTCCCCGCCTGCATGGCGGCCATATTCGTCGCCGAGTTTTTCCTCTTTCTGAACACCGGTCCGCTGAACACGGTAATCATCAACGTGACGAACCCCGCGGTGCGCGCCATGGCCTTCGCGGTGAACATCTTCTTCATCCATGCCCTGGGAGATGCGGTCTCCCCGTCGATCCTCGGCTGGTTCTCCGATCTCTGGGGGCTTAGAAACGCGCTTTTGACCACGCCGCTGGTCATGGCGCTGGCGGGCGTTTTCTGCTTCATCTGCGGCCGGTTCGTGGCGGAGGATATGGCGCAGGCCGAGCCGCCGGAGGTTGGGTGAGGCGGGAGCGCCTTTCGTTCTGATCCACTAAGGCTACTTTTGCTTTAACTGTTTTTAGAGACCGCCGCACTATCAAACAATCAAATCCCCCCTGTCCCCCCTTCGCCAAGGCTACGTGGGGCAGGCTCCCCCTTCGCAAAGGGGGGGACGCTTGGGCAACTTTCCCCTTCGTAAAAAGGGGGGTGCGCTTGGGCAGCTTTGTGCTCGTGTGGGAGCAGGCACATGTTTCTTCTGGAACACTGGAGGAACCTTGCAAAGGGGGGCGTGGGATACTGGAGAGGTTTATCGTGAACATCGTGTACCGCCGCACCGTTGGACGTATCTTCATTCTTTCACTGCTTGCCGTGCAGCTTTTCGGCTGTGCGACGGCTCCAAAGCCGATCACGGGGCTCATCCCGGGGCGTAGCGTCGAGACGCTGCAGTCATCGGTCAGCATCAGCGCTTCTTCGGCAGGACGCAGCAGCGCAGGGCGCGGGTATCTCATCTACCAGGCCCCCGACCTCTACCACTTGGCCATCCTTTCCCCCTTCGGCCAGACCATACTCGAGGCCTTCGGCGGGAACGACCGCTTCACCTGCGTGGTCCCCTCCCGCCAGTTGGCCTATACGGGAGCCCTCTCGGAACTTCCCGAGGCGAGCGCGCTTAAAAGCATACAGCTCCTCAGATGGGTGATGGCTCCTGCTCCCGTGCCGCTTCCGGCTCCTCCCCGATACACCATGACCGACGCCGGGACGACCTACTATTTCGATCAAACGGGGATGCTGGAGAAAAAGGTTTCCGCTTCGGGAAGCGAGGCGCGCTACGAAGGGTATCAGGCGGTGGAGGGAATCGCCTTTCCCGAAACCATCACCATCAGAGACGCTTCCGGCGCCGAGGCGCGCATCGTCTTCGATGAGCCGCAGTTGAACGCGCCGATCGAGGCGGGGGTGTTGCGCCCGGATCTGACCGGGATGACGGTGCTGCCGCTGACCGATTTCCGGGCGATGTGATCCCACCAGGTTGACCGTGGCCGGTTCTTTGCCATAATTGAGCGTTCCTTTTATCGCTCATTGAACTTCGGTGTGCTTTTTGACGTGAGAATCGACTGGATTTGCCGCTCTTGCCGCTGGATTTGTCGAAGCGTTCAAAAACAAACTTTTAATTATTTCTCTCCCTTGCTATGCTTACTGACACAAGGACGATGCAAAGAAAGCAGACCGAACGCTTCCAGGCAACCTGATTCAGCTTGAACGGCAGCACATCTTTTAGGAGTCCCGTCATGACACACGCACGCCTTATCACCCTAGCGCTCATTCTTTCCTCACTTCCCGCCTGCACCCTTTATGAAACAAAGCAGGCACCCGCAAACCAGGTGGCACAGCCGAAGGAACTCGCAGTACCGGTGGGGAAAAACTGGAAAGTGACCGAAGAGGCGCCCGCCCTCGGCAACGAGCGTAACGAGCGTCCTTCTTTCCAGACGGAGCAGTCGGTGCAGCCTGAAGGGGTGCAGCGTCCGGCGGCACCGACCGACGAGAAGGGGCGCAAAATAGAGACCACACGCTGAGGCCCGTTTGATGACGCGCCGCAGCCGGGCACACCGACCTGCGGCGCGAACGTCCACGCGGCGTTTCCCGATTTTCCTCGCAGTCCCGACACTACCTGCACCTTCAAAGGGAGACCGATGGATAGAAAAACTTACCTAAGCATCCTGGCGGCGTTGGCCACGGCAGGCGCCATCGTTCTCCTCGTGCTGCTCGCCGCTCCCGTCCTGAAGCCCATCGTCTGGGCGCTCATCATCGGCATCGCCACCATGCCTCACTACCATCGGCTGCTGCGTCTTTCAAACGGACGCGAAGGGCGCTCCGCG
The DNA here is from genome assembly GCF_004117875.1 of Geomonas oryzae. Taxonomy (GTDB): domain Bacteria; phylum Desulfobacterota; class Desulfuromonadia; order Geobacterales; family Geobacteraceae; genus Geomonas; species Geomonas oryzae. The sequence goes on along the minus strand of NZ_RAHW01000009.1, from coordinate 13,980 downwards.
GGACTCATGGTGCTTGCGGTCGCGGTCTGCTTCGTTCTGCCGGTAACCGCACTCGTGGTGACCGCCGCCGTCCACGCCCCGGACTGGTACCAGCAGGCGGAGCAGCTTTTCAGCACCATCGCAAGGAGCGGGAGCACCGCCATAGGCCAATTCCCCTTCGCCCAGAAGATCATGGCACTTGTCGACCGTTTCGGCATCGATATGGCCGCCATCGGCGGCAAGATCGCCTCCAGCAGTTCCGGCATCATCCTGGGGCTTGCCGGGGATCTCGCGCGCAACATGATGAGCTTCTTAGGTACCCTGCTCATCGCCCTGTTCATCCTCTTCTTCGTCTACCGCGACGGCGACCGGGTCGTTTCCATCTGCATCGGCAGGCTCGCCCCCGATCCCCGCAAGGCGCAGCAGTTCGCCGGCGAAGTCCGCTCCATCACCACCGCGGTCGTTGTCGGCACCGTACTTACCTGCGCCTCGCAAGGGGTTCTTGCAGGATTGGGGTACTGGGCGGCCGGCGTCCCCGCACCGATCTTTTTCGGGACCCTCACCGCGATTGCCGCTCTGGTACCCGTTGTAGGCACCGGTGTAGTCTGGGTCCCGGTAGCGGCCTTCCTGGCGCTCGGCGGATCCTATCTGGCGGCCGCGCTCCTCGCGGGATGGTGCATTCTCTTCGTCGGTTTTGCCGACAACGCCATTCGTCCCCTCGCCATCGGCGCCTCAAGCGACATCTCCACGCTCGCCGTGGTTCTCGGTGCTCTCTGCGGGGCGGTCAGCATGGGTATTTTGGGGCTGATCGTCGGCCCGGTGATCTTCGCCGTTCTTTTCTCCATGTGGGATGACGCGGTTTCCGAAGTGGAGGCGGCTGACCAGGGTGGGATACCGTGATGCGGGGTGCGGCTGAGAGCGGCAAAGGAGGGCGGCACATGGGTAGGGGCGGACGTTTTCAACGTGTTTGCTTCGTCGCAGTCGTCTTGTTCGTCGTCGTTCTCCTGTACGGGACAGTCTGGGCTGCGGACACGGAACAAGCAGGGGAGCACGCGCTCCTCGCCAAGTACGGCGAGATCAAGGCGAAGCTGGACAAGAACCAGTTCGGCGCACCCATCTTCCTCGAGTCGAAGGAGGGGCATGATTCGGTTCGGGTGGACATGTACGGCGTCTTCCATTTCCCCTTCGAGATGGTGCGCGACGCGTTGCAGTCCCCGGCCGCTTGGTGCGAGATCACTCCGCTGCATATCAACATCAAGGCGTGCATCTACCGCAAGGTGAAGCAGAATGCCCAGCTGACCCTCTACAGCGGGCGCAAGTACTTCCAGCCCCCCTCCGACGCCTACCCGCTGAAGCTTGCCTTCAAGGTAGCGGCGAGCCAGCCCCAGTACCTCGACCTGAACCTCGTGGGGGACGAAGGGCCGCTCGGGACGAAGGACCACCGGATCGGGGTCCAGGCGGTGCCGCTCGACGGGCAGGGGACTTTCCTCCATTTCAGCTACACCTACAGTCACGGAACCATGGCGCGCATGGCGATCAAGACCTACTTCGCGACTCTCGGGCGCGACAAGGTCGGCTTCACCATGGTGGGGCAGGACGGGAAGCAGGAGTACATCGAGGGGGTGCGCGGCGCGGTGGAAAGAAACACCATGCGCTACTACCTCGCGCTGCAGACCTACCTGGAAACCTTGAAGTATCCCGAGAAGGAGCGCTTCGAGCAGCGCCTCAGCCGCTGGTACGACCTGACCGCCAAATACCCCCGTCAGCTGAAGGAGATCGACAAACCGGCTTACCTCAGCAACAAGCGTCTGGAGCGGGCACAGCAGGAGGCCCTCCAGTCCAAAGAGGGGAACTGAGCGGGAGCGGGCCGGCATGCTTTAACGCGGCCCCGGGGATGAGTGTGATGGCGGAACCGATTGTTGAACTGCAGGGGATCGGCAAGAGCTTCGTCGAGGGGGACCGCGAGCGCGTGGTCTTTCGCGACGCGCAGCTCGCCATCACGCCCGGCGAGTGGGTCTTTCTCCTGGGGCGGAGCGGTTCCGGGAAATCGACCCTTTTAAACCTGCTAAGCGGCATCGATCTCCCCGACCGCGGTGAAATCCTGATCGAGGGAAGGGCGCTGAACCGCATGAGCGAGCGGGAACGCACCCTTTTCCGCCGCTACCACATCGGCTTCGTCTTTCAGTTCTACAACCTGATCCCGACCCTCACCGTACTCGAGAACATCCTTCTTCCCCTCGAACTTTCCGGTCAACTCACCGACTTGCACAAGACCCGGGCCCGCGAGCTCCTCGGCGCCGTAGGCCTTGCCGACCGGGCGGGCGCCTTCCCGGATCGTCTCTCCGGCGGAGAGCAGCAGCGCGTCGCCGTGGCCCGGGCCCTCGTGCACGAACCGAAACTCGTGCTTGCGGATGAACCCACGGGAAACCTGGACGCGGAGACTGGGCGCCAGGTGCTTGATCTTTTCCAGCGTCTGCTCAGGCCTTCGGGGACCACGCTCGTTCTCGTGACGCACAGCGGCGAGGTGGCGACCCTGGCCGACCGCGTCCTCACCATCAGAAACGGAGTGCTGGTCGAGGCCGAGGCGGGAGCCGGGTCATGATCCTTTGGCGTGCCGGGATGCGCAACGTGATGCGGCACCCCTGGCTTGCCGTCCTCGCCGTGCTAGGGGTCGCCCTCGGCGTAGCGGTAGTTACCGCGGTGGACCGCGCCAACGAGTCCGCCCAGCGCGCCTTCCGCATCGCCGCCGAGACCGTCGCCGGGCGCGCGACGCATCAGATCGTGGGCGGCCCGACCGGGCTTCCCGAAGAGCTCTACCGTCGCCTCCGCGTCGAGCTTCATTTGCGCGGTGCGGCTCCCGTCGTGACCGGCCACCTGCAGATCTCAGGCGTCACCTTCCAACTGATCGGTATCGATCCCTTCTCCGAGCCGCCCATCCGCTCCTTCTCCTCACGCTTCACCGACAAGGGCGTCCTCACCGACCTGATGACCAACCCCGGTGCGGTGCTCATGCTGCGCGAGACTGCCTCCGAGCGCCGTTTGACGCGCGGGGCCAGTTTCCCTGCCGCGGTGGCCGGGGTCAGGCGCGAACTCCACCTCGCCGGGTTCCTCGAGCCTCCCGACCGGGTGAGCCGCGCCGCGCTCGCCTCGGTGCTCGTCTGCGACATCGCTACCGCCCAGGAACTGTCGGGACAGATAGGGCGCCTCTCCCGCATCGACCTGGTGGTTCCGGAAGGGGAGGGGGGAGAGGCGATGCTCCGTCAAGTGCGTTCCCTGCTCCCGGCCGGGGCGGGCATCGTCCCAGCCGGTGCGAAGGCCGGTGCCCTGGACCGGCTGACGCGCTCCTTCAGGCTCAACCTGACCGCGATGAGCCTCCTCGCCCTCGTCGTCGGGATGTTCCTGATCTACAACACCATGACCTTCTCGGTGATCCGCAGGCGGCGCCTTATCGGCATGCTGCGCGCCCTGGGCGTGAGCCGCGCCGAGGTCTTCACCATGATCTGCGTAGAGGCTCTCGTCATCGGCGCAGCCGGTACCCTGGTCGGCCTCTTCGCGGGGTTCCTGCTCGGCTCGGAGCTGACCAGGCTGGTCACCAGGACTATCAACGACCTCTATTTCGTCACCGAGGTGCGCGGTGCGCCGCTTCTGCCCGCTACGCTCGTCAAGGGCGCCCTGCTCGGCGTGGTAGCCACCCTCGCAGCGGCGATCCCGGCAGCGCTGGAGGCGACTTCCGCACCGCCGCGTGCCGTGCTTTCCCGTTCCGTGGTCGAGTCGCGTCAAAGAAAAAGGGTGCCGCGTGCGGCCGCCTTCGGTACCTTTTTGCTCCTTTGCGGCGGCGCTCTTCTGCTTTTCGAGCGCGGGGGGATCGTCGGCGGCTTCGTCGGGCTCTTCATCCTCATCATCGGGTACACGCTGCTCGTTCCCGCAGCCGTACTGCTCATCACCTCGCTGCTTCTCCCCGTGGTCACCCCCTTTCTCGGCTCCATCGGCAAGATGGCTGCACGCGGCGTGGCGGCTTCACTTTCCCGTACCGGGGTCGCGACGGCGGCGCTCGTCGTGGCGGTCGCGGCCGGAATCGGCGTCGGCATCATGGTGGGAGGCTTCCGTCTCACGGTGCAAAACTGGCTGCACGATTGGCTGCAGGCCGATATCTACCTCACCTCGGCCGACCGCGGCGGCGGACGCTACCGCCCACCGCTCGACCCCGCCCTGGTGCGCCGCCTCTTGTCGATGAGGGACAAGGCCCAGGTGACCCTTTCGCGGCGCGTACTGATCGAAGGTGCGCAAGGTGGTACCGAGGTATTCTCCGTCGAGGTGCCTGAACATACCTTCGCGCGTTATCCGTTCAAAAAGGGAGATCCCGCGCAGATATGGGGGCGCTACAGTCGCGGAGAGGCGGTTCTCGTATCCGAGCCTTACAGCTACCGTCATAAAGTGGGACCCGGAGACGGCGTCACCCTTCGCACCGCCCGCGGTCCGAAGCGCTTTCCGATCGCCGGCATCATCTACGACTACGGAAGCGATGCGGGCATCGTCATCATGAGTCGACGCGCCTACGTGGACAACTTCAAGGACGAAAGCGTGGACGGCATGTCCTTTACCGCCCGCGACGGGATGCACCCGGATCAACTGCGGGCCATGGTTCTTGAACAGGTGCGGGGTGAGGAAGTGACCGTGATCTCGAACGGCGAACTGCGCCGGGCGACCGTGGAGATTTTCGACCGTACCTTTGCCATAACGGGCGTTTTGCGCATGCTCACCATGCTGGTCGCCTTCGTCGGGATACTATCGGCCCTCATGGCGATGCAGGTGGAAAGGGCACGGGAGCTTGCCGTGATGCGTGCGGTGGGGCTCACTCCGGGGCAGGTCTGGGGGGTGGTTTGCGGCGAAACGGCCATCATCGGCGCCATCGCAGGCGTTCTGTCCTTGCCGCTTGGCATCATCGAGGCGCTGGTGCTCATCTACGTGATCAACCTGCGCTCCTTCGGATGGACCATGCAGGTCGCCGTGACGCCGCGCCAGCTCGCGGAAGCGCTCCTTCTTTCCCTGAGCGCCGCCCTTATCGCCGGCATCTACCCTTCGCTGAGGATCGCCCGCACCTCACCCGCGCTTGCGCTCAAGGAGGAGGACTGACATGCGCCGCGACGCCGGAGGTTTCAACGTCTGGTGGAAGTGGGCCTTTTGCTCCGCTCTCCTCGCACTTGTGACGCTTCTCGTCCTTCTTCAGGTACGGCACCGGACCGGGGGGGCGCTTCAGGAAGGTGGGCTCAGCGTGAGCCAGGCGCTCGGCGGGAGTGCCGACCCCGGTTACCTGCGAGCGGAGAAGCCGCGGCACTTCACGTTTCCGGCGGACCACGGGCCGCATCCGGGCTTCAGGAACGAATGGTGGTACTTCACCGGCAATCTGACCGGTGCCGACGGGCGCCGCTTCGGTTACCAGCTCACCTTCTTCTCCACCGCCCTCACGCCTCATGCCGCGAAAAGGGGGTCGGCCTGGGGTGCCAACGACGTTATCATGGCCCATTTCGCGGTCACGGACGTTAACGGGAAACGCTTTCATTTCGCCGAACGTTTCAGTCGTGCCGCGCTCGGGCTTGCCGGGGCCGCCGGAGCCCCCTTCTCCGTGCATCTGGAGGACTGGAGCGCGCGGCAGGTCAAGGCGCGTCCATGGGGCGTGCGCCTCAGCGCCGCGGACCGCGACATGGCCATCGATCTCGATCTCGCCGCCGGTAAGCCCGAGATCTTGAACGGGGAAGGGGGGCTCAGTCGGAAGAGCGCCACTCCGGGCAACGCCTCGTACTACTATTCCATTCCGAGACTGTCCACTGCCGGTGTCATACGCATAGGCGGCGAGCGCTTCACGGTGAACGGGCTTTCCTGGCTGGACCGGGAGTGGAGCACCTCCGCACTCGAGCAGGGGCAGGTCGGTTGGGACTGGTTCGCACTGCACCTTGAAGACGGCAGGGACCTCATGTTCTACCAGTTGCGGCGCAGCGACGGCAGCAGTGATCCCTTCTCAGGCGGTACGCTCGTGGCGGCCGCCGGCGGCACGAGGACGCTCAGGCGTGAAGAGGTGCAGCTCGAAGTCGTATCCTGGTGGAGGAGCCCCGAAACCGGTGCGCGCTATCCTGCACTTTGGAGGTTGCGGGTTCCCACGGCGAACCTCGCACTGGAGGTGGTGCCGAGGCTTCCGGACCAGGAGCTAAGAACAGGCTTTCGCTATTGGGAAGGGGCTGTGGCGGTCAGGGGACTAAAGGGAAGCCCGAACGGTTCCGGTTATCTGGAGATGACGGGTTATCGAAGCGGTGCTGGGCGATAAGGGGCAAGCCGGAAAGGACGGACGAAGGGTGAGATCACTGAAACGAAAAAAGGACCTAGGGGAAGCCCTAAGTCCTTGTAATTGATGGTGGAGCTGAACAGGATCGAACTGTCGACCTCTTGAATGCCATTCAAGCGCTCTCCCAACTGAGCTACAGCCCCATCTAAGGAGCCATGTTTATAGCAAACGGCGCATGGGGTGTCAATAGATAATTTCCCGCTGTCTGCAAAAAATAATTACATGTCCAGCCGCACTGGTCGCGGTTTCACGATGAAACTCCTCGTCGGGAACTCTGTGTGTGGGAGCGTCCGTGCGATGTGCCGTTTCCTCGAAGTTTAAGAGAATCCCGGCGCGCTAGGCATGCCCTTTACAGGTGTTCGAATCATTTATTTCGATTCTACCTATACAGTTACAGCAAATGCTGCCGATAAGAGCAGGTAACGTGCCGGTTGCATGCGTCGTGGTATTGCGCTAGTTTTGACCGGCAAGCTAAGCATCGGTCCTACAAATTCCCACCATGTGAAACAGTAGTCGTCCACAGACCCTTTCTCATGTTGCCGGCCGAACACTCTTAACACCCGGGAGACAGGCTGAGGTGAACCAACTGCAACAAATACTCTTCTTCAGAACAAGCAATGCCAACGTCATCAAAATCAGGGGGATGGTTACCGCCATTGTGTGGACCATCCTCATAGCCGGTGCGGCGACCTGGACGGCGCATCAGGCGCGTCGCCAGGCGCTCCAACTCGCGGAGACGGAGGCGAAGATCTCCCTCGCGAAGGACCTGGCGTTCAGGAAATGGGCCTCCAAACGCGGCAACATGTACCTGCTGCAAGGGCCGCTCGTCACCCCAAGCCCCTTTTTGAACCATGTCCCCGACCGCGACATAAAGAGCACGGAAGGGCACGGCCTGACCCTGAAAAATCCCGCGATGATCATGAACGAGATAACCGGGGAGGCGCCGCAACTCTACGGCGTTCGGACCAGGATCACCTCGCGGCTGTACCTGAACCCGGTGGACGCTCCGGACGCCTGGGAGCAGACCGCGCTTTTCATCGTCGAGGGGACGCGCGAGGATTACCACGGTCTCGTTACCATCGATGGGAAGCCGCATTTGCGCATGATGCAGCCCATGATCATGGAGCAATCATGCCTTAAATGCCACGCCTGGACCGGCATCAAAGTGGGAGATCTTCGTGGGGGGACCGACGTCTCCATTCCGCTTGAGCCGTTCTATGCGGCGGCGTGGGCGCAGACGCAAGGGGTCCTGGTGAGTTACGCGGCCCTCTGGCTTTTGGGTATAACCGCCATCGGGTTCATCACCCGGCGCACCATGGTTCTCGAAGTCGAGCGCTGCGACCGCGAGGGGCAGATGCGCGACAAGAACCTGCAGCTCGAGACCGAGGTGACCGAGCGAAAGAACCTCGAAAACGAACTGCGTAATTCCCACCGGCACCTGCTCAACATCATCGACTTCCTGCCCGATGCGACGCTCATCATCGACAGGGAAGGGCGCGTGGTGGTCTGGAGCCGGGAACTGGCAAGACTGACCGGTGTGCCGCCCGAAACCATGATGGGGAAGGGCGACTTCGAGTACGCTCTACCTTTCTATGGCCGGCGGCGGCCGATGCTGATCGACCTCGTTCTCAACCCGAACGTAGAGGTGGAGGAGCAGAACTACGAAGGTTTCACCCGTACCGGCGACATAGTGCACGGCGAGTGCTTCGCTCCGGGTCTTGGCAGCGATGCCGTCTATTTGACCTCCTCCGCCTGCGTGCTGCGCGACAGCAAGGGGGAGGTCGTCGGCGCCATCGAGTGCATCCGCGACACCTCCGATCAGATGAAGGCGCAACGACGGATCAAGCTGCTGGCGAAGATCTTCAATGAAAGCGGCGAAGCAATCGTCATTACCGACAGCGAGAACCGTATCATCGAGACCAACAGGGCCTTCGAGCAGTTCACCGGATACGTTCGGGATGAGGCACTCGGCAAGAACCCGAGGATCCTTAAATCCGGGGTGGAGGACAAGACTTTCTATGAAACGATGTGGCGTTCCATCCTGGAGACCAACTACTGGCAGGGGGAGATCTGGGACAAGCGCAAGGACGGCACCCTTTATCCCAAGTGGCTCACCATCACGGCGATACGCGGGCGGGGCAACCTGATCACCAACTACTTCGCCTCCTTCTCCGACATAACGCAGAGAAAAGAGGCCGAGCGGCGCATCGAGCAGCTTGCCCACACCGACACGCTCACCTCGCTTCCGAACCGGCACACCCTGGTCGAGAGGCTTTCCCAGGCCCTCGAGCAGGCGAAGCGCGGCTCGCACCAACTGGCCGTCTTCTTCGTCGACCTGGACCGCTTCAAGACCATCAACGACACGCTGGGGCACCACGTGGGGGACCTGCTGCTCAAGGAGGTGGCCGCAAGGCTCAAGAGCTCCTTGCGCGCGGAAGACATCGTGGCCCGTTTCGGCGGCGACGAATTCGTCGTGGTGCAGCCGCAGATCCGTTCGCAGATCGAGCCGGCGCATCTCGCCGAGAAGATCCTGCAGACCGTCTCCGCGCCGTACTTCCTCGACAACAACACGGTTTACACGAGCCCGAGCATCGGCATCAGCGTCTTCCCCCACGACGGCGCGTCGGTGTCGGAGCTCTTCAAGAACGCCGACATCGCCATGTACCACGCGAAGTCGGCGGGGAGGAACACCTACCAGATGTTCACCCGCGAGATGCACACCGCGGCGCGGCAGCGGCTCGCCATGGAGAACAACCTGCGCAGCGCCATCACCAACGACGAGTTCGTGCTGCATTACCAGCCGCAGGTGGAGGCGGCCACAGGCAAGGTCGTGGGCTTCGAGGCGCTGGTGCGCTGGCTTAGCCCGGAGGCGGGACTCGTTTCTCCGGAGCGCTTCATCTCCATTGCCGAGGAGACCGGCCTCATCCTCGAGATCGGCAGGCATGTCTTCGAGATGGCGTGCGAGCAGGCTGCGAAATGGAAGAAAGCCGCGGTGCCCTTCGAAAAGATCAGCGTCAATCTGTCGGCGCGGCAGCTGCAACAGCCGGAACTTCCCGAGATGCTTGCCGGCATCATGGCGCGCTACGAGGTTGAGCCGGGCATGATCGAGCTGGAAGTGACCGAGAGTATGACCATGGAGCGCCCGGTGGAGAGTATCAGGATCTTAGGCGTCCTGAAGAGCATGGGGATAGACCTTGCCATCGATGATTTCGGCACCGGGTATTCATCCCTTAGCTATCTGAAGCTCTTCCCGGTCGACAAACTGAAGATCGATCGTTCCTTCGTGAAGGATATCGAGGTGGACCCGGATGATGCGGCCATCGCCTCGGCGACCATCGCCATGGCCCATTCCCTGGGTAAAAAGGTGGTGGCGGAAGGTGTGGAAACCGCGGCACAACTTGAGTTTCTGGTGCAACACGGCTGCGACATCATACAGGGGTATCTTTTCAGCAAGCCTCTCTCAGCCGACGATGCCGTGGAGTACCTCCACACCCTTTGAGGGGTGGGGAAAGCAAAAGAAGTTGGTATTGCTGGCAAAGTGACTTGACCACACTTCTTTTTACTGATATAAGGTGGGTCTCTTTTTACAAGAGATATTAGAAACCGCTTCAAAAATGCCGGAGTGGTGAAATTGGTAGACGCACTGGACTCAAAATCCAGCGGGGGCAACCCCGTGTCGGTTCGACCCCGACCTCCGGCACCATACAACAGGACGACGGCTTAGCTCTTTGAGGGCTAAGCCGTTTTTTTGTATTTGCGGTAGGACATCCTGCGCCTTTAACCACAACCACTTCAGCGCTCCCTAAGTGCAATGCCTCACCCACAGTTCGCAAATCAGACGATATCGCAGCTATCTAATCTTCAAATCGGAATAACAAAACTTTTACATTGATCACCGTTAACCATGCATGTTAACCTGCCGCACGCCTGTAGGTACCCTCTGCGGGAGGCGCTCATGACTGGGGGGACACGGAAGGTTTTCGATGGAGGTTACCTGTGCCGCCAGCCATCGGGTGGTGCAGGCCTCTCAGCTCCGTTGAAAGGAATAACGATGAAGAAACCGTTGCTCATGTTTTTCTGTATTGCAATCCCTGCCTATCTCTTATCAAGCATTTTGGGTCTAGATGATTACCTTAACTTGCTTGGGCCGACAAAAGACATCATCAAAATAGTCCTTCTTGCAGGCTTTGTTTTCATCATGGTGGAGTTTTGGCGATCAGACACAACGGCCGACGACAAGTTATTTTGGACTGTAGGTACACTCTTATTTGTTCCCATAGCGCTACCACTGATGTACTTCAACAAATTTCAGGACAAAACAAGCCCAAAAGGATGTTGCACCTCCGGTACGGCAAGCACAGCCCAGGAGGATACTTCCACCTTGAATCAAGGTGATAACGAGATGCAAAAGGCCCTAAGACTGCCTCAAAAAGCTGCATACTTTTCCCTTTCTGCACCGTTGATTGCAGACTTCATCATATCTTTAACCAAAGAATCAATAAAAGTATCTAAAATTTCCTACATAGTTGTAAGTGTGACTTTAGTGTCAGTACTGGCCGCTGGTTTTGCTTATGGCATATACTCCCTGATTTATTCCAAGAGGCAAAAGAAAATACTCATACCGGCAACGATCGGCATTATCTGCCATTTGTTTATTGTCTACACTGCATATGCTGCGTTTAAAGAGCATTGAAATAAAGGTAAGTGGAAAAGAGAATGAAGGTAAAGCAAAGAAAAAGCCTAAAGTAAATTCTACAGTTGGTCCTAGCTATCAAACACCTATCCAATTCTGGAGGAAGCATGTTCAGGTTGATCTGTGCAGCGGTTGCCATCTTGCTGCTGTCTAGCTGCGGTACGGAGACCCCGACACGGCAGAATGATTTCACCCCGCTGACGTCGATCCAGATCGTCGCGGCTGCCCCGTCTATCGCGGTGAATACCTCCACGAAGCTTACGGTCATCGGCAACTTCTCGGGCCTCTTCACCCGCGACGTTACCAGTCAGGCGATTTGGTCGAGCACTGCACCGGCCGTGGCCAATTTCGTGACCCCGACGAGCCCGAGCCGCGTGACCGGTCTCGCCCCGGGACCCGCCGTCCTGACCGCGACCGTGGGAGGGCAATCGGCCACCTTCAACCTGATGGTGACCTCCGCCACGGTTTCGTTGATCACGATCACCCCCGCCACACCGTCGGTTCCACTGGGACAAAACGTCCAGTTTACGGCAACCGGCACCTTTTCGGACGGGACGACCCAGGACCTGACCTTCGACGCCACCTGGACTTCGAGCGACGCAACGGTAGCGACTGTCGGCGACACCGCCACCGACGAGGGGCTCGCCAAAACACTCAAAGCCGGCACGTCGACGATCAGTGCAGCCTTCCAAACGGCAAGCAACTCGACGCTCATGACCGTCACGGCGCCGGTCCTCCAGTCGATCGCCGTAACTCCTGCCAATCCGAAGGCCCTCAGCGCCTCCACCGAACAATTCACCGCCACCGGCACGTATTCCAACGGGACGAGCGCCGACATCACCAGCCAAGTCATCTGGAGTTCCTCGCAGACCGGCATCGCTACGATCGCCGCTACCGGGAAGGTCACGACCCTTACGCAGGGAGCTACCGTGATCAGCGCCGCCCTGAACGGCGTCACCGGAAACTCGAACCTCAAGGTGACCGGCGGGAACTTGACTGGGATCACCGTCACGCCCGCCAACCCGCGGCTGGTCCTCGGGACCACCGTGCAACTGAGTGCCAATGGCTTCTTCAGCAATGGGAGTTCACGCGACATCACTGGGGTGGTCGGGTGGTCGGTCGGCAGCCCGACCGTCGGCTCGGTATCCACTCCCGGGGGAGGCGTGGCGCTTCTAACCGCCAATGCTGTGACGGCGGCACCGACCACGCTAACGGCGACGTTCAACGCGGTGACCGGGAACATCAATCTGACGGTCGCCGCCCCCCTCCTTCAATCCCTCGCCATCTTCCCGGCGAGCCTCGACCTGGCCGTTGGAACCACCGGGCGCTTTACCGCGACCGCCACCTTCAGCGACGGTACGCAGCAGGACGTTACTTTGAACGCAAATTGGACAGCCAGCGCTGCCGGAATTGCCACGGTCGACAACACCGGCATTGTCAAAGGACGTGTCCACGGCGTCGCTTCCGGGAGCGCCACCGTCAACGCCGCATATGGCGGCCTTAGCGCCCCGACTGCGGCCATGATGACGGTTCGTGCACGCACGCTCACGGCCCTGACAGTCACCCCATCCCCTGCCACGATCGCTATCGGCAATCCTGTCGCGTTCACGGCAACGGCTGTCTACAGCGACGGCACGTCCCAGAATGTGACCGAGATCGCGACCTGGACGATCGACAACTTGAACATTGCTGCTTTCGCCGACAGCACTAACCAGCCGGGGCAGGTCGTCGGGATCGATACCAGCACGGCAGTCCTCACGGCCAGCTTCGGCGGCAAGAGCCAGACGGTCAATATCACAGTACACTAGGAAAGGTAATAGAACATATGAAGCGAATCTTCTTGATGATGATTGCCCTCTCCCTGTCGCTACTGATTTGCGGACCGGTCCGGGCGCAGCACATCGGCCCTTATGTGGGAGCTAATTTCGGGGTGAACCTGCTCATGGACGCCAAGGCAACCGATGAACTGGGGAACTTCAACATGAGCTACAGCCCGGCGCTGCAGTGGAGCGCCGTCGTGGGATGGGATCTGAAGCCGAATAGTTCCGTGGGGGAAGGGCGGGTCGAGCTCGAATACACCCGGCGGAGCAACTCGCTCGACTCCGTTGAGTTTGTTGAAGGGAAGGTGTCCGGGGGGGGCGACCTGACAGCGGACAGCCTGCTCCTCAACTGCATCGGCATGATCCGCGACGAGAGCAGCTGGTCTCCTTACATACTTATCGGTCTTGGTGCAGCCCGGCTCGACGCTTCCGGGCTGAAAGTTTCAGGTCAGCCCCTGAGCACGGATACGACGACCGTCTTTGCCTACCAGCTGGGGACCGGCGTCGATTACGCACTCACTGATGCGCTCAGTCTAGATTTCGGTTACCGCTTCTTCGGCACGACCGCGCCAACGTTTACCGAACCCGGCGGCCAGAGGTTCAAGACCGACTATTTCAGCCACAGTGTCGACGTCGGTCTGCGGGTGGGATTCTGAGCCTTCCTATCCCTCGCATCCACCCGCCCAGGATGGAAACTGCAATAAAAGAACGTCTGGTTTCTAAAGCCGCAGCGTTGGGCTTTGATACCAAAAAGTTGATATACGTTTCGCAGGATTGAATCCATTCAATGGATGTTTCGCTTAAGGAGCCTGAGCATGTTTGAAAATCAGTACAACGAAGAGATGGAAGCCGAGGTGAGAAGGCTGGAGGCCAAGAAGAGGGCGGAAGTGGCGGGGCACCCCGAGTGGGAGAATGCCTGTGATAGCTGCGGCTGCAGGATCGACGGGACCCTGGAACGTTACTGCACAGCCTGCCGGGGGTGAGCGTCCAGCAAAGAGCAAATCCCCCCCGTCCCCCCTTCGCAAAGGTTCATCCGGGAATTCCGGGAAATGCTGCTCTGATTTTGAGAAAGAAGTAGTCATGGTCCCGGTATCCATAGGCTACTCTTTTGATCACTTTGATCTTGTTGTTGATGCCTTCGAGGATGCCTG
>NZ_RAHW01000008.1 GCF_004117875.1 Geomonas oryzae | reverse complement strand
CCACGGATCAGGACGGAACATTTTTAATTTACTACTGCCACCATAAGCTCCGGGAGATCCGGATCGGCGATAAAAAAGTGTCACCCATGTCTCCGAACGACTGTCACCCTTGACTCCGGTCTATACACCCTTCGCAAAGGGGGGGGACGTTAGGGCTTGCTCTCTGCCAGACAAGTAACACCATCGGCTCCCCCAAATTCCCTGATGAACCATAAAAAAAATCCCCTGCCGGATACCGGCAGGGGATTTTCATTTGGTGCTTTGCGTTTCTAAACGAGGGCGAGCAGCTCCTTACTTGCAGCCGCAGCCGCAACGATCGCGCAGATCCGCCTCGTATCCCTTCTTCAGCAGCCTCGCCACGTCTTTCGAGTGGTAGGTCAGGATGAGGTCGGCGCCGGCGCGTTTGAAGGACATCATGGTCTCCATGACGACGCGGTCCTCGTCGATCCACCCCATGTTGGCGGCGGCCTTCACCATGCTGTACTCGCCGGAGACGTTGTACACGGCGGTGGGGAGGTTGAACTCGTTTCTCACCTCGCGCACGATGTCGAGGTAGGGAAGGCCGGGCTTGACCATCAGGATGTCGGCACCTTCCTCCACGTCCATGCGCGCTTCGCGGATCGCCTCGAGACGGTTCGCCGGGTCCATCTGGTAGGAACGGCGGTCACCGAACTGCGGGGTGGACTCGGCGGCCTCACGGAACGGACCGTAGTAGCCGGAGGCGTACTTCACCGCATAGCTCATCAGCGGGATGTTGTTGTAACCGTTGTTGTCCAGCGCCTCGCGGATCGCGGCCACACGGCCGTCCATCATGTCGGAGGGGGCGACCATGTCGGCGCCTGCCTTGGCGTGGGAGAGCGCCTCACGGGCCAGAAGCTCGAGGGTCTCGTCGTTGTCCACGTCACCGTTTTTGATCACGCCGCAATGCCCGTGGTCGGTGTACTCGCACATGCAGACGTCGGTGATGACGGCAAGCTTCGGGACCTCTTTCTTGATGGCGCGGATGGTCTCCTGGATGATGCCGGTATCGGAGTAGGCGTCGCTACCCATGGCGTCCTTCTGCTCGGGAATCCCGAACAGGATCACCGCCGGAACGCCCAGCTCGTAAACCTCCTGGGCCTCCTCCACGATGTTCTCGATGGACTGCTGGTAGATGCCCGGCATGGAAGAGATCTCCTTCTTGATCCCCTTGCCGAAGGCAGAAAACATCGGGTATATGAGGTCGTTGGCGGAGACAGAGGTCTCACGGACCATGTTTCTGAAAACTTCCTTGCCCCGAATCCTTCTCGCTCTGTACAACGGGTAGAACATAGGTCTCTCCTTTGCGTGTCTGCGTTGCGTTTCTGTTACTACTCAATTAGTAATGCGGGAATACTTCTTAGCTCTGCCGAAAATAGGAAACCATCTCCCGGGCCAGTGCGTCGAGCGTGTACTCGGCCGGCTCCATGTGCACCTCAAGCCCAAGATCGCGACAGGTCTTCGAAGTGATGGGACCGATGGAGGCGACCTTGACCCCTTCCATCAAGCGCAGAAAACGGTTCTCGCCAAGGATCGCGGCGAGGTTCTGCACCGTGGAAGAGGAGGTGAAGCTCACGCAGTCCAGGCGCTTCTCCTCGAGGGCGGCAAGCGTCTCGGCCGGGATATCTCCCGGGGTGCGGTTCGCGTAGGCGATCGGCGCGATGACCTGCGCTCCCAGCCGCCCCAGCTCTTCCGGAATCACGTCGCGGGCACGGTCCCCCTTCGGGAAAAGAACCCACTTCCCGTCGATGTCCATCTCGGCGAAGGCCGCCACGACTCCCTCGGCCTTGTAGTCGGCGGGAATCAGGTCGGGGCGGATGCCGTATGCCTCCAGGGCGGCGCCGGTCTTGGGGCCGACGGCGCAGACGCGGCAACGTCCGAGCGCCCGGGAATCCATGCCGTGCTCGCGGAGCCGGTTGAAAAAGTATTGGACCGTGTTGTACGAGGTGAAGATGATCCAGTGGAAGCTGTCGAGGGCGTTGATCGCCTCGTCGAGCGCCGCGTAA
Organism: Geomonas oryzae; assembly: GCF_004117875.1. Lineage (GTDB taxonomy): Bacteria > Desulfobacterota > Desulfuromonadia > Geobacterales > Geobacteraceae > Geomonas > Geomonas oryzae. The sequence continues at coordinate 158,139 of NZ_RAHW01000008.1, read as the reverse complement.
CTTTGCGGCGGCACGATCTCGATGGTCGGGCAGCAGTGCGTGCGGGCTCCCAACTGCTCAAGCTTGGAGGCGAATTCGCCTGCCTGATCCGCACCGCGGGTGACCATGACCGAGCGTCCGAAGAGCGGGCGGTTGTCGAACCAGCGCAGCGTTTCCCTTAGACTCACCACCTCGCCGACCACCGTGATGGCGGGTGCCTTGAAGCCGGCATTTCTGGCCTTCTCGGCGATGTCGGCGAGCGTCCCGACCAGCACCTCCTGCTCCGGGCGGGTTCCCCATCTGATCAGGGCAACCGGCGTCTGCGGCGCGCGACCATGGTCCATGAGGCTCTGGGCGATATGCGGCAGGTTGGTGACCCCCATGTAGAAGACCACGGTGCCGCTTCCGAGAGAAAGCCCTTCCCAGTCGATCTCCGACGAAGCCTTACCCTTCTTTTCGTGACCGGTCACGAAGGCGACCGACGTGGTGACACCGCGGTGGGTAAGCGGGATGCCGGCGTAGCTCGTAGCGCCGACGGCAGCGGTTATGCCCGGCACGATCTCGAACGGGATTCCCGCCTCGACCAGCGCCTCGCACTCCTCACCGCCGCGACCGAAGATGAAGGAGTCGCCACCCTTGAGGCGTGCCACCACCTTTCCGGTGAGCGCCTTTTGCACGAGCATCTCGTTGATCTGGCTCTGCTCGCGGTTGTGCTCGCCGCCGACCTTCCCGGCGTAGATGAGCTCAGCCCCTTTCGGCGCGTAGCGCAGCAGTTCGTCGTTGGCCAAGTAGTCGTACATCACCACCTGGGCCTTCGCCAGGCAGTCGCGTCCCTTGACCGTGATGAGCCCCGGGTCGCCCGGCCCCGCGCCGATCAGGTAGACGTAGCCTTTGTTAGTCGTTTGAACGGTCATCTCGCACCAGGATAAGTGAGTGTCGTGCGCAAAAGGCAAAAGGCTAAGGTAGGACCGTTAGCCTTTAAAAACGGAAAAAGCGAAAGCGTTAACCACCCACCTTCGCCAAGGCTACGGTGGGCAGGCTCCTGCCTTCACCAAGGCTACGGCGGACAGGCGCAGAGGTCACAGAGGGCCACAGAGGAATTCGAAAGCGGAAGGTTTTAAACCTTCAGTCGCCTTTGATTTTCCTCTGTGTTCTCTGTGGGCCTCAGTGTCCTCTGTGGTAATGCTTTCAGGTTTATACCGGGATTTCCTTCTCCCGGGAGACTTCGCGCTGGTAGACCTCGGCGAGGATCGCGTGGCCGCCCTCGTTGAGGAGCTGCTCGGCGAGTTTCACGCCCAGCTTCTCGCAGTCGTCGGCCGGACCGGTCACGCTCCCTTTCACGGAGACCTTGCCGTCAACGCTGGCGATGAAGCCGGTCAGCTTCAGCTCGTCGCCGGTCACTTCGCCGTAAGCGGCGATGGGAACCTGGCAGCCACCCTCGCAGCGCCACAAGAGGGCGCGCTCGGCACGCACCGCGCGGCTCGTGTCGGGGTCGTTGAAGAAGGAGATCGCGTCCTTCACCGCCTCGTTGGAGAGGTTGCACTCGATGCCGAGGGCGCCCTGGCCGATGGCAGGCAGGGAGAGATCGGCCGGAAGGAGTTCGGTGACGCGATCAGCGAAGCCCAGACGGTTCAGGCCGGCGGCGGCGAGGATGACGGCGTCAAGCCCCTCGGTCTCCAGCTTGTTCATACGGGTCTCGACGTTGCCGCGGATGATGACCATCTCGAGGTCGGGACGGACCTTCAGGAGCTGCGCCTGGCGACGGAGCGCGGAGGTGCCGATACGGGCGCCCTGCGGCAGGTCGGCAAACTTGACACCTTTGGAGATCACCGCATCACGCGGGTCCTCACGCTTGGTGATGCAGTAAAGGCCGAGCCCTTCAGGGAACTCGGTCGGGACGTCCTTCATGCTGTGCACCGCGATGTCGATCTCGCCGCGCAGCATCGCCTCTTCGATCTCCTTCACGAAGAGTCCTTTGCCGCCGACCTGCGCCAGCGGCACGTCGAGGATCTTGTCGCCGATGGTCTTGATCTTCTTCAGGGTCACCGTCATGTCCGGGTAGCGTTTTTCCAGTTCGGACTTCACCCAGTTTGCCTGCCAGAGTGCGAGCTGGCTCGCGCGGGTTCCTATTCTCAGCTCCTTCAGCGCCATTTTGTCCGTTTCTCCTTTATCTGTATGTGTTCCAGTCTTTGTTCCGTTAGTCTTCCAGTTCCATCAGGTTCTCCTGCTCCGTTTCCGTCTGCAGGTCGAACAGGCTGCGCAGTGCGTCGACGTAGAGGTCGTTGCGGCTTCCCTGGTCGGTCCTTTTCAGAGTGCTCGTCGGCTGATGCAGCAGCTTGTTCATGATGGCGTTGGTGAGTGCTTCCAGCTTCTTCTCCGCACCGGGGGGGAGGTCCTTCCAGTTCGACAGGGTCTTCGCGAGCTCCGCCTTCCTGATCTCGTCGAAGTGGCTTCTGAGCGCCACGATGGTCGGGGTCACGTCGAGGGAGGCGAGCCACTTGAAGAACTGGCCTATTTCCTGCTCGACGATCGCCTCGGCCTTGGCAGCCTCGATCTTGCGCTGCTCCAGGTTCGTGGCGACGACGCCGTTCAGGTCGTCGACGGTGTAGAGGTAACAGTTCTCGACGTCGTTCACCTTGGGATCGATGTCGCGCGGCACGGCGATGTCGATGAAGAACATCGGCTTGTGCTTGCGGCGGCGCAACACCTCCTCCATGTCGTTTTCACGGATGATGAAGTGCGGGGCCCCGGTCGAGGAGAGGATGATGTCGGCCTTCGGGAGATGATCCATCAGGTCTTCGAAACGGACCGGCTTGGCGTCGAACTCCTCGGCGAGCTTTTCGGCGCGCTCGTAGGTGCGGTTCGTCACCATGACGCCGCGCACGCCGACGTTGATGAAGTGTTTCGCGGCCAGTTCGCACATCTCGCCTGCGCCGATAAGGAGGACGGTCTTGTCGCCGAGTTCGCCGAAGATCTTCTTGGCGAGTTCCACTGCGGCAAAGGCGACGGAAACGGCGGAGGAGGCGATCTTCGTCTCGGTTCTCACGCGTTTCGCCACCGAGAACGCCTTGTGGAGGAAACGGTTCAGGATGATGCCGGAGCTCTTGAACTCGGCGGCATAACCGTAGGAGGTCTTGATCTGCCCGAGGATCTGCGGCTCGCCCACGACCATGGAGTCGAGGCTCGAAGCGACGCGGAACACGTGGCGGGTGGCGTCCTCACCGTGATAGCTGTAGAGGTGCTTCTCCAGCGTCTCCAACGGGAAGTTGTGATAGTCAGCGAGGAAACGCTTAAGGCGCGCCATCCCGCCTGCGACGTCGCGGGTGGTGGCGTAAATCTCGACGCGGTTGCAGGTGGATACGATCACCGCCTCGGTGATGTCAGGCAACTCCACGAGGGTCTTGAGCGGTTTCTCCATCTGGGTGGGAGAAAAGGCGATTTTTTCCCTTATTTCAACTCCGGCAGTTTTATGCGAAAGGCCTACCACAATAATGTTCATAACAATGCCTGCCCCTTGGGGAAATCCCTTACTTGTAGCTGTGCAGTCCCGGCAGCAACAGGTTTACGCCGAGGAAGGTGAAGAGCATGATGACAAAGCCGAAGATGGAGAGCATGGCGGCCTTCCTGCCGCGCCATCCGGTGGTCAGCCTGCCGTGCAAAAGCGCGGCGTAGATGAACCAGGTGATGAGCGACCAGGTTTCCTTGGGATCCCAGCTCCAGTAAGTCCCCCACGCGGTCTCGGCCCAGATGGCGCCGGAGATGATGGCGAAGGTGAGCAGCGGGAAACCGAAGGTGAGGCAGCGGTAGCTGATGTCGTCCAGAAGGTCGAGCGCGGGGAGTTTCTGGAACATGGGCCCGAGGCGCCGCGTCTTCAGGAAGTGCGACTGGATGAGGTACATGATGCTTACGCCGAAGGAGATGGCGAAGGCTGCGTACCCCAAAAAGGCCATGATGGTGTGGACGGCGAGCCACTTGCTCTTGAGCGCCGGGTTGAGCGGTGGAATAACACTGGAGAAGGAGGCGGAGATCGCCATGACCAGAAGCGCCAGCGGCATCATGAAGGAGCCGAGGATGCTGATCTTGTAGCGCCTTTCGAAGAGGATGAAGATGCCGACGATGGCGAGGCTGAAGAAGGAAAGCGATTCGTGCAGGTTGGTGATCGGCGTGTGCCCGGCCTCGAGGTACCGGTTGACCGTGAAGCCGCAGTGCACGACGAAGCCCGCCAGGGTGAGCCACAGGCCCACTTTGCCGAGCGACTCCTTCGGCTTAAGCAAGTACAGGAGGTAGACGGCGGTGACAACCGCATAGATGACCAGGGTGCTGTTGAAGAGCAAGGCGTTCATGAAGGGTCCTTTTTTCCTGCTCCTACCGAGCCCGATGTGGCCCCGGTAGCTGAGAGCTTCTGGAGTATCTGGTCTATGGCATCTCTCTGCCCGGTCCTGATCAGCGCAGGTAGATCCAGCGCGGCAAGTTCGGCAAAAACCGGGTCATTGTATGCGTTCCCCACCTTTTCAGTCAATAGCTTTTCACGGACAGTTCCTAAAAGAGCAACCGCCTCGCTATATTCAGGACCGAAGAGAGGCTCAAGCTGTTCGACGATGCGCCGTGCCAGTGAAGGGCTGGCGCCACCGGTTGAAACTGTTATGAGTAGTTCTCCCTGTTGCAAAACGGCAGGGGTGGCAAAGTCGCTTTCACGAGGTGCATCGACGCTGTCTATGAGTACGTTGAGGGCTCGCGCCTCCTCCACGACCATGCGGTTGACACAGGGGTCGTCGGTGGCGGCGAAGGTGAGCACGGCGCCGGTCAGGTCGCCGGGCTGGTAGGCGCGGCAAAGGTGCAGCAGCTTTCCCTCGGCGGCTAGATGGGCAAGCGGCCCGCTAAGGACCGGGGACACAACGACAAGCTTCGCACCGGCTTCCACCAGCCGTTTCGCCTTGCGTTCCGCCACCCTGCCGCCGCCTACGATCACCACGAGCCGCCCCTCGAGGTTCATGTTGATAGGATAGTGGCGCACCATGTTTCTCCGGTAAGGGAATAAAGAGCCATGACAACCTCAACCGGCGCTAATATGGCCCGAACCGGAAAGAGTGTCAATGCTGAATACATGAACGATGCAGAGGGTTTCACTGGTATTCTTTCCCGCTCTCCGCGCGGGCAATTACTCCTTGCTTTTTTCATCCGCTCATTTATAGTAGAAACCACTTTTTTAATAAAGGAGAAGGTCAATGGCCAGCGAAAACGTACAAACCTTTACCGATGACAATTTTGAGAAAGAAGTACTGCAGTCCGACATCCCGGTACTGGTAGACTTCTGGGCCACCTGGTGCGCCCCCTGCAAAGCCATCGCGCCCCTCATCGATACGGTAGCGTCCGAATACGAAGGACGCGTCAAAGTAGGCAAGGTCAACGTGGACGACAACCCGGCGACACCCGGCAAATACGGCGTGCGCGGCATCCCCACCGTGATCCTCATCAAAGACGGCAAGGTAGTAGACCAGGTTGTCGGCGCCATTCCGAAGGCACAGCTCGACGCCCTGATCAAGAAAGCTCTCTAAAAAAGGAAAAAGCAGATGTTGTTCAAGAAGTTCGCGATGAAAGCCGTCCCCCTGGCACTCGCAGGGCTTTTGCTCTCCAGCCAGCCTGCAGCAGCCATCCTGCAGAAAGGGGATCCCGCCCCCCCGATCAAGCTGACCACCACCATCGGACAGCAGATCACGCTCAACAACTACAAGGGCTATGTCCTGGTAATGGATTTCTTCGCTACCTGGTGTATCCCCTGCAAGGAAGCGATACCGCACCTTAACTCGCTGCGTGCCAAATACGGCAAGCAAGGGCTGCAGGTACTCGGAGTCAGCGTCGATGAGGGGAGCGATCGCGACGTCAAGAACTTCATCGCGGAGAGAAAGGTCAGCTACCCGGTAGCCATCGCGGGTGAAGACCTGCAGACCGAATACGGGCTGCGCTCCATCCCTACCCTGTTCGTGATCAACAAAAAGGGCGTAGTGGTCGAAAGGTTCCAGGGTTTCTCGGACCAGACCGCAAGGGGACTGGAAGAGACCGTAAAAAGGCTCCTCGCCGAGTAGCAACACCCTGATTTGAAAAAGAAAAAGAGCGGCGTCACGCTGCGGCACCTAAAAGTGTCTCAGCGCGGACGCCGCTCTTTTTTTTGGCCGGACAGCCGCAGGCGCGTCATTGACATTTTTTAACATGATGGCAGGATTCGTTGGTGCTCGAACTGCGAAACGTCACGGACAAGAGGAGGCAGCTATGGAACTAAGGGCAAAGGGTGTGATAGGGGTCGGCCAAGGAGGCCATGCGGTCCTTGAGCTGAAAAGCAGTGCCGAAGCGGATCAAATCAGATCCCATATCGGCGAAGAAGTAGACCTCGTTATTGTCACCAAGGAAGACCCGGCAGCGTCCAAAGCAACCCAGCCATATTGGAACGTGGAAGACCAGCAGTAATCCCCATTAAAACTTCCAGTTCGCCCCTTGATCGAATCGCAATACCGTCGCGACGAAACTCTAGATCATGCCCCCCCGGGGCGGTGGGACCTCAACGCTTTGTCTGCGGGTACCAACATATTGTCGGCGGGCATCAACACTTTGTTGATGGGCACCAACATATTGTCGATGGGTACCAACATATTGCTGATGGGCACCAACATATTGATGATGGGTACCAACATGTTGCTGATGGGTACCAACATATTGTTGATGGGCACCAACATATTGTTGATGGGTACCAACATATTGTTGATGGGTACCAACATATTATTGATGGGTACCAACATATTGTTGATGGGTACCAACATATTGTTGATGGGTACCAACATATTGTCGATGGGTACCAACATATTGTTGATGGGTACCAACATATTGCTGATGGGTACCAACATATTGTTGATGGGCACCAACATATTGTTGATGGGTACCAACATATTGCTGATGGGTACCAACATATTGTTGATGGGCACCAACAAGGAATTGATCACGCCGAAGCGGAGGTCGGAACGTCACCGACGGCAGTCTGCCGCAGGTATGTGATGTCCCGCAACGGGGGCGCGCCGAATAACCGGCTGTATTCGCGACTGAACTGCGAGGCACTCTCGTAGCCGACGTTGAAGGCGGCGGTCGTAGCATCGACACGCTCGGTAAGCATCAGGCGCCGGGCTTCGTTGAGTCGCAGCATCTTCTGGTACTGCAATGGGCTCATCGCGGTCAGCGTCCTGAAGTGATGGTGAAAGGTCGAGGTGCTCATGTTGACGCGCGTCGCCAGGTCTTCGATACGCAGCGGGTTGCTAAAGTTCCCCTTCAGCCAGTCGATGGCCCGCGCGATCTGCTGACTCTGGCTACCCGCCGAGGCTATCTGCCGCAGCCTCGCCCCTTGCTCTCCCACCAGCAGACGGTAGATGATTTCCCGCTGGATCATCGGTGCTAGTATCGGTATGTCGTTTTCATCATCCAGCAGATCGACGAGCCGTTTAAAGGCGCTGACGAGAGGATGGGTCACCTCGCTGACCGCCATACCGCGGCTGGACTGCTGCGTACGCGGCTGCGGAAGGTTGCTGTCCAACATCAGTTGCGAGACCTCGCGCAGATCGAGCAGCAACCTGAGACCGAGGTACGGTTTTTCCGGGCTCGCCTCGATGACCTGGACCACCGTGGGGAGATGCACCGAGGTGATCAGAAAGTGCCTCGCGTCGTAAACCAGGGTCTCCTCTCCAAGCTTTACCCTCTTGGCGCCTTGAACGACCAGGCAGACGCTCGGTTCGTACATCCCGCTGACCGGCTCGGTCACCTCTTCACGTTTGAAAAGCGCCAGCCCCGGGATCGCGGTATCGAAAAGCTCCCCAGCTTCGGTCCATCGTGCAATGTTAAACTTCAAACTCTCGATAGCAGCGTCCATTTACACCACCTCCAACCATCCGCTCAACAGCTTGTTTTTTCAACAGTTCACCTGATGGCATCCTACTCAAGCCACGCGAGCTTTACAACTTTTTTTGCAGCGATCGCAGGATCAGGCAAAAAATAGACAGAATCGGTCTACCTCTCTTTTCTTTCCGGGTAGTAGGATCTGATCATCCTCAAAAGGGGATTACCCGGTTTGCGGGATGGAGCATGAGGCACACTGCGGTAAAATTTGCGGATGTGCCTGGCCCTCCATGCACCCCGGCGGTTTTGAGTCCTACAAAAGGAGAAACGGAATGCAAAAAAGGAAACTGGGTAAAAGCGGTCTCGAAGTTTCGGCGCTCGGCCTCGGGTGCATGGGAATGAGCTTCTCGTACGGCCCGCCCAAGGACAAACAGGAGATGATCACCCTGCTTCGGACCGCAGTGGAGCGCGGCGTAGACTTCTTCGACACGGCTGAAGTGTACGGCCCGTTCATCAACGAGGAGCTGGTCGGCGAGGCGCTCGCGCCGCTGCGCGACAAGGTGGTGATCGCCACCAAGTTCGGCTTCGACATCGCTCCCGGCAGGGACCCCAGGGGAATGAAGGGTGCGACTCCCGGGCTGAACAGCCGTCCCGAACACATCAGGGAAGTGGCCGAAGCCTCGCTCAAACGGCTCAGGATCGACACCATCGATCTCTTCTACCAGCACCGCGTCGATCCCGACGTGCCGATCGAGGAGGTCGCGGGAGCGGTGAAGGAACTGATCAAGGAAGGCAAGGTGAAGTATTTCGGCCTCTCCGAGGCGGGGGTGCAAACCATCCGCCGCGCCCATGCGGTACAGCCGGTGGCGGCGTTGCAAAATGAATACTCGCTCTGGTGGAGGCGCCCCGAGGAGGAGATACTCCCCACCCTCGAAGAGCTCGGCATCGGCCTTGTGGCCTACAGTCCCCTCGGCAAGGGATTCCTGACCGGAAAGATGGACGCAAGTACGACCTTCGACAGCAGCGACTTCCGCACCACCCTCCCCCGCTTCACGCCGGAGGCCCGCCAGGCGAACCAGGCACTGGTAGATCTCTTGAGCGACATCGGAGGGAAGAAAAAGGCGACTCCGGCGCAGATCGCCCTCGCCTGGCTTTTGGCACAAAAACCGTGGATCGTGCCTATCCCGGGTACCACGAGGCTCGAGCGCTTGGAGGAGAACATCGGCGCGACCGACGTCACCCTGAGCACTGACGATCTGCGCGAGATCGACAGCGCGGCCGCCAAGATCCATGTTGAAGGGGCCCGCTATCCCGAGATGTTGGAAAAGCTGACCAACCGCTAGCACAACACAAGAAACAGGAGGATAAACAATGTACAAAGCAAAAGCCTACTCCGCCGCAAGCTCAACCGCACCGCTGGCATCCACCGTCATCCAGCGCCGGGAACCGACCGAACGCGACGTCCAGATCGAGATCCTTTATTGCGGCATCTGCCACTCCGACCTGCACACGGTGCGTGACGAGTGGCAAAGCGTCATGCCCACCATCTACCCCTGCGTGCCGGGACACGAGATCGTGGGGCGCGTCACCAAGGTCGGCTCCGCGGTGACCAAGTTCAAGGCGGGCGACCTCGCGGGCGTCGGCTGCCTCGTCGACTCCGACCACACCTGCCCGAGCTGCAAGGCGGACCTCGAGCAGTTCTGCGGCAACGCTACCTTCACCTACAACTCTCCGGACAAGCATCTTGGCGGAGTCACCTACGGCGGATACTCGGACAGCATCGTGGTCGATGAGCACTTCGTGCTGCGCGTCCCCGCCAACCTGGAACTGGCAGGCGTCGCGCCGCTTCTCTGCGCCGGGATCACCACCTACTCCCCCATCCACCGCTGGGGCGACATCAAAGGGAAGAAGGTCGGCGTGGTGGGTCTTGGCGGCCTCGGGCACATGGGGGTGAAGTTCGCCAAGGCCTTCGGCGCACACGTCGTCGTCTTCACCACCTCCCCCGGCAAGAAGGAGGACGCGCTGCGTCTGGGTGCCGACGAGGTGATCATCTCCACCGATGCCGAGCAGATGAAGCAGCACGCGGGGACCTTCAACTTCATCCTGGACACCATCGCGGCGGATCATGACCTGAACGCCTACATCAACATGCTGGGTCTTGAGGGGAACATCACCCTGGTCGGGGCGCCGGACAAACCGCTCGCCCTCTCCTCCTTCGCCCTTCTCTTCGGCAGGCGCAGCGTCTCCGGCTCGCTGATCGGCGGGCTTGCCGAGACCCAGGAGATGCTCGATTTCTGCGGCAAGCACAACATCACCTCCGATGTCGAGATCATCCCCATCCAGCGGGTCAACGAGGCGTACGAAAGGCTGGTGAAGTCGGACGTGAAGTACCGTTTCTCCATCGACATGGCCTCCCTCAAGTCCGAGTAATCCCCATGTGGTTACTGCACGCAGTAGGGCGCCGGGTCCGTCACTGGACCCGGCGCCGCTCCCATTTTCTTCTCGCCCGGACCGTTCCCGGCTCCCGGGCGGGAAGATACGTCTTCACCGTATTGTGTATTGGAGGCCTAACCGCCATGGCGGCAGCATCTATCAACGGCAGCAGCACATCCGGGCAGAAAAGCCCCAGCCACTCTTCGCAGCAGGACGCGGCAGTGATGTCGACGGGGAGCTTCATTGAAAGCGCCCGGGTGATGTGGAACTTCTTCTTCAACAAGCCGGCCGGCACCGTTCCCACCGGGGAAATTCCGGTCCGGAAGATGTCCCGTGAGCAGTTGCTCGCGGCACCCGACAACACGGTCTTCCGTCTCGGGCACTCCACCGTTCTGTTGAAGCTGCAGAACGCGTTCTGGCTCACCGATCCGGTATTTTCCGACCGCGCATCGCCGATTCCTTTCGCCGGGCCGCTCAGATTTCACAAGCCGCCGATCAGCATCGAAGAACTCCCCCCGATAAAGGGAGTGATCATCTCCCACGATCACTACGACCACCTCGACCGGCGCTCCATCGTTGCACTGGCCAAGAAAACGGAATACTTCATGACGCCGCCCGGGGTGGGCGACATCATCGCCGAGTGGGGCGTCCCGTCCGCGAAAATCAGGCAGCTGGACTGGTGGCAGTCGATCAAGGTCGGCGGCGTCCTTTTCGCGGCAACGCCGTCCCGTCACTTCTCAGGCCGCGGGCTATTCGGCAGGAACAAGACACAGTGGGGTTCGTGGGTGATCCTCGCTCCGGACTTCCGGATCTTTTTCAGCGGCGATTCAGGCTACTTCTCCGGTTTCAAAAGGATAGGCGACGAGTACGGCCCCTTCGACCTGACCATGATCGAGGCCGGCGCCTACAACGCGAACTGGGCCGGCGTACACATGACGCCTGAGGAGACGATCCAGGCGCACCTGGACCTGCGGGGCAAAAGGCTCCTGCCAATCCACAACGGCACCTTCGACCTCGCCATGCATGGATGGCGCGAGCCTTTCGACCGGCTTGCGGCACTGGCACAGGCACGCTATGTCGAGGTAGCCTTCCCCGTGATGGGTGAACCGGTACTGCAGCACGAGACGGGTCCGTACAGGCACTGGTGGGCGAGTGTCGACGCGCCACATGCCGGCACGTCCGCCCTGCTGCCTGAGCCTGATGCGGTCCATGGACAACGCTGAGGGAAGTGAGTGCGAAACGGCACCAAGGCAAATCCCCCCCGTCCCCCCTTCGCAAAGGGGGGAGCGCGAGGTCACCCGCGGCGCTTCGAGATCGTTCCTACGGTCCTCCGTGGGAACGCACGTTGGGGGACGCTCCAGCGTCCCCTAAGCAGACGCCGGAGCGTCCGAGGCTTTGCGTTCCCACGCTGGAGCGTAGGAACGATGAAACAGGGAATTCCGGGAGAATCGCCCTTTGAGGCCTCCCCCTCCCTTGACGGGAGGGGGCCGGGGGGGAGGGTGAAGCCGCAAGATACGGAAATGATGGCGCCTTCCCCCACCCCCTAACCCCCTCCCGCAAGGGGAGGGGGAACTAAAGGTGCCTGTTAGAGATCGTCCCCACGATCCTGCGTAGGAACGATGCAAACAGGCAAGGAGGCTGACATGACGACGGAAAACAAGGAAAACAGGAGAGGGGTCACCCGGCGCGACTTCATCAAGGGAGTCGGCGTAGGTGGAGGCGCGCTGGTACTCTTCGGGCAGTTCGGGGTGCACTCGGCCGCATGGGCCCTTTCCGGCGAACCGGCCCTCAAGATGATCGTGGTGGATTACGGCAAGTGCACGGGGTGCCGGACCTGTGAGACGGCCTGCGCCTCACGTAACCGGCCGGTTTCGGTCAAGGGGAAGGAACTCCCGGGACTGGGCAACCCGATCCACGCGAACATCCGGGTGCACAGCTTCAACCCCGATGTTGACGTGGCAGGCGTCTGCGCCATGTGCGCCGACACTCCGTGCGCGAAGGCATGTCCGGTCGAACCGGACCCGCGCGGCCGGCGTGCCTTTTACCGCGACGACGCGACGCACACCATGCGTAACGATGAAAAACGCTGCATCGGCTGCCAAAGCTGCGCCAAGGCCTGCGCCTCGCAACGCACCGGCGTCATCCGTCCCAACCCGGAGACGGGACGCCCGGAAGGGATGTGCACGCTTTGCGGCGGCGACCCGCAGTGCGTGAAGCGCTGTCCCTTCGGCGCCCTCTCCTACGTGGAGGTCAGGCGGGACAGGAAATTCTACGGCCTCGGGCCGGAAAAGATCGCGGCGGAGCTGGCCAGAAACTGGTACGGCACGACCAGCTTCGGAGGTGCCCAATGAGCGCGAAACCAGGATACTACGGCAAGATATTGAACGTCGACCTCTCCACGGGGAAAAGCGAGACGGTCCCCGTCTCCTCCCGAGACCTGGACCTGTTTGTCGGCGGCCAGGGACTCGGTATGAAGCTCCTATGGGACCGGCTGAAGAAACCCGGCGTCGATGCGCTGTCCCCGGAAAACCCGCTCATGTTCATACCGGGACCGTTCTCCGGACTGCCGGTGCCGTCCTCTTCGAGAACCTGCGTGGTCACCAAGTCTCCCATCACGGCACCGATGGCTTCCGATCACCCCCATGCCTCTACGGTCACCTATTCCAACATGGGCGGTTTTTTCGGCCCCGAGCTTAGGTTCGCGGGGTACGACGGCCTGGTGATCACGGGAAAGGCCAAGGAACTCAGCTACATCGTGATCGACGACGGCAAGGTGGAAATCCGGGATGCCCGGAAATTTAGAGGGATGCGTACCGACGCCTTCGACAAAGCGTTCCTCGAAGAGCTCGGCGACCGCAAATTCAAGACCGTCTACATCGGCCCCGCCGGTGAAAAGCTCGTCCCCTATTCCAGCATCATCCACACCGCCGGAAGGGCTGCGGGGCGCGGCGGTTCAGGCTGTGTCATGGGCTCCAAGAACCTGAAAGGGATCGCAGTCAAGGGGACGGGGCAGCCGAGCGTGGCTGATCACGAGCGCTTTCTCGCGGCATTGGAAAAGGCGAGGAAAGCGCTCTACGGCACCGCTTACGCCAAGTCATGGGCCGAGCAGGGAACCGCGCGGGCCATTGTCGGCAACAGCAAGGCCGGGACCGAGTCGGTGCGCAACTACCGCGAAGGGACCTTCACGGAGGCGGACAAAATCGGCGGCGATGCAGCGCGGCGCGACGTGTGGGTAAGGGACATTGCCTGTTTCTGCTGTCCTTTAGCCTGCAAGAAAAGCGGCGTCACCAAGGGGAAGTACGGCGGCGTGGTCCATGACGGGCCTGAGTACGAAACCGGCGTCATGCTCGGCTCCAACCTGATGATCTCCGACATGCCGGGACTTCTCAAAGCCATCACCGTCATCGACGACCTCGGGCTCGACCAGATCTCCACCGGCAACGTGATCGGCTTCCTGATGGAGGCCTACGAGAAGGGGATGATCGACCGCAAATTCCTCGACGGCATCGACCTCAAATGGGGGAGCGTGGACGCGACGCTCGCCATGATCGAGAAGATCGCCGCCCGCGACGGCGTGGGGGAACTGGCAGGCAAGGGTGTGGCGGGGCTTGCGCGACACATAGGCCAGGGGAGCGAGAAGTTCGCGATCCACGTGAAGGGGCTCGAACTCGCCGCGCACAACATCCAGGCGAACCAGCCGAGGGGGCTATCCTACGCCACCGCCTCGCGGGGCGCCTGCCACATGAGCGGCGACAACATCGCCATGCAGAACAGGCGCGCCATGCTCGACTCCACCGGGATGTGCTTTTTCCCCACCTTCGAGCCGGCGCTGGAGGAGCCCATGCTGGAGCTTTTGAGCGCGATCACCGGGCACGAGTACGACAAGAAAGAGTTCGAGAAGGCGGGAGAGCGCATCTTCAACCTGGAGAAGGTGTTCAACTACCGTGAGGGCTTCCGCCGCGCCGACGACAGGCTCCCCGACCGTTTCTTCGAAGATGCCTTCACCATCGGCGCAAAGAAGGGAGCCGTACTCGACCGCAAGGAGTTCGAGACCATGCTCACCCGTTACTACAAGGACCGGGGATGGGATCCCGAGAGCACGAAACCGGGGACGGCGAAGCTCAAGGAACTGGGACTGGATTTTATTTGAGAGGATTTCGATGAGCAAGAAAAGCAGCAAGGAAAACATAGGGACCTGGAAGGTACTGACCGTCTATTTCTCTCATTCCGGCAACACGCGGGAATGCGCCAGGCAGATCAACGAAAGGGTTGGGGGCGACCTGCTGGAACTGATCCCGGCTCACCCGTATCCGCAAGATTACGACACGGTCGTCGCCCAGGCGAAGCGGGAATTGCAGTCACGTCACCGCCCCGAACTGAAGGTAACGGTAGCGGACCCGGCCGATTACGACATCATCCTCGTAGGCTCCCCCAACTGGTGGAATACGGTGGCGCCGCCGGTGATGACCTTTCTCGCCGGACACGACCTGACCGACAAAGCCATCTTCCCGTTCATCACCCATGAAGGGACGGGTCTCGGGCGAAGCGCAAGGGACATCGCCGAGCTTTGCCCCGGGGCTACGGTGCTCGACGGCATCGCCATCCGGGGGGGAGAGGTCAAACGAGCAGGAGAGAAACTGTCGGAATGGTTGCAGAAGCTCGGCATAGCAGAGGCGGCTTGATATAAAACACGGAGGCGGCGATGGCAAAACAAGAAGAAGGTAAAGGGATGAGCGATCTGGAGGCGGTTGCACCGGAGTTCGCAAGGCTCACCAAGGATTTCCTTTTCGGCGAAATATGGGAGCGGCCGGAACTCTCGCCGCGGGACAAGAGCCTGATCACGGTCACCTGCCTCGTAGCGCTGAACCGTATCGAACAGGTGGAGTTCCACCTCAAAAAGGGGCTGGAAAACGGGCTGACAAAGGAAGAGCTGGTGGCAGCGATAACGCACATTGCCTTCTATGCAGGCTGGCCTACGGCAGCCTCGGGGTTCGCCCACCTGAAGCATGTGCTCGACAGCATGCAGGAGTGATGACAAAAAAAGCCACTGGCTTTTGCCAGTGGCTGCTCCCTTTGGGAATAGGACCGAATTTGGAGCAAAAGGAGAGGAAACGCGTGCTACCAACCAGCTGCGACAGCCACCACTGCACAGCGGGAAACTCGCTATAAAGAATCCAGTTACTGCCACCACCGCACTTCAGCTTGCCCGCTCGCCGAGGCGGCGGCCCGCGCCGAAAGGGTACGAAAACTGGACCAAACCCCACGGCTGAATCCTATGGCGGAAAGGAGCCCCACCTTGTCGCACGGCGTCTGGTTGTGGAAGATGAACTGGTCACCCAGGAACTCGAAGCCGATCCGCTCTCCCTCCCCGACGCGGTCGTGAAAGACACAAAAGACGGTGCGCGGCGAGATTTTCTCTTCGGGCCAGTATTTTTCGAGGCGGCGGATCTTTTTTACCAGGTCAGTCCCGCCCATTCCGGGAAGCGCAACGGCGGTACAGACTATGGCAAACGGATCGTCGCTCTGGTAGCTTGCGACAAACCTCCGCACCCCCTCCTCTGCGTCCCTCGCCGATTCGACGATACAATGAGGCGCCAGCATCTTCTCCAACAAGACCCGTTTCGCCTCGCTCCCTTCGACGATCAACGCCCGCATAGTCTCCCCCAAAGGCAGAAAGCTGCCATTCCATAACAGTGTCCATGGTCACAGGATATGCGCGAAAGAGAATCGGAAATAGCGGGAAGAGGACGATTTTCTTGTAGGACTGCGGCTGGTGACAATGGAACCTGCGGGGCCACGAAGCGCCGTGCGTGACCTCGCGCCCCCTTTGCGAAGGGGGGAACGTGATGCCATGCTCACTGCTTCGAAATTAAAGCCTCGTGGTGGTCCTGCAGCGTTAAGGCTGTGGGGTGGCGGTGAGGTAGCGCTCGGCGAGGTAGGAACTACGCACGTAAGGGGCGCTTTCGACGTGGGTGAGACCGGCGAGAAGCGCCTTCTCCTTCAGCGCCTCGAAGCGTTCCGGTTCGACGAAACGCTGCACCGGGTAATGCTGTCGACTGGGGGCGAGATACTGACCAAGGCTCAGGTAGCTGCATCCTGCGGCAACCAGATCCTCGAAGACGGCTACGAGTTCATCTTCCTCCTCGCCAAGCCCGAGCATGAGCCCGGATTTCGTCTTGAGATCAGGCCTCAGCCGGTGCGCATCGGCCAGCAGTTTCAGAGACCTCTGATAATCGGCGCCGGAGCGGATTGCGTAAAGCCGGGGAACGGTCTCCAGGTTGTGCCCGAGGATGTCCGGCTCGCTTGCCAGCACCACCTTGAGGGCCTCCAGGTCGCCGCGCAGGTCGGGGATCAACAGTTCTATTTTGGTCGCCGGAGAGGCCTTGCGGATTTCCACAACGGTCGCGGCGTAATGGCGGGCGCCGCCGTCCGGGAGATCGTCGCGGGTGGGGCTGGTGATGACGACGTGGGAGAGTTTCAGGCGGCAGACCGCCTCGGCAACCGCGGCCGGTTCCCCCTGTTCCGCGGGAAGCGGCGTTTCCTTCGAGACGGAACAGAAGGAACAAAGCCTCGTGCAGGCCCGCCCGAGGATCAGGAAGGTCGCCTGCCGCTGTCTAAAGCATTCGGTTATGTTCGGGCAGCGCGCCTGCTGGCAGACCGTGTTCAGGTTGAGCTCCTTTAAAAGCCCTTCCATCTCCGCGTGGGCCGCCGGAGTGATCTTCTTCTGCAGCCATTCCGGCTTTCGCAACTGGTCCACTGCTTCCACCCTTTCCCTCTGTTCCTGCATCAGCAGCGCCCCTCGAGGGTCCACTGCCGGCAACGGTACTTGTGCTCTTCAAGCTTCTTCGCCACAACGGCCTCTTCAGGGGTTAGCCCTTGCGCCGTAAGCTCAACGCCCAGGCGCTCCTTAAACGATGCCACAAGGAGTTCTTTCAGCTCCTCCGGTTCCGGCCTTCGCCCAAGCTCCGCGAGGCTCACCGAGCGTGCCGCCCCCGGGGCCGGTTCTTTCAGGAAACGCAGCCCCTCCTGCACCCTGCTTTCCAGCGGAATTGAGCCGTGCTGCAGTATGGCGCCGGAGAGCCTGCGCTGGGCGTTGCCGCCGATCTTGCGGTCGTTAACCACCACGTCGAACTCCTCCTTTCCGGCGAAGCAGAAGGCGGTCCGCTCGCCGAGGCGTTCCTCGGAGGGGTTCAGGTCGACGGCGAAACGGGCATCGAGCCCCAGGCGCTCATAGGTGCCGAGAAGGAACCCGCAGAGCTTTCTGAAGCCTTCCTTCACCCCACTGCTCCCGAGGTGATCCGGCGCGCAAACGATGCTGTAGGTGACCTCAGCGGCATGGTAGATGATGCCGCCGCCGGTCATGCGGCGCACCACCGGAACACCTTCGTCCCGGCAGAGATCGAGATCGAGCGCCGCGGCCGCGTCCTGGAAGCGCCCGACGGAAAGCGCGGCGGGGCTCCAGCCGTAAAGGCGCAATACCGGACGCGTCGGATCCTTCTGGAAACAGTTGAGGAGCGCCTCGTCCAGTGCCATGTTCCCCGGGCCGTCCAGCGGCCCGGTATCTATCAGTCGCCATGTAGTCATAAATTCACTCGCAGCACACCTGCTGCGCCCTTGCCGCCCGGGTCTCGTCCAGGCGCCCTACCGGCGTCGTCACCGGCGCCTCGTGCAGACGCTCGGGATTTTCCCTCGCAAGCCTTGCCGCCTCGAGCATCACCTCGATGAAGGCGTCCATGGTCTGCCTGCTCTCGGTCTCGGTCGGCTCGATCATGATCGCCTCCTTCACGTTGAGCGGGAAGTAAACGGTAGGCGGATGGAAACCGCGGTCGACCAGGTACTTCGCTACGTCGATGGAGTGCACGCCGTGCTCCATCTGGCGGACAGCCGAAAATACGCACTCGTGCATGCAGGTCTGGTCGAAAGGAAGCTCATACTCCTCCTTGAGCCGCGCCATCATGTAGTTTGCGTTCAACACCGCCTGCTCGCTCACCTCGATGAGCCCCTCGCGCCCGAGCATGGTGATGTAGGCATAGGCGCGTGCCATGATCCCGAAGTTTCCAAAGAAGTCGGAGACCCGCCCGATCCCCTCGGGATGGTCCTCGACGGTGAAGCCGCCGTCCTCCCGGCGCACCACACGCGGCGTGGGGAGGTAACGCACCAGGTCTCCGCGCACCCCGATCGGTCCGCTCCCCGGACCACCTCCTCCGTGCGGCGTGCTGAAGGTCTTGTGCAGGTTCACGTGGATCACGTCGAAGCCCACGTCGCCGGGGCGGACCTTGCCGAGGATCGCGTTAAGGTTCGCGCCGTCGTAGTAGGTTAAGGCACCCGCCTCGTGGGCTATGGCACAGATCTCGGCGATGTGCGGGTTGAAGAGCCCGAGCGTGTTGGGGCAGGTGAGCATCACCGCCGCCACCTCTTCGTTCATCGCCTGCCGGTACAGATCGAGGTCCATGTCGCCGTAGGGGGCGGTCGGGACGGTGACGATCTCGTACCCCGCCATGGCGGCGCTTGCCGGGTTGGTGCCGTGGGACGAATCGGGGACGATGACGTACTTCCGCTTGTTATCGCCGCGCGCCTTGTGGTAGGCGGCGATCACCATGATGCCGGTCATCTCGCCGTGGGCCCCGGCAAGCGGCTGGGTGGTCACCTCGTCCATACCGGTGATCTCGGCTAGTTGGCGCTCGAGTCCATGGATCAGGGAGAGCGGCCCCTGCACCAGGTTCTCCCCGCCGGGCAGCAGGGCGAGCACCGGGTGGCAACCGGCGAAGAGCCCACCCACGTTCTCGTTAATCTTGCTGTTGTATTTCATGGTGCAGGAACCAAGCGGATAGAAGTTGGTATCCACGGAGAAGTTCCTGCGCGAAAGGTTCGTGTAGTGCCGCACCAGGTCGAGCTCGCTCACCTCGGGAAGCCGTACCGGCTCTTGCCGCCTGAGCGCTTCGGAAAGGGGGGCGGCCTTCGGAACGTCGCTCAAAGGGACCCGGACGCCCGCGCGGCCGGAGACGGATCTCTCGAATATCAGCTCCATAACGCCTCCTCGAGCAGGACCGCCAGGCGGTCGATCTCATCCTTGCTCCGCTTTTCGGTGACGGTGACGAGCAGCGCCTTTTCCATCCCCTGGTAGTACCGGCCGAGCGGGACACCCGCCGCCACTCCTTTTTCGAGGATCCTTTGTACCACTTCGGAGGCGTCCGTGGGAAGGGACAAGGTGAACTCGTTGAAGGTGGCGCCTCGGGTGAGGAGATCCACCCCCTTCACCGAGGCGAGCTGCGACTTCGCGTACTGCGCCTTGTCGTAATTCAAGAGGGCCAGCTCCTCGAACCCCTTTTTACCGAGCGCGGCGCAGAAGATCAGGCCGCGCAGGGCGCACAGGCTCTGGTTGCTGCAGATGTTGGAGGTCGCCTTGTGCCTTTTTATGTGCTGTTCGCGCGCCTGCAGGGTGAGGACGAAGCCGCGCCGGGCTTGGTGATCTATGGTTTCCCCCACGATGCGTCCGGGGAGGTTGCGGATGAAACGCTTTCGTGTGGCGATGAAGCCGAAGTACGGACCGCCGAAGGAAACCGGGTTCCCGAGGCTCTGCCCCTCGCCGACCGCGATGTCCGCCCCCATCTCCCCGGGGCTCGCCACGAGTCCGAGGGCGATCGGGTAGCAGGAGACGATGAGGAGCGCCTCGTGTTCGTGCGCCTTCTGCGCCAGATCCCGGAAATCCTGGACGTTGCCGAAGAAGTCGGGGCTTTGCACGATGACCGCGGCGGTTTCGCCGTCGATGGCGGCCATGAGGCGGTCGAGGTCGGAGGCGCAACCCTTTGGCTCCACCTGCACCGCTTCAGCGGAGAGGCCGTGCAGGTATCCCGTGACGATCTCGCGGTGCAGCGGGTTCACTGAGGCGTCGAGGATCACCTTGTGCCGCTCCGTTATGCGCAGCGACATGAGCGCCGCCTCGGCAACCGCGGTCCCGCCGTCGTAGAGCGAGGCGTTGGAAGCCTCCATCCCGGTCAGGCGGCAGATGGTGCTCTGGTATTCGTAGAGCGCCTGCAGGGTTCCCTGCGCACACTCGGGCTGGTACGGAGTGTAGGCAGTGTAGAACTCGGCGCGCGAGGCCAAGTGATCGACGGCGGCAGGGATGAAATGGTCGTAGATGCCGCCGCCGATGAATGGAACGACGTCGGCGCCGCAGGCGGCCGCCTTCTCCTTCATGTGACGCGTAAGTTCCAGCTCCGACATCCCGGGGGGGAGATCGAAGGATTTCGCCCTGAGCCCGGCGGGTATGGACGAGAAGAGTTCCTCGACGCTCCCCGCGCCGATCACGGCAAGCATCTCCCGGATGTCATCCGGCGTGTTCGGACAGTATCCCATCGCTAGAGTCCTTTCAGGTACGTGCTATAGGTGGCGGCGTCCATGAGGGCGGCAAGCTCCCCCTCGTCCACCCCTTCGAGCTTGCAGATCCATCCCTGGGCTTCCGCACCCTGGTTCACCAGTTCCGGAGCCTCGTCGAGCGCCTGGTTCACCTCGACCACCTTGCCGGATATCGGCGCGTAGATGTCGCTTGCCGCCTTCACAGACTCGATCCCGGCCAGGGTGTCGAACTGTTTCACGCTCCTGCCGATCTTGGGAAGCTCAACGTAGGTGATGTCCCCCAACTCGTGGGCTGCATGCTCGCTGATCCCCACCGTGGCCTGCCCGCCCGCC
Organism: Geomonas oryzae; assembly: GCF_004117875.1. Taxonomy (GTDB): domain Bacteria; phylum Desulfobacterota; class Desulfuromonadia; order Geobacterales; family Geobacteraceae; genus Geomonas; species Geomonas oryzae. The sequence continues at coordinate 137,166 of NZ_RAHW01000008.1, read as the reverse complement.
ACCTCGACCCATTCGTGCTCCTTCGTGAAGAACTTTGCCATTGATGATCCTCCTTTAGTATGGATGCCGAGAAGTCAGCACTGTCAGTCCTCCCTCTCCCTCCGGGAGAGGGTCGGGGTGAGGGCGTCGCATCAGGCGTGACATCCCTTCGTGGCAGCGCCCTCACCCGCCCTCCGGGCACCCTCCCCCGGAGGGGGAGGGGAGTTATCGTACCAGGGTAAGGGGACAGGCCCTGCGGAGCCGGTCCCCTGCGCTTACGCCCTCAAGGAACCGCCGGTGTAGAAGGGAAGCTCGACCACCTCAGCCTCCATCTCGACCCGCTCGTGCCGAATGACGAGCCTCGTCCCCAAGGCTGCGGCCGACGGTTTCACCAGGCCAAGGCCTATGCCGCAGGAAAGCATCGGGGAGAAGGCGCCACTCGTTACGCTTCCGACCTGCTCCCCTTCGTGCAGGATCTCGTAATGGTGACGCGGGGCGCGCCGGGAATCGACCCGGAAGGCGACCTTGGCCTTGGCAGAGCCTTGCGCCAGCTCGCGCTGCAGCGCGCTCTTGCCGATGAACTCCTTCTCCATGTTCACGAAGGAGGAAAGGCCGGCGGTAAGCGGCGTGATCTTTTCGTCGAGGTCGCTGCCGTAAAGGGAGTAACCCATCTCAAGCCGCAACAGGTCGCGCGCCCCGAGCCCCGCCGGAGCCACATCGGGCTCCTCCAGCAGGAGTTCCCAAAGCCGGGCGACCTTGTCGGCGGGAAGGAAAATCTCGTAGCCTAGTTCGCCGGTGTAACCGGTGCGGCTCACGATGGCGTCGGCATCGAGGATGCGGGTCCTGACGAACTTGAAGAAAGGGATGTCCTGGATCTGCGGACCGAAATGCCGGACCATGATCTCGCGCGACAACGGACCCTGCAGGTCGACCTTGCCGGTCCGGGAAGAGATGTCGGTCAGCACGGCGGGATTTTTGAGGCGCGAGCGGATCACGGAAAAGTCGTTGTCGGTGGTCGCCGCGTTCACCACGATCATCGCCTCGTCCTCGGCGAGCCGGAAGACGATGAGATCGTCGATCACGCCTCCATCCTCGTTCAGGAGGAAGCCGTAGCGGGAGCGCCCGACCGGAATCCCCTTTACCGAAAAGGTGAAGACCCCTTCCAGCCCGTCCGCGACGATGTCCCCTTTGTAGAGGAACTCACCCATGTGGCAGATGTCGAAAAGGGCCGCCTTCTCCCGGCACCACCTGTGCTCGGCGATGATCCCTGCGTACTGGATCGGCATGAGCCATCCCCCGAAGGGGGCCATGAGCGCCTTGAGCCCCTCGTGAGCTGCGCGCAGCGGGGTCGACTTGAGATCTTCCATGGGTGAACTCCTTCCCGACATGTACTGCCGAGTTTTGAGGTGAGGCTGGTAATATGCCGCCGGTTTAACTTCTTGCCAAATTATCCGATATGCATATAATCTAGCGGTTGCTAGGAGAAAACATGGACAAAGCAACTTTCTTGCAGAACCTCGCCGAAAAGCTCACACCCTTTGAAACGGCAAACATGGTCGATTTCGCGCGGCACCTGACCGTGAAGAGCGCGCTCTCGAATCCCTGGTTCGTCTTCGGCTTTTTGATCGTTGCCTTCTACGCGGTGGTCCGCAAGTCGAAATTCGTGCTCGCCACCCTTTTCACGACCTTTTCCCTCTTGCTCCTGATCCACTTCACCATGCCGGTAGAAGGCGAAACGCTCAACCTTTCCACGACCCTTCCCTTCGCCTTCGGCGGGCTCGCCATCGGCGCGTTCCTCATCTATTTATTCTTCATCAAGACGGAGTAGACCTTTTGCGCAGAGTAGGCTTTACCACCACCATTCCGCTGGAAGTCCTGGTCGCGGCGGGGGTGGCCCCCATCGACCTGAACAACATCTTCATCACCCATCCCGAAAAAGCTTCGCTGATAGAAGATGCCGAGCTCACCGGCTTCCCCAGAAACGTATGCGCCTGGATCAAGGGTATCTACGGTGCCGTGGTCGCAAGCGGCATCACCGAGATGGTCGCCGTGACGGAAGGGGACTGCAGCTACACGAAAGCCCTCATGGAGGTGCTCTCGCTGAACGGCGTGCGCGTCTACCCCTTTGCCTACCCCGGCACCCGGGAGGCGGCCCCCCTGAAGGCGGAGATCGAGAAGCTCATGTCTTGTTTCGGCGTCGGCTGGGACGAGGTCAACGCCGCCAAGAAGCGTCTGGACCGGATCAGGGCGAAGGTGCATGAGATCGACCGCCTCACCTGGCAGGAGAACCGGGTCACCGGCGAGGAGAACCACTACTTCCAGGTCTGCACCTCGGACATGAACGGCGACCTCGACGCCTTCGAGGCCGAGGTTGATGCCTTCCTGGCCGAGGCGGTGCAACGGCCGGAAAGAAAGGAGCCCATCAGGCTCGCCTTCCTCGGCGTCCCCCCCATCGTCTCCGGGCTCTACGACTTCCTCGAGGAAATCGGCGCGAGGGTGGTCTTCAACGAGACCCAGCGGCAGTTCAGCATGCCCTACGGCATAGAGGACCTGGTGGAGCAGTACCGCGCCTACAGCTACCCCTACGATATCTTTCACCGCATCGGCGACATCGGCCGTGAGCTGCAAAAGAGGAAGGTGGACGGGGTTATCCACTATGTGCAGTCCTTCTGCTTCAGGCAGATCGAGGACATGGTGCTCCGAAAGAGCATCAAGCTCCCGGTACTGACGCTGGAGGGTGACAAGCCCGGCAACGTCGACGCAAGGACGAAGATCAGGCTGGAAGGTTTTCTGGAATTGCTCGAGGATCGAAACTGAAGCGGACCTCCGGCAATGGCAAGTCCGTGACCAAATATACAATGACGTCCCGAATTGGCAAGCAGACGGGGACGAGAAAAGAGACGGGCACTCAACTCAGATAGAGTAGCCCCGGCAGGCAGTGACAGGAGAACCGTTCAGGTGTCAGAAGCTTTGAGAATAGGAATAGATCTGGGAAGCAGGAAGGCCAAGTTCGCGCTCATGCGCGGCGGCGAGATCCTGCGCCTCGCCGATCTCGATACCATTGCCTTTTACAAGAAGTACGGCCGCATCGTAGACGACGAGCTCTCGCTTGACCTCGAGGGAAGCGGCATCTTCAGCGCCGACGAACTGCGCGAGGCGCAGATCACGGTGACCGGCTACGGCCGCAACAGCATAAACCTGCACGGCGCACGCGTCATCTCGGAGATAAAGGCGCACGTTGCCGGAGCGCGCACCCAGACGGGACTCGCCGATTTCACCCTGCTCGACATGGGTGGGCAGGACACCAAGGTCGCCCAAGTGGTGGCGGGGCGCCTCACCGACTTCGTCATGAACGACAAGTGCGCCGCCTCGAGCGGTCGGTACCTGGAGAACATGGCCGCGGTGCTCGAAGTGAGCCTCGATGAGCTATCCTCCCATTGCGACGAGCCGGTGGCGCTGGACGCGACCTGCGGCATCTTCGGCGAGAGCGAACTGATCGGCCAGATCCTGCGCGGTTACCCGGTAGCGCGGCTGTGCGCCGGGGTGAACCTCACCCTGGTGAAGCGGGTCATGCCGATGCTGAAGCGCTTTCCCTCCGACACCCTGGTCATCACCGGCGGGGTTGCCTTAAACGGCGCGATGATCACCCTCCTGCGGGCGCAGTGCGGCATGGAGATCATCATCCCGAAACATCCCCAGCACAACGGGGCCATCGGCTGCGCTTCCAACGGCTGAAACAAAGGCTTCAGAAGCTTTATTCAACGCAAAGACGCGAAGGCGCGAAGAAAAACAAAAAACGCTGTTGTTTCAAACCTTCTAAAGGTTCTCTTTGCGGCTTTGAGCCTTTGCGTTAGGTAGTTGGTTTTTGCTTGAATTTTACACGCGGCCCGTTTAACCTCGCCGCTACATTCAATCCCCGGAGGGTACATGCGTATCGGCAAGAAAGACATGATCTTCATCGGCCTGGTAGCCGTAGTTTTTCTCGTTTTCTATCTCATTTCCGGCGAGGAGAAGACCAAGCGGGTCCCCCTCGACGATGCCCATAAGCCGTCCTACGAGCTGTTCAAAAAGACCGGCAGCAAGATGGAAGCAGACAAGGGTTGCCCCGCCTGCCACAACACCGAACCCGGCGGCATCCCGTTCCCGGCCAAGCACCCGGTTAAACCCAAGGACGGGCCGATGCGCTGCCTCTTCTGTCACAAACTGAAACTGTCCGGAGTGCAATGACCACGCTGAACCTGACCGGGGAGCTGGAGCGGCTGATTTGCGACATAGTCGCCCGCACCCCGGAGTTGCAACACATCGCCCCGGAGAGGCTCCTGGTATGCGTCTCCAGCGGAAGGGCCGGCCGCGGCGGCAGTCTCGCCAAGATCCACCCCCTGCGCTTTGAAGGTGGGGAGCGCTCGGTCAAGGCGCGGCGCGGCCGGCGCAGCGTGCTGTGCACCATGCCGAGCATCACCCACCGCGGCGAAGAGATGCTCTACGTCATCTACTTCCTGGTTCCCCGCTTTCTCGAACTCCCTTTCCGGGAGAAGCTGATCACCATCTTCCACGAGCTGTACCACATCTCCCCCGCATGCGACGGCGATATCCGCCGTTTTCCCGGCAGGAACTACGCGCACGGCTCCTCCACCAGGAGCTACAACCTTTTCATGGGACAGTTGGTCGACCGCTACCTGGAGGCTACCCCGGACCGGGAGGGGCTAGCCTTCCTCGAGGGGGACCTGGCGGCGCTCCGCTCGCGGCACCGCGCTATCGTCGGGCGCAGGCTGCAGGCTCCCCGCATCAGCGTCTCCCCGGCATGAAGCCGGCATCGCCCGTTGACTTTTCTTCGTCAAAACTATAAGTTAAGTGGCGTTTACAGGACCGAAGCCCCAGAGGGAGCAAGACCGCATGCTGAAGCTCGATTACACCATCAGCAGGAAATTCGATGAACTCGCGGAAAAGGCCAAAAAGGTCAGTTCCTCGCAGCTCATAAACGACATCGCCGCCACCGTCGACTCCAAACTTTTCCAGGACTGGGCCAACTCGGCACTGAGCCTCTTGCAGCAGGTCTTCGGCGAGGAAAGCGCCTATTACCGCAACTTCCAGTCCATCTACGCGAAGATCATCAACATCACCTACAAGGAAAGCTTCGACAACTGCCGCGCCATCGTGCAGTCGGCGCGGACCGAGTTCGAGCAGGGGGGACTCACCGAGATCCGCCTCTTCCTGGACCATGCCGTGCTTGAATACCTGAGCGGCAGGACCTCCGACTTCCTGAAACGCGGGGATAACCACACGGCCTGTATTCTCGCCTCGGTTCTCCTCGAACAATTCCTGATGCTCGTCTGTGGCGGCAAAGGGATCCCGGTCGGGAGCACCGAGGAGATGAACGAGGCGCTTTACCAGGCGAAGGCCTACCAGGTGGGAACCTACCAGCGGGTTAAGGATTGGTGCTACATGAAGGCCGATTTCATCAGCGGGCAGGGAGAGCGCTACCGGACCGCCGACGTCGACGAAATGCTCCGCGCCGTGCAGCGCCTCATCACCAAGGAGATAGGTTAGGCAAAGCAGGTATAGGGCGTGTGAATCGCAGCAGCATCCCCTCCCCCGGAGGGGGAGGGCAGGGAGGGGGAGCGCAGCAGCTAGATCAGCCTTCCCCCCTCCCAACCTCCCCCCTCCGGGGGGAGGGGCCACGGACCGAGTGGCGGCGGTTAAAGAAAGGAAAGGGGAAGCCGGATGCGGCTTCCCCTTTCTTGTTTCGCTACGACTTCAGATTTTTCCGCCAAGACTCATTTCTTCACCACGCAGTCGATGACCGCGTTGATCCTGCGGTTCTTTGCCCGCCCCTCTGGCGTGTTGTTGTAGGCGATGCGCCGCGTGTATCCGTACCCCTTCGCGGAAAGCCGGCTCTTGTCGATGCCGAAGTTGTCCACGAGGTAGCGGACCGTGTTCTCGGCACGCTCGAGCGAGAGTTTCATGTTGTAGTCGTAGCCACCCACGTTGTCGGTGTGCCCTTCTATGACCGCGGTCGTGGTCGGGTACTTCTTCATGTAGTCGGCGACCTTGGCCAGTTCGTCCCGGTACTGCGGCTTGATGTCCGCCTTGGCGGTATCGAAGTCGACAACTAGTCCCATGCAGAGCCGCTCGGGAGGCTTCACCTCTTTTACGTCGAAGGCACAGTCGATGATGGCCTCTACGCGACGGTTGGCCTGGCGTCCCTCGTCGGTGGTGTTGGGTGCCACCGGACGGGACATGCCGTACCCCCTGGCCTCGAGCCGGGAGCGCTCTATGCCGTAGTTTTTGACGAGGTAGTCGACCACCGACTCGGCCCGGCGCTTGGAAAGCTCCAGGTTGTACTCCGGAGCCCCTACGTTATCGGTGTGACCCTCGAGGACCGCGGTGGTCGTCGGATATTGCTTCATGAACTCACCGACAACGGCTATCTCTTCCTTCTCCTCATCGCGGATTACGGCCCGGTTGATGTCATATTCGCCGTGCAGGGTGACGCAGTACTTGTAGCGCCCCGGTGCAGGCTCGGCGGCCGGAACCGGCTCGAGCGGAGGTTCCTCGGCGACCGGAGCAGGCGCCGCCTCGGCGGTGGCAGGTGCCTCTTTTACGCCGCCAAAGACGAAATCCACCCCTACGGTGTACTCAAGGTTGTGGTACGTCTCCCCCTCGTCCCTGAGGATCAGGTGCCGCACATCCCCCCTAAGGGCCATGGCGTCGGTCAGAAAGTATTTCGCACCGACTCCGTAGTTGAAGGCGGGACGCGACATGTCTTCGCCCCCCTGGTACTCCCTTGAGTGACCGCCGAAGCCGGCGGCGACGTAGGGGACAAGCCGTGCCTCCGGCATGAAGTGGTAGAGCATGTCGAGATGGTAGTTGTAGGCGTCGACATCGCCGATACCACTGTTCTTCTCTCCTTCCGTCGAGATGTAGTCGAAGACCGCCTCAAGGCCGAAATGCCGCGTGAAGTTGTACCCCGCGCGCAGGCCGTATACCGGCATGGTCTCCAAGTGTTCCTTCCCTATGAAGGTGTAGCCGCCGATGTAGGGGGAGAGCGAAAAACTTTCAGCCTTCACTTCTGCGTGAGCCTTTGGAAGCATGGTGAACAACAGCGCCGGAACCAGAACAAAAAGCAGGTACTTTTTCATCTGACACCTCCTATGTTGTTAGGCTTTGATTTTGCCTTCCTCCTCTATTTCACCCCCGGAAAAAGACATGGGATAGGCTATCACCCTTTGCGCGACGTGCAACAAAGAACCGGCACTGACTCCGCACGAAACACCAAGTGGCAAGGGTCTCTTTTTCCCGCACCTCGCATGCTTCGTCAACGGTGTACTGCCAGTCTGCGCATGTTGCTCTTCCAGCAGATCCGCGCATATTCAGCAAATAAAAAAGGCGCCCCCTGCATGCAAGGGGCGCCTTTTGCGTGTTCAGCCGCTAATGTCTATTCGCAGCGGAAGTTGGACTCGATGCGGCGGTTCTGCTGCTTTCCTGCCGCGCTCTTGTTGCTGGCTACCGGTTTGGTCGGGCCATAGCCGACTGCCTTAACCCTATCCGGTGCGATGTCGAAATTCTTGATCAGGTAGTTGCGTACGCTATCCGCCCTGCGCTGCGAGAGCTTCATGTTGGCCGCCTTGTCCCCTACGTTGTCGGTGTGGCCTTCTATGGTTCCTTTGGCGTTGGGGAACTCCTTAAGGAAGTCGGCCAGCGCCTTCAGTTCGTCATGATACTGCGGCTTGATATCGGCCTTGTTGGTATCGAAGTGGATGTTGATAACCGTCGGTTTGCACAGTTTGGCCGGTTCCGGCGCGGGTACGACCGGCGGGGGAACGACGACAGGGGCCGGTACCGGTGCAGGCGGCGGAGCGACCACGTCCACCTTGGCGAGGCTCTTGGCGGTGCCGCCGGCCCCGTCGCAAACGAGGGTATAGGACGCCGTCGAGTCCGGAGTGACGGTCATGGTCCCGGAAACCGGGACCGGACCGATCCCCGGCTCGATGACGCACTTGGTAGCGTTTTCCGAGTTCCAGGAAAGGGTTGCCGTCTCTCCCTTGGTGACCGAAGCCGGGGAGATGCTCAGCCGGTCGGTAGGCGCCGCCGGGGGCGGAGGCACGACCACGGGAGCGGGTGCGGGAGCGGGAGCCGGGGCTGCTACAGGAGCAGGGGCTTCTTTGACACCGCCGAAGATGAAGTCCATCCCCACGGTGTATTCCAGATTGTGGAACGCCTCTCCGTCATCCCTGAGCACCAGGTGGCGCACATCCCCCCTGAGGGCCATCGCGTCGCTCAGGAAGTATTTGGCGCCCAGGCCGTAGTTGAAGGAAGTGCGGTCGGTGTGCGCAGGTCCGGGATAATTTCTCGACTGCCCGCCAAAGCCCGCGGCGACGTATGGAACGAACTGGGAGTCCGGCATGAAATGGTACAGGGCGTCGAGGTGGTAGTTGTACACGTCCACGCCGTCGCCTATGCCGCTGTTTTTCTTGCCCTCGGTGCTGCCGTAATCGAAGACGGCCTCAAGGCCGAGGCTCTTGGTGAAGTTGTAGCCGGCACGCAGACCGTAAACAGGCATCGTCTCCAGGTGCTCTTTACCGATGAAGGTAAAGCCGCCAACGTAGGGAGACAGGGAGAAAGATTCCGCCTTGACCGCGGCACGGGCCTCAGTGTGGATGCCCAGCATCAACGCCGGAGCAAGAAGAAGCAGCAAAGTTTTTTTCATCAGGTACCTCCTTGGTATTTCCAGGCAGCGCTAGCTGAAGCGTCAGTCCTGGTTCGATGTGCAGTTGGGGCAGCGGACAGCTTTCACCGGTATCTGCGTGCAGCAGTGCGGGCACTCCTTGGTGGTCACCGGGGGAGGAGGAGCCGGCATCATCCTGTTTATCTGGCGCACAACGAGAAAAAGGGCGAAAGCGATGATGAGGAAATCGAAAATGGCGTTCAGGAAAAGGCCGTAGGCGATGACCGGGACACCGGCAGCCTTTGCTTCCGCAACGGAGCGGACCGGCGTGGATGAGAGGTTTAGGAACAGGGAAGAGAAATCGACGTTCCCCAGAAGCCTTCCGATAGGCGGGGTGATGATGTCTGCAACGAAAGAGCTGACGATCTTGCCGAACGCCGCACCGATGACAACGGCAATGGCTAGATCAAGGACGTTCCCCTTAAGCGCGAACTTCTTGAACTCCTCAAGCATTATTGTGCCCCCTCCTTTTGTTAAAACAAAAGCATCAGATTACACATTAAAAAGGGTAGCACCCTTTCTCATGACCTGCAAGAGGGGTCCATTTTTTTCTGACAAAATCAGTTGCTAAATCCTTCTACGGGGTTAGCCACCGGCTAACCAGCACTGCTTCAACTGCATGAGCAGGGAATGCCTCTCGCCTTGTCGAAGGCCTCCTTTCCCTCTTTGAAGCAGAACCAGCCGATGCCCAAGGCGCCCGCCGAGTCGAGCCAGCCGATGCCGGTCAACTGGTAACCTACGCTCGAGACGAGCAGGATGACGGAGAGGAGGAGGCAGACGCGGGTGCAGGCGGCGTCGGCCAGTATGGCCTGGGAACCAAGGGCATTGCCGACCTTCACCTTCTGCCGGATCAGCAGCCACATCGAGGCGATGGAGACGCAGGAAACGACCACCCCCCAGAAGGTGGTGGTGGGAGCATGCAGGCGGAGCGTATCGTAGACGGCGGTGACGAGAAGCCCGACCGCCAGGGCGTAGAAGCTGAAACCGGTGATCCTGAGCGCCCGCTGCTCGAAGTCGTCCGGATTCCGGTCCGGATTGTTCCTCTGTCGGCGCACCATGTGCCAGATCCCGGCGCCCGAGACGACCTCTACGAAGGAGTCGAGCCCGAAGCCGAAAAGTGCCAGGGATTCGTCCTCTACGCCGAACCACGCCGACACGACACCTTCAACGATGTTGTAGAAAATGGTGATCAGGGCGAGGACAGCCGCGGTTCGGTAGAGTCTTTCTGTTTGCGAGGTCATGGAAATCCTTCTGAAAGCCGGTCAACGTCGGTGATGCATAACAGAACCTGAATATATCTTGTCGGCCTGCAGGAAGTCAACAGGGGGCGGCATAACTTCTCCGACAGTATTTGGATCATCCGTCGGAGTCATGCCATGCAACCATTCCTTTCGCCGTGGCTCTCAGAGAGCAGTTTGTTGTATTCAAAAAAAGTTGCCGGTTGGATGGAAAGAGCAGCAGAAATATTATTGACAGCCAAAAACCACTATGCTATACACGTAATCTCTTCGCGGCACAGGGCGAAGAACCCAATATTCCCGAGTAGATCAGTCGGTAGATCAGCGGACTGTTAATCCGTGTGTCGTAGGTTCGAGTCCTACCTCGGGAGCCACCAAATTCAAGGGCTTACAGCTAATCACTGTAAGCCCTTTTCGCGTTCTGCCTGGCAACACCATCCGCTGAGTCCTCTCTCCTCCCGGTCCGTACGAAAAAAAGCGCTTCTCTCTGCGATCGGTCACACTCGCCCGGTTCTTTCTTTCTTCGCTCTCCCCTTCTTTCTTCGCTCTCCCCTTCTTTCTTCGCTCTAGCCTGCTCTTCCAAAGGCCGCGCATACTCCCCCCTTTTGCCTCTCTGCCTCAACCTACCTGCATTTTTTCCCGACTGCTTGACAAAGGGGTAAACATGACTTACAGTCATTTCTGACCGATGGTCACTTTTCAAAAGGAGACCGCAATGACTGACAACGTGGAACAGGTCACCCCTTCCACCCCACCCCAGCCCGGGCGCAGGGCCAAGAGGAGCGAGCAGACCAGGGAGAAGATCTTCCGGGCCGCGCTCAAACTCTTCGCCGAGCGCGGTTTCAACGCCACCACCATCGAGGCGATCACCGCCGCCGCCGACGTAGGCAAGGGGACTTTCTTCAACTATTTCGAAAACAAGGAAAGCGTGCTCCTCGACTACCGCGAACTGCAGATGGAGAGGGTGGCCGCTTTCGTGGCCGCAAACCGCGCTTCGGACCGCCCGCTTGCCCCGCTCTTGCTGGAGCTGGCGCTCACCCTTACCATCGAGCAGGGGCAGAGTCCGGGCCTGATCCAGAGCCTCTTGACCGCCGTGTTCGCGAGCGACACGGTACAAAAACGCATGGCGGAGGCGATCGACGGCAACGTGCGGCAGCTCGCGCTGCTGATCGGGCACCGCCAGGAGCACGGGGAGTTGCGCAACGACCTCTCCCCCTTCGACATCGCCCAGGGGTTCCAGCGCATGATCTTCGGGACCATGATCACCTGGTCGCTCGCTCCGGTCGACCCGCTCGAAGAGAGCATGAAAAGAAGCATCGAACTGTTCGTGAACGGAGTCCTGCCCAAGTAGCGACAGGCAACAAAGGATACGCCATGACTGCAAAGATCATGAAAGTGTTGGCCCTCTCCCTGGCGCTCTGGTCGGCTGCCGGGGCAGTACACGCCGAGAGTCCCCCTCCCCTCCCCCTGTCACTGGACCAGGCGATCACCCGGGGCCTCGACAGGAACCTTAACGCGCTGCTCGCGAAGACACGCACGGACGAGGCCGAGGGGACACGCGAACGAAAGTTGGCCAACTACCTGCCGCACCTGCGCCTCGAGACCCCGTTCGCATGGCAGACCCGCAACCTCAGCGCGCAGGGAATCACCCTTCCCAACGCCCGCGCCGTAGTCGGCCCCTTCACGAGCTACGACTTCCGTATCTACGCGGACCAGAACATCCTCGACCTGCAGAGCTATCACGCGATAAGAGCGGCCGAAGAGGAGCAAAAGGCGAGGCAGCTCGATTACCGGGACGCGCGCGGCCAGGTGATCCGCCAGGTCGCCGTGCAGTACGTGAACGCGGCGTACGCCGAGGCAAGGGTCGCGACCGCCAAGAGCCGGGTGGAGACCTCGGAGGTGCTGGAAAAGCTCGCCAGCGACCAGCGCACCGCGGGCGTCGCCGACGGGCTCGACGTCTTGCGCGCCCAGGTGCAGCTCGCCAACGACCGTCAGTACCTTCTCGTCACCCGCAACAACGCGGAACTTGCCCGTCTCTCCCTAGCCCGCGGCGTCGGCCTAGACCTCGGCACCCCCATCGCCCTCACCGACACGCTCGCCTTCAAGAAGCTTGAGGGCCCGCAGATCGAGCAGGCGGTGCAGGCGGCGCTCGAGAGCCGCCCAGATTACCGCGCCCTTTTCGCCCAGCGCGCCTCCCTCGAAGAGCAGATGAAGGCGTCGCGCTCGCGCTACCTCCCGAGGATCGTCCTGAGCGGCAACTACGGCACGAGCGGCCAGGAGATGAGCAAGCTCGACCCCTCCGGCATGATCCAGGTGAACATGGTGATGAACCTCTTCGACCACGACCGCAAGGGTGAGCGCCTGGAGCTCGACAGCCGGCTCAAGCGAAACGATGAGCTGATCGCCGATCTGAAGCTCGGGGTGGAGCAGGATATCCGCGAGGCGCTTTTGAACCTGAACTCCGCATCCGACCAGGTGCTCACCGCCCGGCAGGGGCTCACCCTCGCCGAGAAGGAACTGCAGTACGCGAGCGACCGCTTCAAAAACGGGGTGGCCAACAACATCGAGGTGGTGACGGCGCAGGACGCGCTGGCGCGGGCTCGCGACAACGAACTGAACGCACTGGCGCAGCACGTCGAGGCGAAGATCGCGCTCGCGCGTGCCCTGGGCGACACGGAAAAGGCGTACCGGCTCTTCCTGGGCATCGAACCGTAACGAGGACACGAACCTATGAAACGTAAACTGATCCCCATCGTCATCCTGGCAGCGGCCGCAGCCGCCGCCGTTTTCTTCGTCAGCCGCAACCGGAACCGGGCCGACGCCGACACCATCACCCTTTCCGGCAACATCGAGGCGCACGAGAGCGTGGTCGGCTTCAAGGTGCCGGGGCGCGTGGCCGAGCTACCCGTGGAAGAGGGGCAACTGGTCCGGGCCGGGGACGTCATCGCCAGGCTGGACCAGGGGGACTACCAGCAGCAGTTGCGCATCGACGAGGCGAACCTCGGCACGCGTCGCGCCGAGCTGGGGCTTGCCACGGCAGGAAGCCGTCCCCAGGAGAAGCAGGCGGCCCACCAGTCGGTGCTCGACGCCCAGGCGGACTTCGAGCTGAAAAAGCACGACCTCGCGCGCTACCAGGCGCTCTACGAGAAGGACGAGGTTTCGGCCCAGGTGCGGGATACCGCGGCGGCCGCGCTGAAGCGAAGCAGCGCCGGGCTTGAGCGGGCAAAACAGAACTACGACCAGGTGAAGGAAGGGGTGAGAAGAGAGCAGGTCGACATCAACCGGGCCGGGGTCCGCTCGGCCGAGCAGGCGCTCGAGATGTCGCGCATCAAGCTCGGCTACGCGACGCTCAAGGCACCCATCACCGGCGTCGTACTGGTGCGGCACGCGGAACTCGGCGAGGTGGTCTCCCCCGGCACGCCGGTGGTCACCATCGCCGATCTGGATCACCTCTGGCTGCGCGGCTACCTGAGCGAGACCGATCTGGGGCGGATCAAACTCGGACAGGTAGCCACGGTGAAAACGGACAGCTACCCCGGCAAGAGCTACAAGGGGCGCGTCTCCTTCATCTCCTCGCAGGCGGAGTTCACCCCGAAGAGCGTCGAGACGCACAAGGAGCGGGTCACCCTCGTGTACCGTATCAAGATAGATCTGGAAAACCAGGCGCACGAACTGAAGCCGGGCATGCCGGCGGACGCGCACCTCGACGCGGCGGCCAGGTGACATGGGCGCCGACGATTTCACCATAGAGCTCGACGGGCTCACGAAGTCCTTTCCCGACGTTCGCGCCGTGGACAGGTTAAGCTTCAAGGTCGCGCGCGGCGAGATCTTCGGCCTCGTCGGCCCGGACGGCGCCGGCAAGACGACCACCATGCGCATGCTGGCCGGCGTCCTCGCCCCCGATGCGGGGAGCGCCCGCGTGGCGGGCTACGACATGACGCGCGACCCGGAGGGGGCCAAGCAGCACATAAGTTACATGCCGCAGCGCTTCGGGCTTTACGAGGAACTCACCGTCGACGAGAACATCCGCTTCTACGCCGACCTTTTCGGTGTTGCGCGCGCCGAGAGGGAGACGCGCGCGGCGGAACTGTTGCAGGCGGCGGGGATGGTGGAGTTCCGCTCGCGGCTCGCGGGGAAACTCTCCGGCGGCATGAAGCAGAAACTGGGGCTCGTTTGCGCCCTGGTCCACACCCCGGAGGTGATCCTCCTCGACGAGCCGACCAACGGGGTCGACCCGGTGTCGCGCCGCGACTTCTGGCGCATCCTCTACACGCTCCTCGATCAGGGGGTCACCATCCTCACCAGCACCGCCTACCTGGACGAGGCGGAGCGTTGCCATCGCGTGGCGCTCTTGCACGAGGGGCGCATGCTCTTTTGCGACACGCCCGAGAACCTGAAGGGGAACCTCGACGGCGCCGTGGTCTCCGTCGTCTGCGCCGAACCGCGCCCGGTGAAGGAGCTCATCTCCGGCATGGAGGGGATCTCGACCATGATGATCGTAGGCGACGGGCTGCACCTGGTCGTCAGGGAACCCGGGCGCATGATCCCGGAACTGCGCGCCCGCATCGCCGCGGCGGGGCTCGAGGTCGACTCCGTCGAAGAGGTGGCGCCCAGCATCGAGGACCTTTTCGTGGAGGCGGTGCAAAAGAAGAAGGGGGAGAAGCCATGAACGGTCAGCCCCAGGCGGTCGTGGTGCAGGACCTCGTGAAACGCTTCGGCGACTTCACCGCGGTCGACAACATCTCCTTCGAGGCGTCGCGCGGCGAGATCTTCGGTTTTCTCGGTCCCAACGGCGCCGGGAAATCCACCACCATCAGGATACTCTGCGGACTTTTGCACCCCACCTCGGGGAAGGCGCTGGTCGCCGGGGTCGACGTCGCGCGCGAACCGGAACGGGTGCGCCAGAATATCGGCTACATGTCGCAGAAGTTCTCCCTCTACAACGACCTGAAGGTGATCGAGAACCTCCGCTTCTTCGCGGGGATGTACGGGGTGAACCAGGCCGACGCGGCCGAGCGTATCGCCTGGGCCGTCGACATGGCTGGACTCACCGGCCGGGAGCACCTCCTCACCGGGACGCTCGCCGCCGGGTGGAAGCAGCGCCTGGCCCTCGGCTGCGCCGTGCTGCACCGCCCTCCCATCGTCTTTCTCGACGAGCCGACCTCCGGCGTCGATCCCATCTCGCGCCGTCTCTTCTGGGAGCTGATCCACCGCATGGCCGACGAAGGGGTGACCGTCTTCGTTACCACGCACTACATGGACGAGGCGGAATACTGCAACCGGCTCGTGCTCATCGACCGCGGCAGGATCGTCGCCTCCGGCTCGCCGCTCGAGCTGAAACTTAAGAGCATGGAGGGGGACCTGCTCCTCGTCGAATGCGACCAGGTGGGGAAGGCGCTGGAACTTCTCCAGGAGGCGCCCGGGGTCACCGACGCCGCCATCTTCGGGCACGCGCTTCACCTCGTCGTGCCCGACGCGGAACGGGCTATCCCGGAGGTTAAGAGCTATCTCGGGGAACGCCGCATCGCCGTCTCCCGCATCGAGCGGATCCGCCCGACCCTCGAGGACGTCTTCGTCTCGCTCACGAGCCTCAAAGGGCGCAGGGAAAAGGAGCAGGCATGAACTGGAACCGGCTTCGCGCCATGGCGCGCAAGGAGATGATCCAGATCCGGCGCGACGCCCGCAGCATCGGCATCGTCATCGCGATGCCCATCGTGATGCTCTTAGCCTTCGGCTACGGCGTCAGCTTCGACACGAAGCACATACCGGTCTACGTCTACGACCGGGAACAGAGCCAGGCCTCCCGGGACTTCCTGAAGCGCTTCCAGTCCTCCCGATACTTCAACGTCGTGCGCTCGGTAGGCAACTACCCGGAACTGGTGCACGCCGTCGACGCCGGGACCTGCCAGATCGGCATCGTGATCCCGCCGGACTTCTCGGCAAGGCTCGGTTCCGGACAAGCGGTACGCATCCAGGCGATCTTCGACGGCACGGACAGCAACAGCGCGAGCCTCGGCATGAGCTACACCGAGGCGGTGGCGCAGGCGCACTCGGCAAAGCTCCAGTTAGAGTGGCTGCGCGCCCGCGGACAGGGAAGCGTGCGTGCCCCCTTGAGCGTCGACTCCCGAACCTGGTTCAACGAGAACCTGGAGAGCATGGTCACCATCGTCCCCGGGGTGGTCGCCATGGTGATGGCCGTGGTGGGGACCTTCCTCACCTCGCTCACCGTCGCGCGCGAGTGGGAGCGCGGCACCATGGAGCAGCTCATCTCCACGCCGGTCACCCCCTTGGAGATCATGCTCGGCAAGCTCCTCCCCTACGTAGCCATCGGCCTCATCGACACGAGCGTCTGCGCGATCATGGCGGTCTGGTGGTTCGAGGTCCCCTTCCGCGGGCACATCTGGGTCTTTTTGCTGAGCACCACCCTCTTTCTCACCGTGGTGCTGTCGCTTGGCTACTTCTTCTCCGTGGTCGCGAAGACCCAGCTCGCGGCGAGCCAGATCTCGCTCATCGCCACCTTCCTGCCGGCCTTTCTCCTCTCCGGGTTCGTCTATCCCATCGACCAGATGCCGGCGGTGGTGCAGGGGATCACCCACATCGTGCCGGCCCGCTACTACATGGCGATCCTGCGCAACGTCTTCTTGAAGGGGTCGTCGGTCTTCAACATGTGGCCGGACTTTTTCGGGCTTGCGCTCTTCGCCGCCATCTTGGGGCTCGCGGCGACGCGCATCTTCCGCAAGAAGCTCACCTAGGGGGAAATCATGCTCGGCCGCCTGCGCCAGATGCTCATAAAGGAATTCCTGCACGTGATCCGTGACAAGAGGGCGCGGTTCTTCCTCTTCGCGCCGCCGGTCATCCAGACGCTCGTCTTCGGCTACGCCGCGACGCTGGAGATAAAGCACGTCCCGGTGGCCATCGTCGACTACGACAACAGCCAGGTGAGCCGCGACCTCGTCTCCCGCTTCCAGGCAAGCCGCTACTTCGAGGTGCGCCGCCTCTCGGACCGGCGTGAAATCCCGGAGCTCATCGACCGGGACGAGGCGACCATGGCGCTCCAGATCAACTCCGGCTTCGCCCGCGACTTGGGCAAAGGGGAGACCGCCCATCTCCAGGTGGTCGTCGACGCGAGCAACTCCAACACCGCCCTCGTGGGGCTGGGCTACGTGAACCAGGTGGCCCAGGGGTTCGCCCGGGAGTACCGGCTGAAAACGCTTGCACGGCAGGCGCCCGCGCTGGCGGGGGGGCTCCCGGAGATCGTCGTGGAAAGGCGCCCCTGGTACAACCCGGACATGTCCAGCCAGTGGTTCTTCGTCCCCGGCGTCATCGGCAACCTCGTGCTCGTGATCGTCGTGACGCTGACCGCGTTCGCCGTGGTGCGCGAGCGGGAGATCGGCACCCTGGAGCAGATCATGGTGACCCCGATCCGGCGCGTCGAGTTCATCCTCGGAAAGACCATCCCCTTCTTCCTGATCGGCCTTCTGGACACCGCACTCATCAGCGCCGCCGGTACGCTCTGGTTCCACGTGCCGCTGAACGGGAGCTTTCTCGTCCTCGGCGCCGGGACCGTCTTCTTCATCCTCTGCATGCTGGGGGTGGGGCTCTTCATCTCCACCGTCTCCGCGACCCAGCAGCAGGCCATGGTGACGAGCTTCTTTTTCATCATGCCCGCGGTCATCTTCTCCGGCTTCGGCTCCCCCATCAGCAGCATGCCCGACATCCTGCAGCGCCTCACCTACCTGAACCCGCTGCGCTACTACGAGGTGGTGCTGAGAAGCGTCTACCTGAAGGGGGGCGGTTTCGACCTCCTCTGGCCCCAGATGGCGGCCATGGCCGCGATCGCCCTCATCATGCTGACGGTGAGCGTGCTGCGCTTCCAGAAGTCCCTCGAGTAGCCCTCCCCCCCCGATCGCACTTAACCTTTCTTTCATGCAAATATTATGATATTGCTACCATTCATTTATTCGCACGGGTGGCGTCACCGCCTCCCCGTACTCCGGAGGGTTGTCATGAAAAAGGAAGAGGGTAACGCACCGATCAGCAGGCGCGCCATGCTGAAGGGATCGCTCTGTCTGGGGGTGTGCCTTGCCGCGCAGGGCACCCTGAACGTCGAGACGTCTGCGGAAGCGGCGCAGGGGGCCGATCGCCCGGAGGCGGCGCGGAAGCACTTTCTGAAGTCGATGAACTGCTCCCAGGCCATTCTGGAAAACTACGCCCCCGCCTACGGCATCAAGCCCGAGCTCGCCTGCCGGCTCGCCACCGGTTTCGCCGGCGGCATGACCACCGGTCACGAGTGCGGCGCGGTGACCGCCGCCTACATGGTGCTGGGCCTCGCCCACGGCCCCAAGGAAAGGAAGGTCTTTCCGAAGATCGAGGCGTTCAACAAGGAATTCAAGGCGCGCCACGGCGAACTCGGATGTTCGCAGCTTCTCGGCGTGAACATGGCGACCAAGGAAGGGATGAAGGAAGCGGACCGGAAGGGGCTTTTCAAGACGCGCTGCCCCAACTACGTGAAGAGCGCCGGGGAGATCCTCGAGAAGATGGTCTAGCCGGACTTCGGTACATGCGAAGTCTCATTCGTGGTCGATAATCCGCGGTTCAGCTCCCACGCGGTGGATTATCGGCCCCACATCGCCCACATCGTCGCTAAATCATTGACGTACCGTAAACCGCATGTATAGAATGCGGCGCCGGAATTAATCTGACGAGCTTCCGGAATGAATTCCTACCTTGAAGATGGAACCTCATTTCGGGCCGGAGATACGTCGATGCCGCAGCAGAGATACCACTCGAAAACACGGGCGGAATACTTGATCGCCAGCGGGCGCGTCATCCTGGCGGCATTCTTTCTCCTCGCCGTGTGGCTCGACCCTTCAGAGCCTTCACGCTTCGCGCGGTTCACCTACGGCATTCTCGTCGGCTATCTCCTTTATTCCGTCATCATCGGATTCGTCATCCAGCGCAGGGGGTTCGGCTGGAAGACGCTGCACTTAGTCACGCACGGCATCGACCTCCTCGTTTTCGCCGGCCTCATGTTCCTCACCACCGGGCCCAACAGCCCGTTCTTCGTCTATTTCATCTTCATACTCGTCTGTGCGACCTTTCGCTGGCAGTGGCGCGGCACGCTCTGGACCGCGGCCACCGCCATGGCAGTCACCGTGCTCCTCGCATGGTACCCGTCCAACCTCATTCTGGAGCATGGTTTTGAGCTGAACCGCTTCATCATCCGCATCGCTTATCTCGCGGTTGTTGCGGGGTTGCTGGGCTACCTCGGTGCTTACGAGGAATCGATGCGCGAGGTCCTTTACATGCTGTCGCAGTGGCCCGGCGCGGCGCTGCCGGACGAGCCCGGCCCGGACGGAGCGGGGATGCTCGGTCACGCCGCCGCCATCCTGCATGCGCCACGCGTGGTCCTTTGCTGGGAAGAGGCGGATGAGCCCTGGCTGCACGTTCTAAGCTGGTCGGCGGAAGGGTCGCGCTACGAACGTGAGGAGCCGGAGACCTTCGGCAACATCGTCGCGGAGGACCTCTCCGAAGCCGGCTTTTTCTGTAGCGGCGTCGGAGAGGAACAGGCGCAGGTGGTCTACAACAGTGCCGGTGGGCTGCAGCAGTGGCACGGGTCCCCCTTCGACCGGCAGTTCGTGAGACGTTTCGAGATCAGTTCCGCCGTAGTTTCCCGGATATCCGGCGACAAGATTTCCGGATACCTCGTCGCCCTGGACAAGAGGCACCCGACCCCGGACGACCTGGTGCTGGGGGGGATCGTGGCCCGAGAGGTCGCGGCGAGGCTTTCCCACGGACTGCTGCTGAAACAGCTGCAGCAGGCAGCCGCCGACGAGGAGCGCCTGCGCCTAGCCCACGACCTGCACGACGGCCTGCTGCAGTCGCTGGCGGGGGCCGGCCTGCAACTGGAGACCGCCGCCCGCCTCATCGAGCACGACACCGCGGCGCGCGAGAGCATCCAGCAGGTCCAACACCTGCTTGCCTCCGAGCAGCGCGACTTAAGGAACCAGATCAACGCTCTGAAGCGCTTTTTCTCGCGCCGCAAGCCCGAAGAGTTCGGCCTGATGAAGCGCCTGGAAGACCTCTCCGCCCGCGTCCGGCGCCAGTGGGAAATCACCTGTTCGATCAACTGCAGCACCCCCCAGCCGCCGCTTGAGCGGGGCATCGCCCGGGAGATCTATTTCGTCATCCACGAAGCGGTCATCAACGCTGTGCGCCACGCCGGCGCGGCGACGCTCAAGGTGAACCTCGCCTTCAACGCCCAATGGGTCATGATCACCGTCACCGACGACGGACACGGCTTCTCCTTCCACGGGCGCTACGACCAGGACCAGCTAAGCGACATGAAACGCGGGCCGGTGACGCTCAGGGAGCGGATCGAGGCATTGAACGGCGAGCTGATCATCGACTCGAGCGAGCGCGGCACCCGCATCGACATCACCCTTCCCCTTGTGGAACAAGGAGCATGACATGGCCATACGACTGGTGCTTGCCGACGACCACCCCCTGATCCTGAACGGGCTGACGAGCCTCTTCAAGTTCGAACCGGACTTCGAGGTGCTGGCGAGCTGCACCGACGGCGCCGCAGCCCTCGAGGCGATCCGGCGCGAGCGCCCCGACGTCGCGGTCCTCGACATCCGCATGCCGGGTCTCACCGGCATCGAGGTGGCCCGCAAGGTGAACGAGGAGAAGCTGGGCGCACGACTCGTGCTTCTGACCGCCGCCCTCGAGGACGAGGACATGCTCGACGCCGTCATGCTCGGCATCCAAGGGGTGGTGCTGAAGGAGATGGCGCCGCAGTTCCTCGTGCAGTGCATCCGCAAGGTTTACACCGGTGAGCAGTGGCTGGAGCGGCGCTCGACCAAGCAGGCCCTTGAGAAGCTTTTGAAGCGCGAGGCGGGGGCGCGCGAGATGGCGGCCCTGCTCACCCAGCGGGAGATCGAGCTGGTGCGCATGGTGGCGGGGGGGCTGCGCAACAAGGAGATCGCCGGCAAGCTCTGCATCAGCGAAGGGACGGTGAAGGTCCACCTGCACAACATCTACCAGAAGGTCAACGTGGACGGGCGCGTGGCGCTTCTGCGCTACGCGCAGGAGAAGGGACTGGTTTAGCCTTTCTTTCTCTTTTAGAGCTGGGGGATTTTGCCTCTGCCGGCCCCGCTGAAATCCCCCTAAATCCCGGTGTTGTCCCTTCGGTACTTGCACTGTCAACATCGAACCGCTTCCAGCTCTCCCCCTCCCTTGACGGGAGGGGGCCGGGAGGTGGGTGACGTTGCCATCGGTTCCAAATGCGGCACCTGCCCCCACCCCCTAGCCCCCTCCCGCAAGGGGAGGGGGAACCGGACAACGCTGCCTGAATCCCCGTTAAAACAAATGGGCAGTCCTTTTCGGCGGCCCCCTGCATCCGCACTGTCACAATTCCCGTTTTACTGTCAACACCCTCTAGCCGTGGGAATTTTTTTCTCATAGGCCGCACTTTCCCCTCTTGCAATAAAACATCTTTCTATTACAATCATAATTCAGTCAGTTCAGGTTCGTGCTCCAAAGAGTCCATCGTTTCGCCGTGAGCTAAAGGGAGGCCGGGATGAGCAAGACGAGAACAGAGGGAAGAGACGACACTGATTTCTCCATCAGCAGGATACTGAAGGAACGCGGCGTCTCCCGACGCGACTTTCTGAAGTTCTGCTCCACGATGACCGCCGCGCTGGCACTCCCCCCATCCTTCGCCCCCTCGGTCGCGCGCGCCCTCGACGAGGTGAAACGCCCCACCCTCGTCTGGCTCGAATTCCAGGGGTGTACCGGAGACAGCGAGGCGCTTTTGCGCGCGGCGAACCCGACCGTCGGCGAGATCGTCCTCGATATCCTCTCGGTCGACTACCACGAGACCATCATGGCCGCCGCCGGGCACCAAGCGGAGGCAGCCCTGGATAAGGCGATCACCGAGCACAAGGGGAAATACTTCGCCGTCATCGAGGGTTCCATCCCGATGAAGGACGGCGGGGTCTACGGCTGCGTCGGGGGTAAATCGAACCTCGCCCGCGCCCGGGAGGTGTGCGGCAACGCCGCGGCGACCATCGCCATCGGCAACTGCGCCTCGTACGGCGGCATCCCGGCGGCGGCCCCGAACCCGACCGGCGCGGTCGGCGTCAAGGAGGCGGTTCCCGGCGCCACCGTGATCAACCTCCCCGGCTGCCCCTGCAACGCGGACAACCTGACCGCCACCATCGTCCACTATCTCGTCTTCAACAAGATCCCCGCGCTCGATGGCCACGGCCGCCCGCTCTTCGCCTACGGCAAGCGCATCCACGACAACTGCGAGAGACGCCCGCACTTCGACGCCGGCCAGTACGTGGAGGCGTGGGGGGACGACGGGCACCGCAAGGGTTACTGTCTCTACAAGATGGGGTGCAAGGGGCCGGCGACCTTCCACAACTGCCCCACCCAGCGCTACAACGAGAAGACCGCCTGGCCCATCGGCTCGGGTCACCCCTGCGTCGGCTGCGCGGAGCCGCAGTTCTGGGATGTCATGTCCCCGATGTACGGCAGGCTCCCGAACGTGCCGGGCTTCGGCATCGAGCACACCGCGGACGCCATCGGTCTGGGGCTTGCCGCCGGGGCTGCAGGGGCCTTCATCGTGCACGGCGCGCTGAACGCGATGCGAAAGGACAAGGAACCGGGCGAAGACACCAAGGAGGATTGAGATGACCAAGATCGTTGTCGACCCGATCACAAGGATTGAAGGGCACCTGCGCGTCGAGGCCGAGGTCTCCGGCGGCAAGATCAGCAACGCCTGGGTCTCCGGCACCATGTTCCGCGGCATCGAGAAGATCCTTAAGGACCGCGACCCGCGCGACGCCTGGTACTGGACCCAGCGCTTCTGCGGCGTCTGCACCACGGTGCACTCCATCGCCTCGATCCGCGCCGTCGAGGACGCTTTGAAGATCCCGGTACCTCCGAACGCGCAGCTGATACGGAACATCATCATCGCCATCCAGAACACCCAGGACCACGTGATCCACTTCTACCACCTGCACGCGCTCGACTGGGTGGACATCACCTCGGCGCTGAAGGCCGATCCGGTAAAGACGGCGCAGCTCGCCGCCTCGCTCTCGGACTGGCCCAACAACTCGGCCACCCATTTCAAGGCGGTGCAGGAGAAGCTGAAGGCGTTCGTCGCCTCCGGGCGCCTAGGTCCCTTCGCGAACGCCTACTGGGGGCACCCCGCCTACAAGCTCCCGCCCGAGGCGAACCTGATGGCGACGGCGCACTACCTGGAAGCCTTGGAGTGGCAAAAGGACATCATCAAGATCCACGCGATTTTAGGGAGCAAGAACCCGCACCCGCAGACCTTCCTCGTGGGTGGGATGTCGATCCCGGTCGACCCGGACTCCCAGAACGCGCTGAACGCGGACAAACTGATCGAGATAAAGCGCCTGCTCGCCAAGGCCCAGGAGTTCGTCGAGAAGGTCTACATCCCGGACCTCCTCGCCGTCGCCTCCTTCTACAAGGAGTGGGCCGGGATCGGCGCCGGGGTCGGCAACTACATGTGCTACCCGGAGTTCCCCGACGCGGCGGGAAACAACTGGCTGCCCGGCGGGGCGATTCTGAACCGGGACATCTCCAAGGTGGTGCCGCTCGACCAGAGGAAGATCACCGAGCACGTGGAACACTCCTGGTACCAGGACGCCGGGAGCGACGGGAAGGGGCTGCACCCTTACGAGGGTTCCTCCGAACCGAACTACACGGGTCCCAAGCCCCCCTACCAGTACCTCGACACCGACAAGAAGTACTCCTGGGTCAAGGCGCCGCGCTACGAGGAGAAGCCGATGGAGGTGGGACCGCTCGCCCGCGTGCTCGTCGCCTACGCCTCAGGCCACAAGGAGACCAAGGGGGCGGTTGACCTGGTGTTAGGCAAACTGAACGTCGGTCCCGAGGCGCTCTTCTCGACGCTTGGCCGCACCGGGGCCCGCGGCGTCGACTGCCTCGTCATCGCGCGCCAGGCGCCCAAATGGCTCGACGAGCTGATCGGCAACATCGCCAAGGGGGATTTGAGGATCCACTCGAACGAGAAGTGGGACCCCGCCTCCTGGCCCGCCGAGGCGCACGGCTACGGCTGGCACGAGGCGCCGCGCGGCGGGCTCGGGCACTGGATCAAGATCAAGGACCAGAAGATCCTCAACTACCAGGCCGTGGTCCCCTCCACCTGGAACGCCTCGCCGCGCGACGCGAAGGGACAGGCCGGCCCATACGAGGCGGCGCTTCTGGGGACGCCGGTCGCCGACCCGGAAAAGCCGCTCGAGATCCTGCGCACCATCCACTCCTTCGACCCTTGCCTCGCCTGCGCCGTGCACGTCCTGGACGCGACCGGGCGGGAGATGGTGAGGGTGAAGGCTTCCTAGACAAGGAGGTGGGCCATGTCGGACCGTTGCAAGTTCAAGCAGTACGTCTGGGAACTGCCGCTGCGCTGGTTTCACTGGATCAACGTGCTCGCCATCGTGGTTCTCTCCGGGACCGGTTTCCTGATCGGCCACCCGGTATCGCTCGGAAGCTCCCCCTCGGATTACGCCATGGGGTGGATCCGCTTCGTGCACTTCGTGGCGGCCTACGCCTTCACCGTGAGCGTCGCCTCGCGCGTCGTATGGGCCTTCATCGGCAACGAGCACGCGAGCTGGCGCGCCTTCTTCCCGATGTTCAGCGCCAAGGGGAGGGAAAAGCTCAAAAAGATGCTTAACTACTACCTGCTCCGCTCCCACGAGGTCCCCGAGACGGTCGGGCACAATCCGCTCGCCACCACCGCGTACTTCGTGCTCTTTTTGATCTACCTCACCATGATCCTCACCGGCTTCGCCATGTACGCCGCCCACACCCCCGGCGGCATCATGTTCAAGTCGCTTGGCTTCATGTATTCGCTTTTCAGCCTGCAGGGGATGCGCCTTGCCCACCATATGGGCATGTGGTTCATCCTGGGCTTCGTCGTCAACCACATCTACAGCGCTTGGCTCATGGACATAAAGGAGCACGGAGGCGAGATCTCCAGCATGTTCAGCGGCTACAAGTTCACGGTCAAACAAAAAGGAGAATGACGGGTGAAAGCAAACTCGATGAAACAAGAGCCGGCGCCGAAGGTCCTGGTGCTCGGCGTAGGCAACCTGGTTATGGGGGACGACGGCGTGGGAATACGGGTCGTGCAGCAGTTGCAGCGCGAGTACCGCTTCCCGAAGAGCGTCGAGATCGTCGACGGCGGGACGCTCGGGCTCGACCTTCTCCCTGTGCTCGAGGGGCGCAGCCACCTCATCATGGTCGATGCGGTGGAGACGGGAAAGGAACCCGGCACCTGCGTGCGGCTCGCCGGAGAGGAGCTCCCGGTCGCCCTGGAGACCAAGGTGTCGCCGCACCAGATGGGGCTGAAGGACCTCCTTTCCGTGGCACGGCTCATGGGGCAGGCGCCGGGGGAGATGGTGCTGATCGGCGTGCAGCCGGGGAGCATCCAGATGGGGACCGACCTCACCCACGAGGTCTCCCTGCAGGTGGAGACCATGAAGGGGGCGGTGCTCAAGGAACTCACCGCGTTCGGCGTCGAGTGCCGCCCGGTCTCTCGTACCGTCAACGTCTGCAGGGACTAGCCGCGATGCGCCGCCGTCCTGAACCTCCATCCCCGGCATCCACAAGCGCTCCTCCCCCCGGAGGGGGGAGGCTGGGAGGGGGGAAGCAGCCTTGTCTCACCCTCGCTTCCTTCCTCGTCGCTGCCATCCTTTTGAGCGGCTGCACCGACACCCCGCGGAACGGGTCACCGCCCGTGGTAACCGAGCGGGGTAGGCAGCTTTTCAAGGAGCGTTGCGCCCCCTGCCACCCAAACGGCGGCAACGTCCTCACCCCCGGCAAGACACTGCACGCCGGCGTCCTCGCCGACCACGGCATCACGACACCCGCCGACATCGTGAAGAAGATGCGCAACCCCGGTCCCGGGATGGTCCGCTTCGACGAGAGGACCATCCCGGACGCCGACGCGCGCCTCATCGCGGATTACATTCTCGCCACCTTCCGCTGATCGGACAGACCCATCCGTCACGCTCGCCGTCCCCGCGCAGCTGCCCTCACGACGGCACCTGCCCTTTTTTCTTGCAGATCCCGGTCACGACCGGCGCCGCACCCGCCAATAAACCTCTTGATATCGCGCAGCAATCACCCTCCCCTCCGACATGGCACGCGTCATGTAACCCCTTGCCTATCCCATCGAGAAAAGGAGCCCGCCATGAAAAAGATGATCCACGCATCGTTCTGCCTCCTCACCCTGGTGCTGCTCACCGCCCCCGCAGTCGCCGGTGAGATAACCGTTTCCGCCGCGGCGAGCCTCAAGGAGGCGGTGAACGAGATCGCCGAGCAGTTCGTCCGAAAGCACCCCGGAACGAAGATCACCAGGAACTACGCCGCGTCGGGGACCCTCGCGAAGCAGATCGAAAGCGGCGCGCCGGCGGACATCTTCATCTCGGCCAACGAGGAGTGGATGAGCCACCTGAAGGAGAAGAAACTGGTCGCTGCGACCTCCATCGATACCTTCACCCGGAATACCCTCGTCTTTGCCGGCGCCACGACGCGCAAGATCTCCGGCATGCACGATCTTCCTTCCCTGGGCAGCATCGCCATCGGCAGCCCGAAAAGCGTTCCCGCCGGAGAATACGCCGAGGAGGCGATGAGAAAGGCCGGGCTCGAGACCCAGCTCAAGGGGAAATTGATCCTCGCCAAGGACGTAAGGGAGAGCATGATGTACGCCGAGCGCGGCGAGGTCGACGGGGCCTTCGTCTACCGCACCGACGCCCTCTTGGGCAGACACGCCAGGATCCTCTTCACGGTGCCGCAGCAGCTCTACCCACCTATCATCTACCCTATGGCACTGACAACAAACGGCACGAGGAACAGGGAAGCTGCCGAGTTTTTACACTATCTAAAAGGACGTGAAGCAAAGTCGGTACTGAGTCGGTACGGTTTCGCCGTCGATTAACCACAGCATAAACCGCTTAAAACGCTGCCGGGTCAGAGATTTGGGCACTATTAGCCCCTTTCATAACAATTTCCTTTCAGGGAATTAAATTATTTGATAATAATGGCAACACTCCAACTTGGGCGAGTTTTCACCAAAGGCAGCATGCAGTCCCGGCAAAGGTCAACCATGTCTAGTACGTCTTCCCGCGAATCTCTCCACCACGCCTCAACAGGCGAACGTTACCTCGACATACTCGACCAGGCGCCTGCCCTGATCTGGCGTGCCGACAGCGAGAATCGGCGCGATTGGCTCAATGGCGCCTGGCTCGCCTTCACCGGTCGGACGATGGAGCAGGAACTGGACGAGGGGTGGGTCGCGGGGGTGCACCCTGAAGACCGGGAACGCTACATGGGCGAGCGGCTCAGCGCTTTTCGAAAGCGGGAGCCCTTCGAGATCGAGTACCGGCTGCGGCGCCACGACGGCCATTACCGCTGGATCTTCGACATAGGCCGTCCGGTAATCTCCGGTGAGGGGGGCTTCGACGGGTACATAGGCTACTGCTTCGACATAACGGACCGGAAGAAGGCCGAGAGAGACCTGAACGCCGCGCGGGAAAGCGCCGAAGCGGCCAACCGCGCGAAGAGCTACTTTCTCGCCAACATGAGCCACGAGATCCGCACCCCGATGAACAGCATCATGGGGATGTCGCAGCTCCTTGCCTTCACCGACCTTACGCCGGAGCAGAAGGAATACGTGGATGGCATCCTCGATTCCTCTCAGGGGCTGCTCACCATCGTCAACGACATCCTCGATCTCTCGAAGGCTGAAGCCGGCAGTATCGAATTGGAGTGCCACGGCTTCAGCCTCAGGCAGAGCATCGCGGAAGTGGTGAGGACCCAGATGTCGGTCATCAACAGGAAGGGGCTTGCCTTCAGGACCGACATCGACGACAACGTTCCCGACGGGTTGATGGGAGACCGGTTGCGGGTGAAACAGGTGTTTCTCAACGTCCTCGGCAACGCCATCAAATTCACCAATGCGGGCGGCATCACCGTCTCGGTCCAGGTTCATGAGCAGGCAGCAGGCACGGCACGCCTGAAGATCAGCGTCGCCGATACCGGCATCGGCATCGCCGCCGAGGCGATGGAGCGCATCTTCACGCCCTTTAGCCAGGAGGATGCCTCCATCACCAGGCAGTACGGCGGCACCGGGCTCGGCCTCTCCATCAGCAGCGAGCTGGTGCATCTCATGGGGGGGCACATCTGGGTCGAAAGCCGCAAGAACCACGGCAGCACCTTCCACATGGTGATCCCCTTTCGCCTCGAGCACAGCTAATAGCTCCCCCCCCCCTTCCGCCCCTTGCGACTGGTCCGACTGGTCCGACTGGTCCGACTGGTCCGACTGGTCCGACTGGTCCGACGGCTCCGACGGCTCCGCAAGTTTTTTTTCTTGACTTTAGTTTGCCGTCAAACTAGATTCCCCTCCCATGGAAACCAAGAGCATCGCCGCCCTCATAAGCGACACCCGCGCCGGGATCAACCGCCACCTGCTCCAGGAACTAAAGCGCCTGGGGATCGAAGGACTCGCCCCATCGCACGGCGCCATCCTGCACCATCTGTTCAACAACGACCAGGTGACCATGAAGGACCTCGCCAAGGCGGTGCGGCGCGACAAGTCGACGGTGACCGCGCTGGTCGGCAAACTGGTCGCGAACGGCTACGTCGAGAAGGCGAGCAGCACCCAGGACCAGCGGACCGTCTTCGTGAAACTCTCTCCCAAGGGGCAGGCGCTCAAACCGGTATTCCAGGAGGTGTCGCGCAACCTCATCGAAAGGATCTGGCGCGGCTTCGAGGAAACGGAACAGCAGGAACTGATACGCCTGCTCAGAAAGGTGAGAGGCAACCTTCCGTAGCACCCCTGCCCCTTCTTCCGGCTTTTCCTCTCCGTTACCGACACACCTGTCCGCCGCTTTGGCTTATTACATGCCATACGCGGCTTTTTTATGCCCAAACCGGACGGCAATTGCCTTCAAACAGTCAGCGTTTTGTCACGAATTGGCAGAGCCGCCTCCTTTTTCTGAATCTGCGATGTCTCCCATGAAATTTTCTTTTTCTCTCATTGACAGTTCCAGACACATTCTGAGAAAAGGAGAGCTAAACTATGCATGATAGAATCTGAAGAGGCTTTTCGACAGGACGTAGGGAAACCGGTTACTGTATGAGATATTCCATATCAGAGCTCCTCGACATTCCGAAACTGCAAACGATCCTCAACAGCCTCTACGAGGTATCCGGGATACCGTCCGCCATCATCGACCTGGAAGGAAACATCCTGACCGGCTCCGGGTGGCAGGACATCTGCACCAAGTTCCACCGCGTCAATCCCGCCACCGAAAAGTTCTGCATCGAAAGCGACCAGAAGATCACCTGCGGACTGCAGGACCACCAGCGCCACGTCCAGATCACCTGCCCCATGGGGCTCACCGACACCGCCACCCCGCTCATCATAGAGGGGGAACACCTCGCCAACATCTTCACCGGCCAGCTCTTCCTGGAACCGCCCGACCGCGGGCGTTT
The DNA here is from genome assembly GCF_004117875.1 of Geomonas oryzae. Classification (GTDB taxonomy): domain Bacteria; phylum Desulfobacterota; class Desulfuromonadia; order Geobacterales; family Geobacteraceae; genus Geomonas; species Geomonas oryzae. The sequence goes on along the minus strand of NZ_RAHW01000008.1, from coordinate 107,670 downwards.
CGAGCTCCAGGCTGAACGGTACGGCTTCGAGGAAGCCGCCTACCTGCTCGCCATGGAACGGGTGCCGGTCATCAGCCAGGACAAACTGGACCAGAACCTCTCCTTCATCGCCAACCTCACCGAGCTCCTCGCCATCCAGGGGTTGACCCAGCTCCGCAGCTTAGAGGTGCAGGAGTGCCTGCGGGAAAGCGAGGAGCGCGTGCAGCAGATCATCGCCTGCGCGAGGGAGGGGATCATCGTCTACGACCGCGGGCTGCGCTACCAGGTCTGGAACCGTTACATGGAGCAGATGACCGGCTACACGGCGGACAAGGTGCTCGGCAAGCTGCCGCAGGAAGCCTTCCCCATGATCGAACATGCCGGACTGACCGAGAGGCTTCATCGGGTGCTGGCAGGCGAGGCGGTCCCCTCCATCGAGTTCTCGTTCCAGCTCCCGGTCACCGGACGTTCCGGGTGGTGTTCCGACACCATGGCGCCGCTTAAAAACGCAAGCGGCGAGATCGTCGGGGCCATCGGCACGGTCCGCGACACAACCGAAGCGAAACAGACCGAAGAACAGTTGCGGCAGGCGTTGAAAATGGAATCGGTGGGGAGGCTGGCGGGCGGGGTCGCCCACGACTTCAACAACATGCTCACCGTGATCATGGGACAGGCCCAGCTCGCCAAGATGAAGATCACCCCGGACCACGTGCTCTGGCAGGCGTTGGACCAGATCTCGGCGGCGGCGCAGCGTTCGAGCCAGATCACCCGGCAACTGCTCGCCTTCTCGAGGAAGGAGATCATCGAACCGCGACCGGTGGACCTGAACCAGCTTGTAGAGGAGGCCCGCAAGACGCTCTTGAGACTCATCGAGGAGAGCATCACGCTGGTCTGCCGCCCGGGAGCGGACCTCTGGACGGTGAAGATGGACCCGTCGCAGGTCGACCAGGTACTGGTGAACCTCGCGGTCAACTCCCGCGACGCCATGCCCGACGGGGGACAGCTCTCGATCCAGACCGAGAACGTGCACCTGAGCCGGAAGAGCTGCCAGTACCTGAACGATGCGATTCCCGGCGAGTACGTGCAGCTAACGGTGAGCGACACGGGGGGCGGGATGCCTCCCGAGGTGCTGGAGCATATTTTCGAACCGTTCTTCACCACCAAGGGCCTGGGCAAGGGAACCGGCCTCGGCCTCGCCACGGTCTACGGCATCGTTCGGCAAAACGGCGGTTTCATAAACGTTTATTCCGAAGTCGGGCACGGCACCTCCTTCAAGATCTACCTCCCCCGCATAAACGGCGCAACGGCGGCGGAACCGCACCGCAGGTGCACCGACGTACGTATCGGCACCGGAACCGTACTGCTGGTCGAGGACAACGACATGGTGCGCGAGGTCACCAGGACTTATCTGGAGGAACTGGGGTACCGCGTCCTGGTCGCCGAGACTCCCGAGGCCGGTATCGCGGTTTGCACCGCCAAGGAGAACAAGATCGACCTGGTCCTCACCGACGTGATCATGCCCGGTATGAGCGGCAACGACATGGTGCAGGAGATCAAGTCGCTGCTGCCGGACGTGAAGGTGCTGTTCATGTCCGGCTACACCGCCGACCTCGTGGCCCGAAGCGGCGTCGTCGAGGAAGGGATGCACTTCATCCAGAAGCCCTTCGACATCAGCACCCTCTCGGTCAAGATCGAGGACACCTTCCTCTCGGACGACTGACGCACTCTCCAGACGGCCGGATCCGGCTTCGGCTCCTCCCATCCCCGATCCGCGTGCCCCCTGCCGACAACCGAACGCCTTCTCCCCCCTAACCGTGCTTCCCTTTCAGCTGTTGCCAACGCCGCAAAATTGGCTACTGTTCTTGCTTGTTGCCCAACGAAGGACTCTGCCGACGGCACATCCGCCGGCGCGGGAGGTGCGGCGATGGCATACGGAGCATGGATCGGCAACCTTAAGGTGAACGGGCGCGGTGGGAACTACGGAACGGTAAAGCTCCTTATTGACGAGACCATGACCGGGGAAAATCCGGCGCGCATCGGCGTCACGGTGGAGATCGCAGGTCCCGGGATGCCTCCCGACGCGTTCGAGGTTGAGCTCTTCACCAACCTGAATCGGCGCGATTTCGCCAAGCCCCACGAGCCGCTCGCGGACTCGGGCGGCCCCACTTCCTACTGGATGCCCTGGCGCATGTCCTTTCTTGGACGCTCCTTCGACAACCTCGTCTTCAGCGCGGAGCTCCCCGTAACCAAGTGCGGGGCCTATCGCATCACGGCACGCTACCGCATGACCGGCACCGATACCTGGTGGTGGCATAACGACTTCGCCCCCCGCCCCAACGATCGGCTCCAGCGCGACTGCGCCGTGGTGGTCTCCCCCGCCAAGGCGTCCAGGTCGCGGCTTTACGAGGCGAACGCCCTCACCGTGGAGGCGCTCGCCGGCGGCTCCTACGAGAACCGCAGCACGCTCGACGACTTCCTCTCCATCCACGACTTCGACGGCTTCAACCCCTTCCAGCTCACCTACGTCAACAACGAACTCGGCTTCAACACGCTCTGGCTCATGCCGGTATTCCCCAACACGCAATGGCGCTGGGACCGGGCAAGGTGGCAGTGGGCGCCCAACGACAACCCGGGAAGCCCCTACTCCTCCCGCGACTACTGGAGCATCAACCGCTGGCTCGCCGACAATGCGGCGCCTGCACGGGCTCTCGAGCTGTTACGAATGCTGTTCGACGAAGCCGCCGCCGTGGACCTCGACGTCTTCATAGACCTCGCCTTCAACCATGCCGGGCGCGACGTCATCTACGGCGAAGGCGCCGTCGACCTCGGCTTTTGCACCATGCAGGACCAGGAGCAGTGGATCCGGGAACACCACCCTTCCTGGTGCACCCGCGGCAACGCCTTCGTCGACGGGCACAGCGTCCCCCACTACCGCGAGTCGGCCGACTCGGATTTCGCCTGCGCGGTATGGGCGCCTGCCGACCGGATGAACGAGCATATCTGGGATGACGCGAACGTCGACTGGTTCTTCGGAGACTACGCGGCGCTTGGCCCCAAGCCGGGACGCGCCGCCGACTACTGGGGGAACCCGGTCTCGCACTACGACCCGAAGGGAAACGCCGAGGACGAGAGCGACCTCTTCTACACGGACCTTGCCTCGAACACCGAGACGGAGAAGCTGTGGCAGTACTTCGGCTACATCCTCCCCTACTGGATCGAGAAAAGCGGCGGCAAGCTGGCCGGAATCAGGGCCGATTTCGCGCAGGGGCTACCCAACCAGCTCTGGGAGTACATCGTGAACCGCACCCGCAAGGCACGCTGGGACTTCATCTTCCTCGCCGAGGTGCTCGACCCGGACGTGATCCAGTACCGGCTGAACCGGGTGTTCGACGTCCTCACTTCGAAGGACCATCACCTGTATCGTCAGGAGGAGGTCCGGATGAGCGACCTCTTCGCGTCACTGGAACAGGAAAGCACCCTCTTCGGCGGCGAGGCGCTCGTGATGCACAACGGAACCAGCCACGACGAGGGAGGCAACGCGGACAAGTGGGCCATGGCGGCACGCTACGCGGTGACCGCCGCCGTGTACGGCTGCCCGATGGTGTTCATGGGGCAGCCGCTAGGTCTTGCCGACAAGCTCCCATTCAGGGACAGCTGGGCGAATATGTACCGGGCGTGGAGCGATGAGATCCCTGAACGGGAGGCGGTGGGACGCATGTACCTGAGGATCAACCAGGCTCGGGAGACCACGGCGGAGCTGAGGGAGCCGAAGCGCTATTTCCTGAACCTCTCAGGGGGCGGTTTTCACGAGGAGGTATTTTCCGTGGCGCGCTGGCGGGACGATGGGGAAAAAGACGCGGTGACGCTGGTTTTCGTGAATCTGAACGTCCGCCACGGCAACGCCGGGACCTTCGCCATTCCCAGCGCCATCAGGCTCTCAGGGAACTACCAGGTGCGCAACCTGGTAGCGGACGACCCGCACCGGCAGCTTTGGGGCGCTCCCCGCAGCGCCGAGGCCCTCTACGACGACGGCATCTTCGTCGTTTTCACCCTCCCCAACGAGGTGCAGTACCTGAAACTGGAACCGGTTTGAGGCATACCGCGCTTCCCCAAAAGCAGCCTATCACCCCGGTTGGCCGAGGACGAAGTTGGCGATGGTGTAGGCGATCTGCTCCGGGGCGCAGCGGTCGTTGTTGAACAACAGGTCGTAAAGGGCGGGATCGTGGTCGTCCTGGCTCAGGAAATCCCTGGTGAAGCGGTCACGCACCTTCTGCTGGCGGTGCATGAGTTTCTCCGCCTCCTCCTCTTCGATGTCGAGGCGCCTTGCGAGAGTGGCGATCTTGAAGCGCTCCGAGGCGAAGATGCGGAAGTGGTGGGAATGCTCCAGGTGTCTCGTGATGATGGAGCCCCCCAATTCGAGGATCAGCACGTTTCCCTGCTCCGCCAGCGCGGCCACGTGTTGCGAAAGGGGGAGAAAATAGTCGTAGTTGCTTTTCCAGCGTGACGAGAAGGTGGCGAGGATCTCGGAAAGCATGCGGCTGTTCGCGCCCAGGGTCTCGAGGATCTCCTGGGAGAGGTTGTGGCGGCGCGCCACCTCCTCGATGACCGCCTTGTCGATCATGACCCATTCATCGCCGGTCCTTTGCATCAGGATCTCGCGCAAGAGTTCCGCCATCGGATAGCCGGTGCAGCCGTATTCGCGGGAGATGGTGATGCAGGGGCGGGCCTTCGGCTTCGCTTGGCTTCTGGCCGCCTTGTCCTTCTGTCTGCGGTTGTACTCCTCGAGGCTGCCGATCCTCAGATCGACCGAGGGGATGAACAGGTTGTCCGGCATGGTCCCGCTCCTTTCATCGTTTCATTGCAGTGTCCCGCCTTGTCAGCTCATCTCCTTCAGCTCCCGGATCAGGTCGACTTGACGCTGGAAGATGAACCGGGAGAGTACCCCCTCGATATGCGCATCGGAGTAGATGGAGAACCTGCAGAGATCGCCACCCTCCTCCTTGGTACAGTCGACCACGGCGGCATTCACCTGCAGCGGCGTCACGGTGTTGTGCAGTGGGTTCGGGATCATGACCTTCAGGACGACCTCGTCCCCTTTTGCCAGGTTGCTCGGCGCCTCGCTTAGTATGGAGAAGCCCCCGAGGGAGACGTCGAGGGCCTTTGCCGTCAAGGTCCCTCCGGGCGCCGCTATTTCGGCTTCGCAAGGGGGGTCGAGCTCGAGTCTCAGCGAGGTGCGCTGCTCGGCGAGCACGTCGATATAGCAGAAGTTGTGCAGCGAAGCCATCATGCGGCGCACGTCGGAGTCCTTCACTTCGGCCAGTAGCGACTGCGGAAAACCGCCGCATTTGATGCAGGTGCGCCCGGAATGGCCGAGTGCGACCGCCTGCTGCGGGTGCACGTCCAGTTCGAGCACCTCGCCGCAAAGCTCCACCAGTGTGGCTGGATAGCTGATCGGGAGTCCCTTGTAGTAGTTCACGAGCTTCACCCGGGTCCCCGCACCGGACTTGATCATGTCACGAAGGCGCGTAAGGATCTCGGCGCGATCCTGTTCGATGGAACTCTTGATGGCGGCTCGGTAATGACTTGGATCCATGTAAGGTCTTCCCCGCTCTAGAGCAATCCGTGGCGTTTGAGCATCCCCATGAGGTCGGCCCGTGCGACCGGCTTCACGAGGTAGTCGGTACAATCGCCGTCCCACATCGCTTCCTGCACGTTTTCAGGGGAGTTGAGGGAACTGGTCATGATGATGACGCTCTTTTGCTCCTGGCGCTGGGCATCCTTTTCCGCCTGGCGCATCAGCCGAAGCGCCTGCTGCCCGTCCATCTCGGGCATGATGATGTCGAGCAGCACGAGATCGAAGGGACGTCCTTCCTTTAGGGCGCCGGTGAAGAGATCCACCCCTTGTCTGCCGTTGTCCGCGACCTCTATCTCGGCAACATCCTTCAGAAACAGCATGAGTCCCTCACGCAGGAACTCGTTGTCCTCGATGATCAAGCACTTCATATGGCTCCTCGTCCGCAACACCCGCCGATCGGGCGCCTGCGCAGGGTTGTTTTCGGCGCTGCCGTCCTGCGCCTGACAAGTTTCCTTATCGGTCCCTGCTAATTAACCTTGAGGTTTTCCGATGCTGCTTCCTCCTCGAGTGCGGTGCGTACCGCCTCATCGTATCCGGTGAGCGGTATGGGAAGAATCTTCCTGATCGCGTCGTCGTGACAGATCACCTCGTTGCCGAGTCCCTCGATGAGCGGCATGGAGATGGAGGGCTTCACCGGGGTTATGAGCCAGACCCAGTAGGAGGAGAGCCTGGGGGTGAGAAACGGGACCGGGAATATCTTGATGAATTTCTTCTCGATCTCGGCGAAGCGCTCCATCATCTCCCGGTAGGAAAGGAGCTCGGGGCCGCCGATGTCGTAGGTTTGTCCGGCGGTGCGTTCGTCCTTGAGGCAACCGACCAGGTATGCGATGACGTCCTGCACTGCGATGAACTGGCAGCGTGTCGAGACCCAGCGCGGCGTCACCATCACCGGGAGACGTTCCACGAGGTACCGGATCATCTCGAAGGAGGCCCCGCCGGCGCCAATGATGACGGCGGCGCGCAGGTAGGTGGTTTGGAAATTCCCTTTTTGCAGGACCCTCGCCACCTCGAGCCGGCTCGCCAGGTGCTCCGAGAGCTGATCGCTCTCCTCACCCAGCCCCCCGAGATAAATGACCCGCTTCACCCCCTGCATCTCGGCGGCGCGGACGAAGTTTTGGGCCGCCTGCCGGTCGCGCTCGTCAAACCCGGCGCGGTCGCCCCCCATGGCGTGCACCAGGTAGTAGGCCGTCTCGATGCCCCGCAAGGGGGCGAGAAGCGAGTTGGCCTCCAGAAGATCACCCTGTGCCACCTCGACCTGCGCGGGAAAGGTGACCGAGGAACTGCGCACCAGGCAGCGCACCGGAATCCCTTCCGCGGCGAGGGCGGCGACCAGTCTTCTGCCGATGAAACCGGTGGCACCCGTCACCAGCACTTTGGCCCTTGCGTTCACACTCTCACTCACGTGTTCCTCCTGACAACCGCCAGCCTTTGGTTTGGACTGAACCAGTTTAGGTGCAGATGAATCGTTGTCAACAGCACACGGAGACGCTAAAGCGGTGCCGTCACCGGCAGTTTTGCTGTTTCACAATCTCTCCGCCTTGGATTATTATATCGGATCGAACGCTGAGAAACTTCCATCAGCGTTCCATTAACCAGCTAAAGGAGAAACAAGCAATGAAAGTCATGGTTGATCTGTGCATCGTTCCCCTTGGTGTCGGCGTCTCCCTTTCCAGTTACATCGCAGCTTGTGAGAAGGTTCTCGCCGATGCGGGACTTAAGACCGCGCTGCACTCTTACGGGACCAACATAGAGGGAGAATGGGACGAAGTATTCGCCGCGATCAAGCGTTGTCACGAGACCGTGCACGCCATGGGAGCCCCGCGCATCACCACCACGGTGAAGCTCGGCACCCGCACCGACCGCGAACAGACCATGGAGGACAAGATCAGGAGCGTTAAGGAGAAGATGTAGAGGACATGCATGGCACCACGGTGGAGCGCATATAGACGCACCGGCATCACATTTCAGAAATCAGTCCGAAGACCTAAGCGTAATTGGCGGCATGACAGGCAAATTCAACGCCGCTTCCAGCTTCACGACGTTGCGCTTAAGCCTTTCGTCATCCCCGGCAGATGGCGGCAAGCCACACTTAAACTGCACGACACCCCGCATAAGGGAGGCGATGCCGCACTTAAGAGAAACATGACCGTACTGGAGAAAGTGCAGGACGTAGTTAAGCTGAATGAGGTCCCGTTTAAGCAATGCCGAAGCCCTCATTAAATATGACGCTTGCATTCGTAAAAGAATAGGGGAACCTTCGACCAAATGATGGGCTTTGCCGACCAAAATCGGGGGGGCGACAACGGTGTTCAGGTGCGCTGCTACCTAAGGACGTGGGCACACTACCTGATCAGAGGTGCGCCGCTCGAAGGTGGGAAGGCTCGTGAGCCGACGTGGCGCCTGCTTTTAACAACCGCGCCCCCCGATCCGCTTAACAGCGTACCTACTTTGGCAAATGCGGGCCCGCACTTGTTTAAAGTCGCCCTTACATTAGAACTTGCACGGCTTGATTTCCTTAAACACTGCGCGAACCGGAACGGACGGGGTGCCGACTCTTTCCCGCCGTGTGGATCTTGAACGAAAAAACCCCGGCGGACGGTTCCCGCCTGCAAGGGAACGTTTCGTCGGGGTGTAGTGAAGCAAACGTGAGGTGGTTGAACTCAGAGGAGTGGCGCCGAATGGTGCCTTAAGCCGGCTTCGCAACGGATTTGGCGGTCTTGCGGTTTCTCTTCCCGGTTTTTAGTGTCACCACGCCGGAATTCAACAACGCGGTGAGGTCTGCTTCATCCGCCATCACTGCCAGGTAGTGGAGGATCTTCTGAATCCGCAGATCCAACTCCTGCCGTGCGGCTTTCCTCGCCGCGATGTTCAACCGGTTCCCGGTCAGCCCGCCTTCGAACATCTGCCGAAACCAGTCGGTGCATTTCTGCAGCACGCTCTGTGACCCGAGTTTCTCTTCCGGCCATCCGTTCCGGAAAATTTCCAGGCCGTATAAGACCGAAAAGAACATGTTGGTGTTTGCCATGTACCTTGCGTCCGTGCCGTTTGAGTTGAACCTTAATTCTTCCATGACTTCCTCCTTGTGTGTGCTGCGGATTGTGTCGCGGTTCATATGCTGGAGCTTTTCAGGCAACGTGCCAATTCGCCCTCGCGGCGGGAAAGCCGGACAATGTGCACAATTTAATAATGTTTTTTTGTTTTAAAGAAGAGATTGCTGAAAGGAGATTTCACTCCCGCCTGCCCAGCATCTGCACACGCACCGCCTCGGAAACGCAGCAAATCATTAACATCATTTAACATGCAAAAACTGAACAGCCGATCGAAGTTTGAACAAGACGGCGGGTGCATCGGAAGGGACCGACTCAGGCAGGCACAGCTTGCAATCGATACACCTTGCCCTAAACTGCTGCAATCATGCCGAAAGCGCCTTATGCGCCACTACGCAAGCAGGAGGTTCAGCGATGCCGAAGAAACTCGTTGTCTGCTTTGACGGAACCTGGAACAAGCCGGGCGAGGAAACTGACGGGAAAGACTCCAATACCAACGTGGAGAGGCTCTTTGTCTCGATTGACGGAGTCGACGCACGACAGTACTCGGGGAGCACTCTGTCTGACGGCGCCACTCTGAAATGGTACGACTCGGGTGTCGGGACCAAATGGTACGAGCACATCCGAGGCGGCGCCTTCGGCTACGGGCTCTCGCTCAACATACGCCAGGGGTACAAGTTCCTCATCGACAACTATGAGCCGGGCGACGAGATCTACGCCTACGGCTTCAGCCGCGGGGCCTATACGGCGAGGAGCATGGTGGGACTGATCAGGAATTCCGGACTGCTGAACAGGAGGAAGATCCTGACCAAAGGGGATGGAGACGAGGAGAAGTACCCGTCCTGGCAACGTCCGAGCATGGACGAGTTCAGGAAGATGAGCCCCGAGGACGTCCCCCACATCATCGACGCATACCAGCTCTACCGCAACCGGGACGGCGGCGCCGATATCGATTTCGCCGTTAAATTCAGGGAACGGTACGCCTGCAAGGACGTGAAGATAAAGCTGCTCGGCGTTTGGGACACGGTGGGCGCCTTGGGCATCCCCTTCAAGCTGTTCGACTCCTTCAACGCCGAGCACTACCGGTTCCACGACCAGGAGCTGAGCGCCATCGTCGAGAATGCCTTCCACGCCATCGCCATTGACGAACATCGTGAGAATTACGACGTGACGATCTGGAATCCGAAGCAGAAGGTCAACCAGGTGATGGAACAGGTTTGGTTTGCCGGGGCCCACGCCGATGTCGGCGGCGGCTACAAGGTCGCGGAGCACCCGCTGGCCGATGCTTCGCTTGCGTGGATGCAGAGAAAGAGCCTTCTCGGGGGGAAAGGGCTCACCTTCACCGGCATTCAAAAGGTAGATGGGGCGAAGCTTGGACAGGCTCAGCCGACCGACTCGTATCGGGAGTTTTTGGGCGGCACCTACCGGATGCTCAAGGACCCGTACTACAGGAAGATGGGCGCGACCGAGTACGGCAACGAATTCTGCAGCGCCATCTGCGGGCAATTGGCCGGGTATTCTCCGAAAAACCAGGGATACGTCACGGTCAAGGTGGAACTGGCGGCGCCCCCCGAGGCGTAGCTGGATCCGGGTAGGCGCCGCGCGAGTTGAGGTGCCTACCTTTCAAAACCCGTTGCGTTCCACTGGTGGATGCACGCGAGGCTCTCGAATTGTGATCTTTCTATCTCCTCGGTATCGTAATCCGCCTGAAGGCCAAGCCAGAACGCCGCAGTTGTGCCGAAAAAGCGCGCAAAGCGGACGGCAGTGTCTGCGGTAATGGCACGTTTGCCGTTACAGATAGCGGAAATTCTTGCCTCAGGGACTCCGATTTCTCTCGCCAGACGATACTGGCTTATGCCGAGAGGAATCAGGAATTCCTCCCGAAGCACTTCACCGGGATGGATGTTGGGAAGCTTTTCCATAGTCTTGCCTCAATGGTAATCGCAAATCTCTACTCGGCTCGCGCTCCCCTCACTCCACACGAAGCAAATCCGCCACTGAGCATTAATCCTTACGCTCCATTGCCCGTCGCGGTCTCCGGAGAGTTTTTCCAGCCTGTTCTGCGGAGGGATGCGGAGGTCATCAATGCGGTGTGCGTTGTTCAACATACGAAGCTTCCGGCGAGCCACGGCCTGAATCTCGCCGGGAAAACTGCCCAGCCCAGATCTTCCGCGTTTCATTGTCATGAAACGAGGCTATCATGGCCACCTCCATACTAACGCGTAACGAAAGTATGGTCAACGTGAATCGCGGATATGGGATGCGACCGGGGCGGCAACGCCGAGAAAGGAACCTATCGGTCCTCGACGGAGAGGACTTCAATCTCGAAGAAGACGTCGTGACCGGCGGGAAGGGGCTCGCGGTACTCGCGCGGGCGACCGGGGAGGGAGAGGGAAACGTCACCTCCCGCTCCGGGGCCGAAATCGTAGCCGACTCCAGGGGAGCGTTCGGTCGAGAAGGCGAAATGCGAGCCCATCGGGAAAGGAAAGAGGTTGGCTTCTGCTGCGGGGACGCGGACGATGCGGTGGTCTCCAGGAACCATTCCCAGGAGCCCCTGCTCCAGGGCGGGCGGCACCCGCCCGTCACCAACGACGAACTCCAGGGTGTTGCGTTCGCCGACCAGGTAGACCCTGCCGTCCTCGAGCCTGCACTTGTACCTGATGTTCACCGTTTTGCCGGTTCCGGTTTCCATGGGGCACCACCTTTCAAGGGGTCTTATGAAAACCAGAATATAGTAACGTTAACAATTTCAAACGCAACAGCACCCAATCAGATACCGATCCAGGCAGCCCCGAAAACTCCGGCGGAATCCCCCAGCCGGTGCCTCAGGATCGGCGTGCGCAGGTCGTTGTGGAATACGTAGTGACGCACCCTTTCCAGGCCGGCCTCGTACAGTTCATCGATGTTGGATAGCCCGCCTCCAAGGACCACGGCGTCCGGGTCGAGGATGGAGATGAGCCCGCCCAGGCTGCGGCCGAAGTCGTCGAGGAAGGTGTTGAAGGCCACCAGGGCCCGTGGCTCGCCTCTACGCGCCCCCGCCACGATCTCCTCCATGGTGAGGCTCGTGCCGTTACGCGTGAGGTAGGCAGCCTCGACTCCGGAGCCGCTGATCTTGGTCTCAATGCAGCCGCGGTTGCCGCAGTAGCACACGGCACCGGCCGGGTCTATGGATATGTGCCCCCACTCCCCGCTGATACGGTGCGGCCCCTCGCGCACCACACCATCCAGGCAGATCCCTCCGCCGCACCCGGTTCCCATGATGACGCCGAATACGAGCCGGTAACCCGCCCCCGCTCCCTTGCGGCACTCGGCAAGAGTGAAGCAGTCCGCATCGTTACGGACGGCGATCCTCCGTTGTAGAAGCCGCTCCAGGTCCGCCTGAAAGGGGCGCCCGATGAGGCATACCGAGTTCGCATTGCGCACGAGGCCGGAGACTTCATCGACCGAGCCGGGTATGCCGATGCCGACGGTGCAGGCGGCACCGCTCGGAACGCGGGAAGCGAGGTCGCGCACGAGCCGCACCACCGACTCGACGATCGCCTGGTACCCCTCGGCCAGCGGCGTCGCGCGGCGCTCCCGCGTGAGCACAGTATCCCTCGAGTCGAGAAGAACGCCTTCAGTCTTGGTCCCGCCCAGATCGATCCCGATGCGGTAGCTCTGCATTTCCGGCATTTTGATTACTCCTGAATGAAGCGGAAGTCGGATCAGCTCTTCCCGGATCCCCTCTCCCTCCGGGAGAGGGTGCCCAAAGGGCGGGTGAGGGCGTCGCCACGAAGCGAGAGACTTTCAACTGCCGCCGCCCTCACCCTGCCCTCTCCCGGGGGGAGAGGGGGATGTGCGGATAGAGGCGCCATTGGTCAGGAACAGAAAAGCCCCCAAAGGGGGCGAGAGGTCAACTAAATGAACGGATGATGCCGCATTGCGCGATGAGGCGGCTGTGGAACCAGCCCTACTCCCCGCTCTCCTCCGGCTCCACCTTTTTCTCCTTCAAAAAGACCACGATCGCTCCGCTCCCCCCCATGTCGTTGGGAGCCTGAACGCATTCGGCGACCATCCCCTTGCCGTTATCCCTGAGCCACTTGGCCACGGCCATCTTCAGCACCGGCTCCCCCGGGGAGTTGTTCCCCTTGCCGGTGATGACGAGCACCCCTTTCTGACCGCGGTTGTACGCCCCCTTGACGAAACGCTCCAGGTTCTCAAGCGCCTCGTCCCTGGTCAGGCCGTGCAGGTCGAGCTGGAAGTCGAGCCTGATCCCGCCGCGGCGCACCTGGCGCATCCGGTTCACCGGAGCCGGACGCGGCACGGGGTCTTCCTCGTGCAACTGATCCTCAAACCGGACGTCGAGCTTCAAGGCATCCAGCGCCTTCAGGAACAGGTTCTGATCTTCCTCATCACGCCGGATCTTCGCCGCCTGATGCTCCTTCACCTTGGCGGGAGCCGCGGCGGGCGTGCCGGCAAGACGTTTCACGCCGGAGACCGCCTCGAAAAAGAGCATCTCGTCGGAGAGCTCCTGCCCGCTCTTGACGGCAGGCTCCTCCTTTTTCCGGGGAGGTGGCGCCGCTGCACTACGCACTTCAACGGAGGCCCCTTTGAGCGCCTGGAAGGGGGACGAACTGAACTCTTTCTGCTTCGGTTTCTGCTTCTCTTTATTTTTCATGCAGCGGAGTCCTTCCCTGTCTTCTGCTCTGCCTGCGGTCCGACCCGGTGCAACCTCAAGATCTGCGCCAGCATAAGCTGCTGTTTTTGTTGATTTCAAAGAAATATCCCTGCGCCTTCTCAGACGGCAGAAATATTAGCCCCCTCCAATCGGCATGGTATACTACCAAGGTTTTTGGGCGGATGTCAACGAAGAGTGTCCACGGCCGCGGTCTGCTGGGTGTCGCGCCTGTGCGGGGGAAGATCCATGGAGAGCTGCAACTATCAGAATGAGACGACCCGAAAAGACGGTATGGTCGATTCCGGCCTGGAAATAGCGTCCCTGATGGTCAAGTCCGGACAACTTGCGGAGCAACAGCTCTCCTACGCCCAGCGGGTGAAGGGAAAGCTCGTCACGCCGAGGACGCTGATCGCCGTGCTGCTCGAACTCGGCTTTTTCACCCGTGAGCAACTGCGCGAGACGCTGCGCAACAACATCGTTTCGGTGAAGCTTGGAGCCCTGCTGGTGGAACTCGGCTACCTGAAACCGGCCGAGTTGCAGGCGGCACTCGGCATCCAGCGCGACGGCGACAACTGCAAGATGCTTGGAGAGATCCTGGTGGAGCAGCGTTTCATCGAGGAGTACACCCTGGCCGAGGTGCTCGCCTTCCAGCTCGGCTTTCCCTTCATCGACCTCGACGCCGCCGACATCGACCGTTCCCTTCTCGCCAAGGTGCCCCAGCACTGGCTCTCGCAGCACAACTTCGTTCCGGTCAAAGAGGAAGGCGGGCGGGTGACGGTCGCCATCGCCGACCCCTTGAACATGGAAGGGAGAAAGACCGCGGAAAAGCTGTTCGGCCCGAACACCGTCTTCGCCATTTGCACCATGAAGGCGATCCGCGACGCCTTTACCCTTTTGAAGCGCGGCATCATCCAGGGGGACGGCACCGCCACCGACGAACACACCGTGACCGGCATCGTCAACTCCATCTTCGAGGAGGCGCTCAAGGAAGGGGCAAGCGACATCCACATCGAGCCGATGAGGGGGATGCTCCGTGTCCGTTTCCGGCGCGACGGCATGCTGATCCTGTACAAGGACTTCGCCAAGGAGCTGGCGCTTCCCTTAAGCAGCAGGATCAAGGTCATGGCCGAGGCGGACATCGCGGAGAGGAGAAGGCACCAGGACGGCAGAATCTGCTACGAAAGCCCGAAGACGGGCGCCACCCTCGACATGCGGGTCTCCTTCTACATCACCATCCACGGCGAAAAGATCGTCCTCCGCCTTCTGAGCATGAAAGGGGAGCTCCTCGATCTCAAGGAGATCGGTATGCCGGCACGCATGCTCGAGCGCTTCATCGACGACGCGGTCGACACCCCGAGCGGCGTGCTCATCGTCACCGGTCCCACCGGCAGCGGCAAGACATCGACCCTGTACAGCTGCGTACAGCACTTGAACGAGCTCTCCACCAGCATCGTCACCGCCGAGGAGCCGGTCGAGTACGTCATAGAGGGGATCGCCCAGTGCTCCATCAACCAGAAGATCGGCGTCACCTTCGAGGAGACCCTGCGCCACATCGTGCGCCAGGACCCGGACATCATCGTCCTCGGCGAGATCCGCGACAACTTCTCCGCCGAAATCGCGATCCAGGCTGCGCTCACCGGACATAAGGTGCTCACCACCTTCCACACCGAGGACAGCGTAGGCGGCCTTTTGCGCCTGATGAACATGGAGATCGAGGCCTTCCTGATCGCCTCCACCGTGGTCTGCGTCCTTGCGCAGCGCCTGCTGCGCCGGGTCTGCCCGGAATGCGCCGAACCCTACCTCCCCAACCCAACCGAACTGCGCCGGATCGGCTACAGCAACGCCGATCTGCGCGGGGCCGAGTTCAAGGTGGGCCGCGGGTGCAGCAAGTGCCGCTACAGCGGTTACCGGGGCCGGGTCGGCGTCTTCGAGATGCTGATCCTGAACGAACTGGTGAAAGACGCCATCCTTAGCAAGAAGACCTCCTACGAGATCAGGAAGATCTCCACGGAGACGACCGGCATGGTGACGCTTCTCGAATCGGGGCTTTGCAAGGCGGCCCGGGGAGAGGTCTCCCTGCACGACGCGGTACGGCTTCTGCCGAGGATCGGCAAACCACGCCCGATCGCAGAGATCAGGCGCCTTTTGGGGGAATGACATGCACGAGAGGCCTTTCGTTGAGGTAGTGAAGGAACAGCTCGAAAGTGAAACCCTGAACCTCCCCGTGTTCCACCCGATCGCCGTCAAGCTGCAGGGGATCCTCTCCGGTAAGGATTTCAGCATCGACCAGGTGGTGGCGCTGATCATCAAGGATCAGGCGCTGACGAGCCAAGTGCTGAGGCTTGCGAACTCGGCCTTCTTCAGCGGGCTCGCCAAGGTAACGACGATTACCGACGCCGTGGTGCGGCTCGGAACGCGCGAGGTGGCGAGCGTCGCCATGCTCGCCTCGCAGCAGCACAGCTACAACAGCCTGACCCACCCAGAGCTCAAGTCACACGCCCAGGTGCTCTGGAAACACGCCATCGGCTGCGCCATCGGCACGCGCTGGCTGTGTGAGAAAAACGGTTACCGGAACCTCGCCCAGGAAGGGTTCATCGCGGGGCTGCTTCACGACATCGGGAGCCTGCTGATACTGAAAGTTCTGGAGGGGATCGCGCTGACCGACGGCGAGCAAAGGGGGGTGTCGCGGGAACTCACCAACGAGATCATCGCGGCCATGCACACCGAATCGGGTTACCAGCTGATGCAGAAGTGGAACCTACCCGAGGTTTACTGCAACATCGTGCGGGACCACCACAAGGATCTGGAGGAGACGGGGAACGTGCTTTTAAGCCTCGTGCGCCTGGTGGACCACGCCTGCAGGAAACTTGGACTGGGGGGGACGCCGGAGCCGAACCTGATGCTCGCCGCGACCTCCGAGGCTCAGGGATTGGGAATCAAGGAGATCATGCTAGCCGAGCTGGAAATCATGATAGAGGACGCCATGGAGATGGTCACCTCTGCCGCTTGAGGAAGTCGATGAACCCCTCGTCGAAAATCCGCTGCACCTCCCACTTCTCGCCGCGCTCCTTCGCCACCAGGATGGCGCGCACCTGGCACCCGATGAAGGCGGTAAGCAGGATCAGGGCGAACGCCACCTGCAGGCGCCGCACCCACGGTGAGACGACCGGCTCCGGCTCGGGAAGCACCCGGGGATTCTGGGCGAGCTGCCTTAGCTGCTGCCCCTGTATGTAGCCGATGAGCCGGTCCCGGTCCGTCTCGTCGATGAAGCGGTACTTCACCGCCGTGCTGAAACGGGTGGAATCCGGCAGCTCGCGCACCTCCACCACCTCACCCACGATCTCGATGAGCCTCGGTGCGCCGGGAAGGTAGAGGCTCAGCTCGATGAACTGCCCCACGATCATCTTCCGGTTGATGTTGATGCGCAGCCCCCCGCCTGACATGTTGGCGACCACGGGAGGGGCTTCCTTGCGTTTTTCAAGCCGCGCCCTGATCTCCTCCCTGCTGTCCTCGAGTTCCTCGGGCTCGCCCGGCTCCGGGGTCTGCGCCGCGAACTCCATCTCCAGGCGGCGCTTCAACCAACGCTGCTTCACGTCCGCCTCGATCTGGCTCAAGGGGAGCCGGAAGTCGAGCGGCAGGTAGACGTCCTGACGGTAGTACTCGCGCGGCTCGAACGAATAGACGTCATCCACCAGACGCAGCACCAGTCGGTGCTCCGCCGTCTCGTCGCTCACGAGGACGGCGCGACAGGTCACCCCCCCCTCGTTCTCCGGGATGCCGACGTTCAGGGTCTCCCCGGTCCTTAACTGCGCCTCCTCAGGTAGCTGGTCGCGCGACAGGTCGACCAAAAGGAGATCGTCGTCCAGCGTGGCGACCACGCCCCACTCGGGGAACCAGCCGCCCCCTTCCATGGGGATCCCCACCCGGATCCGCTCCCCCTCGTGGAAGTACCTTGCGTACTGTTCCAGCTCCTGGGCCATACTTCCTCCGCTGTCATATGCAATAGAAAGCTCTTCGGCGCCGCACGCCAAAAGCT
The DNA here is from genome assembly GCF_004117875.1 of Geomonas oryzae. Taxonomy (GTDB): domain Bacteria; phylum Desulfobacterota; class Desulfuromonadia; order Geobacterales; family Geobacteraceae; genus Geomonas; species Geomonas oryzae. The sequence goes on along the minus strand of NZ_RAHW01000008.1, from coordinate 90,316 downwards.
TAGTGGGCTTCGCTCCAGTTGAGGCCGAAGTTCAAATCGACCTTGAGCGGCACGGCAAGCGGCAGCGCCCCCTCCATCTCCGTGCGCACCAGTTCCTCCATCAGCTCCCGCTCGTGTTCGGGCACCTCGAAGACCAGTTCGTCGTGCACCTGCATGATCAGGCGGCTTTGCACCTGCTCTTCCTGCATGCGGTGCGAGACCCGGATCATGGCGGCCTTGATGATGTCCGCCGCAGAACCCTGTATCGGGTAGTTGGTGGCGTTGCGCTGCGCGAAGGCGCGCACGTTGCCGTTTTTGCTGGCGATCTCCGGGATCTGCAGCCTCCTCCCCAGGATCGTCGTGACGAAGCCGCAGGTCTCCGCCTCGGCGATGCAGCTGTCGAGAAAGCTCCGCGCCCCCGCGTGCCGCTCGAAGTAGCTGTCGATGAAGGCCTTCGCCTGCTTGGGGGGGACCCCCAGCTCCTTGGCGAGGGAGAAAGCCCCCTGGCCGTAGATGACGCCGAAGTTGATCACCTTGGCCTGGCGCCTCATCTCTGAGGTCACCAGTTCCGGGAACATGCCGAATACTTCGGCCGCGGTGCGGCGGTGGATGTCCTCGCCGGCCGCGAAGGCGTCGCAGAGCACCCGGTCGCCCGAGAGGTGCGCAAGCACCCTCAACTCGATCTGGGAGTAGTCCGCGGAAAGGATCAGGCTCCCCGGCTCGGCGATGAAGGCGCGCCGGATGCCGCGTCCCTCCTCGCCGCGCACCGGTATGTTCTGCAGGTTCGGGTCCGAGGAGGAGAGCCTGCCGGTGTTGGTGACCGCCTGGTTGTAGGAGGTGTGCACCCTTCCGGTCTTGGCATCGATGAGCCGCGGCAGCGCGTCGGTGTAGGTCGACTTGAGCTTCGAGATGCTGCGGTACTGCAGCAGGAGCCGCGCCACCTCGTGTTCCTCGGCAAGGCGCTCCAGCTCCTCCACGTTGGTGGACCAGGCCGTCTTCCCCTTGGTCTTCTTCCCGGAAGCCAGCCCCATCCGCCCGAAGAGCATCTCGCCCAGCTGTTTCGGGGAGTTGATGTTGAAGGGGCCGCCGCAGTGCGCGTGGATCTTCGCCTCGAGCTCGATCAGCTGCTGGCCGAAACCGGCCGAGAGCTCCTTCAAAAGCTCCACGTCGAGCTTCACCCCTTGCAGCTCCATGTCGGCCAGGATCCCCATGAGCGGCATCTCGACCTCGAAGAGGAGCTTTTCCATCCCCTGCTCGCGCACCTTGGGAAGCAGGATCTCGTGCAAAAGGAAGGTCGCGTCGGCATCCTCGCAGGAATAGGGTCCGGCCCGGTCCAAGTCGACCTCGGAGAAGTTCAGCTCGCACTTGCCGCTTCCCACCACTTCGGAGTAGGAGATCATGCGGTGGTCCAGGTACTCGAGGGCCAAGGCGTCGAGCCCCTGGCTGTTGCGCGCCGGGTTCACCAGGTAGGCGGCGAGCATGGTGTCGCACCAGATCCCGGCCATTTCGGTGCCGGAGAGCTTCAGCACCTGGTAGTCGTACTTGAGGTTCTGGCCGATCTTCTTGCGGTTCGGGTCGGCGAGGAGCGGCCCCAGAAGCTGCAGCACCAGCTCGTCTGAGAGCTGTTCTGGCGCCCCGAGGTAGCGGTGTCCGACCGGGATGTAGTACGCCTCGTGCCCGTGGCAGCTCACCGCGTAACCCACTATGCGCGCCTCGTAAGGGTTGAGGCTCGTGGTTTCCAGATCTATGGCGAAGGCGGGAGCCTTCTCGAGCTTCTCCACCAGCGCGCGCAGCTCGTCCTCGGTGAGGACGACGGAATAGCGCTCGCAGGAGAGCGTAGGCGAACTGGTGAGATCCTTCAAAAGGGTCGCGAAGCCGTATTCCCTGAAGAGCGCGGCGAGGCGCCGGTTGTCCGGCGGGGTCACTGCGAAGTCGTCGATGTCGTACTCGATGGGGACGTTGCAGTCGATGGTCGCCAGGGTGCGGCAAAGACGCGCCTGGTCCGCGAACTCGACGAGCCGCTCGCCGGTCTTCCCCTTCACCTCGCCGGCGCGCGCCAAGAGTTCGTCCAGCGTGCCGTACTCCTGCAGGAGCTTCTTCGCGGTCACCTCGCCGACGCCGGGGACGCCGGGGATATTGTCGGAGGTATCCCCCCAGAGCGCAAGCACGTCCACCACCCGCGCCGGTTCGACGCCGAACTTCTCGATGACGTCGGGGATGCCGAAGCTTTTATCCTTCATGGTGTCCAGCAGGGTCACGTGCTCGGTGACGATCTGCATCAGGTCCTTGTCGCCGGTGACCACGACGCAGTCGAGCCCCGCACTCTCGGCCTTTTTGGCGATGGTCCCGATGATGTCGTCGGCCTCCCATCCGGTGAGCTCCAGCGCGGGGATGTTGAAGGCGCGCACCATCTGCTTGATCGGCGCGATCTGCTGGGCTAGGTCCTCGGGCATGGCGCTTCGGGTCGCCTTGTAGGCGGGGAAGAGTTCGTTTCTGAAGGTGTGCTTGCCGGCGTCGAAAATAACCGCCACGTGGGCCGGGGCCCGGTCCTTCATCACCTTCAGAAGCATCTGCGTAAAGCCGTAAAGCGCGTTGGTGGGAAAGCCGTTGGGCGAGCTCAGGTGGCGTATGGCGAAGTAGGCGCGGTAGATATAGGATGAACCGTCCAGAAGGTACAGGGTCTCTCTTTCAGCGGCCACCTAGTTCTCCTCTTTGGTGAAGACGACGAAGGCCATGGACGGACGCTTGCTCGCGTCCCGCATGGCGAACTGCATGGCGTCGAATTTCCACCCCTTGCGGGTCCATTCGTTGAGCGCCTCCTCGATGGTGTCCTCCGAAACGTGGCTTATCTCGACGACCTTGTACTGCAGCATAAATACTCCTCATGATTGGCATTTCCGCGCCATATTATCCGATAAACCCTTGTGCTTCAAGGCGAAATGTTCTGTTGCAAAAAAGGGTCAAACTGTTATGATTCTCAAAAAACTAAAAGGGGGTGCAACAAGTTCAGGCAGTTAGGTTTTCGATGTCAACCAACCAGGCAAAAGGGGAGCCAGCATGGCAAGAAACGACGAAGAGACCATCGACCAATTGGCGCAACAGATGGAAGTTAACCTGGCAGTCGACTACGAGAAAAAGGACTTGAAGGCACAAAGAGAGCAGGTGAAACAGCACCTGTATGATGGCTCCAAGAAACTGAAACACACCGTACCCAAGGGAAAGCGGATTTAAAAGGAGAAGGAAGCTACGGGGAGGGGGCTTGAGAGAACGGCTCCCTCCCCTTAAATTTGCGGTTTAGGTTTGGCAATATGCGCCATGCCGGCGCATCATCCGGAGGAAAGAGATGGCGATCGTCAGGTACAACCCGCTGAGTGAACTGAGAAGCATGCAGGACAAGATGAACCGGCTGCTGGACCTGGCCTGGACGCGCGAGGTGGGTGAGGAGATCAGGGAGGGCGTCTGGCAGCCCCCCGCCGACGTCTACGAGAGCAACGCCGCGGTCACCATCAAGGTGGAGCTCCCCGATGTGGAGCTCGACGACATCGACATCAGGGCCGAGGAGCAGACCCTGACCATCAAGGGTGAAAGAAAGCACGGTGAGGAGATCCGCAAGGAGAACTTCCACCGCATCGAGCGCTACTTCGGCCCATTCCAGAGAAGCTTCGCCATTCCCGCCGACTTCGACCTCGCGCATCTCAATGCGAGCTGCGACAGCGGCGTCCTCACCATCACCATCCCCAAGACCATCACCGTGGAGCTTGCCTAAATCACCCCTCGTTCATGCTGCCGGTACGGTATCCCTGCAGGTCGAGTGAGACGTAGGTGAACCCGGCCTGCCTGAAGAAGTCGAGGGTGCGCCGGCGCAGCGCCGGCTCGAGCATGCGCGGCAACTCATCCTCGGAGAGCTCGATGCGCGCGCTCTCCAGGTGGAAGCGCACCCGGTACACGCGGAATCCCTCTCCCTTTAAAAACTCCTCGCAGCGCTCGACCTGGTTCAACCTCTGCTCGGTGATCTCGGTTCCGTACGGGAAACGGCTCGCCAGGCAGGCGTAGGCCTGCTTGTCCCAGGTGGGAAGGCCGAGCCCCCGGGAGAGTTCCCGGATGTCGGATTTGGAGAGCTCCGCCTCGAGCAGCGGCGAGCGCACCTTGAGTTCGCAGGCGGCGACCCGCCCCGGGCGGTAATCCCCCAGGTCGTCGGTGTTGCTGCCGTCGGCGACAAAGGAGAAGCCTTTCTCGCGCGCCTTGTCGCTGCAGATGCGGAAGAGCTCGCTCTTGCAGTGGTAGCAGCGGTCCTTGGGGTTATGGCTGAATCCCGGTATTTCCAGTTCGTTGGATTCGACGAGGATCTGCGTCGCGCCGATGGCAACGGCCAGACGCTTGGCCTCGTTCAGCTCCGATTCCGGATAGGTGGGGGAAGTGGCGGTGACGGCAAGGACGCGCCCGGTTCCGAGCGTGTCGCAGGCCGCCTTGAGCAAAAAGGTGGAGTCGACCCCGCCCGAGAAGGCGACGAGGACCGAACCCATTTCGCGCAGGATCTCCTGCAGCTTGCGGTATTTTTCCTGGGGAGTGCCCATCTTTCCTCTTGATAGCACCGTCAGACGTGGCGTCCCCACCTGCAGTCACAGCAGGTGCGCCGCGGCTGCAGTCGCATTACTTTTCGTTGTCTTTGTCAGATGAAGTACATGAAGCGGTGGTCCTGCTCCCGCTTGATGCCGATCGCCTCGCCCCTGTCGCACAGGGTCTTCAGCGTCACCGACTCGAAGAACTCGTTCAGCCTGGAGTTCGACTCCTCCCAGACCGTCTGGGTCACACAGCTTCCGTCGAAGCCGCACTCCCCCTTTCTCCGCCCCGCGCAGTCCACGATCAGGGTGTCCCCCTCGGTAGCCTCGATGACGGCGCGTACCGTGATCTCTTCCGGGCTTTTGGCGAGGCAGTACCCCCCCTGCGGCCCGCGCTTGCTCTTCAGGATGCCGTGCTTCTTGAGCCCCTGGAAGATCTGCTCGAGGTAACGCGGCGAGATGTCCTGCCGGCGCGAGATGTCCTGGATCTGGGCGGGCTGACTCCCGGCGTTGTATGCGATGTCGAAAAGAGCCCTCAAGCCGTAACGGCTTTTGGTCGAAAGTCTCATGGCTGTATCTCCCACTGTTTTGTGTTAAGCGAAGATACAATACCACATTTTTCGTGTCAACAATATAAACAATCGTATGTCTGAATTTACCCCCTCAAACACGCGGCATATCACCAGTAACGCTGCGGAGGCTCAACCCTTTCCAAGAGAACGATGAAACCGTCGATTACCTGGAACACGTCACCGTAGACGTTGGTCCACTTGTCCCCTTCCTCTAGCGGCGTCGGCACCTCCCTGCTCCCGAGGAACACCTCTGCGTCGTCGATGTAGGCGTACCACTCCAGACTGCCGTTCATCCAGATCTTGTTCTTGATTTCCATTAGACCTCCGTCCCGATTTTTCTCATGATCTTACTGAAAAGTATACGGGGCGGTCAAGCGCCACCCGTTTTCGCTTGTTGCCGGGGGCGCTTTTTGCTATTTAGAGAGGACATTATCCCCGGGGGGCTTTCTCTATGAAATTCACAAAGATGCAGGGCGCAGGCAACGATTACGTCTACGTCGACTGCTTTAAAGAAACGGTGCAGGATCCCGCCGCTGCTGCCATCAAGGTTTCCAACCGCAACTTCGGCATAGGCTCCGACGGCCTCATCCTCATCATGCCGAGCGAGGTGGCCGACGTCAGGATGCGCATGTTCAACTCCGACGGCTCCGAGAGCGAGATGTGCGGCAACGGCATCCGCTGCGTCGCCAAGTACGCCTACGACCACGGCATCGTCTCCAAGAAGGAGATCACCGCCGAGACGGGTGCCGGCATCCTCACCCTCCAGCTCTTCACCGACAGCGGCGACAAGGTTGAGAAGGTGCGGGTCAACATGGGGCCGCCTCGCCTCACCAGGAAGGAGATCCCGATGCTCGGGAACCCGGACGAGAAGGTGGTGAGCCAGCCGCTCAACGTGCTGCATTCCACCTTCAACATCACCTGCGCCTCGATGGGGAACCCGCACTGCGTCATCTTCGTGGACGACGTCGGCAACTTCCCGGTAGAGAAGTACGGCCCGATCATCGAGAACCACGAGCTCTTCCCGCGCCGGACCAACGTGGAATTCGTCCAGATCATCTCCCGCACCGAGGTACGCCAGCGGACCTGGGAACGCGGTGCCGGCGAAACGCTCGCCTGCGGCACCGGCTCCAGTGCCGTGACCGCGGCCTGCATCCTGAACGGGCTCACCGAGAAGAAGATAGTGAACCACCTGCTGGGGGGCGACCTCGAGATGGAGTGGAGCGAGGACGGCAACATCTACATGACCGGCCCCGCCGTCGAGGTGTTCAGCGGCGAAATCGAATTGTGAACTAATTGACGATTGACAATGGACAATTGAAAATTACCGGCAACAACACGCATCAAGGATGACACGGCAATGGCAGAGCGGGGACCGCGACACGGTTCCCGTTGTCAATTGTCAACCGTCAATTGTCAATTGAAAGAGGATTCCTATGCCCTGCCCCATCTGCACCAAGTGGGAAGACGACGAGGACCAGCGGGTCGTCGAGCTGGAACACACCCTGGTTTCCCTGAACCGTGACCAGTTCTTCCCCGGCTACTGCTTCGTCTATACGAAGACACACGTAACGGAGCTCTTCCATCTGGACGAAGCGGTCCGCAACGGCGTCATGGCGGAGGTTTGCGCCGTCGCCGAGGCGCTTTTCAACGCGTTCACCCCGGACAAGATAAACTACGAGCTGCTCGGCAACATGGCGCCCCACATGCACTGGCACGTCGTGCCGCGCCGCTCGGCGGATCCACTCTGGCCGCGCCCGCACTGGAGCGAGCCGCACCAGGAGCTGATCCTGAAAAGCGAGGAGTACCTGGAACGGGCGGCGCTGATCCGGACCCACCTGGAGAAACTCGGCGCAAAGGGGGAGCGGTAATGGATCTTCTGGGCGCACACGTCTCCATCTCGGGAGGCATCCATAACGCCGTCGATCGCGGCGTGGCCGCGGGATGCGGGTTCATACAGGTCTTCACCCAGAACGCGAACCAGTGGCGCGGCAAGGCGATCTCGGACGCCGACGCGCAGCTCTTCAGGGACAAGCTCGCCGCCAGCGGCATCGCCGGCGCCATGAGCCACGACATCTACCTGATCAACCTGGCGGCCGCCCCGGGGGACGTGAAGGACAAGAGCCTCTTAGCCTTCCGGGAGGAGTTGCAGCGCTGCGCGAAGCTAGGCATCGACAAAATCGTCATGCACCCAGGCTCTCACAACGGCGACGGCGAAGAGACCGGCCTGCGGCGCGTCTGCGAGGCCTTCGACCAGCTCTTTGCCGAGGTTCCGGAGTTCACCGGCAAGGTGCTCCTGGAAAACACCGCCGGTCAGGGGAGCAACCTTGGCTACCAATTCCAGCACCTGAAGGCCATCATCGAAGGCTCCTCGTACCCGACCCGCTTCGGCGTATGCTTCGACACCTGCCACGCCTTCGCCTCGGGCTACCCCATCGCCGACCGGGACGGCTACCGCGAGACCTTCGACGAGTTCGACGCCCTTTTGGGGATCGAGCGGCTCATGGCCTTCCACCTGAACGACTCGAGAAAGGGGCTCGGCTGCAAGGTGGACCGCCACGAGCACATCGGCGCCGGAGCTCTCGGGCTCGAGGCGTTCCGCCTCATCATGAACGACCCGCACTTCGCGCTGGTCCCGAAGGTGATCGAGACACCCAAGGGGGACGACGACGAGATGGATGCGGTGAACCTGAAACTGCTGCGGAGCCTGGTCGAAAGCTGATCGGCCCTGCAAAGGGGGTTAGCATGCGCGAGAAGGTGGAGATCTTCCAGGGTGACATCACGAAGCTCGCGGTGGACGCCATCGTGAACGCGGCCAACAGCTCGCTTTTGGGCGGCGGGGGCGTCGACGGCGCCATCCACCGGGCCGCCGGGCCGGGACTTTTGGCCGAGTGCCGCACCATCGGGGGGTGCCCGACCGGTGAGGCACGCATCACGGCGGGGTACCGCCTCCCGGCGCGCCACGTGATCCACACGGTGGGGCCGGTCTGGCAGGGGGGTAACCACGGCGAACCCGCGTTTCTGCGCTCCTGCTACCGCAACTGCTACCGCCTCGCCCGCGAAAACGGGCTGACGACGATAGCCTTCCCCGCCATCAGCACCGGGGTCTACGGCTATCCCATGCGTCCGGCCTGCCGCATCGCGCTGGAGGAAGCGAAGTCGGCGCTCGAGAGCTCTCCCGAGCTCGCACGCATCGTCTTCGTCGCCTTCTCACCGGAGGCGGCCGAGATCTACCGGGAAACGACGGAGGAGGTTTTTTAGTGAAGGCTGTGATCCAGAGGGTGAAAACGGCGAGCGTGCGGGTGGACGGCAAGGTGGTGGGCGAGATCGGCCACGGCATCCTGGTACTGCTCGGCGTCGAGATCGGCGACGGCTGCAAACAGGCGGACTGGCTGGCCGAGAAGATCGTGAACCTCAGGATCTTCACCGACGAACAGGGGAAGATGAACCTGGCCCTGGCCGAAGTGAAGGGGGAGATGCTGGCGGTCTCGCAGTTCACCCTGGCGGGGAACTGCTCCAAGGGGAGGCGCCCCTCGTTCGACACCGCGGCCGACCCGGCCGAGGCGAACCGCCTCTACAGCTACTTCATGGGAAAGGTCTGGGAACTCGGCGTCCCGGTGCAAAGCGGGATCTTCCAGGCGGATATGGAGGTGTCGCTCGTGAACGACGGCCCGGTCACCTTCATCCTGGAGACCCCGCGCACCCGGTAATCACATGAGCGGACGCACCTCGTCCACCTTGAAATACGCCACCCGGCTCACCTGCGCGCTTGCCTGCGGGCTCGCCACCAGCGCGGTCCGCTCCTTTATCTCGTTCAAAAGTTCCCCTTCCCCTTTCTCCTCGGTCATGGTCAGGGTAAGCCTCCAGCCGCTGTACCCCCTGGAAGGCGCGAGATAGAGGTAGCTCGCGTGCGGGTTCTGCCTCAGGTTCTCGATGCTGCGCCCCTCGCTGAAGCCCCAGGCCAGGGTCTCCTCGTCCACCACGTGCGGCAGGGCAAAGACGGCGAGGTTGACCACGCCGTTCGCATCAGCGGTTCCGATAATGCCGCGCCCACCCTCCGGAAACAGTTCCGCAAGTTTCATGAGTTCCGCCCCCTTTTTCCTTTAAGCTGTTGAACCACTATGATAATCTAGCAGGCTCGAAAGCTTTGTCCATCGCCCACATGAGAGCCGCCGCACCACCAATGAGGAAGACCAAGTGGAGCTGAAGACCATCCTGGAAGCGCTGTACCAAAACCGCTCGCAGGCGCATCTCGCCAACGACCCCCTCTCCTTCTGCCACCGCTTTCAAAAGCCGGAGGACCAGGAGGTTGCCGGACTGATCGCCTCCTCGTTCGCCTACGGCAACGTGAAGATCATCAAGAAGAACCTCGCGGTGATCTTCGACGCCATGGGCCCCTCGCCGCGCCGCTTCGTGGAGAAGTTCGATCCGGCCTATGGGATGCGCCTTTTCTCCGGCTTCAAGCACCGCTTCAACGACGGTCGCGACCTAAGCGCCCTGCTCCTTGCCTGCCGCATCATGATCGAAGAGGCGGGCTCCGTGGAAAAGTGGCTCCTGCGCTTCCACGACCCGGCAAAAGAAGACATCACCGGGACCCTTTCCGGCTTCAGCGATGCCGTGAAAGCGCTCGACCTCGCCCCGGTCTTCGGCCCCGGCGGCGTCCCGAAAGACGCCTACTTCCCCTTCTTCTTCCCCTCCCCCGCCTCGGGGAGCGCCTGCAAACGCCTCTGCATGTACCTCAGATGGATGGTGCGCCCGGCGGACGGCATCGACCTCGGCATATGGAAGGGGATCTCACCTGCGCAGCTCGTCATTCCGGTGGACGCCCACATCCAGCGCATCTGCCGCTTCCTGGGCTTCACCGACAGGAAGCAGGGGGACTGGCGCATGGCCTGCGAGATCACGCGCGCCCTGCGTGAACTCGACCCGCAAGACCCGGTGAAGTACGACTTCTCCATCTGCCACCTGGGGATCTCGGAGGGGTGCGACGGCAAGGACCGTCTCAAGTGCGCCACCTGCCCCATCGGGGATTTCTGCTCCGCGGGAACGGAGTGATGCCGCAGTTTCCGGCCTACCTGCACGGGTTCGCCTTCGCGCGGCAGGTGGGCGAGATCCGCGCCGCCACGCCGGCCGAGGTGGGACCGGCCTTCGATGCGCTGGAGCGCCGGGTGGCGGCAGGTCTCCACGCCGCCGGCTTTGTCTGCTACGAGGCGGCCTCCGGCATCAACGAAGCGCTCCCCGCCGGCTCACCACACGCCATGCCGCTTTTGTGGTTCGGGCTCTACGAGGAGCGCCGCGCCGAGCCTTTCCCACGGCACGATGCCCCTTTTCGCTGCACCGACTGGCGCCCCTCGCTCGGAGAGGAGCAGTACGGAAGCGCGGTTGAAACGATACGGGAGCTGATCGCAGCGGGTGAGACATACCAGGTCAATTTCACCCTGCGTCAGCGCTTCGCCTTCGCCGGGTGTCCGCGCTCCTTCTTCAGCGAGCTCTGCCGCAGCCAGCCAACGCCCTATAACTGCTACCTCGAGTGCGGCAGGTGGCGGATCCTCTCCGCCTCCCCCGAGCTTTTCTTCTCCCTCACGGGCGAAAAGCTCATCACCCGCCCCATGAAGGGGACCGCGCCGCGCGGGCGGTGGTGGGAAGAGGACGTCGCGCGGAAGGAACAGTTGCGCCGCACCCCGAAGGAAGCGGCCGAAAACCTGATGATCGTCGACCTGTTGCGCAACGATATGGGGATTGTGTCGCGAACCGGGTCGGTCCGGGTGACCTCGCTCTTCGACGTGGAGAGCCACCCGACGGTGCACCAGATGACCTCCACGATCGAGTCGCGCCTGAAGGCTGGGGTGACGCCGCGACAACTGTTCCGGGCCCTCTTCCCCTGCGGCTCGGTGACCGGAGCACCCAAGCGCAGGAGCATGGAGATCATCGACCGGCTGGAAAGTGACCCGCGCGGACTCTACACCGGCAGCCTCGGCTACTTCTCTCCCGGCGGCGAAGCGAAGTTCAGCGTCGCCATACGGACCGCCGTCATCAACAGTCAGACAGGGTGCGGCGAGATCGGCATCGGCAGCGGTGTCACCTGGGATGCCACCCCGGACGCGGAGTACCGCGAATGCCTGGAGAAGGGGCGTTTCGCCCGGGAGAAACGGCCCGAGTTTCACCTGATCGAGTCGCTTTTGTACGAGGAGGGGAGCTATTTCCTGCTGGAGCGGCACATGGAGCGCCTCACCCGCTCCGCGGGCTACTTCTCCTTTCCGTTCGACGCCGCAGCTGCGCGACATACCTTGGCAGAGGCGGCAGCCGGCCTGGACCGCGCGCGGCGCTACAAGGTGCGTCTTTCGCTCTTTCCGGACGGCACCGCGAGGTGCGAGGCGGCGGAAATCCATGAGCCGGATGCCGAAGTGAAGGCCGCCTTCGCGCGGCGGCGCGTCGACCCGAACGATCCCTTTCTCTTCCACAAGACGAGCCGCCGCGAGCTGTACCAGCAGGAGCTCTCCGGGCGAAGCGGGGTGCAGGAGGTGATCTTTCTCAACGAACGCGACGAGATCACCGAGGGAACCTACAGCAACGTCGTGGCGCGGATCGGCGGCCGCGACTTCACCCCTTCGCTGTCGTGCGGGCTTCTCCCGGGAACCCTGCGCGAGGAGTTGCTGGCGCGCGGGGAAATCGAGGAGAAGATCCTGAAGCGGGAGGACCTCGAGCGGGCCGAGGCGCTTTATCTGGTAAACTCGGTGCGCAAGTGGCGCAAGGCGGCGCTGGTTCTAGATTGAAACGCGGCAGCTTTCCCCTAACCGAAAGAACAAATATCCATCGATACAAGGAGGAAACACTATGGAAACATACGGTTTTCTGGGGCTGGGCATCATGGGAAGCGCCATGGCCAAGAACCTTATCAAGGCGGGCTTCAAGGTGAAGGTCTGGAACCGTTCTCCGGCCAAGTGCGAGGAGTTAGCCGCACTGGGAGCCGAGGTCGCGGCGACCGCGGCCGAGGTCGCCTCTTCCTGCGCCATCACCATCGCCATGCTGGCCGACCCGGCCGCTGCCTATGAGGTCTGTTTCGGTCCGCAGGGGGTGCTGGAAGGGATCGGCGCCGGGCGCGGCTACGTGGACATGTCAACCGTCGACGCCGACACCGCGAAGGAGATCGCCGCGGCGGTGACCGCCAAGGGTGGGCGTTTCCTCGAGGCGCCCGTCTCCGGGAGCAAGAAGCCGGCCGAGGACGGCACCCTGATCATCCTGGCCGCAGGCGACCGCGCCCTCTTCGACCAGACCATGCCGCTCTTCGAGAAGATGGGGAAAAAGAGCCTCTTTCTCGGCGAGGTGGGGCGCGGCGCGGAAATGAAGCTCATCGTGAACATGGTCATGGGGGGGATGATGACCATCTTCTGCGAAGGGCTCGCCCTCGCCGACAAGGCGGGGCTAGACAGCGCCGACCTGCTCGACGTGCTCGACGCGGGCGCTATGGCGAACCCGATGTTCAAGCTGAAGGGTGGACAGATGACCGGCGGCAGCTTCGCACCCGCGTTCCCGCTCAAGCACATGCAAAAGGACATGCGGCTCGCCGTCGCCTTGGGTGATGCGCTTGGGCAGCCGCTCTTCACCGCGGCGGCGGCCAACGAGAACTTCAAACGGGCCAAAGCCGCGGGGTTTGCCGAAGAGGACTTCTGCGCCGTCTACAAGGCAATCAAGTCATGAAGAAGTTTCTCTCGACTGCAGCGGTAACGCTCCTTACCAGTGCGTTTCTCGATCCCCTGATCCAGTCCGGCTTGGACAAGCCGGTCCCTTGGCTTAGGGATCTGGGTATGGCGCTTGCCGGCGCGGCATGCTTCTACATCCTGGTGAAATACCGTCACGATCTGTAAGCGCGCTCGTGAACCTGAAGCTCAGTTTGCCGTTGACAAATAGCGGCGGCTCCCTTATTCTGCACCCCAAAATTGAATAGAAAGACCTGCTTATCTAGAGTGGTGGAGGGAAAGGCCCTGCGAAGCCACAGCAACCGGCCCAATCGGGCGACAGGTGCTAAATCCTGCCGAAAGGCGAAGATGAGAAAGGCGCTTTTGAGCTATTGTCACACCCGAAAAGCCCCTTCTCACATCGAGACGGGGCTTTTTTCGTGCCGCTTGCCGGCACCCGAGAGTACGAGAGAGACATGTCCTACGGCATCGTGACAGAACAGATCACCACCTTCGACACCGAGCTGCGCCTGGAAAGCGGCCGCATCCTCGGGCCGATCGACATCGCGTACGAAACCTACGGCACCCTGAACGAGGACCGCTCAAACGCCATCCTGGTCACCCACGCCTGGACCGGGAGCGCGCACTTGGCCGGGCGCTACAGCGAAGACGAGAAGCGGGGCGGCTGGTGGGACGACATCGTGGGACCGGGGTGCCTCCTCGACACCGACCGCTACTTCGTCATCTGTTCCAACGTGATCGGCTCCTGCTTCGGCTCCACCGGTCCTACCTCGACCAACCCGAAGACCGGCAAGCGCTACAACCTCGCCTTCCCGGTAATCACCGTGCGCGACATGGTGAAGGCCCAGACCCTGCTCATCGACCGGCTCGGGATCAAGAAACTCTTCTGCGTGTTGGGCGGGAGCATGGGAGGGATGCAGGCGCTCGAGTGGGCGACCCAGTATCCGGACCGTATCGCCTCCGCGGTGGTGCTCGCCACAACGCCGAGGCCGTCGGCGCAGGCCATCTCGCTTAACGCCGTGGCGCGCTGGGCCATCTTCAACGACCCGACCTGGAAGAAGGGGGAGTACCGCAAGAACCCCAAGGACGGCCTGGCGCTCGCCCGCGGCATCGGTCACATCACCTTCCTCTCCGACGAATCGATGACCGCCAAGTTCGGGCGCCGCTTCTCGGCCCGCGACGGCCAGTTCGACTTCTTCGGGCAGTTCGAGGTGGAGCGTTACCTCAACTACAACGGCTACAACTTCGTGGACCGCTTCGACGCCAACTCCTTCCTTTACCTCGCCAAGGCGCTCGACCTTTACGACGTCGCCGCAGGTTGCGAGTCGATGGAGGAGGCCTTTGCGCCGGTCTCGGCGCCGATGCAGTTCTTCGCCTTCACCTCCGACTGGCTTTACCCTCCCGCGCAGACCGAAGAGATGGTCGACACGCTGAACAAGCTCGGCAAAAAGACGGAGTACCACCTGATCACCTCGGCCTACGGCCACGACGCCTTCCTCCTAGAACACCAGACCTTCACGCCGATGGTTCGGCAGTTCCTGGAAGGGATCAAGCCGTAGGAACCCTGCGTCCGCCTGTGTCATTCCCTCTCCCACCGGGAGAGGGTGCCCGAAGGGCGGGTGAGGGAGTGGCCACGAAGAAAGAAAGCCGCCTCCGTCAACGCCCTCACCCCGCCCTCTCCCGGAGGGAGAGGGGGAGTTGACGCATCCAAGCGAAGAAAGGTTCATGCAGCGTAACGAAAAAAAGGGCGGAGACCTCGCTGGTCATCCGCCCTTTGTCGTTTCATCCACTTGGTGAAGCCGCTACTGCCACCCCATGATGGCGGCCACGTCCTCGTTCAGCACCATATCCTCGCCGCTCGGTATCGCGAAGACCTTGACGCCAGATTCCTCCGCGCTGATCTGCATCTCCCGCTCGCCCTTGAGCGCTTCTTCGTCCTTTTTCAGGTCCACCTTGATGCCGAAATGCTCCATGCCGCTCAGTGCCATGCCGCGCACCGGCCAGTCCTCCCAATCCTCTCCGTAGGTGAAGACGATGGCATCGGGCTTGCCGATGACGGCGATGTAGGCCCCGAGGTACTTGCGCAGACGGTAAGTCTCCATGTCGAGGGCGAGCTGGCAACGGGCGTCGCCGACCACCGCCTCGTCCACGACGGTGCGGCGGCTCACCCGACGCCCCACGATGCCGGCGAGGCCGCTCTTCTGGTTCAGAAACAGGTCGAGCTCGGTCGCCGAGACCCCCGCCTCGTTCACCATGAAGGGGATGATCCCGGCGTCGATGTCGCCGCAACGGGTCCCCATCATGACGCCCTCAAGCGGGGTAAGCCCCATGCTGGTGTCGACCGATGCGCCGTTGCGCAGTGCACAGAGCGAAACGCCGTTGCCGGTGTGCACGGTGATCATGTTGCATTCCTCGAGCGGTTTGCCGATCAACTCGGCCCCCCTCCTCGCCGCGTGCGAATGGGACTGCCCGTGGAAACCGTAGCGCCTTATGCCGTGATTTTTGTACCACTCGTAGGGAAGCGGGTAGATGTAGGCCATCTCCGGCATGGTCTGATGGAAGGCGGTATCGAAGATGGCAACTTGGGGGATCCCGGAAAGGAGCGCCTGGGAGGCGCGGATACCGGCCAGGTTCGGGTTGTTGTGCAGAGGTGCCAGGGTCGCCACCTCCCGGATCGCATCTATCACGTTCTCGTCGATGAGCACCGATTTGGTGAAGCGTTCGCCGCCGTGCACCACGCGGTGGCCGACAGCGGTGATCTGGGCGACATCGGAGATGACGCCGTCTTTGTCGTTGGTCAGCGTGTTCAGGATCAACTGCAGCGCATCCTTGTGATCGGCGCACTCCCCCTCCAAGTGCCTAGGGTCCTGCCCCGGCACCCGGTGCGTCACGAAGGAGTCCCCGACCACGATCCGCTCCACCTTGCCGGTTGCCAGAAGGGCCTGCGTGTTCCAGTCGTAAAGTTGGTACTGTGCCGAGAACCTTCGGCAGTTCAGGGTGAGAATTAGCATGCTGCCAAACTCCGATCCGGGCCTGCTGGACAAATCGAGCGGGCCCCGCTGCTTTGTTGCGTATCTCAGGGAGGGTACGGAAACGTCACCTACGATACGTGTGGAGAGTATGATCGGTGGGGGTCATCACAGGGTCTTCACGGACTATCGCACGGCGGAACGTCCATAACTATCACTATCTGCGCGAAAGTGCAATTAGTAACGATGTCTTACAAAACGAACGCGACGCGCTTTTCGATGGTTAAATGGCACAGGACGAGTGATTATTCGCCCCCGCAGGGCAGGGATCACGGTTCTTCCAAAAGTAGATGGTCTTGCGCTCCAGCGGGGGGAGATGATGGATCGAGGTGGTGACGGCGGAGCAGATTCGGGGAAGCAAGGACGGGACTACGGGAGCATCTTGCGCGGTTCGGTGAGGACGAAGTCGGCCATCACCGGACGGTGGTCGGAGGCCTTACGGGTGCCGACCCAGCATCGCTGAGCCTTCAACCCCGTAGTGGTCATGATGTGGTCGATGCGCATCCACGAGGTGCGGACGGACGGCACCCTGTACTGCAAAACGTTGTGACCGTAGGTGTAGCCGTAGCCCCTGCCGCTTTGCGTGAAGGCGTCGGCAAACCCGGCGCTTCTTATGATCTCACAGACGAGCGACTGGTCCGGAGCGTTGAAGTCGCCGGCGACGATGCAATCGCCGCGCTCCTGCCCCAGGAACTCGGCAACACGTTCCGCCTGCAGAATTCTCGTCTGAACGTTTCCTTCGAAAAGATCGATGGCCGGGGGTATGTACCAGGCGCCTGACTTCACCTTGCGGAAGGCGTTCAGGCTCCATCTCGGTGTCTTGAAGTGGACGTTGTAGACGGAGATATTCCGGGAACCGACCCTCAAACTGCAGCGCAGGAAGGATTCTCCCCTCTCTTCCTGATAGGGGAGCTCATGCAACTGGACGTCGGTAATGGGGTACCGGCTCGCGACGACGTACTGCCCGCGGTTCACCACCTGCCACCCCGCCAGGTAATCGGTAAGAGGCCCTTTCCCGACGTTTTGCGCGTCCTGGAAGAGCAGCAGGTCCGGGCGGCTGCGCCGCAGTTCCTCAATGAGCGGCGCCAGGTCGCCATTGCCGTACTTGATGTTCCAGGTCATCACCCGCAGGGCCGGCCCGGAAGCCGCCGCGCTGCGCGGCTGCCATGACCAGTGCCACCCCATGACAGGCCCCAGCACCCAGAGGATTCCGGCGAGCGGCAACAAGCCCCACGGCCGCGCATAACGAAAGGTCACCGGGACGAGCAGAAGGCCGGGAAAGGCCCATATCAACTGAGGGAGATAGAAGTTCAGCGCCGCCATCCAAAAGCGGTCCGGGCCGAGCCAGTTGAGAAAGGTGAGGGCGGCAATAAGGGCGATGTAGGCGACGTTGACGGCCAGGAGGAGGTTCAGCTTCATCGGGTTTCTCCCAACGCAGCACCGGAGCAATCCCCCTTCGCATCGTCACCGTTTCCATCCTGCCTCCCCTCCGGGGGAGCGCCGTCTTCGGCCTCAGTGCAGGTCTTACCTAAGCTTTCATTCCAGAAGGTGGCCATCTCATGGGGAAGCAGGTGCCAGTACTGCCCCTCGTATTCCGTTTTGATGTGCATCAGCAGCTCGCGGTAAAAATCGCTCGGATACTCTTCGAACCCGGGATTTTCGTCGAAGTTCATGTAATCGGGGTGGGTAATCAGCAGCGCCATGCCTCCGTGCTCGGCGATCCAGCGGAGCTTCTCCTTCCAGATCCGTATGTTCTTTTCGCGGAACAGGATGAACATGGTGAAATCCTGCGGCAGGGTATAGGGGAGCACTACGTATTCCCGTCCGGGGACCTTGGTCTGGTGCACCGGAAAGATCGTTCTCAGGCCGTCGGACTGCGGTTCGAAAGGATCAGTGTCAAAGGCGGACGCCTCGTAGAGGATATCGAGTCCATGGAGCCAGTCGAAGTTGTGGTAGACGCAGGGGGAACGGAACCCCACGGCGCCCCACTCCTTCAGATAGCCGTTGATCTTCAGGGCCTGCTCAGCAAAGACCTCCGGCGATTCGTACAACTTGCGGTTGTGCTCCAGCCCGTGCACGCCGACCTCGAACCCTTCGTCAACCAGCTTGTGGCGCAGGGCAGCGGGAAGGTCGTAGTCGTGGGCGACGAAGTTGAAAGAGGACCGAAAGCCCAGTTCCCGTTCGAGCGCCATGAGATCTTCGCACCGGGTCAGGCCGCGAGCCGTGTCGACATCATGGGTCAGCACGACGGAGAAGCGCCGCCCCTCGGGCCACCCACCGAACCCCGGCGGGGTGGCGCCGGCCTTGGGATCTATCGGCCATATCGAACGGAAGAAGTAGCGCTTTGACTTGGCAACAATCCTGCGCAGGACGATCTGCAGCCGGCGCGACATCAACGGCTTGACTCGGTAGTAGGCGCGCGCAATGGTCTCTTCGCTGATCAGCTTCATGCACCGCTCCTTTGTTTGTCACCCGAGCAGACGGCAAAGCCATGAAATGAATCTAATTAGACAAACAGTGACAAAATATATACGAAGCCACACACAATGCAAGCGGATGCAGTGCTGACGGAAAGCCGCGAGGCCTAGCTTTTGGTCGAGACAGCCGCGGGAGGATGTGATATCTTTGCGCATTCCGCCAGTCCCCGACCGCCCCATGAGAGATGCGTGACCGGGATGCTCCCCGCAGGCCCGCGATACGAGAAACACCATGCCCCTGAACATCTACACCAGCAATCAAATGGAGCGCCTGGTGGACCGCCTGGAAAAGACGGTCCGCGCGCCGCGTCGCGCCCACAGCTCCCCTTTCGAGAAGGAGCTGATCGTGGTGCAGAGCAAGG
Organism: Geomonas oryzae; assembly: GCF_004117875.1. GTDB lineage: Bacteria > Desulfobacterota > Desulfuromonadia > Geobacterales > Geobacteraceae > Geomonas > Geomonas oryzae. The sequence continues at coordinate 71,644 of NZ_RAHW01000008.1, read as the reverse complement.
GGATGCAGCGCTGGCTTTCCATGGAGCTCGCTACGCGGATCGGGGTGTGGGCAAACGGCGAATTCCTCTTCCCCAACAAGTTCGTGGAGCAGCTCTTCGCGAAGGTGCTCCCGGGGTGCCCGGAGGAGGCTTTCTCCCCGGAAGTGATGACGTGGCGGGTGCTTGGACTTTTGCAGCAATCGGCGGCAAAGCCGGGATTCGAGGAGATCGCGGGGTACCTTGCCGACGACCGGGACGGGCTTAAGCGCATGCAGCTCGCCCGGCGCATCGCCGACACCTTCGACCGCTACACCATCTACCGCCCCGAGTTCCTGCCGGCATGGGAAAAGGGGAAGGAAGAACACTGGCAGGCGCAGCTTTGGCGCGCGCTCACCGACGGCGTGGAGCAGAAGCACCGCGCCCGCCTGCTGGAAGAATTCAGAAAGGCGCTCGATGCCGGAAGCGTCCCGGAAGAGCGCCGCATCTCGGTGATCGGCATACCGTCGCTCCCACCCTTCCACCTCGAGATCCTGGCCCGCGTCGCCCGTCACACCGAGGTGAACCTGTTCCTTTTGAACCCCTGCCGGCAGTACTGGGGGGAGATCGTATCGGAGCGGGAACTGGCCCGGCTGGAGAAAGAGGGGGACGGAGAGGAGCAGTGGTACGAAACCGGGAACCCGCTCCTCGCCTCCTGGGGGAAGCTCGGGCGTGACTTCTTCGAGGCGATCATCGACGGCTGCGGGGAACACGAGCGGGAGGACACTTTCCCTCTCCTGCCGCAGGGCTCGCTTTTGCACGAGGTGCAGGCGGACATCGTCGAGCTGCGGGGAGCCGACGCCGTGGTACGCCAGGTGGCGCCGGACGACCGCTCCATAGAGGTGCACTCCTGCCACTCACCGATGCGCGAAGTGGAAGTCCTCCACGATGCGCTGATGGCCATGTTCGACGCCGACCCGTCCCTCTCCCCGCGCGACGTGCTGGTGATGACGCCGGACATCGAGGCGTACGCCCCGTACATCTCCGCGGTGTTCGGCAACCCCGAGCCGGGGGCGGAGCGGATCCCCTACTCCATCGCGGACCGAAGCCTGAAGAACGAGGGGGAGGCGGCGCAGGCGCTTCTTGCCATCCTCGCCCTGAGTGGCGGTCGCTACGGCGTCGCTACGGTACTCGACATCCTCGAATCCCCGCCGGTGGCGCGGCGCTTCAACCTCTCGCCGGACGAGCTGGAGACGGTGCGCGACTGGCTGAGGGAGGCGAACATCAGGTGGGGGATCGACGCGGCGCAGCGTGCCGAGCAGGGAGTCCCCCCCTTCCACGAAAACTCGTGGGCCGCGGGGCTCGACCGACTGCTTTTGGGCTACGCCATGAGCGGCGACGGACGCTCCTTCTACAACGAAATCCTCCCCTTCGACAACATGGAGGGGGGTGCTGCGCTGGTGCTCGGGCGCTTCATGAACTTCTGCGACAGGCTCTTCGCCGAAACGATGGGGCTCGCCCGTTTGCGGACCCCGGCGCAGTGGGTCCCGGTACTGCGCCAGATCCTGGACGACTTCATCCTGCCGGACCGTGACGGGGAGCGCGAACTCCTCTCTCTGATCGAGATCGTGAAGAAGCTCGGCACCTGCGGCAGCGAAGCCGGTTTCGAGGAAGAGATCGGCATCGAGGTGGTGCGCTACTGGCTGGGAGAGCAGTTAGGGAGCTCCGAGCGCGGCCTGGGCTTTCTCACCGGCGGCGTCACCTTCTGCGCCATGCTCCCGATGCGCAGCATCCCCTTCCCGGCCGTTGCCCTGATCGGTATGGACGAGGGGCAGTTCCCGCGCCGCAACCCCGCCCAGGGGTTCGACCTGATGACCAGGGAACGCCGCCCCGGCGACCGCTCGCCGCGCGACGAGGACCGCTACCTGTTCCTCGAGGCGCTTCTCTCCGCACGCAAGCGGCTGCACATAAGCTACGTCGGGCAGAGCATCAAGGACAACGCCGAGCTCCCCCCCTGCGTGCTGGTGAGCGAACTCCTCGATTACCTCGGGCGGTGCTTCGTGACGGCCGACGGGAAGAAGGCTGGGCAGGTGCGGCACCACCCGCTGCAGCCCTTCAGCGCGAAGTACTTCAGCGGCGCCGACGGGTTCTTCAGCTACTCGCAGCAAAACTGCGCCGGCGCCGTTGCCAAGCTCTCCCCACCCGCTCCCGCCGAACCCTTCCTGGCAGGCACGCTGAAGCCATGGGAGGAGGAAGGGACCGTCACGGTCAAGGCGCTGACCGACTTTTTGTGCAACCCGGCAAAGGAGCTGTTGCGGCGCAGGCTCGGCATCCGCATCGAGGAAAAGGACGATCCGCTGGAAGAGACGGAACCGTTCGCGCTCGGCTCACTGGAGAAGTACCAGCTGGAGCAGGAGATCGTCGCGGCCGTGCTGCGCGGCGACGAACTGGAGGTTCCCTTTGCGGTGGCGTGTGCGCGTGGCGACCTCCCCCCCGGGGTGTGCGGGGCGGCCCTGTACCAGAAGCTCGGCGAACCGGCGGCGGAGTTCGCGGAAAAGGTGCGCGAGGCGTGCGCAGGCACTCCCCTCACCCCGCTGGACATCGATCTCAGCCTCCCCGCCGGTCGCATCGTGGGACGCATCGAGGAGCTGCGCAGCGACGCCATGGTGCGCTACCGCTACACCGACCTGAAGGCAAAGGACCGGCTCCGGCTGTGGGTCGAGCACCTGGTGCTTAACTGCGTCGAGGCCGAAGGATATCCCCTCGAGAGCACCTTCGTCGCCGCCAACGGCACCGTCCGCACCCCGGCCATCGAGGGTTGCGACGGGGAGTTGAACCGGCTTCTCGAGCTGTACCGAACCGGCATGCGCGCACCGCTCAAGTTCTTCCCCGAAACCTCCCTCGAGTACGTCAAGAAGACGCGCGACCCGAAGCAGGCAGGAAAGGCCCTTTCCGCCGCCGCGGGAGTGTGGCGCGGCAGCGACTACAAGAAGGGTGAAGGAAAGGACCCGTACTGCCGCCGGTGCTTCGGCGAGGCTGCGCCGCTGGACGACGAGTTCCGGGCCTTGGCCCTCGCGGTATGGGAGCCGGTGCTGGACCACCAGGCGATGAAGAGCGTGAAGAAGACGAAGTAACTGCGAGACGGTTGCCCATGGCAACGCCCTCACCCCGACCCTCTCCCGGTGGGAGAGGGAGGAAATTAAATGAAGAGATTCGACCTCCTACATACCCCGCTTGCCGGACGCAACCTGATCGAAGCGAGTGCCGGTACCGGCAAGACCTTCACCATCGCCGGAGTGTACCTGCGCCTGGTCATCGAGGAAGAGCTCGACGTGTCGCGCATCCTGGTGGTGACCTTCACCGAGGCAGCTACCAAAGAGCTCAAGGAACGCATCAGGAAGAAGCTGAAGGACGCGGAGGAGGGCTTCCAGACCGGGGCGAGCGACGACTTCCTGATCGCGGGGATCATGGAACGGACCCGGGACCACGCCCGGGCGAGGAGGCTTCTGGCAAGCGCCGTGCGCAGCTTCGACGAGGCCGCCATCTTCACCATCCACGGTTTCTGCCAGAGGATGCTGCAGGACAACCCCTTCGAGAGCGGGTCGCTCTGCGACACCGAACTCGTCACCGACCAGGGAAAGATCTTAAGCGAGATCGCCCAGGACTACTGGCGCATCAACTGTTACGGTGCCCCTGTGGCGCGTATCGCCGCGGCCGACCAGGCGAAGGTGACCCCGGAGTCGCTGCTGAAACTCGTGAAGCGGGTGGGCGGCGACCCTTACGCCGCCGTCGTCCCCTCGGCACCGGCCGCCACCGAGGAAATACCGGACTGGCTCCTAGCACTCAAGCGCAACTTCTTCGACTACCTGCGCGCGGAACTCCCGAAGCGAAAGCGGCTGAAAAACGTCCGCTCCTTCGACGACCTTTTAGCCGACTTGCACGCCGCGCTGACGCGCACCGGCTCCACGCTTCCAAGGCTGATACGTGAGCGCTACCAGGCCGCCCTGATCGACGAGTTCCAGGACACCGACCCGGTCCAGTTCGCCATCTTCGACGCAGTCTACCCTGCGGAATGCGAACAGCCCTTTTTCCTGATCGGCGATCCCAAACAGGCCATCTACAGCTTCCGCGGCGCCGACATCTTCGCCTACATGGGAGCGGCGGAAGCGACGAAAAAGCGGCACACCCTGCTGCAGAATTTTCGCTCCGAGGCGACGCTCATCGAGGCGGTGAACGCGGTCTTTGCCTCGCGCGAGCTCCCTTTTCTGCACGAAAAAATCGGCTTCAACAAGGTCGAGGCGGCGCCCAAGGAGAAGAGCGTCCTCAAGGAGAACGGCGAGCGCAAGGCGCCGCTAAAGTTCTGGTTCGCCCCCCGCACCGAACCGGGAAAACCGATCAACAAGGGAGACGCCTGGGAACTCCTCCCGGAGACGGTGGCTTCCGAGATCACGCGCCTGCTGCGCGATTCAAACGCCGGGAAGCTCGCCGTCGACGAGCTCAAAAAGGATGGCGAAGAGGAGCGCTGGGAGCGTCGGCCGGTCCGGCCGCGTGACATAGCCGTCCTGGTGCGTGCGAACCATCAGGCGAAGCTGATGCAGCAGGCGCTCACCCGCAGGGGGATTCCGAGCGTTCTTTGTAACGCGGGGAACCTCTTCGAGTCCGACGAGGCGGCCGAGCTGCTGAGGCTTTTGAGTGCCGTGGCGCAGCCGGGACACGAGGCGCTTCTGCGCGGGGCGCTGGCGACCGACCTGGTCGGCGTCACCGGCACCGAGTTGGCAGAGCTCATCGATGACGAGGCGAAGTGGGAGGAGATCCTGGAAGAGTTCCGGGGCTACCACGACACCTGGAACGCCGGGAGCTGCATGGCGATGGCGCTGCAGTTCATGGAGCGGCGCAAGGTGCGCGAGCGGCTGCTCGCCGGGCCGATGGGCGAGCGGCGCCTGACCAACCTGCTGCACGCGGTCGAGACGATCCACCAGGCCCAGGTGAAGGAGCGCCTCGGGATGGAAGGTGTCGTCACCTGGCTCTCCGGCCGCATCACCGAGGACCCCAAGAAGGAAGAGTACGAGGTCCGCCTGGAGACTGACGAGGAAGCGGTTCAACTGGTCACCATCCACAAGAGCAAGGGGCTCGAGTACCCGATCGTCTTCCTCCCGTTCTCCTGGGCCGAACCGGGCAGCAAGGACGAGGGTGCGCTCTTTCACGACGACAAAGGCCGGGTCGTCCTCGACATCGGTTCCGCCGAGATGGAAGAGAGCCGGGCGAAGGCGGCACAGGAAGCGCTCGCCGAGAGCCTGCGCCTGCTCTACGTCGCCCTCACCCGCGGCAAGCACCGCACCTACGTCATCTGGGGCGCCTTCAAGGACGCAGGCGACAGTTCGCTGCATTACCTGCTGCATCCGGGGGAGAGCGCGGTCAAAGGGCAGGTGGCGATCTGCGACGACGACATCCTGGAGCGCCTTGCCGAGCTGGCAACCTCGTCCCCCGGAAACATCGAGGTGCTGACCATGCCGCACGCCGACCTGCAGGGATACCGGGCAAGCGAGGATAAGGCGCCCGAACTGGCATCCATGGTGTTCACCGGCGCCATCTCCCGCGACTGGCGCGTTGCGAGCTTCACCTCCCTTTCCAGCAGCCGGCACCACGCGTCCCATACCGCCGAGCTTCCCGACCACGACGAGGAGAGTTTAGGCGAGGAAAACACGGTACGCGACGTGGAGCCGACCGGTATCTTCGCCTTCCCAAAGGGGGCGAAGGCGGGCATCTTCCTGCACAAGATCTTCGAGGAGCTCGACTTCACGCAGAAGGCCGAGCGCCTGGCACCGCTGGTCGAGGACGAGTTGGACAAGCACGGGTTCTCCGCCGACTGGAAAGGGGCCGTGTGCGACATGGTGGGAAACGTCCTTGCGGCCCCGCTTGGGGAGCAGGGGATCACCCTGGCAGAGGTAAGGCCCGAGCGGCGTCTCACAGAGCTCGAGTTCTTCTTCCCCCTGGCGGCGCTTACCTCGGAGCGGCTGAAAGAAGCGGCGGAGCGTTTCATGGCCGCACAGGGATCGGAAGCGGTCTTCCCGGTGGATATGGCCGAGCTTTTCTCCCGGCTCTCCTTCGCGCCGGTCCGGGGAATGCTGCTCGGCTTCATCGACCTCATCTTCGAGCACGGCGGGCGCTACTACATCGTGGACTGGAAGTCGAACCACCTGGGCAACGCCCCTTCGGACTACGGCCCGGCCGCGCTCAGGCGTGAGATGGAGGAGAACTTCTATCCGCTGCAGTACCTCCTCTATACCGTGGCGCTCGACAACTACCTGCGGCTGCGTATCCCGGATTACGACTACGACCGCCATTTCGGCGGGATCTTCTACCTCTTCCTGCGCGGTGTCGACGGCGCGGGGCACGGCGTCTTCGCCGACCGGCCGCCGAAGGAGTTCATAACCGAGCTGGCCGCGGTGCTGTTGCCGGAGGCGGTGCATCAGCCGGAGGTGCCCCCCTCACCCCGGCCATCCCCCGACGGGCGAGGAAAGGTGGCCCGCAAGAGCGGAAAAGCTGCGGACCAGCAGTTGAGTTTGGATCTGTTTTAGGGGATAAAGAGTCCCCCTCTCCCCCCGGGAGAGGGTGCCCGAAGGGCGGGCGAGGGCGTTGCCACGTAGTGAGAACCTGCAGCCGCCAGCGCCCTCACCCTAGCCCTCTCCCGGGGGGAGAGGGAATGTGGACGTAAAAATCCTCCAGCGATTGATTTTCCTCCGTGCCCTCTGTGGGCCTCGGTGTCCTCTGTGTTGATGCTTTTTTTGATTTACTAGGTGCCCCCATGACTCCTGAAGGAGCGCAATTAAACGATATAGACCGGCAGTTCGCCGCCTTCATCTGCAGGCAGGCGGGAAGCCGCGATCCCCATCTGGAAGCGGCGGCGGCCCTGTTGAGCCGCGGCGTGACGGCCGGGGACGTCTGTTTGGACCTCTCCGGCGCGCTCGATGAAGGGCGTGCCGCCGGGTACCGGCTCGAGTCTGTCGCGACCTGGCGCGAGCGCCTCGCTGCCGCCCCGGTGGTCGGGGCTCCCGGCGAATTCAAGCCGCTCATCCTCGACCACGCCGACCGGCTCTACCTGCAGCGATACTGGCGCTACGAGAACGAACTGGCAGAGGCGATCCTCAAGCGCGGCGAGCCCGCCCACTTCGACCGCGAGCGCCTCAAGCAGGGGCTTGCCCGCCTCTTCCCCGCAACGCCGGGAGAAACGGACTGGCAAAGGATCGCCGCCCTTGCCGCCGTCACCAGGCGCTTCTGCGTCATCTCCGGCGGACCGGGCACCGGCAAGACTTCCACCGTGGTGAAGGTGCTGGCACTCCTTTTGGAACAGGCGGAAGCCATGGGCGCGGGGAGCGCCCTGCGCATCGCCCTCGCCGCCCCCACCGGGAAGGCCGCGGCTCGACTCAAGGAATCCATTGCCGCCGGCCTGGACAAGGCGGAACAGGAGGTGCGCGGCCTCATCCCGGAGGATGTTTTCACCCTGCACCGGCTCCTTGGCTACCTGAAGGGATCAAGCGGCTTCCGCCATAACAGCGAAAACCCTCTTCCCTACGACGTCGTCATCGTGGACGAAGCGTCCATGGTTTCCCTGCCGCTCATGGCCAAGCTGCTCTGCGCCCTGCGCCGTGACACCCGCCTGATCCTTCTGGGCGACCGGGACCAGCTCGCCTCCGTCGAGGCCGGTGCGGTGCTGGGCGACATGTGCGACACCGGCGCCGTGCACGGCTTCTCCCCCGATTTTGCAGCGCTCGCCGCGGAAGTTGCCGGTGATGCCGTTGCTCAGCAGCCCGGGCTTGGCCCGCTTGGGGACGCAGTCGTGCTGCTCAAGAAAAGTTACCGTTTCTCCGCGACTGGCGGCATCGGCAAGATCGGCGCGCTGGTGAACGCAGGTGACGCCGCCGCAGCCCTCGCCGCCTGCCTCGATCCGGCCCTGCCCGAGGTCTCGCTTGCGTCGCTTCCTCCCGCCGGCGGCTTGGCCGAAGCCCTCGCCAAACGCATCACCGACGGCTACGCGGAATACCTGCACGAGCTAAGCCCCGAAGAAGCCTTCGTCAAATTCAGCCGGTTCCGCATCCTGTGCGCCATGCGTAGCGGGCCGTACGGTGTCGAGGCCGTCAACCAGCTCGTCCGGCAACGCCTGGCGCAGGCCGGGCTCATCCATCCGCACGGGCGCTGGTACGCAGGACAGCCCGTCATGATCAGCAAAAACGACTACAACCTGGGGCTCTTCAACGGCGACGTGGGACTCATCCTTCCCGATGCCGAGACCGGCGGCGAGCTGCGCGCCTTCTTCCCCTCCGGCTCAGGAGGGATGCGCAAGGTGCTGCCGCTCAGGCTACCCGAGTACGAGTGCGCCTTTGCCATGACCGTGCACAAGAGCCAGGGCTCCGAGTTCGACCGCGTCCTGCTTGTCCTCCCCGACCGCGACACGCCGGTCTTGACGCGGGAACTGCTTTACACCGCGATCACCAGGGCGAAGAGCTCCGCCGAAATTATGGCCACAGAAGATCTGTTCCTCTCCACCGTCGAGCGTCGCGTTGTCCGACGGTCAGGTCTGCGCGAACGCCTTTGGGGGCCGATCATCTGACCTCCGCATGCCTTCTCAAGCCCTCCCTCGCCCTACGGGAGAACTTCATCCACTGCCAAGGAGCAACCATGAACTGCACCGTTAATGATATAAACATCGCCTACGACGAAATGGGGACCGGCCCCGCCGTCCTGCTCATCCACGGTTTTCCTCTCAACCGCCAGATGTGGCAGCCGCAGCTGAAGCCCATTGCCGACGCCGGTTACCGTGTCATCGCCCCGGACCTGCGCGGATTCGGAGCAAGCGACGCACCAGCCGGCCCCTACGGCATGGACCTTCTCGCCGACGACATGATCGCCCTCATGGATGCCTTGAAGATCGACAAGGCGGTCATTGGTGGCATGTCCATGGGGGGCTACGTCCTCATGAACCTCCTGGAGCGCTACCCGGAAAGGGTCCGTGCCGCCTGCTTCATCGCAACCCGCAGCAACGCGGACGACGAAGCGGGACGCGAGCGGAGGACGGCCATGGCCGCGGAAGCGGAACGGCTCGGCGCCAACCCGATCATCAAGATCTTCGCTGAACTGCTGTTTGCGGCGGAGACCTCGCAGGAAAGCCCGGCGCTGATCGCCCGCGTCACCGCATGGATGCGCGAAACCCGTCCCCAGGGGCTCGCCGGCGGTCTGCTCGGCATGCGCGACCGCAAGGACTACACCGCCCTCCTCCCCACGTTCAAGCACCCCGCCCTGGTGATCGCAGGCGCGGAAGACCGGGCCGCCCCGGCAGAAACCGCCGAGACGCTGATCCACGGCCTTGCCGGCTGCCAAAGCAGGGTCATCGAAAAGGCAGGGCACATGGTGAACATGGAACAGCCCGAACTCTTCAACGAGACCATGATCTCTTTCCTTAAATCGCTACCGGAGTAGCCATGGGAACCGACCTGCTGCAACTCATCCTGCTGCTTCTACTCGCCGCCACCTTCACCGTGGCGATCCTCTGCTACCTGCACCTGAAACGGCTCACCTCCTCCGAGGCGCGCTTCGATCAGCTGGAGAAGGGACTCGAGCGACTGGAGCGGACCCTTCAGGACGAGCTGCGCCGAAACCGCGAGGAGCTGGGGGGCAGCTTGCGACAGTTCGGTGAGGCGGTGCAGAAACGGATGGTGGACATCGCGTCGCTGCAAAAAGGGCAGATGGAAGGCTTTACGCAGCAGTTGGGCGCCCTCACCGCGAGCAACGAACAGCGACTGGACAAGCTGCGCGAGACGGTCGAACTTAGGCTCAAGTGGCTACAGGAGGACAACTCGAAGAAGCTCGAGCAGATGCGCGCCACGGTTGACGAGAAGCTGCACGAGACCCTGGAGAAACGGCTTGGCGAATCCTTCAAGCAGGTGAGCGGGCAGTTGGAACAGGTGCACAAGGGGTTGGGTGAGATGCAGTCGCTGGCATCCGGCGTCGGCGACCTCAAGAAAGTCCTCTCCAACATCAAGACGCGCGGCACGCTTGGCGAGGTGCAGCTGCACAACCTGCTCGAGCAGATCCTCACCCCGGACCAGTACAGCACCAACGTGGCCACCAAGCCGGGCAGCGATGCCCGCGTAGAGTTCGCCGTCCGTCTCCCCGGCAAGGACGATAAGCCGCTCTGGCTCCCCATCGATGCGAAGTTCCCGCAGGAGGATTTCCTCCGCCTGGTCGAGGCGCAGGAGCAGGGAAACCTGGCCGCGGTTAGCGAGGCAACGAGGCAGTTCGACAGGACCGTGCAGGGGATGGCTAAGCTGATTTGCGACAAGTACCTCGCTCCGCCGGAGACCACCGACTTCGCCGTCATGTTCCTCGCCAACGAGGCTAGCTACGCGCAGGTGTTGAGCCGCCCGGGGCTTTTCGACGCCATCCTGCGCGAGCACAAGGTGATCGTTGCAGGCCCCACCACCATCGCAGCCCTCCTCTCCTCGCTGAGCCTCGGGTTCAAGACGCTGGCCATCGAGAAGCGCAGCAGCGACGTCTGGCGCCTTCTGGGCGCCATCAAGACCGAGTTCATGACCTTCGGGACTCTTCTGGATAAGACCAGGAAGAAGCTGGACGAGGCATCCTCAAGCATCGACACCGCGGCCACAAGAACCAGGCGGATTCAGAGGAAAATGCAGGGGATCGAGGAACTGCCTGAACACGAAGCCAGGGGCCTTCTTGGTGCCGATTTTGCCTCCAGCGCGGACGCCGAAGTCGTTACTCCCGAAGCGGTGAGTATGGCATCACGTCCACCCCTTTGCGAAGGGGGGGCAGGGGGGATTTAGAAGAGTCCATTACACACACTGCAAAAGTAGACGGTAGATGCCTGACAGCTGCCGTGATTGCAATAGTGTTCAGCCGGCGGACACGGGGAGCAAAGAGCAAATCCCCCCCGCCCCCCCTTCGCAAAGGGGGGAGCGCGAGGGCACCTTCAGCGCTTCGTAGACACAGTCCTTCGAGACGAACCAAAGAAAAGCCCGTCGGCAGATGGTCCATGGGGCCAGTGCCGGCGGGCTTGTTTATTTTACGGGCGGTTTCGCCGTTATTTGATCTGCCCGCGGATTTCGCCGTCCGGGTACTTGTCGGTGTGGACGTTCACGTAGGTATCGCCGGAACGAAGCAGTTTTACCAGCTCGTCGAATTTACCTTTGTAGTCGCCCATCAGGTCGTTGCCACGAACCTTCCCTTCCGAGAGGACACCGCTGAATTTCCCTTTCTTGCCACCGCTGAAGAGCCCGACAATCGGAGGACCGTTTTCCCCTTTCTTGCCGACATGGATGTGTGCCGCACTGGCGTCGACCACGTCCTTGACGTGGAGCTTGTAGACGAGCTCCTTGCCGTCTTTGCTGAGTTTGAATTCGGCCTTCCCGGAAGATTTGGCGTCAGGTTTTGCCACTTCCTCCTTCGGGGTCAGTTTTGCCTTGAAGCTGTGCTCAGCGGCATACCCGGTTGAGACAGCAAAGAACGCGGCCAGAACCACCAGCATAAGCAGCCTTATCCTTTTCATTTCCTGCCTCCTCTAAAGCCTTGTTGTTACCACTACCGCCGATTATACCCTTTATTCAAAAAACACTATACATCTTATTTCCATGCCTCTGTAGAGGTCCGAGTCAGCATGGGCACGCCCCGCGGGGGATTACGTGAACTCCGCGATGGGCTGTCCCGGCTGCACCGCTTCGCCCACGGAAACGAGGATTTTCTCCACCGTACCTGACATGTGCGCGGTGATGTTCGTCTCCATCTTCATCGCCTCCAGGACGACGAGCAGGTCGTTCACCTCCAGGTGCTGACCGACCTGCGCCACGACCTTGAAAACGACGCCGGCTATCGGGCTTCGACAGATCTTGTCCGATGCCGTCGTGCCGCCTGGGGGAGCGCCTGTTACCGGGACGGGGGCGGCCATCGGCAGGGTGCCCGAAAGAGGCGTAACCGCCTGCACCGTCGTTGTGGGAAACGATTCCGCCAGCCGGACCTCTTCGCCTTCTTCGACTTCCACGTCAACCCGATACTTCTTTCCGTCAATCGTCATGGTCAGTTGCACGGTGGTCTCCTTTTACTACCCTCTCCTCAGGTTCAGGTTGTGCGACGCCTGCAGCACGACGCGGCTTGACTGACCCCAGGCGTTCACCTGCATGGTATCAACGAACCGGGCCTTGCGGATGCGGATGTTCTTGCCCAGATAGGCCGCGATGGACGCCGCCATCACCATCAGCAGTTCCGGAGTTATCTCATCATGGTCACCGGCATGTTCTTCCACGGTAAACCTCCTCAAAGCGGGATCAGGCCGTGCTTTTTCATGGGCCGGAACTCGCGCTTGGTGTGCAGGATGTCGAGCGTCATGGCGAGATGACGTCTCGTCTCCGCCGGTTCGATGATGTCGTCAACGTCGCGCCGCGCTGCCGCCGCATAGGGGGTCGCGAAGGTGCTCTGATACGACTCGATCAGCTCCCGGCGCCTCTGCTGAGGATCTTCGGCCTGCGCGATCTCGTTGCGGAATATCACGTTGACCGCCCCCTGCGGCCCCATCACCGCGATCTCCGCCGTCGGCCAGGCGAACACCCGGTCCGTCTCCAGTTCCTTCCCGCACATGGCGAGGAACGCACCGCCGTAGGCCTTGCGCATGATGACGGTGATCTTCGGGACGGTAGCCGCCGAATAGGCGAAGAGCATCTTGGCGCCGTGCCTGATTATTCCCCCCTGCTCCTGCTGCACGCCGGGGAGGAATCCCGGCACGTCCACCAGCGTGATGAGCGGGATGTTGAACGCGTTGCAGAAGCGGACGAAGCGCGCCCCTTTGTCCGAGGCGTTGATGTCGAGGGCGCCCGCCAGAACGCTCGGCTGGTTCGCCACCACACCCACGCTCCGTCCGAGGATGCGGGCGAAACCGACCACGATGTTGGCGGCGAAAAGCGGCTGTACCTCGAGGAAGTCGCCGCCATCCACAAGGCGCGTGATAACCTGGCGCACGTCATAACTCTTCTTAGGATCGGTCGGGACGATGGTGTTCAGCGTCTTGTCCGGCACCACGATGTCGTCCGCCTCGAGTTGGGGCGGGTCTTCGAGGTTGTTGGAGGGAAGGAAGGAGAGGAGCCTCTTGCAGATGCGCAGCGCCACCAGGTCGTTTTCCGCGACGAAGTGGGCGACGCCTGCGTAGTTCATCTGGGAGAGCGGGCCGCCAAGGGCTTCCGCGGTGATCTCCTCGCCGGTCGCTTCCTTGATGACCGACGGGCCGGTGATGAACATCCTCGCGCTCGCCGTCTGGATGATGAAATCGGTGAGGGCCGGGCTGTACGCGGCGCCGCCTGCGCACGGACCGCAGATGAGCGAGATCTGCGGCACCACGCCGGAGAGCATCACGTTGTGGTAGAAGATCTTGCCGTAGCCGGCCAACGAGTCGATCCCTTCCTGGATCCTCGCACCACCAGAGTCGTTCATGAACACGAAGGGGGTGCCGGTCTTAAGCGCTGCAAGCATCGCCTGGACGATCTTGTCGCTGTGCACCTCACCCGCAGAGCCGCCCGCGACCGTGAAATCCTGGCTTGCCAGGTGCACCAGCCGCCCCCCGACGCTACCCGCTCCGGTCACCACACCTTCGGCCGGGAATTCCCTCCCCGCCATTCCGAAGTTGGTGCAGCGGTGCCGGGCGAAAAGGCCGACCTCCTGAAAGCTGTCCTTGTCGACCAGGCTCTCGATGCGCTCACGGGCGGTGAGGCTTTGCCGTTCGTGCTGCTCGTCGATCTTCGCCCGTCCGCCGCCAAGCTTCAGCCTCTCTTTCCTCTCGTTCAGCTCCTTGACCTTCTCCTCTATCGACATGAGCCCTCCTCGGCGCGTGCGGCGTCTACTCCTGGCCGTACGGCGCCACGGTGACCTTGTGCTGCTGACCGCTCAGGGTGACCGTGTAGGTGACGGGGCCGGTGATCTTACCTGGATGCCCCTCCGGGATGTTGGTTTCCGACGCGCCGGTCTCCGGGTCGCGCCCGACGTTCTTGGGCCCTTCATGCCTGGTGGCGAAGAACTTCGGCGCCACCTGCGGGAAGAGCGCGTAAGTGAGCACGTCCTCGTCGCTGCCGTCGCACCCTTCAAGCGGCAGTGCCGCCGCACGCAGCTTGCCCCATTCAGGCTCCAACAGATCGGCGGGACGCACGTCGATCGGGTCCTTCTTCGCGTGCCGCCGCGCCATCTCGACCACCTCCGGGTTCAAAACTCCCGGAGCCGCGCCGTAATAGCCGAGCATCAGGTCCGCGAACTCACCGGTAAGCACCTTGTAGCGCCCCATAAGCGTGTTCAGCACCGCCTGCGTTCCGACGATCTGGCTCGTAGGAGTAACCAGCGGCACGTAGCCTGTGTCCTTGCGCACCACCGGGATCTCTTCCAGCACCTCGTGCATCCGGTCCGCCGCCCCCTGTTGCTTCAGCTGGCTCTCCATGTTAGACAGCATTCCGCCGGGGATCTGGCTCCTGAAAATTTCGGTCTCCACGCCGGTGACCGTGGAAAGGAACTCGCGGTAGCGCGGCAGGATCTTCGAGAAGTGCTCCTTCACGCGCAGCATGCGCGCGAGGTCGATCTTCGTACTGTTCCCGGTATGCTCCAGCATCTCCACGAAGCTTTCGGTCGGGTTGTGCCCCGGGCCGAGGCTCATCGAGCTCACCGCGGTATCCACGCAGTCGACACCCGCCTCCACCGCCTTCATGAGGCTTACCATGGTGACGCCCGTGGTCGCGTGCACGTGCAGTTGCACCCGGGTCTGCTCCCCGCAGTTCTCCTTGATGCCGCGCACGAGCTCGTAGGCCGCTTGGGGCTTGATGAGCGCCGCCATGTCCTTGATGCAGATGGAATCACACCCCATCTCGACCAGACGTTTCGCCTGATCCACGTACGCCTGGGTGGTGTGGATCGGACTCACCGTGTAGGAGATGGCGCCCTGGGCATGCTTGCCGCATTTCCTGACCGCCCGGACCGAGCGCTCGATGTTGCGCAGGTCGTTCAGGGCGTCGAAGATGCGGAAGACGTCGATCCCGTTCTCAGCGCTCTTGTCGACGAAGCGGTCCACCACCTCGTCCTGGTAGTGGCGGTACCCCAGGAGGTTCTGCCCACGCAGCAGCATCTGCAGCGGCGTTTTGGGCATGAGCTTTTTGAAGGTTCTCAGCCGCACCCACGGATCCTCGTTCAGGAAACGGATGCAGGCGTCGTAGGTGGCGCCCCCCCAGCATTCCAGGGACCAGAAACCCGCGTTGTCGAGATCCTCGCAGGCGGGGATCATGTCCTCGATGCCGAGGCGCGTGGCGATGAGGCTCTGGTGGGCATCACGCAGAGCCAGCTCGGTGATGTCGATGATTCGGTTCATGTCTTCCCTCCCTTTTTGTCACGAAGGGATAGTCTACGGGAAGCGGATTCATTGGCAATAGCTAATCTGGATTTTAAGAGGGCTGTGGGGGTGGAGCGAGGGGATGTTGACGTTATTTGAGCGAAAGGTGATGACTAATCAGGAAAGCTTTTAAGCTAGTGCGAGGATCTCCTGGTAGAGGGAGTAATAGGCCTGCCCTTCCTTCTCGGGGCAGCACTGTTCGCGCACGAGGTCACGTCCGTTTTTACCAAGACGTTCACGCAGGTGGGCGTCGGTCAGCAGTTGTTCGGCCTTGGTCTTGAACTCCGCCGCACCATGGTAAACGAGACCGTTCACGCCGTCTTTCACGATGGAGCGGTTCCCCTCGATGTCCGCCACGAGGAGCGGCTTCGCGTAGGCCGATGCCTCCAGCACGGTGTTGGCCATCCCGCCTTCGGTTAGGGAGGTGTTCAGCACCACGTCGACCCGGCGGTAGAGCGGTCCCATCGACTCATGAGGCACCACGCCAAGATACCTGGCGAAAGGATAGCTCTCCAAGGCCTCCATCACCTCGGCGGCGTAAGCCGTGTCGAGCACCGGGCCGGCGATATCAAGACGAAGCTGCGGGTAGCGCACGTGCAGCTCGGCGAGCGGGGCAAGCGGGAACATCACGTTCTTCACCGGGCGCAGACCGGCAGGAAGCAGGAAGGTGAACGCGCCGTTTGCTTTCGCGGGCGCAACGGAAGCGAACTCCTTGGGAAGCTCAACCCCCTGGCGGATCAGGACGGTGCGCTCCTCGAGGCTGTGCAGGTGTTCCCCCAGCCGCTTCTTCACGCAACCATGGAAGGCCACCAGCCGCGCGGCACCGCGCAGCGCACCGTGCATCTCCAGGGCGCGCTGGTCGCACAGCGCCTGGTAGACGTCGGTGCCGGTCAAGGTAATCAGATAGGGAATGGACAGCAGCTTGGAAAGCGCGTAGGCCACGCGCCCGCCGTGGTAGGCATGAAAGGCATGCAAAAGCTGCGGCTGGAACTCTTTTACCGCCTGCTGCAGGCGCTCTCCCGACAGCCGGTCCACCGGGAATACCTGCACCTCGCAGCCAAGAAGTCTCAGTTCACTCTCGATACGTCTTACGGTAACGGCGTTGCCGGTTTCAGCAGGATAGTAATTGGGGGCGACAATGCCGACACGCATTAAGAACCTCTGCAGGAGTATTTTCACCGCATCATTAAAAAGCCGCGACCGCGGCAGGTTCAGATAATAGCCTCAAAACCCGCACTAGGCAAGGGATAAACCCTTGCCTCACTCAAACGTTCATGGTACCTTACGCACCATTCCGAGGTGCAACACATGAAAATTACCATCCTCGGCTCTGGCACCTCGACCGGTGTCCCCATGGTCGGTTGTCACTGCCAGGTCTGCGGCTCCTCTGACCCGCGCGACAAAAGAACACGTGCCTCAATCCTGGTCGAGTCCCAGGGGCAACGCATCCTCGTCGACACCTCTACCGACCTGAGGACGCAGGCGCTCAGGGAAGGGATACCGCAGATCGACGCCGTTCTGCTCACCCACACCCATGCCGACCACATCAACGGCATAGACGACCTGCGTGGCTTCCATTTCATTCACCGCAAGGTGATCCCGTGCTATGGCAGCCCGGACACCATCGGACAGGTGCGCGGCACCTTCTCCTATATCTTCGAGGGGCTCTGCTCGGAGGGATACTCGCCGCTTATGGAATCGCACCCGGTGGAGGCCCCTTTCGACCTGTTCGGCTGCCGGATCACGCCCGTCCCCATCAGACACGGCTCCTTCATGGCCACCGGTTACCGTTTCGACGACGCTGCCTACCTCACCGATTGCAGCGAGATACCAGAAGCCTCCATGGAGCTTCTGCATGGGCTCGACCTGATGATCATCGACGCCCTGCGCTTCTCTCCGCACCCGAACCATTTCAACATCGAGGGTGCCTTGAGGATCACCGAGATTCTGAAACCGCGCCGCACCGTGCTGACCCACCTGACCCACGAGGTGCACCACAGCGACGGCGAGCGCCTCCCGAATGGGGTGGAGTTCGCCTACGACGGCATGACGCTCGAGCTTTGAGGAACCAAGACCTGAAGAACGGACGGAACTGATGTTCAGAGACATTCGGCTGCACGGCTATGCAAACGACCAGATCGAGTTCTACGCCATCACGGCGGGCAGCGAGGCGTACAACCGGTACTTCTTCAACACCGATCCGACCGATCCCGGCGAGATCCGCTTCTTCTCTCCCGGCAACGAGTTCATCATCGGCAAGAACGGCATCAGCCACCGCGGCAACGGCGGCTCCTTTTGCGAGTACATGTTCGGGGTGGACCAGCCCATCGCGGACCTCGCCAAGGAAGACGTCTCAAACCGCCTCATCATCTACGGTACCCACTACGACAGTCGCAGCGGTACGCTGAGGTTCAGCGAACGCACCGAAGGGTACGTAAGCTACGACAAGATCTTCTTCGACGGCAACGCCATCTTCAACTATTTCTTCGCCCTTACCGGGGTCGACTTCTCCGGTCCGATGCACGAGCAGCAGGAGCGCATCCTCAGGGTGCTGGGCAAGGCGCTCAAACGCTCAGGCGCCGTGGGCGAGGAACAGGATAACCTGATCATCCGGGAAATCCTCGACATCATCGACGACCCCAACGCTCACCTCTTCCTCTTCAAGCTGATCAACGTCCGGCACCGCGAGTACAGCGAGGCCTTCAAGGCACTCTACTTCAACAACAAGAAGATAACCGACGCCGAGTTCCAGTCCCTGGCCGTCCTCGCCGAGCGCTACGGCATAGACCGCTACCAGCAGGAGAGGATCCGGATCGACGTGATGTACAAGCATCCCGACAACCGGCGCATCGTCGACGAGTACAAGAACATCCTTATCGCCTGCAACCGGAAGGGCGAGATAAACAAGCTCGAGAACGCGCGCCTGACGCGCCTCAAGACCCTTTCGGTGCGCAACAAGATCCCGGGCGCTCTTTTTTACACCCTGGACGAGATGCTCAAGAAGGACAAGAAGCTGGTCGACCTGGAGGAGAGCAACTACATCTCCGAGACCCGCACCATCCTGGAGGGGATGTTCCTTTCCGAGCGGCAGATCGAGAGCAGCATCGACGCCGAGGACATGCTGAAGCTCCTCTACGCAAAGAAGCAGGCGGCGGAGAACCGCGACCACGCCTTTGAGGAGATGCTCTTGGACGCCAGCAAAGCCTGCGACGAGAAGATCCGCGACGGCGCCGACATCTCCATCCTGGAAGGCTATTCCTACATCATCACCTATTTCGACCGCTACGACGCGACCTCCTCGGCTATCAACCAGCTCGCCTTCATGGAGAACGTCAGGATTTCCGAGGAGATGATCCGAAGCCTGCTCGGAAACAAGCACGCCTTCGACATGCTCGCCCCCGACCTCTTCAAGAAGCTCTTTCTCTCCGGGATCTTCGAGGACAAGTACCTGGGGATCTACGGCAGGAAAAAGGTGAGCCACCTGGCATCCGGCCTCAAGCTCATCGAGGAAAACCGCCTCACCACCAGCGGGCTTCTCGAGCAGTTGGTTAAGATCGACAACGACGAGCGCCTGCACCTCACCCTGCTCGCGCACATCAAGGACCGCATCCGCAACTTCTACTCCAAGTACGCCACCAAGGGGGACCAGGACGCTCTCAAGAAGGAGCTTGCCGAGGAGCTGAAGAACAAGAAGCTCATCGACGGCGAGATCCCGGACCACCTGTTCCGCGAGGCCATCCTCACCATCAAGAAAGAGGCGGTGTACATCCACAACCTGCTGCCGCAGATCATCCTGGAAAAGAGCTGGGCGCTGCGCGAGGACTTCCTGGAGAACTCCGGCCTCGACCGCTTCTACGTCGAGGAACTCGAGCGCGAGTTCTTCGAGCTGAACGGCCTGGACCTCGAAGAGCTGTACCAGATCAGGAAAGGGTTCAACTAAAGCAGAAGCTGCCACCACGGCGTCGGCTTTCATGGGGCGAATCATCATTCGCCCCTCCCCTCCCCTCCACCCATCCTCATCACAGTCCCATCACTACCATACGCCCCCTTGACACCCGCCCCCAATTCCTTTACCGTGCCCTGTGTAAATTATGTACTCAGGAGAGCACATGGCTGTTACAGAGCAACAACTGAAGACGCTCGGCGATCGCATCGCCGCCTACGGGAAAGAGAACCTCGACGAGATGCTGCACCTAGTCGGCGAAGGAGCACGCCTCGTCTCCGATCAGGAACGCGTTCGCATTTACCTCGAAGACCTCACCCGAGGCGCCCTTTCCTGCGCCTTTGCCTGCGGCAGCTTTGCCATGGAGATCCGCCAGGAAACCTTCCCCATAATCTCCGCCGAGGCGGCCGTTTCGAACACCTTCGTAACGCAGATGCCTGCACAATTCCTGCGCCCGGCCGACAGCGGTCTCCCGCTAGACCAGGACTTCTCCCGGCGCTTTGAGATCGACGGCACCACCATGCTCCCGATCACCAGTAACGGCAAGTCCATCGGGGTTGCCTGCGTGGACGGAGAACTCCTCTCCCGCGACCGCATCGAGATGCTCATCCCCTTCCTCGCCCGCGCCGGGGAACCGGTCGATCATGCCCGGAAATACCACCAGCAACTGCTGCTGGCCCGCCGCGTCGAGGTCTACAAGAAAAGGGAAGCCGCGAGCTTCATGGTCCGCTCCGCGGTGCACCTTATCGACGGGCTCACCCTTGCGTCGGTGCTGATCCCGGTGCGCGGCGGCATGGAGGTGCTGGCAAGCCACGCGGAGAACCCGGAGCTCAAACAGCGCTACGACAACGTCGGCAACATCGACTTGAAACACGGCACCTCCCTCGTCTCCCGCTACGTCAACGAGGCAGGCGTCGTCACCGATGACCAACTCCTTAAACCGCTCTTCATCGCCGACTTGCAGGATCAGACCATCCAGCGTCGCGCCCTCACCGAGGAGATGGGGCTGAGAACCCTCTACATGGTGCCGCGCCTCGAGCCCGGCACGCGCCGCCTCATCTGCCTCATCAACTACTTCACCCGACAGCTTGCGAGCTTCTCCGAGTTCGAAGAGGGGCTTTTGCAGACCCACGCCGAAATGGTGGAGCGCGTCATCAACGAGGTCGGCGGTGAGCACCTGGAGATCAAGGTCCTCTCCGAGATCTCCGACCTCTTGCAGGAACGCAACGAGGGGCTGCACCCGTTTCTCACCAAGGTCCTATCGAAGGCGACCGAGCTTATCGGCGCCGATACCGGCAGCATCGCCATCGTGCAGGAGCGCGAGGGGGAAAAGTGGCTCGTCGTAGAGAACGAGGAAGGGACCATCGTCGGTGCGAAGAACAAGGAGTGGCTCAAAAAGAAAATCCCGCCTTTCAAGATCGGCGGAGATGACCTCCCCATCCAGGAGCGCAGCCTCACCGGCTACGTCGCCTGGACCAAGGAGCCGAAGATAATCGGGCAGGTCGCGGATACCTCGCAGCACTCGGGATTCCACCGGCCCATGAACGAGCTGATCAAGAGCGAGATGGCCGTCCCGGTGATCAGCGACGACGAGGTGATCGCCGTCATCTGCCTCAACTCGCTGCAGGAAGGGTACTTCACCGAGGAGCACAAGCGGATCCTGCAGATCATCGACCGCCTGACCTCGCGGCACATCTCCGACATCCAGCGCATCGAGCGACTGCAGTCCGAGGTGAACAAGCTGCAAAGCGACATCGCCTACAAGGACCCGAAGGTTTCCTCGTACCGTCTCGGCAACATCATCGGCAACAGCCGCAAGGCCCAGGAGATAGTCGCCTTCATCAACACGGTCTCGCAGCCGCTATCGAACCGGATCGCCCTGTGGAGCCGCCACGTCCTGCAGGAGGCCACCATCGGGCTCCCGTCCATCCTGGTGCTCGGCCCCACCGGGGCGGGTAAGGAATTCTTCTTCAACAACCTGTACAACAAGCTGAACGAACTGTACCGGCAGCAGATCAACCCGGACGGCGAGCTCCCGGTGAAAAAGACGAACATCGCCGCCTACAGCGGGGACCTAACCTATTCAGAGCTTTTCGGGCACATCAAGGGGGCCTTCACCGGCGCCTACAGCGACCGCAAGGGGATTCTGGAAGAGGCATCCGGCGGCATCGTATTCCTTGACGAGATCGGTGACGCCGACCCCAAAACCCAGGTGCAGCTTTTGCGTTTTCTCGACAACGGCGGTTTCGTCCGTCTCGGCGAAAACCGCGAGAGGATCAGCCGCGTTCTGCTCGTCGCCGCCACCAACAAGGACCTGAGAAAGGAGATCGCCCTCGGAAACTTCCGGGAAGACCTGTACCACCGCCTCACCGAGCTCTCCGTCATGGTCCCGTCATTGAACGAGCGGCGCGAGGACATCCCCGACCTCTCCACCCACTTCCTCGGCAAGCTCTATCGGACCTACCGAAGCACCGAGGAAGCGGTCCGCGACGACGAGCCGAGCCTCTCCAACGACGCCAAGGAAGCCCTCGTCGGCCACAACTACAAGGGGAACATCCGCGAGTTGCGAAGCATCCTGCTGCGCGCGCTGTTTTTCAGGACAGGGAAGCTCGTGACCGGCGATGACATCAGGAAAGCCATCAGGGATGGAGCACAGGAGCAGATGGTGCCGGCCTCCGAGCGTTTGGCCGAAGAAGTGGCCAGCAGCATCATGACCGAGATAGAGACTGGAAAGGATTTTTGGGAAGCAGTCTACGAGCCCTACTCACAGAGCAGGATTTCCCGCGACGTGGTGAAGTTGGTAGTCGAGCGGAGTCGGAGTGCCGCCGGCAAGAGCATGCCCGAGGTCGCCCGTCACCTGAAAGCCATCACCGGCGACGCCCAGGAAGACGAAGAAGAAAGGAAGCGCTTCTTCAGGTTCAAGAACTTCCTTTACAAGACGGTGAAGATTTGAGGGGTTTGGAAGGGGTTAGAAAATAGCACAAAACCTGATAAAATTCAATAACTTACAACTTGACACCAGAAACAGGACCCGTTAATCTTTTAGCCAGGATTAGCGGGTTTTTTCGTTTCTGTCGTACCTTTTCGTACCTTTTGGGTGGTATAAGCCTTGCAAAAATGCGAAAGGTACGAAAATCGCCCAGGAGGCGCACCATGCCTAGACTTAACTTCACCGTACGCAACATCGACAAGCTCACCTTCGACCCCAAGAAGGGGCCGGTCGATTATTTCGACACCAACACCAGGGGGCTCGGGATCAGAGTCGGCCAGTTCAACAAGACCTTCTTCGCCAAGGCCGACGTGGTGGACTCGACCACGAAGAAGGGGTACCGGACCGTCCGCAAGGTATTAGGCAGGTTCGGCGAGATCACCCTGGAGCAGGCGCGCAAGCTGTTCATGGGATACGACGACAAGCAGGAGGGTTTCGTGCCGGGGGTAAGGCTCGTGCTCAAACGCGAGAAGGTAAGGACCAACGGCTCCGACGTCACCTTGGAGCAGATGCTGGAGGCGTATTTCACGGAGAAGCGGACCTCCGACGGAAAGGACTACAAGCCATCGACGGTCAGGGGGTACACCAGGATCGTCACGCACCATTTTGACAGCTGGCTGACGCTCACCCTACCTCAGGTGGCAAAGCTCACCCCGGACGTCGTCATCGAGAGCTACAAACACTCGGAGGGGAAGCACGGGCCGTACGGTGCGAGAAACGCCTACGTGATGCTGTCGGCCATCATCAGCTACGCCATGGTGAAGTACCCCGCCGCGATCGGCACCAACCCTCTCAACGTGCTGCGGTTCGGAAAGCACATGAAGAAGATCCAGGCGAGGACCGAGCGGCTGGAGGGGAAGGAGTTCCAGGTTTTCTACCAGGGGATACAGAAGTTCAACGAGAACATTCGTGACTGCTACCTGTTCTGCCTCTACCATGGTTTGCGGAGCCAGGAGGCGGCGACCCTGCGCTGGGAGTATGTCAACCTGGACCGGCTGACCTTGACCATCCCCGACACCAAAAACCGTAAGCCGCTCTACGCCCCGCTCTGCCGGCAGTCGCTGGAGATACTGGAGCGGAGGCTGGCGCAACGCGAGGAGGGTTGTCCTTTCGTGTTCCCAGCGGTGAAGACGGTTCGCTACAGCACCAACAAGACAGGGCACGTCAGGCTCATGGCGACGGCGCTTAAGCTCAACACGGGGCTTGACATCACCGTACACGGCTTGCGCCGAACTTTCATAACCACGGCGAGGCGGCTGAAGATCTTCGAGGACGCCGACCGGCTCACCAACCATGTGGACAGCTCGATCTCAGGAAGGCACTATGATGCCACGGATGTCGAGGACCTGCGCAGGCCGCTACAGACTATTGCCAACGAACTCGAAAGGCTTATAAAGGAGGGGGCGGCGAAGGTACTTCAGCTCCACTAACGCGGAGAGCGCAGCGGCTTACCAGCTGTCGCCCTTTGTTGGCTGCTTATCTATTTCTATGCCATTCCTGCATTTCCATGAAATCGTAATAGTCGTTTACTCGTTGGTGCTCAATGTCAGCTTTTATTCCATCTATGCAGTTCGGACATGCCTTGAACTCAGAATATCCATAGTTATTGTGTATATAAGTTCTACCCTCGTCATAGTCTGTGTCAAGGTCTTCAAGAAATGACTCCATATCATCTTCAAAGCACAGTTCTCCACATTGAGGGCATTCTACAACCTCTTCTGTTTTTCGGCAGAGGAAACATATATTTCTACCATCCTCCACTATAAAGGTGTCTTCCCCGCAATTTAGGCACCGCCAAGCAAGATCTGGTGAGAGTCCTTCCTCTTTGATACGCTTCAACGCTTTATGTCGAAGCTCAGTAAAGCACTTTTCTATTTCCATGACTGATTCCAGAAGGTCACCTGGTAAGATATCTTCTACCTCAACTTTCAAAAATCGGCCCTGAAAATATACTAGGAAAGCAAAAATTTCCGAAAATTTGACCATTGCAAATTCCTCAGAAACTTCAAATTCAAAGTGCGTGATTTTATTTCTTATATCTACCGCGTGTTTTATCTTTCTCTTTTCTTCTTCAGGAATAATCAGACCAAGTATGTTTGCATTCTCAATGCGACAAAGCGCTTGCTTTATTGAGATTGTATTTTTAGGAGAGTCAATATTGTCAAAAATCAAAAGATGATGCTCTCTTCGAAGCAGTTCCTTTAACGACAGCTCAACTGCTTGGACCAAATTTAAAAGGGCGAACTGCCATTGCTGTACATTATGCCGCGCGGCGAGAGCCTTGCTCGCCGCTTCGGCCATGAACGCATGGCTATTCTCTAGGAGGGAAAGTTTATGTTTTTTAGTTTCCATTTTGTTCCTACGCCAACACCAAGAGCGCAGCGGTTGATCGCTATCGCGCTTGGTTGAGCTTTCTCCATCTAGGCGGGTTTAATCCGACTTTGCAAGGCTTCTCTGATGCCGCCGCTTTGTTAAGTTTCGTATTCCTCTGTCCTAGAAATCTTTCGACGGAATCTTTCGATTACATGCTTGTCGTTCGCCCACGACTGAACCCTTTTCATTTCAACCACATCAAGATTTTCTACTCGCTCAAACCCGTGGCCATAAATTCCGAAGCTTTTTCCTATCTGACAATCCTCCAGTCCGCGAAGCAATAATCGAAGCTGTTCTTGGACTTCTAACAACCCGTCAACAATTTTTATAATATCACGAGTCTTAATCGATGAAATGATGTACCGATGGATAATGCGATTTCGCGAGTCATACAGTTCGTTCAATCTTTCCTTTATTTTTACATCGATCACGCCGAGTTCAGTGGCTTCACTGAAGATGCTTCTTTCAGAAATTCCCTTTTCCTTATCACCCTGGGAAAAATACTTAACTTCAATTAGGTCTGTCTGATCTCGCAACTGCTTCGCAATTACAATAGCCAAGCGAAGGAAAGCATCAATTTGGTTCGTCACAACAACCACGATTTGGACATAGCTTTCAGATTCAATCGCAGAGTTGAGTAGATCGTATGACGCAGCCAGAGCTCCCAAGAAGCGATCATATTTGTCTAGGTTAGCGGCTCGCAACCTGTCATATTCTGGAATTATGATGATTTTCTCCAGAACTTTCTGCACGAGATCCAACTGTACTTGGATCCGCAAATCGTCACGCAATTTCCGACCGTATATGTACTTCCCAATTAAGGCTTGATCGCCCATTGATCCATAGTATACATACGTGTCAAATTGCTCTGAGTCCATTCGAGACTGAGTCCACTTTAACACGTTTTCTTGAGGCTTAGCATCCGGTGCTAGCTCTTCGAGTGGATAACAACTCAACTGGAAACATCCAAGAGCATTCTCATATGGTTCAAAACTATACGGCGGCCCTTCGATTCTTGGTTCGACAATTGGATTTCGGTACTGCCATTCCATTGGGATCTGAGTAATAAGAATCCCGCGAGGCTCAGTCCAGTGTTTCCACATTCTTTCTGTCATTTACTCGGCTACTCCAAAGATAAAGTGCTGCAATTCCAATATTACTTGTATCTCAAAGTCGCCTATGGCTTGATAATCCTTGGGGCCTAGCTGTCGACTCTAAAGCCTTTAAAACCTTTAGGAATAAAAACACTACTTGTGAGAGGTGGTGGAAAGTCGTTATGAGAGAGTTTTTCTGTCCATTTTTCAAGTTTAGCAATGGTAACTGGTTCAGCTACTATATTTATTGCTGGTGGAAACTCGTCATCATTCTCTGTTTCAATATTGGGATATAAATCACCGCCATGTTTGACAATCCCTGCTAGCCCCCAATCGCTTTGCGTGCTCCAAAATAATGGGCCTCCGCTCATTCCACTTAGCACGTTAATGCCATTTGTTTGCTCTATGACATCAACAATTCGGATTGTTCTCTCAGAAAACGTGTCAAATTTTGCCCTAGCAACAACAAAACTTTTGCCAAAATTATCAATATTAGGGATAGGAGAGGGCGTTAGCTTTCTGTTCATTTCTGGGTACCCGCACGCAATGCCCGTGAGGTGTCGATCTTCTAAAAGTTCAACTGAATTCCAATCTTTTCCAATGGTTATGCAAGATTTACCCAGACTTTCAACAAGTCCAGGCGGTAGCGCTCCAATTGCAATATCAGGGCTAGGCATTCCGGATTCGGATGGGACAGGGAAAAACCTTGTGTTTAAATGAATCTGCTGCTGTCCCTTGGAAATGAAGAAGTGGTACTTTGCTATATCCGGCAGCGGCAATTCTGCTATTCTGGCAAGTTTTTTATCATTGTCGCTATTTTGTTGATCGAGCTGTTCTTGTACATGTCTACACGTCACGCCGTACTCTTTGCCCCTAAATTTGATAAAAGTGACGGTACCATTTCGGATTGCAGCATAATTCCCATTCTCAGGAATGACTGAAGAATTCCCTCCAAAAAGCAACTCGTCCTTCTTCGCGATAAAGATGTGCGCACAGAAGCGATCTGTGACGGAGTCATTTCCGCAGACCAGATCATCGTGAACGCAATAGATGCTTTCTTTTTCTTCTGATGTCATATCAACTCCTGTTTTTTCGACCAACGGGGCTGCTGGTGAGCGGCGGAGCGCACCAACTCTTACAGACTGTTGTTACCATCTCTCGCCGACTGTGGAGTCCGTCTCTACCAGTTTTTGTTGAGAGATGCGGGCTGGAAGCATGAGAACCATTGCTCCCATCAGATGGTGCGAAGACAGGGGACGCACATATTCTTATGGGCGGCCCCTGCCGCCCCCAATTACAGTTCCTCCGGCCAATCATACTGGTAGTCCCACACCATATCCTGGTGAGCTTCAATCATGGGCTGCATTGTCCATGTTTCGATATCTGCTGGCCGGGGTTTTCCTTTCCATCGCTGCCAGCCATCATCACGCCGTCGACCTACGAGGTTTTTGCTTTCCGCCTCGGCAGAGAGATACCCCCACCAGTCATACCATGTCTGCCAACATAGTCGTTATCCTGCACAACAATTGAGGCAATTGGGGGCAGTAATTCATCATCACATCTACGAAAGATTTCGTATAGTGCCTTGGCAACAGCCCCACCTCCTGGGCCAAGGGGGACGCCTGTTTCAGTGCTGACTGTGCCATAGGTAACGACCTGTTTGGTCGGAATTACTTCCATGACTAGGTAGCGATAAACAAGTTTTGCGTTTGGTGAGAGGGACATCTCTTGTTCCTCCAATGCGCTCAGAAGCATTCGTCGGTGGCTAAAGTACAAGCCAGTGGCCGGAGCAATTCGGCGTTCATCCGCTTCCGTCCCCTTCCGGAACTACCCCTAATGTGGTTCGGTTCAAGCATAATCAGCGTCATATGGTTTAAACGAGAGTCCAAATGATCCAGGACTAAGGAAGGACTGAAATACCTGTACAGGACATTTCCTTGTAGCGATCCATTTTAGAACATCATCCTTGTCTGGTTTTGATATTTTTGCTCCAAATATAACAGCTTCCAACAATTCCTCTGGAAACTGATATAGTCCTGGGCCATTCTTTGTGTCAATTATTCTCCATTCCTTTTCATACTGACAGTCGAGAGCCTTTGTGCGCAGAAACGCCTCTACTTGTTCATCTGGTGAGTTATTTAGCAGATCTATTTTTGGATATTCCTTCGCATAAATTACAGGTTGGGCATACCCAAAAAATAAAGTAGTATTTGTAGCTTTAAATTTCAGGCAAATACCAGAATGGCTAGCAGCATAATGCGACCATAATAAAATATTACTTTTGGTTGCAGATAACGACAAAATCCCAAGGTCATTTGCTGCACTCTGCATTCCTTGAGTAACCTGTGCGATAAAATAGCTTGGTTCCATATGTCGTAATTCGGCATTTATTCTCTCTTTACGTTCCGAGTCACTCAGATGTGGCGACCGCTGCTGTAATAAACGCTCATAGTATGCCTGCAATTGCAGCATAGATAGTGAATTTTGGTAGTGTACTTTACAATCAAATGGGTCATTAAACGAAGATGGGGATGCAAAATATAGAACAGAGTCAGTTATGATTTGCCTAGTGTACTCACGGTGCTCACCTTCCAAATGTCGGTAACGATAGAGTACTTGAGGGTAACCTTTCATAAACCTACAGCCCTTTCCTTTGCGGCCTCTGCGTCTCTGCCTCTCTGCGGTTTGCGGTTAGCGCCAACGGCTCCGGCCTTGACCGGCGGCATCAGCCGTCCGTGTCCAAGGTTGTGTTGGGCGGTTCCGCCTGCAATCCCCGTCTGTTTATTTCCGTGTCATCATTTTTTGAAATTAGATATGTATCTGTGAAGTACCCATCCAGTGACAAGTTCGTTCTGTTTGTCGTAGTATGAAATCTTGTCCCAACTATTTTCCGTGTGGTCAACGTTTACAACTTCACCAAGAGTTGGTGTAGCAATGATTGCTGCGTCGGTCCGAGGTTTTTCTCTTACATGAAGCCTTGTTGCTGAAACAAAGTGGTAGTGGTCGTACGATTTCGAGTCCTCTTTGCCGGTGTCAGCATTAAAATAACCATAGACAGCAGATCTGTGATGAAATGCTAATAATGGCAATAACAATATGGTTCCGAAAAAGAAACATTTTGTATAAAAGAACGCCGGTTCGCCCCTTTTTACTCTTTTCCACTCCTTCTTCAAAAGTCCGTTTGATAAATTTACCAACTTAGTTGATTCTTTATCCAATTTATCCTGATCAAGCATATTTTCCTCAATAGAGGAAAGCATATCATGCAATGCAGTTACAGAAGCGATAACTTCTTTGTCGTCGTCAGGGTTTAATCTTAATAATATTCTATGATATAGCGTTGATACAGTTGAAATGTCTTCGCCGACATCCTCAACTAGCTTTTCTATAGCTTTATCTCTCTCATCTTTGTGTTGTTCAACATAGTACACGCACAATGCACTAATGCGAAAGAGGTGCCCAATCATATCTGATAAATCTTGCCGCAAAGCATCAATCCATGCCTGTCTAAACTCAGAGGTTTTTTGGTCCTTTGAAATAACCATATTTACAACGGAAATTCCGCTAGTTATTAGGGCAGCAAAAATTGCACCCGCGGCAGCATAAGCAGTTGCTGGCACCATCGTTTTCCTCCTTCAAGATTAAATCACTGTTCGTCCAACGCTACAAGCCTGACCGGCTTGCTTTTTGGCCTGTCGTGGCGCTGGTTGAACCTCCTAGTCCCGCCCTTTCATTGCTTCGGCATATGCTCTAACAAGTTCAGGAGACATTTCTGTCTTTGGTTCGTTTCTTGTTATCAGTTGAGTGATTATCAATTCCGTCATCTTCGGTTTTCGGTCCTCTGGCAGCGCATTCATGAGTCCCTTCGCCCAGTACGTACTTGAAATTTGATCAGTTTTTCGTAGAAGGAGTTAAGCTGTTTCATATTCTTGTTGTACAAGTAGAAGAAAGTTGCCTAAATAAACTCTGAAAGTACACCAGCAGATGTTGCTATGATGCCGGAGTTGGAGTCTCTGTTGTTGATGAGGACCCCCCCCCCCGAAAGAAGCGTGACCATTCCAACAATAACCGAAGCTAAACTTGCACAAAAACTCCAGCGAGCATGGCTCAAGTTGATTTCGTAGTAGTTTTGTATTTTTTCGATTTCTGTTGGTGTACCCATTGCGATCTCCATCTAACTCATCAGATTACATTGCGACTGTTTCGATTTATAGAGGGCGGTGAGATAGGATGCATGTTCTAAAACTTTCCGACACCGAGGAGAAGGACAGCAGCGGTGCCCAGAATGGCACCCTAACGAACCTGCCAGACCTTTTAGATCGCGTTCCATCTACCGCCTGCTGCTTTCAGTATTGAGCGAAAGGCTTGTTCAGAATAGCCGACCATCACCATCACCTTCACCATCTCCTCCTCACGGAAATGGGCATGGGGGTGCCACGGCTTTTCCTCTGAGACGATCTCCACCGTCTTCAGCCTGACGCGGCGCTTCTCGTCGTAACGATACCGGACGTAGAGCAACGCTGCGCCGTACCTCCCCCCTGGCAGGCGCAGCATAACACGCAAAGTTAATGAACAACAATAAGAATCTACTCCTGCTGCGCCCATTGGAATGTCTTTGGCATTTGTTAAAGTTGGCCAATGCCGTATAAGGCTTTGGAGTAGACCCAATCAGCTTTTGGAACGGAGATCTGCGATGATGTCGGTATCGCCGGGGATGGCTTCAGGACAGGCGGGTGGGTATTTCTCCAGGGAGGACTACTACCTTCGCGGCGATGGCCTGGGGGAAAACTCCCTGTGGTTCGGTAGCGGAAGCCAGGACCTGGGCCTTATAGGCCCGGTCCGGGAGGAGGAGTTCCGCGCTCTGTGCCGGGGGGAGGATCCTGCCGGTAACCGCCTCGTGTCCTTCAGGCTTTCTCGGGACCCGGAGACGGGGGCGCTCGTAGAGCGGCACCGGGCCGGGAACGACCTAACCTTTTCAGCGCCGAAGTCGGTTTCCATCGCCTACGTCGCCGGAGTGTCCGGGATCAAGGAGGCGCACGACGCGGCAGTGCTCTCGGTGCTCTCCCACGTGGAGGAGCATTACTGCCACTACCGTAGCCCCGGCGGCATCATGAACGGGGGGATGGTAGCGGCCAAATTCGATCACGCCACCTCGAGGAACATCGACCCGCAGCTGCACTCCCATGTCTTCGTGCTGAACGTGGTGCATGCACAAGACGGGAGCTGGAAGGCCAACGAGCCGAAGGCGCTCTTCCAGGACCAGAGATCCCTAGGGCTTTTGTACCGACAGGCGCTCGCCCGCGAGCTTGCCTCAAGCGGCTTCGGGCTCGAGGTCCAGGACCGGGCCGAGATGTACTTCGAACTGAAGGGGGTTGATCCGCAGCTTACCGGGTATTTTTCCACGCGCCGGGTGGATATCGAGCGTCAGGTGGAGGAGTGGCAGGCACAGGGGCTGTACCTGGGGGTGTCGCATGCCCGGCTCTACGAGATGGCCTGCCAGGGGACCAAGGAGCCCAAGCGCGACCTCTCCCGCGAGGAAGTATCCGGGATCTTCGCCCGGGGTTTCGAGGCCTGCGGCACGTCGCCGGAACGGGTGCGCCTGGACCTGGAGGAGGGGCGGAGCCTCGCACCGGCATTTGAGGCCGAGGCGCCCTCACGGGTGATCGAGCGGGCGGTCCGGGAACTCACCGAGCGCGAGGCGGTGCTGGACCGGGCCAGGGTGCTGGACGAGGCGGTGCGGATCTCCGGGGGAGGGCACACCGTTCCCGAGCTGAACCAGGCCCTGGACGGGGGGACGCCCGGGGTGCTTCGTCTCGGGCGGGATGCCAGGGGGCGCGAGTACTACACGACCTTGGAGATGCGCGACCTGGAACGGCGCAACCTTGAGCGGATCTCGGAGCTTGAGCCGCATGATGCCTTCGTTTCCCTGCCGGAAGTAGAGCGCTTCCTGGGCCGGATCGCTGGAGAGGGGATACAGCCCACGCGCGGGCAGAAAAGGGAGGTCGTGAGCGAACTGACCGGGAGCCGGGGCGTCACTCTCACCATGGGGGATCCGGGGACCGGGAAGACTTCGACGCTCAAGCTGATCGAGCGTTTCAACGAGGAGGAGCTGCGCCCCAATGGGCGCACGCATCTCTCCATCAACCTCTCCTATACCGGGAAGGCGGCGCGGGAGCTCTCGCTCGCCACCGGCAGGCCCGCCTGCACCATCCACAGTTTCGAAAAGGAGAATCCGGCTTCCAAATTTGCCCTACAGAGGCAAAACGGGGAGCCGCCTAGGTAGTGGTAAGGGGTGAAAAAATTCTCACGCCAACGGGGCCACAGCAGCAGGTGGTGATCCGGGTGGACGAGGCGGGGTTTCTCGGGGCCAGGCAGACCGAGCGCCTGCTCGACGTGGTCCGGGAACTGGGGAAGAGCGGCGTACAGGTGAAGCTGCACCTTCTCGGCGACGCGAAGCAGATGCCGGGGATCCAGGCGGGGAATCTGCTCGGCCCCCTGCAGAGATTAGGTGTCAGGGGTGAGATCGACTGCGCGCACCTGACCGACATCCTGCGGCAGAGGGACCCGGGACTCCTCGAGGTTGCGCGCGGGTTGAACCGGATGGACCGGCCGCTGGCCGAGAACGCACAGAGGGCGCTGCGCACCCTTGAACGGCGTCAGGAGGTCGTGGAAATCGCCGACCAGGCCCAGCTCAGGAGCGCGGTGGTCAGGCACTACCTGGAGGAGAGCAAAAAGCCTTCCAGACTTCCCCGGCGTGTGGAGTCGGGAGAACCGCAGCGGGTGCTCCTGTTGACTACCACCAACGCTGCGCGCAGAGAACTGAACAGCGAGATCAGGAAGGAGCTAGTCAGCGCCGGCGACATCGCCGAAGGGAAACCCTACGTTGTGCTGGTCCCGGTGCGCCAAGGTGTCACGGTGGAAGGGTACCGCGTCGGCGACACCGTCCTCTTCTGCGGAGCGACGCGCCCGGACGGCCACGTGGAGCGCTGGGGGACGCGCCTCAACACGGAGGCGACGGTCACTGGAATAAACCGGGAACGGAACATCGTGCAGGTGACCTACTCCTTCCATACAAAGAAACACGACGGGCGCGAACTCTCCCGTACCGTGACCAAGGAATTCTCCGCCGCCGACATGGCGGGGAAGACGGCTCTCTATCGCGAAGAGGAGCGGCACTTTTCGGCTGGGGACAGGATCGTGCTGCTCAAAAACGACTCCAGGCTCGACTTGCAAAACGGCACCTTGGGCACGATCATCGAGATCGATCGTGCAGGGGGCGCGCGCCTTGATCTTGACGGGCGGGAGGTACGTATCGACCTCAAGCGCTACCGGCACCTGGACCACGCCTACGCGCTCACCATCTACAAGAGCCAGGGTGCCACTGTTGAACACTCGATCCTGTACGCACCGTGCCGCAGCGAGGACGCGAAAACGCGGCTGGCGGCTCCGGAAGAACAGTACGGGAGAACGACCTACAACGCCCTGAACGTCGCCGTGACGCGGGCACAATACGGCACGCGCATCTTCACCAACTCGATGGAGGGACTCGCGCGTTCGGTGGAAACGGTGGAGGAGAAGATCACGACGCTGCAGGGAAGATTCATGGGGAACGAACGGCGGCTCGGGGAGAAGATCGGAAAGCCGGAACCATCCGTAAAGGGTCCCGGTGCGGGGCAGGGAGCCCCACTCCCGGCACCGCCTCCGGCGCAGGAGATCGCAGCGGTCCAGAAGGTGGCGGGAAGGGAGCTCGAACTCACCTTGCCGAGAGGGTTCGGGTCGAAGCTGGAGAGGTGATCCAGCTCCCACTTTTTTTTGGCAGCGGCGCGGGTTATTCCTGACGGCACAAGCTTACTGCGGGCCTCGCTTCGTTCGGCTTTTTTTCTCTCACACCTCACGCAGCTGAAGCTACCCGAGTTAAAATGTCCGCCGGAAAAACCATTGTCATTTGCGTTGGTTGCGTGGTACCGCGTGGTACCACGGCGGCCACAAAGCGCAGTTAACCTCTCGAAATGAGGCCGGTGCCAGCGGTACCGGAAACACGGCGCGGCGTCCGACAGTAATAAAGGGGGTGCCTAAGTGTCCATGGACAAGATTTCGCTGCGACTTTCCGAGGAGGAAAAGGGGATGCTGCACGGGCAGGCCGAGGCGCTGGGTATCTCCCTCTCCGAGCTCATCAGGGAGCGCCTTTTCGCTCCCCAGGGGCTCACTGTGAGCCTGCGGGTGGAGGAGTTGACGCGGCAGGTTGGTGCTCTTTCGGAGGTGGTTTTGCGGCTCGCGGAGCGAGAGGAAAAACATCCCTTACCGGCGCCCGAAATGCCCCCCGCTTTGGGTGCGACACTGGAGAGGATCGAGCGCTCCCTGTGGGATCTTTCGCAGCAGATCGGAGCACTGCGAGAGGCCATCTCGGAGCAAAAAGCGCAGCCGGCAGGGTGGACCTCGTTCCTGTCCCGGAGCCGGTAACAGGGAAATTCTTGGACCAAAGCAGCCGCCTGCGGCGGCAGCTTTAATCGGTCCCGCCCGTGCTGCGGGTGGCGCCTCCGCTTGCGCTGCAGCGCCCCCCTTCGCACCGGCTATCCTTTAGGCCTGAGCCCCCCGCATCCTTTCGCTTTGTTCATTCGCTAGCGCTAGCGCCCGAGTCTTCTGACCCGCTCCTTGATCATCTGGTCAGTAGGGCGCGCTGGATGCCGGGGCGGTCACGGTAGCTGTCTATAAAGTCGAGGTCGTCCGAGTGGTATTTGTTCTCGGAATAGACGGACACGCAGCCGCCCCCGGACATTACGGCGGTGATGCGGTGTCGGCGCAGTGCCTCGGAAACCTCTGCCGCGATCTCCTCGGGAGTGGCCTCACTGAAGTCGGTGCGATGGGTCATAGCGTCTTTCCTTTCCTGCGCGGAGCGCCCCGGTAAATGAACAGGCGCTCGCGCTCCTCGGGGGGATAGCACTTGGCCACGTCCTGCAAAAGGAGTTGCAGGGAACCGGAATATGGACAACGCGGGCTGAACTCGTAGACGCGCAGGTTTCCCTGCTGTCCCTCGACCAGGATACCGTCCTTCTCCAGCACTTCAGCCGCGTTTTGCAGCGCGCTACGGCTCAGTTCAGGGAAGAATGCCGCCATCTCCGAAACGTACGCTTTGCCCCTGGCGAAGACGAACATGAGGACGCACTCCTTCGCCTTCGAGCCCAGCAGTCCGCTTAGATAGTACACCATAGTGTTGCTCTCCTCGGTTTGATGCCCTGCGAAGTTACTAAAATGTAGTAATTGATTACCATATTTTAGTTATTATGCCAATCCCTTTTACGGTGCGAGATTTGATCAGCGGACATCAGCGCTTGATCACCCCTCCACTCCAGAGAGGGATTGACGGAAGGATTGACGGGAAAAAGAGCTTATCCACAGGCATAAATTGTAAATTACTGCAAAAAATAAAGTGTTTGACTAAGCTGACAATCGCCGATAAGATTGACGCCATGCCTG
Organism: Geomonas oryzae; assembly: GCF_004117875.1. GTDB lineage: Bacteria > Desulfobacterota > Desulfuromonadia > Geobacterales > Geobacteraceae > Geomonas > Geomonas oryzae. Next base: position 36,398 of record NZ_RAHW01000008.1, on the reverse strand, counting down.
ACTTGCCATCCAAAATGTTTCCTATGCTTCCTACTGATCCTTCGGGCGAGCTCGCGGACTTGGCACGAGATCTCCTTTCCCGCTCCTCCGTCCTTAGCGGCATCTTGCACCCCAAAACACAAGAGGGGGTTGTCGAGCTGGTGCGGATCATCAACAGCTACTATTCCAACCTCATCGAAGGCAATAGCACCCACCCCGTGGAGATCGAGCGCGCCATGCACGCCGACTACTCACAGGACCCCGCGAGGCGCAATCTCCAATTGGAGAGCTTGGCGCACATCAGTTGCCAGCGAGCCGTAGAGGGGTTGGCGGCAGAAACTCCCGAGGCTTTCGATCCTACGACAGCTCACTTCCTCTCATGGGTCCATGACGAGTTCTACAAGCTGATCCCGGATGAGATGCGCTGGGTGACCAACGAAAAGACCGGGGAAAAGGTGGAGGTCATCGGTGGGAAATTCCGTGAACGTGACGTAGAGGTAGGAAGACACCTCCCTCCGGGATACGCCTCGCTACCGATGTTTCTGGCTCGATTCCATGATGCGTACCAGGCCGAAACGCTCCATGGCTTGGAACCCATTATTGCCTCTGCCGCCTCTCATCACAGGCTCGTCTGGATTCACCCGTTTCTGGATGGAAACGGGCGGGTTGCGCGGCTTTTCTCCGACGCCTACCTGAGATCAATTCCTCTGCCTGGATATGGCTTATGGAATGTCAGTCGGGGTTTGGCCCGTGGCAAGGACAGATACATGGAGGCCTTGGCGGTAGCCGATGCCGGCAGGAGAAATGACTTGGACGGAAGAGGGAACCTGTCCAACGAAGGGCTCATCTTTTTCTGCAAGTTTTTCCTGCTGACCTGTCTTGATCAGGTGGAGTACATGACGTCCATGCTTTCCCTCGATGGCCTCTTGGGAAGGATCCTGGGCTACGTGAAGCTCCGCGAGTTGAAGATGGCTCCGGCGCCACTACCCGATCAGTATCCCGCCTTGAGGGTGGAGGCGGCACATATCCTCCAGGAAGTGCTGCTTCGTGGAGAGATGACCCGAGGCCAAGCTGCCGCCGCCTGCCCGTCCCCTCGCATGGGTAGAGACATCCTCGCTCAGCTTCTGGCTGAAGGACTCCTTGTATCTTCTTCGGCAAAAGGCCCCGTCAGAATGGGGTTCCCGGCGCACGCCGCAGGACGCCTCTTCCCCGACCTCTTCCCTATGGGTGCCTAACATAAAGGGGCGGCTCCCTCACAAGGACCGCCTCCGTCCCTCCCTCTTTCTATCCTCATTCGAACCTGTCCTGCCTTGATCGCCATCAGCACGTTCCAGGAATCCAAAGTTCGAATCTTGAACAGCAGTCAGTGCAGACCCTGACCAGTCTGGCATTGCTACGACCAGCTGAAGCACGTAAATTCGGGCAGTTGGCGCTGGCATATTCCATGCCTAGAAATTGGAAGATTCAAATCTAAACGGGTCCGCAGCGTGGCCCGAAAGGAGGAGCTATGAACCGGCTCATGACGGAGAAGGAAACGGCCCTGATGGTGGGGATGTCGGTGCACTGGCTGCGCAGGAAGCGCTGGGAGGGTGGTGGCATCCCGTTCATAAAAATGAGTCAGCGGGGGGCGGTTCGCTACGAGGAGGAGACGGTGCGGCATTACCTGGATGAACGTTTTCGGACCAGTACCCATGATCCCGGCAAGCGGTAGGCTTGGCCAGCAGCCGGGGCGCTCCGCCGGTTATCCGGCGGTTCGCCTCGGTCTGCCATAACCCTGATCTTCCATGGGGCTGATCTGGATGTCAGGGTGCGCCCCCACCTTGAGTATCGCTCCCGGAGCCGGCCGCCGCCAGGAGGGAATACGTCATACCTGCCGCAGGGAAAGCAATCACGAATTGTCCGTACGGACACAAATAAAGGTACGAGTGCCGCGCCCGTTTGAATTTGTCCGTACGGATATAGTTGATCCAGTTTGCAGCAGCCTTCGAGGAGGGGAATGGCGAAGGTGGGGCGGGAATTGCAGATTTGGCGCGGTTTTGCTAACCTGAAGGGTGGGTCGCTTTGGTCGTTACACAGGAAAGCTGGAGTGGGTGGGATAACGTAGGGGGGTATAAGGCGGAACAAAAAAAGTTTATCCAGATCGCAGGGTTACAGCCAGTTTTCTTAAAGTTCTTTTATTAATAATTAATCATTAAATCCGGCCTATATCGTACCTTTGATACCTAACCCATTGAAATCATGCAACATCAAAACACTTCCTTTACAAGACGGTGAAGATTTAGGATGGCGGGGGAAGTCTGGTAATGTCACCGGGGTGGAGGCGGCCCGGCACCGGCATCACCGTTAGCCGGCGATGCCAGCTCACGTGATGGAAAAATTTGGCTCAACTGAACCTTCGCGCGAGGAAGATGACCAGCATGCCGCAGAGCATGGCGGCCAGCGTGTTGCGGGAGCGCAGCACCACCAGCGCAGTTACTGCGGCGGCAACGAGCCCCCACGCCCCCTCGGCAACGATCGACGGCAGCACCAGGGAGAAAAGCAGGGCGCCGGGAAGGGCATCCATGCCTCTGCGGAAACGTCCGGAGCGCGGAAAACGTGAGGCGAGCAGCAACCCGCCCAGACGCAGCGAGTAGGTAACCGCGGCGGCAAGCGCCACCGCTATGACAACCTGAGTTTCAATAGCCGGCTGCATTCTCTTCCCCCTTCACTTCGCCCTCAACCTCGGTCTCGCACGGCCCGATCATCGCGCTCAACGCACCGGCAAGCCCGCCCGCCACGATGTACCATTTTCCCGGCAGGAAGTGGTGGGTAAGCAGGGCGGCTCCCCCAGCGGCTACCCACGGTATGACGTCACTCTTCCCGCGCCACACCCCGACCGCCAACGCGGTGAACACCGCGGTGAAGGCGAAGTCCAGGGCGTAATCTTCGGGCTTCGTGATGAAGCCGCCGCCGAGCAGACCGATGAGCGTGCCGCTGCTCCAGGCCATGTACAGAAACACCCCGCCGCCAAAGAGGAACCAGGTGCTGGCACTGCCGCGACGCTGCTCGGACATGGTCACCGCCCAGTTCTCGTCGGCAACCAGATGCATCATCCCGATCTTGTGCAAAAGCCGCTTGCCGGAGAAAAGCGGGTCGAGCGAAGCGCCGATCAGCAGGTAACGCAGGTTGATCACCAACACGGCGAGGGTCATCTCGAATATGGGCATATGGTTCGACCACATGTCCACCATGACGAACTGGGCGGCACCGGCGAAGACCGCGGTGTTCATGTACATCATGTCGAGCCAGCTCAGCCCCTTCTGCGAGGCGAGCACCCCCAGCACGCTCCCATAAGCCATGGCGCTCGCAGCGACAGGCACATTGGCCCTCGCCCCTCTTATGAACTCTGGCTTTCTCTGTTTCATACTCCCACCTTAAAGGCTCACGCGCCTCGTTTAGCTCTGTATACCGCGTCGATACTACCATGGCCGAACCGTCGCCAGTAGGCACAAATCCAACATTAAATCGAGCCTTACTGTATTGCCCCTCAGACTTCGAGAGTGAAGCCTATGAATGATACTCCAGACGGAATTTAAATGTTCGCAAAACCCTAAAAAAGCCTTTGACTGTTCTTATGAGACAGTGATAAGGTCTCGACCGTTATCGGCGGGTTCTGAACGGTCGGTAAAAAAGCCTCGCTGCAAGAGGTGAGGAGGAGACGTGGGCGGGGTGGCCACCGGCAACCAGGTACAACGGACTGAGACGCAGGTCGTCTCCTTCGTCACGTTCGCGCTCGCGGTCCTGATCCTATACATCTGCAGCCTGTACTCATATCTGCTGTTCCACACCCTGGTGGAACTCTTCTGCACCATCGTCACCCTGGGTGTCTTTTTCATCGCCTGGAATTCTCGCAGATTCCTGGACAACCACTACTTCCTTTTTCTCGCCCTGGCCTTCACCACCTCATCGGTACTGCAGCTTCTACACACCTTCTCCTTCAAGGGGCTCGGCATCTTCATCGGGTACGATGCGAACCTCCCCACGCAGCTTTGGATCGCCTCCCGCTACGTGGTCAGCCTCTCTTTTCTTGCCGCTCCACTCTTCATCGTCCGAAAACTCCGCCTAAAGGCTTCCCTTTCGGCCTTCGTCACCACAACCGCCCTGCTCGTCTTTGCCATATTCTCCGGAAACTTTCCCGACTGCTTCATCGAGGGGAGCGGGCTTACACCGTTCAAGATCTACAGCGAGTATGCGATCATATCCATCCTGCTTGCTGCAGCCTTCCTGCTTTACAAGAACAGGGATCGGTTCGACAGTCACGTGTTCAGCGCGCTTCTGATCGCCGTGCTTAGCGGTACCGCCGCCGACCTCGCCTTCACGAAATACCTGAGCGTCTACGGACAGGCGAACCTCGTCGGGCACATCCTCCTCTTCTTCTCCTCTTTCATGATCTATGAGGCCATCGTGTCTACCGGGTTGAGGGAACCTGCGGCACTTTTGTTCCGCAGCCTCGAGCAGAGCGAGCAGGCCCTCAAGCGCAGCGAGGCGCAACTGCAAGCCACCCTGGAGCAGCGAACCAGAGAGCTGATCGAGAAAGAAGAACTGAACGCCGAGTTGCAGCGTGAGTCGGCTGTGCGCAAGGAGGCGGAGGAAGCGCTCAGGGGACGCGAGGAACAGTTCCGTCGCGCGATCGAGGATGCCCCTATTCCGGTGGTGATGCTTACCGAGCAGGGAGAGGTGCTCCAGGTGAGCAGGAGCTGGATTGAGCTCACCGGCTACAGCGGCAATGAGATGGCGACTTTCGACGCATGGCTTATGCAGCATGTGGCCCCGCAGGCGGCCCAGGCCGTGCAGGCGCAGATGCGGGACATCTTCAGCGGGGCAAGGCAGAGCTTTTACGCCGATTTCCCCATGCGGACCCGCGAAGGTCGCTCACGGCACTGGACTTTCAGCGCCTCGGTGCTGCAGGGCAGGCGCCCGCTGGCGGTCTGCATGGGCGTCGACATAACCGAGCGCGAGGAAAGCGAGGCCGCCCTTAAGCGGAGCAATCAGCGCCTCGACCTTCTCGCGGCATCCGCGAGCCGGCTGCTGCAAAGCGGCGCACCGCAGCAGCTGGCCGACGAGCTGTGTCGCGAGGTCATGAATTTCCTCGGTTGCGACGTCTTTTTCAACTACCTGGTGGACGAGACCGAAGGCATCCTGAAGCTGAACGCTTGCGCGGGCATCAGCGAGGAGCGGGCGGCCGAGATCCGGCGCCTCGAGCTAGGGGTAGCGATCTGCGGGTGCGCGGCACGGGATGCCTGCAGGATCGTCGCCGAGAACATCCCGGAGACGCCGGACCCGCGCACGGAGCTGGTAAAGTCTCTGGGGGTCCGCGCGTACGCTTGTCACCCGCTGTTGTCGCAGGGACGGGTGCTGGGGACGCTGTCCTTCGGCACGCGCAGCAGAAACGGTTTCAATGACGACGAACTCTCACTCATGAAGGCGGTTGCCGACCAGGTGTCGATCGCCATGCAGCGGCACCTGATGGAGGAGAGCCTGCGCCAGGCCAAGCAGGTGGCCGAGGCGGCGAGCCACACCAAGAGCAGGTTCGTGGCCAACATGAGCCATGAGCTGCGCACCCCGATGACCGGCGTGCTCGGGATGCTGGACCTCGCCCTGCATACCGCCGACGACGCAGAGAGAACCGAATACATCGAGACCGCCCGGCGCTCCGCCGGCTCCCTGCTGCGGATTCTGAACGACGTGCTCGATCTCGCCAAGGTCGAGGCGGGGAAATTCGCGCTGGCCCCGAAACCCTTCGCCCTGCGCGCCTGTCTCTCCCAGACCGTGGAAATCGTCATGCCGGAGGTGCGGCGCAAGGGGCTCGAGCTCACCCTTCAGGTCGACGAGCAGCTGCCGGACCACGTCATCGGGGACCAGGTCCGGCTGCGCCAGGTGCTGACGAACCTCCTCGGCAACGCGGTGAAGTTCACCCAACGCGGCGGCGTACACATCATCTTGAGCGGCGGAGCGCACGCCCCGGACGGCTCCATCGAGGTCGGCTTCTCGGTGCGCGACACGGGAATCGGGATACCCGAGGAGAAACGTCACCTCCTTTTCAACTCTTTCAGCCAGCTAGATGACTCGGATACCCGCAGCCACGGCGGAACCGGACTGGGGCTCGCGATCAGCAAGGAGATCATAGAGCGTATGGGGGGGAGCATCGTCCTGGAAAGCGAGGGAGGGAAAGGGAGCTGCTTTTCCTTTTCGGTGCGCCTGGGTGTGGCCCAAAGGACAGCGGAAGCGGCACGTCCGGCCGTCGCGCCTGCCTCTTTCTCTCCGGACACGGGCAAGGGGCGCCGGCTGCTCGTCGCCGAGGACGACGCCACCATCCGGCAGGTACTCGGGACGATGCTGACCAGAATCGGGTACGAGATAGAGTTCGCGGAGGACGGGATCCAGGCCGTGGCGCGGTGGCAGGAAGCCTCGTTCGACATGGTGATCATGGACGTCCAGATGCCGCGGGTGAACGGGTTCGAGGCGACGCGCAGCATACGCGAGATCGAGGCGGGTCGCGAAGGAAGGATCCCGATCCTCGCCATGACCGCCCACGCCATGAAAGACGACGAGCAGCGCTGCATCGCGGCTGGGATGGACGACTACATTTCGAAGCCGATCGATTTCCGGGAGTGCCTGAACAAGATCCACGCGCTCCTCGGGTAACCGGCTCCGGCACCGTTATGAAATGGGAGGGGAGCTTTTGCGCTCCCCACCCCCTTTTTCATCCCCGGCTCGCGTTACTGCGCCATCCTGCAGCGCTTGAGTCCGACGCGACGCCTTTCAGTCGATCTGCTCCGTTAAGTAGTTCTGGATTCCCATCTGCTTGATCTGGTCAAGCTGGGCCTCCAGAAGGTCGATGTGCTCTTCTTCGTCGCGCAGTATCGACTCCAGGAGTTCACGGGTCCCGTTGTCGCCGAGCTCGACGCAGAGCCTGATGCTCTCGTTGTACCCCTTGATGGCCCCCTCCTCTGCCTGCCGGTCGTTTTCGTGCATCACGGGAACCTCGGATCCTATGTGCATCTTGTTGTAGTTGCTCACGATGGGGATGCCGTCCAGGAACAGGATGCGCGCGATCAGCTTCTCGGCATGTTTCATCTCGTCGATGGAGCGCTTTCGGATCATGCCGTGCAGTTTCTCGTAATTCCAGTTTTCACACATCTCCGCATGGACGAAGTACTGGTTGATCGCTGTGAGCTCTTCTGCCAGACGCGCGTTCAGCGTGGCAATCACTTTCTCATGCCCTTTCATGCAAGACCTCCTCTAAGTTAGCTTATGCAACTCTCGGATGCTTTCGCTGTGACTTTCGCCTGAACAATTGAAACAGGGGTTTTCAAACTGTCAAATTGCTGCCGGGTGCCGGAGCGTACACTGTGACTGTGATTGTGACTGCGGCGTGTGAACTGCAGACTGCGGAGTGCGGGATCATGCGGGGAGGGAGTGACCGGGCATACGACGGCACAGCCGGATTTCGGTGCGGCGGGGCCCGGTCCTACCGGGTGGGATCGGGCCAGGCGAGCAGGTCCCGCTCGAGATGCAACTGGTAGGGCCTTAGCGAGTAGGACCGGTAGCTGACCCCGCCGTCGTAACGCAACAGCGCCTCGAGACGCTCGCGCATGACGGGGCTCGCCACCATCTCCAGGGCGGTCGCCTCGGTCACCCACATCGCTTCCTCGCTGTCGTCGGTGGGGTCCAGTTCGCCGCTCAGGTAGCGCCCCAGGAAACCGAAGATGAGCACGGAGCTCGGCGAGACCATGGACCACATGGCGGCGAGCGGGCCGATCTCGACATCCACCCCCGCCTCCTCCGCCACCTCGCGCTTTGCGGCGTCGACAAGGTTCTCACTTTCCTCGACGTGCCCCTGGGGGATCTCCCAGCCTCGCCTGTGGTGGCGGATCAGCAGCACCTGATTCTCGGCGTTGCGGACCAGACAACCAACTATTACCGTGTGTCGCGGCTCGCTTCTCCCGGTCATGCGCCACCTCCTTCCTTACCCTTGACGGCCCCGCACACTATGCCATTTGCAACGCGGCCTTGGCAAGGGCCCAGCTCGCCGACATCACCGACCCGGTCATGCTCCGCCGTCCGCAGTTGCTGCCGCTGTTCCGCAAAAAACGACAACGGCAGTGCCTGTGCATCTCTTCCCCCAACGATGAGATGCCGGACACTGCCGTTGCCGTATTGTTGCCGCAGGTTTCTTAGATCTCTGCGTTCACCTCTGCCAGGGACTCCTCGAGGATGGCGAGGCCGCGCTCCAGCTGCTCGTCGGTAATGACGAGCGGCATCAGCAGACGGACCACGTTGCCGAGGGCGCCACAGGAGAGGATGACGAGCCCCTTGTCGAAGCAGAGCTTGACCAGTTTCTTCGCCAGGTCGCCGGCCGGCGCCTTGGTGTTGCGGTCGCGCACGAGCTCGAGGGCGAGCATCGGCCCTTTGCCGCGCACTTCGCCGATGATCTCGTACTGCTCCTGCATCTTCGCGAAACGCTTCTGCAGCTGATCGCCGAGCTTGACGGAACGCTCGAGCAGGCCGTCTTCAAGGAAGATGTCGAGAACCGCGAGGGCCGCCGCGCAGGAGAGCGGGTTGCCGCCGTAGGTGCCGCCCAGGCCGCCTGCGTGGGGCAGGCTCATGATCTCGGAGCGGCCGGTCACCGCGGAAAGCGGCATCCCGCCGGCCAGGCTCTTGGCGGTGGTGATGATGTCGGGCTCGATGCCCCAGTGGTCGATGGCGAAGAGCTTGCCGGTACGTCCCATGCCGCTTTGGATCTCGTCGATGATGAGCAGGATGCCGTGCTTCTTGCAGATCCCCTGCACGATCTCGAAGTACTCCTTCGGCGGGGTGACGAAGCCGCCTTCACCCTGGATCGGCTCGATGATCACCGCCGCGGTCTGCTCGGCGGCCACGTAGCCGGTGAAGAACTCGTCAAGCTTGTGGGCGCAGGCGCACTGGCAGCTCGGGTAGGTCTCGCCGTAGGGGCAGCGGTAGCAGTAGGCGGACGGGATGCGGTAGCTCTCCGGCGCGAAGGGACCGAAACCGTACTTGTAGGGCTTCACCTTGGAGGTGAGGGTCATGGTCATCAGGGTGCGGCCGTGGAAGCCGTTCTCAAGCGAGATGATGCCGGGGCGCTTGGTCACGTAGCGGGCGATCTTGATGGCGTTCTCGACCGCCTCGGCGCCGGAGTTGGCGAGCATGGTCTTCTTCTCGGAGCTGCCGGGCGCGAGCTCGTTCAGGCGCTTGGCGAGCTCGACGTACCCCTGGTAGGGAGCGACATGGAAACAGGTGTGGATGAACTTCTCCGCCTGCTCCTGGATCGCCTTGACGACCTTGGGGTGGCTGTGCCCCACGTTGTTGACGCCGATCCCCCCGGCGAAATCGATCAGTTCCCGCCCTTCGACGTCGGTCATGATGGCCCCCTGGGCCTTGGCGATGAAGGCGTTGCTCAAAAGCGCGACCCCTCCGGGAACATGTTGGTTGCGTAACTCCATCAGTTGTTCGTTACCAGCGGTCATGGATACAGCTCCTTTGCCTAGTATTTGTGACTGCCAGGGTCGCTCGATGAGGACTCCGGCCCACGTGGCGGATCGGCACGGACGGCGTACGACGGCGTCGTCGGGATATCCCCCACTACAAGGACCGTACCAAGCATCGCCCCTCCACCGGTCATGCGCGGCAAATCAGGATTTGACGTAAAGGTAAACAAGGCTGCGATACGAACCCGACCTCATACGATGGAGGGCCTATGTATCTACACATACGGGCACAGACAGGAGCCGTCGGGCTTCCCTGTTTCCAGGACCGGAAATGTCATACGCGAAAAATAAGGACTTGCGACTGTGACAGTGGTATGAAGGGCGGTGACTGTTTGAGGCTCTTTTTTATTTATCCTTGAATATTTGATTCAATTCTGCATAATGCGCCGAAACACCCCCTTCCGCGACACCGTGAACGACCGTCGCGAATCAGCCTAAGCGGCTTGCAGCACTCGCAAAACGAGCCGGCAAGAAGGAGACGACAGCCCGTGAACAGCTCGCTCAACCCCGTGGAACTGATCGGTTTTTTAGGCAACGGTGATCTGCGCTCGGACCACTTCTACCAGGCCATGGTGAACGCCGTCGAGGTAGGGATCCTTGCCGTCAACACCTCGGGGATGATCATCCTCGCCAACCGGGCCGTCCGCGAGGGGTTCGGCGCGTTCCAGGGGGTGCACCTGAACGACGTCCTCCCGGAGCTCTGGCCCAAGGTGGCGCAGCGCCTTTTGGGAACCTCCCGGAACAACGCGGAAATATCGGTGCACGGCATCGAGTCGAACTTCCTGGTACGGGTGAGCCCGATGCTTTTGGACCAGGAACAGGTGGGCGCGGTATGCGTCTTCGTGGAGAGCACCGAGCTCGAAGACATGGCCAAACAGATGGAGTTTTTCCAGGAACTTACCCGGGAACTGGACACCATCATCGACTCCTCCTCGGACGGGCTCTGGATCTGCGACGCCGACGCGAACGTGGTGCGCATCAACCCCGCCTCGGAGCGCATCAACAACGTGCAGGCAAAGGACGTGGTCGGGCGCAACATGCGCGACCTGGTAAACCAGCGGGTTTTCGACCGTTCCGCGACGCTCGAGGTGCTCCGCACCCGCTCGCGGGTGAACCTTCTGCAGTCGCGCGAGGGGAAAAAGCTCATCACCACGGCGACCCCGGTTTATGACTCCGCCGGCCGCATCACCCGCATCGTGGTAAGCGAGCGGGACATAACGGAAATCGACGACCTGCAACGCGAGCTCGAGGACCAGGAGGCGATCAAGGACCAGTTCCGCAACCAGATGCTCGAGATGCAGCAGGAACAGCAGCTGGAAAACCAGCAGATCATCGCTAAAAGCCCAGCCATGCTGAAGGCTTTGCGCCAGGCGCTCAAGGTGAGCAAGGTGGAATCGACGGTGCTCATCCTCGGCCCCTCCGGGGTGGGCAAGGGGCTCTTCGCCGACCTGATCCACAAGAACTCGGAGCGCGCCGACAAGCCGCTCATCAAGATAAACTGCGGCGCCATCCCGGAATCCCTCATAGAATCGGAGCTTTTCGGCTACGACAAGGGGGCCTTCACCGGCGCGCAGTCCGGCGGGAAACCGGGCTACTTCGAGCTCGCCGACGGCGGCATCCTCTTCCTCGACGAGATCGCCGAGCTCCCCCTCCCCTCTCAGGTGAAGCTTCTGCGCTTCATGGAGGACGGCACCATCATGCGCCTCGGGAGCACCCGCCCGCGCGAGGTGAAGGTGCGCATCCTCGCCGCAACGCACCGGAATCTCGAGCAGATGGTCGAGGAAGGGAAGTTCCGCCTCGACCTCTACTACCGCCTGAAGGTGATCCCGATCCACGTCCCCTCCCTGAAGGAGCGCAAGGAATGCCTGCTCCCCCTCATCCTCCACTACATCGAGTGGTACGCGAAGAAACACAAGACCCGCAAACGCCTCTCCCGCGCGGCCTGCGACACCCTGTTGGGCTACCCCTTCCCCGGTAACGTGAGGGAACTCATGAACCTCTGCGAGCGTCTGGTCGTCATGACCGAGACCGAGGTGATCAGCCTGCAGGATCTACCCGCCGATGTCGCCAAGGGCGATGCCGCAGGCGACACGGTGCCGGCCCAGTGGCCCGAGACCATGACGCTGCCGCAGGTGATCGAAAGCACCGAAAGGGCGCTCCTGGCGCAGGCGGTTGAGGCCCACGGCAGCCAGGCGGACATCGCCCAGGCGCTCGGCGTTAGCCAGCCGACCATAGCCAGGAAGTTGAAGCGCTACGGACTGACCGCATAGCGGGCACCCCGACCGTATACGGACACCCTTTCGTTATTCAGATGTGAATATTTTCCCGCCCGCCACGGAACCGTTCCGTCGAAACACGGCGCCCGGCCCCGGTGCGTTTTTCTGCGGACACCCCTGTGCAGCCCCCACGGAGCGCGATTTCCCGTCACAAAGCCTCCATCGCCGCCCCCTTTTCACCCGACGCCGACTCCTTGGCATACTTTCTGCTGTATACGGCCAGCCTGCCCCGAGGGGTGCGGGCCGGGTCTCCTTCGGTCGCCGACAGCCGACGTCGTCTGCCTGAGCGCCGCGAGCTCCGGATGTAATGCAATGAAACGCTGGCCTGAACTCTAATCGCAACATCACAAACAGGAGGTAGCACAATGAAGTTTGGATTCGTCAGGGTACTGCTGCTCATCGCGGCCCTCTTCGTGGCCATCCCGGTCCACGCGGAACAGAGGAACTTCTACAAGATCGGCGTCATCACCGAGCTCTCGGGTGACCTCGTGACCGGCGGCAACATCACCAAGCGCGGCTACGACCTCTGGGCGCAGGAAGTGAACGCCAAGGGGGGCATCGAGGTACAGGGCAAGAAGTACCAGGTCAAGCTGGTATATGCCGACGCCCAGAGCAACCCGGCGGCAGGCGCGGCGGCAGCCGAGAGGCTGATCACCCAGGAGAAGGTCGATTTCATCCTCGGCCCCTACTCCTCCGGCGTGACCCTCGCAGTGGCCCCGGTGGTCGACAAGTACAAGGTCCCGATGATCACCGGCTCCGCAGAGAGCCCGCTCATCTGGAAGAACAAGTTCAAGTACACCTTCGGCACCATCCCGCCGATCAACTTCACCGGCGCCACCTCCATCAAGACCCTTACCGAGCTGAAGCCGGCTCCGAAGACCATCGCCATCATCGGCTCCAACGACGCCTTCTCCAAGGCAACCGCAGAGGCATACAAGACTGCCGCCGAGAAAGCGAAGCTCAAGATCGTTAAGTTCAGCATCGTCCCCTCCGGCCAGGACATGACCCCGCTTCTCTCCGCAGTGCGCAGCATGAAGCCCGACGTCATCGCCTTCGGCGGCCACGACGAAGAGCACGTGAAGTTCGTGAAGGCGCTCAAGCAGATCGGTTACACCCCGAAAGCGCTCCTCATGCACTGCGGCATCACCGACAAGGCGTTCACCGACGCGGTAGGCAAGGACGGCGAGCAGATCTTCGGCACCACCTGCTGGACCGGCACCGCCAAGACCAAGAGCAAGGTGCTCTGGCCGACCGCTTCCGCCTACGCCGCCGCATCCCAGAAGGCCTTCAAGAACCCGGGCGACTACACCCAGGGCGGCTGCTCCGCAGCAGGCATCGCCTTCCAGACCGCACTCCAGAAGGTCGGCGCGAAGCCGGGCATGGACGAGGCGATGCGCGCGAAACTCGTGCAGGCGCTCGAGCAGATCGACGTGCAGACCTTCTACGGCCGCGTGAAGTTCGCCACCTCCGGCGAGTTCTACCACGCGAACGTCGGCCTCGACCCGCTCACCATCCAGATCCAGAACGGCCAGATCAAGACGGTCGGCCCGAAGGCCTCGGTGGAAGCGGCCGCCCAGTACCCGATGAAGGACTGGAAATCCCGCTAAGCCACGAAGACGAAACAAAGCGCCCCTGCCGGTCACCTGACCGGCAGGGACTGTTGAGGCCGCGGTAACGACGATACGCCGTCCCGCGCCCCCCATGAAGTAACTGCCGCATTTGCTTTAATCGCAACGCTGGAGGACTCGCTTTATGATGGAACTGCTGCCACAAGCCCTGACCGACGGGATTCTGCTGGGCGGGATCTACATCACCATCGCCATCGCTTTCTCGCTCACCTACGGGGTCATGCACGTCATCGACTTCGCCGTCGGGGAGTGGATCATGTTCGGGGCCTTCACCGGCTACTATCTGAACAAATGGACTGGTCTCGATCCCTTCATCTTCCTTCCGGTCATCTTCGTCATCTACTTCGCGGTCGGCTACCTGGTCCAACCGGTGATCCACCGGGTGCTCTCGGGCACCAAGGGGAACCCCTTCCTGATGGGGCTCGTCTTCACCTTCGGCCTGGCCATCATGTTCCGCGGGCTCGCCCTCACCGCGTTCGGCTTCTACTCGAACTCGATCCCTTCGGCGTTCTCGGAGGGGTCCTTCAACCTCGACTCCATCGGCCTCACCGTGACCATCCCGACGGTGCGCCTCATGGGGCTCGCCTACGCGGTGGCGATCACCCTGATCCTGCATTACCTCCTCAAAAAGACCAATTTCGGCCTCGGCGTCCGTGCGCTCGCACAGCACAAGGATGCCGCGGGTCTCATGGGGGTGAACGCGAAGCGGACCGGTTCCTACGTGTACGGCATCTACGTAGGGATCTCCGCCATGACCGGCGTGCTCCTCGGGTGCATCCTCTCCATCGGCGCGCAGATGGGGAACGAGTACACCATCTTCGCCTTCTTCGTGGTGGTCCTCGCCGGCATGGGTTACCTGGCCGGCGTCCCCTGGGCGGCGCTTCTTCTGGGCCTCGTGCAGTCGATCTTCATGATCTACTTCAACCCGAGCCACACCCTGCTCGCCGTGTTCGTCATCCTTTACATCATCCTGCTGATTTCCCCGCGCGGGCTGTTCGGCAAGGGGGTCTGACATGAAAACCAGTCGCGGCGCAGCCATCCTCGCCATCATCACCGCAGCCCTGTTGATCCTGCCTCTCGTCGTGCACGACACCTTCGTGTTGCGCGTGCTCACCGAGGGGATCATGTGGATCGGGCTTGCCATCGCCTTCGACGTCATCGCGGGCTACACCGGTTACCTGAACTTCGGTCACGGCGCCTTCTTCGGCATCGGCGCCTACACCATCGGCATCCTCATGATGCAGGCGCATCTCCCCTTCTGGGTGGCGCTTCCCCTGGGCGGACTTGCCGCCGCCCTCACCGCGCTCATCGCCGGGATCCCGACCCTGAGGCTCAAGGGGGCCTATTTCGCCATCGCCACCTGGGCGCTCTCGCGCGCCATCCAACAGCTCGCCCTGAACGTCGAGTTCACCGGCGGCCCGGACGGCATGCGCCTCGAGGCGTTCCTGAACCCGCTGTTCTTCTACTACCTGATGCTGATCACCGTCGGCGTCATCTTCCTGATCCTTTGGTACCTCCTGGAGCGCGCCCCCTTCGGCCTGAAGCTGAAGGCGATCCGCGAGGACGAGGAAGGGGCCAAGGCGCTCGGGTTGAACCCGACCATGCTGAAGATGCAGTCCTTCATCCTCTCGGCGATCCCGACCGGCATCCTGGGGGGCATCTACGCCTACTGGATCACCTTCATCGATCCCTCCTCCACGCTGGGGGACCTGGTGAGCGACCAGGCGGTGGTCATGGTGGTCTTCGGCGGCATGGGGACCCTCTTCGGACCGGCGCTCGGCGCGATCCTCATCTTCGCCTTCAAGACCATCTTCTGGGCGTACCTGTCCGACTTCCAGCTTCTCTACCTGATCATCCTGGGCGCGCTGATCGCGATCAGCGTCATCTTCATACCCAACGGCCTCTGGGGCACCCTGGTCAAGCGCAAGGCGGTGGCCAGGCCGCAGCAAAAGCCTGAACCGGCATCGGAACCCGCGGCCCTCTCCGCCGTGGCAGTACCGGAAGAGGGGAACTAACCATGACTGAACCCATCCTCAAGGTAAATTCGGTAACCAAATGTTTCGGCGGCCTCACCGCGGTCGACGACGTGAGCTTCAGCGTCGAGAAAGGCGAGATCGTCGGTCTCATCGGCCCCAACGGCGCCGGCAAGACCACCCTTTTCAACGTCATCTCCGGCTACTACGCCCCGACCAAGGGGAGCGTAGTGTTCCAGGGGAACGACATCTCCGGCAAGCCCCCCTACCACCTGGCCGGGGTCGGCATCGGGCGCACCTTCCAGGTCGTGAAGCCGTTCGCAGGACTCAGCGTGCTCGAGAACGTCACCATCGCCTCGTTCCTGAAGCACCCGAAGAAGGCGGACGCGGAGCGCCACGCCTGGCAGGTGCTGGAAACCACCGGTCTTGCCGACCGCGCCCACCTCTCCGCCGCGGGGCTCACCCTGGCGGGCAGAAAGCGCCTCGAGATCAGCAAGGCGCTCGCCCTCGACCCCTCCTTTCTCCTCCTGGACGAGGTGGTGGCGGGACTCAACCCGACCGAGGCGGACCGCACCGTCGAGCTCATCATGAAGCTCAAGGCGCAGGGGCTCACCATCCTCATCGTCGAGCACATCATGCGCGTCATCATGAACATCTCGGACCGCCTGGTGGTGCTCAATTTCGGCAAGAAGATCGCCGAGGGGACCCCGGCCGAGGTGTCCAGCGATCCGCACGTGGTACAAGCGTACTTTGGAGAGGAAGCAGCATGAATCTACTCGACGTCAACGGCATCTCCGTCAACTACGGCGACATCCAGGCCCTCTGGAACATCTCCTTCTCGGTGGCCAAGGGGCAGCTCGTGGCGCTCATCGGTGCGAACGGCGCCGGCAAGACCACGACCCTCAAGGCGCTCTGCGGCCTGATCCCGACCGCGAACGGCACCATCCACTACGACGGCACCCAGGTGACCGGCATGCCGGTGCACAAGGTGGTCGACCTCGGCATCACCCTGGTCCCCGAGGGGCGCCAGCTCTTCCCGAAGATGACCGTGGAGGAGAACCTCCTGGTCGGGGCCTACCTGAAAAGGGCCCACGGCAAGCGCCAGCAGACCCTGAAGCGGATCTACGAGATCTTCCCGCGCCTGGAGGAGCGGCGCACCCAGACCGCCGAGACCCTCTCCGGCGGGGAGCAGCAGATGGTTGCCATCGGCCGCGCGCTCATGCAGGACCCGCAGGTGATCATGTTCGACGAGCCGAGCCTCGGTCTCGCACCGATCATGGTGCAGGAAGTCTTCAAGGTGATCCAGGAGCTGCACAAGGCAGGGCTCACCATCTTCCTGGTCGAGCAGAACGTGCACCAGACCCTGAAGGTCGCGGACTACTGCTACGTCATGGAGAACGGGCGCATCGTGGGACAGGGGACCGGCACCGACCTCGAAGCCGACGCCTCCATCCGCGAGGCCTACCTCGGCTTCTAACCAACCAGCCAAGAAAAACACGTTCCTTTCAGACTCCCTTAAACCGCTTTTCCGGAAGGCGCCGGGTCAATCCCGGCGCCCGTATGGGAACCGTGCGGCCTGACGGGGGCTTTTTACCTTTGAGCGACGAGGTTTTAAGGATGCAGATCAGGATCAAACTCTACGCTTCCCTGCGCTGGAAGCTTTTCGAAGAGGCGGAGTGGGAATGCACCCCGGGGCAGAAGATCGCCTCCATCGTGGAGCAGTTGGGCCTTCCCAGAAACGACGTGGGGACCGTCCTCGTGAACGGGCTGCACGCGGCGTGGGACGAGATGGTGCAGGACGGCGACGTGCTGTCGCTTTTGCCCCGCATGGGGGGAGGCTAGCTTCGCCGGGGGTCGCTTCCCGATCCCCGCAATAGGGGAACATACAAAAACGGGACAGACCGGGGAAGGGAACGGAAGACAAGGGGGACAGGCACCTTAGAAGCCAGTCCCCAGCCGGCGATACCAGGGGGACAGGCACCTGTCGGAGCCGGTCCCCATAACGATTTTGCGGAGCAAAAAGATATGAGCGACAACAAAATGATGAGCACCGATCCCGCGAGCGTGGTCTACCAGCGCTGCACCATCGACCTCGCCACCGGCCGCGCCGACTTCGCCGCGGTCCCGTGCCGAAACCTCGAGGACGTCCTCGGCGGCTTCGGCAGGAGCTTCCAGATCCTGGCCGAGCGGGACATAGCCTGCGCCTATTCCCCTAAAAACCCGCTGATCCTGAACTCCGGCCTTCTGACCGGCACCAGCGTGATGACCGGAATGCGCAGCTACTTCTCCGGCTACAGCCCCTTGAAGCAGTCAGGCACCGGGCGCCCCGGCGCCATGTGGTCCACCGGCAGCGGCAACTTCGGCAACAAGTTCAAGTGGACCGGCCTCGACGAGGTGATCTTCGAGAACCGCTCCGAGACCCCGGTGTACGCGGTGCTCAGGGAAGGGGCGAACGGCCCCGAGGTCGAGCTGAAGCCGGCCGGGCATCTCATCGGTCTCACCGGTCACGCAAAGATCATGGCGCTCGCCGCCGAGTACCCGGACGCCCATTTCGCCGCCATCGGCCCGGCAGGCGAGAACTGGCAGAACAACTACATGGGTGCCGTCGTCATGAGCACCGACAACGAGCTGAAATCCGGGGAGCCCAAGAGCCGCTTCGCCGGACGCGGCGGCATGGGTAGCCTCATGGGGTACAAAAACCTCCTCGCCATCGTGGCGCAGAGCCCTGACAAGCTGCAGAAGATCACCCCCGAGATCCGCGACGTGAACCGCGACATCCTGAAAAGCGGGGGGAGCGCGCGCTTCCAGCCGACGAGCCAGGGCGGCGGTGGGGGGACCTGGGCCAACATCGAGGTGCTGCAGGTCTTCCACGCCGTGCCGCTCAACAACTTCCGCCCCAAGGGGTGCGACAATGTGGAGCGCCTGTTCCGCGACGAGGTGGAGAAGGAATTCGACGTCGCCACCGAGGCCTGCCACCGCTGCGGCATCCGCTGCCACAACAACCTCTTCCACAAGAACGAGGACGGCAGCCGCGGCAAGCTCGCCGCGAAGTTCGACTTCGAGCCGCTCATCCTGTTCGGCTCGAACCTCGGCGTGCACAACCCGAAGGAGGTCTGCGACCTGATCCACCGCTGCGACCTCCTCGGCATGGACGCCATATCGCTCGGCACCACCATCGCCTACCTGCTCGACTACAACGAGCGCCACCCGGAGGCGCCGGTCCTGAACGGGGCCGTCTTCGGGGACTACGACAAGATCGCGGCGCTCATCGACGGCGCCGGGCGCGGCCTTTACCCCGAACTCGGGCGCGGCGTGAAGCGCCTCTCCGAGGCGCTCGGCGAGACCGCCTACGCCATGCACGTGAAGGGGCTGGAGCTTCCCGCCTACCTCCCGGACACGAACCCCGGCTACATCTTCGCCATCGCCGGCGGGCACATGTCCATGGGGACGCACATGATGCTCGCCAAAGAAGGGAAGCACTCCCTGGATGAGTGGGTGCAGGCGATCACGACGGGCGGCCTCTTGCAGGTAGGCTACGACATGATCGGCCTTTGCAAGTTCGTCGGCGTCGGCATCGGCCACGACCTCATCGTGCGCGCCGTGAAGGAAGCGGCGGGACTCGAGATCGCCTCCGCGGACATCGTCGCCTCCGTGCGCCGGGCGTACCTGCGCGGGCTCGCCCTCGAACTGCGCCAGGGCTTCCACGAGCACGAGGAGTACACCCTCCCCTCGCAGGTCATGGACGACCCGAACCACAAGGTGACGCTCCCCAAATTCATCACCCACGACTTCCTGGCCCAGCTGCGCGAGCGGGTCTGGAGCATCTTCAAGCCTGAAATGGAAGGACTTTTGCCGGTCCTCGAGGGGTAGCCATGCGCCCAAGCGCCGACCAGAACCTCCTGGCAGCAGTCGACCGCCTCATCGCCGAAAGCGACGCGAGGTCCAGGGAGAACCTCGCCTGGCTCAAGGCGCAGATGGACTCCTACTTCTTCATCACCATGAAGGAAGAGTCCGAGGCGGTGCACGCACTCGCCGTGGGGCTCAAGACCCTGGCGCAGAACCAGCGGCTCACCGTGGCGGATCGGGCGAAGACCCTGATCCTCGCCCGCCTGAACCGCCCCGGCTCGCTCTACGACACCCTGCGCACCCTGCAGGAGCGCGACATCTCCTACGCCGAGTTCACCCACTCGAAAGGGGTGGTGCCGGGGCTTTCCCAGGGTCTCGAGGTGCAGCGTTTCGACTTCGACCGCAAGGAACACAACGAGATCGCCGACGCGCCCGCGCCGGAGATCCCGGCGGAGATCCGCGCCGGCATCGAGGAGGCGCTGAAGACGCGCTATCCCCTCTTCGACCTCGCCCAGCTCGACGCCCTCCTGCGCCTTTTGTGGCTCAACAACGAGCAGTACGTGCGCATCTCCCCCCCGAACCGGGTGGCCCAGATCCTCTGGGTCTTCCAGGAGGGGAACCGCCAGGGAGGGATCTTCCTGGACGTGGAGGAGACCGACGACCTCGGGCTCGACAGCGAGACCCGCGTCCTCTTCGCGGTCGGCAACCCGCCGCAAAACGACTTCCTCTTGCAGACCATGGAGGTCTTCAACCGCCTGGGCTTCGGGGTACAGCGCGCCTACTGCCTCACCATCTCAAACGGCGTGCATCCCTACTTCCTCGGCACCTTCTACGTCAGAAAGCGCCCCGACGCGCCGCTTCTCTCCAAGGGGAGCGAACTCTTCGACCGGCTGCAGATGGAGCTCTACAACACCCAGATCCTCTCCACCGCCTCGAGGACCTACCGCGAGTTCGTCACGAGCCGGGTGATGACCGGCGAGGAGGCGTCGCTCGTGAACGCCTTCATCGCCTTCTGCCACACGAACCTCGCCCATCACCACCCCGACCCGTACGGGTACGAGGACGTGATGCTCGCCTTCCACTCGCACCCGGACATAGCGCTCCAGCTCGCGAAGCTTTTCAGGATCCGCTTCCAGCCGGGGCTCTCCCTGCGCGAGGAGTTCTACCGGAAGACGCTCGAGGAGACGGTCCGCTTCGTCGAGTCCTACAACACGGGGCACCGCTACATCGACGACCTGCGCCGCGCCATCTTCCGCTGCGCCATCACCTTCATCAGGAACACGCTGAAGACGAACTTCTACGTGCGCGAGAAGCACGCCCTCGCCTTCCGGCTCGACCCAGCCTACCTGGCCGAACTGGCGCCCGAGTTCACCGCCGACCTTCCGCCGGAGATCCCGTTCCGCATCACCTTCTTCTTCGGGCGCTACGGTTGCGGCTACCACATCGGCTTCTCCGACATCGCCCGCGGCGGCTGGCGCACCATCGTAACGAGAAACCGCGACGAGTACGTCACCTCGGCGAGCACCCTCTTCCGCGAGGTCTACGTCCTCGCCCACACCCAGCACCTGAAGAACAAGGACATCTACGAGGGTGGTTCGAAGATGGTGGTGGTGCTCGACGCCGCCCGTCTCGAGGCGCGCGACCTCTCCACCCAGCGCCTTTACAAGCTGCAGTTCGGCTTCATCAACGCCTTTTTGGACATCTTCGTCACCGAGAACGGCCAGGCGAGCGATCCCCGCGTCGTCGACTACTACGGCGAGGACGAGCCGATCGAGCTTGGGCCGGACGAGAACATGCACGACGTGATGATCGAGATGATCGCGCGCCAGTCGTTAAAGCGCGGCTACCTGCTCGGCATCGGCCTCATCTCCAGCAAGCGGGTGGGGATCAACCACAAGGAATACGGGGTCACCTCGACCGGGGTGATGCAGTTCGCCGAGACCGCCATGCAGCAGCTAGGCATCGACATAAGGCGCGACCGCTTCAGCGTGAAGTTCACCGGAGGGCCGAGCGGCGACGTGGCGGGGAACGCGCTGCGCATCATACTCGAGCGCTCTCCCGAGGCGTGCATCAAGCTGATCCTCGACGGGTCCGGCGCCATCTTCGACCCCGAGGGGATGGACCACGAAGAGCTCTCCCGCATCGTGTTGAAGCACGACCTGGACGCCTTCGACCCGGCCCGCCTGCACCCGGGCGGCTTCATCCTGTACCGCAACGAGCGGCGCACCGACGGGCTGCGCGAGCTGTTCAAACGCGCGGTCAGCACCGGGGCGGGGGTCCAGGAGCAGTGGGTGACCACGGACCAGTTCCACCGCGAGTTCGGGAACCTCCTCTTCTCGGTACCGACCGACCTCTTCATCCCCGGGGGGGGGCGCCCGGAGACCATCGACGCCGAGAACTGGCCGCGCTTTTTCCGCGAGGACGGCACCCCCACCACCCGCGCCATCGTCGAGGGGGCGAATTCCTTCATCACGCCGGAGGCGCGGACCCAGATGCAGCGGCGCGGCATCGTCATCATGCGCGACGCCTCGGCCAACAAGTGCGGCGTGATCTCCTCGTCCTACGAGATCATCGCGAACCTCATGCTCTCCGAGGAGGAGTTCCTGGCGCACAAGGAGCGCTACGTGGGGGACGTGCTCAGGATCCTGGAAAGACGGGCGCGCGACGAAGCGGAACTCATCTTTAGGCGCCACCGCGAGGCGGGAGGAAGCTTCATCTACACCGAGATCTCCGACGCCATAAGCCACGAGATCAACGGCCACTATGCGCGCCTCTTCTCGTTCTTCCAGAGGAACCCTGAGCTTTGCGACGAGCCGGTCTTCCAAAGCGCCATCCTCGCGCACCTTCCCGCCATGCTGCGCGAGCCCAAGTACCAGGGGCGCCTGGAGCGGCTGCCGGCCAAGTGCCGCTACGCCATCCTCGCCGCCGAGATCGCCTCGTCTCTCGTCTACCGGGGAGACCAGGAGGCGGACTTCAAGGAGATGATCAAGGGACACCTGTTGCGCAACTTCACCCGGCCCGAGGCGCTCACCCGGCCGGCGACGGCAGCACCATACATCCAGTAACTCACCCGCATGCATCAAGGAGGCGCACCAGATGGAGTTGAAACAGATACTAGTCTTCATGGACAACCTGGAACATTCCGCGGACCGGCTCGAGCTGGCCATCGACCTGGCGAAACGGCACCGCGCGGCGGTCACGGGACTCAAGGTGGCGGTGCATCCCCTGATCCCGATGCGGAGGGGGAACGACCAGGAGGCGGGCGAGGAGCTGGAGCAGCTCTTCAGGGAGAAGACGGCGGCTGCCGACGTCAAGGGTGAATGGATCGCGGCGGACGCCAAGGCCCTCGGCGGGGGCGTGGTCGAGGCGATCAGCCACTACGCCACCTTCGCCGACCTCGTCATCGTCGGGCAGAGCGAACACGGCTCCAAGGAGCGTCGCGCCACCGATTTCCTTCCCGAGAAGGTCGTGTTCGGCTCCGGGAAGCCGGTTCTCATCGTCCCCTACGCCGGGCGCTACCAAAGCGTCGGCAGGAACATCCTCGTGGCGTGGAAGACCGGGCGCGAGTCGTCGCGTGCGCTCACCGACGCCCTTCCCCTGCTGCGTAACGCGGAGTCGACCCACATCTTCGAGGTGAACCCGAGCAAGGACGAGATGGCGGACATGGAGGGGCTGCGCAGCTACGTGGCCTCCCACGGCGTGAAGGCCCAGGTCGAAACGAGCGCCATCACCGAGCTGCACATAGGCGACGTACTCCTGAACCGCGTGTCTGACGAGGGGAGCGACCTCCTGGTCATGGGGGGATACGCCGACCTGCACTTCGGCACCTACGTCCTGGGCGATGTCGCAAAGCACGTGCTGCGCCACATGACCATCCCGGTCCTCATGTCCCACTGATGGAGCGGATCGTCTTTCTCGACCGCGGCGGCATCTCGGTGCCGCTGCGCGCGCCGCGCTTCCCGCACCGGTGGCAGGAATATCCGGACACGCGCGAAGCCGAGGTGGTGGAGCGTCTCACCGACGCCACGGTAGCGATCACGGATCAGGTCGCCATCACCGCGGAGCACCTGGCGAAGCTGCCGCAACTGCGCCTGATCGCGGTCGCCGCCACCGGCGTCGACCACGTCGACCTGGAGGCCTGCCGGCGCCGCGGAGTCGCAGTAAGCAACGTGCGCAACTGGTCGGTGAGCGTTCCCGAGCACGTCTTTTCCCTCATCCTCGCCCTGCGGCGCAACCTCCTTGCCTACCACGAGGCGGTCCAGGGGGGAGCTTGGCAGCGCTCGGAGGGGTACCTGGTGCAGGTGGAACCGATGCCGCGCTCCCTTTACGGGGCGACCCTCGGCACCATCGGGGTCGGGGCCCTCGGGAGCGCGGTGGCTGCGCTTGGCGAGGCCTTCGGCATGGAGATCCTCTGCGCCGAGAGAAAGGGTGCGGCGGAGGCACGCCCGGGACGGACGCCGTTTCCGGAGGTGCTAGCGAAAAGCGACGTGCTGGTGCTTCTCTGCCCCTTGACCGAGGAGAGCGTCGGCATGATCGGAAAAGCGGAGCTCGAGCTGATGCCGCGCCACGCGATCCTCATCAACTGCGGCCGCGGCGGACTGCTGGATGAAGCCGCGCTGGCGCAGGCGTTGGCGGAAGGGACCATCGCGGGAGCGGGACTCGACGTCCTGACCCGGGAACCGCCGCGAGAGGGGTCTCCGCTTCTCGACCTGAAACAGCCCAACCTGATCGTCACGCCGCATGTCGCATGGATCAGCGACCGTTCCCTCGCCACACTGGCCGAGCAGTTGATCGGGAACCTGGAGGGGTTCGTTCTCGGGCACCCGCGCAACCTGGTTGTGTAACAAAAAAAAGCCGGGTCCCTTTCGGGGCCCGGCTTCGTTTTTTTCCTATTTTTTTACCGACTATTCGCCGTAGACGTGCAGCTTGTATTCGCCGAAGAGACCGAGGATGTTCTTCCCTTCCCAGTCGACTGCGGAAACCTTGGAAACGCCGCCGTTTTTCTTCGCGGTTTCGATGCTGCAGTCGCCGGTAGCTACCAGTCCCAGCACGCTCTTGCACTCCGCCACGCCATGCTTTTTATCGGCACCGTTGCCGGTAGCCGCCACCGGGAGCTTCAGCTCCGTGTAGAGGGCGCCCATCGGCACCGGCGAAGCACAACCGAACATCATCCCGAGACCAGCCAACATACCAACGTAAAGAACTTTCTTCACAGCTTCCTCCTGAACAAAGTATTTGCCGTCGCCTGGCCAGGAGCGATTGTACCTGTCATCCCAGAAGGTTAGGCCCGGTGACCTTAGCATGAGCCCGCGCTTAATTCAAGAATTCGTATACGAGTTTTCGCATTCCCTTACTCGTTTATTAATTGACGGCTGCCGAAAAGTGCTAGTAAAATCCGCCATCCCGCTAACTTAGGAAGCTCATGGAAACCACAGCAGACATATTCCCGGTTTTAGCGAAAGTCATGTCGATTCTGCTCCTGGGGGGAGCCGCGCTTTTGACTGCGGCGCTCTTCCTGGTGCGAAAGCTGACCAGGGAACTCCCGAAGGGCGCCAACCGCAATTGGTGGTACGTGCTGGCGGGATTCCTGCTGCTGTTCCTCTCCGGGTACGTGGGCTTTTTATGTCTCAAGGCCGGCAGTCTCTACACGCACTCCGAGATGCTCGTCGTGATGATCTTCCTGCTGGGCGCGGTTTTCTGTCTGATGGTCTGTCTGCTCGCCTACCGAACCACCCTGGAGCTGAAGCGCATCTACATCCTCGAGCACGAGGCGATGACCGATCCGCTGATGGGGATCTACAACCGGCGCGTCTTGGACCGCAGGCTGCGCGACGAGGTGATGCGCGCGAAGCGTCACCACTTGGACCTGGGGCTTTTGATGGTCGATCTCGACCGCTTCAAGTCGGTGAACGACACCTACGGTCACCATGCCGGGGACCTCGTCCTGCAGCACGTGGCGCGGCTTTTGATCGAATCGCTTCGTCAGACCGACGTGGTGGCCCGCTACGGCGGCGAAGAGATCACCATACTGCTGCCGCACACCCCGCCCTCCGAGACCTGCGACGTCGCCGAGCGCCTGCGCCGCACCATCGCCGGGACCCCTGTGACCGTCACTGATCATCAAGGCGGGAAGACCGAATTGACGGTGACGGTGAGCATCGGCTGCGCGAGCCTTCTGCCGGCGCATGACACCCCCGAGTCGCTGTTGCAGCGCGCCGACCAGGGGATGTACCAGGCGAAACAGCAGGGGCGCAACAAGGTGGTGCGCTTCGACGCGCCGCAAGAGGCGGCCGCGGTGTAACAGTGACGGGCCTGGCGAGGTCTGCAACTCCCTTCTTTTTCCGTTGAAAATCTGGACATGCTCTGGGAGAAGTGCTAGCCTATGCCAAAGCATAGGCCAATAGTACAAGGGGGAGGTATGAGCAACTTCGCGGAGCGTCATGTACGTCTTTTCAAAAACGGTAGAAACCAGGCTATCCGCATCCCCCGTGAGTTCGAACTGCCTGGGGATGAGGCGATCATGCACAAAGAGGGCGACCGGATCATCATCGAGCCGTTGCAAAAAAAATCGCTCCTGAGCCTTCTGTCCACCTGGGCGCCTTCCGATGAGGAATTTCCCGATATCGACCAAGGTCTATCACCGCTGGACGACGTGGAGCTTTAGCAGTGTCCCCCCTCATTTACCTCCTCGACACCAACATCCTCTCTGACCTCATCAAACGTCCAGGCGGTTCGGTGATGCGACGGATTGCAGAGCAGGGTGAAGAAACCGTCTGCACAAGCATCGTGGTAGCCGGCGAGCTGCGCTTCGGGGCCGCGAAGAAAGGTTCACCCTCGCTGAGAGTAAAGGTTGAACAGATCATCGCGAATATCGAGGTGCTGTCGCTGGATGTCGACGCGGACCACCACTACGCGGAGATCCGAAACTACCTGCAGCAGCGCGGCCTGACTATTGGCCCTAACGACCTCTTGATCGCTGCTCATGCCCGCTCTCTGGGGCTGGTCCTGGTCACGGATAACGTGCGCGAGTTCTCCCGTGTTCCCGGACTCGTAGTGGAAAACTGGCTGGTCACACCATAGCCGTCACACCTCCGTCCCCATCTGCACGTACTTCTTAACGGTGCGCCGGTCGAGGCGGGTGCGGCGGGCGACTTCCTCGTAGGTGCCGCAGACGTCGTAGAGATGCCCGCAATAGGCGGCAAGGAGTTCTTCCGCGCCGAGAGATCCATCCTGCATGGCCACGGACAGGCGCTCCATTCCCGCGCCCTTTTCCCGCTTCATCCCTTGATAACGACCGGTGAGGATGATCCGCTTCACCGCCTGCTCCAGCTCCCTCACGTTCCCCGGCCAGTCGTAGTCCCCCCCGACATCGCGCCTGATCACCTTCTTGACCAGTTGCCGCTCCCGCGCCGGGACCTGTTGCCCCGCCACCCGGTACAGGATGGCGCCTATGAGGTTGTCGAGTTCATCCGGATCCTCGCGAAGCCTCTCCCGCAGCGGCGGAATGGTGACCACATCTGAGCAGAGACGGTAGTAGAGATCCTCGCGGAACCGTCCCCCCAGCATCAGGTCGTCCAGGGGGCGGTTCGTGGCGGCGACGATGCGTCCGCTGAAACGCCTCGGCTCGTGGCTCCCGACCGGATAGAAGACCCTCTCCTGCAGCACCTGCAAGAGCTTGATCTGCACCGGCACGCTCACGTCGCCTATCTCGTCCAGGAAGATGACGCCGTGCGGAGCGCAGCGGCTGAAGAGCCCCTCGTGGTTATCCACCGCGCCGGTGAAGGCCCCCTTCTTGTGCCCGAAGAGCTCGGACTCGAGCACCCCCTCGGAGTACTGGGAGAGGTTTATGGCGACGAAGTTCCTGGTAAAGCTCTCCGTGAACCCGTTTCTCGCCGGGTCGTAGGGGATGAACCCGGAGCGACCGATGGCGGCGGCCGCGGCCCCCTTGCCGGTTCCGGTCTCGCCCAAAAGGAGGATGGAAAACTCCTCCATCCGGCTCCAAAGTCCCGCTTCGAACCAGCGGATGTCGTGGGTGAAGACGCAGTCCCAGAGATGACGGCGCAAGGCCTTCATGGACGGGGAGCTGCCGACCAGCCCGTTTCTTATGAAGTAGAAGGCGCGCCGCAGCTGGTAGAAGACGGCGAAGGCCCGCTCGGCCTCGTCGCCGGTGAGCCCGAAGCCGGCCATCTCCCCGAGCACCTCGGGCGCGAAATCCACCCTGCATGGTTTGTCCCCTTGCTTCAGCTGGGCCTGGATTAGGCGGTCGAAATGGTCCACGTAGCGGTGAAAGACATGGAAGAAAAAGAACCGGCGCAAAACCTCGCGGCGGCTCCCCTCCTGCCCGCGCAGGTCGGCCACCCCGCGCGCCCGCAGGTTCTCCACCTGCGCCGTCACACGGGCCAGTACCGCCCCCAGCACTTCTTCGGGGGATGCACCGGGTGATGCGCCGCCGATCAGGATGTCGAGGTCGTCCCTCGCTTCGCCGAAGGGATTGGCAAAAGCCGCACGTGCCACTGTCTCCAGAAACGTCCACTCTTGGTCGGCAATTTTTCTTATAGTCATAAAGCGACTCCCCTGTGCAGACAGGTCACACCTTGCGTTACCATATCCTCCATCCCTCCAGACCTTCGTCCAACGTAGACCTTCGCCCGCACGCGGGAGAGGGTCAGGGCGCTGACCTACACAACGATACTGTTCGTTTTATGTACGATCAATAGACATAAAATGTCAACACGCTATTTAAAGAACCGTATAACCTCAACAACGCCTGACGGCAAATCAGCACTTTGCCCGTCTGATCCAGTTAAAGCAGCAATTGGCACAGTCCCTGTAATGACTATGACATTCCACGCACAGGAGAGACCGACATGCGTTCAGCAGCTTTCAAGGGGATCATCGACATGCACTGCCACACCGCCGGCATCGGCGCGGGAAACAGCGGCTGCTTCATCTCCCCCGCCATGCGCAAAAGCTGGCGCTACAGGGTCTTCCTGAAAGCGTTCTGGGTGACCGAGCAGCAGCTCATCGAGGAGGGTGACGGACTTGTCATGCGGCGCATCTCCGAGCGGCTCGCCGCCTCGCAGCGCGTAACCGCCGCCGTCGTCCTCGCCATGGACGGCGCGGTGGACGGCAACGGCGAGCTCGATCGCAACAGCACCGAGATGTACATCCCCAACGACTTCGTCGCGGCGGAAACCGCGAAGTATCCGAACCTCCTTTTCGGAGCAAGCATCAACCCGATGCGCCGTGACGCTCTGGAGCGTCTGGAGAAAGCGGCGGCGGACGGCGCCGTGCTGGTCAAGTGGCTCCCCTCCATCCAGCACTTTGACCCGGCCGACGAGCGCCTGGTCCCGTTCTACCTGAAGCTCAAAGAGCTGGGGCTTCCGCTGCTCACCCACACCGGCACCGAGCACTCCTTCACCATGACGCGCAACGAGCTCGCGGACCCCGAGCGGCTCAGGCTCCCGCTCTCGCTCGGGGTGAAGGTGATCGCGGCGCACTGCGGCAGCTGCGGCAGAAACCAAGGGGAGAGCAACTACCGCCGCTTTCTTCGCCTCCTGGACGAGTTCCCAAACTTCTACGGCGACATCTCGGCGCTCACCCAGATCAACCGGAAGTGGCACCTCGCACGCCTCTTGAAGAAGGGGATTGCCGAGCGGCTTCTCTACGGCACCGACATGCCGCTTCCCAACACCGTCACGGTCACCCCCTATGCGTTCCCGATCAAGCTCTCGCCGCGGCGCATGGTGGAACTCTCAAAAATCGCCAACCCGTGGGACCAGGACGTTGCCCTGAAGGAGGCGCTGGGCGTGCCGGAACAGGTATTTTCCAACGCGAACGCCGTCCTCAGACTTCCCGTCCCGACTCCCTGATCACCCGGAGCACCGCCATGACCAACACCTCATCCAAATCCTTCGCCTGGCTGAACGCCACCCAGTTCCTAGGGGCGCTGAACGACAACATACTGAAGCTCTTGATCATCTTCTTCCTGATCGGCAGCCGGGGACGCGCTCACGCCGGGATGATCACCGCCTCGGTCGGCGCCGCCTTCGTGCTCCCTTTCCTCCTCTTTTCCGCGCCGGCGGGCTGCCTCGCCGACCGCATGGCGAAGTCGAGGCTCATCGTGAACGTGAAGCTCTTCGAGGTGACGGTCACCCTCCTGGCCGTCGCCGCCTTCGCCTTCAGACAGGAGCACGCCCTCTACCTCGTCGTCTTCCTCATGGCGAGCCACAGCGCCTTCTTCGCACCGGCGAAGTACAGCATAGTCCCCGAACTGGTCCGAAAGGATGAACTCTCCCGGGTGAACGGCCTGATGGAATCCTGCACCTTCCTGGCCATCATCGTCGGCACCGGCCTCGCCTCCGGTCTCGCCCAGGCGGCGGGAGGAAGCTTCTGGATCGCCTCGCTCTTCAGTCTCGCCGTCGCCTGCGCCGGGCTTGCCTGCTCGAGGATGATCGGGGAAAGCACTCCCGGCGACGCGGCCCGTCCCGTGGCCCTTCTCCCCACCGGCATCCTGCACACGCTCCAAGGCATCTCCCGCGACCGCCACCTCATGCTCGCCATCATCGGGCTCGCCTGGTTCATGTTCATCGGCGCCTTCGCACAACTGAACCTGATCGGCTACGGCATGGAAAGGCTCGGGCTCTCCGAGGCGCAAAGCGGCTACCTGTTCCTCGCCGCCGCGCTCGGCATCGGCGCGGGCTCGCTCATAGCCGCCAAGCTCTCCGGCCGCGACGTCGAGTTCGGCATCGTACCGCTTGGCGCAGCCGGGCTCACCCTCGCCCCGATACTGCTGCACGTACTCCCCGGAAACCTCACCGCGAGCCTCATCGTCATCGTCTGCTTCGGTATCTCGGCGGGTGTCTTCAGCCTGCCGCTGCAGACCTTCATTCAACTCAGAGCCGACGCCGCCATCCGCGGCGAGGTGCTGGCCGCCTCCTCCTTCATCAACTGGGTCGGCATCCTCGCCGCATCCGGGCTCACCTGGCTCTTCAGCGGCCCGATGGGACTCTCCGCAGCGCAGGGGTTCAGCGCCGTCGGCGCGCTGACCCTGGTCCTGACGCTCCTCTCCTTCAAGATCCTCCCGGACTTCCTGCTCCGCTTCGTAGCCCTCGTCACCATGCGGGTCTTCTACCGCCTGCGCATCAAGGGGCTCGAAAACCTCCCGGTGGAGGGGCCTGCGCTCCTGATCCCGAACCATGTCACCTGGGTCGACGCCCTGCTGCTCACCGCCACCTGCCAGCGCCGCATCCGCTTCGTCATGGAGCGGAGCATCTACAACACGCCCCTCTTACGCGGCCTGTTCCGGCTCATGGGGGTGATCCCGGTCTCCTCGACGGACGGCAAAAGGGAGATGCTCGAGTTCATCAGGAGGGCGCGCGCCGCGCTCGACGAGGGGTACATGGTCTGCATCTTCGCCGAGGGGGCGCTCACGAGGACCGGCATGCTGGGCGAGTTCCGCGGCGGCTTCGAGCGCATCGTGAAGGACAGCGGCCACCCGATCATCCCGGTGTACATCGGCGGGGCCTGGGGGAGCATCCTCTCCTACGCCCACGGAAAACTCCTCTCCCGGCTCCCGGCACTCTCCCCCTACCCGGTCACCATCCTCTTCGGGGACCCGATGCCCGCGAAGAGCCTCGCCGTCGAGGTGCGCCAGAAGGTGGCCGAGCTTTCCTGCGACTACTTCGCCTCCAGAAAGGAGCAGCGCCGGCCGCTGCCTGAGTACTTCATCCGCACCGCACGCCGTTACTGGGGACGTCGCGCCATCGCCGACACCTCGGGAAAAAACCTGAGCTACGGCCGCACCCTGACCTCCGCGGTCGCCCTGGCAGGAAAGCTCGACGAAATGATCGACGATGCGGAACACGTGGGACTTCTGCTGCCGCCGTCCGCCGGGGGCGTGCTCGCGAACCTCGCCCTCTCCATGCTGGGACGGGTCACCGTGAACCTCAACTACACCGCCTCCGAGGTTTCACTTTCCTCCGCAGTTTCCCAGTGCGGCATCCGCACCATCGTCACCTCGCGCGCCTTCCTGGAAAGAGTCCCGACCCTGCCGCGACTTGACGGCATGATCTTCCTGGAGGACATCGCCCCCGCCATCTCCGGCCGGGCAAAGCTCATGGCCCTAATCAAGGCGCGGTTCTACCCCGCCACCATCCTGTGCCGCGCGAAAGGGTTCCACGCCGACCGCAGCGCCACGGTGATCTTCTCCTCGGGGAGCACCGGAGAGCCGAAGGGGGTGATGCTCAGCCATCACAACATCATGTCGAACATCGAGGCGCTGCGCATGGTGTTCAAGGTGGACTTAAACGACAACATCTGCTCTGCGCTCCCCTTCTTCCATTCCCTGGGCTTCACCGCGACGCTCTGGTTCCCGCTCACGAGCGGTTTTTCCTCCGCCTACCACACGAACCCGATGGAGGGGGAGAGAATCGCCCAGGTGGTGCGCGAGCACCGCTCCACGCTCCTCCTTGCGACTCCCACCTTCCTCCTCTCCTACCTGCGCCGCGCAAAGCTCGAGGACTTCGGGTCGCTGCGCCTCGTGATCACGGGCGCGGAGAAACTGAAGAGCAAGGTTGCGGACAGCTTCGAGGAGAAGTTCGGCATCCGCCCCATGGAGGGGTACGGCGCCACAGAGCTGTCCCCGGTGATCACCCTGAGCCTTCCGGACGTGGAGATCGACGGCGTGAAGCAGCACGGCGCCAAGGCAGGGAGCGTAGGGCACCCGATCCCCGGCGTAGCCATCCGCGTGGTCGACCCGGAAAGCGGCGCGGCATTAAAGCCGGGGGAAGCCGGGATGCTCCAGGTGAAGGGTCCCAACGTGATGCTCGGCTACCTGGGACGAGAGGAGTTGACCGGCGAGGTGGTGCGTGACGGCTGGTACCTGACCGGGGACCTCGGCATCATGGACGAGGACGGCTTCGTCAGGATCACGGACCGCATCTCACGCTTCAGCAAAATCGGCGGCGAGATGGTCCCCCACGGGGCGATCGAAGACGAGCTGCACGCCCAGCTCGGGCAGAGCGGGGTCCTCGCGGTGACCGCGGTACCCGACGAGAAAAGGGGGGAGCGGCTGGTGGTTGTCTACACCCGCGGCGCAACCGATGCCGCGACGCTCTCGCGGCACCTTTCCGAGAGCGAGCTCCCCAACCTCTGGAAGCCCGGACGCGACGGGTTCGTGGAGGTGGAAAGTCTTCCCATCCTCGGAACGGGAAAGCTGGACCTGAAAGGACTGAAGGAGATCGCGCTGGCGGCAACAAATTAGTTGTCATTTAGATGCGTTGCCGGTATCTTTTGCCCGCTTGCCCCCCGTCTACCCTCTCACCCGGTAGTGGGAGAATTTAACATCCGTACAAGGAGGCCCCACATGAGGCTTCGGCTCTGCATCCTGCTCTCGCTCTTCTTCGCCCTCTCCTGCGCGCCGCCGGTCCTGGCCGTCGACACCCTCAAAGAGCTCGTGGAAAGGGGTGCATGCGGCGGGGAATCGGACAATACCTGTACCGGGCACTTCCTCGAGGCACACGGCTGCACCAAGGCAAGCGTGGAGCAGGGGCTCACGCGTGAGCTCAACGAGTTCCGCAGCCTAGCGGAAGAGGCGCTCGCGCTGCGCGCTGAGACCATCAAGACCGGCATCCGCATCAAGCAGGACATGGAGCGGGGCAAACCGCTCTCAGGCGACGACCTCGCCCTCATCAACCAGGGAATCATCGACCACTTGGCGCTGCGCGAGAAGCTGCTCGCGCTTGCCGAAGCGCACGAGTGCTGGCTTGATGCCGATGACAGGGACCTCGCCGAACTCGGGGTGACCAAGGAGAGCCGGCTCAAGGGGGTGATGCTCTCGCTCTCCTCCGCCCTGGTCCTCTACGACAACTACCTGCTCGCCATCTCGCTATTCGAAGGGGACGCGAAACTGCGCCGGGTCCTCAACGAGCGCGACCCGGGGTACGCGGTGCGGCGCGCCGAGCTCGCCAAGGTCACAATGAACTACGACTCCATCGCCAACCGCCAGCGGGTGCGCAAGGCGATCCGGTTCTACGAGAAGCAGACCAGGAAGTCCCCCTTCACCTCGGATACCCTCGCCATGGACTACGTCTCCACCCTGATAAGGCAAAGTCCCTCCTACGACATAGTGAAGAAATGGTCACCCTTTTACGTGATCGGCAGAAAGCTCGGCTTCTTCGGCGCGGTGACCACGGACACGCTGCTCGGGCTGGAGCGGGAAGGCACCAGCCTGTTCAGCATGGTCTTCGGCAACGCGGTGGGGCTCGTGGAGACCCGGAAGGGAAAACTGTACGGGAAGGAAGCGGTAAGGGCCGAGGTGCAGAAGAACCTGCAGGCGGGAGACATCCTCCTGGAGAAGACCCCCTTCCGGCTCACCGACAAGCTAATCCCGGGCTACTGGGGACATGCAGCGGTGTGGACCGGCACGGAACAGGAGTTGCGGGAGCTGGGGATCTGGGAACATCCGGTGGTGAAGCCGTACCAACAACAGATAAAAAGCGGCCACATGGTGGTCGAGGCGTTGCGCTCCGGGGTCGAGATGAACACCATGCAGCACTTCCTCAACATCGACAGCATCGGGGTGCTGCGCAAGACCGCGGCCACACGCCAGGACCGCGCCCACACGGTGATCCAGGCGCTGCGCCAGGTGGGGAAACCGTACGACTTCAACTTCGACGTCGAGTCCAAAGGGAGGGTGTACTGCTCGAAACTCGTCTACATGAGTTACAGCGGAGTGGAATGGCCGACGAAGAAGTCGCTGGGACGCACCACATTCACCCCGGACGACGTGGCCATCAAGGCGATCAAGGGGGGCACCCTGCAGTTGGTGACCTTCTACCACGAGGGGAATCTGGTCTCGCACGACCCGCTCAACACCATGGCGAAGCTCATGGGGGTGACCAACGGGGGGCAGGCGGCGCGGTAAATTAGCGGTGCGGAGAAAAGCAGAAGGGGGACCGGCACATGCTGAGCCGGTCCCCTTTTTTGTCAGACGCGGTGGATCAGGGCACCCTTGTGCTGGACGGTGCGCGCGTATTGGACGGCGGGCTTACCGAAGGCGATGCAATAGCCGACGGCGTGGTCCTCGGGGATGCCGAGGCGCGCCAGGGACTCGGGGACGAGATCATTGATGGCGATCTTCGCGAGGCCGTCCCAGACGGTACCGACGCCGTTTGCCTGCGCGAAGAGCTCGAAGTAGCTGAGCGCGATCATGCAGTCCTGCAACGGCGAGACCGCCTTGTCCGAGACCGACGCGACCAGCAGGTGCGGTGCGCCGCGGAAAAGCACGTCCACGCACTGCTCCTCCCAGAGCTTCACGAAATCGCCGAAGAAGGCGAGCTGCTCGGGAAGCGCGTTCTCACGCACCAGACGCGCGATGCCGGCCAAAAGCTCGTCACGGAAGGAGGCGAGCTTTTCCCGATCGTCGATGACCGTGAAGCGTACCTGGCGCGTGTTGACGCCGGTGGGAGCGTGCCAGGCGACCTCGAGCAGGCGCTGCAAAAGCTCCGGCTCCAGGTTCTCCTGCTTGTAGCGCCGCACCGAGCGACGCCCTTTCATCAGCGTCTCCAGCTTCGCCGGGTCAGGGCGCCAGTCCCCCTCGAGAGGCGTGCTCTCTTGCGGGTCGAGCCCCAGGATCGATATGGCGCCGGTGGGACATACCGCGAAGCAGTGCTGGCAGCGGTAGCATCCGGCTTCCTTCTCCGCAGTGATCACCGGGTAACCGTCGGCCGTGTCCATGACGTGGGCCGGACAGTCGGCAACGCACAGGCCGCACCTCGTGCATTTTTCCTTGTCTACCTTGAATTGAAGCATCCTTCCTCCGCGCCCTATCTGATGAAGTTGGTGAAGACCTTCGCCTCCTGCTCCGGCTCGGGCACCACCCCTTTGCCGTTTTCCACCAGCTTGAGAAGCCATACCATGTTCTTAGCGAGAACGCGCATGATCTGCACCCCTTCGCCGTCCTGCAGCGCCTCTCCCGGTGCTCTGCCGTGGATAACGTTCCAGTAGTTAGAGGTAGGAAGCAGCATCTCAGAGTAGTTCAGGAAGTGGTTCAACTGGTCAAAGGTGGTCACCCCGCCGGAGCGACGCACCGCTACCACCGCCGCCCCCACCTTGTGGCGCAAAAGCCCGCCGTTCACCCCGGCTACGAAGAAGGCGCGGTCCATGAACGACTTCATGGTGCCGCCGACGCCTGAGTAGTGCACCGGAGAACCGAGGATGATGCCGTCCGCATCTTTCATCTTCTGGACGTACTCGTTCACCTCGTCGTCCTTGATGGCGCACCTCTCGTCCTGGTTCTTCGCGCACTGGTAGCAGGCGATGCAGCCGCGAATCGCCTTGTTCCCCACATGCACGATCTCGGTCTCGATCCCATCCTTGGCCAGCTCGTCGGCCACCAGCTTGATGGCGTGATAGGTGTTCCCTTCCTTGTTGGGGCTGCCGTTGAATGCCACGACCTTCATTGTGTCTCCTCCCGTCGGGCTGCTCTCAGATCAACCCGATGCTTTTCTTTTTCTTGCAGATGGGCTATATAGGACCATTGGTGCCGGACCGTCAATAACGTACTTTTACGAAACGTAGTACCTTATTTGAAACACAGTACCCCACAGGGAACTTTGCCAGAAGGAGATGACATGCAGCAAAGCCAGTCGACGGCCGAAGTAATGACATTGCGGGACAAGGAATACAAGTGCGGTATCGACGTGACCCTGGCTCTTGTCGGTGGGAAATGGAAGGCCTCCATCCTCTGGCATCTCGCACAGGACACCATGCGCTTCTCGGATCTGCAGCGGCAGTTCGCGGACACGACAAGGAAGATGCTCACCCAGCAGTTGCGCGAATTGGAAGCCGACGGACTGGTGCACCGCAAAGTCTATCCGCAGGTCCCGCCCAAGGTCGAGTACTCGCTGACCGAGCAGGGAAAGAGCATCTTTCCGATCCTGGAGATGATGTGCGACTGGGGTTCTAGCTATCTTAAGGCGGCTAACACACCTTGAATCAAATCCCCCCTGTCCCCCCTTTGTATAGACCGGAGTCAAGGGTGACAGTCGTTCGGAGACATGGGTGACACTTTTTTATCGCCGATCCGGATCTCCCGGAGCTTATGGTGGCAGTAGTAAATTAAAAATGTTCCGTCCTGATCCGTGG
>NZ_RAHW01000007.1 GCF_004117875.1 Geomonas oryzae | reverse complement strand
CTAATCGGCCGTGAGGCTTGACCATAAAAAATTCTCGAGAGGGGGGTGGACCTCCACCCCCCGATCATATACTGCCGAATCCTACGATCACGAAAATGCAATTGTAAAACTGTCAGACCAGTCTGACCAGTCCGACTGGTCTGACGTCCGACGATAGAGAGTTTCGCGCTAAGCGCGTAAAAGTTTCTCTGTGGCAATGCCGAGAGGGTCACACCCGTTCCCATCCCGAACACGGAAGTTAAGCCTCTCTGGGCCGATGGTACTGCACTGGTAACGGTGTGGGAGAGTAGGTCGCCGCAGGGAATTTAATAGAAAAGCCCCACCGGAATCCCGGTGGGGCTTTTTCGTTTTCCTGGTTTCACTCAAACTGTCATCGCGACTCACTAACGGGGCAGCGCCCTCACCCCTGCCCCTCTCCCGGAGGGAGAGGGGAGGATGTGCTAGCGTGTTACCTGCGTACGTGCTCTCTTAAGCCTTGCCGAAGGCGATCTTGGCAACGTCCTTGTACTCTTTGGCGAAGTGAACCTCCAGCCCCTCTTTCAGATAATCCGGCAATTCATCAAAGTCTTTCTTGTTCGCCTCGGGGAAGATCAGTACTTTCAGCCCGGCACGACGCGCTGCGATGGTCTTTTCTTTAACTCCCCCGATCGGTAGCACCCGACCCGTCAGAGTCAATTCCCCGGTCATCCCCAGTTTTTTCCTTACCGGCTTTCCTTTTATCATCGAAATGAGCGCCGTTGCCATGGTGACACCAGCCGACGGGCCGTCTTTCGGTGTCGCGCCGGCCGGGACATGCAGGTGCACGAAGTGGTTGTCGAAGTAGTCCGCCGGTGCGCCGTACGACTTCAAATGCGCCATCACAAAGGAATAGGCAATCTCGGAACTCTCTATCATCACGTTACCCAGTTGGCCTGTCTGTCTGAACCCCTTTCCTTTGCTTGCCATGGCGGTTGCTTCGATGGGAAGCGTCGCTCCCCCCATGCTGGTCCAGGCAAGACCCGTCACCACCCCGGGCACCCCTTCGAAGATCTCCTCCGTTGTGAACACCGGCTGACCTAAGTAATCATGCAGATCTTTCTTGCTGACCACGATGGCTTCGGTCCGTCCGGAGGCGAACTCCATCGCGGCCTTGCGCATCAGTTTCTTGATGCGGTTCTCAAGGGTTCTGACTCCGGCTTCCCTTGCCCATCCGTCGACTATCGCGGCTAGGGCGTCCTTCCTGATGGTGACCTGCCCGTGTTTCAGACCATGGTTCTTCATCGCCTTGGGTATCAGGTAGCGCTTCGCTATCTCCATTTTCTCCTCAAGGACATAACCGGAAAGGCGGATCACCTCCATCCTGTCGAGTAACGGCGCGGGAATCGTGTCCAGCTGGTTCGCCGTCGCAATAAACAGGACATTGGAAAGATCGAACGGCACGTCGAGGTAATGGTCGCGAAAAGATCCGTTCTGCTCCGGGTCCAGCACTTCCAGGAGCGCCGATGCCGGATCCCCCTGGAAGGAGGCGCCGATCTTGTCGATCTCGTCCAGCATGAGCACGGGGTTCGCGGTGCCCGCACTCTTCATGGCCTGCAGGAATTTCCCCGGCATCGCCCCGATGTAGGTTCGGCGGTGCCCCTTGATCTCGGCCTCGTCCCGCATGCCGCCCAGCGAAAAACGGAAGAACGAACGGCCGAGGGCGTCTGCGATGCTCTTCCCGATGGAAGTCTTGCCGACGCCTGGGGGACCGACCAGGCAGAGGATGGAGCCTGAGATGTCGCCCTTCATCTTGCCGACCGCGATGAACTCGGTGATGCGGTCCTTCACGTCATTCAGCCCGTGATGGTCGCGATCCAGCACCTTGCGCGCCTTCTCGACGTTGTACGAGTCCTTGCTGTATTTACCCCACGGGAGAATGGTGAGCCAGTCGAGGTAGTTCCGGGTGACGTGGTACTCCGGCGAGGACGGCTCCAGCAACCTGAACTTGTCGAGTTCGTCGGCGACGGCACGCTGCGCCTCGTCGTTCAGTTTCAGCTCCTTCAGACGCTGCTCGAACTTCTCGATCTCCGAAGTCTTTCCTTCCTTCTCCAGCCCCAGTTCCTTCTTGATCGCCTTCAACTGTTCCCGCAGGAAAAACTCGCGCTGCTGACGACTGATCTTCTCTTCGATCTGCTTGGTGATCTTCGTCTGTAGTCTCGAGACCTCGAGCTCCTTCTTGAGCAGGGTGAGGACCATGTCGAGCCTTTTCCGTACATCGAAGGATTCAAGGACCTGCTGCAGTTCCTGCCCGTCGGCGGAAGTGAGGCTCGCGGCGAAATCGGCCAGCTTGCTCGGGTCTTCGAGGCTCGAGCGCCCGAGGAACATCTTGATCTCCTCGGAGTAGAGCGGGTTGATTTGGACCAGTTCTTTCAGTGCGCTCACCACCGCCATGGAATAGGCCTTCAGTTCAGGATTGACGGAAAGCTCGGTGCCGTACTGGTAACTGACCGTGGCATAGGATGCTCCATCGCTTTGGTGCAGTTCGACGATTTTGAAGCGCTCCAGGGTGTTCAGCAGGAACTGTGCATTGTCGTCCCCCAGGTGGATCATCTTGACGATCTTCCCTACGACCCCGACGGCATGGAGGTTATCCGGACCGTCCGGCTTCTCCGGGTCTTTGACGAGCACGAGCCCGATCGCCTGGGCCTGGGATTCCATGGCGTGTTTGATGGCGCGTATCTGGTTCGGATCATCAAGCGCCATGGGAATCAGCATGTTCGGAAACGCAGGGCGCGGCCGTATCGGTATTATGGGGACACCAAGCGGCAGGACCTCGGAAGCCAGAACAAGAGTGCCCGGCTGCGAAGGCTTGCCGTTTATTTCAGCTTCTACAACTTCGATATCCTTTTCGCTCATGATGAGACTCCTGGCTTGGTTTTAATAAAACGTAAGCACGGAACCCGGCAGTGTCAACCTCACCGACAGCAGCCGATCGATGCGAAGGCGCCAAACATAAGCCTGTAGGTTGATATATCCCCGGGATGTTGTAAGACTTAGCAGTGCTCAACCAAATCCCGATACTTTCCCGCAGGCTGCAACGCGCAAAGGAGTCAGTGATGAAAATTCTGATGGTGGTGACCTCGCATGACAAGTTAGGCGACACTGGAGAGAGGACCGGCTTCTGGCTGGAAGAGCTTGCCGCGCCCTATTACGTCTTCCACGATGCAGGGGCGTCGGTGACCATCGCCTCGCCCAGGGGAGGAATGCCCCCGGTGGATCCGAAGAGCAATCTGCCGGAGAACGAGACCGAGGCGACGATGCGCTTCAAGGACGACCAGGCGGCGCAGGATGACCTCGCTCATTCCAGAAAGCTGCGCGAGGTGTCTGTGAATGACTTCGACGCGATCTTCTATCCCGGTGGACACGGGCCGCTGTGGGACCTGGCGCTCGATGCGGATTCCATCGCACTCATCGAGGCCTTTGTGCGGGCCGACAAACCGGTGGGCGCCGTTTGCCACGCCCCGGCGGTGCTGGCGGATGTAAAGGGAGCGGATGGCGATTTCCTGGTGAAGGGAAAGCATGTTACCGGCTTCACCAACGCAGAAGAAGAGGCGGTGGGGCTGACCGATGTTGTGCCGTTCCTCCTGGAGGACCGGCTTAAGCAGCGTGGTGCGACCTTCCGGAGCGGGGGAGACTGGGCTCCCCACGTTGAAGTTGACGGTAAGCTCGTGACCGGCCAGAACCCGGCGTCATCCGCACCTGCTGCCGAAGCGCTACTGAAGCTGTTGAAGCGGTAACCTGTCCCGAGCCGCGCTGACACCCGGGACAGCGGAGCCCATCACGAAAGGAGCTATTATGGAGACCCTGCGAAAGATACGGAAGATATGGAAGAGCGAGCCGACCATCGAGGGGGCGGGCGTGCACCTGAAGCGCGCCTTCGGGTACCACGAGGCGCCGCTTTTGGACCCGTTCCTGCTCTTCGACGACTTCCATTCCAACTACCCGCCGCATTACTTGAAGGGCTTTCCATGGCACCCGCACCGCGGCATCGAGACCATAACCTATGTGCTCCATGGGAAAGTGGAACATGGTGACAGTATGGGAAACAAAGGTGTGATCGATTCCGGCGATCTGCAGTGGATGACTGCCGGCAGCGGCATCATCCATCAGGAAATGCCGCTTGGCGACGGGGAGGGGCTCATGTGGGGCTTTCAGCTTTGGGCGAATCTCCCCGCCTCACAGAAGATGATGGCGCCGCGCTATCGCGGGATCGTCGCGTCGGAGATACCGGAGGTCACCATGAACGGCATCAAGGTGAAGGTGATCGCCGGGACGGCGGGGGGCGTGCAGGGACCGGTACGGGACGTGGTGGTCGATCCTGAGTATTTGGACGTAACCATCCCCGAGGGGAGCAGCTTCACCCACCCGATAAAGCGAGGCTATACGGCCTTGGCCTACGTTATCGACGGTGAAGGTTACTTCGATCACGAGCGCAACGCCTTCGGGCACGAGGTGGTCGGTAACAACTACTTCGACCTCGATCGACAGTGTGAGTGCGGTCCCGAGAACCTCATCCTTTTCGAGGACGGCGACGTGGTATCGGTAACCACACAGGGGAAACCGGTGCGCTTCCTTTTGATCTCGGGGAAACCTATCGGGGAGCCTGTGGCGTGGTACGGCCCCATCGTCATGAATACGCAGGAAGAGTTGGAGCAGGCCTTTGAGGAGTACCGCAACGGTACCTTCGTGAAGTAGGCGGGGATTTCAGGTAGCTAGAAAGAAGAACGGGACGCCGAGGTCGGCGTCCCGTTGCTGTTTGAGGGAGCTAGTTGCTGCCGCTTCCTTCCTGTGCCTTGAGCTTCTCGTTCGGAGTGAGCTCGATCTGCACGCGGCGGTTCAAGGCGCGGTTGGCCTCGGTATCGTTCGCCACGGCCGGGCGGGTGGACCCGTACCCAACGGCGGCCATCTTCGATGCCGGTACCCCTTGGGAAATCAGGAAGTCGCGCACGCGACCGGCGCGCCGCTCGCTGAGCGGCTGGTTGATGGCGTCGGAGCCGGAGGAGTCGGTGTGCCCCTCGATGACGATGGTGGTCTGGGAGTCCTTGAGGGTGGGGGCCGCCTTGCTGAGGGCATCTTTCGCTTCCGGCTTCAGGACGTCCTTGCCCACGTCGAAGAGGACACCCGAGGGAAGGGCCACATAAACCTTGTCGCCGTCGCGCACCACCTCAGCCTGGGGCATGCTCTTTTTGAGCGCAGCCGCCTGGCGGTCCATGTAATTGCCCACGCCTCCGCCGATGACCGCACCGGTTAACCCGCCGATGGCCGCGTTGCGTCCGCGGTGGGATTTGCCGCCGATGAGCGCGCCGGCACCGGCACCCAGAACCGCACCGCCCAAAGCTCCCAGGCCGGTTCTCTTGTACTCGTAGCTTCCGTCAGGATTGGTTGCGCAACCGGTTACTAACAGGGCGGCTGCTGTCATTCCAACGATCATTCTCGCTATCAAACGTGCTTTCATACTCCATCTCCTTGTTGAGTAAAATATGATGGAACTCACCAAACATAGCACTACCGTTGTCTGGAATCAATGCGCCTTTGGCTTTACGAGTGTTTTTCTTTCACGGCCTCTCCGATGAAACTATCAATGATCTCATAAGTTTCAACAGGTTTCTCCTCCTGAGGGTTGTGTCCGCATTGTTCGATCACCCGTAGTTTAGCCCCTGGAATAGCAGCTTGCAGGCGACTCCCCTGTGACAGTGGCACGATCTCGTCGTGCCTTCCCCAAAGAAGCAATACCGGCAGACGCAGGTCCTGGTAACGTGAAGTGATCTCTTCCTGGTTGACCGGCACCAGGCTGCAACATGTCGCGACAAGGGCACGCTTGGCGGCTTTGTTGCGGTAGCAGGGGGCGTACCTGGCGATGTGTTCCCGGTCGATGAGGCTGTGGTCGTGGTAGGCCATCTTAAGTCCGACTTTCACCCAAATGTCCGGTGCATAAAGGGCAACGAAGAGGGCGGCGGCGTAACGGTTTTTGAAAATCTCCGCCATGAGTGGTAGCCGCTGGAGGTAACCCGGGCCGGCCATGATGATCATGGAGGACAGAAGATCGCGCTCATCCCGGAGCATCACCTCTATCGCGGTCAGCAGCACCACTGCTCCGCCGAGCGAATGGCCGGCGAGGACGACCTGTGCGAGCCCTTCCTTCTTCAGGAAGGCGATGAGGCGGAGTGCGTGACCGCGGATGGAGTAGTCCCCTTCTTTGGGCTTAGAGGATTCTCCGGACCCGAGCAGGTCGAGCAGGTGGACGCTGTAACGGTTGGCGGGGAAGAGCGAAACGAGATCACTCCATGTCTCGGATCTTGCCGCCAGGCCGTGCACCAGGATGACGTTGGTAGGCCCGGTCCCGTAGGTACGGTAGGCGAGAGTCTCGGTTTCCGACAGACGACAGCATGAAAGGGGGAGGGTGACGATGTTCATGTCGGGTAGTTTAACAGAAGACAGGCGGAACGCGGGCGGGGGGCGGCGAAAAACGAGGATTCTGATACTCTTTTGTGGTGGGACAGGCAACGGAACAGGCAACGGTTGAAAGTGTGTGAAACGGAAAAGGCCCGATGCATAGTCATCGAGCCTTATGTGAAAAAAATAACTGGCGTCCAGTGAACCTGCTCAATCCGTGGAGTGGTTTTGGTGCTTCTTGAAGTAACTGCTGTAGCCACCCTTTTCTGGTCTTTTTATGCCATAACGGACGAGATATATGAGCCTTTCGGCCTGGTCTCCTGAACGTCAGTTACCAACCCCGGATGCCGCTTCATGCACCTGGAGTTGTTTTTGTATTGGTTTGTGAAGTTCTTTGTCTTGTGCTCCCTCCATAAGAAACATTTTACTCCTGCCACATTGTCTGTTCAACACTTTTTGTGCCGGTCTATGAGGTGCAAGGTACTGTTTTTCAGGAGGAAGATGTGCCCTGCCGCATACTCGTCATCAGCACGAACCGTGAGCACGCCCCACAGCCGACGGTTCCTCTCGGCGCGGCCTGGGTGGCCGAGGCGCTGCTGCAGGCAGGCTTCCAGGTCCGCCTCCTCGACCTCTGCTTCGCGCGGGATGCGTTGCGCGCAACTGAGAACGCCATCGCCGCGTTCGTTCCCGACGGCATCGCCCTTTCCGTAAGAAATCTCGACAACTGCAACTTTCTCGCCCCCAAGTCCTATCTCCCCGAGGTGCGGCTCCTGGTGGATCTCATCAAGTCGCGCAGCGAAGCCAGAATACTGGTGGGAGGCTCGGGCGTGAGCATCATGCCGCAGCAGGTCCTGGACTTCCTCGACCTGGACCATGCCGTTGTCGGGGAGGGGGAGCATGCCGCACCGCTTTTCTTTCGCGCTGAAGGAGCCGAGCAAGCCGGACGTGTGGTAGGGGTGGTCCGCCGCAGCAAAATGGGCGTGGCGGACGCGGGCGGGGGGGGCGCAGGCGCCGGTTCCTTCATCACTCCGCGCCTGCACCGATGGGTGGAGACACGGCGTTACCTCGCGCTGGAGCCGGTGCTCCCCATACAGGGAAAGAGGGGCTGTACCCATCGATGCCTATACTGCACCTACCGCAGTATCGAGGGTGACTCGTGGCGGGTCAGGGAGCCGGGAGCGGTGGTCGATGAGATCCTGTCGGCGATG
Source organism: Geomonas oryzae (assembly GCF_004117875.1). Classification (GTDB taxonomy): domain Bacteria; phylum Desulfobacterota; class Desulfuromonadia; order Geobacterales; family Geobacteraceae; genus Geomonas; species Geomonas oryzae. Next base: position 323,324 of record NZ_RAHW01000007.1, on the reverse strand, counting down.
CATAACACCCGGGCCCGCGAGTTCGAGTTCGTGGACAGCATCTTCAACGAACCGGAGGGGTATCTCGAAACCCTTCTCGATGAGATTTTGAGGCGTGGGATCAAGGCCCGCTTCAGCGTCTCGTCCCTTTCCCCGAAGGGGCTCACCAGGAAACAACTTGAGTTGATGGCCCGCGCGGGAGTTGCTTCCGCGGTCATCACCCCCGAGAGTGCAGCCGGCACCACCCTGGCTGCGCTTGGCAAGGGATTCGACGAGGACGAGGTGCACCGTGCCGCGGAACTTGTTTCAAGTTCACGCCTGCGCGCCCTGTGGTGCTTTCTCCTGGGTGGTCCCTCCGAAGATGAGATGACCCTGGGGAAGACGGTGACCTTTCTGAACCGCTACCTGAGCGACAAAGACCACGCCTTCCTGACCACCGGGATACGCGTCTATCCGGGTACGGGTTTGCACGGAATCGCGTTGCGGGACGGGCTGGTTGCGACGGGAGACGATCTGCTCATGCCGGCTTTCTATTTTTCGCCGCAGCTTACCCCGCAGCAGGCCCGGACGCTTTTGGACAGCGGCATAAGGGCGCCGTCGCGGTGCATCAATCTGCTTGATACACAAGCCCCGGTAATTGGGGCTTTGCGCCGGATAGGCACTGCCGTGGGGTTACCGACACCGTACTGGCGCTATACCCGTTTCGCCAAGCGGATGAGCCGCAAACGCTGACAGAGGTGTACGTCGCTCCAGCACATTGACGATAATGTGTTAGAATTGCCAAATGCTTTGTCACACAATTCCACTTCAGTACCAAGGAGCGACAGTGTCTGCGTTCAGTCGAATGAGTAGCAAGCTGCTGTTGGTACTTTTGCTGCTGTTGCCTTTGCCGGTACAGGGCGCACCGGTGACGGTGAGGTTCACGGAAGGAATGGTGCGCGGCTTCCTCGTACTGAAGGACGAAGCAGGCAATCGGATCGCTTCCGGTGATTTTCTGCAGCTACCAAATGACGGCGGGATAAAGACCCGCATCGTGCTCTATTTCAAGGACGGTTCTCTCCACGACGAGACAGTCGTCTTCTCACAGCAGCACCATTTCCTCCTGAAGAGCTACCGTCTCATCCAGAAAGGGAAGTCTTTTGACGAGGACCTCGATGTGTCCCTGGAACGGAGCCCCGGCACCTATCGGGTGCACGTGAAAGGAAAAGACGGCCGCGAGAAGGTCATGCAGGGGGAGCTGGAACTGCCGCCCGACGTCTACAACGGCATGGTGCCTACGGTGATGAAGAACCTCGTCAGGGGGAGCCGTGAGACCATCCGCATGGTGGCTTTCACCCCGACACCGAGGGTGATCGAGTTGGAGATGTCCCCTTCCGGGGAGAACAAGATACTGATCGGTGACGTCGAGAAGACGGCAAACCACTACGTGCTGAAACCGAAGCTCGGACTGCTGAGGCTTCCCGCCGCGCTCCTCGGCAAGAGCCCGCCGGACAACCACATCTGGACCGTCATGGACGAGGTGCCCGCCTTCGTCAAATTCGTGGGGCCGCTCGCCACCGGCGGACCGATTTGGCGCATCGAGTTGACCAGCCCCTGTTGGCCCAAATAGAAAAGGGAAAGAACCAGCCTATGCCGTTTATCCCCCGCCGGAGGACAAACCTGGAATTTCTCGATCTCCCCTCGGACGTCTGCAGTGTCGACGAACTCGAGGGGAGCCTCGCCGACATTCGCACGGTGAACCGTTATCTGGGCGACCGCCGGGCGCTTTTGAAACACCTGTCGGCTCGGGCGAATGGGCTCGCGCGGATCACGGTGCTTGACGTCGCCACCGGTTCCGCCGACCTCCCGGTTACTATGGTTGAGTGGGCGCGTAAAAAAGGGATCGATATCAGCATCACCGCAGTCGACATCAACAGCCGCACCATAGACATCGCGCGCACGTGCACAGTGCAATACCCCGAGATCGAGCTGATGGTCGCCGATGCCTTGGAGCTCCCGTTCCGGGATGGGAGCTTCGATTTCGTGCTATGCAGCAAGACCATGCACCACATGAAGGAGCCGGACGGGATCGCCGCACTGCGGGAAATCCTGCGTGTGGCGCGGAGGGGATACCTCGTCATGGACCTGCGCAGGAGCTGGGTCGCCTACCTCCTCATCTATGGACTCACGAGAATTTTCACCAGAAACCGCATGACCCGGTATGACGGCCCGCTCTCCGTGCTGAAGGCGTTCACGGTCGAGGAACTCGCCTTGTGGGCGCAGCAGGCGGGTGCCCTTTCCTTCAAGATCCGCCGCGAGCCGTTCTGGCTGCTCGTTCTCTCCGGGGACAAATCATGAAGTTCTCCGTCGCCACCAATTTCGAACCAGACCTGCTGCCCGCCCTGGAAGGTTTCCCGGTCGCGGAACTCTTCGGCAAGCTCGCTAGTGACAGCATAGGCGGGGGGCGCGCCTCCTTCATGCTGGCGCCTCTTGGCAGGGATCGGTTCCGCGCCCACGTCGAAGATGCGGCGCGCAGGGGGATCGGGTTCAACTACCTTTTGAACCCCGCCTGCCTGGACAACCGTGAGTTCACGCGCAAGGGGCAAAAGGACCTGGAACGGCTGCTCGCTTTCGTAGAGGAGTGCGGCGTCACCTCGGTCACCGTTTCGCTCCCCTTCCTGCTTCCGGTCATAAAGAAGCGGCACCCGCGTCTCAAGGTGCGGGTGGGCGTCTACGCGCGGGTGGACTGCGTGGCGAAGGCCAAGTTCTGGGAGGACTTGGGGGCGGACTGCATCACGCTCGAATCGATCGCGGTGAACCGGGACTTCGCCATGCTGCAGGCGATCCGAGAGGCGGCGCGCATCGAGCTTCAGCTCATCGTCAACTCCAACTGCCTCATCTTCTGCCCCTGGTCGGGACAGCACATGGTGAACCTGTCGCACGCCTCGCAGAAGGGACACGAAAGCCGCGGCTTCATGATCGATTACTGTGCCCTGCGCTGCTCCGCGGCGAAGCTCGCCGATCCGTCGCATTACCTGCGCTCCGAGTTCATCAGACCCGAGGACCTCGGGGCCTACACCGGGCTTGGCTACCACTCCTTCAAGATCCTGGAGCGGGGTGCGCCGACGCAGGTGTTGGCGCGCCGGGTGAGGGCCTACGCCGAAGGGCGCTTCGACGGGAACCTGCTCGACCTGATCCAGCCCTACGGCTACCGGGGGGGCGGAGGAAGCGGTGGCTTCGCCGGGCTCCGGAGGTTCGTGAGGTTCTTCCTCCGTCCGGCAACGGCGAGCCCCACCGGTCTCATGCGTCTGAAGCGTCTTGCCGAAAAACGCGGCCTGCTGGCGGGACTGGACTGGGACCCGGTCTACATCGACAACCGGCTCCTGGACGGCTTTCTGGACGGCCTGAAGGATATCGACTGCCGGGGCTGCGATTGCGCCCGGTGCGGCTACTGCGCCCGCTGGGCGGAGAAGGCGGTCAGGGTCGACGCGAAGTACCGCGAAGAGATGCTCAAGCTTTACCAGGCAGCTTTCCATGACATGCATTCCGGGGCCCTCTGGGGGGTGACCGATGGGAGGGGATGATGATCGATGCACGTTTCACCAAGGGGGAGCCTGCCTCGCCCGGGGCGGCGTATGTGGCCTCGGTGGCGTCGGCCGTACCGCAGTTCAGCGCAACACAAAGTTACGCGGCGGAACTCGTCCGGCAGCGCTTCAAAGACACCCTGACGCCCAGGAGCCTCGGGCTGATCCGGGCGACCTTCGAGCACCCGGCCATCGAGAAGCGTCACTTCGCCGTAGATGCACCGGTGCGCATCTTCGACGAGACCGCTGACGAGCGGGTGGCCCGTTTCACCGAGGAGTCGGTGGACCTTGCCGGCCGGGCGGTGCTGGCCGCGCTGGAACAAGTAGGGCTTTCGCCCTTGCAGGTGAGCGGCCTGGTGCTCAACACCTGTACCGGCTACATCTGTCCCGGCATCTCCACCTACCTTGCGCAACGCCTCGGGATGCGTACAAGCACGCGGCTTTACGACCTCGTGGGGAGCGGTTGCGGCGGCGCAATCCCGAACCTGCAGGTGGCCGAGTCGATGCTGAGAGTGACCGGGGGCGTCGTGGTGAGCGTCGCGGTGGAGATCTGCAGCGCCGCCTTCCAGATGGACAACGACCTGAGCCTCATCCTCTCCAACGCGCTCTTCGGCGACGGCGCGGCGGCCGCCGTCTTGTGGCAGAAACCGGTCGGCTTCGAGTTGACGGCATCGGCGGGGCGCTACGTGCCCGAGGAGCGCGAGGCGATCCGCTTCGTCCACAAGGGGGGGCAGTTGCACAACCAGTTGTCGACCGACCTTCCCGGTCTGGTGGCAAGGGCCGCGGCCGAGGTGGTCGACGACCTTTTGGAGTCGGCATCGCTGGAAAAGGAAGACATCGGGGCGTGGGCGCTGCACACCGGAGGCGAGAAGGTGATCAATGCGGTGCGGGACCAGGTGGGGATACCGGAAGAGCACCTTTGGGCGACGCGTCGGGTCCTCTCCCAGTACGGCAACATGTCTTCGCCCACCGTCTGGTTCGTGCTCGAGGAGATGATGCAAAAGGGGATCCCTGCCGGTACGTGGTGCGTCCTGCTCGCCTACGGCGCGGGGCTCTCCGCCCACGCCTATCTGCTGCGCAAGACGTGAGGTCCGGCTGGGAATTTAGAGCAAAAAGCAAATCCCCTCTGTCCCCCCTTCGCAAAGGGGGGGACGTGATGCCATGCTCACCTTTTCATGGACAGAGGTCTAAGAAGGTCCCTGTATTTCCGGGTGAGCCTGGCATGAAGGGGAGGATCAAAACCTGTGGCGGGAGCGGAACTGGTCGCCGGTGAAATAGCCGCGCACCAGGTCGAGGTTGTTGAGCAGCACCTTCCAGGCACCCTTCTCGCGCTTTTTCACGAAGCGGTTCCCCACGAACATCGAGGGGCTGAAGAACGCCTTCAGGTTCTCCCAGTTCATCAGACGGTTCAACTGGGCCGTGCTGAGCCGCCTCGTCCTCACGTTGCACATGAAGCCGGTGTACCTGCTCAGTCGGTCGGAATTGGTGACGAGCCCCGCCTGAAGCAGCTCCTCCCTGATCCGGGTGCCGGGGTAGGGGGTGACGCACTGCACGTAGGGGAGGTCGACCCCCAGCCGGCGCGAGGCGCGGAACACCTCCCTTATCTCCTCCTTGCCGTCGTCGGGATTGCCGATGATGAAGCCTCCCATCACCCCGATGCCGTGTTCGCGCAACCGGCGCACCGCCTGCCTGGTCTGCTCCCGGATGTCACCCTTTTCAAAAAGAGCGAGGTTCTTCGGCAGCACCGACTCGATGCCGAGGAACACCATGGCGAAGTTCGCACGGGAAAGCGCCGGGATAAGCGCCGGGTCGGCCACGATGCCGGCGACGGAGGCCTGCACCAGGTACTCCATGTCGTTAAGCCCCTGCTCCGCGATCGCCTCGGCGAGCCTGGTGAAACGGCGGCTGTCCAGAGTGATGTTGTCGTCGACCAAAAGCACCGTCTTCGTGCCGCGTCGTTTGAGTTCCCTCAGGTCCTCGATCACCATCTCGATCGGTCGGCATCGGAAGCTGGAGCCGTACATCCCGGTGATCGAACAGAAGGTGCAGGTCATGGTGCAGCCTCGCGAGGTTTCCACGCAGTCGAGCCGGCGGTCGAAGTAGGTGAAGCCCTCCAGCGCGCGCACGCTGCGGTCCGGCAGCGGCAGGGACTTCAGGTCGAGCAGGGGTGCGGGGGGATTGTGGACGAAGACACCGTGGTGCGGCCAGGAGAGGCCGGGGACGTCGAAAAAGGAACGTTGGCCGTCGAGCGCTTCCAAAAGGGCGGCAAAGGCGTGCTCACCTTCGCCGCATACCAGGAAGTCGAAGGGGGCGTCGCCGGAGGCGAGCTCTTCGCGGGCGAGGGTCGCGTGGTAGCCACCAAGGACGAGGCGAGCGCGCGGGGCGGCTGAGCGGCAGATGGCGAAGACTTTCAGGGCGCTTTCGTATTGGAAGCTCATACTGCTGACGCCGATCACGTCGGGAGCGAACTCGGCCAGAAGCCGCCTGAGCCACGACTCGATGTCGCGATGCACCAGGACGAGATCGACGATCTTCACCCGGTGCCCCTTGAGGTGCGCGGCGATGGAGCAGAGCCCGAGGTTGGGGACCTTTATGATGCGATGGAAATTGTTGGCGGCATCGGGCATCGCCAGGAGGAGTACGTTCATGATTTCCCTTGTGACTGCGGCAGGTTCGATTGAGCCCCTAGCATTATAGTGGCTGGGACCGCTTGCGCAAACGGAATGCCGGCTGGCAAGGGGGAGTATTGAAGATAAAATGTTCGTCATTAAACCCGGTGCTGCGGTGGAAGCCGCCGCGGCTGGAGGTGCCCATGGACGAACAGGAAAAAAAAGAGGAAGCACCGGTGGTGGTGATCGTAGAGCGGCGCAGGCAAAGGGAGACGGAGTTGAGCCCGGCTGAGGTCATGAAGATATTGAGAAAGAGGGCGGCCCGGGCACGGAAGAACCCGACTCGGGAGTAAGAGGACTGTCATTACCGGCAAGGCGAAGGCCTCCGTTTCAGTAACCACAGAGTTAACTGGACCGGAGGCCTTTTCATTTGCTTTCCATGCTCAGCAGCAGTTGCAATGTGAGATAATAATGCAAGAATATTCCATCCCTACAACCTCCGGAGACCAAGGTCATGGAGACCAAGACCGTCGTACCCTTAAATATCGAGCAGGAAGAGAACATCTTGCAGCTGGCGAATGAGCTGCCGATCCTTCCTGATACTGCAGCAGATCCATTGCAGCCCCCCCAAGTCCCCACTGTTGACGCAGACAGTCCTTTTGCCGACCCCATCCTCGTCCGAAACGATGCGACGACTCCCGGCGCCGGGGGCGAGACTATCGTCGTCCTGCCGCAGGCCGGTGCCGAGCGCAAGGGGGGGAGGCTGGAACGGCCGCAAGCCAAGGCGAAGGCGGCCAAAGGGGCGAAGGGGGAGAAGACCGCCAAGGGATCCAAAGCGGCGAAGGATGCGAAGTCGGGCAAAGACGAGAAGGCGGCGAAAGGGGTGAAAGCGAAGGGGGGCAAGCCGGTAAAGGCGGCCGGCGGGGCGAAGCCCGCCAAGGCCGGTAAGGCTAAGGTGGAGAAGGCGAAACCGAAGGGGGGACCCAAGCCGAAACAGCCGGTACTTGAAGAGTCCCCCTTCGACCTGAGCGAGAGCCGCTGGTACCTGAACCGGGAACTGACCTGGCTCGAATTCAACCGGCGCGTGCTGCACGAGGCGATGGACGAGCGGACGCCGCTTCTGGAGCGGCTGAAGTTCATCGCCATCGTCAGTGCCAACCTGGACGAATTCACCATGAAGAGGATCGGCGGCTTGAAGCAGCAGATCGGGGCCGGGCTGCACGAGCTGACCCTTGACGGCCGCTCGCCGCGCCAGCAGGTGCTCGAGTGCAACGCGTCGGTACGCGAGATCGAGACGGTCAAGCGGGAGGCGTTCCGGGTGGTGCGGGAACTCCTGGAGGCGAAGGGGATCGTCATCGAGAGCTACGACACCCTTGCCCCTAAGGATAAGAAGCAGCTCCGCGAGCATTACTACAAGAACATCTATCCCCTCCTGACCCCGCAGTCCATCGACCCCGCGCACCCTTTCCCGTTCATCTCGAACCTTTCGCTGAACCTCCTGGTCACCCTGCGTTATCCGAAGTCGCGCGAGCATTCCCTGGCGCGGGTGAAGGTCCCGGTCGGTCTCGGCACGCCGCGCTTCATCCGCGTCGGCAAGGGGGACCGCTTCGTCCCGCTCGAACAGGTGATGATGAACAACCTGGACATGCTCTTTCCCGGCATGCTGATCGTCTCCTGCGAGATCTTCCGCGTCACCCGCAATGCCAACACGGAGAAGGACGAGGAAGAGGCGGACGACCTGATGTCGATGATCGAGTCGGAGTTGAAGGAGCGCAAGTTCGCCCCCATCGTGCGCCTGGAAATCGGGGCCGGCATGGAGCCGGTGCACCGCGGCCGGCTGGCGGCCGAGCTGGAGCTGGACGAGGAGAACGACGTCTTCGAGGTTTCCGGCATGCTCGCCCTGCGCGATCTCTTCGAGATATCGCGGCTCGATTACCCGCGCCTGCACGACCCGCCGCATCACCCGGTCGATCACCCGGGCCTGCCGGCGGAGCGCAACATCTTCCATACCATCCGTGATCTGGGATCGCTCCTGTTGCAACATCCCTACGTTTCCTTCTCCACTTCGGTGGAGCGCTTCCTGCGCGAGGCGGCCAACGACCCTAAGGTGCGCGCCATCAAGATGACCCTCTACCGCACCTCGATCCAGGGGCGCATCATCGATGCCCTGGTGCAGGCCGCGCAAAACGGCAAGCAGGTGGCGGTGGTGGTGGAGCTGAAGGCGCGTTTCGACGAAGCGACCAACATCCATCTCGCCGAGGTGATGGAGGAGGCGGGGATCCACGTCACCTACGGCGTGGTGGGCCTTAAGACCCATTGCAAGGTGATCCTCGTGGTGCGCCAGGACTACACCGGGCTCAAGCGCTACGTGCACATCGGCACCGGCAATTACCACACGGAGACCGCCCGGATCTACAGCGATATCGGGCTCATCACATGCGACGAGGTGATCGCGCAGGACGTCACCGAACTCTTCAACTACCTGACCACCGGGTTCACCGCAAAGCGGAACTACCAGGCGGTCATGCCGGCGCCGAAGCTGCTTAAAAAAGCGCTCCTTTCGCGCATCGAGCGGGAGATCGAGCTGCACCGGCAAAGCGGCGGCGGATGGCTGCAGTTCAAGATGAACGCGCTGGAGGACGGCGAGATCGTGAAGGCGCTGTACCAGGCCTCCATGGCCGGGGTCAAGGTCGATCTCTACGTGCGGGACACCTGCCGGCTGCGTCCCGGCGTTCCGGGCCTTTCGGACCGTATCCGGGTGGTGAGCATCGTCGGGCGCTTCCTGGAGCACGCGCGCATCTACTACTTCAGAAATGGCGGTGCCGAGGAATATTTCATCTCGTCCGCCGACGCCATGAAGCGGAACCTGGAGGCACGGGTGGAGGTGCTTTGTCCGGTGACCGCGCCGGAGCTGACCGCGGAGCTGCGCGCCGTCTTCGACTGCTACGACGCGGACCGCCGCTCGGCGTGGGACATGCGGCCGGACGGAAGCTATCTCCAGCGTCAGCCTGCCGAAGGGGAGAGCGGCGAGGGGACGCACCAGATGCTGATCGCACAGGCGCAGAAGCGTTTGAAGGATGCGCTCAAGCAGAAGAAAAAGCCGCTGCAGAAATAGCGACTCACTCTATTCGGCGTGAGATGACATGCAACGGGAAAAGCGGTAGCATATGCGATGCGCCAACGCCAATGTTGGCCCCCAAACAGAGAGACAACAGCAGGGGGAACTGATGGAACCGAAAAAAGATTGTATCTGCGCCGGCGACCACGAACATCACATCTGCTTTCTGCACAGCAAGGGTCTGGTCAAAGAGGTCGAGAAGCTTACCGACAATCCCACGGTGACCTGCTCGATATGTCTCGTGAACGCCAATTCACCCGATAACGTCTGCTCGCCCACCACGCTCGGCGGCGGGTTCAAATACTCCGACATGCAGGGGAGCAAGAAGGTCATCTGCGAGAGCGTGACGGAGGCGATCCCGGAGAAGGAGAAGGAATAACCTTACGCCAGGAGTTAACGTCCACGTCCCCTCTCCCTTTGGGAGAGGGACAGGGTGAGGGCGTCGGCATCACTTCGTGGCAACGCCCTCACCCGCCCGCTGGGCACCCTCTCCCGGAGGGAGAGGGGATGACGGAGGATGGTCATAGCTGAACGCTGAATAGGTAGGTGCGACAACAAAAAGGCGGCCCCGGTGATGATACCGGGGCCGCCTTTTTTGTCCATACTGCGGTTTTGTCGATTAGCCGAGGATCTGCTTCAGGTCGCCCTCTGCGGTGCCGATCGGGCCGATGTTGAAGTTCTCGACCAGGAAGTTCAGCACGTTCGGGGTGATGAAGGCCGGCAGGCTCGGTCCGAGCTTGATGTTCTTCACGCCCAGGTGGAGCAGGGTGAGGAGGATGGCAACCGCCTTCTGCTCGTACCAGGAGAGGATGAAGGAGAGCGGGAGGTCGTTGACGCCGCAGTTGAAGGCGCCTGCCAGTGCCACTGCGATCTGGATCGCGGAGTAGGCGTCGTTGCACTGCCCGATGTCCAGAAGGCGCGGGATGCCGCCGATGTCGCCGAAGTCGAGCTTGTTGAAGCGGTACTTGCCGCAGGCCAGGGTCAGGATGACGCAGTCGGCCGGGACGTTCTCGGCGAACTCGGTGTAGTAGTTACGGCCGGTCTTTGCACCGTCGCAGCCGCCAATCAGGAAGAAGTGACGGATCTGACCCGCTTTCACCGCGTCGATGACTTTGTCTGCAACGCCGAGCACCGCGTTGTGCCCGAAGCCGGTGAGGATCTCTTTGCCCGGTTTTTCTTCGAAGCCCGGGAGGGAAAGAGCCTTCTCGATGACCGGGGAGAAGTCCCAGCCGTTGATGTTCTTGACGTCCGGCCACTGTACGAGGCCCCAGGTGAAGAGGCGGTCTTTGTAGCTGTCGGCCGGGCGCTGGATGCAGTTGGTGTTGAAGATGATGGCGCCGGGGAAGTCGACGAACTCTTTAGCCTGGTCCTGCCATGCACCGCCGAAGTTGCCGGCCAGGTGGGCGTACTTCTTGAGGCCCGGGTAACCGTGGGCCGGGAGCATCTCGCCGTGGGTGTAGATGTTGATCCCTTTCCCTTCGGTCTGCTTGAGGAGTTCCTCGAGCATGCGCAGGTCGTGGCCGGAAACGAGGATCGCCTTGCCCGCCTTGGTGCCGAGCTGTACCGGGGTCGGTACCGGGTGGCCGAAGCTGTCGGTGTTGGCCTTGTCGAGGAGCTCCATGGTGACCAGGTTGATGCGGCCGCACTCCATGGCGAGGCCGACGAAGTCCATGAGGCCGAGTTTCAGGTCGAGGGTGGCGGCGAATGCCTTGTGGGTGAAGGCGTAGATCTCGTCGTTCTCAAGGCCGATCACCAGGGCGTGGTGGGCGTAGGCTGCGTAGCCTTTCATGCCGTAGGTGAGGATTTCCTGGACCGATTTAACGTCCGCGTCGATTTCGTCGCTCTTGATGCCGTGTTTCGCGCCGAGCTCGACGAGTTCCGCGGTGGTGCCGGCGTGGAAGGCCTTCGCGGCTTCGGGAACGATGCCGGTGTAGGCGCCGCCGTTGGCCTTCTCGTAGAGGGCCTGTGCCTGGTTGCGGTAGGACGCTGCGTCGCGGACCAGCTTGGCGATTTCTTCGGCGTCGAAGTCGACGTTGGTTACCGTGGTGAAGAGGCCGTCGATCATGAAGCGGTCGATGGCGGCGTCCTTGGCGCCTTTCTCGCGTGCCAGGTTGGCCCAGAAGGCGATACCTTTCATCGAGTAGACCAGGAGGTCCTGCAGCGCGGCGACATCCGGTTTCTTACCGCAGACACCTACTTTGGAGCAACCGCCGTTGGCGGCTTGTTCGCACTGATAGCAAAACATGTTTTCCATTACTTCCCCCTTTGCGTTGTTTTTGGTTGAGGTTTCCATGCCGAACAGGCTTTTCAAAAAGGCTTTCATCGTCTCTCCTAATGGTGATCTTTTGAGGCGGTCGGTCTCGGCTGCCTTCGGCGCCTCTGCTCCGCTCTCGATGATGCGACTTTAACCACTATTGCGGGGGGCGACCTTGACCTAAGTCATAAAAACGCGATTCTGGTTTTTGGGATCTTTTTGGTCTTGTGGGGCTGGGGACGGGCGCCGCTGTGGACCTAATGGACCCGGTGGACACGATGGACTGCAGCTAAGGGGCGGTGAAACGCAGGCTGGGCGGGCTGGGGCGGTGGGCCGGGAGAGCAGGGAGAGCAGGGAGAGCAAGGAGAGCAGGGTGGTACGGAGGGGGGGGGAGGGACGCTGGGGCGCTGGAAGGGTGCGGGGCAGCGTCAGTTGATGACGCTGCCGATCATGGCGCGGTAGATGTCGGGACGGAGTACCAGTTGCAAACTGGCGGAGGTGGCGGCTCCAAAGCCTATCGCCTGCTCGCCTCCTATGGAGCTGTTCAGATGATAGATCGGGCGCAAGTTAAAACCCAGCCGCACCAGGTCGGCTTCGAAAACGGGACCGTGCTTCACGGCCAACTCGGAAAGACTGTCCCAGGTCGCCCACATGTCTACGGGGATCGCTATCCCTTCTGCTACACGTATCAGTTCCTGCATGGCTCGCTCCTCGGTCCTTTTGATGAGACCTATCGGCAGGCCGGTCCGGAACTTGAGCGATCAACTGCGCATGGCGTCGAGGCTCGCGACGGCGTTGCGGGCTGGGCAGTCGGCCGCGGCACAACTGGTGAGGACCTTCAAAAGGGCGAGCGCCAGCAATAAAAGGCCGAGGATGAGCAGCGCCACGCCACTCCAGCCGTGGGATACCCAGAAGACTCCGCCGACGGTGCCGGAGATGCTTGAACCGAGATAGTAGAAGAAGAGGTAGAGTGAAGCGGCCTGGGCTCGGGCGGTCTTGGCGCGGCTTCCTACCCAGCTGGAGGCGATGGTGTGGGCGCCGAAAAAGCCGCAGGTGAAGATGGCGATGCCGGTGACGATGCTGCCTACGTCGCGGCTCGTGGTGACGGCGGCCCCGAAAACCATGGTGCCGATGGTGAGAAAGAGCATCCTCCCGCGACCGAAACGCTCGACCTGTCCGCCGATCATGGAGGAGCTGAAGGAACCTAGCATGTAGACCAGGAAGATCAGGGAAACGAGCCACGCGGAAAGGTGGTAGGGGGCGCCTAAAAGCCGGAAGGTGATGTAGTTGTACAGGGTTACGAAGCTCCCCATGATCAGGAAGGAGATGCCGTACAGGCAGAGCAGTCCCGGGTCCTTCAGCTGGCGCAGCAGCGAGCTGAACAGGTAGCGCACCGCGAACGGGCGCTTCTTCAGGTTTTCGGATGGGGGAAGGGTCTTGGCGAAGTAAAGGCTCAAGACGAGGCAGACCACGCCGATCACCTCGAGGGCAACCCTCCAACTGGTCTCTTCGGACATCACCGCGGTGAAAATCCTTCCGGTCATGCCGCCGATTGCATTGCCGCTTATGTACAGACCGATCGCCGAGGTGAGCGAGCCGGGGGCGATCTCTTCACTCAAATACGCCATGGCCACCGCCGGAAGCCCGGCGAGAGCGATACCCTGCAGGAACCTGACGACGACCAGTTGCTCGAGGTTCGCCGTCTGGGAGGTGATCAGCGCGAGTATCGAGGTCGTAACGAGTGAGGCGACCATGACGGCCTTGCGGCCGAGCGTTTCGGAGATGGTACCGGCAAAGAGCATGGAGACGGCGAGGGCGCAGGTGGTTACCGATAGGGGGAGGCTCGCGAAGGCGGCACTCACGCCGAATTCACGGGTGAAGACCGGCAACAGCGGCTGCACGTCGTAAAGGGTGATGAAGGTTACGAACCCGGCGCAGAAAAACGCCCAGTTGATCTGCCGGTATCTCTTGGTGCCGCTCGTTATCGATCCCATTGCTCTCTCCCCGCTTACTGCCTGTGACGGAGTCCACTATAGCGCTTGCCATACCATAAGCAAAATATATAATGCTTATCGTATTAATAACAATTCGGTATGATTGTGGCTCCCTCCCCTGCCTGCGGACCGAAGCCCTACGGTGGGCGAAGGCCTGGAGGGGGAGGGCAGGGGAGGGGGCGCGGAGCGTTTCGTGCAGGCAGAAGCTCCCCCCTCCCGACCTCCCCCCTCCCGGGGGGAGGAGATTTCCGGGGACGGCATCTTTATCGCGGAGAAGAAACCATGGAAGTACGGCAGCTCAAATATTTCCTCGAAGTGGCGCGGCTTAAAAATTTCACCAAGGCGGCGGAGTCGCTGCGCATCGCGCAGCCCGCGATCAGCATGGCGGTGAAGAAGCTCGAGGAGGAACTCGACCTCATGCTTTTCAACCGGCAGGACAAGCGGGTTTCTCTTACCGCGGAGGGAGAGATCTTCTTGCCGCACGCACGGCGCATCCTAGACGACCTGCATGGGGCGGAGCTGGAGATGGCCGAGCTGAAGGGGCTAAGCCGCGGAGAGGTGAGGATCGGGATCACGCCGATGATCAGCGCCTACTTCTTCCCGGACATCATAAGGGACTTCAAGAGGGCCTACCCGCAGCTCAGCATCTCCGTGCTCGGCGAAGGCTCGGGGCGGATCCAGAAGATGATCGGCCAGGGGGAACTCGACATGGGGGTGGTGGCGGGAGGGGGAAGCGCCGCTTTTCCGGAGGCCCTGGAGGTGCGCCGCTTCCTGCGCGAGGAGATCGTCGTCTGCGTGCCGCTTGACCATCCCTTCGCCGGACGCGCCTCGGTGACGCTTGCCGAGTTCATCCGGGAGCCGCTGGTCTTCTACAAAGAGGGGTACTACATCAGGGAGTTCTTTCTGGAGGCGATCAAGGAGAGCGGCAGTACGCCGGACATCGTCTTCGAGACGAACCTCTTTTCGCTGGTTAAATCGCTGGTTAGAAACGGTACCGGGATATCCATCTTCCTCAAGATGGTGGTGGCGGGAGACGAGGACCTGGCCGCGGTCCCCTTCGATCCCCCTCTGTCCCTCGACCTGCTCATCGCCTGGAAGAAGGACACCTACCTCTCCCTTGCCAATCGCGCTTTCGTCGATTTTCTACTGAAGCACGCACCGGGGGAGCGCTCGGCGGGGGAACCTCGGGGCTAGGTGAGGAGCTCGATCAGTTTCGCCGCGATCTTCTTCGGAGGGAGCACGTAGTCGACCGCCCCGGTGAGCGCCGCTGCCTTCGGCATGCCGTAGATGGTCGAGGAATGCTGATCCTGGGCGATGGTGACCCCGCCGATATCATGGATGTGCTTGATCCCGTCGGCGCCGTCGCGCCCCATCCCGGTCAGCACGATGCCGACCAGTTTTCCCTTGAGCGGTCGGGAGACGGAAAGCATCGCCACGTCGGCCGCCGGCTGCACGTAGTTCACCCGCGCCCCCTCGTACAAAACGACCCGGTGGTTCCCCTCGAGCTTCAGGTGAAAGCCCCCGGGGGCCATGTAGATGTGCCCGTGTTTCAGGTACTCCCCGTCCTCGGCGAGGGTCACCGGCATCGTTGCCGCGGTGGCAAGCCCCTGGGCGATCCGGTAATCCATCTGCGGCGTGATGTGCAGCACGATGAGAAAGGCGGCGTCCAGCGGGGGAATCTCCTTGAAGAGCGCCTTCAGGGTAAGCGGGCCTCCGGTGGAGACCCCGATGACGACGAGGTTCCTAGCGCTCATGGTCGTCTACCGGCGTGTTTAAAAGCGTAAGGTAGTACTCCAGGGAATCGAGCAGTTCGTCCGGGTTGAAGGGCTTGGTCATGTAGTCGGACACGTACTCCTGGAGCCCGTCCATCTTCGAGTCGGGCTCTCCCATGCCGGTCAGCATCACCACGATGTTCCCCTCGTAAAGCCCCCGACCCACCATCTCCCTTATGGTGTCCCAGCCGTCCATCTCCGGCATCATGATGTCCATGAGGATCACCCCCCTGAACCCCTGCTCCAGGTGCTCCAGGCATTCCATGCCGCTGGCGGCGCTGGTCAGCTCGAGCCGTCCGGACTCGCAGATGATGTCCACCGATGCCCTTACGTACTCGTTGTCGTCTACGATCATTATCTTTTTGTTCATGGCGCGGGTTCCTTCCTGTGGGGGGGGTAGCCCCTCTGTTCTCCAATGAGTCGTGCCATCTCCCTGTGATCCAGGGGAGGAGGCTCGGCAACTGCAGGGGCCATCTGGAACAGCATCTCGGTGATCCTCGCCATGAACTGTTCCAGGGTGAAGGGTTTCGCCAGGAAGATCGCCTGCCGGCTCTCCTGCTCTTCCTGGAGGGGGCTGTTGGTGTAGCCCGAGATGTAGAGTACCGGCAGGTCAGGGTACTGCTCCTGCAGCTTCTGGTACAGCTCGGGACCGGTCATCTCCGGCATGATGACATCGGTCGCCAGCAGGTCGATGTCGGAGGTCGTGACCGCGGCAAGCTCCAAGGCGCGTGCCGGCGAGTCTGCGGCGAGGACGCGGTAGCCGAAGGAGTCGAGCAGATCGGCGGTCGCCTCGCGGATCATCCGGTTGTCCACGACGAGAAGGATCACCTTTTCCGCGCTCCCGTCCTGCTGCAGCTGCGTTCTAAGCGGCGGGGTGAGGATCGGTTCCTCGAGGCTTGCGCTGGCCGGGAGGTAGATCGCGAACCTCGTCCCTTCCCCGGGGGCGCTCTTCACCTCGATGCAGCCGCCGTGGTGCTTGACGATGCCGTAGACGGTGGCGAGCCCGAGGCCGGTGCCGCGGCCGGTTTCCTTCGTGGAGAAGAAGGGCTCGTAGACCCGCCTCAATATCTCTTCGCTCATGCCGCAGCCGTCGTCGCTGCAGGCGAGCAGGATGTAGTGCCCGGGCTTCGCAACCGGATGCTGCCGGTGGAACTCGTCATCGAGGATCAGGTGCCCCGTCTCGAGGCAGATGGAGCCCCTCCCCTCTATCGCGTCCTGCGCGTTCAGGATGAGGTTCAAAAGCACCTGTTCGAGTTGGCCGCGGTCCGCCTGCACCTTGGCGGCGCCGGGGGAGAGGATGAGGTCGATGACGATGTCGTCCCTTATGGTGGCGCGCATGATCTCCCTGAAGGAGGTGATCACCTCGTTCAGGTCGAGGAGCGTCATGTGCAGCGCCTGCTTGCGCCCGAAAGATAGCAGTTTCTGAGTGAGTTCGCTAGCTTTATGCGCTGCGGCACTCATCGACTGCACCATGCGGGCCTGAGGCGACCCCTCCGTGGACATGCGCAGCAGCATGTCGCCGTAGACTATGATCGGCGTCAAGAGGTTGTTGAAGTCGTGGGCCACGCCGGCCGCCAGCTGTCCGACCGCCTCGATCTTCTGGCTCTGGCGCAACTGCTCCTCCAGGACGTGGCGACCTTCATCGGCCCGCACGCGGCTGATGGCGATCCCGGCGAGGTGAGCCGCCGATTCCAGGAGCTGGAGGTCGTCCTCGCTCGGTGGGAGCGGCTCTCTCCGGTACACGGCGATGGTGCCGAGCAGGGTGCCGTTGGCGGCGAAGACCGGGTCGGACCAGCACGACCTGAGCCCGGCATCGCGCGCGGCGGGGAAATCGCGCCACCACGGGTGCTCGTCCAGGTCCTCGATCACCACGCGCTGCCGCAGAAAGGCGGCCGTGCCGCAGGAGCCGTTCCCCTTGATGATCTGCAGCCCGTCCATCGCCTCGTTGAAGGCGCTGGGGAAGGAGGGGGCCGCGCCGTGGTGCAGCTTGGTCCCGGAGTTGTCGATGAGGAGGATGGAGCAGAGCGATCCGGGGATGGACTCTTCGACGAAGCTGACCACCGAGGTGAGGAGTTCCTCGAGGGGTGCGTCCGAGGCGACCCGCTCCAGCGTTTTCAGGCGGCTTTGCTCCCTTATCTCGGCCCGTTTTCTCTGGGTGATGTCGCGGGCGATGTTCAGGATGAGCAGGGCTCCCCGGCTCTCCATGGTCCGCGCCCGCACCTCGACCGGGATCACCCGGCCGTCCTTGGCCCGGTAGGCGCTCTCGAAGGCGGCTTCGCCGCACTCGGTGATGAGACGGATGGTCGGCTCTATCTGCGCCGCGCATTCGGGGGGCTCGATCTGGTGCAGTTTAAGCCCGGCCAGTTCCTCGGGCGAGTAGCCTGTCATGCGGCTGAACGCCTGGTTGAAGTGGATCAGGCGCCCCTCCTCGTCGGTCTGCACGATGCTGTCGTTGGCCGCGTCGATCTGGGCCGCCTTCAGGGCGAGTTCCGTCCGCTGCTCCTCGATGATGCGCCGGGTCTCCTCGAAGTGCTCCAGGTGGGCGAACAGCAGCCGGGCGAGCACCGCGAGGGCCATGCACAAAAGCAGGATGAGCACCGACTGCAACAGCGAGGTCCACCCTCCGGTGCGGCCGATATGAAAGAGCCCGAGGGTGAGGATGCCGAGCGCCGCGCAGGTCACGACGGCGACGGTGATGCCGATGCGGAGTTTCAGTTGATCAACGGAAAGATATTTCATATGTCGTACAGTGCCGGAAACGCGTCTCCGGAACCGTCCCCCTTGAGGGTGAAGAAAATGGTGGTGCCAAGGCCGGGACCTGGGCTCTCCGCCCAGATCCTGCCGTCGTGGTTGGTGACGATCCTCTTGCAGATGGCGAGCCCGAGCCCCTGCGTGGTTAGGTCGTGGCGCGCGCTGTCCGCCTTGTAGAACTCGTCGAAGATGAGGTTCAGGTGTTCCCGGTCGAGCCCCACGCCGTCATCCCGCACCGATACCACGACCTCGTCCTCCCAGCCGGTGGCGGAGAGCACCACCTTGCCGTTTTGCGCCGCGTAACGTGCCGCGTTGCTCAACAGGTTCTTGAAGAGGAGGGTGAGCTGTTCAGCCGATCCCAGCACCTTGAGTTCCGGGTCGATGGCGTTGCAGCAGATCACGCCGCGCTCGGCAAGGGCCTCGGCGACGTCGCCCATCGCGCTGTCCGCCGCGACGGCGAGGTTCACCGGAAGGAGCCTCGGGCGCTCCGAGGAGATGCGCACCAGGTCGAAGGACTTTCCCGCCAAACCCTGGATCTGGTTCACGCACTGCTGGCAGATCTCCAGCATCCGGTCCACGCCCGCGTCCTCCACCTTCCGCCTTATCATCGGCAGCAGGGCGAAAAGAGGGGTGAGCGGCGTGTTCAGGTCGTGGTTCAGCTGGATCATGAGCGACTCCATCATGCGCGAGCGGTGCCTTTGGGCCTCCATCAGGCTGCGCTCCTTTTCGGCCGCCTTTCTCTCGGTGATGTCGAGGATCACCCCCACCAGGCCGCCGGGGGTGCCGTGCTCGTCACGGAAGGAGGCCTTGTGGAACATGACGTCGCGCAGCGAGCCGTCGGCGTAGCACACCTGCGATTCGTAGATCTGCGTTCCGGTCGCCTCCATGATTTCCCGGTCCATGTCGTAGTAGCGCTGCGCCAGTTCTTCCGGCCAGAGCTCGAAGACCGATTTGCCGATCAGCTCCTCGCGGGTAAGCCCCACGTAGGACTGGAAGGCCTTGTTGCACAGGGTGTAGCGCCCCAGGGCGTCCTTGGAGAAGATCGGACTGGGGATGGTATCGAGCAGGTGCTGCTGGAAAAGCAGCTGCGTCCTTATCTCCCGCTCCGACTGCCTGCGATTGAGGATCAAAAGAACGGCGAAGAGCACGAAGATCGCGGCGAGGGTGCCGTTTATCGCGGTGATCTTCAGGGCGATCCCCTTGTAGCGCGCGAGGTACTCGCTTTGCTTCACGCCGACGAAGAGGGCGCCGATCACCTTGCCGCTTGCGTCCCGGACCGGGTCGTATGCGGTGAAGTAGGGGATGCCGAGGATGTCCGCGCTGCCGCGGTAGCGCATCCCCTGCCGGAAGACGGTATCGTACGCCGGGCCGGTGAGTTTCGTCCCGATCGCCCGGGTTCCGTCCGCCTTCATCACGTTGGTGGCGATCCGGGTGTCGCCCATGAAGATGGTCGCGCGGCTGCCGGTGATGTGGAAGATCCGGTCCGGGATCTCGTTGCTGCCGTTAAGCACGTAATAGTCGCCGAGGATCATCCTGCCGTCCTCGATGTGGAAAAGGTTGCCGCGGCGGCTGGCCTGCTCCCAGAAGGCCGCCATGCTGCTCTCCTGCTGCCGGGTCGCCTGGCGCACCGCCTCCTCGCGGATCTGCTCCAGCACGAGACGGTTCGCTACCATCATGACGAAGGCGATGGCGACCGCCGTAATCAGCAGGAGTATGGGGACCTTTTCGGTTGCCATCTTGAGATGGTTCAAATTTCTTTTCTCCGGTTACGGCAAAAG
Organism: Geomonas oryzae; assembly: GCF_004117875.1. Taxonomy (GTDB): domain Bacteria; phylum Desulfobacterota; class Desulfuromonadia; order Geobacterales; family Geobacteraceae; genus Geomonas; species Geomonas oryzae. The sequence continues at coordinate 303,506 of NZ_RAHW01000007.1, read as the reverse complement.
GCGTTCAGACCCCGCGTTGTCAGTCTGCTTGTTGTGGTCGCCGAAAATGGCTCAAACCCTGAAGCTGCGCTTGCCGTGCGAAGCGAGCCAGCCAAGGAGGCGATGCGCCATCTCGGACAGGGGGACCACCTCGTCCACGCCGCCTCGGGCGATTGCCTCACGGGGCATGCCGAATACGACGCAGCTCTCCTCGTCCTGGGCGAAGGTCCTCGCCCCCGCCTGGTGCATCTCGAGCATCCCGGCGGCGCCGTCGTCCCCCATGCCGGTCATGATGATGCCGAGGCCGTTGGCGGCGGCGCAGTTGGCCGTGGAGCGGAAAAGGACGTCCACCGAGGGGCGGTGCCGCGACACCGGGGGACCGTCGTCCAGGGCGATGGTGTAGTTGGCGCCGCTTCTGGCGAGCATCATGTGCCGGTTGCCGGGCGCTATGTAGGCGTGCCCCGGCAGCACACGCTCGCCGTGCTCCGCTTCCTTCACCGCCAGCGCGCAAAGGCCGTTCAGCCGTGCCGCGAAGGTGCGCGTGAAGGTCTCAGGCATGTGCTGCGTGATGAGGATCCCCGGGCAGTCCGGCGGGAGCTGGGTCAGGAAGGCCTTGAGCGCTTCGGTCCCCCCGGTGGAGGAGCCGACGGCGATCACCTTTTCAGTCGTGGAAAAGTGCTGACGGGCGCTTGGGAGCACCGCGTCGGCGGTGAGCTTTCGCTCGACCTGCGGCACGCTCCGCGCAGCACCCCGGTTGCGGAAGGAGAGGTGGGCGCAGCGGATCTTTTCGGTGAGTTCCTGCGCGTACTCCATGAGCCCGCTGCGGATGTCGATCTTCGGCTTGGTGACGAAATCGAAGGCGCCAAGCTCCAGCGCCCGCAGCGTCACCGTCGAACTCTTCTCGGTAAGCGAGGAGACCATCACCACCGGCATGGGGCGCAGCCGCATCAGCTTCTCGAGAAAGACCAGCCCGTCCATCTTGGGCATCTCGACGTCCAGGGTGATGACGTCCGGGTTCAGTTCCTTTATCTTCTGCCGCGCCGCGAGCGGGTCCGGCGCCGTCCCCACCACCTTGAGGTCGGGTTCGGCGTCGATGATCTCGGTCAGAAGCGACCGGATCAGCGCGGAGTCGTCTACTATGATCACCTTTATGGGCATCGCGTTTGTTCCTGCGGGTTGCGCATCCTTTTCACGAGGGCGCGACCGGTTTTTGGGAAGAAGATCACCTTTCTGGGGCAGCACTCCCCAAGGTCCGAGGCGACGATGGGGATCCCCTGTCTTTTCAAGTAGTCGATGGCGAAGGCCGCATTGCTTCCGCCGATATCGGCGGCGGTCGCCATGACGCGCCCCGCACCGAAAACCTTCGCCGCCAGGCGCCTGCGGTCCGCGCCCAGAAGCTCCAACTGCGCCATGAGGCGCCTCATCGCGCAACTGCCGTAGCGGGCGCAACTGCGCGACTCCGTGTTGCAGAGGCCGGCGCAGGGGGTGGCGTCGCCTCCTTTTTGCAGATCCGGGAGCATGAAGTGGTTCATGCCGCCAACGCCGCGCTCGATGTCGTAGAGACAGACGGCCACGCAGGAACCAAGAAGCGTGGTGATGGCGAGTTCCTCGGAGGTGGCAAAGAACTCGCCCGCCACGATCTTCACCGCCTCGGTTGCGAACTCCTGGTCGAAGTAGCGCGCCGGCTCCTGCTGTTTCCCCCTTTTCGCCACCGTCAGCTCCTCAATGCATAGGTCGTGTTGCCGCAGATCCTGAAGAGGTCCTGGGCGTGATGCAGGCTTTCCGAGTGCCCCACGAAGAGGAGCCCGTCGGGTTGCAGCACCCGGGCGATCCGCTCCAGGATCGCCTGCTGGGTGTTCCTGTCGAAGTAGATCATCACGTTGCGGCAGAAGATGAAGTCGAACCTGCCGCGCATGGGCCACTCATGGTCTAGGAGGTTCAGCCGCTTGAAGGAGACCATGCGGCGCAGCTCCTCCTTCACCCGGACGAACCCCTCGTTTTTCCCGTCGCCGCGCAGGAAGAAACGTCTGCGGTACGCCTCTGACACCTTGTCCAGCTGGTCGACCGGGTAGATCCCCTCGCGCCCCCGTGCGAGCACGTTGGTGTCGATGTCGGTGGCGAGGATGCTCGCCTGGTTTTTCCCGCCGAGGGCGTCGAGAGCGGTCATGGCTATCGAGTAGGGCTCCTCGCCGCTGGACGATGCGCAACTCCAGATGGTGACCGCACGCCCCGCCGGGCGTTGCGCCAAACGCTCGGCCAGGGTCCTGAAGTGATGCGGCTCCCGGAAGAAGGAGGTCATGTTGGTGGTGAGGGCGTTGATGAAGGCCTCCACCTCCTCAGGCTCGCCCCCCTCCACGATCGAGATGTAGTCGGAGAATGTGGCGACGCCGCGCGCCCGCAGCCGTCGCGCGAGGCGGCTGTAGACCATGTCCATCTTCCCCGGGGCAAGGGCGATCCCCGCGTAGCGGTAGATGAAGGCCCGGATGCGCGCGAAGTCGTCAGCGGTGAACTCGAACTGCCCCGGGTGAAGCGCCGCTCCCCCCCCCGTCAGGGGAAGCGGCGCGTTACGGGGTGCCTCGGTTCTCAGAACTCCTTCCAGTCATCGTCCGGCTCCGCTTCCGCTGCGCGTGCCAGACGTTGTTCCGGGACTCTTGCCCCTGCCGATGCCGCTACGGGTTTTGCCTTTTTCTCCTGCACCTGGGGCTTTGCCGCCGCGCGGGTGAGCTTGCGCTTCTCCGCCGGCGGCGCTGCCTGCTTCTGCGCCTGCTCCAGGGTGAAGCGGGCCACGACGGAAACGAGCTGCTGGGCCTGCTCTTCGAGAGACTCGGCCGCCGCCGCGGCTTCTTCCACCAGTGCGGCATTTTGCTGGGTGACGTCGTCCATCTGGGTGATCGCGGTGTTGACCTGTTCGATCCCGGAGGACTGCTCGATCGACGCGGCCGAGATCTCGGCCATGATGTCGGTCACGCGCTTGATGCTGGTGACGATGTCCTGTGTGGTGCGCCCCGCCTCCTCGACGAGCCGGCTGCCGTCCTGGACCTTGGCGACCGAGTCCTCGATGAGCGACTTGATCTCCTTGGCTGCCGCGGCGCTTCTTTGCGCGAGGCTTCTCACCTCGGCGGCGACGACCGCGAACCCTCTTCCCTGCTCGCCGGCGCGCGCCGCCTCGACCGCGGCGTTGAGGGCCAGGATGTTGGTCTGGAAAGCGATGCCGTCGATGACGCCGATGATGTCCGAGATCTTCTTGGAGCTGTCGGTGATCGACTCCATGGTGCGCACCACGCGGTTGATCACCTCGCCACCCTTGACCGCGACCCCGGAGGCGTTGATGGCGAGCTGGTTCGCCGCCTGGGCGTTGTCGGCGTTCTGCTTAACCGTCGAGGTGAGCTCCTCCATGCTGGAGGCGGTCTCCTCGAGGGCGCTCGCCTGCTCCTCGGTGCGCTGGGAGAGGTCGGCGTTCCCCGCCGCGATCTCCTCGGTCGCCGTGGCGATCGATTCGGCGCCGTTTCTCACGTCCCCAACGATGTGGGCGAGTCCCTCGTTCATCTCCTTCAGCGAGGCGAGGAGTTCGCCGGTCTCGTCCCTGCTCTCCACCGAGATGTGTCCGGTGAGGTCGCCGGAGGCGATGCGCCTGGATGCCCCGATGGCCTGGTCGAGCGCCTCCTTGATACGGCGCGCGACGAACCAGGCGAAGACGAAGATGAGGGCGGCAAGCGCCGCGGTGCCGCCGATGATCTTCCAGCGGATCATGTCCATCTCGGCTTTCACGTTGTCGACGTAGATGCCGCTTCCCACGACCCAGCCCCACTCCTTCATCTGCTTCACGTAGGAGATCTTAGGGACGGGGACGGTGGAGCCGGGTTTCGCCCACATGTAGTCGACCACCCCTTCGCCTTTTTCCTTGCAGACGTTCACGAACTCGACGTAGAGCCGCTTGCCGTTGGGGTCCTTGTTGTCGTACTGGGTCTTGCCGATCAGCTCCGGCTTGATCGGGTGCATGAGCACCTTGGTGTCCATGTCGTTCACCCAGAAGTATTCGTTCCCCTGGTACCTCATCTCGGAGATCTGCTTCAGCGCATCCGCCTGGGCCTGCTGCAGGGTCTTTTTCCCCTGCTGCACCGCGTTGTAGTTGCTGGTGACGACGTCATAGGCCACGTCGACCACCGCCTTCGTCGCCTGTATCTTCTCGTCCATCAGCTTGTTCTGCATGAAGGGGAGCACGTAGAGCATCACGCCGAGTACCATCATGAAAATGGTGGCAACCGAGATGCTGAGGATCTTCGTGAGTATCTTCCAGTCTTTGAAACGTGCCGTTTTCATTGGTTCACCACCTCGCTCTGGGAATTGTCAGCCGCACTGTCTACGATCTGCAGTTCGTCGCTGCCGATCAGCTTTTCGATGTCCACCAGGATCAGCATCTGGTCGTTGAGCGTCCCAAGCCCCGTGATGTAGCGGGTGTCGAGCGACGCGCCCAGCTCCGGCGCCGGCTTGATGCTTTCCCTGGGAAGCGCCACCACGTCGGAGACGCCGTCCACCACGATCCCCACCACCTTGCCGAGCACGTTGATGATGATCACCACGGTGAACTCGTGGTAGGTCGCCTCCCCCACGTTGAACTTGATGCGCAGGTCCACGATGGGGACGATGACCCCGCGCAGGTTGATCACCCCTTTGATGAACGCGGGGGTGTTGGCGATCCGGGTGACGCTGTCGTACCCCCTGATCTCCTGCACCTTGAGGATGTCGATCCCGTAGCTCTCGCTTCCCAGCGTGAAGGTGAGGTACTCAGCCGCCGCCTGCGCCACCCCTAGCTGTTCGGAGCCGTTTTGTGCCGTCTCTTGCATGGTTCTTTGGCCTCCTTCCCTTTAAAGCTGCTTGTGCATCGAAAAAAGCTCCGGGAGGTCGAGGATAAGCGCCACGCGCCCGTCGCCCAGGATGGTCGCCCCGGCGCTCCCTTCGACCCGGCGGTAATTGGTCTCGATGCTCTTCACCACGACCTGCTGTTCGTCCAAAAGGGCGTCCACCATCACCGCCCCGCGTTCGCCGTCCGCCTCCACCAGCACCAGGATCCCCCGGCACGGCTCGGTCACGCAGGTCTCCAGGTTGAAGATCGAGTGGAGCTTCAGGATGGGGAGGTATTCCCCGCGCACCTGGACCACCTCGCGCCCGTTGACCGTCTTCAACTGCTCCGCCTTCGGTTGCAGCGATTCGATCACCACGTTGAGCGGGACGATGAACTTCTCTTCTCCCACCGCCACCGAGAGCCCGTCCAGGATGGCCAGGGTGAGCGGGAGGCTTATGGTCACCCGCACCCCTTTTCCCGGCTCGGAGGCGATCTGCACGCGCCCCCCGATCGCCTGGACGTTCTTCAGCACCACGTCCATCCCGACGCCGCGCCCGGAGAGGTCGGTGATCTCGCTCGCGGTGGAGAAGCCTGGGGCGAAGATGAGCTGCCACACCTCTTCGTCGCTCATCGTCTCCGAGCATGGGATGCCGTTTTCCGCCGCCTTGGCGAGGATCCTCTCCCGGTTGAGCCCCGCGCCGTCGTCGATGACGTCGATAACGATCCTTCCACCCACCTGGGAGGCGGAGAGCTGCAGCGTTCCGACCGGATTCTTGCCGGCAGCAACCCGTTTCTCCGGGCTTTCCAGCCCGTGGTCGAGGGCGTTGCGCACGAGGTGGGTGAGGGGATCGGAGATCTTTTCGATGAGGCCGCGGTCGAGTTCGGTGCTGTCGCCGGCCGTCTTCAGTTCCACCTGCTTGCCGAGCTTCGCCGCTATCTCGCGCACGAGGCGCGGGAAGCGGCTGAAGACGATGCTGATCGGGACGAGCCGGATCGACATGACGCTCGCCTGCAGGTCCCGGGTGTTGCGCTCCAACTGGGCGAGGCCGCGCTGCAGCGACTGGTGCAGCATCGGGTCGAGCCCGACCGAGACCTGGCTCAGCATCGCCTGGGTGATGAGTAGCTCGCCGACCTGGTTCACCAACTGGTCCACCTTGGTTACGTTCACCCTGATCGACGATTCAGCCTCGCCGCAGCGTCTGCCGAAGGCGCCCGGGGCGGTTTCGTTGCGGTCGTAGGCGCGCCTCCCCTCGACCGGGAGCGCGGGCTCGCCTTGCGCGTCCTGCGCCTGCGTGCGCCGCTCCGCGGGTTGCTCCTCGATTTTGAGCTGGTCTTCGTCCGCCACGAACATGAAGACGTCGGCTAGCTGGTCCCTGTTTGCCCGTGAGACGAGGGCGAACTCCCATCGGGTGATGCAGCACTCGGGGTCGAAGCCTGCGAAGTCCGGGACTTCGGCGAGCCGTGCCTCGCAGCGGAAGGTTCCCGCCTCGGCGAGGTCGGCGAGCTCGGCGATGATGCTCTCCATCCTGACCCGCCTCATGAAGATCTCGGGTTCCGGTGTGAAGGCGAGTCGGTAGCTCGTCGGGAGCTCTCCTGCGGGCGGCGCCTGCGTCTGCGTCTGGGACACGGGGGCGGTGGACGCCTGTGACGTGCCACCATCTATGGTCTGCTGCAGCCTGGCGCGCACCCGGTCGATCGCCTCCTGTTGCACCGGTTTTCCGTCGCGGTGACCGGCTAGTTGCATGGCTATGGCGTCGCCGGCCTCGAGGAAGAGATCGATCATGCCGGGGGCGAAGGCGATCTCGTGGTTTCTGAGCCGGTCCAAAAGCGATTCCATGACATGGGTCACCACGGTCATGTCCTCGAAGCCGAAGATGCCTGCGCCCCCCTTGATGGAGTGGGCGGCACGGAAGATGGCGTTCATCTCTTCCTGGTCCGGCTCCCGGTCCCCGAGCGAGATGAGGATCTGCTCCATCTGCGCCAGGTTCTCCGCGCACTCCTCGAAGAACACCTCGTTGAAGCGTTTCAGATCAACGCCGCTTTGTTCCCCGCCTGCAGTCGTCATGCTTGTCCCTTCGTTGCGGTCGATCGCGCCGGCTTTGGGCCGGTCTGGTTACGGTTGCGGTTGTCCCCCGGAGAAAAGAGCGCAGAAACCGAGCAGCTCGACCCTCTCCCTGATCTCGGGCTCGGCGTTCTCCGCGCTGGCGGCGATGCCCTGGCGCCTCAACTGCTCCAGAAAGAGCGCGAGGAGCTGGCAGCCGCAGGCGTCGATCCCGGTCACCCGTGCCAGGTCGACGTGCACCACCGCCGCGGAGGGGGGCGTCCCGGTGAGGGGCGCGCAGCGCTCGGCGAGGAGCGCGTGCAGGTCGGTGACCCGCTCCATGGTGCAGTCGCCGTCCAGTGTGATGTTTACGTCATTAACAAAACCTTTTTTTGGCATGATCGTCAGGCCCCATAAGGTGTTTTCCCTATTCAGTACGGGAGTTTCCGCAACAAACAACCAGTGTTATATGATGAGACGCTTATCGGCATACGTGCCCGCCACTTTAATTTATCTTTGGGGTCGGGAATCTTCATTGGAAGAAGTCGGGCGGCGCCCGGAGGAAGGGGGGAGCGGAGTCGGGAGGGTGTGGTGTGTTTGGTGCGTATCAGGGAGGGGAAGGCAGGGGGGTAGGGCCTCTTGCCGGCGCCGGGGCCGGCAAGAGGGGGTAGGGGTTACTTTCTGGAGGACTTCACGTACCCCAGTGCCAGCTGGACCGAAATGATGAGCAGGACGAACGTGTTGAAATCGATCTTCATGCGCCTCACCTCCTTCTGGGTGGATTGGGCTCCGGTTTCGCGCACCGTGCGCTTACTTGAACACCTTCGCTATCTGCACCATGGCCGGCCCGAGAACGACCACCAAAAGCGCCGGGAAAATGGCGAACACGAGCGGGAAGATGAGCTTTACCGTGGTCTTTGCCGCCTCCTCCTCCGCCATCTGACGTCGCCTTGTTCTCAGGTCGTCGGAAAAGGTGCGCAGCGCCTGGCCGAGCCCGGTGCCGAACCGCTCGGTCTGGGAGAGCATGGTGGCGAAGGACCTCAGGTCATCCACCATGGTCCGCAGCGCCATGTCCTTCAGGGCCTCCATGCGGGGCTTACCGGCGCGGGTTTCCATGTTCACCTGCCGGATCTCCGCGGTGAGCGGGTTTTTACCGAACTGCGGGGTCTCCGAGGCCTTGAGCAGCGCCGCGTCCATGCTGAGCCCCGCCTCGACGCAAAGGGTGACCAGGTCGAGCAGGTCCGGCAGGGCGTGGAATATCGCCTCCTGGCGGCGCTTGACCCGCCGCTTGAGCCATAAGCTCGGCAGGAGGTATCCGCAGACGGTCAACGCGGAGGTGATGAGCAGGGTGTCGGCGCTGAAATAGTCATGGCCGGGGGCGGCGGCCAGGAGCAGGTAGGGAAGGGGCAGTAATACGGCGAGCATAAGCTTGCTCCCGATGAAGGCATGCAGGGTGTCCCTGCGCAATCCGGCAGCAACCAGCGCCTTGCGGTAACGGGAGTTCTCCCCCTTTGGGAGCTTCACCCGTTCGCCGATGCGGGTCAGTTTCCCGGCCCAAGCGCCCGATGCGGATTCCCTGGTCGCTGCCGTTTTATCCCCCGCCGGGAAAAAAGCGGAGAGACGCTGGGCGACGGTGCTCCGCCTGGTGAGGAAGCCGTACAGGGCGGCGCACAGAAAAAGCGCGGTGCAGAACACGGTGAAGGATATGAGGTAGAGCATGGCGCACCTCTAGATGCGGATGTTGATGATCTTCCTGATGATGGCGAGCCCGACCACCTGCAGCAGTGCCGCGAGGACCAGGATGACCAGGCCGGTCGGCTCTTTCAAAAGCGCGGACTCGTACTCGGGACTGGCACTGTTGAAGACCAGGAAGGCGATCAGGGGGAGGGCTCCCAGGACGTAGCCGGACATCCTCCCCTGCGCGGTGTAGACCCTCACCTGGCGCCTGATCTTCAGCCGCTCCCGTATGGTCCCGGCGAGCTTGTCGAGAAGTTCGGAGAGGTTGCCGCCGATCTCGGCGTTGATGGTCACCATGGTGGTGAAGAACCTGAGGTCGAGGCTTTCCATCCGTTCGTTCATCGCGGTGAGGGCGTCCACCATCCTGAGCCCCAACTGCTGCTGCTCGTGCGCCGTCCTGAAGAGGGGGCCGACCGGAGGGGGGACTTCCTCGGCCACGAGCTGCACCGCGACGGCGAGGGAGTGCCCGGCGCGGAGCGAACGGGCGATCATGGTGAGCGCATCGGGTAAGAGCTCGGTGAAGCGTTCGTGCCGGTGCGAGATCCTCAAGCGAAGCGCGATCTCAATGGCGCCGACGACGGCCGCGGCCGCCGCCGCTGCGGGTGCCGCCTTTCCCGTCACGAGCGCCGCTGCCGCTGCCGCCGCGACCACGCTGAGGGCGCTACCCGCAAGTACCGCGGCGGGGGGGATTGACAGCCCCGCCAGCTCAAGCCTCTTGGCAACGCTGCGTGCGAGTGGCGTACCGGTCACCAGGGCGCCGGCACGGCGGGCCTGCTCGACCAAGCGCGCCTGCAGTTCCGGAGGGAGCTCCCGGTCCGTCCCTGCCAGCTGCTGCAGGCGCCTTTTCAGCTCGGTGCGTGGCGAGGCGCTTCGCTGCAGGAGGTAAAGGCAGGCGGCGCCGAAGGCGAAGAGGGCGGTGAGGAAGACGAAGGTGACGATGGGGATGAGCATGACCGTCTCCTGGCTAGAACATGGCCTGGGGGAGCTCTATGCCGAAAAGCCGGAACCGTTCGGCGAAGAGGGGACGGACGCCGGTGGTGACGAACTCCCCGACGACCCTTCCCTCCCGGTCGATCCCCTGCTGCTGGAAGACCATCACGTCGTGCATCACGATGGTGTTCCCTTCCATCCCGGTGATCTCCGAGAGCTTCACCACCTTGCGGGTGCCGTCGGAGAAGCGCACGAGCTGCAGCACGAGGTTCAGGGCCGAGGCAAGTTGCTCCTTTACGGCCCGCTCCGGGAGTTCCACGCCGGACATGAGCACCATGGTTTCCAGGCGGGAGAGGGCGTCGCGGGTGGTGTTCGCGTGGACGGTGGAGAGGGAGCCGTCGTGCCCGGTGTTCATCGCCTGCAAAAGGTCGAGCGCCTCGGCGCCGCGCACCTCGCCGATGATGATCCGGTCCGGCCGCATCCTGAGGGCGTTGCGCAAAAGGTCGCGTGAATTCACCTCGCCCCGTCCCTCGAGGTTCGGCAGCCTCGTCTCCAGGCGCACCACGTGTTCCTGCTTTAGCTTAAGCTCGGCCGAGTCCTCGATGGTCACCACCCGCTCCCCTTCCGGGATGAAGGCGGACAGGACGTTCAAAAGGGTCGTCTTTCCCGTCCCGGTGCCGCCCGAGACGAGGATGTTGAGGCGCGTCTGCACCGCCGCCTCGAGCAGTTGCGCCATGCGCTCGTCGACCGTTTCCAACTGCACCAGGTCTGTCATGGTGAGAGGGTCGCGCCCGAAACGGCGGATGGAGAGGACCGGTCCGTCGAGGGCCAGCGGGGGGATGATGGCGTTCACCCGGGAGCCGTCGGGAAGCCTCGCGTCGACGTAAGGGGCGGATTCGTCGATGCGCCTTCCCACCTTGGAGACGATGCGCTCGATGATCTGCATCAGGTGTGCGTTGTCCCTAAAGCGAACCGGGGTCCTAAAGAGCCTTCCCTCCCGCTCGATGTAGACGCTCGAGCTGTTGTTGACGAGGATGTCGGAGATCCTGTCGTCGGCGAGCAGGGGCTCGAGCGGCCCGAGGCCGAAGGTTTCGTGCTGGATCTCCCGGACCAGCCGGTCCCGCTCCTTCTGGTTCAGCGGGATCCCCTCCCCGGTGATGAGGGTCTCGATGATGCCGCGGATCTGGTCCGTCATCTCGCAGCTTCTCATCAGGTCCATCTTGGCGAGGTCGATGGTGTCGATCAGGCGCCGGTGGATGCGGGTCTTCATCTCCTTCAACTGATCGTCTTCCGCCATGACGGCGTCTTCGCCTGCCTTCCCAAGCGGGTCGTCCAGCAGCATAGCTACCCCCTTTTCGGTACCCTGGCCGCGTCCCGGCGCAGAGCCCGGCGCCCTAGCGTCTGATGCGCTCGGCTAGCCCCTTTATCGCCCTGCTGACCGGTGACTTGGGCAGCAGCTTGATTACCGGGATCCCTTTGTTTATCGAGGCGACCACGTCGCCGTACTCGTTGGGGATGGCCTGGAACACCGGGATGCCCAGTACCTTTTCCGCGTCTTTGAGCTGGATGTCCGCCCTGGGGAGGTACCGGTTGATGACGAGCTTCACCCGGTCGCTTCCAAGCCCTCTGGCCTCCATGGCGGATATGTAGCGCTTGGTGTGTTTGAGGGCGGGGAGGCTAAGGGTCGTGGTGAAGAGGATGAGGTTGGCGCTGGAAAGGATGGAGGTGTTGCAGCCGGCCAAAAGCCCCACCGCGTCGACCACGACATAGGAGAAGATCCCGCGGAGCAGTTCCAGCACGCGCTGCACCTGCTCAGGCGTGATGGAGACCGCCTCGTCCACCTCCAGCGGCTCGGTGAGGATGTAGGGACCGGAGCTGTGGCGCGTCATCACCCCCATCAGGAACTCCGCGTCGAGGCGCTCCATGTTGCTCGTGACGCTGCTCAGGGTGTAGGCGGGATTCACGTTCAGGAAGGTGCTGACGTCGCCGGCTTCCAGGTTCAGGTCCACCATGGCGACCTTGGCGCCCTCCTCGGCTAACGCCGCGGCAAGGTTGACCGCGATGGTGGTGGTCCCCATGCCGCCGATCGGGTTGTAGACGACGATGATCTCCCCTGCCGGGGTCGCCTGGGGGGCGATCGGGAAAAGCAGGCGCCCTACCTTCCGCATGGACTGGTCCAGATCCTCGGGCGCGATGGGGCGCAGCAGGTATTCCACCGCACCGGCGCGCATGAGTGCCATGAAGCCTTCGACGCTTTTCTCGGCCGAACAGGCGATGACCGAGGCTCTGGGGAATCGGGCGGTGATGGCGCGGATGTCACGGATCCCCTTCTCGACCGTCCCGACCCCCAGGAACACGACGTTTGGGACCCCCTTGGAAAGCGAGGTCTCCCGCGTGGCATGCTCCACGGTTCCCGTTACGGTGATCGATTCGGCATACATCTTTAGGGAAGACTGGAGCGCCTCTCGGGCCGCGCTGTCCTCGTCGATGATGGCAATGGAAAACTCGGCAGTCATCTTGAGCCCCTTCACCGGACCTTCCCCGGTGTCACCTGTCGGCAACCGGCACCGCCGCTAGCGTGTCTTTGGTATCCAGTCGAACTCCCGTTTTTCTTCCGGTTTCACCTGGTCCGTGGGGAGCACGGTGGCCTCTCCCGGAGGCGTAGGTTGCACGATCTTCGGCGTGATGAAGAATACGAGGTCCTTTTCTCTCATCTCCTTGTCCGTGGCCCTGAAAAGCGAGCCGAGGATCGGGATGTCCCCAAGGAGCGGAATCTTCGACATGTTCCTCACCTGCTCTTCCTGAAGCAGCCCCGCGAGGACCAGGCTCTCCCCCTCGCGCAGCTCGACGCTTGTGCGCACGTCACGCGTGTCGATGATGGGGTAGCCGTTCACGGCGAGCGTTCCGGCGATGCTGCTCACCTCGGCCGGATCGATCTTCAGGTTGATGAGGCCGCTTGGCAGCACCTCGGGTTTGAACCTCAGCTTCACCCCGACCGTTTCGAAGACGATGGAGGTGGTGGCGGTCCCGCCGGTACTCACCACCACGTTGTACGGGATCTTGCTCCCTGCCAGAAAATCCCCTTCCTGTCCGCTCTTCACCAAGAGGTTGGGTTCGGCGAGGATCTTCGCGAGCCCCTTGCTGCTGAGCGCCTGCAGCACCGCCCCGATCCCGGCCGGGAAGTAGGAGACGCCGACGGTGAACGGGTCGAGGGGATCGAACGAGGTGAGGGCGGGGACCGAGCCGGCTATCCCCTTGAGTCCCGCGGAGGAGCTAGTGCTGCTTGGCGCCCCGATCAGGTTCAGGAACCCCTCGGCACTGGTCCCTTTGACCATGGCACTGATCCCCAGCTGCTTGAGCGAGGTGCGATCCACCTGCGCCACCTTGACCTGGAGCAGGACCTGCGCGGAGGGCTCGATGGTGAGATGGTTCAGCACCTTGGGCGCGTACGCCTTGGCGATCTCCTCCGCCCTTTTCAGGGTGGCTTCGCTGGCGACGCTCCCGGAAAGGACCAGGGTGTCCTGAGCGAACTGCACGTTGATGTCGTCGTCGGGCGCCCAGTCTTCAAAGAGCGACTCGATCCCTTCCCGGTCCCCGACCACGCTCACGTCGAAGAAGATGGGCTTGTCGCTGTTTTGCTCCCACACGACCAAATTGGTATTGCCGATCTTCTTGCCGTTGATGAGGATCTGGTTGCGTCGCGGGGGATCCGGGACGTCGATGATGTCGCGGTCGGTGATGGTGATATAGGTCGCCGGCTGCTTCAGCGTCAGCACGACCCCCTTGTTGACGGTCACCATGGTCGGGACCCCGGCCGAGGCCGCTTTGGGGGAAAGTGCCGCCATCAGCAGCGTCACGGCAAACGCCAGGCTTTTAAGGGCGCGGAGAAACATCATGGGTCACCTCGTCCGATTCGGAAGCGGTCGCTTTCTCGGCATTTTCACTCGGGGTATTGTCGTGAAGACTTCTCTGATCCCCTGACGATCACCAGGGTGTAGGAGGCTCCCGGCATCGGTTTCGCCTCCCTCTTCGGTCGCGCCTTTGGGGCACGGGGTGCCGCCGGTTGCGGCGTGCGGGCGGCCTGCACCCCCAAAAGCTTCGATACGGTGATGCCATGGGAGGCGACCGGGGCGCTGTCGGAGATGTTTCGAAGCAGCAGTTGCAGCGATCCCTTGCCAGCGGAAAGCACCAGCTTTTCCGAGTCCTCCGGCGTGAGGTCCAGGGTGACGGTCGGCACCACCACGGGCTTTCCCCCCTTCTGGTCGGTGATCTGGCCGGTGGCGAGCACGGGGGCATTCTCGAGGACGATTCTGCTGATGCTGTCTCTTTCATTTTCCGGCAGGGGCATGGTCACGACGACGTCGACCCGGTCGCTCGGGGTGAGAAACCCGGCAACCCCCGCCACTTCATTCACCGCGACGGTGACGGCACGGTGCCCCTGCGGCACCACGTAGGTCATGAAGCCGCTGCCGGGAGCCCCGGACCCGGGTTTTAGTTTCGCCTCGGTGACGGCGTCGCCGCCGTTGATCGGGCGAACCGCCACCCGGTTCACCAGGGGCTCCGGCTCCGGGCTGCTGCCGGGGGGGATGCTGTCTTTGGGCCAGCTCGTCACCTTAAGCTGCGCCTCCTTGATTGTGGATCCGACCGGGATGTCCGCCGCGGCGACGACGATCTTTTGCGGTTGGACCGCCTTGAAGGTAGCCATTTCCCTTTGCAGGTAGGTGTAGGAGAGCCAGGCCGCGGCCACGGCGAACAGCAACGCGAATACCGAGACCACTGCGACGGTGCTGGGGCGGGTCATACGTTTCCTCCTCGTTCACGTGCGCCGGCAGCCACATGCGGTGTGCCGGATCCGGGGGAGGCGCCCTTCTAAAGGCGATGCCAAGGGTCACCTGCGGCGGAGTGCGCGCACAGGTGACCCCACGGGAGCCGTTTCAGCGGGCACTCAGGTTGGTGTTGACGTCCGTGAACACGGTGCTGGTCGTCCTGCCGAGGGTTCTGACAGCAACCATCACGACGATCGCGATGAGCACCAGTATCAGAGCGTACTCGACCAACCCTTGCCCACTGATGTTTCTGAACAAACACTTCATCTTGCTTGACACTTTCTCTTTCACAGACATGATGACCTCCCTTTTGATGGCTGCTGTTGGAGTATCTACCACCCGGACTTCAGTACAACATCGCTGTGATGTTGTTTGCACTACTGATTCTATTGGATGTTGTGCCGGTGATGAATTTCAGACCTCCTGATTCAAACAATTGCTTCAACTTCGGATATCTGCCGTGCCGCTGGTTGTTAGTGATCAGGACTCGTAACAATCATTAAATTGTGTATGAAATTAAAAAACTTTAAAATACTACGACGGCGGAACGATTGTGCAAGCGATTTTTTTTAGCCCCCCCGAGGAATTCCCGATGGTCGCTCTCCGGGAATCGAGGACGGGGCCCTTTTTCTCCCGGGGACGGCTTGAAATTGGAATCCTCTAACCTATACTGGTGCCTGTTTTGTCCGGAGGGTGCCGGCAACCGCTAACGCGCAAGGAGCTTTCTTATGCGGAACGACCCAAGGGGGCAGGCGTTGGTGGAGCTCGCGCTGGTGGTTGTGATCGTCTCCCTGCTGGGGTTCGCGGTCATCGATCTGGGATGGATTTTTTACGCGCGCCTCACCATGCAGCACGCGGTAAGGGAGGGGGCGCGGCTCGCCGTTACCGGCTGCAGCGATGGGTCGCCATCGCGCAGGGCGGCTCTCAACGCGAAGGTAAGGGAACAGTCCATGGGGCTCTACGACCGCAACCTCCATAACCCGAAGGAGCCGAAGGTGAGCGTGCTTCCCCTTGATGTCCCCGCCTTTGCCAACTACACCGGTGCCCCGGTCGAAGACGGGGGAGACCCCGGCGAGCCGAACCGGCTCATCATGGTAAGCCTCACCTATACCTGTCCGCTGCTGACGCCGGTCCTAAGGCCGGTCTTCGGCCCTACCTACACCTTCACCGCCAGATCAACCATGAGAAACGAGGACTTCCCCGCCAAGGAGGGGAAATGATGAGGCCCTGTGCCGGCCGGAGTCGGGTGCGCGGGCAGGCGTGCGTCGAGTTCGCCCTGCTGCTGCTCGTTTTCGGGCTCGTGCTGCTGGCGATCTACGATTTCTCCTGCGCCATCCGCGCCAACACCGTGATATCGAACGTGAGCCGGGAGGGGGCGAACCTCGCTGCCCGTCCCGCTCCGGGGACGCAACCGGATCTGCAGGGGATCATGGATCTCCTGGCGGCCACCGCCCAGCCGCTGGACATGGCGCAAAGGGGGATGATGTACATCACCGAGGTCCAGGGGGACACCATAAAGGCGCAGGAGGCGTGGAAGAAAGGGGCCTTGAGGGTCGACAGCAGGGTGGGAACCTACACGCCGGGTGGGGCGCACCCAAAGGCGTTGGACCTGGACGCGCTGAACCTGGGGAGCGGGGAGAGGGCTTTCGTGGTGGAGGTCTTCTACGAGTACCGGAGCCTCTTTTCCGGAAGCATGGTGACGCTTGGCAAGCAGTTCTACTCGAGGACCGTCTTCTGACGGTACGGAGGGGGACATGAAAGAGCCTGCAGGCAGGGAGAAGGGGCAGGTGCTCGTCGCGTTCGTCCTCACCGCGACGTTTCTCCTGGCGATGATCGGGCTGGCCATAGACGTCGGCATGGCCTACCTGGTGAAGACCAAGCTGAGCGCGGCGGTCGACGCCGCAGCGCTCGCAGCGGGGAAGGTGGCCCCCCAGGGGGAGGTGACTGCGGGTGCGGAAGCCGCCAGGTTCTTTGCCGCCAACTACCCTGACGGCCTCTTGGGTGCACGGGTTGCCGCTCCGACCACGGTCGTCACGGAAGAGGACCAGTCCTGGAACGTAACGGTGAGCGCCACGGCGCAGCTCCCCTCATACTTTGCCAAGGCGGTGGGGACGAGGCAATTCACCGTCAGCGCGAGTGCTACTGCGACGCTTTCCCCGGTGGATCTCGTGCTCGTGCTGGCAACCCCGGAAAGACCGGGCGATCAGGCGCTGGAGGCGGCAAACGCCGCGGCAGGGAGGTTTCTGGGAAACTTCAACCCGGAGTCGGACCGCATCGGCTTGATCCGTTTTGCAAGCGGCGTCGAGGCGCCGGACGAGTTCAGGATCAGGGAGAAACGAGGATTCGACCTGGGCAGGATGCAGGATTATCTCGCCGCCCCGGAAGCGCGGGAGCCGGGGTACGCCGCGGCGGAGGAGGCGCTCCGGGTTGCCAAGGAGCAACTGGACTCCCTGCCGAAGCCGAGGCAATCGAAGCGGCGCATCATCGTCCTCTTTGCCGCCGGAGCGCCCAACGGCATGGCCGCCCGCTTCGGAACCGGCACAGGGGAGACGGTCGGAGCCCTCTCCTCGCAGGACGCAGGCCTCTACCCGCTGTACCGAAGGGACGAGGTGAGCTCGCCGCTTAGGCGTTCGGCCCTGTCCCTTAACACGCTGCCTGAGACGGACTGGAGCGGGACCGTGCCCGTCAGAAGCTTCAACGCGGCGCGGGAGCTTCTCCCCGTGGCGAACAGCTTCGATGAGCAAAGGTGCAACGTCGACCGCGCGGCGCGCAACATGGCCGAGAACGTGGCCGACGCGGCGCGGGGAGAATCGGGTTCGCAGGGGTACCCGATCATCATCCACGTCATCGGGCGCGGCTCCAAACTAAGCGAGATCGAGGCGGCCTGCTCGTACGGCAACAACGAAAAAGGGGAGAACATCATGAGGCGGCTGGCGAACGTGAACGGGGTCGATACCTACAACGCGAACCAGCCAAGCGGCACATACGTCTCGGCGGAGCCGGAAGAGTTCGACGCGGCCTTTCGCAAGGTCGCCACTTCGGTGCTGCGCCTGTCGCGGTGAGGTCATCACCCATCTGGGGGTGCACGTTGAAGAAATCGGGAACGGAAGGAGAATTGGCCGGCCACGCGAGACTGCTCAGGTCGATCGCGCTCTTCTCGCACCTGGACGAGGAGGCGTTCGCCGAGGTGCAGCGCAGGATCCTCGAGAAGAAGTTCCATAAGAACCAGATCGTCCTTCTCGAGGAGGACACCGCCAACTTCATGTATGTCGTCTTCAGCGGCAAGGTCCGCGTGGTCCACCTCGGGGGAGAGGGGACGGAGCGCATCCTCGCCGTACACAAGCGCGGCGACGTCTTCGGCGAGATGGCGCTGCTCGACGCGAAGACCGCCCCCGCCACGGTGATCGCCATGGAGGACACCGAGATAGGGCTCATCTCCAAGGAAACCTTCGACACCTTCTTCCTCGGCAACGACAAGGTCCTGCTCCAGTTGGTGGCGATGCTCTGCCAGCGCCTGCGCGAGGCGCAACTGGTGCTGAAGGCGATCACCCTGCCGGATGCGGAGCAGAGGCTGCGCTCCATACTGAACCACCTGAGCCTGCTGCACGGCGTGCCGGACGCCCGCGGCGTGGTGATCGCCCTTCGGCTCACCCACAAGGAACTCGCGGGTTACACGTCGGTATCCCGGGAGACCGTGACGAGGCTTTTGCAGCGGCTGACGCAGGAGGGGGACCTGGAGATGTTGCAGAACCGGACCATCCTGCTGAAGCCCGGGTTCAAGCGCAAGATGCAGTTCCTGTAGCCCGCCGCCGGGCGCCTTGACATGGTGAAGCGCCTAACTATACTTGCACGGTTGGAAAAAATTAATGATTTTGCCGGCCGCTGTCATTGAAACGGCACCGGCAGTATCTGGTCCTTTTCGGAGCTGAACATGGACGGTCAATGGGCTAAGAGAACTTACTGGTGGTACATGCTGTGCGGGTGCCGTGCTCGTGGTGCAGAGCGCTTCGGTCACGGGTTTCATCCCCTTGAGAGCTTCCGCCAGAAACTCATCCAGGAAAGAAAACGCGCTGAGAGAGCGGGTAAGCCGCTGCTTGTCATGGTGGTGACCGCGGGAGGCGGCTATGACGAAGACCCCGCCGCTTTCCTTGGCCGGTTGGCCAAGGGGCTTCCCGGCTGCCTGAGGGAGACCGACATCTGCGGGGCACTGGACGGGAGGGCGGTCGGCGCGATCCTGGTCGAGGTGACGGCGGACAAGGTGAAAGAGGCGGAGCGCTGCGTCGGCAACAAGGTGACCGGGATGCTGCGGAGCTGCTTCGGCGAGGAGGCGGCGAGCCGCATGGTGGTCACCTTCAGGCTCTACCCCGAAACGGGGGGAGACGGCGCCGCCTTCGACCTCCTCTTTTTCCCGGAGGTCACCGCCACCACCTTGGTCAAGACGCCGGGGGTGCTCTTAAAGCGGGCCCTCGACCTGGTCGGAAGCCTCACTGCGTTACTGCTGCTAAGCCCTATCTTTCTCCTGGTCCCCATCGCCATAAGGCTTGGCTCGGAGGGACCCGTCTTCTTCGTCCAGGAGCGCTATGGGCTGAACGGCGCCCGCTTCAAGCTGTTGAAGTTCAGAAGCATGCACGTGAACCGGGACGACGCCATCCACCGGGAGTTCGTGAAGGAACTGATCGAGGGGAAGATCGATGCCGGCGAGGACACCGTGTACAAGATCACCAGCGATCCACGGGTAACCGGCGTCGGCAGGTTTCTGAGGGCGTACAGCCTGGACGAACTGCCGCAGCTTTTCAACGTGCTGAAGGGGGAGATGTCTCTCGTAGGGCCGCGGCCGCCGATCCACTACGAGGTCGAGAACTACCGCGGCTGGCAGCGCAACCGCCTGATCGGGAAAAAACCGGGCATCACCGGCGCCTGGCAGGTAAGCGGCAGGAGCTCGACCAATTTCGACGAGATGGTGCGGCTCGACCTTCGGTATCTAAGGAACTGGAGCGTGCTGCTGGACTTGAAGATCCTCCTCATGACCCCCATGGCCGTACTGAGGTGCAGGGGGGCTTACTAGCGCTTCAACATTCAGGGTGGGAGCTATGATCAACGTCGGCATAGTAGGATTCGGCTATTGGGGGCCCAACGTCGCAAGGAACTTCAGCTCGACCCCGGGCGCCAGGGTCGTCGCCATAAGCGATGCGGACGAGAAGTCCCTGCAGCGGGCCGCCGCGAGCTATCCCGGGGTCCGGACCGAGCGCGAATGCGACAGGCTTCTTGGCGCCAAGGATATCGACGTCGTGGCGATCGTCACGCCGGTTTCGTCGCACTTCGAGATCGCCCGCAAGGCGCTCGCGAACGGAAAGCACATCTTCATCGAAAAACCGTTCACGGCCTCGGTGGCCGAGGCGGAAAAGCTCATCGAGCTCGCCGAGCGCAAAAACCTGAAGATCATGGTGGACCACACCTTTCTCTTCACCGGCGCGGTGAAGAAGATCAAGGAGTTGATCGACGACGGCATCCTCGGGGACCTCTACTACTTCGATTCGATCAGGGTGAACCTCGGGCTCTTCCAGAAGGACGTGAACGTGGTGTGGGACCTCGCCCCGCATGACCTTTCCATCATGGACCATCTCCTGCGCATGGACCCCGTCGCGGTGACCGCCACCGGTATCGCCCACTTCAGAAACGAACTCGAGGACGTGGCCTACATCACCATCTACTTCCCAGGAAACGTCATCGCGCACCTGAACGTGAACTGGCTGTCGCCGGTAAAGATCAGGACCACCTTGATCGGCGGGCAGAAGAAGATGCTGGTCTGGAACGACCTGGTGAGCGACGAGAAGATACGCGTCTACGACAAGGGGGTGGACGGCCTCGACAGCCTGAACATGGAGTCCAAGGAGAAGGCCTACGGACTGCGGCTCAGCTACCGCAGCGGCGACATGTGGGCCCCGCGCGTTACCCAGGTCGAGGCCCTGCAGGGCGAGACATCCTATTTCATCGATTGCATAAACAACAACGTCACCCCGAAAAACGACGGACACGCCGGGTTGCGGGTGGTCCGCATCCTCGAGGCGATCAAGAAGTCGTTGGCTGGCGGCGGCGTGCTCGTGCGGCTGAACTGACGGGAGGGGAGTCGTCGACCGCACCCCGGGAAAGGAGAACGCTATGGTGGAAAATTTCGCGGCAGTGGCACCAGATGTAAAGCTCGGGCAGAACGTAAAACTTGGGAAGTTCATCAACCTCTACGGCTGCACCATCGGTGACAACTCGAAGATCGGCGCCTTCGTGGAGATCCAGAAGAACGCCGAGATCGGCAAGAACTGCAAGATATCGAGCCACAGCTTCATCTGTGAAGGGGTTGAGATCGAGGAGAACGTCTTCATCGGTCACAACGTGACCTTCATCAACGACCTCTACCCGAAGGCGACAACCGTCTCGGGGGAACTGCAGATGGAATCGGACTGGAGCGTGGTCAGGACCGTGATCAGGAAAAACGCCTCCATCGGTTCCAGCTCCACGATCCTTTGCGGCGTGACGGTGGGCGAAAATGCCATCGTCGGTGCCGGCAGCGTCGTCACGAAAAACGTGGAGCCTTACAGCATAGTCGCCGGAAATCCGGCCCGGGTGTTGCGGTACATCCCGAAGGAGAAATCAGATGAAAGTGCCCTTTCTCAATCTCAAAGCCCAGTATGACGCCATAGCGGACGAGGTGCAGCAGTCGATAGGCGAGGTCATGGCCAACTGCGCCTTTTCCGGAGGTCCCTACGTCGAGAAGTTCGAGGAGGAATTCGCCGCCTTCTGCGGGAGCAGGTACGCGGCGGGGGTAGGAAGCGGCACCGAGGCTCTTTGGCTCGCGCTGCTCGGCCTCGGCATCGGAGCGGGGGACGAAGTCATCACGGTACCGAACAGCTTCATCGCGACGGCGGAAGCGATCACCCTGTGCGGAGCGACCCCCGTTTTCGTCGACATCGACCCGAAAAGCTACACCATGGATCCGGCCCTTCTGGAAAATGCGATCACACAAAGGACCAGGGCGGTAATCCCTGTGCACCTCTACGGTCAGACCGCGGACATGGACCCGATCCTCGCCATCGCCGACCGGCACGGCCTCGCGGTAATCGAGGATGCCTGCCAGGCCCACGGCGCCGAATACAAGGGGCGGCGCGCGGGCTCCCTGGGACATGCCGCCTGCTTCAGCTTCTACCCCGGCAAGAACCTCGGCGCCTACGGCGAGGCAGGCGGGGTGGTCACCGCCGACGAGCAGCTCGCGCGCCGGATCAGGATGCTGCGCGATCACGGCCAGTCGCGCAAGTACTACCACAACGTGATCGGGATGAACGGCCGCATGGACGGTATTCAGGGGGCGGTGCTGAGCGTCAAGCTGAAGTACCTGGAAGCGTGGAACGCCAGGCGGCGCGACCACGCCCAGTGGTACCGCAAGGACCTTTTCGGGATTACGGCGGTAAAGACGCCGCAGGAGATGGATTACGCCCGTCACGTCTATCACGTCTTTGCGGTGCGGATCCCGAACCGGGAACAGATGAAAGAAGCGCTGCACGCAAGCGGCATTGAGTGCGGCGTGCACTACCCCGTTCCCATCCACCTGCAGGAGGCGTACAGCGCAAGCGGCAAGGCTACGGGGAGCTTCCCGGTTTCCGAGCGCTGTGCCGCCGAGCTGCTTTCGCTCCCCATGTTCCCGGAGCTCACGGAACACCAGATTCAATACATCTGCCAGGAAGTAAGGCGGATCACTGATGCCCCTTAACGATCTCCACGTTATCGATCCCCGCAGTGATGACGCATATGACACCTGGGTCGGCAGCCGTCGGACGAGCACCGTGTTCCACTGTTCCGCGTGGGCGCGGCTGCTCGCCGATTCCTACCGCTTTCGTCCGGCCTACCTGCTTTTGAACCATGAATTCGAGGTCGCTGCGTGTCTTCCCTTGATGGAGGTGGACAGCCTCATCACGGGAAGACGCGGCGTCTCCCTCTGTTTCTCGGATTCCTGCGGGGCGGTGGCCGACGGGGAGGAAGAGTTCCACGCGCTGCTGCAGGCGGCATTGGCCCACGGCAGAAAACGGAAGTGGCGCTATCTCGAGTTCAGGGGGGAGCGCTTTCTTGAAGCTGAGGTGGCAAGCCGCTGCTTCGTGAATCATACCCTTGCCCTTTGCCGGGATCCCGACGAGATGTTCGCGAGGGTGAGAAAGAGCACGGCGAGGGGGATCCGGAAGGCGCTAAAGGAAGGGGTGCGCGTCCGGTTCCATCGGGACCTCGAAGGCGTTCTCACCTACTACAAACTGCACTGCCTGACCAGGAAACGCCAGGGGGTCCCCCCACAGCCCAGGAGCTACTTCGTCAACCTGCATCGGCATCTGATCGGCAGGGGGCTCGGCTTCGCCGTCCTCGCCTATCATGCCGGGACCGCCGTCGCCGGGGCGATCTGCCTGCACTACGGCAGTAACGCCATCTACAAGTACGGCGCCTCGGACGAGAGGTACCAGAGTCTGCGCGCCAACAACCTGCTTTTCTGGGAGATGATCACCAGATGTGCGCAAAGCGGCTTGGAGAACCTGAGCCTTGGCCGGACCGATCCCGACAACCGCGGCCTTATCCAGTTCAAGGACGGCTGGGGCGGGGTCAGGAGCGAACTTAAGTACCACCGCTACGATTTCCGCGAGGGGGGCTTTTGCGGGCCGGGCGCCGAGGAGTGGAAGTACAGCGCACTCCTGAAGAAGCTGCCGGGGGGGATGCTGAGGGCCCTGGGAGAGCTGGGTTACCGGCACATGGGATGATGCTCGACGCGGCGGCCTTGAAACGCTCCCCTTGGCCTGGTAAGAGATCGGTGCAGGGCAAACGGGAAAAGTGAAGGGGCAGTGGTCGTGACCGCTGCCCCTTCCACGTTGCGCCGCATTTCCCCTGCTTCACGCACGAGGCTGCGCCGTCAGGATTCCACCGGCGTCCCGCCCGAGATTCCGTGCCAAAAAACGCATTGCTTCAATAAACTTCATTGGTATAGTTTCATGGTTTTGCGCCGTCCGGAGGAAAATGGGCGGCTCGGGAGGAATCAAGTGTGCGGGATTGCTGGCATCGTTAACCTGAAAGAAGCCGAAGCCCCATCCCTTGAGCAGGTCGTGGCGATGATCTCGCCGCTGCGCCACCGGGGACCGGACGAGTCCGGGGTGTACCTCGACACCCGCGCCGGGCTCGGGCACCTGCGCCTGAGCATCATCGGCATCGACGGCGGAACGCAGCCGATCGGCAACGAGACCGGCACGCTCTGGATCGTCTACAACGGCGAGGCCTACAACTACCTCGAGCTGAAGGAGGACCTCCTAGCCCGGGGGCACCGCTTCACGACCCGCACCGACACCGAGGTGCTTTTGCACCTTTACGAAGAGTACGGCCCCGCCTGCCTCGACAGGATCAACGGCCAGTTCGCCTTCGCCATCTGGGATGCCGCAAAGGGGGAACTCTTCCTCGCCCGGGACCGCGTCGGCGTGCGTCCCCTCTACTACACCTTCACCCCGGACGGCCGGCTCCTGTTCGCCTCCGAGATCAAGGCGATCCTCGCCGTAGCCGGCAGGCACGGGCTCGACGCGCAGGCGCTCAGCCAGCTCTTCGTCTTCTGGAGCACGCTCCCGGGGCGGACCTTCTTCCAGGGGATCGAGGCGCTCCCGCCGGGGCACTACCTGCGCGTCGACGGCAGGCGCTCCGACCCCGTCCCATACTGGCGCATCCCGCACTTTTCGTGGCGCGAGATCCCCCCGGGGGAGTTTGCCGAGGCCGCCGACTCCTTCGCCGCGCTCCTTGACGACGCGGTCCGTCTGAGGCTGCGGGCCGACGTGCCGGTGGGGGCCTACCTCTCCGGCGGGCTCGACTCCTCCATCATCGCCGCCCTCATCGCACGCCACTGCAAGAGCCGTCTTAAGACCTTCTCGCTTGGTTTCGCCGACCCCGCCTTCGATGAGAGCCCCGCCCAGGACGAGATGGTGACCCGTCTGGGGACGGACCACCGGCGCGTCCTCGTCGAAGACGCGCAGATCAGAACGCTCCTGCCTGAGACGGTCTGGCACTGCGAACAGCCGACCCTGCGCACCTCTCCGGTCCCCATGTACCTCCTTTCCCGACTGGTCCGCGAGGAGGGGTACAAGGTGGTCCTCTCCGGAGAGGGGGCGGACGAGATGCTCGGGGGGTACAACATCTTCAAGGAGGCGAAGATCAGGCAGTGGTGGGGGCGCCTTCCCGGCTCCTCGCTGCGCCCGCGCCTTCTCGAGCGGCTCTACCCTTACGTGTTCCGCGACCCTTCCCGCGGGCGCCACTTCCTGCGGGAGTTCTTCGCCGTCGACCCGAGGCAGCTGGACGATCCCTTCTTCTCTCACGCGGTGCGCTGGGGGGGAGGGGCGAGAAACCTCACCTTCCTGTCGAAGGGGGTTCGCGAGCAACTCGCGGGGTACGATCCGCGCGAGGAGCTTGTACGCCTGCTCCCGGAGGGATTCGCCGGGCGCGACTTTTTCTGCCGCGCGCAGGTCCTGGAGATCGAGCTCTTCCTGGCGGGCTTTCTCCTCTCCGCGCAGGGAGACCGCGTCGCCATGGCCCACTCGGTTGAGATGCGCCACCCCTTCCTCGACTACCGGGTGATCGAGTCCGCCTTCCGGCTCCCCCCGCACTGGAAGATGCGAGGGCTCGCCGAGAAGTACTTCCTGAAAAAGGCCTGCCGCGATCTTTTGCCCGAGAGCATCCTGAAAAGGGCGAAGCAGCCCTACCGTGCGCCGGTCCGCTCCCTTTTCACCCTGGTCGCCGCGGATTACGTGGAAGAACTCCTGAGCGCGTCGAGCCTTAAGGCTAGCGGCTACTTCGATCCGGAGCGGGTGGGGCGCCTTTTCCGCAAGGTGCTCTCCGCCCCGGCCGGTGAATTCGACAACATGGCCCTCATGGGGATCGTCACCACGGAAATCCTGCACCGCCAGTTCGTCGCCGCCGCCTCCTGGAAGGGGGTCCCCGTCGTGCGTCCGGACCTGGTATGCGCCCCCCCGGGGCGGAAGAGGGGGGGCGGTCCCGTGGGGAGCCCCGGGCTTTAAAGGAGAAACCATGAACGGTTGCGTGCACCACTTCCTGGAAAACAGCGCCTCGCGCCGCCCGGACAAGGTGGCCCTCGTTCACGACGGCGAGCGGGTCACCTACCGCCGCCTCGATCGTACCGCGTCCCGCATAGCCGCTTTCCTGATCGAGCGCGGCGTGCAGCCTGAAGACCGCATCGTCCTGCTTCTGGGCAACGGCGTCCAGTACGTGGCGAGCTACTACGGCATCCTGAAGGCGGGGGCGGTTGCGGTACCGCTTAACCTTCAGACCGGGCCCGAGGCGCTCACCCGCCTTTGCGAAGAACTGCAGCCCGCAGGGATCATCATGGAGCGGGAGGGGGCCCTGCTGCGCACCCCGCTCCAGTTTCTCCCCTCGGTCCGTTTCGTTCTCTTCGCCGACGCGGCGGCCCCGGCGGGGGAGGGGGGCGCCTGGGGGTGGGATCAGGCCCTGAAGGGGGAGGAACTCCCGCCGGAAGGCCGTCCCGTCGCCGACACCTCCCTGGCCAGCATCATTTACACCTCCGGCTCCACGGGAGCCCCGAAGGGGGTCATGCTCTCGCACGCGAACATCGTGAGCAACACCCGCTCCATCGTCGAATACCTGCACCTGACCGAGGACGACGTCCAGATGGTGGTGCTCCCCTTTTTCTACGTCATGGGGAAATCGCTCCTCAACACGCACGTGGCCGTCGGGGGGACGGTGGTGATCAACAACAACTTCGCCTACAGCGCCTCGGTGCTGCGGCAGATGGCCGAGGAAGGGGTGACCGGCTTTTCCGGCGTCCCCTCCACCTACGCCTATCTGCTGCACCGCTCGCCGCTCGCCTCCTTTAGGGACCGCCTCCCGGCCCTGCGCTACTGCACCCAGGCGGGAGGGCACATGGCGCGCGAGATCAAGGAGCGGCTCATGCAGGTCCTGCCGGCGCACACGAAGCTCTTCGTCATGTACGGGGCGACCGAGGCGGCGGCGCGCCTCACCTACGTCGAGCCGGAGCGGCTCGCCGAGAAGATCGGCTCCATCGGCAAAGCGATCCCCGGGGTGACGGTCCGCGTGCTCGGCCCGGCCGGCGAGGAGCTCGCCGAGGGAGAAAGCGGCGAGCTGGTCGCATCGGGCCCCAACATCATGCTGGGGTACTGGGGGGACCTGGAAGCAACGGCGCGCGTCCTCGACCGAAACGGCTACCACACGGGCGACATGGGTTACCGCGACGGAGACGGCTACCTCTACGTGACCGGCAGGAAGGACCACCTGCTCAAGGTGGGTGGGCACCGCGTCGACCCGCAGGAGATCGAGGATGTGCTCATGTCGAGCGGACTTTTGCTCGAGACTGCGGTGCTCGGTGTGGACGACGCCCTCTTGGGGACCAGGCTCGTGGCCCTCGCCGCGCCGCTTGAAGGGGCCGCCGACCACCTGGCGCTTTTAGCCCATTGCCGCGCGAAACTGCCGAGACACAAGATCCCGGCGGAGATAAGGCTCGTCTCCCTGCTCCCCAAACACCCAAGCGGCAAGGTGGACCGGGCCTCCTGCCTGGTCATCTGCGGTGCGGCTCCAACGACCACCAGCTAGGTCCCTGACGGGACCGGAGAGGAAGGTGCCTATGACGACAGCGACGTTTTCACCCGAGGTGCTCCGCCTCGACCCGCAACGGGAGGCGGAACGGATCTGTGCGAGGATCAGGGAACTGATGCGGAGGGAGGTCAAGCGGGGAGGGGTGGTGGTGGCCCTTTCCGGCGGGATCGACAGCAGCGTGACCGCGGCCCTCGCGGTCCGGGCGATAGGCGCCGCGCGCGTGGTGGGGCTCGAGATGCCCGAGCGCCACTCCGCCCCGGAGACCCTCGCCCTGAGCGGGAAACTCGCGCGGACCTTCGGGATGACGACCTGCGTGGAGGACATCTCGGGGATCCTCCATGCCGTCGGCTGCTATGAGAAGTACGACCAGGCGGTGCGCCAGGTGGTGCCGGAGTACGGGGCGGGGTGGAGCTCCAAGATCGTCATCTCCGCGGTCACCGACAAGCCGCGCTTCACCACCTTCTTCCTCGTCACGCAGGACGACAAGGGAGAGCAGCGCACGGTGCGCCTCCCCCTTGCCCCCTACCTGCAGATCGTCGCCGCCACCAACTTCAAGCAGCGCGTGAGGAAGATGCTCGAGTACTACCACGCCGACCGGCTGAACTTCGCCGTCGCCGGCACCCCGAACCGGCTCGAGTACGACCAGGGGTTCTTCGTGAAACTGGGCGACGGCGCCGCCGACCTGAAACCGATCGCGCACCTTTACAAGTCCCAGGTGTACCAGCTGGCCGAGTACCTGGGCGTCCCCGAGGAGATCCGCCGCAGGGCGCCGACCACGGACACCTATTCGCTGGCCCAGGGGCAGGACGAGTTCTACTTCTCGCTCCCCTACCGACAGATGGACCTCTGCCTCTGGGGAAAAAACCACGGCGTCCCGGCCGAAACCGTCGCACCCGTACTCGGGCTCACCCCGGCAGAGGTGCGCATGGTGTACGAGGATATCGA
Organism: Geomonas oryzae; assembly: GCF_004117875.1. Lineage (GTDB taxonomy): Bacteria > Desulfobacterota > Desulfuromonadia > Geobacterales > Geobacteraceae > Geomonas > Geomonas oryzae. The sequence goes on along the minus strand of NZ_RAHW01000007.1, from coordinate 275,563 downwards.
AACCAAGAGAAGGACCACCCGTTACCTGCACCTGCCGCCGCTTCTGATGGAAGAGGTGGGGTTGCCGTGACCCGAAGGGGTAAAGGAGGCGCAACATGAGCGTTACCGAAGAGATCAGGAACTTCGTCGTGGAGAACTTTTTGTTCGGGGACGAGGCGGGACTTACCGACGACAGCTCCTTCATCAAGGAAGGGATCGTCGATTCCACCGGCATCCTGCAACTGGTCAGCTACCTCCAGGAGCGCTACCGGATCGCGGTGGACGACGAGGAACTCACCCCGGAGAACCTCGACTCGGTGCGCCGGGTGGCGGCCTTCGTGGAGGTGAAACGCGGCCGTGTCGCCGCAGGGGCGTAGGGGGAGGCCATGGGGATGGGGATCCTGCAGAGGGTGCTGGGAAAGCTCGCGATGGTGGCACCGGGGGGATACACGCTGCGCCCGTGGCTGCAGCGCCGGCGCGGGGTGCGCCTGGGGAAAAACGTCTGGCTCAGCCAATTCGTCTACCTGGACGACCAGCACCCCGAACAGATCGTCATCGGCGACAACGTGACCATAGGCCTTCGCTGCACCGTGTTCGCCCACTTTTACCTTGGCGACCGCGCCACCGAGGAGGCGAAGGGAGGGGTGGTCATCGAGGAGGGCGCCTTCATCGGACCCAACTGCACCATCCTGCACGGGGTCACCATCGGCGCGGGGGCGGTGGTCGTGGCGGGGAGCGTCGTCACGCGCAACGTCCCCGCCGGCACCCTCTACGGCCCCCCCGCCGCGCAACCCATAGCGCGCATCACCCACCCGCTGACCGCCGGCGGTGAGGTCCAGTACCGCAAATTCCTCTTCGGGCTGAAAAAGCTCTAGTCGTAGGTCTTCTTCATGGCATGGAACAGGAACGCGAGCAGGAGGGCTGCGGCCACCGCGATCCCACCCACCACGCGCCGGCGCGCATGCTCGTCATCGATCACCTTGAGCGCCTGGTCCAGCTTGTCGAGCTCCTTGTTGATCGCCGCCGACTCGCTCTTCACCCGGTTCACGTCCACGTCGTGGAACAGGGTGTGGAAGCGGTTTCTCACCGCGAAGAGCGCCTTGCCCATCTTCTCGGTATCCACCCCGCTCACCTGGAACTTTTCGATCCTCCCCGAGATCCCCACGATGCGCGCCTCGGTCCCGCTCATGGCGTCACGGATCGCGCGCGCCCTCTCGAAGCTGTGGCAGCGGGTGCAGCTCTTCTCGTTTATGAGGGCGAGCGACGCCTTCATCACCTGGTGGTTTTGGTGACAGGTGACGCAGGTCGGTCCCCCCGCGCCGAGAGCCCGGCCGTGGGCGCTCGCCAGGTAATCCTTGTAGACGCCGGGGTGACAGCGACCGCAAAAGGCGGGGATGTCCTTCTCCTTCGGCGCCCCCAAAAAGCCGCGCTGCGGGCTCATCGCGTTCGCCGCGTCCTTCGGGTCGCCGCCGTGGCAGCCGTTGCAGGAGATGCCGTTTTCCGCGTGCACGCTGCCGCGCCAGAGGTTCACCGGCGCACCTAACCGGTCCGGCATGGAGCCGTGACACTGGATGCAGACCGTTTCCGGCTGTTCCGCGGCTACGGCTGCGGCCGGTTGCAGGAAGAGAAGCGGGGCCAAGAGCAGGATGGCCAGGATGTTTTTCGCAATCATGACAGGTGCCCCCATACGCTCAGTGCGATCCAGAGCAGGATGCCGGCGATCACCAGGGTGAGAAAGAGCGGGCGCTTTAAGGGGTGGCGCTCGGGAGAGCGGTCGATGAAAGGGAGCAGCGCCAAAAAGGTCATCGCCGCCGCCTGCACCGAAAGCCCCAAGAGCTCGCTCGGGAAGATCTTCAGGGTCTGGTAGTTGGCCAGGAAGTACCACTCGGGCTTTATGTGCGCCGGGGTCTTGAAGGGGTCGGCCGGGACGAAGGCGTCCGGCGTGAACGGCATGTTGGGCCAGAAGAAGACCACCGCGAGGAACACCGCGAAGTAGATGGAGATCGAGCTCAAGTCCTGCAGCGCGTAGTTCGGAAAGAAGGGGATCCCACCCGGGTGCCCCTGGTAGTGGTACTCGCGCGCCTCGAACGGGTTCGCCGTCTCGTCCCTGCCGAAAGGGGGCGCCGAGACGCCGGTCCGTTTCAGGAAGAAGAGGTGGGCCCCGATCAGCGCCGCGATCACCACGGGGAGGACCGCCGCGTGCAGGGCGAAGAAGCGCCCGAGCGTCGCCGGCCCCACGAGCTTTCCGCCGCGCAGGAACTCGACCAGGGTGGGGCCTAGCACCGGGATGGCGCTGACGCTGTTCGTGGCGACCGTCGTGGCCCAGAAGGAGAGCTGGCTCCAGGGGGCCAGGTAGCCGGTGAGCGAGATCCCCTGCACCAGGGCAAAAAGCGTGAAGCCGGTCACCCAGTTCAACTCGCGCGGCGCCTTGTAGCTCCCCATCATGAGCGTGGAGAGCATGTGCAAAAGGAGCACCGCCACCATCATGTTCGACCCCACCGCGTGACACAGGCGGATGAACCAGCCGAAGGGGACCTCGTTCATGATGAAGGAGACGCTCTTGAACGCCTTGTCCGCGTCGGGCACGTAGTAGATCATGAGGAGCATGCCGGTTGCGACCTGTATGGCGAAGATCACCAAAAGGACGCTCCCCAGGGAATACCATTCGTTGATGTTGCGCGGCAGAAGGTAGCCGGTGAGCTCCTTTTCCGCGATCTCGCCGATCCCGTAGCGCAGATCGAGCCAGCGGTACAGCCGGTTTAACATGGATGCCTCCGTAAGCGGAAAGGGTTAACCGATGGTGATGTTACCTTCGGTGACGGTGAACGGGATCTTGGCGAGCGGGCGCGGGGGAGGGCCCCCCAGCACGGTGCCGTCGGTGGAGAACTGGCCGCCGTGGCAGGGGCAGAGAAACTGCTGCTTCTCCTTCACCCACTGCACGATGCAGCCGAGATGGGTGCAGACCGCGGAGAGTGCTACCAGTTGGCCGCTGCTGGTCTTGATGAGGACGGCGGAAGAGCCGGCGAACTCGAAGAACTTGGCGTCCCCCTCCTTGAGCTCCCCGGCCGGTATCACCAGTTTGGCCGCCCCTCCCTGTCCGGACCTGGGCGCCAGGTAGCGCAGCACCGGGTAGCCGGCGGCAGCCGCGGCCGCGACCGTGCAGCCGGCCACACAGACCCCGAGAAACTTCCTTCTCCCTTCGTTCTCCATGCCTTCCCCCCGCTAGTGTCGGTTGATTCGGCACAAGTATAATGACCACTTGGACCATTTCAAGCGACTTTTTTCATGAATATCGGGTGCCCCCGCCGTTCATCACCCGGTGTGGGCGGGACTTCAGGGCTTTAACAAGGACGCACGTTCATGAGGGACACCCTCTTTCCCTTTACCCGCGGCGCCGTTTCCGATATGCTTCCCCGGCCGTACCCGCCGTAACGAGAAAAGGAGAACGCATGGAAACCTACTACGACCCGAAGGACCTGGGGAGCTTCGCCGAGATCGGCAAGGACGCACCGGAGCTTGCCGGGAAGTTCTTCGACTACTACAACGAGGTCTTCGCCGAAGGTGAGCTCTCCGAAAGGGAAAAGGCGCTCATCGCCCTGGCCGTCGCCCATACCGTGCAGTGCCCCTACTGCATCGACGCCTACACGAGGGCCTGCCTCGAGAAGGGATCGCACTTAGGCGAGATGACCGAGGCCCTGCACGTGGTGACCGCGATCCGCGGCGGCGCCTCCCTGGTGCACGGGGTGCAGATGCGCAAGATCGCGGAAAAGCTTTCGCTATAGGAGTCGCGATGTCCGCAACGATGGAAAACGCCGCGCCGGAGAGCTTCCGGCAACGGCTAGCGCGTCACGAGCTTTCCCTCGAGCGGGACGAGACCCGCGCGCTGCAGGTGAACGTGGGGCTTGTCTGCAACCTCTCCTGCGGGCACTGTCACCTCGAGGCGGGGCCCGCCCGCAGCGAGATGATGGAGCGCCCGGTTATGGACCAGGTGATCGCCGCCGCCGCGCGCCTCCCCTTCGCCGTCATCGACGTGACCGGCGGCGCCCCGGAACTGGTGCCGGAGCTCCCCTACCTTTTGCGCGGCCTGGCACCTCACACCCAAAGACTGATCGTGCGCACGAACCTGGTCGTCCTGGAGGGGGAGCGGGGCAAGCCCCTCATGGAGCTTTACCGCGACCTGGGCTGCGTGCTCGTCGCCTCGCTTCCCGCCAGCAACCAGGCACAAACCGACGCCCAGCGCGGCGCCGGGGTCTGGGAGCGGAGCATGGCCGCCCTGAAGCAGCTGAACGCGCTCGGCTACGGCATGCCGGAAAGCCCGCTCGAACTCGACCTCGTCAGCAACCCCTCGGGCGCCTTCCTCCCGGCGCCGCAGCTCGAGGCCCGGGAGAAGTTCCGGCGCGATCTCGCACGCAGGCACGGCGTCAGCTTCCACAACCTCTACACCTTCGCCAACGCGCCGCTCGGCCGCTTCCGCCACTTCCTGGAGCGCTCGGGGAACCTCGAAGCCTACCTCGAGCGGCTCGCCTCCGGCTTCAACCCGTGCACCGTCTCCGGCGTCATGTGCCGCAGCCAGCTCTCCGTCGACTGGACCGGGCGCCTCTACGACTGCGACTTTCACCTCTCCCGCGGCATCGATATGGGGGGGGAGGAGCGCTTCCTGCGGGAGCTTACCGAGCTTCCCGCGCCGGGCACCCCCATCCCCGCCGCCGACCACTGTTACGCCTGCACCGTGGGCGCCGGCTTCACCTGAGGGGGGAGCATCGTGGCCTAGTTGGGCCGCCCTGCCGCAAATTTTCATTGGGAAGTCGTCTCTTCTGCGCTATAGTGGCCTCCGGCCTGCGGGCGCGGAGCGCCTTGGAGGCGATGCCGGAAAGGAGGGACACGTGGCGAGAAAACCGCTGGTAAAAAAGGACGAATGCATCAGTTGCGGCATCTGCATCGGGAACCTTCCCGCCGTGTTCCGCTTCGACGATCACGGCAAGTCCGAGTGTTACGACCCGGAAGGGGCCGACGAGGCGGAGATCCAGGCCCGCGCCATCGACCTCTGCCCGGTTTCCTGCATCATGTGGGAGGAGTAGCACTCCCCATGAGACGAACCGACCTCTTAAGGGGCACCGCCCTTTTCACCTGCGTCGTCGCCATAAGCCTTCTGCACTACCTAACGCCGCTCAGGCTCGGGATGTTGCACGACATCTTCCAGCGCCTGTACTACATCCCCATCATCTTGTCCGCCTTCTGGTTCGGTTTCCGCGGCGGCGTCGGCTGCGCCATCCTGGTCACCATCGCCTACGCCCCCCACATCCTCTTCCAGTGGGGCGGCCATATCGCCATGGAGATGGAGAAATACCTCGAGGTCATCCTCTACAACGTGGTAGGCGGCATCACCGGCTTCCTGTCGCAGCAGGACCGTTTCCGCCGCGAGGAGCTGGAGCGTAGCGCAAAGGGGCTCGAGGACTCCTACCGCCAGTTGAAAGAGCAGTCCGAGCTCATCATCAGGATCGAGGAGCAGCTAAGGCGCGCCGAGCGCCTCTCCGCCCTGGGCGAGCTCTCCGCCATCCTGGCCCACGAGATCCGCAACCCCCTGGCCTCGATCCGGGGCACCGCCGAGATCCTCATGGAGGACGGCGGCGCCGCCAACCGCCGCGAATTCCTCGAGATCCTCGTCAAGGAGTCCGACCGCCTGAACCGCGTCGTCGAGGACTTCCTGCGCATGGCCCGCCCGGAGCCCGCCGACAAGAGGGAATGCGACTTGAACGAAGAACTCGCCAACATCGTGACCCTCCTTTCCGCCCAGGCACGCACCGGCGGCGTCACCCTCGAGCTGGCACGCAGTGCGCTCCCGCCGGTGGTCGCCGACCCGGGAAAGCTGCACCAGGCCTTCATGAACATCCTTTTGAACGCGATCCAGGCCTCGTCGCAGGGGGGAAAGGTGCGCGTCGCCACCGCCTTGGGGCGCGACGGACGCATCGAGATCCGCTTCACCGACGAAGGGAGCGGCATCTCCGCCGAGGCGCTCGCCAAGATCTTCGAACCCTTCTTCACCACCAAGGGAAGCGGCACCGGCTTGGGACTCTCCATCACCAAGAAGATCATCGAAGGGCATGGCGGCACCCTGGAGGTGCAGAGCGAGCCGGGGCGCGGGACCACCTTCCTGGTCGCCCTCCCGCGCTCCGCGTAGTGTGGAAAATCCTACGCCGGCTGCCGGATATTCCACAGAAGTGGGACGCGTGCCGCCCGGTGCTCGCCCCGGCAGCGAGTGATCCCGGCGGGTTACCCCTTTCCCGCGGCGTGGCACGCTCCTTGAAAAACGGTTTCCCGACCGAGCCTGCAGGACGCATCCCGCGTCAGCCGCGCCGGTCCGGGAGAGCTTATGAAAAACAGGATATGGAACAGCGTCCTCTTGCTCGTCGTGGTCACGGTGCTTGGTGTCTTCGCCTTTTACGTGAGGGTGGGGGCTACCGCCGACAAGGTCGTCGTGCTGCGCACCTCCGGGATGACCTGCGGCGCCTGCGTCAAGAAGATCAACGAGGCGCTGCAGACCCAAAAAGGGGTGGCGGCGACCGAGGTGGATCTTGAAAGCGGGCTCGTCATCGCCGGTTACGACTCGAAGCAGGTGGCCCCTGAACGGCTGGTCGCCGCGGTAGAGAAGTGCGGCTTCGCCTCGAAGGTCGCCGGCGTTCTCACCCCGGAGCAGTTCCGCACCATGGCCGGGCGCGACCTGGGCGGCAAGGCCGCCGCCGGCGGCTGCTGCGGCAAAGGCGGCTGCGGCGGGAAGAACTAAAACGCGTTCAACGTTCTACGTTCTACGTTAAAAACAAGGCTTTCGCGAGCCGAGAAAAAAGGAGCAACACATGGTTCAGCAGAAAAAAGGATTGCAGACCCTCGTCATCGCCCTCTTCGCCATCGCCGCCATGGCCACCGTCGCCGTCGCCTTCTCCCTCCCCGGCATGGGCAAGTACGAGAAGGTGAAGCCGGTGAACGGCGCCGTCACCATCCCGGTCGCCAAGGTGAACGACGGCAAGGCGCACTACTACAAACTCGCCGACGGCGGCAAGGAGATCAACTTCTTCATCGTGAAGGGAAGCGACGGCCAGCTCCACACCGCCTTCGACGCCTGCGACGTCTGCTACCGCGAGAAAAAGGGATACGAGCAGCAGGGCGATAAGATGAACTGCAACAACTGCAACCAGAAGTTCGCCATCAACAAGATCGGCGCCGCCTCCGGTGGCGGGTGCAACCCGTCGCACCTCTCCGCCAAGGTCGACGCGAGCAACGTCACCATCTCGGTCACCGACCTGAAGGCGGGCGCCCGCTTCTTCTAGAAACCGTTCTAGGTTCTACGTTCTACGTTCTACGTTGAAAACCTTACCGGGCGTACCCGCCCCCGGAGGGGGAGGGACAGGGAGGGGGCATTGACCGACATTTCCCCCCTCCCGACCTCCCCCCTCCAGGGGGAGGAGATCCCCCTCTCTCCTTGCCCCCCCTGGGCGCTTCAAGGTTGACACCCGTCAGCCCCCCGGTGTATTACAGAAAGTGCAGTCAGCATCAGGGGGTATTACGTGAGCAAAGACAAAGACGAGCGCAGCAAGAGGTCGCACCTCAGGCTCGTGGTGAACAACGCGGAGATGCGCAGCGCCAGACCTTCGGCACCGGAGCAGGAGTTCGTCCCGCTCGAGGAGCTGATCGCCAACCGCGACGCGTTCCGTTCCGCCTTCTACCGCGGCATGGGAAGGCTGCAGACCAAGGGATACCAGTCCCTGGAACGCTTCCTGGCCGGCCGCGGCGCCCCTTACGGCATCGACCCCGTGCACGGCAAGGTGATGGTCCTCCCCGCAGGACACCTCTCCCCCGAATCGCTCGAATACGGCTCGCCGCAGGACGAGGTGCTCCTCAGCATCTCCGAGGACGCCGGCGGCACAGGCCTTTGCTTCTCCCTGGAGATGATCCTCCCGTACTTCAGCGAGGACGACCAGGTCATGGAGGAGGCGCTTCTCTTCGCCCCGGTCCTGCAGTACGGCGCCCTGTTCCTCGAGGAGAACCCACACGACGGCATGCTCGATCTCATCTACCGGCTCGCCGTGCCGCTCTATCCCCCCGTGCTTACCGCACGGCTCGCCGAGCGGATGTTCTCCATCTTCTCCTTCGAGCTGAAGGAAACCTTCCTCACCCTCTCCGACTACCCCGAATAAAAGGCAAAGAGGGGGTGCTCCCGCCGCACCCCCGATGTATTGCTTGAAAAAAAAGTGCAAATCTGTTAGACAGACTGGGGATTTTCCCGAAGCCTGCCCGGCTTCCCTGCAGCCGCTTCCCGGGCCGCGTCCTGCCGCTTATGGGGAATACCATTGTTATGGGAGGAACCTCCGCCTCCCCTGGAATTTGCATTGATTGTGTTGGCTGGCCCCATGTCCACCATTCCAATCTTACTTGCTAGGGTGTCATCATGAAGATGCTTGCCTTTGTCCCTTTCGCGCTGGCCGCGCTGCTTCTCACCTCTGCCGGCAACGCCCGTGGCGACTCCTGCGTCACCTCGGCCTGCCACGTCGAAATTTCCAAGATCGCCGTTCCGCACGCCCCCGTCAAGGACGGTGACTGCGCGAGCTGCCACAACGCCGTCTCCAAGGAGCACCCGATCAAGGGGGGGAAGAGCTTCCAGCTTGCCGCCAAGGGGGGAGCGCTCTGTACCGGCTGCCACGACGGCCTCGCCTCCAAGAAACTGGTGCACGCGCCGGTCAAGGGGGGAGAGTGCGTCGCCTGCCACAAGCCGCACGGCAGCTCCGGCCGTTTCCTCCTCGATAAGGGTGACGACCAGAACCCGCTCTGCACCGGCTGCCACGACCAGGCGACCTTCCAGCAGCGCTTCATGCACGGCCCCGCCGCGGTCGGCTCCTGCACCGAGTGCCATGATCCGCACCAGTCCCAGGAGAAGGCGCTTTTAAAGCAGAACGTGCGCGACACCTGCCTCAGGTGCCATTCCGACTTCGCCAACCAGTTGAAGGCCGCCGCCTTCCAGCACCCGCCGGTGAAGAAGGACCCCTGCACCATCTGTCACGATCCCCACGGCTCCGGCGTTCCCATGTTCCTCGTCAAGAAGATGCCCGATCTCTGCATCTCCTGTCACGCCCCCATCGGCAAGAAGATCGCCGAGGCGAAGGTGCTGCACAAGCCGATCAAGTCCGAGGCCGGCTGCAGCAGCTGCCACTCGAGCCACTTCTCGAAGGCGAAGGGGCTTTTGGCCTTCACCGAGATGGAGACCTGCCTCTCCTGCCACGGCACGGACAAGCCTCCCCTGAAGAACATCAAGAAGGAGATCGCCAACAAGAAGTACCTGCACGGCCCGCTCAAAAACGGCGAGTGCAAGGGGTGCCACGACCCGCACGGTTCCAACTATTTCCGCATGCTGGGCGGCAGCTATCCCGAGACCCTCTACGCCCCCTACAAGGACGGGCTGTACGACGCGTGTCTTAAGTGCCATGAGAAGAACCTGTTGCGCTTCGCCGACACCACCATCTACACGAAGTTCAGAAACGGCAACCGCAACCTGCACTACGTCCACGTGGTGAACAGCCGCAAGGGGCGCACCTGCCGCGTCTGCCACGCACCGCACGCAAGCAGCGGCGAGAAGCTCATCAACGTGGAAGGGGTGCAGTTCGGCGAGTGGAAGGTGCCCCTCAACTTCAAGACGACCGCAACCGGCGGTTCCTGCGCCCCCGGATGCCACCGCCCCCTCGCCTACAACCGCGACAAGGCCGAGGATTACAGCATCAAGTAACGGAGAACCCGTGCCCGGCACGGCAAGCAACACCCATAGGTCAAGGAGAAAAAGGAGATGTCAGCAATGCTTCGTGGTAGCAGGTCGTTTCATGCGGGGAGAGGTATCATGGTGCTGGCGCTCGCGCTGGTTGCCTTCGGGCTCACCGGCTGCGGCGCGAGAAAGCTCGGCTCCGGCGAGCCGGTGTTCTGGCCGCCCGACCCCAACCCCCCCAGGGTCCAGTTCCTGAAAGGGATCTCCGCCTCAAAGGACGTCACCGGAGACAAGGCCAGCGTGAAGATCCTCTCCCTCTCGAACGAGGAGGAGGACACCAACAAGATCATCGCCAAGCCGTACGGCATCGCCTCGAACAAGGGGCGCATCTACGTCGTCGACACCATCCAGAACAACGTCGCCATCTTCGACCTGGTCAAGCAGACCTACGAGATCCTCCCCGGGAGCAAGGGGCAGGGCAAGCTCAAAAAGCCGATCAACATCGCCGTCGCCTCCGACGGCAACGTCTTCGTCGCCGACACCTTCCGCAAGGAGGTGATGATGTACGACGAAATGGGCAACTTCGTCAGGGCCTACGGCAAGGACATCCAGATGAAACCGGTCGACGTCGCCGTCGACGACAAGAACATCTACGCCCTGGACATCTCGAACAACGAGATCAAGGTCATCGACCGCCAAAGCGGCGACCTTGCCGGCTCCATCGGCAAGGGGAGCGAGACCCAGCAGGGGCTGTCGCTTCCCACGAACCTCACCATGGACAAGGACGGTTACCTCTACGTCACCAACGCTGGCACCGGCAAAGTGGTGAAGCTCGACCGCGACGGGCACATCGTGCACACCTTCGGCGGGCTCGGTGACTCCTTCGGCGAGTTCGGCCGTCCCCGCGGCATCTCCGTCGACGACAAGGGACGCATCTACGTCGCCGACGCCTCGCACCAGAACGTGCAGATCTTCAACGAGACCGGGCGCATCCTGATGTTCTTCGGAGACCCGGGCTACGTCTACGAATCGCTGAACCTCCCCGCCGGGGTGATGGTGATCAGGGACAACCTCGACTACTTCCAGAAGCTCGCCGCGCCGAACTTCATCCTCGAGGAGGTCATCGTGGTGACCAACCAGTTCGGGCCCGTGAAGGTCTCCTTCTACGGCCTCGGGCAGATGAAGGACTTCAAGGGGTACGACAATATCCCGAAGCCGGCGCCCAAAGGGAAGGGCGACGCGGAAGGGAAGAAGTAACAAAGTTCACTGAAATGCCTGGGGAGAGGTCGCGCCTGCCGTAGCGGCGGGCGCGACAACCCTTGCACGGGATTCCCACGGCGACCCAAGGGGCACATGGCACGACTCACGCTACATATCGCGGCTTTCCTGATGGTTTTCGCCATCCTCGCCGGGTGCGATCCCATCACCAGGCACAAGGTCCTCTCCACGGTGTTCGACGGGGTGCCGACGCTCCCGCCGCCCGAGGAGATCTGTACCCAGTACGCGGATGCGAAGCTCACCGAGTACAAGGAGGAACTGGCCGGGGCCAAGAAGGCCGCCGAGGCCGGGGACGTTTCCAACGGTTCGGTGCACCAGCCCTACGACGAGAAGAAGTGCGACAACTGCCACGACAAGTCCAAGGACGACGGTCTGGTGCGCCCCGCGAAGCAGCTCTGTCTCATGTGCCACAAGGACTTCTTCAAGGACAAGGGGCATTACCAGCACGGCCCCGCCGCGGTCGGCGACTGCCTTGCCTGCCATGTACCCCACAACTCCGCCTACACTTCGCTTCTGAAGGTGGACAGAAAGAACATCTGCGATCTCTGTCACAAGGAACAGCGCGCCGCGCTCGGGCTGCACAACAAGGTCGCCGAGCGTAAGATGGTCTGCGCCGACTGCCATAACCCCCATTACGGGACCACTTCGTTTTTCTTGAAATGACCGGGATGGGATGATGCGGCGCAAACTTCTTTTCATACCGCTTGGCCTGCTCCTCGTACCGGAGTGGGCGGCGGCGCAGGTGACCAACATCCTTGCGCTGAGAAACCTCAGGCAGAGCGTGGAGACCACGTACCACCTGAAGGCGGCGCAGGCGGATCTCGTCTCCACGACGCAGCAGTCGCTGCAGGAGGACTATCACCTGGGGCTCGACTACGCCGTTTACCGCGCGCGTCTGCTGCACGGCGAGATCGGGCTCGATTTGCGGGCGGACCAGAACCTCTACATGGGGAGCGAGCGCTCGACCAACGACACCTACGGTTTCGGCCTCTTGTACAACATATCGGGTATCTTCCTGGACCGCTTCCCTTATCCGCTTTCCTTCAGCTTCACCTCGGACATCGCGGACGTGCCGCGTGAGTTCGCCTCGAGTTATCAGCAAAAGAGCAACTCCCTTGCGCTCCACCTCCCGATCTCGTCGACGTTCCTGCCGATCACCTTCGGCTACAACAGGACCTCCAACCAGACGAGCGGACTCGAGCTCGACAGCCGCTCCCAAAGCAACTCCTACACCTTCGGAGCGAGTCACAATTACAAGAACAGCGAGACCTACTTCACCCTCGTCGGGAGCACCCTGAGCCTCACCACCGACAACGACGAAGCAAGCCAGCAGAGCAGCAACATCGACGCGAACCTCCGCAACAGTCTCAACTTCTCCACCCCGTACCTGAACAGGATTTTGAACACCCGCGCGCACGTTGTGACCCAGCGCGGCGTGAACGAATCGCGCACCACCGATCTCGGCGCGTCTTTGAGCTGGGACCTGGGGCGCGCGCTCGAGAGCGGCACCGACTACAGCTTCACCATGCGTGAAGAGCCGACCCAGATCCAGCGCACCCACAACGCCCGCGCCTGGCTGCAGCACAGGCTCTTCAAAAGCCTCACCACGAGGATCGAAGCGGAAGGCAACGACCGCAGCCTCTCGGCGGGTAGCGAGCAAAGCGGCGGCGGCGGCCTCGTGCTTGACTACCACAAGCTGCTCCCCAACGACAGCAGGATGCAACTGACCGCCGGCAGGCACTACCTGGTCACCGCCAACAAGCTGAGCGACAGCGGCATCGACGTCTTCGCCGAGGCGCACGCCGTGGACCAGCTTCTCGTGATCCCCCTGAGCCAGCAGAACGTGGTGGAAGGGTCGGTCAAGGTCTGGAACCAGGCGAGGACCCGCGAGTACGACCCCAACCTCGACTACGAGGTGCGCCAAAACGGCCTGACCACCGAGGTGGTCATCAGGACGGGCACCTCGCGCATCGTCGTGGGGGACCTTCTCTCGATCGACTACAAGGTGCTGGTCAACTCGGACATCACCTACTCCACCACCAACGATGCGCTCGGTGCGGACTTCACCTTCCTGGAGAACAAGTACCGCGTCTTCGCCAACTGGAACCGTACCAGCCAGGCTCTCATCTCCGGCAGCGCCGACCAGATCAACCTCGCCGGTTCCACCTCCTATCGCCTCGGGGGGGACACGAGGTTCGACGACGACGCCGGGACCCTCTCCGTCGAGTACACCCGACTCGTTTCGAGCGCGGAGAAGAGCCAGACCTACAAAGGGGCCTTCATGCGCAGCGGCTCCTGGATGCAGGGGCGCTACACCATGAACCTGACCGACCGCTACCTGATCCGCGAGAGCGACCTCGTGAGCAAGGGGAACACGGGGGGGAACTCCTCCAACGTGTTCTCCGCGAGCGGCAGCTATTCGAAGATGCTGGAGAACACGGCCCTCGTAACAGCCACCGGCAACGTGCTCAACAACACGGGGTACATCGACAACACGAACCTCTCCCTTTCTCTCGACGTGCGCTGGAACGTGCGCAAGCTCACCTTCAACGTGAACTCCCAGGCGAACTTCCGTTACTCCGGCTCCGGATGGACCAGCGACCAAACCCTCATGCTGCGCATGGCGCGGCAATTCTGACGGCAAAGGATGAAAACATGAGCATAAAGAATTCGATCATCTTTTTCCCGTTGCTCGTTTTGCTGCTTCTCTCCGGCTGCGCCGGGAGCGCCCCGCAGCGCCGGGGAGGCGACTACCGCGAGCTGCAGTGGCCGGCACTCCCCACCCCTCCCCGCATCACCTGGGTGAAGGAGATCCGCGACTTCGAGGACGCCGGGATCTCCAAAGGGTTCTGGCAGCGCGCCATCGAACTGCTCACCGGCGAGCCGGACCAGCGCATCGGCAAGCCTTACGGGGTCTACGTCGACCAGAAGGAGAGGATCTTCGTCGCCGACGTGGGCCTCGCCGTGGTCCACATCATGGACACCGACAAGAAGAGCTACACCGTCATCGGCGGTGGGAACCCGGCCCTCCGTACGCCGATTGCGGTGACCGGTGACGATCAGGACAACATATACGTGTCCGACGCGGGGACCGGTATCGTCTACCGCTACGCGCTCTCCGGCGGGAAACTGCAGCGCTTCAACCTGACCGCGCTCGACCGCCCCACCGGCCTTGCCTTCAACGCCAACAACCGCTTCATCTACGTCTCCGATACCGCGAGCCACCAGATCGTGGTCTACGACCTCTCCGGAGCCGAGCGCTACAGGATCGGCGGGCGCGGCACCGGGGCGGGTCAGTTCAACTACCCCACCGACCTCTTCGTCGACGCCTCTGGGCGCCTGTACGTGACCGACGCGCTCAACTCCCGCATCCAGATCTTCACCGCCAACGGCCATTTCCTGAAGCAGTTCGGCCGGGCCGGCGACACCTCGGGGAGCTTCGCCCGCCCGAAGGGGGTTGCGGTCGACAGCGACGGTCACGTCTACGTCTGCGACGCGCTTTTCGACGCAGTGCAGATCTTCAACGACAACGGACGCGTGCTGCTCGACTTCGGCTCGCACGGGAGCAACCCGGGGCAGTTCTGGATGCCGGCCGGTATCTTCATCGGCAAGGGCGATCTCATCTATGTCGCGGATTCCTACAACAGGAGACTGCAGGTCTTCAGGTACCTGAGGGTTGACGACCCGCAGGCGGGCGCCCCGCTGCCGGTGCCGGGTGAATCCAAATGAGAGGGATCACGATCAAGGCAATCCACGCGCTCTGCGCGGCGGCCCTGCTCCTTCCCGGTGCGGCGACCGCCTCATCCCAGGGCGCCCGCATCGTCAACACGCCGCACAACCTCTCCGTCAGCGGGGGGGGCGGTGCGCACAACGTAAAGGCGACCGAAGAGGTGCGCATCTGCGTCTTCTGTCACACGCCGCATCACGCCGCGAGCGAAGGGCCGCTTTGGAGCCGCAAGTCCAACTTGAGCATCTACGTCCCGTACGCGTCGACCACCATCAAGGCGAATCCGCAACAGCCCAAGGGGCCCTCGCGCCTCTGCCTTTCCTGCCATGACGGCGCGGTCGCCATAGGGGTGCTAAACGGCGACTTCACCGTCTCCAGCCTCGGCAAGATACCTGGCGACACGAACCCGGCGCTCAACGCGAACCTCGGGACCGACCTCTCCACGAGCCACCCGGTCTCCATGACCTACGGTCTCTCCGGCGAGCTGAACGACAAGGGGACGCTCGCCAACAAGGGGATCAGCCTCTCCGAGGACACCTACGTCGAGTGCACCTCGTGCCACGACCCGCACAACAACCAGTACGGCAACTTCCTCGTGCGCGACAACTCAACGGAACACGACCTCTTGTGCCGTGACTGCCACAACAAGACCGACTGGGCCAACGCCGACAACACGCACCGCACCGGCGGGGCGCGCTACAGCAGCACGGTATCCGCCCAGGTCGGTGCCGACGGTTGCCGCAACTGCCATCGTCCCCACTCCGCCGAGCGGGGTGTGCACCTTCTCAAGCAGCCGACCTCGCTTTCCGGCGAGGAGAGCAACTGCCTCGGGAGCTGCCACTCCGGTGCGTCCTACAACACGACGACCGGCATAGACATCGCCACCCAGATCTCGCGCACATACAGCCACAAGATCCAGATCTACTCCGGTATCCACAAGGAAGACGAGACGCTGCCGGTGACGTCCGACAAAAAACACGTGCAGTGCGTCGACTGCCACAACCCGCACCGCTCAGGCTACCAGGGCTCCCCCTTGGGCGACCCGAACCCCGCGGTCACCCCCGCCTCCACCGCGCCGTACGTGAACGGTCCCCTGCGCGGGGTACGCGGCGTCGACGTGAACGGCAACGCCCTCGGCGGGGACGGTTCCGCCCGTTACGAGTACGAAGTCTGCTTCCGCTGCCATCAGGGCACCTCCGCCTCCTCCTTCAAGACTGCGAGTCTTAGCCGTCCCGTGCGCGCCTTCTCCACCTACGACGAGGGACAACGCTTCGCCACCGGGAACCCCTCCTACCATCCGGTCGCCTATGACACGGTGGGGAGGACCGGCAGGAGCCTTCTCTCCTCCTTGCAGAACAGCCAGTTCCGGATCTATTGTTCCGACTGCCATGCCCCGCACGGCTCCGAGGAGCGTTACATCCTGCAGGCGCAGAACGTCGATACCTTCCCCTCGGCGGCGACGTCCTACCCGCTCTGCTTCAAGTGCCACGACCAGCTGTACCTGCTCGACCCGATGAACGTGCCGCACTCCAATTCCGCGGCCATGCACCAGTCGCACGTGCGTGACCATAGCGCACCCTGCTCGGCGTGTCACGATCCGCACGGCGTGCCGAGCTCGCTAAGTGCCAACACCACGAACGGAGCCCACCTCGTCAACTTCGACACGAGGTACACGGGAGACGCCCCGGTCTACAACGCCCCGGCCCGAAGCTGCACCCTGGCCGGCACCTGTCACACAAGCGGTGGCACCAGGACCTACTAGAGAAACAACCGTATAGCAGACAACATTTCGCCCGCTCCGGCTTTTGCCGGGGCGGGCGTTTTGCTTTGCGAAGTCCCCTTTGCGAATTCCCCAGCGAAAGCGCCCCTTAGAGAGAGTGGCCATTACGTAACCCCTTCGCCCAGGGGGGGCAGTGAAAGGACGGCCCCCCTTCCGTGTTATCCCGTGAAAACCCCGCGCACCCTCCGCGACAAGACGGCATGCTCCTCCCGAAAACGCCCTTCGCCCATTTTTTTGCTTCACTCCCAATTAAAAAAAATCATAGCAAATCGCCTCCTTGCATCGTCTTGTCTTTCTCCCTCCGAAAAAAAATCGGTCCCCAAATCCTCGTGGCACCGCAGTTGCACAATAGGTAATCGTAGTGCTTTTCGTGGCCATTTTCGGGCAAATGACGGATGGCCCAGCCAGCCGACCAGGCCCAGACAAAGAAAACGAACATGAAAGGAGGAGGTGTCCAAGTCCAAAGTTCATTCCAGTGTAACCGTGTAGCACCAGGCAGTAGATGGAATATCATTCAATCGAAAAAAGGAGAGTACAAATGAACAAGAAGATCGTATTATCTGCACTCGGCATCGTTGCTCTGTCCACGAGCATGGCATTCGGCCTCACGGCGCCCAAAGGTGGGGTTGTCGGCTCCATCCACGACATGAACATCTACACCGGCACCACCCCGGACAGCCAGGGCCGCGTATGTGCGTTCTGCCACACCCCGCACCACGCTGCAACCGAAGGCAACGACTACCTCCCGCTGTGGTCGCACGCCCTGCCGAACACCTCCTACGTTCCTTACTACAGCGCAACCATCGACTCCACCGTCGACCCCTCCACCATGATGGAAGGCCCGAGCAAGCTCTGCATGAGCTGCCACGACGGCGCTATCGCGGTTGACACCCACTACGCAACCACCGGCACCAAGAAGCTCGACTCCGACACCTTCGGCACCGCAGCTATCGCTCAGACCGCTTCGCTTTCCAACGACCACCCGATCGGGTTCGTATTCGACCAGGCTGACGGCGGCGTGGCCAACGGCCCGGTAACCGGCAACCCGGCTGACAACACCCCGAACGCAGTAGGCAAAGACAACTGGATCCGTCAGAAAGGCGCTACCTACATCGACAACACCAGCCTGAAAATCCAGGATCGTCTCTATGCCGGCAGCCAGGGCCCGATCATGACCTGCGCTACCTGCCACGACGTTCACAACAAGAAAAACGTCGACGACCCGACTAAGACCAACTATCTGCTGCTTTCTCCGAACACCGATTCGAAACTCTGCCTGACCTGCCATATCAAGTAACTTGAACGGTGGTCGAGGCAGACCGCAGGAAGCATTGAACCAGAAATAAGGGCCGGGCCCTGTGGCACTTCGACCCACAGTTACTTATGAACACTAAATCGAAAAGGAGAACATATATGTTGAGAAAAGTTGGGATAGTCTCCGCCCTTCTGCTCGCACTCCCGGCATTCGCCAATGCGTGGACCGTCACGGCGAAGATCGGCAGCGGCAAGGGCACCGTCTCCGATGGCGTGAAGACCATCGCACTTGGCCAGACCGGCGTTCCCTCCATCGGGTACTACAAGCAGGACAACGTGACCGGTCTTACCAGCCAGGTATTCACCGTTGACCCGGATGCAGGTTACTCGATCTCCTCCGTCATCATGAACGGCGCAGACGTGACCGGCACCGTGGCTCAGGACGCAAACGGGACCTACACCGTCAACGCCGGTTCCCCGATCAGGAACAGCCAGTCCCTGGTGGTTTACTTCAAGCAGAACCTTCTGACCGTGACGGCTACCCAGCCGTTAGCAGGCGGCAGGATCGTCCTGCAGCGCTGCAACGCTTCCGGCGTTGTCTTCGGCTCCAGCAGCATGTACAGCCTCGCCAACCTGAAGCCGGGCGCATACGTGAAAGTCGTTGCCCTGCCGAACGCAGACTACGCTGTTGCCAGCGTGGCCGGCGACACAACCGTGACCGGCGCAGCCGGCGACGTGGTTTCCAAGGTTGTGCAGGTGAACGCAGCCGGCTCCCTCACCGCTACCTTCGGCCAGGTTCCGGTGGTTAAGCCGAACTTCTCCGTCAGCACCAACATCGCAAGCCCGGGCGACAGCGTTACCGTCACTGCTTCTTCCGTGTCCAACATGACCGGCGTGACCTATGCTGCCACCACCACCGCGGCTGACGCAACCGTGACCGGCACCAACCCGTTCACCGTTAAGTTCCCGACCTCCGGTACCTACGCCGTGACCGTGACCGCCACCGTCGGCGGCCAGAGCTTCCCGATCACCAAGACCGGCATCATCACCGTTCAGCCGAACAACGCCTGCACCACCTGCCACAGCAACCGCAACGCGGTCATCACCACCGCATGGCAGACCGGCGCACACGGCAACGCTTCCGGCCACACCACCGGTACCTGCCAGCGCTGCCACGCAACCGAAGGCGCTATCGCAGGCTTCGCAGCCGGCTACACCGGCGGCTACGCCGACGTGCTTAACAACGCCGACGCCAAACTGGCTTGGGGCTCCGTCCAGCCGCTGGCTTCCAGCAACGGCATCAGCTGCACCGTTTGCCACGCTCAGGATCCGCACAACGGTGGCAACAACCTCCGCGCAGTAAACACCTACGACACCGCAGCCAAAGCTGCTGTGACCTGGGACCCGAACGGGAACGGCAAGCTTGACCAGTACGACGTCTGCACCGGCTGCCACACCCTGACCAACAACGCAGGTACCGTGGTCGGCAACTACCACGACGGCAGCTCCCCGAGCGTTGAGCGCACCATCACCGACTCCCACTACGACAACCCGGCAACCACCTCCGTCGTGGAAGGCTACAACCTGCGCAAAACCGGCGATACCCCCTGCGCCGACTGCCACAACCTGCACAAAGCTGACGTAGCAATCCAGGAAGAGTGGGCTGAGTCCGGCCACGCTGGTAAGATCCTTGCCAACAAGACCGCCGCTCTCGAGAGCAACTCCATCCTGTACTACGGCGCAGCTGCCGGTACCGATCCGTACTCCCTCCGTCCGGGCAGCACCAGGACCTACATCGAAGACTACAAGCGCACCATCGTTGACGCTACCAACGGCACCCTGAGCGCAAACGCTCTCCTCAAGACCGTAGGTGCAACCGAGACCACCGGTGCTGCCTGGGTTCACTACAACTGGGATCAGACCCAGGGTACCAACAACCGCGCAACCTGCGAGAAGTGCCACACCGCAACCGGCGCTGCCAATTACATGAGCGCTCCGGCTACCTACAACGCAGCTAACAACAACTTCTCGCACCTCCCGGGCTGGACTGCAACCACCGGCTCCGGCTCCAACGAACTGCTCTACTGCTGGGGCTGCCACTCTGACTCCGCAACCGGCGCGCTTCGCAACCCGGGTGCAGTCAAGGCTGACTACAACTACAAGGGCGCCGTTGCAACCTACCCGGATGTACAGGCTTCCAACACCTGCCTCTCCTGCCACATCGGCCAGGCTTCCGGCGACAGCATCACCGCTCTTACTGCAGCAGGCAACACCTTCACCAACGTAAGCTTCGTAAACTCCCACTACATGGCAGCAGGTTCGCTCATGTACGTGAAAGGTGGTTACACCAACTTCGTCCCGGCTAACACCGCAGCAGGCACCGTTTCCTACGGCCAGTCCCTCACCTCCGACGCTGACATGACCGTTGATGTCACCGGCGCAGCAGTAGCAGGTGCCCTGACCTCTACCCACCGCAAACTGGGTACCGCTGCAATCCACGGCGACTCCCACAACCCGAGCTTCTTCGTAGCCGGCAACCTTGACAGCGACGGTCCTTGCGTCACTTGCCACTACGCCAAGGGTGATGTAACCAAGGGCGACAACGGCGTTGCCGACCACACCCTTGAGTTCGGCACCAAGACCGTCAACGGTGTCTGCGTCAAGTGCCACAGCAGCGAAGCTTTCGATGCTCCGAGCCTCGAGACCTTCGTAGAAGAGCAGTCCGAGCCGTTCCAGGCGACCCTGACCCTGGCACTCAACCTGCTTTCCACCAAGTACAACATCACCTACAACCAGTCGGCTTACCCCTACTTCTACGACCAGAGCGCAAGCGCTGGCGCAGTGAAGAACTGGACCCGTTCCAACTTCCTCGCCACCCCGCTTTCCGCTGCTGACGCCGAGAAGCTCATGGGCGCATGCTTCAACATCAACCTGCTGAAGCGCGATCCGGCTGCATACGCACACGCTCGTACCTACGCACGCAGGCTGCTGTTTGACACCATCGACTTCCTTGACGATGGCGTCATGAACCAGTCCGCAGCAGCTACCGCAGCTGCTTCCGGCCAGAAAGATGCACTGGGCAACGACGTGTTCGTGAAAGGCGCGACCGCAACTGATACGCTCACCACCGAAGGTTACAAGTACCTCGCTGGTTACAACCGTACCTCCGGTGCCTGGAACGCTTGGGTCCGTCCGTAGTAAGATCTGAATCTTGATTTGATGCAGTCTCTGCCCCGCCTCGAAAGAGGCGGGGCTTTTTTCCAAACGGGTGAGGGGGACAAGGTCATGAAGAAAACAATCCTAGCATTGACTATCGCAGCAGTTATTCCTTTCTCCGCTCATGCCGCAGAATTCAAGATCCACGAAACCGAAACCGAAATCATCGTCGAGTACAACGGCGATGCTCAAGGCAAGTCATCTTCCGATAAGGTGGTGGTAACGCCAGTCGAAGTAAAGCCCGCGCCGGTGCAGGTTGCCAAAGCCCCGTCCAAAGCGAATAAAGAAGATGATGAAGAAGAAACCAAATCAGTTGGGAAGTTGGCGAGAAAACAGCAAGAATTGGCCAGGGCCAAAGCGCGTGTCGCTCGCGCCGCCTTGAATGCCAAGAAAAATCGCGATCTCTCCACCACCGACCCCAACGACTATTATCAGCCCCAAAGTACTCCCGAATAGCGCCTGTCGTTTGCGTAGTCGCCGATTCTGTCCGCTTCCACCGTAGTCATGCCGTGTAACGCCGACCCTCTCCCTGCTCCTTCATTTGCACCGCCATCTTAACATTCCACTTATTGAAACAGATGTGATCACCAGGATGTCACCGGCCGTATAGCCGTCTTTTTGACGGTATCGAATTACTACGCCTTATGCCTGACGTCGTGGCCTGGACAACGCGAGAAGGCTTACTTGCGACTTGGCTATTAGAGGGACGCTCGATTGGTAAGAAGAGGGGGGGGGATGGCTGGATAAAAATCCAAATTAAAAAAAGACAAGTTTTTAGGGCATTGCAAGCGGGGTGCCGTGAGGCACCGGTGAAACCTAAGTAGATATAACCCTTGTGGTATACGCATTGCAGAGAAAACTTATGTGCCGTTTTTAACTGTATTCACTGCGGCAAATCGCGTAGCGGCATTGCCGTCTCCTGGCAGAACACGGGGGAGTGATTTTGAAGGACGGGCCGAACCTTATCGTTCCTCAACGCAGTAGCTGCAGACTAAATCCACAAGGAGTATACATGTTGAGAAAAATCGGGTTCCTCTGTTTCCTCGTGCTTGCGCTTCCGGCGTTCGCCAATGCGTGGACCGTCACAGCAAAGATCGGCAGCGGCAAGGGCACCGTCTCCGATGGGACCAAGACAATTGCGCTGGGCCGGGTTGGTGTACCCTCCATCGGGTATTACAAACAGGATAACTTAACCGGCCTTTCCAGCCAGACCTTTACTGTAGATCCTGAGACAGGCTACTCAGTTTCCTCTGTCATCCTGAATGGGGTAGACGTGACCGGCACAGTGGCTAAGGACGCAAACGGCACCTACACCGTTCAAGCGGTCCCAGCTGGTTATGTGTCTATCAGGAACAGCCAGTCCCTGGTGGCTTACTTCAAGCAGAACCTTTTCACTGTGACGGCCACCCAACCCGCGGCAGGCGGCAGAGTCGTCTTGCAACGCTGCGACGCCTCTGGTGCCGTCTACGGTTCCAGCAGCATGTCCAGCCTCAATTTGAAACCGGGCGCATACGTGAAAGTCACCGCGCTGCCGAACGCTGATTATCTAGTCACCAGTGTAGCTGATATTGTCGTGAACGGACAATTAGGCGATGTTATTTCCAAAGTGGTGCAGGTCAATGCAAGCGACGCCTTCACCGCGGATTTTCGCCAAAGAGTGGCTGTCAAGCCGGACTGCCGCATTAGTTCTTACCTGCTTAGTCCAGGAGATACACTTACAGTAACTTGTACGGACATACCTGGTACTACTTATGCTGTTTCCACTAGTGCTACAGATGGAATTGTGACAGGGACGAACCCTTTTTTCATAAAGTTCCAGACCTCCGGTACTTTTAGTCTGACCTTCACTGCCACCCTCTTAGGCCAAAGCTTCCCGGTCACCAAGGCCGGCATCATCACCATTCAGCCGCACAACGCCTGCACCACCTGCCACAGCTACAGGAACGCGGTCATCACCACCGCATGGCAGACCGGCGCACACGGCAACGCTTCCGGCCACACCACCGGTACCTGCCAGCGCTGCCACGCAACCGAAGGTGCCATCGTAGGGTTCGCAGCCGGTTACACCGGCGGCTACGCCGACGTGCTTAACAACGCCGACGCTAAAGCTGCCTGGACCACCGCTTCCACCGGGCTCACCTCCAGCAACGGTATCAGCTGCGCCGCCTGCCACGCTCAGGATCCGCACAACGGCGGCAACATCCTCCGAGCAGTAAACACCTACGACACCGTTGCCAAAGCGCCGGTAGTCTGGGACCCGAACGGGAACGGCCAGCTTGACCAGTACGACGTGTGCACCGGCTGCCACACCCTGATAAACAACTCCGGAGCCCTGGTCGGCAACTACCACGACGGCAGCTCCGCCAGCGTCGAACGCACCATCTCCGACTCGCACTACGACAACGCTGCAACCACCGCCGTCATCGAAGGCTACAACCTGCGTAAAGCAGGTGCGACCCCCTGCGCTGACTGCCACAACCTGCACAAGGCTGATGTAGCAATCCAGGAAGAGTGGGCCGAGTCCGGCCACGCTGGTAAGATCCTTGCCAACAAAGAAGCAGCCCTCGTGACCAACGCGGCCCTTTACTACAACGTGCCCAGTGGTTTGGTTCCATTTTTCCGTCCGGGCAGCACCAGGACCTACCTTGAAGACTACAAGCGCACGACCACAGACGCTGCCAACGGCACCCCGAGCGCAAACGCATTACTCAAGACCGTCGGTGCAACCGAGACCACCGGAGCAGCATGGGTTCACTACAACTGGGATCAGACCCAGGGTACCGGCAACCGCGCTTCCTGCGAGAAGTGCCACACCGCAACTGGCGCTGCCAACTACATGGGCGCTCCGGCTACCTACAACGCAGCTAACAACAATTTCTCGCACCTCCCGGGCTGGACGGCAACCACCGGCTCCGGCTCCAACGAACTGCTCTACTGCTGGGGCTGCCACACTGACTCCGCAACCGGCGCACTGCGTAACCCGGGTGCAGTCAAGGCTGACTACAACTTCAATGGCTCCCCTGCAATTTACCCGGATGTGCAGGCTTCCAACACCTGCCTTGTCTGCCACATCGGACAAGCTTCCGGCGAGAACGTCACGGCACTCACCGCGACAGGCAACGATTTCACAAACGTAGGTTTTGTGAACTCCCACTACATGGCAGCCGGTGCTCTGATGTACGTGAAAGGCGGCTACGTCAACTTCGTGGCACCGCAGACCCAAGTTGCCGGCACCACCGGCACCGGGATCGTGTCCTACGGTCAGACCATGACCTCCGACGCCGACCAGACCGTTGACGTAACCGGCTCAGCAGTGGCTGGTAAGCTGACCTCTACCCATCGTAAACTCGGTATGACTAGCATTGACCATAATCCACGCCCGATTGAGTTCATGTCGGGCTTTCCCGACACCGGTGGCCCGTGCGTGACCTGCCATTATGCCAAAGGCGATGTCGCCATGGGTGACAACGGTATTGCTGAGCACACCCTTGAGGTCGGCACCAAGGCCCTCAACGGAATTTGTATCAACTGCCACGCCTCTGAGGTGTCTGACACTGTTGCTCTCAAGACCTTCATTGAGGAGCAGTCCGAACCGTTCCAGGCAACCCTTACCCTGGCTCTCAAGGTCCTCGAGGACAACTACAACATCACCTACAACCAAGCCGCATATCCCTACTTCTACGACAAGAACGCCACCAACGGCGCTGTCAAGGACTGGACCCGCGGTGGTGCACTTAACGCTGCACAGGCTGAGAAACTGATGGGCGCGTGTTTCAACATCAACCTGCTGAAGCGCGATCCGGCTGCCTACGTCCACGCCCGTACCTACGCTCGCAGGTTGCTGTACGACACCATCGACTTCCTTGACAACAAGGCGATCGACCAGTCGGTCGGTGCTACCGCACTTGCTTCCGGCATGGTTGACGCGAACAACCAGCCGCTGTTCGTTAAGGACACCGCAGCATATAACACCGCAGTAGGGGCTGACGGTAAGACCTCCATCACCACTCCGTATGGCACCACCACCAGTGGGATGCTTTACATCCTCGCCTGGAGCCGCACCACTGGTGCATGGGCTGCTTACGAGCGTCCATAAAGCTGGGATCCAATTTTCAACTCAATACGTATGTGCCCCGCCTCGAAAGAGGCGGGTTTTTTTGCGCTATGGTCAGGGGGAAGCAAATTGGCCATTAAACGTTATAAGTCTACTCGCGTTCCCACTTTGCGAGGTTGGTCCTGAAATTCCGGGACATCAAGTTGGTCGCCTCCACAAAGCGAAGCAGTAGGCATAACGTCCCCCACCCCACACACTTTGCGAAGGGGGACGGGGCGGATTTGCCTTGGTCTCCGCCGCGGCACAAAAAAAGAGGGGACGATTGCTCGTCCCCTCTTTCATGCAACGGTGTTGCCTGTAACTATTTGCCGATCGGCGGGTGCCCCGGGGGCATGGTCTGGCCGCCCGCAGGCTGGCCGCCCTTGATGCCGGAGGCGAAATAGATGACGTCGAAGGTGCGGTTCAGGCTCTTGCTGCTGAAGGAGTTCATCGGCATCGCGTTCTCGATCTCGATCTCCTGCCCGACCTTCAACTGCATGATCGGCAGCGCAACCCAGACGCTCTTGCCGTCCTTCTCGAGGCGCGCGTAGCTGTACCCGCCGGCATCCATGGTTTCGGCCACCTTGCCGCCGATCGCCTGCATGGAGATCGGAGGAGCCTGGTCATGCGCCACGAGCCCATCCGAGAAGATGATCTCGTCGAACTTGCGGTTCAGCGACTTGCTGGTGAAGTTCTTCAGCACCATCCCCTTCTTGACTTCAACTTCCTTGCCCACCTCCACCTTCGGATCACCGCTTACCGCGGCCCAGGTGGCCTTGCCGTCCTTCTCCACCTTGAGGTAGGTGTACCCGGCCACGTACATGCTCTCCGCGACCTTGCCGGAGAGCGCGCGCACTTCGTAATCGGCGGGCTGCGGCGCATTTTGGGCCGCGGCGGGGTCTGCCGCCGGTTTAGCCGCAGGCTTGGATACCGTGGTGCATCCCGCCTGGAAAAGTGCCATGACGCCAACTGACATGCTCGCTGCTGCTACCATCCGTTTTTTCATACCTTGTCTCCTTACTCATTTCATATTGCCGGTGTTACATGGGCGGCTGTCCATACAGCCGCTCCGAAACTGTCAGCGGTTCCGGGTCATCGCCTGTTTTCGCTCCAGCATGGAGCGTGCCCCGTCCAGGGCCCTGCGGTAATCCGGGCGCCCCGGGGCGATGCTCGCCGCGCACTGAAAGAAGATGACCGCCTTGTCCAGGTCGTTTATCCCCGCTTGGACCACGCCGATCTTGTAGTAGATGTCCGGATTCGCCGGGTCCAGCCTGAGAGCGATCTGGTACTGCTCCAGGGCCTGGTCGGTCAGTCCGGACATCCGGTACATGTCCCCCAGGTTGATGTGAGGGGCGACGACCTGCGGCGCGAGCCTGATCGCCTCGGTCAGGGCCGCCGCCGCCTGCTCGACCCTGCCGGTTCTTCCCATGATGCTCCCGATGAGGTTGTAAGCGTATGGCTCGCCTGGAGCCAGCCGTGCCGCCTCGATGGCGTGTACGAGCGCCTCGTCGGTGCGGTTCATCTTGTCGAAGGCGAGGGCCAGGTTGTACTGCGGGCGCCCCTTGCCGGGGGCCTTGCTGACCGCATCGGACCAGAAAGACAGCTCGCTCCCCCAGACCGCGTTGCGTGCGTAGGTGGTGGCGGCAAGGGCGAGCACCACCATGCCGAGCACGGCACATGTCGCCTTCGCCGGGAGCCGTCGCGACAGAAGCGAGAAAAGCGCTGCGAGTGCGATGAAGGCGCCGACCGAGGGGAGGTAGACGCGGTGCTCGAAAATCACGTCGGCGATAGGGATGATGCTCGACTCGACCGAGAGGGTGATGAAGAACCAGAGGATCCCGAAGGATATAAGCCTAAGCAGGGGCTCGCCGTGCGAGCTGCGCCGCAAAAGGTAAAGGGAGAGGAGCAGCAGCGCCAGAAGGAGCAGGAGGGAGAGCGCGACCGGGACGTTGCCGAGGGAGTGGTAGACCGGAAAGTCGTAGTCGATGCTCTGGCGCACCGGGACAAAGAGAAGCCTCAGGTACGTGGTGATCACGGCGAACTGGGTATAGAGGTAGTCCAGCCGGGAGATGTTGCTTTCGACCCTGGTGAGGGTGTTCACGTCGGCGATGAGGGTCCCGATGGGGCGCCCGGAGCCGATGAGGCTTATCGGAACCACCAGCACCATCAAGGTCATCGGGGCTATGAAGAGGAGCCTCTTCACGGCGCTCATCCTGAAGAAGAGGAACTCGTAGAGCACGACGACGAAGGGGAGGGTGAAGGCGATCTCCTTCGTCTTCATGGCACACCCGGCGGCGGCCAGGGCGCAAAGCTGAAGCAGCACCGGCTTCCAGCGCAGGGTTCCCCCCCCCGCCTGCTGCAGCAGGCGCGCCTTCGCGTAGCAAAAAAGGGAGAGGACGAAGAAGAGGGTGGCAAGTGAAGCGAGCCTCTGGATGATGTAGGTCACCGCCTGCGTCTGCAGCGGATGTGCTACGAAGAGCAGGGCGGCGAAAAGCGGCAGGAGGGACCGGGGTGAAACAGTCTTCTCCGCATCGGGATCACGCTCGGCGAAGAAGGGGGTGCGCAGCGTCAGGGCGGTGAGCCCGTAGACCAGGCAGGCCGTCACGAGGTGAACCGCCAGGTTGAAGATGTGGTAGCCGGTGACGTCCAGCCCTCCCAACCGGTAGTTAAGCGCCACGCTCAGGTAGCCTATGAACCGGCGGGGATTGTAGGCGTATCCCTCGCCGCCCAGGAAGCGGTGCAGATCCTTGATGACGCCGTTACTGATAATGGACGTCTCGTCATCCAGAAAGAAGGGGACGTGGAAGGTGTTGGAGTAGGCGAATACTCCGACCAGCACGATGATGAGGAGTTGGAGCACCGGTCTGGATGACGGTTTGGTGATCATGGCGGACCTTCCGAGAGATTTCCGCGTAATCTAGCATAAATGGCGGTGGGAGAACAGTTTAAACAGCGTATACCAAAGAAGTTTCGGGCCTCGAAGACCCGTCACGCGCACCCTTTTCGCGAGTCGGGCGGCTATGGGCGGGGCTAAAAAAAAATCCGGCCATTTGGCGGCGTGTCCGGACGGCGGGCGGCCGGTCTTTTAGTTGATGCGGTGGCGGCTCCATCGGGCTTTTCTGCCGCCGCCGCGCCCAGAGGGGGGCGCGTAAGGAGAGGGCGTTCGTTCAGTCAAAACACCGGGGCGCGCGTGTAACGTGCTGTTTTATCACGAAAAAAATTCAAATCTTACTAAATGTTTTCCATTAGCCTCCGATTAGTAACCAAAACACGGGAAGGCGACCACGGTCCGGGCCTTTGCAGGCTTTGGTTTCGTCCCTGAACGAAAAGGAGGAAGAGCAGGCTGTAGGCGTGTGATGGTGGCAGTAGTAGCAACCGCATCAAATGTTCATCATTCCAATGAAAAAGGAGAGCAAACCATGAACAAGAAGATGATGTTGTCCGCACTGGGTATCGTTGCAGTTTCCTCGAGCATAGCAATCGCCGGCACCACGCCCGGGTCAGGGGTGCTGGGCTCCATCCACGACATGAATAAATACGCAGGGGTCACCGTTGATACGCAGGGGCGGGTATGCGCGTTCTGTCATACGCCGCACCATGCCCTCACCTCGACAACGGCCGGCGATTACTTGCCGCTCTGGTCTCACACCCTTGCGACTACCACCTATCAGCCTTACGCCTCCGCCACCATCGACTCCACCATTTCGGCTGCAACCATGATGGAAGGGCCCAGCAAGCTTTGTATGAGTTGCCATGACGGTTCCGTGGCCGTCGATACCCACTATGCCACAACCGGCGCGGTGACCCTGAACGCGAAAGACGGTTGGGGACAGGCAGGCATCGCCCAGACCTCCTCCCTCAGCAACGACCATCCGATCGGCTTCGTCTTCGATGCGAGTGAAGGCGGCGTCGCCGCGGGCCCCGTGACAGGCGACCCGTCGACCGTTGCCCCATCGGATGCGGGCCAGGACAAGTGGATTCGAAACAAAGAGGCGACATACCTCAGCAATACCGCCCTCAAGATCAAGGATCGTCTTTACACCGGCAGCCTGGGCAAGCAGATCATGACTTGTGCCACCTGCCATGACGTGCACAACAAGAAAAACGTCGATGCGGCAAACGCGACGAACTACCTGCTGCTCTCGCCGAACCTCGACTCGCAGATCTGCCTGACCTGCCACATCAAGTAGCCGGACGAAAGTAAAGGCCCCCGCTTCCCGACGGGGGCCTTTACCATGTCTTAAGGAATTTACCCGTTCCAGCTTGTGGTTGTGTCTTTCTTCGCGCCTCGGCGTCTTTGCGTGAGAGCCTTTTCGGTTTTGCCTTTGAACGGTTTTAAGCCCTTATCCCTTTTATCCCCTTCATCCCTGTTAATCGCCTTTAGCTCTGCCTTTCTTTGCCCCTTCGCGTCGTGGCGCGAGCGCATGCCTTCGATTGGGCCTTAAATTTTTTTCATTTTTCCATTGACACGCCTGTCCATTCTGCTAGTATTCACGCAGATAGATTGGTTGTCATTAATTTGGAGGTGATCATGGTCAATGCGTTGAAGCTGGACTTTTTGCGGGCGCCGATACCCGCGCGGATCGTGAAGGGGAGGGTCATCATCGCCGCGATGACGAACAACCCCTTCTTTCCCGAGCCTTGGTCTGAGCACACCAGCACGCTTACTCGTTTAAACGAGGTGACCCACAACCTGGAGGTCAGTCATCTCGAAAGCCTGGGAGGGGAGAAAGCGAAGATCGCACGGCGCCAGATATGCGAGAAGGAGTATGCGGAGGAATTCAGGTCGCTGGCGACTTACGTCATGCTTGTCGCAAAGGGTGACGTGCAGAAACTGGCCTCCTCCGGTTTCGATGTCGCGAAAGCCATCCCGGCCCAGAACAAGAAGCACGCCCATGAAACCGTGCCTGTCTTTGATATGAAGCAGGGGGCGCAAAGAGGCACCGTCCTTTTAAGGGCGAAGCGCGTTGCGGGAGCGGCGAGTTTCGAAGTTCACTTCGCGGTGGGGGACCCGTCCGTTGAGAGCAACTGGAGGCACGGTGCGGTGTTCGCAACCTGCACCGGGATGGAGCTTGGAGGGCTGGCCGCCGGGGTGGACCACTTCTTCAGGATGAGGGTGATCACAAAAGCGGGGCCGGGGCCCTGGTCACATCCCTTCCCCTTCATGCCCACCTGAGAAAGAGCAAAAAGGGCCCGTGCCGAAGCGCGGGCCCTTTCATTTTCCCCACCATCAGTTTCTCACGCCCGTTCACTGCGCTCTATCTCCTTCATCCCCTTCATCCCCGATCGCTTTTTTCCATGTCTCTCCTTTGTGTCTCCGCGAGAACAAGCTTGCAAGAGCGCTCTCAAGTTTGATTTTGGCAAAATCAAGCATGATGGAGCGATTTCTTGCATGATTTTGACAAGATCAAGCATGAAATCGGGAACACCGAGAGAAAATCGGACTCTTTCTCTGTTTTATCGCTCTCTCAAGCGTGATTTCGAGGGAGTTGGCACGATTCTGGTCTGAAAAGCCGGGAAATTGCCGGAAAACGGGCTGGTCGGAGCGTTTTCGAGCTTGCAGGCGCGATTTCAAGCTTGATTTTGTCAAAAACAAGCGTGAAGTCGCGTCATCAAGCTCGATTTCGGGAAGAACAAGCTCGGGATGGTAAGAAAACGTCAAAAGCACGGACCATTTAACAGGGATGAAGGGGATGCAGGGGATGCACCTTAAAACAAATGCAGGTGTCAACGCAAAGACGCAAAGGAGGCTCTTAAAACCAGAAGGCTTTTGGGGTTAAACCCAAATCTTTTGTTGTTTAGCCTTTCTTTGCGTCTTGGCGTCTTTGCGTGAGAAGCGCCTTTATCCCTTTCATCCTCTTCATCCCTGTTAATAGCCTTTGCGCCTTCGCGTCTCGGCGTGAACAGATCTCTCCTTGTTGCGCACCAAATTTAGGCCTATAATTGGTACCAAATTGTATGGAAGGAGAGAAAATGCAGCGCATCCACGCCCGCACATCAGTCAGTATCAGCGACCTGAAGAAGAACCCGAGCGGCATCATCAGCCAATCGCAAGGGGAGCCGGTCGTCATCCTTAACCACAATCGCCCGACGGCCTATCTTGTCCCGGCCGCTGCTTTCGAGGCGCTCATGGAACAGCTCGATGATCTGGACCTCGTTCGGCTCGTGAAGGAGCGGGAGAGCGAACCGTCAGTGAAGGTCAAGCTTGATGAGCTATGATCTAGAGTTCAAGGCATCTGCCTTGAAGGAGTGGCGCAAGCTGGACAGTACAGTCCGTGAGCAGTTCAAAAAGCGCCTGGCCGAGCGGCTGGAGTCTCCGCATGTCGTGTCAGCGCAACTTGTGTGCATGGAAAGCTGTTATAAGGTCAAACTGCGCGGCCTGGGGTATCGGTTGGTGTATCAGGTATTGGAGGGCAAGATTGTGGTTATGGTCGTAGCTGTAGGCAAGCGCGAGCACGATCTGGTGTACCGATCGGCCCGCGAGAGATTGTAGCCGCGAAGGGGCAAAGAAAGCCAAGAACGATTAACAGGGATGAAGGGGATGACCTCAACCCGAAAAAGCTTAGTGCCTTTCTTTGCGCCTTCGCGTCTTGGCGTGAGAAGAGTCTTCCAGGATTTACCCCTTTCTATAGGTTTAAGGCTTTTATCCCTTTCATCCCCCTGTTAATCGCCTTTGAATATGCCTTTCATCGCGTGATCCGATTCTTCATATCGCGTCCCCCAAGTTCCAAACCTGCTGCAGCGCGAGGTTGAGAGCCTGGCGTCAAGACATATTTGTTGCTAATTAGCCAGCGTTTTGATACTAACATTCAGATGTAATTTCATTGGTAGGACCGTGCTGGGTGCTTGAAATGCAAAACGAAGACAAGGTATACGGCAACATAGCTTATGCATGCACCACCCTTCAGTGTGAGAGGGGCCTGGGAAACAAAACTGCTATGCGCTGGATCGACGCGCACGGTGGGAAGACAGATTTCACTTTCAATGATCTCGACCGTGAGAGCAACCGTTTTGCCAATGCCCTCGATTCTCTTGGTGTAACCAAAGGGGATATCTTCTTCACATTCCTGCCCAAGACGCCGGAACAGTTCTTCGCCTTTCTCGGGATTCTCAAAGCACAAGTCATTTGCGGAACCCTATTTTCCAATTTCGGTGAGGAGGCCCTGCTCGATCGTTTGGGAGACTCAGGCGCAGCCGGGATTGTAACCCGCAAAGGCCTTTTTAAAAAGATCATGCGGATCAGGGGCAAGCTGCCCAAGCTGAAGTACATCATACTTATAGACGGCGATGGCGAACCTGAGCGGGGAGTTTTCGGTTACAAGGATCTTACGGCGGCGGCTCGTGATGAGTACGAGGTGCAACCGACTACTGCCGATACTCCGTCCGTTTTACAGTACACGTCAGGGTCAACCGGCAAGCCGAAGGGAGTATTGCACTGTCACGGGAGCTTACAAGGTCAAATGGGTACAGCTCGGGATGTCCTTGGCCTTCGGCATGATGACATCTATTGGTGCACTGCCGACCAGGGATGGATTACGGGGACGTCATACGGCATCATAGGTCCCTGGAGTCTTGGAATTACACAAATTCATTACGGTGGTGGATTTGACGCACAGGCCTGGGTGGACCTCTTAGCGCGGGAGCACGTCACCGTTTGGTATTCAGCTCCCACGGCGTTACGCATGCTTATGCGAAGCGATGAAACGATATTTACTTCGGCCGATCTCTCAGAGCTTCGATCGATTCACAGTGTCGGTGAACCTCTTAATCCGGAAGTCATCGCATGGTCTCGACGCGTTATGAACCGGGACATTTACGATACCTGGTTTCAGACGGAAACTGGCGCGATCATGATATGCAACCGGCCCGGGATGGAGATATTCCCGGGTTCAATGGGGAAGCCCGCCACGGGGATAGAGCCTGCGATTGTAGCCGACGACGGCACCATCCTGAAAGATGGAGAACAGGGAAATCTTTGTATCAAGATTGGATGGCCCTCGATGTTCAGCACCTACCTGAACAACGAGTCGGCCTATGCTTCAAAATTCAAGAACGGGTACTATTACACAGGTGACACTGCGCGCCGCGACGCCAATGGGTACTATTGGTTCATGGGGCGAAGCGATGATGTAATCAACACGGCAGGACACCTCATAAGCCCATTCGAGATTGAAAGCGCTCTGTTGGAGATAGATGAAATCGCCGAATCTGGCGTCATCGGCGCTCCCGACGAACTGCTATACGAAAAGGTTGTCGCTTTCGTTCATCTTCATGAAGGGGTCGTACCCACTAAGGACCTAGAACTGAAAATACGTCTTCATGTTTCGAACAAGGCTTCAAGCATAGCAACTCCGCAGGAGATTATATTCTGCGACGGGATTCCGAAAAACAAGAGCGGTAAGATAATGCGCCGGGTCCTCAGAGCACGCTATTCTGGTGCTGATATTGGCGACACCTCAACCTTGGAGATTTGAACATGTCAACGATGGAAACTTTGAATCAGGTGTTTTGCGTGGTGTTCGACGATGATGACATCCAGATAACCCCGGAGACCACGGCCAATGATATAGACGGATGGGATTCGCTCTCGCACATCAATCTTATTGTGGCAGTGGAAGGTAAATTCGGGATCAGGTTTCAACACGGTGAAATTCTGACGTTTCGAAACGTAGGTGATTTGATTCGATCTATAGAGGCAAAGCTGTAATCCATGGACTTTACCGGCCCGGTATTTCTTTTCCTCTTCCTGCCTGCTCTCCTGTGTGTTTACTGG
This sequence comes from Geomonas oryzae, assembly GCF_004117875.1. GTDB lineage: Bacteria > Desulfobacterota > Desulfuromonadia > Geobacterales > Geobacteraceae > Geomonas > Geomonas oryzae. Next base: position 241,721 of record NZ_RAHW01000007.1, on the reverse strand, counting down.
ATGTGTCATCCCGCAGTACGGACGACAGTTCTGCTCGGAGCCAGTCTTTTCTTTTATGCATGGAATGAGGGGCGGTATGTCTTGCTGCTGTGTCTTGCCATCGCTCTAAATTATTTGCTCATTTTGTCGATGGACCGTTGTCAGATGGCATCTCGCCGTCTAGCCGCTTTATTTGCCACGATCACGGCGAATCTTCTTTTTCTCTTTTCCTTCAAGTATCCGGTCCTGCTTCAGTGGTTCACATCGAATCTGGGGATAAATCCGTCAGTTCTCGCCCCGGTACATCTTCCATTAGGCATTTCGTTTTTTATCTTCCAAGCGATTGCATACGCTGTTGATGTCTATAGACGAAAGCACGCCGCATTAGCGAACCCACTCAAATTTTCTCTGTTCCTTTCTCTTTTTCCCAAAATAAGCGCGGGGCCCATCATCCGGTACGAAGAGGTGGAGAGCTCCCTAGCGTGTCCTAAAATTGACATGGATGAGTGTGCTTACGGCGCCAAACGTTTCATCATAGGCATGGGGAAAAAGCTGTTAATAGCCGACACATTGGCTAAAACATCCGACCAAATCTTCGCTATTAATGCTGGGGAACTGACCGCACCGCTCGCGTGGCTTGGGATCATCTGCTACACGCTGCAACTCTATTTCGATTTCGCCGGTTACAGCGATATGGCTATCGGGCTTGGAAGGATGCTTGGATTCAGCTTCCGGGAGAATTTTGATTATCCTTATACAGCTAAATCCATCACCGAGTTCTGGCGCCGCTGGCACTTGTCTCTTTCTACGTGGTTTCGTGACTACCTCTACACGCCATTGCTTTACTCGCTCATGACGGAAAAGGTGAGGCAGAAAATCGCGCTCGGTCGATATCGCACCAATTACCGTAGCATGTTCTGCATCATCGTGGTCTTCACCCTTTGCGGGTGGTGGCATGGGGCAACTTGGAACTACGTTGTCTGGGGGCTCTTGCATGGGATCATACTCGCCCTGGAAAGTTGGAAGCTGAACAAAGTTCTTAAAAAAGCCCCGTTTTTTCTGTCACATGCCTATGCGCTTTGCCTGATCATGTTTTGCTGGGTGTTTTTCCGCTGCCAGTCCCTGAGTGATGCCTTGAGTTTCATCAAAGCGATGTCTGGTTTCGCTTCTGGACATGGTCAAGTTTACAGCGTCCCGCTCTACCTCAATAGTGAACTGTTGCTGGTGTTAGGGATTGCAATACTTTCTGCCGTACCGAGCACGCGGTTACTGCGTGAGCGGTTCTTGCGATTGCTGCCAGCGCTATCGCGTGGATGGTCTGTTGCGGCTTTTGAGGCCGGTGCGTTGACTGTGGTCTTCCTGCTTTGTTTACTCTCTGTGGCCTCTTCCACTTACAAGCCGTTCATATATTTCAGGTTTTAGGTGCCATGACGAAAACCCCTCGCATCATTCTGGTCATATTCTACTTGCTGCTGCTTGCACCGCTCATTGGGCAAGTGGTAAGGCTTGATCCATTCAATGATTCGGAAAACCGGAAACTGTCGAAGCGTCCAAGCTTGGAATGGTCATTTCCTGTGCTTCAAAAATTTCCTCGAATGTATCAGGCCTATTACAATGATAATTTCGGATTTCGTAACGCATTGGTGCGAGGCAATCACCTTTTACGTTACGGCTTGCTGGGAGTTTCCCCTTCTGACCAAGTTATCATCGGCAAAAAGGGGTGGCTTTACTACACTGGCGGGGGAGAGGTCGACGATTTCCGCGGCATTACACGTTACAACGAGGATCAACTTCGGAGGTGGACCCGCGCTCTTGCGTTGAAGAGGGATTGGCTGAAGAGTCAAGGGATTCGCTATCTGCTCGTGATTGCACCAAACAAAAGTACCATCTATCCGGAGTACCTCCCGGAGGAGTATCATCGGTTGAGGGAACAGTCCGGCCTGGATGACTTCATGGCTTATGTCAGAAAACATAGTGACGTTGAAGTGGTCGACCTGCGCCAGCGACTGCTCGCAGAAAAGGTAAAGCACGTGCTTTATCTCCGCACGGACACTCACTGGAACAACTATGGAGCCTTTGTCGCTTATAGCGAAATGATTCGCCCTATAATGGGGTGGTTTCCGGCAGTGAAACCTTTAGCTTTTACCGATTTTGACATTAGTTTGAAGAAAACCGGGGGCGGCGACTTGGCCGGTATGATAGGAGGTAGAGAGTTTCTATCGGATGAGGACTATAAGTTTCTTTCTAAACATCCATTGTCAGCATTAAGGGTAGGTGAAACAACAGGTCCGCGTGATCCTTTCACAATGAAAAAGGGTGAGGACACTCTGCCTCGTGCACTTATATTCCGTGACTCCTTCTTTACTGCCATGGTGCCATTTGTGGCAGAAAGCTTCAGCGCCAGTCATTTTATTTGGGAACGCTGGAACAGTGGCACACCTATGGAAGAACTCATCGCACAGCATAAGCCAGGTATCGTCATAGAAGAAGCAGTCGAGCGTCTGACAAAACATGATGCGGAAGTTTTCAGCGCAGGAATTCCGGCATACCTCATCTCAAGTTCTGTCCGTAAGTCTGTCACTTTAGGGAAAGGGCGAGAGCTCAATCTGTCAGATATAAAACCACTATATCAGGTTGTTTTACACCATAGCGGGAAAGTGGTGACACTCGAGGCAACAGGCCCAGACCCTCAACTTCTTTTACCTGAAATAATCAAAGATCACAGCTTCAGTGGTGGGATGGTTCTGCGCGTAAGTATCTCAAGCCCGGTGGACAGCTTCTTACAATTGTTCTATAAAACCAGCCAAGACAGGACTTACACGGAAGCTAAGTCAGTTAGCGTACCTGTCCGCAAAGGATCGAATCAAGTGGACATATCGTTGATAGGGGTGGATGTCGCGGGGCAGTTGCGTCTTGATCCGGCAGGAGCGCCCGGGATTTATAATATCGAAAAAATTATTGCAATACCCTGTGGTGGCTAGCCTCTATTCGAAATATTTTCGCAAGCCTTTGAAATGATATCGGCTGCGGCACGCCATGTGTAGCGTTCAGCGACTAGTTGTTGTGCGTTAACAGCAAGTTGTTCTGATAAAATTGGATCATTTAAAATCTTCACCACCGATGCAGCAAAATTCGCAGGTGCAACTGCCTCCAGCACCTCAAAGCCATCTCTCGCTGCTATCCCCTCATACCCTTTTGGCGTGGCCACAACTGGAAGACCAGCAGCCATCGCCTCTAATACCTTGATTCTGGTTCCAGCCCCAATGCGCAGCGGAACGGCCAGCACCTTCGCCTCATAGAACCAGGGAAGCACGTCTGGTACGCTTTCATGGCATTCAACACCCGGCAGAGTGGAGAGCGTGCCGAGCCTGTGCAGCTCCCTGCCCACAAGCAGCACTTTTACATCCGGTTCTCTTTCTTGGATGAGAGGCAAGATCTCACCCAGAAAATAACGCGCCGCATCCAAGTTAGGGGCGTAGTCCATGCCACCGAGGAAAAGGATTTTCTTGTCCTCCCTGTGGGGCTGGAAAGAGAACCGGTCCAGATCCACTCCATTTGCGGCCGTTATCACCTTATCATTCCCGCCAAGGAACGCAGATATCTCTCCCTGCTCCTTGTTTGAGACGGTAAAGCACAGGCTACACTCGCGCCAAGCACGCTCCTCAATAGCCCGTAGTCGCTTCTTTTCAATGTGATACATCGCCTTCCAAAACAAGCCAGAAGTGGACATGCCAATCTGCTCCACGTTTTTGTATTCGATGTTGTGGGCATCAAGTACGACAGGGCATGAGGTGAAGATATCGGCATACTGCCACATCAAACTGAACTCAACCAGGACTACGTCATAGCGTCGCTGCCGGTGGAGCTCTTTTAAGGCCTTCCGCATTTCTTCGCAGCGAAAGCGGATAACGTTGTAGGGAGAGGACTGAGTGAAAAAAGCAAAGCGATCCGGCCAAAGTTTAGCGGGCCTTTCGAATAGGAGAACTTCGTCACAAAGTTCCCGGAGTGGTCCTGCCTCAGCAGCAACAGCTTTGTCATCTAAAGTCGCTGCAAGGGTTACGGAGTGACTTTGGGCAAGATGCTGCAAGATGTTGAAGATGCGGATCTTCCCTCCCTGGTCAAGCGGAAAGGGGAGGAAGGGGGCTAGGACCAGTATCTTCATGCCAGTTCCTCTCTGCAAACTTCGAGATACGCCGTACCGAACTGCTGGTCCGGCTCTAAAAAGTTTCCCTCCGCCCACTCGTTCCATGACTTCAAGAAAACTATCCTCTTGTCCGGCTCCCGCCCAGCAACCTGCTCCACTGCGCGGTGCAATTGGGTGCGGAAAAGCTGCGGGGTCGAGTTGGTGAGCACCTTGCCATTGACGCCGGCGCGGGGTGAATTGTCCCAGTTGGGCAAAACGGTGGGGAACAGGTCGTAGCCATCCGGGTTCGAAACATGACAGGTGTCGACATATTCGCGGTAATCGAAGACGTATGGGCGGGGCACGAGCTTGCGCAGGGCAAGGGAAAGCATCCGTCTTGCCGTGGGTTTTTGGGCCAAACGGATCAGTCCGACCCCAGGAGCGTTTGGAGCCATGGCATCGAAACCCGATTCACGCGGGTCCCATGGATCATCGTCCAAGTAAACGTCTTCGCCTATGAAGTAGATTCCTTTGAGCCCTGCCTTGAGCGCCAGGGTCTGCCAGTGTTCCACGAAGCGCTTCGGTTCGGGAAGTTGGCGCGGCTTGTAGACGTAGAAGATCGGTTTCCCTTCCACGGTTAGGTAACGGTGGTCAAAAAAGGCTTCGACAAGGGTGTTGAAATGCCTCTCTTCGTCGTCCACACCCGGATACGTCTGCTCCTGGAGAATCCGCCCCGGTGCGCCATGCCAGACACCGGTCCAGGATTCGTTTGCCCATCCCAGGCAGAACGGAAAGTTCGGTTTTCCGGATTTTAAGACCTCCTGAAATGGGCGCTCTAGCAGGCGCTTACCAGCGAACCAGTAGTGCCAATAGCAAAAGCCGGCCAAGCCGTGGGCGCGGGCAAGTTCCGCCTGTGCCGCGCGAGTCCCCTCGTCGAGCAGACTGTAGTATCCCAACTCCCCGGGGACGCGTGGCTGCAGATGTCCGGGGAATAGGGCGCGGGCCTTTCGTACGTTGGTCCATTCGGTGAACCCCTCGCCCCACCAAGCATCGTTTTCAGGGATGCGGTGGAACTGTGGGAGGTAAAAGGCGATGCCGCGTGCTTTCATAGAGGGTCCGGGCGTGTTCGGGATGGTGCGTATGGTCATTTAGCTACGGAAAACAGAAGGGCATAATAGCATGTCCTCCCATGTTAGTCCCACCTTTGCGTTTTTGTCAGAATAGGCCCGCGGGTTTGGGAGCGGTAGTCGCCACTGTTCCAGGAGGCAGGTCTTACTTGCCGGTTATAGAAACTGGAGTGATACTTTTTCTTCCCGGACGATGACTATCCCCAATTTGGGGGCCTCCTCTGCGACCTCGCAATCGAGGAAAAAACCGCTGTTGTCGCAATCGACAGTGCCGCCGAAATGGCTCGTAACATCGAGGCGTTTTACGCTCTTCATGGGGATTAACCGCCGCTTCTCGCGCCCCTGCACCAGCAAAAAGCTGGACGCGCCTTTTGATCCTTTACCATCATCGATGATTCCCCACCCGCTTATGCGTACTCGCTTGCCGTTGAACTCCCTTACATCGAAGTTCATTTTGAGATCACCGGTTGGGGAGATATTGCGCATGTCAGCCGAGTTCAGGATTCCTCTGATACCTTTTTGGTGGACCAGCGAAACAAGGGCATGTTCTATATTGTTGGTGCCGAAGTCATGGTGCCAGTTTTGCTCTACGTACTGGCGTGCGTTGATCCCCATCTTTTTTGTGACTGCTGGGTCGTCAATTATCTTGGTTATTAGCGCGGCGAGTGAGTCCGTATCCCCGTCAAGTGCTAGATAGCCGTTTACTCCGTCTTTCACTGTCTCCTTCACGCCCCCCTCAGCGATCCCAATTACCGGGGTACAGCAGGCGTTGGCTTCGAGGGGTGCCAGACCGAACGGTTCGAGCCGTGAGGTGTAAATCATGGCACGGGCCCTGCTTAGTAAGCTGACTACCTCCTCATCGGGTATGTGGAGTTTCGTGAAGAACTTTACGCGAAGTTGTCTCGCGAGTTCATGGTAACTCTCAAGATCCGTCTCAGATGCGCCGTTTCCAACCCAAACAAGCGTCGGACGCTTGTCGGCTTCCACTGCACCGACGGCACGAATGGCACGGTCCACTCCCTTGCCGCGATAGAGTGTCCCGAGTCCGATCAGAAAGTCCTCCTTCTCTTCGCCTGTCGGCCGGTAGTCTTCCGTGTTCACGCCCAAATAGCAGACCTTGGAATCGATGTCGTAGGCTCGCAGAATACTTTCCCTGCTGTAGATGGAATTACAAAGCACCACATCGAAGGCCTTGGCATTGTCTACCTCGGCACGAGCCTGTAATCTGATAGTCCTTAGGACCAGCCAACTGCGCACTTGCTCCTTAAAAGATTCGAGGGTGAACCCGGTCTCTAAATGTGGCTCTATCCACGGCAATTCCGGAGATGCCTCGTAAAACCAGCGGTACGGTTCCCCTAGGTAGAGGGCGCTTGGAAGTCCCACGTACTTGGCGATGGCCGTGGTTCTGAAATAGAGGCAGGCATTCGCATACAGAACATCAAAATTTCCGTTGTTGATCTGTGAGGCGCACTCCCGGCAGTGCTCTTCGAAGGACTCGATCAACAGCCGAGTGGCCTTCTGGGAACGGGTAGGGGAACTGAAGCTTTCATCCCGATAGGGTAGCGGTACCACATGTTCTTTGATTAGTTCGCTTAACGGCAAGAATTTCTGATCTGCCGTGTCAGGGCACCATGATTCCAGGTAGTGGCCGCGCTCAAGCAGACCTTTAACGTGGTTGTACAGTTGTCTCTTCCCGCCACCGCTAGGCAGGTTGTGCCATATCGCTATGCGTAATCTATCCATTTGCGTTGCTCTTCCTGTCAGTAGATGCTAGTGCCACTTCCAGAAGTGGCTGCAGCTTTTGCCTTAATTCGGCATACACATTATCAGGGTGGAAGCTGCTCTTGGCGTAATCCAATGCTGCGTCCTGGAGGCGGATACGCTCAGCGGGAGTAAGTAGGAGCCGACTCACGGAATCGGCGAAACTGGTCCAATCAGGGCAGACTACATAGGGGGGCTTGTCGGCGTAGTCAATTCCTTCCACGCTGTTGACCGTCGCGACTAATGCCTTTCCTTGGCACAGTGCTTCCACGCTTTTTATCTTCAGTCCAGTGCCCGCCACCGTCGGGTTGATTACCACCGCTGCCCTGCGATACTCCTGGTTCAGGTCCTCTACCCATCCGGCCAACTCAACACGTGGGTCGTCCGTCTTAAGGTGCCTGGCGAGCTTTCCTACCACCCGAAGAGTTGCTTCCGGCACGCGTTCCCGGATCTGCGGCCACGCGTGCTCGTAGAACTGCCGCAGACCGTGCTGGTTGAGTGGGTTGTCGGACCCCACAGCCAGTATCGTCCCGGGGGTAATGGCGCCGTTGTCCACCTTCTGGACGACATCGAAGTCGATGCCAACTGTGATGACATCCCGCTCCATCACCAGCTCGCGGAAAAGCCGCGCTTCGTTACTCTGTATGGCAAGGACAAGATCTGCCTTCAAAAGGTAGGCGCGCTCTTCACGGCGGGAGCAGGGGAGGGGGTCGTCGATTCCGTAGGCGATTACCTGCTCCTTTTTGCGGGAGAACATGTCGTGCGTGTCGATGATCTTCAAGACCCCATAGGGGACAACGTCAAGGCACGGGGCAGTGAAGATGTATTCCCCTAGCACCGCACATGGCTTGTACTTCTCGCACATAAAGCGGGTTATCTGTATCAGCCGGTCCGCGGCAAGGTACTTCTTGACTCCGTCAGACTTGATCTTCTGTGCCCGGTTCTGCCCGAAAAGGCGCTCATGAAGGCTCGAATTCCCGAGAACGCGCGATATGACAGAGCTCATGGCGCTGCCGACGCCGGCATGGGGAGGAGGGGCGAGTTCGCCGTATTCGTCCCCAATGAAGTGAACCTTGTGGAACATTCGCTCCAGTTCTCTACGCTGGCTGTCCGGCACTTGGGAATGGTTCAAAAGAAGTACAATGCTGAAGCCTGCCGCCTTGAGCCAGTTGAGCATCTTTAGGATGCGTATTTCGTTCCCCGCAGACGGTGGGTGGGGCAGCACATGGCTGATGACGAGGATGTTGCGGGGCTGGTGCACCTGTGCCATTTGTGCTTACTCCAAAACCGCGTTGCGGCAGGCCTCAAGGTAGGCCTTGCCGTACTTCATGTCGGGCTCGAGGTAGTTTCCTTCGGCCCACTCATTCCACGATTTCACGAATATCAAACGCTTGTCGGGCGTGCGGTGGGACACCTGTTGGATGGCCTCCTCCAAGTGTTCCCGGAAGAGTTCCGGGGTCGAGTTGAGGAATACCTGCCCCCGCATTCCACAGCGGGCGGTGTTGTCCCAGTTGGGCAGCACGCATGGGAACTCGTCGAAGTCCTTTCTGAGCTCGGGGAGGGCGATCTTGATGTAGTCCTCGTAGAGGATGATGTCCGGCCCGGGGAAGTATTTGATATAGGGACTTGTGAAGGTTTTTTCTGGAAACCTGATGTCCCACATCTGCCGTTTCAACCCTTCATGTGGAATAAAGACATGGTAGGTAGTGAAGCCAGGGTTGTGCGGCGTCATGGCATCAAAGCCGTCGGCTTCATAACGCCAGTCGCTGTTGCGGGCATTGCCTACGAAATAGATCCCGTCAAGCCCCTCTTTCACTGCCAGGTTACGCCAGTGGTCAAGGAAGCGCTTTGGCTCTTTCAGCATGTAGGGCTTGTAGATGAGAAACAGAGGCTTGTTGTCGACTCTCACGTATCTTTTATCGTTGAAAGCTTCAAGGAGCGCATAGAAGTGTGCCTCCTCGTCGCGCGGCCCCGGGTAGGTCTGCTCGATCAGGAGACGATCTTCGCAGCCGTGCCAGATCCCGGTCCAACTGTCGTTGGCCCAGCCAAGACAGAAGGGGAAATCCGGCTCACCCGATTTCAGCACTTCGTTGAAGGGACGCTCGAGGATTCTTTTGCCGTCGAACCAGTAATGCCAGTAACAGAAAGCCTCTATGCCGTGTTCCCTCGCCAATTCCGCCTGGGCCTGCCGCACCTCCGGTACGCGCAGGTCGTAAAAGCCCAAATCGGCGGGAAGTATCGGCTGCTGATGCCCCTCAAAAAGCGGCTTCGCCTTCGTCACGTTGGTCCACTCGGTGAAACCTTTACCCCACCATTCATCGTTTTCCGGGATCGGGTGAAACTGGGGTAGATAGTGTGCAATCAGTCGGGCGCGGCATTTGGTTGGTTGAGCCTTTTGCGCATGTTCTTCCGAGAGATCCGGCGCGGTTTTTGCCTTTGATTTGAAAAGGTTGAACATTTTGTGACTAAACCTCCGGATCTAGTTTCGATTCTTCTGTCGTTTCGCCGCAAGCGGTGCGGAGATCGTGCGTAGCGGCGCTGTAAGTTTCCAACTAAGTGAGTTTTTAAGTGCGGAAACCATCCCTTCCATTTGTGTTGACACTTCGACAGCTCTGGAAAGCTTACAGTTGCTCTGCGCCAACTGCTCGCGCAGCCACGCGATTTCCCCCAGCAGTGCGATTGCCGTAGGAATTGCATCTGAAGATGTCTCGGGTGCTGCTTGAGGGCCACCTGTTGCTGTCGCAAGGAATGAGTTGATTTCCTGAGCCGACACCAATGCAATAAGTCTGGCCAGTACCGAGGCTAGATTCTTTGCCGGCTCTTTCTTCAACGAGGCAGTTTCCTCTATTACGGCCGTAACACCATTCACGTAGCTTCCAGGTGAGAAAAATTGCTTACCGCGTTCCCTGCCGCGCATACCCATATCCCGCGCCAACTGGGGATCCTGGATTAGTTTGGCTATGGCATCGGCCATGCGTTCCGGGGCGCCCAATGGCACCAAGATGCCTGTCACCATGTCCTCAATGATCTCTGGAGAGGCTCCAGCGTTCGTGGCAATTACCGGTTTGCCGGCGGCCATTGCCTCAATCGTGGTCCTCCCAAAAGGTTCGCCCAAGGATGCCACTACTAGCAGATCGAGGGCGTGGTGTACCTGTGGCATGTCGTCCCTGAAATCTAGAAAGTGCACCCTCTGAGAGATATTCAAGGAATCTATAATCGTTTCCAGGTAATCCGAATATTCCTTGTCCTTGATTCCGATCACCAGCAAATGTCCAGGCACGTTGTGCTCTTGCATTATCCCCAACGCGCGAATCAGTTCCTCGTGGTTCTTGTGGCGGTGCACCGTCCCGATGATGCCTATCAGAGGCATCTCTGCTGGGAGGGACAGTTCACGTTTCAATCGGTTCTCTTCTGGCGGCACAGTCTCAAAGCATGAGGTGTCGACGGCGTTGTATACGGTTGTGATCTTGTCTGGGGAGCAGATCCCTTGGAACTGTCGGGCTACGTACCGAGAGTTCGTGATGATGTGATCGGACAGAGCAGCTATAAGAGTGAAAGTGGTGCGGTCGCTAAACGGCGACTTGAGCGGGTGGTCTTTTAGCACCTCTCGTACGTGATAGACGTGTGGGACACCTGCTACTTCCGCGGCAATAGCTCCGGCTATTTTGGTGATGGTATTGGTGTAGACGACATCGATTTGCTCTTCAGTGATAAGCCTCAGATATTGGCCTATGACAGACAGTTCTGTAAAGAGTAGAGGTGGCAAAACTTCCGGGGCCACAAAGTCAAGCCATAAGCGTGAGTCAACGATGTAAATTTTGATTCCTAGTTTTGAGATCCGTTGGAACAGGGTGTCACTGAAACCTGAAGGGCAAGGAGGAAGCACGACGACCGGTTCGATTTTGGTCCGGTCGATGTTTTCCAGCAAAAAGCAGAGGCTCTGTTCGGCTCCGTAGAAATGTGGTGAATGGGAGATGAAGAGCACTCGGGTCTTATTGCTGCACGCACAGGCGTTGCTGGACATATCTAGCTCCTCCTAAACTGACCGAACGCCATCGCCGAAATTGCGGCTGCCTCTTCCCATGTGAAACTCTCCGCCTTTTTGAGCGCTGCTTCGCAGCATTTTTTGTGGTCGCGCCATTTGATCTCCCGCATTGCTTCAATAAGACTCGAACCGTCCGAACGTAGATCGTATTTAATTCCGACTTCAGTATCCACCACTTCGGACATAATCCCTATATTTGGGCAAACGACGGGTCTGCCGAAGGTTAGCGCAAGGAAGAGGTTTCCGGATGTGAAGATTTTTTTGTAGGGTAGTAAGACAACGTCGGAGGCCTGGAAGTAATATTGGACATCCTCTTTGAGGACGAACCGTAAGCGCGGGACTATCCGCGGGTCGAGATCAGCGGTGGTGGAAAGCCATTCACTAATGTGCCTGTCGGATGGATTACCCGCGACAAGAAGGATGTCTTCGGGGGCGGCAATCTCACGGAATGCTGCAACCGCCTCCTCGATACCTTTGTATGGCCTCACAGGACCAAAAATAAGGTAGACAAATGACTCCGGCTGCAGACCTAGTCTCTCCCTTGCTTCGGCCCTTGTACAGTTATTTGGGAAAACCGTCCTAAAGTTGCCGTGGGGAATCTTGTGGATGTTCTTGAATGTTAAGAACCTTCTTGAAACCGTATGTCGCGCCCCCTCGAAGTGCACGAAGATAACATCTGCAAGATGCGCAAGGCAGAAGCGAGTTAGATACTCAAGGAGGATATTGTGTCTTTCATGGGGAAATATATTATGTACAGTCCAGGCTATCTGGTAGCCTAGAGATCGCGCCTTTAAGAGCAGCTTACAGAAGGAAAGAAAACTCTTGAAGAACTCCCATGGCGCCTCTTTTGAGTAAATGTATGCCGGCCAGTGAAAATGTATAATGCTGATCTTACCTGCATTTTCTTCCAGCCAGGTTTCTCCCAGCCTTACACCTCGTGTATCGACAAGGTGATAACCCTGTTTCTCAAGAGCTTCATAGTATAGCCAAAAATAGTATGTGTCGTCGGCGGGGGTGGGGAAGGATGCAATATAGACAGACGGTATGTACTTGGCTTTTTTGTGAGGACAGTCTGTATTTTGCATAGCTCTTACTTGCTCTTTTGGACGTGTAATGTGTCTAGGATTATTATTTTTTTTCAAAAAAGTCCAGGGCTTTCCTCAAAGGTGATGTAATCCGCCAGCTCCAGGAGTTCAGCAAGGCCGCTAACTGTTGTTCCCTCGTCTCCAAGACCCCTTCTAACCTGATGCATTCCAGTTCCCTTGCTTGTTCAAGCTCTGCCAGAGCCTCGCAGCGTTGCTCGTACTCTGCCGCCTTAGCGGCCATGGCCTGGAGCTGTTTTTCAAGTTGTGTCCGTATCCTTTCTGCGGTCACTACCTCTACTTTTGTTAATGCTAAATCTTGCTCCTTGTTTGCCAGCTGCTGCATTAGGTTGATGTAGCGTTGGTACGAATCTAGAAGAGACCTGAACATGGCGGGATCTCGTTGGGGTTGGGTTGCCAATCGTGGCGTTGCGACTAGGTCCTCATAAAGTGACTGGAATCTCCTGACGTAGATTTGGGCATCATAGCTTTTGACGAAGTGTTTATAGGCTGCCATCCCCATTAATGACATCGTCTCACGATTTCGGCATAACGCGCAGATGTTCTCGGCTAAGGCCTGAGGGTCATCAACAGGCACGATGAACCCAGTTTCACCGTTCACAATCATTTCCGCGGTCCCACCGCAATCGGTGGCAACAACTGGCTTGCCTGAAGCCATAGCTTCTAATGCGACAAGTGGGAAGCCTTCTTTTCGGGACGGGAGCACGAAGACGTCGGCGCCAGCAAGCAATTTAGGGACGTCTGTTCTATGTCCGATGAGAAACACGGTGTCGGCGAGGTCTAATCGGGATATAGTTTGTAGCAGTGCGTTACGGGTCTCGTCTGGGCCCTTTCCTGCGACAACGAACTTGATCCTCGAGTCTTGTGTCTTAGTCATTGCAGCCGCTTCAATTAAATTGTCTACTCCTTTGTACTTGCGCAAAGAAGCGACCGTCAGGGCGACGATATCATTCGGCGCAAATCCCAGCTCAGTTCGGAGAGAATTGTCGGAACCCGGGTTGTATTTGCTACTCTCGATGCCGTTGTGGATCGTCACAAGTTTCGTTTTCGGAATATCTCGCGCCAGTTCGGCCATGGCTTCTGAAGAAACTACTACGACTACTTCTGAAAGAAGATCGATGACTTTGTGAAGTAAGGGGATTGGAATGAGGGGCGAGAGGCTCGGGTGTCCCTCTAGTGCTTCATGGATATGCCAGATATGCCTTGTCCCGGTCAATGATGCAGCAACCGCGCCTTCCCAGATGACAGATGTGCTAGTGTGGACAATATCTGGCACCTCATCCCTGATTATTTCCACAAGGTGTTGAATTCTAGCTTCGCTATCCTGTTGGCCAAAGCACATGTCTCCTTCGTTTTTTGCCCACCATTCACACCGGTGCACCAAGGTTTTGACGCCCAAGTTGTGAAGGCGTGCTTGAAGCGGGCCTTCCGCAGGAACTACCACAATAGGCACAAACTTGCTTAGATCAAGATGCTGGACCAGCGTGAGCAGACATCCTTCGGCGCCATACATGTATGGGGAGTGAGATATGTAAAGGACTTTTATCTTAGGCATTTTCAAGTACACGTTCGAGCTGGCTTCTTGAAAGAAGATGTTTTGTAAAGGTAAATCGCGTCCTGAAGACAAAACTAGGATGGTACTTAAAAACGGCGCTCATAAGGGCCCTAGCAGCGTCAAGTTTGTTTTTGTTCAATAGCAAGCGGCACCATGGCTTATAACTCTGCACGATTTCTTTCCCTTCTGCACCGGTCAGTGGTGCGGCAAGAAAGGTGGAGAGCCCTTGGAGCACTGCGTCTTCAGGTTGGCCATTTTCTCTTGCTTTGGCAAGTTCCCTCGCTACTTGCGCCAATCGTTGTTGTGAAATTATTCTTTTGAATGTAACTGCATTGGGATTGAAGCGGTAAGCGTACAAAGGGGTCGGAAGGTTCTCAAGTGGATATCTTTGTGCGAAGCGCAGCCACAAGTCGTAGTCCTGCGCCGTGGTGAAAGCTTCAGTATATCCGCCCACGGCCTTGATTGAGCTATGCCTGAAGAGGACGGATCCGTGCCAGAAACAATTGTAAGATTTGAGCTTGTGCCGGATGGTGTCTGAATCGCAGGGAGGGTTGAAGAAAGCAAGCTCGTCGCCTTGCGTATCTATGACTTTTACAGACGAACCAACCATGGCGACATCTGGCTTGTCTCTTAGAAACTGGACTTGCGTCTGGAATCGATCTGGCATGGAGACGTCGTCTGCGTCCTGCCGACCTATAAATTCTCCTCTGGCTAAGCTGAGAGCTCGATTGAGTGACTTGGTAAGCCCCGCGTTCTCCTGGTGGAGCAAGAGGATCCTCTGGTCTGAATAAGACTCGAGAATTTCCCTCGTGTGATCTGTGGAACCATCGTTGATGATGATAAACTCTAAGTCTCTGTAGGTCTGATTGAGGATGCTGGACACTGCCTCAGCTAAGTAGTCGGCAGCGTTGTAAACGCTCATAATAACCGATACTAAACCACTCACAGATTCCCGTTGAAAGTTGTAATTATTGTTTTTCAATCAGGGTGTCTCCAGCACACTTACGGGACAAAATGTCGCCTAACCTCTTATCCCAAATAGGCGGTTCAAAATGTTCACGTCCCGCAGAAGGGTGAAGGGTTATCTCACCAAAAATTGGTCTCCCGTTGACATCGTAAAAGTCAATCCGAATAAACTTTTCTTTTCCTGCTAACTTTTCAGCAAGGTTTATCATTTCATCTAAACATGCTGGCCTGACTAATGTTCCCTGATGGCAAGGATACACATGACGTATAGGTAGGACCTTAAATTGTCTATTAAGCAGAGTCAATGTGTGGTTTGTAAAGCGATCCATGTCGACTTGAATTAGTTCAACTTTTCCATTGAAGCAAAAGAACTTATAGTCATATGGGATTCTGCCCTCAAACGTAAGCAATGGTTCGATTAACAATTGAGGCCTCACCCACCGATATTGCCATTCTGCAAAATATTTCGAAAAGTCACGGCATAGCCATTGTTGTGTGAGGCTATGAATGCTTAACCAGTCAGCTGCTTTTTTATCTGGAACTACTAAGTTCATTCCTGAACCGTTATTCGCTTTAATAATGAAAGATTCTGGAAGCCTTTCCTTGTTAACGTCGCGAATATCTGTCCCAGTCCATAAAATTTCAATCAAATATTGTTTGCCAATAATCTTCTCAACGTAATCTCTGACTCTAATTTTGTCAGCAAAATCGATGTAAATCATTTTTCGTGTAGTCAGCTTGGATCGCTGTATATGCTCGTTGAATGTTCTCGGCACTACTAGGTTGGGAGTCGAGCCAAATCTTTTTTTATAATCAGTTAGGATCTTGTACAAATCAGATGGCCATAGTATGGCATCAATAATAAACATTAAAGGGAAGCAATCGTAGGGGCGATATTTTCCCTTTAACTTGACTCCGAAGCGCTCAGTTACTTCTAAAAAACTAACAATGAATTTCAACAAGGAATTATTTCCCATAGTTATGGTTATTGAATAGAAATTGATCCATTGTTATGTACTAAGCCAAAAGCAAATTCTTTACCGTATACTTCAAGTACCGCTATACTTGATTTGACGTCAATACTAGTATATTCGTAGTCAGTAGAGTGTTCCGAAATTGATAGGTTCAGAAGATACTTGCCTGGATTTAGTAACATCTTACATTTAAAAGTAACCATCATTTCATCATTGTGATGCTTGGCGCCGATATGCATTCGACGCTCATGGTAGGAATGGACTCCTAGTAAATTCTGCCCTTGGAGACTTTTGATCATCATGCCTACGCAAGGGGTCATGACAGTGTCCCGGAAAACAACTTTCATCCAGACACTGAACGTGCTGCCAGTCTGAAGTGCAACAGTTTCTGCACCATCCTCATCAAAGACCTTGAATTCTATGATTTCGGCCGCGCCACTGATGAAGTTTTCTTTTCCCGCTGTTGGATTTTTCTCCTGTTGAGTTGTTGTCTTCGCGGGTTCCTGGGAAGCGGGCTTTGGAGTTGCAGATGTTATTGCTTGTCGTGCATGTTCACGCTCCCTCTGTAGTCTGAAGTAGGCCTGCGCTACCTCATTCGGAGGACCTTGGGCAAATACCCTGCCGCCGTCGAGCATGTAGGCTCTGTTGCAAAGTGAGGAAATTGTGTTCATGTTGTGTGTTACGAAGAGCGTGGTAACCCCGTTTGACATCAAGTCTCTGATTTTGTCGTAGCATTTTGCTTGGAACATCATGTCGCCGACTGAAAGGGCCTCGTCTACTATCAGTATTTCAGGCTCAACGTTGACCGCAACTGCAAACGCCAGACGGACAAACATGCCACTGGAGTACGTCTTCACCGGTTGACGGATGAAATCGCCAATATCTGCGAAAGACAGTATCTCTTGTAATTTGTCATCGATCTGGGCGTGCGTGTAGCCCATAAGCGTTCCATTGAAGTAAACATTTTCAAGGCCGGTCAACTGTGGATTGAATCCGGCTCCTAGCTCTAGTAGAGCTGATATTCTACCGTTCACTGTGACAGAGCCAGTAGAAGGTGTAAGAACGCCTGTAATCATTTTCAGTAAAGTGGATTTACCTGCACCGTTTTGACCGATAATGCCTACAGTTTCCCCGCGGCAAATGCTGAGAGTGACATCTTTTATGGCATAAAATTCTTGGTGATACTTCTTGCGTAATGGGTGAAGTGCCTCCTTTAATCTATCCCGAGAAGAGTCGTAAAGCTTATATGTTTTAGTTAGATTGCATACATCGATAACAGTTTTGTCACTCATGTAGTCCTTCTTCGCCTGAAGTCTGGCGTTTATCTATGAACTATTCAAATTACGTCAGCAAAATGTGGACGAAGTCTCCTGAATACGATCGCGCCAACGAAGAAAATGAATGTGGTAACAGACCAGAAATATATAGTGAGTGTGTAATGGGATTCCCAAAACCATTGCTTGTAAATGAAGCTTTCTCTATATCCTTCAACTATATAATAAACTGGGTTCAGCTTGATTAAATTCAAAGTGTTGGTCGATAAATGTTTAGGAGACCAGAATATAGGGGTCATCCAAAAAGCAAATTGAAGAATCATGTTCACTATCTGACCTGTGTCGCGTATGAATAATGTCAGTGATGATGTTAGCCATGATAGACCAAGCAACAAGATAATTGCACAGATAAGATAGTAAAACACCTGGAGATTGTACAGCGAAGGAGAATACCCGTATATGCCAAACATTGTGAATATGATTAAAATGAAAAATACGTGAATGATCAGGCTTGAAAATATCTTTATAACAGGCAACATTCCAATACTGAAAACAACTTTTTTCACAAGAAATGAGTTTTCTACAATGCTGCTAGCCCCGCTTGATAGACATTCGGCGAAGAAGAACCACGGGACTATGCCTGATAACATCCAGAGGACAAATGGGAAGTTGTCCATAGGTTGAGTTTTAAATCCTACTTGGAATACAAACCACACGATGGCTATATAAATAGTGGGATGGATGAAGGCCCAAAATATTCCTAGGTATGACCCAAGGTATTTTCTCTTAAAGTCGGCTTTCGTCAGTTCTACTATGATGTGACGTTTCGTCAGAAGTTCTGCCAAAAATGCTAGAAACTGTCTTATGGCATTCATAATTTTTTTTCCAAAAGTTTTTAAGACGTAAGCTAAGACATTTGGGGTATTCTGGCATTGAACGCAGAGGAAATTCCCGAGCCCCTTGCATTGCCACTTCCGGGAAGACAAGATAGCGACAGCCTAAAACACGTGGAAACAAGCCTTGTTAACATAAACGAAAGGTGAGAAAAACTCCAGGGAAATAAGGAGTCGTACATGTAACAGCTGTCAAGGTTATAGTAATGCAGGCTTAAAGACAAAAAGGGGGTAGCCTATGCTACCCCCCCCCTCTATGTTTGAAAAAGATTATTTTTAATCTACCACAAAATTCTCTTCCACTGCAGCACCCCACCTACTTTGGCACAAACCTCAACGGCGTCATCAGTAGCCCCCTGAGTCACCCAGATGGTGCCACGGGTTGATTGATTGGCATCGTCGCAAATGGGTTGTGAAAGGGCGTTAGTATTTAATTTGACTCCACCGGCCACCTCTAATTTCTGAGATGGTGTGCTGCTGCCGATACCGACATTGCCGGAAGAAGTTACACGTAAGCGCTCCACGGGATCTTTGGCTCCAGAGGGCGATGTGGAAAATACAATGTATCCAGGGGAATATGTTGAGAGCGGCCCTTCTGTGAATACTTCTATGCTCGCAGCACTACTGTCTTGGAGAGATGGATTACTATTCTGACCATCGTATGCCTTGAAGAACATACTACCGATCCGATCGCCTGTGTTCAGTGGCGAGGGGCTGGCAGAGGTTCCGCGTGCGTGAGAGAATATGAATCCGCCCGCATATGCCGAGCTGCGGATTGTGGTGAACGCACCATAAGGTCCGGTGCCATCTGCCCCTCGAACCTCGAGGGTTCTTGCAGGAGTTCCTGTCCCGATGCCAAACGTCCCACTTGGTGTTGCCGCAACTTTGATGTTACCTGCAGTGTCCTTAATGGCCAATTTCACGGCGGTCGCAGCTTCAGTCGCACCTTGCTGAACTGTTAAAGTAATACCATCTGTAGGAGTCGCTACTTTGCTTATAATGGTAGATTGGGTCTCTGTATTCGGCAACTGAGAAGCTGGAACTTTTCCCGTTGCATCCAATGACGCGTAACCATTTGCTATACCTTTAGACGCTACAGACTCTGGCGTAAAACCGAGAGTGTTCTGTTTTGCGTTTAAGGCATTTTGAAGGTCGGTCTGACTGGTCAGGGAGCCGGTTATTGCCCCCCAAGACCCGCCGATGGGGAGGTTGGTGAGCTTAGAGCCATCACCGATGAAGGCTGATGCTTTTACACTTCCAACTACCTCCAGTTTCTCCGAAGGAGATGTGCTGCCGATGCCAACATTGCCTGTTGACGTTACTCGTAACCTTTCGACTGGGTCCTTCACTCCTGTCGGAGTTGTAGAGAACGTTATGAAGCCAGGGGAGTAGGTTGAGAAAGGACCTTCAGTAAAGACTTCTATACTCGCAGCACTGCCATCTTGCTGAGACGGGTTGCTGTACTGCCCATCATATGCTTTGAAGAACAAGCTCCCTATCCTGTCACCTGCTGATAGGGGGGCTGGGCTGGCAGAAGTGCCGCGTGCGTGTGAGAAAACGAAGCCACCAGCAAACGCTGAGTTCCGTATCGTAGTAAACGCGCCGTAAGGGCCTGTACCATCGGCTCCTCTTACCTCCAATGCTCTGGCGGGAGTTCCTGTGCCGATACCGAACGTGCCATTGGCAACTGCTGCAATCTTGGTATTACCAGAAGCATCTTTTACTGCGAATTTTACTGATGAAGAAGCTTCTGTGACTTCCTGCTGGACAGCAAGCACCCCGCCATTTATCGGAGTGGCGATCTTGGTGATGATGTCATTCGGGGTGTCAGGTGATCCTGCGGGGCCTTGCGGGCCTTGGATACCCTGCGGACCTTGCGGACCCGTTGCACCGGCATCACCCTTCGGACCTTGCGGACCGGTCGCGCCTGCTACGCCCTGCGGCCCTTCGGGACCGGTTGCCCCGGTGTCGCCTTTGGGACCTTGGATGCCCTGCGGCCCCTGCGGACCGGTAAGACCGATCAACCCGGGAAGTCCGGGCTCTCCCGGAGGTCCTTGGATACCCTGCGGACCAACCGGACCGGACGGGCCTTCCGCACCCTTGGCTGCCATAAGCTGCCATGCCTGGCTTGCACCGGGAACGTCGTTGACGGTTGCGGCGGCTACAGCGATGTAGCTGCTGCCGTTGTACTGGATGGCATCGTCGACAACGTAGTCTCCGGCTGCCCACTCTCCTTTCCAGTTCATCCCTTTTTGCCCTTGCTGACCTGCCTCGCCTTGCGCCCCCTGGATACCCTGCGGACCCGCCGGACCAGTGAGACCGGCAACCCCCTGCGGACCTTCGGGACCTGCAGGACCGGTAAGACCGGTGTCACCCTTGGGACCTTGCGGACCGGTCGGGCCTGCGGGACCTGCGACGCCCTGAATGCCCTGGGGACCTTCCGGACCGGTCAAGCCGATCGGCCCTTGGAGACCCTGGTCGCCTTTGGGACCCTGCGGACCAGCCGGGCCTGCCACACCCTGAATCCCCTGCTCGCCTTGCGCACCTGCCGGGCCGGTAAGGCCGGTGTCACCCTTGGGCCCTTGCGGACCGGTCGGGCCTGCGGGACCTGCGACGCCCTGAATGCCCTGGGGACCTTCCGGACCGGTCAGGCCGATCGGCCCTTGGAGACCTTGGTCGCCTTTGAGGCCCTGGCTGCCTTGGTCGCCCTTGAGACCTTGCGGGCCGGTCGCACCGTCGAGACCTTTTGCGGCGACAAGCTGCCACACGCTGCTTCCCGGGCCGGGGACGTCGTTAACGGTTGCCGCCGCTACGGCGATGTAGGTGCTTCCCTGGTACTGCACGGCGTCGGTCTTGACGTAGTCTCCGGCTGCCCACTCGCCTTTCCAGGTCATCCCCTGTCCTGCGGGACCCTGCAGACCTTGCTCGCCTTGCGGACCGGTCGGGCCCATCGGACCTGCCACACCCTGCGGGCCCTGCGGACCGGTTGCGCCTGCGGGACCTGCTACACCCTGAATGCCCTGCTCCCCTTGCGGACCCGCCTGGCCGGTAAGACCGGTGTCGCCTTTGGGACCTTGCGGGCCGATCGGACCCGCGGGACCTGCCACGCCTTGAATGCCCTGGGGACCTTCCGGGCCGGTCAAGCCGATCGGGCCTTGGAGACCCTGGTCGCCTTTCGGACCCTGCGGGCCGATGGGGCCTGCGGGACCTGCCACACCCTGGATACCTTGCGCCCCTTCAGGACCGATCGGGCCGATATCGCCCTTGGGTCCCTGGATGCCCTGGATGCCTTGATCGCCCTTCGGACCCTGAGGACCGGTCGCGCCTGCTGCACCGTCTGCACCTGCCGGGCCTTGCGGGCCGGTCGCGCCTGCGGCACCATCGAGACCTTTAGCGGCTACGAGCTGCCACACGCTGCTTCCCGGGCCGGGAACGTCGTTGACGGTTGCATCTGCCACGGCGATGTAGGTGCTGCCGCTGTACTGCACGGCGTCGGTCTTCATGTAAGTTCCGGCTGCCCACTCGCCTTTCCAGGTCATCCCCTGACCTGCGGGACCCTGCAGACCTTGCTCGCCCTGCGGACCGGTCGGGCCCATCGGACCTGACACCCCCTGCGGACCTTGCGGGCCGGTGAGGCCGGTGTCGCCTTTGGGACCTTGCGGACCGGTCGGACCTGCGGGACCGGCTACGCCCTGAATACCTTGCTCGCCCTGCGCGCCTTGCGGGCCGGTGAGACCGGTGAGACCGGTGAGACCGGTGTCGCCTTTGGGACCCTGCGGACCGGTCGGACCTGCGGGACCGGCTACGCCTTGAATACCCTGCTCGCCCTGCGGACCAGCCGGGCCGGTGAGACCGGTGTCGCCTTTCGGACCCTGCGGGCCGGTGGGGCCAGCGGGACCTGCTACGCCCTGGATGCCTTGCGCCCCTTCGGGACCTTGCGGACCGGTGAGGCCGGTGTCCCCTTTGGGGCCCTGCGGGCCGGTGAGGCCGATGGGACCGGTCTGGCCGGGTTCGCCTTGCGGGCCGGTTGCACCTGCGGCACCGTCGAGCCCTTTCAGGGCGACGATCTGCCAGATGGTGGTGCTGGTGCCGGGGACGTCGTTCGCGGTCGCCGCGCTGGTGGCCAAGTAGGTGCTTCCCTGGTACTGCACGGCCTCGGTGGTGTTGTAATCACGCGGGGTCCACTCGCCTTGCCAGATAATGCCTCTGGGGCCCGGCCCACCTTCAGGCCCTTGCGGTCCCTCCAGACCCTGCGGACCCTGCGGACCTTGCGGACCCTGCGGTCCGGTCGCGCCCATGGGGCCTACGGCACCCTGAACACCCTGGATGCCCTGGATACCCTGCTCGCCTTGCGGACCGGTTGCGCCGGTGTCCCCTTTGGGACCCTGCGGGCCGGTGAGGCCGATGGGGCCCTGGATGCCTTGGATGCCTTGGTCGCCCTTCGGTCCCTGCGGACCGATCTCACCCTGGATACCCTGCGGACCTTGGAGGCCGGTGTCACCTTTCACACCCTGGATGCCCTGATCGCCCTTGGGGCCTTGCAGACCGGTCGGGCCGATCTCCCCCTGGACGCCTTGGATACCCTGAATACCCTGGGGACCCTGGGGACCCTGGGGACCCTGGGCTCCGGTGGCGCCGGTTTCACCCTTGGCGGCCATGGGCTTCCAGTCGAGCGGCGACTGGTCGGGTACGGCGTTGATGTTGGCGCGAAGCGCCACGTAGGAGCTGCCGTTGTATTGCACCACGGAGTCTTTTGCGTAGCCGGGCGTAGCACTCCAATCACCCTGCTGGTGCAGCGTGTTGGTGAGGTTCGAGCCGTCGCCCGCGTAGGAGGTGGCGCTTACGTTGCCGTCTGCGGTCACGTTGAAGGTGGTGCTGCCGGTACTGTCCTTGACGGTGAGTCGGTTCACCTCGGCGCTGGCTGCGCCGGAAACCAGTCCCACGAGCAGCGTGGCCATGCCAAGGCTCCTGTAGTACTGCCTTCTCTTGAACTTCTTTCCCATTGGATCTGCCTCCTTTAAAAATTGAGCATCGAAAATTTCAATAAGTAAGTTTCACAGGGCTATTGCAGTACCAGCCCATCGAGGACGGCCTCGCCGTTGTTTATCGTCAGCGAGTGGAGCTGTGTCGAACCGGTCTGGTTCTGGAATTGGCCGTCGTAGCCGCCTCTTACCGTGACGGAGCGGTCCGCGTCAAAGAGCAGGTCCTCGAGGGTGGTCACCGCGAGGCTCTGGATCACGCTTCCGGAGAAGGATGCCTGGTAGGCCGCCTGCAGCGAGCCGTAATACTCCTGGGTCCCCATGATGCGGAAGGGGGACTTGAAGAAGGCGTAGATGGCGTGGTCGCCGTTCACCGGGCAGAAGGTGAAGCTTGTGGATGCGCTGTTCTGCCAGGCTCCGTCGACCTGGAAGTCGCCGAAGGTGAACCCGTTATCCGGCATGGTGGTGAAGCTCTGGCACGCCCCCGCGGCAACGTTCACGTCGCCGGAAGGGGTGATGCTTCCCCCGGCCCCAGCGCTCGCGTGGATCACGTAGCTGCTCACGCCGCTGCCGGAGAGCGATACCTGCCGGTCGGCAGCGTACGGGTCGTTGGACGGGATGTGCAGGAGCGCGCTCTTCGCCCCCGCGCTTGCCGGGGTGAAGCTCATGGTGATGTTGCAGCTTGCCGCCGGTGCGAGGGAGACCCCGGCACAGCCGTTGGCGGTGATTGCAAACTGCGCCGCGTTGGTTCCGGTGATGGTCGCGCTCCCCACGCTCAGGTTGTATTGCCCGGCGTTGGTGACCGTGACCGTCTTCGTGGCGCTCGCGTTGATGGAGACGGAGCCGAAGGCCGCCGGGTTGGGGGTGGCGGAGATGACGGGGAGGAGCTTCGTCGCGACCTTCAGGGCCGTGTTGGTGACGTCGTAGTAGGCGATGTTCACGTTGTGATTCGCGTCGACGACGAGCGCTGTGTACTGGCCGTAGTTGGTGCTGCCGCTGTCGGGGACCGCGGCCGGGGTGGTCCAGACGCCGTTAGGGGAGCGCTGCGCGTACATGAGCTGGCCGGTGCCGCCTCCGTTGTTGCTGTAGAAGGCAACGTGCACGATGTCGAGCCCGTTTGCCTTGATCGAGGTGAAGGCCCCGGCGCTGCCGACGGGCCCGAGGTCGTAGGGGGCGCTCCAAGTGCCGCCGGTGGCCGCCTGCTTGTTGATGTACTGCAGGCGTTTGTTCGCGTCGACGTAGACCACGTGCAGGAGGTCGTTGTTGTCGACGGTGATGGCCGGCGAGGAGACCGTGGTGTCGGTGAGCGTCGAGGTGACGAAGCCGCTTTCCAGCGCGGTCGGGTTCTCTGCGTACATCAGGCGGCCGTGGCTGCCGTTGGTCGGGTTGTAGTAGACGATGTGGATGTTGCCCAGCGAGTCGAGGGCGAGGTCGCTTTGTTTCCCCGCGCCCGCCTGGGGAAGCGTCGGCTCGAACTCGTGGTAGTACATGTCGCGCTCGTTCGCGTACCAGAGGTTGTAGCCGTCGGTGTAGCTTATGAAGGTGTTGCTGTTGGTCATGCTGCAGGGGGAGCCCTGGCAGAACTGCACCGCGCCGGTGAAGGTGTCCGTGGTGGTGTTGGAGATGGCGGGCTGCGGGTTACCCATGGGGTCGAGGCCGCCCGCTATGTCCTGCAGCTGCCAGTTGTTGGCGTCCACCGAGACGTAGAAGGGGGCGCCCGCGTAGCCCGCAGGGTTTAGGTCGCTCCACTTTCTCGCCGAGACGTACTTCCTCTTCAGGGTTACCGGGTCGTAGGTGTAGGCCATGACCCTGGGACCGGCCGGGGTGTAGACCGTCGCGGTTCCCGCGTTGGTGACGTTGGGGATCGGGATCGTCTGCGACGCGCTCCAGGAGCCCGAGGCGTTGGTGGCGAGTTTCAGCACCGGTGTCGCCGCGGAGTTGTCCAGGTAGCCGATGGCGAGCTTGCCGTTTTCCGGGTTGGTCGCCATGGAGCAGAACTTGCCGGTGTCGGTGCCCGTGTTGTCGACCGTGGTGACCCCCCAGGAGGTGACCGGCACCACCGGGTAGAAGACGGCGGTGATGCTGTGGTTCGCGCTCACCTCGGGGAAGGTGTAGGAGGTGACCGCGCCGAGCGGGGTCCCCATGTTGTCCGGTCCGGTGCCGTCCACGTAGACGCCGGCGATCAGGTAACCCGGGTTCGGCGTGATGGCGAAGGTCTTGTTGAGCCCGCCCGTAGCGCTCACCGCGCCGGAGGGGGAGATGGTGCCGCCGATGTCGGGAACCATAGAGGTGTTGTAGACCGCGGTGTAGATGGTGTAGTTGGCAGCCTGCGTGGTGGTCCCCTTAAGCGTCACCTGCTTGACCGGGAAGTTCGGGTCGTTCGAGGCGACGTTGAGGAGGGCGCTCTTGTCGCCGGCGGCGAGCGGCGAGAAGCGGACCTCGGTGCTGCAGCTTGCCCCGGGGGCGAGGGAAAGCCCGGCGGTGCAGCCGTTGTTGCTAGTCACCACGAACTCGGAAGCGTTCGCCCCGGAGATGGTCGGGACGCCGGAGAGGGTGAGGTTGGTGGTGCCGCGGTTGGTGACGGTGACGTTTTTCACCGAGGCGGAGCCCTGTGCCGTATAACCGAAGAGAAGCGGCGCAGGGGCGGCGTCGATGGCCGGGGCCGGTTTGGTCGCCACCATGAGCGCGGTGTTGGCCGCGTCGTAGAAGGCGATGTTCACCCGGTTGTACTGGTCGATGGCGAGGGCGGCGTACTGCCCGTAGTCGCGGCTCGCACCGGTGTAGGTGATGGTGTCGACGGCGCCGAAGGAGGAGCCCCCCGCGCTCTTCATGGCGTAGGCGAGGGCATTCGTGCCGCTGTTGTACCAGGCGGCATGCACGTTGTTGGCGCCGTCGACCTTGAGCGAGAGGTAGCCGCCGGTCCTGCCGCAGGCGCCGAGGTTGACCGGAGCGCTCCATACGCCTCCCGAGGCGGGTTTGCTGGTGTACCAGACGTTGTAGCTGGAGCCGCTGCCGTAGCTGTAGACGACGTGGAGCACGTTGTTGCCGTCGATGGCGATGGCGGGGTTGACGAGGGCGCTGCCGGTGACCGACTGCAGTACCGAGGCCTGCCCGGCCGCGGTCGGGTTCTTCGCGTACATGAGCTTGCCGTTTGAGTCGGCGTAGACCACGTGCACGCTGCCGAGACCGTCGATGGCGAGATCGCTTTGCACCCCGGTCGTAGAGAACTCGTACCAGGCCATGTCGCGCTCGTTGGCGTACTTCAGCTTGTTCCCGTTGTTGAAGGTGATGAAGGTGAAGCCCATGTACTGGACGGCTCCGGTCTGGGTGCCGGTGGCGATGGCGGTCATCGCCTCCTCCGTGCTCCCGTCGAGCGGGTTGATGCCGCCGCCGATGTCCTGGAGCTGCCAGCCGTCGCCGTTGATCTTCCTGGCCCCCTGGTACATGGTCCGTCCGGTGGCGGAGTTGTAGGAATAGGCCATGATGCGCGGCCCGCCGGGCGTATAGACGGTCGCCGTCGAGGCGTCGCTCGCGTTCGGGAGGACGTTCTTCAGGCTCTCCGTGTACCAGCCCCCAGACACGTTGTTGGCGTATTTAAGATACGGGGCCCCCGAGGTCGAGGTGTCCAGGTAGCCCAGGTAGAGCTTGCCGGCCGGATCGACCGCCACGGAGAGGTTCTTTCCGGTGGCGCTCGCCGAGTTGTCGACCACGGACGCATTCCAGGTGGAGGCGCGGGCCGGTTGCAGCGACAGCAGTAATAGAATAACGGCTGCTGCGAGGTGATAGGCGCTTCTAAGTGTCACGGTACCCTCCTTTAGATTAAAATCTGCCGGCAGGTGGACGGCAGCGCTGAAATGAGAGCCGGGCGGGCAGTGCCCAGGCTCTCGCAAGTCATTTTGGTTAAGGACCCCTGTGCGGAGGCGGATTTAGGGGGGGATCGTGGCCTGACAAAGGCAAATCCCCCCTGCCCCCCCTTCGCAAAGGGGGGAACGTGGTGTCATGTTCACTGCTTCAAGAGGAACGCACACCTGCTTCCCCTGAATTCCTGATGAACCCTTCGCAAAGGAGGGGCTTCAGGCCCTATGCGACCCTTCGACGCACTTGTCGCCGTTCCCCGGAAGTCTCCGATGAAACCTCTGCGAGAGGAAAGGGGCTGTGCTCTTTGTACGTGTCATACGAAAGTCATTGTCCGTTACGGGTGAGGCTGATTGCGGTGATGGAGGGCAGGGCGCTTGGTAACGGTCAAGCAATGGGTGGCGAAGTTAGCAACATTGGTACCAATGTATGAATTATTTATAAGTATCGAATTTTCTACATTTTCATATGTTGGTGTGGGGGAAAGGCGTAGGACGTTGTAAGTGTTTTACCCACATGTGGGTGAGGAACGGGTGGATTTGCCCCATATCTAAAGGTATAGAGGGGGCTGGCCCAGCCATCTGTCTGTCCCCTCCTCCCTACATCCAAAGATATAGAGGGGGCAATGTTGGATGATTGATGAGCGGGTAATAATTAACAGTGAGGGCGCCGGTGGCACTGATGGAGAAGATTTTAGTAGAGGAGGGGGAGGTAGGGACGGGGGGGAAAGGGGGGGGAAGGGGGACTGGGGAAAGGGGGACTGGCACCTGCGGAGCCAGTCCCCTTGTCGTCACATTATCCGGCGTCCAGGAGCTCGTGGAAGGTGAGACGGTAGCGCTTGAGAAGCTTCAGCATCTCCAGCGTCCCGATTCTTCGGTGCCGCATCACTTCGGCACGCTTCGCCAACAGCTTCGGAAGGGCGATAGCGGCGTCGCGCATACCCCTCGCCACGGCCAGGACGCATTCCTTCTTGCTCCCGCTGGTCAGAAACTCCCCGCCTGTTCCTTTTGCCCCAATGACGACGCGTGCCTGCGCGAAATAACGCATCAGGGTGGTCACCGGGAGAAGCAGAAGGAGCGGGAAAGGAAGATTTTTTAACGCGGCGTAAAAATGATTGCGCTCGACCAGGTAGAGCTTGAACGGGGAGAGCGCACCGCCGGTCATGGAGTATTTATGGTAGACGACGGCGTCCCGCGCGAGTACCGCGCGCCACCCGGCGACTCTTCCCCTAAGCCCCAGGTCGGTGTCCTCGCAGTAGGCGAAGAAGTCACCGTCGAAAAAACCGATTTCATCGATCATGGCGCGGCGGTAGAGCGCCACGCAGGCGGAGGGGAAAAGGATTTCCGGGACCGCGGCCGGAGCGACTTCGGCAAAGCGCTTGCCCCTGCTGTTGCCGCGCGACATGCCGTCCAGGCAGACCGCCATGCCGAGGCTGTCGACCCGTTCCGGTTCCTGGTAGCTCAGGATCCGGCACCCCACCATACCTGCATCGGGATGCGCCTCGGCTGTCGATACGAGCTTTTCGAGCCAGTCCGGCTCGGCCTTCGTGTCGTTGTTCAGGGTGACGAGGTATGCGCCGCGTGCGAAGGGGAGGGCGGCGTTGTTGCCGTCGGCGAAGCCCCTGTTTTCACTGAGCGCGACCAGGCGCACCTCGGGGCGTCCCATGAGGTACTCGACCGAGCCGTCGCTCGAGCCGTTGTCCACCACGATCACCTCGAAATCCCTGAAGGTTTGGGCAGCCAGGCTGTCAAGGCACTCCGGTAGATGGATCAGGCCGTTCCAGTTCACGATGATGATCGATACGCGCATCCATGCCTCTGTCTAAAATAACTACATAAAGCTTTCTTGGCGACAAAACATAAGCAAACAGGGATGAATGGGATAAAGGGGATAACAACAAAGGCAAAAGGCTTGAGGTTTTGAACCCTTGGATGTTTAAAGGTTTAAGCCTTTATCCCTTTCCTTCCCTTCATCCCTGTTAAATTGGTTTTTCCTTAACTTTCAGGCAAATCCCCCCTGCCCCCCGGTGCCATAGTGTGACATTTACCGTGCGGCTGACACGCCTGTCGGTGTTTGTCTGTGTTTTTTTTAATTGCTTGCGCGGAGATATTTATATTAATATCGACCGCCTTTCAAGGAAAAACGGAGCCTCTCTGCGGCGGCATAGATCGAGAGATTCGAATTTATTGGTCCGGATCTTGTATTCATTACCGGTCAACGTGTTTTGCGATGGTTCGCTACGCCATATGGCGTTGGCTCTGTGAGGGAACATGAGGATTCTGGCAATAATTCCGGCGTATAACGAGGCCGGCAACATAAAGGCCGTGATCGAAGACCTCAAGTCATTTGGCGGGGATATCCTCGTCGTCAACGACGGGTCGACCGACGCCACCGCCGCCATCGCCAAAAGCATGGGGGTACTGGTGGTTTCGCACCCCTTCAACCTGGGGATCGGCGGCACGGTGCAGACCGGTATCAAGTACGCCTTCCAAAACGGCTACGATGCGGCGATCCAGTTCGACGGCGACGGCCAGCACAGAGGCGACCAGATCTCCAGGATCGTCGAGCCGGTGCAAAGGGGGGAGGCGGACCTGGTCATCGGCTCACGCACCCTCCCCGGCGGCTACAAGATGGGTGTCACCCGCTTCATCGGCTCGCGCATCTTCCACTGCCTCATCCGCTTTCTCGCCGGCAAGGCGATCGAGGACCCGACCTCCGGCTTTCGCTGCTACGGCAGGAGAACCCTCGCCCTTTTTTCCCGCTTCTATACCGACGACTACCCTGAGGTGGAGTGCATCATCACCGCGGCCCGAAACGGCCTCAAGGTGCTGGAGGTCCCCGTGCTGATGCGCGGGCGGCTCTCGGGACACTCCTCCATCACCAGGAGAAAATCGGCCTACTACATGATGAAGGTGACCCTCGCCATGGTGATCGACGCCATGCGCGGCAAGGAACTGATCGAGGAACCTTAATACGTGGACCTGACGAAACTCGCTTCACTTGCCATCAGCATCGGCATCTTCCTCTTCGTCCTGTGGCTCGTGCGCCAGCGCCGCCTGCGGGAAAAATACGCCATCCTCTGGCTTTGCACCTCGCTTTTCGTGGTGCTTTTGACCGCATCCAGGCGGGTGCTCGAGGTGGCGGCGCTTTCCGTCGGCATCTACTATCCCCCATCGCTTTTGTTCCTGGTCGGCGTCCTGTTTCTGCTTATGGTGGTGATCGGGCAGTCGGTCACCCTCTCCAGGCTCTCCGAGAGTAACCACAACTTGGCCCAAGAGATGGCGCTTCTGAAAAAGAAACTCGAGGATCTGGGCGGGGAGGGGAAGGAAGTGAAGAAAGGGGCGGAGAAGGGGTGAATTACTGAGCCGTCGCCCCTCATTGTCGCACATCTTTCGAGCAGCACGCGAAGATGCCGGTTTTAAAAGGTTGTATTTACTGGCAATCTTTAGTATATGAATGCTTTGCCCTGGCCTGCGGGCGCTTCTTTAAAGCGTGAACCGGGCCGGGCGGTTGCTATGTTTTATACTCCGCCTGCTCGCTGGAGCGGGATATCGGAGATGGAGGGCCCTGTTTTGGTCAAGTTCGTTCTTTCGTTGTTGTTGATGTCTTTTCTCGTCTCTTGCGGGTCCATCTCGGCTCCTTCGGTCACCGGCAACGAGGCGGCGACACCGCCGACCGAACTCGCGGTGGCGAAGACGACCTCCACCTCGGTCGTCCTCACCTGGAGCGCCGCTGCAGGCGACGTATACGCCTACAAGATCTACCGCGACGGCACCGAGGTCGGCACCACCATCAAGGCGGGCCCGGCAAGCGCCGCGCCCACCGTCTACAGCGACAACAACCTGAACCCCGCCACCACCTACGTCTACTCGGTGGCCGCCTCCTCCACCTTCGGCAAGGAGACCGCCTCGCCGAACACGGTCATCGCCACGACCCTCCCCGCGGGGCCGCTCGACCCGCCGACCCGGGTCACCGTGACCCAGACCACCGTCGATTCGGTCTCCCTCACCTGGGAGGCCTCCAACTACACCGTTCCCGGCGCCGTGCTCACCTACTCCATCTACCGAAACGGCACCCTGATCGGGACTACCACGGCGGCGGCGGGGCAGGGTGGGACCTTCACCGACACCAAGCTCTCGCCGGCGACCACCTATTATTACAGCGTCTCGGTTTCCACGGAGTCCGCGCTTTCGCCGCCGGTCCAGGCGACCACCGCGAGCACCAGCATTTCGCTTTCGAGTACCGTGATCACCTTCGCCGGGAGCCCCGCACGGCAGGGTTCCGCCGACGGGCTAGGCGGTTGGGCGACCTTCTACCAGCCCTACGGGATGGTGCGCATGGGAGGCTACCTCTACCTGGCCGACAGCGGCAACCACACCATCCGCCGCATCGACATCGCCACGAGCGAGGTGAGCACCGTGGCCGGCACCGCGGGAAGTATCGGCGCCGCGGACGGCATCGGTATCGCCGCCCGGTTCAACACCCCGCGCGGCGTCGCCACCGACGGCATCTACCTCTACATAACGGACAGCGGCAACAACGCGATCCGCAGGTTCGACCCGGTCTCCGGATCGGTCGTCACCTTCGCGGGCACCATGGGGGGGAGGGGCTTCCTCGACGGCACCGGCGCCGATGCGCGCTTCTACGCCCCGCGCGGCATCACCTCGGACGGGACGTACCTCTACGTGGCGGACACCTACAACAACGTCATCAGGAAGATCCGCATCGCCGACGCCGCCGTCACCACCTTGGCCGGCACCAAGGCCAAGGGGACCAACGACGGCACCGGACCGGGGGCTGCTTTCTTCTACCCGTACGGCATCACCTGCGACGGTCCGAACCTCTACGTCACCGACACCTGCAACCACACGATCAGAAAGATCGTCATCGCCACCATGCAGGTGACCACCTTAGCGGGGAGGGCCGGGTACTCCGGGAGCGGGGACGGTGTCGGGAGCGACGCCGGGTTCTACTATCCGGACGGGATCCTGAGCGACGGCACCAACCTCTACATCTGCGACACGAGCAACAGCACCATCAGGCAGGTGAAGATCGCCACCGGCATGGTCGCGACCCTTGCCGGGAAGGCAGGTGCGGCGGGCACCACGGACGGCTCTGGCACCGTGCCCCGTTTCCGCACCCCGCGCGGCGTGACCATCTCCGGCAGCCAGCTCTTCATCACCGATTTTGCAAGCCACACGGTGCGCCGGATCACCTTGCAGCCGGCAAACTGACGCAGACTCTAGCCTATCGTTTGACATGGGAGGGGGGCCGTGGCTATAATGGCCCCCTTTTCCATCACCACACACACCTTTGGAAAGGCGGTAGCATAATGCGCGCATTTTATCTGTTGGCGGTACTCTTTGGGCTCATTCTCGGCGGCTGCGGCGTCGAGTGGTTGCCGCCTCCTCCCCAGGTGCAGCAATTCTCCTTCACTCCGAGCTCCGTGGACGGGGTCGCCACCGGTTCGACCCAGACCTCCAACACGGTGACGCTTTCCATGGACACCTCGAACGCCAACATCAGCGTGAGCGGCGGGGAATACTCGGTGAACGGGGGGACCTTCACCTCGACCGCCGGGACCGTTGTGAACGGTGACACGGTACAGGTGCGGCATACCGCGGCGAGTACAGCAGGGGGCACGGTAACCACCACGCTTACCGTCGGCGACAAGCGCGCCAGCTTCTCGAGCACCACGGCGGGGGGCGCCGACGCCTTCTCCTTCTCGCCCGCCGCGGTCTTCAACGTTGCCGCGGGCTCGACCCAGACCTCCAACGCGGCCACCGTCAAGGTGAACGGCACGGCGCCGATCAGCGTGACCGGCGGGGAATACTCGGTGGACGGCAGCGCCTTCACGAGCTCGGCCGGCACCATCGGCGCGGGCACCCACACGGTCCAGGTGCAGCAGACCGCGGCCGACGGGTTCCTCGCCACCACGGCCACCACCACGGTCACCATCGGCGGGACCAGCGCGAGCTTCCTCAGTTCCACGACGAGCGTGGCCGACCAGGTCGTTGCGGCGAGCGGGGCCGCCAACTCGCTGGTGACGACGCAGGTGACCCTGCACCTGGTCAGCGGCAATTACACCCTTCAGGTCGTCGACGGCTCCGGCTCCTACTCTTTGACCGGGGGAGACGACTACAAAGACATCTCGGCGGGTGCCGAGACCGTCGCCCTCACCGACGGGCAGACCATTTACCTGCAGGACCTCGCCCTGTCAGGGGGCGTCTCGACCACCTTCTTCGCCATCGACGGCGGCACCATCGAGTACGACGTCACCGCGAAGTAGCAAAACGCGTCGCAGGGAATCATCAAGGGAAGCCGGTTTATGCCGGCTTCCCTTTTTTTGCGCCTTCAACCCCCGTGCGCTGCCTTTCATTGGACCGGTTTTACCGGGGAGGGGACGGCCGCAGGGGGGGGAGGCGCGCCGCGAAGCGACTTCGTCCGTCGGGTTGCGGGGTAACTCCCCTCGCCCTCGCCTCTTTTTTCTTATATCCGTACAACTTTTTCTTACAAAAGCTTGCTTTTTTACCTACAACGAGTAGAATCTCATGAGCCTGCGGCACCTCTCCGCCTAATTAACCCGTCGTCACCTTCCTCGTATCCATCGTAAAGCGTAACCGTTTCGGAGGTCGGCATGATCAAGAAGGCACTGCTGTTGCTCGTCATCCTCACCTGTCTCCCCTCGCTCGCACTGGGGTGGACTCTGACCGCCAGGATCGGAAGCCCCTCGGGAAGCATCGCCGGCGGCTCCCCTTACAAGACCATCACCACCGGAACCGGTTACCTGACCATACCGGCGGGCGACACCACGGTCGCCGTCACCCCGTCGGCCGGTTACACGGTCTCGATGGTGACCCTGGACGGCGTCACCCTTGCCGTCCCCGCGGCGGGGGGGAACGTCGCCATCCCGCAAGAGGGAAAAACCTCGCGCACCCTGATCGCCTACTTCACCGCGGCGACCTATTCGATGACGGCGAACCAGTCGGCGGGGGGCGTGATCTCGCTGCAACGCATAACGCCGACGGTAAGCGCCATAACCACGACGACCCTCACCGGGCTGCGCACCGGCAACGTGGTGCGCGTCACGGCGACCCCCGACTCCGGAAACAGCGCCACTTCACTCTCCGTGGCGGGGAGCCAGGTCTGGAGCGGAAGTTCTCCCACGGCGGTCACCTACGACTACACGGTGGGGACGAGCAGCGTGAGCGCCCAGGCGAGCTTCGTGAGCATCCCGGTGGTATCGGCGCGCATAGCGACGGCCTCGGTGCTTACTTCGGTCAACACGGCGGTGGCCCTCGACGCCTCCGGCTCCACGAGCAACGATCCGCCTCTTTCCTACCGCTTCCAGGTGGTCTCCGGCGACCCCGCGGCGGTGACGCTCTCCCCGGCCGGGCCCGGGACCGGCGCAGTCACGAGCTTTTCCGCTTCCCTTCCGGGTGACTACGCGGTGCAGGTCACGGTCACCTCGGCGCGCGGCGCGACCTCCACGGCGACGACACCCGTCATCACCGTGCTGACCAAGGCGGGCTACGACTCCGCGCAGTGCGTCTCCTGCCACGGCAACCGGGACCCGGCGGTGGTCGCGGCGTACCAGCAGTCCACGCACTACCTGGCCGCCGGGGTGAGCTGTTCCGGATGTCACAACCCGGACGGCAGCCTCGGGCATCCATACCTCACCGCGCCGGGCACCTCCTGCCTCCCTTGCCACACTACGGTCACGCCACAGGTGGCGGTCGACTTCTCCGCCTCCCCGCACGTCAATACCGGCTGCAGCGGATGCCATTACGACCACACGGCGACCTCCACCTTCAACCGTTGCAGCGCCTGCCACGGCTCGCCGCACCCCTGGGAGAGCCTCGGCATCTGCGGCCGCTGCCACCTGACGCACAACCCCTACACGATCACCGCGCCGCCGCCGCACTTCAACTCCTTCTCCACGGCGCGCTACGTAACCTCCCGCATCACCTGCGACAACTGCCACCGGGCCATCGACGAGGCGGGGGTGAGCACGTTTAACATCTACAGCGCGAACCGGCAATGGGGCCGCTCCGGCAAGAGTGACAGCAACTCGGCGGCCTACGTCTCCTTCGATTTCAAGACGCTCGGGACCGCGCTCCCGGCGACGCCGGCGACCTCCGCGGGAGTCGACTGCGTACGCTGCCACACGACGACGGGATACGTGAAATACGTCGACTCGGCCTTCCAGGACATCGCCCCGTTCGAAGATCCCGTCGGCCAGCGGGCCCGTGAGATGATCGTCTGCTCGGCCTGCCACACTCCGACCCCCTTCCTCTCCTACGACATCGTGGACTGGGACACCTACACCTACATCCCCGCCTTCAGCAGGCGCGACGTGGCGCAGGTGACCGCCTACTACAACTACAGCACGGCCGGCGTGAAGGTGCTGAACCCGGTCACCATGCCGTACGACGCCGGGGAATCGAACAACTGCATCGTCTGCCACACCGGCCGAAGCGGCGGCAGCACGCTGCGGATCCTAGCGCAGCGCTACGGGAGCTCGGGCACCTTCTGGGGCAACGTCACCTTCATCGACCCGCACGGCATGGCGGCGGCGGGGATCCTGTACGGCAAGAACGGCTACGAATTCTTCGGCAAGAGCTACAGCGGCACCTTCGCGGTGCACGGGGCTTTGGGGGGCGACGACCCGGGCGCGTGCATCTTCTGCCACATGTCCGCGGACCAGAAACACACCTTCTCGCCGGTGGAGAAGGACCCCTCAGGGGGGATCACGGCGATCACCGCCTTCGCCCCTACCTGCAGCGGCTGCCACGACCAGACGGTGAAGCCGATCCCGCTCAACGACCCGGCGCAGCTTGAGGCGAAGAGGCTGGAATACGGCTCGGCGCTGAAGGCGCTCGCCGCGGTACTGGCCCGCAAGGGGATCAACTACAACGGTGCGCTTGCGCCGTACTTCTTCACCACGGCAAACCAGGCGCTGCAGGGCGACGCAACCGCCTTCCGCAACTGGCGCGCCTTCTACGTGGCCGGCAGTCCTCCCCTGTACAGCGGCAGCGACCTCATGGGGGCCGCGTTCAACCTGAAGCTGCTCGACGCAGAGAAGGGGGGGTACGCCCACAACAGCTACTACGCGAAAAGGCTTACCTACGATTCCATCGACCTGGCCGACGACGGCAAGCTGAACGCGA
The DNA here is from genome assembly GCF_004117875.1 of Geomonas oryzae. GTDB lineage: Bacteria > Desulfobacterota > Desulfuromonadia > Geobacterales > Geobacteraceae > Geomonas > Geomonas oryzae. The sequence continues at coordinate 205,917 of NZ_RAHW01000007.1, read as the reverse complement.
CGGTCGCGGTGACGCTGCAGAACCTCGCGGCGACGGACAAGTTCACCGAACAGGACCGGGCGCGGGCCGTGGCGTGGGTCGGGACAAGGCCTTAGCCAATGGGCGGTTGATGATGGATTGTCGATGAATAACGGCAGGTTGGCGTCCGGATGAGGGGCGTGCGCCCGGCTTGTGTGAAAGCCCTTCCCCCGATGCGCGGGGGGAGGGCTTTTTTGCAATTTTCAATATTTTTTCATCTGGACAAAGGGTCTTGGGCTGGCGTATTATAAAGCGCCGTTTTGACCTTCGCCGCACGCCATTCACCCTATTTCCCCTCGCCTCACGGAAGAAGGTCGAGTGAGGGGGGTAGGCTGTGCTGCGGCCAACCGTCCCTTGATGGCAACGCCCTCACCCGGCCTTCGGCCACCCTCTCCCGGAGGGCGAGGGTATGGGCGTAGGCCGTTGCGTATAAGAGGCGGGCAAAAGGCGATGCCGTTACGCCAATTGGCGGAATGGCGGGGGAGCGTACCCCAATGATAGCCGGCACATCGTGCCAACCTCCCGTTTTGTCACGCTAAAGTCGCGTTGTTTCGTTATTTTCCCTGCCGCTTCTCTTTGGGAGCGCTTATTGCTACAGCATCTCTCGTCCCGGCACGGCCGGGGCGAGAGCCGCGCGGGGCGCGGTTCTCGGGGAGGCAGACCGAGTCGTCCGGGTGAGGATACCCGCACGTGAACAAAGAGGAGGCAGGATGCTGTTTCATATTTTCAAGCGATTTAACGTAATTTCTGCCGCAGGCACGCTGCTAGCCGCCGCGTTCGTCGCGCTCGTACTCCTTTTGGCGCCGCAGGCTGCGCTGGCGACGGTGGCGACGGTGACCAACAACAACGTCACCACGAGCCACTGGAAGCAGGGGAGCCAGGAAGGGTATTCCGTCACCGCGACGGTTACGGTGCCGACCGCGCAGGGGGGGTGGGCCGTGATGAACCTCTCCGGCGCGCAGATCTCCACCCCGGTCGCCCTCACCCCCGACAGTGCCGGGACCACCTACACCGTGACCGTACCGGTGGCGGCGCGTCCCGCCGTTGGCGAGGCCTATGCCGTTGACATCACCTACTTCGACAACCCGGACACCCCGACGCCCCCCGAGACCCTGAACCTCACCGTGGGCGCGGTGCTCGACTCTTTCGCGACCCCCACCTCCCCCAACTGGGGCGTCGGGGCGACCACCAACCCGACCTTCACCTGGCAGGCTCCGGCAGCCCCCCCTGCGGGAGGCGTGGCCGGGTACCAGCTTTCCATAAGCGGCCTCGACGAAACTCCCTGGGTCTCCGCGCAGCTCGGCGCGACGACCCTCTCCGCGCAGTACACCCAGAGCGGGACGTTCCCGGCCGGGCTTGCCGTAGGGGTCACCTACCCGTGGTCGGTGTACACCCTGGACGCTGCGGGCAACAGCGCCGAAAACCGCGACGGCCTGGTCATGATCGGCGCCAACATCTCCGGCACCGTGACCGATTTCTCCGGCGCCCCGGTGGCTGACGCCACCGTCTACGTGTACACCGTCGGCACCAACAGCCAGCTCGTCACCTCCACCACCACGAGAGCGGACGGCAGCTACCTCGTCGGCGGGCTCAACACCACCAACTACTGGCTCAAGTACTCCAAAAACGGCAAGACCGTCTATTACAACAACCGTCTCGACGCCTCGGACACCTACGCCAACACCTACGCGGTGCTGAAGAGCGGGGTGAACGCGGTCCTTGGCGGTTGGGGCGCCATCTCCGGCAACGTGGTTACCAGCACGGGCGCCGGCCTTGTCGGGTACACGGTGCAGATTCTCACCTCGGGCGGCCAGGCGACCTCCTACCCGGCGGTGACCACGACCACCGCGGGGGCTTTCACCTTCCCGCTCCTCGCCCCGGGGACCTACAAGGTTCGGGTCATCGGCGCGAACGGCTACGCCACCCTTGATTACCCCTACTCGCTCACCGTCACCGACGGCTCCATCACCCAGCTTCCCGGCAACGCGGTGCTCTACAAGATCAACTTCACCGGCACCGTGACCAACTCCCAGGGGGCGCCGGTTTCCGGCGTCTGGGTCTACCTCTACACCTCGGGCGGAGTGCTGACCGATTTCCCGGGCGCCGTGACCGGTGCGGACGGTACCTATACCGCCGCCGGAGTCGCCGTCGGGAGCTACAAGGTCCTCTTCGACGCGGGGTCGAGCTACGCGAAGCAGTACTACAACCACAAGGCGAGCCTCGCCGCCGCGGACACCCTCACCGTCGGGGCCACCGTGACCACCGGCATCAACGCGGTGCTAGGCTCCGGGATCCCGACCGTCACCGCCTTCACCGTCCCCGCGACATCGTCGTCGCTTACCGTGAGCGGGATCACCTTCACCGCCAGCGAGCCGACCTACGGCGTCGCAGGCTACATGATCACCGAGAGCGCCACCGCCCCTGCCGCGTCCGACTCCGGCTGGAAGGCGACCGCCCCCACGAGCTACACCGTCAGCGGGGTGGGTGATATCACCCTATACGCCTGGGCCAAAGGGGCAACCGGCCTCGTCTCGGACTCCGTCGCACGCAGCGTGACGGTAACCTACGTCGCCCCCGCTGTTACCATCTCCACCCTTTCCGACCAGGCGGTGACCGCGAACCAGGTGCTCAACGTTGCGGGCTCCGCGGCAACCGGTGTCACCACCCTTACAGTAAATGGCCAGACGGCTAACCTCGCGGCAGACGGGAGCTTCAGCTTCCCGATCAAACTAGCCGCCGGAGCGAACACCGTCGAGGTCGTGGCGAACGGGAGCACCACCTTCACGCGTAGCATCACCTACGACGCTACGGCGCCGGCCCTTTCGGTCACACAACCCGCCGACAACCAGGTCACCACGACGGCTGACACCACGGTGTCGGGCACAGTTGTTGCTGGTGCTACCGTGTCCGTTTCGGTCAACGGCGGCACGCCGGTACAGGCGATCGTGAGCGGGACCGACTGGATCGCGAACGTCACCCTCGCGGCCGGGATGAACACCATCGAGGTGGTGGCCGACCTCTCCGGCAAGAAGAACTATGGCAAGCGTACCCTCACCCTCGTTTCCACGCTCCCCGACCTCGTCGTCACCGCACCGGTACAGGACGTGATCATCGACAAGAGCACCCAGGTGATCACCGGGACCGTCTCCTCCGGGGCTACCGTCTCCATCAGCGCCGGGGGCACAACCTACACCCCGCAGGTGACCTCGGGGAGCTTCAGCCAGGAGGTGAGCTTCGCGGCGCGCGGCTCCTACCCGGTCACCGTGACGGCGACCTCCACCGCCGGTACGAGCACAGCAGTGAGGAACCTCATCGTGGAGCGCAGGATCGGGGACTGCAACAACTCGGGCGGGGCGATTTCCGCGGCCGACCTGCAGTACGCGATCAACATCACCATCAAGAAGGCCGGCTTCAACTACAGCACCTTCTGCGACGTGAACCTCGTGAGCGGCGTCCTTACCCCGGACGGCAAGACCAGCGCCACCGACGTCCAGACCCTCATCAACGTGCTGATCAAGAAAGCGGGGTGGACCCTCCCCTAAGGGACGCCCCGACAAGGAGAGTACATGAAACTGAAGACCTTGCTGTTCACGCTGCTCATGCTGTCCTGCACCGGCCTCGCCTTCGGGGCGACCGTCACGGTCGGCAAGCCGTACTACACGGCGAACAACACGGTGACCGTGCCGGTGATGCTGGCAAATAACGGCGCCAGCATCTCGATCCTGTCGCTGGATCTCACCTACGACCCCGCCCTCTACAGCGCGCCGGTCGGGACGGTGGGGACCGCGGCGAGCTCGGTCGGCAAGGCTCTTTACGGCAATGTGATCTCCTCGGGTAAATACCGGCTCCTCATCGCCGGCGGGATGACCGAGAGCGCCACCGATCCCAAGGGGGGGAGCCTGAACGACGCCTCGACCGGGACCAGCGCGGCGCTCCCGGACGGGGTCGTGGCCACGGTCACCTTCACGCCGTCCGGCTCCACGCTCTCCGACATCACCCTTTCCGGGGCGGCGGACGCCGCCGACGCGCAGGCGAACCAGGTGGCGGTGAACGGGGTGGTCGGCGGGACCTCGGGGACCCAGTCGATCGGCAAGATCGGTGACTGCAACGCAAGCGGCACGGTCTCCGCGGCGGACCTGCAGTACGCCATCAACATCGTCATCAAGAAGCCGGGCTTTACCTACAACAACCTGTGCGACGTGAATCTCGTCTCCGGCACGGTCACCCCGGACGGCAAGACGACGGCAACCGACGTACAGACGCTCATAAACGTGCTGATCAAGAAAGCGGGGTGGGTACTCCCCTGACGGTCCACATGATTTTGTTTCAGGAAAACAATAGACGGAGGTCACAATGAGAAGAAGATGGTACTTTTTGCTAAGCCTGCTGATGCTGGTGCTGATCCCGCACCTCGCCATGGCAGCGCCCTCCCTCACCATCAGCACGGTCACCTCGGCCGCAAGCGCCAATGCCACGGTGAACGTCACTCTGGCCAATAACGGTGCTGCGCCGTCCGCGTCGACCCTCATCCTGGAGATCGGCTACAACCCGACCAGGCTGAGCGCCGCCCCGACCGCTGCGATCGGCGCCGCTGCGACCGCCGCTGGAGCGAGTTTCGCCTCCACCGTGAACACCGTGAACGACACGCTCTCCACGGTCAACCTCTCCATTTCCGGCAGCACCGCCATCGCCGATGGAGTCGTCGCCTCGATCACCTTCCCGCTGGGAAGCGCCACCGGTTACGTCATGCCGGTCACGTTCAACGTGGCGCCTGACGTCTCCAACGCCGACGCACAGCCGGTGACCGTTACCGCGGTGAACGGCAGCATCACGGTGGCCGATGCCACTGCGCCGACCGTATCCACCTTCACCATCCCGGCCACCTCGACCTCCAAGACGGTTACCATCTCCGCCCTCACCGCGACCGACAACGTCGCCGTCACCGGTTACCTCGTGAACGAGTCGAGCACCAAGCCCTCCGCCACCGCGACCGGATGGAGCACCACCGTTCCGACCAGCTACACCGTGACCACCTCCCTGTCGGTGGGTGTTGCGAAGACCGTCACCCTCTACGCCTGGGCGAAGGACGCCGTCGGCCTCGTTTCCGCCTCCCAATCCGCCGCGGTCAGCATCACGCTTGCCGACTCCGTCGCTCCGACGGTGACCGCGATCACCGTCCCCTCGACCTCCACCTCGCTCACCGTGTCCGTCTCCGGCTTCACCGCGACCGACAACGTGGCGGTCACCGGCTACCTGCTGACCGAGACCTCGACGAAGCCTGCGGCAACCGACGCCGGCTGGAAAACCGCAGGTTCAGGTTGGACCAGCTTCACCTTCACCTCGGGCGGCGCCAAGACCCTTTACGCCTGGGCCAAGGACGCGGCGGGCAACGTCTCCAACGCGCTCACGAAGAGCATCACCATCACCCTGCCGGACGCTGAAGCGCCTGTGGTCTCTGCCTTCACCGTGCCGGCCACCGCAACCTCGCTCACCATCCCCGTCAGCAGCTTCACCGCTACCGACAACAAGGGCGTCACCGGTTACCTCGTTACCGAAAGCGCAACCAAGCCCGCCTCCACCGCGACCGGCTGGAGCGCCACCGCACCGACCAGCTACACCGTGACCGGCACCGTGCCGCAGGGTGTAGCCACGAACGTCACCCTTTACGGCTGGGCGAAGGATGCCGCCGGCAACGTCTCCGCCGGTGTGAGCGACGTCGTCGCCATTACGCTTCCCGACACCACGAAACCGGTGGTCGGCACCTTCACCGTTCCCGCCACCGCAACCAGCGCCACCGTGGCCGTCACCGTGGCCGCCACCGACAACCTGGCCGTCACCGGCTACCTGATCACCGAGAGCGCCACCGCGCCCGCGGCCGACGCGACCGGCTGGACCGCCAGCGCCCCGACCAGCTACACCTTCACCGGCCTGCCGCAGGGGAGCAGCAGCAAGACCCTGTACGCCTGGGCAAAGGACGCAGCCGGCAACGTCTCCGCCGCGCTTTCGAAGAACATCACCATCACCCTGACCGGCCCGACCCTGACCCTGACCGGCATGCTCGCCGACGGCGCTACGACCAAGAACCCGGCCCTCACCGTGGCCGGCACCGTGACCGGCACCTCGCTTTCCGCCCTCACCGTGAAGGTGAACTCCGGTGCGGCGCAGAACATCACCTACGATCAGAACGGCGCGTTCTCCACCGCGGCCACCCTCGCGGAAGGGGCCAACACCGTCGTGGTGACCGCCACCGACGCCAACGGCCAGACTTCGGTGACCAGGAGCATCACCTACAACCCGACCGCCGCCGACCTCTCGGTGACCACGCCGGTTACCGACAGCTTCGTCAAGAGCTCTCTCGTCGACGTGACCGGTACCGTCGGCGCGCCGCAGACTACCACGCTGACCATCGCGCTCAACAGCGGCACCCCCGCGACCGTCGCCCTGAACGGCGGCAACAACTTCACCTATCAGCTGACCCTCGTGAAAGGGGCGAACACCATCGTGGTCACCGCTAACGACACGGTGAACGGCCCGCACACCCAGTCCATCACCGTCACCTACGACCCGGATGCGCCGGTCCTCGCGGTAACCGCTCCGGCCGACTCCTTCGCCACCGCCAAGTCGAGCGTAACGCTCAGCGGTACCGTGACCGATGCCCTCACCGCCCCCGCTGTCGTAGTCAAGCTCGACGGCACGAACATCCCGACCCAGCCCGTGGTGGGCACCAACGGCTCGTTCAGCGCGACCATCGACCTGCCGACCGTTAAGACCTACTCCGTCACGGTAACCGCCACCGACGAGTCCGGTAACAGCTCCGTGGTGACCCGCACCGTCATCAGGAAGAACCCGAGCGGCAACCTGAACGACGGCGTTTCGACCCCGACCATCACCGACGTACAGAACGTGCTCAAGTTCGCCCTCGGGCTCGCAACCGCAACCGCCGATCAGAAGACCAACGTCGACGTAGCCCCGCTCGTCAGCGGCAAGCCGGCCCCGGACGGGTCGGTGGACGCAGGCGACGCCCTGGTGATCCTCGAGAAGATCACCGGTGCCGTAAGCTGGCAGTAGGCCATCACTAACTAACAGGAGAGAAACCTATGAAAATCTGGAAAGGACTATTCGTCGCAGCTCTTCTGATGCTCACTGCAGCCTGCGGTGGCGGCGGTGGGGGAAGTAAATCCACCACGGTCACCGGGGTCGCGGCCGCCGGCGTCATCAAGGGGGGGACCGTGAAGGTCTTCGCCCCTTACAGCAGCGCAACCGGGGCCGACAAGAAGCAGCTCGGCGCCACGGCAACCACGGATGCCAACACCGGTGTCTACTCCGTAAATATCGGGAGCTACACCGGTCCGGTGATCGTCGAGGTGTTCGGCAACTACACCGATGAGGCGACCAACCAGACCGCCACCATCCCGTCCACCGCTCCGCTGCGCGCCATGGCGGTCACCACCGCCGGTAAGGTCGATGTCGCCGTCACGCCGCTCACCGAGCTCGCCGCGCGGCAGGCGATCACCCTCTCCGGAGGGGCGGGCAAGAAGGTCACGGCTGCCAACATCGACACGGCCAACGCCCAGATCTCGGACCTGTTCAAGGTGAACGACATCATCGCCACCCAGCCGCTCGACGCGAGCGCACCGCTTTCCGGGAGCGCGGACCAGAAGAACTACACCCTGGTGCTCGCCGCGCTTTCACAGGTGGGGAACGACCCGACGAAGCTCGCCACGACGCTCGACACGGTGGCCGCAGGCATCAACAGCGCCGGGGTCATGACCGATCCCGTGGCGACCAGCATCACCGATGCACTCGACGCCTTCGTGGCTCCCACGAACACCAACAACAAGACCGGGATTACCACTGCGACCCTTCCCGGCGAGCTGGCCGACATCGGCGCGACCACGGTGACGCTCACCATGGTCCTCACCGGAACGGGCGTGAAGAGCGTGCAGACGGACATCACGCTCCCCGCCAACGTGAGCGTCGAGACCGACAACACGGGCGCCTTTGCCGCCGGCGTGCTGACCAACCTGATCGGCGGGACCAACGTCTCCCTCGTCGGGAGCGAGCTCACCGCGAGCAGCGTGCGCGTGATCTTCAACCGTGCGGACGCGACTCCCATGCCGGCCGGTGATATCGCCACCGTGAAGTTCCTGGTGGCCCCCGGTGTAGCCGCACCCGCCGCTACCGCCTTCACCACCGCCAACACCATGCTGAAGGACGCAAACGGGGTTGTGGTGACCGGCGCAAACCTCGCCCTCGTCAAACGCTAGCGAGACGGCCTTCGGGCCTGATTTGCCGCAGTACAAAAAAGGACCTTCCCGGCAGGGAAGGTCCTTTTGTCGTTATGGGTGGCGGATTGCCTTAACCGCGAAGCGCCGTAGCTCAACTCGCACTCACCCCGTGCGAAGCTTTCCAGGAAATTCCTTAAAGCAGGGTGATCATCCCCACGAAGCAGAGCTGTCGGCACCACGTTTCCCCCCTTCGCAAAGGGGGGAACATAACGCCTGCTGCTCTGCTTCGTGGAAACGATCACCCTGCTTTCCCGGAATTCCCTGATGAACCTTCGCGAAGGGGGGAGCGCGTGGTCACCGGCGGCGCTTCGTGGGCGCACTTGTAGTCATTCCCTGGAAAATGAAAAGGGGGCCCTGGTTGTGGCCCCCTCTGCGATGCTGCCGTGCTCTTCGCTTATTTACTGGTCTTCGTCGAGCACGAGCCCCCTGGAGAACACGATGTTCTCGAAGGTGCGCTTCAGGCTCTTGCTGGTGAAACTCGGCATGATGGCTCCGGGGAAGATGGTGATCTCGGCACCGTTTTTCAGCTTGGTGACGGGAATGGCGGCCCAGGTCTTGCGCCCGTCCTTTTCGAGGCAGACGTAGGTGTAGCCGTTGGAGTCCAGGGTCTCGACGACCTTACCGGAGAGAACCGGCTGGTAGGCCGGCTTGGCCTCAGCCGCGGGTTGCCCCATCGGCGGATGATTTGACGGCATCGCGCCGGGCGCCTTGGCATCGCCCGCAGCCGCCTGATCGAGGGCTGGGTGGTTGGTGGGCATCCCAGCCGGTTGCCCGGCAAGGGCGGACTTCTGCTGGGGGATGACGTAGGGCTTGCCCCCTTTTACCCCGGCGGAAAAATGGATGTACGGGAAGACGCGCCCAAGCGCCGTGCTCTTGAAGTTCACCATGTCGATCCCAGGGACGAGGGCGATCTGTTCCCCGGTCTTCACGTCGGAGAGGGGGATGGCGGACCAGGTGCTGCGGCCGTCCTTTTCGATGAGGAGGTAGGTGTAGGAATCGACGTTCATCATCTCCAGCACCTTGCCTTCCAGCACAGGTTCCGGCATAGGAGCCTCGGCGGGCGCGTTCTGCGGCTGGGGCGCCACGCGCGCATTTTTGCTGGTCCCTGCACAACCGGTCATAGCAGCCACGGCCACAAGGCCGACGGCGATTCTCATAGCAGTTTTCTTCATTCAATGCTCCTTCTCTGGTTATATGGGACCGGCCGGTGGAAGTACCGTAAGAGACGGGTGACCGGCGACACGCCCACTATTTTTACCTCATTTCCACTATTTTTAAAAGATTATTGTGCCGCCGGCGTTTTTCTGATGCCTGCTCCTAGCTGTCTCCATTTCCGGCGTTTCTGTCACAGCGCTCGCTCCTTCTGAAGCGGATCGCGTTCCCCGATTTTTATGACAATTTCCTCGCCGTTCATGCAGCGGCATCGGTGGCGAGGGGGGCGACGGTTCGGGCAGTTCAGATTTTGCTCACCCCCGCCCTGGCGGCTGCACACCCCTCGTTAACGGCACTGCCAGCCACCTGCGGTGCCACCCGTCCCGGGCCGGTGCGCCTGGCGTCGCAGACTTCCCGTGCCGAGGCAGGCGAGCGATGGGGCTCCTGCCGGGAGGCTTGGGGGAGGGGGGGGCGCCCCCGGCCGCACGGGCTTGGGAGCGGGAGGTGAAAAATAGGTCGGGTGAAAGTGTGCAGCTCTTGAACAGGTGGTTTTTGAAAGTAAATTTCATCGTCTTGGAATCTCTTGTGGAAATAAACTGCAATTACGGTGGTTTGTAAGTTTTTTTCCGACGTGCCATGTTCCGGTATCCCCCTTGTAATGGGTAAGACAAACACCCAAGGAGGTAACGGAACATGCGAGCTAACAAAAGAACCAACAAAATCGTGTTGACGGCCGCTGTTGCGATGACCCTTTGCTCCGCTCTCACCCAAGTGAACGAATCGGCGGCTTTCCAGCCCATCGGTGTGGCTTCCAGCGGTAACGGCGAAACCTGTGCCCTGACCCTGCAGATGCAGAACAAGCAGTTCCGGGCGCTCTACATGCAGAAGGTGGCGCAGTACCAGGACGGCGCGGCCCCGAAGGTGGCGAGCGTCGAGGAGATGTACCAGAACATCGAACCGGCCTCTTTCTTCCCCGACGACAACGAGCCCGTTTCCAACACCATCGGCGTCGATCCTCTGAGCCGCGACTGCCTCGGTTGCCACGACGGCTCCAGGGCAAGCGACGTCACCATCAACTTAAGGAACGACCCGTTCCGTCGCCAGCAGATGCAGGGGACGGCGAAGGATCACGCGATCGGGATGGATTACGCGGCCTATGCATCCAACCCCCGCGATTTCAAGCCGGTGTTCGGCAACCCGAAGATGGTCTTTGTGGACGGCAAGGTCGGCTGCCTCACCTGCCATGATCCCGCCAACCAGGAACGCGGCCACCTCGTCATGAGCGACCGTCGCAGCGCGCTCTGCCTCACCTGCCATAACAAGTAACGAAAAAAAAGCGGCGCGGGAATCTTCCCGGCGCCGCCTTTTGTCTGCAATTGCTTCCCCTTTTAGGGCGGGGTCACCTCGATGGTGGCCCTTCTGTTTTTCGACCTTCCTTTTTCCTCTCTGTTGCTCTCGACCGGCAGACGGCATCCGAAGGCCTGCTCGGTAAGCTTCACCTTCACCCTGCCGATCTTCTTGAGGAGCGCCTGCTTTACGCTGGTCATGCGTGCTCTCGACAGGTCGACGTTCCTGTCTGAAATCCCGCTGCGGTCGGTGTGCCCCTCTATGTGGACCTCGCTTCCGGGGTGTTTCTTCACGTAGGCGGCGATCCTGTTGATCTCGGCCATGAACTGCGGCTTTATCGCGGCACTGCCGTTGTCGAAGAAGATGGTCGTCGACGGTTTCTTAAGTACCCGCGGTTTCTGCGTCGCCGGAGGATCGATGGGGCAGAGGATGGATTCGATCATCCCCTGCGAGGACGCATCGGGAAGCGGCGCCGCGAGCGGCTCGGCAAGCTCGACCTTCACCGGTACTTTCGTTTGCGGGGCGGGCTCGGGCTGTGGCTGTGGCTGTGGCTGTGGCTGTGGCTGTGGCTGTGGCTGTGGCTGTGGCTGTGGCGGCGCCTCGACCGGTTTCGCCGCGGCGGTTACCGTCTCCTGCGGCGCTTCCGTCTTGGGTTGCTCCGGCTGGTTCAAAAGACCGGTGACCGCGGCGACCGGTGCCGCGATAACCGCGGCGGGAAGCGGAACCTGCGTCGGTGTTTCCGGCTCGGCCGGTTTCTCGGGCGCCTTCTTGCCCGGTTCCTGCTGCTTGTCGAAATCGATGACCGGGACGGCGGGTGCCGCGGATCCTTTTCTATCCGCCGGGGGAGGAGGAGGCAGCGGCAAGCGCCTGATCTTCGTGTCGCGGTCCATGAGGAAGCTTAAGCCGAGCATGTACTGGAAGTCGTTGCGGCTTCCGACGTTGAACAGGATGTTCTGGCGCACGTCGAGCCGCAGGGCCAGGTACTCGGTGAGGAAGTACTTCATCCCGCCGCCCCAGGCAAGCAGCGGTGAGCCCCCGGTCGTGGTGGGGCGCTCGATCACCATGCCTCCGGCGCCGACGGCTAGAAAGGGTACCAGGCGCTTACGGGGGAGAAACGGATAGATCGCGTCGACCCTCATCAGGTAGGCGCGGGCCTTGGTGTTGTCCTTGGAAGAAGTGGAGGAGGCGTAGGAGAGCCCTCCCTCGATGCCGAGGCTGTCCACTATGCTGGTGCCGACGATGTCGTAGCCGAACCTGATGTCGTACACGAGGCTGTGGCGCAGTTCATCCTGCCCGGAGAATTTGAGGCCGCCGGCGGAGACGTTCAGGGTGTAGTCGTGCGGGGTGTCGGCGGCCCGAACCTGGGACGTGTCGGTGAGCGCAGCGAGGAAAAGCAGGGCGCATGCCGCGGCTTTGACTCTTGATACCGGTTTTTTTACGGTTTTTTGCATAGGTGGCACTCTGTGGATGGTTGTCTGCAAAAAGATGTTCAAGGCGCGTTCCCGCGCTCCATGTCACACGTATTTCTCGATGAGCTCCTCGAGGATCTCGCCGATGGTGGTTCTGCGGTAGGCGGAGGCGATCTTCAGCTTCAGGTGCAGGTCCTGTCGGATGTTGGCGGTAAGGCGCACGTCCCCCTCCGGTACGAGCCCCGAGACCCCCTTCGGCGCCGCTTTGGAGACGGGCGCCTTCTTCCGCCCGGGGGCGACGTCCTTCTTGGGGCGCTGGGACTTTGCCGGCACCTCGCGTACCGTGGCGGCAGGACTTTGCCGGGGCGCTTTGGGAGCGGGTTGCGCTGCCTGCATGGCCGGAGCGGGGGGAGGGACCGGCGCCGGGGCGGCCTCGAAGAGCCCCATCTGGTTTTCCATATCGGACATAGGTGTTCCTTTGCGAAAAATCCCCGGCACTATAGCAAGCAACCCCTTGCCGGGGCAACTGTTTTTCGGACTCCGGCGGCAGCGGAGCAAGGCATGCCCGTCGCCGGCAGTCCCGCCTCGGGAGAAAGCAAGGGCATGCGCGTCGCGTCGGGCTCGAAGGGGCTTTGACCGGGCGCTTTCGCCGCTTGGCGTGCCGGGATAGGGCTAAGGGGACGTGCGCCGTTTCCGCAGCTCGAGGTAGGCCGATTCGATGCGCTCCAAAATCGCCTCCATGCTGAAGTTTGCCGTGACGAAGTCGCGGCCGCTTTGGGCCAGACGCTCCCTTTCCCCTTCGTTTCGCAGCAGTGCGATCACCGCGTCGGCGAAAGACTCCGGGGTGTCAGCCACCAAAAGATGCACTCCAGGAGAGGCGTTGATCCCCTCGTTGCCGATGCTCGTAGTGACCACCGGGGTGCCTGCGGCCAGGGCGTCGAGGATTTTAACGATGATGCCGCCGCCGGTGAGTATGGGGGCGACGAACACCGAGGCGCTCTTGTAGACCGGATCGGTGTCCTCGACGAACCCGGTGACCTTGGTGCCGGGATCGGTCTCCGGCAGCCGCAAAAGCTCGTCGGGGGGGCCGTACCCTGCGATGACGAATTCCGCCCCGGGAAACTCGCGGCGCACGAGCGGCAGCACGCGGGAGTGGAACCAGAGCGCAGCCTCCACGTTCACCGGCCGGTAACGGTACGAGGCGAGGAAGAGCAGGCGCTCGGGAATCCTCGGATAGCTGACGTCGGTCACGTCCATTCCGGCCGGAATGGGAACGGTGGAGACGTTCAAGCAGGGCGCGAGCTCGAGCAGGTAGCGCCGGTCGAATTCGGACATGGTGAAGATCCGGTCGAAGCGGGACATGACGGCGCGTTCCACGCCGCGCACCAGGCGCCAGCGCAGGGCATGCCAGAGTCTTGCCGCACCGCTGGAGCGCTCGAAGGCGCGCCTTGCCGGCTTGGTGATGACGTCGTGGGCATCGAGTACCATCGGGGTTTTCCCGCGCCGGATGAAGAGGGCGGTCTCCACCCATTCGACCTGTACGAGGTCGTAGTCGCCGGTGCGGATGAGCCGGTCGGCGAAGCGGCTGAAGGCTAAGTAGTTGGCGACAAGGCGCAGTGAGCCGAAAATTCCCCTGCGGGAGATGCGCGGGTAGCTGAAGGGATGGATGCGGGCGCAGTAGGGGGATAGCTCGGCGAGGGATGCTTCCTCCCCCTCTTCGAACCGGGTGGCCAGGTGGATCTCGTGCCGCTCCGAGAGCCGGCGCAGCAACTCGTTGACGTAGCGTCCCCCGGCGTGGTAGGCGTTTTGCTGCGGCAGGAACAGGGAAACGAACAGGATCTTCATGGCGGGGCGTGCTCCGCTTGCGGGGCGGCGCGTGGACGCCCGGGTGATGTTCTCTGGGGCGACAGAGTAACCCGATTGCGGCGCATTGGTAAAGCTAAATCTCCGAGTGGAGAGCGTCGGAGTTGTTGACACTCTTGGCTCCCCATTTAGAATGTTTAATCGTGCAGGCAAGTCACAACGACGCGGAGCAAGACATGAATCCGGATCTGACAAGGTTGACACCGGGGCAGAAGCTGATGAAGCAGGCGATCCACGAGATCGACGATTATTTCGGCGAGGGAGTGGCCTTCAAGAACATCGATTTCCTGGGAGAGTACATGCAGGCCCTTGCCATCCTCGAGCTGAAGGAGACGCTCAGGAACAAGCTGTAGGGCGCCCCCGGGGGTCACACGGACGGCGGGAGTGTTTTCGGAAGCGAGAACCAGAAGCTCGCGCCGCCGTCCACGGTCCCTTCGGCCCAGACGCGTCCTCCGTGTCTCAGCACGATGCGCTGGACGATGGCGAGCCCGACGCCGGTACCCTCGAACTCCTCGTTGGCGTGCAGGCGCTGGAACAGCCCGAACAGCTTGTTGGCGTATGCCTCGTCGAAGCCGACACCGTTGTCCTTCACGAAGATGTCGGTTTCCCCTTTCAGTTCCAGGGAACCGACGGCGATTCTCGCCACCTCTTTGCCGCGCGTGAACTTGACGGCGTTGCCGATCAGGTTGATAAGCACCTGCCGCAGCATCGCCGCGTCGCCTAGCACCACCGGAAGCGCGGTCACGTCCCATTCGATCTTTCTGTCCCGCACGTCCGTCTGCAGGTCCGCCACGATCTCCCGCACCAAAAGACCCAGGTCCACCCAACCCTTCATCATGTCGCTGCGCCCCATGCGGGAGAAGGCGAGCAGGTCGTCGATCAGCATTCCCATCCTCGTGGCGGCGCCGCTGATCACGTTGAGGTAGTGCCTGCTCTTGTCGTCGAGGTTCGCCCCCCCCTTCGCGTTCAACAGGTCGACGAAGCCGATGATGTGCCTTAAAGGCGCGCGCAGGTCATGGGAGACCGAGTAGCTGAAGGATTCCAGCTCCCGGTTGGTCGCGGCGAGCTGGTCCAACTGGTTCCTGAGGGCGAGGTTCAGTTCCAGGATCTTGGCCTCACCCTGCTTTTGCAGCGTGATGTCGCGGATGACGGCGAACACCCAGGTGGCGTCCTGCGCGGCGATCGGGTTCAGCATGATGTCGACCGGGATCTCCGCGCCGTTTTTGTGGCGTCCGTAGAGCTCCAGGCCTATCCCCATCTTGCGGGCCCGCGGGTCGCCGAAGTAGTTGCGCAGGTGCTGGCGGTGGCGTTTGTGGAAGCGCTTCGGAATTAGGAGCTCGATGCGCTGTCCGAGCATCTCCTCGCGCATGTAGCCGAAGATCACCTCGGCCTGCTGGTTCACCTTGCGGATCACCCCGCCGCCGTCCACGACGACGACGGCGTCCGGGGCCGTCTCGAAGAGGCGCTCCAGCATGTTGCGGCTCTTGGCCATCGCCTCTTCCGAGGCGCGCCGCTCCGTGTTGTCGTGGAGGATGAGGGAGTAGCCCAGAATGACGCCGGTATCGTCCTTCAGCACGGTGAGCGCGATGGAGGCCCAGAAGCGGCTGCCGTCCTTGCGAAGGCGCCACCCCTGCAGCTCCAAACTCCCCAACGACCCCGAGACCGTCAGTTCCCGCTGTGGTGCGCCGGACTTCACCTCTTCCTTTGGATGCAGCAGGGAGTAGTGCCGTCCCAGGACCTCGTCCGCCTGATACCGGGTGATCCGCTGGGCCCCACTGTTCCAGGAGACGATATCCCCTTTGGCGTCCAGAAGGATGAGGGCGTAATCCCTTACCTGCTCTGCCATCAGACGGAAGAGCAGGTCCCTTTCCGGCGTCGATGCCTGGGATGAGCCTGCGGCTTTCATTTCCATGTCATCTTTTTCTTTCATGACGTCCGCCCCGCCGTTTCTTGCCGCCGCCAGTGCGCGCGGGCATATGCTATCTTGCCGGGACCACGGTGACGAAGCTCTGCATCCAGTTCGTGCCGTCACCCTTGGCGCCGTCGCCGCCGTCGCTTCCCAAGTACTTATAGGTGAAGCGCAGCCGCTCCCCCGCCGTGACGGGGACGGGGAGCTTGACGGTGAAATCGGCGCTCCGGTCAATAGGCAGGTCGTTCGGAATGATGTAGCTCACGTTGCGCGTTATCTCCTTTCCGGCTGAGTCAAGGGGCGCCACCCATATCTCCAGTCCGTGCATCATGAAGTAACGGACGTTTTTGACCATCCCCTGCACGACGGTCCCGCCGTCGGAAGGCTTCACTTCCCATCCCATGACGAGATCGAACTGGCTGTACCGCTGCGGCATGGCCTGAAGGCGCTGCTGCTGCGGGTCCGGGTAAGTCGCGCAGGCGGAGAGAAGGGCTACTGCTAATAAAAGAATGACGGTCGGTCTTCTCATGACTTTGGCCTCCTTTGAACCAGTGCCTATTTTACGCCAGGGGAGGGTAATGCACAATGCGGGGCGCCGCAATGAAAGGGCCACGGAGGGGATGGGAGTGATGGGAGTGATGGGAGTGATGGGAGTGATGGGAGTAGGCGGGAGTAGGCGGGAGTAGGCGGGAGTAGGCGGGAGTAGGCGGGAGTAGGCGGGAGTAGGCGGGAGTAGGCGGGAGTAGGCGGGAGGGGAGCTTCCCTTGCTCCCCTCCCGCCGGGGGTGAAGTTGCACGAGCGGGCACCCTGGTCCGGGGCTAGCGCTCCTGCTCGAGGCACATGCCGCCTAAGCCGCGCCCCTTCTTGAGTTCCTTGAACTTCGCTGCCTGCTCAGGCGTCAAAAGGGCCAGGACTTGCTTCGCGACCGCTGCACGGGCGACGGCTAGATCGGCCTGCAGCGCGGCGACCTTGGCGGACTGGGCTCTGATCGCCCCCTCGTCGGCACTGCCTGAATGCACGAGGTCCCTAAGCGCGCGGCGCTCGGTTCCGAGGGCCTCGAAAGTCGGTTTGTTTTTCTGCCGCTCCGCCTCGAAGAGCGTGCGCACCTGCTGCTTCTGCGCGTCGGTCAGACCGAGCTCGCGGGCCATCTTTCTAAACATCCCGCCGTGCCCCTTGTGCTTTTGCTGTTCGCATCCGCCCATGCGTCCACCTCCATCGGCGCCATAGCCGGCAAAGGCGCTCTGGCTTCCGAGGACGGTGGTGGCGGTAATGCAGGCAAAAAGTACCAGACGCTTCATTTGTCTTTTCATGTCGACACTCCTTTTGTATTTCACTCTGTGTTGAGTCTCTTTGTTGTTGCCGAAGATGAAAAGACTCTACCTCCCGAATGTGTAGACAATGTGGAAGAAGTGAGGAAATCACGGCAAAGGTCACGGGAGGCGTCCCACGCTCAAAGGGGGCAAGGCTCTTACTCACGGCGTTTTTTTTTGCCTGTGGGGTTCTTGCCATTGCCTTAGGTATTGCTAAGATATCTTAACGATGCTTGCGCGACTGACCAGTATCTCAAGGAGGGATAGGTATGAAGATTCCGGTTGTGTTTGCAGATGAAAGACGCGGGTTGGTAAAGGCGGAGGAACTCCAGAAGCTGATAGATCAGGCGGCGATCGTCTCCTTCCTGCGTAGTGACGGCGAGTGCGTCCAGGTCGGCGTCGACAGCGTGCGGGGGATGGGGGGCAGGGTCTATCGCGGCCCCGAACGCAGGGGTAACGTACTGTTCTGCTGACCTTTTCAGACGCCGCACGGCAGCGGGCCGGCCCCCATGGGAGCCGGCCTTTGCTTTTTCTTCAGTCGCCGTCCCCACTGCACACCTCTCTCTGTTATACAAATCGGCCAAAATTTTCAATTTTGCAAAACATGGTGCATGCCTTTCGCATTTTTGCGAAGCGCCCCGCCGGGTCGCTCTCTCCGCACCAAGCTGCTGATATCACGCATCATACCGGTAAAACGATGCCGGTAACGGACGCGAACCGCTTTTGCCGTTGTGCGAAAAGGGGACGCGATGAAAAACCGCTCCGGGACGATGCGCTTCGTCGTAAAGTACCGTAAATACAGCACAAGCAAAAAATATACAAAACTTTAAAACGTTGGTATGCAGGTTGCTAAGGTCTGTGGCAAGAGTCGTAAATCCAACTATGGAGGTATAAAGGCATGGCACAAGCATCATCTAACAAGGGCTGGCAGGTCGTCTTCGCCGGAACCGGAATCAACCTGGCGCTCGGGGTGTTGTATGCCTGGAGTATCTTCAAGGGGGCCATCAAGTCGTCCATCGAAAAGGGCGGCCCCGATGCCTTCCAGTGGAGCTTGAGCTCCATCAACGATCCCTACGCACTCTGCTGTCTCGCGTTCGCCTTCTCCATGATCCTCGCGGGCAAGTGCCAGGACAAGATCGGTCCGGCCAAGACCGCGCTGATCGGCGGCATCCTCGTCGGGGCGGGCTTCACCCTCATGGGTTACTCGAACAGCTACGCCGCCTGGGTCACCGGCTTCGGCGTCCTTGCCGGCTCCGGCTTCGGGTTCGGCTACTCCGCCGCCACCCCGCCGGCTCTCAAGTGGTTCTCCTCCAAGAAAACCGGCCTCATCGCAGGCATCGTGGTCGCCGGCTTCGGTCTGGCACCGGTCTACATCGCCCCGCTCTCCAGCTACCTCCTGGGCGCCTACGGCATCCAGCAGTCCATGTACATCCTCGCCGCCGGCTTCGCCGTCATCGTCTGCGGCCTCTCCTTCGCCCTCGTGAACCCGCCCAAAGGTTACGTCCCGGCCGAGCCGGTAGTGAAGGGTGAGGAGAATGCGGCTCCGGCCAAGAAGTCCGGTTACGACGCGACCGTCAGCGAAATGCTCAAGTCGCCCAAGTTCTACATGCTGTGGGCCTGCTTCTTCATCGGCGCCGGCGCCGGCCTCATGGTGATCGGCTCCGTGGCCGGTCTCGCCAAGCACAGCATGGGCTCCATGGCCTTCGTGGCGGTAGCCATCATGGCGATCGGCAACGCCTCGGGCCGCGTGGTGGCCGGTGTCCTCTCCGACAAGATCGGCCGTCGCGCCACCCTGACCATCATGCTCGGCTTCCAGGCCATCCTGATGTTCGCCGCGGTCCCCGTGGTCGGCTCCGGCTCCGCCGCGATGCTCGTTCTCCTCGCCTCCCTGATCGGCTTCAACTACGGCTCCAACCTGACCCTGTTCCCCTCCTTCGCCAAGGACTACTGGGGCTTCAAGAACTACGGCCTCAACTACGGCGTCCTCTTCAGCGCCTGGGGCGTGGGTGGCCTCGTCATGGGTCGCGTCTCCGAGATGATGAACGCCCAGCCGGGCGGCCTGAACAAATCCTTCATCCTCGCCGGCTCCTGCCTGGCCTTTGGCACCGTGATCACCTTCTTCCTGCGTGAGAAGAAAGCGGTCGAGGTCGAGGCCGCCGAGGTGGCGGGCGAGAAGGTCGCCGTCAAGGTTTCCGCATAGGATGGTTTTCAACTGATGTTGTAAAAAAGAAGGGCCATGCAATTTCTGCATGGCCCTTCTTCGCGTGATGATGCTATTATGTCGCACCCGGCTGTAACAAAACACCGCCCCATCTGGAGATCCCCGTGTCCGGAGAAGATTCAGCCTTGGATACCAGCTACGTCACCATCATGCTGGTCGTCTTCCTCGTGGTGACAGGTCTTGCCATCGACATCGGCTACATGTACGTAAGCGAAGAGGATCTGCAGCATTCCGCCGAGATGGCGGCGCTTACCGGCGCCCAGAACATCAAGCAGCGCTACCTTCAGCAGGCCCAGACCGACCCCAAGCTGCTTGCCGGGGTCGCGGGCGACCTGGTGCAGGCGCAGGCGCGCGGCGCGGCGGTCGATCTCGTCACCGGCAAACATGACGCCGCCGCCCTGGTGGGACTCCTCAACAACAACGGCAACGCGCTCACCGGCGACAACGACATCACGGTCGGCTTCTGGAACATGAGCAGCCGCAGCTACACCCCCGGCGCGACCCCTGTGAACGCCGTGCAGGTGAGAACGAGGCGCACCGCCGAGAGCAGCTCGGTAGGCCTTGGCTCCCTGGGGACCTTCATCGCGAAGATCAGCGGTACCGACAGCTTCGGCACCACCCCGGTCGCCACCGCGGCCCTGGTCCCCGGGACCCGCGCCAACATCGCCGTCTGCGCCGAGGCGACCCCCGCCTCCTGTACCTTCCCGGAGATCTGCAGCATCCCGGAGCGGCGCATGAGCCACGCGCCGTGGGGCGCGCAGGAAAAAGGCGCCCTCGCGAACCGTTATCTCTACACCTCCCTTTTGCATCCGGTCACCATCACGAACGCCATGTCCGATCTCGTTTGCCAGGAGATGCCGGTCCAGGAGGTGTGCGGTCTACCGATCTTCACCGCGGCAAGCGGCAGCGATGCGATCCTGCGTGACATCAAGGCGATGATGTACGATCCGCAGGTGGACCGCTCCAACAAGGAGTACGACAAAAACGGCAAGCTTGTCGGGTGGTGGCTCATCGTTCCCGCTACCGACTGCTCCTCCTTCGAGCCCGGCGGCAGCTATCAGCAGCACACCGTGACGCGGTATGCGCTGGTGCGCATCAGCAGGATCTGCACGACGGGAGCGCCGGGATGCGGCAAGACGCAGACACAGGCGGACCAGCCGGCCAACGCCTGCGTTCCCGGCGGGGAAGGGCTCTACATCGACCGTATCTCAAGCGTCGCCTGCAACGATCCGCGAAAGCGCCTTCTGCCGGGCCTGCGCCCGGTGCTGGTCGATTAGGAATGGTTGCCAAGGCGTGAGGTGCCCCATGGATCCGCGCCGGGAAGATACCCCGCAGGAACTTTTTCAGGCGATCGAGGAGTTCAACTCCGGCGCCTGGTTCGAGTGCCACGAGACGCTAGAAGAACTCTGGGTGGGTTCCAAGGGGGAAATGAGGGACTTCTACCAGGGGGTGCTGCAGATAGCCGTCGCGCTGCACCATTGGCGTAACGGCAACTTCAAGGGGGCCGAGGGGCTTTTGGAGCGCGCCTGCGACATGCTGCGCCGGGTCGCCACGCCATGCCGGGGGGTGGATGTCGCGCGGCTCGTGGAGGACGCCGGCGTGATGCGCGCGGCGCTTGTCTCGCTTGGGGCCGAGCGCATGGCCGAGGTCGATGCGGCCCTCGTGCCAAGGCTGCATCTCCTGTCCCCGACGCCATCGCCCTAACCCTCTCCCGAGGGGAGAGGGGAGACGCCATGTAGCTTAAGTCATCAGTGGTCTGGAAACATAAACGCCGCCCCCGTAAGGAGGGCGGCTTTTTTGATACGGTAAGACGTTTCTACTTGAGCAGGGTGACCTTGCCGTCGTCGAGGTCGTACTTGGCTGCGACGATCTTGATCTTCCCTTCCTTCACTTCCTTGGCGAGG
The DNA here is from genome assembly GCF_004117875.1 of Geomonas oryzae. Taxonomy (GTDB): domain Bacteria; phylum Desulfobacterota; class Desulfuromonadia; order Geobacterales; family Geobacteraceae; genus Geomonas; species Geomonas oryzae. The sequence continues at coordinate 184,496 of NZ_RAHW01000007.1, read as the reverse complement.
AGCTTCGACCGCTTGGGAAGCTGGGCGGCGACCGCCTTCGCGTTGATCTCGGAGGCGCACTCGATGATCTCTTCCTTCGCCTTACCCTTGCACTGCTCCTTCGCCTTCTTGGCGGCGGGGGCGATCTCCTTCACGATGGCGCCGATGTTTCCTTCCGGCTTGCCGCCTGCCACGGTCGCGGTGACGGCGCCGCAGCGCTCGTGCCCAAGCACCATGATGAGCGGGCTGCCGAGGTGCTCGGCGGCGTACTCGACGCTCCCCAGCACGAGCGGATCGGCCACGTTGCCGGCGACGCGCACCACGAAGACTTCGCCCAGTGCCTGGTCGAAGATCAGTTCGGGCGGGACGCGGGAATCGGAGCAGGAGAGGATGATGGCGTAGGGGTGCTGGCTCTTCGCCAGTTTGCCGCGCGCCGACGCGTCGCAAAGCGTCCCGGCGGTCATCTTGCTTTCCACGTAGCGGGCATTGCCGTCCATCAGTTTCTGCAGGGCCTGGTCGGCGGTGACGCCGCTACCCTCGCCGGAGGCGAAGGCGATGCCGGCCATTGCCGCCAGAGCCGTTGCCGCGATTGCGATCCTGCGTGCCAACTTGCTGCTTTTCATATGAACTCCTCCTTTTGATGTGTCGGGGAGGCCCCGAAACTGGTTCAGCCGCCGGTCGGGCCGGGGCAATTGCAGATCATTGGAAAAAGGGGCGGCCCATTTTACATGAAACGCAGGATTATGCCAGTCCAATATGGAGGCTCTAAAGATGGAGCGGATGGCGCGCGATGGGTTCGCCAAGCGGCGTGATGGTTGACAAGGGGGAGCGCTTTGGGGCAGAGTGGGGCGGCAAATCAACCCAGTGAGGTGAGGATGTTCCTGTTGAAGCTGTTGGCGGTCGGGGTACTGGTGATGGTCGGCATCGCGGCCATCGCGTTTTTGGAAGAGAAGCTCGTGAGCGGGCCGCGCCGCAAGCAGATCGCCGAGCGGGCGAAGCAGAAGCTTGCCGCCTCGAAGGAAAAGAGGGAAGGCTAGTCCCCCTTGCCGAAATATATGCCGGCGGCCATGGCGCAGAGCACCACGATGGAGAAAAAGGCGAAGTGCCAGTCCCGCTCCTTGGTGAAGATGATGCTTGCCGCCACCACGCGCATCACCGGGGTCCCCAGCAGCACGAGGAGTCCGGCGGTGATCAGTTTCGGCGCCACTACGGTCATGCCCATCGCCATGAGCGCGATTCCCACCGCGAGAAGCGCTGCGGCGATCAGTGAGCCCAACCGCAAAAGCCGCGCCAGCACCAGCTCGATCGGGTGCACCTCCGCGCCCGCCTCGTGATCGTTACCTACCACCACTTCACCCCCTTGTAGATCATCTCGAGCGCCGTGTAGGCCAGGATCGGCATGAAGAAGAGCCTGATCTTGCTCGCTTTCATGTGCACCATGAGGCGCGCGCCTACGATCGCCCCGATCAGCACCCCCAGAACGACCGGCCCGGCCACCAGCGGCTTCACGTCGCCGCGCGCGAAGTAAACCACCGCACCGGACGCCGCGGTAACCCCGATCATGAAGTTGGACGTGGCGCTCGAGGCCTTGAACGGCATCCCCATCACCTGGTCCATGGCCGGGACCTTGAAAATCCCCGCCCCGATCCCCAGTAGTCCCGCGGCCGCTCCCGAGAAGTACATGATGATGAGCCCCGGGATGGTGCGGCTCACCTGGTAGTCGATCCGGCGTCCGAGCGCCTTGTCGTAGTAGGACCCCTTGAGCTTCAGCCGCTGCGAGATGGCGTCGGGAATCACTTCCTCTTTATGCTCCTCCTTCCTGGTGCGGAACATGTTGTAGGCAGAGTAGGCGAGGAGGACTCCGAAGAGGATGAACAAAAGGCGCTGGTTCACCCAGGCGGCAACGAGCGCGCCGGTCAGGGCACCGGTGGCGGTTCCCATTTCGAGCCATATGGCGACCCGGGTGTTGGTGAGGCGGTCTCTCAGGAAGGCGACTGCGGCTCCCGTCGAGGTGGCGATGATGCAGACCGTGGAGGCGGCCACCGCGGTGCGCATCGGCATGTCGAAACCGAGGGTCAGGGCGGGCACGATGATGATGCCGCCGCCAAGACCGAGAATGGCGCCCACCACCCCGGCCAGAATCCCCAATACAAAAACGAGTATGAAGGTGATGACCACTTTTAAGCCCCTCCGACCCGGCAAACGCCGGCGCTTTGCAACCGGCACAATCTACCTTTTCTGCACATCCTTTACAAACAAAAAAGGCTAACAGGAAACCAATGTTACGCGGTCGGAGGCCCGCTCCTCACGCATGCCGGTGCGCAGGTGAGACTGCTTAAACATTGGGCTTCTCTGCCTCTTTTTTGCCTTCGCCGGGAGCCGGTTGTATGTCTGTATCGTGTGATTACAGCAGCTTAGCGACATGAACAGGAGCTGGCACGGCTCCTGCTAATTACAGCGCAAGGTACGAAGCACAGCGAAGTGCACGTGACCGAAGAATGACAGGCAAAGGCGCCTCTCCATTATGGGTGAGAGGCGCCTTTTTTTATGCAAATTCAGTGAAAGGGGGAGGTTCAGCCGGAAGGCTGAAAGTCTGAGAGAGTTTGTCGAAAAGAAGATAGAACAAAAAAACAATTACAAAGGAGTAACGACATGAAAAGAATCACCAAGAGTCTCATCATGGCAACGGCGCTGACCATCGCAACTACCGGGATCGCAATGGCGACCCCCTCCACCCAGATCTGGATCCCGTCCACCGACGTGCAGGCCTTCAAGTCGCTGCACCTTGGCATCGACAACTACACCCGGACCTCCTCCGGCGGCTCCGATTTCCGTCCCAACGTTTACGACCTTGGGCTCACCGCCGGCGTACTCCCCTTCGAGAAGGTTCAGGCCGAGGTCGGCGTGGACTATATGACCTACGGGGTCAACGCGCTCGACAGCAACCCGATCTCCTTCAACGCCAAGCTCGGCACCCCTGAAGACTCCCTCTTCTCCGGCTCCCCTGCGATCGCCTTCGGCGGCTACGGCTTCGGCACCAAGAAGGACCTGACCGACAGCAACATCGTGTACGGTCTCGCCGCGAAGACCCTCCCGGTAGTGGGACGCCTCTCCGCCGGCTACTACGTCGGCAACGACAAGGTGATCGGCGACAAGAACGACGGCGTGCTCCTCTCCTGGGACCGCACCATGAGCGAGATCTCGGACAAGCTCTGGGTTGCCGCCGACTATCAGGGTGGCGACAACACCGTGGGCGCTTTCAGCTTCGGTGCCTCCTGGGCCTTCACCAAGAACGTCTCGGTGATTTTCGGCTACGACATCTACAACGACCAGTCCATGGCCGGCAAGAACACCTTCACCACCCAGCTGGACATCAATTTCCCCTAAGCCGGGAGGCGTAAGAACCAGTACAGGTGGGGGAGGTGCCGTGGCATCTCCCCCATTGCTTTTGCCCGACTGACATATTTTCCCGCATCTCGAAACTTTTTTCGACAAAAGGGTTGACTCTGCCGTGAAGGCTGTGTTACAAGTTGGGACTCAATGACGCGGGGTGGAGCAGTCTGGTAGCTCGTCGGGCTCATAACCCGAAGGTCACAGGTTCAAATCCTGTCCCCGCAACCAAAATGCTACAAGGGGTTAGCCGAATAGGCTAACCCCTTTTTGCGTTCAGCGTGTACCAGCTCCCAGCATGGGATTCCTGCCCCTGATAAGCGTCATGCACCAAAAATGAGTCTGTTTATTGATGCAGATCAAGGAATCGTGACTGTCACAGTGCTATTCCTGTAATCATGAGCATCATTCGCATGACCATACGGAACGTTGTCATTATCCTCCTGATGCTCGTTCTGACTGGGGCTGCCACTGTTCGTGCATATACCCTGGAAATGCCGGCGGCTGAAACGGCGCACGCCGGCTTGTGCCATGATGCGGACAGCGGCACCGATCACGGCTCGACCGGCAATGACCAGTCCGATATCCATTGCTGCGAACTTGATTCCCCATACCTCCTGCCATCTTCCATTTGCCTCATGGCTCCCGCCGTGACCGGCATGCTTGCCTCCCCTTTCTACTGCAGGCCGCTTGACGGTTACGCCCGAAGGATATATAAGCCACCCCGATAATCCGGTTGTTGCAGTTGATTCCCTGATCCCAAGGCTTAACTGACATGCAAGACAACAGGAGATATTCGACATGAAAATCATGCATACACTGAAGATAACTTTGACAGGACTCGTCGCAGTCTTGGCGCTTTCTTTCGGCTCGCCCCGCGATGCGGCGGCCCACTGTGACACGCTTGACGGCCCCGTCATTCAGGACGCGCATAAGGCGCTGGAGGCGAAAGACATCACCCCAGTTCTCAAATGGGTGAAAGCGAAAGATGAAAAGGCGGTCAAAGCGGCGTTCAACAAGGCACTGGCGGCGAAAGGCGGTCACAGTGAAGCGGCCCACCACAAGTTCTTCGCTACTCTCGTGAAGATCCATCGTGCGGGGGAGGGCGCCCCTTTCACCGGATTGAAGCCTGCCGGTGAGGTGGAGCCTGCGGTCGCGGCGGCGGACAAGGCTCTTGTCGGCGGTTCAGCTGATGCCCTCGTGAAGCTCGTCACCGATGACGTTACGGCGGGCATCAAGAAGCGCTACGAGCGTGCGGCCGAGGCCTACAAGCACAAGGACGAAAGCGTCGCCAAGGGGCGCGAGTTCGTCGAGGCGTATGTCGAGTTCACGCATTACGTGGAAAGGCTGCATATGGACGCCACCGGCAAAGGTCCCCACGGCGAGCATAAGGAACATAAGGAGCAGGGCAAGCAGCACGGCGACCACGCCGAGCACGGCGCCGACAAGCATTGACGTTTAGACGAAAGAGGCTACGAGCCTGAGATGAAAAGGGAAGTGCCGGTTGCGATTGCTGCAACCGGCACTTTTTTTATGCGCCCACGGAATTCCTCTCTTGCGCAAGAAATTCCGACGAAGGGGGAAGCGTGTTTCGGCTTGTGCTCCGACGTCTCCTCAATATGTCAGTGCCGCTTCGGTGGGCCCACAGCAATTGCCTCCCCTTAAGCGAAATTCCTCCGGGCGCAGTGAAGAGGAGAGTTGTCGACGGACCGTAGCACAGTGCGAGGCCGGAGCGGACATCCTCCCCATCAGATACCGCTCGAAATTCTTATCGTGGGTTCCGATGTGGTGGAGGACGACTTCGCGCAATTCATAAAGATCGTTCAAATTGTGCTGGGAGCGGGACCAGCGCCAGCAAAGAGCGGCGATTGTTTTGCAGATCACCACATGATCGAGTTCATGTCTCGTCCTCTCGGGATAGTAGGTAGACAGCATGGCCGTGTTCTCCGCGCGGGCGTGCTCCATGGTGTTGCTCAGGAGAAGCTGGAGCCCCTTTTCCGCCCTTTCCGCACAACCATGCTCGGCATTAAAGATGACGTAGTCCATGACTTCGAGGATATTGGCGTCTCTGCTGTCGTATCCGTACCCGAGTTCATCGCGTAGCTGCAACTGCTGTTCCATGGCTTTCCCGTCTCCATTGTGATTCCCGACACTCGCCAGGTACGCCCTTCCGCCCTGATGCCCTACAAAAGGTCGAAGGTCTTGCTCAGTTTCAACTCGATGCGGTACCCCTCTGAGGGAGTATTGGCTTCATACCAGCGGGCGAAGGGGAACATGGCGGCAAGTCCCGCCGCGAAGCCGCAGGGTTTGTACTTGAACGCCACCTTGGGCCCGGCATACCACTCGTTCTTGGAATCGTTCTGACTCTTGCCGTCCTTCTCGCTGCTGGCGTTCCAGTCGAACTGCGATTCCGCCCCCATGTCGAAATAGTCGTTCACGGCATACCCCCAGGCGCTGGTGCTCCTGACGTAGGTGGGCTTGCGGTAGGAGTGGGAGCCTTCGGTGAAGGTGTAGACGTGGATCTCCTGGTCGAGACGGTGCGAACCGGTGGAGTAGGTGAGGCCCACGGCGCCGCCGGTGCCCCAGGCAGCGTTGCCGACGAAGTCGACGCTTTTGCTGTTGACGTCCGTCGTCGGCACCACGAGGCCCACGTCGACCGCCAGGTCGAAGAGCGCCCCTTTGGATTGGTTCATCAGCACCTTGTGCAGGGCGATGGCGGTGTCGCCTATCCACCCCAGGTGTTCCCCTGCGCCGGTCACGTTGTTCTTCTTGTAGACGTCGTAAAGGGGGGTCGCCGTGCGGACGTCGAGACCTTCGGTGATGCCGTAGCGCAACTTCACCACCCCGACGTTCTTGGTCAGCTCCACGTTTTCGTTCACTTCGTTGCTTCCCTTGCGGATGCCGTCGGTCTCGCAGTACTGGTAATTGAGAAGGACGCCGAGCTTCCCCACCGGGAAGCCGGTGCCGGCGGGACCGAAGGCCGAGATGGTCGGCCCGAAGGGGCGGGGGGCGGTGGGGGCGTCGGCGCCCCAGGAAAGGCCGGCGCAGGTGCAAAGTGCCACGAGGGAAAGCGGGATGATGCGCTTGCTGAATTTCATGACTTACTCCTTTGATCTGTGTCGCGTCGGTTGCTTACCGAACTGCGGTGAATGAAGCGTTGTCCTGCGGATAAGGCACCAGCCTGACGCCTGCCTCTTTCGCCCTGGTCACCCCGCCGTCGACGTTCGTCACCGAGGTGAAGCCGTGCTGCACGAGGTACCGGCTGACCTTGTCGGAGCGATTGCCCGTCCTGCAGATAATGGCGATCCTCTCGTTGGGGGTGACGTATCGCTTCAGCTTGGCCAGAAAGGCGTCGGCATCGTAGCTTTTGTCCTCCCGGAAGAAGGTGAGGCCGAGGGCACCCTTCACGACGCCGGTTTCCCGCCATTCTTTTTCCGTTCGGATGTCGATGATTTTCACGCCTGACGAGAGAAGCTCGGGAGTGAGCGGGGCGTAGCGGACCTGGCCGGCGGCCAGGGCGGCCAGGCTGCTGAGGATCAGGAGGAAAACGGTAAGGATCAGAATTCTCATGGTCATATGCCTTTTTGCGGATGGATTCAGGTGCCGGCCGGGAGCAACTGATACAGCACGGTGCTCATGGTGTTGAAGAGGCCGAAGAAGAGCAGGATCCCCACGACCATGAGCAGCAGACCGGTGAAGAACTCCATCTTCCTGATGTGCGTCCTGAAGCGTTTGAAGAAATCGAGAAAACCGTGGAAGAGCAGGCCCGAGACGATGAACGGGATGCCGAGCCCCGCGGCGTAGCTCCCCAGGAGGAACATGCTTTTGCCGGCCGAACCGGAAGTGCCGGCGGCCATGGCGAGGATGGCGCCGAGGATCGGGCCGATGCACGGTGTCCACCCAGCGGCGAAGGCGATCCCGACCAGGAAGGTGCCCGCAAGGCCGCTTGGTTTGCTGTGCAGCTGGATCCTTTTGTCCCCGAGCAGGAGTCCGAAATGGAACAGCCCGGACATGTGGACCCCGAAGAGGAAGATGAGCACCCCGCCGGCGCGCTGCAGCCAGACAAGCCCGTCCTTCATGACCGACTGGAAGGTGGAGGAGGCGACCCCGGCTAGTGCCCCCATGCCGATGAAGACTGCGGAGAAGCCGAGCACGAAGGTGACCGAGTGGATGAGGACGGTCAGGCGCACCTTCCGGGCCGGGTGGGCTTCCTGCAACTGCCCGAAGGAGAGTCCCGTGATGTAGGTGATATAGGAGGGGATCAGCGGCAGCACGCAGGGGGAAAAGAAGGAGAGAAAGCCCGCCGAGAACGCGATCCAGAAGGTGATGTCCGAGCCGAAAAAGGTCATGACTGTCTCTCCGCTACAGCGACTTCAGGTAGCTTACGACTTGGGAGGAATCCCACGGGATGCCGCCGGTCACCCTTTGCCGCAGCACTCCCTTCCGGTCGACGATGAAGGTGTCGGGCAGGCGGCTCGCCCCGTAGCGCTGCTGCACGAACCCGTTCGCGTCGCTCAGGAAATCGAAGGCGAAGGGGAGCTTGCGAAACCTTTCCGGGACCTTTTTCTCGACGTTGACCGCGAGGATCACGATGTCCCCCTTGGGGAAGGACTTGACCAGCCGGTCCATGGAGGGCATCTCGTCGCGGCAGTAGGGGCACCAGGAAGCCCAGAAGTTAACGAGGACGATCTTGCCTCGGTACTGGGCGAGGCTTTTGCCTTCACCGGAGAGGCCGGGGAGCCTGAAGTCCGGGGCCGGCACGCCGATCCGGACCGAAGCGGCGTCATCCTGGGCTTTGCCAGGCGCCGACACGGCAAGCACCGTCAGGGTCATGAGGCAGGCGCAGATGTAGCGGACCAATCGTTTCATGGTGACAACCTCTTAAATGCTGTTTCCGGGGGTGGTGGCGTCGTGCGGCGCCTCAGGCTGAAGGAGATCCTTCAGCCTGAGGCGTTTCGCAGGATGGTTACTTGTTGGTGAAGGCCTTGTCCACGCTGAACGGCATGGCCTGGTAGCCGGTCGTATCCTTCAGCTGGATCTCGACGGCGGGCTCTTTGGAGCCGTAGTTGAACTCCATGATGTACGGGTTCGGGTCGCTCTTGAACGCGCCGGTGGTGATGTCGAAATCGGCGCCGGCGGTTGCCGAGTAGACGAAGACGGAGTCCTTGTCGGTCTGGTATTCGGTGAGCGAGGTGACCGGGCTGTACCAGCCGTTGCCGCGCTCTTTGCCGAACTCCCAGATCTGTTCGATGGTCATCTTCTTCTGGTCGATCTTGTAGATGACGGCGCGCGAGTACTTCATGCTCGGCAGGGCAGGCTGCTCCATGCCGCGGCTGTCGCCGTTGTCGAAGACGCTCAGGTAGAGGATGTCACCCTTGGACTTGCTGTCGATCTTGAACGCGGTGTGCTGGGTCCAGGTCCAGTCGAAACCGCCCTCGTCGTTCTCGTAACCGGGGCACTTGGAGCCGCCGGCCTCGCATACGATCTTGTTACCCTTGGAGTCGACCGGGGTCAGGAACTTGCCCAGGTATTCCTTCTTCCACCCTTCGGGGCTTCCCAGGATCCACTTCACCTGCTTGTCGCGGCCGATCTTGACGACCGCCGACTGGTGACGGGAGCTGATGATGATGGAATCGTCCTCGGCGTCGTGGTCGACGCTGTTCACGTGCGCCCAGTTCCTGCCCGGTCCGACGCCGACGATGTCGCCGAACTTGTCGCTCGCGTCCTGTTTCGCGAGTTCCTCGGCGGTCATGGTGTGGCCCGCCTTGCTGGCGTCGATGTTGAGGCACACCGCACCCTGGTCGAGCACCTTCATGTTGACGTCGCGATACGGGTCGAGGATGTCGAAGAGGCGCCACTCGTCCTTGACGAAGCCGGTGGAAGGCTCGACCTCGATGATCACGTCGCGTACGGTGCGCACGTTTCTACCGTCGGCGCGCTTCAGGTTGGAGCTTGCCACGCGGAGGAAGTAGTTGCCGTTGGGGGAGTTGTCCATGGAGTGGGAGAAGTCGTTGTAACCGGCGGGAAGCTCGCGGTTGAAGATCGCCTTGCCCATGATGTCGTACTTCACGTAGCGCTGGCCGAAGCCCCAGCTCATGGCACCGTCGTTGTTCTGCTTGAAGCCCATCATGACGCCGGCGTTGTAGATCGATTTGAGGTCGTAGATGCTGTCGGCTTTCATGTACCAGCGGACTTCGCCCTTGGTGTCGACGATGAAGTTCTGCGGGTAGTAGTTCCACTCGAGGGCGCCGCCGGTCGGGTTGTTCCAGACCGCCCTGGTTCCTTTGCCCGCCTTGTGCAAGAAGTTGTTCACGAAATAAAGCCGGTCACTGAACTTCTTGTCGACCTTCTTGACGTTAGCCCCGGAGAAGAGGGCGGCCTTCAGCGTCTTGGTTGCGTTCGGCTCGGAATACACCGGGGGGGCGTAGAGGGTGTAGCTTTCTTTCGCCTGCTCCCAGTTGCCGTTGAAGAGTTTCGAGTATTCGACTTCGACCGTGTTGACGTAGTCCGCGTAGAGACCGAAGACCGGGATGCCGCCGTGGGTCAGAAGGTGCTTGTTCGCGACGCGGTATTTGATTTCCTGGCCATCCGCCTTGGGGACGATCCGTACCGTGACGTCCTTGAGGACGTACCCGCCGTTTTTGATCACTGCGGTCAAGGGGGCCAGGTCATAGGGGTTCATGACGACCTCGCCCAGCTTCCCCTGGACCTGGTAGTCGACTTTAGCACCGCTCGCGCCGCCGATGGCGAGTGCCATGGTTGGGACTGCGGCGCCTAACATGGCGGAGCACAACACGAGCCGCGCCACTCTTCCGGTTTTCACCAATGCTGCTTTTCGACAGTTCATACTGATCTCCTTTTTTGTTGTCGGGGGCGGACATGCCGCCCCTCACGTCGAGATTGTCGTTATGCCAACTTGCCGGTGTAGCTCGAAGTTTCCACGTGTGCCGCGGCTTGGCGCTTGCGCACCAGGGTGACGACCCAGCAGCCTGCCGCTACCAGCAGGGCCAGGAGGATGACGCCGAAGGTGATGACGGTGCACTGCGCCATGTTCATGAAGTGTGCGGGAGGCCAGAGGTACCACCCTTCGGAGTAGAAGTCGGTGATGGCCTTCTGCATGGAGCTAAGCTGCGCCCCGTCGGGAATGATCGGGTTGTCGTAGCCGCAGTCGCCCGTCGGCTTGAACCATTCCGGAGACCACTTGTCCAGCGGCAGGTGGAACGGGAAGGTGGGCTCCGGGGAGCACCCCTGCACGCCGAAGAGGTCGTCGCTGTGGGCGGCGTGGTGGATCTTGTTCAGCTTTATGCTGTAGAGCACACCCTTGAAGCTTCCCCAGATGGCGAACAGGTAGCCGACGATCTTCAATCCCGCGTTTGAGGGCTTTATTGCCGCGAGGATGCCGCCGAAGGCCATGGCGAAGAAGGCAAGCCTTATGTACACGCACTGCTCGCAGGGCCTCATGTAGAGCCAGATCTGAAACACGGAGTGGGCCAGGATGACCATGAACAGGCTGAGTGCCGCCATGAAGATCCAGAGAAACCGCTTGTCCTGCCAATTGCTGATGGTTCCTGCCGGGTCAGACCTGAAGTTGCCGATCATTTCTGAGAGTTTCACGACGCGTCTCCTTATTTGGTCTTGAGCTCGTTGATGAGCTTCAGCATGCCGTCTATGGAGGTGATGCTCTTGGTCATGACGAGGTACTTGCCGTTGACGACGAAGCCGGGAACGCCCTGAACTTTGGCGACGTCATAGGACTGGTCCCACTCTTTCAAGAGCGCCTTGACCTTGGGATCCGCTTTCGCCTTGTCGAACTCTGCCTTGGACATGCCGACTGCGTCGAGACCGGTCTTCAGGTAGGCGTCGGGGCCCGCATCCCAGCGTTCTTTCTTGTCGTGGTAGGCGGTGTAGTAGGCCATCTTCGCTTTTTTAAGCAGGGATTTTTCGGTGTAAAGATCGCGGTCGGAGAGGCCGGCCTTCTGGTCCTTTAAGAGCAGCACTGCGAAAAGCTCGCTACCCTGGACGCCGTATTTACCTTTGGTCTTCAGATGGAAGGGGCGGAACTTGAGATCGCTCGGCAGCTTGGGAACGAGGTTCGGAGTGATCTTTTTGTCGTACTTGTAGCAGAAGGGGCAGTCGTAGCTGAACACCTTGATCAGGGTACCCTGGGCGTTCGGGATCGGTTTCGCGAGCTTCACGTAGTCGGTTCCCTCGGTGAAGGCGAAGCTGGTTGCTGCGAAAAGGGTTACCATGGCTAAACTCTTGGCGATTGTTTTGACGAATTTCAACATGATCTCTCTCCTTTGTGACTTATGGTTGTTAGTGCTGTTCCTGGCCTCGTTCGGTCTCGTTTGACATGTGATGCGGTGTCTCCCTCCTTTCCTCCTGGTGCCGGGTTGGTGATAGCCCTCACCGTGTTTATGCTGTTGTCGTGAACCGTTTTGCCGATTTATGCTGTTGATTGCCTTTGATGGTTTCTTTTGGTGTCATATTTTGCTTTTTGGTTTATTTAGCAAAACCAAAAGCTGGACGTCAAGCATTTTTTTACAATTTTTTTTACTGCCGTCGCCGCCGGTCCGTGCCATGCAGTCCGCCTGCTGTATTGGTCAGGAAGGTGAGCGTCGGTGAGATCGCTAAAGTTCAGTGATGCATGGAGGTTGCGTTGTGGCAGGAAAACGCTTGATGAGTTGGGGCAGGGGGCGGCAGGAGAAGCTTGATGGGCTTTTGGAGTTGTAGGTTTACAGCGTTTGTGATATTGAAGTAAACTAAATTGGTTTCAAGTGCAGTCACAAGTCCCCCCACCCCTTGCGGGAGGGTGGGCTGTAAACGGGCAACGCTGGTACTAACAGTTTTGACGAGGGTGCCTCAATGAAGCAATTTCTCGAAGCGAGCAAAAGCCGTATCGTTATAGTCACCTATGTCCTGCTCTTCTGCATGTTCTGCTTCTTTTCCTTGATGGACCTGCACAAAAGGACTTCCGATTACGCCTATTTCGCCAACAAGATTAATACCTTCATCAAGAACGCGCACGACAGCGAATCCGAGTATCTCTGCTCGCGCCTGGTCAACTACGTAAGCGTCATCGCAAAAGAGAAACGCTTCGCTGAACTGTTGAAGGCAGGCGACGCGGAAGCCTTTGAGAAGGCGGCTGAACCCATTTTTCAGGACTTCGGCAAGCGGTACGTACCGGTCATCTCGGTGCTGATCTATGACGCTGCTGGAAAACTCATGTATCACATGACCCCGCCGTCGATCCCCCACGCCCCTGAGACATTCAGACCCGTGGTCGGCAAAGAGGTCTTCGCTACCAAGAAATATACCTACGGGTATGAAACCAACATCGTTCCCCTCTATTTCTGCACCGTTCTTCCGGTGCGGGACGCTCGGTCAGATGTGGTCGGAACGATCGAGATAGGTGTCGACCTGTCTTTTTTCCACTACAATCTCAAATGGTTTTTGCACGACGTCAGGACGGCGATCTTCTCCAAGGGGAAATTGCTCGAACTCGACAGGAGCAGCAAGACGGACTCCGCGGAGTTCGTTTACGATTATTACAAAAGGCTGCAGGCCAATGACGCAGAGTTTTTCAACCAGTTCAAAGAAAGGATCGATTTCAGACGGACGAAAAACGACATCCAAATCGGCGACAAGTATTACCTGGTGAGTACGTCGCAGGTACTGAGAGACAACGGAGGTCGCGAAGTCGGCAAATATCTTGTCGCCTACGACATGACGGAGCTGCGCAGCAGACACTGGGGCTATTTCTACGCATGGCTGCTGTTCTTCGCCATCACCGCCTGCGTCATGCTCTGTATCAACCTGGTCGGCTTCAGAAAATATGAGCGTATCATAACCGATCAGAGTAAGATGCTGGCCCAGCGCTCGAAGCAGTGCGCTCTCGGGGAAATGCTCGGACACATCGGACACCAGTGGCGGCAACCTCTCTACAACCTGTCGCTCATCGTTCAGAACATAGGGCTGCAGAACCAGTTCGGCAAACTGGATGACGCCATGCTCAACAAGCAGATCACCCAGGCGAACCAGAACATCGAGTACATGTCGAACATAATAGACGACTGGCGTTCGCTGCTTATGTCCGGCAGCAGCCGGACCGTGATCGAGCTGCAGAGTTCCGTCGAGCGCGCCATCGCAATGGTTGCACCGGTCATGGAGCAGAGCCGGGTCACCATCGAGAACCGGATCACGACGCCGGTCTACACCATGGGCTTCGTGAACGACCTGGTGCAGCTGACGATAAACGTGCTGTTGAATGCGCGCGATCAGCTCTCCATGGTGCAAGGTGACCGCGTCATACTGCTCTCCTGCAGCGAAGAGGGGGGAGGGGTGGTGACGGTTACCTTTCAGGACAACGGCGGCGGCATTCCCAATCACCTGCTGAAACGCATTTTCGAGCCTTATGTCACCACCAAGGACAAGGCAGACGGCACAGGACTGGGACTGTATCTGTGCCACCAGATCGTCGAGAATCTCGATGAGGGGAAGGTCTGGGCGGAGAACAGGTCCTTTGAACTGCATGGTGAAACGCGCTATGGCGCCTGCATCTGCCTGCAGTTCGCCAGAACAACCGAAGGAGGAAAACAGATATGAACGTCACCGCCTTGCAACAGATGACGGTGCTCTTTGTTGATGACGAGGAGACGGCACGGGAGCAGATGAAGATGGTCCTGAGCAGTTTCTGCAAAAACACGATCTGTGTGGGTAGCGCCGACCAAGCCTTGGCCGCGCTGCAGGAGCATCACCCGGATATCGTGCTCACCGATATCCGCATGCCCGGCTTGTCGGGCCTGGAACTCCTCAACGCCATAAAGCAGAAGGATCCGGCGGTCGCCGTAGTCATGGTGTCGGCCCATTCGGAGTCGGAGTACCTGCTGGACGCGTTTCGCTACAAGGCGGACGGCTACCTTCTGAAACCGTTCAACTTCCACGACCTGCTCGAACTGCTTTCCGACATAGCGACAGAGAAGGTGGCCACCGGCAGGGACACCGGCAACGGCCCGGAGAAGAAGGCGTTCGTCCTCAGAATTCTCGATACCCTCGGGGGGAGACGCGCCGAGATCATGGAGTACGTCATCAACCATCTCGATGAGGAGAACCTGTTCCACGGCACCTACGACGAGGTTGCGGAGGCGCTGAGTGCCAGCAAGCCGACCGTGGTCGCTACCTTCCAGATCATGCTGGAAAAGAAGGTGCTGACCCGCCTCAAGTACGGAACGTACCGTATGAACGTGGAGGAGCCTGACTGATTTTCTATTTCCCCCTTTCTTTCAACGCAACGGCGCGGGCAAGGTTTTGACGCGCCTCGGCATTGTTCGCATCCAGGGCCAAAGCGGCCTGGAACTCCCCTACTGCCTCGTTCAGTCGTCCTGCCTTGGCGAGGGCGATGCCCAAATTGTTGTGCGCCGCTACGAATCCGGGGTTCAAGGCCAGCGTCTTCCGGTACATGCGCATGGCCTGCTCGATGGCGCCCTGCTTCGAGTAGACAGCTCCCAGATTGTAAAAGGCATCCGCATTCTCCGGTTCGACGCTCACCACCCTTCCGTATTCAGCCGCAGCCTGTTCCAGCTTCCCCATATCCTGCAGGACCAGGGCATGATGGTACCGGGCCGCTACGTCGTTCGCGTTGATGGCAAGGCACCTTTCGTACTCGCTCGCCGCGTCTAAAAGTTCCCCTTTCCATTCCAGTGCCAGCGCGAGGTTGTAATGGGCGTCGGCGTAGCCCGGACTTAAGGACAAAGCCTCCTTGTACTCGGCGATTGCCTTGTCGAGTTCCCCTTTGGCTGCATAGGCGGCGCCCAGGTTGTGATGGGCAAGGATGTTGCGGCTGGTGACGCTTACGGCACGCTGTAAAACCGTGACGCTGTCCTTCCAGAATTCCAGCTGCCGATATGTCAACAGCATGGCCGCCACCAGTGCGACGCCGGCTGCGGCTGGAAGGAGGCGGGCTGTCTTTGGGAGTCGTGCCGTGAGGCGGGGGACTCCCCACGCCATCATTATGAAAAGGCCGGTTCCCGGGATGTAGCTGAAGCGGTCGGCCATCGACTGGTTGCCTGCCTGGATCAGGCCTATCACGGGGGTGAGCGTGAGAATGAACCAGAGCCACCCGGTGAGGAGGTAGGGATGGTCGTTGCGCTTTCGCCAAAAGAGGCAGGAACAGAAGACGAGCACGAAGAGGGAAAGTAACGGTTTCCAGAGCGGTATGGAGAGCGGGTAGGGGTAGTAGATGGCGAGGTTGGCCGGCCAAAGTGTTTTCAGGATGTAGGCGATGTATGACGTGAGCGCGTTTTCGATCCTGAAGAAGACCGACGTGTTGTAGGTGAGCTTGGTGGCTTCCGCCGTGTTCTGGGTAGAGACGGTCAGTACAGCGACTGCGGCCGAAAGTAGGAAGAAAGGGATCTTCTCCTTGGCCATGGTCCAAAGTCTCAGCCAATGTTCCCTCGCTCCCGTCACTCCTTGGTAACGGCCCAGCGGCCAGAAGTCCATCAGGAGCATCGCCAGGGGCAGGGTAACCGCCATGGGCTTTGACATGAGCCCCAAGGCAAAGGCGACCAGCGCCAAGGCGTACCATGCCTTCCTTCCTACCGCCACGTACCTGGAGTAGCAGATGAGTGCGCTGAACCAGAAAAGAGCGTTGAGAACGTCCTTTCGTTCAGCAACCCAGGCAACCGATTCGACGCGAAGAGGATGGAGGGCAAACATGGCAGCCACGAAGGCGCTGCGCCAGAATGCGCCGGTGGTGCGGAAAAGCAGGACCAACAGCAGCAATGAGCAGAGGATGTGGATGAAGAGGCTGGTCAGGTGATGCCCCCCCGCGCTCATGCCGTATAACGAGACGTCGGTCATGTGGGACAGCCATGTGATGGGGTGCCAGAAACCTGCCTGGTTGTTGAACGAGGTGAAGGCCCATAGCAGGTTCGCCCAGGTGAGCCCCCTTTGCACCATGAGGTTGTGCGTTACGTAGAGGTCGTCGTCCAGATTGATGAATTCGAAGCCATGGACTTGGTAGTACACCGTGGCGGTGACGATGGTGAGCACGATGGAAACAGCAAGCAGACGCCGCATCGCAAATCCTCCTTTGCCTGAGGGACCAAATTGCATTTCATATAAAACAGGGCGATCTGCGGAATGGGGCAGTCTGGAGGAGGCAATGGGGAGGGGCTGCTTTCCGGGGCGCGACCCTGATTTCGACGGCAGATGCCCGGCCATGTGGCTGTCGGGCGAATATCGCAAATGTACATCCTGTGACTGTTGTTTGACAACATGATTTTTTATGGGAAATGCATCTATTCTGGGGTGTTGCCGGTCATTGTCGAGTGTCAGGAAGGTCTTTGTAGGACGGCAAAATGCCTGTGTAGGTAGTACAAAAACAACGCGTAGGATCAATGCCGGTGGGGTGCGAGGTTTATTCTTACCAAGACATTTTATTGAGTAAAAGGCCTGTTTTGACAGACATCCTTGCTTGACCTGAGACTTAGTTTGGTCTAGCATGCCGGAACCTGCATGCCTCATTCAGGGATGCGCGCAAAGTACACGCAATCGGTGCCGCCTCTCCCTCGACTCCATCTTCGTCACTCTTCGGCAGGATCGATCGACTCGAACCAGTGGAAAGATCAGATGAAGTTATCCATCGTCATCCCCGTCTACAATGAAGTGAACACGATCGCAGCGATCCTGGAGCGCGTCCGCGCCGTCGATCTCGACAAGGAAATAATCTGCGTCGACGACTGTTCCACGGACGGAACGAGAGAGATCCTCGCCGACCTGGCCGACGAAAGCACCCGCATTTACTTTCATGACCGCAACCGCGGCAAGGGGGCCGCGCTGCGCACCGGTTTCGGCGCAGCTAACGGCGATATCGTCATCATCCAGGATGCGGACCTGGAATACGACCCCCAGCAGTATCCACGCCTGATCCAGCCGATCCTTGAGGGGAAGGCGGACGTGGTCTACGGTTCCCGTTTCACCACCGGCGAATACCGCCGTGTCCTGTTCTTCTGGCACATGGTGGGCAACACGTTGCTGACCCTTCTTTCGAACATGCTGACCAACCTGAACCTGACCGACATGGAGACGTGCTACAAGGTCTTCCGCAGGGAGGTGCTGGAGCGCATAACGGTTGAGGAAGACCGCTTCGGCTTCGAGCCGGAGATTACGGCGAAGGTGGCGAAGCTGGATGTCAGGATCTACGAGGTGGGGATTTCCTATTCCGGCAGAACCTACAAGGAAGGGAAGAAGATCGACTGGAAGGACGGCGTGTCCGCCCTCCGCTGCATCCTGAAGTACAACCTGCTGCGGTAAAATTGCCGCTTTAAAGGCTGCTGCGGCAGTCTCCCCGGAAGTCGCCTTTACGGCACGCTCTCCCATGAAAAACATCAGCGTTTCGAACTACAGCCGCATTTACGCCGTCGTCGCCGCGATCCCGAAGGGGAAGGTGGCCACCTACGGACAGGTGGCGCTTCTGGCCGGCCTGCCGGGGAGGGCGCGCCAGGTGGGGTACGCCCTGCATGCGGCTGCCGCCCCGTCGCTTCCCTGGCATCGCGTGGTGAACGCAAAGGGTGAGATCAGCCTGCGCTCAGGGGGGAGTGAAGGGGACCGCGTGCAGCGCCTGCGTCTTGAGGCGGAGGGAGTCGTCTTCGACCGGTGCGGGCGCATCAGCCTGGAGCGCTACCGGTGGCGGCCATGATGCTCATCCCCTCTCGATGTTAACCTCTCCTGCTGTAACTGTCGGGCCGGCAGGATGCCGAATCTTTTTCTCAGCAATGACTGTGGCGTTAACTCACCGCAATGTCTCATACCCCTTTTGCCTTCCGCTAGCACGCTAGCCGATACATTCAATTTCCGCCGTTAGACAGGTACATACCTCGACGCTATATTTCTATGACAGTAAATTCCCCGCGAAAGGAGCCAATGTCATGAGTATGGAAGAGAAGTGCCCGGTAACGGGCAAGACCGGCAGGCCTGCCGCTTCCCGCGGCACGTCGAACCGGGATTGGTGGCCGAACCAGCTGGACTTAAAGGTCCTGCACCAGCACTCAACCCTGTCGAACCCGATGGACAAGACATTCAACTACGCAGAGGAGTTCAAGACTCTCGACCTCGATGCCGTGAAGAAAGACCTGTTAGAGTTGATGACCGATTCGCAGCAGTGGTGGCCGGCGGACTACGGCCACTACGGCCCGCTCTTCATCCGAATGGCGTGGCACAGTGCGGGCACCTACCGCGTCGGTGACGGCCGTGGCGGTGCCGGGATGGGGGCACAGCGCTTCGCCCCGCTCAACAGCTGGCCCGACAACGCGAGCCTCGACAAAGCACGCAGGCTCTTGTGGCCCATAAAGCAGAAGTACGGCAGGAAAATCTCCTGGGCGGACCTCATCATCCTTGCCGGGAACTGCTCCCTCGAATCGATGGGGTTCAGGACCTTCGGGTTTGCCGGGGGGCGCGAGGATGTATGGGAGGCGCCCGAAGACATCTATTGGGGGATGGAGGAGACCTGGCTCGGGGACAAGCGCTACTCCGGGGAGCGGGAGCTTGAAAATCCCCTCGCTGCGGTCCAGATGGGGCTCATCTACGTGAACCCGGAAGGGCCGGGCGGCAACCCTGACCCGGTCGCCGCGGCCGGGGACATACGCGAGACCTTCGCGCGGATGGCCATGAACGACGAGGAGACCGTAGCGTTGATCGCCGGCGGCCACACCTTCGGCAAATGCCACGGTGCGGGACCGGCTTCGCACGTGGGGCCCGAGCCCGAGGCTGCGGGGATCGAGGAGCAGGGGCTCGGGTGGAAGAGCAGCTTCGGGACCGGTAAAGGTCCGCACACGATCACGAGCGGCCTGGAGGGCGCGTGGACCCCGGACCCCGTCAAGTGGGACAACGGCTATTTCGACGTCCTCTTCGGCTACGAATTCGAACTAGTCAAAAGCCCCGCCGGCGCCCACCAGTGGATACCCAAGGACCCGGCGGCGCGTAGCACGGTCCCCGACGCCCACGACCCCGCGAAGCGGCACGCCCCGATGATGCTCACCACCGACCTTGCCCTGAAGGTGGACCCGATCTACGGGCCGATCGCCAAGCGCTTCCACGAACATCCCGACCAGTTCGCCGACGCCTTCGCCAGGGCCTGGTTCAAGCTGACGCACCGCGACATGGGGCCGCGTTCGCGCTATCTAGGTCCGCTCGTCCCCTCCGAAGAGCTGATCTGGCAGGACCCCGTTCCCGCGCCCACCCACCCGCTGATCGAGGAGGACGACATCGCGTCGCTCAAGGGGAGAATCCTTGCCTCCGGGCTCTCCGTCGCGCAACTGGTCGCGACCGCCTGGGCCTCGGCCTCCACCTTCCGCGGCTCCGACAAGCGCGGCGGGGCGAACGGGGCGCGCATCCGGCTCGCACCGCAGAAGGATTGGGAGGTGAACCAGCCGGCCCAGCTCGCCGTCGTGCTGCAGACCCTCGAGGGGATCAGGACGCAGTTCAACGGCGCCCAGTCCGGCGGTAAGCAGGTCTCCCTCGCCGACCTGATCGTCCTGGGCGGCTGCACGGCCGTCGAGGAGGCGGCGAAAAGCGCCGGCTGCGAAGTCGCCGTCCCCTTCACGCCCGGGCGCACCGACGCCGCGCAGGAGCAGACCGACCCCGCCTCCTTCGCCGTGCTCGAGCCGGTCGCCGACGGCTTCCGCAACTACTTAAGGAAGAAGTACGCGGTTAAGGCGGAGGAGCTCCTGGTGGACCGTGCGCAGTTGCTGACCCTGACCGCGCCGGAGATGACCGTCCTGGTCGGGGGGATGCGCGTCCTCGGCGTCAATAGTGAGCAATCGCCGCACGGGGTGTTCACGAAGCGCGCCGGGGTGCTCACAAACGACTTCTTCGTTAACCTGCTGGATATGGGGACGGCCTGGAGTGCGGTGCCTGGAGACGACGAGGTCTTCGAGGGGCGCGACCGAGCGACAGGCGCGCTCAAGTGGACCGGCACCCGCGTCGATCTCATCTTCGGCTCCAACGCGCAGTTGCGGGCCATCGCCGAGGTGTACGGCAGCGCCGATGCTAAGGAGAAGTTCGTGCGCGATTTCGTGGCTGCATGGCAAAAGGTCATGAACCTCGACCGCTTCGATCTGGCCCGTTCCTGATCGGCCGCAGGGCAGGGGACTGGCTCCGCAGGTGCCTGTCCCCCTAGTTCATGTCCCCCTAGCCCAGGGCCAAAGGCAAATCCCCCCTGTTCCCTCTTCGCCAAGGCTGCGGGGGACAGGCTCCCCCTTTGCAAAGGGGGGAGCTTTAAGGCCACCGCTTTCAGCAAGTGAGGACACGCGTTGCTCTGGAACTCCATGAAGAACAAAAAAAGGCACTTGGGGAAACCCCAAGTGCCTTTTGTCGCATTATCGGAAGAGGCCGCTACGGCAGCTCGGTCTCTCCCATGAGGAAGCGGTCGCACTCGCGTGCCGCGCCGCGACCTTCGTTGAAGGCCCAGACGACGAGGCTCTGGCCACGGCGGCAGTCGCCTGCGGCAAAGACGCCCTCGACGCTGGTGGTGTAGCGGTTGAACTCGGCCTTGATGTTGCTGCGGCCGTCACGCTCGAGGCCGAGCGCCTCGGGGAGCTCCTGCTCGGGACCTAAGAAGCCCATGGCGAGCAGCACGAGGTTCGCGGGACGGACCTTTTCGGTGCCGGGCACCGGGACCGGGATGTACTGTCCCTTCTCGTTTTGCTTCCATTCCACCTCGACGGTGTGCACCGCTTTCACGTTGCCGTCGGCGTCCCCCTCGAACTTGGTGGCGGTGGTGAGGAACACGCGGGGATCGGCGCCGAACTTCGCGGCGGCCTCCTCCTGCCCGTAGTCGACTTTGTGGACCTTCGGCCACTCCGGCCACGGGTTGTCTGCGGCGCGGGTGTCCGGGAAGCGGGGCATGATCTCGAGCTGGGTAACCGACTTGCAGCCGTGGCGCAGCGAGGTCCCGACGCAGTCGGTGCCGGTGTCGCCGCCGCCGATGATGATGACGTCTTTGCCTTCGGCGGAGATGAACTCCGCCCCTTCGTTCAGCACCGCCTTGGTGTTGGCGGTGAGGAAGTCCATGGCGAAGTGGATCCCCTTGAGCGGACGCCCATCGATCGGGAGGTCGCGGGGGAGGGTGGCGCCGGTGGCGAGGATGACCGCGTCGAACTCGCCCTTCAGCTTCTCGACCGGGTAGTCGGCGCCGCCGATGGCGGTGTTGCAGACGAAGTTGATCCCTTCCTGCTCCATGAGCTTCACGCGGCGCAGCACGACTTCGCGCTTGTCGAGCTTCATGTTCGGGATGCCGTACATGAGAAGGCCGCCGGGGAGGTCGGCGCGCTCGAACACGGTCACCTGGTGCCCGGCCTTGTTGAGCTGGGCGGCGGCGGAGAGACCTGCCGGGCCGGAGCCGACCACGGCCACCTTCTTGCCGGTTCTCATCTGCGGCGGGTTCGGGGCGATCCACCCTTCCTTCCAGCCACGGTCGATGATGCTCACCTCGATGTTCTTGATGGTGACCGCGGGGTCGATGGAGCCCAGGGTGCACGACCCCTCGCACGGGGCGGGGCAGACCCGGCCGGTGAACTCGGGGAAGTTGTTGGTCCTCAAAAGCCTCGTGAGCGCCTGTTTCCACAGGCCGCGGTAGACGAGGTCGTTCCACTCGGGGATCAGGTTGTTGATGGGACAGCCGCAGGCCATGCCGCTCACCAGCATCCCGGTGTGGCAGAAGGGGATGCCGCAGTCCATGCAGCGCGCCCCCTGGGTGCGGAGGTGATCCTCCGGCAGATGCAGATGGAACTCGTTCCAGTCCTTGAGCCTCTCAAGCGGCTCGCGGTCGGCCGGGAGCTCGCGTTTGTATTCCATGAATCCGGTAGGTTTTCCCATAGCTATTTCCTATCTGAAGAAATCAGTTGATCTGCTTTTTTAGTGCGCCGCCTGCTTGGCGTTCTCCTCGAAGGCCGCCGCAAGGGCGTCGTCGCCGGTAAGGCCCGCAGCCTTCGCGCGCTCGATGGCCAGAAGCACCCGCTTGTAGTCCGTCGGCATGACCTTGACGAACTTGTGGGCGTGGGTTTTCCAGTCGTGCAGGATGCGGGTGGCGCGGGCGCTGCCGGTCCTCTTCGCGTGCTGGGAGATCATCTCCTTGAGGGTCTCGAGGTCCTGCTCTTCCAAGAGCTCCAGCTTCACCATCTCGGTGTTGCAGCGCTCCTTGAAGTCCCCAGCGCTGTCGAGGACGTAGGCGACCCCGCCGCTCATACCTGCCGCGAAGTTCCTTCCTGTCTCACCGAGGACGACGACGATGCCGCCGGTCATGTACTCGCAGCCGTGGTCGCCGACCCCTTCAACGACCGCGTTTACGCCCGAGTTCCTGACGCAGAAGCGCTCGCCTGCGATGCCGCTTATGTAGGCGGTGCCGCTCGTGGCGCCGTAGAAGGCGACGTTGCCGGCGATGATGTTCTCTTCCGCCTTGAACGGCGAGCCGTCGGGCGGGTAGACGACGATGGTGCCGCCGCTCAAGCCCTTGCCGACGTAGTCGTTCGCGTCGCCTGCAAGTTCCAGGGTCATCCCCTTGGGAATGAAGGCGCCGAAGCTCTGGCCGGCGGAGCCGTGGAACTTGAGCCTGATGGTGTCGTCGGGGAGCCCTTCGGCGCCGAAGGCGCGGGTGACTTCGTTGCCGACGATGGTGCCCGCCACGCGGTCCACGTTGGTGATAGTGAGCTCGGCGCTCACCTTCTCGCCCTTCTCGATGGCCGGCTTGCAGATGTCGAGGAGCTTCTTCATGTCGAGGGACTTCTCGAGACCGTGGTCCTGGCTCTCGACGCAGTAGCGGCTGCCGTTGACCGCCATCTTCGGCTGGTACAGCACGTTGCTGAAGTCGAGCCCCTGCGCCTTCCAGTGGGCGACGGCGCGCTTGGGCTCCAGACGGTTTGCGCGTCCGACCATCTCGTTGAAGGTGCGGAAGCCGAGCTCGGCCATGATCTCGCGCACCTCCTGCGCGATGAAGCGCATGTAGTTCACCACGTACTCGGGCTTGCCGGAGAAGTTCTTCCTGAGTTCCGGGTCCTGCGTCGCGACGCCGGCCGGGCAGGTGTTGCTGTGGCAGACGCGCATCATGACGCAGCCGAGTGTCACGAGCGGCGCGGTGGCGAAGCCGAACTCCTCGGCGCCCAAAAGCGCCGCGATGGCGACGTCGCGGCCGGTCTTCAACTGGCCGTCGACCTCGACGATGATGCGGCTTCTAAGGTTGTTGAGCACGAGCGTTTGGTGCGTCTCGGCAAGACCCAGCTCCCAGGGGAGACCGGCGTGCTTGATCGAGGAGAGCGGGGAGGCGCCGGTGCCGCCGTCGTAGCCCGAGATGAGCACGACGTCGGCGTGCGCCTTGGCCACGCCGGCCGCGATGGTGCCGACGCCGACCTCGGAGACGAGCTTCACGCTGATCCTCGCGCGGCGGTTCGCGTTCTTCAGGTCGTGGATCAGCTCCGCGAGGTCCTCGATGGAGTAGATGTCATGGTGCGGCGGCGGCGACACGAGGCCTACGCCCGGGGTGGTGTGGCGGGTCTTCGCGACCCACGGGTACACCTTGTGACCCGGCAACTCGCCCCCTTCGCCCGGCTTCGCGCCCTGCGCCAGCTTGATCTGCAGCTCGGCCGCGTTGGTTAAGTAGTTGCTGGTGACGCCGAAACGCCCCGAGGCGACCTGCTTGATGGCGCTGTTCTTCGAGTCGCCCAGCTCGTTGGTCCAGGTGAAGCGTTCCGGGTCCTCGCCGCCTTCGCCGGTGTTGGAGCGGCCGCCGATCCTGTTCATGGCGATGGCCAGCGCCTCGTGCGCCTCCTGGCTGATGGAGCCGTAGGACATGGCGCCGGTCTTGAAGCGCTTCACGATCTCATCGACCGACTCGACCTCCTCGATGGGGACCGGGATGCGGATCTCGGTGTTGAAGTCGAGAAGGCCGCGAAGGGTGTAGAGACGCTCGTTCTGCTCGTCGATCAGCTGCGAGAAGACCTTGAACTCCTTGTAGTCGTTGGTCCTGGTCGCCTTCTGCAGCGCCTGAATGGTGAGCGGGTTGAAGAGGTGCTCCTCACCCTCCTTGCGCCACTGGTACTGGCCGCCCGGGTCGAGGGTGGGGTCGGCCGGGACGCGGTGCGGGTACGCCTTTTTGTGGCGCTGCAAAAGTTCCTGGGCGATGCCGTCGAGATCGATGCCGCCGATCCTGGACGGGGTCCAGGTGAAGTACTTGTCGATCAGCGACTGGTGCAGGCCGACCGCCTCGCAGATCTGGGCGCCGCGGTAGCTCTGGATGGTGGAGATACCCATCTTCGCCATGGTCTTGACGATCCCCTTGATGGAGGCCTTGACGAAGTTCTTGACGCCGGTCTTGTAGTCGATGCCGGTGAGCATCCCCTCCTTGATCATGTCGTCGATGGACTCGAAGGCGAGGTAGGGGTTGATGGCGGTGACGCCGTAGCCTAAAAGCACCGCGAAGTGGTGCACCTCGCGCGGCTCGCCCGACTCGAGGATCAAGGAGGCGTGGGTCCTCGTCGCGGTACGGATCAGGTGGTGGTGCAGGCCCGCCACGGCGAGCAGCGCCGGCAGCGCCGCGTACTCCTCGTTCACGCCGCGGTCGGAGAGGATGAGGATGGTGGTCCCCATCTCGATGTGGCGGATCGCGCTGGAGAAGAGGCTCTCCAGGGCCTTCTCCATCCCCTCGGCGCCGTCGGCGGCCTTGAAGAGGAGCGACAGGGTCGCGGTCTTGAAGCCGGGGCGGTCGAGGTTCCTGATCTTCTCCACGTCCTCGTTGGTGAGGATCGGGTGCTCGAGGCGGATGACGCGGGCGCTCGTCGCGGACGGCTTCAAGAGGTTCGACTCGGAGCCGATCCTTACCGCGGTCGCGGTGATGATCTCCTCGCGGATCGGGTCGATCGGCGGGTTGGTCACCTGGGCGAAGAGCTGCTTGAAGTAGCTGTAAAGAAGCTGCGGCTTCTCGGAGAGAACCGCTAGCGGGGTGTCGGTGCCCATGGAGCCCAGGGGCTGCACGCCGGAGGTCGCCATGGGACCGATGATGGTCTCCTGGTCCTCGAAGGTGTAGCCGAACGCCTTCTGGCGCTGCACGAGGGGGGATTCCTCCTCGGCCTGCGTCTTCGCCGCTTTCGGGAGGTCGGCCAGCAGGTGGTGGTTCACCTTGACCCAGTCGGCGTAAGGCTTGGCGGTGGCGAGGTCGTTCTTGATCTCCTCGTCCGGGATGATGCGACCCTGTTCGGTGTCGATGAGGAACATCTTGCCCGGCTGGAGGCGACCCTTCTTGATCACCTTAGCCGGGGACACCGGCAGCACGCCCGCCTCGCTCGCCATGATGACGAGGTCGTCGTCGGTCAGGTAGTAGCGGCAGGGACGCAGGCCGTTTCTGTCCAGCACCGCACCGATGATGCGGCCGTCGGTGAAGGTGAGGGCGGCGGGACCGTCCCACGGCTCCATGAGGCAGGAGTGGTACTCGTAGAAGGCACGCTTCTCCTTGCTCATGGTCTCGTGGTTTTCCCACGGCTCCGGCACCATCATCATGACGGCGTGGGGAAGCGTACGACCGGTCATGAGCAGCAGCTCGAGACAGTTGTCGAACATCGCCGAGTCGGAGCCGTTGGTGTTGATCACCGGCAGGAGCTTCTTGATGTCGTCGCCGAAGAGCTCGCTGTTGAACATGGACTGGCGCGCGTGCATCCAGTTCACGTTGCCGCGCAGGGTGTTGATCTCGCCGTTGTGAGCGAGGTAGTGGTACGGATGCGCGCGGTCCCAGGAGGGGAAGGTGTTAGTGGAGAAGCGGGAGTGCACCACCGCGATGGCGCTCTCTACCGCTTCGTCGCGCAGCTCCGGGTAGTACTGGTCCAGCTGGGCCGGCATCAGCATACCTTTGTAGACGATGGTGCGGGTCGAGATGCTGGCGACATACCAGTACGGATCGACCTCCTCGTCGCGGATCTCGTGGATGGCGCGCTGGTTGACGAGGTAGAGCTTCCTGTTGAAGGCGTCCTCGTCGGCGCACGAAGCGTCGCGCTTGAAGAAGATCTGGCGCACGAGCGGCTCGCCCGCCTTCGCGGTATCGCCCAAGGACGAGTTGTCCGTCGGCACTTCGCGCCAGCCGATCACCTCGACCCCTTCCTCGCTGATGATGCGCTGGAAGACGTGCTTCGCCGCGCTCCTCTCGGTGGCCTCGGGGGAGGTGAAGAGCATGGCGACGCCGTACTCGCCGGGCGCCGGCAGCTCGAAGCCGAGCTCGGGGCAGGCCTTGCGGAAGAAGGCATCGGGAATCTGGATCAGAATCCCGGCGCCGTCACCGGTGTTGTGCTCGCTCCCCACCGCGCCGCGGTGGTCGAGGTTTTCCAGGACGGTTATCGCCTGCTTGACGATCTCGTGGGATTTCTTTCCCTTGATGTTGGTGACGAAGCCGACGCCGCAGGCGTCGTGCTCGAACTGGGGATCGTACATCCCTTGCTTCTTGGGTAATCCGATTGTTTTCATGATGCAACCTTTGCGGGGTTAGTGATCGTGCGCTGCGTCCGCGAAGGGGAGCAGTTACTGTGCCAACTCGGCAGAAACACGCGCGGAAAAAATGTTTACGGTGTAAGTGGCGGCTTTTCCGCCATCCCTTCCCCGCCGCTGCAGGCAGGGCGGCAGCCCGTTGTAATACGAAGTGATTACTCTCGCTACTCAGGAGTGTACTCAGGTTCTTCTGCGGTAGTCATCGGTCTGACATGCTGGAGCAGAGAAGGTACATCGAAGGATATAGGAAAATGTACCCGATGCCGTATTCAATATCATCCTTTCTTCGGTTACTTTGTAGGAAATTTTCCGGCGACATAAGCCGCTGGAAAACGTAAGACTAAATTCTCTCATCCAGTGATGTGATGCTCAATGCCTGACTATGTTAACAGAAACTCCGTACGCTACCAGGGCCAGATCCCGGTGGAGGTCAAGCAGGGGATGGGCCTTACCAGGAACTTCAGCACAAGCGGCATCTATTTCGTGACTGATCAGCCGGTGGCACTGGATGAACGCCTCGAAGTGGTGATGCTGCTTGACTATCAGCACTTGGGCCAGCGGGTCAGACTTCACTGTATGAGCGATGTGGTGAGAGTCGAGCCGTGTGACGAGTTGCTGGGGGTGGCCGTAGCCGTCGAAGGGTGCCGCTTCGAGCTGGTGACGGATGACGCCGAACCGCCGCGCGTGGATGGCGGAGCCTGCGGGCACGCCTGAGCTGTGTAGGTCTTTTGAACGATTACCGTCCTGTCCGGGTTTTTAATTTAAATGCATGGAGATAAAAGGAGGAAGTGAAATGAAGATGAAGACCTTGTTTTCGGCTCTGGCCATCACGGCCGCAGGTTTTGCCACCGCGGTAAGCGCACAGGCGGCTTCGGTCCCCAAAAATGCCGCCGACTTGAGCGTAGTGCCGGGGATTACGGCCTCGAACGTCATCCCGGAGCACCCGGCGCAGCCCGCCAACAGCTATTTCTACAAGTATTCCGTGAACGACGGCGGGAAAATCATCGACTCGATTCCGGTAAAGATGTGCCTCAATACCTCCACCGGCACGTGGTCGCTTTTCTACGTCAACTTCAGTGACCCCAACGGGAGCACCTTCGGGATTTCCGTTCCGGGCAACACGATGATCACCCCGACGGATCTCAACACCTGCAAGGACACGACGATAACGATCGATACCGAGCCGCTTGTCTTGGCCGATGCTACCAAGGCGGAGGTCCGGGAAACCAACATCAACGTCAAGCCCGAGGGCAAGAACCCCAACGACATCAACATCAGCAACAACTTCCCCAACATCCACATCCTCTACGAGATCAACCCGGTCCTGAACGACACCACCTGCTTCACCACCGACGGTGACGGCAACCTCCTTGCCAAGTGCGACGGCACCGCGGTCACCGCATCCGGCAGCGACGACGGCCGTTTCTCCATCGTCACCAACAATAAGAACGTTCAGAAATCGACCAATCCGGGGCAGTTCTACTACAACGTCCTCTGGACCAACATGACCGGCAAAGATCAGGTGGTGAACGTTTCTTTGGCCGTAACAGGTGGGGCCGCCAAAGGGGCCAACGCCATCCACGCCTACGCCTTCGCGCCGTCCTTCTCCGGTGTCACCCCCGAGGCCTTCCAGATGGTCAACGACGGCATCGACAGCCTCGCGGGCGGTTCCGACGGCTCCATCGATGGGATCACCGTTCCGGCCGGTTGGACCCTCTGGACTAACTACCACATGGATTGGGCCGGGATCGGCACCACCGCTCCGACCGGCGCCGCTAGTACCTGCGGGGGGGCTGACCAGATACTCAGTGTGATCGGCACCGTAACCGGCGATGGCTTTACTCGCTCCTGCACCTCCGGCGCGAAGGGTTACAAAAAGTAACCAGCGCGTATCAGCCGCAATCACAAAGGGGGCCGGAAAATTCCGGCCCCCTTTTTCCGTTCCTGTTAGCGATGATCTTCCAGTAAGAAGAGGGGAGACGGATGTCATGTCGCGGGACTCATTGCTGATCAGGTTTCTTGACCGGGGAGTAAGAAAAAAACGCCGTGCCTCGATAACGCGCTAAAGAAGAGGGAGATGCTTCCGAAGAGAATACAACAAAATGTAACACTGTTAGTGCTGTGAGCCCGGACAAGTAAACCCGTCGAGGAAAACCATGAAATTTCTCTTTGATCTCTACCTGCATCTGCGTATCCGCACCCGCATCATCCTGCTCTGTGTCTGTTACAGCTTCTGCATAATCTTCGCCGTGGGGGCCGGACGCTCCTTCTCCCTATCCATCTCGGTCATATCCACCGTGCTCTTTCTCATCGCCGGGGTCTTCTTCAGTTCCCTGCTTTTCTGGTCGGTGAACGACGCGCTGAAAAGGATCATCGGCATCCTGGATACCATGATCAGCGGGGACCTCACCAAGCCGATCCAGGCCAGGCGCAACAACGAGATCAGCACCATCATCCGCTCCATCGATGCCCTGCAGACCACGATGCGGGACATGATCAGCCAAATCCAGCAGAGCTCGGAGCAGGTGGCGTTCACCTCGCACCAGTTGCAGGACAACGCCGACCGCATCTCCGCGGGGACCGATGACGTAGCCTCCCAGACCAACGCCGTGGCCGTCGCCAGTGAAGAGATGGCCGCGACCTCCGGCGACATCGCGCGAAACTGCGTGCACGCCGCCGAGAACTCGACCCGTGCGAGCCGGACCGCAAGCTCCGGCGCAGACGTGGTGCGGCAGACCACGCTCGGCATGGAACGTATCGCAAGCCGGGTGCAGGGGGCGGCCAAGACCGTGGAGGAACTTGGCGCCCAGTCGGATCAGATAGACCAGATCATCGGCACCATCCAGGAGATCGCGGACCAGACCAACCTGCTCGCTTTGAACGCGGCGATCGAGGCGGCGCGCGCCGGAGAGCAGGGGCGCGGTTTCGCCGTCGTTGCCGACGAGGTGCGCGCCCTCGCCGAGAGGACGACCCGGGCGACCCGGGAGATAGGCGAGATGATCAAGGCGATACAGGGTGGGACGCGCGGTGCCATCGCCGCCATCGAGGAAGGGGTGGCCGAGGTGGGAAAAGGGGCGGAGTACTCGGCGCGCTCGGGCGAGGCGCTCGAGGAGATCCTGGCCCAGGTGAGCGTGGTGAGCGATCAGATCAACCAGATCACCACGGCGGCTCAGCAGCAGACATCCACCACCGACGAGATCACCAGAAGCATCCAGAGGATCACCGACGTGGTGCAGCAAACGGCCCATGGCGTCACCGAGACCGCGGCCGCGGCGTCCACACTCTCCCACCAGTCCGAAGAGCTGCAGCGCCTGGTGCGCCAGTTCAGGCTTTAAAAAGGTTCCTCCGGGAATTATGGGAAGTATGTGTACGTCAGTCGAAGCGGTGAGCAGGCATCACGTTCCCCCCTTTGCGAAGGGGGGACAGGGGGGATTTAGCCCTTTTACCAACTCAATAGTCAATGAACACACTGTGGGATCAGGCGCGGGCTGCCAGCAACTTGGGTGATTGCAACCGCTGACAGCGGGAACAAAGACAAATCCCCCCCGTCCCCCCTTCGCAAAGGGGGGAGCGCGAGTTCACCTGCGTCGCTTCGTGACCACGCTTTTTCGCCGTCCCCGTAATTCCCGCGTGAACCTTTGAAAACCCCTCCCGTCGCACCGATGCGGGCGGTCAGCGCCGCAGCGCTCTTTCGATGGCCTGCTTCATCGATGCTACGTTGTACGGTTTCTGGATGAAGCCGCTTGGGATCTCTCCGCCTAATTCACGCGCAATTTCCTGCTCGTTATAGCCGCTGGACATGATCACCGGCACAACGGGCGCAATGCGGCGCAACTCGCGCAGGCATTCCTTGCCGTCCATCCGTGGCATGGTCATGTCGAGGATCACGAAGCCGATCCCCGGCGTCTGCCTGAAGACTTCCAGTGCTTCCTCACCGTCCTTTGCCAGTACCGGCGTGAACCCAAGCTGCTTCAACATCTCCGCTCCCACGTTGCGGACCGCCTCTTCGTCGTCCACGAGCATCGCCTTTACGCACCCTTCCGGCTGCGCGGCCTCTCCTTGAACGTCGGCACCTCCAACATCCTCCTTTACAGCGGGAGTCCCGACAGGGAGGAATATCTGGAAGGTTGATCCCTTGCCCGGTTCGCTCGTGATTCTTATCGCTCCCTTGTGCCCCTTCACGATCCCCTGCACTGCGGCCATCCCGAGGCCGCGACCGGTGAACTTGGTGGTGAAGAAAGGATCGAAAAGCCTCGCGATGGTCTCCCGGTCCATGCCGCACCCGGTATCGGTGACCGTGAGGCAGACGTAGTCTCCCTCCGGTAGCTCATCCTGCCGCGCCTCGAGGATGTGCCTGGGCTCGCCCGTGGCACTGCCGGTCGTGATCACGATCTCTCCCTTTTCTCCATCGATCGCTTCCGAGGCGTTGATCACGAGGTTCATGACCATCTGGCGCAACTGTGCCGGGTCGCCATCGATGACAGGGAGCGGCCGGTGCAGATGGTAGCTGAGTTTTGCCTGCCTGGAGACCGAGATCTCCAGAAGTTGAGCGAGCTCCTCGATCAGCTGGTTCAGGTCCACCGCCTCGATCACGAACCTCCCCTTGCCCGAATAGGCAAGCATCTGCTTGGTGAGGTCGGCGGCTCGTTGCCCCGATTGCAGGATCCTGTGCAGGTTTTCCGCCGCGGATGCACCCTCGGGCATGCGCATGAGGGCGAGGTCGGCGTTCCCCATGATGGCCATGAGGATGTTGTTGAAGTCGTGGGCGATACCGCCTGCCAGCACCCCCAGGCTCTCCAGTTTCTGGGCGTGCAGCAACTGCTGCTCGAGCTGGGCCGCCTGTTTTCTTTGCGTGATGTCCTGAATGATCCAGATGGAGCCGTCCTCTGCGGCATCGGGGTTCACCATCTGCCCCGAGACGTTGCACCAGATGACCGAGCCGTCCTTGCGCTTGGTTCTAAGGTCGGCGGAGTAGATCTCTCCGCGCCGCAGCGCCTCGTAACCCGCTTCCTCCATGCGCTGGTACCACGCCTGGTCGGCGTAGAAGATCGCCGTGTCCTTCCCAAGTGTTTCCCCCGGCTCATATCCCACGATCCTGTCGAAGGCCGGGTTTGCCCGCTGGATGGTCCGGTTCTTGAGCAGGCATGCTCCAAGCGGCATGGTGCTCAGGATGATGCGTTGCTCGCTCCAAAGCCGCTCCACCTCACGCGTGCGCTCTGCGACCCGCTGTTCCAGCGATTCGTTCAGGCCCTTGAGCGCGCCAAGATAGTCGTTGATGCTGTCGCTCATCTCCCTGAAGTTGACGATCAGGTCGTCCGTTTCCGTGATGCCGCTCTCCGGCCAGCAGACGCTTCCCCCCGAGGCGAGCCGCGCGGGGAGGTCGCTGGTGAGCCTGCGCAGGTTCTCGATGCTCCCCATGATGCGACGGCTCAAAAAGTCTGCAAGGGCAAGCGACATGAGCAGGATCACTAGGAGGATGGTGAGCTTGCCGGTGTAGCTGTCGTGCAGCTTCTTCTGGAAAGGCGCCACCGGCTGTTCCAGGATCAGTTTCCATTCCGCGAAGTCGCCGACCGCTGCCTCGGCGCCGTAGTAGGATTTCTTCCACCGTTCCGACATCGGGGTGTTCGGGGGGGCGACCGGCACCCACTGGGTGATGCCGCGGGGCAGGTGCTTGAGGGTTCCCTTCCCCCTTTGCACCGGGGTCATGGACTTCTGACCGGGCCTGTTGCTCATGATCACCTTGCCGTTCTTGTCCAGCAAGGTGTAAAGGATGTCGCTTGATTCGGAGGTCTTGTCCAACTGCTCCTTGATCTGGTGCAGGCTGAGCACGCCGATGAGGTAGCCGCCGTACCCCCCTTTGACGACCACCGGGGCGAGCACGGAAACGATCGGCTCCGGTGTGCCGATCCTGCCCATCACCACCTCCGAGAGCATCGGCTTCAGCGTCTGCTTCAGTTTCGGGACGTAGGGACGGTCCGCGAAGTTTTTGCCGAGGTTGCTCTGACCCATCTCATCGGAAGGCGGATAGTAGGCGATGGTCGTGGCCTCTTTGTCCAGAAGCCCTATGCGCTTGAAGTTAATGTCGCTCCTGGTCGCCTGTTCCAGGAAGGGTTGCAGTTGACGCGGTGAGAGGGTTGCGGCCATTTCGGCAAGCCGCACCACCGGCGCCTTCCGGGCATTAACCCAGGTGTCCAGGCGTTTCGCCTCGCGCCCGATGTCCTGTATGAGCCCCTCGCGGATCATGCGGTCCGTCTCGGCGAACTCGCTTTTGCAGCCGATGGCCAGAAGGATCAGAGACGGGATCAGGACGAAGAAGGCGAGCAGGCTCGAAATCAGCTCCCCGAACCGGATGCGCACCGACTTCGACCTGAGGGCGAACCCGGTGAAGAGGAGCCTGGCGACGATGGCGTTGGCGATGCCGTTCACCGCCTGCTTGGTCATTACGATGTAGGTGTTGCTCAGGGGGACCTGCATCACCACGTGGTAGAAAAGGTAGACGAGCGGCATGCCGACCACGATCCAGTACACGGCGTCGGCTGCGACCATGCCGAACCTGCGTCGCTGCATCAGCAACCCGACCAGGGCGGTTTCGGCTATGAGGATGAGGCATGCATAGGGGTGATTCCAGAGGAAGTAGGTGTAGCTGCCGATGGCGGCTGCAGCGATGATGCCGCGGGTGAGGCCGAAGAACTGCAAGGCGAGCATGGCGAAGATGCTGCCGAAGAGGAAGTCGATGTTGAGGAAGATGGTGAACTTGAAATAGTTGCCGGCAAGGCCGGCGGCCACCAGGACAAAAAGTGGTATCGGTTGTTTCTTCAAGTCGGACAACTCTGGCAAGGTCTTCTCCCGTGGCGGCGGATGACTGCGTCAATAAGGTGCGTTCAACTGTAAGAAGAAATGCATGACTGTCATAGATAACTGAATGCTGGCACAGCTTGGGTGCTAATCAGCATAACAGGTATTCCAGAAAATTTTAGTACAGTAGCTTAGACTTTTTGTGATGTCATTCATCCATTGCGCAGCTCTCTGATACCTTCCGGAGGAGCCCGCCTCGCAAAAAAAAAAAGCCGCCCGAGTGGGGCGGCTTTGGTCAAAACAGGCGCGGCGTCGTCAGGCCCGTACCCTGCGCCTGCCGTAGACGGCGAGTCCCAGGAAGCCTACCCCAAGCAGCAGGAAGGTGCCCGGTTCCGGCACTGGGGCCAGTTCCGCATCGAAGCTCGTGCTGGCGTGACCGTTATGGGTGATTTCCAGAGCCTGGGTCAGGGAGTAGGGGACGTCGAGTCCCAGTGCCGAAGCGGTGTTGACGTCGCTGAAGGCGAGGCCGCTGTACAGCTCCTCGGTCAAAACCGTGCTCATGGCAAAGTCGGTGTTGGCGGCGTCGAAGTAGGTGCTGTACTTGACCGTTCCTCCCGTGGTCCCGCCGATGGCGGCCTGGAAGCTGGAAAATGCGCCGGTAAAGCCGGTGTCGGTGAGGTAGATGTAGAGCTTGCTGGTGCCGCTCGAGCCGCTGGTCACGTCGACCGAGTTAAGCTCCAGCCGCGGGTAGTCCAGGCTCCCCAGGATGGGGTGGGAAAGCCCGGTGCTCACGTTGGTGGTGAAGGCGCCGACGCTGCCGATGTAGGTGACGGCGCCTGCCGCGGGGTTAATGTCCCCCACCCCGTTGTCCCCTATGGTGACAGTATTGGCGCCGCCGTCCGTCAGTCTTATGGACAGTGCGTTCGCAGATGTGGCCATCAGCATCAGGGTGAGCACGATGACCGCCATTCCTCCTCTTCTCACTCGCATGGATTACCCTCCTTGAGATGAGACTTTATGTGACGCCATAACTCTCAGCATCATGCGTGCCAGGCTTGGGAAAGCACCTGATTCCGCACGGTTGCGCCTGGCGTGCTTAGTCGCCTCGCCCCCCCTCATTGCATGCGCGCGCAGCCGTGGCCGGGCGGACACCACGTGAAATCAGGAGGTTACCGATCCGGGACTGTGCCGCCGGTCCGTACACCCGCTTGTCGGTGGCCGCGGCGGCTTTACACACCTTCTTTACACTTCGAACGGTGCCGTAGGAAAAAACGAACGTTGACGGGCTTTTGCCCCTTTGAGTGGGGTGTCGGAAAATCAGACACGTCGCGTGTGCCGCAAAAAGAAAGGGACCGCCCTTGAGCGATCCCTTGTTGGTGTGTGCCGCTGTTGCGGCTTGACGCAACACTGCGTCATTGGCCGATGGCGCGTTCGAGGCGGTGGTCGTAGGACTCGCTCTTTATACCCCAGCGCCGAAGGCCGAAGCTCACCGCACGCATGAGGTTGGTCCTGTTGTACGGCTTCTGGTTCAGGAAGAAGTGGGGATCGTCGCCAAGGCTCATGTAGAACTCTCCCGGTGCCTCGGGAGCCCCGGAGAGCGCGCATACCGTGGTGGCGGGGAAGCCCCGGGTTTTCCCCTCCTCCTGGCGGATGAGCTGCGCAGTTCTCGCACCGGAGATGCCGGGGAGGTTGTAGTCCAGACATACCAGCCCGTAAGGGGTCTGCTCGTCGAGGGCCGCCGTGAACTTCCGCAACGCCTCTTCCCCGCTCGCCGCGCATTCCACATGGCAAAACGGTTTCAACACCCGTTCCAGAAGCTTGCGGTCCAGTTCGTCGTCGTCGACTATGAGCGCGCGCATGGTTCCCTCCTCCGTGTCCGGTTGCGGTATGGTGCGGGGAAGAGGCCCGTCGATGGTCTCCCTCCCCTGTGTAGTGCCGTTCGTGGTGGCGCCGGCTGAATTGGGGCATCCTGCCCAGTCCGGTGCGGACGGCCCGCCTGCCTGCCGGGTTGTGCCGATAGTTGATCTCTCAGGATGGCTCACGCTGTCGTGGCCTTGGGCGATGGTCTCGAACTCGGGCAAAAGCCGCGTGAAAGCTGCCACGACGTGCGGGTCGAACCGGACTCCGCTCATGGAGACTATGTAGGCGCTCGCACGCTTCCACGAGAAGGCCTTTTTGTACACCCGGGAAGTGGTCAGGGCATCGAAGGCGTCGGCCACCGAGACGATGCGTGCCGCAAGCGGAATGGCCTCCCCCGCCAGGCCGTCGGGATAACCCAGGCCGTCCCAGCGCTCGTGGTGCCAAAGTGCTATGTCGGCGGCCATCTGGAAGACGAGGGCGCTCTCCTCCGGGTTGCAGCAGGCCTCGCCTCCGTCCCTGTCGGCTGCGGCGATGATGTCGCGGCCGATGCGGGTGTGGGTCTTCATGACCTCGAACTCTTCGCGGGTCAGCGAGGCGGGTTTGAGCAGGATGCGGTCCGGGATGCCGATCTTCCCTATGTCGTGCAGCGGGACCACCCTGGTCAGGCGCTCTATCCACTGCTCGCTGAGAAGGGGTGAGTATGGTGAATCGAGCTTCAGCGCGTTTCCCAGCGCCAGCGTGTAGTCCCGTACTCGTTTTACGTGGCGCCCGGTCTCCCGGTCCCGCGCCTCGGCGATGCTGGTAAGGAGGTCCACCGCCATCTCGCACGCGTGTCTTTTCTCCCGGCGGTGGCGCTCGAGTTCGCGTAAAAGGCGCAGGTTCTCGGCCTCCAGCATCAGCATGGGGTGGTCCTTTGCGGTGTGTTGCCGAGCTTGCGATGTCGGTACCGGAGTAAACACGTGCGTCTCCTCATGCATCCCCCATTTGAAACGCTCCGGCTCGCGTCATGGAGTATTCCTGCGCGCCTGCTCCATGGCCTGCGGGGAGGATGGATGATGATTTCATTAATAGCAGGGAGCCGTCTTTTTGTATGTCCGGTGCGGGACGTTAAAGGTGAGAGGCTTTTTCCGACATGCGGCGCGAGTGATAAGGGGGGAGTCCTGAGGCGGGAGAGGCGAGGGCATCCGCCTCTCCCGCCGGGGAATCAGGCGTTGTCGCACAGAAGCCCGTTTTTCACGACGTAGGTGGTCAGTTCCGCGTTGTTCTTCATCCCCATCTTGAGCAGGACGCGGGTCCGGTAGGTGCTGATGGTCTTGACGCTCAGGGCGAGCTTGTCGGCGATGCCGGTCAGGGTGAGCCCGGAGCCGATCATGCACATGATCTGGTACTCCCGGTCGGAAAGAAGCGTGTGCGGCTCCGCTCCGCGGGGATTGGCGAGCTCGGTGAAGAGGCGCTCCGCCAGGTTCGAGCTCAGGTACTTGCCGCCGGTGTGGACCTTGCGGATCGCGTGCACCAGTTCCTGGGAGGCGGTCTCCTTGGTGAGGTAGCCGGCGGCGCCCGAGCGGATGGCGCGGATGGCGTACTGCTCCTCCGGATGCATGCTGAGTACCAGCACCGGCGTCGTTATCCCCTCGGCCTTCAACTGCTTCAGGGCGTCGAGACCGCTTCTGCCGGGAAGCGAGATGTCGAGGACGATGACGTCGCAGGCCACACTCCCCAAACGGGCGAACAGCTCCTGGATGTCCCCCGCTTCGCCGACCACGGTGATGTCGTCGGTGTCGTGCAAGAGACCCTTGAGTCCCTCGCGCAGTATCTTGTGATCGTCAGTGAGCAAAACCCTTATCATCTCTTTTTCCTCCTTCGTTCCGCGGGCATCTCCACCCGAATGGTAGTTCCCTTGCCGTGCACTCCCCTGATCTCGGCCGTTCCTCCCCAGCGCAGGGCCCTCTCTTTTATTCCCAGAAGGCCAAGCGACTGCAGGTTGTTGCTCTCATCTTCGTTGATGCCTCGGCCGTTGTCCTCTATCTGCAGCACGATGCCGTCCTCCCTTATGTCGAGCAGGATCTCGGCCCTTGTCGCGCCGGAGTGGCGCATCACGTTGGTCATGCTTTCCTGGAAGATGCGGAATAGGGAGTTGGCCCGTTGCGGGTCCACCTCGGCGTCGCGCTGCGGGACGACGAGCCGGCAGTCGATCTGGCGCTGGCGGTAAAGCTCCAACTGCTCCTCGATGGCGGCGACGAGACCAAGCTCGTCCAGCATGCGGGGGCGGAGGTCCCGCGTGATGCGGCGCGCGCACTGTATGGTGACGTTCAAAAGCTCGTTCATCGCCTTCACCTTCGCGGCGTACTTTTCGTCACCTTCCGGGATGCGTTTTTGGAACCAGGCGACGTCCATCATGAGCGCGGCAAGGAGCTGCCCCAGCTCGTCGTGGATCTCCTGGGCCACCGAGGCCCGCTCGTGTTCGGCTACCGTCTCTATGCGCTCCGCCAGCCGCCTAAGGTCCGCGGTCCGCTCGGCCACGGCGCGTTTCAGCTCCTCCTTCGCCTCGTGCTGTGCCGTTATGTCGCGGGCGATCCCCAAGATCCCCAGCTGGTTCCCGGCGCGGTCCAGCATCGGGGTCTTCTTCGTTTCCAAAAGGATGCGCCTTCCTCCGCTGCTGTCGGTCAGCCATTCCTCGTGAGCGATCTGTCTGCCCGCCGCGAGCACCTCACGGTCCCTTCTTACGAAGAGCTCGGCCTCCTCGGCGTTCCAGATGTCGTAATCCGTCCGGCCGATGATCGCCGCTTCCGGGTGCCCCGCCATCCGCTGAAATGCCGGGTTCGCCGCGAGAAAGACGCCGTTCACATCCTTCAGGAAGATGAGGTCCGGGATGGTGCTGATGATGGTACGCAAGAGCGACCGCTCCTGCTCCAGTTGTTCCTCCATCCGGATGCGGTCGGTGATGTCACGGGAGATGGCGAAGATCCCCGTGACCGCGCCGGAGTGGTCACGGATCGGCCCCTTCACCACGTTGAAGACGCGGGACTGCCCAAGGTGGTTGCGGCGGGACTGCTCGAAGGAGACGATGGCGCCGGTTTCCAGTACGCGCCGGTCGTACGCGAGGATGACCTCCTCCTCTTCCGGTCCGTAGATGCGGGTTTCCTCCCTGCCGATCGCCTCTCGTCCCAGAAACTCGAGACCCGCCTTGTTCATCATGAGGTAGGTCCCCTGGCGGTCCTTGACCGAGATCGGGTCCGGGGTCGTCTCGATGACCGCGTTCAAAAGCTGCTGGCTTTCCCTTAACTGCGCGGTGCGCTCCTCGACGCGCTGCTCGAGGCTCTGGTTCAGCTGTTTGAGCGCCGCGTGCGATAGCGAAAGCTCCCTCGTCATCACCTGCACGTTGTCGGTGAGTCCCTTCAGTTCGCTGGTGACCGGAGAAGGCCACTCGATGGTGGCTCCGGCCGCGATCTGAGCGGGAAGCTCGCGCGTGACACGCTCGAAGTCCGAGAGGATGGAGGCGATCCTGCCGGCGAAAAGCCGCGAGCAGAAGACCAGCAACACGAGCAGCAGGCCGATGCCGGAGAGCGCCGCGGTGATCTTCTCGGACAGCGCGGTGATGGGGCGCCTGAGCGGAGACTCCACCACCAGCTTCCACCCCGGGTACCCGTCCAGCGGCATCTCCTTCACGTAGAACGAGGCAAGCCAGCGCTTGTACGGGCTCAAACCGGGCTTGGCGGCCGGGATCCAGTGTCGTATCCCTTTGGCGACCGGGACCAGGGATCCGCCTGCGGGAAGGGCATAAGGGGTGAGGGGGCTTAATTCCGGCTTGGTACTCAGGACCACCATGCCCCGGTCGTCGACAAGGGTCACCTGCACGGAGTCTTCGTGTACGAGCTTTTGCAGGAGCTCTTTCAGGGTGCCGAGGTCGGCGACGCCGAAAGCGGCCCCCCGGTATCCCTCCTTCTCCAGAACCGGCGCGACCAGGATGAGTCTCGGCCCCGGAGCGCCGATCCTTCCCTGGAAGAGCTCCATCACCTCGGGGTAGGGTGGGGTGGAGACCTTTTTCAGGTAGCTGCGGTCCGACAGGTCCAGTCCCACGGTGGCCGCCCCGTTTTCGTCTACGGCCGGTGAGAAGGCGACGGTGATGCCGCGCTCGTTTGTCATCCCCAGGCGCCTGAAATCGGTGAGCGACTGGCGCATGTTCTCCAGGTCGCGCCGCATGTCGGCCACCGGTCCGCCGCCGGAAGAGGCGAGGAAGCGGATCACCCCGAGGCTGCTGTCCAGCCAGGATGACGCGCCGGTCCGGGCCGCGTTGGCGATGCGCACCGTTGCCTCCTGGTGCCGCGCGAGGTCCTGACGCATCGTGTGTCTTATGTCCAGGTAGAGGAAAAACAGGGTCGGGATGGTGACAAAGAGCGATATGGCGACGAAGATCAGCTGGCGCAGCCCGGGAAGCCTTTCCTGCCGCCGCCGGTAAAAGCCGTAGCTCATGTGGAGCGCGGCGGCGATCAGGGTGTTGACGATGCCGTTGATCCCCTGCTTGAGCCCCATCACCATGGCGGGCAGGAGGGGAAAGTGCATGACCCCGGCGTAGAAGAAGAGCACGAGGGCGATGCCGCCGCTGAACCAGTAGGCGAGGTTGTTGAGGACCGGGTCGCGGTCTTTGGAGAGGTTCAACCGGGCCGTGCAGAGCGTCTCGGCGCAGAAGATGATCACCGCCCAGGGATGGTGCCAGAGAAACCAGGTGCAGCTCGCGGCGATGAGCGTCGCCGTCATCCCGGCGACGAGGCCGAAGCGCATGAGGGCGAACATGGAGAGGATGGAGCCGAAGATGAAGTCGACGTTGAAGAAGAATTCCAGCTTGAACCGGTTCAGCACGAATCCGGCGAGGCCGAAGGCGACCCCGATGGCTATCTGGCGCCGGTGGTCCGGTTGGGCTGAGGACGGCTTGTGCGCTTTCTGGTCCGGCATGGCCTTCTCCTGAGGCTGTTCGGCGTGTCGACGTGGGCGGCGATGGATCATTAATAGCAGAAGCTCTCCCGCTTAAGGATCGGCCCCCTTCCTTTTTTTCTGTAGTCTTTTTCCTACAAGCCGGGAACGCGGGTAGGCCGGTGCCGTAGTCGCAACCCCTACAGCAGTTGCAGCCTCTTTCGGATTTACACGAAAGCGGTCCGGGCGTTAAAGGTGGAGCAGGCGGAGAGTCATGGCTGATATGGCTTGGAAAGGAGGGGAAAATGGGCGCACCAGGGCGTGATGCGGGATGGAGCACGGTGGAAGAGAGGGGAGACGGCGTCCCGGCGGGGAGGGGGACGCGCGTCGACGCCCGCCTCGCCATCTTCGAGGGACCCTACCAGAAAAAGCTGGTGCTGAACTACTCGGTGAACGTGAGCCGGGGCGGCCTCTTCCTCGAGACCTCCCAGATCCGGCCGGTGGACACCCTCTTGACCATCAAGTTCAAGCTCTCGGACCGCGACGCCATCATCTCCTGCCAGGCCCGGGTGGCCTGGGTCCGCGAGCCGGGAAAGAAAAAACAGAAGCTCCCCTCCGGCATGGGACTTTGTTTCGTCGGGCTTTCGCTTGCCGACCTGCACGCCTTGAGGAGGTTTTTGGAGCGCACGAGCATCACCCCGGTCTGGTAGGTCACAAAGGGAGCGAGGTCCTGCTGACGACGGTGCGCAGCGCGAAGGATGACTGCACCCGCAACACCCCCGGGAGCCCGGTCAGCTTGTTGTGCAGGCGCAGGTAGTCGTCGGTGTCCTTCACCGCGACGCGCATCAGGTAATCGACGTCGCCGGACATGAGGTAGCACTCCATCACCTCGGGGACGGTGGCGATCGCCTCCTCGAAGGCCGAAAGCCTTTCGCGTTGCTGCCCGTCGAGCGTCACCCGCACGAACACGTTCCCCGGTTTGCCCGCCCGCCCCTGATCCACCAGCATCACGTAGCGGTCGATGATGCCGCTTTGCTCCAGAAGGCGCACCCGGCGCAGGCAGGCCGACTCGGACAGTCCGACGAGCTCGGCCAGCTGCACGTTGGTCAGCCTGCCGTCCCTTTGCAACTCGTTCAGGATGGCCCGATCAATCCTGTCTACGGCCGATTCCGCAAGATTCCTCATCGATTACCTCGCATAGTGAAATATCCTGCGAAAAAATACCGCTTATGTCGCCGATTCGCAAGAAAAAATCCCCGCCGATCTGGTATGCTGAGTCGCCGGTCTAATGAACCCGGCCCGGACTGCGGTACAATGCTGACAGTCGGCACACTCATCAAGGGGAGAGGGAGCGCAGATGGTCGTCGGGATACTGAAGGAAATCAAGGTCGAAGAGAATCGTGTCAGCATGACCCCCGCCGGGGTCGAGGTCATGGTGGGGCGCGGGCACGCCATGCTGGTCGAGAGCGGCGCCGGCAACGGCAGCGGGTTCTCCGATGACGCCTATCGCAAGGCGGGCGCCGAGATCGTGGCCGAGCCGGCCGAGATCTACGCACGGGCCGAGATGGTCATGCACGTGAAGGAACCGCAGCCGAGCGAGTACGGGATGATCCGCGAGGGGCAGATCGTATTCACCTACTTCCACTTCGCCGCCTCGGAAGGGCTCACCCATGCGTTCATGAAGAGCGGTGGGGTAGCCGTCGCCTACGAGACCATCACCGGTCCCGGAAACACGCTCCCGCTTTTGACCCCGATGAGCGAGGTCGCCGGCCGCATGGCGGCGCAGCAGGCCGCCAAGTACGCGGAGCGTGCCCAGGGTGGGCGCGGCATCCTCTTGGGGGGCGTTCCCGGCGTCGCACCGGCCACCGTCGTCGTGATCGGCGGCGGCGTGGTGGGGACCCATGCGGCGCAGATGGCCTGCGGCCTGGGTGCCAAGGTCTACCTCCTCGACATGAACCTCGAGCGCCTGCGCCACCTCTCCGAGGTCATGCCGAAGAACTGCTTCCCGGTCATGTCTTCTCCCGCCGTGATCCGCGAGCTGGTGCAGCAGGCGGACGTGGTGATCGGCGCCGTGCTCGTGCACGGGGCGAAGGCGCCCAAGCTCGTCACCCGCGACATGCTGAAGGGGATGAAGCCGGGCGCGGTCCTGGTCGACGTCGCCATCGACCAGGGGGGGTGCTTCGAGACCTCGCGCGCGACCACGCATCGCGAGCCGACCTACCTTGAGGAAGGGGTGCTGCATTACTGCGTGGCGAACATGCCCGGCGCGGTGCCGCTCACCTCGACTGCCGCCCTCACCAACGCAACGCTCTCCTATGCCGTGTCGCTGGCTGATCGCGGCTGGCGCGAGGTCGCGCGCGAAAGCGC
The DNA here is from genome assembly GCF_004117875.1 of Geomonas oryzae. GTDB lineage: Bacteria > Desulfobacterota > Desulfuromonadia > Geobacterales > Geobacteraceae > Geomonas > Geomonas oryzae. Next base: position 141,680 of record NZ_RAHW01000007.1, on the reverse strand, counting down.
CGGCGTGCGTGAGGGGATCAACATCGCTTTGGGGCAGGTCACCTACCGCGGTGTCGCCGACGCCTTCGGGCTCCCCTACACCCCGGTGGATACGCTGCTCGACTAGCAAACATCCTGCCCGTCTCCATCCCCTCTCCCAAAGGGAGAGGGGATGTGGACGTTCTGTAGCGAGAGATCAAGGCTGGCCATGAAACGAAAAGAGGCCGCCCCGGAAAGGGGCGGCCTCTTTTGCGTCAATGGCGTCAATGGCATCAAGGGGTAGGCGGTTTCAAGTGCAATTTGCGCAGCACGCTCTCGTTGACCTGGAGACGGACCTTGCGCGGGTCGACGATGGGGACCCGGTGCCCCCCGCCGGAACGCAGCAGCGACTGGGCCATCTCGCCCGCCTGCCCCCCCAGGTCGTACGGATCGATGTCCAGGGCGGCCGCGGCGCCGTTTTTCACGTACTGTCCGGTGAAGCTCACCGCCGGGACCGCCTGGGTCATGGAGAAGACGAGGAGCGCTTCCAGGTTGACCGTGGTGATGGCGGTGCTGTCTGGCAACAGCCAGAGCAGGTCGATGTCCCCCTTCAATTTCTCCAGTTTCCCCTGCAGGTCGCGCGGGTTACGCAGCGCCTCGGTGACGATGGTGACGCCGTACCCCTCCGCCTCGGCGAGTGCACGTTTCATGTAGAGTCCCGATTGCCTCGGGTCGTAGAGCACCCCCACCCGCTTGGCCCGCATCTGGGCGAAGAGCTCGAGGTAGCGCCCCGGCGCGGCGGTCATGGCGATGCCGCCTACATGATCGGGGACCGGCTTCTGGGTGAGCGCCAGGGAGAGCAGGGCGAGTACCGGGACCTCCCTGGTCTTGCGGCACTCGTTCAGGGCGCGGTCTCCCATTGCGATCAGAAGCCTCGGGCGTTCCTCCCTGACCAGGCGCTGCACGTCGACGTCGGAGTAGTCCGAGAGCACCACGGTTCTGGAGTCGAGTTTGGCGGCGCCATGCAGGCCGCGCAGCGCGTCGGTATAGACGGGGCTGCGGCCGCTTTGCAGGATGAGCACGTCCAGGGCCTCGGCCAGGCGTGGCGACACCAGCATGACGAGGAAAAGCAGCATGAAGGGGATCGGTGCGCGCATCAGAAGCGTAACCTCCCCCCGAACTCAAACCACCGCGGAGCCGCCGGGCGGAAATCGTACTGGTACAGCTTGGTGTCCAGGAGGTTGCGCACCGAGAAGAAGAGCTCCGGTGACCGGTCCGAGGACGGCGCGAGCTTCTGGGTCACGTGCAGGTCCACGAGCATGCCGGTCGAGTCGGCACCGACCGTGGTGAGGTTCCAATCGCTGTAGTTGCCGGTCAGGACAGAGGTGAGACCGATCTCCTCGTTCTGGTAGGTGAGCGCCCCCTTGACCGCGTGGCGCGGGCCGCTCTCGCCGCCGCTTAACTGTTTCCCGGTCTTTTTGTCGCGGGCGTCCATGAAGGTGTAGCCGCCGCTTAGCATGAAGCCGTGCAGGGAAGAGGTGCGCCATTCCATGTCGACCCCTTCGCGGCTTTGTTCGTCCAGGTGCAGCACGTTGTAGCGGTCGAGGGTCTGGATGTTCCAGACCTCGTTGTCAAACAGCATCACCTTGAACCACAGGTAGGGAATCGCGGTGCTCTCGATCCCCGCTTGCACGGTACGTATCTGCTGCAGCTTGTGCGGCACCTGTCCGTCCGGAGAGCCGTAACTGCTGATGAGCGGCATGCTGTAGCCGTACGCTGCATAGCCGCGCAAAAGGGTGTTGTCGGTCAGGCGGTAGGTGGCGCCAAGGGTGCCGCTGCGGGCGTCGTCCAAAAGGTTGAAACGGTCGAAGCGGGCCCCGGGGAGCACGGAGAGCCTTCCGATGGTATAGGTGCCGTTCAGGTACGCGCTGTAGCGGGTGAGGGTGGTGTCGATGTCGTACGGAGTCTCCCTGAGCAGTTCACGTTGCACCACCCCGGTCTGTTCGTACTCCGCCCCGGCCTTGAGTCCCCGGCTTGCGTCCCCCCAGTTGAGTGCAGCCTCGTATCCCTGGTACACCTCGCGCGCCATGGCGTGGCTGAAGGGGTTAGGCCAGCCCGGCGACGGGACGAGGTTTCCGATCATGTGTTCCGTCCTGCGCCGCCCCCCCCGGGCGTTCGCCTCGAGCGTCAAGCGCTCGGCGAGAGGGTACTGTACGGAGAGGTAGCCGTTCAGGTAGCGCACCATCCCGGTTTCCCAGAAGTTGTAGCGGGAGGACTCGCTGATGCCCGCGTCGGTGTCGCGGGCATCGACGGCCAGGACGGCCCTGCCGCCGTTCAAGAAGTCGTAACTCAGTTTTCCGAAGCCGTGGTTGAAATCAACGTCGTTTCGGGGGATGAGGCCGTCCGAGAAGAGCTTTCCGCCGGTCAGGTAGTACCCGAACTGATCCACGGTGCCGCTGACTTCCGCCCTCAGGTCACTGGTGGCGTCACTGCCGATGGAGGCCGAGGCAATACCGGTAGCCGGGGTCTCCTGGGCGGGGAGCTTGGTGACTATGTTGATCACCCCCCCAAGCGCCGAGCCCCAGGCTGCCGAGGCTGCCCCCTTGATGATCTCGATGCGTTCGATCATCTGCACCGGAATGCTGCCGATGTGGGCGATGTTGTCGGAGCTTACGAAGTTCTGCGGCACCCCGTCGATCTGCACCAGGATGTGCCGGTTCGTGCTGCCGAGGATGTCGTAAAGGACTATGTTGCCGGGAGTCTGCAGCAGGTCCACCTGGACGCCGGGGACCGTCTGAAGCACGTCGGCCACGGTGTGGGCGTTAAGCCGGGCGATCTCGTCGGCATCTATTACGGTAACGTTTTCCGCGATGAGCGAAGCGGGACGGGGGGAATGGGGGACTGCGGCGACATCTTCGCCGGAAAGGCCGAGCGAGCGCGTCACCTCGTCGGTATCCTCGGCGCGAAGCTGGGTGACGGCCATGGGTGACAGGACCATCAGGGAGGCAAGCAGGATTGTGATGAACTGTTTTGCTGTCAAAAGGATTTCCCCGGAAAAGAGCCGTTGACAGTTGCATGATTCCTAAAAGAACTTGCACAAAGATCGCTGCATACCTATCAGTTTGATGCTTCTCTGTCAAAGGAATTCAGGTAATACAGTGCTTCTGCGGTCAATGATGGACGAATTGGCCGCTTATTACAGTTGAATCCCGCGGCATATCTGGTATAGTCCTCCGTCAGACTCCATGTAATGCCTCGCGTACAAACATTCACACTGCCTCAGGTTCGCAGCCTTAAGCTCAGCTCCAAAGCTCGCCCTGGACGCAGCTGTTACACACAACGATGAAGCCGCCGTCTGCACCACCCGGCCACGATTCGGCCGCGGCGCCGACCCCAACAAAGGCCTTGCCATGGAAACGCCTTCTCCCTCCGGACGCCTGGGCGCCCTTCGCTCGAGCTTCCAATACAAGCTGTTCCTGCGTTTTACGCTCTTCTCCGCGCTGATCACCATCGTCTGCGTCACGCTCTTCGTATTGCACCAGATCAACCAGAACAAGCGGCACGCCGCCGAGATGCTCCGCCTGCAGGCCCATGCCCTGGCCGACTCGGTGCGGCTTCCCCTTTACGCGGAGAACACCGACCTGCTCGAGTCGCACGCTCGCCAGGCGCTCATCCTTCCCGAGATACGGGGCGTGGAGATCGCAGCCGCGAGCGGCAGGACCATGGTGCGCCTTGGGACTACCGCAGGTGCGGATCTGATACGACAGAGCGTGCAGGTGCGGGGGAATCCGCTTGCCGTGCTTCCCGAGCCGGGGCAAGGGGAGCAGCGACCGGGCGAGCTCATCGGCGAGGTGCGCCTTTACCGCGGCACCAAGGACCTGTGGCGCGAGGGAAGGCGGCTTGCCTTTCTGAGCGTGGTGCTGGCCACGGCGAGCTGGCTCTTCATCCTCTTCTCCTGCTACCTGATCCTCAAAAGGGTTACCGCATCGTTCAACTCGCTGATGCAGGGGCTGGAGAACGTCCATTGCGGCGACTACGTCTCACGCATAGCCGTTCTCTCCGATGACGAGCCGGGGCGGGCCTCGGCGTCTTTGAACGATCTGGCCGAGTCACTCCGGCAACGCGAGGAGGAGAACCGTCGGCTGCATGCGGAACTGCTGGCAGCCATGGAGTTCGAAATCGCCTCGAAGGAACAGCTGGTGGCCATCAACCTCGACCTGGAGATGGAAATCGAGCAGAGGACCCAGGCGCGCCAGGAACTGAAGAACCTGGTGGAACAGCTCCCCATGGGTATCGTCTGGTCCGACGAGCGGGGCGGTATCGAGTACCTGAACGCCTTCATGACGAAGAGCTTCGGTTATCGCCAGGACGAGGTTCAAGATGTCGACCAACTGCTCACCCTGATTTGCCCGGAACCCGAGTACCGCGAAAGGGTCGCCGGCAAGCGCCGCGCCGCCATCGAGGCATGGGAGCAGGGGAACCGGGTCACCTTCTACGAGGTGAGCGCGCTTTGCAAGGACGGCGCAGTCAGGCATCTGAACTGCAGCAACCAGCGCTCCGGCGCGCGTATCGTCGACATCATGATCGACATGACCGAACGCGAGCTTTTGCAGCAGCAGATCGTGAGAAACCAGAAGCTGGAGTCGATCGGCGTCCTGGCCGGCGGGATCGCGCATAACTTCAACAACGCCCTGACCGGGGTGCTCGGCTACATTTCGTTTGCGAAGAAGTTCATCGATCCGTCGCACAACTCCCACGAGCTTTTGCAGCAGGCCGAAAAAGCGACCATGCGTGCCGCCGGTTTCGCGAACCAGCTCCTTAGTTTCGCCAAAGGGGGAGCCCCCCTGAGAAAAGCCGTTCCGGTCGTGAGGCTGGTGGAGGAGTCGGTGCAGCTAGCCACGCGCGGTTCCAACGTCACCTGCCTCCTTGATCTGCCGCCGGAGCTCCCCCCGGTGTACGTGGATGACGGCCAGATCCGGCAGGCCTTCAACTGCATCTGCATCAACGCGGTGCAGGCGATGCCGGACGGCGGCACGCTGACCGTGCGCGGGAGAAGGGTGTCGACGGACGCGGAAAGGCTTCCGGCCCCCTTAAGCGGCTGCTACGTTGAACTCTCGTTCCAGGACGAGGGGTGCGGCATCCGCGACGAACACAGGTCGAGCATCTTCACCCCGTATTTCACGACCAAAGCGGCGCTCGGCACCGGGCTCGGCCTTGCCACGGTCCACTCGATCATCACCCGGCACGGCGGGGTGATCACCTTCGACACCCTCTTGGGAAAAGGGACCACCTTCACCCTCTATCTCCCCGTTTTTTGTATCGAATCGACGCAGCCGAAGGTGGAAGCCGACGCGGAACGCGAAGCGCAGCAGGCGCTTGTCAGCTGCAGCAGGAGAGTTCTCGTGATGGACGATGAGGAGATGATCAGGCTGCTTGCTGCCAAGGTCCTCGCGGGCAAAGGGTACGAGGTGACTCTCTGTGCGAGCGGCGATGAGGCCGTCGCCATGTACGGGAGGGCATCAAAGGAAGGGACCCCGTTTCTGGCGGCGATTCTGGATCTCACGGTGCCCAACGGGATGGGGGGGAAGGAGGCGGCGCGTCTGATTCTGGCTCAGGATCCGGCGGCGAGGCTCATCGTGTCCAGCGGCTACAGCAACGACGAGGTGATGGATTCCTACCGGGATTACGGGTTCTGCGGGAGTGTGGTGAAGCCTTACGATTCCGATAAGCTCTGCGGGGTGCTGGAGGCTCTGTAGGCGGCACGTTCCCCCCTTTGCGAAGGGGAGCCTGGGGGATTTGGTCTTTGTCGTTGAAGCCGCCCTACTCGCTTAGCTTCCTCAATAACCCGGCAAGGGAGCGCTTCTCGTCGCAGTCGGCGCTGCAGGCTTCATCCTCCACCTGGCAGCTCTTCTCAAGGATCAACCGCGCGTCTGGTGAGGCCGATTCGATGGACTTCAGGCAGTCCGTGTAGTCCGTGGTGCATCTATCCCTGCAGGAAGGGGAATCATCCGCAAACGCCGTAACGGCGGAAGCCAGCACTGTCAGAGAAAACACTAATACTGTAATTGTTTTGCTCATATCATTTCTCCCACTGTCACAGCGAAACGTCACGCCACTATATCACATCCCGCCTTTGCTTTACCATTTCAATGTCGTCTTACATCCGTCAAAGCTTTAGTCTTTTTTCTCACAGAAAAATTTGCGAATGTTCATCCGGGAATTCCGTGGAGCGAATGCTGTTACTTGTCGTGACAGAGAGCATGCCCTAACGTCCCCCCCTTTGCGAAGGGGGGACAGAGGGGATTTGCCTTGGTAAGCCCATGCAAGCATTAGCACCAGCTGGGGCCGTCATCACGCACGCTGCGAAAGATAAAAAAAGCCCGGAACTTTCGTTCCGGGCTTCGAAGTTACTGCAATGCATCAATCAAGTTGCCTGTAAGAGACAGGACTTAGGGAACTTCTACAACGACGGACTGCGAGCTGACCAGGGTCGACCCGCTGAAGAGCTGGATCGTGGTCTTGTAGGTGTACTTGCCGGTAGCGGTCTTGAAGTACTTGCTGTACCGGTTGTACTGGTGCGCCTGGCCACCGGCTGCGTTCGCGGTTGTAAGGGCGTCCGCGGTGATGGTGGTGGATGCGCTGCCGTCGCCCCAGAAGAACCTGACCTTGTCGAAGGTCGGGGTCCCGGCTGCGAGGGTCACCGGCACCTTGGTGATGACGGTGGTGTAGGTGTAGGCCGGCTTGGTGGCGGTTGCCGGCACGGTGGTGGTGGTAGAGGTGGTGGCCGGAGCGGTGACGCTGATGTAGACCGGGTTGGTGACGTTGACGAGCTTGTAGCTGGTCGCGGTAGCGCCGTCGACGTTGGTCACGGTAAGGGCGACCCTGTAGGTGCCGGCCTTGCTGAAGTTGATGGTGGTGCTTGCTGCTGCTGCGTCGGCAATGACTGCTGCGGTGCCGGCGTTGGTAGCCCACTGGAACTTGGCGCCTGCAGCCGGGGTGCCGGTGGCGTTGAGGTTGTAGGAAAGGTCCTTAACCAGCGGAGCCGCGGTGGTGCCGGTTTCCTGGTTGATGGCCGCGATGCCGGCCACCGGAGTCTGGCCGACGCCGAAGGCAGCCGCGTCGATGCTGTTCAGGTAGGTCACGTACTGGGCGCGGGTCGCGTAGCTGTTGGTGCCGCGTACGATCGGGGCATTCACCCAGAGGGCGCCCTTCAGGCCGAACGGACCGACGTCGGAGAGCTTGTTGATGCGGATGGTGTAGCCGTCGGCTGCAGCAAGCTTGATGGAGTTGTTGACCGCCGGAGAAACGGCGGGCAGCCCGGTGCTGGCGTCTACCGCGGTGACGGTGAAGTAGGTGCCGCCGATGCTGCCAAGCGCAGTTACCAGCTGGTCGACGCTGGTCACCATGTCGTTGCCCACCTGTGCGGTGCGGCTGGTGATCACGCCGTTGCTGTCCTTCGCATCCACCTTGAGGGTCCAGCCGAGGGTGGAGGTGGCGCCCTTCTTGGCCGCGTTGAAGATGTAGGTGGCGTTGTCGCAGTAGAACGGACTTGCAGCGTTGCAGACCGCGGCGATCGCGCCGCCCTGGATGCTGGCGACCCAGTCCTGCTTGACGGTCTGGAAGGTGTTCTCGTAGAGGACCTCGCTGCGGTCGATGTTACGCAGCGTCTGCCCCGGGGTCGCGGTCTGGACGTACGGGGTGTCGAACTTGGTGAGGATCGGGATCGGCAGCGAGCGGGTACCGTCCTTGGTCACGACGTTCGGGTGCGAATCGGTGATGTCGACGAGGCCGTTCACCTTGGTGAAGGTGGTCACCTGGTTGGAGTCGAAGCTGAACTTGCCGTCCATGTTGCCGTTGATCGGGTAGGCGCCGTTGTAGAAGCCCGCGCCGGCGGCGTGGCACTCTTTGCAGCCGTTCTTGCCCCACGCCCTGTCGGCGGAAGCGATGTTGTGGCTTGCCTTGAACGGAACCATGAGGAAGGAGAGCTTCGGCAGGAAGGCGTTGGTTGCCTGGGTGGTGCCGTTGCCGAGCTGTCCCCTGATGCCGGCCGCGATGGCGCTCTGCTGGGTGGTGATCTCGGCGGCGTTGACGATGCCGTCCGCGGTCAGGGCGTGCAGGCCGTTCAGGCGGTTGATGTTGGCGACATGGGTCTGCAGCAGCGGATCCATGCCGGCTTCACGGCCGTCGTTGTTGGCGTCGAAGCCGCCGTTGGCGGTCTTCAGGCCGTTCATGTCGCGCCAAAAGAAGGAGGTCAGCAGGTTCGCTGCGTATATCTTGCCGTTCTGCCAGTGCAGTGCGACACCGTTGGCCATGTCGCCTTTGGCGACGTACTCGGTGTCGTGGACGGCCAGACGGCCTTCTTCGTCGGCACCGCTACCGTCGACGAACGCGCCGCCGCTGAAGCCGTCTTTACGGATGTGGCAGGCGGTGCAGTCGATGAGGTCGATGTGGCTTACCTGGGCGCCCGCCTTGTCGTAGGCGATCTTGGCGGTCAGGCCGGCCCTGTCGTGAGCACCTTTGGAGCTCGGTGCGCCGAAGGTGGCGAAGGCAGGAGCGGTGGTGTACTCATGGCAGCCGGAGCAGTCCTTGAATTCCACCTTGTCCATCTTGTTCCACATGGCGTCGAACGGAGAAGCGCCGCCCTTGGCGGGATCGCAAAGGCCCAGCTTGTTGTCGCCGATGTTGCCGCTCACGCCGACGGCGGCAGTGGATCCTGCCGTGGCGCCGGTGCGCTCGTGGCAGCCCATGCAGCCGATGGCGCCGTGCACGTCGAGGATGGTGCCGTTCTGGCTCCACATCTCGCCGCGCTTCTTCCAGTCAACCTGGTACTTCTCGCCGCCGGTCACGGTCACGGTACCGGTGGTTGCGTTCTTGGTCTCGATGCTGTTGCCGAGGTGGCAGGAGGAGCACTGGTTGGAGGTCGGCTTCCCGACGATCTTGTACTCGAGGTTGGCGACCAGGCCGGCCGGGGTGGCGGTTACCGAGGTCGAGTTGTAGAAGACGTTCACGCCGTCCTTGGCGGAGAAAGCCAGTTTGGAGCCGACGGCGCGGGATGCGTCGAACTCGCCCTTGCGGACAGCTTCCTTGCGTTTATCCCAGCTGTAGTCGTTCTGGTGGCAGATGAGGCAGTCCATCTCGAGAACGCCGGTCTGGGAGTAATCCTGCACCACCACGTTGCCCCTGTTGGCCGGGGTTTCGTTGAAGATGTCGATCAGGGCGTTGAAGGCGGTGACGGCGCCGCCGAAGACGTACTCGCGCAGCGACTTGCGCTTGCTTGCGTCGTAGGTCCCGGAGACGGTCGCACTGTCGTCGATCATGTATTCCATCGCGCCGCCGCCGACGTGGCACTCACCGCAGTCGCGCATCTCGCCCGCCACGGAGTTGTCCGCCTTCTGGGCGAAGGTGGCCGCGTCGGTGAAGTTGTACGGCTCGTAGTATTTGGTCGAGCCGCCAACGACGTTGGCTACCCTGGAGCTGCCGGAAGCTACCTCACCGAAGAGTACGGTTTCGAACTGGGCCGTGGTCGCGTTGTAAACCGCACCTGCACCGTCTTTGTACATTCTCGCCAACTGGCGAGCAGACGGCGGTCACCAAGACCCCACATGCCCGGGGCTCTGCACCCAGTTTTTACCCTGGGGGCCTGCGCCGGTGCGGAAAGCGTCGGTCGAGTCGATGTTGAACGGGTTGAAGCCGCGGATCTCGTTCGCACCCAGCTGAGCGTGGTAGGAGTGCTTCTCAATGTCGTTGTAGGTGTACTTGAGGACGCTCGAGGTCCCGGCGGCGGCGTCACCGTGGCAGCCGGCGGTGCCGAAGCAGGTCGTCTTGATGCTGAAGGCCTTGGCGGAGCCGTCGGCGTTCTTGGTGATCGCCAGGCCTGCCGGATCCTTCAGCGGGATCGCTTTGTGGGCAGAGACGGCTGCCGTCGCGATCCCCGCGCCGACCCCGATCAGGGTCGCACAGGAAGCGGCGGTAAGCAGCACCGTCTTCTTGGTGGGTTGTTTCATCATGGGTCTCCTTTGTCTCGATTCAATGGAAGTACGAATCACATCTTGCGTCCGGTATGGGGGTACCGTTCGCCATCTGCAGTCCTGCTTCAGCTTTAGAGAGCCTGACTTCATCATTAGCACGGGGTATGCCGGTATTTTATTTTTCTCACTAAATTTTTAAAACAGTAGTAATTGCTAAAGCTTCCGGGACGAGACTCGTCGGGATGAAAGGGGATGCGGGAGGGGGTGGGGTGTTTGTTGGGGTAAATACCCCAAGTTCACCCAGGGGGTGGGGGGCTTTTACCCCAATGCGGGGGCTGGGGTGCGTGAATGAGAAACGAGCAGGTGGGGGAGCCCCTTCCTGCTCGTTCCATGTCGGTAAGTGTTTGTGAAGACTAGGCTTTCTCTATCTTGGCCTTCTCCCTGAGTTCCTTGATCAGGGCGGGGATCTCCGCCCGCACCTTTTCCCGCTTCAGGAATTCCGTGATCTTCCCCTTGACCTCGTCAAAGGGCTGTACGCTCGGAGGGACGGTTTCGGTGAGCTTGATGATGTGGTAGCCGAACACCGTGGAAACGACGCCGCTCACCTCACCGGGCTTCAGGCCGAAGGCCGCCTTTTCAAACGGCGGCACCATGTCTCCCTGGCCGAAGACCCCCAGGTCGCCCCCTTTTTCCTTGCTGGGGCAGGCGGACTCTTTCCTGGCGATCTCGGCGAAATCCTCGCCTTTCTTGATCCGCTCCAAAAGGGCCTCGGCTTTGGCCTTGGCCTTCTCCCTATCCTCCGTGGACGCGTTCTCGGCGGTGCCGACCAGGATGTGGCTCGCTCTTACCCTGGCGCCCTGCTCGAAGTACTTGGTGCGGTTGTCTTCGTAGAACTTCTTCGCCTCCGCTTCGGTGACCCGGGCCTTGGAACCGAGGCGGGCCTCGATCATGTTGTTGATCGCGACGTCCTTGCGGGTGAACTGCTCCAGGTCGCTTTGGGTCATGACCAGCTCATCCAGTGCCGCCTGGTACTCGGCGTCGCTCTTGAACTTCGCGCGGTTGTCGGCGAGGCTCTTTTTCACCTGCTGGTCCAGATCCTTCATCTCCATGCTCTTTGCCGCCTGGTACAGGAGTTCGGAGTCGGTGAGCTGCTCGAGGATGGTGTCCTGTGCTTTCTTGAGCGCCTCGGGGATGAGCTGCTTCGTGCCGCTCTGCTTCAGCATGATCTTGAGGGCGCGGTTGACTTCCTTGCGCATGATCGGCGTGCCGTTCACCTTCACCAGCGTGTCGTCGGGTGACGGCTGCGCCGCCTGGGCTGCCTGGGCCGCCTGGACCGCGGTCCCTTTCACGGTGGCCTCCTCTGCAAACGATGGTCCTGCGCCAAGGGCGGCGAGCGCTATTGCGGCAAGGGTGGACGATACGATCTTCTTCGGGTGCGGCATGTTGATTCTCCTTGTCTTTGAGCTGCTCCAGGCGCGTCTTGCTCTCGACGTCGGCCCGAAAAACTTGTCCCTCTACCAAAAAGGGCCCGGAACTTTCGTTCCGGGCCATGGGTTTACCTCAATGCATCTTCATCGAAGTTCCATCTAGGGGACTTCCACAATGACAGACTGCGAGCTGACCAGGGTCGACCCGCTGAAGAGCTGGATCGTGGTCTTGTAGGTGTACTTGCCGGTAGCGGTCTTGAAGTACTTGCTGTACCGGTTGTACTGGTGCGCCTGGCCACCGGCTGCGTTCGCGGTTGTAAGGGCGTCCGCGGTGATGGTGGTGGATGCGCTGCCGTCGCCCCAGAAGAACCTGACCTTGTCGAAGGTCGGGGTCCCGGCTGCGAGGGTCACCGGCACCTTGGTGATGACGGTGGTGTAGGTGTAGGCCGGCTTGGTGGCGGTTGCCGGCACGGTGGTGGTGGTAGAGGTGGTGGCCGGAGCGGTGACGCTGATGTAGACCGGGTTGGTGACGTTGACGAGCTTGTAGCTGGTTGCGGCAGCGCCGTCGACGTTGGTCACGGTGAGGGCGACCCTGTAGGTGCCGGCCTTGGTGAAGGTGATGCCGGTTGTTGCTGCGGTTGCTGCAGCGATGGTTGCGCCGTCGCCAGCGTTGGTGGCCCACTGGAACTTGGCACCGGCAGCCGGGGCGGTGGCCGGAGCGAAGTTGTAGGAGGAACCTTTGACGAGCGGAGCCGCGGTGGTGCCGGTCTCGCCGTTGACTGCCGCGATGGTTGCGACCGGCTGCACGCCGACGCCTGCAGCTGCGGCGTCGAAGTTCGCCGCGATGGTTTCCATGTACGCGGCATACTCGCGACCGGTCATGGGTACTGCGCCGGCCTTGACGCTGCCGTCGTCGTTGGTGTCAGCGATCTTGTAGTAGATGGCGCCGTCCTCATCAGGATAGAGGACGTCGGCACGCTCGAGATCGGTGGTCCAGGTGTAGGTCGCATCGCTCTTCTGGAACTTCACGGTGCGTGCCTGGCCCAGCTTGTTGAAGCCTTCGAATGCGGTGCGCAGATCGCCGTTGTAGGCTTTCACGCGGACCGGCTCCAGCGGACGGCTCATCAGGTTGCTGGCGGAGTCGAGGCCCGGGATGCCAGGCATGCGGGTGACCGTGCCGGTGGACTGGTCGATGCTGACCTGGGAGGTCGGGTTGAAGGTGCGGTCAGCCGGGATTGCGGTGCCGACCATGTCGAAGCCGCCGGTGAAGAACCCTTTCTCGGGGGCGTGGCAGTCGGCGCAGCTCTTGCCGACTACGTGCTCACGTACGGACTTGACGCCGTGGGTGACCATGAACGGAGCGCCGATGTAGGCGAGTTCGGTGCCGTTCCAGCTCTTCTGCAGAGCTGCGGGTTTCTGGCTCTCGAGGGCGTTGCGGTAGTTCTTGTAGTCGCGGATCTGGTTCGGCTCGGTGAAGGTGACCGCGCCGCTCCAAACACTGACGTACTTCCAGTAGTTGGCCGGAGAGAAGGTGCCGTCCGGCATGAATGCGGAGCCGGAAGCGGTGCTCATCGGGTCGTTGAAGCCGATGGAGATGACGGAGAGGGCGGAAGGACCGAAGTTCATGCCGGCCTTCAGGTCGCGCTGGATCCACGGGTCGTAGATCGGCTCGCCGTAGCCCTGGGTGTTGTTCTTGTGCGGAGCTTTCTCGTCGAATACGTCGGTGTAGCCGGCCAGCGAAGGCTTGACGGTACGGCCGAGTTCGTCGTTGTCGCCGATCAGCAGGCCGCCCGGGACGGTGTCGCCGTTTGCGTCGACGTTCGGGTCGGTGTTGTTCCAGATGACCGCGGAGATCGCGTTGCTGAGGTAGATCTTGCGACGGTACTGCATGCCGCTCTTGGTGCCGTTGCCGAAGGTGAGCGGAGCTTCCATGTTGCCGAGCCTCTGCCAGAGGTGCAGCGGTTTCCACTCTTTGAGCTGGCCGCCCACAACGTGGGTGCCGGCCGGGATGGGTGCGTTGTAGCCCGGCATGCCGGCGGTGAGGCCCATGGCCTGGTTGATGGCCGCGTACATCTGGTTGTACTGATCGACTGCGCCCGCGTTGAAGGATGCCGGAGCCGGATCCTCGAACAGGCCGATCATCCCCTTGGAGGAGTCGGTGCCGACGATGGCCGGGAAGCGCATGCCGGAGGTGGCGTCGAGGGCGCGAACCGCCATGCTGACCTTCTTGACGTGGCAGACGGTGCAGTCCATCGCGTCGAGGTGGTTGCCGCGGCCGAGCTTGGTGTTATCAGTGGTGAAGTTGGTGTGCTCGGAGATCCCCTGCCCGCCGTAACCGGTGCTGGAGATGTCGACCTTGTCGGCGATCTGGACGATGTTGTTCTTCAGACCGTACTGGGTGTGAGCCGCATCCGGGTTCGGTGCGCCGAAGGTCTGGATGGCGTTGCCGTAGTAGTCCTTGCCGGTGATGTGGCAGAACTCGCAGCGCTTGACGGTGTTGCGGGTGTCGTGCTTCTGAACCGCTGCGCCCGCCTCGGTGGCGTTTGCGGCCACGATCGGCTTGCCGTCCGCGTCGAAGTCCTTGACGACCTGACGCTTCCAAAGCGGCGGAACGCCGTCTGCGGTGGTGCTGGACATGTCGAAGCCGCGGCCCGGGTCGCACTGGTTCTTGTTGGTGCTGTTGCCGGTGAAGTGGCAGCCGGCGCAACCGAAGGAACCGTGGACATCCTGGCCTGCCTGCCATGCGTCGCCGCGCTTGAACCACTCAGCACGCGGGAACGGCATGGTGGAGCGCTTGAGGGCGTTCTGGTCGGGCATGGAGCCGTCGCCGTTGTAGTAGTAGAGCGGGCCGGACATGGCCGGGTTGCCGCCGCCCAGGAAGCCGGTCTCGCTGGCTGCGCTCTTGAAGGTCTGCTGAGCCTGCAGGTACGGCATGCCCGGCATCATGTACTGGGTGTAGTTGCCGAAGTTGATGACCGGGGAGGACCCGCTGGTCAGCCACATGGCGTTGATGTCGTAGGAGGTCATCCTCTTGCCGTTGGGGCCGACGGCGTTGGCCGGGTCGTAGATCATCGGCGCGGAGGAGAGGAAGCCGCTGCTGCCGCCGGTGACGCCGAACATCTCGGGGAGATCCTTCAGGGTCTTGGTGGCGTGGCACTGCATGCAGTTGTTGGACTCCGGGGCGGCCTTGATGCGGCCGATGAAGGTCGGGGAGAACGACACCATCTGCATGTTGTTCGCATCCGGATCCGTGAAGGTCACGTTGCCGTTCTGCGAGTTGTAACCCATGTAGGTCGGGCTGGCCGGGTTCATGTCGAAGAGCATGGCGCCGGCGCCCGGGGCGGCGTTCAGGCTGCCGGCCTGGGTCATGACGGAGGACATGACGTTGTCGTAGCCGGAGAGGTGGCAGAACAGGCAGTCCATCTCCTTCACGTTCGGCATCATGAGCTGGCCGGAGAACACCGGCATCATCGCCTTGGTGTTCGGCTCGAGCATGTCCATCGCCTTGACGCCGAGTGCGACGGGGTTACCCATGGGGTCGGTCTTCACCCATGCGTTGGCGAGGCTCGGAAGGAGCACCGGGCCGTTGGCCGGGTTGTTACCCTTGTACTGCGGGTAGACCCAGGGGGCGATGGTTGCGAAGGAGCTTTCGATCCCCTGCGCGCTGAACTGTTCCCAAACCGTGGTGGTGAAGGGGTTCACGTTGCCCATGGCCATGTCGGTCAGGGTCTTGAAGGGGAGGCGGTTGCCGTTTCTGTCTTCCTCGTAGGTTACGCCGCCCGGATGGCAGGTCGCGCACATGGTCGCCTGGTCCCAAAGGGAGAGGTCGACTTTCGGATACGCCTGGCCGTTAACGGTGCCGCCGTTCAGGAAGATGTAGAGCTTGGTGCCGGGGGTCTTGGAGTCGAGAACCGGGTCGCCGGTGTTCGGGGTGCCCGGATAGGTGATGCCTTTGCCGTCTGCTTTTTTCTGTAAGTCCGCCACCTGGCGGAGCGAGGGGGTTCACCACTTGCCGTTGTGGCCGTGGGACTGCAGCCAGGGTTTCTGCGGGTTGAGGCCCGTCTGCTTGCCGTTTTCCATGAAGAGGCCGCTGTCGGAGTTGTCCATCCACTCAGCGACGCCGAGGGTGGCGTGGAAGGCCCCTTTCGACATGTCTTCGTAGCTCTTGAGCCCGACGGTGTTACCAGCGGTGTGGCAGCTCATGGAGCCGCCGCCCATGCAGGTCTGTTTCGGGCTGTACGGCATGCCCTGCTTCGAGGTCTGGTCGACCATAACCGGCATGGCGGGTACGCCGTACTGCTGCGCTACCTCCTGATAGGTGTAAAGCTGGATTGCCGGATGCGCCGCTTGGGCAATCGTCCCGCCTACGGTGAGGCCGGCTACCGCCGAGGCCCCCGCCAAAAGCGAGATTTTCAATCCCCTTTTTTTCATAGGTTGTTTCCCTCTCAGTCTCTTGATTGGATTTGAAATGAATTGCATTGTGCTGCCTTCTTTGTTGCTGCTACTTCGGACCTTCAGGCCGCCGCGTGAATGGGGGCACGTGACGACTGCGCCGGACCAGGTTTTAAGGCATCACCGGTACGGTGTGAAGAGAGCTTGACTGGATAATAGCAATTGTCGTACCTGCGATGCCGGTCGCCGCGCGTCAGGGGCGAAAAAAAACAACCCGGAAGGAGATGAGGCTTGGAAACTTATATAATAATTGATATATTGCACTCGCTTTAAAACACCGCGATGCCCCGACGGGAGGAGGTCCCCTTGACGTCCGGTCCCGCGAAGGGACGCCGAGTCTTGAAAAGGTGCGGTGATATCCCCCGCATGGGGGACCATTGGGGTGAAATCGCCCACGATCGGATGGCGCCGCCCGAGGTGCCGGCGGGGGGAGGGAGGCGGATGCCCCGCAAGGACGCGAAGCTGCGTCGATGTGCCGGGGCGCACCTTGCGCGGCTCAGATGCGACTGATGTTGGCAGAGACGTTGCACGGCTTAGCGTGCAGTATCTTATCTATACCAGGAGGTCGGATGATGAAGAGGGTTGGTTTGTTGGTTGTTGGCGCGTTGTTGGGCGGTTGCGCGCACCAGGCTGTGAAAAGTGAAGTGGCACCGGCAGCGGCAACCGCTCCGGCACCCAAGAAGGTCGAGCTGAGCGAGGCGTCCCTTGCCGAGCTTATCGTGAAGGACAAGACCACCAAGGCCGAGGTGCTCGCGGCCTACGGGAGCCCGGTGGCGGTGGAGCAGAACAAGCGCCAGCTTTCCAAGGATATGCTCGCCACCATAAAGGTGCCCCTGCCGCCCATCGCGCGCACGAAGGAGTTCTGGACCTACAACGCCTCCCCCTTCAACGCCGACGGTTCCATGAAGAGCAAGGTTCTCAGCACGATGATCTTCATCGACGACAACGGCGTCGTGGTCGACTACCTGACCTCTTACACCCATGTAGCGCCTCCCCAGTAGCGCTCGGCATGCATCGCCCTCGGGTACGCCTGATCGGTGCGGCGCGCGACGGCAACGAAAAAGGCTCCTCTTCTTGCGAAGGGGAGCCTTTTTCGTTCTTGCGATGGCGCGTCTAAAGCTGGGGGCGGGAGCGTTGCGGGTGGCAGCTCATCGAGACGCCGCCCGCGCAGCTTTGCACCATCACGTTTGCCGCATCTGAGCCTTGCCCGGTCACCTCGGTGGCAAGGCTCGCGGGCCGCTCCAGCCCCCTCGGGGTCATCTCGACCCGGGGGGCCAGTCCGATACCCGCTGCGAGGCAGGTGAGGGCGCCTACGAGGATCGCCGTGCACTTCTTGCTGAGTCTTTCCATTTTCAGCTGCTCCTTACCCCTTTGCTACCGCGTGGGCAGGTTTTTCTGCACCTGCTTGAAGGTGGAGAGCTCGTCCACGGGATAGCCCGCCACCGGCTTGGCGAGGTTGTACGTCTGGGTCGGGTCCACCGTGGACATGAGGTTCTTGTCGGTCACCGTGTCGCCGTCGAGTTCGAAGACGGTCCAGGTGTTGCCGGCCTTGTTGGGGACGGTGTAACTCTTCACCAGGGTGGTGCCGCGGTAAAGCTTGAGCTGTGCGCCCGACTCGGCGAGGTAACCGGCGGCCGAGTTGTTGTAGACGTAGAAACGGTAGACGCCTGCCTGTTGGGTCAGGATGGTGAAGGTTTCGCTGCCGTTGTCGACGCCGTGGTTCGCTTGATCCTGGTCGAGGTATGCCTCGGTGGTAGCCCCGGGGATGTTCCTGAGGGTCGTGCCTGTGATGGCGCTGCCGTACGGGTAGCTCACCTGGGGGTCGGAGGTGCTGGTGCCGACATGGAACCTCGGGGTGTTGCTGGACCCAATGGTGGTGGAGGTGTCGTCCGGGTTCAGGGGACCGGTGACGTGGAGGTCGAGGTCGCGCTCGGCGCTCCCCCAGCTGAGGACGGCGCGGTAGGTGGTGGACGGCGTCGTCCCGGTGTCCGCGGTGAAGTTCTGGCTGTTGTTGTAGGTTGATACCCCGGGGACGGAGTAGACGGTGAAGTAGCCGTAGCTCGTTTCCGCCCCGTCAACGAGCTTCAACACCTCCGCCGTGTAGCACCCGGCGGGGAAGTAGTCCTTGTAGTAATACCCGTAGCCGTCGGCCGTCTTGGCCAGGTAGTTGCCTGTGGTGGCGCCCAGCCCCGGGCGGAACCTGAGGGTCAGGGCCGCACCGGTGTTGTTGGAGGCGTTCAGGACATAGCCGTTGATCGACGTGGTGAGCGAAGCCTTGTCGGTCGTGAGCATGAGTACGGTTTCCAGTGCGGTGGCGGCACTCTGGCTCGGCTTGACGCCGTAGTAGTTCACGTCGGCGTAGCCGGTTTTGCTGAACACGAGCTGGTAGGTGCCGGCCGCCGAGAGTCCTGAGAAACTGTAGCTGCCGGTGCTTTGCACCGTGGCGGTTGCCGCGGGGGTGCTTGCGCCGTCGGCGTACGCGGTCACGGTCGCCCCGGTGACGGCGAGCCCGGAGATCGGGTCCTTCACAGTGCCGGTCACGGCAAGCGCCGGGATCATCACCGGGAGCCCGAGGTAGGCGTTGACCACGTTGCGCAGCTCTGTTATCGTGACCGCGCCGCTTTGGTCGGTGTCCACGCAGGATGCCACCGTCTTCGTGCCGAGGAACATGTTGATCGCCCCCTGCACCTCGATCATGGTGACGCTTCCGTTGCCGTCGCAGTCCCCGGGTAGCGCGGTGGCGAACGCGGAAAGGTTGGAAATGAGGAGGGCGGCGCAGGCGAGCGCGACGATGAGTCCCCGTTTGTACAGGTCTGCCAGCTTCATGTAGGTTCTCCTGCTTTGCGGTGCGAAAAATGGCCCGTGCGTCCTGCTGCGGCGCCACGGCGGCTGCCTTTTTCCAGCAAATAGGGTGCCACTTGCCCCGTGCGCCGTGAGTGCCTCCCCCGCGCGGGTTTGCGTGTTTCGCCTCACGGGGAGATGGGGGATATGCCCCAGTTTTTCTCGGGCGCCGAGGTCGGAGGTGGGGCAAATCGCTCGATTGTGCCCCGGGAGCGGGGCTCACCCCCGTCTGCAGGCACGTCCGGCGCTCTGGCGCAGGTTTTGCTCCGCTGCACTTCATTTACGGCGAGGTGATCATGAGTACCAACCTTTTTACCAGCATCGTGCTTAACCTGACCGACGGGATCTACGTGATCCAGGAGGGGAAGGCGATTTTTTTGAACGACCGCTTCGGGGCCATTTTCGGCTACGCGAGCGTCGAGGGGCTGATCGGGCGCGACATGTACGCCGATGTCTACCCCGACCGGCAGAGCGTCGACCTGTTCCGCCACGTGCACGAGCAGCTCTTGAAGGGAGAGCGCTCGACGGTCTCCTGGGGGCAGCCGTCGGCCAGGCTTGACGGCAGCGTCTTCTGGATCGAGGTGGAAGCGCGTCTCATCGAGGTGGAAGGCAAACCCGCCATCTTCGGGACCTTTCTGGACCGCACCGACTGCAAGCTGATCGGCGAGGCGATGCATGCGACCCAGGAGACCCTTAGGCTTCTTTTGGACGCCATGGAGGACCGCGTTTACGTCGTCACCGACGACTACCGCATCGTCTATGCAAACCGCAAGATGCGCGAGGGGCTTTTGGGGGACCTCGAACAGGACTTCTGCTACCAGGTCTGCCGCGGCCAGCAGACCCGCTGCGAGGACTGCTGCGTCGACGACGGGTTCTTCGACTCCGAGCGCCCCCTGCACAAGGAGTTCTACAACGAGGTGACCAAGCTTTGGTACTCGGTCATCGAACTTCCCGTCCGGATGCCCGGCATCGAGCAGCGCACGAAACTGGCCGTTGCCCGCGACATCACCGTGCGACGCGAGGCCGAGAACAAGGTGCGCGCCCTCACCCGGAAACTTTTGAGCGTGCAGGAAGACGAGAGAAAGCATCTCTCCAGGGAGCTGCACGACGACCTAGGTCAGCGCCTGAACGCCGCGAAGATCATCGTCGACGTTCTCGCCGAGGACCTCGCCTCTTCCCCGGGTGATGCTCCCGCCCGGATGCGTCATCTCTCCGAGGTGCTCAGGGACAGCGTGCAGTCGATCCGCACCATCTGCGCCGGCCTGCGTCCCTCGCCGCTGGAGAAGCTGGGGCTTGTCGACGCCATCCGCCACGACTGCGACAGTTTCTCGACCCATCACGGGGTGAACGTCCGCGTTTCCGCCCACGGCCTCGACGGGGTGCGCCTCCCCCATGAGGGTGAAATAACCCTATACCGGGTCTTCCAGGAGGCGCTGCATAACGTGGTGAAGCACGCGCGGGCAAGCGAGGTGACCGTAAGCCTCGTCGTTTCCCACCCGGTGCTCAGGATGCGCATCACCGACAACGGCAGGGGGTTCGACCCCGCCCGCGCCGTTCCTGCCGGGAAGGGTGGGCTCGGGCTTGTCGGCATGGCCGAGCGGGTCGAGCTTTTAAACGGCTCCTTCGAGCTCACCTCGCGCCCCGGGAAGGGGACGCGCATCGCCGTGGAGATTCCCATCGCCTAGCGCCCCTTGCGGCGCCGGCTTCAATTCGAGGAGGTTTTTTGCATGGAAGGAAAAAGCAGGGTCATCATCGTTGACGATCACCCACTGTTTCGGGAAGGGGTGAAGGGGCTTGTGGAGCGAACCTCCGAGTACAACTGCATCGGTGAAGCGGGAAGCGGCGCCGAGGCGCTGGCGCTTGCCAGGGAGCTGAAGCCCGAACTCATGACCATGGATATCTCGCTTCCCGATATAAGCGGCATCGAGGCGGTGCGCCAGATCATGCGCGAGGTCCCGTCGGTGAAGATACTCATGCTGAGCATGCATCCCAAGTTCGAATACGTCGCCGAGGCCCTGAGGGCCGGAGCGCGCGGCTACGTGATGAAGGAGGCGACCAGTACGCGACTGGTGGCCGCCATGGACGCCCTAAGCCGCGGCGAGTACTTCCTGGACGGGCAGGTCTCGCAGGACATCGTGGCGAACCTGGGGAATTCCGGTCAGGGGGAAGCCACGGTGTGCGACGAACGGTACGCGCTTTTGTCCCCCAGGGAGCAGCAGGTGATGCGCCTGGTCGCCGAAGGTGGGGTGATACGACAGATCGCGTCGGATTTGGGGCTCAGCGTGAAGACGGTGGAGAACCACCTCACAAACCTCATGAAGAAGCTCGATGTGCACAGCCGGATGGAACTCGTGCGGTATGCGGCGCGTCTTGGTGTTATTGATCTGGAACAGTGGAAATAGGTGGGAGTTTGGAGGGCCCCGCCGGCAGATGTGACTGCTGCCGGCGGGGCCGAAGCGGTCGTTAAAGCCTTGCGGTCGCGTCTTTTTTGTTCTGCTGTTCCTGCATTTCCTGCTGTTTCTTGCGTTCCTTGAGGATCTCCTGGGCCTTGTGCTCCCTTTCTTCCGCCGCCTTGCGGTAGGCGGCATCGTAGTCCACCCCCTTCAGCTTGCCAAGGCCGTACACCCCGATCTTGTTCTCGCCGAACTGGTTCGCCACGAAGATCACCTCGGTGAGCTCGAAGTTCTTCTCCGCGAGCTTCTGGAAGTAATCCAGGTTCTTTTTGCTGATGGAGATGTCGCTCGGCAGGTTCATCCCCCCGACCGGGAGCTTCGCGGATCCGAAGTAGCCAAGCAGGCGCCCCTTGTCGGTGAAGATCTGCACGTTCTGGTGCCCGGAGTCGACCACGTAGACGTATCCGTTCTCGTCCGTGGTGATACCCTTCGGGCGGGCGAACTGCCCCATGCCGTCGCCGAACTTGCCGAAGGTGCCGAGGAAGTGGCCGTCGCGGTCGTAGGAGGTCACCGTGCCCCTGCCGGCGTTGGTGACCCAGAAGACCCCTTTATCGTCCAGGCTCATACGGGTGGGGAGGCTCAGGGACTGGTTCGGGTCGTCCGTCTTTCCGATCTCGCGGATCTGCGATCCCGTCATCGGGTTCAGTACGCGGATCACGGATTTCCTCGTGTCGAGCACGTACAGGTTCTCGTCGTCGACCGCGATGTCGGTCGGCGTGAAGCCCAGATCTCCCCCTATCGCTTTCAGGTACTCGCCGTTGTTGTCATAGATGAGCACCTCCTTGCGTTCGATGTCGGAAACGAACACAAAGCCCGTGCTGTCTACGGCAACCCCCACCGGTTTCTTCAGCTTGCCCATCCCGTCGTTCCCCTTTAGCTGCTCCATCTTCTTGTTGGGGAGGTCCACGACGAAGAGCTGCCCGGCGATGTCGGTCACGTAGAGCTTGCCGTTTTGGGTGGTGATGCCGCTGGGTTTTATGATCCTGCTCACCTTCTGCTCTTCCTGTTTGCCGAAGGAGACGATGGACACCGAGTCGCCGGAGCTTCCCGCTACGTCTGCGGAGTTGCTGAAACTGGTCAGGTACTGGAGCCTTGGGAGGTTCGGGGAGGGAGGGAAGAACACCGGGCCGTGGCTTTGCTGGCTCGGGCCGGTGGCGCAACCGGCGGTTAGGGTGAGAACGGAGGCAGCGAGGAGCGCTACTGCGGAACGAAAAAGACGAACATGCATGTCTTGTACTCCTGTTTCTGTGTTGCGGTTGCCTGTTTCTCTTTTTTACCGTCCCGGGGTCACCCCCGGGACGGTCGACTGCTTGTTACTTGTCGTGGCACATCACGCAGAACTGCGAGTTAAGCTGCTTCTCGTAGAGGAACGCGGTGTCCTTGTTGTCCTTGTTGTGGACGTCGTGGCAGGAAGCGCAGGTCATGAGCATCTGCCCTTTGCCGTTGTTGAAGCCGAGGGTGGTGATCGGCTGGGTGTTGAGGGTGCTGTTGTTCGGGGCCTTCAGGGTGTCCCTGATGCCGGGGTCGGTGGTGTGGATGCCGGTCAGGTCGAACCCGATCGGGTGGTCGTTGGAGAGGTCGGAGAACTTGCCGATGGCGATGTCGCCGAAGCCGTCAGCGGTGATCTTGCCGCCGAGAGCGGTACCGGTGTTGCCGTAGTGCTGGTCGACTGCGATGACGCCGTCATGGCAGCTCATGCAGAGGCGGCTCGGGCCTGCGAGCGGGTCGCCGGCGATGGTGCTGTTGAAGGTCACGGACTCGTACGGAGCGAAGCTCGTGTCAACGTTCACTTTGTGGGACCAGAGCGGGTTGTAGTCGAGCTCGGTAGCCTCGACCTTGTGGTGCGGGGTGTGGCAGAAGGCGCAGACGCGGCCCTGGGAATCCGGTGCGGCGCCAGAGAGCATGTTCATGTCGTGCTTGGAGCCGACGACCCCGCCGCCGTCGGCAGTGTAGCCGTAGGCGAGAGAGGCACCGAGGGTGAGACCGGCAATGGCGGTCAGGATGGTGATCTTCTTCATAGAGAGTTTTCCTCCGTCTTTTTCATTGAATGTAGAAAAGTTTTCAGCTTGCCTACGCAATGCTGCGGCTCTCTTCCGCTGCACCTGCCGACGTGCCTCCCCCCCAGGAGACGCGCCGGTTGCCGAATCGAATGCAATGTTGGTGCCCGCATCATGCCGTTTTTGCAAGAGCGGGTAACCACTGGGGTTTTACCTTTGCTCGACGGGGATCCACGGGAAAGCCGGGGCGGTTGGGGGGGATTTGCCCCCATCACCCCCGGCGTTATGGGTGAAATGTCTCACACGGATCAACGCACCGCGCTTCCCTCGAACCCGTTTGTCTGACTGCGGCTGGGTTCATGGGGTATTTTCCCCAAGGTGGCAAGGTCCTTGCTGTCAGGGGAGACACTATTAAGAATGCTCGGGAGGTGACATGAAATTTGTAACTCTGGCGGCGGCAGCGCTTCTGGCGGCCTTTGCCGCGGCGCCCGCGTGCGGATATGACGGCGTCGACGTGGTACAGCTGAAAAAGCAGGCCGAGGCGGGGAGTGCCGAGGCCCAGTCCCGTCTCGGCGTGCTCTACGCGACCGGGGTGGGGACCCCCCGGGATGTGCAGGAGGCGGCACGCTGGTATCGGAAATCTGCCGATCAGGGGTTCGTCCTCGGGCAATACAACCTCGCCATGCTGTACCTGCGGGGGGAGGGGCTTGCGGAAGACCCGGTCAAGGGGCGCGAGCTCCTTTTGAAGGCGGCCGAGCAGTGGCTCCCGGCGGCACAGTACGACCTGGGCGTTGCGTACCTCTACGGTGTGGGGGGCGAGAAAAACCGCGACGAGGCGGAGAAATGGCTGCGCCGCGCCTCGACCCAGGGGTACCGCGCGGCGAAAAAGAAGCTCGAGGAGCTTGCCGACGCGCGCTAGTGGGAGAGATTTAACTTGCCTGGCTCGGCAAATGCCGCTAAGTAAACGGGGGGGACGGCCGGTGCCGTTTCCCCCATTGCTTTTAGCGGCATGAACCAGGGTGGTCCCGCAGCCTCATGTTCGTGCCGCCGGGGTGTGCATATGAAGACGCGACAGTTCAAGAAGATCGAGTTGGCCGCTCCCAAGCGCGAGAAGGTCTGCACCCCTTCCCAGGATCCCGACGCCCCCCCTTGCTGAGGGCCGCGTACCTCCGCCGGTGGCGGAGAGATCACGGAAAAGGTGCCCGGGTTCATGCGCTGGCTCGAGACCGAAGGAGGGCGTGTCCCGCAGGTGACCTCCCGGCTCACCCCGGCCGACCATCTGGGCGCCTGCAAAGCCCGTTGGGGCATCAACAGGATGAACTTCCTCGTTCCCCCCGGCCTCTACGCGGTGGGCGAGCCCGACGCACAGGCGCCGGTCGTGGTGACCGCGAACTACCGGATGACCTACGACATCGTCCGGGGCGCGCTTTCCGGGCGCAGCGTCTGGCTCCTCGTGCTGGAGACTTTCGGGATCAACGTCTGGTGCGCGGCCGGCAAGGGGACCTTCGGCACCGGCGAACTGGTGCGGCGCATCGAGGCCGTCATGCTTAGCGAAGTGGTCGGGCACCGGCGCCTCATCCTCCCCATCATGGGGGCGGCCGGCGTCTCTGCGCATCGGGTGAAAAAACAGAGCGGTTTCGAGGTGGCCTACGCCTGCGCCTACGCCGCCGATCTCCCCGAATACCTGGACAACGGCCAGGTCACCACGCCTCGCATGCGCGAGCTCTCCTTCAACTGGTACGACCGGCTGGTACTGATCCCGGTGGAACTGGTCCTCGCGGTAAAGCCGATCGCCCCGGTGGCGCTCCTCGTTTTCCTGGCAGGCTGGCTCCTCTTCGGGATTGCCGCCGCAACCGCCGCGACCCTTGCCTTCTTGGGGGCGGTCTTCACCGGGGTGGCGGTCGGCCCCGCGCTCCTTCCCCTGCTCCCCTCGCGCAGCTTTGCCGTCAAGGGGGCCTTTGCCGGGCTCGCCTACTGCGCTCTGCTCTACCTCTTTTGCGGAGGGAACGGGTGGGGGGGGACGACGGCGCTGGCCGCTTTCCTCGCCCTCCCAGCGGTCTCCTCTTTCTACACCCTGAACTTCACCGGCTGCACCACCTATACCTCGAGATCCGGGGTGAAAAAGGAGATGCGCCTGGGACTTCCGGTCATGGCGGGGGCGGTTTGCGTCGCGCTTCTGGTCCTTATCGCCGGCCGGGTCCTCACCTGGGGGATGTCATGAAAGGGTTCAGGTACCTGGCATCGGTGGTGACGCTCGAACTGAACGCTGCGCTTTGCGTCGGCTGCGGCAGGTGCGTCGAGGTCTGCCCGCACCAGGTGTTCCGCATCGAGGAGAAAAAGGCGGCCCTTGCCGACCGCGACGCCTGCATGGAGTGCGGCGCCTGCGCCCTCAACTGCCCCACCTCCGCCATCAAGGTGGACGCAGGGGTCGGGTGCGCGAGCGGCCTCATCAACGAGTGGCTGAGGGAGAAGAAGCTCCCGGGCCTTAAGGGATCCGGTTGCTGCGACTAGCGGCGCACCCTCCGGCTTGACTATCTAACCCGGTCTGTTAAAAACTCCCAATGCGCGAAGGGGGCCGAAAGGAGACAGACTATGGAAAAGCAGATGGTCAAGATCACTTCCTGCAACGTTACGCAGTGCGCCTACAACAAACACAATTCCTGCCACACGCTCGCCATCACCGTTGGCGGTCCCGGTGACACCTGCCCCGAGTGCGACACCTTCATGCAAGGGAGCCAGAAGGGGGGCATCATCGATGTCCAGGGGGGCATCGGGGCCTGCAAGGTGGAGAACTGCAGTTACAACCAGTCCCTCGAATGCACCGCCTCCGCCGTTGATGTCGGCATGCACGAATCGCATCCCGACTGCTTTACCTACAAACCGAAGTAACCACCTCGCGGCGCTTCCCCGTCAACCGGCCCCCTTCCGCATACCCATTGCCGCACGCGCCGCGATCGTTAGACTTTTTCCCGCCATCGTGTATCTTTTACCCGTTTTGATCATGGCAGGCGCGAGGAGGGAGACCATGGGGAGCGAGCCGTACGTGGACCAGGAGATATGTATAGGATGCGGGCTTTGCGTCGGCATCGCGCCGGAGGTGTTCCGGCTTAACGAAAGCGGCGTCTCCGAGGTCTACGCCAATGACCCGGGGGAACGTGACAAGGTACAGCAGGCAATAGACAGCTGCCCGGTCAACTGCATCAGCTGGCGCTAGGCACCGGGAGGGGAGGGGGCGATGACGAACGAGCTGCGGGACGAGAGGCTGAAAGAGCTGGCCGAGAGCAACTACGTGATCCTGAAGCAGACCTACTGCTCGATGCGGCAGCTAAAGGATCTGGTGGACCGCCTCCACGAGCGGTACCTCGAGCAGGGTACCACCTTCGAGATGGATACGGTGAGCGCGCTCAAGCTGACCGCCGATGGCGCTTTCGAGGAGCTGGAGCGCTACCTGCGCCCTGAATGCGATCCCGACAGCGCCGATGACAAGGCCCGGGCGGAATGAGCAAGGCCGCCCCCCCCCTGCATGGAAAAAGCCCGCCGTTACGGCGGGCTTTTCCTTGTCCCGGACCTTTTTCCCGCTACAGCTCCCTCAGGTTGCTGAACTCACCCCATTCAAGGTAGGTCCTGGGCGTCTCCACGAAGGAGTAGATGTTCTCGATCTTCTCCAGGTGCCGGCGCTCTTCCGCCGCCAGCATCTTCAGGCTCCTGCGGGTCCTCCGGTCCGGGGCCGCGGCCGCCAGCTCCTCGTAAAAGCGGATGTCCCGCTCTTCGTTTCCCACCGCGAAACGGTACAGGTTCGGATCCCGCTCGCACTCATCCAGGAGTTCCCGCTGACTCAGAAGCGGCCTGAAGCTGCAGGCTCCGTGGTTGAGCCCCGTCACCGCTCCCCCTTCCATCCGTTGTTTCAGCCTCAAAAGTCTGCCTTTGTGTTCCTCTTCCGAGGCGGCCAGCATGGAGAAGAGCATCTTCATCTCGGGCTCCATGGCCTCCTCCTTCAGTCCCTCGTAGTATTCCCTCGTCTCTTCCTCTATCTTTATCGCGCAATCGAAAACGTTCATCGTGTGCCTCCTTTGCACAGTGACAGTGCTGCTGTCTGTCCATGACCAATTATACCAAAACGCGCATCGTTAATGATAGATCAACGCTCTGCTGTGAGATGAGGTAAACACGGTGGAAAAGCGGGCGTGATTGAGGTATCTTTGTCCTCCGCCGCGGCCGCGGCCGCGCAAAAGAGCAATTGCATCATCGGGAGGTCCCTTTCATGGCACAGGAAGAAAAAAAAGAGCCTTGGCTCAACTACCTCGCCCTCACCACCGTGGTCCTGGCCGTCTGCGCCACCCTGGCCACCTTCAAGGGGGGCGGCTATTCGACGAGGTCCATCCTGGTGCAGAACCAGGCCTCGGACCAGTGGGCCTTCTACCAGGCCAAGAGCATCAAGCAGTCGCTCGCCGAGATGGACCGCGGCCTTTTGGAGCGCGAAGCGCACCGGGGGGGGAAGACGTCCGATCCGGCGGCGGTGGCGGCCCTCAAGGCCTCCGGCGACCGCATCGCCAAGTACGAGAAGGAGAAGGCGGAGATAAAGCAGAAGGCGGAGCTTTTGGAGAAGGAGCGGGACGCGGCCCAGCGCCACGGGCGTCCGTTCGGGGTGGCGGTCATCTTCCTGCAGGTCGCGATCCTGCTCTCCTCGATCGCCGCTTTGTTGAAGAAGAAGTACGTCTGGGTCGCCGGCGTCTCGGTCGGTCTCATCGGCCTCGTCGAATTCGCGAACGGCTTCCTCCTCTTCATGTAACGGGAGAAAGCCCGGCCTAAGGCGCGCGGCACCGCTGCCTTGACCCGGAAGGAGGAGAAGTGCGGTTTTCATCCGGACAAATCTGCGCCGTTCTTGCCGCCGTTATGTTCGGCGTGTCACCGGTTTTGTGCAAGCTCGTCATAGGCGGGATGTCGCCGCCCCTTCTTGCCGGGCTTCTCTACCTCGGCTCCGGAGTCGGGCTGCAGGGTGTGCTCCTCGCGCAGAAGAAAAGCTCACTTCGGGAACTGCGCGGGCTCTCTCTTAGGCACCGGCTGAAGTTGGCGGGTGCCGTGGTCGCCGGGGGCGTCATCGCCCCGGTCTGCCTTGCCTTCGGCATCAAGCACGGCACCGCCTCCGAGGTGTCGCTTCTTCTGAACCTGGAGACCGTGGCCACCACCCTCATCGCCTGGCTTGTTTTCAGGGAGTACATAGGTCCCTACGTCTGGTCCGGCAAGGTGCTCATCCTGGCCGGGGCGTGCCTCGTGGTCCTGAAGGCGCAGGGAGGGCTCACCTTTTCCCTGCCGGGACTCCTGGTGGTAGTCGCCTGCGTCTTCTGGGGGATCGACAACAACCTCACCCGCGACGTCGACGAGATCTCCTCCACTGTGCTCGCCTCGGTGAAGGGGCTTTGCGCCGGTGCCTTCTCCTTGCTCCTCGCCCTCATATTCCCCGGTGGGGCGGTGACGGCGGGACAGGTGATCGGGGCGATGTCGATCGGCGCCGTGAGCTACGGGCTGAGCCTCGTCCTCTTCGTCGAGGCGCTGCGCAGGATCGGTGCCGCGAGGACCGCGACCTTTTTCGCCGTGGGCCCCTTCTTCGGGACGCTTCTGGCTGTCGTGCTTCTGGGTGAGCGCCCCCCCGCCGCCTATTGGGTCGCCACCGCACTCATGCTTGCGGGGATCTTCCTGCTTTACCTCGAGGTTCACTGCCACCGCCACAGCCACGAGGAACTGGCGCATGCCCATCCCCACGTGCACGACGAGCATCACTTGCACGAGCACGAGGAGGGAGAGAAGGGGGAGCCGCACCATCACTTCCACGTCCATCACCCCGTGACCCACTCCCACGTCCACGCACCCGACCCGCACCACCGGCACGGGCACTGAGCTAGAGCCAGCCAAGCCGCTTCGAGGCGCCGTAGACGAGGTAGATGCCGAGGCCGGTAAGGAAGACCCCGAACATGAGGCGCAAATGCGGTCCCTTCATCTCGTTGGCCAAATAGGCCCCCATCCAGGCCCCGACCAGCATGGTCGCCGCGATGAAGAGCGCCGCCTTTATGTCCACGTTGCCGTGCCGGTAGTACTCGAGCGCCGCGGCGAGCCCGATGGGGGGAAGGAGGACGGCGAGGCTCGTGCCGGTCGCCCGGTGCTGGGAGAAGCCCGCCCAGTAAACCAGCGCGGGGACGATGACGATCCCTCCCCCCACCCCGAAAAGCCCCGAAGCCACCCCTCCGCATATCCCTATGATGCAAAACAGCACCCACTGCGGCATGTTCACCTCCCTGCCTCATTAGTTCGGCACGACCGCCTTTGAGAGTACCAGATGCGGTCCCCTTTTCACCTCCGCGCCTGCCCCGGCTGCCTGCTGCGCGCACCCGATCGATTGTAAAAATAAAATTAAAGTTTACAAATTCGCATCCGATATCCCACCCATGCTCTTGAAACCGCGCGGAAGCGGCCGGCCTCCGCGCACCACGACAAAGCCAGGGAGGGTATATGTCGCTTGCTTCGAGGTATTCGTTGGCAACCAAGTTGGGAGTGGGGCAGGGGGTGGTGATCATCGCCGTCATGGCAGTTCTGACCGCGGTCCTCACCGCCGCAGTGAGCAGGCGGGTAACCGGGGACGCCGAGCGGCACTTCGCGCTGCAGACCGAGCTATTGGTAAGCTCCATGTCCTCCTACCATGGCGCGCTCAGCGACGGCGCCGTGAAACTCGGCGACCTCTTCCGTTCCGGTTTCCCCGGAAGCTTCGAGGTGGACCACTCAAGTACGGTCAGGACCGGAGAGCGGGAAACTCCGGTGATGCTTGCCGGCACCACGGTCCTTAACGGGAACACCGGGATCGTGGACCGCTTCACCAAGGCGACCAGGGGTGTCGCCACCGTCTTCGTCAGAAGCGGCGACGATTTCATCCGCGTCGCCACCTCGCTGACGAAGGAGGACGGCAGCCGCGCCCTAGGTACCGCGCTCGACCGCAACCACCCCGCCTACCGGCGCCTTTTAAACGGCGAGGACTTCACCGGCAAGGCGACCCTTTTCAACAAGGACTACATGACGCGCTACCTGCCGCTTAAAAACGGCCAGGGGCGGGTGATCGGGACCCTGTTCGTCGGGCTTGATTTCACCGACGGCCTGAAGGCGCTTAAGGAACGGTTCAAGGGGGCCGTGGTGGGGAAATCCGGTTACGCCTTCGCTCTGGAGGCGAAAGACGGACCGGACCAGGGGAAGATGGTCATCGAGCCGGCGAGTGCCGCGGCGCTTCCCGCGGAGGTCGGCAAGTCGGTCCGGGATATGGTGCTCAGGAAGTCGGGGGTGAGCCGCTACGCCGCGGCCGGGACGGGGGAGGAAAGGGTTCTGTTCTTTCGGTACTTCCCCGAGTGGAACTGGATCGTCTGCATCGGCGCAGCCGATGAAGAGCTCCACGCCGTGGCCCACGTGGTGCGGAACACGGTTGCAGGCTCCATCGCCGTTGTCTGCCTCCTGCTGGTCGGCGTATCCACCCTGCTCGTGCGCCGGTGGGTGACCCGCCCGGTGGTGCGCCTGCTCGATGGGATCGCGAGCTATGCCGCCGGGGACTTTGCCTCGGTCGGTTCTGTGACGGAGGACGCGGCGGAGCCGGTGGATGAAGTGGAGCGCCTCACCAGGGGGGTGGATGCCATGGCGCTTTCGCTCAGGCAGATCCTGGTCAGGGTGTCGGACTCCGCC
This sequence comes from Geomonas oryzae, assembly GCF_004117875.1. Lineage (GTDB taxonomy): Bacteria > Desulfobacterota > Desulfuromonadia > Geobacterales > Geobacteraceae > Geomonas > Geomonas oryzae. The sequence goes on along the minus strand of NZ_RAHW01000007.1, from coordinate 110,871 downwards.
CGGGAGGTGAGCGCCGCCGCGGCACAGGTGAGCGTTTCGGCCGAGCAGATCGCGACCGGCGCGGACGAGGTGGTCGGCAAGACCGCAGGTGTTGCGACCGCCGGGGAGGAGATGTCGGCGACCTCCAACGACATCGCCCAGAACTGCCAGATGGCGGTCGAGGAGGCCCAGCGGGCGACCCAGTCGGCGCATAACGGCATGGAGGTGGTGGGGAGAACGGTTGCGGTGATGGACCAGATCGCGGCCAAGGTGCAGGAGTCGACGGCGACCGTGGCGAGCCTCGGCGCGCGCAGCGACCAGATCGGGGAGATCATCGGCACCATCGAGGACATCGCCGACCAGACGAACCTCCTGGCATTGAACGCCGCCATAGAGGCGGCCCGCGCCGGAGAGCAGGGGCGCGGCTTCGCCGTCGTGGCCGACGAAGTGAGGGCACTCGCCGAACGGACCACCAGGGCCACCCAGGAGATCGGCGTGATGATCAAGGCGATCCAGGCGGAGACCAAGGACGCCGTGGCGGTGATGGATCAGGGGGTGCAGGAGGTGAAGGCGGGGACCGACGAGGCCTCCCGCTCGGGGGCGGCACTTGCCGGAATCCGGGAGCGCATCGAGGCCTTCACCATGCAGATAAACCAGATCGCCACGGCGGCCGAGGAGCAGACCGCCACCACCTCCGAGATCTCGCAAAGCCTCCTGCAGGTGACCGACGTGGTGCAGGGTACCGCTTCGTCGGCACGCGAGTCCGCCGTCGCCGCGGCCCAGCTAAACGGCACCGCGCAGGAGTTGCAGCGCCTGGTCGGCCGGTTCCGGCTCGCCTGATGGGCCGGAACATCAGGGCGCGCCGTTGCAACGTAGCCCCATCGAGGTAGCACTTTCCAGCCGCTGAATCTGAACACCCCCCCGGATGTCTTTAGTTGTTTGACACGGAAAACTGTATATGGTATTGAAGTGCGCAAATACCATTATATGGTTTTGTCGGGCAGCCGCGGGGGGCGTTCAGAGGAAGCGGGCCATGAAAAAGGGGAAGGAAAAAACGGACTTCAACCGGAGCGTCATCCGGGCGCTCGACGTTCTGGAACAGTTCCTCGGGGACGACCACGAAATCAGCTTGACCGAGCTGAGCCGCCGCCTCGGGCTGCCCAAAAACAACATATTCCGGTTGCTGGCCACCTTGGAAGTGCACAATTACCTCGGCAAGGACGCTTTGACGGAACGGTACCATCTCGGCTTCAAGACGGTCGAACTCTCCCAAAACGCCTTCAGGCAGCGTGGGCTGGGAAGGTCGCGTGGTGTTATGGAGCGGCTTGTCACCGCCTGCAACGAAACCGCCTGCGTCTCCATCATGTCCGACTACAGCGTGATCAACCTGGACGCCGTGCAGTGCGATCACAACCTGCGCGTCATGCCCCCCCTCGGCGTGCAGCTCCCCGCCTACTGCACCGCGCCGGGGAAATCCCTCCTGGCCCACTTCGCCGAGGAGGCCATCGTCAGGTATGCCTCCACCAACAAATTCGAAAAGCACACACCCCACACCATCGTCGATCCGGAGCGCTGGAGACACCAACTGCGGTTGGTCGCCCAGCAGGGGTACGCGGTCGAGATGGAGGAATTGAACGAGGGGGTGACGAGTGTCGGAGCGCCGATCCGCGACTACACCTCGCGCGTCATCGGTGCGCTCAGCATCCTGGGGCCTTCGCAGCGTTTCCCGCTCGAGCGGATGGAGCGGGAGCTGGTGCCGTTGTTGAAACAGGGCGCCGCCGACATCTCGGCCAGGTTCGGGTATTAGACGGCGCCGGTCGCGAAACGGGCGACGGCCGACTGTGGATGAAATGGGTTCAATACATATGCGCTGCCGAAGTCGAACATTTCCAGTTCTCCCCTCCCTCGACGGGGTGGGGCTGGCGGTGGAGTTGCTGAACAGATAGCCGGGAGTTTCAGGAGATCGCCATGCGAGCATACGCAGGGTTCGAACAGGGCCCCATACGTCCCCCAAGCGAGGCGGAAAGCCTCCTCATCCGCGTGAACCGGAACTGCCCCTGGAACCGGTGCACCTTCTGCTCCCTCTACAAGAAGCGGAAGTTCTCCATTCGGCCGCCGGAGGAGGTGATCCGCGACATCGACTGCATTCATCACTTCATCAAAAGGATCGCTGCGGGCGAGCCGCTCCAGTCACTGGTCGGGAACCGGCAGGAGGTGCCGGCGGCCTGGAGCTGGTACTGCTCGGGAATGGAATCGGTGTTCCTTCAGGATGCCGACGCCCTCACCTACCGCCCGGAGCACCTGGTGCGGGTTCTCGTCCACCTGAAGGAGCGGTTCCCGGAGGTGAAGAGGATCACCTGCTACGCACGCTCCGCGAGTCTCGCCCGCATACCGGACGCAGCCCTCAAGGAGCTCGCCGCCGCCGGGCTGAACCGGATCCACGTCGGGATGGAGACCGGCTCCGACAAGCTTTTAAAGCTGGTGCGAAAGGGGGTGACGAAGGAGGAACAGATCGTGGCCGGCCTGAAGGTGAAGGGGGCCGGGCTGGAACTCTCCGAGTACTTCCTGGCCGGGCTCGGCGGGACGGAGTTTTCGCGGGAGCACGCCGAGGAGAGCGCCGAGGTGATCAACAGGATCAACCCTGACTTCATCCGCTTCAGGACGCTGCACATCCTGGAGGGACAGGATCTCTTCCCCTCGAACGACATGGATTTCCGCTTCGCGCCGGACCTGGTGCTCGCGAGGGAAATCCTCACGTTCCTGGAAGGGCTTGGCGGCATCACCAGCTCGGTCAGAAGCGACCACGGCTACAACCTCTTCCAGGAGTTGAACTGCGACCTCCCCGGCTGCAGGGAGCGGATGGCCGCGGTGCCGAGAAGGTTCCTCGAGCTTGAGCCGGAGCAGCGGATGTATTTCCAGGTGGGGAAGCGGACCGGGCACCTGCTGCGGCTGGACCAACTGAAGGAGACCGGGCGGATAGCCGCCGTGCGCGATATCTGCCTGAGAAATGGGGTCACGCCCGAAAATGTCGATGCGCGGATGCACGAGCTGATGCAGGAGCGGATGAGAAGAGGGATCTACGGGTAGCGTGTGCCGAGCCTTCAGAGGTGAAAATGCCCGGTTGTTCATTGTTGATTCAATTCCTTGTCCTAATGCCGTAGTTGCCAGTCGCTTAATACCCGATATGCTCATTAATAACGCACGCAAAGAAGCTGCGTCTCTACGTCCGCGCGTCCGGCACGGAAGCTCTTAATATCGGGAGGGCATATGGAACTGGAAAACCTGTTGCTGGAAGTGACGGATCGCATCGCAACGGTGACGATCAACCGCCCCACGGCCATGAACGCGATGACGAGGGGTACCCTGGAGGAGCTCGAGCAGGTCGTCGTCGAGATCGAGCGGGACCAGGAGGTAAGGGCGGTCATCGTGACCGGGGCGGGGGCGAAGGCGTTCGTGGCGGGTGCGGACATCGCGGTCATGCGTGACATGATCTCGGCCGAGGCGCGGGAACTCGCGCTTTTGGCGCACCGCATTTTCGCCTCGATGGAGGCTTCCTCCAAGCCCTTCATCGCCGCCGTCAACGGCTACGCCCTCGGCGGCGGGTGCGAGCTGGCGCTCGCCTGCGACATCCGCCTCGCCTCGCAAAACGCGAAGTTCGGCCAGCCCGAGATAAACATCGGCATCCTCCCCGGCTTCGGCGGGTCGCAGCGGCTTCCAAGGCTTATCGGCAAGGGGAGGGCGCTCGAGATGATCCTGACCGGGGAGATGATCGACGCCGCCGAGGCGTTGCGCATAGGGCTCGTGAACCGGGTGGTCCCCCAGGATGAACTGCTTTTAGAGGCGCGTACCCTGGCGGCTAAGATCGCCTCCAAGGGGCGCGTCGCGGCGAGGCTCTGCAAGGAGGCGGTCGTGCACGGCCTGGAGATGGACCTTGCGCGTGCCTGCTTCTACGAGGCGGAGCTCTTCGGCTACAGCTTCTCTACCTTCGACCAGAAGGAGGGGATGGGGGCGTTTTTGGAGAAGCGGCCGCCGGAGTTCCAGGACCGCTGACGGGGCGGGGGGATCACCCCTTTTTCTTGATCACGAAGAGGGCGCGGAATTCGGCCACCTTCGTCTCGCCGTTGTAGATGTCGGCCTCCCCTGCGATCTTTCTCTCCCCCTGCGGGACTGCCCTTGCCTCGGCACGGACCGTCCCCTCATGTACCGGGGCGAGGAACTTCAGATTCATCTCCACGGTGACGAAGTCGGTCCCCTCGGGGACCATGCTCTTGATGGCCATGGCGACGGCGGTGTCGGCGATGGAGGTGACCGCGCCGCCGTGCATGAGCCCCTTTCCCTGCGCGAGCTTCACCTTGAACGGCATGCTGAGCACGGCGCGGCCGTCCCTCACCTCGTCGATCCGCATCCCCAGGTATTCCTCGAAGGGGGCGCAGGCGATCCATCCCGGCAGCCGGAATCCCGGCCGGTCAGCGCTTACCAGCTCCTCGTAGTCGTACATCTGTCGCTTTCCCCCCTCATGGTCGTTCCCCCCCGCACATGCTAAGCACCTCGTCCATGGCCTTCTCGTCGATCCGGTGCCCGGTGTCGCAGACGACGTGGCGGTACTCCATGCCGCGGCTGAAGCTCAGCCAGGCGTAGCAGTCGAGGACGTAGTTGTTGGCGAAGATCTCGATGACGCGGCCCCCCGGCTGCGACCAGACCACGTTGGTGAGGCCGGCGCCGTGCGTCCCCACCACCGTCTCCGCATCGTGAAAGACCCGTATCTGCTCGGCGAAGGATAAATCCTCGCAGTGCAGGATGGTGAAGCCGATCTCCTTCAGCCGCTGCTCCAGCAGTTCTTCGCCGGCCAACCGCCGCCTGCTTTTCCCCCTCGAGACGTAGATCCTGCCGCCGCGTCCTGCACGCGGTAGAGCCCCATCCGCCACTACCTTCCCCTTCACCGCGCTTTGCAGCATGGCGATCACCCGGGGATCGGTGAATTCCGGCTGGGTGTGGTACTGCGGCACCACCAGTCGCTCGACACGTACCGGGCCCGGACATCGGATGAAGCGCTTCTCCGCGTCGGTGCCGAGCGCGGTGGAAAGCCCTTCGCTCACGTAGCGCGGCACCTCTTCCGGGAGAACGATCCTCACCTCGGGGAACCTGGCAACGGTGAAAAGCAGGTTCGGCAGCACCTCCATGAGCCAGTGAAAGTAGTTTGCGGGGTGGCAAACCACCACAGGCTCCGCACTCGCAAGTGCGGTCACCGGCAGGAGCGGCTCGTGCAGCACGTCCCCCCAGTCCATGATGCGGCGCAGGGAACCGACGCTCTCTTCGATGATCCGGTTCCCGATCCAGGCCATGCCGGAGAATGGGGAAACCGTGGCGTCATTCAAGAGGTAGAGGTTGCGCCTGTTGAATACCGCCTCGGTTCTTATGAATGGTGGATACGTGGCGCGGGTCTCGTGTTTCACGATGCGCGCGTCGGTTACCGGGATGATGTCGAGGATGTGTCTGCGGATGTTCGGGAAGTACGAGGCCTTCTCAAGGGACTCGATGCTCGATTTCGGCATCCTGCCCACCACCGGCCCGAGCAGGTCCCTCGATATGAAGCGCAAAAGCTGCTGGCGCCTTTTTGCCGTCGTTTCGCTTGCCTTCATGGCCTAGAGCCTGTTCGCCTCGTTCTTGTGGTAGACGTCGAAGAAGATGACGCTGTTGTCGGTGACTTCGGAGCAGAAGCCGCATTGGGAGTGAAGCTTGTGCCCTTCCTTGCGGCAGAGCTCGCACCAGTGGTAGATGAGCCGGTAGTCGCGCCGCCCCACGTACTTCTTCAGGCGGCCGTGGTACTCTCCGTGCATCCAGCCGTCGGCGTCGCTCGGGTTCAAAAGGAGCCGGTCGATGACCGACTGGATGCGCGCGTGACCCGGCGGGTCGTGTTTTTCGATCTTCGCGATCTTCGTCTTGAAGGAAGGGGTGGCGAAAAAACTAAAGGGCGTCATAACGACCTCTTCGGCATCGGACGGCTCCGGGAGCCGTCGGGATTTTCCTGACGTGCGGCCGGGCCCGATGCTAGCACACCGCATCTCTTCTTTCAATGGCCTCCCTGCAGCCTGAAGGCGCCGGTCCCCTCACGCAGGACGCCCACCTGGCCGGTGAGCTTCGCCGCCCCCGCCTCGAGAAGCGCCGCGGCCTGCAGGCAGCGGTCCGCGTCGGCGTTGATCTCGGCCACCGCCGCTGCGATCTGGGTGCTCTCCTTGGCCTGCACCGCGCAGGCCTTTTCGATCTTCTGCGACATGTCCGAGACGTCCAGGATCGAATTTGAGATGTCGCGCCCCACCTTGCTCTGCTCGCGGGTCGCCCACTGGAACTGTGCGGCCAATTCTTTCATCTGCTCAGAGGCAACCATGATCGCTTCCTTGGCTCCGGACTGCTCCCTGATGGCGCGTTCGATCCGCTCGGTCATGTCGGTCACCCGGTCCATCGCCTCCCGGATGAGGCCCGTCCCCTTCGCCTGTTCCGCCGTGGCCCGCGCGATGCCGCTTATGTGGCTTCTCGCGGTGGAGACGCCGCTCACGATCTTCTCCAGGGCGTCGCCGGAGCGTGAACTCAGCTCCTCTCCCGCCGCGATGCGCTGATCCGTCTCCTTGAGCGCGTTCACCGCCCGCTCGGTCTCTTCCTGCACGCCGGCGATCAGGCCGGCTATCTCGCTGGTGGAACGGGCGGTGCTCGAGGCGAGCATCTTGATCTCCTCGGCGACCACCGCGAAAGCCTTGCCGTGCTGGCCGGCCTGCGCCGCGATGATGCTTGCGTTCAGCGCGAGCAGCGAGGTTCTCTTGGCGATGTCGTCGATCACGGAGGATATCGCCCCGATCTCGTGCGTCCTCGCGGTGAGCGTCGTGATGACCTGGTTGGTGACCCCGGACGAGGCGCGGATCTCGCTTATCCCCTGGCGCATCGCCCGTACCGCCTCGACCCCCTTGAGGGCGTCTTGTTCCACGACCTCCGCCACCTCTGCGGTGAGCACGGCGTTTCCCTTTACCGTGTTGGTGGCCGCTTCCATCTCCAGGATCGATGACGCCGTCGACATGGAGGAGGAGACGAGCGCCACGGTGTGTTCGCCGATCTCGCCGCTGGCGCTCGCGCTCTGCATGATCGAGGCGGTCACCTCGGCGATCAGCGAGGTGAGTCGCTCCGCGTTGAGGGCTACCTCCTCCGTTGTCGCCGTCATCTCCAGGATCGATGCGGAGGACTCCGACGCAGCACGGGCGAGCCGCTGCGTTTCATTCTCGATCTCCTCGGCCTTGCCGGCGATGGTCTCGACGTAGGACGACGTCTCGATCACTTTGCCCTGCTGGCGGCGCGCGGCCGCCACAGCACCCGCGGCTTCGGCGGAGAGGTCGGCCGATATTCCCTGCACGCTTTCCGCGGACCCGCTCACCCTGCTGATCATGCCGCGCAGCTCGGTCACCATTGCCCTCAACGACTCGAGGAGTTTACCGGCCTCGTCGTCTCCACCCGCCGGAATCGCCACGGTGAGGTCCCCCGTCGCCACGGCCTCGGTGATGGAAACCGCCTTCTTCAGCGGGGCGAGCAGCAGGCGCGTGAACCAGGCGGCGATGCAGCTGGCGAAAAGGGTGAAGGCAAATGCCAGGGCGATCACCGTCGTTCGCGTGTGTTCGAAGGATTGGAGGAAATCCGCGGTCTTCACCCCGACGTATAAAGCGCCGATCACCTGCCCGCTGTTGTCACGGATCGGATCGTAGGCGGTGAAGTAGGGGGTGTTGAGGATCGGCGCGACGCCACGGTAACCTTCCCCCTTCTTGAAGAGGGCATCGTAGGCGGGACCCTCGAGCCTCGTCCCCACCGCTCGGCTGCCGTCCTCCTTCACTACGTTGGTGGCCACCCTGACGTCATTCATGAAGATGGTGGCCGTCCCGCCGCAGATCTTCGCCACCTTGTCGGGAAGCTCGTTGTCGCCGTTTAGGACGCAGTCCCCCGCCATCAGGCGGCTCCCTTCGACCCGGCATGCTCCCTTTTGCCTGAGCAGCTCCCAAAAGGTGTTGAGCCTGCTTTCCTGTGACGCGGTGGCCACGCGCACCATCTCCCGCCTCATTTTGGCCAAAGAGACGTACGTGGTGACGCTCACCGCGGTAATGACGATGGTGACGGTCAGTATGGTGCCCTTCTTTACGATGCTCAAATTCACCTGTGATCCTTGTCGTAACTTAGAAAGCGGTCGTTGCCGGTATAAAAGTTGGATGTTGTCGTGCATGAAAAGCTTTTCGATAAGACATGCACAATTAACCGTTTCACTTGGTGATTGTCGTGGTGCGGTTTGTAGTGCAATATTCGGTAACGTAATTTTAAAATTACGTATATATCACACGGCCGGGAAGAAAATAAAGCGCGATCCCGGCCTTTGATGTATACGGTATCCTGCTTGTAACTTATCGACTGGCCGTTTTATTTTTCAATAACAGATGGCGATCGGTCAATAACTTCTTAAGTGGCGAAACGAAGGAACTTTGCGGGCAGGGGCCAGTAGAAAGGTACTGTAGATAATTCTGGGAAAACAGGGCGTCGGTCTCCACGAAGTGCCGCACTCGGCTTCAGGTTCCCCCCCCTTGTGAGGTTCATCCGGGAATTCCGGGGATGGCAACAGGAGTGTCCACGAACAACAAGAGTGTCCACGAAGCGCTGCAACTGGCGTCGCGTTCCCCCCTTTGCGAAGGGGGAGCCTGCCCCCCGTAGCCTTGGCAAAGGGGGGGCAGGGGGATTTGATTTAAATGGGGGGACTTACTTTAGGGGCTGCTTCTTCTCAGGCATCCGAGGGAGACCCCCGCCCCGATGAGAGAGGCGCCGGCCGCGAAGCGCAGCAACCGGGAGACGCCCGAGCCTACGCTGCAGCGACCTAAACGCGAGGAAGACGCTGCGTAGATGATGAGCACGCAGGAAGCGGTGGAGAGGTGAATGAGCGCGAGGGCGGCAAGTTGGACGGCAATCGGCTTGCCCGGCGTCACGAACTGCGGGACGAGGGACCCGAAGTACAAAAGCGCCTTCGGGTTTGCCGCGTGCAGGGCGAAACCGCCCAGGAAGGAGCGACCCGTGCCGCAGTTGGCTGTGGCTGTCTGCCGCGCAACCGAAGCGGAGAGCCCCGAAAGCAAGATCCGCACGCCCAGGTAGACCAGGTAGACGGCGCCGGCCCATTTCATGATGGTGAACAGTTGGTACGATGCGGCGAGTATCGCGGAGAGTCCCGTCACGGAGAGGACGATATAGAAGGCGTCGGCGGCAAGGATGCCTAGTGCGGCCGGAAGTCCGGAGCGCATGCCGCCGCGCATCCCCTGCGTTGTCACGTACAGGACCGCCGGTCCGGGGATGGCGGTTGACGCCAATGAGACCAGAAAGAAGAGGGTGAGCAGCTTCATCGCGGCGCGGTGGTCAGTATTCCCTGGGGGGCTCGGCGTAACCGCACTCGGGGTTTTCCTTGAGATGCACGAAGTGCGCGACGTGCTTGTCTCCCGCCGCGCGCGGGCGGACCGGTTTGCCGCATTTGTCGCATTCGAAAAGAAGGGAGTACTTCTGTTCTGCCGTAGCGCCCTCGCGTATGGCGAGCGCTTTGTCGACGCTGATGATGTGGCCGAAGAACTTGCACTGTAATGCCATGCCCATTTCCTGCTCCTTCACGAACTCGGTCTGTTTTTTCGGGCGGATAGCCGGATGCTTCAAGCTCTGCTCCCCCGTAGCACCACATCTCCAGCAAACGCGACGGTGGTGCCGGATTGCTAAAACAATGTATTATTTTTCGTCAAAGTTGTCAACGGTGCATATCGGTGCCAGGGAGAGGGGCGTGCCGGAGGTGATGATGGAAGGGGGGCTTTTCATTTTGTATTACTAACTTTATTGTATGTGTTTTGCGCCGTTGCTGTATGAAATGTCCCAAAACCAACACTCTTTACTGTTACTCGCAGTCAACGACTGTATCTACATTCAAGCGTCCTCTGTAAGATTCGTAAAAAAATGCACACGTGAAAATTTTTACAGTGTCTTTAAATGGCAGTAATAATTCAAAAATACCGCGAGTGACAAGTTGCTAGTAAAAAATGGAACACTTAATGTTTTTTCAGCAAGGAAGCGCGGTAGTGATTTCGCATGCTTACAAAAGGCATGCTTTGTGTTTCAAGTGAGATTGCATATTCCGCGTCCGCGGTATGCGGGCTCTACGAGCCGATCCCAGCAAAGGAGGACAGTCGCATGAAACTACGGATTCTCACGGCAGCATTACTGATGGCGGCACTTACCGCTGTCGCAACTGCAGCGCAGGCAGGCCCCTATGTTGGGGTCAACGGTGGAGTCGCATTCTTCCATGACAGTGATTTCAACGATGGCATCGAGACGACAACCCTTACCTATGACCTGGGCTTTGCCGTCGGGGCCAGCGTCGGATTTCAGTGGGAGAACGGAGTCCGCCTGGAGGCCGAGTTCGGCTATCGAAAGGCGGATACTGATACCATCGATCTCGTAGGGATGGGTGCGGTGCCCGTCGAGGGGGATCTCAGGGTGATGAGCTACATGCTCAATGGTTTCTATGACTTCCCGATCAAGTCGGTTGTGCGTCCCTTCCTTGGGGCGGGTATAGGTTTGCTCGACGGCAGGCTCTCCGACACTGAAGAGCATGCGAGCGACACCGTTTTCGGGTACCAGGCCATGGCCGGCGTGGCCTTAAAGGCGGCCCCGCACATCACCTTGGACCTCTCTTACCGCTACCAGGGCGCGGCAAAAGACTTCAGCCTGAAGGGTACCGAACTCTCCTACGGTTCCAGCAACGTCATGTTCGGGGTGCGTTACGATTTCTAAGCTGCCGGTTGCTCAGTTCCGGTAGAAGTCCATGAACTGGTTCCTCAGCCGCTCGTCGGGGTTTTGTTCGTAGAACTCGTCCTCGGTGAACGAGAAGCGGTACCCTGCTACGTACTCCGAAACGATCCGGTAGGCCGCGTTTATCAGGCGGATCCTTTCCGGGTCCCCCTGCGCACCGGCATCGGGATGATGGCGCTTGACCAGCTCCCGGTGCCGGGCCTTTATCTCGCCCAGCGTCGCCCGCTCCCCAAGCCCCAGTATCTGCAGCGCCTCCTGCAGGTTCACGTAGGTCATGTCAGCGGCTCCTAAAGAGAGCGTCCAGCGTCGCGTCTATCTCGGCCAACACCTCGTCGGGCAAGCGCTCTATGTGCACGATCCGCTGCACGAGATCGGCCTGGACGAAGTCGGGGAGGAGCTTCACGATCTCGCCGGCGTCTTGCGCCGGGAGACGGGCGAGAAGGACCGCGATGGTCTGCGGCTGTTCCTGCAACAGCTTTTTCGCTATGGCTCGGTAGTTCATGCTCTGCTCCTTTGCGGCCGGGTCTCCCGCCCGCTGCACTATGGCACCTCGGCCTCCCGGCGCGGCGCGTTCTTGAGGAAAAGGGCCGCGAGCAGGGGAAGGGTGAAGATAAATGCGTAGAAGAGGAAGTAGAAGCTGCGCGCCACCCCCGCCGCGTCGGCCAGCTTTCCCACCAGCGGACCGCTCACCACGAAAAGAATCCTGAAGGAGACCGATTGCAGCGAGAGGGTCGCCGCCCGGTTCGCGCTCGATGACTCCTGCTGGGTGTGGGAGAGCATCATCGGTCCCCGGAAGCCGCGCATGCAGGTGAGCAGGTAGTAAAAGAGGAAACCCCAAATCCCCGCGCAGAGTCCGAGGCCTAGGTACCCCGCCGCCGTCAGCGCGAGAAAGAGCAGCACCATGCCGCGGTCGCCCAAGCGGTTGTGCAGCCGGTGACTCCCCAAGGCGCAAAGCGCCACGGTGAGGTTGGCGCCGGCCCAGACGGGACCGAACCAGGCGACCGGCACGCGGGCGTGCTGCATGTAGGGCTGGATCAGCCAGACCGGGTAGAAGGACGCGACCCCCAGCACCGTGTTGAGGAGGATCGTATAGCGCAGGTGCCGGTTCTCCTTAAAGGCGTAGCGTGCGGTGGCGATCGCCTCGGCGAGATGGGAGCGGGCGGGCGTATGCTCCCGTGGCGTTTCGACAAGGCGGCTCGTGACGGCGAGACCGGCTCCCCATACCGCGACCTGCAGCACGAAGGGGAGCCTCGGCTCGAAGGCGTAGATCACCCCGGCCATCACCGCTCCGGCTGCCTCGCCGATCTGGGCGAAGCCGTGCATGCGTCCCTGATGCAGGGCGTAGGAACGCTCGTCCCCCTGTGCGCGCAGCGTCTCATAGAGAAGGGCGCTGTCCGAGCCGCTTATGAAGGAGAGCGACATCCCGAGGGTGATCTCCGCCAGCAGCACGGTGGTGAAGGAGTTCGCATAGATGTAGATGCCCCAGCCCGCCATGCCGAGGGCCGCGGCGATGTTGAGGGCGCAGCGGTAGCCGACCCGGTCGCTTATGTAGCCGGCCGGGTAATCGAGTGCCAGGGTCGCCACCGAGAAGATGCTTTGCAAAAGCAGGATCTGGGTCAGCGAAAGCCCGATGTGGTCCTTCCAGAAGAGGGTTATGATCGCCATCGGAAACAGCATCATCTGCAGGAAAGAGAAGACGTAGAGCTTTCGTATGTTCCCGGAGAGACTATTCATCACAGCATCCGTACCCGCTCACGTGCGAATTTGCAAGGAGATTCTGGACGATCGGCGGCGTCAGTCGACCGGAGCGGGCATGAATCTGTTGACATTCAAGAAGTTGTATATATATGATTGGGCAACGGAAGCATCCCCGAAAGAGCGGTTGCGACAGTTACCGTCAGGCTTGGGAAAGGTTCTTCAGAGAATACTGGGGAACGGGAGTGCAGCTTCCCACGAAGCACTGCGTGAGCCTGACGAGGGGGGATTTAGCCTGGCCTGCCTGGCATCCGGGTGAGCAACGGAGCGCTTTTGTTCCCTTTGTAAAAACGGGAACCCTGGGCGCGGCGACGGCAGGTTTAGTGGGGCTACTTCAGTCAGAATAAGAGTTCAAGGGGAGGGACATGGCCGTACTTATCTTCATCATATGCTGCATCTGGCTCGCGATCGCGCTCATAGCGCTATTCTGCAAGTCCGATTGCTTCACCAGGTGGTAGGGGGCGTCATGGAGGCGTTACGCGAGAAGATGGAGACCTGCTGCAGGGACCTTCGGTCCGCACCGCAGTCTGCCCGCCGCTAAAAGTCCGGCAGGAACTCCTTATCGCACGGGCAAAGCAAGCGGGTGAGAACTCCCCCGACTGCCGGACCGCCTCCCCTTGTTGACGCCCACATGCAAAGATGCTAGGGTTGGGAACCTTAACGACTAAAAGATTCGAGGAAAACACAGCCGTGATCTCAACCCGTCTTTTTCATGCCGCCCTTTTTACCCGCCTGACCGCAGCCGCGTTGCTGCGCGGTCTCGCACGTTCCATGTCGGTGCCGGAGGGAAGGGTTTAGCTTTTATCGTACAGACCAACACCAAGACCCCCGCCGGCATGAGCCCGCGGGGGTTTTTTATTGCCCGAAAAAAGGAGAATAAAATGAAGCAAAGCGGTAAGGGTAGGCAGATATTCATCACGGAGTTCGACCTGGAGCGTCTCGAGGAGATGATCGGCGGTGTCGAACAAAGGTCGTCGCGCGACGGCAGATACCTTGCGGAACTGGAGCAGGAATTGACAAGGGCAGAGGTGGTCCCCTCCGCGGGCATCCCCCCTGACGTCATAACCATGAACTCGCGGGTGCGTCTGCAGGATCTCGATTCCGGCGAGGAGTTGGAATATACCCTCGTGTTCCCGGCAGACGCAGATCTGGAAAAGGGACGGATATCGGTGCTAGCCCCGGTAGGGACCGCGCTGATAGGCTATCGTGCCGGCGATCGCATCGCCTGGGCGGTGCCCGGCGGAAAGAAGAAGCTGAAGGTGAAGAAGGTCCTCTACCAGCCTGAAGCGGCGGGAGATTTCCACCTGTAACTGCGGTCAGAGCAAGCCCCGCCGGAGGCGCAGTCCCGGCGGGGAGCATGGTGTCAGGCGGTGAGGCGTGTCAGCCAGTAGACGGCGGGGATGGTTCCGAAGGAGAGGATGATGCCTATCCCTATCATGGCCACGGCGAGGTCGGCCTCCATCCCGGCGACGACGGCGAGCGCACCGGCCGTCACCATAGGCGGCATGGCCGCTTCGAGGATCGACACGTCGACCACCATGCCGGCAACCCCCGCCATCCGGCAGACCGCGAGGGCGAGGAGCGGTGCCGCCGCGAGCTTCAGCGACAGCCCGAAGGCAAGCGGCCCGAGCACCCTGCGCGGCAGTCTCAGCCTCATCTGCAGGCCGATCGCCGTCATGACCACTGGGACGAGGGTGAGAGAGACGTTTTGCAGCGCCTGGGCGAGCTTCTCCGGGTAAGGCCAGGAGCGGGCGGCAAGGGCGACCAGCAGGGCGATGGTGGGGGGGAAGAGAAGCATCTTGCGCACCATGGCCGACAGGCGCACCGATCCGTCCTTGCCGTAGAGGGCAAGAATCATCGAGCCGTAGGTCACCATGATGATCATGGTTCCCAACTGGTCGTAGATGATGAGGTAGGGAAGGCCGGCCGCTCCGAAGAAAGCCTGGACCATGGGGACGCCAAGAAACGAGGTGTTGCCTAGCGGTACCACGAGGAGCAGCACCCCGACCGATGCACGATCCCAGTGCCACAGCCGTGCCGCCCCGAGTACTGCGGCCACCGACAGGAAGAGCATCCCCCAAGGCACGAGCGCGGCGGTGAGGATGTCGCGTGAGAAGACGATCTGCGGCACCTTGAGGAGGATAAGCGCCGGCAGCGACACGTAGAGGGCGAACATGTTCAGCACTTGCGCCGAATCCTTCGGGAAGGCCTCGAGACGGCGAAAGAGCATCCCGAGCAGTACGAACACGCCGATGATGATGAAATTTTCCATTCCTGCCTGATTCTCCTGCAATGCCGCAACCGGCAACTCAGATCCGGTTCACGTCTATCATAGCCTCGCCCATGACGTACTCCGTCTTCGCGTCCCTGGACGCTTCCGCCAGTCGCGCCACGATGCGGCGTATCTTGTCCAGCTCAAGCTGCATGTCCGAAAGATGCGTCCGGACCTTTTCTTCATCGCCGACATCGCGGGAGGCGAGGCGGAGGTGCCAGAGGATCGCGGTGAGCGGGTTGTTGAATTCGTGGCTTATCGCGACCGCCATTTCCCGCAGCAACTTGAGCCTTTCGAGCTCTAGGGCCATCTGCTTTTCACGCCTCGAAGCGAGGTGTAGTGAGACCCGCGCCAGGAGTTCCTCGGGGTGGAAAGGCTTCACGATGTAGTCGTCCGCCCCTGCCTCGAACCCCTTCACCTTTTCCCCCCCGGAATCGCAGCCGGTGAGGAATATGATGGGGATCTCGCGCGTCCTCACATCACCCTTCAACCGGCGGCAAACGTCATAGCCGTTCATCACCGGGAGGTTCACGTCGAGCAGAATCAAGTCCGGGGGCATTTCCACCACGGCGGAGAGCGCCGATGCGCCGTCTTCTTCCACCCTGACCTCATATGCGCCTTCGAGTATGTCGCGCAGATGGGCCTGCGACACCTTGCTGTCTTCTACGGCGAGTATCTTTTTCATAGGTGCTCCCGAAAGACCTGATCTCCCGCTAGGCCAAGTACCATTTCATAAAAAGGGGAGTTTGCCAATGCAAAAAAGGTCCGATGGTCAAGTGATCGTCGTCGAAGGAGCGGTGCCTTGGAATGAAGGGACCGGTTGGGGAGGTCGGTACGGGCAGCGCCGAGTTTTTTGCAAAGGCAGGAAAAGTGGGGAAATAAAACACGAGAACCCGCCGCCGCGGGTTCTCGTGTAAGTCTCTTGCGGGTGTTGTGGCGCTGTCAGATGTCTAGATCTCCGGTGAGTAGCGCTTCTCGCACTCGTTTTTGAGTTTCAGGTACTCATCCTTTGAGATGGTACCCGCTGCGAGTTTCGAGTCGAGCGTCGTGATCTCCTTGTTGCGTTTCTTCTCAACCACCGATACCGTGCTCATGTAGTTGAGCGTTTCGGCACCGTTGTACCCGCTGACCGGGTCCCATGCCACGGATATCGGCCAGCAAAGCAGGTTGACGATGCCTATGCCGTAGTTCCTGGTATAGAAGGACCCTCCACCAGGAAGGATGCCCAGCCATGCCGCCGTAGCGGGATCCTTCTCCTGGACCGCCAGTCCGTTGTTGCGGTACCACTTGAGCTCCGCTTTTTGCGGTCCGCTCAACTCCGTGGCACAACCGGCGAGCACCGCGAGCAGCAAGATCACCGCTGTCGTCATTGAGGCAACTGTCCCTTTAGATCTCATGATCGTCCCTCCTTTTCCGATTTCGGTGCGGCAAAAGGGTGCCGGGTTTTCCGGCCCGGTCGACGCCCCTTGTTGCTTAAAGTCGGGGAGATCTGTATCAGTGGAGCAGCGCCTTGTATCCGGCAATGATTAAAGAGGACCATGCATCACAGACCTCTGTCAAAAGAGTATGTCTTAGTGAGATGAAGTCAAGCTCTTTGATGCATGAAAAAGAGTGTAAGTTTCTGATTAGCTGCATGAATTGCATTGAAAAGAGGGTGGGCAGGAGACTGCATCGGGCCGACGGCAAAAACCGGAGCTCCTCTGCGAGAGGCTCCGGTTTTTGCATCCGGTCACTTAACCAGCTCAGACAGCGCCCGTTGCGCAAAAATGGAATGCACCTTCTCCGTTGGATGTATGCCGTCCCAGAACAGGAAGGTGTTGGGAGTGCTACAGGCGTAGGGGGCGAAGCCGGGCGTGACGCAGGTGGCGTCGACGACGCTGAGTCCGAATTCGGCCGGGTTGCCGACTATTTCTCCCAGCGTGCTGAAAAGGTCGACTCTTACCACCTCCATGTCGGCTAGCTGGGAGGACATCGAGGTCAGAAGGTAGTCGAGCAGGTAGTTGTAGTATTGCGATATCTGGCGGGCTGCGGTAGCCGCTCCCGGCACTACTTTGTCGGTAGCGATGAGCGCCGGGGTAAGAGAGAGATCCGGAGCGAAGCAGACCAGGAACTTCCTGGCGCCTGCGTTGTAAAGGGCGGTGATGTTTGACTGTACCGACGACACCGCCTGATCGATGATGCCGGGATTCTGCTCATCGAGGGCGTCCCTTATGTCATTGCCTCCGAATTCAATGACGTAAAGGGCGTCTGCCGGGGCGTGGCCGCCGAAAACGTTGAGGAAGGTGTTTACCTCGTAGCTCATGGTTGCCTTGCCTGCCTTGTCGCATGCCCTGGCCCCGCCGATTGCGTAGTTGGTCGCGGCGCCCCCGAAGTCGCGGAAGGCCGGACGGGTGTTGCCCGAAAGCGAGAGCTGACGTGCCAACTGCTCGATCCAGGTCATGCCGTTGCTGAAGTGGTGGCCGCCTCTTGCGTAAGGCCTGTCTGGTATCAGCAACTCGTCGAGGAACTGGTAGGGAGGTGTGTTTGCCGTGCCGGAGATGGCAAATGCGTTGCCAGGGTCGGAGAGGCTGTCGCCGAAGACGATGATCCGGTTGAATGATGTCTGTGCCCCGGCCCACGCCGGTACCATAAGTGAGAAGACCAGAAGAAGCCCCAGTGTTGCCCGCAGCTTGGGAAGAATCGTTGCCATAGAATCCTCCTTTTGAGTGACTGCTTGTGACAGCAACTAAAGATCCATCCTGCTCGAGCCGCCTACCCTCCTTTCTGCAGGTGCAATGAGTGCAAGTCTATGACTTTTAGTGCTTCCTGCAACTTTTATTGATACAGTAAGCCCACATCTTTTCCCCGGTCCGCCTGAGACGGCACTACTTCCGTTGCTGGTTTGCCCCGTGACCTGCCAGCCAAACTCCGGCGGCAGTCAGCATCGTTTCCATTCCGGCGCGCATCCCCCCACAAACCAATAGTACCCGCATTGATAGGTCCAATACTACATGCTCAGCGCGTCCGTCTTAATGCCACCCTCGTTACTACTTTGCTTCTTGTTTCATGCGGTGCGGCTTCCGACCCGTGACGCTACGCCACGGGCATTCGTTAAGCGATCCACCGGGTATGGGGGGGAGCGGTGGTGAGACGAGCCACTTGACGGCGTGGAATGCTCTGGTAGATTGGAGAAAATTCATTTTACGGGAGGAGAGACATGAACCCTACGGACAGATTCGTGATGAACCATGCGAGTATGGCCCCTCCGCAATTTGTGACGTGGCTCGATGATGCCGCCACTTTACAGGCTGCGCACATCAAGATCAGTACCCTGATGGACTCATGGGTGCCGACGTCACCGCAATTCAGGATCCACAAGGAAAACATCGCGAATGAATGGGAGAAGGCTTTGGCGCTTAACTTGCGCACGACGAAAGGACTCCAGATGGCCACCTCGGCGGCGGTGGACGATGTTTATATCAACGCCGCCTACCTCGTGATCAGGGCAAAGAAGGATAAAGACGAGGCGTGGCTTCATAACAACGGCTTCACCTTGAAGGAAAAGACTAAAAGGATTTACGCCCGGCCCGTTTCTTTTTTAGGCCACGTGCTTAGGGTGAAGAACGGCCCGCAAATCGGGGAGGTCACCGTGAGTTGGGATAAAGACCCCGGGGCCGGTTCCTACCAATTGCAGATTTGCAAGGGACATCCGCAGGGGGAAGAATCATTCGAAGATTACGCTCAGTTGACGTTGGTTCGGACCATCATTGGCAATCGGGAACGGGCGACCTGGTATTATTTCAGAGTCAGAAGTGTCGGCAACAACGAGTACGGTCCGTGGAGTGAACCCGTTGGGATCGTTATTACCTAGCCCGCCGACGTGACCGCAGCAATCGGCCGGTCCCTATGCTGCGGGGACCGGCCCCCGCCTCCATGCATCTTGTCACATCATCCGTTCAACATCCGGAAGGCCCCTCGGTCCGCGAACCCATTCTTGGAGTGACGGAACGCTTCCCTGCCCCGAAGAATGCATCCGTCGAGTGACGGAAGGCTTCCGTGTCCCGAGGAATGCATCCGCTGAGTGACGGAACGCTTCCCTGCCCCGAAGAATGCATCCGTCGAGTGACGGAAGGCTTCCGTGCCCCGAGGAATGCATCCGCTGAGCGACGGAACGCTTCCCTGCCCCGAAGAATGCATCCGTCGAGTGACGGAAGGCTTCCGTGCCCCGAGGAATGCATCCGCTGAGCGACGGAACGCTTCCCTGTCCCGAAGAATGCATCCGTCGAGCGACGGAACGCTTCCGTGCCCCGAGGAATGCATCCGCTGAGCGACGGAGCGCTTCCGTGCCCGGAGGAATGCATCTGTCGAGCGACGGAGCGCTTCCGTGCCCCGAAGAATGCATCCGCCGAGCGACGGAACGCTTCCGTGCCCCGAGGAATGCATCCGCTGAGCGACGGAACGCTTCCGTGCCCCGAGGAATGCATCCGCTGAGCGACGGAACGCTTCCGTGACCCGAAGAATGCATTCGTTGAGCGACGGAACGCTTCCGTGCCCCGAGGAATGCATCCGCTGAGCGACGGAACGCTTCCGTGACCCGAAGAATGCATTCGTTGAGCGACGGAACGCTTCCGTGCACCGAAGAACGCATTCGTTGAGCGACGGAACGCTTCCGTGCCCCGAGGAACGCATTCGCCGGGCGACGGAACGCTTCCGTCACACGAGGAATGTCTTCCTAATAGGATCTCAGGCATTTAACGTTGTTTGTCACGATCATTTGTTGTATTAAAATATTTTGCCTTCGTCGCCCTGCATGGTTGAAGCTCTGAAATGTGAGGCAGGCGGCGGTGATGAATTTCAATGAAGGAGGAGACTGCTACATGAAGAAAATGATTACGGCTGTACTGGGAGGAGTGCTTTTGACCGCGGGCGCGGCCCACGCGGAGCACAAATTGCTCGTCACGGAGGTTCTCAATAAGAACCAAGTTGAGGCACAGGCGCAGTTCGAGTACGCCCACGCAAGCGGCGACGTGAAAGGCGCTGTTGAATCGGGCAAAATTTTTACGAACACTACGGAATCCATCTACTCCCTCGGTGTCGGCCTTGGGCACGGCTTGGAAGTGTCCGCTTTCATGCCATACGTTTTCAGCGAACGGATGAAAGTGCAGGTTGACGGGCTCGAGCCCGAGTATGAGAAACGGGACGGCTTTGGGGACTTCGCACTCCAGGCGAAATACCGCCTGCTCGGCGGTGAGGAAGAGCCGTTCACGGTGGTTGCGGGCCTGGGCCTCAAATTCGATACGGCAGGCAACGATGACGCCGGCACCGGCACCACCGACGTGAGCCCCTTCATCGCCGCGAGCACCAACCTGGGTGATCATAACACCCCGTATGCCATCTATCGCGCCACCATTCGCAATCACGGCGAGCAGGACACCCATACCATCTCTCTGGGCCTGGAGAAGGAAATGAACCATACGGTGACCCTCGACGCGAAGATCGACGCCAACTTCAACACCTCAACGAGCAATGTTACGGCCAATGAGGAATTCAACTTCGAACTTGCCAGCTATATCCAGATGGCGCACAACCTCTATCTGCTTCCGAGCGTCGCCTACGTAGTCGCCACTGACCAGAAAGAAAAAGGATCCGACATCCGCCTCGAATCCGTGGACGGTTACCGCGCCGGGCTTTCCCTGTATTACCTCTTCTAGCAGGAGAGTAGAATCAGGTAGTAGCCGCCCGCTTCAGGACATGCTGAAGCGGGCGTTTTTTCAGGTCGGGATATTTTGTAAGCCAAAGGCTAGGGGGGGGCATCAGGGCTGGTTCGAAAACGAAAAGGGGACCGCACATGCATGCGGCCCCCTTCGTGTAATGCTACTTCATTTTTACTCTTTGCTCAGCGCGTCTTTAAGACCCCTCGCAGCTGTCCCTTCAAACTACCTCGCTACGCGCACTCGGAGTAGCCGCAGACGCGGCAGACGGCGCAGCCGCCTTCGTGCTCCACGACACCGCCGCACTCGGGGCAGGCGCCTTTCTCGAAGGCGGGGGCTTCGACGACTTCACCATGGCCGGTGATCGCCAGGTGCGACTGGATCGCCTTGGCGACTGCGTCGGCGCAGGAAAGGATCTTGTTGTCGCCGAAACCGCTCGGGCTGTGGCAGGAGATGCCGAGGAGCTGCTTCACGACCTGACGTGCCTGCACGCCGCTTCTCCAGGCAAGCGACACCATGCGACCGATCGCCTCGGACTGGCTGGCGGCGCAACCGCCTGCTTTGCCCATGGTGGTGAAGACTTCGAAGAGGCCGGTGGCGTCTTCGTTGATGGTGATGTACAGCGGCCCGCAGCCGGTCTGCATCTGGTAGGTCCAACCCTTGAGCGCCTTCGGACGCTCGCGCTTGTTGCGCTTCTCTTCCGCGGTCATCGGCGCGACAACCTTCGGCTCTTCCTTCTTGCCGACGGAGAGAACCTGCTCGTCGCGGGAGCCGTCACGGTAGATGGTCACCCCTTTGCAGTTCATCTCGTAGGCGAGACGGTACACCTTCTCGACGTCTTCGATGGTCGCTTCACGCGGGAAGTTGACCGTCTTCGATACCGCATTGTCGGTGTGGCGCTGGAAGGCCGCCTGCATGGTGATGTGCTCTTCGGGGGTGATGTCGTGGGCGGTGACGAACACGTCGCGCACGTCCTCGGGAATGGCGCTGATGTCTTGTACGGTGCCGTGCTCGGCGATACGCTGCATCAGCTCGTCGCTGTAGAAGCCCTGGTCCTTGGCGATCTTCTCGAAGAGCGGGTTCACCTCCACGAGGATGTTCTTGTCCATCACCTGGCGCACGAAGGAGACGGCGAAGAGCGGCTCGACGCCGGAGGAGGCGTTGGCGATGATGGAGATGGTGCCGGTCGGGGCGATGGTGGTGACGGTGGCGTTTCTCACCGCGGCGCCGCCGGGGACGTCGTACACGCTACCCTTGAAGTTCGGGAACGCGCCGCGGGTTTTGGCGAGCTCGCGGGAGGCGGCGTGCCCTTCGTCGTTGATGAACTGCATCACCTTCTCGCCGAGTTCGATGGACTCCTCGGAGCCGTAGGGGACGCCGAGCATGATCAGCATGTCGGCCCACCCCATGACGCCGAGGCCGATCTTCCTGTTGGAGCGGGTCATCTCGTCGATCTGGGCCAAGGGGTAGTTGTTCACCTCGATGACGTTGTCGAGGAAGTGCACGGCGGTCTTCACCGTCTCTTTCAGCTTGTCCCAGTTCACCTTGCCGCCGGCCACCATCTTGCCGAGGTTGATGGAGCCCAGGTTGCAGGACTCGTACGGAAGCAACGGCTGCTCGCCGCAGGGGTTGGTCGACTCGATCTCGCCTATGTGCGGGGTCGGGTTGTCCTTGTTCAGACGGTCGAGGAAGATGATGCCCGGCTCGCCGTTTTCCCAGGCCTGCTTCACGATGCGCGCGAACACCTTGCGGGCGTTCTGGCTGCCGGCCGGTTTCTTGTCGCGCGGGTTCATCAGGGTGTAGTCGCGGTCCGCGTCGACGGCCTTCATGAACTCCTCGGTGATGCCGACGGAGATGTTGAAGTTGTTCAGCTGGCGCTGGTCGTTCTTGCACATGATGAAGTCCATGATGTCGGGATGGTCGACACGCAGGATCGCCATGTTCGCACCGCGGCGGGTGCCGCCCTGCTTGATGGTCTCGGTGGCGACGTCGAAGACGCGCATGAAGGAGAGCGGGCCGCTGGAGATGCCGGTGGTGGACATGACCACGTCGTTGGCCGGGCGCAGGCGGGAGAAGGAGAAGCCGGTGCCGCCGCCGGACTTGTGGATCAGCGCGGTGTGCTTGACCGACTCGAAGATTTCGTCCATGCTGTCGCCCACCGGAAGCACGAAGCAGGCGGAGAGCTGCCCAAGCTCGCGCCCCGCGTTCATGAGGGTCGGGGAGTTCGGGAGGAACTCGAAGTTGGTCATCATCGCGTAGAACTTGTCGGAGAGCGCGGAGAGGTCGGCTTTCTTGTCGAAGACGGCGTCGGCCTGGGCGATCGCGGTCGCCACGCGACGGAACATGTCGGCGGGGGTCTCAAGAGGCTTGCCTGACTGGTCCCTCTTCAGGTAGCGCTTCTCTAGTACTGTCTGTGCGTTCTTGGTGAGGCCCGGGATCTGTCCCTTTTCGGCGGTCTTCTTCATAACGTTTCGTTCTCCTTGGATAAATTATCATGTCGCCATGCGAATCGCTCAATACCACATTTAGTGGGCGGCGAGAAATAAACCACAAGATGTATGACGAAGTCAAGCGTTAATAGATTAAAATTTCGGGCCGTCATAAAAAACGAAAATGCCGGTGTTTACGCCTCAGGGGCATTTACAACGGGAGCCCCGCTGTGTTATTAATGACGGGTTAATTTTCCTTCCCGGAGGCTCCATGAGCCAGTGTGATTGCAATAGCCAGAAGGAGTCGCTTGAGTCCCAGGTAAAGGGGCTCAAGGATCTGATAGAGGTCGCCAAAGCCGTCGTCTCTACCTTGGATCTGGACACGGTGCTGCAGGCGATCCTGACGAGCGCGATGCGGTTCGCGGGCACCCCGGCGGGGAGCGTCGCGCTCTACTACGATGCGAGGCGCGAGCTTAGCCTGCACGCGCACTCGGGTCTCACCGCCGATTTCGTGAAGAAGGAGCGCTGGGAGGTGACCCCCGGAGGGCTCACCGAGCAGGTGCTTCTGGCCGGCGAGATCTTTTACATCGAGGACACCCAGCAGACCCCGTTCTTCAAGAACCCGATTGCCCTAAAGGAAGGGATCCGCTCGCTTGTGTGTGTTCCGCTCGTTTTCCAGGAACGCATCGTCGGCATCCTTTATCTCGATGACTTCGAGCCTAGGTGCTTCGACCGCGACAAGCTGAACCTCCTCTCGATTCTCGCGTCCTTCGCCGCGATGGCGATCCATAACGCGACGCTGCACAAGCGGACCAAGCTTCTGGCCATCACCGATTCGCTCACCGGACTGCACAACCACCGTTACTTCAAGCAGTACTTCCGGCAGGAGATGGCGCGCGCCAAGCGGTACCACAAGCCGTTCTCGATCATCATGATGGACGTGGACGACTTCAAGAGCTACAACGACAGCTTCGGTCACGCCACGGGCGACAGACTCCTCGAGCTCATGGGGGAGCTGATCCTGCAGACGATCCGCTCCGTAGACGTCGCCTTCCGCTACGGCGGCGAAGAGTTCATCGTGCTTTTACCCGAAACCCGCCTCGACCAGGCGATCCTCGCCGCGGAGCGCCTGCGTGACAGCGTGCAGCAGGGGACCGCGAAGAGGCCCGTGGACGGGGCGAACCGCGGCGTCACCGTGAGTATCGGTGTCGCGAGCTACCCGGACAACGCGGACAAGATGGACGAGCTGTTCAACATCGTCGACTCCCTGCTCTACCTGGCCAAGCGCCGCGGCAAGAACAAGGTCTATCACCAGGAAAGCCTGCAGATACCACCAAAATGAAGAGATATCCCATACTACTTATCCACGGGCTGCTTCTGGCGGCCCTTTTTTGCCATCAGGCCCAGGCCGCCGATACTCCCGCCGCCGCCGCGCCGACCGCGCCTGCTTCTGCCCCCGTTCCCGCTCCCGCTCCCGAGCGCGCCGAGGCGCCGTTCAAGCCGCAGAGCACCTTTGCCGACCGTGTTCTCGCCGAGGACACCGTCTGGAAGGGGGAGGTGCTTGTCGAGGGGGCGGTGACCGTGGCCCCACAGGCGACGCTCACCGTCGAGCCCGGGACCGTGGTTCGTTTCAAGAAAGGGGCCGGGGACCCGGTCCTCGTGGTGCAAGGACGGCTGGTCGCCTCCGGGAGCAAGGAGGAGCCGATCCGTTTCACGTCGCTCTTCGCGGCGCCCGCCGCCGGTGACTGGCAGGGGATCGTCCTACTCGGTAGCGAGAAGAACAACCTCCTGGAAAACTGCCGCATCGAAGGGGCGGCCGCCGGGGTCGAAGCGCTTTTCGCGAACGTGACCCTGAAGGGGGTGCGCGCCGAGCGCAGCACCACCGGGATGCGTTTCCAGGATGCCCTTGTGACCATGGAGGGAGGGGGCGCCTCCGACTGCGACACCGGCATGAGCTTTTTGCAGAGCGAGGCGACCGTACGCGGCGTGAGCGTGGTCGGCAACCGGGTCGGTATCGAGGCGCGGCACACTTCGATCTACCTGCAGGACGGAAGTCTTGCCATGAACCGCTCCGCCTTTTCCTGCGACAGCTGCAGGTTGAAGCTCGCCGGCGGGGCGGTGCTCGACAACGGCCGCGGCGTTACCCTGTTCGAGACCGAGGGGAGCGTGACCGGTGCGAAGCTTGCCAGAAACAGCGACTACGGGCTTTCGCTCACCGGTTCGCGGGTGAGGGTGAGCGACAACGTGATCACCGGCAACGGTGCACAGGGAGTGCTCGTCTTCGACGGTTCCGCAGTAGCGTGGGACAACGTGATCTCCGGTAACGGCGGGCATGATATCTACAACGCAGGCAACGAGGAGTTCCGCGTCCCCAACAACCGCTGGGGCGAGGGTGGACCTAAGATCTACGACAACGGCGGACGGGGCAGGGTGAACGTGAACCCGAAGCGGTGAAGCCGTTCTACGTTCGGCGTTCAACGTTAGGGCTTTGACCTTTGCTGAAAGCTAGGGCAGACGTGGCGGCACGGACCGCTGTACGAGAAAATGATAGTATCCGCGCTTGTTCGAGCGGGTATACAGAACCAGCAAACAATTAACGTAACTGCTGCAAGGTTGGCAAATGACACGTTGAACGCTGAACGTTGAACGTTGAACCGGTTTTAAAGGAGCTTTATGACACGCAGAAACGGCCGTGCGGCTGATGCATTGAGGGAAGTAAAAATCACGCGCAATTACCTGAAACACGCCGAGGGATCGGTGCTGATCGAGTTCGGGGACACCAAGGTCATCTGCAACGCGACCATCGAGGGCAAGGTCCCTTCCTTCCTGAAAGGTAAGGGGACGGGCTGGGTCACCGCGGAGTACTGCATGCTGCCGCGCGCAACGCACACCAGAAACCAGCGAGAGTCGGCAAAGGGGAAACTCTCCGGACGCACCCACGAGATCCAGCGCCTGATCGGCAGATCGCTGCGCGCGGTGGTCGACCTGGAAAAACTGGGCGAGCGCTCCATCCTCATCGACTGCGACGTGATCCAGGCCGACGGCGGCACCCGCACCGCTTCGATCACCGGAGCTTACGTCGCGCTGGCCGACGCCCTGCAGACCCTGGTCGACGCCGGGGAACTCTCCCAGAGCCCGCTGCGCGAGGCGGTCGCCGCGGTGAGCGTCGGCATCGTCGATGGAACCCCCTTCCTCGACCTCGACTATCCCGAGGACTCCTCGGCAGAGGTGGACATGAACTTCGTGATGACCTCCTCGATGCGTTTTGTCGAGGTGCAGGGAACGGCCGAGGCGGAGCCTTTCACCCTCGACCAGATGGACGCGATGCGCGGCCACGCCATGCTGGGGCTCACCCGTCTCTTCGAGATCCAGAGAGAGGCGCTTCAGGCATGAAAGAGCTCCTGGTCGCATCGGGAAACAAGGGGAAACTGCGCGAGTTCGGAGAACTGTTGCGGGGCGTGGTGGATACCATACTCTCGCCGGCCGACTTCCCCGATCTCCCGGACGTCGTGGAGGACGGGGCGACCTTTGAGGAGAACGCGATAAAGAAGGCGCTCTCCGCGGCGCGTTGCACCGGGCGGCCGGTTCTTGCCGACGACTCGGGGCTTTGCGTAGATCATCTCTGCGGTCGCCCAGGCGTCTACTCGGCGCGCTTCGCCGGTGAGGGGGCGACCGACGCCGACAACAACGCGCTCCTCTTGCGCGAGCTTGAGGGCGTTCCGATGGAGAAGAGGGGCGCCGCGTTTCACTGCGTCATAGCGCTCTGCCTTCCCGACGGGACCTGCCGGACCTTCGACGGCGCCCTTGCCGGGGTGATCCTGGAGGCGCCGCGGGGGGAGGGGGGCTTCGGTTACGATCCCCTCTTCATGGTACCGGAGTACGGGCAGACCTTCTCCGAGCTTCCCATGGAGATCAAGAACGCCATCAGCCACCGCGGACGCGCCATGCAGATGCTCAAAGAGGCACTCACGCAAAGCAGCTAAGACGCAAGCAAAGCGGAAAACCGTTTAACAGGGATGAAGGGGATAAAGGGGATAAAGGGGATAAGGTCAAAGTCCCTTCGAAAGCAAGAAAGGGCTTTGCCTATCAACGCAAATAAGCCAATGGGCGGAGATGCAAGGAAGGCAAGGCTGGGTAAATATTATCTTTTTTGCATATCCTCTTTGTGTCTTTGCTGCTTCGCGTCTTTACCTTGAAGGGGTTGTAAAACGGCTTCGAGAAAAACTCGGGGGGCATAAAAAAGGTGTTGCGCGGCTCCAGAGGCTGTGCTATAAACGTGCTTCTTGAATCGGGGTGTAGCGCAGCCTGGCTAGCGCACCTGCCTTGGGAGCAGGGGGCCGGAGGTTCGAATCCTCTCACCCCGACCACTCAACAGCAGGCTTTACTTCTGCGCCTGTAGCTCAGCTGGATAGAGCAACGGCCTTCTAAGCCGTAGGTCAGAGGTTCGAACCCTCTCAGGCGTGCCACAACTGAATATGGTGGGTATGGTGAAGCGGTTAACACAAACGACTGTGACTCGTTCATACGTGGGTTCGAATCCCACTACCCACCCCAACCATAAAGGCCAACCCCGTTAACAGCGGGGTTTGTCGTTTCAAGCGTACGATTTTGCGAGAGTGGCGGAATTGGCAGACGCACCAGACTTAGGATCTGGCACCGCAAGGTATAGGGGTTCAAGTCCCCTCTCTCGCACCACCCGTCATTCAAAAGGGTTACCTCTTCCGGGGTAACCCTTTTTGTTTGTGCAGCAGTTCGTGTAACCTTTCGTGCGACCTATCATGCCCCCTCTGGGGGTGCGGCTTGCTTCAAGTCTGCACTATCCGGGGGATCAGTTCGCAACCTCGGCTGATGCCCGGTTTGCCGGTTCTTCTGTGTGTGCCGCAAGTTCGACAGCTTTGCGGCAAGGCGGCTTTGCACGCTGTGCTGGCGAAGTGCGACGGTGTGATCGACTCACATCTGGTTCAGGACCACCCCAATGATCTTGCGCTGAGGCAACCTGGCCATGGCATTTACGATTTCCTTTCTAGGTGTCCTGCCTGATCTGACCACGACGATGATGCCGTCAACCAGCGGGGCCAGCGCCATGGTGTCGGCGCAGGAAAGAACCGGCGGTGCATCGAAAACTATGAACCGCTCTGGGTAGCGGTCTCTCATTTCTTCGGTCAGGCTGCGCATCCTCGGGGAACCGAGCAGGTCGCTGAATCCGTTCATCGTCTTGCCGCCGGAGACGACAGTCAGCTTTTCAATCCCGGGCCAGACTACGATCTCCGAAAACGGGACGTCATGCAGCAGGTGGTCAATGAGCCCCTTGCTGCTCTCATAGCAAAGTAGCCGGTGCACGTGCTGTTGCCGGAAGTCGCAATCCACCAGCAGGGCCGTTTGGCTGAACTCCTTGGCGAGGGTAATGGCCAGGTTGATCGCCGTCGTTGTCTTTCCTTCCCCCGGGACGGCACTGGTGACCATCAGCGTCTTGCCGCACCCCATTTCCTCAAATCGGCTCATGATCTGTGCGCGCAGAATTCTGTACGTCTCTACCTCCGGGATCCGGTTGTCAATCGCGATGCATCTGTTATTAAGCACCGTCTGCATGTCGAGTCGCACAGTACGGGAGACGGAATACACCGGGGAAAGCCATCCGACCTTCGCCTTGTCCCATGACGTTTCCGCCATTTCCTGCTCCTCCGAAGGCGCAATCACTTGCTCCATTTCCTTCGGCTCCAGGTGGGCGGCCGCCTCGTTCTCCTGCAGCTTTTGCGCCATCTCCGGCAGTTTTATGAGCCGAACCGCGTCGGCACTGTTCTCCATGGACATGATGGTCTCCTCTTCTAACCTGGCGATTTGCGATAAATCTGCGTCAAGAGGACATTCAGATCCATCACCAGGTAGTGTACGGCAACGAGGCCGATGATGGCCCCAAAGGCTACCAGGGCCGTGGCCAGGTAGCGCCTGTTCCTGGCTGAGCCCCGATCCGTCGCGGTGACGATGTGCGGGACGGTCACGAGGACCGTGACGCCGGTGAGCTCGGCGAGAGCGTCCGCTGATCTGACCGATTGGTCGCAGGCCTCCTTTACGGCCGCCCATCCCACCCCCGAGCCGATGCCGAGTGCCAGTCCGATCAGGATGATCGCCGGCACGTTGGGGCTGAAGGGGCGCTCCGGCAGCCGGGCCGGGTCGACCAGGGTGAAACGCTCGCCAAGCTGCTCTTTCTCCATGCTGTGGGCCATCCTGACGTCCATGGATTTTTTGGATAGGTCGTCGTATTTTTGCTGCAGGTTGTTCCGCTCGACCATCAGGCTTTTGTACGCCTCTTCTACATGGGGGGTCGCGAAAATCCGGCTCTGGTAGCTTGCACGCCGCTTGGCGGTGTCGGCAATCTGGCGCCTCACCGATTCGATTTCGGAACGGGTTCCTGCCAGTTGGGATTGCAGGTTGATGTAGGCCGGGTTGTCCGGCGTACCTACGGCCGGCTCACGGTTGGCTGACCGGATCCGCTGCTCTAGCTCTGCAATCTCTCTCCTCGTCTTGATCACGTCCGGGTAGCGGTCGGAAAAACGGCTGGTCAGATCGGCCAGCCTCAAATGAAGTTGCCTCAGCGCCTCCTTGTCGTTCGCGGCGAGTTCCGGCTGCACGTTGCTCAGCTGGCTTTGCAGGAACTCTTCTCTCTCCCTGAGGGTTCTCATCTGGTCGTTCAGCTGCCTTATGTCGCGGTCGGCCTGGTCGTATGACTGCATGTTGACCTGCGACAGCTCGGGAAGCGACTGGATGTTCCTTTTTTTGAATGCCGCGATTCTCCCCTCGATGTCGGCAAGGCTTGCCTGGACCGCCTCCATCTCGCCCTGGAAAAACTTGGAGGTCCCAAGGGACTGCTTCTCCCGTTCCTTGAGGTTTTCCTCCATGTATAGCGATGAAAGTTCGGTGGTCACCTGTTGTGCGACCTCCGGCGTGGTGCCGGTGTAGCTGATGGAAAACGCGATGGTCGCCTGGGCCGGTCTGCCCGAGCGGGGGTCGATGACGTCCGCGCTTATCGTGGTGAATTTGATGTCCTTGACCATCTCCGCCACCACGTCCTCCAGGGATACCTTGTTGCGCAGATCCGCATACAGGTTCAGCCGCTTGATCAAATCGATGAGCCTCGGCGTCCCCATGATCCGTTTGTTGATCGCCTGCAGTCGCTGATCCGCAAAACTGGTGATGTTCGCCTTGATGTACTCGCTCGGCACTTCCTGCGCCTCGATCAGGATCGTTGCGGTCGAGCGGTACTTCCGCGGCAGGGTCAGGGCGGCAACGACGGCAACCAGGAGGATGATCGCTGCGGGAACGAGGAGCTGACGCCTGCGCCTCTTGAGAATTTCCACGATGTCCTGAACGCTTTTGATTTCGCTGTCCACTGCACCCTCCCTGTCCTGACACTTCACTCGAAAAGATCGGTCCGGGCCGTCAGCTGAACGAACAGCTTGTTCCGGAAGGCGGTCCCGGCCGGGCTCTCATTGTCGAGGAGAAAGCATTCGTAGCCTAAGTCTGCGGTAAAGCTGCGGTTGAACTCGTAGCGCAGCGACAGCGAGCCCCGCACGCTGGACTCGTCCGCGTTCCCAAGAAGTGCGGAGACCGCATCCGCCTTGCTTCGGTAGTACCCGGCACCGGCCAGCGCGAAGAGTTGGTAACTGATCCGTTGACGCAGGTTGAGGGTCACGATGTTCCTTTCCACAGACGTTCCGTAGCTTCCCGACGCGTTGCTGAGTTCCCTTGCGTATGCGAGGCTCCCGTTGAACTTCTCCCCTGTGTAATCAAGCGCCCCCCTGAAGGTCCATCCGGCGCCGTGGTGCGCCATGCTGTAGGTGGGAAGTGAGGCCCCCTGGAGCTCGGTTTTCGTGTAGCGTCCCCCCGTATCGACGGAGAAGGACCAGAGTTCGTTTAACTGCATGCTGCCGCCGACGCTCAACTCGTAGTTCTCGGTGAGCGAGGCCGTGTACTCGCTGCGGCTGAAACGCAGGGCGCAGCGTAATTTGAGCAGGGATAGAAGCCGCTGCGCGTCGTAGCCAAGGGCGGCCCCAAGGCTCTGGACGGTCACGTCGGATAAGGCATCGTCACGGGCGTAGTCGATCCTTTCGTAGCGGTAGTCAAGGAGGACCGACGTCAGTTCGCCGACACGGCGTTCGGCCCGGGCTCCGTAATTGTGGCGTCGGCTGGCACTGCTTAGCGGCTGGCCGCTGCTCTCGATTTCGCGGTCGGGCCACGACTCCCTCCGGTATGAAGCGTCAGCGGCAAGGGCGAGCAACGGCGTCAGGCGCCAGGTGCCGTTCCCTTCATAGATCTGGTCCACTTTGTCCATCTGGCTGTCCCTGCTGTAATGCAGCGCATCGAGCCGCGCCGCCAGGGAACCGCTCAAGAGCTCGTTCCTGCCGGTCACGCGTATCCCGGGTCTGGCGTGGGAGATGAAGGTTTGGAAGCGGTGAGAGGAACTGGTGAAAAGGTTGTCCGTGTATTCCTGCATCACTGACAGCGACGGGGTGAGCGCGGTCTGGGCAGCGGGCGCCGCCGCGGGGTGAGCCAGCGGGAGCAGCATGGCGCAAACGGCCCCGGCGCACCAAATCCCCTTGGGGTTGCTACGGCACGAAGAGCACATCGCTGCGTTTGAGTGTGATGTTGTCCTGGAGGCGTGCGCCGCTTGTCACGTCGTCGTAGTCGAAGGGGATGATCCGGGTTGCGCCATCTTCCTCCCGGAATATCTTGATGCTCCCCCGCTTGGCGTAGGGGTTGAGCCCTCCTGCCATGGCGAGTGCCTGCAGGACGTTGACATTACCGTTCAATTGGAGCCGGCCGGGGTTGTTCACCCGCCCAAGGACATAGACGAACAGGCTGTTCACCTGCTTCACCTCGAGGGTCAGGTTCGTCTCCGGGACATAGATCGAGATCCGCTCTGCGAGCTCGCTTCTGAGCGCTGCCACGCTTTTGCCGCCAGCCGCCACTTCGCCGATCAACGGGAAAACGATCTTGCCGTCGGCGAGGACGACCACGGTCCTAGTAAGGCTTGGATCCTTCCATACCTCGATGCCCAGGATGTCCCCCGGTCCGACAAGGTACTCGCCGACGGTGGTGGGGAGCGCCGCGGGAGGGGCCGCCTGGGCGCAGCTGACGCCAAGGCAGAGTACGGCGGTGACTGCTAGCGAAACGATCTTCAGCATGACCGAACTGACGGTTTCCAGCATGGCTGATCCCCTTTCTGCCGTGAGGTTCTGATCTTCACGGCGCATGCACCGTTTAGGCATGGCATGGCCGGTTCTGCCGATGTCAGAGCTGGCTCAGCATCGTGGATGCAGTCTGTTTCTCCGGGAAATCACCCCCTGCCAGCGCCTTGCTCAAACAGTTGCGGGCTTGGTCTTTTTTACCCACACGCATGCATGCCATGCCGAGGTGGTAGCTTATCGTCTGGTGCCCCGGTCGCCTGGCGTCCGCTTTTTCCAGCAGTTCCATCGCTTTTGGGTAGTTTCCGCGTTTGTACTCGATCCAGCCGAGGGTATCCAGGAGGCTCGGGTCGTCCGGCCGCTTTCGCGCCAGATCGCCGACCAGCCGTCCGGCCCGCTCCAGGTCGGCGGGAGAACCGCCGTTTTCGGCGAGGAAGTATGCGTAATCGTTCACTACGCGCCACTCTTTCTGATGGCTGGCGAAAAGCCTCTCGTAGGTTTTCTTCGCCTTCGACACCTGAGAGGCGCGCGCGTAGAGGCCTGCCAGGGCGAGTGACGCCTGGACGTTGTCGGGGCTCACTTTGCCGACCACGACTTCCATTTCCGAAGCGGCGCGTGCCGGGTTCCCTTCCTGCGCATGCAGGTCGCTAAGGCGCCAGTAAGGGAGTGGCGAACCGGGCGCCTTTTGCTTCACATGCCTGTACGCCGTCTCGGCCCCGCGGTAATTTCCGGCCAGGAAGTGGAGGTCGCCCAACTCCAGTTGCGCCTCGAGGTCGTCAGGGTGCCTTGCCAGGTACTGCGTCATTCTCCGTTCCCCCTGGCGATACTCTTTTTGCAGCAACGACAACCGCGCGAAGGCCCGGTTGACCCGCAGCGAATCCGGCTCCAACCGTTCCGCCTGCTGCAGCGTTTCCAGGGCCAGCTTCGGCTCGCCGTTGATCTGCTGGGCATCGGCCAGGAACAGGTAGCCGTCGATTTCCTGGGGGCGGTCACTGGTGACGGTGCGGAAAGCGGTCATCGCCGCCAGGCCTTCCTTCCTTGCCAGGTGTATGCGCCCCTTCAGGTAGGTGGCGTCGATGTTGCGGGGGCTCGCTTTCAGCACCTCGGCCAGGTATCCTTCCGCCGCGCCGAGCTCGCCCCTCAGGAAGCAGCCGCGGGCGAGCAGGTTGTTTGCCTGGATCGCTTCAGGTTTTTTGGCGTTCCCGGCGAGAGCGATGCACTCCTTGAGCAGGACGGTTGCCTGCTCGTTTCTTCCCGTTGCCGCATACAGCTCGCTAAGCGCGGTGCGGAGACGGAAGCTTTCAGGAACATTCACGATCCCCTCTTTGAGAAGCGCTTCGGCTTCGTTTTGCTGCCGGTGCAGCAAGTAGAACCGTCCCAGGTCCAGCAGGCACTGTTCATGTTTGGGGTGCGTGGCCCGCAGCTTTGCCAGGAGGGCGCGGGCGTCGTCCAGTCGGCCGGCATCCCAGTACAGGCCGGCGAGGGTGATGCCGTACCCGTACTTGGCCGGTTCCAGCCTCATCATCTCGCTGATGCTCCCCGCAGCGTCGTCCACCCGATTCTTCGCCGCGTAAAGATCCGCCAGCGACTTCAGGATGCCGACAGAGGTCGGATTCCTGCGCGCCCCTTCCTTCAGTGTCGCCTCGGCACCCGCGTCATCCTTCATGGCCCGGCGCGCCAGGGCGAGGCTCTGGTATGCGTCCGGCTTCGTTACCCCTCCCGCGATCAGCCGCTCGAGTATTTCGCGCCCCCGTCCCCAGTCCTTTCTGACCATATGGATGGCTGCCTGCAGCATCATCCCTTCCCCGTGGTCCGGGCGCGCCTTGAGTACCAGGTCGGCCTTTTCCTGGGCCTGGGCCTTCCCCTTTTCGTCCAGAAGCAAAAGAAGCTTGCCCAGTTCCACCTGGCCATTTAGGTGGTCGGGGGCGATCTGCACGACCTTCTGGAAGCACTGGAAGGCCCGGAATACGTTCCCCTTGCGCAACTCAACCAGGCCCAGCAGGTAATGCGCGTCGGCGAATTTCGGGTCGATCTGGATGGCGTTCCTCATTTCCAGGGAGGCCTTTACCAGGTCCCCCTTGTCCATGAGTTCCTTCCCCTTGTTGTAGAAACGCATCTTCTTCTCGTCGGGGCTGCTGCACCCGTTCAGGAAGGTGAGCAGCGCGAGCACGAGCACTACCGTTGCGCGAGGCATATCGTCCTCCCTTGCCGATATGAATGGCATCACACGGCCCACCGTACCACCGGTATCGCCAGGGCGGCTACCGTGCCGCCCGCCAAGACTGCGTACTCCCCTCGCAATTCAGCCATCAGCACCTCGCAGCCGTAATAGAGGATCAGGATCTTCACTGCGACCATGCCGAGCCTGAAATCGGGCGTCGCCGCTTCCGGCAGCAGCGCAGCCGCGGCCAGGAAGACGATGAGGAAATCCATCGGGGTGCTTTTGAAGGCCGCGTTGCGTCGCGTCACCTTGGGGACCAGGATGAAAAGGAACGTGACGAGGCCGAACACGACGTTGCATGCCCTGGCCGCAAGGGGCGCCTGGCTGTCGAGCCACTGCCCCGAGAGGTAGACCCCGTAGGGGACGATTAGGTAGATGATGGCGTGGAGCAGAGGTTCAAAGCCCGCCGGGAGCAAAAAACGCATGGCGGCCAGCGCCAGCATGAACACAACGGCCGAAAGGGCAAAAGGGGTGCTGGGAGGTCCTGACAAGGCGAAGGTCAGAACGAGTAGCGCCGGGTACAGAAAGCACAACGCGCGAAACATGTAGATGACCACCGGCGTCTCGTCGCGCATGACGCGCAGGCGCTCCTTGACACGCGTCAACGCCCGGGTGCGCCTTGGCTCCCAATTCCTTTTCCGCGACAGGGCAAAAAGGGCAAGCACCGCCGTCGAAAAGAGCAGATAACCTCCGAGCAGGAGCCAGTCGGAGAAGAAGCGCAGGTAATAGGCCGCCACCACGAGGGAGACCTGGATCAGGTAGATCACCAGGACCGATTCGGTATGGTGCAGGCCCAGGGCAAGGAGGTTATGGTGGAAGTGGGTCTTGTCGGCCGCGAAAGGGGAGCATCCCCGGGCGATGCGCCCTGTCATCACCGTCATAGTGTCGAGAACCGGGAAGCCGAGGATGAGCAGCGGAACGACCGGGCTAAGGGGCGTCACACCCTGGGTCAGGGACAGTGCGAGCGTGATCGCCGAAAAGCCCAGGAACTGGCTTCCGGTGTCTCCCATAAAGACCGATGCGGGAAAGGTGTTGTAGCGCAGGAAGCCGAAGATGGCGCCGCAAAGCGCCACGGCGATGAGGCAGATGATGGCGTCGCCCTCCTGCCAGGCCATGAAGCCGATCTCGGCGATGCACAGCAGGCTAATCCCCCCGGCCAGGCCGTCCAGCCCGTCCGCCAGGTTGATGGCGTTGGTCACGCCGACGATGGTGATCAGGGTCAATGCCGTCAGCATCCAGGCCGGGACGGTCAGCCATGCGGGCAACAACGAGCCGAGGGTCGCGATGCGCACCCCTCCCTCGACGATGATTACCGTTGCGGCGATGGACTGGCCGCATAATTTCCAGAGTGGGGAAATGTCCCACAGGTCGTCCGCCAGGCCGAAGAGGACCAGGACCAGCGCGCCCGCAAGGTAGGCGTGCAGGAACTCGTTCCCCCATTCCCAGCGGATGAGCGGCGCGCAGGTTCCCAGCACCATGGCGAGGCCTCCCACCCTGGGGATCGGCCGGTTGTGCACCTTGCGCTCGTTTGGGAGATCGACCAGGTTACACCAAAGCGCCACCCGTGACAGGATCGGGATGGCCACGGCTGTCAGCAGCATCGATGCGATGAGTGTGGTCAGTAGGTTCATTTAACGACTCGGCAGAAACGTTGCCAGGACCGGCATGGCCTGCCGGGCGAAGTCGGCAACCCGGCGTTCCGAATCGGCGGCCTGTTCACCGGCATCAATAGGCGTAATCAATCGCACGAGGGCCCCGTCGGTACGGCGAAGCATGAGTGCGTCCCAAAAAGCGTAAAGCTTCAGTTCAAGCATGTTCGTCAGCACCCGCCCTCGCTGGGGGAACCAGTAGTAGACAAGAAGCCTCTCGCCGTTTTTCTGCAGCGCGGCCCGGTTGACAGAACAGAGTTCGCCACGGGGGCCGATGGGGAGCATCGTCAGTCCGGAACCTTCAAAGAGCCAACCGCTTCCGGGGAGGCAGCTGGAGGGTGAATGGCTTGATTCGCCCTTGCGCTGGCTCTCGTTATATGCCACGTACAGGCTCACCGTTTTGGCACCGGTGTCCCTGAAATCAGCCAGCAGGTAATCGCTCGGTTTGAGGGAATCAAGAGTTGCGCGTTCCATCGTCAATCGATTTCCTTGCCACTGGCCGAGGGATCGGGGGAATTCCGACAGAGGCTTGGCCAGCGGCACCCGCTCACGGAAATCCACCACCCTCACCGTTATCACCAGCCCGGCCAGCAGAAGGGCTGCGCACCACTTGAGCCAGAGCGCCGAAGCGCCGCCGGCAGCGATGTCGTGACGGCTGCATTTCGGGGACGAAGGTTCAGCCGGGTTTTCCGGGAGCCGTTTCAGCAGCCGCATTTCCCCAAGCAGGGCCACAAGGCTCACCATGAAGATCAGCCAGCCGGAAAAATCGTGGAAAAATCCTTCTGCCACCTGTGCGCCGAAGACGGGATAGAGCAGCCCCACACTAGCGATACGCATACCGTTGACGATGATGGTCAGCGGGACGGTCGAAACAACCAGCAGCGCACGTTTCCAAAACGGCGCGCGAAAGAAATAGGCCAGCAACACCCCGAGAATTAGCAACGGCAACAGGTAGCGCAACCCGCTGCAGGCATCCACCACTTGCAGTCGGGTGAAGCCCAGGTCGATCACGTTGCCCTCGCGAAACGCGGTGACGCCCAATACCTGCAGGATGTGCACGCCGAGCGCCGAGGAGACCAGCTTAAGGTTGAGGGACAGGGTGTTGTTGATGAGACCCGGAAAGGGGAATATGGCCATGCTGAAGAGCAGGGGGAACAGGATAACGCGGAGCTTTTGCCATCCGAGGTGCATCAATAGCAGCCCTGCTACCATGCACCAGGATGAGAGGAAGAGCGTGTAGAACTCCCCTCCCAAATCCCCTAACAGGTAGAGCAAAATCCCGACTCCCAACGGCAGTAGCCCCCACGCGGAAGGAGTTGAGGGGCGAGCCCTCAACATGCAGCGCTTATCCCAGAGGAGGTATCCCACGATGAACGGGACAACATAGCAGTAGGTATGCTCCTCACCGTTCCACATCCTGATCAAGTAGGAGGTGCTCTCCCTGAACAGGAGTAACAAAAGAATCAGGTAGATGCTTGCCAACACGCGCTGATGCATGAAGGAAATTCCCATGACGTTACAGGTCAGGATGCCGTTGTTGTGAGGCGGAGCGTTCTACCAGGGCGGTAAGTGCGTCCATAAAACCGGGCGTGCGGGGATGGTCTATCGCTTGAAGAGAATCTTGTATTTTTCACGGGCGATCCAGTAAAGGAATATGGGGGTCGATCTCATATTCCTCTCCCAAAGTCGACAAGGTTCATGCAAAAAACGGGGGAGCCATTCAAGTCCAACCTTCTGCCAAAAAACGGAGGAGCGTTTCTTGGTACCGGCGTAAAAATCAAACACTGCTCCGATTCCAGCGATAAACGGCACGGTGAGTTTGTTCCTGTTCCGGTATATCCACTTTTCCTGCTTCGGAGCAGTCATGCCCACCCACAAAACATCTGGCTTAGATGCGTTGATCGCTGAAATTATCGATTCATTTTCTGTGTCACTAAACTCTTTAGTGAATGAAGGTGAGAGTGTTCCGCATACCGTTATCGATGGAAATTCACGATTCAGTCGTACTGTTATCTCATTTAAGACATGATTTGAAGAGCCGAGAAAAAAATATCGTCCCCCCCCTAACCGATCTAAAGTCTTTGTGAGCCCATAAAAAAACTCGAAGCCTGCAACCCGACTCAATGTAGTTTGATTGAGAGTTCGCGAAGCGAGAACAATTCCTACGCCATCTGGGAGCAGAAGATCCGCTTGCAGAAGGGCTGTGTGGAAAGGTGCGTCTCTTGATGCGATCACGAGTGAATGGGGGTTTGCGCAGGCCATGTACTGTCCGTGGTGTCCCACGAAAATCAATCGACACGCTTGTTCAATGTCGCCGCTAACGCCGCGGGCGCTGACTTGATATCCAAAGATGTCAACCACCGGTGTGTGTTGTGTCATTTTGATAAAAATAATTTTATGGCATCGGGGTTGAGAACCTTCTGAGAAATGTGAAGTAACATTTTATGAAAAAAGTGATTAAGTGTAGTAACGTTGAGTGAGACAGATGACGTTTGTTTATTTTGCTAAAATTTTTTATTTCTGTAATCAATGGCAAATTGATAAATTTGGATAAGCTCATTGTAGTTAACATCTGCTGTATATTTTTGCAAAAATGATTCTCTTGCGTTTGTACCCATAGTTGATAATTTGTGATCATTTTCCCAAATATTTTGTATCTTGTCTAAGAGATCTTTGGCATCTCCTGGCTGGAATAGTGTCCCCGTACTCTCTTCTGCAATTATCCAAGGCATTGATCCAAGTCTGGAAGCTACTACTGGGATGCCGAAAGCAAAGGCTTCCCGAATGACCATTGGGAACCCCTCGAAGCAGAGCGATGGGATTACTAGCAGGCGAGCCGTTGACAGCCTTGTCTGTGCCTCATTGAAGGATAATTGGCCTCGGAAAATTATCTTTTTAGATAAACCGGCAGCAGATACTGAATCTTCAAGTTTTGAACGCTCAGGACCATCTCCAATGATCTCGAGGAGTGGTGCCTCACGGCCCCACAGTTTCCACGTCTTTATGAGGACGTTGCAGCCTTTTTCAACACTGAGCCGCCCGATAAACGCAACCTTGCGTATTCTTTCCCCCCACGGCAATGGCTCTGGAGGGGTAGGGTAAAAGTTGGGTTTTACGAATACACGGGCGCTAGGGAGTCCGGCATTGCAGAGGATATATTTCTGGAATTCGGTCAACGCTATAAAAGCGTCAACCTGCTTCTCCCAGGTTTTCAGTGTGCGGTGAAGCCATATCATAGTCGCCAGAGGGGCCGTTGCGAAGATTCCACCCCTGTAACATTTGTGGCGTAAGGCTGGGCCAACGCTTCGCTTATCAAGGCATTCGGTACATGGACGTCCCTCCCGCATCAGGATGCCGGCTGCACAGAAGGTTCGGAAGTTATGAAGGGTTAGAACCGTTGCTGGCCTTGAGTTCTTTGCGGCATAAAATACTGAAGGTGAGAGAAGTGGGAAAGTGTTGTGGATATGGAGAATATCAAATGAT
Organism: Geomonas oryzae; assembly: GCF_004117875.1. Taxonomy (GTDB): domain Bacteria; phylum Desulfobacterota; class Desulfuromonadia; order Geobacterales; family Geobacteraceae; genus Geomonas; species Geomonas oryzae. The sequence goes on along the minus strand of NZ_RAHW01000007.1, from coordinate 71,357 downwards.
TTCGTCCTGCTTAACTGTTCTGTGGCCCATTCGCTAAAAGGATTCCAAGGAGCACTCAGCGCGCCACGTACGCAGCCCCACACTCCCTGGTTTCGAATCTCGTCATTGTGCCGCACTAACTGTGTAAGCGTGTGTCCGTGCTGGCGCAATAACAAGACCTCCGCATCGAAAGCCATGTTTTCGCCACTGGGTGATGATGAACCATAGTAGTTATGACCTAAGATAATATTCATTGCTTTGCTAGAAGGTCTTCGATTGGTTTTGCCGACTAATTCTGCCTGTGTTTGAATGCCTCGGCAGAGACAGCTTCGATGTAAAGTTCCCTTTGAGCGTATCCCTGCTGCTCCCAGAGAAACTCTTCCAATCGCCTTCTTCCCTCAGCGCCGAGCGCCTGCCTCAACGCCTTGTCATTGCCTAGATGAATGAGCGCTGCGGCTAAATCTTCTACTGCTTGACGTGGGTTCTTGAGAGTGATCTTGATGCCGGATGCTTCAGTTACGACCTCGCCAGGCCCCCCGCAATTCAAGCAAACTACCGGGATTCCGACTGCCATGGCCTCAAAGATGACGGAACAGGCAGAGTCTTTCAGGCTTGGGTGTAGTAAAATATCAGCTTTTTCAAAGTGGCCCAAGGCTTCCTGGTGGCTCGTTTGGCCGTGAAAAATGACCTTCTCGCCGATACCAATGGACGAACAAAGGCTTCTCAGGTGTTTCTCTTCCGGGCCTGATCCGACAATATGTAATTTTGCGGCAGTGTTAGCCGTAGCCAATCTTTTAAAGGCCTGGATTCCCATGTCAAATCCTTTCCAGTGGATCATTCTTCCCACCATTAGCACGTTGAGTATGGGCGTATCAATTGGGTTGCAATAACTCAAAAATTTATCTTCAATTTCGTATCTGTTAAGACCATTTCCTGGCATAGATCGAATCTTGCCTGGAAATGCTTTTAACAATGCTAATTCGGTCTCAAAAGTGCGACTTATTATAATTGACGCCTTTTCCCCTGTTCTCATGGTTAAAGGATCAAGATAGCGTGCCCAGAACCGAATTAGGCATCTGATGAATTCAAACAACTTCCATTTCAATTTGAACATCCTCCAAAATGTCAGAGGAATTGTTTCGTACCCCCCCAGTGGCCCCCAAATAAAAGGAATTGGTAGCTTCCAAAGGAGGGTGGGGAGCCAGACGTTGCCAAACGTCAGGTGGTGTGCTAGATCAAAGTCGATTTCTCTAAGAAGGCGTTTTGCGTGACGGTAAGCCGCAACCTGCCAGAGACAGTAGTAAATATGGAGTCCTTTTGCGCCTCTTTTCCAAAAACAAAACCAACCAGGTAAATCTATGTATATAAAGTGCAAAGACGTGCAAGGATTTAAACGCATTTCCTCCTCAATCACTTCGCGATTGTTCCTTCTGGTCAGCACCCATACTTCATGGAACAGGGCAGCTTGTTTTGCCAGATTCCATCCAATTCCTGGTTCTGAACCTTTATTGGGTTCGCAGGCATAGGCGGAGACGAGTACTTTCATGTGATGTCTGGATAGTTTGATTGCAAAAGGAGACTGTGTATGCAGGCGAGGACATAGGACGTGGAGGTGTTTTCTGAAATGGCAACGGTTTCTTGACGGGTTACCTGCCTCAACAGGTAAAGCATTAGATACCCGGGTAACTCATGATCGCGCACTCCTGAATAGTCCAGTATCGGCCCCCAAAAGGTGTCATTGCGTATGGACAGCAGGCGCATGATGAGTTGCTTCGGGGAGAGAGATTCACTCAACTTGGCCGGCATGAAAATTCGGTGGAAGAAATCCTGCAATGCAGGCGCTTGGACATCGAAATATTCCCAGTCAAATACATAGAGGGAGTTGTCACTGAGCAGCAGGGTGTTCCACGGGGCGTAGTCTCCGTGGCTGGGCCACGCACGCGCAGCGCTTTCCTTGAAACTGGTTCTCACGAAGTCTATGGCGCTAGTCAGAACTAAGGGGAGGGCGCTTTCGTAATAGTGTGTGACAATGTTCGTAAGGAGGTCGTTTAACTGAATTGATGCTGACTCTGCATCTATCCAGTACGTAAGAAACAACCTGTCCAAGTGGTCCGGTTTTAGATGTCGTGCGTGTGAACCATTTTCTGGCCCACTAAGGAATAAATACCGAATGTTTTCCACTATTGCGTCATAGAGAACTACGGGATGCCTGAATGGAGTCGCTTGAGATTTAGTAATTAACGTCAGGGCAGCGTTCTCTGTATCAAAAAGTACTTTAAGTGTGTTGTTTATGTCGAGCTTGACATACGCGCTTACTGTATCGTCCACTGCGACCTGGGCTACCGTTTTGCGGTGCGGTCCTGGAGTGCCTGTGGCAAAACTGACTGTGGCTGTTGGCTCAGATAAGATACTTTGTATTGTCTTGGAATATTGACACAGCCTTTCAACTACTGCTGATGATGGCAATGTGCGGAAGAGTAAACGGGTGGACAGAGGGGATGGGAGAATTGACGCGACAGATTTTGCCAACCGCCCTGTCGTTGATGCGGGATGATACAATTGTAGCGCTCTCCGTGGGGGGACTTTGGGGTGTCGCCAGACTTTGGTGCCGGAACGGGGCCCAAATCCAACCCATGTCAGAACGTGTTTAAGACGTTGACCGGTAACCCGTGCTGATTCTTCCAAAATTTCGAACTGTACCCTCTGGATTGAACTCAATTCATCTGTTCCCGTGTCAATTTCAACTGTTGGCTCGTTGACGAGAAGAAGATCGAATTTATCAATTTGAGTCTTGATTTCTTCGGTAGTCAATTCTGGCTTGCGTCTATAAACTTCAGTCGCTGAAGCCTTCAGCATAAAAACAATATCAGGTCTCGGCACAAATCTTTGTCCAAACCGCAAAACAGAAGAAGGGAGGCGGAAGCCATAGCGTTGCGGATTAACGATGATGTCATAATACCATCGCTCGCCGACAATGAGGGCGGTTGCCACTTTTTGTGGGTAGACCAGAAACCAATAGCCAAATGTGAAATCGGTAAGATAGTATAGATACCTCACAAATGAAGTGACTGTTCCGTAAACGGCTTCTCGTTGTGGTTCAGGACTCGCTGGAGTTGGTCTCTGCATATATCTGGAGAGTTTTGGCAGAAAACCGGGACGCCAATGGAAAGACCATGATCGCCTGTATATTCGTGGTCGTTTCTGGGTTACGGCTTGGGCGATCGTGGATTTTCCACAACCGTCTGGCCCCACAAGAACTACGAAAAGGCCCGTGGGGTGTAACAGTCGGTGAGTCAGCCGGAGAAAGTTTCTCCACAGACTGTGAAGCCACAGCAACGGGTGTCTACTCCAGCGATGTTTTCCCCAGGCTTGCCAAACGCGCATTATTGCTGAGTTGGCATCTTTTAAGGTTTTTGCTGTCCCAATGGATTTGATGATTCCCTCTGTATCGCAGCCTTGGAAACTCTCTTTTATTATAAGGTAATCCGCCGCTTGCAGTCGTTGAAGAATTTGCTGTAGATTGTCCAGTTGGCTCTTGTTAGTAGTGAGCATGAAATGGGCAGCTTTGGCCGCTCTTTTTTTCAAAAAATAGACGGCAAGGTCTACATCGCTAGCCCGGTACCCCCATTGCTCCTTTACCCGTCTTGCCACCAACTCAAGAGTATTTATGTTGTAACGACTGATGCCATAAGGATCCCAGAGGCAATCGAGGGACAAAATATCTTGATTTTGTTGCTCGTTTGAAACCAATGTGTAGCAAAAGCCTGCCGGCACCTCGTAGTACAACCGCTGAAGGATCTTAACCTCTCCTAGACCCTGCATTTCTAGAAGAATAGGCTCTATTGTGCTTCTAGGATCAGCATCAAGCGCCAGATCAACATCGGAAGTAGTGTCAGGGACCTGACCGCTAGCGGGCGTTAAGATGGCGTAGGGGACATGTCTTGCCTCAATCCTTTCGAGAATCGCCAAAAGGAGGTATGATCTAGACGTTTCAGTTCCTGTCATAGCGATGTTCCTTCTTCTTCTCTAATGGCCTGAGTGTACGTAAAGGGAAGGAGTTGCTTGGGGAACAACATCAGGAATGCAGTGCTCTCTCGCATGCATAGGCTAAGGAGTCTACAGCCTTGTCCAAGGTGTAGGCAGAAGCAATTTCGAGTGACCTCCTGCTGAAATGGGGGATAATAGCTGGCGACTCCAGAAAGCGTGAGAGGATTTCGACCAAAGCCTTGGTATCTCGCGGTTCGATTGAAAATCCATTTCGCCCCTCGTCAACGGTTTCTCCGATGCCACCGTCATGAATAGAAGCTATGATTGGCAGTGCCATGGATATTGCCTCGAACGGTGCCAAGGCCCGATAATCCCCTAACGTTGGGAATAAAAATACGTCGGCTTCCTTATACCACGCCCATAATCCAGAATATGGTTGTTTTCCATGGAAGACAACGTGATCGGATAATCCCAAAGCGTGGGATTGTTGCTCCAGGTTTTCTCTGTATGGTCCATCTCCCACGACATCAAATATGAAACGCCCACGATACTTGTGCATAAGTAACTTCATACCATCTAGTACATACTGCAGTCCTTTCAGTTCGACTAGACGCCCTACGAAAAGGAAACGTATTGTGGGGGGGGACTTCCTTGAGGGTTGACCTTTACAAAGATCGTTTCTTGCTATTCCGGACATTAATGCCATATCAGATACTACATAAGGGCGTACTACAATATTTCTCTCTGGAGCATGCAATACATCGACAAGATAATCCTGTCCCTCAAGGTTATTTGTAAGGATGACATCAACATTATTGGCTACTGCAGTACGAAGTACCCGCCTAAGAAGTGATATTAGTTTATTTTGGGCAAAACAAGGCCGTGTTTCCATCACCAGTAATACGCGGACTCCATTAAATAGTAGACGATAAATTATTGCGTAAAGGGACAAGAGGCTGAATTCATTCGTTATGAGAAGGTCAGGGCGGTAATAGCGTAGAGGTGCCATTACTGCAGGATTGATCAGGCAGATTTCATCAAGGCGCCCCTGTGTTCCCTGGTTGGCTATCCTTTCGGGCGGGTACATCCTTCTGATTCCGCCAAGGCATTCAACTTTGAATTTCAAAGGCTCCTTGTCTCCATGGAATTCGGTCGTAAATACACGGAAAGAGTGGCAGCGTTCCGAAAGAGATTCAAACAAGGATTGATTGTATAGAAGGCTACCGCCTGAGCCTAGAATTGGCACAAGCCAACCAACGGTAGCATTTCGAAGTTTTAACATGTTGAGCCGTTCATTTTGTGTGGAGAAGCGCTCGGGTTTCTGGTTCCATACTTGGAGTCGCTGTAGGGAGCGACCTGATCGGGTCTACCCGTGGCCGCAGATTAGTTTATTGATGGACGACTATACGGCGAATGGCAGAGGCACAGACCATTACGAAAACAAAAATCGTAAGGTTAAAGTTGAGATTTTGAAAGGATGGGCCTGTTAAACTACGAAAGAAAAGGAAAATAAAGATCACGGCGATTTCTGTCCAAATCAGCCGATGTTCAAGCGACCCAGTGCACGCTTTATGTCTGGATAGCCAGATGTTGTACGTGACGCTTGCGACAACGATCGAAAAGGCAGCAAGCCCGATAATTCCAAGTCCGAGTAATACCTCAAGATACGTATTGTCGACGCTCGGCACGCCGAACAGCATAAACTGACTGGCATAGAAGCCATGTCCAACGATGGGAGATTTATAAACTTGGTCAAGGACTAAGGGCCAGAAAAGAGTACGTCCTGTGAGAGAGGTGAAATGCTCAGACGACTGACCTCTCATAAAATAACTCATCAAGAAGTCGCATAAAGGGAGAACTAATGTCATAAACGCTCCCAGGGTTATGAATGAAGCAGCTAAAAGTATTTTCCTGTATGTTATAACCACCAATGTCGTGGCAGCTATAAAAGCAAACAGTGAGGTGCGGCTATGAGCCAGGATCATGGTAGTGATGCTGACACAGAGAATGATTGAGAGTCCTATGTAACTATTGTGTCTTTGCTGAGTGAACAACCAAGAAATGACACACACGGCTAAGATCCCGGAAAATTGTGTCAGGGAGTTTGGATTGATGGCTGGGAAAACACCTCCAAAGGTAAATGTAAAAGAGTTATCAACAAGCGGATTGCCCAACGCCTCTTTATGGGCAAGTGCTATTCCGACCGAGGCAGAAAGTACGAGGTACCATACCGATACGAGAACAATATTAACTGCATCTTCTATATCGCGCCACGTGTGGAGATAGGCGCCTACCGCGAGCCCTAAAGCCACAAATGTGATTACTTCAAATGCTTTATACATGGATAACATTGGGAATAAGGAATAAGTCCCTGACAACATCGCAAGAAGACCGTAAATGGCGAAAAAGAATAAACTGGCACTGGCGCTAGCTCGCTTACTTTTCAATAGATAGGCCAATAGCGCCATTGTACACATTACGGAAAGAATGATGATTCGGAGAAGACGCAGCGCGTCAATTAGTTCGTCACCCACGGCTTTACCCTCTCGTGCGCCGCTTAGAAAGATTGCTGCGACGAGTGACAGGAATACGAGGAACGCCACAAGCGGCTTTCTTCTTAAAGACATGAACCAGTCCCGCGGTCCTGGCAGAAATAGGCTGAGGACGAAAAAGCAAATAGTGGTGGCTGCTATTATAAAATGGTTGTTTTTCACGATTGTTTTGTTCGTGATTTACACTTTGCACAGCTAGTACATGTATTTACTTTGAAGGCAAATTTAGGGGCCTGATTCCGGTTAGATCAGTGGCTGAATCGTCATTTACCAGCCTTTTGAGCGCATTGAAAATTTCCTCGTGTTTACGTATGGTGTCAAATCTGGGATGGTACTTCCTTGCGTTATCGCTTAAACGTTTTCTTAGTTCCTTGTCCTTGTATAATGTGAACAACTTTCCTGCAAGATCATCAGCATCTCCAGCCCGATGTAGGATTCCGTCTTCTCCATCTACGATCATCTCAGAAATTCCAGCGACTTTAGCTGCGAGCACAACTTTCCCTTCTGTCATATACTCCATTACCTTGGTTGGATAAAGTTGAGCATTGTCAACCTCATTGCGCCATGGGATGACACAGACATTTGCTCGCCTGATCATGTTCATTAATTGCTTATGCTCCAAAAAGCCAAAATACTCTACATCCTCGACGGCAGCAAATTGTTTAATCGAGGATTCAGCATCCTCTCTAATTTTCCCAATGATCCAAAGACGAGAATCTGGTGCTTGAGCTTTAAATATTGAAAAAGCCCGCAGGAGGATATCCAGACCGCATTCATGAGAATGCAAACTCTTCATGCATAACACGTTGAATGGAGAGAATTCATTATCGCTTGCGTCCATACTTTGTTCTGGTAACCATATTGTGGTTTGCCAAGCAAGGATCTTCCTCTCTGGAATTCGGTAAAATTCAAACTGAAAATTAGTTTTGATACCCACAATAAACAGATCTGCAGTTTTGTAGACCAACCTCATGACTCGTCTGGTGAGCGCGATGCGGAATTCAGCAAGTCCGTTTACTGTGTCAGGACTCTTGATGTGTCTAATGGGGATATCCCAAACGTCAACGATCCATTTGATGTTGGCGAAGTGTTTTGCGATGAAACCTACCACACCTGTCACTGTGGGCTCACAAACTAATATGGCATCATCCAGATACTTACGGTGCTTAAATAACCAGTAAGTTGAGTAAAAAATCAGGCCTAATTTCCCAGAAAAAGGAGATCTGACGGTCTTGGTGCCCGGATGAAGGTAGCGGTCAAAATTTGCTCCAGATGTGACTATGATGGTGAGTGCTGAGAATCTGCTTAGGAAAATGACCCTCATGATATGTTCGAAGTTTTGGCCTTCGTCTCCCTGTGAGGCCGTTATGAATATGCTTTTAAACATGTTGGTATTCCTTGTTGTGATAAAAGAGGATGCTACCGTTTTAAGCTTCACAGTACGTCAATGTTTTTTCTAAAACTTGCATTGATTTGTAACCAAATCTCATGCCTGATTGGATGAAACCACATTGAAGTCAGGATAAGTAAAGACACTACAGTTAAAACTAAACTGTAAACTGCGCTTATTGAATCAAATGAAACGTGGTATAACAAATTTAATGAAATAGAGGCGACAATACCCAATGAACAGGCGCTGAACATTAACCTACTTGATTCTGGCAACAAATCCTTCAATGAGATACCGTTCTTGAAGTGAAATGAACTGGTTATTACACAACTCCCTAGTGCAATGGAGCACGCTCGACCTGCAACAACTCCTGCCCCTCCGAAAATAAGGCCAAGTAAAATTCCTATGAGTGTGTTAGAAACTGCGATGGTGACATGTGAGAACGTATTCCAGTAAAGATCGCCTGTTCCAAGGTAAGCGAAGTAGGCCGGGCTGTTCAAGGAATTAAGAAGCCATCCAACTGTGAGAAATGTTGCAAATATTACAAAGCTTGGTTCGTAATGGCCTATCCATAACTTGGAAACAAAAGGTGCGATCATTATCACAAACGAATATGACGGTAGTGATATATAAAACATTGCTTGGTAAGAAGTTAGATAGAGATGTTTGATCTTCTCCGGTGATTTTTCCTGTAATTCTGCTACAACAGGAACAATGACACCGTTGGCAGAGGTAGTGACAGATTGCAGTTGCGCTACCATTCGCGACGCCATCTCGTAATATCCGACAAGAGTGAGTTCGCCGAACTTGCTAAGTATCGCTTTTGTAATTGGATCATAAAGCATGCTCATCAACGACATGACCTGGAAGCTTGTCCCATACCCGATCATTTCTTTAAATAATGATCTGTCCCAACTTTGTGGAAAAAGTGAGATTTGTGGATGATATCTTTTCAGTAAAAAGCAGCTTGAGGCAACAATGTAGAAATTTTGGATGATTCTGGCCCATGCCAAGCCAAGCAGGCCGAAATCCCTCACAAGCAGAAGGCAGAACGCGAGGTAGACCAGCGCCCCTGTTATCTGCGTTGTACTCCTCAGGTCCATTCTTTGGACACCGTCCAAGCAAGATTGAAAAACCGTGCCTATCAACATGATCCAAACTGCAATAAGAGCATGAGGCAAGACTGCTAATGCTTCCGGTAACCTGTTTGAAGTTAAGACCAAAGATAGAACGTAGTAACATGCAGGATAAGAAAGTAAAAGCATTAGCCCGCTCACAACTGTTAATGCTAACAAAGCAGTTTGAACCACGCCATTTACTTTTTCTGGTTCACACTGTGAAAAGTATTTGGCTACGAATTTGACTATCCCTCCTGACATACCCATGTTTGCAATCTGAGAAATTGACGTTGAGGCAAGTACTAGTGACCAAATTCCAACTTTATCCACACCTATGGTCCGAAGAAGGAATCGGTATAGGAAAAGGAGAGTACTAGTTACGACCAGTGGTTGGATGATCGCTCCTAGAATGTTTATGAAGAGTCGCCGTTTGTTTAAATGTGCACCGGGCATTTAGATAATGGGAGCTGCTTTAAGTAGAGTTATTGCAGCGATCCTTGAATAGCGCCTCTGAAGGGGGCGTTGCCAGGAGTTTGGCCGAAATAATCGACATTGTACTCAAGCGGCAGGTCGGGCTCCAAAGTAGTTACAGAAAACGGTCCACTTTTCGGGCGAGCTCCCACTGGAGGAAGCAGCTTTATCCAGGCAGGTGACGCTGGTGATGGGACAAAATGCTCGGGTCGTGTCAATGATGTATCTGCAAATAATGGATCGCCGACTGAAGACCCTTTTTCACCTCCTGTTTGAGCACGCCACCCCGCGAAGTTTAGTGTTCTTAAAAGCTGAATTCCGAACAGACCAGTGCCATCAGGAAAGTAAAGGTTTTCTGCGAAAATATTTTGACTCAAAGGGACTTCGAGTAACACATGGAATGAAAGAGGTGAAAAAGATATGTTTTTACTGATAATTGCATAATCTGTTAAAGAATATAGATAAATGTTCACGTCATTTCGTGCTAGGGTATTGTGAATAAAGAAATTTTTGCCACGATTCGATCGGTTTATCCTCAAACCACCATCGAACCCATCTCTTGATCCGTTATCTGTAATAATATTGTATATCCACCTATTGTTTGAGCTATTATCCTGACCTTCTCCCGTCAGGGCCATGCCAAATTTCTGGTTGTGATGTGAGTAGTTTCTAGCAATGATATTGTTGTCACTTCTACGGTCGAGACTTGTCCAGATTATAGGTCCGGTATTGTTGTACCTAAACTCATTTTTGCCGAAATAGCTATTGCTGGTATTTTGGACTCCAAGACCGTGACCATCTAAGGTCTTATGTTTCCAGACCTCATTGAAGTCGTTATACTCCACAACATTTTCGACTACGTTTATCTTTTCTAGTCCTGCAGCTCCGTTTTCTGAAATTAAGTATATCCCGTTTCCATTCCAGCCTATGGTGTTCCCTTGTATTAAGATGTTTGAACTCGGCGAGCCGGCCTTAGTCGGGTCATTCTTTATTCCTATTCCAGCCCAAGCGTTGGCTGTAATTGTGCAGTTTATTATCTGTATATTGCTAGAGTTCACCACTCCTACTCCTATGCCGGCCCCTCCATAAAAGGCTATATTTTTTAGAGTAACATAGTTTTGTGCAAGGATCTGGACGACGGTCAGCTTGCATCCTTCGACACTATGGTCACTAGCAGAGCCGGTTGTAGGTTTATAGTAAATTCTTGCTCCATCAAAATACCAGCTTCCATCCAAAAGCTCAGAGGTAGATGCTCTAGTAAGAGGTAATCCATCTTGGAGCAAGCCTTCACATGTACCAGTATAATCTAAATAAAATTTACCTTCTGCGCTATTAGTCCAGCCAGATAAGACTACACTCCCATTGATTACCGGCATTGATCCGCTACCATATGTACTATATTCAATGCTGTTGCTAGAATTACCTGAATACGAAATAATTATGCCTGGGCCTTCGCGCCAAACATCACCTTTTTTCAGATATATATGGTCGCCTGGACTCAATATCGTGTGATTGAGTTTGTACAGCGATTTCCATGGTGTATCAGGATACAACCCAGAATTATTGTCTGATCCTAACGATGAACTGACATAATAATCAACTGCTAAAGCCCTAGCTGTGCAGCACATGGTTAATAGTATTGCTGTAAGTAACACACACACAATATTTTTACTCTTCCCCAAGAACTGAGGCCATTTATTGTTGTGGTCATAGCTAATCCCTCACACGCATGTTCCAGTTGTTCGCGGGAGATGTACCCGGTGGCAACGAGTAGTTCTCCAAGTCTTAAAGGGCTTTCGGCGGTGGCATCCTGGCTCTGCTGAAAATCAAGTAGGGCGGTTAGCTGCCTCCTGGTGAGCAGGCCGAGGCGGATAAACACCTCACCCAGCCTCTCCCCGCTGCGCTTTTGTTCGGCAATCGCCTGGTCGAGCTGTCCGCTGCCGATCTGGCCGGACTCGACTAGCAGGGCACCAAGCAACCGACGCTCTCCTGCCGCAACCTTTACCGCGTCCTCGATGTGGTTTAGGTGTCCTTGCAGGTGAAGGGTGATATCGACCTCTGGCGACGTCAGTACCCCCATCCTGACAAGTGTCTGTCCCAATAGTTCCTTGGTGCGCTTTAGGTTTGTCAGGGCGCTTTCGAGGTTATGCGGGGATAGAAGCTTGCCATCGACTAACAGCTTCCCGAGAGGGCGTCTCGACAGATTCAGCATGACATGCACTCCTTCCTTCCAGAGAGGAAAGTATTGCACTTATAGGGAGGGGAGGGGTATAGCTTCGCCGTGTCAGTCACATTCGGTAACTCCTGCCGAATGGCCGAGCGTTGCATCGCTATGGGGGAGGGGGCTACTTCTCAGAGTCGGCTTTTGTCCTAGGCCAGTTCCACTTCATCCTGATACATCTTCACGGCAACGCATCTTCCCATGATCGTCACGTTTACGTGCAGGAACAACTGGCCGTTCTTTCTACATATGCATCCTTCCACGCCCTTCAAGGGACCTCTGGTTATCCGCACGACCTTCCCAGGCTCCAGCTCCGGATGGACGTCCAGCTCACGATCGTTTGCCAGCAGGATCTTCAGGGCGGCGATCTGCGCTTCTGGCACCGGAGTGGGTGTCCCCGGGACCGTTGAAAGGATGCGGATGACACCTTGCGTTTTCAATAAATCCAAAAACTGGTCATGTACGGGAAGCAATCGGGTGAAGAGGTAGCCGGGGAAAAAGGGGGAATCGATGCGTTTTATCCTGTCTTTCCAGTGCCGCATCCTGTTTATGGTAGGGAGGTATACTTCAAATCCTTTTTCCCAAACGTGCTTTTGCACAACAAATTCGTGGTGCGCTTTCACGTACAAGGCGAACCATGCGGCAGATCCGCCCGTCGCTCTGTCTACTGGGAGTATCAAAGGCTGTCTCCTGATGACCGACCCTTGGAGGGAGTGCTCTACGGTTCAGTAGAGCGTCAGTCGGAGCGCGGGCCGCCTGTTGAATGTAGTTGCAATTCTGCCTTTTGGTAATGGATTTAGCAGCTCATTTGACGCAATTCTAGATAGCAAACCCACGTTGTCAAACCGCTCCACTGTGAGAAAAAAAGACGCAAGGCTGTGAAAAGTGACTACGATGGGGCCTGCTGACCTCATGCTTGCAAAGTGAAAGCGGGAGGATAGAATGGGCTCGGCATCTTGGTAAACTTTGTGAGTCACACAGAAAGTGATGAGACCATAACACCCTGTTTACACACAGAAGTCGGATCCATCTGCGACTCTCATTTTGAAACGTGGTTCAATGCTTGTGTGGGCAAGTCCAGCATGCATGCTAAACGCCGTGTACGAAATGAAAGGTGGTGGTGGCGATTGGGGATGGCCGTGCGCGGCCCGTTGTTTACCGTAATCATTACAGTATTTTCAACACCAAACTGGCTTCGTGAACAGATGGAGGATAATATGAAATGGTCATTTCGAAACATCCTCACATTGGTCGCCTGCCTCACGATCATACCAACTACTGCACTAGCATTGAGCTCTGACAGCTATACCTTGAGCACCAGCAACATCGGCCTTACGGGAGGGCCATACGCTACCGTAACGGCCGCTGTTTCCGGTCCGACGGCAACCTTTACTTTCGACGCCTACGATGGTTACAAACTCGGCGCCATAGGCCTGAATCTGATTCCTGATCCAGCTACGGTCAGTTGGACCAGTGACCCTGGGGGGCTTTACAACAATCCCACCGAACGGAACATGGATGGTCTTGGCGTTTTCAACTACACCTTTTCCATGATTGGCAGCGAAGGGCTTGCGGGAGCCGTTGATGGAGTCACCCTCACCCTGACGTGGGATGGCCTGAACCTAACCGACCTGAGCCAAATCATAGCGCTCAATGCCAAAGATAACTTCCTGGCCGCTCACGTCCTACCCCTGACCGGTGACACGTTCTACGCTACAACACCTATCCCAGCGACGGCCTGGCTGCTCGCCAGCGGCCTTCTCGGACTGCTAGGTGTCAGGAGGCGGATGCAAAGCTGAGGTCCCAGTTCCAAAGAGTCGGGTAACCGCAAGCGTGCTGGAAAACTTGCCCACCAACGAGGCCGCCGAATTCGGCGGCCTCGTTTTTCTTTGACTGTCAGTGCTCGCAAGCATATGAGTCAATGCTTCGACCAAAGCCTTCGCTCTGGCTGCGCACCGGCGCCGCTTAATACGTCTCAGCCATGGCGAGGGCGCGCTCTACTTTCACGGCGAGGGTGGCTTCGCGCAGCGGCTTCGGGATGAAATCGAAAAAGCCGCGCTTGAGTGCGGTAGCCTCCTCGTCCACCGTGGCGGTGGAGGTGATCAGGATCACGGGCACTTTCTCGGTTTCGGGGAAGGTGCGCAGGCTCTCCAGAACGGCGTAACCGTTCAGCTTGGGCATCTCCTTGTCGGTGATCACGAGGTCGAAGCGGTTCGACATGATTTCGCGGAAGGCTTCCATGCCGTCGCCGGCGCACACGGCATGATAACCCTTGCGCCTAAGCGATGCGGAGATGAAGCTGCTCACCGCCTTGTCGTCATCGACGACGAGCACGGCTTTCCTGTCGCCGGCTGCGGCCGGGGTCGATTTCAGGTAGTGCAGCTTGATCGCGGTCATGATCTCCCGCCGCGTGGAGACGTACGGCATTACCGTCACGCCGTGCTCTTTCTCGATGGCCTGCAGCACATCGCGCAGGGTGGGATCGCTGGTCGCGACGGCAAGCCTGTTCCCCTGCAGCTTCAGCGGGAAGACGAGGTTCGCCATGGCCACCTTGGGCGGAATCATCTTGAGCAGTTCGTCGGAAAACCTGTGGCGGTGAAAGTCGCCCAGGAACTTCTGGTTGTGCTGCCGCGCAAGGGCCTCGGCAAGCTCGTCCGGCGTCACCAGTTCCAGTTCTTCGAGTACGGTCCCGAATCGTTTTCCCTTCTTGCGGGCGTACGCAACGAGCCTTTCCACCGTCAGGGCGGACAGGATCCCCTGCTCCACGAAAATCTCGCCCAGCTTCTTCCTGGAACTCCCTTGGCCTTGTTGTGCCGCCTGATTTGGTGGGTTCATCGGGGCCTCCCTGGTAGCTCCGGCTTCTCTTCTGGACACAAAAAAGCCGGGGCTGAATATCGCATTGGATACTTCGGCAACCCGGCTGTCTCTTGGAGACCCTTTAGGCTTTCCGCCCCACTCTCGCGAATGGTTTAGTATTGTCGTTTATCGCTGAAATTATTTTCATTATGCTTACACTCATAGGCCTTCTTTTGTCAAGATGAAACAAGATGCGGTAATGACATACTTCTTCCGGACGCCGATCCTGACCGATCAGGACAACGAATAGCTCTGTGATTCGGGTACTCTCACAAGCTGGAGTTTTTCCGGTTCTATGTAATAGTTGTTAAACTTTCACTCAGGGAGGTCGCATCATGCAAAAGCTGATTCGCATCGAGCCGTCCAAGTGCATCGGCTGCAAGAGCTGCGAGATGGCCTGTTCCTTCAGGCATCGCGGCGAATTCGCGCCGAGCAAGTCCCGCATCATCAACGAGGTGTTCATGGAGGAAGCCCAGTTCATCACGGTGACCTGCATGCAGTGCAACGAGCCGTGGTGCATGAAGGCGTGTCCGAAGGGGGCCATAGAGAAGGACATGGCGTCGGGCATCGTCACCGTGGACGAGATGAAGTGCGTAGGGTGCAGAACATGCGTCAGCGCCTGCCCCTTCGGGATGATCAAGTACCTGGACGAGACCGGTAAAGCGGACAAGTGCAACCTGTGCGGCCCTGATTTCCCCGAGTGCGTCGCCTTCTGCCCGACCCATTGCCTGCAGTATTCCGAGGAGGATCTGCCGCTGAGGGAGAAGGTGCTGAGATTCGCGAGAACGATGAAAGACGGCCAGGGGGAGGTGTGATATGGGAAACGGCTGGCATGGCAAAGTGCTGCGTGTGAATCTGACCGACAAGAGCTGTACCGTTGAGCCCCTCAACATGGAGTGGGCGGCCGCCTTCATCGGGGGGCGCGGACTTGCTTCCAAATACTTAACCAGCGAGGTCGATGCGACCGTCGACCCATTTTCCGCCGAAAACAAGCTGATCCTCGCCACCGGCCCGCTCACCGGGACCTACGGCGCCGCGAACGGCCGGTACATGGTGGTGACGAAGTCGCCGCTCACCGGGACCATCGCCTGTTCCAACTCGGGGGGGTACTTCCCCTGCGAGCTTAAGTACGCGGGGTACGACCTCGTCATCATCGAGGGGAAGGCGGAGAGCCCGGTTTACCTGAAGATCAAAAACGGCGAGGCGGAGCTCGCCGACGCGGGACATCTCTGGGGGAAGACCACCGCCGAGACCGAGGACGCCATCCGCGCCGAATTCCACGGCGACGCCAAGGTCGCCTGCATCGGCCCCGCCGGCGAGTCGCTCGTGCACTACGCCTGCATCGTGAACGACAAGCACCGGGCCGCCGGACGCAGCGGCGTCGGTGCGGTCATGGGGAGCAAGAACCTTAAAGCCGTGGCGGTGCGCGGCACCGGTGGCGTGGCGACCGCAGACAACGCCGCCTTCCGCGCCGCGGCCCGCGACACCATGAAGATGCTGCGCCAGCATCCGGTGACCTCGGAGGGGCTCCCGGCGCTCGGGACGGCGGTCCTCGTCAACATCATCAACCAGAGCGGCGCGATGCCGACGCGCAACTCGCAATGCGGGACTTTCGACAAGGCCGAGGATATCTCGGGCGAGCGCCTGGCGCAGACCTATCTGAAGCGCAACAAGGGGTGCATGGGGTGCGTCATCGCCTGCGGGCGGGTGACCAGGCTTGCCGACCCGCGCTTCTCTGGTACCGGGGAGGGGCCGGAGTACGAAACGCTCTGGTCGCTCGGTGCTGCCTGCGGCGTCTCGGACCTCGCTGCCATCGTCCAGGCGAACTACCTCTGCGACGAGTACGGCATGGACACCATCACCATGGGGTCGACGGTGGCATGCGCCATGGAGCTCTACGAGCGCGGCCTGCTCGGCGACGCCGAGACCGGGATGCCGCTTAAGTTCGGCGACGGGGACGCGATGGTCAAGCTCGTGGAGATGACCGGCAAGGGGGAAGGCTTCGGTGTCAGGGCGGGGCTTGGTTCCTACCGTCTCGCGGAAAGCTGCGGTGCGCCGGAGCTTTCCATGTCGGTGAAGAAGCAGGAGTTCCCCGCCTACGACGGCAGGGCGATCCAGGGGATGGGGCTCGAGTACGCGACCAGTAACCGCGGTGCGTGCCACGTGCGCGGCTATCTGGTCTCCCCGGAAATCCTCGGCGTCCCGGAGAAGCTCGATCCCGAGGCGGTGGCCGGAAAGGCGGTATGGGCGAAGGCGTTCCAGGACGTGACCGCGGTGGTTGACTCCGCCGGGGTATGCCTTTTCACCACCTTCGGTATCGGCATTCCGCAGGTGACCAGGCTTTTCAACGCGGCGACCGGCAGCGGCTATTCCGACGAGCAGATGATGGAAATCGGCGACCGGATCTATACCCTGGAGCGCCTGTTCAACCTGAAGGCCGGGATCGACCCGTCCCAGGACACCCTCCCGAAACGCATCCTCGAGGAGCCTTTGCCGGACGGCCCGATGAAGGGGGCGGTGTCGCACCTGCCTGAGATGCTGGCGGAATACTACGACGTGCGTGGATGGGAGAAGGGGATTCCGACGGCGGAGAAGGTGAAGTCGCTGGGGCTTGCATAGGGGGCAAGGGATGACCATGTTGCAGTTCGACATCGTGATCGTCGGCAACAGCGCGGCGGGACTCCAGGCGATAAGGACAATACGCCGCCACAACCGCACGGTGCGCGTAGCGCTCGTGGACCGGGAGGCTTGTCCCGCCTACTCCCGGGTGCTCACCCCGTATTTCATCGGGGGGAAGACGCCCCGGGAGAACCTCTACATCGTGGATCTCCCCTTCTACGACGGGATGGGGGTGACGACGTTCTTCGGCAAAAGCGCCGTCTCCCTCGACCCCGAGCGCCGCGAGCTCGGCCTTTCGGACGGCACGACGCTCAGGTTCGGCTCGCTCCTGCTTGCCATGGGGAGCGAGGCGCGCCCCTTCAAAACCGGTTCCCGGCGCATCAGTACGCTCAGGCACATGGCGGACGCGGAGAAGCTCGCGTCCCTTTTGCAACCGGCCAGGAGCGTCACCGCGCTCGGCGCGGGGCTCGTGAGCGTGCCGGTGCTTTCCCATCTCTCCCGGGACGTTGAACGGCACCTGATCGTCGCCTCGGGGCGCATCTTCAGCCGTCTGCTCGACGCGGAGTCGGCGGCGCTTTTGGAGGAGCACTTCGGTACCGCCGGTGTAACCCTGCACAAACACGACGAGATCGCAGAGGTTCGGGAAGGGGAGCGGCTGCAACTAACCCTAGCCTCGGGAGGGACGCTCGCTACCGATGCCCTCGTCGTGGGGAAGGGGGTGATCCCGAACACCAGGCTCGCCGCCGGGGCGGGGCTTGCCGTGAAAGACGGCATCCTCATCGACGCGCGGTGCCGCACCTCGATCCCCAACGTGTACGCAGCCGGGGACGCGGCCGAAGGGAAGGACTTCGTCACCGGGGAGACGACGGTGCAGGGTAACTGGATCACCGCCGTCGAGCAGGGGGAGGTGGCGGCCTGCAACATGCTCGGGCTGGAGCACGTCTATGAAGGGAGCATGAAAAACAACATCACCGAGGTCTTCGGCCTCGAGGTGGCGGCCATCGGGTTCTGTTCCGACGAGGCGCCGCGCTCTATCGTGCACGGCTCGCCAGCCGCGGGGCGGTTCCGCAAGGTGTTTCTCGACGAGAGGGACCGGGTGATCGGCGCCGTGGTGGTCGGGGAGACCAACGATTCCGGGCTCTACTACCAGATGGTGCGCGCGCGACTGCCGTTTCCGGGGAAGCGGGCGCTGCAGGGGGAGAACCGGTACGCGGGCTTCATGCGGCAGATCGCCTGAGGGGCCGCGCTCATGGTGCTTCTTCGCATTTACGGAACGTTGCGCATGATGCTTGGGGGAAGGGAGTCCGTGGAACTCCCCTGGCGCGAGGGGGATACCGTGGGGGCGCTTCTCGCGCGCTTCCAGGCCGGCGAGCGGATTCCGGTGACCCACAAACTCGTCGACGACCGCTGCATGCTGCACACGGGAACCATCATCCTTTTGAACCGGCGCAACATCCTGCACCTGGACAGGCTTGAGACGCCGGTGCGGGACGGGGACGTCCTGGCGCTCTTTCCACCCGGTGCCGGAGGGTAGCATGGAGGAGCGTTACGCGAGGCAGCGGCTTTTCTGGGGTGATGAGCGGCAGCGCCTGATAGGGGAGAGCGAGCTCCTCGTTGCAGGCGTAGGCGGGCTTGGAGCCACGGTGTGCCAGATCATGGCGCGCGCGGGGGTGGGGCGCCTGCTTCTCGTTGACGATGGTGCGGTGGCCCTTGAGGACCTGCACCGCCAGAGCCTCTACGGGGAGTGCGATCTCGGCAGGAAAAAGGTGCTCGTGGCGCGGGAGCGTCTTCAGGCGATCAATTCGACCGTGGAAATCGTGGTTCGCGAGGAGAGGATCGGCTGCGGTTTCGCCGTTCCCGGCGGTGTCCCGCTCGTCGCCGACTGTCTCGACAACTACGAGGGTCGTTTCGCGCTCTGGGACGCGCTGCCTGCCGGATGCCGCTTGGTCCACGGTGGTGTGCAGGGGGACCGCGGGCAGGTGCTGACCCTGGTGAAAGGGGAGTCGCAGCCGCTGAACGAGATCTACGCGGGGAGCGTGCAGCCGGCGGGGGCGATAGAGGTGAGCCCTTACAGCGTCTTCGTCATAGCGGGGCTCATGTGCAGTGAGCTTTGCCACGTCATCGGGGGCTCAGCCAAGCTTCTCGACCGCTTCCTGGTGGTCGATCTCGTCGACCTTTCCCTATCCTTCCTCGACGTCTGATTTTCACCGAAGCCATTATTTTGATGGCCGCTTACAGGTCTCTCGCCTAATCCTTCAGGATGGGGAGGCGCATGGTGACCCTCGTGCCTCTCCCCGGTGTTGATTCGAATTCCAGGCTGCCGCCATGCTCTTTGACGATGGAGGAAGAGATGTACAGTCCGAGCCCGGTCCCCCCTTTATCGATTCTCATGGTGAAAAACGGCTCGGTCAACCGCGCGAGCACCTCCTCCGACATGCCGCTCCCCTGATCCTCGACACTCAGGTTCACCGTCGTCCGCTCAAGGTCGCACCATGTCCGGATCAGCACACCGCTGTTCTTGTCGGGCAGCGACTGCAGCGCGTTCATGACCAGGTTGATCACCACCTGGTCGATCTGCTGCTGGCTCCCCTGCACCGCGGGAAGGTCCCGTGCGAGCTCCAGGCGGCAGTTGTCCGTGTGGCGCTGGATATGGTGCCACAGGATCGAGGCGGCATTCTCCACCGAGCGGTTCACCTCGATGGTCCCCTGCATGTCCAGCTCGGCGGGCTTGCTGAAGTTCTTCATGTCCCGCACGATCTTGTCGATCTGCAGCGACCCTTCCCTGATGCCGTCATGCAGCTTGGGGACCATCTCCAGTACCTCGTCGTAGGGGAAGCCGCCGAGGCTGAAGTTCCCCTCCTCCTCCCTCAGCGCCAGCAGGCGGACCAGGGCGTCCCTCACGATCTGGGTGAGCACGGTGTTGTTTATGGAGATGCAATGGTTCGGGTTGTTGATCTCGTGCGCCACGCTGGAGACGAGCATCCCAAGCGAGCTCATCTTGTTGGTCTGGATCAGCTTCGCCTGGGTGGCCCGGATCTCATCCTCGAGCCGGAGCTTTTCGGAGATGTCGCGGATGGAGCAGAGCACGAGCTCCTCGTCTTTGAGCCTGATCCGTGTTCCCCTGAAGGAGATCACGATCTTTTCGCCCCCCGCCTTGTAGCTCACCGCCCGCTGCAGGACCCCCTGCGAGCCGTCGTGGTGGGCGAGCGCCCCCCTGATTCTCTCCAGGTCCCCCGCTTCGATCAGCGACTTCACGTCGAGGCGCGGCAGTTCTTCGTGGCGCAGCCCGTAGAGCGCCAGTGCCGCGGGGTTTGCGTCGATCACCTGCAGGGTCTCAAGCTTCATGAGGATGACGGGGTCGTCGTTCTGCACGAAGACCTGGTAGAAGCGCTCCTCGCTCTCCTTCAGTTCGCTCTTCGCCTGGGCGAAGTCGGTGATGTCGCGCCCCTCGGCGATCAGGTAGATCACCGCCCCCTCCTCGTCGCGGATCGGGGAGAGTGAGAAGTCGATGTGGTGTACCCCCCCCTCCTGGTCCAGGTGTGTGGCCCCGAAGCGGGCCGGGACCCCCTGCGCGCCGATCGATATCGAGGTGCGCAGCCGCTTGCGCAGTTCGGCGTCGTGGTTCCACCACGGGGTGTCCCAGTAGGGGAGGCCCAAGACCGCCTCCTTCTCGGCTCCGATGAGGGCGAGCGCGGTGCGGTTCGCGTCGACCAGGGTCCCGTCGGGGGTGAGAAGCCCCTGGTAGTGGAAGGCGTGGTCGGTGATGGAGCGCAGGAGCCTCTCGCTTTCCATGAGCTGCTGTTCCCGGTGCTGGATCTCGTTCGCCATGCTCTGCAGGTCTTCCGCCAACTGCTCGACCTCGGCGATATCCCCCTTTTGCCAGCGGGGAGACCTCTCGCCGCCGGCCACCCTGCGGGCGAAGGCGGCCAGTTCCTCCAGGCGGCGCGAGAGGCGGCGGGCAAGAAAGAGCGAGGCGGAAAGGGCGAGGAGCAGGGCGGCAAGCGCCCCGGCGGCCACGTTGCGCGTGGTGATGACCACGGAACGGTAGGCGGTCTGCACCGGCTGGGTCACCAGGACGTACCACCCCATGTGCGTGGACTTCATCATGGTTCCCACCAGGGTGCGCCCCTTGAGGGTGAACTCGCCGCTCACCGGCTTTTCCGAGAGGAGTCCGCGGCGCACCAGCGGGATGTCGCCCAGAAAGCGGGGAGGAGAGGGGGCGGTCCCATCCTTGGCGGCGATCACCTGGCCGTTGTGGTCGATCAGCACGATCTCCTGCCCGGTGCTCCCGGCGATGTCGCGCAGGGAACCGATCAGCTTCGCGAGGTCGATCTCGCCGATCACCACGAGGTCCCCGCTCGGGACCCCGACCGCGACCGACACGCCCCTGCCGGGTGCCGAAAAAAAGGTGTTGGACCAGACGATCCCAGCATAGTGGCGGGTGTCGCGGAAGAGCCGGTCCCGGGCGAGGCTCGTCCGCTCCAGGGCGCGGTGGTCCCGTTCGGTATGGCGGTGGTCCTTGCGGATGCCTGCCGCCTTGATCGTTCCGTCCGGGAGGACGGTGTAAAGCACGTTGAGCGATGCGGACGCCTCGACCTCGGCGTCGAGGATCTCCTGGAGGTCTCCGAAATAGTCCGGTTTGCGCAGTGGGAGGGCGGCCACCGCCTTGACGTCGGTGAGCGCGGCGGAGAGGTAGTGGTCCATGGCCACGCCGAAGGCGCGCGCCAGTTCCCGTTGCCCCGACTCCACGTCCTCCTTTATGTGCGGGAGCAGCAGGAATACGTTCAAAACGGCGACCAGCAGGAAGGGGATGGCGGCCAGAAGGGTGGACTGCAGCGACAGTATCCTGCGAAAACGGTGCGTAGTCACGGTACTCCTTGCCGTCTAACGCCCCAGCGCGGGGCACCGGCCATGGGAATGGTCATAAAAAATTCTTTTACTTATTAACATTTTGACGATAAGGTGGCAAACGGTCATTTGACTATGTGCATTAGCCGATAGTAAGCCGCGACGGAGCACACATGTCAGCACAGGGAAAAAACAAGGGGATGGCGGACCAGATACTGCTGGTGGACGACGAGCCCCACATCCTGTTCGGGTCCTCGGTCATGCTGCGGCAGGCAGGCTTTGCGCGGGTGAAGACCCTGGACGACATCCGCCAGCTGCTGCCGATGCTCATGGAGGAAGAGCCCGGGGTGATCGTCCTCGACCTGCAGATGCCGCACATATCCGGCAAGGAGATGCTCGGCGAGCTCAACTGCAGTTACCCGGCCATCCCGGTTATCATCGTCACCGCGGCGAACGAGCTGGAAACGGCCATCGACTGCATGAAGCTCGGCGCCTTCGACTACATCGTGAAGCCGGTGGACGCCACCCGCTTCGTGACGAGCGTCAGGAAGGCGCTGGACCGAAACGCCATGCAGCGCGAGATAGAGTCGCTGCGCGAGTCGCTTTTGGGCGGAGCCCCGGCGAACGAGAAGGCCTTTTCCGCCATCAAGACCAGAAGTCCACGCATGAAGGCGATCTTCAGCTACCTGGAGGCGGTGGCTCCCACGGAGCAGCCGGTCCTCATCACGGGAGAGACCGGGGTCGGCAAGGAGCTGATCGCCCGCGCCCTGCATGAGCTTAGCGGACGCCGGGGGGCCTTCGTCCCGGTCAACAGCGCCGGGGTGGACGACCACGTCTTCTCGGACACCCTCTTCGGGCACAGGAAGGGGGCCTTCACCGGCGCCGACCACGCGCGCGACGGCATGATCGTTCGGGCCGCCGGGGGGACGCTCTTTCTGGACGAGATCGGCGAGACCTCCCCGGCCACCCAGGTGAAGCTTTTGCGGCTTCTGCAGGAAGGGGAGTACTACCCGCTCGGCTCCGATCTCCCCGCCGCCAACCAGGCCCGCGTGGTGGTGGCGACCAACCGCGATCTACCCGCAGCCATCTCCGAGGGGAGCTTCCGCCGCGATCTGTACTACCGTCTCTGCGCCCACCAGGTGAACGTGCCGCCCCTGCGCGAGCGCACCGAAGACATCCCGCTTCTTCTGGAGACCTTCGTGGAGGAGGCGGCGCGCACGCTGCACAGGGAGGCGCCGGGATACCCGTACGAACTCGCGAGCCTCCTGGCCGGCTACTCCTTTCCGGGAAACGTGAGGGAGTTGCGCGCCATGGTGTTCGACGCGGTGACGCGGCAGCAGGGGGGGACGCTTTCGGTTGCCGCCTTCCGCGACGCCACCGGGGCGAAGCTTCCGACGCCTGCCCCGGGCCTGGAAGAGGGGGGAGAATGGCTGGATCTCTCCGCAGGTTTTCCCACCCTGGCCGAGATCACCCAGAGCCTGATCCGGGCCGCCTTGAGCCGTTCCGGCGGCAACCAGCGTGCGGCCGCCGAGCTGCTGGGGATCACCCGGCAGGCCCTCAACCAGCGCATTAGCAGGAAATAATTCCCCTTTTTCCCCCACGATTCGCCCACCGCAGGAGGTTTCGCCCCCCGCCTGACCACCTCCGGCGGCAAGAAACCTTGTCACTGTCAACTTTTCTTGCTCGTCTCGATAAACCCCGGTAATACGCGGGACAAACCTCTCCGATCCCCCCTTTGTCAAGAAAGCTTGCTCCGCTTCTCTCGCCGCCGGATCGCATCCGTCGGCGCAACTAGCCGTATACAGTGACGGAATTCTTCCTACGCCGGATGGCACGCCCTTTGCCTTAATGAGGAAGCTGCGGTGCCGTGCCTTCTGGAAAGGGCGCCGTTTCGCGCAAGAACAAGGATACGACGAGGTGCGTGATGCTTAAAAAAGTGCTGGTGGTTGATGATTCCGAGATGATCCACAAGATGTACCGCCTGGTTCTGAACCGTTACGAGTGCGAGATCCTCGACGCCATGAACGGTCAGGAGGCGCTCAACCTGCTGGACCTGCACCGGGACACCGGGCTCATCCTGCTCGACATCAACATGCCGGTCATGAACGGGGTGCAGTTTCTGGAGAAGGCGGGTGCGCTGGGGATCACCGCAAGGGTTCCGGTCATCATCATCAGCACCGAAGGGAAGGAAAGCGACACGATCCGCGGCCTGCAGTTGGGCGCCAAGGGGTACGTGAAGAAGCCCTTCAATCCCACCCTTTTGCACGACCTGATCGGGAAACTCGTGCTCCCTTCGCCCGCGCCCCCCCGGTTCGAAGAGCGCTGCTGCGCCACCCTTTAACCATCGCCGGAAGGGGCATGGCTTGCGCCGGTGCCCTGCCGAGGCACTGAAAGGGAAAAGCAGATGAAACTGAAAAAAGTCCTCGTAGTGGATGATTCTCCCCTGATCCGCCAGATGTACCACCTGGTCCTGGCGCGCTACCGCTGCCAGATCCTGGACGCCGGAAACGGGCAGGAGGCGCTCGACATCCTGGTGCGGCAGGACGACGTGCAGCTCGTGCTTTTGGACATCAACATGCCGGTCATGAACGGGGTGAAGTTTCTGGAAAAGGCCTCGCTTCTGGGGCTCGCGCAGAGGACCCCGGTGATCATCGTCAGCACCGAGGGGAGCGAAGCGGACACCGTCCAGGGGCTTAGGTGCGGCGCGAGCGGGTACCTCACCAAGCCGTTCACCCCGAGCCAGCTGCATGAGGTGATCGTAAGGGTGCTTCAGGCGGGCGGGGCCTGTCCGGAGCCGGAGGAGATGGCCTTTGAACGGTGAGTGCGATTTTTCAGCCCTGGCCCGGGATTTCGTCGAGGACGCGGGGGGACACCTGGACGCGGTCGAGGAATGCCTCCTCGAACTGGAGCGGCGCGCCTCGGGCGGGTGCGACCCCGAGCTGGTCACCACGATCCAGGGGCACCTCCATACCCTCAAGGGGAACTCCGGGATGATGGGGCTTTCCCCCGTGCAGCAGTACGTGCACCGGCTTGAGGAAGTGATGAAGGAGCTCGGGGCGGGGCTTTTGCCTCTCGGCCCCGCCTTCTTCTCCGCTCTCTACGGCGGCGTCAACGCGCTCCGCTTTGCCCTCTCCCGCTTCGCCGAGTCCCCCGACACCGGCTTCGATTTCACCGGCGAAGAGACCGCGCTCGAGCTGCTGCGCTCCGCTCCCGGGCCCGCGGCCGCCCCCCTTGCATCCCAACCCGCGCCCGCAGCGGAGTTCGGCTACATCACCAGGAAAAGCAGCACCCTGAAGGTCGATTTCGAAAAGCTCGACGAGCTTTTGAACCTCATGGGCGAGCTCGTCGTCCAGCGCACCGCCCTTGCCGCCATGGAAAAGCGCCTGCGCGAGCAGGTGTCCGACCGGGAGCTTTTGAGCGCCTTCAGCGAGACGAGCCAGCTGATCGTGAAGAGCACCGACGACCTGCGCCAGTCCATCATGAAGGTGCGCATGCTGCCGGTGAAGAGCGTGTTCCAGCGCTTCCAGCGCCTGGTGCGCGACCTCTCGCTCGCCCACGGCAAGAGGGTGCGCCTGATGTTCGAAGGGGAGGATACCGAACTGGACAAGACGGTCCTCGACGAGATCGGCGAGCCCCTTTTGCACCTGATCAGAAACGCCGTCGACCACGGTCTCGAGACCCCCGCCGAGCGGCGCGGCTGCGGCAAGGATGAATGCGGCACCCTGACGCTCAGGGCACGCCATGAAAGCAACCACATCGTCATCCAGGTCTGCGACGACGGACGGGGGATGGACCATGAGGAGATCCGCGGCAAGGCGGTGGCCCGCGGCGTGCTGGAGCCGGAGGCGGCCCGCGCTATGGGGGAGGCCGAGCTGCGGCAGCTCGTGTTTCTCCCCGGTTTCTCGACGAGAAGCGAGGTGACCGAGACCTCCGGGCGGGGGATCGGGCTCGACGTGGTCAAAAAGATCGTCACCTCCCTAAACGGCATCATCGAGATCGATTCAAGGGGGGGGCGCGGCACCACCTTCACCATGATGCTTCCCCTGACCCTGGCGATCATCACCGCCCTCATGGTGGAAGTGGCGGGCGAGACCTACGCGGTGCCGCTCTCCGGGGTCCTCGAAAGCGTCCAGGTGCAGGCGGGAGATTGCCACGACACGGGAAACGGCGAGGTGATCGTGCTGCGTGACCGGGTACTCCCGCTTTACCGGCTGGACCGCTTCTTCGGTCGGGAAGGCGAGGCGCAAAGGGAGCAGGAATACGTGGTGGTGGTGGCAAGCGGCGACAAAAGGGGAGGGCTCGTGGTGGACCGGCTGGTCGGCCAGCAGGAGATCGTCATCAAGGGCCTGGACGATTACCTGGGCGAACTCCCGGGGATCTCGGGCGGCACCGTGCTGGGTGACGGCCGGGTCTCGCTCATCGTGGACATCCCCTCGATTCTGGGGACGTGACCCCGAAAGGCGTCAGAGTTTTCAAAAAGGAGAAAGGCATGGCAGAGCAATTTTCCCTACCAAGCTCCGGGCTCGCCGAGGACGTGCTGGCCCGGTTCATCGAACAGGCCCAGCTGGAGGTGGACCGGGACGTGACGGTCTCTTCCGGCGCAGAGGGGGAGGCGACGCTGCAGTTGGTCACCTTCAGGCTCGGCAAGGAGGAGTACGGGGTCGACATCAACAGCGTCCAGGAGATCATCCGCGGGGGGGGGATCACCGCTGTCCCGGGGGCTCCACCCCACGTGAGCGGCGTCATCAACCTGCGCGGCAAGATCATCCCGGTGGTGGATCTGCGCCGGCGCTTCTCGCGCCCCGAAATCGAGGCGAACGAGGAACAGCGCATAGTGGTGGTGGAACTTGGCGAGAAGCGCCTTGGGATGCTCGTCGACTCGGTGCGCCAGGTGATCCGGTTCTCGACCTCCCTCGTCGAGGAGATGCCCGAGGACGCCACCACGGCCGAGGCGAGCTACATCCGCGGCATGGGGAAACTCGACGGCCGCCTCATCATCATTTTGAACCTCAACCGGGCACTGCTGCTCTAGTACGGGCACTACCAGTAAAGGAGAAGGAGATGTTAAAGAACGTTCGCATAGGGGGCCGGCTCGGCCTTGGTTTCGGCATCATGCTGCTCATCGTCATCGCCGTCGGCGGTACCGGCTACTGGGGGGTGAGGGAGAGCACCCAGACCACCATCGCCATGCTCCAGGGGGACGCCAGCATCTCGGAACACGCCTCGAGGGCGCGGGCCAACGTGGTGGGGATGCGGCGCTACGAGAAGGACCTCTACCTGAACATCGGTGACCGGGGCAAGGAGAAGGAGTACCTCGGCAAGTGGAGCGAGCAGCGCGACCACCTCTTGAACCGCCTGAAGGACCTCGAGAAGATCGTGGTGCTGCAGAAGGAAAAGGACGAAATCAAGGCGATGCGGGAGGAACTCGCCGCCTACGAGGCCGGTTTCAACAAGATCTACCAGGGGATCGAGTCGGGGCGCATCAAGAGCCCGGCACAGGCGAACGCGGCCATCGATCCGTACAAGGCGGGGATCCACAAGTTCGAGGAGGTCTCCAAGGATATCGCCGACGAGAGCAACCAGCGCATGGACAGCAAGGAGAAGGTCATGAACGACCTCGCCCGGCACGTGTCGCTCCTGGTGGTGGCGAGCATCCTGGTGAGCCTCATCGTGGGGATCCTGGTGAGCTTTTTGATCACCCGCAGCATCACCGTGCCGATCAACGCGGCGGTCGAGGTGGCGAAGACCGTGGCAAGGGGCGACCTCACCGTGGCGGTAGTGGTGAACTCGAAGGACGAGGTGGGCGAGCTTTTGGCCGCCATGCAGACCATGGTGCAGAGCCTTCTGGCCATGATCGGCAAGATCCGCGGCACCTCGGGCGAGGTCGCCTCGGCCGCCGGGCAGATCTCGGCCAACACCCAGCAGCTCACCAAGTCCGCCCACGGCCAGGCCTCGGCCACCGAGGAAACCTCGGCCACCATGGTGCAGATGGCCGCCTCCATCCAGACCGTGGCCGGCAACGCCGATTCCCTCGCCGCCAACGCGGATGAGGTCTCCTCCTCCATCGAGGAGCTCGGCGCCTCCAGCGAGCAGGTGGCGAAGAGCGCCGACGTGATGGCGAGCGCGGTCGCCGAGACCTCGGCCACCATCGAGCAGATGACCATATCCATCGAGAACGTGGCGCAAAACGCCGAAGAGCTCATGTCCTCGGTCGCCGAAACCTCGGCCACCATCGAGCAGATCACCGTCTCCATCGACCAGGTGGCCGGCAACTCCCAGGAGCTGCAGAAGGTGATGGCCGACTCCTCCGCAACCATCGAGGAGATGGCCGCATCGATCCGCCAGGTGGCGAAGAACGTGGAGGAGGCGGACCGCGTGGCCAAGGGGGCGGCCAAGGAGGGTGAGGCGGGCCTCGAGGCCGGGCAGCAGGCGGTCGCCGCCATGGGGCGCGTGGCCCAGGTGATCGAGAAGACCTCCGACTCCATCCTGAACCTCGGGCGTCGCTCCGAGGAGATCGGCAACATCGTCAAGGTGATCGGCGAGATCGCCGACCAGACCAACCTCCTCGCGCTGAACGCCGCCATCGAGGCGGCGCGCGCCGGCGACGCCGGGCGCGGCTTCGCCGTGGTGGCCGACGAGGTGAGAAAACTCGCCGAGCGGAGCATGTCGGCCACCAAGGAGATCGCCATGGTGATCCGCCAGGTGCAGGCGGATACCGGCGAGTCGGTGAAGTTCGGCGAGGTCGCCTCGCAGGAGGCGAAGAACTCCATGGAGCTCATCACGCTTGCGGGCACCGCGCTTGATAACATCGTCACCAGCATCGACCGCACCAGCACCCTCATGTCCGACATCGCCCGCATGACCGCCGAGCAGTCCAACGCCTCCAACCAGGTGATGCGCGCGGTGGAGCAGATGAGCGGGGCCTCCGACGTGGTGGCCAACGCCGCCCGCGAGCAGGCGACCGGCGGCAGGCAGATCCGCATCGCCGTGGAGCGGATGAACCAGTTGACCCAGGAGGTGACCGGCTCGGCCAAGGAGCAGGCGCTCGGGAGCCGCCAGATCCGCATCGCGGTCGAGAACATGAACCAGGTGACGAGCCAGGTGACCGTCGCCACCCGCGAACAGTCCCTCTCCGCGCGCCAGATCGTCTCCGCGGTGAACAGCATGACCGCCATGACCCAGGCGGTGGCCAACGCCACCGCCGAGCAGAAGAAGGGGGGCGAGATGGTGGTGGTCGCCATGGACAACATAAGCGACATCACCCGGGAGAACCTCTCCGCCGTCGAGCAGCTCTCGCGTGCGGCCCAGAACCTCACCCAGCAGGCCGAGGAAATGACGGCCCTGGTGGGGACCTTCAAGGTGGCCTGACATGGAAACGGCGGCAAGCCGGGCATACGGGGACGAGCTCCCCGACCCCTGTCTGGACCGGATCAGGGAGCGGGTCTTCCAGCTGAGCAGGCTCTACTTCGCCCCCCGCAAGCTCTCCCTGTTCCGGCAGCGTGTGGAAAGCAGGCTCGCGCAGCTCGGGTTTGCCGACTGCTGCGGCTACCTGGACCACCTGGAGCGGACCCCCGGCGAGTACGCCACCCTGCTCGACCTCTTGACCATCAACGAGACCTTCTTCTTCCGAAACCCGGACCAGTTCACCCACCTGCGCCAGGTGGTGCTGCCGGAACTGGAGCTTGTCCGGGGGCGGGAGATGATGCGCTCGTGGGGGGGGAGCGGGGAGGGGGGGCAGGGGATCATGAAGCTGCGCATCCTCTGCGCCGGCTGTTCCACCGGCGAGGAACCCTACTCGGTCGCGATGACCCTTTTGGAGGGGCTGCGTTATCCCAGGGCCTGGGACATCGAGGTCGTCGCCGGCGACATCAGCAAGAGCTGCCTCAACGCCGCGCGGGAGGGGTTCTACGAGATCGAGCGGCTGCACAACATCCCGCCCCAACTGATCCGTAAGTACTTCACCGCCACGGCCGGCGGGGCCTTCGTGGGGGAGGAACTCAAGTCGCTCGTGCGGGTCATCCCGCTCAACCTGAACGACCTCATGAAGGGGGAGCTTCCCGCCGGGATCGATGCAGGCTGGGGGGAGTTCGACCTCGTCTTCTGCCGCAACGTGATGATCTACTTCTCGCCCGCCTGCCAGCAGCTCCTCGTGGAAACCCTCTCCCGGCTGCTGGCGCCGGGAGGGCACCTTTTCACCGGCGACGCCGAGCCCCTGCACCTTTTCGACCACGACCTCGTCGCGGTCCCCAAAGCCGGCTGTCTCGTGTACCGCAAAGTGGAGAACATAGAACATGCTTCATCCTTATGAGCCCGTTGGAGAGGAATTGACCCGCTTGCAGGAACGTTCGCTATCGGAGCTCCTCGCGTTCGTCGGTGACGGCGAGCGCGGGCGCAAGAGCGAGGCGCTGGACATCATCATCGGCCGCGGCCTGGAAGGGATCTATCCCGCGCTGGAAGCGGCGGTGCGCGACAACGACAACGCCGACCTGAGAAACGGCGCCATGGAGGTGCTGGTCAAGTTCGGCGGGGAGGCGGTGCCGTGCCTTAGCCGGCTTCTTTCCGACGGCGATGAGGAGATCCGCAACTTCAGCGCGGTCATGTTGGGCGACATCGGCAGCCGCGACGCGGTGAAAGACCTGATCGCGGCGCTCACCGACCCCGACAGCAACGTGAGTCATTCGGCGGCCGAGGCGCTGGGCAAGATCGGCGACCGCAGCGCGCTCGTGCCGCTATTGGAACTGTTGAAGGGGGATTTCTGGCTGCAGTATCCCGCCGTCTGCGCCATCGGTGAACTCAGAGACTATCGCGCCGTCCCCCACCTCTTGCCGCTGCTCGGCGACGAAATGCTGCGCGGCGCGGTGGTCGAGGCCCTGGGGAAGGTCGGCGACCAACGCGCACTCTACGCCCTGGCCGGCATCCTTCCCTTCGTGGAACAGGAGTTGGCGCGCAGCGTGGCGTGCGCCATGGTCTCCATCATCAACATCCTGAACGAGCTGGAGAGCTACAAAAACCGCATCGAGGTGGGGACCCGGGAGGAACGGCTGCTCCGGCTGGTCTCCCCGCGCGGGGTGGAACGGCTGAAGTCGATGCTCCGGGAACAGGATGATCTGCAAGCGTCGCAGGCGGCTGCGATGCTGCTTGGGTGGATGGGGGAACTCTCGGCCCTGGAGGGACTCTTCACGCTGCTTGCCGACGAGCGCAACCACGAGGTCGTGGAGAACGCGGTCCTCGCCATCGGGAGGCGGGCCGAGGGGGAGCTGCTGGCGGCGCTTGATCATGACAGCGCCGCCGTCCGACTGGTCGCGCTGCGCGCGTTGCGCTCGCTCGGCCTTCCCTGCCACCCCGGAGAACTGGCGCGCCTGCTCGCCAAGGAGGACGAGCAGGGACAACTCGAGGTGTTGGAGACGCTGCAATCCTTCCCGGATGAGTCGTTCCTGCCGCAGCTGCAACTCCTGCTGGCAAAGGGGAGCGATGCACTGGCGCGCCGGGCGGCCCTCGCCATGGCGCACCATCGCGTAGGTCCCGTGCTGGATCTTTTCGCGAAGCTCGCGCATTCTCCCGAGCCGCAGTCGCGCCGCCGCGCCGCCATGCTCCTTGGGTGCCTCGACAAGGGGGGGGGCATCGAGAACCTGCGCCTGCTAAGCCTCGACGACGATGCCGAAGTGCGGGGGGAGCTCGCGCGTTCCATAGGGAAACAGCGGGTATTGCAGGCCGTGCCGCTTTTGTGCCGCGCGCTGTGCGATCCGGAGGAGCTGGTGCGCGAGGCTGCGGTCCTGGCCGCGGCGGAACTGGGGGAGCCGATGCTCGTGGATGAGCTCCTGGCACTTTTGGGGAGCGGACGCGAGGATCTCGACTACTGCGTGATCCGGGCCTTGGGCGACATCGGGGCGCGTGAGGCGGGCGCCTTCCTGGTGGAGTACCTTTCCCGGGGCGTGTCGCGTCAGTTGGAGTACGCCATCGTGGAAACCCTGGGCAAACTGGCCTACCGGGAGGCGTCCGATCTGGTCACCGGGCGTTACCTGCAGCATGATGATCCCGACATCAGGCGCCTGGCGGTCTATACCCTGGGCGAGCTGGCCGACCGGGACTCGCTCAAGGCGGTGGAGGACGCGGTAGGCGACCCCCACTGGAGCGTGCGCATCGCGGCCCTGCGCGTCCTGGGCAAGATCGGCGGCGGTCGCGAGCTCCCTTTGCTGCTCAAGGGGGTGAACGATGCCGATGCCATGGTGCGCAAGCACGCCATCACGGTCCTCGGGGAGCTGCGCAACCCCGTCTCCGTCCCGGAACTGGTTGCGCTGCTTGAGGACCCGGAGGTGGGGAAAGACGCCTTCGAGGCGCTCGTGGCGTTCGGGCGCGGCGGGCTCCCCTGGCTGCATCGTCTCATGAAGAAGAACGACGGCGCGGAGCTGCGCGAGCGGGTCATCGACGTCATCGGCAAGATAGCCGACGGCAAGAGCGTGGAGCCGCTCCTGGAACTGCTCGACGACGAAAGCGAGATCGTCAGGCTCGCCTGCATCGACGCGATGTGCCACTGCTACGACACCCTCCCCTTGAAGCGGCTGATCCAGGTGAGAAAGGAGGATCAGAGCGCCGAAGTGCGGGCGAGGGCGGAATTGGCCCTGATGAGTTTCGCACAGCGGGAATTGCTCGGATGACGGCGGAGAAGACCGCCATGCAGGCTGAGGAGTTCAGGCTGTTCAAGGAGCATGTGGCCGAATCCCTGGGGCTCGTGCTGGAGGAGGGTAGCCGGAGGAACCTGGCGGCGAAGCTTTGGCCGCGGCTGGAAGAGCTGCGGCTGAAAAGCTTCACCGAGTACTACTGCTACCTGAAGTTCTCGCCGGGAAGAGAGGCCGAGTGGCAGCGCCTGGTTCCGCTGCTCACCAACAACGAGACCTACTTCTATCGGGAAGCGGCCCAGTTGTCGGTCCTCGCGCAGGAGGTGCTGCCGGCGCTCAAGGAGAGGAAGACGGCCCGGGGCGAGCGCGCCATCCGCATCCTCTCCGCCGGCTGCTCGAGCGGCGAGGAGGTCTACACCCTGGCGATGCTTCTTTTGGAGTCGGGGTGTTTCTCCTGGGACTGGGACGTGCGCATCACCGGCGTCGATATCGACACGCGGGTCCTCGACGCGGCGCGGCAGGGGCTCTACGCCCAGCGGGCCTTCTGGGCCGCCGACCCGGAGCTCGTGCGCAGGTACCTGACCCCCCATGGGGACAAACTCGCCGTCAGGCCGATCCTGCGGAAATGGACCTGCTTCGCGGAAGGGAACCTGCTCGACCTTAGGGAGCGGCTGGCCGGGGAGCGCTTCGACGTCATCCTGTGCCGCAACGTCCTGATCTATTTCGCGGAGGAAACCGTCAAACGGGTGGTGGACAACTTCACGGCGCTGCAGGCGTCCGGAGATTACCTGTTCCTCGGGCATTCGGAATCCCTTTCCAGGACGGGCGCCTCCTATGTGCCGCTTCGTTTTCCGGGTGCCATCATCTATCAGAAAAGGACGTGACGCTTTGGGGGACTTGAACGGGAAAATAAGGGTGCTGGTGGTCGATGACTCCGCCTTCGTGCGGCGCGCCATCATGCGGATGTTCGAGGAGAGCCCGGAGATCGAGGTGGTCGGTGTCGCGGCCAACGGCGAGAGGGCGGTGGAACTGGCGAGGTGCCTGCGCCCGGACGTGATCACCCTCGACGTGCAGATGCCGGTCCTTGACGGCCTTTCCGCGCTGGAAGCGATCATGAACGAGTGCCCCGCGCCTGTGATCATGTTCAGCAGCCTGACCGGCAAGGGGGGGGAGAAGACCCTCAAAGCGCTGGAGATCGGGGCGGTGGACTTCATCGACAAGAGCTCGGCGGGGGGCGCCATGGACATCGGCGCCCTGGCGAGGGAGCTGGCCGGCAAGATCAAGGTGGCGGCCTGCGTCGACCTGGAAAAGCTGCACGGTGCTGCGCGCAAGCGGGAAGCCGCGCCCGCCTCGCCGGGTAAAGCGCGCAGCGCAGGGACCGACGTCGTGGTCATCGGGACCTCGACCGGCGGCCCCCCGGCACTGCAACAGGTCTTGAGCCGGCTCGAGCCCACACCCTGCCCGATCCTCATCGTCCAGCACATGCCGCCGGGGTTCACCACCTCGCTCGCCGCGCGGTTGGACCGTTGCAGCACCCTCACGGTGCGGGAGGCGAGCGACGGGGAGACGGTGCTCGCGGGCAACGTCTACGTCGCGCCGGCCGGCTGGCACATGCGGCTTCGGCGCAAGGAGGGCGCCCTCCAGGTATGGCTCGATCCGGAGTCCGGAGGACACCTGCATTGCCCGTCCGTCGACGCGCTCTTCGAGTCGGCTGCCGAGGTCTGCGGCAGCCGCTCCCTGGGGGTCGTCCTGACCGGCATGGGCAAGGACGGGGCGGCCGGCGCCCGCGCCATCAAAAAGGTCGGGGGGCGGGTCGTCGTCGAGTCGGAGGAGACCGCGATAGTCTACGGGATGCCGAAGGCGGTGGCGGAAACGGTCTGCGTCGACGCCGCGGTCCCGCTCTACCAGGTCGCCGATACCATAGCGGGCATGGTCCAGGGGACGGCACGGGCAAAGCGTTCGTAATTAAAGGGGCAGGAGCTTAAATTTCCCGGCCGGCTGCCGATAAGGGTAAAGACATCCGCACTCGGGAGCCAACGCCACATGCCCAACACCACCAGAATACTCGCCGTCGACGATGAACCGGTCTTCCGTTTCCTACTGGAAAAGCAGCTGCGCGACATAGGCTATACCGTCCACACCGCGGTTGACGGCCTGCAGGCGCTGGAGCTGCTGGACCAGCAGCCGATCGACCTGATCCTCTCCGACCTGGTCATGCCGAGGATGGACGGGCTCGCCCTGATCGAGGAGGTGCAAAAGCGCAAAGCGGCCCCTCCCATCATCGTCATCACGGCCCACGGCAGCGTCGAGAGCGCCGTGGAGGCGATGCGGCGCGGCGCCTACGACTACCTGGAAAAACCCTACCAGCCCGACGACCTGCGCATCACCATCAAGCGCGCCATCGATTACCAGCACATCGTCCGGGAAAACGAGCAGATCAAGGGGCTGCTCTCGGACCGGTACACCTTCCAGAGCGTCGTCACCGTGAATGCCGCCATGAAGCAGGTGCTGGAACTCGCCGCGCGCGTCGCGGCGGCGCGACAGACCACGGTGGCGATCTACGGCGAGAGCGGTTCGGGCAAAGAGGTGCTGGCGCGCGCCATCCACTTCGCGGGGAAGGGGCTTCCCGCCGAGTTCGTGGCGGTGAACTGCGCGGCAATTCCCGAGCACCTGATGGAGAGCGAGCTCTTCGGACACGTGCGCGGCGCCTTCACCGGAGCGGACCGGGACCGCGAGGGGAAGTTCAGCCTCGCCCGCAAGGGAACCATCCTCTTAGATGAGATCGGCGACATGCCGCTCGCACTGCAGGCGAAGCTTCTGCGCGTCCTGCAGGAGCGCGTCTTCGAGAAGATCGGCAGCAACACCCCCATCCCCGTTTCCTGCCGCGTCATCGTCGCCACCAACAGAAGTCTCGCCGAACTGGTCGCCGCCGGCCGCTTCCGTGAGGACCTGTACCACCGTATCAACGTCTTCCCGCTCACCATTCCGCCTCTTTGCGAAAGAAAGGACGACATCCCGATCCTGTGCGACCACATCCTCGAACAGCTGCGCCAGCACCTGGGGAAGCCTTTGCCTGGGATCTCGCCGCAGGCTATGGAGGTGATGCTCAACTACCGCTGGCCGGGAAACGTGCGCGAACTGCGCAACTGCCTTGAGCGGGCGGCGATCCTCACCGACAACGAACTGATCCGTCCCGCGCACCTGGCCCTGGCCGGTGCCTCCCCCGGGGCCGCGGAACCGGCAGCGGAGGGAGACCGTGTCAGCTACCACCTCTCGCTTCCACCGGACCAGCTCTCTCTCGATGCCCTCACCGAGCAGATCCTCGACGTCACCCTGCAGCGCTGCGGCGGCAACAAGTCGAAAGCGGCACAGCTTCTCAAGGTGAACCGCAAGGCCTTCTACCGCTCCTGACGGGACTCGGTCCGCAGCAATGCCGTCGCCGTCCCTCCCCAGCTCTAGCGCCTTGTCATATTCCCGTCCCCAATCCGTACAGGGTGTCCCTTCGGGGGACACTCCGGTGCTCCTCTTCTTGAGGTAAGTCCTCGAAAACACGAAAAAACATTCTTGGCACCAGTCGTGCTACTTACTGCAGTACAGACGCCGCACTGTTCCGCAGGGAACAGGGGCAAACCGACCGGCCGGAGAGGCAGCCTTCAAGGCTTCGCGGCCACTAAGCAGTCAAGGGAGGATTCACAATGAGAACGATAAGGGATCTCAAGGTAGGAACGAAGCTGGCGGCCGGGTTCGCCTGCGTTGCGGTCATAGCGGCGGTGATCGGCTTCATCGGGATAAGGGTGACCAACAACCTCAACGCGGAAGGGAAAAGGACCTACGAGAGAGTGACCGTCCCGCTCGGGCAGCTGGCCGGGATGTCGGTCAGCTTCCAGCGGGTAAGGATCAACGTGCGGGATGCGGTCGAGGCGACCGACCCGGCACAGCGAAAACTCTACGTCGACACCGTGGTGAGCCTGCGCCGGAAGATAACCGATCTGGCCGGCCAGTACGAGAAGAGCATCGGTAGTGAGGATGGGCGCCGTCTCTTTGCCGACTTCAGCAAGGCCCGGGTGAGCTACCTGGGGTACGTCGACAAGATCCTCGCCCTGGACGAGTCGGGCCAAAAGGCGGAGGCCAGGGAGATCCTGCACGGCGTGGCGAAGCAGGCCGCCCTCGATCAGCAGGCGCTCCTCGACAAGATGATGTCGGTCAAGGAGGAGCAGGGGAAAGTGACGGCGCACAACAACGAACTAGCCGCCGTGGCAGCCGGCCGCACCATCGGTGCGCTGCTGGTCCTGGGGCTTATCCTCGCTCTGGTCCTGGGTGTCACGATCACCCGCATGATCACCCGCCCCCTGGACAAGGCGGTCAAGGTGGCGAACCGGCTCGCCGAGGGGGACCTCACCGTCGAGGTGGTGGTCGATTCCAAGGACGAGACCGGGCAACTTCAGGCGGCCATGGGGCACATGGTGGCGAACTTGAGGGAACTGGTTTCCCAGACGGTGCACATCTCGAGCAGCATAGCCTCCGCCTCGACGCAGCTGCAGGGAACTTCGGCACAGATCGCCACCGGCGCCGAAGAGGTCGCCTCGCAGACCGGCACCGTGGCGACCGGCAGCGAGGAGATGGCGGCGACGAGCGCGGACATCGCCCGCAATTGCGTGCTGGCCGCCGAGGCGTCGCGTCAGTCGACCGAGTCGGCCCAGGGGGGCGCCAAGGTGGTGCAGGAAACCATCGTCGGCATGGGCGAGATCGCAGCCCGTGTGCGCAACACCTCGAAGACCGTCGAGGCACTGGGGGTTCGCTCCGAAGAGATAGGGGACATCGTCGGGACCATCGAGGACATCGCCGACCAGACGAACCTGCTGGCGCTAAACGCCGCCATCGAGGCGGCCAGGGCCGGCGAGCAGGGGCGCGGTTTCGCGGTGGTGGCCGACGAGGTCCGGGCGCTCGCCGAGCGCACCAGCAAGGCGACCAAGGAGATCGGCGCCATGATCAAGGCGATCCAGGGCGAGACGCGCGAGGCGGTGCGTGCCATGGACGAGGGGGTGCAGGAGGCCGAGAAGGGGGCGGTGTCGTCGCAGCGCTCCGGAGAGGCCCTGGAAGATATCCTCAGGTGCATCAGCGAGGTTTCCATGCAGGTGAGCCAGATCGCGACCGCGGCGGAAGAGCAGACCGCAACCACCACCGAGGTGACCAGCAACATCCAGCAGATCACGGACGTAGTGCACCACACGGCGCGCGGCGCCGAAGAGACGGCGATGGCGGCGGCGCAACTCGCCCGGCAGGCCGAGGAACTGCAGCAACTGGTGAGCCGCTTCAAGCTCGCGGCCTAGGAAAAGGAGAACGGTCATGGCAAACGATCTTCAGATAGTAAGGGGTGATGCGCAGCAGCTGCTCCAATTGGTCACCTTTCACGTCGGGGGCGAAGGGTTCGCGGTGGAGGTGGCGAGTGTCAGGGAGATCATGCGGCTTCCCGTCATCACGAGCCTCCCGAACGCCCCGTCATACGTCGACGGCATCATCAACCTGCGCGGCGGGGTGATCCCGATCATCTCCCTGCGCGAGCGCTTCGGCCTCTGCGCCGTGGAAAACGACAGCCACACGCGCATCATGGTGATGACCGTGGGGGAAAAGGTGGTGGGGTTCCGGGTGGACGCGGTCTCCGAGGTGATCCGGGTCCCGCAGGGACAGCTCCAGCCTCCGCCGCCGCTTGTCGCCGCAGGCGGCGGGCGCCAGTGCGTCACAGGCGTCATCGAACGCGGCGAACGCCTCCTGATCGTCCTCGATCCGGAGCAGCTCCTGCTGCTGAGCGAGCTGGACTGGGAGGCGCACGCCGCCTAGCCGCGGCAGAGCACCGACGGTGAGGATGGAAGAAGTCAGAGGGAACCGTGATGAGCGTGGAACGTGGGCTTAAGATAACGGCGGGGGGGACCCTGCTGGCGGTGGTCCTGCTGGCGGCGCACGGCAGCAGGATGCCCGACCTGCGGCTGTACGCCCTGCTCATCTCCTGCGGCGTGCTCGCGTGGTTCCTCGCCTGGTGCTGGGCGCCGGGACGGAAGTGCCCGGAGGGGGAGGCCGGGGAACGGGCGAGCCTCCTTCTGGAATCGGTGGAGGAAGGGGTGGTGGCGGTGGACGGCGCCGGCACGGTGGTCTTTGCCAACCGTGCCGCCCTCGAGCTCCTGGGCTACGGCGACGGTGAGCTGGAGGGGCGGGACCTGCGCACGGTGCTGCACGAAGGGGGCGCCGCACGCTGCGCCGAGTGCGGCAAGACGAACTGCCTGATGAACCCGGCCTTCGGCGGCAGCCGCCGGCGCTCCTTCGACGAGCTCATGTGGCGCAAGGACGGGACCTCCTTTCATGCCGACTTGAGTTGCAGCTCGCTTGGCGGGGGCGCGCATCGCGGCGCGGTGCTCTCCTTCCGGGACGTAACCAAGCGCAGGGAGGCCGAGGAGGCGCTCAGGCAGAGCACCCGGGCGCAGGAGGAGGCGAACCGCCAACTGCTGCGGACGGTGCAGCACGCGAACGAACTCGCCGTGAAGGCGGACCGCGCCTCCGCGGCGAAGAGCGAGTTTCTGGCCAACATGAGCCACGAGATCCGCACGCCGATGAACGCCATCGTAGGGGCAAGCCACCTCCTGTCCGGGACCGAGCTCACGCCGCAGCAGAGCGATTACCTGCAGACCCTGATGATCTCGGCGGACCTGCTCCTGAAGGTGATCAACGATATCCTCGACTTTTCAAAGATCGAGGCGGGCAAGCTCGAGGTCGAACGGGTGGAATTTTCGGTACGCGACGTGGTGGAAGAGCTCCTCTCCGTCTACTCGGCGCGGGCCCGGCAGCAGGGGCTGGATCTATCCGTCGAACTCGACCCTGAGATCCCCCCGTCGCTTATCGGCGACCCTATGCGTCTCTCCCAGATCCTCAACAACCTGCTGAGCAACGCCCTCAAATTCACCCGGCACGGCTACATCCGTATATCGGTACGGCTCGCAAACCGCGACGGCGCCTCGGCGGAACTCCTCTTCGCGGTACGCGACTCCGGCATCGGCATGCTGGCGGAGGAGCAGGCGCAGCTCTTCCAGGCCTTCACCCAGGTCGACGGCTCCATCACCCGCACCTACGGCGGAACCGGGCTCGGTCTCGCCATATGCAGGCGCCTTTGCGCCGTGATGAAGGGGGAGATCTGGTGCGAAAGCATAGCCGGTCTCGGGAGCACCTTCTCCTTCCGCCTGCCGTTCGGCATCGCGAGCGTAAGGGGGCAGGCGCCGCAACGCAGGGAACCCTCGGTCGCCATGTTCCGGCAGCAGCGCGTGCTCCTCGTCGAGGATAACCAGTTCAACCAGAAGGTGGCTCTGGCGCTTTTGGAGCGGGCCGGGTTGCAGGTATCGGTGGCCGGTAACGGTGCGGATGCGGTGGAGCAGGTGAAGCGCAACGCTTTCGACCTGGTGTTGATGGACATCCAGATGCCGGTCATGGACGGGCTCACGGCGGCCCGGCACATACGGGCCCTCAACACCCCCGGAGCCGCCTCGCTTCCCATCCTTGCCATCTCCGCGAACGCCATGGAACGAGATGTTGAGGCAAGCCTCGCCGCCGGGATGAACGCGCACATCGCGAAGCCATTCACCCCCGAGACGCTTTACGGCGCCATCGCGGTCTGGCTCGATGACAGCGGGGCCGTGCCGACGAGGGGGGCGTCAAACGATGTGGCGGAAGCGTCGACGGCCGGACCGATGCTGCCGCGGCTGGATTTCGCGACCGGCGTGCGGCAGACCGGCGGTGACCGGCGCCTGTACCTGGACCTGTTAAGACAGTTCGAGCTCGAGTACCGCGACCGGGGCGAGGAGATCGAGCGGGAGGTGGCCGCAGGAAGGCTGGATGAGGCGGCGCGGCTTGCCCACTCGGTGAAGGGGATCGCGGGGGTACTGGCGGCCCAGCCGCTGCAACGGGCGGCGCAGAGGCTCGAAAGCGCACTCAAGGGGGATGGTGAGTCGGC
This sequence comes from Geomonas oryzae, assembly GCF_004117875.1. Taxonomy (GTDB): domain Bacteria; phylum Desulfobacterota; class Desulfuromonadia; order Geobacterales; family Geobacteraceae; genus Geomonas; species Geomonas oryzae. The sequence continues at coordinate 30,707 of NZ_RAHW01000007.1, read as the reverse complement.
GCAGGCGCTGGCCGATTTCCGACTGGAGTTGAAGCTCACCATCGCCGCCCTGCGTGCCGAAGCGAGGCCGCTCACCGAAAGCGGCGAGCGCGGCGGCGCGGGGGAGGTGGTCGAGGAGCGGTCGAGCGCCTGAAAACGTGCAGCTGGCGGGCTCTTTGATGGCCATAAAAGAAAAGGTGCGTCCTCGTGGGAGGGCGCACCTTTTTTGTTTCCAACCATGTTCCAGCGAAGGGGTAAGTGTTCTCGGCTGGGCGGAAGCTCCTCACTAAGCGCAGCCTGAGCCCCGACGTCCCCCCCTTGGCGAAGGGGGGGCAGGGGGGATTTTCAAAAGCTGAAATTACTGTTTCGCCTTGATCATCTCGATCTCGAGGTTGATGTCCACTTCCTCGCCTACCGCCACGCCGCCGGTCTCGAGGGCCGCGTTGTAGACCAGGCCGAAGTCCTTGCGGTTGATCTTGGTGCTAGCCACGACGCCGCTTCTGATGTTGCCCCACGGGTCCTTGCTCTCCTTCGCCGGCCCTTCGACGTTCAGCACCACCTGCTTGGTCACCCCGTGCAGCGTCAGGTCGCCGGTCACCCTGAGTTTTCCCTTGCCGGCCTTGGCGACACTCTTCGATACGAAGGTCATGGTCGGGTACTTGGCGGCGTCGAAGAAGTCCGCGCTTCTTAAGTGCTCGTCACGCTTGGCTACGTTGGTGTTCACCGAGGCGGTCTCGATGGTGACGGCAACCTTCGACTTGGTGATGTCCTTGTCGTTGATTTCGACGGTCCCCTTGTGCTTTTCGAAGCTCCCCTTCACGTTGCTTACCATAAGGTGACGGACCTTGAAGCCGACGTTTGAGTGGTCCGGGTCGATGTTCCAGGTCGATGCGGAGGCAAGGGCGGGAAGGGCGAAAGCTGCTACTGCGGCGATGGTTGCGATGGTTCTTTTCATGGCGTTTCTCCTTTTTCTCTGTACGAGTTTTCTTTTTGTTTGGTTTGAATTGTTGTCTTTTGATGTTGAACTATTATCTCAAAAAAAAGCCTCTTTATTCCTGCCCGTCATCCCTCCCGTAATCCGAGTTTTTTGCAGATCCTGCCCAGGGTTTGTTGTTCTTCATCGGTCAGCACCCCCATCTCGGCGACGATGGCCGCCTCGACCTCGGCGAAGGTGGCCTCGATCAGCGTGCGTCCCTTCTGGGTGAGGATGACGGTGCAGAAGCGGCGGTCTTCCAGGGAACGCTCGCGCAGGACGAGCCCCTGCTTTTCCAGGTTGTCGATGACGAGGGTGATGTTGCCGGTGCTTTTCAGTATCTTCGACGCGACGTCGCGCTGGCACAGGGGACCCTTGTGCAGGAGGGCCTCGAGCACGCCGAACTGGCTTATGGTGAGACCGGCTTCCGACATCTTGCGTCCGACTCTTCCGGTCACGGATTCGGCGCCACGCATCAGCTTCGTGTAGGTGTTCAACGCGAGTTTGGAAGTGCCGTCCTTTTTCATGATCTCTCTCCGTTTGCTCTCAACATCTTGTCGATGATGTAAAGCTATAACTGAAACGATTAAATGTCAAACTATTTTTTTACGGGTATGCGAAAAAACGGTAAGTCATCGTCAGGCAAGGGTAACCGGCGTGGCGGTACTTGCCAACGCCGGCTTTTAATGGAAGAATAGCGCGGGTGTCCCAATGAAAAAGGAAGGCGAAAGCGTTAAGAAATTTGAGCCGGTTATTGCGGAGCCGTGCCTGGGCTTCCACGGGAGGTGCACAGATGAAACGGTTTTTACTGGTCATGTTGATGCTTGCCCTGCCGTTCAGCCTAACGGCGCAGGAGCCGCAGGTCGGGCTTATCTCGCTGCGCGGGCCGATCAACCCGGTGACCACCTCCTTCTTGAAGGACAACCTGACCCAGGCGGCTGCGCGGGGGGAGCGACTCGTCCTCGTTGAGCTGGATACCCCGGGAGGGCTCGATCTCGCCATGCGTGAGGCTGTGCAGGCGATCTTCGCCGCGCCGGTTCCCGTGGTGGTCTACGTCACTCCGTCCGGGGCGCGCGCCGCATCAGCCGGAGCGGTCATCGGCCTTGCCGCGGACGTTCTCGCCATGGCGCCCGGCACCAACATCGGCGCGGCACACCCGGTGTCACTTTCAGGCAAACCCGATCCGGTTATGGAAGCTAAGATCGTGAACGACGCCGAGGCCTACGTGGAGGGAATCGCCGGGAAGCGGGGGAGAAACGTCCAGCTCGCCGGGAAGATGGTGCGGGAGAGCATATCGCTCACGGCCGAGGCGGCGCTCAAGGAAAAGGTGATCGATCTGGTCGCCCCGAGCAGGGAAGAGCTCCTCACCCGGTTGGAGGGGCGCACCCTTTTGCGCGGCGGCAAGGAGAGCGTGCTGCATCTCTTAGGCGCCCGCGTGGTGCACCACGAGATGGGGACGCGGGACCGCATCCTCGACGCGATCAGTAACCCCGACGTGGCCTACATGCTGATGCTCCTGGGGATCCTGGGGCTTTTCTTCGAACTCTCCAACCCGGGCGTCATCCTCCCCGGGGTGATCGGCGGCATTTCGCTGCTGCTCTCCTTTTTCGCCCTGCAGACCCTGCCGGTCAATTACGCGGGATTCGCCCTCATCCTGCTCGGCATCGTCCTGTTCATCGCCGAGATCAAGGTGGTCTCCCACGGGATGCTGGCGGTGGGCGGGGTGGTTGCCATGGTCATGGGATCTCTGATACTCTTCCCGTCTCCCGAGCCCTACCTGCGCCTGTCCCTTAAGGTGATCGCACTGACCGTCGGCATCACCGCGCTCTTTTTCACCGTGGTGATCGTGAAGGTGATCCAGGCGCACCGGGAGCCTCCCATCACCGGCGTCGAGGGGATGATCGGAGCCGTCGGGGTGGCCGACACCGACCTCGATCCGGACGGGAAGGTGGTGGTGCATGGGGAGTACTGGAATGCGACCTGCGCCGAGCCGGTGCTGCGTGGAGAAAAGGTGCGCGTGGTCGGGGTGAGCGGCCTGCTGGTCACGGTGGAAAAGGAGGAGTTGAAACGTTGAGGCGGAAGGAGAGGGGCCATGGCGGGCGGTAGCAGGCGGCAATCCGGGGACGTGAGGCTCGGTGACGCCCTTTTAGGGCTTCCCTGCCTGCAGCGGCAGCGGGCGAACCTCACCGGCGGGCTGCGGGAGACCTGGGAGGCGCTGCACGGCGAGACCTGTCCGGTGTGCGGCATGGAAGCGGACGAACTCGTCATTGAAGAAAGCATGCCTGGAAATACGGGCTTGGTCGGGCGCGTGCAGGAGAGGTTTCCCGGATGGCAGCCCGAGGACGGCCTGTGCCGGCCGTGCCTCGAGCTGTTTTGTGGGACGGAAAGCTAGAAGTGCTTAGGCACCGGGAGGCACCCCTCTTCGCTCAGCGCGTTCAGGTACGTTGTGCGCAGCTGGACGAAGGCCTGGGTGAGCCGGTCGATGAGGGCCGTGTTGCTGCAGCCGACCAGCTCCAGGAGCCCGTTTTGTTTGTTCGCGACGAGGCGCTCGATGTGCGCCGCCCTGCGGTTGATGTCCACGTGGGTGTGCCCCTGGGCGTGGCTTACCAGGCTCAGCATGGCGTCGGTGACGAAGACATCGATGGAGTAGATCGCCACCACCTGCGGGTGTTCTTTAAGCTGGAACACCACACGGATGTCGGGGTGGGGGAATTCGATGCCGGGAAGGTGGTCAGGGCCCATGTAATAAGAAGACGCCACCGGCAGCACTTCGATGTAGCAGTTGAGCAGTGTCGATTCGATATCGATAGGTGTCTGTACCGGCAGTTTGAGTGCCGCCCGTGAAAACTGTTCGCCGTGTTCGAGGTATAGTGAGAGCCGCATATGGTCACCTGTGAGTAGGAAGTTCAACGAACCACACAATAAAAATAATACCGACACTCCGTAAAAAGCAAGTGACCGACCGCAATTATCCCGGCCTCTTTCGGAGGTTTTGCCGGCAGTGTTTCAGGCGAAGTCGATTGACAGCGCTGCCCGGTCTATGTCATTAATTTCCCATTGTCCGCTCCGGTTAATCCCCAGTAAAGGTGCCCTGTCCTTGCCTTTTTTTACCTTCCATAGGGAAAAGCCCTCCACAGGCGGTGCGAAGCGCCCCGGCGCAGTCGTGGCCATCTGGGCTTCGCTGCTCTTCCTGCTGCTCGGTTTCGCCCCCGCGCTGCACGCCGACACTGCGGGACCCGGTGGGGGAGGCAAGGGCGTGGTCGTAGTCGGCGGCGATTACAACTACCCCCCCTACGAGTTTGTCGATCACGAAGGGAAGCCGACCGGCTTCAACGTGGAATTGACCAAGGCCATCGCCGAGGTGATGGGTTTCAAGGTGGAGATCACCCTGGGGCCCTGGGACGGCATGCGCCGTGCCCTGGACCGTGGGGACGTCGACATCCTGCAGGGAATGGCCTTCTCTCAGGAGCGCACGAACGAGGTGGACTTCTCCACGCCTCACGCGCTTTTGTTCCAGTCCATCTGGATCAGGCGTGACAGCCGGAAGATCAGGTCGATCGAGGACGTGCGCGGCAAAGAGGTCATCGTGATGAAGAACAGCATCATGCATGATTTCATGACGAGTTACGCCCCCACCTCGAAGCTCATCCTGACCGACACCCTTGCCGAGGCGCTGAGACTTTTGAACCAGGGGCGGGGGGACTGTGCGCTCGTCTCGCGGCTGACCGGCATGTACCTGGAGAAGGAACTGGGGCTGAAGAGGATCATCCCGGTGGCCGAGCCGATCATGACCCAGGCCTACGGCTACGCGGTGAAGAAGGGAAACGCCGAGGTGCTCGCCCGCTTCAACGAGGGGCTAGCCATCCTGAAGCGCTCCGGACAGTTCCAGGAGATCCACAACAAGTGGCTCGGCGTTATGGAGTCGCAGCCGGTGTCGTGGGCGCGCGTGGTGCGCTACGTGACCCTCGTCGCGGCGCCGCTTCTCATCATCCTTTTGGGGACCGTGGTCTGGTCGCGGACCCTGCAGAAGAAGGTGGCGCAGCGCACCGAGGAGCTCGCGCGCGAGGTGGCCGAGAAGCAGGCGGCCCTGGAGAAACTGAGGATGCACCAGGACCAACTGGTGCAGGCGGACAAGATGGCCTCGCTGGGCGTGCTGGTCGCCGGGGTCGCCCACGAGATCAACAACCCGAACGGCCTGATCCTGTTGAACCTTCCCCGGTTCGAGGAGGTGTTCCGCGGCTCGCAGCCGATCCTCGACGAATACCGCGAGCGGCACGGCGACTTCAAGCTCGGGCGGCACAGCTACGACCGGCTGCGCGAAGAGTTGCCGCACATGCTGTCGGAGACGCAGGACGCGGCGAAGAGGATCAAGCGTATCGTCACCGAGCTGAAGGATTTCGCGCGCCGCGACAGCGCCGATCTCACCGAGCTTGTGGATCTGAACCAGTGTGCCCAGGCGGCGTTGCGGCTGGTGGAGAACACCGTGGTGAAGAGCGCGCACGACATCGTCGTGAACCTCTCCGACGCGCTGCCGCCGGTGAAAGGGAACAGCCAGCGCATCGAGCAGGTGATCGTGAATCTGCTTTTGAACGCGAGCCAGTCGCTTCAAGGGAGCGGCAAGAGCGTCCACGTCGCCACGAGGCACGACCGTTTCCGCGACCTCGTGCTCTTGAGCGTGCGGGACGAGGGGAGGGGGGTGGAGCCGGAGCACCTGGCGCGGCTTACCGATCCCTTCTTCACCACCAAGCGCGAGGAAGGGGGGTGCGGGCTCGGCCTCTCCATCTCGGCGGGGATCGTGAAGCAGCACGGCGGGACGCTGATCTTCGACTCGCAGCCGGGCTTCGGCACCACGGTGACCATGGAGCTGCCGGCGCTTAGGGGACGGGGCGAGGGGTAATGGCGGACTTCCCGCTAGCCTTTAGCGCGTCGGATGCAAACGTCCCCTCCCCTGGAGGGGGAGGGCTGGGAGGGGGCGCGCAGCGTCTTGTCGGGCTTCCCCCCTCCCATCCTCCCCCCTCCGGGGGGAGGGGCTCCTATGCACGGTCCAGCCGGATCTGCAGTGGGGCATCGTTCCTACGGTCCACCGTGGGAACGAAAGCCCCGGACGCTCCAGCGTCCGCAGTACGAGACGCGGGAGCGTCTCCCGATTGCATTCCCACGCTGGAGCGTGGGAACGATTTCTTTCCGCGAGGAGTTGCAATGAGCGAAGCACTTTATCCGGCCTTCGGCGTGCTTTTAGTTGACGATGAGGCGCCGTGGCTGCGCAGCCTGCGCATGACCCTGGAGGGGCCGGGGGCGATCAGCAACATCATGACGCTCACCGACAGCCGCGAGGTGATGGGGGTGCTGGACAAGGGGCACATCGGCCTCGTGCTCCTCGACCTCACCATGCCGTACCTCTCGGGGCAGGAGCTCCTGGCGCGCATCGCCGAGGAACACCCCGAGGTGACAGTGGTCATCCTCTCCGGTCTGAACCAGATCGAGACGGCGGTTTCCTGCATGAGGCTCGGCGCCTTCGACTACCTCGTGAAGACCGACGAGGAGGACCGGATCCTCGACTCGGTGCGGCGCGCGATCCGGATGCAGGAGCTGCAGCTGGAAAACAAGGAGATGCGGCGCCGCTTTTTGAACGACCGGCTCGAGTGCCCCGAGGCGTTCGCGCCGCTTGTGACGAACAACAAGGCGATGCGCTCCATCTTCCAATACATCGAGGCGGTCGCGAAGAGCACGCAGCCGATCCTGATCACCGGCGAGAGCGGCGTCGGAAAGGAGCTCATCGCACGCGCCGTGCACACCTTGAGCCGCGGCGACGGGCCGCTCGTCCCGGTGAACGTGGCCGGGCTCGAGGACAACGTATTCACCGACACGCTTTTCGGGCACAAGAAAGGGGCCTTCACCGGCGCCGACGAGAGCCGCAGCGGCATGGTGGAGCAGGCCGCCGAGGGGACCCTTTTCCTCGACGAGATCGGCGACCTCTCGCTTGCCTGCCAGGTGAAGCTCCTGAGGCTCTTGCAGGAGGGGGAGTACTACCCGCTTGGGAGCGACCAGCCCAAGCAGCTGCGTGCCCGCATCGTGGTGGCTACGCACCACGACCTCTCGCGGAAAAAGGACGCGGGAAGCTTCCGTAAGGACCTCTATTTCCGTCTGCGGGCGCACCACGTGCACATACCCCCTTTGCGCGAGCGAAAGGACGACATCCCGCTTTTGCTCGATCACTTCCTGAAGGAAAGTGCGGAGGTCTTCGGGAAGAAGGTGCCGAGCTACCCGAAGGAACTTCTGACCCTCCTCGCCAACTACGGTTTCCCGGGCAACCTGCGCGAATTGCGCTCCATGGTCTTTGACGCGATGAGCGTCCACTCCTCGCGCATGCTTTCGATGAACAGCTTCAGGCAGGCGATGGAGGTGAAAGGGGGGGAGCATGGTGAGACGACGGTGCCGGATCGTGGTGCCGTGAGCGGTGAACAAAACGTCTTCGCCTCCCTGTGTGAGATCCCCACGCTCAGTTCCGCGGTTGAACAGCTGGTGATCGAAGCGATGCGACGCGCCGACAACAACCAGAGCATGGCCTCCCGCATGCTCGGCATTTCCCAGCCTGCGCTGAGCAAACGGCTCAAGCTGCAAAGAAGCGGAAGGGATAAGGACGATTGACGATTGACGATTGACGATTGACGATTGACGATTGACGATTGACGATTGACGATTGACGCGTCCGTCTCTTTACCCGCAAGGGGCACATTCTCCTCCCCCCGGAGGGGGGCGGTCGGGAGGGGGGAAGCCGGATCGAGCCGCTTCGCGCCCCCTCCAACCTTTTGGCGGCCGTGGCATTACTTCCTTTTGACGGTCCATCCTCCCTCTCCCCCCGGGAGAGGGGCGGGGTGAGGGCACCGGCAGCTGCAATCTGGTCTTTTCGTGGCAACGCCCTCACCCTCCCTCCGGGCACCCTCTCCCGGAGGGAGAGGGACTGGCGCCGGCCCCTGTGCGTTGTGCTGCGGCCGATCTGCCTAACTTGCAGGCAGCGTCCTTCCCCGTGTCGTTCTCCCTTGCCGAGGGGCAAGCGCTGTTTTTGCCTCCTTTTTCAGCAACCCCTCCCGGGCCGCCGCGGCACCGTATGAACCTCCCGCCTTACCGTCGTCTGCATGGGGTATAACTTTTGTTAACTCTATGAGAATTGTTATACCCCTGCTAAACCGCCCTTTCTTGGTCCCTTTCCCTTTTCTCTGAAACGTCTTTCTGCTAACGGTTATACCCCTTTGTTTCTAATGCGACGTTTCAAAGTCCTGTATTCGGATATTAATCCGAGTTCTTAGCCGTTTACGCCCGCGTTGGCACCCCCCTTGCTATATATGAGGTCGCTTCATTAGCATACTGCCGAGGCCGGCGGTGAAACGGTGGTTCGCGCCGGGCGTTAAAGGCGGAACTGCCCATATCCTGTGCAGCAGCTTCGACTGACTCGATTGGCAACAAATAGAAAAGGAGCAGCAGATGATCAAGTTTGAAGGGGTCCACAAGTGGTTCAAAAAGCTTCACGTGCTCAACGGGATTGACCTCCACGTCAAGCAGGGGGAGGTGGTCGTTGTCTGCGGTCCGTCGGGGTCCGGCAAATCCACCCTGATCCGCACCATCAACCAGCTGGAACCCATCCAGGAGGGAGGCCTCATCGTTGACGGCATGGACCTCAGGAGCAAGAAGACCGATATCAACAAGCTGCGCGCCGAGGTCGGCTTCGTGTTCCAGCAGTTCAACCTCTACCCGCACCTCTCGGTGATCGACAACATCACGCTGGCTCCGATCAAGATCCGTAAGAGTTCGAAGAAGGAAGCACAGGAGCAGGCGATGGAGCTTCTCGAGCGCGTTGGTCTCGCCGTGAAACGCGACGCCTACCCGACCCAGCTCTCCGGCGGTCAGCAGCAGCGCGTCGCCATCGCACGCGCGCTCGCCATGAAGCCGCGCATCATGCTCTTCGACGAACCGACCTCCGCCCTCGACCCCGAGATGATCGGGGAGGTGCTCTCCGTCATGCAGGACCTGGCATCTTCCGGCATGACCATGGTCTGTGTGACCCACGAGATGGGCTTTGCCCGCGAGGTCTCCGACCGCGTCGTCTTCATGGACCACGGCGTGATCCTCGAGGAGGCCCAGCCGGAAGAATTCTTCCGCAACCCGCAGCACGACCGCGCCAAGCAGTTCTTGAAGCAGCTGCTGTCGCCGATGCACTAGAACTTGCCTGTCTTCGGACCTGCCGGAGGCGCTTGTTAAATACCGAACATCAAAAGGAGATTCACTGTGAAAAGATTGGCTGCTGTTGTTATTGGTCTGGCTGCGCTCATGGGGACTTTCGGAAAGGCGATCGCCGCGGCTCCGGCCGACACCCTCGCCGAGGTAAAGAAGAAAGGCGTTCTCGTGGCGGGCGTTAAGGATTCCCTCCCTCCTTTTGGTTATGTCGATGAGAAAAGCCGCGAGATCGTAGGTTACGACGTGGACTTCGTGAAGGCGATCGCCAAGAAGCTGGGCGTCAAGGTCGAGCTGAAGCCGGTAACCTCCGCTTCCCGCATGCCGCAACTCATGGAAGGGAACATCGACATCATCGCCGCCACCATGACCAAGAACCCGGAGCGCGCGAAGCAGATAGGCTTCAGCCACACCTACTTCGCCACCGGCCAGAAGTTCATCACCGTGAAGGGTAAGGTCAAGAGCCTGAAGGACCTCGCGGGCAAGAAGATCGGCACCGCCAAAGGTTCCACCTCCGAGCAGAACGTGAAGACCGCCATCCCGACCGCCACCGTGCTCTCCTTCGACGACTATCCGCAGGCGTTCCTCGCGCTGCAGCAGGGCAAGGTCGCCGCGGTGACCACCGACGAGGCGATCCTGGCCGGCATCCTCGCCAAGGCCCCGAACAAGGCGAAGTTCGAGATCCCGAACGTCCAGATCTCCAACGAGCCGTACGGCCTCGGCATGAGGAAGGAAGACGCCAAATTCATCGCCTTCGTGAACAAGACCATCCTCGAGATGGAGAAGAGCGGCGAAGCGAAGCGCATCTTCGAGAAGTGGTTCGGCAAAGGGACCCCGTTCGCGCTGAAGAGAACCTTCAAGATCGTGGCTGACAAGTAAAAAAACAGGTCAAGGTTGAGGTCGGGGTCGAGAAAAATCACACGGCTCTCAACCTTGACCTGTCGTTTAACAGTAAACCAGGTTGTCGCTGAGCTTTAGTCGAGAGAAGGGGATTTAGTTGTCAGCCTTTCTCTCAACTTGACCTTAACCGCAACCTGCCTTCAAGGGGTTTTACGTGCTAAAGTACTCATTTGACTGGTCCATCGTCACTTCCGGCAAGTATTTCGAATGGCTGGTATCCGGGCTCAAGGTCACCCTGGAGCTCTCCGCCGTCGGTATCGTCTGCGCCTTCATCCTGGGGCTGATCATCGCGGTCTTAAGGATGAGCCACTTCCGTCCCGTGCGCTGGATCGCCACCGCGTACCTCGAGTTCTTCCGGAACACGCCGCTTCTGGTCCAGATCTTCTTCTGGTACTTCGGCTCCTATAAGGTGCTTCCGGCGGTGGTGAACGACTGGCTGAACAGCACGAACTTCGAGTTCGCGGCGGCAGCCATCGCGCTCACCATCTACACCTCGGCCTTCATCGCCGAGGACATCCGGTCCGGCATCCTCTCCATTCCCAAGGAGCAGATGGAGGCGGCGAGAAGCGCCGGGTTCTCCTATCTGCGCTCCATGCAGTACATCATCCTGCCGCAGGCCGTGCGCATCACCGTGCCTCCCCTGGTGAACCAGTTCCTGAACCTCGCCAAGAACTCCTCGCTCGCCATGAGCATCGGCGTCATGGAACTCACCTACCAGGCGCGCCAGGTGGAAAGCTACACCTTCAAGGGGTTCGAGGCCTTCACCGCGGCCACCGTGGTGTACCTGGCGCTCTCCGTGGTCATCACGGCGCTCATGGACCTCTACAACAAGAAGGTGCTCAACCCGCACCGCGCCTAGGACGCGCTCGCTTCGGGATCGAAAACGGCAGATTTTCCTGCGGGAAATGGAGAACATAAATGGAAGAAGCACTTAACTTTCAGGTAATCATCGACAACTTGACCTACTTCATGATCGGGCGCTACCCCAACGGCCCGCTCGGGGGGCTTGGGCTCACCATGTACCTCGCGGTGGTCTCCTGCGTCCTCTCCTTCTTCGGGGGACTCATCTTGGGCCTTTTGAGCCTGTCGCGCCACGCCTGGATCCGGCACCCGGTGAACCTCTTCATCAACGCGGTGCGCGGCATCCCGCTTTTGATGGTCATCTTCTGGATGTACTTCCTGCTCCCGGCCCTGATGGGCAAGACGGTGCCCGAGGCGACCACGGTCATCATGGGACTCACCATCTTCACCTCGGCCTACATGTCGCAGATCGTGCGCGCCGGCATCCAGGGGATACCGAAGGGGCAGACCGAGGCGGCCATCTCCACGGGGCTCAAGCCCTGGCAGGCGATGCTCTACATCATCCTGCCGCAGGGGTTGAGGAATATGATCCCGTCCTTCGTGAACCAGTTCGTCTCGCTCATCAAGGACACTTCGCTCGCCTTCATCGTCGGGGTCTCCGAGCTCACCCACGTCGGCACCCAGATCAACAACCGCACCATGGCGTATCCGACCGAGATCTTCATCTTCATCGCCGCGGTCTACTTCGTGCTCTGCTTCGCCTTCACCAGCTTCTCGCGCTGGCTCGAGGGAAGGCTCGCCTGGAGAAAGTCGATCTAGTCCTCTTTGCCGCAACGTTTCCGAACGCCCCCCTTGGTCCGCCAAGGGGGGCGTTTTTCGTGGACCCTTGCCAAGCTGGACGGTCTGTCTTATCCTTTGGCTGGCCGATATCGGCTAATGTGAGGGCAGGGGAGGGGAGATCATGAAGGCTGAGGTCGTTTCGGTGCGCTACCGCATCCCGCTTACCGAGGTGCAGGCGGAGAAACTCAGGCGCACCTGGCCCAACGGCGATCCGTTTTACCCGTACGAGAAGATGGAGCGCTACCTGGAGCCGCTCCTCGTCGAGGACCTGAACTGGCACCACTACTCCGGGGACTACCTCTACTTCACCGTCTACGGCGACGACATCGAGGCGACCCTCGCCGATGCCCTGAAGGTTTTCGAGGAGAGACTCGCGCTTTTGGAGGGGAAAAGACGATGAGAAGGATACTGCAGGGTGTCATCTTCCTTTTTTGCATGACCGCAATTTTCCCGGTCGGAGGCGGCGTCGCTTTCGGCGCGCAGGCGGGAGAAGCGGACCTCGCGCGTCAGGTGCTCGCCGAGACCAACCTCGCGCGCACCGCTCCGCAGCGCTACGCGAACTACATACGGGAGTTCCGGAAGAGTTTCGTCGGGAAGGCGTACCGGGTGCCGGGGACCTACAACATGGTGATGACCTCGGAGGGGACGAAGGCCCTGGACGAGGCGCTGCGTTATTTAGCGCGGCAGCGCCCGGTGCCGGCGCTTTCCTGGTCGTCCGGGCTTGCCGAGGCCGCAGCCGACCTGGTGCGGGTGCAGACCGAGTCGGGTGAGACGGGGCACGGGGAAGCGGGAGGACTAAAGGGGAGGATCGAGGGGCACGGTTCCTGGACCTCGACCATTGGGGAGAACATAAGCTACGGCCCCGACACCGCACGCATGGTGGTGATGGGGCTCATCATAGACGACGGGGTCCCGAACCGGGGACACCGCAAAAACATCTTCAACCGCGCCTTCGCCACGGCGGGCGCCGCATGCGGGCCGCATCCGGTGTACCGCACCGTCTGCGTCATGGACTTCGCCGGCGCCTTCAAGGAGCGCTAGCCGCGCTACCCCCGGTTGATGAGGAGTGCCAGGCTCAGCCGGTTTCCGGCCGGCAGCTTGCCGTAGATCGAGGTGAGGTGCGCCTTCACGGTGCGCTCCACGATGCCGAGTTCGGCTGCTATTTCGAGGTTGGTCCTCCCCCCGGCGATCAGTTCGGCCACCTTGCGCTCCATGGGGCTAAGCGGCGCCAGGAGTTCGTCGAGCCGCCTCTCCCTTCCCGCCGCGGCGTTTTGCGCCGCCTCCAGGATCAGTTGCTGGATCACCTGCTGCCCGAGCCACACCCCGCCCCCGTCGATCACGTTCAGCGCTTCCTTCAGGCGCTCCGCCGAGATGTACGTGTTGGCGTATCCCACGATCCCCACCTTCAAAAAGGCGAGACCCTCGTCCGGTTCCGGCCGGTCGGAGAGGAGAAAGAGCCTGGTCGCAGGCGACGCGGTGCGCAGGGCGGCGCACTCCGCCTGGTCCACCAGGTCGCGGTGCAGCATGACCAGGTCGGGCCTTGCCGAAGGGACCGTCCGCCTCAGCTCATCGAGAGTGCGGACCTGTAAGATCTCGTTTCCATCGGCAAGCAGTCCCTGCCAACGGGTGAGGACGGTTCCGCTTGCGCTTGCCAGCAGGATGATCATGCGTTACCTCTCGCGCAGTGCGCTGTACTTCGCCTTCAGGATCGGTTTGAGGATGTACGAGAGGATGGTGCGTTTACCGGCCAGGATGTCGACCGTGGCGACCATGCCCGGTATGATGGGGAGCGGCTTCTCCTTGGTGCCCAGGTAGTTGCGGTCCGTCCTGAGCGTCACCAGGTAGTAGCTCTCCTTCTTTTCGTCGGTGATGCTGTCGGCCCCGATCTGTTCCAGCCGCGCATCGAGCCCGCCGTAGATGGTGTAGTCGTAGGCCGAGAACTTCACCATCGCCTTCTGGTTCGGCTTCAAAAAGCCGATGTCGGCCGGCTTTATCTTCGCCTCGATGAGGAGGGTCCCCTCGGTCGGGACGATCTCCACGATGTTCATGCCGGGCTGGATCACGCCCCCTATCGTGTTGACGAGGATGCGGTTCACCGTGCCGTTCACCGGAGAGCGCACCAGGGTGCGGTCCAGGCGGTCCTTGAGCGCCATCGAGGAGGCGGCCTCCTCGCCCAGCTGTGCCGCGACCTCGTTGTACTCGGTCTTCGCCTTGTTCGCGAAATTGAGCTTCAGCTCCCGCATCGCGGAATAGCTCTCGCTGATCTTCGACTGGATGCGCGGGATCGACTGCTTTATGGTCTCGATCTCCCCCTTCATCTCGCTCGCCTTGCGCTCGAGCTGCAAAAGTTCCATGTCGGAGACGGCACCCTTGGCGACCAGCGGCCTCGTGATGTTGATCTCCTTCTGATAAAGGGAGTAGGTCTGGCTGAGCTCCTTGAGCCTCGTGTTCAGCTCCCTCAATTCCCCCTGGCGCTGGTCGATCTGCGACTGTTTCACGTCGAGGGAGTTCTTCAGTTCGGCGCGGCGCGATTCGAACAGGGCGCGCTCGCTGGCGGCGATGGCCGGGGGGGCGTCGGCGGGCGGGGTGAAGCTGGTACTTCCCGCCGCCTCGGCGCGCAGACGGGCGGCCTTCGCCTTGTTGGCACCGGATTTCGCCTGGCTTTGCTCGAGCGAGGAGACAAAGCGGGTCTCGTCGATCTTCAAAAGGAGCTGCCCCTTCTTAACCGTGTCGCCCACCTTCACGTGCAGTTCCGAGAGGATGCCCCCCTCCAGGTTCTGGATCACCTGCACCTGGCTTGCCGGGATCACCTTTCCTTCGCCCCGCGTGGTCTGCTCCACCTCGGAATAGCCGGCCCAGACGAGGAAAATGACGAAGAGGAGCAGGGTCGACCAGAGGATGGCGCGCCCCCCGCGCGGGGACTGCACCAGGATCGAGGTCTTGATGTCGGTCACGAAATCGACTTCTTCTTCGGGCATCCTGCGGAACACCCCGTTCGCCTTGTTCTTGTTTATCTCCACGACAGTTCTCCGCTAGATGTTCAGATGCCCGCGTTGCAGCGCTTCGAGGACCGCCCCTTTCGGGCCGTCGGCCACCACGGTGCCGTTGTCGATGACGATGATGCGGTCCACGAGCTCGAGCAGCGAGGCGCGGTGCGTGATCAGGATCATGGTCTTTTCCTTCGCCCCTTCGGCGAGGTTGTTCTTGAGCCTCAACTCGGAACGGCTGTCCATGTTGCTGGTCGGCTCGTCGAGGACGAGGACCGGCGGGTCGAGAAGGAGCGCCCGGGCGATGGCGACGCACTGGCGCTGCCCGCCGGAGAGCCCGCGGCCGAACTCCGCAACCTCCATGTCGAAGCCGAGCGGGTGTTTCTTCACGAACTCGCCGACCCCGGCAAGCTCCGCGGCCCGCATGATGGAATGGTCGTCGACGTCGTCCGCACCGAGGGTCAGGTTCTCGCGCACCGTCCCTTTGAAGAGCGAGATGTCCTGCGGAACGTACCCCACGTAGTGGCGCAGCTCGGCGGGGTCGATCTGCCTGAGATCGGTGTCGTCCATGGTCACCATGCCGCTTCCCGGCTCGAAGAGCCCCAAAAGCAGCTTGCCGAGCGTGGTCTTCCCGGAACCGATCGGGCCGATGATGCCGACCTTCTCCCCCGCCTCGATGTTCAGGGTGATGTTGTTGAGCGCGTTCACCGACTGGCCGGGGTAGGCAAAGGAGAGCCCGCGCACGCCGATCCCTCCGTGGAAGCGGGTGCGGTGCAGGAAGGTCTTGCCTGCCGGGCGCTCCACCGGGAGCTTCATGATGTCGTCGAGGGTCTTGTACGCCTCCTTGGCGCGGTGGAAGCGGGTGGCGAGGTTCGCGACCTGGGCGACCGGGGCCACCACCTGGCGCGAGAGGATCACGAGGGCGACGAGTCCCCCCTGGGTGAGCTTGCCGACGGAGATGGCGTAGACACCGGCGACGACGAGGGCGACGACGGCCAGGTTCTGCACGAGGTAGGCGACCTGGTTCACCGAGGAGGAGAGAAAGCGCGAGCGCGCGCTCCATGTCGCGATGTAGCCGACGGCATCCTCCCAACTGCGCTGCACGTGGGATTCGGCACCTAGCATCTTCACGGTCTCGAGCCCGGCAAGCCCCTCGACCAGGATGGCGTTTTTCTGGCTGGAGGCGGCGAAGGTGTTTTCCACCGCGCGGCGCAGGGGCGCCTGGATGCAGGCGGCGTAGGCGATCATGATGACGATGCTGGCGATGAAGATGGCGAGGATGACCTCGCCGCCGATGTACCAGATCACCCCGAGCCCGAGGATGATGAAGGGGACGTCGATCAGGGTGGTGATGGAGAATGAGGTGATGAAGTCGAGGATGGACTCGAATTCCCGCAGGTTGTTGGAGAAGGAGCCGACCGACTGCGGCCTCACCTCGAGGCGCAGGTTGAGGACGCGCTGCAAAAGTACCGAGGAGATCCTGAGGTTCGCCTTTTTCCCCGCCTCGTCGATGAAGTAACCGCGCAGCCCCTGCATCAGCACCCCGAAGAGGTAGACGACGGTGACACCTATGGAGAGCACCCAGAGGGTCTCGAAGGCGCTGTTCGGGATGACCCGGTCGTAGACGTTCAGGACGTAGAAGGTGCTGACGAGTCCGAAGACGTTGATGAGTAAGGAGGCGACGATGACGTCGCGGTAGATGCGCCAGGAGGAGGTGAGGGTGCCCCAGAACCAGTGCCCCGTACCCTCGGCCTCGCGGGCGACGCCCCCCTCCCGCCCGATGCGGTACTTGGGGCGGACGAAGATGGCGAAACCGGCGTAGAGCTTCTCGAGCTCGGCACGGGTGATGCTCTTTTCTCCCGTCCCCGCCTCGGGAAGAAGGATCTTGAAGGTGTCCTCCTCGAGGTCGCGCTCAACGACCGCCACCGCCTGACGGTTATGCAAAAGCAGGACGGCGGGGAGCTGCAACTGGCTTATGCGGTTCAGCGGCCGCTTGACGACGCGGCTGGAGAGACCGGCGCGCTCGGCGCAGCGGGGGAAAAGTTCCACCGTGACGCGATTTTGCACGAGCGGCAGTCCCGCCACGATGCCGGTACGCGAAGCCGGCAGCCCGTGCAGCTTGGCGACCAGCATCAGCGCGTCGAGAAGGGGATCGTCGTGACGATCCATGTCCTCGCCAAGGTTCCACTGTGTTTCAGGGGCGGTTCTATCTGTCTCTTGCACGTCGTTTCCTCTTTATGCAGACAAGCCGTCAAAAACAAAAAGGTGGATTATTGTAGCATAATAGATTTCACATTGGTAATCGTTTTGCGTTATACTTGGGCCTGTTGTCCGGTGTCAATGATTTTCGACTAATGCCTTCGCCCGCAGATCACAGAGAGGAAAACGCATGCTCTACATAGAGAGAGGAGAGGACGGCAAAATCGTCGCCCTGCATCAGACCCCCGTCAACCAGACCGCGGAGCAGAAGCCGCTCATGGACCCGGAGGTGCTCGCCTTTTTGAACGAGTCCGGCGCTTGGGGCGAGTCGCTCGCCTTCTCCGACGCCGCCACGGTCCGCGTCATCGAGGACCTTGTCGACCTTTTGGTCAGAAAGAACGTGATCAACTTCACCGAGCTTCCCGAACAGGCGCAGCAGAGGATCAAGACGCGCCAGAGCCTGCGCGAGAAGATCTCCGCCAGCGACCTCCTCGTGCACGACATCATCTAGGTGAATGAAGAGAGCGGCTTCGGCCTGCCGAAGAAGTAACCCTGCATGGCGTCGAGGTTCAGCTCCTTCAACACCGCCGCCTGCTCTTCGGATTCGACCCCTTCCGCCACCACGGCGATGTCGATGCTGTGCGCCACGCTGCAGAGCGAGGCGACGTAGAAGCCGCTGTCGTTCTCCCCGCTCAAGAGCTCCCCGGTGTAGGCACGGTCGATCTTCACGTACTCGGGACGCAGCGACTTCAGGTAGCCGAGTTTCGAGAAGCTCCTGCCGTAGTGGTCGAGGCCGATGCCGTGTCCGCAGGCACGCACCGCGGCGGCGAACTCCCTGATCAGTTCCAGATGCTGCACCGCGGCGAACTCGGAGAACTCGAAGTTTATGTGCGGTGAGCCGGAGGGAAGCCCCTTCAGGTAGCCGTGCAGCCAGCCGCGGAACGCCTCGTCCTCGAGCGACGTGGGGGAGATGTTGACGGCGATGCGCTCGACGCCGATGGTGCGGAAGTCAAAGCGCAGCGCCTCCTCGATCACCATCCGGTCGATGGCGGAAACAAGCTTCAGGCGCTCGGCGATCGGCAGGAAGAGGGCGGCGTCGAGTGCCGTGCCGTCCTCCTGCGCTATGCGGGCGAAGAGCTCCAGCTGCTTTACCTTGCGCTCCTTTGTGTTCGCGATGACCGCCTGGGCGTCCAGGGTCACGCGCCGCTCCTCGAGCGCCTGCACGAGCGATTCCTTCCACTGCTGCTGCCCCATGGGGAGCGCCGATTCCCCGCTCACCGCGCGCAGTTCCCAACCGTTCGCCCCTTTGCTTTGCGCCGCCGAGAGCGCCAGGTCCGCCTCGGAGAGAAGCCGCGACAGGGTGATGCTCCCCTCGTAGGCCGCAACGCCCAGGTTGGCGATGTTGTCGGAGAGTGAGAGCCTCTCGCGGGCGAGGCGCCCTAAGTCGTTCGCAATCTCGGTGGCGATGATTTCCGCTTCGGAAGAGGAGTGGTGCGGCAGGAAGATGCCGAAGTCGCCGCCGGTGAGTCTGCTCAGTACCGCTTCGCCGTAGCCCGAAACCGCTTCCTGCAAAAGCACGGCGACCCGCTTCAAAAGCTCGTCCCCCGCTTGCAGTCCGCGCTCCGTGTTGAGCGCCTCAAGGGCATGCACGCGGGCCAGCATGAGCAGGCCGCGCCCTTGCCCCTCGGTAAGATCGGCTCCCACCTGGGTCTCGAAGAAGCGCCGGTTTCCGATGCCGGTCAGCGGATCGTGGTAGGCCCGCTCCTGCAGCCCCTCGGCCCTCGCCGCCTGTTCCCCGAACATCTCCTTCACCTTCACCGTCATCCGGTTCATCGCCTCGGCAACGCTCTTGAATTCGCGGGTGCGCGGGAGGGGATCCTGCAGCTCGTACTCGCCGCGCCCCAGGGCGTCCGCCTGGCGCTCCACGGCGGCAAGCGGCTTTAATAGGAGCTTGAGCCCTATGCCGACCGCGGCAAGCATGAAGACGGCGCAGCCGGCGAACCAGACGGTCATGGAGATGACCTCGTTCCAGAGCGTCTCGTAGGCGTAGCCCGGGTGGCTCTTCACCAGGATGGTTCCCCCCTGGTTCCAACCCGCCATCACGTCGGCCTCCGCCTCGGGGGTCTTGAGCGGCACGAGTTTCACGAACCACTGCGGCACGTCCTCGACTTTCACCGGGAGCGTCCTGTCGATGAGCACCTCGCCGCGCGGGCCGGTGTAGGTGATCTTCTGGTAGTAGCCCCGGTCGAATAGGGCGTTGATCATGCCTTCCACCGTGGTGAGGTCCTTTTGCGCCACGTGGGGGGAGATGGAGAGGGCGAGCGAGGTCGCGGTATCCTGCACGTGGGACTCCAACTGGTCGGTCAGGAAGGTGCGGGTGTTGGCGAGCTTCGCGTACCAGGTCCCGGTGAAGAGGAGCAGGAAAAGGACGACGGTGAAGATGATGAGCTGTCGATACAGAGTCATATGTTTTTCCTTTGCCCGTTACAGTTTGTTCTCGGACATCTTCTGCAAAAGATCCTGCCAGAGCCTGAGCCGGTTCGACTTGCCGGCGAGTTTACCCTTGCCCCTTTGTTTCGCGAGCCACAGCCCGGAGCCGTTGAAGCTCAGGATCGGCATGAGGTCGGAGCGTTTGGAGGCGTGGTCTATGGAGTCGACCAGGTTGTCGAGCACGAGCGGCTCGGCCTCGGGGTCGCTGTAGTAGGTGAGCACCATGTGATGGATGTTGTAGCGCAGCGCCTTGACGTAGGTGATGCGCAGCTTGTCGTCGTCGACCCCCATCGCCTTGAGGGAAAAGTACTTGGCGATGGCGAAGTCCTCGCAGTCGCCGGCCCCCTTGGCCAGGAACTCCACCGGGGTCGCCCAGTAGTCCTCTACGCCCCACACCTCGCGGTCGGAAGCGAAACGGATCCGCTCGTTGAAGAAGCGGTTCACCTTCTCGAGTTTCTCCCGGTCGTGGCGGCTCCTGTCGCGTGCGATGAGCTCCTCCCAGGCGACCAGGCGCTGGTAGGCCTCCCGGCCGTACTTCTTTTCCGCCTGCTGCAATAGCTGCCGGTCGACGCTGAAGTTGCCGGCGGTGAAGACGGTGCCGGCAACGCAAAGCGCCGCCAAAAAGGCGGCCAGGGACAGCGATAGTAGTCGTTTAAGGTAGATGCCCACGGCGCTCCAGGGAAAGCCCCTTTTGTTAAAAAAAAGCCCGGACCGTCGGTGACTCGCGGCGATCCGGGACTCTGTGTCACGTCTGTTGGCGGGAGGCTACGGCGCGCTGCTTGCCGTGGTCACCTTCCCGCCGGCGTCCGGCGCCTGCAGGCCGAGGGTTGGCAGAAGGCGCGACATCCCGTTCAGAATCCGGTATTCGGCGTACCTCTGGTCGTATTGCGCGTTCACCAGGCTTGCCTTCGCGTTGATGAGCTCGGCCTGGGTGTCGAGAAGGTCGAACATGGTCCTTCTGCCGATGGACCACTGGGCCGCGAAGGCGTCGGCGGTCTGGGCGGCGGCCTTCACGTAGTCGTCGAGGAACTTCAGGCGCTCCTGCGCGGATTTGTTCGCGTCCCAGGAGAGACGGATCGACTGCACCGTCTGCCTTTTCGTGTTGTTGAGGATCTCCTCCGCCTCGTACACCTCGCTTCTGGTCTGCCCAAGGCGCGCCTTGTTCCAGCCGCCGTTGAAGATGTTGAAGGAGATGGTGGCGGTGCCGAGGAACTCCTCGCGGCGTCCCGGCAAGTCGTTGTAATCCTTTTGCCAGCGATAATCAAGGGCGAGATCGAGGGTGGGGTAGAGAAGGCTCTTCGCGGCCTCGTGCTGTGCCTTTCTCTCCTGCAGGTCGGCGCCTGCCGACTTCAGGGTCCGGTTACCCTGTACGGCGAGCTCCTCGGCCTCTTCCTTGCTCTTCGGGAGCTCCGCCGCGACCGATGCGGGCTCGGCCAGTTCGCCGGGGAGGTAGCCTACCACGGCCTGGTAATCGGCGAGGCTGTCGTCGAGGTTCGCTTGTGCTGCGGCGACGTTGGACTGCGCCAGGGCCAGACGCCCCTTCACCTGCTCGAAGTCGGCGCGGCGGTCCACGCCGGACTCGCTTCTGAGCCGCACCTGGTCATGGATCCTCAGGTGGTTGGTCAGGTTCTCCTGGGCGAGCGCCAGGAGTTTCTCGTTTCTGAGCACGTTCAGGTACACCCTGGAGGCGAGCAGGGCGTTGTTCTCGGCGGTCCCCCCGAGGAGGTACTCGCGGGATCTCGCCCGCGCTTCCTGGCGCTCCACCTCGTGCTGCGTGCCGAAGAAGCGGAAGACGTTCTGGCGCACGCTCACCACGGCGGTTGCGGGGGCGACGGTGTTGAAGATGGGCTCATGCTGGCGCGCTACGCCCGCCGACGCGGATGCGTCGATGGTGGGGAGGTACCCTGCCTTGGCCTGGCGCACTTCTTTCTCGCGCGCCACCTTGTTGTAGTACTGCGCCCGTACTTCGGGGTTGGATTGCAACATGTACTTCACGGCGTCCTGTAGTGTCTCGGCGTGGGCCGTGCCCGCCGCAGAGGTTAACATGCCAAGCGCCACAACGGTCATTACCTTCCTGTTCAGTGCCATAAACTACCTTCCTGTTCGTGGTATCAAGCTAACCACCATTGCACATGCTTCACAAACCGCATGACAAATGGAGCAACTCATGTTGACACACATATTATATGTGAATAATAAATTTGCAAATGGTAATTTTGTATGGTTAATTATATGCAAAGCGCCCAGTAGTCAAGTATAAAAATTTCTAAGAAACGGGAGCATTTGACATGGCAGAATTTGATAGTAGCTTAGTAGTACCTTATGGCAAGCCTATGAGGCAGGCACGCTATCCCAGTGACAGTGCGCCTCCGGGGCTCATTCAGAAACCGAAACGGAGACGTGACTTGAAAACGAATTCATTGGCCATCATGACTGCAGCACTGCTATGCGCCGCCTCCCTCCCCGGGACCGTGTCAGCAGCTACGACCTCACCCTTCTCCATCTCACCGATGGTGGGCGGTGTTTCCTTCGCCGGAAAGGAACACCTGGAAACCTCTCCGGTCTTCGGGTTGCGTGCCGGCTACAACTTCACGAAAAACCTGGAGCTCGAAGCGCTCTACGACTACGCGAAGCTCAGAAACAGCCGCAACGGCAGCGAGCACGACTTCAACCGCTACGGCGCTGACCTTTTGTGGAACTTCCGCCCTAATGAGAAGTTCGTCCCGAACCTCGCCGCAGGTTACGCGGGCGTACAGCTTCCTCCCGGCACCAAGGGGGCCTTCGATCTTGGCGGGGGCTTCAAGTACTTCGTGACCGAGGACGTCGCCTGGCGCGGCGACGTGCGCGGCATCTTCTACAACAACAAGCTCGACGACTACGTGGTCGAGTACACCACGGGGCTGTACATCCCCTTCGGCGGAGCTCCTGCCGTTGCCAAGCTTCCCGAGCCGCCGGCTCCGCCGCAGTCGGCGCCCCGCACCATGCCGCAGGCGCAACCGACGCTGAACCTGACCGTTCCGCCTCCGCCTCCTCCGGTCGTGGTCGCGGCTCCCGAGGTGGCGCTCGCCGCCTCCCCCACTTCGATCAAGAAGGGGGAGCGCTCCATCTTGAGCTGGAAGAGCAAGCGCGCCGACAACTGCGAGATGCGCCCGGACCTGGGTGATGTCGCCGTGAACGGCTCGATGACGGTGACCCCGGCGGTCGACACCGTCTACTCCCTGACCTGCACGGGCAAGGGGGGGACCGGCGCCGCCAACGCCGCGGTCATGGTGGCCCAGCCGACCAAGGCCGAAAAGAGGTTCTGCAACCAGCCCGCGGTGCTCATGATCAACTTCGACACCGACAAGTGGAACGTGAAGCCGCAGTACCACGCCGAGCTCAAATCGGTGGGCGACTTCCTGAACGAGTTCCCCGAGGCGTACGGTGAGATCTCCGGTCACACCGACGGCACCGCCAGCGTCGACCACAACCAGCGGCTCTCCGAGCGGCGCGCCCAGGCGGTGCGCGACTACATCGTGAAGAACTTCCACATCGATCCCAAGCGGTTGACCGCCAAGGGTTACGGCAAGAGCCGCCCCATAGCGAACAACAAGACCGCCGTGGGACGCGCGAAGAACAGGCGCATCGAGGCGAACCTCGTGTGCAAGAAAAGGGAAGCCCTACCGGTGACGGCTCCGGCACCTGCCGCCGTGCAAAAGGAGAGCTCGCTCGGAAAAAAGCCCTTAGCCCTGGAGACAGCGAAGGGTAACGCACCGCTTGACGGCGGCGTTACCCCGGCCTATCGCCAGGGTGAACCGGAAAAACTGTTCGTACCGCAGGCCGGCGCGGCCGACCTGCCCGCAGCACAGCGCAAGGGGGAGACGGAAGCGGTTTTGCTCCCCTCCGCGCCGACAACCGCAGTAGCGGAGGGGGCCGTCCCCCCTCCGCTCCCCTCGGCGCAGCGCAAGAAGGAAATCGACTCCTCCTACGTGGACCGTCCCGTAGAGGCCGCCCCGCAGGGTGCCGCGGCACCCGCGGCGCTCCCCGCGGCGCAGCTTGCACCGCAGCCTGCCCCGCTTGCCGAGGGAGAACCTGCCCCCGGGGAGGTTGCCGCGGCGAAACTGCCGCCTGAACTCCCCTCTGCACAAAGGGCAAAGGAAGTGACCGCCCCCGCCGCAGATACTCCCGCCGCACCGCAGCCGACGCTCCCCGCTGTAGCCGCACCGGAGGTACCGCTGCTCGTTCCCGTTCCGGAAGCCGAGCCGGTCTCGTCCGCGCTCAGAAAGCAGGAGCCGGTGCCGCCCCTCCCCGACGAGGAACCCTTCGTCCTCAAGGGCGCCCCATCAACGCCGACACCCGAGGGAAAGATCGCCCTGACCGGGGTCACCATCGACAAGAACGGATTGAGCCTCTTCACCAACGGCAAGGTCAGCGACTTCCGCGTGATCACCATGGTGGAGCCCTACAGCCTGGTCATCGACCTCATCGGTGCGGTGAACGGCATGGGGGCTCAAGGCGCTGCGGTCGACAAGTTCGACCTCACCAACGTCCGCTTCCGCGAATTCCCCGATTATCTCCAGATCACCCTCGACGCCGGCCGGGAGGAAATCATCCCGTACCGCACCTTCAAGATCGACACGGGGTTGAGGATCAACATCAAGCCGAGAAGTACCCATCACATAGGACCCTGACCGGCGCGGGGCGCGATGCCGCTCCGGGCAGTGGATCACGATAGATGAGCTCGCAAAAGCTCATTCGTGAGAGGAGTCGGATATGGATCACAGCGTTGCATTACGATGGAAAACGGCCGTCGTGGTGACGGCAGTGGTGTCACTTCTTAACGCCTCGGCGCTTTTCGCCGCCGAGCCGCAGGGCGTTGCCGCGCCCGTTCAGGAGCCGACCTCGGAGCAGGCGAACGACCTAGGGCTCGAGCTCAGGCTGCAGACGGTGAAGAAGGATCTGCTTGTCTTTCTCAACTTCGCCGAGCATTTCATCGCGAGCGGCGAGACCAAGACCGCGGCGCAGCTCCAGGCACCGCTTGACGACTACTTGAGAAGGCACGTCGACTATCTGGTGACGCAGGCGGTGGACGGCTCCAACATCGAGATGACGCAGCTCTCGGCCGAGATCGCCCTCGTCAAGACGCGCCTTCTCATCGTGCTCAACTACCGGGACGATGCGGGGAGCGTACTCGCCGAGATGAAGAGGCTGTACGCCCCCTACCAGAAGATGTCGGTACAGATCCAGGGCAAGACCACCACGCTGGACGAAGCCATCCGCCAGTTGGACAGCGACCTGGCGCGCATCGCCAAGAAATAACGCCAAGGAGCCGACGACATGGACATTCTGGGCCTCATCACCATCAACCCCATGAGCTTCAACATCTGGTCGCTCAGGATCTCGCTCACCTTGACCACCAGCATCTTCATCATCGCCATGGTCCTCGCGGTGCGTGCGTTCATCCACGCGAAGTCGCTGGACCACAAGCACCTGGACAGCGTGAAGGACAAGCATGCCTCGCCGCAGGACACCCTCTCCGAGAGTGTCGCGAAGATGCTCTGGGCGACAAGCCAGAGTGAAGGGGCCGCGGGGCAGCCGGCGCCGAAGGAGTTCCTCTACGATGCCACCCGCGAGGTGGCGCAGAACAATTTCAACGGCCTTTTCGTGAACCGCATCTACATGTGCGCGAACCTGCTCCCCCCCATCGGGCTTTGGGGCACCGTGGCGGGGATGATCGTCATCTTCCTCTATACCGGCGACCCGGGGAGCGCCATCAACAACGGGGCCATCGGCGCGAAGCTCTGGTCCACCTATTTCGCCCTCATGTACTACGTGCTGCTGCAGGGGATCTGCGTCTGCCTCGACGTCGTCGCGAAACGCTCGATCAACCGCGGCCTGCAGGTGAAGATCTAGGGGGACGCCATGCGCACCGTCGGAACATCCAGGAACCAATGGCTCATCTCCTTCACCGACGTCGCCTTTCTGCTCCTTCTGGTCTTCACCCAGATGTCGAGGATGGACACCTCCAGCAGCCAGGTCGCCGAGATGAACCTCCCCGCCCCGGTGGTGGAGCGAAGCCCCGAGCTCGTGGCGATGCAGTCGAACCCCGATTACCATCAGCTTCTCGTGGACCGGCACGGCGCGAGGCCCTATTGCCTCGTGCACGTCGTGCGCGGCAAGGAGGCGGCGAGGACCGCGCTGCTTTCCTACGACGAACTCTGCTCCGCGCTGAAAAACCTCCAGGAGACGAACCGGGAACATCCGCGCCCGGTGGTGGTGCCGCTTCCCGAATCGTACAGCAGTGATCTGTTGTCCGCGGCGGCGGTGGTGAGCAAGTACTGGAGTGCGGACGGCCTTGCGGTGGTGCGGACCTCGCGCACCGGTGATAAAAGATGAGCGCGCGCGTCCAGAGCACCTGCGGCTATGGCGGCACGCGGCTGAAACGGATCCTCGTTTGCGCGGACCATGAGCTGCGCCCCCCGGTCCCGTCTTGGCTGCGTCTCTTCGTCGCCCTCGTGCTCGCAACGGTCGCGCTTTGCGTGAGCCGGTTCCAGATGCCGGGCGTACCGGTGTCGAAACGCACCATCATGGACGTGAGCAAACTGGATCTGAAGGCCCCCCCGGCGCAACCGAAAAAGCAGGTGCCGCCTGAGCATCCGGTCGCGGAAAAGGTCCAGCGGCAGCGCACCGTGTACGCCCTGGATGCCAAGCCGCCGCAGTACAACGCGCCGGTGGAAGAGGGGAGGCGCCCGGAGGCGACCTCACCCGGCAAAGCCGCAAAGCGGCACGAGGCGAATTACCCTGCCGAGGCGCCTTACCCGGTCGTCGCCCGGTCCTACGGGTACCAGAGCGGGTCCGAAGTCTCGGTTTCCCCGGTGGTCACCCGCGAGCGTCAGGCCCCCGAGGGATTCGAGCCGGCCGCCGCAGGCAGCATCGGCACCCCGGCGACGAGGCTGAGGAAGGAGGCGACCGCGGAGGTGGGGGCGCGCCCTTCGACGAAGAGTACCTATATCTACCGCGTGCGCGGAGGACCCACGGCCGCACTCCCCTCGGCCAGCGAACCGGCCCTCTCGCCGCAGCGCCCGACCAGGCCGGTCGAGGTTGCTGCGAGCGCCCCGGCGCCGCGTGTCGCCGCGGTACGAAGTGTATCCGAGGCGACCATCGAGGAGCCGAAGGCAAAAACGTCCCCGGCTGCCCGGGAGCGCAGCAAGAGCCCGGCGGGAAGTGCCGCTGCCGGCTCCGACGTCTCGTTGTCGCGCGGGGTGTCCCTTATGAGCCTCAAGATCTGCGACAGCGCGTTACAACAGGAGGAAGCGATCAAGGCGGTGCTGAGCGTCGTCGGCTCGCGCCACAGTTGCACCAATGACAAGGGTGAGTTCCAGTTCAAGGGAACCAAACGGGTATCGTCCTTCAACCTCATCATCTTCCCCTCCAGGGGACGAGAGCCATCCCAGCGATGCGAGGAGTTGGAATATGCGTACGACTGCCTTAGGAAAAACTAGCCCGAAACGGATACTGTCATTCATCATCTTCTGCGCCATCTGCCTTTTGCTGGCGATCGCACCCTCCTGGGGCGCCACCAAGAAAAAAGGGCACGCCGCACCGGCCAAGAAGGAACACAAGACGACCCCGGCCAAGGTCGCCGCCCCGGTTGCCGCCCCGCAGATCAGGGAGTGGGGGCCGTATCTCGATGTCGCCTACGAGCTGACCTACTGGGACAAGAACGAGATCAAGGATTGGCGTGAAAAACGCGACCAGGAGATCGGCGAGACCCTCGCCTCCTACATCGCCACCTGGAGCGGAAAACTGGCGCCCGGGCAAAAGGGAGCCGAGCGTCACGGGGAGCAGCCGCAGCTCTTTCGCGACCGCGACTACCTGAGGCTCGCCATCGCCCAGACCATCGATTACCTGCAAAGCGACAACCCGGAGAGCCTCGCCGCCGCGGCGAAGACCATCGAGAGCCTGAAAGGGAAGGCCTCCATGCCCGAGATCGCCTACTGGAGCGGCATGGTGAAGGCGCTGCAGGCCCTGGAGCGTGACGACGCCGATGATTTCGTGGCGCAGGTCTACGGCATCTGGAACGGGTCGATCCTCTACATCGAGAAGAACGAGATCGCCACCGGGGCGACGAGCGGCGCGGTGCCGACCAACACCCCCTTCTACTATCGAAACCTCATCAACCTCGTGGTGAACCGGGCCATCATCGCCCGCAAGCTGGACGGTCTGAACGCGCTGGGGCCCCTGTTCGTCATGATGAACGACAGGAACCTCGGAGAGAAGGACAGCGAAGGGAAGTACACGAAGACGCTGGTGCAGCGCATCGTGGACGGGCTTGGCGCTCCGGATTCGGACCGCTACCGGCTCAACTTCACCGTCGCGGCGATCGAGTCGAAGCGCCTGCAGCAGGTGGCAAGTTCCAAACTCGACGCCGAGGGGATGACCGAGTCGGTGCAGAAGACCTACGAGCGGGCGAAGACCTTCAACGACCTCTGCTTCAAGTGGGCTGCGGGACCCAGGTCGAGCGGCGTGGTCATGGCGGCGGTGGACTACCTCGACATGACCAGTTTCGCCATTCCGCGCCTTGCCGACAACGAGAACGCGGCCGCCTACAAGTTCTTCTCGACCCTCCCCGACCAGGAGGGGCGCACCGCGTTATTGAAGTCGATGGCGATCTTCAACGACATCGCCCCGTACTCCGCGGGAGGGTGGGAGCGTGCCGGCTACCAGAGCCGGGAGCTGTACCTCAAGTCGACGCACCGTCTCTGGCGGGCCATCATGGAGCTCTCCCTTTGGACCGGCGACTATTACCTCGTGAAGCTCAACACGACGCAGGACGCGCAGAGCATCCAGAGCTACGCCACCTCGATGCAGATGGCGCTCAACTCCTACCTGAACTTCCTCACCGCGCAGCAGGGTAGGGGGTTCAACGACGTCATCCCGGATTCGGCGTACTTCGGGGCCTTCGAGGCCTCCGACAAGGTCTCCTATGCCTACCGCAGGGTGAGCGAATTCAGCACGGACAACGGCGCCTACAACCTGTGGTTCACGCACCGCCTGCTTTCGGCCGAGCTCTTCCCGCTCTCCTTGCGCGAGGTGCGCCAGACCTCGGCGGCGCTCAAGAAGGACGGGCGTTACAACCTGTACCTCGACTACTTCCTGCCGCTGGCGAGCCGGATCAAGCAGTCCCCGGCGATCAAGAAATGGGTGAGCGCGCAGCGTCCCGAGACGGCGACGTCGAGCCTTGCCTACATAAACGCGGTAGACAAGCTCTTCGCCGGCACGGCCCCGGCCGACGTACCGACCGACACGCAGCTCGTCGCGTCGTTCCAGAGCATGCGCGAAGAGATGCAGAGAAACCCCGATCATCCGACCCACAACCTGTTGAAGCTCTTCTACCTGGAGGAGATCCAGAAGAACTCGAACTTCACGAAACTCGTGAAGGAGCCCAACCGACTGGATCGGCCGTTCTGATTTCAGGCTGTGCTACGAAGCGCTGTTTGTGAACCAGAGATCTCCTTTTGGGCGCAGGTTCTTCGAAGAATGTCGGGGGAAGTGCAGTAACAGTATCTACGCAGCGCCGTATGCGAACACACGTTCCCCCCTTTGCGAAGGGGGGGCAGGGGGGATTTGCTTCTGCCCCTCAATCATAAAAAAAGCCCTCTGTCTCAAGGAGGGCTTTTCTTGTCAGTCCAAAGGCAGCGGTTCTGGCAGACGAATTATCCGTTGTCACGGCAGCAGATATACAGGACGACTGAAGGTGAATGAGCTCCGTGTAATCTTAATCACTATGTCAATCTAGTACCAAGGTACAATAGACATAGTCCTGCCTGAGAGATATGTTTACGCTAACCGAATTTAGACAAGCCCCCTTCAGCCAATAAATCTAACAGTGGAGAATGGTCATGGCACAGAACACTCACGCAGCAACGGCAGGCGCCGGGAACCAGGTGGTTGGTAAGGTTGTGATTCTGTACGGGACGGTGAAAGCGATATCCCCGGATGGAGCGGTAAGACTCCTCATGCCGAACAGCCCGATCTATGCGAATGATCGTATCGTCACCGAGAGTGACGGCAGCGCCTCGATCGTTTTTGACGGAGCGCAGGAGAATCATCTGGATCTGGGGCGTATGACCAATGTGACCATCGACCATGATGTATATGCGACGGTGACCCCCGAAGAGGTATCCGATGCGGTGTCAGAAGTAGAGCAGATTCAGCAGGCCCTTCTGACCGGCGATCAGCCCATCGAGCTCGAAGCTCCGGCAGCCGGTGGTCCCGCCAGCGCCGGCGGTACCCATCCGATCTTCGTCGTAGCGCCGACCGGCGCGGAAGTCACCCCCACAAGTGGTGTGACGACCACCGGCGTTACTTTCGGCGCCACGGGAACCATCGA
Source organism: Geomonas oryzae (assembly GCF_004117875.1). Lineage (GTDB taxonomy): Bacteria > Desulfobacterota > Desulfuromonadia > Geobacterales > Geobacteraceae > Geomonas > Geomonas oryzae. The sequence goes on along the minus strand of NZ_RAHW01000007.1, from coordinate 937 downwards.
GGCGGCGGCCGCAGACGTACAGTCCCCCGCTCTTACAGGGCCTGGCCTTGGTTCTGATCACGGATCCGTTTCCGAAGATGCATCGAACCCCAATCTTTCCACTACTGGGACGCTAACCGTTTCTGATGTGTATGGTAACCAGTACAGCGTTAATACGACTGTCGCACCTGTCGCTAGCGAGGGTGCCTTGGGCCACATCACGATCGACAGTGCGGGGCACTGGACTTACAGCGTTTCCAATTCCGCCGTTCAATATCTCGGCAATGGAGAGACAAAAGTCGAGACCTTCACGGTGCAGAGCGTTGACGGCACCACCCACGAAATCGTCATCACGATCAACGGCACCAACGACATCCCGACCTTCACCGGTGCCGACCATGGCTCCGTGACCGAAGACACCCCGAGCGCTCAAACTGTCAATCTGACTACCACCGGGACGTTGGTTGTAACTGATGCGGACCAGCACCAGTCTGCAATCAATACGGCAGTCGCACCTGTTGCAAGCGAGGGTGCTCTTGGCCACATCACGATCGACAGCGCCGGCCACTGGGCTTACAGCGTTGCCAACGCCGACGTCCAGTACCTTGGCAGCGGCGAGAGCAGGGTTGAAACCTTCACGGTGCAGAGCGTTGACGGCACCACCCATGACATCGTCATAACGATCAACGGCACCAACGACGTTCCGACCTTCAGCGGTGCCGACTCCGGGTACGTCACCGAAGACACCCCGAGTGCTGAGACCGTTACGTTGTCCACTAATGGCACACTGGTAGTTGCCGATGCTGATCAGCACCAGTCGGCGATCAATACGGCCGTCGCACCTGTCGCCAGCGAAGGCGCCCTGGGCCACATCACCATCGACAGCGCCGGTCACTGGACTTACAGCGTTGCCAACGCCGATGTGCAGTACCTTGGCAATGGCGAAACCAAAGTCGAA
>NZ_RAHW01000006.1 GCF_004117875.1 Geomonas oryzae | reverse complement strand
CCACGGATCAGGACGGAACATTTTTAATTTACTACTGCCACCATAAGCTCCGGGAGATCCGGATCGGCGATAAAAAAGTGTCACCCATGTCTCCGAACGACTGTCACCCTTGACTCCGGTCTATACAAAGGGGGGACAGGGGGGATTTGCCTCGGTCGGACAGGGGGGAGCGCAAGTTCAAGTACGGCGCTTCGTAGTTCATGCATTAGCCTCCCCGGAATTCTTGACAACGCCCCTCGCAAAAATTACAGTAACAGTCGCCGTTTCATCCCGAAAACTAGCAAGGGCCCACCTTAATGCTGAAAAAAGGTTTCGTCATATCGGCCGTCGCCGCCCTCCTCGCTTCCATCTTCTTCCTCGCACCGCTTCTCGACAAGGAAGAGCGTGCCCGCCGCAGCGAGGCGGAATACCTCGCCATGTTCAGGGAAGTGGTGGACATCGTCAAAGAGAGCTACGTCGACAAGGTCGACGACAAAAAGCTCATGACCGGCGCCATCAACGGCATGCTCGCAGCACTCGACCCGCACAGCGTGTACCTTCCCGCCTCGGACTTCTCCGAAATGAAGGTGCACATGGCCGGTGCCTTCGGCGGCGTGGGAATCGAGCTGGACATGCGTAACGGCAAGCTCATGGTCAACGCACCCATCGAGGACACCCCGGCCTTCAAGGCAGGCATCCTGTCCGGCGATCACATCGCCCTCATCGACAGCAAGCCGACTAAGGATCTCCCCATCAACGAGTGCGTGAACCGGATGCGCGGCACACCGGGCACGACGGTCACCCTGACCATAGAGAGAGAGGGGGCCGCGGCACCCTTAACCTTCCGCCTCACCCGCGCCATCATCAAGACCAAGAGCCTCAAGGCGCGTCTCATCGCACCCGGTTACGGCTACCTGCGCATCGCGGAGTTCCAGGAAAGGACCGGCGAGGACTTCGAGAGAGCCCTGAAGACCCTGGCCGCGGACAACGGAGGACCCCTCTTAGGTCTCGTGCTTGACCTGCGCTACAACCCCGGCGGACTCGTGGATCAGGCCTACCGCGTAGCCGACCGCTTCATCGGCGAGGGGCTAGGCAACGGCGACATCGTCAGCACCAGAGGGCGCGAGCCCGGGATGACCAACACGCTCACCGCCACGATAGGCAAGAAGGAGCCGAACTACCCGATGGTGGTGCTCATAAACGGTGGCAGCGCGAGCGCCTCCGAGATCGTCGCCGGCGCGCTGCAGGACCACAAACGCGCCGTGATCATGGGAACGCAGAGTTTCGGAAAGGGAAGCGTGCAGTCGGTGATGACCCTCAACAACGGCGACGGGCTGAAGCTCACCACCGCACGTTACTACACCCCGAACGGGCGTTCCATACAGGCAAAGGGGATCACCCCCGACATCGTCGTCGAGTTCGCTGTGAAACCGGCGCTCAAGAAGGAGAAGGAGGCCGATCTCCGCGAGCGGGACCTGGACGGGCACATGGATGAGGTTCCCGAGGCGGCCACCCCGACCCCTGCGGCGCCGAAAAAAACCGCGCCGCAGCAAATCCCCTCCCGCGGTAACGGCAAGAGTCAGGAGCTAAGCAACGAGGAGCTTCTGCAAAAGGACAATCAGCTCGCTCGCGCCCTCGACCTGCTGCAAGGGGTCAACGTACTGCAAAAGAGCGCCGTCCGTTGATGGTATCCGGCAGCAGCAAGACGCCCGGCCGCCCCAACCTGCTGGTCATCCTCGGGGCCACCGCCTCGGGAAAGACGCGGCTTGGGGTGCAGTTGGCCGACAGGTTGGACGGTGAGATCATTTCCGCCGATTCGCGCCAGGTGTATCGCGGCATGGACATAGGCACCGGCAAGGACCTGCACGAGTACGAAGGGACCCCCTACCACCTGATCGACGTGGCCCCCCCCGGCTCCGAGTTCAACCTGTTCCAGTTCCAGCGTCACTTCCTCGCGTGCTTTGCCGAGATTTCGGAGCGCGGCAAACTCCCGATCCTGGTGGGGGGGAGCGGCATGTACCTCGACTGCGTGCTGCGCGGCTATCGCCTGGCCGAGGTTCCGGAAAACCCGGCGCTTAGGGAAGAGCTTGCGCCTCTTTCCATGGAAGAGCTGGCCGAGAGGCTCGTCCGCGCCACCCCCACCCTGCACAACACCACCGATCTTACCGAGCGCAGCCGCCTCGTCCGTGCCATCGAGATCGCCGAGCATGACGGCGAGAAAAGTGAGCCGTGGCCCGACATCGTGCCGTTCACCATCGGCATCCGCTGGGATCGAGCCCTGATAAGGGAGCGGATCACCCGCAGGCTCAAGGAGCGCATGGAAGCCGGGATGGTCGAGGAGGTGCGCCGCCTGCACGAGGCGGGGACGAGTTGGGAGCGGCTCGAGTTTTACGGTCTTGAGTACCGCTACCTCGCCCGGTACCTTAAGGGAGAGCTCTCCCGGAACGACATGTTTCAGAAGCTGAACGCAGCCATCCACGATTTTGCCAAGAAGCAGGAGAACTGGTTCAAGAAGATGCAAAGCCGCGGCACCGTGATCCACTGGGTGGAGGGAGCGGCGGACCCGCTAAACGAAGCACTCGAACTGCTGCAAAACCGATTCGAACAAAACCGATTCGAACAGGGATGAAGGGGATAAACGGGATAAAATCAAAAACAAAGCGAAGATCTTGTCACGCAAAGACGCAAAGGCGCAAAGACTGGCAGAAACAAAAGATTTTGGTTTAATCCCAAAGTCTTTTTGCCTTTGGTTTATCCCCTTTATCCCCTTCATCCCTGTCAATAAGCCTTAGTTTTGGTTTTCCTTTGCGTCTTTGCGTCTTTGCGTTACAGATGGTTTGTTTAGGTGTTGTCCCTTTCATCCCCTTCATCCCTGTTAAATATGGTTTTCTTCTTTGCTCTGCGTTTTTGCGTCTTCGCGTGAGATGATTTTGTTCTCAGGTTTCATGTAAATTATTGACGTAATCGGTGTGGTATGCTACGACAAAAAGACATGAAACCAGGGAGGAAACCGATGTTTGCAAGGTTGAAATCAGACATAAAGGCAGTCTTTGACAGGGATCCGGCGGCAAGAAGCGTGCTCGAGGTGATCTTCTGTTACCCGGGACTGCACGCTCTCTGGTTCCACCGGGTGGCGCACTGGTTCTGGATCCACGACTTCTACTTCCTGGGACGCCTCACCTCCCACTTCGGGCGCTTTTTCACCGGCATCGAGATCCACCCCGGTGCGAAGATCGGCAAAGGCTTCTTCATCGACCACGGCATGGGCGTCGTGATCGGCGAGACCGCCGAGATCGGCGACAACGTGACCCTGTACCACGGCGTCACCTTGGGCGGCGTCAGCTGGGAAAAGGTGAAACGTCACCCCACCCTCATGGACAACGTCGTCATCGGCTCCGGAGCGAAGATCCTCGGCCCCTTCACCGTTGGAAAGGACAGCAAGGTCGGCTCCAACTCCGTCGTCGTGAAGGAAGTCCCCCCCAACTCCACCGTCGTCGGCATACCCGGGCGCGTCGTCATGGCCACCGAAAAGCCGCAGGACCGCCCCGACCTCGAGCACGGCAAGATGCCGGACCCCGAGGCGAAGGCGATCTCCTGCCTCTTCGACCAGATCCGCGAGTTGGAAAGGAAGTACAACGCCCTCGCCGCCGAGCACGAAGCGCTCAAGAAGAAAATCAGCTAAAACCGATTCGAACAGGGATGAAGGGGATGAACGGGATAAAGGCGTAAAACCTTTTGTAACGCAAAGCCGCAAAGGCGCAAAGAGAAGCAGAAACAAACAAAGGATTTTGGGTTACCCCCAAAGTCTTTTTGCCTTTGGTTCATCCCTTTCATCCCGTTCATCCCCTCAAAAGAGTTTTTGCCTTTGTTTTTCCTTGCGGCTTTGCGTCTTTGCGTTACAGAAGTTTTTGTCTTTGGTTTTATCGCTTTCATCCCCTCATCCCTGTTAAATCGTTTTTAAGATTCTCTTTGCGACTTTGCGTCTTTGCGTGACGAAAGGTTTGGGTTTCTTTTTTTCTTTTCGTCTCAGCTCCTTTGCGTTACAAATGTTGTTTGGCCTTACCCCTTCATCCCTTTCATCCCTGTTAAATATGTCTTTTGAGGTTGCATGAACAAGAAAATAGCCATCACCACCCTCGGCTGCAAGATCAACCAGTTCGAGTCTGCCGCCATGACCCAGGCCCTCGAGCAGCAAGGCTACAGCTTAGTTCCCTTCACCGAGAAGGCCGACATCTACGTCATCAACAGCTGCACCGTCACCGCCAAAACCGACGCCGAGTCGCGCCGCCTGATCAGACGCGCCTCCCGCATGAACCCGGAGGCCCGCGTCGTGGTCACCGGCTGCTACGCCCAGATGGCCGGCGACGATCTCCTGAAACTCCCCGGCGTCAACCTGATCCTCGGCAACACCGAGAAGAAAGACATCGTCGGCTTCATCGAGGGGCTGAAGGACGAGCCGCAGGCGGTGGTGAGCGACATATCGAAGGAGAGGTCGAAAGAGAGAACCCCGCTGGAGAGCTTCGCCGAGCACACGCGTGCCTTTTTGCAGGTGCAAAACGGCTGCGACGCCCGTTGCGCCTACTGCATCGTCCCCTATGCGCGCGGCGCCTCACGCAGCGTCGCCCCGGCGGAAGCACTCGAGGGTATGGCCGCGTTTGCGGCGAAAGGGTTCCGGGAGATCGTGCTGACCGGGATTCATCTCGGCGCCTACGGCCTCGACCTCGATCCGCCGACCGACCTTTTGGGCCTTATGAAGCTCGCCGAAGAGCAGGGAGTGGTGCAGAGGCTGCGGGTAGGCTCGGTGGAGCCGACCGAGGTTCCCGCCGAGATGATCGAGTTCATGTCCGTTTCGAAAATCGTCTGCCCGCATCTGCACCTGCCGCTGCAAAGCGGCTCCGACGGGGTGCTGGCCCGGATGAACCGCGGCTACGATACGAAGCTTTTCCGCGGCGTCGTCGACGCGCTGGTTGCGGCCATCCCCGACGTTTGCATAGGCTCCGACGTCATAGCCGGCTTTCCCGGGGAGACCGACCAGGAGTTCGCCGAGACCTTCGCGTTCATCGAGTCGCTCCCCTTGGCCTACCTCCATGTCTTCCCATTCTCGCAGCGTCCCGGCACCCCCGCCGCCACCATGGCCGCCCAGGTGCAGCCGAAGGTCATCAAGGAGCGCGCCGAGGCACTGAGACTCCTTTCCGAGCGGAAGAAGGCAGAGTATGCCGCCAGGTTCGTGGGACGCGAACTGGAGGTACTGGTGCAAAAGGACGACGGTGGGCGCAGGGGACTTGCCAGGAACTACCTCACCGTGCAGATCGACGGAAGCGAGGAAATGGTGAACCGTGAGGTGAACGTGGAGATCACCGGAACCAGAGGCGGGGAACTCATAGGCAGGATAAAGGCATAAACTTTTGTCACGCAATGCCGCAAAGGCGCGAAGACAAGCAGAAACAAGCGATAATCTTCAGCCACTCTGAGCCAAGCCTCCGTCCGCCTACCGGTTTTGATCACAGCGACCAGCAATCGGAAGAACATGCTGCATAGATCAAAACCGGCGATTGAATCGGTACTGGATCTCGCAACCAGATGCGACTACTGCTCTAAAGCATGCGAATGCATCTGTCGTAGCTGAATAACGCAGGTAGGATTATATGTTTTTTGGGGTAAACTGGCGGCACAACAGAGTCGGGCACCTCTTCCAAGGCGGTACAGGGCAATCCTCATTGAGGCTGACGAATTGTTTATGCTGGTCAAAGACAACCAAAGGGGAGACTGAAGCAGTCTCCTCTTTTTTATGCCTGCTGCTGTAATGGTGAGGGAGGGAGTGTACTCATCCTCCACCAGTACCCCTGTCGCACCATCGAGCAATCTTTTCATAGCTTTTAAAGCCCTAAGTTAGGCTGAGGTTTAAAACGATAGATAAAAAAGGTGTTCATGCTGTTCTGGAAACCTCTTGCAACATCTTTGGTCAACGCCGGCGTGATTGTTAAAGATGACGCGCTGTTTACCGACACGACGCTGTAGTAACCGGGGGTACCGTCACCATGGAACATAGCTACTGTATCCCCGGCAGCGGCACCTGCGGTTGACCCCACACTTACCATCGTTGAGCCTGCACTTGCCCCAGCAGAAAATTCCGTAGAGTTACTGAACACACATGACCACCCGGGCACTCCAGCAGCGTGAGGTGCTGAATTAAGAACGGTTTGCCCTCGGGAATAAAAACCACGCGTGGGAGTCGCAGAAAGGGCATCGGGCATTTTCCAGAGAAGGTATTTTGCCGATGTCGCGCTCGCGGTGTTAACGGTAAAGAGGGCCGAATTCCTTGGCGCGACTGAAACTGCAAACAGGTTGGTATTCGAGACGTCATCGATCAAAGTATTGGGATTTGGTTGGATAACAACAGTGTAGGCGCTGTCATCGGTGATGCCGGAGCGCATAACCCTGATGGTCTGGCCTTGCACCATGTTGCGTGCATTGGGCAGAGTGATACGCAGATCTTCTGTGAGATCTCTCACCTCGATAACTATTGTAGTCGCTTGGAATTGGGGGACTGTGTAGGCAGCCTGTGAACCGGTGAGGACAACGTTCTGCACCGTGTCGGTCAGTCCGGGCCAAGATGACCCGGGCGCAAGGTATGAGGATCGAATCGGTCGCTGCAAATTGACGTTAATTCGGTTGTCTTTTGATCCGTTCTTCTCGTCAAAGTAGATGTTTGCCCCTACTTTCTGGCTCAACTCCATCCTTGCGTCGATGGTATTGTTGCAGGAGTTATCAAGCACAATTGCCGGACCAATGAATGAGCCAGAGATATCCGTACCCCTTATGTAGTTCGAACCGACACCACCATTAAACACCGCACCGCTTACTGCTCCTGAGCTAGCTATGCCGATGATTTCGCCGCCAAGTATGGTGTTAGCATTGGCTTGGTTCGCGGCAGCAGTACCGGTGAAGTTCACACCGTATTTTGCAACTATGGAAGGGTTCTCAATTAGATTGTAATACGCGGTAACAACGGTGGGAGCATCCAACTTGAGCCCTGTTCCGTTGAAGAAATAAAGCGCAGTAAAATTCTTAAAGGTTGAGGATGCCACGTTCTCGCCGTAAAAAGCATCCGTGCAGCGGGATGTCCCTGGAGAATACTTGGCATCTCCAAAGTTTTGAAGCATCGGGTTTGTGATGTTGAACCTCTTGGTGCTCTCTCCGATGCTATACAACAGGGGCTTTGCAGGAAAATGGTTCCCAGCGTAAAAACCGGAAACCCAGCGGTTTACGAATACTACGTTTACACCATTGGGGATGCTGAGGCCACCAACGGCATCAGCTGTCTGAAAAACGTGTTTCCCCGAGACGTACAGGGTGCCTCCGTCTGAAAGGGCAGCCATAGCCGCGCGTATTGCGGGGCCAGCATCAGGGGCAGAATTTGACGAACCGTAAGGGGCTCCAAACCATTCCGGGCGCGACTCTTTCAATCCAGCAACTGAACCCGCACCCGAAAAGATCTGAAAAATGCCGGCATCCAAGCTCGCATCGCTAGCAAAGGTAACTGTTTTGCCGGCTGCGACGTCGATTCGTCCCCCCTGAATAAACTTAAGCTGCCGATTGCCGTTTACGGTCATATTGCCGATCGCCATCGGCTTACCGATGACGATGGTCTTGCCAGAGGTAAGGGGAGAGGCCAGACAGGTGGACAGGTCCTTGAATTGTGGTGCGCTCGCATCCACCCCCCAAGGGCCGAATGTGTCGGTAGCTGCAAACGCCCCGTTGCAGGTCATCACCAGAGACAAAATCACGTATAAAAAGCACTGCGCCATAATTTCCTCCGTCACCTAAAACGATATGCCGGTTGGCCTCGTCCTTTTTCTCTATCTCCGCGGTCGCCGGCTCAATACCTATACTGCCCTATATATCGATGGTCTTGCCTTCTGCACTGCCAACTGTTACTAGCCCGAGATCAATACTTTTACACAGGAACTCCTCGCTGCAATCACCACCACACACATAGGCAGACGAAGCAGCAAAGTTTCGCCGTCCGCCGTGTTCAATAAATAGTACCATGAGATGCTTACCTAACCAGAGGGGGACATGTAAAGATAAGGTTCTGAGAGGGGATCTCGACGGCTGGGGGTGAGGAGCTAGGGGATTGGAGGACTTCCAGAAAAAGACCTCCATTCCCTTGGGGTCAAGGATGTTGATCAACTTGAGCGCGGGGCAGCCATGGTTCTTCTCCCCGACCTCCCACTTGCGTACCGAGGGGATCTAGGGATCTAGGGTCAGGCTTGCAAGGTTGCAAAGTTAGGTTGGTTCTGGTTAATGGCTTGCCGACAGCGGATACATTTCCCAAGTGCTTACTATCATGTGATCCTGCGGGGGAACGACCGGCAGGACATCTTCTATGACAAGGCGACCGCTACAAGTTCTACCTGCTTCTCCAGGAGGGGATCGAAAGGTTTGGCCATTCGATCCTCTCCTTCTGTCTAATGACCAACCATGTTCATCTGCTCTGCCAGGTATCCGACACTCTGCTAGCGAGTATCATCCAGAATCTCGCTTTCAGGTACACCCGCTGGATAAACTGGCGGCAGAATAGAGTTAGAACTGTGGTAGGCTCAGGATTTTTTAAAACTGAATCCGATTTTGCGCCATGTCAGACTCCTTTGTGGAGGGATTATCTGCATGGCTACCCCTATGGCATACCGGCGACAGCATATGTCGTAGCTGAAGAACGACGCTAAACAGGTAAGATTTTGGGTTACCCCAAAGTCTTTTTGTTTTTAAAGGTTTTATCCTTTTTATCCCCTTCAGCCCTGTTAAAAGATCTTTGTTTTTGCTTTGCTTTGCGACTTTGCGTCTTTGCGTGACAAGGTTTAGTGGTGTGCCTGGATGAACTCCGCCACGCGCTGCACGTCGGCGGTATCCCGGAACTCCCGGTACCCGTCGATGCCATCCTCATCGAGCCCGCGGTAGTAACGCGGACGCTTCGTCTTAAGCCCGGCAAGCAGTTTCGCCGTGGCATAGTCCTCACTCTCCACGTCCCGTCCGGCGAACTTCAGCTGCAGCACGATGCTGTAGCCAAGCTGGAACAGCCTCCTCAACTCCTCCTCGACCAGGATGCGCGCCGCCGCCTCCTCGTCACCGGCGGCGACCTTCTCCAGCGCGATGTTCAGGTAGCCGCACACCCGGTGCATCACCGCAAGCATCGACTCCGGCTCGTGGAACGCCTCTCCTTCGGCGACCAGCGCACTGTTCACGAGGTAGTTCAGCTCCTGGTAGACGATCTCCGAGCCGGCGCGGTTCAAGGCGCGCGCGAAGAGCGTCCCTTCGTCGGCGGCAACCGGGATCAGGTGCCCCCCCTCCCCCGCCGAGACAAGCTCTTTCCCTCCCTCCAGCTGGAAGTGGTCCGGATGCACGCGGGCGTAGATCGACAGCGCCTCTTCAAGCGGGGGGAACCCGAGATCCTGCAGCCTTCCGGTGCGGAAACGCTGGCACTGCTCCTCCAACTCCAGGTCGATATCCCCTTTCACCCCTTCCATGAGCGCCGTATAGAGCGGGTTGTCCAACTTGATCAGCATGGAGAGAAACGAGCCGATCAACTGGCTGTGCTGCGGGTTCTTGAAACTGACCATGAAGACGCCGTCGAAGGTGTGGTCGTAGTCCGCCAGACGCTCCTCGTCGTTGCCCTGATCGCCGATGCCGCCTCCCACCGTGATTTCCCGGCTCAGCAAGAGCTGCAAAAGCTCGAAGTCCAGATGCTTCAGCAGTTCGTGAACGCGCGGCTCGCCACCTTCCATGAAGTAGGTAAGCCAGTGGCAGGCGCGATCCGCCGAGAAAGTCCAGCCGTCCCAGAGTTCCATATCGAGGATGAAGACACACTGCTGGGCCGAAGCAAGACGCAGGAGCTCCACCGCGTCGACCTCGCCCACTTCTTTGATGAGCCAGAAGAACTCCTGCGACTCCAGAGAAGCGGCGAGCCTTCTCGCATCGGAGTCGGCGAGGATCAGGTCCATCTTCTCCTTGCCGGACCGGGTTTTCAGGTACTGGGTTTTCTGCGGAAGGGAAAGCGCCTGGAAATCAGCTTCCGAAAGTCTGACTGCTACTGCGTGGTTCATATCTGCCATTTCTAAAACAACTCCTATTCTTTAAGATCAAACACGGGAAAAAGACAAAACAGAACCTATTCAAACAGGGATGAAGGGGATAAACGGGATAAAGGCGTAAAACCTCTTGTAACGCAAAGTCGCAAAGGCGCAAAGACAGCAGAAACAAACTAAAGATCTTGGGTGAGCCCCAAAGTCTTTTATTTGTCAGGTTTTCCTTTGCGACTTTGCGTCTTTGCGTTACATTGAATTTTGCCTTGGTTTTATCCCTTTCATCCCCTTCATCCCTGTTAAATGTTGTTTAGTTTTTGGTTGTACTTTGCGTCTTTGCGTCTTTGCGTGTCACAGGTTTAGATTTTATCAAAGAATCCCTTTGCGCATGGCCTTCTTGTAGCCGCAGCTTCTGTGCAGCCACTTCAACTCTTTTACGAGTTCCGGGGTCAGCTGCACGCATTCGGGAAAGACCTTGAAGCGCTTTTTGTAGATCTTGCAGCGCCTGGTCGTTATGTCCAGATAACGGCAGGGAGTCGAGGTGAACAGGATCCTGCCGTCCTCGTCCTCAATCTTTTCAAAGCAGCAGAGCCCGCACTGCTCACACAGCGCCTCCCACTGCGCCTGGTCCATCTCGTGCGCCGACATTTTATCTCCCCTTCCTTTCAAACCCAAAATCTCTGTCACGCAAAGAGCAAAGCCGCAAAGTAAGACAATGCAAAAACAAAGGCTTATTTAACAGGGATGAAGGGGATGAACGGGATAAAAACAACACCGAACTTCACTGTCACGCAAAGCCGCAAAGGCGCAAAGCAAATCTAAAAACCCGAACGTCTTCTTGGGGTTAAATCAAAATCCTTGTTTCTGGTTCTCTTTGCGACTTTGCGTCTTGGCGTGACACCGGTTATGCCTTTAAGGTGTTATCCCTTTTATCCCCTTCATCCCTGTTTGAATCGCTGTGCTGTTCTTTGCGCCTTAATCCTCGCCCGCCCCGAGGGGGACCACCAGGGAATTACCCTTGCTGCTGGAGAAACGGACACTGTCTTCGTAGATCTGCTCGACCTTGTACCCCTCCACCACGGCGCCCTGCCGAAGGGCACGCCCGTTCACCATGGCGAAACTCGCCTCGCTGCTGTTTTGCCATGCGATCCCGGAAACGCGGATCGCCGGACGGGATTTCTGCGGGGCAGGCTCCGGCACCACGGCAGGGACTGCCGCCGTTTCGATGGGCGCCGGCTGAAGAGCGGTATTCGAGACGGGACGAGCCTTCTGCACGGCCGGGGTGACCTTAACTGCCGCTTGCTGTTTCGTTGCGACCGCCGCGATCTTCGCGGTGTTCCCGATCGGCTTTGCGGCCATGGCCGGGACAGTTGACTGCACGACCGGTTTGGCCGAAGTTTTTGCGACGGACTGCACAGGTTTTGCGGCAACCTTGGCGACCGGTGCGGCGACCGGTTGCGTCGCGGGTTCCGCAACAGGCTGTTGCACCGGTTGCTGCTTTTCGGCTACGGGCGGCTGCACCACCTTGGCGGGAACTTCTGCAACAGTCGGACGCGCAAAGCCTCCCATCAAGGCATAAGTGACCAAAGCGGCAACTGAGGCACCGCCAAGCGTCCAGGCCGGCAGAAGCCAGGCAGGACGCCGTTCCCGTCCCTTGCCGATGCCGCCGCCAGCCGCACGTCTCGGCCTTTGCGACTCATCTACCTTCTCCAGTGCCTTCAAAATAGAGCTCATAAAATCCTCAACTTAACAGGTATGAAAGGGATTCAAGACCAAACTTCACTGTCACGCAAAGCCGCAAAGTCGCAAAGTAAAGCAAAAACAAAGGCCTATTTAACAGGGATAAATGGGATGAACGGGATAAAATCAAGAACCAGGATTTTGGTTTACCCCAAAAAAAGACGTTCGGGTTTTTAGATTTACTTTGCGACTTTGCGTCTTGGCGTGACACCGGTTGTGCCTTTAAGGTGTTATCCCCTTTATCCCATTCATCCCTGTTTGAATAGGTTTCTTCCGAAGACGCGGCACAACACGTTTGAGGTAGTGCCGTAAGGGGAGAAACCACCCACCTCGGAAACGGCCTGGGCCGCCATCTTGCCGGTGATGGTCCGCGCCTCCTCGGTAAAGCCGATGAGCAGGGCGCGGTCACACACCACGTTCACCAGCCTAGGCACCCCGCCGGAGAAACGGTAGATCCGTTTCATGGCAGCCTTGGAAAACTCCGCGGCGCGATAGCACCCGGCGAGCTCCATGCGGTGGTCTATGTAACGCTCCGTGCTCTCGAAGTCCATGGGAAGCAGATGATAGCGCACGGTAACGCGCTGGTTCAACTGGCGCAGCTCCTTGCGCGCAAGTACCGACAAAAGCTCCGGCTGGCCGGAAAGAACGATCTGGATCAGCTTGTCGGTCTCCGTCTCGAGGTTCGAGATGAGACGGATCTGCTCCAGCACCTCGGCAGGCAGGTTCTGAGCCTCATCCATCACCAGCACGACGCAGCGCCCCGCCTCTTTTTGTTCAAGCAGAAACGCGTTCAGGACCTGCAGCAGTTCCACCCTGCTCTCCGATTCCCAGGCAAGGCCGAACTCGCGGTTGACGCTCTTCAAAAGCTCGAGGTCGGAAAGACATGGGTTGAAAATGAGGGCGGTACGGTGTCCATCCTGGTCGAGTTTGCCCAGGAAGGTGCGCAGAAGCGTCGTCTTGCCGGTACCGACCTCGCCGGTCAGCTCGACGAAACCCGCGCGGTGGTCGACGGCGTAGATGAGATGCGCGTACGCCTCCCGGTGCTGTTCACTCATGAAGAGAAAGCGGGGGTTGGGAGTGAGGGTGAACGGGCTCTCCCTAAAGCCGTAAAATTCGCAGTACATCGCAGGCATGCGGGGGTTATCCCTCTCTCTCCATTACGTGGTACGCGCCGTGGTGCGCCTCGGTATCGGCCCTGTGGGCGGAAAGGTCATCGGCGATCGCGTCAATTTTCTTTTCAAGTCCGTCAACCCTTTTAGTGAGGGTATCGAACTTGAAGTCCGCGAAATCGAAACGCTCACGGGTATCACGGCGCAATTCGCTGATGTCGCTGCGAAGCACCTCATAGCTCTCTACAACAAATTGGAACTTGCTGTTGATGTCTTCCAGCAGCACCTCAAAGTTTTCTTTTTTCATGGGGAACCTCCTAACCTTCTCTCTCCATGATACGGTAGGCGCCGTGGTGCGCCTCGGTGTCGGCCCTGTGGGCAGAAAGGTCATCGGCGATCGCATCGATTTTTTTGTTTAGGGTGTCAAATTTGAAATCGAACAGATCGAAGCGTTCATCGGTTCTTCGGCTCAAATCGTGGATCTCGCTGCGAAGAGCCTCATGACTCTCGACAACAAATTGGAACTTGCTGTTGATGTCTTCCAGCAACACCTCAAGGTTTTCTTTTTTCATGGCGGCCTCGCGTGAGTCGGAAGAAATGTCGGGAAATTCAACAGGAGAGACTATGCCACAGCGCGGCCGTCAACACAAGCGAAGAGCTTCCCCCTCCCTTTCGCCAAGGAGGGAACCTTGGGCCATGGCATTGCTTCGTCCCCGCCCCCGGAGGGGGAGGGTCAGGGAGGGGGCGCGCAGCGTCAGGTTCAGGCTTCCCCCCTCCCAGCCTCCCCCCTCCAGGGGGAGGTAGCTTGGGCAGGTGACGGGATCGAGGAAGAAATGGGTGGGATCAGTAGCGGTAGGTGAGTTCGGCGCGGAGAAGCCGGTTCATCCGCGTGTCGCCGGCGCGCAGCTCGTAGTTGTGGACCCATTCCTGACCGTAGAGAAGCAGGGCGCTCCACTCCTTGAAGACCGGGAAGGTCCACGACGCACGCAGGGCGTTCTTGCGCTCGATCGCCTGCATGACGCCTGCGGCGTCGTACCTCCCCGTCTCGTCGACGGTGACGCGGCCGTAGTCGCCGCGCCGGGTATGGAACGCCTCCAGCGCGAGGTTGTTGCGTACGGAGAACCAGTGGCTGTAACGCAGGAAGAAGTCCTGGACGGCGCCACCCTGCGAGTGACCGAGCGGCATGCCGTGGTAGAGGTACCCTTCCGGGAAGGTGCCGTTGGTGTAGAGGATGCGGTTGCCGCGGAAGTACTCGAAGCGCAGGTCGTCCTGGCCGCTGTCGGTGAGCCTCGGTATGTAGAAGCCGGCGACGTAGCTCTCCACGATGGGCCAGAAGGCTGCGGCGTCTTCGCCGGAGAGCTCGCCGTACAACTCGGTGTTTCGCAGCCGGGGAAGTCTCAGCCGCAGATCGAAACCGGCGATGGAGTTGGAGTTGTCGTCGCTCGTGCCCCCGATAAGGCCGCGCACCGTGGCGCCAAAGCCGTTGTCGACGCCGGGGCCGCCCGCCTGCCTTCCGAGGTTTATGCCGAACTCGAGGTTTTCAAGCGGTTTCATGGCGAGCTTTGCCGCGAAGAAGTACGGCTCGCGCTCCCTTCCGTCGGTGACCGTTTTCTCCAGCCGGGAGAAGACCAGGGAGTACTTGAGGTCCCACAGGTATTTACTCTTCACCAACTCGGGACTGGAGAGCTTTACCTGGTCGAGGTTTCTGGCGTTGTTGGTCAGCGTGACGGCACCGCGGTAGCCAGGGCCGAACCAGTTCTCATCGCGCCCCACCTCCAGTTCCAGCCCCTTTCCGCCGATTTTCACGTAGCCGCGGTTCAGGCGCACCCTCGCCTCATCGTCCGCCTCCGACCAAAGGAGCTGCGGCTCGACGAGCGCGCTTCCCATGGCGCCGAAGTAGAGCTCACCGCTACCCATCAAGTCCAGGTTGGTCCCTCTTTTGTAGACCAAGCCGTCGTTGTTTTCGAAAAGAGGCGTCCCCTCGCCGCCCCGCTGCAGCACCGGCGAGGGATAGGGATTCGAGGGACGCAGACCGCCGCCGATGCCGAACACGCCGTCGTCGCCCGGGTCATGCACGGCGCGGAAATAGCTTCTCGGTGCTCCGTCCAAGTAGACGTAGCGCAGACGGGCCGTTGTGAGCGGGTCGTAGTCGAAGGCAGGAGCCGACTCCTCGCGACCGTAGTAAGTCAGTTCGCGGGGCAAGAGTTCCTTGAGGCGCGTGATCAGTTCCGTGGCGAGCGGCGAGGTAGCGCCGGATACGGTTTTCTCTTCGGCCTCCCGGACCATACGTGCCGCCTCGGCGCGAGAGAAGGGACGGATTCCCTTCACGTCAGAAGAGACCAGGCCGAAACCCGAGAGTTTCTCGAGGTAGAAATAGATGGGACTGTCTAAGGGAATATTCGGGGACGAAAGCGCAAAAGCGGAGGAAGAGACGCTAAGGACTGCAACAAGCACGAACAGATAAAAACGCATAGGACCCCATGTCACGCAAAGACGCAAAGGCGCAAAGTAGACCAAAAGCGGTTGTGTCACAAACCGTTCACGACTCTGGTGATGCCATCTTTGATTAAGTTATCCCCAAAATTGATCAGCAGGCCAAGTTTCATTTTGGATAACCGGAGATAAGTAAGAAGCTGTTTCGAGTGTACGGGAACAACCTTTTCTACTGATTTAAGTTCGATGATAACCTTGTTTCCTACCACGATGTCAGCACGATAACCTTCATCCAGGACAACAGACTCGTAGATAACCGGTAAAATCATCTGGCGGCACACGAGCATGTTCCTTCGTTCCAGCTCATAGGCCAATACGGCTTCATATACAGATTCAAGTAAACCAGGGCCCAGCGCTGTATGAACCTTGTAAGATGCGTCGACGATTACAGAAGCAATTTCATTTTCGGTCATAAAATGATCTCACGCCCGTTCGCTGCGCTCACTCAAGGCGCAAAGTCGCAAAGTAAGCCCAAAGCACAAACCATCAAAAAGATTTATGGTTAAAACCAAATCTTTATTTGCTTCGGTTTGTCTTTGCGCCTTTGCGGCTTTGCGTTAGAGAAGGTGTATGCCTGTAGGGGTTAACCCGATGTCTTTTTAGGTTTTTTGCTTGTCTTTGCGTCTTTGCGGCTTTGCGTGACAAAAGGGTTCGGTTTTACGCCGCCGTTTCCTCTCGCAGGTTGCGGACGAGGGCGAGTTTCTGAGGTGGGAAGAGGTCGGGCCTCACCCTCTGGAAGGCAAACGGGGGGGCGGCCTCGAAATGATACCGCGGCACGAACTCGGGCACGACACGCCTGAGCGTGCGCAAAACGGCATCCAGCTCATGGCTTTTCGCAAACCCAAAAAGCTCCTCCAGATCCGCGCTCACCTGCTTGAGATCGGTCTCCACCGGCGCCATGACCCGGATCTTCTTGTGACTGGTCAGCTTGATCCCCTCCCCGTCGATCAGCAGTTCCTCGAAAAGCTTCTCGCCGGGCTTCAAGCCGGTGAACCGGATGTCGATCTCCTTGTACGGGATGAAACCGGAAAGACGGATCAGCTCCTCGGCAAGGGAAAGGATGCGGACCGGCTCTCCCATGTCGAGCACGAAGATCTCGCCGCCGTGACCTATGCACCCCGCCTGCATCACGAGTTGCGACGCCTCGGGTATGGTCATGAAGTAGCGCACCACGTCCTTGTCGGTGACCGTGACCGGCCCCCCTTTCCTGATCTGCTCCTTGAAAAGAGGGATGACGCTGCCGTTACTTCCGAGCACGTTGCCGAAGCGTACCGTCGTGAACTTCGTCTGGCTCTTCGCGGCCAGCGCCTGCACGTAGATCTCCGCGCTTCGCTTGGTGGCCCCCATCACGTTGGTCGGGTTCACCGCCTTGTCGGTCGAGACCATCACGAAGTTGCGCACCTTGTACTTGTGCGCCGCATCAGCGACGATCCTCGACCCCATGACGTTGTTCAGCACGGCCTCGGCCGGGTTGTATTCCATCATGGCGACATGCTTGTACGCCGCGGCATGGAAGACGACCTCAGGCTCGAACTCGTCGAACACCGCCTCGACGCGGTCCTGGTTCTTCACGTCCCCCACCATCGGGATGATGCGCAGGTCCGGGAAACTTTCGGAGAGCTCCTTCTCGATGTAGAAGAGCGGGGTCTCGGCGTGGTCGAAAAGCACGATTTTGGCCGGCTTGAAACGGGCCACCTGGCGACAGATCTCGCTTCCGATGCTTCCTGCCGCGCCGGTCACCATAACCCTCTTGTCGGTCAGGTAGTTGCGGATTGCGGACTGGTCGAGCACCACGGGATCGCGCCCCAGGAGGTCCTCGATCTCCACGTCCTTTATGTGGCTCATGGAGACGTCGCCGTCGATCATCTCCGTAATGCCGGGGAGCGTCTTGAAGCGCGCCTTGGTCCTCTCGCAGTTAGCGATGACGCGGCGCATGAGATCCCTGTCCCCGGAGGGGATGGCGAAGATGACTTCCTCGATGTTGTGTTTGCGTACCAGACCGCTGAGCCTGCTCGTCCCCCCAAGGACGCGGACCCCGGAGAGCCGCATGCCCATCTTCTGAGGGTCGTCGTCCACGAAGCCCAACACGTTGTACGCGGCCTCAGGCTGCTTGCGAATCTCCTTGAGAAGAAGGTTCCCCGCCTCTCCTGCACCGATGATGAGCGTCCTCTTTCCCTTACACAGACCGGGGATGATCTTCGTTTCGCGGTAGATCCTCCACACGAGCCGGCTCGCGGCGACGAGGGCGAAGAGCAGGAACCAGTCCAGGATATAAATGGAGCGCGGCATCCCGAAGGGGCCCTTTATATATACGAGGGTAAGGGCTGAAACGGCTGAAGAAAGGGAGACTATCTTGAAGATCTCGTAGGCGTCCTGCAACGAGGCGTAGCGCCAGATGCTGCGGTAGACCCCGGAGGCGACGAACATGGCGGGCTTCACCGCCATGGCGACGACGAGGCCGGTTTTCAGGTTCTCCACCTGGTTCGGTCGGATCTGAAAATCGAAACGAAGGAGAAACGAAAGGAAGAACGCAGCGGCAACAAGCACCACATCGAGGAAAAACACCAGGACCCGTCTGGCGTGTATCATGAACCCCTCCTACGGCAACGCCCGGACCTGGCCGGGCACCGAACAAAAGAACGACAGCAGGGAAAAATATCACAAAACCTTAAGGAAGCAAGCGTTAACAATATGAAAAACGCTATCAGTCGTGCTTGCCGCTTCTACGACTTATACTCATCGGCGGGGAGCCTCCCGCACCTGAGAAAAGGAAAATTATAAATCTCCAAGGAATCGTTTGACTCCGAAAGCTCTCCGCGGTAACGTTAGGCGTCTTTAACGCCATCAAGAGAGGAGACGCCTATGGACAACATCACGCTACTCAGCAGTGCGGAAGCGATTCCGAGAACGGCAGCCGTCGTGGTCGCCATGTCGAGGGACCCCAACCTGTACGCGCTTGTCGAGGCCTGCTTTCCAAAGCAACAGGAGCTCCAGGAAGTCGACGAAGAGCACAAGGCGGCGTTCAGTGCCGCGGCCGACGGGGACCCGGAGAAGGCGAAGCGGTTGAAGGCTGCCCGGCAGAAGCTGGACCGCAAGTTCAGCATCTTCTTCACACTGGTGCGTCACGCGGCCGTGGAACATCCCGAGCTGTTGGATGCGTTCGGGGTTCCTCCCGCGAAAGTCAGGAAACCGACCACCGCTGTCTTGACGAGCCCTGACACCCCGCGGGCGCAGCACGGCCCAAATTCGGGAGAGATGTCGCTGAAGACCAAGCCGGTGAAAGGGGCGAAGAGCTACGACATCTCATGCTGCATCGGCGACCCGTCCGTCGAAGCGAACTGGAGGCATTGCGGAACCGGGACCAAGGCGATGCATCTTTTGGTTACGGGTCTCATCCCGGGAACGGTCTATTGGTTCCGGGTGAGGGCGGTAGGCGCCAACGGCTACGGTCCCTGGTCGCAGATCGTTTCGCTGATGTGCATCTGATCCGCCCTTCCACCATTAAGTCCCCGCAGGCCGCTGCCTTCGGGGACTTTTTTGTCTCTTCTCACGGCATCCTCAGCAGTCCCTGCACCGCAGTTTCGATCCGGCTATCCAAAACTTCTATTCTCGACCAAAAACTAACAGTTTTCAGGTCAAAACTATCGCTTTTACCCCCAAAAGCAAAAGTTTTAGGGCAAAAACTTTTGCTTTTGCAGGAAAACTAAAAGTTTTCGGGTCAAAACTGTTGCTTTTCACCTAAAAACAAACGGTTTTGGGGTAAAAAGCAACAGTTTTGGGGTGAAAAACAACGGTTTCGGGCAAAAACTAACAGTTTTCAATCCATCAACCTTCGCCCGCTGACGTCTTCGTCTCTATGTTGTCGACATACCACCGAAAAGTCATGGCGATTCCCCCGTCGAGCGCGTCGGTATGGTCTATCCGAGGGTGTGAATCCGTCTATCTACCTTTCTGAAAGCTCCACCTAGTGCCTGACCTCTTCACTCTTTCGACTTAGAGTCTAATCCAATTGCAAAATCCGCCAGACATTGAGGTAAAATCCGTCAAGTTTGAGGAGAAGGCGTTATACACCTTCGCCAAAAGCATGATACTCAAGCAACGATTGCCTTGAATGTGCGCAAAATAAGGAGTAAATCAACCCACAGCGTTCTCTGCGCGACGTAGCGCTCGCAAAGAGCCAGCTTAATGGGCATGACCTCACGTATATAAGCCAATTCAGGATCGTTTGCTCTTGCAAGTATTGTACTCTCATCCCGAAACTCTATTGATGCGAAATCAGTAATGCCAGGCGGGACAGAAAGGATGCGCTCTCTCTGCTTTTTGGAATAGAGGGCAACGTATCGTGGGACCTCTGGTCGCGGACCAACGAGACTCATTTCTCCTAGGATGACATTAAAAAGCTGTGGCAATTCGTCTAGCTTTGATTTGCGCAGGAATTCTCCCGAGCGGGTGATTCTGGGATCTTTCCCCACTGTAATTTGACGGCCTTTTCCCTCTGCATCTACCCACATGGTTCGGAACTTTAGTATCTGAAAAATCTTCCCTTTAAGCCCCACACGTTCTTGCCTGAACAACACCGGACCAGTAGAATCAAGCTTGATCCAGAAGGCTATCACAACGAAGATAGGCATAAGGACCAAAAGAGCCGGAAGGGCAAAGAATAAATCAAACAGCCTCTTGGCGATCACGTGAGAATACCCCGCACCGCATCGATTACCTTCTGTTGATCCGCTTCAGTCATTTTTGTAAAGAGAGGGAGACTGACAGATCGTCCGTATATTTCTTGAGCACAAGGAAAGTCTTCCGGCTTGAGTGCATATCGGTCTCGCCAGTAAGGATGGAGATGAAGCGGGATAAAGTGCACGCTGCAACCAATCCCGCGTTCAGCCATCAACTCGATGAAATGGTCTCTCTTTACCTTGGCGGATGGCTCCAGCCTGAGGACGTAAAGGTGCCACGCATGAGTGTCTCCAGCAGGAGCCTTTGGCGGCAACAGCACCGGGAGCCTTTCTAATGCCTTGTCATAATATTGCGCCATCTCCTGACGGCGCGCCTGGAACTGCCACGCCTTCTTAATCTGGTGCAACCCGATTGAGGCAGCAATATCAGTCATATTGTACTTAAAGCCTGGTGCCACAACCTCGTAGAACCACGCCGGCTTTTTTGATGTATAGCGATCGAAGGCGTCGCGGCTGATGCCATGCAGTCGCATAGTACGGCAACGCGCAGCGATCTCCGGGCTAGCGGTCACCACCATTCCACCCTCGCCAGTGGTGATCGTCTTGGTGGCGTAGAAGCTATAGACGGTGGCATCGCTATTCAGAGAGCCGATCAGTTTCCCATGGCAGGTGGCGGGAAGTGCATGTGCTGCATCTTCCACGACCTTTAACCCGTGCTTGCGTGCCAGCGCAAAGATGGAATCCATATCGCAGGAGAGACCCGAAAAATGCACAGGGATAATGGCGCGTGTGCGCGGCGTTATCGCACGCTCTACAGCAGCGGGATCAATATTCAATGTCAACGGATCGATATCGACAAGGACAGGATCAGCACCAAGATACCTGACGACTTCAGCAGTTGAGGTAAATGTATGAGTTGTGGTGATAACCTCGTCACCCGGACCGATGCCGATTGCCTCAAGCGCCAAGTGTAACCCGGCAGTAGCGGAGTTGACAGCAACAGCCTCTACATTTCCGCCGATAAAGGCAGCGAACTCCTGTTCGAAGCGTTTTGTCTTAGGCCCGGTTGTGAGCCAACCGGAACGAAGCGAATCAAGGACTTCAGCTATTTCTTCTTCCCCAATGTCCGGGAGTGCAAAAGGTAGAAAATCACTCATTCTCACCATCCTTTGCCACAGAGATCCAGTACTCGTTCATGCTACGTCCTTCCCGCGTTTGGTACTGACGCTCGAGCGTGAAGCCTAGCTTCTGATAAAAAATGTTAACGGCTTCATTACCATCTCGATCGGTGGTGAGAAAAACCCGATTGCAGCCGCGGTTGGCAGCCTCGAACAGGAATGCATTCACCAGTTTTTTGCCCGCCCCTGTTCCCTGCAGTTCGGGAAGGACCCCGATGGAGTAGAGCCCTGCCACGTGGTTGCCGACGGGGTTCCCCCCAGGGTGTAGAAAACCTCGTGCAACACGCCCGAGCACCGAGGGCTTCCGCAAGACCGCCCGAACCGAAGCAAGTGAGAAACTTAGCCAGTGTCGCCTGAGAAGCCTAGAATAGAAACCCCTAGGGTTCGAGGAGCCAACAACAAAACCGGCTGGAACTCCCGAGGCATTGAGGTAGCAAAATCCGATACCCTCGGGTGTTGAGCAAATGCCGTTATAGTACACGGCAAGAAATCGCGCTCCCAGAAATGACAGGAAAAATCCTGGGAAACTTGCTAGGTGGGTCTGCACAACGTCCGGAACGTGTTCCGGCCTGAGCGGAACCAATAAATTGTTCATGAGGCAGCTCCTTTGAGCACTGCTTCCATTCGCTTTACCCCTACCACAAAGCTGAGGTTTCGCTCGTAGTAGCTCCTGCCATTTCGCCCCATTTCCTCACGCGTCCTAGGGGTGAGACGATGCAGCTCGGTCACCGCATGCGCGATGCTAGCGGCATTTCCCGGCTCGCACGCAACCCCTCCTTTTGCCCGCGCTACGAGGTCGGCCGTTTCCCCTTTAACGGCAACAAGGATTGGGCGTCCGGCAGCAAGGTAAGCCTGTGTCTTTTGAGGGATTCCAATGCGGCAGAGCGGATCGTCCCGGAGGTGAATCAACAGCACCTGGGCCTTTTGAAGGATGCGGTCGATCTCTGAGACTGGCTGTCGTGGAATAAAAAGGACATTCTTAATCTTCTTTTGCTGACACAGGTTCTGAAGTCTTTCGGAATCTACACCGGCGCCCACCAAGATAAAAAGTACATCCGGATGGGAAACTTCCAGTATTTGGGCAGCCTCGAGAACGGCATCAAGGGCCTGGACCTTGCCAAGGTTACCGGCATAAATGACAGAAAAATGATCAGCAAGACCGAAACTATCGTTTCCGCACTTCTCATTGTCCATTGAAGCAGCTCTTTCGCCACACCAATTGTAAACGACTTCAATCTTATCGGGAGACACCCCACGTCCGGCAAGAGCACGCTGGTACCCTGGCGAAAGAACGACAATCTTTGAGGCGAACAGGTGCGTCAACTTGCACCACAAGTCAAGGATAAAGCTTAGCCTTGAAGTCACAAACATGCCTGAACTGGTGACGCTCTCAGGCCAGAGGTCCTGAACGTCCAAGACATATGGGATCTTGAATAGCAAGCGTAGCAGCATTGCCGGCATCGCCAAGGTGGCGGGTCCTTGATAGACATGCACTACGTCAGGCCGACGCACCAGCAACAGCCCAGGAAAACAAATGGTGATGGCAAGGCTCACATAACAAAGTATCCGCTTAAATCCGGAACTGCTGTGGTCGGCATAAAGAGGGACCCTGGTCACCCGAATCCCATCGAGCACCTCGCGCTGCCAGAATCGCTGCCGATAGCCAGAATAGATCCGCCCGCCTGGGTAATTTGGAAACCCAGTGAGAACCTCCACCTCATGCCCCAGGCGAGACAACTCCTTGGCAAATTCGAGTCCCTTAAGATGGTTAGGCTCCGGCTGAAACAGCTGAGTAATCATCAGAACGCGCATCTAGGGTTTTTTCCAAACGGTGCGGTTCACATAGTCAATATAGCTGATGATAACCCGGAGCACCTTGTCTGAGACGTTTGGCATGGTGTAGTCACAAACCGGTCGGAGCGTCCTCGCTTCGCCACGCCCCTGCCTCTCCAGAATAGCGAGTCCCTGAAACACCCGGTCGAGCGTCAGTCCGGTCATCATAACTGCCGCCTCCTCCATCCCCTCGGGACGTTCATGCGCCTCACGGATATTGAGGGCCGGGAAATTAAGGATGGAAGACTCCTCGGTGATGGTGCCACTGTCGGATAAGACGGCAAAAGCGTGTATCTGAAGATGGACGTAGTCCGAAAAACCAAGCGGCTTCAGAAGCTCCACCTTTTCGTGAAAGCAGAGCCCCTTTTCCTCTATGCGTTTCCGGGTACGGGGATGGGTTGAGACGATGATCCTCTTGCCGTAGCGTTCGGCGATGCCATTCAGGATCGCCGCGAGCTTTATGAGGTTAACTTCAGAATCGACATTCTCCTCCCGGTGCGCGCTCACCACGAAGTAATCACCACGGGAAAGCCCCAAGCGGACGAGCACGTCGGAGGCATCGATTTTCGGCAGGTAGGTGCTCAGCACCTCGAACATCGGGCTACCGGTTTTGATGATGCGGTCCGGCGGCAGTCCCTCGCGCAGCAAGTACTCTCTAGCAATAGAGCTGTAGGTGAGGTTAATGTCACTTATGTGATCAACGATCTTTCTGTTGGTCTCCTCAGGGACCCTCTGATCAAAGCATCGGTTGCCCGCCTCCATGTGGAAGATAGGGACTTTGCGACGCTTGGCGGGAATGGCTGCGAGACAGCTGTTGGTGTCCCCCAAAACGAGAAGCGCCTCAGGCTGCTCTTTCTCCAGCACCTGGTCCACTTTGATGATTAGTTGCCCGATGGTCTCGGCGGCGCTGGCACCGGCAGCCTCCAAAAAATGGTCCGGCCTCTTCACCCCCAGGTCGTGAAAAAAGATCTCATTCAGCTCGTAGTCGTAATTCTGCCCAGTATGCACCAGGATATGCTCAGCATGTTCATCTAGCTTAGCCATCACACGGGACAGACGTATGATCTCAGGCCGCGTGCCGACGACCGTCATCACTCTAATCTTTTTCATGTTTGCGCTCCACATTTTCAAAAATCGTGTCTGGATGTTCCGGGTCGAACAGTTCATTGCACCACATAACCGTCACCAGATCACCACTTCCGGTGTTGCTGATATTGTGCGTGTAACCGGTCGGAATATCGACCACTTCCAATTTAGCACCGCTTACCGGGTATTCTATGACGTCATCGCTCCCGACCTTCCTGAAACGGATGACCCCCTCTCCACTCACCACCAGAAATTTTTCATTCTTCGTGTGATGCCAGTGGTTCCCCTTCGTTATTCCGGGTCTTGAGATATTCACGGAGACCTGGCCGCGATCGGGAGTCCTTAGGAACTCGGTGAAGGACCCTCTATCGTCCACATTCATTTTGAGAGGATAGCTGAATTCACGAACGGGAAGATAGCTAAGGTAGGTGCTGTAGAGTTTCTTGACGAAAGGATCGTCGAGTTGGGGAACCCCCCTCTCCTGCCGCGTCCTTCGAAAGCTCCTGATCAACTCCGCGATGTCCCCGAGCTTAGCCGTATGCACAGGCTGAACGTCCCGAAAGGCGACGCTATCCGATGCAAGACGTCCGTCGATGGCGGCCACAAACGAGGCAACCACATCGTCGATGTAAACCAGATTCATCACCACTGACGGATCGTTGACCTGTATCGGAAGGTCATGGGCGATGTTGTGGCAAAACGTCGCCACGGCACTGTTGTAATTGGGGCGGCACCACTTACCGAACACGTTCGGGAGACGGTAAACGTACACGCAAACCCCGCAGTCACGACCGTAGGAGAACACCACCTCTTCCGCATCGCGTTTGCTCACCCCGTACGAGTTCCCATGGGCGGCCTGTATGGAGGAGGAAATGAGAAAGGGAGTCACTTTGCCATGTTCACGCAATATCGAGACGACACTCTCGGTGCAACCGGTGTTTCCCGTGGCAAACTCCTCGATGCTTTGAGGACGGTTCACCCCAGCCAGGTGACAGATGAAGTCGGCCTCGAGCACCAGCCTTTCCAGGGAGGCGGAGTCGCTGTCGATGTCGTAGCAAGATAACTCCAGGTCCTTGCGCTGCCCGAGAGTGAGGGAGAGGTTTTTCCCGATGAAACCGTTAGCGCCTGTTATCAGTACCTTCATCGCCGTCATAGCCCCAGTTCTTGTCTTATGTAGTCTAGTTTCAGCAGCTTTTCCTTGATTCCCGTGACCGTCAGACGTTGCGTGTTGTGGGAGTTATAATCCTCTATCTGCGAGATTTTTTCCTCTCCCTCGGTGAAGTACTTCCCGTAGTTTAGGTCACGTTCATCGGGGATGATCCGATAGTAGTCGCCCATATCCTCCGCTTTGGAGAGTTCCTCGCGCGTCAGCAGCGTTTCATAGAGCTTTTCGCCGTGCCGTGTCCCGATGATCTTGATCTGGTTCTTCGCGTCGAACAGTTCGCGTACAGCAACCGCGAGATCGTGGATGGTGGAGGCGGGCGCCTTCTGCACGAATATGTCGCCTTGGCGGGCGTTGCTGAAGGCATAAAGGACCAGGTCTACCGCATCGTCCAGAGACATGAGGAATCGCGTCATGTTGGGATCGGTTACCGTGAGTGGCAGCCCTTCACGTATCTGTTTCACGAACAGGGGAATTACCGAACCACGCGATGCCATGACGTTGCCGTAGCGCGTACCTGAGAACACGGTCTTTTCTTCATCGGAGGTGCGCGCCTTGGCGACCATCAATTTTTCCATCATAGCCTTCGATATCCCCATGGCATTTATGGGGTACACCGCCTTGTCAGTGCTGAGTGTGATGACCTTTTTGACGCCGCAAGCCAGAGCGGCGTTGAGCATGTTTTCCGTTCCCAGCACATTGGTGCGCACCGCTTCCATCGGGTAGAACTCACAGGACGGAACTTGTTTAAGCGCCGCGGCATGGAAGACGAAATCGACTCCGTCGAGCGCGGAATAGATGCTCTCATAACTGCGGACGTCGCCTATGTAAAATTTCAGTTTGGAGTTCTTCAGGTCGATGCGCATGTCCTCTTGCTTTTTCTCGTCGCGAGAAAAAACGCGGATCTCCTTGATGTCGGTGTGAAGAAACCGACGCAATACCGCATTACCGAAAGAACCTGTCCCACCAGTTATCAAAAGAGTTTTCCCTGAAAACACATCGTCCTCCATTTTGAATTAATCAGAAGAGCAGCGCTTGTTGTCGCGCTTGTTCTCGCTCAATAAAGAAGTGATCCAAAGGCCTGCTGGAATGTCGCAAGGTCAGCCTTGACCGTAGCCAGGTACCGTTCGCATCTCCGCCCATAAGCTTCGTAATACCCGGGGTCGTAAAAGCGACTCAATTCAGGTTCCATATCCGCGACCCTGTCCTGCTCGACGGAAATTCCGAGACCGTACTTGTCTACCATCTCACCGAGGAAGGTCCCCTTGTTCACGATGATGGGGCGGCGGTACAGGCAGGACTCGTACAGCCGGTTCGGCATCGTGCACCTCCCGTTAACGGTCTCGGAGCCAAAACACCCGACCACGAAATTGGCATCGAGATAGTGCTGCCGTTTCTGTTCGGGGGTGAATTGACCGAAGAATTTGACATTTCCCACACCTTCGCAGCGGCAGTATTGCTCCAAAGACGCCTCGCACTCGCCCTTCCCGATGTAACGCACCTCAAAGCCTTCAAGGCGCCGAACCTGGCTGATGAACTTCACATTCGCATCATAGTAGGAGATGGCGCCTATGTAGGACATGACCTTCTTGCTGAAATCGAATGGAAGTGGTGCCGCGCCGAGGTCCGTTTCAATCAGGTTGTGCGAAATGACGCGTTTACCGGACTTAGGCAGCCACTCAAGATATCCCGAGGAAGAGATGCACACCAGCATCGCCCTCTTGAAAAGGGCGCTTAACGCCAATCGGAACGGGAGAAAGCCTTCGTAGGTGTAATCCCGGACGTCGACGACGAAACGTTTATCGATCAGAAAGCCAAAAAGCAGCACCGCGATCTGCGCCGAAAAAACAACGTAGAGATCGTATCGGGCTCCGTGCAGCCGGTTCTTTAAAAAACGGCGATATCCCAGATAACCGGGAATGAGAGCGGCTTTTCGCGCCGTCCCCGGCCGGTGAAAGGCGATCGAATTCTCTTTCTCTTCATCAAGCCCGAATCTGTCCCAGTAAACGATGTCATAGGAAACACCGCTCGCCTGCAACACCTCCTCATAGCATCTGATAAAGGGCATGTACCTGAGACTGGAAGAACCTATAAGACAGACGTTCATGCTTGCCTCTCGTACCGCCTTTTCCCGGTTCCGCCATATGCCGCGCAATCCGAAAGTTCCTGAAGCAACCGCTCACGGATCGAAGGCGCACTATGGTTTTTGCTCGCGATCTCCTCACCGCGCCTCACCAACTCGCAAGAGATTTCCGGCGACGACACTAAGACCCGGATTGCCTCCGCCAATCGCAGGCTGTCGTCCTTATCTACCACGTACCCCCACCCCCCCCTGCGCGCATAGTCGACGGTGCCAATCTCGGGGGGGCCGACGATCAAAACGGGCCGCCTGCTCATCATGTAGAGGTGGGCCTTGGTGGATACCGAGAGCCGCGTGTAGGCACGAACGTCCTCATCGAAGGATTCCGGTAGAAACAGGATGTCCGCGCCCGTCAATGCCTTCGGAACTTCATGGTCCGACAGCGCTGGCAACACCCTCACCACCTCCAGGTCGCGCAACGCGGGTTCCGCCTCGACCGGGACCAGCGGCGCGTAAACGGTTACCTCTACGCGCAGCCCCTCGCTCCTCAGCATCCGTACAGCTTCTGCCAAGGTGACGAAAAGCTTCCACCTGTTCAAGGCGAGGCTCCCGGAATACACGATATTGACAGCCCCGTTTTCCTTTCGAACCTCATCCATGCGATAACGGGATGGATCGTCGCACTGCATCAGAACAGAGAAAGGGATACCGTAGCGGCGCTGGTATTCCTCCGCCATCAGATCACCGATGGCATAGAGCAGCCGGGAACGGGCGATCAATGCGCTGAAGTTCAACTTGGCGACATGCTGGATCAATGGAGCGATCAACGATGTTTCATACAGGTGCTCGATCCAGTCATCCACTATACTGAAGCAGATGGGAATGTCATACCGCTTGCTGATTTCAAGGCTTAACCTCATAAAGGAGATGTCGCAGCCTTGCACGAACAGAACTTCCGGACGAAAGGTTTCTATCCAGCCTGCAAGCCCGGTAGAAACGCGAGGGGTGAAGATGAGCTCCCACAGTCCGCTGCCTACGAGCGTCTTTCCGAGCGAGTGGACGGCACGCCGAAAGGGGCCGGTGCGCCGACTGCGAACTTCCGCTCGCATCGGCTGCGCCGAAGCGCCAAGAGAGGAATGCTTCAGCAGTTGGAAAAGCGAACCAAAGCGTCTCTCCTCCCGGCCGAGCTGGAAGTTGGTGCCACAGAAAGATTCCCCTTCAAAAAGGACGCCTGAATACAGTTGTGCCAGGTTCTCCTTCGGCCATTGCATGAACCAGTTGCGCAAGGAGGCGCCTGCACTGTCCCTGTCGTTGATGATGGACTTCGATATGATAAGCACATTCGGGAAACGCTTCTGCTTCAAACGCCTGGACCTCCTTTCATCTGTCGCATAACCTTTTGTATATCTCGATCTGATTGGCAATGATCCTCTGGGTGTCGTTACGAGCCAGGGCGACCGTGCGTGCCATGTTGGAGATGCTGCAGGCCAGTTCACGGTCCGATAAGATCCGCTCCAACTGGTATGCGCACATCGCCGTGTCGCCAGGAGCGAAAAAGAGCGCAGACTCCCCGTCACGTGCAAGACAGGAAGTACCGCCGGTATAAGTGACTACCGCCGGGACGCCGAGCATCATCGCCTCCGCGAGGGCGAGACAGTAACTCTCCACGTACGTAGGGAGAAGGATCGCGGAAGCCCTCCGCATTTCTCCAACGATCTCTCCCGCGGACAAGGCCCCGAGCCAGCGGACGTTTTCCTCAAGGCCCAGCCGGCGCACCTCCCCCTGCACCCATGCGATGTATCCGTCTCTACGCAGGCCTGCGCGCTGGTGCAAGCCGGCGATATGAAGCCTGACGTTCGGGAACCGCCGCTTCAAAAGCCCCAGGCTTCTCACCGCGACATGGAGGCCCTTGAAGGGAGAGGAATAGGCCGCTGAGCAGAAAATGACAGGGTCTCCGTGATACTCCCACTGCTCACCGGTGATAAAGGGAGGACGCAACACCCGGTCCGTCGTGAATACGGTACTGCCGGAATTCATGGCGAGAACCTGCGCCCGCATCCAACTCGATTGCGTGGAAATGAAATCGTGCCCTTGGATCATCTCACGCTCAAGCGTGGACCATCGCTCAAACCGCTTTCGCCCCTGCAAGATGGAGTTGCCCCGGACAATTTCCTTGAGCCCCACGCACCTTAGCTGTTCCAGAAGCGTAAGACCACCTCCATATACGCTCGATATGGAAAGGCTCAGCCCCTGCATTTCGAGAAGTGCGGGCCTGCGTATCATGCCGCGGCTGGTCAGCAACCCCCAGAAGGACTCGGTCCCCCAGACATGCACGAGATCGGGCGCGAATTCATCCACGGCCTTTACGATAGCGGCGACCGTCTCCCGAGGGGGAAGACCGTCCCCACCCGGGCGCAAGACCGCAGGCATGACCCATTGACTGACGGTGCCGAGATCCTGTCTGGAAGGTTCGCAGACGCCGCCCAACGATATGTTGCCAAGCTGCAGGCCGTCGGAGGCTGAAAGGCTCTGGGCCATCGCCTCGAGCCATGTCCCCGTGGTGCCGCTGTCCAGGGGACTGAGTACCTTGTTACTGAGCCAAAGAACTTTCATAAGATCTCATTTGTACGGAATTCGGCCTCGCATGGCTGTTCCAGGAAACTTTCACCCGGCTTCGTTCAACGGAAGACAACCCGTTTCGGTTGCCCAAGAGACCGTCACGACGACAGTCCAGAGAATGGCCGTATTAGCCTGCGAGTCGACCGACGCAAGGCATCCTCTAAGGAACTCCCGGTCAAAAAGGCTGCGTGCCGCTGCCGATTCGAGGCTCCAGCGGACCCGCTCGCGCAGTTCACTCCTAAGCCAATCCCCGATCGGGAGCTCGAAGCCGACCTTCGGGCGGTCGAGGAGCGCAGGAGGAAGCAGATCCCGCACCGCATCGACGAGTACCGACTTATGCCGGCCTTCACGGAGCTTTGCGCTGGGAGGCAAGGCGAGGGCGTGCTCCACCAGGAGGTGATCCAGCATCACAGGGCGGACCTCCAACCCGTGCCCCATGCTCACCACGTCGACGTCGCGCAACAGCGTGTCGGGAAGGTAACGGTTAAACTCGACCAATGTCGTCTGACTGATTGAATCCAGAGCAGCGTCGAGAAGCGGTTCTATGGCAGCCTCGACAAATCCCTTGGTGAACGAGCCCATCATGGCCGCGGTGACGCTGCCGGCGATGCGCGTATCGCAAAGAAGCCGCCTCATCCCGGCGTAGCGCGCCGCCCGGCTCTGGCCGCGAAGATCGGCCAGGCGGGTATAGTGGCTGGGGCGGAGTCTGTGCAACAGCCTCAGCAACGGGTCGAATCTCTTCGCGGGCGCGTTTTCCACAGTGGCAAACCGCGCGAAATGAGGGTATCCGCCAAAAATCTCATCGCCTCCCAGACCGGAGAGGGCGACCTTGACCTCCTTGCCGGCGGCACGGCTCACGAAATAGCTGTTGACCCCATCGTAGCTTGGCTGATCTATGGTCCGGATGAAATCATCGAACAGCTCGGAAAAGCCCTTCCCGTCTGCGATAATCTCATGATGCCTGCATCCTAGGAAGTCGGCAGCGATCCTCGCCCCATCCAGTTCATGCTTCAGGCCATTTGTTTCAGCGAACCCGACGGTGAAACTCCGCACCGGTTCCGCCATGTACCGGGACATGAGGGCGGTTATCGCAGTGGAATCAATGCCACCGCTAAGAAAACTCCCGACCGGCACATCGGAAACGAGATGGTACCGGCAGGCTTCCTCAAGCTTCGCCCTCGTGAGCGCGACCAACTCCTGGTAAGGCAGGGCGGACAGATGGGGACGAAGCTTGGCGGCCGCGCCTGCCGCGTCCCAGTAGCCGGATACCCGACGTTCGCCATTGGCGTCAAGGACCATGAAGGTGCCGGGTGCTACGGAGTGCACGCCTCGGACCATGGTGCGAGGATGCGAGACCGAACCGGTAGCAAGAAGATCGAAGAGCGCCAGAGGCTCCATGACCGGTTCCACCAAGCCCGAAGCAAGAACGGCCTTGATTTCCGAGCCAAAGACCAGTCCGCCCGGCACCTCCGCCCACAAAAGCGGCTTAATGCCGAGCCTGTCGCGCACCAAATATGCCCGACGCGCCTCGCGGTCCCAGAGAACGAAGGCGAACATACCCCGCAAGAGACCGAAACTGGCGGTTCCCCAGCGCTCGAAGGCGGCAAGGATCACTTCGGTGTCGGAATTGGAATGAAAGCAGCCCCCCAGCCCAAGTAACTGCTTGCGCAACTCCAGATAGTTGAATATCTCGCCATTGAAGACGATCCAGTACCGACCGTCTGCGGTCGTCATCGGCTGCCGTCCTGAATCCGACAGATCGATGATGGAAAGACGCGTGTGGCCGAGTGCGGCGCCTCCGCCCGGATCGGCCCAGATCCCGTCGGAATCGGGGCCTCTTCGAACCAAGGTTCGGGCCATTTTGCGAACGAGCTCAGCGTCGGCAGACTTCCCAATGATTCCCGCAACTCCGCACATAAAAATCCCGGTGACCTGAAGTGATGGTTATTGGTATCTGAAACGTCTCCACGAGTGGTACAGCAGCGCCTTCACCGCTACCAGCAGCGACTGAAACGGCTTCGGATTGTGAACCATGTCATACTTGATCGCTTTTTGGGCAAGACACTGGAAGTCTTCCTGTTCGTGAAACGGCACCTTGGCCACCGTCTCCAGCCAATCAGGCAGAAAAGAGGCGTTTTTCTCCCAGCAGAGGTCACGTTCAGCAAGCTCGCGTGCCAGACGCCCCTGTCGGGTGACCTCATCGGGGTGGTCGACGTAAAAGGCGAAGGCCTCTACGAGCCGGTCGAGGCTGCAGATGGACTCCGGCCAGTAGTAGCCATCGGGACGGGCACGAAATTCCATGACGTCGACGAGCATACCGTTGTCGCCCTGCCTGACGAATTCGTTCATCGGCTGGCAGTCCGTGGTGATCGCGGGGAGCCCGGAACTCAAGGCTTCCGGAAGGGTGAGCCCGATCCCATCGAGCCTGGAGGGATAGACGTACACGTCACCGAGTGCATAGGGAACGGGGTTAAAGGTGCCGACAAGGAATTCGATGCGCCTATCCCTTTCCGCCACCCTGCGCCATTCGTCCGGGCACTGATCCAACGGGACTTGACTCAGCACAACCAGGCGGCAATCGCCGGCGACCTTCGCGAAGGCCTCCAACGCCATGCCGGTCCCGCGTCTGTCCATCCAGGGCTGAGCTTTGGCATAAGCGCCGGAGAGGCCGGAGCTTATGATGAAGGTCAGGGGCCGCTGCGCTTGGGCGGGCCCTGGTTTATATACCGAGGTGTCAGTACCCCAGGGACAGTAGCATGGCTGGGAATGGCACTTGAACACTTCGAAATGCCTTCTCGTGTTGCAGATCACGAAATGGTACAGGTCAAAAAACGGGACGGTGTCGGCCGTGTAGTAGTCTATGTAACCGCCGACCAGCAGTCCCAGTTTTCGAGCCAGCACGACACCTTCCCAGTGCCGTTGTTCGTTGAAGATGACAGCCTCGATGCCGTGCCGCTTCGCCCAGCCGGTAAAATGAGCGGCGTGCACCCCCGTGGTGCTTGGATGGTATGGAGCCCGCGTCACGGTGGGGAGGTTCCATATCCTGTCATCGGTGTCGGCTACGCTGCCACGCGCATAGATGAAGACTTCGTGCCTCTGCTGCAGGATGCGCTCGTAGGCTTTTGACACATGCCCCGCGCCCCCCTCGCACCAGGAGGTGATCAGACCTATCCGCATGCCGCCCCCCCCGACTTTGGCCGGAAGCGGCGATAGATGCGAGCCGCTTTCCGCACGAGCCTTACGCCCAGAGGCAGACTGCACACCGCCTTTACCAAACGATCATCATACTGACGGTCGGCGTAAACGAAGTCGCAGTGTTTCAAGGGGAAAGACATCGGGCGCACCTTCACGTTGTAGCGTTCAAAACCGGCTGCGGAAGTGGAATGGGTGCCGCATCCAAAACCGAGGTTTTTCACGAGGTTCACGGACGGCACCACGGAGATGCCTGAGTGCGCGGCCATGGCAAAATGCCACTGATAGTCCCACGTATCGATGCTGCCGCCGTAGACTAGGTCGAATACTTCAACACGCTCCTTGTAGAACGGAAATTGGCGGTGCAACCCCATCGCCTTGAAACGGGGCCAATCCGTCATCTTCAGGTCGAACTTCTGCCAAGCGCGCCTCCAGGTGGCCCACCCCCACTGCCAGCCGAAATTGCTGAACAGGTAGTCACAAGAATGGTCGCAGGATTCCCCGAGAAAGTTGAAGCCGGCAATCTGCATGACCTTGGTATCGTGCCGGTAACGCTCCAACATCTCGGCACAGAACGAGAAGAAAGTCGTATCGGGAAGGCAGTCGTCCTCGAGAATGATCCCCTCTTCCGCCTCTGACAAAAACCAGGTGATCGCATCGCTGACCGCGCGCCCGCAACCGAGATTGGTTTGCCTGAAGTTGGTGCGAACGGTGCACCAGTCGATGTCTTCGATCAATCTTCGAACCGCCTGCACTTTTGCCGCGTCGTCCGGCTTGTCGAGCCTAGGACCATCGCAGGCGACGTAAAGCGACGACGTCCCGGCCTTCTTTATGGCCTCCAACATCAGTTCGGTTTGCTCTGGCCTGTTGAAGACGAGCAACAATACAGCGGGTGATTTCCCAGATACGGCTAATGACATAAAAGATGTACCTCGTTGTGATGCAAGACTACATAAGTCTGTTCAGAAAGGGCTTACCGCTGTAACACTCGAAGCGACCGTCGATGTGGATCACCGAGCTGGGAATCGTGAATACAAGCACATAGCCCTTGTTCACCCTACAAGCGTGGATGTCGAGCTTCTCTATCTGCTCGACAGAGGTCGTCTCCATTTCTCAAGAATCCCTTTAAGCCCGGAAACGCCGCGTCATAAAAGGCTTTAGCTATGCTCAGGAAACTTATATCTGAACTCCGATTATCACCAGTAACACCCACCTTCGATAATGTTGGTATTTTGAGGTGTGTCTTCTGGAAGGGGTCTTATCCAATGTTCATTGTAGTACCGGTTGTATTCCGGCATCTTGTCCCAGCGCCCTCCCCGGATGCCAAACAGGATCTGCGTACCGCCACCCAGGTGAATCCCTTGACGCCCCAGATTTCTGGCATGTACCACCAACGGGAGAGAATAGGCACCGCACCCGACCAAAGCTATATCGAAGTCGCGGGAAGACATTTCCAGCTGCAGTGCATCAAGCACAGCAAACCAGTCCGTGTACACCGGCGGGACCAGCGCGGGCGAAAGCGGTACCGGGAGTACGTCCAATTCGAAATCAGGCAAAACGCGATCGGCATGCTCTCCCCAAATGAGCCTCCGCCTCGGGTATTGCCGCAATATGGTGCCGCAAAAAGGATGAACGACCAGGACCTTTTTCCCGGCGAGAGCCTTGGTCCACGCGTCCTGCCAAAGAAAGGGGGCCAGACTCCCCATGCCTAGCAGTTTCGCCTCAGGGCAGTACTTTTTCACGATGCGCGCTTCACCGAAATTGAACCACACCACCGTGTGGGACATGTGCGGCAGCACCTTCTCGGTCATGAGCCGCGCGTATCGCTCCAGGGTGGGGTACTCGTTAGGGAAAACACCGGCATTGGTGAACAGGATCTGCCGATTTACCGCTGTGAGGTCCGCAGCGGAAGGACTATCCCTGTACATCAGGTATTTTTTCAGCGCGAACATTTCCACCGATCCCAATTTGCCGACGGCGATCGGTTCGCTGGAAAGCAGGGCGTCCCTGATGCTGTGATTGCAGGCCTCAGGGCGCCACACCATGGGATCGAGATACCTGCACGCCTCCAAAAGACGCAAGGTCTTCCCGACAACCGGCCGATTGACCAAGGGCCGCATCGCTCTTTTAATCGCTTCTACATGCGTCCATACGTTGTTGAATCTCATCCGGTTCCCTAAGCTTCCGTCTGTGAGGTTTGAGCCGGCATCGCTGCTTCGGCGACTACCGGGTATCTGGAGACGCGGTAAAGGCTCGTATATACGGCCACCAGCCTGACGACCCGGCCAACCAGGGAGGCGGCCACCACACCGTTTAGGCCAAAGCCGAGATTGATCGCAGCCAAAGCGAGCAGGGCGAAGGAACCCAACCCCGCATAAACGGCGACATTCTGGTGCAAAATCTTACCCATGGCCACGAGGATGGCGTAAGGCGTATCCAATACGATCAGGGGCAACATAAGCAACATGAGGGACATGGTCGGTATCGCAGCAATGTATTTCGGCATCACGACCGGAACGAGGAAACGCAGCGCCAATGAGCCTACAACGGCCAGGGCAATCATGGCCGGGACACCGAAAGCCAGAGGCTTTTTGCACAAGCGAAGGCAAGCCGCCACGTCCGAGGTCCTTCCCAACGTTTCGGTAAGGCGCGGCACATACACCGCGGTTACCGCCTGGGGCACCTTGTTGGCCGCTTCAAGAACCATGAACCCCATGGACCAAAGCCCCAGGGCGCCCGCACCGAGGAACCTCAGGACGAGGGAGGTTTCGACGACCGACCATAGTGTGGCCGCCCCGTAAGAAGCGACAAAGATGGGGATGCCCCCTTTTACCAGCTCGAACCACTCTCCCCACGCGAACCTCAATTTGAGTCGCAGCGGACGACGCGCATGGAGATAAAGGATGTTGACCAGGCTGGAAATGCCGCTTCGCACAGCCATCGCGAAGTACGGCCAAAGCAGGAAGAGCGGAAGGACCAGCACCGACGCGATGCTCGAATAGACCCCTCCCTTGGCTAAGGACGTGAAATCGTGGCCGGAGCGATATGTCGCGCTCATATAGCCGCCGTAGATGAATCCGACCATGGCCAGCGCCTGCACCAACCACCCCAGCATGGCGCGCTCATTGCCGCGCCAAAGAGACACCGCGGCCATGAGCACGAACGCACCAGAGACGACGACGGTAACGCCCGCCATCCAGGCCTGGCAAATTTCCGCGATGGAGCGGGCCCGGTTGTCATCGCCCTTACCGACGTAGTAGGGATACAGCCTCTGCATGGCGTCCAGTAAACCAAGATGAAAAAAGAAGGCGTATCCGGTCGCAATGGTGAAGCCGCGGAAGTAACCAAGATCCGCGGGTGACACGTACCGCGCCTGTACGAGCGAACCCAAGACGCCGATCAGCGTAGCGAGGAAGTTGCCTCCGGCCAGCGCTGATATGACGCGCAGCGTGTTGGACTCGAACGCTCTTTTCGAAAACGCCTTCATCACGGGCATAGCGACCGGAATATGTTGCGTGCCGTCGCGAACCAGTTGCGGCGGCGGCGAGGCGGTTTCCAGCCATAAGGCATGACTCCCCTTGCCGAGAGATCGATCTCGATCCCTTCCTTTTCGAATAATTCCGGCGTTTGCGGTAGCCACAGTCCCTTGCTCACCCCCTGGGTCGACGGGCAGTAGTCGAGAATGGGGAGTTTGCCGTCTATGGTAGCGAGGGCGTAAAAATCGTCAGGATACCTACGCCCGCGCAAGGAGCCCCAACGTTCGAAATACCAAGGTGACTCGTGATCCCTCAGAAAATGCAGTAGTCGGTCACGGCGCCACAAGCCCGCCTGCAGGCTGAACAGATATGGCGACCTCTTGTCCCTTTTCAAGAGCCAGGGATACTCGGCAACGGGAGTATAAGGAAGAGGACAGGTGAAAAGCTGTATGTTGGCTATCTTTTGGTCCTGTTCCAAATAAGAAAGGCAGACGTCGAACCGATCGGCATTGACTCGGCTGCGCAAATAGAAGTCGTCGAGATAAATCAGCACGACTTCGGCGTCTACGACCTCTTGCAGGGTGCGCCGAAGCCTCTTCGACCACGGAACGGAGGCTGGGGACGGGTGGTCCTTGTACAACTGGGGCGAGACGATATCGAATCCCTCATGTTGATACGAGGCAGTCTCCGTATTCAGCACGATGGGGATATTCTTTAGCTCGGGCCAGTACCTCTCAAAAAGGGTAAAAAGAGGGTGCCAGGCATCGCTGTACGCATCGCAAGTACAAATGACCATCGAGAATCTGGTGTCCGACATTATATGTTCCCCTCATCAGGCAAGTGACGGCGCGGGTGCACCGCTCGCGACACAGGGCGGGCCAAAAGCAGTACGTACGCCGGTTGCCAGCCGTCCCAGTACGGATTGACGACGCCTCCGACCACCAGCAAAAGCACCGAGGTGAAGCAGAGCATGGTTTCCCATGACCTCTCGCTCGCAAAGCGCCGCCAGGACACCGCGAGCAGAAAAAAGATGGTGAAGCAATACGCCATCCCTCCCCCCAGCATGCCATATCCGCCAAGGTAATCGAAAATTGAGGAATGACCTCCCAGATAGGTGCTATTCCTGACGCCCCCCCTGGCCCGGCCGAAAAGCGGCGCTTCTAAAAAACTGTTGATGGAAATGCCAGAGAGCATCCATCTCGAACCTTCCTCGGCATCACGGCCGCGATAGCCGCCGGATTTCGGATCGTCCACCACGTTGGATAACTTGTAATATGCGTTACCCAAAAGAGGGTTGTCGCGAGTGGCGATATATCCCGCGATGGAGGCCATCGATAAAAAGGCGGCAAAAAAAATTGCCACCACATAGCTCTTACGCGTGATCGGGAAAAAGAGCGAGACGAGGACGACGACAAGCACGGCGAGAAAGAGCAAACCGACGGGGGTCGCGAAGGTGCAGATAGCTAGTGAAACGGCTATCGTTACGCAGCAGGCAAGCAAAAGAACCTTGAGAAGCCCCGTTTGTTTGAAGGCGCGCCAGACAAGAGTAGGGAACACCATCGCCACCAGAGCAAATCCAGCCTGGTCCCCGTAGACCCAAGCGCCATGTGTCTCCAACAAGGTGGTCCTGAACGCAACGACATCAGTAACAATGGCGTGAATCAAGAAGGCTGATTGAATCGCGATGCCCGTGAGAAACATGATCTGGAAATGGCGATAGCATCGTTCGTCGTAAAGAAACCCGACGGCGAAAGCGGAAGCGAGGAACAAAACGACGGGGCTCATTACCAGACGCCAGTCGGCCAGACCGTCCCCGTAGTAGTAGACTTTTGCGCACAGGCCGACGAAGTACCAGAGCAGGGCCAGGAAAAACCACTTGAACCGGCAGAGCCCGTCTTTGAACCTTTCAAAGAAGGGAAGCCAAGCCCCCTCGGCGAAGCCAAGGACGCCTGCCGCGGTAAGAAAGGCGAACAAACCTGCCACCCCCCTCAGATAAAAAGCGAGAGCCGGCGTCGCGAAACAGACGAACGCAAGTGCGGACAGTCTAAACATGAAGGTCTTGCTCAATATCATGCGTCATTGTCCATTAGATAGAGCCTTTGCGGTTGATGCCGCCTCATAATTCCGGGAAAAACCGTTTCAAATAGCCGGGCAGAAGAGATCTCATACGGGTTTTGTCCGCTTCCGGCATCCTGGCGATGCCTTCCCGCATGAACGCCACGAAGAGGCCCAGCAACAGGGACAGAAAAGCCGCGACCTTCACCATTTTCGCCCTGGCCGGTGCGACCTTCGCTTCCGGCACCTTCGCGTTTTGCAGAATATTGAAAGATTTGACCGATTTCGATTCCGCCAGCTTGGCCATCTCGTACTGCTTGGTTAAGACCTCGACCAAGGTTTCTTGAATCTTGAACTGCCTGGTGAGGCGTATGTAATCCTGCGCCAGGGCAGGAACGGCCCCGATAGAGGGGATCGAGCTACCGCCGCCGTTTCCTTCCAGCTTTCCTATTTGCTGTTTCATGCTTTCGATGGAGGCCTTGACCATCTTGACTTCCGGGCTCGCCTCGGTGAATCTTTGCCTTGTTGACGCCAGCTCTACCTCTTTGATGGCGATTTGACCGTTCAGCATGGAAATTTCGCCGATCGATACTTGGGCCTGCTCGGGCAAGGCGATGGTCTTGTTCTTGCGCTGAAAAGCAGCGAGGGCATTTTCGGCTTGAGCGAGATCGACCTTCGCGGACGCGAGCCTTCCTTCGAGAAAACTCCGGTTGGCGCCGCTACTTTTGACGCTCAAATCCGCGGTGAGTTTCGCCAGCTCATCCAAAAGTGCATTCGTTATATCCGCGGCCCGTTTAGGGTCGGTATCCTTCACCGTTATGGAAACGACTCCGTCCTTTTTGCCGACCACAGCCTCCATCGCCTTATCAAAATGTTCGTAAAGGTTGTAGCGATATTTCTTCTTGAACTGCTGCATCAGGTGAAGACGGTCGATCACGCCATCCAGTACCGTCTCGCTATGCAGCATCGTGACGTACAGATCACCGGTGGTAGGCGCTCCAACGGATGCGCCCGCCAGAGTCGCCAGCCCGCCCAACTGCGACAACATGGAAGACATCAAGTTCTTGTCTTCCTGTACAGGAATGATCATGGCTTTGCACTGATACACGTTAGACTGCGTCAAACTGTACGCCGCCGTTCCAAAAGCACCCACCAGCGTTATTACCGCTATCATCTTAAAGCGTTGCAACACAATCTGAACGCAATCAAGGAAACCGAACATCCTGCTGTTTTCGGTATGGGTCAGTCGTTCCTCAGAAGATAAAGACATTCACGCCCTCGTGCCTATTTTATATAGGCTAATAGGAAGTTGATTGGTTCGGCAGCTTGTGATTTGAAAGGATATCTGCGATGCGTTCCGCAGCGTGACCATCACCATAAGGCGTGTGAGCACGACTCATGGCTTGATAAACCGCAGGATCACAAAGCAGGCGCTGGGTTTCAGCGAAGATCCTATCTTCATCCGTACCCACGAGCTTGACGGTTCCAGCCTGCAAAGCCTCCGGCCTCTCGGTGGTATCCCTCATAACCAGCACCGGCTTTCCCAGAGAAGGAGCTTCTTCCTGAATTCCGCCAGAATCCGTCAGTATCAAAAAAGCACGCTGCATCAAGTAAACAAAAGGAAGGTAGTCCACCGGTTCAATCACATGCACGTTTCGATATTTCATTCCACCCAAGATGCGCTGCACAGGTTCGAGTACATTAGGATTCAGATGTACAGGATAAAGAATCTCAACATCAGGATTGGCAAGTGCGATTTCAGCAAGCGCCTTACAGATCGCTTCGAACCCCCTGCCGAAATTCTCTCTGCGGTGCCCCGTGACGAGAATCAGCCGCTTATTGGGATCCAAAAAGGAGAACCGCTTTTTGAGTTCCTGACTCAGGCGGTTATCTGATCGCAATCGCTCACTGATGATGAAAAGCGAATCGATAACCGTGTTTCCCGTCACATGGACAGCGTCCGGCGAGACACCTTCTTTAATAAGGTTGGATTTCGCGAGATCGGTCGGGGTGAAATGTATATCTGCAAGGGCACCGGTTACTTTACGGTTTATCTCTTCAGGGAAGGGGGCAAACTTGTTGCCAGTACGAAGACCGGCCTCGATGTGCCCTACCGGAATGCGATAGTAATACGCGGCAAGCGAGGCCGCCATCGTAGTGGTGGTGTCCCCGTGAACGAGTATGATTTCGGGCCTTTCAATCTGAATCACCCGCTTCAGTTCATGTAAAATGTTGCACGTCACATCAAACAGATCCTGCCCCGGCTTCATTATATTGAGATCGTAGTCGGGAGTGATGTCAAAAAGTTCAAGTACTTGATCAAGCATTTGGCGATGCTGAGCCGTGACACACACTGTGGTAGAAAAACTATTCGGGCGCCCCTTTAGCTCCTTGATGACTGGCGCCATCTTTATAGCTTCTGGTCGAGTGCCGAAAACCAGTAATACCTTGCACATCAATAGCCCCCATTTACCAGAACCGTTGTACAGCAAGTTCACACCTAAAATTCAGACGACGAATACTTATGTGTCCGTTGCAAGTCATGCCAGTTGTTTCTATACCAACAGCGCCGCACGTTAAAAAACGAAGGCACTCAGAAAGACTTTAACCATCTAATCGGGCTGAGGGGTCCCTCTCCTTATTTACCTGCTGCAATGGCCACGCCAGCGGTCATGGCTACGTTGCCGAGGATTTGGGTTATCTCCTTCACGGTTCTAAGCCACGCTGTCTTCTCGTACTGGCGCGGCACGATGATGGTGTCGCCGGAGTCGAGTGATTTCCCCCAGAAGGAGTTGTAGAACAGGAACTTCCCTGAGTTCGCCTGGCTCACGACGGTGCCGTCCACCTTGACCACGTATATTTCGCTGGTATCGGCGTCGCCGGTCGGTCCGCCCACCTGATGCAGGTACCATTCAACGTCGCGCCCCTGCTGGCTGACTACGGTGCTCTGGTTGTAGACGTTGCCGATCACGTTGACGCCGCCGGGGTCGCTGGGAACGGTCAATTGATCGCCCCCCTGCAGTTCCAGGTCGTAAGGGCCTCCCTTCAGTTCGTCCATAGAGGCGATCTCCATGAGTACGCGCCCTTCCGCCTTTCTTGTTTTAAGAATCTCCACGGTGCGCGTTAGACCTTCCAAGGTAGTCTTGGCGGCGGAAACCTCCTCGGCAGAGGCGGCGGTCTGAGCCATGTTGGTCTGCAGGTGTATGATGTCTTCCTGGGCCTTCTGCAGTGCTTCGTCCATACGCTGCTGCTGCAGTTTCCGTACGTTCTCCCTCGTGAATCTCGCCCCTTTGAGATAGGCGAGATTCGAGAAGCCGCCCGCCCTTGCGATGACAGAGGAGAGACGCTCTCCTTTGTAGATCGGGTAGGTCCCGGGGAAGACGAATTCGCCGCTCAGAGTGACGTAGCGGTCGGTGGCGTCCGCCCAATTGGGGATGCGCCTTACGGTAAGCTCGTCCAGGGGCTGCAGTTTGATGTTTGCATCCCCTCCCTTGAGGGCCGCTTCGAGATCGACGGGCAGGACGATGGTGACGACACGCGAGTCGGCACGCTTGACCCTCACGATCTCAGCGTTTTTGAGGTAGGCGCTCAGCTTCACGTTGCCGGCCTGCATGATCAGATCGCGCACGGTCATGTTCTCGAGATAGCGGAACTGCCCCGGTCGCAGCACCTCACCGCTCACCTGGACGAAGGGG
Organism: Geomonas oryzae; assembly: GCF_004117875.1. Classification (GTDB taxonomy): domain Bacteria; phylum Desulfobacterota; class Desulfuromonadia; order Geobacterales; family Geobacteraceae; genus Geomonas; species Geomonas oryzae. Next base: position 400,815 of record NZ_RAHW01000006.1, on the reverse strand, counting down.
ACTTCCTCCATCTCGGTACGCGAGAAGATCTTCACACGGTCGAACTCCTTCAGCTCGACGTCGTAATCGGGCTCTCCGTTGAGCGCGCGGGTCACGTTGAAGAAGATGATTTCAGGGTGCAGGTCGGGGGGGAACAAACGGGTTATCTGCCCGGCGGCGGCATGGTATTCGGGCAGCAGGTTGTCCCCCTTCAGCAGGGAGCTGACACGCATGCCGGGCTTGAGAGCGTAATCACCGGGGCGCAGCACATGCCCTTCGAGCCGCGCGTACCCACGCAGGACTGTGTCGATGGACAGGACCTTGACCAGGTCCAGGTCCTGCAGCTTGATGCCGGCAGTCGCCTCCTCGATGCTCTTACCGGGCTCGAGGCTTATCTCGGTCACCATCTTCTTGTCGTGCGCCTGCACCCGGTACATCTGGAGCCGCTGCAGGTAACCGGTGGCGTTGATCCCGCCACAAAGCCCAAGCAGATCCTTCAGGCTGCTTTCTCCCTTGAGCTCGTAGATGCCCGGGCGACGGACGTTGCCGGCAACGCCAGCAACCTTGCCGATCACCGGGACCAACACGGTGTCGCCCGGCTGCAGTCGGACGGCTTTGCCCTGGTCCCCCTTCAGGAAGAAATCGTAGAGGTCGACCGTCTCGACGACGGTGCCGTTTCTGTTTATCTTGATGTTCCTGAGGCTGCCGTTTTTGGTCGGGCCGCCGGCCGCCGCCAACGCGTTGATGATGGTGGAAAGCGAACTCACGTTGTATTCGCCCGGTGCGGCCACTTCGCCTACGATGTAGACCTTGATGACCCTGAGCCGCCCCATGTTGACGTTGACATGGAAGTCCTTAAAGATGCGCGCGAGCGTGTTCTTCAGCAGCGCAGGTACTTGGCCGAAGGTCTGCCCCGCCACCTTTACCGCTCCCACCTTGGGAAGGACGATCTCGCCACTGCGGTTGACCTCCAGTTCCCAAGTCCCGTCAATGCTCCCCCAGAGGGTGACGATCAGACGGTCGCCAGGGCCTACCACGTAGTCCGGGCCGACTGGGATGTCCATCTGTGCGGAAAGGGGATCGCTCATTTCGGGACGGAAGAAGTTGTACCCGAACTGGGTAAGGGTGGTCCCTCCGTAAGGCTGTGAGAGGGAGTTCTCCGCGGTAACCGGGTCCTCTCCCATCGCCTTTTCCAGCACGGAAGGTTCTGCGGGCACTACCGGCTGCTGGACGGCCTGCTGAAGAGGCTGTCTTCCCTGTTCCTGGTCGTACTGCTGGGGCTGCTTGTTCAGGCCTGCAGGAGCTTGATTGCCGCTTTGTCCCTGGAGACCGTGCTGGGCGCCGGGTTGCCCCGGCACGGTGCCTTGCACGCTTCCCTGCCCCGGTACCGACGACTGCCCCCTTGCCGTTCCAGTGTTCTGACCGGCAGGTTGCACCTGCCCGGAAACCGGCTTCGCGCCGTAGGTCTGCATCTGAAAATTGGATTGGGGCTGCGTGTATGGCTGCGTTTGCCCGGTCGTCTGTTGCTGGGACGGATATTGGGAATAAGAGGTCGCAGCGTTTTGATCCGTCTGTGCGGGGATCGTGAAGTAACTGGAGGTGACCGGCGCAGGCGCGGTTGCCGAGGTGCCGGAGTAGTACGTACTCCCCTGAGAAGTGCTGTCGTAGGTACTTGCGGAATGTGAGGTGGTGACGGTGAGCAGGAACAGCGCAGCAGCGAACAGCAGTATTTTTTTCATGCCTTCGAGAACCTCGTAAAAGTAGCTTGGCGCGGAAGGTACAACGGACAGATAAGGCGGGTATCCCTGCATCGACGCCGACAGCTGAGTGTGCTAACGTTTCACGCTCCTGGGACTGGGACGACCAATCAGAATGAGCTAATGATCAGACGCTACGGTATAGCACTTATGAGGGGCTATGTAAATTCAAAAAACCCTCATGTGAGTCAATCCCAACACGCATGTGCACCGGCTGGATGCCAGCAGGTTCCATGCCACAGCACCACTCGCCACCCATGCAAACACACTATCTTGGCGCTTCTGGTCGCTTCAGTTTTTGTTATAAATGGTATTGTTCTTTAATTCTGCAAGAATGGGGAAACAACAGCAATTGTATCGACAAAAAATAAAAAGGGAAGCAGCAGGGCATTTGACAGTTTGAGAGGGCAATTTGAAACGGTGTGACAGTAATGAGCGTCAAAATAAAAAAGGAATGTCTGTTTTTTGACATTCCTTTTGTGTGTTCATTTCGATCTAATCGATCTAAATTTGCGTCAGATCATACATAATATCTCGAAGTGACCGTCTCCCATGTCCCCTGTGCCTTAAGGATGAGATCGCACACCTCGCGCACCGCGCCCCAGCCTCCACGGTTCTTGGCGACGAAGTGGGCGAAGGGAAGGACCTCGGGCACCGCGTCGGCGGGGGCGGCGGCAAAGCCTACCCTCTTCAGCAGCGGGATGTCGATGACGTCGTCCCCCATGAAGGCGACTTCCTCGTCGGACACTCCGGTGGCCTCGAGCATCTGGCGGTAAGGGACCAGTTTGTCCAGCGACTTCTGGTACACCTGGCCGATGCCGAGTTCGACGGCGCGGTTGTACACCACCTGGGACTCGCGCCCGGAGATGATGCCGACTTCTATGCCGGAGCGCTGCAGCATCTTGATGCCGTGGCCGTCTTTTACGTTGAAGAACTTGCTCTCAACGCCGTTGGAGTCGAAGATGATGCGTCCGTCGGTGAGGACGCCGTCCACGTCGAGAATGAGGAGCTTGATCTTTTTCAGTCTATCTTCCATGAGAACCTCTCAGACAAAAGCAGTTTAACAGGGATGAAGGGGATAAAACCTGAAAGCAAAACGATTTATAACGCAAAGACGCAAAGGCGCAAAGTAAACCTACACCCGAAAGGCTTTTTTGGGGTTAAACCAAAATCTTGTGTCTTTTGTCTTTCTTTGCGTCTTCGCGGCTTTGCGTGAGTAAAGGTTTTAAGCTATCCCGGCCTTGAGGAGATCGTGCAGATGCACAATGCCTACGGGCTTGGCATCTTTGTCGTCGGCAAACACGAAGAGGGACGTGATGGAATATTGTTCCATCTGCTGCAAAGCACGGGCGGCCAACTCGTCGCGGCGGATCCGCTTGGGCCCTGCCTTCATCAGGTCGGAGGCAGGGAGGTTGATGATGTCGAGCCCTTTGCCTAAGGCGCGACGCAGATCGCCGTCGGTGATGACTCCGATCAGCGCTCCGTCGGCGGAAGTGACGCCGGTGATGCCAAGCCCTTTGGAGGTGATGGTGAAGAGCGCCTCGCGCATCAGCGTGTCGGCGGAGACGAGCGGAAGCCCTTCGCCGGTGTGCATGATGTCCTCGACCTTCAGAAGAAGCCTGCGCCCGAGCGTCCCGCCGGGATGAAACATGGCGAAGTCTTCGGCCCTAAAACCGCGGCTCACCAAAAGCGCTACGGCAATGGCGTCCCCCATGGCAAGGGTTACCGTGGTGGAGGCGGTGGGAGCGAGACCGAGCGGGCAGGCCTCTTCCTTCACGGATATGTCGAGGAAGATGTCGCCGCTTTTCGCGAGGGTGGAGTTCGGATTGCCGGCCATGGCGATGAGCGACGCGCCCAGGCGCTTGATGATCGGGAGGATGCGCACCACCTCGTCGGTTTCACCGGAGTTGGAGATGGCGATCACCACGTCCCCCTTCATGATCATGCCGAGGTCGCCGTGGATCCCTTCCGCGGGATGCAGGAAGAAGGCGGGGGTGCCGGTGGAGGCCATGGTGGAGGCGATTTTCTGGCCGATGAGGCCGGACTTGCCCATACCGGTGACGACGACGCGTCCCTGGGTGTTGAGTATCATCTGCACGGCCTGTTCGAAGGCCTGGTCGATGGAGGACTCGAGGTTCAAAAGCGCCTCTGCCTCGACGCGGATCACCCTCTTCGCTTCTTCTAATATCAAAATGGACTCCTTAAAGCTGAAACCTAAATCACTGTCGCGCAAAGACGTAAAGGTGTAAAGAAAACCTCAAAAACAATTTAACAGGGATGAAGGGGATGAAAGGGATAAACCGGAACAAAGACAACCTCTTGTCACGCAAAGACGCAAAGTCGCAAAGAGAACCTAAAAGCAATTTAACAGTGAAACCTAAAGACAAAGATTTTGGGTTTAAACCAAATGCTTGCCTGTTTGTCTTTCTTTGCGCCTTTGCGTCTTTGCGTGAAAAAAGGTTCTAAGCCTTTATCCCATTCATCCCCTTCATCCCTGTTTGAGTCGGTTTTCGGTTTTACTGTTTCACGATGGCGTCGATCGCCTTCAGCTTCTTCAGAAGCACCGGCAGGTCGTCTAGACGAACGGAGTTCGGTCCGTCGCAAAGGGCCTGCTCGGGCTCTTCGTGCACTTCCATGAAGACGCCGTCCACTCCGGCGGCGACGGCGGCCCGGGAGAGAAACTCCACATACTCGCGCTGACCGCCGGACGAGGTCCCCTCGCCTCCCGGAAGCTGGACGCTGTGGGTGGCGTCGAAAATGACCGGGAAGCCGGTGGAGCGCATGATCGGGAAGCTGCGCATGTCGACGACGAGGTTGTTGTAGCCGAAGGATGCGCCGCGCTCGGTGAGGATGATGTTGTCGTTCTCGCAGGAGCGAAGTTTGCCGACGACGTTTTTCATGTCCCACGGGGCTAAGAACTGCCCTTTCTTCACGTTGATCACCTTGCCGGTGTTGGCCGCGGCGACCAGGAGGTCGGTCTGGCGGCAGAGAAAGGCGGGGATCTGCAGCACGTCGAGGACGTCGGCGGCCGGCTCAACCTGTTCTATGGAATGGATGTCGGAGAGCACGGGGACGCCGAGGGATTCCTTCACCTTGGCGAGGATCCTGAGACCTTCGGTCATCCCGGGGCCGCGGAAGGCGGTGACCGAGGTGCGGTTCGCCTTGTCGTAGGAGGCCTTGAAGATGAGCGGGATGCCTACGCCGTTGCAGATGCTCATGAGGCGTTCGGCGTGGCGCAGCGTCGCGGCTTCGTTCTCGATGACGCACGGCCCGGCTACCAGCACGAGCGGCCTGTTGCCACCAATCTTTATGTCACCTACAGCGATCTCACGAATCATAACTTCTCCTATAACCTTACAAAAACGATGTCACGCCAAGTCGCAAAGCCGCGAAGAAAGTCAAAGGCAGAACCATTTTAACAGGGATGAAGGGGATAAAAGGGATAAAAACTGAACCAAGGCATAAAATCTTTGTCACACAAGGACGCAAAGTCGCAAAGAGAGACAGAGACAAAATATTAACAGGGATGAAGGGGGTTAATGGGTAAAACCTGAAACCAAAACTATTTGTAACGCAAAGACGCAAAGTCGCAAAGTAAACCTAACCCGAAAGGCTTTTTGGGGTTAAACCAAAGTCTTTTCTTCTGTTGTGCTTGTCTTTGCGTCTTTGCGGCTTTGCGTGAGTAAAGGTTTAAGCTTTTATCCCGTGCATCCCCTTCATCCCTGTATGAATCGGTTTTAGCCTTTGCGTGCCCTCGTTGCGCCGATGAAGGCCTTGAAGAGCGGGTGCGGGTTGAGCGGCTTGGACTTGAATTCCGGGTGGAACTGGCACCCCAGGAACCACGGATGGTCAGGGAGCTCGATGATCTCAACCAGGTTCCCTTCCTTGTACACGCCGGAGATGATCATACCCTTCTCCTCGAGTGCGGCCCGGAAGGTGTTGTTGAACTCGTAACGATGACGGTGCCGCTCGGAGATCTCGGTGGCGCCGTAGGCCTTCTGCGCGAAGGTCCCCTTGACGAGCGAGCAGGGGTACGCGCCAAGGCGCATGGTGCCACCCTTCTTGTCGACCCCCTTCTGCTCTTCCATGAGGTGGATCACCGGGCTCTTGCACGCCGGCTTGAACTCGCTGGAGAAGGCTTCGGGAAGCCCGCAGACGTTGCGCCCGAACTCGACGGCCGCCATCTGCATGCCGAGGCAGATGCCGAAGAAGGGAACCTTGTTGACGCGGGCGTACTCGATCGCCTTGATCTTCCCTTCGGTGCCGCGCTCGCCGAAACCGCCGGGAACGAGGATGCCGTCCACGCCGGCAAGGAACTTGTCCGCCCCCTCTTCCTCGATCTTCTCGGAGTCGAGGTAGACCAGGTTGACGCGGCAGTCGTTGGCGATGCCGCCGTGGGTGAGCGCCTCGGAAAGCGACTTGTAGGATTCCTTCAGGTCGACGTACTTGCCGACCACGGCGATGCTGACCTCGCCGCAGGCGGGGTTGGTGAGCTTGGAAACCACCTGCTGCCAGTGCGACAGGTCCGGCGCCTTGGTCCAGATGTTGAGCTTCTCGACGACCTGGTCGTCCAGCCCCTCGAGGTTCAGCGCGAGCGGCACGGCGTAGATGTGCTCGGCGTCGCGGGAGGTGATGACGGCCTTCTCCTCGACGTTGCAGAAGAGAGCGATCTTCGCCTTCATGTCCTGGGGGAGTTCCTGCTCGCAGCGGCACAGGAGGATGTCCGGCTGGATGCCGATCTCGCGCAGTTCCTTGACCGAGTGCTGGGTCGGCTTGGTCTTCAGCTCCCCTGCGGTCCTGATGTAGGGGACCAGGGTCACGTGCAGGTAAAGGACGTTGCCGGGGCCGCGGTCGCTTTTCAGCTGGCGGATCGCTTCGAGGAAGGGAAGCGATTCGATGTCGCCCACGGTGCCGCCGATCTCGACGATGGCGATGTCGCTCCCCTTCGCGTTCTCGAGGATGTTCGCCTTGATCTGGTCGGTGATGTGCGGGATGACCTGGACGGTGCCCCCCAGGTAGTCGCCGCGGCGCTCCTTCTCGATGACCGAGAAGTAGACCTGACCCGTGGTGAAGTTGCTCTTCTTGGAGAGCTTGCTGGAGGTGTAGCGCTCGTAGTGACCGAGGTCGAGGTCGGTCTCGGCGCCGTCGTCGGTCACGAAGACCTCGCCGTGCTGGAACGGCGACATGGTGCCGGGGTCGACGTTGATGTACGGATCGAGCTTCTGGATGGTGACCCTAAGGCCCCTCGCCTCGAGCAGAGCGCCCAAAGAAGCGGCGGCGAGTCCCTTACCTATGGAGGAGACAACGCCGCCGGTTACAAAGATGAATTTTGTCTTCACTGAAAAAACCTCCGCAAACTAGAAACTGTTCTACGTTCTACGTTCTACGTTCTACGTTACCACCATCATGAGCGGCAACGACGAATTTCGAATCGGAACAGAGAACTTATACAAATTTTATGACCGCTCTACGTTCTATGTTCCATGTTCTTAGCGAAACAACACACGCAAAAGCACTGGGCCTGCGGTTGCTGTTTTTCAACTTAGAACGTAGAACATAGAACGTAGAACGTTTTTTATCCTTTAAGCTTGGCCAGCACCTTCTCGAGGTCGGCGGGGGTGTCCACGCCGATCGACTCGAACTCGGTCTCGACGACCTTGATGCGATAGCCGTTTTCCAGTACGCGCAACTGCTCGAGCTTCTCGGCCATCTCCAGATAGCTCGGCGGAAGCGCGGCGAACACCGGGAGAAACTCCCTGCGGTAGACGTAGAGGCCTACGTGCTTGTAGCACAAAAGCTTGCCGCAGCAGAAGGCGTCGTCCTTGAGGTCGTTCCACTTGTCCCGGAAAAAAGGAAGCGGCGAACGCGAGAAGTAGAGCACGTTCCCCTTCGGATCGGAAACCACCTTCACCACGTTCGGGGAGAGGAAGTCGTGCAGGGTCCTGATGCGGCACTTGAGGGTCGCCATCGGGATCGTGGCATCCTCGAGCATCGGCTCGATGGCCTGGTCGATCATCGCGGGATCGATGAGGGGTTCGTCCCCCTGCACGTTCACGATGATGTCGGCATCAAGCCTTCCCGCAACCTCGGCCAGGCGGTCCGTCCCGGTCTCATGCTCAACCGAGGTCATCTCCACCCTGCCGCCGAAGTTCCGCACTGCCTGGGCGATACGCTCGTCGTCGGTCGCGACGATCACCTCGGAAACGAGCTTCGCCTTGGAGGCGCGCTCATATACATGCTGCACCATGGGCCGCCCCATGATGTCCGCCAATGCCTTACCCTCAAAACGCGTAGAAGCATACCTGGCGGGAATTACCGCGGTTATTTTCATTTGGCGTCTCAATACGGACCGAACCGGCGTGGCCGGGCCTCAAGTCCTGGTTGCGGTTGTGTTGTGGTGATTTGTACTGGCTGGCTTGCTGCTTGTAGCCGGTGGAGCGCAGCCTGAACTGCCGGCTCCGTCCCTTTGTCTGGCGGGACGAAACAAGTTACATCAAAAGAAAGGTTCGTGTCAAGGAGTGAATCAGAGGGATGTACTAAGCTTATCGGCCCACGAGAAGGTCTCCAACTGTGCGGTAAGAAGCTGATCAAGGGAGAGTTCGCAGATCTCCAACTGCTCGTTGACTGCGGGGAAATCGGCCTGTTCCAGAAGCTCGGCAAGTGCTAGCAGCGCACCCAGATCGCCGTCTTTGTGTAAGAGCGCACTCTTCACGCTGTCCACCAGATTGAGCTTCCCGATGAGCTCCGCCATGGAATCTTCGAAGAGAACGTCTATGAGAGAGAGAATCCCGACCATGAAGGCCTGGTCGGCAAGTTCGCCTGCGGCGCGGCCGTGCGAGGCCAGCATGAGGAGTTCCATGAGCTTGCCGCGGGTCGCCGCCATCTCGAGCAGCGGACTCTGCACGCCGTTGCTGTCGCTGTTTGCGTAAAGGGCGAGGGTGATCCAGCGTTTCAGCTGTTCGAGGCCCAAGACGGTGAGGGCGTGGCGCAGCGTCTTGATGCGCACGCGAAGCCCCATGGCGACCGAGTTGACCAGGCGCAAAAGGTTGTAGGTGAGCCCGGGGTTCTGCTTGAAGGTCTCCTCGATTTCCGCCCATTCGGCATCGGCCATCACCTGCTTCATGAGCTGCATCATGGTGATCTTGCCGATGTCGATCTTGTTCTGTCTCAAGACCACCGGGCGCGCGAAGTAGTACCCCTGGAACAGGTCGAAGCCGAGCTGGGAGCAGAACTTGTAGTGATCCGCGTTCTCCACCTTCTCCGCTAGCAGGGTGAGCGGCCAGTTCCTGAACTTGCCGACCATCTCCGCAAGCGAGGTATCAGGGGTCTCCAGGACGTCCACCTTGACGATGTCTATGAGGCGGTAGATGTCGTGAAAGCTCTCCGAGTAGACGTGGTCGTCGAGTGCGAGGGTGAAACCGAGGGATTTGAGGGTGCGGCAGCGTTCGAAGACCTCGGCGTCGGCGACGATGGTCTCCAGCAGTTCGATGACCACGCGGTCCTTCGGGAGAAGTTCCAGCGCGTCGCTCATGAGCACTTCACGGGTGACGTTGAAAAAGCCTTTGTGGCGTCCCAGCACCTCCTGGAAGCCGAACTCGGAGAGGGAGTTCACGATGACGCTCGCGCTCGCCATATGCAGGTCGGAGACGTTGGCCGCGTAGAGGCTCTCCGGGGAGCGGAAAAGCAGTTCGAACCCCACGATCTGCTGCGTCCGGTCCAGTATCGGCTGGCGCCCGAGAAAGAACTTTTCGTCAACCATGTCACTACCTCTGAGAAACGAGTTCTACGTTCTAAGTTCTACGTTCTAAGTTAAAAGCTGAAAGCAAGGTGACAGCAGCTTGATGTCGCAACGTTGCCCATGTAACCAAAGACGCCTTTTAAGGTTGCAACGTAGAACCTAGAACCTAGAACGTAGAACGGTCTTACTGACAGAGCCTAAGCATCTCTCGGCTGATGGAGTCGAGCGGGCGGATGTAGTCGACGCCGCCAAGCTTGATCGCCTCGTTGGGCATCCCGAAGACGATGCAGCTCGCCTCGTCCTGCGCGATGTTCAAGGCTCCCGCCTGCTTCATCTCCAGCATGCCGTGCGCCCCGTCGTCTCCCATGCCGGTCATGATGATCCCGACGGCGTTCTTGCCTGCATAACGCGCGGCGGAACGAAACAGCACGTCCACCGACGGACGGTGCCTGGAGACGAGCGGGCCGTCCTTTATCTCGACGAAATAGCGCGCACCGCTGCGCTTCAAAAGCAGATGATGGTTCCCCGGGGCGATCAGCGCCCGGCCGCGCACCACGGTATCGTTGTTCTCGGCTTCCTTCACCGTGATCCGGCAAAGCCCGTCCAGCCGCTGCGAAAAGGCACGCGTGAACCCCTCGGGCATGTGCTGCACGATGACGATCCCGGGGCAGTCGGCGGGAAGCGACTCGAGAAAGACGCGCAGCGCCTCGGTCCCCCCGGTGGACGCGCCGACCACCACCACCTTCTCGGTGGTCTGCATCATCGCCTGGCTCTTCGGCTTCTCCATGATGACGTCGGCGGTGAGCTTGGGGGCCACCTGATGCGTCACCACCGGGACGCGCCTGAGCCTCGCCTGGCTCGCGGCCTTGACGACGTCGCAGATCCTGACCCGCGACTCCTCCAAAAACGCCTTGGTCCCCAGACGCGGCTTCTGGATGATCTCCACCGCGCCGAACTCGAGCGCCTTAAGCGCGGTCTCCGACCCCTTCTCGGTGAGGCTCGAGCACATCACCACGGGAATCGGGTGCTGGCTCATGATCTTGTGCAGGAAGGTGATGCCGTCCATGCGCGGCATCTCGACGTCGAGGGTGATGACGTCGGGGACCTCGTGCCTGATCCGCTCGGCGGCGATGAACGGGTCGCCCGCCGTCGACATCACCTCGATCTGCGGGTCCGAGGAGAGGATGTCGGCGAGCGTCTGGCGCACCACGGCCGAGTCGTCAACGATGAGCACTTTTATCTTTTTGGGCATCCAGCACCCCCCGATCGGTTCAGCCTTTTGAGAAAAACGGCGCCGGTATGGGTATGGAAGATGATCTTCCTCCCCCGCTCGCCGTAAAGGTCCTGGTTCGCCACCTTGATCGACTCCCGTGCGAGCACCGCGAGCGCCGTCTCGGCGTTCTGCCTCCCGACGCCCCGCCCCCGGCCGCGCCCCTGGAACATGTCGGAGCCGCCGAAAACCTTCACCTCGAGCTCCCCGGCAAGCGCCCCCCGCTCCAAAAGCCGCGCCAGCATCTCCCTCAGGGCGCTGTCCATGAACCTGCCGGGATGGGCCACCCCCTCCGCTTCCTTTTCGCGGCAGGTGGGTAGCTGGGCGTGGCAGATCCCCCCCGTTTTCAACCTTTGGCAGAACATGGTGACCGCAACGCAGGAGCCGAGCAGGGTGGTCACCAATAGCGGATGTGAGCTTACCACTATCTGCCCCGGTTTCAGGAAGAAAACCCCTGCCCCCTCCGCGCTCATCGCGGCTTCCGGTACACCGTCGGGTACACGCTGACCAGCGGTACGTCCAGGCCGCTAAGCGTCTCGGAATGCCCCATGAAGATGTAGGCTCCGGACTTCATGTTGCGGTGGAAACGCTGCAGCAGCTTCTCCTGGGTCGGCCGGTCGAAGTAGATGATCACGTTGCGGCAGAAGATGATGTCGAGCGGCTCGCGCATGCCGAAGTCGTCGTCCATGAAGTTCAGGCGGCGGAAATTGACCTTGGCGCGCAACTCCGGCACGATGCGCACCATGCCGCTTGCACGGTCCTTGCTGCGCAAAAGGTACTTCTTCTTGAGCTCGATCGCCACGGGCTCGACCTGGGACTCTGAGTAGATGGCGGTCTTCGCCTTGTCGAGCACGCGGGTCGAGATGTCGGTGGCGAGGATCTTGAAGTCGAAGCCGGGGTTTCGTGCCGCGAACTCGGAAAGCACCATGGCGAGCGTGTACGGCTCTTCGCCCGACGAGCAGCCGGCGCTCCAGATGGCGAGGGTCCCTGTCGGGTGCCGCTTCACCCATTCGGGAAGCACGGTGTGGGTCAGGTAGTGGAAATGGTCGGGCTCGCGGAAGAAATCGGTCTTGTTCGTGGTCACCATGTCCAGCATGGGAACCAGTTCCCTGTCGAGCCCCTCTTGAGAGAAGAGGAAATCACAGTAATCGGTGAAGCTGTGCATGCCGAGGCTTCTGAGCCTCTTCTGCAGGCGCGCCTCCAGCATGGTCTTCTTCACGTCAGGCATCTTGATGCCGCAGGTGTCATAGATAAACCGGCTCAGCCTGCCGAAGTCACGCGCGGAAAGCGACGCGCTCGGCTCGATTCGACCTGGCTCCTCCATCTTCAAAGCCTCCGCTGCGTACATTTTTACCGCTACCTCCTGTCTGCCTTCACTCCTGCGCCGCCTCGGCCGCCTGCACGAGCTGCGGGATGTCGAGGATGAGCGCCACGGTGCCGTCCCCCAGGATGGTGGCGCCCGAGATCCCCTCGGTGTCCTTGTAGGCCCGCCCGAGCGATTTGATCACGGTCTGGTGTTCCCCGATCACGTGATCCACCACGAAACCGACTCTTACCCCGTTCACCTGGGTGATGACGATCTGCTCGATCTCCGGCGGCGCGCCGGGAATCGCGAAATGCTCCCTGAGCGGGATGTAGGGGACCAGTTGGTCGCGTACGTGGGCCAGGTTCCTGCCGTGGGCCGCGGCCACGTCCTCCCGGGTGAGCTCGACGCACTCGTCGACGAGGGCAAGGGGCATCATGAAGGAGTCGTTGCCGATTTTCACCAGGAGGCTCTCGATGATCGCCAGGGTAAGGGGGATCTTCACCGTGATGCGGGTCCCCTCGCCGCGCACGCTGGTGATGTCGATGGAACCGCGCAAGGCCTCGATGGCCCGTTTCACCACGTCCATGCCGACGCCGCGCCCGGAGACCGAGGAGATCGTCTTGGCGGTGGAGAACCCGGGGGCGAAGATCAGGTTGAAGAGCTCCTTCTCGGAGAGCTCGGCCCCGGCCGGGATGATGCCGCGCTCGATCCCCTTGGTCCGGATGGCCTCCTTGTCGAGACCGGCGCCGTCGTCGGCGATGGTGATGAGAACGCTGTCGCCTGAGTGGACGGCGGAAAGGTGCACCGTGCCGCGCTCGGGCTTGCCGGCCGCGACACGCGCCTCGGGAAGCTCGATGCCGTGGTCGATGCTGTTTCTGATCAGGTGCACGAGCGGGTCGTTCAGCTTCTCGATGACCGTCTTGTCGAGCTCGGTCTCGGCCCCTTCCGTGGTCATTTCGATCTGCTTGCCGAGCTCGACGGAGAGGTCGCGCACGAGGCGCTTGAACTTGCTGAAGGTGCTGCCGATGGGGAGCATCCGGATGTTGAGGGCGCTGTCCCTAAGTTCCGCCGTCAGCCGCTCCACTTCCTCGGCGATCGCCATCAGCTCGCCGTCCGCCCGCTGGGCCGCGGTCTGCGACAGGCGCGCCTGCACCGTCACCATCTCGCCCACCAGGTTGACCAAGAGGTCGAGCCGTTCGGCGGGGACGCGGATGCTGGAAGATGCCTCGGCAACCTGTTTCTCCTGCCGGACTTCCTTTATGTGCTGCTGCTCGGCCAGGGCCGCCTGGACCTTCCCTTCGTGCAGGATCCCTTGCGAGATGGCCAGCTCGCCGAAGCGCCTTTGCTGGGAGAGGACGGCCTTCATGTCCTCGCTGCTGATGTCGCCGCGCTCGACGAGGATTTCCCCCAGCCTCTTGTAATCCTGTTGCTCCTCGTAGCGGTTGTGCTCGGCGATCGGCTCGATCTTAAGCTCGCAGTCGTCCTCGACGAAGATGAAGACGTCGCGGATGGCGTTCTCTCCCTGGTCCGTGGTGAGGATGACGTCCCAGTAGACGTAGCAGGATTCCGGGTTCATCTCCTCGAGGCAGGGAAAGCCCGCCGTCTGCGCCACCACGGTGCAGGCGCCCAGTTCCCTCAACTCCGCGATCAGGGTGAGCGGGTTGGTGCCGGAGACGAAGATCTCGCGCGCCGGAGCGAAACGGATCCGGTAGGTCACCTGGTCCTTCTTCGCCTCGTGCACCTCCTCCTTCGGTGCCGCGGCGGCAACCTGCCCCTGGAACCCGGCAAGCTCGCGCAGCCCGACGATGATCTCGGCGCTTGCCTGCAGATCGGTCGCCTCGCCGCTGTCCGCGGCGTCGAGCATGGCCCGGATCTGGTCGCGGGCGGCAAGGGTGAGGTTCACCAGACGTCCGGTGACCTGGAGCTTGCCGTTACGCACCATGTCGAAGATGGTCTCCACCTCGTGGGTGAAGCTTGCGATGTCGTCGAAGCCGAACATCGAGCCGGACCCCTTGATGGTGTGCATGGCGCGGAACACCCTGCCGATCAGGTCCTGATCGTCGGGTCTCTCCTCGAGTTCGAGAAGCGAGCTTTCCAGCTCGGCCAGGAGCTCGTACGCCTCCTCCTTGAATGCCTGCCGGTGTTGGTCGATCATCCTAGCACCTTTTTGACTACCGCCATGAGTTGTTCGGGCTTGAAGGGCTTCACGATCCAGCCGGTGGCGCCCGCCGCCTTCCCTTCCTGCTTCTTCGATTCCTGCGACTCGGTGGTCAGCATGACGATCGGGATGAACTTGCAGCTGGGCAGGGCCCTCGCACCTTTGATGAGCCCGATGCCGTCCAGGTTGGGCATGTTGAGGTCGGTGATCAGCATGTCGACCTTGGTGCCGGCGAGTTTTTGCAGCGCGTCCTTGCCGTCGACCGCCTCGACCACCTCGTATCCCCCCTGCTTCAGGGTGAAGGTCACCATCTGCCTGACGCTCGCGGAATCGTCCGCGGTCATGATTACTTTTGCCATTAGTTATCTCCTCCTACCCAGATACAGCTGCACGCTCGATCGTAGGCGCAACCGGTATGCCTGCGAAATCCTGCCGAGGTCGCCATGTCGCGGAAGGTAGGGTTGCCGCCGTCCGTGATGTGGAATTCCTTGCCGGCCGTTCCCGCGCTGTGGTGGGCGGCACAGAGAAGCTGCAGGCCGGTCAGATCTATTGCCGTGAGTGCGGAGACGTCCACCTGCACCTCGCTTCCACCGGCGAGCGCACCGACGAGCGCCCCCTTGAACTCTCCGGCAACGCCTATGGAGACCTCTCCTGCAACCTTCAGGACCCGGGTTCCGGGATGCGCGGGGTCTTGTCTGCACTCAAACGTCGACTCTTCCATTTTTTCCTCGCTGTTTAGAAAAGTTCCACATTCCCGCCCAGGTCGTCATCCGTCACCGGAGCGGGCGCGGGGGCCGACTGGGTCGGCGGCCGTCTTTCGGAAGCCTGGCCGCTCATCGATTCGTGAATCCTGCGTTCGCTCTGCATGGTGTAACGCTGGGCCAACTGGTCCAGGTTCCCGGTCGATCCGGCGGGTGCTATGATGCGTGCGTCGGCCGCGATGGCGGAGAGCTCCCTGATGGAGACTTCCAGCACGCGGGCCACCTTCTGGTGCACCGTGATCCCGGCGATCACCTGCTCGATCTCGGTGGAAAGGTGCGAGACCCCGTCGTCCATGCTGCCGAGCGAATGCTTCAGGGTATCGTTGACCCGCCTGAGGGACTGTACCAGGGCCGAGAGCTTGTCCACCATCACCTGCACCTCGCTCTCGAGGTTGGAGGCCTCGGCGTTCACCCCCGCGCTCAACCGGTCGGTCACCGAGATGATCCCCTGCAGCGTGTCGGAGACCGCGCCGGTATGGGTGATGGCGTCGATGGACAGACGCTGGATCGCCTCGGCGAGAACGCCTAGCGCGGCCCCCTCGTCGCCGGTGTAGGCCGATTTTATCTGGGCGTTGAGGGCGATCAGCTTGATCTCCTCGCCGATCCTTTCGATGTCGCCGACGAAGGTCGCGATCTCCCCGACCGTCTCAGCCACGGTCGCCATGGCGGCACAAAGCCCCTGGTTCACCCGCGAGCTCTCCATGAGGGCGTCGCTCGCCACCGAGATATCCCGCTCCATATCGGTGAAGAAGCCGCCCCCCGCCTGGTCCGCGATCCCGGCGAGGCCGCTCGTCTGCGTGGAAAGCCCGGACTGCTTGCGCGCCACCTCCCGAAGGCTCTCGATGATGGTGCGCACCGCGGCGTCCAGCTCCTCCGAGGCGTGTCTCAGCTGGGCCACCTGCAGCTCGCAGATGATGGCGGCGGCATCCGCGCCTGCCGAGCCGTCGGAGAGCCCCTGCTTCAGTTCCTCAAGCGACTCCTCCACGTGCTCGATCTGCTGGCGCACGATGTCGTGGGCCTGCATCGACATGACGACATCGCCGATGGAGCGGGAAACCTCGTCGGAAACCGCGGAGATGGTCGCGGCGGAGCTGGAACAGCGGGAGTTGATTTCGGTCAAGGCCTGCAGCCCCGTCCTGGTCCGTCCCAGCACCTCGAGGACCTTGTCGTGCTGCTTGGCGCCCGCCTCGAGCACGCCGGAGAGGGTCTGCGCGATGGCCCTGGCGAGGTCGTCCTTTCTCTTGATGATGAAGGCGGCCTTGTCGTTCACCTGGACCGAGAGTTCGCCGACGTCGCTTGCCAGGGTGTCGAAACCGGCGGCGCTCTGCCCGAGCCGCGCGCTCTCGATCTTGGTCGAGATGCCCAACATGCGCAGCACCTTGTTCACCTTCTTGAAGCCGGAAAGCGGGTCGCCCACCTGGGAGAGAAGGCTCAGGATCTCGCGCAGCGTCTGCGCGCTCTCCTCTATCTCACCCTGGGCCCGGTCCACGTAGCGCCCCATCTGGTCGAGCATGTCGTCCAGGCCGCCCATGGCAGCGGTGACGTGTTCACCCGCCACCTCTCCTACCATCGAGGAGGCGAGTTCCGATATACCGACGCCGCGCTGGTAGAAGTCCTGCAGCCTGCCGCCGATGGCGAGGAATTCGTCTTCCGTCGTCCCGGAAATGACGGCCAGTTCCGCCACGGACTTCTCTAGGGCCGCAGACCACGCCTCGGCGAGCCTCTTCAACTCGGCCTGTTGCTCGTTTATGTCTTTGCCGGCAGATATCATATCGTTCCTTTTAAGCGCTCAACCTGCTCACGCCCGTTCGCTGCGCTCACTTAAGCCGCAAAGTCGCAAAGAAAGTCACAACCAAAATTCAAAAGAATAAACCGTTTAACAGGGATGAAGGGGATGAACGGGATAAAATTTTGGTTTACCCCTGAAAGCCTTGTCTTTCTTTGCGCCTTTGCGGCTTTGCGTGAGAAGGGTTTTACGCTTTTATCCCCTGCATCCCCTGCATCCCTGTTTGAATCGGTTTCAGACCAGTGCCCGGTCTTGATACTTTATCGTCACGTTTTTGTAGATCTTGAAGTCTTTTTCTCATGGGGGGGAAAAGTGCGATGTGCTAATGGAACGGGGGGCAAAGTCGCGCGGGGAAAAACAAAAAGGCGCCCGGTGAGGGGCGCCTTCGGTGTTGCGGGCTGTTTTTGCGGCGGGGTCGACAAGGACGATGCGGCTTATCTCCTGACGAAGATCTCGCGGGCCATGGCCGAGTCTATGGCGAACTCGGAGAAGCCGACCCTGAAGATGTAGGAGGGAAAGGCCTGCAAAAGCGAGATGCGGTTGCCCGGAAGCACCCCCATCGCCATGAGTTTCTGCATCTTCTTGCTGTCCTCGGTCTGGATGTAGGCGATGTCGCCTTCGTCGCCGGGTTTGAGCTCGGTCAGCGGAACGACCCCCAGGTCGCCGCTTTTGCGCGCCTCGTCGCAGCAATCCCCCGGGGGGATCGGCTTGCCGTGCGGGCAGGTCACCGGGTGGTTCAGCATGGCGCACACCTTGCTGTCGACCCCTTCGTTCAGAAGGTGCTCGAACTGGCAGGCCTTCACGTCGCCGCTTTCACCGCGGATGTTGAGGACGTCCATCATGAGACGCTCGGCGAGCCGGTGCCTCCTGATGGTCATGCGCCCCTCCTCGCGCCCCTCCGGACGGAAGTAGATGCGTCCGTCGCGGATCTCGACGAGGGCCCGGGAGGAGAGCTCCTGGTAGGCCGGGTCGGACGCCTCGATCTCCATCCGGTCCAGTTCGGCGTAACCGGTCCCCTTCTCCTCCGACTCGATCCAGAGCGCCTCCAGTATCTCTTCCGCTTTATCACTGAGTTTCATAACATCTCCTTTTACTCCCTCGCTCGAGGGTCATCATCGGCCCACGGGCCTTGCGGCGCCTGCTGGATCTATTTTTTCTTTCCGAACATTTTCTTAAGCCCCTTAACGAGAGCCGGCTCCGGCGGGTTCTCATAATTGCAGCGGGGACATTTTACCATCTTGCAGCCGGATGACATCGGGCAATTCTTGCATCCGACGTTTCCTTCACTTTCCTCGAACTCATGTCCGCAAAATCCGCACCGCATAAAACCTCTAAAGAACGTTCTACGTTCTACGTTCTACGTTAAAAACCAAAGGCCTAAACCGTGTCACGCCAAGACGTAAAGTCGCAAAGAAAGGCTTACAACAAAATCAAAGACAAAAGCGTTTAACAGGGATAAAGGGGATGAACGGGATAAAACCTTGAGACTAAAAGATTTTGGTTTAACCCTAAAAGTCTTGTCTCTCTTTGCGTCTTTGCGTCTTTGCGTGACAAAGGTTTTAAGCCTTTATCCCCTTTATCCCCTTCATCCCTGTTTGAATCGGTTCTGTTTATCTTTGTTTCGCGCCTTTGCGTGATAAAGGTCTGTTACAGGATGTTGGTCAGCAGCAGGAAACGGTTCAAAAGCCAGCCGCAGCCGAAGGCGAAGGTGGAGACGAAGAGGCCGATGCTCAACGCAACGTTCCACCCGCGCTCCTTCTTCATGATCAGAAACTGCGCGACGCACGGGATGAAGAGGGTCAGGGTCACCGCGGCGACGGTAAGCTGGCGCGGATTCATGAGCCCCTTGCTCTGCAGGTCGTACAGACCGGCCGCACCGTAGTCGCGGCGGAAGAAACCGAAGATGAAGGCAACGGCGCTTTCCTTGGGAAGCCCCAAGGACGCCATCACCGGGGTCATCGCCTCGATCATCTTCTCGAAGAAATGGGTGATCTTGCCGAGCCACAAAAGCACCGAGGCGAGGATGAAGAGCGGCAGGATCTCCATGAAGTACCACTGCATCCTCGTGTAGGTCTTCGTGAGCACGTTGGAGAACTGCGGCAGACGCATCGGCGGGATCTCCATGTAGAACATCGGGGTCTCGCCGGGGAGCACCTTGGCGGCGAGTAGACCGACGAGCAGGAAGATGCCGAAGAGGCAGAGGCTCCAGACCAGGAGCGCCCCCGGCGTCTGGGAAAGAAGCGACATGATCACGCCTAACTGCGCCGAGCACGGGATGGCAAGCGCCAGAAGTACGGTGGCGATCACCCGCTCGCGTACCGTCTCGAGGGTGCGGGTCACCATGGTGGCCATGGTGTCGCAGCCGAAACCGAGCACCATCGGGATGACGGCACGGCCGGTAAGCCCCATGGTCTTGAAGACCCGGTCCACCAGAAGGGCCAGGCGCGGGAAGTAACCGCTGTCCTCGAGAACGGAAAAGAAGAGGAAGAAGGTGGCGACGATGGGGAGGATGATGCCGACCGCATAGCGGAAGCCCAGCGTGATGATGCCGTATTCGCCGACGAAGAGTTCCTGGATCACCGGCCAGGGCACGTTGCCCTTAACGACCCCTGTAATCCAGGGGTTGAAGAATTCCTCGAACCCCTTTCCCTCGAGAACGTCGACCAGGGTTCCGGCGCCGAAAACGCCGACGAACTGGTAAAGGCCGAAGTAGAGCACGATGATCAGAAGCGGTATTCCGGTCGTGGGGCGCACCGTCAGGCGCGAGATGCGCTCGGCCAGGGTGACCACCCTCTTTTCCGGGGTCTTGAAGGCGCCGTCGAGCACCCGCTTGACGATGGCCTTGCGCTCCATGGAGAGGTCGAGATGAAAGGACTCGCGACGCTCGAAGCGCTTTTCACGCACCACGCCTTCCACCTGGGTGAAGCCCTCCCCCTCGGTGGCGCGCACGAGATCGGCAACCTCGCCGTCTCCCTGCAGAAGAAGCAGCGAAAGCGCCTTCTTCGAGAGGATGTAGTCACCCTTCAGGGTTGCGGCGATCTCGGCGATATCCCCTTCCATGAGGCGCGAAAAGCTGAAGGGGGGGATGGCGCTCGCGCTGGAAGCGGCGATGGCCGCCTTGATCTCGGGGAGACCGACCTTCTTGGCGGTCGCGGCGCCGATGACCGGGATGCCGAGGCGCTGGGACAAAAGCGGGATGTCGATCTGAAGCCCCATGCGCGCCGCCTCGTCCATGATGTTGACCACCAGGACCACGGGGAGTTCGGCCTCGATCAACTGCAGCGTCATCGGGAGCATGCGCTCGAGGTTGCGCGCGTCGAGGACGTGGAGCACGAGGTGCGGACGCTCGGTGAGGAGGATCTCGCGGGCCACCCTCTCCTCCTCGGTGATGGGGAGGATGGAGTACATCCCCGGGGTATCGATGATCTCGAAATCCTCGCCGCCGATCGTGGTATTGCCGCGGGAGACCTCCACCGAGGTGCCCGGGTAGTTGGATACGGTAACGTAAGCGCCGGTGAGGGCGTTGAAAAGCACACTCTTGCCGACATTGGGATTCCCGACCAGCGCGACCTTCTTGGCGCCGGTGCTGGTGACGGTTGGTGTTTCGTGACAGGAACCCTTCTTACCGAAAATCGACATGATTCTACTACCCCTTTTAACGTTAGCTTGCCAATGAAATGTCAATGGATATCACTTTCATGATGGCGGGAAAAATTTTTTACTGCTCTTGATCGATGGGTTGACGACGCAGGCGGGCCGGGAGGTCGCGCCAGGCTTTCCCCCCGGGCGTTACTTCCTGCAGGTGGCGCAGAGGCCGTACAGTTCGAGACGGTGCCGCTCGATCAGGAAGCCGTGGCTCTCCGCCACTTCGTCCTGCAGCTTCTCGATCGCCTCGTTTTCAAACTCTTCGATGTGGCCGCAGCGGGTACAGACCAGGTGGTCGTGATGCTCCCCCTCGCTCACGTGCTCGTAGCGGGTCTGGCCGTCGCCGAACTGCATCTCGCGGGCGATGCCCGCCTCGGCGAAGAGCTTCAGGGTGCGGTACACGGTGGCGTAGCCGATGTTAGGGTGCTTGGACCTGAGCTTCAGATACAGCTCCTCGATGCTCAGGTGCCTGTCGCTGGAGAGGAAACTGTCGAGGATGATGTCGCGCTGCTTGGTCGACTTGAGTCCGCGCTGGGACATGAATTCGGCGAAAGCTTTTTTCTTGGCTCGTTTCATGAGGACCCCAATTGAAAGTGGATGTCATGATAACGACGAGCCGTGTCACTGTCAATGATTTTTTGTTGGATTGAGTGAAGGGGTAGAGAATATGTCACAGGGAGCTAGTTGCGTGCTCCCTCGATGGACCAACTGTGTCCTCCCACCGTTGTAGAGTTCATCCTGGAATATTCGGGGAATGACGGTAGGTGTCTCCACGAAGCGTTGCAGGTGAGCTAGCGCTCCCCCCTTTGCGAAGGGGGGACGGGGGGGATTTGCTTTTTGCAGTGGAAAACAGCGGTAATCACATGTAGGGCAACCCTGCAGGCACGCTCGCTCCCCGCTCCCGCAAAAGCCTAAGCAGTTCGGCGCGCTTGTGACAGTCGGGGAGGTCGGGGTCGATGCACAGGCGGCGCTGGTCATCTACCAGTTGGTCCAACACGTTAAATCCATGGCTACTTCTAGCTCTAAACTCCGCCCCTTTAAGCAGCAGTTCTTTTGCCCGGTCGTACTCCATGTGCATAACCAAGTCGAGTAGCAATGACGAGCCGTCAGACAGTTTTGAGTTGATGTCTGCTCCACTCGAAAGAAGCATCTCATACTGAATCCAGTTCTGGCGCGATAATGCGAAAAATATTAGCGGCATGCCCTGACATTTCAGATTCGGGTCTAAACCGAACTCGAGAAAAAGACGCAGAAAATCGGGATCTTTTTCTGTAACGGCGTCATCCGCTGCCGCCACAACACCTCCAGGTGTTATGGTGTTAGGGTCAATTCCCAACTGGAACAGCAACCTGACCACCTGCTTTTGCTTCAGCTTAACCGCGACCCGTAGAGGTGTATTCTCATGCTTCCCCACCGCATTCAAATCCCCCCCCTCTCCGGCCAAAGTTCTGATTGCCTTTAAATCGCCTGCGGAAATAGCTTTGATCAACTCTACATCCTTAGGCCGTGCAAAATCCTGATAATATCCGTTTTCTTGCATTGACTTATCTCCCACACAGCTTGTTACAAGAGAAATTCCCATTGCAAATACTGGCAAGACTCTCATTGCCGTTCCCTTTTAATCGTATTCATGTCATCAGCTTTTTGCTGTTCAAGGCCAGCAATGACATATATTGGGTCATGCAAGCCCACTTTTCGTATTGGATTAATGGCGTTTGAAAGCTTCTCCGCAAGACCAGGCGTTAGTCCCTGAACTGATTTGCCATTTAGCACGTCTTCAGCGTTAGCAATAATAGGAAGCTTGTGTATCACACCTGGCGAGCCATAAGTGACAGTTCCGGAATCTGACATTGCACGACGCCCTGCGACCACCATAGTGCCTCCAATAGCTGGGGCCGCCAAGGTCGCTCCTGCAACAATAGCGCGTTGGTTTGCCGGATTTTGAATACAATCCAGGATTTCACCGTCAGCGATGTAGTTCGTGACGTATCTTGCGGCGACCTCTCTATTGTATCGTTCTCCGACACGCTCCAGCGTATGCGGATGTACCCCTGCTGGGTCAATCGCATAAACTTTTATGCCGGCAACAAGTCCAGCTGCGATTGCCATTCCACCTCCCATTGAATGACCTGTCACCTCGAGCTTATTGCCCAAGAAGCGTTTCAGCTTCCGAGCGGCTGCTATGGCGCGAGAATAATGGTCCGTTTCCCCTCCGAAGGCTTGGACCAGATCAGTGATTCCATCCTTTTTCCCTTGCGTACCACGAAAGGACAGCACGTACTGCTCTTGTCCCAAAACATCCGGTTTGGATCTGTAAAGTTCAGCGAAGTAACCGTCTTTATAACTTTCTGGAGAAAATCTGCGATCTAGTTGTGGAAAATCTTCTTGATTCATTCCCATTAGTCTCAGGTCCTCGCCCCCTACCCTCTCCCACCCCTCCGGCGGATCCCCCTGCCCCACCTTATAAACATCGTCCGCCAGCCGCGCGCGTTCCACGGCGACGTTGTTGCGCGCGAAGCGATCGATCGCATGCGCCAGGGCATCGCGCTGACGGCCGGCAGGCATGTTTTTCAGCCGCTCCACGCTTGCCGCCAGTCGCGCCTTTCTCTCGGCGACGCGCTCGGCCTTTTTGTTCTTCGGGCAGGGTTCGATGGCGGCGCCGGCCGGCTGCGGATGGATCTTCTTCGCAACGTACGTCCTCGCCTTCCTGGTGGCGACTCCCACTTTCTCCTTTGCCGCCTTGGCCGCGTGGGCGACGAATTCCATGCCGTTTCTGGCTGCATCGCCTGCACGGTGGGCGACTTCCGAGAAGATATCGCCTTGTCCGTTCATGGTTCCGCTCCCCTGTCGCCCGCCTCGACTGCCGTCGCATCGATGAAATCCCACAACCACTCCACCTTCCGCCCGCAATCCATCTCGTAGTCCAGCAACACTTCCTTAGCGGCGGGGTAAGACTCATCAAAATCCATCCCGAGGATCCAGGCGGCGGCAAGGAATGCGGCAACATGGGTTTCCAGCACCAGTTTGTAGCCGGCCGCTCGTTCCGTGAGCTCCGTGATCATCCGTTCCAGGGATGCCCTCGGAACCTTTCTGCTCTCGGGAAAGACCTCGTTCAGATAAAGCCGCATGCGCTCCAGATAGATGCTCATTCCCAGTTGCTTGAGTTGCTCCGGCCGTACCGCCAGCCTACCCGATCCGGCTCGCGGTTCCCGTTTCGCAACCGGCCCGTTGACGGCTAACAGAGGACCACTCTCTCTGAGAACCACCGAGCGTTGGCCCAGGGCCGCTCCCTCAAGACGGAAGATCCAGGCATTACCAGGCTCCTCGTCTTCGGCAAGGAAACATTCAACATCCCCAAAGAACGCCCTAAGTTCCACCGCCAGACACGTCGGAAGGTAGTTGCGCAGAACCGTCGGGTCGTAATAGCGGAAGTAGACCTCACGGTCTTCGTACTCGATCATGACATGCCGTCGCAAATGACTTTTGAGGGAATGAAGGTCACGGTACGAGAGCCCGAAGATGGCCCGGCTCAGCCCCCAAAGCGAAAAAACCCAGTCGGTGAAAGGGACCTCTGGCTCCAGGGCAACGAGATAAGGAGCGACTCGAGCCATGTCTGGCTCCAGCGCGCCTCGGAAGAGGCAATAAGATTCGGGACGGTGCTGGGCGAGTGAGGCGAGGAGATCCGGCTGTGCGGCACCGTCCACGATGGCGAACGCGGTCGTCCCCATCGCTTTGAAGAGCAGCAGCTTGATCGCCTTGAGTTCGGTCGGCTCTATCACTTCTGTCTTGGCTTGTTGATGATCTCGGGGGGAACGTCTTCAGGAAGGGGCTGCACCGGTCGACCGCAACGCTGACAGCAATCCTCGCAACCGGTCGTGGTTTCCTTCTCGCGCTCGGTCGGCGGTTTCGTCGGCTGTTTCTGAGCCGCCTTGCACTTCTGGCAGCATTCGCAGGCATCTTCTTGGGTGGGGCTGCTTTCGATATCCCGCTGGTCCGGAATGAATTTGCCGTTGGCGCGGTGAACCATCTCATCCGCGGCCCAAAGCGTGGAGGACATCTGACATAAAATCGCCCAAACGACCAGCATGACCATTCTCTTCATGGGTCACCTCCTTTGGTTATCGACGGACGCCTTAGATTAACATTTACCAATACTTTGTCAAACCATACGCAAGCGTCTGAACAGGAGGACAGGCTCCGCCAGGTGCCAGTCCCTTCCGCTCCCCCCTCTCTCAGAATTTGGACCCTGAATCGGAAAAAGAAATGGCAGGTCCAGCAGGTTGCACTTTATTTGCTATACTCGCCGGATGAAAAAACCCTAACAGGAGGTGTCACATGCAGAGGCGTTTGGTTGTAACCCTGGCAGTTCTGGCACTCGTTTCCACCGCGGTAACAGGATGCAAAAAGAAAAGCGAAGAGCAGGTCACCCCGCCGCAAAGCGTGGCAACTTCGGCTGGTCCGGCCGCCAAGGAACCCGCTCCGTCAGCGACCGGGCTCAGCGGCGAGCAGCTCTTCAAGCAGCACTGCGCCGTCTGCCACCCAAACGGCGGCAACACCATCACCCCGGCGAAGCCCCTGGGAGCAAAGGCGATGGCGGAACGCAGCAAGATCACCAAACCTGAGGATATCGTGAAGGTGATGCGCAACCCCGGTCCGGGCATGACCAAATTCGACGAGGGGATGATCTCCAACGACGACGCCAAGAAGATCGGCCAGTACATCCTCGCCACCTTCCCCTGATCCGAAAGCAAAAGCGGCGGGGTCATTTCCCCGCCGCTCTCCGCATACACCCCGCAGCCTCAATCACTTACCGTCGCAAAAAACTGAAGTATTTTGAAACAGGTGTGAGCATCAAAGCCGGTACCTGCCGCCGTCCTGCAGGAGCTCGAGCCCGGGGATCGACAGGGCGCGCAGCTCTTCCATGATGGTCTCCTCGTACTGCGGCTTCAGGTGCGTGATAAGGACGCGGCGCGGCGGGCGGGAAAGTTTGGCGAGCTCACGGGCGAGGAGGGCCGGCGTTAGGTGGCCGGTCATGAGGGCAAGTTCCTCCATGGAGCTTGGGAAGGAAACTTCGATGATGAGGGCGGCGAGTTCTCCGGCCAGTTCCCAGATCCGGTCGGTGGGACCGGTGTCGCCGGTGTAGAGGATCGAGCTGTCGTCGCGGGTGATACGGTAGCCGACCGCCGGCACCGGGTGGTTCACCCGACAAGCGGTGACAAGGTACGCCCCGACGGTGAACGGTTCCTCGGGGCGGATCTCGCGGTAGGTAAGCACGGGCGCCTGCGGCGACGGGATCTTCGTGAAGTCGGGCCAGATGAGGCCGTTCATGAGGTGAGAAGCGATGGCGTCCAGCACCTCCGCGGTGCCGATCACCTCGACACGCTGGGACGTGCCGGAAACGACTATATTGTCGGCCAGAAGCGGGATGCTGCGGATGTGGTCCAGGTGGGAATGGGTCACCAGGATGTTCCTGATGCGCCCCTGCTCTGCCTGCTCCAGTGCCGAGCCGACGGTGCCGGCATCAAGGAGCAGCCCCTCGTCAACCAGGAAACCCGACGGGCTGTGCCCGGGGAACTCGGCTCCGGAACAACCTAAAACGCGCAGTTTCACTTTTACCCCCGCTCTTTGGCCGTGCCGCCGGAATCTCGCCGATTCTTAAGCATTCCGGCGCTGAGGCCGTCGTTTCCCTCTGCCCTTGAACCGCGCTACTTCCCACCCAACGCCGCAAGTCGCTCGCTTGCCTGTTTTGCTACCGGACTCTCCGGGTACTTGGCAACGATCTCCTGGTAAAGCTGTTTCGCGTGTTCGCGGTTGTTCTGTTTTTCCTCGAACTGCGCGGTGTCGTAAAGCTCCTTGCTTTTATCCCCGGAACACCCGGCTGCCGCCAATACCAGCATTGTCACGAGCAACAGTCTCTTCATGCGAACCTCCGTCGTCTTCTACCGGCGAACGCCGGGAGACGCGAAATAATTGAATACTGAGGCATCCATTACCATCGGAGGCAGGCTGTGTAAATAACTTTTATGAGCAGCACCTTGCGCCACGCAACGTCCACATCCCCTCTCCCCCCGGGAGAGGGCAAGGGTGAGGGCATCGGCGGCAGCAATTTCCTCACTTCGCGGCAACGCCCTCACCCGCCCGTCGGGCACCCTCTCCCGGAGGGAGAGGGGGACATGCAGGAGATCGTCAATAAGGATTGCTGTTTATCGGCTCGTTCCCTTCCTCTATAAACTCGGCTCATAGCCCCTCTCACTTGAGACAATAGATCGGGCGCGCGCTCATGCAGGACCCGCAGGTGCCTCACAAAAGAGATGAACGACTTGAAGAGCGCTCCACCTTCGCCTAAAGTCATAGCTATGTCCTCAACCGTCCTCAGACACTTTCATCCCCTGGTACAGAAATGGTTCGCCGACACCCTCGGTCAACCGACCGACGTCCAGTTGCGCGCCTGGAGCGAGATCAGCCAGGAGCGCCACGTGCTCGTGACGGCTCCGACCGGCAGCGGCAAGACCCTGGCCGCGTTTCTCTGGGCGCTGAACCAACTGATCACCGGGGCCTGGTCCGCCGGGGAAACGAGGGTCATCTACGTATCGCCGCTGAAGGCGCTCAACAACGACGTGCGGCGCAACCTCCTGGCACCGCTCGAACAGTTGCGCCGGGTCTTTGAAAGCGAGGGGGAGCCCTTTCCCGCCATCGGCGTGCAGACGCGAAGCGGCGACACCCCAGGCTCCGAGCGCCGCCGCATGCTGCGCCATCCACCCGAGATCCTCATCACCACACCGGAAAGTCTCAACATCCTCCTCACCTCGAAGGGAAGCCGGGCCGCACTCACAGGCGTCGCCACGGTGATCCTCGACGAAATCCACGCCGTCGCAGGTGACAAGCGCGGCACCCACCTCATCACCGCCGTCGAGCGGCTGACCCTTTTGAGCGGCGAGTTCCAGCGCATCGCACTTTCCGCAACGGTGCGCCCCCTGGAAACGGTGGCCGCCTTCGTGGGCGGATTCCGGCAGGTGGGAGAGCGCTACCAGCCGCGCCCGGTGGCACTGGTGCGCGGAGAGCAGGAAAAACGCTTCAGCATCGGGATCAGTGCACCGAACGCGGTACACGGCCCGGCCGAGGAAGAGTTCTGGCCCGCGCTCGGGGAGAGCTTCATCGACATCATCGCCCGGCACCGCTCGACGCTTTTCTTCGCGAACAGCCGCAGGACCACGGAAAAGGTCACCCGGCTCATCAACGAGCTCTCCGGCGAGGAACTCGCCTACTCGCACCACGGCTCCCTCTCGCGGGAAATCCGGCTCGCCGTGGAAGAGCGGCTGAAAAGAGGCGAACTCAAGGCGATCGTCGCCACCAACTCCCTTGAACTGGGCATCGACATAGGGCGGCTCGACAGCGTCGTGCTGATCCAGACGCCGCGCTCCATTTCCTCCGCCATTCAGCGCATCGGGCGCTCAGGGCACGGCGTGGGAGAGGTGAGCAGCGGGACGCTCTTCCCCACCTTCGGGATGGATTTCGTCTGCGCCGCGGTCATCGCGCGCGCCATAGCCGACGGCGAGATCGAGGAACTGCATCCGGTCGAGGCGCCGCTCGATCTCCTCGCCCAGATCGTCCTCGCCATGACCCTCCCGGAGAAATGGCACCTGGAAGAGCTCTTCGATTTCCTGAAGAGTTGCTACCCGTATCGCAACCTGACCAGACGGCAGTTCGACATCGTCGTCGGCATGCTGGAAGGCAAATACGCCGACACCCGTGTTCCTGAGCTGCGCCCGCGGGTGACGGTTGACCGTATCGAGGAGACCATCGCCGCGCGTCCCGAGCTCTCCATGCTGGTCTACCTGGAAGGGGGGACCATCCCGGAGCGCGGCTACTTCGAGTTGCGCCTGAAAGAAAGCGGCGCGAAGATCGGTGAGCTGGACGAGGAGTTCGTCTGGGAAAGAAGGCTCGGCGACACCTTCGCACTTGGGGCACAGGTCTGGCAGATCACCGAGATCACACACAGCACCGTGCTGGTGGTCCCGGCCCGGAAGTCCCAGCAGATCATACCGTTTTGGCGCGCCGAGGAGCTGGACCGCGACTTTTTCCTCTCGGAGAGGATCGCCGGTTTTCTGGAGCAGAGCGAGGAACAGCTCGGGAAACCGGCACTCGCCGCGCGGCTTATGGAGCGCCACTTCATGGATGCCGGCGCCGCCGAGGCGCTTGAGGGGTACCTCAAGCTGCAGCGGGAAGCGACGCGCGCCCCCCTTCCCCACCGCCATCACATGCTGGTCGAACAGTTCCGGGACCGTGTCGGAGGGGCCGAGACGCAGCAGATCATCCTGCACACGCTCTGGGGCAACGCCGTGAACCGCCCCTTCACCTTCGCGCTCACCGCCGCCTTCGAGAAGCGCTACGGCTACCCTCTGCAGGCCTTCTACAACAACGATGGGATCGCCCTTTTGCTCCCTGACGAACTGGAACAGGTGGAGGAGATCCTGGAACTGGTTACGCCGGAGAACGTCGAGACGCTCCTCAGGGAATCGCTGGAGGGAAGCGGTTACTTCGGGGCACGCTTCCGCGAGAACGCCGGGCGTGCTCTTCTCTTGTCGCGCAGCAGCTTCAAGAGAAGGATGCCGCTGTGGTTGAACCGGCTCCGCTCGAAGCGTCTTCTCGCCTCGGTGCTCAAGTACCGCGACTTCCCGGTGCTGCTCGAGACCTGGCGCTCCGCCCTGAAGGACGACTTCGACCTCTTGCACCTGAAAGGTCTCCTCGAGGAGGTCCAGGACGGCACCATCGCCGTCACGCGGGTCCGCACCGAAAAGGCCTCTCCCTTTGCCCGCGGGCTCATCTGGCAGCAGACCAACAAGTACGTCTACGAGGACGACACCCTGGGAGGCGGTCGCAGATCGTCGCTTGGGGGTGAGTTGCTCAAAGAGATGGCGCTCTCACCGCACCTGCGCCCGCGCCTGCCCGAGGAGCTGGTCCGGCTCTTCGAGGGAAAGCGGCAGCGCACGGCGCAGGGATACGCCCCTGAATCGGCACGGGAGCTGATCGACTGGGTGAAGGAGCGGCTTTTGGTCCCGGAAGAAGAATGGCCTCTCCTTCTGGAGGCGGTGCGGCGCGATGGCGACGGCAACGAGGAATTGCTCCCGCAGGTGGCGGAGAGGATCGTCCTTTTGAGGCCTCCGCGCACGGCAGCGCCGCTCTTCGCCGCCCTGGAGATGGTTCCAGAGATAGCGCGGGGGCTCGCCTTTTCCAAAGAGGAGGTGGTCTTCGAGCCACTCGTCGAGGATGCGGCGCTTCGAGGTCGGCTATTTAAAGCGCTGCTGAAACTTTGGGAAAGGGAGGGTTACAGCGAGGGGGTAGCGGAGGAAGAGGAACCGTGGGCGACGAGGGTTATCGGTCGGTGGTTAAGCTACTACGGACCGGTGCCGGTTGCCTGGTTGCAGGAAAGGCTCGGGTTGCTGGAGCACCAGTTGCGTGACGCCCTCGCGACCCTGGAGGAGACCGAAGCGGTGCTCCTCGACCGGTTCACCGAAAAGAGCGTCGAGCCCGAGGTTTGCGACGCGGTGAACCTCGAGGCGCTGCTGCGCATGCTGCGCCGCTCGCGAAAGCCGGCCTTCGAAGCCCTCGATGTCGTCCAGCTTCCCCTGTTCCTGGCCCACTTCCATGGCTTGACCGCTCCGGGAGATAAGGCGGACGATCTGAGGACCCGGCTGGAGCAGTTGCTCGGCATTCCGCTTGCCGCGCCCATGTGGGAGGAGGAGGTTCTCCCCGCGCGCCTGGCGCCTTATTTCGGGGGGTGGCTCGACAGTCTCATGCAGACGAGCGACCTCCTCTGGTTCGGCTGCGGCGAGCGCAGGCTCTCCTTCGCTTTCCCCGAAGACCTCGACCTTTTTCGCGATGCGAAGGAATTCGGGGATGAGCCCGGCCGCTCCGTCCCTCCCCGGCTCATCCCCGACCCCATGGGGCGTTACAGTCTCTCCTCGATCTGCTCCATCTCGGGAAGACCGTCCGGCGAAGTGAACGGTGAGCTCTGGCAAGGCGCCTGGCACGGCGAATTGAGCAACGACTCCTTCGCCGCGGTGCGCCGAGGCATCCTGAACCGTTTCGAGCTCCCCAACGCGGAGCCGGGACATGCGCGCCACCTGCGGCGCCCGCTCGGGACACGCTGGAGCCGTGTGCAGGAAGGACCCGGCAACTGGTACCTCCTGCCGAGTTCGACCGAGGCGGCGGACGTGCTCGAGCAGGAGGAGCGCAACAAGGACCGCGTCCGCGTGCTGTTGGAGCGCTACGGGATCCTCTTCAGGGAGTTGGCGGCGCGGGAAATGCCGCCTCTGCAGTGGGGGAGGCTCTTCAGAACGCTGCGCATCATGGAGATGTCGGGCGAGGTGCTGTCCGGTCAGTTCTTCGAGGGGATCCAGGGGTTGCAGTTCATCTCGCCCCAGGCCTTTCGGCTGCTGCAGAGGGGACTGCCGGGGGAGGCGATCTACTGGCTGAACGCGACGGACCCGGCGTCGTTTTGCGGCAGCGGCATCGCGGGGCTGCACGAGACGCTCCCGTCCCGCGTCCCCTCCACGCATCTGGTCTACCACGGGCCGCGTCTCGTCCTGGTTTCAAAGCGTTTCGGGAAAGAATTGGAGTTTACAGCGGAACCGGATCACCCGTTTCTGGAGCGCTACCTCTCCTTCTTCACGATACTGGTAAGCCGGGACTTCAACCCGCTGAAAAGGGTGACCGTGGAGCGGATCAACGGGGAACCGGCACAATCCTCACCATACGCGGAGGGGCTCAAGCGCTTCGGTTTCCAGGATGCCTACGCAGGCCTGGAGTACTGGCGACAATACCCGTAGCGCTATCCGATCACCGCGGTGTAGCCGCCAGCGGCGGCCGGCACCAGCTCCATGCTGTTGGATATGCAGGGGATGCTGTCATCGGAGTTATGGTTCACGTAGAGGATCTGGGTGTTACCGGTGCGCCCCAGGTGGTCGATCAGCTTCAGCACCATCTCCCGGTTCACGTCGTCCAGTCCCTGGCACGGCTCGTCCAGGATCAAAAGATCCGGCTGTTTCACCATGGCGCGGGCGAGAAGGACTAGGCGCTGTTCGCCGTAGGAGAGGTCGCGGAAGGCGTGGTCTTTCCGGTGCCCCATGTGCAGGATGTCGAGCCACTCTAGCGCGATCTCCTGCTGGCGCAGCGTGTACTGCGAGTACATACCGATGGAATCGTACATCCCCGAGATGACTGCCACCTTCACCGTACCGGCCACACGGTACTCCTGCTGCAACGAGGTGGAGACGAGGCCGATCCGCTTCTTGATGTCCCAGACGCTTTCACCGCTCCCCTTCTTACGGCCGAAGAGGCTGATGTCGTTGGCGTAGGCCTGCGGGTTGTCGCCGCTTATGAGGCTCAAGAGCGTCGATTTCCCCGAGCCGTTCGGCCCGCTGATCTTCCAGTGCTCCCCTTCCCGCACGGTCCAGGTGACCCCGTTCAGAATCTGCTTCTCCCCGTAACGGACCGAGACGTTTTTCATGTCGATGAGCGGCTCGCCGGGCACAAGGGGCGGCGCGCTGCGCGCCGTGTCGACCTCCGGCAGGACGGCCGGGAGGGTGTAGTGAAAGGCATGGAAGCGGCGCAGCGCTTCGGACTCCAGCAGCTCCTCTTTCACGCCGGACATGAGGATGCGGCATTCCTTTATATACGCTATGTGCGTTGTTTCCGGCATGATCTCGCTAAAGCGGTTCAAAAGGAGCACCACCTGGGTCCCGCGCTCGATGCAGCGGCTGATCAGCTGTTTGAGTACCGTGCTCGAGTCCCGGTCAAGGCCGTCGAAAGGCTCGTCGAGCACCAGCAGCTCGGGGTCCTGCAACAGCGCCTTGCAGATAAGGGTCTTGCGCATCTCACCGGTCGAGAGGAACTTGATGCCGCGCTCCAGGATCTTGGTGAAGCCGAATTCCTGTGCCAGTTCCGCGAGCCGCGCCTCGTCCGCATCGCTGCCGGAGAGGATGAACTTGTCCACCCGCGTCCCTTCCGTCACGTAACCCAGGAAGTCGGAGTCATCGTTGTAGCGTTCGACCTCCAGGATCTCGTTGATCTTCTCAAAGGAGACGTAGGCGGAGTTCTCCGGAACGCGGCTCGTGCCGGACAGCACGGGAAGACCGTTGCAAAGCAGTTTTCCCAGCGCCGACTTGCCGGAGCCGTTCGCACCGACAACAGCCCAGTGCTGATTGCGTGCGATCTCGAACGTAATGTCTTCCAGGAACTTCCCTTCCGTGATCCTGGCTTTTACCTTTTCCAGACAGATCTCAACCAATGATTTTTTCCTCTCGCACGATGAAACAAGGGGTGAGCATTGACATGCTCACCCCTTTTCTTTTGCTCCGTCAGTTGTCTTTCGGACCGCGGATTTACTTCTGAACCAGGTACTCGCGCCCGAACGGCGACATCTCGCGCAGCCGGATGATAATGGGCGGCAGTTCCTTGATCACCGCGTCGATGTCGTCGTCGGTGGTGAACCTGGAAAGCGAGAAGCGGATGGAACCGTGGGCGCAGGTGAAAGGAACGCCCATGGCGCG
The DNA here is from genome assembly GCF_004117875.1 of Geomonas oryzae. Classification (GTDB taxonomy): domain Bacteria; phylum Desulfobacterota; class Desulfuromonadia; order Geobacterales; family Geobacteraceae; genus Geomonas; species Geomonas oryzae. Next base: position 367,864 of record NZ_RAHW01000006.1, on the reverse strand, counting down.
CAGCACGTGTGAGGGCTCGAGCGAGCCGGAGGTGCAGGCGCTGCCGGAGGAAGCACAGATCCCCTTCTCGGAAAGAAGGAGCAGGATCCCCTCCCCTTCCACGAACTCCATGGCGATGGAGAGGGTGTTGGGGAGACGGTCGGTGCCGCCGCCGTTGATGCGTGTGTTGGGAATCAGCGCGGTCAGTTCGCGCTCGAGACGATCGCGCATCTCGCGCACGCGCCCCGCTTCCTCGGCCATGTACTGCTCGGCAAGCTGGCACGCCTTACCCATGGCGATGATGGATGCGGTGTTCTCGGTGCCCGCCCTGCGCCCGCGCTCCTGGTGCCCGCCGACCAAAAGCGGACGGAACGGCGTGCCGCGACGCACGAAGAGGACGCCGACGCCTTTCGGGGCGTGCAGCTTGTGCCCGGAAAGGGAGAGCATGTCGATGGCGGACTCCGCCATGTTCAGCGGGATCTTTCCTACCGCCTGCACCGCGTCGGTGTGGAAGATGGCTCCCTTCTTCTTCACGATCCTGGCGGCTTCCTCGATGGGGAAGATCACGCCGGTTTCGTTGTTCGCGTACATGAGGGAGACGATGGCGGTATCGTCGTCCAGCGCCCTCTCGAGTTCGTTCAGATCGAGCTGGCCGTTGCCGTCCACGTTCAGCTCAGTGACGCGGTAGCCGCGCTTTGTGAGGTTGCGGCACTGGGTCAGCACGGCCGGGTGCTCGACGCGGCTCGTGATGATGTGACGCTTCTCCGGGAACACCTCGAGCGCCGAGCGGATAGCTGCGTTGTCGCTCTCGGTGCCGCATGCGGTGAAAACGATCTCGTCCGGCAGGGCACCGAGAAGAGAGGCGACGCGGGCGCGCGCCTCGTCCACCTTCTTCTGTACCTGCCCGCCGAAGAAGTGCATGGAACTCGGGTTGCCGTACAGTTCGCAGAAATAGGGACGCATCTCCTCGAAAACGCGCTCGTCCACCTTGGTGGTGGCGTTGTTATCAAGATAGATCTCTCTCATCCCTGGACCTCCTGCACGGTGATGTCGGGGGAAACAAGTTCGCGCAGCTTCTGCTCGACGAATTTGGCGGTGTAGCCGGAGGATGCGCAGCCGGCGCAGGCCTTCCTGAAAGCGACCTGGACGGTGGAGCCGTCGATGTCGATCAGTTCGAGGTCGCCGCCGTCAGCCCAAAGCTGCGGACGCACCTCGTTCTCCAGGGTCTCCTGGATGAGCTGCATCTTCCGCAGGTTGGTGAGCTTTGAGGGCTTCTCTGCCGCCGCCTTCTTCTCTTCGCCCATCACCTCGGCGATCAGTTCCTTGATCTTCGGGATGCAGCCGCCGCAGGCGCCCCCCGCCTTGGTGAAGTGGGTGACCTGCTCGGCGGTGTGCAGCTTGTTCGAGGCGATGACCTTCTTAAGGAAGACGTCGGTCAGCCCGAAGCACTTGCAGACGAGCTCCCCCTCGCTCTCGACGTGGTCATGACCGTGGCCGTGAGCAGGCGCCTCGACGCCGCGGTACTTGGCGATGGCGGCTTCGAGCGCTTCCTGCCCCATGACGGAGCAGTGCATCTTCTCTTCCGGAAGCCCGCCCAGGAAATCGGCGATCTGCTGATTGGTGATCTCCAGCGCCTCGTCAAGGGTCTTCCCCTTCACCATCTCGGTGAGGGCGGAGGAGGAGGCGATGGCGCTGCCGCAGCCGAAGGTCTGGAATTTCGCGTCGACGATGCGTTCCTTATTTTCGTCCAGCTTTATAAAGAGTTTAAGGGCATCGCCGCAGGCCAGGCTTCCCACCTCGCCGACCGCATCAGCATCCGTTATCTCGCCCACGTTCCTAGGGTTGAGGAAATGTTCTTTTACTTTATCGGTGTAGTCCCACATAGACCCTCCCTTCTAATTAGTCCCGTAATCATAGCGCAAAGCTTGTCGAAAGAACAACCCCTAAACGACCCCAAAACAACAGTAAAGTGGTCAGGTACTTTTTTTATCCAGAGTTTACGGCAGGAAGTGCAATTCCCGCTCCGCATGCGACGGCGGCGGAAAGAAGGACAATCACGAAGCGGTAAGTGCGGGAATGTGCGAAGGAAGTTCTACCACGACCGTGAACGGGTATCGTCGTTGCATTCGAAGCGCTGCCTGCGATGCGGTCGGCTGCCGCGCAAAAAAGCGGCGACGGAAAAAGGAGACGCAGAGCGCCGGGGGAAGAACGATTTCCCTTTGGCGTCTGCGTCCCTTGTCTGACTAGCTTCCCCTTCCTATTTGCCGAGGATGAACGCCCGGCCCGCTTCCACCAGCGCCTGGAGACGATCCTCGCTCGACGCCTCACAGTAAAGACGCACCACCGGCTCGGTGCCGGACTTGCGGAACAAAAGCCAGCTGCCGTCCTCGAGAAGGAACTTGTTCCCGTCCACGGTGATCTTTTCCCGCACAGCCTCTCCGGCAAAGCTCGCCGGGGTCGCGGCGATGGTCTGCGGGAAGGACTCCTCAAGCTCAGGGGAGAGCGTGATGTTCACCCTCTTGGTTAGGTAGCGCCCGACCTTGCTGTAGAGTCGCTCCAAAAGAGCCTTGACCGGCATCCCCTCGTGCGCCACCATCTCCGCCACCAGCAGGCAGGCGAGGATGCCGTCCTTCTCGGGGACGTGCCCCTTGATGGATAAACCCGCGCTCTCCTCGCCGCCGATAATGATTTTCCCCTGGCTGATGAGTTCCCCGACGTACTTGAAGCCCACGGGTGTTTCGTACACCTTGATGCCGTGCATCTTCGCCACCGCGTCCACCAGGTGAGAGGTGGCCACCGAGCGCCCCACCCCGCCGGTCATCCCCTTCACACGGACCAGGTAGTCAAGAAGCAGCGCGATGATGTAGTTAGGCTCAATGAAGCTGCCGTCGCCGTCGACGATGCCGAAGCGGTCCGCGTCGCCGTCCGTGGCGATGCCGAGAGAAATTTCCGGGTCCTGCTGTACAAGTTTTATGAAATCGTGGATATACTTCTCGCTGGGCTCGGGGGGGAAGCCGCCGAAGTACGGATCGCGGTTGGCGTTCATCTGCACGACCTTCACGCCGTGGGCCTTGAGCGGTTCGGCGAGGTAGCCGCGCGCCGTTCCGTAGAGAGGATTGACGGCAACGGTGCCCAGTTTGGCGATGGCGGCGAAATCGACTTTTTTGGCAAGGTCCGCGAGATAATCCTGCATCGGGTCGATCTCTTCAAGGAGTCCCTTCTGGGCGGCCTCGTCGAGAGGGCACTCGTTGTAGCAGATTTCGCCGGACATCTCGTTTGCGCGACGCTCTATGTCGTTGGTGGTCTCGGGGAGCGCAGGGCCGCCCCAAGAGGGAGAGAACTTGATGCCGTTGTACTCGGGGGGATTGTGGCTTGCGGTGAAGTTGATGGCGCCCGCGGCGCCCCTTCTCAGGATCTCGAAGGATATAACCGGGGTGGGAGTATCGCGTACACACAAAAAGGTGGGGATACCGGCGCCGGTCAGGACGCGCGCCGACTCCTTCGCGAACGCTTCCCCCATGAACCTGGAATCGTACCCGACGATGATGCCTTTGTTCGCTTCGCCGGTACTCTTAACGTGGTCGGCAATCGCCTGGGTCACTACCTTAACATTCTCAAAGATGAAGTCCTCACACATGATGCCGCGCCAGCCGGAAGTGCCGAAAGTGATTCGCTGCATAAACCCTCCAGGGACAATTGATAGTAAGGCCGTCTGCTGTGGCAAAACTCGGGATCTCCGATGGATAAGACATCGAAAACATGAGTGCCAAGCGGCCTGACAGAATAATTACTAGAGATTAATTCAATGCGGGAGGAGAGTCAAGTTTTCGGGAAAAAAGTGGGTTGACATTTTTCTTTCGAAATTGGTAGAGTGTCTTTTATCAACGATTACGAAGCAATTGAGGAGGCTTAAAACATGCAATGTCAAACCGTACTTCCTGGTGCCGAGTGCACTTTCTGGGGTAAACAGGGTTGTGTATTTACCGAAGGTTCCTGCCAGCTCATCGTAGAGAACTGCGAAGGGTGCGACAGGGTCGTCGATGGCTCCATCGGGAAGGTTTGCAGCGCATACCCGGCCCCCGAGAAGAAGTGGGTCGGCGGTATCTGCAACTTCGCTACCCACGTCAAGGTTGAGATCAAGACCGACGACGCCAAGATCAACCCGCTCAAAGCTTCCAAGAAAGCTGCAGGCGCCAAGAAGAAGAAGTAGTACCAAGAACAATCTGCTGTACCATAAAAGGGAGGACCGAAACGTCCTCCCTTTTTTTGTATCCACTATTGAACCGGAGGCTCGTGATGCCTTTTGACTTCCTCGCCTGCCCCGCCTGCGGGGCCAAGGTTAAACAGTACAAGAACCCTCTGCCGACCGTGGACGTGATCGTCGAACTCCCCGAAGGGGTCGTGCTCATCGAGCGCAAAAACGAGCCTTTCGGTTGGGCCATCCCGGGCGGGTTTGTCGATTACGGCGAAACGCTGGAGCATGCGGCCGTACGGGAGATGCAGGAAGAGATCGGCCTCGAGCTGGACGAAGAGAAGTTGCGGCTGCTGGGATGTTACTCGGACCCGGCCCGCGATAAGCGCAGCCACAACATCTCGACCGTGTACGTAGCCACGGCTACCGGCACCCCCAACGCGGGCGACGATGCGGCAGCATTCGGTGTATTCCCCATTGACGCCCTCCCTGCACCACTCTGCTTCGACCATGCACGGATCCTTTCCGACTATCGCAGAAAAAAAGCGGCAGGAGAGATATAGAAGCGCCGGTTCGAAATGAACGAGCCCGAGGCGCGTTTGAAATTAAAAAAAATATTTCAAACAGCGAAAGGTCCCGTTCAATTCATCGAGACGCGAATTAAATTTCGAAAGCCGAAGTTCAAATCGAGTGACGCGCGTTTGAATTCCAAAAAATAAATTTAAACGGCGGAAGGAGCTGTTCAATTCATCGAGACGCGAGTTAAATTTCGAAAACTGAAATTCAAATCGAGGGACGAGCGTTTGAACTTCAAAAAATAAATTTCAAACGCCGGAAGGATCTGTTCAATTCATCGAGACGCGAGTTAAATTTCAAAAACCGAAATTCAAATCGAGGAACGAGCGTTTGAACTTCAAAAATAATTTTCAAACGCCGGAAAGATCTGTTTAATTCCTCGAGACGCGAGTTAAATTTCGAAAACTGAAATTCAAATCGAGGGACGAGCGTTTGAACTTCAAAAAATAAATTTCAAACGCCGGGACCATCGTTTCAACTCGCCCAGCCGCACTTCTTCTCCCCTACTCCAGAAAACGCAACTCCGGCAGACTCGGGATGAGCCCCATCTCGAAGGCGTGCCGGAAGAAAAGGCGTGCCCCTTCCAGATGAGTCTCGGTGAGCTCGTACGAGATGGTCTGCCAGTAATCCACCAGCGCCTCCTCGCTCAGCCAGGCGCGCTCCTCACTTCCTGCGGCTATCTCGGCGTAGCTGTCATATGCGAGCTTTTTCGCGGCCACCAGGTCCCTGGCGAGCGCCTTAAGCTCCGCGTGCTTTTCGCGCGCAGCGTCGCGCCGCACGATCCAGAGGGCGAACACGAAGGGAAGTCCGGTGAACTCGTGCCAGAGCTGCCCCAAGTCGTAACAGAAGAAGTCGGAACCGGAGGCGGCCCCTTTGAGCGCCAGGTCACCGATGAGGAGCAGGCCGGGGAAGTGCTCCAGGGCCTCGGCAAGCGGCAGTGTGGTCCGTTCGAAGGTGTTACTGAACCCGTACTTGCGGGCGAGCAGCACCTTCAGAAGGTTCACCGAGGTATCCGATTCTGCGGTGAGGCCGATGGCGGCGCCGTCCAATTCCTCGATCGGCACTCGCGAGAACATGAAGACGCTCTTCACCGGTCCGATGGCGCTGATGGAAAGCTCCGGCAGCAGACAGTACTGCTCGTGCGCCGTGGCGTATTCGATGGACGAGGAAGGGCTTAAGTCTATGCCGCCTGCCCTGAGCATCGCGTTCAATTGCGACGGGACGCCGTCGACGAAACGATAGCCGGTGCAGTCGAAGTGGGATTCGAGGGCGGTGAAGATGGGAGTGCAGTTCGCGTACTTGATGTGTCCGATATTGATGGTCACGATTAAAGCTCCGGGATGAGGCTTATGAAACAAAAGGAAAAGGCGAGAGGATCTCTCGCCTTTTCTGGTATATCGGGTGCAACTTCTTGTTATTCTTCCGAGACTGAGACGGTGTCCTCGTACAGCTCGGCGGACATGAGGAGGTTCAGCTCCTCAGGGTCGGCCATCTCGATGACGACAAGCCAGCCGCCGTCATAAGGGTCGTCGTTCACGAACTCCGGTGCGGTGGCGAGCTCGGAATTGGACTCGATCACGGTCCCGGAAAGCGGCGCGTAGAGGTCGGCGACCGTCTTTCTCGCCTCGATGGAGCCGAAGGAGTCGTCCTGCTCCAGTTCGTCGCCCGGCTCGGGAAGCTCTACCGAAGTCACGTTGCCAAGCTCCACCTGCGCGTAATCGGTGATGCCGATGACGGCCCGGTCACCTTCGACGCGCACCCAGAGATGCTCCTTGCTGTATTTGAGTTCTTCGGGAAAGTCCATAGTTTACTCCAGCACCAGCCTTTCGATGAAACCGGTATCTATGTTCCCTTCGATGAAGTCCTTGTTTGCCATGATCCGCTTGTGGAACGGGATGGTGGTCTTGATCCCGTCGACGATGTACTCGTCGAGGGCGCGGGCCATACGCTTGATCGCCTCGTCCCTCGTGTCGGCATGCACGATGAGCTTCGCGATGAGCGAGTCGTAGTGCGGGACGACGGTGTAGTTGGTGTAGACGAAGGAGTCGACGCGGACACCGAGACCGCCCGGGGTATGGTGGTCGGTGATCTTGCCGGGGCACGGGGTGAACTTCACCGAGTCTTCGGCGTTGATGCGGCACTCGATGGCGTGCCCCTTGATCTTGATGTCATCCTGCGTGTAGCGGAGTTTCTCGCCGTAAGCGGAGCGGATCTGCTCCTTCACGATGTCGACGCCGGTGATCATTTCGGTGACCGGGTGCTCCACCTGAACGCGGGTGTTCATCTCCATGAAGTAGAAGTTGTTGTTCTTGTCGACCAGGAACTCCATGGTGCCGACGCTGTTGTAGTTGACCGCCTTCGCGGCGGCAACCGCAGCCTCGCCCATCTTTTTCCTGAGTTCGGGGGTGGTGACGGTGGAGGGTGCCTCCTCGATAACCTTCTGGTGACGGCGCTGGATGGAGCAGTCGCGCTCGCCCAGGTGGATGACGTTGCCGTGCTTGTCGGCAAGGACCTGGATCTCGACGTGGCGCGGGTTCTCGCAGTAGCGCTCGATGTAGACCTCGGGGTTGCCGAAGCCGGTCTGCGCCTCGGACCTTGCGGTCATGAAGGCGTTCGGAAGAGCCGCCGGGGAGTGCACGATCTTCATGCCGCGCCCGCCGCCGCCCGCCGTCGCCTTGATGATGACGGGGAAACCGATCTCCTTGGCGACCTTGATCGCCTCGTTGACGTCGTTCACCCCCTCCTTGGTGCCGGGGAGGATGGGCACACCGACCTTGATGACCGCCTGACGCGCGGAGATCTTGTCACCCATGATGCGCATGCTCTCGGCGGTGGGGCCGATGAAGGTGATGCCGCATTTCTCGCAGATCTCGGCGAAGCGCGGGTTCTCGGATAGGAAACCGTAGCCGGGATGGATCGCCTCGGCGTCGGTCAGCTCCGCCGCGGAGATGATGGCGTTGATGTTCAGGTAACTGGAAAGGCTCGGGGCCGGTCCGATGCAGACGCTCTCGTCGGCGAGCTTCACGTGCAGCGACTCGGAGTCGGCCGAGGAGTAGACGGCGACCGTCTTGATCCCCATCTCCTTGCAGGTCCTGATGATCCGGAGGGCGATCTCCCCCCGGTTGGCGATAAGAATTTTATGGAACATCGATGTCTCCGGGAAACAGATGAAGGTCAGGGCTCAGATCGGCACTCCGATCCAAGGCTCGACCTTCATCTCAATCTGTTTGATTACAGCTTCTCCACCACGAACAGGGCGTCGCCGTACTCGACCGGCTGGGCGTTCTCCTTGCAGATCTTCACGATCTTGCACTTGAACTCCGCCTCGATCTCGTTCATGAGCTTCATCGCCTCGACGATGCAGAGCACCTGCCCCTTCTCGACGATCTGGCCGACTTCAACGTAGGGAGCGGCGTCCGGGGCGGGAGCGCGGTAGAAGGTGCCGACGATGGGAGAGGTGATCACGTCGCCCTGCTCCTTCTCAGCGGCCGGAGCTGCGGGAGCGGCAGCCGGAGCTGCGGGGGCGGCGGCCGGAGCGACGGGAGCGGCCGGTGCGTACTGGTAGGCAACGGGCGCCTGCATCTGGAACTGCGGTGCGGCGCAGCCCCTCTTGATGACCACCTTCTCGTCGGTGTTCTCCAGCTCGAACTCGGTGATATCGGTCTCCGTTACCATCTTGATCAGCATCTTCAGGTCTTTTATATCCACATCTTTCTCCTTTATTGCATGGTTGTGGGCCGCCCCGTTGCAGCCGGAACAGCCCCCCTAAAAACAATCTTGCGCTTTGAGCCTACCCCTTTTATGCAGGGGGACTTTAAACTATCATCAGTTCCTTCGGGACCCTGGTGATCGGGCGGCAGCCGTTTTTCTCGACGACCACGGTGTCCTCGATACGGACCCCACCCCACTCAGGGATGTAGATCCCCGGCTCGATGGTGAAGACCATCCCCTCCTGGATGACGTGCTTGCTGCGCGGCGACGCGGCCGGGTGTTCGTGGATGTCGATGCCGACACCGTGCCCGAGGCCGTGACCGAAATAGGCCCCGTATCCCTTGCCCGCGATGAGATCGCGCGCCTTGACGTCCAGGTCCTTGAAACTCATGCCGGGATGCACCGCCTCCATGGCCGCCCGCTGGGCAGCCAGAACGGTCTCGTACACCTCTCGCTTTTTCGCGTCGGGTTCTCCCAGACAGACGGTCACCGTCTCGTCCGAGCAGTAGCCCCGGTAGATGGCACCGTAATCTATGGTGACCAGTTCTCCCGCGGCAAGTTTCTTCTCCGAGGCCCGACCGTGCGGCAGTGCGCCGCGCTCGCCGGAGGCCACGATGAAATCGAAGGATTTCCCTTCCGCCCCCTTTTCGCGCATCGCCACTTCAAGCATCCAGGCGACCTCGGCTTCGGTCATGCCCGGCTTCAGGCGCGCCACCGTCTCGAGGAGCGCCTCGGAGGCGATGGCGGCTACCTGCTCCAGGATCGCCAGTTCGCCGGCATCCTTGACGGTGCGCAGCCCGGCGAGTTCCGCGTCGGCGGGAAGGTATTCGATCCCCGGCGTCTTGCCGCAGAGTTCCTGGTAGAAGGCAACGGTGGTGGAGCCGGCCTCGAAGGCGACCCTGGCGGGGCGAAGCTCTTGCAGCCGCTCGACCAGCCCGTCCATCCGGCTCGAGAACTCGATGACCTTTGCGCCCGTGACCTCGGCGCCCGCCTGTGAGGTGTAACGGGAATCGGTGAGAAACCACCCGTCTTCTGGAGAGAGAATGAGCAGCGCCTCGCTGCCGGTAAAACCGGTTAGATACCTGATGTTGCTGAGGTTTGTCACCAGCAACAGATCGGCGTTGAACCGTTTCAGGCACTCTCGGGCCGCGGGGATTCTGTTACCTATCATAATTCCGTCCGTAAGACAATCTTATTTTCCCAGCCGTTTGGCGAGGGCTCTGAGCCCCAAAAGGTAGCTGTCGGCGCCGAAACCGCAGATCTGGCCGACCGCAACAGGGGCGATGTAACTGTGGCTTCGGAAGGCTTCCCGGGCGTGGACGTTGGAGAGGTGCACCTCCACGGCCGGAAGCGCCGTGGCAGCGATCGCGTCGCGGATGGCGACGCTCGTGTGGGTATAAGCGGCGGGGTTGATCAGGATGCCGCGGCAGTCCGCCATGGCCCCCTGGATGGCGTCCACCAGGTCGCCTTCGCTGTTGCTTTGCAGGATCTTGAGCTCGAGCGACAGCTCTTCGGCCAGCGCGGCAAGCTCCTTGTTGATCCCGTCAAGGGTCATGGTCCCGTAGACGCCGGGCTCCCGGACCCCAAGGAGGTTCAGGTTCGGCCCGTGTAAAACGAGCACCTTCGGCTTGGCATCGCTCATTTGAGTTCCTCCCTGAGCCCGGGTGCGGCGCGTTTCAAGAGGTAGCGGGCCTTTCCGAAGTTGCCGTCGGCGGGAAGCACCAGCGCCACGAAGAACTCATCGCTTATGCCGCGCACGATGACGCAGCACCTCTCGCTGATGATGGAAACCTCTTCCAGGTCGCCGGTTTTCAGCACGCCGACCGTCCTTTTGATCTCCTTGAGCACGGAGGCGTATTCCACGGTCATGGTCTGTACGTCCACGCCGCTTTCTTCACGCAGAAACTCCTCTATGGCGATGCCGTCATACCCCATGATGACGCCGCCCAGCCCCCCTCCGCTCTCCTCGACGATCTCCCGCAGAATTGCCTTAAACCCCATCTTTTCTTCTCCTTATGTTTTCCAGCCAGCGCTCCAGGGCGCTTTCCACGCCCTCTTCCGTCCCCCCCGCGTCTTCGTGGCGAGGATTTTCAAGCGGAGCGGCCTCCTGTTCCGCCGGTGATTCCATCCCGGCAAAGGCAGCGGATAAACCTGCTGCGGCAGCGGGGATCTGTTCGGAGGCGACTGGTAGCGCAGGTGCAAAGGGCGCCGCAAGTGGCGCCGCCGCCTCGGCGAGACCGGCCGGCTCGACGAAAAGCTCCGGAGCAACGTTTACCGGTTCGGACATTTCTTGCGGTGCTACAGGTGCTACAGGTGCTGCAGGTGCGGCTGGAGGCGGTGTTGCAGCGGGCGCCTGAGCGGGCGCGAGATCTGCAGGGCTAAGCTGCAGTTCCTGCAGTTCGGCCAGTTCCTCGAGCCTTAAACGGTACTGCTGGTTGCCCGGATGGGCGGTGAGGAGCTCGCGATAGATGTTCTGCGCCTTCTCGAGAAAGCCCTGCGATACGTAGAGCTCGGCAAGGGTCGCGGTCGTCAGCGGGTCCGGTGCTCCCGGACGGGACGCCGAAGCCGGGGCGCTTTCCGCCAACTCCGGTTCCCCTTCGAGGTCCTCGATGGCCCAAAGATCGTTCTCTTCGGGCTCGGGCACCGGGACTTGTGCCGCAGGTTTGGCGACTGATGCCGATGATGGCTGGAGCTCGCTCATCGCGGGAGCCGGCTGGGGCGCCTCTTCGATCACCTCTTCAAGTTCCTCGATGATCTCAACATCCTCGATGATCTCATCTTCCGAGGAATCGGCAGGAGCGGCTGACGCGATGGAGTTCAGCAGCATGGTGCTTTCGAGGTCCTCGGGGTCCCGCTGCAGGACGCGGCCCAGGATGTTGCGCGCAGCGTCGATCCGGCCCAGTTCGACGTATATCTGGCTCAAAAGCTTCATGGCCTGGATGTGGTCCGGCTTGAGCTCTACCGCCTTCTCCAGTGCCTGGCAGGCATCGGCAGACTCCCCCTTCGCATAACAGGCGTTGCCCAGGGCGAGAAACCCCAGGGGATATTCGGGATGGGCCGCGCACCCTTTGCGGGCAACAGAGATGGCGTCGTCCAACAGCCCGAGCTTTCGGTACAGTTCGGAGAGCGGTGCGAAACAAAGCGACTTGGCGTCCTTAGCCAGCAGATCTTCGTAGCGCTGTATCTCCGTCCAAAACGATAAGGCGTCCTCTACCATGTCACTCTCCTATGCCGCAGATCTCCAGAAGTGCTTTGAGGTCGGTGACCCGTTCCATCTTGTAGGAGCCGATACCCCGGTTGCAGATGAAGAGCAGCCCCTTGTCGCGCACCTTCTTGTCGTGGGAAAGCGCCTCCGCGTAGCGCTCGGCCGGGAAGGCGGGAAGCTCGGCGGGCAGCCCGAGGGCCCCGACAAGGGCGTCGATGCGTTTGCGATCGGAATCGCTGCAGTAACCTAAGTGATGGGATATTTTGGCCGCCTGTACCATGCCGATGGCAACCGCCTCGCCGTGCAGGTAGCCGGTGTACTCGGTGAGGGTCTCCACGGCGTGGCCGAGCGTGTGACCGTAGTTCAGCACGGCACGCACCCCCCCTTCCCTCTCGTCGAGAGCGACCACCTTCGCCTTGATGGCGCAGCTGCGGGCAACAGCGTGAATGAGCGCTTCCTTGTCGCGGGCGAGAAGCTTCTCGACGTTCTGCTCCAGAAAAGTGAAGAAGTCGCCGTCGAGCACCGCACCGTATTTCACGATCTCGCCCAGGCCGCTTCGGTACTCCCGCTCCGGCAGCGTGTCCAGGGTATTCACGTCGATCAAAACCGCCTTCGGTTGGTAGAAGGCGCCGATCAGGTTCTTGCCGCGGGGATGATTGATGCCTGTCTTGCCGCCGACGCTCGAGTCGACCTGCGAAAGGAGCGTGGTGGGGAGTTGCACGAAGGGGATGCCGCGCAGAAAACTTGCCGCGGCAAAGCCCGCCATGTCACCGACCACGCCGCCGCCCAGGGCGAGTATGAAGGAGCCCCGGTCCAAGGACGCGTCGACCAGGCCGTCGTAGATGAGGTTTAGGGTCGCGCTGTTTTTGTACGCTTCGCCGTCCGGAAGGATTACCTCTACCGCGCGGTACCCCGCCTCCTCAAGGGAAGCGCGCACCGTTTCGCAGTAAAGCGGAGCCACGGTGGTGTTGGAGACGACGGCCGCGGTACCGGAGAGGCCGAGAGCACGGCAGAGGGCGCCGACCCCGCCCAGGATGCCTGCCCCCAGTTCGATGTCGTAACTGCGCTCTCCCAGTGCCACTTCGATGTGCTGAACGTTCACGGATACCTCTTCAAAGAATCGATTAGTTCATCTATGACCGCGGCGACGTCCTTGCCGGTGGTGTCGATACGCAGATCGGCATCGGCGTAAAACTCTTCGCGGGCCTTTAACATGGTGCGGATCCTCTCAGCGGAGGCGCCGTCGGCAAGGAGGGGACGTTCACTGTTGCCGCTTACCCGGGTAACGATGGTCGGGACATCGGCGCTCAGGTTGACGATGCGGCCGTACTGGCGCATGACGGCTCGGTTGCCCCGGTCGATGACGGCACCCCCTCCGGTGGAGATGACCTGGCCGCTGCCTGCGGCTATTCTGACCAGCACTCGCGACTCAAGCTCGCGAAAGTACGGCTCGCCGTGTGCCGCGAAGATCTCTTTGACGCTCATCCCGGCTTCTTCAACGATGGCGTGGTCGAGGTCCACGAACTTCCAGCAAAGCCTCTGCGCCAGCACGTGACCGACCGTGGTCTTACCGCACCCCATGAAACCGGTGAGAAAGATGTTCCGGATATTCATAAGCAAACCTTTTAACGCAAAGCCGCTAAGGCGCCGGGAAACCGACGGTCCTCCCAAGGCAACGCCCTCACCCTGCCCCTCTCCCGGAGGGCGAGGGGATGTGAACCTAAAATTCCCGCAGGTACTCGATATAGGACGAATAGTTACGCGCGGTCTCCGAGACCGAGTCGCCGCCGAACTTCTCCTTGAAGGCGCCGGCAATCTCGATCGCCACTACGGCCTCGGCGACCACCGACGCGGCCGGAACCGCGCAGCAGTCGGAGCGCTCTACGGTTGCCTCGAACGGCTCCTTGGAGAGCATGTCGACGGACTTAAGCGGCGTGTACAGGGTCGGGATCGGCTTCATCGCGCCGTAGATGACGATCTCCTCGCCGTTGGTGATCCCCCCTTCGAGCCCTCCCGCACGGTTTGTGTTGCGGTAGAACCCGGTCTTCTCGCCGCGCGCGACGCGTTGCTCGTCGAAGAAGATCTCGTCGTGCACCTTGGAGCCGGGCTGACGGGCCGTCTCGAATCCGGCACCGACCTCAACCCCCTTGAAAGCCTGGATGCTCATCACCGCGGCAGCGAGACGGGCATCGAGCCTTCTGTCCCACTGCACGTGGCTTCCAAGCCCAACGGGGAGACCGTTCACGCGCACCTCGACCACGCCCCCCAGGGTGTCACCCGCGTCCTTCGCGCGATCGATCGCCTCCATCATCTCCACCTCGGCTTTCTCGTCATAGGTGTAGACCGGCGACTTGGTGATGCGCTCCTGCAGTTCCTTAACACCGGCGTCGGCCGGGCGCTCTGCCCTGACGCCCCCAAGTTCGGTCACGCAGCCGGTGACCGAGATGCCGAAGCGGGTGAGATAAGCCTTCGCCACAGCTCCCACGGCGACGCGGATCGCGGTCTCGCGGGCACTGGAACGCTCGAGGATGTTGCGCACGTCGTTATGGGCGTATTTCATCGCCCCCGGCAGGTCGGCGTGACCGGGACGCGCCCGGGTGACCCGGATGCTGTCGTCACGGAACTCGGCGTAAGGGGACATGCGCTGCTCCCAGTTCACCCAGTCCGAATTTTCCACCACCAGGGTGATGGGGGAGCCGAGGGTCTCGCCCCAGCGCACACCGGAGAGGATGCGGACGCGGTCCGTCTCGATCTTCATGCGGCCGCCGCGCCCGTAGCCCCCCTGCCTGCGGGCAAGGTCCACGTTGATGTCGTTCTCGATGAGCTTTAGCCCTGAAGGGACCCCTTCGACGATGGCGGTCAACTGCGGGCCGTGCGACTCGCCCGCGGTAAGGTATCTGAACATGCCTGCTCCTTCTTTGATAAACGAAAGCCAGGAGCTTCCCTGGCTTTCGATGCGCTGGTGATGTCTTTGTCTGGCTACTTCTTCTGGAGTTTCGTCTGTGCCTCGGCGGTCAGGTTTGCCTTGGTCTCGGTCGACATCATGCTGCCGGTGAAGATGTAGTCACACTTCTTGTCGACGTAAAAAATGACCGGATGGCCGCCCACGCTGATGGCGGCTTCGTAAAGCCCGTCGATCCCCTTGACCTCCGAGACCTGCAGCACCTCGAAGTCCATCGGGATGAACTTCTTGACCGCCGCCTGCACCTGGTCCTTGGCGGGGGGCTTGGAGCAGGCGGAAAGCACGAGCACCGCGAGACAGAGAACGATGAAGCGTTTGAACATGAAAAGGGCTCCTGACGTTTGTTTCATCTGCCTGCCGCCCCTACCGGGCCGGAACCGCAATCTTTTGTTTGCGGAACCGGTTGTAGGCGAAGAGCAGCGGGAAAAGCAGCATGGTGACCGGGTACTTCACCGCAAAGATAAGCGGAGTGAGCGCCCAGCGGGTAAGCAGGCGCAGGAACCCGTGCTCGTAGATGAAGTCGGCGATCGGGGGGCTGTGCTTGTAGTAGAAGGAGACGAAAGCACGACCCGGTGCCGATTTCAGGAGCACGTTGTCGCGGAAGTGCCTGAGTACCACGACCTGCGGATCCAGGTAGCTGCCGTAAGCGGCGGTGGCGATAAAGCAACCGCTCTTGCCGGAAGAAGAAGACGGCGGGGTGTTGCCGGTATCGGTGCCGCCACCTGTGGGAGCGCTTCCCACGACGCCAACGACGATAGGATCCTGGATGTACCCGGGGTTGAGATCGGAGTCGTGCAGCGGGTTGTTGTCTTCAACGGCAAAGACCGCGGTGTTGCCGGAGCGGCTGATCGGGTCGATTTTGGTCCAGGTGATCTGGTTGGTCAGCGGGTTGTTGACCACTTTGTAGTACACGCTGCTGTCGCTAAGCGTGGTCTGGAAAGTGACCGCTACGTTCACGATGCCAGGCGAAACCACGTTTTCAAGACGGAGGCTGATGGCGCCAAGGGGGGTGAAAGTGGCCAGTTCGGCAGGTTTGCCCGCAGTGATGTCGGATAGAGCCGGGTTCGAGAAGAAAAGTGCCGTACTGTCGGTGACGCCGGTGGTCCCCTCGATGGCTGCAACGGCGCTCGCACCGCTGCCGGCGAGGGCAAGCGTGTAAGTCGAGCCGGTGGAGTCGGTAACGGTAAGGGTCCCGCTGTAGCTGGAAACGGCCTTCGGGGTGAAGTAAAGGCTGATCGGTATCGATTTGGAGGGGTCGACGTTACCGCCGCCGCTTGCCACGAAACCGGAGTTGCTGGTCGCGGCGACGCTGCTCACTGTGATCCGGGAGGTGGTGGTGTTCTTGACCCACACGGTCGCAACGGCCGTCTTGTTGACGAGAACGCCGCCGAAGTTGTGGGTTCCGCCGAGGTCGGCGCCCGCCAGATCGGTGAAGACAAGGTTGCCGGAAACGATGCCGGCGGCCCTCACCGAGATGGTGAAGAGCTTGGTGTAGAAGTTGCCGTCGGCGTCGGTGACCTTGATGTTGAAGCTGTAGTTACCGGAACCGGAAGCCTTGCCGCTGATAACACCGGACGCGTTGTCGAGCGTGAGCCCCGGAGGGAGGGTACCGCTACCGGAGATGGACCAGACATACGGCTCGGTACCGCCGGCGGCCACCAGTTCCTGCGCATAGGTGGAGCCGGTTTCCACGGACGGGAGCGAGGTGGTGGTGATGGAGAGCGTCGGGTTGACCTTGATGGCAAGGTCGCGGGTCGTGTATGCGCCGGTGGAATCAAGCACCTTGACGGTAAAGGAAAAAGTGCCGGTCTGCGACGGCGCACCGCTGATGGTCCCTGTGCTCGGGCTCAGGGTGAGTCCGGCGGGGAGGCTTCCGCCCGAGATCTGCCAGAGATACGACGGCGTCCCCCCCTGCATTACGAGAGACTGGTTGTAGGGGGCACCGACGACCACCGAGGGAAGGCTCGTGGTGGTGATGAAAAGTGCCGGGTTGATGGTGAGGGTGATGCTTTTCGAGGCCGAATAGGTCCTGTTGGGCGTCACGGTATCGTCGAGGTAGCTCGCCTGGACGGTCACGTTGTAGGAGCCCGGGATGAGCGGACCGGTGGCGGAGCTTACGTCGGTGATGGTACCGCCGGAGGTGAGCTGGAGCCCTTGCGGCAATCCCTGCGCGGTCCAGGTCATGTTTGCCGGCTTTATCGTGACGCCGGGGATGGAAGCCGCAAGCGTTGCGCTGTAGCCGGTCTTAAGCTGGGTCCAGGTCGGCAGCGATGACGTCGTGATCGACATCGCGGTGATGTTCAAGGTGAGAGACTTGGTCGTCGATGCACCGTTGGAATCGGTTACCCCCACCGTGAAGGTGTAGGCGGACGCGGCGGACGGGCTGATCGTTCCGCTGATCACGCCGGTGGTGGGGGAAAGGGTGAGCCCCGGAGGAAGCGTGCCGGAAGTGATGGTCCAGGAACCGTACGGCCTGACGCCGCCGGTAGCGGACAGCGTGACCCCGGGATAGACCGCTCCGGCGGTGCCGTCAGGCAGCGTCGACGTCGCGATGGACAGGGGCAGGTTGCCGATGCCGGCGCCGGAGAGGTTGATCACGGCCTGGCCGCCGTTGGAATCGAAGATCATGCGGTACCCCTCGGCGGGGTTCGAGTACGAACCGGCCGCGGTCGGGGCGAAACGGACCGTCATTTCCGCGTTGGTACCCGGGCTGATGGTGGTCGGTTTCGGGGTGGTGAATTTGAACGGCTCCGCGGGATCTACGATCGAGTTGATCGTGAGAACGGAGTTACCGTCGTTTCTGATACGGAAGGTGACGTCCTTGTACGGCGTACTGGACGAGATATCGACGTTGCCGAAGTCGATGGCGCCGCTCAGAATCGGCACGTCCTTCGTGTCGGTGATGGTGAGCTGCGGCGCCGAGGAGAACTCAAGGAGTTGGGCGAAGATGTCCGAGTTGGAAAGCGCGCGGCCGTCCTTCCACACCACCATGAATTTCCGGAAGTTCACGTCGCCGAAGGCGACCGCCGGTGAGAGCTGGTTGCCGGTGGCCACGGTGACGATGGAGTTGCCGCCGGAGAGGTTCCCCTGCGGGTCGACGAACTGGCTGTAAAGGTCGATGTTGCTCAGGTTAGCGCTCTGGTTCCGGGCATCCTCCCACGCAACGAAGAAGCGCTGGTTGACGTTGTCGAAGGCGGCAACCGGAGCGGTCTGGTCGCCTACGGCGTTGGAGATCTGGATTTGGTCGCCGTAGGCGGTGAAGCCGGAGAGATCGACGAGCTGCCCTACGATGTTCTTGCCGGTTTCCGTGCCGCCGTTGTTGTCTTCCCAGGCGAGCAGGAGACGGTTCGTGTTGGGGTCGACGGTGACCGAGGGGTTCGTCGCGGGGTAGCCGACGGTGCCGAAGCTGAAGTCGTTGATGAAGCCGAGCCCCTGGTTTCTGCGCAGTTTCACCTTCGTCGCGGCGTCATCGTCGTTAAGGGAGGTGAAGACGGCACTTTTGTAGATCGCCGTGGTGACGGGGGGCGGTCCGGCCGTCGTATTCAACGAGTAAGTGATGGTGAGGGTCACCGTGCTGGTGGAGCCGCTCCAGCTGGTGAAAATCTCACCGGTGATCGGGCTGTAGGCGATCCTCGGGTGGGACTCGTTCAACTGCACCTTCCAGGTATCGATGATCGCAGATCCGCTGTCGACGATGCCGCCTACGCGTACCTTCGCAGAGACGTGTTGCAGATTTCCGGTCGCGTGGGTGGTGTAGTTCGGGTCCACCTCGATGGTGCGCACGATGTTGTTGTCCGCAAACGGCAGCGGGATGTGCCGGATCGTGATGGAGTTCCCGGCGCCGACCGCGGTGTAAGTCACGTCGTTGGCCGGGTTTGCGGTCGTGTCGTAGGTGGACGTGTCGACCCAGGCGACGACGAACTTGCCGGTCACCTCGTTGTAGATCAGATCGGGGTCGTTCTGGTTTATGTCTACGTTGGCGACGTGCGGGGAGATCTGGAAGTTGCCCCCCAAAAGCGCACCGGTCATGCTGACGAACTGGCCGTAGATCTGGCCGTAGCCCGCCCTGGAGTCGGTCCAGACTACCAGGTACATGCTTTTGGTGGAGTCGTTGGGATCATGGTAGAAGGCGACTTTGGGCTGGGCCTTGTTGCCGGTAACGTTGGTGATCGCGAAATTGGTCGGATTGGCGGCGAGGGACGTGACGTTGCCGGGCACCCCCTGCCCCAGGGAGTCGGAACCGACGCTGATGGCGCCGTAGATTTGCTGACCGTTCCTGCTGTCGACGAAGACGGTCAGGTACCGGTTGTGGTTCACCGTGTCGTAGGCGATGGCAGGCTGGGACTGGTCCGTAGGGTCTGAGGTCACCTGGAAGTCGCTGGTGAGCACCTTCGCCGGTTTTTTCCCGCCGGCAGCAGTGGTCGTGCCCGTCCCGCCGTCACCGGAACAACTGAGCATGACGGCACAAAAAAGCATTAAAAGCGCCCAGCAGATTTTTTTCGATAAATTCATTTCACACTCCTATTACCAACAATCCATGGAGCCTTGTCGTTTTAGATTCTGTCTGCAACGGCCAGATTCATTTTGGCGGTGACGGGGTGGGTGTCGCCTTTGCCCCCGACCTCGGAAACGTCGAACACGATGTCGACGTAGTATTCGAAGACAGTGGAACTGCAAAGGGTCATGGGGAGCGTGGTCCGCTCCATGAGGGCGATCTTCTGGGCATCGGTGAGGACGGCAACCGGGATGGTCGGGGCATCACCCGGCGCAACGGTCTGGGATATGCTCGCGAAGCTGTCGGCAAGCGGCGGAGTGGTCGCCGGATTG
The DNA here is from genome assembly GCF_004117875.1 of Geomonas oryzae. Taxonomy (GTDB): domain Bacteria; phylum Desulfobacterota; class Desulfuromonadia; order Geobacterales; family Geobacteraceae; genus Geomonas; species Geomonas oryzae. Next base: position 348,412 of record NZ_RAHW01000006.1, on the reverse strand, counting down.
ACAGGGGTGTAATGGATGGTGATCCTGCTGATGACCAGGTCGAGGGCGCCGGTAGTGTAAAGCGCCTTTGAGGCGAAGGTCACGTTGACGCTGTCGGTTACCACGGTTCCACCGGTGGACACCGAATCGGAACAGGTGTTCCCTTTGACGATGTCGGACTCGAGCCTGCTGGTGAGTGCCGTTGCAGTCGCGTTCACCGTGGTGAATTCCCCTACCCCGCCACCCAGGTCGCCTGCCCCGCATGAGCTGAGGACGGCGACGATGCACGCGCTGCAAAACAACAAAGCAAACCGTTTAAACATAGGATCTCCTTAAAGAACAATCTTCGGCGTAATGAAGATGAGCAGTTCGGTCTTGGTCTTCTGCTTCGCGTTCGACTTGAAAAGCCAACCAAGAAGCGGAATGTCGGCTAGAAACGGCACGCCCGTGTCGGACTCGGTGTCGCTGTCGACGTAGATGCCGCCGATGACGGTGGTATCGCCGTTGGAGACGACGAGCTCGGTGGTGGCTTCCTTCTTGTTGATCGGCGGCGGCGAGCCGGTGCCGGGGGAGTTGTTGCTCGCCTTGATCTTCATGCTTACCGAACCGTCGGCGGTGATGTGCGGCGTAACCTCCAGGGTGAGGGCCGCCTCGACGAACTCGGTCTTGGTCCCTTCAGCCGAGGTGGTCTGGTACGGGATCGACTGCCCCTGCGAGATCTTCGCGGCCTTGTTGTTCAGCGTCACCACTTTCGGAGTGGAGATGATCTTCACCTGCCCCACGGTGGCGGCTGCCGCGAGCCTCATGTCGAGCTGCACGTTGCTGGTCAGCTTGCCAAACGACATGCCGAGGCCGAGACCGCCTGCACCGCTCGTCCCGGGGCCGGCGGTGGATACGACGCCGCCGAAGGTGGTCTCGACGGAATTGATGTTGGCCACCGACGCCGAGGCGTCACGGTAGGTGAGCCCCCACTGCACGCCGAGGTCGCGGGTGAAGGTGGAGGTGGCTTCGACGATGCGAGCCTCGATCATCACCTGCTTCTCGGGCGCGTCGAGGTTTTTCAGGAGGGCGCGCATCTCGTCCAGGGCGGGCTGGACGTCTCTCACGATGACGCGGCTCGTACGCTCGTCCTTGGTGATGATGCCGCGCTCGCTTTTAAGCATGCCGAACTGTGAGGCGACGTCGGAGACCGAGGCGTAGTTCACCTCGAACACCGCGGTCTTAAGCTCCATCATGCGCTCGGCGGCTTTCTTCGCTGCGGCTTCCTCGTCGGCCTGGTTCTGCATCTTGTTGCGCGGCTTGATCTGCACGATGTTACCCTGCTGCACCATGGCAAGCCCCTTGGTGTCGAGGATGACGTCGAGAGCCTGGTCCCAGGGGACGTTGACCAGTTTGATGCTGATGGTCCCGGTGACATCGTCGCCGATGAGGAAGTTCAGGTTACTCACCTCGGCGATGAGCTGGAAGATCTTCCTGATGTCGGCGTCGGAGAACTCGAGGGTCACCCTTCTCCCCTTGTAAACCTTCTTCTGGAGATGTTTTTCGGCGGAGGCGGAGATGTCGGTCATCGGCTCCTCGACGCGCGCGGGTGCGGGGGGAGCGGCAAGTTCGGCGGCGGCGTCGTTACCGCCGTGTGCCAGAGCGGGTGCCGCGGGAAGCTTCGCCGGGACTGCCGGGCCGGGGTTCACGATATCCCAGGTGTAGACATCCCCCCTGCGGCTCGTACTGAATTCAGGTTTGCCGTGCAGCTTCACCGAAATCCTGGTGAGGTACCCTTTCTTCCCTTTGACCTGGTACGGGGTAACCGAGAGGACCGGGGTGCCGAACTTGGAGGTATCCATGGCGCGCTGCAGTTTTTTCGGTACCTGGCAGTCGTTGATGGTGAGGGTGAGCCCCTGTGCGGAGCGAACCGGCTCACCCGGCTCGCAGGTACCGTACAGCTTCATGGTGATGCGGGATACCCCGTCCACAACCCTGAACTCGACGGCCTCGAGCGACCCTTTCACGTTCCTTGCGGGGGGGACATCCGTCTTCATCCTGGTAGCGGGAGCGGGAGCCGCCTGTTTGGGTGCGGGTGCGGGTGCGGGAGCAGCGGGCTCGGCAGGAGCTGCCGGTGCGGCTGCCGGTGCGGCTGCCTCGGCCTGTGCAGGTCCCTTTGCTTTCAGCTTGATCTTCACGCCGAGATCGGTCTTGACCACCTCGAAAGCGGGGAGCCCCTCCCCTGCAGCGTCGAGGACGACGCGCACCTTGTCCGGGGTGGAGCCTACGCGGGCGTTGGCGACACCGAAGGCGCCTATGGGCACCACGTTCTGCACGAGGGCGTTTTTAACCTTGAACAGGTCGAGAACGATGCGGTCCGGCTTGGCGAGCTTGAAGGAGTTGAAGGTCTGCACCCCGCCCTGGACGGAGAGCTCGACGCCGTCGGCTACCGTCATGATGGCGTTCAGTTTCTGCCCGTTGCCGGCATCGGCGGCGGTGGTCTTCGCGACCGGTTTTTCGGCGACCGGTGCGGCGGGAGCCGGCGCGTCGCTTTTTTGTACCGGCGGGGCCGCTGCCGCGGCATCCGCTACGAGCGTTTTCTCTTCGATGCGCGGCTCCGCGATGGGAGCCTCCTTGACCTCGGGCTGCTCGGGCTTCGCCTCGGCCTCGCGCGGCAAAGTGATCATGAGCTTGCTCTTGTCGGCGGGGTCGGTGGCGACGAAGAAGTCGACATCGTGGGTGAGCACCACCGACACGCGGGTCAGCACGCTCCCCCCCACCGGCTGGCGCTCCACGTCGATGCGCTTGACGCTGCCGCGGTTCACCTCGATCGGGGAGGAAACGCCCCCTGGCTCGGTCTGGGAGATGTCCACGATGATCTTTGACGGTTCGCCGCTTTTGTAGGAGGTGTAGGTGAGAGGCTTGTCGCTGATCAGCTCGACGCTGGAACCGTCAGGGGAGACCGTCACGGAGCGTAGCGTGGCAAAAGCGGTGGCCCCTGCCTGAGCAGGCTCGTTCGCGGCGGTCATCCTCTTGACGCAGCCGGCGGAAACCGTCAGCAGGACGATTAAGGCCATGGCATGGAAAAGAATTCTGCTCTGGTACATGGTCATCTGAAACGCTCCTTACCTTTTCTTGGCCAGCGTAAGCACGATGGTTCTACCCTTGCCGCGCCCCGCGCCCTTCTCGACGATCTCAACCGCCGAAGGGGTGATCCGGGTGACGCGGCCGTTTGCGTTTCCTACCTGCATCCCCACCTGCACGACGTACCCCTTGCCGTTGGGATCGATCAAGAGCGCCCGGTTCTCCCTCATCCCGGCGATGATGCCGGATACCTTGAACTTGCTCACCTCGAAGCTCTGGATGGGGAGGAGGTCGGCGGCAGGGGATACGCTTGGGCCCGCCGCCGTGGAGGTCGGCGCAGGGGTGGCCGGCACGATTACCGGCTTGAATGGGTCCTTCTTGAAGCTCGGCACCCCGGAGGCCTTCGCCACAGACGACATCTGCTGCTGCACCGGCGGCGCCGGGGTGGGAGCGGGGGCCGGGTGCGGCTGGTTCGGTGCGGGAGCGGGCGCCGGTGCTTCTTCCTTCTTGCAGCCGGGCACGAGTGCCAGCGCAAGCAGCAGCACGACGCTATTTAGGTTTATTGGCTTTCGCATTGGCATTCTGTGCCTCTTTGGGGTCGAGGAAACGGAAGGTGGTGGCCAGGCAGTTAACCTTGAGGCTGGTCCGGCCGCCTACCGGCTTTATGTCGGAAAAGCTCACGTTGGTGATGTTCACGATACGCGGCAGCTTGCTGACCGCGACGAAGAAGTCCGCCACGTTGAAAAAGGTTCCGGAGACGGCGATGTCGACCGGCACCTCGGCGTAGAAATCCTTGGGGACCTCGGGCTTGGGCCTGAAGAGGAGGAATTCGAGCCCGGAGCTCTTGCCGACGTTGGAGATGTTGGTCAAAAGCGACGGTATCTCCTTCTGGTTCGGCAGCTCGGTCAGGGCGTTGTCCAAGTCGCGCTTTAGTTGCTCGTACTCCGCTTTGAAGCGGGGGAGGTTGTTGGCGATGCGCCGGTTCTCCGTCACCTGCTTCTGCAGATCCTCGTGCTTCTTCTTCAGCCCGTCCAGCTCCTGCAAGCGGGGTCGGTGCAGCCCGTAGTACATGGCCGCCCCCTCGAGGAGCATGAGCAGAATCAAAAGTGCGACCTTCTCCTTGGTCGGGAGCTTCAGCAACTTCTCTATCTGTGGATCCATGGCAATGCCTCTGCTAGCGAGTTTGTATGCGCCGTCCGCGCGCCTTCCCTATGCCGGAAAACCGGCCTACGGCTTCTGATCCGCGATCTGGAAATTGAGATCGAAGCGTTTGTACTTCACTCCGGCGATTTCCGACTGTTCCGATACGGCCAGCTCCACGTTTTTGAAGTCGCCGGAAGCCTGCAGGCTCTTCATGAAAATCGCGATGAGATCCTCGCTGAGAGCACCTCCGCTTACCGATACCTTGTCACCGTTTTCGGTGTACTTGGTGAGCCACACTTTTTCGGGCACCGACTCGGAAAGCGCAGACAACCGCGACGCCGGACCGCTCTTGTCGCGACGCAGACGGTTCAAAACGTCCAGCTTCTTCTTCACGTCGGCCTGCAGCTTCTTCAGGTTGTCGATCGCCCCGATCTTCGTCTTAAGCGCGGCGAGTTCCGTCTCCGAGCTGGCGATCTCGTTGTTGAGGCTGGTGATCTGGCTGCGCAGGTAGATCCAGGCGCCCACCCCTACCGCTAATAGCCCCACAAGGACGACGACCAGGATGGCGACCTGCTGCCGCATGGTCTCTTTCTTTTTGGACGCCCGTACGGGAAGGAGGTTTATTCTTATCATTTGTCTCCGGCCCTCCTCGTTGCGAGGCCCACCGCTACCGACATGAGCGGGGCGATTTCGTCAAGGTACTTCGGATCAAACTCCTTCTCGTTCACCGTGACGTTCGTCAACGGATTCATGAGCTCGACCGGGAGCGAGAGGCGCTGCTGCACCGCTTCCACGAGTTGCAGCGTCTTCGCGCCCCCCCCGGAGAGAAACACCTTGGTGATGCGCTCCTCGCCGGCGGTGGAGTTGTAGAAGTCGAGGGAGCGGCGCATCTCGAGCGCGATGGTGTCGTTCACCCGCTGCAGCACCTCCTTCAGGCGGGGGTCCGCCGCGTCGGCTGCACCAAGTTTCATCTCCTCGGCCTCGCCGCTGCTGATGCCGAACTGCTTCTGGATCTCCTCGGTGTAGAGGTTGCCCCCCATCTGCACGTCACGGGTGAAAAGCGAGATGCCGTCGCGCACGATGTTCAGGTTGAAGATGCTCGCCCCGATGTTGACGAGCGCCACCACCTGATCGGGATCGGCGGGGTAGTTCAGCTCGTAAGAGTTTTGGACCGCGAAGGAGTCGACGTCCACCACGACCAGTTTGAGGCCGGACTCGGCGAACACCGAGAGGTAGTCGTTGATGATGTCCTTCTTGCTGGCGACCAGGAGGACGTTCATCTTGGAGGGGTCCTGCTCGTCGGGGGAGAGTATCTGAAAGTCGACGTTCACGTCGTTGATGTCGAAGGGGATGTACTGTTCCGCTTCCCAGTGGATCTGGTCCTCGAGCTCTTCGACCGGCATCACCGGAAGGGAGATCTTCCTGATGATGACCGAGTTGCCGGAGATGGAGCAGGCGGCCTCCTTGGCCTTCACCCCGAGGGTGGTGAGAAGCTGGCGGACGGTTTCAACGATGGAAGAGCTGTCCATCAGGGTGTTGTCGACGATGGCCTCCGCGGGGAGCGGCAGGATCCCGATCTTTACCAGATGGTACCCTCCCTTCGCCGGGCGCAGTTGCACCAGCTTCACCGCACTGGATCCTATGTCGACCCCTACTATGTCCTTCTTCTTGGAGAAAAGCATCGCGTGGTCCTATTACCCTAGTCCTGGAATACCTTGTTCTTGTCGGAGAGGGAAAACCCAAGAGCAAGCAGGATCTTGCGCTTGGTCTCCATCCTGCATTCCTCACCCCGTTCGATCCGGTCGATGGTTATCGGTGACACCCCGGCCAGGCGCGCCAACTCGGCCTTGCTCATCAGGCGCTCTTCCCGCAATTTCTTCACGCTGTTCATGATCATTGATTGGCACCGCTTAAGACAGTCGTAGGAAATTTTGGCACAGATATACACCAAATTTCACGAAAGTCAACATTTTAGTTCAAATTATACATAATTATATGCCAAAGAGAGATGGCTGCCCATGATCGGGCGCGAAAGACCTCGCGTACATGAGCAGAATTCTAATGGGCGGGCTGGGGAGATGATACCAATAAAAAGGCGAGTTGCAATTTGTCGCAACCCGCCCTTCAAGAACACCTACGCTCTTTACCCGCCGCCGTGCGGCGCCCGCACGTTACTCCTCAGTAGGCGTAAAGGACCGACAGACGCGCCCTTTCGCGACTCTGCCCGTCCCTGCTCCCCTGCACCGCAAGGTGGTACATGGCCGGGACGTGCTGCGGACGGACCACTTCGTCCTGGGCCGCCACCGCGCCGGCCGCATCCAGAAGGTCGTAGCCGCTTCGGTCCGTGTTGCCGGGGACGGTGTCGACGATCTTGGTGCTGACCGTGAACCCCTCAGCGGCAGGCGGCCCGGCAAGCCGGAAGGTGACATCCGGCGCCGCCGCGGGATCGCTCGAGGCCTGCGTCGCGCTGCAGCCGGTCCAGGATGCCGGCGCAAGCGTCAGCTTTTGCCTCAGGCAGTTGTCGAGGTTTACCTGCAACTCGATCCCGGAAAATTCGCGTTCCAGGGTTCCGACCGTCGTTTCCACCTGGAACAGCCTGGGCATCAGCTCCTGGGTGAAAAGATCCACGCCGCCCCTCGCCGCCGACAGCGAGCTGCGGTAGCGCTTCTGGCTTGCGGATGTCTGGATCCCGGTGGTGACCATGGTGAGCAGTGCGACGGCTATCACAAGCGACAGCGCGGTCAGCATCAGCGCCGTCACCAAAGCCGCACCATGTTGCGAGCCAAGGTATCGCATCGCCCCTCCCTGCTAAAGGTTTTTGGGCTGCACCACGATGGTGTACATCTTCCAGTGATAGTTGCGCCAGTTCGCCCCGAACCTCTGGGCGAGCGCCCCCTCGCTCCAGACATGCCCAAGCTCGTCCGACAAGGCGGGGTCGCCGACGAAGATGGCACGCGACGGGGTCGCTACCGGATAGAAGAAGGCGGGATCCGGCAATCCCTGCTGGGCCAGAACGTAAACCCTGATCTCCTTCAGCTGCTCGCGCAGTTCCTGCGCGGTCGGTATTTCTCTGGCGAGCACGGGGTGGTAGTCGACCTTGCCGTCCCCGTTGGTGTCCAGGTAGAGCACGACCTGCATGTCGGCGGCGCAATCGAGTAGCGGGTATTTCGTGGGATCCCCCTGGTGATTGATCACCGTCTTGTAGAGCATCCCGGTACCGTCGTTGCAGGATTTCGACATCTTTTCGGCTTTGCGGTTTATGTAGTAGTCGGACCGGTTGAATGGAAAGCTGAGCTTCGCGCCGTAGTAGTCGTTGGCAACCCCGTACACGAGGTAGGTGTCGGTTTCCTCCGCCGGGCTAAACGTCCCCGGAAATCCGTCGTTATTGAGGGCGACCGTGAAGTCGCTCCCTTTGCTCACGAGGGAGCGGCTCGCCCCCCCGGAGCTGACCTCGTTTCTGAGCACGATGACGCGGTCCCGGCTCCCGCTGGAAAGCTCCGGGGTGACGCGCGAGGGCCTGGTCACCCCCCCCTTCTTTAGGTAACACCAGCTGCGGCAGACGGTGCTCGTGCCGAGCGCGGTCCCCTTTAGCACGAGGTAGTCCGAGCCGTTGAAGCCCACGTTGTCCCCCACCCGGTAGGCGGGGGGAGCGTCCAGGTAGGGACGGTCGTTGTAGCGGCTTGGCATCGCGTCGGGGCAGCCGTCACTGCAGCTGTTGACGAACTCGTCGGAAGCTCCGGCCTCGGTGTAGTTTATTTCGCTGGAAACGCTCCAGGGAAGGCCTAATCCCGCCAGCTCGACGTCGCTTCGCATCACCTCGAGCCCGATCAGGCCTGCGATGTCGCTCTCCTCAGACCTGCCGAGCTGGCTTGAGCTCCTCACGATCCTCCCGAAGGAGACGCTGATAAGCGTCATCACCACCGAGAAGATCAGCATCGACACCAGCAGCTCGACCAGGGTATAACCCCGTTGCGTCCCCTTGGGCCTCATTCCCCTACTCTCCTCGTCCTCAGCGTGTAGATCTCATGGCTCGCCGCCTCGCCCCTTGCAATCCAGGTGATGGCAACGGTCAGCTTCACGGCTGCGCTGGTGCTCCCCGCCCGCTGCACCTTGCTCGTCACCGTGTAGCTCCATGGAACTCCCCCCACCATTCTCGTCTCGACGTTTGACTTTTCAGAATTGCCGGTGATGTTGGCGTAAGGGAGCCCGCTCAACGTATGCATCCGTTCTTCGGCCACCCGCACCGCCTCGCTGCGACAGCGTGTCTTCACCGTATGCTGATAGGCGACGATTACCGACTGCAAAAGCCCCAAAAGCCCGACCGTTGCGACCAGCATGGCCATGAGCATCTCCACGAGGCTGAAGCCCGCGCTACCTGATGGTGATGTTGTCCGAGGTGCACTCATTTCCCTTGTCCTTTGAGCCCGGGCTCATCCTGGTGGCCGAGATGACGATGCTGTCAAGACCCGGAGACTGGGCGTCGGCATCGACACAGATGGAACACCAGTCGTCGGTCAGGCCGGTTTCCTTGAAGTCGACATGCGCCCCGCCGCCGAAACCGACGGCGTTGCTCGACAGCGGCAACCTGAGTTGTTGCACCATGTAAGGGCTTGCCCCGTTGCGGTCATCAGTCCCGGAGGAGTACACCTCGAAGCGGTCCGGGTACAGCTTCACCCGGATCACCCTGTGCTGGGTGATCGCCTGCATGCGGGCTTTCATAAGTTCGGCGAGGATGAAGCGGGTCTGCGCCTCACGCCTGAAGCTGCGGTCATAACGCTGGAACATGACGGTGCCAAGGGCGACAAGAAGCGCCACGGTCGCCATAATGGTCAACATCTCGACGAGTGAGAAGCCGCGTGAAGGCATCTTTACCCCCGGAAGACGCCGGGCGACCGGTGGTCGGAGTCCCGACAAAATTTGAACCCACCAATCTTAGCAAAGGACCCCGGAAAAAAAAGGCGAGGAAACTGCGGCGGAGGGCAAAAAAAAAGCCCTCCCCGTAGAGGGAGGGCTTTTTGCTGTGCGAGGCGATGTCAGTAGGCGTAAAGAACGGAGAGGATGGCCTTTTCCTTCGGGCTGGAGGCCCGCTCCCCCTGCACCTCGAGGCTGTACAGCGCCGGGTTGTGCTTGGGGGCGATACCGGAACCGATGCCCGCGACCCCCACCCCGGAATCGAGGTAATCGACCCCGGTCGGGTCGGAGTTCCCCGGTACCGTGTCGACTACCTTCGCATAGACCTTGAAGTTGGTGTTGGAGGAGAGCCCCCTCAGGGTGAACTGCAGGTCGGGCATGTCCTTCGCGTTGACCGTCTTGGACAGGCTCCCCCACTCCTCGGTCGCCTTGGCCAACTTGGTCCCCAAGGCCGCCTTGTCCACCACGAGGTTGATGTCACCGAGCCCCCCCGCGCCGTAGTCGTTCAGCAAGGGGTTGATGCTGGTCGAGTAGTTGGCGAAAAGCCTCGGGATGAATTCGCGCGTGATGAGTTCGGTGCCGCCGTAGGAGGCCTCCAGCGCGTTGCGGTAGGCCTTCTGGCTCCCGGAGACCCTGGTCTCGAGAAGCAGCATCTGCATCAGGCCCGCCACGATCCCAAGGCAGATCAGGGTGAACATGAGTGCCGTCACCAGTGCTATGCCGTCTTCGTTGCCGATCTTTTTCATAAGCGTTCCGTGTCTTACTGGATGAGGTTCTGCGGTCGAACCACTATGGTGTAAAGCTTCCAGCGATAGTTACTCCAGTCTCCACCTATCCTGGCGCCGAGGTCGAAGGTTCTGCCGATCAGCGGGCTCGCGGCGCCGCCGAACCTTTCCCCGACGTCCACGGTCTGGCTCGGGAAGGTGTAGAACGAGTCCTTCTTCCCGGTGTGCGCAAGGATGTATACCCTGATCTCCTTGAGCCTCTCCCGGATGTCCTGCGCGCTGCCGGTCCCCGGCAAGGTCGCCTGATGCAGGTTGACCTCCTTCGAGCCCGCGTCTCCGATCCCGTAGACCACCTGCATGTCGGCCACGCAGTCAAGAAGCGGTATGGCGCTGAAACCGCCGTTGGCCGCCTGGTTGAGCACCGCCTTATACAGCACGCCGGTGTGGGGTGCGCAGGCGGGCGGCGGGGCGGCTGGCGTTGCGACGTAGTAGTCGGCGCGGTTGAACGGCATCCTGGGCTCCGTCCCGGGGTCGATCCCGTACACCTCGAAGGCGTCGCCGGAGGAGTGCGGCAGGGTGAGACTCGTGTACTGGTTCTGTTTGAAGTAGGCGGAGAAGTTGCCGCTGCTGTCGACCTGCAACTGCCGGCTCGGGACACGATCGATGAAGGTGTTCCTGAGCACGATGATACGCTCCGTGGCGGTACTTTCCGGCTTGAAATCCCTGCTGGCATCTCCCCATACGGTCGTATGCCTGCCGGTGTCGTTGTAGGTGACGTTCACCGATTTCTTCTGGGTGCCAGCGGCCGAGGTCGCCGCGATCAGCGACTTGATCACCAGGTACTGCGAGCCGCCGTTAAAGGTGGTGGCGCCGCTCTGGACGGCTCGCGGGATGCCGGTGCCGACGCCGGCGTCGTTGTAGGTGCGCGGGCTCTGACCGGCGGACCAGATGTCCGCGGAGACCGCCCCTCCGGCGTCACTGCTGGTCGCCTCGGTGTACTTGGCGGCGGCCGGGGTCGACTGGAAGGCCCAGGGAAGCCCGTACCCCGCGTTTTGAAGATCCGAGCGGAAGATCTCGAGGCCGACCACGTTGCCTATGTCGGTTTCCATCTGCTTGCTCTGCTGCCCCACCTGGGTGAGCACGGTCTTGAAACCGCTGGAAACCACGATGAGCACGGTGACGAAGATCGCCATGACCACGATGAGTTCCACCAGGGTATATCCCTTGTTCCGCTTAAGCATCGGTAACTCCTCGGCCCCGGTCATGGCTGCGCCACCACTGATACCACCCGGTTTTGCGAGGTGAGGTTGCGGAAGGCCCACTTGACCACCACGGTCACCTGTTTCGTGGTCGGCTGCAGGGCGCCGTCGCGGGCGAGCACCTGGGAGCTGCGCTCCACCACGTACTGCTTGCTTACCCCCCTCACCTTCCTGTCGACGTTCATGCTCGGGTAGGAATCGGTGATGGAGGCGAAGTTCATGCCGCGGAATTCGGCCATGTACTGTTCGCCGACTTTGATCGCCTCGTTGCGCAACTCGTTCTTCAGGTTGTGCTGCAGGGTTACGTTCACGGTTTCCAGCACGCCGAACATGCCGACGGCCACGATGATCACCGCAACCATCAGTTCGATGAGGGTGAAGCCGTCGTTATTTTTGATCAATGCTGCTTGGGGCACAGGCGCCTCCTGATCTTCTTTTTCCGATGTAGGTGCGCACCGACGAGATGATGGTGCTGTCCATGTTACCGGGGTTGTCCGCGACGTTGCCGGGCTCCACGCAGATAGCGCGTTCGACATCGTTCACCACCCCCGACGCGTCGTAGACGACGGCTCCCGCCCCCGGCCCGATCACCATCGGGAAGGAGAGGTTGACCACCGAAGAGGGGGCCACCGTGGTGTCGTCGGTCTCGTAGATGCGCAGGGCGTTGCCAACCACCGTCACCGCGCGCGGCGTCTTCGTGTACATCGCCTGGAGCCTTACATCGGTGAGGGTCGAGTAGATGTTGCGCACCTGTTCCTCCACCTTGCTTTTCCTCTGCATCTGGCTGAAGTTCAGGCTCCCGATGGTCAGAAGAATCGCCATGATGGAGACGATGACGACCAGTTCGACGATGGTGAAGCCGCTCTCTTTGCTCATCACCGCTCCTGGATATGCATGATGCGTTTCACCGGCTTGTTGCCGCTTTTGCTGACGATCGGGAAGGCGTCCGCCGGGGGCTTGCCCGTCATCGCCGCGCTGGTGCGTCTCAGAAGCCGGGCGGCGCCGCTGCCGAAGGCGCTCGACAGGTCGATCTCCTTGAATTCCCCCGTGGAAAGCTGGATGAGCGCCTTTCCGCTGAGCGCCGCGTCGCTCGGTCTGCCGCCGGTGTCGTACCCCAGGGCCCAGAGGTAGGAGTTACCACCGAACCCGCAGGGGTCTGCGTTGGGCATGAAGGAGGTGAGGAACACGGTGCCGTTGGTGAGGGCGACTGCGTCGGTGACGACGCGTTCGGAGCCGAAGTCCCCGCTGGCGGGATCGAGGTCGATCTTCCATCCCCCTGCGCCGATGGTGGTCGAGATGCTGCTGGACTGGTCGGTTACCCCCGAGGTCACGGTTGCCGTGCAGGTCTTGTCCAAGAGGTTCCCGGGATGCGCCGTCGTGTTGTAGCAGGGCTCCTTTATGCCGTAAATGCGGCGCTGTCCGTTGTTGTCATCGATCTCGCTGCCGGCGTGGTAGAAGTACCTGCCCGAACCGAAGTAGAGCCAGAGGTTTTTGTTCTTCCGGTCCTGCAACCTGGAAATGGAAGTCACCACCGGGCCCGTGTCGCCGATCACTTGGCTCCACGCCCAGTTTGCCACCGTGCTCGTCTCCTTCGTCATGATCCTGATCACGCCGCCGTCGGTCCAGGTACCGTCGGAGGCTTTCTTGGTGTACCCCACGTAGATCGCATCGTCCTGATAGTGGCCGTTGCTGGAAGAGTCCCAACGGTCGGCGTCGATCGAGGCGCCGAGCATGGACCCCGCGAAGGCGTTTTCGATGCCGGTATCGATGGTATTCACCAATGTACCGGTGCGCAGATCGACGATAAAGAATTTGAGTGTCTGGTTCGACTGTCCCTTGAACTGGTTATAGGTGGTGTCGATCGGGCCGGTGGGGCCGGAACCGAAGACGGCGTACCAGTGCCCGTTCTTCGCCCTGTCCCCCACCCTGACGATGGCGGGCCCGGTGGTAGCGTACCCCATGGCGGTGTTGTTGAACTCCCACATCAACGAAGGAGCAGTCGGATTTGTAACGTCGAGGGCGTAGTAGGTGGAATAGCCGAGCGCGTTGGCGGCGTTGGCGGGATCGGCGGCAACCGGTGTCGCCACGCAGGGTTCCCCCGAGGCGCAGGTCTTGGCCGAGGCGCCGCCAATCCCCATCCCGCCGATCAGGATGGTGCGCCAGGTGTTGGTGCCCGGATCGAGTGCGGTGCCGGCGGCACCGGTGGTGACGGAATTCGGCTTCACGCAATCGTAATAGGTGGTCGCATCAGAGCACGCCGTGCTGGTGCCGATGCTGGCATCGAAAAGCAGGGTCGAGCCGTCCACGTAGTAGAGGTGGTTGTAGTACGGGTCGGCGTAGTACTGCAGATACGGGAGCACCTGCTTCGGGATGTAGGCCCACTGCTCCTCCCCGAGGCCGGATTCGGACAGGGTCGCCTTCTGGGTGTTGCTCGCGGTCACGTCCAAAAGCCCCAGCTTGAACGCGTGCAGCATGCCGTCGTTCGCGCCGACGTAGACCATCCCGCGGCTCTTGTAGTTGCTGGAACCGATGAAGGAGGCGTAGGAGACGTCGCTGTACCCGCTGGTGGGAGCGAGGTTGTAGGTGTTGAGCTTGCCGGTCGATTGAACGCGCGGCGTCGAGGATATGATGTCCCCGAGGCGCCAGGTGCCGGGCTTGGTCTCGTAGCTGAGCGTCCGGGTGACGGCGTTCACCACCGTCGGCACCTTGATGTCCACCTTGCGCTTGCGGTATTCGTTCAAGCCGTCCACATCGGGCTGGTCGATGCCGTGCACGTAGTTTATGAGGCGTTCCGCCTCCGTAGCGCTCACGTTCAGATACGGGGCCAAAGTGGCGGCGTTGCTGGTCCCGTTGCTTGGGAAGATTTCTGAAGAGAACGCGGTCAGGCTCGTGCCGTTCAGGCTAGTGAAGATCGTACGCGGACGCGCGGGGTCGCCGGTGGTGGCCGGGGGGATGCTGGCGGCGTTTAGCGGCCGCAGGGCGAGTTGGCGTCCGGCGCGCCAGATACTCAACACGTCGTCGCTGTCCTTTTTGAGTTCGGCCGTGTCTCCCACGCCGTCGCCGTTGGTGTCCTTTGAGAGATAGGCGTAGGTGGTGTTGTCCGAGCTGTCGAAGCGGAAGCTGGCGACCCAATCGCTGATCAGGTCCATCGCCTTGTTCTGGTCGGTATCCTCGCGGATGGTGGAGCGGCTGATCAGAGGATCGACAAAGTACCAAAGGTTCTGCATCTCGCCGATCCAGGAGGTCCACGTCTGGTTTTCGAAGACCTTCTTCGGGAAGAAGACGGCCTGCAGGATGTTGGCGCCGCTACCCTCGCTGTTGCTGAGGATGGAGGCCGCCGTACCGGAGGCGGCCTTGGCGGCGATCGCGGAAAGCGCAGCCCTTATCTGGTCGCGCAGTCCATCCCGGTCCGTGGCGGACAGCAACGTGGTGCCGCCGTTTCTCGCGGTGTTGTCCATGAGCGTTTTCGGATCGCAAAGCCCGGTTTGATTGCTGGTCTGGGGCCCCGAGTAGACGACGAAGGTGGTGATCGACTCGCTTGGTGTGGCCGGAGCGGTGGTGCTAGCCGTCCCGCTGGTGGCGAGGGTCTTGATGCCGCGGTTCTTCGCGATCCACGCGAGGTCGCTAATGCTGCGGCTTCCGGCGTAAGGGGGGCAGCTGTTCGCCGTATCGTAGCCGCTGATGCCGTAGGTCGTGAGGGCCCCAACGGTGTTGGGAACCTGGGAGGCGTACAGGGAGGCGAGCGCCTCGGAGGAACCGTTCTGGTCGGCGGTGGACATGCCGTCGGTGATCAGCAGTATGTTGTTCGACTGGCAGCGGAACTGCGACGGGTTCTTCTCCGTCAGGTAGCTCGTAGCCGCGTTGGGCGAAGCGAGCAAGGGAAACGCATGGGTGCTGGTAGGGTTGCGGCTGAGCGGCGGGTTCTGCGTATAAGCGTTGTCGCGGGCGAAGTACCCGAGCGCATTGTAGAAGCTCTCGGCAAACGGCGTCCAGGAGGTGGCCGGAATGCCGTCGATCGCCTGAATCATGCCGCCGCTGTGGTCACCTATGTCGGGTTTGCAGGTCTGGCCGCTTGGCGTGAGCGAGGCGCAGTCGGAGTCGACGGTGCACGCGGTCCCGGTGGCTACGGAGCAATGCCCGGACCCCACGTAGGTGAGCAATTGGCCGCCGTCCCTCTTCGTGAGCGCGCCGCAGGTCTCCTGGGTGCCGTTGGTGACCGGGCAGTCACTGTCGAAGTAGCAGATGCGCGTCGAGGTTACGCTGCAGGTCTTGACGCAGGGGATGCCGACGTTGCTGCCGCACTCGCTCCCCGCGCCGTTGTTCTGGAAGGTCTGCACCCCGAAGCGGATACGATCCTTGAAGTCGTTCAAAAGCCCTACCGGTGCGGAATCGGTCGCGACCCTCACCCTGAAGGTTCCCACCGGCTGGGTGTTGAGAAGCCCCTGTTCGAGGATGAAACCCGGTGCGCTCTGCCCGGCGGTGGTGAGCGAGGTCGAAGAGGGGTCAGCGACCGGGTTCGTGTTGATGTTCACGTTGCAGTAGTTGGCCATGCGCTTCACCTGGGTGTCGGCGTTTGGGTCGTTGCTAGTCTGCGGGCAGTTGGAAAAGTCCTGCCGCGTGCCGTTCCAGCAGGCCCCCAGGTACCCCTGCCAGCTGGTGCCGCCGATCGTGTAGGTCAGCACGCTGGAACAGACTGCGTAACCTGCGTTGGGGTCGGTCATCAGGTTCGGCGCAAGGTTCGCGTAGATGTTCTTGCACTCGCCCTCAAGGGCGGAGAGGTTGGTGCTGTAGCTTTGAGCCCCCCCGCTCAACCCCTGGTAGCAGTCGTGCAGGATGTGGTTCCAGACCGACGACGCGGTCACGGCGTTGGCCAGGGTGGTCGAGGTGCCGACGCATCCCTTTGTGTCGTTCTGGAAGGCGCCCAACTGCGGAGGGTTGGTGGTGGTGACGTTCATCCAGTCGTCCATGGCGGCCAGGCAGTCCGAGGCGTTGTAGGTGCCGGTGGAAATATCTATGTAGGTCTGCCCGTACTCGGTCGCCTGGCTCGTGGTCTTGGAGATCCCCTCAGGAGTCCCCCCGCGTATCGCGAAGGTGAGCTTGGCAGCGGGGAGGCTCTTGACGAACTTTCTCCCTGCGCAACCGCGCGTTTCAGCGACAAGGGTGTTGTCTTCGTACTTGCCGCCGGTCAGGATACCCTTCTCGATGTCGAACTTGGAAGCGGTGAGCCAGTTGAGGAAGTTTCCGCTGGCGACGAAACCGGTGGCGTTTTGAACCACGGCCTCAGACGTGGTGCCGGCGCCGGTGGTGTTGACGCAGACGTACTTGGTGGTGCCGGCGGAATAGCTGCAAGTTCCCGGCATGGTGGCGTCGTCAATGAATTTATTGTTGGTGAAATCGTAGGAGTAGGTCTTGTCGGAGTCGAAATAGCCGCTGTAAGGCGTGGCGCTGTTGTAGGTGGCGTCGTAGCAGTCGTGACGGACGTTGCACTTGTTGTTGCAGGTATCGCCGCTTGTGATGGCGCTGCAGGTGGCGTCCGTGGTGCAGGCGGTCGGCGTGAAAATCGTCGTGCTCTGGGAAACACAATCGCCGACGCCGTTCGCGTTGCATTTCGTGCAGAAACCGGAATTGCACTTGCTACCGCCGGCGGTGCAGTCGCTGTTCGAGGTGCAGGGTTTGGCCGAGTAGACGGTGCTGGTGGTCGTGGTCCCGCTTTGCCGGCAGGTCGCCGATAGCGCAGCGCAGGTGGTGTTTGAGGTACACGCCGTGGTGGTGGAGTTGGCGCAATAGGTGTTGGTCGTGTCCTGGTAGAACAGGTCGTACATACTGGCGGAGTTGTCGATCAAAAGCAGCAGGTTGGGCGGTATGTTCCCGGCGACGAACGCCGGCGTCACGCAGTAATTGGAGCCGGGATCGGCATGCGAAACCGCCGGTGACAGGACGAGTGCGAGCGCCAGAGTCGAGGCCTTCATCAATAGTGATTGCTTTATCTTTTCCACCTTGCACCTCACGAAAGGGAATCTGTCGGCTGTGAGAAGGTCAAAACTACCGGAGCAACTGCTGCATCGCCGCAGCATCCTGGTAACCAACGATGATGCGCCCGTCCTGGAGCACGAGCGTCGGGGTGGAGTTGATGCCGTTTGCGGCGGCGAAACTGATTGTGTCGTCCACGGGCTTCTTGGGGTCCTTGTCGGTCGCGGCAGGAAGCGCCTTTCCCGCGAAGGACTGGTCGAGAAGCTCGACCGACTTGCGCGACAGGATCACGCGGGACTTGTCATATGCCTTCGGGTGCATCTTGAGCGGGAAGAGCTTGATGTAGATGGCAAGGTCGGGCTCCATGGCGGCGAGTTTTTTAAGCTCGACATGCGCCTTCGCGCAGTACGGGCACTCGGGATCGGTGAAGACGTAGAGCTTCTTTTTGCCGTTGGGGTTACCGAGCACCAGCGTGTTCTCCGCGGTGAGCGTGGCGGGGTCCAGGTGGTCCTTGCGCTCCTGGCGCGCAACCTGCGCCGAACCTCCCACCGGCTGCCGCGAAGCGATGTCGAAGACCTGGCCGGCTATGATGTGTTTCTTGCCGTAGTCGAGGTACGCGACTCCCGTCTGCCCTTGCTGCTCGAAGGTGACCTCGTAGAGCCCGCGCACCGGTGCCGGCTTGACGTCCTTGACCGAGCCGATCTCCTTTAAGAGACCGCTCGCCTCCTGAAGGGTTATCGAATGGCAGGATGCGCATTCACCGGTGCAACCTTGCGACATGGCGAAGGCTTGGGAGGAGAAGGAAACGGCTGCTGCAAAGGTTAAAGTGGCGAGAATTTTCCACAACGACATCAGTACACCTCATACGTGATTTTTATTGCCCCGGGGTTGGCAGCAACAACCATGCCTCTAACTACGGCACATCGGCCCGTCATCGTTTCGGCCTCAAACCGCACAGTTGCGCCATACCATACCACGGCTGCAACCGGAAATGTACGCATTTTTTTCATAGCAGAGCCGCAGACTCCGCAAAAAATTGGCACTGGACGGACGGCTAACCGAGATCGTACTCCTTCAGCTTGTACAAAAGGGCGCGATGGCTTATCTCGAGCAGGCGCGCCGCATGGGTGCGGTTGCCTCCCGTCTGTTCGAGAGCGCGCACTATGAGACGGCGCTCCAGCGCTTCCGCCCCTTTCTTGATGGAGAGCGAATCGGGCAGCTCGGGCAGCGACCGTCCAAGACCCGCTTCCTCGCGCACCACCTCGGGGAGGGCCGCCAGTCCGAGAGCGCCCCCCTCGCAAAGGACCAGACCGCGCTCCATGCAGTTTTCGAGTTCCCGTACGTTGCCCGGCCAGCGGTAGTGCACCAGCGCCTGCAGGGCCTCGGGCGTGGGGCGCACCCCCGGCTTTCCCATCAGCGCGCCGTACTTCTGCAGGAAATGCTCGACCAGAAGAGGCACATCCTCGATACGCGCACGCAGCGGGGGGAGAGAAAGGGCGAAGACGTTGAGCCGGAAGTAGAGGTCCTCCCGGAACTTCCCGTCGGCGACCTCCTGAACGAGGTCGCGGCTCGTCGCGGACACCACCCGAACGTCGACCTTCGTGGCGGCCGCCCCGCCTACCCGGCGGATCTCACCTTCCTGGAGCACGCGTAAAAGTTTCACTTGCAGAGGCAGCGGCAGCTCGGCGATCTCGTCCAGAAAAAGGGTGCCGCCATCCGCCTCTTCGAAAAGCCCCACCTTGTCGTAGCTTGCGTCGGTGAAGGCCCCCCTGACGTGACCGAATAGTTCGCTTTCAAGAAGGGATGCCGGTATGGCACCGCAGTTGACGGCAACGAAGGGGCCTTCTCTGCGCGAGCCGCAGTTGTGCAGGGCGCGGGCGATGAGTTCCTTTCCGGTACCGGATTCGCCCTGGATAAGGACGGTGGTTTTATGCTCGGAGAGTTTTTTGACGAGCTGCATGATCTCGGACATCCGCGCGTTGCGGGTGATGATCTCCGAAAGGGTGCTGCCGCGCCCCACCTCCTCGCGCAGGCGGCGGTTTTCGTCCTTCAGGCGCTCGCGCTCCTCGGCCTTTTTCAGGACCAGCGCGACCTCGTCGCTGTTGAAAGGTTTGGAGATGTAGTCGTAGGCCCCAAGCTTCATGCACTCGATGGCGTCATCGACGGTGCCGTAGGCGGACATCATGATCACCGTGGCGCCGACGCCCGCTTTGGTGCAGGCGGTGAGAAAGCTTTTGCCGTCCATGACCGGCATGCGGATGTCGCAGAGGATGAAGGAGTAGTTCCCCTCGCGCGCCTTGGTGAGGGCGTCGGCGCCGTCCGGCGCCTGCTCCACCAGGTATCCCTGCTTTTTGAGCAGGACCTGCAGCATGTGACGCAGGTTTTCCTCATCGTCCACAACCAGGATTTTCTTCTTCTCGATCAAATGCTGCTCCTTCTCCCCGCCTA
Source organism: Geomonas oryzae (assembly GCF_004117875.1). Classification (GTDB taxonomy): domain Bacteria; phylum Desulfobacterota; class Desulfuromonadia; order Geobacterales; family Geobacteraceae; genus Geomonas; species Geomonas oryzae. The sequence continues at coordinate 328,914 of NZ_RAHW01000006.1, read as the reverse complement.
CCCTGCCTTCGCCGGAAGGGTCAGGATGAAGCGGCTTCCTTTACCCTGCTCGCTCTGGGCCTCGAGCTTGCCGCCGCAGGATTCCGCAATGCGGGCGGCAATGGCCAAACCCAGCCCCGTCCCTTTCCCGGGCTCCTTCGTGGTGAAGAACGGGTCGAACACCTTTCCTATGTGTTCGGGCGGCATGCCGTGGCCGCTGTCGATCACCTCGACGACTACATCGGCTCCTCGACTGCTCCCCTTTAGCCACAGCTTCCCGCCCCGCGGCATGGCGTCTCTCGCATTCATAATCAGGTTGATCAGCAACTGCTCCAGCTGATAAGGATCGGCAAAAATCAACGGGAGGCCCGCCTCGACCTCGATCGACACCTCCAGATGCTTCAACACCCCCTGGGGAGAAAGCAGTTCGACCACCTTTTCCAGCAGAGTGCGGACCACCACCTCTTCGCGCTGCGCGTTCTTCGGGCGGGCGTAGTCCAAAAGCCCCCTGACGATCCGGTCGATGCGCTGCGATTCCTCGGTGATCCGCCGCAGATAATCCGCCTTTTCCGGGTCAGCGGCAAGGTCCTCGGCTAGGATCGCACTGTACCCCATGATCGCCGCAAGCGGGGTACCGATTTCGTGCGCCATACCCGCGGCCAAAAGCCCCACGGAGGCCATCTTCTCGGATCGAACCGCCTCGCTGCGCGCCTCGACCAGTTCCTTGTTGGCCCAGGTCAGCGCGGCTACCTTCTCCTCGACCTCCACCCTCTTCTCCCTTAACGCCACCAGCATGCTGTTGAATGCCTCGGAGAGCTCTGCGACCTCGGCGCTCCCCGCCACGTTCACGGAAACGCCGAGGTCTCCGGCGGTGATCCTCCGGGTGGCTTGGAGTAGTTTCTTGAATGGAGTGACCACGGTGCGGGAAAGCAGATAGGATCCGAGCACCAGCAGCAGCAGGAAATCCAGGGCGAAGTAAGCGAGAAAAAGACGGCGCGACGAGGAGAGCCGCTCCTGTGCGGGACGAAGCGACAGCGTAAGCCGGGCGGCCCCGACGACCTTGCCCTGCTCGAGGATCGGTGAGTATGAGCGGCACGTGGCATGATCGGGAGAGATTTGAAAGAGCGTGCGCCCGTTCTTCAAAACGCTGAGAAGACCGTCGTCGACCGCACTGGCGGCAGGATAGGTGTAGAGCCGACGCAAGGTGTCGTCCACCACGAGGAGCCCCTCGAAGCTGCCGTCCTGCCTCAGCTGTTCCAGATACCGCGCCACCGAGCTTTGCGGGTCGGGCGGGGCCAAGGGACGCGGCAGGACGGAGACGATGGCGCCCAGAAGAAGCCGGGTGTCTTCCCCTTTCTGGGTCAGCAGGTCTTTTTCTGCGGTCTTGAAGGAGATCAGCGAGAGGAGTAGCCATGCGAGCACGAGCAGCAGGCTCACGGCGGAAAGGATGTAGAAGGTGAGGCTGAAACGGAGAGGTTTCATGGCAGCCGCGCTCACCCTCCCATGTTCAGGTACCAGCTGATGATGCGTCGGCCGTAGAAGATGTAGAGAACGGCGGCGCCGGCCAGGAAGGGGCCGAAGGGTATGGCGAGGGTGGAGTCCTTCTTCCTTATCGCCATCAGGGTGACGCCGATCACGGAGCCCAAGAGCGACGAGACGAAGATGATGAAGAGGATCGATTTCCATCCGAGGAACGCCCCCATCATGGCCAGCAGCTTGATGTCGCCACCGCCCATGCCGTCCTTCTTGGCGACGGCCTGGTAGATCCAGGCGATTAGGAGCAGGCTTCCGCCGCCGGCCACGATGCCGATCAGCGAGTTGAGCCAGCCGATGTGCGGGATGAAGAAGGAAACCAGGAAACCGACGACGATGCCGGGGAGCGAGATCGTATCCGGGATGATCTGGTGTTCGAGGTCGATGAAGGTTATCACGACGAGAGCACAGCAGAACGCGAAGAGAACGATGAAATAGAAAGCTGGCCGCCCCATCGCCTGAAGCGGCGCCATGTTCATGAAGGCAGGGGGGAAGAACTTGACGAAAAGGGCGAGCGCTAAAAGCCCGTTCAAGAGTTCGACGAGCGGGTACTGGATCGAAATGCGCGTACCGCAGGAGCGGCACTTGCCGCCCAGTGCCAGGTAGCTGAGGATCGGGATATTGTCGTACCAGCGGATCTGGTAGTCGCACTTAGGGCAGTGCGACGGCGGCGACACCACCGACTCGCCATGCGGCATCCGGCATATGCAGACGTTCAGGAAGGAGCCGACCACGGCCCCCAAAAGGAAGGCGAAAAAGGCGTAGGTAATATAGGGCGTCAATGCGACCTCTTACGTTGTATTTGTCGGACCAGTCGGACTGGTCGGACTAGTCTGACCGGTCCGACAAAAACGGTAATTGCTACTTCAGCCTCTGGATCTTCTCCAGGCTTTCCTCCAGGAGCTTCTTCTTGTTCTCGAACTCGGCGATCTTCTCGCGCTCCTTCTCGACCACGTCGGCCGGCGCGCGCTCGACAAAGCTCGGGTTGGCGAGCTTCTTGGACAGGAACTCGATGTCCTTCTCGATCTTCGCGATCTCCTTGCCGAGACGCTTCTCCTCTTCCTCGACGTTCACGAGCCCCTTCAGCGGAACGATGATCTCGACGTCGCCCGCCACCTGCAGCGAGGCCTCGGCGGGACGCTCGATCCCCTGGCCGATGGCGAGGTCGGAAAGGCGCGCAAGGCTCATCACGTAGACTTCGTTCTTCTTCAAAAGCGCGAGGCTTCCCTCAGACTTGCAGTCGAGAATGGCGGCGATTTGCTTGCTGGGCGCCACTTCCATCTCACCCCGGATGTTCCTGATCCCCTTGATCACTTCCATGACCAGCTCCATCTCGGAGGCGGCCGCGGCGTAACCCTTCCACTCCTCGCACGGGGTCGGGAAGTCGGAGATCATGATGGAGTCGGCCGCCCCGTCCTTCTTCGGAAGCGCCTGCCAGATCTCTTCGGTGATGAACGGCATGAACGGGTGCAGAAGGCGCAAGAGGTTCTCGAGCACGAGCCAGAGCACGTACTTGGCCGCGGCCTGACGCTCGGCGTCCCCTTTGTAGAGATCGTCCTTGGCGAGTTCGATATACCAGTCGCAGAACTCGCTCCAGGTGAAGCGGTACAGCTCGCTCGCCGCCTCGTTGAAACGGAAACCTTCGAGGGCCGAGTCGACCGAGGCGGCCGCCTCGTTCAGGCGGTACAGGATCCAGCGGTCGGCGTTGGAAAGCTTCAAGGATGCCGCGTCAACCTTGTTCGGGTCGAACCCTTCCAGGTTCATCATGGCGAAGCGCGAGGCGTTCCAGATCTTGTTGGCGAAGTTGCGGTAGCCTGCGATCCTCTCCTCGGCGAGCTTGATGTCGCGCCCTTGCGCCGCGAAGGCGGCCAGGGTGAAGCGGAAGGCGTCGGTGCCGTAGGCATCGATCACGGTAAGCGGGTCGATGACGTTCCCCTTGGACTTGGACATCTTCTGCCCCTGCGCGTCGCGCACGAGGGCATGGATGTAGACGTCGGTGAAGGGGACCTCGTCCATGAAGTGCAGCCCCATCATCATCATGCGGGCGACCCAGAAGAAGAGGATGTCGAAACCGGTGACGAGGCACGAGGTCGGGTAGAAGGCGGCGAGCTCCGGGGTCTTCTCCGGCCACCCCATGGTGGAGAAGGGCCAAAGCGCCGAGGAGAACCAGGTGTCAAGCACGTCGGTCTCCTGGCGGATCTCGTCGGAGCCGCACTGGCTGCACGAAGTCGGGTCTTCCTTCGCCACGGTGATGTGGCCGCAGTGGTCGCAGTACCAGGCCGGGATGCGGTGTCCCCACCAGATCTGGCGCGAAATGCACCAGTCACGGATGTTCTCCATCCAGTCGTAATAGGTGTTTTCCCACTGCTGCGGCACGATCTTGGTGCGGCCGTCTTTGACCGCGGCGAGTGCCCGCTCCGCGAGCGGCCCCACCTTCACGTACCACTGCAGCGACATGTACGGCTCGACGACGGTCTTGCAGCGGTAGCAGCCGCCAACGGAGAGGCCGTGGTCCTGGATCTTCTCGAGAAGCCCGGCCGCCTCGAGGTCCGCCACCACCTGCTTTCTCGCTGCGAAGCGGTCCATCCCCTCGTACTGCTTGCCGGCCGCGTTCACCACGCCGGACTCGTCGAAGACGTTGATGCGGTCGAGGTTGTGCCTAAGTCCCATCTCGAAGTCGTTGAAGTCGTGCGCCGGGGTGATCTTCACAACGCCGGTGCCGAACTCGCGGTCGACGTAATCGTCGGCGATGACCGGGATTTCACGGTTCACCAGCGGAAGCATGACCATCTTGCCGATCAGGTGGCTGTAACGCTCGTCCTCGGGGTGCACCGCTACGGCGGTGTCGCCTAGCATGGTTTCGGGACGGGTGGTGGCGACGATGACGTGCTCGTCGGTGCCAACCACCGGGTAGCGCAGATGCCACAGGTGCCCCGCCTTCTCCTCGTGCTCGACCTCGATGTCGGAGAGCGCGGTGTGGCAGCGCGGGCACCAGTTGATCAGGCGGTTGTCGCGGTAGATGAGCTTCTCTTCGTACAGGCGCACGAAGACCTCGCGCACCGCCTTGGAAAGACCGGCATCCATGGTGAAGCGCTCGCGCTCCCAGTCGCAGGAGGCGCCCAGGCGCTTCAACTGCCCGATGATCTGGCCGCCGGATTCGCCCTTCCACTGCCAGACGCGCTCGATGAACGCCTCGCGGCCGAGTTCGAAGCGGTCCTTTTTCTCGGCTGCCAGCTGGCGCTCGACGACGTTCTGGGTGGCGATGCCCGCGTGGTCCGTGCCCGGCATCCAGAGCACGTTGTAACCGCTCATCCTCTTCCAGCGGCACAGGATGTCCTGCAGGGTATTGTTCAGGGCGTGCCCCATGTGGAGCACGCCGGTGATGTTCGGCGGGGGGATGACTATGGAGTAGCCCGGCTTGTCCGACGGGACGGAGGCATGGAAGTAACCCCTCCCTTCCCACTCCTGGTACCACTTCTGCTCAACGCTTTTCGGCTCGTAAACCTTTTCCAGCTCTTTGTTTGCCATCTAATCTACCTCATTGGGAAAATGCTCGGCGGGGCTCCCCGCGAAACTTGCTTCATAACACTCCTCCCCCTGGAGGGGGGAGGTTGGGAGGGGGGAAAAGAACAACCGGTCAGCCGCTGCGCACCCCCTCCCTGTCCCTCCCCCTCCGGGGGCGGGAACGTTTCAGGCTGCAGCTATGAAAAAAGGGGATCGTGAAATCCCCTGTTTCATAAGCGGATGCGCGTACGACGCCCGCTTTAACCGCGTACGCCGCTCTTCAGCTTGCGGATCTCTTCCTTGATGATCACTTCCGCCAGGTCGGGCACCACTTCCCACACGATTCGCTCGATCACCTCGCGCGATACCTTGGAGAGTGCGGCGACCAGTTGGTCCTCGGTCAGTTCAGGGACCGCTGCGGGCGCTACGGCCGCGGGGGGCGCCTGGACGGGTGCGGCGACCGCCGGAGCGGCAGGTGCAGCGGGTGCCGCGGGGACAACCGGTGCCACTTGCGCGGCGGCAACAGGTGCGGCAGGCGCGGCCTCGGGTGCGGGCTCCTCGAGTCCGAACTCGAACGCCTCGTACTCGGGGACTCCGAAGGCAGCGGCCTCGGCTTCCGCTTCGGCCTCGGCGGGGACCGCCGCTGCCGGCTCGGGCTCCTCGGCAAAGGCGAAGAACTCCTCCTCGGAAACGGTGAGCGAAGAATCGACGACCGGTTCCTCGAGGTCGAGCGGCGGGCCGGTCTCCTCGATTTCTTCCGCCTCGTCGAAGCTGAAGATCTCCTCGGCCTCGTACTCGGCCTCCGGCTCAACGACCCCGAAAAGCTGGGCCGGGGATGCTGCAGGTGCGGCCGGGGCCTCCTCTTCCAGTTCAAAGGCTCCCCAGAGATCGTCTTCCATGGTCGCCTCAACCATCTCCACCGCAGCGGCGGGCGCTACGGCGGCGGGCTGTGCCGGTGCCGGCGGCGCTTCCCAGGCCGGTTCCTCGACCGCGGGGAGCTCCCATGCGGGCTCTGCGGCAGCGGTGACCCCTTCCCAGAGGTTCTCGTCCGCAGGTGCCGCAGCAGGTGCGGCGGCAGGCGCGGCAACGGGTGCGGCGGCAGCGGGTGCCGGCTGCGCCATGGCGTCAAACGAGGAGAGATCACCCCAGATCTCTTCCGCTGCGGGAGCGGGCTGGGCTGCAACGGGGGGAGCGGTCTTGCGGGTCTTGCCGAGTTCCAGCATCTCCTTTACCCGGTCGATCAGCTGCTGCGACTCGAACGGCTTCGAGATGGTGGCATCGGCGCCGCACTGGCGGGACTTCTCTTCGTCGAGCGGCTCGAAGGCGCCGATCAGGAGGATGACGGGAACGGCGCCTAGCACCGGATCGCGGCGGATCTCGGCGCAGACCTCGTAGCCGGTCTTGCCCGGCATGAGCGCGTCGACGAGCATCACGTCGGGTTTCATCTCCCGCGCCTTTTCAAGGGCAGCAGTACCGTTATCGACAACGGTAAGTTCAAACTCCTCATTGGCGAAGATGATCGCCACGACCTTCTGGATAGTGATGCTGTCATCGGCGAGGAGCAGTCTGTTGCCCATCGATTCCCCCTGTAACTAGGAAGCTTATCTATAGGAGTTATCTTGCACTGAAAATGTCATGCCGAGCGGCTAAGACATAGAGAACCGCAAAGCAGGATCAAAGGTTCTTTCTGTGTCTGGTCTGACAGGAAAGACAGTCTGCTAAGTGAGCGCAAATATATCCAGTATCAAGCCAAAATGGTAAAAAAAGCTAGCATAAAGGGCAAAGAGTGTCAAGGTTTTTGCCCTTTCTTATTAATCACTCGTCATTGAACCTGGCCATCTCGCCGAGCTCCGGCGGTATGCCGAAGATCTGCGAGGCGAGCGTGGAGAGATCACCGCGCAGCTTGTTGAAATCATGAACCTTTTTATATTCCAACCGCGAGGTGAGGAGAATGACGAAGGTATCCGAGACCGGGTCGATCCAGATCGATGAGCCGGAGTAGCCGGTATGCCCGAAGGAGACCCTCGAGAACCCCTGGCCGCGTGGCGCCGAGAAGGGGGACGAGATGTCCCATCCGAGGCCGCGAACGACGAGTCCGCCGCGCGAGAAATACGGAGCGGTCATCTGGTCCACGGTGCGCTGGGCGAGCACCCTCTTGCCGTCGAGCACCCCGCCGGCGAGCATCATGCGGCAGAAGCGGGCGAGGTCGCCCGCGGTGGTGAAGAGGCCGGCGTGACCGGCGACGCCGCCCAGCTGGCGGCACAGGTAGTCCTGGGGCTCGCCGAAAAGGACCCGGTCGTCGCTGATGGTCCCGGAACAGCGCCCGGTTTCCCTCGGATGGAATGAGGTGTCGGTCATGCCGAGCGGCCGGTAGAAGGAAACCTGGGCGAAGAGGTCGAGGGGCGCACCGGTGGCGCGGCGCACCAGCTCGGCCAGGAGGATGAAGTTCAGGTCGGCGTAACGGAAACGGTGCCCCACCTCCCCTTTCAGCTTCTGCGCGGCGGCGCCTTCGACGGCGCTCTGCATAGGGTTCGCGCTCGAAAGGGGTATGTCGTCGAGCCCCGAGGTGTGGGTCAGAAGGTTCATCACCAGGATGGCGTCCTTCCCCTTCCCGGCGAACTCCGGGAACCACTTGACGACCGGGTCCAGGAGGGAGATCCTCCCTTCCTCGGCCAGTTTCAGCACCGACGGAGTGGTGGCGGTCACCTTGGTGAGCGAGGCGATGTCGAAGATGGTGGAAACGGCCATGGGAGGAGCGTCGGGAAACGGGGAGGTGCGCCCGTATGGCTTCTCGAAGAGGATGCGGTCCCGGTTGCCGATAACCACTACGCCGCCCGCGATGAGGTTGCGCGCGATGGCCTCGTTCATGAGGGAATCGATGCGGGGCTGATCGCCGGCCCGGGAATCGGTGGCGAAGGCGACGACCAGCAGGATAAAGCAGATGCTTCTGAGAAGGGGGAGCAGACTCCCCCTGAAGAATGTGACTGATCTCAATGTGTACTCTCTTGCTGCGTTACCCGAACGTGACTTTCAAGCTAGTTCATCCTGAAGCTGACCGATTTGAGGACCTTGCCTTCCCTGTCCACGGCGTCGCAGCGCCACTCGCCCGAGTTCCCCTTCTCCACCGCCTTGCGGCTGTAAGTGCGCCAGTGCGCACCCTTGACCGGAAGTTCGTACTCGGCGACCACCTGATCGTCCAGATACCACACCTGTTTTATGGTGGTGTCGGTATCCTCGGGTGCCGAGAACCTGGTGAAACAGTACAGCGCCTTGACCGAGGTCGATGAGATGCGCCGCACCGAATCGATGGGATTTCCCTTGACGATCTTCGTGGTGACCGCCATCTCCGTGATCTTCAGGTCGCCCGCGCGCGAAAGGCCCGGTGCGGCGAGGGTGGCAGCCAATGCAGCGATGACGGGTAACATCCTGGTGCGGATCATTGTTCCTCCAGCAGCGTGTGGCGGAGAGTGTGATGCCGGCGTGCCGCCGGTGCCGCCCGGAAGGCGGCGTCGTTTGCCGTTCTAGGTCCGGTAATCCGCGTTGATGCGGACGTAGTCGTAGGAGAGGTCGCTGGTGAAAACGACGGCCTCGCCGGCGCCCAGTTTCAGATCGATGGTGACGCGGAATTCCTTCTGCTGCAGGACGCGGGTCCCGGCTGCCTCGGCATCGCCGCCGGCAAACACCCCGCCGGTTGCCATGACCACGTCGTCGAAGCGGATCTCCACCCTGTCCTGCTGCACATCGGCACCCGAGTAGCCGATGGCGGCGATGATCCTGCCCCAGTTGGCATCCTGCCCGAAGAAGGCGGTCTTAACCAGCATGGAGTTTGCGACGGCGAGCGCCGCCTTCTTGGCGTCGGCCCGGTTTGCCGCCCCTTTCACCCTGATCTCGACGAACTTGGTCGCCCCCTCGCCATCCTTGACGATAAGCTTCGCCAGGGAGAGGAGCACGTCGTGCAGGAGAGCGGCGAAGGCGGCGCCTTCCGGCGTGCCCGCCTTGATCGCGGGGTTCTGCGCCGCGCCGTTGGCGAAGATGACCGCGGTATCGTTGGTCGAGGTGTCGTTGTCGACCGTGATCGCGTTGAAGGAGCCGTCCACCGCCTCGGTGAAGGCGCTCTGCAGGAAGGCGCCGTCGACGTCCGCGTCGGTTACCAGGAAGGAGAGCATGGTGGCCATGTTGGGGTGGATCATCCCGGCCCCCTTCGCGATCCCCCAGATGCTGTACGGTTTCCCACCGGCCTCGCCGCTGCGGCGCTCGATTTTCTCGAAGGTGTCCGTGGTCATGATCGCGCGGGCCACGTCGTCCAGCGTGCCGTGGTCCAGGCCGTCGACGAGCGGCTGGATTCCCTTTTTGAAGCGCTCCATGGGGAGCGGCTGGCCGATGACCCCGGTGGAGGCGATGAGGAGTTCCTCGTCCGAGAGGCCGAGCGCCTCCGCGGTCCTTCTGCCGCACTCGAGTGCGTCGCCCATCCCCTGCTCGCCGGTGCAGGCGTTCGCGTTGCCGCTGTTCACGAGGAGTGCGCGGCACCTGCCGTTTTTGGAGCGCTCGCGCGAGATGAGGACCGGAGCCGCCTGCACCTTGTTGGTGGTGTAGACCGCCGCCACCTGGGCGGGGTGGTCGGAGAATATAAGTGCCAGGTCGAGCCGGCCCGGCTTCTTGATGGCCGCCTCGACGGCGGAGAAGCGAAAACCTTTCATAGAACCTCCAAAAACCGTTCAGCGTTCAGCGTTCAACGTTCGACGGGGTGCGTCGCCTACAGCATCTGAGTGCGGGACTGCTAACGTAACCAACACACACGAAGCGACGAGCGTTCAATATTCGTCTGAGGCATCCTGGGACCGTACGGGTACCGCGACGCCGGGAAAGCAATGGCAAATAACAATGCCCTTCATTGAACGCTGAACGTCGAACGTTGAACGTTTGTTCAGATTACTTGCCGCAGCACTTCTTGTACTTCTTGCCGCTGCCGCAGGGGCAGGGTTCGTTTCTACCTGCGTTGCGCGCGCTTTTCGCGGCCTCCTTCGCGGGGGCCGCTTCGGCCTCCTCGGCGACGAGATTGAAGACCATCTTCTGCTCCGGCTGCTCCAACTCGTACTGCGCGAGATCTTCCTCCTGGCCGATCTGCACCCAGAAGATCTTCTCCACTACTTCCTGGCGGATGCGGTTCATCATGTCCATGAACAGCTGGTACGCCTCGCGCTTGTACTCCTGCTTCGGATCCTTCTGGCCGTAGCCGCGCAGACCGATCCCCTCTTTCAGGTGGTCGATGGAGAGAAGGTGGTCCTTCCACTGGGTGTCGATTACCTGCAGCATGATGACCTTGATCAGGTGATCCATGAGCTCGTCGCCGAACTCGGTGACCTTCTGGTTGAAGCGGTCACGGGTGCTGCTTCTTAGGGTGTCCTCGAAGTTCACCGGGGTGATGCGGTCGAAAAGCTCCGGTGTCAGGTCGAGGTGGATGCCGAACAGCTTGAAGACGGTGTCGGTGATCCCCTGCCAGTCCCACTCGCGCGCAGGCGTACGGTCGATGACGAAGGCCTGCACCACGTCGGTGACGGTCTCTTCCAGCATCCCGGAGAAGCTCTTCCTGATCTCGTTGCCGGCGAGGATCTCCTTTCTCTGGGTGTAGATCACCTCGCGCTGCTTGTTCATGACGTCGTCGTACTCGATCAGGTGCTTCCTGATCTCGAAGTTGTGCGCCTCGACCTTCTTCTGCGCGTTTTCGATCGCGCGGGTGATCAGGCCGTGGGTGATCGCCTCGCCCTCCTCGATGCCGAGTTTGTCCATGATCATGGAGACGCGGTCGGAACCGAAGATGCGCAGGAGGTCGTCCTGCAGCGACAGGTAGAAACGGGATGAGCCCGGGTCGCCCTGACGGCCGGAACGGCCGCGCAGCTGGTTGTCGATACGGCGCGATTCGTGGCGCTCGGTGCCTAGGATGTGCAGGCCGCCAAGTGCCACCACCTCGTCATGCTCCACGGCGCAGACGGGCTTGTGCTTGTCCACGAGGAGATCGAACTGGCGCTTGAACTCGGCGAAGATGACCGGCTCGAGCTGCTCGGTGTCGATGTCGAAACCGTTCTTCACGTGGCGGTCCACGATGGGGAAGATGCCGCCGAAGTCCTTCTCGAGCATGCTCAGGATCGCAGCCTCGTCCTGTTCCTCGTCGATCGCCTTGCCGATCGCCTCGATGACCTCCTCGGTCTTGGCATCCGGTGTGCCGCCGAACTCCTGGCGCGCAAGACCGTCGGGGTTACCACCCAGAAGGATGTCGGTACCGCGGCCCGCCATGTTGGTGGCGATGGTGACCATCCCTTTGCGGCCCGCCTGGGCGACGATCTCCGCCTCCTTCTCGTGCTGCTTCGCGTTGAGGACGAAGTGCGGGATCGCTTCGCGCTTCAAAAGCTCGGAGAGTTGCTCGGACTTCTCGATGGAGATGGTGCCGACCAGGATCGGCTGTCCCTTCTCGTGCAGCTCCTTGATCTCGGCGATGACCGCGTTGAACTTCTCGCGCTCGGTCTTGTAGATGACGTCCGGGAAGTCCGGGCGCAAAAGCGGGCGGTTCGTCGGGATGACCACGACGTCGAGGTTGTAGATCTTGTGGAACTCCTCAGCCTCGGTGTCGGCGGTACCGGTCATGCCGGAGAGCCTCGCGTACATGCGGAAGTAGTTCTGGAAGGTGATCGTGGCGAGCGTCTGGTTCTCGTTCTCGATCTTCGCCCCTTCCTTCGCCTCGATGGCCTGGTGCAGGCCGTCGGACCAGCGGCGCCCCGGCATGAGGCGACCGGTGAACTCGTCAACGATGAGGACCTCGTTGTCGCGCACCACGTAATCAACGTCGCGCTTGAAAAGGGCGTGCGCCCTGAGCGCCTGCTGGGTGTGGTGCAGGATCTCCATGTTCCTCGGATCGTAGAGGTTGTCGATCTTCAAAAGCTTTTCGACCTTCAGCACCCCTTCCTCGGTGAGGGTCGCGCTCTTCGCCTTCTCGTCTACGGTGAAGTCGCCGGTGTAGGTCTTCCTTTTGCCGGAGAGGGTGTTGGCCTCGACCTCGATCACCTCGCCCTTTTTGAGCATCGGGATGATGCGGTCGATGATGTAGTACTTGTCCGTGGAATCCTCGGTCGGACCGGAGATGATGAGCGGGGTCCTCGCCTCGTCGATGAGGATGGAGTCGACCTCGTCGACTACGGCGAAGTTGAAGGGACGCTGGACGTAGTCGGCCAGGTCGAACTTCATGTTGTCGCGCAGGTAATCGAAACCGAACTCGTTGTTGGTGCCGTAGGTGATGTCGGCGGCGTAGGCCTCGCGGCGCTCCCAGTCCTCAAGGCCGTGCACGATGACGCCCACGGAGAGGCCCAAGAACTTGTGAATGCGCCCCATCCAGTCGGCGTCGCGCTTGGCGAGGTAGTCGTTCACGGTGACGACGTGGACACCCTTGCCGGAGATACCGTTCAGGTAGGAGGGAAGCGTGGCCACGAGGGTTTTACCCTCGCCGGTCTTCATCTCGGCGATCTTGCCGGCGTGAAGCACCATGCCGCCGATCAGCTGCACGTCGAAGTGGCGCATGCCGAGAACGCGCTTGCCCGCCTCGCGGCAGACGGCGAACGCCTCGGGAAGCATCGAGTCGAGGCTCTCCCCCTTGGCGTAGCGCTCCTTGAACTGGGCGGTCTTGCCGCGCAGTTCATCGTCGGTGAGCTTTACGGTCTCCGCTTCCAGCTGGTTTATGCGTTCCACGATCGGCCAGAGACGCTTCAGTTCCCGCTCGTTCTTGCTCCCGACAAACTTCTTTATAAGCGCGCCAAACATCTATGAAATCTCCTTAGCAGTCAAAACAGGATAAAAAAAACAGTGTACGCTACCATAAAAGTGAGAATCCCTCAACTGAAAAGGCGCGAGTCTTGCTGGGTTTTCCGGGTGTAATATCGACCGACAGCACACTGCACTCCTCGACCGAACGCGCCCCCTCCCCCCTTCCGACCTCCCCCCTCCAGGGGGAGGAGCTCCCCCAGGTGCGGACGTTCTTGCAATCCCCCGGGCGCATCTCTATAATGGGCCGCCGGAAAAGGAGCCCAATGTACGTGGAAACAACGCCGTTTAACGAAGAACTCATCGACACCCACCTCATAGTCGACGTCCGTACCCCCCTGGAATACGCAGAGGACCACATCCCCGGAGCCATCAACGTTCCGCTGCTCACCAACGAGGAGCGGGTCGAGATCGGCATCCTGCACAAGGAGGACGGCCCCCACACGGCGCGCCGCCGCGGCCTCGAGCTGACCGCGCACCGTTTCCCCGCCATGGTGCAGGAGATCGCGGACGCCGCTGCAGGCCGCCCCATCCTCGTCTACTGCTGGCGCGGCGGACTGCGCAGCAAGACCGTCACCGTCATCCTCGACCTCGCAGGCTTCAAGGCGACGCAACTGATCGGCGGCTACAAGAGTTTCCGCCACGTGGTCGGCGAGTACTTCACCCCCTTCGCGCCGAAGGTGCCGCTCGTCGTCCTGCACGGCATGACCGGCATCGGCAAGACCACGCTGTTGCAGCGCCTTAAAGAGCGCGGCCGCTCCACGCTCGACCTCGAGGGACTCGCCTGCCACCGCGGTTCGGCCTTCGGTCAGCTTGGGCTCAACCAGGACCTCACCCAGAAACGCTTCGAGACTCTCTTGTGGGACGCCTGTCGGAAAGCGCCCGCGGGGGAACCGCTCATCCTCGAGGGGGAGAGCGAGCGGATCGGGCGCGTCTCGCTTCCGGGCGACTTCTATCAGAAGATGGCGCAGGGGATCAGGGTGTGGTGCCACGCCTCGCTGGAGACCCGCGTGGCGCGGCTGATCGACGAGTACGGCCTTCCCGAGTACAAGGAGGAAATGGCGGCGGCGCTGCAGCGCATCAAAAAGAAGCTGGGGGGCAAGCGCTGCGAAGAGCTCGGCGAGAACCTGGAGCGCTGGGAGATGGAAGAGTTCATGAAGGGGCTGGTGATCGACTACTACGACAAGGTCTATTATAAAAACCGCACCTGGGAGGCCGACTTCGACCTCTGCATGGAGGACTTCGACCAGGCGGCAAAGGAGCTGGAAGAGCGCCTGGCGGCGCTGCCGGCGTAAGCCTCGCTTACCGCAAACATCCCTCCCAAAAGTATTTAAGGCAAATCCCCCCTGTCCCCCCTTCGCAAAGGGGGGAACGCGGCGCCCATTGCAGCGCTTCGTGGAGACCAACACAATGCCTGCCCGGAATTTCCTGAAGAACCTTCTACCGCCTCCGCACCCGGTACTTCGCCAGCAGCTCCACCGGGTGGTAGGAGAGCTTCGCCTGCCTGAGCGCCTCCTCTCCCAGATCCTGCTCGCGGTTCAGATAGGTGCATTCGGTGAACAACAGCCGGGAGAACTCCCGGTCCAGGAGCTGGTACAGCCCCTCCATGAAGTTGTCCCCCTTCTCGAAGTGACACACCGCCGTCTCCCGGTTCAGCCGCTCACCCAGCGCAAAACCGCGCACCACCCCTTCCACCAGAACCACGACCCCGGAAAGCCCCAGTTCACCGTGCAGCCTGAGCGCCTCCGCGCACCCCTCGACCTCGCCCCGGACCGACCCTGCGGGGGCAAGCTCCATCTTCACCCTCCCCCACTCCTCGAGAAGCGCGAGCGCTCCCGCCACGTGCCGCTCGGCGAATAGTTCCACCTCGTGCCGGTGCCGGTTCACGAAATAGTTCACCCGGTTCTTTTTCTTGTGGTAGAGCTTCCCGCTTAGCTGCGCCATATCCTCTTTCACGTGCAGGTAGTCGAAATTGTTGCGATCCTCAACGGCATCGAAGCGGTCCGACGGAAGGTGGCGCGCGAGGAAAGCGTCGTCTGCGCCGTAAAGCGTGAGCCCATCATCGAAAAGCTTCAGGAGGGCTGCATCGACATCGCCACCGATAGGGGGAAGGAAGTATGGCGTGCCGTCGTAGCCCCGCCCGAGCGCGAGGACGGAGTCCCCCACCTTCGTCAGGCGGTACTCGTGCGCCTTGCGGAAAAGGTAAAGGTTCGCGAAGGTGAGTTCCGAGACGCGCGGCTGAAGCTCGGAAAAAAGCCGGTCCAGGAGGGATTTATCCTCCAGCGTGATGCCGCGCGAGCCGGGATATTGTGGAATCTCCATTGCGTTCTCCGGGAAAAATTTGTCACAGTATACTCATTTTTTTGCAGAAATGCGAAAAAAGGACTGGCATTTGCCATACCGTATACGGTAGTATCGCCGTTACACTGTCAATAGTGTTTGCAAAAAAGCGTTTGTCTGGGTGCAAAGTCAGTAAACACCGGGAGAAACACACTAACTGAACACGAGATAGTCTCCACCATTTGCGCAAAAAGAAAACCCATTTTTCGGGGGAGCCGTGCAGAGATACCTCTTCGACTTCATCAACAACCTGAAGCTGCGCTGGAAGATGGTGGTTCTGGTGCTCCCCCTTGTCATCATCCCCATCTTCCTCGTGGGTGGGATCATCGGTTATATCTCGACCAAACAGGCCTACCTGGGCATCACCCAGACCAGCAAGGACGACCTGCAGCACATGGCCTCCTTCACGGTCGACCTCCTGAACTCCCACTACCAGCAGTTCCAGGTCTACAAGCAGGACAAGGAAAAATCCTTCCACGACGAGCTGCAGACGGTCACCGAGCTCGCCTACAACGTCGTAAAGAGCCAGCAGAACCTCCAGCGAACCGGACGGATGGACCTGAAGACGGCCCAGCGCGAGGCGCGCAACGCCCTCTTGAAGGTGAACGTCGGGAAGACCGGCTACATCTACGCCATGGACAGCCGCGGCGAACTGAAGGTGCACGTGGCGCAGGAAGGGGCGAACGTCTTCGACAGCCGTGACGAAAGCGGGCGCTACTTCATCAGGGAGATGATCGAAAAGGCGAAACGCTCGAAGCCGGGCGAGATCCTGTACATCGTCTACCCCTGGAAAAACGCGGCGCTCGGGGACAAGTCGCTCAGAAAGAAGATGGTGGCGTACCGCTACTTGAGGGAATGGGACTGGATCATCGCCGCAGGCGGCTATCTCGAGGAGACCTACGAGGACGTCGCCTTCGAACGGCGCTCCTTCGAGGCGCTCAAGGAGAAGATCAAGAGCAAGAAGGTGGGCAAGACCGGCTACATCTATGCCATGGACACCTCGGGCAACTTCATGATCCACCCGACCGGGGAGGGGAAGAACTTCCTGAACGCCACCGACTCCAACGGGCAACACTTCATAAAGGAGATGTGCGAGCGTAAAAACGGCTGGATCCGCTACCCCTGGAAGAACAAGGGGGACGAGGCGCCCCGCATGAAGATCGTGCGCTACGAGTATTTCGAGCCGTGGAACTGGATCGTTGCGGTGGGGTCCTACGAGGAGGAGTTCTACCAGGAGGCGAACGCGATCAAGGGGCGCATCCTCGAGAGCATGGTGGTGCTCACCATACTGGTGTCGGTGCTCGCGGTGTTCATGGTGCTTCTGGCCTCGCGGGTGATGACCGAGCCGATCAGCCGGATGATCGAGGTGATCAGAAAGGTCAAGATGGGGCGGCTGGACGAGACCATGCCGGTGGACTCGGAAGACGAGCTGGGCGAGCTCGCAACCGCCTTCAACCGGATGACCAAGATCATCAAGCACAACAAGGAACTCGAGGCTAACCTCGCCCAGCAGGGGAAGATGGCGTCGCTCGGCGTCCTCTCCTCCGGGGTGGCGCACGAGATCAACAACCCGCTCGGCGTGATCCTGGGGTACGCCGCCTACATCGAGAAGAAGCTGACGCCCGAGGATCCGAACTACAAGTTCATCCACGAGATAAAGCGCGAGAGCAAGCGCTGCAAGAAGATCGTTCAGGACCTCCTCTCCTACGCCCGGACCCCGCAGCCGGTACTGGAGGAGACCAACGTGAACGACCTTCTGGAGCAGATCGTCGACTTCGCGGCAAACCACACCGACATGCACCACGTGACGGTGCAAAAGAGTTTCGACCTCTCCCTGCCGCGCGTCATGGTCGACGGCGACCAACTGCGCCAGGTGGCCATCAACCTGATCCTGAACGCGGGCGCCGCCATGCAAAAAGGGGGCGAGCTCGTGGTGAGCACGGCCGCCGTGGAAGACGAATGGGTTTGCCTGAGGTTCCGCGACAACGGCGCGGGGATCTCGCCCGAGCACATCGAGAAGATCTTCGAACCGTTCTTCACCACCAAGGTGAAGGGGACCGGCCTCGGTCTCGCGATTACCAAGCAGATCGTGGAGCAGCATCACGGCAAGATCGAGATCACCAGCGAAATGGGGGTCGGCACCACCGTCGAGGTGAAGCTTCCCATCAACCGGGACGAATACTGCTAGGAAAAGCCGCGCCGCGCGCGGATAACGGAGTGGCACCATGACGAAAAAACGGGTGATGTTGGTCGACAACGAGGAGGGGCTTTGCCGCATGATGGAGGCGGTCCTCTCCGACAACGGCTACCAGGTCTCCGCGTTCACGAGGAGCTTCGAGGCGGCCGAGTCCTTTCAGGCCGGGCAGTGGGACCTTCTGGTCACCGACATCAAGATGCCCGGGATGGACGGGCTCGAGCTCCTGCAGAAGGTGAAACAGAAGGACCCGGCGATTCCCGTGATCATGGTCACCGCCTACGCCACGGTGGAGATGTCCATCCAGGCCCTCAGAAAAGGGGCCTACGACATGCTCACCAAGCCTTTCGAGCCCGAGGAGCTGTTGTACCGGGTAAAGAACGCGCTGCAGCACACCCGCCTCATGGAGGAGAACCGCGAGCTGCGCGAGGAACTCGTCGGACGCTTCAACTTCGGCAACATCATCGGGGCATCGAAGGCCCTGAAGGAGGTCCTCGAGCGGGTGGAGAAACTTGCCGTGCGCGACACCTCGGTGCTCATCACCGGCGAGTCGGGAACCGGCAAGGAACTCATCGCCCAGGCGATCCACTACAACTCCCCCAGGAAGGAGAAGAAGTTCGTCGCCATCAACTGCGGCGCCCTCCCCGCCTCGCTTTTGGAGAGCGAACTCTTCGGCTACAAGAAAGGGGCCTTCACCGGCGCCGCGGAGAACCGGCGCGGCCTTTTGGAGACCGCCGACGGCGGGACCCTCTTTCTCGACGAGGTGGGGAACCTTCCCATGACGGTGCAGAAGACGCTTTTGCGCTTTCTCCAGGAGCAGGAGTTCAACCGCCTGGGGGACCCCACCCCCACCAAGGTCGACGTGCGCGTCCTCTCAGCCACCAACGCGGACATGAAACAGGCGGTGAAAGCGGGAGATTTCCGCGAGGACCTCTTCTATCGCCTGAACGTGGTCAACATCAACCTCCCCCCGTTAAGGGAGCGACGCGACGACATCGCGCTCATCGCCGCCCACTTCATCTCGCTGCAAAACGCCAAGTTCGGCACCCACATAAAGGGACTCGCCCACGACGCCATGGAGGCGGCGGTCGATTTTTCCTGGCCCGGCAACATCCGCCAGTTGAAGAACGTGATCGAGGCCTGCATCGCCATGGAAAGCAGCGACTACATCACCCTGCCCGTGCTCTCCCAGTTCATCGAGGTGATCCCTTCCGAGGGGGGCGCCGAGGTAGCGGCCGATGAGGGCGACTACTCGAGGGCGCTCATGCGTTTCGAGACCGAGTACCTTAGAGGCCTCTTGCGCAAGAACCAGGGGAACGTGGAGGCCGCCGCCAAGGAAGCGGGGACCAACATGGCCACCATCTACCGCAAGATCAAGAAGTACGGCATCAGGAAAGAGGAATACAACAGCTAGTCCCGCCGCGGCGCCTCTTTTTCGCATCATTGCAAAAAGGGGCGCCGCCGCACTTGCAGCCCTGCAAATTCATTAGTCCCGTCCCGCCCCTCGCCGCCAACCCGTCGATATCCCGCACCTTTACACTAAAGCAGCCGAAAATCAGTACGAGTCTGCCCGTAGGCTACGGCATCGCTTCCCTTTCGGATTTCTTTGCGTTTTTGCAAAAATACGTCCGCCAAGGCTCCACCGCCCCCTCCCCGGAACACCGGGTAACATGTTGATTTCAGACCCGTTATCACCCGAAGACACGGGTAAACGCCAAATTGGTACGGCAGTTGCTAAAACTGTTTACGTCACCCCTTTCTTGCCTGAGTGCGTCTGCTTTGAAAAAGGAATAGAGGTCTTATGCAGGAAACAAAGGTCTGCCCCTTCTTCGGCAAAAATGATGATTACTGCGACGTAGGCTGCGGCTACATCTCGCCGCACGACGTGAAGCAGATCATCATGTTCTGCAGCTGCCGATTCAGGGAATGCCTGAAGTACCAGGAGCTGTCGGACCGTGTTCCGGTCGGAAAGCTCGATCCGAAACTCTGCCTGGTGTGAATCGACGGGTTCAGCCAGGCGGACGGATCACCCCTTAGTCCACTGTGATTTGTTGCAAAAGGAGAACGGCGATGAGTGAAAAAGAACTTGAACTGCTCGCTAGACTCGAGGAACTGGAGCGGCACACCTGGCGTAACAGCGCGATCCTGCGCGCCGTCGCCATGGTCGCCTTCACCGCGCTGATCGGCATCGTGGTCGCCTCGGGCGTGGTAGGCGGCGGCCGCGGCAGCCACTGGTCCGGCCCGGCCTGGAACACCATGTGGCTCTACGGCCTGTTTGCGGCGAACGCGGTATCCATGTTCTGGACCACCCACAAGGAATAGCCCCACAGGGCGTCGATACGGAGGAACTTCACATGCCGATGAAATTGACAAACGTGATACTTCTCTTGGTCGTCGTCGTGACCTGCGCCGTCTTCTCGCTGCGCATCTTCCAGGGGCTGGACGAGATGATGGCGGACCAGTACTGGGTCGTCGATACCACCCAGGGGGACCACGGCTGGTACGCCATGGGCCTTTTGCCGCACGTAAAGAAAGTGCCGAAGGAAGTGGTCCAGGCGGTGAACACCGACCCGGAGCGCGATGACAAGTACATCATCTACGCCCAAAACGGCGACTTCGCCGGCAACTCGGTCTACGGCATCTGTCTCGGCATCCCGCTCATCATGTACCTCATCTGGTTCGCCTTCATTCTGGGCTTTCCGGACCGCATCGATCCCTACCTGCTGCCGCGACGCATCTTCACCCTGACCGTCATCATCATGTGCTCGGTGATCGTGAACCTCTTTTTGATGCGCATCGCCGCCGACTTCGCCCGGGACCCCATGTCGCGCATCGCCAACGTAGCCGGCAACCACGCCTCGCTCCTCTTCCACAACGCCGGTATCTGGTTCGCCATCCTCTTCTCGGCCCTCGGCACCCCGAACCACTCCATGCGGGAGACCGCGGCGCCGGACAGCCGCAACTGGCAGACCCAGGCGAACGAGAAGTTCAACTGGATGTTCGTGCTCCTCTTCGCGGTCACCATCCTCGAGGTGGCGCTCGTCAAGAACAAGCTCGCCCTTCCCGATGCGGCCGTCGACTACTCGGTCTGGATCATCCTGGTGGTCATCTTCATGCGGATGTTCGGCTTCTCTCCCAAGTACTGGGTCAAGCGCGGGCGCGGCATCGCCATCATGGTGGCGGGGACCCTGGTCACCCTCCCCGTCTTCTACCTGCTCGAACGCGCCACCGGGACGTTGGGCGCCGGCTTCGCCTCCCCGATCCTCACCAAAACCCTCGGACCGGAGAACGCCAACATAGGCCTCTCGCTCATGGTTTCCATCTACCTCATCTTCTGGATGGAGTTCGCAGCCGCAATACGGATGAACGGTCCGGCCAGGCCACTGTCATTGGGGCGAAGGTAACCGCTAATAGCTGTGAAAGGCACTGTATAAAAGAGGATTCCGACATCGGCATCCTCTTTTTTGGTGTAGAAACAGCACCGGCACCCCTCTGATAAAGCCTCTGTAACACTGACCATCATTTTATACACCACATCTGATCTGCATTAAGTACCGTTCTCTTTTCCACTCCTTCGCCATTTCTCGTTTTTTGATCTTATCCGTGTTCGCAAAAACAGTCACCAAAGCGACCGGCTGCCCTATCTCGATCCGCCTACGTTCTTCAAATGCTTTTACCCACCCTCAGACATACAGAGAACTGCCGCCTATTTGAGGCAGGATAGTATCCGTCCAGGCTCCGGAACTTACGAGATTGAGTCTCTTGAAATGTCTGACACGACAATGCGACAGCGTTTGAGTGAACAGCAAAACAGTCCCACAAAACGGGCCAAACTTCGCACACGCGTCAGTTAACCCAACAATAATAAAAAATAATTTACCACCGGTTTTCGAATTTAAAGTAATAATATCAAAAATTTACACTCGACCAGATGGCGGCTTTTCGCGTTTTTTGGCGATCAAAATATTTAGAACGCTGTTTATTTTTATTGTACATTTGCAATACGTGTGGTACAAGAAATACACGTATACGCCAGATGCAAAACCGGCTCGCCGGAGACTGGCGGAAACATCAGCATGAAACAGCCGCAAAAGATACGCAAAAACGACAACATGGCGTTTTTTGAATCAAAACAGAACGCTTTAACAAAATTCAGCAAAACAGCATCGGCAATTTTGGAAACGAAATCGGAAAGAGAAAGGGGGATTTATCGAAGAGTAGGAACAACAGGGGCGGGACGCCGCCGCGCAACGCATCTTACCCTAGAAAGGAGTGACAACCATGGCAGAAAGACAGTACGACTGGAAAGCAATTGCAAAGAATCCTAAATTCGTAGAGCTGCATCACAAGAAGACGGCCTTCCTTTTCGGGTGGTGGATTTTCTCCTGCGTGTACTATTTCCTGCTCCCCATCGGGGCGGCGTACACACCGGGACTCTTCAAGGTCAAGATCATCGGCGTAGTCAACTTCGGGTACATTTTCGCGCTTTCCCAGTTCTTCGTCTCCTGGGGGATTGCACTCTATTACTCGCATGTCGCCAACAAGGACTTTGACCGGTTGACCAGGGAACTGATCGACGAATTACATCTCTAGGAAAGGAGGACAGGACATGACCATCAAGAAGATATTCATAGCAGCCAGCTTGGCCCTCTCGGTAGCCGCAGCCGCCTACGCTGAAGAGCAGAAGGCACCGGCAGCCGGCGCAGCCCCGGCGATGAGCGCACCCGCAGCACAGGGAGCCCCCGCCGCGACGGCAGCAGCCCCCGCGCCCAACGCAGCCGCTTCAGTGGCCACACCTGCCCCCGCCACACCGGCACCGGCAAAGAAAGAACTTAAAACGAACAGGACCATCACCATCGGGATGTTCCTCGTCATCATCGCCATCACCATGGGCGTCGTCGTCTGGGCCGCCAAGCAGACCAAGACCGCGTCGGACTTCTACGCGGCGGGTGGCGGCATCACGGGAACCCAGAACGGCTGGGCCATCGCCGGCGACTACATGTCGGCTGCCTCCTTCCTCGGTATTTCCGGCCTCATTTCGCTCTACGGGTATGACGGCTTCATGTACTCGGTCGGCTGGCTGGTTGCCTACATCACCGTGCTCCTGATCGTGGCGGAGCCCTGCCGCAACGCGGGCAAGTACACCCTTGGCGACATCCTCTCCTTCAGGACCTCGCCGAAGCCGGTGCGCGCCTTCGCAGCCCTCTCCACCGTCGCCGTCTCCACCTTCTACCTCACCGCCCAGATGGTCGGTGCAGGTAAGCTGATGGCCCTTCTGATCGGCATCCCCTACAAGCTGTCCATCATCGGCGTCGGCGTACTCATGGTCGGCTACGTCGTCTTCGGCGGCATGGTCGCCACCACCTGGGTGCAGATCATCAAGGCGGGTCTCCTCATGGCCGGCGCCTTCCTGCTCTCCTTCCTGGTCATGATCAAGGCAGGCTTCAACCCGATCGGCTTCTTCTCCACCATCGTCGGCAGCCCCGAGATCCAGGACCACGTTTCCAAGCTGGTGCTCAAAGACGGCGTCATCCTCTCCGGCGTGGACGCAGGCCAGCGCTTCCTCGAGCCCGGCCTTTACCTGAAGAACCCGCTCGACCAGATCTCCCTCGGTATGGCACTCGTGCTCGGCACCGCCGGCATGCCGCACATCCTCATGCGCTTCTTCACCGTGCCGACCGCACAGGCCGCACGTAAGTCCGTCATCATCGCGATGTTCATCATCGGCGGCTTCTACATCCTGACCACGCTGCTCGGCTTCGGCGCAGCCATCCACCTGACCCCGCAGGGCATCACCTCGGTTGACCCCGGCGGCAACATGGCAACCCTGATGCTGGCTCAGCAGATGGGCGCAGATATCGCGCCGATCGTCGGCGACCTCTTCCTCGCCTTCCTGTGCGCCGTCGCCTTCGCCACCATCCTCGCCGTGGTCTCCGGCCTGGTGCTTGCGGCCTCCGCGGCCATCGCCCACGACATCTACGTGAACGTGATCAAGGACGGCCACGCCGACCAGCACGAGCAGGTCTTCGCGGCACGCCTCACCTCCTTCGTGGTAGGCGCCTGCGGCATCATGATCGGCCTCGCCGCCGAGAAGCAGAACGTCGCACACCTGGTGGCACTGGCCTTCGCGGTCGCCGCCTCCGGCAACCTGCCGGTCGTCATCCTCTCGCTGTTCTGGAGGAAGTTCAACACCGCCGGCGTCATCTCCGGCCTCCTGGTCGGCACCATCGCCTCCATCTCCCTGGTGATGGTATCCCCCAACATGACCTACCCGAAAGTGGTCGCCGAAGGCGCCAAGAAGGTGATCGTGGCCATGGAGAAGAAACAGGCGGCTCTCCCGGCAGGCCAGAGCCTGTCCGAGAAGGACGCGAAGGCGCTCGCCAAGGCCAAGGTCGATGCACAGCAGACCGGCACCTCGATGGTCGGCCTCGACAAGCCGCTCTTCACCCTGAAGAACCCGGGCCTCATCTCCATCCCGCTCGGCTTCATGGCCGCCATCCTGGGCGCCCTCGCCTTCCCGAACAGGCGCTCCGAAGAGATGTTCGACGAAGTCTACGTCCGCCAGAACACCGGTTTGGGCATGGCCAAGGCTGTCGAGCACTAGCAAGCGGCATCAACGCAGCAAGGAATTGGGGAAGGGAAACCTTCCCCAATTTTTTTGCCCGCACCCCCAATGCTTCCGTGCCCTTTGCCGGGGAAGAAAACCGTGGAAGCCGGCGAAAGTGACCTCCATTTAAGCAAAACAGTTTTACATCCCCATTTTTTTCTGTAGAATCGCCACAGAACACATTAAAGAGGTGGCCGCACATGCCGCATCAGACCTACCCACCGGAGCCAAGCGACGGGGCACTCCTCGAGGAGTTGCTGGGGGAGGTGCGCGCCTACCTGCCGCTTCTGGACCGCGAGGAGATGAAACTTCTCCTCTCCGGGCTGGTGCAGCGGACCTCCGATGAACTCGGCAGATTCAGGATCTGCTCCGGACGAGAGGAGACCCTGGTCGAGCGGGTAAAAACCGAGACCGATTACGCCGCGCTCCTGAGCCTCCATGAGGAGCTGAACGCCCTCGAGATGGAGCGCTTCCTAAGCTTCTACTCCGTCACCTCGCTGCACGAAAACTGCACCTGGTACCGCGACGCCCTCGCCCGGCGGGCCCTGGAGCTCGTTGCCGCCGAACTCCCCTCCCCGCCGCCGGTCCCCTTCGCCCTGATCAGCATGGGAAGCGACGGTCGCGAGGAGCAGACCCTCATCACCGACCAGGATTACCTCATCGTCTATGCCGACGAAGGGGGCGAGGAAGCGGACCGCTACTTCGCCGAGTACAGCCGGATCCTCGTCGAGAGGCTGGCCGAGATCGGGTTCAAGAAGTGCACCGGCGGGATCATGCCCTCCAACGACAACTGGCGCGGGTCCATCTCGCAATGGCAGCGCCGCCTGCACGCCATCGTGCGCTACGAGGCCGAGGATTACGGCAAGAACCTCATGGACCTGATCGTCCTCTCGGACGCCCGGTTCGTGGCGGGAGACGAGGAACTCGCAGGCCGACTGGTTTCCCTGATCCGCGCCCTTTTGCAGGACTACTTCATGGCGCTTTGGGGGATGGCCAAGGCGGCGACCGAAATGAAGCTCGCCTTAGGCTTTTTGAAGCGCTTCTGGACCGAGGGAAGCGGCGAGCACAAGGGGGCCTTCAACCTGAAACTCCTCGCCTGGGCGCCGCTCGTCATGAACGTGCGCATCCTGGCGATCAACCAGGCGATACCCGCCACCTCGACGGTGCGAAGGATCGAGCTTTTAGAGCAGGAGCAAAGCTTCTCCGCCGTCATGGCGCGCGGGCTCATAGCTGCCTACCGCATCCTCACCAAGCACCGCATCCTGCTCCAGATAAAGGTCATCAAGGGGATCCAGAAGGACGCCTACTACCTGAACCCGTACTCCCTCCCCTCGGACGAGCGGGAACGGATGCGTCAGGCGCTCCTTTTGATCGAGGACCTGCAAAAGACGATACACACGAACTTCTCCATACTCTAGAGCCGCAGCACCCGGCGCCCTTTCGGCGTCAAGCGCGGCGGTCGCGCATCCCTCAAGGGAGGAGACATGAGCCGTCCCGAAAAGCGCTCCAAGGTAAACCTGTTCCGCCCCAAGAAGGGGCACATGCGGGACGAGGTGCTGATCATCCTCGCCATCCTCTTCGGCTGGGTCGTCTGCACCTTCGGCTTCCAGTTCCTGGTCTACGCCTGCCGCGGGACCGGGGCCGGGAGCCTGCTCACACGTCTCACCCTGTTCAACCTCCCGCTGCACTTCTGGTTCACCGGGCAGTTCCTGCCGCTTTGGTTCATCTTCCTGTGCATCATCTTCAACGTCTACGTGGACCGGATCACCGAGTACCACAGCCGCAAGCGGGATAGAAGCTATGAATGACTCGTCCTGGTCCATCTTCGTCGTTCTCCTGGTGCTCCTCTCCTTCATCCTCGTGGGACTGAGGCAGAAAGCGCGCGAAAGCCAGGAATACGGCTTCGGAGGGCGCTTCACCGGCCGCATCGGCGGCGGCGCCGCCATCGCCAGCAACTGGATGAGTGCGGCGAGCCTCATGGGTCTTGCCGGGATCATCTACCTGCACGGCTACCAGGGGCTCGCCTACGTCATCGGCTGGACCGGCGGGTACGTGCTCCTTCTCGTGCTTTTGGCAAGCCAGATAAGGCGTTTCGGCAAGTTCACCACCCCCGAGTTCGTGGGTGAGCGCTACGGCTCCAAGCCCGCGCGTCTCATCGCCGCGGTGATCGCCATCGCCATCTCGGTCATCTACTGCGTCGCCCAGTTCAAGGGGATCGGGCTCATCTTCTCCTTCATGTTCGGCGTGGGGTACGAGCAGGGGGTCGTCTACGGGGCCCTCGCCGTGGTCTCCTACCTGGTCATCTCCGGGGCGCTCGGGGTGCCGCGCAACCAGCAGCTGCAGTACCTGGTGATCTGCGTCGCCTTCATCGTTCCGCTCATGTGGCTCGCCCGCCGTCTCGGCTACTTCTGGGTGCTGCCGCAGTTCGGCTACGGGCGCGCCTTGACCGACCTGTGGCGCGAGTTCCGCATCGACTTCACCCTCCCCTTCGCCGACGACTCCCTCTTTCAGTGGTGCGCGCTCTGCTTCACCCTCATGGTCGGCACGGGGGGGCTGCCGCACGTCCTCTCCCGTTTCTACACCGTCCCGAACGTGCGGGACGCACGCTGGAGCGTGGTGTGGGGGCTCTTCTTCATCGCCCTCGTCTACTGGTCAGCCCCCGCCTTCGCCGTTTTCGGCAGGCTCATCGAGGCGCGTCGCGGCATGATACCCTCCCCGGAGGCGGCGCGTGCCGCGGCCGATGTCGTGACGCTCAACACCGCGGTCGCCGCGGGACTTCCGGGGTGGCTCGTAGGCGTGCTTGCCGCCGGGGCCCTGTCCGCCGCCTTCTTCACCGTGGCGGGGCTTCTCATGACCGGTGCCGCGTCGATCTCGCACGACATCTATTACAGTTTCCTGAACCCGCGCGCGAGCGAGCGGGCGCGCATGCAGGTGGCCAAGGGGGGGACCCTGGTGCTGGCTGCGGTGGTCCTCATCATCGCACTCGACCCGCCCGGGCTCATCGCGGAGATCACCGCAGTCGCCTTCGCCCTGGCCGGGAACACGATCTTCCCGCTCTTTCTTCTCGGGATCTGGTGGGACCGCGCCAACCGCTACGGCGCCATCGCCGGGATGCTGACCGGGGTGCTCTGCACCGTGGCCGAGCCCGTTTTCGGCGGCACATTTCCCGCCGCAGCCTCCTTCTTCCCGTTGACCTCGTCCGCCCTTTGCGGGACGCCCCTGGTGATCCTGGTGATGATCGCCGTATCGCTCGCCACCCCTCCCCCGCCCGAGGCGATGAGAAGCTTCCTCGAGCAGGAGGTGCACGGGCATATGGACTGAAACAAAGAACGTTCTACGTTCTATGTTCTACGTTCTACGTTTAAATCGCCCGCGTGTTCGAGGGGCGCGGCCGGAGCTGGAAGTTTCAACAGGATTTATGCAGCTGAAAAAACGGATGTGAGTTTTCAACGTAGAACGTAGAACGCAGAACGTAGAACGGTTTCTGGGGGGGGGTACTCATGCCCATGTTGTTGGGAACCAAAGGGGAGGACATCCTCACCTGGCGGGCCAGCACGGAGCTGCTGGAACATCTGAAAACGCGCCTGGAGCGCAAGTGGGAGAGCAGCTCATCCCGCGCCGCCGAGAGCTTTCTCAGATCGGTGATGGACACCCTGCGCGCGGAGCTCGACTACGAGGGGCAGCTCGACCAGGAACTTGCCGTCGTCGAGGAGGAGATCGCCCGCGCGGAAACGGCCTCCGCCCTCCAGGCGCCCCAACAGCGTTACCGCGAGCTCGCGGCGGCCCACTTCCGACGCCGCGGCTCTCCGCTGGCCCTCTGCGGCGCCTGCGGCCACCTGCACGACCTCGTGCTGAAAAAGGCGGCGGAACTCGCCGAAGAGCGCATGCGCGAGCTGGGACAGGGAACGGCGCCGGTCTACGCGCTCCTGGTCTCCGGCGACCGCGCCCGAGGCGAGCAGACCCTCTACAGCAAAAACCGCTACCTCCTTTTGCACCAGCTCGACTCCGAGCGCTTCTACCTGTTCAGCCGCCAGTTCACCATGGCGCTCCAGCAGTCGGGGCTTCTGGGCGAACAGGAGACCCCGTGGCACGGCTCGCTCTCCGAATGGCGCTCGCTTCTGAAAAACGGCAACGGAAAGGATGCAGCGCCCCCCGTCTCCCCGGCTCCGCTTCCCCCCTTAGCCGCGGCAGAGCGCCGGCGCGCGACTCCGCTCCCGGAATGGCGCTGGCGCCTTGAATCGATGGCCGATCTCGCCCACATCGCCGGGTTCGAGCCGCTCGCGGACCAGGCGGTCGGCGCGGCAACCCTCGCGCTAAGAGAAGAACTCGGGCGCGATCCCTTCTTCCAGCTCGCGCGGCGCGTGATCGGCCTGCCGCTAGCTCTCGGTCGTTTCGGGCGCTGGCGTCTCGAGCAAGGCGAGCATCAAGGGGAGATCGACATAGAAAGGCTCGCCCTCTCGCCGCTGGTGCAGCTCGTGCGCATCCTGTCGCTGAAGGTCGGGGTGCACGAGGGGGGGACGCTGCAGCGCATCCGCGCGCTTTTGTACCGGGGCGCCATGGACGTGGACCTCGCCGAGAGGCTCTTGAAGGCGCTGCAGTGCCTGCTCGCGCTGCGCATCGAAAGCGAGATCCGCAGCGAGGGGCCCGGTGGGTATGCGAACCCCGAGGATTTCGACCTGGAACTTGACGCGCGGCTCAGGGAAGCGCTGGAGGCGGTGCTCAACCTGCAGAAGATCGCCTACCAGAACATGGTGGGACAGGTATAGGACCGGGCATGAGGATTTCCATCTCCGCAGGAACGCTCTTCATCTTCCCGCTCCCCAAGGCGTTCGCCATGGCAAGGGAGGCCGGGTTCGACGGCGTGGAACTGGTGATCAACCAGGAGTTCCAGAAGGTGAACTCGCGCCGGCTGGTGAAGGAGCTCGCGGAGATCATGCCGATCTTCTCCATCCATGCCCCGTTCCTGCAGCTGGACGGCTGGGGGAGTCCGGTCGACTCGTTGAAACGTTGCGTGGAGATCGCCGCGGAATGCGGCATAGGGCTCGTGAACTTCCACCCGCCGTCATGGGTGGGGTGCGAGTTCGCCTACTGGCGCTGGCTGTACCGCATGCAGGACTTTCAGAAGGAGGTGGGGGGGGACCAGGTGACGCTCACCCTGGAGAACATGCCGTGGACCGGAAAGTACCGGATCAACGGTTACATCCTTTCGGAGACCCAGAAGCTGATCGAGTTCCTGCACGAGAGGAACCTCTTTCTCACCTTCGACTGCACCCACATGGGGAGCGGGCGGGCCAACTTCATCAACGACTTCTACCTCTGCTACAACAGCGGCCGGATCCGCAACATCCACTTCTCCGACTACGGCCACGGCAGGCAGCACCTGTTGCCGGGACACGGCATCCTGCCGCTCACCCGCTTTTTGAACCACCTGCGCAACACCGAGTACAACGACATCCTGACCCTGGAGCTCTCCCCCCACGAGTTTCCCAAGGGGGAGCAGATCATCATCGAAAGCCTGAAGGAGATCCTCGCCTATCTCAGGCAGGAGACCGACAAGGCTACCCTCTGACCACGTAGACCGAGCATTTCGCGTCCCGCACCACCTTGTGGGAGACGCTCCCGAGCAGCTTCCTCTTCAAGAACCCCTTCCCGGTGCTCCCGATCACGATCACGTCGATCTCCTCCTTTTGCGCGAACCGGATCAGCTCCTCGGCCGGATCCCCGTAGACGACGGCCGTCTCGAGCGGCACTTCGAGCTCCGCGGCGATTTTCTCCACGACGTAGAAGATGCGCTCCTTCAACTCGCCCCACTTCTCCTGCTCCGTTATGGGGCGGGCCGGGACGAAGTCGGTGAAGGTGTTGCGCGGCGCGTTGGGGAGCACCAGGAGCCCGTACACCTTGCTCTTGAACTGGCTCGGGATCCCCGCCGCGAAACGCACCGCCTCCTCGGCGGCCTTGTCCGAGAGCGGCGAGCCGTCGATGGCCACCAGGATTTTCTTGCGCAGGTTAAGCATCGGGATCCTCCGGCTGTCAGGGTGGGCGAAAAGCTGCACAACTATATAACATCGCCGCGTTTTTTCCTACAGGATTTTAAGAAGCGAAAGGGCTCCCCTCTCCCTCCGGGAGAGCGGCGGGGTGAGGGCGAAAAAAAAAGGCGCCCGGAGAGCGCCCTCTTCTCAACACGTCTTCCGCTCAAAGAACCGGATCGGATTTGCAGGCCCGCTCCAGGAGCGTTTCGATCTCCTCATGGATAAGCCCGTTACTGGCGAGGATGCGGTGATCGCCGATCCGGTGCGGCTCCCCCTTGTGGTTCGTCACCATCCCCCCCGCCTCCCTGACCAGGAGCGACCCCGCCGCCACGTCCCACGGTTTCAGCTTGCACTCCCAGTAACCGTCGAGCCTCCCGGCCGCCACGTAGGCGAGATCGAGGGCGGCGGCCCCGGCGCGGCGCACACCGCGGGCGGCCAGTTGCAGCTCGAAGAAGTTTCTGAAGTTGTTCTCGTTGCCTCGTGTCGCATCGTAGGGAAAGCCGGTCGCGATCAGGGAGTGCCGCAGGGGTTTGCGCGAGGAGACGCTGATCGGCCTGCCGTTCAAGAAGGCGCCGCCGCCGCGTACCGCGGTGAAAAGCTCGTCCATCATGCAGTGGTAGATGACCCCGAGCGTCAGCTCCCCTTCGTGTTCGAGGGCGATGGAGACGCAGAACCACGGGAAGCCGTGCGCGTAGTTGGTGGTGCCGTCAAGCGGGTCGATGACCCAGCGCCAGGCGGGGTCGCCGTCGGCGTAGAGGTTCTCCTCGGCGAGGAAGCTGTGACCGGGGAAGGCGGCGGCGATCCGGCTCACGATGAGCTCCTCGCAGGCGCGGTCCACCTCGGTCACGATGTCCACCTCTCCCTTGAAGTCGAAGGTGAACTCACCCCAAAGCCGCTCCTTTTGCAGCCTGCCGGCCTGGCGCGCCGCGGAGACCGCGGTGTCCAGCATCGCTTGCAGCCCCTCAGTAGACATCATCCCTCCCGTCCTTCAAAAGTTCGCGCATCTCCTCGAGCAGTGTGAAGTGCATCTCGTCCTCCTCGGCCATGGTCTGGAACAGCTCGCGCTCCCAGGGGTGCAGCGCCTCACGCGCGAGATCGGCGCAGGCGCGGGCGGAAATGGCCTCGAACTGCATGGCGTTCAGGTAAAGCCCGAGGTCGCCGCGGTAGCGCGCGAGCTCCTCCGCCGACAGGCGGCGCAGGATGCTTCTCGCCCCCTCAAGCGTCGCCGATTGGCGCAGGTCGACCCGGCCGCCGTCTCTTAAGGCGCGCAGGGCCCCAGCATGACGCAGTTCGTCCTCGCTGAACATCCTGAAGATGGATGAAAGCCCGGCGATTCCCGCCTCGGCGCTGCAGCGCTCGTAGTACCCACTGCCGTCCCCTTCCTTGCGGAGCACCATGTCCCTCGAATCCATAATCGCCCTCCCGAGATCGTTCTGTTACGGCTGGAAAACAGTAACAGGAAATCTCGGTATTTCAAAACGCTAGATCATTTTTTAGCTGCGCAACGGCCCCAAAATATCGCTCGACTCCAGACCGAGCCCCACGCGCTCCCCCTTCCTCATCACCACCCATGCGGAATCAGGAACGACGTTTAAAGCTCGTCCTGCCTGCGAGTCGGGTCCTCACACGGGCACAAAAAAGCTTCATCAGGGAATTCCGCGGAACGAGGACAGGTGTCTCCACGAAGCGCTGCAGGTTACCTCGCGCTCCCCCCTTTGCGAAGGGGGGACGGGGGGGATTTGCTTTTTTGCTCTCGGTGTCCTCCCGTTGAAGTTGTTGAGTTGCTTCCCTCGTGGACATCACCACTGGTCTTGGCTGCTTGCGTTACGCCCCCTGCAAAGGGTGCTGCACTTCCAGGCCTAGGCTAAATCCCCTCTGTCCCCCCTTCGCAAAGGGGGGGACGTTAGGGCATGGTATCTGCTTGACAAGTAACACCATTGGCTCCCCGGAATTTCCGGAAGAATCACAAAAAAGGGGGGCTTGACGCCCCCCTTCCATCTTGCTTTGAAAATGTTTCCGAAGAACTAGTTGTAAGCGGTCTCGGAGTGCTGGGTCTGGTCGAGACCCATGATCTCGTCTTCCTTCTCGACGCGCAGGCCGATGGTCTTGTCGAGGATGAAGGCGATCACGAAGGTAACCACCACCGCGTATGCGGCAGCCGCGCCGACCGCGATCAGCTGGGTGACGAACTGCTTCATGTTGCCGGAGGTAAGCCCGGTGGCGCCGACCGTGGCGAAGACGCCGGTCAGGATGGCGCCGGTGGTGCCCCCCACGCCGTGTACGCCGAAGGCGTCCAGGGAGTCGTCGTATTTCAGTTTCGCCTTAAGCATCACGCCGCCGTAGCAGACCAGGCCGCCTGCGATGCCCATCAGAATGGCGGCACCCGGCTGCACGAAGCCGGCTGCGGGGGTGATCACGACGAGGCCCGCCACGACGCCGGAGCCAAAGCCCAGGGCGGAAGGCCTGCCGGCGTGAATCCACTCGGCGATCATCCAGGTGAGGCCGGCAGCTGCCGGGGCGATGGTGGTGGTCATGAAGGCGAGGCCGGCCAGACCGCCCGCCGCGTCGGAGCAACCGGCGCCTACGATCGCGGAACCCGCGTTGAAGCCGAACCAGCCGAACCAGAGGATGCCGACGCCTAACAGGGTAAGCGGCAAGCTGTGCGGAGCCATGCGCTCGGTCGGGAAGCCGTGACGTTTGCCGAGGAAGAACAGCACCACCAGGGCGGAGATACCGGAGGAGAGGTGAACGACGGTACCGCCTGCGAAGTCGAGAGCGCCCATCTTGAAGAGCCAGCCGTCAGACATCCAGACCCAGTGCGCCAGCGGATCGTAGACCAGCGTGGTCCAGAGGAGGACGAAGAGGCAGTAGGCGGAGAACTTGATCCTCTCGGCAAGGGCGCCGGAGATGAGGGCCACGGTGATGATGGCGAACATCGCCTGGTACATGGCGAAGACGTATTCGGGAATGGCGCCCGGCTCGGTCGGGACGTTCTGGAACAGCGCGTAAACCGCGTTGCCGTCCTTGAAGGTGATCAGGCCGTCAAGAAGCGCCTTGCTGAAGTTGCCGACGAGGCCGTGCCCCATGTCCGGCCCGAAGGCGAGCGAGTAACCTATGATGGCCCACTGCACGCCGACGATACCCATGGCCACCAGCGAGTGCATCATGGTGGAGAGGACGTTTTTCTGGCGCACCATGCCGCCGTAGAAGAGGGCGAGGCCCGGGGTCATGAAGAGGACCATGGCGGCGGAGACCAGCATCCAGGCGGTGTCGCCGGTGTTCAAGACCGGGTCGACGTTTTTGGGTGCGGCAGCGGCTGCGGGGGCAGCGGCTGCGGGGGCGGCCGGTGTTGCGGCGGGCGCCGCGGGTGCCGCGGCAGGGGCGGCAACGGCGCTTGCCGCGGCCGGGGCGGCGGCAGAATCGGCAGCCTTCTCCTCGGCGATCGCAAGGACCGGTACGAGCATCAGGCCGGCCAGCAGGGCCAGTTTGCCGAGTTTCATCGCGAGGCAGCTGGAAGCGGGGGTAGCTGCGTCCTTAACCTTTTTAATGTCACGTATCATAACGCTCTCCATTGATGGTTTTATTGGATTTGGTGTTGTCAGCGGGGCCTATACTGCCTCGTCGCCCTTCTCTCCGGTCCTGATGCGGACCGCGTCTTCCAGCGGGAGGATGAAGATCTTGCCGTCCCCGATCCTGCCGGTCTTGGCGGTCTCCTCGATGGTGGCTACGGCCTTGGCGACCAGTTCGTCGGCCACGGCGATCTCGATCTTCACCTTGGGGATGAAGTCCACGACGTACTCGGCGCCGCGGTACAGTTCGGTATGCCCCTTCTGGCGGCCGTACCCTTTTACCTCGCTCACGGTGATCCCCTCGATCCCTATCTCGTTGAGGGCGTCCTTCACCTCGTCCAGCTTGAACGGCTTGATGATTGCTTCGATCAGCTTCATCGCTTGCCTCCTCTTCTTTGTGATGGCGGTGGATTTCGTCGTCAGTACACAGGGTGTACTCAATACTTGCAGAACATTCGGCAGGCCGGCTCCCGGCTTGCTACATAGCATCAATCGGGTTAAACGGGTTTCACCCTCTTTTCAGGCCCGTGAAGGCTTCGATGCCCTTGCCTTTGTTCAACGTCGAATAAACAGCTTCTGGTCCAGCCTTGAAAACAGTCCCCCTTTCCCAATAATGATGCCCTCCACCACGACCTGCACCATTGCCTAAACGGGCGGGAAAGCCTTGTCCAGCACGCCATCGTGCCGTGTCTGATCACGGTTTAGCACAGGCCATGCCATCGCGAAGCGACATCCGGAAACAGCCGTAATAATTGGTATTTTAAGCGCACACCCGTATACGGGGCGGCGGAGCGGGTGACTATTGCGGCAGCGATGACTTTTTTTTAGGCAGGGTCCGGGGGGGGGAGAGGAAAAACATGCGCGCGATCTCCCCAGGGGGGACCGGCTTGCAGAACAGGTATCCCTGGTACATGTCGCAGCCGTGGTCGGTGAGGAACTCGAGCTGTGCCCGAGTCTCCACCCCTTCAGCGATCACCAGGAGTTTCAAGGTGTGAGCCATCTCGATGGTCGCCAGGGTGATGGCGGCATCGTCCGCCTCGGTGGTGATGTCCTTGATGAAGGCGCGATCGATCTTCAGGACGTCGAGAGGAAAGCGCTTCAGGTACGAAAGCGAGGAAAACCCGGTGCCGAAGTCGTCGATGGCGAGACGCACCCCCATCCCTTTCAGCGCCTGCAGCGTCTTCACGGTCCGCTCGGTATGGGCCATGAGCACCCCTTCGGTGAGCTCAAGCTCGAGAAGCTCCGGGGGGAGACCGGTCTCCTTGAGTACCGTGGTCACCGCGTCCAGGAGCTCGTTCTTCATGAACTGCTGCCCGGAGATGTTCACGGCCATGACCACCGGCTTCATCCCCGCGTCCATCCAGAGCTTGTGCTGGCGGCACGCCTGCGCGATGACGATCTGGTCGATCTGGATGATCAGTCCGATCTCCTCGGCAAGGGGGAGAAAGCGCGAAGGCTCGACCATGCCGAGCTCCCTACTGTTCCAGCGCACCAGCGCCTCAAGCCCCACCACCTCCCCGGTGGCGTTGGAGACCTGGGGCTGGTAGTGGAGGATGAATTCTCCCTCCTTGATCGCCTTGTGCAGCTGGCTTTCCAGGATGATCCGCTCCAGCGCCTTGGCGCTCATCGACTCGTCGTAGATCTGGTAACCGTTACGCCCCTGCTCCTTCGCCTGGTACATGGCGCCGTCCGCGTTCCGGATCAGGTCGCTCGCCGTGGTGGCGTCGAAGGGGTAGAGGCTTATGCCGATGCTCGTGGAGACGAAGACCTCCTGCCCCTCGAGCGAATAGGGAACCGAGACCGCCTCCAGGATGCGCCTGGCGACCTTAGCCACGTCCTGGAAGTGCTCGATGTCCGAGAGCATGATGGTGAACTCGTCTCCGCCCAGGCGCGACACGAGCGAAGGTGGACACTCGTCCTGTTCGGCCCGGGCGAGGCAGTCGCTTCTGCGCACGCAGCGCAAGAGGCGGTCCGCCACGTCCTGCAGCAGACGGTCCCCCACCCCGTGTCCTAGGGTGTCGTTCACGAGCTTGAAGCGGTCCAGGTCGAGGAAAAGGACGGCGAGCATCCGGTCGTTTCGGTTCGCGTAGATGAGCGCCTGTTCCAGCTGCTGCTGAAAGAAGCGGCGGTTGGGGAGCCCGGTCAGGGCGTCGTAGTAGGCGAGCAGTCGGATCTGTTCCTCGGCCCGCTTCCTCTCGGTGATGTCCTGGATGGTCCCGGTGAGGCAGATGGCGTCCCCGGCGTCGTCCAGCACCGTCACCAGTTCCGCGTGCAGCACCCGCTCTCCCCCCTCGATCAGGATGCGGTAGTCGAAACTGACCGGGGTGCGCCGGGAGACGGCGTCCTCGAGGGAGCTCTGCACGAAGGCGCGGTCCTGGTGGTGCACGAGGTCCATGATGGGGTTCATGCGGTTTTGCTCCCGGTCGAGGCAGCAGATGCTGTAGACCTCCTCGGAGCAGCGGATCTCGCCGCTTGAGAGGTCCCATTCCCAGCTTCCTATGTGCGCGAGGCTTTGGGCGTGGGCAAGGCCGGCCCTGCTCTCCCTCAACTGCTCGAGCGCGGAGCTTGCCCTAAGCATGTAGCTCACCCGGTAGCCCAGGATGTGCCAGTTGATCGGCTTGGTGATGAAGTCGGTCGCCCCCGCCTCGTAGGCTGAGTCGATGGAGGCGAGATCGTCCAGTCCCGTCATCATGAGCACCGGGGTGTCGCGCCCGGCGTCGGAATTTCTAATCTCGGAGCAGACCGAGAAGCCGTCGATCCCCGGCATCATGACGTCCAGGAGCACGATGTCCGGGTCGTGGAGGGCGAAATCCTCCAGCGCCTGCTCGCCGGTTTCCGCGTCGTGCACGGCGAAGCCGGAGCTCTCCAGGGTCTCCCGGGCCAGCATACGCACCGCCTGGTCGTCGTCCACCACCATGACCAGCGGTGTTGCGCGCTTGCTCTTCCTGGTCAGCATAGCGGTCCTCCCTTGAGCGCGTCGCGGACCAGCCGGTACTCCTCCTCGGCCTGGTGCAAAAGCGGAAGCGCCCCTTCGGTTGAGCCGGCACGTCCCAGTCTCTCCAGTTCCCTGCAGACCCCGGCCAGGCGCAAGGCGCCGAGGTTGGCGCTCGAGGACTTGAAGCTGTGCGCCGCCGCCTTCAGTTTCTCGGCATCCCCCCCGGACTCCGCCTCCCGCATGGTCTTTAACAGCGCCGGCGTGCTGGCGAGGTAGAGGTCCACCACCTTGCGCAGCACCTCCTTGCCGCGATCGCCGGGGAGGGTCCTGATCATGGCGAGGGCGCCGCTCATCCTGTCGCGGGAGATCACGTCGGCCTCCTGCGTTTCTCCATGCTCCTGCGCCGTCCCCCGCAAGAGCCGCTCCATCGAACGGGCAACCTGTTCCCGGCTGAACGGCTTGGAGATGTAGTCGTCCGCCCCGGCCTCCAGGCATGCCTCGCGGTCCCCCTTCATGGCGTGGGCGGTGAGGGCCACGATGGGGACCCGCACACCCCCTTCACGCTCGTGCTCCCTGATGAGCCGGGTCGCCTCCAGCCCGTCCATGACCGGCATCTGGCAGTCCATGAAGACCACGTCGTAACTGCAGCGCTGCACCTCTTCCACCGCGGCGAGCCCGTCCTCGACCACCGTCACCCGGCACCCGAGGCTTTCCAGTATCCCCTTCCCCACCTCCTGGTTCACCACGTTGTCCTCGACCAGGAGTACCCGGTGCAGGCGCGGCGGGGTCGCCCCGCAGCATCCCGCCTCGAGGCGTTCATCCTCCTCCATCCCGAGTGCCGCCACCACTGCGCCGTAAAGCCCTTCCTGGGCTGCGCCGCCGCGGGGATAACAGGTCGCCTCCACCCCGGCAAGGCGCGGGTCCCCTGCCAGTTCCCCGTCTTCATCGAGGAGAAGAAGGCAGACGGAACGCCCCTCAGGGAGGGCCCGGATGGCGCAGGCGAGTTCCCGGGCGTCGCTTCCCGCCACCTCCTTGTCGATCAGGGCGAGGTCGAAGGGGGCGGCAACCAGGCGGCAGAGCGCTCCCGGCGCGTCCCCAACACTCTCCAGGTCCACCCCCCACGAGACGAGCCGCTCCGCCACCGCTTCGGACAGTTCCGTGGCGTCGCTCACCACGAGAACCCTCTTGCCGCGCAGGGCAGCGCAGCAGCGCTCGGCGCGCGAGGACTCCTCGTGGAGCTGCAGACGGGCCGTGAAGCTGAAGCGGGCCCCCTCCCCCGGCTTACTCTCGACCTCGAGCGTCCCCCCCATGAGCTCGGTCAGCTGACGGGCGATGGCGAGACCCAGGCCGGTACCGCCGTACTTGCGGGTCATCGACTCGTCCCCCTGGGCGAACTGACGGAAGATGCGCTCCCGCGCGTCGGTCGGGATGCCGATGCCGGTATCCTCAACGCTCACGCGCACGAGCGCCGGCTCCTCGGCGAGGGATAGGGTCAGGCGGACCCACCCCTTGGGGGTGAACTTCACCGCGTTGCCGAGGAGGTTCACCATCACCTGCCGCAGCCTCCCCGGGTCGCCGATGAACATCCGGGGGAGCCCCGGCTCCAGCTCCAGGGAGAGCTCGAGCGTCTTCCTCGCGGCGTCCTCGGCGAAGATCGCCACCGCGTCGGAGGCCAGTTGCGTAAGGTCGAAGGGGATGTTCTCGAGCTCCATCCTTCCCGCCTCGATCTTCGAGAAGTCGAGGATGTTGTTGATGATGGAGAGAAGCGCCTCGCCCGAGCGGCGCACCGTCTCCACGTAGCGCACCTGCTCCTTGGTGAGGCCGGTTCCCAGGAGGAGCTCGGTCATGCCGAGCACCCCGTACATAGGTGTCCTGATCTCGTGGCTCATCTGGGCCAGGAAGTCCGACTTGGCGCGGCTCGCCGACTGGGCCGACTGCATGGCGTGACGCACGCTTTTGAGGCTCTCCTCGAGCTGCTCGTTCACGCTGCGCAGCTCGCAGGTCCGCTCGGCCACCTCGAGTTTGAGCTCCTCAGAATGCAGCGCGAGCCGCTCGTCGCGCACCGAGATCTCCGCCAGCATGTTGTTGAAGCAGGCGAAAAGAAGCCCGAGTTCGTCCCCCGATGCCACCTCGGGGTCGACGCGCACGCGGTAGTCCTGGCTTGCCGAGACGACTTCCATCTTCTCGGTGAGCCGGCGGATGGGGTCGGCGATGAGCCGGTCGATGCGCTGTGAGAGGAGCCCCGCGAGTGCGGTCATGCCGCAGAGCGCGAAGATGAGCTGCAGGGAGGCGAAGAGCAGAAGCGGCGCGTCGGCGCCGGGAAGCCGGGGAGAGGCGGGGATCAGGATGCGGTAGCAGAGGCACCCGGCGGCGAGCCCGAGAAGGAGCAGCCCGTTGCCTGCGAGAAGCAGTGTGATCAGTCTGGATTTAAGGCAGCTTTGACCCGGCAACGCTAGCTTCACGGCACCTCCCGGTCGCGCTCCGGAGCGAGATCCGCCAGAGGGGGACAGGCACCTGGCGGAGCCGGTCCCCTTCCGGGTTGGGGCGATTTTAATGATGCCCGGAGCACAAACGTTAGAACTTTACAATAAAGGGTCGGCTATTTCAAGGTTGCGCAGGGGAGAGCGAGAGGGATACGAAATTGGCGAGGATGGTACGGGAGGCTTGGTTGAAGGTCTCCTCCGCGGCGATGAAGCCGGAGAGGTGATCGGCGCGCGGGGTGAAGAGGCCGTCCCACAGCTCCACGATGGAGCGGTCCACCTCGGGGTGGAACTGGACGCCGTAGACGCGCCCGGGGAGGCGGAAGGCCTGCGCCGGGCAGGCGGGGGAAGAGGCGAGCAGGGTCGCCCCCGGGGGCGTGGTGAAGCTGTCGTTGTGCAGCTGGAAGGTGACGAAGGGGTTGGCGACCCCGGCAAAGATGGGATCGGCGGCGCCCGCAGCGTTGAGGTCGACGCGGTGAATGCCGTGTTCCACGTGCGGGGAGGGGGAACTCACCGTCCCGCCGCAGGCGTGCGAAAGAAGCTGTCCCCCGAGGCAGATCCCTAAAAGCGGCACCCCAGCGGCGACGGCCTCCCGCATGAAGGCGATGACCAGCGAGAGGTGCGGGTGCCGCTCCGTGTCGTGCACACCCATCTCGCCTCCGAGCACCACCGCCGCCGTGAGGCCGGAAGGGCCGGGAATCGGGTCGCCCGCGAAGGCACAAACGGTACGGTTAGGGACGCGCGTCGCCTCGAGGACCTGGTGCAGCATGCCTGCCGGACAATTGGGGTCGTTCTGCACGATGAGGAACATGGAAACTCCTTCTTATCACCTTACGCCGAGCGTCCCCCGCTCTCCGAAGACGATGGGGGAGTCCGGGAAATCCTCGGCCGAGAGTCTGCGCATGAGGCGCAGGGCGCGCCGCTTCGGGTCGGGGCGCGGGCCGGTGCCGGGAGACTGCCGGAACGACTCGATGCTCCCGGCGACGAAGGAACCGTCGGCGGCGAGCTCGGCGGTGACAAGCGGCGCGTAGCCGCTCTCCCCGGCGACGCTCACCCCGCTGCAGGTGGCGAAGTTGCCGAGGCTGTAGGCGATCAGCCTGCCGCGGTAAAGTTCCACCCCCCTCGGCACGTGCGGTCCGTGCGCGAGTACCAAGTCGGCGCCGCGGTCGATGGCGTCATGGGCGAAGCCGACCAGGTCGCCGCGCGGCTCGTCGAGGAAACGCTCCATCCCGGGGGAGACGTGCAGCGCCCCGCGCCCCTCGGCGCCGGCGTGGACCGAGAGGATGACGATGTCGTTTTGCCGCGCCTCGGTGGCGATCTCCTGCAGGGGTTGTGCCGGGAAAACGATGGAGCGCGGCGCCGGGCCGTAGGAGAGGGAGATCACGGCGACCTTCACGCCGCGCACGTCGAAGCGGGCCACCTCCCCCTTCTTGCTGGAGAAAAGGATCCCCGCCTCCTCGAGGGCGCGCCTCGTCTCGGCGAGCCCCTCCGCCCCGAAGTCGCGGGCGTGGTTGTTGGCGAGCGAGACCATGGAGAAGCCTGCTTCTTTTAAGTTGCGAACGTAGGAGGGTGGAGTGCGGAAGAGGTAACGGCGCCCGGGAACGGGTTCTTTTCCGGGGAGTTGCGCCTTGGTGAGCGGTCCCTCGAGGTTGCCGAGGGCGAGGTCGGCGCGCTTCAAAAACGGTGCGGCCCCGGCGAAGAGATCCCGGCCGGCGCGCGGCGGGAGCCTCGGGGTCGGGTAGTCGGTGCCCATCATGATGTCGCCGACCGCGGCAACGGTCACCGTCCTCCCGGCGGCCCCGGCCGGGGGGGAGGTCTGGGCGACGAGAAGGGAGAAAAAAATCGCGACGGCGGCGCGCCTTGGGGTGAGCGGGGTCAGCGGGGTTCTCCTTTTGCCTGCAAAGCGTGCACTCCCCCTCCCGGCGCCCCATTTTTTGGGCACCCCGGAAGGGGGAGCACGGTATCAACCCTTTTTGTGCAAGAGCCCTTCGGCGAGCACCTCGACGACGTCCCGCACCTTGACCTCTCCGGCGCCGCGGTCCTTCAAGCCGTCCTCCATCATGGTCATGCAGTAGGGGCAGGCGACGCAGACGGTGTCCGGCTTCTCGGCCAGGAGCTCGTCCACGCGGGTGTGGTTCACGCGGTCGCCGATGAACTCCTCCATCCACATGCGCCCGCCACCCGCGCCGCAGCAAAACGAGTTGCGGCCGTGGCGCTCCGCCTCCATGACCGCCTCGCCGGTGACGGCCTGGACCACGGTGCGCGGCGCCTCGAAGATGTCGTTGTGGCGCCCCAAGTAGCAGGGGTCGTGGTAGGCGATTTTGCCGAGGCTCTTCTCGCCGCCGTCGAGCTTGATGCGCCCCTTCTTGATCAGGTCGGCGATCAGCTCGCTCTGGTGCACCACCTCGAGCTCGAGGCCGTACTGGCGGTAGTCGTTTTTCAGCGTGGTCAGGCAGTGCGGGCAGAGCGTGATCACCTTGGCGACGCCGCGCTCGCGGAAGATTTCCACGTTCTCCTTAGCCATCTTGTCGAAGAGGAACTCGTTGCCGAGGCGTCTCAACGAATCGCCGCAGCACTTCTCGTCCTTGCCGAGGATCCCCCAGGAGACCCCGGCGGCGTTCAGGACGGTGGCGAGCGCCACGGTCACCTGCTTCGCTCGGGAATCGAAGGAGCCTGCGCAGCCGACGTAGAGGAGGTATTCGGTCTCCCCGGCAACGAACGGCTTCACCGGGAGGGTGGAGACCCACTTGGCGCGCTCGCCCGGGGCGATGCCCCAGGGGTTGGAGCGCTGCTCCATGTTCTCGAAGAGGTTCAAAAGCTCCTCGGGGAACTTCGACTCGGTTTCCACCAGGTGGCGGCGCATCTTGACGATCTTCGGCATCTGCTCGATGAGAACCGGGCACGCCTCCATGCAGGCGCCGCAGGTGGTGCAGGACCAGATGGCGTCCTCGGTGTTGGTCCCCTCCCCTTCGTCGCCGATGAGCGGCAGCGTGGCTTTTCGACCGTCCTTCAGCGCCGGGCCGTTCTCCAGAAGGTTCGTCTTGATGGCGTGCACGATCTGGCGCGGGTTCAGGGGCTTGCCGGTGATGGAGGCCGGGCAGGCGGCCTGGCAGCGGCCGCACTCGGTGCAGGAGAAGGAGTCGAAGAGGTCCTTCCAGGTGAAGCGCTCCACGCTCCCTACGCCGTAGACCGCCCCCTTCTCGAAGGTCTCGCGCGGCTGCGTCGCGGGCCAGGTAAGTGCCCCGAAGTAGCAGTTCGGGATCGCGGTCAGGATGTGCATGTGCTTTGAAAGCGGCAGGAAACAGATGAAGGCCAGGAGCACGAAGGCGTGCACCCACCAGGAGACGCTCTCCACGAGGGAAAGGTCGACGCCGGCATTGGTGAGCCAGGCGGCCACCACGGTGGATACCGGCATGGCGGAGGCGGCGGCCTCCGGACGCTGCGCGATGATGGCGCCGTGCATCCCGAAGTAGGCGAGCATCAATAGCGCGATGAAGGAGAGGATGACGAACGCCTCGGGGCTTCTCCCCTTCACGTACAGGCTGTCCAGTTGCGCAGGTCTCACCACGATCCTGCGCACAAACGAGAGGACGATGGCGAAAAGGGTCAGAAGCGACACCACGTCGAAGGCTAAGAGGAGCGCCCGGTGCAACCCTTCCGGCAAAAGTGCCAGGCTGAGCGTCGGGAAGACCCCGTTCACCATGAACTCGCCGTTCGCGATGGCGAGGATCACGAAGGACCAGAAGATGACGAAATGGTTCAGGCCGAAGGGCTTCTTGATGACGCGCAGCTGCCCGAAGGCGTAGAGGAACATCTCGGAAAGACGGAGCCCCGGCTGGTCGAACCTCTCCTCGGGCTGCCCCAGAAGGACCAGCGACAGGCGGCGGTAGACGCTCCAGCCGAAAAACAGGAGCGAGGCGACCAGAAGCGTCGTGAAGATGGCGGTTTGCATGGGTGGTACCTCGTATCGTTTGCGGCCCGGGGGGCCGCTAGCAGGGTTCTTTTTCTCTTGCCGTTACTTCGCGCCGGAACGGGCGGCCTTCAGCGTCCTCAGCTTCTGCGTGAGCGCGGGGATCACCTTGAAGAGGTCGCCCACGATGCCGTAGCTCGCCACCTCGAAGATGGGGGCCTCGGGATCGCGGTTGATGGCGATCACCACGTCCGAGTCCTGCATCCCGACCAGGTGCTGGATGGCACCCGAGATGCCGCAGGCGATGTAAACCTTCGGGCGCACCGTCTTCCCGGTCTGGCCCACCTGGCGGTCCGGCGGCATCCAGCCGGCGTCGACCGCGCTCCTGGAAGCGCCGACCACGCCCCCCAGGACCTCGGCCAACTCCTCGAGCATGTAGAAGTTCTCCTTGGCCATCATGCCGCGCCCGCCGGAGACGATGAACTCGGCGCCGGCGATGTCCACCTTGGAGCCGCCGCCGTCCATCAGGATGTCGAGCACCTTCACCTGGACTTGGTCCTCGGCGATCGGCACCGGCTCGCGCACGATCTCACCCTTCGCCTGCGGGTCGAACTCCGGCATCGGCATGACGTGCGGCCTGACCGTGGACATCTGCGGACGGAACTTGTCGCAGACGATGGTGGCCATGATGTTGCCGCCGAACGCCGGACGGGTCTGCATCAGGTTACCCTTGTCGTCGACGGAGAGACCGGTGCAGTCGGCGGTAAGGCCGGTGGCGAGGACGGTGGCGACGACGCCTGCGAGATCGCGCCCAAGGCCGGTGGCGCCCATGAGGATCACCTCGGGCTTGTACTTCTCCACCAGGGCGCAGAGGCTCTTCTGGTACGCCTCGGTGCGGTAGTGGCGCAAAACCGGCGCGTCCATCAGGTAGACGGTCTCGGCGCCGTAGCCGAACGCCTCGGCGCAGAGCTTCTCCACGTTGTCCCCCATGACGACGGCGCAAAGCGGCGCCTTCCTCGCCTGGGCGAGCTCCTTCCCTTTCCCCAAAAGCTCCCAGGAGACCTTGGCGGCCTCCCCCTCGGTCTGCTCGATGAAGACCCAGACGCCACGGTAGAGGGCGAGCTTCTTCCTGAGTGCCGCCTCCTCGGGGTCCTCCTCCACGACCTCTCCGCCGGAAGCGGCGGCGAGCTCCTTGAGGATGCGGAGTTCCTCCGGGGTGAAGGCCATCTCGATTGCCTGCACAGGGCAGACCTTCACGCATTTGACACAGCCGATACAGCGCGAGGCGTCGATGATCGGCTCGCCCGCGTCGTTCATCTGGATCGCGTCAACCGGACAGGCGCTCTGGCAGCGGGCGCCGCAGGCTATGCACTTGTTTTCCAAAAGCTGCGCCTTGCCGCGCGGTTTTTTCGGTGGTTTCACAGCATCGGTCATTGCTTCTTCCTTGATGGTTCCCGGTTGTGACGATCGTTCGCCTGTTCCGGCTCCCGGCCGTCCC
This sequence comes from Geomonas oryzae, assembly GCF_004117875.1. Classification (GTDB taxonomy): domain Bacteria; phylum Desulfobacterota; class Desulfuromonadia; order Geobacterales; family Geobacteraceae; genus Geomonas; species Geomonas oryzae. The sequence goes on along the minus strand of NZ_RAHW01000006.1, from coordinate 284,530 downwards.
GATCCAGGTGGTGAATTTGAATTAAAGCGCCAGGAGGTCCTTCTCGATCATCTTGTCGATGAGGATCTGGGCCGCCCCTTCCGGGTCGTGCGCGCCGTCCCCGAGCATCTCACCCTTCGCCCTCTCGGGGGAGAAGATGCGGCTCACCCAGGTAGGCGACCCCTTGAGGCCTATGGTGTTCACGTCGAGCCCCAGCACGCCGTTGTCCCACACCTCCACCTTGGCGTCGGCCGACTCAAGACGCATCGCGACGGTCGGGTAGCGGGGACGGTTCAGCTCGCGCACCACGGTGAGAAGCACCGGAAGCGGGGCCTCGACGTGCTCGTGGCGCCCCTCGAGCTTGCGGCTCACCTTGATCCTGCGGGCGGAAAGGTCGAGTTCGTCGACCCGGTCCACCAGGGTGAGCTGGGCGAAGTTCAGGCGCGTGGCGATGCCGGGGCCCACCTGGGCGGTGTCGCCGTCGATGGTCTGCTTGCCGCAGATCACCACGCCCACCTCGTCCTCCTTGGAGAGGCGCTCGATGGCGGCGGCGAGCACCTTGCTCGTGGCAAGCGTGTCGGCTCCGCCGAAGACCCGGTCGGAGAGAAGCACGGCCCGGTCCGCCCCTTGGGCCAGCGCCTTTCTGAGCGTCGCCTCGGCGTTCGGGGGGCCCATGGAGATGGCGACCACGCGGCAGCCGTAACGGTCCTTGAAGCGGAGCGCCTGTTCCACGGCATGGGTGTCGTAGGGGTTCACGATGAAGGGAACGCCCTCACGGATGAGGGTGTTGGTGACGGGATCGATCTGTACCTGCGTGGTATCTGGTACCTGCTTGACGCACACCACTACGAGCATGGCTACCTCGGAAGTGAATTTTTATGTCTTAACGTTACTAGAGATTTCGGGAAAAAAGTTGACCTAGGTCAAGGAGCGGTAAAAATCCGGGGGGTGGAGGGCACGCCGTCAGGCGCGAAGACTGTCTGCCCAAACCCCTTGCTTTTTGCGAAATGATCTTCTACCATCACGCGAGGTTCAGCGCCAACGAATCACCCGATCAGTTACGGGTGGAGATACATGTCAGATAGATACGTCGAGAAAAACTTCCTTTACCTGCTGCTGCTCTCGCTGCTTTGCCATTTGGCGGTATATCTTGTTATCACGTTAATCCCCCCCGGACAAGACAAAAGGGCCCCGGAAGCGACCATGGTCGATCTGACCGACCTTCCCGAGCTCCCTCCCCAGCCGAAACCGGAGATCAAGCCGCAGCCCAAACCCGATATCAAGAGGTACTCGGAGACCCCGCAGCGCGTCGTCAGGGAGATGGCCCCGAAGGCGAGAGACGCGGTGGACCGGATGCTGCCGCAAAGAAACAGCGCTCCGCCTCAGCCGAGCCGCCCTTCCCAGGCGACACGCGAGCCGTCCTACCCGATGCGTGAGCCGTCGAGGGAACAGGCGGCGCCGGGCCAGGGGATCTTCAAGCCCAAAAGCGCCCCGCTGGACCGCGCCAAGCTCTTCCCGAGCGCGACCAGACTTGCGCGCCTGGAAGAGAGCTACCGGGAGAAGTACAGAAGCGAGGTCGAGGAAGGGGATACCCGCTTCCTGAACACCGACGACATCCAGTTCGGCTCGTTCCTGCGCCGGCTGGAGACCGCCATCTACGGCGTCTGGCATTACCCGCAGGCGGCGCTCATGCGCGGCATCGAGGGGACGACGCCGGTACGGATCACCTTCAACCGCAAGGGAGAGATCGTCCGCGTCGACATGCTGGAAAGTTCCGGGAGCAAGATCCTGGACGACGAGGTGCTGCGCACCCTGAACGCCCTAGGGCCGATCGGCTCCTTCCCCAAGGGGTACACCGGCGAAAGCTTCAAGCTGATCGCCTTCTTCCACTACGGCAGCGGCAGCGGCAGGCTGCACTAGCAGCCCAGTCGCCGCCTCAAAAACGCCTCGAAATCCCCGTTGAACTCGTCGCGCTTCAGCGCCATATCCACCGTCGCCTTCAAAAACCCGAGCTTGTCGCCGCAGTCATGGCGTATCCCGTCGAAGCGGCAGCCGTAGATCGACTCCCGGCGCGACAGCGTCTTGATGGCGTCGGTGAGCTGTATCTCCCCCCCCTTGCCCGGTTCCTGGGTCTCGAGGATCGGGAAGATCCCCGGTGTCAGGATGTAGCGGCCGATGATGGCGAGGTCCGACGGCGCCTCGGCGACCGGCGGCTTCTCCACCAGGTCGAGCACCTCGTAGGCGCGGTTCGCCAGGTGGTTTGCGCGCACGCAGCCGTAGGAGGAGATGGTCTCCATGGGTACCTGCTCCAGGGCGAGCACCGGGGAGCGGTAGCTCTCGTAGGTCTCGAGGAGCTGGGCGAGGCAGGGCTGCTGAGCGTCGATGATGTCGTCACCCAGGAGCACGGCGAACGGCTCGTCACCGACGAACTCCTTGGCGCAGAGGATGGCGTGGCCAAGCCCCAGCGCCTCTTTCTGCCGCACGAAGAAGATGTTCGCCATCTCCGCGATCTCGCGCACCTGCTGCAGCTCGTGGTCCTTCCCCTTTTCGTAGAGCAGCGACTCGAGTTCGAAGGAGATGTCGAAGTGGTCCTCGATGGCCCTCTTGCCGCGGCCGGTCACGAAGAGGATCTGCTCGATCCCCGAGGCGACCGCCTCCTCGACCACGTACTGGACGAGCGGCTTGTCGATGAGCGGAAGCATTTCCTTGGGTGTCGACTTGGTGGCCGGCAGGAAGCGGGTGCCGAGCCCCGCGACCGGGAAAACGGCCTTTTTAACGCGCATTACGATACTCCTTGCTCATATTAGATACAGTCCGAAAAGCCTGCCTGCTGTTACCCCCTCTCCCTCCGGGAGAGGGTGGCCGAAGGCCGGGTGAGGGAGAAGCCCTGGGGAAGATCGTCCCCTATTGCAACGCCCTCACCCCGTCCCTCTCCCGGGGGGAGAGGGAGACAGTTACATCCCCCGCTTCGCCGACTCCAGGGTGTTCTGCAAAAGCATGGTGATGGTCATGGGGCCGACGCCGCCCGGAACCGGTGTGATCGCCGAGGCGCGCTCGCTGGCCACGGCGTACTCCACGTCCCCTACGAGCTTCTTCTCACCCACGCGGTTCACCCCGACGTCGATGACCACGGCACCTTCCTTGATCCAGGCCCCCTTGATCATCTCGGGAACGCCGACCGCAGCGATAACCACGTCCGCCTGCCCAACCTTGGCGGCCAAGTCGCGGGTCTTCGAGTGGCAAAGCGTCACCGTCGCGTTTTGCTGCAGGCACATGAAGGCGACCGGCTTGCCGACGATGTTGGAGCGCCCGACCACGACGACCTCCTTGCCGGTCAGATCGACCCCCGTCTCCTTGAGCATCACCATGACGCCGTAGGGGGTGCAGGGCTGGAAAAGCGGCTTGCCGATGACGAGACGCCCCACGTTGTAGGGGTGGAAGCCGTCGGCGTCCTTCTCGGGCGCGATCGCCTCGAGAACCCGCTCGGTGTTGATCTGCTTGGGAAGCGGCAGCTGCACCAGGATGCCGTGGATCTTCGGGTCGTTGTTCAGCTTGTCGATGAGGGTGAGGAGTTCCTCTTCGCTCGTTTCGGCGGCAAGCTTGTACTCGTCGGAGAAGATCCCGACGTCGGCGCACGCCTTCTCCTTCATGGAGACGTAGACCTTGCTCGCCGGGTCCTCCCCGACAAGCACCACGGCGAGCCCAGGGACGATCCCCTGCTCCTTCAGTTTTGCCGCTTCTGCGCTGATCTCGGCGCGGATCTTTGCCGCGATGGCCTTACCGTCGATGATTTTCGCCATGAACGTGTACCCCTCTTTCCGCTGGAATATGCAGGCCCGGCGCCTCCTCGCGGGCGGGCCGGGCTCAGTTTTTTAAGCTGTCGATAATAATTAAAACCGGAGATTTTGTAAAGGATTTTGCCGGGGAGCGGGGACAAAAAAAGCCCCCGTGGGTACGGGGGCCTTGTCGTTTCACGGCGCGATCAGGAGGCCGAAGGGCAACCGGCGCATCCCCCGCCGGAGGGGCAGGAAGGGGCCGCCTTGGAGCTGCCGTATCCGTCACCGTACCACCCTCCCCCTTTCAGGGAGAAGCCGGACTGGGAGATCAGCTTTTCAACGGAGCCGCCGCATTTGGGGCACTCCGTGGCGGGTGCGTCGGAAAACTTCTGGCGCAACTCAAAGGTTTCGTTGCAGCTTTTGCATTGATACTCGTAAAGTGGCATCGCTTTTACAACCTCCTATGAAACTGTGGCGTCTGACGCGAACGGCCGGGCGCAGGAACAAATATAAGTACCCGCCTCCGTTTTTGTCAAGAGGCAACGATCAGGCTCTGGCTGATGGCGAAGAGCAGGCGCGAGCGGTAGATGATCCCCACCACCTTCTTGCCGTCCACCACGGGGACCCTCTGGAAACGGTGCGTGAGAAAGAGCCGCGCCACGTCGCTCACGCTCGCGTCCTGGGTGACCGAGATGGGCTGATGCTCCATGATGGCGGAGGTGGGGAGATCCTTGATGCGGTCGCACAGGGAACCGAAGAAGGCGGGGTCGGATTTTCCCTCCGGCGCGTCGTCCATGATGGCGGTGATGATGCTCAAGGGCGTGAGGATCCCCGCCAGTCCCCCCCTTTCGTTGACCACGATCAGGCCGGGTGCGGCGTTCAGGAAGCTCTCGTCGCCGAAGTTGCTCTTCATGATCCGGACCGCCTCACCCACCGTGGTCTTGGTGGTGATGGACGGCACGTCCGTTACCATAATGTCTTTCGCCTTCATTGCTGCTCCTTCTCCGTTTTGAATAAGGGCAGGAGGTCATCCTGCTCCACCCCTTGTACTCTGACCACCTTGTGCCGGGACTTCGCGCCCGACTTGATGCTCACCTTGGACTTGGCGATGCCGAGGCTCTTCGCGATGAGCTCGACGCACTGCTTGTTCGCCGCGTCATCCACCGGCGGCGAGGTGAGCCGTACCCTCAGCTCCCCTTCCTTCGGTCCGCAGATCTCGCTGCGCGAGGCGCGCGGCTGCACGTGCACCGTGAAGAGGAGCCCCTCCGGCGTCCGTGTCACCCGTACCGTCTCTTCGTTCATTTATTTGTCCAGGGCGAGCAGCTTGTAGTAGGTATCCAGGAGGTTCTTGAAGCCGGTTTCGAACTGGAGCTTGTCCCGCTTCAGTTCCTGGATCTGGTTGTTCAACTGCACCAGCTTGTTCTCGGCCTCGGCGACGATGCGCTCCCCCTTCAGCTCCGCCTCCGAGATCATGAGGTGCGCCTCTTTCTGGGCGTTCGCCTTCATCTCCTCGGTGATGCGCTGTGCCGCCAGCATGGTCTCGCGCAGTTGCGCCTCGCGGGCCTCCATCTCCGTCATCTGGGTCTGGTTCCGGTTGATGCGCTCCTTCAGGTCGTTGTTTTCCCTGATGAGCTCCTCCATCTCGCCCGCCACCAGTTGCAGGAACGCGTCCACGTCCTCCGGGTCGAGGCCGCCGAGCATCTTACCCTTGAACTGCTGCTGCTGGATGTCCATGGGAGTTATCTTCACAGGACACCCCCTTTGAGCTGGTTGCTGTAGATGATGAGGTAGCTGTAGGCCGTATCGAAGACCACGATCTGCACGAGGTAGATGAGCGCGAAGAGCACGAGCGGGGAGAGGTCGAGCATGCCGGTGTCCGGCATGTAGCGGCGTATGCGGCGCAGCGCCGGTTCGGTGACCCGGTAGATGAAGTTTACGATGGGGTTGTAAGGATCGGCGTTGACCCAGGAGATGATGACGCTGGCGAGCAGGATGTATTTGTACACGGTTAAAAGACCGTTGGCCAACTCGATGATCTTCGCAAGGGCCAAGAGTATGTTGGCGAACAGGATCATTCATCCCCCTCTTTAAATGGTAGTAAGGCACGCCAAGCTATACAGAAAACACGATTGTTTGTCAAGCATAGCGGGGGTGTGCGGGTAGGCGCAACTATCAGCAAAAATAAGAACTATTTTGCAAGGCGTACAAATAAAGGCGACGAAAGAGAGGCCGTCATAAGCCGTGCTCCTTTTTATATCCAATTTTATATATTGACTTAAAGTTGGAGATGTTTTAAAAATTGCGACAAGAAAATCAATGAGGAAGCACCACCGTCGCTGGTGGGCGGCCCGGTCTTCAAAACCGGTGTGGGGGGTGAGAAACTTCCCAGGTGGGTTCGATTCCCATGTGCTTCCGCCATTAACAGTTTCACACCGTTCCAAGGTGTAGCTAAACCCGCCAAATTGGCGGGTTTTTTATTTTCCAACATCCATTTTGGTGCTATAGTATCCGTCATAATCCGGTATAAAACTGGGGTAACTTTTGGGGGTAACTCCAAAACGAGGTGGGGTAACTCCCCCCTTTTTTGAGGGGTAACTGGGGTAACTATTATGGCACTCACGGATCTTCAGATAAGAAAGGCGCAGCCGAAGGAGAAGGCATACAAGATGGCCGACAGCCTCGGCCTGTACCTCCAGGTAACCAAGAGCGGCGGGAAATGGTGGAGGTTCAAGTACCTCTTTGAGGGGAAGGAAAAACTGCTTTCCTTCGGGGTCTACCCGGACATCTCGCTTTCTGACGCGCGGGAGCGGAGGCAAGAAGCGAGGGCCCTGGTCGCCAAGGGGATCGACCCTTCGGGGGAGCGGAAAAAGGTCAGGGAAATAAAGGCCGAGCTGACCGCCAACAGCGTCGACAATATCGCCCGGGAATGGCACAAGCACATGATGGGCAACAAGGCGTGGTCGGCGGAGCACGCTGCCACCATCATGACCCGGCTCGAGAAGGACGTCTTCCCCTGGATCGGCTCCAAACCGATCGCAGAGGTGGCGGCCAGGGAGATCAAGGCGATCCTGGACCGGGTCAGGTCGCGCGGCGTGATAGAGACGGCCCGCAGGGTCCGCACCATCCTCGGGCAGATCTACACCTACGCCATCGCAACCGACCGGGCGAACTACGACATCTCCGCCGGCTTCAAGGGGTATCTCCCCCCCACCAGCAAGACCCGCAAGCACATGGCGTCTGTGACCGACCCGAAGGAACTCGCCCCTCTGCTGCGTGCCATGGACGGCTACCAGGGGGGTCTTGTGGCCCAGTCCGCCCTGAAACTCCTCCCGATGCTTTTCGTGAGACCCGGTGAACTAAGGCACATGGAGTGGGCCGAGGTCGACCTGGAAACGGCTGAGTGGAACATACCAGGTCCCAAGATGAAGATGGGCCTGCCGCATCTGGTACCCCTGTCACGGCAGGCGATCGCCGTCCTCAAGGAGCTGCAGCCCTTGACCGGGCACGGCAAGTACGTCTTTCCCTCCACCAGGTCCTTTTTCCGCTGCATGTCCGACAACACCATCAACGCCTCGTTCCGGCGCATGGGCTTTGACGGCGACACCATCGTCGGGCACGGCTTCCGTGCCACGGCACGTACCATCCTGGACGAGGTCCTGGGCTTCAGGCCCGACATCATCGAGCACCAACTGGCTCACGCCGTGAAGGACCCAAACGGCAGGGCCTACAACCGGACCGCATTTCTACCCCAGCGCAGGGAGATGATGCAGACGTGGTCCGATTACCTGGACGGCCTGAAGAGTGGGACGAAAATGCCTGCTCCCAAAAAGAGTGCCCGGAAGTAACCGATTCTCCCGGCGGGCACGGCAACACCCGACTGGCGGCGCCCGCGTTCGGCTTTAAGGCGCCTTCTGCTTCACTCTTTTCCCGGGCAGCGGAAGGGGTTACATTTTAACCTTTCGGGACAGAATTCTTGCTCGTTAGCACGAGACGGTCGAGTTCGGCTTGGAGGGATGGAATATCGCTTCTGAGAACCTTCCATACAGCATCGAGACTCACACCAAAGTAGTGATGAATCAGCATGTTTCTCATGTCACTGATGGTCCTGAACGGTATGTTTTTATTATCCGAAACAAAGGCGGGATAATGTTTTAAGAGCTTGGCGGAGATTTCACCCAGAATCTGAATATGCCTGATAGCGGCATCCTGCTTGTCCTCATTGGACTTAAAAACTGCCTCGCCTGCACCTGAAATCTCGGCCAGACGATTAACCGACTTTTGCATGTCGTCCAGGTATTCCTTAAGGGCCCGCGGTTTTCGATTGTCCGTCATATCGAGATTGCCTCCTTATTGATCCTGTCCCTGTGTTCTTCCGGTATTTCCGTATCCAGGACAACATCGACCGGGACCTTGATGAGCTTTTTGACTTTCGTCGCAATCTCTGCCAACTCCATCAATCCCGTTTCCCCCTGAATCGGCGACACCAACAGATCCAGGTCGCTCTTGCTGGTATCCTCTCCGCGCGCGGTAGAACCGAAGACCCTCACATTGGTAACATGATGCGCCAAGGCTATGGCCTTGATCTGCTCCCGGTAGATGGACAACTGTTCGCTCGGCCGGTGGCGGGGAGGGCGCTTACGCCTTGTGGGGCGGAACGGCAACGTTTCCTGTTGCAACCCGTTTTCACCAGCTTTGCCAAGTGCAGCCTGCCGGATCAGGAGACGGACAAAGGACGAAAGCGTCGTTTCCATCCCTGTCCGGCGGCTATACTCGGCGGCAAGCTGCTCGGCCAGTTCCTTTTCTTCCGGTTCTATCACGATGTTCAAACGTGCCGTTTTCACGAAGACCTCCTCGCTATTTATGTACATATTATATACATAAAAGTGGCAAAAGCAATGAGCGAATCATCAAGGGGGGCGGCCGCCCCACCTCTTCCGATATTTTCCATCCATTGGTCGCTGCCGTCGCGAGTCGTGCGGCGGTTCCTAGCCATCCAGTTCTGTCTGTTAATAACGAACGCCAGTCTCACTCACTCCTTTTGGGCATTTGCGGGTGTATCTACGGGTGGAGGGAAAGCAGCGGAAGAAGCTGAAAGACCGCCCCCCTTTCTTGCACCCACCGGGTCGTCCCCCATCCACCGTCCGCGCCAGTCCTACTTTTGAACAGCGGAAGTTCAGATCTTGGCCACACCTAACAACGCCCGCCCGTAAAATATTAAACATTTTAAACAATTAACATTGGCACATTTAGAGCAAGAATCCGTAAAGGGATGACCGGCACGGGCCGGAACGACACCCCTATCTAGCGCATCGTCAAAGGAGCGCCCGCGGATGCTACCGAGGAGATCCCGCGGCGTCAAGGAGGCGAACATGGAAAGCGAGATCCCGAAACAAGGCCTGTTACGACTATCGAGGGTCCTGCAACTGATCCCGGTCAGCAAGACGACCTGGTGGGCCGGGGTGAAGAGCGGCCGGTTCCCGAAACCGGTGAAACTTGGGCCGCATACCACCTGCTGGTACTGGCAGGACATCCAGCCCCTGATCGAGAAGCCGCCACGGAGTACCTGATCCGGCCGTTTCACCGGAATCCAGCGCCCTTCTCCCCGGTCCGACCGGCACCGGGAGGAGGGGCTTCCCTCCCACATCTTGGCAAAAGGAGGCAGTCATGGCCCGACAACAGCTTCAAAAGCTATCGCAAAGGATCTGTAACGCGGCGGAGGCATTTTTAAGGGACCCGGCGGAGGACGAAGGGTTCCAGCCCACGGACGCTCCCCGCGAGGTCTTCACCACCAATACGGAGATTCCCGCTCTCCACCACGCGATAATGGACCTGCAGGAGGACCGGAAGGAATCCTTGCTCTCCATCTTCAAGACACACCTCGAGGGAGAAGGACCGCTGGGAAAGGCGGAGTATCTCTTCATGATTTACGAGATACAGCGCGCCTCGTACTTCAAACGCCGCATCCCGCGCAGACGTTTCATCGAGCTTTTACAACTGCACAAGGAGCTGTACCGGCTCTACCACTCCCACTTTCCCGACGATCATTACCTCCTCTCCAACCTGAACGCTTACGCCGTAAGCACCGGGATCAACAACCATGTCCCGACAGCCCTTGAGAAGATGCTGGCCATGGCGGAGAAGGCACCGGAAACGAAAAGCTACAACCCCGACCTGATGGTAAGGAACCTGGCGGCTCTCTTCAGGGAAAGCGACATGGTCAGTGAGGTCCCCTTCTCCAGCACCCTCTCCGGCTATGACGAAACCTTGATCACCCTTGCCGCCGGGGGAGTCTTCGAAGAGGGGCGTGGCAGTTCGGAACGGTTCCTAAAGTACCTGGAGCAGCCGGTGGATTTAACCGAAAAAGGGGCCCAGTTCCGGCTGCAGGTGGTCAGCAACGATACCGGCTTCTGGGCCGTGCTGGAGCTTAACAACCTCGTGATGCCGCTTGAATACCGCCAGTTCTGCGAGCTTTCTTCGCTGGATAATCTGGAGCCGCCGGTCCTGCAGACAACCGACGATTTCTTGATTCTGCGCCTGCCCCACGGCTGCCGGCTCTTCCTGTCGCCGGAGGAGGCGGACACACTCAAGGAAGCGTGCAGCAGGATAAAAAGCGACCCCGGTTACCGGTCCCACGACCGGATCTGGTCCGTCCTGCACGGCATCTGGAGCTAGCAGGGCTAAGCGGGATCAGGGAGGGAGTAAAGAGGAGCCTGCCCCGGAAAGCGGGGCGGGCGAGACCGACTGAGGCGGTCGGCGCGAGTGCCGACGGCCTCGGTCCACTTGGCGGGTGGGAGATCCCGCCTCTTGGCGGGGTGCGGGGGAGCGCCCCCGCTGCCGTTCAAGCCGGCCGGCGACATTGAGCCGGCGGGCTTAAGACCGGTAAAGCGGCCGGTGCGAAGCCCCGGCGGCTTTGGACCAAATTCCGATATTTAACAGGGGGGGCGTTGCGGGGGGGAAATCACCCCGCAGAGGGGGTAGCGAAGAACGACAGGTGCACCCTGGCGGTCGCAGCGAGGGGGAGCCCTCCCCCTCCCTTTTCAGAAGGAAAACAAGCTACGCGCTGACCACCCGCATGTGCCCCAGCCCACCCTTCTTTCTCTCCCTGATCACGATGTCCACGTCGCGCCCGAGAAGGGTGAGCAGGTTGCAGAGCTTCTCCAGCGAGAAGCCTCTAAGCTTTCCATGCTGGATCATGGACACCTTCGGCTGGGTGATCCCCAGGAGCGCAGCGGCCTCCGTTTGGGACAGATGACGCTTCTCGATGATCTGGTTTATCTTCATGGCGATGGTGCTCTTCGCCAGCAATTCTTCCGCGTCCGGCAGCCCCAGGTCAGCGAACACGTTGCCGCCGGAAGGAGTCACCGCCGTCTCCTCGATCTCTTCCTCTCTTCTCTCTTTCATGCTGTCATCCTCGTTACTACCAGTTGCTGTTGAAGGTGTGTCAACGGAATCCCAAACCCGCCCCCACGCCTATCTCTCGGCCAGTTCCTTCGCCTTTTTCAGCCTCGCCTTCACGATCTCGAGCTCCGTTTTCGGGGTCTCGATTCCCTTCTTCGACTTCTTCTGGAAGGCGTGCAGCACGAAGACCTTGCTGCCGATCTTGACCGTGTACATGACCCGGAAAGTGTTGCCGTCGCAGTCGTCGCAGATCTCGATGACGGTGGCTCCGCCACCTAGCCCCTTCAGGGGCTTGGCGTAGAGAACCTTTCCCCCATCCTGCGCCACGTGCAGCGCGTGCCCCATGCTGACCCTGGTTTCCTGCGGAAACCCCTTGATCACCTCGAGCGAATCACCCAAGAACTCGATTCCTTTAGTCACGCCCTTTCTCCTTCGCAGCGTCTCACGACGCGGCTTTTTTTAGTACCCGATTCCTTCACGGCACCTCCGAAGCGCCGCCCCGGCAAGGCATGAGACGAAGCTATACCAATATAGGTATAATGTCAAGCGGGACCGGCTTTATCCCGTTGAGCCGCCAGGAAACCAATACCTAAAACTCCCGGTCCCCGAGCGGAACCTCCTCCGTCACCGGCGCCGCCGGGACCGGGGCAACGGCCGCCGCCTCCCCGGCCTGCTCGATCTTCCGCTCCTTCTCCCTGATGTCATCAAGCGATAGCCCCTCTCTCAGAATGAAGGCCTGGTTAACGGAGGGAAGCTCGTTCGGCGGCCGGATCTTGACCCTGATCTTGGCCGGCTCGTGCTCCGGGATCATCAGGTACCCCTCCAGCTTTTTGAGCCCCTGGATCTCCGAGGGGAGGATCAGTTTCTCGGTCCTCGTCACCTCGGAGAAGGTGGCGGTCACCTTGGAGCTTCGCGGAGCGAGGGTGCGGGATTCGGCGATCTCCCGGTACTGGACGTCTCCGAAACGCCCGGAGAAATACCCGGCCGACGCCTCGTCGGCAAGCTTCATGACGAGCGTAGTGCCGCAGCTGTTCAGGATGGATTTCGCGTCCCTCGGGCCGTAGATCTCCTCGATGGAGGAGACGTCCTGGAACCCCAGAAGCACCGTGGCACCCTTACTCCCCCCGGCGGTCAGGATGCGCTTAATGGAGGGGAGCTGCTGCATGTTGCCGAACTCGTCCAGGACGAAATAGAGCCTCCGGTTCGGGTCGTCGGAAAGGGAAAGGACCTCCCTGCAGAGGAGATCGACCATGAGCGAGGTATAGGGGCGCAGGGTATTTTCCACCTTGGCGGCGCCGGTAATGAAGAGGAAACTCCCGCCGGGATCTTGCAGCCAACGCTTCACGGAAAAGCCCCCACCGGTCCTCGCGTACTCGAACCAGGAGCAGTACATCATCATCACCGCGCCGACTATGGAGGCCTGCTTCCCGCCATGCTTCTCGATGTACTTGAGCCCCGCCGCCCCCTGTTCGGTCATGGCGCAAAGCTCCGCGATCTCCTTCATGCCGGAGGAAATAGCCCTCCAGATATCGTCGTTGGTGAGCTTCCCCTGGAGGTAGAGCGCCGCCATCACGCCGCGCAAAACGTCCCTCACCGCGCTGTGCCAGAAGCGCTCCACCTCGTTTCCCGGCGGCACCAATGAACCGAGCAGCATGGAGATGTCCGGGATGCTTTCCACGTCGTCGAAGATGTTCCAGGAGAGCCCGCGCGCGTCGAGGGGATTGGCAAGGTAATCGATGCCGGGACGGTAGAACTTCTCGACGTACTCCCCCTTGAAGTTGTAGACCACGGCGGGCAACCCCGCCTCCCTGATAGCCGCCAACTGCTGGGCCATGGTGACGGTCTTCCCGACCTGGGTCTTGCCCGCGATCATGGCGTGCTCGGCGTCGAACCTGAAGGGGAGACGGACCGGCCCGAAGGGAAGAAGCCCTGCTTCCTTCGCCGCCTGCCGGGAGAGTTTGCGCTCCGAGATGAGGACCGGCCCGCGCAGGTGCTCGCGCCTCACAAGCCGCGCGTTTTTCCGGCGCACGACGAGATACAAGCCCCCGAGCACCAGGACGAAGACGGGCGCGGGATACCAGCGGTTACGGTGAATAAGCGCCCGCACCGCCGCCTCCATCTGGTAGGAGGCCTTGATGGCCAGCATGTCCGAGGCCCGGTAACGGTATCCTTGAATGGTGAAGAAGGGCTGGATGGGAGAGCCCCGAAACAGCTTCGCCACCTGGAACTTCCAGGTCACCTCCAGCCAGATGGGAAGCGCCTTCTTGTACACCAAGAACCCGAGGAGAACGAGGTAGAGAAAGACGGAGAAGAGGACGGCGCGGAGCCAGATCCTGACGCTGCGCGCAACGTCGGCGGCCCAGACACCGGCTCCGGAATACCCGGAGTTCTTCGACGCCCCGAAGCTCACGGTGCCCCCCCTTCGCCCGGGAAGGCGCGCCTTCTCGCCTCATCCTTGTATGGGTTCCAGGCCTCCGTGTTGTTGCTGAAGGTCCCCCTGGCCAGGGTGTAGGCAGCCATCAGCGCGACCTGCACGAAGCTGCGCTGCATCCCGAAGGGAGCGTTTCTTTCTTCCGTCTGGATCTCCGCCTGCCGGACCAGATTTTCCGAGAGGGCGTGGATCTCCTCCTCGGCATTTTCCAGCCGCTTTTCGACTCCCGCCTGAGCGGTTTTCAGCTCCGAAAGCGCCTCGAACCGCTCTTCCAGAAGGGAGATTCTGCCGCAGGAAACGGCCAGCTCCCGGATCGTTTCCCGTGCGGCGATGAGCTCCGCTTTCAGCTCCTCGACCTGCCCGAAGGTCGCCGGCTGACGCTCCAGAATGCGGTCCAGATCGCGGAACAAAACGTCCCGCACCAGCTCGGAAACGCTCTTTCCCAGAAGCGCCGCCTTCTCCTGCAGAAGCGCCTCCTCCTCTTCGGAAACCCTCACGTGGATGCTCTGCACGGCTGACCTCCTTCGCCCCCGTCCGGGAGCACGGCGTAGCACAGCGGAAACGACAAGGATACCGACAACTTACCAGCACCAGGAGGTCCGGCCAAAGCCGAACGTAGCACGGCGTGGCACAAGCGACAACTGCAATTACGGCTACTTGCCCCTCCCCTCATTCAGAGGCAGCCCGCAGGGGCTGCTGAGGTGTGAATGGAAAAAAGCCGAACGAAGCGAGGCCCGCCGCTCTTCTTTCTCCTACTCCTCCGGCTTTCCCGGCTGCATCCCGATCGGCAAAAATTCAGGCGAACACCAGCGCCAAAACGACCCGGAACCGCAGCTGTCGCATCAGGCAAGAATCAGTCGTGATAACCTGGAGCGGATTAGGGATACCGATGTCACATGTCGATATCCATCCCCTTCACCGGAATCGACTTCACAGGCTCGATAGTCTTCACCGGTATGACCGCCCCCACCACCTTCGGCACCAATGGTTCCGGCGGCCGCGCTGCACCCGCGCGCGCCAGGGCATCCAGACGTTCGCTGAACTTGGCGCCGCGGTCGAATCTCTCCCGGGCCGGAACCGGGACCGTGGGCTCCCCTTTCGCTGACACCGGATGCTGCGGCAACACCTCCCCGGTACGGGAGAGAGGTTCGGTGTCGGCCGGGGCGGGGAAAGAACCTGCCTCGGGGATTTTCCGCTCCACGTTCACCATCCCGTCTCCGGCAACCACCGGGCCTCTCTCCTCTGCATGCTGTATCGGATAGAGCGTGGAGGTCTTCACCTCCACCCGCTCCACCTCGCGTGCAAGATCGGAAAGAGAATTGGTGCAGACGGTCGCACCGTACCGGGCGCGGGTAACGGCGACGTTCAATGCGTTGTAACTCGCCCTCGCGTACCCTTCTGCCGGCACTTGGTTCTTCTCACCACCAGGTCGCACCGGGGCGAAGAGGATGGCATGCTCCACGGTGCTCCCCTGGCTCTTGTGCAGCGTGACCGCGTAGGCGTGGTCTATGTGCCGATAACGCGCGAGATCCAGGGTCACCTCCCCGGTCTCGAAGCGCACGACCGGCTGCCCCGTTTCGTCGAAACGTTCCACCACCCCGAGCGACCCGTTACGCACCCCGTGCTCCCAGTCGTTCTTCAGGGTCACGAGGCGGTCGCCGGGGGCGAATATCCTTTCCTCTTCCCGGTACACGGTCACCCTGCCGGCCATCTCCGCTGCGGGGAGTTTCTTGGTCACATTCCGGACCGCCTCTGCTCCGCTTCTCGCTTTCCCCTTGAAGGAGTAAGCGACCTCGACCCGGTTCCCCTCCGGGTCGATCCCGGTCACCTTCCCCACCGTGTTCAACCTGGCGCCCCAGCGTTCCATCCTGCCGTCCACGCCGCGGTACCCGGAGAAGACGACTACCTCCCCCTCCCGGTAGGAATCCGCCGTGACACCGGTCGTGGCCGGAACCAGCACCTTGAAGCTCCTCCCCGGTTCGATCTCACCGGCCGCCACCCGGCTCTCCCTGATGGCGCGGTTCAGCTCCTCCCGGTCCGCGTTGGTGGCGGCGACCAGAAGCACCGACTGGCGCTCTCCCAGCGCCGCCTTTGCCGCATCCGGCGAGAGCCGCGCAGCCTGCGCCCGGTATTCCCTGACCGCCTCCGCCAGAAGTGCCTCCCGCCCTTCCCTCTCGATCACCCTCCCCGTTTCCTTGAGGGAGTCGAGGGCCTCCCTGGCGTTCTCTCCAGGGAGGCGGTCTTCCCGGTTCAAGACCTTGGCGATCTCCAGGAGCCCGGGATCCTTCTGCCTTCGGATCTCGTCGAGGTGCGCCACGTCGGCCGCCCCTTCCTCCGACAGCTTGAGCACCTGGCGAAAGAGGTCGCCTGCGGCGATGGCCGGCATCTGGCGCGGGTCGCCGATCAGCTGCAGCTTAACCTGCACCCCCTCCCCCTGGAGTTCCCGCACCGTATCGAGCAACAGTCCCGCCTGACGGGCTCCCAGCATCCCCGCCTCGTCCACGCGCAGGACCACCTGGGTGCCCCTGGAAAGCTCGACCCTCTCGCCCGCGACCACCAACATTGGCACCGCCTCATCCTGCCTCTGCAGGCGAACCTCGCCCCTTGCACGGGCATTCAGGAAGGCGTCCACGGTCCAACCGGGCCTGCCGCACGCCTTCTCCATCTCGGAGGCCGCCTTCGCGGTGTAGGCGACGTTGAAGGTACGGTGTTCCTTCCCCTGGGGTTCGAGCACCTCCCGGTTGAATTCCTCGATCACCTGGGAGGCAAGCGTCTTCCCGGTCCCCGCCTTCCCCTCGACGACGCTCACCGATCGGCTTCCGGCCAGCTCGTTCACGACCTGCTCCTTCTGCCCAGCCGACAGACGTACCCCGCCCGTTTCCTCCTGGTGGCGCAGGTACGCCGCCACCTCGTCAAACGTGGTGACACTCCTGAAGCCGGGAAGCGTCCGCACCGTCTCCAGGTTTCTCGCCTCAAGCTCCTGCATCTCTCGGGTCGTATAGTACTCCCGCCCCCGGCCGTCCCGTCCCAGCCTCATGACGTCGCGAACCCCTTCCTCCAGGGCTCGGTTCAGCTCTTCAATGCCGTGCCTGCCGCCGGAGATCTCCACGGCCCGGTCCAACAGCCGCGCGCGCTCCAGCACCGCCTCGCGTTCGACCAGCCGGTCCGCTGCCAGCCTCACCACCTCGGGCGCCGAATGGCCGGGAGGAACAGGACACCCGCGGGACCGCTCCAGCTTCTCCTTAACCTCGAAGGAAGTGGTGCCGCACCGGTTGAATCCCTGTTCGAACGCCTCGACCACATCCTGCCGGGTAACCTCCCGTTTCGGGTCCCGGGTTTCAAGGGCCGCCATCTCAAAGAGCCGCGCATGGGGAACTCCGGGAAACTTACCCCCCTCGTTCCAGAGTCGCACCTGCTGCTCGATCGCTTTCCTCCGCGAGCTGAAATGTTCGATAAGCTGCGGGTCGACACCTGCCACCTCAAAAAACATCTTGGAACGCGAGGTGAAGACGATGCCGTAACCGCGCTGCTCAAGTTCGTGCACCAGCTCCTGCCGGTACAACCGCCCCAAAAGCTTCTGGTCCTGGAAAAGGGTCCGGTTCCGGTTCCCTTTCCAGTCCCCGTTCACAGTGCGCACCGCGTTCACGATAAAGACGTGCGAGTGGAGTTGGGGAT
The DNA here is from genome assembly GCF_004117875.1 of Geomonas oryzae. Classification (GTDB taxonomy): domain Bacteria; phylum Desulfobacterota; class Desulfuromonadia; order Geobacterales; family Geobacteraceae; genus Geomonas; species Geomonas oryzae. The sequence goes on along the minus strand of NZ_RAHW01000006.1, from coordinate 267,271 downwards.
CGAGGCTCCTCGATGTGGCGTGATCGAAGACGGCGGCGACCATCTCCCCCCTGACCACCTCGCCGTGGCAGCGGTAAAACGAGTATCGCTCCTCCGCGTGACCGAGCACGGCCGCAACCGCCGCGTCGTGCGCCTCCTTGATCCCTTCCGACCCCGCCGCGTAAAGGATAGATACCGATTTGGGGGCGGAGAAGGTACAGTCGTTGCCGGCCCTGCGGATCTCCACTAGTTCCCCGGTCTTTTTATCCCGGACGAGCTTCGGTGCGACGATCCGTTCCCGTGAAGTTGGATCTCTCCCAGCACACAGAGCCCTAAACTCCTCCTCCCGAACCTGTCCGGCAAGCTTCAGCGAATCTGCTCCCCTGCCGAGCCACCGCGAATGCTCCCCCTGGTCGGCCCCCTTGAGGTAATAGTCCTCCCTGGAGAAGTATCCCCCGGCTTGACTTGCACTCATTCCTGGAGAGACAGACATCATCGCCTTTTCCCCTCCCTTGCCAAGGAACTCCGCTGTTGGCTGAGCTCTTTAAAAACCCGCCAGATTGACGTAAAAGGGAAATATTAACACATCCTAAGCCAGCAGCAATGATAATTTCGACAACAATTCGCTTGATTGGAAGAACCCTTTAATTTAGAGTACCCTTCCATCACTACAAGAGAAAACTTTGAATCAGACAACGTTTGTCAGCTGACATATCCTTTGAAGCTTCGACGGGTGAGTATGGAAATAGTAAATGTTGAAAAGGTTCTGGATGATATTCAAGATGCACCCTTGATCTTAACGCCGCTCGATGCCCTCGATCCGCGACGAGAACTTTACAGTGCAATGGTGCTGCAACCTCAGGGGTGTCTTGAAGGTAATACCGACCGCGTTGGGCATAGTGACCAAGCGGCAGGTGCTCTAATGTGCAGTTCGTATCTCCAAGAGGCTCAGAAAGCTGAGGCGGATATTGTCGTCGCTCCAGAGTACTGCGTGCCTTGGTCGGTTATTGAAGACATTATTGGGGGCCGTTTCCGGCCACGAGAAGGTGCTCTTTGGGCACTGGGTTGCGAAAGTATTAAACCTAAAGATTTGAGAAATCTCGCGCAAAAAACCCAGAAATCGCACGAAACAGTTAGGTTAATTCACGAACAGTTCGATGCCAAGCAGGAGGCTCAGAAGAGCTATATCGACCCCCTTGTATACGTTTTCTGGTGTAAAGATAGTGCTGAAAAAGCCGTTCTTTGCTTTCTTGTTCAATTTAAGACGACACCATGCAGGGACGAAGGCCACATCGAACTAAAATCACTATATCTTGGAAACAAAGTATACAAATTCAATGAAGGAATTAACAACATAAGCCTGCTCAGCATAATCTGCTCAGACGCTTTTGATTTTAGAAATGAGTTGGTGGAACAACATCACCGTAACTCATTAATTTTGCATATTCAACTCAATCAGAAACCTGGACATCAGGATTATACCTCATACAGAACCCATCTTTTTTCCGTAGGGAGCAGGAGTAACACAGAGGTGTTGTGTGTCAACTGGGCTCGTGGTGTCAAATGGAAGGAAGAAAACGGTGAGGAACATGATTGGCGCGACATTGGAGGATCAGCATGGTATCTCCCCCTACCTAAATTTAATGCTACCGATCAAGATATTGATGCCTGCCACAAGCAAGGGCTTTATCATTCCTTTATCGGGAAACACTGGCACGGCTTTTTCCTTAACTATTCACCCCATCTGGCTCTGATTCGTAAACAAAAAGTTTTCAGTGCGGAACGTCAAGCTTTAGTGCAACCAATTGCACCCGAGGTACTAGCCAGACTTCGTTGGGACATCGCAGCTTCTGAATGGGTAACAGAAGCACCGGATGATGGCTTCATTAAAGCGGTGAATGACTATGCGGACCTACTCGGACCATTACCACCGCTATGTCAAGCAAGTCCTTTAGCTGTCGAGAGAGCTCTGGAATTACTTGAGGGACCTGACGGTAATATGGTGAGTTGGTACAAGGCAAGCGAGCTCCAAGCTTTAACGGTCGATTCAGAGGAATCTATACGCAGAGTAACTGTGCATCAAGAATCGGATTTAAGACGAGCTGGTGTTAAATTTCGACGTCGGCGATTACGACATGCTCAGACAGCGATCAGCTTGACTCGTCAAAGCGTGCCATGGCCACCAGCAGTGTTAGATCTGGCGCAAGGGTTTCGTTTCACCTGGCTGCGAACGGAGCCGCATCGCAACGTTGAATCTTTACATGGAGCAGGACTCGCGACCTTGGTATATCTGGGAGAAGATCCAGAGATGTATTTGATTGAGACAATCTACGCAAAGATAAGTAAGGCTCTAATTGGGGAAAAATTTCAGCGAATTTTCGCTAGGGAACCCGATCCCCTGAAAGCCGCTGAACAAGCAGATCACGCTCGAGATCGACTCTGTGTTGTCTTCAAACGCGATAACCGTATCGAGATTTTTCGCCCGAGCACCTACGCCTCTATCACACATCCAGGTGGTACATCACCTGTTAATATTGCAGGGGTTTTCGAATGATTGATATTACTCGTGCCACGTCAAGTCTCCGTCAGCATTATCCAAGCCTTGAGAAGGTGTCCGACCGTGTTTTCCGTGCCTTCGACAGGTATAAGGACAATGCATATGCAGTTCGCTATTTTGATTTTAACGAAAATTTATTCTCTACAGTAGACCAGCTACGCGATTATCAAGACAAACTTCTTGGAAAACTCTATTTTGACCCTAATGGTAATAATGACCTTCGATGGAATCACTACCTATATTTCATAATAAGTAAAGAGTTAATAAACAAAAGTGGTTTTGATAAAGCAAAAGCAAAAGTCGAATCAGATCATGAATATGCTCGCAAGAGAGTGGTCACCGAAGATGAACTGGAGCACTTACTCAAGCCTAATGTTTCCCGACAAATATATCCTCAGCAACTCCCTCCGGATTTAGTATCTACCTGGATGCAGATACTTGATGGGAAGGGACTTGGGTTCGTCCTTGATGAAGACTACCAAATCCCAGAAGTGTCTCGCCGTATCACTGCTGGCAAACTCCAACGTTTGCGCAAACCTTTAACAACCCTGAATCTTGATCCCTCAGAGTTAGCAGTCAATCGAGATATCATAAGCAAGCTTTCAATCAAAGGCTTCCGGAAGCATCCGATCCCTCGTGAGTTTGAATTCGGTGAAGTAAATCTTATTGTTGGCGTAAACGCCGCAGGCAAAACATCACTTCTTGAAGCCATTGAGTACCTCTACTGCGGAAAAACAAAGCGTAGCGGACAACTTATTCGAGGTACTACAGTTTCCGCAATCCTGAAAAGTTCCGGGTTAACGTTTGAGACCAGCCCAAGTACCGACCCAAAGAAGCTACGTGCGCGACACTTGAATTGGTATGGGAAAAATGAGTTAAGGACGCTGAATATTGACGAAAGTTTTGGGAAATTCAACTTCCTCGACACGGATGCTGCTGTCGGCCTTACTGTTGAGATGAGCAAAGAGCGCATCAGTCAAGATATTACTCATCTTCTCCTCGGAGCCCAGGCAGGCAAGGCACTGGATAGGCTCAATCGAGTCAGCCGGGAGTTGAATGAAACATGTAAATCCGTTGACAAGGACATTGCCTTTGGAAACCTGCGGCAGCGCGAATCGCAAGATCGCCTCCAAGCCTTGCTTAATACCCCGAATGAATCAGATAAAATATTCCCCGAAGTACTTATCGCAATAGACCGGATCAATTGGAGGAAGCCGCCTCAAAGCAAACTCGAGTGCAGTAACCTCAGTTTGCCCATCCAAATAGCATTAACTGAAGCCCAAACGCTCGAGAAACTAGCGCTCCCCGCCTCCACGCTTGAAGAATCTGCTCTCGTCTCCAGATGCAACAGGTTAAAGGAAACAATTGAAACATTAAAGAGGCTACACAAACAACAGATTGAGATCAGTGAAACGGGGGTCCAAGTAGAACGGCAGGTACCACCATTACTGAGCCAGCTCGCCGCCATTGAGAGTCTTGCCCCCTACATCACCTCTAAACTGGAGACGCTGTTGCTGCGGCAGCGTGAACTAGGGTTGTCGATTGGGCAACTCACCTCTGCCTTGGCCAATACAAAGTCGGCCGATGCGTTCTCTCCGGGGGACGATCTGCGCCAAGACATGCTTATAACCGCTGTCACGAAGAGTCACTCTCGGCTGTCCGAGCTACGCCAGCAGGCTTCAGACGTAAGGCTTGCACTTGAGAATTATGAGAGAACACAAGCGGATACTGCCGCTTTGCGGCAACAGCTTCGGTCTATCGCACAGGAAATTTTAGTCCAAGTGCCGGACAAGGATCATTGTCCGCTTTGCCACAATAAATTCCAGCAAGGAGAATTGCTTGAACGTATGCTTTCAAATGTCGATACAGCGGAGGAGGAAAAGTCTTTGGAACTTCGCTCAAGACTCCAACTTGCGGATAAAGCAGTTTCCGATGCGCTCTCTGAAACTAGAGCACTAGAAGGCCTACAATCGTTTGTTGGCCCCAAAGGTGTAGCTACCCTCTCTGTGTCGGCCGCTTTAAGAAAAGTGACTTCCGGTCGCGAACAGCTTGACGCAGAGCAGAACGAACTCAATCGAATTAACATCAGGCTAGCAGAACTCGAATCAAATGGCTTTACCTCTGGTGCCCTTCAAGAGCTGAAAACAATCGCTCAAGTCAAAGGCTCGCTGCCCTCACTGGAAGATTTAGAAGCTTTCAAAAAGGATCTACTGGAAGCACTTGAGAAACACCACCATCAGTTGGCTGCATTAAAACTGGATTTACACATAATTGAGGACAATTGTGAAGCATTGGCACGCGAGCATTGTATTGACGTTACTTTTCCAATCGAGGTTCTGAAGCGACAGCTAGATGCGAAACTGCATGCAAACGACCGCGCCCTGAAAGCGATGCGGACACTTTCAGATGTGATGGTACTATCCCCCTTCGCAGTCGACCCAACAGAACTGTCAGTACGACTAGGTCAAGTACATGCACTGCTGGTTCAGTTGGCGACATGCTTGGCACGTGAGTCCACTATTGACACTGAGGTAAAAAAGGCACATGAGATATTATGTGAAAGTACGAAAAATATCGAGGAATTGTCTATAAGAAAGCAGCACATTGAATACGCACAGGCGATATTGAATGAGCTACTCAATAATTATTCTGAACAGACCCTTTCGGAGCAGGTACTGAAAGAGAACGGAAAACTAATTGCTTCAACTTTTAGTAGCATTCATGTCCCCAATGAATTTGATCTGAAAACGGATTTTTCCGGACTGCGTATAGTCAGGCGTGAAAGCGAGCACGAGGTGGGCCTTCACGAAATGAGTACAGGACAGCGTGCAGCGTACGCACTGTCACTATTTTTAGCTATGAATGCAAGATTAGAGCGAGGTCCAAAAGTCTTATTGTTCGATGACCCCATTGCGCACATAGACGACATAAATGTCCTTTCATTTCTTGATCACCTGCGTGAACTTGCCTTGAAAGGAACACGGCAGATATTTTTCGCAACTGCGGATTCCCAGGTAGCAGGGTTGTTCCGCCACAAGTTCAGGTTCCTTGGTGAAAGATTCCGCGAAATCAGGTTAACCAGACAAGGTTGATGCCGCGACACCCCAGCGCTAGGGAAGAAACGCTAAGCGCGGCACGGCACGTCTCACATGTCTCACATATACGAAAAAACGGCAGCAGCTTCACGCTCGGCTCTAGGTATGGAGACTCAAATAAGTTAGCAAACATGAGGATGTATGCCTGAACTCGGTGGACCTAGCACGCAATCTGGAATTCTATACCAAAACACATGGAGCGCTCTATATCTCGGACGCCTAATTGATCCACGCCCTCGTAGTGCTTCAGAGGCTGTGATTTCAGTGCGAGTTGAAGCACCTAATGCTGTGGATGACATTGTCGTCACTCATGCCGATGGATCTAATTCTTTCATCCAGGCAAAAGAAAATATTGTAACGACCGGTTCAGTTTGGGCCAATCTTTGGCAGGCGTTTTACACACAACTTCAAACAGCCAAAGGAGGGCTTGATAAATTAATTCTAGTTGTAGGCAACTGGACCAGTGATGTGGGCGCCCTTCGTGAAGCTTGTCAACGAGCTAGTGGTAAAACTACTTATGATGAATGGTGGGCAGCCTTATCACACAGCCAACAAGTCGTAGTACACAAGATAATTGATTCTTTAACAACTAAGAGCCGCGAAGATACATTCCGAATTGCAGCAATGTCAGAGGTTTGGGTTCAAACTTTGGAGCAACTCCAAAATGACTCACTGCCTAGCTTTGTGCCCTCTTCGAGTGTTGATGCACGAACCTTATTTAGCTTGTTACGCGACATGGTTGGTGGTAATGCCCGCATTCGCAGAACTTTTCACCAAGCAGAGTTATTAGACCGATTACACCGAGAACACAAAGTTATAGTTCGAGACACGCCTGGATGGGGTTTGGACCAGTATCGCGACGCAGTGAGAAAAATGTATGCGAGGCTCTCTGTGCCAGGAACAGGTGTGTCTGGTTCTATTGAAGAAATGTTCCTTTGGCTGCCCTTAAGAGACCGGTCAGGTGATAATCAGCATCGTGACTTTGAAGAAGAAGATGTGAATTGGCGACAACATACGATAAGGAACAAGGTTGAATTAAACAAATTCCCTCGTGTCGAACCGAGACGCGCTATAATCGATGCCTCAGCTGGCTTTGGAAAAACGACACTACTTCATGCCCTTACGTATCAATTAGCTGCCGACCCGGTGTTTGTACCTGTAATTGTCCCATTAGATGCATTAGCCGAAACTAAACAACCTATTCACGACTATTTAAATACCTGCATCAATGACGGTTATGAAGTTGCACTTGACTGGACTCGACTCTGCGAAGGTGGCCGTGCCGTTGTTTTCTTCGATGGATTAGATGAGTTGGCTGATACAGATCGTTGTTCTGTTGTGGCTCTCATTGCTCGATTTACAGCTCGTTTTCCGCAAACAGCCTGGGTACTGACGGTCCGGGATGGAAGTGCGTTACCTCACCCACTTGATGCTCCGCGATTGGATATTGATCGCCTTAACAATGAGCTAGTCCTTGCACTTGCAAAAGCATATCAGACAGGGGGCTCTAGAATTTCTAGCGAGCGCCTAAGTGAGCATATGTGGCGGCACCCTGACTTAGCTCATCTTCTCCGTATTCCGCTATTTTTAGCTCTTGTGCTTGCAACAGTGAAACCAGATGCCGATTTGCCGCGGAGCCGTTCCGACCTCCTGGAAACTTATCTAACGGTTCTCTTCTCTCCCGAGCGGCACAAGCAGACATATTCGCGTGACGTGCATGTTGACGATGTACGAGAAGCTGCCGAATATCTTGCTTTTCAGGGGCTTGAGACCGACAGTGTTGGTTTGGCCGAACAGCATGCGAGAAACCTATTAAGAAGATCTTTATTCTGCGAGCAGGCTGGTGTTTACATAGAACTCTTACTTCGTTTTGGAGTATTGCGCCGCCAAGGGCAACGCCTGCATTTTTCATATCCAATAGTACAGGAATACCTAGCTGCATGCTGGATGGTTCGTGAGTTGCCTGACGAAGTTGGAGAGCGGTTTCGTTATGTTGTTCGCCGTCCTTGGGCACAGGCGATCCAGTTCAGCTTGGAAATGCACCCCGCCGCAGAAAAGATCATTCGAGCTCAACTGGGCATGCCTGATGATGCTTTTCACACAGTTCTACGACTTATTGGTCGGTGCATTGTCAATAGCGCTCGATTAAGTCCTGAATTGAAAGCAGAGGTGGGCAATAGGCTTGCTAATGTATGGATAAGCGAGAGCTGGAAGATAATGAATAGTATCGGTTTACTTCTAGCCGATGGCTTTACCGATGCAATTCCCCAGCAGGCTGAAGAAATTTTGTTAAGCGGACGCCTGCTTCATTCAGGTGGTGCTGAAATTGTAACGGCAAAGAATGATACGGTATTTACTACCAAAGTTCTTAAAGCGTTCCTGAGTAACGATCTGGAGCGCCAATGTTGGTTGCACAGGTGGCAAGAAGTGGTTAATCGTATTGCAAATGAAGCACTGAGCATGTACATCGAGCGAGTTCGATCAAGCGCCACAACACCTCAAGAAGTTGCGTCAATTGCTAAGCTCATTAGCCAATTACCTCGTGAAGAACTACAACCCGGGGCATGGCAGAGCATATCAGCTGACGAAACGCTTCCGGCCCTAGTCAGACTCGCTGGTTATCAACTGGGAGACCACCCTATAGAGGCTTCCGCCATGCAATTGGTTGCTCCAATTCTACGAGCGGATGAAGGTGAAGTTGATTATTGGGAACAGCTGATGGCTGACGATTTCTTCTGGTACATTCAAGGAGCACGGGATGAATTCATTTCACTTGTCGCAACACCCGTTGTACAAGATAGAATTCTTTCTCATTTGATAATGGGACTTTTTCAAGTTGATTTCTCATCGACTGAGCGGCAAGAGATTATAAGATCGGCTATTGGCGCAGCAGTTGGTGATAGACAAACTAAACTTCAACTCATGCTTGCCATAGCAGGGGATGAGGTCGCATCAACTGACTTTGTTAGTAAGCTAGATAAAGTGTCAGACGAAATAGTTCAAATGTGGTGTTTCCATGCTAATCATTTCAGTGATGCCAATAGCATCCTGGCTGTGGAAAAATTGAAACAACGAGAAAACGTGCCAATATTGGCCTTATCCACTCTCATGACTGGCATTACATATAAGATGCAGCCAACTTTGGACTGTAGTGGTGTTCTTGACAGTCCCAAGCGTCACCCTATGTATGGACTATTCCTTGAGTGGCTAGATCAAGCACTGAAGGATGATCAAGACTTTCCGTTGAAATTGCGTTGTCATGCCAACAGACTTAAAAAGGAACTTGGCTATGATCTGACATTTGATGAAGTGGACACTATGCTTCGCGCCTCATGGTGTGAATATCTGGCCCTTGATGATGACGACACCTTAGAAGGGTCCTGGCAGGTAGAGTGCTGTATAGATCTCATTGATGCTGAAGACTATGGTAGGTGTCATTCATTATTACGAGAAATTGCGATCTCTGCGGACTCTAATGCCAGCAGGAAGGCATTAACGGCACTGGCCCATATGGGGAATTTGGAAGAGCTTGAGTGGATGACAGCAAAGTATGGTGAAGTTAAAGAAAGTAAGGCAATAAATATTTTCGAGATAGCTGAAAGACTAGCTGGTCGTCTGGGTAAACGTATTGTCCGGGATAGAGGTAACCTGAGGATAGAAAGCTGGTAAAGGTGAACCCAAAATCACAGAAATTAATATCTGAGAGAAATGGATCTCAAGATTACCACCAACAGCCGCCGGTCAGCTAAAACTAGTAACAACAGCACCCTCATCTGCATGCAAGACAACCTACACAGCGACGCGTTGATGTTTTAATGTCCGTCCTTCGTATTGAAGAAGAAGCATTGGTTTCGCATTTGAACCTGCTGTATCGTCTTCAAAGCAGGGGTAACTTTCGGGGTAACCTGGAAAACAAGTATTATAATTATAACTTTAAATACGTGCCCTTAATTCAAATATTAGATTCCCATGTGCTTCCGCCATTACCTCACCTCCATAAAGAAGGCCTTTGGTACTACCAAAGGCTTTTTCTGTGTCTACCCCAGAACAGGAAAGGTTATTGGAATGACTTCTCGTCCAGTCGCCGCAACGTGCCCTTCGTGCGGATTGAGTAAATCCGTCTCCTTCGACAAATGCCCGCCCGATGCGACGGTAACCAGCTGTCCCAGATGCAAAACCAGCTTCGTTTTCTCAAGGGGCACGGCGACTTTACCGCTGCCCGAGCCGATCACGAACGAAGGGGATCTGGGGCCAGGCTTGGGGGATCTGGGGCTAGGCTTGCGAAGTTGCAATCTCTTAGGCTCTGGACGTTATATCAATTCCAGCCTGATACCAGAAATTTTTAGTCTTCCATTCTGGACTGGTAGGGCTGGAAGGAGACCGGAAGGGGTGTGAACCTTACATCTTTAACCTCAGGTACAGCTCCTCGACCTTGTCTCTGGCCCAGGGCGTCCTTCTTAGGAACTTGAGGCTGGAGGAAATGCTGGGGGTGTGGGTAAAACAGCGAATGTCGATCCGCCTTCCCAGCTCTTCCCAGCCGAGTTCCTCCACCAATTCGGTGAGAATCATCTTCAAAGTGACACCGTGGAGCGGGTCGTTTGGCGTTTGAGTGGTCATAGTTTCATCCCGATGGCTGTTTGGTGCAATCATTGCCCCCCCGCACGGCACCAAAGCGCCTCAAGCTGCCTTTTTAGGGTTCTTCAGTACGGCAAGTCCTTCCGGATCACGGTCCAGCAGTATGAGCACGTTGCACACAGCGCGGCTGGGCAGGAGATCTCCCTTTTCGTATTTCTGGAAAGCCCTCGGGCCTCCTCCGATCACAAGCCCCGCCGCCTCCTGGGTCAGGTGCAGCTTTTTCCTGATGCGGCGGATTTCCTCAGGCGGGAGAAGCCCCTCATGGATAGCTTTCAGGCGGTTCAGCATCCGATCGGAGATTTTCAGGTCTTCACCGGTATGGATGCTCTCCTCCGAGCGGTCGCAGTACCAGCCCGGCATGTCGAAGGTGATGGATTCGCCCTTATAGGTCAAAGTCGTCGGTCGCTCACCCCGGTACATCGGCGCCCCCGTTTCAGGACATACAGGATTACTCATGATCCTTCTCCTTGAACGACAAAAGCAGAAACTCCGTAACGACATCAGCGGTGAACTTGACGTAAAGCAGTCCCACTGGCGACGGTACGTGGTAAACATCCTGCCACAGCCTGGCATCGGCATAGGAGGTCATTGACTTGTAAAACTGTCCCCGCTGCATGGAATGGATGGTGGCCACGATCTCCGCACGCCCGAAGCCAAGAGCAGCGGCGGTGCGCAGCGCCGTGCCGGTCAGAGCCAGCCGGTCAACCGAGCTGAAAGCGGCTTTGAAAGCCTCTAGATCGTATGCCGGCTTTCGCCTTTCAGCCATGACTCCCTTTTACACCATTATGGTGGATTCAACAAGTGTGACTTCAAATGATTGCGGAAGCTGAGTAATTGGTTAGCTCTTTGAAGGGTCGTTTTATTTGCCCTGCCGGCTCCGCAGTTTCCGCCTCAGACTGACATTATCGAACGCAAGGCAAAGCAGCATTAGGCAGGAAAATGTTGTAAAGGCATTGTCTCCCAGTAAATGCCAGAACGCCCAGGAGGCTCCGGCCATGACCACTGCAGCTATTAGAAGCAGCGCGCGGTCTTTCATACCGTTACCGCCTCATACCGGCACGTATTTCTCGCTGAAACACTATGGTCATATATACCAGGCCAACGCAACAGTACCGAGATAGAGTGGAGAGGGGACGCGTTTTTACTTTTACTTCTCTTGCTTAGATGCCGCAGATGGCTTAGGAAGAACTGTGAACAACCAGTCGGTCTTGTCTAATTTTATAAAGTCACGCCGCTGATAGAATGCACTGAGATTATGGTTAGCAGGCTGCAACCCAACGTAGCGTACGGGGGCAAGGCGGCTGATCTCCATCGCAATTCTCAGGACCTGGGCCAGTAAATAATCCACGACCCTTAATTCGCCAAGCTCTTTAAAGACCAGCCCCCGAAACGGCAAGGAGACCAGTAAGTAATCAAGGACAAGCATCGGAAGGTCCTCGTCCCCAACAGTCGAAAGCGATACTGCCACAAAGCCACAACTCACATCATTGTCTCTCAAAACATAAATACGGCACTGATTATCCCGGGCACGTTTTATGGCCTGTACGACCTGATCTCTCTCGTCAGATCCAGCTTTGAAAACGAATTTTTTTGTAAATGAAGAGGGCCTGGCAGAATAAATAGGGAGTGACTCGAACTCGAATGACACAGGCTAATGACGTTTGACGCCGGTATCGTGGGATGAGGAGGGCTTCGAAGCGGCGTGACCAGTTGGGGTATCCAAGTGAGTAACATCCGCCGAACCAGCCTTCTCTAGAATAGACATGAGTTTCGGAGAAACGTGGTTGCGCTTGAGTTGGCGAGAAGCCTTCTCGGAAAGTTTGGCAGGCGGTCGAGAGCCCACTTCGTACCCCGCCTTCGTCGTTTGTTGTCGGCCGTTTCTTGACATGCGCGTAATATACCTCACGCATGGTTCTGGTGCAACAATAACTCCTTAATACCGCCGGCACCTGCCTCCCTCGGTACCTCAGTCGCCCCTTCCCTCCCCCCCCTCTGCCATGCCCTTGCCTCCACCGGCATCAGATGCTACGCTCTGTCGTTTATACGTTTTGCTCTCCTAAAACAACAGCCGCAGACTACGTGCCCGCTGTCGCAGCCTTCACAAACCGCGGCGGCGTCCAGCTACGAGGTTCTTATGATCCATCTTGTAGACACCGTTGGAGTTGGAGGCAAAAATCATAATCTTGACGTGGTGCGTATCCAAACCCTATTGCGATCCAAGGGATATAGGATAGCGATAGGTGCCGGCGTATGCGGGGATGACACAGTAAAAGCGATAATTACGTTCCAATCATCCTTCCTGCCTAAACCAACAGGCATAATCGAGCCTTATAGCCTCAGCCTCCAAAAACTGACCGACAATAGCCATGCGATGTATGAGTGGAGCGGTGACAGTTGCAAATGGCCTCAGGACAAGAAGCTCAGCAGCTTGAACTGTGAATTTAAGAGTAAGGTTGTCATTTTACTAAGTCGACTGGAATCTATGGGTTACCTGCCCCATATTTTTTACGGGTGGAGATCCATAGCGACGCAAATGACCTTGTATAGCTCGGGCCGCTCAAAGGTAAAGTTCAGCTTCCACAACGCACAACGTCTTGACGGTACTCCCAATTCCTATGCAGCAGATATTATTGACTCACGCTTCGGGTGGACTCAACAAGCCGAAACTGCCGGCTTTTGGAGCTCCTTAGACAGCTCAGCAAAAGCACAAGGGCTTGTCTGGGGAGGGGACTGGAGTACCTTTCGAGACGTGGCCCACGTTCAGCTCCTACCAAACTCTAAACTGTACATCATCAAACAGGAGAGCGGACTATGAAGGTCTTAGCTATTGTAATGCTATTGCTGCTCCACTCCGTATCAGCCTATGCGGAAGAGGTATGGCTTGTGATCGGCGCCAGCGACCTGACTCCTGCAGGAATAGCCCTCAAGTGGAAAAGAAGCGGAACCAGCAGCGGCATCACCGTCAGCAGCAGAGACTGCGGGGATGCCAGGAATGTATACATGTGGGCTCCCAAGGTGGAAAAGTCTATAGAAGCAGCCAGGCAATCGCTTAAAGCAGTGCCCTCCTACATACAGGATGCTTACATCAAAAGATGTAGAGTCCGGCCAGGAAGCCCGTTGGCGTTTAGGGAAAGCGCAGTCGACGTGTCGATCGCGGACGTCCCAGCTACAGCAGTGAACTGGGACGACGCAGATCGCGTGACGACCAGTCAGCCGCTCACCAGCACCTCATCTATCGTCATATCCCGCTACTATGACGGGAAAAGCATTGAAGACCCACTAGAAGGGAGAAGGGAAAGGGTGATTTTGGTGCGGCAGGGAGGAGTCAGGCAGAGCTTGGAGCCATGCACGACTCCCGAAAAATTCACCGCTACAGAGGGAAGATTTGCTTTCCAATGTACCGTAGCGCAAGCAGGAGATGAGCTATTGCACAAGGTGGTGGTCTACTCAATGAAAGGTGAAAAAACCGCGGAAGTGATGCATTGCCGCACCCCCCTATTAACCACTAAAACCATCACTTGTGAAATGGAGAAAGTAGAGGCCGACGGCGTATTGAAACTTCAGAAAGTACAGAAGGCTTTGTAGCTTACTGCGTTTTACCAAACCGCATTTGCAGATGCGGTGAAGATCCGGTGCTGTGCTTCCTTCAGGGTAGCCACGAACAAACCAAGCCCGACGCTGCTCACGACCAGGGAGGCGAGGCGATTGAAGGGGCTTCGAAAACGGGCGTAACCGGAGCGCACCGTCCTGCGTGAGAAGACATAGGCGAGCAGCAAGTGCCAGGAGGCCGAGGTCACCATCACTAGTGCTATGACCGCAACCTGCAGAGCCCAGCCGGGAGCCGGAGGGAACGAGGCGGCAAGAATGCTTCCGAAAAAGAGGGCGGCCTTCGGATTGGTTATGTTGGTCAAAAAGCCGAGGCGAAACGCCGCCATGGGACTTTTCACGGTGCGTCCTTTCTCCTGCGCATCGTGAGCGTCGGCCAGACGCCAAAGACGCCATGCGATGTACAGAAGATACGTCGCACCGGAAATCTGCAACGCCATCCTGAGCGCGGGAAACACCACGAAAATAACGTGCAGTCCGCACACGGCACAGATACACCAGGTCGTGGAACCGACGGCGACTCCCATCGCAGCGACGCGGGCGGACTTTCCCTGTTCGCTTGCCGCAAGCTGGGTGATGAGGAGGGTGTTCGCTCCCGGGCTGAGCAAAACCGCCAAATAAAGAAGCCAAATGGTAAGGAGTATGGAGAACATCGAGTTCCTTTCTTAATTCTGATTCGTCATGATCTTACGCTACGCAACGTCCACATCACATCCCCTCCCCCCCCTGCACAGGATCAGGCCATGCACGCGGATATTACCCTATGAACCTCCGCTAGAGAAATAATCTTTTCAATGGAATTCATTGCCACAACCTACAAGCCACATCCCCAATTACATGAAAAGAAAGCCGGGTGAAGGGGCGGCAACATGCCGGAAGCAAACCCGGGGTTGATGTTCCTGCGGAAACGGGATATCTTCCACTCTTCCGTTGTACGCAAAAAAGTTTCAAAGGAACAAAGACAGTGCCCAGAAAAACAGACGCCATCTACGCCGCGCCGCTGCAGGAGATGATCGACTTCAAGTTCGACGAACGGGTGGTCGCGGTCTTCCCGGACATGATACAACGCTCGGTCCCCGGCTACGGGATGATCATTTCCAATATCGGCATCCTCGCCGCGAAGTACGCCCAGGCCGGAAGCCATTGCTACGATCTCGGCTGCTCCCTCGGAGCGGCCACCCTCTCCATGCGCCAGCGCATCAAGGCACCCGACTGCGACATCATCGCCGTCGACAACTCGCAGGCCATGATCGAGCGCGCACGCGAAATCCTCGCGCGCGATGCCGCACCGGCCGTTCCGGTCAACATGATCTGCGCCGACATCCAGGATGTCCCTATAGAGAATGCCTCGGTGGTGGTCCTGAACTTCACACTGCAGTTCATCCCCCCGGCCCAGCGTCCGGAACTGATCGAGCGCATCCATGCCGGATTGAGACCAGGCGGCATCCTCATCCTCTCGGAAAAAATCGCCTTCAGCGATCCTGAGCGGCAGCACTTTCACCAGGAGCTGCATCACGACTTCAAAAGGGCCAACGGTTACAGCGACCTCGAGATCAGCCAGAAGCGGTCGGCGCTCGAGAACGTGATGATCCCCGAGACCATCTCGTGCCACCAGGAGCGGCTCAAGGCGGCCGGCTTCTCGTCCTTTGACGTCTGGTTCCAGTGCTTCAACTTCGCCTCCATGGTCGCTGTCAAATGAACTTCTACGACGCGCTTTATCCGCAACTGACCGCCATGGGACAGGAACGCTGGGCAGAACAGTTGCGGGAGACCCTACCGCAGAGACTGGATCTCGACTGCCACGGCAAACTTCCCGGCTGGCTGAGCACCCTTGAGTCGCTGCCGAAGCTGCACCCGTCCAAGGTCGACCTCGTTGACAGCGTCACCATCGGCTCGAGCGCCGATCTCGATCCAGGCAAAGTAAACCGCGAAGAGCTGATCGCCCGACTCCAGGCATTTCACCCCTGGCGCAAGGGCCCCTACAACTTCTTCGGCATCGAGATCGATACCGAGTGGCGCTCGGACTGGAAGTGGGACCGCGTTCTGCCGCACCTCCAGCCGCTCTCCGGGCGCAGGGTCCTCGACGTCGGTTGCGGCAACGGCTATCACGGCTGGCGCATGCGCGGCGCCGGCGCCGGGTTCGTCCTCGGCATCGATCCCTTCCTGCTTTCGGTGCAGCAGTTCCAGGTGATGCAACGCTACCTGCGCGACCCGCAGCACCACGTCATCCCCATCGGCATCGAGGACGTCCCCGCAGATCTCGCCTGCTTCGACACCGTCTTCTCCATGGGTGTCCTCTACCATCGGCGCTCTCCCCTCGACCATCTCTTCGAGCTGAAGGGGTGCCTGCGCAGCGGCGGACAACTGGTGCTTGAGACCCTGATCGTCGAAGGGGACCGGGAGACCATCTTCATGCCGCCGGGGCGTTACGCGAAGATGCGCAACGTCTGGTTCCTCCCCTCCATCGCCGCGATGACCCTGTGGCTCAAGCGCTGCGGCTTCACCGAGATCGCCTGCGTCGACACGAACCGCACGAGCACCGGCGAGCAGCGCACCACCGACTGGATGCGCTTCGAATCGCTCCCCGACTTCCTCGACCCCGACGACGCGGAGAAGACCATCGAAGGACACCCCGCACCGCTGCGTGCCATCTTCACCGCGACGAAGCCGTAGCGGCCTGCCTGATTTTTCGAGGCGGCCGTGGCAAATCCTCCCCCATGCGGTACATTTGGTGACTGGCAAAAGGCGAAGTCGCACGGACCATTGACCTCGCCTCCGTAGTGACGCACCAACCATTTCAGGAAGTGGAGGCGCATCATGGATATCGGGAGAGAAGACAGGCTGCTCGCCATGGAGTTGGGGACGTTAAGCAAGGAGTCGATCATGAGATCTCAAAGCGTGGAGGAGGACGATTATGAACCTCGTAAGCTCTTCGCCTTTGCGCAGGTTGCCGGGGCGCGGGACCTGATGAAATACCTCCTGGATAACGAGGAGTGGTCCGAGTTCGGGGAGTTCCTGGAGGCGATAATCGAAACCGAGGAGTCGCGATACAGGGAAGCTTCGGAGAGCGGAGACCGCCGAACCATGATCGTCACCATGGCTCACCGCCGCCAGTGCAGCAGGCTGGTAAGGAGGCTGACCGATCCCCGACGCAGGCAATCGCTGCTCGCGCAACTCGATTCGCCTGCGGAGGGTGCCCCCTCACCGTCGCAAAGTTAACCGAAAAATCTCTCGCTGAACCAAAATACACCCATCGGCTCTTCCGGCATGTCTCCGCGTATCTTGCAACTTGCCACGTCTACGCTCTCGACCCCGGCGGCGCTCTCAAATACCATGACCATCTCGAACGCCCGTTCCTCCGAATCCGACACCACGTCGTAGACGATGCCGTAAGCCTGCGCCTCCCGATACCAGGGATGGTCCATCGGGAGCTTGGAGACAATCGCCAGGCGGTAGTATTTGGAATCGGCACTGTAGCGTAATTCTTCCAGCTTCACTATTTCAAAGAGCACCGGAGTGCTGCATCCGAACTCCTCCAGAAAATGCATCAGGAAACTCCGGACCTCTTCCTTTGATCGTCCCTTTTGCAACCGGATGCGCGCGAGTGCCGCGGCCACTAGCCCTACCCTTTTTTGATACTCCTCATCCCCCTCGGTACGCTCCTTGAGAAGGACTTCGGCCAACTCTTCCGCTTCGGCAAGTCTGCCGACCCCCTCCAAAGCAGCCACTCGCGCCTGATCGGCACCCGATTGCAGGGAAGGTTTTTCGACGCCGTCAAGGTAATCAAGCGCCGCCTGGAATTCCTTACAAGCTATCGAGAGAAAGGCCATGTTGAGACGAATCATATCCGCGTTCGCCAGCGGACAAAGCAATGCCTGCTCATAGGCAGCCAGCGCTTCTTCAAATTTATTAAGCTGACCGAGATAGATGCCGAGGAAGTACCAGTTCATCCAAAAAGTGGGGCGTTTCAACACGCCGCGCCTCATCGTTGAAACGGCATCCCTGAAATTCTTGGAGCTGGCGAAGACCTGGGCGGCAATGTAGAAGGCGAGAGGGCCTTTGGCCTCTTCGAGCTTCATCGCGACTTGAATAGCTTCCGAATACCTTTCGGCCTCCAAATGCTCGAGCCCCTGGTTTGTCAGCTTTTCAATCCTCTTGTTGGCTATATCATCCATCACGGCATCTCCTTCACGGCAGTATGTGCTCCACAGTCCCGCACGAAAGATTAAATAACTCACATCAAGCTGTCAATGGTAAGCGCTTCACCTTTCCACCCCGGGAAGACCTATCGAACGGGGTGCGTCCGCAGTCTCCGCCCCCCCCCCGCAACTAGACAGCCGATTCCCCGGCAAACCCGGACCACAATTGACCGTTCTCTTTACGACTTCTTTTTCTCTGTTATCTTTTCTCTGTACTCAACTCATTAATGCCAGGTTCCTGCTTTTCTCAGGCCTGATACAGTGCACCCGAACTTCTACCAAAGGGCCAGCAATGTTCAAAAGTCTCATCCTCATCCTATGCCTCATAGTCTCCGTTGCAGCAGCACCGGCCGCTTACCACCCACAGAAAACGCTGGTGGTAGGAAGCGAGGAGAACTTCCCTCCCTTCTCCACCGGAAGCACCGACGCGACCGCCGGCGGTTTCGCCGTGGAACTCTGGAAAGAGGTCGCGCGGGAGGCGGGGCTCGCGTACACCATCCGGGTCAGGCCGTGGGGCGAACTGCTCCAGGAATTCAGGGACGGCAAGGTCGACGTGCTGGTCAACATCGCCACCTCGGACGAACGCCATCGCTACACCGAATTCAGCGTCCCCCACGTCACCGTCAACGGCGCGGTCTTCGTGCGCAAGGGGGACAACCGCATCCGCTCCGAGGCGGACCTCGCGGGAAAGTCCATCATCGTGTTCAAGTCGGACCTGGCCCACGAATACGCGATATCCAAGGGGTGGCAGAAGCAGCTCGTGCTGGTGGACGATGCACGGGAAGGACTCAAACTCCTTTCCTCGGGCAAGCACGACGCCATGTTGCTCAGCAAGCTTGCCGGCATGCAGACGCTGCGAGAGCTGCACATCAACAACGTGCACCCGCTCGACGTTAAGGCCGGCTACGCGCAAAAGTTCACCTTCGGCGTGCACAAAGGGGAGTCCGACCTCCTCGCCGCGCTGAACGAAGGGCTGGCACTGACCAAGGCCGACGGCGACTATGACGAGCTGTACCAGAAATGGTTCGGCGTTTACGAGCCCAAGGAGCCGACTTTCAGGGACATGCTGAAATACCTGCTCCCCTTCGCGCTGCTGGTCGCGTGCCTCGCCGTCTATTTCTTCTACCGCCGCAACCGCGAACGCAAGGCGTCCGAGGCGGCGTTGCGGGAAAGCAAGCTGCGCCTGGACACCATCCTCGACAACGTCGGCGCCTACATCTTCATAAAGGACACCGACTACCGCTACAGCTACGTGAACCGCGAGGTCTCCGAGTTGTTCGGAAAGCCCGAGGAGATGATCCTTGGCAAGACCGACGCAGCCTTTTTCTCCCCCGAATCGGTGCGGGAGATAATGATCAGCGACCGCCCTGTCCTCGAGGAGGGTCTCACGGTCAGAAGAGAAGAGACGAACCTTGGTGCGGAAAACGAAATAACGCGCAGCTACTGGACGGTGAAACTTCCGCTCAGGGACGAACACGGCGCCATATACGGCCTTTGCGGCATATCGACCGACATCACGGAACTGAAGCAGTTGGAAGACGAGTTGAAGAAGAAAAGCGGCCAGCTCGAGGAGGAACTGACGGAGCGGGAGATCACCCAGGAAACGCTGCAGGAGCAGACGGCGCTCCTCGAAGAACAGACCGCGATGCTCGAAGAGGAGGTCGAGGAACGAAGGAGAGCCGAGATCGCGCTCAAGCAGAGCGAGGAGACCGTCCGGCACAAACTGAAGGCCATTCTGGAGCCCGAAGGGGACATCGGGACGCTGGAACTCTCCGACATCATCGACAGCGAGATGCTCCAGGCCATGATGGAGGATTTTTACAAGATAACCGGGATGCTCGGAGCGGTCCTCGACGTCTCAGGCAAGGTGCTGGTCGCGGTGGGTTGGCAGGACATCTGCACCAAGTTCCACAGGGTCCATCCCGAAGCCTGCAAGAACTGCCTCGAGAGCGACACCGTCCTTTCCAGGGGAGTGGCGTCGGGGACCTACAGACGCTACCGCTGCAAGAACAACATGTGGGACATGGTGACTCCCATAGAGGTTGGAGGCAGGCACGTCGGCAACGTCTTCATCGGGCAGTTCTTCTACGAGGACGAGCCGCCCGACGTGGAGCTTTTCCGCGAGCAGGCGAGGCGTTACGGGTTCGATGAAACTGAGTACCTGGCCGCGCTGGAGCGGGTGCCGCGCTTCACCAAGGAAGCGGCCGAGGCCGGGATGAAGTTCTACGCCGAGCTGACCAGGATGGTCTCCACGCTCAGCTTCGCCTCCATAAAGCTTTCGAGGACGCTCGCCGAGCGGATCCACCTCGAAGAACAGCTCCGGCAGTCGCAGAAGATGGAAGCAGTGGGGCAACTGGCCGGCGGCGTCGCCCACGACTTCAACAACATCCTTCAGGTGATCACCGGCTACGGCAACATGCTGAAGATGAACGAAACCCTCAGCCGGAAAGAGCAGGAATGGGTCGACCACATCCTGTCATCGTCCGAACGCGCGGCGCAACTCACCCAGGGACTGCTGACCTTCAGCCGCAAACAGGTGATCCACCTGGAACCGGTCGATCTGAACGAGGTCATCGAGAACTTCAAGAAATTCATCCTGAGGGTCATCGGCGAGGACATACACCTGAAGACCGTCACCTACGGCGACCGGCTCATCGTGAACGCCGACGTGGGGCAACTCGAACAGGTGCTGATCAACCTGGCGACCAACGCGCGCGACTCCATGCCCAAGGGAGGGATGCTCACCATCGAGACCGGGCTGCAGGCGGTGGAATCCCCTATCGATCACGAGTCCGGGCGGACGGAGCTCGGGAGCTACGCAGTGGTGACCGTGTCGGACAGCGGCACCGGCATGGACGAGGAGACCCGCAAGAGGATCTTCGAGCCCTTCTACACGACGAAGGAAGTCGGCAAGGGAACCGGCCTCGGCATGGCGATCGTCTACGGCATCGTCAAGCAGCATAACGGGATCATCAACGTCTACAGCGAGCCCGGGCACGGGACCACCTTCAGGATTTACCTGCCGGTACAGGAGGCAAGGAGCGAGACGGACGTCCCGGTCGCGCAGATGGAGGCGCCAAGAGGAGGGAGCGAGACCATTCTTTTGGCCGAGGACGATGCCGAAGTCCGCAGCCTGGTGGTCTCCATACTTTCCCAGTTCGGCTACGACGTGATCCAGGCCGTCGATGGGCAGGACGTCGTCGAGCAGTTCGCCGCGAACAGGGAACGGGTGGCGATGATCCTCATGGACATGATCATGCCGAAGAAGAACGGCAAGGAAGCCTACGAAGAAATCTCGCTGCTGCAGCCGGGAGTGAAGGTGCTCTACTCGAGCGGCTACACCGCCGACTTCATCCAGAACCGGGGTGTGTCCGAAGAAGGGATCGAACTGATCATGAAGCCGGTTCGCCCGATGGAGCTGCTGAGAAAGGTGAGGGAGGTGCTGGACCGCTGAGCTTCGGCAGGCCCTTCTTGCGTTGTCGATCCGCAGAGCCGGAAGTTTCCGCTTGAACAATCGAGATAAATAAATTAAATTTCGCCAACCGAAAGCAGCCGGGGCCGACATATTCCGGGAGACGGCATCGGTAGTTCGTGATGTCGATCGATGTAACCGCCGCGAAGGCGGGATCGGAACGCGGGGAGGATGGCATGAAGCTGATTGTTCTCTGCCTGATTACGGCTCTTTTCGCCGGATGCGCGGTCTACGCCCCCAAACATCTGGATACCGCACGGACGGCTGCAGCCTTCGAATCCCGCACCCTCGACGCCCCGGGGCTCAGGAATTTCCTGGAGAAAAACCTCCGTCACGAGATCACGCCCTGGCCTCCAACTTCGTGGGACCTGCCCACGCTCACCCTGACCGCCTTCTACTACCATCCCGATCTTGACACGGCGCGGGCCTCATGGGGCGTCGCCGAGGCCGGAAAGATAACAGCCGGGCAACGCCCGGACCCGAGCATCGGCTTCACGCCGCAGCATCACTCCGACACCGCCGGCGGCACGCTCTCCCCCTGGAGCCTCGGCTTCAACCTGGACATCCCGATCGAGACCGCGGGCAAGCGGGGCTACCGCATCCTGCAAGCCGAAAAACGCTCCGACGCGGCCCGTCTGCACATCGCCGACGCGGCATGGCGGGTGCGAAGCCGCCTGGAGTCAAGCCTCTGCGACCTCTATGCCGAGATGGAGGCCGAGCCGTTGCTGCAGCGGCAAGAAGCCGCGCAAGCGGAGGTCGTGAGCCTTCTCGAAGCGCGTCTCGCTGCCGGAGAAGCGTCGTTACCGGACGTCACACGGTCCCGCCTGGCGCTTGAACGGATCCGCCTCCTCAAGATGGAGGCACGCAAACGGCTCGCGCAATCCCGCGTCGCGCTCGCATCCGCGCTCGGCGTGCCGAAGGAGGCCGTCGACGGCCTCGACATTTCGTTTGGTTTCATCGACGCCCCTTTTCCCCTGCCGGCCGCAGGAGAGCTGCGCCGGCAGGCCCTCACCAACCGCCCGGACATCCTCGCGCTCCTCAGCGATTACGAAGCGGCCGAGGCCGCGCTTCGACTGGAAATCGCCGCGCAATATCCGGATCTTCGCCTCGGTCCGGGCTATCAGTGGGACCAGGGAGACGACGTCTGGTCCATAGGCTTCTCCGTGACGCTCCCGGTCTTCAACCGGAACCGGGGCCCCATCGCGCAGGCGCAGGCGCGTCGCGAAGAAGCCGCCGCACGGTTCGCCGCGCTTCAGGCGCGGGTTTCGGGCGAGGTCGATCAGGCGCTTGCGGGGTACCGCGCCCTTCTCGACAAGCTCGCGACCGCGGATGCGGCGCTCGCGGCGCAACGCACCGCGCGGAACTCCGTCGAGGCCCTCTTCGAGGCGGGCGAGACGGACCGGCTGGCGCTGGCAGGCGCGTCCCTGGAAATGGAGAGTTCGGCGCTGGACCGCCTGGAAGCCCTTTCGGGGGTGCTGCGGGCGCGCGGGGTCTTGGAGGATGCGCTCCAGCGGCCGCTGCCGCTTTCCGAGCTTCTTCCGGCGGACGTGGAGGCGAATCCCAGGCCCGAGAAGGAGGACTGAAACGTGAACCGGAAGAGCCTTAGAGTCATCCTGACCATGGTCATCCTCTCCGGGATCGCGGCGCTCCTCGTGTGGGGGTGGCTGAGAGGGGACAAGGAGCGGGCCATGGACGCCGGGGGAGAGCGCCCGGTGAAAGCGCCGTCGCGGGTCTCGGTTGCTGACGGCGAAGTCGTCGTCGCGGTGGACGAGACCGAGCGGAGGAAATCCGGCATAGCCGTCGCCTCCCCTGCCCCGCTCTCCCGCCGCGGGGAACAGCGCGCAACCGGCGTCGTCCTTCCGCTCCAGGAGTTGTTCGACGGCCTTAACGCTTTTGCCGCCGCAAAGGCCCAGGCGGAAAGGGCGAGGGCGAATCTTTCCGCCTCCCGCGCAGAGTACGAGCGGCTGAAGCTTTTGAACGCCGACGATCGAAACGTCTCGGACAAGGCCCTCCAGGCGGCCGAGGCGGCATGGCGCGGCGACGAGGCGAGCCTGCAGGCCGCAAGCGCCTCCGTGAAAGCGTTGAGCGGAAGCCTGAGACAACGCTGGGGAGGCGTCATCGCCGGCTGGGTGCGCGAAGGGGGTGCCCCCCTTGAGAGGCTGGCGCGTCAGGAGGATCGGCTGCTTCAGGTAACCTTTCTCCCCGACGTGCGAGTCGCCACGGCGCCGCGCACCATACGGCTCCAGACCGCGGGCGGCGCCCCTTCGATCGCGGCGCGCCTGGTCTCGCCCGCACCTGCCACCGATCCGCGCATCCAGGGGATCAGCTTCCTCTACCTCGCCCCGGCTCGCTCCGGACTGCTTCCAGGCATGAACGTGCCTGCCCGGCTGCCGGTCGGCCCCATGGTGCAGGGAGTCGTGGTCCCCGATGCGGCCGTGGTGTGGTGGCAGGGAAAAGCGTGGGCATACCTGGAAAAGGGTGCGGACCGGTTCGTGCGGCGGGAAATTCCGACCTCGGCGCCCGTCGATGGCGGTTACTTCACGGCCGGGGGACTCTCTGCCGACGACCGGGTTGTGGTGAGCGGGGCGCAGCTTCTTCTTTCCGAGGAATTCCGCCCCAGGATCAAGGGGGGAGGGGAAGGTGACGATGACTAGCCGCGACCGCGGCATTATCGCTTCCCTCGTCCGGTTCTCCCTCCGGTTTAGGGGCGTGGTGATCGCGCTCGCCCTCCTCACGGCCGGGTACGGGGTCTATACCCTCGGCGGCGCCAAGTACGACGTCTTCCCCGAATTCGCCCCCCCGCAGGTGGTCATCCAGACCGAGGCGCCGGGACTTTCCCCGGAGCAGGCGGAGGCGCTCGTCACCAGGCCGGTGGAGAACGCGGTCAACGGCCTGACCGGGATCGAGTCGCTCCGCTCCGGCACACTGCAGGGGCTGTCCGTCGTCACGCTGACGTTCGACCCGCGAAGCGACGTGTACCGGGACCGGCAACTGGTGGCGGAACGTCTCTCGACCCTGGCGGGGCGGCTCCCCCAGGGGGTGCAGGCGCCCGTGATCACCCCGCTCACCTCCTCAACGAGCGTGGTGCTGGCGGTCGGGCTCACCTCGGCGACGCGCTCGCTCATGGAGCTTAGAACCATCGCGGACTGGACGGTCAGGCCGCGTCTCCAGGCCGTTCCCGGCGTGGCGAAGGTGGCGGTGTTCGGCGGCGACGTGCGGCAATTGCAGATACAGTTCCGCCCCGACCGGTTGATACGTTACGGCCTCTCCGTCGAGGATCTCCTGGCGGCGGCGCGGCGGGCGACCGGCGTCCGGGGTGCGGGTTTCATCGACAGCGGCAACCAGCGCCTCATCCTCCGGGGCGAGGGACAGTCCCTGACCCCGCATGAACTTGCCCGAACCGTCATCGTGCACCGAAACGGCGCCAACGTTACCATCGGAGATGTGGCGCAGGCGGTCGAGGCCGCGGAGCCTTCGATCGGCGCCGCCTTGATCATGGGGACGCCGGGAGTGCAACTGCTCGTGTCGGAACAGTACGGGGCGAACACCCGGGAGGTGACGGACGCGGTCGAAAAGGCCCTGGCCGAGGTCCGCCCCGGGCTTTCCTCGCAGAAAGTGACCTTGCACGGAGACGTCTTCCGTCCTGCCGACTTCATCGCAACCGCCATCGGAAACGTCGAATCCGCGCTTCTCACCGGCGCGGTGCTGGTGGCGCTCGTCATCTTTCTTTTTCTTTTCAACCTGCGTACCGCCGCCGTCTCCTGCCTCGCCATACCTCTTTCGCTGCTGGCCGGCGTGGCGGGCCTGGAACACCTGGGCCTGAGCCTCAACACCATGACCCTCGGGGGACTCGCCATAGCGGTCGGGATGGTGGTGGACGACGCCGTCATCGACGTCGAGAACATCCTCAGAAGGCTGCGGGAAAACCGGCGCCTGCCGGAGCCGCTCCCGGCGGCGCGGGTGGTTTACGACGCCTCCCTGGAGGTCCGGGGCGCCGTGGTCTACGCCACCTTCGCCATGGCCCTCGTCTTCGTCCCCGTCCTGACCATGTCCGGTCTCGCTGGACGCCTCTTCGCCCCCCTAGGCATCGCCTACATACTGGCGACCTTCGCTTCGCTCGCGGTTGCCCTGACGATCACCCCCGCCTTGTGCCTCGTTCTCCTGGGGGGACGGGAGCTGCCGGAACGGGAGCCGCCCGTGGTCCGGTGGCTGAAAAAGCGTTACCGGTCTCTTCTGGCGACGCTGGACCGTCGCCCCCGCGCCGTCGTCGCAGCCGTCGCGTTGTTCACCCTGGCCGGTCTCGCCCCCTTGCCGTTTTTGGACGCCGCTTTCCTGCCCGAGTTGAAGGAGGGGCACTTCATCGTCCACATGACCGCCGTGCCAGGCACCTCGCTCCGGGAGTCTTTGCGCCTGGGGCGCGAAGTGACGACGGCACTCCTGAAGCTCCCCTTCGTCCGCACGGTGGCCCAGCGTGCCGGGCGGGCGGAGGAGGGAGACGATACGCTCGGCACCCATTCCAGCGAGTTCGACGTGGACCTGAAACCCATGAAAGGGGATGAGGCCGAGCGGGCGCGGGGCGAGATCAGGGCGGCGCTCGACGGTTTCGTCGGCGTGAACTTCTCGGTGAACACCTTTCTCACCGAACGGGTGGAGGAAACCCTCTCCGGCTTTACCGCCCCGGTGGCCGTCAACATCTACGGCGACGACTTGAACGAACTGGACCGGAAGGCGCGCGAAGTTGCCGGAATCCTCGGCGGAATGCCGGGCGCCGCCGATGTGCAGGTGCAGTCTCCCCCGGGGACTCCCCAACTGACGGTGCGCCTGCGCGATGAGGAACTCTCCCGCTGGGGTTTCGCCCCCTTGGACGTTCTCGACGCGGTCCGCACCGCCTACCAGGGGGTCGACGTCGGAGAGACCTACGAGGGGAACCGGGTCTTCGACGTCGCCGTCATCCTCGATGCCCAAACGCGCGGGAGCGTCGCCCGGGTCGGGGACCTGCCGCTGCAAAACCCCGACGGCGCGTACGTCAGGCTGAGACAACTGGCCGACATCTATGAGACCTCCGGCCGCTACGCCGTGCTCCACGACGCGGCCAGACGGGTGCAGACCGTGACCTGCAACGTGGCGGGGCGCGACGTGAACACCTTCGTCAAGAAGGCGAGGAAACGGATCGCCCGCGACGTCACCTTTCCCCCCGGAAGTTACCTAGAATTCACCGGCGAGGCCGCCGCCCAGTCCCGCGCACGCCGGGAACTCCTGGTCCACTCCCTGATGGCGGGCGTCGGGGTCGTCCTGCTTTTGTCGATGGTCATGGGGAACGCGAGGAACCTGCTGCTGGTCATGGCGAACCTCCCCTTCGCCGTGGTGGGCGGGGTGCTGGCGGCGTTCATGACCGGCGGGACCCTCTCCATCGGTTCCATGGTCGGCTTCGTCACCCTGTTCGGCATCACCCTGCGCAACTCCATCATGATGATCTCGCACTACGAGCATCTGGTTCTGGTCGAGGGGATGGCATGGGGAAGGAACGCGGCGATGCGGGGGGCTTCCGAGCGACTCGCGCCGATCCTGATGACCGCGCTCGTCACCGCTTTGGGACTTCTACCCATGGCGATCGGTGCGAGCGCGCCGGGGCGTGAGATCGAAGGGCCGATGGCGCTCGTGATCCTCGGAGGACTCGTCACCTCGACCACACTCAACCTACTGGTGCTTCCCACCCTCGCCCTTCGCTACGGCAGGTTTCAAGGCCGCACGTCCCCCGGGCCGCAAGAGCCTGATCGGGCCGAGTACTGAAACATCCCCCCCTCCCCTGCCCCTGCCCAGTCTACTTCCATTCACAATGTTTACAGTTTTGGCTTGAACAATGACAGCACATCAATTAGATTGCGCTTACCGCCATACATAGATCCAACTCCGGCACCTGATTCCATGCTCCCCCTCTGCGGCAGTAGAGGTATAGCGACGCGGTGCGGCAAGAGAAGGAAATGAGATACGAGAATTTGAAAAGACTAGATGCCGTTCAGGCCGCCTTACACTGCGAGCATCCGGACGTCTGGCTGTTCCTCCTGCGTACCCTGTCCAATGGACAACCCGTATCCAGGGCGAGCATAGCTGATGCTCTTGGGATGTCGCTACATGACGTCGAAATGGCGCTGGGGACTTTTGCAGATGCCGTGTACGACGACAACGGAGACGTAGTAGCCTGCGGTCTGTCGCTTCTTCCGACGCCGCACGCGTTCAAGGTCTGCGGCAAAAAGCTGTACATCTGGTGCGCGCTCGATGCTCTCATGTATCCCGTGGCACTGGATCAAACAGTGCAGGTCGAATCGCGCTGTCCGGTAACGCAGAATCAGGTTTGCATGACGGTGGGTCCAACGGGAGTAAGTGATGTGTCACCGGCTGAAGTCGTCCTCTCCATGGTGATACCCGGAAAGGAGGCCGGCTGTTGCAATGTCCGCAGCAGTTTCTGCAGCGGAGTTCATTTCATCAGTTCAAATGAAGCTGCCGCCACCTGGATGTCGCAACATCCAGAAGCGTTCATTGTGTCAATCACTGAAGCGTGGCAACTGGGATATGCAGTGGTGCAGCGGAGAATGGAAAGAGCTGCAGGTTAGGGTATGAGGTGCATGAAAGTGCCTCTATCGGATTAGATGGTTCCTGGATTAGATGGTTCCTGACCCCTTCGGCTCCCCTATGACGAGATCGGCCTGATCCGCGAGGGGAATCTGGCGGCAGCCGTAAGTCTCACCGGAGCCCTGCTCGGTTTCGCCATTCCCGTAGCCATCGTAATAGCGCACAGCGTGAATCTCGTGGACATGGCCGCCTGGGCGTTGATGGCCACCATGGTGCAACTTTTGTGTTTTCCGTTCTGCGCAAGGTATTGGGGTTTGTAGTCGACGACATAAAAGCCGGCAAAGTCCCCTCCGCCCTCCTCCTCGCCGCCTTTTCCAGCGTCGCCGGTATACTAAACGCGGCGTGCATGACTTACTGAAGCAACTATAGAAGGGGACTGTAGTTGCGCCTTGTAAGCTATACTGAACCTTGCAATCGTGCATGCCGGCCCCAGGAAAGATACTGCCGTATTAGTTAGCGGTTGCACTGAATTAGCTAATCTTTTTTGTGCAATCCGGCGTTCTGTGAAAGGCATGTAAAGTAGAGTTATAACTTAATTGGAGGAAACTAGGATGAGCAAAAAAGAATTTTTTATAAATACTGTTCAGCTTATGGATTTGAATGAGGGTTCATATAATATCCCTACTGTCCTCTACTACAAGGACAGATCAGAATATTTAATAGGGTCCCAAGCTTTAGCTGAAGCTCAAAGGAGGAACCAATCGCATCTTGTAAATGAGGACTTTAAAATAGACCTAGGCAATTACGCCCCCGGAATTCAAACTAAGTCCTCCTTTAGGACAGCAACAGGGGACTCGAAAACGGCGGCAGCATTAACAGCAGATTTCATATATGAAGTTGTTACAAACATAAGCAAATGGCTTGAAGGAAACAATATCGACAAGAGTTCAAGCATTATGGTGGCTGAGCCACTGTCGATGCAAGGAGACATTGTTCCGGAGGGCTGGCTGGCCAACTACAGGCAGAACATAAGAAACCTGCTAAGGGGGAAAGGGTATGACTCTATAGACTTTTTGCCGGAGCCATTTGCTGTTTTTCAGTATTACAGATATGGCCTTAAACATCCTTTAATAGCGCAAAAGGCAAAGCAATTCGCTTTAGTTTTAGACTTTGGCGGAGGGAGCTTTGATGTCTGCGTTATTGAAACGACTAAAGATGGAGATATAAGTCAAAGTGGCAAAAACTCTAGGCCTATGGCAGCGTGTTCTCAAGCAGTAGGCGGTTTTTTTATAAATAGAGCAATAGCAGAAGAGCTCTACTCGCAGAAGGTAGTGCAGAAACATGAGCGAGCTGACTTCCACAAGGCTATTACAGCGTACAAAGATTGGAAAAAGGGTAAAACCGATATAAGCACTCTTAGCAAAAACTACCGTTCCTTTATCATAAATTTTAACAGAACAGTCCACAAGATAGAACAGGCAAAGCTCACACTGAGCAAGTTATTGTCAGAAAACCACTCTTGGGCTTTAGATTCTGATATCAAAAAAATATCTGTCCCTATCCATCTCCCCCAGTCGCCGTTTAGTGAAAGCAGTAACGTCTTGAACGTTCAATTTACAGCCGAAGATTTTAAAAACATTTTTATTGAAAAGATTTGGAAAGCCTATCTACGCCCAACGATAGGGTCTGCGCTCAAACGAAGTGTAGCAGAGTTAAAAGGCGCTCCAATTACGGTCGTTTTGTTGTCCGGCGGGTCTGCAAATATAGGCTGGCTATGCGAGCTGATCACGGATGAGTTTCGGACTGAGCTTTCTGAAGCAGATATTCTACCCTTACCTGATTTTCAAGAGGTAGTAGCAAAAGGCCTTGCCATTGAATGTGCAAGGGTTTTTTACACGAAGAGTGAGGGTGATTTTGGCACTACAACATATAATAGATTGTGCCTAGTGCTGGAAGCAGATGAAACAGGCCACGAGATCCCGCGCTTTAAAGCTGTCCTCGGAACCGAAGACCTTGATTCCGGAATTAATGGCGTACTTTTGTCTTCCGCCAGCTCAATGAAGAATCACATCAATAAATCACTGTATTGGAAATACAGACTAGACCATCCACCAAGAAAACTGCTCGATTACTATTTCCTTCGCTCGAGTTTTGACCCATCTGACTTAGAAAATCTTCAGAACATCGAAGCAAAGACCCTACACTCACCAAAGGGGCTCAAGCTTGACAGCAACCTTCTCTTAAGGCTCATAATAAAGGAAGATGGAACAACATTTCCCAGGTTTTATTACAAGCGAGGTAGAACTGACGACGAAGGTCTATATCTAGACGCGAAGCCATTTTACTTAGACATGACTTTTGCAGCGGAGACGAACTTTAGTGATTCCTACGTTGGATTTGACTTTGGCACTAGCAATTCTGCTGTGTCTTTTATCAATAATAAGTCAGTTCAACTTTACACTTCCCGCAATACGGATAAAGGTTGGCTCAACATCAACGAACTAGCTGACACATTACCTTATCCGTTGTCGGAGCCATTATCTAAGTTTTTAACTAACAGCATATCAAAGCAGCATATGTACAAGCACGGGTTTGAGTTTGTCGAAGCTGCCTTAGCCATGGGGGCCTATATCGCCTACATAGAGTTTTGTGTACATAAAGGACGTGGATCAACAAAGCTGCTTAAAAGCTTCACCCAACGCTCAGCCGGGCCGTTATGGGCTCTTTTAAAGGAATGCTTGGGGCAACTAAATAACAGCGCATCTTTTTCTTCTGTTTATATCGAGTTAGTAACAAATCATGCAAGTGAAGTTGATTCAGCTTTGAAGTTCTACGCACAATTCAAGCACGACAAAATATCATCAGATTATGATGTAAACTCTATTGTCACAATCTTTGCCAATATAAGTGCTAAAGCTTTCTCTAAATACAAATTCGGTTATTTCAACAATGTAAAAAAAGAACGATTTGGAAAAAACAACAATGGCAATTTCATAGTCTGTCACGGTAAACCCCCTTTTAATGAGGTGTATGCATATTCGGGGGGGAGCACTTATTCACAGGAGCAAGCCTTCGTTATCGACGATGTCAATAATGTAGGATTGCTTTTGTATCCTTTGGTTTTTTGGAATTATTGCAGCAAACATCCTGATTTTGACTATTTGAACGGACATTGTTTTTTCTTCGACAAGCAGAATAAAGACAACAGCTTCTCTTACAAGTCGATAGGTCACCTCTGCACCCTCGAATTTGGTCAAAATGATACTGATCTTGCCACTGTTTTTGAGGATCTGTTTTGCCTGAAGACTGAAGACATAAAAATGGAGTACGAAACGTTCGTTCAACTCGTCAAACAGGATTCTTCTTTCTGCGTATAAACAGAGGGCTCAGCCCTTGACACGTAATCAGAGTTGGGACAGGGGGACGGTCATAAGATCATAAGTTTCTTTTGGCTGAAAGGCTCAGCTGATCTAGTTTGTTACGGAAACAGAGGGACGCCCGTGAAATTATGCGTTACTCGTTGCAATAGTCCCTGACCCCAAGGCCTAGGCCTTGGGGTCAGGTCTTTACTCTTGCTCTTCATGGGAGCCAAGTTTAGCCAAGATGCGGTTGACGGTAGAGTAGTGCAAATGAAAATGGTCAGCGACAGCTTTTTGTGTATAGCCGTGATGTTCCACAGCTTCACGAATCATGTGGTCACGCTCCCTTTTCCCTTGCCTGCTAACTTCACTAAATAGGCTCTTAAGGAGGCCTTGGGGGCAGGAAGCTGGAGGGGACGTGCTTGAGTTCCTTGAGTTACTGACTAACGCTCTCACACTACTCGAATCTCGACCTTCCGGTTCACGGCTTCGGCGTAGCGCTTCAGTGATCTGAGGCTGGGGAGGGGATGACCGGACTCGGGGCTAGCCACGACCAACTGGGTCGTCCCCATCCTCCTTGCCACCTCATCCAGGGTCAGGTGTGCCTTCTTACGCGCTTCTATCAACTGAGCATTTGGGGGACGTCAATGAAAAAGGCAGCTGCTGCGCAGGATTTCCGGGACATCCCTCTGCCTACTGAAATATCAAAAAGCAAGACCTGCCCCTAGGCCATGAGCTCTTGCCCACATCGAGACCTGCAGTGATTTTCAAAAAAGCCTCAAGATGCTATCCACCCTTCCGATGAGAATCCCTGAGTAAAACACACAGAGTCAACACAGTTCTCCAATCCTGCGACGTCTCCCCTCATTTCAAAGCGTCACACACAAAGCTAGACATCTCCGACGCTGAGCTTATGTCGGGAAATCAAAATAGATCATGGAGGTAGGATATGATAAAAGTCCTTTTTTCTGGGAGCCTTGCTCTTTTAATAACAGGATGTGGTGTACAGAATAAAGTAGCCGTAATGCAGACTCCATTAGCAG
This sequence comes from Geomonas oryzae, assembly GCF_004117875.1. Taxonomy (GTDB): domain Bacteria; phylum Desulfobacterota; class Desulfuromonadia; order Geobacterales; family Geobacteraceae; genus Geomonas; species Geomonas oryzae. Next base: position 234,756 of record NZ_RAHW01000006.1, on the reverse strand, counting down.
ACAAGGCCTGGGAAGGGACAGTTGCTGCAAAGGAATTTTATCCAAAGAGCCAGGACATAAGGGATGACATTCTAAAACGCATTAAAATTGACAACAATGCAGATCCCTATGTTTACAAGTTCATAGACGAGTCGATTTCCCAAAAGAGATCGGAAATGACGTTCGACGGCCCTGATGTGTTTAAAGAAAATGACACTTGTGAGCGGAAGGTTGAATTTATAAAAAATAGGATCATGAATACGCTTGCTATGTGGCCTGATTTAATCACCTATCAATTCACAGCTGCAACCCCCGCCGGAGCAATGCCGAAAACTAGTGTGGCATTCCCAACTATTGTAAACACCCCAACTTTATATAAACAACAAGTGGACAAGTCACTTTCAATAACATGGGGCCATGGTAGCACCGCCACCGGGAACCTTAAGGTGAATTTGGCTGCATCGTTCACTTGCAGACCGGACAGCAATGTTGGGTTCAAAATCACTATCCCTGACTACGAGATAATCAACCCGAATTTGTGGCTTACCAATCAGCAGATTGCAACTCTTTTTGCGAAGTGGGATCAAATTTCAGATACCATGAAATATGTAGAGGGCAACCTCTCAAGCCTGGATATGAATTACAACTATCAAAAGAAAATTGACAAAGCTGCACGCGAAATTCAGACCTCTCTAAAAGAGAGATACAAGAAACTGCCAGAGGTTGTGGTCAACCTCAAAGAAGTCACCCTTAAAGTGCCCTATGAGGTGGTAACATCGAGGATACAGCGTAGGTTGGATTCTTATAAGTTCATCGCCGGCAATTCACGCTACGAGTTTTATGACACTCTTAAGGTCGGCAACGAGACTGCAGATCTAAAAATAATTCTCAAAATATTCCCTGAAGAGGGAGGCAAAACAGCTTCCATTTTAAGCGTTTCCTATACCCCTATCATGGATAGGTTCAGGCATGAGAAGGCTTTTGGTGAAGCTGAGGCCAGAGAGTATCTAAACAACCAGTCCAATTTCATCACCAAGATCATCCTTAACAAATGAGCCTTTCCTGAGCATCAGAGGGACGCCCATGAAATTATGCGTTACTCGGTGCAATAGTCTCGAAATCCAGAGGGACGGGGTTGATTAGTTGACTGAGAGCAGAAAACGGCAGGAATAGTCAACAGATCAACTCCATCCTCTTAATCGGTCCTCTTAATCGCTGATTGTAGATTCTACCTCGTATCATGGGGATGGCCGAAAAAGGAAAAGGAGCCTGTCTCCTTTTCCTCTACCGTCTCACACCACTCGAATCTCAACCTTGCGGTTCACGGCTTCAGCGTACCGCTTCAGCGATCTCAGGCTGGGGAGGGGATGACCGGACTCGAGGCGACCCACAACCGACTGGGTCCTCCCCATCCTCCTTGCCACCTCGTCCTGGGTCATGTGTGCCTTCTTACGCGCTTCTATCAACTGCAAAACGAAATCCCCCATCCCCCTCCCCCCCTCTGTTCATAAAATTTTCATAGATCTTCAGAAAAAATTGTTAGTTACTTCAAGGGCATTTAAAAATGGTTTCGTACAGTAGCGCCATCACCAATCCAAGGAGGCTACTGTATGAACAAGATCAAGCTGATGTATGATGTCGCCGTGACCATGAAGAAGGCCGGGAACCTCGCAGGGGTCCTCACCGCCAACGTCCGCAAGGGACACGAAGAGGTCTTCACCCTGCGTAACGAGTTCCAAAAAGCCGACAGCGGTGTGGGCAGGTCCGTGGTCTCGGCCAGGTTCAACCACGACGGGCACCACGTGACTCGCGAGAGCACCACGGAGTTCGACCTCCCGTGTTGCTGCAAGTCCGGCATGTCGAGACGCTTTTTCCACGGCGGAAGGGGCCGGGATCAGCGGGGAGGAAAATGCGGATTCCTCGGCCGCATTTCCCTTGCCTTGGGAGTACTGAACGGCATCGAGGCGGAGGAGAGGGAAAACGGGATGGCACGTCTGTCACTAAACCTTGACGCGCTTCCGGCAGAGATGAAAGAATGCCTGCTGGAAACCTTGCGGCACAAGGCTGGGCATTGCCATGCTCACGGGTTCCTCGCCGATTACCGCGGGGTCGAAGACCTGCACGGCCAGATCAACGTCGAGATCGACAAGGAGCGCAAGATCCAGAAGATCACCCTCGGGATGGACGGCGGCTTGCGCGACGCCGACAGCGCCCTGCACGAACTCACCGTAAGCGGCGAAGTGGCGCTCGCCTGGTAGCAAGAAGGACGCGCGGCGCGGGTGGCTCGTCCCCCCGCGCCGCGGCCGACTTCGAACTTTTTTGGAGAACCAATGGATAATCAGTACGCCTGGAGAAGACACCGGGAGAACAGTTGCTGCGAGCAGTTCGGGAGGCTCCATCACCACCTGCACCGCCATCACCACGAGTTTCTGCGCTCTCACCGCGTCTTTCGTTACGCACGGCCGGTGGTGTTCCTCCTAAACCTCATCATCCTGGTGCTGCTCTTCAGATGGGCGGGAATCAAGGCGATCGGGATCTTCTTCGCCGTGGTCCTCGTTGTCAAAGAGATCGCGATGTTCGTCTTCCTGAAACGCCTGGAGAAGAGGATCATCGAGCCGATCCAGGAGTTGCAGCGCGGAGTGGAGGAGATCGCCAAGGGGAACTTCGACGTGCGGGTGGAGTGCGATCTCCCCACCGACGTGGGGCTCTTGACGGTATCGTTCAACGAGATGGCGTACCAGCTTTTGCAAGGTGAGCAGGTAAAAGCCGAGTACGAGGAAAACCGCAAGGGCCTGGTGGCCAATATCTCCCACGATCTCAAGACTCCCATCACCTCGATCCGGGGCTATGTCGAGATGCTGCTGGAAGGCGAAGCTTCGCCGGAGCAGCGCGAGCGTTACCTGAAGACCATTCACCACAACATCTCCTACCTGAACCACCTGGTGGACGATCTTTTCCTCTTCTCCAAGCTGGACATGCAAAAGCTCGAGTTGAAGCTCGAGGAGGTTCCCGTCCGCAGCTACTTCGCCGATCTCATGGAGGAGTATCGCCTGGAACTGGAACCGCGGCAGGTAGGACTGAAGTTCGTCGATCTGTTGGACGAGGAACGGCTGGTGAGGATGGACGGCAAGCGCGTCTACCAGGCGATCAACAACATCGTCCGCAACGCCATCGGACACGGACCGGAACAGGGGCTTTCGCTCGAGGTGACTCTCTACCGCCGGGGCGATTGGATCGCCGTGGACATCGCGGACAACGGCCCCGGCATCCCGCAGGACAAGCTGCCGCTTATCTTCGACCGGTTCTACCGGATCGATACGGAACGGCGCAAGCAGTTCGAAAGCACGGGGCTTGGGCTTGCCATCACCAGGGAACTGGTCCAGGCACACGGCGGGGAGATCGCGGTGACGAGTTCGGTTGGAGAAGGGACCTGTTTCACGGTCATGCTGCCGCAGAGTGAAGAGTCGAGGTAAGATGATGAAAAAAGTGCTGCTGATTGAGGATGACCTGGACATCGCCGAACTGGAACGCGACTACCTGCAGCTTAACGGCTACCACACGGAGATCGTCCAGGATGGTGCGGCGGGGCTTAAACGCGCGACCTCCGGGCAGTTCGACATCGTCGTAGTCGACTTGATGCTGCCCCAGGTCAGCGGTTACGACATCATCCGGGAGATCCGGAAGCAACAGGAGATCCCGGTCATCGTGGTTTCCGCGAAGAACGAGGACATCGACAAGATCAGGGGGCTCGATCTCGGTGCGGACGACTACCTGACCAAGCCTTTCAGCCCGGCGGAGTTCATGGCCCGGATCAAGTCGCACCTGAAGCGCTATGAAAGGCTCAAGGGGAGTGCGGTGGGACAGGAGGTGATCCTGCACAAGGGGCTGGAGATCAACACCGGCTCGCGCCAGGTGTTCGTGAACGGCAAGGAGGTTCAGCTCACCACCAAGGAATACGAGATCCTCTTTTTTCTCGCCTCCCATCCCAGTATCGTCTTCACCAAGGAGAGACTCATGGAGGCGATCTGGGGCAACGAGTATTACGGTGACACCTCGACGATCGCCGTTCATATCTACAAAGTCCGCAAGAAGATCGAGGCAGACCCGGTCAATCCCGTCTACATCGAAACCATCTGGGGGACCGGCTACCGCTTCATCCCTTGATGGTATGGTGTAGGCCCAGGCAGGACGTCAACAAACACCAGAGGCAAGTTTAGGAACAACAATGACAATGAAGACACAGTACTACGCAGCGGCAAGTCTTGATGGGTTCATCGCTACAGAAGATGATTCGTTGGATTGGCTGTTCCAGTTGGGCAACGTGGAGGACACCAGCTATCCCGCTTTTATCGCTGAGGTGGGCGCTCTGGCGATGGGCTCTGCAACGTACGAGTGGATGCTGCGCCATGCGGATGAGGTGGCGCTGGAAACCGGATCGGCATGGCCGTACACCCAGCCGGTCTGGATCTTCTCGAGCAGGACGCTCCCTACCGTCAAGGGAGCGAACGTCCATTTCGTCCAGGGGGACGTGAGACCTGTTCACGCTGAAATGAGCAAAGCGGCGGGCTCCAAGAACATCTGGATCGTAGGCGGCGGCGATTTAGCCGGTCAGTTCCATGATGCCGGACTTCTGGACGAGATAATCGTTCAGGTGGGCTCGGTCACCTTGGGGAAAGGCAAGCCCCTCTTCCCGCGTCGCCTGGTCACTCCCCCGTTGACGTTGGTATCTGTGCAGCAGTTCGGCAAAGGCTTCGCCGAGTTGCGATACCAAGTACAGAAGCCGCCCCTTTGACACTCTGAAGGGACTGGCTCCGTAGGTGCCTGTCCCTCTAGCGGAGAGGCTTGAACATCCCCTTCGACGGCTACTATTTACCCCGTAGGACCGGCTCGTTTACTGGGGAGGACTTATGGAAGGCATGGTGCTTGGAATCGATGCGGAAGGGGGAGTCATCAGGACGGGTCGGGACGAGTTCTGAAGTATCGCGCCCTTCCAGGATGACGCGATCGTCTCGCCTAAATATGTTACTCAATCATCGGTTTTAAGGCGATAGCCCACACCCGGTTCTGTAATGATATATTTTGGTCTTGATGGATCTGATTCTATCTTACGGCGCAGATTACTTATATTGACTCGCAGTACATGCGGTTGCTCCAAATATCCGACACCCCACACTTCTTTAAGAATGTGGCTGTGAGTAAGCACTTTTCCGGCATGGGTGACTAATAGTCGTAATATATCGTATTCAGTCGGTGTTAGCGATATTTCACGGCCACTAGCAGTTACTCTGCGACTTGACAAATCTACGGCGAGATCACCGCAACTAAACAGTGGTTCTGGTGTCTGGTGCAGTGTTCTTCTCAGAGATGCACGAATTCTTGCCTGTAATTCGTTGACACCGAATGGCTTTGAAAGATAATCATCGGCGCCGGCATCAAGAGCGGCAACCTTGTCATCCTCTCTCTCCCGAACTGACAATATAATTATAGGTACTGATGACCACTCACGAATACGTTTGATTACCTCAATACCATCAAGATCAGGCAAGCCAAGGTCCAGTAGGATTACATCCGGCTTCGTTGTTGCTGCAGCAGCAAGACCGGAATACCCACCTTCTGCTAAATGGACCGTGAATTCGTTTTCCAAAATAGTCTGGAGAAAACGACGAATCGGTAGTTCATCATCAATGACCAATACGCGGAACAGTTTGTTCGAATTCATCGTCTAACCTCTGTCAATGACAAATTCAGCTACAGGCAACATTACTTCTACCTTCAAACCACCCTCTACCCGATTTGATGCGGTAATTTTCCCACTATGAGATTCAATGATCCCTTTAGCTATGGAAAGTCCCAACCCGGAACCTCCGGTTTTTTCAGGGACCGTAACGCGATGAAACTTGTCAAAAATGCGCTCTTCTTCACCGTCAGGCACTCCAGGCCCGCTATCGCTTACGGTAAGAATAATAGATGTTTCCTCCAACCGTGCCGACAGCAAGATATCAGCATCTTCAGGCGAATGTTTGATGGCATTGTCCAGCAAATTTACCAGCGCCTGAGTCAGAAGAGCCAAGTCAACAGAAACCAAAGGCAAATTGGGTACTATTGATGTCACGATATGATGTGTGCCTAAACGCTGTTCGACACCTCCAATGGCACATCCGATAATTTCATCTATTTCGCAGTCTGTAAGTCGGGGTGAAAGCACTCCCGCCTCAAGTCGGGTCATGTCGAGCAGGCTACCAACAAAACGGTTGAGGCGGCCTGCTTCTTCCGAAGCAGCAGAAAGCATGGCCCTACATTCGTTCGAGTCGTATACTTGGTCATTGTTTAACAACAAGTCGAGAACTCCTGATATGGTCACTAACGGGGTGCGCATATCATGGGATATGGAATTCAGAAGCGCCTGTTCTAAATGAGTTTTTTGACGAAGTATTCGTGCTTCCTCTGCTTGATGTGACAAACGTACTCTTTCAAGCGCCATTGCCGCCTGGCCGGAAAATGCCTCCATCAACTGAAGGTTTTCAGCCAGCGCCGTTTCATTCTCTTCGATTACCATTGTGCCAACAGTTTGTTTCCCGGTCTTGATCGGAACGAATATAAACGAAGAATCAGAATAAGCAGATGTTCCTTTCCCGGCACATCGACCACTTTTAATTACCCAATTGGCGATCTCGACGCTTCTGTCATTTAGAGTAAGCGTAGTGGAACCATCAACCGTTTCAAGGTCATTTTCATGATCAAGCAAAACAGCCAGGGGGGAACCAAAGTTGCGGAGCACTGCTCGCTGTAAGGCGCCAATGATCGCAGGTACATCAGCGGCAACAGACAAATCACGAGTAAGATAATAGAGACTACTTGTCCGAGCTTCTTGCCGTTCAACTTGATCTACTTTTTCGCGTATTTGTGCAACAAGGGAACTGATGATGACGCCCACTATAAAAAGCGCAAAGAAGGTGATCAAATATTCCGAATCTGAGACACGAAAGGAAAAACGAGGTGGTATAAAAAGAAAGTCGAAAGCAAGAACCGACAGAAAGGCACTCAGAATGGCTGGCCTTAGTCCAAGCCGCGCAGCTGCCAGTACCACAGCAAAAAGATACAGCATTACCATGTTGGCTGGTGCGATGGATGTTCTTACCACCTCACACAGCAATGAGGCTAATGCAACAAGGGTGACTGCGCCGAGATAGCCGGAAAGCGTGTGAGTAGTCTTCATTGGGGAATCTTACCCTCGAACCTGTATGATGTCAGTAGCAGAATTACGTCCTCACCCTAATTGGCATAATGACGGTTGTCAGCCCGTCCCATTGAAGTCTGCGTTGTATGGCGAATGCCGTCTCGTTATGCAGCAGACGATGATAGAACTTTTCAAGCCTGAAGGTAATCTGACCCGTAAAAACTGTTGATCGCGGAAACTCCTCAGCCGTTGCCTTGCACAGCTCGACCGCGCTCTCAACAACATCGGTAGATAAAGCGGTTCGAAACTCAGCCGCCAGGCCAAGTTTATGAGCCATGGCCACATATGCCTCCAAGCTGGTCCTTACTGATGACTCAAGCGCTTCGATTTCTTCAGCTCCTTTGAAAGAACCTGAATCAATCATGGCGACTGAAATAAAGACGATATTTTTATAGGTTTTGGGGAAGGTGGACATAATGGAAAAAAGCGTGTGTACGCCGAAACCGCTGTATCCCGAAACCAGCTGGATAACTGTCGGAGCGTTTTTATCAATCGCCGGCGGTTCTCCATGTTGCAATATTGGCACATCAAGCAGGGTATCATCCAGATCCTTCATGCCCTGACGAACACTTACATAGTGCCCTTTGATCATGTAACAAAGCCCTATGACTACTGATGTTATGACGAGTGTAAGCCATCCCCCTTCGGCGAATTTCTCAACCGTAGTAATGATCAAGATGGTAACGCAGAGCAACAACCCTAAAAGGTGAACCAACAAATGGCGAAACCACAGCGGGTCCTCTCTTCTTCGCTGAATGAAAAATTTGGACATCCCAAGCTGGGACAGAGAGAAGGTTATAAAGACATTGATTGAATACATTACCACCAATGCTGAAACGGACCCTCCGGTATAGAATAACAGGGCAATGGCGGCGGTACCCATCAGAAGGATCCCATTGCGCATGGTCAGTCGAACAGATAGTGCTGCGAAGCGGTGTGGGAACCATGAATCGATAGCCATGTTTGACATTACGCGCGGCCCGTCAACGAATCCCGCTTGGGCAGCCACCAACAACAGTGCGCCTTCGGAAAAAATTGTAATTGAAGAAATCCAACTCCCCATCGGCCATTTGGCAAAGAGGTTATCTGCCAGTACGGCGTTGAGTGTTTTTCCTTCTACAGGAGTGACTCCTAACAGGGAGTAGCAAAGAAAAAGGACTCCTGCGGTAAAGGCCAAGGAAGATGCCATGTAGAACATGGTGCGTTTGCCGGTCTGCACTCTGGGTTCACGCATTATTTGCAAGCCGTTTGAAACTGCTTCAATACCAGTGTAAGTTCCGCCCCCCAAGGAGTAGGCTCGTACAAAGAGCAAAAGTATACCGAAAATGCCGATGTTTGAAAGGTCATGGTTTAAGCCGCGATGTATGTCGTTTGCCAAGGGAACAAATTTGTCAGTATGCGTCATAACCCCGTCGAGCAGCATTAATACATGAGTTCCAACGAAGATCATGAAGATCGGAGCAAGAACCGATATGGATTCCTTGACCCCCCGGATATTGAGAATTATCAGGATCACCGTAAAAATACAGGCTACCGGCACCTTGTAATGATGGAGGCCTTTAGGAACATAACTGAATACCGCATCACAACAGGAGGCAATGGAAATGGTAATAGTCATTACATAATCAACAAGTAGGGCGCTGCCTGAAACAACTCCGGCTTTTTCGCCAAGCATGTGTGTTGCAACGATATAACCGCCTCCACCGTGAGGGAAGTGCTCTATTATTCGAGAGTAAGCATATGAGATGATAAACACCGTCAATGCAGTGGCAAAACCGAGAAAAATAGCCAAATAGTTATGCTCTCCAAGAGCACGGAAAGCCTCTTCAGGACCGTAGGCCGACGAGGACAACCCGTCTGCACCAAGGCCGACCCAAGCCAAAACAGGAATAAGAGCCATCTTGTGAAACAGGTGCGGGTCTTTCAGGTATTTTGGCGATCCAAAAATTGTTCGGAATGCCCTGCCGACAAATGATATGGATTTCAGCTTGTCTTCATTCATTTTTGGCTCCCGAATTCTGCAGGCTGCCAATAGGTACCAACTTCCATTTACGGACCGAACGGTCATAAACAGGCAATTGACCATAACGCACCTTGGGTGGTGCAAGATTCGTGGCGCCCTCCGCTTCGAGCACGTCCCTAGAATCCCAATAATCTTCGCCTAAATACAAGCCACTACTGATATCAAACAGATAGACTTTCATATCCACCTCCATAACGCAACAATAGCCCTATGTGCATAAAGATGGTGTCAAGATAGGGATGAAGGACATCAAGAAAGTATCAAGAAGAGAAAAACAGAGCGACATCCCATGAAATCATGCTTTCCTTAAAAGTGAAATTCTGGGTCGTCCATCCATTTCGTCCATGGCAACGTGAGGCCTGTACATGCTGAGATGAGCAAAGCGGCGGGCTCCAAGAACATCTGGATCGTAGGCGGCGGCGATTTAGCCGGTCAGTTCCATGATGCCGGGCTTCTGGACGAGATTATCGTTCAGGTGGGCTCGGTCACCTTGGGGAAAGGCAAGCCCCTCTTCCCGCGTCGCCTGGTCACTCCCCCGCTCACGCTGGTATCTGTGCAGCAGTTCGGCTCAGGCTTCGCCGAGTTGCGGTACCAAGTACCGAAGGAGCTTTAGAAGCCCCCACCCAAATGAGACGAAGACGCCCCCGTCCGGAAGGGACGGGGGCGCAGGAATGCTGAGGTGGCACCCATGAACCTGGCGCCTTATGACTGACCTTCATCATTTAGACTTCTTGCCACTTTTACCCCGCATGATTTTTGCCATGTCAGTAGCGATCAAATCGCGTTCAACGCCACTCACAAGCAGAGCATCGGCTAACTGCCACAAAGACTTCCCTTTGGGCTCGTATTTTTCCTTATAGTAACGATTGAGAGCTGCGACTACATCGCTGTACTTCACCTTTTTGTTGGATTCAGAAGCTATCGACTTAACAAGATCCTCGTAGTAAATATCTACAAAACCTCCTTTACTCCTGGCGCACACATCGTACCTGAATTTGAGATAGTTACTGTTGATTTTGTTTTTTAAGGTTACTCCTGCACCGTCTATATCTGTAATTTCAAATGTCACACCGTTATCGCCGGTATAATTTGCCGCCAGGACTTCACCACTAGAAAATTTATACGACACGCCCCTATCTTTCAAAAGACCGGTTCCGGAACGCAAATCGATATTGCTTCCAGGGTGATTTCGGAAAAATTCATCATCTTCTATCATCAGATTAATAGCGTCAGCATTGTCTATAGCAACAACATTCATTCGTTTTTTAATTACAGCCTCGACATCTATGATCGATTTAATTATTACTTCATAGTGTGAGTAATTCACGTCTTCTGCAAGCGAAGTCTCTATACAAGCTTTTACCGAAGCGAAGTCGTTCTTAGGCGGAGCGTTTTCGTAGCCTTTCGCCTCAGCAAGCCGCAACCATTTCGCGGCCTGAACCATATTGCGCTTGACGCCCTCCCCCTTGCCGTACATATAACCGATCTGCGCCTCGGCATCGGCACAACCTTTGTCGGCGGCGTCAGAACACCATCTAAATGCTTGCTTATAATCCTGCTTCACAACCTTCCCCTCGTAGTACAACATTCCGACGTCGTAGATCGCTTCATATTTGTTTCGTGCTGTAGCCAACGAAGTAAAGCGCTTCAATGCAACGTGGGGGTCAGCGTCCTCCGGGCCCGCTTGGAATTCCATCCCGCGTGCGACGGCAATACTGTTTAGCTTGCCTTCAAAGCCCTGCTTATCTATCAACAGCAAAGGGAAGGCTTTATGGATCTCACGGACTTCTTTCGCTTTTGTCTGTCTTTCCTTCTCTTCAGATGCAAGCTTCAGCTGGACCTCCTTTTCGCGTTCCAGCCGCTTTTTGTCTTCAAGCGCTATTCTCTGCTTTTCTTGTTCCTCCCTTTGTCTTGCCTCCTCTTCTGCAGCGTATTGTTTCACCTTGGCCATCATGCCTGACTGAGCAACCACCTCAGACACTGCTTCTGTATCTATGTACTTGTTGTATCTGTGATCCTTGTCGGCAACGCCTAGCCCAACAAAATTGGTGAATTTGTCTATTCCCGAAACGACGGAGTTGAACTTCATCAGGTTACTGTTACAAGCTGAGTAACCGCGCTTATCTTCGCTTTCAGCGTAGCTACACATCTCACTATATCTTTTGGGATCTACGTTTCTAGTGCCAAGGAATGCGGGCTGAACTAAATTTAACCCTTCGCTGACAAACATAATTTCCTGATTAGGATTTTTCCTGTTAACGCTATCTTTACTTACAGACAGCATCTTCCACCTACCATCTAATTTTTCAACCAATACATAAAAGCCCGTTGTCTCCGTGTCAGCAACGCGCTTATTCGCTTTTTTTACTTTTGAATAGGCATTAGAAGTGAGCAAAAACGGCAACAAAATGGCAAAGACTCTTAGCAGAAAGGCAGCGTTCCGCATGCAAAAATCTCCTTGGATAAATTGAAAATTGGCGCAGTTTACATTGGTTCATTCTTAGTCTCAAGAAAAAAACGGTGTCTAGGGCAGCGTAGTCGTTCCCGCTATAGCTCCAGTAAAACGGCACTAAATCACATGCGCTCCTATATCCAGGGAGGCAGCTTGAACATCTTCTTTTCATGGCTACTATTTAACGCCGTAGGACCGGCTCGTTTACTGGGGGAGGACTTATGGAAGGCATGGTGCTTGGAATCGATGCGGAAGGGGGAGTCATCAGGACGGCTGACGGTACCAGGTACCGCTTCGGGAGATCGGACTGGAAAAGCCCCCGCGCGCCTCAAGCGAAGGACCGGGTCGACTTCGTAGTGGACGGGGAGCACGCCCGCGAGATCTACCTGATCGGCTACGGCATGGGGGACATCGCGGAGGCTTTCGACAAGGTACAGGCATCGGAGAAGACCATGCCTGCCGTGGTCTACGGCTGCTACATCGGTGCGATTCTTTGGGGCGTCACCATGATCGTAGGTGTCGTTATTGCCTATGTCTATCGCGGCAGCGCTTCCCCTGCCCTCCCGCGCACGCATTTCGACTACCAGATAAGCATCTTCTGGAAATCCCTCATCGGCTACCTCCTCGGGATACTGCTCCTGTTCTTCGGCGTCGGGGCAGTCATCCTCGTCCTTACCTACCTCTGGGTCATCTTAAAGAGCATCAAGGGCTGGCGTCTGCTCAACCAAGACCAACCGATGCCGTCACGGAACTGAGAATGGTCGCCTCTCCAGTCCGCTTCAAGACGCAGCTTCTCCTTAGGTCGCATCATCTGTCGCCTCCATCCTCGTCAGCTTCTTTCAACCCGGACTTGGAGTTCGTATATCGTGGGTGACAAGACGTGCATCCTGATAAATATCGCGTGAACCACGATTTACACGCTGCAAATGAAGGTTGACTTCGTGTGTAGGTAGATTTACTTCGCGTACATCATCATTTACTTCGTGTGCGTCAAGAGTTACTTTTAATACATCTAGATTCACTTTTAATGCATCTTGACTTACTTCTTATACACATAGGTTTATCTTTAATGTATAACGACTTACTTCCTATACATCTAGATTTACTTCTAATATATCTCGGTTTACTTTTAATGCATCATTATTTACTTCGTATACATCGAGATGTGTAGCAACTGAATTAAGGTTCACATGTTATCAATCTCGCCTGACTCGAAGTACATCTAGGTTTACACGATGTAAATCACGTTTCACTTCATACTTACAACTCTCAGGTTATTAGGGATCAGCGGGGGCAGGAAAGAAGCGCTTGGCGCGGAGGACGGTCTACGTGGTGCCGTGAAAAGAAGGGAGTCCGGCGAGAGCAGAAAAAAACAGGGGGTGCCGAGGGGCACCCCCTGGCAAAGAGGTGGGGTAATGCCACTTATGCGGTGGAGAGCCGGAACCGCATCAAGATGAAGTACCGCCCTCCCCTCCTTCCTGCTCGCTCTGAGCGGCACCGAGTGCCGCATTTACGGCCTTACCCCGACCGTGTCCCCGTTTGTCCCTGCTCAGGTCAAATCCTGAGGCGCTGAACACCTCGGGTTTCGAAATGGCAGCCATTTCCAGATGCAAAGCAATCTGTTCAAGGTAAACGACGAGTTGCCTCTGAAGTTCGTCGCGTTCCATAATCAACAGCCTGTTGCCCATGATGGACTGGTTATGCACCGCATCGTGCTTGAGCACTGCAGCCAGAAACGCCTGGAACAGCGCCAACCTCCCTTCCCAAAATGAATCGGGAAACCTGGTCTTGTCAGAAAGGGCAGCAGCCACTCTCTGCACCAAGGTGTGAAACTTCGTTGGGCACATTTTCCGGTAGTTTCGTATGATCCGATAACCCACGTCGCACCTCCCTTGCTTCGCATCAGCGAAAGCCCTGGTCCTTCATTTTATTAACCAACCTCAATTATCAAAATCTTAGGTATATTACTCCATAGGTGACGCAATGCAAGAGGAAGCGGGCCCAAAAACTTCAAGCGCCCCTGAGGGCGCTGAGAAGTCCGGTTTCCAGGCCAAGCGGCGCTACCGCGGTCTTCTGGAATGGGTTGTAATTCTGGGGAGGGGGGGGCGGAGCAGAAACGGGGGATCAGGGCTGCAGTGTTGCAGGCGCCGGCTGGTTGGCCTTCAACCATGCGACGAAACGTTCCCTGTTCCTTCTCGAGAGGATCCGTGCGAACTTCTCCTGGTCGTAGAGGTGGAGACAGTGCCTGATCGAGGTGTAGGCGCTGAAGGTCCTCTCGGGGTTTTCCGCGAGTATGTGGTCGCGGTACTCCCGGACCACCTTCAGGTTCTCGTTCAGACACCTGTGCAGATCGGCCTTTTGCAGGGTGCTGTTTTGTTCCAGTATGTCCTGGACAAAATCGTCCACCTTCTCGTCGTCGAAGACGAAGTCACGGAAAAAGTGCGCGGCGATGGGCACGAAGTTGAAGGCGTTCACCGTCTTCGTGCCTGCGGAAACCGCCTGCCCCGGCGCTTCCGGTTCGATCTGCGTCACCGTTGCCTGCTGCATCAGGTCTGAGGTGGCGTTCCTGATCTCTTTGAACTCGCGGTCGGCGAGTTCGAAGAGGGCGGCGAGCACGTTGATCCTGCGCTTCAGGTCCACCGGGATCGACTTCTTGTACTTGATCTTGTGGTCCAGCATGCTCCAGGCGTCCTGGATGAGGGACCTGATCTGCACCTCGAAGCAGAGATCGGCCGGCGGCAGGTTCCTGACGGGATAAGCCGCCTCGGGGTCCAGGGCCAGGTCCATGTGCAGTCCCTTGTAGCCGAAGGAGTCCTCCGTGCTCTCGACGGCGGAGGTCTTGTCGGTTACGTTCAATATCCTGAAGTTGCGCTGCAGCAGTTCCGACACCACCGGGACCTCGTCTTCATAGAGGCAGACGATCCGCACGCCTATCAGGTCAGAGATGAAGTCCCTGACCTGGTAGGGCTGCTCGTCGGCCTCGAGTTTCCCTTGGTATTTGCGCTGGAACTTCTTGATGCACTCCTCTTTCTCCTTGACGCGCCCCTCGACCTTGGTGGTCGCCCCCGCTCCGGTCTGCCCGACCAGGGTTCTGACGATGTCGACAAAGGAGTCCTTCGCCCCGATCAACCGCTTCTCGTTGGTATCGTAGTATTTCCTGAAAAGTGCCTTTTCCCGTTCAAAATCAAGTGATGCCATAATTCGAATCCTTATCCTCAAGACGCACCGCCCGGGTTACCACCAGCCAGGGGGGCTGCATCTTCTCTGCTTTTGCATTTAAGCTTCCGCTCGCGAAGCTATCCGTTTTTCCAATAGCACAGGTGAGCCCTTTCAAAAAGGGAATTCGCTCGCGGTGATATTCATCGCCCCTGCAATAGCTTGTCCTACTGGATGCGGTTCCTCGCTGTAAGTCTGGGCAAGGCCTGCAATGGTGCGCTCTCAGAGTGGGGTTTATTAAAAGTGCCGTTCTTCGCTTTGCTCGGAAGCCTTCTGGTGCTTGCCGGGAGGCTTCCAAAAGCTTGCCTGCCAGTTGTCCAAGCCTTTTTCCCGCGACACCCACGGAGGAAGCCCGACCTTGAAATGCCGGGAGAGCGCGTGGACGTAAGGCTCGTACATGAGGCGCAGTTCGGAGAGGTTCTGCTCCAGGACGTCCCGCTCCTTCAGCTTCTGCCCGTTGCGGCGGAGGATGTCGCAGATCTCGTCCAGCTTCGCCGGCGGGAGCCGGTCTGCAGGCAGTTGCCGCGGCTGGGTCCTGAACACGAGCGCCAGATCGACCACCGCGTGGCGCGACATGGCGAAGGTAAGCTCCGCCTGGCGGTTGCAGGTCCCCTCCACCCCCGCCATGATCAGGGCGCAGGTGTCGAGGATCGAGGTGAGCGCGGCCAGCCAGGACTGGTTGTCGTGCTGCGAACGGAAATAGGCGAGCACCGGGTAGGAAAGGTGTCCCTCCAGAAACTCCGCGGACCAGCGCTCCCACTCGTGCAGCAGTTCGCGAAGCGATTCCGCGCCACCGTGATGGCTGTGCCTGCGCAGCATCTCGGAAGCGGTGGGAGGCGAACCGGCCCGCGCGTCGAGTAAAGAGATGCTCACCTCGCGTCGGGCGAAGGATTGGTTCAGGGCCGGGAGATAGCTGATCACCAGGGCCAGGAAGGCAAACCCCATCCCCGATTCGATCACCACCAGCAGCCGTCCCAGACTCGTTTTCGGCACCACGTCGCCGATCCCCAGGGTGAAGAAGGTGGTGCCGCTCAG
Organism: Geomonas oryzae; assembly: GCF_004117875.1. Classification (GTDB taxonomy): domain Bacteria; phylum Desulfobacterota; class Desulfuromonadia; order Geobacterales; family Geobacteraceae; genus Geomonas; species Geomonas oryzae. The sequence goes on along the minus strand of NZ_RAHW01000006.1, from coordinate 218,814 downwards.
GTAGAGATCATTTATGAGGTCGGTGCCGCCATTGCGGTACAGAAACCAGGAACCGCCCCAGTGGATGAGCGCGAACCCGGTGATCAGCACCGCCGCCCAGATGCTCAAGAGAAGCAGAAGCGACAGCGGGCCGAAGTAGCTCAACCATGTTTCCCGGCGTCTTACCGGGACGAAGTTGTGGATGAGCCAGGTCCATGGACGCCAGCTACTGCGGTAGAAGACCCGCGTGATGCGGAAACGGCGCGTCACCCGGCGCGGCAAGATGATGGTCTCGAATCCCTCCCACAGCACGAGGAGCACCAGCACAGCTCCAATAAGCATCGCCATAATTGCCATGTCAGCCCCTCACCCTGCGTACAGCCGCACCGCTTTCCACTCTCATAGCGGTTCGAGAAATTCTCTCACCAAGACGGTATGATGCAACGGCTGACGAAGATTCCTCAGTCATCGGCGCCGGTACTGTTGATCGGACCACGTAAGAGCACCGGCAGAATTAGCTTGAAGAGTGTCAGACTTTAAATTAGATTGAGCCAACCGCACGGCGGCAAGGTTCAGGATGCCGCCTTCCCTTTTTCCAAGGAGCCCACGATGCGTTACATCAATACCGACAAAATCCTTGCCGCACAACTCACCACTCCGGCCGAGAATCCGCTTGTAGGCGACGACACGCGCCTCATCGACGTCTGGTTCGACGGCAGCGCCGTACGAAAGCAGCTCTTCAAAAAGGTGCATAAGACGGAGCAGGAGGAAATGGCCCGGGACCTCGAGGAGAGAGGCTTTCTGCGCTCCGGCAACCTCCTCATCAACCCGCGGGCCGTCCTCTTCGCCGAGATGGAGCACGAGATCGTCGGCGGCCTCGTCACCATCGGTTACCAGGACAACGGCAAGCCGGTGGAGCTGAAGGTCGATACGAAGGCGTTCAAGGAACTGTGCGAGCGGCTGGCGGGAGAGCGGAAGTGATTTAAGCGCCACGACAAGAAGCCCGAAACCTTTAGCCACGGAGAAAATCTGAGGACTTCTGAGAAAATCTGAACCAAAAACAAAAGAGAGGGTTATCCCCGCTCTAGTGTTTTGCCTCTCTCAGATTTTCTCAGATTTCCTCCGTGGCTAACGGCCTTATCGTACTTTGAATATAAAGCCCGCCGGACAATCCGGCGGGCTTCTTGGTACCTGCAGGTCCCCCGGCCTTACCGGCTTGAGAGTTTTTCGAGATGACAAAGGGCACACATGAGTCTAAAATTGCGTCATGAAACCTGTCAACTGGAACTCAGACAAGAACATGAGCCTGAAGTCCGAACGTGGCATTTCATTTGAGGAAACCCTAGTATCTATCTCAACAGGTGGCCTCTTGGATGTAGTGGAGCATCCTAATAAAGAGCGATATCCAAACCAGCGCATCTTTGTCATCCATATCCGAGATTACGTCTATCTTGTTCCTTTTATAGAAACGGAGAAGGAAATATTCCTTAAAACCATCATCCCAAGTAGAAGCGCGACTAAAAGGTATATCAAAGAGGCCAAATCCCGATGAAGAAAAAGATAAAATCTGAAGACAAACAATACGAAGAAGATATCGTGTCGTCGTTTGAAAATAGCGAATGGCAATCGGTGCCTAACCTTAAAGAGGAGACGGCACGTTACACTTCCAGTGCGTCAGCGACGCTGGCCAAGGACAAACGGATCAATATTCGATTATCATCTCGAGATTTAGAAGATATCCAAATGCGTGCAGCAGAAGAAGGCTTGCCGTATCAGACATTGATCGCCAGTATTATCCATAAGTATGCAAGCGGTAGGCTCATTGAGAGCACGCAACGTCCGGCGCCACGTGCGACGGGCCGGACAAAAAAAATGCACGCCGGTTAGCTCTCCCCAGCCGTCAGCCTCACTGCCCTTCACCGTTTCGGTCACATTTCGCGGGGGGGGGCGGTTTGTGTCCCAAAACCTACTCGAAACCTTTGGCCACGGAGAAAATCTGAGGACTTCTGAGAAAATCTGAACCAAAAACAAAAGAGCGGGTTATCCCCGCTCTAGTGTTTTGCCTCTCTCAGATTTTCTCAGATTTCCTCCGTGGCTAACGGTCTTATCGTACTTTGAATATAAAGCCCGCCGGACGATTCTGGCGGGCTTCTTACTACCTACAGCCCCCCCGCTTTTCCCGGCCGTCTTCTACCCCTCAACCAACCGGTACCGGACCGCCCTTCCCTGGCCGTCTCGGCGCAATATGCCGAGTTCGGTGAGTTGGTCCAGTTCCCGAAAGGCCGTCGCACGGCTGCAATGGGTCATTGACGCATATTTCTGCGTCGTCAAGCCTCCCTCAAAGTCGCCTTCATCGACCAGGCGGTTGACGGCTTTCTTCTGGCGGTCTGTCAGCTTCTCCTGCTCATGCCGACGCCAGAACTCCGACTTCGAAAAAACGCCGTCAAGTATCTTTTCCGAGCGCTCGATCGCCCGGGCGAAGCTGCCGAGAAACCAAGCCAGCCATTCGGTGATGTCGCAAGCTCCCTTCTGCGATTTCTCCAGAACGCCGTAATAACCTTCCCTCTCCGCCATGATCTGGGTGGAGAGACTGTAGTATCGCACCGGCTGTTTGTCATCCTGAGCCAGCGCCAGATCGGTAAGCGCACGGGCGATCCTCCCGTTGCCGTCCTCGAAGGGGTGAATGGTGACGAACCACAGATGGGCAACCGCCGCGCGGACGATGCCTTCGACCTTACCGTTGCTCTCGTCCCACCAGGCAAGGAAAGCATCCATTTCCTCAGCAACCCGCCCCGACGGCGGGGCCTCGTAATGGACTGTCTCCCTGCCGAGGGGCCCCGAAACCACGCGCATCGGCTCCGCACCTTCCCGCCAAGCACCTACCTTTATCTTGTGCATTCCCGAATAACCCGACGGGAACAGTGCCGCATGCCACCCCCACAGGCGCTCGAAGGTGAGCGGCTGGTCGAAATTCTGCGTTGCGTCAAGCAGCACGGAAACAAGATCGTCTATGCGTCGGTCAACCGGCATCCCCGCTGCAGGCAATCCAAGTCTGCGCGCGACCGAGGAGCGGACGGAGCGAACATCCAATTGTTCCCCTTCGATGGCGGATGTCTTTATGGTCTCCTCGACCAGGATTTCGGCCCGTGCCTGAGTACCGAGATTGAAGCCCAGCCCGGCCACCCTGCTAAGGAGTTTTCCTTGCAAAAGGCGGCACTCTCCCAACGGAATCAGTAGTCGGTCCGTGTCCCAGGTAAGATGAGGCCAGTTTTTTTGCTGCCAGATGTAATCGATCATATCTTTCGCTTCAGAAATCGCTTCATATTTTGAGACGCTTTACCGTTTATAACATGGTGCGATATTAAAAACAAATATGAAAAGCCGCCGGGTAGCGAACTCAAAAAACCTACTCGAAACCTTTGGCCACGGAGAAAATCTGAGGACTTCTGAGAAAATCTGAACCAAAAACAAAAGAGGGGGTTATCCCCGCTCTAGTGTTTGCCTCTCTCAGATTTTCTCAGATTTCCTCCGTGGCTAACGGTCTTATCGTACTTTGAACATAAAGCCCGCCGGATGATCCGGTGGGCTTTTCTGCACGTGGAAACTGAAGAGGTAGCCTAGCGCTCTAAGCACTTTTATTGCCTTGGGCTATCACCGCTGCGAGGGAGGTGGTCGGCCTGCCGATCAGGACACTCAACTGATGGCTGTCGTCGAAGAGCCCTCCCTTGGCGGCGCCGCTGTCGGAGTCGGCGAGAAGTGCGGCGAACGGCTCGGGAAGACCGACGGAGAGGAGGAGCTGTTTGTACTCGGACTCGGGGAGGTTTACGTAGTTGACCTCTTTGCCGTACTGACGGGAGATCTCACCGGCGAATTCGGTGAGGGTGTAGGCGGTGTCGCCGGCAAGTTCGTAGATCCGTCCACCCTCCCCTTCACGGGTGAGTACGGCAGCGGCGGCTTCCGCGTAGTCGGCGCGGGCGGCCGACGCGATCCGGCCGTCGCCTGCGGAGCCGTAGAAAGCGCCGTGCTCGACGGCTGCAGGGATGCCGGCGGCGTAGTTCTCGGTGTACCAGCCGTTACGCAGAATGACGAACGGGACGCCGGATTCGCGAATCAGCGTCTCGGTAGCGATGTGCTCCGCGCCGAGACCAAGCGGCGTGGTGTCGGCGCGCAGCAGGCTGGTGTAGACGAGGAGCTTCACGCCTGCTTTTTTAGCCGCGTCGATGACGTTTCGGTGCTGATTTACGCGTTGCCCCACTTCGCTGGAGGAGATGAGCAGCACCTTTTCGGCTCCGGCGAGCACGCCTTCCCAAGTCTCGGGCGCGTTGTAGTCGGCCCGGCGCACCTGTACGCCGAGTGCGGAGAGGTCTTTGGCCTTTTCGGGGTTACGTACCGCGGCGACGATGCGCGAGGCGGGTACTTTCTTCAGAAGCGACGCGATGACGAGGCGCCCCAACTGTCCGGTGGCTCCGGTGATGACTATCATGTGGGTATCTCCTTTATGTGCGGATGCGATTTGTGTTACAGGTGGAGCATAGCAACAGCGATTACAAAAAGTAAGTACGCACAAAAAGGTAAGTGTCATGAGTGAGCCGGAAGTAGTGAGCCTGTCGGGCCAGATGCGCCGCGGGGAGTTGTTCTGCGTGCAGTGCCCGTCGCGTGAAATACTGAAGCATGTGACCAGCCAGTGGGGCGTTCTCGTGCTGGTGGCGTTGATGGAAAAGACGCACCGTTTCAGCGAGTTGCGGCGCAAAGTGGGGGGAGTGAGTGAGAAGATGCTGGCGCAGACGCTCCAGTACCTTGAAAAGGACGGTTTCGTCGACCGCGTCTCCTATCCGGTGGTGCCGCCTCACGTGGAGTACTCGCTCACCCCGCTAGGGAGAGCCATAGGAGAGAAGGTCGAGGCGCTGGCGGACTGGATCGAGGGGAACCTGCCGAGCATCATGGCGGTCCAGCGGGCGGTGGACCCGGAAGAGAGCGTGCGGAAGTGATTTAAGAGAACGACAAGAAGCCCGAAACCTTTGGCCACGGAGAAAATCTGAGGACTTCTGAGAAAATCTGAACCAAAAACAAAAGAGGGGGTTATCCCCGCTCTAGTGTTTGCCTCTCTCAGATTTTCTCAGATTTCCTCCGTGGCTAACGGTCTTATCGTACTTTCAACATTTAAATTGATAGCCGCTAACCTGCATGCTATTCTCGTCGCCGCAATCTTTCCGGGATTCCTCACAAACGGCACGGGAGGACGGATGGCTGGTCGCTGGCAAAAAGACGTGGAGAGATGGTTGCAGGAAGGGGTCATCGACGCGGCCACCGCCGAACGGATCAGGGCCTTCGAGTCCGACCACGAACGGGGACAGGGGCTGCATTGGCCCGTGCTCCTGGCGGTTGCCTTCGGCGCCCTGCTGCTTGGCGCGGGCGTCCTTCTCTTCGTCGCCGCCCACTGGGATTCCCTTTCCCCCGCGGGACGCTTCTCACTCACCATCACCATGGTGGCGCTCTTCCACCTTGCGGCGGTCTTTTCCGCCGTGCGCTTCCCTCCCCTTTCCTCCGCCCTCCACGCCGTCGGCACCGTCGCGCTCGGCGCGGGCATCTTCCTCGCCGCACAAATCTTTCATCTTCAGGAACATTGGCCGGCCGGGGTCATGCTCTGGGCCCTGGGCGCCTTGGGGGCGTGGGCTCTGCTGCGCGACTGGCCGCAGGCAGCGCTCGCCGCCATCCTCGCGCCGGTTTGGCTTGCCGGAGAATGGGCCGAGGCGACCCGTAACTGGTACGGCGGCGAAAGAGTGCTGAGCGAAGGGCTCTTGCTCCTCGCGATCACCTATCTCACCGCCGTGCTTCCGGGTAGGGAATCGCCGGTGCGCAGGGCGCTGGCATGGATCGGCGGCATCGCCTTGCTGCCGCTTGCCGCCGGCACGGCCTTTTCCGACACCTTCCAGCACGGGACTCCGGCTGTCCCAACGGCCCATCTCGTCGCGGGGTGGGGCGTCGCCCTGGCCGGTCCCTTGGCGCTGTCCCTTTTCCTGCGCGGCAAGGCGGCCTGGATGAACGCCGTCGCGGCGGTCTGGGTGCTGCTTCTTGGAACTACGTCCGTTGAGCCGTCCCGGTTCATGGCGGCAAGCCATGCCGGGACCTTCTGGGAACAGGCCGGTTTTTACCTTACCAGCGCCTCCGGTTCCATCGCCCTCATATGGTGGGGGCTTCACGAATCCCGCAGGGAGAGGATAAACCTCGGCATCGCGGGCTTCGCCTTCACCGTGCTCATCTTCTACTTCTCCACGGTGATGGACAAGTTGGGACGTTCGGCGAGCCTGACCGGGCTCGGAATTCTGTTCCTGCTTGGTGGATGGCTGCTGGAGAAGACGAGACGGCGGCTGGTGGAACGCCTGGGGAGGGTCGAGTGATGAGCCGGACTGCCAAAGGGGTCGCCGTGGCCCTGCTCCACGTCTGCATGGTGGCCCTGCTCGGGGGAAAACTCCTCTACGATCGCGCCACGCTTCCCGCCGTTTGGGTGGAGGCCGCTCCGCATGACCCCTCGCTCCCGATCAGGGGGCGTTACGTGAGCCTCGATCTCGTCGTGGAAGGACGGGGCCTGCGGGAACCCGACAAGAAAGCGGGGTGGCAACCGGCGCAGGCCGTGCAGCTTTCGGTGGAGGGGGGACGGCTGGTGGCAGCGCCGAAAGCGGAGGAGCGCGGCTTGGATCCGTCCCGGCAGGTGCGCATCGTGGAGCGTCAGGGGCGAAAGTTTGCGGTCCTCGCGCAGCCGGTCCCCTTCTTCATCCCCGAACATGTCCCCGACCCTTCGCTGCGCCCTTCCGGAGAAGAGCTGTGGGTCCAGGTGACCGTTCCGAGGCAGGGGCCGCCCCGCCCGATCCGTTTGGGCATCAGGAAAGGAACCGGAGCGCTCCTCCCGCTCGAACTAAGGTGAAAGGGGCTAGAAGCGTTGCCCCAGACCGAGGTGCAGGGCGATGTCCGGAGAGGCGCCGACGATGATGTCCTCGGAAAGGGCGATGTCGAGCGTGGTCGATTGGGTGAAGGCCAGGGTCCCGCCGAAGAGAAGCTGCATTGCGGGCGAGGTGAGCTCCTTCAAGTCGCTCTCCTTGTAGAAGGCGGTGTGCCCGGAGAACTGCACCTTGAAGGCGATGAAGTCGCGCGGCGACCACCCTCCGCCGAAGGTTCCGAAACCGACCAGGTTCTCCTGCTGTCCCTTCAACACGTCCCCGTCGGTGAGCGCCATGCCGCCTAGCGCACCGAAGAGGGTCGCGTGCCCCCATCTCCCCGGCAGTTGGTAGTCATCGCTGCCGGTAAGCCAAAGGGCCAGGTCGGTGCTGCCGCTGCCGGTAAGCCTCGAACTGCTTCCGGTGGGAAGCTTCACGCTTCCCCGCAGCGCAAGCGCGCGCGGATTGGCGCTGCGGTCGTGGTAGAGCTGCCAAGCGCCGTTGAGCCGGACGTCGCCCATGCGGAAGGTGGCATTTTCCATACGAAGCCGCTCCTCCCCGTCACGTTCGTAGCGGAAAAGGAGCCGGTCGTCGGGCGAGACCAGGCGGTTTCCCTGTGGAAGCCCGAAGAACCGGTGCCAATTCTTGATGAAGCCGTCGAAGATCCCGCCGTTGTAGGCCACCATGGGAAGATCGAAACCAAGTTCCAGGTTCTCCGCCACGCCGTAGCGGAAGGCGAGCGTGGTCCGTTCGCTCTCGCCATCCAGAAGCAGGCGCTCCCGTGCGTTCTCGTCATCGACGTCGCTGTTCGCGATGTCGAAGGCCAGAAGCCCCCACCCCCGTCCCGCCGGCTGCACGACGGCGTTCTCCGCGGCGGGCAGACCGTAGATCTGCACAAGGGGATTCTGGTTGAAGGTGTAAAAGGGTGTTATCGCGAGCGGTTCCGCGCAGACGCCTGAAGCCGTGACGGCGGCCAGAAAGAGCGCAACGGCCAAGCTTGCCAGTTTCCTCATCTATCCTCCCCGAACCATCCCTTCTCGTTTTCCTCGGCAAGACGCCCCCGGAGGTATTCCCAAAGCGCCGGGCAGCCGGCCTCGATGGGAGGCCCAATGCGGCCTATCACCCGTTCGTAGCTGATGCCGTTTTCACGCCAGCTCTGCCCCTCGTTCGAAAGGTTGAGCAGGGCCGGAATGGCGCGGTCGGCGGCATGGGCGAAACGCGCCTCAGGTGTCGCGGCTTCCTCGAACTCGAGCCAGAGGTCCAGGAAAAAGGAGCGCTGCGGCTCCTGCACCATCCCGAAGATCCTCTTTACCGCCTCAAGTTCGGCGGCCTTGCGCTCTTCCCACCCCTCGGTGGCGTAGACGATGGTGTCCCCGGTGTCGATCTCGCCCACGTCGTGCACGAGGAGCATACCGACAACCCGGTGCATGTCCACCGGCGCCGCGGCGAAAGGCTCGAGCGAGTAGGCCATCATGGCGATGTGCCAGCTGTGCTCGGCGGAGTTCTCGTAGCGGTCGCTCCCCTTCGAGCGGTTCTTGCGGGTCACGCCTTTTAGCTTGTCGAGCTCTAGAATGAACTCCACGGTGCGTGAGATCGTCATCTGCCCCTCTCCTTCTCGTTTTCAATCCGCTTCAGTTCGGAGAAAAGCTCCCGGTTCACCGGCGTCGGGATCCGATACTGCTCTCCCATGGCGATCATCGTCCCGGCAAGCATGTCCACCTCGGTCGGACGTCCCGCTTCCACATCCTGGAGCATCGAGGTCTTCCCTGAAGCGCCCAAGGTGCCAAGCACGCGGTACCACTCGTCCAGGTCGCGCTCGGAAAGATCCACCTTTTTGGCCACGGCAACGGCGATCACCTCGCGCATGGCGGCGTCCATCATCTCGCGCGCCCCGGCGGACTCCCTGAGCGAACCGTAGGTCATGCCGAGGACGGCGGAGACCTGGTTCACGCCTACGTTGATCATGTACTTGAACCAGAGGCTGCGCACCATGTCCTGCGGCACCTCGTGGGCGATGCCGGCGCGGCTGAAGAGCCCGCTGATCCGGCGGACCCTCGCGCTCTGTTCTGTGTTGTCGCGCTCGCCGAAGAGGATGCGCCCGAGGTTCTGGTAGGTGACCGCGTTCCCCTCACGCACCGCGTCGATCCCTATGGAGAGGGCGTAAAGCACCTTTTCCGCACCGTAGACGGCGGCTAAGCGCTCTTCGCTGTCGATGCCGTTCATCACCGACAGGATCACGGTGTCCGCTCCGACGGCGCGGCGGATGCCGGCGATCGCCTCGTCGAGCTGACGGTGCTTCACCGCCACGATGACGAGGTCGGCGACCGGCGCCTCTTCTGGGGCGAAGACCGGGATGTGGAAAGAGGTTTCGTTCACGGTCACGCCGTCGGCCTTAAGCCTTTGGCCGCGCGGGCCGTCGGCGATGAAGAAGACGGAGTCTCTGTCGAGGGTGAAAAGGAGGCTGCCGTAGACGGCGCCGAGCGCTCCGGCGCCGATGACGGCGATCTTTTGGACGGGTCGGTTCATCAGGTTCTCGAATGGGAAAAATTTCAGGCAATTTGTCACACTGCGGCGCAGCCGTCAACCCTGGTTTGGTGGGAGCGCCAAGGGGGAACGCGCCGCCTACTGCTCCGCTTCGTGGAAACGGTCACTTTCGGCATCGTTCCTACGGTCCACCGTGGGAACGAAAGCCCTGGACGCTCCAGCGTCCGCAGTACGAGACGCGGGAGCGTCTCCCGATTGCATTCCCACGCTGGAGCGTGGGAACGATTTTCCAAGGGTGTTGAGATCGTTCCTACGGTCCTCCGTGGGAACAATGTGAAAGGGGACAGGCACCTGGCGGAGCCAGTCCCCCTACCCGTGTTTCGCAAAAAAAATCAGGCTGCCCGGACGGGCAGCCTCTGTGCGGGTCTCTTCACCACTTGCTTGCTCAGTGATACTGCTCTTCAACGTGCGACGACAGCTCCGAGACTTTTTCCTCCGCATACTCGCGCCCCTTGCGCAGGTTGCGGTTCAGCTTGTCCTGGACTTCGGTAGTGAGCCCTTTCATCTTGGCGATGGCATCGCCGGTCACGTCGGAAACTTTCTCCCTCATGTCGTGCCCTGTTTTCGGGGCGTACAGCAGGGCAAGGCCTGCTCCTACCAGTGCTCCGGCCGAAAAGCTCACCACCTCAGCCGTGGTGCTCGCGTGTCCGTGTCTTCTCATGACGTCCTCCTCCCAGCCTTGCTGGTTCTAGACTCTGCCTGCCTTGTGGTTGTACCAGTAGCTCCCAAGGGCGGCGCCTACGCTTGCCGCCAGACCACGCCAGGCAAGCTTTTTCCCTTCCCGCGGCGTGCCGTGCTTTTGCGACGCCTTCTTGCCGCTCAAAAAACCTTTCAGCGCGGTTGCCGCAAGGGACCACCCCGATACCGGCGCCGCCACGGCGGCCGTCCTTCCCGCGTTCAACCTGCGCAGCAAAAGCCACAGCGCCCCGGCTCCCGCCGCCCGGGCCGCGCCACCCGTCACGGGGACTTCAACCGTTTTCTTCAGCCCGACGCCCGCGGTGACCCTGTTGCGTACCCGCCTGTTGCCAAGTGCCAGGAGCGCTGCGCTTGCGCCGATAACAAAGACCTGCACCGAGGTCCGCTGCGCCAACCGCAGCACGCCTGCGATCCCCTCCCATGCCAACAGTTTTGCCCGTCGTACGCCGCGCGCCTTCAGGTGCTGCGGCGAAAGACGCTCCTCAAGGTCGTGAACGGTCCTTGTTATATCGCCTTCCGTGTGCCGGATCTGCTCGCGAATCTCGTCCGCCGATGCGTGCTGCTCGTGAACCTTAACGTTTTGGCCCATTTTACCGTCTCCTTCAAAGCCCCCATCGTCTGCGTGGGCTTTGCATCCATCTCCTTCACATCCTTTCCACCCTTAAGAACGATCACCGCTCCTATCGCAAATAGGCCCAGCGCCACCAACAGCGCCGCACCCCACGCCGGCATGATCGTCGCGAGCCCGAGCACGATGGCCGCCGTCAACACCAGGAGCCCCGTGTACAAAAGCACGCCGCCCACGGCGATGGCGGCCGCGTCCTTGGCGGCATGTACCGCCTTCTCCTTCATCTCGGCTGCGAATAGCCCCAGCTCCTGCCGGAGCAATGCGCGCAACTCGCTGCCGAGTTCCGATACCAGTTCACCGATCGTTTTCTCACCTTTGTCCGGCATGGCAGCCTCCTTTCCGAATGACGAATCACCCCGGATCAACGTTACCGATAATTAATGTTAGGAAATTTAAACTTTTATTGCAAGCGGGCTTTGTCTCACGCCTCCGGCCGTATACATTTTGCTGGCATTTTTTTGCGATTTGAAAGACAATTAGAAAAACTCAATCGGACGCTTGAGTATGGCTTTTATTGCAATGAAAGGAAGAAGGAGAGTGTCATGAGTACCAGACGAGAGTTCACATCATATACCCCGGGAGAACTGCGGGAACTATACAAGAGGGCCCCCGCCCTGTTCGATGAACTGGCGGAGGAAGCCGTGAAGAAGGCCTGCGTGGCCAGGACCCCGGAGAAATCACTGCAGCTGCAACGCATGCAGTGGTCGATCGGCATGCAGTTGCGCAAGGCAAGCAGCAACATCGGGCGCATGCACATCATGGAGAACATCTTTTACGGCGAGGTGTACGGCGAGAATGGACAGCTTGAGAAACTGGTGCAGACCTGCAACAGCCTGATGCGCACCCTCGGCAGGAAGGACCGCATCGAGAGAAAGGAAGAAGAAACCGCAAAACTGCGCAGGATTTGACGAAACGAAGCGTGTGACAAAAGCGGCCACGGGGTTATCTGAGCGCAAAAGCAGTCTCAGGTATCCTCCGTGGCCGTTTTATTAGCTATCAGCTATGATCTCCCGCTGCATAACGTCCACATCCCCTCTCCCTCCGGGAGAGGGTCAGGGTGAGGGCATCGGCAGTTGCAACTATTCACTTTGCGGCAACGCCCTCACCCGCCCTACGGCCCCCCTCTCCCGGAGGGAGAGGGGGGCTAGCGGAAGATCATCATTAATCGGGTCATTTTTTCAGCCCTTTCCCCCGCACGCACCGGCGAAGTACTCGTCGAGTGCCGTCACCCACCCCTTCTTCACCTCTTCGGCAACGAAAGACGCCTCGAAACTGTTTCGGGCGAGTTGGTACGCTTCGCGCGCGCCCAGCTCCGGCAGGGCCGCGAAGGTCGCCGCGTAGTTGTCGTTCAGATAACCCCCGAAATAAGCCGGGTCGTCCGAGTTGACGGTGGCGGCGAGGCCCGCCTGAAGGAGCCTGCCCAGGTTGTGGTCGTGCATCTCGCGGAAGACGGCGAGCTTCACGTTGGAAAGCGGGCAGACGGTGAGCGGCACCCTCTCGCGCGCCAGCCGGGCCACGAGGTCGGCATCCTCCAGGCAGCGCACGCCGTGGTCGATGCGCTCGGCCTTCAGGATGTCCAGGGCGTCGCGGATGTAGTCCGCCGGCCCCTCTTCACCGGCATGCGCGACGATGTGCAGCCCCAGTTCCCGGCAGCGCGCGAAGACCCGTGCGAACTTCTCGGGCGGGTTGCCCCGCTCGCCGCTGTCCAGCCCGACGCCGATGAAGAGGTCGCGGTACGGCAGCGCTTCTTCCAGGGTGGCGAAGGCGTCCTCCTCGCTCAGGTGGCGCAGGAAGCAGAGGATGAGCGATGCGGAGACGCCGAGCTCTTCCCCTGCGCGGCGCACCGCACGGTCCAGCCCGGCGATCACCGTCGCAAAGGGGATGCCGCGCGCGGTGTGCGTCTGGGGATCGAAGAAGATCTCGGCATGGAGCACGTTGTCCGCCTTGGCGCGGTTCAGGTAACTCCAGGCCATGTCGAAGAAGTCCTGTTCGGTCTGCAGCACGCCCGCGCCTGCGTAGTAGATGTCGAGGAAACTCTGCAGGTCGGTGAATGCGTACGCCGCGCGCAGATCCTCGATGGAGGCGTAGTCGAGCCTGATGCCGTTTCTGCCCGCCATCTCGAAGATCAGTTCCGGCTCCAGCGACCCCTCGATGTGTATGTGCAGTTCCGCCTTGGGCATGCGGCTCAGTATGGCGGGAAGGTCCCGCCGCTGGATCGATTCCAGGTTCATACCTTTACTCCTGTTGCTTTGCATGATGCTCCTCGGTTGAGGAAGCCGCGGATTGTGCCACAACGGCACCAAAGCCACAACATCTCCTTTGAAAGAGACGACAAATGAGCATTTATTTCTGGAACCGTGAGGCGGGTTCCTTTATGATGGGGCGCTTGTGTCGTGAAACGCCTGCGGCACAACTCACGCCCGAAAGGAGCCTCAACCGATGTCCCCGCTGCTGCTTACCCTGCTTCCCATTCTCGTCATCCTCGTTCTTCTGCTGGTATTGCGCAAGGCGGCCGACATAAGCGGCCTCGCGGGATGGATCGTCATCTCGCTCGTCGCCTGGCTCGGCTTTCAGACCTCCGCCGAGGTGATCCTGCGCTCCACCGCTGCGGGACTCATCCGCTCCTTCTCGGTATCGCTCATCGTCGCCACGTCCCTTTTGCAGATGGCGGTGATGGAGAAGACCGGCGCGCTCAAGCGCATCACCATCTTCATAAAGACCATCGCCAGCGAAAACCGCGCGGTGCAGATCATGATGATCAACATAGGCTTCGGCACGCTCATGGTGGCGGTCGGGGCGACTCCGGTCTCGATCCTGCCGCCGATCCTCCTCGCCATGGGGTACTCGAGCACCGTCGCGGTGGCGCTCCCCGCCATCGGCTACGATTCCCTCTGCACCTACGCCCTCCTGGGCGCCCCCATCGTCGTCTTCGTGGACATCGCCAACAGCTTCCTCGGCAAGGGGGAGATCACCCTGCACCAGGCTGGGATGGTCTTTTGCCTTTTCCTGCCGGTCGTCTCCACCCTCATCGGTTTCTGCATGCTCTGGATGGTCGGACGCTGGGAAGGGATCAAAAGTGGCTTTCTCCCCTGCCTCATAACCGGCGGCGTGATCGGCGTGGTGGCCTCCTTCACCAACCGCTACGACAACCTCGTGGTGCTGACCGGTGTCATCTGCGGCATCGCGGTCATCGTCGCCATGGCGCTGTACCTGATCGTCACCGGGCATCCGGTACTGGACCAGAGCCGGCTGACCAAGGACGAGCTCGCCTTCTGCCGCGCCTTTCCGCTCTGGCGCGCCGTGATGCCGTGGTTGTTGCTGGTGCTCCTCATCCTCGCCTTGAACCTCCCGAAGGAGATGTTCGACCTGCTGTACCGCACCCTGAAGCTGCCGGTTGCAGGTCTTTCCGCCGACGGCAAACCTATCGACACGCGCGCCCTCTGGCAGGCCTACACCTGGATCCTCGCTAGCACGCTGCTGGCACTCCCCTTTCTGCGCCCCACCGGGCAACAGCTGCGCGAGGCGGGTGCGGTATGGCTCAAGCGGGCGCCCCGACCGGTGTTCGCCGCCGCCATCTTCTTCGCCATCGGCGAGGTGATGAACATGACTGGCTACGACATGGCGACGCACCAGTTCGCCTCGCCTAGCATGGTGCGCGTCCTGGCCGACGCGTCGGCCCAGCTGTTCCAGGGGGCTTACGGGCAGGTGGTCGCCTTCATAGGACTTTTCGGCGGCTTCATCACCGGGAGCGAGGCGTCCACCATCGCCATGTTCGCCAAGTACGCGATGTCGACGGCCCGCAACCTCAGGATGTCCACCGAGGCGATGCTGATCATAACCGCAGGGCTCGCCTTCGGGGGGGGACTCGCCAGCGTGGTTTCCCCGGCGAAGCTGCAGAACGCGGCCGCCGCCATCGACAGGATCGGGGAGGAGAGCCTCGTCATCCGCATCGCCTTCATCTTCGCCGTCGTCCTGACCCTGGTCACGTCGTGCTTCGTGGTCGCGCTGCTCTGGTTCAGGGGCTAAGGCTTTTTCTGCATCCTCCCGCGGATGGCGAAGGAGAGCCTGGCCAGGCGGCGGTGCGGGTAGTTACGGTCGATGACCGGGATGCCTTCGACGCAGGTCACGAACCCTTCGGACTGTGCCTCGTCGAAGCAGTCGTGGGCGGCGTTTCTCAAGGTGTCGAAGAAAAAGATGGTGGATATCATGGCGTTGTAGCAGGAGATCCCCAGCACTTCATGCCCCTTCAAGCCGCTCGCGAAGCCGCTGCAGGCGACCAGCGCGACGAATGGGGCGGTGATGAGCGCCGTGTAGAGGATCAAGGTGGCACGCGCCCTTATCGCCTCCTTCGTCAGTTGTACGCCTTCCCAGGGGTCCTCATTCTCATATCGATAGTAATCGTGTTCGCGCATGGCTCCCCCCACTCTCTCAGGAGACTGCTTATGCCGGGTTGCTCCAGAGCACAATTGTACCGGATTTCCCGAGGTCGTCACAATATCGACACGGAAGCGTCTCCCCCTGCCACACCGCTTTTCCTGTGAGAAAGACGCCGTGCCGCTCAAGCTGGGAACGATTATGCCGAAACTGTTTACAGATGCGTCATGAGCACCATGCGTTCCCCACTGAGCCTTTTTGCTGTCCTGCCTTCACCGCCAGTTACAGGTGAAGGCGCCTCTACCCACCGGCCGGCTCGCTGCAAGCCGGGTGGAGAAACGAATTATGAAGAAAAGCGCGCTCCGGCTGCTCCTGCTCTTCCTCACCATCTTCCCTCTTCTTGCGCCGTCCGGTGCCACCCGCGCGGACGCAGCCGAGATCAAGGCCCGTCAAAAGGTCCTGATCCTCAACTCCTACCATTCCGGCTACCGGGGCTCCGACGACATCGTCAAAGGGTTCAGGGAAACGCTGCTTAAAGCCCTGCCGCAGACCGAGATCCTGATCGAGTACCTCGATTCGAAGAACTACAGCGGCAACGCCTTCGACGCGAAAGTCATCGACCTGCTCACGTTCAAGTACCAGAAGCGGCACTTCGACCTCGTCTTCTCCACGGATGACTACGCTTTCGACGTCTTGGAGAAACAGAGGGAGAACATCTTCGGAAGCACCCCGGTCGTCTTCTGCGGGACCAATTCCTTCGATCCTTCGAGGCTCAAAGGGAAGCACGGCATCGTCGGGATCGACGAGCGCCCGAGCTTCAAGGACACCCTCGACCTCATCTTCAAGCTGCATCCGAAAGCGACCGAGGTGATCGCCATCAGCGACCAATCGGTGACCGGCAGGCTGAACGAAGAGGAGTTCCGCAAGGCCGCCGCGCAATTCTCCAGCCGCGCCCGCTTTTCCTATGTAGCCGGTCTGCGCCTGGACCGGTTGTTGGAGCGCGTCAAAAATGTGCGGCCGGACAGCGTGATCGTCTACTTCGCCTCCTTCGTCGAGGACAAAAACGGGGAGCGGGTCTCCACCAACGACGCGCTGAAGCTTGTTTCCGCGGGGAGCCCGGTGCCGGTCTACGGCGGGTGGGAGTTCAGCCTCGGCAACGGCATCGTCGGCGGGCGCCTGATCAACCTGCGCGAGCACGGTTCCGCCGCGGCGACCATGGCGGCGAACATCCTGAAGGGCGCCGCCATCGACACCATGCCTACCGTCGTTCCGAGCCCGAACAAGGATATGTTCGATTACAACGAGATGCGGCGTTTCCGCATCCCCGAGTCCAGGCTCCCCGAGGGGAGCATCCTCATCAACAAGCCGGCCAATCTCCTCTGGAGCCACAGGGTCGAAATCCTCGCGACCATCTCCATCGTCCTGCTGTTCGCCCTCATCGACAACCTGTTCAAGCTGGTGTACAGCCGCAGGACCATCAAGAGGCACAGGGACGACCTGATCGAACGGAACGCGGAGCTCGAGGAGGCGCTCTCGAAGATAAAGATGCTCGAGGGGATCATCCCGGTCTGCATGTACTGCAAGAAGGTGCAAAACGACGAAGAGAGCTGGCAGCAGATGGAGTCCTACATCTCGCAGCACTCCGAGGCGCAGTTCAGCCACGGCATCTGCCCGGCATGCTTCGAGGAGAAGTTCGGGGAGGCGCAGACCAAGCAGGGGTGATCAGCGCTTGAGGGGCAAAGGCGGCGGAAAGCGGAGGGCTAGACTTCGCCAACTCTTTCGAAAAGTTTGGCAATTCGGGACTTGGGTGGATGAATGCTTGCTAAACGCGCTTCCCCCTTTGCCCGACACTCTCGGAGATGAGAGTCAGCACCAATGTGTTGAGGCTGACCCCCTCTTGGCGGGCCATGGCAACCAACCGGGCATGCAGAGTCTTCGGGAGACGGGCGACGAACTTTCCTGAGGCTTCGACAAGTTCCATGGGTTTCGAGGTCGGTTCGGGAATCGGCTTCCCCATATCGAGCGCTGCGGCAACCCAGGCGGAAAAAGCATCCCTTCCGTTCGCGATCGCCTCTTCAACGGTAGCTCCATCGGACATGCAGCCGGGGAGGTCAGGAAAGGTGATAAGAAAGCCTCCACCATCTTCCGGGGAGAGGGGAGAGATTTCGTGCATGTACGTTTCAAATGCGTGAGGAGGGGAAACCGGTTTTATCTTCTTGATGCTCATCTTCTGCTCCTTGCCTGGTCTATCAGCGCGACCAATTGACGTACGTAAATAGGCTTGATCGGCCGGTGAGCCGGAATGGTGACGGCCAGTTCAATGCCGGGAAACGAAAAGACATGGTGGCTACCGCCATGGTTACGGATTTCAACACCATACCTGGTCGCCACGGCAACCAGGGTTTCGATGCGCCAGTCACGAGGGTTGTGGCGCATTCGCTCAAGTTGTTTTTCAGCCGTGCCCATACCTGAACGATACTGGATATAGTACTATCTGTCAACGCGCGTAAAGTACGTGCAGCACCGCTTAAGGCCGTACGGTTAGAGAAAAAAAAACGGGGGACGAGTCCAAGACTCGTCCCCCGTTGCGCGTTTCAGCCGCTACAGGGTGAACTGATTACAGCTTGAATTTCCCGACGATCGTCTGCAGTTCGGCGGAGAGCTCGGAGAGACGGGAGGCGGACTGGGCGGAGTCCTGGGCACCGCTGGCGGTCTCCTGAACCACGGCGGTCACCTGCTGGATGTTGTTGGTGATCTCGCCGGTGGTGGCACCCTGCTCCTCGGCGGCGGTGGCGATCTGGTTCACCTGCGAGGTGACGTCGTTCACCTGCTCGAGGATGTTGCGCAGCGCCCCCTCCAGCCGCTCGGCCTCAAGGGCTCCCTGCTCGGTGCCGCGCACCCCTTCCTCCATCGAGGCGATCGCCCCCCTGGTCTCCTGCTGGATCGCCTTGATCATGTCGCCGATCTCCTTGGTGGCTCGGGTGGTCCGTTCGGCAAGGGCACGCACCTCGTCAGCCACGACTGCGAAGCCGCGCCCCTGCTCCCCGGCCCGGGCGGCCTCGATGGCGGCGTTAAGCGCCAACAGGTTGGTCTGGTCGGCGATGTCCTCGATGGTCGCCACGATCGCCCCTATCTGCTCGCTCCGCTCGCCGAGGGAGGAGATCTGGTTGGCGTTCTCGCGGGTCATCCGGCCGCGGTAGCGGATCCCTTCCACGGTGCTGGAGACCACCTTGAAGCCGTCCTGCGTGGTGTCCGCGGCGCGCTGGGCGCTCTCCGCTGCGCGATGGCAGTTGTTCGCTATGTCGGCGGCGGTGGCGGCCATCTCCTCGCTCGCCGTCGCCACGGTGGCGGTCTGTCCGGCCACCGACTCGGCGCCCACCGAGATGGACATTGAGGTGGCGGTAAGGGCGTTGGACTCGGAGGCAAGCGACCGGGAGGCGTCGGCCATCTGGCCGATGATCCCTCCCATGTGCTCGACGAAGGTGTTCAGCTTGTCGGCGAGAAGGCCGATCTCGTCCTTGCGGTCCCCTACGTCGACGCGCTTGGTGAGGTCCCCCTCCCCCTCGGCCAGATCGGACACGCGGTGGCATAGGATCCCCAGCGGACTCAGAAGACGGCGCAGCACGAAAAAGATCAGCGTGATGCCGCCGGCAAGGAAGATGGCGCCCAGCACCACCAGCGCGGTTACCTGCTTGTTAACGGGGGCGAACGCCTCGGACTTGACGGTAGTCACGCAGAGGTACCAGTCTGCAGCGGGGATCTTGGCGTAGGTGGCGATTTTATCCACCCCGTCTGCGGTGTATTCGATCGTCCCGCTCGGTGCCGCCGCAAGCTTGGCGCTCAGATCCCCGACACCTGGTGCCACCTCCTGGAACTTCTTCTTCAGCACCAGGTCCTTCTTCGGGTGGATCAGGATCTTCCCGGACTTGTCGATGACGAAGGCGTAACCGGAGCCCCCCACCTTCACGTCCAGCACCTGCTTTATGACATCGTCCAGCATGATGTCGGAGCTGAGCACGCCGGTGAAGGCGCCCCCGGCGGTGATCGGGGCGATGAAGGAGATGATGGTCTTGCCGGTCTGAGCGTCGACGTACGGCTCGGTCTGCGACACCTTCATCTCGCTCTTGGCCTTCTCGTACCAGGGCCTCTTACGGTGGTCCCACCCGGCATCCGGGACCCAGCCGTCGGAGGAGACGAAGACGCCGTTCTCGTATCCGGGGTAGACCGTGGAGAAGCCGCCGGCACCGGCCAGAAGCTGCACGAGTTTCATGATCTGCTCTTTGGACTGCCCCTGCTCCTTGGAGAGGTCCTTGGCGCCCGCCGCGATAATGGCCTGCTTCGACAGGAGCCAGGCGTTTACGCTGCCAGCGTTGTCCGTCGCAAGCGCCACCTGGGAACTGCTTATCATCCCCCCCATGATCTTTCGGGTGCTGCTGGTGGCGGCGACGATGAGCGCGATGAGCGCCACGGCAAACATTATGACAACAGTAACGTTTACCTTGCTTCTCAGGTTCATAAGGTACCTCTTCGATATGTAATGTGTATTCGGAACGGAAATCCTCCGAAGATAAGCCCGGCGCAGGTCATATCGTTGTCTTCGGCGCGTGTTCCGGGCACTTAAGGGAATTCCCGCAGGCGCAACAAACATTGGTGAAAAATAATGGCTCAATGCCGTCGCGCCGATAGTGACAGCCGGAAGAACCGCTTGCAAGCTGCCGGATTGACAGATAAGCTGCATCGATGATGACTATATCTGCCCGCTTCAGATTCATACTGGTCACCCTCTTGTGCCTTGTCGCCGCCTCGCTGACACTGTGCCTGCCAGGTGCCCGCGCCGCCGAAGGTACGGCGGAGGGGGGAGAGGGACCGACGCTCGTGGTGGTAGGCGGCGACCGGAGCTACCCCCCGTACGAGTTCCTGGACCGGGAGGACAGGCCTGCCGGGTACAACGTGGAACTCACCCGCGCGGTGGCCCGCGTCATGGGGCTCAAGGTCGACATCCGCCTGGGTGCGTGGTCGGAGCGGCGCAGGGACCTTATTGACGGCAACGTCGACATCCTGGAAGGGATGTCATTCTCGGACGAGCGTGCGCAGAGCATAGACTTCTCGCCGCCGCACACCATCGTGCACCACTCCATCTTCGCCCGCAAAGGGGGCAACCGCCATCTCACCCTGGCGGACTTGCGCGGCAAGGAAGTCCTCGTTTTGAACGACGGCATCATGCAGGAGTTCCTCGCGGCGAAAAAGGTGGGGGCGAAGATCGTCCCGGTCCCCACCCACGCCGACGTGCTGCGCTCGCTCGCCTCTGGAAAGCACGACTACGCGGTGATGGCGAAGCTACCCGGCCTCTACCTGATCCGGGAACTGGGGCTTACGAACCTCGAGGCGGTGGGCGACCCGGTATCGGCGCAGCAGTACTGTTTCGCGGTGAAGAAAGGGAACGCGGCGCTTCTGGCCCGCTTCAACGAGGGGCTCGCCATACTCAAGAAAACCGGCGAGTACCAGAGGATCTACAACAGGTGGCTCGGCGTCTTGGAACCGCCGGGGCTCACCTGGAGCGAGGTGTTCAAGTACGGCGCCATCGTCGTGCTGCCGCTCATCCTGCTCGTGGGGGGGACGGTGCTCTGGTCGCGCACGCTGCAGCGTGAGGTGGCCGCGCGCACCGCCGAGCTCACCCGCGAGGTCGAGGAGCGGCGCCACGCCGAGGAGGAGCTCAGAAACCGCCAGCAGCAGCTCGTGCAGGCGGACAAGATGGCGGCGCTCGGGATCCTGGTTTCCGGGGTCGCCCACGAGATCAACAACCCGAACGGCCTGATCCTTTTGAACCTCCCGGTGATGATGGAGGCGTTTCGGGACGCGGAGCCGATCCTCGAGGAGCATTTCGAGCGGCACGGCGATTTCGAGTTCGGCGGTCTACCCTACTCCCGGATGCGCGAGGTGCTGCCTAAGCTCATGGGGCAGATGCAGGATGGGTCGCGCCGGGTGAAGCTCATCGTGGAGGACCTCAAGGACTTCGCGAGACAGCAGGAGCCGGGCAAGACCGCGGAGCTCGACTTGAACGAGACGGTGCAGGCGGCCCTGCGTCTTCTGGGGAACCTGATCGATAAGAGCACGGAGAACTTCACCGTGTCGCTCGGCGACGGTATCCCGAAACTGCAGGGAAGCGCCCAGCGCATCGAGCAGGTGGTGGTGAACCTCCTGGTGAACGCCTGCCAGGCGCTTCCCTCCCCGGACCGCGGCATCGAGCTTGCCACCTGGTTCGACGCCGGTGAAAACTCGGTCATCCTCGAGGTGCGCGACCAGGGGACGGGGATCGCGCCGGAACACCTGCAGCACCTGACCGATCCGTTCTTCACCACGAAGCGTGAGAGCGGCGGGACCGGCCTCGGGCTTTCCGTATCGAGCGGCATCGCGAAGGAGCACGGCGGCGGGCTCGCCTTCACCTCAAAGCCCGGCACCGGGACCACGGCACGGCTCACCCTTCCCGTACCACAGCCAAAGGAGCAGCAGTCATGAGTGCGACCCTTTACCCGTCTTTCGGCATCCTCCTTGTGGACGACGAGCCGGACTGGCTCTACTCGATGAGCATCACGCTGGAGCGCGCCGGGCTGAACAACATCATCACCTGTCAGGACAGCCGCGAGGCGCTCTCGCTGATGGCGCGGCACGAGATCGGGCTCGTGCTCCTCGATCTCACCATGCCGCACCTCTCCGGCGAGGAGCTTTTGGAGCGGATCGCCGAGGAGCATCCCGAGGTGACCGTGATCATCGTGAGCGGGTTGAACCAGCTGGAGACCGCGGTGCAGTGCATGAGAAGCGGCGCCTTCGACTACTACGTGAAGACCTCCGAGGAGGGGCGCATCGTCAAGGGGGTGAAGCGGGCGGTGCGCGAGAAGGAGCTGCAGCTTGAGAACCGGGAGCTCAGAAACCGCTTCCTGTACGACAGGCTGGAGCACCCGGAGGCGTTCCGCGACATCGTGACCGGCGACAAGGGGATGCGCTCCATCTTCCAGTACATCGAGGCGGTGGCGGTGAGCTCGCAGCCGATCCTGGTTACCGGGGAGAGCGGCGTCGGCAAGGAACTGGTGGTGGCGGCCCTGCACCGTCTTTCCGGCCGTAAGGGGCAGTTCGTCGCGGTGAACGTGGCGGGGCTCGACGACGCCATGGTATCGGACACCCTCTTCGGGCACGTCAAGGGGGCCTACACCGGGGCCGCCGAGGCGAGAAGCGGCATGATCGAGCAGGCGGCGGATGGGACTCTTTTTCTGGACGAGATCGGCGACCTGAGCATGGGGTCCCAGGTGAAGCTCTTGAGGCTTTTGCAGGAAGGGGAATACTACCCGATCGGGAGCGACCGGCCGAGGCGCATGAGGGCCCGCGTTGTCGTGGCGACGCACCAGGACCTGGCGGAGCGCCAGGCGGCGGGTGCCTTCAGAAAGGACCTCTACTACCGGCTGCGTGCGCACCACCTGCACGTCCCGCCACTAAGAAAGAGAAAGGAGGATATCCCGCTCCTCTTGGATCACTTCATGGAGCTTGCCTGCGCCGAGTTCGGCAGGAAAAAGCCGACCCTCCCGAAGGAGCTGGCCGTGCTCCTCTCCACCTACGACTTCCCGGGAAACGTGCGCGAGTTGAAGGCGATGGTGTACGACGCGGTCAGCCTGCATCAAGGGGGCGTCCTCTCCATGGAGGCGTTCATCCGGGCCATAGGGGAGCGTCCGGCGCATGCCGCGGAGGAGTTGCACGCCGAGCCGTCGGAAAACCCGTTCTTCCACGTGGAGCGGCTTCCCGGCTTCACCGAGGCGATCGATCTCCTGGTCGCCGAGGCGGTGCGCCGGGCGGAGGGTAACCAGTCCATCGCGGCCAGGCTTTTAGGGGTCTCGCAGCCCACGCTCAGCAAGAGGCTCAAGCAGCGCAGGGAATGATTTTTAAATCGCGGAGGCACGCGAAGTGCAGTTTGCTACGAAGTTCTGCACGCCCCCTAACGTTCCCCCCTTTGCGAAGGTTCATCCGGGAATTCCGGGGAGCCAATGGTGTTACTTGTCTAGCAGAGAGCATGCCCTAACGTCCCCCCCTTTGCGAAGGGGGGACAGAGGGGATTTAGTCTCTTGGCCAGTATGTTCAGCACCTTTTGCGGGGGGCGTCACGCAAGCAGACGCCGGATGTCGATCGCCGCGGTGATTTCAGATCGTTCCTACGCTCCAGCGTGGGAACGGAAAGCCTCGGACGCTCCGGCGTCTGCTTAGGGGACGCTGGAGCGTCCCAAACGTGCGTTCCCACGGAGGACCGTAGGAACGATCTCAAATGTGTAACTCATGTCCCCGGTCTATACAAAGGGGGGAACGTCAGGTCACCTGCTACGGTTCGTGGGGAGCTGCATCCGCCTCCCGGATTCCCGGTAAGTAAAAATTATGCGGAGGAACCGATGACAAAACACCTAAATAGGAGCGCCCGGCTTTTCCGGCGATACTGGACAATGGCACTGGCGGCCGCCTTGGCGGTGTTTCTACTCGCGCCGTCGCTCGTCGGATGCGCAACGGCACCGGTGCCGGAAACGGGCGCCCGCTCCTACCCGTCCATCGTGATGTTCGTCGGCAGCGGCTGAAGCTACTGCGAAGAGGTGGAAAGTTATTTCACCACGAAAGGAATTCCCTTCACGGTACGCGACATCCGGAAAGACCCCAACGCCCGCAAGGATTGGCGCGAGCTCTACGGCGGCGAGATCGTCCCCACCATCGTCTTCGACGGCGGGAAAAAGGTCGTCGACGGCTGCGACATACGCGCCATTGAACGGGCGCTGCGCGAGCTGGCACCCGCCACACCACCTTCACGCTGAGACGGGCTTGTTGCCGGACATCCGGCGTCTACCTGCGCAGCGTGCGCGCTTACCAAGGCAAATCCCCCCTGTCCCCCCTTCGCAAAGGGGGGAACGTTAGGCCTCGCGCTTGGTTCTTAGTCACATCGTTCCTACGCTCCAGCGTGGGAACGCAAAGCCTCGGACGCTCCGGCGTCCGCTTAGGGACGCTGGAGCGTCCCTAACGTGCGTTCCCACGGAGGACCGTAGGAACGATCTCAACGGGGGACAGGCTCCCCCTTCGCAAAGGGGGGGGACGTTAGGGGCATGTTCTCTGCTACGACAAGTAACAATTGGCTCCCCTCGGAGTTTCCTAAAGAGCCTTCGCAAAAGGGGGGGCCTGGCGCCTACTGCTGCGCTTCGTGGGGAGATCCCCCCTGATGCCCCAAATTCCCGTGTGAACATCATCAAAAGGGGTATGCCCGCGGGCATACTATAGCGATGGTAATACTGTTCATTAACCACACGTAGTTTCGTCGGTTTTTCCCACGTGATGCTCACCCCTATTCCCGAAGGCATACCCCCCGGCGCGCAAGTCACGCCGCGTTCACCGCTAGAAAACGTTGCCAATACAAAGGCTTGCCTCAAAACACTCCCCTTGGCATCCCCGATGCTATGTCCAGGTCATGGACGCGTGGACGTCCGACCACCTCAGAGGGGAGAATCATCATGTTCTGGCTCGAATTCGCAGTGGTACTGGCAGCAATCTTCGTAGGGGCACGCCTTGGCGGCATCGGCCTGGGCGTTCTCGGCGGCCTCGGACTCGCAGTCCTCACCTTCGTGTTTCACCTGCAGCCTACCGCACCCCCCATCGACGTCATGCTGATGATCGCCGCGGTGGTCACCGCCGCCGGAGTCCTGCAGGCGGCCGGAGGGCTCGACTACCTCGTCGCCCTCGCCGAGCGCATCCTCAGGAACAACCCGGACCGCATCACCTTCCTGGGTCCGATGGTGACCTACTTCTTCACCCTCTTCGCCGGCACCGGCCACGTCGCCTATTCGGTGCTTCCGGTAATCGCCGAGGTGGCGCGCGAGACCGGGGTACGCCCGGAACGCCCGATGTCCATCTCGGTCATCGCCTCGCAGCAGGCCATCACCGCCAGCCCGATCGCCGCGGCGACCGTGGCACTTCTCGGCCTTCTCGGCGGGTCCGCCGCCAAGTTCGGCTTCAACGTCGAACTGATCGACATCCTGAAGGTCTGTATCCCCTCCACCTTGATCGGCGTCATCATCGCCGCTTTCATCTCCAACAAGCTCGGTAAGGAACTGGACCAGGATCCTGAATACCAGAAGCGCCTGCAGGAGGGGACCGTCCCCCCGCCGCGCGCCGCGCATGCCGACACCGCCAAGGTGAACGAGGCGATCAGGAACACCCCGGCAACCGCCAAGATCGCGGTCGCCCTCTTCCTCTTGGGCACCATCCTCGTGGTCCTTTTCGGCTCCTTCCCGCAGATGCGCCCGGAATGGAGCGTCGGTAGCGACACCCGCATCAGCCACATCGTGGTAAGAAGCGAATCCGAGGCGAAAGAGGTGCTCGCCCAGCTTAAATCCGGCGGGAGCTTCTCCGATATCGCCAAGCAGTGCTCCATCGACGCCACCGCGACCACCGGCGGCGACCTCGGCTGGCAGGCGAAGGGGAAAATGATCCCCGAATTCGAGAAAGCGTGCGCGAAACTGAAGAAACCGGGCGACCTGACCGAAGTGATAAAGACGCCCTTCGGCTACCATATCGTCAAGTTCGACGACAAGCGCCCCGCGCAGAACAAGGAAAAGATGGGGATGCCGCACGTGATCGAGATCGTCATGCTCTCCATCGCCGCACTCATGCTCCTTATCTGCAAGGTGAAGATCCACAAGGTCGCCGAGGGGAGCGTCTTCATCGCCGGGGTGCAGGCGGTCATCGCCATCTTCGGTATCGCCTGGATGGGCGACACCTTCTTCCAGGGGAACATGGACTTCCTGAGCGGCTCCATCAAGGAGATGGTAACCACAGCGCCGTGGCTCTTCGCCTTCGCCCTCTTCGTCCTCTCCATCCTGCTCTACAGCCAGGCGGCGACGGTGCGGGCACTCATGCCGCTAGGCATCAGCCTAGGCATCCCGGCGCCGTTTCTCATCGCCATGTTCCCTGCGGTGAACGGCTATTTCTTCATCCCGAACTACCCGACCGTGGTCGCCGCGATCAACTTCGACCGCACCGGCACCACGGGGATCGGACGCTACGTCCTGAACCACAGTTTCATGATTCCCGGGCTCGTCGCCACCTTCTCATCGATAGGCATCGGGTTCGTGCTGGCTAAGCTCATGTTCTAACGGCAATAGAAACCAAGGTCCTTATGCACCATCAACCTTTCTCAGAAGGGAGTTACGAGCAATGAAAGCAACCGCCGCAGAGCTTAAAAGACTGAGCACCCAGATCATGGAGAACCGTTCCTGGCTCATGGAGCAGTTCCCCCCTTACTTCTTCATCGCCATGAAGGACGAGCCGGAGGCGATGGCCCTTCTCGAACGCGAGATGGGAAGCCTCGCCCAAAACCGCCGTCTCGTGCTCGCCGACCGTGAAAAATGCCTGATCCAGGCGCTCCCCAACGTGCCGGGGTCCCTGTACGACACGCTGCGCCGCATCCCCGAGCGGGAGATCTCGTACGCCATGATCGGCCACTCGGAGAATCCGCTCCCGGGAAGCGACCGCACCCTCGAAATCCAGCGCTTCGAGTTCGACAGGAAAAGCAACAAGGAGATCCTGGAGGGGGGTAAAGAGGTTCCTGCCGCGATACGGTCCAAAGTGGCAAAGGCGCTGCGCAATAGCTACCCGGACTTCGCCATGGGCAACCTGGACCGCCTCCTGCGCATAATCTGGCTCAACAACGAGAACTACGTCCGCATGGCGTGGCCCGAGCGCCTGGCCCAGGTGCTGAACCTCTATCAGAAAGGGAATCAGGCCGGAGGTCTCTACCTGGACGTCGAGGAGATGGAGGGGGGGAAAGAGTCGCGCATCCACTTCGCCGTCGCCAACCCGCCGCAGCACGACTTCCTGCTCCAGGTGATGGAGGTGTTCAACCGCCTCGACCTCGGCGTTAACCGCGCCTACTGCCTCACCATCTCCAACGGCGTGCACCCGCTCTTCCTCGGGACCTTCTACGTGCGCCGCCGCGACGGCGAGATCCTCTCCCGCGGCAGCGAACTCTTCAGCGTCCTCAGAAACGAGCTCTACAACACCCAGATCCTCGCGACGAATTCCCTCGCCTACCGCGACTTCGTCACCAAGGGGACCTTCTCCGGCCGGCAGGGTTCCCTCGTGAACGCCTTCATCGCCTTCTGCCACACGAACCTCGCCCACAACCAGCCGGACCGTTTCGGCCTGGACGACGTGAAGAGCGCCTTCTTCTCGCACCCCGAGATCGCCCTGCAGTTGACCGAGCTCTTCTCGGTGCGCTTCGATCCCGCGGTCTCCGACCGTGAGCTGATATACCCGAGCGCCCTCGCCGAGACCGAGCGGGTCGTGGAGGAGTACAACACGGGCCACCGCTACCTGGACGAGGTGCGCCGCGCCATCTTCCGCTGCTGCCTCATCTTCATAAAGCACACCCTGAAGACGAACTTCTACGTACCGGAGAAACAGGCGCTTGCCTTCAGGCTCGACCCCGCTTACCTGACCGAGCTCGGCCGGGAGTTCACCTCGGATCTTCCCACCGCCCTCCCCTTCCGGGTCACCTTCTTCTTCAGCCGCTTCGGTTTCGGCTACCACATAGGCTTCTCCGACATCGCCCGCGGCGGCTGGCGCACCGTGATCGCTAGAAACGGCGACGATTTCATCACCAACGCGAACACCATCTTCCGCGAGAACTTCGTCCTCGCCCACACGCAGCACCTGAAGAACAAGGACATCTACGAGGGGGGATCCAAACTCGTGCTGATCCTCGAAGCGGGGGACCTGCAAAGAAGCGGGGAGCGCGACCTGGAGACGCTCAGGCTCTACAAGCTGCAGTACGGCGTGGCGAACGCCTTCCTCGACATCTTCGTGACCCAAAACGGCGTGGCGAAGCTCCCGGCGGTGGTGGACTACTACCGCGAGGACGAACCGATCGAACTCGGCCCGGACGAGAACATGCACGACTCCATGATCGAGAGCATCGCGCGGATCTCCAAAAACCGCGGCTACCTCCTGGGGATCGGCATCATGTCCAGCAAGACGGTCGGCATCAACCACAAGGAGTTCGGCGTCACCTCTACCGGCGTGGTCCGCTTCGCCGAGATCACCATGGCCGACCTCGGCATCGACATGGTGAACCACCCCTTCAGCGTGAAGTTCACCGGCGGCCCCAACGGCGACGTGGCGGGTAACGCCATGCGCATCATGCTGGACCGCTATCCCCGGATGCAGATCCGCCTCATCCTGGACGGCACCGCCGCCCTCTTCGATCCGAAAGGGGCGCGCCACGAGGAGCTCTCCCGCATCCTCCTGAAGGAAGACTTGGACGGCTTCAACCCGAAAGCGCTGCACGAGGGGGGCTTCATGCTCTTCAGAAGCGGCAGCCGCACCGAGGGGCTGAAGACCCTTTACCGCAAGGCGACCATGAAGGCGGACGGTCTATTCGAGGAATGGATCTCCATCGACGAGTTCTCCCGCCTCTTCGGGGAGCTTCCCTTCACCACCGAGGCCGACCTCTTCATCCCCGGAGGGGGGCGTCCCGAGACCATCGACGCCAACAACTGGGAACGCTTCTTCCTCTCCGACGGCACCCCCTCGGCACGCGCCATCGTGGAGGGGGCCAACTCCTTCATCACGCCCGAGGCCCGCATGCAGCTGCAGAAGAAGGGGGTCATCATCATGCGTGACGCCTCGGCCAACAAGTGCGGCGTCATCTCCTCCTCCTACGAGATCATCGCGAACCTGCTCATGAGCGATGCCGAGTTCCTGGCCGACAAGGAAGAGTACGTGGCAGGGGTGATCGCCATCCTCGAGAAGCGGGCGGCGGACGAGGCGCGCCTCATCCTGAAGCGCCATCGCGACAACCCGGTCCTGCCGTGCACCGAGATCTCCGACGCCATCAGCACCGAGATCAACGGCCACTACGCGCGCCTGTTCCGCTTCTTCCAGGGGCGCCCGGAGCTCCTCGGCCAGGCGCCGTTTCGCCGTGCGGTGCTCGCCCACCTGCCGGTGCTCATCGCCGACAACGCGCGCTACCGCCGCAGGATCGCCACGCTGCCGCAGAAGTACCTCTGCGCCATCTTAGCCGCCGAGCTCGGCTCCTCCATGGTGTACCGCGGCGACCAGGAAACCGAGTTCGAGGACATCCTGAGGCTGCACATCTCGAGAAACTTCCCCGCATAACCGCAGGCTCCTCCCCCCTCCCATCCCCGGGAGGGGGAGACCAACGGACGCAGCCCCCATGAACCCGCCGGTAACGGCGGGTTCTTCCGTTTGTGCAACCGTTTTTTGCTGTTATCATTAAGTCGCCCGAGGCTGCTCGACGGCGTCACATAACTCAACATTTCCGCCAAAATGCCGATGAGCGGTGCATCACCCTGTCCCGCCGGAGGAAGTTGTGCCGAAGACGAGTTACTCCCCCCCCCAGCAAGACCTTGCCGGCAAACGGTCGGTCGCACTACGCTACAGCATCGTGCTGTTCGCCATCTTCCTGTTCGTTTTCGCACTCATCGTCTGGTTCACCGAGGGAAATAACGAAAGGGCCAAGGAAAGCGACCTCGCCACCCGCACCAGGACCTTCAGCGGATCGCTTCAGATCACCCTGGATGGAAACAAGAGTTACCTCGAGATGCTCGCCTTCGAGCGGAGCGCTGGAAAGCTCGATGCCGGGCTCTTTCAGGAGAGGGTGAGCCGGTACGTGCAGGCCCATCCCGAGCTGATCAACGTCACCTGGGTCGACGCCGACTTCACCATCACCGACGTGGCACCGCTTGCCCCCAACCGTCAGATCGTCGGCCTGCAGCTGAACCTCCCGGAGCCCAAGCGGGCCTCCCACCTGGCCCGCGAGCAGCGCAAGGCGGTGTACACACGTCCTTTCGAGGCGATCCAGGGAAGACCGTCCTTCGAGATCTGGGTCCCGGTGTTCCGGGGCGATACTTTTCTCGGACTCTTCGGAGGGGTCTACTCCTGCGACAGGCTGCTGCAGCAGTTGATCTCGCAGACCCGTCCCCGCCTCTACCACCTGAGCCTCTCCGACATCAACGGCCGTATCCTCGCCACCTCTTCGCAGCGCGACACCACGGACCGTCACGCCATCAGGGAAGTGCCGATTACCGATGAGGCGAGCGGCGTCATGCTCCGGGTGCAGCGCTACCACAGCCGGGTCGACTGGCGCCTTAGCCTCCTCAAAGCCCTTTCCCTGGTCCTCGTGACCGGCATGGGGTACGCCCTTTGGCAGCTAAAGCAGGAGATCGACGAGCGCAGAAGGGCCGAGGAAGAGGTGAAGCAAAAGGCCGTGCAACTCGAGGAAGAGATCACCGAGCGGCAGGCGGCCCAGGAAAGCCTGCAGGAACAGGCCGCACAGCTCGAGGAGGAGATCTCTGAGCGCTGGCAGGCGGAGGAGGCGCTTAGGGAAAGCGAGGAACGGCTGCGGCTTCTGCTCGACTCGACCGGCGAGGCGATCTACGGCGTCGACCTCGAGGGAAGGTGCACCTTCTGCAACCGCGCCTGCGTCAGGATGCTCGGGTACCATGGGGCGCAGGAGCTTCTCGGCAGGAACATGCACGAGGTGATGCACCACAGCTACCCCGACGGCAGGAAGATGCCGCAGGCGGAGTGCAGGGCGCACCAAGCGATCCAGCAGGGAAAGGTGGGGCACGTCGAGGACGAGGTCTTCTGGCGCTCGGACGGCAGCAGCTTCCCGGCGGAATACTGGTGTTATCCGCAGGTGAAGGAGGGGAAGGTGGTGGGAGCAGTCGTCGCCTTCATCAACACCACGGAACGAAAGCACCTGGAGGAACAGTTCCGCCAATCCCAGAAGATGGAGTCGATCGGGCGTTTGGCCGGCGGGGTGGCGCACGACTTCAACAACATGTTGAGCGTCATCTCCGGCGCGGCCGAACTTTCGAAAAGAAAGCTGGAAGACGGTGAGCCGGTGGGGCAGTACCTGGAACTCATCATAAACGCGGCCCGCCGCTCGAGCGACATCACCCGGCAGCTCCTGGCTTTCTCGCGCAAGGAGGTGATATCGCCCAAGCCCGTGGACCTCAACCGGCAGATCCAGGAGGCGAACCGGATCCTTTTGAGGCTCATCGGCGAGGACGTGCAACTCTCCTTCCATCCCGCGCAGGGGCTCTGGTGCGTGCTCATTGACCCCTCGCAGGTGGACCAGGTCCTGATCAACCTCGCGGTGAACGCGCGCGACGCCATGCCGGAAGGAGGCAGCCTCAACATCGAGACCACCAACGTCAGGATGACCAGCCAGTACGCCTACCTGCACCCGGAGGCCCGCGCCGGGGAGTACGTCTGTCTCACCGTGAGCGACACCGGCTGCGGCATGGACAAGGCCACCGCGGCGCACATCTTCGAGCCCTTCTTCACCACGAAAGGGGCGGGCAAAGGGACCGGCCTCGGGCTCTCCACCGTGTACGGCATCGTGAGCCAAAACGGCGGCTTCATCAACGTCTACAGCGAACTTGGCGAGGGGGCGGTGTTCCGGATCTACCTGCCGCGCCTGCCGGAACAGGGGGAAAGCGCCGAAGTGGGCTCGGCGGACGAAGAGAAGTTGCAGGGCACGATCCTCCTCGTCGAGGACGAGGAGATGCTCTTGTGGCTCACCACGCGCCTTCTGGAGGAGATGGGACTCAAGGTGATCCAGGCGCAGACCCCGTTCCGGGCGATGGAGATCTGCCGGGACAGGCGATCGGAAATCGACATGATCCTGACCGACGTGGTGATGCCGGAGATGAACGGGCGGGAGATGGTGGCGCGCATCAAGGAGTTCGCGCCCGAGCTCCGCGTGCTGTACATGTCCGGCCACACCGCGGACACCGTGGTGCAGCGGGGCGTGATGGAGTCGGGGATGCACTACATACAGAAGCCGCTGGAGATGGAAAAGCTCCGGGAGAAGATCAGGCAGGTGCTGGCGTAGTTTGCCGCGCTGCAAACCCGCAGGAGACAGGTGCCCGATGAAAATCGAAAAGTACCAAAACGGAGAGCGGGTCACCATTTCGCCGGGAGAACTCTACGTAACCGGCGGTCCCTGCGTCATCTCCACGCTCCTGGGTTCCTGCATCGCGGCCTGCCTCTACGACCCGGTAAGGCGCATCATCGGGATGAACCACTTCATGCTGAGCAACCCGCGCTATTCGCGGGATCTCCCACTCAACATCACCGACGCGGGTCGCTACGGCATCCACGCCATGGACCTTTTGATCAACGCCATGATGGCGCAAGGGACGGACCGACGCCACGTGAAAGCCAAGATCTTCGGCGGGGCCACCATCATCAACCCGGAAAGCTCCCATGACAACTTCTTCTGCGTGGGGCAGGTCAACTGCCGCTTCATCATGCAATTTCTGGAGCAGGAGAGGATCCCGATTGACGCCATGGACATCGGCGGGGACTTCGGGCGGGTGATCCACTTCTCCAACGGCGACTTCGCGGTGCACCGCAGGAAGGTGGACTCTCGCCGCAGCGACAAGCTCGCCCAGCGCGACCGTTACTGCTGGCAAAAGGCGATCGAGCAGCAGCAGGCGGCACTCACCGAGATCGAACTCTGGTAGAAGGAAGGAACGTGATGAAGATGTACCGATTGAAGCAGGAACAGCTGCTGCCGATGCCCATCGA
The DNA here is from genome assembly GCF_004117875.1 of Geomonas oryzae. Classification (GTDB taxonomy): domain Bacteria; phylum Desulfobacterota; class Desulfuromonadia; order Geobacterales; family Geobacteraceae; genus Geomonas; species Geomonas oryzae. The sequence goes on along the minus strand of NZ_RAHW01000006.1, from coordinate 186,031 downwards.
AAGGGCATGGGAGTTCTTCGTCCACCCGGCGAACCTGCCGCTCATAACGCCGCCGGACCTGGGTTTCAGGATCACCGGAGAGCTGCCGGACAAGATGCACGCGGGGATGATCGTCACCTACACGGTCACACCCTTTTTAGGCCTCACCGTCAACTGGGTGACCGAGATCACCCACATGCACGCGCCCCAATTCTTCGTGGACGAGCAGCGCTTCGGACCGTACCGGCTCTGGCACCACCAGCACATCTTCGAGGAGACGCCGCAGGGGACCCTGATGACCGACATCGTGGACTACGTGCTCCCCTTCGGGCTCCTGGGACGGCTCGCCGCACCGCTTGTTGCGCACCGGGTCCGGCAGATCTTCAACTACCGCCGCGTGGCGCTCGCCAAGGAGCTCGGGTTTCCCCAAAGTTCCGCTTGACGGGCGGAAGGAACCTGAGCTCTTTGCGCCCCCTCCTCGGCAAGTCATCCCTCCTGCTGCCGGCTCCCTTCGGCGCATCCGGCGCCGCACGGCTCCCTGCACATTTTTTAGGCAAAAAGGTAAAAAACTGCGATCTACGGCAGGATATCGGGACGATCCGGAAACTTATCCACAGTTTTTTCCACCAAACTGTGCATTGCCAAGCCGCGTCCACCTTGATTCCGGCAGGATCGCGGGAAACTTATTCACTTTTCAAGCTTTTTTCGGGCCGGCGACACAATATTGACAAAAGTTAATTTGCATGCACCAATTCCGCACACTGAAAGAGGCTGCGCATTGCGGCCGATGCGCCGTCCTCCTCATCCCTACAAGGCCGCCCGCCGCTTGAGTTCTATGTTGCGCAGGAGGCTGTCGTAGTGGCGGGTCAGACGTTCAACCCCTTCGTCCTCCAGTTCCTGGGCCAGGTGGTGCAGGTTCACCCCCAGGGTGCAGAGGTTCTCCAGGAGGACAAGGGACTCCTGCACGCCGTCGTCGAGGCGGCAGACGGAGGCGCCTCGCTCCCGGTACGCGGCCAGCATCCCAGGCGCCATGAGCTGCACCGTGTCCGTACCGATGAGCGCCTCGGGATAGGTGAGGTCGAGGTCGCCGGCGCCGGAACTCGCCCAGACGAGCCTCTGAGCCCGACCGCCGCGCGCCGCGAGAACGCGATAGCGGTCGTTGCCGTGGATCTCCCGGTTCACGCAGCGCAGGGCCTTCGCGAAGGCGATGGCGGCCTTCCCCTTCAGCACCTCCGCAAGGGACCTCTCCGCGTTCTCCCCCCGGGCCAGGCTTGAGAGCAGCGGTTCGAGCAGGCGGTCGATCTGCATGAGCGGCAGTTCCACCACCGAGGTCACCCGCTCCAGCGGCAGCCCCCGCGCGGCCCGCAGGGAGAGGCCGTCCAAGTAGGCGTCGGCCGCGGCACGGTAACGGGGAACGCTGAAGACGAGGGTCACGCAGACGCTGATCCCCTCACGCACCAGCTCGCGCAGGGCGGCCACCCCTTCGAGGGTGCCGGGGATCCTGATGTAGAGGTTGGGTGAGTCGGCCATGTCCCAGAGGCGCCGCGCCTCGGCCACCGTTTTGCCGGCATCGCGCGCCAGGCGTGGGGAGATATCCAGGGTTGCGAACCCGTCGCGCCCATCGGAGAGTTCGTAGACCGGACGCATCAGGTCGGCGGCAAGGCGGGCGTCCTCGGCGAGCAGGGTCGCACAGATCTGGGGGGCGCCATCCCCGCGACGGGAAAGAAACGCGATCGAGGCGTCGTAGTCGCTCCCGGCGGCTACGAGCCGCTCCAGCGACGCAACGGTGGAGGCAAGCCCGCTCACGCCGTCCTCCTGGACCAGCGCAGCGAGCTCGCCGGAGAGGAGCATGCTGCGGCCGATGCCGTCAAGCCACACGCTCTGGCCGCAGCCGCGCAGCCTCGTGATCGGCGTATCTCTCATGATCACTCCTTACCGGCAGGGAGCATGAGGCGCCTTCAGCACCCTCCGATCACTCCCCCCTTCCGATCAGCTGCAGGGCGAGCCTGCAGACGTTGTCCACGGTGAAGCCGTATTCGGAGAGGACCACCTCGCCCGGGGCGGAGGCCCCGAACCCCTCAACCCCCAGCACCGCACCGGCGCTCCCCACGTACCTGTGCCACCCAAGCGGGCTTCCCGCCTCGACGGCGAGCCTCGCCGGGACCTCCGGGGGGAGCACCGACTCACGGTACTCCCGGGGCTGCTCGTCGAAGAGCTCCCAGCAGGGCATCGACACCACGCGCGTCGCGATCCCCTCTTCCTGGAGCCGGTCGCGCGCCCGCAGCGCGAGGGAGACCTCTGAGCCGGTGGCGATGAGGATGAGCCGCGGCGTGCCGCCGTCACCCTCGGCCAGGACGTAGCCTCCGCGCAGCACGCCTTCGGCTGCGCCGCAGGTCGCACGGTCCAGGGTGGGGACCGCCTGGCGCGACAGGACGAGCGCCACCGGCCGGTTCCTCGTCTCGAGCGCGGCCCTCCAGGCAAATGCGGTCTCGTTGGCGTCGCAGGGGCGCAGCACCAAAAGGCGCGGAATTCCCCTGAGCGAGGCGACATGCTCCACCGGCTGATGGGTCGGCCCGTCCTCGCCCACCGCGATCGAGTCGTGGGTGAAGACGTGGATCACCTTGAGATCGGACAGGGCGGCCAGACGCAGCGAGGGGCGCAGGTAGTCCGAGAAGGTGAGGAAGGTGGCGCCGAAGGGGATGATCCCTCCGTGGGCGGCAAGGCCGTTCGCGACCGCGGCCATGCCGTGTTCCCGCACGCCGAAGTGGACGTTGGCGCCCTCCCTGCCCCACGTCCCCCCGACGGCACCCTGCCGGTCTTCCGGCTGCCACGCCTCGCTCTGAAAGTCCCCCTTGCCGGCAAGTGCGGTCACCGTGGATGGGTTTAGATCGGCGGAGCCGCCGAAAAGCTGCGGCAGGCGGGAAGCGAGCGCGTTCAGGACCTTGCCCGATGCGGCGCGCGTCGCCATCCCCTTCGCGTCCGCGGGAAACTGCGGGAGCACCTCCTCCCACCCGGCGGGGAGCTCCCCGGAGAGGGCAAGGGCCAATTCCGCCGCCTCTTCCGGGTACAGCGCCGCGTACCTCTCACGCTGTTCCTCCCACGCGCTCTGGCGCGCGCCCCCCTGCTTCACCGCCTCCCTGAAGCGCACGAGCGCCGGTTCCGGGACGAGGAAGGACGGCTCGACCGGCCAGGAAAGCCTCCTTTTAGCGGCCGACACCTCTTCCGCGCCGAGCGGCGCGCCGTGGGCCTCGAAGCTTCCCTCTTTTGCCGGAGAGCCGAAACCGATGCGGGTGCGCACCATGACGAGCGACGGGCGCTCTTCTTCCGCCCGCGCCGCCTCGAGCGCCTCCCCGAGTGCCGCCAGGTCGTTGCCGTCCTCCACCTCCAGGACCTGCCATCCGAAAGAGCGGAACCTCCCGGCACGGTCCTCGGAAAAGCTGAGCGAGGTGGAGGCGGCGAGCGTGATGCGGTTGTCGTCGTAGAGACAGATCAGTTTCCCGAGGCGCAGGTGCCCGGCAAGCGACGCCGCCTCCGAGACCACCCCCTCCATGAGGTCGCCGTCCCCGGCGATGACGTAGGTGTGATGGTCTACGATGTTGAAACCGGGACGGTTGAAACGCGCCGCCAGGTGCGCCTCGGCCATCGCCATGCCGACCGCGTTGCCGAAACCCTGCCCCAGGGGGCCGGTCGTCACCTCCACCCCCGGCGTCACGCCGCGCTCGGGATGGCCGGGGGTGCGGCTTCCCCACTGGCGGAAGCGCTGCAACTCCTCCATCGGGAGGTCGTAGCCGGTGAGATGCAGGAGCGCGTAGAGGAGCATGGAGCCGTGCCCCGCGGAGAGGACGAAGCGGTCCCGGTCGAACCATCCCGGATCGCGCGGGTTGTGCTTCAAGAACCTGCTCCAGAGCAGGTACGCCATGGAGGCGGCCCCCATGGGCATCCCGGGATGGCCGCTGTTTGCCTTTTGCACGGCGTCTACCGCCAGAAAGCGCAGCGTGTTGATGCAGAGTTCGTCGGTCTCGGTGGCGGGTGCGGCAAGGGGATGCTTGCTCATGGCGCTGCTCCTTTAGCCTTACGGTCTCGGAGCATCGGCCGGTTCCATTCCCGCACCCGGCGGGCCGCTTTGGACGGCCCGGAAACTGTCGGCAGGAAAAGACGGTCGGCTCCTGCCATGAATATAGCAAGTCATTGAGCAAAGTTAAACCTTGTCGCTCGCGCTCTATGACAACGAGTCATGCAACAGATACTGTAATGGTTGTGTCTGTGACTGATAAGGCCGGAGACGGCGGCCTAGTCGGAGTCGTCGGCGAAGCGAAGGGCATCGTCGTCGCAGCGCTCGCCGGCGATATGGAAGCAGGCGACGGACCGGTCCAGGGCGCACCAGACCTCTTCGGCGAACCGGAGCCCGACCGCCTGCGTGTTCTCCTCGAGATAGCGCAGATGCTTGGTCCCGGGAATCGGAACGATGTCGCCGCCGCGCCTGAGGATCCAGGCGAGGGCGACCTGGGCGGGGGTCGCGTCGTGGTTGCGGGCGATTTCGTCCACCATGGAGACGAGCGTGAAGTTGTGGGTCAGGTTTTCGGCGAAGAAGCGCGGGTTTTTGCGGCGCCCGTCGCACGGCTCCAGGTCGTCCGGCGTCCTGATCTTGCCGGCAAGAAAACCGCGTCCCATCGGGCTGTAGGCGACCATGCCGATCCCCAGTTCGCGCAGTACCGGCATCAGCTTTTCCTCAACCCCGCGCTCCCAAAGCGAATATTCGGCCTGGACCGCGGTGAGCGGGTGCACGGCATGGGCGCGGCGCACCATGCGCGGGCCCGCCCCCGAGAGCCCTATGTAGCGCACCTTTCCCTCCTCGACCAGCCGGGAAAGCGCCCCCACCGTCTCCTCCACCGGGACGGCCGGGTCGAGGCGGTGCTGGTAGTACAGGTCGATGTAGTCGGTCCCGAGCCGCTTAAGCGACCCCTCTACCGAGCGGCGCACCTGGGCCGGGCTGCTGTCCAGACCGATCAGTTCGCCGTGCGGCCCGAAGCGCCAGGCGAACTTGGTCGCGATGACGAGCCTCTGGCGCGGCACCTCCTTCAGGAGCAGCCCAAGGAGCTGTTCGTTGCTGAACGGGCCGTAGTTCTCTGAGGTGTCCCAGAAGGTAACCCCCAGTTCCACGGCGCGGCGCAACACCCGGATCGATTCGGCATCGTCCCGATGCCCGTAGCCGCAGGTCATCCCCATGCAGCCAAGCCCCATGGCGGAGACCTCCAACCCGCGTTGTCCCAGTTTCCGCTTGTGCATATCCACCTCCCCCGCTTGCGCCCCGGCCGGCTCACGCCTCGGCGCCTTGCGGGCTGCCGCGGCGCCCTTCACCGGGCGGGAACGCCTTCAGTCTTTGTATCGTTTTCCCAGTACCATCCTCGCCAGCGGAATGGTGCTGGCGGCACCGGCAAGAAAAAGCGTCCAGCCGGCAAGCCTGCGCCGGCGCCCGCTCAGCCGGTCGGCCAGCAGCAGCCCCAGGCCGCTCCCCAGCAACACACGGGTAGCCGCGATCAGGGAGACCTGCGGCAGGGTAACCACGGTCTTATTCATCTCTTTCTCCTGGGATCAACAAAAATAGCCCATGCGTGATGGGCTATTTCTGCGGCGGTTGACAGGCTGCCGAAGGCCAGGGTGCTTGAGGTGAGCGGGGGTCCCTGGCCGTTGTCCATGGCTATTTCTGAATCACGCAGTCGATGATGGCGTTGATCCTGCGGTTTTGCGCACGCCCTTCCGCGGTCTTGTTGTAGGCGATGGGGCGGGTGGCGCCGTAACCCTTGGCGGAGAGCCTGGAGCGCTCGATGCCGAAGTTCTTCACCAGGTAGTCGACCACGTTCTGGGCACGCTGCTGCGAGAGCTTCATGTTCTGTTCGGGGGTGCCGGTGCTGTCGGTATGCCCCTCGATGACCGCGGTGGTCGTGGTGTAACGCTTCATGTAGTCGGCCACCTTGGCGATCTCGTCGCGGTACTGCGGCTTCACATCCGCCTTGCCGGTGTCGAAATCAAGCACGAGCGACATGCAAAGGCGCTGCGGCGGGGGGATCTGCTGCACGTCGAAGGCGCAGTCGATGATCGCCTCGATGCGGCGGTTCTTCTGTTTCCCTTCCTCGGTCGCGTTGTCGGCGATGGGACGGGTGAAGCCGTACCCCTTGGCGGAGAGGCGCGAACGGTCGATGCCGTACTGTTCCACCAGGTAGTTCACCACCGCCTCGGCGCGGCGCTGGGAGAGGTCCATGTTGTGGTTGTAGGAGCCGACGTTGTCGGTGTGCCCCTCGATGACGGCGGTGGTGGTCGGGTACTTCTTCATGAAGTTGCCGACCTGGGCGATCTGGTTACGCAGATCGTCGCGGATGATCGCCTTGTCGATGTCGAACTCGCCCTGGAGCGTGATGCAGTACTTGTAATGCCCCGGGGTGGGCTCGGTTGCGGCGGCCGGTGCGGGTTGCGGTTCAGGCTCGGCGGCAGCCTTCTGCTCGGCGGGAGGAGGGCCGCCCGGTGCGGCGGTCGCCCTGGCAGGGGCCATGACAGCCTTTCTCCCACCCATCACGAAGGTGAGGCCCAGGCTGTATTCCCAGTTGTTGGCGATGTTGTCGTCGAGGTCCTTGTTCTGGAAGTCGAGGATGTGGCGGGCGTCCAGCCTCAGGGCCACGTTGTCGCCCATGAAGAACTTGAGACCGCCGCCGCCGTTGAAGGTGCCGTCATGCGAGTTGGGGCCTTTGAGCCTGATGGTGGTCCCGCCGCCGCCTACTGCGAGGTAGGGAACGAACGCGGTCCGCGGCATGAAGTTCCAGAGCAGGTCGAGGTGGTAGGAATAGATCCCGAAGTGCCGGTCGACGCTGGCGTACTGCCCCTTCATGTAGCTCCCGACGAGCTCGGTGCTGAAGTGATCGGTCCAGTCGTAGCCCAATCGCAGACCGCCCATGAGGCGGTGCTCCTTCAGCCAGGACTGGTCGTCGTCGTCAAAGACGTACCCGCCGACGTACGGGGAGATGCTGAACGCCCCCGCCCGTTCCCCTGCCTGCGCCGTACCGGCAAACGCCATCACGGCCAGGACCATCATGCAGATAAAGCTGGTGATTTTTTTCATCGCAGCCTCCTTGTTGAGGAGCACCCGCTGGTACGGGCCTCCTGCAAATTTGTTAGGGCCCGCCTGCGGCGAGCGCCCCTAGCCCGGCCCCTCGCCGGCGTGGAATGATCGTTGCCCGATGTTGCACCCGGCGCCCCGGGAGCGCCGGAAAAATTAACGGATACCAATATAGCGTCCTTCGCCATCCTGTCAACTCCCGCAAGGCTTTAGGAGCTACCCGGCGGGGAGAGCGCCGGTAACGGCTACAGCCCACGGTTGCGGGTCATCTCCCGAGCGGCGCGACGCTCCTCCGCGGGAAGCCCGGCCTTAAGGTACTCCAGCACCCCGCCGGTGAGGGCGCGCGCCTCTATCCCCGCCTCCTTCAGCCGCAAGGCAAGCTCAAGGGCGGGCTCGTCCCCCGGGACCGTGGCGCAGATGACGACGAGCCGGTCGCGCGGCAGCTCTGGAAGGTGGCGCAGCACGTCGTCGACATTTGCCACGAGCGCGCCGCGCACCTTGTGCACCGAAAGGTCGACGTCACCCGGGTGATGCAACTCGATAAAAAAGAGCGGCTCTCCTTCCTTGATCCGCTCCCAAAGCCAGTCCACCGACACGGCAAGTTCCCTTTGCATGGCGTCCTCCTAGTTGTCCTCTCCTTCGTCCCCCGCCTTCTGGTCCACGTGCTTCGGCGGGACCTGCCGCCTCAGCGTGAGGTAGACGAAGAGGGCGATGGCCAGGATGATGAAGAGGGTGACGCTGATGGCGAAGGTTCCGAAGGAATGCTGTTTCACCACCGTGACCGGCGCGTTCGCCGGGGCCTGGGTCTGCGTCTGCAGTTGCGCGCTAGCCATAACCTCCTCCTTTGACACCGTTTTTTCGCCACTCGCCCGCGGCGCCCCGCAGGCACCACACAAAAATAACTTAGCAACTTTTAATGTCAATGAACCAATTTTTCTTTTTTTGATGGGATCGGGCGGTGCGGACGGCGGCGAAGAGAGGTGGGACGGGCAGGTTGACTGCTGAGACATGAAAGAAAACTCACTGGGCTTCGGTGTCGGAAACGTTTACCATTCAAACAGATGCGACGTTCCCAACCGAGTTCAGCGAAGAGGAAAAAATGGACGTTACCTCGAAGATAGAGCAGGCGAAGTCGGCCCTCCCCGTGGAAGGGAGAATGGATACCCCGCTGCGCCCCCCTGCCAAACGGCAACAACCTCAACCGGCCAAGCGGGAAGACGTGGTGGAGCTCTCGTCGTCCCTGACGAGCATCTCGACGCAGGAACTGGACCGGGAACAGGCCCGGCGCGTAGCGGCGATCAAGGCGCAGCTCGACGCGGGGAGCTACCGGGTGGACACGCGCCTCGTGGCGCAGAAGATGCTTACCGAAGGCGCCGGCCTCTGATCCGCACCCCACTCTCGACCACGAACAAAAAACGGCGCGCCACGCAAGTGACGCGCCGAACTGTTTCTTCCTCCGGACGTCGGGCGCCGCCCGACGTCCCTTCCCGTTACGCCGCCTTGCAGCGGAACCAGGCTGCCATACCGGAAAGTTCTTCTGCGATCTGACGCAGTTCCGCCGAGGCACGCCTCACCTTATCGGTGGAGCGCTCCGACCTCCTGGTGATGTCGGCCATGCCGTCGACGTTGGCGGATATCTCCACCATTGCGGTCGATTGCTGCTCGGCCGCGGCCGCGATCCGCTCCGCCATCTCGGCACCGCGGTTCGAGGCGGCCAGGATCTCCTTGAGCGAGCGGCTCGCCTCGCCTGCGCGGCGCACCCCTTCCGCGACGTTCTCGTTTCCCGAGCGCATGGCGCACACGGTGCGCGAGGTCCCGTCCTGGATCTCGCGGATCATGGCGGCGATCTCCGTGGTCGCCTCGGTGGTGCGCGTGGCGAGCTTGCGCACCTCGTCCGCCACCACGGCGAACCCCTGCCCCATCTCCCCGGCCCGGGCCGCCTCGATGGAGGCGTTCAGCGCCAGAAGCGATGTCTGGTCGGCGATGTCGTTGATGATGTCGACGATGGAGCCGACCTGTTCCGAACGCTCACCCAAGTTGTGCACGAGGGCCGCCGCCTCACGTACCGAACCCGCGATCTGTTCCATCCCCTGGGCGGTCCCGGCGACGATCTCGCCCCCCTCTTGTGCGGTCGTGAGCACCTGCTGGGACGCCTCGGACGCCTGGGCGGCGCTTCCCGCCACCTCGTTGATGCTCTGCGATATCTGGCCTACCGCGTCCGCCGACTGCTCCGTAGCGATGGCCTGTTCGCGGGCTCCCTGCGCCAGTTCCTCGGCCGTGATGGAGAGATGCCGGGAGTGATCGGCAAGCCGCCCGATGGAGCCGGCAAGCGCCCCGGTGATCTCGCCCAGCTTCGCAGAGGTCCGGTTGAAGTGCAGCGCCAGGGCTCCGAACTCGTCCTTGCGCCCGGCGTCGAGCTTGCCGCTGAAATCGCCGCTGCCGAATCCCTCGGCTAGCACTGTGAGCTCGCGGATCGGCGCGGTGATGGAGCGGGTGAGCAGGATGCCGGTCACCAGGCTGAAGACGATCATCGCCCCGCCGAGAAGCGCCACCACCAGCACGAAACTTTGCACCACGCGGTTCACCGAGGCGACCGCCTTTTCCTGTTCGCTCTGGGCCGCCGTCACCCCCTGCTTGCCCCGCTCGTTTTGCTGTGCCACCAGTTCCTTGAGCTTCAGGTTCAGCGCGCCCGCCTGGCTGCGCACCTCTACCACCTGCTGCAGCTTCGCCACGGCCCCCTCCTTGGAGAGAAGCTGCCCCTTGATGCCGGCAAGGTTCGCCTGCACCCCCCGCAGGACGCCGAGCTCGGGGCTGCGGCTCCCAAGCTGCGCCGCCATGCGCTTCACGATCCCCTCGGCCGCCGCGAACCGCGCCTGGAGCTCCCCGGTGACCTGGGCGATCTCCTCCTTGGTCCGTGCCGCGAAGAGCTCCCTGATGTCGCTCTTGATATCGAGCCCGAGCGACAGGAGGGTGCCGTTCAGGGCAAGGATGTCCCCCGCCAGGTTCGACCCTTTAAGCGAGTCATCATGGCTGCGGCTTTCCTGCTGGTACTTACCGGTCGCCAACGTGACCGACTGCTCGATCTCGATCACCGCACCGGAGAGCTTCGCCGATACGTTCTGCGCCATCTGCTCGTACTCGGGCGAGGGCTCACCTCCCTTGGCGAGCACCGCTCCCTTCAGTTCCAGGAGCCCCTGTGGGGAGGTGACCATCCGGCGCGCCTCCGCCGCCATTTCGGCTGGGACCCTGACGCTTGCGTCGCCTGCGGCGACCAGACGGTTCTTGCCGAACTCGTTAAGCGCCGCGTCTAGTTTGCCGCGGGCGATGATCACCCCCTTCTTGCCGTTGGCCTTCAAGAGCTCGGACAGGGCGAAGTTCGCGTCCTTCAGGTAGTCCCGCGCCGTGGTGAGACTCATGAGTTTCTGGGTGATGTCGCTTGCCGAACCGCTGGAGGCCGAAAGCTGCCGGGCCGAGCTCTTCTGACGCTTCTGGATGGTGACGTCGAGATCGGAGAGCTTCCGCGTGATCTCCTGGAGCTCACGCTTCATCGCGAGGTCGGCCTGGCGCGCCCCATCCTCGGCCTTTAGCCGCGCCTGCGTGGTGGCGAGCATCTCTGAGGTGAGGCTTTGCAGCCGCTCCACCTCGCCGCTGGCGCCGTCCCCCCCCTCCCCTCCCTTCAGGATCGCGAGTTCGCCGCTCACCTTGTGCAGATCGGAGAGGGTCCGCTCGGCTGAGCTGCGTGCGGCGGCCAGGGCGTTCACGTCCGAGGCGAAGGCCACCTCGGCGAGATTTGCCGTGTGCTCCTGCAGCGAGCGCTGCATCTCGATGGTCTTTAGCTGAAACGGGGTGGAGCGCTCGGTCAGAATGAAGAGCTTTCCCTGAACGAATTTCATGCCCAAAAGGCTCACCCCGCCGATGATGGCGATACCGGCGAGGGTGAGCAGGGCGTTGCTGATAAGCTTGGTCTTTATCGTCATGTAAAGGCACCGTTTCTCTGTCTGAAGGCCTGAGCGACTATTTCTTCACGTAACTTTGTCCGTCGCCCTTCATGTAGTCGAAAACCTTCTGTGCCTTTGCCGAGGGCTTGCCGTTGGTGATGGCGATGATCGGCATGGTGAGCACCGGGCTTTCCACCACCTTCACCGTCGCATCGGCCAAGCCGTGCGGGTCGATGCCGACCGCCTCGGGGGTGGCTGCCACGCTCTCCTTGATCTTTGCGTAGTTGGTGGTGTCCAGGATGTCCTTGGCGACCTCGGCGCCGTCAAGGATCTCCTTTTTGAACTGGGCGTTCTGACCCGGCGTTGCCTTGCCCCATACGACGATGATGTCCTTGTCGTCACCGCCGACCTCTTTCCAGTTGGTGATCTTCCCGGTGAAGATCCCCTTTAGCTGTTCCTTGGAGAGCTGCGCCACCTTGTTCGAGGGGTGAACGAAGATCACGGTACGGTTCACCGCAACCTGGGTCACCACGAGGCGGGCACGGTCCACCTTGACCCCGTCCTTCTCGGCCCCGCTGACCATCGACTCGAGCGGAACGGCGCCGGCGGCGATGTCGAGCTTGCCGTTCAGGAGATCGACGAGACCGTCCTTCGGCGTGGACTGCAGCACCATCAGGGTGTCGCCGGTCGCCTTCTCGAAGGGGGCCTTCACCGGGGTGAAGACCGCGGCCATGGAGGCGCCACCGCCCCCCACCTTGATCTCCTCCCCGTAGGCTGCCGCCGCAGCCAACACCACCAAACCGCACACCGTCGCCTTAAGCATCTTCTTCATTAAACACCTCCGGGATTTTTATCGGCGTATCGACGGGGCGAGGGAAAAACCTTAGTGAAAAAATAGGGAACATCGGTATACAAGAGGAAATCGGGCGGAAAGGCAGGCGGCGGGAGAGAAGCCCAGGGACTGATTTGGTTCCCTGGACTGCCTTCCCCCCTCCCAGCCTCCCCCCTCCGGGGGGAGGGGGCACTCTTACCGGACATCGTAGCGGGGGCAGTAGCCTGATCGGGAAATTAGATATTAGGTTACGGCGGGGAGAGCTTCGCGGGGTCGAACTCGATGTGCTGGTAGTCGGGGAAACGCCAGCTTCCCCCCCAGGTGAAGCCGCGTTCTTTGAAAGCGGCCAAGAGCGGGTCTCCCGGCTGCAACATGCCTGGCAGGCGCTCGTTGCGTGCGAGATAGGGGGCCGAGGCGGCGGGAAGAACGCGGCATAAGGCGGGGTTGCCGAGGCAGAACTCGAGCGCCGCGGCGCCCCCATCGACCCGGGCGCCCTTTTCCCTTCCCGCCTCTTCCAGCATGAGATAGGGGTTTTGCAGCGGGTTTATGTCGAGCGCCGCGCCGTAACTGTGCCGCGAGAAGACCCCGGGCCTCCCCGGGACCTCGCGGCAGTTGAACGCGGAGCTGTTGTTGGCGGCCATGGAGCGGAAATCGTCGGCGTCGAAAGCGTCGATGAGCTCCATCCTCTCGATCGGGAAACGGCCGTTGTAGCCGTGCTGCAGCGCGTCCATGAAAAAGGCGGCGAGCGCCTGGTGCACCACGAGCTCGCCGTAATGGCGCGCCCCGTCGAACCCCCAGTAGGAGGTGACCAGGTAGACCAGATCCTGCAGGGGAACCGGACACTCCGGACGCCATGCCCCTTTTTCCTGCATCCGTGCCGAGACCTCCGGCGGGAGGGCAACGGCGGCGGCGAAGAAGCCGCTTCCCTGCCTGAGCGCCAGGAGGCGCGCCCCCTCCGGGAGCCGCTTCTTCAAAACGGGGGGAAGGTCGGCGGGGAGCACGCTTTTCACCCCTTCGGTCGCGACCGCAACGGCTGATGGGGTGCCTATCACCACCTGCGGCCTTTTTGCCGGATCAAGCCACTGCATCAACTGCACCAGGTCCGCCTCAGGCATGGAGACGCATCCGGCGGTGCCTGCGCCGGGGGCGCGTTCGACGTGGATGAAGATGGCGCTACCCATACCCCGCACCACGGGCTCGCTGTTGTAGTCGACGGCTATCGCGTAGCGGTAAAGGGGATCGGGGCGCAAAAGCTCCTCGAAAGAGGAGGCCTTCGTCGCGCCTCGCACCACCCAGCGGTTGTAGTCGGGGGACTGTGCGTCGTCAACCCAGAGGTCCTGCGCGTCGACCTGCCGGTACGGGAAGCTCCCGTTCGGGGCGGGTGCCGAGCCGAAGGCGCGGGTGAGCGGGAAGATGCCCGAAGGGGTGCGGCCGTCCCCCTCGCGCTTCTCGAAAGGGGGAGCCGTCCCGTTTCTGCCGAGGTTCACCGCTACCGCGGGGAGGGCCTGCTCCCATCCCGTCAAAGCGTGCTGCACGGGGTACAAAAACGCCTGCGGGCGCCCGGGCGTGCCGGGGTCCACGTAGAGGAGCTGCCCGCTGTCGGTTGCGGAAGCGATACCGTCAAGGCTCGCGCCGATATGCCGGGGAAGCTCCATCCGCGAGCCGCACCCGGCAAGGCTCAGGACCGCGAAGATGCAACCGGTTGCGATGGACCACCAACTCTGTTTCATGAGCCGCTCCTTTTCCAGACGTTAGCGACGTCTATACGATTTCGGAGCGCCGAAGGCAAGAAAAATCCTAGAAAAAGGCGAGACCGACGATCCTGCGCAAAAGCACGAGGACGTCACCCACGTCGATGATGCCGTCCGGCTTGGGCACGCCGTCCGCCAAAGGCGCAAGGTCGCCGTGGGCCATGACCTCGGCGGAAGCCTCTTCCTCACCGAGGGAGACCCTGAGCAGGCGTGCCGCATCAACGAGGTCGACCCTCCCGTCGCCGTTTAAGTCGCCGGCGATCCGCTCCACCCTTATCAGGTTGCGCTGCGCGACGCTCACCTCCCCCGCCGCGCTTCGCGCCTCGACGGTCACCCGGTTCTCGCCCGGGTGCAGGGGGATCTCCCGTTCGAAGAGCCCGGCCGACAGCACCAAAGGCGAGGTCGTCCCGTTCACGGCTAGGGTGACGCCCCCCTCCGCAGAGGCGCCGCAACTGCCCCTGAGCACCACCGACGCCGCCTCGGTCCTCATATCCTGCGGCGGCGCGGTGATGGCTACCGAGGGGCCGTTTGCGGCGGACGTGACGCTGCGTTTGACGCGGGAACTTCTCCCCTCCCGCTCGGCGGTGAATTCAAGCGTGTTCACGCCGGGCGAAAGCGCCGCGGTCGCCGAGAAGACACCGTCGGTGACGGCGAGAAGCTGCCCCCCCTCCCCGTTCACGGTCATGGCAACCGTGCTCCCGGCCGGGACGGTGCCCAGAATCGAGAGGGAGGCGGCCTCGGTGACGCTGTCGTCCGCCGGGACGGTGACTTCAAGCTTGGGGGCGAGCGGGTCCAGGGTGATGCTGAAGGTATGCGTGGTCAGATTGCCGGAACCGTCACGGGCGGCGACGCTCACGCTGTTCGTCCCCTCGGAGAGGACTACGGCCGAGCTGAAAAGTGTGGCGTCGGCGGTCCGGTCGATTCCCTGCACGGTGAGGCTCGCAATACCCGAGGCGTCGTATGCGCGCCCCAGAAGGTTCACGACCGGGTTCGAGGTGAAGCCCCCCGAACTCAGCGTGGATAGGGAGAGCTCCGGCGGGGTCCCTTCGGCTGCGACGGTGAGCGCCCTCGACACCGGCGCCGCGGCAAGGTAATTGCCGTTGCCGGGCTGGAGCGCGCTGAGCACGGTGGTCCCCGCTCCGACGATGGTCACCGTGCTACCCGAGACCTTGGCGACCATAGGGTCGGAGCTCTGGAAGCTGACGGAAAGCCCGCTCGTCGCGCTCCCCTCGAGGTCGAAGGGGGGATCCCCCACCACCTTCTGCGCCGGAGAGCTGAAGGTCACCTGCTGTCCGGTTCGGTGCACGACGAAGGGCTGCGTCTTCTCAGGCGCCGTCTCGAGGTCCCCGCTTCCCGCCTGCGAGGCCGTGATCACCGCACTACCAGCCCCGGTGATGGTGAGGACGTTCCCGTCGACGCGGGCCACCGCCGGATCGGAACTTCGGAAGGTGAGCGGGAGGCCGCTGCAGGCCGAGGCCACGATCTCGAAGGGTGGATCGCCGAAAGTCCGCTCGGGGATGGCGGGGAAGGTGATCTCCTGACAGGACCTGAACACGTTGAGCGTCCCGTTCACCGCCGCGATGCTGTAGTTCGTCGCCTGCAGCGTCCCCACACCGACCAGGATCGGATAACTCCCGACCGGACTGGTCAGGTCGGCCGTGGTGGAAAGCGTCGGGGTTCCGGAGAGGACGGAGCTACCCTCTCCTTTTACGAAGCCGCGGTAGAGCATGGTGAGCTCGGGGTTGGGGGTCAGGTAGGCACGCGACTTGTCCTCCGCGACCACCGTCAGCCGCGCCTTGACAACCGTGCACGGGACCGTGACGGGAGGCGCAGGATCCCAAAAATCATCGCCGGGCTGCGAGATGATAATCACGGTGCTTCCGGCTGTACCTGGGCGGATCTCGCCGTCCACAACGGTTGCCACCGTCGGGTCGGAGCTCGCGTAGACAAGAGGCAACCCGCTGTTTGAACTTCCCCCCGCGGCGACGGGAGGGTCGCCGTAGGTCATCGTCACCGGCACGGGTGGGGTGATGCTCTGGGTCTTGCCCGTCACGGTGAGGGTGCCGTCCGCGAAGCTGTACTGGTAGTTCGCGCTGGTGATGCTCCCCAAAGATACGCGTATCGGGTAGCTCCCCTTCGGGGTGGAGGCATCGACGGAGGTGGCAAGCAGTGGAGCGCCGCCGAGGCTTGCCGGGGTGTCCCGGGGGGCAAGTCCGGTGAAACCGGCGGTAAGCGCCGGGTTTTCCTGTCCGGCTGTCTTCGTTAAGTCGTCCGCTTTAATGACGAGCCCCCTCTGGCCGACAGTCAGAGACGCTCCGATGAAGGCGAGCTCATAGCCGTCCCCAAGGGCGAGCGTCCCCTGAGTGATGGGGTAGCTGCCGACGTCCTCTCCTGCCGTGCGTGAGAGGGCGCCGGTGAAACCGTCCCCCGCCTGCAACTCCGGCGTGAAGGTGTAGGTGAGCGGAGGGTCGGCATCGCCGTAGGTCTTCACCGCGGGGGCTGCGGTAACCGTCACCTTGATTTTCGTCCGCTTCAGGTGGTAGAGCCGGACCGACTCCACAAGCGAACCGGCACTGCCCGCGTCCCCTGCGGTAAATCCCCTGGCGCGGACGTAGTGATTCGCGTTCACCCCCAACCGTTCGGGGTCGAGAACGTCAAGCCGCCACCCGCCCGGGATCCTGGCGCCGTGCCCGAGAAACTCCCAGTTGACGCCGTCGGCGGAGTGCTCGAACCATACCCGCCAAAGTTCGGAAGATCTCCCGGAGCGGAGCCAGGTGACGGAAGCTCCGTCTGCAGCGACCGACAGATCGTCCGTACTCCAGCCGTTGTACAGACGGGCGAGCTTGCTCCTCGCCCCGAAGTTGTTGAAGTTGCCGCCGAGAAGGATCTTGCCGTCCGGCTGCAGGGCAGCCACCTTCACCTCGTCCTGAACCATCGACGGCGGCTTGGCGAGCCCAAGGTCGAAATCCGGGTCGACACGGCCGTCGGCCAGAATCCGCGCCGCATAGCGTCGGTCGAGCCTGGTCCCGAAGCCGTCCAGCACCTGGTCGAAAGCGCCGAAGATGATGACCGCCCCGTCGGTCTCCACGGAGGCGCCAAGGATGGTTGGAGAATAATAGGTGTCGGTGGAATCGGTCGCCAGGACGAAGCTCTCGTCCACGGCGCCATCTTCGTGAAGCAGCAGGATGTTTCTCTTGACCGGCTCGGTCTGTCCGGTGGCCTGGTCCGTCACGGAACCGGGGTACTGAAGGTCGCCGACGACCAGGATCCTGCCGTCGGCAAGCACGGTGAGAGCATGGACCCAACCGGGGAACACCAGGGGGGCGCCGCCGTTCCATGCGGGGTCCAGGGCGCCGGAGGGAAGGAGCCTCAGGAGCTTTCCATGTTCGGTCCCGACCAGGACGAGATCATCGTGCTGCATGGCGAGGACCGTTACCGGGTTGTCGAGTTCCGGAGCGGGGACGAAGCGCTCGTCTCGCTCGCCGGTCTCCAGGTAACGGCCAAGATAGCGCCAGGGAGAATCAAACGAGGCGTCTCCGCCGGTGTAGAACATCCCCCTCTCGCCGAGCGGCCCTCCAGCCGGCTGAACGATTGAGGAGATCACCCCCCACGCCTCGCTCAGGTAGGACTCCACCTTGGCGTTGAAGTCGGGAACCGGCGCACCTGCATCGTCCACGAGCATCAGGTTGTGCTGCAGCTCCCAGTTTACGAAGAAGAAATCGCCGCCGAGCAGAAGACCCCGGTCCGGGATGTTGGCGATGCTCAAGATGCGCCTGGTGACCTCTATGGGGCCGAAATCGTAGTCGAAGGACCAGTCGCTGGTGAGACCGGCGGTGAAGGAGACCGGCTCCCCCAGCACGTCCTCGAAATACCCGGTGATGAAGGTGCGGCCGTCGGGACGCTGTGTCGCCCTCAACACAATGTTGTCGTCCTGCACGATCTGCGGGATGTCGTCGTCGAGCACGCCGGTCTGGTAAAAGCGGGCCAGGGCGGTGCGGGAGACGGTGCCGACCATGGTGAACTCCCCGCCGGCAAGAAGCTTGCCGTCCCCCGCCAGTACCAGGGAAAGGACCGTCGCGTCGGGCGCCGGATATGTAGCGGGGTCGAGGCTCCCATCCATGCCGAAGCGGGCAAGGTTCGCGCGTTTTGCCGCCTCCGGTCCGACGGTGAAGCGCCCCGCCGCCGCGATCCTGCCGTCGGGCTGCAGCGCGATGGCGGAGACCAGCCCCCCCGGGGTCGTGTCGATCGCGGCGTCGAAAACGTCCGGGGACCCGTCCGGCATAAGCCGCGCCAAGTAATTGCGCGCGAGCGCACCACCGTAGAAATCCCCTCCGACGAGAACCTTGCCGTCCACCTGCACCGCCAGCGCCCGCACCACGCCACCAGGCGTCGGCGGGGCAAAGGAGCCGTCGTAGTCCCCTTGCGGCGTGAAGCGCGCCACGTTGGCCGAGCCGGGGGTGACGAACTCGCCGCCGACCACGACCGCCCCGTCCTGCAGCACGACGGCGTAGACAGCCGCGTTACCGGCGTCGTCGCCAAGTCCGCCGGCATAGCGCCAGTCAAGCTCCCCGCTCGTGCCCCCCGCCGCCGAGATCCCGGCCAGGTTCCGGGTCGGCACCCCGTCCTTTATCGCGGCGAAGACGCCGCCGACGAGGATGCTCGTTTTCGAGGGAAGCAGGGTAATGGCGTGCACCGTGACGGGGCCTGCCGCGGTTACCGGGTCGAAGGCGTCTAAGGCACCGTTGCCGCCGGAAAGCCGGGCGATCCCCTTTCTCGTCACCCCGCCGGCGCTGGTGAAGGCGCCGCCGATCAGCACGAGTTCCGGCCCGGCCGGGAGAGCGGGATCGGGCTGCAGTGCGACTGCGTGCACCGGGCCGTCCAGGACGGGGGGAGTAAAGGAGCTGTCGAGGGTCCCATCCGGGTTTAGACGTGCGAGGTGCCGGAGGGTCACTTCCGGGGTGCCGCCGGTCAGGGTGAAATCGCCGCCGATGACGATCTTGCCGTCGGAGCCCTGCACGGCGACGGCGTGCACCGAGCCGTCGATGGCGACGGTACCGCCGTGGTAGATGTTGAAACCATCCAGATACGGGTTCATGGCGCGCACGACACCGGGATGGAGAAGTAAAAAGATGAGGGCCAGGAGTATCGACACGTTGGCTTTGTTTCGCTCTGCCGCAGCGGCTCGTCTCATACCTAACGCTCCTGCATGTGGATGATTCTCTTGATGGGTTTGAGTCCGCTGTTGGTCACCAGGCGCGGCTTCACCGCCTTGCCGGGAAGGGGCGCGCTGCGGCGCCCGGCGCGGTCGGTGAAGCCCGAGAGGTCGATGTCGGCGGCGGAACCGTTGGAGAGCGGGAGCACCGCCTGCCCGGAGACGGCGCCCACCGCCCCCCCGGTGCTGTAGTGCACCCCCCAGAGGTAGGAGACCCCTTCTTCGCACGGGTCGAGGGGGGGCTTGAAGGTGGGGAAGAACACCGCGCCGCTCGTGACGGAAGCCGGTGAATCGAGGGCCCGCTCGCTTCCCAGCGCATGGGACGCCCCGTCGAGGGCGATCCACCACCCCCGGTAGTTCCCCTGCTGCTGTCCGGGAGGGACGACCTTCGCGGCATCGGTCACCTCGGTCAGGTCGTCCCGTGACATTGCGGCGGTGCAGACGTCGTTCACCCGGAGCGCGTTGTCACCGCTGCTGTAGCAAGGCTCGAGCACGCCGAATAGTCCGCGTGCCGCCTGCGGTTCGTCCTGGTTGTGGAAGTGCCGCCCGGTGCCGAAGTAGAGCCAAAGCCTCTTGTACTGCCGGTCCTGCAGCTTCGCCACCGCGCCGGTGACCGGGCCGACGCCATCGATCACCCGGCTCGTCTTCCAGGCGGCCGGGTTGGGGTCTTCACCGGTTGAGAGCCGCAACACCCCGCCGGTCCACCCGGAGGCCGTGGGCCGGCTGTAACCCACGTAGAGCGCCTCGTCCTCGTACTGCCCCTTGTTTGCAGCGCCTGAGTTCCACTTGTCCGAGTCGATTCCCGCGCCCGCCATGCTGCCGCCGAAGGCGTTGGCTATCCCCGTGTCGATCACCCAGTAGTTGCGCCCCTCGACGAACGGGGGGGCGGCGTTCAGGTCGACGGCGAAGAGCTTCAGATTCTGGTCCGAGATGGCGGTGAACTGGCGCGTCCCCCGGTCGACGGCGCCCGTGGGGCCCGAGGCGAACACGGCGAACCAGCGCCCGTTGCGGTCCGGGTCGTGGATCACCTCGGTCCCCAGGGCGCGGCGCGTCTTGACGCGCAGGATGGCCGCGCCGGAGGTGGCGAAACCCATTTCCGGGTGGGAGAACTCCCACAAAAGCCGCGGGGCGCCCCCTTCGACGCTCTGGTCGGTGACGTCCAGGGCGAAGTATGAGGAAAGCCCGCCGACACCGGCGGCGGGGGCCTTGACGCAGGAGTTCCCTTGGTCGGCGCAGTCGGTGCCGTAGGGGCGGCTCGCGCCGCCGAGCCCCATCCCGCCGACGAGCACCGTGCGCCAGTTGCTCCCCCCCCGCTCGTCCTTGGCGCAGTTCCAGTAGTCGCCGCGGCTGCAGGTCGCCGGATCGCCTATGCTCGCGTCGACCAGGGTGCTGGTGCCGTCCACATAGTACAGGTGCGGGTAGAGCGGCTCTTTCAGGTACCTGAGATAAGGAAGCGCGCTCTTCGGAATGAAGCCCCACTGTTCCTCCCCGAGACTGCTCCCGGCAAGGAGCGCCTTGCGCCCTGCCGGCCAGGTGGTGCCGGCGTCCGGGTGCAACTTGAGCGCCCCCAACCTAAAGGCGTGCAGCATCCCGTCGTTCGCGCCGACGTAGACGGTCCCCCGCTTCCCGTACCCGCCGCTTTGGTTGACGAACTTCGCATAGGAGATGTCTCCGTAGCCGCGCGGCGCGGGGAGGTGGTAGCTGCCGAGCGGCACCGCCGACTGCACCACAGGGACGGAGGAAACGATGTCGCCCAGTTTCCAGACGAGGCTTTGCGCGGCGCCGTAGGCCTTGAGGCTTCTCTCCCGCGTCGGGGCTCCGCCGCTCCCGGATGGGTCGTCCACCCCCTTGACGAAAGCGGCGATCTGCTGTGCCTCCGCCTGGTCCTTCGCCTGCAGGAGCTCCCGGTAGGCGTCGACCGAGGTATCGAGAAACGGGACGAGCGTCGCCCCGTCGGTCTGGGTGTACAGCGTGCGTCCCAAGGGAGCCCGCGCCCAGAGCAGGCGCCCCGCACGCCAAAGGCTCTGCACCGCCTCCGGCACCACGGAAAGCGGGTACCCCGCGGGCTGCGGGACGTCTGCCTTGCCGTCGCCGTCACGGTCGGTGAGGAGCGTGGCCCGGGCCTCTCCGAGCGGGGTCGGCATCTCGAAACGGACCACCCGGTCCTGCTTCAGGTCGAGGGTCTTGTCGCCGTCGGTGTCCTCGCGCACGCTGCTTGCGGCGCCGCTGGTGCCGACAAGGGGGTCGATGTAGTACCAAAGCCCCTGCAACTCACCGGTCCAGGCCGCGGCGCTCCCTCCACCGTCGTAGCTCTTGTTGGGAAAGAAACTTGGTTGGAGGTAAAGCGCGCCGTTGCCGTCTCCGGTTGAGAGAAGCGACGAGCCGGCGCCCACGCTGGAGCCGCCGATCACCTGCAGGAAGATCCCCTTCAACGCCCCCTGAAGGGCAGGGAGGTCCTTGACGCTCTTCATGCTCCCCCCGCCGTTTCCGGCGGTGAGCTGCATCAGCTTCTCGGGGACACCTTCGTCGGCGGTGGCGCAGCTCCCGTCCGGGTTGTAGCCGCCGCAGGGGGGGCCGGTGTAGACGACGTGGGTGGTGATGTACTCCTTGGGGCGGGCCGGCGCCTGGGCCAGGTCGAAGATGTTCCGGTGCCTGGCGACCCAGGCGACCTCGTCCAGGTTGTAGCTTCCCTGGTAGGGGGGGGCGGCCGAAGCCTGGGTGCCAGGCGCCGTGGTCATTCCGGCGGGGAGGCCGCCCGCACCGGACCACTTGGCAACCGCGTCGGCGACGAAAGCGTTCAACGCCGGGGCACGGTCCGCCGTGGACATCCCGTCGGTGACGATGAGGACGTTGTTGCGCTGGCAGCTGTACATGGAGGGGGGCTTGGCGACGTCGAAATCCGCGGACTGGAACCGGTAGGAAGCGTTGTTGGCGAAATAGCCGATGCTCTCGTAGAGGGTCTCCGCCAGAGGGGTCCACGAGGTCCCCCTGATGGCGTCGATGGCGGCGACAAGCCCGGAGGCATGGTCCCCGACCGGCGAGTGGTTGACATAGGAGATGATGTTGCCGCCGTCGCTCTGTGCTGCCGTAAGACAGGGCCCCTTGGTGTCGCAGTCCGAGGCGACGCCGCATTCCCTCTGCGGGACGGGGTCCCCGCTGCAGCGGCTTACGCAGCGGATTCCCCCCCCCTGGTCGCACTCGGAGCGGGCGCCGTCGTCGTTGAAGGTGATGGCCCCGAAGTTGATCTCGGCCGCAAACTGCTGGATGAGCCCCGACGGCGGCGCATCCGCGGCCAGACGCGCCACGATGGTCGCAACCGGAGCACCGAGGTTCGTAATGCCGGCGTCGAGGATGAAGGAGGGAAGCGCCGCGTCGGTTGAGGGTCGGTTCGCATTGGCCGAGGGATCGCTCAGCCAGGGGTCGGAGAGTTCCCTGCAGTAATCCTTGATCGTGTTGAGTCCGCAGGCTTCATTAATGCTGAACCCCGACCCCTGCGTGCACTCTCCCAGGTATCCCGTGGTATGGACGTTGTTGTTGTAAAAGCGCGGGTTGTGGTAGACCTTCGCCGCGCAGATGTCCTCTCCGACACCTGCGCGGAGCAGTGTCGGCAGCGTGTATCTCCTATAGCGATTGATGCAGTCGTTGCGGATGTCACCGGTGTCCTCAAACCCGAAGTCGGTCCCGCGAGAATAACAAAGGCTCAAGGTCTCGGTGAAGATCTTGCCCGGCGTCGGGATGCCCCAGTTGTCGTAGAGCCCCCCCATGCAGAGCGCCGCGGCATTCGAGAGCTGATCAACGGATGCGCTCTCCTGCCACTTCTTCACCGCGTCCAGACATTCATCCTTCCGATAAACCGCCGGATAAATATCGATGCGGGTCGGCCCGCCGTGGCTTGCCTGGGAGACGTAGCCCGGCTCGGAGGGGATCGGCCCGCGCACGCCGAAGGTGACAGGGAGGGGGGTACCTTTATCGTCGTACACCATCTTGACGTAGCGCTTCCCCACGCAGCCGCGCGATTCCCCCTGCAGCATGCCGGTACCCGGGTCGTACTTCCCACCGGTCAAGGCCAGCTTTTCAAGGTCGAGTTTGCTCATCGTCAGCCAGTTCAGGAACTTTCCAGTGGCGAGGAAGGTGTCGACCTTCTTGGATTTGATGTTGACGCAGAGGAAATCGGCGCGGGCCTGGTTGCAACCGCTCGACGCGATGCTGTCGGTGGTGGCGGTGAAGTATCCCCCGGAGGTGACGTAGCGGTACGCCTTCTTTTCATCGAAGTAGCCGGGATAGGAGCCGGCCGCATTGAAGGTGTCGTCGAAACAGAAGAGCTTGGGATCGGTATAGGCGAGGTCGTACATGCTGGCTGAGTTGTCCAGCATGAGCAAAAGGTTCGGCCTCACCCCGAGCCCGGGCAAGGGCGGCACGCTGCAGTACGCCTGCATGGCGGCCGCAGGATCGGCTGCGCGCGACGTTGCGGCAACAAGCAGTAAAACGGAGACCAGCAGAACGACCAACGCGTGGCGCGCGGTCCGCGGCGCTGCACCCTTGTTCATCTCGGCCACCTCTCCCATTAAAGTGATTTTGAAGCGATGCTTGAACGGCAGAAATATTAGAAAATTTCAATCAGAAGAGTATAGCGTCGGCTTCTCGAAAATAAAGTCTCCCATCGATTCGATGGGTTCCGCGTCTCAAAAGCGTTCTCGGTCTAATTTGACATCTTCCCCTTCAGGGTTAATCTTTCCTTTAAATTCATTGGAAAGATCAGGTGACTTTCCCAATGGCCGTGCAGTTCTCAATCACACGACCTTTCCCTCCCCAGGGCAGGGAAACGGAGGCGGAGAACGAAGATGAACGAGTCCATGGATGGCGGTTGGTCAGGCGGCGAAGGGTTCAGGGATTACCTGGCCCGGCGCGGGGTGACGAGGAGGGATTTTCTCTCTTTTTGCGGCAGGATGGCGGTGCTCTTCGGCGCAGCGTCGCTTCCCGGAGGGGGGCGGGCCTTCGCCAAGGACGTGGCCGAAAGGCTCTCCGGGGCGAAGCGCCCAAGCGTCATCTACCTCCAGCTCCAGGAGTGCACCGGATGCGTTGAGAGCCTGCTTCGCTCCGGCAGCAGCCCGGTGGACCGTCTGGTCCTGGAGCAGATCTCCCTGGATTACAACGAGCTTCTGATGGCCCCCTCCGGCACCGCCGCGGAGGAGGTGCTGAAGGAAGCCGAGGGAAGGCCGCATCTTTTGCTCGTGAACGGCTCGGTGCCGCTCAATGCCGACGGCGCCTACTGTACCATCGGCGGTGACTCCGCCCTGAACGTCCTGAAGCGCGCGGCCCAAAAGGCGAGCGCCGTAATCGCCGTCGGCGCGTGCGCCGAGTACGGCTGCGTGCAGGCCGCCTCCCCCAACTTGACCGGTGCCGTCGGCGTCTCCGACGTCATCACCGACCGTCCCGTCGTCAACATAAGCGGCTGTCCCCCCATCGCCGAAACCATCACAGCCACCCTCACCTATTACCTCGCCTACGGTCACCCGCCCCCCCTGGACGGCAACGGCCGCCCCCTCTTCGCCTACGGGCAGCGCATCCACGATAAATGCCCGCGCCGGGCGAGTTTCGATGCCGGCCAGTTCGCCGACAGCTTCGACGACGACAACGCCCGCCAGGGGCACTGCCTGTACCGCTTGGGCTGCAAGGGGCCGGCGACCTTCGCCCCCTGCGCCACGGTGGAGTGGAACATGGGGCAGAGCTTCCCGATCAAGGCGGGGCACCCCTGTCTCGGCTGCACCGAGCGCCACTTCTACGACCGCATGACTCCCTTCTACGACAGGCTCCCCGGTTTCATGGTCCCCGGGCTGGGCGTCGAGGCGACCGCCAACACCATAGGCATCGCCGCCGTCGCCGCCTCGGTGGGGGGCGTCGCCGTCCACTCCGCCGCGACGGTGATCGCAAAAAAACGCGCGAAGAAGGCGCGCCCCGAGACCCTCCCCCTCGCGGTCCTTGGGGATACGGAAAAGCGGGAGGAACAGGACAAGAAGACTTGACGCAAAGGCACGCTACATCCCCTCTCCCTCCGGGAGAGGGCTAGGGTGAGGGCGTCGACAGATTCACCGTCCTCACTTCGTGGCAACGCCCTCACCCGCCTTCGCATAGGAAATGCTACGGTGGGCAAGCCCGCCCTTTGGGCACCCTCTCCCGGAGGGAGAGGGGGACTCGCGGAATGCAACCTCTCTTGTGCACTTTGCCGCCGGGTCCCCGCCCCCGCCTGCGGGCCGTAGCCCTCCGGGGGGAGGTGTGGTTGCATTGGAGCTTTTGAGGTCAAAGGAGAAGTGAAATGGCAAGCGAGAGAATCGTCATCGATCCCATCACCCGAATCGAGGGGCACCTGCGCATCGAGCTGGAAGCGGACAACGGGAGGATAGGCGACGCCTGGGCCTGCGCCACCCAGTTCCGCGGCATCGAGCGCGTGCTGCAGGGGCGCGACCCCCGCGACGCCTGGGCCTTCGCGCAGCGCATCTGCGGCGTCTGTACCGGGGTGCACGCCATCGCCTCGATCCGCGCCGTCGAGGACGCCATCAAGTGCAAGATCCCCCCCTGCGCCGAACTGATCAGAAACCTCGTCTCCGGGATGGCGACGCTGCAGGACCACGTGATGCACTTCTACCACCTGCACGCCCTCGACTGGGTCGACGTTATGAGCGCGCTGAAGGCCGATCCAGCCGCCACCTCGCGTCTGGCCGCCTCCGTCTCCCCCTGGCCCAACAACTCCGCCACCTGGTACGCGGAGGTGCAAAAGCGCGTGGCGGCGTCCGCGGCAGGCGGCCTCGGCATCTTCTCCGGCGGCTACTGGGGGCACCCCGCCTACCGCCTCCCCCCCGAGGCGAACCTCATGGCGCTCGCCCACTACCTGGAGGCGCTCTCCTGGCAGCGCGACATCATCCGGCTGCACACCATCTTCGCCGGGAAGAACCCGCACCCGAACTACCTGGTCGGCGGGATGGCCTGCTCCATCAACCTGAACAACCAGATCACGGTGAACCAGGTGCGTCTCGACGAGATGGCCGGGATGATCGATCAGGCCAAACGCTTCGTCCTCGAGGTCTACTACCCCGACGTCCTCGCCATCGCCTCCTTCTACCCGGACTACGCCGCCATCGGCGCCTCCTCCCCGAACCTCATGGCCACCGGCGAGAGCGCCTGGTCCTGTTCGGGCGCTCCGGCGGGAGGGGTCTTCCCAGCCGCCCTTCTCATGGACGGCAATTACGGCACGGCACACCCCTTCGATCCCAAGAAGCTCGCCGAGTTCGTCTCCTCCGCCTGGTACAGCCAGCCAGAGGGGGACCGGCAGGGGCTGCACCCCTGGCAGGGGCAAACCGAGCCGCACTACACCGGTCCAAAGCCCCCCTTCAAGGAGCTTTCAGACCGGCCGAAATACACCTGGTGCAAGGCGCCGCGCTACGACGGACGTGCCGTGCAGGTGGGGCCGAACGCCCGCATCATGGTGGCCGTAGCACAGGGGCACGCCGAGACGGTGCAGCTCGCCAAAGAGGGGCTCGGAAAGCTCCGCGCCGGCATCGAGGCTCTGAACTCCACCCTCGGGCGCACTTACTGCCGGGCGCTTGAATCGGTCATCCTCGCCAGGCGCATGGATCAGTGGTTCGCCCAGTTGAACGAGAGGATAAAGTCCGGCGACACGGCCACCTTCAACAAGGAGCGGTGGGAGCCCTCGACCTGGCCGAAACAGGCCCAGGGGATGGGGTTCATGGAGGCGGCGCGCGGCACCCTCTCGCACTGGATCGAGATCGAAAACGGCCGTATCGTGCGCTATCAGGCGGTGGTGCCTAGCACCTGGAACAGCTCCGGCCGCGATCCCGGCGGCCAGCGCGGCCCCTACGAGGAGGCGCTGGCCGGGGGCGGAAAGCATCCGCTTTTGGACGCGAAACGCCCCCTGGAGGTGCTGCGCACCATCCATTCCTTTGACCCGTGCATCTCCTGCGCGGTGCACGTGCTGGTGCCCGGTGGTGGCGGGGTGGAGGTGAAGGTGCGATGAGTCTCTACGACATACCTGAATCCGAGATACGGATCGAGCTCGAGGACCCGGTGCCGTTTGGCGGGAAGAAGAAGCGGGAACTCCTCATCGCCGCAGCGCTCGGCGCCCCTTTCGGGACCGGCGATCCGGTCGACCTCGCCCTTTTGAGCGCGGCTTCGAAGAAGGAGGACCTGCGCCACTACGAACAGCTAGCCTTCACCCCGCTGGAGCCGCAGCTTGCCCGGAGCGTCGCTAGAGTGCGCCGCGTCGACAGCGGCGAGGAGGTGATGATCGCCCGCGGCGAGGTGGACGGCATCCTCTACCTCTGCCACCCGGACGAGGCGACGCGCTACCGCGCGGAGATGCAGGCGGAGATGCGCATGACCCACGGCTTCCGCGCCCTCGGCATCGGCAGGGGGAGCGTCGCTCCGGACGGGTCGGAACGCTGGGAATTCCTGGGTTACATCCCGGTGCGCGCCACCAGGCGCAAGAGCAGGCGCATCGAGGAGCCCGCCGAATTCCGATACGTCCCGGTGTGGGACTGGCAGCTGCGCGTGCTGCACTGGTTCTCCGTTTTTCTCATCCTGATCCTCTCCGCGACCGGCCTTTTGATGGGAAGCGGCCGCCTGGTCTACGGGGGGGCGGAGGGGTTCACGAATTACCTCAGCTGGCTCAGGCTCGTGCACTTCGTGGCGGGGTGGCTTCTTCTGTGCGCCGCGATCCTGCGCATCGCCGGACTCTTCCTCGCCTCGAACCAGTTCCAGCGCTGGTACGCCCTCTTCCCGGTCCGGATGCGCGACCTGAAGAACCTGGTGCAGGTGGCGCTCAACTACCTTTTCTGCCGCTTCGACCGCCCTCCCCACTACATAGGCCACAACCCGCTGCAGCAGGTGGCCTACACCGCCATCTTCGGGGTGGGGCTCCTGGCGCTTTTCACCGGCTTCGCCCTTTACGCCCTCTACGACCCGGGGAACCTCGTCTTCCGCTACTTCGTCATGTTCGACGACCTGGTCGGCGTGCAGTACGTCCGCCTGGTGCATCAGTTCGTCATGTGGATCTTCCTCGCCTTCATCCCGATCCACGTCTACCTCTCGGTGCGCGCCGACACCGTCGAGCGCGAGGGAGCCCTCTCCTCCATCGTGAGCGGCGGGCGCTGGTGTCGCAAGGGAACGCACTTCGAGGATGCCTGATTAACAATGGACGATTGCCGATTGACAACTGGCGGCTGGAACGGCGGAGGGATGGCAGGCGGGTGATTTTCGGAATAGCGCAAAAAAAGGGCCGCACCCGGCAAGATGGTACGGCCCTGTTCATTTCACTTTCCTGACGCGGTCCTTACAGGCGTCACCGCCAGTGGATGCAGCTAACCGGACAAACGTCGATGGCATCGCGCTGAATGGCGTCCTCGGAAGCGCCGACCGGATCGTATGCCTCGGCCTTGCCGTTGTCGGCAAAGCGGAATACTTCCGGCACGTTGTCCGTGCAAAGCCCGCAGCTGATGCAGACGTCTTGATCCACCCAGGGTTCTTTTGCCATGTTTGCACCTCCAGTAGTTTGATGTGTGCTGCTCGTTAGATGCTATCCTCAAGCCTCTTTCTCTGCTCTTCCAGTTTCTCCTGCGCCCGCTCCAGCGCGGCGAGAAGCATCTTCTTCGACTCCTTGGTGAGCGTCTCCTTCTCCTTCACGAACTCGGCGGCGCGGTCGGTCGCCTTCTCCACGAAGTCGGAAACGGTTTCCGCAAACTCGCTCACCGTGTCGTTGGCCTTCTCGCTCATCTCCTCCGCCAGCGAGGCCAAATACTTCCGCGTCTTCTTCCCGGTCTGCGGGGCGAGCAAAAGCGCAAGTCCGGCGCCGATCAGACCGCCGATCACCAGGCTCGCCATCCCCCCTCCTTCGCACTCCTTGTGTCCCATACCGTGCTCCTCCGTCCCTTTGGGTTTGAACGACAGCGGTAATACTAGCAACTAAATTAATTTCGTCCAATTCAAAATCCAATTTACCCCCTTCCACCTTCTCATGAATCTGTGTAAGATATCGGTTTGTTTCAACTTCAAGAGCAGGAAAGGTTCAGGCTGCCATGAATATTGAACAGATGAAGACGGTTGTAAAAGAAATTCTCTCCAAGACCGACCTCACCCCATGCGTCGTCGGGCACCGCGGCGTCGGCAAGAGCGCAGGGATCATCCAGGCCTGCCGCGAGCTCGACCGCCAGTACGTGTCGCTGCGCCTTGGGCAGATGGAGGTGGGCGACCTGGTCGGCATCCCCTTCAGAAACGGCGACGTGATGCACTGGTCGCGCCCCTCCTGGCTTCCCGCCGAGGACGCGCCGGAAACGGTGATCCACTGCGACGAGCTGAACCGTGCCCAGCAGGAGGACACCCTCCAGGCGATCTTCCAGTTCGTGGAGCCGCCGGCGGAAGGTATGCTGCGCGCCATCCACACCCATACCCTCTCCCGACGCCACAAGGTCGTGGTGAGCATCAACCCGCCCGACGGGAGCTACCAAGTGGCGACTCTCGACCGTGCGCTCATCGACCGCATGGTGATGCTCTTCGTGGAAACAGACTACCAATGCTGGGCGCGCTACGCGCATCAGCGCGAGCTCGCGGGCGAAGTGCGGCAGTTTCTGGCCGGCAACCACGGCTTCCTCGCCAAACAGGGGATGCCGATGGAGATGCAGGTGGAACCGAGCGAGCGCGCCTGGGAGATGGTCAGCGTCCTCAAGAAGAACTGCCGCTTCCCCGCCGAGCTCGAGATGGAGGTCTATTCCGGGATCGTCGGAAAGGAGGCGGCCATCGCCTTCATGCGCTGGCTCTCCGACCGCAAGGGAAGGCCGGTCACCGCCGAGGAGATCCTGAACGCCTGGGCGGAGGTGGCCGAACGGGCCGAGGCGCAGCGTGACGACGTCCAGGCGGCGACCATCAACGACCTGACCGCCCTGCTCCAGGTCTCCCCGTCGCTCACCGAGGAGCAGGAAGAGAACCTGGTTGCCTTCATCGCCGTGCTGCCGCGCGACCTGCGCTTCGGTTTCGTGAAGTCGCTCCTGAAGATCCCGGAGGTCGCCCTGCTGTTGGTGAAGGACAAGCACGACGCGGTCATCTTCGAGGCCATGCAGGCCATCAGCGCGCAGGCGGGGTAAGAAGTGTCCCCCGGCACCCTGCAAAACGCCGTGGTGCGCCTTTTGAAGGAGCGCCCTTTCTACGGCCACTTCCTTTTGAACCTGCGCCGCGAGGAGGCGCCGCTCAAGGGAAAGGCAGCCGGCGTCACCATCAGAAACGGCACCCCCACCCTGGCCGTCGATCCCGGCCCCTTCGGCCTGCTCGCCGCCTCCGAGCAGCAGGCGCTTTTGGAGCACCTGGTGAAGCACCTTTTGCACCTGCACATGCTGCGCGGCAAAGGGAAAAACGCCCACGACTGGGACCTCTGCTGCGATCTCGCCATCAATCCGGACACGCCGGGGCTTCCCGATGGGGCGGTCTACCCGGCCCAGTTCGACCTTCCCAACGGGCTCGCCGCCGAGGAGTACTACGCGAAACTCGTGCGCCCCTTCGACATCGGCAACCTCTCCGGCAGCGGGTTCGGCGACGAGGCCAGGGACGTCCAGGGGGCTTCCGGCGCCGGGAAGGACCCCGCGGCAGCCGCGACCGTGGACGACCACGCCGTCTGGAGCGACGCCGACAGCACGCCGCTGCCGCTTGCCGAGGAGATGCTGCGCGCCGTGACGCGCGAGAGCCTGCGCGGCAGCGACGGCGAAGCCCCCGCCGAACTGCGCGCCGTGGTGGACGCCCTGTTGCGCCCCTCCCCCATCCCCTGGCGACAGGTGCTCAGACAGTTCGTCGCCACCGCCGGAAGGATCGGGAAGACGAGCACCTGGATGCGCGAACACCGGCGCTTCGAGCACGACACCCCTGGGAGCAGAAAACGGCACCGCCTGACCCTGCTGGTAGCCATCGACGTCAGCGACTCGACCGACGTCGTCGAGCTGCGCGAGGCGTTCGCCCGCGAGCTTTTGCAGATCGCCCGCGGGCGCGACGCCGCGATCACCGTCCTCTACGCGAACAGCCGCATTCAGCGCGTCGAGGCGTTCAAGGGGAGCGCCTTCGTCCCGGAGCGCTACGACGGCGGCGGGTTCACCGACCTGCGCCCCGTCTTCGAGTACGCGAAGACCATGCATCCCCTGCCCGCCGCGGTGATCTACCTCACCGACGGCATCGGCCCCGTCCCGGAACGGATGGAACTGCCCACCCTTTGGGTGCTCACCGCGGAGGGGGAGAAGCCGGCCCCCTGGGGCATCGAAATGAGACTGGAGGTTTAAATGATGGAAGAGACGAACTCGACACCGATGACCGCCGAATCGGTAGGAGAGATATTGAGGGAGGCGGGCGCCCAGGTGATGGTGCGCTCAGGGCGCAGCGAGAACTACAGCGCGCCGCGCGAATTCTCCTTCGAGGTGAAGGCAATCTTCGAAAACGGCATGGGGCTCCACGTGGTGGCGCGTCAGTTCAACTACCGCGACCCGTGGGAGGCGGAAGGGAGGGTGAACGACCTGGTAGACGTGATGCTCTTGCGCGACGGCGCCCTCACGCCGCTCCCGAAGGGTTATCCCTATTTCCAGGGCATCGACGAGGAGTGCGGACTGGATGAAGAGATGCTGCGCGAGGTGATTGAATGCGTCCGCAAGGTGAACCCGAAGCTCTATCTCCTGCAGGAGATGACGGGAGACCTGTAATAAAGTCACGTTGATTAACATGATTATCATGTTAGACTGTCTCAGCGTATGATCTATGCCTTGTCTTTCGTCTCCAGGTTCATCCGAGCACCAGCCAAAACCAAAGTGGAAGTTGGGAGAGACGTAATGAAAGCACTTCTGATTGCCTTCGCTGTCATCTCCACTCTCTGTCTTGCCGACGTTGAAGCGTTTTGCGCCGAGCCTTTGAAGTTCGGTGTCGCCGCGATGATCTCTCCGCAGGAGACGGTCAAGTATTACGACCAGATCATCGACTATGTCGGGAAGAAACTGGGGCGGCCGGTCGAGATGGTGCAAAAGCGCACTTACGAGGAGACCGACCGGCTCCTGGAAAGCGGGGAGCTGAAGCTCGCCTTCGTCTGCTCCGGACCTTACGTCATGGACAAGGAGAAGTTCGGGGCCGAGCTGCTGGTGGCGCCCCAGTCCTACGGAGAACCCTTCTACTACGCCTACATCATCACCCATCGCAGCAGCAAGATCAGGAATCTCGCGGGACTAAGAGGGAAGAGTTTCGCGTTCACCGATCCCAAATCCAATACCGGCAGGCTTGCCCCCGCGTACATGATCGGCAAAAGCTTTAACGTTCCCCCTGAGAAGTTCTTCAGCAAGATCATCTACACGAGAACGCATGACAAGGCGATCGAAGCGGTGGCGAAAAAGATCGTCGCCGGGGCGAGTGTGGACAGCCTGATCTACAACTACGCCGCCAGCAAGGATCCCCGCTTCACCAGCCAGACGAAGATCATCGCCAAATCGCCCCGCTACGGCATCCCCCCCATAGTCACCCGCGGCGACCTCGACCCGGTGCTCAAAGCGCGCATCAGGCACATCTTCCTGACCATGCACGAGGATCCCGAAGGGAGGCGGATTCTCGCCGGCATCAAGGTCGACCGGTTCGTAATCCCGAAAGATGCCGATTACGACTCGGTTCGCGAGATGGAAAAATGGCTTAGAAAGAACATCAAGTAGGTCTCGCTGCTGACCGTGCAACATCCACCGGTAGGTCGGCGCACCAACCGACGCTCCGCGAAGGGCAGGTACTAATGGGCACCTGGCAGATCAGACATCCAAGCCTGCAGCGAAGGTTTTTCCTCCTCTCCTTCAGCATCGTCCTCGTATTCTCCGTTGCCGTAGCGGTGACTCTGTTCGTCGCGCAAAGAAACAAGCTGGAACTCACCCTCGAGAACAAGGGAAGGGCCTTCGCGAGTTACATTTCATCGGTCTGCACCGATGCGCTGATTCTGAAGGATACCCTGCAGCTGGATGCCCTGGTCTCGGAGGTGCACGATGACGAGATCATCTACACCGTCATCGAGGACGCCGACGGCATCCCGCAGACCACGGCGTTCGCAAGCCTGAACCGTTCCCACCCGCAGGTGAAAACCGTCCTCGAAAAGCTCCCGTCCGACGCTTCCATCGGTACGGTAGTGGACAGTCTGAAAAAGAACGGCGACGTGATCGAGCTCCTGCAAAGGATCAGTGTCGATGCCTCCACGCAGGGCGCGGTCCGCATCGGGCTCAGCCGGCGGAACGTCCACGCGCAGCTGGTGCGCCAGACCGAGATCATCCTGGTGGGCATGCTCTTCATGTCGCTCACCTTCGCCATCGTCCTGAACGTAGCCGCGAACCGGCTGGTGCTGCGCCCGGTGAGCGAGCTGGCCCGCGTCGCCGATGAGCTGGCAGCAGGAAACATGGCCGCGCGGGTAACCTGCGCGTCGGTGGGGGAAATCGACACCGTCTGCAGGAGTTTCAACATGATGGCGGAGCGACTGGAAGGCGACATCGCGGAACTCAAGCGGGCCGAGGCGAACGTGCGTTTCGCCCAGGAAGCGCAGGAGGCGATCCTCAACTCGATGCCCGATTTGATGTTCCGGACCGACCTGGACGGGATCATCGTGGAATTTCATTCCTCCTCGCAGAACGCCCCCTATGTTCCGCCGGCCCTGTTCATGGGAAAGAAGTTCCCCGACGTCCTGCCGGAAGAGCCGGCGCGTGTCATCACGGCAGCCCTTGCGGAAGCAGGAAGGAGCGGCTCGCACCGGGGCGCGGTGTATTCCCTCGATATGCCGCAAGGAGAGATGTGGTTCGAGCTTTCCGTCACGGCGATGGGAACACCATGCACCGGATTCATCCTGCTGGCCCGCGACATCACGGCGCGCAGGCGTCTCGAGGCGGAACAGCAACAGCTCGAAAAACAGCTCCTGCACTCGCAGAAGCTGGAGAGCCTCGGCGTGCTCGCCGGGGGCATCGCCCACGACTTCAACAACATCCTCATGGCCATCATGGGGAACGCGGAACTCGCCTTGATGCGGGTCGGTCAGGACTCACCGGCCATACGGAACCTGCGCAGCATAGAGCAAGCATCGGCGCGGGCGGCCGACCTCGCCGCACAGATGCTCGCGTACTCGGGCAAGGGCAAGTTCGTTATCGAAAACCTGGAGTTGAATCGTCTCTTGCAAGAGATGCTGCACATGCTCGAGGTCTCCATATCGAAGAAAGCCCGCCTAAGCCTTGACCTCGCCGCATCGCTCCCGCTCGTCGAAGGCGATGCGACACAGATCCGCCAAGTCATCATGAACCTGGTTATCAACGCTTCTGAAGCAATCGGAGAAAATAACGGGGCCATCACCATCAAAACGAGCAGCATGGAGTGCGACCGCAGCTACCTGAAGAACGTATGGCAGAACGAGGAACTGGCAGAGGGGGTGTATGTCTGTCTGGAGATCACAGACACGGGGTGCGGCATGGACAAGGAGACGCTGGCCAGGATCTTCGACCCGTTTTTCACGACCAAATTCACCGGGCGCGGTCTGGGCATGGCTGCGGTCCAGGGCATCATAAGGGGACATCACGGGGCGATCGCCGTCGACAGCGAACCGGGCCGGGGGACCACGATCAAGGTACTGATCCCGGCCGGCGTACACCAGGCGGTGACCGAACACGCCCCTTTGCCGGAGCAGGATGATTGGGAAGGCTCAGGATATTTGCTCCTGGTCGATGACGAGGAAACCGTGCGCACCATCGGGGCGGAGATGCTCAGGGAACTCGGTTTTTCCCCGATAACCGCCAGCGAAGGTTGGGAGGCTATCGAGCTCTATAAGGCCATACCCGGCATCCGCGTGGTCATCCTGGATCTCACCATGCCCCAGATGGATGGAGGGCAGTGCCTGATCGAACTGAAGAAGATAAATCCGGACGTACATGTCGTCATGTCCAGCGGCTACAGCGAGACGGAGCTGAAGCAGAAATTCTCCGGCAAGGATGTCGCGGGCTTTATCCAGAAGCCTTACAGCCTCTCAACACTCAGGGAGGTGCTGAGAGGCATCAGTCCAGACACCTGAAGACGCCGGAGCTCCAGAGGCAACTGCCGCAGGGCTCGGTGTTCACGTAGCAGTCGACGTCGAAGCGGTCGGACTGCATCAGGTCGCAGGGAGACGTGTTGCACTCGGCGCAGGATGGGTAGTCGTGGCGCAGCACGTTCTCGCGGTAACGGCGGAAGGGAAGGCTGTTCCAGATCCCCAGCACCCCCTTGTCCTTGACGTTGCCGAAACTCCAGGGCTGCACCGGGTGGAGCCAGCCGTTTGCGAAGGAGCGGCAGTGGTGCCAGAGGTGGTAGCAGGGATGCATGCCGCCGTCCCAGGAGATGAAGGCGCTCCCCTTCTCGACAAAGCTGCAGACGCGGCTCTCCCGCCTCGCCACCTCGGGAAGCTTCAGCTCGATCCCGGTCCTGCGCGCTACCTGCGCCGCCTCCTCGAAAATCGCCTGGCTTTCATGGATGCGCTCGGTGTCCAGGGCGAAGAGGCGCTTCAGGTCGAGCGTCACCCCGCGCTGCTGCGCGTCCGATTTCATCGCCGCCACGTACTCGATGATGGCGCGCTCCTCCTCGGTCTTCTTGTAATTCCACAGCACATCGAAGTAGCGCCGGATGTCGAGCCCCTTCAGCTCGGCCTTGCTCATCCAGCTCTGGAACAGGGAAATCGACTCGTCGCTCGAGAGGTCGTAACTGCACTGGGTGAGGTGCGGCTCGTCGAAGGGGTGCAGGTGCGACACGAGCGCGAAGCTGACGCCGAACTCGGCGGCCCAGGAAAGAGCGGCCGGGAGCTGGCGCAGGTTGTCGCGCATCACGACGAACTCGACCCCGATCTCCATGTCGGGGCGGCGGCAGGCTACCTTTGCCGCTCCCAGCGCGTTCAGCGCGTGCTCCAGGTCGACCAGCTGGCTGCCGGAGCGGATGGAGCTGAAGGTGTCCGCGTCGACGCCGTCCATGGAGAGGCAGATGCGGTCCACCCCCGCCTCAAGGAGTGACACGGCACGCAGGTGCGACAGCAAGAGGCCGTTACTCTGGAAGCCGACCCAGCTCCCTACCGGCATGAGCTTCTTCGCCCGCGTGATGAAGTGCTCGAGACGCGTGTTGATGAGCGGTTCGCCGACGCCGTTTAGAACCAGTGCCTCCAGGTTCGGAAGCGCAGGCTCCAGCTGGCTGAAGGTGGCGACGTCGAGGTCGCCGTCTTCGACCCGGCTGCCGTCCGTGTTCTGCTTCATGCACATGACGCAGTTTAGGTTGCAGCGGCTGGTGGTTTCCACGAAGAGCTTGGAGGGGTACTCCAGGAAGGCCGGCTCGTTGTCCGGCATGAATTCCGATAGTGCCGCCGCGTTGTTGTTCATCTTGCGTTCCTCTAGAAATCGTGTTGCCCCTCGCCATCCGGAAAGGAGCCGGGGGGGGAGGTGCCGCCCGCGTCAAGACGTCCCACCCGGTCCTTCCCGGAAAGCGAAGAGTTCTCGGAGCCGCCGACGTGAGACCATCACCCACCGTCGCCGGCCGCCGCTGTCTGTTTGGCTCTTCCCCTCCCACGAGTCATCCGCGAATTCCCGGGGATGGCGACAAGTGTGTCCACAAAGGGCCGCATCAGGCGCCAGGTCCCCCCCTTTGCGAAGGGGGGACAGGGGGGATTTTCTCAGCGGTCTCTACCTTCTACCTTCTACCCCCTCCCCTTCAGCCCTTCCGCCACCAGTTCAGCGATGTCCTTCACCTTGGTGCTGCCGGTCGAGCGTTCCTTCAGGCCGTCCTCCATCATGGTCATGCAGTAGGGGCAGGTGGTGCAGATGGTGCCCGGGTCGCCGGTGAGCGCCTCGTTCACCCGGTTCAGGTTGATCCTCTCGCCAAGATGCTCCTCCATCCACATGCGCCCGCCCCCTGCACCGCAGCAGAAGGAATTCTCGCGGCTGCGCTCCATCTCGGCGGGAGCGCTCCCGGTGGCGTGGGCGATTACGGAACGGGGCGCCTCGTAGACGCCGTTATGCCGCCCGAGGTAACAGGAGTCGTGGAAGACGATGTTGCCACCCTTTTTCGCGTGGTGGTCGAGCTTCAGTTTCCCCTGAACGATGAGCGACTCGATGAATTCCGCGTGCGGGATCACCTCCAGCTCGAGGCCGTACTGCCTGTAGTCGTTTTTGAGCGTGGTGAAGCAGTGCGGACACTGGGTGACGATTTTCTTCACCCCTTTCTCCTGGAATAGCGCCACGTTCTCCTTGGCC
This sequence comes from Geomonas oryzae, assembly GCF_004117875.1. Classification (GTDB taxonomy): domain Bacteria; phylum Desulfobacterota; class Desulfuromonadia; order Geobacterales; family Geobacteraceae; genus Geomonas; species Geomonas oryzae. The sequence continues at coordinate 148,921 of NZ_RAHW01000006.1, read as the reverse complement.
ATCCTGTCGAAGAGGTACTCGTTCCCCAGGCGGCGCAGGCTGTCGCCGCAGCACTTCTCGTCCTTGCCGAGGATGCCGTAGGAAACCCCGGCCGCTTCGAAGATCTGCGTCATGGCAAGCGTCACCTGCTTGCTGCGCGAGTCGAAGGACCCCGCACAACCGACGAAGTACAGGTACTCGGTCTTTCCCGCCTCGAAGAGCTGCACGTCGCGCCCGCCGGCCCATTTGCCGCGCTCGCCCGGTGCGATCCCCCAGGGGTTTGAGCGCTGCTCCATGTTCTCGAAGAGGTTCAGAAGTTCTTCCGGGAAATCCGCTTCCATCTGCACCAGGTGCCGGCGCATCTTCGTGATCTTCGGCATCTGCTCGATGAAGACCGGGCAGGCGGCAAGACAGGCGCCGCAGCTCGTGCAGGACCAGAGCGCGTCCGGCTTGATGCATCCTTCACCCTCGCCGATCACCGGAACGGTCGGCTCGCCGCCGCGTTTCAGGAGGTCGCCGTTGGCGAGGAGGTTCACCTTGATGTCGTGCATGACGAGGCGCGGGTTGAGCGGCTTGCCGGTGTTGGCGGCAGGACAGGACTTCTCGCAGCGCCCGCACTCTGTGCAGGAGAAGGAATCGAAGAGGTCCTTCCAGGTGAAGCGGTCGATGCTCCCGGTGCCGAAAACGTTCCCCTCCTCGAACTCCTCGCGCGGCTGGGTGTTCGGCGTCTCCAGCTCCTTGAAGAAGCAGTTGGGGATGGCGGCCAGGATGTGCATGTGCTTGCTGTAGGGAAGATAGTTCATGAAAAAGAGCAGCACCCCGGCGTGCAGCCACCAGGAGAGCTGCGCGACGCTCTTCAGGGTCTCGCTCCCCTCCCCCGCCAGCATCGCCGCCAGGGCCGAAGAGACCGGCATGGCTTGGGCCGCCTGCTCCTGCCCCATGGCGATCTCCGCCGCGTGCAGGCCGAAGTAGGCGAGCATCAGCGTGCCGATCATGGAGAGGATGCCGAAGGCCTCGCCTGTGCGGGCGCCCTCATAGGGAGGCGCTACCGCCCTTCGCACCAGCGCGAGCGCAACGGCGGCGAGGGCGCAAAGCGAGACGAGATCGAAAGCGAAGACGAGCGGGAGGTAGAGCGCCGCGGGGAGCAGGTTCGCGAGTTTCACCGCCGGGAACACCCCCGCCAGCAGGAATTCCGTATTTGCTACCGCGAGCACCAGGAACGACCAGAAGATGAAGACGTGGTTGATGCCGAAGGGGCGGCTCACCACCCTTTTCTGCAGGAAGGCGAAGAGGAACATCCCCTTGAGCCTCTCGGGGAAGCCGGAGAGACGGTCTTCGGCGGCGCCGACGGCGACCAGGCTGAAGCGGCGGTAGCAGCTCCAGGCGAAGATGGCGCAGGCCGCAGCCAGAAGCGGCGCGAAGATGACAGGATTAGGTTGCATGAACGTATCCTTTGTAAGTGTTTTTCGATGACCGGTTGCCGCTCAAAATGGCAGCGGCATCTTGACTGAGCAGTGGCCCCTCCCCCTGGAGGGGGGAGGTTGGGAGGGGGGAAGGCTGTCCAAGGACAGGCCAGGGGGACAGGCACCTGCGGAGCCAGTCCCCTCCCCTTCGGCCCGAAGGCGGGAGAGGGCCAGGGTGAGGGCGGTGCCTCAACCCCACGTCGACGCATTACCACCGTAAGCGGCGCCCTCACCCCTACCCTCTCCCAAATGGCGAAGAAGGAATCTTCCCAAGATGCATCGTTCCTACGCTCCGGCGTGGGAACGCAAGCCCGAGACGCTCCAGCGTCTCCCAAACCTTTACGCCGCCTTGACGTCCTTGACCTCGACGCCCCCCTGGGCCGCCTTCATATCGCGCAGCGCGGCGGTAATCGCCGGGACCACCTGGAACAGGTCGCCCACGATGCCGTAGCTCGCCACCTCGAAGATGGGGGCCTCCTTGTCGCGGTTGATGGCGATGACGAGGTCGGAGTCCTGCATACCCACCAGGTGTTGGATCGCACCGGAGATGCCGCAGGCGATGTAGATCTTCGGGCGTACCGTCTTGCCGGTCTGCCCCACCTGACGGTCCGGCGGCATCCACCCCGCGTCCACCGCGCTGCGCGAGGCGCCCACGACGCCCCCGAGCTCGTCGGCCAGCTCCTGCAGCATGGCGAAGTTCTCCTTCGCCATCAGGCCGCGCCCACCGGAGACGATGAACTCGGCGCCGGCGATGTCCACCTCACCCGCCTTCTTGTCGCGGATCACCTCGAGCACCTTGGTGAAGACGTCCGCCTCGTTGATGGGAAGGGAAACCGGGATGATCTTACCCTTGCGTCCCGCCTCCTGGGCCGGCATCGGCATGACGTGCGAGCGCACCGTCGCCATCTGGGGGCGGAAACGGTCGCACATGATGGTCGCCATGATGTTGCCGCCGAAGGCCGGGCGGGTCTGCATGAGGTTGCGCTTTTGGTCGATGTCGAGGCCGGTGCAGTCGGCGGTAAGGCCGGTCTTGACGCGGGTGGCGACGGCCCCGGCGAGGTCGCGCCCCATCCCGGTCGCGCCCATGAGCACGATCTCCGGCTTGAACTTGTCGATCAGGTGGCAAAGGGCGTCCAGATACGGATAGGTGCGGTAGTTGGCGAAGACCGTCTGATCCATGAGATACGCCTGGTCGGCACCATAGCTGAAGGCCTCATGGCAGAGGTGCTCGACCTTGTCGCCCAGCACCACCGCCGAGAGCTGCGCGCCGAGCTTCGCCGCCAGCTCCTTCCCCTTGCCGAGGAGCTCCCACGAAACGCGGGCCGCCTCCCCTTCCGTCTGTTCGATGAAGACCCATACGCCGCGGTAAGCCGCCACCAGTTCGCGGCGTGCCAGCTCCTCCGGATCGGCCTCATCCTCGGCGAGGTCCTGCTGACCGGCTAGCTGCGCCAGGATCTCCAGTTCCTCCTTCGAGTAGAAGATCTCCAGGGCCGAGCCCGGGCAGGCCTTCACGCACTTGAGGCAGCCGATGCACTTCGAGAGTTCGATCTGCGGCTCTCCAGCGTCGCTCATCTGGATGCCGTCCACCGGGCAGCTGCTCTGGCAGCGCGCGCCGCAGGCGATGCACTTCCCCTCGATCAGACGAACCTTACCCCGCGGCTTCTTCAGTTTGGTTTTGACTTCAGCCATCTTTTACCCACTCCTGGTCACGTCCATCAGGTCCACCGGGTCCACCGGTGTCCAATCAGTCCATAAGGTTTTAGTGACGCCCTACACCGCCAGCATGTCCCTGGCCACAAGCTTCTCCAAGAGGAGCTTGGCGGTCCCCGTGGGGTCGTTCAATCCGTCGCCGATGATCTCGCCCGCCGCACGCTGCGGCGAGAAGATCCTGCTCACCCAGGTAGGCGACCCCTTGAGGCCGATGCCGTTGGGGTCGAGTTTCAGGTCGTTGTTGCTCCAGACCTTAACCTCGCTCCTGGCCGCCTTCAGTCGCATCGGGACTGTCGGGTAGCGCGGGCGGTTCAGTTCGCGCACCACCGTGATCATGGCCGGCAGCTTCGCCTCAACGATCTCGTAGCGCCCCTCGAGCTTGCGGCGCACGCGGATCTTTCTGGAAAGGAAGTCGAGGTGTTCGATGCGATCCACGAGCGTGAGTTGCGAAAAACCGAGGCGGATGGCGATGCCCGGGCCGACCTGGGCCGTATCTCCGTCGATGGTCTGCTTGCCGCAGAAGACCAGTCCCACCTCGTCATCCTGGCCAAGTTTCCGGATCGCCTCCGCCAGCACTTTGCTGGTAGAGAGCGTATCCGCGCCGCCGAAGGCACGGTCCGAGCAGAGGATGGCTTCGTCCACGCCGAGAGCGAGCGCCTTTCTGAGTGTCGCCTCCGTGTTAGGCGGTCCCATCGAGAGCGCCGCCGCCTTGAACCCGTAGCGCGCCTTCATGCGGAGGCTTTCCTCCAGCGCATGCGTGTCGTAAGGGTTGACGATGAAGGGAATGCCATCGCGCACCAGCGTATTGGTCACCGGGTCGATCTGCACCTGGGTCGTATCCGGCACCTGTTTAATGCAAGCCACCACGTACATTGAAGATCCTTTCTTTTGCCAACAGTGTTGAAACCCGTTGCCACAGTCCACCGGGTCCACAAAGGTTTTAGTGGCTACCGGCTAGTGGCTCGCCTCGCCCCTGGAAAGCTCCCACTGTTCCCTGAAGAGTGCGAACGCCTCGCGCATGATGAAGGAAGCCTTCTTCCCCCTTTTGTCCATGAGCCTCTGAATGGCGTCCCGCTCGTCGTCGCTCATGCGTATCGAGATGATGTTCACTTTCTTCTGGCTTCTGTCCTTCATGACCTCTCCCCTTCTTAGCCTGCTGATTTGAATATGCTGCCTGTTACAGCAGCTCGATCTTGTCCTCGGGGCGCACCACGCCGCCACTTACCACCGTGGCGAAGATCCCCTCTTTAGGCATGACGCAGTCGCCCGCTTGGTAGTAGATGGCGCACCGGGTGTGGCAGACCTTACCTATTTGAGAGACCTCCAGCACCACCGGCCCGATGCCGATTCGTGTCCCCACCGGCAGGGTCACCAGTTCGATGCCGCGCGTGGTGATGTTCTCCGCGAAATCTCCCGGTCCAACCGCGAGCCCCAGCGCGATCATCTTCTCGATGCTCTCCTCGGCAAGGAGGCTCACCTGGCGGTGCCAGTCCCCCGCATGCGCGTCGCCGATGATCCCGAAGTTTTCCCTGAGATGCACCGCCGGCGACGGCTTCTTTCTCTCGCCCTTATTCTCACTTACGCTCACCGCCACTACAGAAGCGCTCATAATCTCCTCCGCTATCGCCGGTGCTGATCCCAGCTCCCGGCCCACGTTTGCCGAACCCGTCCTGCTACCCGCCGATCCGCGACATGTTGACCACGGCCTGCTCGGCCCCTTCCTCGGCGATATGGTGCCGTCCCGGTTTCTGCGTCACGATACGGCAAAGCGCCTCATGCAGGGCTCCCGGGTCGTCCGATGCCAGAAGCGGTTTCAGGTCCGTCCCCTGGTCCGAGAATAGGCAGCCGCGCACCCGACCGTTCGCCGTTATCCTGATCCGGTTGCAGCTCTCACAGAAGTGACCGGAGACAGGTGTGATGATCCCGATGGCGCCCGGGGCACCCTGTATCTTGTAGTTCCTTGCCGGTCCCGCCATCTCCGAGTTCACCAGCGGCAGCAGTGGATAACGCTCCGCGATGCGCGAGAGGATCTCGCTTCCCGGCATGCTCTGGGCGCCCCACTTCGCATCCTGGAGGGTCGGCATGTACTCTATGAAGCGCACCGTGAACGGGTGATCCATGGTAAGAGCGGCGAAATCGAGGATCTCCTGGTCGTTCACCCCGCGCATCACCACCATGTTGATCTTTAGCGGCCCGAAACCCGCCTTTTGCGCCGCCGCTATCCCCGCAAGCACCCGGTAGAGATCGGCGCCGCGTGTGATCCTCGCGAAGGTTTCCGCCCTCAGCGAATCAAGGCTTATGTTGAGCCTGGCCACACCGGCCTGCCTGAGCGGCAGGGCAAGCTCCTCGAGAAGGAGCCCGTTCGTCGTAAGCACCAGCTCCTTTAATCCCGGGATGGAGGAAAGGCTCCCCAGGAATTCGACGATGCCCCTTCGCACCAGCGGCTCCCCTCCGGTCACCCTGATCTTCTCGATCCCCTGCGCCACGCATGCTGCAGCCACGCGGTACAGCTCCTCGTAACTCAGCATCTCTTTATGCCCGAGCTTCGCCACCCCCTGCGCCGGCATGCAGTAACTGCAGCGCATGTTGCAGCGGTCGGTGACCGAGAGTCTCAAGTAGTTGATCCGCCTGCCGTAGGTATCGATCAGTGCCATGCCGCATCCCTCCGTGAAACACGCCTCGCCGTATACAAGGCAATATCGGTACCAACTGTTCCACTTCGGCGCAAAAAGGCACGCCCGACACTAATGAGGCAGGAAGTAAGATGGTGAATACACAACAAACGAACCAATTTTTGGGATTTTGAATTCAACAGGAAGGCACAGCGGGGATCATCGGTTTGCTGATCAAAACGGCCGTTCCACAAAAGCGCAAACGCTCCATTATGGAACGCCGCAACTGTTCGATTTCAGAACGCAACCTTTCAGCGAGGACAGGTTAATGTAAACACAGAATTCGTTAAGTATACGGTATCCTATGAAAATTGTTCGGGCTGGCAAAAAATTGCGTTTACGGTGAATTCTGGTACGCCCCTTGCGAAAGCATAGAAAACCGTTTTAGGAAAGTGTATGCAACACCGCACGAATCTTAAAATAATCAAACCGGCGCTAATAGCCCGGAAAAACAACAGGGGGAAAGACAAATGGCATTAGGAGAACAGACTTACGGCTTCTTCATTCCGACGGTTTCGCTGATGGGTATCGGTTCCGCAAAGGAAACCGGCGACCAGGTGAAAGCACTGGGCGCATCCAAGGCACTCATCGTAACCGACAAAGGTCTTTCGGCTATGGGCGTTGCCGACAAGATCAAGGAGCAGGTTGAAGCCACCGGCGTCAAGGCCATCATCTTCGACGGCGCCGAGCCGAATCCGACCGACATCAACGTGCACGACGGCGTGAAGGTGTACCAGGAAAACGCTTGCGACGCGATCATCTCCCTGGGCGGCGGCTCCTCCCATGACTGTGCCAAGGGCATCGGCCTGGTCATCGGCAACGGCGGCAACATCCGCGACTTCGAAGGCATCAACAAGTCCACCAAGCCGATGCCGGCATTCGTCGCCATCAACACCACCGCGGGCACCGCTTCCGAAATGACCCGTTTCTGCATCATCACCAACACCGATACCCACGTGAAAATGGCTATCGTCGACTGGCGCTGCACTCCGAACATCGCCATCAACGATCCGCTGCTCATGGTCGGCAAGCCGGCCGCTCTGACCGCTGCTACCGGTATGGACGCCCTCACCCACGCGGTTGAGGCATACGTCTCCACCATCGCCACCCCGATCACCGACGCATGCGCCATCAAGGCCATCGAGCTGATCGCCAAGTACCTCTCCAAGGCTGTCGCCAACGGCGAAGACCTCGAGGCACGCGACAAGATGGCTTACGCCGAGTACCTGGCCGGCATGGCGTTCAACAACGCTTCGCTTGGCTACGTTCACTCCATGGCGCACCAGCTAGGCGGCTTCTACAACCTGCCGCACGGCGTCTGCAACGCCATCCTGCTGCCGGCCGTCAGCCAGTACAACCTGATCGCATGCCCCGAGCGTTTCGCCGACATCGCGAAAGCTCTCGGCGAGAACGTCGACGGTCTCTCCGTGACCGAAGCCGGCCAGAAAGCGATCGACAGGATCCGCAGCCTCTCCGCTTCCATCGGCATCCCGACCGGCCTCAAGGCCCTCAACGTGAAGGAAGAGGACCTGGCGATCATGTCGGAAAACGCAAAAAAGGACGCTTGCCAGTTCACCAACCCGCGCAAAGCGACCCTTGAGCAGGTCATCCAGATCTTCAAGGATGCAATGTAATACCTTTGTAGCATGATCCCCGCCCCCGGAGGGGGAGGGTAAGGGAGGGGGGCTTTTCCTGGCTACCCACCCACCCAACCTCCCCCTCCGGGGGAAGGGGAAAGAATACCCCCAGCACATGCAACTAGATGCGTAAGCGGTGTCGGGTCAGTCACGCATCAAAAATCTCCGAGCCGTGTCGAGCCTAAAAGGGATCCCCCTCATGGCTCCAGGCCAACGGGTTGCGCGGGAAACGGCGCAGCCTCCCCTTTGGAAAGGAGTCCCGGTTGACGCTAAGCAGCCGGTAGAACAATTTAAATTAGGGAGCTTGAAAAGCATGGATAAGATTTTTCGCGTCAACATGACCGACCTCACCACCAAGATCGAAGAAGTTCCGGCAGCCTGGGCAGGCCTCGGCGGCCGCAGCCTCACCTCCACCATCGTCGCAGCCGAAGTACCGCCGACCTGCCATGCCCTTTCCGCCGAGAACAAGCTGGTGTTCGCACCGGGCCTTCTGACCGGCACCCCGGCAGCCAACTCCGGCCGCCTCTCCGCAGGCGCCAAGAGCCCGCTCACCGGCGGCATCAAGGAGTCCAACGCAGGCGGCACCGCGGCACAAATGCTGGCGAAACTCGGCATCAAGGCCCTCATCATCGAAGGCGCCCCGAAAGGCGACGCCTGGTACAACCTCGCCGTCGGCGTTAACGGCGTCACCATCAGCGAAGAGAAGGAACTGCTGGGCAAGGGCAACTTCGCCGTCATCGACGCCGTCGAGGCACGTCTGGGCAAGAAGACCGGCGTCCTCACCATCGGCCCGGCCGGCGAACTGAAGATGACCGCCGCCAACATCTCCGTGAAGGATCCGGACAGCAAAATCCGCAGCCACGGCCGTGGCGGCCTGGGCGCAGTCATGGGCTCCAAGCAGATCAAGTTCATCTCCATCGACGGCGCAGACGCCCCGGGCGTGAAGATCGCCGATCCCGAGAAATTCAAGACTGCCGCCAGGGCGTTCTCCAAGGCCATCCTCGACCACCCGGTCTCCGGCGAGGGTCTGCCGACCTACGGCACCAACGTCCTCGTGAACATCCTGAACGAGGCGGGCGGTCTCCCGACCAGAAACTTCACCACCGGCCAGTTCGAAGCTCACGACAAGATCTCCGGCGAGACCATGTACGACACCATCGTCGCCCGCGGCGGCAAGCCCAAGCACGGCTGCCACGCCGGCTGCATCATCCAGTGCTCGCAGGTCTACCACGACAAGGACGGTAAGTACGTCACCTCCGGCTTCGAATACGAGACCATCTGGGGCCTGGGCGCCGACTGCTGCATCGACAACCTGGACGACATCGCCCGCGCCGACAACCTGATGGACGACATCGGGATCGACTCCATCGAGACCGCCGTCATGTTCGGCGTCGCCATGGAAGCCGGCATCCTCAACTGGGGCGACTCCAAAGAAATGCTCCGCCTGCTGACCGAAGAGATCGGCAAGGGCACAGCCCTCGGCCGCATCCTGGGCGGCGGCGCTGGTTCCGTCGGCCGCACCTACGGCGTCACCCGCGTCCCGGTCGTGAAGAACCAGGCCATCCCGGCGTACGACCCGCGCTCCGTCAAGGGTATCGGCATCACCTACGCCACCTCCACCATGGGCGCCGACCACACCTCCGGCTACACCATCGCCACCAACATCCTGAACGTCGGGGGCTACGTCGACCCGCTCAAGAAGGACGGCCAGGTAGAGCTCTCCCGCAACCTGCAGATCGCTACCGCCGCGGTCGACTCCACCGGTATGTGCATCTTCGTCGCCTTCCCGGCGCTGGACATCCCGGAGTGCCTCCCGGCCCTGATCGACATGATCAACGCCCGCTTCGGCATCGCCCTCACCGGCGACGACGTCACCAACCTCGGCAAGTACGTCCTGAAGACCGAGCGCGAGTTCAACCAGAAAGCGGGTCTCACCAACGTGCATGACCGTCTGCCCGACTTCTTCAAGACCGAGCCGGTCGCACCGCACAACGCGGTGTGGGACTTCACCGACGAGGAAATCGACGAGTTCTGGAACTTCTAGGACCCACACGACGCCCGGCGTGACGAAGGTCACGCCGGGTTTTTCCGTTTGAACTTTCGAGCAGGTGCCTCATGCAGATAACTCTCAAACTTTTCGCCACGTTCAGAAACGGCAGGTTCAAGGTGGCCGAGCAGGAACTCCTCGAAGGGACCGACGTGCGGGCCGTAGTGCTCTCTTTAGGACTCACCGAGGAGGAGATCGGCATCGTGATGCTGAACGGCCGGCACGGCGAACTGGACAGCAAGCTCGCCCACGGCGACACCCTCTCGCTGTTTCCCCTGGTCGGAGGAGGCTGACATGCGCAACGCCCTCACCTTTTTGAAAGAACAGACCAAGGACGACCTGCTCTCCTGGCGCGCCCAGGATACCACCGCGAAACTGTTCGACATAAGCCACGCCGCGGTGGAGTGGCTCGCTTTGCAAAACGGCATCCTCCCGGCCCGCTACCAGCGCAACCGGAGCATGATCGGCGTCGAGGAGCAGTTGCGCCTGTTTCAAAGCCGCGTAGCCGTGATCGGCTGCGGCGGCCTTGGTGGCTACGTCCTGGAGGAGCTGGCGCGTCTCGGCGTTGGTCAGATCGTCGCGATAGATCCCGACATCTTCGAGGAGCACAACCTGAACCGGCAGATCCTCTCCACGCCGGCCTCCCTCGGTCAGCCCAAGGTGGCGGTCGCGGCGGAACGGCTTGCCCAGGTGAATCCCGCCGTCACGGTGATCCCCATCCAGGACGCCTTCTGCCTGAACAACGGATTCGAGCTCCTCGCCGGGGTCAGCATCGCCGTAGACGCCCTGGACAGCATCCCTTACCGCCTGCAGCTGGCCGAGGTATGCACCCTGGCCGGTATCCCCATGGTGCACGGCGCCATCGGCGGGTGGTACGGGCACGTGGCGACCCAGTTCCCCGGGGAAACCACGGTGCAGAACATCTACCGTCACTGGGTGGCCGGCAAGGGGATCGAGCAGCAGCTCGGCAACCCCTCCTTCACCCCGGCCGTGGTGGCGAGCCTCGAGGTCGCCGAGGTGTGCAAGGTCCTGCTCGGCAAGGGCGAGCCGCTCAGAAACCGCAAGCTCTCCATCGACCTCCTGGAAATGGAAGTGCACGAGATATCCTACGCGGAAGTCCCGGTGAAACTGGTGGACGCAGCATAGACCTCACAGGACCGCCCCTCCCCCAAGTTCACTCAGGAATTCCGGGGAGGCAGGGTGTCCAAATCGTTCCCACGGTCCACCGTGGGAACGCACGCTCAGGACGCTCCAGCGTCCGCAGAAGGAGACACCGGAGCGTCTCCGGCTTTCGTTCCCACGCTGGAGCGTAGGAACGATTCAAAAGCGGCATCGCTGCCGCCGAAGAAATCGACCGGCGCCACGACGGCGCCCGGAAAGCACCTGGGAGGTGCACCATGCCAAGCTTTGAAGAAGCGCGCGGCATCATACTGGCCCACGTGAAGCCCCTTGGAGAGGAAACCGTTGCGCTTATGGACGCCTTCGGGCGTCTGGTGAGCCGGGACATCATCGCCCCCTGGGACCTGCCGCTTTACGACAACTCCGCCATGGACGGCTTCGCCGTGCACGCCGCGGATTGCACCTCGGCCCCCACCCGCCTGACCATCACCGGCTTTCTCCCCGCCGGCGGAGACGCAGCAGCCACGGTCGAGCCCGGATGCGCGGTGCGCATCATGACCGGAGCTCCCATCCCACCCGGCTGCAACGCCGTCGTACCCATAGAAGAAGCGGAAGTGGACGGAGATCATGTGTTGATCAGCCACAAGGTGCTCCCCCGGCAGCATGTGCGCGTGAGAGGCGGCGACGTGGCCTCAGGCACCCCGGTACTCGCGGAAGGCACCGGAATTCGTCCCGCCGAGGTCGGCATGCTGGCCGCCATGGGACAGGCGCTGGTGCCGGTGTACCGCAAAGCGCGGATCGCCATACTCTCCACCGGGGATGAACTGATCGAACTCGGCGAGCGCCCGGTCTCGGGCAAGGTGATCAACTCCAACGCCCTGTCGCTGGCCGCCGCGGTGCGCGAGGCGGGCGCCGAACCGGTACTGGTCGGCATAGCACGCGACCACGTGGAAAGCCACCGGGAGAAGATGTTGCAGGGGCTTTGCTGCGACGCCCTGATCACCTCGGCCGGCGTTTCCGCCGGGGACCGGGATCTCGTGCGCGAGGTCGCCGCCGGGCTTGGAGCTGAGGAGCTTTTCTGGAAGATCGGCATGAAGCCGGGCGGTCCCACCGCCTTCTCGACCTGGCAGGGAAAACCGATCTTCTCGCTTCCCGGCAACCCGGTCTCCACCATGGTGACCTTCGAGCTTTTGGTGAAGCCCGCCCTCTTGAAGATGATGGGGCACCGCAAGGTGGTTCCCCCGTTCGTGAAGGGAATTCTCGCCGAGGACGCCCACAAGAAGCCCGGCAAGCTGCACTTCATCCGGGTGACGGTGAAGAAGCGTCACGGCAGGCACGTCGCCTACTGTGCGGGCGAGCAGCACACCGCGATCCTCAGCACCATGACGAGATGCGACGCACTCGCCGCGCTCCCCTGCGACGCGACTTTCATCCCGGCCGGCAGCGAGGTGGATCTCGCCCTGCTGAGGGAGGTCGACCTGGTCAGCGAGTGCGAGGCCGCCGTCGGCTACCTGCATTAAGCTGAAAGGGTAATAATAATAATTAATTTGGTATATTTTTCTTCCCGAATATGCGATATAGTGCATCGTAGTATTTTGGGAGGTGGAATATGAACGAGCTGCTGATTTTGGCGGGGATTGTTGTCGCATGGGTGGCGCTGCAGCGTTTCATCCTGCCCCGGATGGGGATTGCGACCTGAATGTCGCCGGCATGCACCCCTGGTCAGGGGAAAAAGAAAAAAGAAGAAAGCGAGCAGGAAGGATAGAAAAGGGCGCCGGTAAAACCGAGCGCCCTTTCTTTTTGCATAGCGATTGAAGGACCGTCCGCAGCATAGCGTCCATATCCCCTCTCCCCCCGGGAGAGGGGCAGGGTGAGGGCGTCGGCAGCTGCAATTCCTCACTCCGCGGCAACGCCCTCACCCGCCCTTTGGGCACCCTCTCCCGGAGGGAGAGGGTTAGGCATTCAACGTAGAACGTAGAACGCAGAACATAGAACGCCTCTCGGTTTTAATACCTGTAGTGCTCCGACTTGTACGGACCTTCCTTCTTGACGCCGATGTAGGCAGCCTGCGCGTCGGAAAGCTCGGTCAGCATGGCGCCGAGGGTCTTCAACTGCAGGCGCGCCACCTTCTCGTCCAGTTCCTTCGGCAGGATATAGACGCCCACCGGGTATTTGCCCGGGTTGCAGAAGAGTTCCATCTGCGCCAGGGTCTGGTTCGCGAAGGAAGAGGACATCACGTACGAGGGGTGACCGGTGGCGCAGCCGAGGTTCACCAGGCGCCCTTCGGCGAGCAGGATGATGCGCTTGCCGTCCGGGAAGATGACGTGGTCGACCTGCGGCTTGATGTTCTCCCACTGGTACTGCTTGAGCTTCGCCACCTCGATCTCGTTGTCGAAGTGACCGATGTTGCAGACGATGGCGTTGTGCTTCATCGCCTTCATGTGATCGTGGGTGATGACGTCGATGTTGCCGGTGGTGGTGACGAAGATGTCCGCCTTGTCCGCGGCCCATTCCATGGTGACCACCTTGTACCCTTCCATGGCCGCCTGAAGGGCGCAGATCGGGTCGACCTCGGTGACCCACACCTGGGCCTGCAGCCCGCGCATCGCCTGGGCGCATCCCTTGCCCACGTCGCCGTAGCCGCAGATGACCGCGACCTTGCCGGCCACCATGACGTCGGTGGCGCGCTTGATGCCGTCCATCAGTGACTCGCGGCAGCCGTAGATGTTGTCGAACTTCGACTTGGTGACCGAGTCGTTCACGTTGATGGCCGGGAACTTGAGCTTGCCCTTCTCGAACATCTGGTAGAGACGGTGCACGCCGGTGGTGGTCTCCTCGGTGACACCCTTGATGCAGGCTGCGGTCTTCGCGTACCAGCCCGGCTTCTCGGCGAGACGCTTCTTGATGGCCGCGAAGAGCACCTCTTCCTCCTCGCAGGTCGGCTTGTCGAGGACGGTCGGGTCCTTCTCCGCGTCGCTGCCAAGGTGCAGCAACAAGGTCGCGTCGCCGCCGTCGTCAAGGATCATGTTGGGTGCACCGCCGTCGTGCCACTCGAAGATCTTGTGGGTGTAGTCCCAGTATTCGGTGAGGCTCTCGCCCTTGTGGGCGAAGACCGGGATGCCGGCTGCGGCGATGGCGGCCGCGGCGTGATCCTGGGTCGAGAAGATGTTGCAGGAAGCCCAACGAACCTCGGCGCCGAGCGCGGTGAGGGTCTCGATGAGCATGGCGGTCTGGATGGTCATGTGCAGCGAGCCCGCGATGCGCGCCCCCTTGAGCGGCTGGGCCGCCGCGTACTCCTCGCGGATCGCCATGAGACCCGGCATTTCCGTTTCCGCGATGATCATCTCCTTGCGACCCCAATCGGCCAGCGACATATCCTTTACGATGTAATCCTGTTTCACGTTGTTCTCCTTTCGATGGTCTTGCTGTCTATACTGCTAAAACTTACCGTCTTTCATGTCTTTACCGCCTGCACCAGCAGCACGTCTTCTGCACCGTTTCCCGAGGAGACGCGATCGATGGTGATACCTGAAAATCCCGCTCCCTTAAGCCACCCCTTCAACTCGCCGTCCTCGAAGCCGAGCCACTGGTCGGCCAGCTGCTCCCTGGCCCATTCCTGTTCATGACGCGCGAGGTCGGCGACAAGCAGCGTCCCCTGCGGCGCAAGCACGCGTGCGATCTCGGCGAGCACCGTTTCCGGCCGGGGGGCATGATGCAGCACCATGTTGGCGACCACGCAACCCGCCCCGCCGTCGGCCAGCGGCAGGTGGTTCATGTCACCAAGCCTCAGTTCGGCCCCCTGCACCCCGTCCTTGGCTAGCCTGCGGCGCGCCTCATCCAGCATCGCGGGAGAATGGTCGACGCCGATCACCCGCCCCGCCCGACGCGCAAGCTCCGCGAGGAGCGCTCCGGTACCGACGCCTATCTCCAAAAGCACCGCCGCCTCAGGCACCTTGTCCAGGAGGCTTTCCTGGTATTCGGGCACCGGCAGGAGCGTGCGCGAGAGCTGGTCCCACTGGGCCGCGTGCCGGTCGAAGAACTCCTGGCTCCGTTTCCGTCGTGCCTCAAGGGCCTGCGCCACGGCGGCCAGATCCTCACGGCGCTCGGGAAGCTGCTCGAGTTCGCGTTCGAATTCCGGCCTGATGGCGCAGAAGAACGGGTTGGCGTCACCGGCGCGGTAGTAGCTCCAGGTCCCCTGGCGCTTCACCGCGAGTACACCGGCCTCGGCCAGGATCTTCAGGTGCCGCGATATGCGCGACTGCCCCATCCCCATGACCTGGGTGAGCTCCTGAACGGTGAGCTCCGCATTAAGGAGCACGCCGACCAGCCGGAGGCGGCAAGGGTCCGCCAGTGCCTTGAAAAGTTCCAGCATGTTTATATCAACTCTCGTTATTGTTATAAATCAAGTTTTCTTGATATAACACAGTAAGCCGCTGCCGACAAGACGGATGAGATATTATTTCCTCCTTATGCATGCTCTTCCGCAGCAGCCTCCGTCCATCCTCCCTCTCCCCTTGGGAGAGGGGCGGGGTGAGGGCGTCGGTAGCTGCAATCCCTTCCCTCGTGGCAACGCCCTCACCCGGCCTTCGGCCACCCTCTCCCGGCGGGAGAGGGGATGTCACTCCTCACTCTAAGTGGGGGTACCTGAAATGGATTGGAAGAAAAACGAAAAAATCCCCCGGCGGCGCAAAGCCACTGGGGGATCTGGTTGTTCCTGCGCAGAAGCGGCGCTTTGCCGGCCTTTCAAGGCCCCGGCGCAAGGCGCGCTCCCGCGTTTGGTGTGTTTTCTAAATTAGGCGGCCTTGTCCTCGGTCACGGCTCCCTGGGCCCCGAAGATCTCGTCGAAGATCTCCTGGACCGTCTCGATCCGGTTCGCCTTCCAGGCGTTGGTGCCGCAGAATACGAGACCCGAATCGACCTCGCCGCGCTGGGCGCGATCGAGCGATTTCACGATGCAGAAACGCTCGCCGCTCTCCTTGTAGGAGCACTTCTTGAGACAGCCGTACGAGCAGACCGAGGAGTGGTCGCGGTCGTAGTCGAAGATCCCCTGCTGGTTGGTGAGGATGGCGCGCCCCGGGAGACCGGCCGGACTCATGATGAGCCCGATGTCTTCCTTCTTGCAATCGAGGTAGGCCTGCTTGAAGGCATCCTCGGCGTCACACTCGACGGTGGTTACGAAACGGCTCGCCATCTGAACGCCGTCGGCCCCTTCGGCCAGTGCATGTTCGACGTCGGCACGGTCCCAGATGCCGCCGGCCGCGATGATCGGTATATCCAGCCCGTACTCGGAACGGAAGAATTCCTTTACGCCGCGCACGGTCGCGTACTGGTCGTACTCACCAGTCCCGATATTCTCCATCTTCTCACCAAGGTGCCCACCGGCGGTGTCCGGGTCCTCGACCACCACGGCATCGGGAAGACGGTTGTAAGTCTTGTCCCACTTCTTTGCGATCAGCTGCGCTGCACGCACCGAGGAGACGATGGGGATGAGGGCCACGTCCGGCGCGTGCGCGGTGAGCCCGGGAAGGGTCATGGGAAGACCGGCGCCGCAGACGAGCACCTTCGCCCCCGCCTCGACGGCGGCTACTACGAGCTCCTCGTAATCGGTCAGCGCAACCATTATGTTCACGCCGATGATGCCGTCGGGAGCGATCTCATAGGCCTTGCGGATCTCGTCCTTCAACGCCTGGGAGTTGCTCTTCAGGTAGTTCCTGCCGTCGAAAAATTCGCTATTCAGGGTTATCCCAGGGGAAGCCACAAGCCCCACACCGCCGCACTTCGCGACGTGACCGGCCAGCGAGCCCGCCGAAATCCTTACCCCCATGCCGCCCTGAATCAGCGGGTAACGTGCCTCGTGTTTACCAATGCGCAACGGCTTGAACATAACTCCTCCTGAGTAACAGACTGCGACGTAAACACATTAGCAGAGAACATCCGAGGCTTTTGTAATAATAGTGTAAAACAAACGCCCGCCTCTCCTCAGATACCCCTTGCAAAAACGCGGCGGCGATGCTACCTGTGTGGCATGAAAATGAACCGGAAACTCTCCAACCCGTTGATTGCACTGATAGGGATCCAGCTGATCTGGGTGGTCATGGTCGTATCCTGGGTCTACTGGTTCATCGGCAGGAACAAGGAGTTCAAAGCCCTCGCCCTGCGCTACAAGCCTGAGCTTGTGACTCAAGGGGTGGAGTGGATCGTACTGGTCGAGGGACTGTTGATGGCGGTGGCGATCCTCGCCGGTGTCTATGTCATCTTCCTCTATTGGCGGCGCCAGGCGAAGCTCTACCTGCAACAGCGCAGCTACATCTCCCAGTTGACCCACGAACTCAAGTCGCCGCTCGCCTCCATCCAGTTGCATCTTGAGACGGCAAAGATGAGAGAGCTCCCCAAGGAGAAGCTCGACGGCTTCCTCGACACCATGCTCTCCGATACCGAACGGCTCAACATCCTGATCAGCAACCTTCTCATGGCGACGAGGATCGAGTTCCGGCAGTTGGGGGAGAAGGCAAAGAAGATCGACTTCTCCGGGTTCGTGACCAGCTATCTGGAAGGCAAAAGCGGCGAGCTCCCGGAGGGAGGTAAACTCACCCTCGAAGTCGAGCCGGGCATCACCGCGACCATCGACGCCGAGGGTATGGAGATGGCGCTCCGAAACCTCCTGGAGAACGCCCTTCTCTACTCGCCGGTATCGCCCGAGATCCGCGTCTCCTTGAAGCGCAGCGCGAGCGGCAGGCAGTGCGTGCTCGACTTCCAGGACAACGGCAAGGGGCTTAAGGACGACGAACTGGAGAAGATATTCGAGATGTTCTACCGGGTGCGCACCCCGGGCGAGAACATCAGGGGAACCGGTCTCGGGCTCTACATCGTGAGAAGCGTGGTTAGCGCGCACGGCGGCAAGATCTCTGTCGAAAGCCCGGGCCCCGGCAAAGGCTGCACCTTCCACATCACCCTGCCGCTTCAGGGCAGGCAGCAGCGAGGATAGGATGTCCGGCGAGAAACCGCACATACTGCTAGTCGAGGACGAGATGCACCTGGCGCGCGGCATCACCTTCAACCTGGAACAGGAAGGGTATCTGGTGAGCCACGTGGAGAGCGGCGAGGAGGCCCTTGAGAAGGTAACGGTGGAGAAGTTCGACCTGATCATCCTGGACGTCATGCTCCCCGGGATCGGCGGGTTCGAGGTCTGCCAGAAGATACGGGTGCTGGACTCGCGCGTCCCGGTTCTGATGCTGACGGCGCGCTCCGCAGAGAGCGACCGCATCTCGGGGCTTGCCGCCGGGGCCGACGACTATCTGATCAAGCCGTTCAACCTGAAGGAGTTTCTGCTCAGGGTTTCCGGCATGCTCCGGCGCAGCGCGTGGTACCGTCCCGAGCCGGTCGAGGAAGGGTACAGCTTCGGCGACAACGAGGTTTTTCTGCTCTCCTACCGGGCGAGGACGCGGCAGGGGGAGATCGATCTGACCGACCTCGAGGTGCGCATGCTGTCGCTTTTCTTCCATCGCGAAGGAGAAGCGATTCCGCGCGGTGAGATCCTTGAGAGCGTCTGGGGTTACGCCACCGATGCCGAGACGCGCACGCTGGACAATTTCATCGTGCGGCTCAGGAAGTACTTCGAGCCCGAGCCCTCCCGCCCGGTCTTCTTCCAGACCGTGCGCGGCGTGGGGTACAGGTTCAGCAGGAAAAGCTAACAGCCGTTCTACGTTCTACGTTCTACGTTCTAAGTTGAACAACAAAGAGTCGTCTAAAACAAAAGGCCCTCCGGAATCCGGAAGGCCTTTTGTTTTTAACATAGAACGTAGAACTTAGAACGTAGAACCGGTTCTTAGAGTCCCGCCTTCTCCCTGATGATCGCGGCCTTGTCGGTGCGCTCCCAGGTGAACTCGGGAAGCTCGCGGCCGAAGTGGCCGTAGGCGGCGGTCTTCTTGTAGATCGGACGCAAAAGGTCGAGCTGCTCGATGATGGCGCGCGGACGCAGGTCGAACACCTCGCGCACGATCTCGGAGATGCGCTTGCTCGGAATCTTGCCGGTGCCGTTGCAGTCGACCATGACGGAGACCGGCTCGGCGACGCCGATGGCGTAGGCCACCTGCACTTCGCAACGCTCGCAGATGCCGGAAGCAACCAGGTTCTTCGCCACATAACGCCCCATGTAGGCCGCGGAACGGTCCACCTTGGAGGGGTCCTTGCCGGAGAAAGCGCCGCCGCCGTGGGCGCCGTGCCCGCCGTAGCTGTCGACGATGATCTTGCGGCCGGTGAGGCCGCAGTCACCCATCGGTCCGCCGATGACGAAACGGCCGGTCGGGTTGATGAGGAACTTGGTGTTCGCATCCATCAGGTGGGCCGGGATGATCTTCTTGACGACTTCCTCGATGATCCCTTCCTTGATCATCTCGTAGGACACCTCGGGGGTGTGCTGCGAAGAGATGACGACGGTGTCCACGTGCACCGGCTTGTCGTCGATGTACTGGATGGAAACCTGGGACTTGGAGTCCGGACGAAGGAAATCGAGCACGCCGGTCTTTCTGACGTCGGCGAGCCTAGCCACGAGCTTGTGGGCAAGCAGGATCGACATCGGCATCAGTTCCGGGGTCTCGTTGCAGGCAAAGCCGAACATGAGCCCCTGGTCGCCCGCGCCCTGCTCCTTGAACATCCCCTCGCCTTCGGTGACGCCCTGGGCGATGTCCGGGGACTGCTTATCTATAGAGGTCAGCACCGCACAGGTTTCCCAGTCGAAGCCCATGGCGGAATCGTGGTAGCCGATCTCACGGATCGTTTCACGCGCGATCTTCGGATAGTCGATGACGGCGTTGGTGGTGATCTCGCCGGCGATCACGGCCATACCGGTGGTGACCAGCGTCTCACACGCAACACGCGCCTTGGGGTCCTGAGCCAGGATGGCGTCGAGGATGGCGTCGGATATCTGGTCGGCAACCTTGTCAGGATGCCCTTCAGAGACAGATTCAGAGGTAAAGATGAAGTCCTTCATTTCCATAAGGTGAGACCCCCAGAAAAAGTGTGCAGCTAGGTATAGGCAAAGCTGACGAATTGTATAGGTGCCATTTTCCTTTGTCAATGATTAAGTACAGCAAATTTCAACACATTTTACCGGGGTACTGCTGCCGACTTCCCTGTCGCTTAAACATTAGTTGATACCAATAAAACATCCGTTACAATCTTCTTTCGTTGCGAAACAGTAAGGTGACCTAGCTCCTTGAGTGCAAAGAGCTGAACTGAAAAGGCTTTGAGGGAGGAATCATGAAACTGCCGGCGGTGATGCTGATGTGCCTGTTACTCGCAGCCTGTGGCGGCTCCGGGTCGAATCAAATTCCCGGCAATGACGGCAACGTGCACATCCCGGAACCGGCTAGCGGGACGGTGCACGTCCTCGTCACCGCGCAGGGGCCGGTTGCCGACGCCGTGCTCTACGCCGCCCAGTTCACCTTGCGCCTACCCGCCGGGGTCTCCGTGCCGACCGAAGCCGACGGGACCGTCACGGACGGGGTCGTGGCTTCGGCCATAGGAGGAAGCTATGTCGGCGCCGCCGTAATAACCCCTTCCTCGTCCGCCTCCGGGCCCGTGCTCGCCGTCAACATCGCCAATCCCGTCGGCATGACCGTCGGCCCCCTGGTCACCCTTACCTGCACCGCGGCAGCCGGGACACCCCCGACAGCGGAATCCTTCACCCTCGACGCCTTCTCGGCCCGCAATGCCGGCGGTGCCGCCATCTCCGACATAACGTCCCGCCTTACCCTTCAAACGCAATGAGCGGCTGACGCATCCGCCAGCCGCTCATCAAAAACCACCGCCCCTGCCGGGGCGGCATCTCTCTCTTATCCTACTCAGCCAAGCGCAGCGAGTTGATCACGACCGGATCGACCGGAACATCCTGATGACCGGACTTGGTGGTGGTCTTCACATCGCGGATCGCGTCGACCACGTCCATCCCTTCGATCACCTGCCCGAAGACGGCATAACCGAAACGGTCCGGAGTCTTGCCGGCGTGGTCGAGGAACGCGTTGTCCACCACGTTGACGAAGAACTGCGAGGTGGCGGAGTCGACGACCGCGGTACGGGCCATGGCGAGGGTGCCGCGCACGTTCTTAAGGCCGTTGGTCGCCTCATTCTTGATGGCGAACTTGGTCTTCTTCGGCTGCATGTTCTCGTCCAGACCGCCCCCCTGCACCATGAAATTCTTGATGACACGGTGGAAGATGGTGCCGTCGTAGTATGCGTCCTTGACATAGGAGAGGAAGTTACGGACGGAGATGGGGGCCTTATCTTTGAAGAGCTCGATCTTAACGGTACCCATCGAGGTCTCCATGATGACCACGGGATTTTTTTCTTCAGTCATTATGTTGCTCCTTTGTGTTTGATTTGCTACACCAATACCATACTAAGCATTGGGTGAAAAGTTTTTGTTGGTTGCTCATACAGAGCTAGGGTATGATATACCGCCGTTGAATTATACCTGAAAACGTAAACAGTAAAGCATATTGCGTCAGTCACAGGAGCGACAGATGAAACTTTCTACCGTTACGTTGTTAGCCGCACTGGCCCTCTCCCTCTTCGCCTCCGCTCCTTCTGCGATGGGTGCCGAAGACATCCAGCAGATCGCCAAGGTAGGTGATCCGGCCCCCGGTTTCAAGCTCGACGCCTGGGTCAGCACCACGCAGGGCAAGGAGTTCCGGCAGGTCTCCCTCGACGAGTTCCGCGGCAAATGGGTCGTCCTTTTCTTCTACCCGATGGACTTCACCTTCGTCTGCCCGACTGAGATCAAGGGGTTCAACGAGGCGCTTGCCGGCTTCGAGCAGCTGAACACCGTCGTGCTGGGTGCTTCCACGGACAGCAAGTACTCCCACCTCGCCTGGGTCCAGCGGGGCGATCTGGGTAACCTGCGCTACCCCCTGCTCTCCGACATCAAGAAGGAAGTCGCCATGAAGTACGGCTGCCTCGACGAGAAGGATGGCGTCGCCCTGCGCGCGCTGTACATCATCGACCCGGAAGGAGTGCTCCAGTACCAGGTCGTGCACAACCTCGACGTGGGGAGAAGCATCGAAGAGACCATGCGCGTCCTCGAGGCGCTGCAGACAGGCTCGCTCTGCCCGCTCGGCTGGAAACCCGGCCAAAAAACCCTCGGCAAACACTAGGGCTCTCTAAAAGGCGTCGCAGGTGACCTTACACTCCCCCCTTTGCGAAGATTCTTCAGGAACTTCCGGGGAAACTCCTGCGTCATTAGTCTCGAAGCACTGAGCATGGCGTCACGTCCCCCCCTTTGCGAAGGGGGGAGAGGGGGGATTTGACTCCATTGCTTACCCGGATGCCGGTAACCTCAGCTGAATCTCTTTCCCCCTACCCCATCATCGCCTTCATCTTCGCGAAAAAATCCTCCGCACTCTTTTCCGCCTCTTCAGGCGTGACCTCGCGCGCCACGCCGCTTTGCTGCACGTTCAAGACGTTTCCGGGGATCTCCTCCAGGAACCTGGAGGGAACCCTCTCCTCGAGCTTTCCGTATCGCTTCCGGTACAGCGTCCGCGTCATCACGAGCTGCTGCCTCGCCCGCGTGATGCCGACGTAACACAGGCGGCGCTCCTCGTCGATGCTGTCGTCCTCGTAGATGGCCCTCTTGTGCGGCAGGATCTCGTCCTCCATCCCGACCAGGAACACGAAGGGGAACTCGAGCCCCTTGCTTGAGTGCAGCGACATGAGGGTCACCGCGTCCTTGCCGTGGTCCTTCTTGTCCTTGCCGGAGAAACGGTCCTCGTCCATGAGGGAGACCTTCTCGATGAAGCCCCCGAGCGTCGCCTGCGGCACCCGCTCCTCGTAGGCGGCCATGGAGTTGATGATCTGCTCCACGTTCTCGACCTTCCGCCGCGCGGTCTTCTGGTCGTCGATGGTACGGAAGATCTCCTCCTCGATCTTCAGCTTCTCGAAGAGCAACTTTCCCCGCTCCGCGAGTCCCCCCTCCTCCTTGAATGCGGCCGCAGCGTCAAGAAGGGTCTGGTGGAAGGCGTGCACCTTCTCCTTTATGTTGTCGGCGATACCCTCGATCTCCGCGACGCGGCTGAACGCCTCGAAGAGTGGGATCTCCTTTTCCAGCGACCATTGGTTGATGCGGATCACCGTGCTGTCGCCGATACCGCGCCGCGGGAAATTGACGATGCGCAGCAGAGCCACTTCGTCCAGAGGGTTCGCGATCACCTTCAAATAGGAAAGGGAGTCCTTCACCTCCTTTCTTTCGAAGAACTGGGTGCCCCCGACGAGGACGTAGGGGATGTCCTCGAAACGGAGCTGCTCCTCGAAGGCGCGGCTCTGCGCGTTGGTGCGGTACAGGATGGCGAAGTCGCTGTACGGCACGTCCTTCTTGAAGCGCTCCAACTGGATGCGCTCGACCACGCTGGTCGCCTCCTCCTCGTCGTCCTGCACGATGCAGAGGTCGATGAGCGGACCCTGCCCAGAGGCGGTCCAGAGGCGCTTGGCCTTTCTCACCTTGTTGTTGCCGATCACACTGTTGGCGGCATCGAGGATGTTGCCGGTGGAGCGGTAGTTCTGCTCGAGCTTTATGGTGCGGCACCCCTTGAAGTCCTTCTCGAAGTCGAGGATGTTCCCGACGTCGGCGCCGCGCCAGCCGTAGATGGACTGGTCGTCGTCGCCGACGACGCAGAGGTTGCCGCTGCCGGCGGCCAGAAGGTTCACCAGGAGGTATTGGGAGGAGTTCGTGTCCTGGTACTCGTCCACCATGAGGTAGCTGAAGCGCTCCTGCCAGTGCTTCAGCACCGGCGGATGGTGCTGCAAAAGCTCGGCCGTGAGCATGATGATATCGTCGAAGTCGATGGCGTTGAACGCCTTCAGCGCGGACTGGTAGCGGGGATAGACCAGGGCGGCCATCATGTCCACGTCGTCCAGCGGGTTCGGCGCGTAGCGGTCCGGCGGGATCAACTTGTTCTTGGCGCCCGAGATGCGCCAGATGATGCTCTCCGGATCGTACTTCTTGCTGTCCGTGTTCACCTCGCGAACGATCTGGCGCACGAGCCCCACCTGATCGGCGGTGGAGTAGATGGAGAAGTTCTTCTTGTACCCCAAGCGTTCGATGTCCCGCTTGAGCACGCGCACTCCGAGGGAGTGGAAGGTCGAGAGGACGATCCCCTTCGAATCACGGCGCCCCACGAGGTGCTCCACGCGCTCCTTCATCTCCTTTGCCGCCTTATTGGTGAAGGTAACGGCCAGGATGCGGTCCGCCGGCACCTTCAGATTCAGGATAAGGTGCGCGATGCGATACGTGATGACGCCGGTCTTACCGGAACCGGCACCGGCAAGAACCAGGAGTGCCCCTTCGGTATGCTTTACCGCGGCAAGCTGTTCGGGATTTAAACGTGAAAGGTCGAGCATGTGTTCCTCTGCGAAGCGAAAAAAGCCGCCGTATTGTTACCAGATGCCGCGGGGCAATGCAAGGCGGTATCGCGCCCCCTCCTCCACCTCATGCTTAACCCTCTACACATGACATGGAAAGAAAGCAGGGCCTGCATCTGTTAATGCAAAAGTCACTTTCAGAAAAAGCAGGGGCACTTTTATTAATGTAAGGTCTGCTTCAAGCAAAAGCAGGAGTGCGTTTATTAATGTACGGTCTGCTTTAAGGAAAAGCAGGAGTGCGTTTATTATATGTAAGGTCTGCTTAAGGAAAAAGCAGGGGTGCGTTTGCTAATGTATGGGTGCAGTAAGACAAAGTAACACCATCATTTACTGATTTAGCCCCCGGCAAGCGAAGTTTGCGTGTCATTTTTACCACTGCGGGCCACTTCCGTACCCATCTTCGAGCATGTCATGACCGAAGATGGGCGCCATGCCTTAATGAGCCGGTCTCACTTGTTAATATGGAGGCTTGTATTAGAAAACTAAGAGGTGCATTTGCTATTTCAAGGCGTCAGATTAACAAAATGCGGTCCTGGATAACGAAGCATGGGAATAGGGATGCTTGCCGAGGCTCCGCAGCGGGGTTACATCTGATGCCACTCAGCTTAAGCGTCGTCCGGCGAGCCTTACGCGCGACGACCCGGGGCTTGAGTGCGAAGACGTCACACTTATCCTTGATGGCGAATAAGGAGGCCATCTCCCGCTGTTAATACCTTGAAGGGTGTGCTATAAAGCAGCGTTCACGACAAAAGCCATCGAGGTCCTAGAAAATGGAAGCACAAGCCGCAGGGGAGCGCATCGTCCTGCTCGCAAAAGAGATCGAGCGCCACAACCGCCTTTACTACGAGCAGGACATGCCGGAAATAACCGACGCGGAGTACGACGCGCTGTTTCGCGAGCTGCTCACGCTGGAAACCGAGTTCCCGGAGCTCGCCCTCCCCGATTCACCCACCAAGCGCGTAGGAGGAAGGCCGCTCGCGAAGTTTTCCCAGGTGCGCCACACCCTCCCCATGCTCTCGCTGGAAAACGCCTTCACCGAGCAGGACATGATCGACTTCGACGACCGGGTCAAGCGCTTCTTGGGCCTTTCCGGGGACGCGGAGATCGCGTACGTCTGCGAACCTAAGATGGACGGGGTCGCCGTGGAGCTCGTGTACCGGCAGGGGCTTTTGGAGATCGGCTCGACCCGAGGCGACGGCGTCGTGGGCGAGGACGTGACGCAGAACCTGAAGACGATCAAGGACGTGCCGCTACGTCTGGAGACGGACAAGGCCCCTGAACTTCTCACCGTGCGCGGCGAGGTGTACCTGCCCTTGGCCCCCTTCCGCAAGTTCAACCAGGAGCGCGAGGAAGCGGGAGAGCCTCCCTTCGCCAACCCGAGGAACGCGGCGGCAGGTTCCCTGCGCCAGCTCGACTCCCGCATCACCGCCAAGCGCCCGCTCAGCATCTTCTGCTATGCACCGGGGGAGATTGCCGGCGCCGACTTCACCTCCCAGAGCAACTTCCTGGAGACCATCCCGAAATGGCGTCTGCCCGTCAATCCGCTTACCCGCGTGGTGAGAGGCATCGCGGCGATGCTCGCCTACTACCAGGAGATGATGGAACAACGCGAGGAGCTCCCCTACGAGATCGACGGGGTCGTGGTGAAGGTAGACTCCTTCACCATGCAGCGCGAGCTTGGGGAGAAGAGCCGTTCGCCGCGCTGGGCCATCGCCTGGAAGTTCCCTCCCCGGCAGGCGACGACGGTAGTCGAAAAGATCTTCCATTCCGTAGGTCGTACCGGCGTCATAACCCCGGTTGCGTTTTTGAAGCCGGTAAACGTCTCCGGCGTCATGGTGTCCCGGGCCACGCTGCACAACTGGGAAGAGCTCGAGCGCAAGGACATCCGGGAAGGTGACACCGTGATCGTGGAGCGTGCGGGGGACGTCATCCCAGCCGTGGTGCAGGTACAGTTGGACAAGCGTCCCGAAGGTGCGGTGAAGCCGGAGGTCCCGGCGCATTGTCCGGTGTGCGGCGGCGAAGTGGTGCGTATCCCCGACGAGGTCGCCGTGCGCTGCGTGGCCTTCGCCTGTCCGGCACAGTTGCTCGAGCGGGTGAAGCACTTCGCCTCGCGGCGCGCCATGGACATCGAGGGGCTCGGGGACAAGTTCATCGAACAGTTGCTGAGCCTGAAGCTCATCAGAGACGTGGCCGACATCTACTCGCTGAAGGAAGAGGATTTCATGCAGTTCGAGCGGATGGGCAAGAAGCTCTCCGAGAACCTTTTGAACGCCATCGAGGCGAGCAAGGAGCGCGAGCTATCCAGACTCATCTTCGCGCTCGGCATAAGGCACGTGGGGGAGCACACCGCGAAGCTTTTGGCCGGGGCCTTCGGCAGTATCGACAACCTCGCCAAGGCAGGCGAAGAAGAGCTGACCAGCATCCGCGAAGTAGGCCCGCAGGTGGCGGCGAGCATCGCCGATTTCTTCAGAAACGAAGAGAACCTGAAGGTGATCGAGCGGCTCAAAGCGGCCGGGGTGAGTCCCAAGGTCGAGGATAAGCGGGTCGGCGGCCGCTTCACCGGCAAGACCTTCGTCTTCACCGGTGCTCTGGAGAAGTTCACCAGGGACGAGGCGAAGAAGATGGTGGAGCAGGAAGGAGCGCATGCCGCCGGGTCCGTTTCCAAGAAGACCGACTATGTGGTGGCAGGCGCCGATGCCGGGAGCAAGCTCGAGAAGGCGCGGCAGTTGGGCGTGAGCGTTTTGAGTGAAGAGGAATTTTTGGAGCTGATGCGGTAGGCGTCGCAGGTGTTGTTAAGAGAAGGCGCGGCAGCCGATGGTTGCCGCGCCTTTTTTGTGTCAGCGGTGTTCCTTGCGGTAGTTGTAGAGTCTTTCCGTGAAGCCGCCGTTCTGGGTGAAGTCGTGTTCCAGGCGCTCCATCTGGCGTCTGAGCAGGAAGCTTGCCTGGTGGGACAGGCAGAGGAGTATGTTGGCGGCAACCTCCGCGCTGCTGGTCCTCAGAGCCCGCAACGCCGCCAGCAAAGGCTCATCGAAAAACTCTGACCTGTCTGACCTGTCTGACCTGTCCGACCTGTCCGACTCGCCGGCCGCCTTGGTCAACCGTCCGGCGAGCCTCGCCCGCATTGCCCTTACCTTTGGGGAATCCTTGTCCCAGATTTGCAGACCGTTCTGGCGCAGGTAGTCCTCGAAGTCGCGGATCAGTTCACCAAGGCTCGCTCGAGCCACACCGGTCAGTTTGAGCTCGGTCTTTTTCGAGGTGCCCGAGGCGAGAGAGCCTTCGGCTATGTTCTGCACGCCGCTGCGCGCGGCCTGCACCATCTGGTCGTGGGTGCGCGAACGCTTGTCGATGAAGCGGTCGCAAAAGATCACGGTGCCGTCGTAGGCGGCCAACGCCACCGCAAAACTGCGCAAACGGCGAAAGCCGCCGTGCGGCAGGATGAGGTCGTCCGAACCGTTCATCAGCACCTCCCGATTTTCGTCCAACTGGTCCGACCGGTCCGACTGGTCCGACTGGTCCGACTGGTCCGACTGGTCCGACTGGTCCGACTGGTCCGACCGGTCCGACTGGTCCGACTGGTCCGACTGGTCCGACTGGTCAGAGGGTCCACCGGCAGTTCCGCTACTTGACCAGCTTCGCGGTCAGCGCCGGGACGAACTGCATCACGTCGGCCACCACCAACACGTCGGCCACCCCGGCTATGGGGGCGTCCTTGTCCTTGTTGATCGCCACGATGAACCCGGATTTCTTCATCCCCGCAAGATGCTGTATCGCCCCGCTGATGCCGCACGCGACGTACAGCTTCGGGCTCACCGTCTGCCCGGTCACACCGACCTGATTCCCGGCATCCATCCAGCCGCTGTCCACCACGGGGCGGCTCGCCCCGACCTCACCTCCCAGCACCCTGGCAAGCTCGGCAATGACCGGTATGTTCTCCTTCTTGCCGACACCGCGACCGACGCTCACGATCACTTCGGCCTTGGTCAGGTCGACCCCCTTGCGCGCCGCCGCCTCATACCCTAGAAACTCTACCTTCCCCTCCCCCGCCGCGTCGACCGGCTGCACCTGCGGCGTTCCTCCCGGGACCAGGGCGGGAAACGCTCCCCCCTGCAGGGTAAGCACCACGGGAGTTCCCTGCGGCTTCACTACCTGACGCATCTTCTGGCTCAGGCAGGGCCGCTCGAAGCCCCCCCCTTCCGCCAGCGCAACCACCTCGGAAACCTGCGGCGCCTTCAACAGGGCCGCGACCCTCGGCGCCAGATCCCAACCGTAGGAGGTGTGCATGAACACCACGTAGTCCGGCCGCTCCCGCTCCACAACCGCCTGCACCAGACGCTTGTGCAGGTCCGGGTTGTACTCGCCGTACTTCCCGGCATCAGCGAGGTAAACGGTACCACCGTACCCGGGAAGGGTTCCCTCCTCGCCGACAAGAAGCATGGCAGTTTCGGCTCCCGCCTGCGACGCGAACCCGAACAGTTCATAACTGTATTCCAGCAGCTTGCCTTCACGGCATTCACCGATCAGTAAGAATTTCATGGTATCCCCCTAGCGCAGCACCGCTGTCTTGTCCTTCAGTATCCCGATGAGACGGTCGACCTGGTCGGCAAGCTCTCCTTCCAGCACCACGGCGCTCCCCTTCCTGGCCGGAGCCCGGAATTCGACCGGTGCCACCCTTTGTTCCTGGTGCAGCAACTCGGCTACGGGTATGACGCGGACCTCTTTCTTCTTCGCCTTCATGATGTTGGGCAGTGTCGGATAGCGCGGCTGGTTCAGCCCCAACTGGCAGGTCACCACGGCCGGCGTCTTCAGCCGCACCGTCCCCTTTACCCCTCCTTCCAGCTCACGCTTCACCGTAACGGTACCATCGGCATACTCAAAGCCGACCGCGGTGGTGGCGCAGGCATAGTCGAGCAGCTCCGCTATCGTCACGCCGACCTGGGCGGAACCTCGATCTTGTGACTGCAGCCCGGTGAGGATGAGGTCGAACCCTTCCCCGACGGCATAGGCGGCGATTATCGACGCCACCTGCCAGGAATCCTTCAGGTGTGCCGCTGCATCCTGCACGTGAACACCGCGGTCCCCGCCCATCGAAAGCCCCTTCTTGATCGCCTCGACCACCCGATCCGCCCCTACCGAGAGCACGGTGACCTCAGGCTCGCCGCCCAGTTGCTCCTTGAGCAGCACGGCCTGCTCGACGGCGTACTCGTCGTACTCGTTCACTCTAAAGGCAAGGTCCGTCTCGGCGAACCATACGCCCGAAGCATCAGGCTTGAACCGGGACTCCATGTCCGGCACCTGCTTTATGCATACCAGTATCTTCATGGCAACCTCCTCCAACTGGGATTGAAAGAACGGTGCGCGCCGCGTGTCGGCGCACCGCCAGGAGCTTTAATTATAGGATATAGGAGTAACGAAATGTGTCAAACATCTTAATGAATTACGCGGGAGCGGCCGACGCGAAGGACCTGACAACGGAGGGATCTGTTGAGGGGAGATCTGACGGAAAACGATGGAGAAAGAACTAGATCCAATACGCGAGCTCTTCGCGCCGGGACCAATTTTCGTACTGCTTTACTTTTACGGCTTTCAGATTCTGCTCCAGCTCGCACAGCAGGTGCGTCAGCTGGCGAAAGAGCTGGTTCTTTTCCGCGACATCATCGGTACGATCGAGCTTCGCCAGCAACTTTAGGTACCTGGCGTAGGCTTCGTCAAAACTGTCCATGGAACGTCCTCCTGGTTCGGTGTCGAGCAGAAGGTACGTTTACAATCAAATTAAAATTTTTTCAAGTTATTTTCTTAAACTTGTCTAATTTTTCTCAGGTCGGCATCATCTCTACGCGGTTTCTACCGCTCTGCTTCGCCCGATAGAGCGCCTCGTCGGCGCGGCGGAACAGCGAGTCGATGTTCTCAACGGACGGGCCCGGGTAGGTGGCGACCCCGGCGCTGATGGTGAGGGTGAGATCCTCCATGGGGGACGGAAAGGAGGATTCAAGCACGGCCTGGCGCAGGCGCTCCGCGACGATGACGCCCCCTTCGAGCGCGGTACCGGGGAGCACCAGCACGAATTCTTCGCCGCCGTAACGCGCAGCACTGTCGTAGGCGCGCATCTGTTGCTGGGCGATACCCGCGACGGCGGAGAGCACGATATCGCCGTTTTGGTGCCCGTAGGTGTCGTTCACGCTCTTGAAGTAATCGATGTCGAAAATGACGAGGGAGAGGTTTTCGTGGTTACGCCTGGCCCTGATGAACTCACCGTCCATTATCTCGGACAGGTAACGCCTATTGAAGAGGTTGGTGAGATGATCGATATTGGTCAGGCGCTTCAACTGCTCGTTGGCCTTCCTCAGATCGTCCTGCAAGGACTTGATCTTAAGTTGCACCCTGACGCGCGCCACGAGCTCGCCCGGATCGAAGGGCTTGGTGAGGTAGTCGCTTGCCCCCTGTTCGAGCCCCCTGATCTTCGAGTTGAAGTCCATCATGCCGGTCAGCATGATGATGGGAAGCCCCTGCAGGTCGGGGCGCGACGCCACCAGCTGCAGGAACTTGTAGCCGTCCATGCGCGGCATGTCGACGTCGCAGATGACGAGGTCGGCCTTGGAGTCGATCAGCGTCTTGAACCCTTCCAAGCCGTCCCGCGCTTCCCGGTACTGCTCGAACAGGCCGACATCTTTCAGGGTGCGCACCACCTGTTCCCGTATGGCGGCAGAATCATCGATAACGAGCACACAATTGGACATGATTTCTCCCATCGACATTACACAAGAGCAGCCGGTAATCGATGCCAATGCGAAACCGGAGCTTTCACAGCAGTCACAACAGACTGCGGGAAAGCATCATGAGTCTCAAAAAGGATGTGACGCTTATCGTCAAGTACTACGGTAAGGTTTAATAAAAAAGTAGATGATCAGCAGGAATGGAAAGGAAGAGAAAGCCGCCTCAAAATTCCCTTTGAAGAGTTGCCATGTTCCAAAACCTACCACTGCCAGAGTGAACAAAATAATGAATATTGCTGCGGGTTTTTTCATAGGTGGGATATTAACCAATCCTCGTGGATCTTGTCCAGATATTTAATACTTGCAACGCGACCGACTAAGGGGTGTTCCAGTCCCAAGAGAACTTCAGCTCATCCTCGGTGACGAACAGTTCGCAATAAGTCTTCTTGAAGGCAGCCTGGTTGGCCGCGCTGTCGAACTCTTCCTGCACCACCTTCTCTATCACCGCATCGGGAAGATCCATGCTCTTTTCGAAAGTCCCCTCGAGGAACCCCTCGCGCCATCCCGCCTCTTTCAAATGTATCTTGAAAAGGCTGACATGGATGCTGTTGTTGACGCCGTAATCGACCATCAAAAGCACGTTCTTGGCCATCTTGCACCTCCGTGTGCCGGACCTCTCCAGCCGCAGACCGTTTTAGATTACCACAAAAGCTCCCGATTCGACTGAAACTCCATGAGTTTCCCGGTCACCGGGTCCTTGAATCGGAGCGTGTGGGCGAGGAGCTGAAGCGGCTTTTCGAAGTCGTCGTACTGCCGGGGACGCAGCTGCGGGTAAAGCCTGTCGTTCATGATCGGCATCCCGAGGCTCATCATGTGCACCCGCAACTGGTGCGTCTTTCCCGTGTGCGGCACGAGCGAGAAGAGCGACACGCCCCCTCTTTCGCCGATGCGCGTTATCTGCGAGCGGGCGTTCGCCTCCCCCGGCGCGACCATCATGGTGTACCAAGGGTCACCCGGCACGAGCCTGCTCTCCACGTGCCACTTTTCACCCGGCACCTTTCCCTCGGAAAGGGCGAGGTAGCTCTTCTCGATCCCCCCCTGCCGGAAAAGTCCGCCGTAAAGCCCGCGGGTCGCGGGGTTCACCGAGAAGAGGACGAGGCCTGCGGTCTCGCGGTCGATGCGGTGCAGCGGCACGATGTGATCGATCCCGGTCCGTCTGCGCACCCTGTGCAGGAGGCTCTGTTCGAGGTAGGCGCCTCCCGGGGTGACGGGGAGGAAATGGGGCTTGCACGCCACCAGCAGCTCCTCGTTTTGGAAGAGGATCTCTTCGGTGAAGGGGATGACCGGCTCATTCTCGATCTCCCTGAAATAAAAGACCCGCTTCTGCGGTGCGTACGGTGTCTCGGCGGTGATCGGCGTCCCGTCGTCCGAGAGCACCTTGCCTTCGGCGACGCGGCGCTCCCATACCTCCGGCGGGATCTTCGGGAAACGCTGCAGCAAGAAGGCGAGCACGGTTTCCTGCGGCCGCTCGACCCTCGGCATGGTCACCTTGGCGGCAAATCCGGCATTCATCGTACGCTCACCACCGGCTGTTCCCCCACTGCTCGCTGAAGGCCACCTCCGCCAGTTCCTTGCGCGGGCGGGGATTCGGGGCCTGGTCGGGATACCCAAGCGGAGTGAGCCCGACCACCTTTATCTCGCCGGGGATGCCGAGCGCCTCCTTGATGCGCCCCTCGTCGTACCACCCCATCCAGCAGGTCCCAAGACCCAGACCGTAGGCGGCGAGGCAGAGATGGTCGAAGGCCAGCGCCGCGTCGGCGATGTAGTACTCGATGCCGTTTTCGACGCCGCTCTCGTTCGGATCGGCGCAGACGACGATGATGCAAGGCGCGGCCGCTATCGCCTTTTTCCCGGGGTTATCGTCCGGGAAGGCCTCGAGCAGACGCCCGATGCGCTCCGGCTCGGTCAGCACCAAAAAGCGCCAGCACTGCTGGTTCTTCCACGAAGGCGCCAGCCGAGCGAGATTAAGGACCTGTTTTATTTTGCCTGGTTCAACCGGCGTCGGTTTGTACTTTCGGATGCTGCGACGCCCGGTTATTGCCTGGAAAACATCCATGGCAATGGCCTCCTTTTGTCGGTTTTTGGACTACATATCCCAAAAACGTCGTTTTGTAAACCGCGCATTTTGCATGACGTGTCGCGTGCTTTTCCGAACCGATCCGGCCGGAAAGCGATTGACACCCAGAACGCCATGTTCTAGATTAGCTTGGAATTTAACACCGCGAGGACTCCATGGACATATTGACGGACGGCGAGGAAGTAACCTCCATCGGGGAGGTCGCCTCTGCGCTGGGGCTCACCACCAGGACCATCCGCTACTGGGAAGAAGTAGGCATCATCGAGAGCGTTCCCAGAAGCGACGGGGCGACCCGCGGTTTCACCCCGTATTACGTGCGCCGCATCAAGTTCATCATCAAGCTGAAGGAACTGGGCCTCACCATCAGGGAAATGCAGGAGCTCTACGCGGCGTACGGCGAGGCGAAGCAGACCGAGCGCATGGTGCCGCGCCTCGTTGAGATACTGGACGAGCACATCGAGAAGATCGACGAGAAGATGGCTAGCCTCGCCTCGCTGCGCAGCGACATCTCGAGCTACCGCCAGCACATGGTCAAGAAGTTCGGCAACAAGACGGGCGCCTGAGCCGTCCGCCCGCACTCCGCATCCCCGCCCGCCGCGCCTGAAGGCGGACCACCCACCGGGACACAGATGAGATTCATCGCGGACCTGCACATCCATTCGCGTTATTCCATAGCCACGAGCCGCGACTTAGGCCTCGACAGCCTCTGGCGCTGGGGGCAGTTGAAGGGTATCCGCGTCATCGGCACCGGCGACTGCACCCATCCCTTGTGGCTCGAGGAGCTCGAGCGCGAACTCGTCCCGGATGGCAGCGGGCTCTTCCGGCTCAGGGAAACGCCCGACCGTTGCGGCGCCCCCGACGTGCCGGAGCGCTGCCTCGCACCGATTTCCTTCCTACCCAGCGGCGAGATCAGCTGCATCTACCGTAAAAACGGCCGCACCAGGAAGGTGCACTGCCTGGTGCTCCTTCCCGACCTCGACGCGGTGCGCAGGCTGAACGTAAGGCTCGCCGGAATCGGGAGCATCACCTCGGACGGCAGGCCGATCCTGAAGCTCGACGCGAAGGATCTCCTCGCCATGCTGCTCGAGGCGTCCCCCGAGGCGCTGCTCATCCCGGCACACGCCTGGACCCCCCACTTTTCCGTATTCGGCGCCTTTTCCGGCTTCAACACGCTGGAGGAGTGCTTCGAGGAGCTCGCCCCGCACGTCTTCGCCATCGAGACCGGACTTTCCTCCGACCCCGCCATGAACTGGCGCATCTCAGCGCTCGACGGCATCACCCTCGTCTCCAACTCGGACGCCCACTCCGCATCGAAACTTGGACGGGAAGCGACCATCTTCGACACCGAGGCTTCCTACCAGGGGATCTACCGCGCCATCAGCTCGGGCGAGGGGGTGGCCGGGACCATCGAGTTCTTCCCGGAGCAGGGGAAGTACCATGCCGACGGCCACAGGTGCTGCGGCGTGCGCCTTGCCCCCTCGGAAACGGTCGCCAACGGTTACCGCTGCCCGGCATGCGGCGGCAAGGTGACCGTGGGGGTGCTGCACCGGCTGGAATCCGTTGCCGACCGCCCCTCCGGGACGAGACCTGCCGGGGCGCCTCCCTTCAGCTCGGTCATCCCCCTCATCGACCTGATCGCCGCGACGCTTCGCACGGGAAGCGGCAGCAAAAAAGCCCAGAAGCTCTACTTCGAGCTCCTGGGCCGGTTGGGAAACGAGTTTCACGTCCTTCTTGAGGCACCGCTTGAGGAGATCGCCGTCTCGGCGGCGCCCTTGGCGGCCGCCATCGGCAGGATGCGGCGGGGCGAGGTCGAGATCGATCCTGGCTACGACGGCAGGTTCGGCACCGTCTCGGTCACGCCCGAGCCGTAAGGGTTACTTGAGGAGCTCGTCCAGCTTCTTCGTGTCGGCCCCCACCACCATCTGCCCGTTGACGAAGAAGGTCGGCGTCCCGCTGATCCCCACCTTCCTGGCGAGCGTCATGTGCTCCTGCGCGAGCTTCTTGATCTCCGCCGACGCGGGCTTGGCCGACGCCGGGATCTCCTGCCCGAGCATCATCGCGTCGTAGGCCTGGGTCTTGTTCTCGGCGGAGAGGATGTACTCGATCTTCGTGATGGCGCCCGGGTGGGCAAGCGGCGCGAAGAAGATGTACTGGGTCACGTCGCTGCGCTTGGTGAAGTACTCAGCACCCTTCCTGCAGTAGGGGCAGTCCGGGTCGGTGAACTCGATCACCACCTTCTTGCCGTCGCCGATCTTCAACGCCTTGTCGAGCGGAAGATCCTTCACGAGCTTCGCAGCGAGCTGCCCCTTGCGCTCGGCGGTCAGGCTCTTGAGGTCCTTGTTCACGATCTCCCCCGTCAGCACGAGTTGCTTGTCGGGGTAGTAGTAGAAGATGTTCTGGCCGCTGATCACTTCGAACAGTCCCGGGATTTCGGTCGGGGTGATGCTGTCGAAGGCTACCTGCGGGAAAGTGCTGCGGAAGGATTCCTCCGGGGTCGCGGCGAAGGATGCGGCGGCTGAAGAGAGCAGGAGAAAGGAAAGTGCTGCTGCGATGAAGCTTTTATGCAACGACATGAGCGCCTCCATGGGTCTTTTGTGTCCCCCGGCCTGCGGGGCAGCGGTAACTATAGCATATCTTTATCTAAAGGTAGTCTGAATAATGAGAGGAGTCTTCGGGAACTACAGCGGAAGGGAGCTGCAGGCCAGGGCCGCGGCACCAAGGACGCCGGCGTCGTTGCCGAGGCTCCCTTTGAGGATGCGGACGCGGGAGCCGGGGACGGCAATGCTGCGGGCGGCAAGCTCCCGTCGCAGGGACGGCTCCAAAAGTTCGAAGCTTCCCGAAACGCCTCCCGCCAGGACCACCGCCTCGAGGTTCAAGAGGTTCACCACCCCCGCCGCCGCGATGCCGAGATAGCGTCCCGCCTCCGCGAAAAGGGTGAGTGCCCCGGCATCCCCTCCCCTTGCCATCGCGGCGACCGCTTCCGCGTCACCGCTGCCTCCGGATATGGCGGTCGCCGAGGCGTACTGTTCGAGACAGCCGCGCGCTCCGCAGCCGCAGGGACGCCCGAGCGGCTCGACCGGGACGTGTCCGAGCTCCCCCGCGGCGCCGTCGGCTCCAACCCATAGCCTTCCGTCCAGGATGAGTCCAGCGCCGATGCCGGTGCCGAGGGTGACGACGAGGAGCGAAGAGCAGCCGCGCCCCGCACCGAAGCGGTGCTCGGCCACGGCGCAGGCATTGGCGTCGTTCACGAGGAGCACCGGCAGCCCCACCGCTTTCTCGATCTCCTCCCCGAGCCGCACCCCCTCGAGCGCGGGGATGTTGACGCTGGCGCGCACCACGCCGTCCCTCCCTACGAGTCCGGGCACCCCTGCGCCTACCGCGACTACGTCCATCCCCGCCGAGCGGGCCGTCCCCCTGAGCCCTTCGAGCGCGAACTCGAGCCTTGAGAGGAGGAAAGGGAGCCCGGCCGCGGGAAGGGTCGCCTCTTCGCTCCTCGCGAGCACGCGTCCCTCCTGGTCGACCAGCGCCAGGCGCAGGTTGGTCCCCCCGATGTCGATGCCGATGCACCCTTTTTGCTTCAACGCGCCCCCTCGAAAAACGGCTTCAGCCGGTCGTAGGTTGCCCAGAGCGACTCCGGGAGCACCCGGACGTCGGCGAGCACGGACATGAAATTGCTGTCGCCGTTCCAGCGCGGCACCACGTGCATGTGCAGATGATCCTCGACGCCGGCCCCGGCGGCCTTGCCGAGGTTCAGCCCGATGTTGAAGCCGTCCGGCTTGCTCGCCTTAATCAGCACGTCCTTGCAGAGCGCCACCGTCGTGAGGAGTTCCTGCATCTCCTCGCCGGTCAGGTCGTTCAGCTCCGCCGTGTGCCGGTTGAGCGATACCAGCAGGTGGCCGTTGCTGTAAGGGTAACGGTTCAGCATCACGCGGCCGAGCGGGGTGCGGTGCACGACAAGGAGCTCCCTGTCGTCCCCCTGCGCGCAGAAAATGCAGCCCGTCGACGGCGGCTGCGTCAGGTACTCAACCCTCCATGGCGCAAAAAGCCTGTCCATGACTCCTCCTGCCGGATCTCCTGTCAAAAGCCGGCTGATTATAACCAAACTCTCTCAATTTACAACCCCGCCATGACATTGCAAGAAGACGAGCTGAAACTTGAGGGTGTCCGGCATTGGTTCTCGTCGCCCGCGCGGTCATTGTACACCGGACGTGTCATGCTATAATTTCGCAGCCCCACCACAACATCCATTTCAGTCGCCGCATCTTCTGTTAAAGAATCACCGCTTAGGCAGCTTTTTCCAGTCTACAAAGATCACCCTCACCATCCTGACCGAGGAGGATACCATGACGAAGAAGACTGACGCACTGCAATACCATGCCGCGGGTCGCAGGGGTAAGATCGAAGTCGTTTCCTCAAAGCCCTGTCTCACCTCGCTGGACCTCTCGCTCGCGTACACCCCCGGGGTCGCCGAACCCTGTCTCGCCATTCAGGAAGAACCGTCGGACGCCTACCTCTACACCGCCAAGGGAAACCTGGTGGCGGTGGTCTCAAACGGCACCGCGGTACTGGGCCTCGGCAACATCGGCGCCCTGGCGGGCAAGCCGGTCATGGAGGGGAAAGGGGTCCTCTTCAAGCGTTTCGCTGACGTGGACGTTTTCGACCTGGAGGTGAAGAGCGAGCACCCCGACGACGTGATCAAGGTGGTGCAGCTCCTGGAGCCCACCTTCGGCGGCATCAACCTCGAGGACATCAAGGCGCCGGAATGTTTCTACATCGAGGAGGAACTGAAGAAGACCATGAACATCCCGGTCTTCCACGACGACCAGCACGGCACGGCGATCATCTGCTCCGCGGCGCTCATCAACGCGCTGCATCTCGTGGGGAAGAAGATCGGGAAGGTCAGAATCGTGGTGAACGGCGCCGGAGCCGCCGGCATCGCCTGCGCGAACCTCGCCCTCTCGCTCGGGGCCCTCCCGGAGAATCTCTGCATGTGCGACACCAAGGGGGTTATCTACCAGGGGAGAGCAGAGGGGATGAACCCTTACAAGGAGCGTCTCGCGCTCGACACGGAACTGCGGACCCTGGAGGAGGCTATGCTGGGGGCGGACGTCTTCATCGGGGTCTCCGCCAAGGGGGCGGTCACCCCGCAGATGGTGCGCGGCATGGCGAAGGACCCGATCATCATGGCGATGGCGAACCCCGACCCGGAGATCACCCCGGAGGAGGCGCTCTCGGTCCGCTCCGACGTCATCATGGCCACCGGCAGAAGCGATTACCCGAACCAGGTGAACAACGTCCTCGGCTTCCCCTTCATCTTCCGCGGCGCCCTGGACGTGCGCGCGAGCACCATCAACGAGGAGATGAAGAAGGCGGCGGTCCAGGCCCTCGCGGAACTTGCCCGCGAGGAGTGTCCCGACTCGGTCTGCCGCGCTTACGGCAACGAGAGTTTCTCCTTCGGGCGCAACTACATCATCCCGAAGCCCTTCGATCCGAGGGCGCTTCTGCGCGTCGCCCCGGCCGTCGCGAGAGCCGCCATGGAGAGCGGCGTCGCGCGCACCCCGATCGAGGACATGGACCGCTACGTCGAGTGGCTGGAGACCCTGCAGGGGCGCGCCAAGGAGACCATGCGCGCCATCATCAACAAGGCGAAGTGCGATCCGAGGAGGATCGTCTTCCCCGAGGGAGACCACGAGAAGATCCTGAAGGCAGCCCACCACCTCGTCGAGGAGGGTATCGCCAAACCGATCCTGATCGGCAACCGGATGAAGGTCGAGGCGAAGATCGCGGAACTCGGGCTGGAGCTCTCCGTCCCCATCGTCGACCCGGAGGAGAGCGAGCTCACCGAGACCTACGCGCAGGAGCTTTACCGCCTGAGGCAAAGAAAGGGGATCACCCTCTCCGAGGCGCAGCGCATCGTGCGCCGCAAGTCGCGCAACCACTTCGGCTCCATGATGGTGCACATGGGGGACGCCGACGCCCTATTAGGAGGCATCGACACCCACTACCCGGACACCATAAGGCCCGCGCTGGAGGTGATCGGGAGGCAGCCGCAGCTCTCCGGGGTGCACGGCATGTACATGATGGTCTTCAAGAAGGGGATCTATTTCATGGCGGACACCACGGTGGAGATCGAGCCGACCGCGGAGGAACTGGCCGAGACGGCGCTGCTCGCCGCAGAGAAGGTGAGGCTTCTCGACATCGTGCCGCGCATCGCCATGCTCTCCTTCGCGAACTTCGGCTCGGTGCACCACGCCCTCACCCAGAAGGTGAAGCGCGCCGTCGAGATCGTGAAGGATCGCGACCCCGGGCTCGAGATCGACGGTGAAATGCAGGCGGACACCGCGGTGACGCCGGAGCTTTTGTCCAACTACACCTTCTCCACCCTCACGGGCGCCGCCAACATCCTCATCTTCCCCGACCTCAACTCGGGGAACATCTGTTACAAGCTCCTGCATCGCCTGGGAGGTGCCGAGGCGATCGGGCCTCTCCTCATGGGGATGAAGAAACCGGTGCACGTGCTGCAAAGAGGGGACGACGTCGCGACCATCGTCAACATGGCGGCCATCGCCGTGGTGGACGCTCAGAGCATGTAGCTCTGCGGAAAATTCAACTTGAACGTCAAAGGGACCCTGCGGGGTCCCTTTCGCGTTCCTGATGGGCCATGACTTTCCGCTACATAACGTCCACCGCCCCTCTCCCTCCGGGAGAGGGCCAGGGTGAGGGCGTCGGCGGCAGCAATTTCACACTTCGAAGCAACGCCCTCACCCGCCCTCCGGGCACCCTCTCCCGGTGGGAGAGGGGAGGAGTGGATACGGCCGGGGCCCCTTTGCTTTTGACGTAAACGGCTTTCTTTGGTTGCCAGCGACGCGGCTAATTTGTTATACATGACGGACGCAAAACGCAAAAAGCCCCCTCCCGGGGGAGAAGGACGTGCCGTCACCATGGAAGATGCACTGGATCCGCTCGAGGAAGGGGAGTACACGCTAAGGCCGAACAAGCAGTTCGTCCTCGGGCTTGCCGCATCGCTGTTTCTGCACACGGTCCTGGCCGTCGTCCTCATCGGTCTTCCCGGCGGTGGCGGGGGAGCACCGCCGCGCCCCGCCGTAACCTACGTGGATCTCAAATCCATCCCCGCACCCGCCGCCCCGGCGGTAAAGCCGCAACCTGAACCGATCCCGCAGCCTTTGAAGTCCGACGAAGAAGCCGAACCGCTTCCGGAAACGCCGCCCGCACGCGAGCTTCCGCAGGCGGCGCAGCAGGTGGCGCCCCCCGCCCCGCCTACCCCGGCGCAGGCCGCGGTGGAGGAGACGAAAAGCTCGTTCGGGATGGGGCTTACCAAGGGGTTCTTCAAGGCGCTCAGCGACGGCGATTCTCTGCGTCCCGACATCAAGGAGTACTACCAGAACGTCCTGCAGGGGGTGAACGAGAGGTGGTGGCTCGAGCAGAAGGACGACAAGGTTAAGACGATCGTGGTGAACCTGATGATCGACAGGAGCGGCCGGATCCTGGGCAGCAACATCATGATCAGTTCCGGCAACATCGTGTACGACCGGGCGGTGCAGAAGATGCTGGAAAGCGCCGGCCCGCTCCCGCCGGTCCCCGAAAGCTACACCGCAGACGTCTTCATGGCGCCGATCCGGCTGGTCCCGCCCCTGAACCTCATGTCCTGGTAGCCGACTACTCTTCCAGTTCCAGATCGATGATGTCGAGAGGTTCCTCGCCGGAGAGGGCGAAAAGCCGGTCCGAGGCGTCCTGGTAGGCGGGGTTGCCCCGCACCACCTCGCGGTAGAACACGATAGCCTCGTCCACCCTGCCGGTCCCCTCGAAAAGCACCGCAAGCTCGTAGTTGAGGGCGATGCGCTCGTCCCTCGAGATCACGCCCAGAGCGAGGCCGCGCCGCAGCAGATCCTCCGCGCGGTCCGGCTCTCCTTTTTCCCGGTAACAGATGGCCTGCAGGGTCAGGCAGGCGAAACGGCGCTGCGGGTTCGCGGCGGCGATCTC
Organism: Geomonas oryzae; assembly: GCF_004117875.1. Lineage (GTDB taxonomy): Bacteria > Desulfobacterota > Desulfuromonadia > Geobacterales > Geobacteraceae > Geomonas > Geomonas oryzae. Next base: position 108,036 of record NZ_RAHW01000006.1, on the reverse strand, counting down.
CAGTTCCTTTATGGCCCCCGCGTACATCCCCATCTCCTTGTAGCCGATCCCCAGGTCGTAGTGACTTTCCAGCTCCATGAGGTCGATCTCGGCACCGTCGCCTGCCGCCGCCTCGGGATAGATCTCCTCCCAACCGTGCGACTCGACCGACTCTCCGGAGAACACTTCCGGCTCCTCCAGCCACGTTGCCTCGAGCGGCTCAGCCTCAACCGGCTCGGCCTCTTCCGGAAGCAACGGCTCCACCTCCGCCAACTCTTCCGGTTCGCTTTCCCACTCGAAGTCTCCGAAGGGTGACGCTTCCTGCGGCAAAGTGAGCTCCAGCGACTCTTCCTCTTCGAAGTCGAGTTCGACCGCGGTTTGCACTTCCGCCTCCGGCTCCTCGACCGACTCAACCGCCTCCTCGAAGTCGAACTCCGTTGGTAATTCCATGGGGAGCTCGAGCTCGGTCACCGCAGCCTCAGGCTCTTCAACCGGTTCGGGCTCGGGTACGCTCAGGACCGGGGGCGCGGCAGGCGCGGTTTCCTCGGGCGCTTCGAAGAGGTCATCGTCCAGATCGAGCTCGATCTCCTCCTCCCAGGCGCTCTCCGTTGCGGCTGCCTCGGGTGCGGGCGCTGCCTCCCATGGGGACGGCGCCTCGACGGGGGCGGGAACAACCTCCTCAGGCACGGCCGCAGCCGGTGCAAAGGGGTCGGGGAGCTCGGTCTCCGCGCTCTCCCACTCGGGAAGCTCCGGCGCGTCGGCCGGCTCCTGGATTTCCCACGCGGCGGCAGGCTGTGCCGCGACAGCTGCGATACTCTCTCCACCCCCGAACGGCTCCGTCGGCAGAGACGCCTCCAACAACGGTTCGGCGGTGATGCTTGCCGGTTGCGCTTCCAGCTGCTCCGGGAAGAGCTCGTTGAGGCGCGCCGAAACCGAAGCGGCCTCGTCGCGCAGTCCCTTCGCGCTGAGCGCTGCGGCCAGATCCTGGTAAGCCTGCCGGGCCTGTTCGTCGGCCCCGGTTACATGGAGGAGCTCGGCGTACTTGAGACGGGTGGCGGCGTGTTCCTGATCGACCTCCAGCATCTTCTCAACTACCTTGAGCGCCTCCTTCGGGAGGTTTTCCTTCTCATATTGGGCGGCAACCTGGCCGTATTCGGCCAAGGCGTTGCCGATGAGCCCCTGCTGGTGGTTGAGCCAGGCGATGTTGAGTGCGGTTGGAATGTTGCCGGGATTGAGCCGCTGGATCTGCTTGTAGATGGCGATCGCCTTCAGGTAGTAGCAGTTGTCGGCGTAATGCTTGCCGATGTCCTCGTACTGCTGTATCGCTTCTTCCTTGCGGTTGTCGCGCACCAGGAGCTCGGCCAGACGCTGCCGATACCTGATGTCGTTGGGCTCCATGGCGACCACCTGCTGGTAGTCCTTGATGGCCTTGTCGATCTGCCCCTTGAGCACGAACTTTTGTGCGCTCTCCAGAATTTTGTCTTTTTTGGAAGCCAAGTTAACGCCTCGTACCGCCTGAAAATTGGAAACCTAAAACTAAAGCAAAGTGCCCGTTGTGTCAAGGAAGATGCTGGGATGCAAGCCGGATGATTTCCTCCAACTGCGCCACCTCTTCCCGGCTCAGGGAGCGGTCGCGGTAGACGGCTGCTCCGTAGATGGAGACGAAGCGCTTAAGGTGCGGGTCGTCAAGACGTGCGGCGAGCTCGAAGAGCCCCTCTCCTTCCTGCAGCGCGCCCGGATGACGCTTGGCCGCCGCGCGGAGCATGCGCCGCAAAAGGCGGGCCTCCACGCTGGGTGGACGGCGCCTTATCCAGGCCGCCAGGAGGGCAAGCGGCACTACGGCGAGCATGACGACGAGGAGCCCCTTGCCGCTTTTCTCGGGAAGGCGCAGGTTGCGCGCCCTGCTCCCCGCCTCGCGCACCAAGGCGATCTGTTTTTCCAGGTCGTAGGTGACCACCGCCTTGTCCCAATAGAAGCCGGCCATATCTACGTATTTGGCGAACCCTGCGGCCTGCGTGCCGCGCACCGCCCCCAGCGCCCACGCGCTCGGGTCGACGAAGCGCCACCCCACCCCATCCTCGTACGCCTCGACCCAGACGTGCGCCATATCCTCGGTGACCAGGTAGTACCCCCCGATGTCGTTGTAGATCCCGCCGCGGTAACCGCCGACGAGACGTGACGGGACCCCGGCCAGGCGCAGCAGGATCGCATAACTCGAGGCGAAATACTCGCAGTTGCCCCGTTTCTTGTCGAAAAGGAAGGAGTCGAGCGGGTCATCCCCTACGGCCATGCCGCTGTTGGCGTAAGTGAGCCGCTGCCCCCGGAAGAAATCCTCCAGAAAGCGCATGCGCTGCGCGGTGCTACCCCCTTTTTGCGCCGCCTCCCGCCCTTTGTCCCGCATCCTCTGCGATATGTTGCCGGGAAGCTCGAGGTAGAAGGCACGGTCCAGACCCCGAACCTGGATGACGTCGCTCAGCGCCGACTCGGCCAGGTACTTCACCTTCTGGTCCAGGGGACGCCTGGCGACGAACACGCCGTCGGTCGAGGCCTCGTTGCGCAGCCCCGAGACGGTGCGCCCGACGTTCAGCGCGGGGAGATAGGTGCTTTGTGACCGCTCGGGATAGATCTCCTGCGTCACCCGTTCACCGGCCGGGACGCTGTCGATTTCCCCGGGGACCCCCTTCCTGACCCAGGCGTCGTTTTTGAAGGAGTTCAGCACCACGCCGCGCCAGTAAAGCTTTTGCTCCGGGACTTTCGGTGCGACGGCCCGCAGCACCACCCCCTTCACCGCGCTGACCGCGGGGGCGCTCCCCGGCTTCACCGTATCGGAGAACCCGATCCGCTTCTCCGCCGGAGTCTTCAGGAAGTTCCAGAGCGGGTACTGCGTCCTCGGGAGGATGAAGAAGAAGAAAAGAAGCAGCGGCAGCGCGACCACCGGCATGAGAAGCGCCACCGTCACCACCTTCCTCGCCTCGTGGCGGGTGAGGAGGATCGCCTCGTCCTGGGCGTGGAAGGTGAGGAGCACCAGCGCCACGGCAAGAAGGAGCAGCAGGGCAAAGAGGTAGACGAGAAAGAGCGCCGACATCTCGAAGAGCGAGGAAGCGGCGAGGCAGAAGAGGGAGAGCGCGAACGCCTGCAGGTAATGGCGGCCGCTGCGCTCCCCGAGAAGCCTCACCCCGAGGAAGACGACGAGGAGGTCCGCGGTGACCGGGACGAGCCGGCTTATGCTGAAACCGGAGGCGAAGTAGAGGAAGAGGAGTATCGATAACGGGGTGAGCACCCGCCCCGGCAGCGAGCGTCCACTGTAGTACAGGTACCCCCCTGCGAGCAGTGCGGCGGGAAAGAAAACCCGTGCGAAGAGCCCCAGGTGCGCCAGCAGTGGGAGGTACCCGAGAAGCGCGATGCAGGCGGTGAGCCCGCTGAGAAAAAGATCAACCCTTACCATATAGGGCAAGCTCCGTGAGCAGTTTGAGCCGGTGTGACCGGGTGGTGCCCGGGGGGACGACGCGCTCCCCGAGCTTAAGTCCGACCGGCCGCCCCCCCCGCGCCAGCCGGTTCACGAGGAAGGCGCCGCAGGAGAGGCGCTCTTCCAGGTCGCGCCCCGGCACCGCGTCGAGTTCGATGACCAGCGGCTCCGCCGCGGTCGCGGTGAGCTCCTTCACCTTGAACACCTCGTGCTTGGCGGAAAGGCGCCAATGGATGAGCTTCAGCGGCTCGCCGCCGCGGTAGTCCGAGATCTTGGCAAGCTCGCCGTCGTAGCCGGACGCTGCAGCGGAAACCGCCTCCCCCGCGTCGGGCTTCCCACCCGACGCCGGGACCGGTACTGGGCGCGGTGCCGGAAAGACGGTTCCTTCAACCGGCAGACGGACCGCCGCGGCGCGCACGAAGAAATTGACCGGAAACGGTGAACTCACCGTGGCGTCGGGAAGCTGCAGGGGACCGCGCTCGCGGAAGGAGAGAAGCAGCGCTGCGCTCTGCGGACGGTTACGTTCGAGGAGGGTGAAGCTCGTGGAGTTCCCCATCAGGGTCACCCTGATCAGGAAGGAAGGGAGGAAGCGCTTGTTGTTTTCCGCGACTACCGGCAGGAGCGTCTCGGTGCCGGCATAGACCTCGTCCGGCAACCGCACGCTGAGGGCGATGCCGCGGATGTTCATCCACCCCAGCACCCCGGTTACCGCCATGAAGGAGAGCATCGCGGCGACGACGAGGAAGAGGAGGTTGTTGCCGGTGTTGACCGCGGAGACGCCTAGAAGCAGCGTGGAGGCGACGTAAAGCCCGCCCCCCTTGGTGAGCCTTATGTGAGAGGGAGGGGTATTTCTTTCAGTATCGCGTTTAATACGTGCTCCTTGTCCACCCCTTCGTGCTCCGGGCGGAAGATCAAGCGGTGCGGGCAGACCGCATGCACCACGTCGCGAACGTCCTCGGGTGCGACGAAGTCCCGGCCGTGCAGGTAGGCTGCGGCCTTGGCGACGTCCACCAAGCCGATGCCGCCGCGGGTGGAGAGCCCGGTCTGGACCAGCGGGTGGGTCCGGGTCGCCTTGATGATGGCGTAGATGTAGTCGGTCACCTTCTCGCCCACGTAGACCTGTTCCCTCACGGCCCGGATCGCCTCGACGAGGTCGTCGTGCTGCAACAGGGGCGGGATGTGGAGGATCTCGTCCCTGATGCTCCCCTGCCTGAGAATCCCCTTCTCGACCTCCTCCGGAGGGTAGCCGATGCCGGTGCGGATGAGGAAGCGGTCCATCTGCGATTCGGGGAGAGGATAGGTCCCCACCTGCTCGACCGGGTTCTGGGTGGCGAGCACCATGAACGGCTCGGGGAGCCGATAGGTCACCCCCTCGACGGTGACGCGCCGCTCCTCCATCGCCTCGAGAAGGGCGCTCTGGGTCTTCGGCATGGCGCGGTTCACCTCGTCGATGAGGACGATGTTGTTGAAGATGGGTCCCTTGATGAAGTTGAAGCGCCCCTCGGTGCGGTCGAAGACGGAGAGGCCGGTGATGTCGGAGGGGAGGAGATCACTGGTGCACTGGACACGCCCGAAGGAAAGGCCGAGCGCGCCGGCGAAGGCGAGGGCCATGGTGGTCTTGCCGAGCCCGGGGATGTCCTCGAGGAGGATGTGGCCGCCGGTCAAAAGGGCCATGAGGCTCAGGCGGAGCGCCCTCACCTTCCCCTTCAGGTGTTGACTGGAGAGCTCTTCGAGTACCGCGTTCATCTCGTCTACTTTGGCTGGTTTCGGCAAAGCGGGAACCTCCTGGGAAGCAACAGCCACTCATTATATCGGCCGGGCCGTAAAAAGGAAAGGGGCGCCCGGAAAGGCGCCCCTATTCGATTCCTGTCTGCCGGCCAGGAAACGGAACTACAGCTGCCCCATGAACTTGTGGGTCTGCGGGATGACGCGGACCTCCTTCAGGGAAGAGCAGAGTTCCTGGAGCTCGAGCGCCCGCTGCGCGGTGATGCCGATGGTCCCATCCTTCCGCGTCAAAGGCTGCAGGATGAGCGGTATGGCGGGGTCCACCGCATCGATCATGGCGCAAGAGCGACGGATCTCCCACTCCTCGGTGCTCTGATCGACGACGATCTTGACGAAGACCTCCTTCATCGCCGCCAGTTCCAGGAAGGCGTGGTGCTGGTCCCACAGTTCGGGGCACCCCGAGGCGGAAGGGAGCTTGATGTCCATCCCTATGCTGTCCAGGTGCGGGATGAGCGGTGCCAAGGCCTCGGGAAGGGTACCGTTGGTCTCCAGGTAGATGGGGAGGAGTTTTCTTAGTTCGGGAAGCCACTCCTCGAGCAGGGAGCCGTAAAGAAGCGGTTCGCCGCCGGTGATGCTGATCGAATGGTGGATGCCCGGCCAGGCAGCACCCCAGCTCTCGAGAAGGGTCGCGACCCGTTCCAGGGTGACCGGGTTCGGCACCTTCAGAAAGTCGCGACGCCCGGGGGTGAGCTCCAGGAGGCACTCCTCGGGCACGGCGGACATCCCCGGGGTATCGCAGAAGCTGCAGTTCAGGTTGCAGCCGGCAAAGCGGAGAAAGACCTGGCGCAGGCCAACCAGCACCCCTTCCCCCTGAATGGAGGAGAAGCATTCTACCAGGGGAGCCTGCAGCTTACTCATAGTAGCTCGCAGCTGCGTAGTCCGACTCCCATACCGTGACCATGTCGACCTTCACCTTGTCCGAACCGAAGATCTTGGTCAGCTCATGGTACAGGTAGCGGGCGATATTCTCGGACGACGGGGAGATATCGGCGAAAGGGGCCAGTTCGTTCAGGTACTTGTGATCGAGCGTCTTCAAGAGGTTGTTGGTTTCCTTCTTGAGGATCTTGAAGTCGATGCCGAGACCGGCCTTGTCGAGCTCGTCGGTGGTGATGGAGACCTCCACCTTCCAGTTGTGGCCGTGCAGGTTCTCGCAGTCCCCCTGGTAGTTGATCAGATTGTGGGCTGCGGCAAACGCAGTGTGAATGGTGAGACGAAACATGCCACCCTCCCTTTTAATTATTTTTATCGGTTGCAATATATCATGAACGGGAAAGAAAAACAGGCTAAGAAAAGCCTTTCTCAGCCGGGATGCGCACCTGTATCGGGGTTTGCTCTATATGGTTATGCTTTCGCCACGCTGGAGGGGGGGAGGCGCGGGTGTGGTGATCCAGGTGTAGGTGAGGACGAAGAAGAGGACGACCAGCGAGAAAAGGAGCATGAAGCTTGGGAGCAGACGGGCACGGGACTCCGCCGCGCTCCCTTGCACGAGCCCGAGGGCGGCGACCAGGACGCCGAAGCCGCCCAGCATCCCCGCCATGAAGAAACCGAAGAAGGTAAGACGCGCCTCGCCGGTAAGCCCCAGCATTAAGAGGGCGGCGATTTCGCCATGGAAGAAGGTGGCGGCGATCAGGGCGATGAGCCCCGCGTTGATCGCTTTTATGCCGCGACGCACGGTAGTTTTACGCATCTACTCGCACCAGCTCACGTCGCCCACCCCTTTGCGGAGCACTTCGGGGCTGTCTCCGATCAGGCTGACGACGGAGCTCACGTCGGCGGTGAGATCGCCGCCGTCCACCACCAGGTCGAGCTGTTTTCCCAGCTCGTGCTCGACTTCCCACGGGTTGCCGATCGGCTCCTCGCCGGAGAGGTTGGCGCTCGTGGTGACGATGGGGGCGCCCAACTCCCTCACGATGGCCAGGCAGATCGCGTTGTCCGGCATGCGGATGCCGACCGTCCTCTGCTTGGTCTGCACGAGATCGGGAACCACCGAGTTCGCCTCGAGGACGAAGGTGTATGCGCCGGGGAGCAGACGACGCAGCTGCTTGAAGGCGTAGTTCGAGACGCGCGCGTAACGGGAGATCTCGGCCATGTCGGAACAAATGAAGGAAAAGGGTTTCTTCTTGTCGCGCTGCTTGATCTGGTAGATCCGCTCGATCCCCTTCTTGCTGAAGATGCTGCAGCCGATGCCGTAGGTGGTGTCGGTCGGATAGGCGACTACGCCGCCGTTTTTCAGGATCTCGACGACCTTGGCGATGAGTCGTGGCTGGGGGTTGTCAGGGTTGATCTCGAGCAGCATGGCTATTCCTCGGGATTCAGTCCCAGAAGCGGCTCGTGCACGAAACGGCCCTCCTTCTGGATCAGGATGTCGTCGAACCAAAGCTCACCGTCGCCGGCAAGGATCTTCACCATGTCCCAGTGCACCGCGGAGCGGTTGCCGTTGTCGCACTCGTCGTAGGCCTGGCCGGGGGTGAAGTGGATCGAGCCGAAGATCTTCTCGTCGAAGAGGATGTTGCGCATCGGCACGCGGATGTTCGGGTTGACGCCGATGGCGAACTCGCCCACGTAGCGCGCCCCCTCGTCGGTGTCGAGGATGCGGTTCAGCTCCGCGTCCATGCCGGGAGCGGTCGCTCTTACGATGCGCCCCTTTTCGAACTCGAGGCGGACGTTGTTGAACTCCTTCCCCTGGTAGACGGTCGGGCAGTTGTAGGTGATGTAACCCTCCACCGAATCGCGCACCGGCGCGGTGAACACCTCGCCGTCCGGGATGTTCAGCCGCCCGTCGCACTTGATCCCGGGAAGCCCCTTGATGCTGAAGGTGAGATCGGTGTCCGAGGCCTTGATGCGCACCCGGTCGGCGGCATCGACGCATGCTTTGAGCGCGTCCTGCTTCCTCGACTCCTCCTCCCAGTCCATGCAGCAGGCGGCGAAGAGGTAATCCTCGTACTCCTCGAGGCTCATGCGCGCTTCCTGGGCCGCGCCGTGCGTCGGGTAGCGCGTCACCACCCAGCGGGTCCCCTTGACGCGCTGGTCGATGATCGGGCGCACCACCTTGGACCAGGCGATCATGCTGGCCTGGTTCGCCTTGGCGTTCACCATGGAGTTGTCGGCGGCGGAAAGACCGAAGTAGACGTCGACCTGTTTCATGAAGTCGAGCTTGTGCTGCGGGAAGAATGAGAGCTGGTCGGCGTTGGCTATGTTGTAGAAGTGGCGCCCGATCTCGGGGACGCTGAACTCGTACTCGACGTACTTGGCCCCTTTCTCGAGGCAGAGGGCGTAGAGCTCCTTCACGAGCGGCGCGCCTTCGAGGCCTGCGCAGGAAATGAGCACCACGTCGCCCGGCTGGACGCGGGCCGAATAGTTGACCAGCACTTCGGCGAATTGTCTGACGCGAGGATCTTTCATAAGCGTGCCCCCGTAGGTAGTTCAAGAATGGGTGACGCGGCCGACCGGCAGAAGAGGCCGGCAAGCGGGTTAACTTCCGTAAGGACGAATGGCGATGGATCTACCTTCCCGTATGCCCGAACCCGCCGGCGCCGCGGGCGGTATCGCCCAGTTCGTCCACCTCGATGAACTCGGCGCGCTCGCAGCGGGCGAAGACCATCTGCGCGATGCGCTCGCCGTGCTTGATGGCGAAAGGCTCGTTGCCGTGGTTGATCACGATGACCCCGATCTCGCCGCGGTAGTCCGCGTCGATGGTGCCCGGCGAGTTCACCAGCGCGATGCCGTGCCTGAGCGCCAGGCCGCTTCTGGGTCTCACCTGCGCCTCGATGCCGGGCGGGATCTCGATGGCTATGCCCGTCGGGACCAGGGCACGCTCGCCCGGGTGCAGCACGAAATCCTCATCGAGCGCGGCATGCAGATCGACACCCGCCGCCTGCTCGGTCATGTAAGAGGGTAGCGAGGTCGACCGCAGGCGTTTTATCCGGATGGGTATGGTTTTCATCAGACGTTGATATCGGAGTCGGTAAAGGAGGGAGAACCGACCCGGCCCAGCATGACCAGGGTCAGCGCGGAGTTGTCCAGAATCTCTTGGGCGAGTTCCTGGATGCTCTCGGAGGTGACGCGGTCGAACCCTTCCATGATTTCTGACAGAGGCAGCGGCGTGCCGAAGTAGATCTCGTTTTTCGCCAGGCGCGACATGCGGTTGTCGCTCGATTCAAGCGACAGGAGCAGGTTGCCCTTCAACTGCTCGCGCGCCCCCTCGAGCTGCTCCATGGGGACCGGCTCGCGTTTGAAGCGGCCGATCTCACGCAGCATGATCTCGAGAAGCTCCTTCGCGTTTTCCGGGCTCGCACCGGCGTAAACGACGAGCGAACCGGCATCGGCGTGGGAGGCGATGTAAGAGTAGACGGAGTAGGCAAGCCCGCTCTTCTCGCGCACCTCCTGGAAGAGGCGCGAGCTCATGGAGCCCCCCAGGATGGCGTTCATGATGAAGGCATCGTAGCGCTGCGGGTGGCTTTGCTGCACCCCCTTGAGGCCGAGGCAGACGTGGATCTGCTCCAGGTCCTTCTCGACCAGCTCGATACGACGCTCGTACACCGGGGGTACCGACTCGCTCCTGCCGTGCCCCGGCTCGACGCCGTTTAAAAATTCCTCTAAAAGCACGGTGAGCTTGTCGTGATTGACGTTGCCGGCCGCGGTGACGATGATGTCGTCGGCACGGTACATCTTGTCCTTGTAGGCGATGATGGCGTCGCGGGAAAGCCCGGTTACGCTCTCGGCATCGCCCAGGATCGACATCCCCAGCGGGTGCCCCTTCCAGAAGTGCTGGTGGAAGAGGTCGTGGATCAGGTCGTCCGGGGTGTCCTCCATCATGTTGATCTCCTGGAGCACCACGCGGCGCTCCTTCTCGATCTCTTCGTCGTCGAAGACGGAATGGAGGAAGATGTCGGTCAAAAGATCAACGGCACGCGGGAGGAACTTGTCCAGCACCTTGGCGTAGTAGCAGACGTACTCGCGGCTGGTGAAGGCGTTCAGCACGCCGCCAACCGAGTCGATCTCGCGGGCGATGTCCAATGAGGAGCGGCGTTCGGTGCCTTTAAAGAGGAGATGCTCGATGAAGTGGGCGACGCCGTTCGACTCCCGCCGTTCGTGGCGGGAGCCGTTGGCGACCCAGATTCCTATGGAGACGGAGTTTGCGTACGGGATACGCTCGGTAATGACGCGTATCCCGTTATTTAGGGTGGTCTTTTTAATCATGGCTAGAACTATACCGGGAAAGCCGAAAATTTCCAGCTCTCACATGAGAGATGTTATTCGGTGAAGGTCTGGCCCAGAGCCTCTTTACGGGAGAGCTTGATCTTGCCCTGTTTGTCGATGCCGATGCACTTCACCAGCACCTTGTCCCCTTCTTTGAGGATGTCGCTCACGTTCTTCACGCGCTCGGTGTCGAGTTCGGAGACGTGCACCAGACCGTCGGTTCCCGGGAAGATCTCGACGAACGCGCCGAATTCCATGATCTTCTTCACGGTGCCCATGTAGAGTTTGCCTTCCTCAGCCTCGGCGGTGAGGTTGCGGATCATCTTGATGGCGAGGTCGCAGGCTTCCTTGTTGTTGGAAGCGATGTTGATCTTGCCGGTGTCCTCGATGTCGATGGCGACGCCGGTCGCCTCGGTGACGCTCCTGATGTTCTTGCCGCCACTGCCGATGACGTCGCGGATCTTGTCGACCTTGACCCAGATGGTGGTGATGCGCGGAGCGAAGGCGGAGAGGTCGGCACGCGCGGAGGAGAGGGACTTGGCCATCTCGCCCAGGATGTGCACGCGGCCGGCTTTCGCCTGTGCCAGGGCGGCGCCCATGATCTCGCGGGTGACGCCGCCGATCTTGATGTCCATCTGCAGCGCGGTGACGCCGTCGGCGGTACCGGCCACTTTGAAGTCCATGTCGCCCAGGTGGTCTTCGTCGCCCAGGATGTCGGAGAGGATGGCGTACTCGTCGCCTTCCTTGATGAGGCCCATGGCGATACCGGCAACCGGCGCCTTGATCGGGATACCTGCGTCCATCATGGACAGGGAGCCGCCGCAGACGGTGGCCATCGAGGAGGAGCCGTTGCTCTCGGTGATGTCGGAGACGATACGGATGGTGTAGGGGAAGTCATCGTGCTTCGGAAGCACCTGCTGCAGGGCGCGCTCGGCCAGCATGCCGTGGCCGATTTCGCGGCGGCCCGGAGCGAGGCGGAAGCTGGTCTCGCCGACGGAGTACGGCGGGAAGTTGTAGTGCAGCATGAACTTCTTGCGGGAATCGCCGTAGAGCGAGTCGATGCGCTGCTCGTCGACCGAGGTGCCGAGCGTTGCGGCCACGATGGACTGGGTCTCGCCGCGGGTGAACAGGGCGGAGCCGTGTGCGCGCGGCAGGAAGCCGACCTCGGTTGCGATGTTGCGGATGGTCTTGGTGTCGCGGCCGTCGATCCTGGAGCCGTCCTTGATGATGTGCTCACGCACCAGGTTGTACTCGAGGTCCTCGATGAACGCCTTAACCTCTTTCTCGGACCCTTCGAACTCCTCGGCGAGAGCCGCCACGGTCTTCTCGGCGATGGCGTCGATGGCGTCGTGACGCTCGCCCTTGGCCTTGATGCGTACCGCTGCTTTCATCTCTTCCTTGGCGAGTGCGTCGACGCGCGCCTTGAGCGCCTCGTTGACCACCGGGGCCGGGATGTCGCGCTTGACCGGCTGCACCTTGGCAACCAGCTCTTCCTGGGCGGCGAGGATCCCCTGGACCGCTTCCTTGCCGAAGAAGATCGCCTCGAGGAGGTCGTTCTCGGAAACCTCGGAAGCGCTACCTTCCACCATCAGGATGGCGTCCTTGGAAGCGGCGATGACGATCTCCATGTCGCTCTTCTCTTCCTGCTCGGCGGTCGGGTTGGCGATGAACTGGCCGTCGACGCGAGCCACCTTGACGCCTGCGATCGGGCCGGCGAAGGGAACGTCGGAGACCATGAGGGCTGCGGAAGCGCCGATCATGGAGAGGATGCCCGGATCGTGGTCCTTGTCAGCGGAAACCACGGTAGCCATGACCTGGGTGTCGTTCAGGAACCCTTCCGGGAAGAGCGGACGGATCGGACGGTCGATGAGACGGGAGGTGAGGGTTTCGTTGTCGGAGGGACGCCCCTCGCGCTTGAAGAACGAGCCGGGGATGCGGCCCCCTGCGTAAGCCTTCTCCTGGTAGTTGACGGTGAGCGGGAAGAAGCCCTGCCCTTCCTTGGCGGATTTCATGGCGACGGCGGTCACGAGGACCATGGTGTCGCCGCTTTTGATCATGACCGCGCCGCTAGCCTGCTTCGCGATCTTTCCTGTTTCGATGGTGATTGTCTTGCCACAGCATTCTGCCTGTACGGAATGTACCATTGTTACGGCCTCCATTATTGGTGCTTCGGTTGGTGTTGGGGCCGCCGAGAAAATCGTCATGCGGACACAAGTACGCGCCGCAGGGCGGTTTTATCCACGCCCCCAACAAGAAAAAGGGCACTAAGGCCCTTACATGATGAAAGAGGAAAGGCAATATACCCGTTGAGGTATACTGCCTTTTTTTACCTTCTGATGCCGAGCTTGGCGATGATCGCCTTGTAGCGCTCTACATCCTTCTTCTTCAGGTAGTCAAGCAGACCCCTTCTCTGACCGACGATCTTCAGCAGACCGCGACGGCTGTGATGATCCTTCTTGTGAGTCTTGAAGTGCTCAGTCAGATAGGTGATACGCTCCGAAAGAATTGCAATCTGCACTTCCGGCGAACCCGTGTCGGAATCGTGCAGCTTATGAGCTGTGATGATTTCCTGCTTCTTTTCCGTTTGCAGCATGTGGTTACACCCCCTTCCCATCTTAATTGTTAGTGCTTTTATTTTGTGCTTTTATGCCTTCCCGCAGCCTCGAGGCCACGGCATAGATCAAGACCTTCAACTCTTACCACAAAAGCAGGTACGTGTAAAGAAGGAATACTAATTGAATACACGCATGAGACGCAGCCCTTTGAGCCGGTCGTGGCTGGCCACTGCCAGGAAACGCTCACCAAGATAGAGTCGCACCTGTTCGCCGTCCTGAAACGGCCCCGGCGCCTGGACGAACTCGCACTCCCGCGGCACCACGCCGTTACCGACCTTGCGCCCCCCCTCTTCGGTGAGCTGCAAGCTCCTCAGGTGATCGAGCGCCCGGTCCAGGGGCAAGAGAAGCGCCTGCTGGTCGGCCGCAGCGGCGAGCGCCTCGATGGTGATGGCGTCCGCCTCTTTGAACAGGCCGCTTTTCGTGCGCCTGAGCTCCAGCAGGTGTGCGCCGCATCCGAGCGCCTCGCCGATGTCGCAGGCAAGTGTCCTGACGTAGGTGCCGCGCGAGCAGCGCACCGTGAAGCAGGCCTCGGGGAGACGGATCCATTCGAAGGTGAGCGAGTGGATCTCCACCTCGCGCTCCTCGCGCTCCACCTCGATACCCTTTCGGGCCAGCTTGTAAAGCGGCACGCCACCCTGCTTGATGGCGGAGAACATGGGCGGGAGCTGCTTCTGGAGACCTAGAAAGCGCGGCACGACCCCTTCCAGGTCCGCGGGCGAGAGGTGCGACCACTCCCGTTGCGCGATCACCTCACCGGTGAGATCCTGGGTGTCGGTGGCGATGCCGAGCCTCAAGACCGCACGGTACTCCTTCTCGGACTCGTCGAGGAACTGGATCGCCTTGGTCCCCTCCCCCACCGCCACGGGCAGAACGCCGGTCGCGAAGGGGTCGAGGGTCCCGGTGTGCCCCACCTTCTTCTGGTTGATGGCACGGCGGACCTTCGACACGATGTCATGGGAGGTGACACCGGCCGGCTTGTCGATCACGAAAAAGCCGTTCAGCATCAGCGCATCTGCTCCAGCCGGTCAAAGACCTGCGCCTTGACCTCCGCGAGCGTGCCCCGAACCATGCATCCTGCGGCGTTGTGGTGCCCGCCGCCGCCGAAAGAGGCGGATACCGCCGAGACATCGACCTTCCCCTTGCTCCTGAAACCGACCTTGAAGAGCCCCTCCTCGACCTGGCGGAAGAAGAGCGCCACCTGCACCCCCTTGATGGAGCGGGGGTAGTTGATGAAACGGTCGGTGTCCTGGGCGGTCGCGCCGGTCTTGCCGTACATGTCGAGGGTGACGGTGACCGAGGCGTACTCGCCGGTAGGGGAGACGGTCAGATCGGAGAGGGCTAGGGCTAAAAGCGCGATCCTCTGCAGCGGCTCGCTCTCGTAGAGGTTCTCGTTCACGCTCCAGGCGTTCACCCCTTTGCCGATCATCTCGCCTGCGATGGCGAAGGACTCGGGGTCGGAGTTCGAGTAGTGGAAGCTGCCGGTATCGGAAAGGATGGCGGTGTAGATGCAGAGTGCGGTGGGATAGTCCACCTCGTCCCCCGCCGCCCTGATGATCCGGTAGATGAGGGCCGCGGTGGCGCTCGCCTTCGGGTCGATCAGGTTGCAAACGCCGAAGTTCTCGCACCCCAGGTGGTGGTCGACGTTGATGAAACGGCCGATCCTCTTGTTCTCGGTGACCGCCCTGCCGGCGCGGCGGAATTCGCCCACATCGAGCACGAAGCAGACGTCGAAGTCGCGCTCCGGCATCTCGCCGTACACCTGCTCAGCCATCGGGAGGAAGGCGCAGTTGTCCGGGACCGGATCGCAGAGATAGACGGTGACGTCCTTGCCGCGCGCGGTCAGATAGTTGGCCAGGGCCAGGGAGGAGCCGACCGCGTCCGGGTCGGGACTCTCGTGGCTCGTGATCAGAAAACTCGCCGCCTGGTCGATCTCCGCAACTATCCGCTTAATCTCAGCTGTTGTCGCCGTCATCCGTAGCCCCAATCTCCTTCAGAATCGATTCGATATGCTGGCCGTAATCTAACGAGGTGTCGTACTTGAAGGTCACCTCGGGGGTGAAACGCAACTTGAGGGCCTGGCCGATCTCTTTACGGATGTAGCCCTTGGCGGAGTTGAGGCCCGCCTCGCTGTTCTTCTTGGCCGCATCGTCGCCGTGCACTGTGAAGTAGACGGTGGCTTGTCTCAGGTCGGGAGTGACCTTGACACCGGTGATGGTCAGAAAGCCTATGCGGGGGTCCTTGAGACCCTTTATCAGGAGTTCCGAGATGATCTTGTGGATCTCTTCGGCAACCTTGTCGGAACGCTTTACCATGATCTTTCTCTCTTGTCAGTGTGGGAGGTGCCATTGCCATGGACCACACACCCGTAGGGGCAAATAAATCATTCGCCCTGCCTATCTTTACCATCTTCCGCTGCACAACATCCGCATCCCCTCTCCCTCTGGGAGAGGGCTAGGGTGAGGGCATCGGCAGCGGCAACTTCTCACTTCGAGGCAACGCCCTCACGCGCCCTCCGGGCACCCTCTCCCGGAGGGAGAGGGGGGACTAGTGTGAGACCATCGCTAACGAGAAACAATAAGGGGAGAGGGCCTTCCGCGGCCGGGATGCCGGACGCGGGACGCCGCTCTCCCCGTTTTTCTTCCTCTACAGCTTGCCGGCTACCTTCTCCATCTCGAAGCACTCGAAGATGTCGCCGACCTTGATGTCGTTGTAGTTCTCAAGCGACATACCGCACTCGTAGCCGGTGGCGACTTCTTTCACGTCGTCTTTGAAGCGGCGCAGGCTGCCGAGTTTGCCTTCGAAGACCACCACGTTGTCGCGCAAAAGGCGTACCTGTGCGTTCCTGATGATCTTGCCGTCGGTGACGTAGGAACCCGCGACCATGCCGGCCTTGGGCACCGAGAAGACCTCGCGGATCTCGGCGCGACCCAGGTACTTCTCCTTGAAGGTCGGCTCGAGGAGGCCTTCCATCGCCTTCTTGATGTCGTCCACCGCGTCGTAGATGATGTTGTACAGCCTGACGTCGACCCCTTCCTTCTCGGCGAGTGCCGCTGCCTTGACCTCCGGACGGACGTTGAAGCCGAGGATGATGGCGTTGGAGGCGCTGGCCAGGTTGACGTCGGTCTCGGTGATGGCGCCGACGGAGGCGTGCAGCACGTTGAGACGGATGGCGTCGGTGGTGAGCTTCCTGAGGGACTCGGCGACCGCCTCGACGGAGCCCTGCACGTCGCCCTTGACGATGGTGTTGAGGTCCTTGACCTCGCCCTTCTGGATCTTCTCGTAGAGCTGCTCCAGGGAGAGCTTGCTGTGCTTGGCCAGTTCGGACTCGCGCAGCTTCATCTGGCGGTGGTTTGCGATCTCCTTGGCCTGTTTCTCGTCGTTCATGGCGACGAAGATGTCGCCCGCATCAGGCACGCCGTTGAAGCCGATGACCTCGACCGGCATGGCGGGGCCTGCCGCGTTGACCTTTTCGCCGCGGTCGTTCTGCATGGCGCGCACGCGGCCGAAGTGGATGCCGGCCACGAAGTAGTCGCCCGCCTTCAGAGTACCCTCCTGAACAAGGACGGTCGCGACCGGGCCGCGCCCCTTGTCCAGCTTGGCCTCGACCACGGTGCCGCGTGCGGTCTTGTCCGGGTTGGCTTTGAGCTCGAGGACGTCGGCCTGCAGAAGAACCATCTCGAGCAGCGACTCGAGGTTGATGTGCTTCTTCGCGGATACTTCCACGAAGATGGTCTCGCCGCCCCACTCCTCGGAGACGAGGCCGAATTCCATCAGTTCCTGCTTCACCTTGCTCGGGTTCGCCTCAGGCTTGTCGATCTTGTTGATGGCGACGATGATCGGAACGCCCGCAGCCTTCGAGTGGTTGACCGCCTCGCGGGTCTGCGGCATGACGCCGTCGTCCGCAGCAACCACCAGGATGACGATGTCCGTGACCTTGGCGCCCCTTGCGCGCATCGCGGTGAACGCCTCGTGGCCCGGGGTGTCGAGGAAGGTGATCTTCTGCCCCTTCAACTCCACGTCGTAAGCGCCGATGTGCTGGGTGATGCCGCCTGCCTCGCCGGCGATTACGTTGGCCTGGCGGATGGCGTCGAGAAGCGAGGTCTTGCCGTGGTCGACGTGGCCCATGATGGTGACGACCGGCGGACGCTTCTGCATCGCTTCCGGCGCATCCGGCTCCGCCTCGAGCAGTTCGTCCACGTCGAGCGCCACGTTCTCGATCTCGTAGCCGAAATCGGTGGCGAGAAGGGTCGCGGTGTCGAAGTCGAGCGGGTGGTTGATGGTCGCCATGACGCCTAGCTTCATCAGGGCGCGGATCAGGTCGGTCGCCTTGATCCCCATGCGCTTGGCCAGCTCGCCCACGGTGATGGACTCGCTGATCTTGATGATCCTCTTGATCGCCTTCGGTACCGTGATCTCGGTCTTCTTGCCGATCTGGACCTTCTCGGTGTACTTCCCTTTCTTACCCTTGGAGCGCGGCCCGGGCTCGAAAACCCGCTCGCGTTTGTCCAGAAGGTCCTTGAAGCTCTCTTTCTTCCCCTTGCCTGCGGGGGCGCCGCCCTTCTTGCCGTTCTTGCCGTAATCGGCGGTGCCGCCTGCCGGGGCGGGTTTCCTCCCCTTGCGGCCGCGATCGTCCAGCATCGGCGGCGGCTCTACCGGGGTCAAGGGTGCCGGACGGTCGGGGCGCGCACCCATGGGGGGACGCTCGCCGGGACGACCCGCACCGGGACGCGGTGCCGGACGCTCGGTACCGGGGCGCTCCACGCCGCGCGGCATGCCGGGACGCTGCCCCGGACGCTCACCCTGCGCGGGGCGCTGGTACTCGCGGCGCTCGGCCGGACGCTGGGTCGGAATCGGGATCTCGACGCGGCCGAGGATCCTCGCGCGGGTTGCCGTCGGCTTGTCCGGTTCGGGCTCCACCGCCTTGGCGGCGGGTGCCTCGGGTGCCTTGGCGGCAACCGGTGCTTCCGCGGCTGGGGCCTTCGGGGCTTCGACCTTGGCAGGCTCTGCTTTCGGAGCCTCGGGTGCGGGGGCAGCAGGCGCCTCCGCCTTCGGGGCCTCGACGGCCGGCTTTTCCGGTGCCGCGGGCGCGGCAGGTGCGGCGGCCACCGGTTTCTCTTCCTTGACGACCGGAGCCTGGGGGGCCGGAGCCTCGGGCTTCACCGCAGCAGGCTTCGGAGCGGGAGCCGCCTCGATGATCCTCGCACGAACCGGTTCCGGACGCTTGGGCGCCTCTTCCACCGGTGCCTTCTCGGGGGGTGCCGGCTGGGGCGCCTCCTCCTTGACCGGCTCGGCCGGCTCGGCTGCCGCCTGAGCCTCAGGCTCGACCGCCTTCGCGCGACGGCGGATCAGGGTCGGCTTCACCCTTACCTCTTCCTGGGAAACTTCTTTGACTGGGGGGTGCGCGGGGGCGGATAACGCCTTGATATCCGAATCCTCAAGGACAGCCATATGGTTTTTGACCTGCACGCCTGCCTCGGCAAGTCTTGCCATAAGCTCCTTGTTTTCGATCCCCATCTGTGCCGCTAACTCATATACGCGGGTTTTGCTCATCTACTCACGCTCCTCCTCAAAGAAGTTCCTGTACTTTTCCATTTCCAATTCAATCGAGCCCACGAAGCCGCTTTCCATAACAACCAGGACGCTTCTGAGTTCCTTTCCCAGAAGTTCGCCAAGGCGCTCCTTGGTGAACAGGGAGATGCAGGGGACTTCCTTCAGCTTCGCGAGCCCCCTGAACTTCTCGCCGATATCGGGCGAGATATCGGTGGCGACGAACAAAAGCCCCGCCCCACCCTTCTTCAGCTTTTCCTGTACCTGATCCGAACCCGAAACCACCTTCCCCGCCTTGTTGGCGAGGCTTACGTAGGAGGCGATGCGCTCCTCGAGCTTGTGGATCACCTGCTTCAGGAGCCCGTCCGCGTCGGCGCCCAGCACCTCACCCTTGAAGCCGCGGGCGAACTGCTTTTTCTGGGCCGCCTGTTTCAGGCACGCCCCCTTCATGCAGGTGTACGCGCCGCGCCCGGGGAGCTTGTTCTGCAGGTCCGGCACGAGGGTGCGGTCCGGGGCCAGCACGAAGCGAAGGAGCTCGCCCTTGTCCTTCGTCTCACGGCAGGCGAGGCAACTTCTCTGTGGTGCGGCCTTCGTCATCCTTAGTCCTCTTCGACCGCCTCTACTGCGGGTTCGACACTCTCGGCTACTTCCTCAGCCTCTTCGGCGTCGGCCGCCTCGGTGCCGTCATAGGAGGCGAACTGCTGCAGCTCGGCCTCGGCCATGCGGGTCTCGCTCTTGATGTCGATCTTCCAGCCGGTCAGTTTGGCGGCAAGGCGGACGTTCTGGCCGCGTTTGCCGATGGCGAGCGAGAGCTGGTCGTCGGCCACGATGACCTCCATGGCGTACTCCTCCTCGTCGACGTACACCTTGGTGACCACGGCAGGAGCCAGTGCGTTGCATGCGAAGCGTGCGATGTCCTCGCTCCACGGGATGATGTCGATCTTCTCGCCGCGCAGCTCGGAGACCACGTTCTGGACGCGGGAGCCGCGCATGCCGACGCAGGCGCCGACCGGATCGACGTCGCCATCGTGGGAGTAGACGGCGATCTTCGCGCGCCCCCCCGGCTCACGCACGACGCTCTTGATTTCGACGATCCCCTCGGCGATCTCCGGAACCTCGGCCTCGAACAGCTTGGCGAGCATCTGGGGATGGGTGCGGGAGAGCATGATCTGCGGCCCTTTGGTGGTCATGCGGATCTCGGTGATGAGTGCCTTAACGCGGTCGCCCTGACGGTACACCTCGCGCGGAGCCTGCTCCTTGTGCGGGAGAAGCGCCTCGGCGCGGCCGAGATCGACGATCAGGTCGCCCTTCTCGAAACGGCGCACGACGCCGTTCACGATCTCGCCCTGGCGCTCCTGGAACTCGTTGAAGATGGTCTCGCGCTCAGCCTCACGCACGCGCTGAATGATCACCTGCTTGGCGGTCTGCGCGGCGATCCTCGAAAAGCCGGAGGCGTCCATCTTCATGCCGATGGAGTCGCCGATCTCGACGTCCGGATCCTCCTCGCGGGCCTCGTCGAGCTCGATCTCGCGGTAGGAATCCTGCACCTCTTCCACGACGGTCACGAACTCGAACAGCTCAACCTCGCCGATCTCGGGGTTGTAGTGCGCCTCCAGATCACGGGTATTGCGAAATTTCTTGTTGGCGGCGGTCAGCACTGCCTGTTCCAGCGCCTCTACCACAATACTTTTATCGATACCCTTCTCTTTTACGATCTGGTCGATCGTGTGCTTGAGGTTAAAGCTCGTTTCCACGTGACTGTCTCCTTCTGCTGATAATTACAAATAGAAATTTTAGAATTCGAATTCGAGGTTGGCCTTGGCCACCTTGTCCAGCGGGACGGACGCATGCTGACCCTCGGTGAGGTCGATGCTGATCACCCCGTCCGCAACACCAAGGAGCTTCCCGGTGAAGGTCTTGCGCTTGTTCCCCGCATCGTCGGCGAGCATCTCGAAGGTCTTCACCTTAACCAGGTGCCCCGCGAAACGCTCGTAGTCGGCGAGCTTCTTGAGCGGACGGCAGATCCCCGGCGAGGAGACCTCCAGGTCGTAGCGCTCCGGCATGAAGTCCTCGACGTCCAGGATGTCGGAGAGCTGGCGGCTCACGTCGGCGCAGTCGTCCAGGGTGATCCCGCCTTCCTTCTCGAGGAAGATCCTGAGCACCATGTCGCGCCCCTCGCGCTTGTACTCGAGGTCGACCAGATCGATCCCGAGCGGCGCGCCGATCTCTGCAACGATTTCAGTGACTCTTTCTGCTACATCAACCTTGGCCATCTCTAGGTTTTCCCATAAAAAAAAGCGAGCCGGAGGAGCTCACTTTTGAGTGAACGTTAACATGTACGCCATTAATTACCATGGAAGCCTTCTTTATGCAAGCGCTTTTTTCCCAGAGTGAGCTGTTTTTTCGGGCTTTCAGGCATGTTATCGGCCTCATCCAGCGCCACTTTTTCTTCTGCCGGAAGGACGGGGAACTTTAGCCGCCGCACGAGACATTGGGGAAATTCAAGAGACCGCCGTTTTTTCCTGTGTGCTCCCGGGCGCCGCGTGTAAGTCACGGCAGTCAAGGAGGACCTGCCCACAGTCAGCAACCCAGCAATCGCTTCACTTTTAGACCATTAGCTGCTATATATTGGCGTCGCCGAAAACGGCACAAAAACCTGTAAAAGGAAAGAGAACCGACATGAAATACATAAGCACCAGGGGAAACATCGCCCCGATCGGGTTCAAGGACGCAGTAATGATGGGGCTTGCCACCGACGGCGGCCTTATTCTGCCGGAGAGCATCCCGCAGCTCGACCGTGGCACCCTTGCCGCATGGTCCAAACTCCCCTACCGTGAGCTCGCTTTCAATATCATCTCCCTCTTCGCCACCGACATCCCGGGCGCCGACCTGAAAGCGCTCATCGACCGTTCCTACGGGACCTTCGAGCACCAGGAGACGACTCCCCTGGTGAAAAAGGACGGCGTCTACATCCTGGAGCTCTTCCACGGTCCCACCCTCGCCTTCAAGGACGTGGCGCTGCAGCTGCTCGGGAACCTCTTCGAGTACCTTTTGAAGGAGCGCGGCGAGAAGATGAACATCCTGGGCGCCACCTCCGGCGACACCGGGAGCGCCGCCATTGCGGGGGTGCGCGGCAAGGAGAACATCAACATCTTCATCCTGCACCCGCACCTGAAGACCTCTCCCATCCAGGCGCTGCAGATGACCAGCGTGCTCGACGCCAACGTGCACAACATCGCCGTAGAAGGGACCTTCGACGACTGCCAGAATATCGTGAAGACCCTGTTCAACGACCTCGAATTCAAGAAAGAGTACGCGCTCGGCGCGGTGAACTCGATCAACTGGGCCCGCGTGCTCGCCCAGGTGGTCTACTACTTCTACGCCTGGGGCAGGCTCCCCGAGCAGGGGGAAGTGGTGTTCTCCGTTCCGACCGGGAACTTCGGCGACATCTTCGCGGGCTACCTCGCGAAGCGGATGGGACTCCCGGTGGAGAAGCTCCTGCTCGCCACCAACGAGAACAACATCCTTTCGCGCTTCGTGCAAAGCGGCGACTACTCCCTGGGGAAGGTGGTGCAGACCGTCTCCCCTTCCATGGACATCCAGCTCGCATCCAACCTGGAGCGCTACCTCTATTACCTCTTCAACGAAAATCCGGAGCGCGTGAGAAGCGCCTTTGCCGAGCTGCAGCAGACCGGCAAGATCGTTTTCACCGCGGAAGAGGTGCAGCGCGTCAAGGAAGAATTCCTTAGCTGCACCGTGAACGAGTCGATGACCCTCGACACCATCGCCACCTTCAACAAGGAGACCGGCTACGTGCTCGACCCGCACACCGCGGTCGGGGTGCGCGCCGCCCTCGAGTGCGTGAAGGGGCATCCGGCCGTCGTCTGCCTTGCCACCGCGCACCCGGCGAAGTTCGGTGACGCCGTCGAGCGCGCCATCGGCGCCCCCGCCGAGCTGCCGCCCCAGCTCGCCGCCCTGCAAGGCAAGGAAACCCGCTGCGAGATCATGGCTGCGGACAAAGAGCTGGTGAAAGCCTTCGTTAAAGCCAAAGCTTAGTCTGACGTCTGACCTGTCCGACTGGTCAGACCGGTCGGACGGGTCAGATAACAAAAGAGACCCCCGAATGCCCCTCCCCCCCCTGCAAGTAGACTGGAACCTGATCGACACCGTCCACCTCGACATGGACGGCACCCTGCTGGACCGCCACTTCGACGACCACTTCTGGCTCGAGCACGTCCCGAGACGCTACGCCGAAAAAAACGGCATCGACGAGAGCGCGGCGAGGGAAAAGCTCTACCGCATGTTCCGCTCCCAGGAGAGGACCCTCAACTGGACCGACCTCGATTACTGGTCCGCGCAACTGGGCCTCGACATCCCGGTGCTGAAGGAAGAGGTGCACCACCTGATCGCGGTGCACCCGTTCGTGACCGAGTTTCTCCTTTTCCTGCGCCAGCACGGCAAGAAGGTCTACCTGGTCACCAACGCCCACGGCAAGACGCTGAACCTGAAACTGCGCCGGACCACGATCGGCGGCTACTTCGACGGCATCATCTCCGCCCACGACCTGGGACTGCCAAAGGAGGATCCGCTCTTCTGGGGGGAATTGCAGAGGAAGGTACCGTACGATCCTGAAAGAACCATGCTGGGAGAGGACAGCGAGACCAACCTGGGGACGGCGCGCCTCTTCGGCATCCGCTACCTGATTTATGTCGGTCGCTTCAGCTCGACGATGCAGCCGCTCCAGTCGAAAGACTTTCACACCATCCATTATTTCAGCGAACTGATCCCGCGCGACGGCGGCATGGCCGTACGTATCTGACCGTCAGCCGCGCGTCTTGATCCTGCATACCCCGTACTTCTTCACCAGATCGTAAAGGGCCGGACGGCTGACGCCCAGCATGTCCGCCGCCTTGCTCATGTTTCCCGCACAGGCGCGGATAGCGTCGTACACCATCCACCGCTCGACCCTGTCCCGCGCTTCACGAAGAGTGAGCGACGCGAAGGCCATGGCCCCCACGCTGCACCCGACATCGGCGCCGTGCCCCGCTTCCGTGCCCGCTGCCAACGCGTCATTGCGGCAGGAAAAAAGCCGCTGCAACACGATGCACTGGCCACCGCTTCCTGCCCCGAAACGGTCACAACCTGTCGCCGTCCCCGGTGCAGGTTGAAAAGCCGCATCCTGAACCACCTGACGCTTTTTCATGGCGTTCATCCTCGCACTAGCGGTTAACGAAAGAACCACTTGCAGGAGCGGCTTCCTGCCACCCCCACAGGAGAAGCGCTGTCAGCGGCTGACGTTTGAATATTATATTTTTTTAACAAGTGCTATTTCTATCGCGCCCCTTTTTGTTGTCAAGGCGCGGAAGTGCAGCAACGGCCGTTGATTTCTCCCGTGCACCATGGGGCGCCCTTTCTTGACACCGTGCCGACCATGCATTACTATCGGTTCCATTCTTTTGAAATCATTACGAAATCAGCTTTTCAGGAGGCCGCATGTCCGACAACCTCTGCTGGGATACCACCCCGCTTTACTCTTCCCCTTCAGCACCCGAGCTGAACCAGGCTTTCGAGGGGGCTGCCTCGCAGGTCGCAGCGTTCAGGGAGCGCTACCGCGGCAAGGTAGCCGAGCTATCCGCCGAGGGGCTCCTCGAAGCGCTCAAGAGCTACGAGAAGCTGCAGGAGGATCTGGCGGTGCCCCAACTCTACGCGCACCTGCTTTTCGCCGCCGACAGCGAGAGCGATCTGCACAAACGGCTCTCCCAGAAGTCCCAGGAGTTCGGAAACGCCATGGGGCGGGAGCTCCTCTTCTTCGATCTCGAGATCATCCAGATGGAGGAAGAGCCGTTTCAAAAGCTCGTCAAGGACAGCCTGCTCGATAACTACCGTCACTTCCTCGAGGTGCTGCGCAAGTTCAAGGCGCACACCCTTTCCGAGCGGGAGGAGAGTCTGCTTTCCCAAAAGAGCCTGACCGGGGTGCAGGCCTTCTGCCGTCTCTTCGACGAGGTCTCCGCCTCGCTGCGCTACACCCTCGAGATGGACGGGGAGACCAAAGAGGTGACCGGCGAGGAACTGCTCGCCCTTCTGCACCACCCGGACGCGGAGGTGCGCGAGCGCGCCTTCGGCACCTTCCTCAAAAAGCACGAGGAAAACGGCATCCTCTATTCCGCGGTGTTCAACAACGTGGCGCTGGACCATTCCCAGGAGATGGAGCTTAGGAACTACCGGCACCCGATGGAGCCGACCAACCTCGGCAACGAGATCCCCAACGAGGTGGTCGAAAGCCTCATGCAGGTCTCCGAGAAGAACTACCCGCTGGCGCAGGAGTACTTCCGCCTGAAGGCCCGGCTGCTCGGCATGCCGAAGCTGAAAAACACCGACGTCTACGCTCCCCTCACCGAGAGCGACCGCAAATACAGCTTCGAGGAAGCGCGCGCCATGACGGTTGAGGCGTACCGCGGCTTCTCCGAAGAGTTCGCCCAGTTAGCGGACTCCTTCTTCACCGGCAGGCGCGTGGACGTCATGCCCCGTCCCGGCAAGAGCGGCGGCGCCTTCTGCATGGGGATGACCCCGGAGCTCCCCCCTTACCTGCTTTTGAACTTCACCGGAAACCTGCGCGACGTGGCGACCATCGCCCACGAGGTCGGGCACGGCATCCACTACCTGCTCGCGCAGCGCCAAACCATGCTCAACTACCACCCGCCGCTGCCCCTTGCCGAGACCGCCTCGGTGTTCGGCGAGATGCTCCTCACCCGGCAGTTGCTTGAGCGCGAGACCGACGTCGAGGTGAAGAAGTCCCTTCTGTGCGCAAAGATCGAGGACATCATCGCCACCACCTTCAGGCAGAACGTCCTCACCAGGTTCGAGGAGCAGATGCACTTAAGGCGCAACGACGGTCTTCTCACCGCCAACGAACTCTGCGACCTCTGGTGGAGTGAGAACGCGAAGCTCTACGGCGACTCGGTCGAGATGATCGAGCCTTACCGGTACGGCTGGAGCTACATCTCCCACTTCATCCACGCACGTTTCTACTGCTACTCCTACACCTGCGCGGAACTGGTGGTGCTGTCGCTGTTCCAGCGCTACCTGAAGGAGCGCGAGAGCTTCGTGCCCGTCTACCGCGACATCCTGGCCGACGGCGGATCCAAGTCGCCCGGCGACACCCTTGCCCCCGCAGGCATCGTCTTCAGCGACCCCAGCTTCTGGCAGGGGGGCTACGACCTCCTGGGCGACCTGATCGCGGAGCTGAAGGCGCTGCTGTAGCGTCGCCCTCCGCCCTCCGCCCTCCGCCCTCCGCCCTCCGCCCACAGTCAGACCAGTCAGACGACAGGTGGGACGGCGAGGCCGTCGAACTGCCGCCACAGAAAAAAGAAAGGCCCGCCGGTTTCCCGGCGGGCCTTTTTGCTGCTTGTTGCCAGCTCTTTCTACATCTCGTCGAACTGGAGGTACTTGTACACGGTTGCCTTGTTCGGCTCGACCTTCTCCTTGTACACGGCCAGGTACTCGGCCGGGGTCGGGAGCTTGCCCATGTTCACGGTGACGGCACCGAGCTCTGCGGAGCCGAGGAACACCTTGGCGCCGTTGCCGATCCTGTCGTCGAAGTTACGGGTCGAGGTGGAGAACATGTTCACCCCGTCGGGTACGCGTGCCTGGTTACCCATGCAGAGCGAGCAGCCTGCGATCTCGACGCGTGCGCCCATGGCGCTGTAGACGGAGAAGTACGCCTCGTCCTTGAGCTTCGCCTGATCCATGCGGGTCGGCGGGCAGATCCAGGTACGGACGTTCGGGTTGAACTTCTGCCCCCTCCAGATCTCGCCTGCGGCGCGGAAGTGGCCGATGTTGGTCATGCAGGAACCGAGGAAGACGTCCTGGATCGGGGTACCGGCAACCTCGGAGAGGAGCTTCACGTCGTCCGGATCGTTCGGGCAGGCGAGGATCGGCTCGGTGATCTCGGCGAGGTCAATCTCGATGACAGCTGCGTACTCGGCGTTGGCATCAGCTTCGAGAAGCTTCGGAGCCTTCAGCCACTCGTTGACCGCGTCGATCCTGTTCTGCAGGGTCTGGGCGTCCTGGTAGCCGTCGGCGATCATCTGCTTCATGAGGGCCACGTTGGAGCGGAGATAGGTGGCTACCGACTCCTCGGAGAGCTTGATGCAGCCGGCGGCGGCGCTGCGCTCGGCGGCGGCGTCGGTCAGCTCGAAGGCCTGCTCGACGGAGAGCTCCGGAAGACCTTCCATCTCGAGGATGCGGCCGTTGAAAATGTTGACCTTGTTCTTCTTGGGCACGGTAAGGAGGCCCTGCTTGATGGCCCAGTACGGGATCGCGTTAACCGCGTCGCGCAGGGTGATGCCGGGGTTGAACTTGCCCTTGAAGCGTACGAGAACGGACTCGGGCATGTCGAGCGGCATGAAGCCCAGGGCGCCTGCGAAGGCGACCAGGCCGGAACCCGCCGGGAAGGAGATCCCGATCGGGAAACGGGTGTGGGAGTCGCCGCCGGTACCGACGGTGTCCGGAACGAGGAGACGGTTCAGCCAGGAGTGGATGACGCCGTCGCCCGGCTTCAGGGGCACGCCGCCGCGCTCGATGATGAACTGCGGCAGGGTCTTGTGCATCTTCACGTCGGCCGGTTTCGGGTAGGCCGCAGTGTGGCAGAAGGACTGCATGAACATCGGCGCCTGGAACTTGAGGCAGGCGAGCTCTTTCAGCTCGTCGGCGGTCATCGGGCCGGTGGTGTCCTGGGAACCGACGGTGGTCATCTTCGGCTCGCAAGCGGTCCCCGGGAGGACGCCTGCGACGCCGCAGGCCTGGCCGACCATCTTCTGGGCCAGCGAGTAGCCCTGGCCTGCCTTGGCAACCGGGTTGACCGGGAGGGTGAAGACGTCGGTCGGCGCCAGCCCGAGTGCCTTACGTGCGCGATCGGTGAGGGCGCGGCCGATGATCAGCGGGATACGGCCGCCGGCGCGGAATTCGTCGAACAGGGTGTTCGGGGCCACGGTGAAGGTGGAGAGAACCTCACCAGCTTCGGTGGTCACCTCGCCCTTCTTGGCGTTGATCACGATGACGTCGCCGGTCTTCATCTTGGTCACGTCGGTCTTGATCGGGAACGCGCCGGAGTCCTGCGCGGTGTTGAAGAAGATCGGGGCGATGACGCCGCCGATGATGATGCCGTCGCGACGCTTGTTCGGAACGGCCGGGATGTCCTGGCCGATGTGCCAGAGCACGCTGTTGCATGCGGACTTACGGGAGGAACCGGTACCCACGACGTCGCCCACGAAGGCGACCTGGAACCCTTCCGCCCTGAACTTGGCGATGGTGGCGTTGCCGTCGGGGAAGCGGGTCTTGCCCATGGCGAGGGCGTGCAGCGGGATGTCCGGACGGCTCCATGCGTCGCCTGCGGGGGAGAAGTCGTCGGTGTTGATCTCGCCGTCGACCTTGTAGACCTTCACCTTCACGGTTTCCGGCAGGCCCGGCTTGGAGGTGAACCACTCGGCGTTGGCCCAGGACTCGAGAACCTTCTTGGCGCCGGCGTTGCTCTTGGAGAGCTCGAGGACGTCGTCGAAAGCGTCGTACACGAGGGTGGTGCCGCAAAGGGCCTTCACGGCCTCATCGGCAACTTCGGCGTCCTTCAGCGCTGCGACCAGCGGGGCCACGTTGTAGCCGCCCAGCATGGTGCCCAGAATCTGAACCGCGTCCTTCTTGGAGACCAGCGGGGACTTCTTGGCGCCGGTGAGGATGGCGGCGAGGAAGCCGGCCTTCACTTCGGCTGCCGGGTCGACGCCCGGGGAGACCCTTTCCTTCAGGAGGTGGAGCAGGAACTCCTCCTTGCCTGCCGGGGGTGCTTCCAACAGTTTGCAAAGTTCCGCGGTCTGCTCAGGGTCGAGCGGTTTCGCAGGAATCCCGAGTGCTTTTCTTTCTGCCTCTTGCTTCAGGTACGCTTCGATCATGATTCCTCCTCCAGATAATGTGCAGCTATTTACGGAAGTTATGATAACTCTTCTTTCAGCTGGTACTTCATTTGAACGGATACTGTATACAATTTTTACCCTGCTTTGTCAATTGTTGAAAGTGCCTGTAAGATGGCGCAGATCCGTGTAAAAAGAGCTGTTACTATGGCGTTTTATCTGGAATCAGCGGAGGTGTTCGGCGGTACGCGGAACGGAAGTATTAAGAAAATAAAATATATTCGGAATGGGTATATGCGGTGAGTTTGGCGCCGCGCAGGTAGCCGATGAGCGTTATGCCGCTTTCATCGCAGATACGGATCGCCATATCGGTGGGCGAGGTTCTGGATGCGACGACCGCGATGCCGAGCTGCGCCGCCTTCGCGGCCATCTCTGTCGAGACGCGGCCTGAGGTGGCGAGGATGGTGCCTGACAGGGAAATCCCTTTGAGCAGGGCCTCCCCTGCCAGGCGGTCGATGGTGTTGTGCCTGCCGAGGTCTTCGGCGTGCAGAAGGAGCCGTCCCTCGACGTCCCCGATGGCTGCGGAGTGGAGGCCCCCATGGCTTTTGTACCGGTCCGAGGTCCGGGCCAGCTGCCTCATCAGCTCAAAGAGGGCACCGACCGCGATACCGGCGCGCGGTGCGGCAGGGGGCGTGCCTTGCGGCAGGGAAAAAGTGACGCCGGTGCCGCACCCAGAGGTGAGCACCGGCTTCAGTTCATGGGGGAGTTCCCCCTTGATGCGGACGTTGGCGATGCCGTAGTCGTTGCAGACGCTAAGGACCAAAAAGTCATCGGCCGAGGCGACGAATCCCTGGAGCCTTAGAAATCCGGCCACCAGAAAGCGCAGGTCGTGCGGCGAAGCGACCAGGGTGACCAGTTCCCGGTCGTTCACCCTGAGGACCAGGGGAAACTCCCGCACGACGTCGATATCGCCGCGCAGCACCTTACCCTCGTTGTATTGGAGCACCTCGGTCATGGTTTACCTTTTTGCCTGCGTCGGACGGGCACCCCCCCGACCTTCACCCTACGGTGGAGGAGGGATGTGGAGGTTTCAGCGCGGCCCCCCTACCTGATCCCGCCGATGCAGAGATACTTGACCTCGAGGAAGTCCTCGATGCCGTACTTGGATCCTTCGCGACCGACGCCGGACTCCTTCACCCCGCCAAAGGGAGCCACGGCGGTGGAGATGAGGCCCGTATTGATGCCGACGATGCCGTACTCGACCGCCTCCGCCACCCGCCACACCCGCGCGATGTCACGGCTGTAGAAGTAAGCGGCGAGGCCGAATTCGGTGTCGTTGGCAAGACGGATCGCCTCCTCCTCGGTCTGGAACCGGAAAAGCGGGGCCACCGGCCCGAAGGTCTCTTCCCGCGCGACCAGCATATCCGGCGAGACGTCGGCGAGGACGGTCGGTTCAAAGAAGGAGCCGCCAAGGGCATGCCGTTTGCCGCCGGTCAACACGCGCGCCCCCTTGGCGAGGGCGTCGCCGATATGCTCCTCCACCTTCTCCACCGCGGCCATGTCGATGAGGGGCCCCTGCTGGGTTTCTCCCTTCAGACCGTCCCCCACCTTCATCGCGGCAACCGCGCTGGCCAGCTTCTCGGCGAACCGGTCGTAGATGCCGTCCTGCACAAGGAAGCGGTTGGTGCAGACACAGGTCTGGCCGGTGTTGCGGTATTTGGAGATCAGCGCGCCTTCCACAGCGGCATCGAGATCGGCGTCGTCGAAGACGATGAAAGGGGCGTTGCCGCCCAGTTCCATGGAGACCTTTTTCACCGTCCCCGCGCACTCGGCCATCAGCTTCTTGCCGATCTCGGTCGACCCGGTGAAGGTGAGTTTCCTGACCAGCGGGTTCGCGGTCATCTCGCCGCCGATCCCCGCCGCCGAACCGGTGACGACGGAGAAGACACCGTCCGGCACGCCCGCACGCCGTGCCAGTTCGGCTAGAGCCAGGGCCGAGTAAGGTGTCGCCGTCGCAGGCTTCACGACCATGGTGCAGCCGGCGGCAAGCGCAGGCCCGGCTTTGCGGGTGATCATGGCGGAAGGGAAGTTCCAAGGGGTGATGGCGGCGCAGACCCCGATCGGCTCCTTGAGGACGACGATACGCTTGTCGCTTTGGTGCGACGGGATGACGTCGCCGTAAATCCTTTTTCCCTCCTCGGAAAACCACTCGAGGAAGGAGGCGGCGTAGACCGTCTCGCCGCGCGCCTCGGCAAGCGGCTTGCCCTGCTCGGCGGTCATCAGTACCGCCAGATCCTCCTGATGCTCCAGCATCAGCTCGGACCAGCGCCTTATGATGACGGAGCGCTCCTGAGCCGTCTTCGCGCGCCACGCGGGGAGTGCGGCTTGCGCCGCTTCTATGGCGCGGCGTGTCTCGGCCGCTCCCATCTTCGGTATGGTGCCGAGCTTCTCTCCCGTTGCCGGGTTGGTTACATCGATGGTCTCACCGCTGTCGGCCGCACTCCAGGCACCGTTGATGAAGCAGAGTTGCTGAAAAAGACTGCCGTCTTTTAGGTTCAACATCTGTTCCTCCCATGTGTGAAATGATCGCAGCAGTTTTTTGTATACAACATCGATGACGGTGCGGCAACTGAAAAGCCCCTCTGCACAGGCTGCTTGCCTCCCGCTAACGTCGGATGCCCTCCGGCCATTGGGCCGGAGGGCATCCATGTCAGTGCTTAAACAGAAAAACTGTTGCTTGTGCTTCTATTTGACCTGATCTGTCTGCACCAGGTAGTTCGCCGTGTAGATGTAATCGTCGACGTAGTCTCGTTTGCCGTCCTTGTTCAAGTCGAAGTGCGGTGCAGAGTCGGTGCCGCGGTCGGCGAGGAAGCGCTGGAAGTCTGCTTCCGTGACCTTTTTCTGGCCTTTCTTGGCAAGCCGCACCGCAGGGGCCACCACCAGCGGGAATTCCTGTCTCTGGCCGTTGTAGAGCACCGCAACGCTTGCGCTCAACGCGTCGCGGTCCGGGCGGGCCTGGATCTCCCACCCCTTCTCGATGCGGCCGTAGGAAACGTAGCTGCAGTCGGCGAAACTGAACCTGGGGGTCGCATCACCCACGTTGAGATAAACATGCAACGTGACCGTCGCCTTGCCGTCCGCCAGCACTACCGCCGGGACCTGGATGTACTGCGCTTGAGGTGCCGGAGCGAAGAGCACCGTCAGGTTGGCCGGGGTGCGTTCCCCTTTGAAGTCCCTGAATTTGTCCAGCACGCTTTCTATCTTGACCGGCTCGGCGACCTGGGCCGGCTTCCCGTTTGCGGTCGATGCCCCACCCCGCTCGTCTGAAGGCCTCGATTGGTTATTCCCCTGCTCGAGCTGAGGTTCAACGTCGTCCGGCTGCACCTTCTTGGTCCGTACCCGCCTCTGCGACTCCTGCCCGGAGGAATAATCTTCTCCGGAGGTGGTTTGCCCCGTCGTGGTCTCCTGGCCTGCCGTCTCCTGCCCCGGCATGGTGAGCGTACCGCCGACGTATCCGCCTGATTTGGGCGTGCTCACGCCCGAGCCGGACGTTTCTCCGGTGGTCCCTGTCCCTGTCCCTGTCCCTGTCCCTGTCCCTGTCCCTGTCCCTCCGCTATTGCCGGAGCTCGCTCCGGTCTGGCCGTCGCCGCTTGCGCTGTCGGACGTCGAAGGCGGTGGGGGATTGGTGACGATGGGGGAGGCCATGGCGACCTTCTTCCCCGCGGCATCGATGAGGCTGGCGGTAAGCAGGGTGATGCTCCCGGGAGAACTCCCGGTACGATCGAAGGCGATGGTGGCGATTACACCACTGCCGCTCAGTTCCTTGGTACCGACGATGGCCATGCGGATGGTCGGTGTCCCCGGGTTCGCCGCACTCATCATCCCGGAAACGAGGCTTCCCATGGTAACCCTAGGGTTGCTGAGTGTCGCGGCGTCGAAACTTACCGTCACGTCGAGACCGGCGACGCCGGACATCTGTGCGCCGTAGAGCACGAAGACACCGTCAGCCGCAGGCGATGAGATGGAGAGGATCGGCAAGGCCAGAGCCGGAACGGAAAGGAGGGTGAGCGATAGAAAAAGAAGCACACGCGAGAGAGTCTGTATCATCATGGCTGACCTCGACTGCTTTGGGTGACTGCCGCACCCGGGTTACTCTACGCAGCACGGAGCCGGGTGTCAAGAAAACGGCTGAGCCGGCTGCACCGCCCTGCGGTGGCAAAAAAAAAGAAGGGGCGGCGCCATGCTACCCCTTCTTTTTTGTGGTTAAAGATGTTCCTTATCCTAGGAAGGGAGTTTTCCCATGGTTTTGAGGATCTCCCAACCCTTCAAGAGGTCGAGGGCACGCAGCACCTGGGAGTCGCTCTTGATCATCTCGTCGGTCTTGTAGGGGGCGGGCTTCGCCGTCTTCTCGTCCTGGTCATCCTTCTTGTCGCTCTCGAAGTGGTTCTCGAGGTCCTTCTCGCGGATATGCATCCCCTCGCGCTTCTCGCCGGTGGAGGCGATCTCGACGCGCTCGGCGACGATGTCCGGGGTGATCCCCTTGGCCTGGATGGAGCGGCCGCTCGGGGTGTAGTAGCGCGCGGTGGTGAGTCTCAAGCCCGAGTTGTCGGAGAGCGGGATGATGGTCTGCACGCTACCCTTGCCGAAGCTCTGGGTCCCCATGATGACGGCACGCTTGTGGTCCTGGAGGCACCCCGCCACGATCTCGGAGGCGCTCGCCGAACCGCTGTTGATCAGCACCACGATCGGGTACTCGCCCTGCTTGTGGCTCTTTCTGGAGGTGAAGCGCATCTGGGAATCCTTCTCGCGCCCCTCGGTGTAGACGATGAGCTTTCCTTCCGGCACGAAGTGCTCGCAGACGCGGACCGCCTGGTCCAGGAGCCCGCCGGGGTCGTTTCTCAGATCGAGCACGAGACCCTTCAGCACCTTCTTGTCGGCCTGCAACGCCTGCAGCGCCTTCTCGAGGTCGTCGTCGGTCTTCTCCTGGAACTGGGAGATCCTGACGTAGCCGTAACCGTCGTCGAGCACCTTGTACTTCACGCTCTTCACCTGGATGATGTCGCGCTCGAGGACGAACTCCTTCGTTTTGTCGAACCCTTCACGCATGATGGTGAGGGTTACCTTGGTCCCCTTGACGCCGCGCATCCTTTTCACCGCGTCGGTTATCGTCAGGTCCTTGGTGTACTTGTCGTCGATCTTGAGGATCTGGTCGCCTGCCTTGATCCCGGCCCTGAAGGCGGGGGTGTCCTCGATCGGGGAGATGACGGTGAGGATGCCTTCCTTCACCGTGATCTCGATCCCCAGACCGCCGAAGGCGCCCTTGGTGTCGATCTTCATCTCCTTGTACGTCTCGGGAGGCATGAAGGAACTGTGCGGGTCGAGCGAACTCAGCATGCCGTTGATGGCACCGTAGACGAGCTTCTTGGTGTCTACCTCCTCGACGTAGCTCTTCTTCACGATGGCGAGGACGTCGGTAAACAGCTCGATGGACTGGTAGTCGTTTCCGCCCCCTTGGGCGGCACATCTGCGCTGTACGCCGAACGCGATGACCAGCGTCAGCAGTGCAACGGTAGTGACAAACAGGGTTGTTTTCTTGAATTTGCTGCCCTTGAACATTTTGCCTCCCTGAGTTTTTCTCTTGCGATACCCTGCTTATCTGAACCAGGGGGACGGGTCAACCGGTTTCCCCTGGTAGCGGATCTCGAAATAAAGCATGGGTCCCTTCGTCGAATCGACATCACCCACGCTCGCAAGTACCTCGTTTCTCGTGACCCTGGCGCCGACTCTCTTCGCGATGGATGAGGCGTG
The DNA here is from genome assembly GCF_004117875.1 of Geomonas oryzae. GTDB lineage: Bacteria > Desulfobacterota > Desulfuromonadia > Geobacterales > Geobacteraceae > Geomonas > Geomonas oryzae. Next base: position 73,738 of record NZ_RAHW01000006.1, on the reverse strand, counting down.
TGCGTAGAGACTGAAGAAGCCGTCTCCATGATCGACGATGATCATATTACCATAGCCTTTGAAATAGTTCGCGAAAATCACCTCGCCGTCGTCGATGGCATGAATGGCACTGCCGGCTGAGGCCTGAATGGAAATTCCGTTACTGACCGTGAATGAGTCAAAGTCGGGATGCTTGTGCCTGCCGAAGCGTTCCACGATGTTGCCTCGTACCGGCAATGAGAGTTTCCCCTTTTGCGCCCCGAGACCGCGACCCGGGACGGGCGTTGCCTTCGCGGTCACCCCGGGCTGGCTCTCGCTCCCTTTGGAACGACCTTTGGCACTATACGCTTTTCTACTTTTGGCTTCAAGCTTCCGGATCATGCTTTGCAGGCGCGCCGCATTGGCCTGCAGCTCCTTCAGCGATGCGAGATACCCCTGCTTGTCCTGCCGCACCTTGACGAGGTAGGTCGCCTTGCGGCTCTTCTCCTGCTCGATCTCGCGCTTTTTCGCTTCCATCGAACGGCGGATCCCTTCCTTGCGCGCCGCATCCTGCTCCAGTTGCTCTTTAAGTTTGTTCAGCCGCTGTACGTTGTCGTTGTACTGCTGGAAGAGCTTCTTGTCGTTTTCGAGGATGCTCCGCATGTAGCGCAGGTTTTCGCTCATCTGCGGAAAGGATTCCGAGGAGAAGAAGACACGCAGGTTCCCGGTGTCCCCCCCCTTGTAGAGGGCTGCCACACGGCGGTTGATCTGGGCCTTCTTGCGCTCCGCCTCCTGACGCTCGCGCTCGATGTCGAGAAGGGTGCGGTCCACCCCCTTCTCGACCACGGCGAGGTCGCGCCCGAGCGCCACGAGGCTCGACTGCTTCTCGGCGAGCGACTTCTGGATCTGCACCAGCTCACCCGAGACCTTGGTCTCCACCTTCTGGGTCTTCGTGATGAGGCGGTTCTTCTCCTTGATCTGCTTCTTTATGTCCTGCAGGTCCTCCTTCGCGCCGGCGTAACTCAAGAGCGGCAGAGCGAGAACCAGCACGAGCAGGTTTATGGCGGTTAACTGGCGCATGCTAGACGTTGATGAACCTTTTGAGCGAGGTGGCGCTTCCTATAAAGCCCAGCAGGACCCCGCCGGCGACGATGCCGGCCAGGTGCGTGGCGGGGAGGAAGGAGAGTCCGGCCGAGGCCGGGTTGATGCCGAGGAAATCACCGGCGTTCTTCAGGAAGGTGTAGTAGCAGGCAAGGAGCGCCAGAAGCGATATCACCGCGCCGGCGGCCCCCTGCAGCACCCCCTCGATCAGGAAAGGGGCCTTGATGAAGAAGCGGGTCGCTCCCACGAGGCCCAAAAGCTCCAGTTCGTCCTTTCTCGCGTAGATGGTGAGCTTTATCGTGTTGGAGACGATGAAGAGCACGGTGATGGTCAGGAAGGCGCCGAGCAGCCCACCCATGAGCCGGAAGAGGTTCATGAAGGAATTGAAGCGCTGCACCCACTCCTCGCCGTACTGCACCTCGCTGATCCCCTGGATCTGCTTGAGTTTCCTGACGTAGGCGGCGACCGATTCGTTGTCGCGGTGCTCACGGTCGAGGCGGATCTCAAGCGATGCGGGGAGCACCTCCTGGGTGATCCCCTCGAGGAGCGATTCCTGCCCCTTAAGACGACTTCTGAGCCGTTTTTCCGCCTCGGCCTGACTCACGAAGATCACCTTCGCGGTGCCGGGGATGGCCTGCACCCTACCCTTCAGCGCGGCCACGGCAAGCGGCGCGGGTTCCTGGTCGAAGTAGGCGGTCACCTGCACCTTGTCGCTCCACCCCTGCGCCATCCCGTCCAGGTTCACGTACACCAGGAGAAAGAGCGAGGCGATGAGGAGGGCAAGGGCGATGGTCCCGACGGTCACCGCGCTTACGAAGACGTTTTGCCTGAGGTTTGCGACCGCGCGGCTGGAAAAGTAGGAAAGTCTGCCGAAAAAGCCTTCCTGTTCGAGCTTCGGGCGCACCGCACCCTTGTTAGCCTTGGACATCGGGCACCTCCACGATCCGCCCCTTGTCCAGCCGGATCACCGTGCGATGGGAGTTCTCGATGACGCGCCGGTCGTGGGTCGCCACGACCACCGTGGTGCCACGGTTGTTGGCCTCCTTGAAGATCGAGAGAATCGCCTCCTTGTTCTCGTCGTCGAGGTTCCCGGTGGGCTCGTCCGCCACGAGGATCTTCGGGTCGTTCACCAGGGCGCGCGCGAGGGCGACGCGCTGCTGCTCGCCGCCGGACAGCCTGAGCGGGGTCGCGTTCACCTTGTCCTCAAGCCCCATGCGCTTTAGGATGTGGAACACCTTCTTGCCGATGTCGCGTTTGCCCCACCCGAGCACCTCGAGCGTGATCGCCACGTTCTCGAGCACGGTGCGGTTCGGAAGGAGCTTGTAGTCCTGGAAGACCACCCCGATGGAGCGGCGCAAAAGCGGTATCTGCGAGCGCGAGAGCCGGGTCAGGTTGACCCCGTCGATGAGGACCTGCCCCCGGGTGGGGGTGAGGTCGGCGTAGACGAGCTTCAAGAGCGTCGACTTGCCGGCGCCGGACTGCCCGGTCAAAAAAACAAAATCCCCTTTGGGGATTTTGAGGTTGATATCGGCCAGCGCGCTAGATTCCGGCTGGTACGACATGAAAACGTTGTGCATCTGTATCATCGTCTGAAAGCCTCTTCGCTACCACTCGTTGTACGGGACGCCGTCGCTGCCGATCAGCGTGGAGCCGCTGTGCACGTCGTAGACGCCTCCCGTCGCGGCGCCGTCGGTGGTCTCGGTCGCGGGGGGGGCGCTCACCACCCAGGTCTCTTTCGATCTGGTGAAGGGATCCTTCGGGATATCCCGCAGGTACTTGTTCTTGTTGTCCACCAGTTCCTGCAGCGATTCCGGGTATTTTCCCTGGTCGGCGTAGTACTGGTCGATAGTGGTGCGGAAGTTGTAGAGGTCCTCCCTGAGCACCGCCTCGCGCGCCTTGATGATGCCCCACTGGTAGTTCGGAGCCGCGATCGCCGCGAGGATGCCGACGATGGTTACCACGATCATCAGCTCTATGAGCGTGAAGCCACGCTTTGTCTTCAGTATCCTCTTCAACATGAGGTCACCAGTCCTTGTATTTCGTGCCGTCAATTGCGACCCCTTGGCTCAGGGAGTACACGTCGAAGACGTCTTCCTTGCCCCAGTTTTTGCTGTCGGGCTCGTCGGCGTAGGAACGCATCCCCCAGGCCGGATCCCCCTCCTGGGCCTGGTAGAAGGGATCCTTCGGGATCCGGCGCAGGAACTTCTTCTTTTCCTTGACGAGACCGCCGAAGTCGTCCCCCTCGACGAGCACTTCCAGGGTAGCGGGGTAGCCGCTCTTGTTGATCACCTGCCCGGTCTTCTGATCGGACTGCACCTTGTCGTAGTTCTTCTTGTATTCGTCGATGGCCGTCCTGATCTCGCGCAGGTTCCTCCTCAGCTCGAGTTCCTTCGTCCTCTTGGAGGCCAACTGGGCCGAGGGGAGGATCAGCGAAGCGAGCATGGTCAGGATGACCATGGTCACCACCAGCTCGATCAGGCTAAGCCCTCGATTGTCTGCCAGGATTTTCCGCATGATGAAAAGCCCGAAGGGCTACTTTACCTCCACTACCGACTTGAAAGGGGTGACGGTGATCACAGCTCCCGCCTTGCCGGTGAAGCTCGTGTTGGAGAAGGAAAGAGCGGTGCTCCCCTTCGCTATCGCCTTGAAGGTCAGCATGGCCACCGCACCGTTGGCAGGAGTCCCCTCCCCTTTCGTGCCGGAAATCCAGACCTCCCCCTTCTTTTTGTCGGCGTAGGACTGGAAGGAGGCAGGTTTCCCGGTCTGCTCCAGCAGCGGTCCTTCCGACTGTGCAACCGGCTCGAGCACCTTCGGGTCGTAGTTCACGACGAACACCGCTCTCTCAAGACCCTGCACATCCGCCACGGTCACCGGCACGGTGAACTGGTCGTTAAGTTTGACGGAAGGAGGCACCGTGAAGGCGAGCAGCGCCTTAGCCAGCGGGGCGGCCGCTGCAGGGGCGGCGGGCGCCTTTTGAGCCGCCGGAGCCGCCGGCGCGGCCGGCGCGGGAACCGGAGCCGCCGGCGCAGCGGGGGGAGTCACCGCAGGCGCTTCGGGAGCGAGGTTCACGGGTTGGAGCAGCTCGGGGTTGTCCTCCGGGTTCGGCTCATCGAAAGGGACCTGGGCGGGGACGGGTGCAGGGACCGCGGGAGGCGCGGAAGCCGCAGCCGGCGCGGGAGCGGGAGCGGGCTTCGGCGCCGGGACCGGTTTGGCCGGAGCCGGAGCCGCGGCGTCCTGCGGCACGAACTCGGGTTCGATGAAGGACTGGTACGGCTTGTTCGTGGAAGGATCGTCCTCGCGGCCGGACCAGAAGGCCGCCACATCGGTGTCCGGCACCGACACGCCACGCACGATGCGCGGTGTGATCGCCAGGAGCAGTTCGTTCTTGTCGTTTGACTTGTCCGTGTTCGAGAAGAGCGAACCGAGCACCGGTATGTCTCCCAGCAGGAACACCTTGTCCTTGCTGTCGGTCTTGCTCTTCTGGATCAGACCGCCGATGATGCTGGTCTCGCCATCCTTCAGAGACAGCACCGTGTCGAGGTTCCTCGTACCGATGGTGACCACGGTGGTCGCCTGGTCGGTACCGACGGTGTCACGCTGCAGGATCGAGCTGACCTCCAGGCCCAGTTTGATGGAGACCTCGTTGTTCAGCTGGATGGTCGGCTCGGCGTTCACCTTGACGCCGACATCGACGTACTGGACGTTGACGCTGGTGCCGGTGGAGGTGGACGACGTGGTGGTGATCGGCACGCGGGTACCCACGTTGAACTTCGCCTTCTCGCGGTTCTTCACCCTGATCTTCGGATTGGACAGGGTTTCTCCGTTGGCCATGGTCTTGCCGAAGTTGAAGGTCGCGTTGGGTATGGTGATGTAGCCGTTGTAGCCGCTCACCCGGAACAGATTGAGCAGGCTGCTCGTATCCGCGACGGTGGTGGTGGTCCCGGTGGTGGCGGAAGTGGTAGCCGTGGTGCTAAGCGTGTCGGAGAAAAACTTCCCGTTCGGGGTGGTGACTCCCATCGAGGTCCCGTAGCGCGAAAGGAGCATGCCGAAGGTCTCGGAGTCTTTCTTGGAAAGCTCGAACACCTCGACCTCGAGAAGCACCTCGGCATCGGGGACGTCGTTCGCCTCCAGGATCTTGCGCGCCACCTCGATCACCTCCGGGGTGTCGCGGATCACGAGGGCGTTCGCCTCCTCGTTCACGTAGATCTTTTTCACCTGGAGCATGGTGCGCACAAGGTTGACCGCCTTCTTCGCGTCAAGCTTGTTCAGGTAGAAGGTCTGCAGGAAGAGTTCCTCGTACTGCTTCTGCTTGTCCGGGGTCTTCGGATAGATGATGATGGTGCTTTCGTTCAGCACCTTCTTGTCCAGCTTCTGCATCCCGGTCAAGAGCTCCATGGCCTGCTGGAAGCTACCGTTCTCCAGGTGCAGCGAGATGTTCACGTCCTTGACCGCATCGTCGAAGACGAAGTTGATCCCGGAGAGCTGGGTCAGGATGGAGAAGATGTCCTTGAGCTTCGCGTCCTTGAACTTCAAGGTGATCGGCTTGGTCGACTTGAGGTTCAGGTCGAAACCGTCGAGTTTGCTCTTCTTGGTGGCGAGGATGCGGTCCAGCCCCTCTTTCGCCGGTGCGTTTTCCGGGTCGAACTGCAGCACGTGCCTGAAGGAGATCATGGCGTCGCGCAGCTTGTGTTCCTTCTCGAAGTCCAACGCCTCCTGCAGATAGGTCTGGGCGTTTCGAAGCTTCAGCGCCTGCTCCGCGCGCAGCTTAGCCTCTCCGTAGCCCGGGTCCATGGCGAAGGCGCTCTGGAACTCGCGCACGGCTTCGTCGTAGTTCTTCTTCTCGAAGAAGGTCTCCCCTTTTTTGAAGTGGACCCTGGCGGCGGCAGCGGTCACGTTGAGGAGCTTGACCCGGTATTCGCCGTTGTCGGGGTGTGCGGAGGCGACCTCGGCGTACTTCACCAGCGCGCCGTCCAGGTTCCCTTCGCGCTCTAGCTGCTCGGCCTTGCTGAAAGCGGTGCGTCCCGCGGCACAGCCGGAGAGGGCCACGGTAACCAGCATGAGGGTTGAGATCGATCTTAGTCTATGCATGCAGTTGCTCCTTGAGGCCTGGTTACTTGCGGCGCGTGCTGAGCGACCTGTTCTCTACCAGCGGTATCACCATCTGCCGGTCGGAATCGACCGACTTTATCGTGATGGCGTCATCGGTAAGGTCGGCGACCCTGAATTTGGGGCCAACCTGCCCCCCCTTCTTGACCACGAAGATCTCCCCCCCTTTGGAGAGGAACACGGTGCGTTCCCCACCCTTCTTGAGGAATCCGAGAAAGACGATCTTCGCAAGATCCGCCTCGTCCAGTTGCGCCTGGGTCGGCGGTGGCGGCGGTGGCGGCGGAGCCGGCGCGGCGACCGGGGGAGGGGGCGGCGGCAGTTTATGGGGCGGCGGCGGTGGCGGCGGCAGTTTGAGCGTCCCGGGCTTTACCTCTTCCCGGAAAAGCGGGGCGAAGATGTTGCGCCGGAAACCGCCTGACCCGGCGTTGTTCCCCTGCAACAGGTCCAGACGTACTCCCCCGGCAGGTGCCGTCGCGTTTTTCTGCGCCCCCGGGTCCTTGCGTATCGTGGTGGCCTTGACCCCGGGGCGGTTTTTGAGGGCGGGGGCCTCCTGTTGCCTTGGAGACCGCAGGAAAGCGTAGGCCACGGCACCCGCCAGGGCTATCAGCAGAAGGAAAAGCGCGAGTTTCTGGCGGTTCATGCCCCCTCCGTTAGCAGATAGACCGTAGTCTGGAGCTTCATGTCGACCTTTTCCTGGGTCGCTTTATTGTTCCCGATCGTCATGGTGTCCACGGTCACCATCTCCGGGAAGCGCACCATGTCGACAAGGAAATTCTTGACCGCACCGTACTTCCCGCTCACCTGGAAAGAGACGACGTACGGCAGCACCTGCGTCCCCTTGATCAGTTGTCCCGGTTTGTAGGTGATACCTTGCAGGGAGAGGGAATTGCGGTTTGCGGTTTCGTAGATACGGCCCAGAGCCGCCGCGAAGTCGCGTTTGGGGATGAGCAGCCTGCGGAACTGCTCCAGGTCGCGCATGCCGCGCTGGTACCTCGTGGCGTCGGCCTCGGTCTCCCCGCGGGCAAGGGAGTCGCGCCTGGCGAACCACTCCTGCTGGCGCTTGGCAAGCTCCGGCCTCTGGTAGGTGGCGAGGTAGGCCTCGATCCCCACGGCGATCAGCAGCAGAAACGCCAAAAAGGTGAACACCTTGCGCCGTGCGGCCATCATGTCGAGTATCGTCTGGAAGTTCATCGGTAGCTGACCTTGCAGGAAACGGAAAAGGTGTACCCGCGCTGCGAGGTATCCACCTTCAACTCGCCCTGGTTCAAAAGAAGCACTTCGGAAAAGCCGGGGGTCCGTTCCATGTTCTCCAGCAGCGCGCGGAGGTTTGCGAAGCTAAGGGCGATGCCGGTGACCTTGATCCCCTGCGTCCCCTTCTTTTCCTTGTCCCCCTCTCCCGCTTGCGCGGAGGGGTCGACCTGGGTGACCATGACACCGGCAGGCACCACCTGCTCCAGCTTGTCCAAAAGCCCCACCCAGTTCACGGTCTTGCGATCGATCAAGGTGTTGGCGAAGGCGATCTTTGCATCGAGCTCGCTCATCTGCGCCGCAGGGATGGGGGGAGCACCCGCCGGTCCGCGGCTCGCCGTGGCCACCTGGCCCTTGATCCTGTTGATCTCAGCCTGGTTCGTGGCGACCTCGCGCACGAGGTAGACGAGCAGCAGCGAAGCGACCGCGAAGCAGACCGCCAGCACCGCGTTCAGCTGGCGCTTGTTGACGTAGCGCCTGGTGGCGAGGTTGATGGTGAGTCTCATGTTAAAGGCTCCTAAGCGCGGCGCCGAGGGCGCCGGCCAGCGCGTGCATGCCGGGGCGGTCCAGTCCAAGGGTCGCCCCCTGGCGCACCATGCGCTCCAGGTCGAGCAGTACCGGCTCCATGCCGCTCGCTTCCGCGACGAGCGCACGGAAGGACTCGGCATCCCCCGGGGACGCCATGCAGAACACCTCGCTCACCGCCTGACCCGGGAACTGGTCACCGTAAACCAGGAAGGAGCTGTTCACCTCGCGGAACAGGTGCTGCACCTCCCCGGCCGCGTCCTTGCTGCGGTAGAAGTTCAGCACGCCGCCGTTGAAGATCAGCACCGTCATGGTCCCCTGGTAGTAGGAGACGAAGGCGCCGTCTTCGGCGAGGTCCAGGCGCGGGGTGAAGAGGCGGTAGAGGTTGAAGGAGGTGAAGTCGATCAGCTTGGGCTCGAGCCCCGCTTCGACGAGCAGCTCCTCGTACTGGGTCACCACCGGGCGCGAAATCAGGGAGACCAAGAGCGAAACCGCGCCGTTCTCCTTCTCCTCCAGGATCTGGTAGTCAAGCTGCACCGAACCGACGTCGAAGGGGAGGCTCTTTTTGAGCTTCCAGCGGATCACATCCAGCCCCTCCTCCCGGCTCCTGAAGCGCGCCTCAAGTTCGAGGAGCACCACGCGGCCGACGGCGTCGGGTAGCGAGACGTTGACGGCGCGCTCCCTGGTGAGCAGGCGCAGGTGGGCCTCTTTCAACTGGGCAACGAACCCCTTGGCATCGGTGATGTTGGGCTCGCGGCGGGACAGGGTCAGCATCCCCGGCGCGAACGGCAGGGAGAGTCCCGCCTCCACGAGGGGAACTTTGCCGCCGCTAGCAAGGGCGAAGCTGAACCCGGCGGGGGAAAGCTCAAGCCCGAGACTTTTGCTGGACATTAGCATATCAGGCACCTACTCCACAAAGGTGACACGGTTGATCTCTTTGAGGGTCGTCTCCCCGGCCAGCACCTTGGCCACCGCGGATTCCCTAAGGAACATGGTCCCGGCTGCCTTGGCGGCCTTTTTCAGCGCGGCGGCCGGCGCCTTCGAGATGATCAGCTCACGGATCTCGTCGTTCAAGTCCAGCAGCTCCACGATGGCGGAACGTCCCCGGTATCCGGTTCCGTTGCACTCGTCGCACCCACGCGCCTCGTAGAGGGTAAGGCCGCGGGTGCGCTCGGGGTCGATGGCCGACTCGCGCAGTTCCTCGTCGGTGTGCACCACGGCCTTCTTGCACGCCGGGCAGATCTTCCTGACCAGGCGCTGCGCCATGACGCAGTTAAGACAGGCTACGAAGTTGTAGGGGTCGATACCCATGTGGGTGAAGCGGCCGATGACGTCGAAAACGTTGTTCGCGTGCACCGTGGTGAACACGAGGTGGCCGGTGAGGGCGGACTGCACCGCGATCTGGGCCGTTTCCGAGTCGCGGATCTCACCGACCATGATCTTGTCCGGGTCGTGGCGCAAAACGGAGCGCAGGCCGCGGGCGAAGGTGAGTCCCTTCTTCTCGTTCACCGGGATCTGCGTGATGCCGGAGAGGACGTACTCGACCGGGTCCTCGATGGTGATGATCTTCTCGAGGCCGGTATGGATTTCGGTGAGCGCACCGTAGAGGGTGGTCGTCTTGCCGCTACCGGTAGGGCCGGTAACGAGCACCATGCCGTAGGGCTCCTTGATCATCTTCCTGAAGCGCTTGATCTCGTGGGAGGCCATGCCGAGGGTCTCGAGGGTGAGTCCCCGGAGGTCGCTGGCGATACTCTCCTTGTCGAGGATACGGATGACGGCGTCCTCGCCGAAGGCGCTCGGCATGATGGAGACACGGAAGTCGATCGACTTGGCGCCGATCCTCACCTTGAACCTGCCGTCCTGCGGGATGCGCCGCTCAGAGATGTCCAATTCGCTCATGACCTTGAGCCTGGAGATGAGCGGTCCCTGGAAGTGGTTGTCGATCGGGTCGGTCGCCTTGTAGAGCACGCCGTCGATGCGGTACTTGATGATCACCCCTTCCTGGGCGGTCTCGATATGGATGTCAGAGGCGCGGCGGGTGAGCGCATCGAGGATGGTGGAGTTGACGAGCTTGATGATGGGGCTCGTGTCGGCCGAGACGTTCTCGACGGAGAGGATCTCCTCCCCCTTGTCGGTCTCGGTGACGAGCTGGAGCATGAAGTCCTCGGAGACTTCCTTCAGAACACGGCTCGTCCCCTCCCCCCGCTTCAGGAGGTAGGTGATCTCGGAGTCCGCGGCGACCCGGAAGCTCAAGGGGCGCTCCAGGAGCAGCGCCATCTCGTCCAGTTGCAGCACAGCGGTCGGATCGGAGATGGCGACGACGAGGAGGTCGCCCTCCATTTCCAGTGGTACGAAGTGGTAGCGGAACATCACCTCGGGGGGAACGACGTTGAAGAGCGACTCGTCGGGGCGCACCCCCTTGAGATCGACGAACTCGAGGCCGAACTGCTCGGCCAGTGCCCGTCCGAGAGCCGTGTCGTTGATGAGGCCGTCGGCAAGGCATATGGCCCCCAGGCGCTCCTTGGTGGACTGCTGCTTGTCCAGAGCGTACGCCAACTGGTCCTTGGTCAGGTCTCCCCGCTCCACGAGGATGTCACCGAGCCTCTGTCTCTTGAACGGCTTCAGCATGGTCCCTCTAGCCTACGGTACTGGCGATCTTGAAGATCGGCAGGTACATGGTGATGATGATGGTACCTATGACGACGCCCATGACAATCATGATGGCGGGCTCGATGGCGGTGCTCAAAACGTGGAGGTTGCGCTCGATCTCGTCCTCGAAGTAGTCCGCGATGTCGCCCAGCATCTCCTCCAGTGCGCCCGTGGTCTCGCCGACCGACAGCATGCGCAGCGCAAGCGGCGGAAGCAGCTTCATGTTCTCAAGGGCGGTGGAGAGCTTGCTCCCCTCCTCGACGCGGTGCACCGCCAACAAAAGGCCGCGTTCCAGCACCTTGTTGTTCAGGGTCCCGACCGACATGCGCATCGCTTCCACCACCGGGATACCGGAGCCGAGCACGGTGGCAAGGGTCCTGGTGAACCCCGCGAGCGCGTAACGGATGGCGATGGCGCCGACGAAGGGAGTCTTGATCTTCATCGCATCCACGCGGTAGCGTCCCGCCTCGGTCTCCTTCCAGCGCCGAAACAACACTATGCCGACCGCGACCATGCCGATGAACACCGGCAGGTAGTGGCGCAGCGCCTTGGTCGAGTTGATCAGCATCTGCGTCGGCACCGGGAGGGCGTTGCCGGAGTCGGCGTAAATCTGGCTGAAAGTCGGTACCACGTAAACAAGGAGCAGGGCGATGGCGATCACGGCGACGGAAATGAGGATCGCCGGATAAAAAAGCGAACTTATTATCTTCCCGCGGAACCCCTCTGTCCTTTTCAGGAAGGCGATGTAGCGCCGGATGGTCTGTGGCAGGTCACCGGTGCGCTCGCCGGCGCGGATGGAGGCGATGTAGAGCTGCGGGAAAATCCTGGGGTATTTCTCCAGCGCTGCGGAGAGCGCGAGCCCCCCCTTGATGTCCTCGCGCACGGCGCCGAGGATCTCGTTCAGCTTTCCGGTGCCGGACTCGAGGATGGTATCGAGCGCCTGTATGATGGGAAGCCCCGCCTTGAGCAGCACCAGAAACTCCTGGTTGAAGAGCAGGAGTTCCTTATTGCCGATCTTCCTGCGACCGATGCCGGACTCAAGCAGGAACTGGAACGGCTTCTTGCGCACCTCGAATACGACGTAACCCTGCTCTTCCAGACTCTGCCTCAGCAGGTTGGCGTTGACCGAATCGAGCTCCTTAACCAGAATCCTGCCGTCAGAGGAGCCTATTTTGCAGGTATATATGGGCATAAGCCAATATCACTACCACAATTAAGAGAGAATTAAAACAGTAAAACAGGGAGTGATTCCGTCTACAACGACGTTACGCCCGGGTCATGCCGAGTATCCAGATCACGAAGCAGAAAAGCCCGGCCCCGCCCCACTGAAGCGCCGAGCGCCCGTCAAAACGGTCCCGGGCCGGGAACGCCTTGAGAATCAGCAAGATGGTGCAGAAGATACCGCCCCAAAGCCCGGCCAGGCAGAGCGCAGACCAAAAAGACGAGGACATTATCCCCTCCCCACCGGCAGCAGCTTGCGCAGCAGCGTGCCGAGCTTCAGCTTCCATACCATCACCACCGCCTCGCGCACGATGCGCTTGGACATCTTGGAAGTACCGGCGTGCCGGTCTATGAAGATGATGGGGATCTCGCTGATACGGAAACCCTTTTCCTTGCAGCGGTAGTTCATCTCGATCTGGAACGAGTAGCCGTCCGAACGTATGCTGGAGAGATCGATCGCCCTCAGCGTATCGGCCCGGAAACACTTGAAGCCGCTCGTGCAGTCGGAGATGGTGAGCCCGGTGATGACCCGGGTGTAGACACTGGCGAAGTAGCTCAGCATGAGGCGGCGCAGCGGCCAGTTTACCACGCTGACCCCGTTCAGGTAGCGCGAACCGATGACCAGGTCGGACTGCCGGGCCTCTTCGAAGAAATACGGGATCATGTCGGGGTCGTGGGAGAAGTCCGCGTCCATCTGCACCACGAGGTCGGCCCCCATGTCGAGAGCCCTGGCAAACCCTTCGCGGTAGGCGGAGCCAAGCCCGAGCTTGCCGCTTCGATGCATCACCGAAACCCGTCCGGTCTCGGCCCCGAGCCGGTCCGCCAGTTCACCGGTGCCGTCCGGGGAGGCGTCGTCCACGATCAGAAGCTCGACGGCCGGGTCGAGCGCGAGGATCTCCCGTACCAGCTTTTCCAGGTTGTCTCTTTCGTTGTAGGTGGGGATTACCACGATGGGCTTGATGGGTTTCAAGGAAGGTTCGCCTTTTGTTCGCAATAAATACGCTAAGACCGCAATATCATGGCCGGTTCACCGGCAAATGCACCCGAAACAAGAGCTTGGCAGAGGATAAACGATTTAGCGTTGCCAAGTCAAGCTAAAGGGAAAGCGCGCCGGTGTCGCAACCGGTGACCAGAACGAAAAAAGGAAAGGCCGCCTTTCATGGCGGCCTTTCCTTGTATGGCGGGGTTGACGGGGCTCGAACCCGCGACTTCCAGCGTGACAGGCTGGCACTCTAACCGACTGAGCTACAACCCCAACTCTCTAAAACCTGAGAATCGGCTCTACGTTCTAGGTTCTATGTTCTACGTTAACTTTGAACGCAAAACCCGGAACGCAGAACGTGTGTTTTGTGGTGGGTGAAGAGGGGATCGAACCCCCGACATCCAGCTTGTAAGGCTGGCGCTCTCCCAGCTGAGCTATTCACCCAATATTTTGTATGGCGGGGTTGACGGGGCTCGAACCCGCGACTTCCAGCGTGACAGGCTGGCACTCTAACCAACTGAGCTACAACCCCGCATCTTTCAGGTTCCCGAAGGAACCGCTTAACCGTTAACCAGAGCCTTCAGGGTGTTGCCGGCCTTGAACTTCGGAGCGGAGGAAGCAGGGATTTCGATCTGCTTGCCGGTCTGCGGGTTCTTACCGGTACGTGCGGCGCGCTCGGCGACGCTGAAGGTGCCGAAGCCAACCAGGGTGACCTTGTCTCCACCAGCGAGGCAGTCGGTCAGGGCATCGAGGATACCGCTGAGAGCCTTGTCCGCATCAACCTTGGTCAACTGTGCTTCTTCGGCAATGGCGCTTACCAGCTCGGCCTTATTCATTAGTTCCTCCTAGAGATGCATCGCAAAGTGAAGCCACCTTATATCAGAGCCCGCTTCGGGCTGTCAACCTTTTTTCTAACTTTTTTTCAGTGGGGCACCACCGGAGCCTCGCCTGCTCCTTGGGCCGGATCAGCATACAGGGCGGCCGCCGGGAGCCCTACCGCGGCGAGCAGGGCATGTCCCAACACCTCGTCCATGTGCGCCACCGGATGTACGGTGAGCCCGGAGAGGATCTCTTTGGGAACCTCAGCCAGATCCTTCTCGTTCTCCTTCGGGATGAGGACGGTCTTGATGCCGCCGCGTCCGGCGGCGAGGAGCTTTTCCTTCAGGCCGCCGATCGGGAGGACGGTGCCGCGCAGGGTAACCTCTCCGGTCATGGCGATGTCGCGGCGCACCGGGCGCCTGGTCAAGGCCGAGGTGAGCGCGCACGCCATGGCGATCCCCGCTGAGGGGCCGTCCTTCGGGATGGCACCTTCGGGTACGTGGATGTGGATGTCTAAGTGCTGGTAGAAGTCCTTGGGGAAGCCCAAAAGTTCGCCCCTGGAGCGGACGTAGGTCATCGCCGCCTGGGCCGACTCCTGCATCACCTCGCCGAGCTTACCGGTAACGGTCAGCTTCCCCTTCCCCGGCAATGCGACAACCTCGATATTGAGGAGTTCACCGCCGACCTCGGTCCAGGCGAGACCGGTCACGAGCCCCACCGCATCCTCCTGTCCCACCTCGCCGTACTTGTAGCGCGGGGGGCCAAGGTAGGCCGCGATCTGCTTTGGCTGCACGGAGCGGCGCGGCTTCCCTCCCTCTGCGATGGCGAAGGCGATTTTCCGGCAGACGGCGCCGATCTCGCGCTCGAGGTTTCTGACGCCGGCCTCGCGGGTGTAGCGCCGGACCAGCTCCAGAAGCGCCGCATCGGTAAAGGCGACCCCCTTGCCGGCAAGCCCGTTCCCCTCGGCCTGCTTGGGGATCAGGTATTGCCTCGCGATGGCGAGTTTTTCGTGCTCGGTGTAACCGTCCAGCCGCACCACCTCCATGCGGTCCAGAAGCGGCCTCGGGATGGTGTGGCTCGAGTTGGCCGTGGTGATGAACATCACCTTGGAGAGGTCGTAGTCGAGGTCGAGGAAGTGGTCGTTGAAGCAGGCGTTCTGCTCGGGGTCGAGCACCTCAAGGAGCGCCGAGGCGGGATCGCCGCGGAAATCCGAGCTCATCTTGTCGATCTCGTCCAGGAGAAACACGGGGTTCGAGGAGCCGCACTTCTTGAGCGACTGGACGATCCTCCCAGGCATCGCACCTACGTAGGTGCGCCGGTGCCCGCGGATCTCCGCCTCGTCGCGCACCCCGCCCAGGGAGATCTTGACGAAATCGCGACCGGTCGCCTTGGCAACCGAGCGCGCGAGCGAGGTCTTGCCGACGCCGGGAGGGCCCACGAGGCAGAGGATCGGCCCCTTCATCCCCGGGGCAAGCGCGTTCACTGCGAGGTACTCGAGGATCCTCACCTTCACCTTCTCGAGGCCGTAGTGATCCGCCTCAAGGCAGGCGCGCGCCGCCGGGATGTCGCGTCTCTCCTCGGCGAACTTCCCCCAGGGGAGCGCGAGGAGCCAGTCCACGTAGTTGCGCACCACGGCCGCCTCGGCGGACATGGGGGACATGAACTTAAGCTTCCTGATCTCGCTTTGCACCTTCTGCTTCGCCTCGGCGGAGAGCGGGAGCTTCCCGGCCTTCGCCTCGAGGTTTCGCAGCTCCTGCTTGAACTCGTCCTTACCCCCCAATTCCTTCTGGATGGCCCGGATCTGCTCGTTCAGGTAGTAATCCTTCTGGGTCTTCTCCATCTGCTTCTTGACCCTGGCGTGGATCTTCTTCTCGATCTGCAGGATCTCGATTTCCGCCCCCATGAGCGAGAGGAGTCGCTCCATGCGCCGGGCCGGCTGCACCGCGGCCAGGAGTTCCTGCTTCTGGGCCACCTTGAGGTTCAGG
Source organism: Geomonas oryzae (assembly GCF_004117875.1). GTDB lineage: Bacteria > Desulfobacterota > Desulfuromonadia > Geobacterales > Geobacteraceae > Geomonas > Geomonas oryzae. Next base: position 58,144 of record NZ_RAHW01000006.1, on the reverse strand, counting down.
TGCGGAGCGATGGTATCGGCGAGACGGGAAGGATCGGTGATCCCCTGCACGGACTGGAGGATTTCGGAGGGAACCGAGCCGTTCAGACCGACGTAGTTCTCAAAGGAGGCGAGCACGCCGCGCTTGAGCGCTTCCACCTCGGTGACGTTGTCCGGCTTCTCGACGAGCGACTCGACGTCGACTTCGAAGTAATCGGTCCTGTCGTTGAAGGAAACGATGGAGCCGCGCCGTTTCCCCTCCACGAGCACCTTCACGGTGCCGTCGGGGAGTTTGAGGAGCTGGATCACCTGGCACAGCGTTCCCACCGTGTAGATGTCACCCGGCTCGGGGTCCTCGGTGCGGGCGTTTTTCTGGGTGGCCAGAAGGATCAGCTTGTCGTTCTGAGCCATGGCTGCTTCGAGGGCGAGCACCGACTTCTCGCGCCCCACGAAGAGGGGGATCACCATATGGGGGAAGATGACGATGTCCCGTAAAGGAAAGAGAGGGAACCTTTCCGGATTCCCTCTCTTCTTTCTGCGTCTGGTGCTGGTTTCTTCGGTCATATTGTCCTGTTAGGCGCTTTCCGCCACGTTCTCGTAGACGATGATCGGTTTTTCCTTGTTGTAGATCACCTCTTCGCTGATGACCACCTCCTTCACCATGCTCTGGGACGGGATCTCGTACATGATGTCGAGCATGGCGTTCTCCAGGATGGAACGGAGGCCGCGGGCGCCGGTCTTTCTCTTGAGCGCTTCGCGGGCGATGGCGATCATGGAGCCGTCGGTGAACTTGAGCTTCACGTGCTCCATCTCGAACAGCTTCTGGTACTGCTTGATCAGCGCGTTTTTCGGCTCCTTGAGGATCTGCACCATGGCCTCCTCGTCCAGCTCGGAAAGCGATGCGAGCATGGGGAGACGCCCGACGAACTCGGGGATGAAGCCGAACTTCAGGAGGTCCTCCGGGGTCACCCCCGCCAGGAGTTCGCCCGCCTTCTTCTCCACCTTCTTCTTGACGTCGGCGCCGAAGCCGAGCGTCTTCACGCCGATCCTCTGCTGGATGACGCTGTCGAGCCCCGGGAAGGCGCCGCCGCAGATGAAGAGGATGTTGGTCGTGTCGACCTTCAGGAACTCCTGCTGCGGGTGCTTGCGTCCCCCCTTGGGAGGCACGCTGGCAACGGTCCCCTCGATGATCTTCAGAAGTGCCTGCTGCACCCCCTCGCCCGAGACGTCGCGGGTGATGGAGGGGGAGTCGGACTTCCTGGCGATCTTGTCGATCTCGTCGATGTAGATGATCCCCTTCTGCGCCTTCTCGACGTCGTAGTCGGCGGCCTGCAACAGGGTGAGGATGATGTTCTCGACGTCCTCGCCGACGTAACCCGCTTCGGTCAGGTTGGTGGCATCCGCCATGGCAAACGGGACCTTGAGGATGCGGGCCAGGGTCTGGGCGAGCAGCGTCTTGCCCGAGCCGGTGGGGCCCAGAAGCAGGATGTTGCTCTTCTGCATCTCGACGTCCCCCGCTTTCACGGGCGCCTCGACGCGCTTGTAGTGGTTGTACACCGCGACGGCAAGGACCTTCTTGGCGCGTTCCTGGCCGATGACGTACTCGTCCAGGACCTCCTTGATCTCCTGCGGCTTGGGAAGCTTCCTCACGTCAGGGCCCGTTGCGTCTTCAAGCTTGGACTCCTCCGCGATGATGTCGTTGCAAAGCTCGATGCATTCGTCGCAGATGTAGACCGTCGGCCCCGCAATAAGCTTCTTCACCTCTTCCTGGCTCTTCCCGCAAAAGGAACAGATCAGCGTATCGGAACGGTCATCTCTTCTGCTCAATTGGCACCTCCGGTGACTACGTTTCTGGTCACGATGGCATCTATGATACCATAGGCCTTCGCCTCTTCGCCCGACATGAAATAATCGCGCTCGGTGTCGGCGGCCACCTTCTCGACGCTCTGCCCGGTGTGCTCGGCCAGAAGCTCGTTCAGCTGGTCCTTCATGCGCAGGATCTCCTTGGCGTGGATGTGGATGTCCGTCGCCTGCCCCTGGAACCCGCCCAGCGGTTGGTGGATCATGATGCGCGAGTTGGCGAGCGAGAAGCGTTTCCCCTTCTCACCGCCGGAAAGCAGGAACGCCCCCATGGAAGCCGCCTGCCCGATGCAGATGGTGGATACCGGCGCCTTGATGTAGCGCATGGTGTCGTAGATCGCCATCCCGGCGGTGACCACACCACCGGGAGAGTTGATGTACAGGTGGATATCCTTGTCAGGGTCCTCGGCCTCAAGGAAGAGGAGCTGAGCAATCACCAGGTTGGCGACGTTATCGTCGATGCCGCCCCCAAGAAAGATGATCCTGTCCTTCAGAAGGCGCGAGTAGATGTCGTAGGACCGCTCACCCCTTCCCGTCTGCTCCACTACTATCGGTACCAGCATGGAATCTCCTATTTGTTTTCGGCGATTTCCGCCTTGGGAACCTCGGTCACCTTGGCGCGTTCGATGATGAACTGGACCGCCTTGTCTTCCCGCATCTGGGCCATGAGGCTGTCCTTGGCCCTTTCGTTGGTCTTATAGAGCTGCTGTACCTTCTCGATCGGCTGGCCGGTCTGCGCCGAGATCTGCTCGAGCTGAGCCTCGAACTCCTCCTCGGTCACCTGAACCCCTTCCTTCTCGGCGACGGCCTCGACGATGAGGGAGCCCTTCACCTGGTCCTTGGCCACGCCGCGGAACTGGGCCTTGTAGGTGTCGTCGGTCATCCCCATCATCTCCAGGGACATCCGCTGGGAGGCGAGGCGCTGCTTGGTGTTTTCCAGCATCATCTGCACCTGGCGATCCACCATGGCCTCCGGCACCTCGAGGTCGTTCTTCGCGACCAGAGCCCTGAAGACGCGCTCGCGCAGTTCGCCGGCGATGCGTGCCTCTTCCTGGGCCTGGTTGATCTCGGCGAGTTTCGCCTTCAAAAGGTCCAGGGTCTCGAACTCTTCACCGAACTCCTTGGCGAAGTCGTCGTTCAGTTCGGGGAGTTCCTTGGCCTTGATCTCCTTGACGACGATCTCGAACTGAGCCGGCTTGCCGGCGAGCTCGGCGGAACCGTACCCTTCCGGGAAGGTCACCGTGATGGTGGTGGCCGCACCGGCGGTCAGGCCGACCATCTGGTCCTCGAAGCCCGGGATGAAACGGCCGGAGCCGAGTTCCAGCTGGAAGTCCTCAGCGGCCCCACCCTCGAACGGAACGCCGTCCATGGAACCCTTGAAATCGAAGGTCACGAAGTCGCCGAGCTTGGCTGCGTGCCCTTCCGGGGCGGGCGCCAACTGGGCCATGCGCTCCTGCATCTCCTTGAGACGGGCGTCGACCACGGCCGCATCGAGTTCGAGCTTCTCTTTCTGCACCTCGAGGTCGAGATACTCCTTGAGCTCCACCTTCGGGAAAACTTCCACGGTAGCGGAGTACTTGAACGGTTCGCCTTTCTTGAGGGGTCCGTTCTCGATCACCGGATAGGCGACCGCTTCGATCCCATGGTCGGTCACAGCCTTGAAGTAGGTGTCGCTGATGAGGTTTTTCACGACATCCTCGGCCATCTTCTCGCCGTAATGCTTCTCTATCAGGCCCATCGGGACCTTGCCCTTGCGGAACCCTTTAATGGCGGCATGCTTCCTTATTTCGGCATAAGCCTTGTCGACTTCAGCAGAAACTTTGTCCGCCGGAATTTCGAAGTTCAGCTTCTTCTTGATGCTGTTGACCGATTCAACGTTGATCTGCATGAAAAGTCCTCTCTTTGTTCACTTTATATGGCAGCCTTTCTGCCGTAACGCCTCGTGCATGGTTGTCTGGGGGGAGTTGTGGGACGGGTTCTGTCGGGGCATCCGCTAGAAAAGCTGCCTCCCGGAAGGGGAATGGGCACCGGAGCTGTTCGCTTAGGGGCACGACAAGAGGGTAAAGTAGCAAAGGGGACGGGAACTTGTCAATATAGAAATGGTTTCGCTTTAATCGCTTAGCTGCGGCCGGCGTGCGCGCGATCACACCCCGAAAAGGGAAAAGCCGCCCCCCCTTCGCGTGGGGGGCGGCCATGAAGGACCGTGCTAATAGGCCTCGTGATCGGCGGCAACCGCCTCGGCGGTGACCCGGTCCCTGAAGAGCCGGTAGACCCAGATCTTGTACAGGATGACGATCGGCACGAAGATGAAGGCGACCGTCGTCATGATCTTCAGCGTGTAATCGGAAGAGGAGCTGTTGTAGATGGTGAGGCTGTAAAGCGCATCGAGGCTCGACGGGATGAGGTTCGGGAAGAGCCCGATTACGCCGGTGCCGACCACCCCCAGGATGGTGACGCAGGAGGCGGCGAAGGCGGTAAGCGCGTTCCCCGCGCCAAGAAGCATGCGCACCCCGACCAGAGCGCCCACCGCGACCAGCGGCACGACCAGGAAGACCGGCGCCTTAAGGTAGTTGTCGTAGAGCTTGGTGGCGAAGTTGGTGTAACCAAGGAAGAGGACCGCAACCAGCAGAAGCGGCACCCACAGGGTCTTCGCAAGGCTCTCGGCACGACGGCTCAGATCCCCGGTGGTCTTCACGGCAACGTAGAGGGCGCCGTGCACGGCGAAGAGCATCACGAAGAGAAGCCCGCTCACGATGCCGTAAGGGTTCAAAAGGGCGAGAAGCGAGCCGTGGTAGCCGGCCTGGTCCATGGGGAGCCCGGAGAAGATGTTGCCGAAGGCCACGCCGAAAAGAAGCGCCGGGATGAAGCTGGAAAGTACGATGGCCCAGTCCCATCCCCCTCTCCAGGCGGCCCCGTCTTCCTTGCTGCGGAACTCGAAGGAGACCCCGCGCACGATGAGCCCGAAGAGAAGGAGCAGCAGCGGCGTGTAAAGGTAGCTGAACATGAGGGCGTAGGTGGTCGGAAACGCGGCGAAGGTAGCGCCGCCGGCCGTGATCAGCCAGACCTCGTTGCCGTCCCACACCGGGCCGAAGCTGTTGATGATGACGCGGCGGTCGCTGTCGTTTCTACCGAGGACGCGGTGCAGCATCCCGGCGCCGAGCACGAAACCGTCGAGCATGAAGTAAACGGCCCAAAGGACACCCCAAAGCACAAACCATACGATATGCAGATCCATTGTTTCCCCCCTAGTTTCCGAAAGCGCCGGTGGCGCCGACATGAGTTTCTTCAGGCCCTTTGCGGGCGAACTTGGTCAGCAGGTAGATGTCCACGAAGCCCAGCAGGCCGTAGAGGAGCGTGAAGCCTGCGAGCGACCCGACCACCTGCGACATCTCGAGCGACTTGGAGACCGCGTCGGAGGTCTTCATCAGCCCGTACACGATCCATGGCTGTCTTCCCAGTTCGGAGACGATCCAGCCGAGCTGGTTCGCGATGTACGGCAGCGGGATGGTGAGGACCAGCAGTTTCAGGAACAGGGGGTACTTCTCGAGGAGACCGTTTTTGGCTAAGAAGAACGCGGCGGCAGCAACCACGATGAAGAAGGTGCCGAGCCCGACCATGAGGCGGAAGCTCAGGAAGACCGGGAGGACCGGCGGGCGTTCGTCCTTCGGGAAAGAGGTGATGCCGCGGATCTCGGCGTTGGAGTCATGGAAGGCGAGGAAGCTTAAGAGCCCCGGAACCGGGAGCGCGGAGACCAGGTTGCACTCGTTCTTTGCGTCCGGGAAGGCGATCAGATGCATGGGAGCGTTGTTACAGGTGTTCCAGACCGCCTCCATGGCGGCGAACTTGGCCGGCTGCGTCTTCGCGACGTCGGCGGCATGGAAGTCGCCGATCACCGCGACCATGATGGTGGCGAAGAGGGCGAAGCCGGCGGCCATGGTGAAGGAGGCTTTGAAGAACTCGCGGTTGCGTGCCTTAAGCAGATGGTAGGCGGAGATGCCCATGACGAAGAAAGCGGCTACGGTGTAACCGGAAACGATCTGGTGCCCGAACTTCAAGAGACCGAAGGGGTTGGTAATAAGGGCGAGAAAGTCCACCATCTCGGCGCGGCCGTTTCTGAGCACGTACCCTACCGGGTGCTGCATCCAGCCGTTAGCAAGCAGGATCCAGAGGCCGGAAAGGTTCGTGGCAATGGCGACCATCCAGATCGAGAAGGCATGAAACCTCCTGCCGACCTTGTTCCATCCGAAGGCCCATACGCCGATGAAGACCGACTCCATGAAGAAGGCCACAGTGGCCTCGATGGCCAGGGGGGCCCCGAAGATGTCCCCCACGTAGCGGGAGTACTCGGCCCAGTTCATGCCGAACTGGAACTCCAGGGTGATGCCGGTCACCACGCCCAGCGCGAAGTTGATCAGGAACAGTTTGCCCCAGAACTTGGCCATCCTCTTGTACATCTCATTGCCGGTCAGCACGTAGCGGGTCTCCACCATGGCCACGAAGACCGAGAGCCCGAGGGTGAGCGGGACGAAGATGAAGTGGAACATGCTGGTGACGGCAAACTGCAGCCTGCTCAGGGTTAGTACATCCATTTTTTCGCTCCTTTGATTAAATTGAAACTTTTGGCCTGTGGGGCCGGCTCAGCCGTTGTTGATATTAACGCTCACAAAAGACAAACAGGACCTTCTTTATCCTAATTGTTTACAAAAAATTTTAACTTTTGCAGTCGGGGCTGCGCGCGAGGGTATCTATGGTGACGGCGTCGAGAATGGAGACCACCTCGGTCTGCACCTGTTTCCAGACGGCATGGACGCGGCAGGGTCCTCCCCTGTCGCAGGCGCTCCCCAGAAGGCAGCGGTTAGGCAGGATCGGCCCCTCGACCGCCTCCACCACCTCACGCAGGGTGATGGTGGACGCGGGACGGGCCAGGACGAAGCCGCCCCCGGTGCCGCGCGAAGAGGTGACCAGACCGAGCTTGGCGAAGCTCTGGAATATCTTGGCGAGGAATGTCTGCGGGACTTCCGCGGCGGCGGCGATCTCGCTGATAAGCGAGACCCGACCCGGCGGCTGCTGGGCCAGATAGATGATGCCGCGGATTGCGTATTCTCCCTTTCGGGTTAGTTCCATCATAAAAAACACCTTTAGGACCAATTTGATCCCTTTTATAACGGACCGGCCCAGAGCTGTCAAGCCCAAAATCAGCAAGAAAAAAGGGGGGCCGCTTGAGCGGTCCCCCTTCGCTGTTCTTTTATCGTCTCAGTATCAGCCGAGGAGGCTGTTGAAGTTCCTTGCCCTGTTGGCCAGGATGGTCGGGTCGAGCACCTCGCCGCAGCAGGTGCACTTCCAAGCGTCGAAGGACCTCACGAAGTCGTAATATTTCTCGGCAAACATCCTACCTTTGCATTTAGGGCATTTCATAAGCCATACCTCCCAACAGAAAGTTGATTAAAGAACTTCATGTGGGTTCGTATATTTCACCTAACATGCCAAGAAGGAAAATATGAGTAAGTTGTAATGTCGCGATTACTCCTTTTCGAAGGAACCTTTCGCAAAAAGGCCCTGTTGCAGCGCATTAAAAATATCTTTTGATCGCCGCGAGCTTGCCGGGGCCGATCCCCGGCACCCGCAACAACCCTTCCACAGCACCGAAAGCGCCATTTTCCTGACGGTCCTCGATGATACGCCGGGATAGTGCCGCCCCGATCCCCGGCAGAAGGGCCCATTCCGTCTCGCTTAAGAGGTCCGGGTCCAGCGGCACTCCGAGGAGCATGCGCTCCCTGGCAGTCATCACACCCAATAAAAACAAATATTTACCTGATCGATCCCGGCGAAAGGCGACGACATCCCCGCTGGCAAGCACGCAACTGTCGGATCCTCTGACGCTTACCGCAACCTCGGCGCAGGGGAGCGTCATTTTAATGGCGGCGGCCGCATCTACCCCCTTGGGGAGGCGATACACGCCCGGACGCGGCAGGTCCCCCGTCAGGCGCACCGTCACGGTCTGCCCAGTGAAACGAGAAAAGGCCGCATCCTCACCTTTCGTGGTGGGGATGCGGCCTTTGATGTAAAGCGGCAGGGTGAGGGCCAGGGCGAGACACCATAGGGCGAGTCGCTGGCTCCTCGGCATCATTTCTTGGGTGCCGCCGTCTCCTCGTCCTTGTGCAGCTTGAACTCGATGGCGTCGATGAGGGCCTGGTAGGAGGCCTCGATGACGTTGCTGGAAACGCCGACGGTGCCCCAGCGCCCTTCCTTGTCGCCGCTCTCGATGAGAACGCGGATCGAAGAAGCCGTCCCCTGCCCCGCCGGAAGCACGCGCACCTTGTAGTCGTGCAGCTTCACGTCCTTCAACTTAGGGTAGAACTTCTCGAGCGCCTTTCTGAGCGCGTTGTCGAGGGCGTTCACGGGGCCATGCCCCTCGGATGCGGTGTGCTCGACCTTCCCCCCCACCTTGACCTTGATGGTCGCCTCGGAGATCGGCTGGTCGTCCTCTGTGCGCTTCTCGTCGATGACGCGGAAGCCGATCACGGAGAAGAACTTGCGGTGCGTGCCGAGGGCGCGCTTCATCAGGAGCTCGAAGGAGGCCTCCGCCCCCTCGAACTGGTAGCCGCGGTTCTCCATCGCCTTGATGTCCTCGAGGATCTCGAGGGTCACCGGATCCTTGCTGTCCAGGTTGATGTTGAACTCGGTCGCCTTCGCGAGGATGTTGGCGCGACCCGAGAGGTCGGAAACCAGCACGCGGGTGGTGTTGCCGACCAGTTCCGGGCGCATGTGCTCGTAGGTCTCCGGGTGGCGCTGGATCGCCGAGACGTGCACGCCCCCCTTGTGGGCGAAGGCGGAGTTGCCGACGTAGGGCTGGTGCTTGTTGGGCGCGAGGTTCGCGAGTTCGTAGACGTAGCGGGAGAGATCCCTGAGCGTCTTCATCTGCGCGTCCGAGATGCAGTCGCGCTTCATCTTCGCCTTGAGGGCCGGGATGATGGAGCAGAGGTTCGCGTTGCCGCAGCGCTCGCCGAAGCCGTTGATGGTCCCCTGCACGTGCACGATCCCCTGCTGCACCGAGATGATGGAGTTCGCCACGGCGCACTCGCCGTCGTTGTGGGCGTGGATGCCGAGCGGGGTGGAGATCACCTTCTTCACCTCGTCCACGATGGCAGCGATCTCGTACGGCATGGAGCCGCCGTTGGTGTCGCAAAGGATGATGCAGTCGGCGCCCGCCTGCTGGGCCGCCTGCAGCGTCTTGATGGCGTACTCGGGGTTGGACTTGTAGCCGTCGAAGAAGTGCTCGGCGTCGTAGAAGACTTCCGGCATGTTCTTCTTGAGGAACTCCAGCGAGTCGAAGATGAGCTCCAGGTTCTCCTCGAGCGGGATCCTGAGCGCCTCGTGCACGTGGAAGTCCCAGGTCTTGCCGAAGATGGTGGCTGCGTCGGCCTTGGACTCCACCAGGGTGCGCAGGTTCTGGTCCTTATCGGGGGTGATTTTGGCGCGGCGGGTCGAGCCGAAGGCGGCGATCTTCGCCTGGATGAGCTTTTCCTTCTTGATGTCCTTGAAGAAGGCGACGTCTTTGGGGTTGCTGCCGGGCCATCCCCCCTCGATGTAGTGAATGCCGCACTCGTCCAGTTTGTGGGCGATGCGGATCTTGTCCTCGACCAGGAAAGAGATGTCCTCCGCCTGCGTACCGTCCCTAAGCGTCGTATCGTAAAGTTTCACCAGACTCATATCACCCCCAACTTCAACAAAAGACGTTCAACGTTCGACGTTCAACGTTCTATTTCAAAAAGCCAAAGCCGTCATCGTCCGCCTCGCAGTACCGCAAAGGCCCGAGCCGAAGCCCGGACCTTTACGGAACGTTGAACCTTGAACGTTGAACGGGTGTTATTTTCCGGCCAGACCGAAGGCGTCGTGCAGCACGCGGACGGCGAGCTCGGTGTATTTCGCGTCGACTACGACGGAGATCTTGATTTCGGAGGTGGAGATCATCTGGATGTTGATCCCTTCCTTGGCGAGCGCCTGGAACATGGTGGTTGCCACGCCGGCGTGGCTCCTCATGCCGAGACCAACGATGGATACCTTGGTGACGTTCTCGTCGGAGAGGACTTCTTTCGCGTTGATCGCCTCGGCGGTCTCCTTGGTGATGGTGAGCGCCTTCTTGAAGTCGGCCTGGGGCACGGTGAAGGTGAAGTCGGTGGAACCGGCCTCGCTCACGTTCTGGACGATCATGTCGACGGAGATGTTGGCATCGGAAAGCGGCGAGAGGATCTGCGCTGCCACCCCGGGCTTGTCCGGCACCTGCATGACGGCGATCTTCACTTCATCCTTGGCGTAGGCGATACCCGAGACGAGCACTGCTTCCATTTCTTTATCCTCCTTGGTAACCATGGTTCCGAGATTTTCGTTGAAGCTCGAGCGGACGTGTACGTCGACGTTGTACTTGCTGGCGAACTCGACGGAGCGGATCTGCAGCACCTTCGCTCCGAGGCTGGCCAACTCAAGCATCTCCTCGTAAGAGATGCGCTCGATCTTTTTAGCGTCTTTGCAGATGTTGGGGTCGGTGGTGTAGACGCCGTCCACGTCGGTGAAGATCTCGCAGACGTCGGCTTTCAGCGCCGCCGCGAGTGCCACCGCAGAGGTGTCCGAGCCGCCGCGCCCCAAGGTGGTGACGTTGCCGAACTCGTCGACACCCTGGAAACCGGCGACGATCAGGATGGTCCCCTCTTTCAGGTCGGCGCGCATCTTCTTGTCGTCGATGCTCTCGATGCGGGCCTTGCTGTAGGCGGTATCGGTGAGGACGGGAACCTGGAACCCGAGGTAGGACTTCGCCTTGTACCCCATGGCTTTCAGGCACATGGCCAGAAGGGCGATGGAGACCTGCTCCCCCGCCGCGACGAGTACGTCGTATTCACGGGTGTCCGGGAATTCGCAGACCTCGTTGGCAAGCGCAACCAGCTTATTGGTTTCACCTGCCATGGCGGAGACAACTACCACCATGTCGTTGCCGGCGTCGTAGGTTTTTGCCACCCTCTTGGCGACGTTGCGAATTCGTTCGACGGAACCCATCGAGGTGCCGCCGTACTTTTGGACAACCAAAGCCATGTCAGTCCTCCTTGTATCTATATGCTGTTGATCCGCCCGGAACCTTCGCTCCCGGCGATAGGAAACACTTTATTAGCAAGTTTACTGTGCCCGGTCAAAACATTTTTTTAAACAATCAAGGCCAAGACAGCCTTATGAGCACTTTTTGCCCCCTTCTCTGTTTACAACAAAAAGAAACGCCCCTTCCGGAACCGGAAGAGGCGTCTTCTGACTTAATCTCGCTCCCCTGCTGAGAGAGCGCGGACGATGGCCTGTGACCTGGGGCCGGAACCCTCGAAGCTGACGCTGCGCTCCTCGTCCCCCTCGTGGTTCAGCGTAACGGTGAGAACGTCGTCGGGCATCTCCCCGTCCAGGCGCTCGGCCCATTCCACGACGCAGGCGCCGTCGCCGGAGAAATATTCCTCGAAACCGAGCGCGTCGACGTCGTGTGCCCCCTCGAGACGGTAGAGGTCGAAATGGTACAGGGGGAGCCTCCCCTCGTAGATGTTCAATATGGTGTAGGTCGGGCTGGTCACCGGGGTCTCCGGGTCGACCTCCAACCCGCGGGCGATCCCCTTGGCGAACTGGGTTTTGCCCGCGCCGAGTTCACCGGTCAGGGCGATGAAATCGCCGGGGGCAAGCAGCCGCCCGAGCCTCTCCCCCAGTTGCACCGTCTCGTCGCTGCTTTTGGTCCGCATGAAAGGCATCGAGACTACCCTATCATGGTGCGCACCATGTCGATGCGCCCGATGATACCGACCACGCGGCGCCCCTCGACCACCGGGACGGCCTGCACCTTCTTGTTGGTCATCAGTTCGGCCACCTCGGAAACCGGCGCCTCCGGCCCCACGGTGAGAACCTCCTGCGAAAAGATGTCCGCGACGGTCTGCCCGGTCATCTTCTGCAGTTCCTTCTCGAAACGCTTGTCGCTCTCCAGGTAGATGACCCAGTCGAAGATGGAGATGACGGTCGGAATGTGCAGCGGCTTGTCCCGCTCGATCAGGTCGCTTTCGGACACGATGCCGACCAAAAGCCCCTCGTTGTCCACCACCGGGACGCTGGAGATGCGGCGCTCGGCGAAGAGCTTGGCCAAGTCTCGCACCGTGGTGTCGCGGCCTACGGTAACCACGTCTTTGGTCATGATCTCTTTTGCTTTCATCATGGTCATTCTCCCTGTGATGTGTTGTCGGTTTTAAAGACGTGATGAACGCCGCGCGCCCGGGCGATCCGGTCCAGCGCGGCGGGAAGCGCCTCCTGTACGTCGGTGGCGCTCATCCCCTGGCAGCCTCGGGTCTCAAGCAACAGGTCCGCGGCGAAGCCGTGGACGAAGGAGCCGAGCCTGCAGGCGGTGAAAGGGTCGTACCCCTGGCCGATTAGGGCGGCGACGACGCCGGTGAGCACGTCCCCCATGCCGCCGCTCGCCATGCCGGGATTGCCGCTGCCGTTGACCGCGATGCGGCCGTCGGGTGCGGCGACGATGCTGCGCGCTCCCTTGAGGATCAGGTGCACCTGGTATCTGGTAGCGAAGTCGCGGGCGCAGCCGATGCGGTCCTCCTCCACCTCGGGGACCGAGCAGTCAAGCAGGCGTGCCATCTCCCCCGGGTGCGGCGTGAGCACCGTCACCAAGCCGCTTCTCTTGAGCAGAAGGGACGGGTCGGGCGCCACCGCGTTCAAGGCGTCGGCATCGAGCACGAGGGGCCGCCTGAGCACGGCCAGGAGCGAATGAACCAGGTAGACCGTGGAAGGGGCCGTCCCGAGACCGGGACCTAAGGCGACTACGTCGCGGGCCGCCGCTGCGGCGGCGATTTCCGGGAGCGCCCCGGCCTGAAGGTAACCCTTTGTCCCCGGGCCGAGCGGGATGGTCATCGCCTCGGTGGTCTTCGCCTCCAGGATCGGGTGCAACAGTGCCGGGACCGCCAGGGTGACGAGTCCCGCCCCGGTGCGCAGCGCGCTGTTAGCTGCCATGGCCGCGGCACCGGTCTTGCCGGTGCTCCCGGCGACGACGAGGGTGTGGCCGCCGGTTCCCTTGTGTGCGGTTGCCTCTCGCGGCCTGAAAAGTAGGGCGGCGCTCGGAAGATCGGTAAACTCGGCCCCTTCGGCCTCGGCGACCACGGCGTCGGGCATGCCGATGTCGGCGACGACCAGCCTCCCGCAAAGCTCCGCGCCGGGATAAAGGACGTTGCCCAGCTTGGCAAGCGCGAAGGTGACGGTGAGGTCGGCCCGCACCGCGCGCCCTAGCACCTTCCCGGTGGCCGAATCGACGCCGGAGGGGATGTCCACGGCGACCACGGGGCCCCCGGCCGCGTTGATCGCGTCTATCGCCTCGCCGTAGATGCCGGAGACCTCGCTCTTCATCCCGGTGCCGAGCAGGGCGTCCACGATCACCGTCGCCCCCTGCAGAAGTTCCCGTTCCCCCGCGATTCCCTGCGGCACGCTCTTCACCACGCCGGCATCAAGGCGCGCAAGGTTCGCCGCGGCGTCGCCGGCGATCGCCTCGGGAGCGGCAAGTAGCAGCACCGGAGCGTCCCACCCCTGTTCCGACAGAAGGCGCGAGATGACGAAACCGTCGCCGCCGTTGTTCCCCTTCCCCGCCACGATCACGGCGCGTTTCCCCGCGCCGCCGCCGAAGGCGTCCACGATGGCGTTGGCACAGCCGCGACCGGCACGCTCCATGAGGTCGAGCCCCGGGATGCCGAACTCCCCGATGGCCCTTTTATCCATAAGCTGCATGACCTGACCGCTCACGACTTTCATCTAGCGCTCCAGTACCACGAAGGCGACGGCACAGCCGGCGTCATGGGAAAGGGAGAGAAAGCAGCCGGCAAGCCCCGCCTGGCGGTAAAGCTCCTCGGCCCGCCCGGTAAGCTTCAGCTCGGGCTTACCGAGGGGATCGTTCACCACCTCCATGTCCTTCCAGGAAAGTCCGTCACGCAGCCCGGTACCGAGCGCCTTCAGGAAGGCCTCTTTTGCCGCGAAACGCAGGGCGTAGTGCTGGGCGCAGTTCTTTTTCACCGAGCAGTAATCGATCTCCCGCTGGGTGAACAGTCTCTGGAACAGTCCGTCGTTGCCCTCTCTCAAGAACTTTTCGAAGCGGCCGATTTCAACGATGTCAACGCCGGTGCCGTAAATCAAGAAAACTCCCGTTTATTGCCTTGCCGTCTTGCCGCTCATACTGCCAAACTTGCGGCTTAATGCATACTATACCACTCAGTTGGCGCCGTCGCCCGCAGCCGATGCTGTCAGCGACTCCCTCCACTCACGCATCACGCCGTCCAGATCCAACCCGTAGTCGGAAAGAGCCTTGGCGACGGCCTCCTCCATACCCCTGCGCTCACCCAGATACTTGAGCAACTGCTGCATCGCGTACCAGCCGTAGCGCTGCACCATGAACGACGCCATGGAATGACTTTGCTGGTAGGCAAGCCATGCATCCTCTCCCCCCATCCCGGCAAAGCCGCGGGAAAGGGAGGTAAGCGGCAGCAGATGCTTTCCCGGTACGGTGCCGAATCGGGGCAGCGGCGGGGCGAACTCCTTGCGCCCTTCAATTTCGGCGAGGCCTTCGTTCAGCCAGGTGGGGACGTTGCCGTGAGTAAGCTCCGCGACGAGGACATGGGTGAACTCGTGGAAGATGATGGCACGCAGTTGCGGCGTGACCCGGGTGAGCCCACCGACCGGCAGGCGAATCTTGCCGTCGTAGAGCCCACCGGACCAGTCCGGCCCGGTGGTCACGCTGCTGTAGTCCTTCTTCGTGTAGAGCAGTACCGGGATGCGCGTGGCAGGAAAGACGCCGAAGTCGGCACCCACCGAGTTATAGGCACTCTCGAGCGCGTCCAGCACCTCGGCGGAAAGCCCCGGCGGCAGCTCGGCATCGTAGGAGAGGTCGAACATGGAGCTGTACCCCTTGTCCATGCGCGACTCGACGGGGAGCTCCCGCTCCGCCTTGCCGATCAAGGCCTCGAGCGTCTTGTTGTCGGGGTCCTTCCCCTTCGCACGGCGCCACAGCTCGAGCGCGCCGGGGAGGTCCCCCGTGTCGTAGCTGATCTTCCCGAGGTAGATGAGCGGCTCGCTCCCCTCCCCGGCCTGCAAAAGCTCCTCGCGGGCCGCCGTGTAATCCTTGCCCAGGTAGAGTGCTATGCCGCGCATGAGACCCAGTTCGGCACTTGCCGGGAGGAGTTCGTGCGCCTGCCCGAAATGTTCGGCGGCGGCGGGAAAGTGCCCTGACTGCAGGTCGCGCTTGGCGATTTCGGTGTAGGTGAAGGCGAGCTTGCGCCGCACCCCTTCGTCGTAAGGAAAGAGCGAGGTAGCGGCCTTGAGTTCCTCGGCCGCCTGGGCGAGGTCCCCCTTGGCGATCATCTGGTCGGCTTTGGCGCTCAAGGCGAGCGGGTCGGCGGCCAGGGCCGGACCGGCATAAAGCAGAAGGGCTGCGAGGAGCGGGGGGATCTTAGGCATGCGGCTGGTCCGGGACGGGTTCCCCGACCGGAGCCGCCGCTTCGGAGCGGACCGGGACCGGGCGCCGCGCCTCCCGGATGCTCGCGGCGATGCCGGCGGCGTCGAGCCGGTAGGCGGCCTTCAGCTCGGCCTGCTCCCCCTGCTCGACGAAGCGGTCGGGGTAACCAAGGCGCAGCACCTTAACGCCGGTGACACCATGTTCCTCCAGGAGCTCCAGGACGGCGGTGCCGAAGCCCCCCTGCACCACGTTGTCCTCGAGGGTGACGAGGAATCCGGTCTCGGCGAGCGAGAGGATGAGGTCGGTATCGAGCGGCTTTACGAAGCGGGCGTTCATGACGGCGAGTTCGATCCCCTCAGCGGCAAGAGCTGCCGCCGCCTCGCGGGCCGGCTGCACCATGGTGCCGACGGCGATGATGGCGCCGTCCTTTCCCTTCTCGAGGAGTTCGCCGCGCCCGATGGGAAGCGGCTCGAGGATCTGGTCCATCGGAACGCCGAGGCCGTTGCCGCGTGGATAGCGCAACGCAGCGGGGCCGGGAAGCGAAAGTGCGGTCACCAGCATGTGCTGCAGCTCGTTCTCGTCCTTCGGGGCCATGATGGTAAGTCCCGGAACCGCACGCAGGTAGGAGAGGTCGAAGACACCGTGATGGGTGGGGCCGTCGTTGCCGACCACGCCCGCGCGGTCGATGGCGAAGGTTACCGGGAGCTCCTGCAGGCAGACGTCGTGGAAGAGCTGGTCGTAGCCGCGCTGCAAAAACGACGAGTAGAGGGCGACCACCGGACGGAAGCCTTCCGCGGCGAGGCCGGCGGCGAAGGTGATGGCGTGCTGTTCGGCGATGCCGACGTCGAAGAAGCGGTCCGGGAACTCGCGCGCAAACGGGGTGAGGCCGGTACCGTCCGGCATGGCTGCCGTGATGGCGACGATGCGGTCATCCTCCTGGGCGAGCCTTTTCACCGTCTCGCCGAAGACGCCGGTGTAGGAGGCGGCGCCACCCTTACCTTTCAGCACCTTGCCGGTCTTCAGATCGAAGGGGCCGACGCCGTGAAAAAGCGACGGGTTCGCCTCGGCGGGGGGATACCCCTTTCCCTTCCTGGTGAGGACGTGGATGAGCACCGCGTCGTCGAAACGCTTGACGTTCTCGAGCGTCTCCAAGAGCTTCGGGATGTCGTGCCCGTCGATGGGTCCTATGTACTCGAAGCCGAAGGCCTCGAAAAGCATGCCCGGGGTGAAGAGGGTCTTCAGCGATTCCTCGGCGCGCTTGGCGATCTTCAGCACGGAGCGCCCGAACATGGGGACCCCCTCGAGGAAGGCCTCCAGGTCCTTCTTGGCCCGGTGCACGTATTCGCTCGTGATGGTGCGCGAGAGGAGGTTCGACAGGGCGCCTACGTTCTCCGAGATGGACATCTCGTTGTCGTTTAAGATGACCACCAGGTCCTTGTTCAGCTCCCCCGCGTGGTTCAGCCCCTCGAAGGCGAGGCCGCCGGTCATGGCGCCGTCGCCGATCACGGTGAGCACCTTGTTGCGCTCTTTTTTAAGGTCGCGCGCCACGGCGAAGCCTACGCCGGCCGATATCGAGGTCGAGGAGTGGCCGACGTCGAAAGAGTCGTGAGGCGACTCGCAGCGCTTGGGAAAGCCGCTGATCCCGCCCAGGGTGCGCAGCGTGCCGAAGCGCTCCTTCCTGCCGGTAAGAAGCTTGTGGGCGTAGGCCTGGTGCCCCACATCCCAGACGATCTTGTCCTTCGGAGAGTCGAAGACGCGGTGCAGCGCGATGGTGAGCTCGACGACGCCGAGACTCGGGGCGACATGGCCGCCGTTTGCGGCGCAGGTCTCGATGATGCGGGCACGCAGCTCCTCGGCGAGCGTCTCCAGCTCGCGCAGGGAAAGCGCTTTCAGCTGACTGGGTTCGGTGATGCCGTCGAGGATACCTGCCATTTACGATTTCCTTTTAACGATGTACGAGGCGATGGCCCGCAGCGGTTCGGCGCGGTCGTCGAAGATGGCGAGGGCGTCGAGCGCGATCTGCACCAGTTCCTGGGCGCGCGCCTTGGAGGCCTCGAGCCCCATGAGGGCGGGATAGGTCGCCTTGCCGCGGGCCTGGTCGCTGCCTGCGTCCTTGCCGAGTTCCTCGGTGGTCCCTTCGACGTCGAGGATGTCGTCGGCAATCTGGAAGGCGAGGCCGATGGCATCGGCGTAGCGGGTGAGCGCCTTGAACTGCTCCTCGCTCGCGCCCCCCATGATGGCGCCGGAGCGGACCGAGGCGCGGATCAGGGCGCCGGTCTTGTGGGTGTGGATGTAGGAGAGTGTCGCCATGTCCACGTCGTGGCGCCCCTCGCTTTCCATGTCGACCACCTGGCCGCCCACCATGCCGCGCGAACCGGCGGCGACGGCGATCTCCTGGATCACCCGAAGGCGCGCCGCGGGGTCCCCACTCTGCCCCTCCGTGGAGAGGAGGATGAAGGCCTCGGTCAGAAGGGCGTCACCTGCCAGGATGGCGGTCGCCTCGCCGTAGACCTTGTGGTTGGTCGGGTTGCCCCGGCGGAAGTCGTCGTTGTCCATGGCGGGAAGGTCGTCGTGGATCAGCGAGTAGGTGTGGATCATCTCCATGGCGCAGGCTGCGGGCATCACCGCGTCGGGCGAGCCGCCCACCGCCTCGCATGCGGCGAGCATGAGGACGGGGCGAACGCGCTTGCCGCCGGCGAAGACCGAGTAGCGCATCGAGCCGTGCAGCGAGGAGGGGAGTTCGGTGGCGGCGGGGAGAAAGCGCTCCAGCGCCTGGTCGACCAGCTGGCATTTCTGCTTCAGGTATTCCTTGAGATCCATTCAGGCTTCCTTGCGAATCGAGATCCCCCTCCCCTTGCGGGAGGGGGTTAGGGGGAGGGGGAACGCGCCACATTGGAAGCCGAGGGCAACGTCACCCACCCCCCGGCCCCCTCCCGTCAAGGGAGGGGGGGAGGCGTCCTGCTTGCAACTGATCCTGTCAGGCGGCAAAGACGGGGATTACTCCTCCTCTTCAAAGGGGCGGGTGGTCAGGCTGCCGTCGCGCTGCTTTACGAGAAGCTCGACGCGGCGCTCGGCCTCGTTCAGCTTCTTGCTGCAGAAGGCGGAATATTTCACCCCTTCCTCGAAGGCCTTCAGCGAGTCCTCGAGGGAAAGTTCTCCCCCTTCCAGCTTCTTCACGACGTCTTCGAGCTTCTTGAGCGCGGTCTCGAATTTTTCTACGGCCATGCCATCCCTCGTGCTGCTTGCTGCCGCGGCGCCAATGAAGACGACGGCCGCGCTATATAATGAAAAAGTGATCGCCTATTATACCGATCGTTCAATAACCGTCAAGGATTCACTCTCCGCTGGTTTCCTCCACGGTGCAGACCGCGCTGCCAGCGGCGAGGGAGAGTTCGAGCCGGTCGCCCGGGGCGATCTGGCGGTGCGAGGTGACCACGGCGCGCCCGGGTAGCTTTCGGGCGATGCTGTAGCCTCGGGAAAGGGTGGCAAGGGGCGAGACGGCGTTGAGCGTCCCGGTGGCGAGCCCGACATTCTCGGCGGCGCAGGCGAGGCGCCTGGTCATGGCGTGGTCGAGGCGCAGCGTGAGGGTGGAGAGGCGCTCCGCGTTCTGCCTGAGGGTGAGCGCCGGGCTCTGGCGGGCGAGTCGCGCGGCGAGAGAGACGATCCGCTCGGAGGCGTCATCGAGGATGAGCCCCGCCTCCCTTACCAGCCTCGCGTCCAGGGAGTCGACCCGCTGGGCCAGGTGGCCGAGGATCCGGCTCGGATCGGTGACGGCGCGGGAAAGCGCGGCGACCTGGGAGCGGGCACGCTCAAGCCGGCGCGACTGGGCCACCGCGAGGCGGTGCGTGAGCCCCTCCACTTCCGCGGTCAGTTCGTTCTTGCTCCTTACCACCAGTTCCGCCGCGGCGGAGGGGGTCGCGGCGCGCAGGTCGGCTACGAAGTCGGCGATGGTGAAATCGATCTCGTGCCCCACGGCCGAGATGACCGGAACGGCGGAGCGGTGGATGGCCCGCGCCACCACCTCCTCGTTGAAGGCCCAGAGGTCCTCGAGGGACCCGCCGCCGCGCCCGACGATCATTACGTCGACGTTCCCGACGCGGTTCAGGTCGGCGATGGCCGCGGCGATCTCCTGTGCCGCCCCCTCCCCCTGGACGCGGACCGGCGCGATGATGAGTTCCACGTTGGCGAAGCGGCGCGAGAGCACGGTGAGGATGTCGCGGATGGCGGCGCCGGTGGGGGAAGTGACCACGCCGATCCTGCGCGGCAGCTTGGGGATCTCACGCTTGTGGAGCTCCGAGAAGAGCCCCTCTTTGGCGAGACGCTCCTTCAGCTGGATGAAGGCCATCTGCAGCGCGCCGATCCCCTGCGGCTCCATGGCGTCCACCGAGAGCTGGTACTCGCCGCGCGGCTCGAAAAGGGTCATCCGTCCGCGCAGGACGACGCGCATGCCGTCGCGGGGGGTGAACTTTAAAGTGCGGAAGGCGCCGCGGAACATGACGCAGCGGATCTGGGCGCCGGGGTCCTTGAGGGTGAAGTAGCAGTGGCCGGACTGCGGGCAGGCGATGTTGGAGATTTCCCCCTCGACCCATACCTGATCGAAGTTCTCCTCCAAAAGGCCGCGCACCAGCGCCGTCAGTGCGCTTACCGTGAGGACCCGCCGTTCTTTGAAGAGCTGCATCTAGCCTCCTGGTGTCGCCTCAGAGAGGATCTCGCCGGAACTCCTCCCCCTGGAGGGGGGAGGTCGGGAGGGGGGAAAGCCGGAGGCAGACGCTACGCGCCCCCTCCCTGTCCCTCCCCCTCCGGGGGCGGGGATCGATTGAGATCGAATGAATATTCGCCCGGCCGCCGGTGCCACACAGGCGCCGGCGCGAGAGACGCCGGCGCGGCAAAGGGGAGCAAGATTGTTCGCCCCTGCCCGAACCGGCGCCCAGCCGTTTCTATCACGCGGCGCGCGCCACTGTCAAACCGGTTGACCGTCCCCGCGTCTCGATGCTAGTATGCGCGCCATGAAAAATTACCCTTATGTAATAACCGTTTCCTCGGAAAAGGGGGGCGTGGGCAAGACCACGCTGGCCACCAACCTCGCGATCTTTTTGAAGGCGCTGGACGAGAACCTTCCGGTCTCCATCTTCTCCTTCGACAACCATTTCACCATCGACAAGATGTTCTCCATCAAGGGGCAGAAGTTGAACGGCTCCGTCGCCGACCTGTTGCTGGAGACACGCGGCCGCGACCTTTTGCACACCGGGCAGTACGGGGTCAATTACATCCCTTCGTCGACCTCCCTTCCGGACCTGCGCGGCTCGCTCAAGGGACCGATGGTGCTTGCGCGCCTGCTCGCCATGTCCGAGATCCCCGGGGTGCTCATCGTCGACACCCGCCCGGACCTCGACGTGATGACCCAGAACGCGCTCTACGCGGCGGACCGGGTGCTGGTTCCTATCAAGGACATGGCCAGCATGGACAACTGCCGCAACATCTTCGAGCTCTTCGACAAGCGGGGGCTGGACAGAAAGAGCCTCTCCCTCATCCCCTGCCTCATCGACGAGCGCATCAAGTTCGAGGGGATGTTCAAGGATCAGAAGACCCTTTTGAAGGCGTTCGCCATCAACCGCGGCTTCCGCTGCTCCGACATCTTCATCTCCAAGAGCCCGAAGGTGGAGAGCCTTAACACCAACCCGGAAGGGAAGATCTACCCCATCCTCACCCACGGGCGCGGCACCGACGTCTACGGCCAGTTCGCGGCCCTCGGGCAGTGGTGCATCAAGGAATACTACGAGACGGAAGAGCCGCGCGCCATGCTGTACGACAAGTGGCAGCACGAGGAGAACAAGCGCAAGAAGGAAGAGTATTTCGGCAGGCTTTCGGGACTGAAGAGCCAGTGCCTTGTCTGCGGGAAGGAGCTCGGGCAGGACTCGCAGGTCTCCTACTACTGCGAGAGTTCCGACGGGGCGGCGAGCGGCTACATGGAGGCGGACTGCTTCACCGGCTTCCTGATCTCGACCATCTTCAAAATCGAGAAGCAGCTGCCGGCCGACGATCCGACGAGGCAGATGATCCACCAGACCGCCTTGGAATCGGTGTTCGTGCTGAATCCGGGTGTCGGCGACGAGGCAGGGACCATCGATTTCCACCGCTTCGACCTCGGCGGCGGCGAGTTACTGAAGAAGAAATACCCGATGGCGCGTGCGCCGGAGCGCGACGGATTTTCCGGGATCATGCAGGAAACTCTGGCAGGCTACGGCGGGGAGCTGCGCGACGCGTTTTTGATGGTTCATCCGGTAAGCGGCGACAATCCCGCCTCGATACTCGTGGACGAGAAGTACCGCGAGGTCTCAAGGCTGAAGAAGAGGATCGCGGGACAGCTTTAACACCCGTCCTCTAACACCCGTTCAACGTTCTACGTTCAACGTTCGCCAGGGCCTTCCGTATTAAGCCTCCTTTTGCTGCGGCGCGTACAGTGACCATAGCATGGAGATGACTAGGGCAATACTTTTGTGGAACGTTGAACGCTGAACGTTGAACGGCCGTTAAGAAGCCAGCTCCGAAGCGTGGACGAAGGTGATGCCGCTTCGGGCAAGTTCGGGCATATAGAGCTTCAGGGCTCGCATGGTTGCAGGGTGCGGATGACAGATAGCTATCGCCGCACCCTTTTTTCTTGCTATGGCGGCGGCCTGCGCGAGCTGCTTTCCGATCGCCGCCTCATCCTGCACGTTGTCCAGGAACACCTGGCGCGCCGCACATTTCATCCCCATGGCCTTCGCCTCCCGATACCCCACCGACGCGGGACTCGTCTTGCTGTCGACGAAGAACACCCCCTTCTCCTTCAACACCTGCAAAACCACCCTCATCTTCCCCGCATCCTGCGTGAAGCGCGATCCCATGTGATTGTTGGCGCCCACGGCATGGGGAACGGTGCGGAAATAGCCCCTCACCCGCCCGGCAACTTCTTCGTCGCCCATCGATAGCAGCACCCCGACCGATTCCATCTTCTGCTTCGGGTACCCCTCGGGCTCCATCGGCATGTGCACCATCACCTGGGCACCGGCTGCGTGCGCCCCCTCGGCCACGTCCTTTGCATGGGCCAGACTCGGGATCACCGAATAGGTAAGCGGCTGTCCGATCGACTGCAGAGTCTTCAACTCCTGCAGGCTCGTACCCATGTCGTCGATGATGATGGCCAGACGCCCGGGCCCTTGCGCCTTCGGCAGCGCGGCCGGGTGCGGCTTGGGTGCGGGGGCCTGGGAGGTGGAGATCTTCTGCTGCACCGGGGCGGGGCGCTCGGGCAGAGGCAGGTGTTTAGGCGCGGTCACGGCTGGTTTCGGCGGGGGAGATACCGGCGGCACCGGCTTCTTGCACCGCTCCAACAGCATGAGGGCGAGGCCGATGAGAACCGCCACCACCAAAAGTGCGACAAGCGGCCTGCGTCCGCCGCCGGAAGAAGATTTTCGCCTGTTTACCGCCCTACCCTTTTTCGCCACAACTACCTCCGCCAGACCTGAGACGGCCCGGCATCACAAGCTGATTTCAATGCCCAACGTTTTAATGTGAGATAGCATGACGCGCGGTGACATTGCAAATGATTTGCACGGGGATTAGACAGAGGAATGGGATAGGAAGGAGGCGACGGAGCAGCTCAGTTCATTATGTAAGGTAAGGGGAAATTGCCGGCCACTATACCGGGCACGGTAATGTCTTCGTCGAGTTTCTCCCATCTAAGAGCGAAACCGTTCAGCCTGATGGTCACTTCTTTCAACTCCTCATCAGTTGCCTGTGCCAATAAAGGGAAACGATTGGCCGGAAAGCCTATGATTCTGCCGTCGGTGAGTTCCACAAAAACGGTGCGGTTCTCAGCCCAGGCCCTGATTGCTGCGGGTTCCACCGCTTCGTTATCTACGCTTGTGGATTTCATAAAACTTCTCCTCAAACAGTTCCTTGTTACGGTAAACCAGTCTTTCTATATCTCTCAACACCAGCTGGCTGATCCCCTTGTTGCTTGCCAGTCGTATCGGTTTCAACCAAAACTTGCACTCTCCGTCAGGCGTTTCGACGTGGATGTGGGGCGGCTCTCGTCCCTCGTCCGAGTAGAAGTGAAACCGGTATGTGCCACTTCTCATAACAGTCGGCATGACCACCTCCCGCTGATGAATGGACACCGGAGCACTATAGCCGAGCCTGTAAATTGTGTCAAATTATCAATACCTTCCCATGTTTCCGAAACATCAAAACAGGCAGGCCCCGCGGTTCCGGCCTGCGCAGTCACAAATATATTGATTACAAAAAGAAGAGTAGGTATAAAAGTTCCCGCAGTGATTAAGCGGAGGAGCCATGCTGATGCAATGGAATGACGATCTGAACATAGGCGTGCTTGAGATAGACATCCAGCACAAGCTTCTTTTCGACAAGTTCAACGCCTTTGCCGACGCCTACCAGTCCCGGCAGAGTACCGACGAGATCATGAGGATGTTCTGGTTCCTCGAAGCGTACGCCGTCACCCATTTTAAGGACGAAGAGAAGCTGATGCAGCAGGTCCGCTACCCCGACTACGACAAGCACCGCGCCAAACACGTGGCGTTTGTTGAAGAGGTCAACAAGCTCAAGGAACGCCTCAAAGTGGAAGGACTCACCGCCCCCCTCGTCACCACGATGACCGGCTTCATCACCAATTGGCTCATCGACCACATCTCCACCATGGACCGCGCCATCGGCCGCTTCGTACAGAATTCTTCACAGCTTTCCACGCGCTGATCCCTCATTCAGACTTTGTCGGTTCGGCCGCCTGTGGAATGTAGGGGAAATCCCCCCTGTCCCCCCTTCGCCAAGGCTACGGGGGGCAGGCTCCCCCTTCGCAAAGGGGGGAACGTCAGGCTCGTGGCTGCGCTTCGTGGGTAGCCGCACCCATCATTCCCATCATTCCCATCATTCCCATCATTCCCGATGCCCCCGTACTGAACGAATGCACCTTTTCTTGACCTGAATCATACGTTTCTGAGCCGTTGGTGTTACCATGGGCTTAACAGCAGATGGCTCATACAACGTATGAACAGGCCGCCCTATTTAAAACGGGCAGCCAAGGAGCGACACCATGAAAAAAGAGACTCAGGAAACCACAATGACTGAAACCGTAGGCTCAGTGGTCGCAAAAGACTTCCGCACCGCCGAGGTCCTTGAAAAATACGGCATCGACTTCTGCTGCGGCGGGAACGTCCCGCTGACGCAGGCATGCAGGGAAAAGGGTATCGACATCGAGAGTCTACGCCGCGAGCTGGAAGAGGCGGGAGCACGCCCGCAGGACCGCAGCCAGAACTACGACGCCTGGGATCTCCCCTTCCTCGCGGACTACATCAAGAACCAGCACCACAGCTACCTCAAAGAGAACATCCCGACCATCGCCGCCTACGCCGACAAGATCGCCCAGGTGCATGGGGAAAACCACCCCGAGGTGGTGATGATCGCGCAGATCTTCAAGAAGGTTGCCATGGACATGGCTCAGCACCTTAAAAGCGAAGAGGAGCAGCTTTTCCCGGCCATCAAACGGCTGACGGAACTGCACGAGCAGGGTGCGGAACCGGCCGGCGATGAGATCGCGAAGCTGAAGGCGGTACTCGCCGAACTGGGGCACGAGCACGACGAGGTTGGCGCGGCGGTGCACGAGATACGCCGGCTCGCCAGGAACTACACCGTCCCCGACGACGTCTGCAACACCTTCATGGTCACTTACGAGAAGCTGAAGGAGTTCGAGGACGACCTGCACAAGCACGTGCACCTGGAAAACAACATCCTCTTCCCGAAAGCGGCGAAGCTGTGAAGTAGCCAATCAAGAAGTTATGGCGCCTTACCCCACCCCCTCCCCCCTCCCGCAAGGGGAGGGGAATAACGGCAGCCCTTCCAAGGCAATGCTTGGTGACCGAACAATAGGAGCAACCATGACGATCATAGTTACTTTCTTCGCGCTCTCCTGGCTGGGTATGGCGGCGGTTTCGCTCTGCCCCTTGAGGCGGCGTAAGGATTAAGAAGAAGCCCGCAGTACCCACATGAGCCCCCCCAGCCGGGGAGCCACGGCATCACACAACACCCCGAAGCGGACATCCCCAGTCCTTTCGGGGTGTTGTTTTTCCTCCACGGTTGACATCCCCCTACCCCACGATATTCTTCTGCTGTTCAATCATTAGAATCTTCAAAGAATTCAAAGCCAACAGACAAAGGAGGGGTGGTATGACCGGAAAAACAGCTCGTCTGATCTTCTGGCTGGGGACTCTTTCCTCCGCCGCAATTTTCCTCTGGCAAACCTACGATTTCCACAAGCAGACTCCGAAGTTCACCCACACCGACAAACTGACCGAGCAGGTGGTGGCAGGCAAGAAGGTCTGGCACAAGTACAACTGCAACGACTGTCACACCATCCTGGGCTTCGGCGGCTACTACGCGCCGGACATGACCAAGGCTTTCTACCGCCTGGGTGAGAACAACATCGCCTCGATCGTGCAACACCCGGAGGTGATGTACAAAAACTCCTTCCGGAAGATGCCCCAGCTCGGCGTCACCGAAACGGAGACGAAGCAACTGGTCTCCTTCCTGCACTGGGTCGGCGATATCGAGAACCGCCACTGGCCGCCCCAGGACGAGAAGTTCGTGGAGGCATACAGGTTGCGCGAGTCCCAGCCGCAGAAGCTCGACAAGGTGCATCTCGTCCTGCAGGCATGCGGCGGGTGCCACACCTTCGAGAACCAGGGGCGCAACGTGGGCGGCGACCTGACCGCCATCGCCAACCGGATCACCTACGACCGCCAGACCCTGATCAACTACATGATCAACCCGCAGTCGGTGCGGCCGGGTGTCGCCATGCCGCCGCAGGACGTCTCGCCGCAGACGGCCGGGACCATCGCCGACTTCATCCTTAGCCTTAAGTCGACCAAGGAGGTGAGCAAATGATGCTGATCGAATACCAAAGCCAGCGGGTGTCGCTGTGGTACTTCCGTCTTGCCCTGGTGCTTTTCATCCTGCAGGTGATCCTGGGGCTCTGGCTCTCTATCAACTACGCCTTCACGCTGCCGCAGGAACTGGTGAACGTGTTCCCCTTCTCCACCGCGCGCGAGATCCACACGAACGTGCTGGTGGCATGGATGCTTCTCGGCTTTATGGGGGGGACCTACTACATCCTCCCGCCTGAGTGCGGGCGTGAGCTGTACAGTCCCAAGATCGCCTACGCGCAGCTCGTCATCTTCGTCGCCGCCGCGGTCACCGCCGTGGTCGGCTTTCTCTTCGGCTGGACCCGGGGGAAACCGCTCCTCGAGATCCCCTTCCCGCTGAACTCCCTCATCGTGGTCGCGGCGCTCCTCTTCATCGCTAACGTCGCCATGACCATCATCGAGTCCAAGGAGAAATCGGCCCTGCAGTGGATGCTTTTGGGCGGGGTCACCTTCCTGGCGGTCATGTACCTCTTCGGCATGCCCTTCTACAAGAACCTGAACACCGATTACTACTACTGGTGGTGGGTGATCCATCTCTGGGTGGAGGGGGCCTGGGAGGTGGTGACAGCGTCGATAGTCGCCTACATCATCATGCGGGTGACCGGGGTGGACCGCAAAGTGGTGGAGAAGTGGCTCTACGTGGAAACAGGACTCTTTCTCTTCACCGGCATAGTCGGCACCGGTCATCACTACTACTGGATCGGTGCGCCGGACTACTGGATCTGGTGGGGTGGCATATTCAGCGCCCTCGAGCCGCTTCCCATCGTGCTCATGGTGGTCGACACCTGGATGCATGTGCGTGAAAGGAAGAACCCCATCGTGAACCCGCTGACCTGGTATTACATCGTGGGACTGGCCATCTATCACCTGGTCGGCGCGGGACTATGGGGCTTCATGCACACGCTGCCGCCGATCAACTACTACACCCACGGCAGCCAGGTCACCGTCTCGCACGGGCACTTGGCCTTCTTCGGCGCCTACGCCCTTTTGAACCTCACCATCTTCTACTTCGCCATGCCGCGCCTCAAGGGGATCAACAAGTACCACGACCGGTTGGGCAAGTGGGGCTTCTGGATCACCACCATCGGCATGTTCATCCTCGGGCTCGTGTTCGGCATCGCCGGGATCCTCCAGACCTACCTGGAGCGTTTCCTGGACATCGGCTACAGCACCGCGCACCTCACCATGATGTTCTGGTTCCGGGTCGCCTTCGGCGTCGGCCTCGTCTTCCTGGCCGGTGTCGTCATCACCGTCTACCACCTCTTCACCATCAAGCCATCCACCCTGCCCGTGCCGGAACCGGTGGTCGCTCCGGCCGCCAACATCTAGCAAAGGGAAATGAAGAAGGGGACCTTGCAAACAGCAAGGTCCCCTTCGTTCGTGCACACCAGTAAAGTGGGGGCGAATAAAAAAGGCGCCAGGTCTGAGAGGACCTGGCGCAGAGACTAAGGAGCTACCTACTTCTTCTTTTTTCTTTTCTACCGCTACTGCTTCTTTTGCCGATGCTACGCGAGGGCCGCCTGCAGGTCTGCGTCGACGCTGCCGATCTGACCGATGTTGAAGTTGTCGACCAGGAACTGGAGCACGTTCGGCGACAGGTACGCGGGAAGCGCCGGCCCCAGCTTGATGTTCTTGACGCCCAGGTAAAGGAGCGAAAGCAGGATCACGTGCGCCTTCTGCTCGTACCAGGAGAGGATGAAGGAGAGCGGCAGGTCGTTCAGGCCGCAGTTGAAGGCACCCGCGAGCGCCGAAGCGATCTGCACCGCGGAGTAGGCATCGTTGCACTGCCCGACGTCGAGAAGCCTCGGGATCCCGCCGATGTCGCCGAACTCGAGCTTGTTGAAGCGGTACTTGCCGCAGGCAAGGGTCAGGATGACGCAGTCCTTCGGCACCTTCTCGGCGAACTCGGTGTAGTAGTTCCTTCCGCTCTTGGCGCCGTCGCAGCCGCCGATCAGGAAGAAGTGCTTCACCGCCCCCGCCTTCACCGCCTCGATCACTTTGTCCGCGACGCCGAGCACCGCGTTGTGGCCGAAGCCGGTAAGGATCTCCTGGCCCGGCGCATCCGGCATGTCGGGACATTCGAGCGCCTTGTTGATCACTTCGTCGAACTTGTAGCCGGTCAGGTGCTTGGCACCCGGCCACCCCACCTCACCCCAGGTGAAGAGACGATCCTTGTAGCTGTCCGCCGGGCGCTGGATGCAGTTCGTGTTGAAGATGATGGCGCCGGGGAAGTTCGGGAACTCCTTCGCCTGATCCTGCCACGCGCCGCCGAAGTTGCCGTAGAGGTGCGCGTACTTCTTGAGCCCCGGGTAGCCGTGGGCCGGGAGCATTTCGCCGTGGGTGTAGATGTCGATCCCCTTACCTTCGGTCTGCTTGAGGAGTTCCTCGAGCATGCGCAGGTCGTGGCCGGAGACCAGGATCCCCTTGTTCTTCCGGGTGCCGAGCTGCACCTTGGTCGGAACCGGGTGGCCGTAGTGCTCGACGTGCCCGGTGTTCAGCATCTCCATGACCTTGATGTTCACCTTGCCGCATTCCATGGCGATGCCGACCAAGTCCATGAGCCCCTTGGTCGGATCGGTGGTGGCAGCGAGCGCCTTGTGGAAGAAGGCGTAAACCTCTTCGTCGGTCTTGCCGAGGATACAGGCGTGGTTCGCGTAGGCAGCCATACCCTTCAGGCCGTAGATGATGATCTCGATGGCGGAGAGGATGTCCGGGTCGCTGTGCTGGGTCTTAACCCCTTGCGCCTGCCCCTGGGCCACGAGCCCCTCGAGGTTGTCGGCGATCACCCAGGCTGCGGGTCCCGCGGTGATGGCGGGCGCATCGCCCCCCTTCTGCTCGCGGTAGGCGGTCTCGTACATCGCCTTCACCTGCTCCTTCAGGTCGTAGCACTTCCTCAGCTTACCTGCCAGTTGCACCGGATCGAAGTCAACGTTGGTAACCGTGGTGAAGAGCCCCTCGACGAGGTACATGTCCGCGACGGTGTTGTGCGCACCAAGTTCCCTTGCCTTGTCAGCGTAGATGGCCAGCCCCTTGAGACCGTACATCATGAGGTCCAGCAGGGCGGCAACCTCCGGATTCTTACCGCAGACACCCACCACCTCGCACCCGGTCCCTTTGGCGGCCTGCTCACATTGACGGCAAAACATCGACATATGGATTCCTCCTTTTCTATTGATGTCACTGGGAAATTTCGAAAACTGATTTACTATATCCGGAAAGAATTTCATTTCAACCGTACTGCCACAAAAACAATATTAATTCAGCTTAACGCTCAAACACGATTGCTTATAAGCGCCGCAACGTCGCCTGATACTGAAAGATTGATCTCAATGTGAGAGGAGCTAAAGCCATGGGGAAGGACACGAAGACACTGTGCAAGTGGGATAAGGACGAGATAAAGGACAACCTGAAGGAGTTGAAGAAAATCGTGGCGGAACCGCGCTACCTCTGCAAGAAGTGCGGTCGGGCCGCCAAGAAGGAGGACCATCTCTGCAAGCCCGAACCGCTGGACAAGAAGGATTAGCTGGAGGGAGGGGCTGGCGCTCCTGAGGCCGGTGTCTCGTTCATCCACTTCATCATCACGCTGCTCACGGGGTTGCGTCTGCGGAACTCGTTGCGCACGAAGTCCATGAGCCGGTTCAGATGGTCCTCGAACTGCCCCCATTCTTTCTTCAGGTCGTCGAGGGCGAGCGCGTTCTGCGGTTCCCGCTGCACCCGGCGCAGCAGTTCCTCCAGACGCTCCTGCGCCGCCTTCTGCTGGGTCAGGAGGTCTTTCACCGTCCTGGTGAACTCCTCGGAGAAGAAGAGCCCCTGCTTCTGAAAGGTGTCGTTGAAGCTCTCGCCGGTCCCCCTGATGGTCCTCAGTTGCTTTTCCGCCCGACTCCGCTCCCCCTCCGCAATTGAGCTTAGAAACTCCTTCCCCAGCCGCAGCTGGTCGATGAGGGTGGCGTAGAGCCGCGCCAGCGCGTCGGACTTGTTCTCCTGCTGCACGATCTGCTCGCAAAGCCCCTCCCGGAACAGCTTCAAGGCCCTTTCCGCCTCGGCCATCATGCGCATCCTGAAATCATGGCAACTCTGCTGGGTTACCTGCCTGATAAAGAAGTTCACCGCCCAGTAAGTCGCACCGACCCAGACAACGAGAAGGGTTGCACCTGCCGCTATATAGTAAATAAGTTCGCCTGTACTCATATGATCCTCGGTATGCGCCGTCAGGTCCGGACGCCATCAAATAGGGTAGCGGGGAACCCGCGCCAGTCAACGCGGAAACACCGTCACTTTGTCTATTCGGCACCCCTGCCGTTTTCTACAGCCAAAAGGGGGTAAAAAATTAACCCGTATACAGGCGGAATGCTTGCTAAAGCGTGATTACCACCTAAACTAACACTTTGTTATTGCTGCATCATTGGACGTTCCTCCGGCAATAACTCCAGCCTTCAGACAAAGTCACGGCAGATCCAACATTTATGACAGAAACTCCCGGTAACAGAGCGACGGGTGACGGCACGCCGTCACCATCGTCCAGTAGTTGCCTTTATTGATCCATTCATCCCCAGGAGGACGGCATGAACCAACAGGATGGGTACGCTGACGACATCGTCAAAGGGTTTGTCATCTGGAGCATGGTGTGGGGTCTCGTAGCAGTGCTGCTCGGGGTCTTCATCTCGTTCCAGATCGCCTTCCCGCAACTCAACTTCCCCCCCTACCTCACCTACGGCCGACTGCGTCCGATCCACACCAACGCCGGCATCTTCGGCTGGGGCATCGGCAGCTTCATGGCCTTTTTCATCTACATCACGCAGCGCCTGACGCGAAGGAGCCTCTGGAGCCCGGGACTCGCCAAGGCGCAGCTGTGGCTCTTCAACGTGGTGATCGCGCTCGCCGCGGTGACGCTCGCCATGGGGATGAACCGCTCCAAGGAATACGCCGAACTGGAATGGCCGGTGGCAACCCTCGTCGTAGTGCTCTGGGTCATCTTCTCGGTGAACATCGTCATGACCATCGTGAAACGGCGCGAGGAGCAGATGTACATCTCGCTCTGGTACATCCTGGCCACCCTGGTCGGCGTCGCAGTGCTCTACCTCGTGAACAACGCCGCCATCCCCGTCTCGCTCACCAAGTCCTACTCCGCCTACGCGGGCGCGAACGACGCGAACGTGCAGTGGTGGTACGGGCACAACGCGGTCGCCATGGTGCTCACCACGCCGCCTCTGGCCATCTTCTATTACTTCCTCCCCAAGGCGACCGGCGTCCCGATCTACAGCCACAGGATGAGCGTCGTCGCCTTCTGGAGCCTCATCTTCATGTACCTCTGGACAGGCGCGCACCACCTTTTATGGGCTCCGGTTCCGGACTGGGTCCAGACCCTTGCCATGGGCTTCTCGGTCATGCTGATCGCCCCCTCCTGGGCGGCCGTCTTCAACGGCTACTTCTCGATGAACGGGCAGTGGCACCAGATGCGCGAGAACTACCTGGTGAAGTTCCTCATCTTCGGCATCACCTTCTACGGCATGCAGACGCTGCAGGGCCCGTCCCAGTCGATCCGCACCTTCTCCGCCTTCATCCACTTCACCGACTGGGTCCCGGGCCACGTGCACATGGGAACGCTCGGCTGGGTTTCGCTCGTCCTTTTCGCCGCCATCTACTACACGGTCCCGAGGATCTATCACACCGAGGTCTACAGCATACCGATGGCCAACATGCACTTCTGGCTGGTCCTCACCGGACAGCTCATCTTCTCCATCACCATGTGGATCGCCGGGGTGCAGCAGGCGGCCATGCTGAACGCCACCAACCCGGACGGAAGCCTGCACTACAGCTTCATCGAGACCCTGGCCGAGCTCTACCCCTACTGGTACATGCGGGCGGCGGGCGGCGTCATCTATCTCGCCGGTCTTTTGCTCTTCCTCTACAACATCTACAAGACGATCACCGGCGGCAAGCCCCAGGCCGCGGTGCAACCGGCCTAGGAGGGACGCCATGATAGAGAAAAAGCCCATCATCTTCCTGCTCCTGGCCACGGCTACCATCCTGGTCGGCACCATCATCACCATGGTCCTCCCCTTCCGGTGGATCAACGACCCGAAGCTCGCCATCGCCTCGGTCAAGCCCTACACCCCGCTACAGCTCGAGGGGCGCGACATCTATATCCGCGAGGGATGTAACAACTGTCACACCCAGACGGTCCGGCCGCTGCTCTCCGACACCGAGCGCTACGGCGAGTACTCGAAAAGCGGCGAGTTCGTTTACGACCAGCCCTTCCTCTGGGGATCGCGCCGAAACGGCCCCGATCTCGCGAGGATCGGCGGGAAGTACCCGGACGCCTGGCACGTGAAGCACATGAAGGACCCGCGCGCCATGGTGCCGCGCTCCAACATGCCCTCCTACGCCTTCCTGGACCGGCCGCTCGACACGAGCCTCACCGAGAAAAAGATGAAGGCGCTCAAGTTCCCTTACACCCAGGCCGATATCGATGCCCTCAAGGGTAAGACCGAGCTGGACGCCATGGTCGCCTACATGCAGAAGGTAGGGAACGACATCCCCTGGAGAAAGGCCGGCAAGGCCGAGGTGGTGGGCGAGCTGAAGAACCCGTTCCAGGACAACCTCTCCGTCCTCCCCGAAGGGCAGAAGCTCTACGCCGAGCACTGCGCACAGTGTCACGGCATCGAACTGAAGGGCGAGGTCGGGCCGGACCTGCGCGACATGGACAAGCCGGACTCGAAGGTCTTCGCCACCATCTACAGCGGCATTACGGAAGGTGGCATGCCCGCCTTCGGCGACACCCTCGGCAAGGAGCGGACCTGGAAGGTGGTCACCTACCTGAAGTCCGTGCACAGGAAGTGATATGGATAGCGCCAGCATCTACTACCTCGGGGTGACCCTCTTCCTCTTCATCGTCTTCGCGGCGATCGTGGCGCGCACCTATCGTAAAGCGCACCAAGCCAAGGGGGAGGAACCGAAATTCCGCATGATGGACGACGACGAACCGAAGAAAAAGGACCGTCCGGAATAGGAAGAAGAAGGGGACTGGCACCTGCGGAGCCAGTCCCCCTAAAAAAGAGAGCAAAGGAGGACGCGATGTCCGATGAAAATAAGGAATACGACGGCATCAGGTACCGCCCGGAGAAGCATGCGCCGAATGTCTTCAGGATCCTGTTCTGGGGGCTTGTGACCTGGGGCGTCATCTTCATGGCCTACTACCTGTTCAGCGGGTGGAGCTCCTACGGTGAATACGCCGAGATCAAGAAGGCAAAAGAGGCCCGCCTCGCCGCACAGACCCAGAAGGAGTCGGCGGCCAAGAGCGTGCCGGCGCACGAGGAGATCAGGACCACCAACCTGATCGGCGAAGGTAAGAAGGAGTTCGCCGCCCGCTGCGCCTCCTGCCACGGCCCCGACGGCAAGGGGGGTATCGGCCCCGACCTGACCGCGAAGACCTACAAGTTCGGCAAGACGGCACCCGAGGTGACCGCCACCATCTCCGACGGACGCCCAGGCGGCATGCCCGGCTTCAAAAACGAGCTCTCCGGCGACAAGATCCAGGGGCTGGTCCAGTACGTGCTGTCGCTTTGAACCTACCTCCCTTCAAAACGGCACGCATAGCACCATGGCGCAAGAGGGTGCAGTGGCTTTGCACCCTGTTGCTGCTCGCCGTCCCGTTCATCCGCCCCGGCGGCGAATCGCTGCTGCGCCTTGACGCCGGGACGAGGACGCTCCTTTTCTTCGGCGCCAAGCTGCGCATCGAGGAGTTCTACCTCCTCCTCGTCGTGGTGCTGATCCTGGTCTTCGGCTTTTTGTTCGTCACCATGCTCTTCGGCCGGGTGTGGTGCGGCTGGCTCTGTCCGCAGACCACACTGGGGGACATCGCCGACTGGCTCGACGCACGCACCAGGGGCATCCCAGCCCCGCTCGATTTGGCGCTGCGCCACGCGGGCTACCTCGCCCTCTCCGCGCTGGTGGCGTCGAACCTGGTCTGGTACTTCATAGCGCCCCCGGACTTCTTCGCACGGCTTCTTTCCGGAAGCCTGGGCGCCGTGGCGGGGATCTCCCTAGCGGCGACCGGGGCGATCGTCTACCTCGACCTCGCCTTCGTACGGCGCACCTTCTGCAAGACCGTCTGTCCCTACGGACGCATCCAGCTAATGGCCATGGAGCGCGGCACCCTTACCCTTGAATTCGACCCCGGCCTCAAGGAGGCCTGCATCCGCTGCGGCTCCTGCGTGCGCGCCTGCCCGATGGGAATCGACATCCGAAAGGGGCTGCAGATCGAGTGCATCAACTGCGGCCGCTGCCTGGACGCCTGCCGCGACGTAATGGCGCCGCGCGGCAGCGGTGGGCTCATCCACTACACCTTCGGCCCGCCCGCTCCCGACGGCTCGCGGGCGGTGAACAAGAAGGCGCTGTTGGTCGGCGGCGTCGTCGCCCTTCTCGCGGCGCTCCTGGTCGTCGGGGTGACGACGCGCAAGGAGGCGACCCTCAAGGTGCAGCGAAACGCGAGCGGCGAGGTGA
Organism: Geomonas oryzae; assembly: GCF_004117875.1. GTDB lineage: Bacteria > Desulfobacterota > Desulfuromonadia > Geobacterales > Geobacteraceae > Geomonas > Geomonas oryzae. The sequence continues at coordinate 23,324 of NZ_RAHW01000006.1, read as the reverse complement.
AGACGCTGCCCGACGGCTCGCTGGTGAACTTCTACTCGGCGTATCTCGAGAATCGCTCCGGTAAGCCGGGGACCTTCCAGTTGGAGACGGCGCCATTGCCCGGCTACCGGGTCGAGCTGGTAGGCCCGGTGCGGGACGTGGAGCTCCCGGCGAACGCGAACCGGAAGATCGGCTTCGCGCTGAAGATGAACCCCGCGCCGGCGCCCGGCACCGTCGTAGAGCTGAGGCTCCTGTCGGCGGGTAAAGTGGTCGCGGCAAGCCCGCTGCCGGTCGCAATACGTTAGAACGCCCCTCTCCCCTCTCCCTCCGGGAGAGGGTGCCCGGAGGGCGGGTGAGGGCCTTGCCCCGAAGTGAGAATGTTGCAACCGCCGTCGCCCTCACCCTGGCCCTCTCCCGAAGGGAGAGGGGATGTGGACGTCAGGTGAGGGAAGAAAAGAGGAAAACGATGCAGAAGACACTAAATACATCCCCCTGCCGCTGGCAGCTCTCCATCGTGCTCATGATCGCCGTCTTTCTCCTGGGCATGGCGGGCACCATGCTCATGTCCATGCAGCGCGGAGCCGGGGTGACCGATGCGCAGTATTACCAGAACGGGCTGAACTACGACCGGACCAAAAGCGGCGCGCGCAACCCCGGCCTCAACTGGAGCATGTCCGCCTCCCTCGCCGGGCGCGATCTGCAGGTGCGGGTGCATGACGAGAAGGGAGCGCCGATAACCGGCGGCGCGCTGCAGTTTCGCACCGAAGCCGTCGGGAACCCGTCGGTGCTGTCGCTCACCGAGGCCTCCCCGGGGGTCTTCGTCTCCCCGTGGCCCGCCACGGGAAAGGCGGAACTCAGGGGGCTCCTCGTCTTCACCAAGGGTGAGGCGAGCGCGAGCCGGAAGGTCGTGTTCTTCAATTGAGAGGAGTCTTCGTGCCCTGTTTTCATTGCGGCGGCGACATACCACCGGGGATGCTGGTCGAGGAGCGCAGCGGTGACACCGTGCTCCCCTTCTGCTGCCACGGCTGCCACGGCGCCTACCTTCTGATCAGCGGCTCCGGGCTCTCCGATTACTACCGCCGCAGGCAGTGGCAGGAAACGGGTCTCATTCCGAAGGCGTTCAAGGGGGGCTTTCGCGACAGCTACCTCGCCGGATTCGTCCGGGAGTCGGCCGGGGGAAGCGCCATCGACATCATCGTCGACGGCATCCGCTGCGCTTCCTGCGTCTGGCTCATCGAAAAGATCATCGGCGCGCTCCCCGGCGTCGTCGAGGCGCGCGTCAACTACGCCACCGGCCGGGCCCGCGTGCTGTTCGACCCCGGCATCACCTCTCCCGCCGCCATTTTCAACCGCATCGACCAGATCGGCTACGCGCCCCGTCCCTACACCGAGAGCGAGGTGCGCGAGATGGCAAGGCGCGAGCAGAAGGACCTCCTGATCCGTTTCGGGACCGCCTGTTTCCTCAGCATGCAGCTCATGGCCTACGCCTTCGCCCTGTACGCCGGATACTTCCAGGGGATCGAGCCGCAGATGAAAGGGTACCTGCAGCTCTTCTCGCTCCTGGTCACCGCGCCGGTCGTTTTCTACTGCGGCTGGCCCTTCCTGAAAGGCGCCTGGCGCGGCCTCGCCAACGGCGCACCCAACATGGAGCTTCTCATCGCCCTGGGCGCCCTATCATCCTTCGGCTACAGCGTCTATGCGACCTTTTCCGGCGGCGAGGTGTACTACGAGACCGCGGCCATGATCGTCACCCTCATCCTCGCCGGGAGGCTTCTGGAAAACGGCGCCAAGCGCCGCGCCTCCGGGGGAATCGCGAGGCTTTTGGAGCTATCCTCGGGGCAGGCACAGCGTTTCGCGGGAGAGACGCTCGAAACGGTGGATCCTTCCGAGCTCCACCCCGGCGACCTGATCCTCGTAGCACCCGGGGAGCGTTTCCCGGTGGACGGCAGAGTCGAGGAGGGAGCAAGCGACGTCGACGAGTCCGCCGCCACCGGCGAGCCGCTCCCCCAGGTGAAGAAAAAGGGGGACGAGGTGATCGCCGGGAGCACCAACCTCTCCGGCGCCCTGCGGGTAACCTGCCTGCGCGAGGCGGGGGAGAGCTTCATCGCACGGATCGCGCACCTGGTCGAGGAGGCGCAGAGCCGGCGCGCCCCGATCCAGGGGGTGGCCGACAGGGTCGCAGCCTACTTCGTCCCGGCCGTTTTGACCCTCGCGGTCGCCACCTTCTGCCTGCACTACTGGGAGGGAAGGGCCCTCGGTGCCAGCCTCATGATCGCCCTCGCCGTCCTGGTCATCGCCTGTCCCTGCGCCCTAGGCCTCGCCACCCCGACCGCGATCCTTGCCGGCACCGGCGCCGCCGCCTCCTTCGGCGTCATCTTCAAGGGTGGCGACATCCTCGAGCGCTTGAGCCGCATCACCATCGCCGTCTTCGACAAGACCGGGACCCTCACCCAAGGGGCGCCGATGCTGGTCGACATCCAGCCGGCGCCGGGGGTGAAGCCCAAGGAGGTGCTCGCCCTCGCCGCGGCCGTCGAGCGGGGCTCGCTGCACCCGGTGGCCCACGCGATCCGAGCCTACGCCGATCGGCACGACATCGACTACCCGACGGGCACCGAGATGGTCACCCTGGCGGGAGCCGGGATCAAGGGGCGCGTGGCGGGCGAGACGGTGGCGCTAGGGAGCGTCACCTTTCTCGAGCGTCTGGGCGTCACCGGGATCCCGGACGGGGTCGAATCCCCCGAGGGTGGCATGGTGGTGGGCGTCGCCCGCAAGGGGCAGTACGCCGGGACGCTGATCTTCAAGGACCGGATACGCGACGACGCGCCGGGGCTCGTCTCGTACTTCCGGCGCCAGGCGATCGACACCCTTCTTCTGAGCGGCGACCGGCAGGAGTGCACCGACAAGGTGGCCCGGGGTGCTGGGGTCGCCCTCGGCCTCGGCGGCCTTTCGCCTGCGGACAAGGCGCGGGAGATCGAGAAGCTGAAGGGTGCGGGGGCGACCGTCCTCATGGTGGGTGACGGCATCAACGACGCCCCGGCCCTCTCCGCCGCGGACGTAGGATGCGCCGTGGCCGGGGGGACCGATATCGCCATGGAGACCTCGGACTTGGTACTCGCCAAAGCGGACCTGGACCGGCTGGCACTCGCGCACCGGATGGCCCGGCGCACCATGAAGGTGGTGCGGCAGAATTTGGCCTGGGCCTTTCTCTACAACGTGATCGGGATTCCCCTCGCCATGACCGGTCGGCTCACCCCGGTCTATGCCGCGGCCGCCATGGCGTTAAGCTCGGTCTGCGTCGTTGGGAACTCGCTGAGACTTTTGCGGGTACCGCATGACTAGCTCGCTCATCGCGCTCATCCTGCTATCCTTCTGCCTTGGTTGCGGCTGCTGGCTCTTCTTTCTCTGGGGAGTGCACCGGGGGGAGTTCAACGACATGGAGCGCCCGAAACACAGGATGCTCGACGACGAGACGCCTCTGCCACATGAAAAAAGGAGCGGCGCGGCGGAGCCTGAATCTTCCGACGGCAACGTCGACAACGCTTCAGCGCATGACCCGCAAAGCCGGCAGTAGCCCCACCATCCCATTGACACAGCGCACAGGAGACCGAAATGCTACAGATCTGGTTGGCCTTCCTCGCAGGACTCGCCGGGAGCTTCCACTGCATCGGGATGTGCGGCGGCATCGTCGCCGCCATCTCCCTCAAAGACAGCAGTAACGTCTTCGCGGCGCGCCTTAAGTCGCAGCTCTTCTACAACACAGGGCGCATCGCCACCTACACCGCCCTGGGCGCCGTCGCAGGCCTTATCGGCTCATCCCTCGACCTCATGTCCATGAAAGTGGTCTTCCGCTGGTTCATGGTCGGGGCGAACCTCATGGTGATCATGGTGGGACTCTCCTCGGCGCTGGGGCTGAACGTCCTGAACCTCTCCACCCTGGAGGGGACCGGCGCGCGCTTTCTGACCGCACCCTTGAAGCGCCTCCTCGCCGCCAACTCCCCCTTAGCCTCGCTGCCGCTAGGGCTCGTGCTCGGCTTTCTTCCCTGCGGCCTCGTCTACGCGCCGCTTCTGGCCGCTGCCGGTACCGGCAGCCCGGTGATCGGAGCCGCCACCATGGCAGCCATGGGGCTTGGTACCGTTCCCGTGCTCCTTGCCTTCGGCACCGCCTCGAGCGCCGTCTCGGGAGCGCTTAAAAACGCCATGCTGCGTGCCGCCGGCCTAGCCATCGCCCTCATGGGGGTTGCGGGGCTTTGGCGCGTGCTCGGCAAGATGGCCGCGCACCATTAATCACCACCGCTGCACACGGAGTCAACCTGCCCCCCCCCTCTCCCTCCGGGAGAGGGTGCCCAAAGGGCGGGTGAGGGCATTGCCACGAAGCGAGTGTTTGCATCTGCCGGCGCCCTCACCCTACCCTCTCCCAGGGGGAGAGGGGATAGAGACATCCGTATCCGTCCACAACCAATGGAAATCCATCGGAGCCAACGTCATGAAGAAACAGGGAACCCCGCCGCTAAAGATAGACCGGCTGGAACCGAAGGAGAGGAAGGGTCTCATCGTGGTGATCACCGGCCACGGCAAGGGGAAGACCACGGCTGCGCTCGGCATGGCGCTAAGGGCGGCGGGCCACGGGATGAGGGTCTGCATCATCCAGTTCATGAAAGGGGATCTTTACGCCGGGGAGTGGGACGGGGTGAAACTTCTGGGAGACCGGGTGGAGTTGCACGCCACCGGCAAGGGGTTCTGCGGCATCCAGGGAAACCCGTACCCGAGGAGCGAGCACCGCGCCAACGCCCAGGACGCGATTCAGCTCGCCCTGGAGAGGATGGCGTCGGGCCTTTTCGACATGGTCATCCTGGATGAGGTCAACAACGCCCTGCAACTGAAGCTCGTCGACCTCGAGCAGGTGCTGGAGATCCTGGAGGCGAAGCCCTCCCTCATGCACCTCGTGCTGACCGGCCGCGACGCCCACCCCTTGCTGATCGAGCTGGCGGACACGGTGAGCGAGGTGGTCGAGGTGAAGCACGCCTACCGCAAGGAGATCGAACCGCAACCCGGGGTGGACTACTGAGGACGCCGCATCTAGGCGTCCGCTTCGGCCTCCGCCACGGTGACGCGGTTGCGCCCCTCCGCCTTGGAGCGGTACAGCGCCTGGTCGGCCCGTCCCAGGAACCACTCAAGGGTGTGCGGCCGCTCGACGAGCGTCCCCGCCACCCCGGCGCTCAGCGTCACCACGTTGTGCTCGGAATGCCCGTGCGGCAGCGCCTGTGATAAAAGCGCGAGCCTCAGCCGCTCCGCCATGTGCCCGGCAAGCTCGGCGCTCGTGTCGGGAAGGATGACGGCGAATTCCTCGCCGCCGTAGCGCGCCACCACCTCTCCCGCCCTCTTGAAGGTATCCCGCAGGATTTCCCCCATGAGTTGCAGACACTTGTCCCCAGCCATGTGGCCGTACAGGTCGTTGAACCTCTTGAAGTGGTCGATGTCGCACAGGATGAGGGAGAGGTTGCGGCTGTTGCGCATGGCACGCTGCACCTCGGACTGCAGCACCTCGTCGAAATTGCGCCGGTTCGAGACGCCGGTGAGCCCGTCCTTGCGCGCGAGGACGTCAAGGGTGCGGTTTTTCTCCTCGAGCTCGCGGGTGAGCCGCTCCAGAAGATCGCCCCGGTGCTTCAGCTCCAGGTGGTTTCGCACCCGGGCGAGGACTATGTGCGGACGGATCGGCTTGGTCAGGTAATCGATGGCGCCTAGCTCCAGCCCGCGCGCCTCGTCCTCGTCGTTCCCCATCGCAGTAACGAACACCACCGGGATCCGGGCCGTTGCCCGGTCCTGCTTCAGAAGTGAGCAGACCTCGTACCCGTCCATGTCCGGCATCATGATGTCCAAAAGGACCAGGTCGGGATGCTGCTCCTGCACCATGCGGATGCCGTCCGCCCCGCTCTTGGCGAAGAGGACGTCGTAGTTTTCCTTGAGAATCTTGTACAGGATCTCGATGTTCGCGGCGGTGTCGTCCACGATCAGGATCTTGTGCCTCTTAATCTGGCTTCTAAGGTTCATAGCGTGATCTCCAGCTCTTCCATAATTTCCCTCAGGACCGCACCTGCGTCCCCGAAATCCAGCATCTGCAGCGTTGCGTCCAGACGTTGCGCAAGTTCGCCGGAAAGAAGCGGACGCATCTCCTCCCAAACCGCGAGCGCGCTCATGTTCTGACTCTGCAGCAGGCGATCCAGGCTCCGGGAGAGCGCCGCCATCTGTTCCAGGTCGTCGCAGGCGATCTTCACGTTACTTCTTTCCGCGCCGTCAACGCCCCACTGCTCCTCGAGCTGCCGGATGGAATCGAGCACCTCGGTGAGCTTTTCCGCGAAGCTCTCAAGGGTCTGGTGCACGAGCGAGGCGTCCTCGCCGCGCAGCGCGATCTCGAGGGAGGCAGCGGCGCTCCCGAGCCTGGTGGCGCCCAGGTTACCGGCGCTTCCCTTTACGGTGTGAATCAGGCGCCGGGCGAGCTTCAGATCCGCGACCGCGGCCGCCGCCCCGATCTCATCGACCATCGCAGCGTTTTCCTTGCGGAAACTCACCAGCAGCTTTTTCAAAAGGCGCCCGTCCCCGATGCGCTCCATGGCCCGCTTCAGTTCCAGTCCGGGCACCTGCTCGGGGATGTCGTCCTCCTGTAAATCGGGCGTCGCGGCCGCCTTCTCGATGACGCGCGGCTCCGCCCCGACCCAACGTCCGAGGGTGGCGAAAAAGGCCGGGATGTTGATCGGCTTGTCCACCTGGTCGTTCATCCCGGCATCGCGGCAGAGCTGGCGCTCCCTGGGCAGGGCCCCCGCCGTCATGGCGATGATGGGGAGCGTGGCAAGCGCCGGGTCGAGCCTCATGCGCCGGGCCGCCTCAAGCCCGTCCATGACCGGCATGTGCACGTCCATGAGCACCGCGTGGTACGAGGCACCGGCGGCATGAACCATGGCAAGCGCCTCGGCCCCGTTACCCGCCACTTCGACCTGCACGCCGCCCCGCTCGAGGATGAGCCGCGCCACCTCCTGGTTGATCTTGTTGTCCTCCACCAGCAGGACCCGCACCCCGGACAGGTCCCGCGTCTCCCCTTCGGCCGCATGCGGCGGCACCGGGTCCTGTCCCGCGTCCTTCAGGCCGAAGCGGGCGACGAAGCTGAAGGTGCTGCCGCGCCCCGGCTCGCTGTCGACCCACATCCGGCCGCCCATGAGCTGCACCAGTTCCCGGCAGATGGCGAGGCCGAGCCCGGTACCGCCGTAGCGGCGCGTGGTGGAGCTGTCCGCCTGGCTGAACGGGAGAAAGAGCGCCTCGCGCTGCTTTTCGTCCATGCCGATGCCGGTGTCGGAAACGGCGAAACGCACCGTCGCCTCACCGTCCTCCAGGGCTACGAGGGCCGCCTCCACCTCGACGCTCCCCTTTTCGGTGAACTTGACCGCGTTCCCGGTCAGGTTAAGGAGGACCTGCCCCAGACGGATCGGGTCCCCAACCAGCAGTTCCGGGATGTCGCCGGCGGCGGTCACCTTGAAGGCGACCTCCTTTTCGCCCAGGATGGCCGACGCCACGTTTTCCAGGTCGCCCAGCACCTGTCCCAGCCGGAACGGGATGTGCTCCAGTTCCATCTTGCCGGCCTCGATCTTGGAAAAGTCGAGGATGTCGTCGATCACCCTGAGGAGCACCCCCGAGGCGCTCTGCGCCTTCTCCAGGAATTCCTTCTGCTGCGCGGAGAGCTCGGTCTGCTGCAAGAGGTAGAGCATCCCGAGGGCCGCGTTCATCGGGGTCCTGATCTCGTGGCTCATGTTGGCCAGGAACTCGCTCTTGGCCCTGGTGGCGCCCTCGGCCGCCTCGGTGGCGCGCAAAAGCTCCTCTTCGGCCCGTTTCCGCTCGGTGATGTCGAAGAAGGTCACCACCCCGCCCACCGGCTCTCCATCCTGCAGCTGGGGGAAGGACCAGTATTCCGCCGCGAAGCTGGAACCGTCGGCACGCCAGAAGTACTCCTTGTCGCCATGCACCCCTTTGTTCCCGCGCAGCACCTGGTAGACCGGGCACTGCTGCACCGGGTTGGGCGTTCCGTCGGGGCAGCTGTGGTGGATCAGCAGGTGCATGTTCTTCCCGAGGAGCTCGTCCGCGCTGTCGTAGCCCAAAAGCCGCGCGCAGGCACGGTTGGCGAAGGTGCAGTTGCCTAATAGGTCGATGCCGAAGATCGCCTCCGCCGTCGATTCAAGCAGGAGCCTGATACGTTCGTCGCTGCGTATCAGGGCCTCCTGGGCCCGCTTTCTCTCGGTGATGTCCTCTTTCACCGCCACGAGGTTTCGTATCTCCCCCGAGGCATCCTTAACCGGCGAGATCGACGCGCTCTCCCAGTAAAGGTCGCCGTTTTTGCGCTTGTTGCGCATCTCCCCGCGCCAGACCTCGCCGGAAAGCACGGTCTGCCACATCCCCGCGTAGAACTCGCGCGGATGCCACCCCGACTTCACCAGCCTCGGGGTCTGCCCCAGCGCCTCGTCGGCCTGGTAGCCGGTCACCTTGGTGAAGTGCGGGTTGACGTAACGGATGATCCCCTCGCGGTCGGTGACCAGAACCGTCACCGGTGCCTGGTCGATGGCGAGCTGGAACTCACGCGCCGCATCCTTTTGCCGGCGCAGTTCCTCGATCATCCGGTTGAAGGCGTGCGCGAGGTTTCCTATCTCGTCCCCGGTGTGGATCGCCACCGGCTCGAGGTCCCGCTCCTGCTCGGTGATCCCTTCGACGTGGCGGATGAAGGTGAGAAGGGGCGCCGTGAGTCGTCTCATCAGCATGAGGGAGACGAAGATGCTCGCCGCAACGGCGCTGGCAAGCCCGAGGAAAAGAAGGAACTTCGCATTTCGTGCCGGAGCGTACGCCTCAGCCAGCGGGTAGTTTGCGCCGAGGATCCAGCCGGTGCTCTTTAGCCGCTTGAACGAACTCACCGAGGCGAGGCCGTGGGAGTTGACGTTTTCCGCCGCCCCCTCGAACCCGGCGATGGCACGGTCCAGCAGCAGGTTGGTACCGACCTGGACATCCCGCTTCAGGATCCGCCCCTGGTCCGGATGCACGATGATGTAGCGGTCGCGGTTGAACAGGTAGAAGTAGCCGTTCTTGCCGACGCGCGCGTGCGCGAGCTTACCGAGGAAGTTGTCCTTGTAAAGGTCGACGGCTCCGCCTAGCATCCCGATGACGGCGCCGCCGGAGTCGAGCACCGGAACGATCAAGGCGACCGTTGGGTGCCGGTGCACCTGGGTCGAAATGAATGGCTCCGAGATGACGGTGCGCTTTGTGCGCGCCGCATCCCGGTAATAGTCACGGAAGGAGTAATCCTTGCCGATGAGACTGGGCTCAAGTGGCGTAACTGCGAGGAGTGTTCCGCCGGAATCGAAGAGGAATAGTCCGCTATCGAAAAGGGCTAGGGTTTCGGGATGTTGCTGTAGGAACCGCTGCGCCGCTGCGGCATCGCTGAAAAGCCGCGGCGGAACCGTCCGCGTCAGCGCCTCGAGCTGTACGGCCGCGCCGCGTATCTTGCCGTCGATCTCCTCGGCCATGGAGGAGACCATGGAGAACTGCTGTTCCGAAACGGTCGACTCGTACTGCTTCTGCAGAAACCATGACGCGCACAGGGTCATGAAGGAGAGCACCAGCACCACCAGCAGCGACACCGTCAGGCTAATTTTCGTTGTGAGGCTCAGGTTTTTCATCTCAGACGGCGGGCTCCTTGTGACGGCGGCACGGCGGTCTTTGCCCCGCCCGGAGGTGCCGGGGCAAAGACGCAGGCGCTTATGCTACTCATCGGCCGGCGTGGGAATAGCTTTAATTAGATAGGGGTTTTCGAAACGGTGGCGGGGGATGTCCCGAGGCCGGCGTTGCCGACCTTTCCGAGAGTGTTAAAATGAGGCGTTTTCTCTTTTCATACCGGAGATGCCGCCATGACCAAGCGCGTGACCCTGGACGGCTACCATCGCCTGATGCGGCGGGTGAACCTGTTCCCGCAGGGGGCGCCCGATTCGGAGCTCCTGCTCAGGATCTTCTCGATCCTGTGCAGCGAGGAGGAGGCTCTTTTGCTGAGCCGGCTCCCGCTCCGGCCGTTCACCGCGGCGAAGGCGGGGAGGATACTGGGCCTTTCCACCGAGGCGGCACGCACCCGCCTGGAGGGGCTCGCGGCGCGATCCCTTCTTTTGGACATCGAGCGGGAGGACAGGACGGTCTACCTCCTCCCTCCTCCGATGGCCGGGTTCTTCGAATTCTCGCTGATGCGGCTGCGCCCGGAACTGGACCAGAAGGAGCTTGCCGGTCTCTTCTTCAGTTACATAAACGTGGAGGACGCCTTCATCCGCGACCTCTTCGCCGGTGGGGAGACTTCGCTTGGCAGGGTGATGGTGAACGAGGAGGCGATCCCCGAGGAGAAGGCGTGCCAGGTGCTCGATTACGAACGGGCAAGCGAGGTGATCAAGAGCGCGAGCCATATTGCGGTGGGACTTTGTTACTGCCGCCATAAGATGCTCCAGCTGGAGCGGGCCTGCCGGGCTCCGCTGGACATCTGCATGACGCTGAACCTCGCGGCCCAATCGCTGATCAGGCACGGGGCGGCACGGGAGGTGGACCGTGCCGAGGGGCTCGACCTTCTGCAAAAGGCCCGCGACCTGAACCTCGTGCAGTGCGCGGACAACGTGCAGCGTCAGGTGAACTTCATCTGCCACTGCTGCGCCTGCTGCTGCGAGGCGATGATCGCCGCGCGCCGGCTCGCCATCCCAAACGCCATGTACAGCACGAACTTCGTGCAGGCAACCGACGCGGCGCGCTGCACAGGCTGCGGCAGGTGCGCGGCGGTCTGCCCGGTAGGTGTCATCAGCATGGAGGCTCAGGGGGAAACAGGAAGAACGGCCCGGGCGGCAAAGGAGCTCTGCCTCGGGTGCGGGGTATGCGTGCGCAGCTGCCCTGCGGGCGCCGTCTCACTCGAGCCGCGGGAGAGGCGCATCCTCACTCCCGTCAACACCGCGCACCGGCTGGTCCTCATGGCGATCGAGCGGGGCAAGCTGCAAAACCTCATCTTCGACAACCAGGCGTTTCTCAGCCACCGCGCCATGGCGGCGCTTTTGGGCGCCATCCTGAGGCTCCCCCCCTTGAAAAGGCTCATGGCGAGCGAGCAGTTGAAGAGCCGGTACCTGGAGCGGCTGTTAAGCGAGGTCGAGGTCGACCGCTTCTCCGACTAGCGCCGCGCCGCCTGCAGGAACTGAAGGGTCTTCGCTTCCAGCAGCGCCGCTTCCTGATTCTGGGGAGCGACCCGGCGCGCCTGCTGGAACTGCTCGAGCGCCTTGTCGATCTGCCTGAGAGCCGCATAGGCGCGCCCCATATCGAGGTACGCCGGGACGTAACCCGGGTCCAGCCGCACCACTTCCTGATAGCAGCCGATCGCCTTTTCCATCTCCTTCTTGTGGTAGTAAGCGCCCGCCAACCGGTACCGTACAAAGGCATACCCGGGGTTTTGACCCGCGATATCCTGGTACATCCTGATCGCCCCGTCGAGGTCCCCGGCCGCCTCCGTGATGGCGGCGAGATTCACGCGCGGCTCCAGCGCTGCAGGGTCCAGACGTCCCGCCTCCAGTACGTGCCGCCTCGCTTCCTCGAGATTCCCCTGCTGCAGCAGCGCGCCCGCCAGGTTGTTGTGTGCGACCATGTTGGCGCCGTCAAGCTCGACGGCCTTTCTGAAGCAGGCGGTCGCCTCGGAAAGCGCCCCCTTTTTCTGCAGGGCGGCACCCAGGTTGCTGAGGGCGATGACGTAGTTCGGGTTGACGGCGACGGAAAGGCGGTACTGCTCGATCGCGGCATCCAGCGCCCCCATCTTCTCGTAAACCGTCGCGAGGACGTTGTGCGCCTCGTAGCTATCCGGAGCGAGGCGGACCGCGTTGGAGCCGGCGGCCAAGGCCTCGTTCACCCTGTTTTCCTTGAGAAGCGCACGGGCGAGGTTGTTTTGCGGGCGCCACTTGTTCGGGGATTTTGCCGCATTGTCGCTCCAAAGGGTGACGCTGTCCCCCCATACGCCGTTTCGCTGCCACGTCGCGACGGTCAGCGCCAGCACCACGAAAGCGGCGACGGCAACGCGCGTCGAGGAAGCACTCTTTTCGAAGGCCATGGCGAAAACGGCGGCGAAGGCCAGGAAGGCGCCGAAAGAGGGAAGGTAGAGCCGATGCTCGAAGATGACGTCGGAGATCGGGATGAGGCTCGACTCCACGCAGAGGGTCAGGAAAAACCAGAGGATGCCGAAACCGATGAGCCTTAAGTACCCTTCCCTCCCCTTCTCTTCTGCGGCGTCGCCGGCCTGGGGCGCGGATAACCGGTACAGATACAGCGCCAAGGCGAAGAGAAGCGCCAGCACGAGAAAGGAGAGGAATACCGGCGGAGTGAGGACGGTGCTGTAGACCGGGAAATCGTAGTCCACGTTCTGGGCGACCGGCAGGACCAGGAGCCGCAGATAGGTGACGATCACGCTGAACTGGGTCAGCAGGTAGTCCAGGCGGGACACTTGCTGGGTCTCCATGGTGGCGCGGGAGATGTCGGAGATGAGCTCGCCGATCGGGCGCTCCGCGGTGGCGACGGCCACTGCGATTGCCGCGATGCAGAGGACGGACGCGGCCACAAGCAGGTAGCGTTTTTTCATCCCCTTGCCGAAGAAGGAGAAGTCGTAGAGCAAAAGCGCCAGGGGAAGCGTCGCGGCGATCTCCTTGGTGGCGAATGCAGCGAGCGCGGAAACCAGAGCGAGCAGGAAGAAAACCACGCCACGTGCCGGGAAGGTGCTGCAGCTTTCCTCCTGTAGCACCCTCCCCTTCGCGTAGCAAAGAAGGGCGGCAAGGTAGAAAAGGGTGGCAAGCGATGCCAGGCGCTGCACCACGTAGGTCACCGCCTGGGTCTGGACCGGGTGCGCCACGAAGAGCAGGGCGGCCAGAAACGGTATCGTCGCGGTGGCCGAACGCGGCAGCGACTTCGCGCGGAAGAAAGGGGTCGAGAGCGTGACCCGGCAAAGAGCGTACACGACCCAGCCGCAGGCGACGTGGATGGCGAGGTTGACCGCGTGATAGCCGGCAGGCTCCAGCGCGGAGAAATGGTAGTTGAGGGCAAGGGTGAGGTACCCCACAAAGCGCCGCGGGTTGTAGGCGAATCCGTCTCCGGAGAGGAACCGCCCGACGTCCCTGATCGCCTGGTTGTCGATGATGGAAGTCTGGTCGTCGAAGACGAAGGGAACCCCGAAGGTGTTTGCGTAACCCGCCAACGCGACTAGGAGGATGAGAAACATCGGAAGCGCTTTATCGAGCCAGGTTTGCGGTGCCGTGGCCGTCGATGCGGCCGGTGTGGAGGGGGCTGCGGTGGGCTTTGCTGCGGTGGAAGCTTTTTTCGCCATTGCACGATCTCGCTTTCGCGAAGGATAACCGCTAAAAGCGGCCGACGCGGGAAGCGTCATTCGGCTGCCAACCGAAAGACTCCGGCCGAAAAAGGTGCCGGTTCACGCGCTTGCGGCAATTTAGTGCATACTAATAGACGTGTCAATATATATTACGATTCAGAACTTGCCATATAGATGCTCTTTGGCGACCGTCTTTTTGACGCGCTCCGGACGGGGGGGGCGAGCTGGAGAGGATGAAGGTTGCTAAAAGGAGAAAACTAAAGTACAGTGTTCCTGTACAACTCAGGAGGAAGGGAACATGCTGAAGACCTCGTACACCAACGCCCGGGCCAACCTTGCCGGCCTTTGCGACCAGGTGACCAAGAACCGCGAAATCGTCATCATAGATCGCCGCAACGGCGACAGCGTGGCCATGATATCGGCGGACGAACTGGCGAGCCTGGTTGAGACGGCGCACCTGATGCGCTCGCCGAAAAATGCGCAACGCCTCCTGGGCGCTCTTGAGCGCGCACTAAAGGGCGAGGGCGAACCTGAGACGGCCGGTGAACTCCGCGAGGAACTGGGTCTTGGAGGCTAAGCGGCGTGCCGCCGTATTTCTGCCTGAGTTCCGCGAGGATCTGCGCTACTGGGTCGAAGTGGACCGTAAGACAGCCTTGCGGGCTCTCTCACTGGTGGAAGCGGTCCTGCGCGACCCATTCAAAGGAATAGGAAAACCGGAGCCGCTCAAGTACCTCTCACCCGGCGTCTGGTCTCGCCGCCTGACCCAGGAGCATCGCCTCGTCTACCTGGTTTCCGACGAGCGCGTGGATTTCCTCCAGGCCCGCTACCATTACTGACTGCAACGGCAACAACGAGAACGCCCCACTGCCTCATCCCAGCCTCATCCCAGCCTCACAACGCCCCCAGCAGCCTGAGCCCCTCCCGGAAGAGAAGCAGCGCGAAGAAGGTCAAAAGCCCCCCGAGAAGACGCATGATCCAGAGGTAGAGGCGGCTTCCCATGAAGGCCCGCGACTTCCCCACCGCCACGGCGAGGATGATCTTCGCCCCGATCAGGGAGAGGTAGAAGCTTCCGATGAAGGCGAGAAAAGCGGTGATGCCGATATTGAGGGATCTGGTGAGAATGGGAGCGCCGACCGTGATCCAGAAGAGGTAGGGATGCGGACTCAGGAAGTTGGTGAGTATCCCCTTGCGCAGCGACTTCGGCGGCTCCTTCGGGAGTTCCAGTGCGACCGGCCGGGCGCGCAGCGACTCGTACCCCGTGTAGAGCACGAACAGTCCCCCTGCCAGGGAGACGACGCCGAGGACGCCGTGATAGCCGGAAAGGTTCATCAGCAACAGCACGGTGGCCAGGATGATGGGGAAATCGGTGATGATCGGCGAGAGCGCCACCCGGACGCCGGAGCGGGTGCCGTGGGTGAGCGTCTCCGAGATGACCAGCATGAGAAGCGGCCCCGGCGAAAACCCCGCCGAAAACCCGAGAACAAGACCAACCGTCAGAAACTCAAACATGCCAAGCGCACCCTTTCTTCTTCATTGTTTTTCCTCCGGCATGGGAGGCTGTTCCGCCGCGCTTTCCATCCCTTGGGCGACCTCCTTCACGATCCCCATGCGGGCATAAATCGGGCGCACCAGTGCCCTGATGCGCGGCAGATTCCTCGCGAAAACGAGAGCCCCCAGCAGACAGCAGACGGCACCGACGACGAGCGTCACACGGGGCCCCACCATGCGTGACATGGTCCCCGCCCCCAGGCTGCCAAAAGGCGTCATCCCCATGAAGGCCACGGTGAAAAAGCTCATCACCCGCCCCCGCTTGTCCTCCTCCAGGATGGTCTGCAGGATGGTGTTGCACGAGGCGACCATGGTCATGGCGCCGAAGCCGGCCACCATGAGGGCGATCAACGAGAGGGAGATATTGCCGGAAAGGGCGAAGGCGGCGACCCCGGCGGAAAAGAGCGCGGCCGAGACGACGATGACCCGCCCGAGGCCGAGCACGCTGTCTCGGGAAGCGAGATAGATGGTCCCCGCCAGTGCGCCGCAGCCTGCTGCGGTCATGAGAAAGCCGAAGGTGTGGGCACCGCCGTGCAGAATATCCCTTGCGAAGACCGGAATCAGCACGGTGTAGGGCATGCCGGTGAGGCTCATCAGCGCGATCAAAAGCAGGATGCTCCGGATGGGGGCGAAGCCGAAGGCGTAGAAGAAACCTTCCTTCAGTTCGTGCAGGACGTGACGCCGCGGCTTACCGTCGCCCTCACGCGGCTCGATGCGCATGGCGAACAGCGCCAGCAGCACGCCAAGGTAGCTCGCGCTGTTCAAAAGAAAGCAGATTCCCTCCCCGACCGAAGCGACCAGGAGCCCGGCGACGGTCGGACCGACCAGGCGGGCGGCGTTCACCATGGAGGAGTTAAGGGCGATGGCGTTGCCGAGATCCTCCCGGTTCGTCACCATCTCGACCACGAAGGACTGCCGGATCGGTATGTCGAAGGCGTTCACCATGCCGAGGACCAGGCTCAGGACCACGATATGCCAGACCTGCACCACCCCGAGCATCACCGCTGCGGCTAGGAGCGCGGCCTGCACCATGGCGAGCGCCTGGGTGATCATCAAAAGACGCCTGCGGTCCATGCGATCGGCGAGAACACCTGCGACGGGTGAAAAAACGAAGGTGGGAATCTGACTGGTGAAGCCGACCACGCCGAGCAGGAAGGCGGAATCGGTAAGGCGGTAGACGAGCCAGCTCATGGCGACCTGCTGCATCCAGGTGCCGACGAGCGAGACGCTCTGGCCGGCCACGAAAAGCCGGTAGTTGCGGGAGCGCAGTGCCCGAAGCAGCATCCTAAGCCGCGATGTCCCTTGGGCAGGAGTCATGGGCCCTAAAAGACGGTCCCTTCCTTGACCGATTCACCAGGGACCTCTTGCGCGGGGGTCTCGTCCTCGTCCCCGTTGTCCTCGATGGAGCAGACGATGGCGGCCACCGTCTCGCCGAAGCTGCCGGGAACGATATCGGACCATTCCTCGTCGTTGTTGTAGGAATTGAGCGGAGTCCCTTTGGCATCGTAATAGTGGATCGATGAGACGTTCATCTTCAGGTCGTTGCAGTTGATGTTCCACTTTTCCTTGCTGTAATAGCTCCCCTTCAACTGGGGCGAGAGCGTCTTGCGCCCTTCGTTGGTGTAGAGAAAGGCGACCCACGCGGACCGGACGTTGGTATCGGCGTCGATGATCTGGGCCGTTCCCTTGATCCCGTAGACGCACATGTTGTCGTTGCAGTCGAGCTTCAGCAAGGAGGGATCGGCATCCCATTTCTCCTGGAGCGTAACGGAGGCGGCCGTTTCCTTTGACACCTTTTTCTTCTGTCCGGCGAAGGAAGTCGAAGCAATCAGGACCATCGCCAGAACCATCAATTTCTTCATACTCCCCCCTCTTCTTTCATTCCACGTGTTGTCATTGCCTGCCGCTATCACTACACCGGCTGACTCACCATTTTCTTCCTTCCCTGCAATACCTGACCACGCTTTCAACGTGAATGGCCGTGGTGTTGAGGAAGGTGGTGTCGTAGTCGCCATCCCTCACTATGAGCGGCAATTCGGTGCAGCCGAGGATGACCGCCTCCGCTTTTTCTTCACGCACCATGCGGTCGATGATATCGATCAGCCCTTTCCTCGTTTCATCCTTGAAGACGCCCAACTCGATTTCCGTCATCAGCTTCTCGTGGATGTACTCCTGCTCGGCCTCGTTGGGAACCGCCACCGAAATACCGGCGGCGTTAAAGGGAGGAGCGAAAAAATTCTCCTGCATAGTGAAGCGGGTGCCGAGGAGCGCTACCTTCTTTACGCCCAACTCTTGCGCCTTTTCGCAGGTCGCGGTGACGATGCTGATCATAGGAAGGGTCGTTTTCGCCTTTACCTCTTCGAAAACAACGTGCGGCGTGTTGGCCGTAATGATGGCGACATCCGCCCCCGCCTTCTGCAGGGCCCTGACCTTCTGCACGAGCAGGTAGATGAGATGGGTCCACTCGCGCCGGGCCACCAGGTCCAGCACCTCCTCCAGGTTCGCGCTGTAGATCACCATTTCGGGCGCGGCGAGGCTTCCGGGAACCCGGAAGGCCTGGATGATGCGCTGGTAGTAGTCCACGGTGGACTCAGGCCCGAGTCCCCCAACCATGCCGATAGTCTTCATGCCCTGCCTCCTTGCTCCCCTCGCCGCATCAGCGTCGCACGGACGCGTCATCCGCCGGCTCAGCCGTCCGCAACGATATTTATCTCATAGCCGTTCTTACGGAAGGCATCCATGAAAGCCGCAAGCTGGTCTTTGTCCAGCGAAGCAAGCAGCGCCTTCAGGTCCTTCCTGTCTTTATGCACCGCACAGATCTTTTCTTTCAGCGTCTGCTGCAGGTGGTCCTGCAGGTGCGAGTCTCTCGCGATCCGTTCCATGTCACCGGAATCGCACAGCACGAGTCTCAACTCCGGTCTATCGCTGGTGATGAAGAAGCTGACGTTTTCCTTGCTCACCATGAAGTTGCCTGAACTGCAACCACCCAGTGCCAATGACAAGAGCCCGGAAGTCAGATACACACGCGTCCGCAGCATGACATCACCTCCTGTTGGAGCCAATTATCCACTGTGAGACCGCATCTGTCCGGTATTTTTCTTTACAGTGCTATTTTTTTTTGAGAGAGACTGCCCCACGGTCCACGCGAATAGACCGGGGGCGTCAAGGGGAGAACTCAGCGGGACTGCAACCCGGAGGAGAAGGGAATCTCGAAGACGTGCCCTCCCCTGGACAGCCTCACCTTGGTTTCCTTGATCTCGACCACCCGGGCTCCGGCAACCTCGGCCCCCTCGCCTACCAGGCTTCCGTTCAGCACCGCACGGCGCATGCGACGCTCGTCCTGATACGCGATGCCGGAGATGACGATATCCTGCCCGCCAGCGGCAGCGTTCGCACTTTCCCCGCGCGGCGCCCTCGGCTGCGCGGGTGCGTCCTGAACAGAGGGTGTAACGGCGGAGCGGGAAGTTTTTCTGACCGGGTCCGCCGGGGACGAAACGGGTATGGCGCCTCCAACCACAGGCTGGGCTGGAGCTGCCGGAGCGGCGGCAGACGGCGCGGGAACCGGTTGCGGAACCGCGACCGCTGCAGGAGCAGCAGGCGCCGGCACCGTCGCGACCGGGGGCTGTACCGCCACGGCAGGTTGTGCGGCGGGAACGGCGGCGGGCGCCTGGTCGGCAACCTGCATGGCACCGTGTCCCTTAAGCATGAAGCCCGCCCCCAGACCGGCACAGACCAACACGAGTCCGGCCACGATAGCCAACGGATAGCGGGATTTTTCCTTGGGCTGGGCGGCCAGGCGGTAGCGAAGCACCTCGGGACGCAGGTCTTGGCCGTTGCCGCGCTTGCTTCTGCGTTCCTGCTCCATTTTTCTCAATGCATCAAGGATAAGGCTCATGTCAGATCCGCCCCGTAGTCTGTTTGCCGTTCGTCCCGCTCGCCTTGGCAAGCCCCGGAGGGAAGAAACCGCCGGCGCGCCGGTAAAGCAGGATGAGGGTCTGGGCTCCCACCTTGCCGTCCGCCGTCACTTGCTCCCTGCGCTGGAACTCGGCAAGGGCCGTTTTCGTGGCCTCGTCGAAGGTACCGTTAGGCGTCCCGGCGTAAAAGCCGACCTGCTTCAAAAGCTCCTGCAGTTGCCTGGTCCCCGCCACCTTGTCGGCGCCCTTGGTGGCTATGCCGTGGAAGTCCTTCCAGAGCAAGGTGGCGCCGCCGCTCCACAACTGCCCGAACTCAGCCCGGGACAGGGTCGATCTTCCTGCTATGGCGGGGACGACGCGCACTTGATCGCCGTCCAGCCCGACCAGGGCCACCAGCCGTTCGACGTTTCCGGGGAGAACGAGATGAAGTAGCGCCGGGGCGTCCAGCCGCTCGAGAGTTTCGAAGCTTACGTTCTGTTTGGTGGCGGTGAGGCCGCGCTGCCGCGCCAGGGTACGGATGTTGTCGGGCTGACCTGCCACCGGGTCGATTTTCGGCACCTGCCAGGCGCCGAGTACCGCGTTCAACGCGGCATAAAGGTTGTCCTGAGCCGGCTGAGCGGCTATCGCCTGCCGGGCGGACTCGGCCGAGAAAGGCGCCGTTTCCTTTGCCTTCACCTTGGCCTCTTTGGGCTCAGAGACCTTTTGCACCGCCTTGTTCTCACCTTTTCCGAAAAGATGCAACGAGGCGATGGAGAAGCCGGCGATGACCATAACGCACACCACGAGTGCGGCCGAAAGCACCCGGACCTGAAGGGTGTACCGCCTGCGCGGGCTCTCCCGGCGCAGATCAGCGATGGAGAGAGACGCCATCGTCTTGCTCACCTCCTTGCACTCCCGTGTGTAGGCGAGCAGCAAGGCACGGTCGCAAACGCCGTTGATCAGGCGCGGCAGTCCACCTGAAAACCGGTAGATACGTCTGAAGGCCCCCAGGGAAAAGGTGAGCGGCTCCCTGCCGTCGGCGGCGAACCTGATCCGGTGCCTGATGTAAGCGCAGGTATCCTCGAAGCACATCGGTTTGAGGTGGTAGCGCACCGTGATGCGCTGGTCGAGCTGGCGCAGTTCGTCCCGGCCCAGAAGCGCGTTCAACTCAGGTTGCCCGACCAGCACGATCTGGATGAGCTTCGCGCTCTCCGTCTCCAGGTTCGAGATGAGCCGGACGTGCTCCAGCACCTCGATGGAGAGATTTTGCGCCTCGTCGATGACCAGCACCACGGTCCGACCGGCGCGATTCTCCTCGAGTAGGAAGGCGTTGAGCGCGGCGTGCAGGTCGCGGATCTCGTCCCCCTCGCAGGAAAGGCCGAACTCCGCGTTCACCTCCTTCATGAAGCCTAAGGGCGACAGGATCGGGTTGAAGATCAGAGCCGTGCGGTGCGTTTCCGGGTCGAGCTGGTTCAGGAGCGTCCTGACGATGGTGGTCTTCCCGGTGCCGACCTCGCCCGAGAGCTCGATGAAGCCAGCGCGGTTCTCGATGGCGAAGAGCAGGTGCGCGAAGGCCTCCTGGTGCGGAGCGCTCAGGAAGAGAAAGGACGGGTTAGGAGTAAGTGCGAAAGGCGGTTCTTTGAAGCCGAAAGATTCCCAGTACATGTTTCCCCGAAAAGCCCGTCAAGGGCGGAGAAGGATTGGGTGAAGTGGACGTTATAGCTATAGTTTCTTGCGGCGGGAGTGTCAAGGGAATCCTGCGGAGGAGGATGAAAAACAATTTAAGTCACAGGGAAGCCGCAGCATGTTCTATTTCATACAAAAAAAGCTGCCGCGAAAGATACCTTTCGCGGCAGCTCTGGTCTAAATGATCAGTGAACCTTACTTATGAATCGTGGGATCGTCATGAATAAGGGAATTCAAAAGATCCGTTGAGTTACTGACGTTTTCAAAAGTCACCGTCCCCACCTGAGCGCCGTTATTGTAGATGGTAAGATGTGCCGTAGTGGATCCGTCCGCCTGTTCGAAGAGAGCGTCCGTGTGCGTCGGTTCAATGACTATTTTGTCTTCACCGGCGGTGTAGTCTTTAATTGTGTCGTGCCCTGCACCGACTTTAAAGGTGTCGGCACCTGCGCCGCCAGTCAAGGTGTTATGTCCTGCACCGCCAGAGATTATGTCATTGCCCTGGCGCCCGGTAATGACGTCATCGCCGGCACCACCGCTGAGATTGTCGCCATGGGACGTAGTTCCGTAGATCACGTCGTTGCCGCTTGACCCCACCGTGGACACTGCGTTTTGCGCGCTTACATCCTGGACGATCGAGAGATGTATGTACCGTGCCTGTTCGTTCCCTGATTTAATATCGTCATACACCACGGTCCAGACAGAGCCCGGGGCCTGCGGATGGTTAGCCAGATAGGAAGCTAGCGTGGTAGTTCCATCTGAGATGTCATTGAACGAAATGCTGTGCTGTTGGATGGTGTTGGCGCCAGCAGGGGCATTAGTGTTCACGCTGGTCCAATAGGCGCCGTGATCCACATTCAAATCGCCGTCACCACCACTGCCAGGTATCGCCTGCCAATTCACATGCGCGGTGTCGCTGGCAGAGACAACCGTGAAAGTGTGCCCGTCAATGACCAGTTTAACATTTACCTGGTTCTCAACCTGGTACGTCAATGTCTTCGTGTTCATGCTCATGAAGTCGGTCGTGAGCTGGATAGCGGACTGAGAGTAGTCTGTAACCGATGCCAATATCGGATCCACTGCAAATTGAACGGACTGATTGCTTCCCGAAGTCAAGGGATGAGAGACACTGCCGACTTGTACCTCTGCAATGTAACCACCGGTGCCAAGCAGCGTGTGCAGATCGATTGTTCCTGTTGCCGAATCGAATCCATTATTAACCGTGTAGGTGAACTGAACATTGTCGGCGCCGGCCTTACCGAATCCAGTCGCCGGATCGAACGTTGCCAAGCCGTCTGGCTGATAAACCAATGACTGCAGCTGTGCGGATGTTAGTGTCTGGTTCGCAGCAACGGCATGGAAGCCGGTATCGTCGACATACCCAACCGTGCCTGTAGTAGGCAAAGTTCCAACCTTAATGGTTATTGCATCACCAGTGTCCCCACCGGAAGGTGCGCCGATTTGCAGCGCATATCCGTTAGCATAGTCGCCAGTCATCTCTGAAGAAGAATCCGGCATGTAGACGCTGTGCGAATCAAGAGTCGGCAAGTCAGGGGCACCGTTAATCGTTATAACGATGTCGTGGCTGGTGCCGTCAACACTCTGCACCGTGAAGGTCTCGACTTTCGTTTCTCCGTTGCCGAGGTACTGCACATCAGCATTGGCAACGCTGTAAGTCCAGTGACCGGCGCTGTCGATAGTGATGTGGCCGAGGGCCCCCTGGCTGGCAACCGGTGCGACCGCCGTGTTGATCGCCGACTGGTGCTGGTCGAGATCGGTGACAACCAGAGTCCCGGCGGTAGTCAGATTGACAGTTGCAGCGCTCGGGGTGTCTTCCGTCACGTAGCCCGAGTCGGCCCCGGTGAAGGTCGGAACGTCATTGGTGCCATTGATAGTGATGACGATGTCGTGACTGGTGCCGTCGACGCTGTGCACGGTGAAGGTCTCGACTTTGGTTTCCCCGTTGCCGAGGTACTGCACATCGGCATTGGCAACGCTGTAAGTCCAGTGACCGGCGCTGTCGATGGTGATGTGGCCGAGTGCGCCCTCGCTCGCCACCGGTGCGACCGCCGTATTGATCGCCGACTGATGCTGATCAGCGTCGGTGACAACCAGCGTCCCATTTGTGGACAACGTCACGGTCTCGACGCTCGGGGTGTCTTCGGTGACGTACCCAGAGTCGGCGCCACTGAAGGTCGGAATGTCGTTGGTCCCGTTGATAGTTATGACGATGTCATGGCTGGTGCCGTCGACACTCTGGACGGTGAAGGTTTCAACTTTGGTTTCACCATTGCCGAGATACTGCACGTCGGCGTTGGCAACGCTGTAAGTCCAGTGACCGGCGCTGTCGATAGTGATGTGGCCCAAGGCGCCTTCGCTCGCCACCGGTGCAACGGCCGTGTTGATGGCCGACTGGTGCTGATCAGCATCGGTAACAACAAGGGTCCCATTAGTCGACAACGTTACTGTCTCAGCGCTCGGAGTGTCCTCGGTCACGAAGCCCGAGTCTGCCCCGGTGAAGGTCGGGATGTCATTCGTCCCGTTGATCGTGATGACGATGTCGTGGCTGGTGCCGTCGACACTCTGGACGGTGAAGGTCTCGACTTTGGTTTCCCCGTTGCCGAGGTACTGCACATCGGCATTGGCAACGCTGTAAGTCCAGTGACCGGCGCTGTCGATCGTGATGTGGCCGAGTGCGCCTTCGCTCGCCACCGGTGCGACGGCCGTATTGATCGCCGACTGATGCTGATCAGCGTCGGTGACAACCAGCGTCCCATTTGTGGACAACGTCACGGTCTCGACGCTCGGGGTGTCTT
>NZ_RAHW01000005.1 GCF_004117875.1 Geomonas oryzae | reverse complement strand
TGCCCTGAGGGTCATGGTTGTCACCTCTTGCCAAGGCATGCCCACCTCCAAAGAGGAAAGTCACTTCTTGGTAATAAGTGTCACCCATGTCTCCGAACATGTGTAACCTATGTCTCCGGTCTATACAAAGGGGGGGCAGGGGGGATTTGCCTTGGTCAGACCAAGGAAGTACCTGTTGGATCGTTCCTGCGCTCCAGGTGGAAAACGCGAAGCCTCGGACGCTCCAGCGTCTGCTTAAGCGCTGAACCGGTGAAGTATAACCAAATCCCCCCCGTCCCCCCTTCGCAAAGGGGGGAGCGCGAGGTCACCTGCAGCGCTTCGTGGACCCACTTGTCGTCAAGCCTAAGGGGACAGGCACTTGGCGGAGCCAGTCCCTCCAGCGCTATTTCCACCTGTTCAGCATGACGACGACCGGCAGAATGGCGCGTGCGCCCTCGACTACGGCGCGGCGCGGATTTCTTGCCCGGGTGACGTTGACGCCGGTCCGTTCCTCGAGCAGCCTGCGCACCCCTGGGATGAGCGCACCACCGCCGGTCAGGCAGATGCCGCCGTAGATGATGTCGCATCCCCATTCGTCTGGCAGGTCCCTTAGGAAGCTGTCGACGCCATCGGCGATTTCTTCCAGGACCGGCTTGACGGCAGCAGCGACCGCCATGCTTCCCATGACATCCTCAGGTGCGTTGATGCCGCAGTCGCGAAGGAGCAGGTCTGCCGCGTCCTCGCTCATCGAATGGCGGGCTGCGATGGCCTCGCGCATCCGGCAGCACCCGCCCCTGAGGGCGTAGCTTGCGACGAGCCTTCCGGAGCGGATCACCGCACAGTCGGTGACCCCTTCCCCGATATCGACCACCATCTGGGCATAGGGAGATGAGACGTCAAGGCCGGCTCCGACCGCGGCGGCGAGCGGTTCCGGAATTATGGACACCGAGGCCGCACCTGCTTTCATGATGCAGTGGGTGAGGAGTTCTCTTTCCTGCTCGCTCGCGTCGGTCGGTGCGCAGCCGAGGATGCTCGGCTTCACGATGCCGAAGACGCGGCGGCATTCCAGGATGGGGTGGAGGATGCGGTATGCGGCATCGCCGTCCACGACGACACCATTGCGAAGCGCCTTGGTGGCGCCGATTTTTGAGGGGAGCTCAAAGAGCTGTGAGCTTCCGGTGGCGATACGAGTGGTTGCCGTTCCGACATCAAGGGCGACGTGCTGCCGCCACTGCTCGACATTGAAAAAATGCATGACCCCGCTCCGACAGATTGCTGTGCTGCAACGCATCGGAGCATAGCCCATGGTTGAAAAAGGGTCAAACAAAAGCGTTACCACGGAGGTCCACCAAGGCCCACAGAGGGCTTACAGGATCAACATGATCCCCTCTCCCTTTGGGAGAGGGCTAGGGTGAGGGCGTCGGCAGTGCCGCACCTCACTTCGTGGCAATGCCCTCACCCGCCCTCTGGGCACCCTCTCCCGGCGGGAGAGGGTATGTTCAATTTTTCCCTCTGTGTTGGCCTTGGCCTTTCCTCGGTGTCCTCTGTGGTCCGCTTTTAAGGTTTTAAGCCCTTATCATGACGAGAAGCATCTTGAAGCGCTTCACCGCGCGCAGCGAGTGCGGTATGTTTGCCGGCATTATGATGATCTCTCCGGCCGTCACGTTGTGGGGCTTCCCGTCTATGTTGATCTCCGCCTCACCGTCTATCACCTGAACGAAGGCATCGTAGGGAGCGGTGTGTTCGCTCAGTCCTTCACCCGCATCGAAGGCGAAGGCGGTGATGGTGCCTACAGGCTTGTCTATGACCGTCCTGCTGACCACGGCGCCGTCCTGATAGCCCGCCAGATTCGCCAGATTCAGTGCCTCGCCCAGTGCCACGCCTTTTTTCTCTGCCATGTCGCTACTCCTTGTCAGTGATGTGCGTTCTTGATAGGAACTGTAACCCGCAGAGAGTGTGTTGCAATTGATGCAGGTCAATCTAATGGTAAAATTCTGCGCATGCCGAAACCGTTCCGCTACCTCGAACCGACCTTCTTCGCCGGTCTCTTTGATGATCCGCTGCTCCTGGTCCGGGTGAGACCGACCGGGCGCGCCATCCTCTTCGACTGCGGCAAGATGCATCATCTCGCCAAAAGGGTCTACACCTCCATCGACGCCATCTTCATAAGCCACGCCCACATGGACCACTTCATGGGGATGGACAGCGTCATCCGCCACAGCCACGCCTCGCCCCGTACCATCGATGTCTTCGGTCCTTCCGGGTTCTCAAGCCGTATGGCGAGCAAGTTCGCCTGCTACGACTGGAACCTCGCCGATACCTTCTGGGGGAACTTCCGGGTGAACGAGGTTGAGGTAAACGGGCGCGTCCGCAGCACGCTCTACCGCGGGGCCGAGGCCTTCGCCGCGAGCAGGGAAGGGGAGCGCAACGGGATCCTCTACGAGAACCGCCACCTAAAGGTAAGCGCGACGCAGTGCGAGCACCGCATCCCGGTCATGGCCTACCGTGTGGACGAGGGAGCCGCCTTCGTGGTCGATGAAGCGCGCCTGGCAGCGGAAGGGATGGAGAGGGGGAACTGGCTGAAGGAGATGGCGCGTCTTTTTCGTGACGGGGCGATGGAAGGACAGCGCATCAGTTACCTGCATCGCGGGGATGGCGGGATCGAAGAGCGATGGGCGCCCGATGCCGCGTCACTGTACCAGCGTATCCGGAAGATCGAGGACCCGGCCGGCATCGGATACTGCACCGACATCGGCTACTCCAAGGATAACGTCGAGCAGTTGGCCGGACTTCTGGAGGGGGTGACGCTGCTGGTGTGCGAGTGCGCCTTCCTTGCGTCGCAGCAGCAAAAGGCGCAGCTGTCGCGCCACCTCTGCACCACCGAGTTCAACATGCTCCTGGACCGGTTGCGTCCGAGGTACGTGCTCCCCATGCATTTCTCTAAGACGAACCAGCGCGGCAGTGAGCCGCTCTACCAGGAGATCGAGCCCCCGCCCGGGACCACCGTACTGAAGATCCCCGACCGGCTCACGCCGCGCCCCATCATGGAGAGCGAGGTGCCCAGGCCGGTTTTATTGTGACACAGACAAAAACGCGCCTCACGCAAAGACGCAAAGGCGCAAAGAAAGAACTGCTACTAAAGGTAAGAACAAACCGGTTCCAGATCCACCATTCCCTCTCCCTCCGGGAGAGGGGCAGGGTGAGGGCATTGGCAGCTGCAACCCCTCACTTCGGGGCGACGCCCTCACCCGCCCTTTGGGCACCCTCTCCCGGGGGGAGAGGGCACGTTAAATCTTTTGCCTCTCTTTGCGACTTTGCGTCTTTGCGTGAGCGAGTTTGGGTTAACGGGTTTGCGTGACACTTCGTGTCTTTTCTGCTACAAACGAGCCATGAAAAAGACCAGCTCCAACGACGCCCCGGTAGTCTACTCTTCCGAATTCGGCCGCATGTGCCCCGGCTGCGGCAAACCCGCCAAATCCTGCATCTGCAAAAAGTCCGCAGCACCCGCCGGTGACGGCACTGTGCGGCTCAGGCGGGAGACCAAGGGACGCGGCGGCAAGACAGTCATCGTCATCACCGGACTTCCACTCGATGCTGCGGCGCTTACCGCGCTGGCCGCCGAGCTTAAAAAACGCTGCGGCTGCGGCGGTACTGCGAAAGACGGCGTGATCGAGATCCAGGGTGACCACGCCGAGGTTCTGCTTGCCGAACTCCTGAAACGCGGCTACAAGGCGAAGCGCGCCGGGGGGTAGCGCTACTCCACCTGGAAGCTTTTCCCCTCAAGCTCCACCTTGTCGCCGGGACGCAGTTTCCTGCCGCGGCGCAGTTCGACCTCGCCGTTCACCGACACCATCCCCTCGCCGATGATGATCTTCGCCTCGCCGCCCGACGAGACCGCATCAACCGCCTTCAGGAAACTGTCCAACTTTATAAACTCGGTATCTATCTTCACTCTGCCTCCGTTTAACTGTCATTGCCGCCTTCATGGCGCGGTTGAATTTATCACAGAACTCTGCTAAAAAGGGACATTTCGTAAAGGAGATTGAGCATGTATACCACCAATGACTTCAAGAAGGGCCTCGTCATCAAGCTTGACGGCGCTCCCTGTGTAATCCTCGATGTAGCCTTCCAGTCCCCCTCCGCCCGCGGCGCCAACACCATGGTGAAGACCAAGTACCGCAACCTGCTCACCGCGCAGGTGCTCGAGAAGACCTTCCGTTCCGGCGACAAGGTGGACGAGGCAGACTTCGAGCGTCACAAGGGACAGTTCCTCTACGCCGACGGCGGCCGCGGCGTCTTCATGGACCTCGAGAACTACGAGCAGTTCGAGATGGAAGAAGACAACTTCGAAGCCATCGCACCGTTCCTTCTGGACGGCACCGAAGTGCAGCTCGGCATCTTCCAGGAACGCATGGTGAGCGTCGACCTCCCCATGGTCGTCGAACTCATCGTTACCGAGACCGCTCCCGCGCTGAAAAACGCCACGGCGACCGCCCAGACCAAGGAAGCCCTCCTCGAGACCGGCCTGCGTCTGCAGGTGCCGCCGTACCTCGAAAGCGGCGAGAAAATCAAGGTCGATACCCGCGACGGACGTTTCATCTCCCGCGCCTAGCGCCATCCGGCGACCGATTTCAGCCTGAGCCCGTGCCTCATGTCCCCTCGCACGTAGGGAGAGGGACAGGGTGAGGGAAGGTTTTCCCTTTATCAGTCAAGCGGCTGTGTGTCAGGTGTGGACGGTATTGAAGGCAGACTGTAAAAATTAGAAGAAAAGGGTTGACACAGTCGGCGATTCAAAGTATAAAGTTGGTCTCTTGCCCAGATAGCTCAGTCGGTAGAGCAGAGGATTGAAAATCCTCGTGTCGGCGGTTCGATTCCGTCTCTGGGCACCACTAGAAAGTGAAGAGGCCAGCTAGAAATAGCTGGCCTCTTTTTTTATTCCATTTCCTGGCCTGATGGGGAACTGTCTAAAGCAGCAGGAGACATCGATGCACCTTAACACTGATCATTTTGCCCGCTGCATCAGGACCCTGGAAAGCTCCCTCACTCTTCTCGCCGCATCCGCCTCTGACAGCATCGAGTACGAGATATACAGGAACGCAGTTGTCAAAGGATTCGAGTTGACGCTGGAAACCGGCGGCAAGCTCCTTCGTAAGGCACTAAAGGCATATACCGGCAGCCCAAGAGAGGTCGACGGTTTAACCTACAAAGATGTGCTCCGGCATGCGTCGAAGCATGGGCTGCTGGATTCCGATGCTGTCGAACGCTGGTTCCTCTACCGCGACAACAGAAACAGCACTGCTCACGATTACGGCGTCGGGTTTGCCGTGGATACCCTCAAACTCCTGCCTAGCTTCATCATCGATGCCCGGGCGTTGGAGACTACCATATTGGAGCGTTTGGGTGATGCGGAAGCTTGATTTGCGTCCTGAATGGCTGGAGACGGTGCGCCACATGCTGGCGGTTCATCTCCCTGATGCCGAGGTGCTCGCTTACGGCAGCCGGGTCCAGGGAACGTCCCATGATGGGAGCGATCTGGATTTGGTGGTCCGTAACGTTGCCGATCCATCCCAGCCCCAGACTCGCCTGTTTGAATTGAAAGAGTGCTTTGCCGAAAGTAACCTCCCCATCCTCGTCGATATCCTTGATTGGGCCCGTATTCCGGAGAGCTTCAGAAAGGAGATCGAGCGAGGCGGCACCGTGCAGGTGCAAAGCGGCAAACCTCTGTAGGAACGCGGCCGCTACCTTCCGCGAATAAGCCGGTGCTTCACGTCGCTAGCCGGGAAACTCGATCCTGAACTCGGCACCTTCTTCACCGTTGCGCACGGTGAGAGTCCCTCTTGTCCCTTTCTCGATGATGTTTCTGGACATGTACAGTCCGATCCCGGTCCCCTTATCCGGCCCCTTGGTGGTGAAGTACGGTTCGAAGATGCGCGGCAGAACTTCCTCGGGAATCCCCCCGGCGTTGTCGGCGACGGTGACGATGCATCTTTCTCCATCCTTGAAAAGCCTGATCCATATCCGCGGCGTGGCCACCGCACGCTCCTTGAGGGCTTCCCTCGCGTTGTTCACCAGGTTCATGATGACGTGGGTAAACTCGTTTCGGTGCCCCGTCACGATGAGTTCGTCCGTCTCCTCGATGCTGAGATCGACACGCAACGCTTTCAGCGGCGCTTCCAGAAGTTTCACCGTGGTGGCCACGGCGGCATTGACGTTGAACGGCCGCGGCTCCTTCTCCTCCTTCAGAAAGTCCTTGAAATCGGTGATGGTGTCCGACATGTGCCGGATGACCTCCATCACCCTGGCAACCTCTCCCTTCAGGAAATCACCACTGAACTGCCCCAGTTCGTAGGTCAGTTGCATCTGCTGGACGATGAGACCCAGGACGTTCAACGGCTGCCGCCACTGGTGTGCGATGTTGGCCAGCATCTCCCCCATGGCCGCCAGACGGCCCTGCCGAACGAGGAGCTGCTCCTTTTCCCGCAAGTCTTCTACAGCGGCAAGGCGTTGCTCGGTTTCCCGCTGCAGGGCAAGGTACGCCTGCTCCAGCTCCGCCGTCCGCTCTCTTACCCGCAGCTCGAGCTCGTCCTTCGCCTTGCGCAGCGCCTCCTCCGCCTCTTTCCGGCGCGTGACGTCCTCGATGATCGCCACTTCGAATTTCGGCCTGCCGCCGAGATCGCGCACGAGCGAAAGGGTGAGCCTGGCCCATACCTGGTCCCCCGTTTTGTGGATGAAGCGCTTCTCTACGCTGTAGCTGTCCAACTCGCCGGCGGCCATCCTCCTGAACGGCACAAGGTCCAGGTCCAGATCCTCGGGGTGAGTGATGTCGGGCCAGGGAGTCGCCAGCATCTCCTCCCGGCTGTAGCCCAGCATGTTGCAGAATGCCGCATTGACATCGATCCAGCGCGCATCCTCAAAGGAGACCCGCCCCATCCCGACGGCCGCCTGTTCGAAGACGGCACGGAACTTCTCTTCGCTATCCCGCAGGGCGTTCTCCATCCGCTTGCGCGCCGTTATTTCCTGGTTTACCGCGACTGCGCCGGTGATCTCGCCCTTGTCGTTCCTGATGGGGACCGCGGAAAGGAGGATGACCTTTCTACTGCCGTCGAACGCTTCTATCTCTACTTCTTCGTTGAGGATGGTCTCCCCTTTCAGGATGGCCCTTGCGCCTCCCCATTCTTCTGCGGCGATCGCTTCTCCGGAATCGGTCCGCCACCCCTTGTACGTTTCGTATCCGGCGATCCCGACCTTGGGGGCGCCGCCCCATATCTCTTCAGCAGCCCTGTTGCCATGCAGGATGTCGCCGCTCGCGGTGATCACCCATACCCCGACGGGAAGCGTTTCAAGCACGGTGCTCAGCAGTTCCTCACTTTCCCTCAGTGCCTCCTGGGCCTGCCTTTTTATCGTGATATCCCGAATGGTCAGAACTCCCATGTGCAGTTTTCCCTGCGCATCACGGATCGCCGTACCCCGGTAACTGTAGATCCTCTGCCAGCTCCGCTCCCGGTGCCTTACCAAAAGCTCCACGTCGTGCAACTCCTCGCCCCTCATGATCCGGCGCACCGGCCACTGTTCAAGGGGGAGGAGTTCCCCTTCCATCGTTCTCAGTTCGATGGTTCGTGCCGCGCTCTCGAAGGTCTTGAGTTCGTCGAGTTCCTCCTCGAAGTCGTACATCTCCAGGGCCCGGCGGTTCCAGTAGAGCCCCGCAGTCTCCACGTCGATGACGATGAGTCCCTCGGCCATGTTGTCGATGATGTCGCGCAGCTTTTCCTCGCTTTGGCGCAGCGCCTCGCGGGTCTTCCGGTCTTCCACCGCCTGCACATGGACTTCAGCGCGTTTGCCTATTTGGTAGACGATCACGGAGAAGATGACGATCCAGGAGAGCATGAGGAGGCTTATGCTGAAGGTGATGCCGTAGAGGCCGTAAGCCTCGCCGGTGAGGACGAGCCACCCGAGCAGGATGGGGAGGGTCACCGCCGGCAGCAGCAGGGCGCGTGATACGAAGCCGCCCGGCGTGGGGGACGTGAACACCGCCATGAAGGCATCTCGCGGTCTGGCGAGGAGAAGCCCGATGCCGAGGAGCATGAGCGATAGGGTCGTGGGCCAGGCGATGCCCGTCACGCGCGGGGCAGCATAGAGCCCTTCTACGTGGTACAGGTAGCCTAGAAACCCCATAAGTCCCAGTAGGCAAAGGACACCCCCCAGCAACTGGGCCGCCTGGATCGCCACCCTTTTCCCTTGCAGCAGCAAGAAAATGCCGATGCCGCAGAGGGTGAAGGCGGTGGCGCCGGGGGGACCCATCCGGTTCGGGTGCAGGACTCCCAGTGCGCCCGGCTGTTCATACGCCACGAGCTGGTCGATGCCGAAATCGACATCT
Source organism: Geomonas oryzae (assembly GCF_004117875.1). GTDB lineage: Bacteria > Desulfobacterota > Desulfuromonadia > Geobacterales > Geobacteraceae > Geomonas > Geomonas oryzae. Next base: position 454,770 of record NZ_RAHW01000005.1, on the reverse strand, counting down.
AAGAGGTGCTCCGCCAGGGTGAGGGCGGCGATCACCGTCGCCGGTGCCGCCAGGACGGCCGCCAGGCTCCTGGCGCCCCTGGGATCTTCCGCCACTACGGCGACGGCAAGGCCGCAGAGAAGCAGGCACAACGAGGCGTTCGTCTTCATCACGAAGTGGTGCAAGCCGCTCGAGGTGAGGAGGCCGGAGATCCAGAAGACGAGATGGATCGCTCCGATGACGGCAGCCACCATCCCGCTCAGGGCCGCGCCGCGTCGCAGTTGCTGTTCCGTAGGCTTTAAGTGTCTGAGGTAGGGGGCCATGCAGCCTCATGTCTGCGGGAACCAGGATTAAAAAAACCTTACTCAATATAGCAGTCCTTTCCCGGAGTGCAGCTACCTCAATCAAAGGTTTTGCACCCCGACGCCGACATGTCAGATGTTTTACCTCTGCATGCTTTCTTAAACCGCATCGACATACTATCGGCTGATGCTTTACCCGATTATTTTAGTTACAGCTATTGCCATACTGGCAAAATGAAGCAAACTGTCTGGAACATATACAAAACCAATCTCATAGGAGCTGACATCCGCCTCCATGTTTATGGCAAAGGGAAAAGCTAAGACTGACACAGCACTCGGCAGATCGGTCAATGTTCTGAAAAGGCACCTCTTCGCCGGGGTGGTGGTGCTGAACATAGTCGTTGCCGGGATGGTCTCGCTCGCCTTGATGAAAAGCCGGGACGTGTACACGGAGCGGGCTAGCGTCACGACGCAGAACCTTGCCAGGGTGCTCGACGAGAACATATCGGGCATCTTCTCCAAGATAGACATATCCTTGCAGGCGGTCTGCGACGAGTACGAACGGCAGCTCGGCGCCGGGCGGGTGGACTCCGCAGCCCTCAGCCGCTTCATAATTCGACAGCAGGCCCGGCTCCCGGAGCTGGTCTCGCTCAGGGCGACCGATGTGGCGGGGGTCGCGTTATACGGCCCGGATGTCACGCCGGCAACCACGAAGAGCCTCGCCCATCGCGACTACTTCATATACCTGCGCGACACCCCCGGCGCGGGGCTCGTCATCTCGAAGCCGCTCATCGGCGGCATCTCCGGTAAGTGGATGATCGTCCTTGCCAGGCGCGTGAACGCTCCGGACGGTTCCTTTGCGGGCTTAGCCTACGCCGGGGTGACCCTCGACTACCTGTCCCATACTTTCTCCAAGCTCAACATCGGCAAGCAGGGGTTGTTGTCGCTGGTGGCGTCGGACTTGAGCGTCGTGGCGCGCTACCCGAAATTGAACCGCTCCCCCGGGGGCTCGGAGATCAAGGTCACTTCCAGCCGGTTCAGGTCTTTGCTCGCCAAAGGCGAGAGCATGGGAACCTACCGCACGAAGAGCAGCGTGGACGGGGTGGAGCGGGTCTTCTCCTTCCGGAAGATAGCGCTGCCGCAGCCGCTCTACGTCTTCGTCGCCATGTCCACGGCCGATTACCTTGCCAACTGGTACAACGACCTCTATCGCGGGGTACTCTTCGTGCTGGTCTTCATGATCATGACGACGACACTCACGCAGGTTTTCAACCGCGAGTGGGACCGCAGCAGGGAGGCGGAGCAAGCGCTGAAGGCGATGGAGGACGAGCGGCTAAAGATGGAGAAGCTGGAGTCTCTCGGCATCCTGGCCGGCGGCATCGCGCACGATTTCAACAACATCCTGACCGGCATCATGGGAAACCTCTCCTTTGCGAGGATGCAACTGGAGCCGGAGCACCGCTCCCAGCCTCTTTTGGAGGCGGCGGAACGCGCGTCGCTGCGCGCGGGAGACCTGGCCAAGCAACTGCTCACCTTCGCGCGCGGCGGAGCGCCGGTCCGGGCGGTCACCTCGGTCGGCGTGCTGGTGGACGAGGCCGTCTCGCTCACCCTGAGCGGTTCCACCGTGAAGGGGATCGTGGACGTCCCGGCATCGCTGAGCGCTGTGGAGGCCGATGCGGGACAGATGTGCCAGGCCTTCAGCAACATCATCATGAACGCGGTGCAGGCGATGCCCGAGGGGGGACTGCTCGTCATCACCGCTCGCGACCACCTTCTCGAGGCGAACAACTGGCAGAAGCTCCCCCCCGGACCGTACGTGAGCGTCGCGTTCTCCGACGAGGGTGGCGGCATCCCGCAGGAGGACCTCAAGAAGGTTTTCGATCCCTACTTCACCACCAAGCCGCAGGGGAAGGGGCTGGGTCTCGCCTCGGTCTACTCCATCGTCAAAAGACACGGCGGCAGCGTGAGCGTCGATTCTCAAAAAGGGGACGGTACGACCTTCACCGTCTACCTCCCATCATTGGGGGCGAGCGGTGAGGAACATGCACCCGAGGTGACGCGCATCAGCCAGGAGTCTCCCACCGGGCTCTCCCTGCTGGTCATGGACGACGAGGAGGTGATCCGGCAGCTGGCGGCGGGGGTGCTCGGGCACCTGGGACACCGGGTGGTGACCTGCGCCGACGGCGGCGACGCGGTGCAATTGTACCGGGAGGCGCTGCAGGAGGGAGCGCCCTTCTCGGCGGTGCTGGTGGATCTCACCATACCCGGGGGGATGGGGGGAAAGGATGCGGCGCAGCAGATCCTCTCCCTCGATCCGAAAGCGCGCCTCGTCGTGATGAGCGGCTACTCCAACGACCCGGTCATGGCGAACTTCCGCGACTACGGTTTCCTGAAGGCCCTGCACAAGCCTTTCGACGCCCAGGCGATGGCGTCAGTGCTGGAGTCCCTGCTTTAGATCGGGCCCCTGTAAGGGAAATCGAATCTTTACCTGCGTTTATCGCAATGCCGACTTGATTGTATTGTCCCGCGGATTGCACTATATTAGCGGCTCTTTAACAGAGAGGCTGCGGAACTGTGTTGTCACAGGAAGTACTGTCAAAGTAGCTGCCCGAACGATGTGCGGGCTGTCTTGCGGCAGACTTCGGAAACTGTGCTGCTATGAGGTTACCCATGAACTCGACGGGATCCCGGCATGATCAGGCACACCTGCCTTCGTCCTTTGCCTGCTTCGTCCGCTTCTTTTGTCCCCTCCTTTTCTTCTCCGCCGTTTTTCTGCTGACATGCCTTGCCCCCACCGCCGTCCTCGCCTCTTCCAGAACCGTCTCCGTCGGCATCTACGACAACCCCCCGAAGATTTTCGTCTCGGCCGCCGGAAAGCCTGCGGGGATCTTCGTCGACATCATCGAGCACATAGCCGCAAGGGAAGGGTGGCAGCTGCAGTACGTGACCGGGACCTGGAGCCAGGGGTTGGAGCGCCTGCAAAACGGCGAGATAGACCTGATGCCTGATGTCGCATATACGGCGGAGCGCGAGAAGGTTTATTCCTTCAACAAGGTAGCTGTCCTTTCGGGCTGGTCGCAGGTCTATGCCAGGAAGGGAAGCGGCATCCAGTCGATACTGGACTTAAACGGCAAGCGTGTGGCGGGCCTTGAGAAGACCATCCAGCTGGAGACCCTGGACCGGCAGGCGAAGAGCTTCGGCTTGAAGATAACCCAGGTGCCGGTCTCGAACTACAAGACGGAATTCGAGATGATCGCCTCGGGCAAGGTCGATGCCGGGGTGACCAACCGCTATTACGGGTTGATGTTCGCCAGGAAATCGGGTTTGGAGGATACCCCGATCATGTTCGATCCGGCTCCCTACTGCTTCGCGGCACGAAAGGACGCCGCCGGGCCGCTGCAGCTTTTGGAGGTCATCGACGGCCACCTCACCGCGATGAAAAAGGATCCCCAGTCCGCGTACTACGCGACGCTGAAGCGGTGGACCTCGGAAGAGGTGAGCTTGAACATGCCTGCATGGCTGAAGATCCTCGGGGGGACGCTGGGGGGGCTCCTCGTCATGAGCCTGATCGGCGGGGTCGTCCTGAAGCAGCAGGTGAACGTACGGACCAGGGAGTTGCAACAGATCAACCGGGAGATGGAGCAACGCATCGACGAGCGTACCGGTTCCTTGCGGCAGGCGAACCAGCAGCTGTGTAACGCCCTGGACGAACTGGCCCGTGCCAAGGAGGGGGCCGAGGCCGCCAACCGCGCGAAGTCGCTGTTCCTCGCCAACATGAGCCATGAAATCAGAACCCCGCTGAACGCGGTGCTCGGGTTCAGCCAGATCGTACTGCACGACCCGAACCTCTCGCCGGCGAACCGGCGCAACCTGAGGACGGTCAACCGCTCCGGCGAACACCTCCTGGCCCTGATCAACGACGTGCTCGACATGGCCAAGATCGAATCGGGGCGCATGAGCGTCGAAGCGCTCCCTTTCGATCTGCACGGAGTGCTGCAGGACGTGGTGGAGGTTTTCTCTCCCAAGGCGGCTTCCAAGGATTTGCAGCTCATCCTCGAGGTCCGTCCGGATACGCCGCGCTACGTGCTTGGGGATGCGGGGAAGCTGCGCCAGATCGTCATCAACCTGGTGGGAAACGCGGTGAAGTTCACCGACCAGGGATGGGTCGCGCTGCGCGCGCGGGGGGAGATGCGTGACGGCCGCCCGTTCGTGGAAGTGGAGGTGGAGGATACCGGCCCCGGCGTGGCGCCGGAGGACATCCAGCACGTCTTCGGCCTCTTCGAGCAGGCGGACGTCGGCCGAAGGACCCAGGGAGGGACCGGACTCGGGCTCCCGATCAGCCGCGAGTACGCCCGGCTCATGGGGGGGGATCTGTCGGTTTCCAGCGAGCCGGGGCATGGCGCATGTTTCCGCGTGACCCTTCCCGTAGTCGAGGCGGAGCAGGCGCCTGCTCCGGTTCCTGCCGGGCAGCCGCGCCGGGTGCTGCGCCTGAGGCCGGGACAGCGGAACTGGCAGCTTTTGGTGGTGGACGACCGCGACACGAACCGGGAGATCCTGGTGAAGATGCTCACCCCGGTGGGGTTCAGCGTCATCGAGGCGAAGGACGGACAAAGCGGCATCGAAGCTTTCGCCTCCCGTATGCCGGACCTCGTTTTCATGGACGTGGTGATGCCGGTCATGGACGGGCGCGAGGCGACCAGGCGCATACGTGCGCTGCCCGAGGGGAGGAAAGTCCCCATCATAGCCGTTTCGGCCAGCGTCTTCGAGGATCAGTTGCGTGAAGTCATGGCGGCGGGGGGCGATGATTTCCTGCGCAAGCCGTTTCGCGAGGAGGAGCTTTTCGAGAAGCTGGCCCGGCTGCTTCCGGTCGAGTTCGAGTACGAAGACGAGGAGGGCGCCCCGGTCGCAAGCGGGGAAGACGCCTTGTCCGATGCGGGGATGGCCGAGGCGGTGGCGCTCCTGCCGCAGGAGGTGCGCTCCGAACTGATAGCAGCTGCGCGGGAGCTGGACCGCGGACGCATCCTTTCCCTGCTCGGCAGCATCGGCGAGAGCGCCCCCGGGGTGGCCGACCGCCTGCGCGACCATGCGGAAGGGTACCGTTTCGATCTGATCGAGGAGGTGCTCCAGCAAACGCCGGTGCAGGGGGGGGAGCCTGCGGCGGAGGGTAGGGAGGCGGACACGGTATGACGGAAAAAACGTCAATGATCCTGATCGTCGACGACACCCCGGCCAACCTGCAGCTGCTGGAGTCGATCCTGAAGGAGAAGGGGTACGAGGTGCGGGGCGCCATCAACGGTCCCATGGCGCTCAAGGCGGCGCGGCTGCAGCCCCCGGACCTGGTCATGCTCGACATCAACATGCCGGAGATGAACGGTTTCGAGGTGTGCCGCGCGCTGAAAGGCGACCCCGCACTCGCCTGCATCCCGGTGATCTTCGTCTCCGCTGCGGTGGAGACCGAGGACAAGCTGCGCGCCTTCGACGAGGGGGGCGTGGATTACGTGACCAAGCCGTTCCAGGCGCAGGAAGTGCTCGCCCGGGTGGAGACCCATCTAGAGCTCTCCCGGGTGCGCGGCGCACTGCAACGGCAAAACGCCGAACTCGCGCGGACGCTGGAGAACCTGACCCGCGCCCAGGTGCAACTGGTGCAGTCGGAGAAGATGGCGGCCCTGGGGCTTCTGACCGCGGGGGTCGCTCACGAGCTCAACAACCCCCTCAACTTCATCGCCGCCAGCGTACAGGGGCTGAAAAAGACCGTGGCGCCGATCGACGAGTTGATGACGCTCTGCCAGGCGCTGCCGGGCGGGGTATGCGATGAGGTGATCGGACGCATCGAGGCATGGTGCCGGGAAAACGAGTTGGGCGAGCTGCGCGAGAGCATGAACGAGCTCGTGAACAACGCCTGTTACGGCGCGAATCGCGCCGCCGAGATCGTGAGCAGCCTGAGGATCTTCTCCCGTCTGGACGAGGCGGAGCGAAAGAGCGTGAACCTGCACGAGTGCCTCGACGCCGCCCTCTTGCTCTTGAACGGCAGCTACAAGGACCGCGTCCGGATCGAGCGGCACTACGGAGAGCTTCCTCCCTGGCTGTGCCAGCCGGGCAGGCTGAACCAGGTGTTCATGAACCTTTTGGGGAACGCGGTCGATGCCGTCCTTGCCAAGCCTGCGGCAGGTGACGAGTGGATCCGCGTCAGCACCCGGATGGCGGAGCGCGAGGGACGGCACTGCGCCGTCGTGGAGATCGCGGACGGCGGCGTGGGCATGACGGACGAGGTGCTGAAGCACCTGTTCGAACCTTTCTTCACCACCAAGGAAGTCGGCAAGGGGGTCGGCCTCGGGCTTTCCATCTCGCACGGCATCGTCCGCGACCACCAGGGCGTCATCGAGGTGGAGAGCCGCGTCGGGCAGGGGAGCCTGTTCCGCGTGGTCCTGCCGCAGCTCGAAACCTGAGAAAGGAGCCGCCATGAGCGAAAAAACTCCCGCAGCCAAACCGAGACTCCTCTACGTCGACGACGAGCGGCCGAATCTCGTGGCGCTGCGTGCGCTTTTGCGCGACACCTACGAGGTGTTCGTCGCCGAGACCACCGACGAGGCTTTCGCGCTTCTTTCCGGGCACGACATCCCCCTTGTGGTTTCCGACCAGCGCATGCCCGGCATGACGGGGACCGAGTTCCTGGAGAAGGTCGCGGCGATCTATCCGGACTGCATCCGCATGATCCTCACCGGGTATTCGGATATCGACGCCGTCATCAACGCCATCAACCGCAGCCAGATCTACTACTACTTCAAGAAACCGTGGAACGAGACCGAGATCCGACTGACGCTCTCCAACGCGCTGGAATCGATCATGACGCAGCGCCGGCTGGTGGAGAGCGAGCGGCGCTTTAGGAGCACCTTCGAGCAGGCGGGGCTCGGGCTTGCGCACCTCGAACTTGGGGGGCGCATCCTGCGGGCGAACGGCAAGCTGCAGGAATTCCTGGGAACGACGGAAGCGGAACTCCTGGGAACGCCGCTTGGCGACTGGTTGCCCGGCTTCGACCCGACCGAGCCGCTCGGCCACCCCGGGCAGCTCGTGGTCAGGGAGGCCCCGGTGGCGACGCCGCAGGGGGAGCGCTGGAGCCGGCTCACCTCCTCGGTTTCGCTGGACGGTCATGGAAAGCCGGATTACCTGATCACCCTCGTGGACGACCTCACGGAGCGGCGGCAGACCGAGGAACTGGTCCTCAAGCTGTATCACGTCGTGGAGCAGAGCCCGCTTTCCATCCGCATCACGGCGAAGAACGGGATCGTCGAGTTCGTGAACCCGAGCTTCACCCGGATGAGCGGCTACACGGCGGAGGAGATGGTAGGCAAGCAGGCGGATCTCCTGCTTTCGGAGCAGGCTCAGGAGGCGGACCACAAGACCCTCTGGGATTGCATCACCTCAGGGGCGGTCTGGCAGGGAGAGATGCCGAGCCGCACCAAGGACGGCCGGCTTCTCTGGACGCGCGTCACCGTTTCGCCGGTCCGCACCAGAGACGGGGTCGTCACCCACTACGTGACCATCAAGGAAGACATAACGGAGCGGCACCGCCTGGAGGAGCAGCTGCTGCAATCGCAGAAGATGGAGGCGATCGGGCAGCTCGCGGGGGGCGTGGCCCACGATTTCAACAACATCCTCATGGTCATCATGGGGTACGGCGCCATGCTGAAAGGGGACGGCCTCCTTGCCCCCGAGCAGAAGGAGAAGGTCGACCACATCCTCGAGTACGCCGACCGGGCCGCCCAGCTCACCTCGAGCCTGCTCGCCTTCAGCCGCAAGCAGGTGATGAGGCTGCAGCCCGCCAACCTGAACGACATCATCCTGCAGGTGCAGAAGTTCCTGGCGCGGGTCATCGGGGAGGATGTCCAGTTGAGATCGGCGGTAAGCGCGGAGCCGCTGCCGGTCAGGGTCGACAGCGGCCAGATCGAACAGGTCCTGATGAACCTGGTCACCAACGCCCGCGACGCCATGCCGGGGGGGGGCGTGGTGACCATCGAGACCCGCCGGCAGATGATCGAGGAGTGCGGCGCATCGACCGGTGAGCACCCGGCGCCGGGGGCTTACGCGGTCGTTTCCGTCTCGGACACCGGGGTCGGGATGGACGAGACCACGAGGACCAGGATATTCGAGCCATTCTTCACCACCAAGGAGCCCGGCAAGGGGACCGGCCTCGGCATGTCCATCGTGTACGGCATCATCAAGCAGCACAACGGCTTCATCAACGTGTACAGCGAACCGGAAGTGGGGACCACCTTCAGGGTCTACCTGCCGATGTACCGGATGGGAGGGGCTGCCGAGGAAAGCGCCGCCGTGCCGGACGCTCCCGGACGGGGAACGGAAACGATCATGGTCGTGGAGGACGAGCCTTCACTGCGCCGGCTCTTGGACAGCATCCTGACCGAGCACGGGTATCGGGTCATCCTGGCGCAGGACGGGGCGGATGCCATCGAGAAGTTTCAGGGGACGCCGCCGGGGACCATCGCGCTGGTGCTTATGGACCTCATCATGCCCAGGATGAACGGCAAGGAGGCCTGTGAGGAGATCAGGAAGGTCGACCCGGAGATGCGCGTGGCGTTCACCAGCGGCTACACCAGGGAGTTCATCGACATCCGCGACGCCATGGCCGAGGATGTCGAGCTCATCATGAAGCCGGTCCAGCCTACGGAGTTGCTGCGGAAGGTACGGGACATCCTCGACCGTTCCGCGACGCCGGCCGCATAAGGTCCCCGTAGGACCTCACCGAGGCGCTGCAGTCGGCGCCTGCCGTGGAAAGAAGGAGGCGGCCGGCTCAGTGCGCGAGCAACTGGGCGATCTTTTCGTGGAGCTGCCTGGAATCCAGCGGCTTCGAGATGTAGTGCATCCCTTCCTCCACGATGCCGCGCTGGGCGACGATGTCGGCGGTGTAGCCCGACATGAAGAGCACCCTCATCCCGGGGCGTACCGTCCTGATGCGTTCGGCCATCTCCCTGCCGTTCATCCCCGGCATCACCACGTCGGTCAGGACCATGTCGATCTCATCCCCCTGCACGCAGATGTCGATGGCGCTTTGCGGCGTACCCGCCTGGATCACCTTGTACCCCATCTCCTCGAGCATCATCGTCGTCGTGCAAAGGAGCATCTCCTCGTCCTCGACGAGCAAAATGGTGCCGCTGCCGCTTTTCGGCAGGACGGCATCGACCTCCTCCTCGCGCGCCTCCTCGTGGTGACGCGGCAGGTAGATGTTGAACACGGTTCCCTGCCCCGGCTCGCTGTAGACGTTGATGAACCCGTTGTTCTGGGTGACGATGCCGTACACCGTGGCGAGCCCGAGTCCTGTGCCGACCCCCACCCCTTTCGTCGTGAAGAACGGCTCGAATATGTGCTCCCGCGTCTCCCGGTCCATCCCGGTGCCGGTGTCGCTTACGGTGACCTTCACGTAGTCGCCCGGGACGCAGCCGGCGTGGTGGCGGCAGTAATCCGTGTTGAGGCGGATGTTCGCGGTATCGATGTTCAGGTTGCCGCCGTTGGGCATGGCGTCCCTGGAATTCGCCGAGAGGTTCATGAGGATCTGGTCGAACTGCGAGGGATCGATGAGGACGGTCCAAAGCGGCGTCGCCGGCTTGAAGGTGAGCTTCACGTCCTCGCCGATCAGGCGGCAGAGCATGCTCTCCGCGGCGAGGATCTGGCTGTTCAGGTTGACCGGCTTCGGGGAAACGATCTCCTTGCGCGAGAAGGCGAGCAGCTGCCGCGTGATCTCGCTGGAGCGCTGCGCCGCCTTCAGGATGTGGTCGAGAAACTTCTGTTCCGGCGCGTCGTCGGGGATGCGGTGCCGGCAAAGCTCGGCGGCGCCGATGATGACGCCCAACATGTTGTTGAAGTCGTGGGCGACCCCGCCGGCGAGCCTGCCGACCGATTCCATCTTCTGGGACTGTCTCAGCTGCTCCTCGAGCTTTTTGTGTTCGGTCACGTCGCGCCAGATGCAGTAGTAGACCCGGCGGTCCTGGATGTTGACGATCTGCGCGTTGACCTCGACATTTCTCAGCTCGCCGCTCTTGGTACGCTGCACCGTCTCGAAACTCCCGCGCCCCTCCCTGACGATATCCGCTATCCGCCCGCGTGTCTCCTCCTGCGTCTCCTGGGCCTCAACGTCGAAGATGGTGAGCTCCGCGAACTCCTCACGGCTGTAGCCCAACTGCCGGCAAACCGCGCCGTTGAAGTTTAGAAAACGCGCCGTCTCCGGGTCGATGATGACGATGCCGTCGGGCGATTGCTCGAGGAGTACCCGGTTCAGCTTCGACTCCTCCTCGATGACCCGCTCCATCTTCTTGCGGTCGGTGATGTCGGTGACGACGGCGATGCGGCAGGTGCGCCCCTTGTAGACGATGTCGTGCGAGGTGACCACGATGGGGAAGACCGAGCCGTCCTTTTTGCGGTGGTGCCACTCCCCTACGTAGGTGTGCCCGGTGAGCTTCGCGGCGACATCGGTGATCCTGCGCTTCTCGTAATCCGGGTAGAGGTCGGTCAGGTTGAGTGCCAGCGCCTCCTCGCGCGCGTACCCGTAGGCGAGGGTAAACGCCTCGTTCACCGCGACCATCTCCATGCTCCCGCGCTCGTAGATCAGCATGGGAGCCGGGTTGTGCTCGAATAGGTCGCGGTATCTCTGCTCGCTTGCGCGCAGGTCCGCCTCGGCTTCCTTGCGGGCCGCCTCCTCCTTTAAGATCAGCATGGCGTGGACGATGAAGCTGGAGACGGCGATGCCCGCCGCCAAAAGGAAAACGAGCAGCGCGATCAGGCGATTGCGGTACGAGGTAAGGGAGGCGAGGATCTCCTTTTCCGACGAGGTGACCGCGATGGACCAGAAGGTGTTGCCAAGCGCCACCGGGTAGTAGACCGCGAGCTGTTTCGTCGGTTTGTTTGCCCGCACGTCGACTCTGGCGGTGTAGCTCCCCGTGCCGGGGCGCCCCTTCAGCATCTCCCGAGCCATGGCTTGGCGGGAAGGGGACTCCTTGGCGTTTTCGAAAACGCTTCTGCCGCTATGACCGGCAACCGGGCAGTACAGCTCGGTGCCGTCGCGGCTTATCACCCAGGCGTACCCGGTCTTGCCGGTTCTGATGACGTCGAAATAACGGTGCGCCAGGTTCTGGAAGTTGATGACGATGGCGATGCTCCCCTTGAAGCGTGTCCCGTCGAAAACCGGGACGTGGAGGGCCACCGCGTCGTACCCCTGCACCGCCCGGAATACGTCGCTCACCACCGGTTGGTGCGTGCGCAAAAGTTCGCGGATATGCTTTTGATCCGCGATGTTTTGCCCCTCCGATTCCCGCTGCGGAACGGTGAAAAGAATGGTCCCGTTTTCGTCCACGCGGGTGAAGGACCGGATCTGCTCCTTGTGGGCATCGTAGAAGAACTCCATCTGCTGCCGTCCGGGAGCGTCGAGGGCGACGATTTCCTTCATCCTTGCCAGGGAACCGAGGATGCCGGTCCAGGTGGAGAAATATTCCTCGATCCCCTGGGCCGCCTGCCTGGCGTGGATCATCTGCTCGTCGTGCAGCCTGGAGATGGCCGCATCCTTCGCCTTGTCATAGGAGAGGGTGAAGATGAGCCCGCACACGATCGTGGCGACAATGACCAGCAGGGCGAGCGCCCTTTTCTGTATGAACCTCTGCATCATAATGAAAAACCCTGGCCGCCATATGGGCGGGGTATTTGCGGTGCACCGCTACATCACTCTTATCGACCGTTGCACGGGAAACTGTGAGGGAAAAAACGAACCGGAGGGGGCGCAGCCACTGGTTGAATGCGGTGTCGTTGCAAAAGCGAGTGCCGCCGATACAATTCGTTGGTCTTTTCTAATAGGCTAAGGGGAGGTTCCGATGAAAAGCTACCAGGAGATTGCCGCCTTTGTCGTCGCGGTCGCCACCGCTTTCTTCTACCTGCTGTGGTTCTTCATCCCCCCCGTCCGCCTGGTCTGGCGCTGCCTCTCCACCGAGGAAAACCTCCCCGTGATGAACACGCTGAAGGCCTGCTGGGATTCCGCCTGGCCCTTCAAACCGGCGATGTTCAGAAGGCAGATGCGGCTTTGGCTGGAGCTGAGGCTTTTGCACCCGAAGCCGCGCAAGGAGCCCGCCTGGTACCTGGATGCCAAGACCAAGAGGTACCAGCTGCAGTTCGACGACGAGGCCTACCGCCGCGAGCTCGCCGAGTGGCGGCGGGCCAACCGGGCCAAATTCGGCGCCTTGAAGATCAAGGAGCGCGAGCCGGTGATCGAGGTGTTGGACGTTTTCAGGTTGAACGACGAGAGCACCAAAAACGGAATCAAGCAGTACCTGCTCGCCGTGTCGCAACTGCGCCTTTCGCTGGACGAGGAGGCCTCCTTTCTCTGCAGCGTGAAGATCGAGCACGGTTTCCTTTTGCCCTTGAACCTCTTGGCCGGGCTCATGTCGCGCTTCTCCGACGACTGGGACCCCATCATCTCCTCCTACGACCGGATGTCGCACCGCGGTTTCTCGGCGCAGCAGATGACCATCTTCAACCTCTGGCTTTTGTGGGGACCGAGCGTCCCGATCTGCAGCTGCGAACAGTGGCAGGGCCCCGTCACGCTGCAGTACGGCTTCGGCGACGAGAACAATTCGGTGCGGGTAAGGGTGAGGGACGAGAGAAAGGAACAGCTGCTGGCCGACCTGAGAAAAGCGGCGGCGGCGCAAACCGGCGCGGCGCACCCCGCCCTGCACGCCAGCGTGACGGGCAAGCTCTGGCCCCCCAGCAGCTTTTTCCAGGGGGAGATCTGCGGTGCGCAGCAGGAGCTTTTGAACCCGGACCGGGAGGCCTTCATCCTTGAGTACGAGGGGCACAGCGTGGTGGGGAACCCGGCGAGTTCGCGGCTCTTCTACACCGCGTACGTATGGGCGCTCTTCGTGGTGGGACGGGAGCAGAAACCGGGAACGGAACAGGTGCGCAGCGAGCCTTGGCTGCACGTGATCCCGTTCTTCGAGCACGGCAACATCGTCGATGAGTCGTGCTACGAGATGGCGAAGCTGCAGCTTGCCCGGAAGGTGCTCGAATACGTGAGGGCGAGCGGTCACCTGGAGGCGGATCCGAGTCTCGCCCCGCTCAGGCTCTGGTACGTGACCGCCCTGGACGACTCAGGCTGCGGGCGCGGCATCGAGGTGCCGCCGCGGGGCAAAAGCATCAAGGCGACGCTGGAGGAGCTGCTCTCGGAGAGCGAGCACCGGCCGCTCAGAAAAAGGATCATCACCGACGACGCGTCCTACGCCGGGCTCCTGTCGGGGTGCCACCTCTCCAAGGTCGTCTCGGAACTGTTCGCCGCGATCGAGGGGGAGAGCGGCGCTAGGAGAGGGCGCGCACCAGCGCGGTAGGATGCAGCGGCAGGCCGGCAAGGCCTGCGACACCCATGACGATCCCGAACCCCGCCACGGCGAGCGCCAGGTACAGGAGCTTTTTCTTCTGGGTGAGCGAGGCGATGGCGAGCATGGCAAGCGATACCGCGAGCGTCGCGTCGGAGAGGTCGAACTGGTCGTCCCGGTAGTTCAGGTCGTCGTACTGCTTGCCGAGCCCGTTCGCGCGGGCGGCGAGCTTTTCCTCCTCGCCCTTGTAGCGCGCGATGTTCTCGCCGTACTCCTTCTTCTGCCGCTCGAGCGCGGCGGAACTCTCGCGCGGCGCCAGCGCGCCGATCGCCGCCACCTGGTTCAGCCCCAACTCGGCAAGGTGCTGTTTGAGTTTCTTCGCCTGGTACTCGTTCCAGGTGTCCACCTGGTCCGATTTGGCCTGCAGCATCGCCTGGACGATGTTGTCGTCCTTCACCTTGCAGACCGCCATGAACACCGAGATGATGGCGACCGCCACGGCGACCTTGTTGTTGAGCGCGTTTCTCTCCTCGGATGAATCGAGGCGCTGCTGCAGATCGTTTGCTTCCGTCATGGCAAACCTCCCGCTTACTTCCCTCCCGAAGTCCTCAGTGCCAGGCAGTCGATGAGCAGACGCTCGCCGGTGAAGGAGGCGTCCTTTCTTTTCACGATGCGCCAACCGCCGGCGTTGAAGGAGCTGTGCGAGGTCACCTCTTCGGCGAGCCCGGGCATCCCCTCGAGGAGCTCAACGAGCGCCTGGTCGTGTCCGAGCACCACCGGTTTGAGCCCGGTTCCCACCAGGATGGTGACCGGCTCGACGAGCAGGTTCGCGAGGTCCTGGGGGACCGGCTCCACGGCGGCCGCCTTCCCCTGCAGGCGGATCATCCTGGCGCGGGAGTCCGGGCCGACCGTTCCCTTCGTGGTGCTGATCAGGTCGAGCAGGTGGTCGCGGATGTCGTTCAGGCTGTCCGCCGCGTTCAACCGCTCGATCTCCGGGTAGATCTCGAGCGCCTTAGCCAGCAGAGAGATCTCGCGCAGGTAGTTGCTGCGCTGGTTCTCCGGGACGAGGTACATGGCGATCACCTTCACCGGTTTGCCGTCCGGCGTGCCGTAGTCGATCCCCTTGGGGCTCCAGCCGACGACGCAGATCAGGTCCTCGTCGAAGGGGACGCGGGCGTCGGGGCAGGCCCAACCCTTGCCGAGGGCGGTCTTCGAGGCCGCCTCCTTGGCGAGGATGAGGCCGGCCACGTCGGTGTCCGGGGGAAGCGACGGGACCGCCTCCAGGATGTGGGCGAGGAAGCGGAGCGCGTCCTCCTTGTCGTAATCGTCCGGGATCTCGAGGAGACGCCCTTCCTGTAGTGCGTCGAGCAGGCTGTCCATGATCAGTCACCTCCAAAGCGTTTGAAGAACCAGGTCTTCACGAAGTGGGTCAGGATGGAATAGGTCAGAAGGAACGCGACGATATAGACCCAGTACACCGGCGGCAGCGGCACGAGGTTTAAGGCGCCCGCGAAGGGGGAGTAGGGGAGCCAGGCGCCGAGCCCCATGATGGCGAGCGTCGTCAGGGTCATCGGGAGCGAGGCCGAGCTGCCGAAGAACGGCACGCGCCTGGTCCTTATGATGTGCACCACGAGGGTCTGGGTGAGCAGCGACTCGACGAACCAGCCGGTCTGGAAGAGCCGCGCGAGCCCGTCCTGCTGCAGCGCGGTGACGCCGGGGGCGTTGTAGGCCGCGCAGCCGAAGACGTACCACATGAGCGCGAAGGTCGCGTAGTCGAAGAGCGAGCTTATGGGACCGATGCAGAACATGAAGCGCTTTATGTTGCCGATGTTCCACTTGAGCGGCTTCGCCACCAGTTCCTCGTCCACCCGGTCGGTCGGGATCCCGGTCTGCGAGAAGTCGTATAGGAGGTTGTTGGCGAGGATCTGCACCGGCTGCATCGGGAGGAAGGGGAGCAGGTAGCTCGCCCCCATCACCGAGAACATGTTGCCGAAGTTGGAGGAGGCCCCCATCCGGATGTACTTGATGATGTTCGCGAAGACGCGGCGCCCCTCCATGATCCCCTCTTCGAGGACGAGAAGGCTCTTCTCGAGGAGCACGATGTCCGCGGTTTCCTTGGCGACATCGACCCCGGAGTCGACCGAGATGCCGACGTCGGCGGCTTTGAGCGCCGGGGCGTCGTTGATGCCGTCCCCCAGGAAGCCGACCACGTGCCCGTTGTCGCGCAGGCTGCGCACGATCTGCTCCTTCTGGGCCGGGGAGAGCTTCACGAAGACGTCCACCTCCTGGACCACCCGCGCGAACTCATCGTCGTCAAGGCGCGCAAGCTCCGCACCGGTCAGCATACCCTCGGCCTTCAGTCCCACGTTGCTGCAGACCTTCTTGGTCACGAGCCCGTTGTCGCCGGTAAGCACCTTCACGCGCACGCCCGCCTCCTGCAGAAGCGCGAGCGCCTCGCTTGCCTGCGCCTTGGGGGGATCGAAGAAGGCGATGAACCCCAGGAGGATCATCTGGGACTCGTCCTTCACCTCGAACTGGGTCTTCTCGCGCGGGAATTCGCGGTAGGCGATGGCGAGGACGCGGAAACCGTCGCGGTTGTGACGCTCCACCTCCTCGAAGAGGTTGTCCCGGATCATGTCAAAGAGGGGGTAGACCTCCTCGCCGATCTGGTAGTGGCTGCAGCACTCGTAGATCTCCTCCACCGCCCCTTTGCAGATGAGCACGTGGTCACCCTCGAAGTCGACGACGACCGACATGCGGCGGCGCTGGAAGTCGAAGGGGAGCTCGTCCACCAGGCGGCAGAGCTGGACGTTCATCTCGGTGTGGTCGAGGATGGCGCGGTCGATCAGGTTTCTTAGGCCCGTCTGGTAGTGGCTGTTCAGGTAGGCGTAGGTGAGGACGTCCTCGCTGGTGCGGCCGGTCAGGTCGACGTACTTCTCGAGGACGACCTTGTCCTGGGTGAGCGTCCCGGTCTTGTCGGTGCAGAGGATGTCGATGGCGCCGAAA
The DNA here is from genome assembly GCF_004117875.1 of Geomonas oryzae. Classification (GTDB taxonomy): domain Bacteria; phylum Desulfobacterota; class Desulfuromonadia; order Geobacterales; family Geobacteraceae; genus Geomonas; species Geomonas oryzae. The sequence goes on along the minus strand of NZ_RAHW01000005.1, from coordinate 438,122 downwards.
TTCTGGATCGAGGGGAGCCGCTTGATGATCACCTTCTTGGCCGCCATGGTGAGCGCACCCTTGGCGAGGTTCACCGTGACGATCATCGGGAGCATCTCGGGGGTGAGGCCGACGGCGATGGAGAGGCCGAAGAGCAGCGCATCGACCCAGTTCCCCTTGGTCATGCCGACGATCATGAAGACGGCGGCGGTCATCACCAGCATGAAGCGGATCATGAGCCAGGTGAAGGAGCGGGTCCCCTTGTCGAAGCTCGTCTCCTCCGGCTTTTCGGCAAGCGACGCGGAGATGGAGCCGAAGAGGGTCCTCACCCCGGTGTTTACGACGACGGCGCGCGCCGAGCCGCTGTTCACGCTGGAGCCCAAGTAGCAGGCGTTCGGGAGTTCCCAGGCGGAGAGTCCGGCCTCGTGCTCCTTGTCGACCATGGCGCTCTTTTCGACCGGCATCGATTCGCCGGTGAGCGCGGACTGGCTCACGAAGAAGTCCTTGGCGGAGAGAAGGCGCACGTCGGCGGGGATGATGGAGCCCGCCATGAGGAGCACGATGTCGCCCGGGACCACGTCGCTTATGCGGATCTCGGTCTCCTCGCCGTCGCGCAGCACCAGGGTGCGCGACTGGACCCTCTTGCCGAGCGCCTCTACCGCCTGGCCGGAGCGGCGGTCCAGGATGAAGGAGAGACCGACGCTCAGGATGATCATGGCGCTCACGATGAGGGCCGACTTGGTCTCGCCGACGATGCCGGAGATGACGGCGATGACGAGGAGCTGGATTACGAGCGGGCTCTTGCAGCGCTCGAAGAGGTCGGCGAGCACGGTGAGGCGTCTCGCGTGGGCGAGCTCGTTGGCGCCGAACTCGTCGAGGCGTTTTTCGGCCTCCTCGGCGGAGAGCCCCTCCTTCGCCTTCGTGTCGAGCTCTTTCAGCGCGTCGCGCACCGAGATGGAGCAAAGCTCCACCAGGCGGCGCTCGCTTTCCCCCTGCGACGCCGATTTGTGCGCCTGCTGGCGCTGGGCGGGCGTCTGCTTTGTCGAACGCCCTACCTGTATATTGGAAACGATGAACATCCTGCCTTCTCCTGTACGGCAACCTTGCGTGCGGGCAAAGCGTACCACATCCGCAGCCGGACGGACCGGTGCTAAGACGGTGCGCGTGACCGCAATACGACGCCGGATGCGCCACGGGCGTAGAGCGCCCTGCGTAAGCCGGTCGGTGCTTGCATCAAGAGGGAGTTCGTGTGGAAGACTCCCCGCTGCTTATCGAGTCCCGTTCCTGGGGGCGGAACCGGATCAAAGCGGGCAGGGAAGGAGGAAGGCTTTGAAGGGGGTTATCGCCGCGGGAACGGGATGGGTAACGGATATTCGCTACTATGACTGTCCAATGTGAAAAACCACCACCTTTCTGTGCGATGTGTAGAAACGAAAAAAGGCCACGGGAGAACCCGGGCCTGGATGTGCCTCACGGTTCCCCACTCGTCGGTTTTCGGCAGTGCACAACGTAGGTCGCGAGGGACCAGCTACCTTAAGTAGAGCCTTAATCCGGCAATACCTGGTCTACCCATTGGCGTCTTTCGACGTTTCCGGGCAGTAGCCTGTGTTTGTGCAAACGCCTCATCTTAACGAGGAACTCTGTCTGTTTATACCCTGTCGGGAAAATTGTCAACCCGTTATCGTCGGGGAGGGGGACTGGCGTGCGATCGGCTAGAGGATCGCCACGAAAACCGTCGCTGCGGCGACGATCAGGAAACGGTGACCGGCGAGCGCGCCGACGGGGAGACCGTCCTGCCGCTGCAGCTTGCCGAGGATCCTGAGCGAGAAGAGCGCCGCGAGCACGATGAGCGGGTAGATGAGAAGGCGCAGCGTGCCGAACTCGGGGGTGAGCCGCGCAGCGTCGAGCCGGCCGCCGAGGCCGAAGGCGTCGATCATGAGCGGGACGAGCGTGGCACCCCCCTCGACCAGGGCGCGGAAGAAGATGAGGAAGAGCCCGGCCGCGGCGAGCGGGAGGTAGGCGAGACCGCTCGTGGTGAAGACCTGGCGCCACCCGGTCCCGCGCACCGTCGCCGAGGCGAGGAGGGTCAAGAGGGTGAAGCCCGCCACGATGGCGAGGGCGACCAGGTAATCGGTGACGCTCCATAAAGTGCGCGAGAAGATCTCGATGTGGCGGCCGGCGACGAGCGGCGTCCCCTTGGCGGCGATGACCACGCCGACCAGGGTCGTGCTGAAAAAGGCCTCGCGCAGGCCGCGCCGGGCGCGGTTGAACCCTCCCCAGGTCGGGTTTCTGAGGTCCAACTGCATGGAGTGGTGCGGGCAGCTCCTCACGCAGTTCAGGCAGAGGACGCAGTGGTCAGAGCTGTCGACCCCGGAAGGATGGAGCCCCATGGGGCAACCCTTTTCCTTGATGCAGTCGTCCACCCGGCAGCGGCTCAGGCAGACGTTGTGGTTACTGTGCATCTCAAGCGGAGAGATGCGCGAGACGAGGCTCACGATGCGCCCGAGCGGACAGAGGAACTTGCACCAGCCGCGGCGCCCGATGACGAGGTCGGCGCTCACCGTGGCGGAAAGTATCCCGAAAAGCAAAAGTCCGGTCGCCCCGGCGTAGGTGAACATCCCGGTCGCCTGCTCCGCCAGGAGGATCAAAACGAGCGCCACGAAGGAGAGGGTGGGGCCCCAGCGGCGCAGCCAGGGGGCGGGGTCGCGCACCACCCGGCTCGACACGCCCAAGTACTCGCCGATCGCCTCCATGGGGCAGAAGCTGCACCAGCCGCGTGCGAAGAGAAACGCGGTGACGAGAAGTGCCGGCCACCCTATGGTCCAGGCGGCGAGGTTCGCCGCGTTGTTGAGAGAGGGCCCGAAGAGGGTGTAGAGCGTCACCGTCAGAAAGAGCGGCACGGTGACGTAGCGCAAAAGGCGCGGGAAACGCGGGTTGCGCGCGAGCCTCTCCACCGCCGGGAGGGTGAGGAGGTCGAAGTGGCCGTCCCCGAAGGGGTGCCCCTGCAGGGAGATGTGCTCCGGGTGGATCTCGTCGTCGTTGCACACCACCACGGCGCGCGAGACGACCTGGTACAGCTCGCTCGCGTTCAGGGGCCAGTCGTGGTCCACCAGGCGGTTCAGGGCGTCCTGGGAGAGGCGGCGCACGCTTTTGTGGTGCTTCGCGTTCAGTGACTTCAAAAGGCTCCGTGCGATGACCGGGATGTCCTTCTTGCGCTCCCTTAAGGGGGCCAACTCCACCGTTTCGCCGGAGAGTTTCTTGAAGAGGACCGCGTTGAACTTGCCGCTGTCGACCATAGGGGCGAGCGGCTTGCCGCTGGTCGCGATGATGCGCACCTGGGTGCTTCTAAGCTTCGTCTCGCCGCGGCGCGTGAAGTGGCCGCTCTCCATGAATTCGACCAGTTCTTCCTGCACCGCGGGGGTGAGGCAGTCGATGTTTCTGAGGATCATGTCGCCGCCGGCGGCGAGCTCGATCATGCCGCGCCGCACCCGGCGCGCGTACACCGCTCCCTCCGGGGCGTGTCCGAAGAGCGCCGCCTCCTGGGCGAGACCCAAAAGCAGCGAGCTCTGCGCCGCCGATTCGCTCGCCGCGCACTCCTCGCCCAGAACCGGCGGGGGCGCGGCGCAGTCGAGGAATAGGACGGGGCGGTTGTCGTCGCTGTGGAAGTGGATCAGGCGGGCGGCCAGGTCCTTCCAGGTGCCGGGCTCGCCGAGGATGAGGACGTGGCTCCTCGTGCCGGCCAGGTGCTCGAGGCGCTTGTTCAAGAGGCGGACCCAGGGGGAGATGCCGGGGAACTCACCGAATTCCGGAAGGAGCTGCCAGCCGATGATGTTGGTGATCACCTCGCGGTGTTCGCTCTCCTCGCGCTGGTGGCGGTGCGCCCAGCTCCCGAGCTGTGCCGCGAGGATGCGGCTCATGTTGGCGTAGAGAAGCGGCATCCGTTCGAGGAGTTCCTCGAAGTCCTGCCGGGTGAGCCGTGCCGCCTGCACCTCGGTGATGGCGCGCACGTCGGCGGAGCGCTTCTCGTCGGTCAGGATGGCGCGTTCGCCGATCACGTTGCCGATGCCGAGTTCGGTGAGGTTCAGGATCTGCCCGGAGCGGTCCAAAAGCTCCACCCGGATGCGCCCCGAGAGGATCACGTAGAGCTCCATCGCCGGCTCGTTCCTCGCGAGGATGACCTCGTCGGCGGCGAACCGGCGCAGCTCGAGGCGCCCGGCCACCTGCCGGAGGTCGCCCGGGGCGAGGCCGTTGAAAAGACGGATCCCGGAAATGGTTTCGCAACTGATGGTGCCCATCGATCTCCCGTTTTCGGCGCGTGGTGTACCCGGCGCGGGGGAGGGTGTCCCACCGCGGCCGCAGCTGGGGCTGCCGAAGACGGTTCGATGGTAGCGTAAAAGGTGGGGGGCTGTCTAAAACGTATACCGCCCGCGATGTTGCAGGCGCGTATACGTCCCGTCGGGGCATCCCCTCCTCCGGAGAGGGAGGGTTAGGGAGGGGGCGTGCAGCGGCTCGATCCTACTTCCCGCCTCCCAACCACCCCCTCCGTGGGGAGGGGCGCGTTCATTCCGGCACTCCGTCGATTGCATCATATTCTCAATGTTCCGGTGCTGGTCTGTGCTGTGTCTCTAACCAATGAAGCGAATATAATCGCCCCCCCGTTGTCTGTCATAGTTGCCGTGCTAGACTTTTATCGCCCCAAATTAGCAAAGCGGCAGACAGTGAATCGGAGCCGCTGATTGAGTTGAAGACTTCCATGACCTGGAGGCCTCATGCTTGAATCAGGAAAGATTCATGTGTGGCTGGCAGCGACGCTTGCTGTTGCTTTGGGTGTCTTCCTCTTCTTGCGCGTGGGGGAGGCGAACCTCGACCACCAGACCAGTGCCAGCGGCATCCTCACCATGCAGGAGTGCATCGCCTGCCACTCTGAAGGGGCGACGCATCCGGTAGCCATCTGTCTCGACGACCACTGCCTCTACACAAACGACCATTCCCTGATGCACCGTTACCCCCCGCCGGGCAAAGAGCTGGACTACGCGCCGGCAGCCGAGATCCTCGCCGCGGGGTGCATCCTCGAGGACGGCAAGATCACCTGTCTCTCCTGCCATGATCTGACGCAACCCGCGCCCCACCTGATTCGGGTCGGCGACCAGCTCTGCGGCATCTGCCACAGGCTCCTGCGGTGAGCGCGCCGTTTGACTTTAAAAGTGGGAGATGATAAGAGAAATTGCCTCGCAACTTCCGCTGGACCTCCCGGGACCCTGACCGATGCGCCCTCGTCTCCTCGCCTACATCCGCACCATCCGCCTCAGACGCGTACTCCTCGTAGGGAGTGCACTGGCGCTCTCCGGACTCCTCCTCATGGTGCTGCTCGTGGTGTCCCTGCCGACCCTCATCTCCACGTCGCCGGTGCAATCCCTGCTGAGACTCGGCATCTCCAAGGGCCTCAAGCGCCCCGTTTCCTGGGATGACCTCACCGCGTCCTGGTCCCGCGGTATCGCCGTCTCCGGCCTCACCCTGGGGGAAGGGCCGCCCCCGCTGCTGCATGCCTCACTCAAAGAGCTGAAGATCGTTCCCGGCCTTTCCCGCGAGAAGAGTTCCGGGCGCTGGCGCGTGAGCCTGGATGTGAAGCTTGCCAGGCTCGATGCCGACCTCGCCCCGGGGCCGCCCAAGCCTCAGGAGAAGCCGGCGGACCCGCTCACGCGGATCGCGGAAGGGGTGCAGAAGTTCCACACCATGGAGTGGCCGCTCCCGGTCGAGGTGCGGGCGATGGTCGACGCGGCCCCGATGACGCTGCGTTACGCCGATCCGGAGTCCAAGCGCCAGCTCCTCATGAATAACTTCGCCTTCGGGCTCGCGGTCCCGTCGCTTTCCACGCTGCCGGTCACGGCGTCGCTCACCGGAGCGGTCTCCGTCGACGGCGGCAAAGCCCAGCCGGTTCGCCTCAAGGCGCGGGTCGCCGATCTCGTGACCGCGGCGCATCGCATCAAGCCGTCCGCGGCGCTCTTCGGGGTTGAGGCCGGTCTTCCCGGCGCCGATTTCGACATGAAAGGCGGTGTAACGCGACCCGAGGGGCTGAAGGCCAGGCTGCACCTCTCCCTTGCCGAGGTGATGAAACTGGCGACGCCTCTGGTGAAGAAGCCTCTGCCGGAGCTTGGAGGCGCTCTCCAGGTGGCCCTAGATGGGGAGACCGATCAGGCGGGGGACCTCCGCCTGGCGCTCGCGCTCGACGGCGAGCGCCTGTCCGTAAGCAAACTCCCCGGGAAGAGGGGGAAGGTGGCGCCCCTCGACCTTCGCTTGCGCCAGAAGCTTACGAGTGATCACAAGAGGCAGCAGGTGACCTTCAGCGAGGGGAGCCTTGCGAGCCCGGGACTCATCACCGCGTCCTGGAACGCCGTAGTCGACCGTCCCACCGAAAAGTCCCGCGCCGTCTCCGCAGAGCTTTCCGGAGTGCGCCTGGAGCTTTCCCGCGCCGCCGCGCTTGCCGCTCCCTTCCTCTCGAAGGGATTGCCGCTCAAGGAGGTGACCGGGAGTGCGACCCTTGCGAGGCTCACCGCGCGCCTTAGGGGACCGGAGAACGACGGCGAGGTGGCGGTATCCGGACTGGCCCTGGCCCTGCCGCGGCTTTCCCTAAAGCGCCCCGCCGGCGCGGTGCAGGGGGAGAACATCGCACTTTCCCTCGACCGGGCCGTTCTGCCGCTTAAAAAGATGACGCCGGTGCGGGCCACCGCCGAACTGTCCCTGTCGGCCGCAACGCTCGAGGCGGCGGGGAAGAAGCCTCTGCGTGCGCAGGGTGTGCGGGGGCGGGTGGCCCTGAACCTCTCCGGCATCGACTTGAAGGGAAAGCGGGCAGTCGCGGACGCCACCCAGAGCCTGGGCATCGAACGCCTGGCCGTTGGGGAGGATCTGGCGTTCGAGAAGCTGCGCGAGGAGGTTTCGCTTAAGGGACGCGTTCTTTCCGGCGGCACCGTGGACGCGGCGCTTCCGATTTTAAACCTCGAGGCCGCGTCGCTGCAGGCGCACCAGGGGGAGCGGGTTGTGACGCTTCGCCCCTTTGCCGCGCGGCTTGCCGCGGAAGGGGTGCATCTGCCGGCCAAGGGGAAGGGGAGCCCGACCGTGGCGCAGGCGAATTTCACCCTGACCGCGTCCGACGCGCTCACCCTCACCGCAAAAGGGGCGCTCACCGGAGAGGGAAGGCAGCTCGCGGCGACCAGGGGGGAGGCGCGCATCGACCTGCGCCGCCTCATGCCGGTTGCCGCCCCCTTCCTTCCCGCCGGCTTCGACGCGGCCGGGCTCGCCTCCGCCTCGTGGGACCTGGCCCTGCCGCTGCCGCTCGCGCAGGCTCCCGCGGAGACGAACCCGCTCCGCAAGGCAAAGGGTGGCGTCCTCCTGCTGGAGCGCGGCGAACTGACCGTCAAGCTGAGCGATATGGACCTGAAGCTTCCTGCCGCCCAGGGAGGCTACCGGATCAAGGGGGTGAATACGGCGCCGCAACTGCGCTTTTCCGTGCCGCGCGCCGACCTTCCCCTAACCATCGATGGCGGGGCGCGCTTCGCAGCACTCGAGGGGCTCACCGGCAAGGCGGCGACGCTCCCTTTGCAATCCGGTGCGCTCAAGCTGCAGGGGGAGCTTTCCGGTTGGAAGGAGCTCCGCCTCACCGAGGAGCTGACCGTGGCGTCGCTGGGCCTTTCCCAGATAGCCGAGCTCACCGTCGGGCGCCTCGACACGCTCATGGATGAGCGCGAGCTGAAGCTCGACACGGCGACCCTCTTGAAGCGCCTCGACGCCACCATGTTCGCCCACCTGGAGGGGAACTTCCCCCCCGAGGCGAAGCAGGTCATCGCGGGGTGGCGCCTTGCCGGCAGCGTCGCCGCCGGCGCGCGCGTCGATCTGACGGCGGCGAAGGAGCTCAAGGTGCGCGGCTACGGCAAGTGCCGCGACCTGGGCGTTGCCGACGGCAAGGGGGTGGGGGCGGACGGCATGCGTGCCGACCTCGTGCTCGACCGGACCTACGCGCTGGCGCAAGGAAAGGGGGAGACGTGGGAGCCGCTCTCGACTGCGCTCGTGCGTCCCGCTCCGGTTGCCCCGTTCACCGTGGCGAACTCCGATCTCGCGAACCGGATCTACCAGGACCTGCGCGGTGAAAGCGGCGGTCCGCGTAAGATCGGCGTCCGCAGCGCCTCCTTCAGGTCCGGCGCCCTGCCGCTTGCCGCGAGCGCCCTGGACGCCGACCTCCTCCTGGAGCCCGAATCGCTCGGTCTCTCCTTCTTCCAGGCCGAGTTCGCCGGGGGGACGGTGCGCGCCCGGGGCATGATCGACCTCACCGGGGCAACCCCGGTGCTCTCCACCTACTGCAATTTCTCGCGCCTCGATCCGGTGCTTCTCTTTCCGGCCGCCGGGTCGCTTCGTCCCGGAGGCGAGGGAGAGCTTACCGGCGAGCTGAGCCTTTCCGCGCCGCTTGCCACCGAGAAGCGCGCGCTTCTGGAAGGGATGCGCATGAACCTGAACCTGCGCCGCTTCAGCTCGCGGGTGCTGGACCGTGCCCTTTTCGCGGTCGATCCGTACCAGAGAAACGAGAAGATCGTGGCGCAAAGAAAGGCGCTCAAGATGGCCGATCTGAAGGGGCTGCGCGTGAGCGCCGTGGACGGCGCGCTTGACTGCGAAGGGGAGCTTGCGGTTAAGGGTATGGATGTCGCCATTCCGAGGATCGACCGTCTGCGTCTTTCCGAGCTTCCGATAGACAACGAGCTGAAGAGCCTGATGCAGGCGATAAGGAGTTCCCAACTGCTCCTGGACCTGGTCCGCTCCGACACCCTTGTCGTCGACGAAAAGGGGAAGCTGTCCCTCAAAAGGAGAAAACATGTGGAATGAAACACGTTCTACGTTCTGCGTTCTACGTTCTACGTTAAAACCATCGGCGGGTCCTTTTAGCAACAGACTTCCGTTTGTCCCCCTCGCCCTCCGGGAGAGGGGGCCCGAAGGGCGGGTGAGGGCGTTGCCACGGAGTGAGGGGGGCGGCAGCCTGCGTTCGCCGCGCCTTTCGTTGTCAATTGTCCATCGTCAATTGTCCATTGCCCTCGCCCTTCTTCTCGTCTCCGGCTGCACCCTGGCGAAGGTCGACGTGAACGTGGTGAGCGAACGGACTTCGCTGGAGAACCAGGTGCTCGGCACCTATAACGCCCTCTCCGAGGACGTGCTCCTCGTCGCCTCGGTACGCGGGGTGTCGCCGACCGGGAAGGTGGAAACGCCCCCTAAACACTCACCGGAACAGCAGGAGGCGGCACAGGCCCTGGAAACCATCGCCTTCCACGCCGACGACGTGGACACCCTGAAACGGCTCGGTTGGGTCGGGGAGAACCTGGATGGGACGCTGACCCCTTTCGCACGCGAGGTTCCGGAAAAGACCCCCGCCGACCTGGAGGCCTTCGCGGCGCGCTACAGCGAGGGTGAGTTCCGCCAGGTGATCGGCGAGGTGAACCGCTCCCGCGAACTGCTGATGACCCGGGTGGTGCGCACCAACGAAAACTTCACCGCCGGGGACCTCCCGGCGATCCGCAAGGTCTTCGCCCGGATCAACCGTCAGAACAGCGCACCGGGGACCAGGGTGCAGCAGGACGACGGGGCGTGGGGCGTCCGATGAAGGCGTCGGCAAGAAAAACGGCCCTCTTCCTGGCCATGGCCTCGCTCCTTGCCGCCGGCGTCGCGGAAGCGGTGCCGCTCGGTGAGGAGCTCCTGGCCCCCGCAGCACCGCGCCCGGCTCCGCGTTCGCGCCCGGAGACGGCGCCTGCCGCCGCACTCTACACGCCGCAGTCGGTGCTCTACGCGGTGCGCTCCCCGGACGGCAAGTCGATGGCGACGGTGGAAAAGGGGGACGCGGGGTACGAGCTTTGGCTCCACCCGACCGGCGCCACGGAAAAGCTGCCGCGCCTTTTGCGCAAGAGCCCGGTGCGCCTCGCCGCCCCCGCCTTCGATGCCGGTGCGACCAAACTCGCCTTCACCGACGAGCGCGACGACCTGAAGGGGGACATCTGGCTTCTGGACCTGACGCGCCCGGACGCGGAACCGGTGCGCCTGACCGGCAACGACGCCGGCGAAGACGCCCCCTCCTTCGCCAGGGACGGGAACGTCCTCTTCTACCAGCGCGAACTCCCAGGCTCCGGGCGCCGCGAGATCGTCCGCCTCGACCTTGCCTCCGGCAGGGGCGAGCCCCTCCCCATCGGCATCGACGCCGCCTTCGCGGTCCCCTCGCCGGACGGCGGCCGCCTTGCCTTCGTCTCGCGCGAAAACGACCCCGGCGGCGACCTCTGGCTCTGGGATCTGCAAGCCGGGCGTCTCACGCCGCTCACCGCCGGGGGGGAGCGCGACCTCTACCCGGCCTGGCAGGACGACGACACCATCCTCTTCACCCGCTTCGCCCCTCCCGCCGGGGACTCCGCCACCGGGCCGGAAGGGGGCGCCGTCTTCCGGCTGCAACTGAAGCGCGCCGGCGAGGGGAGTCTCCCCGCCGCGTTCCCCCTCACCTCGGGGCTTCTCTCCACCGTTGCGCCGCTTCCCGCACAGGACGGGGTGCTTTTCGTGGCCGGGGGGGCGGCCGGGGGGCAGGTGGTGTCGCTTCCCCTTTCCGGCGAGATCCCGGACCGGCCCGACCTTGCAGGTCAATGGGAACTCGCGCGCCTGATCCTCGAGCGCCAGCCCGCCGATCCGGCAACGGCAAGGCTCGCCCTCCTGCGCGTCCTGGCGCGGGAGGACAAGGCTTCCCGCGAGGGGGCGCTCGCCTCGCTCGCGCTTGCCGGACTTATGGAAGAGGCGAAGGATCATCCGGGCGCCCTGGAGCGCTACCAGGAGGCGGCGCGGCGCTACGCCGCGTTCCCGGCCGAGGCCGCGCTCGCGCAGGTGGCAGGGGTGCGGCTGCGGGCCGCCCTGCGCTGCGATGAGGTCGTCGTGGCCGGACGGCGCCGCGAGGTGATCGCCGAGGCGCAGCGGGAGATGACCGCCGCGGCCGTGAACAAGGGGCGCGACGCCCAGGCGCGGGCGCTCATCGACTCCGCCCGCCTGCAGGCCGACTACGGCTCCGGCGCGCAGGACCAGTTGGCCGCCATAGCACTCCTGGAAAAGGCCGTCGCCGACCCCGCCGTGGACGAGGCGTTAAGGGGAGAAGCCGCCTACCGCCGCGCCCGTCTCCTCTCTGGGATCGAAGGGGGCGAGGGGGCGGTTAGCGCGCTGGTCGAGGTGGCGAAGCGTTACGACCGGCAGGAGCGCTGGGCCGAGGCGGCCATCGCCGGCATCCTGGACCAGTTGACCGCGGGATCGAGCGAGCCGCGCGAGCGTCTGGCCGCGCTTGCCGAGCAGTACCGCACCACCCTGCCGCGCCTCGCCATGGGTGCCTGGAACCGCAGCGGCGACTTAGCCTACCGCGGCGGCGACTGGGTGCGCGCGAAGGACGCCTACCGCACCGTGCTGGAGCAGTTCCCGCCGCTTGCGACGCCGACGGCGGCGGCCCGTTTCGCGCTCGCCGAGATCCTGTACCGCGAGGAGCGCTTCGGCGAGGCGACCGCCCTCTACGAGAAGGAGATGGCGCTGCACCCAGAGGACGCGCCGCTCTACCAGTTGGCCCGTGCCGCCTACATCAGGAAAAGCCTCGCCGCCGGGGAGAGCCTGTACCGCCTGGGCGAGATCGCCGCGGCCCGCGCCGCCTTCCTCGATCTCATCCGCTACGAGGGGCGCAGCCTCGAGGCGCATAGAGGTTACGTGAAGTCGGTCGCCGCCCAGGGACAGGCCCCGGAGCTCCTGGCGCTCTACCGCGAGATGCTGAAGAAGTACCCGGACGATCCGGTGCTCCTCTACGCCGCCGGGCTCTGCCTCACCTATCTTCCCGGCAAGGATTCGCTGAAGGAGGGGGACCGCCTCATCGCGCGCTCCGCCGAGCGCCTCCCCGGCTCCGAGTACCCCTTCCAGACCCGCGGCTACATAGCCGAGGTGCTCGAGACGGTGCACGGCGAGGCGGGGGGGCTCGAGCGGGGACTCAACCTCTACCGCAGGGCGAAGCTTTTGAACCGTCCCGAGGTGAACCCGGAGAACGCCGCCAACCTCTCCTTGAACATCGGCAACGTCGCCTTTTTGCTCGGCCGCAACGCGACGGCGTGGAGCTTCTACCGCCAGCGTCTCGCCTCCAAGGTCCCCTTCGACAACCCGGAGACCGAGCTTCTCTTCCACGAGCGCTACGCAGCGGCCGCGTTCCAGGTGGGGGAGAAGGATGCCGCCATCGAAGGGTACGGCCGTGCCCTTTCCCTCGCCCAGTCCCGGCTCGACCCGGCGCGGGCGCTCGAGCAGTTCGGCCGCCTGACGCGCCGGACGAACGAACGCCTCTTCGCCGGTGAGAAGCTCTCGCCGGAGTTGGAGCGTTTGCTCGCCCGGCAGCGCGAGATCAACGCGGAGCTGGAAGTTATCGGCGCGGAGCGCGTGGAACCACCACCTTCCCCCGCGTGGGGGAGGTTCGAGGCGGCGCTGAAAAAGCTTCTCTCGCGTGAAAAGGAGCTGGTCGCCGCTGCCGGTGCCGGTACCCCGCAGGGGGAGAAGTACGTCCTGGAACTGACCGCCATGGCGGCCGCCGTGGAACGGGAGCTCGACGCAGTGCCGCGTCTTGTGGATACGCAGGCCAAGCTGAGCGACCGGCTCGGGCTTGCCCTCTTCGACGCGGAGCGCTTCAAGGAGTCGGCGGAGCGTTTCGACGTTGCGTACCGCCTGAACCGAGACCTGGGGAGGACGGGGAACCTCGCCGCGAACCGCCGTTCGGCGAGCATCGCCCTCTACCGCCAGTCCGAGAGCGCCTCGGGCGGCGACCGACGCAGGCTCCTCGAGCTGGCCCGGGACGGCTTCAAAGAGGTGCTGACGCTTCTGGAACGCTACCCCTCCGCGAAGAAGGGGGCGCCGAAGCGAGGCGGCGGGCTGATCAAGATAGGCGCCGACGTCGCCCTGAACAAGGGGGACGCCACCGAGGCTGCCTTCGGATTTTCCACGGAGCAGGAGCGGCGTCTCGCGCAGAGCTATCTCGCGCGCATCGCCTCCGAGCTTGGTGACAACCGGACTGCGGCGCAACTCTTCAAGGGGCTCTTGGATCGCTATCCGGCGCAGACGGACAAGCTCGCCGAGGGGGACCTCTTCGGCGTAGGCCTCCTGAGCCACCGTGCCGCGCAGCTCGACTACGCGCGCGGCGACCGCGCCAAGGCGGCGGAAGGGTTCCGGAAGGGGACCGAGATCGCGCTTCGAAGCGGCAATGCCGTCGGCGCCATGCTGAACCTGGTGAACTGGGGGATGCTCATCCCGGCCGACGCCGCGCCGGAGACGGTGGCCGGGTTCCTTGCGGAGCAGGCTCGCGTCTCGGCCCTTGCCGACTCCTACCGCGGCGCCCTTCCCGCCGATGCGCTGGCCCGTTACGGCAACGACGCCGGCGCCATACTGGCCCGTCTCGCCTCCGGCCGTCCCGACGACGGCAGCCGTCAGGCCCTCGTCTACCGCGCCATCGGGATGTGGGACCGCGTGCTGCGGACGCTCCTCCCCCCAGCGCCTCTTCCCCCTCCCTGTCCCTCCCCCTCCGGGGGAGGGGACCTGATGCCCCCGACGGCGCAGAAATGCGTTGAGACGGCGGACGCATCGTCCCCCCCTCCCGCAAGGGGAGGGGGCCTGCTTCTCGCGGCGCGGCTGAACCGTGCTGCGGCGCTCGCCTCGCTCGGCCTCCCGGACGCGGCGGCAACCGGCTACCGCGACGCGCTCGCCGAGGCGCGCGCCGCCGGTAACGGCGCCATGGCCTGGCGCGCGCTCGCCGGACTTGGCGACTTCGACGAGGCGCTGAAGCTCCTCGACCGGCTCCCCCCCACGCAATACGACCTGCATCTTGGCGAACTCACCGAGCGCTTCGCCCCCCGCATCGAGGCGTTGACCGCGAAGGACCCGGAGCAAGGTTTCGCCCTCGTGGAGCGCCTCTCCGAACTGGAGCGTGTCCAGATCCTCGGGAAAAGCCTCCTCGGCATGGACGACCCCGCCGTGCTCGCCCTCCTTCAAAAGGCGGCGCCGCATCTTTTAGAGCTGGACCGGGTCCGCGCCGAGCTTTCCGGCCCGGCGCCGGCCGACCCCGCGTATCTCAAGCTGCGCGGCGAGCAGGAACAGGCGGTTCTGGACAGCTTGCTCGGCAAGGACCTGGGGCTCCTTCCCCCGTACTACGCCGCGGCCGGTCCCGGGGTGCTGCGCCTCGCCGCGTCGTCGGCGGCCCTTCCGGGGGGCGAGAAGGAAGAGGGTTTCCGGTCCCGCCTTGCCTCCTTCCGCAAGGGGTGCGCCTCAGGAAAGGCGCCGCGTCTTTGCCGGGCGCTCACGCCGCAGCCTGCCGAGGCGATCGACCTCCTGGAACGTCTCCCGGGACGGAGCGTACTCCGCCTGGTGGCGCTTCCCGGCGACCGCTTCCTCCTCTTCACCCTGGGTGGCAAGGAGGGTGTCCGCGCCGAGACGATGACGCGCGCCGCCGTCGCCTCGCGACTGAACGATCCCGCGCTCGTCGCCATCTACGAAGAGCCCGGCGCCTTCGCCGACGCCCGCGTCCTCACCTGGGGGGTGAGCGCGAGCCAGCTTCTGCAGAGCGTCGAAGGGCGCAGGCCGCTCAGGACGCAGGTGCTCGACCCGGCCGGCGTGTGGCCGTCGCTGCCCCCCTTTGCGAAACTTTCCCCCGACGCGTTGCCGGAGCGCCTGCCTGACGCCCACACCCTGACCCTACCCGGCGCCGCCGGACTCCTCCCGACGGTACCCGCCCGTCCCGGCGGGGGAGGGGGGCTCGAGCCCCTCTTCGAGGACGCCACCGGGGCGCGCCGAGACCTCTTGGCACTCGCGCGGGGCGAGTCGGTCTCGCTCGTCGTGGCCCCGCGCGGCGGGAGGGGGGAGGCCTATTACCTGGGACAGCTCGCCTCGCTCGCCGGGGTGCCGAGCCTGCTTCTTTCCGATGGGAGCGGCACCGATCTCAGCCCCTTCGCGAAAAGCTACGCGGACGCCTCGCTCGCCCAGGCTAGGCGCGAGCTTCCCCCGGGCTGGCTCCTGATCGGCGACTGGGGGGGCAACGCCGCCGAGAGCGCGCAGCTCGCAAAGAAGCAGTTTGGCGACGTGGTGAAGCGCGCGGTGACGGCGCACAACGAGGGGCGCTACGCGCAGGCCCTGGCGCTATTCGACAACGCGCTCGTCGTGGCGGACGCGACTCCGGAACTTGCCAAACAGCGCGCTCCCCTGCACCGCCATGCGCGGGAGAGCGCCTTTGGCGCCGGGCTCACCGAGCGCGCCGTCATCCACGCCGATCTCCTCGTCAAACGCCTGGCGAAGGAAAAGCCTTACTCGGCCGAGCACGCCGACGCGCTTTTCAGGCTGGGGCTTCTGCAGGGACGCCTGGAGCGTTTCTCCGAGGCGGCCGCCTCGCTCAAGGAGGGGGTCTCCATCTTCGCGGACCTGGGCCTGGCGAAGGAGCAGGCCGCGGCGCTCTCCGACTTCGGCGCCGTGATGGAGAACGCGGTGGACTACCCGGCGGCACGCTCGCTTTTCGAGCAGTCCGCGGGGCTGAACGCCCAGTTGAAGGACGAACTGAACCTGGCCGACCAGTACCGGAACCTCGGGCGCATCCTCGACCTGCGCCTGAACGAGTTCGCCGCCGCCGAGCGCTACTACGCGAAGGCGCAGGAGATCTACGCGAAAAACGGCAACCGGGCGCTCGAGGCCGAGACCATCCTGGAACGTGGGCGCTGCCGGCGCCTGCTCGGGAACTTCACCGAGGCGGACCTCCTCTACCGCGAGGCGCTCGACAGGATCGGGGACGCCGCGCTCAAGACCCGGATGAGGATCGTCCTGGAGCAGGGGAACAACGCCTGGTTCCAGGGGCGCTACCAGGAGGCCTTCGATCTGCGCGAAAAGGTGGAGCGGGCCGCGCAAAGGGAAAACTGGCCTCTGGAAGAGGTGATGGCGAAGAACACCGGCGGCCTCATCTGGTGGACCCTGGGGGATTCAAAACGCGCCCTTGTGGAACTCAAACAGGCGCTGGAACTTTCCGGGAAGCTGGAGGCGCGCCGGGACGAGAGGGCGACCACGCTGAACAACATGGGCCTCGTGCGGCGCGAGTCCGGTGACTACCAGGGGGCGCTCGAGAGCCTGGGCGAGGCGCTCGCCATCGACCGCGCCCTGGGCTCGCGCTGGGCCATCGCCTATGACCTCAGAAACCTCGGGCAGACCCGCCTCAGGATGGGGGACCCCGCCGGGGCGCTGAAGCTCCTCGACGAGGCGGCGACGCTTGCCGACGGCACCGGGGACCGGGTGAACCAGGCGAAGATCCACCTCTCCCTGGGGGACGCCCGTGCCAAGAGCGGCATGAAGGGAGAGGCGGGCAGCAGCTATAAGAAGGCGCTCGAGCTCGCCGATTTCATGCTGCTGCGCGAGGTGCGCTGGCGCGCCCTTCTGGGGCTCGCGCGCCTCAAGGAGGGTGCCGGGGACCGGGAGGGGGCCGTCTCCTCCTACCGCGACGCGCTCGCAACCATCGAGGAGCTGCGTGCCGAGATCAAACTGGACCAGCTGAAAGACGGCTTCCTCGCCGACAAGATGGACGTTTACCAGGGGCTCGTCGGTCTTTTGGTGGAAATGGGGCGTGACGACGAGGCCTTCGCCGTCGCCGAGCGCTCACGCGCCAGGAACCTGATCGACATCCTGGGGCGTCAGCGCCTCTCGCTTGCCGGCGGCGCCGACCGCGATCTGTACGAGCGTCAGAACCGGCTGCGCGAGCAGATCGGCGAACAGGAGCAGTTGGCGCAGCAGGCGGGCAATCCCGCGGAGCGCTCCATGTACCAGGCGGCGCTCGAGCGGCTGCGCGGCTCCTACCAGGACCTTCTGATCGATATCGAACGGCGCCGCCCGGAACTGTTGTCGCTCGTCAAGGTGGCGCCGGTCACCGTGCCGGAGGTTCGCTCGCTTTTGGAGCCC
Source organism: Geomonas oryzae (assembly GCF_004117875.1). Taxonomy (GTDB): domain Bacteria; phylum Desulfobacterota; class Desulfuromonadia; order Geobacterales; family Geobacteraceae; genus Geomonas; species Geomonas oryzae. The sequence continues at coordinate 421,154 of NZ_RAHW01000005.1, read as the reverse complement.
GGCGTGACACTGCTCTCCTACTACCAGCTACCGGATCGGCTCTTGTGCTGGCGCCTGGAGCGGGAGGGAAGCCGCCTCTTCGTACTCCCGGTCCCGGCCGCCGAGCTTTCCGGGAAGATCGCCACCTACCGGCGCATGCTGCAGAACCTGGAGCCCTTGGAGGATAACTCCCGGGAGCTCTACCGGTTGCTCCTCTCCGCCCCCTTGTCCGGCGTCGCGCAGGGGAACACGGTGGGGATCGTGCCGCACGGCAGCCTCCACTACCTCTCCTTCGCGACCCTCTACGACGGGCGCGATTACCTGGTGGACCGGCACAACCTCTTCCACCTCCCGGCCGCCTCGGTGTACCGCCACACCCTGGCCCGGCGCCAGGCCGCGAAGAACCTGCGCATCTTGGCCATCGGCAACCCCGACCTCGGCAACGCCTCGCTCGACCTCCCCTTCGCCGAAAAGGAGGCGGGGACGCTGCGCTGGAACTACGCGGACGTGACCACGCTGACCCGCGAGCGCGCCACCGAGAGCTGGGTGCGTGAGAATATCTCGCGGTTCGGTATCATTCATCTCGCCTCGCACGGCGAGTTCGACCCGGTGAACCCGCTCTTCTCCTCGATCAGGCTCGCAAAGGACGCCGGAAACGACGGCAGGCTGCAGGCCGAGGAGGTGTTCGGGCTCGACATCAAGGCGGATCTCGTGGTCCTCTCCGCCTGCCAGACCGGACTTGGCGACGTGAAAAGCGGCGACGACGTGATCGGCATGAACCGCGCCTTCATCTTCGCCGGGACCCACGCCCTCGTCTCGAGCCTGTGGCGCGTATCCGACGTCTCGAGCGCCATCCTGATGAAGCAGTTCTACCGGGACTACGCCGGCACCGACAAGGCGCAGGCGCTCGGCCTCGCCATGCAGCACGTGAGAAAGCGCTACCCGCACCCCGGCTACTGGGGGGCGTTCGTACTGACCGGAGACTACAAATAACGAAGCGCCGGAGCCATTCCGGCCATAACGGAGGTGACCATGAAAAAAACGGTTTTCGCCGCCCTGCTCCTTTTGGCGGCGGCCACGGCGTTCGGCGCCGAAAAGCGCTGGGTGGTGAGCGAAGGGACCACGTTGAAGAGCGAGCAGTCGGTAAGTGCTGCGAACCTGGCGGACCTGCCGGTGGGGGCCGAACTCACGCTGGTCGAGGACGGGGGGCGCTGGCTCAAGGTGCAGACCGCCGACGGCAAGGAAGGGTGGGTCTACGCGGGGCGGGTCGCCGACGCGGCGCCGGTCGCCGAGGTGGGTGGCGGCGACGGACTTCTCGGCGGCACCATGCAGCAAAGCCAGATAAACACCGCGAAGGCGGACAGCGCCCGCAGCATCCGCGGCCTTTCCCCGGAGACTGCCGCGTACGCGAAACAGCACGGCACGCCGGAAGGGCTCAAGAAGGAGCTGGACCGGATCCTCGCCCGCAAGGTTTCCGACAAAGATGTCAAAGCCTTCCTCAAGGAAGGAAAAATCGGCGAGTACGCCCGCTAAAGGAGGATGCCCATGAAAAGACTGATCGTTTCCCTTGCGGCTCTCTCCTGCCTCGCCGCGGTGCCGGCCCACGCCGGATGGCAGGACAAGCTGAACAACCTGATGAACCCCGAGTCCAAGGAGGGGAAGATCCTCTCCGGTGCGACCCAGGTGCTCTCCTCGTCGCAGGAGATGACTTACCAGACCGAGTGCACCGTCGGCGAGAGCCTCGCCCTCGACAGCATGCAGCGCTTTGGCAAGCCGGTGAACAACGAGGCGCTGCAGAAGTACGTGAACCTGGTCGGCAACGCCGTGGCGCGCAACAGCCGCCGCTCCACGATCCCGTACCGCTTCGTGGTGCTGGACAACCCGGTGCAAAACGCCTTCGCCGCACCCGGCGGCATCGTCTTCATCAGCCGGGGGCTTTTGAACCTCCTGGACAACGAGGCGGAACTCGCGGCGGTCCTCGCCCACGAGGTCGGGCACGTGGCGGAGAAGCACGCCCTGAAGAGCACCAGGCGCGCCCAGTTCCTGCAGGGGGCGGCGGCGATCACCGCGGCGACCATGAAGGGGAGCAAGGGGCAGCAGTTCGAGTCGATGATCGGCGACATGCAGTCGACCCTCTTCGACAAGGGGCTCGACCAGGGTATGGAGTTCGAGGCGGACCAGGCTGCCCTGGAGACCACCTACCGTACCGGCTACGATCCTTCCGCCATGATGACCGTGCTCGAAAAGCTCAAGCGCCAGGAGGCGACCGCGGCGAAGAACGGTTCCTGGTTCTCGACCCACCCGCCGCTCGACGAGCGCATGGCGCGGGTTGCCGCAGGTCTTAAGAAGTATCCGGACCGCGCGTCGCTTGCCAAGCTGCCGGCGCGTTTCGCGAAGTACGTCAAGGGGGGGAAGGCTTCCAAAACGACAAAGTGACGGCCGACTGTCAAAGTTTATGAAAATATGCTTTGATAGCGGCAAACACCAAAGAAAGGGCAGGCTTTGGCCTGCCCTTTTTTCGTTCAGCGACGCTATTTTACTCAATATGCTGTATTTGATGCAGGGAGTGCTAAAATTAATTGCACTTTGTTAGCTACTCGTCATATTATTCACCGGTAGTTTGCCGGTCTTTGACGTTGTAGAGACCGTGCAGACACTTTCGGCCGCCTCCTGTGAAAGAATGGGGGGAACCTTCCTGCAGCCTTGCTGAGCATGCGCCGATCACGAGGAGTGGATACTGAGAGTCGCGCTGATACTGATACTGTGTCTGCTTGTTTTGGGCTGCAAAGGTCAGCGCCCACCCGAGGCACACCCGCCCATTCCCTTGCGTCTGGCCTGGGCCAACTTGCACGACTGCTCGCTGGTGCAGCTTGCCGCCGCCAAGGGGTTCTTTAAGGAGGCGGGGCTTGCCGTCCAGGTGCTGCCCTGCGGCTACGGCAAGGAGGCGTTGCAGGCGGTGCTGGATGGTAAGGCCGATCTCGCCACCGTCGCCGAAACGCCACTCATGTTCGCCGTCCTCGGTGGGCAGAAGCTCTCGGTGATCGGCAGCATCTATACCTCGAACAAGAAAAACGGCATCGTCGCACGCAGGAAAAGCGGTATCTCCGCCCCAGGAGATCTGAAGAACAAGCGCATCGCCTTCACGCAGGGAACCACCTCCCACATATTTCTCTCCTCTTTCCTGACCGCCAATCACCTGGCCATGGATGAGGTGACACCGGTTGACTTGGCCCCGGAACAGATGCAGGAGGCCATTCTTTCGGGGAGGGTGGACGCGGTCTCCACCTGGGACCCCACTGGCAAGATCATCGCCGAGAGGATGGGGACTGAAGGGGTGGAGCTGAACGATCCTCACATCTATACCGAGACTTTCGTTATTGCAGGTCACTCCTCGTTTGTGAACGGCAACCAGGAGGCGATGCGGCGCATGTTGCGTGCTCTGCTCCGGGCCGAAGAGTTCGCGGTGCGTCACCCGCAGGAGGCCCAGGCCATCGTCTTTGCGGACCTTAAGCTTTCACCGGCACTGGTTGCCGAGTTGTGGGGGGAGGGCTCATGCACCGTGGCCTTGGACCACGCCCTGATCCTGGCGCTTGAGGAGGAGACCCGCTGGGCGGCGAAGCACCGCTTGGCGAAGAACGTACAGATGCCGAACTTCCTGGAAGTCATTGATCCGCGCCCATTGCTGTCGGTGAAGCCAAATGCCGTCGACCCACAGGTGCTCAGACCGTGACCTTTGCCCGCAGGCTCAAAGTAAGCGCGTTCCTGTCCCTCACGCTGTTGCTGATCGTGGCCTCGCTGCTCGCGTGGACGAGCAGAGAGCTGCACCTGGCCGGGGAGAAGCACGCACTCGCCGACCGTATCCAAGCGCTGGTGTTCCAGCGAGCCACTTTGCGCGATGAATACTTCCTGTACGGTGTAGAGCGGGCGAGGCTGCAGTGGTTCTCTCTCACGGAGAAGACCGCGCACCTGGTAGGTATGGGGCATCGGGAGTTCGGAGACAAAGAGTCGCGTGAGGCGATGAAGCGGTTGACTCGCGACCTCGCCGAATCGCAGCTCATATCGCGGCGCCTCGCTGAGCGGATGCGGGGGCTTTCCGGGGTTGATCCTGCCTTCGTGCACCACGACGAGTTTGCAGGCCGTCTGTACAGCCAGATCATGCTCAAGGACTCGTCGCTGCAGCAGGAAGCGGTGAGTCTGCAGAAGTCGGCCCGCGAGAGGTTCGAGCAGGCGACGCAGCGCATGATCACCCTGACTCTGGTGCTGGTGTTCCTCATGGCGCTCGGGACCATCGTGAACTCCGGCTACCTGAACACCGTGCTGCATCGTCGCATGATAGCGGTCAAGGAGGCCGCCGACCAGGTCGCCGCGGGGAACCTGGAGCACCGCATCCCCGCGGAGGGGACCGACGAACTGGCCGAGATGAGCCGGGTCTTCAACAACGTGACCCAGCAGGTGCAGGATTACACCAAGGCGCTGCACGACAGCGAGCAGCGCTACCGGATGCAGTTGCAGGAACTAGCCAACGTCTACACCCACACCCCGGTCGGCCTTTTCGTCGTGGACCGGGACCTCAGGTTCCTGCGCCTTAACGAGCGCCTGGCCGAGATGAACTGCAAGAGCATCTGCGAGCATGTGGGGCGCACCATCGACGAGGTCCTGCCGCCGGAGATCACCTCCCAGCTCAAGGAGATCTGGCGGCCGGTGCTCGAGGGGGGCGAGTGCATCCGTAACGTCGAGTTGCATGGAAGGACGGATGCCTCCCAAAAGCAGCCGCGCCACTGGCTGGCGAACTACCAGCCGATTCTCTCCGCGGGAGGGGAGGTGACCGGTCTCATGGGTGTGGTGCTGGACATCACCGAACGCAAGGCGGCCGAGGAGATGATGGTCGGGGCGCGCCGGCAGCTCGAGGAAGAGGTGCAGCAACGCACGGCGAAACTGCAGCTCACCAATAAGCACCTGCTGCAAGAGATAAAGATCAGGAAGAAGGTGGAGGTCGAGCTCCTAAAGCAGCAGCAAAAACTCCAGGATATGGCGCTCGATCTCGCCATGGCCGAGGAGCGGGAGCGCGACCGCATCGCAAGCGAGCTGCACGACCAGGTGGGGCAGCGGCTCATCCTGGCGAAGATCAAGCTGGACGCCCTCGCGAGCAACGTGCCGACCGGCGAGTGCGAGACCGAGGCCGAGGGGATCGGTGGGCTCATCGAGCAGACCCTGCAGGACATCAGGTCGCTCACCTTCCAGTTGCGGCCCCCGCTTCTTGCGAGCGCCGGGCTCGAGGCGGCGCTTCGCTGGCTGGGCGAGGAGCTCTACGCCGACTTCGGGCTGCAGGTCGAATTCAGCGACGACGGCAAGGAGAAAACCCTGCGCTACGAGATCCGCTCGACGGTGTTCCAGGCGGTCAGGGAACTGATGCTCAACGTCGCCAAGCATGCCGGCACCATGCAGTGCCGCGTCGCAATCCTGCGCTCCAACGACTTCCTGGTGGTCCAGGTGGACGACGACGGCGTCGGGCTGAATGGGGACGCGGCCGCGAAAGGGGCGACCAGGGAAGGCGGCTTCGGGCTTTTGAACGTAAGGCAGAAAATAGAACACCTGGGAGGGGCCTTTTCCATAGTCGGCAAGGCTGCCGGCGGAACCCTGGCCACGGTAACGGTGCCGCTTGACGGTTTTTAGAGGAGGAGAGAAATGAAGATGAAGATTTTGATCGCCGATGACCATGCCATCGTCCGGCAGGGGCTGCGCGCATTGATCGACAAGGAAGAGGATATGATGGTGAGCGCGGAAGCCGGGACCGGCGCCGAGGCGATCAGCCTGACGCGCAAGGAGCGCCCGGACGTCATCGTGATGGACATATCGATGCCGGACGTGAACGGCATCGACGCCACGCGCAGCATCATGGCCGAGTTCCCCGAGGTGAAGGTGCTGGCGCTCTCCATGGAGTCCGACCGCCGTTTCGTGGTGGAGGTCCTTAAGGCGGGTGCAAACGGCTACGTCCTCAAGGATGCGGCCTTCGCAGAGCTCGCGAGCGCGATTAGGGCCGTCGCCGCCGGGGAAACCTACCTTCCACCTAGGGTGACCACCCTCCTCATCAAGGAGTACCTGCAGCGCATCCCGGACGAGGTGCCCGCCACCTATGAGAACCTCTCCGCGCGTGAAAGGGAGATCCTGCAACTGATCGCCAACGGCAGCAACGCGAAAGAGATCGCCTTCGCCTTCGGCGTAAGCGTAAAGACGGTGGAGAACCAGCGGCACAGCATCATGAAGAAGCTGGACCTCTTCAGCATAGCGGAACTCACCAAGTACGCGGTGAGGCAGGGGCTGACATCGCTTAAGTGACGATGTGAGTCCTCGTATACGTCACTGCTTATTGACCTATTTATTTGTGCGGGCGCTTCACTTAATACTGGCTCTGTTATGGCTTAGCCATCACTGCGCCAGGAGTGAAGCATGCCCGATCAGGAACAAGAGAAGGAAAAGGACGCAAGCCAGGCTGCCGATGCCGAAGCTTCGGAGGAATGCCCGACGACTTGCCGCACCAATGCGCTCGTTGATAGCTTCTCCATCTGCCTTGTGAAGAACCGTTTCTGTGAGCATGCGCTCGCCTTCGGGCATCAGTTCCTGTGCCGTCACCCGCACCACGCCAAATTCTCCGTCCCACAGAAAAAGAAGAAGTAACCTCCCCCCGTTTTCCTTTCCGGAAAGAGCCGGCACTGCCGGCCGCTCTCCTTTGCACCCCTTGCTCCCTCTTGACAGCAAAAGTCGGCACTATACACTTTGTCGGGTTTGATTGGTGTTGTTTAATGTTGCCTATGCGCGATTCACAGTTGCCGGCGCGTCGATCGCCAGCAGAGCGACCGCAGTCACCGACCAGCCAGCACCTTCCGGCACAAAGGTATCGCTCAGGAGGTACACCATGAAAGCGAGCACGAAAGACCAGAGCAAAGGAAAACTGCAGGAACTGAAGGGTCAAGCAAAAGAAACGGTCGGGAAGACCACCCGTAATGTCTCCATGGAACACCAAGGCAGGGGGGAAAAGATAACCGGCAAGATTCAGAAAGACGTCGGTAAGGCGGAGAAGGATCTGGAGAAATAGCGCCACACCTGGCCTGCCACCGGGTGGAAACAGTGCCGGAGTGCCGGCCGCCGCTCTCCCCGGGGCGGCGGTGGCTGCGGTCGCTCTGCTGGCGATCGGGGATGCCCTGCAAAGGGCGAAGGTCAGCCGGACCGAAAGAGGAGGTGTTCGTCATGCCCTTGGTGCACGTGCTGCTCGTTCTCATCGTGGTCGGCGTCCTGCTGTGGCTCGTTAATACCTTCATCCCCATGGCTGGGTCGATCAAGTCCATTCTCAACGCCGTTGTCGTCATCGTTGTGGTTCTCTGGCTTTTGAACGTCTTCGGGTTGATGGAAAACCTCACCAGGCTGAGGGTTGGGAAGTAACAGCAGCTGCCGGATCGTTGGAACGGTCGGGCCGAAAGCTTTCCGGCGGAGGTGGACATGCTCAAGGCAATCATCGTGATACTGCTCGTTGTGTGGTTGATCGGCCTGGTGACCCACTATACCTTCGGCGGATACCTCCATCTGCTGCTTGGGATTGCCGGGATACTTGTTATACTGAACCTGATCCTGAAGCAACGACCGCTGTGACAGTTTTAACCGTCGTCATCGATATCCATTGAGCCGGGTCAACCCGGCCTTTTCTTGAAAGGAGGACCGACCGTGAAACGGATGCCAGCAGCAGTAGCAGTTCTTCTCCTTGCCGCCCTGCCGGCCTTTGCCGCCGACAAACCCGCCCCGGTCTACGGGGACATGCCCCAGATGAAGGATGCGGTGCCCGGCTCGCCGGGTTACATCATGAAAGGCCCCATGCGGAGGGAGATGACGCGTACTCCGGAGCACCTGCTCATGATGGCCTACCACAGAAACGTGGCCAACTTCGCCCAGCTGCTCTATGCCGCCGCCGACGCGGGGGCGCCCGTGGCACCGCAGCTCGCGCGGGTTGCCGTCGCTGAGATGCGGCGCAGCGTGGAGGAGATGGAAAAATACCGCGCCGGAATGCAGCTTCCGCCGCAGCGGCAGAAGATGATGGAACAGCACCTGATCGACGTGAAGATGCACCTGAGGGCGTTGGAGGATCTGGTGCGCGCCGACCGTATCGATGCGGCCCAGGTGAAGAGCCATCTCGAACCGCTCGTGGCCGGGTACCGCCAGGGCGGTTGCGGGCTCATGCCGGGGCGCTCCGCCCAGGGGATGGGGCCGCGTGGTGGCGCCCCCGGCATGCGCGGCATGATGATGGAAAGGATGCTCGATAAGGCGAAGGAACAGGACGAGGATCTCGAGGAGCTCCTGCAGGAGCTCGACCAGGCTCCGGCCGACAAAAAGCTCGACCTCGTGGTGGAGACGGTCAAGAGGATGGCCCAGCAACGTGCCGAGATGACCGAGGAGATGGAGCGTAACCACGAAGAGATGATGCGGATGCTTCAGCCCGGCGCCCCTCCCATGCAGGGGAGCGATGATGAAGGGGATGGCGGGGGGGAAGAGGACGAGGATTAGGCAGGTACCGATCAGGTGTGCCGGAAGGGAAAAAAAGAGGCCGGCGGGGATCACCCTGCCGGCCTCTTGCCGTTTCAGTGCTGCTTCATCTGTTCCCGGCCGCGCGGGTTGTGGAGGAAGTTCGCGTTCTGCTTTAAAAGCGCCGTCATCTTCGGGACCGGCAGCGGGCGGCTGAAGTAGTACCCCTGCGCCTCTTCGCTCCCCTCGGCCTGCAGCCAGGCCAGCTGGGAAGCGTTTTCGACCCCCTCGGCGATCACCTTGAGCTGCATGCTGCGACCGATCGAGATCACGGCGCGTACCACGGCGGCGTTGTCCTGGTCACGGGCTATGTTCCGGATGAAGGACTGGTCGATCTTCAGCTTGTCCACAGGAAGCTTCTTCAGATAGCTGAGGCTCGAGTAGCCGATGCCGAAGTCGTCTATGGAGAGTTGCAGTCCGAGCGCCTTCATCGCCGCCATGCTCCCTAAGACCCTTTGCGGGTCGCTCATGATGGTCGCCTCGGTGAGTTCCAGCTCCAGGCATTCCGGCGGGATGCCGGTCTCGAGAAGGGATGCCTCGACGGTCTCCTCGAAATCGCGATGCTGGAAGAAGCTCGCCGAGAGGTTGACCGCCGCGGAGACATGCCCGATGCCCTGTTGCTGCCACTGCTGAATCTGGCGGCAGACCGTGGGGATGATCCACTTGCTGATCTGGTGCAAAAGGCCGCTCTCCTCGGCGATGGTGATGAACTCCTCGGGCATGATGAGGCCGCGCACCGGGTGCTGCCACCGGATCAGGGCCTCCATGCCGCTGAAGTGCCCGGATACGAGATCCACCTTGGGCTGGTAGTGCAGCACGAACTCCTCATGCTCGAGCGCCCGGCGCAGTTCCGCTTCCACGGCGAAACGCTCGTGCGCCATCTGGTTCAGGCGCGGCGTGAAGTACTGGAAGTTGTTCCCGCCGGTTTTCTTGGCGTGGTACATGGCAATGTCGGCGTGCTTCAAAAGGGCCAGGTAATCCCTGCCGTCCTCCGGGAAGATGCTGATGCCGATGCTCGGGGTGACCATGATGTTGGTCCCCTGCAGCGGGAAGCCGGCGTTGATGATCTTCTCGGCGACGAGCGTGGTCTCGGTCACGCCGCAGTCCCAGAGCACCACGACGAATTCGTCCCCCCCAAGCCGCGCCACGACGTCGCAGGAGCGGGTGCAGTCGCTCAGCTTTCGCGCCACGGACTGCAGCAGCCGGTCCCCCACGTCGTGTCCCATCGAGTCGTTGATCTGCTTGAAACCGTCGATGTCGAGAAACAAAAGCGCCACGTTGCGCCTGTTCTTCATGGCGACCGAGATGACCTGCTCGATCTTGGCGTAGAGGGTGCTGCGGTTTGGTAGCTTGGTGAGCGGGTCGTGGTGCGCCAGGAAGAAGATGTTCTCCTCGGCCCTCTTGATGTCGGTGATGTCCAGGATGAAACCGTCCAGCCTGGAGATGCTGACCTTTTCACCCTTCCTCGCCCGCTGCACGGCGCAGTTGTTCAGGATCCAGCGCACCGAACCGTCCTTGTGCACGATGCGGTGCCGGATCGGTTCCTGGTCCTCACCGGCAAAGATGCTGTTCAGGAACTGCACCACCTGGTTTCGGTCCTCCTCGTGGATCATGGTGAACCACAAAAGCGGGTCCTTGTAGTATTCCTCGGGGGTGTAGCCGGTGATGTCCAGGCACTTCGGGCTGTGGTAGACCGACTTGATGTCGCCGTTTTCGAAGCGGACGCTGTATACGTACTCGTTTATGTTGCTCACGATGGTGCGGCACTGCTCCTCGCTTTTAAGGAGCGCGTCCTCCGCATTCTTCCTGATGGTGATGTCGCGGATGTTGAACTGCAGCACCGTCGTGTGGTCCACCCGGTAGCTGTTGCTGATTACCTCGACCGCGATGTTGCGACCGTCCTGCGTCTCCAGGTGCTGGTCGATGTTGTGCATGAAGTCGGCGTGGTGCAGCATGGCGAACTCGGTCTGGTCCGAGGCGATGGCGCTCAGCGACGGAACGGTCCAGAGCTTGTGGCCGACCAGTTGTTCTCTTCCGCAACCGAGCATGCGGAGCAGGGAAGGGTTGACGTCGCTGATCTCGCCGCTTGCCGCATCGACGATCATGATGCCGTCCTTGGCCGCCTCGAAAAGCCCACGGTAGCGCGCTTCCGAGACTTGGAGCGCCTCGGCGGCTCCCCTCAACTCGGTGATGTCCACCAGGGCCAGCCGGTACTCCCACCCTTCGCGGCAGGAACGTGCCTCGATACGCACCTGCGGTGCCTGGGCACCGTCCAGTGCGAGCGTCACCTCACTGCTGGCCCGTGCGCCTGGGACGGAGAGGTGGCTGAAAAGGGACGTGAGGGCGTGGTGGGAGGAGTCGTCGACGAGTTCTTCGAAGCGGCGCCCCAGCAAGGTGTCGCGGTCGCCACCGAGGAGGGCGGCGCCGGTCTGGTTTATCGCGCGGATCACCCCGAAGCGGTCCAGGGTGAGGTGCGCAATGGGGGCGGCTTCGTAGAGGTCGGTATATAACTTCAATTCCGCGGCGAGCGCCTTACGCGGCAGGTGGTTCGCCTTGAAATTGGTCCTTTTTGCCTCGTTTCTGCTATCGGAACTGTTCCCGGAGCTTTTGGTGTCTGATACTGCACCGCTCATGGGTTCCTCCGTGCTCTCAAGCCCCGGGGGGCTTTGTCTTACGCGGCCGGTCCGCGACGCCGTCACACTGCCGGCAGCTGGGTGGAAAATGGCTCCTTGTATAACTTCGTCATTCTGAGGAAAATGATAAGGTAATTATGGGAAAACTGCACCGGGAATTATCGAAGCGAAGCTTCATGCGAAAGGTCACATTGTTTCGGTTTTACCGGGAGTTGCTGCAGTGGATGGTGCTGAGCCAGCGAGGGGAAACGGTATGAGCACGCGGCAAAGGGTGGAACCCGATACAGAGGAAAATCGTCTGCTCGCTGACAGCGTACATCCAGCAGACTGGGTGAACCCCGAGCCTGCCGGGCGCTACAACCTGGTCGTCGTCGGCGCCGGTACCGCCGGTCTCGTCTGCGCCGCGGGTGCGGCCGGCCTAGGGGGGGAGGTCGCCCTGATCGAGCGCGGTTTCATGGGGGGGGATTGCCTGAACGTCGGCTGCGTCCCCTCCAAGGGGTTTCTGAGAGGCGCGCGCGCCGCTTTCGACGCCCGCAACGGCGCGCGCTTCGGCGTGACCGGCGGGGAGGGAACCGCCGGGGACTTCGGTGCGGCCATGGAGCGGATGCGCAGACTGAGGGCTGGGCTCAGCGGGCATGACGCCGCCAGGCGCTTTAGGGACGAGCTCGGTGTGGATGTCTTCTTCGGGAAAGGACGCTTCACCGGAGCGGATCGCATCGAGGTAGCCGGCGCGACGCTTGTCTTCGCGAGAGCCGCCGTCTGCACCGGCGCCAGGGCCGCGGCCCCGGCCATACCTGGGCTCGCCGAGGTGGGGTACCTCACCAACGAGACCGTTTTCTCGCTCACCGAACTGCCGCGGCGGCTGGCGGTGATCGGGGGCGGCCCGATCGGCTGCGAGCTCGCCCAGGGGGTTGCCCGCTTCGGCGCGCGGGTTTTTCTCATCGAGCACGGCAGGCGGCTCCTCGCACGCGACGATGCCGAAGCCTCCTCGCTGATGCTTCGGGCTTTCCTGCGCGAGGGGATCGAGGTGCACCTAGAGACCGGGGTCAGCGCGGTCGAGGCGCGGGGAGCCGGGAAGGTCCTGCATCTGGAGCGTGAAGGGCGTGACTTCGAGCTCGAGGTGGACGCCATCCTGGTCGGCGCCGGGCGCGCCCCCAACGTCGAGGGGCTCGGGCTCGAGGCGGCCGGGGTCGGCTACGACCGTGAAGGGGTGCGGGTCGACGACACGCTGCGCACCTCCAACCCGCGCATCTACGCCGCCGGGGACGTCTGCTCCCGCCTCAGGTTCACCCACACGGCGGACGCCCAGGCGCGCATCGTCATCGCCAACGCGCTCTTCATGGGAAGGCGCCGCAACTCCGCCCTCACCGTCCCCTGGTGCACCTACACCGACCCGGAGGTGGCGCACGTGGGGTTGACCGAGGCGGACGCCCTTTCCCGCGGCACGGCGCTCGACACCCTTACCATCCCTCTTGCCGAAGTGGACCGGGCGGTTCTGGACGGCGAGGAGGAAGGGTTTGCGCGGGTGCATTTGAAGAAGGGGAGCGACACCATCCTCGGCGCGACCATCGTGGCGCGGCACGCCGGAGAGATGATCGGCGAGGTCGCCCTGGCGATCTCCTCCCGTCTCGGGCTTGCCGCCATCGGCAACACCATCCACCCCTATCCCACCCAGGCCGAGGTGCTCAAAAAGCTCGCCGACCTCCACCAGCGCCGCCGGCTCACCCCGCTCGTGCAGCGGCTTCTGCGCGCCTGGCTTGCCTGGCGAAGAAAATGGTAACGCCCCGCGCGGTTTGTATGCTAGAAATCGCATGTTGCCAAGCCGACTGGGAGCCGAATTCCTCATGAACCCGAAAAAGATCCTCATCGTTCTCACCGCTTGCGCGGCGGTGGCCCTCTTCTTTTATTTCGACCTGCAGCGCTTCCTGACCCTCGAGGCCCTGAAGGCGAACCGCCAGTTGCTGGTCGACTACTACGCCTCCCATACCGTCGGTGCCGTCGCGCTTTTCATGGCGATCTACATCCTGCAGACGGCGTTCTCGCTTCCCGGTGCCGCGGTGCTGTCTCTTGCCGCGGGCGCCGTCTTCGGCCCGCTAGCCGGTACGGTGTACGCCGTGGCGGCGGCCACCATCGGGGCGACGCTCGCCTTTCTGGCCACGCGCTACCTCTTGCGCGACGCGATCCTTGCCCGCTTCGGGGCGCGCCTCGAGGGGATAAACCGCGAGCTCGAGGAGCGCGGCTGGAACTACCTTTTGTTCCTGCGTCTCGTGCCGCTCTTCCCATTTTTCCTGATCAACCTGGCCGCCGGGCTTACGAGGCTCCCGTTGCGCGTCTTCGTGCCCGGCACCTTCGTCGGCATCATCCCCGGAGGCTTCGTCTTTGTGAACGCCGGGGCGAGCCTTGCCACCATCAACTCCCTATCCGACGTCGCATCCCCGCGCGTACTCGGCTCTTTCGCCCTCCTGGGGCTCTTCGCGCTGCTGCCGGTCCTCTACGGCAGGATCACGCGGGGAAAGGGCGCGCGCTGAGTTCTACCCCCTGATGGCCAATGTCTTTCGCTAGCTAACGTCCACCTACCCTCTCCCTTTGGGAGAGGGTAAGGGTGAGGGCGCAGCCAACTGCAACTTCTCACTTCGGGGCAACGCCCTCCCCCCCCCGGGGGGCCATCTCCCCGCCGACTTTTGACATCCCCCAAGTGTCCGTTTACACTCTCATACTCGTCGGGCCCCAATTTTAATAAGAGAGTGGATCATGCCGTTAGAGTCGATCGGAACATTCGAGATAAAGCGCCTTGGCGTGCTGAACGAGCGCGGGGAGGCGGACCCGGATCTCATGCCGCAATTGTCGGAGGAGGAGATCCGCCGCATGTACGAGCTCATGCTGCTCGCCCGCGTCTTCGACGAGCGCGCCGTCGCGCTGCAGCGGGAGGGGCGCATCGGCACCTATCCCCCCATCCTCGGACAGGAGGCGGCCCAGGTGGGAAGCGCCTTCGCCCTCTCCCCTGGCGACTGGGTCTTCCCCTCCTTCCGCGAGATGGGGGTGCACCTCACCCTCGGCTTTCCCATCGCACAGCTCCTGCAGTACTGGGGCGGCGACGAGCGCGCCCAGAAGGCCCCCGAGGGGCTGAACATCTTTCCCTTCTGCGTCGCGGTGGCAAGCCAGATACCACAGGCCGTCGGTGCCGCGCTCGCCGTCCGCTACCGCCGCGACCCTGCGGTGGTGGTGACCTACTTCGGCGACGGTGCTACCTCGAAGGGAGACTTCCACGAAGGGATGAACATGGCGGGGGTCTTCAAGCTCCCCATGGTTTTCATCTGCCAGAACAACCAGTGGGCCATCTCGGTGCCGCTTAAGACGCAGACCGCTTCCCCCTCGATAGCCCAGAAAGCGATCGCCTACGGTTTTGAAGGGGTGCAGGTGGACGGCAACGACGTCTTTGCCGTGTACCGGGCGACGCGTGAGGCGTTCGAGAAGGCGAGGGGTGGGGGCGGCCCCACCTTCATCGAATGCCTCACCTACCGCATGGCCGACCACACCACCGCGGACGATGCCGGCCGTTACCGCCCCCCCGAGGAGGTGGCGCTCTGGCGCGAACGCGACCCGATCGCGAGGCTCGAGCGGTTTCTCGAGGCGCGCGGGGCGTGGACACCGCAGCTGCGGGTCGAGGCGAAGGAAAAGGCGGCGCGTATCATCGACGATGCGATCCGGGAGATGGAGGATGTGCCTCCTCCGGCCCCGGCGGAGCTTTTCGACGGCGTGCTCGCCGCGCTCACCCCGCGCCAGGCCGGGCAGAAGAAGGGACTTTGACATGGCGCAACTGAACATGGTGCAGGCGATAAACCAGGCGCTCGCCTACGAGATGGAGCGCGACGACCGGGTGGTCCTTTTAGGCGAGGACGTGGGGCGCGACGGCGGCGTCTTCCGGGTGACCGAGGGGCTCATGGAGCGCTTCGGCGGCGAGCGCGTGCTCGACACGCCGCTTTGCGAAGCCGGGATCATGGGGGCCGCCATCGGCATGGCTGCCTACGGGTTGCGCCCGGTGCCGGAGATACAGTTCATGGGGTTCACCTACTCCGCCTTTGAACAGCTCTTCGCACACGCCGCGCGCATCCGTTCCCGTTCCCGCGGCCGGTTCACCTGTCCCCTCGTGGTGCGCACCCCCTACGGCGGCGGGATCAAGGCCCCCGAACTGCACGAGGAAAGCACCGAGGCGCTCTTTTGCCAGGTGCCGGGGCTTAAGGTGGTGGTCCCGTCCGGCCCGTACATGGCCAAAGGGCTCTTGTTGTCGGCACTGCGCGACCCCGATCCCGTGCTCTTTCTTGAGCCGACGAGGCTCTACCGACTGATCCGCGAGGAGGTGCCGGAAGGGGAATACCTGGTGGAACTCGGGAAGGCGCGGGTGGCGCGTTCCGGTGGCGCGGTAACCGTGGTCGCGTGGGGGAGCATGCTCGAACGGGTGCTTAAAGCGGTCGATGGCTACGACGCCGAGGTGCTGGATCTCCTCACCCTGAGCCCCTTCGACATCGGGGCGGTGCTCGCCTCGGTGCGAAAGACCGGGCGGCTCGTGATCGTGCACGAGGCGGCAAAGAGCTGCGGTTTCGGCGCCGAGATCGCGGCCACCGTGGCCGAGGAGGCGATCTTGCATCTGCGGGGGCCCGTCCTTCGGGTCACCGCGCCCGATGTCCCGGTTCCGCTGGCGAAGCTGATTGATCACTACCTTCCGGGCGCGCAGCAGATCAGACAAGCCCTCGACGAAGTCTTGCAATACTGATTCATTCCGGGTGGAGTGGCGTGCAGCGGCAGTTTCCCTGCTTTCCCCCCTCCCGACCTCCCCCCTCCGGGGGGAGGAGCTGTGTGTGGCGGTCGGAACGAACGACAGCCTTAAAAAGGAGAAGTGCATGCCTTTCGATTTCAAACTTCCGGATCTGGGCGAGGGGATCACCGAGGTGGAACTGCGCCGCTGGCTGGTTTCGGCAGGCGACACGGTTCGTGAACACCAGCCGCTTTTGGAGGTGGAGACCGACAAGGCGGTGGTCGAGGTCCCTTCACCGAGGGAAGGTGTCGTAGAGCGCCTGCACCGGAAGGAAGGTGAGACGGTGCAGGTCGGGGAGGTCCTTCTCTCCATAGCTGAAGGCGAGGCCGCGCCGCTGCAGCCCCCGCAGCCACCGCAGCCACCGCAGCCACCGCAATCCCAGCAGCGCCCGGCGTCGGTGGGGATCGTGGGCTCGCTTCCCGAGGCTGAGGAAGAACCTGCCGAGGCCGCCATAGAGGCTACGCCTTTCGCCACCCCCATGGTGCGCAGGTTGGCGCGGGAGCGCGGCATCGATCTCGGAACCATCAAGGGGAGCGGGCCGCGCGGCTGCATACGGCCCGAGGACCTGGAGGCGGTCGCTGCCGCCGCGCCTGGGGGGGCGGAGGAGCGCGTACCGCTGCGCGGCCTGCGCCGGACCATCGCCCGCAACGTGACCGCCTCGCAGCGGACCACCGCTTTCGTGACCAGCATGGAGGAGGTGGACATCACCGAGATCTACGAGATGCGCGTGCGGGAGCAGGGGGAGGTGGAATCCCGCGGCACGCACCTTACCTTCCTTCCCTTCTTCATCAAGGCGGTGCAGCACGCCCTGAAGGAGCATCCCCTCCTGAACGCCTCGATCGATGACGAGACCCAGGAGCTGGTCCTCAAACGGCACTACCATTTCGGTCTCGCGGTGGATACCCCCGAGGGTCTCATGGTCCCGGTGATCCGGGACGTGGACAAAAAGAGCATCATCGAGCTCGCCCAGGCGGTCCAGGAACTGGGGCGCAAGGCGCGCGAGCGGAGCATAACGCTCGAGGAGCTGAAGGGGAGCAGCTTCACCATCACCAACTACGGGCATTTCGGCGGCACATTCGCGACACCCATCATCAACTGGCCCGACGTCGCCATCATGGGGTTCGGCCGCATCGTGGAACGCCCCTGGGTGTACCGCGGGGAGATCGTCATCAGGAAGATCCTTCCCCTGTCCCTCACCTTCGATCACCGCGCCACCGACGGGGCCGACGTCGCCCGTTTTCTCGGCAAGGTGCTCCGGTACCTGGAAGACCCTGCTCTCTTGTTTCTCGACTGCGGCTAGAGGCGAATTCAGGGGGGCGCCTTAGGCATACCGATGCGGGATGTGAATCATTTACACATATTTCAGTAGTCCCGGTAGCTCATCGCCTGTCTCACCCTCTCTCGCGCCAGCAGATCGGCCGCCGCGCGGGGCAGGATCTTGTCTGCCGCCGCCCTTTCCAGGGTAAGCCTCGTGTTCCTCCTGATCCGCTCGCTTATCGCGGTGAAGGCATCCTGCTCGCTCCTGCCGGCGTACTCCATGGCCGCCATGATCACCCCTCCGGCATTGGCGATGAAGTCCGGCAGTACCAGGGTGCCTCGTGCCTGCAGTTCCCTTTCCGCTTCCGGCGTTGCCGGGATGTTGGCGCCTTCCAGGACGAGACGGGCCTGGATCTTCCCGACGTTTCCCGCGTGGATCACGTCGGGGGTGGCCGCCGGTACCAGGATGTCGCAGGGGACGGCGAATATCCCGTCGCGCGGCAGCACTTCACCCTTGCCGCAGTCGGCTACGCTCCTCCCCAACCGCTTCACCTCGCTGAGCGCGGCGTGATCGAGCCCCGCAGGATGGTATACCCCGCCTCTCGAGTCCGATACCGCCACCAAAACCGCCCCCTTCCCGGCCAGGAACCGGGCGGTCGCCTTTCCCACGCTGCCGAACCCCTCGATGGCGACCCGTGCCCCCGCCAGATCAAACCCCGCGAAGCCCGCGGCAACCTCGGCGCACTCGGCGATGCCGAACCCGGTGGCGCCGAGCCGGTCCAACGGGAGTCCCCCGATCTCTTCAGGCAGCCCGACCGAGCGACCCGTCTCGTCGCGTATCCAGGCCATGGCCGTCTCGTCGCACCCCATGTCGGGGCCCGGGATGTAGTCCACTATGTCCCTGATCATCCGGGCGAAGACGCGGAAGATCCTTTCCTTGTCCGGGGCAGCGGGGGACGCCACGATACCGGCCTTGGCCCCGCCGTGAGGCAGTCCCGCCGCCGCATTCTTCAGGGTCATGGTCCGGGCCAGGCGGCGCACCTCGTCGAGGCTCACCGTGGGTGACATGCGGACGCCTCCCACCGCGGGGCCTAGTGCCGTGTTGTCGACGACCACGAAGGCCCGCAGCGCTTCCTTGGGAGAGTAAAGCTGGATGACGCGGCAGGGGCCGAATTCGTCGCATGCTGTTTCTGTCATAGCGCACCTCGCAGTATACCGACCGGGCATGTGATGCAGGAAGAACCGACGCTGAAAATCTATCACGTGCAGCAGACGGCGCAACGACGTCGGCGCGAGTTGTCATATCGGAACGATCTCTTGGATCTGCTTTCTTCTATTCCTGCCGCCACCTTCGCTCTGTGGTTGTTTTATTCAGTGAAAATGGTACAGTGTGGCGCGATATCACTCAGAGGTCCCCCGGAATGGCCCACCCCTCCATAACCTGCCCGAACTGCGGGCAACCCACCGACGCCCGTTACGGCTCATGCCTTTGGTGCGGCGCCGCCCTCTCCCGTCCGGGAGGCGCGGTGCGCCGGGTACTGTCGGGCGCTTCCGGGGGCGGTTCCGCCATCAACGGCATCATCGCGGCCAACGTCGTCTTCTACCTCCTGTCGCTTTTCCTGAGTAAAAGAACCGGCATGGAGGGAGGGCTCTTCGGCTTTCTCTCCCCGGATCAGAACAGCCTGTTCCTGTTGGGGGCGACCGGCACCGTTCCGGTTTTCGAGATGGGACGCTTCTGGACCCTCATCTCCGCCAGTTATCTTCACGGCGGGCTTTTGCACATCCTCTTCAACATGATGGCGCTCCGGCAGATCGGGCCCTGGGTGAGCGCCGAGTTCGGCGCGAGCCGCATGTTCGTCATCTACACCGCAAGCGGCGTTGCCGGCTACGTCGCCTCCTGCTTTGCCGGTGTCCCGTTCACCATCGGGGCCTCCGCCTCGGTCTGCGGCCTCATCGGAGCACTCTTTTATTTCGGCAAGAGCCGTGGCGGCAACTACGGCGCCGCGGTATCCCGCGAGGTGAGCGGCTGGCTCATCAGCCTCGTCGTGTTCGGCCTCATCATGCCGGGCATCAACAACTGGGGCCACGGCGGCGGCATCGCGGGGGGGATCATCGCGGCGAAGGTCCTTGGGTACCGCGAGCGGAGCCGGGAAAACGCCGCCCACCACGCCATCGCCATCGTCTGCCTCATCGCGACCCTTGCCGTTCTCGCCTGGGCCGCCTTCCTCTCCATCGCCTACCGCTTCCTCTAGCCCTTCCTCCCCCCCCGTCAGAGACAACCGTTTTCCTTTGCTCCCAATTCTTGACTCGATTGGACCGGTCTAATGCGTAACTGCTTGTTTGCAGGGATAAAATCCGGTATGGTATGACCAAATTTTTCGACGGGAGAGCCTGATGAGCGTCCACGAAGTAAACCACCCCCTGGTGAAGCACAAGATTGGCCTGATGCGCGAGAGCGGCATCAGCACGAAGAAGTTCCGGGAACTCACCTCCGAGATCGCCTGCCTGCTCGCCTACGAGGCCACGAGAGATTTCCAGCTGGAGTCGCGGACCATCACCGGATGGGACGGCAGCAAGTTCGAGATCCAGCAGATCAAGGGGAAGAAGGTGACCGTGGTCCCCATCCTGCGCGCCGGCATCGGCATGCTGGACGGCGTGCTCGACATGATCCCCAACGCCAAGGTGAGCGTGGTGGGGCTCGCCAGGAACGAGGAGACCCTGGAGGCGCACACCTACTTCGAGCGCTTCGTGACCAAACTCGACGAGCGTCTCGCCCTCATCATCGACCCGATGCTCGCCACCGGCGGCTCCATGGCAGCGACCATCGAGATGCTCAAGAAGAACGGCTGCCTCCAGATCCGCGTGCTCTGCCTCGTCGCCGCACCCGAGGGGCTGAAAAAGATCGCCGAGGCGTACCCCGAGATCGACATCTACGTGGCGGCCATCGACGAGCGCCTGAACGAGCACGGCTACATCCTCCCCGGGCTCGGCGACGCCGGCGACAAGATCTTCGGCACCAAGTAGCGCCCCTGCTGTTATCGAGCGGGGGGGTCCCCTCCGTATCTTCCATTCCAAGTGAGGTTTTTGCATGTCCGAAGTAAAAGAACCGGTCTGGCGCCAGGCGCTTTCTGGAGCGCAGATCCTTTTTGTCGCCTTCGGCGCGCTGGTGCTCGTGCCGATCCTTACCGGCCTCAACCCGAGCATGGCGCTTCTGGGCGCGGGGGTCGGCACCATCATCTTCCAGCTCTGCACCGGGCGCGAAGTCCCCATCTTCCTCGGCTCTTCCTTCGCCTTCATCGCGCCGATCATCTACAGCGTGCAGACCTGGGGGCTTCCCGCCACCATGGGGGGGCTCTTCGCCGCAGGCTTTCTCTATCTCGCCTTCTCGGCGGCCATTTACCTGCGCGGCGCGGAGTTCATCCATCGCATCATGCCGCCGGTGGTGGTCGGCCCGATCATCATGATCATCGGCCTTGGCCTCGCCAACGTGGCGGTGAACATGGCCATGGGCAAAACCGGTGACGGCAAGGCCGTTCTCGTCGACTACGACACCGCCCTGCTGGTCGCAGGCGTCTCGCTTCTCACCACCGCCCTCGTCGCCGTGCGCGCCCGCGGCATCTTCCGGCTGTTGCCGGTTCTCTCCGGCGTAGCGGTAGGGTACGTCCTGTCCATCTTCCTGGGACTCGTCGACTTCGCCAAGGTTGCGGCGGCCCCCTGGATCCAGGTTCCGACCTTCGTGAGCCCGCAGTGGAACTGGTCCGCCATACTCTTCATGGTGCCGGTCGCCCTCGCGCCGGCCATCGAGCACGTGGGGGACATCGTCGCCATCGGCGCCGTCACCGGCAAGGACTACACCGTGAAACCGGGCCTGCACCGCACCATGCTGGGCGACGGCCTCGCGGTCTGCACCGCGGCCCTCGTGGGCGGTCCCCCGGTCACCACCTACGCCGAGGTCACCGGCGCCGTCATGATCACCCGCTGCTACAACCCGGTCATCATGACCTGGGCCGCAGGCTTCGCCGTCGTCATGGCCTTCTTCGGGAAGTTCAACGCCATCCTGCAGTCGATCCCGGCGCCGGTCATGGGGGGCATCATGATGCTGCTCTTCGGCTCCATCGCCTCGGTCGGCTTGAACACCCTCATCCACGCCCAGGTCGACATGCACCGTCCGCGCAACCTGGTCATCGTCTCGCTCGTGCTGGTCTTCGGCATCGGCGGGCTTTCCATCAACGTGGCCGGCCAGCACCTGCACGGCGTGAGCCTCTGCGGCATCGCGGCCATTCTCCTGAACCTGCTCCTGCCCAAAGGCGAAGCGGTCCCCATGGGGGGCGACGCCGACGAGGAGGAGCCGGAGACCGCGGTCTAGCGTTTCCGGCAAAGGTGTAACGAAAAGCGCCGGTCCCTGCATGAGGGACCGGCGCTTTTTTTTTGCCGCTTTCCCCTTTTAGCGGGCGTCATCACGTGATTGCCAACGCCGCGCCGCCGGGTATACTCTATTCGCTTGAAATTAGAAGTGGTTAACTTGGTGGCCGGCGCGCCTTTCCGCCGGAAGGAAGCGGACCCGGCGTCAGCCGGGCCTCATCAAAAAGGAGGTCGTCTATGAAGGGGAACGAGCGGGTGATCGAACAGTTGAACGTGCGCCTGGCCGAGGAGCTCACCGCCACCAACCAGTACATGGTTCACGCGGAGATGTGCGAAAACTGGGGCTACAAGCGGCTCCATGCCGCGATCCGCGAGCGTGCCATCACCGAGATGAAGCACGCCGAGAAGCTGATCGAGAGGATCCTCTTTCTGGAGGGGCGCCCGATCGTGAGCCGACTCGACCCGATCCACATCGGCGGAGAGATTCCGAAGATGCACCAGTTCGACCATGCGTTGGAGGAAACGGCGATCCGCGGGTACAACGAGAGCATCAAGCTCGCGGTGGAGCTGGGCGACAACGGGACGCGGGAACTGCTGCAGTCGATCCTGGATCAGGAGGAGAGCCATATCGACGACATCGAGGCGCAACTGGACCAGATCGCCCAGATGGGGGTGCAGAATTACCTGGTGGATCAGGTGGGGTGATTTCAGGCGGGGAAGCGGGTAAGGGAAAGGGCGCCTGGAAGAGTCCAGGCGCCCTTTTTCGTGCGAAGATGGCTCAGGCCTGGGGGGCTCCCTTTTCCAGCTCGGCGAGCCGAGCCCGGAGCGCCTTTTCCTTCTGCCAGCGCACCGACACGTCACGCATCACCGCCACGGTTCCGGCGATCTTTCCCTCGGCGTCCCTGATGATGGTCATCGAGAATTCGGTCGAGATGCGGGAGCCGTCCTTGCGCAGCGCGGGGGCGGCCAGGAGCTCCTTCGCATAGCGCGTGGAACCGGTTTCCATGACCCGGAAATACCCCTCCCAGTGCCGTGCGCGCTGGTTCTCCGGGATGAAGATGTCGAGCGACTGCCCGATGGCCTCCTCGGCGCTGAAGCCCAGCATCTCCTCCGCCCCCTTGTTCCAGAGCCTGATCACGCCTTCCCTGTCTGAAAATATGATTGCGTCGTTGCAATTCTGAACCAGCTGCCGGTACAGTTCCTGATCGCCAAGCTGCGTCATGTCGACCTCCGTGGTGAGATTTTTCACCATCCTACCATACCAAAGCCTACCGTCGTTTTGACTTGAATCAAACAGACAAACCTTTCAAAGCATAAAAGAGAGCCGCAGTCGCCTGCTGTTTTAGTATTAATTATCGGTAATAATGAGGGCGCGGCCTAAAGTACGGCGATCATCTTCCGATACAATCCTCACCGACAGCGAACGCTGTTCTGTCCGGGAGGAGCAATGTTCACTAACAAGCTAATACACAAGATTCTCGCGATCATCGGGATCAACCTGCTGGTGGGGATCACCATTGTCGGCTGCCTCGCGATCTGGCTCCAGTACAGCTCCAGCATGAAGCTGCAGGAGAAGAACAGCCGGACCATGTCCGCCGTCATCGTGGATGAGATTTCGGCCTTCATGATGAAGGACGATGCCAAATCGGTGAAGAACTTGGCCAAAGTCGCGAAGGAGCGAAACTTCGGTTTCGACATCAAGATCTTCGACAAGGAAGGCAAGGATTCGGAAACCGGGGCGGTCAACAAGGATGTCGCCCGAAGCTTGGCCGACGGGAAGCCGGTAGAAATCAGAGAGACGACCGGCGGAATCCACACCCTGAGGATGGCGGTTCCCCTCCGCAACGAAGAGCGCTGCAAGCAGTGCCACGACGCGGGCGACAAGTACCTCGGGGCGGTGCAACTCACCTCCTCGCTCGAGGACGGCTACCGCAGCGCCATAAAGATGATCACCATACTGGTTGCAGCAGGCTGCCTCTTCTTCGTCTGCATGATGCTCTGCATGTACGTCTTCTTCCAGAAAACGGTGATGCGCGACCTGCTCTTCTTCTCCGACAAGCTAAAAGACATAGCCCAAGGGGAGGGGGACCTCACCAAGGAGATCCCGGTCCGCTCGAACGACGAGATCGGCGACCTCGCCCGGCACATAAACCACCTGGTCAACAAACTGCGCGAAACGATCACCGTGCTCTACGAACTGGCCGAACACATCTCCATCTCGCTTTGCCACGTCTCGAGCCGGGCGAGGAACACCGTGGCGTCGTCGGCCGAGCAGAAGGACCGCTCGGAGTCGGTGGCGGTCGCCACGGAGGAGATGGCGGCGACCCTCAACGTGGTGGCGGGGAACACCCACCAGGCGGCGGGCTTCTCCTCCGAGGTGGACGAGGCGGCAAGTCAGGGGATGGGCGTCGTGGACGGGGCGTGCAACTCCATCGTCCTCGTGAGGGAGAACGTGACCCGGACCCTCGACACCGTGGGGAGGCTGGAGGCCTCTTCGGCGCAGATCGGCGACATCATAAACCTCATCGAGGACATCGCGGACCAGACGAAGCTTTTAGCGCTGAACGCCGCCATCGAGGCGGCGCGGGCCGGAGAACATGGCAGGGGGTTCGCGGTGGTCGCCGACGAGGTGAAGATGCTCTCCGAGAAGACGGCAACCTCGACGAAGGAGATCGCCAAAATCATCACCAACATCCAGTCCGAAAGCCGAGAGGCGGCAAGCTCGATCGCCCAGGAGCAGGAGCGGGTCGAGGACGGAGTGGCCAAATCGATGGCAGCCAAGGAGTGCCTGGAGCGGATCCTTGGGCTGGCCGGGGAGACGGCACAGCTTATCAACCAGATCGCCTCGGCGACCGAGGAGCAAAGCGCCACCACCAACGAGATCGCCGAGAAGATCCACGGCGTTTCGGGCTCGGCGTCGGCGGTGCACGAGGACATGCTGGAGAGCGACAAGGCGTTCACGGAGCTTACCCGCGTTGCCGAGCAGATCTTCTCGACGGTAGGGAAGTTCAGCGTCGGCAACAGGCACGATGAGATGAAGCGCATGGCAGCGGAGCTCAGGGACGGCTTCGTCGCGGTCATCGGCGAGGGGGTCGCAGCGGGGAGGATCAGCTTGACCGACCTGTTCGATCGCAACTACAAGCCGATCCCGAACACCGCACCGCAGAAGTACGCCACCGCGTTCGACGGCTTCTTCGACCGTTACATCTCGCCGGTTCAGGAGGCGATCCTTGGTCGCAAGGATTCCATCTTCTTCGCCATCTGCGTGGACGACCACGGCTACGTGGCAAGCCACAACCTGCGCTACTCAAAGCCGCTCACCGGCGACCCGGAAGTGGACAAAGTGAACAACCGTACCAAGCGCATCTTCGATGACAAGACCGGTCTCAAGGCGGCACAGAACACCGAGCCGTTCCTGCTGCAGACCTACATGAGGGACACCGGCGAGATCATGAACGACATCTCGACCCCCATCATCCTGAACAACCGCCATTGGGGTGCCGTGCGTATCGGTTACCGCGCCGAATAAGATCCGATCTCACCCCTTGATTCCATCCGCAGGCCGTCACCGATGCATCGGGGCGGCCTGCCGCTTTTCGCCCCTCCCTTCGTTTGTTTTATTTTGGCGTAAGACGCGCTCCCGCCACCTCCCATATCTTTGCCCGTCCCGAAGCCCGTTTTCACGACGGGGGCACCCCCTGCTTTCCCACGCGCCATAGCCGCCGCAACGTGCCACTCCGTCTAGGAGGGCAGAACAGAAAGAGAAATCAGCGTCAAGGCTTGAGGGTGCATCGTCCCTCGGATCTCGCCCGCGGCCCGGTTAACCTGCCTGTCCTCCTTCGTGTTGTTGTGTTTTCAGAGGCGAAACGATTTTTTATTGTTGACGTGAACGGCAACTTGAGATTAGATTGCATACTGTATACAATGCTTCTTGTGGATGTGTATCGATCGAACGAACGTTCGAAGATCTAAAATAGAGTTATACGGGTTTTTAGTTGACTCGCTTGCCCCTCTTGAGTAGAATCCGGTTCTACTTTTCCGGGAAAAAGGCAAAAATGCCGTCGGATAAGGAGCTTGCGCGGCGGCGGGCTTGATTGCAACACCTTGTTATCTGTCAGCATTCAGCTGATTTAGTTGTAGACAACAAAACAAAACAGGAGGCAGATATGTCCGAGTACGGCACACTTCAAGACCGGGTACAATGCAAACAACTTTTGAACAAGGTCATGGCTCCCGAGCAGACCATTGAGTTCTTCAAGAACGGGATGAACCTTGGCTGGTCCGGCTTCACCCCGGCTGGTTACCCGAAAGTGGTGCCCATCGCCCTGGCTGACCACGTAGAGAAGAACAACCTGCAGGGCAAGCTGAAGTTCAACCTCTTCATCGGCGCTTCCGTCGGTGCCGAGACCGAAGACCGCTGGGCGACTCTGGACATGATCGACCGCCGCTGGCCGTACCAGACCGGCAAGAACATCGCAGCGGGCATCAACGCCGGCCGCATCCGCATGGGCGACAAGCACCTCTCCCTGTTCGCACAGGACCTGGGCTACGGCTTCTACACCAAGGACTCCGAGAGCGGCAAGCTTGACCTCGCCATCATCGAAGTCTCCGCAATCAAGGAAGACGGCTCCCTCGTGCCGACCTCTTCCTGCGGCGTCATCCCCGAGATCCTGATGATCTGCGACAAGATCATCCTCGAGGTGAACACCGGACAGCCCTCCTTCGAAGGGATCCACGACCTGCTGACCCCGCTCACCCCGCCGAACCGTCAGATCTTCGGCATCACCCACGCCGGTGAGAGGATCGGTTCCACCTCGATCCCCTGCGACCCGAGCAAGGTCGTCGCAGTGGTTGAGTCCAAGCTGCGTGACCAGGGTCGCGCCTTCGCCGAGCAGGATGACACCTCCGAGGCGATCGCGAACCACATCATCGACTTCTTCACCACCGAGGTGAAAGCGGGCCGTCTGCCGAAGAACCTCCTCCCGATCCAGTCGGGCGTAGGCTCCATCGCCAACGCCGTTATCGGCGGCCTAGCCAAAGGCCCCTTCAAGAACCTGACCGTCTACACCGAGGTTCTCCAGGACACCATGCTCGACCTGTTCGACTCCGGCAAGCTCGACGCGGCGTCCTCCTGCTCGCTGTCCCTCTCCGCAAGCCCGGGCTTCCCGCGCTTCTTCGAGAACATGGACAAGTACTTCGACAAGATCACCCTGCGTCCGCTCTCCATCTCCAACGCACCGGAGCCGATCCGTCGTCTGGGTTGCATCGCCATGAACACCCCGGTTGAGATCGACATCTTCGCTCACGCGAACTCCACCCTGGTAGGCGGCACCCGTATGATCAACGGCCTGGGCGGCTCCGGCGACTTCCTCAGGAACGGCTTCCTGAAGATGATGCACACCCCGTCCTCCCGTCCGAGCAAGACCGACCCGACCGGTATCTCCTGCGTCGTGCCGCACTGCTCGCACATCGACCACACCGAGCACGACCTCGACTGCGTCATCACCGAGCAGGGTCTTGCCGACCTGCGCGGCCTGGCTCCGAAGGAGCGCGCCCGCCGCATCATCGAGAAGTGCGCCCACCCGGATTACAAGGCGCAGCTCACCGAGTACCTCAACATCGCCGAGAAGGACTGCCTGGCGAGGAAAGTCGGCCACGAGCCGCAGCTTTGGGACCGCGCGTTCAAGATGCACCTCAACCTCGAGAAGAACGGCACCATGAAGCTCAAGAACTGGGATGTGAAGATCGACCTCTGCGAGGACTAAGAGTTCGCAGCAGAATCGTTGCCGCAACAAGAGCGCCCCGCCGGGAAACCGGCGGGGCGTTTTTTATGTGGTGCGAGTTTTCCGGTGACTGGTTGGACTGGTTGGAAAACGGGAAGGCTGCCGGGGGGCTGATGGGAGCTGCTGAGGGCTGCTGAGGGCTGCTGAGGGCTGCTGAGGGCTGCTGAGGGCTGCTGAGGGCTGCTGAGGGCTGCGGGGCGGGCTAGGAGCGTGCCTTGGGGTGGGCCTTGTCGTAGACCTCCATCAGCTTGTCGATGCTGACGTGGGTGTATTTTTGGGTGGTGGAAAGCGAGGCGTGGCCCAAGAGCTCCTGGATCGCCCTCAGGTCGGCGCCACCCTCGAGGAGATGGGTGGCGAAGGTGTGGCGCAGCGTGTGGGGCGAGACCTTGCGCATGGCAGCGATGAGTAGCATGTGGGCGTCGACGATGCGCGCGACGCTCCTCCTGGTGAGACGCCCGCCGCGGGCGTTAAGGATGAGCGGTTCGCAGGCCTGCGGGTTGCCGCGCTCCTCGAGGTAGGCGGCGAGCGCGTTCCGGGCGCACGAGCCGACCGGCACGATGCGCTCCTTCCCCCCTTTGCCCAGCACCCGCGCCAAAGCGCCGTGGAGGTCCAGGTCGCCGACGTTCATCCCGGTGAGCTCGCTCACCCTGAGCCCGCAGGAGTAGAGCGTCTCGAGTACGGCCCGGTCCCTTAACGAGAGCATGTCCCCGCCGCGCGGCGCCTCGACGAGGGATGCGACCTGGTCGATGTTCAGGTGAAAGGGGAGGCGCTTTTCCTTCTTCGGGGTGCTGACAAGTTCGGCGGGGTTTTTCTCCACCTTCCCCTCCCGCAAAAGGTAGCGGAAAAGGGCCCTGATGGCGGAGAGCTTTCTGCCGATGGAGCTCTTCGCGTGCCCCTTGTGCAGGTGGGCCAGGTAGCGCCTGATGGCGAGGTGATTCACCTCGGAGACGGCGACGGCGCCGTGCGGGTCGAGGAAAAGGGCGAACTGCTCTAAGTCGCTTCGGTACGCGGCGAGGGTGTGCTGCGAGACGTTGCGCTCGTTTTCGAGGTAGCTGCAGAATTGCTCGATGGCCCGTTTCATGGTATGGGAATCTACCTCAGTGCGCGGGGACTTTACAACAGCTTTTGAAGGGGAGGGGGCATGTACCAGGTGTCGCTGCAAAGGGTGGCGCGGTATGAACGGGCAGAGGTGGAAGAAGGACTCGCGCGCCTGCTCGAACCGTTAGGGGGGATGGAGCGTTACGTGCAGCCGGGCGAACGTGTGCTCATCAAGCCGAACCTCCTCTCTGCGAAGCCGCCGGAGGCGGCGGTGACCACCCACCCCGAGGTGCTGCGCGCCGTCATCCTTGCCGTAAAGCGGGCCGGCGGCATCGCGCTCGTCGGTGACTCCCCCGGCGTCGGGAGCGGCAGGCGCGTCGCCGAGCGCTCCGGAATGATGCGCGTCATCGAGGAGACCGGGGCGGAGTTCGTCCCGTTCGAGGAGAGCGCCACGGTCGGCGGCACGGGGACCTTCCGCGAGTTCGAACTCGCGCGCCCCTACCTCGAAGCGGACCGCCTGATCAACCTGCCGAAACTCAAGACGCACGAGATGATGACCATGACCTGCTGCGTGAAGAACCTCTTCGGTGCCGTGGTCGGGACCCGGAAGGCGGCTTGGCACCTGAAGGCCGGGGCGGACAAGGAGCTCTTCGCGCGGATGCTCATCGAGGTTTATATGCTGCGCGAGCCGGACCTGAACATCGTAGACGCGGTGGTGGCGATGGAGGGGGATGGGCCGGGCAGCGGTGACCCCTGCCAGGTCGGGCTTTTGATGGCGGGGGACAACGCGGTGGCCGTGGACCAGGTCGCCGCCGAGGTGGCAGGGATCCCGAAGAAGCTCCTCTACCTGGAGAGCGCCGCACGCGGCATGGGGCTTCCCGGGAGCGTGCGGGAGGAGATCACCGTCTGCGGCGGAGACCCGGCGTCCATGCTCGCGCGCCCCTTGCGCCTTCCCCATCTCTCCGACGTTCAGTTCGGCCTCCCCGGGGGTTTGAAGAACCGGCTGCGTCACCAGTTCACCTCGCGGCCGGAGGTGGCGCCGGAGAAGTGCGAACTCTGCGGCATCTGCGTGAAGGCGTGCCCACCAGAGGCAATCCGGGTGCAGGGAGGGAGGCTGCGCTTCGACTACCAGCGCTGCATCCGCTGTTTCTGCTGCCGAGAGCTCTGCCCCCACGCCGCGCTCACCTTGAAAGACGGCTTCCTGCTTCGGCTCATGAAGAAGTCGGGGCGCTCCCTCTAGGGGGCGGGTTGACAGGGGAGGGGGGCGCCATTATATTTTTGCCATCCTCCGGGATGCACACAGCGAGGGATGCAAATCCAAAGGGAAAAGGAGATCGCGAATATGTGGACCAATTTCTACATGATCCGTCCGGTAACCCGCTGCAAGGAAGGCTGCCCTAGTTGGCCCGCCGGGTAAAAGCGGCGGGCGGATCGCACACGGAAAAGCCCCCCGGTACTCTCTCGGGGGGCTTTTTGTTTGTCTCGCTTTCATCACGCCGCGCTGAAGACGAGCTCTCCCCCGC
Organism: Geomonas oryzae; assembly: GCF_004117875.1. Classification (GTDB taxonomy): domain Bacteria; phylum Desulfobacterota; class Desulfuromonadia; order Geobacterales; family Geobacteraceae; genus Geomonas; species Geomonas oryzae. The sequence continues at coordinate 391,198 of NZ_RAHW01000005.1, read as the reverse complement.
CCGATATGCAAAGGCAGTGAGGGTACCGTGTGCCGTAAAGCCGCCCACGGGAGCCCTTTGGATTGACAAGTGTGGAGAATTCCGCTATTCTGCGCACCGGTGCGTACGCCCGCTATCCCAGCTAAAGGTATTGAATGATTAAAGTCACCCTGCTCATACTCGCACTTTTGTTGCCTTGCACCGCCCTTGCGGCCCCCGCGCTGCCTGCGCCGGATTCCGGGCGTGCGGAACTTAAGACGCAGCAATTAGCCTCCGCCGACCTCGCCCTTTCCAAGGGGCTCGGCCTCACCGCTGCCGATTTCCAGGATGATGACGATCTTACCGATGACCCGGACGACTTCGAACTGAAACTCCCCGAGATGGAGCTGCCGGATTCCGACATCCCCCTTACTTTCAACTCCAAGGTCGAGTATTTCACCCGTTACTTCCAGGGCCCCGGGCGGGGCGCCTTCGCCAAGTGGCTTTCCAGGAGCGAGCGCTACATCCCGATGATGAAGACGGTGCTCAAGAAGGAGGGGCTTCCCGAGGACCTGGTCTACCTTGCCATGATCGAAAGCGGCTTCCTGCCGCACGCGGTCTCCGTGGCGGCCGCGGTCGGCCCCTGGCAGTTCATGCCGGCCACCGGCAAGCGTTATTCACTGCGCATCGACTACTGGATGGACGAAAGGCGCGATCCCCTGAAGGCGACCGTCGCCGCGGCGCTCTACCTGAAAGAGCTTTACGCCCTCTTCAACAACGACTGGTACCTCGCCGCAGCGGGGTACAACGCGGGCGAAAACAAGATCCTGCGCGCCATCAACATGTACAACACCCGGGACTTCTGGGAGATCTCCAAGGGGAGCTATCTGGCCCGGGAGACCAAGGACTACGTGCCGAAGCTTCTGGCCGCCGCGATCATCGCCAAGGAGCCCGCGAAATACGGCTTCGCCGACGTCGCCTATCTTCCCCCCATCGACTTCGACCAGGTTTCCGTCCCCACGCGCACCGACCTCGATGTGATGTCCAAGGCCTGCAACGTGCCGATGCAGAACCTCCGGGAGCTGAACCCGGAACTGCGCCGCGGCACCACTCCGCCGGACTACCCGGGGTACCTCCTCAAGGTCCCCAAGGGGAGCGGCGCCACCTGCCAGGAGGCGTACGCCAAGATCCCCGAGGGGGAGCGCTTTGTCGAGCGCGTGAAGAACGTCCAGTACCGGGCGAAAAAGCGCGACACCCTGGACTCCATAGCACGACGCTTCAAGACCACGCCGCAAGCCATCGCCGAGCTGAACAACCTGGGCAAGAAGAAGGTCAAGTTGCACGGCAAGGTGCTGACCGTCCCGGTGCAGCTGGCTTCGGCCGACGTTGCCTCCCATGCCGCGAAGCCGCCCCAGGTCGAGGCTAAGGCCGAAATTAAGGCCGAGGCGAAGGCCGAGCTCAAGGCCGAAGTCAAGGAAGTCCACAAGTACTACACCGTGAAAAAGGGAGACACCCTGACCTCGCTCGCCAGGAGGTTCAACGTCACGGCCCGCCTGCTCTCGGCCTGGAACAACCTGAAGACCAGGGTCGCCCTCAAGCCGGGCAAGCGCATCATCGTGGCCAAGTACCAGAAGAAGGGGAACCCGGCCAAGGACGAGGGATAGGCCCCGTCCGTCTCACCGCAGCACCTACAACCACCTGACCCGCACCACGAAAGGATAAATCAGCCGATGTACAACCTTCTCATTTCCGCAGGCGCAGCTGTCGCAGTTTTCCTCATCGTTTCCCTCGCCGCCGGCTTCCAGTACTGGTGGGCCGCGCTTTTGGGCGCCATGATCGTCTTCACCGCCTGCTTCGTCCTCATCGCCCGCAGCGTGACGAAGAAACTCGAGGTCCTCATGGAAGGGGCCATGAAGGACATCCAGGCGCAACGCTTCGAGAAGGGTATCCGCGATCTTAAGTCCGCCCTGCGCTACGCGAAGTGGCAGATCTACGTGGAGAGCCAGATCAACTCCTCCATCGGCATGGTCTACTTCGTGCGCCGCGAGTTCGCCACCGCCTTTCCCTACCTGGAGAAAGGGTTCTTCAAGAACTGGGTAACCATGGGGATGCTCGGCGTCACCTACATGAAGCGCAACAAGCACGACAAGATGAAGGAGACCTTCGACAAGGCGATCATGGCGACCCCCAAGGAGTCGCTCCTCTACGCCCTCTACGCCTACTGCCTGAACGAGATCGGGGAAAACGTGAAGGCGTGCGAGATCGCGGCCAAGGGTCTGGCGAAGCTCCCCGGAGACGAGAACCTGAAGGTCAACCTGGAGCTTCTGCGCGAAGGGAAGAAGATGAAGATGAAGGGGTACGGCGAGATGTGGCTCCAGTTCCACCTGGAGAGCTTGGCCGTGATCCAGAAACAGCAGATGGCCGCCATGGGGGGCAAGCGCCGTATCATCAGAAAATAGCTTGTAAAGATATCCGAAAAATGCAATATTGGGCTGTTTTTTTAAGACGGGCTTCTCTGCTCGTCTTTTTATTTGTAGACGAGCCAAAGATAAAGGAGCAGTAAAGACATGCAGGAGAAGATCAGAAACATCGCCATCATCGCCCACGTCGACCACGGCAAGACCACCCTCGTGGACGCCATGCTGAAACAGTCCGGGGTGTTCAGGGAGAACGAAGCGATCACCGAACGCGTGATGGATTCCAATGACCTGGAGAAGGAGCGCGGCATCACCATCCTCGCCAAGAACCTCTCCATCCACCACGGCGGATACAAGATCAACATCGTCGACACCCCGGGCCACGCCGACTTCGGCGGCGAGGTGGAGCGCGTACTGAAGATGGTCGACTCCGTGCTGCTTCTGGTGGACGCCCTGGACGGGCCGATGCCGCAGACCCGCTTCGTATTGAAGAAATCCCTCGACCTGGGACTCAAGCCGATCGTCGTCATCAACAAGGTCGACCGCCCCGGCGCGCGTCCTTCCGAGGTCGTCGACATGGTGTTCGACCTGTTCTGCGAACTGCAGGCCTCCGACGCCCAGCTCGACTTCGCCATCTGCTACACGAGCGCCAAGATGGGTTACGCGATGCGCGAGATGGAGCACCCCTCCGACAACATGGAGCCGCTCTTCGAACTCATCAAGGAGAACGTGCATCCCCCCGAAGGGAACGCGGATGCCCCCTTCCAGCTCCTTGTCACCAACATCGACTACAACGACTACATCGGCCGCATCGCCACCGGAAAGATCTTCAACGGCAAGGTGAGCTCCGGCGAGACCGTAGCCCTCATCAAGCGCGACGGCACCATCTCCAAGGGGCGCGTCACCAAGCTGCTCGGCTACGAGGGGCTGAAGCAGGTTGAAATCGCCGAGGCCTACACCGGCGACATCGTCACCATCGCGGGCTTCACCGAGGTGGGGATCGGCGAGACCCTCGCCGCCGCGGACAACCCGATGCCGCTTCCCTACGTGGCGATCGACGAGCCGACCCTCTCGATGAACTTCATCGTCAACTCCTCCCCCTTCGCCGGGCGCGAGGGGAAACTGGTCACCTCGAGGAACATCCGCGAACGCCTGGACCGGGAGCTGAGGACCAACGTCTCGCTAAGGGTCGCCAACACCGCCAACGCCGACACCTTCCAGGTTTCCGGGCGCGGTGAGCTGCACCTCTCCATCCTGATCGAGAACATGCGCCGCGAAGGTTTCGAGATGGCGGTGTCCAAGCCCGAGGTCATCATGCGCATGGTGGACGGCGTGCGGCACGAGCCGATGGAGTACCTCGTGGTGGACGTCCCCTCCGAGTACCAAGGCGCCATCATCGAGCGCATGGGTCCCAGGAAAGGGGAGATGGTCTCCATGAACCCGATGGGGGAGACGGTGCGCCTCGAATTCATCGTCCCCGCCCGCGGCCTGATCGGCATCAGGGGCGAGTTCCTGACCGAGACCCGCGGCACCGCGGTGATCACCCACACCTTCCACAACTACGCACCCTACAAGGGTGAGATCCCGGGACGGAAAAACGGCGTCCTGATCGCCATGGAGCAGGGCGAGACCACGGCCTACTCGCTCGACGCGCTGCAGCCGCGCGGCATCCTCTTCCTCGGCGCAGGCGTCGAGGTGTACGGCGGCATGATCATCGGCCAGCACGCCAAAGACAACGACCTCGAGGTGAACCCCTGCAAGGGGAAGAAGCTCACCAACGTGCGCGCCTCCGGCAGCGACGACGCCATCAAGCTCACGCCGCCGCGCGTGCTCACCCTCGAGCAGGCGCTGGAGTTCATCGACGAGGACGAACTGGTCGAAGTGACCCCGGTCTCCATACGCCTGAGGAAAAAGGAGCTCGACCCGACCAAGCGCAAGCGCGCCGGCAGGGCCTGATAAAAGCACCCCCGCAGCCTGACGCCAGGGCTGCGGGGATTTCACGATTTCACCGACCGGAGGAGACACCCATGCACTCTCGTTCCCTGCGTTACCTGGGCCTTTTCGCCGCGCTCTCCCTGATCAGCGCCTGCGCCTCGACCCCGGCGCCGGTGAAGACGCCTGAGACCTACTTCAAGGAAGGGGAGACCGCCTACGCGTCCCGCAACTACGAGGAGGCGATCAACCAGTTCAAGAAGGTGAAGGAAAGCTACAGCTCACCCGAGCTTTCGGCAAAGGCCGAGCTGAAGATCGCCGACGCCCACTTCGAAAACGGCGCCTTCATCGAGGCTGCCGCGGCCTACGAAGACTTCCGCAAACTCCATCCCGGCAACGAAAAGGCCCCCTACGCGCTCTACCGTCTCGCCCTCAGCAACTACAACGAAATCACCGGGATCGATACCGACCAGACCGCCGTGAAGAACGCGGTGCACTACTTCCAGGAGTTCCTGGCGCAGTACCCCGCTTCCGAGTACGTGCCGCAGGCCAAGGAGAAGCTGGCCGACTGCCGTGCGAAGCAGCTTGCCTACGAGAACTACGTCGGGAATTTCTACGTGAGGACGAAGAAGTACCCCTCGGCGATCAAGCGTCTCAACGAGGCGTTGCAGCGTTTCCCCGGCGAGCCGGGGCTGGCCGACACCCTGGTGAACCTCGAGCAGGCGTACCGGAAATCCGGAGATACGGCGCGGGCGGAGGAGATGCGGAAACGTCTCGATACCGAGTACCCTGCGCGGCTGCGCGAGGCGAAGGGGGAAGGGAAGTCGAGTAAGGGTGACCGGGGCGAAGAGCTCCCGATGATCATCTTCAAGGACGCGAAGTAAGAAGGGAAATGAGGCGCGCCTTCCGAGTGGAGGGCGCGCCCTGTTTCTGGGCGCCGGCTCAGGCCACCAACTGGTGCTGCTTGTTGCCGGCACCGCCGTTTTTACGCCCCTTTTTCTGGCGGTACATCCTCTGGTCGGCGAGGCGCCAGGATGCCATGAGTTCGTCACCGTTTTGTGCGGTTGCCGCACCTATGGAGAGGCTGAGCGGATGCGGGACGTGCCCTCCGTTGCTCTGGGCCAGATGCTGCTGCAGCCGCTCCATCGCCTCGCGCAGTGCCGTCTCGTCGGTGTTCGGGAGCAGGGCAGCGAACTCGTCGCCCCCTACACGAGCCACCACATCCTCCCGCCGGAAGGCGTTTTTCAGCACCTCGGCGGCGTGCTTCAGGAGCTCGTCCCCGGCCGCGTGCCCCTGTTGGTCGTTGGTCTCCTTGAGACGGTCGACGTCGGCCATGACGATGCTCACCGGGAACTTCCTCCCTTTCTTCAGCCGCTCCAGCTCTTCATCGAAGTAGGCGCGGTTGTAGATGCCGGTCAGGATGTCGTGGCTGCTCAGGTAACGCAGCTTCAGTTCGGCCTGCTTTCTTTCCGAGATGTCGAGGAGCGCTCCGACCACACCGCCTGAACTGGTTCCGGGCTTTTTGAAGCTTGCACTGTAGAAGATGACATCCCGACGCTCGCCGTCGGCGCAGGTGATGCTTCCTTCGAAGCTGCGCGGGCCGCTCCCCGCTTCGGCGGCCTCCTCGCCCCTGGTGTACAGCGCGGCCAGGTCCCGCGGGAGGATGTCGTGGATGCTCTTGTTGACGTTTTCACCTCGCTTGATGCCGATCTGCTCCTCGAAGGCCTTGTTGCAGCCGAGGTAGAGGCCGTTTGGGTCGTTGTAGAAGATCGGGGTGGGGAGCGTGTCGATGAGGACCTGGATGAAGTCCAGCTTCTCCTTCAGTTCCTCCTCGTGGCGCCGGCTCTGCTGGCGTAGCGCCGCTTCCGCTATCGAGCGCTGCACCGCCGGGACAAGGCGGGCGAGGTTACCTTTCAGCACGAAGTCGTCGGCACCGGCGCGGATGGCGGCAGCGGCCGCCTCCTCCCCGACCTTCCCGGAGATCATCAGGAAGGGGATGTCGGAGCCCTTTTCCTTGAGGATCTGCAGCGCCTGCAGCCCGGAAAAGCCGGGCATGACGTAATCGCAGATGATCACGTCCCAGGGCGCGCTCTCCAGCGCTTCGATGAGGCCCTGGGCGTTGTCCGCACGCCGGGAGTGCACGTCGAAGCCCCCCTGTTCGAGCTGTATGACGATGAGCTGGGCGTCGTCCGGTGCGTCTTCTACGATAAGGACCCTGAGCAGTCTCTTCATAACCGTTTTCTCCGATAAATCAGGGGATTGGGTCGCCGGGCACCACGGAATTGTAAACTATGGCGGCGCAAAAGCAAGTCCCGTGCCGGATGGTGAGAGTCTCCCCATGTGAGCGGGGAGGGGGCCGGCACGCGCCCCGCGCGATGCTCATGAAGATCCCATCGGCAGGAACGGTTGCGACTAAAGAAATTAATTTTTTATCATTATTTTTGCACCGCGCAACCTCTAACGATAATTAATTTTCCGCCGCGTCTTGGTCGACGCCGGGAGGGATTCGGCATGTCCCAATGAGAAGTTGCGACGCCGCGGTCGCCATGCGGGCTGACGCCGCACCGTTTCACATGAAGAGGGGCAATGCCCGTTTCTAAAGGAGCAGTTGATGAAGCACTTTTTTTTCGCTACTACGGCTAAGGGCGTTGAAGAGGCCCTCGGAGGCGAACTCGTTCGCCTGGGGCTCCCCAATGTCAGTGTCGAAAGCGGCGGCGTCCGTTTCGGCGGCGGCATGGAAGGGGCCTACCGGGCAAACCTTTGGTTGCGCACGGCAAGCCGGGTCCTCATGACGCTGGCGGAATTCCCCTGCCGGACGCCCGAGGAACTCTACCGGGGCGTGCGCTCCCTTCCGTGGGAGCGCTTCCTCACCCCGGCGCAGACCCTCGCCGTCGACTGCAACCTAAGGGACTCGGCGATGACCCACTCCGGGTTCGTCGCGCTGAAGACCAAGGACGCCATCGTCGACGCGCAGCGCGAGAGCTTCGGCAGCCGCCCGAGCGTCGATACCAAGGATCCGGATCTGCGTGTCAACGTCCGGCTTTTCAAAGACCGCTGCACGGTGAGCCTCGACCTCTCCGGCGAACCGCTGGACCGTCGCGGCTACCGGCTGGACCGGCACGAGGCGCCCCTGAAGGAGAACCTCGCCGCCGCGCTAGTCGAACTATCCGGCTGGGACGGCAGCACCCCGTTCGTCGACCCGATGTGCGGGACCGGCACCATCGCCATCGAGGCGGCCATGAAGGCGCTCCGCATCCCGCCGGGGCTTAACCGCCGCTTCGGTTTCGAACGCTGGCAGGGGTTCGACCGGGCGGCCTGGCGCGCCATGGTGGACGAGGCGAAAAGCGGCATCCTCGACAAACTTCCCGCGCCGATCCAGGCGAGCGACCTCTCGCACTCGGCCGTCAACATGGCGATCCAGAACGCGCGGCGCGCCGGGGTGCTCGAGCACCTCACCCTGGGACAGCTCCCCATGGCGGAGTTGGCACCCCCTCCCGGCCCCGGCGTGCTGATCATGAACCCGCCTTACGGCAAGAGGCTCGGCGAGCAGGAGGCGCTGCGTCCCCTGTACCGGGAGATCGGCGACACTTTGAAGAAACGCTGCCAGGGGTACACCGCCTACCTCTTCACCGGGAACCTCGACCTTGCCAAGGGGGTCGGACTCAAGGCGTCGCGGCGGATGGTGCTGTACAACGGGCCGATCGAGTGCCGTCTCCTAAAGTATGAGATGTATGAGGGGAGTGCCTCACTGTCATTAAAATAGAAGCTTGACACGCTAATCCTTTTACTATATGTTTTAATTTCGCTTTTCGGGCCTATAGCTCAGTTGGTTAGAGCTACCGGCTCATAACCGGTCGGTCCCAGGTTCGAGTCCTGGTGGGCCCACCACCTTACAAATTAGGATGATGTGGGGATGCCCTTAAAGCACCTGGTCAGACGAAAAAATACACTTCAAGTGGGGAGAAAGAGTGCACACCAAGCGGTTGCACTCTTTTTCTTTTGAGCGCGATGATTACTCCCAAAGTTTCAGATCTTGTTGGAATTACAGGCAAAATAGCCCCGGCGCACTTCGCGGAATCCTGGGACAACGTGGGCCTGCAACTGGGGGACCCGGTCTCCCAGGTTTCCAGGATCATGGTGGCGCTGGACCCCGGTCGCCCCGCCATCGAAGCAGCCATCGAAGCCCGCTGCCCGCTCCTCATCACGCATCACCCCTTCATCTTCTCCCCTCTGAAAAAGATAACGGCGGCCGACGAAACCGGTCGTCTCACCATGCTGGCCCTCAAGAACGACCTCTCCGTCATCTCCCTGCACACCAACCTCGACATCGCCCAAGGGGGCGTCAACGATCTCCTCGCCGCACGTCTCGGGATCGAGGGGGCGCAGCCGCTCAAGATCACTGGAGTCGAGGAGCACGCGAAGATGGTGCTGTTCGTGCCGAAAGGGTTCGAGGAGAAGCTGCTGCAGGCGCTTGCCCCGTTCATGCCTATGATCGGCAACTACCGCGACTGTTCGTATCAGACCGACGGGACCGGACGTTTCACCCCGCTTGAGGGTGCCAAACCGTACGTGGGTGAGGTCGGCGCGGGACACGCCGAGCCGGAGAGCCGTCTCGAGTTCCTGATCGTGAAGGATAAGATAAGCGCCGCAGTGGCCGCGCTGAAGAAGGCGCACCCCTACGAGGAGCCGGCCTACGACCTCTATCCGGTGCTGAACCAGGGGGCGTCGCGGGGGCTTGGGCGCATCGGGACCCTTCCCGAGCCGGTCGAAGCAGGAGTGTTCGCGGGTTTCGTGCGGGAGCGTCTCGGCGCCGCCGGCGTGCGCCTGGTGGGGGAAGCCGGGCGCCAGGTGAAGAAGGTCGCCGTCTGTGGCGGGTCCGGCGTTTCGCTGCTGCACGAGGCGGCGCGCAAGGGGGCCGACATCCTGGTGACCGGCGACGTCAAGTATCACGAGGCGCGCGAGGCCGAGGCGCTCGGCGTGGCGCTGCTCGACGCGGGGCATTTCGCCACCGAGCGGATCATGGTCGAGGGGCTTGCTGCGCAGTTGAGGGGGGCGCTCGCAGCGCGTCGCCTGGAAGCAGAGGTAATCGAGTACCAAGGAGAGCGGGAGCCTTTCGCGTTTTACTGATGGCGCCGTTCTTTAAGCACATAAAAAGGTAGTTGGGGAGGCGGAATTTGCGTAACAAACTGAAGGCGTTATACGAACTGCAGGAGATCGACCTGAGGATCGACGGGCTGGACGGGGAGAAGGCCCAGCTTTTGAGCGAGGCGCAGGCCCTTGAGGCCAAGCTGGCCGAGGCGCGCGAGAAGATCGCCGCCAAGCGCGAGGAGGTGCAGGCGCTTGAGGAGGAGAAGGGGGCGCTCGACGCCAACCTCGCCTCCGAGAACGAGAACATCACCCGTTCCGAGACGCATCTCAAGGAGATCAAGACGCAGAAGGAGTACCAGGCGGTCTCCAAGGAAATCTCCACCGCTAAGAAGCAGATCACCGAACTCGAGGAGCAGATCCTGCAGAAGATCAACGCCATCGACGAGGCAAACGCTGAGATCGCCAAGCGTGAGACCGATCTTGCCGAGCTGGAGGGGAACGTTGCGACCCAGCAGGCGGAGCTGCAGCAGAAAGTCGAGGCCCTCGAGGGTGGCATCTCCAAAGACGCCGTAGTCCGCGAGGAAACCGTGAAGGTGCTTCCGGCGAGCGTGATGAAGCGTTACAGCAGGCTGCGCGACCAGCGCAGGGGCGTGGCCGTGGTCGAGGCGAAGGAAGGGAACTGCATGGGGTGCAACATGCATCTTCCGCCGCAGCTTTACAACACCCTGTTCCGTGCCGACGACGTCATCACCTGCCCGCACTGCCAGCGCATCCTCATCATGAAGCAGGAAGTGCAGGACTAGAAACCCGTTCCGCGTTCAACGTTCAGCGTTCGACATGGATCTATCCCCGGTTCGTCGGGGGAGGCGCGGCGCCGTCACCCAAGGGATGATCGAAGGGGAGAACCCGGCGAACGTTGAACGCAGAACGTTGAACGGAAGAAAGATTTTGGCCGGAGCAGACCAGATGGCCGCTGTCCACCGTAGCCTTGTGCGAAGGTGGAGGGAGGAAAGTCCGGGCTCCACAGGGCATGGTGCTGGATAACGTCCAGCGGGGGCAACCCCAGGGATAGTGCCACAGAGAGAAGTCCGCCCCCCACAGCCTTGGCGACAAGGTCCGCCGTAGCCTCGGCGAAGGCGGAAGGGGGGTAAGGGTGAAAGGGTGAGGTAAGAGCTCACCGGGTTCGGCGGTGACGTCGGATGCCAGGTAAACCCCACCAGGAGCAAGACCAAATAGGGAAGCGTTAAGGGCGGCCCGTCCGTGCTTCCGGGTTGGTTGCTTGAGGGCGCCGGCAACGGTGCTCCTAGATGAATGACCATCGCCCGCCTCCGGGTAACCGGTTGCGGGAACAGAACCCGGCTTACGGGCTGCTCCGGCCAAAAACCTAAAAACCGTTCTACGTTCTATGTTCTAAGTTCTACGTAAAAACCCACGGCTCCGGGGGGGGGGGGGCTTTCGTTGATGGCATTTTTGCGGTGCGTGGAGCGAGGACTTAAAACGTAGAACGTAGAACATAGAACGTAGAACATCCGTTGAGAAAAAGCAGGGCCTTCCGCATCGTCGGACGGCTTTTTTTATATTCGGGGGAAGAGGTTCAAGGTGAGCTGCTGGAACCATGAATGGCAGGAGAGGGTTGGTGGCGTGACGGCGAGCTTCGAGCGCCTCCCCGATGCGGAGCGCAAGACCCTCGATCAACTTGTGCGCGGCATGGTGGCGCACAAGGAGGCGATGCAGCAGATCGTCGCCCAGGTCGACGCCGCCGGCTCCTGCGCCGGATGCGGCGGGGCCTGCTGCGTCAGCGGCAGATACCACTTCGGCGCGGCGGACCTCCTAGTCTACCTCTCCACGGAGCGCCCCCTCTTCACGCCACGCTTCGAAAACGGCCTCTGCCCCTTCCTGGGGGACGGCGAGTGCTTGATCCCGGCGGGATTCCGCCCCTTTAACTGCATCACCTTCAACTGCGACCTGATCGAGGACCGGCTGTCGCAGGAGGAGGTCTCCCGCTTTTACCGGATGGAGCGGGAACTCAAACAACTCTACGCGGAGATCCGCTCCCTGTTCCCGCCGCGGAGCATGGACGGCCCCCTGCTTTAGCCGAATCAAGGAGAATGCCTATGGCGACAACCATCAACGACATCGTGCTCGCGCACATCGAGAACAAGCCGGCCTTTTACGCGCGCATCGAGGACATCGTCCCGGACGTCAAGCCGGGGTGGTGGCAGGTGAAACTCCTGGTACTCACCGTGCCGCTCCAGGTCTACACCTGGATACTCGACGAAAGCCAGGTGAACGGCGCCCCCTTCACCATGTCCGGGACCCCGATCATGCTGGAAAAAATCGTCTCCCCGGAGCCGCCGGAAAAACCGCTCGACCCGGTTGAAAAGGGGGGCGGCGAGAAAAAAGGAAACGTGGTCTCCCTCTTCGACAGGAAAAAGAACCAGTAATGCCGCACCATTCCGGGCGGGGCCGACACGGCCCCGCCCGATGCGTTTATCCCGCCTCTTCCTCCTTACGCCTTTTAATGAACATGCTCCGCGCCCGGGTTCTTGCCACTTCTTTCCACCACTTCTTACCCCACCGGTTAAACCAGCGGAAAACCTCCCAAAAATTCCCTATTTGTCTCTAATTTTGCCTTGACATAAGTCCTTGCCTCCCGTATAGTTCGTGCACGAAAGTGGTATGTAGTGGTATAAAGTGGCAACAAGTGCCGGGGGCACCATGTTCAGAGGTAAGTTCGACACAACCATCGACGCCAAGGGACGCACCAGCATTCCCGCGAAATTCCGCGATGTTCTGGTGGAGACCTTCGGCGACGAGCGCTTTTTCCTCACCAAGTCGAGCCCGGTTCGACTCGGCGAGGGGCAGGTGTGCTACGGGCTGACCATCTACCCCTACCGCGAATTCCTCGCCCTCGAGGAACGGCTCAAAAACGGAGCCGGCCTCGGGCTCTCCGTCGAGGCGCTCGCCGCGGTGCGCCGCACCATCCTGGTCCCGGCGGTCGAATGCACCGCGGACAAGCTCGGGCGCATCCTGGTTCCCAACGACCTGAGAAAGACCGCGCAGTTGGAGCGCGAGCTTCACTTCGTCGGCATGCAGAACAAGGTCGACATCTACAGCCAGTCCGTCTGGGCCCAGGTATGCGAGAAGGACGAACAGAACTTCCCGGTCGATTCGGCCGCGCTCGCGGAGCTCGGCCTCTAGATGCCGGATTTCCATCACATATCGGTTCTCCCCGACGAGGTGCTCGCGCTCCTCGAACCGAAAAGCGGGGGGATTTACGTGGACGGGACCCTCGGCGGCGCTGGGCACTCCGGCCTCATCCTCACCGCGAGTTCCCCGGAGGGAAGGCTCATCGGCTTCGACCGGGACGCCGAGGCGATCGCGGTGGCCACGGAGCGCCTCTCCCAGTTCGGCGACCGGGTCCGCATTTTCCAGAGGAACTTCTCCTCCATCGCCGCCACCCTGGCGGAGATCGGGGTGGAGGCCATCGACGGCTTCGTGCTCGACCTCGGCGTTTCCAGCCACCAGCTCGACAAGGACGAGCGTGGGTTCAGCTTCCAGACCGACGCGCCGCTTGACATGCGCATGGACCGCAGCTCAGGCGCAAGCGCCGCCGACCTGGTGAACACCCTCCCCGAGGGGGAATTGAACCGCATCATCGCCGAGTACGGCGAGGAGCGCTGGGCGAAGCGGATCGCCTCCTTCATCGTGAAGGCACGCGAGGAGAGCCCGATCGAGACCACGCTGCAGTTGGTCGACATCATCAAGGGGGCCATCCCGAAGGCCAAGTGGGAGGAGCGGCTGCATCCGGCGACGAGGACCTTCCAGGGGCTGCGCATCGCGGTGAACGAAGAGTTGAAGAGTCTTGAGGACGGCTTGGCCGACCTTTTGAGGCTCCTGAAAAAGGGGGGACGCGGCGCGGTGATCTCCTTCCATTCGCTGGAGGACCGCATCGTCAAGGAGGCGTTCCGGGACGCCAGTGCCGGTTGCACCTGCCCGAAGGAACTCCCGATCTGCATCTGCAACCGGACGCCGCAGTACCGGCTGCTGAACAAAAAGGCGATCAAGGCGGGGGACGAGGAACTGAAGGCGAACCCGCGGTCACGCAGCGCACGCCTTAGAGGCATCGAGAAGATTTAAAGAAGAGGGTAGAACTATGGCACAAAGCAAAGTCGCCTACGGCAAGGTCGCCGCACCGGCACGTCCCGGGGTGGCGGTAAGGGAAAACTGGATCAGCTTCCGTTACCTCACGGGGGTCATGGTCCTGCTTACCCTGGTTTCCATCTTCCACGTCTGGTCGAGGGTCGAGGTGATCGACCTGAACCTGAGGATCGGGGAGGCGAACCGCCAGTTCAGGGAACAGCAGCAGGAGAACAAGCGTCTGAGGGTCGAAGTCGCCTCGCTTAAGGCGCCGGCCCGCATCGAGGCGCTCGCCAAGGGTGAGCTCGGTATGGCGCTCCCCAACGACCAGCAGGTGGTCCTGGTCAAGTGATCGAGAAGCGGGAGAAATGGGCAAGGGTCCGCATGCGTTTCGTGGCCCTGCTGTTCGTGGTTGTTTTCATCATCGCTGCAGGGCGCGCTTTTTACCTGCAGGTTTTGAACAACGACCGCCTGGTGAAGCTTGCCGAGAAGCAGCACCAGAGGATCGTGGCGCTCACCCCGAGCCGGGGGGGGATCTACGACCGCAACAACGCCCCCTTTGCCGTCTCCATAGAGATGGACTCCTGCTATGCCGAGACCCGCAACATGGAGAACATACCGGAGGCGGCGGCGCAGTTGGCAAGCGTCCTCGGGTGCGACAAGGCTGAGCTCGAGGCGAAGCTGAAAGGGGCCAAGAACTTCGTCTGGATCGCACGCCGCATGGCCCCGGAGCAGGCGAAGAAGGTGAGGGAGCTCGAGCTCGAAGGGGTCGGCTTCGTGAAGGAGAACCGGCGCTTCTACCCGAACTCCGGGGTGGCGGCCCACGTGATCGGCTTCACCGGCGTCGACCCGACCGGCCTGGAAGGGATCGAGAAGAAGTACGACAGCGTCATCCTCGGCAACACCGGCTACCTCGTCACCGAGCGCGACGCGCTCGGCCGGGACATCGCCCAGAAGAAGGGGAGCGAGGGGAAAAGCGGCTCCAAAGGGAGCAACGTCGTCCTCACCCTGGACAAGAACATCCAGTACATAGCGGAGAAGGAGCTCGTCAAGACGATCGAGAAAAACGGCGCGAAGGCCGGGATCGCGATCGTCATGGAGCCGGACACGGGGCGTATCCTGGCCATGGCCAACTACCCCACCTTCAACCCGAACAACATCGCGGCACTGACCCACGAGTCGGTCCGCAACCGCGCCATCGCGGACAGCTTCGAGCCCGGGTCGACCTTCAAGATCTTCCTGGTGGCGGCGGCCCTCGAGGCGGGGGTGATCAGGCCCGGCGACAGCTTCAACTGCGAGAACGGCTCCTGCAACATGTACGGCAGGACCATCCACGACACGCACAAGTACGGCGCGCTGAACGTGGGGCAGGTCCTCAAATACTCGAGCAACATCGGCGCCGCCAAGATCGGCCAGAGGCTCGGGTCGCAGCGTCTGTTCACCGCGCTCACCGGTTTCGGCTTCGGCGAGAAGAGCAGCGTCGATCTCCCGGGGGAAGTCTCGGGGATGCTCCGGCCGCAGGACAAGTGGTACGGCATCGATCTCGCCACCATCTCCTTCGGCCAGGGGGTGACCGCAACGGCGCTGCAGTTGACCGCTGCGGTGTCCGCGGTAGCCAACGGCGGCAACCTCATGAAGCCGTACCTCGTGGACCGGATCGTGGACGACGAGGGGGTCGTGCTGCAGCAGTTCGGCCCGCAGTTGAAAAGAAGGGTGATCTCGCCGGCTACCGCGAAGATCGTGGCCGGCATGCTCGAAGGGGTCGTAGCCGAAGGGGGGACCGGCACCGGTGCCGCGGTCGAGGGGTACCGCGTAGCAGGCAAGACCGGTACGGCTCAGAAGGTGGAAGGGCGCAGCTACTCGGCAAGCAAGCGCATCGGCTCCTTCGTGGGGTTCGTTCCGGTGGATAAACCCCGCCTGGCCATCATGGTGATGGTGGACGAGCCGACCGCCAACGTGTACGGGGGCGTGGTCGCCGCTCCGGCTTTCAGCGCCATCGCGCAGCAGACCCTCTGCTACCTGAACGTCCCGCCGGACAAGAACGTGAAGAAGAAGCCGGCGACGGTTCCCGAGAAGATGACCCCGCAGGTGGAGCAGGCCGCGGTGGAGGGTGGCGCCATCGAGGGGGGCGATGCCGGGACCATGCCGAACTTCCGCGGCATGAGCATGCGGCAGGTGCTCAGGGTGATGGAGCAGCGCGGACTAAACGTAAAATTGCAGGGAAGCGGCCGGGCGGTGGAGCAGAACCCGCCACCGGGCGCCCGCATCACCACGCAGGATCAGGTCTGGGTGCGCTTCGTGCCGTCGGCCTGACCATGGGGGGAGCATGAAACTGAAAGAATTGCTGGCCTGTGTTCCGGGCGCCAAGGTGACCGGAGACGACGCCATCGAGATAACGTCGCTTTGCTACGACTCGCGACAGGTGGCGCCGGGCGCCGCCTTCTTCGCCCTGCGCGGGGTGAAGAGCGACGGGACGGAGTTCGTGGAAGCCGCTGTAAAAGGGGGGGCGGTCGCAATAATTGCGGACCGCCCCTGCGCCGTTGCCGGGGCCGTGTGCGTCGAGGTCCCCGATGCCCGCCGCGCCATGAGCCTCATGGCCGCGATTTTCTACGGAACGCCCACCGGGAACATCCCGGTCGTAGGCATCACCGGCACGAACGGCAAGACCACCACCACCTACCTCGTGGAAGGGATCATGGCTGAGGCCGGGATCCCGGCTGCGGTAATGGGCACCATCAGCTACCGCTTCGGCGCGACCAGCATCCCCGCACCGAACACCACGCCCGAGTCGGTCGACCTGCAGAAGATCCTGCGCGACCTGGTGGACCAGGGGGCGAAAGGGGCGGTGATGGAGGTCTCCTCCCACTCGCTGGAGCAGCACCGCGCCGACGGCTGCATCTTCGACGTCGCCATCTTCACCAACCTGACCCGCGATCACCTGGACTACCACCTCGACATGGAGTCCTACTACAAAAGCAAGCTGCGCCTCTTCACCGACCTCCTCGCCCCGAGCGCGCACAAGCCGCTTCGGCGCGCCGTGGTGAACCTGGACGACCCGTACGGTCCGAGGATCGCCGCCGAGGCGACCGCGCCGGTGCTCACCTACTCGGTGAACGGCCCGGCCGACCTCTCCGTCGCCGAGGTGGATTTCTCGGTGCACGGCATCCGGTGCCGGCTGAACTCGCCGGTAGGGGAGATCAACATCGAGTCAGACCTCCTGGGGCGTTTCAACCTTTACAACATCCTCGGCGCGGTCGGGGCGGGTCTCGCCCTCGGCATCCCGAAGGAAGCGATCGAGGCGGGGATCCGCGGGCACAAGAAGGTGCCGGGGCGCCTTGAGCGTGTCGCCAACGATCAAGGGATCATCGTGCTCGTCGATTACGCCCACACCGGCGACGCCTTGGAGAACGTCCTCTCCACCATCTCCGAACTCAAAACGGACCGGATCATCACCATCTTCGGATGCGGCGGCGACCGCGACAAGGGGAAGCGCCCGGTGATGGGGGAGATCGCGGCACGCTACAGCGACCTGGCCGTAGTCACCTCGGACAACCCGCGCACCGAGGACCCGGCTGCCATCCTCGTCGACGTGAGGGCCGGGATCACCCCTTTGCACCTGAAGGAGTACAGCCTCGAGGAGTTGGAGGGGGGCTTCCGCGAGAAGGGGTTCGCCACCATCGAGTCCAGGCGCACCGCGGTGCGCACCGCGATCCTCGCGGCAAAGCCCGGCGACATCGTCCTGCTGGCCGGCAAGGGGCACGAGGATTACCAGATCGTCGGGACGGAAAAGTTCCACTTCGACGACCGGGAGGTGGCCGCGGCGGCGCTGCGGCTCAGGAAGTAGCAGTAGCAAAAAAAGATTCCCTTTTCCCTTATTTTGCGGCACATTAGTCGTTTTCCCGCGCCGGGGAAAAACAGGCCGCGGTGCAGGAAGCGTAAGCCCCGAGCACCATTGGAAAAGGGGCGAATCAAGGGCGCATGACGCCCGGCAGTAAAAGGAAACCAGGATCCGGATGTCGATATTCACGCTGTATGAAATAGCCGAGGCAACCGGCGGCAGGCTGATCGGGGAGGGGGGCATGGACGTCTCCGCCGTCTCCACCGACTCGCGCAAGGTCGCTCCCGGCGAACTGTTCGTGCCGCTCGTGGGAGAGCGCTTCGACGGTCATGACTTCATAAATTCCGCCGCCGCCCGCGGCGTCACCGCTTTCCTCGCCTCCGAGGCGTGGCTCGCCGCTAACCCGCTTCCCGCCGGGTGCAGCGCTGTCGCGGTCAAGGACACCCTGCGTGCCCTGGGCGACATGGCCGCTTTCCACCGGCGCCGCTTCGACCTCAAGGTGGTCGCGGTCACCGGCAGCAACGGCAAGACGACCACCAAGGAAATGCTCGCCCGTATCCTCGCCCAGACCGGCCCGGGGCTTAGGACCGAGGGGAACCTGAACAACCTGATCGGGCTTCCGCTCACCCTGTTCCGCCTGACCGGCCGCGAACGCTGGGCCGTGGTCGAGATCGGCATGAGCGAATTCGGTGAGATCGACCGCCTGGCCGAGATCGCCGACCCGCAGGTCGGCATCATCACCAACGCCTTCCCGGCGCACCTGGAGACACTGGGGAGCGTCGAGGGGGTGGCGAAGGCCAAGGGGGAGCTTTTCCTGCGCCTCAAACCCGGGTGCGTCGCGGTGTACAACGTCGACGATCCCCTCGTCTCCGCCTGCCCGACCCATCTGAACGTCACCCGGCTCACCTTCGGTCTCAGGGGGGCGGAAGTCTCCTCGGCCGAGATCAAGAGCCTCGGGAAGCTCGGGGAAAGCTTTACCCTGAGGCTTCCAGACGCTGAGCTGCCGGTGACCTTGAAGGCCTTCGGCCGCCACAACATCTACAACGCGCTTGCCGCGGCCGCCGCGGCGCACGCGCTGGGCGTTCCGGGCGAGGTGATCTGTCGGGGGCTCGAGGAGTTCACCCCCTACGACAAGCGCTTCCAGCTCGAGGATGTGGCGGGCGTCACCCTGATCGACGACAGCTACAACGCGAACCCCGCCTCCATGGCGGCGGCACTCACCACCCTGCATGCCCTGGCTGCGGGGGGAAGGTGCGCCGCGGTGCTGGGCGACATGCTGGAACTTGGGCTCGGCACCGAAGCGGCGCACCGCGAGTTGGGTGCCAAGGCCGCAGCGGCGGTGGAGCGCCTCTATCTGCTCGGCGAGCTTGCCTCCGAAATCAAGAAAGGTGCCCTCGAGGCCGGCCTCCCGGCCGAGCGCATCCTGCATGCGCAAAGCCACGATGAAATCGCCGGGGAGCTTCTCAGCTGGCTCGAGCCCGGCGACTGCGTCCTTTTCAAGGGGAGCCGCGGTATGAAGATGGAAAAGGTGGCGACAGCGGTAAAACAGGCGCTGGCACCCAAGACGCAAGGGGGGCATGACTGATGCTGTACCATCTGCTTTATCCGCTCGCCTCGGACTACAGGCTTTTCAACGTTTTCAAATATCTGACCTTCCGCACCATCTACGCCATGATCACCGCGCTGGTGCTTTCCTTCATCGTGGGACCTTGGGTGGTCAGAAAACTCGAAGGGCTGCAGGCGCGCCAGGTGATCCGCACCGACGGTCCCGAATCGCACCTTAAGAAGCAGGGGACCCCCACCATGGGCGGGGTGTTGATCCTCGTCTGTATCATCGTCCCGACCCTTTTGTGGGCGGACCTCACCAACATCTTCATCTGGCTCACCCTGCTCATCCTGGGTGGCTACGGCGTGCTCGGCTTCGTCGACGACTACAAGAAGGTCGTCGAGAAAAACCCGAAAGGGCTGTCGCCGCGCCAGAAGATGTTCTGGCAGGTGATCCTCGCTGGCGGCGTCGGCATCTTCCTCTACAACCTCCCCGGGTTCTCCACCGAAGTCTACTTTCCGTTCTTCAAGAGGCTGCACCCGGAACTGGGCATCCTGTACATCCCGTTCGTTGCCCTGGTCATCGTCGGCGCGAGCAACGCGGTGAACCTGACCGACGGCCTCGACGGCTTAGCCATCGGTCCCGTCGCCATCAACGCGGCCACCTACCTCCTCTTCTGCTACATCGCCGGTAACGCGAAGCTTTCCGGCTACCTGCAGATCCCGTACGTGCCGGGGGCGGGGGAACTTGCGGTGCTTTGCGGCGCCATGGTCGGCGCGGGGCTTGGTTTTCTCTGGTACAACGCCTACCCGGCCGAGGTCTTCATGGGAGACGTCGGCTCGCTGTCCCTTGGCGGTGCACTCGGCACCCTGGCCGTCCTGACCAAGCAGGAGATCCTCCTCGTTATCGTCGGGGGCGTTTTCGTGGTCGAGGCGCTGTCGGTGATCTTCCAGGTGGGCTCCTACAAGTACCGCGGCAAGAGGATCTTCCGGATGGCCCCGATACACCACCACTTCGAACTGAAGGGGGTCGCCGAGCCGAAGATCATCGTCAGGTTCTGGATCATAACCATCATCCTCGCGCTGGTCGCCATCTCGACCCTGAAGATGCGCTAGCCGCGGCGGAGTTCTCCAAAGGGCTCCGGACGAACGAACAAAATATCCACGAAGGAATGCACTGGACCTCGCGTTCCCCCCTTTGCGAAGGGGGGACAGGGGGGATTTGGTTTCCTGAGATAAAGAAGGTCATATGGATTTAAAGGACAAGAAAATACTGGTGGTAGGTCTCGCGAAGACCGGTGTTGCCGTGACCCGCTTCCTGGCCGAGGCCGGTGCGCAGGTGACCATCACCGACATGCGCGACGAAGAGGCGTTGAAAGACGTCCTCGCGGAACTCTCCGACCTTGATCTTTGCCTGGAGCTCGGGCGCCACATCCCCTACAGCTTCCTCATGGCCGACCTGGTCGTTGTCTCCCCCGGCGTACCGATGGACATAAAGCCGCTCCAGATGGCGCGTGCCCAGAGGCGTCGCGTGGTCTCCGAGGTGGAACTCGCCTCCTGGTTCATCAAGGCCCCGATGGTCGCCATCACCGGGACCAACGGGAAGACCACGACCACCACGCTGACCGGCGAGATCTTCAAGGGGTGCGGCTTCGACACCTTCGTCGGCGGGAATATCGGCAACCCCCTCATCGAGCTCGCCATGAGCGGCGCCGAGGTGGAGCGTGTGGTCGTCGAACTCTCCTCCTTCCAACTCGAGGGGATCGAGAGCTTCCGCCCGCACGTCGCCGTCCTTTTGAACCTGACCGAAGACCACCTGGATCGCTACCACAGCTTCCAGGAGTACATCGACGCAAAGCTGCGCATCTTCGAGAACCAGGGCGCCGACGACTATGCCGTCCTGAACATCGACGACCCGCTGGTCGCCGCATGCTCCGGGAAACTGAAGGCGAAAATCTTCCCGATGAGCCGCTTCCATGAGCTCGAGGAAGGGATCAGCTACCGCGACGGTTTCATCACCTTCGCCCACAACGGCAAGGTGCTCCGCTTCGGCACGGAAGGGTTCCGGCTGAAGGGGGTGCACAACCTCGACAACATCATGGCGGCTATGGCCTCCACGCTCCTCATGCGCTGCGACGGCGATTGCGCCTACCAGACCGTCAAGAACTTCAAGGGGCTGCCGCACCGCATGGAGTTCGTCGAGGAAGTGAACGGCGTCGCCTATTACGAGGACAGCAAGGGGACCAACGTCGGCAGCGTGGTGAAGTCCCTTGAGAGCTTCGACTCCGGCATCACCCTGATCGCCGGCGGCAAAGACAAGGGGGGCTCCTACGAGCCGCTCGCGAAGCTCGTTTCCGAGCGCGTGAGCCACCTGTTGCTGATCGGCGAGGCGAAGGAGCGCATGAAGGAAGCGCTCGGCCACCTGACCGACACCCGCTTTGCGGACACCCTCGAAGAGGCGGTGGACATGGCGCGCAGGCTGACCGAGCCCGGCGGCGTGGTGCTCTTCTCGCCCGCCTGTTCCAGTTTCGATATGTTCAAGGACTACTTGGAGCGCGCCGAGCGCTTCAAGGCGGCGGTACGCGCGGCTAAAAAGGAGGAGACCGG
This sequence comes from Geomonas oryzae, assembly GCF_004117875.1. Classification (GTDB taxonomy): domain Bacteria; phylum Desulfobacterota; class Desulfuromonadia; order Geobacterales; family Geobacteraceae; genus Geomonas; species Geomonas oryzae. The sequence continues at coordinate 369,673 of NZ_RAHW01000005.1, read as the reverse complement.
AGCGTGAAACGGCTGGAGGGGTACGACATCATCGTGCTTATGATGGCGGTGATCCTCACCTGTTTCGGTGTGGTCATGGTCTACTCCGCGTCTTCCGTGATGGCGGCGAAGAGGTTCCACGACGGCTTCTTCTTCCTCAAAAGGCAGTCCCTCTACGCGCTGATCGGTTTCATCGGCATGGGGCTTGCCATGCACGTCGACTACCACGTCTGGAAGAAGTACGCCGTACCGCTCTTTTTGGGCACCTTCTTCCTGCTCCTTCTGGTGTTCGTGCCCGGGATAGGCGGCACAGCCAAAGGTGCGTCGCGCTGGATACGGCTTCCCGGCTTCAACTTTCAGCCCTCGGAGCTGGCGAAAGTGGCGCTCATCATGTACATGGCCTACTCGCTGGAGAAGCGCCAGGACAAGTTGAAGCAGTTCACCACCGGATTTCTTCCCTACATGCTGATCCTGGGGATGTTCATCGTGGTGCTTCTGGCGCAGCACGACATGGGTGCCGCGCTAACCATGTGTGTGGTCGCCATCATGATGCTCTTCGCCGCGGGGACCAAGGTGCAGTACATCCTCGGGATGGGGCTCGTAGCACTTCCCGGCGTCTGCTACCTCGTTTTCACCAAGGCGTACCGGATGCGGCGCATCACCGCCTTTCTGGACCCCTGGCAGGATCCGACCGATGCCGGCTTCCAGATCATCCAGAGCTGGCTTGCCCTCGGCACCGGCGGCTTCTTCGGACAGGGGCTCGGCGAAGGAAAACAGAAACTCTTCTACCTTCCCGAGGCGCACACCGACTTCATCCTCTCCGTGCTCGGCGAGGAAATGGGGTTCATCGGCGTGATCGTGATCGCGTCGATGTTTCTGTTGCTGGTGCAAAGAAGCATCCGGGTCGCCATCGCAGCCGAAGACAGCTTCGGGCGTTTCCTCGCCTTCGGCATCTCGGTCCTTTTGGGACTCGAGGCGTTCATCAACATGGCAGTCGTTACCGGCCTTCTCCCGACCAAGGGGATCGCGCTGCCGTTTTTAAGTTACGGCGGCAGTTCGCTGATCATCACGCTCTGCGCGGTCGGCGTGCTCCTTAACGTTTCCACCAGGACAAGGGGGACGGTATGAGGCTGATCATTGCGGGAGGCGGCACCGGGGGGCATCTCTTCCCGGGGATAGCGGTGGCAGAGGAATTCCTCTCCCGCAGTCCGGAGAACGAGGTTCTCTTCGTCGGGACCGAGCGCGGCATCGAGGCGCGTCTTCTGCCGAAGCTCGGCTACAAACTGGAACTCATCTCCGCAAGCGGCATGAAGGGAATGGGGACCGTGAAGAAGCTCATGAGTGCCGGACGCCTGCTCTACGGCTATTCGCAGTCCAGAAAGATCCTGAAGGAGTTCCGTCCCGACCTGGTGCTGGGGGTGGGAGGGTACGCGTCGGCCCCGATCCTCCTTGCCGCGAAGGGGATGGGGATCAGGCGCTTCATCCACGAGCAAAACGCGTTTCCGGGGCTCACCAACAAGGTTCTGAGCCGCGTCGTGGACGGCATTTTCATCTCCATGGAGGAGGCGGCTGGATTCTTCCCGAAGGGGATCACCCAGATGACCGGCAACCCGATCCGCAAGGAGATCCTCTGGGGCTTTCAGGAGCAGCGGGAGCGTGATGCCGGCGACGTGTTCAGCATCCTCGTTTTCGGCGGCAGCGCCGGAGCGCAGCGGATCAACAGCGCCATGCTGGAGGCGCTTCCCTTCCTCGAGTCGGTGAAGCATAAGCTGCGCATCACGCACCAGACCGGCGACAAGGACGTTGCGCGGGTGCGCGAGGGGTATCAGGGGCAGGGCGTCCAGGCACAGGTGCTCTCCTTCATCGACAACATGTCCGCGGCCTACGGTGCCGCCGACCTGGTCATCTGCAGGGCCGGGGCCACCACCATCGCCGAAGTGACCGCCTGCGGCAAGGGTTGCGTCTTCATCCCTTACCCGTATGCGGCCGACGACCACCAGAGGAAGAACGCCGAGTCGCTGGTGCACAAAGGCGCCGGGCGCATGATCGTTGAGGACGAGCTTTCGGGGGAGCGGCTTGCCGCCGAGATAAAGGACCTCATGGAGCACCCGGAAAAGGTGGCCGACCTGGAGAAGCACGCACGCGACCTGGCGCAGCTCGACGCCGCCCAGGCCATCGTCGCGGCCATGACGGGGAAAGGCTAGAACCCGTTCAACGTTCTGCGTTCAACGTTCGATACGGGATGTCCCTCTAGCAGACGACGCCGAAGCGGCATCACATTGAATGACCACGTGAAGAACAGGCCGTCAGCGGGCGGCCGAACGAAGCAAATTAATAAGGCGAACGTTGAACGCTGAACGTTGAACGGCCTTTAGGAGTCACAGTGTACGGAAAGATAGAGAGGATACATTTCGTCGGCATCGGCGGCATCGGGATGAGCGGCATCGCCGAGGTGCTCTTGAACCTGGGTTACAAGGTCTCCGGATCCGACCTGAGAAGCTCGGACACGACGCAGCGCCTTGAAAGCCTCGGCGGCGAGATCTTCATCGGCCACGCGGCCGAGAACGTGGCCCAGGCGGACGTGGTGGTCATCTCGAGCGCGGTGCACGAGGACAACCCCGAGGTCGTCGAGGCGCACCTCAAACTGATCCCGGTCATCCCCCGCGCGGAGATGCTCGCCGAGCTGATGCGCATGAAGTACGGCGTCGCTGTGGCGGGCACCCACGGCAAGACCACCACCACCTCGATGGTGGCGACCCTTCTCGCGAAGGGTGGGATCGACCCGACCATGGTGATCGGCGGCAGGCTCAACTCGCTCGGTAGCAACGCGCGTCTGGGCCAGGGGCAGTTCCTGGTCGCCGAGGCGGACGAGTCCGACGGCTCCTTCCTGCTCCTCTCCCCGACCATCGCCGTCGTCACCAACATCGACGCCGACCACCTCGATTTCTACAGCGGCATCGAGGAGATCAAGGACACCTTCGTAGAGTTCATCAACAAGATCCCCTTCTACGGACTCGCCGTCCTCTGCCTCGATAACGGCAACATCGCCGATATCCTGCCGCGGGTGAAGAAACGCTTCACGAGCTACGGCCTTTCGGCCCAGGCCGACTTCCGCGCCACCGACGTGCGCCTTTCCGGCTTCTCCACGAGTTTCGTGGCGCACCACAAAGGGGTGAGGCTGGGCGAGATCACCTTCTCCATGCCCGGCGCGCACAACGTGCTGAACGCGCTCGCTTCCATCGCGGTCGCCATGGAACTGGACATCCCGTTCGAGACCATCCAGGAAGGGTTCAAGGCCTTCGGCGGGGTCGGGCGTCGCTTCTCGCTCAAGGGCGAAGTCAACGGCATCAAGGTGGTCGACGACTACGGCCATCACCCGACCGAGATCCGCGCGACGCTCGCCGCGGCCAAGGCAGGCTTCGCGGAGAACCGCTTGGTCGTCGTGTTCCAGCCGCACAGGTACTCGCGCACCAAGGAACTCTTCGAGGACTTCGTCAAGGCGTTCCACGACGCCGACGTGCTGATCCTCACCGACATCTACGCGGCGGGGGAGGCCCCGATCGAAGGGGTGACCGCCGAGGCGCTAGCGGCGCGCGTGAGACGCCACGGCCAGAAGGACGTCACCTGGATCTCGGACCGCGACAAGCTCTGCGCGCATCTTGAAGGCGTCCTCGCACCGGGCGACATCCTGCTCACCTTGGGCGCCGGCAACGTCTGGCAGATAGGCGAGGCGATGCTGGAGCGTCTGAAGGCAACGGGGGACAAGTGACCTGGTCGCGCGCCGATCTGGAGCGGGTGGCGGAAAGGGTGCGCGGCGGCGTCCTGTGGGACGAGCCGATGTCCCGGCACAGCTCGCTCAGGGTGGGCGGACCGGCCGACCTCTTTCTCGAACCCGCCGATCAGGATGATCTGAAAACGGCAGTGGAGGCGCTCCGGGAAGTCGGGATCCCCTCCATGGTGGTCGGCGGCGGTTACAACCTGCTAGTGCGCGACGGCGGCATAAGGGGGTGCGTCATCTCCCTGAAACGCCTCGACGCCATGACCCAGATGCCCGGAGCCCGACTCGAGGTGGGTGCCGGCGTCACCAACCAGGCCCTTACCCGCTTCGCCGCGGAAAACTGCCTGGGAGGCATCGAGTTTCTTGGCGGCATCCCCGGGAGTTTCGGCGGCGCGCTCACCATGAACGCCGGTGCACACGGGGGCGAGACCTTCCTGCGGGTCGAGTACCTGACCACGATGCGCGGCAGCGAGGTCCTGGTGAGAAAAGGGAGCGAGGTTGAGTACGGCTACCGCTACCTGAAGCTGGAGCCGGGTGAGATCGTCCTTTCCGCGAGGCTCAGGCTGGAACCGGAAGAGCGCCGCCTGATCGAGGCGCGCATGCAGGAGTACATCGCCAAACGCGGCGGACAACGTGTCGGCTTTCCCAACGCGGGCTCCTTCTTCAAGAACCCTCCCGGCGAAAGCGCCTGGCGCCTCATCGATCAGGCGGGGCTGCGCGGCAAGACGGTAGGCGGAGCACAGGTCTCCGAGGTGCACACGAACTTCCTGGTGAACCGCGGCGACGCCCGGGCCGCCGATTTTCTCACCCTGGCCGCTTTCATAAAGCTCCGGGTCAAGGAGGAGAGCGGCGTAGAGCTGGAAGAGGAAGTGCGGATCGTCGGCGAAGGGTAGTGAATAGGAAAAAGGAATCAGAGCATGACCATAGATGAGCTGAAAACCAAAAAGATCGCCGTGCTGCTGGGGGGGCTTTCCGCCGAGCGCGAGGTATCCCTCAACAGCGGCAAGGCCGTGCTCGCCTCCCTCAAGCGCCGGGGGTATGACGCCGTCGGCATCGACGTCGGGCGCGACCTCGCCCAGCGCCTTGCCGAGGAGAAGGTGGAGCGTGCCTTCATCGCACTGCACGGCCGCTTCGGAGAGGACGGCTCGGTCCAGGGGCTCCTCGAACTGATGGGGATTCCCTACACCGGCTCCGGCGTGCTCGCCTCCGCGCTTGCCATCGACAAGGTCGCGGCCAAGGTGATGTTCGCAGCGGCGGGGCTCAGGCTCGCTCCCTACCAGGTGCTGCGCCGCGGCGAGGAGCTGAAGCTCGAAAACCCGCTTCCGGTCGTGGTGAAGCCCTCCAAGGAGGGGTCCTCGGTCGGCGTCAGCATCGTGAAAGAGCCCGGGCAGATGGAGACAGCGCTGGAAGAGGCCTTCCGCTACGACTCCGAGATCCTGGTCGAAGCGTTCATAAGCGGCAAGGAAGTCCAGGTCGGCATCCTGGACGGATGTGCCATGGGCGCCATCGAGATCGTTCCGAAAAACGAGTTCTACGACTACGAGGCCAAATACACCGACGGCGGCGCCGAGCACATCCTCCCCGCCCGCCTGCCGGAGAGCGTCTACCAGGCGGTTCTCAAGGAAGGCGAGAAGGCGCACGCCGCTCTCGGGTGCGACTGCTACAGCCGCGTCGACTTCCTGGTCAACGAGCAGGGCGAGTGCTACCTCCTCGAGGTCAACACCCTGCCGGGGATGACCGACCTGAGCCTTTTGCCGGAGATCGCCCGCGGTTCCGGGATCGATTTCGACCAGTTGGTGACGCGCATCCTGCTCGCCGCGTCGCTCAAGATTTAGAAAGTGCTGCCTTTACCCCCCTTTGCGAGGGGGCAAGGGAGATTTAACACAGTCCGTCAAACCGTTGCTATGCAGTGCATTGAAATTAAATTCGAACGGTAATTGCCATGCGCGATCTTCACACTAAAAAACAGCGGATACCCAACAACAGGGTCAAGAAGCCGCCCAAACAGCGCAAGCCGATCAACTGGACGCCCATCCTCAAATGGCTCTCCAGGGGGATCGGCGCCTCGGCCGTCTGCGCGGTCGTCGGTTTCGGTGGCTGGAAGGCCTACGGGGTGGTATCCCGCACCACGCTCCTGCGTCTCGAAACGATCGAGGTCTCACAGCTTAAGAGGGTGAGCCGGGACGAGCTCATCACGTTGGCCGGGGTCCGCCCGGGCGACTCCATGCTCGGGCTCGACCTCAAGACCGTCATGGCCCGCCTCGGGAAGAACCCCTGGCTGGAACAGATCCAGGTGCGCCGCTACTTCCCGCACACCCTCTCCATCACCGTTGCCGAGAGAACGCCGGTCGCGGTAGCCAACGTCGGCTGCCTCTATTACCTGGACGACAAGGGCGTTCTCTTCAAATCGCTGGCGGAGGGCGACCGGCTCGACTACCCGCTCATAACCGGGATCACCGAGGAAGAGCTGGCCCAGGACCCGAAGGGGACCCAGGAGGCGCTCAAGAGCGCGCTGCAGTTGATCGGCACGCTCAAGGCAGGCAGCGTCTTCAGCCTGGCCGACATCTCCGAGATCCACTACAGCAGGGGGTACGGGTTCACCCTCTTCACCATGCAGGGGGGGATCCCTGTGAAGCTCGGCAACGGCGAGTTCGGCGACAAGCTGGCGCGCCTGTCCCGCATCTACGGCGACCTGAAAACGCAGATGCAGGCTTTGGATTACATAGACCTCGATTACATCGACAAAATCATAGTTAAAAAAGTGTAGGAAAAGGGGGGGAGCATGTCTGCAACAAGAAGGGATAACCTGATCGTAGGCCTCGACATAGGCACAACCAAGATCTGCGCCATCGTCGGCAACGTCACCGAAGACGGCATCGACATCGTCGGCATCGGTACCAGTCCTTCCAAGGGACTGAGAAAAGGTGTCGTGATCAACATCGAGAGCACCGTCGCCGCCATCAAGAAGGCGATCGAAGAGGCCGAGCTCATGGCAGGGTGCGAGATCAAGTCGGTCTACGCGGGGATCGCCGGCGGGCACATCAAGGGGTTCAACTCCCAGGGTGTCATCGCCATCAAGAACCGCGAGGTTTCCCCCGAGGACGTGAAGCGCGTGATCGAGGCCGCCAAGGCGATCGCCATCCCGATGGACCGCGAAGTGATCCACATCCTCCCCCAGGAATTCATCATCGACGACCAGGACGGCATTCGCGAGCCGCTCGGGATGAGCGGCGTCAGGCTCGAGGCGAAGGTGCATATCGTCACCGGCGCCGTGGCGAGCGCGCAGAACATCGTCAAGTCCTGTAACCGCGCAGGTCTCGAGGTTGCCGACATCGTCCTCGAGCAGCTCTCCTCCTCCGAGGCGGTCCTTTCCGCGGACGAGAAGGAGCTTGGCGTAGCGCTCGTCGACATCGGCGGCGGCACCACCGACATCGCCATCTTCGTGGACGGCGCCATCAAGCACACCTCGGTGCTCTCGCTTGGCGGCAACCACCTGACCAACGACATCGCGGTCGGCCTCAGGACCCCGATGGCCGAGGCCGAGCGCATCAAGCAGAAGTACGGCTGCTGCCTCTCCTCCATGGTCGGCAAGGACGAGACCATCGAGGTGCCGAGCGTCGGCGGCAGAAAGCCGCGCATCCTCTCCCGTCAGCTTCTGTGCGAGATCCTCGAACCCCGCGTCGAGGAGATCTTCACCCTGGTGAACCGCGAGATCGTGAAGAGCGGCCTCGAGGACATGATCGCCTCGGGCGTGGTCATCACCGGCGGCTCCACCATCCTCGAGGGGATGCCGGAACTGGCAGAGCAGATCTTCAACCTCCCGGTGCGCCGCGGCCTGCCGCAGCGGATCGGCGGTCTCACCGACGTCGTAAATTCGCCGGTTTACGCGACCGGCGTGGGGCTTGTCGTCTACGGATCGAAGAACGTCGGCGTGCACGAGTTCCCGACGCAGCAAAGCGACGAGACCGTGTTCCGTCGGGTGAGCCGCAGGATGAAGGACTGGTTCGGAGAATTCTTCTAAAAAAGCACTATATGTAGTGTTTTTAGGCTTCCATTCTCTACATAAACGTAGTATAAAACCGGCTAATATTTTACCGCCGCCGGGGGGCGCGCTAATAAAGGGGGTTAGTTCATGTTTCAATTCGATGAAAGCATCGACCAGAGTGCGAAGATAAAGGTGATAGGCGTTGGTGGTTCCGGCGGGAACGCAGTCAACACCATGATGGCAGTGGGCATCACCGGGGTCGACTTCATCGTTGCCAATACCGATGCACAGGCGCTCAGGATGTCCAAAGCGCCGGTTAAGATACAGATCGGCACCCAGCTCACCAAGGGGCTCGGGGCCGGGGCTAACCCGAACGTCGGCCGCGAGGCCGCCCTCGAAGACAAGGACAAGGTGAGCGAGTCCTTGAAAGGCGCGGACATGATCTTCGTCGCCGCAGGCATGGGCGGCGGCACCGGTACCGGCGCAGCCCCGATCATCGCCGAGATCGCCCGCGAGCAGGGCGCACTCACCGTCGGCGTGGTGACCAAGCCGTTCACCCGCGAAGGGCGTCAGCGTCTCGCCAAGGGCGAAGACGGGATCAAGGAACTCAAAAAGCACGTCGACTCCCTGATCGTGATCCCCAACGACAGGCTCCTGGGCCTTGCCGGCAAGTCCATGTCCATCCTCGACGCGTTCAAGCCCTCCGACGACGTGCTGCGCCAGGCGGTGCAGGGCATCTCCGACCTGATCACCCAGTCCGGCCTGATCAACGTCGACTTCGCCGACGTGAAGTCGATCATGAGCGAGCGCGGCATGGCCATGATGGGCATCGGCCTCGGCGCCGGCGAGAACCGCGCCGTCGACGCAGCCCTCAAGGCGATCTCCAGCCCCCTGCTTGAAGACATCGACATCTCCGGCGCCAAAGGCGTCCTGGTCAACATCTCCGGTTCCTCCGCGATGACCATGGACGAGTTCGACGCGGCCAGCAAGGTGATCCACGAGAAGGTGCACGAAGACGCCAACATCATCGTCGGTCTGGTAATCGACGAGACCCTCGGCGAGACCATCAAGGTGACCGCGATCGCCACCGGTTTCGGCGACCGTTTCGACCTCGACAAGGGGCGTCACGAGATGAAGAACGTGAGCTCCCTCGTGAAGCCGCAGCCCGAGATCAACCGCGAGATCCCGACCTTCATCCGCGAGAAGCACCAGCGCGAGACCGTAAGGCAGCAGCGCTCCTTCATGATGGACGACGAGGACCAGTACGATATCCCGACCTTCCTCAGGAAGTCCGTCGACTAGCTTCAGACACAGTCATGGCAACGAGGCCCGGTCCCCAAAAAGGGAGCCGGGCCTTTTTTCATCCGGCAATTCGCGGGAACATGAAGAACAGCCGCCTACGAAGCGCAGCATTATGCCTCACGTTCCCCCCTTTGTCGAAGGGGGGGCAGGGGGGGGTAATCTCGCCCCCAGCCCACTTTATCCTTAAGAATTCGATGCCTCGGCCGATTAAGCCACAATGGCTTATCCTCGATTTGTGGTGCAGGACCCGCCCTACCAGGAGTATCAGCAGTCAATGAGCGAACCGAGCCTCTACAACAGCAAGATCATCAGCATCTTCGTCACGCTGCTGAAGAAAAAGTACCCCAGCGTCGACGTGCGCGACATCCTTTGCTACGCGGGCATCACCGCGTACGAACTGAGTGACGAGGGGCACTGGCTCACCCAGACCCAGGTGGACCGCTTCCATGCCAGGATGACGCAACTGGTCGGATCCGACATCGCCAGGGAGGGCGGCCGCTTTGCGACCTCCAAGGAGGCGCTCAGCGCGAGTGCGAAGTACACCCTCGGGCTTATCGGTCCCGGTAATACGCTCCTCGCCGCTGGGAAATGTGCGAGTCACTTCACCCGTTCCTCCCGGTTCGTCGGACGCATGATCGCGGAAAACAAGGCGGAGATCACGGTCACCCCGTACGAGGGGGTCCAGGAAAAGCCGTACCAGTGCGAAAACCGCATCGGTTTCTTCGAGGCGATCGTCACCATGTTCGACTACGACATCCCCCAGGTAGAGCATCCGGAATGCATCTTCAACGGTGGGCACTGTTGCCGTTACGTGGTGACCTGGAAGAAGACAAAATTTGCGACCATACGCCGCGCAAGGAACATCATGGTTCCGCTCAGCCTCGCGGTGTACGCACTGCTGCAGCATAGCTTCGGGATCGGGCACCTCCCCGAGGTGCTGGCGGGGATCACTATCTCCGCCCTCGTCGCCTCCTATGTCGCGGAGCGGCTCGAGAAGCACGAGATACTGGTCACCCTGACGAACGTGAAGGAATCGACCGAGCGGACCATCGAGCAGATCGGGATGAACTACAACAACGCCCGGATGGTCAATGAGGTGGGGCAGGCTCTGAGCAGGCAGACCCGCACGGACGAGGTGCTGCGCAACGTCATCGGGGTGATCGAAAAGCGGCTTTGCTACGACCGCGGCGTCATCATGCTGGCCGACGAGCGCAAGTCGCGTCTTAGGTTCAGCACCGGGTTCGGCTACAGCGACAAACAACTCGAGGCGCTGCTCAACAAGTCGTTCGACCTCACCTCTCCCGGCTCACAGGGGGTCTTCGTGACCGCCTTCAGGGATAAGGAAAGCAAGTTCGTCGGTGACTTCTCAGAATTGGAGCACCTGCATTCCGAGCAGAGCGTGGCCTTGTCACGGGAGATGGAGGCGGAATCCTTCATCTGCTGTCCCATCGTCTGCGAAGGGGAATCGCTGGGAATCATCGCCGTGGACAACAACACCTCGAAGCGCCCGCTCACGCACAGCGACCTGAGCCTTATGACCGGCATCGCCCCGGTCATCGGCATGAGCCTGCGCAACGCCATCTACCTTGAGCGCGAGCAACGCATGGCGGAGCAGATCCGGCAGTCGCAGAAGATGGAATCGGTCGGGGTGCTGGCCGGCGGCATCGCCCACGACTTCAACAACCTGCTCACCGGCATGATGGGGTTTGTCACCCTGGCGCAGATGAAACTGGCGCAGGACGATGACGTACAGCCCTTCCTTGAACAGGTGATGAGCGCAGCGGAGAAGGCCGCATCGCTCACCCAGGGGCTCCTCGCCTTCAGCCGCAAACAGGTCAACCATCCCGAGCCGGTCAACCTGAACCAGGTGGTGGAAAACGTGCGCAAGCTGTTAAGCCGCCTGGTCACCAACAAGATCCGCCTGAACTTCGAGCTCTGCGACGCGATGCTGCCGGTGGTCGCCGACTCGAGCCAGATCGATCAGTTGCTCACCAATCTCGCCAACAACGCCCGAGACGCCATGCCCGAGGGGGGAACCTTCACCATCAGCACCGGCTCCATGGATGTCACGGAAGAATGGGTGTACGAGCACGGCTTCGGCGTCATCGGGGCTTACGCCGTGATCACGGTGACCGACACCGGGGTCGGCATGGACGAGGTGACCAAATCCCACGTCCTCGAGCCTTTCTTCACCACCAAGGAGGTGGGGAAGGGGAGCGGTCTCGGGCTTGCCATCGTGTACGGCATCGTGAAGCAGCACGACGGCTATCTCGTCATCGACAGCAAGCCGGGCGAGGGGACGACCTTCCGCATCCTGCTCCCCTTGATTGGCGGCACCCCGGCCGGAATCGACGTCGCCGAGCAGCCCGCCGCACTCTAGCCGTTTTCCCCCAGGAAACCCACCCACTTCACCCTGAGCGTCGCCACGCCGAACTCCTCCTCCACGATTCCCTTCAGGAGGTAGGGGCGCCGCTGCGAAAGTTTGCGGCAAAAACGGGCGTAGACGTCGGGGAAGAAGGTCGCGTCGAAGATGGCGGTGACGTCCTCGAAGGAGACGAACTCCATGGGACGCCCGTGCTTGTCCTCCACCATCTTGGTCGTGATCCACCACCCCACCATGGTCACCCATTTCCCCGAGTGCTTGATGAGTTCGGACGCCTTGATGGGGCGGTGCCTCTGCCACTGCGCCTTGTAGAGGGAGAGGGGGTGCCGGGAGGCGAGAAAGCCGAGCGCCTCCACCTCCTGCCGCAACACCGTATCCGCGTCGTAGGGAGGGGCCTTCGGGAGCGTCGTCTTCTGTTCGAAGAGAAGCGCCGTGTCCTGCTGCTGGAAATGAAGCAGCTCCCAGAGAAGGGCGGGGCGCCTTTCCACCTTTTCCAGCGCGTCGAAGCATCCCGCCTTCACGAGCCGCTCGGCATCGGCACGCTGCACGCCGCTTCGACGCAGGAAATCGGCGAAGGATGCATAGCGGCCCCCCTCACGTCTCTCCCTGAAGAGCCGCTTCGCCCCTTCCCGCGTGAGCCCGTCGATCTGCATGAGGCCGATGCGCAGCGTCTTTTCCTTGCCCAGGTAGTGGTATTCGCTCTCGTTGATGTCCGGCGGCAGTATGGCGAGACCCAGGCGGCGCCCCTCCGAGATGTAGGCAAACGGGGAGTAGTATCCCCCCTGGTTGGAGATCACAGCCGCCATGAACTGGGCCGGATGGTTTGCCTTCATGTAGGCGGCCTTGGCGCTCAAAAGGGCGTAGCTTGCCGAGTGTGGCTTGCAGAAGGAGTAACCGGCAAAGGAGAGGATCTGTTCCCAGATCGCCGCGAGTACCGGGCCGGAGACGCCCCGTTCCATCCCTCCGGCGACGAATTTCGCGCGGAAGTCGGCGAGCCGCTTCTCCTTGTGCTTCTTCGTGATCACCTTCCTGAGCTGGTCCCCTTCGCTGGCGGAAAAGCCGGCGAGCTCCATGGCGATCTGGGTGATCTGCTCCTGGTAGATGGCGATCCCAAGCGTCTCGCCGAGTACCCCTTCCAGAAGCGGGTGCAGGTGCTCCCACTTCTTCCCCTGCATGCGCGCCACGTACTCCTGAATGAAGCTGTTCGCCGCGGGCCTTATGATCGACGACGCCTGCACCAGCACCTCGAAGAGGTCGGCCTCGAAGGTCTCCGGCGGCGCCGTGGAACTCCAGATCTTGCGCAGCAGAAGGCGCACCGACGGAGATTCGAGGTAAAAGCAGCCGATGGTGAGGCCGCGCCGCATGAGACTCCGGGTGCGTTCGTCCTCGAGCGGCCGCCAGCTCGCGTAGTCGATCTCGACTCCCGTCTGCTCCTTCACCGAAGCCATCGCGTCACGGATCACGGCGAGTGAACGGTTCCCGAGGATGTCGATCTTGACCAGCCCCGCGTCCTCGGCCTGGTCCTTCTCCCACTGGATGACCGGCAGCCCCTTGTGCGAGATCTCCACCGGGACGTAGCGGCGTATCTCGTCCGGGACGATGACGAGCCCGCCGCAGTGCAGCGAAAGGTGGCGCAACTGGCCGTTCAGCCTCCTTGCCGTAGCCACGATCTCCAGCCAGTCCGGAGACAGGCTCTCCCCCTGGAAGAGCGGATGCTCCGACATGGCGGCCGCCGTCTGTTCCGCGCGCCAGAAGCCGGAGACGCGCTCGGTCATCTCCTTGATCTCGCAGTCCGGCAGGCCGTAGACCTTCGCCACCTCGCGCAGCGCCGATCTCCCCTTGAAACCAACCTGGTTCGCCACCATGGCCGCGCGCCGTGCACCGTATCGGGCGAAGGCGAAATCGAGGATGGCGTCGCGCTCGTCCCACGGGAAGTCGACGTCGATGTCAGGGGGATCGCTGCGCCCCTCGTTCAGGAAACGTTCGAAGAAGAGGTTGTGGCGGATGGGATCGACGTGGGTGATGCCGAGGCAGTAGGCAACGAGCGACGCGGCCGCGCTGCCGCGTCCGCAGGTGCGTTGCGACTGTTTCGTTATCTCCTCGACGACGAGGAAGTAGTGTGCGAACCCCTTGTCCCGGATGATGGAGAGTTCCTTGTCGAGACGCGCCTCCACCCTTTCGTCGATCACGCCGTAGCGCAGGAGTGCGCCGGTGCGGGCGCGGGATTTGAGAGTCGCGAAGGCGTCGTCGTTGTCGAGTTCCCGGAAGGCGGGGAAGATGGTCGTCGAGAAGTCCCACTCCCTGCGGCACATGGCGGCGATGCGGCCCGCGTTTTCCAGCGCCTGCGGGCAGTGCGGGAAGAAGTCGGCCATCTGCGTCGCGCCGTACAGCGCGTCCGACTCGGAAGCCGTCAGGTCCGGCGTGAGTCTTGAGAGTTTCGTATTGAGGTGGATGGCCCGTAGCACGCGGTGCAGATGAAAGTCCTCTCCGGAAGGGGACTGGCTCCGCCAGGTGCCTGTCCCCGACGGCTGCGTTGCGGGGTGTGGGGCGCGTACAAGCACCCGTGCCGTAGCCACCGGCGGCAGGCCGAGATCCCGCGACAGCGCGAGAGCCCGGTGCATGTCGTGCCCCGGCGACAGTTCAACGAAGAGGCGTTCCGCGGAAACCGCCTTAAGCGTTGAGAGAAGGCGTGCGTTGTCGCTCAGAACGACGACCCCGCGCCGGTAACGGGTGAGCGCCACGCAGAGGTCGAACCCCTTTTCGCAGTGGAGGTCGGAGAGAAGTCGGGAGATGTTGGCGTAACCGTCTTGGTCCGCAGCGAGCAGCACCGCGCGTGAATCGGGAGTCACCGCCTCCGTCCCGATGATGGGAGCGATCCCCGCCTCCCTCGCCGCGTCCAGAAAGCGCGGCACGCCGTATAGCCCGTTTCTGTCGGTGATGGCGAGAGTATCGAAGCCAAGGCGCGCCGCCTCCGCGCAAAGCGCCTCCGGCGCGAGCACCCCCCAGCCGGGGGAGAGGGAACTATGTACGTGGAGATGGACGAACATGGCAGCTACCTGAGTTTCCTGATTAGCGGGACCTCCCGCTAGTTCCCCTCTCCCTCCGGGAGAGGGTGCCCAAAGGGCGGGTGAGGGCGTTGCTACGAAGTGAGAAGTTGCAGCTGCCGCCGCCCTCACCCTGACCCTCTCCCAGAGGGAGAGGGAATGTGGAAGTTATGTAACGCAAGCCCATGGTGAGTCAGGTAGCTTTTGACAATAACTACTGCTGTAATTACAATCCCGAAATCTATTACGATAGGGGGATGGGAGCACAAACTGTATGAAAAAAGAGTCAAAAACTGACTGGCAACGGATAAATGCATTGCGCGACGAGGACATTGATTTGAGTGACTCGCCGGAGCTGGACGAGACATTTTTCAAAGAAGCTGTCGTTTGGCCCGCGCAGAAGAAGCAGATAACTCTGCGACTCGATCCCGACGTGCTTGATTTCTTCAAATCACAGGGGAAGGGATATCAGACTGCCATAAACAAGGTTCTGCGCCGTTACGTCGAAGCCCAGAAGCACCATTGATCTATGTGTCCTCTGTGGACCTCTGCGTTGCAGCTTCGACTCAATTCTTCGTCACCGTCATGTACCGGTTCTGTTCCGGGTCCCAGGCGGCAGGCGCCTCGCTGGCGACGGTGACCTCCCGGCGCGCCGCGAGCCCCTTGCCCCAGCGAACCGCGTTCTTGCCGTGCTTTTCCCGTAAAAGATCCAGCGTCTCCTGCAGGTCGCTCTCCCTTCTCGACACCTCGGCAGCCGCAGGCACGAAGAGATCCATCTGCCCCGCTTCGCCTGCCACCTGGTCGCAGGAGAGACGCAGCCCCTTTACCCTTTGCCGCCTCTTGCATGTGGAGAAGAAAAGCTCTTCCGCCGCAGCCATAAGCGCCAAGTCGAGAGAGGTGGCCGAAGGAAGAACCTTCTTGCCTTGCTGCGTCACCCCGTCCGCGTACATCACCGAAAGGATGATCTTGCGGGCCCCCTTGTTGAGCTGTCTGAGCCTCAGCCCGCAACATTCCACGAGCCGCAAGAGTTCCGAGAGCAGTACCGCGTCGTCGTTCTCCTCCTGATCGAGAAGGCCTTCCTCGACGATCTCGGTCGAAAGCCTGGGCGGCTGAACCGGAGAACGGTCTATGCCGCAGGCCCGGTCGTGCAACAACGGAGCGAAGGGGCCCACCGCCAGCCGCAACTGGGGCACTGATAGCGCCGCCACCTGTTCGACCAGTTGCAGGTTTAGGTCCCGGAAAAGAAGCGTCTGCCGTGATTCCCCGACGCCGGGAAGCACCGATACCGGGAAGGGGGCGAGAAAACTTTTCTCGGCACCGTGAAAGACGTCGTAGACGCCGGGCTCCTGCATGACGTCCGCGGCCACCCGTGAAACGAGCTTACTGCCGCCCGCCCCGGCCATCGCCTCGAGGCCGAGCCCTGCGGAAATTGACTTTTCCAGGCGTGCCGCCACGTCGCGTGCCGGTCCGAAAAGCCGACGCGACGCGGTGACGTCGAGGAAAACGCGTCCGGCACCCGGCTCAACGATCGGCGTGAACTCGGCCGAAAGCTCCGTGAGAGCATGGCTCCCCTTCGCCATCAGGTGCGGATCGGGGGCGATGACGATGAGCGATGGACAGGACCTGCGTGCATGGTAAATCGGCGTCCCCACGTGCACCCCTTCCGCTGCCGCCTCGGCGGAGATGCACTGCAAAAGCGCCCGCTCCGAGTTGAGCGGCGCCACCGCTACCGGACGGCCGCGCAGGTGCGCGTGCACCACCCGCGCGAGCGCGATGGGAAAGGCCGGAACCGTTATGTGGAGGATTTCCCTGTCCACTTGCGATAAAACCTCATGGAGCCCACCAGTATGCCCCTGATGTGGAACTCGTCCTCCTCCGTCACCGTGATAGGGCTCATCGCCGCGTTCGCCGGCAGGAGCTGAATCGTGTTTCCTTTGCGCTGATACTTCTTGATGGTGATCGAGCCGTTCACCTCCGCGATCACCGTCTGTCCGTTCTCGGCGACCGACTGCGGGTGCACCGCCACGTAGTCGCCGTCCATGATCCCCATCTCCACCATGGAATCCCCGCGCACCTCGTACACCACGTTTCCCGGTCCCGCCATAGCGGACGGGACCTCGATGGCATCCGCGAGTTCGAAAGCGTGCACCGGCTTACCCGCCGCCACGATCCCCACCAGCGGGAGTTCCAGGAACGTAATGCTTGCCACCAGTGGCTGGGGCGTAACTGTCTCTCCCTTTGCAATGGTGCCGGCCGAAAGCGTTCCCCCCTTTGCGAAGGGGGAGCCTGCCCCCCGTAGCGTCTCCGCGAAGGGGGGACAGGGGGGATTTGTCAACTGCAGCCCCCTCTTAGCATTTGACTGTCGTGCAAGGAGCCCGTGCCGCTCCAGCGAACGAAGGTAATGCTGCACCGTCCCGAGCGACTCGAACCCGCACCCCTGAGCGATCTCAAGCTGTGAAGGCTGGAAGCCGTGCTCCTCGATGAAACTCAGGATGAAATCGAGAACCCTCTTCTGTTTAGGCGTCATTTCAACCTCCACTGCATCCCTCTTCCCGTCAGATCAGGAAAGCGAGGATACTCGTAAGTTTTTCGTAAGTCAAGGGGGGAGCGTGGGAGGTGCGACACGCACGTGGGTAAAACTACCAAGAGGATCCTACGGGATACAAGAGGATCAAAATGGTAACGGCGCTCGCCATCGCCGCAGGCGACCGCGAAAACAAGAGAATGAGTCCCGCCCCCTAACCTCTTCCAGCCAACAGTTAGAATGAAATCTTGGACATTGACCACAGTTAAAAATGAGTTATACATTTGGCACGGTGAGAATGGCGCAGGTCATTGAGCATAAAACCGCTCATCAAGCCAAACGGAACATTTGTTCCGCGAAGCAATCGTTTTAATACAGTGAGTTACAGAGATGATGTTGTTTGTTGATTTCTTGTAGGCCTGAATTTTTCTGACTTGAGAGGACCTGTAGAATATCAGTTTTGGGTAGGTCTGCAGTTCACGCCCGCGTGAACCGCTCAATAAGTAGTTAGGCGTAAATTAACGAATCGATCAACATATTTCGTAAGCCAAGAAAAAGGAGTGTGCAATAATGAAAGGTAAAGTTGCAGTTATTACAGGTGCTACGTCGGGTTTTGGCAAAGGAACAGCAGAGGTTCTGGCCGCCAGAGGTGTGAAAGTCGTCATCAGCGGTCGCCGCAAGGAACCGGGTGAAAAACTCGTTGCGGACATTCGCGCCAAAGGTGGCGAGGCAATGTTTACTTACGCCGATGTCAACGACGAAGCCAGCGTTAAAGCGCTCGTCAGCAGGGCCGTTGAAAAATATGGTCGCCTTGATTTGGCAATAAATAATGCAGGTATCTCGACTGAGGGTGCAAAGATTGCAGAATCTGAAACAGCTCGGTTCCAAGAAATGATTCAAACCAATGTGCTTGGCGTTTACTTTGGAATGAAATACCAGATTCAACAAATGCTGAAGAATGGTGGAGGCTCCATTGTTAATCTCGCGTCCATTGCTGGTCTCAATGGTATTCCCTACACGGGCGCTTATTGTGCAACCAAGCATGCGGTTGTTGGGCTAACAAAGGCAGGCGCACTCGATTACGCCACGGAAGGAATACGCATTAACGCCGTTGCGCCAGGAGCGGCCAAGACTGACATCATCGTCAAAGCGATCACCCAAGGGGTATATGACGAACCCAGTATTGCCGCTATGCATCCGATGGCCCGCATGGGCCTGCCACATGAGATCGTCAACGGCATTGTGTGGCTCTTATCTGATGAGGCATCATTCGTTACGGGCCATGTTCTCAATGTTGATGGCGGATTCCAGGCAAAGTGACAAAAATGAAACGCCTAACAAAACGGTCAAGCGGACAGTGGGGGCTTCGCTGCGTTACGCCCCGCTGCCGCTTACCTCATCGTTATATCGCTGATCCTACCCCAAAGCATACTTGATGCCCTTTAAGGGTTGTAGATGCTACGCCAGCCGCGTCATCTCTGCCCCTTCCAAGATTTTCGGCTCCTCTTATATCTCAAACCAAGATTTTTGGCTCTTTTAGGTAGCGAAATCAGCCTTTGTATGGTCAGGTAAGTGCTTGATTTCCTGCTATACCCTCTTGGATCGACTTATGGGTTTTACCCACACGCACGCAGCACCACCACCACGCACCACCACGCACCACGTACGAACCTGACCGAAATCAAAGACCTCCACAGCTGTGCAGGTGTTACCAATCTCGGTATTCGTGTTATCCGTCACGACAGATGATTAATATACTGCGGTGTATGACTTTTCCATCGCAATGCACGTGTTATCTATTGCGGTATTCGTGTTATCCATCGCGATGTATGATTAATCTACTGCGATGGATAACTTCTCTATCGCGGCAGATGATTAATCTAACGCGGTACACAACTTATCCATCGCGATGCACGTGTTACAAATTGTGGTATTCGTGTTATCCGTCGCGATGGATGATTAATCTAACGCGATGGATAACTTCTCTATCGCGGCAGATGATTAATCTAACGCGGTACATAACTTTTCTATCGCGTTGCACGTGTTATCAATCGCGGTATTCGTGTCTTCCGTCGCGACGGATGATTAACATGCCGTGGTGCATGACTTTTCTATCGCGATGAATGATTCATCTAACGCCGTGTACGACTTTTCCACCGTAATAAATCGTGCTTTGGGAGGGCAGGCCTCTGGATAGGGAGGACTCTACGGAATTTGTTGCGCATCAGGATGGTGAAAAGGTAAAGAACATACTTTGGGGTTCTTGATCAAGAGTTCTCACCGTTTACTCTTGACGAAGCAGGCTGCTTGGGCTATCGTGCGCCGCAAGCCAATACAATTAAAGCCGGATAACGACAATACTAAACCATCCGCGAGGATGGGACGGAAAGCCTACTGGGTCTCATAGAGACAGCCGGGTCGCCGAAATATCTCAAGATATTACGGCCCCGGCTTTTTTTATGGAACGATTCCCGAAACGAAGGGGGCTGAAGCCGTTCTCCGCTCCATCTCACTCCCCTTTCTCGCATTACCAAATCCTTCATATGAGAGGCTACAACCATGAGTCTTGTTGGCAATATCGACGATCTGGGACTCGGCGAGATCATGCAGATCGTCAGCTTGAGCCGAAAATCCGGTGTGCTGTCACTGAAAAGTACTGGGCGCGAGGCCAGCATCATTTTCCAGAACGGTTACGTCACCAGGGCGAGTTCGACCGTGTTTCGACAGAACATGGGGGAAGTGCTTATCCGCAAGGGCGTCATCGACCGCAGCACCTTGAACCTCGCTCTGAGCACCCAGGCGGATGAAGGATACCGGCGGCTTTTGGGCACGATCATGGTCGAGCGCTTCGGGGTCAGCGCCGACTCGATCGAGACCGTGGTGCGCGAGCAGATCGAAAAGGTGGTCTATTCCCTTTTCGTGTGGACCAAGGGGACTTTCGAGTTCGAGCTGCAGGAGGTGACGGAAGGAGTCGCCGTAAAGCTGGACCCGGGGCAGTTTCTGTTGTTGCAGGGGCTCAATCCGCAGTTTCTTGCCATGGAAGGGTCGCGGATCCTCGACGAAAAAAGACACCGCGGCGAACTGCTCGAAGAGCTGGAGGAACTTGCCGCGTCAAAGCGTTATGAACCTCCCGTCATGGAGCCCTCAGCTTTCCCGGCAACACAGGAACCTCCGGTCCTGACCTTGGAAGAAGGAGCACCTACCCCGGAGGTTGTCGAGATAACAGCCTGGCTCGTGATGGCGGTCGGCGCGGCAGCTCTTCTCTATGGAATCACGGGGCTCATGAAGTACTACGGTACCGATTGGCAGGCGGTCCTGTCGGAGCCGTACCTGGTACCGGTGTCGAAGCTGTCGGTGTTCTTTGATCTGGGGTTCATCCCATGGACCGTCTCCATCGCAGGAATCCATCTGATCTGGGCCGCCTACCAGTTCTGGAAACTGAAGAATGGCGGCTTTCGTCGGCTGGTCGAAGGGGCGTGGTCCGGTATCACGGTCGCGGTAATCTACGAAGTCGTTCAGTTCCTCCAGTGGGTGAAGCTCGCCTCCAGTCACGCTGCCCTTTCCTATTACGCCGTCGGCGTCGTCGGTCTTATCTTCGGGAGCGCCCTTTTGTCTGCGCCCTTCGCCGGGCTCCTGCTCTGCCTGAGGAGCGAGTGGATGTTGCGCGAGCTGAGAAAGGTTTACCTGTTCCCTGTAGCTGCAACTAAGCGGAGGCGAGGGCGGAACAGGAACTTCTTTAGATCGATCACGGACCTGCGGCACGTTTTCTTCAAGAAGGCCGGGTTGCGTTGATGGCGGCGTGTCTGCTTTGACGGATGGGGGGGGCTTGGTAAGATCTCCTGGGCTGCAGGTGAATTCCGGGAGGTCCACATGGAAACGCGAGGGACCACGCATACGATGCTTGCAAGGCTTAAGGTGGCGTGGCGGCGGAAAGGATTGATCGTGCTGCTTCTTTCGCTTTTGTCGGCGTTAGCCGGATGCGCCTCCGGCAAGAAATGGAAGTACCTCCCTGCGACGCAGGGCGAGGAACGCTCGATATACGTGATAGCACACGGATGGCACGCGGGGATCGCACTGTCGAGCGAGGACCTGGGAACCGAACTGGGGTTCGTGAGGGGATATCTTCGACCGGGCCGCTACTACGAGTTCGGCTGGGGGGAGGCGGACTTCTACCAAGCCGACAAGGTGACGCCGGCCATCTTCTTGAAGGCGGTCTTCTGGAGAAATCCGAGCGTCATGCACGTCTTTTCCATGCCGGCCGCCCCGCCGGAGCAATATCGAGGCACCGACGTGGTCGAACTAAAGCTTTCGGAAGCTGGATTGAAACACCTGAAGGATAAGTTAAGGTCCAGTTTCAAGCTCGACGCGGCAGGTCGCCCCTACCCCTCGAAGGCGGGGCCGCACGGCGAAGGCAGGTTCTTCAAGGCGGAGGGGTATTACCTCATCACCCATACCTGCAACACCTGGACGGCAAAGGTGCTGGAAAGCGGGGGCGTACCGATGGACGCCGCCTTAACCCTGCGTTCGGCGAGCGTTATGAGGCAGGTTAAAAAAGCCAGGGAGGAGTACCTGAGGTTGCGCCCCTTTGACAGGCATATTCGTTCTACGTCAAGTTCCGCCTCTTCTTATCTCTTGGATACGCGTTCATCTCAACAGCTACTGTGGACCCGCCGTTAGACACCCACCACCCGACGTTGTGACAACTGGTAATTGTGTATTCGGATTGTCACGTTCAGTGGCGAGTCGATTTCTGCTAAGCTAACACAGCATTTTGCCGATGTTTATAGTAACACCCGTGCCCGAGAGATGTCACATGACTCGTTCTTCCACACTTTCCACCCGTTTTCTACTGCTGCTTATCACCTTCGTAGTCGCCTTGCCGGCTGCGGGCGTCATCATTTACTCCGGGATACAGTTTCGCAACGCCATGATAGACGACGCCCGGAAGGAGACGCTGCGCATCACCGAAAGGATCGGGGCCGAACAGCGAAACCTCGTGGTCGCGGCTGAGCAACTCATGACCTCACTGGCGCAACTTCCCGAGGTAAAGGCACGTGACGCGGCCCGGGTGGAGCCCATACTCAAAGAACTGCGCAAGCTGAATCCGATGTACGGCAACATCACCATCGCGGACCGGCAGGGACGGGTCTGGGCCACCGCCATCCCGACGCGCCAGCAACTGGTTGCCGACGACCGCCGCTTTTTCAGGGCCGCCTTGGCCAGCGGCAGACTTTCCTCGGGCGAGTACGTGGTGAGCAGGATCACGACGAGGCCCGTCTTTAACCTGGGCTACCCCCTCAAGGACGAGAAAGGGGCGGTGGTCGGCGTCATCGGCGTCACCCTCAATATCGAGAACTACAGGTCCATGTTGCAGCAGATGCACCTGCCGGCAGGGACCAGCTTCGTGATACTGGACCACAAGGGGATCATCCTCGCCAGGGGGATAGACCCGGAGCAGTACATCGGCAAACCCTACCCCGCAGATGCATTCAGGAAACTCCAGGACGGCCCCGAGCGTGAGACCCACATCAGAGGCGGGCTCCAGGGGGACAAGCGCATCATCTCCTACCTCAAGCTTTGGCTTCCCGGCGAAAACACCCCATACATGTACGTCACCGCAGGCATCCCGACCGAGGCCGCCACGCGCAACGCAGACCGCTCGCTCGCCTACAGCATGACTTTGCTGTTGTCGTTTCTGCTCCTTGCGTGCCTTGCCGCTATCTTCATCGGCAAGCGCTGCCTGGGCGACCGCATCAAGATCCTCGAGGAAGCCTCCAAAAGGCTTGCGGATGGTGAGACCGGGATGAAGGTGTCCGACCTGGTGCAGGGGGGGGAACTCGGCGGGCTGGCCCGCACCTTCGACGCCATGGCGGAACAGCTGCGTGCCAGGGAGGATGCGCTCGCGCGCAGTGAGGCCTTCATGAACACCATCATCGAGACGGAGCCCGAATGCGTCAAGATGCTCGACTCGGAGGGGCGCCTGCAGATGATGAACCGCGCGGGGCTCAACATGATCGACGCCGACTCCTTCGCGCAGGTACAGGGGAAGTGCGTTTTTGACAGGATCACCCCCGAATTCAAAGAGGCTTTCAAGGAACTCACCCGCAACGTCTTCCGCGGCATCCCAGGCAACCTGGTCTTCCAGACCTCGGGGCTGAAGGGAAGGCGCGTCTGGCTCGACACCCATGCGGTCCCCTTCCGCAACGACCGCGGAGAGATCGTATCGCTGCTCGGCATCACCAGGGACATCACCGAACACATGAAAAGCGAGGAGCAGCGTCAGGAGACGTTACTCCTCTTCGAATCGCTCCTGCAGTACTCACCCATGGGGATCCGCATCTTCGACGGTGAATCCGGCAAATGCATCCTGCTGAACCAGGCCACTGCGGATATCGCCGGCGGTGACGTGGAAAAGATGCAGCAGCAGAACTTCCGCACCTTGCAGTCCTGGCGGGAAAGCGGTTTGTTGGAGGCGGCCGAAACCGTCCTCGGCGACGGCATCGCGCGCGTTCACGAGGTGGAACTGCATACGAGCTTCGGCAAGGACATCGCCATGTCGTACGTGCTTTCCCGGCTCATGATCAAGGACAAGAAGCATCTCCTCGTGGTCGGACGTGATGTGACCGACGAAAGACGGCTGACCGAGGACAAGAAAAAGATGGAAGCCCAGATGCTGCACGTCCAGAAGCTGGAAAGCCTGGGGGTACTGGCGGGCGGCATCGCCCACGACTTCAACAACATCCTCATGGCCATCATGGGTAACGCGGAGCTGGCTCTGCTCAGGCTTCCACAGGAATCTCCCGTACGGGGGAACCTGCAGAACATAGAGAAATCGTCGCAGCGGGCGGCCGATCTGGCCCAGCAGATGCTGGCCTATTCCGGCAAGGGGAGCTTTCTCATCGAGGAGGTCAACGTCAACGCTCTCGTCGAGGAAATGAGGCACATGCTGGATGTCTCCATTTCGAAAAAGGTGGAGATGCACCTGGAACTCGCCGAGGATCTCCCCCTGGTGGAAGTCGATGCGACGCAGATCCGCCAAGTGGTCATGAACCTCGTCATCAACGCCTCCGAAGCGATCGGCGACAACAGCGGCGTAATATCGATAAGGACCGGTGCGCGGCGGTGCGATGCCGTAACGCTCTCGCAACTCTGGTTAAACGACAGACTCAAGGAGGGGGTGTACGTCTACCTCGAGGTCTCCGACAACGGGTGCGGCATGGACCCCGAGACCGTGGCAAGAATATTCGATCCCTTTTTCACCACCAAGTTCACCGGGCGCGGCCTCGGCATGGCGGCGGTCCTCGGCATCGTGCGTGGCCATAACGGTACCATAGAGGTACGCAGCAAGCCGGGCGAAGGGTCGAGCTTCACCGTCTTCATTCCGGCCGTGTTGGGAGATGCTCGGCCGCAGACGCAAGCGCAGGAACCATTCACGGCGCCGACCGGCACCGGGACCGTTCTTCTGGTAGATGACGAGGAAACCATTCGCAGTCTCGGGACGGAGATGCTGGAAACCCTGGGCTACCGCGTGTTGACTGCGGAGGACGGGGCTGCCGCCATAGAGATCTTCCAGCGGCAAAAGGACGACATTGCGTGTGTCATCCTTGACCTCACCATGCCGAATATGGACGGGGAACAGGCGCTGCGCGTGCTGCGCTCTCTCGATCCGGGGGTGCAGGTCCTCCTCTCCAGCGGCTTCAGCGAACAGGAAGTCACCCAGAGGTTCACCGGGTGGGGGCTGACTGGATTCATCCAGAAGCCGTACCGCCTCACCGATCTGAGTCGAAAGCTCCAGCTGGTTCACCGCAAGGGAAGAGCCGATACCTGAGACAGGCTCTCCGGCTCAACGCTTCGCGGCGCTGCCGCGGTAGGTGTACCCGGCAATCCTTGGCACGCCCCCCATGTAATCCTCGTCCATCTCCAGGATGCTGAACCCCCCGGTCTCGAGAAGCGTCGGGATGGGTCGGTCCAGATGGCATCCGCCGGCAGCATGTTTCCACCATGGGGTGATCCGCTTCTGCCACTTAAGGATCGATGCGTCCGGCGCCGCCCCGTGTTCGCAGAACAAGAGCCTGCCCTGCGCCTTGAGCACGCGCCTCATTTCGGCCAGTGCTCCCTGCCAGTCCGCGATACTGCACAGGGTGAAGGTGAGCAGTACCGTGTCGACGGTGGCGTCATCAAGCGGGATCCGCGCCGCCGGCAGATCCAGCCACTCCACCTGAATTTCACTGCGCTTGACGTTGTCCGCCGCAGCCCTGCGCATCCCCGGTGACGGCTCCAGCCCCCAGACGCGGGTTACCTTCTCTTTGTCGTAAAACGGCAGGTTCAGCGCCGTTCCCATCCCCACCTCCAGGACGTCGCCTTGCGCATGAGGGACGATCAGCGCCCGCTGACGTGCCAGCGGTTTCATGCCGCAGACGCAGTTGGTCAGGTGGGGCAGGCAATACTCGTTGTAGATGTCCATATTTTGCTACCTCTCGCTGCTCGATCATGGCTGCATAACCTGAAACCACCTGGTATGGCAACATATTTGTTCTCATTCAAGCAGCGGCGTCATTCACGCGACTAGACCAGTATCCAGATGGTGAGCGGGAGCGTTAGGAAGGAGAGGCAGGTCTGGGCGGTGATGATGGCCGCCATGCTGTCGTGGTCGCCTCCCATCTGCCGTGAAAGTATGTAGGAGGCGGGTGAGGTGGGGACGCTGAAAAGAAGCAGCACGACTCCTGCGGCGGTGCCGGACAGGCCGGTAATCGAGGCGAGCTGCCAGGCGACCAGCGGCTTGCAGAGGAACTGGATGGTGCAGCTTGCGACGAGCGGCTGCCAGTGCAACGCGAGGTTACCGGCCCGGTAGGCGGCGCCTACGGCCATGAGCCCGAGCGGGAAGGCCGCCTTCCCGGCTAAAAGAAGCGTCCCGTCCAGCGCGGCGGGGAGCTTGAGTCCCGAGGCGTTGAGCGCGATCCCTGCCACGCATGCGATGATGAGCGGGTTACGTGCCAGGTCGCGTACGAGCCGCTTGAAATCGATGCCGGCCCCGCTGCCGACGGTGAGTGAGAAGGCCGAGACGCAGAGCACGTTGATGAGCACGATCATGAAACCTGCGCCGAGTGCCGCGAGGAAGAGGCCCTCCTTGCCGAACAGGCTCTCGGCGAGCGCCAGGGCGACGAAGGTGTTGAAACGCACCCCTCCCTGGAAAAGGGAGGTGAAGACGCCCCCTCCCATGCGCCGGTTGGCGGCACCCCAGATGACGACCAGCAGGGCGCTGGCGACGATGACCCCCTCGACGGTCAGCAGGATGTTGAGCCAGGGGAGCGTCCCGATCTTCTTGCCCGCCAGGCTGTGGATGAGGGCCGCGGGCATGAGCAGGAAATAGGTGAGCCTTTCGGCGGAGGGCCAGAACGAGGACGGGAGAAACTCGCTGCGCCTGATCAGGAAGCCGATCAGGATCAGCGAGAGAACCGGCGTGAGGGCGTTGATGATGGTTGCCATGCTACTCTCCTTTAGTTCGGTGAGGGGAGAGTAACATGGGCGATTGTTTGGTAAAAGTTGATAATTCTTGCGTCAGGCTTGAGTATTTATTGAGGGTTGGCACTCCGTTTCGAGTTCGCCCAGCACCAGTTGTGTGAGCGCCAGGCGCGGGTGCCGTAGTTTCTGGTACATCCCGACCCGCCTGGTCAACTGCGGGGTGCCGAACGGGGCGAGGCTGAAATGCCCCTGCGCCTTTTCGAGGCGCCGCCGGTTCAAAGGCACGACGGCGATGCCGAGTCCATGCTCCACTAGGCTTATCGCCGCCTCCAGGGAGTCGAATTCCATCACCTCGCGCGGCTTTATCCCCTGCGCCAGCAACTGGGCGTCCACGAGGGCCCCCGCCCAGGCGGTCTTGTCGAAGCGGACGAAGGGGTACGCCTCGAAGAGTTCCTGCACCGTGGCGGCTGCCGCACCCTGCGGAGCGACCACGAAGAAGGGCTCCTCGTCGTACGCCTGCCACCGGCAGTGCGGCGGTATGGCGAAGGGGGGCTCGGTGGTCAGCGCCGCATCGAGATCCCCCTCTTCGACCTGGCGCACGAGCTCAGCCGACAGGCTCGAGACCAGGCGCACCTGCATCTCCTCGTGCGTTTTGCGCAGCCGCCCGAGTACGGCCGGGAGGGGACCGGTGAGCACGGTGGGGACCACCCCCAGTGTCAGCACCCCCTTGATGGCGCCCGACGGAGCGAGGTCCGCCTTGATCCCGTCGTAGATGTCGAGGATCTCCCGGACGCGCTCCACGACCAGTTTGCCGTTCATGTTGAGTTTGGGGCTGCGTCCGGTCCGCTCGAAGAGTTGAACGCCGAATTCCTCCTCCAGGTTTCTGATCTGGAGGCTGACGGCGGACTGGGTCAACCCCATCTGTTCCGCGGCGGCGGCGAAACTCCCTTTGCCGGCGACTGCGGCGAGGATGCGAAGGCTGCGTAAGGACATCTTTGCTCCGGACTACGCGGCTATGGAGCCGGAAAGGGATACGTGGATTTCCACGTCATCCCAGGGAACGTATACCCTTTCGTCGGCGTCCTTCGCGATAAGTCCCAGATTCAAGAGGCCCACGACCGAACTGTGAACGTTGCTGTAGTTGCGGCCGAGGGTTTTGGCGAGGCGATAGACGGACTGCGGGCCGTTTTTTTTCAGGGTATCGAGAAGCTCGAGACGCTTCGGCGTGATCTCGGTGAAGAGCTGTGATGCCGTGGGGAAGTTGAGCTGATAATCGGCCTCAGGGAGCAACTCACCACTGTCCAAGCGAGCGGCAACGGAGAGGAGCTGTTTTTCTGTGTCTTTGAAGTTAGCAATACCGATGATTGCCTTGCTCATAGTAGATCTCCTGGCAGCCCTGGCGTCAGTATTCTAACTGATATGTTGTGTGCACGCAATATGTCATGCTTCACCGAGTGTCGACACGGTATATGGTCCCGCTGCCGTAATCGGCGAGGTAGAGTTCCCCCTCCTCGTCCTCGCCGAAGGTCGAAATGGCGTAAGGCGTGTCGGCCAGAAGTTTCGTCTCCCATTTCGTTCCGACCCTGCGCAGCCCCCAGATGCGGCCGCTGCAGAAATCCCCGTAGAAGTAGATCCCTTGCAGCTCCTTTATCCTGCCGCGGTAGACGTAGCCGCCGGTAACGGAGCAATCTCCCTTGCCGTGACGGTAGACCGCGACCGGCATGGTGAGGCCGCTCTTCTTGCACTTCGGTTTGCGGAAGCAGCGGTCACCTTCCATGATGTTCCAGCCGTAGTTCGCGCCGGCACCGGAGCCCGCAGGCTGAAAGTCGATCTCCTCCACTTCATCTTGCCCCACGTCGGCTATGTAGAGATCACCGGTGCCACGGTCGAAGGAGAAGCGCCAGGGGTTGCGCAGACCGTAGGCCCATATCTCGTTGCCGAAGGGATTTTTAGGAAGCCGGTAGGCTGCCGCTCCGGGAGCCACGTCGATGCGCAGGATTTTCCCGAGCAGGGTGTCGAGCCGCTGGCCGTTGCCGTGCGGGTCGCCGCCGCTGCCGCCGTCACCGGTGCCGATGTAGAGGAGCCGGTCCGGACCGAAGGCGAGCTGGCCGCCGTTGTGGTTCACGTACGGCTGCTTGATGGTCAGGATCTCCCTGCGGCTCCCCGGATCCGCCGCGTCCGCGTCTTTGCCCGTCTTGAAGCTCGCCACCACCGTATTCCCGATGCCGGTCCGGTTGGTGTAGTCGACGAAGAAGGTCTTTGTCGTGGCGAAGTCCGGGGGGAAGGCCAGGCCGAGAAGCCCCTGCTCGCCGCCGGATTTTACCAGTGTGTCGATGTCGAGAAACGGCCTCGCGAGCAGCTTGCCGTTTTTGACGATCCTGACCTTCCCTTTCTGCTCGAGGATGAAGAGCCTCTTGCTGCCGTCCTTGGCGCTGACGATCGCCGTCGGCTGCCGGAGCCCCTTTACCACCGGCGTCAGGGTTATCCTGGCGGGGAACCCGGCATCGGCGGCGCAAGCTGGAGAGGGGAGGGGGACAAGGGTGCAGCAGACGAGGAAGCGGACGGCGGGGTTCTTCCAACTGAACATGGGGCACCTCCGGCGTAATCTGCGGAAAAGGCATGGAAAACCTGGCAAATTATATCGGCGCGACCTTGGTTGTCCATGGCAGGGGGGCGCGGCTCATGAGCTACATTTGAATTGATAAAGGTTGGGGGCGCATGTTATGCTGCGTTGCCTAAAACTCATTGGAGCTGGGAGCTGTATCGTCCCGCGACCGGTGCGGGAACCTTGAATACGTCTTGGAAGAGTTTGAATTGGAGGGAGCTATGTCCACACCGCTCATCGCAGTAGCGGCTATTCTGGCTGTCTTTGCTCTGGTATTGATTCCGTTGATGATGATGAAGGGTGGCGAGGAGGAGAGCCACGCCCAGCAACAAGACCATCCCGCCCATCAGGGAAGAAGATTCACGAAGAAAAAGAAGAAGAGGAAGTAGGATTGGGGCGGAGTGACGCCCCTCTCCCATAGGGAGAGGGGATTGTGAGTTCTGGGGGGAAGATCTGGCGCCGTTCCGGCGGGATCAGCGTGCGATGGCGCTGAACTCGACGCGGCTGCGAACGGCGGCTTCCTTCTCGGGCGCTTTATAGATATCACCGCTCCCCTGGAAGAGCTTCTCCGCCGGAAGCCCTCCCTTGGACACCAGGTAATCGACCACCGCTGCCGCACGCTCGCGGGCGAGCGACTGCAACTCGTTCTCGCCGACCACCGTGTTGGCGATGATCAGCTTCTTCATCTCGTTGTCCGGCAGGTCCTTCACCATGCCGAGGGCGTTACGCGGTTTCGGGAACTTCTCCTTCTTGTAGACCGCCTTCAGGAACTTGCCGTACTCCTCCGGCGTCACCTGCACCGTCTCGCTGTTCTCCCCTTCTTTGACCTGCTGTTCCTTCACCAGGTAGAGGAACTTCTCGTTGCGCACCTTGCGCGCCAGGAGTTCCTGCCGGTATCCCTCCGGGTCCCTCCCCCTGTCGACGAATCCTTTTATCTCCAGCTTGAGCCCGGGGCGGTCGGCGACCACCTTGGCCAGATGCGTCAGCTTCTTCGCTTCATCCGCTGTGAGCGCGCTGGAGCCCGGCTCGAAGCCGACCATGCTGAAATCCTGCCCGCCGCCGCCGAGCGAAGAGAGCAGGGCAAACGGCGAGGTCGCCGCTTTTACCAGCAGGTTCTTCAGCACTTGGCCGATCAGACGCCAGACGCTGAACTGGGGATCGTCGGTGTGCCCGGTGACCGGGAGATCGAGGTGTATCTCGCCGTTTCTGTCCTTTAAAAGCGCGATGGCGAGCCTTACCGGCAGGCTGGTCGCCTGGTCGCTCTCCACCTTCTTCCCGAAGGTGAACTGGTCGATGAAGACCTTGTTCTCGGAGGTGAGCTGCTTTTTCTCGATGAGGTACTTGAGGTCGAGAAAGAGCTTCCCCTTGTCGATGGCGTAGCCCAGGTAGGTGCCGGAGTAGGGGGTGGCCGGGGCCAGTTCGATGTCGCGGAAGGATATCTTCAGGTCGACGAAGAGGTCGTCCCGCAGCGGGTTGAGCCTCCCGGAGATCTGCATGGGCGAATGGTTTTCCAAGTTGCCGCGCAGGTCGACGTCGGCGAACTTGGAGGCCTCCGAGGTGAGCCCGCTCACCCTACCCCCCAGGTTGTAGAAGGTGCTGTTGAAGGTCTGCGGGAGGTGGTTGTCCGTGAAGGCGAGCGTGCCGTTTTGAATCGTTACGCTCCCGACCGAGATCTGGCGCTGGCTCGCGGGGGGCGCTGCGACGGCGCCGGGTGCGGCAACCGGTACTGTGGCGGGAGCCGCCTGCGCTGCGGGAGCCGCTGGGGCGGCCGGGGCTGCCGTCTGCGCTTCCGGCTCCTTCCTGACCAGGTCCTGCAGGTTGAGAGTGCCGTCCTTCCTGATGATGATGCGGGAATAGACGTCGTTCAGCGCAACCTCTCGGATGCTCAGGGTAAATGGGGCGAAGGTTCCCTGGAAGGCGTCGAACTGCAGGCTCTCCCATTTCAGCAGGTCCTGATCGCCGGTGAGGTCGATGCTGTGGAAGTCGCGCACCCCGGCGTTGCCGCGGAAGCTCCCCACCGCCTTGCCGTCCTTGAGGGCGAGATCGAGGTCGACCGACGTATCGAGGTTTCCGCCGATGACCGAGAAGTTGAAGGTCTCGGGGAAGTAAGGCTCGAAGTCGCTGATCGGCAGTCTGCTGATGCCGATGTTCCCACGGTAGCGGAAGGGAGCCGGCATGAGGGTGCCGTTGGTCCTAAGCGTGGCGCCCTTGCCGTAGGTGGTGGAAAAGCGCAGGGGAGACGGCTGGAACTTCGGTCCCTGAAGGTTCGCGAGGGTCAGGTTCGCGTTGCGCAGCGTGAAGCGGGGCGGCTCCTCGAAGGTCTTGTCGGTGAAGGTGACGTTGAATTTCTCGAGCCTTGTCTGCTTCACCACATAGGAAAAAGCCCTTCCCTTCGGCTCTGCCTTGGCCTTTTTCGCCTTGGACGCGGGTGCCGGGGCTTGGGCGGTTGGCGCCGGGAAGAGCGACATTATGGAGAGCTTCCCGTCCGCTTCCTTTGCAAGGGAGATATTTCCCTGCGCCAGACGGAGTTCGCCTATCTCGAGGCGGTTCTCCTTCTGGCGGAAGCTTGTTCCGGATACCTGCAAGAGGGCCAGGTCGAACCCTTCCTTTCCGTAGCGCGCGGCAAGGCCTGCGACGGAGAGCTCCCCCTTGTTGAGGGATAACCCCTCTTCGGCACGGTAGCCGAGTTCCGTGCTCAGGCCGAGCGTCCCCTTAAGCGGCGCGGTGAGGTAGGGGCTCAGGTAGGGCCAGATGCGCTGGATTTTGAGTCCGGTGAGGGCGATGGATGACGTGACCGCGACGGGGGAGGCCGAGAAGGTCCCCCCGGTCTTCAGCGCGGCTTCGCCGTCCGCTTTGAGGGCGAGCTGGTACTCGGCTTTCGCCCCCGGAGCGGTGCTGAAGTTTTTGGCGGCGAGGTTTATCTCGGAGATGTCGGTGCTGAAGCCCCCCTTGGGGAGTTCGTCCCGGAAGTGAACCGTCGCATTGCCAACTAAAAGGGAAGGAAGCACTACCTCGGTCTTTTCGGCAGGTTCGGCCGCTTTCGGTTTGTCTCCTTCCGGCGCGGACGGCCCGAGCCGGGAGAACATCCATGCCCCCTGGCGGTCCCGCTCGACGAATAGTTCGAGCCCCTCGGCCGTTATCGAGTCGAAGTGGAACTTCCTGGCCAGTACCTCGAGGGAGGCGGCTTTCACCTCCAGCGCAGGGACGCGTGCGAGCGGCTTCTTGCCGGGAAGCTCGATGCTGACGGCGTCGAGCCTGCTCGTTCCCTTTAGCAGCAGTTCAGGTTTCTTGTCGGCCGAGATGCGGTAGGCGATGTCCAGATCGACGGTGAGCTTGCCTGAGGTCAGCTCGGCCGGGGGCTTCACCGGTGCGTAGGCCAGGTACTGCGGCAGGTCGAGCCGTTTGAGTCCCACGTGAACCGAGGTTTCCAGCGACTTGCTGAGCGGCTTAAGTTTTCCCGTGAAGGTGAAGGGGGCGCCGTTCACCTGCGCCGATATGCGCGGGTCGATGTATTTATCGGCGAGGTAGGGGCTGTTGCTGATGAAGGGGATGTCGACGTTCAGCGCCCGGACCGTGTGTTTTCTCCCGCCGCCGACGATGCGGTCGTCGAAGTCGACCGAACCGTTTCTGATGCTGATGTTGTTGAGCGAGAAGCGCGGCGTGCTTCCCTTTTCCTCCTTCTTCTTCGGCTGCCTTTCCAGGATGTCGGTGAAGTTGAAGCGGTTCGGGGCGTTGCGCACCAGGTTCACCGTGGGGGTGTCGAGGGTGACCTCGGAGAGGATGAGGGCCCTTCTGAAAATGGATGCCGGCGACAGGGACGCCTGAAGGCGCCGGAAAGCGACGAAGGGATGTCCCTCTTTCTCCGCGATGGCAAAGCCCTCGACCGTGGCAGTCAAAGTGAAGGGGTTGAAGCTCACCGATTCGATGCGCGCCTTGCGTCCGGTGCTCTCTTCCAGAGCCTCCACTGCTTTGATCCTGACAATTGTGGGCAGGATGGCTACG
This sequence comes from Geomonas oryzae, assembly GCF_004117875.1. Classification (GTDB taxonomy): domain Bacteria; phylum Desulfobacterota; class Desulfuromonadia; order Geobacterales; family Geobacteraceae; genus Geomonas; species Geomonas oryzae. The sequence continues at coordinate 336,609 of NZ_RAHW01000005.1, read as the reverse complement.
ATGAACAACAGCAGGAAGGCAAGGACGGCGGATGTTATGAGAATGTATTTTTTGCGTGACACAAGAACCTCGCTGCAACGCGTGAAGATGGGAACCGTCTACAACAAAAGTTAGCACGTTTTGAGTCAAAGCGCACGACTGAGTGGAAAGGAAAAAGAACAAATAAGAACTGAGCCGCCGTGAGAGACGGATGCCTGAGATACTTCCAGCGCCCTTTGGCATTGAATGTTGCCGGCGGATGGGGTAGAAAGGAGCTGCCTCAGGGAGGGGCTTATGCGGTTTCTTACCATCCTGTCGGTTGCCTTTCTCGCTTCGCTCTTAAGCTCGATGAGCGGGGCGGGTTCGGCCATGCTGACCACGCCGGTCTGGCTTGCGCTCGGGTTTCCCCTGCCGGTCGCCATCGCCTCGAACCAGTTGAACGGGGCGGCCTGGACTCCGCTGGCGGCGCGAAACTACCTGAAGGGGCGCCCGGTGGACTGGGCGCTGCTCCGGATCATGGTCGTCTGCGGCCTTGCCGGCGCGTGGGTGGGGACCCTCATCGTGCGGGGGATCGACGCCGCCCTTTTGCAGCGGGTCATCGGGAGCATCATCCTGCTCCTCGTCGCGGTGGTGGCGTGCAACCCGGCACTTGGGCGCAGCGAGGGGGAGCCGCTTCTGTCGCGCGGGGTGACCGGCCTGCTCGCCTTCCCGCTCGGCGTTTACGAGTCCTTCTTCGGTTCGGGGAACGGGCTCTTCACCTCGATGCTGCTCGCCAAGGGGCGCGGCCAGACCCTGGTCGCCTCGCTTGGCTGTTATTACGCCATCGCATTTTTCTGGAACTGCTTCGCAGTCGCCCTCTACAGCGCCGCCGGCTTCGCCGATGCGAGGCTCATGCTCCCCTCGACGGTCGGCTCGGTGTTCGGTGCCTACCTTGGGTCAAGGCTTGGGCGGCACAAGGGGCATGACTGGGTGCGGGGGCTTTTCGTGTTGCTGGGCGGGGTGCTGGGGCTCAAGCTCGCGCTCGGATGGTAGGGGCGCTGCCGCGCCGGGGAGGAAGATTGGGAACGGGAAACTTGACGATACGCAAGGAGCGGCCGGAGGATGCGGCGGCCATCACACGGGTGGTCGAAGCGGCCTTCCACAGCCACCCATACAGCAACCAGACCGAGCACATCCTCGTGGAGCGGCTGCGCTCGGCGGAGGCGCTCAGCATCTCTTTGGTCGCCGTCCTGGACGGTGCGGTGGTCGGGCACATCGCCTTTTCCCCCGTCACCATCGACGGCAAGCCGTGCCGCTGGTTCGGGCTCGCACCGGTCTCGGTAGAGCCGGATCACCAGGGGGAGGGCATCGGCTCCATGCTGATCCGGGCGGGGCTCGCACAGCTTGAGCGCCTTGGCTGCGACGGCTGTGTCCTCTTGGGCGAGCCGGCGTACTACGGGCGCTTCGGCTTCAAGGTGCGTGACGGACTCACCCTGCCCGGCGTCCCTCCCGAGTACTTCCTCGCGCTCCCCTTCCGCGCCGAGGAGGCGGCCGGCGAGGTCGCCTACCACGACGCCTTCGAGGTCTGCGGCTGACCTGCCGCTATTGTGATACCACGGGAATGCGCAAGATGAAGGTGGTCCCGACGCCGGGCTCGCTCTCCACCTCGATTACGCCGTCGTGCTTCTTCACGATGTCGTAGACGATGCTGAGCCCTAGGCCGGTGCCGGTGCCGACCGCCTTCGTGGTATAGAAGGGATCGAAGATGCGCTTGATGCGGTCGGCGGGGATGCCGCAGCCGGTATCGGAGATCTCGACCCTTATCATCCCTTCCTGCAGGCCGGTGCGCACCGTGATCACGCCGAACTTCTCGATCGCGTGGGCGGCGTTCACCAGCAGGTTCATGAACACCTGGTTCAACTGACCCGGGTTGCACAGGGTCCCCGGGATCTCCCCCAGCTCCTTCCTCAGTTCCGCCTTGAATTTCAGCTCGTTCCAGACGATGTTGATGGTGCTCTCGAGCCCCTCGTTCAGGTTCGCCACCTTCAGTTCGGATTCGTCCAGCCGGGCGAAACCCTTGAGCTCCTGCACGATCCTCTTCACCCGCCCGGCCCCCTCCTGGCACTCCCCGATCAGGTGTTCCACGTCCTCCATGACATGGTCCACCTTCAGGCCCCTGCGCTGCTGCGCGACCTCCTCAAGCAATGCACTGCCGTCCCCGTCGCTGAGCATCCTGCCGAGCGCGTCGTCCTGCACCTTTATGAAGCCGGTGAGCCTGTCGGCGTACTTGCCGAGCGTGTTCAGGTTGCTGATGATGAAGCCCATCGGGTTGTTGATCTCGTGGGCGACACCGGCGGCCAACTGCCCTATCGAGGCCATCTTCTCCTGTTGCAGCATGTGCGCGTGGGTCTGCTGCAATTCGGCGCTGGCCCGCTCCAGCTCGCTGGTCCGGTCCGCCACCCGCTGCTCCAGTTCGGCGTTCAGCGTCCGGATCGCCTCCTCCACCCGCTTTCGTTCCGAGACGTCTTCCACGACGCCGTCGATGTGTCTTATCCCGCCGCCGGGAGAAAAGCTCGCGCGCACGCTGAGCCTCACCCAGCATTTCGAGCCGTCCTTGCGGTAGAACTCCACCTCGTACCCCTTGACGGTGCGCCCCTGTGCCAGCTCGGAAAGTATCCGTGTGCGCTGCAGCGGATCGACGTAAAGCTGGCGGGCTATGTCGGTGACCGAATCGATCACCTCTTGGGGTGCGCGGTAGCCGAGGATCTCGGCCAGGGCGGGGTTGCAGTTCAGGAACCTCCCTGCCACGGTGGCCTGGAAGATCCCCTCCGTTGCGTTCTCGAAGATGCCGCGGTACTTCGCCTCTGCCATGCGCTCCTGTTCCAGCGCCCGGGCCGTGTTGGCCAAAAGGATGTGGTTTTCGATGCTTGAGGATAGGAGCCCCGCCAGGTTGCCGATGCCGAGCAGCGCCAGTTCGCTGCCGCTGATCCTGCGGCAGAAAGGGAACTGCTCTGCGGAGTTGCCCACGGCAAGGAGGGCTACGGGGAGTTCGTGAGATCCCAGGGGGTAGACGAGGTATTCCGTTACCTGCATCAGCGCCGCGAAGCGCCGCAGCAGCGGATCCTCGCTCTCTTCGAGGCAGATCAGGAAGGGGGCGCCCCCGTACAGTGGGGCGAGCAGCGGATCGTTCCCGGGGATGGCGAGCCGGCTTGCGGCGTCGCTCTCTTCGGCGTGGTAGTAGCCGTCCCACGCGTCGGCGCGATAGCACCCCTCGTCGGCGTCGAGTCTGCAGAAGACGACCCTCTCGTACCCTAGGTTGTTGATGATGAAGTCCGCCGCCGAAGCGAATATTTCCGAAAGATCCCGCAGCCCGTTCAGGTTGCGGTTGAACTGGTACAGCTCCTGGTACTCGCGCAGCTGCGCGTCGAGCTGCTCCTGGTAGCGGTAGAGTTTCCCCTCCGCCTTCACCAGTTCCTTCACCTGCTGGGCGAGCGTTTCGTTCTCCCGGCGCAGGAGGGTCGTCTCGTCATCCGGTGGCGCGGCACCGGCCGGCATCTGCTGATCCCTTTCCATCAGTAGACGGCCGCCACCACGGCGGTGAAGTTGTGGAAGCAGTTGTGGCGGGCGATGGGACCGATCTCGCCGTAGGTGTAAAAACCGATCCAGGGGACCTCGTCCGGAAACTCACCCTGCAGCGACGACAGCAGCTCGCTTTTCTCGCTTTCGCGGAACACCACCTTGCCGCGTCCCACGCACTCGAAGTGGAGCACGAACTTCGGCACGCTTTCCGGCCGGGGTCTCAGTTCCCTGGAGATCGCGCCGAGACCGGCGGTGATGAGTTCCTTGTCGCGGCGCATGATCCAGAGCTCGGTTCCGGGGGTGACCTCCGACTGGATGATCACCTCCCCCGCACCGTCGTTCTTCCCGGGCATGTAGCGGATCACGTACTCCTCGTACCCCTGCCTCATGTGCTCGGGCGTCTTGAAGCCGAGGCAGAGGTTCAGGGACGACTTGTTCCACTGCGTCATCCAATCCGGGTCCAGGTACTCCTGGAGCGCCTCCAGGGCGGGCCTGCCGTCGATCTCCTGGATCACGTTACCGGCGCAGCGCGTGATGGTGCGCTTGCTCCCGACCGGAACGCAGCCGTGGTTCACCCCCCAGACGATGTCGGCGGATCCGGACATGAGGACGGCGACCATCCCCCCGGTGAAGACCGCGTCGTTGTGGTACTGGTAGGTTGCGTGGAGGGCCCAGTTGTCGGCGGCGAGCCCGCCGAAGACCGGGAGCGGTTCCTGCCGCCCCATGGTTCTTTCGAAGGAAGAGAGAAAGGGGTCGAAGTTGAAGACGAGGCCGTCGGCAAAGAGCAGGCAGGCCCGGGTGTCGGATGCGGCGAGGGGCTTGAGCGTTGCGGCAAGCTCCTCACCCGCCGCCTCGGCCCGCCCCTCGATCTCCTTCATGTGTGCGCCATGGAAGCGGATCTCATCGGAGGCGATGGTCATGACGCAGACGCCGAAGTTGGACTCGATGCAGGTCCCGCGCGTGATGATCCCCTCGCCGGAGCAACCGCACAAGAGGGCGTCGCCGGTCGTCTCCCTGATCGATGCGATAAGCTGGTGCTGGTCGTAGCCCACGGTGGCGAACACCAGGACGAAGTCGGGCGTCGTCACCTTCGCCTGTTCCAGGGCTTTCCGGGCGGCCTCTTTGCCGGCCGCCGACGGATTCCTGTTGCTGCTGAATCCCACTCCCGCGCAGGTCCCCATACGCTTTCCCCTCACTCTGCGGCATGCAGTTGCCGATGCCATCTCATCGGCTCATTAAGGCAAAAGCTTTAGGGCAACTCTGCGCCTCACCCACCTTGCGCTTTGGCGTGGTACAGGTTGTTGAGGTACTTCTGCTCCTGCGGACTCAGCTGCACCGCTTTTTCGAACGCGGAGACCGCGTCCCTGAAACGTCCCTGGTTCGCGTATATGATCCCCATGCTGTTGTAAATCTCGGGATTTTCCGGCTGCAGGTCGGCCGCAGTCCGCAACTCCGCCATCCCTTCTTCCTGCTTTCCGTTCATCCCGAGCGCGAAGCCGAGGTTCTTGTGCCCTTCCGCGGAGCGGGGATCGTATTTCACGGCGAGACTGAACTCCGCGATCGCCTCTTTCATCAAACCCTGGTTGGCGTAGAGCACGCCCAGGTTGTTGTGTGCGTCGGGGTATTCCGGGTCGACCTTGAGCGCGAGCTGCAGCTCGGAGAGCGCCTGGTCCGTTTTCCCCTGTTTGCTGTAGGCGACCGCCAGGTTGTAGTGCGCGTACTTGTTCTCCGGGTTCCCCTGCAGGGCGGCCCGGTACTGGGTTATCGCCTGTTCCACACCTCCCGTCTTCTCGTAGGCTGCCCCAAGGTTCCTGAGCGCCTCCACGTTCCCCGGATCGAGCTTCAGGGCGGTCTTCAGTTCGCTGGCCGCCTCGTCGTTGCGCCCCGCCGCGAGGAGCGCTATGGCCAGGTTGTTGTGGGGGCGCGCCTTGCCGGGTGCCTTCTCGGCACAGTCCCGCCACAGGCTGACCGCACTCCCCCAGACCAGGTTGCGTTGCCAGGTGGAGACGGCGAGCACGAGGACGACGATACCGACCGCGGCGGCAGCGCTGCGGTGGGATAGCCGCGCGAGCAGGGGGGCGGCAAAGGCTGCGGCGACGAAGAAGATCCCGACCGAAGGGAGGTAGACCCTGTGTTCGAAGATGACGTCCCGGATCGGGATGACGCTCGACTCGACGCTCAGGGTGATGAAGAACCAGAAGATGCCGAACCCGGCCAGCCGCTGCCACGGCGCGCGCGACGAGCGTCGGTACAGGTAGACCCCGGTCCCGGCCAGGGCCAAGAGCAGCAGGAAGGAGAAGAAGACCCGGGGGGCGAAGAGGGTGTGGAAGACGGGGTAGTCGTAGTCGAGGTTCTGCCCGACCGGGATGAGCAAGAGCCTCAAGTAGGTGGTGATGACGCTGAACTGGGTGAGCAGGTAGTCCCCCCGCGAGATGCTGGTCGTCTCCCGTGCGAGACGGTCCATCTCCCCCAAGAGCTCTCCTATCGGTCTGCCCGACTGCATGAGCCCGAGCGGTACGACGAGCAGGGTCGCCGCGAGCGGAAGCAGCAAGAGCAACCGTTTCCGCGACGGGATCCCGAAGAAGGAGATCTCGTAGAGCACGACGGTCAGGGGGAGGGTGAAGGCGATCTCCTTGGTTTTCATCGCCAGCAGGGCGCAAAGGAGAGCGGCCAGGTAACAGGCGACGGTACGCCCCCGCGCCACCCCTGCACCGGATTCCTGCCGCAGGCGCGCCGCGATGTAGCAGGTGAGCGAGGCGAGGTAGAAGAGGGTGGCGAGCGAGGCGAAGCGCTGCACCACGTAGGTGATCGCCTGCGTCTGGATCGGGTGGGCGACGAAAAGGAGGGCGGCGATGAGCGGCGCGAGTGTTCCGGGGTGGATGCCGCGGCCCGCGTCTTCCGCTCCCGCGGTCTTGAAAAAGGGTGTCTGCTGCGTCAGGCGCACGAGGAGGAAGACGAGTGCGCCGTTCAAAAGGTGTACGGCGGTGTTGACGATGTGGTAGCCGGTGACCTCCAGCCCACCGGCGCTGTAGTTCAGGGCGAAGGTCAGGTACCCGATGAAGCGGCGCGGGTTGTAACGGTAGCCGGTCCCGTCGAAGAGGAACGAGGCGAGGTTCTTGATCACCGGGTTTTCGGTGATGGAGCCTTCGTCGTCGATGACGAATGGTGCATGGAAGGTGTTGCTATAGGCCAGAAGTCCCACGAGGGCGATCAAGGCGAGCTGCAGCCACGTGCTGTTGCCCAGGATCTCAAACGGCGGGCGCCTTACCCCCGCCGCGGGACTTTCCTTTTGCCGCGTCTCCTGCCTTGCTGCTCTCTCTTTCCCCATTGGAACACCTCCGTCTGAAGGGCCAGCATCACATAGCGCCGCCGTGCCGCACGCGGCCCGCATTACATGCAAAAAACTGCGTATGCATATCATGTTTGCGTGTTCGCTGGCAACTGATTTGGCCGGGGCATGGGAGAAATGGGACCACGAAAAGGTATTGCCGAATGGCATGACCATAACCCTGGGTTATACCTGTTGGTAAACATTTGAAAGTACTGGTTACTTTGCTAATGAACGGTGGTCGACCCATAACCTCCGGTTATCGTTGGCCCTTCTTGTGCTCTTCCGGAGGGTGGCTAAAGTTATCATTAAATCAGCATCTTTACGGTCGGCGGTGGTGTTGGCATCGCTCGTGCTCTGTCAGAAGGCGCAGGGGCGCCCCGTTCGGTAGGGCGCTTTCCCGGTAACGGTCTTACCAACCCCGAGACGGGCGGTAATACGCATTCAGACGCGAAAGGAGAAAGATGATGAATTCAAGGTTGGGCATTTTCTTGGCGGCACTGTTGGTGCTGGTATCGGCCTCGGTGCTTTGGGCCGGTGGCGCGGAGCCCCTGGCAAAACTGCACCAGGGGAAGGCTTCGTGCGCGGATTGCCACGGCAAGGGTAAGAAGATCGTCGTTGACGACAGCGAGAAGGGGGTGAACGGCCATTGCGTCGGTTGCCACGGCACCCTGGCCGAGCTCGGTGGCAAGTCCCGCGAGGAGGTGAACCCGCACCGCTCGCACCTGGGCGACATCAACTGCACCACCTGTCACCATGGCCACACCGCTTCCTGGGCCTACTGTCTCAGCTGTCATGCCTTCGATATGAAGATCCCGGGGGGAGGGGCGGTTGCGACCACGGCTTCCGCGACGTCGAGGCAGGCGAAGCGTTCCGACAAGGCGGACATCGTCGTGATCGGCGCCGGCGCCGCCGGTTTCACCGCGGCGATCACCGCCCACGACGCCGGTGCCAAGGTGATCATCATCGAGAAGCAGCCGATCACCGGAGGCAACAGCATGCTCGCGGCAGGGGGGATGAACGCGGCCGAAACGCCCTACCAGAAGGAGAAAGGAATTTCCGACTCCGTGGAGCTCATGTACAAGGACACCATGACCGGCGGCGGCAACCTGAACGACCCGGCGCTCGCGATGGTGCTGGCAAAAAATTCCGCTTCTTCGGTCGACTGGCTGACCCGCATGGGCGCTGACCTGAGCGATGTCGGCCGCATGGGGGGCGCGAGCGTCAACCGCACGCATCGCCCGAAAGGCGGCGCCGCGGTCGGGGCTCACATCACCGAGGTGCTGCGCAAAAACGCGGCCCAGCGCAACATCGACATCCGTATCAACAGCAAGGTCGTCAAGATCCTCGAGGACAAGAAAGGGGGCGTGATCGGCGTCCGGGTGGCCGGCAAACACAGCGGCGAGTACACCATAAAGGCCAAGGCGGTCATCATCGCTGCGGGCGGCTTCTCGGCAAACCCGGAGCGCGTCGCCTTCTACCGCCCCGAGTACAAAGGGATGACCACCTCGAACCAGCCCGGCGCGACCGGTGACGGCATCGAGCTCGGGAGCCAGGCGGGCGGCGAGCTGAAAGACATGAAGGAGATACAGATCCATCCCACCGTGGCCGCCGGGAGCCGCACCCTGATCACCGAGGCGGTGCGCGGAAACGGCGCCATCCTCGTGAACCACGAAGGGAAGCGCTTCGTGAACGAGCTCACCACCCGCGACAAGTGTTCCGCCGCCATCCTCGCCCAGAAGGGGCAGTCCGCCTTCCTTGTGTTCGACGAGGGGGTACGCAAAAGCCTGAAGCAGATCGACGGCTACTTCCACCTGAACCTGGTGAGCCAGGGGGGCTCGGTGCGCGATCTCGCCGCCGCGATCAAGGTGCCTGCCGACGCGCTGGAAGCCTCCATCGCCTCCTACAACAAGGGGGTCGACGAGAAAAACGACGCGGAGTTCAAGCGCCCCGACCTGCCGCGCGCCCTGCGCACCGCCGGGTATTACGCCATCGAGGTGAAACCGGGGGTGCACTACACCATGGGCGGCCTTAAGATCACCACCGGCAGCGAGGTGCTCGGCAAAGACGGCAAGGTGATCCCGGGCCTCTATGCTGCTGGAGAGGGGACCGGCGGGGTGCACGGCAAGAACCGCCTCGGCGGCAACTCCATCTCGCAGACCATCACCTTCGGCAGGATCGCGGGGGAGAACGCAGCGAAGATGGCGATGGGTAAGTAACTAAGGAATCATAAGGAGGGAGGCGCTCGCACGGCGCCTCCCGAATCCTGCCGGCCTTCTCTCTTGGCCGGCATGTTTTTCATGAGGCAGGTATGGAGATCGCCAAACGCATGCCCCTGATCAGCGACGGCAACTACCGCCTCTTCTGGGCCGGACAGGGGCTCTCCTGGCTCGGGAGCGTCATGCAGTCGGTGGCCCAGGGGTGGCTGGTCTGGTCCCTGACCGGGTCGCCGGCGCATCTGGCGCTCACGGCGGTCATGCTTTCCCTGCCGGTGCTACTCTTCGGCGTGTTGGGTGGGGTGAGCGCGGACCGCTTCGACAGGCGTACCCTCCTCATAGCCACTCAGGCCGGCTCCATCGTCCCGAGCCTTCTGCTCGGGCTTCTCGTCCTCTGCGGTGCGGCGACCACCCCGGCGATCATGGCACTCGCCTTCTTTCAGGGGGCGCTGAACGCCTTCGATGTCCCTGCTCGTCAGGCACTCCTCGCTGAGCTCGTTCTACGCGAGCAGCTAGGTCACGCCGTCGCCTGCAACGCGGTAGCCTTCAACGCGACCCGCCTCCTTGGCCCCGCCGCGGCGGGGTGCCTCATCGCCTCCTGCGGGGCCGCTTCCTGCTTTTTCATAAACGCCGCGAGCTTTCTGGCCGGCGCGGTGACGTTACGGTTCGTGCGCGTACCATATCGCAGCGTCGATCGTCCCGTGAGGCGCCGGCCCCTGTCCGCGGCGGAACTGCGCGAGGGGATGCGCTTTTTGACGATGCACGGGGAAATCGCCCAGATCCTCACCTCGGTACTGCTTGTGGGCCTTCTCGCCATCCCGTTCGTTTCCCTGCTTCCGGTGTTCGCCGATTCGTTTGCCGCGGGCCCCAGGGGGCTCGGCACCATGTCCGCCGTCCTCGGCGGAGGCTCCCTGCTTGCCGCCCTCTGGCTCGCCGCCACGGCACGGCTGCCGCAACGGCGCGACGACCACCTGCCGGCGGGGATCTTGTTGCCGCTTGCGCTGCTTCTCTTCGCGCTTTCCAGGAACTATCTCCTATCCCTGGTCGCGCTCTTCACCGCTGGGGCCGCCGTCGTCATCTTCCTGGCCCGGGTGAACCGCTCTCTGCAACAAAACTCCCCGGACCGGCTGCGCGGCCGCGTCATGGGGGCATACACCCTGGCTCTTTTGGGGGCGGCACCCATAGGCAGCCTCCTCGTCGGCGTCATCGCCGCGTGCACCGGGGCCCCGTTTGCCCTCACTCTCACCTCGTCCGCCTGTGCGGCGTGTCTTGCCCTTTTACGACGGGGAAGGCGCCGGGAAGGAACCGCTTCGGCGCCCTGGAGCCGCACCTTCGTCGGCAGCGACTGCGCGCGCGAATGGTAAAGGGCTGAATCTCGCTCCATTGTGACATGTGTCACCCGCACCTTCTCCTCATTGGGATATCGTGGCTTCACCTTTTCATCCCAATATCGGAGTCTCCTACCCCATGGTGCACCGTTTAACCGCCCGCGCGGCGATCGCCCTGCTTGTTTTAGCCTGCTCGTCCAATCTATTTGCTTCGGAAGCGCCGTCGTGCGAGCTGAAGGTCCGGGAGGGATACCGCTTTTATGAGATAAGCGGCAGCACCCTCGATCAACTGAGGGACCAGATCAACCACAAAGGGACCAAGTGGAACGACGGCAAGGTCTACTCTGCCCTGACCAATTGGGATATCCATTACAAGTACCGCGTCACCAGCAACAACGGCCGCTACTCGGTGCGGTCCGCGGATACGACCGTGGACATCTGCTACTACCTGCCCCGGCTGGATGCCGACTCCTGTACGCCGGAACTCGCCAGCCGGTGGAAGGATTATCTGGCACACCTGCAGCGTCACGAGTACGGTCACAAGGACCTGGCGGTACAGGCCGCTTCCCAGGTGAACGAGATGTTCGCCACCCTCCCGAGTTTCGGCAGCGAAGAGGAACTTGCCGCCGAGATATCGAAGCGGACCGAGGAGAAATTCCGGCACCTAAAGGAGATCCAGATCGACTACGACCGGGACACAAGGCATGGCGAAACCCAGGGCGCCGTCCTCCTTTCCGCCGGCGGCGCCGGCGGCGCATAAAAAAAGGGTTACGGGAAAATCCCCGTAACCCTTCCTTCCTCTTCTGTCATCTCATATTCCATCCCGTTTATCTGCCGACACCACCGCCGGTACCCATCGAGCCCGTGCCACCGGTTCCGGTGCCGGTGCTACCGCCCGTTCCCATGGTGCCTGTGTCGGTCCCCATGGTGCCGCCGGTGCCGGTGCCGATGCCGGTGCCCTGGTTGTAGTACGTCCCGCCGGCACCCTGGTTGTCATAGGTGCCCGGGGTGGTCCGGTTCAGCGTACCGCCGGTGCCGGTCCCGGTTCCCTGGTCATAGCTGCCCGGAGTCTGGTTCAGCGTGCCGCCGGTGCCGCTGCCGGTCCCGGTCCCCTGGTTGTAGTAGCTGCCCGGGGTCTGGGTGCCCGGGGTCTGGTTCAGAGTGCCGCCGGTACCGCTGCCGGTGCCGGTGCCGTAGTAGGTGCCGCTACCTCTCTGATCGTAACGCCCGGTGCCCTGGTCGTAGGTGCCGCCGGTGCCCCTCTGGTCGTATGTGCCCGTGGTTCCACCCACCGTTCCCCCTGCGCCGGTGCCCATGGCACCGCCGGTGTCCGGACCCATCCGCTCAACGGTGAAGTCCTGCCGTACCGTACTCCTCGCCCCGACGCCGCTCGGCAGCGATGTCCCGGACTCGATGCTTTGGACGCTACCGCCTGCGCCCGTGCCGGAAGCGGCGCCCGTCCTGTGTGTTGTGCCCTTGTGCATCGTTTTATGGGCGCCTGTTTTGTGCGTCGTTTTATGTGTCGACGCCTTGTGGGTCTTGCCCGAGTGCATGCCGGCGTCCGCGGCATAACCTGAGCCGGTGGTCATTCCCATCAGGCCGAGCATCGCCACCGTTGTGAATAGCAACCTTCTTACTGTTCTCATCTTCTGACCTCCATGCCCCGTTTCGTGGGGAGGCCCCGCCTGCGTCCGAAGCGGCATCGCCGGCTTGAGAGCGTCGCGGCGCCAGGTTGCAGATGTATACAATCCGATGCTGCTGACTTCAGATTAGCATATATTATTAGGAAAGGTCAATTTTGTGACGGGCGGGCAAAGAGGGTAAGTGGCGATAAATGCGGGGCTAAAAGGCGCAACGGCGGGTCGCGTTGCCGTCTCGGCTATGGGGCTCATGCCTAAAAAAGAGGCTTGTGCCGCGGTTCATGAGGAGCGGGGGCGTTATTCCTTACGGTCGCTGACGAGCTCGATGAAATTTTCGAGGAGCTGCTGGTTGAATGCCTTCCCCGATTCCTCGCGCATCATGCGGACCGCTTCCTGGTGGGGGACCGCCTTACGGTACACGCGGTCGAGGGTGAGGGCGCTGTACATGTCGCAAAGGGCCGAGAGCTGGGCACTGCGGGGGATGTTGTCGCCCTTGAGGCCCGTGGGATAGCCGTTGCCGTCGTAGCGCTCATGGTGGTGACGCACGATGGTGAGGGATACGTCGCTGAAGTGGTGGCTGTCCATCAGGAACTCGTAACCCCTCTGGGTGTGCTGCTTGATCTTGTAGTACTCGACGTCCGAGAGGGCGTCCGGCTTATTCAGTATCTCGTTGGTGACGAAGATCATGCCGTAGTCGTGCAGCATGGACCCCACCCCCACATCCACCAGTTCATCCGGGTCCACCTTGAAGAGCTTTTCGTGTGCCAGGAGGTTCAGCGCGGTGACCTGTACGCTGTGAGCGTAGATGTAGAGGTTATGGGCCACGACGCCCTGAAACGAGTGCAGGGCGTGCTCGTCGCCTGCCACGTAATGCATCAGGTGGCGTACCAGTTGCCGGCATCGATCCAGGTTCGCCGCCTGTTCGGGGGCCTCGAAGGCGTCGACCAGGTAGTTGATCGAGGTCTGGTACAGGATTTTCCCTTTCCTTGCGCTGTCCAGTTCATCGTTGTTCAGCAGCTCATCCAGCCCCTTCTCCAGGTACGCCGATAGCTCCTCCATGTCGCCCGATCTCACGTACATGAACTCGATGCCGTTTCTTTCCATCCTGCTTCGGTCGGAACTGGAGAACTTTCTCTGAGCGTCCTTGTACAGCACGTAGTTCCCGGCACTCTTCATGAACAACGGGATGGAGGGGAAGAATTCGGGGTCTATGCTGTCGATGCTTATGGCACGCCAGTAGTGGTCTTTCATTGGGTAACCTTCCGGTTCACTCTGGTGGGATTGTGACTGTGAGAGTACGTCTGCAGTAACGCTGCATTCGTACTCTTCTCGGCATTTAAAAGAAAAACTGAAGGAGAGATTGGCGGGTGACTTGACGTCATTTCAGGTGGTGCTCATACAACGGCATCACTGACAATGACAGAAACTGCACTCAGGCGGGAGGGGGCGAGCAGTAGCGCCTGAGCGGCGAAAGCTTCCCTTATGTACCTGCGAGCAGGTGGAGATTTCGGCGCCGCGAGTGGACGGTGCAGGGATCGTTGTTAAAGAGGTGGGATGCGGTCCCCCTGCCACAGTTTGGCGAGCATCTCGTGCAGCAGGTCCATCCGGTACGGCTTCGCCATGAAGGCGGCACGAGGATCGCGGTCGATGAACGGGGAGACCTCCTTCTTGCCATAGCCGCTGCAAAAAAGGACGGGGAGCGACGGGTTCTTTTTGCGCAGCTCGTGGTACGCCTCGAGCCCGTCCATCTCCGGCATGGTGAGGTCCATGACCACCAGATCGATGTCCCCCTCGCGGTCCCGGCAGACCTCGAGCGCCTCGCGGCCGTTGCATGCGGTGACGACCCTGCAGCCCAGGGCGGTCAAAAGGACCGTGCCGACGCTGCGCAGCTCAGGTTCGTCGTCGACCAGAAGCACAGTGCCGTTCAGCGGTTCGCGCGGGCCGGGTGCCCGGGAGGGATCGTCGCTGCGTGCAGGCTTTTCGCCTGAAACGGTGGTTACGGGGAAGTAGACCTTGAAGGTGGTGCCGCTGCCCGGTGTGCTGAAAAGCTGCAACGCGCCCTTGTGCGATTTGATGATCCCCATGATGGCGGACATGCCGAGGCCGCGGCCGGTGAACTTGGTGCTGAAGAAAGGTTCGAAGATCCGTCTCTGGGTCTCCTCGGTCATGCCGCAGCCGGTATCGCTTATCTGGAGGCGGACGTAGGGGCCGTGGGGGATCTCGCTGCCGAAGAAGTCGGCGTCTCCTTCCCCCACCGTGCAGCTCTCCAGAGCGACGCGTACCGTTCCCTTGCTGTCGCCGATCGCCTCCACCGCGTTCACGATGATGTTCATGATGATCTGCTGGACCTGGCTCCGGTCTCCGGTCACCGGCGGCACCCCCGGGGGGAGCTCGCAGCGTAAGGAGACGTTCTTCTTGAAGGCGGGCTGGAGCATGCTGACCATCTCACTCACCTGGGCACTGAGGTCGATCTCGGACTGCACCAGCGGGCTTTTCCCTGCATAGGTCAGCATCTGGCGGCAGAGCTCGGCGGCGCGGTTCCCCGCCGTCTCGATCTGCTCGAGGTGCCTTTGCGTCGCTTCCGGGAGGGCGATGTTGCGGGCCAGCGCGCAGTGACCGAGGATGATGGTCAGGATGTTGTTGAAATCGTGCGCGATGCCGCCGGTCAACACACCGAGGCTTTCGAGCTTCTGGGCCTGCTGCAGCTGTTGTTCAAGGACGAGCCGGTATTCCTCGGCCTTCTTCCGTTCCGTGATGTCGCGGGCCACGTGCACGCAGGCGGCAAGCTCGCCGACCTCGTTGTAAAGGGGAGAGACGGATATCTCGAAGAAGCCGCCCAGATGCTTTTCCTCGATCTCGACGTTCGGGGCCTCGCCGTCTTCCATGAGCCGCAGGAAAGGGCAGCTGCTTGGGGAGGCCTCGAGCCCGTGGAAGATCTCGTAGCATTTGCGGCCGGGAAGCTCCGAGGGATGCATCCCGACACGTTCCGCCATGGCGCGGTTGACCCGGGTGATGGTGTGCCGGGTGTCGGTTATGAAGATGAGGTCGGGGACCGCGTCGAAGGTGAGTTCCCATTCCCGCTTCCCGCGGCTTAGAGCCTCGTAGAGGAACTGGGTGGACAGGTGGGTTTCCGCTAGCATGCCTTTCCCTCCATGTGCGCCGGAGGGTGTTGCAGGAAAAAGGCGCAGCCGGAGCGATGGCGCAGGTGCACCCCCTGCTGCAGGGCGAGGCTTAGGTTTATGCAGCAGCCGCAGTTTTTCAGCGGTACGCCGCTTATCTGGCGCGCGACGGTTAGCGAGCGGAAAACTGCGACCGGACTGAAGAGGGTGCAACGCATGACGATAATCTCCTGAGCCTGCACTCCAGTGAGCTCTGCCGCGGAACGCAAAAAAGCCGGGGCAGAATATCCAGTGATATTTCGGCAACCCGGCTGTCTCAGGGAGACCCAATAGGCTTTCCGCCCCATCCTCGCGGATGGTTGAGTATTATCGTCTATCTTGCAGTTATGTATGTGTTTTGAAAATTATGCACATTGCCCTCTCCGATGTCAATAAAACGGCTATGTACTTGGGCTCTATCCCTGTGAGTTGAATCACTAAAAGAGAAGTTACCTCAGAAGTAGCAGTTAAGGAGAGCCCTTGCTTCTGGGACGGCGTGTCCGGAGACATCGCCGTAACTCAGGACCAGTGCCAGGCTTTGGTGCTGTGCCAGTCTGAAGTTCTGCGCGAGACTCGCTTTGAGCGATATGCGATCGTCACCTACAACGTAGAAGAAGGCCTCACCCAGAAGCTGAACCTTCCACCAGTCGCGCACCTGCTCGAGCGCGCCAAGCGACACGCCGGGGGCCGCGGCAACCGACCCGCGCACCCTTTTCCCTGCGTTTACGTCCGCCTCGGCGAAGGCGTACAGGATGCCGCCGAAGGGGGACCTGCGCGCAAGCCCGCCGCCGCTGTTCAGCCGGAAGATCAGCGAATCATGCCCGTCCTTCATCACCTCGGTGTCCCATCCCGCTGCGACCTTCCAGGAGAAAGGTCTGAAGAAACGGTCCCTGGGGGCGGCGGAGAGGATGTCGAGCAGGTGCATGGTGCGCAGCCTCAGGCGTTCCTGCTCCGGGACGTAGTCGACGAGCGTGTCGAAGAACTTGATCTGCGCCCCGGCAAGGTACCCCTGGTCCGGGTCGAGGAGACCGTGGAAGGCCGGTTGCAGGTGAATTGCCGCATAACCGTCGCCGCGGCGCACCCCGCCGCCGATGCCGACCGCGCTGGTGCGGTGCCCGGCGTCGGGAGGGGGAGGGGGGGCGATGTCGTAGGCGGCCTCTCCCTTGCCGAGCGCGCTCCGCTCCGCGAGGATCTTCAGGTAGAGCCGGTTGTAGTCCTGCTGCTGAAGCTCCTTTCGGGAAAGGCGCAACTGGATGAGCTCCGCCCCCAGGTCCAGTATTTCCCGCCTTTGCTCCTCGCTCGCACCGAAAGCGCGCAGGCTTTTCGCCTCCCGTTTCCCCCGGGCGAGCTCGAGGGCCGCCTGCTGCCCTTGTTCGTCAAGCAGCGAGGCGATCTGCGCGATGCGCCTTCCCTGCGACGGGCGGTAGAGCGCGTCCTCGAGGATGCCGCTTTGCCTTGCGATGTCGATGGTGTTGGTCGGCAGCACGAAGACGCCGGTCTGGTCCGACAGGTGCAGCGTCGGGCGCGCCGCCTCGAGCAGGAACAGGAGGTTGTACGAGCAGTTCTCGTCGAGGAAGTAGTAGTCCGAGGAGATCTTCTGCAACTCCAGGGCGTGCAGGAGCAGGCGCTCCACCTCCTCCCTTGAGAGCTTGAGCCGGTACTCCCACATGTCGCGGTGCTCGAGGTCGGCGTACTCCTTCACCTTCTCGTAGTAGGGGAGCAGGGAATAGTACCCCTTGTAGAAGCCGGAGAGCCCCTTGAAGGCGTAGAGAAAACCGTTCGTGTCGTTGGCGTCGGCCGCGTAATTCACCGCGTAGGAGATGAGGCTGCTCTTGCTGCTGCCGTCGATGCGGATCAGGGTGTGCCCGAACATCGAGGCGGGACTGTTGATGTGTCCGACCGGGAAGACGAGGACCGCGGAGCGCGCATCTATGGTGCGCAACTGCTCCTTTTGTTCCGAGCAAGCGGCAAGCGGAAGCCGCGCCGGGTCGATGTGCAGCTGGTCGCTTAGCCAGGCAAGGCGCGCCGGGAAGCGGCAGATGGGGTGCTCCCCGTCGGGAGCGAATGGCGTGAAAAACGCACCGATGGTCGCTTCGAGCTCCGCCTCGGGGTCGGTTCTGCCTGAGCGGGAGAGGAAAAAGGCGGGGTCGGAGATGCGGCTTGTCGTGCCGCCGGTGAGCGTTTTCTTGTAGTGCAGCAGGATGTGCCATCCCCGCTGCTCGGCGAGGCGGGTTTCCCTCGCTTTCCGTATCAGTTGTTCCGGGTACGCGCCGGCATCCTCCGCAACGGATGCGGCGGCGGTGCAGAGTACGAGCGCGAAGATGAGGAAGGCGTGGTGCAGCAGGGATCGGATCATTACAGTGCTCATAGCATGGTTTGAGACGGTGCGACAGACAAAAAAACGGGTGCACAGCTTGCGCCGTGCACCCGACTGAGAAAAGGCTGCCCTGTCCTAGTTGTTGTTTACCGCCACCGCGTTGTCGATGACTTCCGCCATCACGATCTTGTCCGAGGTGAAGATGCTGTTGAAGTTAGCCTGGAGCTTCGCCTTGAAGGCGTCCCCGTCCGTCCCTTGCACCCCGAGCATCTCGACGAAGGTGTCGAGGGTTTCGCCTTTGCCCATGGCGATGTCTTTGGCGAGGTTGTCCATGTTCGCGCGCACGAACTGGTTCAGCTTCTCGTTCTGGGCGATCTTGCTCGGCTGCTGGCACTCGGAGGTACCGGAGGTGATGCCGAAGGTCTGGGAACCCGAGGTGCCGTTGGTGGTGGCCTGGAAGGCCTGGAGGATGATCGAGTTGTCGGCCTTGTTCTGGAAGATCATGGTGCCGAGGCCGCATCCTACGTTGGTATGGGCTTGGCCGGCGGCAAAAGCGGAAGCACTGCTCAAGAGGGTGAGTAAGAAAGCGATCAGTACCTTTTTCATGTTTTGGTCTCCTTTTTTAGGAAATTTTCACCAAGTATAAGGGGACCTTTCTTGCTGTCAACCTTCCTGTGCAAAAAGATCGATGCCCGACGCGGGAGTCATCACTTTGCATGCGGGGCGGGCTGGATCAATGCCGACGGCACCCGGCATGGATGTGGGAGCGCGCTGAGCGGGTGCAATGAATAGCCCCCCCTGTGAGAAGGGGGGGCTATTGGATGAACCATGCTGCGCAGAGCAACGAGGCCCGGCGAGTCTTTGTCGTCTTCTGCGTAGATGCCGCGAAAATGCAGCGGTCGTGAGCTTGTGCCTAGCGGTTTTATGCGAGCTTGAACCGCCCGACGATCTGTTGCAGTTCCGAGGCGAGGGTGGACATCTGCGTCGCCTCCCTTGCCGTCTCGTGCGCCCCGTTTGCCGTCTCGGAGACCACCCCGGTGATGGTGCCGATGTTGGCGGTTATCTCGCCGGTCACTGCGGTCTGCTCTTCGGCCGCCGTGGCGATCTGGTGGATCTGCGTGGTGAGCTCGCCGATGGCGTTCAGGATCTGGTCGAGGGCCTCGCCGGAGCGGCGCGAACTCTCCATGCCGCTCTCCACCTCCTGTACGCCGAGCTTCATGCTCGTCACCGCCCCGTTCGTGTCACCCTGGATCGCCCTGATCATGGTGCCGATCTCCTTGGTGGCCCTGGTGGTTCTCTCCGCGAGCGCCCGCACCTCGTCGGCCACCACGGCGAAGCCGCGTCCCTGCTCGCCGGCCCGGGCCGCCTCGATGGCCGCGTTCAGCGCAAGCAGGTTCGTCTGGTCCGCGATGTCCTCGATGGTACCTACGATGGCTCCGATCTCGTCGGAGCGGGTGCCGAGGTTTTGTACCGTCCGCGCCGACTCCTGGACCCTTTCGGCGATCTTTTGCATGCCGATCAGGGTCTGCTGCACCACCATGGCGCCGCCGCGCGCCGTGTCGCTGGCGCGGTTCGACGACTCCGCTGCCTGGGAGCAGTTGGCGGAGATGTCGTTCGAGGTGGCGCTCATCTCCTCGCTAGCCGTGGCGACCGCGCCGGACTGCGAGGCAACCTCCTCGGCTGCGGTTGCGATCTGCACCGCGGTTGCGCTCAGTTGCTGGCAGGACGCGGAGAGCTGCAGGGTGTTGCTGGACAGCTGCGCGACGATGCCGTGCACGTTGTCGATGAAGCGGTTGAACCAGGTGCTCACCTCGCCGAGTTCGTCCTTGCGTCCCACCTCGAGTCTTTTCGTAAGATCGCCTTCCCCCTCGGCGATGTCCTTCAGCATGCCGAGCATCCGGGAGAGCGGCCTGGTGATGCCGGCCGTGATGATGAAGCCGAGCAGGCAGGTGCCGAGGCTCGCCAGGGCCGCGAACACGAGGCTCAGGATGAGGGTGACCTTGGCGCTGTGTGCGAGCCCGCCGGCGGTGGCGAGGATCTCCTTGGTGAGCACATCCTCGACCTCCTTCATGGTGTCGATTTTCTCGGTGATGACCGGGAACCAGGTCTCGGCCGGGATGCCGAAGTGCCCGGAGATCCCCCTGGATAGCACCGCCCCCCTTATCTCCTCGACTTTGGAGAATACCGGGGTTTTCGCCTTCTCATCAAAGGCGCTGACCGCCTCAGGTGAGGCGAACTTGCGGAACAGGTCGAGGTAGTCCTGCTGTGCCGCGAGTATGGTCATGGTGCGCTGCAGTCTGTCCTGGTCGAGCGTATCCGCGGCGAGGACGGCATTCAGGGTCGCGCGTTCCTTGCCGGTCTCCTCCTTGGCCTTGACGAAGCTGTAATAGGCGGTTGCCTGGCGCATCACCTCGCGCTTGCCGCTCGTGGTGGCGACGGCGGCCACTACGTCCATGTAGGAGTTGATGAGGCCGGTGTAGAAGGTGTAGGCCTGGGCGCCGGTGACCTGCAGGGTGTCGATCCCGGCGCGGGTCGCCTTCAGCTTCTCAATGGCGGCTGCGGCCGTATCGAGGCTCGGTTTCACCAGCGTCACCGAGTCCTCGTTGTTTTTCTGGAAAGCGGTCACATCCTCGATTGCCTTGTCCACCTTGGCACGCTGCCCGGCAAGCTCCTCCTTGAATTTCGTCCCTTTTGCGTTGAGAAAGCCGGATGTGTAGCCGCGCTCTTTCTGGATCTGGTGGGAGAGCTCTCCCACCTGCACCGCGAGAGCCGTCAGTTTCTGGGTCTGGACCAACCCCTCAAGCAGCGCGTAGTCCTTCTTTGCATTCCAGAGTGAGAAGAGCACCATGCCCAGGACGGGAACGGCGATCATCAACGACAGCTTCGTGCGTATCTTCAAGTTCTTCAACATGACGGGTATTCCTTTCTTGCGGGGATGTTCCGGCCTCCCCTGCCTTCGGCCGCGACGCAACGTGCTTCTTCTCGTTACAGTGAAGAGGTTTTGAATTTCGTTTTCATATCGGCGCTGCGCTGCGGGAACTTTAGCGAAAAATGAGACGGAAAGCGTGGGACGGGAAGAAAGGGGGGCGCAAAAAAAAGGCCGCCGCACCTTTCGATGCGGCGGCCCCGTGTTGCCGGTTGTGGCGGCGTCGGTTTACTTGGCGCCGAAGAGGAAGTAGGAGAGCGACAGGAGCGCGAGCACCCACATGCCACCTTTCATCTCCTTGATGCGGCCGGTCGCCCCCTTCATGAGGGGATAGGCGATGAAGCCTGCGGTCATGCCGACCCCGATGTTGTAGGTGAAGATCATCAGTACCACGGTCAGGAAGGCCGGGATTAGCTCGGTGAAGTCGTCGAAATCGATCTTCGCGAGCGGGCTGATCATGTAGGAGCCGATCACGATGAGGGCGATGCCGTAGGCGTGCGCCGGGACGATGGTGAAAAGCGGCGCGAAGAAGAGCGCGAGGAGGAAGAACACGGCGGTGACGAGCGCGGTGAAACCGGTGCGCCCCCCTTCCTCGATGCCGGCGGCCGACTCGATGTAGGCGCCGGTGGTGGTGGTGCCGAGGAGCGGCGCGGCGACGGTGGCCAGGGCGTCGGCCAGCATCGGCTTCTCGATCTCCGGCAGGTTGCCGTTGTCGTCGAGGAGGTCGGCGCGCATGGAGAGGCCGAGCAGGGTCCCGACGGTATCCAGGAAGGCCATGATGAAGATGGTTAGGATGATCGGGAAGAAGCCCGGGGTGAGCGCACCAGCGAAGTCGAGCTTGAAAAGGATCGGGGTGATGTCCGGCGGCATGCTCACGAAGGATTGCGGCAGCGGGGTCACCTTGAGGATGATCGAGGCGATGGTGGTGACCACGATGCCGATCATCATGGAGCCGAGCACCTTGCGGGAGATGAGCACCACGGTGAAGAGAAGACCGCAGACGGCGAGGAGCACCGAGGGGTGCGAGAGATCGCCAAGTTTCACCGGGGCGCCGGGGACGCCGAGCACCACGATGCCGGTTTCGTTCAGGCCGATGAAGGTGAGGAAGAGGCCGATGCCGGTGGCGAAGGCGCACTTGAGCGAAAGCGGGATGGACTCGGCGAGCCAGCTCCGCACCTTGAACAGGGTGAGCAGCGTGAAGATGACGCCGGCGAAGAAGACGGCGGCCAGCGCAGTCTGCCAGGAATACCCCATTACCTTGACGACGACGAAGGCGATGAAGGCGTTCTCGCTCATGTAGGGCGCGATGGCGAAGGGACGGTTGGCGAAGAAGGCCATGAGTACGGTGCCGAAGACGGCGGCGATGATGGTTGCGGTGGTGGAGGGGCCGCGCGGGATGCCGGCGTTCTCGAGGATGGCCGGGTTGACGATGATGATGTACGCCATGGTGAGGAAGGTGGTGAGACCGGCGATGATCTCACGCTTCATGGTGGTGCCGAAACGAGCGAACTGGAAGTAAGAGGCTATACGTGAGGTCATTACTGGTTTTGCTCCTTCATAGCGTAGAGTGCGGGCAGATTGCGCCAGTATCCTGCGATGTCCATGCCGCAGCCGAACAGGAAGCGGTCTTCAACCTCGAGACCGACGAAGTCGGCCTTGGCGCCGGGCGCCTTGCGGTCGTGCAGCTTGTCCACGAGGACTGCCGTGTACACCTCGGCCGCCCCTTCCTCCCGGCAGAACTTGGTGATCTCGGCGAGCGTCACCCCTTCGTCCAGGATGTCGTCGATCAGGAGCACCGTGCGTCCCTTCAGGGAGCGTTCAGGTTTAACCTTCCAGAGCAGGTTGCCGCCGAAAAGCTCCGCGCCGTAACGGGTGGCGTGGAGGTAATCCAGCTCGAGGGCAAAGGGGAGCTTGTCCACCAGTTTGCCGGTCACGAACAACCCGCCGTTCATGATGCAGAACGCGACCGGGTCCTTTCCGGCCAGGCGCTCCGCAATCTCCTGCGCCATGCGTGACAGCGCCTCCTCGACTTCCTGCTCCGACTTGAGACAATCCGCCTTGTTACGGATGTCCTCCATGTCCTTGAGTACCATTACCGCTCCTTCGGAACATTTGTTTGAAATTGCCGAACCATAGCAGATTAGTCGTGTAAAAACAAGTAATTGAACTTTCATTAGTTGAGGTTTCCCGTATACGGGGTGCGCAGGGGGGGATGCGGGTCGTTTCGGCGGCCCGGCAAACGGCGCTTCCTTCTTTTTTCTTTCACCCGCTCGCCCAAAGATGGTAATTTGTCGCAATGTCTTGGAAGATCATCGAAAGAAAACGCGCCCTTCTGGCAGGCGAAAGCGGCCCGGTCACCGGCAAAGGTGGCGGAGGCCTCTCCTGCTGTCTGGTTTACCCCAACCGCTACCACTCCGCCATGAGCAACCTGGGCTTCCAGGCGGTTTACGCCATGCTGAACGCCCTACCAGGTGTCACCTGCGACCGTGCCTTTCTGCCGGAGCGGGAAGAACTGGAGGAGATGGAGCGGACGCGGGAGACCCTCCTTTCGCTGGAGACGGAGCGTCCGCTTTCCTCGTTCGACCTCATCGCCTTTTCCATCTCCTTCGAGAGTGATTACCTGAACCTTCCCGTGATCTTCCGTCTTAGCGGGATTGACCCTTTCTCGGCGAAACGCTCGCCGCTGCAGCCGCTTGTCATGGCGGGAGGGGCGGCACTTTTCCTGAACCCGGAGCCGATCGCCCCCTTCCTCGACCTCGTCTGCGTCGGGGAGGCCGAACCCATCCTCCCCGGGCTCTTCGAAGTTTTGCAGCGCGGGGCCGAGTCGCGCCGGGTTCTCTTGGCGGAGGCCTCCGCCCTCCCCGGGGTGTACGTCCCGTCGCTCTACGAGCCAGAGTACGACGGGCCGCGACAGGTGGCGCTCAAGGTCGCGCCGGGTGCGCCTGAAAAGGTGTGCCGCCTCTGGGACCCCGACCCTGAAAGCCGCCCCACCGCCACCGTGCTTCACACCGAGGCGACCGAATTCTCCGGCATGCACCTTGTCGAGCTCTCGCGCGGCTGCCCGCGTGCCTGCCGTTTCTGCGCCGCCGGCTTCATCTACCTCCCGTACCGGACCCGTTCTCCGGAGCTCGTGCGCCGTGAGGTGATGCAAGGGGTGGGGGAGGGGAGGAAGGTGGGGCTTGTGGCCGCCGCGGTCTCGGATTACGCCGGTATCGGGGATCTCTGCTGCGACATCGTCGCCGCCGGGGGAAAGTTCTCGGTCTCCTCGTTCCGGATCGACCACCTGGACGGCCGGATGATCGAGGCGTTAAAGGCGAGCGGGCAGAAATCGGTGGCGCTCGCCCCCGAGGGGGGCTCGCAGCGCCTGAGGGATCTCGTTAAGAAGGGGATCGACGAGGAGCAGATCCTCGCCGCCTGCGACATGCTGATAAGCCACGACATATTGAACCTGAAGCTTTACTTCATCATCGGGCTCCCCTCCGAAACCCAGGAGGACCTGGAGGAGCTGGTGGCGCTCACGGTGAAGATCAGGGAGCGGGTGCTGGCCGCGGCGAAGGCGAACCGGCGCTTGGGCGAGATCCAGCTTTCCGTGAACCCGTTCATCCCGAAGCCGTTCACCCCGTTCCAGTGGTGCGCCATGGAACCGGTGAAGTCGCTGGAGAAGAAATGGAAGTTCCTGCAGAAGGCGCTCGGACGGCTTTCCAACGTGAAGCTGCAGATGGAAAGCCCGCGCGAGGCGTACCAGCAGGCGCTTTTGTCGCGTGGGGACCGCAGGCTCGCCGAACTGCTAATCGAGGCGGACCGGCTGCGTAACTGGAAGGAGGCGCTGCGGGAGACGGAACTCGATTGCGACGGCTACGTGCAC
Source organism: Geomonas oryzae (assembly GCF_004117875.1). Classification (GTDB taxonomy): domain Bacteria; phylum Desulfobacterota; class Desulfuromonadia; order Geobacterales; family Geobacteraceae; genus Geomonas; species Geomonas oryzae. The sequence continues at coordinate 312,294 of NZ_RAHW01000005.1, read as the reverse complement.
CGGGAGGTGCCGCTCGACGAGATGCTCCCATGGGATTTCATAGAGGGGGGCGATACCGGCCGGTTGAAGCGTGAATACCTGAAGGCGTTTGGCGGGGAAGCAGCGGGTTGAGAGGTTTTGGCTCCCTCGCCCTTTGTTAGAGGGGCGAGGGAGCCGGTAGTTCTTCCGGCGGTGCCGCGTTCTTAGTTGAAGAAGAACCTCGCCCCCACGGTGAAGGAGAGCGCGGAGGGGTCGAATTTGCCGCTGCCGTTGGGACCGTCCACGTCCGCCTTGAACGACTCTATCCCCTTGAGCTCGAGGTTGAGGGCCACCTGCCGGTTTACGAAGCAGTCCAGACCGCCGCTTACGTGGGCGCCGACGGTGGTGTTGGTGTACTTACGATCGAGGTCGTTGATGAGGACGTCGAGTCCTGCACCCACGTACGGAACCACGTGCTGCTGCCCCTGGAAGCGGTACTGGGCGCCGATGGAGACGTCGGTCACGTCGGCGTCGCCGAAGTCCGAGGTATCATAGCTCGAGCGGCTCACTTCCATCTCCACCGCGACGTTGTCATCCACCCCGAACATGAGCCCGACGCCACCGGTCAGTCCTGCGTCGCTGGAAACCACCATCTTGCCGTATGGGCTGTTCATCTCGGAATCGGCTGGGTTCGTGATGCCGATCTTGCCGCTCACCGCGATCCTCCCCCTCAACTCCTCCGCCGATGCCTCTCCCGCAAGGGGAGCTGCAAGGAGCAGCGCGCCCGCGAAGAGCAATAACATTTTGCGCATCTGTAGTCTTCCTCCATAAAAGCGTTCATTGAAGCTGCCGCATCTTAGGGCAAAACGCGGCAGCCTTCAAGCCTAATGAACTTTTTTGCGGAGAGAGACGTGGACGTGCAGCACGGCTCGATCCTACTTGATGAGCTCGAGGGTAGCCTTGATCGCCTTTTCGATCCCCTTGCCCGCCTCGGCAACGCCGCCGGCAAGCATATAGGCGGGTGTCGATACGATCAGGTTGTCTCGGTCCACGACGTAGTCGACCGCCGGGCAGTCTACGTGTGTCGCGCCGGTCGCGCCGATCGCCTGGGCGGTTCCGGGATCGTTACCGATGGTGAGTTTCGGAGCCAGATCCTTGCCGAGCGCCAGGGCGATTACAGCGGGGGCTATGCAGATGGCGCAGATCGGCTTTTTGGCCGCCGCCATCTCGCGGATGAGCCTCAGCACGTCAGGCTGCACGCTCCCCTGAGGCCCCGCGGCCGCAAAGTTGCAGAGGTTCTTGGCGGCGCCGAAGCCCCCCGGGAAGACGATGGCGTCGAGCTCGGCGGCCTTCGCGTTCTTCACGTCGGAGATCTCGCCGCGCGCGATGCGGGCCGCCTCCACCAGCACGCGGCGCTTCGCGCCGGTCTCCTGCATGGTCAGGTGGTTCACCTCGTCGAGTTCCACGTCCGGGGCGAAGCAGACCGCCTTGGCGCCGTTGCTGTCAATGGCGAGCAGGGTGAGTACCGCCTCGTGAATCTCGCTACCGTCGCGCACGCCGCAGCCTGAGAGAATTACGCCTATTTTTTTCATGCAAGAACCTCCTGTCTTGTAGAGTTTAGGTCGACTGCGATATTCTAAGCGCTGCACCTTCGCTGTGCAAGGGGTTTTAGCTCTGCCTAATGGAAAGAACCGGCCTCAAACAGTACCGACAAGGACCAGATTCAATGCGGCAACCTAATGACATTCCCGAAATAGATCCCAAACGCTGCACCGGCTGCGGGCGCTGCGTCGCCGCCTGCCGCGAACACTGCATCACCCTCGAGGTTTCCGGGTACCGAAAGTACGCCCTGCTTGTCCTCCCGCAGCATTGCACCGGTTGCGGCGCCTGCGTCGACGCCTGCCCCGTGCGCGCCCTCTCCTGATCAATCACCTCCCAGTCGATCCACCGCCAGAAGTCTCGGGAAGAGACGCATCCACAAGAGCACGACGAGCATGGTTCCGACGCCGCCGATCAAGACGGCGGGCACCGTGCCGAAAAGGGCGGCCGTCACCCCGGACTCGAACTCGCCCAACTGGTTCGAGGTCCCTATGAACATGGAGTTGACCGCGCTCACCCTGCCGCGCATCTCGTCCGGGGTCTCGATCTGCACGAGCGACGAGCGGATGACGACACTCACGATGTCGGCCGCGCCGAGAACGGCAAGGGCAGCCATGGAGAGGGTGAAGGAGCTGGAGAGGCCGAAGACGATGGTGGCCGCGCCGAAAACGAACACGCTTGCGAACATGGTGCGCCCGACCCGGCCGCCGAGCGGGTTCCGGGCGAGAAAGAGCGACACGGCGAGGGCCCCCAGGGCCGGGGCCGCACGCAAGAGACCCAGACCCAAAGGACCTGTGTGCAGGATGTCCCGGGCGAACACGGGCAGAAGCGCCGTCGCGCCCCCCAGGAGTACCGCGAAGAGGTCGAGCGAGATGGCCCCGAGGATCTCCTGGCGGCTTTTTATGAAAGCGATCCCGGCGAAGAGGGAGGTAAGGGTGGCCGGCTCGCGCTTTGCGGGGGCACGCTCCACCTTGATGCGTGAAAGAAGGAAGCTCGCGCAGAAGAAGAGGGCGGCGGCGGTGCCGTAGACCGTGGTGGGGCCGAGCGCGTAGAGAAGGCCGCCCAAGGCCGGTCCGGCGATGCTGGCGGTCTGGTTCGCCGAGGCGGACCATGCCTGTGCACGCGGGATCAGGTGCTGCGGCACGAGCCAAGGGACCAGGGTCAGCATGGTCGGCCCCTCGAAGGCGCGCAGCGCGCCCGCCACGAAGACGACAGCGAGAATTCCCTCTTTTTGCAGCCATCCCATCCACGTCCCGAGAGCCAGTACGAACAGGGCCGCTCCCTCCAGCACCTGGCACGCCCCCGCGATGCGCCGCCTGTCGTAGCGGTCGGCTACGTGTCCCACTGCGAGGGTGAGCATGAACATGGGGAGGAACTGGGCGAGCCCAACGAGTCCCAAGTAGAAGACGGAGCCGGTCAGGGCGTAGATCTGCCAACCGACCGCTACCGCCTGCATCTGCAGCGCGACCGAGGAGCAGACGCGGGCAAGCCAGAAGAGCCGGAACGGCTCGTGGCCGAGCACGGACTGAGGGGGCTGCATGTCGGTGTCGAGAGAAGTCATAGGGGATGGGCCGTACCGGAATTTACTGACATTGGTGCTGGACGCGTGACACTGTCTGCAGCAGGAAGAGTTTTAGACCAGTTTCCCATTGTTGACAACATCCTTCTTTACCCTACTCTTCAATTGTAGGTGATGCCGCAGGCGAATCCTTTTCGAGCAAAGGAGGCAGGTCATGCTGTACTTCATCAAGCAGAACACCATCCACACCTATCCGCCGGCCAGGGGGTGTGCCGAAAGCCGCGACCAGGAGCAGTTGCGCGATACGGTGCCGTACGAGGTGAAGGAATGTCCGTACTGCATGCGGGTGTGGCCGGAGAGGAAGGAAGCATAAGGGCGAAGTTGACGGGAGAAAAGAGAAAGGCCGCCTTCCCAAGGGGAGGCGGCCTTTCTTTTGGTGGTGATCCCAAGGGGACTTGAACCCCTGTTACCGACGTGAAAGGCCGGTGTCCTAACCACTAGACGATGGGACCGAAAAAAACAGGTTAAGTTTGGGTGCAAACTTAACCTGTCCTTGAGGGGTGGTGAGCCGCGTTGGGATCGAACCAACGACCACCTGATTAAAAGTCAGGTGCTCTACCAACTGAGCTAGCGGCTCCCTCGATGGGGAAGATCCCCTTTGTGCTGTTGTTTGAGTGGCGTCCCCAGCCGGATTTGAACCGGCGTCGCCGCCGTGAAAGGGCGGTGTCCTGGGCCGGGCTAGACGATGGGGACGGATGGTGAGCCGCGTTGGGATCGAACCAACGACCACCTGATTAAAAGTCAGGTGCTCTACCAACTGAGCTAGCGGCTCAAACAGTGCAGCGAAGCAAGAACAACCTTATAGCAAATCGATTTCTGACAGTCAACACTTTTTATTAAAAAATCAGCCGCGCTCAAAAGGGTTCCTGAGCACGATAGTCTCGTCGCGGCGAGGGCCGACGGAGACGAGCACCACGGGGGCTCCGGAGAGTGCCTCAACGCGCGCGACGTAGGCCTGGGCGTTCTTCGGGAGCTCGGCGAGGCTCTTCGCGCCGGTGATGTCCTCGCTCCAGCCGGGGAGCTCTTCGTAGATCGGGGTGCACTCTTCCATCACCTCGAGGCTCGCCGGGATTTCGTCGAGGATCTGGTCCTTATATTTATATGCGGTGCAGACCTTGATGGTCTCAAGACCGGTGAGCACGTCGAGCTTGGTGATGGCGATGCCGGAGAGGCCGTTCACCCGTACGGCATAGCGCGCGACCAGCGCGTCGAACCAGCCGCAGCGGCGCGGACGCCCGGTGGTGGAGCCGAATTCGCGCCCTGCCTGGCGCAGCGCCTCGCCGGTGTCGTCGAGCAGCTCGGTCGGGAAGGGGCCGCTACCCACGCGGGTCGCGTAGGCCTTGGAGATGCCGATCACCTCGTGGATCTCCCTCGGGGAGACGCCGCTGCCGGTGCAGGCGCCGCCGGAGCAGGTGGAAGAGGAGGTGACGTACGGGTAGGTGCCGTGGTCGACGTCGAGGAGCGTGCCCTGTGCCCCTTCGAAGAGGAGGCTCTTGCCCGCCTTGATCTCGCGGTGCAAAAGAAGGGAGGTGTCCGCGGCGTACTTGCGCAGCACCTTGGCGTACTCCATGTATTCGTTGTAGATCTCCTCGAAGGTGAAGGGCTCGTCGCCCAACAGCTGGGTGAGGATCAGGTTCTTCTCGTCGAGCACCTCCTTCACCTTGCGGGTGAAGGCCTTCTCGTCCAGGAGGTCCATGAGGCGGATGCCGCGGCGCCCGATCTTGTCCTCGTATGCGGGGCCGATGCCGCGCCCGGTGGTGCCGATCTTCTTGGCGCCGGAGTTACGCTCGCGGGCGATGTCGATCCGCTTGTGGTAGGGCATGATGATGTGCAGCGCCTCGGAGAGAAGCAGCATGCTGTCATCCTTGAGGTACCCGTTGTTCTTCAGACGGGTGATCTCCATGATGAAGACTTCCGGGTCGAGCACGACGCCGTTGCCGATGACGCAGCGCTTGCCGTCGTGCAGAATCCCGGACGGGATCAGGTGCAGGATGACCTTCTCGTCACCCACCACCAGCGTGTGCCCGGCGTTGTTGCCCCCCTGGTAACGCACCACGTTGTCGGCATACTCGGTGTAGATGTCGACTACCTTGCCTTTACCCTCATCGCCCCACTGGGCACCAATTACAACGACGTTAGCCATGATTCTCCCCTTCCTGATCGAATTTCAAATCGAGACCCTTGTCGAACAGCTCCTCTTTGCTTACGGCGACGGCGCGCCGGTCCGCGACACGAACCAGGTAGAGCTGGTCCGCCGCGCACTCCTCGGCGCCGATCACCAAAAGCATCCGGATGTCCGTCTTTTTGGCGTAATCCAACGAGCTTTCAAAGTCACGCTTGATGATGTCCCTGGCGCATGTATAGCCTAGGCTCCTCAGTTTCTGCGCCACCTCGAGTGCCTCGCGGCGCTCGTCCTTTTTGTTGAAGATGAGGAAGTCGCGGCTGCTCGACGCCTCCACCTCAGGCCGCTTCGCCATGCTGGCAAGCAGGGCGAGGATGTTGAAGGTGAAACCGGTCGCCGGAGCCGGGTAGCCGTACTTCGCGGTGAGATCGTCGTAACGGCCGCCGCTGCAGACCGCCTCGCCGATACCGGGGACGAACCCTTCGAAGGTGATCCCGGTGTGGTAGTCGAGTCCGCGGATTTCCCCGAGGTCGATGGTTAAGTGCTCGGCAACGCCGTAGATGTCGAGGATCTCGATCACCTGGGCCAGGTTGTCGAGCGCCTTTTTCGAGCGCTCGTTACCGGCGATGCGGGCCGCTTCCTTCAGCACCTCGCGCCCGCCGTAGAGCCTTGGCAAAAGCGAGATCTCTTCCTTCACCCGCTCGGGGGCGCCGGCGGCCTCCAGGATGGAACGCACCGCGGTGACCTCTTTCTTGCTGATCGCCTCCTGCAGCTGCGCCTTTACCTCGGCGGAAAGGCCGGAGCTGTCCATGATGCCGCGGTAGAACTCGACCTGGCCCAAGTCGACCTTGAAGCCGGTGAAGCCTAAGTCTTTGAGTACCTGGACCGCCATGGCGACCATCTCGGCGTCCGCCTCGGGCGAGTTCAGGCCGATAAGCTCGACGCCGGACTGGAAGATCTCGCGGCTTCTGCCGGACTGCATCTGCGCCTGCCTCAGCACGCGGCCGGAATAGTAGATGCGGTGCGGCAGGGGAAGGGCGTGCATCCGCGTGGCGACGACGCGCGCCACCTGCGGGGTGATGTCGGGCGGAATGGCCAAGAGGCGGCCGGTCTGGCGGTCGTCGAAGCGGAAGGTCTTGCTGCGCAGCTCGTCCCCCATGCGCGCGAGGACGTCCTCGAACTCGAGCAGCGGGGTGATCATGCGCCTGAAGCCCCAGAGCTCGAAGACTCGGTGGATGCTGTCCGCGATGAAGGTGATCTTGTCTGCGGTTTCCGGGAGAAAATCGCTTACCCCTTTGGGGAGGGGCGCTTCAATACATGAGGGGTTGGTCACGGGTCGTCCTAACGTCCGGGAGTACCGGCAGTCCGGCTAAATGTGGCAAGAAAGCGAGGAATCGTAACAGTATGGCGGGGGGAAGTCAAGACCATTCCCCCCGCCGTTTGAGCTACTCGACGCCGAGAACGCGCACCACGCTGCCCCCCTTGCCGCCGAAGGTCCCCTTCTGGGCGACCTCGAGGAGGGTGAGTTCCTTGGCTGCCGCGTTGTAGGCCCAGTCGGCCAGGTAGTTCTGGCTTTGCTTGGTGCGCCAGCTCTCTTCGAGGGAGGAGCCGTTCCAGGCCAAGGAAACGATCGAGTACTTGGAGTAGGAACGGAGGTTGCCGAGCACGAAGAAGCCGCTGTTTTGCGGCACGATCACGTCTCCCTTGTCGGTCACCACGATGCGCTGGTCGATGAAGCGGGTGCGGAAGGGGGTGCCGGTGTTTCTTTCGTCGGCATCCTTCTTCTGGAAGTAGGTCTCCGAGCCCCCCAGCTTGTCGCTGCTTCTCCAGATCTCTTCTCCGGTGTCGGAGTAGACCAGCAGATAGCCGCTTTCGCTGAAGGCGGTCAGGTAGGATTTGCCGCTTTTGTCTCGGAACATGTTGAAATTGAAGATGTTCGCGTAGCGCGGCATCTTGATGGGGTTTGCGAGCTTCACACCACCATCGACGATGCTCGCTTCGTACACGTCGCCGTAGAAGTCCTCGGAACGTCCCATCTGCTGGGCGTAGACCTTCTTGGCGCCCCCATAGGGCGACAGGGCGCGGAACATGTACGGGATCTCCTCCGCCACGAGTTTCAGGGTGTCGTTTTGCAGGGCGTAGATCCTGGAGGCGACGGTCTCGCGATCTATGATGGTCACGAAGATGAGGACGCGTCCGCTCGCCTCGGGCCCCATTGCGTCGACGCCCAGGATCTTCATCCGGTCCGGGATGGCCGCTTCGGTCACCAGGTCCAGTTTGGCGCCGGGACGGTAGACGCGGATGCCGTTGTTGTCGGCTACGACGACGTCCTTGGTCCCCCAGGTGGCGATGCCGCTCATAACGCCGGTGATGCGCTGGCTGTACCAGCCGGGCATAGCCTCGTTGCGCACGATCTCGGCGGACGGGGCCTTGACGATTTCGGCGGAGGCCGGCTTCCTGATGATCTCGGCGCTCGGTGCCACCTGTGCTGCCGCCGGGGCGGGGGGTGCCGCCGGGGCCTTTACCTGGCTCAGGATGTCGCCCTTGATTTTGGCGGAGAGCTTGCCGATGGCCGGGATAAGCGCGTCCACGCTCTCCCCCTGCTCGAAGGCAGCGGCCACCTGCTTGCCGGAAGCGTTCTTGGCGATCACGTCGAGGCTGAACATCTTGCCCAGGGTGACGTAGCTCCCGGAGACGATCACGTCCGCTTCGGCGGCACTGTCGACGGTGACGAGCCCGTCGCCGGCGATACGGGTGGCCAGCAGGCGCTGCAGGGTCGGTTTCAGGTTGGCCGTGTCGGCCGGGGATACGGCGAAGTCGGCAATATAGGCGCGGATGGTGCCGGCGGAGGCTGCGGTGGCGGCGAGCAGTGCGCTCAGGAGAACCAGTGTTGCGACGAGGGATCTTTTCATGATTGCTCCGCTTTCGGGTGAATTTAAGACGCCGAATTATCGCAGAGCGATATGCGATAGTCAAACTGTTTCGCACCTTGCTGGGCGCAGTTTTGCAGGGAGAAATGGCGGGGTGGAGATACGAAAAAAGCGGGCCCAAGGCCCGCCCTTTTCAACTAGTCAGATTGTCCAAAGACAGCATCAATGGCCCGGTTTTTCCAGGTCTTTCAAGGTCTGCTGTGTCTCGGCGAGTTTCTCCTGCAGGCGCTTCAGCTCCTGAGGGGTATAAACCTTGGTCCCTTTTTTGATTTCCTTGTCCAGGCGCTGCATCCGTTTGTAGATGTCGTCTACCTGATCCTTGCAGTTCTTGGAGGCAAGCAGGCACTCGTTCTTCTCAGCCTGAGTCTGCTGGGCGAATGCGGTTGTGACTGTGCCTGTGCTCGTTGCGAGAAACAAGGACCCTATCAATACCAGCATAACCCTTCTCATAGTCCGCTCCTTTCCTTTTGACAGTTGTTGTTGGTTTCCAGCCAGTACATTTTACCGCTAACTGTCGGGTTTTTCCAGAGTGCGCAGCACGTCGCTCGTTTCCTTGAGTTTGTCCTGGAGCTTCTTAAGTTCCTGTGGTGAGTAGACCCTGGTCCCTTTTTTGATTTCCCGATTCAGCTTGTAGATCCTCTGCTTGATGTCGTCGACCTGGTTCATGCAGTTCTTCGAGGCGAGCAGGCACTCGTCCTTCTGGTCGGCTGAGGTTTGTGCGAAAGCCGGTACCGAAGACAGCATAGACAGCCCGACGGCCAACATAATCGCCATCTTTCTCATACGGTTTCTCCTTCTTTTTTGGGATTAAAAACAAGTAACGATTGAACCACAGCGCCCATCATTGTCAACTCGGGCTCTTAAAAATATGCTGAAAGGTTCGCGGTGGCTCAGGGATGGGGACTTTGCTCAGAGAGAGGGCCTTTAGAAAGGGCGCGCGAGGGGAAATGCCAGCGGGACTGGGTGTGGGCAAGCGGACAAGCGGGACCGGACTGGCAAAGCGGGCGCATAAAAAAAGCCGGAGAGTTGCCCCTCCGGCCCTTTGCTTTGGATCTTTGTCTCGCTGGCTCTTAGAATGCGTAGCTCAGCTGAACGTTGAACAGGTACGGGTTGTCGGCGTCCGGCGCGGTTGCGTCGAAGTAGTTGCCGAGGAACACATAAGCGCCTGCGACGCTTGCAGACAGGTTGTCGTAGAGTTTGTAGCCGACCTGAGCGTTGATCTCGGTGCCGATGGACTTGTCGCCGGCGGCGTTTTTCTTGTTGGTCATCATGTAGCCAGCGTTGGCGTTGTAGAAGACCTTGTCCATGGTCCCCTCGTAGCCGGCGAAGACGCCGGTGGTGCCGAGGCCTTTAGCGGTGTTGTCGTTGCCGACCAGCGAGGTGGAGGTGTTGATCGCCTGGTTCGGACGCTGGAGGAGCCACATGTTGGCCGCGTTGAAGTAGGTGGTGCCTGCGGTGACGGTCTGGAAGCTCTTCACGTCGCCGGTGTTGTTGTTGTCGCCGGAGAGGTAGTAAGCGGCGAAGTTGACGGAGCCAGGGCCTGCCTTGACTTTGCCGGTCGCACCGAACGCGTAGGCGGAGATATCGGTGGTGCTGTTCTTCTCGCCGAACTGGTACGCGGCGAAGGGCTTCACTACGGCGTCGCCGAATTTCATGTCGGCGTTCAGACCGATCATGTGGAGCAGTTCGTAGTTCGGAATGGACACGGTCGGAGCAGTGGTGGTGGCGGAGGTAAGTGCGGTGTCGTTCTGGATGTTGTAGTAGGATGCCCCGAGGGTGATGTCCTTGTTGAGGGCGTACTTGCCGTCAACGACGATCAGGTCCGCGGTGTACTTGCCGGCGCCGACGTTGGTCGTGTCGCCAGCCGCAATGGCCGGGGTGTTGTCGTCGAAACGGAACCAGCCGAGCGAGCCGGTGAAGGCATCGTACTTCTTGGTGGCGTAGACGCCGGTCATGTCGGCGGAAAGGAAGAGGCTCTGGTATGCGTCGGTCCAGGGCTGGCTACCGACCTTGAAGTTCGCGCCGGTGATCGGGCAGTTGAAGTCGAGGTAGACGTTCTTGGTCTCGAGGGTGAGTGCGTCGGCATCGAGGTTGCCGGAGTCGTTGCCGTTGTAGGTCCCCTTGTACCCCTTGCCGTCGGTGACCTTGATGCCGCCGAAGCGGGTATCGAGTTCGAAGTGGGTAACGAGTTTCAGGTTGTCATTCGCCTTGGCGATGTACATGATGCGGGCGCGCTGCTCGGCGAAGAAGCCGGAACGCGCGTCGTCCGATGCGAGGACTTTAGCGTCGCCGCCCTGGAGTGCGTTGGTCTGGTACCCCATGAACTTGAACATCCCGTGGAACTCGTTCTCCAGCGCCATTGCCGGAACGGCGGTTGCTGCGCTCAGCGCGCTTACGGCTGCAAATGCAAGCAGTTTCTTTTGAAAGCTCATTGTCTACCTCCTGGTTGGTTGTTAAACACAATGTATTTGCTGCTATGCCGATTTTCGCCTAAACGGCGAAACTCATTACGCAAAAAGAGCCCTCGTGTCAGCCTCTGTTAATGAACAGGGCGATGTGAGAGCTCTTGTGTTAGTGTCCCGCGGCTGTTTTGAGTCAGCAACGATTATCTCCTCGACATAAAAGCAGAACGTCACGCAGAGCAGCCTGTACAGCCTATCCCAATGAGCAAACCACTGTTATATAAATCTGGCGCCACTATATAATTATTCAAACAAATGTCAACAAAAAAAAGTTCGACTCATGAGATATCGAATCCTGCATGTGTCAATGACAGTCGTCGTGCGCCTCACACAGTTCCGTCAGCACTCCGTTACTGCTCTTGGGGTGCAGAAAGGCGATGCGTGCGCCATGGGCGCCGTTTCTCGGGGTCGTGTCGATCATGCGCGTGCCGCCGGCCACCAGTCTGGCGATGGTCGCTTCGATATCCTTCACGCCGTAGGCCACGTGGTGTACGCCGGGGCCGTTCTTCTCGAGGAATTTGGCTACCGGGCTCTCCGGAGAAGTCGGCTCCAGCAGTTCGATCTTCGATTCACCGATGGATAGAAAAGCGACCTTCACTAGCTGGCTGGGGACCTCTTCGATTCCTGCGAAGTTCATTCCGAGGGTGTCGCGGTAAAAAGGAAGTGCTTCTTCGATTGATGTCACTGCTACGCCGAGGTGATTTATCTTGTTAAGCATGCGTCTCCCCTGTTGCGTGCCAGAAGAAATCTGACCGCGGAAAATAGTACAGCAAAATGAAATGAGTGCAAGTTACAGTTTTGAAAAAAGTGCTCAATGCGAGCGGCCTGGGAAGTATTTGGGTGCAGGCATTGACTGTTTAGTCGGGAATGGCTGCGGCAAGAATCGTGGTCGTGTGGTTATAACTGTTTGGAAGTGTAAGGATCCTGCCGGAACAACGTGATGCTGTTCCGGCAGGAACTGTATGTCTGCTTGTGGTTAAAGGACCACGGTTTCTCTGTGTATACCGAAGACGCCGCGCATGACGTTGGCGATCTCGCCGAGAGTCGCGTAGCTCTTGACCGCGTCGAGGATGAAGGGCATCAGGTTCTCGCTCCCCTTGGCCGCCTGCTCCAGCGCCTTGAGCGTCGTCTCGACTTTGGCGGCGTCGCGGGCCCCTTTCATCCTGGCGAGCGCCTCCTTCTGTTTCACCTCCACCTCGTCGGTGACTTTCAGAAGGCCCTGCGGTGCGCCTTCCTCGACGGTGAACTTGTTCACGCCGACGATGATGGTCTCGTCCTTCTCGATGGAGCGCTGGTACGCATATGCGGAGTCCTGGATTTCCTTTTGCTGGAATCCCTTCGAGATCGCCTCGACCGCGCCGCCAAGCGAGTCGATCTTCTCGATGTACGCCATCGCCTGCTGCTCGATCTGGTCCGTCATGGACTCGACGAGGAAGGAACCGGCCAGCGGGTCGATGGAGTCGGCGACGCCGGACTCGTACGCGATAACCTGCTGGGTCCTGAGTGCGATGCGAACCGACTCCTCGGTGGGAAGCGCAAGCGCCTCGTCGCGGGAGTTCGTGTGCAGCGACTGGGTGCCGCCGAGGACTGCGGCAAGCGCCTGCAGGGTAACGCGCATGATGTTGTTGTCGGGCTGCTGCGCGGTGAGGGTGCACCCGGCGGTCTGGGTGTGGAAACGGAGCATCTGGGAACGCGGGTCCTTCGCCTTGAAGCGCTCGCGCATGATGCGGCTCCACATGCGACGGGCGGCGCGGAACTTCGCGACCTCTTCGAGTAGGTTGTTATGGGAGTTGAAGAAGAACGCGAGGCGCGGCGCGAACTCGTCCACGTCCAGACCGGCCTTGACGGCGGCCTCGACGTATGCGATGCCGTCGGCCAGGGTGAAGGCTACTTCCTGCACTGCCGAGGAGCCCGCCTCGCGGATGTGGTAGCCGGAGATGGAGATCGTGTTCCACTTGGGCACGTTGTCTTTGCAGTAGGCGAAGATGTCGGTGATGATGCGCATGGACTCCTTCGGCGGATAGATGTAGGTGCCGCGGGCCATGTACTCCTTGAGGATGTCGTTTTGGATGGTGCCGGAGATCTTGTCCGCGGAGACACCCTGCTTCTCGGCGACGGCGATGTACATGGCGAGCAGGATCGCCGCCGTGGAGTTGATGGTCATGGAGGTGGAGACCTTGTCCAGCGGGATGCCGTCGAAGAGAACCTCCATGTCCGCCAGGGAGTCGATGGCGACGCCGACCTTGCCCACCTCGCCGCGGCTCATCGACGCGTCGGAGTCGTATCCCATCTGGGTCGGGAGGTCGAAGGCGATGGAGAGGCCGGTCTGGCCGGCGGAGAGCAGGTACTTGTAGCGCTCGTTGGACTCGGCGGCGTTGCCGAAACCGGCGTACTGGCGCATGGTCCAGAACCTGCCGCGGTACATGGTCGGCTGCACCCCGCGTGTGAAGGGGTACTGGCCGGGGAAGCCCAAGTTCTCCCCGTAGCCCGGGTAGTCGAACTGCGGCGCGTAGCAGCGCTCGAGTTCCATGTCGGAGCTGTTCTTGAACGAGCTCCTGCGCTCGGGCGCCTTGGCCATGCTTTTCTCAACTGCTGCCTGCCATGCCTGCTTCTTTTCCGAAATGCTCATGTTGCTCTCCTGGCGGTACCAAAGTGTTTGTGATGAGAGGTAAGGTCCAAAGACGTTTTTTGTTTACGCTAAATTTACGAGAAAGGGAATTATTTTTTGTTAACCGTGCCGGCCCGTTCAGGCCGGGACGGTCCCTCAACCTGTTTTATTTTTAGAATGATGATCTAGTTTTCAATAATCGTTGTAAAACAACTGGTTGGCTTGTCGTGTGTTGCCGGGCTCCTTTTGGCTTGTTTTATTTTTGATCGATTCCGTAAAATAACGATCTGTCATACAAAACGCGAAGTCCGTGATAACATTCCGTTTTACAACGACTTTCCGGATTATTTCTCTTGTAAAACAAGCTCGGGCTTTCTATAGTTCCCTTCGACAAAAAAACAAAGAGCGCCCCGTCGGGGGCTGGAGGAGAACCAAGATGCAATGTCCCGTATGCAAGAACGATGAACACAACGGCATGGACCTTCGTGCCGGAGCCTTCAACGAAGACCTCGTAGAATGCCCCACCTGCGGCACCACCTGGTCCGTCAACCACGGCATGATGGCCATCGTGAAGGACCCGCTTGCAGACACCTTCCTCGAGGCACTCTCCGGCGACAACATCTGCTTCGCCGCCGCTTGATACGCTGACAAAAAAAACAACTGACCCGGCCGTTTTGCGGGGTCAGTCGATGAGGAAAAGGGCTCCGGATGGTTTCATCCGGAGCCCTTTTGCGTCGTGCGGACGACCCCCTAGAGCACCGCTTTCAGGTACTCGGAGGTGATGGAGCGCTTCTCTTTCTCGAGGGCGTTGACGTCGACCTCGACGAACTTCTCGTCCGGGGTGACCTTGAAGAGCGGCTGCCCCTTGGAGACGATGGTGCCGTCGCCGGAGGTGACGAGGATCTTGTCGATCGTTCCGGAGAAGGGAGCGTACACCTTGTTGAACATCTTCATGACCTCGATGATGTAGAGCGGCTGCCCCTTCTCGAAGTGCATACCCTCGGTGACGAACGCCGGCATGCCCGGTGCCTCCTGGGCGTAGTACATGCCGCCGCAGGCCGCGACGATCTCGTCGGCCTTGGTGGCCGGCGGCGGAACCAGCACCTTCTTCATGCGGGCCTGCAGGTCCGCATCGTTCAGGTACTCGGGGATGGTGATCTCGAGGTCCTCCTCGACGCGCAGATCCCAGAACTTGGTGTTCTGGCCGACGAGGAACAGCATGCCGAGAAGCTCAAGGCCCGCTTCGTACCCGAAGTGGGCGGAACGGATCTGCTGCCAGGTTTCCGCGTCGAAGCCCCCCTGCGGCTCCTCGTTGTTGACGATCCCGTTCAGGGTGAAGTATTCGTCGCGGGCGAGGCCGAACTTCTCGCGCAGCGTGCGGGAGAAGCGCAGCGCCTGCTGCAGGAGCTCGTTGTCGTGGCTCCAGATGATCTCCGCCGCCGGCTTGTGCGGGCGGTGGTTCATGTGCAGGTACTCGTAGGTCTCGTTCAGGACGCCGACCGGGTTCCTGAGCCAGACCACCTTGCCGTTGTCGATCCTGAAGTTCTTGGTGTTGATCGACAGCCAGCCGGAAAGAAGATGCGGGTCGCCGAGCAGACGCTCGATGGGGCGGATGATCAGGGTCCCCTTGCGGTCCAGAAGCGCCGACATGTTCTTCGATTCCTTCGCGGCAACCTCGGGCTGGTCGGCGTAGGCGTCGGCCACCATCTTCGCGTAATGCTTCTTCATCTGCAGGAAGGCGTAGACCGGATCGAGCTTGTTTGCCTCCTCTTTCAGGGTGCCGACCAGGGTGAGGTACGGGACCACGAAGCGGGTGGTCGGCTTCGCCATCACGTTCCTGCCGAGGAACCAGTTCACCAGGCCGTAGTGGAACTCGAGGTTGGTGGCGAGGTCGGAGCCGCGCAGCGTGGTCGCGCGCAGCACCTCGGACATCTTGTCGTAGCTCGCCTTTCTGTCCTCGCCGGTGGTGAGCAAAAGGGCGATGTTGGAGTCGTAGGCGCCGGCCACCTTGTACTTCATGAAGATGCCGGTATCCGGGTTCAGCATGCTGATACCCTGGTCGTCGCGGATTTCACCCTCGATCGGCTTGGACCAGTAACGGATCATGCCCCCCGCGTGCGGGGAGAGGGAGGCGTCGGTGGCGTTCAGACGCGCCTCGACGGCGGCGTTCATGCGGACCAGGCGCTGCGGTTTGGGGACCCGCTTCTTGTGGCGTGCGAGGAGCGCCATCGCCTCGACGAGGCTCTCGACCACGAAGAAGTCGTTGGCGTCGTCGGGGTTCACGAACTTGAGCGCGTAGCAGAGCTCGGTGACGCGGTGCTCAACCTGGATCCTCGTGTTGACCTCCATGAAGTAGTGGCGGTCGCGGTCGACGATGCACTCGAAGGTGGAGGCGGAGTCAAGCCCTACCGCCTTGCCGAAACGCTCGGATTCCTCTTCCATCCGCTTCAGTACCTTGAGATCGCTCTCGAGCGCCTTCACCTCGGCCTTGCGGCCGGCGGCCTTGGCTTCCTCGATGGCGGCCATGAGCCCTTCCTGGGTAACGGAAACCTCGAGGAGCTTCTGCTCGTGCATCTGCAGGGAGCAGTCGCGGCCGCCGAGGGCGATGCACCAGTCGCCGTTGCCTAGCAGCTGGATCTCGTTGTGCCTCGTCTGCTCGATGTTGAGCTCGATGAGGACGTTCTTGTTGTCGCCCACGCCGTTGGCCTTGACCTCGTTCAGGATCTCGCGCACGAGGCCCGGGGCGTCGGACGCCGCCTTGGCGACGTCGGCGTCGGAGGCGTTTTTCTTGGTGAGAAGCGCCGCGCCGAGGAGACGCTGCCCTTTGCCGCCGCCGCCGCCGATCGCCTTCAGGCGGACGCGGGATTGCGGGTGTTTCTTCAGCATGGCCACGCACTCAGCCTCGACCTGGGCGCAGAGCTCCTCGATGGAGAAGAGGTCGACGCCCCTGGCGTAGGAGGCGTACAGGATGTGGTCGGCAAGATCCTCAAGGGAGAGCTTCTCGTCGGCCAAGACCTTCGCATCGCACTGGAGTCCGTCGGAGTTTGCGAGTGCCAGGAGTTTCTCGCGGGTGCCGTGCTTCTTCACCAGGGTGCGGGCGGTGACGTTGTCGATACCCGGGGTGACCGAGACGTTGACCGAGAGTGCGGTCCTTTTCGCCTCGTCCTTCTTGCCGGCGCCGGTCTGGGTCGCGGCGCAGGGACCGATGAAGTTGAGCCCCGCCTTCTCGATGGCGCCTACGAACTCGTCGTCCTCTGCCATGAAGCCGTAGCCCGCGAAGATGGAGTCGTAGCCGTTGTCGATGGCGATGCTGATGATCTGGTGGATGCGCTCGACGCGCTCCTCCTTGCTGGCGCCGGTGTAGTCGGGCACGCGGTGCACGCGCTTGGAGTCGGTCAGGGTGCGCAGCTCGGGGGCCAGGGCGTTCGGGTAGACGATCGAGTCCTTCTCGGAGAGGAGGATGCCGTAGTGGGTGATGCCCATCTCCTGGTAGACGTCCATCGCCTCTTTCCTGATCGGGCCGCGGCAGACGATGAGGGGCTTCAGGTCCTCGCAGGAGAAGGAGCGGACCCACGCGGACTGCGAGAGGCCGAGTCGGCGGTCCCGGTGGATCATCGGGTTCTTGGTGTATTTTTCAGACGTGTGTGCCATCGATTTCATCTCCGTTACGTTATATGTCGCCGTCGAGGGGCGCACTCCCTGCAGGGCGGCCGTTCCCTGAGCGGCGAAACCTGCGGGCATCCCGGGAGCCGCGCTCCCACCCTGCGCAATTCCAATTCCCAAGTCAGTAGTGGCCATTAGTGGAACTCCCTCTGTACGCCCTGCATCGGGCCGGCTTTGTAGTGGCGCAGGAAGAAGTTGATGTTCTCACCGAGCACCTTCCTCAGGTCGGTCGGCATGACCAGCGAGGAGATGGAGCCCAGGGAAAGGGCCTCTTTCGGGTTCATCAGTTCCTTCTCGTAACGGGAGTTGAGGAGGGCCTCCTCGGCCTTGAGCCATTCAGCGGCTTCCTTCTCGGCGTCGGCCTTGGCGGCTTCCGGTTTCACGCCGGCGTCGATCCTCTCCTGGGTGCCGCGCTTCACGCGCTCGATCACGGCATTTCTGACCTTCCTGAGCTCGTCCTTGTAGACGAACTCTTTGCCGGCCGGGCCCATGACGGCGAGGCGGGTGGTGGGGAGGGCCAAGACCAGGTCGGCGCCTGTCGGGTAGTTGTTGTAGGAGGCGTAGGCGCCGCCGTAGGCGTTCCTGAGGATCAAAAGGATGCGCGGAGTGCGGATGTCGACGATGGAGTCGAGCATGGCGCGCCCGGCCTGCACGATGCCGCGGGCTTCCTGCTCGCGGCCGGGGAGGAAGCCGGTGGTGTCCTCCATGAAGATCATCGGGATGTTGTAGATGTTGCAGAAACGGTTGAAGCGGGCGATCTTGTAAGCCGCGTCGCAGTCGATCTGGCCGGAGTCGACCGCCGAGTTGTTGGCGACGAAGCCGACCACGTTGCCGCCCAGGCGGCCGAAGGCGGTGACGACGTTACGGGCGCGGTCGCGCTGCATCTCGAAGTAGTCGCCGTGGTCGCAGATCTGCTGGATGATGATGGAGACGTCGAACGGCGTGTTGAAGCCGGTCGGGGAGTTGAACGCCTTCTTGAGAAGGGTGTTGATCTCCCAGGTCTTTCTGTCCAGCGGATCGCTGGTCTCCTGGTAGGGTGCCATCACCGAGTTGTTGTCCGGGAGGTAGTTGAGGAGCATGATCGCGGTCCTCAAAGCTCCCACCTCGTCCTCCACGGTCAAGTCGGCGACGCCGGACTGGCCGTGCACCTTAGGTCCGCCGAGGTCCTCCGGGGTTACGTCCTCGCCGAGGACGCTCTTGACGACGCCCGGGCCGGTGAGGCCGAAGAAGGTGTCCTTCGGCTGGATCACGAAGCTCCCCTGGCGCGGCAGGTAGGAACCGCCGCCCGCGTTGAAGCCGAACATGCACATGATGGAGGGGACCACGCCGGAGATCTTCCTGAGCGCGGTGAACGCCTCGGCGTAGCCGTCGAGGCCGCCGACGCCTGCGGGAACGAAGGCGCCCGCGGAGTCGTTCATGCCGATGACCGGGATCCCCTTCTCGCCCGCCATGTAGAAGAGACGGGCCAGCTTGTTGCCGTTGGTCGCGTCCATGGAGCCGGCGCGGACCGTGAAGTCGTGGCCGTACACGGCGACGTCGCGGCCGTGGATGTTGAGGATGCCGGTGACGAGCGAAGCGCCGTCGAGGTTCTTGCCCCAGTTCTGGAACAGGATGTTCGGCTCCTCTTCGGTGAGGACGCGGATCCTCTCCCACACCGTCATACGTTTTTTAAAGTGCTGTTTCTCGATCTGGTCGATGCTCACCGACTTCACGGGGCGCTGGATCAGGTCGTAACCTTCCTTCATCGCCTCCTCATAGCCGCCCGTGGCACGGGAAATCTCGCCAGGGATGTTGAATTCAACCTTCTCCGCTACGTCAAACGGGTTTTTCAGTGAGGGCTTGATCATTTTATTCGACATTGGTGGCATCCTTCCTGGCGTTGTGATTTTCCATCTGTTTCGGGGGTGCAGCGCAGCTCATCTACTTCCTCCTGGTTTGATATTAAAAAAGTGTTGCACTTTGGTTCGTCAGTTATCGAAAACGTCAACCTCCGGGCGGTAAGGGAGGCTATTTCCGCGGCTGCCCGTTTTAGGCTGCCTGAAACCGCCGGTTGGAACACGGCGGTCGCCGTCCTTCGTGCGGAGGCGGGGCTGCGGCACGATCCGGAGGCTAATGCTGCGATATTGGTGGCTTTTGGTAAATCAGAAGGGGTGGTGCGGCGAAGAAAGGTACTGTTGGCCGGGCAGTTGGAGCGTCCTTTTCACATATCGTGCAGCCCTCGAAATTTCATTTTAACTAAAAGAGCATTCGGGCTGATGGAACCTGGCCTGGTTGCGCCGGAACAGCTAATGAGGCATTGTAAAACGAACTATTGTTTTACTTTTTAGGCGCGTACCCTTCATAAGGTTTTGCTGTAAAAAAGTCAATAAGAAAAAGCGTGTATACGGCCAAAGTGCTGGAAATACGGTGGTTATAGGGAGAGTAAAAAATTAGGAGGGTGAGGAGGGGAGGAAAAGCTGACAGGGGGTGCCTGTCAGCTCCTGATTTTGCGCGCCAAAAGCTCGACGGTATGTAATACCCTCGTTTTATCTCCGGCCTGTTTCAGGCCGTCGGAGAGTTGCATGATGCATCCGGGGCAGCCGGTGACCACGGCGTCGGCGCCGGTCTCGATGATGGCCGCGCTCTTGCCGGCGTTGATGTCGAGCGAACTCTCGTAATGGTAGACGTTGAAGGTCCCGCCCAGGCCGCAGCAGCGGTCCGCGCCCTCCATCTCGACCAGCTCCAATCCCGGTGTGTCCTTCAAAAGGGCACGCGGCTGCTTGGCGATCCCTGCGGTCCTGTGGTGGCAGGGATCGTGATAGGTGATGCGCATCCCCTCCGCGGCGCCGGTCTCCTCGGGATGCAAGCCGAGTTTCTGCAGCAACACGGCGGCGTCGACGGTCCGGTCCGCGAGCGCCTGCAGGCGGGCTTTCAGCTCCGGGTTCCTTTTTCCGATCACCAGCGGATAGAGCTTGTGCAGTGCGCCGCCGCAGGTGGCGCAGGCGGTCATCACGTAGTCAGCCGGGTACTTCTCCAGTGCCGCCAGGTTCTGCTCGGCCAGTTCGCGCACCGTGTTGAGGTCGCCGCCGGACATGCCGGGGAGGCCGCAGCACTGCTGTCCCTGCGGGATGATGACCGTGCACCCCAGATGCCGGAAGAGGGCGAGCGTCGCCTCGCCGATCTCGGTGTAGACGAAGTTTGTCATGCACCCGACGAAGAAGACGATGGTCGGTTTGCCGGGCTCACCCTTGATCACCTCGGGGTGGCGTTTCATAAACGGCTTTTTGGCGATCTGCGGGACGTGACGGCTCCCACCCAAAAACGGCATGGGGAAGCGTAGCCTGAGGCCCGAGGTGGAGGGTACCTTCCTGAAGAAGATCGGGCCCAGCACCGCTGCGGCGAGCGCACCGAAGTTCATCAGCTTGCGGTTTCTGATCACCTGTCCCACCGCCTTGTGGAAGGTGGTGAGACCGCGGCGCTGCGCGAGCGCCTCTCTTGCCGCGATGACGATCTCGTCGGTGGGGACCTGGTTCGGGCACTTGTCGACGCAACTGCCGCACAGAAGGCACTTGGACATGGCCGCGTAGGTGCCGTCGTCGAGGGTGATGTCACCCTTTGCCAGGTGCTGCGCCAGAGCGACCTTGCCGCGCGCCGTCGCCGGTTCGCGCTGGAAGGTGCTGAAGGCGGGGCAGTTGGCGCGGCAGGCGCCGCACTTCACGCATTTCTTCATGTCTTGAGCTACCCGCTCGAGCGGGTCGGTTTGCTTCTTGGTCATGCTGGGGTTCTCTCTTTTGGAGCAATGGGAGCTATGGACTTGTGGGAGGCCTGGGAATCATGGGACACCCGCATCGTCCATTGTCCATCGTCAATTGTCAATTGTTCACTGTCTCTACGGCAGCATCTTGCCCGGATTAAGGATGTTGTTCGGGTCGAGGGCGCTCTTGATCGCCTTCATGGCGGTTATCTGCTCGGCGTTAAGCTCCATCGGTATGTAGGGCTGCTTCGCAAGCCCCACGCCGTGCTCGCCGGACATGGTGCCGCCCAGGTCGAGCGCCGCCTGGAACACTTCCTTGATCGCCTCGTGCGCCTTCTCTAACTGCCCCGGCACGCTCTTGTCGATCATGATGTTCACGTGGATGTTGCCGTCGCCTGCGTGCCCGAAGTTGACGATGGGGATGTCGTAGAGCTTCTGGATCGCCTCGATGCGCCGGATCACGTCGGGTACCTTGCTTCTGGGCACCACGATGTCCTCGTTGAACTTGTCCGGGTTCACGTCGCGCAGGGACGGGGAGACCAGGCGGCGCACCTTCCAGAGTTCCTCGCTCTCGGCGGCGTCCTTCGCCACCCTGAACTGCACGAGCCCGAGGGGCTCGATCAGCTTGTGGATCTCTCCTGCCTGCTTCTCGATCAGGTCGCGGTCGCCGTCCACCTCGATCAGGAGCACCGCCCGCGCGGTGTCGGGCATGCCGAGGTTGAAGCGGCGCTCGACGCAGGTGAGCGTCGGATGGTCCATGAATTCCAGCGTGGTCGGGATGATCTTGTTCTTGATGATCGTCGACACCGCGCGCGCCGCACCGTCGATGGAGTCGAAGACGGTGAGCATGGTTTTCTTGGCGTCGGGGTAGGGAAGGAGCTTGAAGATGATCTTGGTGATCACGCCGAGCGTTCCTTCCGAGCCGCACAGGAGTTTGGTCAGGTCGTAACCGACGACACCCTTCACCGTCTCGCCCCCGGTGCGGATGATCGCGCCGGTCGGGAGCACCACTTCGAGCCCCATCACGAAGTCCTTGGTGACGCCGTATTTGACGGCACGCGGGCCGCCGGCGCATTCGGCGACGTTCCCCCCCAGGGTAGAGAACTTGAGGGAAGCGGGATCGGGCGGGTAGAAAAGCCCGAGCTTCTCGACCGCCATCTGGAACGCCTCGGTGACGACACCCGGCTCGACTTCCGCCACCAGGTTGTCGGTGTCGATCCTGAGGATGCGGTTCATCCTCGTGGTGACGAGTACGATACCCCCCCCCTTCGGGAGGGCGCCTCCGGTGAAGCCGCTGCCGGCACCGCGCGGGAAGACCGGGAGCTTCAGTTCGTTGGCGAGCTTGAGGATCTTCGAGACCTCTTCGGCGCTGTCAGGATGCACCACGGCGTCGGGAAGGAACTCCATCTGGGTCGCGTCATAGCCGTAGCAGATGAGGTCCTGGGTTCCGGTGGCGATGTTCTCTGCACCGACGATATCTGTCAATTGCTTCAATACGCTTGCGTCTAGCATTCAAGATTTCCTTTCGTTCATAGCTCCTCCCGACTGTGGTGTGGAAGCCGAGAGGGGGATTTCATTTTCTAAATATTCAGCACGGGCAGTACCGTTCCCCCTGCCGGGATCACGTACGCCTTGAATCGTTCCGGGAGCATGGGGCGTGCGACGTCGAGCGCCGCATCAAGCGTCGCGGCCGGAATCATCCCCATGGTGTGCACCTCTTCATCGGGCAGGACGGAGACGAGCACGATGCGGAAGCGCTCCGCTTTCTCCTTCACCGACCAAGCCGTCTGTCCGTTGATCTCGTAGCGTTTCCTGAGGGCGGACTCCAGTTCGGCGCAGGTGTCGTAGCCGAACCAGTTGAAAAAGGTGGCGTTGCCGTAGCCGTCGCGGCACTCGGCCAAAAGGATCATGACCCCGCCCGGCTTGAGCGCCCGGCTCGCGTATGCCATCGACTTGTGGGCCTGGATAAGGTTGATGTCCTTGGGAAAGCCGCCGCAGGAAACCACCACGAGGTCCGCTTGTTCAGCGATGGGGGCCGAGAAGGTCTCGGCGTAGAAACGGCATCCGGCGCCGTGGGCCTCGCGCCAGTCTCCGGCGAAGGCGGCGATGATCTCCTTGTCGCCGCCCAGCACGGTGTTGAGGATGAAACTCGGAGGCCGCATGGCGCACGCCTCAAGCATCGCCTCGTGCACCGGATTCCCCTCCAGGTTTCCGGTCACGGCCTTGGGATGCCGGCCGCTACCCTCGTCCGGGTTCAGGACCGAAAAATGGCTCGCCATGCAGCTTTTGCGGCTGGACACGCCTGGGAGCATGCTCTTGCGGCCGCCGCCAAACCCGGCGAAGTAGTGAAAGGTAACGGCTCCGGTCAGGATGAGCCGGTCCGCTTCGGCGACGCGCCGGTTGATTTCGACGGGAACGCCGCGCGAGGTGTCGCCCAGGTAAACGAGTTCGCCGGGGTCGTCGCAGTCGTGGTCGGTGACCCGGATCCGGCCGTAGAGCTCGCCGACGATCCTCTTGTGCTCCGCCGCGGTCTGCTTGCGGTGTATCCCGAGTGCGACGACGATCTCGATGTCGCGGTCCCTGATTCCGGCGGCGTTCAGTCTGGAGACAAGCAAGGGGAGGTAGATATCGCTTCCGGTGGGGCGGGTGACGTCTGAGGTGACGATCACCACCCTCTCGCCCGGGGCGAAGTCCGCGAGAATCCCGGCGCAGGCATCAAGCGCACGCTCGACCAACTCGGCCGGCGTTCCCTCTGGAGTGCAGGGGCGGGGGCGCAGCACGGAAAGGACGTGTTCCGGAGCAAGATGCAAAGGATAGCTGTGATCGCCGCATTTAAGATCAAGCATCGGGTTATGATACATATTCGACCTCCGTTAAGCAACTGTTTACCGGATCCTGTTATTGGATAAGGAACTGAAGTGACTGGCATAGATACGGCCATGGCGATTGTGTTGGAAGCGAAGGGGGACTGGCACCTGCGGAGCCAGTCCCATTTGCATCGTTCCCACGCTCCAGCGTGGGAACGCAATCGTGAGACGCTCCTGCGTCCGGTTCGGCGGGGCGCTAGCGCATTCAAAGGATTCGTTCCCAAGAAAACGGAATCTACGTAGACCGCAGCGAAGTATACGCAATCGCGATAAGCGAGTCTTAAGAATGCGGCCCGTTGGAGTATGAATTAGATTGACAAAATGGGGCGTTTTCGATAACAATCACCCGTTTTTGTCACCGTATTTAGAAGGCACGCCTTTTCTTGAGGCATATCTAAATAGGAGGAATTTTTTCAATGGAACAGTATGCAGTAGTCTTCGCCCTGGTCTGTGCCGCGGCAGCAGTCGCCTACGGCCTGATTTCGGCCCAGTGGATCCTGGGGCTCCCCCAGGGCAACGAGCGGATGAAGCAGATCGCTTCCGCGATCCAGGAAGGCGCCGGCGCCTACATGAAACGTCAGTACACCATCATCGCGGTGGTGGGCGTCGCCATGTTCGTGGCCCTCTTCGCCTCCCTCGGTTGGAAGACCGCAGTCGGCTTCCTGGTCGGCGCCGTGTTCTCCGGCCTCACCGGCTTCATCGGGATGTTCGTCTCGGTGCGCGCCAACGTTAGGACCACCGAGGCTGCCAAGTCCGGCATCCACAAGGCTCTCAACGTTGCCTTCAAAGGCGGCGCCATCACCGGCATGCTCGTCGTTGGTCTGGGCCTTCTGGGCGTTGCCGGCTACTACATGTTCCTCCAGCAGATCATGCCGGGCGCACCGGTCAAGGAAGTTGTCGGCCAGCTGGTCGGCCTTGGCTTCGGCGGCTCGCTGATCTCCATCTTCGCCCGTCTGGGCGGCGGTATCTTCACCAAGGGCGCTGACGTCGGCGCCGACCTCGTGGGCAAAGTCGAAGCAGGCATCCCCGAGGACGACCCGCGCAACCCGGCCGTCATCGCCGACAACGTGGGCGACAACGTCGGCGACTGCGCCGGCATGGCCGCCGACCTTTTCGAGACCTACGCCGTTACCCTGATCGCCGCCATGCTGCTCGGCGCCATCAGCTTCGGCAACCCGGGTGCCGTCAGCTACCCGCTGATCCTGGGCGGCATCTCCATCGTCGCCTCCATCATCGGCACCTACTTCGTCAAGCTGGGCGCTTCCGGCAAGATCATGGGCGCCCTCTACAAGGGCCTCATCGCCTCCGGCGTGATCGCGTGCATCGCCTTCTACTTCGTCACCGTGCAGATGTTCCCGCAGGGGCTTGCCGAGGCCAACGGTGCGGTCATCTCCGCGACCAACATCTTCATCTCCGCCATCGTCGGCCTCGTCGTCACCGGTGCCATCTTCTGGATCACCGAGTACTACACCTCCACCGAGTACGCTCCGGTCAAGCACATCGCCGAAGCATCCAAGACCGGCCACGCCACCAACATCATCGCCGGTCTCGGCGTCTCCATGAAGGCGACCGCCCTTCCGGTCATCGTGATCTCCGCGGGCATCATCGTGGCGGCTAACTGCGCAGGCGTGTACGGCATCGCCATCGCCGCGGTCTCCATGCTCTCCCTGACCGGTATCGTCGTCGCCATGGACGCTTACGGTCCGATCACCGACAACGCCGGCGGCATCGCCGAGATGGCTGAACTCGATGACTCCGTCCGCGCCGTTACCGACCCGCTCGACGCGGTCGGCAACACCACCAAGGCGGTCACCAAGGGCTACGCGATCGGCTCCGCCGGTCTCGCCGCCATCATCCTGTTCACCTCCTACGTTCAGGAGCTGACCATCGCCGACAAGACCTTCTCCCTCTCCGATCCGAAGATCATCGTCGGTCTCTTCATCGGCGGCATGCTCCCCTACTACTTCGCCGCTATGTGCATGGAAGCCGTCGGCAAAGCAGGCGGCGCGGTCGTCGACGAAGTCCGTCGCCAGTTCCGCACCATCAAGGGGATCATGGAAGGTACCGGCAAGCCGGACTACGCTTCCTGCGTCGATATCGTGACCAAGACCGCTCTCAAAGAGATGGTCGTTCCGGGCCTCATCCCCATCCTCGCCCCGATCATCGTCGGCTTCACCCTCGGGCCGAAGGCTCTGGGCGGCGTCATCGTCGGCTCCATCGTCACCGGTATCTTCGTTGCTATCTCCATGACCACCGGCGGCGGCGCATGGGACAACGCGAAGAAGTACATCGAGGACGGCTACCACGGCGGCAAAGGTAGCGAAGCCCACAAGGCTGCCGTTACCGGCGACACCGTAGGCGACCCGTACAAGGACACCGCCGGCCCGGCGGTCAACCCGATGATCAAGATCATCAACATCGTGTCGCTGCTCATCGTTCCGCTGCTGAACAAGATGTAGCACCGGCTTTTGCTGAAGCGAAAAAGGCGTCCCGGATTTCCGGGGCGCCTTTTTTATTGGTCCTCCTCCGGCGTCGACCGGCGCCATCGGTGCGACTGGCGCTTTGCGCATGGGAAATCGCCCCATCTGGGCGCACTAGCGTTGTGTGGGTACGAATAAGCTTGTTTTCCACGAAATAAGCTTATCGACCGACGGAATAAGCTTATCTGCCGTGGAATAAGCTTATTTGCCATGGAATAAGCTTATCTGCGGTGGAATAAGCTTATTCGCGGCCAAATAAGCTTATTCTGGGGGGCAATAAGCTTATTCGTGCAGCAATAACGTTATTGCGACGAGAATAGTGTTATTTGTGGCGGAATAGTGCTATTTGGCTGGAGATAGGCTTATCCGGCCGAGATGCGTCCGCCTGCCGGTATGGGCCTGTTTGTTGGTGGGGTGGTCGCGTCGCGCGGTGAGGGTGCATGGGAACCTGCGCTACGTGGCTGGACCGAAACCTGTTGTTCTAGGCTTGCGGCTGGTACCCTTCAATCTTCTCGCAGGGGACTTCTCCTTTGCTCCGCCCCCTCTTCAGTAGTTCCTGGTGAAAACCGTCCTCACCAAGCTTTCTCCTCATCCCCTCCAGGTAAAGCCACTCGTATTTCTGCGCGGCATCTTCCCAGGTGAACCTCTTCGCCATGGCGTTTTGCCGCAATACCTTGATCCCCTCCGGATCATGGTACCAGGTGTGCACGGCCCAGCCGACCGTGTCGAACAGCGCTCCCGCGTCGAGGTTCCAGAACTTGAACCCGTCGCCGGTGCGCCGGGCGGCGTCGAAGTTGTCGACCGAGTCATCCAACCCGCCAGTCGCGCGCACTATGGGAAGGGTGCCGTAGCGCATGCTGTACATCTGGTTCAGCCCGCACGGCTCGAAGGCCGATGGCATCAGGAAGAAGTCGCAACCGGCCTCGATCCTGTGGGCAAGAGCGTTGTCGTAGCCGATGCGGCAGGCGAAGCGATCGGCACGTTTTGCCGCCATCCCGCCGAAATAGAAGTGCGCCCACGGCTCTCCGGCCCCCAAAAGAACCAGCTGGATGTCGAGGTCGAGAAGGCGCGGCAGCGCTTCGGCCAGGACATCGATCCCCTTCTGCTTCACCAGGCGCGACACCATGCCGATGAGCGGGACGTCTGCGCGCTCGGGAAGCCCCAGCGAGCGCTGCAGCTCCCGCTTGCACACCTTTTTGCCGGTCATGTCGGAGGCGCCGTAGTTGGCCGGAAGCAGTCTGTCGTCTTCCGGGTTCCACTCGCCGTAATCGACACCGTTCAGGATGCCGGAGAGCACGCCGGCGCGCTCCCGTACCACCCCCTCCAGCCCCCAGCCGTACGCCTCGGTCTGGATCTCCCGTGCGTATCCCTCGCTCACCGTGTTAAGCAGCGTCGCGTGGTAAATCCCTCCTTTAAGGAGGTTCACCTGGTTCTCCTTCTCCAGCTCGAGGAAGTTGAAGTGCTCCCAGCCGATGCCGAGGACGTCCATGGCCCCCTCGTAGAAGCTCCCCTGGTGCTGCATGTTGTGGATGGTGAGAAGGGACGCGGCCCGGCCGAGGTGATGGTCGTGGCGGTACCAGGTGTTCATGAGTACCGGGACGGCTGCGGTGTGCCAGTCGTGGGCGTGCACGACATCCGGGGTGAACTGGATCATCTTGCAGATTTCCAGGCCTGCCTTGGAGAGGAAGATGAAGCGGTTGTCGTTGTCCAGGTACCCCTGGTTGTCCGTTTCGTACAAAGAGTCGCGCCCGTAGAAGCTTTCATGCTCCAGGAAGTAGATGGGCACGTCGGAGCCGGGCATCCTCCCCTCGTACACGCCGCAGTACATGTTGCCGATGATCCCCATGGGGACCGTGAGGGTCCCCGGAAGCAGGCGCAGCCCGTAACGCTCCCGGTCCACCTTGTAGTAGCGCGGCATGACCACGCGCACGTCGTGTCCGCGCGCCGCCAGGTAACGGGGGAGGGCGCCGACCACGTCGGCTAAGCCCCCTTCCTTCGCGAAGGGGACGGCTTCTGAGGCGGTGATGAGGATGTTCAGGCGCATGGCATCGGCTCCGGGTGCTGGTATCGTGTCGGCTTGAGCCTTCCAAAAATACCAGAACGCGGAGGCCGGCGCAATGAAGTAGTGTTAATTATTCCGACGCCGTTTCTCGTTCGGCCGCACGCAGTGCCGCCACTCGAGCCGCTGCCGGCGGATGGCTGTAGTAGAACCATGCGTAGAAGGGATGCGGATGCAGGTTGGAGAGGTTTTCCTTGGAGAGCTTGACGAGGGCGGAGGCGAGCGCACCGGGCGTGCCTGAGAGCGCGGCGGCGAAACGGTCCGCCTCCCACTCGTTGCGGCGCGAAAGCCATGCCCCGAGCGGAGTGAGCGGGAAGGAGACGAGTGAGAACAAAAAGCTCACCATGAGGATCTGCGCCATGAAGGACGCCTCCCCCAGCTCGAAGAGCGTGGGAAGCCCGCCCCATGCAAGCAACTGGTGCACCAGGAAAAAGAGCGCGAGCGCCCCCGCCTCCATGAGCACCAGCCGTTTCCAGATGTGTCCCTTTTTCCAGTGTCCGGCCTCGTGCGCGAGGATGGCGAGCACCTCGGGGCGGTCCATCTGCTCGAGAAGCGTGTCGTACAGCACGATCCTTTTCACCCTGCCGATGCCGGTGAAGTAGGCGTTGGAGTGGAGGCTGCGGCGCGAGGCGTCCATCTGCTGTACGTCCTTCACGTGCAGGCCGGCTCTCTCGAGCATCCCCCGGATCTCCCCGGCAAGTTCCTCGTCCTTCAAAGGCTCGAACTTCGAGAAGAGCGGCTCGATGAGGTACGGCGAGATGTAGATCATCGTGATGGAAAAGAGAGCGAAGAAGGCCCAGACCCAGAGCCACCAAAGATCGGGGGAGTGTTCGACGAGAAGAAGGGCCGCCGAGATGACGATGCCGGTAATGACCGAAGAGATCAGGGTAGACTTGAAAAAGTCGGAGAGCCAGATGCGGGCCGTTGTGGTGTTGAAACCGAAGCTTCTCTCCAGCCGGAAGGTGCGGTAAAGCGAGAAGGGGATCTCGAGGACCTCCTGCACCAGGGTGAGCACCAGCATGAAGAGAACACCGCGCAAAAGGAAGGAGCCGGTCAACGACCCGATCCAGGCATCGTATAGCGGCAGCAGCGGGGTGAACATGAAGAGCAGTAAAAATGCGCTGTCGAAGATGGACTCGATGAGCGCGAGCCTGCTCTGCGCGAAGGTGTAGCGGGACGATTTCGCCAGGGCGTCCGCGTCGATCGCACCCTCGAACCCCTCCGGGACCGTGGCGCCGTAGCGCTTCAGGTGGCTCAGGTTCATAAAGCGCAGCAGGCATACGGCGGCGAAGCGGCAGAAGTAGAGTGCTATCAGTAGCGATGTGGTCGACATGGTCTGTATCCCTGTCCCTGGTCCCGGAAAGATTTTGTCCACGATCAAAAAAGGCCCTCCGCGAAACGGAGGGCCTTTGCCGGTGCATGTGGCGAGAGACGTTACTTCATCACGATACCCTTCTCGATGATCGCGTTGTAGCGGTAGCCGCCGCCGAAGTCCTTGTCCTTGGCGAGGGTGCCGGTGACGGTGATGATATCCCCTTCTTCGGCGTTGTCGTTGGTGGTCACCACGAGGTCGTTGGTTTTTTTGCTGTCGCTGCCGGTGCCGTCCTGCAGATGCACCCAGTTCCTGTTCATGATGGAGGCTGCGACCTTGACGACCTGGCCGCGCACCACCACCTGCTTGCCGTCCAGGGCGGCGCGCTTGGAGAAGATCTCCTCGACGGTGTAGGCGTTGGCGCCGTTTGCTTTTTCAACCTTGATCTTGTCGCCGGGGGCGGCCTTCTTCGCCTCCTTCTGGGTGGGCTTGGCTGCGGCTGCGGCAACGTCCGGTGCGCTGCAGAACAGGATGGTGTCGAACTTGCGGTTCAGCGTCTTGCTCTGGAAGTTGGTCATCGGCATGCAGTTGTGGAAAGAGAGGTTCTCGCCCACGCGGGTCTCGAGGACCGGATAGGCAACCCAGGTCTTGGTGCCGTCGGATTCGAGGTTGGCGTAGGTATACCCGCCGGAGTTCATGGTTTCGACGACCTTGCCGGCCGCGTTCGGGTTCGCTTCCGGGGTGCCCGGAGCAGGGGTCCCCGCCATCATCATGCTGTGCCCGCTCTTCTGCACGGACTTGGTGATGGCCTCGACTTTCTGCGCCTTTGCATCGGATGCGGCGGGGGCGGTGGCCGCTTCGACTTTGGTATCCGCCTTTTCAGGCGCCTTGGGTGCGTCTGCACAGGTCCCAGCGACGGGCAGTGCCAGGGTTACGAGGACCGACATAATAGTTGAATAACGCTTCATTGAAAGACTCCCCGATCGAGATGCCGCGCAAGCGGCGCAAAACTGCAGCTTTGCGCCGCGTACCATAGCAGCTTCACCGTAAAATAGCAATTCGTTAGTTTTCGCTTAATGTATTCACTATTGCCTGGTGATCACGAGGCTGTCCCCGCCGGGAGCCAGATCGACCCGGACCACGTCGCCGGGGCCGAATTTTCCTTCCAGCAGCATGAGGGCCAGCGGGTCCTGGATCTTGCGCTGCAGCGCACGCTTCAGCGGACGGGCGCCGTAGGCGGGATCGTACCCTTCGCGCGCCAGGAATTCCTTGGCCTGATCGGTGACGTCGAGAACGATGCTCCTTTCCTCGAGACGCCGGACGAGGGCGTTCAACTGGATCGAGACGATTTCCTTGATCCGCTCGAGCGGCAGGGCGTGGTAGATGACGATCTCGTCCACCCGGTTCAGGAATTCCGGCTTGAATGCCTCCCTGAGCGTCTCCATCACCTCGCTTTGCATCCTCGCATAGTCGGTGGCGCCGTACTGCTGGATCCACTGCGAACCCAGGTTGCTGGTCATGATGATCACCGAGTTTTTGAAATCGACCGTCCTCCCCTGGCCGTCGGTGAGCCGCCCGTCGTCGAGGATCTGCAGGAAGACGTTGAACACCTCCGGGTGGGCCTTCTCGATCTCGTCGAAGAGCACGATGCAGTAGGGGCGACGCCGTACCGCCTCGGTCAGCTGTCCACCCTCTTCGTACCCGACGTATCCCGGCGGAGCGCCGATGAGACGGGCGACGGTGTGCTTCTCCTGGTATTCGCTCATGTCGATGCGCACGATGGCCTGGTCGTCGTCGAACAGAAACGATGCGAGCGCCCGCGCCGTCTCGGTCTTGCCGACGCCGGTGGGACCCAGGAATATGAAGGAGCCGATCGGGCGGTTCGGGTCGGAGAGACCGCTTCGCGCGCGGCGCACCGCGTTGGCTACGAGGGTGAGCGCCTCGTCCTGGCCTACGACCCGGCTTTTCAGGCGCTCTTCCATGCGCACGAGTTTCTCGCTTTCCGTCTCCAGCATGCGGTTCACCGGGATGCCGGTCCACTTGGCGACCACCTCGGCCACCATCTCGGCGTCGACCTCCTCGGGGAGCATCTTCCCTTCCTTCTGGATCGCCTCGAGGGTGAGCCGCTTGTCCTCCATCTCCTTCTCGAGAGCCGGGATCTCGCCGTAGCGGATCTCCGCGGTGCGTGCGAGAAGCCCGTCGCGCTCGGCGCGTTTCGCCTCCTCCACCTTCTCTTCCCTGCGCTCCTTGAGATCGCCCAACTCCTTCAGAATGCTGGTTTCCCGCTGCCAGTGGTCATGCAGTTCGGCGGATTGTTCTTTGAGAGCGGTGAGCTCCTCTTCCAGCTTTTTCAGACGGTCCAGCGCCTTCGCGTCCTTCTCGCGCAGCATGGCCTGGCGCTCGATCTCCAGCTGGATGACGCGCCGGTCGATCTCGTCTATTTCCGTAGGTTTCGAATCGATCTCGATCCTGAGCCGGGACGCCGCCTCGTCGATGAGGTCGATCGCCTTGTCCGGGAGGAAACGGTCCGTGATGTAGCGATCCGAGAGGGTCGCCGCGGCGATGATCGCCGAGTCCTTGATGCGGATCTTGTGGTAGTTCTCGTACTTCTCCTTGAGGCCGCGCAGGATGGAGATGGTTTCCTCGACGCTCGGCTCCCCGGCGTAGACCTGCTGGAAGCGCCGCTCCAGTGCCGCGTCCTTTTCGATGTGCTTTCGGTACTCGTTCAGCGTCGTGGCGCCGATGCAGTGCAGCTCGCCGCGGGCAAGGGCGGGCTTCAGCATGTTGGAGGCGTCCATGGCGCCTTCGGCCGCTCCCGCACCGACTAAAGTGTGCATCTCGTCGATGAATAGTATGATCCTCCCCTCCGAGCGGGCCACCTCCTTGATGACCGCCTTCAGCCGCTCCTCGAACTCGCCGCGGTACTTGGCCCCCGCGATGAGCGCCCCCATGTCCAGCGCCATGATGACCTTGTCCTTCAGCGTCTCGGGGACGTCGCCCGAGACGATGCGCTGGGCGAGCCCTTCGGCGATGGCGGTCTTGCCGACGCCCGGCTCGCCGATCAGGACCGGGTTGTTCTTGGTCCGGCGCGACAGCACCTGGAGCACGCGGCGGATCTCGTCGTCGCGGCCGATCACCGGGTCGAGTTTCCCCTGGCGGGCAAGCTCGGTGAGGTCGCGGCAGTATTTGGCGAGCGCCTGGTATTTCTGTTCCGGGTCCTGCTCGTTGACCGCCTCGCCGCCGCGCAGTTCCTTGAGCGCGGTGAGGATGCCGTCGCGGGTCACCCCGTTCTGGCTCAAGAGCCTTCCGCTCGGGGTGTCCTTGGACGCGACGAGCGCCAGCAAAAGGTGCTCGGTCGAGACGAAGGCGTCGTGCATGCCGTCCGCTTCCTTCTGGGCCTGATCGAGGATGCGGTTCAAAGCCGCGGAGAGCCCGACCTGCGCGCCGCCGGTCACCTTGGGGAGGCGTTTGAGCGCTTCGTCCACGCTTTCACGCAGGCGCGGCAGCGGAGCGCCGATCTTCTTGATGAGGTCGGGGACGAAGCCCCCTTCCTGGTCGATCAGGGCGAGCAGAAGGTGCTCGGCTTCTATGCCGGGAGCGGACATGGCGAGGGCGTT
Organism: Geomonas oryzae; assembly: GCF_004117875.1. GTDB lineage: Bacteria > Desulfobacterota > Desulfuromonadia > Geobacterales > Geobacteraceae > Geomonas > Geomonas oryzae. The sequence goes on along the minus strand of NZ_RAHW01000005.1, from coordinate 279,305 downwards.
TTCGTGCGCCGTGGCGATCGCTTCCTGGGTCTTTACGGTCATTTTTTCGGGTCTAATCATGGGGTTGCCTCCTAAGTCTTTAAAGAAGATAGGGAGGCGAGTGTAGTGTGTCAAGGCGGGGCGCCGCTTTTAACTGCCGTCGCCGGCGGGCGGGCCGTGTAGTTCTCCCCGCGCCAAGGCTTGTAGTGCGCGGCGAGATATGGCATTATCGCGGCGGCGATTGCAGCGTTTCTGCGGCTCACGGTTGGCGCGAAATGGTTGGCACGACTAACGACGCTGTGGCTTGCAGGGGAGAAACATTGGCAAAGTTCACGAGCAAAGATACGGGCTGTGAGGTCGAGGACGATCCCGAGACCGAGGCGGAGCTGCATGCAGGCGCCGAGGATGATCTCGATGACGACCTGGACTGGGCTGCAGATGAGAATCTGTTTTACGGTGAGGACCCCGACGCATCTTTCGACGAGGAACCGGACGATGCCGAGGAGTTGGTGTGGGATGCGGAGGAATTAGCCAAGCCGGTCGTAGCCACTCCAGGTTGTGCGGTCAGCTTCTTTACGGACAACAAGCGTCACCACGGCATCTGTCTTGCGGTTATCGGTGACGAGGTGCTCCTGGAGCATAAAGACGCGACGCGCTGTTTCCTCTTCATCGCAAGAATAAAGGAGATCGTGCCGCGTATTCGTCGGGGCGTGGTTTCCGCCACCATAACCGTCGACTCGCTCAAACGGTGCCGTTACCGTTCGGTCCCGAAAAAATGGCTTCAGGAAATGCTCCGGACCGGCCAGTCGTGGAAGGGGCTCGAGGGGGCAGGCAAGACCGCGCCGCCTCCCGGCGAGCTGCTGCACGGGCAGATGGACCTCTTTTAACCACTCCCCTCTCCCCTCGGAGAGGGTGCCCAACGGGCGGGTGAGGGGATTGCCACGAAGTGAGGAGGTTGCAGCTGCCGACGCCCTCACCCTGCCCTCTCCCGGAGGGAGAGGGGAAGAGGACTGAATTAAAAAAGGGGACAGGCTCCGGAAGGTGCCTGTCCCCTTTTTATCCATATGAGCTCGGCTCTACTTGACCTTGATCATCCAGCCGAACTTGTCTTCTATCTTGCCGGTCTGGATGCCGGTCAAGGTGTCGTACAGCTTCTGGGTGTGTTTGCCGACGCCGCCGTTGCCGACCTGGACCGTCTCGCCCGCATAGCAAAGGGTCCCTACCGGGGTGACCACGGCGGCGGTGCCGCTGCCGAAGGCCTCGGTGACCTTGCCGCTCTTCAGGTCCTGCATGAGTTCGTTCACGTCGATCTTGCGCTCCTCGACCTTGAGCCCCATGGATTTGGCCAGGGTGATCACGGAGTCGCGGGTGATGCCGCGCAGGATGCTACCCTCGAGCGGCGCGGTGACGATGGTGTCGCCGTAGGCGAAGAACATGTTCATCGAGCCGACTTCCTCGATGTAGCGCTTGTGCACGCCGTCCAGCCAGAGCACCTGGTCGTAACCCTTTTTCTTCGCCTCGAGCCCCGCCTTGAGGGAGCTCGCGTAGTTGCCGCCGGTCTTCGCCTCGCCGGTGCCGCCGGGGGTGGCGCGGACGTATTTGTCCTCGACCATGATCTTGACCGGGTTGAAGCCTGCTGCGTAGTAGGCGCCCACCGGGGAAAGGATGACGTAGAAGTAGTAGTGGTCCGAAGGCTTGATGCCGACGTGAGGTTCGACGGCGATCATGGCGGGACGGATATAGAGCGAAGTACCCTCCGAGCCGGGAACCCAGGCGCTCTCGAGGGCGACCAACTGCTCGATCCCTTTCACGAAGAGCTCTTCCGGGACCTCAGGCATGCAGAGCCTTTCGGCGGAATGGTTGAAGCGGCGTGCGTTCATCTCCGGGCGGAAGAGGGCGATGGTGCCGTCCTCCCACTTGTAGGCCTTGAGCCCCTCGAAGATCTCCTGCGCGTAGTGTAAAACGAGCGCCGCCGGGTCAATCTGGAACGGCTCGTATTTCTTGATGCGCCCGTCGACCCATCCCTGACCCTCTTTCCACTCGACCAACAGCATGTAATCGGTAAAGATCCTGCCGAAGCCGAGCTGCGACTCGTCGGTATACTTGGCCTTCTTCTCCCCCTCGCTAATCGGTACTATCCTGATCTCCATGTGGCAAAACCTCCGGTTTTTCGGCGCCAGGCGTCGCTTATTCGATCTTTTCGTTTACCACATTAGCGGCGGACCGTGCAAGCAATTTAACCCCCCGCAAATCGCCGGGCATCCCCTTGATTTTTTACCTACCCCTTGTTATATTGTTAGCGCTCACGAGTGGAGAGTGCTAACACGACGCACGAAATAAGCAGCTCACAAGGGAGAGATGAACGATGACACACACCATGCCGGTACCTGTAGACAGCCTTACCCTGTACCTCGCGGAGATCAACCGCTTTCCGCTTCTGTCGGCGGACGAGGAGATGGATCTGGCCTGCCGGTTCCGCAACGAAGGCGACCTGGAGGCGGCCCACAGGCTGATCACCGCCAACCTGCGCTTCGTCGTGAAGATAGCCGGGGAGTACCGCTCCTACGGGATGAAGATGCTGGACCTGATCCAGGAAGGGAACATCGGCCTCATGATGGCCGTGCGCAAGTTCGATCCCTCCAAGGGGGTCCGCCTCATCTCCTACGCCGTGTGGTGGATCAGGGCCTATATCCAGAACCACATCATTTCCGCCTGGAGCCTGTTGAAGATCGGGACCACCCAGGCGCAGCGCAAACTATTTTTCAAGCTGAACCAGGCGAAGCAGGCCATCGCCCAGATGACCGGCGAAGGTGACCTGCACGCGGCCGCCCTGTCCCTCGACGTGAAGGATTCCGAGGCGCAGGAGATGGAGCAGCGTTTGAGAGGGGAGCTCTCGCTCGACGTCGAGATGTTCGAAGGGGAGGGGGGAACCTTCCTGGAGAGCCTGCCTGACCAGCGCCAGAACCAGGAAGAGATGCTGGCCGAGCGCCAGGAGGCCACCATGCTGGAGCAGACGGTGGCAAGCGCCCTCGAGCACTTGAACGAGAAGGAGCGTTTCGTGATCGAGCAGCGCGTCGCCGCGGAAACCCCGCTGACCCTCCAGGAGATCGCGGACCACTTCTCCATCTCCAGGGAGCGGGTGCGCCAGATCGAGGAGGGGGCGCTCAAGAAGATGAAGCGTTTCCTGACCCCGCTGGTCGTGGAAGCGCAGGCGGCCTGAGCCGCTGCACACGTCGTTTCGTCGAAGGGCGTCCCGCAAGGGACGCCTTTTTTATTGCCGGTTCACCCGCTCCACCCTCGCCCTGGCGCGCAGTTGCGCAACGTGCTCCGCCGCCAGTTTCATGGTCTTCTCCCGTTTCAACAGCTGGAAGATCTCTTCCCGCGCCTCGTCGTAGGTCTCGAGCCTTGGCGGGCGCTTCTCGGTCAGCTTCAGGATGTGGTAGCCGTACGGCGTCTGGATGATGTTGCTGATCTCCCCGGGTTTGAGGGCGAAGGCCACCTGCTCGATGCGCGGGTTCGCGTCGCCGCGGCTGAAAAAACCGAGATCCCCCCCTCTGACCTTGCTGGCGCAGTCGGACTGCATCTGCGCGATGATCCCGAAGTTCTCACCTTGACGCACCCGCTGCAGCAGCCGTTCCGCCTTCTCCTGCGCCTGTTTCCTGTCGCGTTCGCCGCACGGCTCCTTGACGGCGACGAGGATCTGGCTTGCCCTGACGGAGCTTCCTGTCTTGAACTTCTCCCGGTTTTCCTCGTAGAAACTGAGCGCCTCGTCCTCGCTGACGCTGACTTTCTGTCCGAACCTGGTGTCGACGAAATCGCTCACCACCAGTTCTTTTCTTACCTCCTGCTGCAAGAGCGGGAGGCTAAGCCCTGCCTCGTCGAGGCTTCTGGCAAAGGCGTCGTCGCTTGGGAGCCTGTTGCGGTACTGCTCTATGCGCTGCGCGACGAGTTCGTCCAGGTTCTTCACCGGGCTCTTTCCGGCCTCCTGGTAGAGCAGTTCCGCCGCTATAAGTTGTTCCAGCGCCTCGCGTCTCAGCAGGCGAATCTCTTCAGGGCCGGTCCGCTGCACGGGGCCTCTGCGGTCCAGGAGCAACTGCAGGCGGCGCTGCACCGCGCCCCGGGTGATCACCGAGCCGTTCACCTTCTGAACCGGCTCGTTCGGCGCACCTTCAGGCGCAAGCAGCGAGGCCGCCTCTCCGTGCTCTTCGCGGGAGACGTCGCACGCAGCAAGGGCGAGCGAAAATAACGGCACGATGATCGCGGCGAGCATCGCCCTGTTGCTGAAAAACATCACTCCTCCACGGCGGATCTTTTCTTGACCTGTCGTGAAGAGCAAGACGCGTACCGCGGGATGCGGTGTGACGGGAATAGACGTGATTACGGCGGGTTAAGGCGGCGGAGCCGCCGGGGATGTCTGCGCAGGTGCGGTGAAAGACGCTTTTTAGGCGAAATGACCCATTTGGTGTGCAATGGGGGTGTTGGGTTTTCCCGTGATGAGTGCGGGAATCTGCATGGGGAAGCGGACGATCAGGCTTTGAACTTGTTTTCCGTGCCGGCCCGCAGCCTTGCGATGTTCTCGTGGTGCTTGAGGATCACGATGACCGCGATGACGAATGCCATGCCGGTCACTTCCCGGGTGGCGCAGGTCGCCCAGGCGAGGACGGGGATGACGGCCGCGGCGCTGATGGAGGCGAGCGACACGTAGCGCCATTTGTAAAGGACTGCGGCGAAAACGAGGATGCCTAAGAGGACGGCGAGGGGCGCGGTGCCGAGCAGGACGCCGAGTGCCGTCGCCACGCCTTTCCCACCCTTGAAGCGGAGAAAGACGGTGTAGACGTGTCCGAGAAAGGCGGCAAGGCCAACGCCGGCGACCCAGACGGGAGGAAGCCCCAGCGCCTTGGCGGCCAATACGGGGATGAGCCCCTTGAGGCAGTCGCCCAAGAGGGTCATGATGCCGAGTTTCTTGCCTGCGGTGCGGTAGACGTTGGTCGCCCCGATGTTGCCGCTGCCGCATTCCCTTATGTTGATGCCCATGCTCCGGGCCAGGAGCAGACCGGTCGGTACCGATCCGAGCAGGTACGCGCCGATGAGGAGCACTATCTCGTTCAAAACTATCTCCTGAAGCTTAATGAAACAACGCGGCATCCTACAGGATTTCCGGGAAAACTGCAAGCGGCGGGGGAAGGGCTTTCGCGAGAAATTAAAAGCGCTGCGCGGCGCGGATCCGCTCGTAGCGCAGTACGGCGGCGGTCATGGCGAGGAAGACGGCATCCCGGGCGAGGGCAATCCATGGCGTGGTCTTTTCGCCCCCTTGGCGGAAACAGCCGCAGTCGATGTCCAGGCCGCGCACGATGGCGGAGGCGAGGGCGACCATGAAGACGAGGTTCAGCGCGCCGATGATCAGGGCGCCGGTCCTGACCCGGATGCCCAGCACCAGGAGGACTCCGCAGATCAGTTCGAGAAAGGGGAGCACCGCCGCGGCGACGTAGTTCCAGAAGTAGGGGAGGATGCGGTAGGCTGCCACGCTCCCGGCGAAGGCGACCGGATCGACGATCTTCGGGATCGCCGCGTAGATGAAGACGCCCCCCAGGGCGATGCGGAGCACCATCACGAAGTCGATGCGTTTCATGATGCCCCTCCGGCGGTCGGGTAGCCCGCGTCGCGCCACTCGGGAAGGCCACCCTCGAAGACGAAGACCTGGCGGTAACCGGCCTTGATCAGGAGTTTTCCGAGCTCCATGCTGTCGTGGCAGGAAAAGCCGTTGCAGTAGGCGATGATGATCGTGTCGGGGGTGACGCTCTTCGGCAGGGGGGGCTTTTTCCCGCTGGCTGCGGCAAGGGGAAGGGAGAGGGCCCCGGCGATGTGTTCCTTGGTGAAACTGTCGGCGCTGCGCGCGTCGACGAGCACGGCCTGCCCGGAGTCGTGCAACTCCTTCGCCTGGGCAAGCCCCACCGGCATGGGGACCGCCTCGGCGGCCTGGGCGGCTTGTGCGACGACGGCGGCTTGGGATGTCCCGCCGCGCCAGGCGTCGGTGAGCAGGGTTTTATTCCAGGCGACGCCGAGCAGGGTGGCGAGGAAAACCACGAGGGCGATTTCGGACAGGGGATGGATTGAGCGCATTCTCGTCATGGCCTATTGCATCCGTGTGGCGTTAAATACCTGAGAGATGTTACGCAAAAGGGGGATGTTGGTCAACGGTAACGGTTACAGGCGCTCCGGCGGATAGATGTCGTGCTCTTCGAGCCAGTTCGCTGCCCGCTCGGTGAGGAAACTTTCCCTGATGGCCTGGAAGCGCTCCTGTTCCTCCGGGTAGAAGGAGAGGATCTCGTTCAGCCTGCCGTGGGACTGCTTCCCGGTGAAGGCGCGCACCAGCATCCCTTTGAGCCCCTCGTTTTCGATCCCCTGGATGAAGGCGTGCACCAGTTGGCGCTCCTGGCCGTAGTCGAAGGGGGGAATCTCGAGGAAGCGCTCCTGCTGGGCGTCCACCTCCTGCCAGAACGCCTCGTCGTCGTACTCGGTAGGGACCGAGAAGACCTCGCCGGTCTCGCGGTCCAGGAAATATATCATGTCGGAGTCCGCGTTCTCGAAGGCCTCCATCAGGTCCTCCCAGACGATCTCCAGGTTGCGCAGTGCGTGCATCGTACCTCGTCCCTTTACCAACCCGCTATTTTTGTATATATTGCGCCAATGCGCAAGATCTTCATCGCCGACGCCCACCTGAGAGCCCCGGAAGACGAGAACTACCGGGCCCTGGTCCGCTTTCTGGACACGCTCCCCGCCGACACGGACGCCCTTTACCTGCTGGGGGACATCTTCGAGTTCTGGATCGGGAACCCGCAGCCGGTCTACGGCCACTACCGGGACATCATCGACTGCCTGAAGAGGGTGAGGGCGCGCGGCGTGCGCATCGTCTACTTCGAAGGGAACCACGATTTCCATCTGGGGGGCTTCTTCACCGAGCAGTTGCAGGCGGAGGTGCACGCAGGCGGTGCCGAGTTCACCATCGAGGGGCTCAGGGTCTGCCTGTGCCACGGCGATGAGATCAACCGCGCCGACTACCGCTACCGTGTCTTCCGGTCCGTGCTGCACAGCCCCCTGGTTCGTGCCCTTGTTCCCGTGTTCTCGCGCCGCTTGGCCGACCGGACCGCGGCGGCCCTGTCGCGCCGCTCAAGCAGCCGGCACGCCGCGCGCAAGGTACGCTGGGACTACCGTGCCATCCTGGAAGACTTCGCCCGCGGGCGGTTCGCCGCCGGGTGCGACGTCGTCATCACCGGTCACTTCCACCTCCCCATGGTCAAAGAGGAGGGAGGGCGCCGGTTCGTGGCGCTCGGGGACTGGATCACCCATTACTCGTACGCGCAGCTCTTGGACGGCAAGGTGACGCTGGAGCGCTTCCGCTAGGAACGCTCCAGGCCGAAAAGCTCCAGGTAGCGTGCCACCCGCTCCTCCAGGGTCGGCGCCGCCACCCTTTGGCAGATCTCGTCGGGGCGATAGCCGCGGCATACCGCGGGACGCTCGGCGTAGATGCCGCAGCGCTCACCCTCTCCCAGGTGCGGGCACCGCTCGCCGACCTTCTTCCCCAGGGCGCTGATGTCAGGAGCGACACAGCAGGTCCCGCATCCCGAACATTCCATCATCTCACCTACCGGAAAAACGCCTCGAGCGCCTGTTCGCCCACCGTGGTCGCCTTGATGCGCCACTTGTTCTCGTTGATCACGAGCGCCGCGAGCGCGATCTGGGGATCTTCCATCGGAGCATAGGCGGCGAACCAGCTGTAGTGTCCCGCGGGATCGGTGCCGTCGATGGAGCCGGTCTTGGCGGCGATTCTAACCGAGGCGAGCATCCTTCTTCCCCTGCGGTCGTGGAAGGCGCGGCGCGAGGTGCCGCTTTCCACGGTGGTGGCGAGCATCTGCGCGAGCGACTGCGCCGTCTGCGGGGTCATCACGGTGCGCAACGGCTGGGGCTTCTGGGTGAAGACGACGCTCCCTTTCGCGTCGCGGATCTCGCTCGCAAGCGAAGGGGCCATCATCACGCCGCCGTTGGCCACCGATGCCATGATGGCGGCGGCGTGGAACGGGGAGATCTTCACCTCGCGGTTGAGCCCCGCCCCCATCCGCATCAGCTCGTCGATGGTGCCAGGCGCCGGGGCCGTGCTCGCCGCGATCGGGCTGCTCGGGAACATGGGCTGGTTGAAGCCGTACCTCCCCGCGTACAAAAGCAGCGGGTCGCGTCCCACCACCTCTCCGGCCAGGCGGCCGTACACCGGGTTCACCGATTTTCCCATGGCGAGGGAGAGCGGCATGGTCTGGTTGCCGCGCCCCGGTTTCACCCTCCAGTACTTCGGGCTTTCCGAGGTGAGCTTGCCGTTGAACGCGAAGGGGGTCTGAGGCCCGACCTTCTTCTCTTCCAGGGCGGCCGTCGCGGTCACGATCTTGAAGAGAGAGGCCATCGGATAGAGGTGGTAGTTGGCGTCCTTCTCCCAGCCGGGGCGGGAGGCGGAGTGGGATACCGCGGCGAGGATGCGTCCCGTCTTGGGGTCCATGGCGACGAAGAGCCCGTAGGGGACCTTGTAGTCGGCGAAGAGCTTCGCGACCTTTTGCTGCACCTCGGCGTCGATGCTGTAGATCACCTCTCCCCCCTGCGGCAGGGGCGCCGACAGCTTGCCGTTTTGCACGCGGGCGCTGGAATAGGCCCCGGCGGCGAGCTTGAAGGCGCTTCCCTGATCCAGTTTGGAGAGGGATACCGCGGCGGGCTTCGCAGCGGTCGGCGCGCTCTTGGCGCGCGGGGAACCGAAGAGGGAGATGATGGGGTAGCCGGCAAGCAGGAGTGCGATGGCAGGAAGGATGTACTTGAGCCGTTTCTTCTGCGGCTTGGTCTCCTTGATCTGCCTGAAGGTGTTGCGCCCGTCCTGTTCCTTCGCCCTGAGGAATCTTCTTTTGCTTTTCTCTTTGTCTATATCTTTGAAATCTTGCATGTCCCGCTTCTGGCCGTCAGTTTAATCGGGCCACTATATGTCAACTGCTCCCCCTTTGTCAACGACGTCAGGGCGCTTTTCCGGCAGCGCGAGATCCTTCAGGGAAAGCCCCTCCAGGGCGGCGCAAAGGGCGCGTTCGGAGCTTGCGAGAATCGCATCCGCCTGCTCCTCGCCGACGATGGCGGCCGAGGCGCCGCGCCGCCTGAGGGAGAGGAGCACGTCTGCGATGGAGACCTGGTCGAGGTCGCGGGCGGGATAGAAGCTGCCGCGTCCCTCGCCCGCCTGCACGATGAACCCCTGTTCGCGCAGATGCTCCAGGGTGTCGCGCACGATGCGCAGCGGGATGCCGAGTTTGACGGCCAAGTGGTGCTCTCCCCAGGCGGGCTCGCCGCGGTAGAAGGAGTCGGCGATGTGCCGAAGTGCCGCTAGTGCGACCAGCTCCTGCAGGGCGTGGCTGATCTCGCGCCCGCGGATGTCGCGACGGAAGGTGCTCCGGTTCTGGTGCGCCGCGACGACCTCCATCCCGAAGAGGACGATGATCCAGCTGACGTAGAGCCAGACCATGAGGATCGGGAGGGCGGCCAGGGTGCCGTAGATGGCGTTGTAGTTGCCGGCGCCCACCTGGAAGTGGATGTAGGCCCACTGGGCGAACTGCCAGAGCGTCCCGGCGAGTACCGCGCCCACGGCGGCTGAATCGAAGCGTACCCGGGTGTTGGGGATGAAGACGTACAAAAGGAAGATGGCGGTCCAGACCACGAGGTAGGGGGTGAGCCCCAGGGTGAACAGGAACAGGTCCCCGAGGTAGGTCTTCTCGATGATCCAGCTGGTGAGCCACTTGCTCTGCAGCGTGGTGGTGATACTGGTCGCGGCGAGCAGCAGAAGCGGCGCGCTGATGAGGACGCTCAGGTAGTCGCTGAACTTGCGGTAAAAGGAGCGGGTCTCCGGTACGCCCCAGATGGCGTTGAAGGCCTCCTCGATGCTTCCCAGCATGCTGATCGCGGTGAAGAGGAGCGCGGCAAGGCCTATGGCCCCTACCGAACCCATGTTGGTGTTGCCTATGTAGGAGATGACCCGGTCCACCACCTCCTCGTTGCCTGCGGTCACCTGCTTGAGGATAAGCGGCACCAGGCGGTTCTGGGCGCCGAGTCCTTTCAGCACCGAGAAGGCGAGGGCCAGAAGCGGCACCAGCGAAAGGAGCGAGGTGAAAGAGAGGGCCGTCGCGCGCAGGAGCGCGTTGTTGGCCATGAAGTTGGCGAAGACGAAGTCCAGAAACTGCAAAAGCCTCAGTCCCTTCCCCTTCCAGCCGCTTAACTGTGTCGGGTCGTGGCGCCAGATCATGCCGGGGAGCTTGTTCTTGTTGTTGTCATTCATACTTGGATGCACCGTCTGCTCCCCTAAGGGGCGTCTGCTTGAACGAAAAAAAGCCCACCGGGGTGGGCTTTTCGGCGGGGGAGCTCCCCTTATACCTGTTGGGACTTCTGCTTTTCCTTTTCCCGCTCCATCGCCTCTTTGCCCGCCTCGATGGCGGAGGCGATGATGTTCTTCTTTTCCAGCACCAGATCCTTGCCGTCCTCGTAGCTGGTCCTGATCTTTTCCTGTGCCTCGTTCGCGTATTCCTTGATCTTGTCCACCGCGTCGTCGGCCATGTCCTTGATCCTGCCGCGCAGCTCCTCGCCGGTCTTAGGCGCGAACAAAAGTGCGGCGCCGATGCCTACCGCGGCGCCGGCAAGGAAGGAAAGCAGCATGGTTCCGGTCCCGATATCTTTATCTTTTGACATGGTGTTACCCCCTAATTTTGGATTTCACTATTCTATCAACAATATATCTTGCCGCAACCTTGAGGCCGGTCGCATAGACCGAAGAGTTCGTCACGATGTCTGAGGCGATCCCCAGCACCTTGTTGATCATGCGTATGTTGTGTCCGGCGTGGCCGAGCTCGCACAAAAGCATGTTCACTCCGTCGGCGTTGGCAGCAGCGGCGCTCGTCACTGTCTGTACGTCGGAGACCGTGTCGCGCAACTCCTGCACCAGCGGGGTGATTTCCTTTTGCAAAAGGTCGGCGGCACTCTGCATTGAGACAGCCGCCTTCTTTAGTTCCGCGAGAACCGGTATCATGCACATTGCCAGGATCACGAGTGTTACCGCCGTCACTGCCGAGGTTATCTGTAGAAAGAGCATGCGATCCTCCTGGTGTTACGGGAACTGAATTTTTAAAGGCTTTTGGATTACGTGGGAGGGGTAAAAAGGTCGGGGAGGCCGCGTGGCCTCCCCGATGTGCTGCAGGAGTCGTTACTTCTTGGCCGGTTTGGCCGGCTTGGCAGCAGGCTTGACCGGGGCAGCCGGCTTGGCAGCCGGAGCCGGGGCCGCCGCGTCACCCCAACGGTTCAGGTCGTGGGCGATGCTGTGGCACTCGCCGCATTTCGGGAACTTCGCCATGATGGCGGCCGGGTGCGGCTTCACGTGGCACTGGGTGCACTGCGGCACCATCTTGTGCTTGTTCTGGTGGCAGTAGACGCAGGCAAGCTTGCTGTGCTTCGCGGTGCTGGAGGTGAGCAGGCTGAACGCCTTGCCGTGGCAGGCGGCGCACATCTTGGACTGGGTGTCGGACTTGTAGGTCACGTCAGCCGGCTTGTGTGCCTGGTGGCAGACCTTGCAGTCTTTGGCGCCCATGTCGCTGGAGTGCGGCTTGTGGCACTGGGTGCACTCCGGAATCCGGCCGTGGACGTTGTGGCAGAACGAGCAGTTGAGGGCGGTGTGCTTGCTCTTGAAGGTGCGCAGCTGCTCGATCTGGCCGCTGTGGCAGGTGAGGCACGGATCGGTCACGTTGTTGCCGAACTTTATGTTCTTCGGAGTATGGGGGTTGGAGTGGCAGCCGAGGCAGCCCTGGAGCTTGTAGTGCGGCTTGCCGTCGTGGCACTGGCTGCACTGCGGGATCGGTTTCTTAACCTTGGGCGGGTGGCCGACGTGACAGTCCTGGCAGGTCACCTCGGTCTTGTGCTTGCCACCGGCAGCGGCGATATCCTTGGGCGGCTGCTCATGGCACTTCACACAGTCCGTATTGCTCAGTACTGCCGCAGGTTGTGCGGGATCGGCAGCGGCTGCGGTTCCCACAAAAGCGAACAGCGCAAGGGCCGCTACAAGGTTGAAAAACTTTGCTACTCTCATTGCCCCCTCCTTGGTATTAAAACAGAGTTAATTTTAAGCATGGATTTATATAACGTCTTGAGGTGAATTGTCAAGGGTTTAGGCACTGAAATGGGGGCGTTGATCCAGCATTGAAGCAATCAAAGCAGCAGTTAATCTTGTGCCGTACTGGAAACGATCTGTCTGAGGCAAAGATGACCAAGATCGAGGGGCGGGAAAAAGGGAATTCAGCCGGAGAAATGGCAGAGCGGGGCAGAAGTTGTTCCGGTCAGGATGTTGCGGTAACGATGTAATCCCCCCTCCCCTTGCGGGAGGGGGTTAGGGGGTGGGGGAGGGTGCCACCTTTGCGGCAATGGCAGATTCACCCACCCCCCTGCCCCCTCCCGTCAAGGGAGGGGGAGAGCTGGGGACGGTTCGACGTGCAAGCAACTGCTTTTGTGGAACCGGTTAGCAAGAGATGCTACTTGTCGGCGGTGATCTTGAAGGTGCGCTTGAGCGGGGTGGCGGTTTTCGGGCCGAACCACTTCTCGAAGATCTTCTTCGCTTCGCCGTTTTTCTCCATCTCGAGCAGGGTCTTGTTCACGAAGGCGACGAAGTTCTTGTCGTCCTTGCGCATGCCGAGGCCGTACGGCTCTTCGGAGATCTGCAGGTTCGGGATCTCGAACTTGCTGCGGTTGGGCGCCTTGCCGAGGATGCCGGCGAGGATCGACTCGTCGGTGGTGACGGCGGCAACCTTGCCCTGCTGCAGCGCGAGGAACGCCTGCGGGTAATCGTCGAAGGAGAGGATGGTGGCAGTGGGGATCGCCTTGGAGACGTTCTGCTCGGACGTGGACCCTTTGGCGGTGCCGATCTTCTTGCCCTGCAGGTCCTTGAGGCTCTTCACCTGTCCCTTCTTGGTGATGAACTTCTGCCCGGTGAGGAAGTAGGTGTAGCTGAAGTCGATCTGCTTCGCGCGCTCCGGGTTCTTGGTCATGGTGGCGGCGATGATGTCGATGTTCCCTTCCATGAGCTGCGGCATGCGGGAAGCCGAGGTGACCGGCTTCAGTTCGACCTTCACGCCGAGTTTCTTGGCGATGTACTTGACGAAGTCGATGTCGTAGCCGACGATCTCGCGGCTCTTCTCATCGATGTAGCCGAAGGGGGGGAGCGAGTCCTTCACGCCCGCGACGAGCACCCCTTTCTTCTTCACCTCGGCCAGGGTGTCGGCGGCGAGAGCCACCTGAGCCATGAGTACCGTAAGAGCCATTGCAGCAAAAAGCGTCACCAGTTTTTTCATCAAACATTCCTCCTTTGTGGGATAAAAAACGTTCTACGTTCTAGGTTGAAACAAGGCGTACGGGATTATACCAGAGCGATTTCCTAGTGCATCTTCGGAAGGCAAAAAAGTGAAGTCGTTTCGTTTTTTGTTTACTGGTGGAGCAAGTCACGGTGCGCGAGTCACAAAGCCCGATAGGTTTTGCCGTCAACGTAGAACGTAGAACGTAGAACCTAGAACCTAGAACCTAGAACGGCCGTTGGGTTTAATGCATCGGTGAGAGCAGCTGTTTCAGGAACTGCTTCGCTCTGTCGTGCTGCGGGTTCTTGAAGAACTCTTCGGGTGAGGCCTTCTCCAGTATGGTCCCCTGGTCCATGAAGACGACATGTTTTGATACCTCGCGGGCGAACCCCATCTCGTGGGTGACCACCACCATGGTCATGCCGCTTTGCGCGAGCTTCTGCATGACGTCGAGCACCTCGCCGATCATCTCCGGGTCAAGCGCGGAGGTGGGTTCGTCGAAGAGCATGATGCGCGGCTTCATGGCGAGCGCGCGGGCGATGGCGACGCGCTGCTGCTGCCCGCCGGAGAGCTGCGCAGGGTAGGCGTCGCGCTTCTCGGCAAGCCCCACCCGCTCGAGAAGCGCCATGGCCTGCTCTTGCGCTTCCGCCTTGGGTGTCTTTCTGATCTTGATCGGGGCGAGGGTGATGTTCGAAAGTACGGTGAGGTGGGGGTACAGGTTGAACTGCTGGAAGACGAAACCGACCTCGGCGCGCAGGGCGTTGAGGTTGAGTTTCCTGTCGCTCAAGTCCTTGCCGTCGACGATCAGGGTCCCCTGGTCGATCGGCTCCAACTGGTTCACCGTCCTGATCAGGGTCGACTTGCCGCTGCCCGAGGGACCGCAGACGACGACAACCTCGCCGGGCTTCACGTGCAGGTTGATGTCGTTCAGCACATGGAGCTTCTTGAACCACTTGTGGACGCCGCGGAACTCGATCATGGGTTGGTCCTCTCGTTAAGACGAGCGCTGCACCTCGCTCATTACGGTAATGTTAAGTAAGAGAGGAGGCAAATGCAACCCAAAATCTGAAACCGTGTTTTGTTTGAGGCTACATGGACGGATGGGCGAGGGTGCCGCGGATCGGCACGCTGAAGGCGCCGGGGGAGCTCTGGTACTTGGTCAGCAGTAAAAACACGAACTTCTGCCGCTCGAGGAAGGAGGGCTTCGGCATCATCTCCATGGTCAGGTTGAGCGGGGATGCGCCGAGCGGAGTCCCTAAGACGGTGTCCCCGGAAAGGCGGACGTAGATGCCGTCGCCGTTGAGGGTGAAGCTTTTTAAAACGGCACGCCCTTTTTCGACTTTCAACACGCCGCGTATTTCCCGGTAAGCGGCATCGGGAAGCGGCATGGCGCCGATCTTGACCCCGGCGACCTCGGCGGAGCGGACCTCCAGTTGCAGGTCGCCCGCGTTGCCACCCTTGCCACCCTCCATTTTGCCGTTCACCCTCAGTTCCCCCCTGACCTTGGCCTCGGCCACGGTACTGAAGAAGGGGATATCTTCCAGTCGAACCCCGCGGCACTGCAGGCTCCAACCCTTGCCCTTGCCGAGCTCCAGCTCCCCGTTCGCCTCACCGGTGCCGATGGTGCAACGGTAGGCGAGGCGGGCCTTACCGGTGAGAAGGGGGAGCATCTCGAGGCGCAACTTCACCTCCGAGAGCTTCAACACGGTCCCTTTGGCCGTGCCGAGCTCCACCTTGTCGGCGTGCAGGGCGAGCGGAAAACCCTTGCCCAGGCCGGCGCACTCGAGCGTGTAACCGGCATTCTCCGCGGCCCGCACCAGCACACCCTTTATGGCGTAGTTCGGGGTGAACAAAAGCGTAAGCAGCAAAAACAGCAGGATCGCCGAGGGGATGCCCAGGGCAAGGTATAGGGCACGTCTGTTCATCTATTTCCCCGCCGGTGCAGGCTTGATCAGCGCGATGGTGAGTGCGACGTCGAGCTTCGAGGGATCGTCGAACCTCTGCTTTATGAGGGCCTTCTTCACCGTCACCGGGCGCGTACCCTTCTCGAGGCGGTAGATGAGGTTGACGGCCTCGTTGGCGGAAAGCCCCTCCATCCTCACCTCGGCGGCGTCCTCGACGTAGCCCGGGATGTCGTCACCCTTGACCGGCTTGATCTGGCTGCCGCGCCCCTTGATGCCGGTCTCCTCGATGATCTTCGCGGGCGAGTCGTCCGGCCGGGTGGCCATGAGCCGGTTCGCCATGCGCTGGGCGCCGGCGTTCGCCTCCTGGAAGCGCAGCTTCAGGCGCATCATCTCGCCGATGTCCGCCTCGCGGGCGGCCCGCTTGTGCTCGAGCGTGGTGATGCGGCTGTTGATCGCCGAGAGCGCGACCACGATGGCGAGGAGGACGGCGAGTGCTATGCCGATGCGCTGGCGGATCGTGCTGTCCATCCCCTGCAGCATGCTGATCATCTCCTGGCGGCTCATTGGTTCACCCCCTTGATCTTTCCGCTCAGCGTGAAGGTGATGCTGCCGTCGGCGCGGGACTTCGTCTCGCTGACCTCGGCTCCCTCGAGGAGGAGGGCGGCGCGTCCCTTGAAATCGCTCGCGGCCTGGATGCTCTTCGCGTCACCCTTGAGGCGCACGTCGTTGCCGGTCACCTCGGTCTCGTAGATCCCCCCCACATCCTCCCCCTTCAGTTCGGAGAGGTCCTTCAGGAATTTGAGCACGTTGCTGGATGTCTTGGCCCCTTCCAGGCGCTTGATCTCGGAGCGCAGTTCCGCCACCTCGTCCACTGCCTTTTTGCGGGTCGGGAAGACCTCCTTGTAGATGCCGGTGATGGTGCGGTCGAGCGAGGTGAGGTCGCGTTTCACGAGGTAGTAGCGCACGCCGCTCTCGGCGAAGATGAGAAGGACGAGGGCCGCGGCGAGTATGAGGCTCACCTTGAGACGCTGGTAGAGCTTTTCCGTTGCGGCGGTGTAGGCAAGCGGCCCGCGGCGCAAGTTGACGGCGGAGCCGTCAGCGACTGCGGCGGCGAGCGCATAGGCGCCGGCAAGATCGTGCGAGGCGCGCGGGTCGTCGCCGAAGGCTTCGTAGAGATCCTTGCCCGACGGCGACTCCGCGTCCCCCTCCAATTTCCCGGGGGCGTGCGAGACGATCCGGTCCACACGCAGCTCGCGGGAGAGTTCCAGCGCGGCGATGGTGCGCGTAAGCTCCGCCTCGCCGGCACCCGGGGGGAGGGCACGGAAGTAGATGGGGGCGCCGTCACGGTACGCCGCCAGCGCCTCGCCGTCGCTCACGGCCACGGTCCCGGCGGCGGGGGCGAGCTTTTCCCAGTGGAACAGGGACGCGGTGACTACTTCGGGTTCGAGCCCCGCTTCTTTCAGGAGCGCGATCTTCTCGGAGAGGTCCTGGACCTTGCCCCAGACCGCGAGCACCTTGCCGCCGGCAAGCGGCAGGGCGTCGAAGGCTAGCTGGTCGGTGTCGAGCGCGGTCTCCCCCTTCAGCTCGAGCGGGAGGAGTTCGCGGACCTTGGCGCGGTCCGTGATGGGGAGTTCCAGCTCCCTCATGAACAGCGAGGACGGCGGGAGGGCGAGGACCACGCGATGCTCTCCCGCGGCGATGTCGCTCCCCGCGATGATGCGGGAGAGTTCCCCCTCCTCGCCGGCAAGCGGGTGCCGCTCGGCGGAGAGGAAGGTCGCCCCCCCCTTCTTCGCCTTGAAGGAGGCGAGCACCAGCTCGGACCTTTTCAGTTGTACGATCAGCATGTCCATCAATATTCTCTCCAGTAAAGGATCCTGGGCGTTGTTCCCTCAACGTCGGTCACCACGGCCTCGGCGACACTGACGCTTTCTCCCACCTTCCCCTCGGAACGGATGCGGTAAATGAACCCCTTGCATCCCACCTTCAAGGACAGGGTGTTGGTGAGCGGCGAACTGCCGAACACGTCGGCAAGGGTCTTGATCACCTTGGTCTTGCGGTACTCGAGGATCTGGGCCACCTGGTCCCCGGTCATGAGGCTGTCGTCCAGCGACATGAGGACCTCCTTCGGGGCGGTGTTGATGTTGATCTTCGCCGCGGCGATGCCGTTCGTCATCCCGTACACCGTGACCATGCCGCGCAGCTTGGCCAGCACCTCGGGTGGGTACCCCTTGACGAGGCCTAGCTCCTCAATGGTCTCCAGCTTGTCGTTGTGCACCTGCAGCGGCGGCTTCAGTGCTCCGTAGTAGTTCTTCTCGGCGCCGCTCGGGCGCGGCGTGTCGTCGTTGTCCACCCAGTCGGCCAGGGAGTCGTATAGGTCGCGCGACAGCTTAAGGTTGTCGAAAAGCCTCAACAGGGCGTTCTTGTAAAAATCGTCCGGCACCCCGGTCTGCGAGGTCGCCGAGTTCAGGTCGATCTTGCCGCTCTCCTCCTCGATGGTGACGGTCACCGTGCCGTTGTCCGCATCGAGTGACTGGGGCTGTGCCCACGGCTCGAGAAGGGAGCTGTACTGCTCGCCAAGCCTGAGCGAGCTGGAAACCTGCAGGAGCTTGATCCCCCCCGCCACCCCCGATTCCGCGAGCATCCCGGCCTGCTGCGCCGCCACGAAGTTGTGGCTGTGCGAGGCGTCGACGTAGACCTCGTTGACGAACTCGGCCAGAAGCGCCACGAGGAGCGTGGTCACGATGAGCGCTATGACGAGGGCGAACCCTTTCTCCCCCCTCATATCCCTTTCCTCGGCGTGGCTACGGTGCTGAAGGTCTCTCCCCCCTTGACGGTGATGGTGATCCTGACCTTCTGCGGCATCTGGTTGTTGAGCGCGGTGTCCCAGGTCTTCACCCACTTGGCTCCGTCCCAGCACTCGACCAGGAACCCCTCCAGCCGGTCCATGACCGGGTAGGGGACCGACGCGACACTCGTGTCGAGGTAGAGATCACGCGCCTCGCGCACCAGGGTGAGGACCTGGTCTCCCTCCTTTTCCTGCACCGAGTAGCGCACCACCATGAGGTCGGAGGCGGGCGAGGGATCGATGCGGGGCGGGGTGACCGCGGTGAACTGCAAAAGCGAGGCGGGCTTGCCGAAGCTGTCCCGGTCCTCCACCACGAAGTGGTACCGCTGCGTACTTGTCGTCGTGCCGGTGCCTGTCACGAGTTTCGTGAAGAAGGCCGAAGAGAGTTCGTCGTGCAGTCTCCCGAGCGTCGTGGAGAGCTCGCGGCGCTCCTCCATCCGGACGCCCCCCTTTTCGCGCGCACCGACCACGGAAAAATAGGTCCCGTAAAGCGCACCGGCGAGGATGACCAACAGCGCCAGGGCGATCAGGAGCTCTATGAGGGTGAAACCCTTGTTACTGGGCATTTTGCGGCACGTATTGCACAAGGGAGAGCCTTTTGCTGTCGTTGCCCCAGATCACGGTGAAGCGGATCATGTTCAGGCCCGGGATGTCGGTCTTCGTGATCTCGCGCTCCCACTTGTGATCGGGATGATCGGGGGCGAAGTTCCCCTTGGTATCGGTCTTCTTGGCGAACTCCGGGTCCTCGAGCTTCGCGCGTCCCAGAAGGACCGCGGTGGTCTCCTCCGAGTCCTCGGCGATTCTGGAGAGGTGGTAGTTGACCGATGAGATGACGGTCAAAAGGACGCCGGCGGTGATGGCGAGGGCGATCATCACCTCGAGCAGGGTGAAGCCTCTCACGAAGTAACCTCCTGGTATCCTTCCTGGACGGTGACCTTACCCCCGGATGGGTAGGCGATGACGGTGAAATGCACCTTCCCCGCCTTCAGGTGGATGGTGACGCCGTCGCCAAGGCCCGCCGGTCCGAAAGGGATCACCACCTCCCCCTCGTTCACGACACCCTTGCTTCCGACGCTCACGTCCTCGATGTCGATACCCTCTTCGACGAGCCGCCTCCCCATGAACTGGTCCTGCGGCTGCATCTCCTCGCCGGTGGGTGAGAGCTCGGTGATGCGGGTGGTGTTCTCCCCGAGCACCAGGTGCAGGCGGTAGACCTTCTTGGTGATGATGGCCTGGTCGTTCAGGAACCTGATGCCGCTAGCCAGGTTGCGCGCCGAGCTCTTCAGGCGGGTCCCCTCCGGCTCCGGGAGACGCGGGAGGACGATTCCCGCCGCCATGGCGATGATGAAGATCACCACCATGAGCTCCAGGAGGGTGAAGCCCGCCTCGCGGCGGCTCACCTTTTTGCCAAAGGCTTTTGTGGTCAAGAAGTTCTCTCTCCGGCGCTGTTCGGTGGCCATGCCTGCCATGCCCGTCTGACTGGTCCGACTGGTGGGCGCGCCACTGCTACCTACTTCATGCTCCAGCTTTCGATGTCGGCGTTCTTCCCTTCGCCGCCGCGGGCGCCGTCCGCGCCGTAGGAGGAGAGGTCGTAGTCGCCGTGCTCGCCGGGGGAGAGGTAGACGTAGTCGTTGCCCCAGGGGTCCTTCGGGATGTTCTTGTTCTCCAGGTAACCTTCGGCCCGGTAGTTGTTGGGGACCTTGCCGGTGGTCGGCTTGGTCACCAGGGCCTGCAGCCCCTGCTCGGTGGTCGGGAAAACGCCGCTGTCGAGCTTGTAGAGCTTCAGGGCGGTCTCGAAGTTGCGGATCTGCACCTTGGCGTCGGCGACCTTAGCGTCGTCGCTGCGGCCGATGATCTTCGGCCCGACCAGGACGGCCAGAAGGCTCAGGATGACGATGACCACCATCAGTTCGATCAGGGTGAAGCCGCGGCTGTCTTTCAGTTGTTTCAGCATGGGTAGACCTCGCAAAGAATTTTATGGAGTCAGTCGACTACTTGACCAGCTGGTTCAGTTGCATGATGGGGAGCAGGACGGCGATGACCATGAAGCCTATGGTGAGCCCCATGCCGAGGATCAGCATCGGCTCGAGAAGCGCCATGGAACGGGTCACCTGGGCGTTGAACTCCTTCTGGAAGGCGTCGCCCGCCTTGATGAGCATGGCGTCGAGCTCGCCGCTCTTTTCGCCTACTGCGGTCATGTGGGTCAACAGCGGCGGGAAGAGCGGGCTCGTCTTCAGGGCCCCGGAGAGGCTCCCACCCTGGATCAGGGTCTCCCGCGCCTGGGCGAGAAAGCTTTTGTACTCGCGGTTCACGACCGCCTCGCCGGTGATCTCCATCGCCTTGATGATCGGGACGCCGCTTTGCAGCAAAAGGCCCAGCACCTTGGCGAAACGCGACAGCACCAGGCGGCGCCAGAGCTGCCCCGCCATCGGAAGGCGCAGGATGAAGCGGTCGCGCTTGATGAGAAGCTCTTCGTTCGCCTTCAACCGCTTCCAGGCGGCGACCGCCAGGATCGCCAGCGCCCCCATGGCCCACCACCCCTTCCTGACCAGGGTGCTCGCCTTGATGAGGAGCACGGTGACGAGCGGCAGGGTCGCCTTGTTGCTCTCGAAGACCGCGGAGATCTTCGGGACGACGAAACCGAGCAGCACCATCATGACGCCTACGCCGACCACCACCATGATGGCGGGGTAGATGAGGGCGGTGATCACGCGGCTTCTCACCTCGGCCTGGTCCTCCTGGAACTCGGCCAGGCGCTCCAGCACCACGTCGAGCGCGCCGCTCGCCTCGCCGGCGGAAACCATCCCTATGTAGCTCTCGGAAAAGACCTGCGGTTCGGCGGCAAGCGCCTGGGCAAGCCCCTGGCCCTCGGCGAGCCGGTCCCGCACCCGCCCGAGCACGCGCTTCAGTTCGCCGGGCGCCTCCTGCTCCCACAGCGTCGCGACCGCCTCGTAGACCGGGACGGCGCTCCCCAAAAGGGTGGCAAGGCGCCTCGTGGCGAGGGAGAGATCGGGGACGCTGACGCCTGAGCCGAACGACCAGCGCGAGCCCGCCTCGGTAGCCGGGGCGATCTCTTTGGCGAAGAGGCCCTTTCCCTTCAGCTGCAGGCGCGCCTCGGCTTCGCTCGCCGCGTCCATGGTGCCGGTGACCTCGGCCCCCTTCTGGTTGAATGCGCTATAGCGAAAGGTCGGCATAGTCGTCCTGGGTCACCCTCAGGACCTCCTCGATGGTGGTGATCCCCTGGGCCGCCTTCAAAAGACCGTCCTCGCGCAGGGTACGCATCCCCTTCGATACGGCGTACTCCTTGATGGCGCCGGAGGAGGCCTGCCGGATGATCATGGAGCAGAGTTCCGCGTCGATGGGGAGGAGCTCGTAGATGCCGACCCGGCCGATGGTCCCCAGGTTGAAGCACTTCTCGCAGCCGCGGCCGCGGTACAAAAGCGGCGGGAGCTCGACCCCCGGGTAGCTGCGGTCCGGGACGTAGGACTCCTTGCAGTGCGGGCAGATCACGCGCACGAGACGCTGGGCGAGCACCGCGGAGAGCGACGAGGCGACCATGAACGGCTCGATCCCCATGTCGATCAAGCGCGTCACCGCGGTCGCTGCGTCGTTGGTGTGCAGGGTGGAGAGGACCAGGTGGCCGGTGAGCGAGGCCTGCATGGCGATCTCGGCGGTCTCGGCGTCGCGGATCTCGCCGATCATGACGATGTCCGGGTCCTGCCTGAGGATGGAGCGCAGGCCGTTCGCGAAGGTGAGGTCGATCTTCGGGTTCACCTGGATCTGGCCTACCCCCTTCAGCTGGTACTCGATCGGGTCCTCGACCGTGATGATGTTTTTCTCCGGCGAGTTGATCTGGGAGAGCGCCGCGTAGAGCGTCGTGGTCTTGCCGCTGCCGGTAGGCCCGGTGACCAGGATGATGCCGCTCGTCCTGGACAAAAGCCGCTCCATGAGGAGGTCGTTCTTGTCCGAGAGGCCGATCTCCTTGAGCGAAAGCACGCCGCGCTGCTTGTCCAGAAGCCTCAAGACCACGCGCTCCCCGAAGAAGGTCGGGATGAGCGAGACGCGGATGTCGACGTCGCGCCCGGCGACCTTCACCCGGATGCGGCCGTCCTGCGGCAGCCTCTTCTCGGCGATGTTAAGGCCGGACATGATCTTCACGCGGGAGGTGAGCGCCTCCTGGATCACCTTCGGGGGGGAGAGCATCTTGTAGAGCAGGCCGTCGATCCTGAAGCGGACCTCGAGCTCCCGCTCGAACGGCTCGATGTGGATGTCGCTTGCGCGCTCCTTGACCGCCTGGAAGAGGATCGAGTTTAAAAGCCGGATCACCGGCGCCTCGTCGGTCAGCTCCATCAGGTCGCGCGGTTCGTTGAACGAGGTGGCGAGGGTGGAAAGCTCCTCCCCTTCGAGCTCCTCGACCACCTCCTGGGCGGAGCCGGAGAGGCGCGAGTAGAGACGGTTCACCGCGTCGATGAGGACCGGCTGCGGGACCACGACGGTGCGCACCGGGAGCTGGAAGAGCCCCGCCATCTCGTCGAGGGCCAAGAGGTTCGCCGGGTCGGCGCTCGCCGCCACCACCGTGCCCTCCTCCTCGCGCAGCGGCAACAGGAGGTTGTTTCTCGCGAAGTTCAGGGGCACCCGGTTCACCAGGGCGCCGTCCACCTTCGTGTCGTCGATCTCGGCCTGGAAAGGAAGGCCGAGGCGTTCCGCTATGCTTTCTATATCGAGGGTTTCTGCCATGGGAGTCTGTCCGCCGTTACTGGTTGCGAATTTCGGGCTTGTCCGCGGTCACCGACTTCGGCTTTTCCTCCAGGGCGCGCTCCAGGTTGAAGGGGGCGTTGTTCTTCACCGCATCGGAGAAGTTGTTCCGCTGGGTCGCCGAAACCTCGGCCAGGTCGCGCGCGTCCTTGATGATGCGCGGGGTGAGCATGATGAGGAGGTTCGTCTTGTCCCGCTTGTTGGTCCTGGTCTTGAAGAGCCAGCCAAGCCCCGGGATGTCGCCCAAAAGGGGGATCTTGCTCTCGACCACCTGGTCGGTGTCCTGGATCAGGCCGCCGATCAGCACGGTGTCGGTGTTCTTCACCACCACCGAGGTCTTGGCGGACCGCTTGGTGCTGCCGAGGTTCGGGCTGGTCGCGGTGCCGAAGTCCTTCACCGCGGAGATCTCCTGGTAGATGTCGAGCTTCACGTACTCGCCCTCGCTGATCTGCGGCTTGATCTTCAGGATGATACCGGTGTCCTTCCGCTCGATGGACTGCTGCGAGAGGCCGGTCGAAGTGAGGTTCGTGCCGGAGAGGAAGGGGACGTTCTCGCCGACGAAGATCTCGGCTTCCTTGTTGTCGCTGGTCATGATGTTCGGGGTGGAGAGGACGTTCAGGGCGCCGTTGGTCTGCAGCGCCTGCAGGACGACCGGGACGTTGATCTTGCCGAGGGTCACGTCCATGCCGAGGGTCTTGGCCGCAGCGGCGGTGGTGGAGAGCCCGGCCACGGTGCCGAAGGGGTCGAAGGTGCCGATGGTGGCCACGGTGCCGTTGGAGGCGGCGCCGATCACGCCGATCTGCACCCCGAGGTCCTTCGCCTTGTTGACGGAAACTTCGGCGATCATCGCCTGCACGAACACCTGGCGGCTTCTTCTGTCGAGCTTCTGGATCACCTGCAGGAGGTTCTGGTAGTCGGTCGGGGAGGCCATGATGACCAGCGAGTTGGTCGCCTTGTCCGGGGTGATGGTGATCTTGCCCCCTTCGAAGACGGCCTGCTGCGGTGCGGCCGCGGTGCCGCCCGGTGTTGCGGCCGCAGGTGTTGTGGAGGTTCCCTTCACGAGGCCGTCCAGCACCTTGGCGACCTCGGTCGCCTCGGCGTTTTCCAGGTAGTAGACGTTCACCTTGCTGCTCGTGGTCGGCGGCACAACGTCGACCAGCTCGATCAGCTTCTTGACGTCGGCCTTGTCCTTGTCCGAGCCAAAGATGATGAGGGCGTTCAGTCTGGTGTCGGCGACGACGGGAGCCGCGCCGGTAGTTGCGGTAGGCGCGCCGGGCTTAGCGCTCTGCTTGCCGGAGAGCCAGTCCTTCACCATGGTGGCCACGCTGTCGGCGGCGGCGTTTTTGAGGAAGACCAGTTCAGCCCCCTCGCGCACCTGGTCCGTATCGATGTGTTTCAGGATCCCGAGGATCTTCTGGATGTTGTATGCGGAGTCGATGACGAGGATCAGGTTTGCGGCGCCGAAGGCCGAGATCTGACCGTCCTTGGAGACCAGGGGCTGCAGGAAGGTCACCGCGTCCTGCGGCGCCACGTGCTCCAGCTGGATCACGCGCGCCTGGTAGCTGTCGTTCACCGTCCCCTTCTCGCCGTCGTAAAGCACCTTCACCCCGGCCTGTTTGGCCGCCGCGGTCGGTACCACCTTCATCACCTTGCCCGCCGGCACCACGGTGAAGCCCTTCAGCTCGAGCACCGAGGTGAAGACGTTGTACGCCTCCTCGTTGGAGAGCTTGGCCGGGGAGAAGACGGATATCTTCCCCTTGACCCGGTCGTCCATGATGAAGTTCTTGCCGGTGAGGTCGCTGATGAATTTCACCATGGTGGCGATGTCCACGTCGGTGAAGTTCAGCACCACACCCTTGGCCGAGGCGAGCGCCGGTGCGGTGAGCAGGAATATGAGCATCGCTACGATGCGTGCAGCTTTGGTTCTCAAAACAACCTCCCGTGAGGGTAGTGGTTACCTTATGTCGTAAGTGAAAGTGGTGGGCTGGCCGTCGCGGATCAGGTCGAGCTTGATACGGCTCTGCCCCTTGAGCGAGGCGAAGGACTGGATCGCCTTCTCCGGGGAGTCGATCGGGAAATCGTTCATCCTCAAGAGGACGTCGCCGTTTCTGATGCCGACGGTGCCGAAGATCCCCTGGGGCTTCACCTCGGTGGCGCGGAACCCTTCGACCTTGCCGTCCTTCATGCTCGGCAGCAGGCGCGCGTCGGTCATGGCCTGGCCGATGTTGTCCAGGGCCGCGTTGAGGGCGCGCTGGTCGACGATGTAGTTTCCGGCACCGGCGGAGGCGGCGAGACCGCCGCCCGAAGCGGGTGCCGCAGGGGCCGCCGCTGCCGTAGCCGCAGCTTCCGCCGCCGCGGTCGGAGTCAGGATCTTCACCCCTTTCCCACCCACCAGGATCTCGGCCACGTCCTTCTTGACGGAGACGAGCGGTCCCGCCGAGAACACCGTGTCGCCGAGGCGGAAGACCCGCTCCTCGTGGGTCGAACTCTTCAGCACGAGCGCGAAGGTTTCGCGGAACGAGCCGACCGCGGTCCCCAAAAGGATCAGGTCGTTCACCGCAGCCGGGGGGGGCGCGGCCTGGCCCGCGGCGGTCGAAGCGGTCTGCACGATCGGGGTCAGTTTCCCCTGGGTCGCCTTGCCGAACAGGCCGCGCTCGAGGATGGGACCGAAGGTGAGGAGGTCCTGGCTCGCCGCCGGTGCGGTCGCGCTCTGCGAGGCCGGTTTCTGCGCGTTGCGTGGGTAAAGTCCGGAGATCTTGAAGCTCAGCAGGTCCGCTGCGATGAGCGCCGCCACCGCGATGATGGCGATGCCCAGGGTTATGTTCAGGGGGAGAATCCAGCGCGGCATGAAAGACCCTTCTCTGCGAGTAGTCGAAACGGTGCGAATATATTAGATGGCCTTGAGTTATGCAACAAAAAAGGGGGTACGAGTGCTGCTCCGGAGGCCACCGGGACGCTCGTTCTTCCCCCTCTGCATCGTAGTCGTTTCGCCGTTTCGTTCCTGGCGGCGGACCGCTGCAGCATCAGCTCATGGAGGAGAAGGATAATGAGAGCTTGCGCTGCCCGTGCCTTAACCAAACGCCACAGTATTAGCAAAACTTGTGCCGCCGCTCCTGGAGCCGACTCGCAGGCATCATTGTAACAAAACCTTCCCGTATTGCCACACTTTTTCCAATGAAGACGCTGGGGCTTGTCGGCGCTACCTGCAGACGGGCGCCAAGGATGCCCAAGGTAGGCACGCGACTTTTTGACTTCCGACGGCTTTTTGACAGCGCTGTTGAACTGCCGCCGACTGCTGTGCTAGACTCGCGCAACCACGCATTTTGGAGCCACACATGAGACGAGTCGTCGTCACCGCATCAACCAGGATGGAACTCTCGGAGCTGATACAGGCCGCTTCCGCACTCCCCTTCTCCGGCGTGGGGCACCTTCCCGTCTGGCGCGGCGAGCTCGCGGGACAGGAGCTCTTCATCGCTCTGACCGGCATGGGCAAGGCGAACGCCGCCTGCGCGGCGACCGTTCTTTGCGAGCGCCTGACCCCTGATCTTCTCATCAATACCGGCTGCGGCGGCGCCTTCCCCGGTTGCGGGATCGGCGTCGGGGACATAGCGGTGGCCGACGCCGAGTGTTTCGCGGACGAGGGGGTGCTGACCCCCGATGGGTGGCGCGGGCTCGACCTCATCGGCATCCCGCTCTACGAGGGTAGGGGGGAGCGCGTCTTCAACCGCGTCCCGCTGCCGCTCGAGCCGGCCCGACGCGCGCTCGAGCACGCCGCCGCCGAAGGCTTTGCCGCCGCCCTCGGAAGCTTTCTCACCGTTTCCACCTGCTCCGGGACCTCCCGTCGCGGGGAGGAGATGCTGCGCCGCTTCCCCGGCATCTGCGAGAACATGGAGGGGGCGGCACTCGCCCACGTCGCGCTCATCTACGGCGTTCCCTGTCTCGAGGTGCGCGGCATCAGCAACATGGTGGAGGACCGGGACATGTCGCGCTGGGACTTGAAACGTGCCGTGGGCGAGGTGCAGCGCTTTCTCTTAACCCTTCTTGAGTGCCCCGATGCGCTCTTCGGGAGCTGACCCGCGCCGTTTTCTCTTCGTTTGCTTCCTTCCGTTTGCAGTGCCGCTCTTATATATATCGCGCGCTCGTTAAGCTTTTCTTGCACAACCTTCCCTCAAGTAGTATATTGGTGAGTCTTAAAAACTTTGCAAGGGGCGGATCTGTGAGAGATCCGGGTCTCTTTGACTGATTTATCGGAGCTGGTACAAGAAATGGATTGCGTACTGTCAGAAAACGGGGAGCGCCCGGTGCTCACCCTGGGCTTTTCCCCCTGTCCCAACGACACCTTCATCTTCGATGCCCTGATCCACGGGCGGGTCGACTGCGGTTTTTCCTTTCGCGAGCAGCTAGAGGACGTGGAGACCCTGAACCGGATGGCGCTTTCAGCGACGCTAGACGTCTCGAAGGTCTCCTACCACCTCATGGGGCACATCCTGAAGGACTACCTCCTGCTGAGAAGCGGGGGGGCGCTCGGGCGCGGCTGCGGCCCCCTGGTCGTCGCGCGCGACGACATCGACCCGGAAAAGCTCGCCGGCAAGAGGATCGCCCTTCCCGGGCGGTACACTACCGCGGCGCTTCTTTTGAGGCTTTTCAACCCGTCGCTTGCCGACTTCGTCTACCTTCCGTTCCACGAGATCATGGGCGCGGTCGCCGACGGTTCGGTCGCGGCCGGGGTAATCATCCACGAGTCGCGCTTCACCTACCAGGGGTACGGCCTCAAAAAGGTGCTCGACCTGGGCGAGTGGTGGGAGCGGGAGACGGGGCACCCCATACCGCTTGGCGGCATCGCGGCGAAACGCTCGCTCGGGCGGGAGGCGCTCTTGTCCCTGGAACGGGGGCTTGCGCGGAGCGTGGAGTACGCCTTCGCCCACCCCGGCGAGGCGCGTCCCTACATACGAGCCCACTCGCAGGAGATGAGCGACGAGGTGTGCGACGCCCATATCTCCCTTTACGTGAACGACTTCTCCCGCGGGCTAGGCCGGCAGGGGGAGGATGCCGTGCGCCTTTTGCTCAACCGGGCGGCCGAAGCGGGGATCATACCCCCCTGGCAGGAGCCCTTGCTGATCCCGTGACCGGGATACCTCTCAAGTTATCTGCCTTGCTGCCGAAACGGGGATGAGCCGTACGCAGCATCGTGGAGGAATGCGCATGACCAAGCCCTTCAACTGGAAGCGGCACATAGCGGTGGCCTTCTGTTTCATCCTGCTCTTCTGGGTGGGGGACGCGCTCATCGACGCCCTGATTCTGCGGCGCGCGCCGTTTCTGGATCAACTCACCGCGCCGAACGGGTACGAGCTCTGGATGCGCACCTTCTACGCGAGCCTGCTCGGCGTGTTCTTCGCTTCCCTCTCGGTGCTCTGCGAGCGCAGCCGCAGGGTGGAGACGGCGCTGCGCCATTCCGACGACCTCTCCAGCATGTTCCTTGCCTCCTCGCGCGACGCGATCTGCGTGGTGCGGACCGACGACTACACCATCGCCAACTGCAACGGCGTCTTCCTCGCCAAATATGCCCTGGCCGAAGCGGAGGCCGTCGGGCGCAGCTTTCCCGAGCTGATCACCCGCTACGGGCTCTCCGAGCAGGTGATGAGCCAGCTCTCCCAGTGCGTCTGCACCGCCAGTCCGGTAAGCAGCGAGGTGAGCTACCGCACCGAGGACGGCGGCAGCCGCTACGAAGAGATTTCCATCCATCCCATCGGCGACCTGCAACAAGGCATCCGGACCGTCCTTTACGCGGCGCGCGACATCACCTCGCGTCGCAGTTCCCAGGAGCAGTTGGAGGAGTCCGAGGCCCGCTACCGCGCCATATTCGAGAACACCGGGACCGCCATGGCCATCGTGCTCCCTGACGGCACGCTCCAGACGGTGAACCGCGGCTTCGAGGCCGCCACGGGGCTTTCGCGCGGGGAGCTCGAAGGGAAAAAACTCTGGACCGAGTTCGTCGGCAGCTGCGATTCCGACGGGATCGCGGCCGCACCGGTCGTCGAGGAGCCGGCCACGCCAAGGAGCAGCTTCGAGGTCCAGCTGATGGACAGAAACGGCGCGCTGCGCACCATGGTCGGCAACTGGGCCCCCATCGAAGGGACCGAGCAGGCGGTGCTCTCCCTGGTCGACATAAGCGCCCACAAGGAGGTCGAGGAGGCGCTCAGGGAAAGCCGCGCCACCCTCGCTGTCGCGCAGCGCATAGCACGTCTCGGCAACTGGGACTGGGATCTCGCCTCCGACACGCTCGCCTGGTCCGACGAGATGTTCCGCATCTACGACGTGGACCCTGCCGCCTTCACCCCTTCCCACGAGCTCGTCCTGCAGGCGGTGCACCCGGATGACCGGGAGATGGTGATCCGCTGCGTGAACGACGCCATCTACAACCGCAAGAGTTACCAGATGGACTACCGCATCGTGCTGGCAAGCGGGGCGGTCCGCACCCTGTCGGCGCGGGGCGAGGTGACCTACGACGCGCAGGGAAAACCGCTGCACATGTTGGGCACCGCCCAGGACATCACCTGGCGCATCGAGGCGGAACAGGCGCTAAGAAACTCCGAAGAGAAGTTCTCCAAGGCCTTCCATGCGAGCCCCGACTCCATCGTCATCACCCGCGCCGAGGACGGCACCTACATCGACGTCAACGAGGCGTTCCAGGAGATCACCGGCTACCGCAGGGAGGAGGTCATCGGCAGGACCTCGACCGACCTGCAGCTTTGGGCGGACTCCGACGCCAGGATGGTGATGCTGAAGCTTCTGAACGAGCACGGCCATGTGCGCAACCTGGACGTCCGCTTCCGGGTGAAGTCCGGCGAGATCCGCGAGCTTTTATGGTCCGCCGACGTCATCGAGTACCAGGGGGAAGCCTGCCTGATCGCCATCTCGCGCGACGTCACCGACCAGCGCCAGATGGAGCGGGAACTCCTCGAGAGCGACGCACGCCTTTACATGAAGCACGAGGAGCTGAAGAACGTCTTCCACCAGATGGAGGGGATCCGGCGCGAGTGGGAGGAGATCATGGACTGCATCTCCGACATGTTCATCCTCTCCGACCAGTACGGCAAGATCCGCCGCTTCAACCGTGCCGTGGAGACCTTCACCGGCAAGGCGCACCGTGACATCGTCGGGCGCGACTGCATCTCGTTCCTCGAGGAGCAGGGACTCAAGGAGCACCTGGCCGCTCCGGGGATCGAGCTTTTGCACAAGGAAACCGGGAAGTGGTTCGTCCTCAAAAGGCACGCGTTCCCGACCGCCGAGGTGGACGGCACCACGCGCGAGGTGGTCATCATTAACGACACGACCAACATCGGTCGGCGCCCCGAGGAGGTTGGGGGGCACGAAGCCGCGCCGGTACAGGCGTCCGCCGTCAGGTAGAAAAAACTACGCAGGATTAAAGGGTTGGCCGCCTGCGGGCTCATTGGAACTTGACTTCGCCGCGGGGGTATGTTATACGGATGCCTCGCCCAACAAAGGAGGTGCGCATGGCATCACCCGAGCGGAGTCTCAGGCTGGTGCGTATAGTCGCCCTGGCCCTGATGCTCCTCCCGATCCACACGCTTCCCCTGCTGGCTTCAGAACAAGTAGTAAAACCGGTAGCAGAATCCTCTGTTGAAAAAGTAGAACCGCAGCAAAAATCGGTGGTGAAAAAGCTGATCGGCATAGCGACCTACTATGCCAGGAAGTTCCACGGCAGGGCGACCACCTCCGGAGAGCGTTACCATCCGGAGAAGTTGACCGCCGCCCACCAGAGCCTGCCGTTGGGGACCAAGGTTCTCGTCAGAAACCTCGCCAACGACAAGGAAGTCACGGTTGTTATCAACGACCGTTGCCGCAAGAAGAGTTTCCCGTTCATCGATCTTTCACGGGCTGCGGCAAGGAAGCTGGGTTTCTTCGGAGAAGGGAAGGCCAAAGTGGCCATCATCCCGCTCACCGAAGGCGAATCCTAGAAACATCAAAATACAATCTGGGCGAACAGAGGAAAAGGCCGGGGGCAACCCCGGCCTTTTTTCTTTGGTGTGCCAAGCGGCGCCGACAAAAAAAGCAGCCCTTTCGGGCTGCTTCGTGTTCGGTTCCTGCCGCAGCGGCTTTAATCGTTCTTTTGCTTCTTCTTGGAACTCTTTTTCTTCTTCGAGGATTTCTTGGACGGCTTGTCGTCGCTGTCCTTGGACTTCTTCCCCTTCTTCCCTTTCTTCCCCTTCGTCGCCTTGGAAGACTTCGAGGACTTGTGCTTGCGGTAGCTTCTAGGCTCCGGGTTGAACTCGTCCTTGATGTTGCTCAAAAGGACCTGGGCCTCCTCGAGTTCCGGGTCGGCCTTGCGGGCCGCCTCCAGCGACTCCTTCGCCTCGGCGATGTGGCCGTCCTTCATCTGGACCCTTCCCATCGCGTTCAGCGCCTTCGCGTGGTCGGCCTTCAGCTTCACCGCCTCCTTGTACTCGTCGGTCGCGGCGGCGTAGTTCTTCTGGAACTCGTAGACGAGCCCCAGCTTGTAGTGGGCGTTGGCGTCGGTGGGTGAAAGCTCGACCCCTTCCTTCAGGAGCTTCGCGAGGGCGTCGTAGTTCTTGTTCTTTACGTAGATCGCGGTGAGCGCGGTGCGGGCGTCCTGGTCGTCCTTTTTCAGGCGCAGCACCTCCTGGTACTCGCCGGCCGCCTGGTCCATCTCGTTACGTTTGCGCAAAAGCCCGGCGAGCTCGCGGTGGGCATCGAGGGACTCGCTGTCCAGTTTGATCGCAGTCTGGTACGCGGTGATCGCCGAGTCGAGGTTCTTCGCGTTCACGTAGGCCCTTGCGAGCTTCAACTGGGCTCCCGCGTCGGCAGGTGTCAGCTTGACCAGCTCCTGGTACTGCTCGAGCGCCTGGGGGAAGCTCCCCCTCAGGGTGTAGATGTCGGCGAGGCGCTGTCTCGCCTGGACGTTGTCCGGCGTGCTCGCGAGCACCTGGCGGTATTCGACGACCGCCTCGTCGAGGAGCGCTTTCCTCTCGTAGATCCCGGCGAGGTTCAGGTGCAACTGCGGGTTCTCCGCCTTGTTCCTGATCGCGTCGCGGTAGTAGTTCATCGCCTCGTCTTCGCGTCCCGCTGCGACCAGGGCATCCCCCAGGCGCTGCTGCGCCACCGCGTCGTTGGGCTCCTCGGCAAGCCTCAGGCGGTACTCGCTGATCGCCATGTCGAGGTCCTTGGCGGTCCGGTGCTGCTCGGCAAGCGCCATGTGGTCGACCTTGGGGGCGTCCTTCTCGACCGGGGTCGTTCCGGCGAGCATGCGCTCGTAGTCGGCGCTCTTCTGGTCACCCTTCTTCGCGTACCCCTCGGCGAGGAGGCGGTGCGCTTCCTTGTTCTTCGGGTCGGCGATGGCCGCCTGCTTCAGCTCGTTGACACCCTTGTCGGTCTCGCCGCGGGCGAGCAGGAGCGCACCGAGGCCCAGGCGTGCCCGTGCGTTGCCGGGCTGGATGGCGAGCGCCTTGCGGTACTCGTCCTCAGCTTTTTGCTGCTGCCCGAGGGCCTGGTAGGAGACGGCGAGGTCGCCGTGCAGGGAGGCGTCCTCCGGGAAGGCGGCGAGCGCCTCGGTGTAGTGGAAGACGGCGAGTTGGTGCAGCTCTTTTTGGGCGAGGATACGGGCCAGCCCGCCGTGGTAGCGCGGGTCGCCGGCCTTTAGTCCCTGGGAGAGCTCGACCGCGGCCTCTTCGCTTGCCCCTTTTTGCTGGTGCAAAAGACCGAGGTTTCCGCTAGCCGGGTAGAACTCCGGGTCTAGCGCGAGCGTCTCGCGGTACTCCTGGATGGCTGCGTCGATGTTGCCGCTGCGCTCGAAGGCGAGCGCCTTCAGGTAACGCCCCGGGGCGCCGGTGGGGCAGAGCTCGGCCACGCGCTTCTCGGCGTCGTTTCGTTTCTGCTCGCTCGCCTGCGGCGGGAGCTCCATGATGATCTTCTTCGCCTGCAGGCAGCTGTTCGTCGCCGGGAAAGGCCAGCTGAAGCCGGTGCCGAACAGGGTCACCGCAAAAAGCGATGAAAGTGCTACGTATCGTTTCATGTAAGGCCCTTTTGAAATTTAATGAGGACATGGAAGGCGCCGTGGGCGCCGGCGGCTCGGTCCTGGAGACCGTGCGAGGATGGCGGATTATACACATCGGGGGTTCTAAATTCAATTCCAAAACGCCAATCATTAACGATACCGCTCCTTTGCGGCCGGGAAGCCTTGCCTGGCGCGGGGGCTCCAAGGTTAAGGCGGATTACCTTGACTTTCATGATAAAGATGGTTAAATCATCTGCACCGGTCCGGGTGGGCACCACGGGGCCGGTTTTTCTTTAGCGGTCACGGCCCCGGCGGCCGGGAAGAGGGCGTCGGGCGAGAGGGACGAGATGGCGGTGATTCCGAAGGAGCCGTTGGAGTGGTTGAACCTGTTCCGCCAGCAGATGGACGAGATCTTTCGTTATCTCACCACGCTGGAGGGGCGGGAGGGAGTCGCCGAAAAGGAGCATGCCCCGCTTTTGGACATCTACGAGACCGGCAACTCGTTCGTCGTCGAGGTCGAACTGCCCGGTTGCAACCGCGAAGACATCACCCTCAGCCTTTGCTGTTCCACCCTGGTGATCGAGGGGAACATCCGCGAGGAGACCGATCCCGGCGCCACCTATATCTGCCTCGAGCGCCCCGCCGGGCGCTTCTGCCGGGCCGTCGAGGTCCCACCCGGCGCCGACTTTGAGGGGGCGAGAGCTACCTGCCGCAACGGTCTGCTTACGGTGGCGTTCCCCTGGCGCAAGAACGACAAACCGCACATCCGGGAGATCCCGATTGAGTAAGGAGAAGTACATGGAAAACAGGCAGGAGACCGAAGAACTGAACATACCGGATGTTCTGCCGCTGCTCCCGGTTCGGGACGTGGTCGTCTATCCCTACATGATTCTGCCGCTTTTCGTGGGGCGGGAGATATCGATCGCCGCCGTCGATCACGCACTCTCCAAGGACCGCATGATCTTCCTTGCGACGCAGCGGGACGTGGGTGACGAGGATCCGGCACCCGAGGCGATCTACGAGGTCGGCACGGTCGCCATGATCATGCGCATGCTGAAGCTCCCCGACGGCAGGGTGAAGATCCTGGTGCAGGGACTCACCAAGGCGCGCATCACGGAATACCTGGCCGACAAGCCCTTCTACTCGGTGCGCATCGACCGCATCCTGGAGCCCGCCGCCGCTGAGAACACCCTCGAGGCCGAAGCGCTCATCCGTACCGTCAAGGAGGAACTCGCGAAGATCGTGGCGCTCGGCAAGGCCGTCTCCCCCGAGGTCATGGTCATCGTCGAGAACATGCAGGAGCCGGGCGCCCTGGCCGACCTGGTCGCCAGCAACATAGGGCTCAAGGTCGAGGAGGCGCAGGGGCTTTTGGAGGTGGTCGATCCGCTGGAGCGCCTGAAGCGCGTGAACGACCTCTTGAACAAGGAGAGCGAGCTCCTCAACATGCAGGCGCGCATCCAGTCCGCCGCCAAGGAGGAGATGGGGAAGAGCCAGCGCGAGTACTACCTGCGCGAGCAGTTGCGCGCCATCCAGCAGGAGTTGGGCGAGACCGACGCGCGCAGCGAGGAGATGGCGGAACTTAGAAAGTCCATCGAGAACGCCAAGATGCCGCAAAACGTCGAGAAGGAGGCCCTGAAGCAGCTGGGGCGCCTGGAGCAGATGCATCCGGATGCCGCCGAGGCGGGGATGCTGAGGACCTTCCTCGACTGGATGGTGGACATCCCGTGGGGGAAGGCGACCAAGGACTCCCTCGAGATCAACCGCGCCTCCGAGATCCTCAACGAGGACCACTACTTCCTGGAGAAGGTGAAGGAGCGCATCCTCGAGTTCCTTGCGGTCAGGAAACTCAAGAAGAAGATGAAGGGCCCGATCCTCTGCTTCGTCGGCCCCCCGGGGGTCGGCAAGACGAGCCTCGGCAAGTCCATCGCCCGTGCCATGGGGAGGAAGTTCGTGCGCATCTCGCTTGGCGGCGTGCGCGACGAGGCCGAGATCCGCGGACACCGGCGCACCTACGTCGGCGCGCTTCCCGGCCGCATCATCCAGGGGCTCAAGCAGGCGGGCTCGAACAACCCGGTCTTCATGCTCGACGAGCTCGACAAACTTGGGAGCGACTTCAGGGGAGATCCCTCCTCGGCGCTTCTCGAGGTGCTCGATCCGGAGCAGAACAACAGCTTCTCGGACCACTACATAAACCTCCCCTTCAACCTCTCCAACGTGATGTTCATCGCGACGGCGAACCAGATGGACACCATCCCGGGCCCCTTGCGGGACAGGATGGAGGTGATCAACCTCGCGGGTTACACCGAGGAGGAGAAGCTCGGCATCGCCAAGCGCTACCTCGTGCCGCGCCAGGTGAAGGAAAACGGCATCACCGAAGAGATCGCCGTCTTCTCCGAGGAGGCGTTGCGCGCCATCATCGCCAAGTACACCCGCGAGGCGGGGCTTAGGAACCTCGAGCGCGAGATCGGCAGCGTCTGCCGCAAGGTGGCGAGAAAGTACGCCGAAGGGAAGGGTGAGAAGTTCGTCATCACCGCGGGCACCGTGGCGAAATACCTCGGACCTCCGAAGTTCCTGCGCGAGGAGGAGATGGACAAGAACGAGGTCGGCGTGGTAACCGGCCTTGCCTGGACTCCGGTCGGGGGCGAGGTGCTCTTCGTCGAAGCGACCGTGATGAAAGGGAAGGGGGGGCTGACCCTCACCGGCCAGCTTGGCGACGTGATGAAGGAGTCGGTCCAGGCGGCGCTCTCCTACATCCGCTCCCGGACCGGCGAGTTGCACATCTCCGAGGACTTCAGCTCCTCGATCGACATCCACGTGCACGTCCCGGCCGGCGCCATCCCGAAGGACGGTCCCTCGGCGGGTGTCACCATGGCGACCGCCCTGGTCTCGGCGCTCACCAGGATCCCGGTGAGAAAAGAAGTCGCCATGACCGGCGAGATCACCCTGCGCGGCAAGGTACTCCCGATCGGCGGCCTTAAGGAGAAGATCCTCGCCGCGGCGCGCCTCGGCGTCACCACGGTGATCATCCCGGTTCAAAACAAGAAGGACCTTGAGGACGTCCCGAAGACCATCCTCAAGAAGCTGAAGATCGTCGCCGCCTCGAACATCGACGAGGTGCTGGCGGTCGCCCTCGAGAAGTATCCCCCTCCGGCGCCCAAGCCGGCAAAGCCCGAGCCCCCGAAGACCAAGGTGAGGACCCGCGTCCCCGTCTCCACGGTGAGGGGCAAGGCTTGAAACTAGCTGAACTGGGGGAATTCGGCCTCATCGACAGGATAAAGGCGCACGTCGCCGCGTCACCCTCGGTGCTTTTGGGCATCGGGGACGACGCGGCGGCGCTCGTTTCCACCCAGGGCTTCGTCACCCTCATCACCTCCGATATGCTCCTGGAGGGGGTCCACTTCGACCTCGCCTTCTGCGATGCGCACACCCTCGGCAGAAAATCGCTTTCCGTAAACCTCTCCGATGTCGCAGCCATGGGGGCGCGCCCGCGCCACTTCCTGCTCGGCGTAGCCCTCCCGAAGGATTTACCGCTGGAATTCATGGACGGCTTCATGGCCGGGATGCTGGAGCAGGCGGAGCGCTTCGGCGCGACCCTGGTCGGCGGCGACACCTGCGCCTCTAAGGGGGGACTTGCCATCTCGGTAACCGCCCTTGGCGAGCAGCGCCCCGAGCTGGTCTTGAAGCGAAGCGGCGCACGGCCGGGGGATCTGGTCTGCGTGACCGGGACGGTCGGTGATGCGGCGGCGGGGCTGGACCTCCTCATGCGCGGGGAGCGGGAGGGATTCCTGGTCTCACGGCAGCTCGACCCGACCCCGAGGGTGGAGGCGGGGATCGCACTCGCCGAGGCGGGGTGCGTCACCGCCATGATCGACGTAAGCGACGGGGTGCTGCAGGATCTGGGGCACATCTGCGCGATGTCGGGGGTAGGGGCGCGCCTGGAGCTCTCGAAGCTGCCGCTTTCGCCGGAGTACCTGGCCGAGTGCGCCGAGGACCCATTCGCCCTGGCGCTTTCGGGTGGGGAGGACTACGAGCTGCTGTTCTGTATTCAGCCGGAGAGGGAGGCCGAGGCGAAGGCCGCCTGCGCCCGGGCCGGAGTTCCCGTTGCCGTAATAGGGACGGTTACCGCCGGCTCCGAAATCGAGCTGACCGCTCCCGACGGGACACCCTACCGCGCGCCGAGGCGCGGCTTCGATCATTTCGCCTAATCCCCGCTGATCCTCACCGCCACGCGCCGCTCCCGCGGCCCGTCGAACTCGCAGAAGTAGAGCGCCTGCCAGGTCCCCAGCAAAAGCTTGCCCCGATCGATCAAGAGCCTCTGGCAAGTCCCCACCAGGGTCGATTTCACGTGCGCCGCGGAATTGCCTTCCGCGTGGGTGAAGTAGTGCGCGTCCGGCACCAACTGGTCCAGGCACTTGGCGATGTCACGTTTCACCGCGGGGTCTGCCCCTTCGTTCACGGTGACTCCGGCGGTCGTGTGCAGTACGAAGACGTCACAGGTGCCGCTACCCACCATTGCCGCCGCGACGAGATCCTGCACCCGGGCCGTGATGTCTATCAGTTCCGTCCTCTCCCTGCTTTTCAGCGTCAGGTATTGAATCATCCATCCCTCCATCCGTTATTTATATATAGAGCTCTTCCCCCCGGAGAGAGTCCCTTCCAAGAAGAGAGTTTCTACCAACAAGCGCCGCATTAGCTCTAGCGTCCCCCCCTTTGCGAAGGGTGTATAGACCGGGGACATGGGTTACAGGTGTGCGGAGACATGGGTTACACTTTTTGTATCTCCTGGCCGTCCTCAAGTCGTACATCACCGAGTTTGTGATGGCAGTAGTCACATCGTTCCTACGCTCCAGCGTGGGAACGCAAAGCCTCGGACGCTCCGGCGTCTGCTTAGGGACGCTGGAGCGTCCCTAACGTGCGTTCCCACGGTGGACCGTAGGAACGATCTCAAATGTGTCACCCATGTCCCCGGTCTATACAAAGGGGGGAGCGCGAGGTCAGCTGCCGCGCTTCGTAGGCAGAGTGCCCGACGTCCCTAAATCCCCTGATCACCTTCTACTTTCTGAAGAGGCTGCTCCTCATCTTGCCAAGGTACTTGTTGAGCGGGTTTCCCCTGGAGAGAAACGGGAGCACCGGCCGTTCCCGTTGCCCCAGCGTCTGCAAAAGTTTCGTGATTGCCGGGTTTTTCCCCACCCTGAGCCCCAGATGCAGCGCCCTGATCGCCTCTTTCTTCCTGCCGGCGGCGAGATATACGGTGCCAAGGCGCAGAAAATGGTTGGAGTTTCTCGGCTCCATCTTGATCGCTTCCTGACACCAGGCGACGGCGCTCTTGACGTTTCCGGTCGCCTGGGCGGAGGCCAGCGCGTAAAGGGAGAGGTGCTCCGGGGTGCGCAGCCTCTCAAGAGCGGCGTACAGATAGCGCTGCGCCTGAACGAAACGACGGGCTTCCAGCGCCTCCTTGCCCAGGCGCACCAGTTCGTCGGTTTCCATTTCAGCAAGTTCTGAAGCGTTCACGGGCTCTCCTGTGGGGCGCTGTCGCGCTTAATAAGAGGGATGCCTGGGGCTCAAATGAAGATTGTACACTATAGCATCTAATTTTCTCCCAAGCCGGAATCCCGCGGGCAGGGTTGAAAAAAAAAGGGATTTATGTTCTAATCTGCCGCTGTGGAACAATGCGCGTACATAGGTCTGGGGAGCAACATCGGCGACCGCGAGTTGAAGCTTCTGATGGCCATCGCCGAACTCGGGAAGCTGCCGCAAACGCGGGTCACCGCCGTATCACCCTTCTACGAGACCGAACCGGTCGGAGGGGTGCCTCAGGATGACTTCTACAACGCCGTGGTGCGCCTCGACACGGAACTTGCGCCGCTCGATCTCCTGGCCCGGCTGAAGAGGCTGGAAAAGGACGTCTTCCACCGGGCGCCGGCGCAGCGCTGGGGCGCGCGCAGCATGGACCTCGACATCCTCCTCTACGGCGAGCTGGTCATGACCGGCGACGAGCTCACCGTCCCGCATCCGCGTCTGGCCGAGCGTCGTTTCGCCCTCCAGCCGCTGGCCGACATCGCCCCCGACCTTGTGCACCCGACCCTGGGCAAGCGAATCATCGAACTGTTGACGGAGCTGACCTCTCCCGAGAAGGTAGTCAGGATCTAGGGGAAAACGTGAAATTTCTGATCTGGGCGCTTCTGGCGTACCTCGTGTACCGCATGTTCGTCGGCAAAGCGCCCCAAAAAATAGAGAAGCAGGAAAAAAGTGCCGCCGAGACCTTTCAGGACCCGGTCTGCGGCGTGTACATATCCGAGGCCGACGCGGTGGTCGGCAGGCTGGAGGGGAAGCGCTATCACTTCTGCTCCATGGAGTGCCTGAGAAAATTCGAAGAGATGCAACAGCGGCAATAAACAACCAACCGGAGGAAAGATGAAGTTTTTTATCGACACAGCGGATGTTAAGGAAATTCGGGAGGCCAACGAACTGGGCCTGGTGGACGGCGTTACCACCAACCCCTCCCTGATCGCCAAGAGTGGCCGGCGTTTTGAGGAAGTGATCAAGGAGATCACCGAGATCGTGGACGGCCCGATCTCCGCCGAGGTCATTTCCCTTGAGCACGACGGCATGATCGCCGAGGCAACCGAGCTCGCGAAGATCCACCCGAACATCGTCATCAAGCTCCCGATGACCCCGGAAGGGCTCAAGGCGACCAAGACCCTGTACAAGCAGGGGATCAAGACCAACGTAACGCTGATCTTCACCCCGATGCAGGCTCTCCTCGCCGCCAAGGCGGGCGCCACCTACGTCTCCCCGTTCGTCGGCCGCCTGGACGACATCTCCCAGGACGGCATGGGGATCATCGAAGAGATCAGGACCATCTTCGACAACTACGGCATGGATGCGCAGATCATCGTGGCCAGCATCAGGAACCCGGTGCACGTGCTGAACTCCGCCCTGATCGGCGCCGACGTCTGCACCATCCCGTACTCGGTCATGCTGCAGCTTGCCAAGCACCCGCTCACCGACGCGGGGATCAAGAAGTTCCTGGAAGACTGGGAGAAGGTTCCCAAGTAAGGCGGGAGTTTCGAGGCGTGACGCGGGGGCTCCCCCCGCGACGGGTAACAAAGGCGTTATCTGAGGGCGGGTCATGGACCCGCCCTTCATTTATCCGGACTATTCCGGCGAGCTGGCGCCGTTTCTGCGCTGCAGCTTGACGTAGACGGTGATGATCACGGCACTCACGATGATGACGCCGATGAGCGCCTGGTGCGAGTACTTCATGATCAGTTCCTGGTTGCTCCCGATGAAGTAGCCGATGAAAGTGAGCACGGTGACCCAGATCCCGGCACCCAGAAGCGTATAGAGCGAGAACTTCACGTGGTTCATCCCGGCAAGCCCGGCCGGAAGCGAGATCAGGTGCCTGACCACCGGCAAAAGCCTGCCGATGAAGGTGGAGATTTCACCGTGATCCTTGAAGAAGCGCTCGACCTTGGCGAATTTCTCCTCGGTGATGAAGACGTATTTGCCGTACTTCAGGATCAGTGGACGGCCGAGGTAGTGGGCCGCGTAGTAGTTGGCGTAGGCGCCGATGAGGCTCCCCAAGGTGCCGCAGACTATCGCCGCGAGCATGTTCATCTGCCCCTGCTGTGCCAGGTAGCCGGCGGGGGGCATCACGAGTTCGCTGGGGATCGGGAACACGGAACTCTCCATGGCCATCAGGAGGAAGATCCCGGGATATCCCATCGCGCCTATCGTTTCTACCAGCCACTGTACCGCTGCGTGCATGCCTGACTCTCCTTTTGACTTTTTGTGCGGCGGCCATTCTATACGGGTCGCAGCAAAAAAACGACCAATTTAATATTTATCTCCGCCTGCCGGAACTGCGGCGGGCGGATGAAGGGAAACATGGAAAAACAGATCTTCGTAATCGGCCACAGGAACCCGGACACCGACTCGGTCGCCTCGGCCATCGCCTACGCCCATTTGAAACGCGAGCTCGGCAACGAGCGCGTCACCGCGGCGATGGCGGGCAGCCTGAACCCGCAGACCACCTGGCTCCTCCCCCGTCTGGGGATCGAAGCGCCGCTCTACCTGGCCGACGTACACCCGAAGGTGCGCGACGTGATCCAGCGCTCGCCGGTCACCGTGCCGGCCGGGGCGCCGCTGTTGAACGCGCTGGAAGAGTTCCACCACAACTCCATCAGGATCCTCCCGGTGGTCGACGATTCAGGCGTTCCGAAGGGGGTGATTCCGCTCAGAAAGATCGCCGAGCGCTTCCTCGTCACCGGGCCGGACTCCCTGCGCCTCGTTTCCGCCTCGCTTGCTTCGCTCGCCGACTGTCTCGGTGGCAGTTTCCTAGCCGGCGCTCCGGACACGGCCGTGGAGCACCTGCACCTGTTTGTAGGCGCGATGGGGGAGGAATCCTTCCTCGACAGGATCGCAGCCTTCGACCCCGCCACACTCATCGTGGTGACCGGGGACCGGGCTTCCATCCAGCTCGCCTCGATCGAGCGCGGCGTGCGCCTGCTCATCGTGACCGGCGGCCTTGCCGTCTCCGATGAAACCGTACGTGCCGCTGCCTCCCGCGGCGTGGCCCTCTTGACGACGCCGCTCGATACCGCGGCAACCGTTTCCCGCGCCCGCCTAGCGACTCCGGTCCTCGAGCTTGCGGTTCCGAGCTTTGAGAGCGTCTCCGTGGACGAGCCGCTCGGGCGCCTGCGCGACAAGCTCCTGCATTCCGGGGAGACCGCGGTTCTGGCCCTCGAGGAGGACGGGACCCTTGCCGGGGTCGCCACCAAGTCTTCGCTCTTCGCGCCGCTTCCATACGCCCTGATCCTCGTGGACCACAACGAGCTTGCCCAGGCGGTACCGGGCGCCGAGGACGTGGAGATCCTGGAAGTGGTGGACCACCACAAGCTCGGGAACGCCCCGACGAGTCATCCGATCCCGTTCATCACCGCGCCGGTCGGGAGCACCTGCACCATCGTCGCGTCGCTCTACGACGAACACCGCATGCTCCCCCCCGCCGAGATCGCTGCA
This sequence comes from Geomonas oryzae, assembly GCF_004117875.1. Lineage (GTDB taxonomy): Bacteria > Desulfobacterota > Desulfuromonadia > Geobacterales > Geobacteraceae > Geomonas > Geomonas oryzae. The sequence goes on along the minus strand of NZ_RAHW01000005.1, from coordinate 237,371 downwards.
CTCCTGCTCGCCGGGATACTTTCGGACACGGTGATCCTCAAGTCGCCGACCACCACCCAGCGCGACCGCGCCGCCGTGGAGCGGCTCGCGGGCATCGCCGGGCTCGACTGGGAGTCCTTCGGCGCCGAGATCTTCGCCGCCTCCGGAGCCCTTTCCGGGTATGGCAGCCCAGAGCGGGTCGTCGGCTCCGACTTCAAGCTCTTCAGCCAGGGGGAGGTGACCTTCGGCGTCGGGCAGGTCGAGGTGTTCGGCTTCGACGAGTTCAACGAGATGAAAGCGGAATTGCGCAAGGCGCTCGCGGCGCGGCGTGAGAAGGAGGGGCTGGAGCTTGCCGGCCTCATGGTCACCGACATCTCGAGCGAAAGCACCATGTTCGTGATGGAGGGGGGGCAGGCCTTCGTTCGCTTCATGGGGTACCCTCAGCCTGAGCCGCACGTCTTCGAGATGAAGGGTGTCATGTCGCGCAAGAAACAGCTGGTGCCGCACCTGATGAAGGTACTCGGGGGCGCCCGATGAGGGAAAGCTTCCTGGATCGGATCGCGGCGTGTGTCCTTGTCGGCGACGGCGCCATAGGCACCATGCTCTACGCCAAGGGGGTGGCGCCGGAGGCGAACTTCGAACACCTGAACCTGGTGCGTCCGGAGCTCGTGCTGGAGCTGCACCGCGAGTACCTGGATGCCGGGGCGCAGGTCATCGAGACCAACACCTTCGGCGCCAACTGCGCCAAGCTCTCCGCCATAGGCCTCGGCGCCAAGGTGGCCGAGATCAACCGCAAGGGGGCGCAGCTCGCCAGGAGCGCCGCGGCCGGGCGTGACGTATTCGTGGCCGGCTCCATCGGTCCGCTCGGGCGCGGCAAGGCGGAACTCTCCGAGGAGCAGATCGCGGAGTGCTTCCGGGTCCAGTCGTCGGCGCTCGCCGAAGGAGGCGTTGATCTGCTGATCCTCGAGACCTTCTCCGAACTCGACGAGCTTCTCACCGCACTGGCGGCCGCGAAAGAGACCGGGCTCCCCGTGGTCGCGAACCTCGCCTTCGGTGAAGGGGGGCGTCTCCCCGGCGGAACCCGTGCCGAGGATGCCGCGCAACGTCTTGCCGCAGCCGGGGCCGACCTGGTCGGTGCCAACTGCGGCGCAGGACCGCTCGAGCTCCTCGCAACGGTGAAGCGGATCGCCGCCGCCTGTTCCCTCCCGATCGCCGCATATCCCAACAGCGGTTTCCCCGAATACCTGGAGGGGCGCTACATCTACCGCACCACGCCGGAGTACTTCGCCGATCGCGCCGAGGAACTGGTGGCCGTGGGTGCGTCACTCGTTGGTGGGTGCTGCGGGACGACTCCAGAGCACATACGCGTCATGGCCCAGAGGCTTCAGGGAAGAAGAGCCGGAGCAATGCCCTCACCCCCGGCCCCTCTCCCGGAGGGCGAGGGGGGCACGGCCGCTGCTCAACCTGGCGAGGAGTCCCTCTCCCCCCGGGAGAGGGTGCCCGAAGGGCGGGTGAGGGCGGTGCCACGAAGTGAGGACGCTGCCGTGGGCGAGGCCCTCACCCCCATCCCCTCTCCCGCAGGTAGAGGGGAGCCATCGGGGAGCTTCCTCGACGCGTGGGGCGTGGAGCCGGTGATCACCGTTGAGCTCGATCCCCCGAAGGGGCTCGACTGCGCTAAGGTGTTGGCCGGGAGCCGTGCCTTAAAGGAAGCCGGGGCGCACGCCATCAACCTTGCCGAGAACCCGCTCGCGCGCGTGCGCATGGGTAACCTGGCCCTTGCCGCGACCATCCGGCGCGAGGTCGGCATCGAGGTGATCGCCCACGTCACCTGCCGCGACCGCAACCTGATCGGGATGCAGTCCGACCTGATGGGGGCGAGCCTTCTGGGGGTCACCTCCATCCTCGCCGTCACCGGCGACCCGGCGAGCCTTGGTGACGAGGCCGGCGCCTCTTCGGTCTTCGATCTCAACTCGTTCACGCTCCTGAAGCTTCTGAGCGACCTGAACCGCGGGGTGAACGCGCTCGGAAACCCAATCGGTGCCGGTACCGGCTTCACCCTGGGGGCCGCCTTCAATCCGAACACGCAACGGATGGACGTGCAGGTGGGGCGGCTGGAGAAGAAGGTCGCCAATGGCGCCCGCTTCGTCCAGACCCAGCCGATCTACGATATCGCGCGTTTCGAGGAGATGATGGAGCGTACCGCCGGTCTGGGCATCCCGATCCTCCCCGGCGTGCTGCCGCTGGTCTCGGGGCGCAATGCCGAGTTTCTGCATAACGAGGTCCCCGGCATCGTCATCCCCGAGGAGATCAGGAGACGTATGGCCGGCAAGACCGGCGAGGAAGGGGTCGCCGAGGGGCTCGCCATTGCAAAGGAGTTCATCGATGCGGCCGGTATCAAGGCGGGCGGGTTCTACATCATGCCCCCCTTCGGGAAGTACGAGATCGCGGTGGAGCTGGTGAAGTACATCAAGGACAAAACCTGGAAAGCAGAGCACAGAGGACACTGAGGATCGCGGAGGGCACAGAGGTAAAAGCGCCGCCCTCACCCCGACCCTCTCCCGGAGGGCGAGGGGGGAAGACTGGGGCGCCTCTCTGTGTTTTCCTCCGTGTCCCCTGTGCACCTCCGTGACCTCTGTGTTCCGGGTTGCTTTTCACTTATTTTGACCTGCATCAATTTCAAATGAGACCAAGGAGCAGATGATGACCGAGATGAAGAAAGACATCCTGGAAAAAGGCGCCATCCTGCAGCGCGACCGTGAGACCTACGCCATCGCACCGCACATCCCCGGGGGCTTCACCGACACCGCCACGCTGAGAAAGATCTGTGACGTGGCCGACAAGTACGGGCTCACGCTGAAGATCACCTCGGCACAGCGCATCGCCATGTTCGGCGTGAAGGAAGCTGATCTCGACGCCGTCTGGACCGACCTCGCCGAGGAACCGGGCGCCGCCATCGGCCTCTGTGTCAGGAGCATCAGGATCTGCCCCGGCACCCAGCAGTGCAAGCGCGCGGTGCTCGACTCCGCCTCGCTCGGCCTCAAGCTGGACAAGATCTACCACGCCATGGAGCTCCCCAACAAGATGAAGATGGGTGTCTCCGGCTGCCTGCTCGCCTGCGCCGAATCCGGCGTGAAGGACATCGGAATCGTCGGCCACAACAAGGGGTGGCGCATCTTCGTCGGGGGGAATGCCGGTCCCCGTCCGCGCCTGGGTGAGATGCTCGTGGACAACATCCAGACCGAGGACGAAGTGCTCGCAGTGGTCGCGAAGGTGGTCGAGGTCTACAAGAACGATCCGCAGCAGGGACGGCTGGGGAGGCTGATCGAGGAGATCGGCATCGAGGCCTTCCGCGCCCGCGTCTTCGGCACGCAGCAGTAGGATGAGAGCGGCAACGATGACAGGAAAAGATCTACGCGCGGGAGGGACACGTGGCGCTTATTGAGGACGCGCTCTTCACGCGCATCAAGAACAGGGTCGGCAAGGCGATTTCCGAGTTCGACCTGATCTCGGAAGGGGACCGCGTCGCGGTCGCGGTTTCGGGGGGGAAAGACTCCTACGCGATGCTGCACGTGCTGGAGACCCTGCGCAGGCGTGCTCCGGTGCGCTACGAGCTGGTCGCCATCAACATCGATTCCGGCTACCGGGGCTACCGCGCCGACATCATAGAGGAACACCTGAAGGAACACGGCTTCACCTATCACATGGAGAAGACCGAGCACTACGACATCATCTCCGAGAAGCGGCGCCCGAACTCCTCCTACTGCTCGATCTGCGCGAGGCTCAAGCGGGGCACCCTGTACACGCTCGCGCAGCAGATGGGTTGCAACAAGCTGGCGCTCGGGCACCACATGGATGATTTCGTCGAGACGCTGCTTTTAAACCAGTTCTTCGTCGGCTCGCTGAAGGCGATGGCCCCCAGCATGCTGGCGGACAACGGCGTAACCACGGTCATCAGGCCGCTCGTTTACGTTCCGGAGAAGGATATTATCCCGTTCTCGCGCAACAACCGTTTCCCGGTGGTCTGCTGTTGTTGTCCCGTTTGCGGGACCGCGGACCTGCAGCGCAAGAGGATGAAGGAACTCCTCTCCACCTTGGAGCGGGACAACCCCTTCGTGAAGAACAGCCTCCTGAAGGCCTTGTCCAACGTCCACCCGCGCCACTTGCTGGACAAGGGGTTGACGAGAAAGCCCTCCTGACGCAGGTCGGTGATGATGTCCTTCACGGTGATGTGCCCGCAGTAGATGACGATTCCCACGGCTCCTATGACCATCGGTTCCATGTGCTACCTCCGCTTCGTGTGATGATACGACGGTAGCAGGTGGTAGCGACAAAAAAAGTCGCAACTATATAAGCAAGGCAAAGCAAGGTGAGGTTCATGGCAGATAAAAACGTGCAAAAGGTTCGCTTGGCCGTACAGTGGGGCTTCCTTCTCTTCTCCCTCTTCCTGGGGGTAACCTTCTACCGCTTCGTGCTGCACTTCCAAAGCGGCGGCGCCACGCCGTTCGTGGAGCGTCCGAACGGCGTCGAGGCCTTTCTCCCCATCTCCGCTCTGGTGAGCCTCAAGGGGTGGATCGTTTCCGGCACCATCAACGACGTACACCCCGCGGCGCTCGTGGTCTTTCTGAGCGTGATCGCGATGTCGCTCTTTTTGAAGCGCTCCTTCTGCTCGTGGGTCTGCCCGGTCTCCACCATCACTGAAGTCTGCTGGAAGGCGGGGCACAAGATTTTCGGGAAAAACTTCAAGATCTGGCTCTGGCTCGACTGGCTGCTGCGCCCCATCAAGTACCTGCTGCTCGCCTTTTTCGTGGTCTCCATCCTGGTGTTCATGGCGCCGGACAGCGTGAGCGACTTCATCGCGGGCGACTACAACAAGATGGCCGACATCAAGATGCTGGATTTCTTCATGCACCTCTCGGGCACCCCGCTCGTGGTGATCGGCATCCTGCTCGCCCTGTCGTTTTTCTTCAAGAACCCGTTCTGCCGTTTCCTCTGCCCTTACGGCGCGCTTTTGGGGCTCGTCTCCCGTCTGTCGCCGGTCAAGGTGCAGCGTAACGAGAGCGCCTGCATCTCCTGCGGCGGCTGCACCAAAGCCTGCCCCTCTTACATCGACGTTATGCACAAGGAACGGGTCTGCTCCGAGGAGTGCGTCGGCTGCCTGCGCTGCGTGAGCGCCTGCCCGAAACCGGAGGCGCTGCAGATGAAGGCGAAGAACGGCAAGGTGATCCCGGGGATGGTGTACGCCGCCCTCGTCGTGGCGGTCTTCATCGGCGGGACCCTCATCGGCCGCGCCACCGGTCACTGGCACAGCTCCATCACCAAGAGCGACTACCAGAGGCTGATCGCCGCCCCGCCGGTGGAGCACCCCTAGTCCATGCTCCCTCCCCTGGAGGGGGAGGGTAGGGGAGGGGGAAGCATAGCAGCCCAGTGCCTTCTTTCCCCCCTCCCGACCTCCCTCCTCCGGGGGAAGGATTTTGAACGAAAAGAGGGGACGGTATCGCTACCGTCCCCTCTTGTTATTTCACGAAGCTTGAGGGTGGAAATGGATCATGCCATTTCGCCCCTTTTCCTGCCTGATTCTCTCTGCTTACCCTTCCTCTTCCTCGCCGAGCGCGATCTCGCGGTAGGCGCGGTCTTCCTCGAAGCGTTTGGTCTGTGCCTGCTGCTTCTCGAGGTCCGCTTTGCACTTCACGCAGTGGCGGGCGAAGGGGACGATGCGCAGCCTGCCGATGGGAATTTCCTCTTCACACTCTTCGCAGATGCCGTACTCGCCTTCTTCGAGGCGAAGTAACGCCTCGTCTATATTGCGCAATTTCTCGCGCTCCCGGTCCCCCAGCAAAAGGCCGAGCTCGCGGTCGCGCTCACTGGAAGCCTGGTCGTAGATGTCGCCGCTCGGTTCGTTGATCGGTGCATCGGAACCGGACTTGACAGTCTTGTTAATCTCTTTAAGCGTCTCCTCTTTCATTTTGAGGAGCATCGCTTTCATTTCTTCTGGTTTTTCTGTCATGTATAAACTATCTCCGTTGATTCTTAATACCCTCAAAAAGCGACGCAATGATACAGCAATAGAGGTTCATGTCAAGTTCAAAAGCCTAGTCGATGATCTCCCCTATCAGGTCATAGTCTGAGGAGTCAGTTATCTTCAATCTTACTATGTCGCCGACGTTGGCATTGCCTGCAGTGATGTAAACCTGGCCGTCCACATCGGGTGCCTGGCGGGAGGAACGCCCCTTCAAAAGGAGTTCGGTTTCCTCGCTGTAGCCCTCTACCAGCACGTCCTCTTCGCTGTCCACCAGGGTGCGGTTGTGCTTGAAGGAGACGCGCGCCTGGGTGCGCATCAGCTTCTTGTGGCGCTCGCGCTTCACGCGCTCGGAAACCTGGTCCGCCATCTCGGCGGCCGGGGTCCCCTCTTCGCGCGAGTAGCAGAAGACGCCGAGGCGGTCGAAGCGGGTCTCTTCCACGAACTGCAGGAGCTTCTTGAAGTCCTCGTTGGTCTCGCCCGGGAAGCCGACGATGAGCGAGGTGCGGATGGCGATGTCCGGGATCTCGCGGCGCAGCTTCTTGATCAGGGCGCGGATCTCTTCCTCGCCGCTTCTGCGCTTCATGTTCTTCAGGACCGGGTCGGCTATGTGCTGGATCGGGAGGTCCAGGTACTTGCAGACCTTGGGCTCGTTCTTGATGAGCTCGATGAGCGAGTCCCTCACCCCGTCCGGATAGGCGTACAGGAGCCTGATCCACTTGAGCCCCTCGAGTTTAGCGAGCTCCTGGATCAGAAGCTCCAGGCTCGGCTGTTCGGGGAGGTCGCGGCCGTAGGCGGTGATGTCCTGGGCGATCAGGTTCAGCTCCTTCACCCCTGCCGCAACGAGCGCCTTGGCCTCCGCCATGAGCGTCGCGAAGGGGCGCGAGCGGTGCGCGCCGCGCAGCGAGGGGATGACGCAGTAGGAGCAGTTGTTCGAGCACCCTTCCGCGATCTTCAGGTAGGCGGTGTAGTGCGGCGAGGACTGCAGGCGCGGCAGTTCGTCGTTGTAGACGAAGTTCGGATCGCCGGTGTAGCAGAGCTGGGCCTCGGTCCCCTTCTTCTCGGCGATGATCTCCGCGATGCGCGGGTAGTCGCCGGTGCCGATGAAGATGTCCACCTCGGGGAGCTCCTTGGCGAGTTCCTCCTGGTAGCGCTGCGGCAGGCAGCCGGTCACGATCAGGAGCTTGCAGCGCGCGTCGTGCTTTCGGTCCGCCAGGTCGAGGATGGTGTCGATGCTCTCCTGCTTCGCTTCCTTGATGAAGGAGCAGGTGTTCACCACGATGATGTCCGCCTGCATCTCATCGGTGGTGACTTCGTACTCGTCCTTGGAGAGGTACCCCAGCATGACCTCGGCGTCCACCAGGTTCTTCGGGCAGCCCAGGCTCACCAGGCTCACTTTTTCCTTAATCTTCTGGTTCAAAAAAATCCCCTCTTCTTGATTAGCTTCTGAAGTTGACGAACTGCAGGTCGATGTCGAGGTCCTTACCCTTGAGGGTCTTGATGACATCCTGCAGATCGTCGATGTTTTTGCCGGTGACGCGGAGCTGGTCGTCCTGGATCTGGCTCTGCACCTTGAGTTTGGTCTCCTTGATCACCTGGCCGATCTCTTTCGCCTTCTCCTTGGAGATCCCCACCTGCAGGGTGATGATCTGGCGCACCATGCCGCCGGAGGCCTGCTCGACCTTGCCGTACTGCAGCGCCTTGGGCGAGATGTTGCGCTTAACGAACTTGGTTTGCAGGATGTCGATGACCGCCTTCAGCTTGAAGTCGTCCTCGGAGAGGACCTTGATGCTCTCCTTCTCCAGGGTCACCTCGCTCTTGCTCCCCTTGAAGTCGTAGCGCTGGCTGATCTCCTTCACGGTCTGGTTGATGGCGTTGTCGACCTCCTGCATGTCGACCTTGGAAACGATGTCGAATGACGGCATAGAACCCCCTAAAAAATTCAGGTTGAGGTTGAGGAAACCTTGACCTGCTTTATCTCTTGATGACCTGCACCCCCGAAGGGATCTTGAAGCTGAACTTGCCGCTGGAGATGCCGCGGTTCGTCCTCACGTTGCTGAAGTCCATCCTGGTCGTATTCCCGATCTGGTCTATCACCGTGGAGGAGACGACCGGGAAGGGGGTGGAGGGTTTTCCCTTGGCGATGAAGCTCTCGACCGCGTCGCCGGAGATGGTCAACTGCAGCTTCGCCATGGCGGCGCTCTTCTTGTGCGGGGTGAGCTCCAACTGGTAGTTGCCGTTTTTGTCCTTCGGGTTGTCGGCGAAGGCGATGGCGAAGTCCTTGGAGACCTGCCCGAGGCCGGTCAGGTAGTTCATGGCGATGCCGTTGCCCGCCTCGAACATCTGGGCCAGGTCCATCACCATGACCTGCTTCTGGTCCGGGATGTAGTACCAGACCGTCTTGCCGTTGGAAACGATCTGCTGCTTCGGTTTGGTGTAGTTGAAGCGGAACATGGAGTCCTTGCTCCCACCCTTCTTTATGAAGAGTTCGCCCCCCCCCTTCTCGTCGCGCCTGAGCGCTTTGACGTGGCTTTTCTGGCTGAAGTCCGCCTGGAGGTCGTTCAGGGAGGCGTACCCCTGCTCCAGGGTGCGCACCACCTGGGGGAGCTCGGCGCAGAGGGCGGAAGTGACGGAAAGGGTGATCAGGGCGAGACACAGGACGACGGTTCTGGCTAGTTTCATGTTCGACCTCTGAAAATTAGTGAAGGTCTCGGGCGTGAGCTCGGGACCCTCTTGGTGCCGCATAAGCGGCGGTTTGACCGGGCATTCTGACATACAACCGGATATCGTGCAACTGTTTCATTGACCGAGGGAGGCGAGCATGGCGCCCAGCGACGTGGGGGAGGGCATGAGGAAGATGCTCCCCCCGCAGCGCGAGTCGGAAACGTCGAAGACGGTGTCGATCATGACCACCTTTTCCCCGTCGGCCCCGGGCTCCATGGCGCGCTCGAGGATCTCCCGCCCGTTCCCGGAGCAAAGTGCCGGGACCGAGGGGAGCAGGGTCATCTTGAGCGAGTTCCCAAGGGCGTTCAGGCAGGCCGAGGCGAGGATGTTGCCGACCTCCATGAGGGTCGCCCTTTCCATCTCGGAAAGCGGTGCCCCGGGCTGCGGGACCGCCCCTAAGAGGAGCTCGAGGATCCGGTGCGCGTTCTCCTCGAGAAGCATGATCAGGATGCTGCCGCGCACGTTGCCGAGGATCTGCAGTTGCAGCGCGAACACCTCGCGCGACTCCATGAGTATGGTCATCCCCGGGCCGTCGAGCACCTGCAGGCGCGGCACCTGGATGTGCACCCCTTTACCCATGAGCTGCGACAGGGCTACGGCGGCGTGCTCCATGCCGAGGCTGCACACCTTGGTCAGCGTCTTCAGTTCCGCTTCGTATTCTGCCTGGTCAGCCATGTCAGCCTCCGGAGGTTCCCGCGATGAAGCGGGGTGACCGCGATGCGTCTTATAGAAGTTCGGATATGTCGAGGATGGTGACGATCTCGCCGTCGCCGAGCGTCGCCCCGCCGGCCACCCCCGCCATCCCGTCGAGCGGTCTTCCCAGCCGCTTTACGAACAGTTCGTGCTGCCCCAGCAGGCGGTCCACCACCATGCCGACGCGGCGCCCCTTGGCCTCGGTGACGAAGAGCGGGAGGATCCCGTCGGGGAAGCGCCCCAGGGGGAGCCCCAGCACCCGGTTCAGGGATAAAAGCGGGATCGACTCGTCGTCTAGCTGGAACATCTGTCTTCTCCCCACCGTCTCGATCTGGCGGCGGGAGAGCTCCACGGTGCGCTGCACCGCGTTCACCGGGATGGCGGTCTTGATCTGGCCGCACTGTACCAAAAGCGCATGGATGATGGCGATGGTGAGCGGCAGCTTGAGCGTGATGGAGGTTCCCTGTCCCGGCTCGGACTCGATGCCGAGGGTTCCCCCCAGTTTCGCGATGGCCGCGTTCACCGCGTCCATGCCGACGCCGCGCCCGGAGATGTCGGTCACCTCTTTGGCGGTGGAAAAGCCGGGGATGCAGGAGAGCATGAGCGCCTGGCGCGGGGAGAGGAGTTCCCCCTCTTCGGGGGTGATGAGCCCCTTGCGCACCGCGGCCTCGATCATCGACTGCGGCTCCATGCCGCGCCCGTCGTCGCGCACCGTGATGTGGATCCGGTCCCGGTCCCGGGACACCGACAGCTTGACGAGTCCGCGCGCCGGTTTCCCGGCCCGCTCCCGCTCCTCCCCGTCCTCGATGCCGTGGTCCACGGCGTTTCTAAGTATATGGTTCAGGGGATCGACGAGCTGCTCCAGTACGCCGCGGTCCAGGCCTATCTCGCGCCCGGTGAGCTCGAAGTTGATCTCCTTGCCGCTTTTCTTGGCGACGGCGCGCACCGAGCGCTGGAAGCGGTCGCTGATCGCCTCGAAGGGCATCAGGCGCACCTTCATCACCTCGTCGTGCAGGGCGCGCAACAGCTTGGAGGTCTCGGATACCGCGTCGTTCAGGGCGGGGGAGGCGAGCTCGCGGCCGATGCTCAAAAGGCGCTGCTTGTTGGTGACCAGCTCGCCGGTCAGGTTGATCAGGTGGTCGAGGAGCTCGGTCTTCACCCGCACCGTCCCCCCAAGCTCCGTGGTGCTCTCCTTCGCCCGTTCCGCTTCCGCGGCGGGGGCGGGCTCGGAGGCCTGCGCGGGCTCGGCAGCCGTAGGGGCGGCCTTGGGTGCTTCGTCCGGCTTCTTCGCCTTCTTCTCCGGGGCGGGGACGTAGGACGCGAGCCGCGCGGCGTAACCGTCGGTCGGGAGGCTAGAGGGGCGCTCCTCCTCGACGTCCTGCAAAAGCGCGTCGATCAGGTCGACCCCTTCGAGCAACAGGTCGGCCACCCCGGCCCCGAAGGGGAGGGCGCCGTCGCGCACTCGCGCCATCAGGTCTTCCATGCTGTGGGCCACCACGACCACGTCGCCGTACTCCATCGAGGCCGCCATCCCCTTCAGGGAGTGCGCGCCGCGAAACAGCGCGTCGATGGCGCTCCGATCGGCCGGGGACTGCTCGAGCGCCACCACCTGCTCGGCGATGGTTCTCAAGTACTCCCGCGATTCCGAAAGGAAGAGGGCTTTGTACTGCGACATGTCCATCGGTTACCCCTGGACCACTTCCCTGAGCACCCGGGTCACCAGCTCCGGGTTGAAGGGCTTGAGGATGAAGGCCTTGGCGCCCGCCTCGGTGGCGGCGGTGGTGAGGGCCTCCTGGCCTATGGCGGAGCACATCACCACGCGGGCGGCGGCGTCGTACGCCATGATCTCCTGGAGCGCCTCGATGCCTCCCTTGTTCGGCATGACGATGTCCATGGTGACCAGATCCGGGAGGGATTCGCGGTACCTGGCCACCGCCTCATCGCCGTCGGACGCCTCGGCGCATATCTCGTAACCTTCTTCGGTTAGGATGTCGCGCAGCATTTTCCTCATGAACAGGGAGTCGTCTACTATCATGACCTTGATGGCCATCAGTTACCTCCTGGGGCGGATTTGGGTGCGGCCGCGCGCAGATCGTCCTCAAGGGAGGAGAGAAGCGTCTCTAGTCTCACCAGGCGCAGGTTCCCCTGCGGGGTCTCGAGGAGCGCCTCGATGAGGGGCTCCTCGGAGCGGGTCGCCCCGGTGATGCTCTGCGCGTCGATGATCGAGCCGACGGCGTCCACCTTCAGGGCGAGGTGGGCGAGCTTCGTGTCGATCACGAGGAGTTTCCCGGGAAGGGGCCGGCTTCCCGCTCCCAAATACTGTGCGAAGTCGAGGAGGGCGGTCAGGTTGCCGTGAAAGTTGATGAGGCCCAGGTAGTAGGGAGGGGCGCCGGCAAAGGGGTAGCTTTGCTGCGGCTCCATGACCTCGCAGACCTCGGTCAGGTTCAGGGCGAAGAGCTCGCGCCCCACGCTGAAAACGAGCAGGCGCTCCGCAGTCACGCCTCGGGCTCCGGCGCGGTTCCCGGGTCGACCTGGAAGCGCTCCACCGAGTGGAGCAGCTCGTCGGCCAATTTCGCGAGCTCCTGGGTCTGGTACACCATCTCCTGCATCGCGGCGTGCTGCTCCTCGGTGGCCGCGGAGACTTCCTCGGTGGAGGCCGCGTTGTCCTCTGCCACCTTGGCGATCTCGTCCACCATGGTCACCATCTTGGCGGCCCCGGTGGTCTGCATCTGGGAGAGATCGGCGATGGAGTTGGCCTTTCTCTCGGTATCCACGACGGTCGCCAGGATCTCCCTGAAGGCCTCGGCGGTGGTGTCGAGGTTCTTCTTGCCGCCGATGATGCCGCGCGAGCTGTCGGTGATGGTCTCCTGCACCCGGCGGCTCTCCACCTTGACGAGGTCGATCAGCTCGACGATCTCGGTGGCGCTCTTGGCACTTCCGTCGGCGAGCTTTCTCACCTCCTCTGCGACCACGCCGAACCCCTTGCCGGACTCGCCGGCGCGTGCCGCCTCGATCGAGGCGTTCAGGGCGAGGAGGTTCGTCTGGCGCGCCATCTCCACGATGAAGTCGGCGATCTTGCCCACCTGCTGCAGCTTGCCGTTAAGGTCCATGAACTGCATCGAGATGAGCTCGACCGAGTCGAAGAAGCTTTTCATCCGCTCCACCGAGTCGGTGGCGAGCTCGCCCCCTTTTTGCGCGGTCTGGCTCGTCTCGCGCGCCGCCTTCGCGGTCTCCTTCGCGCGCCGCGCCACGAGGTCGATGGAGATCGCCATCTCGTGGATCACCTTGGCCCCCTTGGTCAGCATCTCGGCCTGGTTCTCCGCGCCGCCGGAGATGGTCTCGATCGCCTGGGCCACCTCCTCGGTGGAGGCGTTTATCTGCAGTGCGGTGGAGGAGAGGGTGCGCGCCGATTCGGAGACCCGCTCCGAGGTGTCGCGGATCTGGCGCACCAGAGCTCTCAGGCTCTCCAGCATGGTGTTGATGGACTGCGCCATGGAGTGGGTCTCGTCCGGGAACCTGGGCTCCGGGAAGTCGACGTCGCTCGAGAGGTCCCCACGGCTGATCGATTCGGTCGCGCCGGTCAGGATCGAGATGTTCTTGGTGAAGCTCTTGGAGAAGAAGGAGCCGAGGATGAGCCCGATGGTGAGCGCCACCACGTAGGAGATGACGCTGGTCATCTCGGGGGAGTATTCCAAAAGCTTCACACCGGAAGGTACGAAGACCACGGCGGCGACGACGGCCAGAAAGCCTAGGATGAACTTGTAGCCGATTTGGATGTACATGAAGCGAGCTCCTTTTTGCTGCAAGAATCGGTGCACTAAACGGCCCGGTAGATCCGTTCCACCGGGCAGACGGTCCTGAAACGCCTGCGGGCCGTGCCGAAGAGGGTCTCGGACTTGCCGAGCACGAGGTAACCGTCGGGTGCGAGGGCGTCGGCGAAGGCGTTCAGGATGGTTTCCTGCCGCTCCCTCTCGAAATAGATGAGTACGTTGCGGCAAAGGATCAGGTCGCAAGGCTCCCACTCCTTGCGGTGGTTCAGGTCGGCCTGGGAGAAGGCGACCATGCCGGAGAGCTCGGGGCGCAGGCGAAAACGTACCCCCTCCGGCTCGAACCAGCGCTCCAGTTGGCCCGGGGCGAGCTCGCCCAGCCGGTCCGGGTGGTAGATCGCCTCGCGCGCCTGCTCGAGCGTCGCGGCATCGACGTCCACGCCCCGGATCTCGACCTTCCCGGCGTGCTTGGCGAAGCGCTCCTTAAGGATCATCGCCAGGGTGTAGGGCTCCTCACCCCCCGCGCACCCGATGCTCATGAGCCTAAGCCGCTCGCGGGAGGCCAAGAGCTCGGGAAGGACCGTGCCGGCGAGCTTCTCGAAGACGGAGGGGTTTCTGAAGAAGTGGGAGACGTGGATGGTGAGGACGCGCAGCAGGTGGTCCTGCTCGGCGGTGCTTTGGCCCAGGAGTTCGCCGTACGCCTCCGGGGAGGGGGACTGGGTGGCGCGCACCCGGATGTGGATGCGCCTCTTGACGCATTTGTCCTTGTACCCGTCCAGGGTGAACCCGGAGCGTGTCTTAAGGATGCGCCCGATGACCTCGAAGGTTTCCGGGGCGATATCCGGCTCGGCGCCGCCGCTTATGCCGTCAAGCATATGCCGCGCCGCGGGCGTTTGTCGCCGCTGCCGTGCCTGGTGCAACCGAGGTCATGAAAAGCCCCTGTGAGCTGGTAGTTGGAGATGCCGTTCAAACAGCAAATCAGATAGCACAACTGCGGCTCAAAAGTCAATGAGGACGTCTACTTGCACGAAAAAAGCCCCGCCTTGTCCGGGCGGGGCTTTTTGTCCTTCACGCGTGAAGGGGTAACCCTAGGATGCGAGGTAGGCGGCGATGTTCTCGGTTAGGGTGCGGTAGATCTTGCGGCACTCCTCCTCGTCGCGCTCAAGGAGCGTCACGCGGAAGCCCAGAAGCTCGGTGTTGAAGGAGGAGAGCGGCACCACGCAGATCCCGGTGTGGGCGAGGATGTAGTAGACGAAGCGCTTGTCCGGGGCCACGCCCGGCTGGTTCACGATCCCCTCGACGAGGGCGCGGATATCCGGGTTCGCGATGGGGAGGCTCTGGGTGTCGTTCAGCACCCCCTTCTTGAAGGGGACCGCCATGTAGAACGCGCCGTTGGTGCGGTTCACCGACAGCTCGGGCACCTTGGCGAGCGCCTCGTACATGATGTTGCTCATCTTCTCGTAGCGGGTGATGCGCTCCTTCAGGTAGTTCTGGTACTCGGGGTGCTTCATCACGGCGGGGAGGCAGCGCTGCGGCAGCGTCGTGGAGCAGACCTCGTTCATCTTGGTGGAGAGGATGGAGTTCACGAACTTCTTGAAGCGCGCATCGCGCTCGCCGTTGTAGACCTCGATCCAGCCGCAGCGCGAGCCGGGCCACGGCAGCTCCTTGGAGATCCCCTTCATGGCGATGGCGGGTACGTCGCCGATCACGTCGGAGATCGGGACGGTGTGCTCGCCGTTGTAGACGATGTTGCCGTACACCTCGTCGGCGATCAGGAACAGGTCGTACTTCTTTGCGATCGCCACGATCTGCTTCAGCACCTCGGGGGGGTAGACCATCCCGGTCGGGTTGTCCGGGTTGATGATCATGATGCCGGAGATCTGCGGGTTGTACTTCACGTGGCACTCGAGGTCGTCCATGTCCGGGTACCAGTTGTCCTCGGGTTTGAGGCGGTAGCAGACCGGGACGGCGTTTGCGTGCGCCGCCTCGCCGATGGAGTGCGTCGTGTAGGTGGGGGAGGGCATGAGCACGCGGCTCTCGGCCCTCAGGTTCCCGTACACCTTGGCGATGGCGTCGCCTAAGCCGTTGAAGAAGATGATGTCGTCCGGGGTGATCTGCGCGCCGCCGCGGCTGTTGGTGATGCTGCAGATGAACTCGCGGGTCTCGAGGACGCCGCGCGTCGGGCAGTATGCGTAACTGTCGTCGTTCATCGCCTCTGCCGCCACGATCTCCTTCATCCAGAGCGGGATGATCTCGCCCTTGACGATGGGGTCACCGATGTTTTCCCAGTTGATCTTCACGCCTAAGCGCTGCACCTTCTCGGCCACGGTGACGATGTTTCGGATTTCGTAGGTCAGTTCTCCCGCGCCGGGAGTAACTATTTCGTTGCGCATCTCTTTCCCCCCTGATGGTATGTATGCAGCCGTTGTTCGAGCGAATTTTGTATAAAAAAAGGCCGTGGGGGTCCCCCACGGCCTTTAGTAGAAATCTTTTGTTTTCTAATCAGCAGTGGCGGCTCTGGAAGTTTCTGGCCGCTGCTGCTGCGTGGACGATGCCACGTGATGTAACGCTGTTAGTATACATGACGCCTTGGATAGCATGCGGAAATGCCAATGTCAACGTTTTTTCTTTCTACCGGGCCACTTCGGTAGCCACGGTGAGCCTGCCGTCAGGGTCGCGCCAGCGCATCCAGCCGGCCGGGCTCTCAAGGCGCGCCCAGGCGTCCTCCACCTCGAGGATGCGCACGCGCTGGTCGCGCGCGACGGCCCCCGCCGCGCTCCCCGCGGCACCCGGGGCGCTTTTCACCTGGTACCACTCCTTCTTCATGCCGGGGAGCACGCGCACGCTCCGTCCCGGCAGGAACTCGCGCCAGGCGAGGTAGCGCCAGCTCCGGTCGTCCTGCACCCAGCCCTGGCGCCCCGCATCGTCCAGGGCGACCCGGGACCACCCGCGCCGCCTCTCGTACACCGCGACGAGCGCGCCGTCGGGCGCTCCGCCAAGGTGCGGCAGGGAAAACGGGGCGAGCTCGGTGAGCCGCTCCACGCCCGGCTCGCGGTAGAGCGGGACCGTTGCCGGCTTACACCCCGGGGCGTCCTGCACCATGAGGACGCCGCTGCCGCTGTAGGGGCGCGGCGCCGGCGGGGCGCCTGCCGCGGCCCCGGCGGTAAGGGCCAGAAGCATGGCTCCTGGCAAAAAGCGTCTCACATCTCCACCAGGGCGAACTCGTTGCCGTCCGGGTCGGCGACAACCGCCATTTTGCCCCACGGGCTCTTCTCCAGGGGCTCGGTGAAGCGCACCCCCTCGCGCACGAGCTTCGCGTAGAGCTCTTCGAGACCCTTCACCGTGAAGGTGATGCCGGTGTGGCGTCCGACGAGCTTTATCGCGGCGTCGTGCATGGCGAGCGAGACGCCGAGCGCGGTACCCTCGCCCGGGAGGAACTCCATCATGTACTCGGTCTCCTGACCGGCGGGAAGCCCAAGCTGCTCGCGATAAAAGCGGCGCGCGGCCTTGATGTCCTTGACAAATACAACGATATTCTTAATTTTCTCTACCATGGAAACCACCTTGAATGGTATGTTGTGACAGCGTTTTAGTTACATAGCAGAGTGAGCGGGCGCTGGCAAGGTTAATCGCCGACGACTTATCGTCCGCGGGAGGGATACGTGACGCAGCATTTCAAGCCCAGGGAGGTCTACGTCGCCTCCTCGTACATGGCCCCGGTGGGGCGCTACAACGGCCGCGAGCGCGAGGCGCTCACCTTCCTTGAGATGGCGGAAAAGGCGGGGGAGGTCTTCTCCGGGAGCCGCATCCGGCGCAGCGACGTCGGCGCGGTCGTGGTCGGCTGCCAGAACCCGGTCGCCTTCTCCGGGGTGGACAACACCGCCGCCAAGATCGCCGGCGTGCTCGGCATCTCCGGGGCGAAATCGGTGCTGATCGACACCGCGTCCTCGTCGGGCGCCTCGGCGCTCGAGTACGCCTACCTGCAGATCGCCTCCGGGCGCTGCGACCACGTCCTCGCCATCGGGATCCAGAAGATGAGCGACGTCGCCACCGGGCAGGCGACCCGCATCGTGGCCGGGGTGATCGACCGTGACGAGGCGGAGTTCGGCCTCTCCATGCCCGCCTGCGGCGCGCTGGTCGCGCGCTCCCTGATCGAGCGGCTGAAGCTCTCCACCGAGGAGTGGACCGCCTTCTCGGCGCTTTTAACGCAAAGGGCGCACCGCTTCGCCGCCAGAAACCCGGAAGCGCACCTGAACTTCGAGATCCCGCTCGAGGATTACTACCGCCAGATCGTCACCGGGAAGAACTACCGCTACTGGTGGCCCTTGCGCTACCACGACTTCTGCCCCATGTCCGACGGGGTCGCCGCGGTGCTTCTCTCCGCCACGCCGCACGAGGTGGTCGTCGCCGGCGTCGGGAGCGCCACCGACATCCCCACCATCGCGGACCGCCCCTACTTCCACAGCTTCCCCGCCACGGTGCGCGCCGCGGCCGAGGCGTACGCCATGGCCGGGATCAAGAAGATCACCGACTTTTCCGGCAAGATCCACGTCAACATGCACGACCCCTTCAACGGCTTCGGCCCGATCAACATGGTGGACCTGGGCTTCGTGCACCGGCGCCGCATCCTCGACGGGCTTTTGGACGACGAACTCACCGGGGAGAACGGGGCCTTCCCGACCAACGTGACCGGCGGGCTCAAGGGGCGCGGCCATCCGCTTGGCGCCACCGGGATGATCCAGATCGTCGAGAACCACCGCCTCATCACGCAGGGGCGCTTTAAGGCGGGGCTTGCCCACTCCATCGGCGGCCCGATCAACAACAACGTGGTGACCCTGCTGGAGAAGACCTCGCATTACCGGCAGCGCCCCCGCCCCGAGCTCGCCCCGTGGGGGCTGCCCCCCCTCGGGCGCATGAAGCCCAAGAACCTCACCGTGAACGAGCTCGTAAACGGCACCCCGGTCGAGGCGCGCTTCGTCGCCGCCACCACCCGCTTCAACTTCAAAAACGGCGAGCCGGAAGGGATCGTCATCATCGTCTCCTGCTTCGCGGAAGGGAAGCGCTACTCCTTCCTTTTCGGCGTGGGGGGCGAGCACTACGCGGAGATCGTGCAGCTGAAAACCGGCGACCCGGTGAGCCTCGAGCGCTCCGGGGAAGAGATCCTCGTGAACCGGATCCCGGTACGGAAGTTCTACCGGCGCACCATGGAAGGGGTGCTGGAGCTTGCCGGCAGCGGCTGGAAGAAACTCACCGGCAACGGCTAGAGGGTTTGCCTTGACAGGGCGTGCCGGATCGGTATATTAGCCGCCGGTCCGGGGTGCCCCGGGCAAGCTAGCATTGAAGGAGCAGGAAGGATGACCATGCTGTTCAAGATCCTGGGCGTGATCTTCGCCCTTTTCATCGTTTTGTTCGTTGCCATCGTGATCGAGGAGTCCTTCCTCGGGGGACGCCGCAGGAGAAGGCTCGAGCGCAAGGCGCGCGCCGAGGCCGAGGCCAGGGGCGCCGAGAGGGGCTAAAGAGCCGTCGGCGGGCCGGGAGGTTGCTTCATGGATGGCGCGGTGAAGGTCGTCGCGATCGTTGGGAGCTACGTGAGGGGGGGCGTCGTCGATCAGGTGGTGGACGAGGTCCTTGCCGGGGTGGTCGCGGCGGGGGGGAGCGCTGAGAAGCTCTACCTCCTCGACACCCACGTGGAGTTTTGCACCAACTGCCGCCTCTGCACCCAAGAGCCCGGGATGGCGCGCGGCATCTGCCCGATCGCGGACGAGATGTCCCGGGTGCTCGACCTGGTGGAGGGGTGCCAGGCGCTCGTCCTCGCCTCCCCCACCAACTTCGGTTCGGTGACCGCCGTCACGAAGCGCTTCGTGGAGCGGCTCGTCTGCTACGCCTACTGGCCCTGGGGGACGCCGGCCCCGAAGACGCGCTCGCAGGAAAGGCCGCGGCGCGCCGTACTCGTCGCCTCCAGTGCGGCGCCGGCCTTCATGGCGCGCCTTTTCACCCCCGTGCTGAAGACGCTCAGGCAGAGCGCGGATCTTTTGGGGGCTCGTTGCGTGGGGACTGTTTTCGTCGGTTTCGCGGCGCGGCAGGAGCGCCAGGGGGCGGGCAAGCGCGCCCTCAAAAGGGCGCGTCTTCTGGGCGAGAAGTTGGTACGCGAGCGGTAGCGGGCGCTACCTGCGGGGTGCGGAGGTCGTGAAGCCGTCCTCGCGCCCCCAGATGCGGCGCGGGCGCCTTGCCGGTACGCGGGCCGGCGCCGCGGCGTGTCCCAGGGTGAGCAGGTGCGGCAGGGCGGCGGCCGCGGCCAAAAGGGCCACCGGGGCGGCGGCCGTTCCCGCCTCGGCAAAGCTCTTCAATATGGTGATCGTTTCGTGCGTCATGCTCCCTCCGTGGTTCCAAAGCTGCATCGGGATCGGGACAAGCAAGAGGCGTTCCTCCGGCGCAACCCGCCGGTATCGCAGGATTTAGCCTCCCGGATGACCCGCTTTTGACGGAGGTTTTTTTGACTTTTGTTCCTTTTGTGACGGGAATTTGACGCGCGGCGGGTTCGCCTCCCTCATGAGTATCCCGTTGATTTTTCACCGGCAACTTTAGTATATTGACCCGGATAGCCCAAAGCCAAAGGAAGGACTTATGGTACGAAAAATACTGACCTATCCGGACCCGGAGCTGAAGAAGCGCTCCCTGCCGGTCACCGTGATCACCGACAAGACCCGCGAACTCGTGCGCGACATGGCCGAGACCATGTACGACGCCCCCGGCGTGGGGCTCGCCGCGCCGCAGATCGGCGTGCACCAGCGCATCGTCGTCATCGACGTCTCCTGCAAGGACGAGAAGCCCGAGCTGATCGTCGCCATCAACCCCGAGATCATCCACGCCGAGGGTGAGGCCTTCGAGGAGGAGGGGTGCCTCTCGGTGCCGAAGTTCTCCGCCAACGTGCGCCGTCATGCCCGCGTCGTGGTGAAGATGCTCAACCTCGAGGGGGAGGAAGTGGTGATCCGCGCCGATGATCTCCTCGCCATCGCCTTCCAGCACGAGATCGACCACCTGGACGGCGTCCTCTTCATAGACCACCTCTCCCCGCTCAAGAAGGGGATCTTCAGGAAGCGCTATCAGCGCGCCCTGGAAGAAGCAAAGGAGCAGCATTGATGACCGGTTTGCGCATCATCTTCATGGGAACCCCCGAATTCGCCTGCCCGACCCTGCGCACCCTCATCGACCGCGGTGAGAACGTGGTGGCCGTGGTCACCCAGCCGGACCGTCCCAAGGGGCGCGGCCAGCAGACCCTCCCCCCTCCGGTGAAGGTGCTGGCCGAAGAGCACGGCATCAAGGTCTTGCAGCCGGTGAAGGTGCGCCTTCCCGAGTCGATCGAGGAGATCCGCGCCCTCGAGCCTGACCTCATCGTGGTGATCGCCTTCGGGCAGATCCTTCCGAAGGCGCTCCTCGACATCCCGAAACACGGCTGCATCAACGTGCACGCCTCGCTCCTGCCGCGTTACCGCGGCGCCGCGCCGCTTAACTGGTGCATCATAAACGGCGAGAGCGAGACCGGGGTCACCACCATGATGATGGACGTGGGGCTCGACACCGGCGACATGCTCCTGAAAAGCGCCACCCCCATCGATCCGGACGAGGACACCCAGAGCCTGCACGACCGGATGTCCAAGCTCGGCGCGGAGCTTCTGGCCGAGACCCTGGACCGCCTGGTCGCGGGCGAGCTCGTCCCGGAGAAGCAGGATGACTCCCTCACCTGCTACGCCCCGATCATGAAGAAAGAGGACGGCCTGATCGACTGGCAAAAAAGCGCCCGCGACATCAAGAACCAGGTGCGCGGCATGACGCCGTGGCCAGGCGCCTTCAGCTATCTCGACGAAAAGCTCCTCAAGGTGTACAAGGTGCAGACCGCGACCGGAACCGGCGTTCCCGGCACCGTGCTCGCCGCCTCGCGCGACGGCATCGAGGTCGCCTGCGGCGAGGGAAGCCTCCTGATCAGCGAGCTGCAGCTCGAGGGGAAAAAGCGGATGGCCGCCGGGGATTTCCTGGCCGGCTACAAGGTGCAGGCGGGACTTGCCCTAGGTAGAAAGGATGCCGCCGTTGGCGTTTAAAGGAACCCATCAGAAGCCGCCCCAGAAGCGGCTCTTCGTCGCCCTCATGGGAGTGACGTGCCTGCTCGTCGTGGGTCTCATCTACCTCGGGTGGTACGTTCCCACCATGGGGCTTGCCAACATCCATCCGGATCTCCCCCGTATCGTCGGCATGGTGTTCGCCGTCCTCTCCGGCATCGCGGTGCTCGGCACGGCGCTTCTCGTGCTCACCACCGCGCTCGGCAAGGACATCCTGGGTACCAAGTTCATGCGCGGCGTGGTGATCAAGTTCCTCCTGCCGCTCATCGAGCAGATGGGGAAACTCTGCGGCATCTCCAAGGACACCATCAGGCAGTCTTTCGTGGCGATGAACAACTCGCTGGTCATCTCGCAGCGACTCAAGGTGAAGCCGGACCGTATCCTCATCCTGCTGCCGCACTGCCTGCAGCTCGCCGAGTGCGAGATCAAGGTGACCGGCGAGATCAACAAGTGCATGCGCTGCGGCCGCTGCGACATCATGGGGCTTGCCGACCTGGCACAGCGCTACCAGGTGGACATCTCGGTGGCGACCGGCGGCACGCTCGCCCGCAAGGTGATCATCGAGAAGCGCCCGAAGCTCGTGCTCGCCGTCGCCTGCGAACGCGACCTCACCTCGGGCATCAAGGACTGCTACCCCCTTCCCGTGATCGGGGTGCTGAACGACCGCCCCTTCGGACCCTGCTTCAACACCCGCGTCGACGTCGAGAAGATCGACGCCGCGCTCCGCTCCGTGCTGGCCTAGACCCATGTCGATCCGCAAGACAACACCATGCCCTTCGGCGCCGCTACGTGTAGCGGCGCTTTGCTTTACGCTCATGATGCTCGCCGCCGCTTTAGCGACCGCCTCGGAAATCACCGGCTACCGCGTGATGCGCGAAGCGGTCACCGACCGCGCCGGGCGGGCGCTCTGGGCGGTGCGCGGTTTCAAGAAGGACGGCGTGGAGCACCGGCTCGCGGTCGATGCGGAGAGCTTCGCGAGCTTCGACCTCCCGGCCGCCCAGCTTTTTCCCGTCAAGGACGTCCCTGTCGACTCCTTCCGGCGCACGCGGCTTGGTCGCGCCGTGTACCGTTACACCGCTTCCCCCTACCGGCTGCAAAACGGCGGCGCCACACGCGCCGAGAGCGGCGCGGACGGCTGGTTCCTCACCGTCGACCTCTGCCCCTCCAAGCGCCCCTTCGAGCGCGAGCTTTTCGGGACAGCGGAGGCTTTGGGACAAGGGGCGCCGGTCCCGGTTGCCGTGATGGTCTCGGGGCTGTGGCTTTTAAGCCACCCGGATGAGGTCGCCTACCTGAAGGGGGAGGTCGCCTCGGGCAGGCTCGCCGTCACCTGGGTGAACCATTCCTGGCACCACCATTACGATGCGAAGGCGCCGCTCGCGGAAAACTTCCTCCTCGCCCCCGGCACCGACCTGACCGCCGAGGTGCTCCACGTTGAGGAGCTCCTCCTCGCGCGGGACCTCGTTCCCTCCCCCTTCTTCCGTTTTCCCGGCCTCGTGTCGGACCGTGCCGCCATGGAGCGCCTGGGCGAGCTCTCCCTGGTGCCGATCGGTGCCGACGCCTGGCTCGCCAAGGGTGAGGAGCCGCACCGCGGCAGCTTCATCCTCGTGCACGGCAACGGCAACGAGCCGAAGGGGATCAGGCTCGCGCTGCCGCTTTTGAGCGAGAAAAAGCCGCACCTGCTTCCCCTTTCAGAGGCCTTCGCCCGCTAAGCTTTCAGACTGCTCCCCAGTTGACGGGCCTGCGCGCCGTAGCGCTTCGGCCTGCGAAGTGGAGAGTGGGGGCGGTGGCCAAGGAAGCGATGGCTCCTTCCCCCACCCCCGTACCCCCTCCCGCAAGGGGAGGGGGCCTGACTGACAACGCAGCACTTTGTCGAGGTGCGTCATGAAGCCTTTCTTTCTCGTCATCCTCACCCTTGTCGCGACTCTCGCCGTCACCGCTCCCGGGCCCGCCGGGGCGGCCGAGCGACACGTCGTTGCCGTCTCTTATGCCCCGGTGCTGAACACCCCCGACTTTCCCGGCAGCTTCGGCGGCGCCGTCCGTCTCGACCCCTGCCGCGGCGTGCGTCCCGTCGAGTTCATCGCCCTGCCGGGAACCATCTTCACCGTGCAGGGCGAGCTCACGCGCTCCGGCGTGAAAATCCTGCGCGTCACCACCAACGACTACCCGTACCCCTCGAAGACCGGGCTCTTCGTGGACGAGCGCTTCGTGAAACAGGCGAGCGGTCCCGTCACGGAGCGCAGCCGGAACCTTCCGGCGCTCGAAGAGATCCGGAAACGGCTCCTATCCGCCATGGGCAAGCCGTACGTCTGGGGCGGGAACGTGAAGGACGGCGTGCCGCTTTTGAGGAAGTACTACCCGCAGGGGGACCCGCTCTCCGGGGTGGACTGCTCGGGGCTTCTGTACGAGGCGACCGACGGCTTCACGCCGCGCAACACCTCGACGCTCATCAACTACGGCGAGCCGGTGGCGGTGGCCGGGCTTTCCGCGGAGGCGATCGCGCGGAAGCTCGAACCGCTCGATCTTTTGGTGTGGAAGGGGCACGTGATGATCGTGCTCGATGCGGACTCGGTGATCGAGAGCCGGATGGGGTGCGGCGGGAAGCAAAGCGGCGTCATGATGACACCGAAGCTGGAACTCTTGAAGGGGATCATGAAGACGCGCAGGCCCGCGGACCGTTTCCCGGAGGGAAGCGCCGGAGACCGGGCCTTCGTGGTGCGCCGGTGGTTTTCCCGCGCGGGGGGAGGCGTTTAGGCGCGGGCGCTCTTGAGGCTTAAAGCCGCGCCCTTCCTGGCGATAAGCGGGACCTCCCCCTGCAGCTCTTCGGAGGTGGGGAGGGAGCCTTGCGGCACCACGTTGAGGAAGACCTCCACGACCCCCGGGTCGAGCGACTCGCCGCTCATGGCGGCCACCATCTCGCGCGCCTTGGCGAGGGGGTAGCGCTTGCGGTAGGAGCGGTCCATGGTGAGGGCGTCGTAGACGTCGGCGACCGAGACGATGCGCGCCTCGAGCGGGATCGCCTCGCCGGCGAGCCCCAGGGGATAGCCGGTGCCGTCGTATTTTTCGTGGTGGTGGCGGATGATGTTGCGGGCGACCTCGGAGAGCCTCGCCTTGTCCGCCAGGTCGGCGCCCCAGTCGGTGTGCATCTTCATGGTGGCGAACTCGTCCGCGTTCAGGCTGCCGCTGCCGTTAAGGATCACCTCGGAGACGCCGATCTTGCCGCAGTCGTGCAGCCAGCTGCCGTACTTGATCTGGCGCTGGGTCTCCTTGGAAAGGCCCATGGCGTCGGCGATCAGGAGGGCGTACACGGCGACCCGGTCGCAGTGCCCCTTGGTGCTCGGGTCTTTCAACTCGATGGTCTGGGCGAGGGAGCGGAGCACCGCTTCGTCCTCGCGGCGCATGGAGCGCACGGTGCGGTAGCGCTTCACCCCCTCCTGCACCACGTCGAGGATCTCCTGTTCCTTCCAGGGCTTCAGGAGGTAACGGTAGACTTCCGAGTTGTTGATCGCGGCGAGGGCGGTGGCGAGGTCTACGTAGGAGGAGATGAGCACCTTCACGGTGTCCGGCGAGACGTGGCGCAGCTCGGTGAGGAAATCCAGCCCCGACATCCCGGGCATCTGGTTGTCCGATACCACCACCGCGATCTCGTGGTGCCGGAAGAGCTCCAGCGCCTCCTCCGCGCTGCCGGCGGTGAGGAGGTCTATCCCCTTCGACTTGAAGAGATCGACGGATGCCTGCAGGATCAATTTGTTGTCGTCCACGAACAGAATTTCAGCCGCCATCGGTGCTTCCCCTCGTTCATAACATGCGCATATCCGCGCAGATGCGGTTCCGACCCCGGAGGTCGTTCGCGCTGCATGGTATGCCTTCATGAATTACTTGTCAATTCTAATCTAATGTAGGAAGAAAGCGCAGGAACCGGTCACTCGGCGCAGCAGGAGAGCTGACCCAAGTCCCTCTTGAAGGCCTGGGCGCAAAGGCGTAACCCTTCACCCATCGAGGGGTAGACGTGCAGGGTGTCGGCGAGTTCGGAGACGGTCATGCGGCAGCGTATGGCGAGCGCCGCCTCGTTGATGATGTCGGCGCCGCGGTGCAGGCAGAGGTGGACGCCTATGATGCGGTCGGTCGCGCGGTCGGCGACGATCTTGACCGCGCCGTCGAGCGAACCGGTGACGTGGGCCTTTGGGATCGCCGAGGCGGGGATGGTCTGGCACTCGACGTCGAAGCCCGCTTTTTTCGCGGACTCCTCGCCGTGACCGACCATGGCCACTTCCGGATCGGTGAAGATGGCCATCGGGAGGCTTTCGTAGTCGAGGGCGCAGTGGCAGCCGGCCTGCAGCATGTTTTCGACCGCGGCGATCCCCTCGCGCGCCCCGACCGTGGCGATCTGCATCCCGCCGGTCACGTCGCCGGCTGCCCAGACGCCCGGGGCGGTGGTGCGCATCTCGCGGTCCACCTTGATGAAGCCGCGCGCGTCCAGTTCCACGCCGGCCTGTTCGAGACCGATCCCCTCGGTGGCGGGGGCGGTCCCTACCGCGATCAGAAACTGCTGCGAGCGGAACTCGCGCGGCTCCCCGTCGATGAGCGCCTCCACCCTGACGCCTGCTCCTTCCTTTGCCACCGAGCAGACCGCGGCCCCGACCACCACCTGCATCCCCTCGTTTTCCAGCGCCTTTTGCAGGGCAAGCGCCGGCTCGGCCTCGACGGAGGGGAGGACCCGGGTGCCGTGCTCAAGGATGGTGACCGGAACGCCCAGGCGCAGGAACATCTGCCCAAGCTCAAGGGCGATCACGCCGCCCCCCACGATGGTGAGGCTCTCCGGGAGCGATTTCAGCATCAGCGCACTCTTGCTGGTCAGAAAGGGGGTCTTCTCGAGGCCGGGGATCTTCGGGACGCGCGGGTGCCCGCCGGTGGCGATGAGGATGCGGTCGCTTTCGATGACCCGGTCTCCCACCT
The DNA here is from genome assembly GCF_004117875.1 of Geomonas oryzae. Taxonomy (GTDB): domain Bacteria; phylum Desulfobacterota; class Desulfuromonadia; order Geobacterales; family Geobacteraceae; genus Geomonas; species Geomonas oryzae. The sequence goes on along the minus strand of NZ_RAHW01000005.1, from coordinate 211,125 downwards.
GTATGGTCCCCGGGGCGGTGAAAACGGCCTTCCCCTTCACCAGGGAGAGCTCAGGCAGCCGCTGCAAAACGTCGAGGTACTTCTCCTCGCGAAGCCTTTGCACCACGGCGAACTTGTGCCCGTCGAGGATCTGGTACTCCACGCCGTCTCGGCGCACGCCGAGGCCGAGCCGCTCGCCAAGCTGCGCCTCGTGCCGGAAGAGGGCGCAGTGGATCAGGGTCTTCGACGGGATGCACCCCCAGTTGATGCAGGTGCCCCCGAGGATGCTCCGCTCGATCATGATCGATTTGACTCCGTGCTCCTTCGCTCTCAGCGCCGCGGCGAACGCGGTGGAACCCGAGCCGACTATGACGATGGTATCGCTGTCTCTCATGTGAAAGATCCCCCCCGATGAGTTTACCGTAAAGGGGTGACCGGTAAACAGAAGAATTCACCGGTTTTTTTCCTGCTCCCTTTACCCGCCCCCCGTCGCGAGGTTGCCGCAGCCCGGTTTTCCGCCCTTTTTCCGGTGATATTCCTTGACAGCGCACTTGCCGCTGTTGTAATCTGGCGAGCCTAACTGTTTGGATACAGTAAACTTTTTTCTGCCAAAAGCTGCACCACTTGAAAATATTGTTTAGATCGGAGGCGGCGTGTTGACATTTCAGGATCTGATCCTCTCCCTGCAGGGTTACTGGGCAGGGCAGGGGTGCGTAATCCAGCAACCCTATGATACCGAGAAGGGGGCGGGTACCTTCAACCCCGCCACCTTCCTGCGCGTGCTCGGGCCCGAGCCGTGGAAGGTCGCCTACGTGGAGCCTTCCCGTCGTCCCACCGACGGGCGCTACGGCGAGAACCCGAACCGTCTGCAGCACTACTACCAGTTCCAGGTGATCATGAAGCCCTCTCCCATGAACATCCTGGACCTCTACCTCGACTCGCTGCGCGCCTTCGGCATCGACCCGAACAAGCACGACATCCGCTTCGTCGAGGACGACTGGGAGTCCCCGACCCTGGGCGCCTGGGGGCTTGGCTGGGAGGTCTGGCTGGACGGCATGGAGATCACCCAGTTCACCTACTTCCAGCAGGCGGGCGGCATCGACCTGAAACCGGTCTCCTCCGAGATCACCTACGGCTGCGAGAGGATCGCCATGTACCTGCAGGGGGTGGACAACGTCTACGACCTCGAGTGGGTAAAAGGGGTCAAGTACGGCGACATCCACCACGAGAGCGAGGTCGAGTTCTCCACCTACAACTTCGAGGAGGCCGACGTCGACATGCTCCTCTCCCTCTTCAAGATGTACGAGAAGGAGTGCATCCGCCTGGTCGACAAGGGGCTCGTGCTCCCGGCCTACGACTACGTCATGAAATGCTCCCACACCTTCAACCTCCTGGACGCCCGCGGCGCCATCTCGGTCACCGAGCGCGCCTCCTACATCGGCAAGGTGAGAAACGTAGCGCGTCTTTGCGCCGAAGGTTACCTGCAGATGCGCGAGCGGCTCGGCTTCCCGCTCCTGAAAGGAGGTCGCTAATGGCTAAGGATCTGTTCCTCGAGATTGGATGCGAAGAGATTCCCGCCGGTTTCGTCCCCAAGGCGATGGCCGACATGGAAGCCCTCATGAAACGCGAGCTGGAGACGGCGCGCATCGAGTACGGCGAGATCGTGACGCTTGGTACCCCGCGCCGCCTGGTGCTCGCGGTGAAGGGGATGGCCGAGCGCCAGCCCGATGCCGAGCTGACCGCCATGGGACCTGCGAAAAGCGCCGCCTACGACGCCGACGGCAACCCGACCAAGGCGGCCCAGGGCTTCGCCCGCGGCCAGGGTGTGGACGTGGCCGACCTTAAGGTGGTCATGACCCCGAAGGGGGAGTACCTTGCCGCGATTAAGAGCGAGGTCGGACGCGACACCGCCGAGCTCCTCCCCGAGATGCTCCCGCGCCTGATCGGCGCCATCCCGTTCAAGAAGTCGATGCGCTGGGCCGATTTCGACGTCCGCTTCGCCCGCCCGATCCACTGGATCGTGGCGCTCTTCGACGGCGTCGTCGTTCCCTTCTCCTTCGGCAACATCGAAAGCGGCAGCGCCTCGCGCGGCCACCGCTTCATGGCCAACACCACCTTCCCGGTGCGCGACCTCGCGAGCTACTTGGAAGAGTGCGAGCGCCACTTCGTGATCCCGGACCCGGAGAAGAGAAAGGCGATCATCCGCCAGGAGATCGAGCGCGTGGCGCGCCAGGCGAAGGGGAACGTCCTTGCCGACGAGGCGCTCCTCGAGCAGGTCGCCTTCCTGGTCGAGTACCCCTCCGCGGTGCACGGCACCTTCTCCCCGGACTTCCTCGTCGTCCCGCGCGAGGTGCTCATCACCTCGATGCGCGAGCACCAGCGCTACTTCTCGCTGGTCGACGACCAGGGGAAACTGCTGCCGGGCTTCATCACTATCAACAACACCCTCACCGAGGACCCGTCCGTGGTGGTCAAGGGGAACGAGCGCGTGCTGAGGGCCCGCCTTTCCGACGCCCGCTTCTTCTTCGACGAGGACCACAAGGTGAAGCTTGAGTCCCGCGTGGAGAGCCTGAAGAGCGTGGTCTACCAGGCGAAGCTCGGCACCTCCTACGAGAAGATGGAGCGCTTCCGCGAGCTCGCCAAGGGGCTCGCGCAGCGGCACAACCCGGAGGTGGTCGAAAAGGCCGCCCGCGCCGCCACCCTTTGCAAGGCGGACCTCGTCTCCGGCATGGTGGGCGAGTTCCCCGAGGTGCAGGGGATCATGGGGCGCGAGTACGCCCTGCACGACGGCGAGGACGCGGCGGTAGCCAACGCCATCGCCGAGCACTACCTCCCGACCCAGGCGGGGGGCGAGCTCCCCGCCTCCGACATCGGCGCCTTCGTTTCCCTTGCCGACAAGGTCGACACCATCTGCGGCTGCTTCAGCGTCGGGCTCATCCCGACCGGCTCCGCCGACCCCTACGCGCTGCGCCGCTCCGCGCTCGGCATCATCAACATCATCCTCGAGAAGAAGTACCGCGAGCCCCTCTCCGGGCTCATCCGGGCTTCCCTCGAGCTCCTCGCCGCCAAGGCGACCCGGCCGGTCGAGGACGTCTACCGCGACGTGCTGGAGTTCTTCCGCGGCCGTTTCGTGAACCTCATGGCGGACCGCTTCCCCTCCGACGTGGTGGACGCGGTGGTCTCGGTCTCCTTCGACGATCTGGTCGAGGCGGCCGCCAAGATCGAGGCGCTTGCCGACTTCAGAAAGCGCGAGGACTTCGGCGCGCTGGCCGTAGCCTTCAAGCGCGTCTGCAACATCGTGAAGGACGGGGTGGACACACCGGTGGACGCGGCGCTCTTCCAGGAGGATGCCGAAGGCGGGCTCTTCCAGGCGCAGCAGGCGGTGAAAGGGAAGGTGGAGGCCGCCGTCGAGCGCGCCGACTACCTCTCCGCGCTCACCGAGATCGCCACCTTGAAGCCCGCCGTGGACCTCTTCTTCGACAAGGTGATGGTCATGGCCGAGGACGAGCGGGTGCGCGGGAACCGCCTGGCGCTACTCACCTCGATCGCGAGGCTCTTCGGTCGCCTCGCCGATTTCGCGAGGTTATCGGCATGATGAGACTGCGACAGCCGGAACCGGGATGCCGAAACCTCGGGAAGGGCGCCGCAGCGGTAACACTGAATATCTGACGCTCACGTAAACAGCCGTCCGGGTGAAACTCCCGGCGGCTGTTGCCTTTTTTGGATTATGTGTATACTTTAAGCTCCAAATTAATTAACAAACTGTAAGGAGGGTGCACATGGGAACGCAGTACGTTTACTTCTTCGGCGCGGGCAAGGCTGACGGCAACGCCAAAATGAAAGAGCTTCTGGGTGGCAAGGGGGCGAACCTGGCCGAGATGACCGCCATCGGTCTCCCCGTCCCGGCGGGCTTCACCATCACCACGGAGGTCTGCACCGAGTACTACAAGAACAACCAGCAGTACCCGGCCCCGCTCGCCGTAGAGGTCGAAGCGAACCTCGCCCGTGTGGAAGCGCTCATGGGGAAAAAGTTCGGCGACGCCAAGAACCCGCTCCTCGTCTCCGTCCGCTCCGGCGCCCGCGCCTCCATGCCGGGGATGATGGACACCATCCTGAACCTGGGGTTGAACGACACCACGGTGCAGGGGATCATCGCCCAGTCCGGCGACGAGCGTTTCGCCTATGACGCATACCGCCGTTTCGTGCAGATGTACTCCGACGTCGTCATGGGGATGCACAAGGACGAGCTGGAGCACCTCCTCGAGCGCAAGAAGGAGGCGCGCGGCGTGCACCTCGACACCGAGCTGGCCGCTTCCGACTGGAAGGAGCTCGTCTCCGAGTTCAAGGCGAAGATCAAGGCGACCCTGGGTGTGGACTTCCCCGAGGACCCGAAGGAGCAGCTCTGGGGCGCCATCGGCGCCGTGTTCGGCTCCTGGATGAACCAGCGCGCCATCACCTACCGTAGGCTGAACAACATCCCGGCCGACTGGGGGACCGCGGTCAACGTGCAGTCCATGGTCTTCGGCAACATGGGGGATGACTGCGCAACCGGCGTCGCCTTCACCCGCGACCCCTCAACCGGCGAGAACTACTTCTACGGCGAGTACCTGGTGAACGCGCAGGGCGAGGACGTCGTTGCCGGCATCCGCACCCCGCAGCCGATCAACCGCGCCAAGTACAAGCCGGGCGACCTCCCCTCCATGGAGGAGGTGCTCCCCGAGTGCTACCAGCAGCTCGTGCAGATCCGCGACATCCTGGAGCGCCACTACAAGGACATGCAGGACATCGAGTTCACCATCGAGAAGGGGATCCTCTACATGCTGCAGTGCAGAAGCGGCAAGAGGACGGCGAAGGCCGCCATCAAGATCGCGGTGGACATGGTGGCCGAAGGACTCATCGACGAGAAGACCGCGGTGCTGCGCGTGGCCCCTTCCCAGCTCGACCAGCTCCTGCACCCCTCCCTCGACCCCAAAGCCGAGAAGAAGGTGATCGCCAAGGGTCTTCCGGCTTCCCCGGGTGCCGCCTCCGGCGAGGTGGTCTTCACCGCCGACGAGGCGGAGAGCGCGGCGAAGCTCGGTCACAAGGTGATCCTGGTGCGCGTCGAGACCTCCCCCGAGGACATCCACGGCATGCACGCGGCGCAGGGCATCCTGACCGCCCGCGGCGGCATGACCTCGCACGCGGCGGTCGTCGCCCGCGGCATGGGCAAATGCTGCGTCGCCGGCTGCGGCGACATCAAGGTCGACTACCACGCGGGCCAGTTCGTCGCGAAAGACGGCACCGTCATCAAGAAGGGTGACGTGGTCACCCTCGACGGCTCCACCGGCGAGGTGATGAAAGGGGCGGTTCCCATGGTCGCAGCCGGCGTCGGCGGCGATTTCGCCACGGTCATGGCCTGGGTGGACAAGTTCCGCAGGATGAAGGTGCGCGCGAACGCCGACACCCCGCACGACGCGAAGACCGCGCGCGACTTCGGTGCGGAGGGGATCGGCCTTTGCCGTACCGAGCACATGTTCTTCGAGGCGGACCGCATCGCCGCGGTGCGCGAGATGATCCTTTCCGCCGACCTCGAGGGGAGGAAGAAGGCGCTCGCCAAGATCCTCCCGATGCAAAAGGGTGACTTCAAGGGGCTCTTCCGCGAGATGAAGGGGCTCCCGGTCACCATCCGTCTCCTCGACCCGCCGCTGCACGAGTTCCTCCCCCAGGAGGACAAGGACATCGAGGCGCTCTCCGCGACCATGGGCGTCTCCGCGCAGACCCTGAAGCACAAGGTCGAGTTCCTGCACGAGTTCAACCCGATGCTCGGCCACCGCGGCTGCCGTCTCGGCGTCACCTTCCCGGAGATCTACGACATGCAGGTACAGGCGATCATGGAGGCCGCCTGCGAACTCGTTAAGGACGAAGGCTTCCAGATCGTCCCCGAGATCATGATCCCGCTCGTCGCGGTGACCAAGGAACTCTCCATCATGCGCGCCAACGCGGTCGCCGTCTGCGAGGACGTCCAGAAGCGCTACGGCGTCAAGGTCGACTACCTGATCGGGACCATGATCGAGCTGCCGCGCGCCGCCATCACCGCGGACAGCATCGCCACCGAGGCCGACTTCTTCTCCTTCGGTACAAACGACCTGACCCAGACCACCTTCGGCCTTTCCCGCGACGACGCCGGCAAGTTCCTCCCCTTCTACGTGGAGAACGGCATCCTCGAGGACGACCCGTTCGTGACGCTCGACCAAAACGGCGTCGGCGCCCTGGTGCGCATGGGTTGCGAGAAGGGACGCGCAACCCGCCCGAACATCAAGCTCGGCATCTGCGGCGAGCACGGCGGCGACCCCGCCTCGGTCATCTTCTGCGACTCGGTCGGGCTCGACTACGTCTCCTGCTCCCCGTTCCGGGTGCCCATCGCGCGCCTGGCCGCTGCCCACGCCACGCTGAACGCGCAGGCGGCCGCTCCCGCCGCCAAAGGTGCCGCGGCGGGAAAGGCAAGTGACGCCCTTGAGCAGCCCGTGGCAGGCGCCTAGTCCGGCAGGCCCCACGGCGGGGACGTCGCAACCGCGCCGGAAACCTTGACATGCGGAAGTTAAACGTGTAATAGCCGATAACGCGTCCATGACGCGAGACGGGGGCGGCCGGCAACGGCCGCCCGACAAAAACGAAGGCAGTACCAGGAGAAAGAGAATGGCAAAAGGTGTAGTGAAGTGGTTCAACGACGCGAAGGGTTTTGGGTTCATCGAGCAGGAAAACGGGGGGGACGTGTTCGTGCATTTCTCGTCCATCCAGGGGGACGGCTTCAAGTCCCTCGCCGAAGGTGACTCGGTGACCTTCGACGTGGTCCAGGGCGCCAAAGGGCCCCAGGCCGCCAACGTGGTCAGGAACTAGGCTCGCCTTTGTCCTTGATCGGGCCCCGACGCTCTCGTCGGGGCCTTTTTTAGTGTCCGTCAGGACGGTGTCCCATGCGTATCAACGAAAAATCCGACTCCCGCTCCGTAGCAAAGAAGGAAAAGGGAAGCACCGCCCCGGCGAAAGGGGTGGCGGCCCCCGGCGCACCCCTGTTCGCCGGTCGGCTCGCCGCCGTCGCCAAGGCGAGTTCCGATTACCCGGGCGAGCTGCAGCGCCTGAAGGAGGAGATCGACCGGGCCGGGGACATCCTCGAGCAGGAGCCGACCATCGCGAACTTCAAGGCGTTTCGCGAGCTTTTGGGCACCATGGCGCGCAAGGTTTCCGCCGAGGCGTACCGGATGGAGCTTCTCGGGGGCGGGATGTCCGGGCGCAGCCACGAGGTGATCACCGTGATCGACAAGGAGGCCGACCTCCTCTACCACCTGGTCATGCGCGAGCAGAAGGACCACATCCGCATCGTCGCCCAGATCGTGAAGATCAAGGGTTTGGTCGTCGACTTCCTCCTCTAGCGGGAGCTTTCCGAATTAAAAAGGGGGACCGGTCATCCGGTCCCCCTTTTCGTCATTTGCACCCGCATCCCTTGGAGCCGTCGGGGCTCGCGGGCATTCTCTTGCCGCACTTCTGGCACCGCCAGAAGAGGCCCCCTCAGCCGGGCATCAGGATCATGAGCCCCTGGCAGTCGGGGCAGCTCTTCTCGTTGGTCATCTCTTGACCCTCCTTTTCATTGAATGTCATACCTCAGCGGACCGCGACGGCGATTTTGCCCACGCCGCCGATCTCGGCCACCACCTGGTCCCCGCTTTTGATCGGGCCGACGCCCGCGGGGGTGCCGGTCAGGACGAGGTCCCCGGGCTCCAGGGTGAAGACCGAGGAGAGGTAGCTGATAAGTTCCGGGATGCGGTGGATCATGAGGTCGGTGCCGCCGTCCTGGCGCTTCTCGCCGTTCACGGTGAGCGTGATGCGCAGGGCCTGCGGGTCGGAAACCTCCCTCGCCGGGACGAACCCGGAAAGGGGGCAGGCGGTGTCGAACCCCTTGGCGATGTCCCAGGGAAGCCCCTTCTTCTTGAGCTCGGCCTGCACGTCCCTGAGCGTCAGGTCGATCGCCACGGCGTAACCGGCCACGTGGGAGAGCGCATCTGCGGCCTCGATGTCCTTCCCTTTTTTACCGATGAGGAGCGCGAGCTCCGCCTCGTGATGGCAGTCGTTGGAGTAGGGGGGGATGACGATCTCCTCGCCCGCGCCGATGACGCTTGAGGCGGGCTTGGTGAAGATGACCGGGCGCTCCGGCGTCTCGTTCCCGAGCTCCTTTATGTGGTCCGCGTAATTGCGACCGATGCAGAGGATCTTGCCGATCCTGACCGGCTCCGCGCTTCCCTTCACTTGTACGCTTTTCATGACTCTCCCGTTTTCTAGGCCGCCCGGACCGCGCGGTCCAGCCGGCACCCCTGCCAGCTCCCGCGCCGCTTCAGCTCGTTCAGCACGGCATACCACATCTGGTTGTTTTTTAGGTTCCAGTTCGGCGCCACGCGGATGGAAAGCGGTGCCGAGCCGTAGAGACGCTGCACCGAGACCCGCGCCGGGAGCTCCTCCAGGAAGTCGCAGGCGGCGGCGATGTACTCGTCCACGCCGATCGGCTGCCAGCTCCCGTCGCGGTACATCTGGGCGAGCCGCGTGTTCTCGACGGCATGGAGCTGGTGCAGCTTGACCGAGGTGACCGGGAGGCCCGCGATGAGCCGCGCCGTCTTCAGGAACCCTTCGCGGGTCTCGCCCGGGAAGCCGTGGATCAGGTGGGTGCAGATCTCCATGCCCCGGCCCGAGAGGCGCTCGACCGCGTTCAGGTACTCGGCCAGGGTGTGCCCCCGGTTGATGCGCGAGAGGATGGCGTCGTCCATCGACTGAAGCCCCAGTTCGACGCAGACGTAGCGGTCGCGGGCGATCTCGCTCAAAAGGTCGATGGCACCGGGTGCCAGCGAGTCGGGCCGCGTCCCCACCGAGATGCCGAGCACGTCCGGGTGGTCGAGGGCGCGCCGGTAGAGATCGGCCAGCCGCTCCACCGGAGCGTAGGTGTTGGTGAACTTCTGGAAGTAGACGATGAACTTCTCGCTCCCGAGGCGCTCCCGGTGGTACGCCATTCCCGCCGCCATCTGCTCCTCGATCGGGATCACGGCCACCGTCTCCTTGGGCGAGAAGGAGCTGTTGTCGCAGTAGATGCACCCGCCGGTGCCGCGGCTGCCGTCGCGGTTGGGGCAGGTGAAGCCGCCGTCCACGTTCACCTTGCTGACGCGGCAGGAGAAGCGGCGCCTGAGGTAAGAGCCGTAGGAGTTTATGCGCAGGTCGCTATGGATCAGTTCGCTCGTGGTCATCTAGTCGTTGTGCTCCAGTGGGGGGAGCTGTGCCAGCAGTTTCTTCGCGGCGTCGCGCGGCTCTTCTGCCGAGAGTATCGCGGAGATGAGGGCGATGCCGTGGACGCCGCAGGCGACCGCCTCGGCGCAGTTCTCCTGGTTCACCCCCCCGAGTGCGAAGACCGGGATCTGCAACAGCTCGGCCACGTGCGCGAGCTTTTGCAGCCCGACCGGCTCGCCGTACTCCGCCTTGCTCGGCGTATAGAAGACCGGGCCGAAGGTGATGAAGTCGGCCCCCATCTCCTGCGCGGTGATCGCCTGGGTCTGGTTGTGGCAGGAGACGCCGATCAGCCGACGCTCCCCTATAAGCCTCCGCACCTTGTAAAGCGGCAGGCTCGAGCTCCCTATGTGGACCCCGTCGGCGTCGACGGCTAAGGCCACGTCGGTGCGGTCGTTGATGAAAAGCTTCGCGCCGTAGCGCGCGGTGAGACGCCTCAGTTCATGCGCGGTCTCGTACAGCTCCTTGCTGCTCGCCCCCTTGTCCCTTAGCTGCACGGCGCGCACGCCGCCGCGCAACGCCTCCTCGACGACGAACTCGAGGTTGCGCCCCAGGGTTTCCCCGCGCCCGGTGATCAGGTACAGGTTGAAGTCGATCCAGGGGGAGTGGAGTTCTCTCACGAGATGAGGCCCGCAAGCGGTGACGAGGCGCTCGCGTAGAGCTTCCTCGGGATGCGCCCCGCCTTGTAGGCAAGGCGCCCGGCGCGTACCGCCATGTTCATGGCGAGCGCCATGGCGACCGGGTCCTGGGCCCCGGCGATCGCGGTGTTCATGAGAACGCCGTCGCAGCCAAGCTCCATGGCGATGGCCGCGTCGGAGGCGGTGCCGACACCGGCATCGACGATAACGGGGACCTTCACCGTCTCCAGGATGATCTGGATGTTGTACGGGTTGCGGATGCCGAGTCCGGAGCCGATCGGAGCGCCCAGCGGCATGACGGCGGCGCACCCCATGTCCTCGAGACGCTTGCAGATGATGGGATCGTCGCTCGTGTAGGGGAGCACGGTGAACCCTTCGGCGATGAGGACCTTGGCGGCCTTCAGGAGTTCCTCGTTGTTGGGGTAGAGGGTCTTCTCGTCGCCTAGCACCTCGAGTTTCACGAAATCGGAGAGACCGGCCTCGCGGGCGAGCCGACAGGTCCTGATGGCGTCGTCGGCGGTGTAGCACCCCGCGGTGTTCGGCAAAAGGGTGTATTTCTTCAGGTCGATATGGTCGAGGAGGGACTCCTTGGTCCGGTCCGAGATGTTGACGCGTCTCACCGCGACGGTGATGATCTGGGCGCCGGAGACCTCGATGGCGCGCACCATCTGCTGGAAATCGGCGTATTTGCCGGTCCCCACCATGAGGCGGGAGTCGAATTCACGTCCTGCGATGACGAGCTTGTCGTTTGATTCGGGCATCACTGTTCTCCAATCGGTGTGTCGCGTTGGTCGGCTCCGGTCGCTTGCCGCAAGGCTAAAGCGCGGAGGAAAGAGGCCGTGGGGCTGGGTCAGGCGCGCGCGGCCCCGCCGCCTACGAAGTGGACTATCTCCAGGGTGTCCCCATCCTTCAGCTGCGTGGTCTCGTACTGCGCCTTCGGGAGGATCTCGAGGTTCAGTTCTACCGCAACCCGGCGCGGGTCGATGCCGAGGGAGACCAGGTACTCCTGAATGGTAAGGGGATCGATCGATACGGCTTCGCCGTTGGTGGTGATGTTCACTGCTGCTCCGTCTTTAAGCGTGGGGTTCGTTGCTGCCGGTGTGGTGGGGGCAAAAAAGCCGGGTACGGGGATGCCCCGACCGTAAACTAGCAATACGGCCCCTCCCTGTCAATCGTTTTCTTCCGCGCAGTTGCGGCCGGAAGGGGGCGTTTTGCGGGGGATGTGGCGGATTTGTATACGGCTTAGGCCGGGGCGGAGGATTCGGCGTCCGCGTCATCGGGAGCCGGCAGGGAAGGGGTCGGGGCGGGGTGCAGCGGCAGCACGACGGTGAAGGTGGTCCCCACCCCCTCCTGGCTCTCCACTTCGATCCTTCCCCCGTGCTCCTGGATGATGCCGTAAGAGACGGAGAGGCCGAGCCCGGTCCCCTTGCTCGACTTGGTGCTGAAGAAGGGGTCGAAGATCTTGTCCAGGTTCGCCTCCGGAATGCCGCAGCCGTTGTCTGTGATCTTCACGGAGGCGGTCTCCGTTTTCTGGTCGAACCCGGTCACCACGATGAGCATCCCTTCCCCCATCATGGCGTGTCCCGCGTTGACGAACATGTTGACCAGGACCTGCTCGATCTGGTTCGAGTCGAGGTGCAGCGCAGGGAGCCTGCCCGCGTATTGCCGCACTATGGTGACGTCCTGGAAAAGGATCTGGTGCCGGACCAGTTCGAGCGCGGCGTCGGAGATGTCGTTCAGGGAACAGGGGGCCTTCTGCGGCGGGGCGCAGCGGGCGAACTCGAGCAGCCCCTTGACGATGTCGGCGCAGCGCTTGGTCTCCCGCAGGACCGTCTCGATGTCGCGCTTCAAAGCCGGGTCGAGGGTCGGCGCGCTCTGGACCAGGGAGGAAAACACCATGATCCCGGTGAGCGGGTTGTTGATCTCGTGCGCGATCCCCGCCACCAGCTCACCCAGCGAGGCGAGTTTTTCCGAGCGGATCAGCTGCGCCTGCATGCGGGTCACCTCGAGGGTGCGCTGCTGCACCATCTGCTCCAGGTCGCGCCCCCACCCCTCGAGCTCCTCACGCGCCTTCTTCAGGTTGAGCGTCATCGCGTTGAAGGCGTCGGCGAGTTCGCCCAGTTCGTCGTTCGCAAAGCTTGCCACCGAGCCGTCGAGCTCCCCGCGGGAGAGCATGTGCGTGTGCGCGAGTAGCTCTCGGACCGGGCGGTTCACGAGCTTTTGGGTGAAGTAGGTGAGACTGATCGAGGTGAGGGTGATGAGGAGCAGGGTGAGAAGGAGCATGCGGTCGCGGTAGGCGACGATCAGGGAGTGCATGCGATCAAGCGGCACGACCACGTCAAGCACCCCGAGCACCTTGAGCTTTTCGGGATGGAAGTGACAACTCGCCGTGTAGCAGCTCTCCTCGTTGTAGATGGCGTTGGTGATGCCGAGGAACTCCTCCCCGGAAGGGGAGTAAAAGCGGCGGCTGCGGTGCATGGAGGACGCGGTGAGCAAAAGCTGCGGTCCGCCGTGGCAGACGCCGCACACCTCGGAATACTTGCTCAGAATGGTGCCGATCTCGGCATCGTCGGTGGAAAAGATGATGCGGCCGGTCTTGTTGATGAGGCGGATCCTCTCCACCCCCTGCTGAGCGCCCAGCTCCTGTATCGTCTTGTAAAACAGCGGCCGGTCGTCCCTGAGCATCTGGTTGTGCGTGGTTCTGATGATGGTCTCGGAGACGCGATCCGCTTCGGCGATGGCCTCCTGCAGCAGGAGGCCCTTAAGACTTCTCAGATTAAGATAGGCGAAGAGGGCGATGGTGCAAAGGAGCACGAGGCCGGTGGCGAGGGCAAGCTTGGAAATGAGGTTGAGGCGCACGTTCGCCCTCCGCCGGCTTGCCGGCGCCCAAGGGGGCACCGGGTAGTCAAGATGCCAGTACGGCGTTACTTTTTTGGGGCTTGACTTCTTTAGAACATAATTCTATATTTTGGCTACAAACTGTCCCCGAGGGGCTTATTTTCCCCTGTATGACGGGACTGCTTGTTTTAACCCAGCGTCATACCATACATGATGCGCGGTTTGGGATAAGGCGAGTTTAAACACATTAAAAGGGTTTATCAAGCGATTAATTTTCTTGACACGGCTGGTCAAATGGCCTAGTTACTATTGTTTGAAATTTTTTTGACATAAGAATAGGTGCAGCCAATGGCGAAAAAAGAGAAATCAGAGTACATCATCCAGGCCGTCTCCCATGCGCTCGACCTCCTGGAGCAGTTTCACGACGAGGTGGACGAGCTGGGGGTGACCGAGCTCTCCAAACGGCTGAAACTTCACAAGAACAACGTTTTCAGACTCCTGGCGACCCTTGAGTCCAGGAACTATATAGAGCAGAACAGGGTCACGGAAAACTACCGGCTGGGGCTCAAGACGCTCGAGCTCGGGCAGACCTTCATCAAGCAGATGGGGCTTTTACGCCAGTCCCGCCCGGTGCTCGAGGCGCTGGTCAAGGAGTGCAACGAGACCACCTACGTCGCCATCCTTAAAGAGTTCCACATCGTCTACCTCGACGTGGTCGAGACCGACCTGACGGTTCGGGTCGTGCCGCGCGTCGGCGCCCGTCTCCCGGCCTACTGCACCGCGGCCGGCAAGGTCCAGATCGCCTACATGGCCGACGAGGAGCTGGAGAATTACCTCCCCACCAAGGAGATGAAGCGCTACACCCCGAAGACGGTCACCGACCGCGAGGAGCTCAAGAAGCACCTGAAGGTGATCGCCGACCAGGGGTACGCCATCGACGACGAGGAGATGGATGTCGGGGTCAAATGCGTGGGGGCTCCGATCCGCGACTACACCCGCCGCATCATCGGCGCGGTCAGCATCTCCGGTCCCTCGATGCGCTTCACCGACGACCGTATGGAAAAGGAGCTCATCCCGCTGGTGATCAAGGCGGGCGAGGAGATCTCCCACAAGCTCGGCTACCACAAGTAAGCCGCACCGCATCCCGAACGAAAAAAAGGCCCCGTCACCACTGGGGCCTTTTTCATTTCGGGGAGCCGGAGCCCTAACGGCGCTCCGCTTCCCGATGCGCTATCTCTTCCTCCCACAGCCTGAGTACCTGGGCCTCCAGTTCTTCCCTGCTTCCCCGGTTGTCGATGACGACCCTGCCGAGTCGCTTCTTCTCTTCCATGGGCATCTGCGACGCGATGCGCGAGAGCGCCGCCTCGCGGGAAAGGCCGTCCCGCTCCATGAGCCGCTCCAACTGGGTCTCCCGGTCGAGGTATACCACCCAGACCTCGTGCACGCGGGAGGTGATCCCCGCCTCGATGAGAAGCGGCGCGACGTAGAACACGGTCCCCTCTCCCGCCTCCCGGAGCCTTTGCAGCTTTTCTTCTGCGAGCATCCTTATCGCGGGGTGGGTGATCCCCTCCAGGATGCGGCGCGCCGCCGGGTCGGCGAAGACCACCGCCCCCAGTTCGGCCCGGTTCAGGGTGCCGTCCGGGTTCAGGACCTTCGCGCCGAAGGCGTCGACGATGCGGGCGAGCCCTTCCGTCCCCGGTTCCACCACTTCCCGCGCCAGTTGGTCCGCGTCGATCACCGGCACCCCCTGCTTCTCGAAGAGACGGGCCACGGTGGTCTTACCCGAGGCGATCCCCCCGGTGAGTCCTATGATGCGCATGCTGCTCCTTTTCAGTAGGTGATCCCTTCCTCCCCGAGGGTGAAGGTCGGGGAGGTCAGGTCCTCCTCGATTTGTGTGACGCTCGAGCCGATCCTGATCTGCGCGCCGAGGAAGGCGTCCCGCTCGACCTCCACACGCGCCTGCGCGTTGATCTCCATCCGTTTTTGCAAACGCTTTTTCTCGCCGGTCAGTTCGGCGATCTCACCCTGGTACTTGGTGTAGATCCGCTGTTTCAGATTGAAAAGCCCAGGTTCCATGCTCCCGGGATTTTCCTGAACGTAGGCTATGGTCTTCGTCAGTTCATCCATCTGGCGCTGCTTTTCCGCCAGGGTTTCCTGCACCATTTCAAGTTTCCGGTTGAGGGCCGGGTCGACGCCGACCTCTATCACGGTGGGGACGCCGGCATGCGAACCGATCACCACGGCGTGGACGAGGGTGGCCGCGCGGCAAAGCCCGCCGATGACGTGTCCCTTGCGCCCCCCGCGCTCGCCGACCAGGATGCTTCCTCCGGAGGTGAGGTCGCTCTGCATGGCTAGTTCGCGGATTACGATGTCGCCACCGGCGGTTATGACGGCGTTCTCGGCGAACTGCACCGTCACCGTTCCCCCCGCCTCAAGTTGGGCCATCTCCTGCCTGCTGACCATCCTTCCCTGAACGGCGTGGCCGTGCCCGATCACCCCTCCTACCACCACGATGTCCCCGCCGGCCTTGAGCCTTGCCGCTTCGACGATCCCGCCCACCGTGATGTTTTCGGTGGCGGCGACCTCCATCCCGTCGCAAACGTCGCCGGAGATCTCCAGGGACCCCTTGAAGTGGAGGTTCCCCGTGGAAAGGTCGACGCGTTTCAGCTTGAAGATCGGGTCCACGATGACCCCGCGCGGCACTATGACCGGGTATCCGGAGATGGCTGCGACGAGGAGGTCGCCGTCTTCAAGGTCGCAGGCGATGCCGGTCAGGTTGTCGGCGAAGGGGATGTCGACGCCGTCGGTGGTGGGTAGTTCCACCCCCAGCAGGTTCACCCCGGAGATTCCCTGGGTGGGGCGCGTTCTGCGCATCAGGGGGTCGCCCAGGCTCACGCTGACGATGTCCCCCAGGTTGCGGTAGTCCGCCGTTTCGTCGTCGGAGAGCTGCGGTATCTGCGCGGCCATCTCCGGGATGAGGCTGATGAACTGGCTGTCCTCGCCGGGGACTGGCGGGGTGCCCTGGGCGATCACGAGCCTGGATGCCTTGCCCACCGCCAGGGCCTCCTTGATCTCCTCGTAGAGGATGCCGCAGACCACCCCGAGCCGGGTCAGCTCCTTCTCCACCTCTTCGAAGGCGATGGTGCGGCCGCCGTAGGCGGGCTGTATCGTCATCGTCGCCGTCATGGCGTCGTCGGATAGCTGGACCGCGAGGGTCGCGTCGCGCCTCTCGCCTATGCGCTGCGTAAAGCCAAGCGGGGTCACGGTGCATTTCTGCAGCAGCTGTTCCAGCGCCTCTGTGGGGACGAAGAACTCCCCGAAACCGAGCTCGGTAAGTGCCTCCTGGAGCTGACTTGCCTCGAGGACGCGACGTTGGACGAGCGGGGTGAACTGCGCCTGGAGCGACTGCCCGTCCGGGGTGAGCTGGAGGGTCAGGCCGGTGCCGTCGAGCAAGTTGTTCTTCTCCATGAACGCCTCCGAAAACGCCCAGTGGGTATTCATGGGCGCTTTGCCATTATTATCGGCGCGGCCCGGCAAAAGTTGAGTCTTCTTGATGCGGCTTGCGGCAGCACGGGGTGTCGTACTCGGAGCGGACGGGGCGATGTTATGGGGGATCTGAGATAAAAACAACCATTAATTGCAGCCATGCAAGCGCGCGACCTGCGGGGCGGGGCGCCGCTTTGTATACGGCGTACAACGGCGATAATCCGAATGATTTTTCGCTTGATTAGAGGGGAGTGATGTGGTAAAAACTGGATACTGTATACAATGTGACCGGCATAATTTACTTAATAAATGTAAATATTTAGCCGATAAAGCGGCAGATTTTACAGCTATTTCGGAGGCCTAAGTGGCAGAGGTGGTTTTTTCCAGCTGGGGCAGAAACATAGTTGACAACCGCAAGGGTGGCGAGAAGAAGGACGTGTCCTTCAAGCTGCCCGCCACCTACGATGGAGAGCGCCCGCTTTCGGCCTTCATCGGGTGGGACGGGATCATCCTGTACAACAAGGATGTCGACATTCCGGCCATGGTGACCGAGTACATGAAGCGCGTGCAGACGAAGTACGTCTGCGGCAAGTGCACCCCGGGCAAGAAGGGGACCCGCGTCATCATGGACGCCCTCGCCGGCATCCTCGAGGGGCGCGGCAGCGAGGAGGATCTCGACACCATCCTCGACGTCGGCAGCGTGCTCGCCCATTGCAAGTGCACCCTCTGTCCCAGCTCCTCGGTGCCGGTGATCGACGCGGTCACCCACTTCCGCGACGCCTTCGTAAACTACATCCGCGGCGCGAAGAGCCTCTCCTCCGAATTCCGTTACGTCGAGAAGTACACCGCACCCTGCATGGACAAGTGTCCGGCGCACATCGACATCCCGACCTACATCGAGTCGGTGAAGGACTACCGTTTCGGCGATTCGCTTGCCACCATCCGCGAATCGATGCCGCTTCCCTCGGTCTGCGGGCGCGTCTGTCCGCACCCGTGCGAGACCGCATGCCGCAGGAAAAACGTCGACGAGCCGATCAACATCATGGTGCTCAAGCGCAGCGCCTCCGACTACGAGTGGCAGCACGGCCATCTCCCCCCCATGGTGCCGGCGGAGAAGAAGTCGAAGAAGGTCGCCGTCGTGGGCGCAGGCCCCGCCGGTCTCGCCGCCGCCTACTACCTGGCGCTTGAAGGGTACCCGGTCACCATCTACGAGGCGCTCCCGCTCGGCGGCGGCATGGTCGCCGTCGGCATACCGCCGTACCGGCAGCCGCGTCACCTGTTGCAGCGCGACATCGACATCATCGCGAGCCTCGGCGTCGAGATCGTGTACGGCACTAGGGTCGGCAAGGATGTGACCCTCGACGAGCTGAGGCAGAAGTTCGACGCCGTCTTCCTGGCGCCGGGCGCGCATCGCTCCAAACCGATGGGGGTCGAGGGTGAGGACAAGGGTTACAAGGGCTTCCTGACCGGCGGCATCGACTTCCTGAGAAACGTCTACCTGGGCCTTCCGACCGGAATGGGCAAGAAGGTCTTCGTGGTCGGCGGCGGCAACACCGCCATCGACTGCGTGAGGGTGGCACTGCGCGAGGGGGCCGAGGAGTCGGTGCTCGTCTACCGCCGCTCCCGCAACGAGATGCCGGCGGACGTCTGGGAGGTCGACGGGGCGGACGAGGAAGGGGTGCGTTTCGAGTTCCAGGTGCTCCCGACCAAGGTCATCGCCAACGAGCAGAACGAGGTCACCGGCGTCGAGCTGATCAGGATGGCGCTGGGCGAGCCGGACGCCTCCGGGCGCCGCCGTCCCGAGCCGGTACCGGGGTCCGAGTTCGTCATCGAGTGCGACACCATCATCCCGGCCATCGGCCAGGATGCCGACCTCTCCTTCATCCCGGCCGACGCGGGGATCGACACCACCAAGTGGAGCACCATCGTCACCAAGTACGTCCCGCTCAAGGGGCATGACGGCAAGGACCTGAAGGACGGCATGGGGAACATGCTTTCCAGGAACCTCATCACCGATTGCGGCGGCGTCTTCGCCGGCGGCGACGCGGAGATCGGCCCGCTCACCGTCGTGGCCTGCATCGGCTCCGGCCATCGTGCGGCCAAGGTGATCCAGCGCTACCTCGAAGGGAAGGGGGTCGAGCTCACCGACGACGAGAGGATGGAGGACATCCTCACCTACTTCGGCGTCTACGACAAGAACGAGGACGTGCAGTGGCTCGATTCCGCTTCCCGCGAGCACCAGAAGGAGGTGCACGGGGCGCAGAGGGCCAGCTACAAGAACTACTGCGAGGTGGAGCTCGGCTACGCCAACAGCCAGGCGGTGCGGGAGGCCGAGAGGTGCCTGCGCTGCTACCGAGTCGCCATGGTGGCCGTCTAGGCGACACGCCGGCCCCGACCTAGTTGAATTCATTACACCGAATACTGAGGTTTTTATATGGTCAGCTTAACCATTGATGGCAAGAGCGTGCAGGTCGAAGAAGGTACCACCATACTGGAGGCCGCGGCCACGGTCGGGATCAGGATCCCGACCCTTTGCTGGCTGAAGAAGGTCTCCCCCACCGGCGCCTGCCGCGTCTGCGCGGTAGAGGTGGCCGGGGTGGAGCGTACCATGACCGCCTGCAACACGCCGGTCAAGGAGGGGATACAGGTCACCACGGACACGCCCGCCCTCAGGGAGGCGCGGCGCAAGATCATGGAGCTCATGCTGGTGAACCACCCGCTGGACTGCCCGGTCTGCGACGCCGGCGGCGAGTGCGACCTGCAGGACTCCTGCTACGCGCTGAACGCGACCAAGCAGGACTACTCGGCGATCCTGGAGCGCCGCCGGATCCGCTACGACTGGCCCCTCATCGAAAGCGACCCGAACCGCTGCATCCTCTGCGAGAAGTGCGTGAAGGTGGACCACGAGATCGTCGGCTGCGACGCGATCAAGGTGGTGAACAAGGGTGAGGACGCCATCATCGACACAGTCGACGGCAAACCGCTGAACTGCGAGTTCTGCGGCAACTGCGTCGCGGCCTGCCCGACCGGCGCCCTCATCTCGAAACCGTTCAAGTTCAAGGGACGCCCCTGGACCTTCAACCGGATCCCGAGCGTCTGCGCCTTCTGCGGCACCGGCTGCCAGATCGACTATCACGCGAAGGAAGGGCGCGTCGAGCGGGTGACCAGCGAGGACGACGGCTACAACAACGGCAACCTCTGCATCAACGGCCGCTTCGGCTACCGCTACCTCGACTCCGACCAGAGGCTTTCCGAGCCGATGCTGAGAACCGATGCGGGTGCCCTCGGCAAGACCGACTGGGACACCGCCCTCAACACCGTGGCGGCGAAGCTCAAGGAGATCGTGGCGCGCGAAGGGGGCAAGGCGGTGGCCGGCCTCGGCTCCCCGAGGGTGACCAACGAGGAGAGCTTCCTCTTCCAGAAGATCTTCCGCGAGGCGCTCGGCAGCGGCAACGTCGATTCGGAGGCGGGGCTCGGCTTCGCCCAGGCGCAGGCCCAGATGCAGAGACGTTTCGGTTTCACCGGCGCGAGCAAGCAGCTCGACGCGCTGGATGAGGCCCAGGCCATCCTGGTTTTCGGCTGCGACCTGAACGCCGAGGCGACCAACGCCGAGTACCGCGTCATCAAGGCGGCGACGAAGAAGGATGCGCGCCTGGTCCTCGTGAACATGCGCGACGTCAAGCTGAAGAAGTTCTCCAACGTGCATCTGAAGAATGCGCCCGGCGCCGAGCTGCAGGTGATCTACGCCCTGATGAAAGGGCTCATCGCGGCAGGCGTCGCCGTCCCCGCCGGGGCCGAGAGCGTCAAGGAAGGGCTCGCCCAGCTTTCCATGGCGGAACTCTGCGAGCAGGCCGGCATCTCCGAGGCGGCGCTCGAGAGCGCGGTGCAGCAGCTCGCCGGGATGAGCCGCGTGGCCATCGTCTTCGGTGCCGACCTGATCAGGAGCGCCGATGCTTCCGTGAAGATCGCAGCACTTGCCGACTTAGCCGTGCTCACCGGGTCCTCCGACGCGCAGGGCGGCGGCATCTACCCGATCGACGCGAAGAACAACAGCGTAGGCCTCCTCGACATGGGGGTGGTCCCCGGGGCGGACGGCAAGGACATCTGGGGCATCGTCGAGGGGATCGAGGCGGGGAGCATCAAGGCGCTCTACCTCATGGGGTGCGACCTGGCCGGCTTCCCGGACAACCAGCGCATCAGGAAGGCCCTCGCGAAGCTTGAGCTCCTGGTGGTGCAGGACGTCTTCGAGGGCGACTCCCTCCAGTACGCCCACGCCGTGCTCCCGGCCGGTGCCGCGGCGGAGAAGAGCGGCTCGTTCACCTCGCTGGACAACAGGGTGCAGGCGATCTTCAAGGCGGTCGACGCCCCCGGTCATGCAAGGGAAGACTGGGCCATCCTGGCCGACCTCTGGAGCCGCCTCACCTCCGGCAACGAGCGCATCACCCCGGCAAGCGTCATGGCCGAGATCAAGACCAAGGTCAAGGCATACGCGGCGTTTGACGGTTCCCGTGACGGCGTGACCAAGGGTGCGACCGCCGCCAGGGTCGACGCCCCGCTCGCACCGATCGCCAAACCGGCAAGCTCCGCCAAGGCTAAGTTCCAGCTCCTGGTCGGACCGGTCGGTTACCACAACGGGACCTCCACCACCCGCTCCTCCGCGAACCTCGAGGTCTGCCCGACCGGGTTCGTGGAACTGCATCCCTCCGATGCCGCCTCCCTGGGGGTCGCGGAAGGAGCGAGCGTCAAACTCTCCTCCGGCAACGGAGCCATGACCGCCCAGGCGCGCATCAGCGACAAGGTGCAGCCCGGACTGCTCTTCGCCCCGTCGCACTTCAGGGAGCTGAACGCGAACGCGCTTCTCAAGGGGAACTGCAACCTCGTCGAAGTGAAAGTGGAAAAGGGATAGGAAGTTATGCCGTGCACGGCATGAAAAACGAAAAGGCCCCCGAAGCAGCGCTCGGGGGCCTTTTTTTGTGGCGGTACCGGACGTGTGATGATAATCTGCCGGTCCAACTGCAGCGAGATCACTGTGGAGGTGGCAAACGATGGAAGACAAGCTGACGCAGATCGCCGCGATGGCGGGGAAAAACGACAAGATCGCCGACAAGCTTGAGCAGATGCTCTCCGGCCCCAACGACCGTGCCTACGTGGTCTGCAGCTACGAAGACTGCAAGCTCCACCTCAAGGGGCGCTGCACCATCTACACCGTGCTGGACGTGCCGCGCATGAAGACTGGGCAGCCCTGCAACAGCTACGAGAAGCACCAGGCGGCTGAGAACTGATGGGGGATCAGCTGTAGAGGGAGTCTTCTTCCTCGGGGGGCATCCTGCCGTTTCGTTCCAGAAAGTCCAGTTGCTCCTGTTTCCTTCCGAGCTGGTCGCTGCAGAAGGTCCAGATCCGGTAGCTTTCCAGGCAGAGGACGGTGAAACCGGCGCCGAAAACGGCCCAGTAGTTGTCGGCGAGCGCGTCGGCAACGTAGTAGAAAAGGTAGAACCCGAGCGCGTAGCCGACGTGGCAGAAGCTGCTTTTGTGGTACACGCCCGCCATCATGCGAGAAAGGCTCAGGATGATGGCGGAAAAGGTGTAAAGCACCAGCACCATGCTGATCATGAACGGGGTGGGGGGCGTACCCATGGCCGCCACGAGCTGCTGCGGGGTGGGGAGGAAGGTGAATCCCCGCCACGCCACGGTACTGGCGATTATGAAGAGCGACAGTGCGAAGAGCCCGCGGTTCGAGAAGCGCCGCAGCCTCGCCATGTCATCCATGAGCCCCTGCCGCAGCACGCTCTTCGCGTCCCGGGCGGCGCTACCCGTCGCCATCTTGTCTTTGCCTGCCGCTTCCATGGAGCACCCGTCCGCTTTCATGACTGGCCTGCTATCGGTTAGGATCTGCGTTGGGAGAAGGATTCACCCGGTTCGGTTCGACGTTGTCCAGCCTTTTCCTGATACAGTAGAAAGACTGTGCGATCCTGTCAAGCTCATAGGGGAGTTTCGGCGGGTGCAGTGCAGTACCTCCCTCCTCGTTTTTTTCCGCAAAATCCTGCAGCTTCCTCATAGGCACAAGCACGATCATCTTAAGTAGTGCGATCACCCCCGCCATTGTCAGCACCAGCGTCAGAATCGAGAAGATGATCATCTGCAGACGGATCGATGCCAGCGAGGCGAGAGTAGCTTCCTGCGAAAGGCCGATATCCAGGGTCCCCAGCACCTTCTGGTCGGCCGGGTGGAAGTGGCAGGCGGCGTTGGCGCATTCGGGGTCGTTGTAGATCGGCGCGGTGATCGCGATGACGTCGGCACCGAGGTTGTTCTTGAAGCTGCGGGCCTTCTGCATGCTGCCGAGCGTGGTGATGGGCTGCGCCTTCTCGTGGCAGACGACGCACCCTTCCGCTTTCTTGTCGAGCTGGCGGTTCACCTCTTCCGGATGCGACGAGACCACCACGGTCCCTTTCTTGTTGAAGATCCGCACGTGCTGGACGCCCTTTTGCTCACTTATGTTCCTGATGATCGCCTGGTTGAGCTCGCGGTCCGATTTGAGCATGGCATGCCGCGTGGACTTAAGCACGATTCCCGCCAGGTTGTTCGCGTGTTCCACCGAGTCCCGCAGCACCACGTTCTTGATCGCCGCGTACAGGAGCACGAAGCAGACCACGAGGAAACCGGTTACCACGATCCCGACCGGGACCAAAGCCCTCCCTGCTATGCGCTCGAACATGGTGCACCTCCGTTTTAACTTATCCCCGGCGACGCGGGTTGCTACGGCACCGGGGTGGCTGCCTCAACTATGCTGGTTGTCGGGTATGTGCTGCATGCACTCCGGGTAATGCCGCACGGGACGGTACCCCCTGGGTGCGCCCTGCTGCTCTTCGGCCACTTCGTGGTGCTCCTCCACCTCTTCCCACCCGAAGATCATCGGCTTAAGGTAGGAAAGCGGAGTGGCGCCGAGGGTCGCCAGGTAGACGTGGGTGCAGAGGAAGGCCACCAGCGAGCAGGCGAGGAGAAAGTGCAGCGCGACGATGAACTTGATCCCTCCGGTCATGAGCACCAGCACCCTGAGCGGGGTGACGTTCATGAGCAAAAGGCCGCTGAAGATGACGAACGGCTCCAGCATGAACATGACCACCAGGTACGCCGCCTTCTGCATCGGGTTGAACTTCACCTTGGGTGTCGCGTGGAAGGGGCTCGGGCGCCCGAGGAAGTACCAGAAGCAGTAGTAAAGAAGCTGTCTCACTATCCCGTGCTTGATGTCTTCCTGGTTCGGGATGTAGATGTCGTCCAGGTTGTTCTTCACCGTCGCGTAGTAGAAGAACCAGATCAGGAAGGAGAAGGACACGATCAAGCCGGCGGTGTTATGGACCCTGATCGCGGTCTGGTAGCTCCCGAGAAAACTGAGCGTTTCGGGAAAGCGGATCTGGGCGCCCGTTACTGCGAGCGTGATGATGCCGAAGGCGTTCAGCCAGTGCCAGACCCTGATCGGGATGGGCTGCAGGTATATTTTAGTTTTCTCGCTCATGACTCATGCTCCTTTTTCTCTCTGTTTTTGCGGGTAAGGAAGCGGAGGAAGCCATGCCCGACAGGCATGATCAGGCCGCCGCAGATGATGGCGAGGCCGATGCGGTTCAGGTTCTGGTTCTTCGTGGATCCCATGAGGTAAAAATCAGGGGTGCCGTACAGGGCGTCGAATATGGCACCCTTCTCGACCGCCACCCGCTGGTAGGTGCCGTCCCTGCCGGGGAAGGTGAGGTAGCTCGTCTGCATGACGGTGGAACCCGAGGTGTGGCAGAAGGAGCAGTTGCGACGGTTGTCGAGGATCTCGAAGTTGTGGGTCACCGTTTCCGGGGTCATCATCCCCTGCAGGTGCAGGTTTTTGTGCGCCGGGTCGTTGTTGAAGTTGCGCAGTTCCTGGATGGAGATGTAGTTGTCGTGGTTCTTGTCGACCAGGGCAACGATCTCCGCGCCCCCGGCGATACTTTTCAGTTCGTCGTAGCTTGCCACCTCCTGTTTTCCGAAGCGCGAGCCGTTTTGTCCTTTCACGATGTACATGCTGATGTAGTAACTCTTCGCCCCGGTATGGCAGGTGATGCACGGCAGCATCCTGATGTGCAGGTCCGCCTGGGGCAGCCACTGCCCGTGCGTCGCCGTCATCTTGAGGACGTCATGGCAGTTTGAGCACATGGTGTTGATCTCCTGGCCGGAGAGTTCCTCCGGAGACTTCACCTTGTGCGGGTTGTGGCAGCCGGCGCACCTGGTCTTGCCGGCATGGATGCTGGAGCCGTACTGTTGGGCGATCTCCGAGTGGCACTCGGCGCACTCGGCCCTGGCCGGCACTCCCCCTTGCGGATGGGCCGCTGGCATGGAGGCGTGGCATGACGGGCATCCGATCTTGGCGTGGGTGGTGTGCGTGTAGCGCGCGGGATCGATGAGCATTTTCCCGCTTACGGCGGCGGGGTTCGCGTGGCAGGAGAGGCAGTTGCCGCTTTTTCCCTCGGTGCCGCCGAAGGAAAAGCCTTCCGCCCTGCAGACGGCCGCGCTTGCCAAGACGAGCAGTGCCATCAGGAAAAGGGGTATCAGGTTCTGGTTCGTGTGACGGTTCACGTTGGCCTCCTTTTTACGGCAGTTATCTCTTGGACAAATCGCTAACCGCGGTCTGCGCCACCCTATGCGCCAGCCTGATGCGGAAAATCGGCAGGAGCTGCGTGGTGATGATGACGGCGCAGAAACCGAGGAAGAGGTAGGTCAGCCCTGCGGTGGCAAATCCCGCCCCCTGGATGGCGAGGGTAAGGGCCGCACCGATGACAACGGCCAGAAGCGTCATGAGGCATGCGACGTGCCTGGCCGGCGCCGCCATCCTGGTGTTTTTCTCTCCGACAACGCCTTTGCGGCCGTTTTCGATGTTCTTTCTGAAGGCACATCCTACCGCCGCTTCCAGTTCCTCGGTGTCGGTCGGATCGGCTGGTTTCAGGGCGCAGTAGAAAATCCCCTCGTTGTGGACGCGGCGAGCAAGCGTCGCCGGGACGTCGTCGCATACCAGTATCACCTGGAGGTTCGGGTTGCCGCGTTTCAGCAGGTGGAGCAGGTCCGCGGAGGCGATATGGGGATCGAACTCCCCGTCCAGCAGCAGTACGCCACCCTGTATCTCGAAGACCCCCTGCAGCAACTCGGCGGCGGTATCCATGGTCGTCACGGAATACCCCAAGGTCCTGAAGCTGTCCGCCATCCGGTCGCGCCGCACTGCGTCGTGTTCCGCTACTACGACTCTGAGCTCTTTCATGGCCCACCTCGATCGGCCTCAGCCGGCACCGACTACTTGCTGTCGGTTTCTACGGGAACGCGGGATTTTTTGCTGACCAGGGAGTAGACCCCCTTGAGCATGGCACCCAGAAGCATGATCCCCGGGATCACCTGGACCACGATCACCGCACCGAGAAAGAGGAAGAAAACCTTGGACATGGTCCCTTCATGCCCGGTGAGGTCAACGACGCCGGAGATCATGGCGGCACCGGCCAGGACCAGACCGATGATGGAGCAGGTGACGATTTTCGCTTTCTGATTGGCTAGCTTTTTCATGGCATCCTCCTTGGTCTCGGGAATTGTGCTTGTTAGCGGTTTCCGTGCTTAGCCGATTCTAGTGTTGCGGCTCTTTACCGCCTGTTCCCGCTTGGCATTGGCGCCGAAGAGTCCCTTAAGGAGTCCTACGAAGAGCGCTGCGCCGGGGAAAAGCTGGAATATGAACACGGTGGCCGCGAAGGTAATGAAGAAGGTGACCGCGAACCCGTTCCAGGCAGGAGCCGAGTCCTGGGCTGCTGCAAGGGCCTGGGGTACGGAGGCGAGAAGAGCTATGATCAAGGTGGCGAGCGCTTTCATGATTTCCTCCCTGTCGCGGGCAGATCGTCATGCCCGGATCTTGCTTTCCAATTAGCATCGACCATGCCATTTTTATAAAAATTGTAAACGCGCGAATTTGTTAAATAAAATTGACGGGTGCGTTCCGGGTGCGATGAAGGTCTTCGCGAATCTGTATAACTCTTTAATACAGCTCCGCGTGGCGGGAGGAAGCGCAAAACCGCTGTTGCCGAAGGCAGGTGACGCAATTTCAGCAGGTTATCCGCGTCCGGCACGGTGTATAAAGGCGGGATACACTCCAGGAGGTACGGTGCGGCTTTACTGTCTCGAGCCTTTTGTTTCTTTATCTGCAACGGCATGGAAGGTTGCAGTGAGGAACATGCCGTTTACAATGCTTGAAGTTGACACGAAGATGTTTGTGGGCTATTGAATAACAGCACATGAATGACATCTTTTGTTGACGTCGACCGGCGAGGTGATCGAGCCTGTAACCTTGAATGAGGTATGGTGAGCCTATGAACATCCTGGTTGTAGATGATGAAGCTGTAATTCGGGAGGGGCTTTCACGGATTCTGGAGGGGGGCGGTTACGAGGTAGAAACCGCCAAGAGCGGTATCGTAGCCATCCCGTTGCTGCAAAAACAGGAATTCGATCTCATCATCACCGATTTGAAGATGCCGGGCATGAGCGGTTTCGAGGTGCTGGACACGGTGAAGACGCTGCAGCCCGGAGTTCCGGTCATCATGATCACCGGGTTCGCCACGGTGGAGACCGCCGTCGAGGCGATGCGCCGGGGCACCGTCGATTACCTCGTCAAACCGTTCGCTCCGGACCAGATCCTCGAAAAAGTCAAGCTCGCCCTGGAACAGCGCAAGCTCCCCCCCGAAGACCTCTTCCTCAAAAACGAATTGCAGTGCCACCAGGGCTTCGACCTCTTCGTGGGGCAGAGCCCGGAGATGCAGAAGGTTTACCGGCGCATCCTGCAGGTTGCACCCACGGCGAGCACGGTCCTCGTCTACGGTGAAAGCGGTACCGGCAAGGAGCTGGCGGCGCGCGCCATTCACAACAACAGTCCCCGCAGGGACCGTCCCTTCGTGGCCGTCGATTGCACGGCACTCGCGGAAGCCCTTCTGGAGAGCGAGCTTTTCGGCCATGTGCGCGGCGCCTTCACCGGTGCGGTGCAGACGAAGACGGGCCTCTTCAAGGTGGCCGACGGCGGCACCCTTTTCCTGGACGAGGTGTCCAACATAAGCCTTTCCACGCAGGCGAAGCTTTTGCGCGTACTGCAGGAGCGAAAGGTCACCCCGATCGGGGGGACCCAGCCCATACCCTTTGACGTGCACCTGGTCGCCGCGAGCAACCGGAACCTGAAGACCATGGTCGCCGAGGGGACCTTCCGCGAAGACCTCTTCTTCCGCCTGAACATCATCCCGCTGGAACTCCCCCCCCTGCGCGAGCGCAAGGGGGACATTCCGCTGCTCGCGCGGCACTACCTCGAAAAATTCGTGGGAGACATGGGGAAGGATATCCGGGGCATCTCCCAGGAGGCGATGCAGTTTCTCGAGCGCTACCCGTTCCCGGGAAACGTGCGCGAGCTGGTGAACTGCATCGAGCGAGCCGTGGTCCTCACCCAGGGAGAACTGGTCCAGCAGGAGGACCTGGAGCTTGGAGACGCGGTCGCTTCCGGGAGGGATGATGCGGAGGGGGGCGATGAGTTCGGCTGTCTGGTGCCGCAAAACGTCGAGGACCTGAAGGAGATGAAGCGCCAGATCCGCGACAAGTCGGTGGAGAGCGTGGAAAAGGCCTTCGTGATCAACGCGCTCAAGAAGACCCAGGGGAACATCTCGCGGGCCGCCGAGGAGACCGGCATGCTGCGCCCTAACTTCCAGACCATGCTGAAGCGTCTCGGGATCTCGGTGAAGGATTATTTCGGCAAGACGTAACCCCTTTACTTGCCGCATGAAAAAAACGCGGGCCGCCGCTTCTTCGTGAAGCGACGGCCCGCGCTGCGTTTCAAGGTCCCGTATCAGCCGCGGACGTGGCAGGAGTCACAGTTGCCGTTGACGGTGAAGGCACCCTTGCCGTCGTGGCATGCCCCGCACGACCTTGCCTTCTTCATCTCGGACATCGAGACCGGCTTGTTGCCGCTTCTGGTCGGGAAGGTGCGCGTATGGCAGTCCTGGCACTTGTACATCTGCAGGTGCGAGGTGTGGCTGAATTTTACGTCGCCGACCTTGGCCACCTTGAAGTTGATTTCCCGAACCGGATGGCATTTTTCGCACTTGGCCAGGGCGAAGGCCTCTTTCGCGTTGTGGCAGGCGCCGCAGGATTTCCCCTTCTGCATGGCCGCCATGGAGACCGGCTTGTGACTGGGTGACAGCGAGTAGATGGCGGAGTGGCACTTGCCGCAGCTGTAGAGCCCGGCGTGTTTGCCGTGGTCGAAGACGGTAGGGCCGGTCTGCTTCACCTTGAAGACCACCTGCTTGGGCGAAGGATGGCAGGCATCGCACCGGTCGATGCTGAAGGCTTTGCTGCCGTTATGGCAAGCACCGCACGATTTCCCCCTCTTCATCTCCGCCATGGTCGTCGGCGGGTTGTGGCCCGTGGTGAAAATGGCGTCGTGGCACGCGGTGCACTGCATGCTCTTCAGGTGATTGGCGTGGCTGAAGTGCACCGGGCCGGTCTGCTTGATCTTGTAGGTGATGTTTTTCACCTTGTGGCATCCGGTGCATCGCGCGACGGCGAAGGCGTGCTTGCCGTCATGGCACTTGCCGCACGATTTTCCCTTTTCCATGTCCGCCATGGTTGCCTTGATTTTCGGCGCGTCGGCGTCCTCGTGGCAGCTTTTGCAGGTCGTTTTCCCCCCCTGGGCGTTTTTAGCCTTCAGATGAGCCGCGTGGCTGAATACCACCTTCCCCGCCCCGTTAGTCTCGTACACTACGTTCTTCAGCTCCAGTGCCATCGCTCCGGATGCTGCCAGTGCCAATGCGGCCAACACGGCGAATGCGGATCTGCGTCCCATGGTCTGTCCCTCCCGGTTTGTGGATTGATGTACCGTACTGCCGTTTCTCGAGCAGGTTGTTTTCAGAGAGGACCTTTTGCATCACGCGTGCCGGAATAACCGGTGCTGTGTCGGGGTGTCGTGTCGGGTAAGAAAAATCGCGGACTTAGAGGTGTAGACGTGGACGGCTCTGCGCGCCGCGAAGAGGACGCTGTATAGCGACGCTATACACGCCGAGCGCGTTCAGCTGCGGTCCGGGGGGCGGGTGGGGGAGGCGGGGCGAGCCCGCCGTGTCAGTAGGGGCCGACCGTGGCAAGGATGATGTGGACCAGGATGATCTTGCCTATCGTGGCGAACGGGAAGACGCAGGCGTACCCCTGGTCGGAGAGGTCGTTGCCGGTCTGTTCCTTGATGTATCCGAGACCCGGCGTGGAGGTATGCATCCCCGCGACGATGCCGACGGCGAGCGTCATCGGGAGCTTCAGGATCTTGTGCGCGATGAAGAGACCAAGGAAAGCGGTGACCGCGGTGAGGCAGACCCCGGCGATGAAGATGGCGCCGCCCCCACCCTCGGTCAGCGTGGTGAGCAGGCTGTAGCCGGAGCGGGTGCCGATCCCGGCGAGGAACAGGACGAGCCCCACCTGCTTCAGCGTCATGCTGGCGCTGTAGGGGAGGCTCCAGACCATCTTGCCGGTCCTGCCGAAGGTGCCGAGGAGGATGCCTACGATGAGGGGGCCGCCCGCGAAGCCGAGCTGCATGCTCCCGTCACCCGGGAAAGGGAAGGGGATGAGGCCGAGGACGAGACCGATGACGAGGCCCAGGCTGAAGGTCATCACGTCCACCTCGCTCACCTTGCGGTACGAGTTGCCGAAGAACGCGGTCACCGCATCCATGTCGCTTTTGTGCGCCAGGACCCGGATCACGTCCCCCAGCTCCAGCACCATCTCCCCGTCCGGAAGCAGCTCGCTGTCGCCGCGGCGCACCAGCGTGATCACCTCGCCGAAACGCTGGTCGTGGTGCAGCTCGTCGATGGTGCGCCCGATCGCCTGCGGGCTCGAGACGAAGATGCGGCGGTACTCGTACTCGGTGCGGTCAAGCCCCAGGCGCTCCTTGCTCCTTCTTTCCCCGAGTACCGCCGCGAGCTTTTCGATCTCCTGCGGCAGGCCCGCCACCATGACCAGGTCCCCCGGCTGCAGCACGGTGGCGGGGCCGGCGTAGAAGAACTCTCCGGCGCGCTTCACCCGGCTGAAGATCACCTCGCAGTTGTTCGATTCGTTCAGCCTCTGGACGGTCGTGTCCGGCGGCTCCACCGTCTGCACCTTGATGGTGCAGTGCACCAGCGACTTGCGATCCTCGGGCTTGTGCAGGACCCGGTACTCGGCCTGGTAGTCCACCTTCCAGAGCTTCTGGCAGACGTTTATCGTCAGCATGAGTCCGATGACGCCGATGGGGTAGGCGACCGAGAAACCGACGACGGGCTCGGCCAGGAGATTCTCGAGGAGGTTCTCCGGCGCGGTCTGGCGGATCGATTCGAGCGCGCCCCCAAGCGCCGGGGAGGCGGTGAGGCTGCCGCAGAAAATCCCGGCGGCGATCCCCGGCTTCAGTTCCAGGTAGCGCTGCAGTGCTATGCAGAGCGCGGCCGATGCGCAGAGCACCCCTCCGGCGACGGCGTTGTTCATGACGCCGTTTCTACGGAAGGTCGAGACGAAGGAGGGGCCGGCCGAGAGCCCGACGGTGTAGACGAAGAGCGCCTGCCCCATGATGTACACGATGGCGGGCGCCTTCATGTCGGGGTGGAGCATGCCGAAGCCGAGCCCCACGAAGAGGACGGCGCCGACCCCTAAGGTTATGCCGTAGCACTTGATGCGCCCGAGCGGGTAGCCGAGCGCAGCCACCATGAGCAGAAGCATCAACGGGTTCTCGAGGAGAATCTTGATCATGATCGCACCTCATCTCGCTGTCATGACCGGGCGTCGCGCGCCCAGTGATCTGCTAGCTCAGCTTGAACTGCCCGACCAGTTTCTGCTGTTCCTCGGCGAGCCGTGACAGAAGCGCCGCGGACGCCGCCGATTCCTGGGCGTTCTTCGCGGTGTCCTGCACCACCTCGTTTATGTTCTGGATGTTGTTGCTGATCTCCACCGTGGTTGCGGTCTGCTCTTCCGCAGCGGTGGCGATCTGGTTCACCTGGAGGGTGACCGAGCCGATCTGCCGGAGGATCTCCTCCAGTGCGGCACCCGATTTCGCCGCCTCGACGGTGCCCGCCTCGACACGGGTGACGCCGGACTGCATGGCGCCGATCGCCCCTTTGGTCTGCTGCTGCACGGCCTTGATCATGTCTCCTATCTCGCGCGTGGCGCTCGAAGTCCTTTGCGCCAGGGCGCGCACCTCGTCGGCGACGACTGCGAAGCCGCGCCCCTGCTCCCCGGCGCGCGCCGCCTCGATGGCGGCGTTCAATGCGAGGAGGTTCGTCTGGTCGGCGATGTCGTTGATGGTGTTGACGATGGCGCCGATCTGCTCCGACTTCTTGCCGAGATCGCCCACCGTCACCGCGGAGGCACGGACCTGCTCGGCGATCTGGTTCATCCCCTGGACCGTTTCCTTCACCACGCAGGCGCCCGCCTCGGCGGCGTCATTCGCCTGTTTCGACCCTCCCGCCGCCTGCGTGCAGCTCACCGCGATCTCGTTGGAGGTAGCCGCCATCTCCTCGCTGGCCGTGGCCACGGTGGCCGCCTGTCCGGCGACCTGGGCCGCGCCGGCGGCCATCTGCTCGGCGGCGCAGGAGAGCTGCGTGGAGGCCGAGGCGACCTGGGCGGTGTTCTGGGAAACCCGCGAGAGCACCTCGTGCAGGTTCACGACGATGTTGTTGATGCTCTCGCAGATGTCGCCGATTTCGTCGCGGGTGCCGGTCTTGATGCGCCTGGTCAGGTTTCCGGCGGCGATCTCGGCGGTCACGAGCTTTGCGTGGGCGAGCGGGCGCGTGATGGAAGCGATGATGCGCAGGCTGATCACGAAGGAGATGATGATCACGGCCGCCGAGACCGCGATCATCACGTAGGAGAGGAGGGTTGCGTTGTCGACCGCGCGGCGCACGCCGGTCAGGATCTGCTGCTGGTTCTCGCCGATGCTTTTTACCTGCTCCTCGCTTTTTTGCGCCTGCTCGCGCGAGATTCCCTGCGCCGACTCCAGCGCCTTCTGCATGGCGAGGTTGCTGCGGATCACCCCGAGCTTGGTCGAGTCGATCTTCCGGATCGATGCGCCCGCTTTGCGGATGATGCCGGAGACATCGGTGATGTTCCGCGCGAGGTCCTTCTGTCCGGAGTCGAGCAGGAGCTTCCTCGCCGCGGCTATGTTGGCCTCGATCCTCTTCTGGGACTGGGCGAGCGTTCCCGACAGCTTGCCGACCTCTGCCTCAGTGCCGCTCAGCATGATCTGGCGCACCCCGGCGTTCAGCTCCTTCACGTCCACGCTGATGTTGCTGCCGGCTTCCATGACGCCGTTGGCCGCATTCTGGAATCCCAGCGACGACACCACCTTGTTGCGGTCCTTCACGATCTGCAGCTCGAGGGTGTCGATGGTGTTGAAGATCTTCTTGCTGTTCTCGTCGAGCGGTTTCATGACCTCGCGCGCCTTGTTCGCGTACTGCTCCGCATCCGCTTTTTCCGGGTTGTTCAGCATCTCCTGTCTGAGGGCGAGAAGCCCCCCCTCCTCGGCGCCGATCCGGTTCAGGATCTCGGTCGCCACCCCCTTCACCTCCTTGATGGCCGGGTTGTCCCCGGGATCCACCTCGATGTTGCGGGTGAGCTCGACGGTGTTCTTCAGCCTTTCTTTCAGGGGGGCGATCTTGAACTTGCTCTTCACCAGTTCGAGGTCCGCCATGAAGATGTTGATGTCCTTCAGCCGGCTTTGCAGGGTGAGGAGTTTCTTGATGGAGCTGTTTACCTGGAGGTTGGCCGCCTGCGAGGAATTGATGTTGGAGAGGGCGCTGTTTCCCATCTGGCTGATCTGCCGTCGCATGGCGCTGACGCTTCCCTCGGCTTTCAAAAGCTCCGCGTTCACCGAGGCGATCTCGCTTTTGAAGAGGGACATATCGCTGAGTCTTTGCGAGGCGACCTGCACCACGGTCTTTTCGATGTCGCGCAGCACCGCAGTGTCGACGCCGCTTGAGGCTGCACCCCCCTTGACGATGTCGTCGTTCAGGGTCTCCATCCTCTTGATGCGCGTCGTTATCGACTCGGACAGGCGCGTCACCTCGGCAGGCTCGGTCGTCATCTCGAGGCGCATGAAATCGGCGGAGACCTTTTCCACCGTCTGCTGCAGCTCCAGCATCTTAAGGTGCAACGGCGTCGACTTTCCCGTCAGGATCTCGATGCTCGACTTCACCTTCGCTATGGAAAAAAGACCGATTCCCGCGAGAACCGAGATCCCCACGATGGTCAGCGCGATGTTGCCCCAGAGCTTGCTTTTGACGGTCATTGCCACGCCCCCGGAAATAAGATGCCGTGCCGAGGGAACCGGGCCGCAGGCGGGTGCGGCGCCGGTTCCCGACCTGTCGTCGTTCCTGCGCTACTTCATGGATACAAGCTTGTTACCGTTGACGACCTGCAGGTAGACGTTGTCCTGCCCCTGGTGATCCTGCGGCGTGAAGGTGAGCTTGATCCCCCCCATGTCGGCGTCCTTCATCGCCTCGTAGGCCTGGATGAAGCCTGCCTGGGTGGGGGGATTGCCGGCTTTCTCCAGCGCCATTACGATGGATTTGGCCGCCATGCATCCTTCCATGCTGACCGAGTTGAAGCCGACCTCTTCGGGGTTCTTCTCGATCGCCTCCTTGCACTCCCTGGTGATGGGAAGGCTGAGGTCGTCCAGTTCGGGCACCACCTGGCTCATGATGACCCCCTCGGCCGCCTCGGGCCCCACCGCTTTCACGAGGTTCATCCCCCCCGCGAAGGAGCCGGAGGCAAGCCGTGCGGTCACCCCTTCCTTGCGCGCGAGCTTTATGAACTCGGCCCCCGGCTTGTACACCGCGCCGACGATGATGGCGTCCGGCTTGCCCTCCATGATGGCGGCAAGCCCTGACGTCACCGCCACCGTGTTCCGTTCGAAGGAGCCCTTGGAGACGACGGAGAGTCCGTGGCGTTTCACCGCCTTCTCCGTGGAGGCGAGGATGTCGGTGCCGAGCCCGTCGTTCTGGTAGAAGACCGCGAAGCGCTTCGCCCCCTGCTTAACCAACTGGTCCACGATCTTGTCCACCTCCTGCTGGTAGCTGGCCCGGACGTGGAAGACCTCACGGACCACCGGGGTGCGCAGTTCGGTGGCGCCGGTCCTCGGGTTTATGTACGGGAGCTTGTATTCCTTGACCACCGGGAGGCTCGCGACGCAGTTCGAGGTGCCGACCGAGCCGACCACCGCGAATACCTTCTGTTCGTCGGCCAGTTTCAGCAGGCAGTCGATGGTCTTGTCCGTCGTCATCTGGTCGTCCATGGCGACTAGCTCCAGCTTCCTGCCGTTAACGCCGCCTTTCGCGTTGATCGCCTTGAAGTAGGCGTCGACGCCGACCTTCATCCCTCTTCCGGAGCCTTTGTTGGCCCCGCTCTGGTCGTTCACCATGCCGATCTTGACGACGTCGCCTGCCGCCCCCGCAGCTTGTGCCGTCGGAGCGATCATCATCAGCACCACGGTGAGGAAAATCATCTTTCTCATGACAACCTCCTTTTCTCTGGGTAGGCTCGCGCAGGGGCCACATGGGGACAGCCTGCGTCGTTGCTGGAAGCACAATCATCCCGGGCTGTTGCGAATGGGCTCCATCCAGAGGATGGTGTATTTTAAAAGCCCGCAAATAATAAACTACTAATGATTGGATGGCAAGGCTTTCTCTTAGAATGTTTTTATGGTGGGAGGTGCATCGGGGAGGGGGGCAGGAAAAAGAAAAGCCTGCTCGCAGGCAGGCTTCGTTGTGACGGCAGGTTGTAATCCGTGGCAGGGGGCGTCAGCCGAAGATGCGCTTGAAAAGCCCCTTCTTCTCGGCCTCGCGCCGCTCGGTGATCAGGCGCATCCCCCCGAGGGCGTGCGCGTCGTGCGCGTTCAGCTTCAGGGCCTTCTGGAATTCCCCTTCGGCAAGCCCGTCGCGTCCCTCGTCGAGGAGCATCCAGCCGCGGAAGGCGAAGGCCTCGGCGGTGCGCTCGGCTTGCAGGCTCTTGGTGAGGAGCATCCGGCACTTCTCGAGGGCCCCGGCGGAGCGCCGGTTGCCCGGGTTCTTATAGATGGACCAGGCCAGGTAGGCGCTCGTACGTGCGTCGTCCGGGGCGAGCGTGTAGGCGTCCTGCAGCGCGCGCTCCGCGTTGCCGAAGTCCTCCATATCCAGGAAGACCTTGCCGGACTGGAACTGGATGCGGGCCTGCAGTTCGTCGTCGCGCTTCCCGCCGAGCCCTATGGTGTTCGCGTTCAGCATCTCGTCGTAGCGTTCCTTGGCGATGACGCTGGAGAGGGTGTTGTAGGCGTTGGCGTAATGGGAAAGGACGTCCTGGGCGCGGCCTAAAATGGCGCCGGAGAGCTGCATGAATTTCTCGGGCGAATACTCGCGCGTCTTGGCGAAGTAGGCCTCCTTCAAGGCGTCGAAACTGAAGCTGCCGGGACTCATGCCGAAGATCTCGTAGTAGTTCTTGTCCTGGATCGCGGCGTAGTCGCGCTGCACTTCCTGTTCGAAATCGATCTCGCTTGAGGAGAGCGGCGCGGCCATCCCGGTTTCCCCCACCACCAGTTCGATGGAGTCGGAGACCTCGTCTACCAGGTCTTCGAAGCTCATGGTTGCCGCCTGCAACTCGGCTACCTCCTCGATGGGGCGGTTGAAGAGGCGCTTCTGCGGGAAGTCGGGGGCTTGGTCGGAGGCCTGTGCGCTGTTCAGGGTGAGCATGCCTGTACCGGCGAGCAGGTCGAGGAACGCGCCGCCCCGGGCGGGCTTTTCCAGGCCGGAGAGGATGGCCCGTACCGTCTTCCCCTGTCCGAGCTGCTGCAGGAGTTCGATCTCTTCCTGCCCCAGGTTGAGTAGGTTGGCCAGGCGGAAATAGGTCTGCGTCAGCGTCGGGAACAGTTCGCCGGCGCGTGCGAGATAGGCGACGAGGTCGAAGGGGGTGGCATCGGCGGCCTGGTGCAAAAGACGCGGCAGGCAAAGGGGGGTGAGCGGAAGTTCGACCGCGGCAAGCTCCTGGGAGAAGCGCGGCGCCTGCTTTTGCGCGAGCGCCTCGATGAGGGTGCGTGACAGGAAGAGCCGCGACTGCTCCAGGAGCTCCTCGTAGTTCAAAAGGCCCGCCTCCACGAGGGGGAGCCGTCCGGGACGAGCAGGGGGGAAGTGCTCCAGGTCCGCGCGCTGCAGGTGGTTTCCAAGGACGAGAAAGGGGACGAACCTGGGCGACGAAAAGCTCGCCGGTTCACCCCCGATGACGAATACCCTGGTGCCGCCGCGCAGTTCGAGCGTGCCGCTCTTGCCGTCGCGGAAAAGCTCGAGAAGGAGGCGGCCAAGCTCCTTTCCTCCCGGTCCCTGCTCGAGGGCTCCCTCGACGGCCTTCAGGAAGTCGTCCCTGCCGAAGGGCTTCTCGAGGTACGCCGAGACGCCCAGCTTTGCCGCCGCCTGGGCGTAACCCGCGCCGCGGAAGACGCCGGTCATGATCACGACGGGGAGTTCCTTGAGCGCTGCGCTGCGCCGCACGTGCCGCAGGAGGTCCACCCCGTTCATGCCGGGAAGCTTCAGGTCGAGGACGAGGAGATCGAAGCGCTCCCCCTGCAACAGGGCGAGGGCCGCGTCACCGCTGGTCGCGCAACGCACCTCGTGCCCGCGCGCCTCGAGGACGCCGCGCAGCATGGTGCAGAGCCGTTCGTTGTCCTCAACCAGCAGGACTCTGCCCGTCATCTGGCTCCTCCCCGGGGCGCCGCGCTCGGCGCCTTAAGGTACCTGTTGACCGCGTCGTTGTGGGACGCGAGGTCGTTCGAGAACTGGTGGCTGCCGTCCCCCCGTGCCACGAAGTAGAGGTAAGGGACCGCAGCGGGGTGCAGCACCGCTTCCATCGCATCCTTGCCCGGGTTGCCGATCGGGCCGGGGGGGAGCCCCGGGATGAGATAGGTGTTGTAAGGGGTCGGCTTCAGGATGTCGTCGCGGGAGACCTTGCCGGCGAAGGCGCGCACGCCGTAGAGTGCCGTGGGGTCGCTCTGCAGTCGCATGCCGATCTTGAGACGGTTGCGGAACACGGCGGCGATGAGAGGCTTCTCCTGCGGGAGCACCGCTTCCTTTTCCACCATCGAGGCAAGGACGAGCAGTTCCCGCATCGATACCCCCTTGGCCCTGGCCTGTCCGTCGATCGATCCGGAAAGCACCTCTTTCTGCCGCTTGATCATCTCGCGCACCACGTCGTGCTCGTTTCTGCCCGGGAGGATGTTGTAGCTCCCCGGGAAGAGGTACCCTTCGGCGCTCGGTGCATCGATCCCCATCTCCTTCAGGAGCGCCCGGTCGCTGCATGCCGCGAGGAAGCTCTCCCTGGTGAAGATCCCCCGTTTTTCGAGCATCTCGGCAGCCTGGTAGCTCGAGTACCCTTGCGGGAGCGCGAACAGCCTCAGATACACGTCGCCGGCGATCATCTTG
Organism: Geomonas oryzae; assembly: GCF_004117875.1. Taxonomy (GTDB): domain Bacteria; phylum Desulfobacterota; class Desulfuromonadia; order Geobacterales; family Geobacteraceae; genus Geomonas; species Geomonas oryzae. The sequence goes on along the minus strand of NZ_RAHW01000005.1, from coordinate 173,420 downwards.
GCGAGGATCTCTCCCGGCCTCAGTCCGTCGTCGAGCTGGTACGGACCGGCCTTGAGACGCGCGTCGCCGCCTTTCAGGCGGGCATAGAATACGAAGAGCCGGGCGCTGGTGATGATGCGCCGCGCCTCGAGGTCGGCGGCGAAGGCGCGCAGCGAGCGTCCTCGGCTCAGTTCCACTATTTCCACGCGCTTTCCGTCGCCGGCGGGAAACAGGAGAAACCTGGTGAAACGGGTGATGGGAACCAGGATGACTATCAGAAGCAGTGCGATGCAGAGTTTGCGCTGCTTACGGAACATGTCTTTGAGGCTGGAAGCGATGATGGCACTATCCTAGGTGAAAATAGGGCTTTTGCTAACTCAGCACTAGGTTTAGGGGAAATCGGTAACTGTGTCAAGGCTAAATGCCTGAGCCTTCTGCGGACGATTTTATGCTTGTCTGTCGTTAATAATAATTTTTTTAAAGACAGTGGTGGTATTCCACGGTATGATATCTGACCGTGCCGCCCGCCCGGGACCGGAACACCACTACAGTAGGGCTGATGAGGTGCTTGATGAAGCAGAGGTTTATTAACTCGGACTATTTCCCCTTTCAGATACAGATCTCGGCCGCCTGCGGCGACCGCATCGACCTGCGCGGCACGCTCGAGGAGCTCGGCGAGGTGCCGGGCATCATCTACGCGCGGCGGGTGGCCGCGAAGCTCAACAAGCGGCTGCAGGCGCACGAAACGCCCATCCAGCCCGGACTTTTGCACCTCTACTCCACGCTGAGCCGCGTCTATCGCTATGTCGCCGGGCAGTACTGCGCGAAGCAGCAGCCGGGGGTGCTCGCGGCGACGGCGGCCCGGGCGGGATACCCCGGCTTCACCGGAGACGCCGAAGCGACCCTGCTGCGTTTCATGGAGTTCTTCCCCTCGCAACGGATGGTGCTCGGGACGGAAACGCCCGAAGGTTTTCTCTCCGGCGACGACGAGGAGCAGGGGCGCCGCCAGGCCCTCTCGGCGGAGCTCCTTTTCATGCTGCTGAACGGCGAGAACCGGGCCCTGGACCAGTTCCGCCGTCTCTTCGACGCCTCGGAGCTCGCCGGTGCCTCTGGATACCTGAAGGTTGCCACCGACATCGACCGCGGCCTTTCCAAGGCGCCTCCCTTCGAGCCGATGGGGGTCCCCCTCCCGGAGCTTCTGCGCGCCCCGATGAAGGCCTCTCCCGACTCCTTGGCCGGGCAGATCGCCTACATCAGGGAGCACTGGGGCGCCATCCTCCCCCCGGAGCTTTTGACCGAACTCGTCACCGCCCTCGACATCGTCTCCCAGGAGGGACGCGCCTTCTTCGGCGGGCCGGGCGAACCCAAGGTGCTCCGCTTCGGCAGGGGGGCGCACGGCGGCGAGGAGTATCCGGAGTACGAGCGCTTCTCGCGCGACGCCGACTGGATGTCCAACGTCGTCATGATCGCCAAGATGGTCTACGTCTGGCTCGGGCAGCTCTCCAAGACCTACCGGGTCGAGGTGAACACGCTGGACCAGATCCCCGACGCGGAACTCGACCGCCTCGCCCGTTACGGCTTCACCGCGCTCTGGCTGATCGGCATATGGGAGCGCTCCCCCTCATCGCAGACCATCAAGCGGATCGCCGGCAACCAGGAGGCGATCAGCTCGGCGTATTCCCTCTACGACTACATCATCGCCCACGACCTGGGAGGCGAAGGGGCGCTGGACAACCTGAGGCAGCGCTGCGCCGCCCGCGGCATCCGTCTTGCGAGCGACATGGTCCCGAACCACACCGGGCTCTACTCCAAATGGACCGTGGAGCACCCGGACTGGTTCATCCAGCTCGACTACCCGCCGTACCCCGACTACCAGTTCAACGGCCCCGACCTCTCCCCGGACGGGCGCATCGGCCTCTTCATCGAGGACGGCTACTGGGACAAGCGCGACGCGGCCGTCGTCTTCAAGCACCTGGACCGCGGCAACGGGCGCGTGCGCTACATCTACCACGGCAACGACGGGACCTCGACCCCCTGGAACGACACGGCGCAGCTGAACTACCTGATCCCCGAGGTGCGCGAGGCGGTGATTAACACCATCCTCCACGTGGCGCGCCAGACCCCCATCATCCGCTTCGACGCCGCCATGACCCTTGCCAAGAAGCACTACCAGCGCCTTTGGTATCCGCTGCCGGGGCACGGCACCGGCGTTCCCTCCCGCGCCGAGCACGGCATGGACCGCGCGAGCTTCGACCAGGTCTTCCCGGAGGAGTTCTGGCGCGAGGTGGTGGACCGGGTCGCGGCCGAGGCGCCGGACACCCTGCTTCTCGCCGAGGCCTTCTGGCTCATGGAAGGTTACTTCGTGCGAACCCTCGGCATGCACCGGGTCTACAACTCCGCCTTCATGAACATGCTGAAGATGGAGGAGAACGCCAAGTACCGCCAGACGCTGAAGAACGTGCTGGAGTTCGAGCCGGAGATCCTGAAACGCTTCGTGAACTTCATGAACAACCCGGACGAGCGGACCGCGGTAGAGCAGTTCGGCAAGGAAGGGAAGTACTTCGGGGCGACCGTGCTCCTCGTCACCATGCCCGGACTTCCCATGTTCGGCCACGGGCAGATCGAAGGATTCCACGAGAAGTACGGCATGGAGTACCGCCGGGCCTACTGGGACGAGCCGGTGGACCAGCACTTCGTGGCACGCCACGAGAACGACATCTTCCCGCTCATGCGGCGGCGCCATATATTCTCGGGGAGCGAGCAGTTCACCCTGTACGATTTCTATTCCGGGCACAGCGTGAACGAAAACGTCTTCGCCTATTCCAACCGCAACGACGGCGACCGGGGCCTCATCCTCTATCACAACGCCTACGCCACGACCTCCGGCTGGATCCGCACCTCGTGCGCGGTCCTTAGGAAAAACGACGCCGGGGTGAACTCACTCGTGCAGACCACCCTCGGTGAGTCGCTCGGCTTCAAGGGGGACGGTCGCCACTATTACAGCTTCCGCGACTACGCCTCGGGGCTCAGCTACCTGAGAAACGGGCGCGACCTGTGCGACCGGGGGCTCTACGTGGAGATGGGGGGCTACGAGTACCATGCCTTCCTCGACTTCCAGGAGATCTACGACGACGATTACGGGACCTGGGGTGCGCTCTGCTACCGGCTGAACGGAGCCGGGGTCGAGAACCTGGACGACGAGGTGAAGAAGGTCCGCTACGCTGCCCTGCACGAGGCGCTGAAGGGGGTTCTTTCCAAGGCCGCCGTGGTGCTCCAGGAACCGGGTGTTGCGCCGCCGGTGCGCCTTGGGCCGCTGGAGCCGCTTCTGGCCGGTTTCTACAAGGCGCTGGCGCCTCAGGCTCCTGAAAAGTCACATCGTGCGCTGCTAGCCGCTTTCGGTGCCGAGCTGACCGAGGCGCTCGCCGCGAAGACGGGAGGAGAGCTCCTCCCCGCCGAGTGGGTCCTGTTATGCGCCTACCTTGCGCTGCACGAAACCGGAGATCTCGCCGGGACCGAGACGGGCGCGCTCTTCGAAGAACTCGGCCTGGTGCATCCCGTGGTGCAGGCCTTCCAGTCGCTACCGCCGGCCGATCCGGAGCAGTTGATCGACCTGCCGCCGAAGAGCTTCGGAAAGCTCCTAGGTCTCATGCTGCGGCACGACACCTTCCTGGCACAGTGCCGCAAGTTGGGCGCCGTGCGCTGCTGCACCGCGCTCTTCTCCGATCCGGCGGCGGCCCGCTTCCTGTACCTGCACGAAAGCGGCGGCGCCCAGTGGTTCAACAAGGAGCGCTTCGAGCTTCTGCTGTCGTGGCTGCTGAAGGTGGAACCGTACGCGGGCAGGGGGGGCGCAGCGCAGGAAAAAGCGGAAGCTGTGCAGGAAAAAGCGGAAGGCAGGAAGGAAACGGTGACGAATGAACTCACCGGGGAGGCGCTTGTCGCGCTCCTGAAGGAGGGCGCCGCCGCGGCGGGGTACCGGCTCGACCAGCTAATGAATTTGCTGCAGACCGGTTTCTGATTTTTCTCCATTACCTGTTAGAATCAGTAGCTGGCGCTTGATCATCCGCAGCGCCCTTGTCTATGGACGGCATCGGACAGAGGGGGAAAGCCATGGCGGTCATCAACACGCAGCTAAAGGACAACATAGGAACCATCACCTTCAACGATTCGGAACACCGCAACATCCTGAGCAGCACCATGATCGACGAGATGCTGCAGTCGATCGGCGCGCTGCAGAAGGGTAAGATGCGGGTGCTGGTGATCCGGGCCCCGGCGGGGTCCAAGGTATGGTCGGCCGGGCACGACGTGCACGAGTTGCCGCTTCCCGGGCGCGACCCGCTCTCGTATCACGATCCCCTGGTGACCGTGCTCCGTTCGATCCAGAGCCTCCCGATCCCGGTCATCGCCATGATCGAGGGGAGCGTCTGGGGCGGCGCCTGCGATCTCGCCCTTTCCTGCGACATCCTGATCGGATGCCCGACCACGTCGTTCTGCATGACCCCGGCGAAGATCGGCGTTCCGTACAACGTCTCCGGAATCCTGCATTTCATGAACATCATGGGGGTGAACTTCGCCAAGGAGATGTTCTTCACCGCGGAGCCGCTCTCTGCCGAGCAGGCGAACCGGGCGGGGCTTCTGAACCACATCGTGGAGGCTGCGGAGCTGGAGGATTTCACCTACTCCATGGCGCACAAGATCACCAGGAACAGCCCGCTCAGCATAGGGGTGATCAAGGAGCAGATCCGGCTTCTCGCGAGCGCCCATCCCCTCTCGCCGCTCACCTTCGAGCGCGTGCAGGGGCTCAGGCGGACCGTCTACGACAGCAAGGACTACGCGGAGGGGATCAAGGCGTTTTTGGAGAAGCGGCCGCCGGTCTTCACCGGCGAGTGACGCCCGTCCATTCCCCCTCTCCCCCCGGGAGAGGGCCGGGGTGAGGGCGTCGCATCAGGGCAAACTCTCCCTTCGTGGCGAGTCCCTCACCCGGCCTACGGCCACCCTCTCCCGGAGGGAGAGGGGATTAAAAAAGGCCCGGCCGCATCTTCGCGGTCGGGCCTTCGTCGTTCTATGTCTCCGCACGATCAGCGAGAGAGATTATTCCTCCGCCTTCTCGAAGTTCCCCTTCTCCTGGCACTGGGGGCACTTCTGCGGCTTGCAGCGACCTTCCTTGGTGAATCCACAGCTCTTGCATTTCCACGTTGCCATAATTGCCTCCTGTTAGTTGTTGTTCAGCTTGATTTCCTGCACCTTCCCGAAAGCGGAAAGAGGCTGGTCGAATTTTTTCTGGTCCCCCACCACCACGAGCTTCATGTTCTCCGGGGCGAGGTATTTCTTCGCCACGCGCAGCACGTCGGCGCGGGTGACGCGGGCTATGTTGTCGCGGTAGTTCTCGAGGTACCCCTTGGGATAGCCGTAGAACTCGAGGCGCGCCTGCTGGGTCACCACCGAACTGCTCTTCTCGAACGCGAAGATGAAGGAGTTGATGATGGACTCCTTGGCGAGCTTCAGCTCCGCCTCGGACACCTCGCTCTCGGTCATGCCGGTGAGGATCGACTCGAGCAGCTTGATGGTGCGCGCCGTCGACTCCACCTTGGTCTCGGTCTCGGCGATGAAGGGACCCTTGAAGCGGCGCCCGATTTCGAAGTAGGCGTCGACGTTGTAGGCGAGTCCCTGGTTGGAGCGGATCTCCTGGGTAAGACGCGAAGTGAAGCCGCCCCCCAGGATGTATTCCATCACCTTGAGGGCGTAGAGGTCCGGGTTGTTCTTGTCGATCCCCAGGTGCCCAAGGCGGATCACCGACTGGTTCACATCCTTCTGCACGTGCAGCACCGCCGGGGTCATCTCCTCCTTGGGAGCGGGGACCGCCGGGAAGGGCATGGTCTGGTTGGGCCAGTCGCCGAAGAGGCGCTCAAGTTTCTTGAGAAGCTCCTCCCGGTCGAAATCCCCGGAGACCGCAACCATCATGTTGGCCGGATAGAAGTAGCGGTGGTGGTAGTCGATCATGTCCTGACGGGTGATGGCGTTCACCGTGGCTATGGTGGGGATGCGTCCGAGCGGGTGGCCGGCATAGATGGCCCGGGCCAGCTCCCTTCCAGCGATTCCCTTGGGATCGTCGTTCTGGCGCCTGATCCCCTCGATGGCGTGGTTTTTCGCAAGTGCGACGCGCTCCGGATCAAAGGCCGGTTCCCGGACCACCTCGGCGAAGAGGGTGAGGGTGCGGTCCAGGTTTTTCGAGAGGGTGGAGAAGGAGACGCTGGCGTTGTCCGAGTTGATGCCGGCTTCGATGGACGAGGCCATGAATTCCAGCTCGCGGTCCAGTTTGTCGGCCGGGGTCTTCAATGTCCCGCCGCTTCTCAGCACCGCGCCGGTCAAGGAGGCAAGTCCCGTCTTCGCTTCCGGCTCGTAGACGCTCCCGGCGTTCAGGTACGCGGTGAGGTTCACGATGGGGAGTTCGTGGTCCTGCAGCAGGTACACGATCATGCCGTTTTTGAGCTGCACCCTTTCGCTTTTCGGGAGCTGGAACTTGAGCGGCGGGAAGGTCATGTTGCGCGGGTTGGCGGGTTTCGCCTCAGTCGGCGCCTGAGTCACCTGCTGCGTCTTCGATTCGGCGATGGCGCTGGAGCGGGCGGCGCCCGCCTCGGAGACCAACGAGCCGGCGGTGAAAAGGACGACGGCGCCAAAGAGCACGAAACGGGAAAGGTTTTTTCGATTCATTATCAGATGTCCCCTTGTTCTGGACTTTTAGGATCTAACGCTGCTCCCTCACCCGGAGGGGGAGGGTTGGGGAGGGGGCGCGCAGCGGCTTGATGACCGCCTTCCCCCCTCCCAGCCTCCCCCCTCCGGGGGGAGGAGCTTTTACTGCGCGGCTTCCGCCTTGGTGATGAAGCCGACGTTGCGGTTCTGGCGGGTGAAGTACTCTTTGGCAACGCGCATGACGTCTTCGGGCGTGATCTTCGCCACCTTCTGGCGGTGCTCGATGAGGTAGCGCCAAGTCCCGGCGATCGCCTCGTACTCGGTGAGGTTGCGCGCCAAGCCGCCGTTGGAGGCCATCTGGCGTGACTCCTCGAACTCGAGCTGGTTCAGGATCTGCTGCAGCTCCTCGTGCGTCATCGGCTCGGTCTTCAGACGGTCGAGCTCCTGGTAGATCGCGGCCTCGACTTCGGCCACCGTGTGCGGCGCGCGCGGCGTCGCGCTGATGATGAAGAGGTTCGGGTAGCGGCTCCCGGGTGCCCCGAACGAGGAGACGGAGGTGACGAGCTGCTTCTCGAGGACGAGTTTCTTGTAAAGGCGCGAGGTGCGGCCGCTGGTGAGCAGCATGTCGATGACGTCGAAGACGTAGTCGTCGGGCGCCGGCAGGGTCGGCTTGTGGAAACCGATCATCACTTCGGGCTCGGCGTCGCCGATCACCTCGGTACGCTTTTCGCCCGACTGCTCCGGCTCCTGGACCGCGACGGGGGGGACCGGGGTGCCCGGCTTGATGCCGCCGAAATAGCGCTCGACCAGGGCTATGGTCTGCTTCGGATCGATGTCCCCGACGATGGCGACGATGGCGTTATTGGGTGCGTAGTACTTGTGCAGGAAGTTCTCCGCCTTGGTACGGGTGAGGTTCTCGATGTCGGACATCCAGCCGATGGTCGGCTGTCCGTTCGGATGCGCGTTGAAGGCGTCGGCGAGGAAGGTCTCCCACAGTTTCCCCTCCGGTTCCGCGTCGTAGGATCGGCGCCGCTCCTCCATCACGACGGAGCGCTCGGTGTAGAACTCCCTCAGCACCGCGTTCTGCATCCGGTCCGATTCGATGGCGGCCCACAGCTCAAGCTTGTTGGCCGGGATGTTGATGAGGTAGGTGGTGCCGTCCTTGCTGGTGAAGGCGTTGTACCCGGCGCCGCCGTTTCTGGAGTAGATGTCGGCGAACTCCTCCTTCACGACGTACTTCTCCGCCTCCTTCTCGAGGCGCTTAAGCTCCGCGGTCAGCTTCTCGATCACCTTCGGATCGGCCTGGTCGCGCTTGTTCTTTTCCGTGAGCAGCTCTTGCGCGGTCGCTTCGATCTTGTCCAGAAGCGGCTTCTCCGCCTTGTAGTCCCTGGTGCCGAGCGTCTTGGTTCCCTTGAAAAGCATGTGCTCCAGAAGGTGGGCAAGCCCGCGCTCGTCGCTTCTCTCGTCCACGCTCCCCACCTTGAAACGGATCCACGCCGCTACGGTGGGGGAGTTGTGGCGCTCCACCATCAGGAGCTTCATGCCGTTTTTGAGGGTGTGCTCCTGCACCCGCTCGGCGAGCCCCTGCCCAAAGCAGACGGCCGCGTTGACGAGGATGACGAGGGCAACAACCCATCTGGAGACTATCTTCATGACTACCTCGGTTCGGTGGTTTTAATGTGAAGCGAGAAAAAAGATAACATTTGTCCTTTTGAAGCGCAAGGGGGTAAGAGACATGAAAATCCCGCAGGAGGTGCGCTCCTGCGGGATCGGTGTGAATCGTAACAGCGCCGTTGTGTGCGGGGCTACTTGAGGGCCTGGGAGAAGACCTCGCGGATGTCGTCGACGAAGATGAATTCGAGCTCCTCGCGCACGTTTTCCGGGATGTCCTCGAGGTCCTTCTTGTTCTTCGCGGGCGCCAGCACCTTCTTCACCCCGGCGCGGCGGGCGGCAAGCACCTTTTCCTTCAGGCCGCCGATGGCGAGCACGCGGCCGGTAAGACTCATCTCGCCGGTCATGGCGACGTCCCTCTTGGCGGGGCGACCCGAGAAGAGCGAGACGATGGTGGTGGCTATGGTGATCCCGGCGGAGGGGCCGTCCTTCGGTATGCTTCCGGCCGGCACGTGGATGTGCAGCGTCGTGTCGTCGAAGGCCTTCTTCTCGATGCCTAGCTCGGTGCAGTTCGCCTTCACGAAGGAGAGGGCGGCGCGGGCCGATTCCTTCATCACCTCGCCCAACGACCCGGTGAGGATCAGGTCCTCCTTCCCCTTCATCTTGGTCGCCTCGACGAAGATGATGTCGCCGCCGCTTTCGGTCCAGGCAAGCCCCGTGGCGACGCCGATCCGGTCCTTCTCGGAGGCGACCTCGTCGAAGAACTTCGGCGGACCCAGAAGTTCGGCCACCGTATCCGGGTCGACCAGGGTGCGCAGCGGCTTCTCCTGTGCCACCTCTTTGGCGATCTTGCGGCATACCGAGGCGATGCTGCGCTGCAGGTTCCTCACCCCTGCCTCGCGGGTGTAGTCGTGGGTGATCCGGTAAATCGCCTCGTCGGTGAACTTCGGGACCATGCTGCTGAGGCCGTTTTCCTCCACTTCCCGCGCGATCAGGTACTTCTTGGCGATGTTCAGCTTCTCCTCGTCGGTGTAGCCGGAGAGGGTGATCACCTCCATGCGGTCCTTCAAGGGGGCCGGGATCGGGTCGAGCTGGTTCGCCGTGGTGATGAACATCACGTTGGTCAGGTCGAACGGCACGTCGAGGTAATGGTCGGTGAAGGAGAAGTTCTGCTCCGGGTCGAGCACCTCCAAAAGGGCGCTCGCCGGGTCACCGCGGAAGTCGGCGCCGATCTTGTCCACCTCGTCCAGCATGAAGACCGGGTTGTTGGAACCCGCGCGGTTGATCTCCTGGATGATCCGGCCCGGAAGCGCGCCGATGTAGGTGCGCCGGTGGCCGCGGATCTCCGCCTCGTCGCGCATCCCCCCCAGGGAGATCCTGATGAACTTGCGGCCGAGCGTCCTGGCGATCGACTTGCCGAGGCTCGTCTTGCCGACCCCCGGGGGACCGACGAAGCAGAGGATCGGGCCCTTCATCTTGTCCTTCAGCGCACGGACCGCCAGGTACTCGAGGATCCTTTCCTTCACCTTCTTAAGGTCGTAGTGGTCCTCGTTTAAAACCGTCTCGGCCTGGTTGATGTCCTTGTTGTCCGGGGTGCTCGTCTGCCACGGGATGGTGGTCAGGTAGTCGAGGTAGGTGCGCGAAACGGTGTACTCGGGGGAGGCGGGGTTGATGCGCTCGAGCCGCCTCATCTCCTTTTCCGCGATCTTGCGGACGTCGTCGGGCATCTTCGCGCTTTCGATCTTGCTGCGCAGTTCGTTGGTCTCGCCCATGCGGGAATCTTCCTCGCCGAGCTCCTCCTGGATCTGCTTCATCTGCTCGCGCAGCAGGAATTCCTTCTGGCTCTTGCCAACTTTTTTGGTGACCTCGGCCTGGACCTCTCCCTTGATCTGCAGCCGCTGCACCTCCGTCGTCAGGTGCATGTAGACCTTCTTGAGCCGCTCCAGGGGATCGAGGGTCTCCAAAAGCTTCTGCAGTTCGTCGATGGGGAGGTTCAGGTAGAGCGCCACGAGGTCGGAAAGGCGCGCCGGGTTGTCGATGAAGTCGATCATCTTCATGACGTCGTCGGGAAGGGGGCGGCCGTAGGAGAGGGCGATCTTCAAAAGCGCGTTCAGGCTTCCCACCAGCGCCTCGGAGACCATCGACTTCTCGGCGAACTCGCGCACCGGTTCCAGTCGGGAGAGTGCCACCGGGGTCTGCTGCACGATGGCGAGCAGCCGGACCCTGATTACCCCTTCGAGGACCACCTTGGCGCCGCCTCCGGCGAGCTTATTGAGCTGCACCACCTTGCAAAGGGTGCCGATCTCGTGCAGGGCGGGAAGTAGTTCACCTTCCGGTTCCTGTCTCAGCTTCACCAGTGCCACGAGGTTGTTGAAGAGCACCGCCTCCTCGAAGGGGGGCATATCTTCCTGTTTCAGGAAGATGGTGAAGACCATGTAAGGGAAGGCAATGATCTCCCGCAGCGGGTATAGCGGGACGATCTCCGGCATGTTTATGGTGATGTTTTCTGTCATGGCAGTATTTCCAGATACTTGGTTAGGGGCGCGAAAACTGTAAAAGATTACTGGAGATGCGCACCCTGTCAACCGGAACCGCCTTTTAGATTGCCTCCCACGCTTCGTACAGGGATGCGATTTCCGCCGTGAGCGAAGCGTGCCGCTCCCCAGCCGTTCTGGCAGCCTCGTGATCGTTGAAGAAATCCGGCTGCGCCATCTCCTCCTCGAGTTTGGCGAGCTCACCTTCCTTCACGCCGATCTTGTCCTCGATTTCCGAGAGTTTCCGCTCCCGTGCCCGCTCCTCCTTCTGGCGCTGCTTGTCCAGTTCGCGCTGCTGCTGGCGCGACAGGCGCGGGTCGGAGGATTCCTCGGCGGCCGCGGCCTTTTCCTCACCCTTGGCCGGGGTGAGGCGCCCGAGGCCGTCCTGGCCCGGTGCCGAGGCGGCGGTGCCTGCGGTCTTTTCCAGGTAGTACTCGTAGTCGCCGTAGAAGTTCTCGAGCTTGCCGCCGCCGACCTCGACGACGCGGGTGGCGAGACCGTCGATGAAGTGGCGGTCGTGGGAGACGAAGACGACGGTGCCGCCGAAGTGCTTCAGGGCTTCGAGGAGCACGTCCTTGCTGAAGAGGTCCAGGTGGTTGGTCGGCTCGTCCATGAGGAGCAGGTTGGCGGGGCGCAAAAGAAGCTTCGCGAGGGCGAGGCGGTTTCTTTCGCCGCCGGAGAGCACCCCTACTTTCTTATGGATGTCGTCGCCTGAGAAGAGGAAGGCCCCGAGGATGTCGCGCAGTTGCGGCACCATGTCGTAGGGGGATTCGGCGAGGATCTCGTCGTAGACGCTGCGCGTGGCGTCCAGCTCCTGGGCCTGGTCCTGGGCGAAGTAGTCCTTGATGACGTTGTGGCCGTCCTTCACCGTCCCGGAGGTGACGTCGGCGTTTGCGAGCACCCGCATCAGGGTCGATTTGCCGGCGCCGTTGTGGCCGACGAGGGCTACCCGCTCACCGCTTTCCACTGTGAGATCGACTTTTTCGAGCACGACGTTGCTGCCGTAGGCCTTGGTGACCCCGGTCAGTTCGATGACGGTCTTGCCGCTCTTGGGAGGGGTCGGGAAGCGGAAGTGGATCTTCCTGCGCTCGGGGGGGAGGACGATGCGCTCGACCTTCTCGAGTTGCTTGATGCGCGACTGCACCATGGCGGCTTTGTCCGCCTTGTAGCGGAAGCGCGAGATGAAGTCTTCCATCTTCTCCACCTCCTCGTCCTGGCGCTTCTTCGCCTCGCGCAGGGCGGAAACCCGCTCCTCGCGCTGCACGAGATAGTTACTGTAGTTGCAGTGGTAATCGGTGATGGCGTGGTTCCAGACCTCGGCGATCCTCGAACAAACCTGGTCGAGGAAGAAGCGGTCGTGCGAGACCAGCATCACGGAGTAGGGGTAGTTCTGCAGGTACCCTTCGAGCCAGTTGCGTGCCTCGATGTCCAGGTGGTTGGTGGGCTCGTCCAAAAGGAGGACGTTCGGCTTTTTGAGGAGGAGCTTCGCGAGTGCGATGCGCATCTGCCAGCCGCCGGAGAACTCGCCGCACTCCTTTTCCCAGTCGGCGGGGGAGAAGCCGAGACCGGTGAGGACGTTCCCCACCTCGCTCTCCATGGCGTAGCCACCCTTCAGGCGGAACTCCTCCTGGAGGTGGCCGAAGCGGCCCAGGAGCTGGTCGTGTCCCGGTGCGTCGTGCGGCTCGTGTTCCAGGCGAGCGGTCAGTTGTGCTATCTCGCGCTCGATCTCCTGCAGTTCCGAGAGTGCGGTCATCACCTCGGCGAAGAGCGGCTGCCCTTTGGCGACGATGCCGTCCTGCGGGAGGTAGCCGACCGTGCCGCCGCGGGTGATCTGGATGTCGCCGCTGGTGCTTTCCACCTCGCCCGCGATGATGCGCATGAGGGTCGACTTGCCGGCGCCGTTTTCGCCGACGAGGCCTACGCGCTCGCCCTTTTTCAGATGCCAGCTGATGTCTACGAAAAGCGGTTTGCCCGCGAAATCCTTGGAGAGTTTCTTCAGGTGCAGCATGAGGTTTCCTTCCTGGGGGGACTATTGAGGCCGGGGAGCCCGGAACAACGGGACATTGTAGGTAAAGCGGCGGGAGTTTGTCAAAAGCAAAAGGCAAACTAACAGGGATGAAGGGGATAAAGCCAGAAGCGTCCACATCCCCTCTCCCCTCGGGAGAGGGTCAGGGTGAGGGCGTCGGCAGCGCGCAATAACCTAACTTTGTGGCAACTCCCTCACCCGCCCTTTGGGCACCCTCTCCCGGAGGGAGAGGGCCTAGAGGAAGATCATCGCAGTTCGGCAATCGCCTTTATTTTTTGTTTTTCCCCTCGAGGTAATCGGCGAGGATGGTGCGGCTGTGCTCGTCGTCGTGGCAGTAGACGCAAAGGTTTTCCCAGTTGCTCCCGTCGGGCGGGTTGTAGTTGTGGTTGCCGTCCTTGTGGTGCACGGTGAGCAGGTGCAGGTTCGCGAGTTCGAACTCGCGGCCGCACTTGGCGCAGATCCAGCCGTGCAGCTTCAGCGATTTCTCCCGGTAGTTTTCCGGACGCTGCTGCTCGCCTCTTAGCTTGCGCACCAACTCGTCGATCTCCTCGGCGCTTTTCGGCGGGACGTTCTTAGGCCCGCGCGGTCGAAAGGATGGGGACATGGTCGATCCTCCTTGCAGGTGACACTCCTCCCCCCGGAGGGGGGGAGGTCGGGAGGGGGGAGGCTGACTGGACGCTGCGCTCCCCCTCCCTGTCCCTCCCCCTCCGGGAGAGGGGACGTTGGGGTGCGGTCTATGCTGCTTACAGGTTTCCTTTAAGCCCGATCGCCTCGGCCGCCGTCTTCATCCCCTCGATGGTGTCGGCGATCAGCTCGTTCAACTCGACACCCATCATGGCAGCACCCTTCTCGATGACGGAGCGGTCCGCACCGGCGGCAAATGCCTTGTCCTTCCACTTCTTGGTGACGCTCTTAACCGGCAGGTCAAGGATGCTCTTCGACGGGCGCACGAGCGCGCTCGCCGAGACGAGGCCGGTCAGTTCGTCTATGGTGAAGAGGGTCTTTTCCAGTCTCGTCACCGGTTCCACATCGCTGCAGATCCCCCAGCCGTGCGATACCACGGCGCGGATGTAGTCCTCCGGCCAGCCGGCGTTGCGCAGGATCTCGGGCGCCTTGTGGCAGTGCTCTTCGGGGTGGCGCTCGTAATCGATGTCGTGGGCGAGTCCTACGATGCCCCACATCTCCTCGTCTTCGCCGTACTTGCGCGCCATGTGGCGCATCACCGCTTCCACCGCGAGGGAGTGCCTTCTCATCTGGTCGCTCGGCAGGTATTCCTCGATCAGTTTCCAGGTCGCTTCCCTGGTCGGTTCGCTACTCATGAAAATGCCTCCCTCTTGGTTTGGTCAGGCTGGGATCGTAGCCAAAAACGCTAACGATGTCAATTGGCTAACCCTTCGGCTCCAGGCGGGCGATCTTCGGCTCGTGCCCCTTTTTGTACACCATAAGGGTCCTCTTGAAGCTGATCACGATGTCGCCGTTTTGGGTGAAGCCGGTGGTCTTCACCGTCACGATGCCGAGGTTCGGGCGCGACTTCGATTCCCGCTTTGCGAGCACCTCCGACTGCGAGTAGAGCGTGTCCCCCTCGAATAGCGGGTTCGGGAGGGTGACCTCGTCCCACCCAAGGTTTGCGAAAACGTTCTGCGAGATGTCTGTCACGCTCTGCCCGGTGACAATGGCCAGCGTCAGGGTCGAGTCGACCAGCGGCTTGCCGAACTCGGTCTGGGCCGAATAGTGCGCGTCGAAGTGGACCGGCGCCGTGTTCTGGGTGAGGAGGGTGAACCAGATGTTGTCGGTCTTCGTGATGGTGCGTCCCAGCGGGTGCGGGTAGACGTCGCCTACCTCGAAATCCTCGAAGAACCTGCCGCGCCAGCCTTCCTTGATTGCCATGTCGACCTCCGGTTTATTTGGTGGGGCGGCGCTAGCCGCATATAGATGTCTCATGCCGCGAGGGTCTGCGACCTCACGTAGAGTACGAGCCCTAAAAGCGAGAGTACGATGCCGATACCTCCCGCCGCCCCTGGCCAGGCACCCCCAAGAAAGGCGATCTCTCCGAGCAGGGAGAAGACCACCTCCATCGACTGCGTGGCGTCAACGGCCGAGAGCTCGAACGGCGTCTTCGCCAGGTGGCGCGCCTTGTAAAAGAGGGTGGTGGCGAGAACTCCCGAGAAGACCGCCACCATCGCGGTGTTGGCGAGCTGTCCAGCGGACGGGGCGGGCGGCTGCACGAAGAGGATCAGCACGGCCCAAAGCGGGAGCGAGCCTAGTACCATGATGAGTACGCGTGCCGCGCTGTCGTCGAGGACCACGGTGCTTGTCTCGGGAATTCTGACGATCTTGCCGTGACGCGCCTCCCAGATCAACTGGTTGCCGAGAGGGTACGCGAAAGCCGCAACGAGAACGGGGAGGATGCCCAGCACCGTTTCCCGCAGCGAGGCCGCAGCGGCTTGTTCCAGGGTGACGAGGACGATGCCGATGAAGATGAGGGCGGTGTAGAAGACGCCGCGCATCGGCACGCGTTTTCCGAAGAGAAGGAGCACGAGCGGCGTGGCGAGGATGGTCGACTGCCACGTGGTCGCCACGACCCAGCCGGGCGCGAAGGAGGAACTGAAGGTGAGCAGAGCGTAGAAGACGCCGAAGCCGGTGCTCCCCGCCACGGTCCAGAAGCACCAGTTGCTTCGAAAGGCCGTGAAGACTTCCTTCAAAAGGCGCGACTTTCCGGTGAGGGCGAGCCACAGCCCCAGCATGAAGAACATGTAGAAGTAGCGCAGGCTCGCGGTCCAGATCCAGTGTCCCCCCTGCAGGCTCATGGCGCGGTTGAGGACGAAGGTGCTGCTGAAGAAAAGGGCGGAGCATGTGCCGAGGAGAATCAGACGTGTCATTGCTACCTTCTGGGTGATGGATGTGCCTGTCGCGACGGCTAAATCTCTGTAACTGAAAAGTCATTTGAGGTAAAGCGAAAACGATGCTTTCCTCCCCGGAAACATCACGTTGAGTCACTCGGTTGACTGCCGGTTTACAAGGGGGCAAGACATGGTGGAAAGGCGCGCAAACACAGGGCTCGCGACTCATCCATATAACCCCATTCTGCGTTGACAATAGTTGTCTATAGTGATACTTTCCGACAGGTTCAACGCCTTATACCTTAAGCCCGGAAAGGTTCATCACGTGCATCTTTATAAGATTTTCCGTGCCTCATTCTTGAAAATCCTGACAGTCTTGCTCCTTGTTGCGCTTCTCGTTCCCGCGCCTGCTTTCTCTCTCGATTCCGAAGATTCGCAGATCTTTATTTCCGGGTTCAACTCGTATCAGAAAAAAGATTACCCTGCCGCGGTTGAGAGCATGTCCACCCTCCTCAAGAAGTACCCGGACACCCCTTTGAAAGACATGGCCATTTTCTGGCTGGCGCGGGCCAACTACAAGGTCGGCAACAACCAGGAGGCGGGCAAATACATGGCGCAGTTCCTCCGGGACTACCCGGAGAGCCCGCTCAAGGCGACGGTAGAGGACGAGCTCATCCAGCTCGCCGAGCGCTACGAGAAGGGTGAAGCCATTCCGGCCGCGCCGAAGAGCGCAGCACAGCCGGCTCCCGGCGTGGCAGCCGCGGAAAAGGCCGCTGCCGAGCGTGCAGCCGCCGAAAGGGCCGCCGCAGTCAAGGCTTCCGCCGAAAAGGCCGCCGCTGAGAAAGCTGCCGCCGACAAGGCTGCCATCGATGCCGCTGCGGAAAGGGCCGCTGCCGCGCAGAAAGCAGCTGCCGAAAAAGCCGCTGCCGAGAAGGCCGCAGTTGAGAAGGCTGCCGCCGAGAAGGCTGCCGCTCCCCGGGAAGCGAAAGAGAAAAAGGTCAGCGTCGCCAAGCATGGCAAGGAAAAGGGGAAATCCTCCGCGCTGCGCAAAAAGGCGATCGCAGGTTACAAGGACGTGATCGACCGCTACCCCGGCACTCCCGCCGCCGCCAACGCCACGGCGAAGCTCCAGCAGATGGGGATCGAATACCCGACCGTGAAGAAGGGTGGGGCGCCCGCGCCGCAGGGCGAGGTGACCCAGGTCTTCAACATCGAGGTGGCCCAGTACCCAGATCTCGACGTGAGGCTCGGGGCCGCCGGCGAGACCCAGGAGGCGGGGAAACGTTTCGTGATCCCGATGGACATCGTCAACTCCGGCAACGGCAGCGACAGCTTCCTGCTGGAATCGGGCTTCCCGGCGGAGTACGACTTCCATTTCGCCGCGGCCGACACCCCGGATGTCGCCATCAAGAGCACCCCGACCCTCGAAGTCGGGGAGAAGTTCAGGGGGGTGGCCGTCGGGACCATCCCGCGCGGCAACATAGACGGCCAGAAGAGCAGCTACCCCGTCAAGGTGGTCTCCGCTTTCGCCAGGGAGGTTTCCCAGACCAAAGAGATCGCGCTGCGCACCTCGGCGCCGCTTTTGAGGGCGGTGGTGAAGAGCGACAAGACGAAGCTCCTCCCGGGCGAGAAGGTCACCTACCGTGTTTCCCTGCTCAACATCGGCAGCGCGGCGGCCCGTGACGTCACCCTCAGGGTCAGCTATCCGCCCCAGTACGAGCCTTCCGGCACGCCTGCCGGCTTCAATAAGGAAAACGGCGCCCTCGTGCTCGACGGTATGCGTCTTAAGTCCGGCGAGAGCCAGGACCACAACCTCACTTTCCGCCTGAAGGACGAAGCACTCGCCGACCAGGAGCTCATCGTCAGGGCCGACATCGTCAACGGCGCGCTGGGCAAGAAAGAGTCCTTCGTCTCCGCCACGAGCTTCGTGCAGCGGGTGAGCGGCGTCACGGCGCGCACCGGCGCGGGTAAACTCGTCGCCATCCCCGGCCAGACCGTTTCCGTGCCGCTCGTCGTCACCAACACCGGCAACGTGCGCGAGGTGTTCGCCATCAAGGCCAGCGTACCGGCGAACGCGACATACACCTTCTACGACGACGTGAACCGCGACGGCAAACGCCAGAGCAGCGAGCCGATCATCAACCACGTAGGTCCTCTCTCTCCCAAGGAAGAGGCGTACGTGATCATGGAAATGGAAACGTCGGCCAGCGCCCTCGACGGTGCCGTTGCCGCCGCATCGGTGCGCTTCGAGCCCGAGGCAGCGGACCGCGCCGCCGCAGTCAATCTCCAGCTCACCTACTCCCGCCCCATCGTGGAACTCACCCTGGCGGCAAGGGGTGGCAAGCTGAAGCCCGGCGAGGTCTCCTCGCTTGACCTGAACTGCGTGAACCGCGGCTCAAGCCTGGCGAAGCAGGTGATCCTGCAGAGCGCCCTCCCGGCCCAGCTCGAACTGGTGGCAGCCGAGCCCGCCTTCAGCAGGTACGACAACGGCGTCTACCTCTGGCGCCTCGACGAACTCGGTGCCGGCGAGAGACGCAGCATCAAGGTAACCTATCGCGTGAAGCCGGGGGTGGCGGTCGGCACCAGCGTCCAGATGAAGAACTCGCTCAACTACCAGGATCTCCTCGGCAACAGGTACTGAGATGGCAAAACGGACCCTCGTCACCATCGGCAGCCTCATCCTGCTCTGCGCCGGCATCACGTCAGGCCATGCCGACGAAATGCTTCTCTACACCCCGAAGCCGGAGACCTCGGGCGTGGCGCCCGCCTCCCCGAGGGACGGGGTGCTCGTACGCACCGTCACGGTGAAGCAGGGGGACACGCTTTCCAAGCTCTCGAAAAAGCACATCGGGGTGGCCGATTACTTCCCGCAGATGCTGGTCTTCAACAGCATAAGAAACCCTGACCTGATCCATCCCGGCGACAAGCTGCTGGTGCCGGTGCGTCCCGGGAAGAGCGTCAAGGGGAGCACCTCCCGCCGCCCGGCTTCCGCCGCCGCTAAGAAACAGGCGTCTGCACCCGCATCCGCGGGACAGGTCAAACCCGGCGAGCGCGAGCTCTTCCAGCGCGCCGAGCGCGCCTACCTTGCGCACGACTACCGCGAGGCGCTGACCGGATTCAGCAAGTTCTTGCGCACCTTCCCCCGTTCCCCGTTCGCCGCGGACGCCTCCCTCTACCGCGCGGACTGCTACCTGCACTTGTCCGGGGAGTAACCAGCCGCCTTTTCCACCCGCCACAGCCAAAATGAAACAGTCGCCGGATCGCACCTGCAGCAGGGGCGAACCAGCCGTCACAGTTGCGGCTTTGGACGGATAAAGGTAAATTGTAGTGTAAGGATATGTAGTTATTTGCTTTTTCGAATTAGAGAAGTCTTCGGAGACCGTATAAGGGGACAGGCTCCTGCGGAGCCCGTCCCCGGGGAAGTCTGCTGATGGAGGAAAAAATGGCGTACAAAATGGATATCGCGGTGGCCCAGGTCTTGACCGTCTGTGAGAAAACGGAGTTCGCGTGCGCCGATATCTACCACTACTTCGCGAACCTCTTCAAGGAGGAGCGCGAGATCTTCTACATCTGGCTGAAGAGCGCCCTTGAGCGGGAAAACCGCGCCAGGCTTTTCGCTCTGGTCGGGAAACTAAGGCTGGACGACGTGGTCGAGGCGGCGCTGCTCGATCTGGCCCAGGCCGAGGAAATCCTTAAGAAGGTACGCGAGTTGGAGAAGAAGGTAAAAGAAGAGCCCCCCGCGGTGCGGGAGGCTCTCGAATTGGCGATGGAACTCGAACAGACGCTCGACGCCATCTCGATGGAGAAGGTGGTTCAGTTTACCGAGTCCTACCAGAAGTGGTTCCTCGCCATCATGAACCGGGACCAGATGGAACTGCTTCAGAACGCCTACCAGCAGTTCGGCAAATAGGCTTTCAAGGACTTCCTGAACGGTTACCGGATCTCTTGCCGGTAGCCGTTCAGTTTGGCCAGTTCCTGCACCAGCGGATCGACCTTGCGGTCCGTGATGAAGATCCTTCCCCCACGCGGGTCGTTGATCATGACGCCCGGCATCCTCACCCCGTACCCCTGCTCCCATACCGACCACAGGTCCTGTTCGCCGTAGCGCCCGGAGATGTCAAGCCGGTTCAAAAGCTTGTCCGAGAGGCTTTCCAGGTCGTCCTGGTCCTGCACCTGGATCACCCGGTATCCCTTTGCCTCCAGGAGGTTCGTCAGCGAGTCCCCGAGCGGATCCCCCTGGAAACGCGCAAGTACGTACCGGTTGCCGTTCTTCTCGAAGTAGCGGTACGCCGGGATTTCCAGGCGGACGCCGTTGTTGTCGCCGGCGTATAGGTCGATGTTCTTGTCGGCCTGATACCTGATGCCGAGGGCGCCAAGCAGCGCATCGGCGATGGTTCTCGGGTCCTTCTCCGGGATCTGGTAAAGCACGTTGCCGTCGGGCCTCCCTGTGATGATCGGAGCGGTGGACGGCGTCTCCACCAGTTTGAAGCCGTTGGCCGCCAGGAGACGGACCAGCGCCTGCGGCGTCGCGGGACGCTTTCCGGGGATCTTCAAAAGGGTGATGTCCTGGTGCAGCAGGCTGTCCTGGCTTTTCTCGATCTTGAAGTCGGCCTGCACCGTCACCTTGCACTCGGAGCCGAAGTCGACCAGGAAGTCCTCCTCGAAAGAGTAGAAGCGCGCCGCCCCCAGAAGGGCGCGGTAGAAGGCACGCGGGTTGTCGGCGCGCTCGGAGACGATGGAGAGTTGCGGGTTCTTCTCCTGCAGCAGGTTTTTGACCAGCGGCGGAAGCGTACCGCTCGCGTCGACGAGGATGGCACCGCCGTCCTGGGTTGCCAGTAACGGGTACTTCTCGGGATCGAGCGAAAGGGAGAAGGCGCCGGAGAGGTAGTCGAGTTGGGCCTTCACCGACGGCGCGTTGGGGATCAACTGCGGCCAGACGTGGGAGGCCTGCTGGACCGCCTCGGCGTCGGCCAGCGCCGCACGCGACGGGGTTGCCTGCCGCGCCGGAGCCTGCAGGACCATCATGGTGGTCTCGCCGCCGGGCGATGCCTTCTTAGCCGCCATTTTGGAGGCGTGGCGCGGTCTTCCCTTGGCCGTCCCGCGTGCCGGGGGATCGATGGGGATCAGGAGCGTCGAACCGACCCTCAGCCTTCTGATGTCTGAGAGGTGGTTGGCGCTTTTCACCCTGCGCGCGACGGCGACGGCGCGGTCTCCGGTCAGCCCGTATTCGCGGGCAAGCACCCTGTAGATGAAGTCGCCGCGCTTGACCTTGTAGGTCGGCGTTCCCGTAGCCTTTTGCGGCGCGGTCTGGGCGGCCTTTTGCGGCGCCGGCTGCGCAGCCTTGGGTGCCGGTGCAGGCATGGGGTATTTCCGGGCGAGGGTGGCGGGTTCCAACTCGAACTTCTTTTCGATGCTGTAAGAGGTCAGCGGGAAGGCGGTCAGGAACATGAGGGCTAGGCCCAGGTGCTTCGTTTCGAGTTGAACCGGCATGCAAACTCCCTGAAAAAGATTGGCTGCTGCGCTACACGAAGGCTGACTGCTGCGGTGCGTCGCCTCTTGATTGCCTTCTATTTTTGCCGCTGGGCGGCGAGTTGAAGCACCACACCCAGGATGCGGCTTTGCGGGGTGCGGTAGATGGCGACCTCGGCGCCGCCGGGGGCGCGCCTTGTTTCGACCTTGACGCCGTCAGCCTCCTTGAACTTCCCCTTTGCGGGCATCTCGGCACCCACCGCTTCCCGGAACCAGGCCGGTACCTGGCTTTCACCGATCTCGGCGTCGCCCACGGGAAGGGCCTGGATCGCCATGATCCGCCCCCCTTCGCGGAAGACCCGGAACTCGACCTTCTCGTTCTCGTAGCGCTCCCAGCCGGGATGGGCCGCGGCATATGCCGCGTCGGCGGGGACTCTCGGGATGAACAGCGGCAACGCCTGCTGCTCACCGGACGCGGCCGGTGTCGGTACCGGTTGCGCGACGGTCTTGCCGGACGGAGCGGCCGGAACCGTTGCAGGCTTCTGCACCGGCTGCGGCTCGGGCTCGTGTGCAAAAAGGCGCCAGAAGAGCACGCCTGCGAAGAGCAGGGCAATGCCGACGTAAAGCGGGCGTGTCAGGCGTCTGGTTTCCGGCCCCTCGGGCACCGCAGGTTCGTCCCCTTCCTCCGGCACGCCGCACAGCTCAGGGGGCTTGCGGTAGATCTGGTCCGGGCTCGGGTACAGGGACTTCGGCCGGGTGCCGTGTCCCTTTTCTTTTCGCTGGGGCGCGGCTTCCTGCACTGCGGCCTGCTCCGTCGGCTCGGCGGGAGCTTCCGCGGGCTCCTGTTGCGGGGGCGGTGCGGCGACGAAAAACACGATTTCGTCGGACCCGGTGATCTCGGGGGGCTTTTCCACCGTCGGCCCCTGCAGCGCTTCCGCGTCGAAGACCAGCGGCTCGGGAGGTTCGGACGGCCAGTGTGGTGCCGGGTGCGGCTCAGCGATGCTGTCAAAGCTGGGGATTTCAAAATCCGGGAGATCATCGAGGATCAATGCGGAAGGCGCTGTGGTGGTCTGGGCAAAATCCTCGGAAAGGAGCTGCAGCACGTCGGAGGTCAATTGTGCAGTAGGCAGGGTGAGGCTGAGTGACGCGGCGAAGCCTGGCGGCGGGAAGCCGGGGGGCGCGTCGTCATCTCCCAGCAGGATGAGTCGCAGGTCCGCGTTGTCCACGAGCATCCTGGCCTGCGTCGCTATCTCGTCGCACGCAATACCATCCAGGCTGGACTGTATGAAGACGAAACGCGGATTCTCTTTGTGAAGTCTCTTCACTGCGCTGGCCAAGTCGGTTTCGAAAGTAAGACTTTTCAACGACTGGATGCGCAGACTCTCCACAAGATCGAGTGCTCGTTCGTCACTGGCTATGAAGAAGATCTCTGCCATCTTACCTGCTTTCGTAAGAATAGTCTCAGGGGCTATTGTAAGTAAAAATCCTGAGAAAAAACTATACCTGCTCGCAGAAGTGATCTATGTTTTTAATATAAAATGGAATAAAGTCAAATTATTTTAAAATAATTAAGCTTGATTCTTTGCTTTGAGTAAACTTTTGACTATATATCGTTTTGACGATAGAAGCTGAGCGCGTTTTGACAGAGAACCTTCTGCGCTAATTCGGGGGGGAGCGTGTCTACTACGAGCCGCAGGTCGTCGTCGCTGTAGGGGCGCGGGGCGCGTGTGGAAGGGAGGTCGGTGCCGAACATGAGGGCGTCGGGGTTGGCGCTGCAGAAGTCTCGCAGGGCGGCCGGTACGTCGAAATCGACGCGGCCGAAGCCCGTTGCCTTCACCCGCACCCCGCGCTCGGTGAGCGCAAGTAGCGTCGGCAGACCCTCGCGGGAAAGCCCCAGGTGGTCGATGCTGACCGCGGGGAGCCGGGTGAGGGTGCTCTTTAGGGGGGCAAGCTCGCGTGAGTCGACGTAGAGCTCCACGTGCCACCCGGCCAGTTCGTGCACCCGGCGGGCCATCGTTTCCAGGTGTTCCACGTTTTCGGACCCGCCCCGCTTAATGTTGAAGCGCACGGCGCGCACGCCGAGCCGGTCGAGGCGCAAGACCTCCTCGTCGCTGACCGAGGCGGGGAGCTGCGTAACCCCCACGAAGCGCGGCCCCAGGGTGGCGAGTGCGTCCTCCAGGTAGGTCTGGTCCAGGGCCTGGAACGATCCGGAGACGATGGCGCCACCGGCCAGGTTCATGCCGGCGCTCCGCTCGAGGTAATCGCGGCAGGTGAAATCGTCAGGGAGAAACCCCTGGTTTTCCACGAGTGGGAAGCGGCGATCGATGATGTGGAAATGGCTGTCGAAGACGGGGAAGAGGGCAAGGTCGCGGACATACATGGCGTGCCTCCTGCGGGCCCCGCTCGGGGCGCCGGATCATTTGACTACCGTGTTCGGGCCGATCTGCAGGCTTTCCTTGGCGATGAAGATTTCGCGCAGGAAGTTGATGAGTCCCGCCACCATGAGCAGCATGGCGACGATGAAGAGCACCGCGACCGGGACCGAGACGTCGTAGCGCAGGTAATCGCCGATGAAGAGCATTGCGATCACCGTGCAGACGAGGACCGCGGTAGCCGTGCACAGGAAGATGGCGTGACCGATCAGGTCAGCGCGGCGTTTGAGGGTGGCAAGTGCTGCGTGGAGTTTGGGCAGGCCGTCGGAGGAGACGGTCTCGAGCCTTCCCTCGTGGTAGCGGGCGCGGTCGATGATGCGCCCGAGCCGGTTGATCATGACGCTCAGCATGGTCCCGATGGCGGTCAGAAGGAAGACCGGGGCGACCGAGAGCTGTATGACGTGGGCCATGGTGCCTATGGTCTGGGAATCTCGCAGCATGCAGCTTTTCTCCTTGGGTCCTTTTCAGGACTCGAATCTTTCTTCCAGCTCCGCCTTGAACTGTTCCAGGTCGATCCCTTTCAGGCGCACCAGGTCCTTCATGACGGAATCGAGCACCGCATTTGCCGCGTGCAGCGTCGCCCTCTTGGAGCGAACCTCACGAAGTGCCTTCTCGCGCCCCTCGCCGGTCAGCAGCAGGTCGGAGCGCTCATTGTAGAAGCGGTGGATCAGGAAGTTCCTCGCCTTGAGCGCCAGCCGCAGTGCATGCACCGCCTGGTCGTTGAAGCCGACCTTCTCCTTGATCTCCTCCATCAGCCGTCCCATGGTCTGGGAACCGAGGATCTCCATCGATCCGCTGAACTCCTCCTCGGTGAGAGCCCCGTCGGAGAGTTCGATAAGGAGCGTCACGATGAACGAGATGTAAAGCTCGATTCTCTGGCAGTCCTGGACCGCCGCCCCCATTTCCAGGTAGATCGGGTTAAGCGGCGTGGTGTCTATTCTGATACCTGGCATGGCGTACCTTCGGGCGTGGTTTGACGAAATCCAATAGCACACTTCCGGTGCGCCATAAACAGCTAATTTAATGGCAGGGGTGCCGGACAGGCTGGAAGACCGGGCTCCCGCTACACCAAAAGAGGACATCTTCCCGACCTGTATACCTGTGTGGTTCAGAGGCGGTGCCGGGGTCGGGCTTGCATGGTTGCCCCTGGTAAGTTGCTGAATTTGCGGCCGTATTCATGTGGATCTCATCCTGTCGCCCTTCATGTGGAACACGCCCACCGGTGCAAGGGCCGCTGTGAATGCCTTAATGCCGCGTGTACACTCCGTTTTTTTATAGTGCGTGAGAAAGAAACTCTGCTATAATCACTCGGTTTTCATTAACCTTGCCCGCCCCGAATCTTCATCGGGACTGCATATACGAGTAGAAATCGGCCGGCACTGCCGGCGAGACAACAAACCTGGGCGCGAGAGGCACCGGACGGCACCGTCGCCGGAGCCCGCAGCCCCAAAAGGAAAGGGAACAACCAATCTATGGCAAGAAAAATGCTGATCAATGCGCTGCACTCGGAAGAGGCGCGCGTGGCAATCGTGGAGGATGGACGTCTGGTGGATCTCGATGTCGAGATCGCCGGCAACGAGCAGACGCGCGGCAACATCTACAAGGGGGTCGTGGTCCGCGTCGAGCAGGGGCTGCAGGCCGCCTTCGTCGACATCGGGCTCAAGAAGCTAGGCTTTCTGCAGATGGGAGAGCTGCACCCCGAGAACTGGAAATGGCGTGACGATATCCCCGAGGACCAGCGCCACCGCCGTCCCCGCATCCAGGAGGTGCTGAGAAGGGGGCAGGAACTGATCGTCCAGGTGGAGAAGGGGGAGCGCGACAACAAGGGCGCCGCCCTCACCACGTACGTCTCGCTGCCGGGACGCTACATGGTGGTGATGCCGGGAAGCGATTCCGCCGGGATCTCGCGCAAGGTTGAGAGCGAAGGGGAGCGCAAGAAGCTCAAGGAGATGATCGCCGAGATGACCATCCCCGAGGGGTACGGATACATCATCCGCACCGAGGCGATGGGGCGCACCCGTGAGGAGCTGCAGAAGGACTTCGACAGTCTGGTGGCGCTGTACCAGGGAATCCGCGAAAAAGGGCTCTCCATGAAAGGGGCGGGGATGATCTACCAGGAGTCCGCCCTGATCATCAGGACCATCCGGGATTATTTCTCCGCCGACATAGACGAGGTGCTCGTCGACAGCAAGGACGTCTATCAGGACGTGCGCGAGGCGCTCAAGGAGATCGATCCCGCGTTCGAGAAGCTCGTAAAGATGCATCAGGAGAAGCGTCCCCTCTTTTCGCGCTACCAGCTCGAGGAGCAGATCGACCTGATCTACGAGAAAAAGGTGCCGCTCAAATCGGGGGGCTCCATCTTCATCGAGCCGACCGAGGCGCTCGTCTCCATCGATGTCAACTCCGGCAAGTCCACCGGCGAGAAGGGGGTCGAGGACACCGCGTTCAAGACCAACCTGGAGGCCGCCGAAGAGGCAGCGCGCCAGCTGAGGCTGCGCGACCTGGGCGGGCTGATCGTCATCGACTTCATCGACATGCGTGACAGAAAGCACAACGCCGAGGTGGAGAAGACCCTGAAAAGCGCGCTCAAGGCGGACAAGGCGCGCGTGAACGTTGCCCGCATCTCCGAGTTCGGCCTTTTGGAGATGTCCCGGCAGCGCATCCGCCAGACCCTGAACCAGGCGAGCACCCTGGAGTGTCCGCACTGTGACGGGCGCGGCAAGGTGAAGTCGGTCGAGGCGATGGCGCTCTCCTTCCTGAGGAAGGTGCACGCGGCGGCCGCCAAGGGGACCATCGGCGAGGTGGTGGGAAGTCTCCCCCTCGAGATCGCCTACTACCTTCTGAACCGCAAGCGTCACGAACTCTCCCGGATCGAGAACGACTACGACATCGAGGTGACCGTCAAGGGGAAACCGTCTTATCTCCTGAACCAGATGGACCTGGAACTCGTCAAGCGGGAGAAGGTCGAGGAGCAGCCCCAGGAGAAGGTCCAGCCGGCGCGTCCCGTTGCCAAGGAGGAGGCGCCCGCCGAGGCCGCCGCCGACGGGCGCAAGAAGAAGAAAAAAGGGAAGAAGGCCGCCGAGCCCGAGATGCATGCCGAGGCGGTGCCGGTCGCCGTGGTCGAGGAGCCGAGCGGTGCGGAGCTCGTGGTGACCGTAGAGGGCGAGCCGGAGGAGCACAAGAAGAAGCGGCGCAGAAAGCGCAAGCGGGGCAAGGGGGGAGGTGCCGAGGCGGCCGCCCACCCGGCCGAGGCCGAGGTCGAGTTGCCTGGCGATGCCGGGGAACTTGCCGCGGGTGGCGCCGCTTCCGAGCAGGCCGAGGAGGCCGGGGCCGAGCATCCGGCGTCGGGCGAGCCTTTAGAAGAGGTCAAGAAGAAGCGTCGTCGCAAGAGACGGCGCGGCAAGGGCGGTCACGAGGCCGTCGCAGCGGGTGAGGTGCAGGTAGCCGGCGAAGAGTCCGAAACCGCCGCACCGGTGGCCGTTGCCGCCGAAGCGATGCCCGTCGTCGAGACCGCTGCCCCGGGCGAAGCCCCCGCGGAGAAGAAGCCTGCACGCAAGAAGAGGAGCCGCGGCAAGGGTGGAGCAGTCGAGGCCGTCCTTGAGGCCGTGGTAGCCGGTGTGGCGGTCCCCGTGGCCGAGTCCGCGCCCCCCGCCCCGGCAGCCGAGCCCGCCGCCGTGCCGGAGAAACCGGCCAAGAAGGCACGCCCTGCGCGCAAGCCGAAGGCTGCTGTCGTTGAAGGAGCCGCTGCCGTAGAGGCAGCCGCGCCTGAAGCCAAGACCAAGGCACCGGCGCGAGCCGAGGCACCGGCCCCCGCCCCACAGAGTAAAGCGGCGGAGCCGGCGGCAGCACCAGTCGCCGAAGCCGGCAAGGCCGAGGTAGCCGCAAAGAAGAAACCGGCCCGCCCCAAGAAGGCCAAGGGCGCCGAGTCCACCGCCGTGGCCCCGGCAGCCGCCGAAGCCGCTGCGGTCGAGCAGGCAAAGCCCGCCAAACCGGCAAAAGCCGCGAAGTCCAAGAAGGCGGCCGCCCAGTCCGACAATTCCGCCAATTCCGCCAATACCGCCAATACCGCCAAGTCCGACAAGTCCGACAAGTCCGACAAGTCCGACAAGGCGAAGCCGGCCAAGGCCGCCAAGCCCGCGAAAGCTGCCAAGCCGGCGAACGCCGAGCCGGCCGCCGAAAAGGCGCCCGCCGTGAAGGCAAAGGCATCCGCGAAGCGTGGCGCCGCGAAGGACGCTGAGCCCGCTGCCGCGTCCGAGGAAAAGCCGAAGAAGCCTCGCGCGCCGCGCAAGAAGAAAGAAGAGACGGCCGTCTGACGGCTCGGGGGATGAGATGACGAAATACCTCGCGGTCGCAGCCATAGTTCTTTGCTGCGCCGCTCCCTCGGCTGCGGCAGGCCTGGAAGAACTCACCCCGTACCTAGGCCCCCAGTACTTCACCTGGAAGGAGCGTAACGGTGGTAAGACCCTGCTCAAGGAGCACGGCCCGCTTTTCTGCGCGGGTGTGCGCCTTGGTGCGGTAACTTCCTCATCGGTTGCCCTCCGCGCCAGGGTCGAACTATTCGGCGGCGAAGTCTCCTACGAGGGGCAGACCCAGGCGCCCGAATCGGTGCCGGTCGACACCCGCGTAAGCTACTTGGGCGGAAAAGGGGAGTTCGACCTGGGCTACCGCTTCGAGACCGGCCCCGCGCGTCTGGAGCCTTTTGCCGGCGTCGGTTACCAGGGATGGTTTCGGGACCTGCAGGACTCGACCGCTTCCGACGGGACCAGCGTCTCCGGCTACACCGAGGGGTGGCAGGTCGGTTACACACGGATCGGTGCACGCGCCGATGCTCCGCTGGGCCGGGTGAGGCTATCTGCCGAAGCGGGTGCCAAGTACCCCTTCTACGTGGGTAACACCATCGACTTCAGCGGCAGCGGCAAGACCACCTTCCATCCCAAGGGAAGGCTGAGCGGCTTCGCCGAACTGGGCGCCGGATACGGCAACTTCCGGGCGTCGCTCGTCTTCGATGCCCTGCGTTTTGCGCGGTCCGACCTGAGGGCAGTGCAAGGCACCTACTACTTCCAGCCCGATTCCTCTTCCGACAGCTTCGGTCTGAGGCTCGGCTGGAACTTCTAAAAACGGCTGGTTTTTTCATGGAGCAGGTACTTCTCATAGCCCTTCTCGGGGCGGCCGGCTGTCTGACCCGGTATTTCCTTTCCGGCTTCGTGTACCGCATCTGCGGTACCGGCTTCCCCTACGGCACCCTTGCCGTCAACATCATCGGGGCGTTTTTGATCGGCCTCGTCATGGAGTTCTCCATCAGGAGCGCGCTGATCCCCCCTACCCTGCGTTTTGCCATCACCATCGGCTTTCTGGGTGGACTAACCACCTTTTCCACCTTCAGCCTGGAAACCTTCCGCCTCGTCGAGGAGGGAGCGCTGCTCCTTGCCTTTACCAATATCTTGCTCAGCGTAGTCGCCTGCCTTGCCTGCACCTGGCTCGGGATACAGACGGCCCGCTGGCTGTAGCCCCGCGCCCCGCAGTCACGGCGGCCTGCGCCTTTGCATCTATATAAATACACATGGAGGGAAGCGTGCCTATGAAGGTGAGGGACATGAGCCTGGAAAGTGACAGGAAGGGTATGCTCGGCGAGCAGGTTCTCCTGAGGATCTACATCGGGGAGCGCGACAAGTACAAGCACATCCCGCTCTACGAGTCGCTAGTCGAACTGTTTCGCAAGGAGGGATTCGCCGGTGCTACCGTGCTGCGCGGCGTGGCCGGCTTCGGCGCGCACAGCATGTACCACACCGATCGGCTGCTGCGTCTGTCCACCGATCTCCCGATGGTGATCGAGGTGGTCGACGAACGGGTGCGCGTCGAGGCGATCCTTCCCGCCGTGGAGGAGATGATGGACGGCGGCATGATCACCCTTGAAAAAATTCAGGTTTGGCGGTACGCGAAAAAACGCTCCGCTTGAAACGAAACCCTCATCTGCTACACTCTCCGTGTTCATGAAAAGGAGCAGATCGATGGGTATATTAGACAACCTGACCCCCCAGTGGATTGAGAACCAGTACGAACTATGGAAACGTGAGCCCGAAAAGCTTTCCGAGGAATGGCGGGCATTCTTCACCGGTTTTGATCTGGGAGCCGCCGCTCCGGCGCCCGGCACCCCCCCGGCGCCGGGATCCGAGGAGGCTCTCAAACAGTCCTCGGTACAGTCCCTCATCTACCGCTACCGCGACATCGGGCACCTGCTGGCGTGCACCGATCCCCTTTCACCCTGCCGGATAGAGCATCCTCTCCTCTCGCTGTCGACCTTCGGGCTGGACCCGTCCGACCTTGACAAGACCTTCCATACCAGGCGCTTCATGAAGAAAAGCGCCACCCTGAAGGACATCCTGCAGGTGCTGCGCAGCACCTACTGCGGGTCGGTCGGCGTCGAGTTCATGCACCTGCAGGACCCGGACGAGCGGCAGTGGCTCATCGACTGTATGGAGCCGGTGGGCAACCGCGGCGTTTTCACCAGGGAGAAGCGGCTCCTTTTGCTGAAAAAGCTCAAGGAAGCCTCCCTCTTCGAGCGCGAGCTGCACAAGAGGTTCCCCGGCCAGACGCGCTTCTCCCTCGAGGGGGGAGACGTCCTCATCCCGATGCTGGACGCCGCCGTCGCCAAGGCGGCCTCCCTGGGGGTCACCGACGTCGTCTTCGGCATGCCGCACCGCGGTCGCCTGAACGTTTTGTGCAACATCTTCGGCATGCCCTACGAGAACATGTTCGCAGAGTTCGCGGACAACTCCGAGTACGGCGTCGTCGGTGAGGGGGACGTGAAATACCACAAGGGGTTCTCGGTGAACGTCCCTGGTGCCGACGGCGGCACCGTCCACCTGACCCTTACCTCCAACCCGAGCCACCTCGAGGCGATCGACCCGGTGGTGCAGGGGAAATGCCGTGCGCGCCAGGACCGCATCGGCAGCGACGGGGAAACCCGCGTGCTCCCGCTTTTAATCCACGGCGACGCCGCTTTCTCCGGCCAGGGAGTGGTGGCCGAGACCTTGAACCTCTCCCAGCTTGCCGGCTACCGGACCGGCGGCACCCTCCACATCGTCCTCAACAACCAGATCGGTTTCACGACGAGCGCCGTCGATGCGCGCTCCAGTCACTACGCGACCGACGTCGCGAAGATGGTGCAGGCCCCGGTGTTCCACGTCTACGGCGATGACGCCGAGGCCGTGGTGCATGTGACCGAACTCGCCGTTGCCTATCGCGACCGCTACCGCAAGGACGTGGTGGTCGAGGTGATCTGCTACAGAAGGCACGGCCACAACGAGGGGGACGAGCCCTACTTCACCCAGCCGCTCATGTACCAGCAGATCAAGCTCCGCCCCCAGTTGCACTCGCTCTACGAGATGGAGCTTTTGGCCGAGGGGTTCGAGGAGGATGTGCTTAAAGAGATCGAGAACGAGGTGGTGCAGCGGCTGGCCCAGGCCGGCGAGCGCCAGGCAGCCCCGGTGGAGTCGGCCTTCCTCGCCCACTGGAGCGGGATGAAACCGGGCGTCGCGAAGGTGGCCGTGCCGACCTCGGTTCCCTCCGCCACGCTGCTCGATCTCTCCGAGCGGCTCGCGCGCATCCCCGACGGTTTCACCCCCCATCCCAAGGTCGCCGCGGTGCTGCAAAAGCGCAGGGATGCCGTGGTGAAGGGGGGACCGCTCGACTGGGGCAACGTCGAGACCCTCGCCTACGCCTCGCTCCTCTCCTCGGGCGTTTCCGTGCGCCTCTCGGGCCAGGACGTGCGGCGCGGCACCTTCAGCCACCGCCACAGCACCCTCTTCGACCAGGAAAGCGGCGCCACCTACCTGCCGCTCTGCGCCGCGGTACCGGAGGGGACCCACTTCTGCGCCTTCGACAGCATGCTGGCGGAATTCTCGGTACTCGGCTTCGAGTACGGCTATTCCCTCGAAGCCCCTGAGGCCCTCACCATCTGGGAGGCCCAGTACGGCGACTTCGTTAACGGCGCCCAGGTCATCATCGACCAGTTCCTGGTGAGCGGTGAGGCCAAGTGGGAGCGCTCCAGCGGTCTCGTCCTCATGCTGCCGCACGGCTACGAGGGGCAGGGGGCGGAGCACTCCAGCGCCCGCATCGAGCGCTTCCTCGAACTTGCCGCCGCCGGCAACATACAGGCGGTTTATCCCACCACACCTGCCCAGCTTTTCCACGTTCTGCGCCGGCAGATGCTGCAGCCCTTCAGAAAGCCGCTCGTCCTTTTCACCCCGAAGAGTCTTCTGCGCCACCCCGACTGCGTCTCCAGGCTCGAGGAGCTGAGTTCCGGCGGTTTCCGCGAGGTGATCGCCGAGCCCGCGGCCGGCGAAGCGGTGTGCCAGGTGATCATCTGCAGCGGCAAGATCTACTACGACCTTTTGGGACGCATCAGGAAAGAGCAGTTGCAGGGGAGCGCCCTTTTGCGCATAGAGCAGCTCTATCCGCTCCCCATCGAGCAGTTGCGCGACGAGCTGCAGCGTTTCCCCGCCGGCGTCCGTTACACCTGGGTTCAGGAAGAGCCGCGTAACATGGGAGCCTGGCGCTTCATCCACGAGCCGCTGAGCGAGCTTTTGGGAAGCGTTCCCAGGTACGTAGGGCGCCCCGACGCGGCCGCCCCCGCCTCCGGCTCGCACCGGCTGGACCGTGTCGAGCAGGAGCGCATCGTTGACGAAGCGCTGAAAATCTAGAAGACGTTCTAAGTTCTATGTTCTACGTTCTAAGTTAACCCCTTATTAACTCCATTAAGTGGCATGCCCGATTAGGGAAGGGGTCTTTCTGTGCTGCAGAAATAGAAGAGGTTCTCTGAAGTTAAACGTAGAACGTAGAACATAGAACGTAGAACGGCCGTTAAGAATAAAGGGAGATGCACATGGATATCAAGGTTCCGGCAGTCGGCGAGTCGGTTTATGAGGCGGTCATCGCCAGGTGGCTCAAGAAGACGGGCGACGTGGTGGCCAAGGACGAGCCGCTGTGCGAGATCGAGACGGACAAGGTGACCCTGGAGGTGACCAGCGACGCGGACGGCGTACTGACCGTGCTCTCCGGCGAGGGAGAGACGGTGAAGATCGGCGCGGTGATCGCGACGATCGACGCGCGCGGCGCCCAGACCGAAGGGGCGCCCAAACCCGCGGCCGCGCAGGCGCCACAAAAAACTGCAGCGCAAGGCGCCGCCCCCCCGATGTCCCCGTCGGGGCGCAAGCTGGCCCGTGAGCTCGGCGTGGAGCCGGGCGAGGTCCAGGGAAGCGGCCGCGGCGGCCGGGTCACCAACGACGACCTCATGAAGGCGCAGGCGGCGAAGGGAGAGGCGGCGCAACCTGCCGCGGTCAAGCCCGCCCCGGTCGAGTCGACGCCGGCTACCCCCAGTAAGCCCGTTACGGCTCCCCCCGCGGCACCCGCCACCCCGCCGCAAAAAACGGCGACCAAGGAGGCGGCCGAAGAGGGGCGCATCGTGCGCAAGCCGATGACGCAGATCAGAAAGCGCATCGCCGAGCGCCTCGTCTCGGTGCGCCAGCACACCGCCATGCTCACCACCTTCAACGAGGCGGACATGAGCGAGGTGATCAGGCTGAGAAAGAAGCACGGCGAGCACTTCCAAAAGCGCCACGGCGTGAAGCTCGGTTTCATGTCGCTCTTCGTGCGCGCCTGCTGCGCCGCGCTTGCCGAGTTCCCGGACGTGAACGCCAGCATCGAGGGGGACGACATCGTCTACCACAACTTCTGTGACATCGGCGTGGCGGTCGGCGGCGAGCGCGGCCTGGTGGTGCCGGTCTTGAGGGACGCGGAGAAGATGGGGCTCGCCCAGATCGAGCTCGCCATCGCCGAGTTCGCCGAAAAGGTGCGCACGAACCGCATCGCCCTTTCCGACCTCGAAGGGGGGACCTTCACCATCTCCAACGGCGGCATTTACGGTTCCATGCTCTCCACGCCGATCCTGAACCCGCCCCAGTCCGGTGTGCTGGGGATGCACAACATCCAGGAGCGCGCCGTGGTGGTGGACGGGCAGATCGTCGTGCGCCCGATGATGTACCTGGCACTCTCATACGACCACAGGATCGTGGACGGCAAGGGGGCGGTCGGCTTCCTGAAGCTCGTCAAGGAGTACATCGAGGACCCGGAGGAGATGCTGCTCGAGTGCTAGGAGCAAAGTGAGTCAACCTGAAACTGAAATCGATGCAAGCTGGAGGGAAACCATGTCCGAAGAAAACTTCGATCTCATAGTAATCGGCGCCGGCCCCGGCGGGTACGTCGCCGCCATCAGGGGCGCCCAGTTCGGCATGAAGGTCGCCGTCGTCGAGAAGCGCGGCTCCATGGGGGGCGTCTGCCTTAACGAGGGGTGCATCCCGAGCAAGGCGCTCCTCGACTCGAGCGAACTCTACCACCTGGCGCTGCACCGCTTCGCCGGCCACGGCATCGAGGTGCAGCCACCCGTCCTCAACCTTTCCCGCATGATGGCGCGCAAGGAAGATGTCGTTAAGAAGCTCACCGACGGCATAGCCTATCTCTTCAAGAAAAACGGCATCACGAGCTTTCTCGGCACGGCGACCATGCTTGCGCCTGAGAGCGGCACGCACCGGGTCGAGGTGAAGGGTGAGCAGAACACCATCATCTCCGGCAAGAAGGTGATCATCGCCACCGGCAGCGACGCCGTACAACTCCCGTTCCTTCCCTTTGACGGCGAAGGTGTCGTCTCCGCCCGCGAGGCGCTTTCCTTCACCTCGGTCCCGGAGCACCTGCTCGTCGTGGGGGGAGGGTACATAGGCCTCGAACTCGGCTCGGTGTGGCTGAGGCTGGGCGCCAAGGTGACCGTGGTCGAGCTTTTGCCGCGCCTTGTCGCGGGGAGCGACGGCCAGGTGGCCGAGGCGCTCCTGCGCTCGCTCAAGAAGCAGGGGATGCAGTTCATGCTGGGTGCCAAGGTGGCCGGCGTCGAGAAGAAGGAGGGACGCCTCGCCGCGCGCATCGAGGGGGAAGGCGGGCCTCAGGAGATCCTTTGCGACAAGGTCCTCGTCGCGGTCGGGCGCAGGCCGCTTACCGGCGGGCTGAACCTGGAGGGGCTCGGCATCGCGATGGACGGCAGCCGCATCAAGGTCGACGCCGACTATGCCACGAACGTCGCCGGGATCTACGCCATAGGCGACCTGATCGCAGGTCCCATGCTCGCCCACAAGGCGATGGAGGAGGGGGCGGTCTGCGTCGAGCGGATGCACGGCGAGCCGAGCCAGGTCGATTACGGCTGCATCCCCGGCGTCTGCTACACCTGGCCCGAGGCGGCCTCGGTCGGCAAGACCGAAGAGGCGCTCAAGGAGGAGGGTATCGCCTACAAGGCGGGCAAATTCAACTTCATGGCGAACGGCCGCGCCAAGTGCATGGACGAGACCGAAGGGTTCGTGAAGCTCCTCACCGAGGAGAAGGGGGGGCGGCTTCTAGGCGTACACATCTTGGGGCCCCGCGCTTCCGACATGATCGCCGAGGCGGTCACCGTGATGAGCTTCGGCGGCAGCGGCGAGGACATCGCCCTCACCGTGCACGGCCATCCCACCCTCTCCGAGGCGATGAAGGAGGCGGCGCTCGACCTCGACAAGCGCGCCATCCACGGCTGACATGGTCGTTCACGACGCTAGGGTGATCGGTTACCCGGAGGCGCTCGCCTTGCAGGAGCGCCTGGTAGGCGAAGTGCAACAGGGGGGGGAGGAGACTCTCATCCTTCTCGAACACACCCCCGTCTACACCATCGGCGCCGGCGGCGACAACGGCAACCTGCTCGATCCCGCGATAACGGCGCACCGGGTCAACCGGGGAGGCGACGTCACCTACCACGGCCCCGGCCAACTGGTCGGTTACCCCATCCTCGATCTCGGACGGCGCGGACGCGACCTGCACCGCTACCTCCGCTTCCTGGAACTCTTTCTCATCGAGATGTGCGGCAGCCAGGGCGTCGCCGGGTTCACCGTCCCGGGGAAGACGGGGGTCTGGACCGCCGGGGGGAAGATCGCCGCCATCGGCGTCGGCGTGCGCCGCTGGGTATCGATGCACGGCTTTTGCCTGAACGTCGCCCCCGACATCTCCCCCTTTCAAAGCATCAACCCCTGCGGCATGCGCGACTGCCGCATCACCTCCATATCCCTTGAACGCGGTGAGGAGGTGGCGGTGGGGGAGCTGAAACAACTTGCCACAGCCCGCTTCGAGACGCTCTTGAACACGCACCTGCCGTCCCGGTAACCCCCCACAGCCGCTTGCAAGGAGGCTCACATGTCCGAAACCGCTAACAGAGTCCCCGTAGAGAAGCTCCGCTGGGTATGTGACCCCGCCCTTTTCAATTTCAAGACCACAGAAGAAATCGCGAACATCGAACGCAACATCAGCCAGGACCGCGCCATTGCCGCCATCGAGTTCGGTCTGGGCATGCCCAACAGCGGCTTCAACATCTTCCTCGCCGGCGAGCCGGGCACGGGGCGGACCTCCACGATCCGGCAGATGCTGAAGAAGTTCGTCAAGGACACCTGCCCCCCGAGCGACTGGTGCTACGTCAACAACTTCCACACCCCGGACGCGCCCATAGCCCTCGCCCTGCCGGCGGGCATGGGACGTGGCTTCGCCGCCGACATGCGCGAACTCCTCGACTACATGCGCGCCAACGTCCCGACCGCGCTCGAAAGCAAGGAGTACGAGACCAACCGGGTCGGCATCATCGAGCAGTTCCAGGAGAGAAACGGCGAGATCTTCTCCGAACTCGAGTCCGAGGCGGGTGAGCGCGGCTTCGCCCTGCAGCGCACCGTCTCCGGGCTCGTCATCGTGCCGCAGAAGGAGGGGCGTAACTTCACCCAGGAGGAGTACGAGGCGCTCGAGAAGGACGAGCGGGAGAAGCTCGACACCGTGGGGCGCGAGCTCACCGAGAAGCTGAACGACGCCCTGCGCCAGGTGCGCGAGAACGAGAAGGCGCTGCGCGACGCCCTGGCGCTTCTGGACCGCGAACTCGGGCTCGCCGCGGTCGGGCACCACCTGAACCCGCTCAAGGAGAAGTACCAGGGGTTCGCCAAGGTCCAGGAGTACCTGGAGAGCGTGCAGGAGGACCTCCTTTTGAACCTGGAGGACTTCAAGCCCCAGGCGGCGCCGCCGCAGATTCCCGGTCTCAAGCTCCCGAAACAGGAGCCGACCTTCGAGCGCTACGAGGTGAACGTCCTCGTCGAGAACAACCCGGACATCGGCGCCCCCGTGGTCTTCGAGTCGAACCCGACCTACAACAACCTCTTCGGGCGCATCGAGAACGTCATGCAGATGGGGGGGGTGGCGACCACCAACTTCACACTCATAAAGCCCGGCGCCCTGCACCGCGCCAACGGCGGCTACCTCGTCCTCGACGCGCGCGAGGTGCTCATCAACCCCTTCGCCTGGGAGTCGCTCAAACGCTGCATCAGGAACATGGAGATAAAGATCGAGGACGTCCTCGAGCAGTACCGCTTCATGACCGTGGTGTCCCTGAAACCCGAGCCGATCCCGTTGGACGCGAAGATCATCATGATCGGGTCGCTCTGGATCTACTACCTTCTCTTCTACCTAGAGCCGGACTACCGGAAGTTCTTCAAGGTGAAGGCCGATTTCGACAGCCACATCAGCCGCACCCCGGACGTCATGCAGGACTACGCCCTCTTCGTCGCCGCCCACTGCTGCACGGAGGGGCTGCTCCCATTCGACCCGACCGGCGTCGCTGCCCTCCTGGAGCACGCCTCGCGCATGGTCGAGGACCAGACGCGGCTTTCCTCCCACTTCATGGAGCTCTCCGACCTGATCCGGGAGTCGAGCTATTGGGCCAAGCGCGACGGCGCGCAGGTCGTGGACCGCAGCTGGGTGAAGCGGGCGATCCAGGAGAGCACCTACCGCTCGAACCGCATCGAGGAGCGCATCCAGGAGCTCCTAGCCCAGGGGGTGATCCTGTGCGACACCAAGGGGAGCGTCGTCGGGCAGGTGAACGGACTCTCCGTGATCACCATGGGTGACTACACCTTCGGGCGTCCCTCGCGCCTCACCATACGCGTCTCCCAGGGACGCGCAGGCATGGTGAACATCGAGCGCGAGGTGAAGCTCTCCGGCCCGATCCACGACAAGGGGGTGCTGATCCTTACCGGCTACCTGGCCGGGAAGTTCGGGCAGGAACAGCCGCTCTCCTTCTCGGCGCATATCTGCTTCGAGCAGTCCTACGAGGGGATCGAGGGGGACAGCGCCTCCTCGGCCGAGCTCTACGGCCTCCTCTCCGCCTTCTCGGGGCTAGCGGTCAAGCAGGGGATCGCGGTCACCGGGAGCGTCAACCAGCACGGGCAGATCCAGCCCATAGGCGGGGTGAACTACAAGATCGAGGGGTTCTTCAACGTCTGCAAGGCGAAGGGGCTGACCGGCGAGCAGGGGGTCATCATCCCGAAGATCAACGAGCAGAACCTGATGCTGAGCGACGAGGTGGTGCAGGCGGTCTCCGACGGGATGTTCCACGTCTGGAGCGTCTCCGAGGTGGAGGAGGGGATCGAGATCCTCACCGGCGTTCCCGCCGGAAGGCCGGCCGAGGACGGCAGCTACCCCGAGGGGAGCGTCAACTTCCTGGTGCAGAAGAGGCTTAAGACCATGCTCGAGAACATGCGCAAGTTCCAGCAGCCCGAAAGGGAAAAGGACGAGCCGGCGAGACTTCCCGAGCAGGTGAAAGAGCCGGAGCATCCCTGACGGGAAGCCCCTGCAAACCCCTTGTAATCAGATGGTGTTTTTGCTACCTTCCGGGGGGCGCTGTTGCGGCCCCTTTTTCGTGGAGGTGCTTCTTGTCCGGACGCTGTTTCCTCATCGTAAACCCCACCTCGGGGACCTTTTCGCAGCAAAAGGTCGACCTGATCATGGCAGGCCTCAAGGAGCGCGGGCTCGAGCCCACGCTCATGCCGACGCAAAGCGCCGCCGACCCGGCCCTCTTCGCCTCCCGCATCTGCGTCGAGGAGAGTGATCCGCTCATCGTGGTGGCGGGGGGGGACGGCACCATCAACGGCGTCCTGAACGGGCTCGTCCCCGGGGCGGCGACCCTGGGCGTGATTCCCCTTGGCACCTCTAACGTGCTCGCGCGCGAACTCGACATCTCCTCCATCGACGAAGCGCTCGGTCGCCTGGCCCGCGGCGAGTCGCGCCCCGTTTCCGTGGGAGAGGTGGAGCGCGACGGCGAAAAGAGGCGCTTCGTGCTCATGGCGGGCGCCGGTTTCGACGGCGCCGTGGTGCGCGACGTGCGCCTCTCCGAGAAGCGCGCCATCGGCAAGGGGGCCTACCTCCTCTCGGCGCTGCGCAACTTGAGGGACTGGGACGCGTCGCAGCTCACCGTCACCGGGGGAGGGAAAAGCGTCACCTGCCACGGCGTCATCGTCTGCAACGCCGCGAAGTACGGCGGGGACTTCGTCCTGGCCCCCGAAGCGGACCTCTTCACCCCGGGCTTCCAGGTGCTCTGCATCAGCGGGGGGCGTCTCGCCTATTTGGGGCTCGCCCTGGGGCTTTTAAACGGCACGGCCGTCTACAGCCGGAACGTCACCTCTTTCAGCGCGGAAGAGCTCGAACTCTCCGGGGCGAAGGCTGTACAGCTGGATGGCGATTACGTCTGCCCGACACCGCTTACCATCCGGACCGTTCCCGAGCTGGTACGCCTTGTGGTCTGATAGCTGTTGTCACCTTGACAAACCTGCCATGATATTGATTAATGAACGGGTGGCCGGCTGCATCGGCTTCCCACTGATATGAACTGACCGGGAGGGAATAGGCGTGAGTACCAAAGCGAAGATCATGCTGGTTGACGATACGAAGCTGATCCTGGAGCTGGAGAAGAGCTTTCTGAAGTGTTCCCATGTCGAGGTCGTCACGGCCGGCAACGGCCTGGAGGCGCTCGAGTTGATCCGGAAAGACCCGCCCGATCTGGTCTTCATGGACTTCAACATGCCGGTCATGGACGGCATCTCCTGCTGTGCCCTTCTTAAGGCCGATCCCTTCCTCTGCGGCATCCCCGTCGTCATGCTGACCACCGCCGGCAACGAACAGGACCGGGCGCGCGCCGCCCAGGCCGGCTGCGACGACTTCCTGACCAAGCCGGTCGACCGCCGCCTCTTCCTCGATATGGCCCACAAGTACACCGCCGGCGTCGAGCGACGCGAGCAGAGGGTCCCCTGCCAGATCCCGCTTCTTTTTCTCCTGGACGGCGCTCCGGTCGGCGCCCACGCCCTCGACATCGGCGACGGCGGACTCTTCGTGGCGAGCCGCGAAACGGTGCTTTTGCACCAGAAGCTGCGCCTCGCCTTCTACCTGGAAACGGCGAAGCTCCCCCTGTTCGAGGTGCAGGGACGGGTGGCCTGGGTGAACGAGGAGGGGAGCCGGGTGCACAAGGGGTTGCCGGCGGGGTTCGGTGTGGAACTGCTAGAACTCGAGCCGTGGCAGTGCGACGAGCTGAAGAGTTACGTTGAGGGGATGCGCTAGGGGAGGGTTGCGAGGGTGAGCCTCAGCCAGAGCCTGGTGAGGAGCGCCGCTCCCAGGTCCCCGGCGCGGTTGTCGATGAGCCGCGCCGCGAAGCGGTCGTAAAGAAGCAGAAACCTTCCCCCCTTGCCCGCCTCGAGCGCACCGGTCAGGACGTCCAGGAAAAGGGCGAGCTGCCAGGCGTTCCCCCTCACGTAGGCGCCGGTCTCGCGCCACAGGCGGCGCCTCTCTTCGCGCGGCAGCGCGCGGATCGCCTCGGCGAGCGGCGCGAGAAACGGTCTGAGCCTGAGCTTCCCCGTCGCATCCTGGCTGCGGTAACTTTTTTTCAGGTCGTGAATCAACTGCAGATGCCCGGTGTGGGCGAGGTTCATCAGCACCGCGTTCAGCGATTGACGGGGGAGGAGCCCCTCGGCGAGGAAGCGGCGCGGCGAGGTGCTGATGCGGGCCGGCAGGAGGAGCCAGCGCCCCATCCTCCGCACGCGCTCGGCGAAAAAAGTGTCTTCCATGAGCGGCAGGACGGCGTCGAAGGGCCCCGCCTCCTCGAAGAAGGCGCGGCCGATAAGAAAACCCTGGTCGCCGTGGATACATCCCGGGCGGTCCAGGGTCGCTTTTTGTCCGTAGAAACGGTAGGGGAGCGGGGTCGGTCCGGCAAAGTCGAAACTTAGGGCGAAGCGTCCGGCGGCCCGCGCCGCTCCCGCCGCCGCAAGCGCGTCAAGCCCCCTGCGCAGGGCGAGCGTGTCCTCGAAGTAAGAATCGATATGCAGGAAAAGGAGCGTCGCCCCCCGTGCCGTTAGGGCACCGCGGTTCAACTGTCCCGCGCGCCCCTTCTCCCCCTCGATAACCCTGACGGGAAAGGGGAGCTTGCCCGATAACCGCTCCGCCTCATCTCTGCCGCGGTCGCTGGAGGCGCCGTCCGAAAGGATCACCTCCAGGCGTACCCCCTGCTGCCGGGAGAGCGCCGTGAGGAAGGGAGCCACGTTCCCCTCCTCGTTGTAAAACGGCACGATGACCGACAGCTCGGGGGACGGCTCAAAGGACAAGGGTGTCCGCCTTTTGCACCAGGTTCGGCAGGTCCGGCTTGGTGAGGATGTCGCTCGCCCCCAGGTTGCGCCACTTCATCTTGTTGTCCTCGCTGGCAAGCGACGAGAAGATGACCACCGGCAGGTACTCCAGGTCCGCCTCCTTGCGGATCAGCGCCGTCAGGTGCAGCCCGTCCATGCGGGGCATCTCGATATCGGTGATGACGAGGCTCAGCTGGTTGGCGAACGGCTCACCGGTTCCCTTGCATTTCTCGCGTACCGCCTGCACGTGCTCCCACGCCTCCTCGCCGTTTTCCGCTTCCACCACCCGGTAACCCGCTTCCCTGAGCGACCCGCACATGGTTCTCCTGATGAAGGCCGAGTCGTCGGCGACCAGGATGGTCTTCGCGCCGCGGTTCGCGGTCGAGTGCGCGAGCATCAGATCCTCTCCCGGGGCGGCGAGCGCCATGGTCGAGGATAGTTCGCCGATGATCTTCTCGAAGTCGAGGATCAGGATGATGCGGTCCTCCATCTTTACGACGCCCGTTATGTTCGCGTCGTGGATCGCCTTGACCGGGGGCTCCACGTTCTCCCACGAGATGCGATAGATGCGGGAGACCGAATGGACCTGGATGCCCACCACGATCCGGTTGAACTCGAGGACGATGACCCGGTCCGCCGGGATCCCCTCGGTATTCTTGTTGAGCGCGCGGGACAGGTCGATCAGGGTGATCACCTGGTCGCGCAGCTTGATCATGCCGCTCACCGAGGCGTTCGCGTTCACCACCTTGCGGATCTCCGGGAGGCGGATGATCTCGCGTACCTTCGCCACGTTGACGCCGAAGTAGCAGGGAACGACGTTTCCCTTGGCGTCCATCTCGTCGATCCTGAATTCGACTATTTCCAGTTCGTTGGTGCCGCTTTCCAGAAGTATCTTGCTGTTCGGTTCCATACGCCCCCCGCTTTTTTCGTGCCGCTTTTCCTGATTACATCGGCAGCACGCGCCAAAGCATGAGGCAAATCTGCACTAAATGCTCGGCAATCCTCCCCGCGAGACGTTCGCCCTTCCGCCGTCAGTCGTCAATTGCCTCTGCGCACATCGACCCGGTTGTCGTAGAAGGTGCTCCCCCCCCCCTGGTCGGTGAGGCGCTGCGAGGTGAGGGCGTTCACCGAACGGCTTCCCGGTGCGAAGGCGAGCCAGAAGACCCCCTCGGCGACCACGACACCGGAGGGCACCTTCGGCGTCACCTCGAGTGTGAAGTCGACCTCCCCGAGCTCGTTCCATGCGACGACCCGCTCCCCGCCGGAAAGCCCCTTGCCTGCCGCGTCTTCCGGGTTCATCTTGAGCCGCATCCCCCCCTGCTTCCCGCGCAGCTCCTCCTGTTCATAGAAACTCGCGTTCAGCGCGTACGGCGTCGGCGCGGTCATGAGCCGGAAGGGGAGCCTGCCCGCTTCCTCGTGCGTCGGCAGGTAGCGCGGCAGCTTCTCCTCGAGCCGCTCGTTCAGGATCTCGATGCGCCCGGACGGGGTGAGGATCCCCTCCTGCCGCGCGGCGAGGGTCACCGGGCGTCCCTGGGCGAGCGCCTCAGCGTCGATCCCCTCCCTGAGCGGTCTCGGCACGGCAAGGAGCCGGTCGATCATCTCGTCCGCCGTCAGGGTGAAGATCTCCTCGGTGAAACCCATCCCCTGGGCGAGCAGGGAGAAGACCTCCCAGTTCGACTTGCTCGCCCCCACCGGGTCGACCGCCGCCTGCGCCCGCTGGATGCAGTAGGTGCCGTAGGAGCGGTAGATGTCGCTGTGCTCGAGCGACGAGGTCGCCGGGAGGACGATGTCCGCGTAGCGCGCCGTGTCGGTCATGAAGCGCTCGTGCACTACGGTGAAGAGGTCGTCGCGGGAGAGTCCCTTGAGCACCTGGTTCTGGTCCGGCGTGACGGCGGCCGGGTTCGAGTGGTACACGTAGAGCCCCATGATGCTGGGGGAGTCGAGCTCGTTCAGGGCGTGCCCCAGCCGGTTCATGTTGACGAGTCGCGTCGTCCCGGGGATCAGGTCCTCGCGGGTCAGAAGCTCCATAGGGAAGGCGGCGCCGGTGGAGGTGTCCGGGAAGCATCCTCCCCCCTCCTTGCCGTACGCTCCGACGAGCGCCGGCAGGCAGCAGACGCAGCGCACCGTCATGGCGCCGTTGCCGTAGCGTGAAAGGGCGCTCCCGAGCCTTATGAAGGGGGCTTTCGCCTTCGCGTAGCGGTGCGCCATGGCGACGATGTCCTCCGCGGAGAGCCCGGTAAGTGCCGCGGCGCGCTCCGGGGTGAAATCGGGAAGGACCTGAGCCGTGAGCTCCTCGAAGCCGAGCACGTGCTCCGCGATGAAGGAGAGGTCGGTGAGCCCGTCGCGTGCGATTACGTGCATCATGCCGAGGGCGAGCGCCCCGTCGCTTCCGGGACGGACCAGGAAGGTGCGGTCGGCGGCCGAGGCGGTGGGGGTCTCGTAGGTGTCGATGAGCCAGACCTCGCCCCCGTTTTTGCGCATCTCGCCCGCCTGGTTCAGGAAGTGGATGCTGGTAGCCGCCGCGTTGATCCCCCAGAGGATGAGGAGGTCGCTCTTCCCCGCGCTCTCCGGCGGCGGCGTTGCCGTCTGCCCCATGACCGCCTTCCACCCCTCCCCCTTCGCGGGAGAGCAGATGGTGCGGTCGAGGCGGGAGGCCCCCATGCGGTGGAAGAAGGGGTGCCCGGAGTTTCTCTGCACGATCCCCATGGTCCCGGCGTAGGAGTAGGGGAGGATCGCCTCCGCCCCGTGCTCCGCGATGATCTTTTGCCAGCGCGCGGTCACCTCCGCGATCGCCTCCTCCCAGGAGATGGGGGTGAAGCTGCCGCTTCCCTTCGCGCCTGTACGCTTGAGCGGCGTGGTGAGCCTCAAGGGCGAGTGGACCGTCTTTTCGTAGTGGCGCATCTTCGGG
The DNA here is from genome assembly GCF_004117875.1 of Geomonas oryzae. Lineage (GTDB taxonomy): Bacteria > Desulfobacterota > Desulfuromonadia > Geobacterales > Geobacteraceae > Geomonas > Geomonas oryzae. The sequence continues at coordinate 129,388 of NZ_RAHW01000005.1, read as the reverse complement.
CAGAGTGTGCCGCGGCTGAAGGGATGTTCCGGGTCCCCCTTCACCGCAACCGCGCGGCCGTTTTCCACCTGCACCAGCATGCCGCAGGTGTCGGGGCAGTCGAAGGGGCAGACCGATCTCTTGGTAACAACGCTCATCTCTTTTCTCCTGGGGGTGAAACGGCTTCGAAACTGGCTGTCCCTTTTTATGTTTTTTGCGGCTGCAGATCAACACAAAAGCTGTTCATGTGCCTCACCCCTTTGCGCCGGGGCACGCTCACTAGTTTTGATCTATTTAGGAGGGGGGCAAAGCGGCTGCGCGCCCCCGCAATACGGGGACGCGCAGAGTGGGAAGGGTTACTTCTTGTGACATTTGGCGCAGTTGCCGGCCGGCTTGAACGCCTTCTTGCCGTTGTGGCACTCGCCGCAGTACTTGCCCGCGTTGATGTCCGCCATCTTCATCTGTGCGGCACCTTTTTTCATCTTGAAGATCTTGCTGTGGCACTCGTTGCACTTGAGCCCCTTGCCGGCATGGTCGTCGCCCTTGAAGGTGACTTTCCCCATCGCCGTGTTCCACTCCACACTCTTGCCAGCCGGTACCGCCATCGCCTGTGCCGCCGCCATGACAACCACCAGGGCTGCCGCCATCATCGTTATCTTTTTCATAGTTCTCCCTTCGTTTCATTAGTAAAAAAAGCCTTTAAGTTGATAACACACCCCACCACGATGTCAAGACGGCCACTGTTACCGATGGGTTGCATACGTCATGTGTGGCCTGTTGTCCCCTTGCATTTTTGCGCAGTTGCAGTTTAATGTGATGGTCTGCTTTTTTTCTTATTAAAAAGGATGATCATGAACGACGAGTACGCCGAATACCGCGACGCGCTCGCGCCCGGCATGCGCATCGAGATCGGCATCCCGCTCTCCGGCGGAGGTGTGTTCCGGGACTGGGGCGTCATCAGCGAGTCCGGCGGGGACATGCTCCTCGTGCAGATATCCCGCGATGTTCTGCCGTCCAACGTGCGGGTCGACATCGGCTTCATCCTCGACGTCTGCGTCTGGCGCGGCAAGGACAGCTACACCTGCAACGGCATCGTCACCGACAAGGTTGGCGCGAGGGTACTGCAGATCCGGCTCTTCGGCAGCTTCACCCTGCGCGAGCGGCGCCAGTTTTTCAGGACCGAGATGGCGCTCAGGGTCCGCTACGACGTCGTCGACGAGTCGAGCCGCAAGGAGGTGGAGCGGGACTGGGAGGTGCGCAAGGAACGGGAACAGATGAAGTTCCAGGGGTATGACGAGTTCGTCATCGCCGCCCACATGGCGCGTTTTGCGCCGGCGAAGCCCATCAACTGGTGCGACCTGCTCCGGGCCCAACTGAACCTGGGGGGCGGAGGGGTCTGTCTGCGCATGCCGGTGACGGCGCGTCCCGACCAGCTTTTGAACCTGGAACTGCACCTCCCCCTCGATCCGCCGCGGCTCGTGCATGCCGTGGGGCAGGTGGTCCACGTGAAGCCCCCCATGACCCTGCGCGACGGCTCCTCGCGCTTCGACGTCGGCATGCAGTTCCTCTTTCTGGACGAGCGCGACCGCGATCTCATCTTCAAGCAGATCTCCGCCGTGCAGATCGCCCATATGCGCAAGGTCGCGGACAAACGGGAGATGGACGAAATCCCGGATACACCTCATGCCCCGCTCGGCAGGCGCCAGATCCTCTCCCGGTGCGGCTGGACGCTTCTCTTCCTCATCCTACTCTGGGCCGCGGCCCGCTACCTCATCGCCTACAGCAAGGCTCCCTCCGACAACCAGATCGAGAAGACCTACGAACAGTCGATCCGGAAGTACCGCCACCTCGACAATCCCTGAAACCTCCGTTACCGTATTGCCTTGGGGCGCAAACTCTATTATGATGCGCCCCTTGCAATCGACGTCAGATGAGGGAACGGGATGACCAACATGATCAGCGCCGAAGGGCGCAAGAAACTTCAGGAGCGTTACGATTTTCTCTGGGAGACCGAGCGCCCGCGCATGGTGAAGAACATGGCGGACGCGGCGGCCGAGGGGGACCGCTCCGAGAACGCGGAATACATCTACTCGAAGAAAAGGCTGCGCGAGATCGACCGCGAGCTCAGGCACCTGGGGGACCGCCTCAAGGTGCTGAAGGTGGTCTACCCCCCCTTGAACCCCACCTTGGTCAGTTTCGGCTGCTGGGTGACCTACGAGGACGAGGAGGGGGAGGAGCGCAGCTACCAGCTCGTGGGACCGGACGAGTTCGACGTGAGCCTCGGAAAGATCAGCGTGGACTCCCCCGTGGGTAAGGCGCTGCTCGGCAAGAAGGTCGACGACGAGGTGCTGATCAGGCGCCCCGCCGGAGACCTTTCCGTTACGATTACCGCCATCGCCTCGAAAAGACCGCAATAGTCCTCCGTGCGGCGCTCCCTGATGCGGAGCGCCGCCGCTTTTCCCCTCCTGGTTTCGCTCCATTCTTTCCTTGCCATTCCCCGCTATACACCGGCACCCCGGCGGCTGCCGTGACCGCTTTTTCTACCCCGTCATTCCGTAAAGGCTCAAGAAGAGGGGCACGGCGCCGAAGAGTGAAAATATCGACCCATCTTCCTTTTGGCCGAAACATTGCACGATGAAGCGATGTAAACCGGGCATGGAACCTGCGGCGCCGGTGCGGTCTGTAACAGGCCGATATCACGTGGAGCGGCGCGGCGTGACGGCCCGCAAAGCCGGTCGGTATTTTGACACTAAAGCCGCGTCCGGTGCCTAATTTGACATGGAGGTCTTAAGATATGTTGCGAGTGGTGTTGTTGTTAACCGTGGTGCTCATGGCAGGCTGCGCCTCGCGGGTTCCCGTCGCGGTCAACCATCCGCTGACCACCCAGAAAAAGGCCAAGGCCGCCCATCACTGGGATGTCCTCGCCGACGACATCGCGCGCCAGACCCAGGTCGCCGTCTCCCGTCCCGGGAGCGCTCTGAAGGACCAGGAACTCTACATCCAGCCCGGGGCTAAGACCGCCTTCGACCACGCCTTCAGAAACTTCCTCATCACCCGGCTCGTGAACCGGGGCGTCGCGGTCACCTCCGACGCGGCCAAGGGGAAAGGGGTGAGCTACGAGACCCAGTTGGTGCGGCACGAAAGCAGCCGCTACACCCACGTCCCCGGCACCCTGACCGCGCTCACCGCCGGGATCTGGGTGGTGCGGGACATCGCGGGGGACGCTTCCTCGGCCATTCCCGCCACCATCGGGATCGCCGGGCTTGCCGACTACGCCCTCGGGCTCTACGCGGGGGAGGCCACGCATACCGAGCTGGTGGTCACCACGACCATCATGGACCAGTCCAGGTACCTCTTCAGGAAGACGGACATCTACTACATCGAGGACGATGACGTGGACCTCTTCGCCGAGGTGACCGAGGGACCGCTCAAGCAACTGGGGGTGGTGGGACGATGACAAGACTCTTTCTCTTCTGCTTGGCGCTTCTTTGCGCCGGTTGTGCCCTTTTCCAGACGCGCGTGGAAGACTTCTCCGATCCCATCGTGCGGTCCAATTACCGGGCCGTCGACCGGATGCTGCAGGCGCCCTCCGTGGGGCAGGCGCTCAACAAGAAAAGGCCGATCGTGGTCGCCTCGCTGGTGAACATCGACGACCTGAACAGCTCGCGCCTGGGCAGGATGCTTTCCGAGCAGCTCGCCACCCGCCTTACCCAGAACGGCTACCAGGTGGTGGAACTGAAGATGCGCGACAGCATCTTCGTCAAGCAGTCACAGGGGGAGCTGCTCCTCTCCCGCGAGATCAAGGACATCACCCTGACGCACCAGGCCCAGGCGGTCCTCGTCGGGACCTACGCCATTGCCAACGGGCGGGTTTACATCACGGTGAAGCTGGTGGGGATGAAGGACAACACGGCCATCGCCGCCGAGGACTACGTCCTGCCGCTGGACAGCAACGTGAGGTCCCTCATCTGGGTCACCTCGAATCGATAATCGGTACAACTCAAAAAGAAACGGAGAAACTATGCGAAGTGCTGGAATGCGCATGGCCCTGTCGGGGGTGATCACCCTGCTGGCGGTATCGACCGCCGCTGCCGACAGCGCCTATTTTTCGGTCAAGGGGGGGGCGTTTCTGCCCAGCGGCAAGGAGCACGGCACCGCCAACAGTCTGAAGAGTTTCGATACCGGGTACGCGGCGGAGGTAGCCTTCGGTTACCGTCCCGAGTCCTATGCGGCGCTCGAGCTCGGCACGGGAGTCTACAGCGCATCGGGTACGGTTACCGACGCCGTGGCCCGCAGCGAGAAGACCCTGTACGGTGTCCCGATCACCCTCACCGCCAAGGCGATTCTCGAGCTGGAAAAGCTCGAGCTCTTCGCCGGTGCCGGTGCCGGGTACTACTTCGCCTTCATCGACCAGAAGCTCTCCTTCACGAACGGCGGCATCGCGCCGGTGGACGAGAGCAGCCACGGCAGCGCCCTGGGCTACCACTTGGTGGCGGGGGGGGATCTGAAGCTCAGCGAAAACTTCCGGCTCGGGGCCGATTTCAAGTGGTTCTCGGTGAAGCCGGACCTGGAACTCACCGACGCCCAGAACGTGAAGAAAAGCTCGAGCTGGGACCTCGGCGGGACCACGGTGAGTCTCGGCTTCAAGTACCTGTACTGACCGGGAACCGGATCGGATGAAAAAGAAGAGGGGATGCGCCTTGGCGCATCCCCTCTTTGCGTTTTAACGGGCCTTCTCCCGAGGGAGTGGCGCTAGTGGAGCAGCGGCACCACCGAAAGCGGGAGCTCGAAATCGTTCGTCCCGTCGAAGCCGGTCACCCTGCTGTACGGAACGGTGAAGCTGGAGACGACCGGGATCACGCCGGGCTCCGCCACGTAGGTGACGGCGGCGAACTCTCCCACGGCGAAGCCGGGTGAGCTCACGATGGCGAGGATCAGGGTGTCCGGTGCGGTGTAGTTGATCCCCGGCGCGGCCGCCTGCCCCGCGACCCCGTAGAGCGAGACGAGCGCCTCGCCGTCGCTTCCGGTCTTCAGCGTAACGCCCGCGGGGAGCTTGAGCGTCATCTGGATCGAGGTGACCGGTGCGGAGGCGGTTCCCGTCGTGGCGAGGTAGAGGGTGCCGGTGTAGTACCCGACCGCCGCGATCCCCGCCGAGATGGTGGTCACCCCGGTCCGGTTGTTTGTGCCGTCGGCGAGAAAGGCGCCGGCCGCCGTCTCGAAGCTCGCCACCGTAGCGGCGGAGAGACGGCCGTTCAGGGTGAGGTCGGCGGCAAAACTGTTGAGGACGGCCGAGAGCGAGGAGGCCGCCGAGAGCTTGGAGAGGGCGGCGAGCGCTATGGTGTAGTCCCGCTGCTTTTGGGTCGCGCCGCTCATCGCGATCACGGTCGGCGCCACCGGGCGGGTGGCGAGGATGTCGAACGGGAAGAGGTTCGAGAGCAGGGCGTTTGCCGAGGCGATGGCGGACTCGGTGAGGACGCTGCCGCTTCCGGCGGCCAGGGCCTTCCTGGTGGCGAGCTCGGTGAGCGGGGTGACGCTCGCCTGTACCGTGTCGCCCGCGTTGGCGATCACCGCCACGGCGCGCAGCGGTGCCGAGCTGCCGATGGTGAGCGTCGCGCCGGTCGCTTCGTCGCTGTAGCTACCGGTGGCCTCGACGATGACGATCCCCTTGTAGGAGCCGAGGTTCGCCGCGTAGTAGCCGGTGCTGTCGGTGAAGGCGTTGCCGAGGAAGACCTTGGTCGCCGTGTCCCCGTTCGCCCCCGGGGCGTAGAGCTTCACCTCTCCCTGGACAGGCCCCTTGGAGACCACGCCGGTTACGGTGGTGTGGGCGGGGCCGGTGGGGCCTGTCCCGGAGGTGCTCCCCCCTCCGCCGCATCCGGCGAGCAGGGCGAAGAGGGTGAAGATTTTGGCAAGTAGGAGAGTTGTACGCATGTCCGTTCCCTTATGAAAGTTTGATGGTTACCAGGTCACCGCGCCGACCACCCTGGCGAGGATGATCAGCGCGTCGCTTGCGTCGAGGCTCCCGTCGGGGAGCGGCTTGCCGTTTCTGAACGGGGCGAGGTCGGCATGGCGCAACTGCTGCGCCGTCGGCGTGATCTTGCCGACCGCCGCCTTCAGGCAGAGCAGGGCGTCGGAGAGGTCGACCGTGCCGTCCAGGTTCATGTCGCCGTCCGGGTCGGTGGCGAAGTTCCAGGTGTAGTTTTGCAGCAGGCGGTTCCCTGCCGGGTCCGCGATGGCGCCGGTCAGGGTCGCCGTGTAGGTGGTGGCGTAGGCGAGCGGGGCGCTGAGGGTGATGGTGGCGGTGCGGGTCGCCTGGTCGTAGCTGACCGTCCCGGGAACCGCCGGGGTCAGGTAGAAGGTGCTGCCGTTCACCGTGGCCGGGTCGACGTCCTTGGCGAAGACGGCGCTCACCGTGCGGGTCGCGACCGAGAGCCGCACGGTGCCGTCTGCGGGCGTGATGGCGCTCACCGCGGGGGGGACCAGGTCGACGGTCCAGGAGTATGCCTTGGGCGGGTTCTCCACGTTGCCTGCGACGTCCTTCGCCGCCACCGCGAAGGTGTGCTGCTCCGTCGCAAGAGCGCTGTAGCTGACCGTGCAGGAGGTTGCCGTCGACGCGCTGCAGTTGCAGGGGGCGGAGACCCCGTCCAGGGTGCAGATGAAGGTTGCGGGCTCGTTCGCGCCGAAGCTGAAGGTCGCGCTGGATAAGTTCGACAGCGGCGACGGCTTCGCCGTTATGGTGGTGACCGGTGCGACGTTGTCGAGCACCACGTTCACCGAGGCGGGGGGCGACTGCTGGTTCCCGGCGTTGTCGGTCACCGTGGCCTGTACCGTGTAGCTGCCGTCGGGGAGGGTGCCGCTTGTGTAGCTCCAGCTCTTGTTGCCGCTGTTGTAGAAGGGGGTGCCGCTCACCGACTGGCCGAGGGCGTTCACGATGGAGATGGTGATCTGCTTCACGCCGGTTCCCGGGGCCGGGTCGTCTGCGGTGCCGCTCACCGTGATCTGCTGCCCGGTCAGGTAGGGAGTCGCAAACGGCGTGATGGTCGAGGTGGGCGGGGTGGTGTCTATGGTCACGCTCCGGCTGACCACCTGGGAGGGGTTTCCGGTGACGACGCCGGAAAGGCTCGGGGCCGCGTCGAGCGCGCGCGCCTGGATGGTGTAGTTCCCGTCCGCCGGGAACTGCCAGTTGTAGCTCCAGGCGGTGGAGCCGGCGGCATCCTGCCAGGAGACGGTGGCGGGAGGTGCCGCGCTCGGGAAGATGGCCACCTGGACCTTTTGCAGCGGCAGCCCGCCGGTTGCGGCCTGCGCCGTGCCGGTGATGAGGTGCGGGGAGCCGCCCCCCAGGAGCGCGCCGTCGGCAGGTATCCCGAGGGCGACCTCGGGAAGCGGGTTGCTGACGATGAAGCTGCTCCCGGCCGTCGCGGCCTGCACGTTGCCCGCGTTGTCCACCGCCTGGGCCTGCACCGTGTAGGTGCCGTTCACCGGCAGGGTCCAGAGGTACCCCCAGCTCGACCAGGGAGAGGCCGGTGCCGCGCTCGTGTCGGTTGCCGCGTTCGCACCGCCGCCGTTCACGAAGATGTTCACCCCGCTCACGCCCGAGACGGTGTCGGCCGCGCTGCCGGTGATCAGGTAGCTGATCCCCGAGAGCGGGGCGGGGGGGGCGTTCACGCCGGAGGTCGGCTTGTTGTTCGCGTCCACGATCCAGCCGTAGCTCCTCGTGGTCGGAGCGCCGGTGCTGGTGTTGCCGGCGAGGTCGGTCCCCTGGACCGTGAAGAGGTGGGGGCCGTCGGCAAGTCCCGTGTAGCTTTTGGGGCTGGTGCAGGAGGTGGTCACCCCGTCGAGGCTGCAGGCGAAGGTCGACGTTTCGTTGGCCGAGAAGGCGAAGTTCGCCGAGGTCAGCTGGGTGTAGGCCGCCGGTACCGTCGTGATGGTGGTGGCGGGCGGGGTCGTGTCTATGGTCCAGGTGTAGGTCTTCGCCGCGGTCTCCACGTTCCCCACCGTGTCGGTGGAGAGGACGCTGAAGGTATGGCTGCCGTCGGCAAGTGCCGCGAAGGAGAAGGGGGAGCTGCAGGCGTTGGAGCTGCCGCTGTCGATCCGGCAGACCGAGGTGGAGCCCGCCTTGTCGACGGTGAAGCCGAAGGAACCCGACGCGGTGTTGTCCAGAAGCGGCGGGTAGGACGTGATGGTGGTGACCGGCGGCGTGTTGTCCAGGGTCAGGTTGATGCCGGAGAGGGCGCTCTGCACGAACCCGTTCGTGTCGGTGGCGCGCGCCTTGATCACGTAGGGGCCGTTGGGCGGCAGCGGCGAGGCGGTCCAGCTGTAGCTCCACTGGGTCCACGAGTTGAGGGTCGCGCTCTTGGTGGCGCTCTGCCAGGTGGTGCCGCCGTCGGTGGAGACCTCCACCTTGGCGAGGGTTGCACCGGTGCCGGCGGAACCGTCGCTTTGGTTGCGGTCGATGGCGCTCCCCGCGATCAGCACCGGGCTTTTCCTCGTGTCGCCGCTCACCGGGGAGGTGATGGTCGCCTGGGGGGGGTACCCCCCGGTGCCGACGAGGAACGTGGTCACCGGCTGGTTCACCGCGTCGGAGTGCACGGTGAGCGAGGCGGTCTTGTTGCCGGGGGTGACCGGGAGGAAGCCTACGGTGACGGTGCAGTAGTCTCCCGCTTCAACGGTCAGGTTCGGGAGCAGGGCGAGGTTGCACTCGCGCGCCCCCCCCTGGGCGATGCCGTAGAGCGCGGCGTCGGTCCCGGCGAGCGAGAGCGACGAGATCTTGAGCTGCAGCGTTCCCGTGTTCTGCAGGGAGAAGCTCACCTGCCTGGTGTCCCCGATGTTCACCTGGCCGAAGCTGTACGGGGCGGATGGAAGCGGCGCGGCGGGGGTGACCGCGGAGACCGCACTCAGGTTCAGGTTGAAGACCCTGCCGGTCGCGGTGGCGGCGTAGACCTTCTTCGTCGCCGCGTTCGCGCTCAGGGCGTTCACGTTCTTGTCGCTTAGGCCCGTGTTCATCGAGGTCCAGAGGTCGCCGCCGTTGGTCGAGAAGAAGACCCCGCCGCCGGCGGTCCCGGCGGTGATGAAGTTCGGGACCCCGCCGGAGAGGGCGATCGACTTCACGACGAGGTTGGTGAGGCCGCTGCTGCTCGCCACCCAGGTCGTCCCGTTGTCGCCGGACTTGAAGAGTCCCGCGCCGGTCCCGAGATAGAGGCTTGCGCCGTCCGAGGCGGCCGCGTACACCACGGTGTTGGTGAGCCCGGAGTTCACCTGGGTCCAGCTCGTCCCGTCCGAGCGAAAGACCCCGCCGCCGTTGGTGCCGGCAAAGAGGTACCCCCCCTTGAAGGTGAGCGTGGTGACGTCGCTGTTGGACGGCTGCCCGGCTCCGTAGGCGCTCCAGGTGTCCACGCCGTTCCAGACGAAGACCCCGAGCGAGGTGGCGGCGTGGAGCGTCGAGCCTGCGTCGAGGGCGAGGGCGCGGACGTCGCTCGTCGGGAGGGTGGCGCCGATGTCGGTCCAACCGGCGCCGTCGTTCGTCGACCTGAAGACGCCGTTGCCCGAAGCGGCGTAAAGCGCCGTCCCGGTCGCGTCGTAGAGAAGCGCGGTGGCGAACATCCCTCCGGCCGCGTCGTCGATGGTGGCGCTCCAGCTGCTTCCGCTGTCGGTGGAACGATAGATCCCTCCACCGGCGAACCCCGCCACCACGACGGTCGGATCGGTCGGCTTCACGGTCACCGCCCGCCCCTGTCGCAGCCCCGAGGAGAGAGAGGACCAGGTCGCACCGGCGCTTTTGAAGGCGCCCAGGGTGGTCGCCGCGTAGAGCGTGGTGCGGCTGGTCGGGATGTTGGCGAGGGCGCGCACCGTCGCACCCGGGGTGAGCCCGGAGGCGAAGGCGCTCCAGTTCCCCCAGTTACCCGAGGTGTAGCTCTGGCGGTATATCCCGTTCGCGGTCCCGGCGTAGAGCACCGTCGGTGCCGAGGGGTTGTCGACGAGGATGCCGACCACCGCCTGGCTTCCCAGCGAGGCGGCGCCGTCCTGCGCCCAGGTCGCCGCGCCGTCGGTGGAGAGGTACATCCCGGTGGCCGTCCCGGCGAAGAGCGTGGCCGGAACCGTCGCGGCGTAGGCGAGGGAGAGGACGTCGGTATCGGCTAGCGAGGTGTTCGCAGCGCTCCAGGTGGCGGCGCCGTCCGCGCTTTTGTAGACCCCGCCGGCGGTCGCCGCGTAAAGCACGCCGGGTGTCGACGGATCGACGAGGAGCGCGCGGACGTCCGGACTGACAAGGCCCGAGTTCGCGGCGCTCCATGACGAGCCCCCCGTCGTGCTCTTGTACACGCCGGAGCCGGTTGCCGCGTAAACGGTTGCGGGGGAGAGGGGATCTATTGCGACGGCGCGCACCGGCACCCCGGACGCGCCGGTCGAGGAGTCGTTCCAGGAGAGGCCGCCGTCGGCGCTCTTGAAGATACCCTGTGCCGTGGCCGCGAAGATCACCTTCGGGTCCACCGGGTGCACCGCCAGCGCCGCCACGCGCCGGTTGGTGAGACCTCCGTTCAGCGCCGACCAGCTGCTCCCCCCGTCGCTCATGCCGTACACGCCGCCGCCGTCGGCCCCGACGTAAACCGTGGCAGGAGTGGTGGGGGCCACCGCGAGGGCGGTCAGCGTCCCCTTGTTGGGGATGGGGGCCGGTCCGTTGCTCGACCAGTTGTTGAAGACGACCGCGGCGTCGGCGCCTGCGCAAGGCAACAGGGCCGCCGCCATGGCCGTGAGCACGATGAGCCGTACGCGGCGCGCCAATGCAGCTGCAAGTTTCATGAGGACCTCTCCAGTCTTGGTTTCTGCATGCCCGTGCGCCTCGCGGGGAAGCGACCGGTACAGTTAGACATTTCGGGAGAAGCAGGAAAAACATGAGAGGAAAGAGTTGCAATTTGCCCATCCCTGTTTTAACTTTTCCGACACCGCGTCGCATTGTGGCTTAAAGACCGCATGCCTCCTCATTGCTACTAAAAGGAAAACACCGTCGGATGCACGATCCCAGAATACTCATAGTTGCCAATGACGCCGATGCAGGAAACGCGTACCTTGATGCCATCGCCAGGGCGGGGGCACAGGGAGAGCTGGCGCACTCCTTTGAACAGATGTCCGATATGGCCAAGGAACGCTCTTACAACGGTTTCCTGATCGACATCCTCACCTTGGTGCGTTGCAGCAAAGAGGCGAAGGTCATCGCCTATGAGAGCATCAACCTCTTTCCCGTGTTGCGGGTGAAGTGGGACCCGCGCGGAAAGAAGATAAAGCTGAGCCCGCTCGAACAGAGCTTCTCACCCGACAGCGACGCCGCGCTGCGCTTTTTCATTGAAAGCCGCTGCAGGCTCTTCCCGGCCCGTTCGCTGCGCCGGCACACCCGCAAGCCGATCCACCTGAACCTCTGGTACGGTAGCGATCCCTCCTTCCCCGAAGACGCGACGCACCGCTCCTTCGCCGTGAACCTCAGCATGGGCGGCCTCTTTCTCCACACCATGGAGGAGCTTGCGGTCGGTGCGACGGTCTGGCTGCGCCTGCTCGATACCGACCCGACCCCCATCGCCGCATCGGTGCGCTGGACCCAGCGCTGGGGAGAGGGGCGCTGCGTGCCGGGAGCGGGGCTGCAGTTCGAGGCGCTCACCGAGACGCAACAGGCCGAACTCCAACGCATCATCACCCCTTAACCGGAAGTCCCCATGTGCACGCTGCTATTCGCTTACCGGGCCCATCCGCGGTACCGGCTCGTCATCGCCGCCAACCGTGACGAATACTACAGACGTCCCACCGCGCCGGCGCAGTTCTGGGACGACGCACCGCACATCTTCGCCGGGCGCGACCTCGTGCACGGCGGCACCTGGCTCGGCGTCACCTCAACCGGACGCATCGCCGCGCTCACCAACTACCGCGACCCGAGCGATCTGCACCGTCACGGTCCCTCCCGCGGCAGGCTCGTGAGCGGCTTTCTCGAGGAGGATGCCGCGGCCGCAGCCTACGTGGCCCGCCTGCGCGCCTCTACCGTCGCATACGGCGGTTACAACCTGCTCTTGGGTGACGGCGAAGAGCTCCTCTGTTATTCCAACAAAAGCGACCGGACGATCCGCGTCGAGCCGGGCATCCACGGGCTTTCCAACCATCTGCTGGACACCCCGTGGCCGAAGGTGCGCTGCGGCAAGGACGGGCTCGCCCGTATCCTCGCCGGAGAAAGCTTCGTCCCCGAGGATCTTTTCGCGCTCCTTGCCGACGAGAGCCATCCTCCCGACGAAGAGCTTCCCGACACCGGCGTCGGTATCGACCTCGAGCGGCTTCTCTCGCCGGTCTTCATCAGGAGTGCGGAGTACGGCACGCGCTGTTCGACCGTTATACTGGTCGATCACGGGGGAAAGGCGACCTTCATCGAGAGGAGCTTCGAGGGTGGTGTGGTGCAGGATAGACGGGCGGAATTCAGCTGGTAATAGGGATGCTGTTCGGGGGGTGACGTTCCCCCCTTTGCGAAGTCGAGATCGTTCCTACGGTCCTCCGTGGGAACGCACGTTCGGGACGCTCCAGCGTCCCTTAGGCAGACGCCGGAGCGTCCCAGGCTTTGCGTTCCCACGCTGGAGCGTAGGAACGATGCGAAGGCACTATTAGCGACCGTGTTGATTCTTAGAGAAGGAGGGGACTGGCTCCGGCAGGTGCCTGTCCCCTTGGGGCTTGGGTAAGAAGGAAAGGCGGAATGAAGCGTTCCGCTAAAGGGACAGGCACCTAACGGAGCCTGTCCCTTCTGCTTGCGCCTTACTGGTACTGGATGTAGAGCGGTTTCGGCTGCAGCATGAGCACCTCTTTCGGGGTGAGCAGGGCATCACCCTTCTTGGTGTCGTTGTGGTAGAAGAGCTTGAACCCGGTGAACTCGACCGGTTCGGCGACGACGTAATCCTTGTAGGAGTCGCGCTTCAGCCAGGGGGCACCCCAGCCGTCCATGTTCATCACGATCTGCACCTCGGGGCGCAGCTGGATGTTCTTCGCGTTGGTCACGCCGTTTCTGGTGAAGCGGTGCACGATGAACACCTTCGGGGGGAGGTTGTACTTCTTCACCAGCTCCTTCAGGTAACCCGAGGCGTAGTTTACGTCCGCCGCGTCGTAGGTGCCGATCTTGGTCCCCGGCTTCTTGCCGCTCTTGATCAGGTTGAACTCCGGGTCGATGCCCAGGTGCACGTCGGGGTTCTTGAGAATCCACTCGAAGCGCGGCAGGACGTTGCGGATGTTGTCGTGCCCGGTCTGGATGTCGATGAACATGATGGCGTTGATCGACTTGGCCCAGCCGTAGACGTCGTTGATGATCTTGTCCGGCATGATCATGCGGTAAAGCCCCGCCTTGCCCGGGTCCCCCTGGGCGACCACGGCGATCAGGTGCAGCGCCGGTTGTACCGGGTGGGACGGATCGGCCGCCTGCCACTTGGCCACCTCGCGCTTCAGGCGCTGCAGCATGTCGTCCTTTTGGTATTCCCCGAGCGCACCCATCCTCTTGGAAAGCGGGTTGCCGTAGTAGGCGACGATCCTCTTCTGCGGCAGGATCGAGCCGGGAAGCGGCGCCGGATACTTGACCGGCCATCCCTTGGCTGCGGCGAAATCCGGATCCTCGCCGGCACGGTAAGTCGTCTTCGGAGCGGCCGCGGCCTTTCCCTTTGCTCCCTTACCCTTCTTGGCGCTCGAGTGCGCATCGAAGGCGGGAGACGGCGTCTGTGCGGCGGCCGCTGGGGCTTCGGGAGCCTGTGCCGGAGCCGGTGCTGCCTTTGCCGAGGAAGGCTGCGCCTGCGGTACCGTCTGCGCCGCAGCCGTGGTGGCCGTCGGCTTGTTGTCCTTGCATGCCGCCAGTGCCAGCGGCAGGGCCAGCAGGGCGATCATCAGAAGGGCGGGGCGGTTAGGGGGATAGAGGTGCATACGTCGAATCTTCTCCTTTATGTTGGTCCAGCCGGACAGAGAACGGCCCTGCCGGCGTGGGATCTTTTAAACGGTGATCATCGGAGTCTGGTTCTGGCGGCTGCTGAGGAGGTATGCGGGCGGGCTTTGATGCCTGGCACCTATGACAAAACCGACAAGCTGCCGTACTTTACCCTTTTTGCGTTTGCGGTGTCAACAACGAGGGCGTTATTTGAGTAAATAAATTTAATTTTTGTCTCTACAATGCTCTGCAATGACATTTTTTCGCATTTTCGCGGCGATCTTGGCGTGTTTAGGCCACTATGGCGTTGACGATGGATCTTTCCGAGTGGTATGCTCGGCGGCCGGAAAAAGGTCCGACCTCTTCACAAAGACTATCTTTCCGCAGATGGAAAAGATGCAGCTCCATAGTCCCAGTTTCCCCCTGAAGCAGTCGCAGGTGAAATCTATTTCAATGTAACTGGAGGTGTCTGGTGAGCAAGAAGATCAGTATTCTGTTGGTTCTCGCGTTGTCCCTTATGTGTGCGGCAACCGCCTTCGCGGCGGCCCCTGCCAAGCAGGTTACGATCGGTATCTCCAAGATCGTTTCCCACCCGGCACTGGATGCGGTTGTCAAAGGCATCCAGGACGAACTGAACGCCTCGAAGATGAAGGTCACCTTTGACGTGCAAAACGCCAACGGCGACATCAACACCGCGGCATCGATCGCCAACAAGTTCCAGAGCGAGAAGGTGAACCTCGCCGTCGGCGTCGCCACCCCGACCGCCCAGGCGCTCGTCAACACCCTCAAAGGGATCCCGATCGTCTACTCCGCAGTCACCGACCCGGTCAAAGCGGGCCTCGTTCCCTCCCTCACCAAGGGTGGCAAGAACGTAACCGGCGTTTCCGACATGACCCCGGTGAAGCAGCAGATCGAGATGCTCCTCAAGATCAAGCCGAAGACCAAGCGCATCGGCCACATCTACACGAGCTCCGAGGAGAACGCAGTGGTGCTTGCCGGCATGGTGAAGCAGGTCTGCAAGGAGAAGCACCTCGAATTCGTCGAGACCACCGTCACCAAGTCCGCCGAGGTTAAGCAGGCCGCTCAGACCATCGCCAACCGCGTCGACGCCATCTACATCTCCACCGACAACACCGTCGTCTCCGCCATGAGCGCCGTGGCCGAAGTCGCCGCCAAGGCGAAGATCCCGGTCATGTCCGCCGACCCGAGCTCCTCCGAGACCTACGACGTCCTCGCCGCCTGGGGCTTCGACTACTACAAGATGGGTCGCGCCACCGGCAAGATGATCATCGAGATCCTCAAAGGGAAGAAGCCGGAGCAGATGCCCACCCGCTTCATGACCAAGGCCTCCGACGTCGACCTCCTCATCAACCTCGACGTTGCGAAGAAGCTCGGCCTGACCGTCCCGGCCGACATCGTCAAAGCCGCGAAGACCGTCCGTCAGAACGGCAAGATCACCAAGAAGTAACTAAAAGCAGTAAACCATTGGCCACGGAGAAAATCTGAGCAAATCAGAGAGAACCTGAAAGCCTGAAGGTTTTAAACCAGACTATGGTTTTCGCCTTTCTCAGAAGTTCTCAGATTTTCTCCGTGGCCAATGGTTTTGACTAAGGTTTTGAGAAGGGTGTTATGATCGAAGGTATTTTTGTCGAAGGGCTGATCTATGGCATCATGGTCCTGGGCGTGTTCATCTCGTTCAGGATTCTTGATTTTCCGGACCTGACTGTTGACGGGTCCTTTCCCCTAGGCGCGGCACTCATGGTGCAGTGCCTCCTCATGGGCATGAACGGGTGGGTGGCACTTCTCATCGCCTTCGCCGGCGGCGTGCTGGCGGGCGTGATCACCGCGCTCATCCACAACCACCTCCGGGTGCCCAACCTCTTGGCCGGTATCCTCACCATGACCATGCTCTACTCGGTCAACATCCGGATCCTGGGCAACCGCGCCAACGTCCCCGTACTGAACCAGCCGACCATCCTCACCCAGGTGACCGAGAAGTTCACCGGTGTGATCCCGGACGAGTACATCCTGCTCGTCTTCTTCCTGATCGTCGCCCTGGTGGTGAAGGTGCTCCTCGACCTCTTCTTCCGAACCGACCTCGGCATGACGCTCGGCGCCATGGGGAACAACGAGCAGATGGTCATCTCGCAGGGGGTGAACCCGAAGACCCTGAAGACCATCGGCGTCGGCCTTTCCAACGGCCTCGTCGCGGTCTCCGGCGCCTTCGCCGCTCAGTACCTCGGCTTCGCCGACGTAGGCCTCGGGCAGGGGATCATCGTCTCCGGTCTCGCCTCCGTCATGATCGGTGAGTTCCTCGTGATGAAGAGCAACCGGATCGGCGTCCTCACCTTCTGCGCCCTCGCCGGCTCCGTCTGCTTCTACGCGGTGATGTACGTCGGGCGCTTCTACGGATACCTGATACACATGACCCCGAGCGACCTGAACCTCATCAAGGGCGTGCTGATCATCATCCTGCTGATCATGACCCAGGCGAAGAAACTGAAGGTCCCGTTCAAGGTGGCAAAATGATAGAGCTCAAAAACGTTTCCATCGTATTCGGCCAGGGGACCGTCAACGAAAACAAGGCCCTGAACAACATCAACCTCAAGGTGAAAGAGGGCGACTTCATAACCATCATCGGCTCCAACGGCGCGGGCAAGTCGACCCTGTTCAACACCATCGCCGGGACCTACACCCCCACCGAGGGGCAGATCTTGGCCAACGGCAAGAACGTGACCAGGGATCCGGAGTATAAGAGGGCGAAGTACATCGGCAGGATCTTCCAGAACCCGCTGCTCGGCACCGCCGGGAACATGAGCCTGGAAGACAACATGACCATCACCCACAAAAAGGGTATGAAGTGGCTGCGCCGCAGCCTGAACAACAAGTCCCGCGAGTTCTTCAAGCAGGAGTTGGTGCAACTGCGGATGGGGCTTGAGCACCGCATGAAGGAGAACCTGGTGATGTTCTCCGGCGGCCAGCGCCAGGCGCTCACGCTGCTCATGATGGTCCTTTCCAAGCCGAGCCTGATCCTGCTCGACGAGCACACCGCGGCCCTCGACCCGAAAAACGCCGAGATAGTGCTCGAGCTGACCAACAAGTTCATCAGCGATTACAACCTCACCGCCATGATGATCACCCACAACATGAGCCACGCCATCGAATTCGGCAACCGCCTGCTCATGATGGACGGCGGCGAGATCATCTTCGACATCGAGGGGGAAGAGAAGAAGGCGCTCACCGTGGAGAAGCTGATCCAGAAGTTCCACGAGCTGCGTCACAAGACCTTCGAGAACGACAGGACCCTGCTCGCCGAGGACTGAGGCGGCGAAATAATGACAATCGGAAGGCCCGGAGGAATCGATCCGCCGGGCCTTTTTGTTTTATGCCTTTGAACCGTCTACATAATCGTTGACACAACTTGCGCTGGGGGTGTATTAAAAGACACTTTTTTATCAATCACGCAGTGCAAGGACCGAGAGAAGCCATGATTAAGATCGATTTCGAGAAGATGGGCGGCCTGATTCCTGCTGTCATTCAGGACCATGAAAGTGGGGAAGTGCTGATGGTAGCGTTCATGGACGAGAAGACCCTGAACCTGACCCTGGAAAGCGGCAAGACCTGGTTCTTCAGCCGCACCAGGAACAAGTACTGGATGAAGGGCGAAGAGTCCGGCAACACCCAGGAAGTGATCGAGGTGCTCACCGACTGCGACGCCGACACGGTGGTGATCAAGGTGAAGCAGAACGGTCCCGCCGCCTGCCACACCGGGAACCGGAGCTGCTTCTACGTGAAGTACGAAAACGGTACCTGGGTCGAGCACTCCAACCCGCTCTTCGATCCCAACACGGTCTACAAGAAATAGAAAAAAGCCACGGAGCTCAGCTCACGTGGCTTTTTTATTGTCCCGTTTTGCCGGCGCAGTCACCAATACCTGGGGAAGGGGATGAAAACTGTCGAACGCTGAACGTTGAACGTTGAACGTCTTTTTGAATTTTATTAGGAGGGTGACTCATGGAAAACCAGCTGAAGCTCGGCGTCCCCAAAGGGAGCCTGGAGAATGCCACCGTAGAGTTGTTCAAGAAAGCCGGCTGGCAGATATCTATCTCGTCGCGCAGCTACTTCCCCGGCATCGATGACAAGGAGATCAAGTGCTCCCTGATCCGTCCGCAGGAGATGGGTAAATACGTCGAGCGCGGCACCATCGACGTCGGCATCGCCGGGCGCGACTGGATCCGCGAGAACGACTCCGACGTGGTGGAAGTCTGCGAGATGGTCTACTCCAAGGTTTCGCGCCGTCCCGCCCGCTGGGTGCTCGTCGTGAACGGCGACTCGAAGATCAAGGGACCCGAGGACCTGCACGGTGCCACCATCTCCACCGAACTCGTCGGCTTCACCAAGCGCTACTTCGCCGAGCGTAACATCCCCGTCAACGTCGAGTTCTCCTGGGGCGCCACCGAAGCCAAGGTAGTCGAGGGGCTGTGCGACGCCATCGTCGAAGTCACCGAGACCGGCTCCACCATCAAGGCCAACGGCCTGAGGATCGTCACCGAACTGATGGAGTCCGTCCCGGTCATGGTCGCCAACAAGGCCTCCTGGGAAGACCCGTGGAAGCGCGAGAAGATCCAGCAGATCGCAACCCTGCTGCAGTCCGCGCTACGAGCCGAAGGGATGGTCGGCCTCAAGATGAACGCCCCCAAGGACAAAGTAGCCGCCATAACCGCCGTCATCCCGAGTTTGAAGAGCCCGACCGTAGCCAACCACTACAATTCCGACTGGGTTTCCATCGAGAGCATCATGCCCGAACAGGAAGTCCGCCGCATCGTCCCCGAGCTCATCAAGCTCGGCGCGGAAGGGATCGTGGAATATTCCCTCAACAAGATAATCTAGCCGCACGCAACCGGCATGAAGAAAGCTAAAGCCGGCCACCTTGAGGTGTGCCGGCTTTTTAAATGCCTGCTTCCCATACCTCCCACTGAGGATTCCGGGACCCGATGCAACCCTCAGGAATGATTTCGTACAAGCCTGATTTCCAGCTTGCAGTCAACGGCGGCAGCATATTTACGGAGCGTCTCCAGAGAGGGGGAATGGCGGTGAGAGCCGAGAGCCCCTTCTACTCTGGCGAGCGACGGTTGCGAAATCCCCATTCTCGTAGCTACTTCTTCCTGGGTCAATCCCGCCTGCTTTCGAGCCGCCAGCAGCGCATCCAAAGTTGCAAACTCATCCTCCAGCGCATCCCAAGCCTCTTTGAACTCGGGAGCCTCAAGCTCTTTCGCCAACGTCTTTTCAGGGCTGTAGGAAACCGGCTTATAGCTCATGTCCCTGGACCTCCTTTTGCCGTACGCGTGCCTTCTCCATTTCCTGCTTGGGCGTTTTCTCAGTTTTCTTGATGAACCCATGCAAGATGACGATTTTGCGCCCGACTAAAGTACAAAAAAAAGCTCGCCCGATTCCTTCCTCACCCTTAGCCCGTATCTCGAAAAGCCCGTCCCCTAACGCGCGGGTATGCGGCATGCCCAAGTTCGGTCCGTGGATCTCTATTCGGATGGTCAAAGCCCGAAACCTGGCCCGCAAATTTACGGGCCAGGCGTTGAATTCCTTCTCAACATCCTCGTTGTAATAGAAGAGCCGGTAGCGCATGGTCAGGATATATCATGGATGTTATTACTGTCAATGTAAGACGGGAACGTTGGGGGGGGGGGAGCTTGCTCTCACGTAATGGAAAAGTCGTGCACCGCGATGGATGATTAATCTAACGCGATGGATAAGTCATGTACCGTGATGGATGATTAATTTAACTTGATAGATAAGTCATGTACCGAGATGGATAAGTCATGTACCGCGATGGATAAGTCATGTGCCGTGATCGATGACTAATCTAACACGATGGACAAGTCATGTACCGCGATGGATGATTAATCTAACGCGATGGGTCAGTCATGTAACGCGATGGATGATTAATCTATCGTGATGGATAAGTCATGCACCGCGATAGATGATTAATTTATCGCGATGGATAAGTCATGCACCGCGATGGATGATTAATCTATCGAGATAGATAAGTCATGCACCGCGATGGATGATTAATCTACCGCGATGGATAAGTCATGCACCACGATGGATGATTAATATACCGCGGCGGATAACACGTACACCGCGTCCGATGACTTATATACCGGGGCTGATGGGTTGTAAGTGATGGGAGAATGCATACTTACGCCAACTGAGAGAGCCTGTGGGGGAGGAGGGAGAAAAAACGGAGGGGGTGCCTTCAGGCACCCCCTCTGCTTTTTCAAAAAAGAGATCACGCAGGCTCGCCTTCATCGTCCTTGGCGGGCGCCGCGTCGTGATTTGCTGCATTTGCCTTGGAACGACCTCTTCTGTCCTTGGTGAGATCGAATCCCGAAGCGAGGAGGATCTCCGGGGCACGCACTGCGGCCATCTCCAGGAATGAGGCGATCTGGTCCAAGTACTCGACGAGCTGCCGCTGGAGAACGTCGCGCTCGGCTATCATCAGCCTGCTGCCGATCATGGACTCGTGGTACACCGCGTCGTGCTTGTCCGACATTTCGAGATACGGCGTGAGCAGCGTGGCCAGATTCGCCCCCCAGAACGAGTCAGGAAACCTGGTCTTGTCGGTTATGGAGGTCTTCACCCTCTGGTTGACCCCATGAAATTTTGACGGGCCTAGATTCCTGTAATTCCTTTGTATTCGGTGACTTCCCATGTGCACCTCCCTTCATTCGCGCGTGCGAACGGGCAGAACAAACGGTTGGATTTTTATAATCTTTTGGCGCGCCCCGTAGATATTAATGCCTGATGTGAGTAATGCAAGAAGAAATCAGAGGCTGACAGCGCGGCTTTCAGTGATGCAGTTCATGATGGGGGGAAGTGCGGCTTGTGGAGGGTGGTGATGATGTGATGAGTGCTACCTTCTCTTCTCGTGCGCCTTCCGGCCGTGCACCCGCTCATAGGCGCGGCAGAAGGGACAGATGTCCTCTTCCACCTTGGTCACGAAGTCGTAGACCATCCCTTTCTGGTGGTAACGCGCATGCAGGCATACAGGGCAGAGCTCGCATACCTTTGCCATGGCCTTGTCGGTGGCGGTCGGTTCTTTGCGTCGAAGCGTCATGGGGTAACTCCCGAAAAAACAGTGTGAGGCGCCCTATCCTAGATGAAACGGCCGCGCCAAGGCAACTAGAACCTAAGCTTCTTGTCCCAGACCTTCAGGACTAACCGGGTGGCGGGCTCCAGTCGTTTACTAGAGGCGTTGACCAAAGCCGTGGCAAGTATCCCGGTAACTGCACCACCGACCACGTCCAAGGGGTAGTGGGCCCCGGCGTAGACACGTGAGAAGGCAAGCACTGCGGCAAACCCTAAGGACAGAGCACCCGTCTTTTTGTCGGCAAGAAAAAGCGAGGAGGCGAGTGAAAAGCCGCCTGTTGAGTGGTCGCTCGGAAAGGAAGGATCGGGTGAACGGTCCAGCAGCAGCGATACCGTGTGTTCCGCGTAGGGGCGCGGCCGGAAGTAGAGATGCCCTACCAACTGGTTCATCCCCAGCCCGATCATCGCAGAAAAGATCGCCAGCATCACGGCGGTCCGGTTTGCCATCTTGGCTTCCGGGGTGTCGGAGGTGCCGAACCAGGTCCTCAAAAGGATAAGGGCGAAAAGAAGCGGACCGTATTTAGCGATGCAGACCATGGCGGTATCGAGTACCGCGGATTTGCCGGCGAGGCCGTTAATCAGGTGAAAAAGCGTGAGATCTGCGTCGAGCATGGGGCGTTATTCCCGATGGGCTTTGTGACAGTCACAACTAAGGTTTTTGCAGGGCGACCGGCATGGCTCTGCCGGCGATGGTCCCCATTTCGACGTTGCACGGGGGGGCGCTTGCGCCGTACTCGTTGGCAGCCTCCCGCAACGTGATGAAACGCACCCCTCGCTTTGACAGCGCCGTGAGGAGTTCCCGGAAGGTGTCGATCATGGCGTTCCCCTCGAGTTCGGCGTGGATGGTGTGAACGTTGAGTCCGGGACGCAGACGGGCAAGGTAAACGTCGTTCACCGTGGCGGCAGTCACGCCGTTTTCTCCGATGAGCTCATCCATGGTGGGCCAAGTTGAAGGGATCTGCAGAGTCTTGAAGCGCTTTCCGGCGAGAACCGGATAGAAGGGGGAGTCTCCCCTCGTATCGCTGCAATAGGCGAAGCCCATGGCGTCCTGGATTTCAAGGGATGCGGAGCTTACCGTCCACCCGGGCGCGGCACTGGTCCGGGCGCGGCAGCTGAAGATCGACTCGAAGGTGGAAGCGGCACGTTCCAGAGCCGCTTCCACCTGCTCCGGCGTGAAGCGGTGCAGGTGGTCGTGCCAGTCGACGTGGTCCCAGCAGTGGATCCCCACCTCGTGTCCCGCATCCCTCACGCTCCTGATGACGTCCGGCAGTCCTTTGCCGATCATCGGGGCGGGGAGCAGGGTGCCGTAGAGCATGGTCTTCAGCCCGTACATGGCGGGCGCCTTGGTGCGCAGCATCTTGGCGAGAAAGCCCTTGTGCAGCAGGCGGCGCACCGCCTTGCCGGAGTTGTCGGGGCCGAAGGAGAAATAGAAGGTGGCGCGCACCCCGAACTCGTCGAGGATGCGCAGCAGGTTCGGAATGCCGTCGCGGGTGCCGCAGAAGGTATCGACGTCGACCTTCAGGGCAACGGTTTCCCTGCTGTTTTCGGACATGTCGGCTCCGTTTGGCGTGATCATGCGAGGAGTTCGCCCAGGCAGGGGGTCTTTTCCGCGAACGCTTCGGCGGAAAGCTCGGCCTCTCCTTCCATCTGCAGGCGCCGGATTTCCAGCAGCCCCGCGCCGGTGCCTACACGCAGCGGCTCTGTAGAGACCACGCGCCCCGGTTCAGCCTCCCCGGTGACCGGAAGCGCTTGCCAGATGAAGACCCTGCGGCCGGATAACGTGGTGAAGGCGCCGGGATACGGATGGGTCACGCCGCGCACCAGGTTGTAGATGCGTTCCGCGTCGAGGCTCCAGTCTATGCGGCCGTCTTCGGGACGGCGACCGCCGCAGTAGTTCCCCGCCTTGAGGTCCATCGGGATGCGGGGCGCTGTCCCGGCGACAAGCTGCGGCCACGCCCGGCGCAGTACGGTTACGGCCGCCTCGGTTACCTTTTTGAAGACGTCGAAGGCGGTATCCTCAAAGGCTATCTCCACCGCTTCCTGATCGACGATCTCGCCTGCATCCGGCTTTTCCACCATGTAATGCAGGGTCGCCCCGGTTTGCTTCTCGCCGTTTATCACGGCCCAGTTGATCGGTACGCGCCCGCGGTACCTCGGGAGGTAGGAGCCGTGCAGGTTGAGGGCGCCGCGCCGTGCAAGGGAGAGCACCTCCGGCTCGATCATGTTGCGGTAGTAGAAGGACAGCAGGAAGTCGGGGGCGAGTGCCGCAACCATCTCGCGGTTCTCTAAAGCGTTGATGCTGCCGGTAACGCAGGGGATGCCGTGGCGCGCCGCGAGGTCCCGCACGCTGTCAAACCAGATCTCCTCGTTTGCCGAGTCCTCATGGCTGAAGACGAGACGGACGTCCGCCCCCTGCCGGATAAGCTCTTCGAGGCAGCGGTAGCCCACGTTGTGGTAGGCGCAGACGACGACCTTATCCTTCATCGCTTCCTCCGTGTATCCTGCGCACCACGTAGCGCGGCCTGCGCCGAACCTCCTGGTAAATCCTCCCCACGTACTCGCCCACGATGCCGATCCCGAAGATGGTTATACCGAGGAAGAAGAACAGGATGGCGAAAAGGGTGAACACCCCTTCGACCTCGGCACCGACCAGGAAGCGCCTGACGATAAGGAAGACGGCGAAGGCGACGGCACCCAGAGAGGTGATGATCCCGGTGAGGGCGAAAAGCTGCAGCGGCACCACCGAGAATCCGGTCATGAGGTCGAAGTTCAGGCGCACCAGCTTGTAGAGCGAGTACTTGCTTTCCCCTTCGCTGCGCTCCGCGTGCGCCACGGTGATCTCGCTGGGGCTCGAGGCGAAGGTCTGGGCCAGGGCCGGGATGAAGGTGCTCGCCTCGCCGCAGCGGTTGATGTTGTTCACGACGTTTCGGTGGTAGGCCCGCAACATGCAGCCGTAGTCGGTCATCTTCATGCCCGTCATCTTGCGGGTCGTCACGTTGACCAGGCGCGAGGCGCTCTTGCGGAAGAAGGTGTCCTGACGCTTCATCCGGATGCTCCCGACGACGTCGTGCCCTTTTTCCATCTCGGCCACGAGCTTCGGGATCTCCTCCGGCGGGTTCTGCAGGTCGGCGTCCAGGGTGACCACCACCTCGCCCCGGCTGATCTCGAACGCCGCGAGGATGGCCATGTGCTGACCGAAGTTGCCGTTGAACTCGATCACCCGCACCTCGGGGTAGGCTTCCGCAAAGCCCCGCAGGATTTCCAGGGAGCGGTCGCGGCTGCCGTCGTCGGTGAAGATGATCTCGAAGGGGCGCCCCATCCCGCGCAGCACGGGGTAGAGGCGGCCCATCAGGTTTTCCAGGTTCCCTTCCTCGTTGTAGACGGGAACCACGATGGAGAGGTACGGGGTCATTTGCGGTTCCTTGCGATCACCGTCTTCACCGCCTCGACCACGTCGCTTGCGTCCGCATCGGTCATCTTCGGGAAGAGCGGCAGCGACAGGATGCGGTCGGAGGCGTAGTCGGCGTTCGGGAGCGAGCCTTCGGGCTGGGGCAGGTTTTCCTGGTACCAGCTATGCCGGTGCACCGCCTTGTAGTGCAGCCCGCTGCCGATGTTGAGTTCCTTCAACCGGGCCATGAAACCGTCGCGGTCGATCGTCAGCCGCTCTATCTTCACGAGCGGCGTGTAGAGGTGCCAGGCGTGGCGCTGCTGGTACGGGGCGTACGCCGGTAGGCAGAGCTCGGCGACGTCGGCGAAGGCTTCGTTGTAGAAATGGGCGATCTCGGTGCGCCGCTCGATGAAGCCGTCGAGCTTGGGCAGCTGGTGGATGCCGATGGCTGCCTGGATGTCCATCATGTTGTACTTGAAGCCGGGGAGCACGATGTCGTAGTTCGGCGTCCCGCTCGCGGCGAAGCGCTTCCACGCCTCGCGGCTCATGCCGTGGAACTTGAGCAGCGACACCTCTTCGGCAAGCGTCTCGTTCGGCGTGCAGACCATGCCGCCTTCGCCGGTTGTGATGTTCTTGTTCGGGTGGAAGGAGAATATCGAGATGCTGTCCAAGGAGCCGATCCTGCGTCCCTTGTACTCGGTTCCGGCGGCGTGGGCCGCGTCCTCGATGACGGTGAGATCGAACTCGCGGGCGAGCTCGAAGATCGGGTCCATGTCGCAGGGCTGTCCGGCGAAGTGCACCGGGATGATGGCCCTGGTGCGGGAGGTGATCTTCTCGCGCACGCGGGTCACGTCCAGGTTCAAAGTCCCCGGCTCGATGTCCACGAGGACCGGCTTCAGCCCGCACAGCACGCAGATGCTCACCGTGGAGGCGAAAGTCATCGGCGTCGTGATGACCTCGTCTCCCTCGCGAAACTTCAGCGCCAGCAGGGCGAGGTGGAGCCCCGCCGTGGCCGAGGAGAGGGGAACGGCGAACGGCGCCCCGACATAGGAGCGGAACTCTTCCTCGAAGCGCTTCACTTTCGGGCCGGTGGTGATCCAGCCGGATTTTAGAGAGTCGACCACCTCGGCGATCTCCGCGTCGTCGATGGTCGGAGTGGAAAAGGGCAGAAACTCGCTGCGCACGTGGCCTCCGGAATTACAAAAGGTGCTGGATGGTTTCCCGCTGCTCGATCAGGTAGAAATCGAGGGTCTGCTTCAAGGCGTCTTCCACCGAGGTGGTCGGCTCCCATCCCAGGCGCTGCTTGGCGTTTTTAACCGAAGGAACCCTGTTCAGCATGTCCTGGTATCCCTTGCCGTAGAACTTGTCGGAGGTGACCTCGATGATGCGGCACGCTTTCGCCTTCTCCTCGTAACCGGGATACTGCCCTACCATCTCGAGGAGTTTTTCGGCCAGTTCCTTGACCGACAGGTCGTTGTCGGGGTTGCCGATGTTGAAGATGCCGGCATCGGCGCAGCCGTCGCGGTTCTCGATGATGCGCATCAGGCAACCGATCCCGTCCTCCAGGAAGGTGAAGGAGCGGCGCTGCTCGCCGCCGTCCACAAGCTGTATCGGCTCGCCTGCCAGGATGTTGTAGAGGAACTGTGTCAGGACGCGGGAACTCCCCTCCTTCGCGGTGCTGATGGAGTCAAGCTTCGGACCGATCCAGTTGAAGGGGCGGAACAGGGTGTAACGCAGCCCCTCGTGGGCGCCGTAGGCGTAGATGACCCGGTCCAGCATCTGCTTCGCGCAGGAGTAGATCCAGCGTTCCTTGTTGATGGGGCCCAGCATGAGCGGCGAGCTCTCCTCGTCGAACTCCCGGTCCGGGCTCATGCCGTACACCTCGGAGGTCGAGGGGAAGATGATGCGCTTGTTGTATTTCGCGCAGAGGCGGATCACCTTGAGGTTTTCCTCGAAGTCGAGCTCGAAGACCCGGAGCGGGTCCTTGACGTAAGTGACGGGGGTCGCTATGGCAACCAGCGGCAGCACCACGTCGCACTTCTTGATGTTGTACTCGATCCACTCCTTGTTGATGGTGATGTCGCCTTCGAGGAAGTGAAAGCGCGGATGCCCCATGGAGCGCTCCAGTTTGTCGCAGGCCATGTCGAGGCCGTAGACCTCCCAGTCCGTGGTGGTGAGAATACGGTGGGTGAGGGCGTTGCCGATGAAGCCGTTCACTCCGAGGATCAGTACCTTCATATCTTTCTCCTTTGCTGCTGATGAGGCTTAGGCGGCGTGCGAGGCGGCCTGTTGGTTTATCTGTTGGTTACGAGGTAGTGCTTGGAGCTTTGCCAGAGGATGCGCGGGGAGGCCTTGCCCTCGTGGGAAAGCTCGGGCAGGTACTTGCGCAGAATCATCGCGTACACGGGTCGCGGTCCGTCCCAGAGCGCGAGGAAGCGCGTCTGGTCGAGGAACCAGGCGGACTGGTCGCCGATCTTGCTGCCGAATTCGATTTCGCCGGTGCCGCCGAAGATCGCCACGCGGCGCCCCGAGTAGAAGGAGAGCCCCTGGCGCAGACCCTGGCTTACGAGCACCGCGTCGGGTCCGGCCAGTCTTTTCACGATTTCACCAGGCTCCCGGTACGATTTACGCTCCGCGAAGAGCGGATAGATGAAGTTCGGTGCGGCCAGAAATAACAGGACCGAGCCGAGCAGCATCCCCGTGAAGAGTCCGCGCGGGTCCTGACGCATGGCGGCACCGACGGAAAAGGCCCCCTGCACGAGCAGTATCGAGCCTACGACGAGTCCGCCGATCGGGGCGACGAGCGGTCTGTGGGCGACCAGCGGGTAAATCATCGAACCGCAGCCGAGAAGGACGAGGAGCCAGCCGAAGGCGAGCGCCGGGCGGCGCAGGGGACGGAAGTCACCGTTTAGCGCCTTGTCGAACAGCACGGCGATCAGTACGGCGAGCGCCGGGTAGACCGGCAGGATGTAGGCCGGCAGCTTCGAGTTCGACTTGGAAAAGAACAGGAAGATGATGATGGCCCAAAGCGCGAGGTAGAGGCGGGACTCCCCGCCGGGAACGGAGCGCTCGCGCCAGAATCCCCGCAGCGCCGCAGGGATGAAGAAGGACCATGGGATCATGAAGCCGAACAGGATCGGGATGAAGTACCAAAACGGCTGGTAGCGGTGGTGCACCTTGGTCAGGAAGCGCTCGAAGTGTTCGTGGATGAAGAAGAACTGGAAGAACTCGGGGTTGCGTTGGCACACGACCACAAACCACGGGGCGGCGACCGCGAGAAAGAGCATTATGCCGGTTGGCAGACGCATCTCCTTCAGGATGCGCCAGCGCCGGGTCAGCGCGATGTGCCAGAAGATCACCGCGCCGGGGAGGACGATGCCGATCAACCCCTTGGCGAGGACCGCGAGAGCGGCGAAAAGGTAGAAGAGGTAATAGTAGCCGGGCCTTGGGTGGTCGGCGTCCCTGGCGGCGAGGATGTAGCTTCCAAGGGCCACCGTCATGGTGAAGGTGAGGGGGATGTCGGTCAGGTTCATCCTGCTCTGGATCAGGAAGCCGGTGCACCCTCCGAGGACCAGGGCGCTTAGCAGTCCGACACGGCGCCCGAAGAGTTCGCGCCCCAGATGGTAGCTGAAGAGCACCGTGCCGAGCCCGCTCAGGGCGCAGGCCAGACGGGCGGCAAACTCGCTGATGCCGAACAAGGTGAAGGAGAGGGCGTTCAGCCAGTAGAGAAGCACCGGCTTTTCGAAGTACTTGACGTAGTTCAGAAGCGGGGTGATCAGGTCGCCGCGCTCCAGCATCTCGCGCGGGATCTCCGCGTAGCGGGTTTCGTCCGGGTCGATGAGCGGGTAGTGGCCGAGCAACTGCAGGAAGAGTACACCAAAGAGAAGGGCAAGTATCAGGAGGTCACGGCGGCGCGACGCATCGGGGCGGGTCACGAAGTCAATCGGATTCTGCATGGGGCACAACTCCAGGGATACGGTCGATCACGGGGACCCCTCATGGCATCGCCGAACGCATGCCAATATAGGAAAATTTGTATTACCTGAAAATGACATCAACATTACAATACTGTCATCTGGAGAGGCGCGTCGACCGGACCTAAGACGAGAGAAGTAGATGAAAGACGCCGCGCCGCCCGCTCATGGCGTCAAAGGCGCGGCGTCGTCGGAATACCGGATCAGTCCGTGAGTAGTATTGTGGAGCCTGTGGTTCTGCGGCCCTCCAGATCCTGGTGCGCCAGGGGTGCTTGCTGCAGGGGGTACCGCTGGTTGATCTCGATCTTCACGGCGCCGGAGGTGACTACGCCGAAGAGTTCGGCGGCGGCTTCCTCGAGGTCGGAGCGCCGTGCGATGTAGGTGGCGAGGGTGGGGCGGGTGACGTAGAGTGAGCCCAGCTGGGAGAGCAGCAGCAGGTCGAGCGGCGGGACGGGCCCCGAGGCGTTGCCGAAAGAGACCATCAGCCCGCGGGGGCGCAGTGATTTGAGCGAGGTCTCGAAGGTGTCCTTGCCGACGGAGTCGTACACGACCGCGGCGCCTGCGCCGCCCGTGATCTCCTTCACGCGCTCGAGGATGTTTTCTCTCCGGTAATCGATGCAGAAATCGGCGCCGTTTTGCCGCGCGAGCGCGCACTTCGCTTCCGAGCCGGCCGTGCCGATCACCTTCGCCCCCAGCATCCTCAGCCATTGGCATGCGATGGTCCCGACGCCGCCTGCCGCCGCGTGGAATACCACCGTGTCACCGGCCTCCACCCGGTAGGTCCTGCGGATCAGGTACTGGACGGTGAGCCCCTTGAGCATCATGGCCGCCGCCTGCTCGAAGGAGATGTCGTCGGGGAGGAGGCAAAGCCGCTCCGCCTTGATGTTCCTCACTTCGCAGTACGCCCCCATCACCCCCGCGTAGGCGACGCGGTCGCCGGGTTTGACCAGCGTCACCCCGGCCCCGACGGCCTCGACTACGCCGGCTCCTTCGTTGCCGGCGATGGACGGCAGAGGCACCTTGTAAAGCCCGCTGCGCTGGTAGACGTCCACGAAGTTGACCCCCACCGCCTTGTGGCGGACGCGTGCCTCTCCCTGTCCCGGTTCCGGCACGTCGACGTCCGTCCACTTCATCACCTCCGGGCCTCCGAACTGTTCGAAGCAAATAGCTTTAGGCATCGTAGTCTCCTTTAACGCAGGGTGTACGTTTTCTCTTATTCCTGCCGGTCGAGTATTGTCTCAAGTAACCTCTGGCCGTGCCGAAACTGCTACGTATTGCAGTAGTAATAACGGCGATGACAGATATGCGGCAGCCAAATGATAGCAGGAGGAGCGCGCTATGCAAAGCAGCAGGTTCAGCATCAAGGTGAAGGTTCTGGGAGGGGCTTCACTCGTAGTCATGTTGCTTGCCGTGGTGCTTATCGGCATCGCCCGGCAAGCCATCCTGAGCACCAACGAGAAGGGGTATCAGACCCTGAAGGCGAAAGCGATCGAGTTGCGCAAGCAGGAACTGAAGAGCGAGATAACCGTGGCCCTTGGCATCATCGACGCGGTGTACAAGGAGGCCCAGGCGTCAGGGGGCGACATGGAGGCGGCCAAGAAGCACGCCCTGGAACTGCTGCGCCCGGTCCGTTTCTTTGAGAACAAGAGCGGCTACTTCATGGTGCACCAACTGGAAGGTGAGCGCAGTCGTGCCATCATGGTTCCGGTGAAGACGGAGCTTGAGGGGAAGGACATCACCGATCTGAAGGACAAAAAGGACAAGATGTTCGTGCGCGAGTTCGTAAAGGCGGCGCGCGCGGGGGGCGGTTTCGTGGAATACGCCTTCCCTAAGACTCCTGACGGGCAGCCGTTGCCGAAGCTCACCTACATAGGACACTTCGCTCCGTGGGACTGGGAGGTGGGGACCGGTGTCTATACCGATGACGTGGAAGCTGAGGCAGCCAAGGTCAGGGAGGAGGGGGTCTCGCATGCCAACCTGCAGTTCACCTGGATGCTGGGGGCGGCGGTGGTGGTGCTCGTTCTCAGCGTGGTCGCGCTGGGCTTCGGAGTCGGCCTCGCGCTGAAGCCGCTGCGCAGCATCGTGGATATGGCCCGGGAACTGGCCCAGGGAGAAGGGGACCTGACCAGGAGGTTGCCGGTCAACTCGCAGGACGAGGTGGGGAAGCTCTCCGAGGCCTTCAACCTTTTCATCGAGAAGATCCAGTTGATCATGCAGGAGGTGGTCTCGGAAAGCCGGGAAGTCGGCAACTCAAGCGAGCGGCTCTCCGGCATCTCCGAGGGGATCGCGGCGGACATCGACGATCTCGCCGCGAAGTCGGCGTCGGTTGCCACGGCAAGCGAGCAGATGGCCGCCACGACCAATGACATCGCTGCCAATTGCATGAGCGCCGCCGAGGGGGCGAAGCTTGCGAGCAGCAAGGCGATGAGCGGTGCCTCCATCCTCGACAAGACCCTCGAGTCGATGCGCCGCCTGGCCGAACAGGTGACCGCCTCGGCCCAGACCGTGGAAGGGCTTGGCGCCCGCTCGGACCAGATCGGCGCCATCATCAGCACCATCGAGGACATCGCCGACCAGACGAATCTTCTGGCGCTTAACGCCGCCATCGAAGCGGCGCGCGCGGGCGAGCAGGGGCGCGGCTTCGCGGTGGTGGCCGACGAGGTGCGCGCCTTGGCCGAGCGTACCGCCCGGGCCACCCGCGAGATAGGCGAGATGATCAAGGGAATCCAGTCCGAGACGAAGGCTGCGGTCGCCGTCATGGAGGCCGGGGTGCGCGAGGTTGAGATCGGCAGCGAGGAGGCCGCCCGTTCCGGAACCGCGCTGAAGGAGATCCTCGACCAGGTGGACCATGTCACGTCGCAGGTGAACCAGATCGCCACCGCCGCCGAGGAGCAGAGCGCCGCAACCGGCGAGATCGCGGCCAACGTGCAGCAGGTGAACGAGGGACTGCAGGAGGGGGCGCGGAGCCTCAGGGACTCTTCGCAGCTCGCCCGCGGCATGAAGGACCGCTCAGACGGATTGAACCGCGTCATCGGGAGGTTCCGCCTCTCCTAGCCGTTTCCTTCTGCTTCTTCAAAAATGGAAAGGCCGCCCGTGGAAGGGCGGCCTTTCTCCGTTGATGCTCTCAATAATGAGTAATGACACGATGAAAAGCTGACCCGTTAAAACCCCATGAACAGGAAGTCCAAAGCGGCGATGATCTCTGCACGTGAATCTTTGAGAGTGCCTGTCTTCGCACCAAGCTGCCGGATGTGTATGCCTGACAACTCCGCCGTGGACATGACTACGGTCTTCCCTTCAACTACGAACTGCGGGTTGAGAAGCCTGATCGGGGTTCCCATCGTCGCCGCGGCGACAAGCGGGACCACAACGCGAGTCGCGAGCTTGTTGAGCAAGTCGGCCTGCACGTCGAGGAGGTAAGGCACCGAAGTCCTGGAATGAGGGTCCGGATTCTCGTAAACGTCGAACTGCCCCATCAGAACTGCCTCCGGCCGTCTCCGAAGGTTCCTTCGGCCTCCACGCGGCGATTGTAATCTTCAATGCCCTCTTTGTTCTCTTCGTTCCAGTGCAGGTGAAATTCTTCCCTCAGCATCTCGGCAAGCCGTGCTTCCAGGGCCTGTGAAAGATTGATGCGTCGCTCTTTTGCTTGGCGAAGCAGGTCGCTGTTGATGCTGAGGTTGGTCGATTTTTTCGGGGCATCGGGGTCAAAGATGTTTATTTGCATAAGAGCTCCTGCGCATCGGCTATGCGCACAGCATACATTCATTCGCTGTTCCCTTCAAACCTTCTCTGTACGGCAATCCGGATGAGGCCTTCGTCCACGCAAAAAGGCCGCCCCGTAAGGGCGGCCTTTTCTCTTTATGCTTGCTGCCACGGAGGCGGCCGGAGGCACGAAAGGATCGCGTTGCTGCCGGTCGCCCCCGTGACAATGGGTTACGAAACCATTTCGCAGTCGTCTTCGGGCCAGCTGTCGAGGCTGCCGTCGGAGAGTTCCACCTGGACGGTGTCCCCCTCGATGGTGCAGCCGTAACTGAGACCGGTCTCGCCGGTCCTCTTGTTGCGTACCTGCACCCGCTGCTCCCTTCTCTCCGTGGTATCACAAATCTCCGAATGTACC
The DNA here is from genome assembly GCF_004117875.1 of Geomonas oryzae. Lineage (GTDB taxonomy): Bacteria > Desulfobacterota > Desulfuromonadia > Geobacterales > Geobacteraceae > Geomonas > Geomonas oryzae. The sequence continues at coordinate 96,848 of NZ_RAHW01000005.1, read as the reverse complement.
CGTTTCATGGTAACCTCCTGAGCCGTTGTTTTAATGATAGCAACGTCGAAGCGCGATGCAACTAGAGAACTGCGGCGATCTCCGGTGACGCGCTCTCCTTGAACTGCTCGAAATTGTGACGGAACATCTCTACGAGCTTTTGCGCCGTCGCGTCGTACGCCGCCTTGTCGCTCCAGGCGTTTCTCGGGTTGAGGATTTCCTGCGGCAAACCGGGGCAGGAGACGGGGATGTTAAGGCCGAAAACCGGATCCTTCACGAAGTCACCCTGCGCGAGCGTGCCGTCGAGTGCCGCGTTCACCAGCGCACGCGAATAGGATATCTTCATCCTCCCTCCCACTCCGGGGCCTCCGCCGCTCCATCCCGTGTTGACCAGCCAGCAGTCGACCTCCCTCGCCGCGATCTTCTTGCCGAGGAGGTCCGCGTAGAGCGAAGGCTTGAGCGCCATGAAGGGGGCGCCGAAGCAGGCGGAGAAGGTCGCCTGCGGCTCGGTGACCCCCGCCTCGGTGCCGGCGACCTTCGCCGTGTAGCCGGAGAGGAAGTGGTACATCGCCTGCTCGGGGGTGAGCTTCGCGATCGGGGGGAGCACGCCGAAGGCGTCGCAGGTCAGCATGATGATGTTGTTCGGGTGCCCACCCGCCCCGGACGGGACGATGTTCGGGATGTGGGTTATGGGATATGAGGCCCGGGTGTTTTCGGTGAAGGAGGCGTCGTCCAGGTCGATACGGCGCGAGATGGTGTCGATCGCGACGTTCTCGAGGATGGTGCCGAACCTCCTGGTGCACTGGTAGATCTCCGGTTCGCTCTCGGGGGAGAGGTTGATCACCTTGGCGTAGCATCCCCCCTCGAAGTTGAACACGCCGTCCTCGTCCCAGCCGTGTTCGTCGTCGCCGATCAAGAGCCGGTTCGGTGCCGCGGAGAGCGTCGTCTTGCCGGTGCCGGAGAGGCCGAAGAAGACGGCGACGTCCCCCTGCGGGCCGGTGTTGGCCGAGCAGTGCATCGACATCACGTTCTTTTGCGGCAGCAGGTAGTTCAGCACGGTGAAGATCGACTTCTTGATCTCGCCTGCGTAGCTGGTGCCGCCGATGATGACGAGCTTCCTCGCGAAATTGATGATGATGAAGGCCTCGGAGTTGGTGCCGTCGATCTTCGGTTGGGCGTGGAAGGCGGGAAGGTCGATGACGGTGAACTCGGTCTTGTGGGTGAGGAGCTCTTCCTGGGTGGCGCGCAGGAACATGTTGCGGGCGAACAGCGAGTGCCAGGCGCGCTCGCTTATGATGCGCACCGGGATGCGGTGCGCGGGGCTTGCCCCGGCGAAGCAGTCCTGCACGAAGAGGTCGCGACCCTGCATGTAGTTGCACATCTTCTTGTAGAGCGCATCGAAGCGTTCCGCTTCGAAGGGGCGGTTCACCTTGCCCCAGTTGACGAGGTGGCTGCTCGAGGGCTCCTCGACGATGAACTTGTCGTTGGCTGCGCGCCCGGTGTAGTGGCCGGTCTTTACGGTGAGGGCTCCCATGTGGGAGATGAGTCCCTCGCCGCGCCGGACCACCTGTTCGTAAAGGACTGAGGTGGGGGAGGTCCAGTAGATGAGGTTCGCGTTGGTGATGCCGTGTTCTTCCAGTCCGTGGCCTCTGGTTATGTCGTTTAATCTCACTGCGTCCTCCCTCTCATTGTATCTGCGACGAGATTAAAAGATATCAGGAGCGGTTATGTTTGCAACCGCCGCTGCAAAGAGAAAGGGCCCCGATCTTTCGATCGGGGCCCTCGTTGTTCATCCAGTTTTTCAACGCGTTAGTCGTTGAAGCCTTCCTCGGGGGTCAGCGGGTTGAACTGCTCCCAGTGCTCCGGGGAACGCCACAGGCCGGAAAGGATCATCTCGCGGATGTGGAGGAACTCCTTCGGGAGACGGTCGTACATCTTCACGAAGAGCTCCTCGTGGGAGAGGATCTCCTCCTTCCAGACGTCACGGTCGATGGACATGAGCTCGTGGTACTGCTCGCGGGAAACCGAGCCGAGGCCGGTCCAGTCGATGTCCTCGTAGCGCGGCATCCAGCCGAGCGGGCTCTCCACGGAAGCGCCGCGGCCGTTGGCGCGGTCGGCGATCCACTTGAGAACGCGCATGTTCTCGCCGAAGCCCGGCCAGAGGAACTTGCCGTTGGCGTCTTTTCTGAACCAGTTGACGGAGAAGATGCGCGGCGGGTTCGGGGTGGTGCGGCCGACCTGCAGCCAGTGGTTGAAGTAGTCCGCCACGTGGTAGCCGGTGAAGGGCAGCATCGCGAACGGGTCGCGGCGTACGTTGCCGATGGCGCCGACCGCGGCCGCGGTGGTCTCGCTCCCCATGGTGGCTGCGAGGTACACGCCGTAGCTCCAGTTGAAGGCCTGGTAGACGAGCGGGATCACGTTGTTGCGACGGCCGCCGAACACGAACGCCTTCATCGGAACGCCCTTCGGGTCTTCCCAGGCGGGGTCGATGGAGGGGCACTGGGAAGCCGGGGAGGTGAAGCGGGAGTTCGGGTGCGCCGCGTTTTTGCCGCAGCCCGGGGTCCACGCGTTACCCTGCCAGTCGGTCAGTTTCGCGGGGAGCTCGTCGGTCATCCCTTCCCACCAGACGTCGCCGTCTTCGGTGAGCGCCACGTTGGTGAAGATGGTGTTCTTGGCGCAGGAGTGCATCGCGTTCGGGTTGGACTTGAACGAGGTGCCGGGGGCCACGCCGAAGAAGCCCGCTTCCGGGTTGATGGCGTAGAGCTGGCCGTCCGGGCCGGGCTTGATCCACGCGATGTCGTCGCCGACGGTGGAGATCTTGTAGCCGCTCTGCTTGAAGTGGTCGGGCGGGACCAGCATGGAGAGGTTGGTCTTGCCGCAGGCGCTCGGGAAGGCTGCGCCGAGGTAGGTCTTCTCGCCTTCCGGGGTCTCTATGCCGAGGATCAGCATGTGCTCGGCGAGCCACCCTTCGTCCTTGGCGATCTTGGAGGCGATCCTGAGCGCGAGGCATTTCTTGCCGAGAAGCGCGTTGCCGCCGTAGCCGGAACCGAAGGACCAGATGGAGCGCTCCTCCGGGAAGTGAACGATGTACTTCTCCTTGTTGCACGGCCAGGGCACGTCTTTCTGGCCCGCGGCAAGCGGTGCGCCGACCGAGTGGAGGCAGGGGACGAACTCGCCGTTCTCGCCAAGGATGTCGATGACCTTCTTGCCCATGCGGGTCATGATCTTCATGTTGACCGCGACGTAGGCGGAGTCGGAGATCTCGACGCCGATCTTGGCGATGTTGGAGCCCAGGGGACCCATGGAGAAGGGGATGACGTACATGGTGCGCCCCTTCATGCAGCCGGTGAAGAGACCGGTCAAGGTCTTCTTCATCTCTTTGGGGGGCATCCAGTTGTTGGTCGGGCCGGCGTCCTGTTTCGCGATGGAGCAGATGAAGGTGCGGTCTTCGACGCGCGCGACGTCGCCGGGGTCGGACCAGGCGAGGTAGCTGTTCGGACGCTTCTCCGGGTTCAGCTTCTTGAAGGTGCCCCCCTTGACGAGCTGCTCGCAGAGGCTGTCGTACTCCGCCTCGCTGCCGTCACACCAGTGGATCTGGTCCGGCTGGCACATCTCTGCCACTTCCTTCACCCAGGCCAACAGTTGCTTGTTCTTTACTTCGTAACTCATGCCTATTCCCTCCTTTGGGTATTTCGACGCGATAACACGTGACGCTAATGTCTCTTGGGTGTTGCTGATCATCGTTTCCATGGGTCACCCTCCTTCGCCTTAGGTGGCGGAAGACCGAGAGGAGACGGCGGGTGCAAACGTATCCGCTGCCGGAATTTCCGGTCGGTCTGCTGTTTGGAATATGTGCTGCGTTCGATTACGGGACTGTGATGACTTAAGAACTGCGGGATTGCTTGGACCTCTGGTGCGGGGGATGTTGCAGTGGTGTCCTCGCCCTGTGTCTTGTTCGTCCGTCTTCTTCACTGTGCCATGCTGCTGTGAGTCGCTCGTCTTTGCCGAGAGACCTGTGCCTTTGCTGCATCGAACGTCTGTCTTCTCACCTCCCGGTTCTGAGATTTTAATTATTGCAATGTAACACAGCGTATTGTGAAAGCAAGTTCAAATTCAGCCGCGGGCCCGAATTGACACTTCACGGCGGTCTGCTAGACTTTTGCGGTCCCAGAACAGATACCGAGGGGGTGTTTAATGGAGCCTTACATCTGCACCGTATGCCAGTATGTCTATGACCCTTACGTCGGCGACCCCGACAACGGCGTGCCGCCGGGAACACCCTTCGCGGACCTGCCGGACGACTGGGTCTGTCCCATCTGCGGCGTCGGCAAGGAGGCTTTCGAGCCCGAGTAAAGCATTTAAAAAGGGGGGGAGCTGAACTGCTCCCCCCCTTCGTCTGTTAGAGACCCTGCAGGATCCCCTCCAATTCGGTTGTAATCTGTTTGAGATCTTCCAGCTGCATGTCGCCCATGTGGGCCACGCGGAAGGTCTTCCCTTTCAGTTTCCCGTAGCCGTCATCGAACGCAATGCCGCGTTCGCCCAGCTGTTTCTTCACAAGCGCCAGGTCCACGCCGCGGTCGTTGGTCGCGCAGGTGAGGGTGACGGAGCGGTACCCTTCGGCGGGAAGGATGCCGAAGCCCTTTTCCCCGACCCAGGCGCGCATGAAGTCGGCCATCTCCTGGTGACGCTGCCAGCGCTTCTCGAGACCCTCGGCAAAGATCCTCTCCAACTGCAGGTCCATGGCGTAGATGAGCGAGATGCACGGGGTGGACGGGGTGTTGTCCTTCTCGTCGGCGGCGAGGAACTCGAGGAAGTCGAAGTAGTAGCCGCGTCCCGGCACCGTCTTCGCGCGCTCCAGCGCCTTCTCGCTCGCGGTGAAGACGGCGAGACCCGGCGGCAGGGCGAAGGCCTTCTGCACGCCGAAGACGCAGCAGTCGATCCCGATCTCGTCGATGGGGATGGGAAGCGCGCTCATCGAGGAGACGGTGTCGATGATGGAGACCACGTCCGGGTATTTCTTGAGCACCTCGCCGATCTCGAAGAGCGGGCTCATGGTGCCGGTGGACGTTTCGTTGTGGATGAGGGTGATGGCGTCGTACTTGCCGGTGGCAAGTGCTGCGTCGACCATCTCGGGGGTGATCGGCTGGCCCCACTCGGCCTTGAAGGCGTCAGCCTCCTTGCCGCAGGAGAGGGTGACCTTGTGCCACTTGTCGGAGAAGGCGCCGTTGCAGAAGTTCGCGCAGCGCTTGCCGACGAGGTTGCGTACCGCCCCTTCCATGGCGCCGAAGGCGCTCGAGGTGGAGAGGAACACTTTGTCGGAGGTGGACATGAGCCGCTTCAGCTTATCGGTGACGCCCTTGTGCAGGCGGGCGTACTCCGGCATGCGGTGGCCGATCATCGGGGTTGCCATGGCCTGGAGGATCTCCGGGCTCACCTCGATCGGTCCGGGGATATAGAGCTTCTTGTGCATGTAGGGCTCCGTTCCTGAAGTTTTAGAGATCTTGCCGGCAGCGTGCGGCGGGAGGCGGGGGGAAGGGCGTGGCGTCCGACACAACGGGGTCACAGTCCTGCTGCAGGCGGATCGTCAACCTAGCAGATTACGCCTGCATTGTCAATTCTCGCGCGAGGCAAAAGAGCCTTTCCGAACAGTATCGGAGGGATCATCGCGCACCTTTGAGCAGTCTCTCGCTGCGTCATACTCTGAAATGAGCGCGCCTGTGTCAGGCGGCGCGGGAGAAGGGACGTACTTCTGTCTCCAGTCGCCCCTGTAATGCCTCCAATGCCACTTCCATGTCGTAATGATTCTGAAGGTTGAGCCAGAACTGGGCTTCCATTCCGAAGAAGCGGCCAAGGCGCAGCGCGGTGTCAGCGGTGACGGCACGCCGGCCATGGACTATCTCGTTGATGCGTCGCGGTGTTACGCCGATATCCTTCGCAAGCCGGTACTGCGTGATGCCCATCGGCTGCAGAAACTCAGCCAGCAGTACCTCGCCGGGATGTACAGGGGGGAAATCTCTCTTGCTCATCTCTTCTCCTTCAGTGGTAGTCGACTATCTCCACATCGGCTGCGTTGCCCTCATCCCACGTAAAACAAATGCGCCACTGCCTGTTGATCCTGATACTGTATTGCCCCTGGCGATCTCCGCGCAGCGCCTCCAGATAGTTCGATGGGGGTGCCCTCAACGTTTCCAGTGCCGTCACCGCATGCAGTATCGCTAGTTTGGTGGCCGCAGTCCGCTGGATGTCTTGGGGCAGCTTTGCGGAAAACTTCCCGTTGAACAGCTTTTCCGCCTCTTTGTCCTTGAACGATATGATCATGGCGATGATATCCTTTGGAGATATGGTCGTCAAGGGATATGCCCGTTGGGGAGGTTGTCCTTGCCGCCCGTAAGCCCGTTGCCGACGGCCTTTTGGGACTAAATTGTATATGTTGCTTATTGCACGGCAAAATGTTACACATACCGGTTAGCTGTTCAATACATTAAAACCGAAAGCGCGCGTTTTTTTAGCATCTTATGGATTCACCCGCTTTCAGCCGGAAAAACATGAAACCTATTATTGCCATCGTCGGACGCCCGAACGTCGGGAAGTCCACCCTCTTCAACAGGCTGGTCGGGCGCCGCAAGGCGATGGTCGACGACATGCCCGGGGTCACCCGGGATCGTAACTACGCCGAAGTGAACCGCTTCGACGTCCCCTTCATCCTGGTCGACACCGGCGGTTTCGAGCCGGAGACCTCGGACAAGCTCTTGCAGCAGATGAGGGAGCAGTCCCGCTTCGCCATGGAAGAGGCGGACCTGATCCTCTTCGTGATGGACGCCCGCGACGGGCTCACCCCCGCGGACCGCGACGTGGTCGAGCTGCTGCGGCGCATCAACAAGCCGGTGTTCCACATCATCAACAAGGTGGACGGCGAGAAGCAGGAGGCGAACGCCGGCGATTTCTACTGCCTCGGCGTCGACCACATCCACACCATCTCCGCCGAGCACAACCGCGGCGTAGGCGACCTGATGGACGAGGTGCTGGCCGCTCTCCCCTACAACCGGGATAAGGACGAGGACGAGGAGATCACGAGGATCGCCGTCGTCGGGCGCCCGAACGTCGGGAAATCCACCCTGGTGAACCGTCTCCTCGGATACGAGCGCGTGGTGGCGAACCCCACCGCCGGCACCACGAGGGACGCGGTCGACACCCGCTTCACCGTCAACAAGAAGCCGTACCTCCTGATCGATACCGCCGGCATCCGCCGCAAGGGGAAGACCGTCGAGAAGGTGGAGAAGTACTCGGTCATGGACGCCCTGCGCTCCATCGAGCGGGCGGACGTGGTGCTCATCGTGCTGAACGCCGAGGAAGGGGTCACCGAGCAGGACACGAAGATCGCCGGTTACGCCTACGAGGCGGGGCGCGGCTGCATCTTCGTCGTCAACAAGTGGGACACCCTGCAAAAGGACAACTCCAGCATCGGGAAGTTCACCGACGACATTCGCCGTCATTTCAAGTACCTCCCCTTCGCGCCGATCCTTTTCATCTCGGCTTCCACCGGTCAGCGCACCGGCAAGATCATCACCGAGGTGGACCGTGTCATGGAGCAGTACTGCAAGAGGGTCCCGACCGGGGAGCTGAACCGGATCTTCAATCAGGCCGTGGACGAGAATCACGCACCGCTCGACGGCGGCAGAAGGGTGAAGTTTTACTATGCGACACAGGTAGGGGTGAAACCTCCTTCCTTTGTCATCTTCACCAACCGTCCGGAGGGGATTCATTTTTCCTATGAGCGGTACATCATGAACCGTTTTAGAGAGGCTTTCTGTTTCGACGGGACTCCATTGAAACTCATTTTCCGTGGCAGAGACAAGAAAGATACCTAAATCATTCTTTACTTGGCCGATACGATGGTTTAGTATGATGCCTATTTTTAATCTACCTCCCACGCACAGCGAGCGGCATCAATGAGTCTAGTCGGCAATTTGGAAGATCTCGGACTTGGCGAGATCCTGCAGATAGTCAGCCTCAGCAGGAGATCCGGCGTCCTCACCCTGCAAAGCAGGGGACGGGAGGCCCGGGTGCTTTTCCGCAGCGGGCAGGTTATCCGCGCCACCTCGTCGACCTTCCATCAGAACATCGGCGAGGTGCTGATCCAGCAGGGGGTGATCGACCTCGGCATCTTGAAGCGTGCGCTCAGCATCCAGGCCGACGAGGGGTACACGCAACTCCTTGGCGCCATCATGGTGGACCGCTTCAACGTCAGCGCCGATGCCATCGAGACGGTGGTGCGCGAGCAGATCGAGAACGTGGTCTACTCGCTCTTCGCGTGGGCCGAGGGGACCTTCGAGTTCGAACTGCAGGAGATCGGCGAGGGGGACAGTACCAGGCTCGACCCGGTGCAGTTCATGCTGCAGCAGGGGCTCAACCCGCAATACCTCGCCATGGAAGGGTCGCGCATCATCGACGAGCAGCGCCATCGCGGCGAGTCCGGCGAAGAGCACGATGAGGCCGCAGTGCACGACGAGTCGGTCGACTTCGCCTTCGACCTGATCGATGAGCCCGCACCGAGCGCCCCCGCGGCCCCTTCCTTCCCACCCGACGTCCCCGCTTTCCAAGTCGAACCGCCCGCAGAGCCGGCTCCCGCACCCCGTGAGGAGACTCCTCCCGCACCCCGCGAGCAGACCCCCGCGGCGTTCTTCGCGCAGACCGGTGCCGCTGCCGGAAAGCCGCTCGTGCTCGTCGACGACGACCCGGCGACCCTTGCCGCGCTCACCGACCTTCTCGCCGCACAGGGGTTCAGGGTGGAAGCGATGGACCGGGGCGAGGATGCCCTCATCCGCGTCGACTCGCTGTACCGTGACGGCGTGCGCCCGACCGTGCTCGTGGACCTGATCATGCCCCGCATGGACGGCACCGGCATCCTGGGCGGCCTTGAGCTTTTGGAACTTGTGCGCAACAACTTCCCGGAGCTGCCGCTTCTGGGATTCTCCGATTTCGCCAACGACGAGGCGCAGCGCAAGATGCGCACCCTCGGCATTCCGCTGCTTATGAAGCCGTCCAAGGGGGACCTGGACGACGCGCTCGACATCTTCGGCCCCAGGCTGCAAAAAGCGCTCGAAAGTCTCGCCGCCGGGGAGGACGCCTCCTTCACCAGCGTGAACATCGGCGACGAACTGAGGCTCGAGATGGGGGAGGAGCCGGCGCTTCCCGGACCGCAGGTGAGCCAGAGCACCGGCATCTCGCAACTGCGCGGCATGCTCGAGGAGCTCAACAACCCGCAGCTCGGCGGCGGGATCATCCTGCTCGTGCTTCGTTTCGCGGCGGAGTTCGTGAACCGCGCCGTGGTGCTGCTGGTCAAGAAGGAGACCATCCAGGGGCTCGGGCAGTTCGGCCTGCAGGACAAAGACGGGCGCGCCGACGCCAGGGTCAGGTCCCTTTCCATCCCGAGGGGTGAGCAGTCCCTCTTTACCGAGGTGCTCGAGACCCGTTTCCCCATGAAGGGGGAAGTGGACGCCTCCGTCTGGAGCCATCACTTCCTGGAACAGCTCGGAGGCGGGCGCCCTGCGGAGTATTTCGTCGGGCCGATCGTGAGTGAAGGGAAGGTCGTAGCGGTCCTCTACGGCGACAACCTGCCGGAGGACAAGCCCGTGGGCGACACCGATTCGCTGGAGATATTCCTGAGTCAGGCGGGCATCGCGATGGAGAAGGCCCTTCTGCAGCGCAGGTTGCAGGAACAGGGACGAGGAGAAATGTGACGTGAAGAGGATACTTATAGCGGAAGATTCCAATACCATGCGCTCCATGCTGGTCTCCACCATAGACGAACTAGAGAAATACACCATCGTCGAGGCGGCGAGCGGGTTCGAGGCGCTGCGGCTTTTGCCGCGCGAGCAGGTGGACCTGATCATTACGGACATCAACATGCCCGACATCAACGGGCTGGAGCTGATCAGCTACGTGCGCAACAACCCGAACTACCAGTCCATCCCCCTCTTCATCGTTTCCACCGAAAGCGGCGAGAAGGACCTGGAGAAGGGGCGCGCACTCGGGGCGAACGAGTACCTGGTGAAGCCGTTCGACCCGGTGAAGCTGCAGGAACTGGTGCAGAAGTATCTGGGATAAAGCCGTTCAACGTTCTACGTTCTACGTTCCGCGTTGAATACGCCAATGGCAAAGGGCGACCCGGCTTCAGGAGTACACGCAGACACAACTAGTTTAATTCAGAGCGGAAGGCTAAATCGAACGTTGAACGCTGAACGTTGAACGTCAGTTGAGAGAAAGGGCCTATGAGCGTTGAGGACAACATAGGGAAGGCTTTGAAGGATTTCCTCGCGGAGGCCGAGGAGATCCTCGACCAGTTGAGTCTCGACCTGGTTTCGCTGAGCGACTGCGCGGATACCGGCGACTGCAACCCGGACTTGGTGAACTCGGTGTTCCGCGGCGCGCACTCCCTGAAGGGGCTCGCGGGGATGTTCGGCCTCTCGGACATCGCGGAACTGGGACACCACCTGGAAAACCTCCTCGACGCGCTGAGGCTCGGCAAGGTGGAGCTGGACCAGGCGGTGGTGAGCACCCTCTTCGAGTCGACCGAACTCCTGGCGCAGCTCGTGCGCGGCGCAGGCGAGTCGGGGGGCGAGGGGGCCGACCTCTCGGGCGCCATGAAGCGCATCAACGACTGCCTCACCCGCGGCCCGAAGGGAAACCAGGATTCGCCGCTTGCCCGCCTCAACATCCCCGAGCGGGTTCTCTCCTCGATGACAGAGTACGAGGAACACCGGCTCCTGGAGAACGTGAAGAAGGGGCGCAACATCTACTCGATCCGGGTGTCGCTCCTCCTTGCGTCCTTCGACTCCGAGCTCATGGAGCTCACCGAGACGCTGAAACAGGCGGGCGAGGTGATCAGTACGCTCCCCTCCGCCTCCAGCGGGCTCGACTCCGGCATCGACTTCGAGATCCTCTTCGGCTCGGAACTCTCCGCCGACGCCCTCACCCCGCTTGTCGACCGGGAGCACCTGAGCATCAACGCATTCGGGGACGCGGCGAAGGCCAAGGCCCCGCGGCGTGCGCAGACCTTCGCCGAGGTCGAGGCCGAGGTCGAGGTCGAGTCGGAAGCAGGACCCGCGCACGAGGAAGTTGAGTTCCAGCCCCAGGTGCCGGCGGAGACGGCGCTCAGCGCGAAGAGCATGAGCCGCACCGTGCGCGTCGACATCGGAAAGCTCGACCTGCTCATGAACATCGTGGGCGAGCTGGTCCTCTCCCATTCCATGATCGCCGACGTCGCCGACCGGATGCGCCGCGACGGCCTCATCGTCCCCTCGCAGGATCTGAACAAGGCCGCCAAGGGGCTCGAGAAGAAGCTCTCCGAGTTGCAGAAGGGGGTCATGGAGATCAGGATGATCCCGGTGGGGCAGCTCTTCGACAAGATGTCACGCATCATAAGGAAGATCTCCCGCGAACAGGGGAAGAAGGTCGACCTGAAGCTCTACGGCGCGGATACCGAACTCGACAAGCTCATCATCGAGGACATCTCCGACCCGGTCATGCACATCGTGAGAAACTCCATCGACCACGGCATCGAGACCCCCGAAGAACGGCTCGCCGCGGGCAAGGACGAGAAGGGAACCATCACCCTCTCCTCCTACCAAAAGGGGAACCACGTCGTGATCCAGGTCGATGACGACGGCGGCGGCATCGACGTGTCGCGGGTCAAGAAGAAGGCGATGCAACTGGGCATCATCGACAGCATGGACGAGGTGAACGACCGCGAGGCGCTCGACTTCATCTTCCGCCCCGGTTTCTCCACCACCGACACGGTGAGCGAGATCTCCGGTCGGGGCGTCGGCATGGACGTGGTGCGCACCAACATCGCCGCCCTCTCCGGCCTGATCGACGTGGAGAACTTCCCGGGGCAGGGCGCCCGTTTCGTGATCACCCTCCCCATCACCCTCGCCATCATCAAGGCGCTCATCATCTCCACCGCGGGACGCACCTACGCCCTCCCGATCACCTCGGTCCTCGAAAGCATCATCGTTGAGCAGAAGGAGATCAAGACCGTGGAGCGCAAGGAAGTGATCCAACTGCGCGAGACGACGCTGCCGCTTTTGCGCCTCTCCGAGTTCTTCGAGCTGAAGGGGGGGACTCCGGCGCCGGAGAGCTGCTACGTGGTCGTCGTGGGGGTCGCCGAGAAAAGGCTCGGTCTCGTGGTCGACGACCTCCTGGGGCAGCAGGACATCGTCATCAAGTCCATCGGCGAGACCTTTGCCGGCTTCCGCGGCATCTCCGGTGCGGCGGACCTGGGGGATCAGCGCACCATCCTGGTGCTTGACGTCGGGGGCGTGATCAGCGAGGCCACCCGGGGGAGCGCCTGATGTACAAGGAGTTTTACGGTCTCATCGAGAAGCCTTTCAGCAAGACCCCCGATCCCCGGTTCCTTTACATGAGTTCCGGGCACCAGGAGGCCCTGGCGCGGCTCGAGTATGCGGTGGAGGAGACCGAAATCGCCCTTCTGACCGGCGACATCGGCTGCGGCAAGACCACGATTTCGCGGGCGCTCATGGACCGGATGGGGGATAGGTACCACTTCCTGTTCGTCTTCAACCCGCGCCTCACCGCGGACGAGCTTTTGCGCGTGATCGCCTCCGGTCTGCAGGTGGACGTCCCCTCCTTGCAGAAGGACCAGCTCCTGAAGGAGATCACCACGGCGCTCTACCGTCTGCACGGTGAAGGGCGCATCCCGGTGGTGGTGATCGACGAGGCGCAGATGATTCCGGACCGGGACCTTTTCGACGAGCTGCGTCTGCTTACCAATTTCCAGCTCGACGACCGGAACCTTTTGAGCGTGATCATCATGGGGCAGCCCGAGCTGCGCGAGATGCTCGCCTCGTCGGTCTACGAGCCGTTTCGGCAGCGCATATCGCTCAGTTTCCACCTGGCGCCGCTTGGGCTCGAGGAGACGCTCGAGTATCTGGATTTCCGGATCGTGGCGGCCGGCGGGGAGCCCGGGCTTTTCTCTCCCGATGCGGTGCAGAGGATCTACGAGCTTTCCGGCGGGGTGCCGCGGCGCATCAACGCCGTCGCCACCAACGCGCTCTTGATCGGTTACGGCCGGGACGCCGCCTGGATCGACGCCTCGATCATCGAAGAGACCGCGGCCGAGCTGCTGGCTTAAACGGCGGTTCTAAGTTCTACGTTCTATGTTCTACGTTGACCGCACCGGCGGCAAGGCGCGGGACGGAACTAGGACCGTGCATCCGCATTGCCCGTAACTTAGAACGTAGAACGTAGAACATAGAACGGTTGTCGAGGTCCTATGAATCTTGCAGAGATCAGAAAGAAGGCTTCCCGCGGGGAGGCGCCGAGGACGGCTCAGGAATGGGTAGCGCCTCAGGCCGAACCCGCGCCGCAACCGGCGCAGGATGCTCCGGCGGAGCGCGAGGCGGATGAGTTCGCCGAACTCGATTTCGAACCGGCTGCCGTAGACCCGGATCCGCTGCCGCAGGCGTCCCGCCCATGGCAGGCGGAGACGCAGGCGTTCGACTCCTTCGAGGATGAGCCTGAGGCCTTTGACCCGGCTGCGGTGATCCTCAAGGGACGCGAGTCGGCCTCCTTCGATATCGAGGTCTCCCAGCAGGACGTACTGGACGCGGCCAGCGTGGAGCTTCTCTGCTTCAGGGTGGCAAGCGAGGAGTACGCCATCAGCATCATGGACATAAAGGAGATCATCAAACCGCGCGAGGTGACCGAGGTTCCCAGGGTTCCCGGTTTCGTCCGCGGCATCCTCTCCCTGCGCGGCAACATCATCCCGGTTTTCGACATCAAGGCGCGGCTCGGTCTCGCCGACGGGGCGGTCTCAGAGCGCGAGCGCATCGTGGTGGTGAAGCGGGAAAACGGTTACGCCGGCGTCCTCGTGGACGAGGTGGTGCAGGTGGTCCGCATCGCCGAGGGCGGCATCGAACCGCCGCCGGTGGTCCTCGAGGGGATCGACCGGGAGTTCGTGCTCGGCATCGGCCGGGTGAGCGGCAGGATGCTCATCCTGCTCGATATGGAAAAGGTACTGGACGTAGGGCTTTTGTAGCAGCCACGGGGCGGCAGGGGGGAAACATGGAGAAAAACAGGATCCTCGTGGTCGAGGATGAAGAGAGTCTGCTGAAGCTTGAAAGCATCCTCTTCACCTCCAAAGGATATCAGGTGACCGGCGTACGCGGCGGCAAGGAGGCCCTGGCGTCGATCGCGCAGCAGGCGCCGGACCTCATCGTCCTGGACCTGATGCTCCCGGACATGGACGGTTTCGAGGTCTGCCGCCACATAAAGGAAAACGATGCGACGCGCGCCATCCCGGTGGTGATGCTCACCGCCAAGAAAAGCAGCCGCGACCTCGAGCACGGCAAGCAGGTCGGCGCCGACGCCTACATAACGAAGCCCTTCAAGTCGGTCAAGGTGCTCGAGGTGATCGAGGAACTGCTCGGCAACCAGCAGGAGAAGGAGGGGCGATGACTGAGGAACTGCAGGAAATCCAGGTCGCCTGCCTGCGTATGGACGACGGGCTTTACGCCGTCGACATCATGCGCATCAGGGAGATCATCAGGGTTCCCAAGCTCGCGCCGCTGCCTAGGGCGCTCCCGTTCGTGGAGGGGGTGATCAACCTGCGCGGTTCGGTGATCCCGGTCGTCGACCTGAGGAAGCGCTTCGGGCTTCCCCCCGCGGAAAACAAGGAGACCGCGCGTCTTTTGATCCTCTCCATCTCCGGGCAGCCGCTGGCCCTCATGGTGGACGAGGTGACCGAGATGATCACCATCCCGATGCGGGAGCTGAAAGCGCCGCCGCGCGGCGTTAGGATCGTGGGGAGCGAGTACATGGTGGGGCTTTGCCTGGTGCAGGAGGTGCCGGTGATGCTCCTGAACATAGACGCCCTGCTCACCTTCCAGGAAAAGGCCCAGCTGGGCTGCTTCACCCCCCAGACGGGGACAAATCCTACGAAAAAGAGCCAAGCATGCTGATAGTCTGCCCAAACTGCAAGAAGAGATTCGACGTTACCGTTACCGGTCCGGAAGAGGCGAAGAAGCTGCGCTGCTCGAGCTGCAAGGCGGTGTTTCGCCTGGTGCGCAAGGGTGAGCGGAGTGCTGCACCGCCGACGGCCGGGCTGAAGGTGGTGGTGGCCAACGAGAGCGCCGCCTTCTGCAAGGCGGTGGAGAAGGTCCTGGCCGCTGAGCCTTTCGAACTCTTTCTCTGCACCGACGGCAAGGAGGCGCTGGAGACGGTGCAGCGGGAGAAACCGGCGGTGCTGCTTCTCGACGTTGCGCTTCCCACCATGTTCGGGTTCGAGGTCTGCGAGCGGGTGCGCCAGGACCCCGAGCTTTCCGGCGTGAAGATCGTGCTCATCGCGTCGATTTACGACAAGACCCGCTACAAGCGTTCGCCGAACTCCCTTTACGGCGCCGACGACTACATCGAGAAACACCATATCCCGGACTCGCTGGTCTCCATGATCTACCGGCTCACCTCCGGCGGGATGCCCCCCGTGGTGCGTCCGACCGAGAGTGAACTCGCCGCGCAGGAAAAAAGCCGCAGCGAGATCAGGCAGTGTGAGGTCGAGGAGACCTCCATGGCCGTGCCCCCCGCCGTCGAAGCGACCCCGGCCCCCCCAGCGGTTCCCGCTTTCGAGGAAGTCCCGGTCCCCGCGGCCGCACCGATTCCGGTGGAAGTACCTACCCCGATTGAGGTCCCCGCACCGGTCGAGGCCGCGCCTGCCGTGGTACCCGCACCGGTCGAGGTACCGGCTCCCGTTGAAGCGCCCGTAGTCGAGGCTGCCCCGGAAGTGCCGGCGCCCCCGGTTGCCCCCGCGGCACCCGCGGCTCCGGCGCAGCAACTGCCGGAGGAACAGGTCAAGGCGCGGCGCCTGGCGAGGATCATCGTCTCCGACATCGTCCTCTACAACCAGGCGAAGGTGGAGCAGGGGGTGCGCGAAGGTAGCTTCTACGAGCTTTTAGCCGACGACATCCGCGAAGGGGAGTACCTGTACCAGCAGCGTGTTTCCCAACAGGTGCGCGACACCACGAGCTTCCTGAAGGACGCCTTCGAGGAACTGATCGCGAAAAAACGAGCCGAACAGAACGTCTAGGAGATCACCCTGTCTACCGATCTACAGGAAATCAACGAGAGACTCGCAGCCCCTGACGAGGAGCAAAGACGGTTTGCCGTCATGGCACTGCGCGGGCGTCCCTTCCCGGAGGCGATGGAACTTCTGTTCCGTGCCATGGCGGACGACAGCTGGCGCGTGCGCAAGGAGGCGGTGAGCGTGGTGCTGCAGGCACAACCTCTTTCCGCCGGGGCGCTCGAGGCTCTCATAGACCTCTTGCGGGCCTCGGACAACGCCGGGTTGCGCAATTCGGCGGTGGAGTCGCTGGAGCGGATCGGGGAGCCCGCCGTCGAGCCGCTCTGCACTCACCTGGAGGACCCGGACCACGACCTGCGCAAGTTCATCATCGATATTCTCGGCAACATCCGCTGCGCGGCCTGCGTGCCGCTTCTGGTGCGTGCGCTTGACGACGAGGACATGAACGTGAGGGTCGCCGCCGCCGAGAACCTCGGCAAGATCGGCGACCGGCGCGCCCTGCCGCATCTTTTGAAGGTGCTTGACGGCGGCGAGATCTGGTTCAAGTTCACCGTCCTCGATGCGCTTTCCTCGATAGGCATCCCGGTGCCGCTCGCAAAGCTCGAGCCGCTTTTGCAGGAAGGGCTTTTACGGCGGGCGACCTACGACTGCCTTGCCGTGATCGGCGATGCGAAGTGCATTCCGCTGCTTTTGCAGGGTATGCACGAGAAGGCGAAGAACGCCCGCGAGGCGGCCGCCGTAGCTCTCATGCGGATCAGGGGGCGCCTGCCGGTCCAGGAACGGGAGACGCTGATCGACCTGCAGTTAAGGGAACTTGCCGGCACCCCGGCGGCTAAAAAGCTCATCGACTCGCTGCACGGCGAGGACCCGGTGCTGATCGCCTTGCTGGCGCAGCTTTGCGGCATCATGCGTGATGAGCGCGCGGCGCTTCCCCTGGTGCGGGCCGCCCGTACCGAGAGGCTGCGCGCTGGGTGCCTGGAGGCGCTGCGCTGCATCGGGGAAGCGGTTATGCCGCTGCTTCTCGAGCACTTCCCGGTTGCCGGCGCGAGCGAGCGGGCGGTGATCGTGCAGCTGATCGCGGAAACTGAGCACCACGGTAGCGACGAACTCCTCTTCTCCGCTCTCGAGGACGAAGGCGCGGAGGTGCGCCGCTGCGCCGCCCTCGCCCTGGGACGCCTCGCTCCTGCGGGTGCTGCACCGCGCGTGGCGGCGCTTCTTGACGATGACGAGCCGCAGGTGCGGGAGGGTGCGCTCGATGCGGTACAGCGTCTTGCCGCAGCCGACCGCGACGGGGTCTGCGCCATCTGCTCCAAGCTTCTGCGCAGCCGCGACGAGCGCAAAAGACGGGACGCCGCGGTCATCCTAGGCGCGCTCTCCGACGGGGAGCGGCTCGCCCTGCTCGTGAAGGACGAGGACGCCACGGTGCGGCGCGCCGCGGTTGCCTCGCTTGCGCGGGTGGAATCGCCGCAGGCGCCTGCTGCGCTCGTCCTTTCCCTCTCCGATGAGGAGCCCGAAGTGCGTATCGCCGCCGCCCAGGCGCTCGCGGAACGCGGCGGACGCGACGTTCTGGCACCTCTTTGCCTTGCACTGAACGACTCTGACCCCTGGGTGCAGACCGCGGCACTCAAGGGGCTGGCAGGTCTCGGGGACGCCGAGGCGCTTCCCGGCGTGATGGTGCTTTTGGAGCAGGCCCAGGGACAGGTGCTGATCGCGGCGCTCAATACGGTTGCGGCGCTCGGCGGAGCCAAGGCGCTCGCCCCGGTGCAAAAGGCGCTCAGCCACAGCGACGAGGAGGTGGTCGAGGCCGCCATAGCGATCCTCTCCGGATTCGGCACCGAGTGGATCGGCGAGCACGGCGAGGAGCTTTTGGGACACCCGCACTGGATGGTGCGGCGCTCCTTCGTACGCGCCGTGGCACAGCTCAAGGGGGCTGAGTCCCTGGCCGTTTTGGACCAGGCGCTCGCCCGTGAGTCGGACCCGCTGGTGAAGAGCGAGATCGCCGAACTCCTCGACAGGCTGCGCTAATGCCATATTTCGAACCGGAACTGCAACTGACGGAAGAGGAATTCCGCCTGATCAGGGACCTGATCTACAACCACTGCGGCCTCTTCTTCGACGACGACAGCAAGTACCTGCTCGACCGTCGTCTGTCGCAGAGGGTGTTCCATCACAACCTGTCCGGCTTCCGCGAGTACTACCAGTTCCTGAAGTACGATCGCAGGAAGGAGGAGGAGATCGCCGACATCATGGATCTCCTCACCACGAACGAGACCTACTTCTTCCGCGAGGCCTTTCAGCTTAGGGCCTTCACCGATGAAATCGTGCCGGAGCTTTTGAAGCTGAAGCAGCGCGAGCGCACCCTGCGCATCTGGAGCGCCGGCTGTTCCACCGGGGAGGAGCCCTACACCATCGCGATGCTCCTTCTCGAGATGGGGCTTCAGGGCTGGCGCATCGAGATCGTCGGGTCGGACATAAGCCACCGCGTGGTGCAGCAGGCCCGCAAGGGGGTCTACACCAAGTCCTCGTTCCGGGCGACCGAGGAGCATTACCTGAAGCGCTTCTTCGTCGAGACCGACGAGGGGTACCGCATCTGCGACGAGGTCCGGGAGCTGGTCACCATCAGCCAGATGAACCTTTTCGATGCCAACCGGCTGGCGCTTCTCGGGAAGATGGACGTGATCTTCTGTCGCAACGTGATCATCTATTTCGATCAGAGCTCGAAGAAGAGGGTGATCGAGTCTTTCTACAACACGCTGCGCGGCGGCGGGTACCTCCTTCTGGGGCACTCCGAGTCGCTCATGAACATATCGACCGCGTTCGCACTGAAGCACTTGAGAAATGACATGGTCTACCAGAAGACGGATACGATTAGCGGCGGAGTGGCCTCGTGAAAAAGATACGTGTAGTAGTCGTCGACGATTCGGCCTATAATCGGCGCGCCATCACCAGGATGCTGGAGGAACTCCCGGGCGTTCAGGTGGTGGGATACGCCACCAACGGCGAAGAGGGGATCCGCAGGGTCATCGATCTCACCCCCGACCTGGTGACGCTTGACCTCGAAATGCCGCGCATGGACGGTTTCACCATGCTCCGCATCCTGATGGCGAGCACGCCGGTCCCGGTGATCGTGATCAGCTCCACCTCCGGCGACGAGAAGGTCTTCAAGGCGCTGGAACTCGGCGCCGTGGATTTCATCGCCAAGCCGACCAGCGTCATTTCCGACGAGCTTTTGAAGATCCAGCAGGACCTGCACCAGAAGGTCCAGGCTGTCTTCAAGCTCAACATGGCGCGGGTGCAGAAGAGGGTCGAACCGGCCTCTCCCGCCCCCGAAGTCACCGTTCCGGCGGTCGCGGCCGGCGCGAACAGCAGCGTGGATATCGTTGCCATCGGCTCCTCCACCGGAGGTCCGCCGGCGCTGCAGCGCATCTTCGCCTCGTTCAGGGAGGCGCCTCCCTTCGCCATGGTCGTGTCCCAGCACATGCCGGCGGGCTTCACCACCGCCTTCGCCGAGAGACTGAACCGCAGCA
Source organism: Geomonas oryzae (assembly GCF_004117875.1). Classification (GTDB taxonomy): domain Bacteria; phylum Desulfobacterota; class Desulfuromonadia; order Geobacterales; family Geobacteraceae; genus Geomonas; species Geomonas oryzae. Next base: position 77,246 of record NZ_RAHW01000005.1, on the reverse strand, counting down.
GCGGCTTCGACGTGCGCGAGGCAAAAGACGGCGACGAGGTGGTCGCCGGGCGTGCGCTCATCGCGCCTGGCGGGCGAAACCTCATTTTCGAGAGGTCGGGGGAGAAGGTGGTCGCCCGCGTCGTTCCTCCCGGGCTCAAAGACAGGTACGTTCCGTCGGTGGACGTGATGTTCCGCTCCTGCGCCGAACTCTACCGTAACCGGATGCTCGCCGTGGTGCTGACCGGGATGGGGAACGACGGCGCCGCCGGGGTGCGCGAGGCCAAGAAAGCGGGCGCGCAGATCATCGCGGAATCCGAGGAGTCCGCCGTGGTCTTCGGCATGCCGCGCGAGGCGATAGCGACGGGAGTTGTGGACAGGGTGGTGCCCATGGATGCCATGGTGCGGGAAATAGTGCTTCGTTGCGGCCTAGTGCCGCGATTTGGTTGACCAAAAGACGATGTAAACCGGGGTGCGCATGCAAAAGGACGATGAACGTTTGGTTCATAGCAGGGGCGAAGAGTTCCTGCAGGTTTTCAAGAAGGGAGCTGAGTTCACCCAGGATCTGCTCCGGGAGAACGAGCGCCTGAGGTTCCGGCTGCTGGAGCTGGAGAATGGCCAGCTTTCGGGCGAAGCCGCGCCTGCTTCCGAGCTCAACAAGCTGAGCGAGCGGATCGCGGATCTGGAGAGGGAGAAGCAGGAGATCCTGGACCGGATCAAGCAGGTCGAGGAGGAGAACCAGGACTTCGCCGCACGCTATATCGAGATAGAGGACGAGAACAACAACCTCGCCAACCTCTACATCGCTAGCTACCAGCTCCACTCCACGCTCGACTTCAAGGAAGTGCTCCAGATCATCACCGAGATCATCATCAACCTGATCGGTGCCGAGGAGTTCGCCATCCTTCTCCTGGACGAGAAGAGCGACGAGCTGCAGGCGGTCTCCACCGAGGGGGTGGACCGGAGCGAGATCCCGGTGGTGCGGCTGGGCAAGGGGATCATCGGCGGTGTTGCGCAGTCCGGAGAGAGCCACTTCGCCGCCGACTGCGACGCCTACGAGCGCGACTTCAACGCTCCGATGGTCTGCATCCCGCTCAAGATCAAGGAGCACGTCATCGGCGTTCTCGCGATCTACAAGCTGTTGATGCAGAAAAAGGAGTTCGCCGCGGTCGATTACGAGCTCTTCACCCTGCTCGCAGGGCACGCCGCGACCGCGATCTTCAGCTCGCGTCTTTACAGCGATTCGGAGCGGAAGTTGTCGACCATCCAGGGGTTCATCGATCTCTTGACGAAATAACAGATGTTGTAATGGGGGATAAAGTTCAGATGTCAGATTACAACGTATTGATAGTCGAAGATTCACCCACCATGAGGCAGCTGATCGCCTTTGCGCTGAAGCGTATCCGGGGGGTGCGCATCGTCGAGGCCAACGACGGGGTCGACGGACTGAAGAAGCTTTCCTCGGAGCGTTTCGACCTGATTCTCACCGACATCAACATGCCCATCATGGACGGGCTGAAGCTGGTGAGCCTGGTGCGTAACGACGCCAACTACAAGGCGATCCCGATCGTGGTCATCACCACCGAAGGAGCCCAGGAAGACCGCGAGCGCGCCCTGGCCCTTGGGGCGAACGACTACATCACGAAGCCGATCCAGCCGACGAAGATCCTCGATGTCGCCAAGGGGCTGCTCAGGATCGTCTAGGAAGTGCACTAAAGGTGGGCGTTCGGAGCGGCGTGTCCCGGCACCGGTCACCCTTTAGGTGTCGCAGGCCCCCGGTTTCATGGTTTCCCATGATTCTCAGGACTCCAGTTGTTCCCATGGTTCCCATGAGTCCTACCAAGGTTCCCATGAGCCCCTAAAGGCTCCTTTTTTCAAAATTCCCCGCAGCCATCATCGCTGCATACAAAATAAATTGCGCGTCCCCTTGAGGGGGGCGCTGGAAGGTGGGCTTCAAATGGAAGAGAAATACGTCCCCTCGGCGGTCGAGGGCAAATGGCAGCAGTTCTGGGCAACGCACAACAGCTTCGAGGCGACCGAAGACGCAAGCCGCAAGAAGTACTACCTCCTGGAGATGTTCCCTTATCCCTCCGGCAAGATCCACATGGGTCACGTGAGGAACTACTCCATCGGCGACGTCATCGCGCGCTTCAAGCGCATGCAGGGTTACAACGTGCTGCACCCGATGGGTTGGGATGCCTTCGGCATGCCGGCCGAGAACGCGGCCATCCAGAACAAGAGCCATCCCGCCAAGTGGACCTACGAGAACATCGCCTACATGCGCGGGCAGCTGAAGCGCCTGGGGCTCTCCTACGACTGGGAGCGCGAGCTCGCGACCTGCGACCTCGACTACTACAAGTGGGAGCAGAAGATCTTCCTCGAGATGTACAAGAAGGGGCTCGCCTACAAGAAATCCTCCGCCGTCAACTGGTGCCCGAAGTGCGAGACCGTTCTCGCCAACGAGCAGGTCGAGGACGGCTGCTGCTGGCGCTGCGACTCGCTGGTCGAGCAGAAGGAACTGGAGCAGTGGTCTTTCAGGATCACCAACTACGCCCAGGAACTCCTTGACGACACCTACAAACTGACCGGCTGGCCCGAGCGCGTGCTCACCATGCAGAGGAACTGGATCGGCCGCTCGGTCGGCTGCGAGATCGAGTTCCCGCTGGAGAACGGCCTTTCCAAGATCAAGGTCTTCACCACCAGGCCGGACACCCTCTTCGGCGCCACCTTCATGTCTCTTGCCGCCGAGCACCCCATGGCGCTTGACCTCGCCACCGACGCCCAGCGCGCCGCGGTCGAGGCGTTCATCGAAAAGGTGAAGAAGACCGACCGCATCAAGCGTTCCGCCGAGGACCAGGAGAAGGAAGGCGTCTTCACCGGCTCCTACTGCGTGAACCCGGTCACCAACGCGAAGATGCCGATCTACCTCGCCAACTTCGTCCTCATGGACTACGGTACCGGTGCGGTCATGGCGGTTCCGACCCACGACCAGCGCGACTTCGAGTTCGCCAAGAAATACGACCTGCCGCTCAAGGTGGTGATCCAGCCGGAAGGTGAGTCTCTCGACGCGGCGACCATGACCGAGGCCTACACCGCCGAGGGGACCATGGTCAACTCGAGCCGTTTCGACGGCATGGGTAACGTGGACGCCAAGGAAGCCATCGCGGACTTCCTCGAGAAGGAAGGTATCGGCAAGAAGACGGTCAACTTCCGCCTGCGCGACTGGGGCATCTCCCGCCAGCGCTACTGGGGCAACCCGATCCCGGTGATCAACTGCGACCTCTGCGGCGTGGTTCCCGTCCCCGAAGCGGACCTCCCGGTCGTGCTCCCGATGGACGCCGAGTTCACCGGCGAGGGGGGGAACCCGCTCGCGCGCGTCGAGAGCTTCACCACCTGCACCTGCCCGCAGTGCGGCGAGGCGGCCCGCCGCGAGACCGACACCATGGACACCTTCGTGCAGTCCTCCTGGTACTTCCTGCGTTACTGCTCGCCGAAGTTCACCGCCGGTCCGCTGGACCGCGAGAAGGTCGAGCACTGGATGCCGGTGGACCAGTACATCGGCGGCATCGAGCACGCCGTTTTGCACCTGCTCTACGCCCGCTTCTTCACCAAGGTGCTGAGGGACCTGGGCTACTGCAACGTGGACGAGCCGTTCTCCAACCTTTTGACCCAGGGGATGGTGATCAAGGACGGCGCCAAGATGTCCAAGTCCAAGGGGAACGTCGTCGACCCGAACGCACTCATCGAGCGCTACGGCGCCGACACGGCACGCCTCTTCTCCCTCTTCGCGGCACCGCCGGAGAAGGACCTCGACTGGAGCGACCAGGGGGTGGACGGCAGCTACCGCTTCCTGAACCGCGTCTGGCGCCTGGTCTTCGACGTCCTGCCGGCGATCAAGGGGGCCGGTGCCGTCAAGACCGACGCTCTTTCCGCAGAAGGGAAGAAACTGCGCCGTGCGGTGCACAAGACCATCAAGAAGGTCTCCGAGGACATCGAGGAGCGTTTCCACTTCAACACCGCCATCGCTGCGGTCATGGAACTGGTGAACTCCATCCAGGGCTTTACCGCCAAAGACGCCCCGGAGAACGTCGCCGTGGTGCGCGAGGCAGCCGAGTCGGTGATCCGTCTGCTTGCCCCCTTCGTGCCGCATTTCGCCGAGGAGCTCTGGGCTGAACTGGGCCACGAGGTCGGACTGGAAGCGTCCGGCTGGCCGAGCTATGACGCCGATGCCGTCGTGGACGAGGAGATCACCGTCGTCGTCCAGGTGAACGGCAAGCTCAGAAGCAAGCTGACCGTCGCCCCGGACGCCAAGGAAGATGACGTGCGCGCCGCCGCCCTCGCCGACGAGAAGATCAAACCGTACCTGGAAGGGAAGGAGATCAAGAAAGTCGTCTACGTTCCGGGTAAGCTGGTCAGCGTGGTGGTCGCCTAGGGCGCGGGGAAAAGTACCATGTCATCGCGCAGACTTCTTTGCCGCATCGGCGCGGCGCTTCTCTTGGTCGCCGCCCTCGGCGGCTGCGGCTACCGCCCCGTTGTCGAACACGGGCCCCTGGCGCAGGGGGGCGGCATCAACGTCGTCCTCTTCGCCAACAAGAGCTACCGTGCCGGGGTGGAAGCGGTTCTCGGTCGTCACATGATCGATGAATTCGCGCTTCGCACCGGTGGGCGCGTTCTCCCCGCCGATCGGGCCGACCTCGAGCTCACCGGCACCGTGGTCTCCTACGGCACGACGCCCGTCTCCTACACCGCGGCGGATGCCATAAAGGAGTATCGGGCGGTCCTCACCGTGCAGGCCGTGCTGCGTGAACAGCGCACCCAGAAGGTGCTCTGGAAGGGGGATCTCTCCGAGCAGCAGGTCTATCCGGTGAACGCGGATATCGCCCTGCAGCAAAACGCCGAGGATGCCGCGATAGATAAGGTGTGCCGTCGTCTCTCCGAGCGGGTCTGGCAGCAGATCAGCCAGCGTTTCTAGTCCGTTCAGCGCGGTTTGCAAACCACAACGCCGCCCATTCAGCATAAGGCTGGTGGGCGGCTTTTTTCGCATGAGGTGTTCATGAAACCGGAAGAGTTCAACAGGGCCGTGGAGAAAGGGGAGCTCGCTTCCCTGTACCTTTTGTACGGCGACGAGCCGTACCTGGTCGAGCGCGCCGTAAAGAAGCTCATGGATCGCGCCGTTGACCCGGGGTTCCGCGACTTCAACCTGAACATCTTCTACGGCAACGAATGCAAGGGTGATGAGGTGTTCAGCGCGGCACAGACTCTCCCGATGTTCGCCGAACGACGCGTCGTCCTGGTGAAGAAGGGGGGAGACCTCTCCGCCGGCGCCATGGAGGTACTGCTCCCTTATTTGCAGGATCCGTCACCCGGCACCTGCCTCATCCTGCAGGCCGAGAAGGTCGACGGTCGCAAGAAGTTCTACGCCGAATTCAAGAAGCGCGGTGAGGCGGTGGAGTTCAAGCGCCCCTACGAGAACCAGTTGGGCCCCTACGTGCGCGACGAGGTGCGTGCCGCGGGCAAGAAGATCGAGCCCGCCGCCGCCGAACTGCTCGCCTACCTCGTGGGAAACAACCTGCAGGAACTCGTCTCCCAGATCGAGAAGCTCTGTATTTACTGCGGCAAGAACGAGACGGTAACCGTTGCCGACGTGAAGACCATCGTATCGGACACCAAGGTCGAGAGCGTCTTCGAGTTCACCGATGCGCTGGGGGCAAAGGAGCTTCCCCGGGCGCTCAAGCTGCTCACCTCCCTTTTGCAGGACGGCGAGGCGCCGTTGCGCGTATTGGGTGCCGTTGCGCGGCATTACCGCCAACTCTGGCAGGTGCGCGAGCTCATGGACCGGAAGGTCCCGCAGTCCGAGTTGGCCAAGGCCTCCGGTATCAACCCGTACTTTCTCGGCAAGGTGACCGCGCAGGCGAAGAACTACACGGCAGCGGAACTGAAGCGGATCTTCGAGCAGATGTTGGAACTGGATCTAGCCTTCAAGTCAGGCGGACTGGAAGAGCCGCTCTTCGAGCGTTTCGTGATGGAAGCATGCCGGCGGCCGGGAGGCAGGAATTAAGAAGCAGGGCGCTAGGAAGGAAGCAAGGCGCTAGGAAGGAAGCAAGGCGCTAGGAAGGCGGAGAAGAGGTGGGGCTTTGACTACCTCCCCTGGAGGGGGAGGGCAGGGGAGGGGGACGTCTAACCGGGCCCCTTGGTGCGGTGATCTTTTAGAGGCAGGGGGGGAGCGGCCGTCCTAGCCGCTGGTACAAACTAGAAAAGGGAATACCCGAGCGGGCATTCCCTTTTTTGCTTTTATCGAGCCGTTACCGGTTAGGCCAGGGTGTTGACCAGTTTGGTGAGGCGGGATACGTTCCTGGAAGCGTTGGAGGAGTGGATGATCCCCTTGGTTGCAGCGCCGTCGATGACCGGGATTGCAGCAGCCAGAGCAGCCTTTGCCGCTTCCTGATCCTTGGTGGCAACCGCTTCGCGGACGCGCTTTATGAAAGTACGGAGAGTAGAACGCTCGTGCTTGTTGCGCTCGGTCCTCTTAGCCGTCTGCTTGATCCTCTTCATTGCCGATTTATGATTTGCCAAACTGCACCTCCGGTATTTTAAAAATGTAGCTTTTTGGTTTTTGGAAAGAGGAATTATATAGCACCGGGGGCGCAGTGTGTCAAGCACAAATCCGCCCGCTGTGGGAAAAATATCCTCAGCGCGAACAGGGCACACTACCATTGTTTCAGCTGCAACGCCAGCAAAAAGAACCGGCACAAGCATTTTGTCGCCCCCTCATCCGCCCCCTCCACTCATCACCACTCCTCCCACTCGTCCACTCCTTCCATTCTTCCCATTCTTCCCATTCCCGCCGCCCGCGGCTCCACCATGTCCGCCGCAAGCACCACCACCCCTTGACATTCATCTTCTTGAATACTATGCTGCACCAGCCAAAGACCCAAAGACCCCGGAGGCAGAGCCATGCAAAACGACAACAAGCGGGATTTCGATGCCGTAGCCGAAAAATGGGACGAGGAACCCCGTCGTCTGAAGCTCGCGCAAGAAGTGGTGGCGGCCATGCGCCGGGAACTTCCCCTCACCCCCTCCATGCAGGCCCTTGACTACGGTTGCGGCAGCGGGCTGGTCACACTGGGGCTGCAGCCCCTGGTTGGCCGTATTACCGGCGCCGACAGCTCCAATGGGATGCTGGAAGTTCTGCAGCGCAAGATCAAAGAGCGCGGACTATCCAACGTTTCCACCGTGCTGCTGGATCTGGAACATCAGGAACTCGAGCAAAGCTACGACCTGATCGTGAGCAGCATGACACTGCACCACGTACAGGACGTGGCGAGTCTTATCAACTCTCTTGCCCAATCCCTCAACCCCGGCGGTTGGCTCGCCCTGGCCGATCTCGAGAGCGAGGACGGCACCTTTCACGACGACCCGAAAGGGGTTTTGCACCATGGTTTCTCCAGGGAGTTTCTCACCGAGGCATTTTCCCGATGCGGCCTCACCGATGTCCGTGTGGTGACCGCCACAACGGTAGACAAGAAACGTGAAAACGGTGCGGTAGTCCCGTATCCTGTGCTGCTCTGCCTTGGACGCAGGTAGCGGCTAAGGGGACTGGCTCCGCAGGTGCCAGTCCCCCTTCTTCCCGTCCCATTCGCGCTCATAACCATGAACTAAAAAAGGCCCTCCTTTGCAGGAGGGCCTTTTTCATTCGTTACCGCGAAGAGAATGCCTACCACTCTTCCTTCTGTTTCTTGGCAACCTTCTCCATGTAGAGCTCAGGACTTGTCAGCTTCACGATCTCCTTATCGCTGTAGCCTAAATCCTTGAAGTTGAGCACGCCGTTGGGAGCGTGGCAATTCGCGCAGTAAAGCGCCTTCGTCTTGGTGACCAGGTGGTTGCTGCCGAAGTAGATCGTCTGCCAACCCGGCACCGCCTCCTTGGCTATCTTCTCCGGGTTCTTGAGGCCGAGGGTTTTCGCCGCGGAGAGCACTCCGGCGCGGGTATCGCCGTTGGACATCGGCTGGGCGAAGTCCATGGAAAGAAGCTCGCCCGTCTGTTTGTTGTAGTAGGCCCTCCCCTGGAAGATCTTGAACGGGGTGATCTTGCTCTTGCCGTCCTTCCTGCTCCCCTTGGGGCCGATGAAATGCGGCGTGTTCTTCACCGTCCCGTTGTACCAGGCGTACGCGGGCGTCGTCTCGTTCGCCTCTTTCTTCAGCGTGGTCGGCTCGTAGAACTTGTCCGGGGTCTGTTCCCACACCGTGAAGTCCTTGGCGAAGGCTCCCCCGGTGCGGGGGATATGACAGGTCTGGCAGGCGATCTTCGCGCTGTGGCGGTTAAGATCGGCGTCCTTGTGCGGTTTCACGCCGTGGCAGGAGGTGTCGGCGCAGGAGAGGAACACGCCGTCGTTCGCCCAGTTGTTGGGATCGTGACCGGTAGGCATCTTGTGGTTTTTCGTCTTGTGACAGTCCACGCAGACCATCCCCTTGGCGGCATGCGCATCGGTGTCCTTGGTGAAGGAGAAGCCGCGCTTCACGATGACGCCGCCACCTGCCGCCTCATGACAGACCATGCAGTTCTTGACGGTAGGCTTGCCGATGGCAAGTGCCGCCTTGGTGCTGCGGTCCTGTCCCATGACCACTTCCCCTTTTTCGTTCTTGAACGCCTTTCTCTGCCGGAAGTCGTATTCGGTGGAGTGGCAGACCAGGCAGTCGACCGCGGCTGCCGCGGCGGGGCCGGTGCTGCCGACGTCGGAGAGGTGGTTGCCCGGATGGCAGGTGTTGCATCCGGAGAACTTGCTCTTGCCGGTGACCGGGCTCTTCGGGATCTCCTTCAGGTTGTTAACGATGTCGTTTCCGTTGCACATGACGTAGATGCGGTTTTTCATCCCGTACTCAAGCTTCGGGTTGATGTTGTCCACGTTGGTTACCTTGGATGCGTGCTTCCAGTGCACCGTGTCCAGAAAGGCCTTGGCGGTGCCTGGGTGGCACTCCTCACAGGTCTCGGGCCCCTTGTAGCCGCTCTTCTCGATGGATTCTTTCCCGGGATGTTCGCTTGCTGCCAGGGCAGCCGTCGCTGCCAAGGCAAGACAAAGCACGACCGCCGTCACGCTTTTCTTACTCATAAAGGCCCTCCTCGTGTGTTTGATCGCAATCCGTAATGTTATCGGCAGATGGCGTTAATAGTTTAGTATTCTTCCGAGGTATGTCGAGTCTTCCGCTGATACTATTTCCCGCCCGCGTGGTGACAAAGGGGCTTTCTCTCAGTACGTGCGAGAGGTGGCGCCGTGACAATACGCGGACCCAACGGAAAAAGGGGCGGATTGCTCCGCCCCTTGTCCCATCTTATCTGATTTTTCGACTACTTCTTGGCCACCTTCTTAGCAGCTTTGGCGAGCCTGCCGCCGGTCTGCATCGGGTCGGCCTTGTAACCAAGCGCCTTCCAGTCGAGGCGGTTGCCGCCCATGTGGCACTCACCGCACTGCAGCGCCTCTTCCTTCGGGGCTACCTCGTGCTGTGCCGCGATGTAAGCCTCGGTGTTAACGAACTGGTACTTGCCGCTGTAGGGGAGACCGGAGCCTTCGGCGCCCAGGCGGCACGCCTTATCCCAGTTGTAGTCGACCCACAGGGACTTGTACTGCTGGAAGATGATCAGGTTCTTGTACTTCGAGTCCATCGGCTGGTCGCCCTTGTAGAGCTTGTAAGGGTAGATCTTGGCCTTCTGGTCCTTGATGTCGCCGACCGGACGCATCATCATCACCGGCTTCTTGGGATCCTTGACCTTGTCACCCACCATGTAGCGCTCAACCAGGCCGTTGCTCCAGGCGTAGACCGGCTTCACGTTCATGCCCCAGATGAAGGTCCCCTTGTGCTTCGCGAAGGTTTCCTTGTCGAACTGCTCTTCGGCGGTGATGTTCTTGCCCACATCGGACCAGTGCCATGCCATCTTGGTTGCCTGGCCTTTGGCGAAGAACGGGATGTGGCAGGTCTGGCATGCCACGGTCGCGAGGTGCTTGTTGATGATCGCGCCGTTTTTGGCCTTCTTGTGCGGGGCCTTCGCGCCGGAGTGGCACTGCTCACAGTTCACGCGGGTATCGTAGTGCGCCATCATGCTCGAGGCGCCGCCGATCTTGTGCTGCTTGGTGACGTGGCATGCCTGGCAGGCCATGTCCTGGCCGCCGCTTTCCTTGGTGCCCATGTGGACGTCCTGGGACTTCTTCGGTTTCTCGAGGGTGGAGTCAAGACCAGCGTTTTTCACCGCGTCGCCGCCGCCGCCGTAGAAGTGGCAGGAACCGCAGTTCTTACGGCCCGGCAGGCCTACGCTTTGTGCCGCAACGTTCAGGTCCATGCTCTTTTTGTCGATGCTCTTGCTGTCGACATCGCAGCCGACGGCTGCCCTGGTGTAGTTGCCCTTCTGCGCATGGCAGATGAGGCAGTCGACCTTGGTCTTGTCGGTGAAGTCGAAGTTGGTACGGGTCCAGCCGTAACCGGCGTGGCACTTGCCGCAGGACTCGTGCACCACCCCTTCCTTGCCCCCCTGGATCGAGGTGCAGAAGGAGTTGATCATGTTGGACTTACCGTACTTCTTGGTGCTCTTCTCCATCCCCTTGACCATGTTCGGGGTCCCGGCCCAGGTCCAGTGGGTAGTTTTCATGAAGTCAGCTGCCTGCTGTTCGTGGCACTCAAGGCAGACCTTGGTTACCTCGGTACCGCTTTTAAACGGCCCCTTGACGAACTCGGAATGGTCGACCGCCGCCATCCCTTGGGCGGCTGCCGCAAGCATCGCGATCCCCGCCAGAATTCCCAGAATACCTTTCATATAACCTCCCGTGATGAAGCGGCTAGGCGCCGCCTGAAACACTATTTAAGGCCTTATATATATTAAATTTGATATACATTTGGCCAAAAAGAAGCGCTGCAATTCGAAAACTACAGCGCCGTCTACGAGGAACCCGGTCGGACTAGCAGCCCGCTGTTTTCCTGAACAGTTTGGAGACGTTCTTGCCGTCGATAACCTCGTACTTGCAGCGGATCTCGTCCCCTTCGACGATCCTGTGGTCCTTGAACTTGTCCAGGGTGAGGTCGTCGTTCACGGTGATGACCACGGGCTGCTCGGTTTTGTTGTCCTTCAGGGTGGCGGTGGCGGTTTTTGCGTCGGGGCCGGCGATCTCGATCTTGGTGATCACGCCTACCATCTTGATCTCTTCGCCTGCGCTTGCCATGCTGCCGAAGCAGAGGATGCTGAGCGCTGCAACTGCTACCAGGACCATTACCGAAACTGCTTTTTTCATCTTCGTTCTCCTTTTATGGGGGCGGCGGCTTGGCCGCCGCCCCTGTGCATGGTGTTTCGTCTGGTGCTGCTACGTCCTAGAATTTGACCTCGAAGGTAGCGTAGATGTCACGAGCGTATTTTACCGGGGTCAGCATCATCATCCTGTTGTTCACTTCGGAAATCTTCACCGGAGCGCCTACCCAGTTGTTGCTCCCGGTGTAGTCGAAGTCGTACCACTGGAAGCCGACCCTGAAGAAGGCCTTGGAGAGGTAGGAGGAAACCGGCTTGGAGTTGATCTCCTGGATCAGGTAGCCTTCGTAGACGTTACCGCGTGTCCCGAGCTTGGTGGTCCACATATCGTCAGCAGCAGGAGCGAAGGTGATCCAGTTCTTGGAGCCGTGGTTGTACTCGACGCCGACCTTGGTCTTGGTCGGGGTGTAGTCGTAGCGTGCACCCGCATATGCCGCCCAGCCGGTCTTGCTGGTCGGTTTTTCCGGATCGAAGAAGCCGCCGGTCATGAGGCCCTGGAAGCCGGCCTGAGAGGAGACGTTGTCGTTCGGGTGGGTGACGCTGAGGCCTGCGTCGGCGAAGAAGTTCAGGTTGCCCGGGCCGATGTTCTTCAGGGTGCTCATCGCGCCGGCACCGTACCAGTCGATGGCGCCGAGGTCGGTGGACGGGTAGGTGTTGCCGAACGCGGTGTCTTTCATCGCCGGGAAGTCGAAGATGTTGAAGCCGCGGTTGTACTGCAGCCAGACGCGCAGCGGGTCGGTGTCGACCGGGATGATGGCGAGACCGAGCATGTCGGTGTCTTTCAGGTTGTTCGTGGTGGTCTCGAAACCACCCTCGAAACCGCGGCCGTAGCAGATCTTGGCGTAAGCGCCGGGGAGCCCTTCGATGTCCGGTGCCCAGCCGATGGTCATGCCGTCAAAGGCGTAATCGACGAGAAGTGCCGGAGTGCCGCCGTTGCCCGGGCGCTCGTTGTTGGTACGCAGGTTGTTAGGCGCCCCGTCGGTGGAGGGGCGGCGACCTACGGAGAACCAGATCGGCTGGTCGGCGATGTTGCTCCAGGTGGCGTAAGCGCGGTCGACGTTCAGCAGGCTCGAGGAGGGAACGTGGCCCAGCGTGCCGTCGAAGGTCCCGACGCGGTCGGCGAAGAACGGGGTGCCGCCGGAGTTGGTCACGGCGTTGTCGTCCTGGGCGCCGAACACCTTGTATGCGAGCAGGCGGACGTTCACGGTCACGTCCTTGGTCGCCTTGGCGTGCAGGTTGAGGCCCAAGCGGTTGGTGTAAAGGGTGTCGTTGTTCGGCTTGTAGGCGGGAACGGTTGCGGCGAAGTTGTTGAGGCCGCCGAGCATCTGCTGGGTGGTGGGGGTCTGGAGGAACTGCCCTGCCTGCGAGTAGGTCCTTACACCCGACATGGCGTTGGAGAAGTTCATCAGACCGCTAAGCATAGCCGCGTTCATGCCCGGAGCGGCGCTCGGGCCGGTCGGGTCGGCAAAGAAAGCAGCCTGCAGCTGGTTGGCCGCGTTGGTGAAGGTGCCGTTTGCGTCGGTGTAGCCGACGGTACGGCCGTTCAGGTTGTCGAGCCTGAAGCGGTAGTCGCCACCGATGGTGAGCCACTTGCCGAGGGATTTTTCCTCGATCTTGTCAACCTTCTTGGTGAGGTCGGCGATCTTCTTCGGGTCGGAGTTCTTCTGCTGCTCCTCGAGTTTCTGCACCTTCTTGGTGAGGTCGTCGATCTTCTTCTGCATTTCCTGGTCGTCCGCCTGCGCGGCCGCCGGAACAGCCAGTGCGCAAAGGGCTGCGCCTACCAACAGCTTTTCCAGTTTTTTCATGTACTTCTCCTTTTTCTGTTCGCTGGTGTTGAACCAACTTTCTTCAGAGAATATTGCAGATGCACGTTGTCGTGCCGAGGTAACTCATTAAACGCTGGACGCTACTGCCCTAATCGGCGCATTGACCGGTAGATTTAGGGGAAATGTGTATTTTTGGAGATTTATAATGGTTCCAGAGTTATCCAGTCATTAATAAAATCTGGATTGGAAGGGTCGTGCGTCAGTGGGATTTTGGAGCGGGGCGCTTGCCGGGACTCCTAATGAGACTTATAAATCCAGCGCGCGTGATATGTCAATATATTTTTTCTCGAATATATCGCTAGGTCCATGATTTATATGCATTAATATTGTATTCACTGACTGGGGGGCGGGGGGCGTGGAAGACGCTAATAGGTGTTGACGGCAAGCCGCGAATTCCCGTACTATTCACCAATTTAACCGACAGGATGTGGGCGTGATCAAGGCAAAAAAGCTTTACCTGGAAACGTTCGGTTGCCAGATGAACGTGAGCGATTCCGAAAAAATAGTGACCCTGATGAAGGGGATGGGCTACGGGCAGACGCAGGAGCCGGGAGAAGCCGACCTGGTGCTGCTGAACACCTGCAGCATCCGGGCGACCGCCGAGCAGCGCATGTACGGCCATCTCGGCAGGTTCAAGTCGATGAAGAAGAAGCGTCCCGAACTCATCATCGGCGTCGGCGGGTGCGTGGCCCAGCAGGAAGGAGAGGAACTCCTGAAGAAGGCCCCCTTCGTCGACCTGGTTTTCGGCACGCACAACCTGCACCTGCTGCAGAAAATGGTCGCCGGGGCGGAGCAGGGGAAAAAAAGCGTCGCCACCGACTTTCTCGACGACGAAAAACGCTTCGACCTCTTCCCGCACGCCGAGAACGAGGGGGGCGTAACCCGTTTCGTCACCGTCATGCAGGGGTGTGACAACTTCTGCGCCTACTGCATCGTGCCGCATGTGCGCGGGCGCGAAATCAGCAGAAGCACCGACAAGGTGGTCGAGGAGGTGGCGGCACTCGCCGCGGCAGGCGTCACCGAAGTCACCCTCTTGGGGCAGAACGTGAACTCTTACGGCTTCAAGGAGGACGCGGCGCCCGACTTCGCCGAGCTCCTCTTCCGGGTGGCCGAGGTGGACGGGATTGAAAGGCTTCGCTTCACCACCTCGCACCCAAAAGACATCTCCCCGAGGTTGATCGACTGCTTCGCGCAGATTCCGAAACTCGCCCCGCACATCCACCTCCCCGCCCAGTCCGGCAGCGATGAGGTGCTGAAGAGGATGAACCGCGGCTACACCCGCGCCGACTACCTCGCCAAGGTGCGCGCGCTGGAGCAGGCCTGCCCCGGAATCCAGATCACCGGCGACATGATCGTAGGTTTTCCCGGCGAGGACGAAGCGGCTTTCCGGGAGACCATGGAACTCATCGAGGAGGTGCGCTATGCCGATCTCTTCTCCTTCATCTATTCCCCCCGTCCGGGCACGAAGGCCGCAGATTTCCCCGACGAGGTGACCAGGAAGGAGAAGCAGGGACGCCTGGAGCTCCTGCAGTCAGCACAGAAGCGGATCACCCTGGAGAGGAACCAGAGCCTGGTGGGGAGCGTGCAGCGGGTGCTGGTGGAGGGCGCTAGCAGCAGCGGCGACTCCCTCTTCGGCAGAACCGGAGGCAACCGGGGGACGGTCCTGCATGGAGACCTGGCCCTGGCCGGGCGTATCGTCGAGGTGCGCATCACCGAAGGGCTGCAGACCCTGCTCAAAGGGGAGATCCTGCATGCCTGAGAAGGGGGAGAAGGAACCGATGTACGTCGAGATGAAGGTATTCGGCTTCGCCATGGATGCCATCGCACAGATGCCGGTCATCATCCTGAAGGATCCCGAGGAGAAGTTCGCCGTGCCGGTCTGGATCAACGCCTCCGAGTCGGTTTCCTTCGCCGCGCAGTTCGTGGGGCGGGAGATGAGCGCCCGCACCGCCCGACGTGACGTCTTCAGCGCGCTGATCGAGCACCTCGGCATGACCGTAGTCGGCATCTACGTCGAGAGCCTGCGCGACGGCGTCTTCACCGCTTCGGTGCGGGTCGTCGACGGCGCGGCCGAAGAGATCCGGCTCGAAGTGCACGTGGCCGAGGCGATGCTCTTTTCCCTGAAATACCGCCTCCCCGTGTGGGTGAGCGACGAGGTGCTGGCCCAGGCGTCGAAGCTCGACATGAACGAAGAGGGTTTCGCCCGCGAAAACAACGCCCGCCGCTTCGTCGATTTCCTTGACCACATGGACCCCTCCGCCATGGGCAAATACCCCATGTAGAGGCGGCGCTTCCTGCCCGCCGAACCGGCGATGGCGCCAGGCGAGGTGCGGATGTAGGGTTGAACGTAAATCTAAGGACGTATAACTTATAACGTAGAACGTAGAACGTAGAACTTAGAACGTGATTAATAGCAGCGTCAATCCGGAGGAAAGACCATGCGCGACGCATCATTTCAATTTCTGCAGCAGCTTCTGGACGCGCCGAGCCCCTCGGGGTACGAGCAGCCGGCCCAGCGCGTTTTCCGCTCCTACATAGAACCTTTCTGCCAGGTCGCCACCGACGTCATGGGGAACGTTTTCGGCATGATCCAGGGCGAGGGGAAGGAACGTCCGCGCGTCATGGTGGTGGGGCACTCCGACGAGATCGGCCTGCAGGTGCGCTACCTGGACGACAACGGTTTCATCTACTTCTCGCCGATCGGCGGCGTCGATCCGCACATCACCCCGGGGATGCGCGTGCACGTGCACACCTCCCGCGGTGCCGTAAACGGCGTCGTCGGCAAGCGCCCCATCCACCTGATCGAGCCCAAGGAGCGCGACCAGGTGATCAAGCTGGACGCCCAGTATATCGATATCGGCGCCGCCAACAAAAAGGAGGCCCTCGAGTGGGTCCGGGTCGGCGACCCGATCACCTTTGCGAGCAGCTTGGAGCGTCTCTTCGGGGACCGCGTGAGCTCGCGCGGTCTCGACGACAAGGCGGGGAGCTTCGTGGTCGCCGAGGTGCTGCGCCGCGTCTCCGAGCTCCCGAACCGGCTCCCGGTCGATCTCTACGGCGTCTCGTCGGTCCAGGAGGAGGTCGGCCTCAGGGGCGGCACCACGAGTTCCTACTCGGTGAACCCGGACGTCGGCATCTGCGTCGAGGTTGATTTCGCCACCGACCAGCCCGACGTGGATAAAAAGCACAACGGCGAGGTGGGGCTCGGCAAGGGGCCCATCCTGCCGCGCGGCGCGAACATAAACCCGGTGCTCTTCGATCTTCTCTCCGACACCGCGCGGGACAACGGCATCGCCGTGCAGTACACCGGCATCGCCCGGGCCACCGGCACCGACGCGAACCCGATGCAGATCTCGCGCGGCGGCGTCGCGACCGCCCTCGTGAAGCTTCCGCTGCGTTACATGCACACCCCGGTCGAGACCATGTCCCTCTCCGACCTGGACCATGCGGTCGAGCTTATCGTCGCCTCCCTCTCGAAGATGGGGAGAAGGGACGCCTTCATCCCGATGTGAAAAAAAGCCCCCTCCCGAAAAACGCGAGGGGGTTTTTCGTAGCGCAGTGAGCCGCGGTGCGCACTCAGTGAAGCCGCGGCGCCGTGAGGAGCGGATGCGCCGCACCGGGATTTTCCCGTACCCATTAGCAGCGGTAGTGTAGACGCTAAGGTTGGGAAATCCTATGCTTTTCCCTTTGTCATTAGCCTAATTTTAGTTGACTTGCCTTCCCCCTTGTAATAGGTTTTCCGGTTAAAACCTGCCGCCCAAACAACAAAAGGAGCCCCCTAATGTTAGAAAGCAGCCTTCCCGAAGGTCTCACGTTTGACGACGTCCTGCTTCTCCCAGCCCACTCGCTTATCCTCCCCCGCGATACCGACCTTTCCACCCGTCTGACCAACAACATCCAGCTGAACATCCCGCTGGTGAGCGCCGCCATGGACACCGTCACCGAGTCCAGGGCCGCGATCTGCATGGCCCGGGAAGGGGGCATCGGTTTCATCCACAAGAACCTCACCGTCGCCGAGCAGGCGATGGAGGTGGACAAGGTGAAAAAGAGCGAGTCCGGGATGATCGTCGATCCGATCACCATGCGCCCGAACCAGCGCATCCGGGAAGCCCTCGAGATGATGGCCAAGTACCGCATCTCCGGGGTGCCGATCACCAAGGCCAACGGGAAGCTGGTCGGCATTCTGACCAACAGGGACCTCCGTTTCGAGACCGACCTCGATCTCCCCATCTCCGCCAGGATGACCAAGCGTAACCTGGTCACCGTGCCGGTAGGGACCACCCTGGAACAGGCGAAAGAGCACTTAAAGCACACCAGGGTCGAGAAGCTTCTCGTCGTCGACGGGGAGAAGAACCTCAAGGGGCTCATCACCATCAAGGACATCGAGAAGATCAAGAAGTACCCGAACGCCTGCAAGGACTCCCTGGGTCGCCTGAGGGTCGGCGCCGCCGTAGGCCCCACCCCGGACGTGGACGCACGCATCGAGGCGCTCATGAAGGCCGGTGTCGACGTCGTCGTCATCGACACCGCCCACGGCCACTCCCAGGGGGTCATCGACGCCATCGCGCGCATCAAGAAAACCTACCCGGGCCTTGAGCTCATCGCCGGCAACATCGCCACCGCGGCCGCCGCCGAGGCGCTCATCAAGGTCGGCGTCGACGCCATCAAGGTCGGCATCGGACCTGGCTCCATCTGCACCACCCGCGTGGTCGCCGGTATCGGCGTGCCGCAGATCACCGCCATCGCCGAGTGCTCCCGCGTCGCCAAGAAGTACAACATCCCGCTCATCGCCGACGGCGGCATCAAGTACTCGGGCGATCTCACCAAGGCGATCGCAGCCGGCGCCGACGTCGTCATGATCGGCTCCCTCTTCGCCGGTACCGAGGAGTCCCCGGGCGACACCATCCTGTACCAGGGGCGCGCCTACAAGAGCTACCGCGGCATGGGCTCCATCGGCGCCATGAAAGAGGGGAGCAAGGACCGCTACTTCCAGAGCGACGTCGACTCCGACGTGAAGCTCGTCCCGGAAGGGATCGAGGGTATGGTGCCGCTCAGGGGACCGCTCTCCGCCAACGTGCACCAGCTGATGGGCGGCCTTAGGGCCGGCATGGGCTACACCGGCAGCCGTAGCATCACCGATCTCCAGGAAAACGGCCGCTTCGTCAGGATCACCGGCGCAGGTCTCAAGGAATCCCACGTCCATGACGTCATGATCACCAAAGAGGCCCCGAACTACCGCGTTGAGAAGTAATAAAATATAAGGAATTCAAAATGACCGTAGATATCCACTCAGAGAAGGTGCTGATCCTCGACTTCGGCTCCCAGGTGACCCAGCTCATCGCACGCCGCGTGAGGGAACAGAGCGTCTACTGCGAGATCCACCCCTACAACATGGCGCTCGAGAAGATAAAGGCGTTCGCACCGAAGGGGATCATCCTCTCCGGCGGCCCCTCCAGCGTCTACGACAAGGATGCCCCGCACTCCGACCTCGGCATCTATGACCTAGGCATCCCGATCCTCGGGATCTGCTACGGCATGCAGCTCATGACCCAGCAGTTGGGCGGGCGTGTCGAGCGCTGCGACAAGCGCGAGTTCGGCCGCGCCACCCTCTCCCTCGACGGTGCGAGCGAGGTCTTCGCCGGCTTCGACGGCGGCGCCGAGGTCTGGATGTCGCACGGCGACCGCATCGAGGAGATGCCCGCCGGCTTCGTGAAGATGGCCCACACCCAGACCTGCCCGGTAGCCGCCATGAAGGACGACAAGCGCCGCTTCTACGGCGTGCAGTTCCACCCCGAGGTGGTGCACACCCCGCGCGGTGACGAGATGATCGGCAACTTCCTGTTCAACGTCTGCGGTTCGAAGCCGACCTGGACCATGGCCAACTTCATCGAGACCGAGATCGAGGATATCCGCAAGAAGGTCGGCACCGGCAAGGTGCTCTGCGCCCTTTCCGGCGGGGTCGACTCCTCGGTCGTCGCGGTCCTCATCCACAAGGCGATCGGCGACCAGCTCCAGTGCGTCTTCGTTAACAACGGCCTTTTGAGAAAAGGGGAGGCCGAGAAGGTGGTGAACCTCTTCACCAAGCACTTCAAGATCAACCTCGACTACGTCGACGCCACTGACCGCTTCCTGGGCGTCCTCTCCGGCGTTTCCGACCCGGAGAAGAAAAGGAAGATCATCGGCAACGAGTTCATCTACCTCTTCGAGGAGGAGGCGAAGAAACTCGGGCAGGTGGATTATCTCGCCCAGGGAACCCTCTACCCCGACGTCATCGAATCCGTCTCCACCAAAGGGCCTTCCGCCGTCATCAAGAGCCACCACAACGTGGGCGGGCTCCCCGAGAAGATGAACCTGAAGCTCCTCGAGCCGGTGCGCGAGCTCTTCAAGGACGAAGTGCGACTCCTCGGCAAGGAACTCGGCATGCCCGACGAGGTGGTTTACCGTCAGCCCTTCCCGGGCCCCGGCCTCGCCATCCGCTGCATCGGCGAACTCTCCGGCGAAAAGCTCGACATCCTGCGCGAAGCCGACGCCATCGTCATCGAAGAAATACGCAAGGCTGGGTTATATCGCGACATCTGGCAGTCATTTGCCGTCCTCTTGCCGGTGAAAACCGTCGGCGTAATGGGCGATGCCCGCACCTACGAGTACACCGTCGCCCTGCGCGCGGTGAACTCACTCGACGGCATGACCGCCGACTGGGTGAAGCTCCCGTACGAGCTTCTGGGGAGCATATCCTCCCGAATCATCAACGAAGTGAAGGGTGTCAACCGCGTGGTTTACGACATCAGCCAGAAGCCCCCCGCAACCATCGAGTGGGAATAAACCGGGCCGGCCTCTTCCCTTGAGGTCCGCTTTTTGCACAAATACACCGCGGTGACCGCCGGCAAGGCCGGTCGCCGCGGTTCTTTCGTATCTGGAGAGTGAAAAATGGGTCCAATCCGGCTGCTCATCTTCGACCTGGACGGCACGCTCATCGACTCGCTGCCCGACCTGACCGACGCCACCAACCTGATCCGCGAGAAATACGGGCTCCCAAGGATCGGCATCAGCGACGTCCGCAAGATGGTCGGGCGCGGGGTGCGCAACCTCGTGGAGCGGGCCCTCCCCGGGGTGGGCGTGGAGGAACTGGACCGCGCCACCGAAGTCTTCATCGAATTCAACCTGGCGCACATAGCCGACAAGACCAGGCCGTATCCCGGTGTTCCCGAGACGCTCTCCGATCTCTCCGGTCTCGGCATCCCGATGGTGGTCCTCTCCAACAAGAACGTGGCCCTTTGCCGCGAGGTGCTCGGGAAGCTTGGCCTTGAGCGGCACTTCACCGACATCTTCGGCGCCGACTCCTTTCCGTACCGAAAACCTTCCCCCGAGCCCGTCCTGGCCGTCCTTAAGGGATTCGGGATCCCCGCCGCCGAGTGCGTCATGGTGGGGGACAGCATCAACGACATAGCCGCGGGAGGCGGAGCCGGTGTCTGGACCGTCGGGTGCAGCTACGGCTACGGCGAGATGAGCGAACTGGAAGGCGCGAGCTACCGGGTCGGTGACTTCCCCTCGCTGTTGCAGCTTCCCTTCATCGAAAAGAAAAAGTGATGCCGATTGAAAATTAGCTAAAGTTATTCGTCCGGGTGTCGAAACGAAAGTAGATCTACAACCAACCTACTGGGGGCGTAATCAGATGAAACTTGAAGAGCTCAATACCAACCCGGCCGCAACCCATCTTGCCGTCGTGCGCAACGACAAGCCCGAGACGGGCGACGCACACGCCGAGACCGCGGCCAGGAAGCAAACAGCCGCCGACAAAGTCGAGCTGTCGAGCTACATGCCCGTAGTCCCTACCTCCAAGCAGAGGAGGGAAGACATCCGGGTGGAGAAGGTAGAAGAGTTGCGTTCGCAGATCAAGAGCGGCACCTACGAGGTATCCAGCCAGGATCTCGCCCAGAAGATGCTTTCCAAGCTCGTCATGAAGTAAATCCATTCCCGGCGTCTTCCGCTGCCGGTGTCGTGCACCCTCTCCCTCCGGGAGAGGGCAGGGTGAGGGCTTCGGCCCCGAAAACGCACCCGCCTCTCGAGCACCTGGAAGAACAGCTGCCCTGTCGGAAGAACATCATCGCTTCGGGAAAATCATTGACAACGAGTTGCGGATAAGGTAAAAAGTTCATCTCACTTAGGCGGGAATAACTCAGTGGTAGAGTGTCAGCTTCCCAAGCTGAAGGTCGCGGGTTCGAATCCCGTTTCCCGCTCCATTAAAAACTGCCTACGCTTAAGTAGTTATCAGCCATCAGCCCGTGTGTCTCACTGTAAGTCTCACTGTGAAATGCACGGGCTGCCGCTTTTTCAGGAGCAAGGTAGTCCCACCCCAGATACTCGATGATGTCCCGGCGCTCTTCCACCAGACCATGACGATACCGGCCATACACCCCGAATATGATCTGCTTGTCCCTGTGCCCCATAATCTCTACCAACCGTACCGGCGTCATGCCCGCCACCAGTGACCACTGAACCAAACTGTGACGGGTGCTGTACGGCGTCTTGTTGGTCAGTCCCGCCGCTTTAAGCGCACGGTCCCATACGTTGCGATAGGTACTGAAGCTAACCCGCTTCCCGCTTGGCAAGGAGAACACATACTCATTTGGTGAAGCTGCCATTGCCGCATCAAGGCACCGTTTCATGGCGGCGGTCATGGGGATTTCCCGCTTGCGGTATTGGGTTTTGCCGCCCTTTTTCTCCACCCCGCGCGAAATGCTGCTGCGGACATAGAGGAACTTCTCGGTAACATCCGCTTTCCGCAACCCCAACAACTCTGAGGCAATCAGACCGGTGTGAATCTGAATCTCGGTCAAGGGAAGGTAGAACGGTTCCATGCAGCCAAGAAACGACTGCCACTCTCCGAACAGGAAAATCTCACGCTCCGCCTTCTCTTCCTGTTCCGCCTGCATCGAGATGGCTTCCTGGGCCATGGTGAACGGCTCAAGCAACTGAACCCACTGGTGCTCGCCGCGTGCATCCCGCCAAATCTTTTTCAGCGGGGAAAGGATATTCCGCTTCCGGTGCGCCGAAAGAGATTTGCCCTTGTTCTTCCCCTCCTTCTGCTTGAGGGAATTCACCACGTCCCGCAGATACGGCCCGGTAATCGTTGAGAACGGTACCCGGCTGAGCTTAGGAATCAGCCAGTAGGTCAGAATCTGCCGGTAGTCAATCTGCTTGCTGTTGGAATACTGGGGCAACACGGTTTTCATCCACTTCTGGGCATAATCGCCAAACAGGACATGCTGCGGGTCGGGGTGGAATTGCCGCTGTTCCTTTTCCGTAAAAAAGCGCCTTGTCTCAAAATCGGCATCAGGAAACGTGGTGGCAAAGCAAAAGGTGCGGTTGGCGATCTTTTCCCCGATTCTGTTCAGGAGCGTGGTCAACTGGTCCCGACTCTCAGGAGTATCGAGAAGGCCGGACGACATGCGTATCCGCCGCTCATGGTAATACATATCGATATACAAAAACTCCGACCGCTTCATTCGGACAATGGAGCCAAAGGTCGGCTTGGCCGCCACTGCCTGTAGGTTGAACTCTTTCTTTCTCATTTATGTTTTCCCCATAGGCGACCCCTCCTTTCTATCCGGCTACGGACAGGGGGGCAGTATATCATAAAATCGCTAACTGCAGGTGGATAAAGGCATTGCGGCGGGTGCAATGCCTTTATCCGGCTTAGCTATAGGTCGTAATTGATTCGTTTGCCGTACCTGTTCTTGCGCTTCTCCTTCGATACTTCGACAACTGTGCCTTGCTCTGCACAATCGTCGCTGTCATTCGGGCTGCAATCCTCATGGAGCCTTTCAATGAGCCGACGGCACCAGTGAAACCGAATAACCCGCTCGATCTGGATATAATGCCTGCCGGGCTGCAACCTGCCGGACCTGATCCATTTCCAGACCGTCGTTTCCCCTACCTGCATCCGCGCCGCGAACTGTTCCAACGTGATGACCTCAAGTGGCGCCGATTCAAGATGCACGGTGGAGCGGGTGAGAATCAGCCGTTCGTCACCGAGACCTTTAACAATCTCTTCAAGGGAGTGAGAGTTCATAGGCATCCCCTACCTGAGCCCGCCGACCGTAGCCCGGCGCTTCTCGAACAGGTAGCCGTGCCGGACAAGCTCGGGCGGCTCAATACCGCAACTGTCGATGGTTTCCCCCCGGAAGTTCTGGCGGAACTCCGGTGAGTGGTTCGGGTGGCAACCGGCGGCAACACTGATAACCGATAACTTAAACAAGACCCTTATCAGCTCCGATTTCTTGACCTGCAAATACCGGCTGACCAACCTTAGGCCGTTCTTGGTAATGCCAAGGGCGGGCACCAGACGGGTCTTGTACTTGTCGAGTTGCCACGAGCCGTCTTCCGCCAGCTTCCAGACCGGCAGCCACAACGTCACTACCCCAACCTCGTAAACCGGCGTTCGGCCAAAAATGGCAACTACCGTCAGGGCATGGGCAAAACGGGCTAGCAGGGTCAAGTCCTCCTTGGTTATGTCTTTCCTGTGCAAGGTTCCCATGACTAGCCCTCCTCGCGGTACGGCGAGAAGAACGCCTTGAACTGGGAAAGGTCGTATTTGCCGGGATCGTAGAAGAAGTTAAACTTGTGGCGAAATGCCATGCGGTACTGCTGCTTCTGGGCGAACTGATAGAGCACGTTCGTCTTCAACAGCTCTACACCCTCGACCTGGGGCAGTTTTTCGCCGGCCAGTTCCTGAAGATAGCGGCCAAACTCAACAGCCTGCTCGTAGCCAGTGCGGGCGTACTTCGTGCTTTCGGCAAACTTGCCCACCAACCGCCGCAAGGCGTTGAACTTTTCATCCGACCTGCGGAAGCTGTTAAGGACACGGCGGACCCGGAACCGCATTGTGGTAAGGTGCGGCTCGTCAATCATGATTTGCAAATGCCGGGGCTCCGGCCCCTCGTAGCAGTGCACAAGGTAGTTCCCGACCGGAATCCAGTTCTTGCGAATATCCTTGTAGCCCTTCCGGGGTGTACGGGAGAGCCGGTATACCCGGTTGCTGACCCGCAAATCCTCCTTCCGGTACTCACCAAAGAGCATGACCGGATCGAACAGGCAGGCGGAAAGCTTGCCTGTTACGGAGACGCGCGTGTAGTAGCTTCTCAGGTACAATTCCAGCTTGTCCATGAATGCTTCGTCACTGGCCCCCATGAGGCGCAGATTCTCCCTCATGCGGGTCTCGTCCGGTTCACGAGGGTACTCGTCCACCCTGACAAAGTAATTGCGGATATGCCCGGCGATATTCGCCCTAAACCAGGAAAGGGCGTGGCTGATGTCCTCGCAGATATGCAGGGAGCCGTGTTGCCGCTCCAAGACCGGGGCAAGTGCCAAACGGCACTGGTTCATTATCAGTGCGTCGCCGTAAATCTCCATATCCCGGCTCTTGTGAAAAAACGGGTCGGTGCATTCGGTGGCGACAACCTTTGTCTGCGGTCGGTCGGCAAACCAGATCAATTCACCGGTGCGGAAGGTACTGATTCGGGCCAGTTCCGCCTGCTTGTGCCGCACCTGCATATAGGCGGCATTAGCGGCAATACCGGCGCACTCAAGGGGTATCAGCGTTGCCATTAGTTCCCCCCCCTCTCGCCGGTCTTCTTCTCCAGCGCCTTTAACTCAGCATCAAGACCCTTCAGGTGCTGGCGGATGCTGTTCACAAGGTCGGCACTCAAGGAAACGGCAAACCCGAGTCGGGCGGCCCTTGTCTTGAGGCTGTCCAGTTTTGCGGCAACGTCGGACGGGATATCAACGGTGATGCGAATGCGCTTCTTCTCGCGCGGTTTCAGTTTCGACATGGGGTAGTCCTCCCAAGGGAATTAGTTCCCTGCAAGGGGCTTAGGTACTGCAATACAACCGATACCCTTGCGCCGCTTGATGCGGCTATCGGTGGACTAATAATCTGATGACAGGAAAACCAGCGGAAAGATGAATGGTGGGAATTGATCGCTACATGAACAAGATGGGATGGCGATAACGGGTATGAATGGCAAACTGATAGATACGGGCGGCTATAAAAACCAGCCCAAGGCAGGAGTTAATGTAATTGCTGGATTTGAAGGGTAATGGAATGGAAATGAAAAAGGTCAAGTCGGGCGACATGACCATGTTAGGAGTGTTCTGGGCGCACTTCGGCCCTTGATGCTTCACGATGTGTCCGCCGGAAGGAGCAGGTATCCTCCGATTGCGGACAGACGAATCTCTTAGAAAAACTGCAAAAGAATAACCGATTTGGTTCAGACTCGTCGAAAACGACGAGATGGAAATAAAGCCCCTTGCAGGGGTGTCGGGGAAAATCCGACGATAAATTATGTACAACAAAACAATGCCCAAGTCAAACAGAATAATCTTGTAAGTAGCTGTTTTTTCTATTTATACCACAAAGTGCACCGGATGGGGCTGTTTCTATGGAGAATCGGAACGAAGGGGTGTTACCTGCTTATGTGCTGGCGACTCCCAAAAAGTAACTTTGTACCTTGCTCCCTCATTCTACCAACTTCAAAAGTCCGTAATCGGCTAAAACCTAGTCGTGTCTCCCTGCCGGTGTCACGGCTGCAACGAAAGCGGCACCTTCCCGGTCGCCGAAAGGTCGCCGAAAGGTCGCCGATTAGGCGACGTTTCGGCATGAGCAATGGTGCCTAAACGGCGAAATTCATTTTAACAGAATACGGTGCTTCGGATTGCACGGGCACCTTAATGGTGCCCGTGCGGGCAACAATACGTCACCACGTTGGCACCGGTCACGGCACAGGTAGGGTGACAAACGGATACATCGTGGGTGCCCGGCTGGTTGCCCGATAAAGGATTTTTTCTTTGCGATGTTCGCATCATGCGTAAGCATGACCGGAGTGGGGTATAAGGCGAACATTGCGCTTCCGCATTCGCCAGAATGCGGATACCATCATCCGCATGAACACGCGATAGAATTTGGCCCCAGAGCCTACCCGCACAGAATTTGGGCACAGACCCAGAAAGGAGAAGGAAGACCAGAGTAGTTGCCGGGACGTTGACACCCTCCCTTATTGTCCGCCAGGACAATATGTATATGTCAATCGTCGGCATGCGGACACCAGCCGCGCAGCAGCAATCCGAAGCGTTCGTTTACCATGATTAGCCACCATGGGAACAGTGTTGCCAGCACTGTGTTAGTAAGCGAGCGATAAGGAGTGGGGGAAAGCCGGAGAAGCTATCGAAAGAGGCACGTCCGGTTTGGAGACCAGCACTTAAGAGCTACCCTATGCACCAAAGGAGGCCGCCAACCTCTGCATGGGATGTGATTATGTGTTGAGTCTACGACGGACTGGAGTGGTGCGCCTGGATAGGACCTGAACGTAACCCCATGACGGGGATAGGGGCTATGCCCAAACGCAAAATACCTATGCCGGTATATGCGGTGCTGAGAGGATTAGCAGTTGCAAGGGTGGCACCTTGCGAATCGGCTATCTGTGAAGCCTCACAGCATTAGAGCAGCACGAAAAAGCGGATAACCGCGACCGGCAGGCATGGTAGAGCAGTTAAACGGTGAGCGAAAGCGAAGCTTCATTTTAAAACTACGAAAAGATGATGAGTAAGGAGAGCCGTGACACTCCGTATCCCAAATTTGATGACCCCGGAATATTGGTTTCATCAGTGGCGCAAGCCACCATCTTCAGTAGCACAGAAGCCACCGTCACCATGCTATATTTAAGCGTTCGTTAAGGTAGAACTTATGCTCGGCGGGCTGGTCAGTACGACGGTGCCGGGAGGGTCCGAATCGGGGAAGTAACCTTTCGACTAAGGTCGGGAGGGCTCGGAGCCGTGGTAGTAACCCAATATATGCGATGTTTGCAGTATGCGACTCTTTCGACCTGAGTACACATGTGAAGAGCATGGGGCACTCGATCCGTACCCGCAAGGGATGGCATACGGAGAGGGGTAAGCGAAGTTTAGAGCGCGTGCACTGAAAAGGTGCCTGGGCGAAGCACGGTAGCCACACGCTGCTGTTCTGGTGATGTTGTTGTAGGGTGTTGTGCAGTCAGTATCGGCAGGTTTGAATTCTCCAACGGTTGGAGCAATCCACCGGCAGTAAATGTTGAAACGTGGGACCGGTCGCTTTAACGCTATAATGCAGGGCGAGAAACCGTTTTCCCACAAGGCAAAAAGGCGGCGGAGATGTGGGTTTTAGCATCTCCGCCGCTGCTTTCATTGTTTACATTTCTCATTAACCCAATGATTCGATATCCCGTCTTCTTTAAATGATGTCTCCAGGGCAGACATTGGATTTAGCCAGAAGACGGGAAGAGAGTTCAAGCAACAGCTAAAGTTATCGTTCCCGGGCGGAGCCCCCATTGGCTCCACAGCACCGACCGAACGATGGCGAATAGATTTTTCTTGATCCAGTGCGAGGTTTGAATTATAGGTGGCATTAATGCAGGGTTTCTCCCGGCCTTGAGAGACGGGCACTTCAGAAGTGGTTTTTGCCGCCACTGGTGTCTCATTACGTTAGCCCAAAGGAATAAATGAAATGAAATTGTCCCGAACCTGGGTTGCAGTTCTGCTGAATATAATTTTTGGCAATACGATACTTCTGGTAACGGTTACTTCAAACTGGTTCCTTTCGTCCCTCTTATTAAACGTTAGGCTCATCTTCCTTACCCTATTTACGATTGGTTCCCTCGCTTCAATTCCAGCTCTTGGCTACATGATGGGACGCATAAATAAGCAGATGTCCAAAATTATATGGGCACTGTTTTTTACCGCCCTTCCAGTTCAACTCACCTGTTGGATTGTTATCGGTTACGCCTTTCGAGGGGCTGATGATTTCTTACAAAAAATTCAGTTTGTATTTAAATTTGGTAGCCTCATAGCTTTAACAGCAGGTGCAATTTATTGGTTGCCGTTAGGTATTATAAATTTCTTCATACTTCGACGAGTTGCTGACAATACACCGAAACAAACACTAAGACCTTATGTGGAAATGTTTCCAATTTTTATAATTGCAATTGTGGCTTGCTTTGCTGTTGGTTCACTGACAAAAAACAAGGGAGTATCAACCCCAGAACCAGCTCCCCAGTTGCAGAAAAGCGCACTAGATAAAGCGAAAGCAGCCTTTTGTAAAAATGTTGTTGACTGCCATGGAGAAATTGAGCCAGGTATCAATGATACGTTATATGAAGAAGATAGATTTGCTGCGCTATTTCCACGATTAAATTTGTTTGGAAAGTCTCATAAGTTTAGCGGCGACTTAGCAGTCTACTTCACATCGAAGGACGATTTATTCAGAAATTATATTGAAATAACATATGGCGGTAAGACATCAGTTATTGATACCCATATTCATGCCGTAGAATCTTCTGGTGTCGTAATAGATAATATTCTTTATCTTGCATGGCTTCTAGGCCCTGAAAAGGGACATTTGCAACCAGAGCAAAACGGAAAAATTTACCTGATGGCTTTTGATTTGGCTGAGCGAAAAGAAATCTATAGAAGGGTTATTTATTCTGGCAGTAATGAACTTCGCTATTCAAGTCTCGGGTATTTCACTAAGACAAAAGAATTGGTTTTGGCTTTTGAACTGCTTAACAGTACACAGTTTGTTTGCATCGGGAAAATTCCAGTTTCCTCAATTAAGTCTGGATTAGATGTTGACTTCAATCCAAGTAAAATTGAACTATCAGGTTTTAACGTTCAACATGAGCTTCCAAGGTTTTTTATTTCAGCTAATCAGCTATATTACTTCTCAGGTATTGAAAATAAGGCTTTTATCTTACTTAAAATAGACGAAGAGCTAAAAGCCAAAGAAAAATACCTGTTAAATATTGATCGTGATTCAAGACTTGGACATAATCCAATTGTCATTTCTTGCGAAAAAGATGGGCATCTAAAAATCTACGAACATAAATTCAACGAACCACCTAGTCGATGTAGGAAGATAGCCATTGACAAAATTTTCAAACTTTGACTTCAGGAGGGCTAGGAAAAACAGTCGACGTTGACTGCCCTCGTCGACGCCGATAGCGGAACAAGAAAGAGTGTCTCACTAATGTTTCACCCAAAGTAAGAAGTTGAGCGACCTTAAACGACATTGGATAAACTTGGTAGCCGGATAGAAAATTGAGATAACCTGTTGTTTTGGTGGTAAAAAACCAGTCTTGACAAGCCGTTACGGATCTGCTAAAAACATTAGCGAGAAAAGGGTGATATGGCTTCGAATCCCGTTTCCCGCTCCAAAAAGAACTCAAGGGCTTAGCCGGTTACGGTTAAGTCCTTTTTGTTTCTGCGTCAACCCATTGCACGGGCGGGTTCCTTGGAACCCGCCTTTGCTTTTTTTCGGGAGTCTGCATGAAGGTAGTTTTCGGCATCGATTTCGGGACCACGAATTCCGCACTTTCCGTTTACCGGGACGGCAAGGTCGAAGTAGTAGACATCGACGAAACAAGCGCCAACCGCTCTCTGATGCGCTCGGTCCTCTACTTCAACGAGGACGACGAGATCTTCACCGGCCAGGACGCCATCGGCCAGTACGTGGGCGAGGGGGCGGCGGGGCGCTTCATGCAGTCGATAAAGACCTTCCTGCCCAACAGGAGCTTCGAGGGGACGGAGGTGTTCGGCAAGAAGTACGGCATCGAGGATCTGGTCGCCATCATCCTGAGGCGGATCAAGGCGAAGGGGGAAGCGTACGTCGGTGCTCCTGTGGACAGCGTCGTTCTCGGGCGCCCCGTTGTCTTCTCGGAAGACGCGGAAAAGGACGCCCTGGCGCAGCTCAGGCTCGAGAAGGCGGCCCGCAAGGCGGGGTTCCGCCATATCCATTTCCAGTTTGAACCCGTGGCCGCCGCACTCTCGTTTGAAGAGACGCTCCCCGCCGGGGCTGAAAAACTCGTCTTCATCGGCGACTTCGGCGGCGGCACCTCCGACTTCACCGTCATCAGGGTGAAAGGGGGAGCCTTCGCCAGGGCCGACCGGCGCTCCGACGTCCTCTCCATCGGCGGGGTCTATACCGCCGGCGACAAGTTCGACTCGCAGATCATGTGGGAAAAGGTCGCCAAGTATTTCGGCCGCGGCGTCAAGTACAAGGGGATGGGGAAGGACGAGCTTTTCGACATCCCGCACAGCATCATTTACACACTCTGCCAGTGGCACAGGATCCCGCTCTTGAGGACGAGAAAGATTCGGGAGCAGATCCGGCTCATCAAAAATGCCGCGACGGACAGGCAAGCCCTGGAAAACCTCGAGCACCTCATCAGCGACAACTACGGCTTCTTTCTGTTTCAGCGCATAGAGAAGGCGAAATGCGAGCTGTCGCAGCAGGACCATGCAGAGATCAGCTTCCGGGAGCGCAACCTGGTCATCAATGAAGGGATCAGCAGAGAGGAGTTCGAGGCGATCAACCAGGAGAACCTGAACCGGATCTCCGGTACCATAGACGAAGTGATCAGCAGGTCGGGAGTCGGTTGCGATGCGATCGACACCGTGTTCCTCACCGGGGGGACCTCGCGCATACCTATGATCCGGCGCCTTTTCGAAGAGCGCTTCGGCCCCGAGAAGCTCGAGAACCGTAACGCCTTCACCAGTGTCGTCCATGGCCTTGGCGCGAGCGTTCCGCTCTTTAGCGACGGCCGTTAGCATGATTGCAACGCAAGCCGGGCAGCGATTTTGCCCTGAACGCTCCGCTGACGGAGCGGACCAGTCCATAGCTTGAAAAAGAAGAAGCCGGGCAGAGATACTGCCCGGCTTCTTGCGTTCTGTGCAGCAAGCCGGTTTGAAAGATGCAAAACTTTAGCAGGTCATTTCAACACTCTTTCCGCCTCGATCTGCTTGAAGATGTCGTGCAGGCATTCTGAGTAGATCTCCTCACGTTTGCCTTCCAACGGATAGAAGGGGTAGGCGAAGATGAGGGCGGCTTGGACCCAGTTGCTCAGCGTCGCCTTGCGCTGGTACGAAGCCACCTGGGCTCCCCCCTTTTTCATGACATTTGCCGTCATCGTGTAATCCCACGAGTAAGGCATCGGGATCAGGGTAAGGGAAAGGAGCGATACCGTTCCGCTCAAGAAATCCTTTCTGAAAGAAGATTCCTCCAGCAATGAGACCTCCACTGTGTAGTCGTGGTTCGCCCTGTGCTCTTCCAACTCCTTGCGGCGTTTCGGATTGTTCACGTCGTTCGGCGACTCCAGAAAGGTTGTGTACTGCGATACGTTGCCCAGTTCCTGGAGACTATCCCTGAACAGGTTGTCGAAGTCCTTCACGTTGTGGACCTGAAGCTTCGGCACCGTGTCCATGCCGTGCTGCTGTCGCAGGTTCTTGAACTGGAAGAACACGCTTACTTTGTCAGCCGTTGTGTTCTTTGTGACGGGACTTGTGAACTTGCCCTGCACCTCGCTTCTTGACGCTACGCATCCCGTGAGAACCATAGCCAGGGTGATGGCCAGCAGAAAGCGCTTTAAGAAGTACCTTTGACAGTAGTGCAACATCTCGTACCTCCTCTCCAACCTGATGTTGACTCAATCGGCAGCACTTTGATTATATCCGAGGTTTAAGTTTTTTCTTTTATGACAGATGAATATAAGGATGGGCGAGCCCAATAACACCTCCCGGTACTGATGGTCGGTCCTTGACTGCGTATGATCGGTCCGTGACGCGAAGCGAAAGGCACCCTTGGGTACTCCGCGTAAAACAAAAACGGGAAGCGGGCTGACATTAAATAATCCTTTTCTTGCAAGACGATATAAGTTATATAGCGATATGACTATATGTTCCGAATCCGATGTTTGCCGCGTGCCTCAAGAAAAGCGTTGATATGAGCGATCGAACCATACATGCCGGAACGCCGGAAACGGCATCCTCACCGTTGCTTGTGAAGCTGATACGCGACCTCAACGTCGCGCGGCGCAACATGAGGACTTATCCGCAGGGACATCAGGTGATCGATGTTTCCCTCGCCACCGCTTTGAAGAGCTACGCCTCCCTTCTGGGCGAGCTGGACGAGGTGGTCCTGCTGGTGGCGGGTTCGACCCTCATGCTCGGTGATCAGCCTGTTGAAAGGTTCAACCCGGTCATGAGGGATTTCGCGCGTGTACTGCACGAACGGGAGATCGGGACGCTGGTTTTCAACCGGGGGCTCACCAGGGAGGAACTCCGGCGTTTCATCATCATCCTCGGCAGCACGCGCGAGAAGATCTATCGCGCCGGAGGGATCCGGGCCGTCTGGGAAAAGTCGGGCATCACCTCTCTCGGCATCAGGGAGATTCGTTATGACCTCCTGGGCATGACCGAAGAGCCGCTTTCAAAGTCAGGGGAGACGGGGAACGGCGCCGGGGACCTGTGGGAGCGCTTTGCCCTTGCCCTCAAGAACGGGCCGGCGGGCGGCGGGGCGCTCACCGAGGGGGCGCTCGACCCGGAACTCGTTGCCGAGGCACTCAACCTGTCCGGGCAGGACGGTCTCCTTACGTCGGGGGGATTCGCCCCCCTGCTGCTGGATGCGTTGGCCCGGGGGGAAGCGGCGTCCCCGCAGGCCATGGACCTTGCCAACCGCAGATTCGCCGGTTTCGTCAGCAAACTGACCCCTGCCATGCGTCAGCAGTTCCTTGGTGCCGCCTGGGCGTCCAGGGCGCTCGCCGCAGCCGATCTGGAGTCGATTGTCCGTCAGTTGCCGGCCGAGGTGGTGCTGGAGACGCTGGAGGAAATCGGTCCGAACCAGGAGGGCATTCCCCAGTTTGTCCTGCAGCTGCTGCGCCAGTTCAGCGGTGTTCCCTCTTCCGACGAGTCGCAACCGGAGGGGGCGGACCTGCCGACGCGGGTAAGGACCATCCTCAGGGAACACGCAAGCGAGGAGTTCATCCCAAAGAGTTACCAGCAGAAACTGCACAGGATGATGGAGCCGGGTCAGGTTCCCCTCCTGGGAAGTGAAGGAGTGCAGGAGTTGCTGGAAACCATCGACCAGTCCTGCATCGAGAAGAAGACCGGCGACATGCTGCTCCTGTTCCTGAAATCCGTCGAGGGGGAGGGGGAGGAGCTTGCCGGGTATGCCCGGAGCCTCTACGACATCGGGATCTACTTCCTGCGAACCGGTGCTTATCCGGAGTTCCTGAATATACTGCGCGAGGTAACCGGGGGGGGAGTGCCTCTCCAGGTGAAAGAGCAGGTCCTGGAGCTTTTCGGCTGCGAGGAGTTCGTCAACGAGGTGCTGGACGGTCTGGAAACCTGGGGCAAGCCGCGATTCAACGAGATTGCCGAGGTGATCGTGACGGTCGGCGCCCCTTTCACCGACGGGCTTTTGGACCGGCTGGCCGGAAGCGAAAGCATGTCGCTGCGGCGTTTCATGATGGACCGGCTGGCGGAGATCGGCACTGCGGCCGCCCCGGCCATCATAAAGCGGCTCTCCGACCGTCGCTGGTATTTTCTGCGCAACCTGATCATGCTCATCCGGCAACTGGAACTCTCCGAGACCGTGGAGAAACTGCGCATGCTCGCCCATCACGGTGAGCGCAGGGTCTCGAGCGAGGCCTTCAGGGCGCTGCTTGAGTTCGGGGAGACGGGGGCCGAGGAGGAGCTCGTGCGGGATCTGGAAAGCCATGACCGGCAGACCCGGCTTGCCGCTCTCGAGGTCGCGGGGATGGCGAGATCCCCCAGGGTCCTCGGGGTGCTGCACGCCATGCTGGCCACATCCGGCTTCTCCGGAAAGGAGCTGCAGGTGAAGGGGCTGGCCGTGCAGGCCCTTGGGGAAATCGGGGATCCGGCCTCGCTCCCCGTGCTTGAGAAACTGCTCTCCAGCGTGAGCCTTCTGCACCTGACCGGGCTCACCAGGCTGAAGCTCGATACGGTCTCGACGCTCAGGCGCTACCCTGGCGAAGCCTCCCTTCCGCTTCTGCGGAAAGTCGCCTCAAAAAGGGGGGCGTTGGGGCGGCAGGCGGCGCTATTGTTGCGTGGCAGACAGGAAGACGCATCATGAACAGGGCAGAACATGCGACCCGCATCATCAGGCTCCTTCAGTCGGCAAGCGCCAACGCAGCGCTTTACGAAGGCGGACACCTCCAGGTCGTCCGGCTTGGAAACCAGCTGTTCGAGGAACTGGGCGCCCTGCTTGACACAAGCGGCGAACTCTCCCTGATCGTGGTGGGGGACGAGCTCATCATAGATGGCAGGCCGCAGGAGTACAGCCTGTTCCTGAACCGCTTCATTGCCCTGCTCAAAGGGCGGGGGATCGAGTATGTAAAGTTCCTGCGGGGGATCACCCGTCAGGAGGTGGAAAGCCTCATCGGCCTGCTGAGCGCCGTCGGGCAGACCGGGGAGTTCGCCTCGACCGACCATCTGCGCTTTGGCTGGCTGAAGCTCCCTTCCGAGGCGTCTCCTTCCGGAAGCGGGGACGAAGAGCGGTGTGCCGCGGAAGTGCTCAAGGATCTCGGCCGGAAGGAGATGGAGCGGTTCTCCGAAATCTACCAGGCGGTGCAGCGCCGCCGGAAGCTGAAGGTAACCGGCATTGCGGAGATCGTCACCGGGTTCGTCGAGCTGTTTCGCCGGGAAGGGATGCCCTTTCTCGTCCTGGCGGCGCTGAGGGAGAGCGACGAGTACACGTTCACCCATTGCGGCAACGTCTGTATCGTTAACCTTGCGCAGGCGATGGCGCTCGGCATCGAAGGGCAGCAACTGAAGGACATCGGGGTGGCCGCCATGCTGCACGATATCGGCAAGCTCTTCGTCCCAGAGGAGATCCTCAACAAGAAGGGGAAGCTCACCGACGAGGAGTTTGAAATAATCAAGCAGCACCCGGTCAGGGGGGCGCGCTACCTCATGGATACCCCCGGGGTGCCTCGCCTGGCTGCGATTGCCGCCTATGAGCACCACGCGAAGTATAACCTGAGCGGCTACCCGAAACTCCCGCCATCCTGGCGGCTCAACCTCTGCAGCCACTTGACCATGATTTCCGATTTTTTCGATGCGACCCGGACCCGGAGGTCCTACCATGAACCGCTCACCCTTGACCACATCACGAGCATGATGCTTGACATGTCGGGGAGCGAATTGCATCCGGGCCTCA
The DNA here is from genome assembly GCF_004117875.1 of Geomonas oryzae. Taxonomy (GTDB): domain Bacteria; phylum Desulfobacterota; class Desulfuromonadia; order Geobacterales; family Geobacteraceae; genus Geomonas; species Geomonas oryzae. Next base: position 42,120 of record NZ_RAHW01000005.1, on the reverse strand, counting down.
CGCGCAACTTTTTCCGGATACTCTCCGACATGAAGGCCCCTGACATCTGAAGATCTGCCCTGAGGGAACCTGTAGACGGAGTGGCTGCCAGGGGGATTGTGCGGGCGCCCTGATCGAAAAAACCGCCTCGATCCTACATACATGTAGGTAAATGAATCATCATATGTAGGAAGTTCTTGCACCCGGGATGCGCGCATGTTATAAGTCTGTCGGTTTCAAAAAAGACAAAAAAGGTCCTATTGAATTGGAAAACGCATCCCGTATCACCGTCGGCAGATCGCACTCCGCAGTCAACGGAAAAAACGCATCCCCTGCAGAAGCCACGCAACGCCTGCGTCTGTCGCTACGCAGCTTCACCCTGCTCTCCTGCCTCGTCGTCTCCTTCATCAGCTTCGCCTTCGTGCTCGGCATCTGCTCGCTCGTCTACCTCGATACCGTGAAGAGGAGCGCGACGAGGCTTGCCTACGACCAGGCGCAGCAGTTCCAGCGGGCCATCCCGTACCTCATGGGCAAGGGGGCGACGCGTGGGGAAGTCCTAAGCCTCTACAACACCCGGCGCGCCCCCGGCGACTCGGCCGGCCACTTTGTCGAGCTGTACCGCACTCCGGTGGTGGAGGCCCTCTACGGCAGGTCCGGGGTCCCCGCTGACGCCGAGGTCTCCCGGGTCCTTGCCACCGGCTCCATGCTCGAGCGCAGAAAGGGTAGGGTGGTCGAGGCGATCTTCCCCCTGGTTGCCGACCGGCAGTGCCTGTCGTGCCACGCCAACGCCCGCTTGGGCACCATCCTCGGTGCGCTCAAGGTGCGCCAGGACATCGAGCCCATGATGCGGGACGCGAAAAGGAAGCTCTTCTTCCTGTTCCTCCTCCTCTCCCCGATCCCGGTTCTCATGGCGCTTTTCATCGCGCGCCTTGTGAACGCCCGCGTGGTCCCCTCCATTCATGACCTGGCTGACAAGGTGGCCCGGGTGAACAGCATCCGGGACCTGACACGCCTGGAGTTCTCCAAGGTCGCCCCGGGCTTCACCGAGCTGGACCGGATCTTCGGCGAGGTCTCCACCCTGGTGGACAGGATCCGGGGCGTTTCGGTGGACAAGGAGATTCTGGAGCTCGAGATCCAGATGCTGGAGAAGTTCATCATCACCTCGGAGGTGATAAGGGACTGGAAGGAGCACGTCTCTTCGCTGCTTGTCGAGATCAACCAGGTGGTCGATGCCTACATGCTCTTCTGCATCTTCCAGGTGGACGAGGAACTCTACGACATCGAGATCTTCTGGCGCAGCGCGCCGGGGGAGCAGACCAGGCAGAAGGTCGAGGAGGCGGTCCTCGGGAGGATCCGCAGCGAGAACAGCAGGCTCGCCATGATCCCCACCATGCAGGTGATCCACAACGTGGCCTCGACGGAGAGCTCCCCCATGTGGCTCGGGCAGGAGGAGATTGAACTGCAGACCAAGTCGCTCATCCTCGATTCGCCCCAGATAGGCGGGGTGGTGGGGATCGGGGTGCAGTCGGAATCCCCCTGGAACTCGACCCGCTCCCTCGTGATCGACAGCGTCCTCACCACGCTCCTCAACGTGGTCGGGTCGATCAAGGCGATCCACAAGTACACGAAGGACCTTGAGTACTACGCGACCCGCGACCCCCTGACCAACCTCTTCAACCGCAGGGTCTTCTGGGAGCTCATCTCCTACGAGATCGGCCGCGCCGAACGCCACGACTACAGCTTCGCCCTCCTGGTCATCGACCTGGACAACTTCAAGAACATCAACGATTCCTGGGGGCACGCCACGGGGGATCGCTACCTGACCGCCTTCGCCGCCAAGGTTCAGGAGGCCCTCCGCAAGGGAGACATCTTCGCCCGCTACGGCGGAGACGAGTTCGTCATCCTCCTGCCGGAGTCCGACGAGGAGCAGGCCGTCACGGTGGCGGGGAGGATCAGGGCCATCACCGAGGCGCTCCACGTCCCGACCCCTGACGGGGGGAAGGCGATGGCCACCTCGTCCATCGGTCTCGCGGTTTTCCCGCTCCATGCGACCAACGAGAAGGACCTCTTCCTGTTCGCCGACAACATGACCTACAAGGCCAAGGGGGAGGGGAAGAACCGGGTCAGCACGCCGAGCGAGGAGGACGTGGTCGAGGTGTTTCGCAAGGTGGGGGAGAAGGCGAGGCTGGTACGCGAGGCGGTGGAAGAGCGCCGCATCTTCCCCTACTTCCAGCCCATCGTCCCCCTTGCCCCGGGGAAGGGGGAGTGCTGCGAGGTGCTATGCCGCATGACGCTGGACGGGGAGGTGATCGCCGCCAACGAGTTCATCGAGGTGGCCGAAAGCCTCGGCATCGTCGGCAAGCTCGACTCGGTCCTGCTCGACAAGGCCTTCGCCAAGGCCAGGGATGAGGGGTACCAGGGGAGCCTGTTCGTGAACCTCTCCCCCAGGTCCATGATCCTGAAGGAGTTCCTCCCGGGGATCGTAGGGCTTGCCGACAGGTACGGCATCGATCACTCAAGGGTGGTCTTCGAGCTCACCGAGCGCGAGACGGTGCAAAACCTCGCCCTGCTCGAGAAATTCGTCTACGACCTGAAGTCACAGGGGTTCAAGTTCGCCATCGACGACTTCGGCTCCGGCTTCTCCTCGTTCCAGTACATCCGGCAGTTCCCCATCGACTTCGTGAAGATCGAGGGGGTCTTCGTGAGGAACATGCTGAACGACTACCGGGACATGGCCTTCGTGAAGACGCTGGCCATCCTTGCCAGGGAGTTCAACATATGCACCATCGCGGAGTACGTCGAGTCGGAGGAGATCCTGCAGGCGGTGAAGGGGGTGGGGGTGGACTACGCCCAGGGGTACCACTTGGGGCGCCCGGGAGCCGTGCTGAGCGGCAGGGGGGGCAGGCGTCTCACCTTCGCGCAGGCGGTACAGGGTGAGGAACTGATGCCGCAGTTGGAGGAAAGCCGCGCGCTTTTGTGGGGGGCTGACGCAGCGGGTTACTAGATTTTCCATGAGCGCTTGCAGGTCGTACGGCTTCCTGATGAAGCCGGCGACCCCGGTGCCGGAGGGCTTGGGCAGGGATGGCTGTGAGTCGTGCTCTCACCGGATTGAGATGGATGTTGAGCAATGGAAAAAGCCGGACAGCGAAGCTGTCCGGCTTTATTCATATTCGACAGTATTTTACCCTGGCACAAGGTCCGTTACTTTTTGACCAGAGTAGGATCGATGAGGCAGGTTCCCTTCACCCGGTATTTTACATAGCCGAACACAAACGCGAAGAACTCATGCTCCAGCACCCCGTCCACAAGTCCGACACACCCAGGTACGGTTTGAATGGCATTATCCAAAGCCTCTTTGGCATTGGGGATGCCCAGTGGGAAGATTATTACCGCTTTGGTGTCGTCGCCTTCTACCCTTTTGTCATCGCGCACGAATGTTGCGGCGTTGGACAAGTTCATATTCTTGGAAGAGATCACTGTAAAGTCAGTGATTCTCTGTACACAACCTGTCAAAGACAATAACAAAGCTGCAGATGCTGTCACTTTTACCAAATTTTTCATTCATCCTCCTGGTAGATAGAATGTGCCCATCGCATGGCTATCATGTAGGTGCGAAACTGTCAATGTTTATGTAGAACATTGCATGATCCGCGGTAGAGGGATGTCGCGAAACTTGATCTCGAAGTGGATGTGATTAAAACAGAAGGCATGGAGCTTGAACGGAAATGATTGGAAGGAGTGCTCCAGGATGGAGTACGCCATGTTTAAGACCAGAAGCCTGTATGAAGTGGCTGGGCAAAAGCGGATGCCTTGCGGTGAGGAACAGCGGAAAGTTGGATGGGGGAAAACCGCACGTCCGGTTTAATGAGGGAGGGCAGGGTAACCTCTGCTCTCTACTCTACCCAAAGTCTCCCTCTTCGACATGAAGTCCCCTGACGTCTGAAGATCTGCACACGGTTCGCTGCCTCACCGTGCTGCCTGTCCCTGCCCGGGGCCCTCTGAGGGCCAGTGCAACTGCACTCCGGCTGGGGAAAGTTGCGACGGAAGGCTCGGGTTATTCGCCTTTTCCCCAAAAGTCTAAAGTACAAAGTCGTGGGGGCTCCATTGGGAAAATATAACCATACGGCATGACTATCGTTTCAGTCGCTCAACGCCTTCAAAAAGCCTCAGAGTAAAGGATTCTCCATCATTGCCGAAATGACACCTCCTGTGACAGTTCGGACATAGAGCTACTGCGTTTTCTACGGTGTCTGGACCACCTTCAGCTAGCTTGATGAGGTGATGGACTTCAAGGTAAGGCGCCTCGTCTTTATTCAGGAACGGGGCAGGAGAGCAACATCCTTCACACCGCCCTTCCGATTTCTGAAGGACCCATGCCTTCACCAGTGGATCGCGTGCATAGGAAACGGTTGTTTTTGTGGTTTGCGATGGTGTCGTTTGCCCTTTAGGGATTCCTGCAAAAGGTTTTGTGAGGAGCCGCTTAACCCTTGCGTCTACAACCTGCTGATCGAAATTTGGCTCGTAATCCTCCTGCGAGCAAACGCCCAAACGGTCTAATGTGGAAAGCAGCTTTATTTTGGTTTGAGAACCCACATTTTTGGCAGGGAGGTATCCTTTGATGGTTGGCGCACACATTTCACTGAGGACCGCCGAGATGTTCTGCATTCGATATTCGATAGATGCCTTTGATCTCCTCGATAGCTCGCCGTCACGTAGTGATCTGTTAACCTCTGCCTTGCTATAGGGTAACCCCGCCATCTCCTGTTCACGCATCTTAAGATACGCCATTACAGCTGCTTCTAACTCGCTATCTGTCCAGTCTGTATCAGTGTTTTCCGTTTCTTGTAAAGTAACAACGTAAGCTTTGAAAGAGTTTATTCTGGTTAGCCGCATAAGCGGTACCAGCAGGCCAGAAAAGTCCTTATTCGCGCTAGCCCGCTCGTAATGTACTGGAAAGCGTGCAGAAAGCTCCTTTATGAAGTCCTGGTGCCAAAATAGGCGACTTCTGTGAGATGGGCTGCTTTCAACTGCTAAATATGATTCAAATTTTTTACCATTTAAGATTAGATCGACCGGATAGTGAACACCTGGGGGCGGAGCCTCGTCAAAGAAAAAAGGACGGATTTCAAAGGGGATGCCGGTTCCTTGTGAGAATGCAGACTTGTCAAGAATTTTTACCGCATCATTTTCTGATTGTATTGTCCAAGATGATTCCTTTAGTGAGAGTAATCTAAGGCCATATTTACTGACAAGTGTGTTTGCTTGTGATCCACCAGAAAAAGCGGATTTCGGAAGGCCCGTCGCCATCGACACGATCTGTTTGACTGGGTATATTTTCCCATTTTTAAAAATAGCAAACTTGTAACTGCTGTTCTCTGTCCAGGCAGACCACTCTTTAGTGCCCCGCATATTTCGATCGAATTCTTCCATTGCACTTTCAAGTTGAGCTACAGAGGCATTCACTGAGAAGCCCTCCTGACAGCAAAGATCAACGATATGCGTGTAGTAAAAATTAATGACTTGGTTTTGTCAAATTAAAAATAATGATATGGATTGGTAAACTCTTGAAACTCCCTCCTGGGCCATAGAGGTGGAAGGTTACGAATCCATTGGTAATTGAGGGGATTAGCAAAGGGAGACAGAGCGGGGGGCGAGGGGGATGGTGTTGATCTGTTAAGTAGCACCTCCACTATTCTAGAGGTACATTCTATAATCCTTCTGCCAACTGAATTAGCTGCTCAAAATTGAGGGAAAAGAGGGGACGCTACTGAGATTTTGAGCCTTCAAACGGTCACGAGCTTACATGATAAAGTGGTCACCTTTCGGAGAACCAGCTCTACTTCCTATGGGCTTTGTCGTGACAGATGTTGCACAAAGTGATGAGGTTTTCTTCGGTATTTGCTCCGCCTTTGGCGTGTTGCTGCACATGGTGTGCTTCTAGATGTCTAGCATCGGATGCATTCCACTTTTCGCGGTGCCAACCGCAATCACGACACTTGTAGTCGTCGCGTTGCAGCACTGCTCTCCGTACGGCATCCGGGATCACCCGGTCATGCTCGGGAGCCTGGCGGTCTTCCACCAGCAAATACACGCCGACCGGCAGATCCGGCATGCCGGTGGTCCTGGTCGCTACCGGCCATCCCTGTTCCGTTCGCAACTCGCGTACGCGCCTTGCCCATTCACTTTTGTTGTTGGCGACATAGCGGAGTTCCTCGCCTGTGATCGGCTTGCCTACGTTGACTATCATATACTCCAGGATTTTACTCTGAACGCTCGCTTTCTTACGGCGGATTTCGTTCGCCGTGTTCCACCTGAAGGCGGCCTCTCGATCCTGGGTTTCGTCCAGGAGCAGATAATCGTCCGGACCCATCTTTGAGACATCGACGGACTCCAGGGGAAGGTCGCCTTCCTTGCTCATCTCTTTGGCCGTCACACCGTTGACTACGGACCATCCGAATTGAACTCGCAACTCTCGAACTCTTCTCGCCCATTCGCCGATGCCGGCAACAACCATCAGCTCATTTCCGCTGATTACCGTGCGCGGATATCTTTGCAGATAATGAATAAGTCTTTCTCGTGCTGAGGGCGCATACTCCTTCGGAATGAGCGAACTGCCGAGATCGCGTAGAAGGTTGTGCGCGGGGACGAGAGACAGTACCTTTGAACGTAAATCTCCTTTCTCCAGTTCGTGCTCGAAGTCGGCCAAAAGCTCGACCAATCGCTTTCGAAGAGACTCGGGTTCCTGTTGTTTCGATCTACGCGCCATTCAAGCCCCTCCGGTAAAACCATCACTCAATAAAAAACACTTCAGCCTTTCCGAGAGCCTCTCCGTATCCTTCAACTCGCAGGTCCAAAGTTCGAGCACCTGCCAACCTGCGTCTTCAAGAGCCGATTTGTTGCGCCGGTCGCGCTCCATGTTTGCCGTTATTTTGTCATTCCAGAACTCGGCGTTGGTAGCGGGCCTCTTCGACCTTGGGCAGTCTTGATGGCCGTGCCAAAAACAACCGTGCACGAGTATCACCTTCCGATACCGCGGCAAGACGATGTCCGGCTTACCTGGAAGAGTTTTGACGTGAAGCCTGAAACGAAAGCCCATGCCGTGAAGGAGCTTTCGGACCGTTATCTCGGGTTTTGTGTTGCCTCCCCGGATTCGGGACATTATCCAGCTTCGTTTTTCCTTGTTGAAGACGTCGGACATTCGCTCGCGCCTTTCGAGATGATCAGGGTGTAGACCGAATCCGCGATCCTTGCTGCCAAGCGGGGGGGGACGGCATTGCCGATCTGCCTTGCTATCTCCGTCTTGGTCCCAAGGAACCGGAAGTCATCGGGGAAGGACTGCAGCCTCGCGGCCTCCCGGTGAGTGATTGGACGGTGCTGCACGGGATGCAGGTAGCGTCCCTTTTCGGGCTTGAAAAACTCGGTCCGGATCGTGACGGAGGGACGGTCCCACCACAGCCGCCCGAACAGGTCGGTCCCTCCCGAGGTCTTGCGCACCCAGCAGGCAGGAGTCAGGTGCGGCGCCCTCTTCTGCAGGTCGAATCTGTTCATTCCCTCTTCGGGGATCGCTTTGTACCTCTCGATGCTCAGTGCCGTGGGGGTGCGGCCGAAGTGGATGTCGAGCGGAGCGGGGACGTCACGCACCTCGACTCCTTCAGGCGCGGGGAGATCGCCTATCGCATCGCGGACCGTGCGCCAGGGAGCTGCATCGCTTATATAGGCGTCGAACTCTTCGGAGAACGCTTTGCGGTGCCCGTTGTTCGGATTGAAATGAGTCTTCTTGGGAGGAAATACGGCAGCGGGGTCGGCAAACTTGCAGCCGACGATGAAGGCGCGCCATCTGACCTGCGGCGCGCCGTAGTCGGCAGCGCACAGCTTCGCCCACCGCACTTGGAATCCCATAGCCCGGGCGATTTCGACTATCTCGCCGTGTTCGAAGGAATCGAGAAGCTGGGGCACGTTCTCCATGACGAAGACGGATGCACCCGACCTCTCGACCACTTCCATGTACGGCCGCCACAATTGCTTTCTCACGTCACCGTCGCGGAATTTGTTGAGCAGGCTGAACCCCTGGCAGGGGGGGCCGCCGATGACTACGTCGGCTTGCGGGACGACGGTCTTCGGATCGCTCAGAATGTCCACAATATCACCGACGACACAGTGACCGCCGAAGTTGGCGTTGTACGTTTTGGCGGCGTAATCGTTGAAGTCGTTGGCCCAAACGGGCTCGAAACTGTGGCCTGCCAGCTTCGTGAACCCCAGAGTCATTCCACCTGCACCGGCAAACAGGTCGATCAACTTAGGCTTACAAGGCGGTTCAGGGAGCAGGCCCCCGATCCTTTGGCGGTAAACCGTTTCTTCCTCCGCGACGATAGGGATGTCTTTTGCAACTTTCTTATATTTTCTGGATGCCAACTTTCAGCCTCTGCTTCCTGGGATTAAAACGCTACCTTTTGTACCCTTTATGGTGGGATGAGTCAAGCTGAAGGACTGAAGCCGGCTGCCGGTCATTTCCTTCTGCCGGCATGAAACGCAAGGGGGACTGGGGGGGGCGGAGTCTCGTCATGCTCCATCGTAGGTGCCTGCATCGGTCGATCCCATGGCCCTGTTAAGGAAGTGGATTGACATGGCATTATTGGTGTGGCCTAATTGTGGCGCGGTCGCATGGTGATCCACTCGCAGCTTGGCTCCCCTCAAACTATGGAGGTAACACATGTCGATCCTTCACCCGCTACTCGATATCGTCGATGTCAACGTCCGGGACATGTCGCACGTCGAACTGGGCAACTTCACCATCAACCTCGTGGACGCCTTTGCCCGCCATAAGGACTTTCAAGGCGAGGACGCGCTCCCGAAACAGTTGTGCCAACTCGATGTACTCAGGGGGCTCGCGGTAAGCCATCTCGCTGTCACCAAGGAGGCCGAGAGCGGCAACCGTTTCAAGAAGGTGGAGCGGGACGCCTCACGCCCGCTCGTCGAAATGCACGCGGTCATGCTGATCAACTGGGCGGCCTATAGGTCCGTGACGGAAAACAAGCCATCTCTCATCATCGAATTGGACCTGCCTCCGAAGGTGAAGGCATCCAAGAGTGCGCTCCATGTCGAGGTGACTGCCCCGCAAAACCCGAAGGCGAAGCACGGCAAGTCGGGCGTAGCCCTCATCAGCGTTAACAGGGTGCGAGGGGCAGCGGTCTACTACGTCGGGATCTGCAAGGGCGATCCTTCACTGCCGGAGTCCTGGTCGACCGTCGGGCCGTTCCACAAGTCGCGGAACATGGAGCTGACCGGGCTGGAGCCCGGGCAGCTGTATTATTTCAAGGTATACTGCTCAGGGCCCAGCGGCCAGAGCGAATGGTCCTCCATCATCAGCCTCAGGATACTTTGATCCCGGTCCTAAAACCGAAGGCCCTCATCCTCAGGATCAGGGCCTTCGGTCGCAACAATCTATCCTTCCTTAGCCTCCTTCTTCTCCAGACCCTTCGAATATCGCCGCGGAAGCCAACTTTGCCAATGCCGGTCCCGGGATTTTAGGATCGGGCTCGAAGTTGTTAACTTCGGCCTTCGGATTTTAAGATCGGGCCCGAAGTTGTTAACTTCGACCTCCGGATTTTAGGATCGGGCTCGAAGTTGTTAACTTCGGCCCCCGGATTTTAGGATCGGGCCCGAAGTTCTTAACTTCGGCCTTCGGATTTTAGGATCGGGCCCGAAGTTCTTAACTTCGGCCTCCGGATTTTAAGATCGAGCCCGAAGTTCTTAACTTCGCCCTTAGGATTTTAAGATCGGACCCGAAGTTGTTAACTTCGTCCTCCGGATTTTAAGATCTGGCTCGAAGTTTTTAACTTCGGCCTCCGGATTTTAGGATCGAGCCCGAAGTTGTTAACTTCGGGCTCGGGATTTTAAGATCGAGTCCGGTCTTCTCAACTTCGGTCTGGAGTTTAAGATCGGGCAATCGGGGATATATAAACTGGGCGGGGCAGGCGTGGGAGCGCCGGTTTCCAGGCTCGGAAACCGGCACTCATCCTCGTGTTGCATCTTGTGTTGGGCGGGACTGTGGAAACCTTCCCCTACTGCGTCCGGAAATAGTAGAGCCCGGAGGTGATGGTGCTGCCGCCGGCACTGGACGATACGTTGAAATAGTAGGTGGTCCTCCGGGAAAGGGAGGAGAGCTTCAGCACGTGCGAGGTGACGAGCGTGCTGCTCGAGACCGACTTCGTGAGACTCCCGGAAGAGGTGCCGTAGCGGATGACGGAGGTGGACGGCAGGTTGGTGTACCACTGGATCTGCGCGGTGGTCGTGCCTATCGAGCCGGACAGACCGCTGGTGAAGGCTAGCGGCGCGGTCGGGGTCGCGTACGCCTCGTTGGAAAGGGGCGAACTGCCGGCACTGTTCACGGCGGACACCTTGTAATAATAGGTGGTCCCGTTCGTCACGCTGTCGGTGTAAGAGGTCGTGGTGAGGCCGGTCTTCACCGGGGTGCCTCCCTCCTGGCCGGGTGCGGTGCCGCGGTACACACTGTAGCTCGTCGCACCGCCGGCGGCACTCCAACTGAGGGCGACGTAGCCGTTGCCGGCGGTGGCCTTGAGCGCGGTCGGGGCGGGCGGGACGCTCACCGTGGTGGTCGTCGTGGAGGAGCCCGCGGGTGCCAGCGCCGCGAAAAGGTTCGCGCCGTTGAAGGAACCCCAGCCGGTGGCGTTGTCGTAGCCGGTGATGGCCGGGTAGTAGAGGTTCGTGGTGCTGTCGGCGACGTCGTGGAAACTCGTGCCGTAGCCGGAGCCGGTGCCGAGCTGGTACAGTGGCGGGTTGGCAAAACCAAGGGGGGCGAGCCCGCCGGTGGCACGCTGCTGGTTCACCCTGGCGGTGAAGGCCGCCCAAAGAGGCGCAGCGCAGCTCGTGCCTCCGTAGATCCACCACTGTCCCTGGAAGTAGATCGAGTAGCCTGTACCGGGATCGGAGTTTAGCGCTACGTCGGGGACGTTTCTCATTACGGAGGAGGCGACGTTGGAAAGTTTCTGCTGCCATGACGGGATGGGCCAGAAGTAGCTGACCCCGCCGCCGCCCGCACCGGCGGCCACCGTGCCGCCGTTCCAGGTGGACTCGCGGCTGTACGCGCCGCTGCCGTCGAGGTAGAGCCTGGTCCCTCCCACGCCGACGACGTACGGCTGCGATGCCGGATCGTCGACGCTCAGGGTGGAGCCGTTGTCGTAGGCCCCGCTGTCCCCGGCTGCGGCGTAGACGGTCTGTCCCTGGGCTGCCATCTGCTGGAAAATGGCGTTTTCGCTGTTCAGAAAGGCCGAGCCGCTATCCCCCTCGCTGAGCCCCCATGAGGTACTGACCTGTTTTGCGAGGTTGTCGGTGGCGATCCGGTTGTAGGTGTCGAGTACCCCTTTGGTGCTGTTGGGCCCCTGGTAGACGATGATCCGGCTTGCACCGGGTGCCATCGCCATCTGCAGTTCGATGTCCAGGGTCACCTCTCCCGCACCGGAGCCCGGCGCGCCGGAGAAGCCGTCTACCAGCACGTTCTGCAGAGGTACCGCGGGAATTCCGAAGTATTTCGCATAGGCGGCGATGTCGGAAGGGGTGTAGCCGTCCAACTGGAAGAGCGCGAGGGTCTGCCCGGTGCCGGTCGCGGTTACCGGTGCGAGGTTGTAGGCGGCCGCGATGTCCTTGGGAGTCATGCCGCCTCCGGGGCCTGTCCCGATCTGGTAAGGGGTGGCCATGGGGAGGCCGGCGGCCCGGGTGAAGAGGCTGTGCGTGTGCCACTTGGCGGCGCTGTCCAGGCCGATGACGCCGTTTATGCACGCGGCGATGGGACCCGGAACGCCCGGGTCGTGGTCCGGGGCGATGAAGTTGCGGCCGCTTTGCGCCTGGTACTGGTGCATCTGCAAATCGAAGGCCGCCTCAACTGCCGCGGCAGGACCTGCTACGTCGAGGACGGTACGGTTGGCGTGGGTGCCGGTTATGGTGAGTCCCGTCTCCCTGGCGTATTTCTTTACCGCCTCGTAATCCTCGGCACTCGGTGCGAAACGATCGGTGAACTGGCGTCCGGTGAGATAATGACCGTACTGCGGGTCGCTCGGGTCGTACATGCGCTTCAGCAGATCGTTCAGCTCCGCCTGGTTGCGCAGGGGAAGGGTGAAAGAGAATCTCATCTGCGTTGCTGCAGGTAATCGGTTGAGCCTCTTGGCATTGGCGATGCTGCGAGCCGGCATGTGACCGGCGAGTCTTACCTTGGCCGTGGCGTCGGCCCAGGAAGAGGACGGGGCCCCCGCTGCCATGACGAGCAGGAGCATGACGGAAATGGGAAACAGCTTTAACGCGACTTTCAAAACGTGCCTCCGGGTAAAGGTGAACGGAACCGGTGCTGCCGGACTTCTCCAATCGGCATCTTCCGGCCAAACTTTAGCGGTGTGGCTGAAAAAAGCGTTGTCGCGAGCGAAGTTATCGGAATGACTGCGGTGCGGTCAGGCGCTCGCGACGGCTCCGGCACATGCCGTGTTTTTGCATTTATGCGAAAATGACTGTCCGGATTGCGCGAATGGGTGCAAGTTGCGGGATTGCCGTTTTTTTTTGCGTGTGTTTGTCGACCGGGCGGGAGGAGCGTTTTGCAGATCTGCAAAAATAACGGTTCGGCCTAAATAGGGATGCCTGACGATAATCCGTTGTTTTTGCGGGATAATTTACAGGGGTTGCATCGCAGCGACACTGGTACGGTAATTGCGTATACACAATCCATAGCGAAGTGACATCGCAATGATAACCAGGAGGAAAAAATGAGTGATGTGAAACTGGGAAATCCCGCGGTAGTCGGCCTTGCCGGCTTCGGAATGACGACTTTCGTGCTGCAATGCCACAACCTCGGCTGGTGCGGTATCGCCCCCGTGCTCTGGCTCGGGCTCTGTTTCGGCGGGACGGCGCAGCTGATCGCAGGCCTGATGGAGTTCAGGACCAACAACAACTTCGGTTTCTGTGCCTTCACCGGCTACGGTGCCTTCTGGATTTCGCTCTGCCTGATGATCATCTTCGGGAAGAACCCCGAACTGGTGAAGTCCTACCCGACGCTCGCTTTCAACGCGAATGATCTCGGTTTCTACCTCGTGGCCTGGACCATCTTCACCTTCATCCTCTTCATCGGCTCCATGAAGCATCACGCGACGCTGGCGTTCATCTTCCTCACCCTGCTTCTGGGCTTCATCGGCCTTGACGTGAAGGAGTTCACCGGCAGCGCTCTCGCCGGGACCTTCGCAGCTTACGACCTGCTCATCTGCGCAGCCTCCGCACTCTACCTGATGGCGGTTGGCGTCTACGCCGAGTCCGGCATCAAGCTGCCGGTGGGCGAGGCATGGCTTAAGGACGCCGAGCCTGCTGAGGTGCTCGCGGCTGAGAAGGTGAAGGCGTAACGCCTACTCTTCTTTAAAAATTGAATAAAAGAGAAGGGCCATGCCGTGAGGCATGGCCCTTTTTTGTTGTGGTTCTCGGCATCGCTCATCCGCCGACGAAGGGAAAATCCCCCAGGCTCCCCCTTGGGGGACGTTGTGCCGGCCTTACTGCTTATAGCCCCCCCCTCTCTATCAAAGCAAAAAAAAACCATTTAACAGGGATGAAGGGGATAAAAGGGATAAAACCAAGTCAAAATTCAATGTAACGCAAAGACGCAAAGTCGCAAAGGAAAACCTGACAGATAAAAGACTTTAGGGTTAAACCAAAATCTTTTTGTTTCTGCTTGTCTTTGCGCCTTTGCGGCTTTGCGTGACACGGGTTTTAGGCCTTCATCCCCTTTAACTTCAATTTCACCAAAGATAGATGGATCGGTTGTCGAAGCGGTTACGGTTGAAGTAGAGAAAGACGTTAAGGAAAAGGAAGAGGACGAAGACACAGAAGGCGTTGACGCGGTAGTGGTAGTCGGGAACCATGGTCCCGGTGGCGGTCATCACGTGCTGCACCGGCAGGAGCAGTAGGTTGGAGATGCCGTTGCAACTCGCAAGAAAGTTGTAGCCGATGAGCAGCCAAAGCGTAAGCCGCTGCCGCTTCAGTATCCCCAGGATGAGATACAGGGAAACGATGCTGTCGGCGAAGATCAGGTGCTCGGCGGCATCGCCCTCGTACAGCTGTCCCATGAAGGGGAAGGGATCGCCCAGGTGGGAAAGGGTGACGAGCATGGAAAGGAGGTAGACACCGGTCAGCGGGACCAGCGCGAGTGGCTTCTTGTTTTCGTTCGGCGCTTCCACGACCCTGTCCGTTTCTTTCACGCTGCGCCTCGTGTATGTCCCGCCCCGATGGAGGGCGCCTGTCCTGCACATGGTTATCCGGCCGTTTTCCCGCGCGGTGCGAAAATAGATCGGTGTTATATTAACAGGAGACTGAGGTTCGTGCAATATGAGTTTTCTCTTTCGCAAAGGAAGCGCGTAAGCACCCGGGATGGAAGGAGGGCGCTCCGGGGGGGGCGAGAGAGCCGCTGCAAGAAAAGACTTCAAAAAAATACCCGGCAGGACGAAAAGAGAGTGGTACGAGACGAATTCGGGAAAGAGAGGTATCGATGTCGAGTTTTCCACCGGGTGAAGAACCGGAGCATGATGCGCCCGCAGTGTTGGCCGTCGCCTACGATGACCAGTCGAGAGCGGCGCTGGCGGCGAACCCGGCCGCCTACGGGTCATGTGCCGTTTCCTGCGCTTCTTTCAGGGAGGCCCAGGAGCATGCCCTGGTCCGTAGTTTCAGCGGGATACTCGTCGACCTGGTGACCATGGTTAAGGCAAAGGACGAAGAGAAAGTGATCGCCCACACCCTGACCGAGCTCTACCCGACCCTCCGTGTGAAGTCGATGGGGAACATGCTGATCCCGATGATCATGCCGGGAAACGCGAAGCAGGACAGCAACCTAAAGGACTTCTTTTTGAAGACCTGCGCGGCGTTCACCGCGAGGCCCCTCAGGCGGCACCGGCGCCGGGACATCTCGGTTCCGGTCATGGTCGGGGATGAGCGCGGCGCGACGCTGAACCTTTCCTGGGGGGGCGCCTTCATCCTCTCCATGCATCCGGAGCGCTACCAGGCGGGGGAGGAGATCAGCGTCACCCTGATGCCGGGACATGATGTCATGGTCGCAGCGCAGGCGGTTGTCGTGCGCATTCAGCCTTGGGGGGAGCGGCGTCTGCCGGGGATAGGAATTGCTTTTGGTGAGTTGACCGAGGAACTTCACGAGGCGTTGCTTGCCTTGCTGAGGGTTCCAAAAGACGAAGACCGGGACAAACTGGTCACATAGGAAACGATATGATAAGCGCAGCCATTCTGGAACTGTTGAACACGACGCAAGAGAAGTTGGTCGAGTATCTCGACGGGGACGTAAGGGAGATTTTTTCGACCATGGTGGGGGTGGAGCTGCCGTCCTCGACTCCGGTGGAGGCCGTGACGAAGTTCACCGATTGCGTGACGGCCATGGTAGGTCTCGCCGGGAGCTACAACGGCATGATCGCCATCCATGCGGAGCAGGCGACGGCGCTGTCTTTCGCCTCGCAGATGCTGGGCATGGAGATCACCGAGTGCGACGATGACGTGCGCGACGCGCTAGGCGAAGTCGCCAACATGATAGGGGGCTCCTTCAAGCACCACTTCGTGGATAACGGTCACGAGGTGCGCCTGTCGACCCCTTCGGTCATGTCGGGCAACGAATACGTCCTCAGCATGGGGGCGGCACCGGACACCCTGACCCTCGCCTTCGGGGAGGGGCCGGGACACTTCCTCGTCTGCGTCTACCTCGAAAGAGGGAATTAGGCGCGGCGTATAAAGAAAAGCCGGCCCCGTGACGGGTGCCGGCTTCGTCGCGCCGTGAGCGGGGAACTCAGGCGCTGCGACCTTTGCGGCCGCTCTGCACGTGGCCGTGGGGGGTGATGACATGGACGTTGTGGTTCGGCTCGCGCCGGATCATCATCTCATGCTTGGCAAGCATCGCCGGGTTCTTTTTCCCACGTTCCATAGCAACGTTGCGCTTCGGAGTCGTCGGCATCTTCGTTTCTCTCATAGCTGACACCTCCTCTCTCTCTGCCTAGCATTATACCACCTTTCATCCAGTCACGGCACACTCCCTCATTGCAACATCCGCTTTACGCGCCATACTTAATGCTCTGGTACCGTACATCCATACTTCCAAGGAGGATAACATGAAGCGCAAACTGTTCGTCTGTCTCTCAGCCCTCATCTGTCTCGCCCTTTCCGGGTGCGTCACGAGCGGCACCTATAAGCAGAAACAGGCGGAGGCGGAAAACCTGGAGAAGAGCCTTAAGGAACAGCGGGGACAGTACAACATCCTGATGGGGGAGAACGACCAGCTGAAGAACGATGTGAAGCGGCTGGGCGGCGAGGTGGCGGCGTTGACCGGCGAACGGAGCGCGCTGACGGCGGACAAGAAGGGGCTCGAGGAGTCGCTGCGTTCCACCGCGGACGCGAAAAACCAGAAGATCAGCGAGCTGAGCCGGAAGCTTGGCGACGTGGAGGGGGAGAACAAGAGGCTGAAGGACGACATCGCCGGCCTGCAGAAGCAAAAGGAGGAGGTGCAGAAGACGAGCAAGACCTACGGCGACCTCCTGGAGCAGATGAAGGGGGAGATCGCTAAGGGGCAGGTGACCATCTCGGAGCTTAAGGGGAAGCTGACCGTGAACATGGTCGATTCCGTGCTCTTCGATTCGGGCAAGGCGGAAGTGAAGCCCGAGGGGCTCGTCGTCTTGCAGAAGGTGGTGGACATTCTGAAGAACGTGAAGGACAAGGCGGTGCGCATCGAGGGGCATACCGACAACGTCCAGATCGTAGGGCAGCTCGCCAAGCGTTATCCGACCAACTGGGAGCTTTCCGCGGCACGCGCCCTGAACGTGACCCGTTACCTGCAGCAGCAGGGGCTTGACCCCGCGCTCCTCGCCGCGGTGGCCTACGGCGAGTACAAGCCGGTGGCCCCGAACGACACCGACGAGGGACGGGCGAAGAACCGCAGGATCGAGATCGTGC
Organism: Geomonas oryzae; assembly: GCF_004117875.1. Lineage (GTDB taxonomy): Bacteria > Desulfobacterota > Desulfuromonadia > Geobacterales > Geobacteraceae > Geomonas > Geomonas oryzae. Next base: position 25,158 of record NZ_RAHW01000005.1, on the reverse strand, counting down.
TGGTCGCCAAGGAGTAAAGCGGTCAGGGGGGCGGCAGAGCGGGGAGGAGAGGATGAAGGGTGTTGCACTGCTTGTCGTTCTTTTTCTTTTCCGCGACGCGCCCGACGCCTTTGCCGTACAGGGTGCTTGCAACGGGGCGGTGGCCGTCGTGGCCGCCGCCACCGCTGAAGAATACGAGAGCGTCTGCGCCGCTGTCCGCTCCTGCACTCCCTTTCTGAAGTCGCTGGGGCTCGTGCTGCCGGATGGGCTGACCCTGACGCTGGACGACACGCCGCAGGGAAAAAGCTTGGACCATGCCTTTGGTTACTATGATCCCCGCAGCAACTCCATTCATCTGTTGAACTACCGGGCAGCCCTTGAGGCCTCCAGGGCTGCCCCTTCTTTCGGTGTCCCCCTTGATCCGGCCATCTGGCGCAGCTATATCATCCACGAACTTGCCCATGCCGCAGCCGAAGGCAAGTTCCGCCGCGGAGTGCATAGGCACACGGCCAGCGAGTACATCGCATCGGTGAGCCAGTTGGCCACGCTCGCGCCGGACGAGCGGGCGAGGATCTTGGAGAACTACGGAGAATTGGGCGGGTTCGACGGGGAGGAGGACATAACCCTGAACTATTACCTGCTTGATCCGGCCAGGTTCGCCGTAAATTCTTTCCTGCACTACCTGAAGCCCGGCAACGGCGACGCTTTTGTCCGGCGGCTCCTCTTGAACGGTCTTCCCGACGAGTGATTTGGGACTTTTCAGCCGGGACCGGGGCAGCCGGTGTAGACTGCGTAGTGCTCCTTGGCGCATTCCGGGCAGAGCCCGTGGCTGAAAACCGCTTCAGAGTGACTGGTGATGTACTGTTCCAGCTGGTTCCAGCTGTTCTGGTCGTCCCTTATCTTCTTGCAGTGCATGCAGATGGGGATGATGCCCTCGAGCCTCTTGATACGTGCGAGGGCCGCCTCCCTTTCGAGCTTGGCCTGCCTGCGCTCGGTGATGTCTCGGGTGACCGCCAGAAGGGAGATGATGTCGCCGTGGGAGTTTCTTAGCGGCACGGCATGGGTTTCCAGCCAGTGTATCCCACCCCTGAGTCCCTTCAGCCGGAACACAAGCGTGTCCGAAAAGCCTGAGAAGACACGACGCACGAGCGAGCCGAACGCCGCGCGGTCCTCCGGGACGACCAGGTCCCACGCCTTTATCCCATCGAGGTCTTTGAGGAGGTCGCACTCCATCATCTCGAGGCCCGCGCGGTTCATCTGGAGTATGGAGCCGTCGGCGCCGAGCTGGTTTACGCACTCCGGCTCGGCCTCGATGATGGCGCGCAGCTGGGATTCCCGGTCCTGCAGCTTTTCGCTCTGGGAAAGGACCAGCTTCTTTTCTGCCTTAAGCCTTCTATGGGCCAGGTACAGGCGCGCGCCGAGAAGGGCGATGACCGCCAGGGAGAGCAGGACGAAGACGATCTGCAGGCGGAACTTGAGCCAGATGTCCAGGACCGTGAAGCGTGGTGTGCTGTCGAAAGGGGGGAAGCGGAGCTCGCGCAGAACCTCCTCGACCGGGGTGTAGTCGGCCGGGGTGTAGAAGCCGTGGATGCCGATCCTGTTGGTGACCGAGTGGCTTGCTTCCAGGGTGAAGAGGGCCGCCGCCACCAGGCGCGCAAGGTCCCGGTCCACGGGGCGGCACGCGGCGAAAGGCCATTCCGGGTAGAGCCTGGTGGAGAGAAGCTGTGGGAACCCGGGATCCTGCCTCGGGTTCAGGACCTTGAGCCGCGCCGGGTCGAACTTCCCTTCCGCGCGCCCCGCTTCAAGGACCCCGCTTCGCACGAAGCCGACGTCGGCCCGCCCTTCCAGCACGGCCTTCACCACATTGTCGTGCGGCATCCCGGTGATGAGGAGCTTCGCGTCACCCGGCAGTCTAACTCCGGCCCGGTACAGCTCGTAGGCCTGCATCTGGTACCCCCCGAGCGACTCGTTATCCGGGACGGCGATGGTCTTGTTCCTCACGTCGGAAAGCGACTCGATCCCTTTGTTGCCGGCACGGGTGAAGATCACGCCGCCGAACTGGCTCACGCGTTTACCCTCAACCAGCACCGCCAGGGTGGCAAGCGGCGCGGAGAGCTGCCCGGCCGTCTTCAGCTGGACGAAGTGCCCCGGGTTGGTCAGGACGAAGTCGAGTTGCCGGCCTGAAACGGCACGGTTCAGCTCCGGGTAGGTGAAGGCCTCGACACGGAAGTCGCGGGAGGGGATGGCCTTTCTGAGCGCCGCGGCGAGCGGCTGCCACTGCTCGAGCGTCTGTGGCTTGGGGCGGAAGGCGAGTACGCCGATCCTTACCGGTTCCGCTCCAAGGGCCCTGGGGGGCGCAAGAAGGGAAATCAGCAGGGGAAGAACGGGAAGGAGTCTTCTAAGCGTTGGCACTGCCGGGAAAAATCTTGCAGATGGGCGCAGCATACGGTTCCTTGTCGCGGGGATGCTCTGCTCGCGGGCACTTTAATGAATTGCAAGGGTACCAGAAACGGTCGGTTTGAACAGGCCGGAGCGCCATTTTCAGCCCTGTTCCGTTTTTCCCGAGGCGAGCCGCGAGACACCCGTCGGTGAAAGGGCGCGGCGGGACTACAGATTCTGGCGGGAGATGGTACAACTATGTAAGCCGTTCAGCACGAAGAAAGAGGAGATAGATATGACAACTCCTGAGGAGACCTCGTACTTTCATACATTGTCGCTTGCGACCGATCCCGAGCTGCGCCGCCGTTTCATGGTGGTGGACGAGGACCTGAGGGGGAACCTGCGCTTCGGGCTCCTCCTGGAGATACTGGACAAGGTGGCCGAGGAGACCGCGCTCGCCTACGTGAACCGCTTCCATCCAGGGGCCCGCGTGGTGACCGCGGCGATCGACAACATCATCGTGCGGCACGTGGCGGACGTGACGCGCGACCTCGTCTGCGAGGCCCGCATCAACCACGTGGGGCGCTCCTCGCTGGAGATCGGCATCCGGGTGGAGCAGCCGGGCGAGCCGGCGAACCACGTCGCCTCCTGCTACTTCACGATGGTCGCGCGCTCGGGGATGGGGGAGGGGGCGGTAAGCATGACGCTTCCCCCGCTTGACTACGGCAGCGAGACGGAGCGGCGGCGCGCGCTGAAGGCTACGGCACGTCGGGAGGAGTACCGCCAGCAGCAGGCGCTTTTGTCGGAGCCGCCAAGCGCGGAGGAATACCGGATGCTCGCTTCCCTGCACCACGCCCAGGACGAACCGGGATTCCAGGGGCTTTTGACCGGTCGCCTGACGGCGGACGCCTGGGAGCGGATGTACCCGGAGTTCGAAAACGTGCCGCAGAAGATCTTCGGGGGATACCTCGTGCGGCGGGCCTACGAGCTCTCCTCGATCTGCTCCGAGCTCGTGGCGCCGGACCGCTCCGTAATGGCGGCGGTGAACCGGATCAACTTCATCCACCCGGTGCGCATGGGGGACAAGCTGCACTACACAAGCCGCGTGGTCTACTCGAACGGAAGCTACGTCTGCGTCGAGGCGAACATCGAGCGCATCAGCCGTGACCGCACCAGCAAGGCGCTCTCCAACTCCTGCCTCTTCACCTTCGTCAACGTGGACAGGGAACTGGTGCATCGCCCGGTGCCGACGGTGTACCCGACCACCTACGCCGAGGATGCCAGGTACCTTGCGGCGGCGAGGAGCTTTGAGACGCTCGCGGAGCACGTCTATATCATCTGATCGGGCAGGTGAGGCATGGGCCACCGGGGGCGCGGGGAGAGGAACTCCCCGCGCCCTCTTTTTTTAGGGAATCCCGGGGAAGCAGGTGTGTCTTCTCTTTAAGCAGTAACCGTTGGCACCCCGTTCCCCCCTTCGCAAAGGGGGGAGCGTAAGGTCGTCTGCGTCGCTTCGTGACCACACTTGCCCGCCGTCCCCGGGAATTCCCCCCGATTAACCTTGAGATCGTTCCTACGGTCTTCCGTGGGAACGCATGTTAGGGACGCTCCAGCGTCCCTAAGCAGACGCCGGAGCGTCCGAAGCTTTGCGTTCCCACACTGGAGCGTAGGAACGATGTGAAAGGGGGAGCGCTAGGGCCGCTTCGGTGTTTCGTGGACACACTCTTATTGCCATCCACGAAAATCCTCTTTTTGCGCCGGCGCCAAATTTTTGCAGCGGCGCCTTTCGTTTTGCATAAACGCCAAATGACCGCTGGGGGAAGTCGGCTGAAGGCGACCGTTAGCCCCTCCTATTTGGGAAAGATTAAGAGGATTTGGAGCACGGAAATGTGTTAAAGTTGCGCATGTTGCGACGTTTTTGAGCAGTGCCGACGGGAGCGTGGCACGGCCTCGGTCAGTGATACCGGGGATTTGCCGCCAAAGCGCTTCGTTGGTATACATCATGCTTTTTGACGTAGCATCACACTTTATCACTGCTTTTACGATGAAGCAGAACGAGGGCTGAGAGATGGATACGTACACGATCGATGTCGAACTGGAACACTACTACGGCGACCGCATGGCAACGAGCAGCAGGGAAGCCTGCCGCCGCTTCTACCTGAGAGCGGTGTCGCGCTGCAACGCGACCGAGCTCGAGCGCTACCTGCGCGTGGTGAAGGCGCACGCCTCGGTATATTCGTCGGTGCACCACATGTTTCGCTCCCCCTTCAAGCACGTCGAGCTGCCGCTTTTCCTGACCAGCCTCGTCCTCTTCATCTCCAGCCTGGTCATGGTCTGCACCGGTGCGACCAGCGTCCTCATCGCAGGCGGCACCTCGGCAGGCTTTCTCGGCATGGTGCAGTGCGCCAGGCAGTTGATCCGCAATTGGCAGCAGCACTCGGTACGCGAGGCGGTGTTCAGCGAGTTCGCCGAGTTTTTGCAGCAGGAAACAACGCGCTAGTAAATCCCGAAATCAGGTAAAGAGGCTGCCACGGAAGGTCCGTGCGCAGCCTTTTTTTCGGTCTCTTCTCCCACCCCTCCTTTGACGGCGCGCTTTTTTTCTATATAGTATTGGAGCCTTGCGGGGCACTCATCTCATGAAACGGAGGTAGCAACATGAAACGCCTGATCCTTCTTTGCGTCACCCTGCTTCTGCTCTCGCCCATCGCGGCCCACGCGAGCCTCGAGGGGTTCCTATCCAGCCTGAACGTGCAGGCGCGTGCCGACATGGCCGGGTTTTCCGCCAAGGTGAGTGCGCAGTTCGGCGTGCCGCAGGCCAAGGTGCAGATGGTGCTGCAAAGCGTGCCGGAGCCGGCCGACGCCTTCATGCTCTTCCAGCTCGGTCAGTACTCGGGGAAACCAGTGGACCAGGTCTACCAGGTCTATCAGCCGAACAAGAAGAAGGGGTGGGGGGCGATCGCCAAGGAGCTCGGTATCAAGCCCGGTTCGCCGGAGTTCCATGCCCTGAAGCGCGGTGACCTGCATTTTACCGGAGAGCCAGCGGGGCAGGGGGGCGGCCCCGGCAAGGGCAAGGGGCAAGGCAAGGGACACGGCAAGGGGCACAACAAGTAGTTGTATCCAGCATTCCAACGGCTCAAAAGAGGCCAGGCAGATCGCCTGGCCTCTTTTGTTTGTGCAGGCAAAATCCCCCCTGTCCCCCCTTCGCAAAGGGGGGAACGTGCCGCCTACTGCTATGCTGAAGGGAAAAACTTCGCTCTTCCCCGGGATTTCCGAAGAAGGCTCCGGCTCATGCAGCGCTTGCGGGAGCTTTTTTGCGCCTTTGACAGAAAACGCCGGGCCCTTTATGACATCTGTTGACTCTATGACTGAAACAGTATACTGTTTATGACAGTATTGTCGTGGCCTGTGAGAGAGTGGGAGGCGGTTATGATGTCGGCGGTGTTGTACGGAGGGGCGGCGGTGGCGGTACTGGTATCCTGGCGGGTGGACCCGGAGCGGACCCGCAGGGCGCTGCGCATCGGCGGGAAATCCCTGCAGGGGCTGGCACCGAGGATCCTCGGCATGGTGGTGCTGGTCGGCCTGGTGCTGGCCCTCGTCCCTCCCGAGCTGATCAGGAAGCTCTTCAGCTACGGCGGCATCGCCGGCTTCACCCTCGTTTCGGCGCTGGGTGCCGTTGTCACCATGCCGGCTCCCATCGCCTTCGCACTGGTCGGCTCCCTCTATAAATTGGGGGCCCAGCCGGCAAGCCTTGCCGCCTTCGTCACCACGCTCACCATGGTGGGGATCATGACGGCCCCCATGGAGGTCTCCTGCTTCGGGAGCCGCTTCACCTTCATGCGGCAATCACTGAGCTTCGTCACCGCCATCGCCATCGGGCTCATGATGGGGGTGCTCCTGTGAAGGCGACACTCGCAGACTACCGGCTCTTCCTCATCGTTCTGGGCGCGAACCTCGTCCTCTCCTTCTTCAAACCCGAGGCGGCCGGACTTTCGGCTGCCAACTCGGGACACTTCCTCCTCGAGGTGCTCTCCATCGTGCCGCCGGTCATGGTGCTCATGGGGCTCATGGACGTGTGGCTGCCGCGCCGCGTGGTGGAGTCGCATCTCGGACCGGATTCCGGAATGCTCGGTGCCGCGGTCGCCATGCTGCTCGGGACCGCCGCGGCCGGACCGCTCTACGCGGCCTTTCCCGTCGCCGTCTCCCTCAGGCAAAAGGGGGCGCGTACGGCGAACCTGGTCATCTTCCTGGGGACCTGGGGTAGCATCAAGATCCCGATGCTCCTCATGGAAAGCAGCTTCATAAGCCTCCGCTTCGCCCTCTTGCGCCTCGTCCTCACCATCCCCTGCATCCTCCTTTCCGGCTACCTCATGGAGCGCCTGCTGCCGCAGGAGGCACCGCTGCCGCAGCCGGAAGGCGCGGACGCCTGAGGGAAAGGAGAAAACATGCCACCGAAAACCAAACAGCAACGGCACCTCCCCGCCTTCGTTCTCCTCCTTTTAGCCGAAGGGGAGAAGCACGGGGGCGCCATCCTCACCGAACTGTCGCAGCGGATGCCCGGGTGCCGGCCCGACAGCGCCGCCCTCTACCGCACCCTGCAGCAACTGGAGGAGGCGGGTGAGGCGGTTTCCACCTGGGATACCAGCGGCAGCGGCCCGGCGCGCAGGGTCTACCGCATCACGGATGTCGGATGGGAGAGGCTCGGCTTCTGGCGGCATGATATCGAGATGCGCCTGTCCAACCTGCAATACTTCCTTGAGACCTACCATGCCCTGGAGAAAAGGGACACGGCCTGAGCCGTGCGCGGGACCTCGCCTCGGGCGCGGGGAACTTTCGCGCGACGACCTTCGCAATACCCTATGCGAGGCTAAAAGCCAGTAAAACCGGCAACTTCCCTCCAGTTTCGCCTGTCGATGCCCCAACAATCGATCTTGCCAACGCCTGCGATTAAAGTCACTATGCGTCCCCGACGATAATCATCATGAGGGAAAACCCCACAACTTCATCGGGAATGCCATGACACGAAGGACCCGACATACTCTCGTTTATCTCTTCTTCGCCCTGCTCGGGGTCTCCCTCGTCTTCATCCTGCTTACCTACCGCAACCTGGAGCAGTGCGCGCAGCGCGGCGGCGCCTATCTGCTCGGCGGGGTGCACCATCTTCTGCTGCTGACCAGCCTTCTGGTCGCCATCGGTGCGGTCGGGATCTACGCGGTCTTCTTCTGGTTCATAAAGCTCGCGGACCGGGAGCAGGAGAGGGAAGAGACCGACAAGAAGGCCGTGCTCGATGCCGCGATCCGCGAGAAGAACCGGGCGCAGCTCTACCTGGACATAGCCGGCGTCATGTTCGCCGCCATAGACCGCTCGGGCACCATCATCCTGATCAACAAGAAGGGGTGCCAGATCCTCGGTTGGGCGGAGGACGAGCTTTTGGGGCGCAACTGGTTCGACGTCTGCCTTCCGCCTGCCGTGGTCGGCATCGTGAAGGAGGTCTTCGCCAAGCAGATGGCGGGGGAGATCGAGGCGGTCGAGTTCTTCGAGAACGCCATCCTCACCAGAAGCGGCGAAGAGCGCATGATCGCGTTTCACAACACCCTTTTGCATGACGACGCCGGGGCGATCAGCGGCGTGCTCTTCTCCGGAGAGGACATCACCGAGCGCAAAAAGGCGGAGGCATCCCTTGAGAAGGCGGCCAACGAATGGCGCGCGGCGATGGACGCCTCGACGGACGCCATCTACCTGCTCGACCCGCAACGCAGGCTGATGCGCGCCAACCGGGAGTTTTACCGCATGGTCGGCAGCACTCCCGAGGCGTGCGCGGGGAGGCACATCGCCGACATCCTGCATCCCGGGTTCGACGGCCATTGCGCCCAGTGCGATGCGGAAGAGGCGCAGCAGGACACGGTGACCGTGCTCGAGGCGGGGGACCCGGAGAATTACTACCGGCATCCGGTGCAGGTGAGCCTCGGGGTGGTGCGCGACGCCGACGGCGCCCCGGTCAGCATGCTGGTGACCCGGCACGACCTGACCGCCGACCGCAAGACCCAGCAGACCCTGCGCGAGAGCGAGGAGCGCTACCGGCAACTCGTAGAACTCTCGCAGGACATCATCTTCATCAAGGTGGACGGCAGGATCGCCTTCATCAACGACGCGGGGGTACGCATGCTCGGGGCGGAGTCGGTCGATGAGATCCTCACAAGGGATATGCTCGACTTCATCCATCCCGCCTCGAGAGAGCTCTTCCTTGCCGAACTGGAGCGGGCGTCCCGGCAGGTCGGGCAGCTTCCGGTCATCGAACTCGACTTCCAGAGGCTCGACGGGGAAACCTTCTGCGGTGAGGCGACGGCGACCTCGATCATGCATCACGGCAAACCCGCGGTGCACTTCTTCGTGCGCGACATCACCAACCGGAAGAACCTGGAGGCGCAACTGCGCCACTCCCAGAAGCTCGAGGCGGTGGGGCACCTGGCCGGCGGCATCGCACACGACTTCAACAACATCCTCACCGTGATCGGAGGCTACGGAGCCCTTCTGGAGATGCGGATGACGGAGGGGGACCCGGGCCGGGAGATGCTGGACCAGGTCCTCGCCGCCTCCGACCGTGCCGCGAACCTCACCCGCAGCCTGCTCGCCTTCAGCCGGAAGCAGGACATGCACCCGGCGCACTGCGACCTGAACGAGGTCGTCCTGAGCGTCTCCAAGTTCCTGAAGAGGATCATCGGCGAGGACATCGCTTTCGAGACCAACCTCGCTTCCGGGGTGCTCGCCATCTACGCCGATTGCGGACAGATCGAGCAGGTGATCATCAACCTCGCCACCAACGCGCGCGACGCCATGAGAAAGGGGGGAACCCTGAGCGTCACCACCGGCAGCGTCGTCCTGGACCGCTCCTTCCAGGAGTCGCGCGGCTTCGGCGCACCGGGAGAATACGCCCTCATCTCGGTTGCCGATACCGGCTCGGGGATGGACGACGCCACGAGGAGCAAGATCTTCGAGCCCTTCTTCACCACGAAGGACGTGGGGAAGGGGACCGGGCTCGGGCTCTCCATCGTCTACGGGATCGTGCAGCAGCACAAGGGGTTCGTCGACGTGGAGAGCGAGGCCGGGGTGGGGACGACTTTCCACGTCTATCTGCCGGTATCGCAGGAACAGGCCCCGGTACAAACGCATGGCACGACGCTGAAAGAGCTCCCCTGCGGCTCCGAGACCATCCTGGTGGTGGAGGACGAGGAGCACGTGCGGGACCTGGTGAACGAAGCCCTGAAACAGTTCGGCTACCGCACCATCCTTGCCGTGGACGGGGCGGACGCACTGGAGAAGTACCGCGAGCACCGCGGCAGCATCGGGCTCGTCTTCACCGACCTCATCATGCCGAGGATGAGCGGCCGCGAGCTGTACGACGAGCTGAAGCGCGAAGATCCCGCCGTCAGGATCCTCTTCACGAGCGGCTACACCGCGGACATGTTGACCGACCTCGAGACCGTGGTGCCCCACGTGGAAATCCTGATGAAGCCGATCTCCCCCCCGGAGCTCGCCAGGAAGGTGCGGGAGCTTCTGGATGCTTGAGGGAGGCTTCCCGGGCGTCGCCTGACCTGGGAGGGGGGCACGTTGACTTGCCCCTAAGCGATGGTACCGTTCCCGGGTCGCCCCCCGCAGGCATTGGGGGCACCAGGGGGTGGCGCATGCCAGAGCCCGATTCCGACCAGCAGATGGCCTCCGTGGTGCACCGAAACATCGACTCCCTCCTGGAGCGGCGCCAGTCCGAGGAGCGCAACAAGGGGGTGCAGGAGCGGGTCGCCGACGCCATCACCGCCTTCACCGGCAGCATGCCCTTCGTCTACATCCACCTCGCCCTCTTCACCGGCTGGATCCTCGTCAACGTCGGCTGGCTTCCCGTAATGAAGCGGTTCGACCCCACCCTGGTGATCCTCGCCATGTTTGCCTCGGTCGAGGCCATCTTCCTCTCCACCTTCGTACTCATCAGCCAAAACCGCATGCAGGCCTCCGCCGACCGGCGCGCCGAACTGAACCTGCACATCGATCTCCTCGCGGAGCACGAAGTGACCAGGATGATCGAGCTTTTGACCGCCATCGGCACCAAGCTGGGCGTCGCCGAGTCGATGAACCCGGAGCTCGACGAGCTGAGGCAGGACGTCCGGCCGGAGAAGGTGCTGGAAACCATGGACCGGGCCGAAAAGGATCTGAAAGAGGAGTGACACGCGGCAGCACAAGGGGCAAGTGCTGTTGTGACATAGGGCACCCTGATACAGAGGACCGTCGTTCCCTTGACAGAGAAGTGACCGCTGCTAATCTGGACACCGTAGTGCATCTGTTGGATTGGAATGGCCGAGCAGGTATCCTTTGCCTGTCAGGAGGTGCGCTGTGAGTGAGAGTTCTCTGGTAGAAAGCACCGATTGCCGTGTGGTGATTGTGGGGCCTAACTACTTTCAGAACACGCTCCTCGCCACCTACATCGAGAGCTACAGTACCTGCAGTTGCTGTGTCATGGCCAGCCTCGACAGCTTCATCTGCTGCCACCAGCGTTCCTTCCCATGCCGCATCGCGCTTCTCTACGATTGTTTCGGGCTGCAGCAGAAGGTGCTCGGGGAGTGCCTGCAGCTCAAGCTGCGCCAGCTCCCCTGCGAGATCCTGCTGGTCCTCTTCAACCTCGATCGCAGCGGCGGCGTCGAGCATCAGGCGATCGAGGTCGGCGTGCAGGGGTTCTTCTACAGCGACGATTCGGTACAGACCGTACTGAAGGGGCTGGCCGCCATCTTCGAGGGGGGGCTTTGGATGTCGCGCCGGACGATGACCGAGGTGATCCTTGAGCACGGCTTTGCCCACCGCCGCAGAAGGCTTGCAGCGCACGATGAGGTGCAGCACAGCCTGACCCACCGCGAGGTGGAGATCCTCGGGCTGCTTTCCTCCGGCGCCACCAACAAGTGCATCTCCGACACCCTCTTCATAAGCCAGCACACCGTGCGCACCCACCTGAACAACATCTTCAAAAAGATCAACGTTTCCAGCCGCCTCGAGGCCGCAGTCTGGGCTGCCGATTCCCTGTTCCTGCCCCAATACCGGAACTGACGGCGATTTCACCTACGCTTCGTGCCGGCATCCGGTGCGACTATGTCATCTTGCGTAGGAGTCCCGCTGATTCGAAATACCGCAGCAAATACTCCAATCCTCGTATTTATTCCTCACCCTGCCGCGGCGTACAATCGGCCCATCAGTGAGCATGCGTCTGTCGAGCCCCTGTGGAGGGAGTCCCCGAAAGAAATCAACAGTTAAAAACTCGGTGCCAGCAGCACTTGATATGCCTCTATCTTGGGGTGGCAGTACGCATCGTCGCCCGGAGTATTCAGAAGATACTGGAGGATGCCATGTGCGGTCACAAGGTCCTTGCCTGGGTCGTAGTCCTCTCCATCCTATCCATCATCGCCCCACCAGGAGACAAATGCTGGGCCAAGGGGGCGGTAAGACACGAGGTCAGCGTGAACGGCCTGATTGTGGGGGGCACCGGCGACGCTGCGGTTGCCGGGGCGTTGCAGGCCGGCTTGGAACGGGGCATCGGGTTGTGGCTGGTGCAGTTCAACGGGCCGATCAAGGAGCGGGAAAGGGAGGCCGTGGAACGGCTGGGGGTGCGACTGCACGATTACCTGCCGGAGTTCGCCTTTCTCGCCGGCATGGATGGCGGGATGCGGCCGCGGGTGCTGGCACTTCCGTTTATCGAGGGAGTGAGCCGATTTCACCCCGGCTACAAGATGAACGGAAAGCTGCGCAAGATGGCGCTGGAGCCGGTGTCGGGCGAGGCGGTGACGCTGCAGCTCAAGCTGGCTGACCCTGCCTCGCTCGCGCAGGTCCTGGGGGCGCTGCGGCAACTGGGGGCGCAGCCCCTGACCGTGGGGCGCGACCTGGTCCGGGTGCGGGTGGAAACCGGTGCGCTGGCCGGCATCGCCGCGCTGGAAGAGGTGACCTGGATTGGCGAGTATGTCGAGATGGAACTCTTCAACGACACCACCAGTTGGGTGATCCAGAGCAACACCCCAGGCAACACGGGGATCTGGGACAAGGGTCTCCATGGAGAAGGGGAGATCGTCGGGGTGGGGGACACGGGACTTGATCACGACATCCCCTGGATACGCGACCCCGCCGGGACGGCGATCGGGGCGAGCCACCGCAAGCTCTTGGGGTACGACACCACCTATGGCGACGACTACGACAGCGACTACCCGGGGCACGGCACCCATGTCTGCGGGACGCTGGCCGGCGACCGCACCCCGGTCGACGGGTTGACCACCGCCAACGGCATGGCGCCCAAGGCGCGGCTCTTTCTCCAGGACCTCGCCGCCGGCGCCACCAACGGCGTCTATCCCCCCGACGACATGGGGCTGCTTTTCGGTCGCGCCTACGAGGCCGGGGCCCGGCTGCACAGCAACAGCTGGGGCAGCAGTGACAGAAGCTACAGCGCGTTCACCCAGAGCGTGGACCGCTTCCTCTGGGAACACCCGGACTTCCTGGCGCTGTATGCCAACGGCAACACCGGACCTGCCAGCTCCACGGTAGGGAGTCCCGCCAACGCGAAAAACGTGGTCAGCGTCGGCGCGAGCTACAACGGCAGCGAGGCCCAGAACCTCGCCTCCTTCAGCAGTAACGGCCCCACCGCGGACGGGCGCATCAAACCGACGCTGGTAGCTCCCGGCGTCGGCATCGTGTCCGCCGACTCCGATGGCATCAAAAACAGCTTCAACAGCGGCACCACGACCATGAGCGGCACTTCAATGGCAACCCCGGCCGTGGCCGGGGCTGCGGCGCTGGTGCGTCAGTACTTCGCGCAGGGGTACTATCCCCTGCGTACTGCGACCCCGGTCAACGCCTTCCTGCCGCCGGGTGCCCTGGTGAAGGCCGTGCTCATCAACAGCGCGCGGGACATGACCGGCACGGGGACCGACGGCCCGATTCCGGCGACCGGGCAGGGGTGGGGGAGGGTGCAGTTGGACCGGGGACTTCCCTTTGCCGACGCCGCCGGGACGCTCGCCGTGGTGAACCAGACCGCGGGGCTTGGCACCGAAGGGGCCTGGAACGGACAGTTTCGGGTACCGGGAGGTGAGCCGTTCAAGGTCACCCTGGTCTGGGCGGACTACCCGGGGGCTGTCGGCGCGGCCAAGGCCCTGGTGAACGACCTCGACCTCAGCGTGACCGCACCGGACGGCAGCCTCTTCCTGGGGAACGTCTTCGCCGCGGGCGCATCGGTGACCGGCGGGGTACCGGACCGGCTGAACGTGGAGGAACAGGTGCTGATCAAGGCACCGGCGTCGGGGCTCTACACGGTAAGCGTCTCCGGGTACAACGTTCCGATGGGGCCGCAGCCGTTCGCCTTGGCCGTAACCGGTGCGTCCGGGGCAAGCCAGCGCGGCACCATCATCCTGGACCGCGGCCACTACACCTCGTCCGGAACGCTGCAGATCCAGGTGACCGACACCGGCCTGGACCGCAACCACGAGGCGGCCGAACAGGTGTCGGTCCGTGTGGTGAGCTCCGCCGAGCCGGCCGGTGAAGAGGCGCTGCTACGGGAAACAGCGCTGGCAAGCGGCGTCTTCTCCGGGACCCTCCGCCTGGCGGCGGCACCCGTCCTGCCCGCTGACGGGGTGCTCCAAGTCTCGGGTACCGATACCATAGTGGCCAGCTACTTCGATGCAGACGACGGCACCGGGAGGGGGACGACGGTGACGGCGACGGCCGTCGTGGACAACGTCGCGCCGGTCTGCTCCGGGCTCGCGGTCAGCCCTCCCTCGGATACGGCGGCCACGGTGCTCTGGTCCACCGACGAGCCGGCAGCGGCCCTGCTCCGCTACGGCAGCACTCCGGAACTTGGGGGCGAGGTGGCGGACCTGAGGCTTTTGACCCGGCACGAAATATTGCTCTCCGCCCTGCGCGAAAACAGCAGCTACTACCTGAGCGCGGTCTCCACCGACGAGGCGGGCAACGCCGCTACCTGCAGCACCAGCTTCGTTACGGCAAGCCTGCCGCCCGTGCTGCTGGTGACCTCTTCGACCGGCAGTACCACCTACCGCGGCAGCACGATCATCTCCGGCACCGGCACCGATGCCTCGGGGGTCGCCTCGGTGACCGTGAACGGTACTGCTGTCGGCTTCCGGCCCACGGACGGCTATTTCGAGATCGAGCTGCCGCTCACCATGGGTGACAACCTTTTCAGCGTGCTCGCAAGCGACACCCTCGGCAACACGAGTCGCCGGGATGTCACGGTGACCCGGCTCCCCGTGGGTGACCTCCTCGTGCAGTCGGTTTCAGGGCCCGCTTCGGCGCTGCAGGGAGGGAACATCACCGTTGCCGACATCGTCTGCAACAACGGTTCGGGCGAAGCGCCCCCCTCTGCGGTTGGCTTCTATCTCTCCGCGGATGTCGGGTATTCCGCCGACGATCTCTTCATAGGCAGTCGCAGCATCACGGCCCAACTGGCCGCCGGAAGCTGTGCCAATGGCGCTTCCACCCTCGCCATCCCGCTCTCTGCACCGGGTGGGACCTGGTACCTGGTCGCCTGCGCCGACTACCGCAATGCGGTCCAAGAGAGCGATGAAAGCAACAACTGCCGTGCCGGGACCCGGCTTACGCTCCCTCTGCTCCCCGTTGCCTCTCCCGGCGCCATGAGCGTGCCACTTTCCAACAGCACTGATAGGTTCCCGGTTTCCTGGGGCAGCTGCGGGTTGAGCGGGGCCGTTTACGTCCTGGAATACAGCCGGGAGGGCGCCGAGTGGACCCAGGTCTACAGCGGCACTGCGACATACAGCTACGTGATGGTCACGCAAAACGGCAGCTACAGCTTCCGCGTCAAGGCCGTGAAGAGCGGCTACCTCGACAGCGCCTACAGGGTGTCCGACAACAGCTGCTTCGTTACCCTCGCCTGCGGCGCGCCGGCATCCATCACCGTCCCGTCCTCGGACAGCACCGGCAGGTTTCTGATCAGCTGGGGTACCAGCAACGTAAGCGGGGTGAACTACCTGATGGAATACAGCTACAACGGCGGCGCCTGGACCCAGGTCTTCAGCGGGGCCGGCAACTACGCCTATTTCAGTGCCAGCGCAAGCGGCAGCTACGCCTTTAGGGTCAAGGCGGTGAAAACCGGCTATGCCGACAGTTCCTACACCACGGGCGCCACCCCCTGTGTGGTAGCCCTTGCCTGTGGCGCGCCGGCCTCCATCACCTTCCCGTCCTCCAACAACACCGGGACCGTGCTGGTCAGCTGGGGGAGCAGCAACGTGACCGGCGTGAGCTATGTCGCGGAATACAGCCGCAACGGCGGCACCTGGAGCCTGATCTACAGCGGGTCCGGCAACTATGTCTACTTCAGCACCAGCGTGAACGGCAGCTACACCTTTAGGGTCAAGGCGGTGAAAACCGGCTATGCCGACAGTTCCTACACCACGGGCGCCACCCCCTGTGTGGTAGCCCTTGCCTGCGGCGCGCCGGCCTCCATCACCGTACCGTCCTCCAGCAGCACCGGGACCGTGCTGGTCAGCTGGGGGAGCAGCAACGTGACCGGCGTGAGCTATGTCGCGGAGTACAGTCTCAACGGCGGCACCTGGAGCCTGATCTACAGCGGGTCCGGCAACTATGTCTACTTCAGCACCAGCGTGAACGGCAGCTACACCTTTAGGGTCAAGGCGGTGAAAACCGGCTATGCCGACAGTTCCTACACCACGGGCGCCACCCCCTGTGTGGTAGCCCTTGCCTGTGGCGCGCCGGCCTCCATCACCTTCCCGTCCTCCAACAGCACCGGGACCGTGCTGGTCAGCTGGGGGAGCAGCAACGTGACCGGCGTGAGCTATGTCGCGGAATACAGCCGCAACGGCGGCACCTGGAGCCTGATCTACAGCGGCACCGCGAGCTACGTCTACTTCAGCGCCGCCGCAAGCGGCAGCTACGTCTTCCGGGTCAAGGCGGTGAAAACGGGCTATACCGACAGCCCGTACAGGCTCTCCAGCGCCTGCCGGGTGGATCTCGTCTGCGGTGCGCCCGCTTCCATCAGCGTCCCTGCCACCAACAACACCGGGAAATTTCCGGTCAGTTGGGGAAGCAGCAACGTAAGCGGAGTGACCTACGTGCTGGAATACAGCCGCGACGGTAGCGCCTGGGCCCCCATCTACACCGGGACGGCGACCTACGCCTACTTCAGCACCAGCACGAGCGGGAGCTACAGCTTCAGGGTCAAGGCGGTGCGCACCGGTTACGGCGACAGCGGGTACACCGCCGCCCCAGCGCCCTGCATCGTGACGCTGAACTGAAAAGGGAAAGAGCTGGAACAGTGGGGGCCGCGGCTGGCCGGCAGTCGCGGCGCCTTTGTTGACTCGGCTTCGGGCCTGGTACTGTTTCATCCGGCCGGAGAAGGTGCCGGAAACCATGGCCCGGGCCGAGCAGGAGCTGAAAGAGGAGTAACCTCCCGAACCTTGGTCGTCTCACATCATATTTATCTGGCGTATACGTTTTACCTGTGTTAAAGACGTTGCCCAAATTCGTCTGTGCCTCTCCGAGCTTCGCCGCCTAAAAGGTCCTCCTCACGGCTGCGGGCCAACGGGTACTGCTGGAAACGGCGGTGCCTCCCTTTTGGAAAGGAGAGCCTTGTCTGCGGCCGGAGTGTATCCGACCGTACAGGGCCCCTTTCCATCCGGAATGGGGCTTTTTTGCGTTTATCGTTATGTAGCGTGTAATACAACGAAGGGGTTCAGAGACCATGCGCATCGTGATTTCCATCGACGACACCGACAACTTAGAGAGCCGGGGCACCGGCGAAATCGCCTCCCTGGTGGCGGACGAGCTGCAGCAGAAAGGGTGGGGGAGCTGCGGCTTCATCACCCGGCACCAGCTCTTCGTGCACCCGGACATCCCGTACACCTCGCACAACAGCGCCATGTGCTTTTACGCCGACATCGACGAGGTATGGCTCGAGCCGGTGATCGGGCACGTAGCCGAGTTCCTCGAGCGGGAGAGCGCTCCCGGTTCCGACCCCGGCCTTTGCGTTGCGGTTCCCGGCCGGATGACCGCGCGCAACGAGCTGCTCGCCTTCGGACGGCGCGCGAAGCGCGAGGTGGTGCGGATGGACGAGGCGTACGAGCTGGCCGAAAGGCTCGGGGTGCACCTCTCCCAGCACGGCGGCACCGGGCAGGGGGTGATCGGGGCCCTTGCCGGCGCCGGGCTCAGGATGTCCGGCAACGACGGGCGCCTGAAGGGTTTCCTCGACTTCGGCCAGCCGTACCGGATGCTGCGGGTGGACGAGCTCATGCAGCACCCTCTCGTAGACGTGGTGCGAAGCGTCACCGGCGAGGCGCTGCGCGACGACGACCTGGTGACCATCGGCGAGAAGCCGAAGACGGTGCTTTTGGAAGGTGAATCGGTGCTGCTCGTCGGGGCGCCGCAGACCGCGGGGACCGGGGCGCGCTGGCAGACCCTGCACAGAAAGCAGTTGAAGGCGTACTAGCATGTGGCGCGCAAACGAGAAAGGGGTCATGGAGTTCGCCCACGGCAAGGAGGCCTGGTCGCTGGCGGAGCAGGCGGCGCTTGCCTGCACCTGCTTCGTTCCGGATGTAGAGGAGGAGCAGGTGGCCGGCGAGGAGCGTTCCTGCTACGACTGCCGCTACCGGCGCTGGAGCGTCGAGTCGTTCACCTGTCTCGGTGTTCCGGCGCTGCAGGCTGCCGGCTAGCTGCCGGCGCAGCGGATCGGGGTCTGTGGTAATACGGCTCACGCGACGCAGACGGCGTTGATCCCCTCGACAAAACCGGCCTTCCGCGAGGTCTGCCGCACTACGTCGCGCGCGCCGCGTGCCCCCACCGTCATGAGAAGCTTCGTCCCGGTACGGGTAAGTTCGCTCGTGGCGATGACCGGCGCGCCGTGCAGGGGGCGCCCGATCTTTCTGGGGTCGACGTCGACCCAGTAAGCCACCTCTATCCCCGCCTCCTTGAGGAGCCGCTGCCAGGCCCTCCCCTCGAGCCCCGCCCCGGCCAGGATCACCTCCCGCTCGTCCTTCAGAAAACGCTCCAGCAGGTGGTGCAGCTTGCAGCGGCGGAAAGCGTCCTGCGTGTAGGCGGGGTTCGTGCGCGTGGTCCGCTCCGGCCGTTCGCGCCAGTAAAAGAGCGTCTCCGGGAGCCGGGCGAAACGGGTCCCCGCCGCGGCCATGCGCAACCACAGATCGTAATCCTCGGGCCATCCCATGTCCCGGTAGCCTCCGGTCCGCTCGATCTCGCCCTTTCTGAACATGACGCTCGGGTGCACGAAGGGTGACTCGACGAAGAGGTCGGCGGCGATCTCCTCGTGTCCCAAAAGCGCGTTCTGCCACCGCTCGTAGCCGTTCATCCCCATGCCGACCCGGTGGCGGGGGAAGTGTTGGAAGGAGCAGGCGAGAAGTCCCGTCTCTTCGTGGTCGGAGAGGTAGGCTACCTGCGCCGCGAGCCGCGCGGGGTGGCAGACGTCGTCGCCGTCCATGCGTGCGATCAGATCGGCCCGGCAGGCGGCAAGCCCCAGGTTCAGTGCCGGGACGAGGCCAAGCCCTCCGGTTTGCAGCACCCGGATGCGCGCATCCGCAGCGGCCGCCCGGGCCAGGATTTCCGGGGTGGCGTCCTTCGAGCCGTCATCCACCGCCACCAGTTCCCAATCCTTGAAGCTCTGGGCCGACAGCGAAGCGAGCGCCGCGGGGAGGTGCTTCTCCTCGTTTCGCACCGGCATGAGGATCGATACGGCAGGCGTGTTCATGGCAGCGTTCATGGTCGCTTCACCCTCCATGGTTTGGTCTTCACGCGCCCAACATTAACAGTTGTCAGGAGCGGGACCAAGAGGAAACTGGCGTCACGGAGGGGACTGGCTCCGACAGGTGCCTGTCCCCTTAAGGATTTGGCAAGGTGACTTGCCGTTGCGTCCCCGCCCCCGAAGGGGGAGGGACAGGGAGGGGGGCGCAGCGGCTCACAACAACTTCCCCCCTCCCGGCCTCCCCCCTCCGGGGGGAGGTGTGATTGTTGGCATGCGCAGCTAATCAGGAAAAAAAGAGGGCACCGGTGTGACACCGGTGCCCCGTGCGTTGCCATCTTCAGGCATCGCTCTATTTGATCGTCTTGATGGTCTTCTGCACCATCTTAACCACGCTGTCCGGCAGCGGTGCGTAGAGCATCGGAGCGGCCATCTTCTGTCCCTTGGTCATGGCCCAGTTCAGGAACTCGACCAGGTGTTTACCTTTGGCCGCGTCCTTCTGATTTTCGTAGACGAGAAGCCATGTGAAACCGACCACCGGGTAGGCGTCCCTGCCCGGCTGGTTCACGAGCGAGATGCGGTAGTCGGCCGGCATGTGCTTAACGGCCGCTGCGGCAGCAGCGCTGGTGGATTTGATCGACGGCTCCACGAAGACGCCCGCCTTGTTCTTCAAGGATGCGTACGGGAGCTTGTTTTCGAAGGCGTAGGCAAGCTCGACGTAGCCGATGGAGTACGGCGTGGTCTTAACCTGTCCCGCCACCCCCTCGTTACCCTTGCCGCCAAGACCCACCGGCCACTTGACCGCGGCCCCCTTGCCGACCTTCTGGGCCCACTCTCCGTTCACGCCGGTGAGGTAGTCGGTGAAGATGCTGGTGGTGCCGGACCCGTCGGAGCGGTGCACGACGATGATCGGCTTCGCCGGGAGGTGCACTCCCTTGTTGTCGTCGGCGATTTTGGGGTCGTTCCACATGGTGATCTTGCCGAGGTAGATGTTGGCGAGATCCTCGGAATTCAACTTAAGACCGGTGCCGACGCCCGGCACGTTGTAGGTGACGACGACGGCGCCCATGACGGTCGGGATATGGATCAGCTTGCCCGGGGCCGCCTTGAGCTCGTCGTCGGAGAGGAACTTGTCGCTCGCACCGAAGTCTACGGTCTGCGCGGTGATCTGCTTGATGCCGCCGCCGGACCCGATGGACTGGTAGTTGAACTTGACCCCCTTGTCCACCTTGGCGTACTCGGTGAACCACTTGGAGTAGAGGGGGTAGGGGAAGGTCGCTCCGGCGCCGTTGATGAGGGTTTCGGCGTTTGCCTGACCGGCGCAGGCGACTGCGGCGATGAGTGCCAGCGTCATGACGGCTTTTTTGATTCGGTGTAGCATCGATGTTCCTCCTGTTTGTGTGTTTCTCAATGGTCGCAATGATAATGAAGCGTTGTGGCGTTTCTGTTACAGGGTCGGTACGTTCCCGTTAACTTTCACAGCTCGATCTTGTAGCCGAAACCCCGCACCGTCCTGATCAGTTCGCCGGCCGCCCCCATCTTGCCGCGCAGCCTCGTTATGTGCGTGTCGACGGTGCGCGAGTCTTCGACGAAGGCGTATCCCCAAACGTCGCGCAAGAGGACCTCGCGGCTTTGCAGCCTTCCCTGGCGCTGTACCAGAATATGCAAAAGCTTGAACTCCGTGCTGGTGAAGGAGATCTCTACGCCGTCGATCGACACCGAGTGACGTTCCACGTCTAGGGTGAGCGGCCCCACCTTCACGACGCTGCCCGGGGAGGGAGGCGCCGCGGCGCGCCTTAGCAGGGCCCTGACCCGCAGTATGAGCTCCCGCGTCGAGAACGGCTTCACCACGTAATCCTCGGCCCCCACCTCGAAACCGACCACCTTGTCGATCTCCTCACCCTTCGCGGTCAGCATGAGCACCGGGATGGCGGCGGTCTTCTCGTTTCTCTTCATGGTCTTGCAGACCTCGGTACCCAAAAGCCCGGGAAGCATCAGGTCGAGGATGACCAGGTCCGGTTTGATCCGTGATGCCTGGTCCAGCCCGGTAAGCCCGTCGTGGACGGTCACCGCACGGAACCCTTCCCGCTCCAGGTTGAAGGCGATCAGTTCGGCCAAGTCCTTTTCATCTTCTATGATCAGTATCTTCTGCATCGTTGCTACTCCGGCATCCGGATTATTCGGCTGGGTGCGGCGGGGCGTCTTGTAACCATTTGCAACATGACGTCGTTTCTCCTTTTCTTCCCGGTTAGGTGTTCGATGGCCGGGAGGATAGCAACGCAATGTTTCAATCAGGTTACCGATCCGACCTCGTTTTGTGACATTGAGCGAGGGGAAAGGACGGCTTTCGCGGACTATGAGTGGGTTCTTTGGAACTGATGCGATAATTCACGATTGTAATGGTGACAGTTGTTGCCTATGATGACTGTACCCATCCGAAATGAGTGTAACTGTGACTGTGGGTGAGGACGGTATTGCGGTAGAGTTTGCCGTGAGACTTCAACTGGTTGGCAACTACCCGCGTCATTATTAGGCGCGGATCGGAGGCGGTATGGCCCTGGAGATGGCGTCGGACTGCAGGCCGTTGTACGAGCGGGTGGGAAGCGAGATCGTGTCGCTCATCGATGGCGGGACCTATCGGGTCGGAGAAAGGCTCCCCTCGATCAGGCAGTTGAGCTCGAAGCTCAACGTGAGCATCAACACGGTGATGCAGGCGTATGCGGTGCTCGAGGATCGCAGGGTGATCCAGGCGCGCCCGCAGTCGGGCTACTACGTCTGTCCGAAGGTGCCGGAGATCACCGGGGAACCGGTTGCCAGCAACCAGCGCTTCCGCGCCACCGCGGTCACCTTCAGCGACCTCTGTCAGTTGGTGATCCGCAACATGATGAACCCGGAGCTCCTCCCCCTGGCGAGCGCCATCCCGAACCCGCAGCATCTCCCGGTGGACAAGTTAAGCCGCATCATGGCTGCCGAGCTCAGGCGCTTCGGAGCCCAGAGCATCTCCTATTTCATGCCCCCGGGAAGTGAACGGCTGCGCACCCAGATCGCCAAGCGTTCCCTCATCTACGGCGTCGGGGTACGCCCGGACGAGGTGCTCGTCACCTCCGGGTGCGTCGAGGCGGTGCAGCTCGCCCTGCACGCCACCTGCAAGCCCGGCGACACCATCGCCGTCGAGTCCCCTTTCTATTTCAACTTCCTGCAACTCATCGCCGAGATGGGGTTGAAGGCCCTGGAGATCCCGTCGACGCCGAAGGAGGGGATCAGCATCGAGGCGCTAAGTTACGCCATCGAGCACAACAAGGTGAGCGCCTGTCTCGTCATCCCCAACTTCAGCAATCCGCTGGGGACCCTGATGCCCGACGAGCGCAAGCGCGAGCTGGTGCAGCTGCTGGCCCGGCACGAGATCCCGCTCATCGAGGACGATATCTACGGTGACCTCTGCTTCACCGACCAGCGCCCGGTCGCGGCGAAGGCCTTCGATCACAAGGGGCTCGTCATCTACTGCTCTTCCTTCTCGAAGACCCTCGCCCCGGGATACCGCGTCGGGTGGGCCATCGGCGGCAGGTATCAGGCCGAGATGGAGCGGCTCAAGATGATGAGCAACCTCGCCACCGCGTCGCCGACCCAGTTGGCCATCGCCGAGTTTCTCGCCAACGGGGGATACGACCATCACCTGCGCGCGATCCGCCGGGTCTACGCGAAAAATCTCTCGCAGATGACCGATGCCATCGTGCGACACTTTCCCGAGGGAACCCGCATGACGCGTCCCGGCGGCAGCTTCATGCTTTGGGTCGAGATGCCCGAGGAGATCGACTCGGTGCAGCTCTTCCATCGCGCGCTGGAGCGCGGCATCAGCATCACCCCGGGCTCGATCTTCTCGCTCTCCGGGAAGTACCGGAACTACATGCGGGTTTCCACGGCGTTTTGGGACGACAAGGCGGAGCGCGGCATCGAGACGCTTGGCGCGCTGGTCAAGGAGATGTTGCAGCCTTTATGATTGTTGGGCGTGGCGGCGCTGCTTTAGAAAGGGAATCAGGAGGAGGGGAGATGGAGCAGTGAGCAGCAGCGGCATTTGCCGTAGCGTGCGGGGAGGAGCAGGACGTTGACGGTAAGGCAGTTCTTGCATTCCCAGAAGGTGTACCCGGTCACTTCCTGGCCCGCCTGTTCACTGAAGAACCACTTGTAATACGAGTCCCAGTCGTACTCGGGTTCCTCTTTCGCCTTTTCAACCAGTCGTTCCAGTAGCATGGCGACTCTCCTTGTTCAAGACATGTCGTAAACATACAGCTAACAGGCGCAATATCAACCTGGTATTTTTACTTAGCACCAAAGGTATTTGCTGTCCATGCTGAATACAACAATCGGTAGATGTATTCGCTATAGTCGAGTCTTCTTGTTGTTCTGTAGACGATTTCCCGGTGGACTTCCTTTTTTGATCGGCGGTAAAATGAGACATCAGTAGATATCGTCTAAAAGGAGGCGCTATCATGAACGAAAGGATGAAAAGACCGATCAATGGCCTCATGATGCTTTTGGGCGGCGGGATGCTTGGTGCAGGTCTTGGTCTGCTGTTCGCTCCCTGCTCCGGTGCCAAAAGCAGGAAGAAAATGATCAAGATGGGGAGGACGGTCGGCGACAGGAGCGACAGGTTGATGCGCGACCTCTCCGGTCGTATGGAAGATCTGGCCGATACCATGGCCAGCATGAGCGGCAAGGCAAGCAAGATGATGCACCTGCGGTAAAGGAGTGCGTCTCGTCGGTTGAGGGGCCCGCGGTCGTATAGGCTGCGGGCCTTTTTATGTCTTACCCCTACGCTTTAGCCGAAGCGTATGAGAGCTGCGCCGGCTACTATGAGTGCGGCCGACACAAGGCGCATCCTGCCGAAAGATTCCTTCAGGAAGAAGATCCCGATAAGAACACCCACCATGATACTCACCTGCCGCACCGGAACGGCGTACCCGACGCGCGCCATGTTGAGCCCGTAGCGGAACGTAAGGAAGGATAGCATGACCGTCGGGCCGCTCCAGAGGATTAGGCGCCAGTTGGCCCGCCACTCTTCGGCTACCAGGTCGCGGTACTTGGGACGGCAAAGGTTCATCGACATAAGTGTGAGCATGGCGATGACGAGGAAGTAGGTGAAGAAAACGGGCGGGTAGTCGCGGACGCCGGTTTTTTCCGCGATGGAGCCTATGGAATAGATGAAGCCGGCAAGCAGTGCGGCCCGTACCGAGGTGCTCCGGAGGTCTCGAAAGGGGCGCGCTATCTCGGAGAACGATACTTCGCGCATCTGGACGCAGAAGGTGCCGAAGATGACAAGCAGTATGCCGGAGACCCCGGTAAGGGAAAGACGCTCGCCTAATAGTAGCACCCCCCAGATAGGAACGTAGACCATCGAGGTCTGTGAGAGAGGGTAGATGATCGAGAGGTCGCCGTCCCGGTAGGCTCGTCCGTTAAGGAGATGGTAAAGGACGAAGCTCACCGAGCCGATGGCGATCATGGTGAGGGTGTGGAGGCCCGGCCAGTGGAAGGGTTCGTCTATCACAGTTATGAGCGCGGTGAAGGGGAACATGGAACAGATGAACATCCACCAGATGAAGACGGTCTTGTGGCGGCTCTTTTTTACCAGGGTGTTCCAGGTGGCGTGCATCACGGCGGAGAAGATGATAAGGGCAAAGGCTAGATTCGACATGGGGGGAGTATAGCTGAGGTCTGTTAGTAAAAGAAACGCTTTCTGGTTATTCTGTTCTGTTAGAGAAAATTATTCATTAAGTCGTTGACGGGTCGGGTGCGCTTTGTTATAAAGCTGGACTCCGCAGCAACGACGTTCTCTTCAACCGAATATTTGAGCCGGCAGTCACCGCAGGAAAGTTGCGGCGGCGGCGAATCTGAGAAAGATTTAAGAAAAGAAAGTCTTGACAGGTTGGAGCGGTTCAGGTAGGGTGCTGAGTCTGTCGCAAACGGCGGCTTGGTCTTTGAAAACTAAATAGTAGACGAAACAGTAATGTAGGTTTTTAAGTAAGTCAGTTGTTTCAAACTAGAATCGGATTTTCCGG
>NZ_RAHW01000004.1 GCF_004117875.1 Geomonas oryzae | reverse complement strand
TAAGATCGGGTTGCGACAACGGCGGCCTCCTGAGTATTTGTTGGTTGGGGAACCTCAAAATAACCCAGTGCTGTCGTTGTCGCATTTATTTTTTGTGCCCCGTTCCCGGAATTTCCTGAAGAACCTTTGCGAAGGGGGAGCCTGCCCCCCGTAGCCTTGGCGAAGGGGGGACAGGGGGGATTTGCCTTTTATCTATCCCAGTCTCAATCGGGCAGCTCAAAAGTTCCCTTCTCATCGATGATGACTCGTTTGACATCCTCCCAATCCCTGTTTATATTGCCGGGCGTCAAGAAGTAAAAAGGTGGAGGGAATCCAAGCGATGGCGGCAGCAGGCGAGAAGATCGACCAGCTCCTAGAGCAGGTCAAACAGCAGCAGATGTTCCTGGAGATGTTGGTGCGTTCCTGGGTCGACGACTACCGCGCGGGCGGCGGCTCGATTCACTGCGGCAAGGGATGCCGCAACTGCTGCAGCCTCGCCGTCCATACCGGGTTCGCCGAGGCGCTTGCCGTAGCGCGCCGCCTGGACGAGGCGCAGGCCGAGAAAGTGGAGAACTACGCGGTGCGATTGCGGGATCTCGTGAAAAACGTCCGCGAACTACCTCAATACCTGCGCCTGCACCGCCAGATGGGATTTTGCCCCCTGCTCGATGACGAAGGAACCTGCAGCGTCTACCCGGTACGTCCCCTCACCTGCCGTGCCCTCATCTCCACGCGCGAAAGCGTCTGGTGCGGCGCCGACTTCTCCACGCTTGCGCCGGAAGAACGCGAGGCGTTTCTGGCCGGGCTCGACCGCAAGGTCGTCGCCTTTCCCAGCCACTACGTCGCGACCCTGCAGGAAAGCGGCAAGGAACTCGAGGAAGCCGCGGCGCAGCACATGCGCCTTCACTTCGGCTTCGCCCTCTACGGCAACTTAGGCGTCCTAGTGCACCTGATCCGCAAAGGCCTTGCCGAGGCCTGCCAGGAAGGGCCCGATGCAGCCGCACGTTTCGTAGCCGAGGCGGGCTTCGACAATCCGCTTCTACTTACCGGCGTCCCCGGATAGCCGTCCCCTCTCCCCTGCGCAGCGTCCCTGATCCCGTTCCCGCTTGCAGAGTTCGCATCCGCCGGACTCCGAACAGGGGCGGCGCACCACGTTGTACAAGACGAAAAGAACCGTCCCCATGAAAACCGCGGCGATGAGGTTCATCCCCCCCAGCACGTCTTCCGCCTGAAGCTGCCATCCCGCCAGCGCCACCCCGCGCACGTCCGAAGCCGCGGCGGCGAGCTTTTGCAGCCCGAAGTAGAGACTCGTCCCGAGGGCGATCGCGGCTACCGCGTTGGTGGCTTTCGTCGCCATGTAGTGGCAGGAGAAGACGCGGCTTTCAGCAAGGCAGATGATCGCGCCGGTAACGACACTGAAGGCGATGCTCGGCAGGAGCATGTAGCAGACCAGTTCAATGGTCGCCTGGTTCAGTAACGCAAGCTCGATTTTCTTGGAGGAAATGTTGTAGATATGCAGCAGGTACAAAAGAGAGGCGCCGCTTGCGGCGACAACTGCGGAGGAAAGCATGTGGGCCTGTTTGAGGGCCCCTTGCATCGCGTCGTACATCGGTAGAGAGCGCATCATGGCATCCTGAATGCCGTCAACCCCACTGCAGTCGGCGGCCGCTGAACCGCAGGCCCGTACGGGCCGATGAAATAACATCGCTTCCTTGCGGGGGAACGGCCATCGGGCGGATCAGCAGGAGCACTTCCCTCACGCTATGCCGATTGCGTATACACTATTTCGATTAATAAGTAAACGAATAAGATCCACTCACCCTCGCTCCGATAGATCATGACCTTCGCCTAACTCCCACATCCCCTCTCCCTCCGGGAGAGGGACAGGGTGAGGGCGTCGGCAGCTGCAAAAAAAGGCTCCATTTCGCACCTGGATGAGAAACGGAGCCTTTCATCCTCACATCCCCCATCTCCTATTTCAGCGGCAGATAAACATCCGTCACCAACTCATGCGCGGCGACGTCCGGCATCAGGTTCAGGTAATTGAAGAAGAGCGGGAAATCCCTAAGCTCCTCGCCGCTTTTGGGGAGCCATTCCCGGTACAGCGGATAGACGGTGTTGCCGATATCATCATGCGAGCCCAGGTGGCGCACCACGGCGCAGCGGCCGCCGGGGATGACCCCGTTCACCACCCCCTGCGGGTTCTCCGGCACGGTTTGCGTCACCTCGCCGCAGATGTCGAAGCGGAAACGCTCCGGCTCGGTGACCTCCGGGTCGTCGTAAGCGACGCCGAAGGTAAGCGACTGTTTCACCGGCGACAGCCCGCTTTGCTTGCGCCACTCGATGAACCTGAGCGCAGACTCGTCCAGCTTTTCCGGTGCCCCACGGTGGGCCAGTACCGCGACCCGCGTCTCGGGGAACTCCACGATTTTCACATCCATCTCATTTCTCCTTTCGTTTTGCGGCAGCCGGAAGCGCTCCTTCCAGGGCCGCCACTTGGGTGATTTTCTGAATTGAGAAGGAGACTGTCCGAACATCTGTCTGAAGGCACGGGCAAAGGCCTCGGGGCTCTCGAATCCGGCGTCCAGCGCGATGTCGATGACCCGCTCCTCCCGGCGGTACAAGAGCCGGTAGGAAGCGTGTTTCAACCGCAGGAGCCGGATGTAGGCGAAGACCCCGATTCCCGCGTAGAGCGAGAACTGCCTGTGGAAGTGGAATTTTGAGAAGTGCGCCACCCCGCTCAACCTCTCCACCGTCAACGGTTCATCCAGGTGCCGCTCGATGTAGCGGAAGACCCTTTCGAAACGCTGCTCGTATGTCCGTGCCTTATCCATCCGTTCACCGTCCCGTCTCAATTCGAAAGCCATCCTATCCGGGAGCGAGAGATAAATCCTGACCGAAATTGCTCAATCGAAGCCTCGACAGCAACCCCGACCACTTTGACATCTTCAAAATAACGGGGTACCTTTGGCCCGTCAATCTGATATCTAAAAGGACTCGAGTAATGAGAACCATAAACACCATACGTGCGAATGACGATTGGACACTAGACGTAAGTTTCGCCAACGGTGAGGAACGCAGGTACGATGTGAGGCCTCTGCTGCAAAAGGAAGCGTTCAGGGACCTCGAGGATCTGACCATCTTCAAAACTGCTCGTAACGGAGGCTACTTCGTCGAGTGGGACAACGAGGCGGATCTCAGCGCTGACACCCTTTATCTAGAGGGTAGTCCAATCACAAAAGGGTAGTCACCCGCCACCGGCCTACGGAAAGAGCGCGACAAGTTTCGTCCTGTTTTTCCCCCTGTCCTTTTGACGGCTAATCTGGTAGGATGACTCGCTATGGGTGAGAAGCTGATTTGCAACAACAAGAAGGCGTTCCATGATTACTTCATCGAAGAGCGTTATGAGGCCGGCATGGTGTTGCAGGGGACCGAGGTAAAGTCTCTGCGCAACGGCAAAGCCAACCTGAACGACTCCTTTGCGATGGTGAAGAACGGCGAAGCCTTCCTGCACAACTTCCACATCAACCCGTACGATTTCGGCAACCGTGAGAACCACGATCCGGACCGTATGAGGAAGCTTTTGCTGCACAAGAAAGAGATAGTGAAGCTCTTTTCCAAGATCAGGGAGCAAGGCTACACGCTGATCCCGCTCAGGGTTTATTTCAAGGACGGCAAGGTGAAGACCGAACTTGGACTGGCCAAGGGCAAGAAGAACTACGACAAGCGAGAAGTCATGAAGCAAAAAGACATGAAGCGAGACGTCGTAATAGCCCTGAAAGAAAGGAACCGCGGGGCAAGAGACAGAGACTAGAGACAGGTTCTACGTTCTACGTTCTATGTTCTACGTTGTGAACGGAGGACGTAGCATAAGTCACAAAGATTGCAGCAGCTCTTGCAGTTCGGTAAGGTCAGAGGACCAAGTTTTTTACGTAGAACGTAGAACATAGAACGTAGAACATTTTTCAAGGTTTTAAGGGGGTGTAAAGGTTTCGACGGGGGTAAGAAGCTAAGGTTGCATGCCGAGGTCCGGGTGGCTCGTTAAACAATCCGGGACGCATTTAAGCGCCGACAATTACGATTACGCTTTAGCAGCTTAATAACCTGCTAACGTTCTACCTACCATCTCCCACGTGGAAGGATAGAACGTCATTCAGTGGGATAGTTTCAGGGAGCGTCCGTGGCCCTGCGGCGAAATCAAGCGGAATCGCGACTCAAGTATCCCGCCCTGTGGAGACTTGAAGGGCTAAACTCAAAAACAGGTACAAGCATGTAGACGCCTTATGTGTACGATTCTCGGACGCGGGTTCGATTCCCGCCACCTCCACCATTAGAGGATCTTAAAAGATCCTAACAAGCAAAAAGCCCTGAGAAATCAGGGCTTTTTCTTTTTCATGCGTCCAGTGTAGTATGGTGGTAACCATTGACAGCGGGGGTATTTGGGGGTACAAAATCCGGACGATACCCCCAAAACAAATCCGATACCCCCATGGAGGTTACCGTGGCACTAACGGACGTAAAGATACGGAATACAAAGCCGGGAGACAAGCCGATCAAGATTTCCGACAGCGAGGGCATGTACCTGCTGATCAATCCCGGCGGCGGGAAATGCTGGCGACTCAAATACCGCTTCGAAGGCAAGGAAAAGGTGCTGGCTCTCGGGACCTACCCGCAGGTATCGCTCGCCGAGGCGCGCGACCTGATGCGGGCGGCGCGCAAGGAGTTGAGAAATGGCGTTGATCCCGGAGCGGCCCGCCGGGCGCAGAAACTTGCCCGTGTACTGCGGGCGGCGAACAGCTTCGAGATCGTGGCCCGGGAGTGGTGGGAACGCTTCAAGCCGACCTGGACCGAGGGGCACGCGCAGACCATCCTGGCCCGACTGGAACAGAACGTATTCCCCTGGCTGGGTGGAACCCCCATCGGGGACATCGAGGCACCGGAACTCCTGGCGGTGCTGCGCCGGATCGAGGCGCGGGGTGCCCTGGAAACGACGCACAGAGTCAAGACGATCTGCGGTCAGGTGTTCAGGTACGCCATAGCCACGGGGAGGGCGAAGCGCGATGTCGCCGCCGACCTCAAAGGGGCGATCCCCCCGGCCAAGGGGCGCAACCACGCCGCGATCACCGAGCCCAAGGAAGTGGCACCATTGCTGCGCGATATCGATGCCTACCAGGGCGGTTTCGTGGTGAGGTGCGCCCTGCGACTCGCGCCGCTCGTCTTCGTGCGCCCCGGGGAACTGAGGCAGGCGGAATGGTCCGAGATCGACTTCGAAGCCGAACAGTGGAACATCCCCGCCCAGCGCATGAAGACGAAGGCCCCTCACATCGTCCCGCTCTCGACCCAGGCGCTGGACATCCTGAAGGAACTGCAGCCTTATACCGGCACCAGCCGCTATCTGTTCCCTTCCGGGAGATCCTTCGACCGCTGCATGTCCGAAAACGCCGTCAACGCGGCCCTGAGGAGAATGGGGTACGACGGTGACGTGATGACCGGCCACGGCTTCAGGGCCATGGCCCGGACAATCCTGGACGAGGTGCTGCAGATCCGGCCGGACTACATCGAGCAGCAACTGGCCCACGCGCTGCGCGACCCGAACGGCCGTGCCTACAACCGCACGGCCCACCTGGCCGAGCGGCGCAAAATGATGCAGACCTGGGCGGATTACCTGGACGGGCTCAAGGCCGGAGCCAAGGTCCTCCCCTTCAGGAGAGATGGCGCTCCTGCCTAACGGCACCGAAACCGGAAACGCGGGCACTCCGCAGTCTCTCCGTTTCCGGCGCATATCCCTCTTCTGTACAAATATACTTGCTACTTTTGCCATTGTTGTGTAGTTTTATTTGCACATTATTCGCCTGCGCACCTCGCGGGGCGAACTGAGGGGGAAGTCGTGGCCAAACAATCTAGGGCTGTCGCGGCGCTCGGGATAGACGCCCAGATCGAGCTTGAACGGCTCGGCAGGCGAATCCGTGAGGCAAGAAAAAGCAGAAAAATCTCCCTGCGGTCCATGGCGGAACGGATGATGGTGTCCACGCCAACCGTGGTGGAACTGGAGCGGGGCAACCCGGGAACGAGCATCGGGGTTCTGCTGAGAGCCCTTGCGATACTTGGCGGCAACTGGAAGCTCGCTTCGCTGGTGGAAGAAGCCCCAGGGCGAGTTCAGGAGCGGGTGACCGCAGTCCAGCTGACCGATCTCGATTTTTAGAACATGAAATGAGGTGTCTTGGTGGCAATCAGGAAAGAAGCCATTGTCTTTGTCTATTTCGGAGTCAAGCCGGTCCCTGCGGGCAGGCTCATCACCACCATCGATGGCAGGGACATCAGGAGCGAATTCGCCTACGGCACGAAGTATCTCGAACGGGAAGACGCCATCCCGGTAGACCCGGTGATGCTTCCGCTTCCGGTCCGGGGCGGGCGTAACGTCTTCACGACTCCTCCTGACTTCGGGGTGTTTAACGGCATCAGGGACGCCGGCCCGGATCGATGGGGCCGCTTCCTGATGGACAAGCGGTTCCCAGCGGTGACGCTGGACGACTTCGACTACATCATGGCTGCGGGAGCCGACCGGTCGGGAGGCCTGGGGTTCGGTTCGTCTCCGGAATCCGGCCCGGGCGTCTGGGACTTGCGGGAATTCCGGTCACACCCGGAGCGGATCCTCGACCTGGACGAAGTGATCCGGGGCATCGAGGCGCAAGAGGACAGCACCGACCCGAACTTCCTCGCCCTTTTGGAGTACGGCTCTTCCATGGGCGGTGCCCGGCCCAAGGGAACCGTCACCTGGGGAGAGGAGATCTGCCTGGCCAAGTTCACCGTGAAGGGCGACGCTTACGACATCGCCCGGGTGGAATACGCCACCATGCTCATGGCCCGCGACTGCGGCATCGATATCCCGGAAGTGGACGTTGCGGACGTAGGGGGAAAGAGCGTCTACCTCATCCGCAGGTTCGACCGGAAACGGACCCCCGACGGGGTGGAACGTTACCATTTCTGTTCGGCGCTGACCGCAACGGGGATGCATGAGGCAGACTACGGCTCCTATTCCTACGACGAAATCGCCATGGCCATCGCCCGTTTTTCCGACGAACCGGATCGCGACCGGGAGGAGCTTTTCCGGCGCCTGGCCTTCAACGTTTTCGTCACCAACTCCGACGACCATATGCGCAACCACGGCTTTCTTTATACCGGAAAAGGACGCTGGAGGCTTTCCCCCGCCTACGACATCGTACCCGTTCCCCAGACCGGGGAGACGTACAGCCAGGCATTGAAGTTCGGCCGGTTCGGCAAAGAATCCAGCCTAGCGAACCTGGAGGAAGCGGCTAGGATGTTCGGCGTCCGCAAGGGTACTTCCTCGGAGATTCTGGACCGGGTGCGCGAGGTTGTGCGGGAGTGGCAGAGCCGTTTTTCTGCAGCCGGCGTGAGCGACAGCGACATCGCTAAGCTGTCCGGGTGCTTCAGGGACGAGCTGCTCCGGCGCTAGCACCGGAGCGCTCGCCTTCACGGCCGGTCGTCTTCCCGCGGGTGCCGGTCGAGCAATGCCCTTATGGACCCGACAGTCCAGGCAGAAATCCGATACGAGAGTTTGACCGGCGGCGGATAAATCCCCTTCTTGATCCCCGCGTACCAAGCCGCCCGGCTCACTGGAATAAGCGGCGTAATGGCAGGCCTCGGCGTCTTTAGTCCCCTGCCGGATTTCCTGTTCGCCGCCGCCTGTTCGCTGGTAACTTCCTTTTGCCCGATGATCTGGGGCAGCCTCACGTACCCGTCGCCGGGCAGCACGTTCGTGTCGTTCATGTGCAACCTCCCTGTCGCTTTTCTGTACGTTAGGTCCTACCGGTCAACCCATGTTGGTGCCGCTCGGCCACTCTGCGCAGCGCGAGATTTCCACCCCATCACCGTGGGGCGGTCGGCCTTGGCAAGCCGCTCCCCTCAGTCGAAAATGTGCGGGCCATGGATGCGTCGAAGGCGCGCAGCTTCGGCTTCGTCATGTGCCACCAACTGCTTTTCCAGGATCTGAAAATAGCTCCTGATCTTGTCGATGCTAGGCATCTTTTCGTGAAGAAGTTCCAGATTTTCCGTCACCAGGGCGAGTTCTTCATCGAGGTTATCGGTACGTTCCAGCGCATCCAGCGCGACCGAAATGAGGTCGGGTATCTCCATGTAGCGGGAGGCTGCCACCCTTTCCAGCCGGTCCAAAAGAGCCGGCTCCAGTCGCACTGTCAGATGCGTTTTTTTCTGCACACCCTCCTCCTTTTCACGTGGTACCGCTGGTACCACAATGATATCGGTAAGTTACGACTGAGTTACCGGGCCTGTGGTACCATGCAAAGCCCTGTTAAAACGGACTTTTTCCTGAAGCGGCCCGCAAGGGCTGCGTCAGGTGTGAAAGGAAAATCAGCCGAGCGAAGCGAGGCCCGCCTGACCACTGCCAGCCCGAAGGGAAAGTGCGCCGCAACCGCACCTGAACGTTCCACCGCTCAGTCCCTAAAGCCCATGCCAGGAAGCTTCGGGAGGGTGAGCTCCAGCTGCCGGTCCACCACCTTCTGCACGGCCCGGACCTGCAGCGCCTGCTCCGGAATTCTCAGCCCCGGAGCACGGAGCAGCGGGACCACATGTTCGAGCGAGGGAGCCCTGCGCACCCCGTCCCCACGCTTCAGCATTGCCCGCTCCAATTCTCCGATGCTCCTTTGCAGATCGTGCGGCGCCTCGGTGATGTCCCTTTGCTGCGTGCGCGTGATCTCCCGCACCGGTTCCCTCGCTATGTCGAGCGTCGAACTCTTGCCGTCGACGAACTGCACCGACCGCTCGAGATCCTCGATGGAGTTGGTGAAGACGCGGGTCGTGAAGCGGGCACGGGTGACGGCGACGTTCAACGCGTTGTAGCTCATCCGCCCGTAGGATTCTCCGAGCTCCTTTCCCGGTTCCAGCTCCACCCCTTGTCTTGGTCGCACCGGCGCGTAGAGGATGGAGTGCTCCACGGTCGCCCCCTGGCTCTTGTGGATGGTGAGGGCGTAGGCGTGATCGAGGTGCCGGTACTTCTTGATATCGAGCGTCACCTCGCGCCCCTCCAGGTCGACCCGCATCCGCCCCGCGTCGTCGATCTCACGCACCACCCCGAGCGAGCCGTTTTGCACCCCGAGCCCCCGGTCGTTTTTCAATGTGACGATTCGGTCGCCAACGGAAAAGCTCCGCTCCTCCTCCCGTAACAGCGTGGTCCGTCCCGGCAGCTCGGCAGCGGGGAAATCCTTGGTCACCTCCCGGACCACCTTGCGCCGTTGCCGGTCCAGGGTCTCGAACGATAAATCGACCCGCACCTGGTTACGCTCCCGGTCGAGCCCGACCACCGTTCCCTCGGCGTGCAGCCGCGCTCCCCAGGCGACCGTCCGGCCGTCCTCGGTTCGCTCGCCGGAAAAGTGCAGCGTGTCCCCGAGCTGGTACCCCTCGACGGTGATCCCCTGGCGCACCGGGGCGAGCACCGGAAAGCTCCTCCCTGCCTCGATCTCGCGACCCGTAACGCGTGCCCGGCGAATCTCGCGGTTCAGCCCCCTGGCGATCTCCAGGAGCCCGGGGTCGCGCTGCCTGAGGATCTCGGTAAGGTGCGCGTAGTCGACCTCCTCTTTGAGACCGAGCTCCCGCACCTGCCGCAAGAGGTCCCCCGCCTGGATCCCCTGCATCTGCTTCGAGTCCCCAAGGAGGTGCAGCTTCACCCGGAGGCCACTTTGCCGCAGCTCATCGGCCACGTCGAGAAGGCGCTCCGCCTGCCTCGCTCCAAGAAAACCCGCCTCGTCCACCCGGAGCACCACCTGCGTCTCCCGCCCCTTCGGGATGAGGATTTTTTCACCCGCGACCACTAGCATGGGCGGCTCGCCGTTCGCCCTCTGTAGGGCAAATTTGGAAGCCGGATTCCCGTTTTCGAAACTGTCGAGGGTAAGGGCGGGCCTCCCGGTGGCAAGGGACAACTCCCGGGCCGCCTTCCCGGTATAGGAGAGGTTGACGGAGAGGTGCTCTCTCCCCTCGGGGCGCAATACCTCCTCGTTGAACCTCTCGACGATCTCCAGGGTGGAGGTCTTGGCGGTCCCCGGGTCCCCGATGGTGAGGGCGACGCCCCGGCTCCCGGTCAGTTCCAGAAGGACCTCGGCTTTCTGTCCGGCTGTCAGCCGGACGCCCTCTCTCTCCTGCCAAAGCTCCAGGTAGGCCTCGACCTCGGGGACGCGCGCGACACTCTCGAAGGGAGGAAATTCCCTGATCCTCTCCAGGTTCCGGGACTCCAGCTCCAGCATCTCCCGCGTGGTGTAGAACTCCCGTCCCCTGGCGTCACGCCCGAGGCGCCGCAGGTCGAGAGTCCCGCCGTCGATGGCGAGGTTCAGCGCGGCAACGGAATGCTCCCCCCCTGAGACGAGCACCGCCTGGTCCAGAAGACGCGCCCGGTCCAGCACGGCCTCGCGCTCGGTGAGATCCCGAGCAGCCAACTCCACCACACGTGAGGCATCGGGAATGGTGTGGGAGATCGAGAGTTCTCGGCCCCGTTCCACCTCACGCTTCACTTGGGCGAAGGAGGTGCCGCACTCCTCGAAGCCGCGCTCGAAGATGCGGGTCACCTCCTCGTTGGTGATGCTCCGCTTCGGGTCCCGGCCCTCCAGCGCCGCCATCTCGTAGAGTCGGGCGTGGGGCACCTCGGCAAACCTCCCCTCGTCCCTCCCCTCGTCCCTCCAGAGTTCCACCTGCTCCTCGATGGCTTGACGCCTGGAGGAGAAGTGCCCGATGAGAAGCGGGTCGATCCCCTTCAACTCGATGAACATCTGCGAGCGGTCCCGAACCTCCACCTCGAAGCCACGCTCCGAAAGTTCTCGCGCGAGCGCCTGCCGGTACAACAGCCCCAGGGACTTCTGGTCCTGGAAAATGGCCCTGGGTTCGTTTGCCCTCCAGCTTCCGTCCCCGGTGTGCACCGCGTTCACCACGAAGACATGGGAGTGCAACTGCGGATCGACGTTGCGGGAGGTGGCGCGGTCGAACTTGGCCGCCACCATGCCGCCGCACCTGATACCCTCGGGGCTGCGGTAATGGCAGTAATGCTCCTCCATGTGCGAGATGACCGAGGTCACCGCCGCGTCGTGCGCCTCTCGGATCTGGTCCACCCCTGCGGCGTAGGCGATGGAGACCGACTTGGGGGCTGAGAAGGTGCAGTCGTTCCCGGCACGGTGCGTCTCGGTAAGCCCACCGCTCTCCCGGTCCCGTGTCAGCTTGGGTGCGACGATCCGGTTCCTCTCCGGGTTCTCCCCCCGGCACAACGCGCGGAACTCCTCCTCCGCAACCGGGCCGTCGAGCCCCAACGCCTTTGCTCCACGGCCGTACCAGTGGCTGCTCCCTTCCTCGAGCCCGCCTAGGTAGTAGTCTTCCCTGGAGAAGTACCCGCCAGCCTGCCCTGCGGCCATCCCCGGTGATACCGACATCATCGCTAGATCTCCAGCCCTCACTCCAAAAGAAGATAGCATCTGCTCCAAAGCCTTATGCGGAATTGGCAAACTTTAACAAAGATCGAGCGCTTTCCAATGGGCACCACAGGAGCAGATTCCTATTGTTCTTCATTAACCTTGCATGCTATCCTGCGCCCACCAAGGGGAAGGTATAAAGGCGCGCCTGAACCTCAAGCCTGGCCAGAAAAGGGAAGAGCAACAGTTAGCTTTGTTGCACTCAGCTGTTGGTACTGAAAGGAGATAGCATGAATTTGAAGGAGTTTGTTGCGGAGTCTCTTGTTGAAATTGTGAAGGGGGTCTCAGATGCTCAATCACGCCTAGTTGAATCTGGAGCGCAGATTAGCCCTAAGGTTCGAAGCTTGTTCACAAACAGCCAAACCGGAGGCACTAATATGGCGCTTGGTTGGGACTATAATGGAGGGGTTATACAATCTGTTGATTTTGATGTTGCAGTCACAGCTATCGAAGGTGCCGATGCAAAAGGCGGTATCAACGTCGTTTCTGGAATATACAGCTCGGGTGCTCATGGCAAATCTAGCGAGCTGAACCAGTCTATTTCGCGAATAAAATTCAAAGTTCCCATCTCTTTGCCGAAGCATTCTTCTTCTGATAAAGGCCGCGAGGACTTAAATGGCTAAAGATCTTAAAAGTCAGGCATGTAATACCGTACAAAGACAGCGTGATGCCCTTCTTAACATCAAGGATCAGTTAGATGCTAGACTGCCACAATGGAGGGACCGTACACTTCGATTTCTGAGCGATACAATTGTTGACGATGAACTAAGAATACTATCAAGTATAAACTCAAAAACATGGGAGCAAGAAAAACAGGAATACCTAGTTTTTTTAAATGATCTTGAACAAGGGATAAATGATCTACCACGTCAATTTCTCCGTATTGACCCGCTCCCACTTAATTCTAAAATCAGTAATGATTCCACATCTAGCGAAAATGCTGACAAAACTAATCGAGTATTTGTAGTACATGGACATGACAGCCTTGCTAAAACTGATGTTGCAAGGACTTTGGAGAAGGTAGGACTCGAGGCTATAATTCTCCATGAGCAACCAAATGAAGGTAAAACAATAATTGAAAAGTTTGAGCGAGATGCAAAACAAGTTAGTTTTGCGGTCGTGCTCTTAACACCGGATGATATTGGGTATCCGATAAACAAACCAGATGTACAAAAGCCACGTGCTCGACAAAACGTCGTACTCGAATTGGGCTATTTTTCAGGTGTCCTAGGAAGATCTAACGTATGCGTGCTGTATAAAGGTGAGGTTGAAATTCCGACCGACTACCTTGGCGTAGTTTACATAAATATGGACGAAGGGGGGGCGTGGCGGTTCAATCTGGCAAAGGAACTAAGACAAGCAGGCCTTAAAGCAGATCTGAACAGACTTGTTTAAGGGGCATGCTGGAGGCGGGCGTGGCGGGGGGCGGTACGTCCAGTCGATCCACTAGTTACGTTGCAGTACAGGAGGCAAAATGCGCCAAATAAGCCCGATTGCCGGAAATGTTAAAAACCATGAAAACCTGTTCCTTTCTGTGCTGTTTCGAGCACTGCTAATAAACGACTATAGAGAAGCATTTTGATTATTACAAAACTTTCTATCTAATCTAAGAGAAACTAAAACGAAAAATTCACGGAATTAAAAGTGAGGCCATCTTAGATGGAGTAGCTAGTTTGCCCGGAGGTGAATTTGAAACTTGAGAAACTAAAAATAGTCAACTTTAAGAGGATCGAGCGAGTTGAATTTGAACTTGCTGATATTAACATTCTTGTTGGCACAAATGGTTGCGGTAAGTCGTCCATTATTCAAGCTATCCATTTAGGTTGCTGTGTGTTACGACAAGCCGACCGAGTAGAGAGAGGGTCAACCAGTACGGTTGGAATTGAAGAGCTTGACTACCTTCCTACAGATAGTTATAAAAGACTAGGACATAACACTGAGTGGGGTAATAAAGTAGGAACACCATCTTCTTCAATAGAACTAGGATTCAAAAGAACTGCGGATAATGTGAATTTTTCCGCTTTATGCGAACTTAGGTCGGCTCGAAACGCAGGAATTTCAATCACTGGCAGTGTCCCACTTGAATTAGTAGACATCCTCAGAAGAAAGAGGAAATTCTTTTCAGCATATATTCCTGGTATATCAGGTATACCAAACAAAGAAGAAAAAAAAGCAAAGAAAGTTATTCTGAAGGCATGTTCTTATGGTGATTCCAATATCATTCTTAGGAATGTCTTGTTGTTATTAAAAGATAGGTTAGATTTATTGGAAAGATGGATAAGTAATATAATAGGCCCAATAAGAATCATAGTGGAGTATGACGAAGAACGTCACCTTATTGTAGCCTGTAAAATTGAGATAAATGGGTCTGCTAGGCCGATTGAATTAATAGGCACAGGTTATCTGCAGCTTATACAGATATTCTCATATATCTTGTTGTTTGATCCAGGTATTTTATTAATTGACGAACCAGATATTCATCTTCATCCGACGATGCAAGAAAAGTTGGTTCAGGTGTTGGCAGTAGTTGCTAGTGAAAGAAACACCAAAATTCTTCTCACCACTCATTCGCCTTTTATAGTAAGAGGAGCCCCAGTAGATTCTAAGGTGTATTGGGTCAAAGATGGCAGAATTGAGTCAGATAACAGAACCGAAGTAGAACTTGCACTTGGTTGGGGCTGTTTTGGCAAAAAAATCTTAATCATTTCTGAGGACACCAAACTAGGTCTACTTAAGAAGATCATCTCACAATGGCCAGAGATTGATAAGTTCGTAACCTTTTATCCCGGTACGGGGTACAAACATATAGCGACTCCTACTCAAGCTGCCGAGATATCAGCTGCACTAGGCAACAAATTCAAAGTAGTTGTTCATAGGGACCGTGATTCATTGACCGACGTAGAAGTTGATAATTTGTCAGTTTCCTATAACGAGAAGGGAGTGACCCTCTGGTTTCCAGACCTGTCGGATGTTGAAAGTTATTTCTGCCAGGCTGAGTTCATACAGTCGTTTTTAGGTTGTTCTGCGGCTGATGCTAATGAGAAGATAACCAATATACTTACACGGCATGCTCAACCTATTCGTGAACAATTCAACAAGCAGAGAAGTGCTCATAATGAAGAACTTTACAAGGCTGGCGGAAGCCCGACTAACGAAGATGTTTGGGAAACTTTTCAGAACCGTCACTTGAAAGGAGCAAAAGGAAAGTATGTTTTCAACCAACTCAAGAACGAAATCCCAGGCAATGTATTCAAAGAAGACGCCATACTCAGAAGCACGTTAGATGGAAATATTGCTGTAGGACTGAAGGCTAAACTTGAGCACTTACTGAATTAAAGCATCTAATTGAGAATTGAGCACATGTATTCAAGCTGGTCAGCCTCGTCCCAATTGCCACGCAATGCCCGGTCGTCGCGATAATCCGCGCCGCCGGAAGCGCAGCAGACAGCGGACGGCTATTCTGCAGCCGCTGCGCTCCCAGCGTTAATGGAGCTGAAGCACCTTAGCCGCCCCCTCCTTCATGAGCCTTTCGAGTTCGCTGGCGATCGTCTGGAGCGGCTTGCGCAGATCCTCAACGTCCGTCGCATCGTAATGTCGCCCAGAAATCGTGCTGTCCACGTGGTTGGTAAGCCGGTCGGCGTCCTCGAAGATCTTTCAACCGCCGCGCCGTGGTAATGAAGGTCCGGCGCAGGTCGTGCACGGTGATGTCCAATCCCTCTTTTCTTTTAAATTCGCACCAGCGGTAAACTACAATATATGGCCCATGAGAGCGAGTAAAATGGAAATATATACTTTCGATGCACGAAATATTATTGTTTGGAACGTAATAAAAAGTTCATTTGAAATGAATCCTGTCGAAATGCATAAAGAAATAATCGATGCCTTCGAACAAACCAAAGAACAGCTAAAAAAAACTGGCGTTTCATACGACAAATTCAAAAATGTATTAGTGCCAAATAAAGATAAACACGAAGCTTGTTTTATTTTTGATTCACAAAGGACTGTCAATTCTGTGAGTTATGGCACGGAGATTTTTAATCATATCCTCCCTGAGATAATGAAAATACAAAATGCGGCGGTATTTTACGGGGACATACTTTGTGGGCATTCACGTGATGTCCAAATTCGTATGTGCACTGAATTTTATAATAAAATTAATCGTACTGACAGGATTAATTTTCAACATTCTAGACAATACTTCGCGGTTTACGTCAATAACCTTTCAGCACGAAATATACAGATCATCGACAAAAGCCTTGAGAACTGCGTTTCCTATGTCGGGTTTGCTGACCTCACCTTTAGTTGCTTCTTGAAGGATGTGGTAGCAAGCTGCATTGGGCAAGGTTTCATCAAAATCGGAAACAAAATTTTTGTTTCAACTCCGTTCGATGACATTGATAATGGACACGGTTACATACCTTTCGATTGTGATCAATATCCAGTAGATATATTCGGTGTTGAGGATATTTACTTTGGAAGTTTTCTTTCATATAAAATACAACGTCGCTATGTTGATTCTGACAATGAAGATCAGTTTTGGGGATTGAATGCAGTCACTACAACGCCAACCATATTAGCTGGATATGATATTGAAATAGAAGATAATAAATACGATTATTTAATGCAGAAAAAAGGAGGTTCACTTAGCATTACCGGTCTCAATGCAATGACAAAGAATGAATTAATAAAGGTGCTTAAAAGCCAAATCAATACAAATTATATCTTTAATATAAGCTTTTCCAAGGAATTCGATTGCTTAAAGTTTGCAACTTTGGTTGAGATCTATTGCGGAAAAATTCGCAGAAAATACTTAGCAGCTTTTCAAGTCAAAAAGGAAAAAAAGACTCTTCGGTTGATTTCTATGTACTAGTAAAGTTATGAGGGGGAACGTAGTTTAGTTTGCCAAGTTATTAAGGTGAACTGGACTTCGAAGGCCGCG
The DNA here is from genome assembly GCF_004117875.1 of Geomonas oryzae. GTDB lineage: Bacteria > Desulfobacterota > Desulfuromonadia > Geobacterales > Geobacteraceae > Geomonas > Geomonas oryzae. The sequence continues at coordinate 502,505 of NZ_RAHW01000004.1, read as the reverse complement.
GGGTTGGGTATTGATAAATGGATAACTCGAAGAGGTGGTCAACTAGCCGGTTAGGCGCCGCCGAAGGCGGGTCAACGGGGCGCCTCGTTCACTGAAGTCGTAATATCTTTGCTCTCATTCCTTCCACCATCAACCGTTCCAACTCGTTCGCTATGGTCTGGAGCGGTTGACGCAGGTCCTCCACGTCCGTCGCATCGTAGTGCCTTCCCGAAATGGTACTGTCCACATGGTTGGTGAGCCTGTCAGCATCCTCGAAGATCTTCAGCCGCCGCGCCGTCGTTATGAACGTTCGGCGCAAGCCGTGCACCGTAATATTTAGCCCGGTGTTGAGCTTAAGCGCTGCAGCCATGAGCCTTACGTGCCCGGTCTTGTTGGTGCTGTAGCGAACCGTCTTCACCGCCGGGAATACCCAGAGTGGACCATCTCTGATCCGTCCCTTTGGTCGGAAGGCACCATTGTGCCAACCCGAGTGGCAACGCTCGTTTCCGAGTACCTTCATTGGGTGGAATCTCTTCGACCGCCGAACCTGGCGTGAAAAAAAGTGGGAATATGACCTCCGGATCAGAATGGGGTTCCCAGATTCCAGCGGATTGCAGCGACGAAAATTGGGGGTATCTGGGGGTATAAATTTTGGCATTTTTTTGCGTTTTACTGAATGATTTCAACTTAATCATGTATAGTGAGATTCCCGCCACCTCCACCAACCTCCGCCAAGGGTCCGGTTGGCTCTTCGAGCCATCCGGACCCTTTGTTTTTGGCGGAGGTTGCCCCCCGTAGTTGCCTGGCTGCGCCAGGCGTTTAACGAAGGGGGGCCTAAGCTAGTTTGAAGATGTCTTACCCAAAAAAAAGACCGGGCGTGTCGTTACGCCCGGTGCCTTGGTTTGTAGATGTCCCCCCGTAGTTGCCTGGCAACGCCAGGCGTTTAACGAAGGGGGGCCTCAAGCTAGTTTGAAGGTGTCTTACCCCCCAAAAAACAAACCGGGCGTGGTTTTACGCCCGAGTCTAACTTTTGCTAACATCAACCATCGGGGCGTGCCTTTACGCCCCAGCCGCTGTTTCCTGACTCACCGCCCTACGCCCTTGCGGGCGTGACTTTACGCCCGCCCCCTTGCCCCTTGCGCAAAACAAAGTAAACTCCCCACAAACCGCGCCAAGGAGCCCCCCATGAAATACGTCTACTACCTCCAAAGCATCCCCCACCCCGACCAACACTACATCGGCCTCACCTCCGACGTAGCCAAACGACTCGCCTCCCACAACTCCGGCCAATCCCCGCACACCGCAAAGCACCGCCCCTGGAAGATCCTCACCTACCATGCCTTCGCCGACGAAGCAAAAGCCGCCGCCTTCGAGAAATACCTGAAAACCTGCTCCGGCCACGCCTTCAGGAAGAAGCATTTCTAGCACAAGTCCCGCCCCCTCCCCTCCTCGCCCCGCAGTTACCCCGAGAACGCCTACCCACATAGCAAATCAACATCCCCCGTTTAAGACCCAAAACACAGCCAGTTAGCATATTTCCTACAAAAATTACTTGAACAGAAGATTCCTTTAATTTAAATTGCCAAAGCATCCCCAGTAAATGACTCAGCAGGGCTAGGGAAATTAGTCGAAGAAAGTTGAAAACCCACCGGCTGCGGCACAAGGTATTCCCTGAGCTCGCCGTTGTGCCTTGAGACGGAAAGATATGATCATAAAAAGGAAAGAGTCTTTCACAAAAGACTTCAAGAAAAGGCATTCCCTGCGATTTCACATGAGTGCAATCCTTGTTGCCACAGCCCTATCAGGAGTCTTGGCCTCAAAGCTCTTCCTCTTTCTTAAAGTCGACAACCTGGTAATCAGGTACCCCCTAGCAGTCCTTTTCGCTTACCTAATCTTCTTCCTCTGCATCAAATTGTGGCTCTGGTACGTTACTCCCAGAAAAGAGACAAGGTCCAACTGCACCGACTGGCTCGACATTCCGACCCCATCATCGAGCGGTTCCGGAGGTGGAGATGTCCCGTCATTTGAAGGTGGCGGCGGTGAGTTCTCAGGAGCAGGAGCCTCAGCATCATTTGACGCCCACACCACCATCCTTTCAGAAACCCCGATAGCCACTATTTCAGAAGGATCCTCAGGGATTGCAGACGGAGTGGGCGACGCTGTCGGAGAGGCGGCAGGGGCACTGGGAGAAGAAGGCGGCCTAATAGGCATCGTCGTCCTAGCAGTCCTTGCAGCCGTTGTAGCCACTATCCTGGGCAGTGCCATCTACGTGGTTTCAGAAGCTCCGCTTATCCTTTCCGAAGCTGCATTTGAAGGTCTACTGGCCGCATCACTTGTCAAGAAAGCCAGAGTAATTGATGACGAGGACTGGATCGGCAGCATTTTCAAAACGACGTGGAAGCCTTTTGCGACGACATTGACAGTGGCCCTCATCGCCGCGTTCATTTTGCATGTGTATTTTCCTGAAGCTAAAAAGCTTTCCGAGATCCTATCCCTTTAGTGGGACAGGGGGCACAGGTTGACCGTGAGGTCGATCGCATGGATATCACCGACATGGAGGCAACGCTCAGTGCGGTGCCCCCTGACGCGCCGAGCACTATGGAAGGAGTTCCGACATGACGCACGAACGCCAGTTTCGAGCAAGAAGCTTCACAAAAACTTCGCTGCTGGGCACGGCATTGCTGATGCTGCTCTTGTCGCCGATGCTTAGCGGCTGCAGCAAGCGCACCGTCTATAATTCCATCATCGAGCACGAGCGCAGCAATGCAAAGCTCGTCGCCAAGACGGAAATCCTGAGCTACGGAAAAGTAAGCTACCTCACGAACACGACCACCGGGAACCGAACGCCGATCGTCATGCTGCACGGTTTCGGCGGCGAAAAGGACAATTGGGACAGATTCTCCAAGAAGTTGACCGATGACTACCGGCTCATCATCCCCGATCTTCCCGGGCACGGCGACAGCTTGCAGGACATGTCGCTGAATTACGGAGTCGAGGAGCAGGCAAAGCGGTTGAAACAACTCCTCGATGCGCTGGGAGTGAGGAAGGCGCACCTGGTCGGGAACTCCATGGGGGGCGCCATCGCGCTTCGCTTCACATCACTTTATCCGCAATCGGTTCTCTCGCTCTCCCTGATGGACAGTGCGGGTGCCGTGAAGACGCCGAGTGATTTCGACGCCCTCGTGAAGGCCACGGGCAAGAACCCCTTCATGGACGTACGGACTTCTCAGGATTACGAGAGCATGATGAAATATCTGTTTGTGAAACCGCCCTACCTGCCTGGGTTCATCGTGGACGTCCTCGTGGAGGAAAAGGTGAAACGGAAGGCCCTGGAACAGAAGATGTTTCGCGACATCATGGCCGATATGGACCAAACCGCGATGCTGTCGTCCGTGCATGTGCCTACACTCGTCATCTGGGGCGCCCAAGACAGGGTCACCCACGTGGACGACGCCGAATTTCTCCGCCAGAAGATATCCGGTAGCCGAAAGGAAGTGCTCGAAGGCGTCGGCCACTGTCCGATGATCGAGAAGCCGGATGTCACCTCGGAACTTTATCGTCAGTTCCTGCAGCAAAGCCGCAGCTTATGAAACACTGGCAAGCAGAACGGAGCGAACAGGCAGAGGAGATGCAGGTAAGATAGGAGGGACAGGGGACGTTGTCGTAGAAGAAGGAGTGGATGGAGAGTATCTACACATACCGGAGGTTGTTTAATGGACCAATATAGTGAAGAAGTCGCTAGGGCTTACAAAATCGCGGGGGGCAGCGGGGGACGTTGTTGAGATTTTGACTTTCCGTACATTACTGTGTGGTCCCTACTGACCAAATCTCAAAATCTCAACAACGTCCCCTCATAACACAAGCGCTCCGCTACCACTAGCGCTTGTAGCGTGCAAGCCTTGCACTGAATTATCAAATGTGGACTCCACTCGACTCTTAACCAACAGACTTATCAAGCAGCTACCTCAGCCTTGCTGCCAGTGTCCAGTCCATTTAGTTCCTTCTAAAAACCAGCAGTGTCAGAAGCTCTGCAAACCAGCCACTAGGACGCCAGCACTTGTCGACATGATGGTCGAATTAATCGAAAGAACTTACCAAACAGCACACTAGGGCACCGCCTCAATGAAATTCTGCCGCTGGGTCTTACCATTGGCTCGAGTCTCGAGCGGAACTAAAGCAGATTCCTTTCTGCCCGCTGAAGAAAAGTGTACGCCCCCTCACCAAAGCCTCGGCCCACATCCCCTATTCAATCCCCACAGGCACAGGTTACCTGCATGTGTCCTGTAGCATAGATTCCTCAAGATTCTGCTGCTCAAACCGATAAACAACTAAATGCAAAGATCCGCACAGGGGGGCGAGGCTCCGGCACTAGCAAGGCATCGCTCCCCCTCTCCCGTAAGGACATTCTTCAGGCCACCGGGCAAAGCAAATCATGCTAGCCGGCAGCCAAAGAGAGAGCGCCAGCATCATAGTCGACTTTGCCCCCCAACCGGGACCGGCATAGCCATCGGACAATTACCATGCGCATAGCGCGTGGGTTTCTACGTCACACTAAATTGTGAGGAGTGCACTGATGAACCAAAAACATTCACTACGCATCAACCACCGCATCCTTGTATGGGCAGTTGCTCTAACTGTTGTTCCAGCCACGTCATTTGCAGCTCATGTCAAATTTGACCTCCCCGCAACGCCGCCAGCGTGTTCTGCATCAACGGTAAATCAACTCAGCGGGGCCGCTAGGCTGATGGCGGTTGTTGATAAGGGGTTCTGGAACAGATATGGACTATTTTATGATATTGAACACAAATGCACAGTGAAAATATATGTGGTTCCCGGGACCCAGTTTAAAGGTGAGTACCATACGCCTTTTGTTCAACGGCAAAAAGAGTTCCTCGTTAGAAGTGATCAGCCCGGTGCCATCTACAAGGTGGCTTCAAGGCAAATCCAAGGACAGCAGTGCTTCACAGACCTGGAGCAGCTGATTTCAAAAGAATCAAAATATGAAGACTACATTAAAGTCGTCGCCGCACGAGCCGAAGAAGCAAGACTCAACACCATTAAAATCATAAATCCAAAGTACGAAAAGGAAGACACCGTTCTCCGGTTGTCATATGACGGGATAGGTTTAAAGATAACCAACAAGAGCGGTGAGTTCGTAACCGTTTCGTCTGTATCGACCTACTACCAGGATAAAATCAACACACTTAGTAATCTAAATCTCGAGCTCCCGCCAGAAAGCACAGACACAAGTACAGTAACCTATTTTAAAATGTTTACTGATGAAATGCGGCGCTTAAGCTCTGTAAAAGTGAGAGATATTCCCACAACTAGTGGCACGTTAAGATTCGGCTTTGCCGTCAAATACCTTATTAATGGCACGCTTAAGAATTTTTACTCTGTGCAGGAGTACGACAAACAAGACCTTCTCGCAGGTATGAAATGACCCTTTAAGTTTACCTTCGGCAATCAGTACAGTGCTTTGAATGAAATCATAGTCGCCCATGAAGCAACTTTTCATGGGCGGACCTCAACAGCAGAAACGCGATCTGCGAGCAGCAGCAGTTGGAGACTTTAACTCTTCTCGATGACCAGCACCTTACTCTCGAAGATGTCAGCTGAGAGACAGGGGGGACGTTGTTGATATTTTGACGTTCCTTATGTTGCTGTGTGGTACTTGCTAGTTAAATATCAAATTCTCAACAACGTCCCCTCATGGCCAGGCGCCTCCCCCACAAAAGTCAAACTTCATCGTCCCGAGACGGCCCTAAAATGAAGTTGAGTAGCGACAGGACGCCGGGGCAAATCTCTGCCCTCTTACAATTAACTTTCCAACACTGCAAGCCTGACCCCAGCAATCCACAAGCCTGCCCCCAGCAATCCCTAAACAACAGCCGCACTCGATGATTCGGGCGCGGCTGTTGTCGTTATGCAGCGGCAAGCATAATAATCTAGAAATTATATCTAACGCATGATAATAACCTTGGCGGTGGTGCAAAAGAGGGAGGAAAGATGAAATCATTGACCGTTGCTGTCGTAATGTTGGCTTTGACTGGATGTGCTATGCCTTATGCGGTTGATGATCGAATAAGTCACAAGACAGCCTCTATCGTCAGAAACGATATAGGAGTACAAAAAAGGGTGCAACTAGCTGTGGATGATAGTCTTAGAAAGTTTATTTTAGTACAACGCCCTAGCAGTTTTACAGGAGGCGGGGTAGATACTATTATAAATGTAGGAGAGACATTGAGTGCCTATATCGACCAACTTTACGATAAGGTCTATGTCTTAGATCCGCCACAGGACATCAGAATCCTGATCAAGATGAAGGAAAGCAAGGCTGACTTCAAAGGAAGCGGCTACGCCTCATTTGCCTTCAAAGGGTACATGCTGGATTACTTCTTACTTGACACAGCCATTGACGTTGACTATCAAACTAGCAATAAAAAATTCACTAGGTCTTATAAATATAAGTCGGATAGGGAGCTGTCAACGCTGGAAATTGATACATTGAGCAAAGATGCCGCCATCAAGATAGTCCTAGAAGACATCGCACGGCAATTGGTCAAGGACATTGCGCAGGAGACAAAGTCACTGCAATAAAGGAGATCGGCACGAAACAGGCACGTGCAAAATTATCAGCATTTTGATAGAGAGAGGGACGCACACGAAATCATGCGTTACTTGTTGCTATAGACTCGGAAGGAGCGCATAAAACCATGGGCGTCCCCCTTTTCCTCAGACTCCCTCTGACAATTATTGGAGACAGCAGTGAGCATCTATAATCGAGAGGGGGCTTGGGGGTCAGGTCTTTACTCTTGCTCAAAAAGGCCGATTAAAAAGAGGATCTTACAAAAATATTGACGAAAGCTGTCCGGTCGCACCTGAATACTCAATGCACATGGGCGCACCAATGCCATCCACCTAGGGGTAGGGCGGGACGTTGGTAAGTTATGTAAGTTTTTAGGCGTGGAGGAGATGCCGAGACAGCAGAGTCCGACGTGAGTTTTATTTATCTGCTCACGAAAGGGCAGGAGCCACACTAGCTGTTTTGGCCAAGATAACCGACCGTTCTCACGTTGCCGTGATGCTCGCGATTGAAGAGGCAAAGAAGAACAGGCACGGGCGAGAATAAAATAACTTGCATAACTTACATAACTTACCAACGTCCCCCGGTGCTTTAGGACGCTGGCTGTATCTTGTTCAGAATCGGACTGGATACCTGACATTGGCTGTGCGCCACAAAGTGATCAGTGGGCCTACGAGACTTCGAGCAGGGTGGACTTGGCTGTGATGAAGTTATGAAACCCACAATGGCAAAAGGGGTGCCAATACCAGGGTAAGATTAAGGTGAATATGGAGATGGAATTTAATACTGCAAATCTTATTATCACAGGCCTTGTCGGTGTACTTGGTTGGCTGGTCGGTGCACGAAATGCTAGAACTGTTGAACATCAGTACCGATTGGATGCTACAACTTTCGCAGCTGACTGGCTGCGCGACTTGCGTTCATGGGCTACACAATCTATTGATGTTCTCAGTGAAGCAGTATATTGCATGCCATCAACTGTGGACACCCCACCCGATTCCGAAAAATTCCTTGTCTGTCGTTATAAACTTTCAGCGTTAATTGATAGCGGCCGTCTTCTCCTTCCAAACACTCAACATGAAGAGCATGGTGTCACTAAGCCAGTGGCATACAGGGGGGTGCGCCACATTGCACTTGATTGCCTCGTGGCTGCGGAGAATGTACTTGGTGGCGATCTGGACCCAAAAGATTTTGGGCTTAAATCCGCGAAAGATGCTTTGGTCGGTATCAAACGTGAATTTGTATCAATAATCCAAGAAATTCTTGACCCGCGTGAACAAAACCGTATCGTCGCTGATTTACTGGAGATTGCTAAAGGGCGTCACGCAAAATTAGAGTCTAGCTTGGGGCGAATGCTTACAACATTAAGCCCATCAAGGGATATAAAGTAGCATATACCAGATTGGGCTTGGGGGGCAGGTCTTTACTCTTGCTCAAGAGGATCTTACAAAGATATTGACGAAAGCTGTTCGGTCGCACCTGAACAGTGGGGCACAGAAATGTCAAGTAGTAAGCCCCGCCACCAGGCGCCCAGGCGCGAGCATGCCCGTCGAATCCGAACATTCGTAGGAGGTTAGATGAATAGGATATTGAAAGAGATGTCGCGCCACCTGGTTGTTTGTTTGATGATCACAGTTGTACCGATGGCCGCACATGCAAACGAAGTGGAGGTGAAGGTCAAGAACTTTCCGGATACGCAGCGTATCAAAGGAAGCGTCTCCATAGAAGGAACAGTGCGTCATGCGAAGAGTTTCAAAGTCGAAGGTGTGCTGGTCTCGCCGTCAAGGCGGAACGAAATCACCGAACTGATACCTGCCGGCATAGTTGAAACAGACGGGTTTACGTCGATATCCATTTCGCTGCAAGGTGAAATCAAAAGCAGCAATTTCATTCCAGGAGCCATTGGAGTGCTTCTCATTCCAGATGAGGAACCGATACTGCGCGCTCTTCGGGAGGCAAAACAGGTCCAATTCCCGATCGAGACCGTTTGCAACATCAAAAGCGGAGACTCGGAGTACTTCAGTTCCCCCCAAAGCAGTAATCGTGTAGCCTTCCCGAGGTACCGAGTTTACCTCTACGATACCCTGAACAGACCAGCAGAGGCGAATGTGTACCTTTACCTGACGAATTAGGAAGGCTAGGACTGGAGGGGACGGGGCTGGGGAAAGTTGGAGTCAGGCCTGCAATATTGTAAACTCGGTAGGAATGAGGTTTGACATTGCAACATCACAAGGCTGACACCATATCCGCAAATCTTACCCAGAATACAACAGTGCAGCCCCTTTGAGGTGGCAATGACCGGAGTGAACGAAAGACTGGGGAGTGCGGCTAAGGCGGTGACGTCGCGCTGGCCTTCGCTGTTCGCGCTGCTTGCGCTTGGCGGCCTTTATGCGGCATTGCCGTCCTCCTTGCTTCTTGGCGGTCCGCGCTGGCTTCTCCTCGCCATCGTCTCCGTGCTCGCCGTGCCGCTTGTCGTCACGCATTACAAAGGCGCTCACGAGTCCAACCAAGTGATCGGTTTCATCCTGAACGGCGTGGTGACGACAACCATGATCATCTCGCTTGCCTTGCTGATAAGAGCCCTCCCCCTCCACCTCGAAAAACCGCGGGAACTGCTGCAGTCCGCCGCGGCGCTTTGGGTATCCAACATCCTCGTTTTCGCCTCCTGGTACTGGAGGCTTGACGCCGGCGGCCCGCACAAACGGGCGAAGCGCCCCGATCACTCCAAGGGGGCGTTTCTCTTTCCGCAAATGACATTGCCTCCCGAGAGAAAACACGCTGCCGGGCTCAGCGAGTGGATGCCCAATTTTGTGGATTACCTCTTCCTCGCCTTCAACACCTCCACTGCCTTCTCTCCAACCGATGTTCCGGTCCTGTCACGTTGGGCAAAGGTCCTGATGATGCTGCAGTCGATGATCTCCCTGCTGGTGATCGCCCTACTTGCGGCGCGAGCCGTCAACATCCTCTGATCCCGGACGTATCCCTTCTGAATGCAGCGATGTGATATGCTGGACAGGAACGTGAGAACCACGTGGTGGCGCTGGAGGGAGGACACCATGAAAATAGAAACCGTTCCGGTTACCGGCAGGGAAAACAAGGAAGAGATTTCACCGATGCTGCGGGCGCTATCCCGGTTTTACGAGGCCCTAAACAGCAGGAACATGGTAATGATGGCGGAGAATTGGGCGCAAAACGACGAAGCCGCCATGGACAACCCGCTCGGCGGGATCAAGCGAGGGTGGGAGGAGATCAGGTCCGTCTACGAGCGGCTCTTCGGGAGCGCTTCCGAATATCACTTCGAGTTTTACGATTACACGCTCCACGCTTCGGGCGAGTTCTTTTACGTAGTCGGCAGAGAGCGCGGGGAATTGAAGACGGCCGACACTGTCCTCGAAATGCGGATCAGGACCAGCAGAATCTTCAGGCTGATCGACGGGCAGTGGCGACAGGTGCACCACCACGGTTCCATCGACGACCCCGAACTACTGGCCCGCTACCAGCAGGCTGTGCTCAGCGGGCCGCGGTGAATTAAGTTCCGACGAGCCAGGTACACGCGTCCCCTGGCGAACCCAGGCAACTAGGCACCCTTCACCCCTCCTCCCGCAATTTCGCCTTCCCAAAACCAGACGCTCCGTAACCTCAACTGACTGAAGTGACATGCGAAAAAGACGGAGATCCTTTCGTGATTTGACAGCTTCGCGGATCGTGCTATTCCTTATTGGCGGTTACTAATAATTCAGGAGAGGAGGTCGCCATGCCCGAACGGTACGATGTAGTGGAAACGAATTTCCGCAAGCTGAATTACCCCGAGTACTATATGGTCGTAAACGGTTTCGCCGATGCCCTTGATGCGCTCGAGCTGTATAACCTCAACCGGCCGGACCACATCGTTGCAGGCCAACGCTACAGAGAACACATCGTCACCATGAAGCAGCTGAGCATCGGCGCGGACCGGGGAGATTCCCTCTTACAGGTGCAGCGTCAGGAGGCAAGGGACCTCACCGATCTCGACATGTACTCCTCCATCAGCTACGTAAAGACGATCGCCATACACAAGAAGGACCCGACCATAATGCACCAGCTGAACCTGCCGCTCAAGGAAACGCACCACAAGATTCTTCGCAAACTCACCCCTAATAAGGCAGCGGAGATCCTGGTCGAGTTGCGACACCTGAGGAACGAGTCAGGGGCCATCGTCATCCTGGGAACCCACGTAAGGGGCGGCGGGCCGTACCTGATCAATATCTGCAAAGGGGAACCGGTCTCCGAGGAGAGCTGGTACAACCCGGGCGGCCATCACAAGACCTGCACCAAGATCATCCTCAGGAATCTTGACCCGGCGAACAGGTATTACGTCCGGCTGAGGACCGACGGTCCCGAAGGTCCGGGCAAGTGGTCGCAGCCGGTATCGATCATCGTCCTTTAACCCCCTCCCCTATCCCCACGCTTGGGCCTGCCGGCGAACCGGCAGGTCCAAGCCGCACATCCCTCCTCATCTCAGCGACCAGCAACTTCATCAATGCCCCCGCTCCGCCGTGAACACCGCAGTTCCAGCCGCTTATGAAGGAAAAGATCGCCGGTACGCGTTGAAACGCCCGGCCACAAAAACGAAGCCGCACAACTGCGCGACAAACACCGAAAGCGCGTGTTTAAATTCCGAAAAACAATTTCAAACACAGCGAAGAGGAGTTCAAACGACGGAAGAGACGTTTGAATTTCAAAAACAAAAATTGAACCGCAGAGAAATGAAAACAAACGCGCCGACCGGAGTTTAAATTTCGGGAAGGCGCGTTTAAATCACACTAAGATGAATTCAAAACGCGGAAGGGCGATTTGAAATTCGAAAAGAAAAAATCTCGCGCGACAAAATGAAATCAAACGCGGGAAGTCGCGCGAAATTTTCGCAAAGACGATTTCAAATCACGCGTAGGCGATTTGAAACTCGTGAAGCGACGTTTGAAATCCAAAAAGAAAATTTGAACCGCGGGAAGATGAAAACAAACGCACCGACCCGCGTTTGAAATTCGAAAATCAAATTTCAACTCGTGCAAGACAGGTTTCAAAACTCGGAAGCGCCGATTGAAATCCAGAAACGGAAAATTAACCGACGCCGCCTGACGAAAACAAAGCCTGCCCGCACCGCACGGGCGACACATGACCTGGATGCCCCAAGGTCTTCAAGCCGCCGCCGATGGTCGTGGCGTCGGGTTAGTGGTTGCTCGCGGATTAGCAATCTGATAGTTTTGAGCAAGGAGCGCCACAATGACGAGCATATATGACATACCGGTGCTGACATCCGGCGGAGAGACCAAGACTCTGGTCGAATACGAAGGAGAGGTCATGCTCATCGTCAACACGGCCAGCAAATGCGGCTTTACGCCCCAGTACAAGGGGCTTGAGGCTCTGTACCGGAAATACGCCTCACAAGGGTTCGTCGTGCTCGGGTTCCCCTGCAACCAATTCGGCGCACAGGAGCCGGGCGATGCTACGGAGATACAAAACTTCTGCTCGCTGACCTATGACGTCACCTTCCCCCTTTTCGCCAAGATCGATGTCAACGGCCCTGACGCTGCTCCGCTTTTTCAGTACCTGAAGACAGCTGCAAAAGGGGTGCTCGGGAGCGAGGGCATAAAGTGGAATTTCACCAAGTTCCTTGTCGACCGACAAGGCAGGGTTTTGGAGCGCTACGCACCCACGACCACACCGGAAAGCCTGGAAAAGGACGTCGAAGCAGCCTTGCAGCTGTAGAGCGTCTTCCTTTTGCGATGACGGAGAGACGCTATAGATGAAAGCCTCACATACTTTCTGGAACGACGCGAGCGTGCCGATCGTCGAGGTGAGGTACACCAGCCGGAGCGCGGAAAGCTACAAGGCGCACTGTCACCGCGAGTTCTGCGTAGGCGCCGTCACGGAGGGAAAGGCCGTGATGACGGTGAGGAACTCGACCTGCGTCTTGTCCCCCGGCCTTCTGGCGGTCATCCCTCCCGAAACGGTGCACAGTTGCAACCCTTCGGAAGGAAGCGCCCGTTCCTACCTCATGGCCTTTTTCGATGCGACGTGGTGCCGCTCGATCCAGGAGGCGCTCTTCGGCAGGCAGGAGCACTTCATCCCACCCGCCGATTTTCTCGTTGACAGCCGCACCCTCTACGACTCCTTCCTCGAACTCACGGAAATCCTGGCAGGCGACGCCCTACCCTTGGAAAAGACGGAGAGTGCTGCGCAATTTGCGAGCGAACTCTTTGCCGGCACCTGCGACCTGAAACTCCCGGCTCAGGTTAAGGTGCGGGACGGGATCGTTCGTGAGGTAAAGGAGTACCTGGAGCAGCGGGCGGATCTGAATATCACGCTGCAGGAGCTTGCGGTCGTCTTTCGCTGCAACCCGTATCACCTGCTGCGCACCTTCAAACAGGCGGTCGGACTCCCGCCTCATGCCTTCATGCTGAACGCCCGCATCGAAAGGGCGAAGCGGCTGCTGCTCGAGGGGATGGCGCCCGCCGGCGTCGCGGCGGAGACGGGATTCGCCGATCAAAGCCACTTCCACAAGACCTTCCGGCGCATCGTCGCCGCTACACCCCGCCAATACCGGCTCAGATCCGGCAAATAAGTCAATTTCGCACAATATTTCTCCGCCCGAAACGCGCTAACCTCCCCTGAAAAGCTCGGGAGGCCGCATGTCCAAATACCTTGTCGAATTCGCAGCGCTCGCTACGGCGCACTTCCTGGCCCTGATCAGTCCGGGGCCCGACTTCTTCCTCATCGTGGGAACTTCCGTCCGGGAGGGGGCTTCGCGGGCTGCGGGGCTTTGTGCCGGGATAGCAGCGGCAAACGGCGCCTACATCCTCCTTGCCCTTACCGGGTTCGCGTTCATCAAAGAAACCCCGCTGCTCTTCACGGCCATAAGAACGGCCGGAGCCCTGTATCTGGTTTATCTTGGAGTGATGCTGCTGAAGGCGCCGCGGCGCCCGGTCCGCTCACCGCTTGAAGCTGAGGCGGAATCGCGCGGCACCTGCGGGCGCAGGCAATTCGCAGCCGGCTTTCTCTCGGCCATCCTCAACCCGAAAAATGCCGTCTTCTATCTCAGCCTCTTCACCGTGATCGTAAGCCGCGACACGCCGCAGCCGATCCAGGCCTGCTACGGCTTATGGATGGTTCTCGCCGTCTTCTTTTGGGATCTGTCGATAGCACGACTGGCGGGAAGCGAAAAGGTGAGATGTCGTCTCGACCGACATACGCACTGGATCGAGAAGTGCTCGGGAGGGGCGCTGCTTCTTCTGGGGGCGGTTCTGCTGTTGCGGTAGTTAACGCTGACTGCAGACCAGCCGTACTGATGCCCGGCGTTACAGTCATCCTGTCATAATTACTTGACGGATTTGAATTAGGGCAATATAACCCACATCGGTATCCAACAAAAGTTTTTTGTTTGTTGTTAATGTTGAGGTCAGTCGATCGGCTGACTCGATGCTCCACCTTATCCTTTTTGCCAAAGAGCAGCATAAGGATACAATCAATGGAGTCGGGGGACGTTCCTTAGATTTGAGACCATGCGGCGGAGGTGATCTATGGGCGACGGCATGCTTCGAAAGAGTATCGGAGCCATGTTTTTGGCGATCTTCCTTTTCACCTGCACTGGTTGTTCCGCTCTGATGAAATGGGGGTACCTCGCTCCGAGTGATGGGGACAAATGGACAAAGAGCAACAGCAGCGCTTCCCGAAACACACCTCCCGCTTATGCCTACAAATGCGAGGCAGTAACCGTCGAAGCCTTGTCCGAAATCATTTATGACTACACCTATTCCGTCGGACCGCTTTTCCTGCCCATCTTCCCCATTTTCAACCTCGGCGGCAACGACAAGCTGCACGAAGGGTTTTCCATTTGGCTGTGGCTTTACCCTAAAGAAACGGCAAAAGCAAAGGTTCTCGGTGCAAAGGACATAAGCCTCAACATCAGGACGAATACCGGCACCTTCAAACCGATAGATGTCACGACTGATGAGAAGGGCTCCAAATATCTCTTTGTAAGAGCCAGGTTCAGGTTCGACCTGAATAACATCGACGGTTTTACCCTCAATTTCGACAGCCTTTTGGACGGATGCAGGATTGCGCCGCTGCAATACCGAAAGATATTCAAGACGACCTGGGAAGCATTCCCATGATCGATGTAAAAGGTGAACGTATGAACGACCTACCCTATCGTTATGCGCAGTTCGACATGAACCTTGCCTGGGCAATCAAGCATGAGGCCGGTGCATCGGCCGTGGAGGGGGTGGGGAAGAACATCCGCTACGCTTTCATGGAGGGGATCGAGATCTGGATCACGGTGGTCGACGCGGCGGGGAAGGCCGGGACACGCAAGGCGTGCTTCGTCATCCCGCGCCAGGTCAAACAGGATGAAACCTTTCCTTTTTCCGTGAAGCTTCCGCTCCCCCTGGAACAAGGCACGAAGCTCAAGTTCACCTACAAGTACAACGGGTCCGACGGCGGTGACGGAGGGATGAACTGGATGCAGAGTTTCGAGTGGACCGTCCCTTGAAGTCACCCCGCCCTATTGACTTGAGAGTGAAATGGGTATACCTCAATAACATCACGATGTGCCCGCCACAGGTAAACTTCCTCAAGTATCTTCTTCGCGCCAAGGCTGATCCCACTCTCTGACAGAAGATGCGTTCCGGCCCGGCATTGTGATGTCATCCCAAAAAATCCGGAGGTATTACACATGAAGAAAGTTCTGTCCGCATTGGTTGCCGGCCTGGCTGCCATCTCCTTTGCCGCTGTCGTGTTTGCTGCTGACGCTGCCACCCCGTCTTATGTCCCCGCCGCGGTAACCACCGCCGCCGGCGACGTTCAAAAAGGTGCGGATGCCGCCGCGGCGAAAGTAAATGACGCAAAGGCAGCCAAGGCGCAGGCAAAGGCCGATGCTGCCGCCAAGGCCAAGGAAGCAAAAGAGGCCAAGGCAAAAGCGAAGGCCGATGCGGCCGCCAAGGCCAAGGAGGCCAAAGAGGCCAAGGCGAAAGCAAAGGCCGATGCGGCGGCAAAAGCCAAGGAAACCAAGGAAGCCAAGGCTAAGGAAGCAAAAGAGGCAAAAGCCAAAGCGAAAGCTGATGCAAAGGCCGTCAAGGAAAAGGCCAAGGCTGATGTCGATGCCATCAAAACCTCTACGGTGCCTGCAGCCAAGTAACAAAAGTTGAATAGAGTGGGATCACCAAGGCTCCGGTTGGCGCGTCATGCGTCGGTCGGAGCCTTTCGCGTTTCAAGGTCGTCCAGCTGAACCAGCCTTACCTCCTGCACTCATTGAAGAACTACCATTCCTATCTCCCGGATTTCCCACAAGACATTGATCCCGTTTAATTATTTGCTGGCAAATTTTTATAAATTAAGATATATGTATTCACGTTCTCTGAGACTGATTTCGTTCCAGTTCACACAGTGCGGAAGCTAAAAGGTACTGCCTTATGGAAACGCTGAGACTTCTGATAGCTCTGGTGCTGTTACTTGCCGTGGCGAGCCCTTCCCTTTCAGCGGAGAACTACTACTCGTGGGAAGACAAGGACGGCATACACTACACGAACGATAAAAAGACGATCCCCAAGGGAGCAAAGCGCGTGAGGGTCGTCGAAACCAAGGATCTGACGCCCGTCCAGGACAAGGACAAACAGGATCCGGCAGAAAACCCTCTGAAGAACAGATACAACGTCAACATAAAAGGGAAGGCAAGGTACACCGAGCTGGACCAGTGCGTTGCGTACAAAAGGGCGGAATATCGACTGAAAGGGTATGCGTCCAACGTTGCCTACCGGTACGCGGTGGTGGACTGCAGCGAGGAACTCGGCATCGACAGCGCTGCCGCATACGGCGAGACCTACGAAGAACTGAACAACGCTTTGAGATATAGATAAGAAGGGTGTTAAATGAAAAGACTCCTGCTATTAGTCCTGCTTTTTGTGAGCCTCTTTACCGCTGCCGACAGTTTTGCCGACTCAAAAGATGACGATCTGTTGGTCCCCACCGATGCAGCCCAGCCCATCATAATAAAGCTGGACCAGGACACCGGGGCGATCATCCACGAGAAGTTTCCGGTGGACATCTTCGACAGATTCGCAGACGACGTCCTTTTTCTGCTTCCACCGGAAATGGTGGATGTGATCTCGCCGCACTACGATGACTTCATCTCCAAAAGCAGGTTCGTCCTGCGCCACGACTACTGGAAACTGATGATCCAGCCGGGTTATTTCTCCGAGAAGAACATCAACAATAGATGTTCCAGAGCGGTGACGGCGATCAAGGCCAAGGACCACGACAGGATGGTCTCCGAGCTCGCGGACATGGTGCAGAGCCTCTTCGAAGTGGCCAACCTGGATCAGCGGGACAAGACCGGCAAAAACATGGAGAAGAGGCTTCAGAAATTCATCAAGCAGGAGAACAGCGAATACGTCATCGAGTTTTACGGCTACAAGGAGCAGAAGCGGTCGGATATCGTGAGCCAGATCTACACGATCAACAAGTACAGCAAGGACTCGATCAGGTATAAACAGCTGGTGACCAAGACGGCGGAGCTGTGGACTTCCATATGGGAGGCCGCGAACGGGAACAAGACCAACACCCCGCCCAGGCAGCAGTTCCTGGTCAAATCGCTCAGTCTTTCCATGAAGCCCACCCTCGACCTCGAGGCGAGGATAAAGGACTATGACGAGTGGCAAATCGTCATGAACAGGAACGCGTTGAGGCCGGGAGAATGGCGCTCACAGCTGGTGGAGAAGCGCATCGATGACTATGTGAAAGAAACGGTGAACTACGAGATGGCGGAAAGGGAGTCGGCCCTTCTTAAGATGATGAAGGGAACCAGGGAACCCAAGCTTTTGTACCGCAACCCAGATAGGCCCAGGGCGGTAAGATACCAGCAGAAGTACTTCGCCTCGCTGAACAAGCGTTTGTAGGAGAGAGGCATACCGGTAAATCGAGCCCCCTGCCTGTAACAGGATACGAAGTGGTACGAGTTGAGTCACCAAGGCTCCGGCCCGCGCGTCATGCGTAGGTCGGGGCCTTTTGCATTCAACAACATTTGGCACTCGTCACGGAAAAACTTTCGCAAAGGGAATCGCGGCACTCACTCGCCGGTCTTGAAACTCCAGACGTAGTCGAAGGGCATCGAGTTCCCGGCGTTGTCTCTTATGGCGGTGGTGAGGGTGGCGGTATAGGTGGTGTTCGCCTGCAGCGGGACGCTGTCGGTTACGGACCCGCCTGAGCCGAACACCGAGTAATAGTACCCCCACCGCTCACCGCTCGCGTTGTTAAGGTAAAAGGACGCAGGGCCGAAGGTCGAGTAGTCGAGCGTGGCGTTGAAGTCGGCGGAAACGCTTGTGTACCTGGAAACTCCGGTCGCTCCGGCCGCGGGAGAGGTGGAGACCACGCGGAAAAGTGGGAAGTCCATCGTGGTGAAGGACCAGGTATATTCGGAGATCAAGGAGGAGCCGGAAACGG
Organism: Geomonas oryzae; assembly: GCF_004117875.1. Lineage (GTDB taxonomy): Bacteria > Desulfobacterota > Desulfuromonadia > Geobacterales > Geobacteraceae > Geomonas > Geomonas oryzae. The sequence goes on along the minus strand of NZ_RAHW01000004.1, from coordinate 484,465 downwards.
CGCGCAGCGTGGTCGGGATGGTGACGGTGTAGGTGGTGTTATAGGCAAGATTGGCATCGGGGGTAAAGGTCACGGTCGAACCGCTCACGCTCTTCGTGCCGGCAACCGCCCCACCTGGGCCGTTGACCGCGATGTAATACGTGGTGGAAGGGTTGATCTCGTCGCTAAACCGCGCGGATATGCTCGCGTTCAAGAGCACTCCCGTAGCGGCCGACGCAGGGGCCGTCGACTGCACCGTCAAGGGCTGCGGGGCCACGACCTGAACCGTGATGGTGGTCCCTTTGCCACCGGGGTCGTAGGCGGAGATCACGATGTTGTTGGTTCCGGGGACTACCGGCACTCCGGCGAACCACTTGTGCGTCCAGTCGGTGCCCGGCCCGTAGTAACTAGTCGCGTTGCCGCTTGCACCGGTGGTCTGATTGATATAGGTGACGTCGACGCCGGGATAGTCGTCGGTGCGCGTGTCATCGGTGAGGCAGGAAAAGCCGACGCAATGGCTCGCGTAATAGGAATCGGAAATCCAGGCGGTACCGCTGATGCCGGCTACGGTCGAGGAGCTGGAAACGGAGCTTACCTGGGCCCACTCCCTGGGAGGGACATCGGCGCCCCCGGAAGAGCCTCCGCCACAACCTGAGATGAGTAGGCTCGCGAGGACGACCAAGCCGCCGAAATACCGTCCTGCCAAGCGTTGCGCTCTCACCATCCGCCGCATGAACGCCCCCTCCCCTCACCCCGACTACAGGAACAAAAGCCAAAAGGCTACTGCGAATAAGAAGTACCCGCCAGATACACCTGCTTCACTTCCCCGCGTTCGACCAGCGCCGCTTCGAGTGAGGAGAGGTCGCAGCCGGAGCCGCAGCTCAATACCTGGAAATCGGCGCGTTTGCCAGGCTCAAGCGAGCCGACACTTTCTTCTATCTGCAGCGCCCGCGCACCGTTCAACGTCGCCATGGTTAAAAGGTCCCTCGCCTCGAAGACGCCCGGAGCCGCCTGCTGGAGGTAACGCATCTCGTCCCACATGGAGAGGGAGTCGTTGCTGGCGAGGGAGTCGGTGCCGAGGGCCAAGGTGAGCCCGGACTGTTTCAGGAGCTTGTGCGGAGCGCAGCCGACGAAGAGGCGGTCGTTGCTGCGCGGGCAGAGGACGACGCTCACGCCGCGCTCCTTGAGAAGCGCCACGTCGTTTGGTGTCACGTGCACGGCGTGAACGGCGATGGTCGAAGCGTCGAGGACGCCGAGGCCGTCCAGATAGCGGGTCGATGTGGTGCGCATCGGGTGCGGCAGGTACTGCTCCCAGTGCGCCATCGGGTAGAGGATTTCGGCGAAGGCTCCTGTGGTGTCGTGCATGAACGCCACTTCCTCGGTGGTCTCCGAGAGGTGCACCGCCTTCGGGATGCCGAGTTTTTCGCTTAGGGCATTGAGGCACGCGAAGAGATGACCGGACACGGTGTGGGGCGTGTGCGGGGAAACGCCGGGGAGCAACGCGCCCTCGAGCCCCTGCAGCGCCGTTTCCAACCGGGCGACGAGCGTGTCGCAAAGGATCGGGTCGTGCCCGATCGCCTCGAGGAAGAGCCTGCCGGCAAGCGGCGTGTCGCGGTAGAGGGGAACCAACGAGAAATCGGAAAGGATGTCTCCGACCGCGGTGGTGCCGGACTCGAGGCAAAGGCGCATCCCTTCCTGCGTGGAATGCTCGATTTCGCCCGGTTCGAGGGCGCGCTTTATTTTCACCACCTGCTGGATCCATTCGACGTAGCGCTTCGGGAGGTAGTCGAGGTCCTTGCGCACCTTCCAGGCGGGGAAGTGGGTGAGCTCAAGATGGGTGTGCGCGTTCACGAGGCCGGGCATGATAACCGATTCGTGCAGGTCGGTTACCGGCGCTGAAAACTGCGCGCGGAGTTCGTTCAGGGTGCCGACCGCGACGATGCGGCCGTTCTCCACGGCGAGGGCGCCGCCTGCAATGGGCGGGGAGGAAATGGGGAGCAGGTGTGCGGCGGCGTAGATTCTCATGCTTCAACCTCTAAGGGAGTAGATACTTGTCACAGAGGACTCGGAGGTGCTCTCAAAGCACTGACAGATGATTAACTAACTCAACGGGAATAAGTTTAGCAGGTTATCGGAATCAAAGCCATCTTCACTAGAGTTTGCATGATCAAAGGGTGGATGAGATTGTTTGGTTAGGTGACAAAGAGCAAAATCCCCCCTGTCCCCCCTTCGCCAAGGCTACGGGGGGCAGGCTCCCCCTTCGCAAAGGGGGGGACGTTTGGGCCCGTTCCGCGCTTCGGGTCATTATTTCTCCAAGGCACCGGATATTTCCCAGTCAAACAAAAAAACGCTGACAGAATTTTCTTCTGTCAGCGTCCGGGATACTGCTGCTTGCTTTTAAACTAGTTCTTCCAGTGCACGCTCTTGAGCGTCGCCTGGCCGGCGGCTTCCTTGCGGGTCGGAAGCATCTTGTTCTTGTCGTCGACAAAAACAAGCTTCGGCTCGTGGGCGATCGCTTCGGCGTTGGGCATGTTCACAAAGCTCGCGATGATCACCAGGTCCTGCGGCGCCACGAGCCTTGCGGCCGCGCCGTTGATGCAGATGACGCCGGAACCGCGCTCGCCTTCGATGGCGTAGGTCTCGAAACGGCTGCCGTTGGTGACGTCCCAGATGCAGACGGCCTCGTACGGGATGATGTCGGCCGCTTCCATGAGGTCGAGGTCGATGGTGATGCTACCTTCGTAGTGCAGGTCTGCACCGGTTACCGTTGCCCTGTGGATCTTGCTCTTAAGCATCTTCCTGTCCATATTCTCTATTCCTCCCCTAATACGCAGTTGTCGATCAACCGTACCGAGCCGACCCGCACCGCAAGTGCGAGCAGCGTTCTCTCATTCGCTTGTTCCTGCGGGAGCAGGGTGTCCTGATCCCTAAATTCCAGATAATCCACTTCGGCGCCCTTCTCCGCGTCGATCACGGCAAAGGCCTTTTCCTTGAGAGCAGCCACGCTCCGCTCGCCTTTACCGAAAGCGTCGCGGGCCGCCGCGATGGCGCGGGAGAGGCAGAGGGCCTCTTGGCGCTGCTCGGGCGTGAGGCGCGCGTTTCTGGAGCTGAGCGCCAGTCCGTCGGCTTCGCGCACGATGGGCATCCCGACGATCTCTACGTCGAAGTTGAAATCCTTCACCATGCGCCTGATCACGGCGAGCTGCTGGAAGTCCTTCTTGCCGAAGACGGCAAGGGTCGGCATCACGATGTTGAAGAGCTTCGCGACCACGGTGGTGACACCGCGGAAGTGGCCGGGGCGGCTCGCGCCGCACAGATGCGTGGTGAGTTCCTCGACGTTCAGGTAGCTCTGGTACCCCTCGGGGTACATGTCGGCGGCCTTCGGCGCGAAGATGACGTCGACGCCTGCCGCTGCGGCGACTTTCTTGTCGCGCTCCAAGTCGCGGGGGTAGCTGTCCAGATCCTCGTTGACGCCGAACTGGGTGGGGTTCACGAAGATGCTGACCACGACGGTCTTGGCGCGACGGCGCGCCTCGGTCATGAGGGAAGCGTGCCCCTCGTGCAGGTAACCCATGGTGGGAACCAGGGCGATCTCGCCCCGCCTTTCGCGCGCGAACTGCTGCATCTGCGCGACTGACTCGATTACTATCATTTGAAACAGTGCCTTTCTTCCGGGAATGTGCCGCCCTTTACGTCGGCGATGTAGTTGGCGCAGGCCTCGGCGATGATGGGGGCGAGTTCCGCGTAACGTTTCACGAATTTCGGGGAGTATTTGCTGCAAAGCCCCAGGATGTCGTGGATCACCAGCACCTGGCCGTCGCAGTGCGGACCGGCCCCGATGCCGATGGTCGGGATGGTGAGTTCCTCGGTGATGCGGGCGGCGAGCCCCATCGGAATCCCTTCGAGGACCACGGCGAAGGCGCCGGCGCGCTCCACGGCGCGGGCATCCTCGATGAGTTTCTCGGCCTGGGCGTCACCTTTGCCCTGCACCTTGTAACCGCCCATGCGGTGCAGCGACTGGGGCGTGAGGCCGATGTGCCCCATGACCGGGATGTCCATCTCGGTTATGGCGGCGATGGCCGCGGCGGCGTTGACGCCCCCCTCGATCTTGACCGCGGCGGCGCCGCCGTCCTTTATGAGGAGTCCGGCGTTCAGACGCGCGCTCGTCAGATCGGTCTGGTAGGAGAGAAAAGGCATGTCGGCGACGACGAAGGCGTTCGGGCGCGCACGCATCACGGCCTTCGTGTGGTAGATCATCTCCTCCATAGTGACGGGAAGCGTGTTGTCGTGCCCAGCCACCACGACGCCGAGCGAATCTCCGACGAGGATCATGTCGATCCCGGCGCCGTCGATGAGGCCGGTCATGGGGAAGTCGTAGCTCGTCAGTACCGCTATCTTCTCCCCTTCCGCTTTCATCTTCTGAAAGTCGAGAACGGTCTTCTTTTTGTGCATCTATGCTGCTCCTGTGAGATGGACGGAATTTTCGTATACAGGGAAACAGAACAAAGTACCGCGACATTTCGCTTGGGGCACCGCCCTCACCCGGCCTTCGGCCACCCTCTCCCGGAGGGCGAGGGGAAAGGGCCCAAGGCGATTTTGGGCAAAAAAAAACGCCTTCGGTGGGAAGACGCTGTAAAAAAGAGCTAATTAGCACCCTTTCGGGCGCAGCTCCGGCCAGCTTATCGCTTCCCGTACCGGTTCCGTGAGGAATCCAGGCGGTATGTCTCTACTCTTTGGTGTCCTTTCCGGCTCCACTCAAACATAGCGGGCCAAACACCGTTACGAAAGCTAACACAACAGTTGCGGCAAAGTCCAGCCTTTTCTTCCCTACTCCGCGCTGGCCTTGATCTGCTCCAGCTCCTTGACCACCTGCCCGCTCTCCTGCTGGCGCTCTTCGATGCCGTCGAAGATGGCGTCGGCCATGCGGGTGACGTAGTCGATGCTCCCCTTGATCTCGCCGGTGTCGACGCTCTGGCGCCCGGCGGCATTCACCATCTCGTGGCTCATGTCCTTCACGTCCTCGAGCGAACGAGCGACGCTCTTGGTCGCCACACCCTGCTCCTTGGACGCCTTGAAGATCTGCATGGTCATGGAGCTTACGTCCTCGATGGAGCGGGTCACCAGCTGAACGCTTGCCGCCTGCTCCTCCGTGGCGAGCTTGATCTGCTCGGTCATGTCCAGAGCCTTCTGCGAGCTCTCCAGGATGCTCGAAAGCGACACGCCGGTCTGCTGCCCGAGTTTCACCCCCTTCTTGACCAGGTCCTTGGTGGCGGTGACGCTGTCCGCGGCGATGCGGGATTCCGACATGATCTCTTCGATGATCCCGGTGATCTCGCCGGTGGAAAGCCCGGTCTGCAGGGAGAGGTTTCTGATCTCGTCGGCGACCACGCCGAAGCTCTTGCCGTACTCGCCCGCCTGGGCCGCGATGATCGATGCGTTGAGTGCCAGGAGGTTGGTCCTCTTGGTGATGTCGTTGATCACGCTCACGAACCCTTCGATCCTGCCGCTGTTGGCGCTCAGGCGCTTGATCCCCTCGTAGGAGAGGTCGACGGAGCGCTGGATCTCGGCGAGCGCGTCCACCGTCTCGCGCACGATGCCGGCACCCTGCTCGGCGTGCTCTTTCACGCGGCTGGAGAGGTTGTGGGAGTGGCCGGTGTTCTTTTCCACCTGGCGCAGCGTGCTGGTGATCTGTTCCATGGCCGAGACGGACTTGTAGACCGAATCGGAGAGGGAGTCCATGTTGTGCGTGATCTGGTCGGTGGCGACGGAGATCTCGGCGGCGGCGGCACTGGCGCTGTCCACCGATTCCATCACCCCGTGGGCGGCGGCGTCAACCTTGATGGCGCTGCCGGAAAGAGACTCGGCGGCGCTTCTCAGGCGGTAGAGGTTGGCGGAGAAGTTCTCGCGCTGGGTGGAGAGGTCGGAGAAGGTCCTGCCGAGCTCGTGGGTGAGCCGGTCGATGGACTGCAAGAGGCTGATGCGCATGAAGGCTGCGGCGGCCTGGTCGGCGAATAGACGGATGGTGTCGACGTCGGTGTCGTTCAGGGCGCGGTGGCTCTTCTTGTTGTCGAGTCCGAAGACGCCGATGGTCTCCCCCTTCAGCACGATCGGACAGAGGATGAAGGTGGAGGAACGCAGCGGCTCGATGGCATCGAAGGGGGCCTGCAGCAGGTAGTCGGAGGGGTACTTGGAGATACCCTCGATGAAATAGACCTGACGTTCGACGAAGGACTTGTAGATGACGCCGGAGCGGGCGTCGAGCGGGATGGTGACCTCCGGCCCCACTTCGCTCTCGTTGCCGGCGCTCGCCGCGAAGAAGAGGTTTTTCCTGCCGGCATCGACCATGAGCACGTTGACGCGCTCGTATCCCAGCACCTCGTGCAGCCCTTCGACGCAGAGGGCGAGGACGTCGTCGCGGCGCACCGCCTTCTGGATGCGGGAGTTGATCTTGTGGAAGTTCTTTATGTTGTTGTCGAGCACCTTGTAGCGGTTCTCGAAGAGCTTCTTCTGGCCGTCCACTTCCTGTACCAGTTGATCGAGCCGCTCTCCGCGCTGATGCAGCTCGTCTATGGCGCGCCCGATGAAGAAGCCGAAGATCGCCATAACCAGGGCCGTCCCCACTCCCATGTAGACGTAGAGCGCCATTCCCTGGGCGCTGTGGGTCATCTCCGAGAAGAACTGCGAGGCAAGGGGGAGGTTGGGGTCTGAGAAGAGCAGCAGGCGGAGGACCATCCAGCCGAGCGGGGCGGTGATACCGAGGAAAAAGCCGGCAAGCGCGTAGAGTTGGCTCCTGCTGGCTCCGGCGATCGGGTTATTCATGTTTAAGCCACCTCGTTGCATTGGGTGTAGGCAGGTGCGGGCGGAAAAAATCACCCGCAGTCTAGTTCAGAGATTAATTAAAGTCAAGATATCCTTGCCTATCTCCCGAGCATGATCCCGAGCGCCTCGGCGTGACGCACCATCTCGCCGGAGGGGTCGATGAGGTTCAGGGTCCGCACCGCGTCCTCGATGGGTACCGAGGTGATGTGACGCCCTTTGAGGCAGACCATCTGGCCGAAGGACTGCGACTCGATCAGTTCGACCGCCTTGACGCCGAACCTGCTCCCGATGCAGCGGTCGAAGGTCGAGGGGGAGCCGCCGCGCTGCAGGTGTCCGAGCACGGTGACCCTGATGTCCATCTCGAGGACGCCGCCCAGTTCGCGCGAGAGCGCCTCGCCCACGCCCCCCAGGCGTTCGACGACCGATTTCCCGCCGGCGGCCTCCTGGACGACGCGGTTTCCCCCTTTCGGGAAGGCGCCTTCCGCGACGACCACGACGCTGAAGCGTCTGCCGCGTTTGCAGCGCGCGATGATCGATTCGCGCACCTTGTCGATGTCGTAGGGGATCTCGGGGATGAGGATGACGTCGGCGCCGCCTGCGATGCCGGACTCGAGGGCGATCCACCCTGCGTAGCGCCCCATCACCTCGAGGACCATGACGCGGTGGTGGCTTTCCGCGGTGGAGTGGAGTTTGTCGAGGGCGTCGGTCGCGGTTTCGAGCGCCGTGTTGTAGCCGAAGGTGACGTCGGTCTCGAGGAGGTCGTTGTCGATGGTTTTCGGGACGCCGACGATGGGGACGCCGCGGCGCATCATCTCCTGGGCGATCTTCAAGGAGCCGTCGCCGCCGACGACGACGAGGGCGGAGAGGCCAAGCTGGTCGATGCGGGAGCGGACCTCCTCGGAGACGTCGACGAGTTCGACTTTTCCTTCGCGCATGATCGGGAAGGAAAAGGGGTTGCCGCGGTTGGAGGTGCCGAGGATGGTGCCGCCGCGCGGGAGGATGCCGCGCACCTCCTCGAGGCCGAGCGGGCGGCATTTGTGGTGGTGCAGAAAGCCGTCGAAGCCGTCCTCGATGCCGATCACTTCCCAGCCGCGTCCGACCGCCGCCTTCACCACACCGCGGATTACCGCGTTAAGTCCCGGGCAGTCGCCGCCGCCGGTAAGGATTCCTATTCTCGTCGTCATGCAAAACCCTCCTAAAAAACAGCCTCACGCAGAGGCGCAAAGATAAACTTCAAAACCATGTCACGCAAAGGCGCAAAGGCGCAAAGATAGAACCTACAACCATTTAACAGGGATGAAGGGGATGAAGGGGATAAAACCTAAAGACGAAAAGATTTTGGTGTAACCCCAAAGTCTTGTCTTTCTTTGCGTCTTTGCGTCTTTGCGTGAAAAAGGTTTTACGCCTTATCCCTTTTATCCCATTTATCCCTGTTAGTTTAAGTCTTTTGTTTGTGTCTTTGTTTCTTTAAGTCTTTGCGTGAGCCGGTTTTACCGTAACGCATCGAGTATCGCCTGCGGCTCGAGACGGTTTCTCGGATCGCTGTCGGCGTAACTGGTGACGATTTTGCCGTCCTCCCCGATCACGAAGGTCCCGGCCATCGGGAGCTCCCACGACTCGTCGGCGTTGTACTGGGGAAGATTCACCCCGAGGGATATGTACAGCTCGCGCACCCAATCGGGGAACCGGTAGACGAGCCCGTAACGCCGCGCCACCACGTTCCCAAGATCGCTCAGCACCTCGTACTGCAAAAAGTTCTTCAAAAGGGTCGCCTGCGACTTGTCCGGACTCTGCGGCGAAATCGCCATGAGCGAGGCGCCGCGCGCCAGTATCTCGGGAAGGATCTTCTGGTAGGCCCTCAACTGAAGGCTGCAGTAAGGTCACCAGATCCCCCGGTAGAAGGTGACCACGGCGGGGCCGTGCATAAGCGCATCGGCAAGCGCCACCGGAATCCCGACCGCGTTGGGGAGCGTGAAGTCGGGCGCCTGACCTCCCGCCTTCGGAACTGCCTCGCTGATTACCGACTGCCCGATCTCCTGGTAGGCACGCTCGAACTGCGCCTTAAGCTCGGGGGAAAGCTTGTCCGACTGCTCCAACCGCTCGATTTGTGATCTGAGGTCCAGCTCCATGGGGCACCTCCGAGGCTCGTCCGGCCAGGCCCAATTTTAATCAGAAAGAGGAAAAGGTCAATATTTCCCTGCAATTCTGCCATTTTTCCCACAGATGCGGAGAAACGCATATTTTTGACCCATGTCATAAACAAATATGCTCCGAAGCGCTATTGTCACATCATCAAGAGCGCACGAAAGGAGGATAAACAGATGGAATTCAAAAACGGCCTTGGAGACACGGCGATCCAGAACGTGATTGCAACCTACCCGGAGATAGGCGACATCCTGAACCGCTACGAGATCGGCTGCGTTACCTGCAAGGTCGGCATCTGCCTCCTGAAGGACGTGGTCTCCATACACGGTCTCACGCCGGAACAGGAAACGGCGGTAGAGAAGGAAATAAACGAGTACCTGGCAACGAAGGATGACGACCTCAAGGTCGCTTAAACGATAAACGGCACACGCCACAACCAACGAACCGACACATATATCAAGGAGAGAAAACAATGGCACATGCAGGATGCGGCTGCCCGGGCAGCATGGCAAGGGTTATCGAGAGGAACGACAACGAGCAGGCAACCACCGTGAAGCAGGCAAGCGAATTGAGGCAGTGGCCGGTGCAGCTGCACCTGGTCCCCCCCACCGCCCCCTGGTTCCAGGACAGCGACATACTGATCGCCGCGGACTGCGTGGCGTTCGCCCTCGGGAGCTTCCACAGCGACCTCCTGAAGGGGAAAGCGCTCGCCATCGCCTGCCCGAAGCTTGACGACAGCACCCCGTACGTCGAGAAGCTGGCGCGGATCTTCGCCGAGAACGACGTGAAAAGCATCACCGTAGCGATCATGGAAGTTCCCTGCTGCCGCGGGCTTGATATGATGGTACGTCAGGCGCTGGCTCAGTCCGGCAAGGAGATCCCGCTGGAGACCGCGGTGATCGGCATCAACGGCGAAAGGAGAAACTAGCGATGAAACAGGACATCACCCAGAGGCTCAAGGACGAGCACCAGCTGATCCTGCGTATGCTCGCCCTTTTGGAGAAAAACGCGCGGCTCACCGAGGAAGGTACCTTCAAGGATTACCGGTTCTACCTGGACGGTGTGGATTTCATCAGGAACTACGCCGACCGTTTTCACCACGCCAAGGAGGAGGATGTCCTGTTCGAGGCGCTGGTGGCGAACGGGATGCCGAGGGCGAACAGCCCGGTGGCGGCCATGCTCATGGAGCACGATTTGGGTCGGGCCTTCGTGAAGGGTATGGAAGAGGCGGCGACGAAAGCGCTTAGCGGCGAGGCCGGGCAGGAAGAGGCGATCGTCGCGAACGCGAGGGGTTACCTGGAGTTGTTGCGCGAGCACATCGGCAAGGAGGACGACATCCTCTACCCGCTCGCGGAAAGGATTCTCCCGGAAGGGGTGCGCCCGGAGATCGTCGCGAAGTACCAGGCGGCGGAAGAGAAGGCCGCCAAGGGGCTCGAGGAGCACTACCGCAGCGTGGTGGAAAAGTACGAAGGCTGAAAGAGGTTCTACGTTCTAGGTTCTACGTTCTACGTAAAAACCTGAAGCGGACACCGAGGCAAGACGAAAGGTTTCGCTTTCCCCCCGGCAGAAACCTTTCCTCTTGTCTTCTGCGGACCTCCGGGTCCTGTGTGCCGGCTTCGGGTTTATAAAAAAGGGCGGGGTCAAGTGACTCCCGCCCTTTTTGCGTTCTGTTTGCACCTTTTTACTCGAGGTTGTCCTCGATCCTGATGAAGGTGCTTCTGGCGCGGATCACCTCGAAGGTGTCGATCTCGGCCAGGGCCTTTCTCATGTCGTCCTCGCGGGCCTCGTGGGTCATGATGACGATGGGTACTTCGTCCGCTGCACTTCTCGCGCTCTGCAGCATGGAGGCGATGCTGATGCCGCGCGCGCCGAGCGCTCCGGCGATGCGGGCCAGTACGCCGGGACGGTCAAGCGCCTGGAAACGGATGTAGTACTTGCTGACGATCTCGCCCATCGGCTTGATGGGGAGCGTGGTGACGCTGCCGTCCAGGTACCCGAGCGGGGCGCAACGACGGGTGACCCCGGCGCACATGCTGCGGGAGAGATCGACGATGTCGCCTACGACGGCGCTCGCCGTCGCTTCCATGCCGGCGCCGCGGCCGTAGAACATGACCGGGCCCACGAAGTCGCCGGTGAGACGAACCGCGTTGAAGACGCCGTGCACGTCGGCAAGCGGATAGTCGATCGGGATCATGGTCGGGTGCACGCGCGCCTCGATCTTGCCGCCGTCCATCTTGCCGATGGCAAGAAGCTTGATGCGGTAGCCGAAGGTCTCGGCGAAGTCGACGTCCTCGGAGGTGATCGAGGTGATCCCCTCGGAATAGACGTCCTTCAGGTCGATCCTGGTGCCGAAGCAGAGGGAGAGGAGCAGGCAGAGCTTGTGCGCGGTGTCGACCCCTTCGATGTCGAAGGTGGGATCGGCTTCGGCGTAACCCATTTCCTGGGCGCTCTTCAGCACCTCGGCGAAATCGGCCCCTTCCTGGGTCATGCGGGTGAGGATGTAGTTGCAGGTACCGTTCACGATGCCGAGCACGGTGGAGAAGCGGTTACCCGCCATGTTCCCCTTGATCGCGGAGAGAACCGGGATACCCCCGCCTACCGCGGCCTCGAAGAGGACCTCGACGCCGTTTTCCTTGGCGGCGGCGTAGATCTCTTCGCCGTGCACCGCGAGAAGCGCCTTGTTGGCGGTGACCAGGTGCTTGCCGTGGGCGATCGCCTTGAGCGCGAAGCTGCGCGCCGGCTCGTAGCCGCCGATCAGCTCGATGACGACGGAGATCTCCGGGTCGGTGAGCACGTCGTCGGCGTTCCTGGTGAGGGTGATCCCCTCGGTGTCCACGCCGCGGTCGGTGGTGATGTCGAGGTCGACGATGGCCTTCAGGGAGATCCGGGTGCCGGTCTTCTCCGTGAGGAGGGCGGAGTTCTGTTTGAGCAGCTTCACGACGCCGGCACCGATGGTGCCGAAACCAAGTAGGCCTACTTTTATCTCTTCCATACTCCCTCTTTGATCATTTCATTATTTGCAAAACAAGCTACTTACCTGTTCAGGAACGGCCACAACATTCCTTCCACCTCCTCTCCCTCCGGGAGAGGGCAGGGTGAGGGCGATGGCGGATGCGGATGCCCCACTTCGTGGCGGCGCCCTCACCCGCCCTTTGGGCACCCTCTCCCGGAGGGAGAGGGGCCGGCGGCAGAGCATCGCAAATCGGGAAGGACCTTATTCCTTGTCGGTCACCGTGGAGGCGATCTCGTCGAGGATGCCGTTCACGAAGGAGGCGGAGTCGTCGGAACCGAACTTCTTGGCAACTTCGATCGCTTCGTTCATGGTGACGTTCTTCGGGATGTCGGGACGGTACACAAGCTCGAACACGGCAAGACGCAGGATGTTCAGGTCGACGCGCGCCATGCGGGACATGCTCCAGTGCTTGGACTTCTCCGCGATGCGGGCGTCGATCTCGGAAAGATGCGCCGCGACACCGCTCACGAGCTCGGTGGCGAAGGCATACGCCTTGGAGTTGGCCGAAAGGGTCGGCTCCTCACCCTCGCCGAAGCTCTCGATGATCCTCTTCAGCGTGTTGTTCGGGTCCTGGGACACCAGGTCCTTGGAATAAAGCGCCTGCAGGGCGAGTTCCCTGCCTTCTCTACGCGTGGTCAATTATTTCATCTCCCTGTACAGGTTGGCGGTCTCGATGACCGTCATGGCGGCGTCGAAGCCCTTGTTGCCGGCCTTGGTCCCGGCGCGCTCGATCGCCTGCTCGATGGTGTCGGTGGTCAGCACGCCGAAGGCGACGGGGATGCCGGCGTCAAGGGAGACGTGGGCAACGCCCTTGGAAACCTCGGCGCAGACGTAGTCGAAGTGGGGGGTGGAGCCGCGGATCACTGCGCCCAGGCAGATGAGGGCGTCGTACTTGCCGGTCTCGGCCATCTTCTTCGCGGTGAGCGGGATCTCGAAGGCACCCGGCACGCGCGCCACGGTGATCTGCTGGTCGTCGGCGCCGTGACGCACCAAGGCGTCCAGGGCCCCCTCGAGCAGTCGCTCGCCGATGAAGCTGTTGAAGCGGCCGACGACGATGCCGAACTTGAGCCCTTCCGCGGTCAGTTTTCCCTCTAAATATTTAGGCATGATATGAACTCCTTAGAAACAGGTTGAGGTTGCGGTCAAAGTCGAAAACATCCGACCGGACCGCAACCCGTATTTTTCTGCCGACAACCGAAGCTAACTTCAAGGACGCTAGATGTTTTCCAGCAGGTGCCCCATCTTCTCGCGCTTGGTCTTCAGGTATTTCTCGTTGCTCTTGCTCGGCTTTATCTCTATGGGCACCCGCTCCACGATGTCGATGCCGTACCCCTGCAGACCGACCAGCTTCTTCGGGTTGTTGGTCATCAGGCGGATCTTCTTGACGCCCAGGTTAACGAGGATCTGTGCGCCGATGCCGTAGTCGCGCAGGTCGGCCTTGAAGCCGAGCGCCAGGTTCGCCTCGACGGTGTCTTTCCCCTGGTCCTGCAGGGCGTAGGCCTTCAGCTTGTTGGTGAGCCCGATGCCGCGTCCTTCCTGGCGCATGTAGAGGATGATCCCCTTCCCTTCCTTCTCGATGCGCTCCATGGCGGCGTGCAGCTGCTCGGCGCAGTCGCAGCGCACGGAGCCGAAGACGTCGCCGGTCAGGCACTCGGAGTGCACACGGACGAGGACCGGCTCGTCACCCTTGATGTCCCCTTTCACGAGGGCCAGGTGCTCGAGCTTGTCGATGTCGTTTTCGAAGGCGACGGCACGGAAGTCGCCGAAGGAACTCGGGAGCGCCACGTCAACGGAACGGCGCACGAGAGACTCGTGCTTCAGGCGGTAGGCGACCAGGTCGGCGATGGTGCAGACCTTGATGCCGTGCTCCTTGGCGAACTTCTTCAGTTCCGGCATGCGCGCCATGGTGCCGTCCTCGTTCATGATCTCGCAGATCACGCCGGAAGGCTCGAGCCCGGCAAGCCGCGCGAGGTCGACGGAACCTTCCGTCTGGCCGCTTCTGACCAGCACGCCGCCGTTTTTGGCGCGCAGCGGGAAGATGTGGCCGGGACGGGCAAGGTCGGAGGCCTGCGCGCCGGGCGCCACCGCGGTCAGGATGGTGTGGGCGCGGTCGGCCGCGGAGATGCCGGTGGTGACACCCTTCTTCGCCTCGATGGAGACGGTGAAGGCGGTGCCGAAAGAAGAGGTGTTGTCCTGCACCATGGGGGGCAGGTCGAGGCGGTCGCAACGCTCCGCGGTCATGGTGAGGCAGATCAGGCCGCGTCCGAAACGGGCCATGAAGTTGATCGCCTCGGGAGTCACGCACTGGGCCGCCATGGTGAGGTCGCCTTCGTTCTCGCGGTCCTCGTCGTCCACCAGGATTACCATCCTGCCGGCCCTGATCTCCTCAATGGCTTCCTCGATGCTTGAAACAGACATTTCTATAACCTCTCCTTGATTCAGTGTCGGCCGGGAATCCATGACGGCTGTCATCTCCCGGACCGATTGGTTGGACAACAAACCTTGCAGGTCGTTGACCATAACAAAAAAACGGTGAAAGTGGAAGCGAAAGCGGCTACATAAAGCCGTTTTTCGCCAACAGGTCCAGGGTGACGCCGCCCTCCCTCGCCTCCCTACCCGCGAGCAGGCGCTCCAGGTAGCGGCACAGAAGGTCGGTTTCTATGTTCACCTCGTCCCCCGCGCGCTTTTGCAGGAGCGTGGTTTTCGAGGCGGTGTGCGGGATGATGTTGACGCTGAAGCTGTCCGGGCCGACGCTGTTCACGGTGAGGCTGATGCCGTCGATGGCCACCGATCCCTTGGCGGCGATGTATTTGGCGAACTCGGCCGGGAAGCGGAAGCCGAAGACGATGTTGCCGGCGACCTCGCGGCGCTCGACGACGGTGGCGACGCAGTCGACGTGCCCGGAAACGAGGTGGCCGTCCAGGCGGTCGGACAGGCGCATGGCGCGCTCCATGTTCACCGGCGAGCCGCTTTTGAGGTTCTTGAAGGCGGTGCGGTCGATGGTCTCCGGGGAGACGTCGAAGGTGACCGCTCCGCCACCCTTGCGGACCACGGTGAGGCAGGCGCCGTTGATGGCGATGGAGTCGCCGATCCTGATCTCGTCGAGCGGAAGCGCGGTCTTGACGGTGAGGCTCCCCGAAGCGCCGCGGCGCTCGATGGAAACCAGCTCGCCTACTGTTTCTATTAGACCTGTGAACATAGAACCTCTGAGGACGTTCTACGTTCTGCGTTCTACGTTCTACGTTAAAACCAGAACCGTGCTCTCCCCGAGGGAGTTTTTAACGTAGAACTTAGAACGTAGAACCTAGAACCTGTTTAAGAACCTAAAACTTGTTTATCGGTTTGCCTTCCACCAGCAGGTCGGCTCCTACTCGCTTTACGGTCATCCCTTCCAGCTTTATGGCGTCGGACATCAGGGGCGCACCTTCGCCGGCGAAAAGGCCGGTACCGGCGCCGCCGACTAGCTTCGGGGCCAAAAAGAACTTGCAATGGTCGATGAGCCCCGCCCTCAGCGCGCCTCCGGCCAGATGATGGCCGCCTTCGAGCAGCACGGACTGCACGCCGCGCTCTCCCAGACGCTCGAAAAGATGCTCCAGATCGACTCGACCTTCCTTCTGCCGACACACTAGCACTTCGGCGCCGCGCGCCCGCACCGCGTCGATCCGTACGAGGTTGCCGCTGCAGGTGGCGATCACGGTCTTCGCCTCGGACTTCAGACTGAAAAGGGCGGCGTGCAGCGGCACCCTGAGCGTCGAATCGACGATGACCCGCAAAGGGTCCTTCCCGCCGGGGACGCGGCAGTTGAGGAGCGGATCGTCCTTGATGACGGTGCCGACACCGACCATGATGGCGTCGAGCTTCCCGCGCAGACGGTGCACTTCGCGCCGGGCCGCGTCGCCGGTGACCCACTTGGAGTCGCCTCCGGCGGTGGCGGTCTTCCCGTCGAGGGTCATGGCGCTCTTAAGCACCACGTACGGGCGCCTGGTCTGCATCCACTTGATGAAGCCAAGGTTCAACGCGCGGCTCTCGGCCTCCAAAAGCCCGACCTCGACTGCGATCCCCGCCTCTTGAAGCATGCGGATGCCGTTGCCGGATACGACCGGGTTCGGGTCGACCATGGCGACGAAAACGCGCGCCACGCGGGCCTCGATGAGCGCCTTGGCGCAGGGAGGGGTCTTGCCGAAATGGGAGCAGGGCTCGAGGGTCACGTAGACGTCGGAACCGGCGGCCTTTTCGCCCGCGGCACGCAGGGCGTGCACCTCGGCGTGCGGCGTGCCCGCCTTTTTGTGCCACCCCTTGCCGACGACGGCGCCGTCCTTCACGATGACGCACCCGACCGCCGGGTTTGGAGCGGTTTTCCCCACCCCTTTCCTCGCTTCGGCGAGCGCCATGCGCATCATTTTTTTGTGGGTTGCCGACATAAGAACTCCCTGCCCCATCCATCACTGCTTGTTGCTGCCGTCCCCTCTCCCTCTCCCTCCGGGAGAGGGGCGGGGTGAGGGCGTTGCTATCAGCAACATGCGGCCTTACGGCGAGGCCCTCACCCGGCCTTCGGCCACCCTCTCCCGGAGGGAGAGGGGATAACGCGCTTACTTCTTAAGCAGGTCCTGCAGCTCGACCATGAACTCGTTGATGTCCTTGAAGGAGCGGTACACGGAGGCGAAGCGGACATAGGCGACCTGGTCGACCGCGTGCAGCTCGTTCATGATCCACTCCCCCAGCGTGGTGGTCGGGATCTCGCGCTCGCCGGACTCCTGCATCTTCGTTTCGAGGCGATCGACCAGCTTCTCGATGGTATCGACCGAGACTGGGCGCTTCTCGCACGCCTTCTGGATGCCGGCGACGAGCTTCATCCGGTCGAAGGGCTCGCGCCTGCCGTCACGCTTGGTAACGAGCGGCAGCACTTCCTCAACGCGCTCATGGGTGGTGAAACGCTTGGCGCATGACTCGCACTCGCGACGGCGGCGTATCGCGGCGCCACCCTTGTCGGGGCGGGAGTCGATCACCTTGCTGTCGCTGAATCCGCAAAAGGGGCATTTCATGGCTACGCCTCCTCGTACTTCTCGACGAGGATGCCGGACTCGCGGATCATATCCTCCGCCAGCTGGTCCGGGTACCCGGTGAGATAGACCACCCGCTTGATCCCCGCGTTGATCACCATCTTCGAGCAGATGATGCAGGGCATGGTGTTGCAGTACAGGGTGGCCCCTTCGATGGAGGTGCCGTGCTTCGCCGCCTGGATGATGGCGTTCTGCTCGGCATGCAGGCCGCGGCAGAGTTCGTGGCGCTCGCCGGACGGGATGCCCATCTGTTCTCTCAGGCAGCCGATGTCCAGGCAGTGGGCAGTCCCGGATGGCGCACCGTTGTAGCCGGTGGCGAGGATGTTCTTGTCCTTCACCAGTACCGCGCCGACCTGCCTTCTCAGACAGGTGGAACGCTTGGCGACCAGGCGTGTGATCTCGATGAAATATTCATCCCAGCTGGGACGTGCCATAAGTAGCCCCTCTCATGTGAAATTTGGCCAGAATAGCGGTTTTCTGAAGCCCGGTCAAGCGGCGTGAGAGAATGGCGGAGCGCTTTCACATGAGACGCCGGCGCGCGTCGCAACGACGGTAACTTCTTCGTGCTCAGGCGGTGCCGCGGCGCAGAGAGGCACGCCCCCCCAGAGCTCGGCGGCGAAGAGCGCCACGGCCGCAAGTCCCACCGCCGCTGCCGCGTGAAAGACGGCGGTAAGCCCGAGCGTTCCCTGCAGGAGGGCGCCCAGAAGCGGCCCCGCCACGAACCCCGCGTTCAGGACGGCGTTGAAGGTCCCGACGGTCGCCCCCATGCCGTACCGGGTCCCCTCCTCCACGAGGAGCGCGCTGCTCGCCGGCTGGGAAACGACGCTGAAAACCCCGATGGCGACCGCCAGTAGCAGCATGGAGCCGAAACCCGTGGCGGCGGGAACGAGCAGGTACAAAAGGGAAACCGCGCCGCCGCCCAGAAGCACCAGCAAGGGCCGGGGCGCCCGGTCGGACAGGATTCCCATCGGGCGCAGCAAAAGGGTCATCGCGGCGGTACCCGAGGCGAGCACGAGCCCCGAGCGCAGTCCGGAAAGCCCCAGCTTGCTGCTGAGCAGGATGGGGAGGAAGGAACCGGAAAGCGAGATGCCGCAGGCACGCCCGAAGATGAAGGCAAGGAGGCCGCGGTAGCTGCCGCGCTCAAGTCCCCACAGCGAAACGACGCCCCAAGGCGCCGAGGAGCGTTCCGCGCGGACGGCCGCGTGCGGCAGGCGCCGTAACGCGAAAAGGAAGGCGGCGAGGCTTAAAAGCGTCACGGCGGCGAAGATGCCGGGATAGCCCCAGGCGTCTTTCAAGGCTCCGCCGATCAGCGGCCCGAGGCCGAGCGGCGCGTAGAAGGAGATGTCGAAGGTCGCCATCACCCTCCCCCGCTCCTCTTTTCCGGTGGCGCTCCCGACCATGGCGAGCATGACCGGACGGAACATCGCGCAGCTCACCCCCTGGACGAGGCGCAGCAGGATGAGTTGAAGGACGTCGTGGGTGCAGAGGTAGCCGACGGAGACCGCGAGGTAGAGAAAGAGGCTCGCAAGGACGATCCTGCGGTAGCCGATCCGGTCGGCGCAGGCTCCGAGCACCGGGCTGAAGATTATCTTGGAAAGCGAATACAGGACCAGCGGCAGCCCGAGCATGATGCCGCGGGCGCCGAGGCCGAAAAGGTAGGTCGGGAAAAAGGCGTCGGCGATGCCGAAGCCGAGCGTCACGGCGAAGTTGACCAGGAAAAGGGTCTTAAGCGGCGCGCGGTCTCCCATGGTTTACCCCCGAGAGGTGAGAAACAGCTCGAAAGCCCGGTCGTGCACCTCGATGTGCTCGAGCCACATGAGGCGGATCCGGTCCAGCGCGTCGGGCAGGGCGTCCTCCCTCTTTTGCAGCTGGTAACGGAGTTTCGCGGTATCGATGCTGATGGAGCGGTGACGGATGCTGTGCTCGCGTGCCATGGGAAAGGCGACCAGTTCCATGAAGCTCTCCTCCGGCCCGATATGCCTCAGGGTCTCGTTCACCAGTTGGTCCAGTTCGCAGCTCAGATCGCAGCCGGGCTGCCTGCGCGCCTTTTCCGCGATCCGGTTCAGGCGGGCGATGATGCTGCGGTGGCGGCTGTCCCACTCGTCGAGGGCGCCGAGGCAACCGTTTTGCCGGGAGAACTTGGTGCTGTTCCGTTCCATGCGTGTCCTCAAGGTGCGGGGGGAGAGACTCCCCCCGCTGTCGTAGCTTTTCTAGAAGCTCATCTGCCACTTGGCGCCGGCGATCAGGGAACGCGGCTCCTTCTGCCCCAGGGAGTTCTTGAAGTCGTTTATGTAGTCGACCTCCGGGACGATGTTGAAGTGTTTGCCGACGGCGTAGTTCACGTTGACGAACGAGGCCATGCGGGCGTCGGCGTGGGCGATCGAGTTGTCGTCGACCACGTAGGAGGCGCCGGTGTAGAGCGTCGCACGGTCGGTGACGCGGTAGCCCAACTGCCCGAAGCCGCCGTAGGTGTGCGAGTTCTTGCCGTGCAGCACGTCGTAGTAGGCGCCGTTGGCCTGGCCGGGGTTGGCGAGGGTGTTGCCGGTGCCGTTGCCGGTCGCAGTGCTCATGAGGTCGCCGGTGTTCTGGCCGGCGAAGACGTTGTAGCTGAACTCGAGCGGCGCGAAATCGACCTTGCCGTGGAAGAAGGCCAAGTAGGAGTAGATGTCGTGCTTGATCGGGGTCGAGTCGTTGACCGAGCTCGTCACCTTGTACATGTTGCCGGCGACGCCGCCGCCGTAGCTCCAGTTGTCGAGCTTCCCTTCGTAGCCGACCACCATCTTCGGGAGCATGGTGTCGTAGTCGGTGTAGGTCGCCTGGTAGCTGTTCCCGGTCTGGCTGTATGCAGCGGTCACGTCGGCGTTGGGCGAGACGTTGGTGGTGTTGTTGGCCTGGTTGCCGACGCGCGGCTGCATGGCGGCGACGTAGAGGCCGTTGTTCATGGTCACCTTGATGTTCGCGTAGCGGCCGTCCCAAAGCGAGCCGTAGCCGTTGAAGCCGCCGTCGCTGTCCCAGACCTGCTGCGAGCGGAACACGTACGGGCTCGGCGTCTTACCGATGCGCAGTTTCCCCTGGCCGAAATCCCACTCGGCGAAGAGCAGGCGGACTTCCACCCCCTTGGAGTACGCTTTCGGGTTGTAGAGACCGAGTTCGGCCACGCCGGAATACTCCCCCTCTTTCACCTTGACGCCGACGAAGCTGTCGCCGAAGTTGTCGAGGCTGAAGTCGCTGTCGTGCCTCTTGTCGCCTGCGGCGTTGTAGAAGTTGTTCTGGGTCCAGAAGGTCCCTAGCTTGATGTTGCCGTAGGCGTTGAGGTCGACGGCCAGTGCCGGTGCGGAGCATGTCAGTACGCCGGCCAGTGCCAAGGCGCCTAAATTCATCTTCTTCATGTACAGATCCCCTTACGATTGGTAGTCGTTGATCGTTTTGCACTGCCTGCCGCGGCGGCATGCGCCACGGCAGGCTCTCCTCGTTACTTCTTCATCCCTGCGTATTTGAGTGCGTTCTCAGCCGCGATGCGGCCCGAGTTGATGGCGTAGCCTGCGGTGCCCCCGCCGAGGAGGAGGTCGTAGCTGTCGCCGTACATCCCGCCGGAGTCGGTGCCGACCGCGTAGAGACCCGGGATCGGCTCACCCTTCGCGTTAAGCGCCTCGGTGTTGCCGCTGATCTTCACGCCGCCCAGGGTGCCCAGGTGACGCGGCAGCAGTTTGACTGCGTAGAACGGCCCGGTCGCGATGGGGCGGAGGTACTTGGACTTCTTGTTGAACTGGCTGTCCTCCTTGACCGCCGCGGACTGGTTCATCTTCTCTACGCTTGCCTTGAGGATCTTGGGATCCATGTTGAGCTGCTTCGCGAGCTCCTCGATGGTGTTCGCCTTGAAGGCGAAGCCGCGCTTTCTGGCGAGCTCCTTGTTGAAGGAGTCGTCGAACTTCACGAGCTTGGTACCCTGGAGCACCCACTCGCCCAGCGGCATCTCGATCCCCTTCTCGACGGCCTGCTTCCTGGTCGCCTCGTCGAAGATGGAGTAGGCGGTGCCGCCGATCCTGGTGATGGCGTTGCCGGCGTAGGGCCAGAACTCGACGCTCGACTCGTCTACGTAGCGCTCGCCGCGCGGGGTGACCCAGAAGTAGGGCTGCACCGCGAGGGCGATCATCTGGTCGGCCGGGTGGAAGCCCGGAAGACCCGGACGATACGCCTCGACGGTCCCCATCCCTTCGAGCTGCGCGCCGACCTTCTCGGCCATCCTGATGCCGTCGCCGTCCTTGCCGATGTTGCCGACCGGGATCACTTCCGGGTACTCGACGTACTTCTTCATCATCTCCTTGTTGTTGGCGAAGCCGCCGGTCGCGACGATGACTGCCTTGGACCTGATCTTCAGCGTTTCACCCGACTTCTCCTTGGCAACGATGCCGACCACCTTGCCGTTGTCGGTGATGAGCTCGGTGCCCGGGGTTTCGAGGAGGATCTTCCCGCCGTGGTCGATCACGTACTTCTCGAACACGTTGATCATCCTCTGGCAGTGGAAGTCCCTCGGGTTTTTCTCCGGGTAGTCCGGGCCGGGGGCGATCACGTGCCAGGTGAGCGGGCCGCCGAAGCCGCCGACGCCGACGTACTCGATCTTCACGCCGAGGTCGTCAAGCCAGTCGATGGTCTCGGCGGACTTGTCCACGAAGTTCTTGGCGAGCGCGCCGTTGGCCTTCCAGTGGCTGTAGTTCATGATCAGCTTGAAGGCGAAGTCCTTGCTGACGTCGATGCCGATGCGCTTTTGCATCTTGCTCTCCGCGGCGAAGACCCCCTCGCAGAAGCTGCCGGTGCCGCCGACCTTGGCCTGCTTCTCGAGAACGACCACCTTGGCGCCCAGCTGCAGCGCCTCGACCGCGGCCGCCAGGCCGGAAGTGCCGGCGCCCACCACAACTACGTCGGTGTTCATCTCTTTCTCAGCCAAGGCCGGTGCGGCGAAGGCGAGAACGGCGACGAACACCATCGCGATACCACGAACTCTTCTCATCGATTCCTCCATTAGATGCCCCGCTAGCGGGGTTGGTGAGACGCGGCGTTGCCGCGTACTTTAGGGTCCGGGCTACTTGTCCTTGAATTCGAAGTCGCTGTGGCACTCGAGGCAGAGGTACTCCGACGGGGCGTGGACCTTGTGGCACCTAAGGCACGCCATCCTTCCCAGGTGGGAGTCGTGCGGGTTGTTGTGCATCGCCTTGGTACGCTCGGCCATCTTGTCGTAGCCGCCATGGCACTCGAGGCATGCGGCCACTTCCGCGGCTGCCGTCGGCTTCTCCGTCTTGTGGCAGTCGGCGCAGCCGAGCCCTTCCGAGGCGTGCTTACCCTTGATGGTCGCCCCCTGCGCCGGCATGAGATTTCCCCACGCGCCGAGTGCCGCGACCAGCGACAGCGATACGAGAACCTTCTTCTTCACTTGAACCTCCTATTGTGTTTTTTACGGAGCTATCTCCACAAAAAGTTGCTGCCTTTATCCGCTATGCGAAGGTTCATCCGGTAAGTCCGGTACGGCTGATAAATGCCCGCGGTAAATGCCCACGGAGCGCCGAACGTGACCTCGCGCTCCCCCCTTTGCGAAGGGGGGCCGGGGGGGATTTGTTTTGTTCCTCATCTTCCCGAGGTTGAACGGCGGTCCTGGAGTTGCTTTTCTCCTGGGCGATTCCACCGTCCGGTATCAGTCATTTCTTGTGTTGCGTGTGATCGCTGTCCGACCAAGGCAAATCCCCCCTGTCCCCCCTTCGCCAAGGCTACGGGGGGCAGGCTCCCCCTTCGCAAAGGGGGGGACGCTAGGGCTCGTGCAACGCTTCGTTGACAGCGGTACATCTACGCTCCAGGAATCCTCCGATGAACCTTTGGGGGCGATTAAGCCGACAGAAGCCTGCGGATCATCATTTCCGGCGTTGCTGAACTTGAACCCGCCGGATCTGGCAGAAAACGTGCTTGTAGTGTGGGAATAGCAGCGAACGTGCCACGGATTAAGGTGCGTGTTTCCGGGGAGTTGGCAGAAAGCAACGTATACAACGAGGAAATTGCCTATCATTATGATAAGGTCTTTTATTATTGTGATAGGCGTTCGAGGAGGCGGGGATGCAATCGACGGATCTGGATTTACGCGAGCTACTTTCCTTTCGTCCCGACGGGGGGACGATGTTCTTCATGGGGCGCAGGGCGCTCCTCTTCGACGCGGTCGCGCTCGGGCTTTTGCGCAAGGAGCTGATCGACTCGCTCGGGACGGCGGCGGCGAGAAGCATCCTGACCCGTTTCGGCTACACGCACGGCATGAGGACGGCGGAGAGTCTCAAGATGGAATTTCCTGATCTCTTCGCCGACAGCTGGACCGGGCCTAAGCTGCACATGCTGCAGGGGATGGTCCGCGTCGAGGAAAACCAGCGCAGCGACGGCGCGGACGGTGAGCCGAAGGTCCAGTCCTTCTGGTACGACTCCTACGAGGTGGAGCAGCACCTGTTGCATCTCGGGCTCTCGGAGGAGCCGGTCTGCTGGACCTTGACCGGTTTCGCCAGCGGCTACGTGTCGTACTGGGCGGGGGAGAAGGTCTATTTCATCGAGGACCGCTGCTGCGGCAAGGGGGACGCGGTCTGTCACGTGGAGGGGCGTACCAGGGAACAGTGGGGCGAGGCGCTCGAGCCGCACCTTCCCTACTTCGAGTCGGAGAGCGGCGACGAGGTTTTCCAGAACCTGGCAAAGGCCCTGCGGGAAACGGAGGAGCGCCTGAAAAAGCAGCGGCGCCAGATGTCCTGCCTGAGTGCGCCGTCCGAGGAGGTCGGTTGCATCACGGCGCGCTCGAACGCCATGAGGCGCGTGGTCGAACTGACGCGGCGCATCGCAAGGGTCGACTCCTCGGTCATCGTGACCGGCGAGAGCGGCGCGGGCAAAGAGCGCATCGCGCGCCTCATCCACGAGGAGTCGGCACGCACCGGGCGCCCCTTTGTGGCGGTGAACTGCGGCGCCCTCACCGAAACGCTCCTTGAGAGCGAGCTTTTCGGGCACGTGAAAGGCGCCTTCACCGGTGCGGATCGCGACAAGATGGGGCTCATCGAGGCGGCCCACGGCGGGACGCTCTTCCTGGACGAGATCGGGGAGGTCTCCCCGGCGATGCAGGTGAAGCTCTTACGCGTGTTGCAGGAACGCGAGGTGCGGCGGGTGGGAGAAAACGTCTCGCGGCCGGTGGACATCCGGGTCGTCGCCGCCACGAACCGAAACCTCGCGGACGAAGTGAGCAAGGGGAGCTTCAGGCGCGACCTCTACTACCGCCTGCGCGTGATCGAGGTGCGCGTCCCTCCGCTTCGCGAGCGCAACGAGGACATCCTCCCGCTTGCGCGCATCTTCCTGGAGCAGGCATCGAGGCGCGCGGGGCGCAAGGTGACCGGCTTCACCCCGAAGGCGGCGGACCAGCTGTTGCGCTACACGTGGCCAGGAAACGTGCGGGAACTGCAGAACGCCGTGGAACATGCCGTGGCGCTTTGCGAGGACAGCAGGGCGGACCTGGAGGACCTTCCCGAGGAGCTGAGGTCGGCGCTGCCGCGCGCGGGAATCGTCGAATCGGTGCGCCCGCTGGAAGAGGTGGAGCGGGAATACATCCTCGCGGCGCTGAGGGCCACCGGCAACAACAAGGCGCGCACCGCATCGGAGCTCAACATCGGCGTCGCCACCTTGTACCGCAAACTCGCCGACTACGAAAAGCAGGGCTTTCTCCCCTAGCGCGCGGCGGGAAAGTTCTTGCCCCCGGGCTTCAAAGAGTGTAAGAAGTACCTCTTTTTTCGGGAGGGTTACTTTTGACCATGCACGCGACAGACACACAGGAACTCTTTGAAATCGTTGTAGAAGAAAGCGGGCTGCCGCGCAAGGGCGTGCTCGCCACGGTGGCTCTTTTGAACGAGGGGGGCACCGTCCCCTTCATCGCGCGTTACCGCAAGGAGCAGACCGGCGAACTGGACGAGGTGCAGATCCGCGAGATCGAGGACCTGCTCGCCTACCACCGCGAACTGGCCGAGCGCAAGGCGACGGTGCTGAAGAGCATCGAGGAGCAGGGAAAGCTCACCCCCGAGCTCTCCGCACGCATCGCCACCTGCCGTAAGAAGACCGAACTCGAGGACCTCTATCTTCCCTACAAGCCGAAGCGCCGCACCAAGGCGACCATCGCGCGCGAGCGCGGCCTGGAGCCGCTCGCCCAACTGATTCTCGCCCAGGAACTGACCGCCGGGTCGGCCGCCGAGGCCGCGGCACCTTTCGTCAACGTCGAGCTTGGTGTTGCCGACGAGAGTGCCGCACTGGAAGGCGCTTCGCACATCATCGCGGAGCAGCTCTCCGAGGACGCCGACCGGCGCGCCATGGTGCGCGACCTCACCCGCGAGGAAGGGATCTTCTCTTCACAGCTTCTGGGCGAGGGGGCGGACCGCGAAGGTAAGTTCAAGATGTATTACGAGTACCAGGAGCCTCTAAAAACGATCCCCTCGCACCGCATGCTGGCGATGCGGCGCGGCGAGAAGGAGGAGGTCCTGCGTCTCAACCTCCTGGCGCCCGAAGAGGAGATCGTGTCGCGCCTGAAGGGGGGGCTCGTCAAACGCGAGAGCGTCTTCAAGGGCGTGCTGGAAGGGGTGGCCCTCGATGCCTACAAGAGGCTCATCGCCCCCTCCATCGAGGTGGAGCTGAGGCTCGAGGCGAAGACGAAGGCGGACGAGGCGGCCATCGCCGTTTTCGCGCAGAACCTCAGGAACCTCCTTCTGCTTCCCCCCGCCGGAGGCAGGCGCGTCCTCGGGGTCGACCCGGGGCTTAGAACCGGCTGCAAGCTCGCCGCCATCGGCGAGACCGGGACCTTCCTCGAACATTCGACCATTTACCCGCACACCGGCGGCCCGAAGGCGGAGAGCGCGGGGGCTGAGATGCTGCGCCTCATCGAGCGTCACGACCTGCGCCTCATCGCCATCGGCAACGGCACCGGCGGGCGCGAGACCGAGGTGTTCGTGCGCGAGACGCTGCGTGCGGCCGGGGTGAAGGCCGAAACGGTGATGGTGAACGAGGCGGGCGCCTCGGTCTACTCGGCATCCGAGATCGCGCGTGAGGAGTTCCCGGAGTTGGACCTCACCGTCCGCGGCGCCATCTCCATCGGGCGCAGGCTCCAGGACCCGCTGGCGGAGCTGGTGAAGATCGACCCGAAGAGCATCGGGGTCGGGCAGTACCAGCACGACGTTAACCAGTCGCTTTTGAAGAAGGCGCTCGACGCGGTTGTTGAGTCCTGCGTCAACTACGTCGGCGTCGACCTGAACAGCGCGTCATGGGCCCTTTTATCCTACGTGGCGGGCCTCTCCGAGAGCCAGGGGCGCGCCATCGTGAAGTACCGCGACGAAAACGGCGCCTTCCCGACCAGGCAGGCGCTTCTAAAGGTGCCGCGTTTCGGACCGAAGGCGTTCGAACAGGCCGCGGGCTTTCTGCGCATCCGCGGCGGCGGCAACCCGCTCGACAACACCGCTGTGCACCCGGAAAACTACGCGGTCGTGGAGAAGATGGCGGAGGACATGG
The DNA here is from genome assembly GCF_004117875.1 of Geomonas oryzae. GTDB lineage: Bacteria > Desulfobacterota > Desulfuromonadia > Geobacterales > Geobacteraceae > Geomonas > Geomonas oryzae. The sequence continues at coordinate 457,900 of NZ_RAHW01000004.1, read as the reverse complement.
GGGTCACCGTGGCGCAGCTCGCCTCCGATGCCGGGCTTTGCGCCGGGATCAAGCTCGAGCGCTACGTGACCGAGGTCATCGGCCTCCCCACCCTGCGCGATATACTGGCCGAGCTGAAAAAGCCGGGGCGCGACCCGCGCGAGCAGTTCCAGACTGCGACCTTCCGGGAAGACGTCGTCACAATCGCCGACCTGAAGGAGGGGATGATTCTGCAGGGGGTGGTGACCAACGTGGCAGCCTTCGGCGCCTTCGTCGACATCGGGGTGCACCAGGATGGCCTCGTGCACGTAAGCCAGCTCTCGCACCGCTACTGCAAGGACCCGAACGAGGCGGTGAAGGTCGGCGAGATCGTGAAGGTGAAGGTGCTCTCCGCCGACCCGCAAACAAAGCGCATCTCGCTTTCGATCAAGCAGGCCGAGCCGGAGAAGGCGCAAAAGGGTGCGGCGCCGAAGGGGCAGCAGCCGAAGGCAAGGGAGCAGAAACCGGCGAACGATGCTTCGGCGTGGGAGCGGGCCGGGTTCAGGGTCAAGAAGTAGTGAATCAGTGGTGAGGGGGGAGCTGTGCCAACGAAAGGCAAATCCCCCCTGCCCCCCCTTCGCAAAGGGGGGAACTTAAGGCCTCGATCTATGCCGAGAAGTGGGACTATTGCTATTTGGGGAACCCCGAGGGAATAAAAAGGGGCTGCCGGATTTATTCCGACAGCCCCTTTCTCATTTTGATAAACCGCGTGCGGTGCGGATCAGCAGGCGCTTCTCAGGAGCTTGCGCCCGCTCTTGAAGACCACCTCGACCTTGCCGGACTGGCAGGCGGCGACGACGCCGGTGCCGAAGACGGGATGGGCGATCAGCGTGTTCGGCTTGAACTTGCCGTCCATGCTGTACGGTACGGCCAGATCCGGATCGAGCGGCTCGATCATCGCTTCCCAAATTGCCTCGTCCGAGACGGCCGGGGCCTTTGCCGCCCTGGTGCGCGGCGTCTTCGCCTCTTTTACAGCCTTTGCTCCCTTCACGGTGGCGGCCTTTGGTTCTTTCGCGGGACGATGGTTGTGCTCGCTGCCACAGGTGTTGCATTTCACCCGCACGACCTGAGTCCCCACCATCGCCACGATGGTGTGGTTCAAGAGCGCCTTGCAACGCGTGCACTGCGAGTCAACCATATCTCCTGCCGTTAAAGCTCTTCTTTCCATTGGGCCTCCCTGACCTTTTTATGCTCAAACAAAAAGGGCTTAACCGAGGCGGCTAAACCCTTTCCATGCGTTATCTGAGTGCGGTGTCCCTGCACCGCCATCTGCTACGTATCGTTGGTTTAAGCGTTAACTATTTACGTTGATGTGCCGTTGAAATATAAGGGATTTCGGCTTCGGATGCAAGGGAAAAAGCTGGCGCCGAAGCCGCACCTGAAGCGGCGCTGCGGGCGAAGTGGCCGTATACGAAGGCTAATTTATGATATGGCGCCGCCGGGGTCCTGCTTCCTGAAGAGCAAGCGGAAAAGAACGATCTCCAGCAGTAAGCCGAGGTAGGCGCCGGCCAGGACGTCGCTAAGGAAATGGTAGTTCGTGGCGATCAGGGCAAGACCGAGCAGTACCGAGGTGACGGTAACCCAAATGCGGCTCCCGGGATAGAAGCGCCACAAAGCGGCGAGGAGCGCGGTGATCACGAGCATGTGCCCCGAAGGGAACCCCTCGCAGTGCTCCTTCATCTGGAACCAGTGAAAACCGTAAATGCTTGGGTCGCGCAACCAGCAGCGCGTGTTGCTGCGTCCGAAGACGATTTTCAGCAGTGCCTTCGCCAGAAATGAGGATGGGGCCAGCCAAAGCACCTCCCTTGCGAAGAGGGTGAGCCGGTCGTAGACGGCATCCCGGGAGTGACGGAGGTAGATCGCGAAAGACCCCGCCATGGATACGAGCACCACGAGCGAGAGCAGATCGGGAAGGTCGGAGGTGGTCCTGGACCAGTGGGCGTTGGCGTAGAGGTAGTCCCTGACGAAGTGCGCAAGGGGTACGTCGAGGTAGAGGATGCAGAGGACGACGACCGGGGCAAGGAGCACTCCGGTCGTCATCATCCTTCTGATTGTCGAGTTGCTGGCATCGGGCATGCGGATCCTGTACGGCGGAAGTGTCAAACAAGGCTACACGTAGCGCAGGTCCGGTGCAACATGAAATACGTCATGCCGACGGCTAGTGTCTCTGCTTCAGACACTCCAGGCAGTTCCTGAAGGTGCAGATGCCACAGGCGTGATGCATGAATACCGGTATGTCCTTCGCCTTTGCCACCTGCATCGCTTCGATCTTCACACGATGCGACACCTTGTTGGTGAAGATGACCATGGCGTCGGCCTTTTTGAGTTTCGATGCTATGTTTGTTTCCGAGGTGCTGAAGAACTGCAGCGTCATTCCCGCCCGTTCCGCCTCTTCCTGGTAGTGCTTACCCAAGCGATCCATCCCTCCGATCAGAGCTATGCACATAACGCCCTCCCGCCTGATTTCCAGGCTTTGACATTCATTTTCACGATACCGATAAAAAAACGGTCGGCACTGCGTCGTAGGAATCGGCGACTCCTGCGGCGACGCTTCTTAAGCACTGCAAGGGACTGCAGCCGGCGGCGAGCTTTTCGGACATCCTGCCGCGGCACTCGCGGTGGCACTCGGCAAGGCGCAGGCTCTGCTCCGGATTGCCGAAGATCTTCCAAGGTCCCTGGCAGGTGAAGGCCAGCGGCGCCCACCCCATGAAGCCGACCACGTCCTTCAGCGGGTAGCCAAGGAAGACGCCGATCTCGTGCGGGAACCCCTCCCCCGTCACCCGTTTTTCCAGTTCATCGAGGGTGGCGTCGAGATCATCCGGGTTGCCGTAACCGGACTTGCGCAGGATGATGGAGGCGCTTTTTTGCGACAGGAGCTCGCTAAGCGCTTGCTGCGAGTAGAGCAGGAGAAGGATCGACGAGCCGCGGTCGTCGAGCACCCGCACCTTCAGGCCGCTTTCCGCGAGAAGGGCCTCGCCGTGTTCTTTCCAGAGGAGGTAAAGATTTCTGCCGCAGGAGCGGTGCTTGTTGGTGAGACAGACGAGGTTGGCCGGTTTGGCGCCCTGCAGCACCTCGGCAAGCTCGAGGGCCAGGAAGGAGGCGAGACATTCCTCTTCCGTCGGGTAGAGCCCGGCGAAATCCTGCCAGGAAGCCCGCGATCCGCGTATCGAACCCGCCGCATCGACACCTTGTACCGCTGACAGATCCTCTTTCACAGCGACAGCAACTTTCATCTCCCCTCCGCAGCTCCTCACAGAGAATTCCAATAATCTCTCAACACCTTACCGCACAGGCAAGCGGCTTTTCGGGACAACACTCTTTGCGATAATGAAAACTGTTATCAGTTTTATAAAGAAGAAGTGGTCTGATGTCAACTGCTAAATTTTGGGTGAGTTGATCTGCGGGATACTACCGAGGAAGCGATGGTCAAAAGTGATGAGGGGACGGTGACAGTCGCCCCCGCTTCTGTTGGCGTCAGAGGCCGGGGCGTATGCCGTTATGTCAGTTGCCCCAGGGCTCTGTGAGGTGCAGCGCCTTCTTCAATGCCTCGTCCGCAGCCGCGATGTTGTCCGGCTCTCCCAAAAGAGCCTCCACCCATTGATTCATGGCATGGACGCGACGCACCTCGGGCAGAGGCGACAAGAGCAACGACGCCAGTTCGTCGCTCTTCTCCTCAAAGTCGATGTCCAGGTACCAAAGGGCCAGGACGTAGGAGGCTATCCCCTGCTCCGAGCTGAACCCCTTGTTTTCTGCCAGTTCGACAGCGGCGGCGAGAAACTGGAGCCGCTGTCCACGTTCGATCCTGTGGTAATCGGCGAGGTCCCTATCGAAGACAGCATCGAGGTGTTCCAAAAAGGCAGCGCGTACCGCACTGTTGATCGGCATCGTTTTGATTTCCATAGCTCCTCCGGAAAAACCCTGGGCGACCGCCCGGTTCATGATGGTCACTTCTCGCAAAGCGGTTCGTGCTGCTCTGCCGCGTCCTGCAGCGACCGCGCCTGGGTCCCCGGCTCGGCAAAATCGCAAGCCGCTGCCTCACGTCCCGCTGCAGGTGAAACGCCCGCCTCTTTAGGATGTTTCGGCAGGTCCGGCGCAGCCTGGCCGCAAGAGGCGGGGGAACCGCCGCGGTTGATCGCTACGTCGCCGCCGACTATGGTCACCCCGGCGGAATCTATGTTGATGAAGCTTCCCGCCACCTTCAGCGATACCCGCGCGACGGACTCGATCACTATGTTCCTTGCCGCCTTTATGTGGATGTCTTCTCCCCCCTGCACGGCACAGGTCGCCCCGATCCTGATCTGCAAATCGGCGCCCAGTGAAAGTGAAAGGGTCCCACCGATCTTCTCATTGCGATCCCCCAGCACCTCAAGGTGCTGGTCGCGCGACACCTTCTCCAACCGGTCCCGATTCACGACCAGGTGACGGTCCTGCCCTACCCATTCCAGCGAGTCCTCCTCCACCCGGTTCGCCTGCTCCCGCTGCGCGTGGATGTACAACTGCTCCTCGCCCTTTTTGTCCTCGAAGCGCAATTCGTTGTGCCCTTGTGCTTCCGGAGTCGAACACGACTTGATGCAGCTCTTCGTTTTCTCGAGCGGCAGTTGGTACGGTGGCAGGTTCTGACCGTTGTGCAACTGGCCGATGATGATGGGGCGGTCGGGGTCGCCTTCCAGGAAGTCCACGACGACCTCCTGCCCCACCCGCGGCAGATAAAAGGCGCCCCAGCCGTTGCCCGCCCAAGGCTGGCTCACCCTGATCCAGCAGGAACTCTTGTCGTCTCGCTTCCCCTCGCGGTCCCAGTGGAACTGAACTTTCACCCGGCCGTATTGGTCGGTGTGTATTTCCTCGCCCGGCGGCCCCACGACTGTCGCAGTCTGGGCGCCCTGTAGTATCGGCTTTGGCGTGAGGCGGGGCGGACGGTATGGGGTACGATACGGGATGCAGGTGAAACTGTTCCGATAGCTCGAAGGCGCATCGGTCCCGTACGCTTCCACGGCATCGTGGCGGACCGACACGAGAAGCAGGTCCTTGCCATCGAGATTCGCGTTGCCGTGCCCCGCCAAGGTGAAACGGTAGCCGCTGACAAAGGCACGGCAGTCACTCTCCCCTGTGACGGCAACCGAACGTGCCTCTTCTTCCTCCATCCGTATCCTCGCCAACCGTTCCCCATCAGCCAGCTTCCCATAACCGCCCGGGACGTCGTAAACCTCGCGAACCGGGCCTGAGTGGGCGGGAGTGTCGCTTTGCACTTTGAGACCGGTACGAGGAACCATGAAGTTGTAATCGTTGAGAGAATACCTGGTAGAACGAAGCTGCCGGGATATCTCGAGAGAGGTGATGACATCTTCTTCACGGGTGCCGCTGGCATTGATCAGACAGGAGGCTTTCTGCTGGAAGGGACAAGGAAGATGCGCTTCCGGGGAGTCGGCGAGGATCATGGTGTGTCGCCCCTTTTCATGCTTGAAGAAATAGAAGATGCCTTCCTCTTCGAGCAGGCGCGACACGAAGTTGAAGTCGGTTTCTCTGTACTGCACGCAGAACTCTCTTTTCTCATAGCTCCCCCGCAATTGGAGTTGGAACCACGAAAAGCCATGATCCGCGAAGATGCGTTCCACTATCTCGGGGACGGACAGGCTTTGGAAGGCCCTTATGTTGGCGCTTTCGCTAAGGCTCCAGAACCAGGGAACCATCGTGCAGCGAAATGAAGAGAATCTCGCATCCGCCCCCTCTTCGTCGCCTGTCCGTCCCTGCGAGAAAGTTGAGATGATGCCGTCCAGGTATCGTCTGTTACCGTCGGCAAGAGCAATCGAGACAGTAACGTTGCTTCCCAGCAATGAATCGGACGAGATATCGTGCTGTTCCGACAGCAACGACAGCTCGAACCTGAAGCTGCACGAGATCCCTTCTTCCCCGCTCAGTTCGGTCAAAAGCAGGGCATCTTCGCCGAACACGGTAGTTATGGAGATCAATCTGTCCTCTTGCGTGAACGCCATTGGCTACCTCAGTCTTTTGGGTGGGAAGAGAGATTTTCGTGCTCAAGTGTCCGAAAACATGTTCCCCTACCTAGGGTGCTGCCGGCTTTAACAGTTATTCCGGGCCGATCGTAATGTACGGGTCCGCATCAAGGGGCAGTTCCGGCGCCTTAAGCCAGGTGGAACAGCCGAGTCTCGGTGCATCTGGGGATGTGCAACCAAGCCTGCACCCCGGAACTTCATCTCTCTTCAGAACGAGCCGTATCTCGATCTCATATTCAAGCCCCGCAAGGAAACGCACCAGTGAGACCAGATGTCTCAGTTTCCGTACTCCCGACAGATCGACCAGTTCCTGATATTGCATGGGTCCCAGGCAAACCCGGAAGGTCGATTGGACATCGCAGGTTTCAGAGCCGCAGACGGCATCCACACCGAGCCTGCAGTTCGCCTGGCCCAGCGTTGCCTGATCCGACTTTTCCAGGACAACGACGCGCGCCACAAACGGCTCCACATCCGCCTTCACCCTCAAAACCGCTGTGACGATGCGTGCAATCGTTCCGGCCGACGCTCCCTGCCGGCTCGCTTCACCGCAGAAGTGCAGCAGCGCCGCCTCCGATGTGGCGAGCTTTTCCCGCAGCCCGTCCGTACCGAGTCCAAGAAAGCTGAAGAGGTGGCAGGAGAAGACATCGCTGTGGTCGCTTCTTTTCTGCGGCAACAGCGCGCTGCGCTTCCAGGCGCGGTAAAAGAGGGAAACAAGGCGGTGATGGAAAATGTCGTAGAAGTCGCCCATGGCGTGATCGTTAGCCGTCTCCCGCGCGAGGACCAGTTCGTGATACCAATGCGGCAGCATCCCTGACGGACCGATGAGGCCCATGTGGGCTACCTCGACCTGCACGACGCCGTCGTCACCGTAGCTCATACCGGTGACATCGCTTGCGGGGAAGGCGAAGCCTTTCCGTGCCTTGAAGCGGATCAGCTCCGTGCCGGGTGAAATCGCCTCACCGACACCCGCGGAGCCCGGATGCATCCGCTCCAGCATTTGGACGACCTGGAAAAATGGAAACGCGGCGCTCTTCAGCGCGTCCCCTTTCACAGCAACACCCTGTCGCCGCTTCGGGGAGGCCATACCTTGATGACGGTGTCGTTGCTTGCGCTCCTGGCGACCATCTGCACGAAGGAATTCACCGACACGTACTGGCCGAAAAACCGCTCCAAAATCGAGGCAAAGAGGTAAACGCCGCTGCCGACGTACTTCTCCTGGTCGAAAACCACGGCCACCTCCGTCCCCCGGCAGAAGCCACCTCCCACCCTCCTGGTTATGGGGCGCGAGCTTACCGAGACGATGCCGCCGATCTGCTGCCGGGTGGCGGGCGACGCCGCAAAATCGTACAGCGACAGTAGTTCCCTCAGTGCTCCCGCCCCGCCATCGACGAGAGAAAGGTAGTTAAGCGAGAGATGGGAGATGAGACGCCGCTGCCGGGCGCCGTCCAGCATGGGGCGCAAGGACATGGTCGGCTTTATGAGACAGGTGACCGCCGTTAAGGGGGCGGCGGACTCGGTTTCGAATGCACAGGCGGGAGCACCGATGGATAGCTTGGCAGGAAGGTCCCGGTTGGAGCAGGTGGCGCGGACCAGTACCGTTTCGTCGGTCGGCGCCACCCCGTCTTCGGTAATGTTGCGAAAGGAAAGGAAGACCTCGGTGCCGCCGTCGTGCGGGCGCAATGCGGGGCGTCGCTGCAACTGCCACAGGCCGGCCCCTTCACCATCTTCTCCGTTGTAGTCCGGAAAGACCGGGCGGTAGCGCTTCACCTCACCGGGCGAGGAGGCCGCGGTGGATGTAACCTCATCCACGGTGAGCACCTCCATCGCCCCCTCCCGTCTCAGGTCCGGAACCACGCGGTAATCACTCTTGCTGTGATCGAACCTGATCGGCTCGGCTATCCTTTGAAACGCGTTCACGACAGGGGTCGCGTAGAGGCAGAAGGTTTCGGGTCCGACGGCGAGAGGTTCCGGCGCAGCGGTATCGAGGTAGCAAAGCAGATCCAGATCGCGGCCGAACGCGCCGTTTCTCAGTGCGGCCATGCCGGCAACTTCGAAGAACAGGAACTTCTGCGGAAAAGCGAAGTACTCAAGGAGCAGCCGATAGCCCGGAAAGGAGCGCTCCGGGTACGGGAAAAGCCCTTCGTCCGCGGCAAAGCCGATCGGACGCAGGCAGCCGGGCGAGAGTTGCAGCGATGCCGCGGACCGGGTATCCGCAGACGCATATTCCACCGCGCAGACGTGGTTCATGAGCAACTGGTACAGCGGGAAGACGACCTGTGGCGGACCGTTCAGATGAAAGCGCAGGGTGTCTCCCTGGAAGCTGGAAAAGTCGAGGCCGTTGTGAAAGGACAACCTTATCCTCACCATCTGCTGCGCGCCCTTGATCAATTTTCCCGGCGCCTCCAGGCGCGCGTCGGTCACCTCGATGGGCCAGAGGGTGACGGGATAGGCAGTCCTGAACCGGCAGGATGTGCCGTCAATCGGCCTGGAGAAGAGCTCCGTTCCCCTCGCGAGGTGGTAACCCGCCACGGGGACGTTACTGAAGAGCGGAGCAAAGCGCACCACGGAGAGCGAAGGGATCGGGGCGGTCAGTTGCGGATAGAGAACCTCCAAAAGCGACTGGGTGATCTCCGGCAGGCCGTCGTCGATCTTGCGCTGAATGCGGGCGCACAAAAAGGCGCATGCCTCGACGAGGCGCTCGGTGTGTGGGTCCTCGCACTTGCCCGGCTCGAGCAGGAGCCGCCCCGCGATCTTTGGATATTTCCCGGCGAAGTCGCTCCCCATGTCGCGCAGGAAGCTCAACTCTCTTTCGAAGTAGTCGAGGATGTCATCGGGCATGGCAGGTCACGAGAGGATGGTGTAGGAGCCGCTGTTGATGTCGAAGCGGGTATCGAAGGCCGTGGGGAGCGTCACCGGTTCGATGTGCAGCACGGCCTCGATTCGGAAACTCAAGGTGCGCTCTTCCCGGGTCGGAGCGAAGCGGACCGTCACGTCCTTAAGTCGCGGCTCGAAGGAAGAAAGAAGCCTTATGATCTCCAGGCGTATCGCCTGTCGCACCGTCTGCGAGCGCGGGTTTTCCAGACTGAAATCGCGGCTGCCGTAGGCGATGATCGAGCTCATGGTATGCGGGGCGAGCCCGCGGTTCGAGGTGAGGCCCGCGCATGACCTTGTGTTGAAGAGGTTCTCCAAGTCGCGCAGCAACGACGAGACCTGCGCGTTGATGTCGGCTCTTGAAAACTGGACAGGCTCATCAGGGCTCTCCGAATGCTGGTCCATGAGCCTGTCCAGTAACGACCTTGCCGGTTCCGGCTGGTATCGCATGAATCCCTCCCCGCTCAGGATGCCTCTCCGCTACACCTTCTTGTTCGTTTCGAGGTTCCACCCCGCCGCCACCTGTCCGCCGCCGGAGCCGTCGGCTCGCATCTGCTGGGTGTAAGCGATCTCGATCTTGCCGAAGTTGAAGGCGATCTCCTCGACCGGGATCGCCTCGCCCGCGTGGGCGCTGCCGCCGGGCCGGTCCAGGCTGATGATGACGTTGGAGAGCTTGTACTCCATGTATTTCAGCTTGTCCCCACCGGCGCGGCAGATCTCCAGGGTGACGTTTGGGATGTGTTTGCCGGTGGCGCAGGCCTCGAAGAGCTTGGGGCTCGACTTGTCCAGCACCTTCACGACGCTGAAGTCGGAAAAGCTCGCCCGCTCGGCCGACGCACCTCCGGCACTGCTCGCGGTACCTGAGGTTGGCTGGGTGACGGAAAAATTGTAGGAGAGCACCTCGATCCAGTCCCTGTGCTTGTCGTCGCTGCTCTCTCCGGGAATCCCTTCTATCTTCAGGAAGGCATCAAAGGCCATGGTGCGTCCTCCTTTCCGATTTCATCCTTCAGCCTTTTTGTGGCGAAGGTAGGTTGGCGACGAGCCTGAGCGATATGGTGAGCTCGTCGAGCTGGTAGTGGGGCTTCAGGAAGGCGACGGCGCGGTAGCATCCCGGCCGCCCCGGCTGGTCATACACCTCGACGCGGGCCTCACGGAGCGGAAAGCGCGACTTCATCTCCTGCCCGGCATCGTCGTCTAAAAGCACATACCGGGAGATCCAGCGGTTCAGGTAATCCTCGACGTTCTTCCTGGTCTCGAAGCTCCCGACCTTGTCGCGCATCATCGCCTTCAGGTAGTGAGCAAAGCGCGACACCGCGAGGATGTATGGTAATTGCCCGGAAAGTCTCGCGTTCGCATTGGCGAGGTCGGTGTCGTAGAGCTTCGGTTTGTGCGCGCTCTGTACGCTGAAGAAGGCGGCCGTGTCGGTTCCCTTGCAGTGCACCAGCGGGACGAAGCCCAGATCGGCAAGCTCCTTTTCGCGCCGGTCCGTGATGGCGGTCTCGGTCGGGCACTTGGCGGCCAGTTCACCCTCGCCGGTGTCGAAGGTATGGATGGGAAGGTCGGCAACCGCCCCGCCCCCCTCGACGCCGCGTATGGCTGCGGTCCAGCCGTAACGGGAAAAGGCGTCGGTGACGCGCCCGGCGAGGCAGTAAGCGGGGTTGCCCCAGAGATAACTGCCGTGATCGGATGCCTTCTCCTCGAACTGGAACGATTCCGCCGCGTCGCTTTCCGGGGTGTAGGGAAGCCGCATCAGCACGTGCGGCAGGCAAAGCGCAACGTACTTCGCGTCCTCCGACATCCGGAAGGAGCGCCACCTGGTGTACTCGGCTCCCTGGAAGATCTTCGCCAGGTCGCGCGGGGCGTCCATTTCGGTGTAGCTATCGAGCCCGAACATGGTGGAAGAGGCGGAGGTGAGAAGCGGTGCGTGTGCCGCTGCCGCCACCTCGGACATGCGCGTCAGAAGGGTCAGGTCCTGCGGCGAGTTGCCGAACTCGTAGTCACCCACGAGGCAGCCGTAGGACGCACCGCCGAAGCTGCCGAATTCCTCCTCGTACACCTTTTTGAAAAGTGCTGACTGGTCGAACTCCGCCGCTTTCTCCATGTCACCGGCCAACTCGCGCTTGGAAGCGTTCAGGACGCGAACCTTGAGGTTGCTCCCCGTCTCGGCCCTGCTCACGAGGGACCAGAGCCCGCGCCACGAAGCCTCCAGTTTCCGGAATTCCTGATGGTGCATTATCTCGTTCACCTGGTCGCTGATCAGCCGGTCGATCTGGGCGATCCTCGCGTGGATCATCCGGGAGGTGTCACCGGTGACCGTGATCTCTCCATCGACGACCTGCCGCACCAGCTCGGTAAGCATCTCGTGCGCGTATTCCTTCTGCTCCTCGCAGCGCGCTAGACGCCCCTCGCTCACGATAAGATCGAAGAGCGTTCCGCCAGGCCTCGGTACGGCGCACTGCACCATTTCTCTATCCTGTTCTTCCATACCATCCTCCTTTGTCAGGCGCCCTCCACGTTCCCGGTTTCGCCCTCCGCCGGGCGGTGACTGATCGCCTTCAAGGCATCGCCGCTCTCCAGCAACTCCCGCAGCAGTTCCTCCAGCCGGTCGTTGCCGTCCAAACGGTGCAAGAGGTCGGCGAGCCTGCGCCTTGCTTCCACCAGCTTCCGCAGGGGCTCAACCTGCTGCGCCACGCGTTCTGGGCGGAAGTCTTCCAGCGCCCCGAAGCGAAGCTGCACGCCGAACTCCGAAGCGTCGCCGCAGAGCGTGTTGGCGACCCGGAAGGCAAGCCGCGGTTTCATCCCTTCCATCACCTGGTTGAAATTGTCCCTGTCGATTTCCACGAATCTCCTCTCCTTCAGCCTCGGCAACGGCGCGGACGGCGCTCCCGAGAGATCGGCGAGGACTCCGACGACGAACGGGATTTCCTTCACCTCGACCCCGTCCCCCACCTCTACGTCATAGGTGATGCGGACCCGCGGTGCCCTCACCCGCTCCAGCTTGTGCTGCAGACTTTCCGAAGTGACCATGGTTCCTCCCTTTTCCGTTGCGATCAGATGCGGTACGGCATTGCCTTCGTCACGTCGAACGAGCAGATGCGTCGCAAAAGCAGTTGCGCGAGGTCCAGGTCGCTCTCGCGCGGCCCTCCGGCCAAGAGACAGCGGTAGTAGGTTTCCAGCACCTCGGCGATCCAAAGCGGCGACTCCCAGCGCTCCAGGTGCAACTCCTCGATGATGCCGTGCAGTTCCTCGACGATCGGCCGCGCAATGTCCGGGCGACCGGCTTCAAGGCAGAGCCGCCCTATCATGAGCCGCACGCGGTTTCTGTCACGCACCGAGCAGGCAGTGTTACCCGCGTAAAGAAGCATGGAGAGCGCCTCCTGAAACCGGCCCGCCAACAGCATGGCAAGCGCCTCGTCCCAGAGCGCATCGGCGGCGGGCGCGGCAGTTACCATCTCGGATACGGCAGCCACCGGCGCGTCCGCTGCGCTTCCGGCCGCATCCTGTCCCCGGCGCACTACTGAATCAAGCAGAGGGGGGACCGGCTCCGCATGAGCGGCGGGAGCCCCGCCGTACACGCGGTCAAGGAGCGCGCTGCAGGCGTCGATCACCCCGATCAGATCGGAGAGGCTGGGCGCCGCGCCGCCGAACTTCTCCTCGAGAAGGAGCACGAGTCGCTCCAGGCTTTCGCGGCACCCGGAGAGCTGTGCGCGGGTCTCCCTGGCAAAGCGTCCTTTGGACTGCTCGGCGGCGGCGTCGAAGGCCTCGGCGCTAACGGCATCCTCGGCAAGAAGCGCCTCACGCCTGCTCTTTTTCTCCTCGTCGGTCTCGCCGTAGCGGTTCTTCGTCTCCGCCTCGCTGCCGACCTGGCGGGACTGCTGCCACTTGAGCCAGGAGTACCCGTGCGTCACCTCGGGATCGGTGAGAGGGATCTGCCTTACGTGCAGGGTTACCTTTTCGTTCAGGAACTGGAAGGGCGCGGCACGGTACTCCAGGTCGCCGTCTTCCGCCTGGGGGTAGATCCCTTCCCAGTACCGCTCCACGAGACCGGCAACCAGCCGCACCCCCTGCTCGAGGCCGCGGAAGCCGTGCAGCACGGTGAGGGCCTCGGCAAGCCATACGGCGATCTGCAGGTCTTTGCTCCGCGTGCTTAAGGCCGATACGGTGAGGGCGACCGCCCTCTCCCAGTTCGCCGTCTTTACGGAATGCCGCCAGTCCCCCATGGCGATGGCATCTTCGCAGCGCCTCGCCTCCATGATCTCCTCGTAGCAGGTCGTGTAGCGCAGATCCGTTCCTGCCGGGTCTGTCCCGGGTATGGGCAAAAGCAGCTCGTCGATGACTATTCCTTGCGTCATGGCGCCTCCTCTAATCCCAGCATTCCGCGATCCTTGCCGGAACCCTGGCCGGCAACGAGTCCACCCTCGGCGGAGCGATGCCGTCGGCCCCGAACAAACGGTAGTTCACCCGGATGAACCGTATCCCCATCCGTTCCAGCGCCGCTTTCTCGTGCGGGAAATCACCCGGACGGAACGTGTGCCTCCCCCCGGGGAAATCCCGAAGAAATGCGGCGAACCCGTCGCTTCCCGGATACCTCCTGGTGAGAACAGTGTCTCCCACCTCGATCTGGAAAACGACATCGCCGCAGGCTTCCGGTGTCCAGATGAACGGCTTGCTCACCGGATAATTCATATTGGAGATGACCTGGGAGCCGGTGGCGCAGTTAAGCTCCAGCCGGGTCCCCTGCGGTTTTACGCGCGCCTCGGCGTTCGCGTCGGTGGGGAGCCCTTTGATGGTGACCTGGTAGACCGCTTTCGGCGGGGGGGCGACGGAGGCGAGCCTCACCTTCCCTCCTCTCGCCAGGAAGGAATAGAACTCGGGCCGGAACGGGATCGACCCGCCGAGGGCCGACTTGGGGTAGTAGCCGCGCGCCGGACTCCAGCCGATGAAAGGGTTCGCGTAATCGCCGACATACTTCCACACCGGCCCGTTCTTTCCGAGCAGGTACTGCAGGGTCTCTGCGCCCGCGCTCCCCTGCACTTCCTTCAACACCGTCTGCTCCCATTGCGACTGCAGCACGCAGGCGGTCTCCATCCTTATATAGGTGCCGTAGAAGGTGATCGGGCCGAAAAGAAGCCGGTAGAAGGTGTCGTCGTCGCCTCCCTGCATCAGCAGCCGGTTCAACTTCTGCGCCGCATCGGCGGCCTGAAACAAAGGTGATCTTCCCGCTTCCGAAGCGTCGGTGAAGGCCTGCAGCGCCATCTTGTGGGCAAGCGCGCGCGATTTGGCCACCGGTGCGACCTGCGCCACCGCGTTCAGGTACTCCTTCGCGAGATTCACCCCTTCGTTGTTGCCGGAGAAGCCACCCGTCTTGTCTCCGGAGCGCCCCATGACACCGGCCACCCGGCTCACCTGCCCGGTGAAGGAAGCGACCCCGGCCGGGCCGGCCGAACGAAGCGCCTGGAATCGGTACAACTCAGAGACCCACGGCGGCAACGCTTCGGTGCCGAGCGGTTCTATTTCGCTAAGCGCCCTGCGCATGAAGCTGAAATACGGTCCCTGCTCCCCCGCCATCACCGCCGCGGCACTCTGCCACTCCCCCGGGGCGAGCAGGCGCTGTTCTCCCAGCGGAAGTGAGACGGCGAAGTCCTGCCAGGCCTGGAAGGAAGCCAGGCGGTGACGGCGCAGGAAATCGGTGCGCATCGCGTCGAGCGCCCCGGCATCCGGATACGCGGTGCAGATCTCGTCCAGGAGGAGGCGAAGCGTTTCCCTGCCGCGACGGGTGAAGACGGGCATGATCCCGGGCTCCCCTGCCGCGGTCCGCGACCCGCGCCAGAACTCCTTGAGCGAAAGCGCCGCACCCGCCTCCTCCCGGTTCACGTAGTCCAAGAGCCAGGAGAAGTCGTTGTTCCTCGCCCCAGTCGCCTGCTTCAACAGCTGCTGCAGCCACTGCCGTTCATTGGTGATGCCGGCCTGGTCGGTGCGCCATGCTACGTAGGCGAGGTAGAGCTTCTCGGTGTCCGGCGGCGCAAAGCCCTGCGGCCATGCCAGGGGCGGACGCCGCGACGTGACATCCGCGGTTTCCGCCTCCTCGCTCTCGAGACGCTCCTTCAAGAGGTTGCAACGCCGGCACAGGTGAATGATGCAGGTCCCGGCGACCTCCTCCGGGGTGATTGGGGAGAGGCTCGCGACCGCGGCGACCAGCCCCGCATCGGCGCCGTTCATAATGCGTTCGCGGAAGCTGCGGCAATAAATGCTTTTGAGGGTTCGTTCCGCGTCGAGGCTGCGGGTGAGACCGAAGCGGGGTACCCACCACCCGCGGTTCTCCCGCTCCACTTCGATGATGGCGCGGCGCATTCTATCCAAGGCGGCGCCGTCGGCAGCGGGCTCGCCCCGCAATTGCGGCGCGGTGACGGCAAGGGGCGCGGCGTGGCGCAGCACGGTCAGGTTTTTCATGAAGGAGCCGGTCAGCAGCAGGCAGAGGGAAACGCCGAAAAACAGGCAGCAGGCAAGAACGAGGCGGTCCGAGGCGTGGTGCCACTGCACGCTCCGAGCACTTGGCGCCCAAAGGCCGCGATCCCGCGGCAGCACCTTTTCGAAAAAGTCGTGCAGGAAGAACCCTCGCCGCCCCCCGGGTTCGCCCGTCCGCGCGTCGCTTGCGGCAGCCGGCAAGGGACCGTCCGCGCCATGCCGCGAGCTGCACAGGTAGATGCCCCGCAAGCGGGGCGTCTCCTGGTAATGGTTGCTCGCAAAGGCAGCGCGCATGAAGATGTCCAGCCCGGAACGAAGAGTGCGCAGCCGGTCCGGGAACAGGAGCCGCCGTCCGGTCCAGCCTGACGCGCTGCCGCCCTGCAAAAGCAGCAGGCGCAACGCACGCAGGCGCTCATCCAGCGTCGCCATGAGCCGGTCCGCGAAAGCCGAAGGTTCTTCTCCCGCATCGAGTTTCGCAAGCCCCATCGGCTGGAGCAGGCTTGCTTCGGGGAGCTCTCCGCAGAACTCGCTCATGCCGTCGATCAAGTCGCACCTGGTGATGAGGAGGTAGACGGGGAAGGTGATGCCGAGCAGGCGGATCATCTCGTCCAGGCGGCAACGCAGCTCGCGCCCCTGGTCCTCCAGGTCGTCGCCGGCTCCCGCCGCAAGCTTGTCAGCCGCCAAGGTGATGATGACGCCGTTCACCGCCTCGGCACGACGGTACTTTTTCAAGAGGGCGAGAAACGCCAGCCACTCCTCGCGGTCCGCCGTATCGAGCGGCACCGCATAGCGCCCCGCCGTATCGACGACGATACCCTGGTCGTAGAAGTGCCATGTGCAGTTCGCCGTCGCGGCGTCTTCCCCTTGGGCTTTTTCAAAAGGTGAGAAGAGATGCGCGGCACGCACGGCGCTCGTCTTTCCGCAACCGCTCTCGCCGAGGACAAGATACCAGGGGAGAACGTGCAGCGGGTCCCCCTCCTGCTTGAGGTTCGAGCTTTTGAGCACGCCGATGGCGCTACGCCAGTTCTGCTGCAGATCCCAAAGGCGGTCCCTCCCCGCCTGGGTCAGTTCGCCCGGCAGGGTGTGCGGCGGCTCCTTTGGCGCCTCTTCCGATTTCTTTTGCAGCCCCCTCCTTACCAGTTCGAGCACCCCCCACAGGAAAAGGGCGATGAACGGCATGAGGATGCCGATGCGCCAGGGCCAGGTGAGCACCGGGAACATCACGAGGACGATCACCGTCATCGGCAGCAGAGCCGCTATGAAAAGCACGTACTTGCAGCAGTTGAGCATGGTGTACACCTTCACGATGCACCTCCCAGGCTAGGGGTCCGGAAGGACAAGCCCGCTTAGCACGTAGCGATAGACGAGGTACAAAACTGCAAACAGGAAGAACGGGGATGTGATCAGCATCGCGGGGAGCGGTCGCAGCGGAAACCAGGTCCCCTTTGCCGCGGAGCGAGGCCCGCAGTCCGGCACGAGTGCGCCGGGGAATAACTCCATCCCATCGGTAGCGGGAACTCCTTGAGGGGCTTCGAAGAGGAGCTTCAGTTGCGCGCTTCTGACCTGCTCCAGTTGAAGTTCTCCCTCCGGGCCGAGGTAGCGCCCCTTGAAACCGAGGGCGAGGCAAAGGCAGAAGGCCTCGCGCGCCTGCTGTTTCTGCCCCAGCGCCTGCAACCGCGCGAAGGCCTCCACCCCCGCGTCGGTGGTCTGGTAGAAGTGACGCTGCAACTGCTCATGCTGCCAACGGTGCGTGTCGCGCCACTGCGAACCGAGCAGGGTCTCGTCCACCCAGGCGCACACGATGAAGCGGGCGGCGTCGTACTGTTCCGGGTCGAAGGCGCCCCCCTTGCTCATCGTCTCCGATTGTGCCAGGAGCTGCCGGATCTCACCTTTTACCTGTTCATACGGGGGACACTCCGGCAAGGCGTCGCGAAAATCGACGATCCAGGCGATAACAGGCATGAAGCAGTCGATCACTCTCATGGTCTGCTCACTATCATGATTTCGGCCGCGAGGTCCGCAGGGGCCTGGTCCCAAAAGAGCGCGAGGTTGTTCCACTTCTGCACCTGCTCCCATTGCTCGCTGCGGCTGTCGATGGCGAAGTAGATGGAACGGGCGCGCCGCGGCAGTTCCTGGGGAGGAGTCGGGAGGTGGTGCAGCGGGATGCCGGGCAGCGCCTGGGAGATCAGAAGCGGAAGCCGTTCGCGGGCACTCAACTTCGCGACGCCGGCCAGGGAAACGAGCACGGACTCGGCATCTTCATCCGTGGAAAGAACCAGGAAGAAGCGGCCACGCCCCTGGAAGTGGGAGGGCGCGAGCTCGGAGCTGAGATAGCTGCCGTCATATGTCATGGAGAGGGAATAATCGGGGCCTGCGGTGATCTGCTGCAGGAGCGTGAGGATGAGGTCGTGAGCCTGAGAGAAGCATCGTGCCAGGTCGAGATGGCGGTATTCCGGCAGAAGGCGCTCTTCCCCATATGAGACGGTTGCGGAAAACGAGGAAAGTTCGGCGGCCAGCTGCGTCAGCGCCCCGTAGAAGAGCCAAGGGTGAACCTCCCCCGCCAACAGGTGATCGAGCTGTGCCAGGTGGCGGTTCATCGTTCTCAGGGCTAGGAGATAGACGAGATCTTTGGAGCCGAACTCGGCGTCCTGCACGCCCCGCTGCTTCTTGCACGCCTCGAGACCGCGGCAACGCGTGGAGACGAGATCCCGTATTTCACGCACCAGCGCGAAGAGGGTCGGCGACGAGACGATGCTGACCGAAGGTGGGATGAAATCACGGGAGAGTTCGACCGCTTCGTTGCGCAGTTCGAGCCTTGCAAAGGGGATGAGCAGGTAGTCGCCCAGGAGGTCGAGCTCGTCTTCCCAGAAGATCCGCGCAAGGTGGCTCAACAGGCGGACCTCCGCTGCGGGACCTGCACCGTGGAGATCCTGGCGGATAGTCCCCTCCTCGCCCGTCACGAAACGACTCGCCACCCGTCCAAGCTGCTCCCCTTGCGCGACAACCGTTACGTTCTCGCCCTGCTCCTGCCACTTCCTCAGCCCGAGATAGGCGGTCAGCGCACCGCCTGTTGCCTCCATGGTTCCCGGAAGAAGCCGTGGTTCGATCACGACGTTGCCCGGAAACTTGAGGAAGGTTCCGTCGGGGAAGAGGAATTCTCCGGCTGTGACGGAAAGCGAACGGATGCCTGACGCGGTTAGCTCGACGTCGGCCCGGCAGACACCCCAGAGATGCGGCGTGGTCCATTGACGGTAAGGAGTGAAGCGGAGGTCCGCGCTCCGTTCGGCGAGCTGGAAATGCTGCGGCTGCAGGAACATCCCCTGGTGCCAGAAGACAGGTCCGTGTGGCATGGTCATTCCACCCTCGCGCCTGCGATCTCCTGCGCGCCCAGATCGACGCGGAGTCGCCCGCCCCTTGACTCGGTCGGCAGGGGCACCAGCTCCGTCGCCTTTTTCCCCTGCTGGTAATAACCGGTGGCAATCCCAATGTAGCGGGCGCCCTCCGCCTTTTCGCAATTCTGGGACACCGTCTGTCCGGGTTGCACTACGATCTTGCGCACGCTCACCACGGATGCATCGAAACGACCGCACTCGAGGAGCCTCGGCAAGCCGTCCCGTGCCTCGCTGAGCAGCCTGAACCCCTCCGGCTCCCTTAGTTGGTAGAGGCACAGCATCAGGGCGTGACTGGTCTTTTCGTAGCGGTTCAACTGCGGGTCCGTCTGCACCCTGAGGAGGATCACCTCTCCCTGCCCCCCACGCACCTGTGGTGAACATGCAGCGGTAAGACATCCCGCCATTACACCGATGACCAGTTTGTACTTGTGCATAGGCCACCCCGACCAGTGATACGGGCAAGGAACGCTTCGGGTCCCCTGCCCCAGCGACAAGGCAAAAGATTAACATAAATTTATTTTTAGCAAGTAGCGGAACGGAATTTAATTTGTGGTCGAGCCGGAGGGGACTTATGGTATAAACGGATGTGCTTTGGTATTGATCGACGAGAACGATAAGGAATGCAGGGGACGGGCGATGCCGGAAACCGCGGCTTTGGACATTACGGGTGCGATCCTCGTCGGCGGAAAGAGCCGCCGCATGGGACGCGACAAGGCGCTCCTGGAGTTTCGCGGCAGGCCGCTCTTCGAGCGCGTTCTGGATCTCTTCCGGGAGTCGTTTCCGCAGGTCGTGCTTGTAGGGAACCAGGGGGAGCGCTTTGAAGGCTACGGGGTTACCGTCGTTCCCGACCTAGTCCCCGGCAGCTCGCTGGGCGGAATCTATACGGCGCTTGCCTCGGTGCAGACCGAGTGGGTTTTCGTGGCGTCGTGCGACCTCCCCTTCCCGAGCCGCGCGGTGCTGCACCATCTCTGCTCGCTGACGGAAGGATGCGACGCCGTCGTCCCCAGAACCGAACATGGCTATGAACCGCTCTTCGCGCTTTACTCGCGCCGCTGCCTGCAGCCGATCGACGAGCTGTTGCAAAGCGGCGATTGCTGCGCCTACGCCTGGTATCCCAGGGTGAGGGTCAGGGAAGTGGGACCCGAAGATATCGTCGCACTAGATCCAGCCAGGATCGCCTTCATCAATCTGAACACGCCGGAAGACATAGAAAAGACAGGAGAGACCCAATGACGGTAAAGGCAGTATCCTTCGTGGCAAAATCGAACACCGGAAAGACCACCCTGCTTGAAAAGGTCATCGCCCACCTGAAAGAGCGCGGTTACAAGGTTGGCGTCATCAAGCACGACGCGCACCGCTTCGACATCGACCATCCCGGCAAGGACAGTTACCGCCTCACCGCGGCCGGCGCCGACACCATGCTGATCTCGTCGCCGGAGAAGCTCGCCATCGTGAAGAAACACACCCAGTCCCCTCCCATCGAGGAGCTGATCGAGACCTACTTCTCGGACCTGGATATCGTCCTGACCGAAGGGTTCAAAAAGAGCGGCATGCCGAAGATCGAGGTGAACCGCCAGGAGAGAAGTACGGAACTCCTCTGCCGCGGGGAAAACAACGACCCCACACTGGTGGCAGTCGCGAGCGACGCCGACCTGGTGCTCGACGTACCGGTGCTGGACCTGAACGACCCCAGCGCCGTCGCCGACTTCATAGAGGAGACGTTTCTGCACTAGCCAGCCATCCATCTCGAAAAGGTTGCAAAACGAAACGCGCCCTGTACACTGCCCATGCTTGGTTAGCAAACACCAATAAAGCTTATCAGGAGGTGGGGCATGGACGATTTAGCGATCTTCGAAGGGTATCCAGCCTGGACCAATTACAGCGTGGGACTCGGATTAGCTGCTATTTTTGCGCTTGGTTCCTTCAGCTCCCCAACTCTGCTGTTCTTTGCCGGCTGCATGGTGGCGGTCATCGCCTGGAAAAGGTTTGGCATCCACGGCCGGGTAACAAGCACAAGGATCATAACCAAGTTCGGGATTTTCAATACAAGGACCTATGAGATCGAAATAAAAGACATTCGCAGCATCAACGTCTCCCAAAACTTGCTGCAGAAGATTTTCGATCTTGGGACGCTGGAATTTGCCACCTCGTCTGGTCCCATGAAAGAGGCGGCATTAGTTGGGATAAAAAAGCCGGACGCCTTGAAAGAACAGATAAGGGCTCTGAGTCTCAGTGGAGCTTAGCACCAGGTTCACCTCCCCCGAACGCGCCGTTTCAACCAACGAACAAACTGGGTCCGTTCCTGATCAGGTGGAGCGGTCCCAGCCTTCTCTCTTAGCGCCGCCTATCCATCAAGCTTCCTCAAGAAGCTGCCACGCCGCATAGCCGGACTTCCGTTCGGTGAGCTTGCGCCCTGAAAGCTGCATCGACTTCCTCACCGGATCAGTCTTGATCGCTACGTAAGCACGAACGATGGCGGCGACGGTCGCCTCCTGCAACGTGATGGAGGATCCGTCGGCTAGTTGCAACGTCGTGCGCAGATGGCGATGGTTCTTCGGAATCTCGGCAACGACCTGTACCACGTCTTCCGTCCCCAGTACGAGTTCCCCCTTGCAGTTTTTCATCTGTCCCTCCTTTGCAGCAGTAAGACGAGCTCAAACATGCCAGCTCTACTATTGCCTGCGAGACGGATGAAGGATTGCCTGACTGGAACAGATGTTTCAAAGCCAAAGCAGTCGGCGTACGCAGGCTTTTACTGGTTCTACGTATTACGGATTGACCCTTTTCCCCAAAATCGAGAGGCTATACTCCTCCCCATCCATTTCAGCGATACTTGGTAGTTTACCCCACTCCTCGAAGCCAACTGACTTGAACAGCCGGATGCTTGGTTCGTTGTGCGAAAATATGAAACCGACCACGGTCTTGATCTGAAGGTCTCGCGTCATTTCCAATGCCTCTGCGAGCACCTGACGTCCGAGCCCTTGGCCTCTCTGCTCAGGCGAAATATAGATACTTATTTCGGCAGTGTGGTCATACGCAGGTCGGCCGTAGAAGGACTGGAAACTCACCCACGCAACTATTTTGCCGTCTCTTTCACAGACCAACAAGGGACGCTTGTGGGGCTCATGCTGCCGAAACCATTCCATTTTGGAGGCGACACTGACCTCTGCCGTGTCGGCGGTGGATTGTCGCGTCGGTACCGTCGAGTTATAGATCGCGACGATCGCCTCGAGGTCATGTCCGGTTGCGATTCTCATGTGCTGTGCTCTCCCTGACGCTCTGTCACCGAGCCCCAAAACCGGGCCAACGCTGCCCGACTTCGGCATCGCGGAACCAAAGCATGAGCTCCTTCTGCGTATCATCCTCGGCAGAAGGCGACCAGGAGGCGAAGTCTTCCTCTTTGAAAGGAGCATAAGGGCCGTGTTTGACTTCAAAGATGACACCGTCGGTATCAAGAGAGAGGACCGCATGCCATGTTGCGACCGGAGTTTCAACAACGGAAACGCCGTCACCAAGGACTGCACGGCCGACGACCACGCCCTCGTCATCAAAGGTCAAGACCACAAAACGGCCACGCAGCGGGGTCAAAAGCTCCCATGTCTGCTGATGGCGATGGGGGCGAATATAAGTGTCAGGTTCCATCGCTATGGCTAAGCGCTGGATGGGGTCGGACAGTTCGGAATGAAGGTTGCGATTCATCCGCTTGCGTGGGGATTGTTTTGCCTGACTGCTAAGGCTGGAGAGATCGTCGACAGAAAGTGTTTTCATAAAGGCTCCCGCAATGAGTGATTGCGGGGAGCGTAGACTGAATCGGTTAACTTTGCAATTGGGATTTTCATCACCGCTGCATCAGTGCAAAGACGCCCCAACCCAGGTATTCGCGAGTGTAAGCGGCGTGGCGTTCCGGTTCCGAAGTCAATCGGGCGCGGACCTCGTTTGCTAACTCATCATCGGGATTGGCTTCGAGCCATCGGCGCATGGTGAGCCATTTGGCCGCCTCGTATCTGTCCCAGCCGTCCTGATCGGCCAGCACCATTTCAACGACGTCATAGCCCAGGCGGCCAAAAGACGCGATAAGTTCTGGAAGCATGAGAAACTCGGAGATCGAGCCGGCGAGACACCCCTTGGCAACGTCTTCCGTCGGCGGCAACTGCCTCCAGTATGGCTCGCCGATGAGGATGATCCCTCCAGCGCTAAGGCTCTGCGCCAGGAGCTCGATGGTGCCGGCCACTCCCCCGCCGATCCAGGTGGCACCGACACAAGCTGCCACACCGACTTTCTCGTCCGAGACATAGCCGGCGGCATCGCCATGGATGAACGTGACTTGATCGGTGACACCCAGTTCTTCTGCGCGGAGCTTTGCTTGCTCGCTGAATAACCGGCTCATGTCGATGCCGGTTCCGATGATGCCGTAATCGCGAGCCCAAGTACACAGCATCTCCCCCGAACCGCTGCCCAGATCGAGCACCCGGGTCCCCGCTTCCAGACGCAGTGCCGCACCGAGAGTGGCGAGCTTTTCGGGAGTGAAGGGGTTATGAATGCGGTGAGCACTTTCGGTGATGTTGAAGATCCGTGGGATGTCCATTTGGGAATTCCTTTATGGGTTATGGGTAGGTTCGGTCATTCCATAAAATAGGGGCAAGAGTACTTTCTATTGTATCAGTCGTAGCAATATATAAAAGCCTCTCATACATGTCATAGACGAAGCAAGGAATACTCACAGTGGACTAAAAGGCCGTGGCTGGTTGTTGGCGGGAACTTCAAGGTTGGTGTTGTCTTCAGCCAATTCCTCGACGACGCCCGCGGTATCGGCTACCGCGCGAATGTAGTAGGCGGCAAGGCCGTAGGCTATCGGGGAGGAGGTAGGTCCCCGCCGCGACAACCGCAGCCTGGTAGTGCCCATTCCGATCGCGTAAACTTGTTGATAAATATATTGCTTAAAGTATAAGATCCACTTATGACTCAAATTGCTTTTTAAAAACTTTATATACAATGCAATATGCTCAACCAGATGGAGGGCACCTGCTATCATGCCAGAATTTGCTTGTGGCAGTGAGATAATCTATGCGCCTCTTGATCGTGGAAGACGAGTTAAAGACAGCAACATTCCTCAAAAAAGGACTTACCGAAAACGGTTTTGTCGTCGACACTGCTCAAAACGGTGAGGACGGCCTGCACCTGGTCCTCACAGGAGCCTACGACCTAGTCATCCTGGACGTCGGGCTCCCGGAGCGCTCCGGCTGGTCCGTGGTGACGGAGATACGTCAGCAGGGCAAGGGACTGCCGGTGCTCTTTCTCACCGCAAGGGATACCGTCAGCGACCGGATCAAAGGGCTGGAGCTTGGGGCCGACGACTACCTGGTGAAGCCGTTTTCCTTTGCCGAACTGCTGGTCAGGGTGCGCACCATACTGCGTCGCGGCCCCCTGCGTCACGAGGAGACCCTCCAGATTGCCGACCTGACCCTCGACCTGAACCGGCACCGGGCCTTCCGTGCCGGGACCCGCCTCGACCTGGCCCCCAAAGAATTTTCCCTGCTATCGCTTTTGGCCCGTCGAGCGGGAGAGGTGCTGACCCGCACCGTCATTGCCGACCAACTCTGGGACATGAACTTCGACAGCGGTACCAACGTGGTGGATGTGGCAATCCGGCGCTTGCGCACCAAGGTGGACGATCCATTCCCGCGAAAGTTGATTCACACCATCCGTGGAGTCGGTTATGTTCTGGAAGAGCAGTAGCGGCTCCTACAGCTTCTTCAGAAAGCCATCGATCACCGGCAGGCTCGCCCTTCTCTACATCCTGTCCGCAGTGATTTCCCTCCTGTGCGGTATCGTCTACATCACCTGGTCCATGTACCAGGTGATGGAACAGGCCGATAGGGACTTCGTCCAGGGGCGACTGCAGACCTACCGTGCCCTCTTTTCCGACAGCCCCGGCGACCTGGAGATCATCCGCAAGGACATCGAGTGGGAAGGAACCAACGTCGCCACCCCGGAGTACTATATCCGCATCGAGGACAGCTCCGGGCGGCTCCTGATCGAGACGCCGGGGATGTCGCAGGTGCTCCCGTCGAGTCTCTTTCACTGCGACCTGCCCCATCCCCGGCAGGTAACCACCCGCTACGTGAAGGGGGCCAACGGGCGGGAATACCTGATCAGCTGCGACTTGGAGCCCGTCGGGCGCCCGTCGGGCGGGATGATCCAGATAGGTCTGGACGCCACCGCCGAGATAAAGGCCATCCGCAAGAAGCAGATCCAGCTGGCGTTTATCTTCATAAGCGGGATAGTGGCGGCAACCGGCGTCGGAGTCCTCGTTGCCCGCAAGGCGCTGACTCCCCTGCGTGACATCACCGGAGTTGCCGAGCAGATAACGGTGGAACGGATCAACGAGCGCCTCGACCCCCTGCAGTGGCCGGTTGAGCTGCGGCGGTTCGCATCGGCCTTCAACGGGATGCTGGGGCGGCTCGAGGACTCGTTCACCAAGCTCTCGCAGAGTTCCTCGAACCTTGCCCACGAACTGCGCACCCCCATAAACAACCTGCTCGGGGTGACCGAGGTCGCTCTCACCCGGGAGCGCCCCCCGGAGGAATACCGAAAGACCCTCGAGTCCAACGCCGAGGAGTATCATCGCCTGTCGCGCCTGATCGACGACATGCTGTTCCTGGCCCGCGCGGAACATCCCGCCCAGCGCGTCGAGTTCGTCCTCTTCGACCCGGCCCAGGAGATCGAGAAGGTCTGCGCCTTTTACGAACCGGTCGCCGAAGACAAGGGGATCACCATCAGCTACAGCGGCAGCGGCCGCATGTATGGTGCCCCGCAGATGCTGGAACGCGCCGTCAGCAACTTGGTCGGCAACGCGCTGCAGTATTCCCCGTCCGGCTGCACCGTCGAGGTCCGGACCCTGACCGCGGCGGACGGTTCCCAGGAGGTCGTGGTCAGCGACTCCGGCCACGGCATGAAACCGGAGGAGGTGCACCGGATCTTCGACCGGTTCTACCGCGGGGATCGGCACCGGACCCTGCATCCCGACGGCTCCGGACTCGGCCTGTCCATCGTGAAATCGATCGTGGAGCTGCACCACGGCGCCATCTCCGTGGAAAGCTCCCCGGACCTCGGCACGACCATACTGCTTCGCTTCCCCCCTCCCCCGCCCAACGCGTAATCCGCCCCGACCTGCGGGCTCAAGCTCGAGACTTGCCCCCTACCCGCCCATCCCCTCCGGGGCTGGAGCGAGCCGCGACTCCATCTCCAACCGCCAACCATCCGCACCGCTTCTCTCCTGCCGGAACCGCCTCTCTCCTGCCGTCGCGCTCTCCTGAAGTAACGCGTCATTTCCTGCAGTAACGCGTCATCTCCTGCTGCAACACACCTCTTCTGCCCCACGGGGCCTCCTCCGTCGGGGCCTTGCCCTCCGCCAACCTTACCAAATGGTAATGTCCGCAACAGATTCCGGTAACGATACTTCAGCTATGCTCCCCATCAACCCTACTCTTTAAGTAAAGAACGTCACATTACCAAATGGAAACGTTGCGGCAACGCTCCGGAAAGGGCGCGTGTCGTATGCTGCAAACACCTGTGGCGCTGCGCCACATGGGTCGAGCCCAGGACAACCATCGGTTCCACATGGACAAGATTTACCGCGGCATGCTGCTCTCTCTCATCCTGATCACCGCCCTCGCGGCACCGGCCCCGGCGGCCGTTTTCAGAGCGGCCTATCTCTACACGCTGTCGGACTTCAACGGGGCGATTCCATACAACTGGGTCAACCTCGCGGTCGACCGGCGCGGCGAGGAGACCTACGTCGCGGACCCAAGCAGCCGGACGGTGCGGGTCTTCAACGACAGCGGCATGGAAGTGTACCGCTTCGGCGACAACGGCGATTTCGGCAACATCACGGCGGTGGCGGTGGCGGACAGCGGCGAGATATTCGTCCTCTCACGGTCCAACGCAAGCTACAAGGTGACCCGGTGCGACTACCGTGGGGAACCTAAGGCAAGGCTCGAGATGAAGGGACTCCCTACAGAGTACGGAACCGAATTCGTACCGGACACCATCAGCTGGCACGGGGATCACCTCTACCTCGTCGACAGGAACACGATGAAGGTGGCGCTTACCGACCGGGAGGGGACCTTCAGCTCCGGGTACGACCTGGGAACCATCCTTGGGTTCAGCAAGAAGCAAAGAAGCGAATCGGGGATGGTCGGCTTCAGCGTGGACCGGGAAGGCAATCTCCTCTTCACGGTGCCGGTCTTCTTCTCCGCCTACCTGGTCACCCCCGGCCACCAAGTACGTTCCTTCGGCATGCGTGGCAGCACGCCGGGGAAGTTCAACATAGTAAGCGGCATCGCCTCCGATGAGCGGGGGAACATCTACGTGGCGGACACCCTGCGCTGCGTGGTGATGATCTTCGACAGGGATTTCAATTTCCAGGCCGAGTTCGGCTTCCGGGGACTGGAACCGGGCAACCTCATCGCTCCCATGGAACTCGTCGTCAACCATGACCGGGTTTACGTGGCCCAGAGCCGGGCCAGGGGCGTCAGCGTGTACCGGGTGTTCCAGACCGAGCCGTCCACGACCGGCATCAAAGGGGGGTGAGAAGAAGCGAACAGTACTCAAAACGGCGCAGTTGGTAATGAAGAACTTTTATTTTACTGATTGGTTTGACAAGGAGACACAATGAAAGCAGCAAAGTCTTTGACAGCGGCAGCGGTCCTCACCCTCCTGGCCTCCGGCAGCGCCTTCGCCTACCATGACGGCGGCGTGGCGTACTGTGACGGGTGCCACACCATGCACAACTCCTCCGGCAACAAGGCGATGGGCACAGGCAGCAACGCCACCCAGCTCAAAGGGGTCACCTACCTGCTCCAGGGCAGCGACCAGAGCTCGACCTGCCTCAACTGCCACGCCACCACCTCCGCTAAGGCGGGGAGCTACCACATCATGACCACCGACGCCGCCGCGGGCGGCACGGTCCCCTCCAACTACACCCCCGGCGGCGACTTCGCCTGGGTGAAGGAGACCTTCAACTACAACAGCCACGGCACCCCGACCACCAGCCTTGGCGAGCGCCACGGCCACAACGTGGTCGCCGCCGACTTCGGCATCACCCCCGACAGCACCCTGACCACCGCCCCGGGCGGCAACTACCCCGCGGCGAACCTCGCCTGCTCGAGCTGCCACGACCCCCACGGCAAGTACCGCATCGTCGACGCGGCGGGCACCGTGCAGCGTCCCGTCGTCGCGGGGACCGGCTACAACGGCGCCAACGACGTGGCGGTATCGCTGCCGATCAACGGTTCCGGCTCCTACGGCGCGGCTCCGACCACCACCGAGGCGGTCGGCGTCTACCGCCTCCTGGGCGGCCCGGGATACCTCCCGGATTCCGTGTCGGGCGTAGCCGGCATCCAGCCCTTTGCGGCACTCCCCCCGTATGCCGTCGCACCGGCCGCCTACAACCGCTCCGAGGCGAGCACCGACACCCGCGTGGCCTACGGTACCGGCATGTCCGAGTGGTGCGCCAACTGCCATACCAACATCCACAACTCCACTGCCAACTATGACGGCGGCACCAGCCTGATCCACCCGGCCAGCAGCGACTCCACCCTGGGCGCGAACATCCTCGCCAACTACAACGCCTACGTAAGCTCCGGCAACTTCGGCGGCACCGTGGCGAACGCCTACACCTCGATGGTTCCGTTCGAAGAGGGGTCCAACAACCGCGCCAACCTGGCCCTGCACGCCGTCAACGACGGGTCCCAGAAAGGGGGCGCCGACAGCAACTCCAACGTCATGTGCCTCTCCTGCCACAGGGCCCACGCCTCCGGCTGGGACAGCATGACCCGCTGGACCAACAAGACCGAGTTCCTCACCGTGGCGGGCGCCTACCCGGGCACCGACTCCACCAACAGCTCGGCTCAGTCCTACGGCCTCGGCCGTACCATGAACGAGGTCCAGGCAACCTTCTACCAGAGGCCGGCCACCGTCTACGCCACCTACCAGCGGTCCCTGTGCAACAAGTGCCACGCCAAGGATTAACGAAGCAACCTTGTATTGAGAGGCCTTAGCGCCTCGCCATGCCGCAACTGGGCTGGCCTTCGGGCCAGCCCGATTTCACGGTAACCGCATGATCTGGTCCGGGGCCCCTCACCCCGCAGCGTGGCACCTCTATGAAGATACGTTTCATCGCAATCGTCCTGGCCGCCCTCTTGGCCGGATGCCAGACCCAGCTCGTCTCTCTGCGGCCGCCGCTCGTGGAAGAGGGAGAGCTTTTTCTCTACACCCGTCCCTTCCCCCCCGCTGCCGAGCGTCTTAGCTTCACCCTCGAAGGGGTCAGCGCGGTGCGGGAGGACGGCGCGGAGTTTCCCGTCTCCCTGGCAGTTAAAGAGGTGAGGCCCGCGGAACTCACCCGCCAGCGTTTTCTGGGTTCCTCCACCCTCCCCCCGGGAAGCTACAGCGGCCTTGCCCTGCGCATCTCGCACCCGCTTTTGCGCCGCGAGGAGGGGAGCGCGGCCCTGCAGGCGCCGGAACGGGTGACGGTCAACGCCCCCTTCACGGTCCAAAAGCAGAAAGCGCTCCTGCTGTCTCTTTCCTTTGATTTCGACAACTCCATCGGGGCCGGTTTCCGATTCACCCCGGTGTTCACCGTCCGGGAGCCGCCAAGGCCCGTTGTCGGGCTTACCGGCTACGTGACCATCCCCGAGTCCAACACCATCGCCGTCTTCGACAAGCAGTCGGCCGAGGTCGCCGGCTTCATCGCCACCGGCCAAGCGCCCCGCGGCGTCATATTCGACCAGCAGCGCAGGCGCGCCTACGTCGCCCTTTCCGGGGAAGACGCCGTCCAGGTGATCGACATGGTCACCGGCGAAGAGGTGCGCAGGATCAGGCTCACCCCCGGCGACTCCCCGGAGGACCTCGCCCTGTCCCCCGACGGCAGGACGCTGCTGTCCGTCAACAGGGGCTCCAACACGGTGAGCTTCGTGGACCCGCAGGGGTATTTCGAGACGGGGCGCCTGGCGGTGGGGGATGCCCCCTCTTCCGTACTCATCGACCCCGCCGGGCAGAGAGGGTACGTGTTCAACGGGCTTGCCGGCACCATGACCGTCATCGACCTCGCGCGCAGGACGGTGAGCGCCACGGTGGGGAGCGTGCCCGGAGACGGACGCGGCGCCTTCAGCCGCAGCGGCGATCAACTCTACGCGGTGCACGCGCTCAGCTCGTACCTGGACGTCCTCGATCCCTTCACCCTGGCACAGCAGCGGAGGTACTACGTGGGGATGGGGGTGTGCGCCCTGAAGGTGGACCAGCGCTCCGGCATCGTCTACACCGGGCGCAAGTCCGACGCCTGGGCGCAGGCGCTCGACCCCTTCACCTTCAACACCATCGCCACCGTGCCGCTGGGGGGGAGCCCGGCCTACCTCGCCATCGACGCGGACGAGAACAGGCTCTACGCCGTCAACCCCGCGCGCAAGCGGGTGCAGCTGGTCAACCTGGTGAGCTACCGGCTCGAGCACGAGTTGGAGCTCCCCGCGTCCCCGTACCGGCTGGCGCTGATGGGCGAAAGGTGACCATCCGGTGCACGGCACGAGGTTCACAGCTGCGGCGCGGACCGTCCACGCCTGCCTTATCTGCCTCTTCGGCGTCTTGCTGCAGCCGCAACGCGCCGCGGCGGACCTTCTCAACGGCTACCTGGAGTGGGACTACAGCCACCTCCAGTCACAGACCCGGGACGCGACCGGTACGAGCGGCGACCAGAAGGGGGACGGTTTGACCCAGAAGTACAACCTGCTTTTGAACAAGACTTTTCTCCCGCTTTTGTCCCTGCGCGCCGGGTACCTGTGGGAGAGCGACCGCAACTGGCTCACCACCAACGGCACGGGGGCACGCTCCTCGATCACGACCTCGCTGCCGAGCGTGGACCTGCTCATGGGAAGCCCCATGCTGAACGCGAGCCTTGGCTACAGCAAGAGAAAGGAGGCCGACTCCAGCGCGGGGACGTCCCTTCCCGACCGCTACAACGAGGACTACCACGCCTCCATCGGGTGGCGTCCGGAGGGGCTCCCGGCGGTGAGCCTGCTCCTGAACAGGATCAACACCTTCGACGGCCGGCGCCAGGTGGAGGACAGCGGCAGCGACCGGGCCACGCTGGGGATCACCTACAACGTGAAGAATCTCGACCTCAAATACCTCTTCAACTACAACGACCAGAAGGACAAGCTCGTCGGGCTCGACGTGTCCCAGGCGTCCCACACCGGCATGGCAAGCTACAGCGGGCAGTTCTTCGATGAGCGCGTCTCGCTCTATTCGACCTACAACGTGACCGGGCAGGGAACCGACACCTCTTCCAGCGGCCGGGGGATGGTGGACCAGCAGCTCACCTTGGTTTCGGGGCTCTTCGCCCTCACGGGCCCGGGGCAGCAGTACGTGGTCCCCGAGACCGCAACCCTCGGGAGCTATCCGCTGCTCGTCGACGGCAACGTGGGGACGAGCGCCGGTGTCGATCTCGGCCCCCAGCCGGGGCTGCAAGCGAAGAGGAACTTCGGCTTCGACTTTCAAAACCCGCAGACCACGGTGAACCGGGTGCTGGTCTGGGTCGCCACCTCCAACGGGCAAAGGCTCCCCGACGCCATCGCCCGGCAGTACGCCTTTACCGTCTACCAAAGCCAGGACAACCTCACCTGGACCCGCGTCAGCACCGTCTCCGGGCTGACCCTCGATCCGTTCCAGAACCGCTTCGAGATCAAGTTCGCCCCGGCCACCACCCGGTACCTGAAGGTGGTCGCGGCGCCGCTTGACCCGACGCAGGTCCCCCCCGGGATCATCGGGTTTCCCTCCACCTTCAACCTCTTCGTCACCGAGATCCAGGCCTTCGACGAGGTCCCGGCGGCATCGGTGCAGAAAAGGAGTTCCGTTCTTTCACAGATGCTGAACACGGACGTGAAAGTCCGGCTGACCGACTCACCGGCGCTCTATTACGACGGCTCCCTCTTCCTGACGAGCTCTCAGCCCGACGGCTTCACCAAGTGGACCGTGAGCAACGCCCTCATGGCGGACCACCGCTTCAACGACTGGATCTCGGGAAGCGCCCGGGGAGCACGGGAGGACGACGAGGAACCCAAAGGGCATCGCGGCGCTTTCGTCTACAGCGCGCTGCTGCGCATGACCCCCCTTTCGACCCTCTCCGACACCATCACCTATTCCGGACGCAGGGAGTCCTTCCAGGGGAAGAACAGCGGTGCCGACTCCCTGTTCTTGAGCAACACCGCCGAGCTCTACCAGGGGGTGAACGTGAACGCAAGCGGCGGCCTGAGCCTGTCCAGCACCGACAGCGGCGCGCGGATCAGGGCCTACAACGCCCTTTTGGGGGTGAACCTGAAGCCCCGCGGCGACCTGAGCCTAAACGCGAACTACAGCTGGAACAGTTCCGCGGCCACCGGCGCGGGGACCAGCGAGACCTCCGTCAGCACCCAGCGCGAGGACATCGGCGTGACCTACCGCCCGTTCACCACGCTCTACCTGACCGGCTCGTTTTCGCTTTTGCAGCAAAGCGGCCAGACCGGCACCACCTTCCAGAATTACGGGATCAACTGGTCCCCGTTCCCCGACGGCACCCTGCAGTTCAACTTCGCCTACTCGGAGAACCTGGCGTCGCTGAACCAGCAAAAGAGCAAGATGCTGACCCCGGGGCTTACCTGGAAGATAACCCCGCGCACCACCCTGGACGCGTCCTATCAGAGACTCAACACCTCTTCCTCCTCCGGCACCGAGAGCGCGCGGACCGTGAGCGCGGTGCTCAGGAGCTCGTTCTAGGATGGAGTGCACACTGGAGCTCGCTATGCCCAAACGATGGATACCGCCACTCATGACCCTCGTTGTTCTTGCCCTGGCCGGCTGTGCCGGTCCGGCGGAGGTGTTCCGCGACCCCAACATGGACTTCGGGGCCCTGCACACCGTCGCCATCATGCCTCTTGCCAACCTGACCCGCGAGAGTTCGGCAGCGGAACGGGTCAGGGACGTCTTCACCACCAAGCTCCTGGCGAGCGGCGCCCTCTACGTCATCCCCCCGGGGGAGGTCGCCCGCGGCATCAGCAGGGTCGGCATCAGCAACCCCGTCGCCCCCAGCACCGAGGAGCTCACCAAGGTGGCGGGGGTCATCAAGGCGGACGCCGTCATCACCGGCACCGTGAAGGAGTACGGCGAGGTCCGCTCCGGGAGCTCGGCGGCCAACAGCATCTCGCTCAGCTTCCAGCTTCTGGAGACCCAGACAGGCAGGGTGGTCTGGTCCGCCTCCACCACCATGGGGGGGATCGGCATCACGGACCGGCTCTTCGGCGGCGGCGGAGAGCCCATGAACGACATCACCGAGCGGGCGGTAAACGATGCCATCAAAAAGCTCTTTCAGTAGCCTCGTCGCCGGGCTGCTCGTGCTGCTCGTTGCCGGCTGTGCGCCGTGGCACCGTGCCGCATGGACCGGGGACAAGGCGGGCAACGCAGAGGGGGTGGTCGCGATACTCCCCCTGCAGAACCTGAGCGGCGGCAGCGCGCCGCTCGCCGAGCTCAAGCAGGAATTCGCCAGGCGGCTCGCCCTGCGGGGCATGGCGATCCTGCCGGAAGCGCAGCTGGAGCAGTTCATGACGCGGCACCGGCTGCGCTACGTGGGAGGGATCGACGCGACCACCGCGCAGGCGCTGCGCCGCGAGACCGGCGCGCAGGGCGTGCTCGTCACCCAGCTGGAGCTCTACCGCACCCCCTTCCCTCCCCGGATCGCCCTCACCTCGCGCCTGGTGACCACGGAGGATACCCCGAGGATCGTGCGCATGGAGAGCGTGGCGCTCTCGGGGGACGACGCCCCGGGGCTCCTCGGCGTGGGGCTCGTCGACAAGCCGCGGGAGGTGACCGACCGGGCGCTGCGGCTTTTGGCCGAGGCGCTGACCGGAGGGGAGCCGCAGCCCCCCCCCAGGGTCTCCCTGGGATCCGACTCCGTCTACCTGGCCCGCCCCCTGGACCCGGGGCGGAGCTACCGGGTGACCGTGCTCCCCTTCTACGACAAGGGAAGCCACGGCTACGCCGGGGAGATCCTGGCGCTGCACTTCATCGGGGAGCTGGTCAGGCAGGGGAGGTTCCAGGTCGTCGAGCCCGGCACGGTCCGCGAAGACCTCCTGCGCTACCGGATCATCATGGAGGACGGGGTCTCGCTGGCGGACGCGGAGCTCCTCTTCGGGATGCTCAGCACGGACCTCATCCTTTCCGGCGAGGTCAACGACTACCAGGACCTCCAGGGGGCCCAGGCGTCGCCCAAGGTCGACTTTTCCGCGCTGCTCCTCGAGCGGAGCAGCCGCCGGGCGGTCTGGTCCATGGGTGACCACCGGACCGGGATGGACCGGGTCCGCTTTTTCGATATCGGCAGGATCGCCACGGCAAGCGCCCTGGCCACCGGGATGGTGCACCAGGCGATTGCGGAAAGCCTCGGCCGCTAGCCCTGAAGGGGAGAGGCGGCAGCGGCAGGGCAGAGAGAAGGACAGACGGCATTTCACCGCACAACACACATGAAGGAAGGGAACCATGAACATGAACGCGATGCAGATATTTTTGATCACGGCACTTTGCGCCGGGACCCCGGCCTGGGCCGGCGAAGCGGCCACCACCGCGGGGAAGGCGCAGAGCGCGCCGGCCGCCCCGTCCCGGGAAACCGCGCCGGAGAGGGTAAGCGGTGAGAAAGGGAAGGCGGAAACCCAGAAGGAGGGGATCACGGTCCTGCTCCAGGCCCCGGCCTTCTCGCCGCGCTTCGCCCAGACCCCGGTCGCGCTGGTGAACGATGACCCCATTCTCATGCAGGAGTTCACCGACGCGCTCGGCAGCATCCA
The DNA here is from genome assembly GCF_004117875.1 of Geomonas oryzae. Classification (GTDB taxonomy): domain Bacteria; phylum Desulfobacterota; class Desulfuromonadia; order Geobacterales; family Geobacteraceae; genus Geomonas; species Geomonas oryzae. Next base: position 423,286 of record NZ_RAHW01000004.1, on the reverse strand, counting down.
CGAGGGGACGGGCTCCGGCGGTGACGCCAAGGCGGGGAAGAAAGATTACCAGTCGGTGCTCGATCGCCTGGTGAGCGCGCGGCTCATCATCGCGGAGGGGTTCAACATGGGGCTGGACGAGTTGCCCGAGGCGAAAAAAGGGGTCAGCGACTTCTCGGCAAGCAGCCTCGGCGAAATCCTGAAGAGGCGCCGGCTGGAAGGGCTCAAACCGGACCAGAAGGTCGTGGACCGGATCTATCAGGACCTGGTGACAGAGTGGAAGATCAGGTCGGTCAAGTTCGACAAAAAGGATGACGCGGCCAAGCTCGCGGAGCAGTTAAAGGCAGGCGGGAAGTTCGATGCACTGGCCGATCAGTTGATCGACGCCGGCAAGGTCCAGGGGGGCAAGGAGGGGGAATGGGTGCAGCCCAAGGGACTGCTGCCCCAGATTGCCCAGGCCCTGTCGGGCCTGAAGGGGGGCGAGGTGACCGCGGTGCTCCCGGTCGGCCCGGCGTTCACCCTGGTGGAGCTCCAGGAGATCCGCTTCCCGAAAGGGAACAACCAGGCGCTCGAGGAGGCAAGCCAGCGCGCCCTCGAGCTTAAGGGCAACGAGGTCCTGGCGCAGTACTGGAAGGACCTGGAGAAAAAGTACGTCACCCTGCACAAGAAGGTGCTGGACAAGCTCGACTTCGAGGCGCCCCGCCCCGGCTTCGACAAGCTTTTGAAAGACCGCCGGGTGGTGGCGGAGATCCGCGGCGAAAAGCCGATCACGGTCGGCGACCTCGCCGCCGCCATCAGGGGGAAATTCTTCCACGGCATCGGCGAGGCGATCAAGATCAAGAAGGTGAACGAAGGGAAAGTCCCCGCGCTGGAAGACATGCTCCTGGCAAGGGTTTTCCGGATGGAAGCCATGAAGCAGGGGATCGACCGGAGCGATGAGTACAAAAACGCCAACAAGAAGTACCGCGATTCCATCGTCTTCGGCATGTTCATCGACAAGGTCGTGGTGCCGGAGATCAAGGTGACCAACGGCGAGGTGGAGGACTACTACAGGGCGCACGTGGCCGACTACTCCTCGCCGGAGATGATCAAGCTGAAGGAGCTCGTTTTCGCCAAGAGCGAGGACGCCGAGAGCGCGGCCGAAAAACTGAGGAAGGGGGCGGAATTCCAGTGGCTCTCCGCGAACGCCGCCGGGCAGGTGCCGGCGGGAAGCGACGGTCGCCTCGAGTTCGGCGATACCCCCTGGATCACGAAGAAGCTGGCCCCGGAGGTGCAGCTCGCCCTGGCCGGAGCGAAAGGCGGCGATTTCAGGCTCTACACGAGCCCCGAGGGGTACTGCTACGTGCTCGCGGTACAGGACGTGATACCGGCCAAGCCCGCCCCGCTGGACAGCGCGCGCAAGGAGATCGCCAAGAAGCTCTACGGCGAGAAGGTGAACAAGTCCATCGAGGTGTGGGGAGAGAAGCTCCGCAAGGCGTACCAGGTGAAGCTCTACCTGGCGGAACAGGCGAAGTAGAGCGAGCGAGGAGAAACCATGTCGGGAAAGAAGAGTACATACGGTATTCCGGTCGGCGTCGTCGCTGCCCTGCTCTATGCGGCCATCGTGCTGTGCACCAGCCCGAGCCACGCCGCGATGAGTTTCGCCAAGAAGGGGTGCCTTGACTGCCACAAGAAGTTCGCGGCCAAGTACCTCGAGATGAAGGACGTTCACCCGGTGGTGAAGGAACAAAAGTGCGAGGAGTGCCACCTGCGCCACGGCATCGTGCCCAAGCTCCTGTTGAAGGAGACGGGAAACGCCCTCTGCCTCAAGTGCCATCCCAAGGAGAAGATCGGGATGAACAGGGCGAACGTACACAGCGCCCTTAAAAACGGCAACTGTACCGTGTGCCACGCCCCCCACGCGTCCCAGGCCGGCCGGCTTTTGAAGAACGAAGGAAACCAGGTCTGCTACCAGTGCCACAAGAAGGAACTCTTCGAGAAGAAGGTGGTGCACCAGGTCCTTACCCGCGACGGCTGCAAGGCCTGCCACGTCGCCCACAGCTCGGACCAGAAGAACCTCCTGGCCCAGGCGGAGCCCAAGCTCTGCCTCGCGTGCCACGACAGCAAGGGCGCCGGCTTCAAAAAAGCCCACGGCGGCTACCCCGTGGAAAAGGCGCGCTGCACGGTGTGCCACAACCCGCACTCTTCCGAGCAGCCCAAGCTCCTGAAGGGGAGCGTCCACGACCCGGTGCGGAGCGCGTCGTGCGACGGCTGCCACAACGCCCCCGCCGCGGACAACCCCTTCGGCGTCACCCAGAAGGGGAGCGAGCTCTGCTACCAGTGCCACGAGGCCGGCAAGCTCAAGATGGGGGGCAGCGTCGAGCACGCCCCGTTCAGCGGGGGGGACTGCCTCTCCTGCCACAACCCGCACACCTCGGAGTTCTCCAAGCTCACCGTCCGCGACGGCAACGCGCTCTGCATCGGCTGCCACAAGGAAAAGGGGGCCGGGATGACCGCCCCGCACGCCGCCGTCACCAAGGGGAAGGGGTGCCTCTCCTGCCACAAGCCGCACGCGGCGGGGAAGAAGCTCCTGGTCGCCCAGGGCGCGGATCTCTGCTACGGGTGCCACGCCAAGGTGAAGGAGAGCCAGGCCATGAGCGACGTGCACTTCCCCTTCGCCGAGGGTGACTGCACATCCTGTCACAACCCGCACGGCTCCAACATCCACGGCATGGTCAAGGCTCGCATCGACACGGTGTGCTACGGCTGCCACAGCGACAAGGAGAGCGCCTTCAAGAAAAACCACACGCACGCCCCGGTGTTAAACGGAAACTGCGTCGCCTGCCACGCCCCCCATGCCTCTCCCCAGGGGGCGCTGCTCAGGGCTCCCGCGGACGACCTCTGCGCGAAATGCCATGCGAAGCTCATGGAGCAGGAAACCGGCGGATCCAACCACGCCCCCTTCAAGCGCAAGAACTGCCTCGGCTGCCACGACTCGCACGCGTCGAACTACCCGGGGATGCTGGCCAAGAAACAGGAGACGCTCTGCCTTTCCTGCCACCTGGACATCGAGAAGGGTCTCAACGGCAAGGGGAGCAAGCACGCCCCGCTCATGAACGGAGGGGAGTGCACCAAGTGCCACAACCCGCACAAGTCCAAGCTGAACCGCCTTTTGCTCGCGCCGAGCCCGGACCTCTGCCTCACCTGCCACAAGCAGATAAAGGAGAAGATGGGGAAGGAAACGCCGCACCAGCCCGCGCAGAAGGACTGCACCACCTGCCACCGCCCGCACTTCGCCGCGGAGCGCTCGCTTTTGGCCGAGCCGGTCAGGACGACCTGCGCCGAGTGCCACGACCTGAAGGCGGAGCAGTTCGCCAAGGACCACCTGAACATCAACCCGGACGGGATCAACTGCGTGAGCTGCCACAACCCGCACGCGTCCAAGGACTCCAAGTTCTTCAAGGACACGCTCCATCCCCCCTTTGCGGCACGCACCTGCGACGACTGCCACATCGTCGAGAAGCGCTGAGAGGAGTAAGCAATGAAGCAACGCACCGAGATACTCATCATGATCCTGCTCGCCCTGCTCTACGTCGCCTCCGCCGCGGCACAGGAGAACGCCCTTTTGCTCTACAAGCTCAAGCCCGGCGCGACAGGGAAGGTCTGCATGGACTGCCACGTCAACATCCAGGAGACGGTGAAAAAGCCGTTCGTGCACACCCCGGTCAAGTCCGGCGACTGCACCGGGTGCCACAACCCGCACACCTCGTCCCACGGCAAGCTCCTGGCCGCCGACTCGAAGGAAATCTGCGCGCAGTGCCACGCGACGGTCATCCCGCCGGACGCGCGCAGCAGCCACAAGCCGGTCGCCGAAGGCAACTGCATGAAGTGCCACAGCCCGCACGCCTCGGACAACAGGTTCAACATGCTCCGGGCCGGCAACGCGCTCTGTCTCGACTGCCACAAGGCGATGGGGGAAACCATCGCCAAGGTCAAGCACAAGCACAGCCCCGTGACCACCGGGTGCCTCACCTGCCACCTCCCCCATGCCTCCAGCAAGGCGGGCTTTTTGCTCAAGGACGAGGTGCCGGCCCTGTGCACCGGCTGCCACAAGGTGGACAAGCCGATCTTCATCAAGCAGCACATGAACTACCCCGTCGCCAAGGCACGCTGCACCTCCTGCCACGACCCGCACGGTTCCGACATGCCGGGCATCCTCTACAACGACGTGCACCGGCCGGTAGCCAGCAAGATGTGCAGCCAGTGCCACGAAGACGCCACCTCAGGCTCGCCGCTCAAGACCAAGCGCAGCGGCTCGGAACTCTGCAAGGAGTGCCACAGCGACATGGTGAATTCGACCTTCGCGAAGAACAAGGTGCACTGGCCCCTTTTGGGCAAGCAGGGGTGCCTCACCTGCCACAATCCCCACGCGGCCAGGGAGAAGGGACTGCTCAAGGCTGACCTGATCACCGTCTGCGGCAGCTGCCACAAGGACACCATCCAGAGGCAGGAAAAGTCGCTCACCAAGCACGACCCGATCCAGAAGGGGAACTGCATGGCCTGCCACGACCCCCACGGATCGAACAGCCAGTTCCTGACCAACAAGGCGTCCATCATAGACGTCTGCGGCAAGTGCCACGACTGGCAGAAACACTCGACCCACCCCATCGGGGACAAGGTGAAGGACAAGCGGAACAAGAACCTGACCATGCAGTGCCTGAGCTGCCACCGCGCGCACGGTACGGAATACAAGCACTTCATCCCGTTCCCGACCACGAGCGATCTGTGCACCCAGTGCCATGACCAGTACAAGAGGTGAAAGCCATGTCTTCAATCTTCATGAAATACGCCGTGTTCGCGTTCGTGCTCCTCGCCGCCACCGGCGCGTCAGCCGCGGAGCGGCTCAAGCAGGTGACCGCGGTCTACCTGGACGACAAGGGGGGGGCGCTCGCCACCCCGGAGGGGATCGCCTGCGATGCCAAGGGGGGGATAGTGGTCGCCGATACGGGGAACGGCCGCCTGCTTAAATACAGCTTCAAGGAAGCCGGCATCTCCGGCGGAAGCGAAGTGAAAGTCCAGCAACTCCCCGAACCGACCCGGCTGCAACTCGACTCCAAGGGGGACATCTACGCACTGGACGGCAAGCTGCGGCGCATCGTCCACCTGAAGGGGGACGGGAGCTTTGCGGGGTACCTTGACCTGCATGGCGTCCCCGCCCCCGACCCGCAGATACGCAGTTTCAAGATCGCGGCGGACGACGAGGTCTACCTGCTTGACGTCCTCGGGCAGAGGGTCCTGGAGCTCGACCCGAGCGGCAACTTCCGGCGCCAGCTCCCCTTCCCTGCCCAAGCCGGTTTCTGCTCCGACCTCGCCCTGACCCGGGGGGGCGACCTGCTGCTCCTGGACAGCCTCGCCTCGACGGTCTACGCGGCATCCAAGGGGGGAACCGAATTCAAGCCCCTGTCCAAGGACCTGAAGGAGTACCTGAGCTTCGCCACCTACCTGACCACCGACAGCCGCGGCACCATCTTCGTCATGGATCAAAACGGCAGCTCCCTGGTGACCCTCGGGCCGGACGGCGCCTATACCGGCCGGCTGCTCGCCCTGGGGTGGAAGGAGGGGCAGCTCTACTACCCCTCGCAGATCTGCGTGAGCGACAGCGGTCTTCTCGGCATAGCGGACCGGAACAACTCCCGCGCCCAGTTCTTCGAGCTCATCAAGTAAGGGACATGCGGGGGGGGACTCGCCCCCTCCGGGATGCGGACAACGCACAAAGGATCGGTTATGAAGACACGTACTCTTGGCAATGGATGGCCCACGCTCCTCATGCTGGCCTGGGCCGCCACCTCTTGGGCCACCCCCCCCCAACCCGGCTTCAACGCGGCCTTTCAGGCCTACCAGCGGCACGACTACCCCACCGCACTGCGGCTTTTCAAGGCCGACCACGGCGGGGACTCGTGCTACCTCCTCGGCATCATGTACTACAGGGGTGAAGGAGTCCCCGTCGACAAGAAGGAAGCGATCCACTGGCTCACGCAGGCCGCGGAAAAGAACCACCTCCGGGCCCAGTACAACCTCGGCATGATCTACGACAAGGGAGACGGAGTCCCGCAGGATCTGAAGGAGGCGGCGAAGTGGTACCGCAAGGGGGCGGAAAAGGGACACGCCCCGTCGCAGTTCAACCTGGGGCTCATGTACACCAACGGGGAAGGTGTCCCAAAGGATCACGGCGAGGCGGTCAAATGGCTGCGCCTGGCCGCGAGGAAAGGACACGTGAACGCGCGCAAGCTGCTAAACGTCATGGGTGAGAAGTACTGACGCGGCATGAAACGGCAGTGATCACTGCAAGGAGGAACAAGATGAAATATTTTCCCGTGGCCGCAACCGTACTCATGCTGCTGGTCGCCTTGGGGTGCAACAGGGCCGAAGGGGTCGTCGGCACCTGGGCCAACCCGCAGCTCCCGGAGACCGTCCAGTTCAAGGCCGACCACACCGGGGTGTTCGTGGTGAAGGATCTCCCGTCGCTCCAGTTCACCTGGCAGGACGACAAGAACGGGACGGTGCGGCTCGACGTGGCGATCCGGGGAACGGTGAAATCGTTGTACGGCAAGCTGGACAACGGTGCCTTCGTCATCGCGGGGAACGGGCAGAGGGCGGTCTATCGCAGGCAGGATGACAGGAAGGGTTAATCCCAGAAATCCATGAACGTGCCCAAGACAGTTTTGACCGCACTCCTGCTGGCGACGGCCGGAGCAGGCAACGCCCTCGCCTTTCACAGCGGCGGGGTCGCCGTCTGCGACGGTTGCCACACGGTGCACAACTCCTCCGGCGGGATGGCGACGAGCTCGAAGGGGTCGGCGAACCAGTACCTGCTACAGGGCTCGGATCCAAGTTCCACCTGCCTCATCTGCCACTCCGGCGCCACCCCGACCGACAGCTACCGGGTGGCGACAAACCCGCCGTCCCCCTCCGGGCTGCCCCCGGTCCAGCTGACGCCGGGGGGGGATTTCGCCTGGCTGCAGAAGAACTATTCCTGGGTCGACCCTGCGACCGGCCTCCCCGTTTCCAGCAGCGGAGACGCCCACGGGCATAACATCATCGCCTACGATTTCCTGTATTTCCAGGACGCCCGCAACGCGCTGGCTCCCGGCGGCACGTATCCATCCGCGAGCCTAAGCTGCATCAGCTGCCACGACCCGCACGGCGGGTACCGCATCCTCGACAGCAGCGGTACCGTGGCGAAGGGGGGCAAGCCGATCGCCGGTTCCGGCTCCTACGGCGCGCTCCCCACGGCAACCGAGGCGGTAGGGAGTTACCGGATGCTGGCGGGAGCCGGATACGCGCCCGCCTCGTATCCCCTCGCCCCCTTCGTCAACGACCCGCCGTCCGCCGTGTCCCCCGCAACCTACAACAGGGCGGAGAACACCTCGGACACCCGGGTAGCTTACGGCCGGGGCATGTCGGAGTGGTGCGGCAACTGCCACGCCGGCCTGACCCACTCCTCCACCCCCGGCGACACGGTGGGCAACCACCCCTCCGGCAACAGCGCGAAACTCCCGGCCGACGTCGTCGCCACCTACAACGCCTACATCTCCACGGGGAATCTCGGGGGGACCATCGCCGGCGCCTACACTTCCATGGTCCCCTTCGAGGAAGGAACCTCCGATGCGACACAGCTCGCCATCGCCACCTCCTCGACCGCCGGGCCATCGAGCGATGACAACGTGAACTGCCTTACCTGCCACCGGGCCCACGCCTCCGCCTGGGACAGCGCAACCCGCTGGAACTGCGCCAAGGGGGCCTACCTCACCGTGGCGGGATCCTGGCCCGGAATCGACGCCCCCACGCTGCAGGGACAGTCGGGGCCCAACTCCACCGGCAAGACCATGGCCGAGTACCAGCAAGGGATGTATGGGAGACCGGCCGGCATGTACGCGCCCAACCAATGGTCCTTGTGCAACAAGTGCCACGAGAACGACGCCTACAAACAGTAGTTCGCGCCCGTACCCTCCGTTCTTTGACAAACAAAGCGCCCCTTGACGGGGCGTTTTCCGTCTCAAGCCGGTAGCCGCGCCCTCTTTTCCCCAAGGCCTCAAGTTACAGCCACTTTCCCCGATGAGTCCATCATCGGGCCAAGAGAGTACCTTCCTCTTGTTGCCGCGGGAAAGGGGACGGGCCATGCGAGGTACGAGTGCTGTCATGACTTTGTTGCTGGTGCTGACGATGAACGCCGCCAACGGAAACGCGGCGTTCCATAACGGCGGGACCGGGGCCTGCGACGGCTGCCACGGTGCGCCTGCGGGCAGCGGTCTGTCCGCTTTGCAGCCGGGGACCTCGACGAGCGAGATATGCCTGCGGTGCCATGCGGCTGCGCGACCTGAAGACTGCCAGGTCGCCACCAGTCCGGCCCCTCCCCGCGGGGTCCCCCCCGCCTCGCTCACCCCCGGCGGAGATTTCGCCTACCTGACCAAGCAGTACTACTGGTCCGAAGTCAACGGAGAGCGCGCGGTTAGCCCGGGAGAGCGGCACGGACACAACATCGTCGCGCCGGCTTACGGGTACTTCCCCGACACGACACTCACTTCATCCCCCGGCGGGACCTATCCCTCGTATGCCCTTTCCTGCGTCAGTTGCCATGACCCGCACGGCAACTACCGCGTCATCGACGGCTCGGGCACCATAACGGATTCGGGCAATCCCGTCACCGACTCCGGCTCCTACGGCGCCACCCCAAGCGCCACCGATGCCGTCGGGAGCTATCGCATGCTGGCCGGCTCGGGATACGGGACCAAAGGAACGAGCCACAACTTCGTCTACGACCCGCCCATCGCCGTCGCCCCGCGCGACTACAACCGCGGCGAAAACAGCGCCGACACCCGGGTCGCCTACGGCAAGGGGAGCAGCGAGTGGTGCCTGAACTGCCACGGCGGGATGTCCAGCGGGAAAGGGGGCGCCCATCTGCACCCATCCGGGGTCGCCCTTGGTGACGCAATGGCACGGACCTACAACCGATATGTGAAAAGCGGCGACCTAAGCGGCAACGAGAGCACCGCCTTCACCTCCCTGGTCCCCTTCCAAAGCGGTGACCTGACCGACGTGCGGCAACTGGCCGCCATCACCACGTCACATTCCGGTCCCAAGGCGGATGACAAGGTGATGTGCCTTACCTGCCACCGTGCGCACGCCTCGGCCTTCGACGCCATAACCAGGTGGAACACGAAAGGAACCGTCCTCACCGTGAATGGCGGCTACCCCGGCACCGATGCGGTCAACCAGGGGAGCGACCCTGGCGCCGCCGGCGGAAAGACCAGGGCCGAGTACCGGGTCGCCATGTACGACCGCGATCCCTCGCATTTCGCCCGCTTCCAGCGCAGCCTGTGCAACAAGTGCCACGCCAAGGACTGACCCCAGGGAGGCCGGGCCGCAGTTAATGGCGGCATTGCGGGGCGGCCGTGCTATAATGAGCGCCATGACTACCCTCCCTCCCATGAGACGGACGATGTATGTCGTATTGCGACTGGTTCTATTGATCTGCGTTTCGCTCTGGCTCGCGTTCATTATCAACCACAAAAACTACGATTACGTCCTCAACAAGACCCTGCTCAGCATCCACACCAATCTCAAGACGTCCAAGCTCACAAGCGTCCTTCCGGAAGCCGTCGAGTCGCTGCTGATCCACAACCAGAGAGGACCGCTCCAGGAGCTTCTGGACCGCAATTACAGCATCTTCGCCCTGGTGATCACCGACTGCCGCACCGACTCCCTTTATTGCCCGGACCAGAAGGTGTTGATGACCACCTCCCCAAACCTCCTCGTCAGAAAACTTCCCGCTCCGGTGAACCTGGTCAACTACCCCTTCGTCATGCTGCGCCTTCCCGTTCCCTCCGCCGCCGGGCCCGGCTCACAGTCCCGGCCCGTCATCGGTAGGCTCTACACGATCAGCACCATGCCGGCGAGCTTCGCGGAGGATTACCGTGAATGGCTTAAGGATCCCTTCGGTGACTACAGCCTCTGGCAGACCTACCTGACCACCACGGTGAACAGCCTGATAGCCGCCCTGCTGGTGTGGGTGATTCTGGAACTCTTCCTGAAGATAAAGCTGATCCAGGGGAGAGCCGCCCTGGAAAGGGAGCGGATCCTAATTGCCAACGCGGACAAGTATCTGCGCCAGATGGAAGACAAAGAGACCCAGATCGCCGAGCAGGAAAAGACCTCCGATGCCCAGTTCGAGGTGCTTATCGGCCGGATCAGGGAGTTGGAGGCCACGCTGCGCCATGACAGGGAGCAGCAGCGCGCCGCCGAGGCGATCATCCAGTCGATCGAACAGGAACGGCAGGCGCAGGTGGCGCAGTTCAGGGAACAGCTGGAACAGACGGCCCGGGAAAAAGCCGCCTTGCTGAGCGAGGTAACAAGATACCGAAGCGCCTCCGGAAAAGAGAAGGAGGAGGCGTCGCGCACCCTCACCAACGCCATCTCAACCCCGTTTGAGAACGCGCTGGAACGCGAGATCAGGGAAACGCTCGCCGCCAGCGCCAAGGGAAGGTCCGGCGCGTGGAGGGTACTGCACCAGGTTGACGTCGCGGTGGGGAAAGAGGTGAGCCGTTTCATCGACAGCGTGGTGATCAGCAAGGACTGCATCACGGTAATCGAGGCGAAGAACTACTCCGGCAGGATATTCGCTGATGGGGACGCGGAGAACACCGGCTGGCACTGCCAGCCGGGAAACCGCGCGGCAGTGGCGATCAAGGCAAGCTGGGGGGTGAACCCGTACCACCAAGTACGAGAGTACGTGATGACCCTGATGACCGTCGTCAATACCCGTGGCAGCTGGCGGCTTCCCGTGTACGGAGTGATCGTCTTCCCCGGCGGAGCTGACCTCTCCGGGATAGGTGAGCGGCTCGGGAAATTCTACCGGGTGACCAGCAGCGACCGGCTCATCGCCACCTTGGACAACATCGAAGCCGAGGCCCGGCGCGAAAACGCCCACACCATAAGGCCTCAGCCACTGCAGGTCGAGGCGTTGGTACTTGGGCGGAAAATGGTGAAATAGTCGGGAGCGTGAGGGTTTTCACCTGCAAGTAGCCGCACCCTTGCCCGGTCCGTACTGGGATCCTGGCTTTCTTTGGTGAGGACTTCGCTGGGTAGCAAACGAAAACCCCGACATCAAAAAGCGAAAGCTTTAGCGAAAGTCGGGGCAAAAAAAAGGAATCCCGAAGGATTCCTTGTTGTCAGTATGGAGCGGGGAACGGGGTTCGAAAACTGTGTACCCGCGCACATCGCAAATTTAATGCGCTGTTTTTCCACACATTACACAACACATCTCGCCGTTGATCACTCCTCAATAATGACTTAGGCATGGCAAAGGAGAAAACATGAATCTACACCCAAATACATACACAGGAGTTGCCCTGTGTATATCGTTAATGTTTGCATCTGTGTCTAGAGCTCAGGAACCGGAACTAGGTGCCATGCGACTTAACCAATTGCAAAGAGCGCTTCGTCCGTCCTGCGAACGCCTCGTTAATCAAATTATATTGCAACCAGAAATGGCGCTTTCTCTGTCTAATCAGCCAATAAATCCTGCAGATGTTTGCGACTGCGCAGAGATTAAATTCGCCTCCGATCTGCGTGTGCAGAGGTTCGCGTCACTAACAGAGAATGATATGCAAACACCGATTCAGTCGGAGCAAGTCAAGTCATACTTAACAGCGAGGATGATTACGTCAATCCTAGCATGCCTGACTCACGAACTTGAGGGGGCACTGAAAAGAGCGCCCACCCCGCAGTAACGCGAGCTGCTCAATAATAAGTTTTCAATCGTCACTGGCTTCCTGGACACACGCTGATTTCACCAAGCTTTCGGCAACAGCTTTATCGTAACAGTTGCCACGCCGGCTCCCCTCTCCTGTCCTAACCTTACCAACAGCAATAAACGAAAGCCCCGACTCTCTCTGAAAACCTTCTTAGTGAAAGGTTTGGTGAAAGTCGGGGCAAAAAAAAAGGAATCCCGAAGGATTCCTTGTTGTTAGTATGGAGCGGGAAACGGGGTTCGAACCCAGCAAGCTCCTAAAACAACCACCCCGGCACTATGGCTAAAACAATAATAAAATCAACTAAATCATTCTAAACTTCCTTGTGATTTCCGTCCAACGAAATATAGGGAGTTGCATCAGAATCCAAGTACACCTGCGAAAGTATCGCGAAAGTGTCTTCACGAACTCGAGGCTAGCTTAACCAACGGGCCAGCGCGTGGCCGGCCGAACACCGAACCCTTATTGGCTTGTTCTCGCTCTCCTCTAACCCTGGGAAGCCGATACTGGGTCAAAATTCGAAGCCGATTCACAATACTGCTCATGTCTATCCTGAACTGGGTGCAATTGTGCATCATGGTCGTCTATGGCACTGCCCATTGGAGTAATCGCGGGAAGCAACCTTTTTTTGAAATCGAAATCCCCGGTGCGTCTTTGCTATCGTTAGGAGAACCTTTCGCCCAATTTTCCTTGGTTACTTGTTGACACTCGTCGGCCGATCTCATCTACCTCAGGCACTTCACAAATCAGCCAGAAAGCGGCAATTGCCTTTAGTAGTTCAACCAACTGGTTGGGTTCCTGCGGTTTGACAATATAGGCGCTGGCTCCAAGCATGTAAGCTCTTTTTATGTCATCCGAGTCATTTGACGATGAAAGTACGATGGTGGGAATGATTGCAGAGTCTGGCGTACTTTGCAGAAAGGCGAGAATCGAAAACCCGTCACCGGGAAACATTTTCAAGTCAGTGAGAAGGAATGATGGGTACTGATAATTTGAACGGTCGGCGAACACTCCTTCACCTTTAAGGTATGCAATTGCTTCTTCTCCGCATGCCACTAGTCGAAGCTCTGCCTTTACAAGGCTGGCCTTAAAAGCTCGTTCCATCAGCAGCCGACCGTTTGGGTCGTCATCAGCCACGAGAATAGTGTACTTTTTGTGCAACATAGGCCGGGATTTCCACTCAAAATGGGCACGTAACGCGGACCAGCGACCGGGGCAAGTTTGCAGGTGCATTCATCGGCTCACCCCGATCAATATGGATTGCCCGCACACAAGAGTTGTTGAACGTAAAGTCTGTGTCAGTCGGGCAGTGCGTGAGCTTGAGTTACGGTCAGATTATAACAGCCAAAGTGCATTTTGTACAAAACTAGCTTAGCTATGCGGCGGAGGGGAAAGGAAGCTCGAAGGGGCAGAGGAAACGGATCATCAATTTCGGTTATCAGCCTTGTAGTCGAACTTATCTCGGTACATCCTCATGTCGCTGAGACGTAACGTTTCTGCAAGTTGCTCTCCGCTTTCGGCGGTAGCGATTCCAAAAGCGATGCTCACGGTACCATCGATGATTTCAGCGCAGCCCATGATCCTCTTGACTGCGCCCTCGGCGACATCTTTGTCGGCTTGCGGAAGCAGGACAGCAAATTCGTCCCCCCCGAGACGGGCAACGATGTCCTCGGCCCGGAATGCTCCCTGGATGATTCGGGCGGCCAATCGGATCAGAAGGTCACCCGCCTCGTGTCCCAGTTTGTCGTTGACAGATTTCAGACCATTGATATCCGCCATCACGATACTCAGAGGGAACATCCTGCTGTGGGCAAGCCGTTCCATTTCCTCGCCGAAGAACGCTCGGTTATAAAGGCCCGTCAAGAAATCGTGGGTGCTGGAGTGCTGCAGCGTTATCTCTGCTTCCTTTCGGCGGGTAATGTCCTGGACGATCCCGATGATCCCAATGGCCACTCCCATATCGTTGAAAATAGGTGTCTCCGTCTTTTCCAGGTACTGAACCCTCCCCCCCCGATCAACGGTGGAGCACTCGGAAAGGACACGCTTGCCGGTCGTAATGACCTCCCTTGAGTCCTTCTCGTATTTCGCAGCCAGTTCCGGTGGAAAGATATCGTAATCATTCTTCCCAGTCAGATCGTCAGGTGCCACTCCGAATATTTGGTTAAAAGGGACGTTTGCTGTGACATACTTACCGTTGCTATCCTTAAGCCAGGCGGCGTAGGGGATGTGATTCAAAATGGCTTGGTGCTGTCTTATGACTTCATTGACCCGCTCCTGCGCCAACTTGCGTTCGGTAATGTCTTCCATTGCCAACAGGATTATTCGCGAGCCGATGTTGCTACTGGAGATCTCCCTGGCGTTGAGCAGCATGGTCTTCGGGCCGATGTCAGGGAAATCGTACTCAACTTCATACCCGTTGAAAACAGCACAATTGGCGAGCACCTCCTTGATCAGTGTCCGCAGTTCGGGAATGTCCCACTGCCCGTTGCCCAGATCGTAGATGAATTTCCCGATCGTTGCCTCGGGCGTTACCTTGAAGGTGTCGTAGAAACTCCGATTTACGGTGAGAATCACCAAGTCGGAATTGAGCACCACAAGCGACTCCCGCACTGTTTCCACGATTTTCTCGGCATAGCTTCGGGAAGCCTGGATCTCCGATTCCAGCTCTTTGTATTCTTGTGCCGATGATTCCATCCGGGCCACCTTCTTGCGAAGTTCGGCGATCTCACGAACCATTTGTGCCCTTGTTGTGTGCGGATCTTTCATACAACACCTTGTGCTGAAGCGAACCGAGGTAGCCTGTTGCCTGGAGTGACCCTCGGCCTGTCAGGTTGTCTTTTGTTCGTTCCTCGGATGTGTCCAACGCGTGGGTTGGGCTTGTTGATCGAGGCCACGCTTACCTCTCTGCTTCTTTGCCCCAGAAAAGTACCAGCTGAGGCGTGGCTGGACTATGCTCATTGATGAGTCGTTCGGTGCTTACCATCTCCCATCCGAGCTTTGCCATTTCATCCAGGTGATCCTGCAAATCAAGGGCAAGGAGATCATTTGCCGGGTAATGTTTGGTGGTGAACGTATAGGTCTTTGCCATTTTTGAAAATCCTCGACCGGCGGGATAATTGCAGCCCTCGAAGGTGTCGAAACCTCGGCCCGAAGAACCGACCTGTAGGTGGTTTCATCTTTTCGTTTTGACAAGAGATTTTGGTGAGAATGGTCACTTCCCCTTTCCTTCAGTGGCTCATGCCCCTGGGGAAGGTTGCGCTGGCTTCGATTTTCGGGGCAGCGAGCAATGCTTTTCTATCCGCTTACCGCTCTTGTTCCGTATTTGTTAATTGTAACACGTTTCATGGCAGTTATAATGATGACAACACGAGTCGGTAAAACAGCGGGTTGTATCTCCGAATGAAGGCCAGGAATCGATCACCTTACCGACTCTCTGTCAGAGAACCTGAAAGCTGGAGAAGCGGCTTCGATATAAAAAGGGAGGCTAGTGATATGACCAGGATTGAGTTGACTGAAAAAGAGGCGGGCATTCTGATCGAAATACTCGAGTCATCCCTCTCCAACCTAAAAACTGAGAGAGTAGGCACCGACAACCGGGCATGGCACTTAGGACTTTTGGAACGTGAAGAATTCGTGAGTAATCTCCTGTCCCGGCTGAGAAGCAAGCCCTGAGCGATTGCTCCAGTGGCAACGTCTTGCCGGCAGCAGAGAGCCATGGTCAAGAGCTTTGCAAGAAAGGAAACAGGACGCATTGAGGCGTTCAGCGACGGGGTTTTCGCCATCGCCATAACACTGCTGGTCTTGACCATCAAAGTGCCAAATGCTTCGGAACTCGGTGCCGATCAGAGCCTGAGTTCTGCCTTGCTGGCGCTGTGGCCCCACTACCTTGCCTTCGTGACGAGCTTTGTCACGGTCCTCGCCAAGTGGGTGAACCATCACCGGATTTTCACCTTCGTCCAGAGAAGCGATCACACGTTCCTGTACTTGAACGGTTTGGTGCTGTTGCTGGTCACCTTCCTGCCGTTTCCGACCGCCTTGGTGGCGGAATACCTTCTTCACCCTGAAGCGAAGGTTGCCGGTGCGGTCTTTTCCGGCACCTTCTTCGGGATAGCAATAGCATTCAAGGGGTTGTGGCACTACGCCTCAAAAAATGGAAGGTTGCTCGGGGGGGGGCGAAGCGTGGACCCTCAGCACATTGATCAGATCACCAGACAATTCAGCTTCGGGCCGTTCATGTATCTTGCCGCGTTCGCTGTTTCTTTCGTGTCGGCAGGGTTGAGCGTTGTTTTCTGCCTCTCCCTGGCGGTAATCGTCGGTTTCAAAGGCTGGCCACGGAAGTAGCAAGCCTACACCCGCCTGGTGTTCCAGCCTCCAATCGATGACCATGCAAGATAAGCAGCGAGCGGTTTCCCACTCTCATTGCAGCTGAGTTCCAGCTTGAGGTGGTTAGGGAACGGCATAATATCGAGTTCCGATTCGGAGCTGAAAGCCAAGGCGTTTTGTGCGCAAAGAACGATCTCACCGAGGATCGAAACTTAATCCAAGGAAAGCGAAACGTCTCGGCTCCGTCACGCGCGATCATGAGGTGCGCCATGTGGCTCGAACTGCATCAGCCGACGCGTCCCCGCGTGCTCCCAGGATCCTTGCCTTAGCGGCACTCATCGGTGGGTGGGGAGCAGATCTGGTCGGAAACGGTACGGAAATGAAAACCATAGATTGCCAGCGTTATGGTCAACGGGAGTAGTCGTGGTTTCCTGAGGAGCGTCCAGAAAAAAACCTTCCAATAGTGCAGCCGCTCCTTACCCAGAATCCCCAGAAAAAGCACGGATCGGAAAAATGCCCTGACATCACGCCACTGTAGCGTGGAAAACAGGGATGGTCCCGAAAGCCGGTACTCTTTCAGAAAAGTCATCATGCGATCGTAGAAATAATCCGGCGAATAAATGGTCCTCACCAGTCGCTGATAACCTGCTATCAGCACCTGTGGGCTCATCTTCGGGGTAAAAGTGAGGGCGGTATCGGTGTTGTTGCCATTGGCAGTACTGATGATCCTTCCCTCGCTGGCGAGCCGGCTATGCAACTTGGTACCACGCAGGACCATCAGTATTCCCACCATGGCCGTAACGATGCCGCTTTTCTGTATGAAGTGGAGCTGTTTGTCGAAGATTTCAGGTGAGTCACTGTCGAAACCCACGATGAAGCCTCCCTGCACCTGAAGCCCCGCCTGTTGGATATAGCGCACCGAGGCTAGGAGATCGCGGTTGTGGTTCTGCAGTTTGCCCGTTTCCCTCAGAGAATCCGGTTCCGGGCTTTCGATGCCGATGAAGACCTCCTGAAAACCGGCGGTGACCATCAATTCGAGGAGACGCGGGTCGTCCGCAAGATTGATGGAAGCCTCGGTATAGAAGAAGAACGGGTATCCATGCGCCTTCATCCAGGAAATCATCGCCGGAAGAACTTCATTTATCAGCTTTCGTTTATCGCCAATGAAGTTGTCGTCAACGAAGAAAACCCCTCCGCGCCACCCCCTGGAGTAGAGCGCATCGAGCTCGGCTATGACCTGTTCCGGAGTTTTGGTTCTCGGGTTGTGACCGAACAGTGCAGTGATGTCGCAAAACTCGCAATCGAAAGGACATCCCCGGGAATACTGTACATTCATGGAGGCGTACTTGTGCATGTCGATCAGCGCCCATCGCGGGATCGGCGTGCGAGCAATGTCGGGGCGGTTGCCGGGGAGGTAAATCCGCTGCTGGCTTTTTTTTTCGAGGTCTTCCAGAAAACGCGGCAATGTGACCTCGGCCTCACCGAGCACCAAATGGTCCACCTCGGGAAACTCATCATGGCATGTCGAGAAAAGCGGGCCTCCCCCGACGGTCTTGATCCTTAGAGAGCTGCATCGGCTCAAGACTTCCCTTACGGACTCCCTCTGGACCGTCATGGCACCGAGAAATACGTAATCGGCCCACTGCAGGTCATTATCAGAAAGCCGCTCGACGTTAAGATCGATCAGCCTCACTTCCCAGCTGTCAGGGGTAAGCGCCGCAACAGTAAGAAGACCCAGGGGAGGAAACGCGGCTTTTTTCCCGATAAACGGCATTGCATAGCTGAAACTCCAATAGGTATCTGGGTACTTAGGGTAGACGAGCAGAACCTTCATTTTCCCCTCCGAGAGCCTGCCATATTTCAGCCAGTGCTTATCAAACCCAGAACTCAGAGCAACCAGTGTTGCCGTCCAGTCGGTTCCGCAGTCCCGGTGGACGTGGGCAACAAAAGAGGTGTAAATGTGTCTAGATCATGTCTCAAATTCTGGTGGTACTTCTCCGGCCGATGCGTCGGATTTGCGTTCAAGTTCGGCAATAACCTGGGCTCCCAACAGCAGAATCAGCGCAACAGCCTCCATACTGAGAAGGGCCACCACCGTTAGGGCTATGGAGCCGTATATGATGTTTACCATGGATATAGAGGCGTAATACCAGACCAACACCCGTCGAGTGATCTCCCATAAAATGGCCGTGATTAGCCCGCCGATTATCGCGTGACGAAACCTGACCCGCACCATGGGCATGACCAGATAGAGGGCGGTGAGTAAAAGCACCTCGCCAACGATCCCCAGGATGTACAAAACCACAACGGCGGTTCCTCCAAGGTTAAAATTCCTGCCAAGTATCTCAAGATGCCTGCTTTCCAGGGTCTCGATGGCGCCAACAATATACGACACGAGCACGATACCCAGTCCCATCAGGAAAATGAACAGGTAGGGAATAATAACGGAAATGATGACGTTACGACGCTTAATCCTGACACTTTGGGAAAAAATCACCGACATGGCGTTTCTAAACATGGAAAAGGCAAGGGAGCTGAAAAACAACATGACGGTGAAACCGACCATGCCGATTACCTTGCGGTCCTTAAGGAAAATCCGCACCTGTTCGGTCAAAGTCGCCGCGTAACCGGGGATTACCATTTCAAGGTACGTTGCCATGGTGTGAATCAACCGCTGCTCTTCGATAAAATGCGTCAGCACAACGAGGGCGAGTATAGACATGGGGACAATCGACAACAACGTATAGTAGGCGACGGCGCCGGATAACAGGAGCCCCTGGTTACGTTGGAAACTGCGCAGTACCTGCAGCAGGAACACGAAGGCAAGGTTGAGGAATACACATAAATGCTGTCGTTTGTTCATAGTAGGGATAAGATCAAGTGCCTGAACGCGATCTTCCTAAACGCTCTCTTTCCACCTCAACTATCTTATCATTGACCAAAGTGATCAGTTCCTCGATGTTTATCGGTTTGCCAATTATGTAAGAGTTTTCTATACCGGACATCCTGTCTAACTCATCCTTTTGGCCGGAGCTAGTCATTATAATAATCTTAATCGGGTTGTTCTCGATTCTTCTGATACTGTCAAGCATGTCATTGCTGCTGGTAGGTTGCATCGATGTTGCGGTAATGACTATATCTATTCTGAGTGTTTTACATAATTCAAGCGCAGATTCGAATTTAGAGGTAGCATGTATGACTGCATTTGGTATACGAAAGGAAATGAGACGACAAATCAGATCCCTTGTTATTTCATCATTATCGACGATCAGTATTGATGTTATCATTTGTCGGCACCTTCCACTGGTACTACATGCGATATAAAATTAACTATCAATATTTATGTGAAAGTATAGGCTAATATAATTTTACACGGAATCGTCTCATCGCTCATGTTCCCTACCAAGAGATTGTTTCTCTAGATTGGTTAAAATTGCTGCAAACATCTGAGTCACTAAATCTTTTGAATCGCCGGATTCGCTAGATTGAGGGTCGCCTTTAGCCGTAATGGCCGCATCTCTGATCGTTGCAGCTACGGTTAAGTTTGAAGCTATTATCATCTTTGCTTCTTGTGAAAGTTCAAACATTGAGAATCTCCTTTGACAATGTTAGCAGAATGATACGTGTAGTTACTTTCTTAGAATCACTCTCAGGCGCTGCCGCACGTGGCGCCCCGGAACTTGTGATGGGCAGTACGCCCAGAATTGCCATGGTCGCAGCACCGTTCCCGGGAAACAGGTATGGCTCATCAGGTGAACCTTTCCCCAAGTTTGCCGCGGCTGTGCGAATATACGTTTGCCGGCGGTGTCCACATCCACTTCGCAAACCAACCGGTTGGCATAATGCCCCCCTTGCGGTATGCGGTAACTTCATCTCTGCAAGTCACCATCAGGAACTCGGCTTTCAAATCACTGCCGATGTAGCCTGTTTAAACTAAGATTCCCCAAAGTGCTACCGCTACACAATAGTAACTGACGCTCAGATTATAGCTACCAGAGGCTTATTATCAATTCGCCGGCGGAAACCACTGTGGAGCGGTTTCGAATTTTGATGATCATCCGAAATCCGTCTCCCCGTTTTTTGGGGGCAATGGAGGGCACGTTGAAAAACCTTTAAGCCGCCGACGGCACTCATTTCTATCAGATTATTTCACGTCCCGAATCCCGGTGAGTATTCTCCTCCGGTCGTCGGGGAGTTCGTACCGTTGCGAGGTCTCATTTACGGGCAGCGTCTAGCGTCTCCTCTTCCTACAGGGCCGTTGCCAAGGTATCTAGGCTCAGGGTTCATTGGCCGCGAGAATACGCCCACCGCCGACATCCCCTGGTCACATGGGCAGAGAATGTCGATACGGCAAGGAACGAGATAGTATCTCGTGACCGTCCACGGTCGCATCGAAAGCAATCAGGTTTTTTTGTTGATCTCTAAAGTTCTCCGAATATCCAGCACAGCGGTTTTCCCCGACTCGTCGCTTGGTGCGGGGGGGGGCGCGACAGGCTCCGACAGTGCATCAACGAGGCTTCCCATCTCTTCCTGGCTGAAGTTCCGAACCTCCCTGCAGAAGGCGCAGGTAACCGTCCCCCCGCCCTCGCGATCAGCCATCGCCCGAAGGGCGTCCTTTCCCTGAGTCAAAAGCGCCTGCTCACATTTTTCCCTGCTACAGGTGCACTGGAAGGAGATCACGCGTTTTTCAAAGGTCTCGAAAGGGATCCCGACGAAGAGGACGTCCAGCAGCTGTTCTGGGGTGCCGCCGCGACAAAAGTGGTCTGAGAGCGAGGAGAGGTTACCGATTCGTTCCCAGAGAAGATGGATGGCCGTCTCGTCCTGGGGGGGGAGCGACTGTATCAGAAATCCGCCCGCCGCGCCGACCGTGCCGTCCTGTTCCACGAAGACGTCGAGCCTGACTGCAGAGGGGACCTGTTCCGATTCGGTGAGGTACATCGCCAGATCTTCGCCAATTTCACTGGAGGTGAGCCGTACCGTCCCCTGGTAAGGCTGCTTCAACCGCAGGTCCTTGGTGACGGTAAGCAGCCCGGTACGGCCAAGAGCGCCGGCCACGTCTGGCCTTCCATCGAGTAGAGGAAGGTCCACGGCCGGGTTGCCGACGGTACCTGCCACGGCTCCGGTGCTCAGGGCCTCGATGAGAATCTTGCCGAGGGGGCCGTTCCCTTCGAACTTCAGTGCCACCCGCTGGTCGGTCTTAAGGAGCGCCCCCATGAGCGCCCCTCCGGTTAGCGCCCGTCCCAGGGCCGCCGTGGCCGTGGGGAGCGTGCCGTGCCTCCTTGCAGCCTCAGCCACTACCCCTGTCGAGACGCAGGCCAGTCCCCGGAAGGTTCCCGCTTTAGTAAGAATGCGTACTAGATAGTCATCCATGTATCACTTCCTCCGGAAAGCTGTGTCCCCCCCACTCATCGTTGCCACAGAATATGAGCGGCTTCTAGAGGTACCGCGGTGCCTGCGCGGTACGGTATCACACGCGCCGTGTAGTCCATGGCTGGTCTTGACGCAGCGACCTGTACACCATAGAGATAACCGTTTTCCGCGCCAACCAGTCTAGGGCCGCGCGTCATCTCCTTGCAAACAGGGTCGCCGCCATTGACTCCGTCAGCATACAGCTCAACCTTTACCGCATTAGGGTCGAGCCCGTTGAGATAGAGCTGAACCTCGAACGTATGCAGGTTCCCTTTCGTCACAACCTTGTCAACGCCGAAACGCAGATTACCCCACTCCCGTTTTACTGCCTTCAGCCAGTTCACTATTGCTACGCCCGCTTCTCCATTATCCGCGGCGCGCTCGCGGTAGGCCGCAGCGGCTGGAATATAGTAGCTCTCGGCATACTGTCGTACAGTACGGTTACTGGAGAATCGGGTCGTCAGGCGGGCCATACTCTCGCGTATGCGCGCTACCCATGCGGGAGGAATGCCGTTTCGGTCCCGGCTGTAAAACTCTGGGATCACATCCTGTTCGAGAAGTGTGTAGAGCGCCTCGGCCTCAGTTGCATCCCAGTCGGGGTCACAGCCGTGTTCTGCGCCGTCGCCCAGCGCCCACCCCATTTCAGGAGTGTAGGCTTCAGCCCACCAGCCGTCGAGTTCCGAAAGGTTTAGTCCACCATTGACCAGCACCTTCATGCCGCTCGTTCCGCACGCCTCCCAAGGTCGTCGAGGTGTGTTGATCCAGACATCCACCCCCTGTACAAGGTGTTCGGTCAGCAGCATGTCGTAATCACTGAGGAAGATGACGTGCCGGCTCGCATCGGGGCGCCGGATGAAACGTGTCCATTGCTCAATCATGGCCTGTCCCGCCTGGTCGGCTGGATCTGCCTTGCCGGCGATGATGAGCTGCACCGGGCGTCTCGGGTCGGTGAGGATGCGCAGGAGCCTTTCAGGGTCGTGCAGCAGCAGGTTCGGTCGTTTGTAGGTTGCAAAGCGGTGCGCGGACCCCAGCGTCAATGCGTTGGTATCGAAAATATGCTGCGCGCTCATGATCTCCTCCGGTGCTGCGGCTGAAGCGGCCAGCTGCTTGGACAGCCGTTCGCGGATGTAGCCGACGAGGGCCTTGCGGGCGTCGGCACGGAACTGCCAGAGCTTGTCGTCGGGAGCACAGCGGATCTTCCCCTCCAGGGGCTCCGTCATCCCCAGCCAGCGCTCCTTCCCACAGTATTCGGTCCAGATGACGTCGGCCTCTGCCGAATCCCAGCTTGGCATATGGACGCCGTTGGTCACATGGCCCACCGGTACTTCCACCTCGGGCCAGTGCGGGAAGAGAGACTTAAAGATGCCCCGACTCACGTTCCCGTGTAGACGGCTCACCCCGTTTACCGCTCCACTCCCTCGAACAGCCAGGTAGGCCATGTTGAAACGTTCTGAGGCATCGTCGGGGTTGAACCGGCCGAGGCACAGCAGATGGCTGGCGGGGATGCCGAGACTGTTCCTGGCATAATCGCCGAGGTAATGCTCGATGAGCTGTGGGGCAAATCGGTCAAATCCATCAGCTACCGGCGTATGAGTAGTGAAGAGGTTGCCTGCCCGGGTAACGGCTAGGGCGACTTCGAACGTTTGCCCTGTCGCTGACATGAAGCTGCGTGCCCGCTCCAGCACCGCCAAGGCCGCATGCCCTTCGTTCAGGTGGCAGACCTCGGGATTGACGCCCAGTGTCTGGAGCAGACGCCAGCCGCCGATTCCAAGAACCATTTCCTGCCTCAGACGCTGTTCTGGCCCGCCGCCGTAAAGCTCGCTGGTTACCCCCCGGTAGGCTGGGAAATTCGCGGCATCATTACTGTCGAGGAGGTAAAGCTTCACTCTCCCAACCTGGACCTGCCAGGCACGCACCCAAAGCGAGTACCCTGGCAACACGATCTCAAGCCGCAACCACTCCCCACTGGGTTCACGCACGGGCATGACCGGCAACTGTCCGGGGTCGTTGTACGGAAAGAGGGCCTGCTGCGAGCCGTGCCGGTCGATCACTTGCCGGAAATAACCTTGTTGGTAGAGGAGCCCCACGCCGACCACCGGTACGCCCAGATCGCTAGCCGCTTTGAGTTGGTCGCCGGCCACGTTGCCGAGCCCCCCGCAATAAATGGGAAGCGCTTCGCTCAGCATGAACTCCATGCTGAAATAGGCGACCAAGGTCAAGGGACTACGCGGGTGCCTCTGCTGGAACCAGGCTGGCACCTCCGCCTCGTGACGCTTGGTTTCCACCAGGTCGGCAACCTTCCCGCGAAAGGCCGGATCGTCCAAGGCTTGCTTGAGCCGGTCCCGCGAAACGGTTTGCAGAACGACCCAAGGGTTGTGGGTGAGGTCCCAGAGTCCCGGGTCGAGTTGCGCCCATACTTCGTCGGCCGCGTGGTTCCAAGACCAGCGCATATTGAGCGCCAGTTCTCCCAGGGAATCGAACCCCTCTATCTCTGTTGGGAATAGAGTGTAAATGGGGCTGCTGACTCTTTTGTGTTTGCTCATCGGTGCCGTCCCTCGGACATTATTTTCGGGTCCTGGTTTTCGCGTAATTCGGGGCCACAAGGGTTTTCGGCCCAAACAGGGTGAAATATTGCCGGGATATAAGCCCTTTCACAGCATCCCTAAAGAGCGTCGAATCTCCTATCTCGCGATCAGTGCGGCGTGCTGCAGGACTTCAGCTTGCCATTTTCCTGGAGAAAAATTGGTTCGTATTGCGCGCAGGTCTTGCCGTCGATCTGTATCGTCTGGGAAAGATCGCAGGTTTTCAATTTGCCCGATGGGTAGAAGCTGACTTGTGAGTACTGGTTGCAAATGATGGATCCATAGATGAAAAAGTCGCTGGCTACGCAGCTTTCGAGCTTCCCGGTTTCATAAAAACTGATTGGTGCATATTGTTTGCATTTAATCCCATTGCTAGCGAAATCGTCCTTCAGTGTGCATGCCTTCAATTGACCGTTCGCATGATAGGTTGTGCCACCGGTATCGCAAATTAATTGATCGACACCCAGACAGGTTCCGATATCGGTTATGAATATGATGCTCAGCATGATAATGGCGAACTTCATGATTTCCTCCTTCCATGAACTCTGTGCCCAGCCCTACTCTCTGCTCTATGCCTTTGTATCAGCGGGAAGACTAACGTGTTTTACTCCGCAGCAAAGCGGCGGAAGAACCACCTCTTCATCCCTTCCACAGCCACGAGATAGGCCAGCAGCAAGGCTGTCAGCATCAGGAAAAAGAACGCCGGCGGCGCCACAAAACCGAGATGCCTGCCGATAGGGGCAAATGGCAGCAGCGCGGCCCCTGCCACGACGGTCAGCGAACAGGCGATCAGCCACGGGTTAGGGCAGCTCTTGAAGGGGCTTTGACGGGTGCGGATGATGAAGATGACCAGCACCTGCGTGGCCATGGACTCGATGAACCAACCGGTATGGAAGAGCGCCTCTCCGGCATGGAAGAACGTCAGCATCACATAGAAGGTGAGAAAGTCGAAAACCGAGCTGACCGGGCCGATAACCAGCATGAAGTTGCGAATGAAGTTCATGTCCCAGTGCCGTGGATGGCTCAGGTAATCGTCATCTACGCGGTCCAGCGGAATGGGAAGTTCAGACACGTCGTAAAGGAGGTTATTGAGCAGGATTTGCACCGGCAGCATGGGAAGAAAGGGGAGAACGAGCGAGGCCCCGGCCATCGAGAACATGTTGCCGAAATTGGAACTGGTGCCCATCATGATGTACTTCATTATGTTGCCGAAGGTGCGCCTTCCTTCCAGGACCCCGGCGTGGAGGACCCCCAGGTCCTGCTCCAGAAGGATCATGTCTGCTGCGGCTTTCGCCACGTCCACAGCGCTGTCCACTGAAATGCCCACATCGGCGGAATGCAGCGATGGGGCGTCGTTGATGCCGTCACCAAGATACCCCACCACATGACCGCGCCTCTTGAGCGCGAGGATGACCCGGTTTTTCTGGGCTGGTGCCACGCGGCAGAAAAGATTCACCTGCTCCGCCCGTGCCGCGAGTGCCGGATCATCCAATTGCTGGATATCAGCCCCGGTCAGCACCCCCGTCACGGGGAGCCCTAGTTCCTCGAAGATATGCTGGGTAACCAGTTCATTGTCACCGGTGATGATCTTGACCTCGACCCGATCCGCGGCAAGGCCCGCCAGGGCTAGTTTGGCGCTGGCCTTTGGCGGGTCGAGAAATGCTGCGAATCCGGCGAAGACCAGTTCCGATTCATCGCCCACCACGGCATGAGGATGGTCCTTCCCCACCTTTCGCGAGGCAATGCCCAGCACCCGGAAGCCCTCCCGGCTCAGGGCCTCGAATTGCCCGTTAATGGCAAGCCGCGCCGCCTCGCCGAGTGGCTGCGCCTGCGCCTCCCCGTCAGCTGC
This sequence comes from Geomonas oryzae, assembly GCF_004117875.1. Taxonomy (GTDB): domain Bacteria; phylum Desulfobacterota; class Desulfuromonadia; order Geobacterales; family Geobacteraceae; genus Geomonas; species Geomonas oryzae. The sequence goes on along the minus strand of NZ_RAHW01000004.1, from coordinate 397,355 downwards.
AAAGCTCACCGACAACCGAAGGATATCCTCTGGGGCGCCCTTGACGACCAGGAGCCTCTCCGTGCCGTTGTCGAGGAGAACCGAAATCCGGCGACGCTCGAAGTCGAAAGGTACCTCGTCTATCTTCTTCCAACCGCTCGCGTCGATCTCGGTGTGCTCCAGGATGGCGTCATCCAGGGTGCTCTTCAGGCCGGTCTCGTAATAGCTGTTGTAATAGGCCAGCTCCAGGACCCGCAGGCTGTCCTGCCCCAGTGGATTCAGGTGGCGTTCCAGATGGATTCGGGCCTCGGTGAGGGTGCCGGTCTTGTCGGTGCAGAAGACGTCCATGCTCCCCAGGTTGTGGATAGAGGCCAACCGTTTGACGATGACCTTCTTTGTCGCCATGCGCAGCGCTCCCCGCGAAAGGGTAACGGAGACCACCATGGGGAGCAGTTCAGGGGTAAGTCCCACAGCCAGGGCCACGGCGAAGAGGAACGATTCCAGCCAGGGGCGGTGAAAGAAGGCGTTGACCAGCAGGACGAACAGGACGAGGAGCACCGTCATGCGCATGATGAGCAGACCGAAGCGGTGGGTCCCCTCTTCAAAGGCGGTGGGGGGCGCCTTGGCCAAAAGCGTGTCGGCGATCTCGCCCAGTTCCGTGCGCTGTCCGGTACGGCAGACCAGCACCTGGGCCGTACCGCTCACCACTGATGTCCCCAGAAGAACGGTGTTGCCCGCTGCAAGAACCTGAGTCTCCTCCGGTAATTCCGCTGGTGATTTCTCCACAGGGAAAGCTTCTCCGGTCAAAAGAGCCTGGTTTACGAAGAAGTCCTTTGCCTCCAGTACCCGGCCGTCGCAGGGAACCAGGTCGCCGGCAGCAAGAAGCGCCACGTCTCCTGGTACCATCTCCGCGAGCGGAATCTCCAGGAACTTGCCATCCCTAAGCACCTGCCCGCGCACTGCCACCGACTGGCGCAGTCGTTCTGCAGCCTGGCCAGCCTGGTATTCCTGGACGAAATCCAGAGTCACACTGATGAGGACAATGGTGCCGATGATGAAGAAGCTCGTAGTGTCACCGGTGAAGGCGGAGAGCGCGCTGGCCGTAAGGAGGATGATGACCAGGGGGTTCTTGAATTTGGTGATGAATTGCAGGACCAGTGCCTTTTTACGCTCACCGTGGATAAGGTTGGGGCCGAATTGGGGCAGGCGTGAAGCCGCCTCCGTGCTGGTCAACCCCTGCGGGCTTGCGGCCAACTGTTCCAAAAGCACTGGGATGGGACATTGCCAGAAGGCGGAATCCGTTTTGTCGTCAGGTGTGAGCATGTTGAATTCTCCCCTGAGTCCGGGGTGATTAGCGGACCAAATGTCAGAATAAGGTGATCCGGTTCACGCGTTGAATCTACCGAGGGCCTACAATTGGTGGCCTCGCAATCAATGGTCATTCATTGCCTCGACAAGCTTAGCACAAAGGGATTTTCAATCTCGTTCAACCCAAGACCCGCTCGCCCTGAGCCTTGTCGAAGGGGGCAACTGACCTCCCTGCAACAGCATCACTATTGGCGCCTATGGGCAAACCGTGGGCCTTGGACAGATTATAACTCTTCTAGTTTGCTCTACATGCTGCCGGGCGAAGATTTGGAAGAAATAGTGAGAGGGCGTAGCAGGATTGTAGATCTGGCTAGCGGATAGCGTGTATGGAGATTGTATTGTTATTCAAGATGGTTGTACGGTTTGGAGCTCGGGGCTGCATTTGACAAGGCCGCAGAGCACTATACATTAGCAGTGCATCGTAACCCATGCTACAGAGTCGGCAGCCCCTGTGCGGTCCTGTACTGCAATTTCATCATACGACCAAAGCTTTGACGAGTCAGTTGGCGATACGGGTCATACCCGCAGGAATCTGTCTCGTAGACAAAGCGCGACTCGCCACAGGGAGAGGCCAGTCGCCTTATGAGCTTGTCCACAGAGTGATGGGGTGTTTGTGAACGTTAAGCCTGACATACGTGATACAATTTCCAAAAACCTGACTCCTTGGCTGTGGCTGTGTGTGGTGACTTCGCGTTTTCTCTACCAGAATGAAGAGACAGTGGCTCTACCAACTGGCAATCTGACTGCTTAAATTCGACGGAGGGAAAAATGGTGATTGAGAAACATGTCGGCAAAACCGTTTTGCTTAATATCCGGGAAGAATTTGCTTCCAGTAACGGCAGTCTTATTCAGTCTGCAGTGAATACGAAACTTTTCTATGCAAAAGTTGTGGACTTCGACAGTTACGGGTTGTGGGTTGAAAACCCTAATTGGACAGTTTTTCCTAAAGACGGCGGCCCTTCAAGAAACTATAAGATTAATTTTGTCATCCCTTGGCCGCAGATTATTTCGGTGGCCACCTTCCCGGAAAGAGTTTTTAAATCGGGGGAAATTTCTGACGAAAAGGGAATATCATTTATTGGCTTCGAGTCGTGAAATGGCACCCGCATACCGACATGAAAATGCACATGTACCATCAAGTACTCTGGAGCTAGACACGCTCAGGTCGTTGGTGGTACGGCAGGAATAGTCGGTCCTTTGGCGGGAGGAGGTAAAAAACAGGGAGGGAATCGCCATGAGAGAGGGGGCCCGCTACATTCGCTGGTTCGATGAGATCACGATCAAGGATGTTCCCTTGGTCGGCGGAAAGAATGCCTCGCTGGGTGAGCTGTATCGCGAACTTGCCCCCAAAGGAGTGAGGGTCCCCAACGGCTTTGCCATCACGGCCGATGCCTACCGCTACCTGCTGAAATCCGGCGCAATCCTGCAGGAGATGGAACAAGTCGTCGCCGGCATCGACAAGATCGACCTCGAGGATTTTGCCCGCCGGGGACACCGGCTGCGTGAGCTGATCTATCAGGTGCCGCTCCCCCATGACTTGGCCGAGCAGATAACCAGTGCCTACCACGCTATCTGTCAGCAGTATGGAGAGAACACAGATGTGGCGGTTCGTAGCAGTGCTACAGCCGAAGACCTTCCGACCGCCTCGTTCGCTGGGCAGCAGGAGACCTACCTCAACATAAGGGGCACGGCCCAACTCATGGATGCCTGTCGTCGCTGCTTCGCTTCTCTTTATACCGACCGGGCCATCTCCTATCGGATCGACCAAGGGTTCGACCACTTCAAGGTCGCCCTCTCCGTCGGGGTGATGAAGATGGTCCGCTCGGATATGGCGGCAAGCGGAGTCATCTTCACCCTCGACACGGAAACCGGCTTCCGCGAGGTGGTACTCATCAGCGGTGCCTACGGCCTTGGAGAGAACGTTGTTCAGGGTGCGGTGAACCCGGACGACTTCTACGTGTTTAAGCCGACCCTGCGGACGGGGCACCGACCGGTAATCCGCAAAAAGCTCGGCGAGAAAAGCATCAAAATGATCTATGGCACGGGCACCTCCAAGGTCCTCACCCGCAACGTCGAGGTGTCGGAGGCCGAGCGGCGGCTCTTCTGTCTCAGCGATGATGAGATCCTCGAACTGGCCCGCCATGCTGTGGAAATCGAGGCGCATTACTCGCAGCGGGCGGGGCAGGAACAGCCGATGGATTTGGAGTGGGCCAAGGACGGCATCACTGGCGAGCTCTTCATCGTCCAGGCTCGCCCGGAAACGGTCCAGTCGCAAAAAACGCTGGATTCCATGGAAATTTATCATCTGGAGGGGGAAGGTCCGGTTCTGGTCTCCGGGACCAGTGTCGGCGAAAAAATCGCCGCCGGTCAAGCCCATGTCATCAAGGACGTGCACCTGATCGCCGACTTCAAGCCGGGGGAAGTACTGGTCACCGATACCACCACCCCGGATTGGGAGCCGGTGATGAAGACGGCGGGGGCCATCGTCACCAACCGTGGAGGTCGCACCTGCCATGCGGCCATCGTCAGCCGCGAGCTGGGGATACCGTCCATCGTCGGGGCCGGTGATGCTACCGAACGGATCGCCACCGGCAGGAAGGTCACCGTCTGTTGTGCGGGAGGCGAAATGGGCCAAGTCTACGATGGGATCCTCCCGTTCCGTGTAGAGCAGGTCGCCTTGAGGGAACTGCAACGGCCGCGGACTAAGGTCATGATGAACCTGGGGAACCCCGAGGAAGCGTTTTCCCTTAGCAAGTTACCTAACGACGGGGTGGGGCTTGCCAGGATGGAGTTCATCATCAACAACTATATCAAGGTCCATCCCATGGCGCTGGTGCATCCCGAGCAGGTGGCGGACGAGGCAGAGCGGCGAGAGATCGAACGCGTGACCTTCGGGTATCCGGACAAGGAAAGCTATTTCGTGACCCAGCTGTCCGAAGGGATTGCCACCATCGCCGCAGCCTTCTATCCCAAGCCGGTGGTGGTGCGTCTCAGTGACTTCAAGACCAACGAATATGCCAAGCTGATTGGCGGCAGGGCCTTCGAGCCGCAGGAAGAAAACCCGATGATCGGGTTTCGCGGTGCCTCACGCTATTATGACGAGCGGTACCGGGAGGGATTCGCCCTCGAATGCCGGGCCGTGAAGCGGGTAAGGGAGGAGATGGGGCTGGACAACGTCATCCCCATGGTGCCGTTTTGTCGGACCGTGGGCGAAGGGGAACGGGTCCTCGCCGAGATGGCACGAAACGGGCTGAACCGGGGCGAAAGCGGCCTTGAAGTCTACGTTATGTGCGAGATACCCAACAATGTCATCCTGATCGACGAGTTCAGCAAACTCTTCGACGGCTTTTCAATCGGCTCCAACGACCTCACTCAACTCACACTTGGCATAGACCGGGATTCCGCGCTGGTGGCCCATATCTTCGACGAGCGCGACCCCGGCGTCATGAGGCTCATATCCCAGGTGATCGACGGGGCACGAAGAAATACCCGTCACAGCGGCATCTGTGGTCAGGCTCCGAGCGATTACCCTGAATTCGCCGCGTTTCTGGTCCGGGAAGGGATCGACTCCATCTCGCTTACCCCCGATTCGCTTCTGAAGATCACCCTGCGAGTGCTGGAGATGGAAAAACAGTTGTGAGCTTAAGGGATTCTCAATGCATTTGGTCCCCCTTGAAGAATATTGCCGGCGGCTGCGCAGTGACCCGCAGCGGGGCTTATCCTCGGCGGAAGCACTGCTGAGATTGGGCCGTGAAGGGCCTAATCTCCTCGTACAGCGTAGGCAAGTACCGGAACTGCTCAAGTTCCTGCGCCAGTTGACCAATCTGTTTGCCATTCTCCTTTGGATCGGAGCCGGGCTATGCCTGCTGGCGGAGTTTCTGACCCCCGGCCAGGGAAACATGGCTATCGCCATCGTCCTGGTGGGAGTTGTGCTTTTGAACGGCAGCTTCAGCTACTGGCAGGGGCGGCGTGCTGAAGAGATCATGTCTAGCTTCCGTGACATGCTCCCACGACTTGCCAGGGTTGTGCGGGACGGCGTGGTGCATGAGATCCAAGCGTCGGTGCTGGTTCGGGGGGATCTAATTCTGTTGGCGGAGGGGGATCGGGTGCCAGCCGACGTCCGTCTCGTGTATGTTGCTGGGCTCAAGGTGGACAACTCGTCTCTAACCGGAGAGTCGGAACCGCAATTGCGGACCATCGTCCCTACGGAAAAAAGACTTTTGGAAACCCGCAATGTCGCATTTTCCGGAACACAGGTATTGGCAGGAGAAGGGCGCGGGATCATTTTCGCCACAGGCATGTCGACTCAGATAGGCCGCACAGCCGAGCTTACTGAGACCCTGAAGGGGCGCGAGATTCCGATCCGTCTGGAAATAACCCGCTTCACCAGAATCATTTCGCTGATAGCCGTAGTGATGGGAGGAGCGGTTTTTCTCGGGAGCCTTTTATTCCGCGATGCTCCGGTGCTTGCCAACCTCATCTTTGCTGTCGGTATCATCGTGGCCAACGTCCCAGAGGGGCTGCTCCCTACCGTCACCCTCTGTCTCTCCATCGCTGCCCGGCGCATGGGCGAAAACAAGGCGCTGGTAAGGAACCTGGATTCCGTCGAAACCCTCGGCTGCACCACCGTGGTCTGCACCGACAAGACAGGCACATTGACCACCAACAGGGTTTCTCTACAGCGTCTTTTCCTGAACGAGTGCAACCACATCGAGTCAGACGCCACCCTCGGAAAGGAGGAGCTGGAAAAATTTCTGATGGTGGCGATGCTCTGCAATAACGCCCGTGTCACGGAGAACGGGGCCTTTGTTGGTGACCCGACCGAAACTGCATTACTGGAATTTTCATCCCGGTTTCACCCGGTCGCCGCTTTTCAAGCGGCCTCGCCACGGCTGCTCGAGGAGCCCTTCACCTCGGCCACCAAGATGATGGTGACGGTAAATCTGGTTGGCGGGGAAGCCGTGGCCTGTCTCAAAGGGGCGCCGGACGTGGCCATAGGTTTGTGCGACAAGATTCTGCTCAACGGTGTTCCCGTGCCTTTTGGTGAGGACCATCGCAAGGCATACCTTGCAGCTTACGAGGAGATGTCAAAGCGCGGTGAGCGAGTCCTTTTGTTCGCCTGGCACCAGTTGCCGCAGCGCTCAGTATGGGAAACGGAGTCCATTCCGGCGCATGGCTATACCTTCATCGGTCTTGCTGGGCTCTTCGATCCGCCGCGTCCCGAGGTGCCTGACGCAGTAGCCGCTTTGAGGGCGGCAGGAGTGAAGGTCGTCATGGTGACCGGAGATTACCAGACCACGGCTGTCGCAATCGGCAGGATGGTAGGGATCGTCACGGCAGATGTGCCGGCTGTTATTACCGGGGAACAACTGAGAACTATAACAGAGGCTCATCTTGACTGGGAACTGGAACAGCCGGAGGTGATTTTCGCCCGGACCTCTCCGGAACAAAAACTCCGCATAGTGCAGGCGCTGCAACGCCGGGGTGAGGTGGTTGCCGTGACCGGTGACGGGGTGAACGACGCCCCGGCCCTCAAACAGGCAGATATCGGAGTCGCCATGGGGCTTTCCGGCACCGACGTGGCCCGCGAGGCCGCCGACATGGTACTGCTGGACGACAATTTTGCCACACTGCTGCCTGCAGTCCGGGAAGGGCGGACCATTTTCGACAATCTGAAAAAGTCGATAGGTTTTACGGTGACCCATGCGGTGCCGGAGGTGATGCCTTACTTAGCGTTCCTCATTTTCGCAGTCCCCTTGCCGTTGACCGTAACTCTGATCCTCTCCATCGACCTGGCAACAGATATGCTCCCCGCCATTGCCCTTGGTCGGGAGCGAGCTGAACGGGATATCATGCATCTCCCCCCGCGCTCGAGGAACGAGAGGCTCGTAGGTCCACAGCTCCTTGTTCGCTCGTACTTGGTCAGCGGGGTGATCGAGGCTGCCGCTGGTTTTTACGCCTACTTTACCGTTCTTCATGACGGTGGCTGGTCTTGGGGGATGCCCCTTCCCGCCGGAGACCAGTTACACGGCAGGTCAGTGGCGGCCTTCTTTGCCGCAGTCGTCCTATGCCAGGCGGTCAATGCCATGGCGGCCCGCACCCAACGTCAATCGCTTCTTCAGCAGGGTCTCTTCAGCAACAAGTGGCACCTCGTAGGGGTGGTTTCGGCGATTCTCATTGCCCTCACCATCATCGAACTCCCTCCCTTGCAATCAGCCTTCGGCACGGCCTACCTGAGCCCCCGGGATCTTCTCCTTGCCTGGCCATTTGCCGTGGGGCTTCTGCTTCAGGATGAACTGCGGCGCTGGCTGATCCGTCATAATGGGTACGGGAGAATTGCCCACACGGGGGCGTAAGCAAACCATCTTGAACCTATGCGGTCTGGTGGTCTTAATACTGTAAAGGGGAACGTTGGATGGTGCACTGGTTGACGTGTTAACCATCTTGATCGTTACGACAGCCCTCGGACTGGCGCTAACCGGAGTAATGCTCATGGAGGAGCTCCTGAAGGCAGACCAGCGGGTAGCACTGAAGTCCGAATGGAATGGCACCTACTGAAAGGTTCTCATCAAGGCCGCGAGCACTGGGTGCGTGCCGGTAAAATTGGCAACCCGCCGACCGTGGACCTTTCTCAGCGAAATCGCAGGGTCGATGTAAGCAGGTTGCGCCGAGACAATACTGGCGTGGTCGCACTTTTCCGTTCACAAAATACTATCCATCCCTTACCTCTTTTGCCTGTTTGGTGGTATTAACACCAGCCTTTCGACTGGAATCCACCAACCTAGAACTGCTTATCGTCAGAGGCCATGCCTTGGTACATTTCCGAGACATGAACCTCAGCAGTTACATCGGTCACTCTGCACCAAGCTCCACACACATAATCGCCATCGGGGTCATTCCCAGATCTGCCAGTCAGCACGCACACTCTTCCAGACCTAGTCACGTATTTTCTCGTCTCAGGGGCATAAGAAACAATTGCGGCGCTCACCTGCCCTTCAAAATCATACAGGTTGTAGCCAAGTTCGCCCGCACATGGTCCTTCAAGCACCACGGCGCTGTAGCGCTCAAGAAGGTCCGTTGGGGCGACCGACCTTTTCAGCGATCAATGACGGCTTTGCTTTCCCGCAAGGTGACCGTCTTTCGATGCGTGGCGTTGGGATGTTTCTCGTATGATCATCAAAAAACGCCAAGCGATATACGTGGTGGGCCGTTGCTTCGGCTTCCTGCTGAGGGCACTGGGCAGTTTCAGGCGCAACCAGAGGCTCCTGATATCCGGTTCCGCCGTCTATTACACGCTGCTATCGATTGTACCCAAGTCAGCCCTTGCTTCCAGCTTGCTGCCCCACTTTATCGAAGAGCACCAATAAATTCACCCACTGTCATCATCCCTGGAAATGTTGAGCTCAGGCTAAGCGGGCACTCTGACCGAGCAGGCGCGTGATTTCCTTGGGCACCGCAAGGTAATCGCCACCATCGGCTTAATCGTCATGCTCCTTTTTTAGTTCCCTAGCCTCTTCCATGCTCGAAAACGCCTTGCCGGTGATCTTTTATCAAAAGGTCAGGATAAAGCGTCGCAACGTTCTCTTTTCGACTGGATAGTTGGCGAGGCGCTCATGATCACTTCAATTTATCTGGTGATGCCAGTGGTGCGGGCCTGGTTTCGCCACGCACTCATAGGCTGGATAACTGCAACCGCATTATGAAAGATCACCAACCGGTTCCTGATCTGGTACTACGCGAGGGATCCATGCAAACGTCATCTAAGGGTCCATCGCCATCAAGGTGGTGGCTCTTTTAAGGATAGAGTTTGTCTTGTTGATGCTGCTGTTGGCAGCCCAGGTTATCGCGGAACTTGAACGCACGCCCGACGCCTCGGCAGAAGAGGAACCTTAGGGATTTGAGCCCTGTTCAGACGGGGTGAAGGACCTCCTCCACCCGGGCTCCATCCAGGGTCTCCTCTTCCTGAAGGGCCGCCGCCAAGGCATCCAGACCGGCTCGGTGCTCCGCCAGCAGCCGATCGGCAACCTTTTCACTTTGCCGGATCAGCGCGATGATCTCCTGGTCGATCCTCCAGGCCATCGCCTCCGAAAATCCCTTTTCCTCGGCCAGCTTGAGCCCCAGAAAGGGATGCTCCTCGCCGCGGGTAAATGCAACCGGCCCGATCTTTTCGCTCATCCCCCACTGGCAGACCATCTTCTCGGCTAGATCGGTAACCATTTTCAGGTCGCTCTTGGCGCCGGTGGAGACTTCTCCAAAGACCAGCCGCTCGGCGGCCCTCCCCCCCAAGGCTACACTGATGCGGTTTTCCAGATAGCTTCGGGGGTAATAGTAGCGATCATCATCGGGGAGTTGCTGGGTGATTCCCAGCGCCATCCCGTGGGGGATGATTGTTACTTTGTGGATCGGATCCGTACCGGGGAGCAGCTTGGCAATCAGGGTATGCCCTGCCTCATGGTAAGCGGTGATCCGCTTCTCGTTGTCAGAAATGACCATTTTGCGCTCGCCACCCATCAGGAGCTTGTCCTTGGACTGCTCCAGGTGGGTCATCGTGACTGCTGCGGCCCCCTCCCGCGAAGCAAGAATGGCCGCCTCGTTGACCAGGTTCTCCAGGTCGGCACCGGTCATCCCTGGAGTCCCCTTGGCGATAATTACTAAATCGATACTTTCGGCCAGCGCAATCTTGCGGGTATGAACCCTGAGTATTTTTTCTCGGTCCCGCCAATCTGGCCGTTCAATCACTACATGTCGATCGAAGCGGCCAGGGCGCAGCAACGCCGGATCGAGCACGTCGGGACGGTTGGTTGCAGCCAGCACGATCACCTCCTCGTGCGGGTCAAAACCGTCCATTTCGGAAAGAAGCTGATTCAGCGTCTGCTCCCGTTCGTCATGCCCGCCACCTAAACCGGTGCCGCGGCTGCGCCCAACGGCGTCAATCTCGTCGATGAAGATGATACTCGGCGCACCCTTCTTGGCACTGGTGAAAAGGTCCCGCACTCGGCTGGCGCCGACCCCTACAAACATCTCGATGAACTGGGATGCGGAGATGGTAAAGAAGTTGACACCCGCCTCTCCCGCCACCGCCCGCGCCAGCAGGGTCTTACCGGTGCCGGGAGGCCCCACCAGCAGTACCCCCTTCGGCACCTTCCCCCCTACGATTCGATACTTCTCCGGCTCTTTCAAGTAGTCGACGATTTCCTTCAACTCCCGTTTGCTGTTCTCCATGCCTGCCACATCGCCAAAGGTGACATTTACCTTCTCCCCGGTGCCGTACATCTTTGCCCCGGATTTGGCGAAGCCACCGAACATCCCCCCGGCCCCCATCTGGTTGCGGGCATTGCGGGAGATGTACCACCAGACGCCGATAATCAGCAACCAGGGGAGGATCGACAGAAGAAAGGACATTAGGGGCGATGCCTCGGTGGAAGCGGCAATTATCTCCACCTTGTGAGCGGCCAGCTCCGCGAGGAGCGCCGGATCGGCCGGTGCCGGCAGGGTGGTGGAGAAGGCACTTACTTCCCGCGTGACCTCTTTTCCCTGTACCGTGTTGGACACCGGAATCTTTTTCAGGAATTCACCGCTTACGGCGGTCCCCTTGAACCGGACCTTTTTCAGATTGTTGCCGGCAAGTTCGCTGCGAAAGCGGCTGTAACTTATCTCGACACTCTGCTCCGCATCGCGCAGCAGGTAGCTGTACCCAATATTGAACAGGATCGCCGCCAACATGATAAAAAGAATCGTACGCCAGGCTTGTTGGTTCATGACACTCTTAGACCTCTCCCTCTTTGCACCAGAAAACTACCAGTTGCGGGGTGGCGTGTGCGGGGTGGCGGGACTATGTTCATTAATTAATATCTGTCGTTCGGTGCTTACTATTTCCCATTCGAGCTTTGCCGTTTCATCCAGATGATCCTGTAAATTAAGGCTAAGGAATTCATTCCATTTTGACATTCTCCACTGGAGGAACATTGAAAACCGGAATGGTTTTTAAGATATAGTTATCTTTTTCATCAAGCACAAACTGTTACATACGGTCACGATGTTTTTTCCATGTTTCACAATCTTCTTTCGACTCGAAGGCCATATATCCACCATCAACTCTAATAGCTATTGTTGCCCATGGAGCATCATGCCTCACTATTTCAGGGACTCGACCATAACCACCCTCATGCTCATCAGTATCACGTCCATGGTTTTCCGAATAGTCGGTATCAGACCCCTCTCCTTCAACGAATTGCTGTCTCACGGCCCCCCCTTCTAATTATACTTAGATTACTGGCGGTATTTATAAGTGCTGCCGTCAACACTTATCACAGCTGAAATCTTAATATTGCAATGACTCTCAATTTCTTGAATTTGTTCAATAGCATAGTCACCAATTGCATCCTGTACATCTTCAATTTTGAAGAACATGCTTAATCCATCATCAAATTCTTCATTACTTACGCCATTGGACCATTCTAGGAACTTTGTACACTCGGGAGGGGGTAGCTTAGTTGCCAAGATGCTAGTAATGATTGATTTGCTACCGGCCATATCGTCCCCCGTTTTATTTATTGTCTCACCTGTACATCGCTAATTGTACCACTTTTTTCACTCATTCCCCCCTGAATCGCCACTGGTTTCCTAGCAGGCCGGTGAAAAAATTCGACCTTTATCGGCAACCGCCATCCGTGAAAAGCGCTTCGGCCGGGATCGTCTGGAGGCCGCCTGCGAGAGGGCTCTGCGGCACCTCCGTTACAGCCTGGTTTCCCCGACAGTTTCGTGCCGTGACCTTACTACTATCTGCAGTTGTCCCCGGCCCCTCTCAGAACCGTGCTTGCGCTATTTACGCACACGGCTCCTCACATGGTCATTCACAGGCTACCTCACTATGAGGTGTACGGGAATTACGTGGAAGGACTGGAAGAGGACGGGGAGAGAATCTTCGACTACCTGGGGCGCGACTTCGTGATACCCCAGAAAAGCAAATCCCCGATTCCGTTTGGGGACAGAACCGGGGACAGTTTCGAAAGGTTCGCTCTAACTACCTGAACCTAAGACGTCACAGAGCTCAGAGAGGAAGAGCTGGTAGTTTGCCCGCTCGGCGGCACCTGACGCCTCCCAGCGAAGGAGGAAGTCGGTGACGGCGGACGGGGTAGTAGCTTCGGGCATGATTCCCCCCAACGGTCATGGCATGGCAAAAAAGTCAGTCGGGGGTGCAGCTTAACCTATCGCGGCTCTGTTGTCGAGAGGGAGTGTCAGTGCCACTGTAGGTTTCACTGTTGCTTGACGGCAGACTGTGATCTTGCCCAGCAATAACGGACACGAACTTAAGCGGCTTGTCTGGCCTCAAACGCTGCTGGGCTGATGTTGCCGTTGGCGCTATGACGGCGGTTACGGTTGTAGTCGACCTCAATATATTCAAAAAGGACACTGCGCATCTCCTCCCGAGTGGCGATGCGCTCGCCGTGGATGACCTCAATCTTCATCGTGTGGAAGAAGCTTTCAGCACAGGCATTGTCATAGCAGTTGCCCTTGCCGCTCATGCTGCCGATCAGGTCATGCCGGATCAAAAGAGCCTGGTATTTTACAGAGCAGTACTGGCTGCCGCGGTCAGAGTGAACGATTACCTTCTTCGGCATATGTCGGCGCCACAGCGCCATTTGCAGCGCCTCACAGGCCAGTTCAGTGCCCATGCGATCTGACATCGCCCAGCCGATGACCATGCGCGAAAAGAGGTCGATGACCACGGCCAGGTAGAGCCAGCCCTCATCGGTCCAAAGATACGTGATGTCTCCAACCCATTTCTGGTTGGGGGCAACGGCCTCGAAATCCTGCTGGAGAAGATTGGGAGCCACCGGCAGGTTGTGGTTTGAGTTCGTGGTTGCTTTAAACTTTTTCGCAGCCTTGGCGCGGAGACCTTGGCGTTTCATGCTTTCGGCAACGGTTTTCCGATCGTAAGACTGCCCTTGATCCTTTAGGTCGAGTGTCGATCGGCTTCCAATTTTGACCCACCATCGGCATCATGAAACCCACCCCTCAATCTGTAAGGGCTCAATATTTAGTGATGGATGAGTCACCCTTGGACGCCGATACTGGGTCAAAATTCGAAGCCGATTCACAGTCAGCACACGGCAAAGCCGGGGGCTGACTGTGTGATCCGCTCAAAGCGGTCGTTTAAACCTGGGGCCGCCCCTGAAGGCGGCTAGATCGGTAATCGCAACTGGTTAACCTCCGCTCCTCTGCATCCTGGCATCGGATGCCCTCTTTCCCGTCCAGCCGACCTCTAACGAACTTGAAGGAACCAAGCCGGGTAACACCATCGCTGACGGACGGACCACTATCAACGTAAAGTGCAAGTTGGCTTGCCCCTGCCGGGGTGGCCAAGGTCGTGGTTCCAGACCATCCCCCAGCATCCACCGCAATATTAGCAGCCTCAACTCCTTCAGTAGCAGCAGATGTTGTCCCTCCTCCACCGCCACAGCCTGTTATCGCAGCCAAGGAAACACATAAAAAGAAAACAGCCTTACTGTCGCATCCTTGTACCCCTTCTTTAAATTGTCAAAACTTCACTCGACGTCACCACAAGAAGCAGCGGTTACCTGCTCCGTCAGTCCTTGGGCCTCCCACCAAGAGGTACGAAATCAATATCCTCCAGCCCTCTGTCCAAGGCAATGTAGCTCTTGGGTTTGCCTTTACCCTCGTGCTTCATGGTAGCAACCATCTTGACCGGTCCGTTCAGGGAGACAAACCATTTTTTCCGATCTTGATTGGCGAAGACGTAGGCCATGGCCTTGGGTGTATCTACTTCCTCAAAATGATCCTGCCATCCAAGCTGTTGAGTGTATATTGGCTGATTGATTACAAACCGTTGTGCTGCCCCCGTCTTCTTCGCCAAGGCTGCTAGGTACTGAAAAAGGTCTATGTCATCAAAGTACACCTCCTTGCTCCCGAAGAGACTTGCCAAACCGTCCACCGCAGCCACAATTCCCCTGCCGATTGAGCTTTCAATGGGGGTATCCTTTAGAAAGGTGACCGGTCCCTCTTCGGGCACAATTATCTTGCTCGGCTCAGGGAGTGCTACCGTCTTATACACAGGCGGCTGTGGCCTTTCATGCTGAATGATGAAGGACTTCACAAAGAATGCTGACATCGTCTGACTGCTGCGGGTCTCACCGAAGACGAGCGGGACGCTGAACTCGCCTTTGCAGGACAGTCCCTCCGTGATCTCCTTTCCGTCGAACGGCACTATTCCCATTCGCTCAACCATCTTCCCGGTGATAGGGTCCTGCACTTTACTGTGTTTATTTACTTGCAAGGGGGTCGGGCAGAGTGCTTGCAGTTCTTTCACAAACTCCGGCGTTATCTCTCCCTGCACGTTGGTGTGGTTTGGAATTACGAGGGTGCTGCGGTCGTCGGCGGCGTACACCTGCCTAACATTACTTGATGCGGCCAGGGTCTCTCTGAGACTCTTTTCCCCGGCTGCATCTGCGACTGCCGTTAACGTCACAGAGAAAGTTCCCAACAAAACCAGCGTCCTCAAAAGCATTGCACTACCTCCTATTTCGTTAGAATGGCATATCATGTCCAACTGTCAGCACCTTCATTTCTCAGCCCCCAGGAATCCGTCCATGATACGGTCCCTGGCAATCTCGCAGTGCAGGTACCATCCATCGCTGTCGTGCTCGACACGACAATGCACCAACAAGTCCCGGACCAAAGGGAATGGGACCAGAACCTCCAGGTCTCCTCCCGTTTCAGTGTGCGTCTCATGAATACGACGCAACAACTCGGTCCACCATCCCCTCTCCCATGGTCTGCCGAAGGATTGCACCAGTCGGTACAACTCCTCTTCCACCGCCACGGACATCCCAAGAATGTCGCGGCCACAATCCAGCTCATACAGCTCAGTCACAGCTCTTCGGGCCATTTACACCTCCTGCAGAGAATTTATCTGACCCGATTTCTGCTATTCATTCGACCACAGCCGCTACCCATGGCCTAATGCAGGTTGAAGAGCCAACATTATACCAAATATAGGTTGTATTTACCAGTATATTCTAATTTCTATCGGTGGCAGTGGTTGCCCCTCGGCTGTATTCTGCGCGCCGGGGAGTCACTTATGAACGTGCAATCGAGCAGGGAAATAGGGAAGAAGGTCAAGTTTTACCGGCTGAGGGCCGGACTTACCCAAGAGAGGCTTGCTGAGGTGGTTGGAGTCACTTTTCAGCAGATTCAGAAGTACGAAAACGGGTCAACAAAGCTAAATACCGACAAACTCCAGCAGATATGCGGTGCGCTCGACATTTCAGTAGCTGATCTATTTCCGGCAAGAGAGCGATCTCCGGACAGGTTAACCCATGACGAGGAAAGGCTTGTCGAAGCTTTCCGGAAAATCCCATCGGACCACCATAGACAATCTCTTGTTGCAGTAGCAGAAGCCATCGCGAACGGGTAGCCCCAGAATCAAGGTCCACGACTCAGGCTCTTACAGCGGCCACAAGCGATTTTCATTTTCACAACACCCTGGCCGTCACAACACCCTGGCCGTCACAACACCCTGGCCGTCACAACACCCTGGCCGTCACAACACCCTGGCCGTCACAACACCCTGGCCGTCACAACACCCTGGCCGTCACAACACCCTGGCCGTCACAACACCCTGGCCGTCACAACACCCTGGCCGTCACAACACCCTGGCCGTCACAACACCCTGGCCGTCACAGCACCCTGGCTTTTCACACCGGCCTGGCCCTCCCACCAGCATGGCCTTTCATAACGGCCTGCTTCTCTCGCCCACGCAGTCTTTCTCCTACACCACCTTGGTCGGCGGCGGGTTCAGATAGTCAGTCCTCACCCGCCGCCTGTTATAGCAATTTCTGGAACATCGAGGCATTTGCACCTTCAACATTGACAGGCACCGCTCGCATGATTCCGGCACTACAGCACAAAGACCCAGCTTTTACAAACAGTCACACACACTTCGCATAGCCAGACAGCTACTACTTACAGGTGCTTACGTCCTTCGCCCCGGAGCTTTTATTCACTCCGCGCCCAGACTTCGCTTACCCCTTGGCTGCCAACCGCAGGTGCCTTCCGCTATTAACGGAAGGTCGAATGGACGTTGCCCTCTCAGGAGGTTACTACGACGCCTCCGTGCCCTGCCGAGAAACCCGACAGGTTGCATCCCTGATTCATCAGTGCAGCTCTTGCAATTTCCGCAGACCGCTGCCGTGGGCTTTTACCCCACTTTGGCTTTAATCGAGCATGACTTAGGTGCCTTCTGTGCCCTGCGTAAGGCAGTGGTCGCAATGCTTACCACTCTTGCGGATTTCCCGGTACGGGGTGTCATGGCTCCCGGTACTTTCTACCCGACGCAAGGTTTTATGACGAAGGTTCGTTGCCTCACCATATCTGCCTGACGGTCGCGGGTCTCCCCGCTTTAACGCATCTGCTCTAACCCCAGCGGCTTATCCCAATCTGCCAGGATTGGATTATCCCGCTGGAGCCGACGCGTCCGTCAAAGGTATTCTGTCTCTACAGACATAGCCCCTCTCCTACCCGTGGTAGGTTGCCAAACTGACTATCCAGGCGCACCACTCCTTTTTACAAAATATCCTGTGGACTCAAAACACTTGACGCCGCACCCTAGGGTGCATTGCTTACATGTCCTGGTCCCCAAACCCATCGTGCGTCTTTCAATCGCAATGGGCTCTCCGCACCTCACCGCTCCACGAGCTTCCTGCAAGGAATGCTGGCGGCATTCCTTGACCCCTCTGGCAAGGGGTCATGACTCGCTTCTGCGGCGTACTGCCTGCGCTTGTCCGGCATGGGGGACAGGCGACAATATGTGAACGGCCACGACGGCCGGAATAAGGGAATTGTCGCCCCGACATCCATCTGCGTACAAGTCTTTGGCGAAGCCAGGCTTCAATTCGAGACCAGCGGCTCTAGGGCCAAATACGTCGCATGATGACACCAGGGTCAAAGGTAAACTGGGGGCGCTAGGGCCAAATACGTTGCAACTACGTTGGGAATCGTAACCAATATTTGCGGCGACTTCCACAAGGAAGTCGCCGACTAAACCCCACCCCAATATTGTTCAAGCAAGTACTCGAAAATCCATCAGAAAACCTTTTTCACAAGGCTGTCACCTTGACCGCCGCACGCGGCGGCGTGAATGCAGCTTGTAATGCCACTCTTACCACCCTGGCCAACAACTTTGCCAGCCCCTTCACAACCCCCTTGCCGACAACCATGAGCGGCATTATGCCACTGCAGCGAAAGGCTCCTGAGAGCGACAACACTGCCCCCAACACCGCCCGAGCGCTCCCACCGCCCCACGGTCAAAATAGTCACTATTTTTGAGGTGTGATTTTGCCGCCCACAGTACGTCCTTCGCCACCCGATGAACTGTAGAATTGGCGGCGGTTCAAGAGCGAAAACGGCTGTCAGAAATGGTGCCAGATTTACACCTAAAGGTATAAAATGCTGTTAATTCGGCAGGTTATGTTATTTTTTCGATTGCATCAGACTTGAACTTGTGCTAGAACGCAGACCGTAACACTTTCTCCGCCGGACGGGCGGCCTGGCGTCGGCTATTGGCCGAACTGCCTATGATTGCCACTTTATGAGCGCCCACCTATAGAAACCATAGGGGGGCACTGCGTCATTCGGGAAGCAGTATTTTTCCGAATGTAAGAGGCCGTCGTCTGTCCGGGATAATCTGCTGGAATTCCTTTCCATCCCCCCTACAAGACACCTCTTCGCAGTGTCCAATAGCAACAGCGCTCATAACGTGGCCCGAGATAGTCTGTATCTCGGGCTTTTCCATTTCCGAAGAGCCCGGTTATCCCAAAGGCACAAAGGAGGCATCTGCATGCGCATTATCAAGCCTGGGAGCCGCAAAAGGCCCCGCATCCAGTTTTACCTTACCGAGGAACTTGACGAGATGATGCAGAAAAACCGTGCAGTCGCCAAAAAACTCGGGCTCCGCTTGGATTTCCAAGAAGCATTCCGTGCATGGTTTCTGAAAGAAAACGAAGAAGCGCGTAGACAACTGGATGGAATCCGTGCCACGAGGGGAAATAATGGCGAAACTCATACCAGCTAAGAGCGTGCCCCTGACGGAAGCGTCGGCTTATTACCAGTATCGTCGCCTCGCCGCCAAGCTTGTACGAATTGGACATTACCAAGGGCGCGAATTGTATCATGCAATGCAACGTCCATCCGTGCGTCTCCTCGCTGAAGTTGCGGTACAGAAATACTTCCACCGTGATGACGGCATGAAGGTCCAGCGGGATATGAGGTTGCTGCTCCAGGCGCTTCTGGTAATGCTCCCGTTGCTTGCCCGCGTTCCCGGCTCAATGCACCCGGACCAGCATCGGGGACACGTCCTGTCATGGCTGCGCATCTACGTCGGAGGGAACGCCAGGCGGCGTTTCATCAGTTGCAAGGAGGTCCCCCGCACACACAACCCGGCTCTTCTGGAAAAGCGGCTGGAGGCTTTCGGCATCCACGACCGGACCTTTACTAAGGTCCTTGTTGCTTTGTTCCGTGCTTACTATTGGCGGGAGACCGCCTCGGGGCGGCTTGCCAGGACTTTATTCGACCCGATCATGATCGAGACTGAGAGGGACCGGCACTCCCTCCGCATCGGTAACTGCCTCTACAGTCTGCACAAGCATTCCAGTAACAAGGGCATTGACCTCAACCGGTCCCCCGTCACTATCTTCGACTACAACGTCCGGTACGATGCCTCTCCCTCAAAGATCAAGGTAACCATTACCCTGTCATCAGCCGCCCTTGCCTCCTTCAAAGCGGAAATTCGCAGAGTGATCCGGTTGGATGTGGCTGTCGATTACAAGATAAAGCTGATTCGCGCAGAGATAAAAAGCTTCGCCGTGCGTGCGAAATGGGCCAAGGACTCACGCGAAGAAATCATGAAGCTACGAAAGTGGCTGTGGCGCGCAATGCAGCCGCTAATGATGACGATGGCGGAAAACGAGGCAAAACAATTGGATATCAGGCATGTTCCTAACATCCTGGTCAACGAGTGGCT
Organism: Geomonas oryzae; assembly: GCF_004117875.1. Taxonomy (GTDB): domain Bacteria; phylum Desulfobacterota; class Desulfuromonadia; order Geobacterales; family Geobacteraceae; genus Geomonas; species Geomonas oryzae. Next base: position 377,968 of record NZ_RAHW01000004.1, on the reverse strand, counting down.
GAGAAAACGGAAGACAGGTCTTGTAAGAGCCAAGCACAACGTCTTCTATGACCTCCGCACAATCGAGCTACGTGTTTTTCTGAACTTTTTGTCCCCCTACAGGGAAGAGGTCTAGCTATGAGCTACGGATTCGTCGATGAGTTGCTGAACGGTGCCAAGGCGCACAGGAGAATCGACCACCGCGACACGACGTTGCATCGCAGGGACATCGGACCTGACGATTTTTTTGTCGTTGCCCGCTTCGCCCACGCCCTGGTGAAAGTGAAAATGGCGGTCCAAGGAGTTAAAGACAAAATTCCGCAGGTGCTCGACATGGGCGAAACGGAACTCACGCTGCCGGTCTGGGCTAAGAACGAGGAGGGATGGCACCAGGCGGGGTTTAAACAGGTCAAACGTGATGCGCTGTGCATCACCACGCCGATGATGCGCGCAATAGTCCGGTATCTCGGAATTCGCGAGGGTGCATTCGTACAGACTCTTTTCAGGCTTTCGATGCTCTCTAGCGGCCAGGGAAACGGTGACAAGCGCATATTCAGACACACCTGTACCGGCATGCTTTTTGACCCCGCCACCCGGCAGAAATTGGGATTCTCAGAGGTGACAAAAGAGGGCTTCATTGTGGACCGGAAACGGATTGACGAGTGGATAGCGAAAGTTCCCAAAAAGAAAGGATCAAACCGCGACTGATATGGGACAGGAACTGTTGACCATAGAGCAGTTCGCACAACGGATGCAGATATCCCGCTCCACCGCCTACATGTGGGTGGCCGAAGGACGTTTAGCTGCGGGAACCCACGTTGTGCGGATTGGAAGAGTCGTGCGAATTCTCTGGAATGAAGAGCTAATCGCGCACCTCCTTACCCTCTCTCTGTGCGCTTACGGCGAACAGAAGCGACCGACACTCTGTCGCAGGGGCAAGGGAGGACGAAATCGTATCGCCTTGGACAACAGCTTCATTGATGTCATGTAAAACCTCTTCGGTATCAGCAAGTTATGTGATATAATGCCGCCCCGGACGGAAACCACAGGGAAGGAGGTGGATAGAGGAAAGGAGCATTAAATGGCAGGTAGCAATTGTGCACTTGCAGTAGAGGTTTTTGAAAAGCCGAAGAAGTACGAGGGGCGTATCGCCCGAAAAAACGGGTCGAGGAAGTTGTACCTGGACTTCTTCTACCACAGTGTCCGCGTGGAGAAGAGCACGGGGCTCGATGACACGCCTGCCAATCGGAGGAAGGCTGAAAAGCTTCTTGAAATCCTCCTTGAGCAGAAAAAGATGGGGACGCTTGAGTTCGCCAAGGTGTTCCCCGGAGCCTCCGACGAGGAGAAGGAGTTTCACACCCGCCTGGAGGGGGGAGAGTACGCGCCCGATGCCCGAGGCGTAACGTTCGGCTCCTACGTGCAGCGCTGGTACGATGCGGTATGGCAGAATTTCCCCTCTCACACCAAGCGGGAGGACTACCGCAGCGTCATAGACTACTGGCTGGTGCCCTACTTCGGGACCAAGAGCTTTTTCCACATCACCGGCGTTGAGATGCAGAAGTTCCTCGCCTCCCTGAAGCACAGGGGAGGCGCGAAAGACGGACAGCCTCTCTCCCGAAACAGGATGCTCAACGTCCTGCAGGTCTTCAAAACCATCTGGCATGACGCGATGGAGGAGCACCGCTGGAATCTCCCTGACCCGTGCAGGTTGTTGAAGAGGCACCTCCCGAAGAAAAAGAAGAAAGTCGTGGAGGTGTTCCGCTTCGCCGAGTGGTCGGCGATCATAGAGGCGATGGAGCCTCACTACCGCCCGGTGGCGAAGCTGATGGTCCTCACCGGCATGATTGCCTCCGAAATCGCCGCCCTCAAAAAATCCCATATCCGGGAAGGCTACCTATACGTGGAGCAATCCATCGTGCGGGGTGAAGAGTCCGACGAGCTGAAGACGATGTACCGGGAGCGCCGGATTCCGCTAACGAAAGCAATAGCGGAGATTCTGGAAGATGCTGCATCCAAGGCCTCCGGGGAATACCTCTTCACGATGCAAAACGGGATGACCTTCACCGCCGAGAGGTTTCAGCGGCGGGTATGGGTCAAGGCGCTGAAGCAGGCGGGAGTCAAGTACCGCAAGCCCTACACCACCCGGCATACCTTCGCGGCGTGGGCTTTGGCGATCAGGACCGACCAGAACCGGCTGGTGAACCTGATGGGGCACGCGAGCAAGCAGATGATCTACGAGGTCTACGGGCGCTACGTTGAGGGGCTGGAACAGGACCGGCTGAGGATTCTTTCCTACTTCGGAAGGGACTTCAAAAAGGGCAGATAAGCGAAAGCCCCGGCTGCATGCGAAAGTTCATGCGAAAGCCGGGGCTCAAAGAGAAGAATCCGTAAGGATTCCTTATAGATAAATGGAGCGGGAAACGGGGTTCGAACCCGCGACTTCAACCTTGGCAAGGTTGCACTCTACCACTGAGTTATTCCCGCTCAGGAGAGATCCTGTTTATAGCAAACCGAGCGACCCCAGTCAACCCCTTTTTTTAATGACAGGAAAAAATCCGATACCCCCTCCTCCGCAAATGTCGTATCATATCGCGCGTCATCCGCTATACTCTCATCATGAGAAAGGACGACAAGATACGCGGCTTGATCGCCCGCGAGGCGGCGCGGCTCATGTACGAGGACGGCGTCCGCGAGTACCGCGACGCGAAACGCAAGGCCGCGAAACGGTTCGGGCCGGAAAAGGCACTGTCGCTCGGCTCCCACCTCCCCACCAACGCGGAGATCCACGACGAGCTCGCCCGTTTGATCGCTGCCAGGGAGGAAAAGGTGCTTCCGGAACGGCTTTTGCGCCTGAGGCTCACCGCCCTCTCCTACCTGGAGTTCTTCGCCCCCTTTTCGCCTTACCTGGTCGGCTCGGTCCTCTCCGGTGCGGTCACCGAGCGCAGCGACATCGACATCCATCTTTTCGCCGACTCGGTCGAGGAGGTGGAAAAGATGCTCGCGGAGCAGGGGATGGCCTTCCAGACCGAGACGGTCCCCATCAGAAAGGGGGGCATGATCAGGGACTACACCCACATCTACCTCGAGGAAGACGGCGTCGAGATCGAATGCTCCGTCTATCCGACCGAGGAGAGACGCAACCGCACCATAAGCAGCATCACGGGGAAAGCGATGGAGCGGGCCAATGCGGCACAACTTAAAAGACTCATCGCGGCCGGTATCGGGACGCAATGAAAAGGAGCTTTCATGGATAACAGGAAGGCGGAACTGATCGAGACCCTCCTCCCGAAGGACACCAACTCCTACGGCAACATCTTCGGCGGGGTCATCATGAGCATCATGGACAAGACCGCGGGGGTGGTCTGCTGGCGGTATGCGCGCAAACGCGTCGTGACTGCTTGCGCACAGCGCATCTCCTTCCACACCCCCATAAACGTTGGCGAGGTGATCTACTCGCGGGCCACCATCGTTCACGTCGGGAGGTCCTCGATGGAGGTCGAGGTGGAGGTCGAGGCGGAGAACGTCACCGACGGCGAAAGGCGTCTCGCGGCGAGCGGCATCTTCACCATGGTGGCGGTGGACGAGAACTGGCACCCCTCCCCCGTGCCTCAATGGCAGCCGGTCACCGAGGCGGAAATCGAGAAGTGGCGTGCGGCGGAGAAAAGGAGAAAGGAAGCGTGAGGCCTTCAAGTTTCCTGCTGCTAGGTTTTCTCTTCCTTTCCGGATGCGAGACGCTGAACGAGGCGATGGTGCGGCACATGATGAAGGAGCCGGGATTGAGCGGGGAGGTGCTGGACCAGATCCGGGACGGTCTGCAGAGGCGGGAGCGGGTTGCTCCGGAGAAGAGGGAGTCAGTGCCGGCTTCGCCGTTTCTGGATCAGGGGTAGGTAAAAGGCAAATCCCCCCTGCCCCCCCTTCGCCAAGGCTACGGGGGGCAGGCTCCCCCTTCGCAAAGGGGGGAACCTTGGGGCATCCTCTTATATTTCAAGGGAGCACGCCTTACTTCGCCGGAAGGCACCGAAGCAGCTAAATGAATGGGGCGGGAGTGCGGGGGATGGCGGACAAGTCGAGATGGGCTACGCCCCAGGCTAGGACTTCGGCGGGTTGGGCTTCCTGAAGGTCGGTCGGGGGGGCCTGCCCCAGGAAGCGCAGCGCGGAGTGAAGGAGTTTTCCGCCATCGCGGTCGAGATCGCGACCGGCAGCTAGGGAAACGGCGTTGTCGCGCTTGCTGAGCTTCGCGCCGTCGGGACCGGTTACCAGGGGAAGATGGTAGTAATCCGGGGTCGGGAAGCCGAAAATGCGCTGCAGATAGATCTGGCGCGGCGTGGAGGCGAGCAGATCGGAGCCGCGCACTACCTGATTCACCCCGGAGGCGGCATCGTCGACTACCACGGCCAGATGGTAGGCGTAGGGACCGTCGGCACGATGGATGACGAAATCACCGCAGGACGCGGTGAGATGCTGGCTGTAGCGCCCCATGATGCCGTCTTCGAAAGAGATCACCTCATCGTAGACCTTCACCCGCAGCGCCCTCTCCACCTTTTCAGGCGGCAGCCCTTCCCTGCACACCCCAGGATAGACCAGTTCCCCTTCATGCGGTGCGGAGGCGATTTCGGCGATCTCTTTTCTGGTGCAGCCGCAGGCGTAGGCGAGTCCCTTTTTCTGCAGCTCATTCGCTGCGGCGCGGTACTGCTCGGTGCGCCGGCTCTGATAGAGCACCTCGCCGTCCCACTGAAAGCCCAGCTTCTCCAAGGTCGCCATCATGTCGTCTGAGATACCAGGGACCACGCGCGGCAGATCCAGATCCTCCATGCGCAAAAGCCAGAGGCCTCCGGCGCGTTTAGCGATCAGGTAACTACCCAAGGCCGCCACCAGGGAACCGACGTGCAAGGGTCCGGTAGGGGAAGGGGCGAAACGGCCGACGATGCGTTTTGTCTCGGATGGTTGGGAAATCAAGGTCACGCTCGTGCCCCTTGCCGGAGGAAATGCTCCGGCAAGGGGCGTCATGTGTTAGAGGTAGGAGCAGCAGTAGTCGGTGACGGCGGTTACCTTGAGCTCGAAGCTTGCGTTCTCGGGGACCTCGAATGCCTCGCCGCCCTTGATGGCGACCCAGTCAGGGGAGCCCGGGAGCAGCACGGTGAGCTCGCCGGCCATGATCTCCATCACCTCGGCGGAGCCGGTGTTGAAGCTGTACTCGCCCGGCATCATGATGCCCAGGGTCTTGCGGGACCCGTCGGGGAAGAAAACGGTACGGCTGGTGACCGCCCCGTTGAAATAGACGTTGGCCTCTTTGACGACGGTTACGTTGTTGAATTCGGACACGAAAACCTCCAGTTTAGTTATGTGTTGATTACATTTGGTGACGGCGGTCCATCGGGACCAGCCGGAGCTATTTCTCCCAGTCGCCGTTTTCCCAGCGCTCAAGAGCTGCCTGAGCCCTGAAACCGATCAACCCGGGCAGCGCGGCGATGGCGGTAAGGGTCACCACGCAGCGCCCTGGTGCCTCGCGCATGGCATAGACGGCCACCATCCCCGCGACGGCCGGTTCGGGATGGCCGAGTCGAAGCAGGAGCTCGTCCACTCCTCCCTCGCGCTTCAGTGCCGCATAGTAGCGGTTCAGGTCCGCGACTTCGGCGGCAGCCGCCTCGTCGTCCATGGCCTCCATGGCCTCGGCATGCCGCAGCGCCCCCCGCACGAACCACTCGACCAGCTTTTTCACCTTCTCTTGCTGCTGCAAACTTCCCCCTCGCGCCGCGGCGCTCTGCCGCTTCAGCGGCAAATCGGCAGTGGGTGAAGTTAGCAGTTTTTCCCAACCGCATCAAGGAGAAAGACCTCCTCCCATGACGCGAAAAAGGCGGGGTTTCCCCCGCCTTTTTTGCTGCCCGTATGAGCAGATCTGCCTAGATGTCGAAGTACAGAGCGAACTCGAGCGGTACCGGACGCATACGGACCGGGTTGACTTCGGCTTCGGTTTTGTACTCGATCCACTTCTCGATGACGTCCGGGGTGAAAACGTCGCCCCTGAACAGGAACTCGTGGTCTTCTTTGAGGGCGTTGAGCGCCTCCTCCAGGCTGCCCGGAGCGGACGGGATGGTGGAGAGCTCTTCCGGGGAAAGACCGTAGATGTCCTTGTCCAGCGGCTGGCCCGGATCGATCTTGTTCTCTACGCCGTCGAGGCCCGCCATCAGCATGGCGGCGAAGGCGAGGTAGCCGTTGCAGGACGGGTCCGGAGTACGGTACTCGATCCTCTTCGCTTTCGGGTTGGAGGAGAACATCGGGATGCGCAGCGAAGCGGAACGGTTACGGCTGGAGTAAGCCATGTTCACCGGAGCTTCGAAGCCCGGCACCAGACGCTTGTAGGAGTTGGTGGTCGGGTTGGTGAAGGCGCAGAGGGCACGGGCGTGCTTGATGATGCCGCCGATGTAGTACAGAGCCATCTGGGAAAGCCCGCCGTATTTGTCGCCGGCGAAGAGGTTGGTGCCGTCTTTCCACAGCGACATGTGGCAGTGCATACCGGAACCGTTGTCGCCGTAAAGCGGCTTCGGCATGAAGGTAACGGTCTTGCCGTTGCGGTTCGCGACGTTCTTGATGACGTACTTGAACCACTGGAGCTGGTCGGCCATGTCGACCAGCGAGGAGAAGCGCATGTCGATCTCGGCCTGGCCGCCGGTGGCGACCTCGTGGTGCTGGCACTCGACGCGGATGCCGACTTTCTGGAGCTCCATCACCATCTCGTTACGGAGGTCGTTCTGGGAGTCGGTCGGAGCTACCGGGAAGTAGCCTTCCTTGTGGCGCGGCTTGTAGCCGAGGTTCGGGAACTCTTCACGACCGGTGTTCCATGCGCCTTCGACGGAGTCGACGGCGTAGAAGGAGGAGTTGGAGGTGGAGTCGTAACGGACGTCGTCGAAGATGAAGAATTCGGCTTCCGGTCCGAAGTAAGCGGTGTCGGCGAGGCCGGTGGACTTCAGGTAGCTCTCTGCCTTCTTCGCGATGTTGCGCGGGTCGCGGGTGTAGCTCTCTTTGGTGATCGGATCGAAGATGTCACAGATCAGGGAGAGGGTCGGCACAGCGGTGAACGGGTCCATTTTTGCGGTGGTCGGATCCGGGAGGATGATCATATCGGAAGCGTGAATCGGCTGCCAGCCACGGATGGAAGAACCGTCGAAGCCCTGACCTTCCTCGAAGGTGTCCTCGCCGAACTCGCTCATCGGCACGGTGAAGTGCTGCCAGATGCCGACGAAGTCCATGAATTTGAAATCGACCATCAGCACGCCGTTTTCTTTGGCAAACTCCACTACTTGTTTTGGTGTCATCTACTGTCTCCTTTCAAATTAAGTAAAGAATCAGCCGATTAGAGAGCGTCCTCGCCCCTCTCACCGGTCCTGATCCGGACTACTTCTTCTACGGGGGTGACAAAGATCTTGCCGTCGCCGATACGACCTGTTTTCGCTGCCTGCTCGATGGCGTCTACGACCTTGCTTACCACTTCGTCAGACACGATGATTTCCATCTTGATCTTGGGGATGAAATCAACCACGTACTCGGCGCCGCGGTAAAGCTCGGTGTGCCCTTTCTGACGACCGAAACCCTTGACCTCACCGATGGTGATACCCTGGATGCCGATCTCATTGAGTGCTTCTTTCACTTCATCAAGCTTAAAAGGTTTTATGATTGCTTCGACTTTTTTCAAGGCAGTTATCCTCCGCTTGTTGTTCAGTGCGCCGCGAATTATAGATACCTTGCCATTGAATTGCAAGGTTTAATAAACCGCCGGCTGATGCTTGGTGACCATGCTGCAAGACTTCGGCCAATGGCCAAGGGGGCTAGTATCCCCTACTGATTTAGATAACTTAGCCGGGGCAGTTCGTTTCCGACATTTGAGAGAGCAGGGGCCGTTGCCCAAAATCCAGGCAGGCTGTTGCCTCCAATATAGCCGGTGAAACCCCGGGCCTGATTAACCAGTTATTTATTAACAGGTCCTACCGACCGGGACCGACTGTGGCAAAGCTAAAATAGGAGCCCCGTCAAGAGGCTCCTATTGTCAGGCATGTAAAGATTCAGGGATTACAGAACGAAAAGCATTTCCCTGTAGGTCGGCAGCGGCCAGTACTTGGCAGCGATGATTTTCTCCAGCGCATCACCGGTGGCGCGCAGCTCGAGCATCTTGGTGAAGACGTTCGCCCTGAATGCGGCGGCCTGCTTATCGGCATCGGCGATGCCGTTCGCCTCTTCAAGCGCCTTCTCAAGAGCCTTGGTGTTGGCGCTCATCGCGGCAAGCTTGTCGCTGAGCTCTTCCAGCAGTTCCTTCTGGGTGGAGACGTCCAGTTTGCTGGAGACCGCGGTAACCGCACTGACGGACGCTGCCACCGTGGTCGCATACTCGATGGCGGTGGGGATGATGCTGTGGTTGGCCATGTCGATCATGGTCAGCGCTTCGATGTTCAGGGTCTTCACGTACTGCTCGACCATGATCTCGTAACGGGCATGCAGCTCCTTGTCGCTGAAGACGTTATGAGCGGCGAACACCTCCTGCGCTTCCTTGGAGATCAGCTCCTTGAGTGCGTCGGGAGTGCTCGGGATGTTCGGCAGGCCGCGCTTGGCTGCTTCCTGGACCCACTCGTCAGAGTAGTTGTTGCCGTTGAAGATCACGCGCTGATGTTTCTTGGCGGTATCCTGCAGCAGTTTGTCGAGGTCGGCGTCGAAGTTGGTGGATTTCTCCAGCACGTCGGCGAATTCCTTCAGGGCCTGGGCGATGATGGTGTTGATGATGATGTTCGGGCCCGAGATGGAGAAGGAGGAACCGAGCATCCTGAATTCGAACTTGTTGCCGGTGAAGGCGAACGGCGAGGTCCTGTTCCTGTCGGTGGCGTCCTTGGGGAGCGAAGGAAGGGTGCTGACGCCGATGTCCATGTGACCGCTCATCTCGGAGGATTTCGCTTTGCCGGCTACGATCTGGTCGATGATGTCGGCAAGCTGCTCGCCGAGGAAGACCGAAATGATCGCCGGAGGTGCTTCGTTGGCGCCCAGGCGATACTCGTTGCCGGCGTTGGCGCAGGAGCAGCGCAGGAGCCCGGCGTAGGTGTCCACAGCCTTGATGGTTGCCATGAGGAAGGTAAGGAACTGGGCATTTTCATGGGGGGTGCGGCCCGGCTCGAGCAGGTTCTGTCCGTCGTTGGAGCTCATGGACCAGTTGTTGTGCTTGCCGGAACCGTTCACGCCGGCAAACGGTTTTTCGTGCAGCAGACAGACCATGTCATGCCTGAGGGCAACACGTTTGAGAACCTCCATGACCATCTGGTTGTGGTCGGTGGCAATGTTGGTGTTCTCGAAAATCGGGGCGATTTCGAACTGTCCCGGCGCCACCTCGTTGTGCTGGGTTTTGGCGGAAACACCGAGCTTCCACAGTTCTTCATTCACTTCCTTCATGTACGCCAGCACTCTTTCCTTGATGCTGCCGAAGTAGTGGTCTTCCATCTCCTGCCCTTTAGAGGACATGGCGCCGAAGAGGGTTCTCCCGGCCATCATCAGGTCGGGTCTTTGCAGGTAGAAGGACTTGTCAACCAGGAAGTATTCCTGCTCTGCTCCGACGGTCGAGGTAACCCTGGTGACGCTGGTGTTTCCGAACAGCTTGAGGACACGCACGGCCTGCGTGGAAAGCGCTTCCATGGAACGAAGCAGAGGAACCTTCTTGTCCAAGGCCTCACCGGTGTAGGAGCAGAAGGCGGTGGGGATGCAGAGGGTGACGACGTCGGCCTCTTCCCTTAGGAAGGCAGGCGAGGTGCAGTCCCAGGCGGTATAACCCCTCGCTTCGAAGGTCGCCCTAAGGCCGCCGCTCGGGAAAGAGGAGGCATCCGGTTCGCCCTTGACCAGTTCCTTGCCGGAGAACTCAAGCAAAGCGCCGCCATCCGCCGGCGAAATGAAAGAGTCATGCTTCTCCGCGGTGATGCCGGTCATCGGCTGGAACCAATGGGTAAAATGTGTTGCGCCTCTTTCAACTGCCCACTCTTTCATTGCCGAAGCGACAACATCTGCGATGGAGGGATCCAGCGGCAGACCTTCGTCTATGGTTTTCTTGAGGTTCTTGAAAACACTTTTCGGCAGCCTATCTCTCATTACGGACTGGTTAAACACATTTTGCCCAAACATCTCCACGGTACAGCCTCCTTTTTGTGCAGCGGTGTCTAAAAAATAAGCAGAATGCTTATCGAAGAATTCAGAGTTCCAGGCATTTACAGCCGATCACGCCGGAGTCACCGATATTAAGCAAGAGAAATGCCCAATCCGGCACTCATATGATTAATGCACACACACTCCCCGACACCGTCACTGGCACATCCGCCGCATGGTCCGTGAATATAAGTAGCTGCCACTTGCAAAGTGCCGACAATACTAATATAGTACGACTGCCTCAAAGCAGGATGCGACGCTCCACGAAGTTCGGACCAAGGATCAAGAGTGAAGAAACAGGCAATCACACGACGGTGGAACCGAACTTCACGGCTGGCGCTTGCACTGCTGCCTGCCTTATTCTGCCTAATATCGAAGCAGAGTGCCTACGCTGACTTCTACCGGTACACCGACGAAAACGGCGTCGAGGTCTTCACCAACACCCCTTCAAATAAAAGCGCGGTCCGCATCATCCGTGAAGCGCGGAAGCCGAGACAGACGAACCTCCCGGCCAGGACCACCGCCAAGACTCCCTCCGAGCCTTCCGGTACGGAAGGACCCCTCCCGGTCCAGGGGGTGATCACTTCCGGCTACGGCATGCGCCATGACCCGATCGACGGAGGGTTGCGGCATCACAACGGTGTGGACATAGCTGTGCCGACCGGCACGAAGGTAAAGGCGATTGCGGCGGGAACGGTCGTCGAAAGCGGCATGCATGGGGGGTACGGCAATCTGGTGACCATCCGGCATGCCGACGGCATGGTCTCGATGTACGGGCACAACGCACAGTTGGAGGTGAAGGTCGGGGATCAGGTGGCGGCGGGGCAGACCGTGGCGCTGTCAGGCTCGACCGGGAGATCGACCGGACCGCATGTGCACTTCGAACTCTGGAAGGGCGGCGTGAACGTGACGCGGAACTACCTGGAGACAGGCGCAGGGATCCCGGAAGTTGCCGACAGCATCAGGAGCTACGTACACAAGGACGGGTCGCTGGTCTTCACCAACATCAATTGAGGCGCAATTCAGCGTCCTCTTCGTCCCCTCTCCCCTATATACTCACTTCGTGGCAACGCCCTCACCCGCCCTTCGGGCACCCTCTCCCGGGGGGAGAGGGGATCCAACGGGGAGCATCTCAGTAATTACATCCTCTTCTTCACATGCCTGGTCGCCTGCGCGTTCCACGGGTCGTCAGGCCAGGGATGCTTGGGGTAGCGCCCTTTCAATTCCTTGCACACCTCGCGGTAGGCACCGTTCCAGAAGCTCTTCAGGTCGGCAGTCACCTGGATGGGACGCCGTGCAGGCGACAACAGGTGGATCAGCACCGGCACCCTCCCCCGCGCGAGCCTTGGCGTCTCGGCCAAGCCGAACATCTCCTGAAGCTTCACCGCCAGAAACGGCTCCCCTTCCGCCGGATACTCAAGCGAAACGCGGGACCCGCTGGGGACCTGCAGGTGCGTGGGTGCCTCCCGCTCCACCAACTGCTGCTGCCGATAGTCGAGAAGGGCCTTCAAAGGCTGCAGCAGATCCACCTTGGCCAACTGGGCCAGGCTCCGCACCCCCTGCAGATAAGGGAGAAGCCACGGTCCGACGCTCTCGGTGAGCGCCCGGTCGGATAGATCGGGGAGCTCCTCATCGGGGAGCGCCCGTGCCAGGAAGCGCACCCGGTTCCGGTACTGCGCGGCCTGCTCGCTCCAGTTGAGCCCGCCGATCCCCACCCCCGACAGTATCCCCTGCAAAAGCGCCCCCCCCACCTCTTCCTTCTCGGGGACCGCGGCCCGCTCGGAAAGCACCACCGCGCCGAGCCGCTCCTCGTCACGGGCCACCACCCTCCCCTCGCGCTCGTCCCAGAACACCCTGCGCTCGCGCGTGATGGCGCCTGCGCATCCTGAGCGGACCGCATCCAGGGAAACCGCGCTCGCCATGTGGATGTCCGCCTCGCCCGCCCCCCCTTCGACCTCGACGGCCACGATGAACGGCTGCGCCCTCAGGTTGCTGCGCGGGGAGAGTTTGGCCCCGGTGCCGTTGGCCATCAGGTAGCGCCCGGAGCCGGGACTCCTCTCACGCGCAACGCGGTCCGGATAGGCCATCAGGAGCAGCCGCCCCACGGCAGCGGCATCGGCATGCGTCGGAGCGTCCGGCACCCCGAGGGCGCCGCGGAAATAGGCGGCGAGTCGTTCGACGGTGCGCGCCCCCTGCGGGTCGCGGCGTTCGCTGAGCGCGTCCAGGCGATCCAGCAGGTCGCTCTCGGAGATGCTGCCGCTGCCGCGCGGCATGAGATCACGCTCCGAGAGGATGGCGGCAAGCTTGCAGGCGAGCGGCGCATGTCCCGCGGCAAGCGAGCCCACCAGCATGGCGGCAAGGCGCGGGTGCATGGGGAGCGCCGCCATCCGCGCGCCCAGATCGGTGAGGGTGCCGCGCGCGTCGAGCGCGCCCAAGGCGCGCAGCAGCGCCCGCCCTTCGGCGAGATGGGCGGCCGGAGGCGCATCGAGAAAGCTCAGCGAAGCGGGATCGGCCACCCCCCACTGCGCGAGGTCCAGCGCGAGCGGAGCGAGGTCGGAAACCTTGATCTCGGGGGGAGTGAAGGGAAGCAGCGCGCTCTGGGTGTGCTCGGTCCAGAGGCGGTAGCAGACGCCGGGGGCGACACGACCGGCGCGGCCGGCGCGCTGCTGGGCGGAGGCGGCCGAAATGCGCATGGTGTCGAGGCGGTTCAGGCCGGTTGAGGGGTCGTAACGGAGCTGGCGGGAATACCCGGTATCCACCACCACCCGCACCCCCTCGATGGTGAGGCTCGTTTCGGCGATGTTGGTGGCGAGCACCACCTTGCGGCGCTCGCCCGGGAGGATGGCCCGCTCCTGCGCCGCAAAGGGAAGGTCCCCGTAAAGGACCGCGATCATCACCCGGGAGCCGACCTGCCCCTGCAGGATGTTCTCGCAGCGCCTGATGTCGCCCGCGCCCGGCAGGAAGACGAGGATGTCCCCTTCGGTCTCGGCAAGTGCCTTCATCACCCCGGCGCAGGCGGTCTCGGCGAGCCTCGTCGCAGGCTCGCTCGTGAGATAACGGACGTCGACCGGGAACTGGCGCCCTTCGCTGGTGACAAGGGGCGCGCCGCCAAGGAGTTTCGCTACCGGCTCCGCGTCGAGCGTCGCCGACATGACCAGCAGGCGCAGGTCCTCGCGCAGCCCGAGCTGCACGTCGCGGCACAGGGCAAGGGAGAGGTCGCAGGTGAGGCTCCGCTCGTGGAACTCGTCGAAGATCACCGCCGACACCCCTTCGAGGAGCGGGTCGCTCTGCAGACGGCGCGCGAGGATCCCCTCGGTGACCACCTCGATGCGGGTCGCGCGGGAGACCTTGCGTTCGAACCGGATGGCGTAGCCTACCCGCTGCCCCACCTCCTCGCCGAGGCACTGCGCCATGTAACGCGCGGCATTGACCGCGGCAAGGCGGCGCGGCTCGAGCATGATGATTTTCCCGTCGCCCAGGAAAGGGGCATCGAGGAGGGCAAGAGGGACGCGGGTGGTCTTGCCGGCGCCGGGGGGCGCCTGCAGCACGGCGACGTTTCTTTGCGTGAGGGCCGCGATCAGCTCGGGGAGGACCCCGTCGATGGTGGTGGCTTTCCGGTTGGGCATCGCGCTATACGAGGAGGCTCAGCCCCTCGATATCGACCCCGACCAAGGAGTTGACCACGCGGCTTGCGCCGGAGAGTTTCTCCCGCGGATAGCTGTTGGTGACGGCGAGGACCTTGAGCCCCGCACCGGTGGCGGAGGTGATCCCCGCCGGGGTGTCCTCGACGGCGATGGATGCCGCCGCGTCGACCTTGCCGGGGAAGCGATCCTGCAGACGCTTAACCGCGAGACGGTAGCTTTCGGGATCGGGCTTGGAGGCGGCGACCTCGTCCGCGGTCACCTTGACGTCGAAGGCGTCGGTGAGACCCAGCTGCTTGAGGATCGGCTCGATGTCGCTTTTGAGGGCACCGCTACAAAGGGCAAGAGGGAGTGTGCCGGAGATGGAACGGATCAGCTCCACGACGCCGGGGTAAGCCGCCACGCCGCCGGAAACGACGTCATGAAAGGCCGCCGCCTTGCCCCGGATCAGCTCCTTCAGCTCATCTTCCGAGAGCGCGCGCCCGTGCACGCGGAAGGCCTCGCGGAAGGCGTCGCGGTCGTCGAAACCGATGTAGAGCTCCATGTACTCTTCCCAGGAATAGCCAAGCCCCAGGGGGACCAGTATTTCCTGGAACGCCTTGTAGTGCAGCGGCTCGGTGTCCACGATGATGCCATCGAAATCGAAGATGACTGCGTTCAGCATTGGGAAGCTCCTTATATATAAGTTCACGTTGGAAATTTACTGACGAAGCGTGATCTTCAGTGCCGAGCCATCCCCGCCCCCGAAGGGGGAGGGCCAGGGAGGGGGCGCGCAGCGGCTTCGTGCGGCTTCCCCCCTCCCAGCCTCCCCCCTCCGGGGGGAGGTGTGCCGGGACGTTAAGTGAATCTCTAGAATTTGCCTACGACGGCGACGGCCGGCGCCCCCTCTATGGTGAGCGGGGCGATGGTGACGCCGCCGGGAGCGAGGGAGCGGTATCTGCCGACGGTGGCACCGGCCAACTCACCGATGGCGGCGGCAAGGACCACGTCGCTGGCCCAGTGCTTGGTCTGGTACACGCGGGAGAAGGCGACGAGCCCCGCCCCGCCGTACCAGGCGAGTTTGCCGGCAACGCTGTCGGTTCTGGAAGAGAGGACGTGGGCAAGCGCGAAGGAGCTCGCCGTGTGCATGGACGGGAGCGAGTCGTAGCCCCCCTTGTACTGCAACGGGCGGTAGCTCGTGCTGCTCTCCACCTGGTACGGGCGCCCGCGCCCGATGACTCCCTTGAGCACGAAGACGGTACCGTCGGCCAGTAAAAGCGCCTCCCCCATCTCCTCACCCAAGCCCATCACCTTGGTATTATCGGTCGCAGCCCCGGCGCCGTAGAATACGGCAGCAACGCCTAGGTGCAGAAGCGGATCGCTTACCGCGTTCCCCACGTTGGTGATCCCCTTCATCACGCCGTGGTGTGGTCCGGCGAACTCGTCGCGGATCTTTTCATCGAAGACGTAGGCAACTCCGAAGAGGGTGGCGGCCACCGCCGTTTCGGTGAGATAGGGATCAACCGGTCCCTTGAGGAAGAGCTTCGTCTCGCCTGCGAGGCGCCCGGCCTCTTCGGAAATGGCCTTGCCGCTGGTGAAGACGTTCTCCGCGGCGTGGAGCGGCGCGGTGAGGAATAGCAGGAAAGTCAGGGCCAGGGCCGAGAAAAGGGACGGATGTAGGGAAAGCCGGGGTCGGCGGCACGGGGCGGGATTAACGGCAAAGAGCAAATCCCCCCTGTCCCCCCTTCGCAAAGGGGGGGACGCGATGGCCGAGCGTATCATTTGAAAGAAAGGGAGCCGGTTCCGCGACGCTATGGACTGTTGCCTCAAGCGGTCAGGCAGGTCAGGAAGGTTCCCCCCTTTGCGAAGGGGGGACGCGATGGCCGAGCGTATCATTTGAAAGAAAGGGAGCCGGTTCCGCAACGCTATGGACTGTTGCCTCAAGCGGTCAGGCAGGTCAGGAAGGTTCCCCCCTTTGCGAAGGGGGGACAGGGGGGATTTTTGGAGGACGCAATAGTCTCGCACGGTTCTTCGAGAGAACATAAACCTGGCTCCCAGCACCTGATGGACAAAAAAAAACAGCGCCCTGCTTCTGGCGCTGTTTTTAAGGTGGTGATCCCAAGGGGACTTGAACCCCTGTTACCGACGTGAAAGGCCGGTGTCCTAACCACTAGACGATGGGACCTAACTATGTAGCAGCTTGCAATGAAGCTGGATTAGCTATGGCTGGGGTACAAGGATTCGAACCTTGGATGACGGAGTCAGAGTCCGTTGCCTTACCGCTTGGCGATACCCCATCGTTGAGAGACCAGATTAATACCAGAATCGTGGAAGCAAAGTCAAGCTTCTTTTTTCGATTTTGCCACCTGCGCCCCGGTTTCTATCGCCTTCACGTTGGCGGGGATGAACTTGTGGTTGCGCTCCGGCAGCGCCTGGGTCAGGGCGCCGGAGAGCGACTCCATCTTCACCGCTTCGGTGAGCGCTACGTAAGCCCCTACCGCAACCATGTTCACCATCCTCAGGTCGCCGAGATCCGAAGCGATGTCGTTCATGGGGACCGGGATGATGGTGATGTCGCTGCGGTTCAGCTCGGTGGTGTCGACGAGCGACGAGTTGACGATCAATAGTCCGCCGGGACGGACCTTGGCGCCGAAACGCTCGAGCGAGGCCTGGTTCAGGACCACGAGCACCGCCGGGTGCCCGAGCACGGGGGAGCCGACCGCGCCGTCGGCGATCACCACGGTGCAGGTGGCGGAACCGCCACGCTTCTCCACACCGTAGGCGGGGAAGTAGCTCACGTTCTTGCCTTCATCTATTGCCGCATAGGAAAGCAGGTTTCCGGCCAGGAGCACGCCCTGCCCGCCGAACCCGGCTATCAAAACTTCTGTACGCATCGTCCCTCCTCAAACTGCAGAACACGTTCTACGTTCTACGTTCTACGTTCTAGGTTCTACGTTAAAAGGGCCCTGCTAGGCCTCTTCCTTCTTGAAGATGCCAAGCGGGAAATACGGAATCATCTCCTCGCCTACCCTCGCGTTCGCCTTGAGGGGGTTCATCCCCCAGTTGGTCGGACAGGAGGAGAGCACCTCAACGAAGGAGAACCCTTTCCCCTCTGCCTGGTACCCGAACGCCTCGCGCATCACCTTCTTGGCCTCGAGAACATGCTTGGGCGAGTCGACGGCGACACGCGCCGAGTAGGCGACGCCGCCCAACTGCGCCATCAGCTCCGCCATCCGGATCGGGGAACCGTCCTTAGACTTGTCCCTGCCGTACGGCGAGGTGGAGGTCTTCTGCCCCACCAGGGTGGTTGGGGCCATCTGGCCGCCGGTCATGCCGTAGGTGGTGTTGTTCACGAAGACGACGGTGATGTCCTCGCCGCGGTTGGCGGCGTGGATGATCTCCGCGGTGCCGATGGCGGCAAGGTCGCCGTCACCCTGGTAGGTGAAGACGAAGTTGTCGGGCTTCGCACGCTTCACGCCGGTGGCGACCGCGGGCGCCCTGCCGTGCGGTGCCTCCACTACGTCGATGTCGAAATAGCCGTAAAGGAACACGGAGCAACCGACCGAAGCGACACCGATGGTTTTATCCTGAACGCCGTACAGGTCCATCGCGTCGGCCACCAGACGGTGGATGGTGCCGTGATGGCAGCCGGGACAGAAATGGGTCTGAACGTCCTTCAAACTTTCCGGTCTTTTGAAAACCTGCTGCATATCTTCCCTCCCCCGCCTAGCGTGCCGTGTCGTCGTAGTGCTTCCTGATCACCTCGAGAAGTTCCTCGGGGGACGGCAGCGAACCGGCTCCCGGCGGCCTGCCGTAGAAGGAAACCTGCGCGGCGGCGCCGACGGAGAGGCGGACGTCCTCGACCATCTGTCCGGTGTTCAGTTCCACGACCAGCACCTTGCCGGCACGGCCGGCAGCCTCGGCGATGGCCTTCTCCGGGAACGGGAACAGGGTGACCGGACGGAAGAGACTGACCTTCATCCCCTCTTCACGGGCCATGGTGACGGCGGTGTGGGCGATCCTTGCGACGGAGCCGAACCCGGTCACGATTAGGCGTGCATCGGCGGTCTCGTACTCCTCACTGATGCACTCCTTCTCCTTCATCACCTGGTACTTCGCGTGCAGCCGCCAGTTGTGCGCCTCGAGCTCGCCGTCGCCAAGGAAGAGCGATTTCACCACGCGCTGCTCGGCGCCGCTTTTGCCGCGCACCGCCCACTCCTTGCCCGGGAGCTCGCGCGCCGGGCGCGCGTTAGGGATGAGCGCTTCCTTCATCTGGCCGATCACCGAGTCCCCCAGGAGCATGACGGGGGTGCGGTACAGGTCGGCGAGATCGAAGGCGTGCATGGTGAGGTCGTACATCTCCTGCACCGAGTTAGGTGCAAGAACGGGGATGTGGTAGCCGCCGTGCCCGCCGCCTTTCACCGACTGGAAATAATCGGACTGGGAGGCGTCGATCCCCCCGAGGCCCGGTCCGGAACGGGAGATGTTGATGATCACGCCGGGGAGTTCCGCGCCCGCCATGTAGGAGATCCCTTCCTGCTTGAGCGAGATGCCCGGGCTCGAGGAGGAGGTCATGGCGCGCACGCCGCATGCGGAGGCGCCGAGGAGCATGTTGATCGCACCGATCTCGCTCTCCGCCTGGATGAACTCGCCGTTCAGCTTCGGAAGCTCACGCGAGAGATATTCCGGAATGTCGCTTTGCGGGGTGATCGGATAGCCGAAGTAGTAGCGACAGCCGGCTTCGACAGCACCCATGGCCGCGGCTTCATTTCCTTTAACAAACAGCCGTTTAGACAATTGACCCTCCCACGGTTCCTGCTCGTTTAGATGCACTTCGAGACACCGATATCGATACGGACCGGTCGATCCGCTGCGACATCTCTCAGTGCTGAACGAAAGGATTTACTTGAAGACGGTTATGGCAACGTCAGGACAGATTTCGGCGCAGAGAGCGCACCCGGTACACTGCTCCAGATTGGGAGCTTCGGCAGGTGCGTAACCCTGGATATTGACCTTCTCGCAGAGCCTGATCAGCTTCTTCGGGCAAGCAATCGTGCAGATACCGCAACCCTTGCAGCGCAACTCGTCTATTACAATTCTTCCCATACTAAGTATCCCTCATTGTCTTGCTGCCGTCGCCCGGCATGCAATCAGCGCAAAAACCTAGCAGAAATCTGTCAGGGCCGTCAACTTTTTTGTTTACACGAGTGATTTATCGCTTGCTTTTAAACAGGCATGTAGTTTAATAATAGCCGACTCATGTAACATAACTAAGAATCTAAAAGGAGGAGCGAAACGATGGCATCATCACTGCTCGAGTTGACGGCCAGTATTGTCTCTTCACATGCCTCGGTTACAGAGATGTCAGGGGAAGATCTGCTTCTTGAACTGCAGAAGGTGCATGGCGCTCTGCAGAAACTGGAAGTGGAAACAGGCGAGGGAATTGAGTTGGGCGGCGAAAGGGGACCGGCGCTTACCTTGAAGAAAGCGTTCCAGCCGGACCAGATAAGCTGCATGTTGTGCGGCAAGACGGGCATGAAGACGCTCGCGCGCCACCTCGCCCAGGTGCATGGTGTAAAACCCGGAGAGTACAGAAAACAGTTCGGCATTCCGAGCAACCAGGCACTGACCGCGAAGAACTTTTCGGAAGCGCGCAGACGGATGGCCCAGGAGAAGGGGCTCGCCGACAACCTGGCCAAAGCGCGCGCCGTCCGCGCAGCAAAGCTCGCCGCCAAGGGGGGCGCCGAAAAAAAGCCGGTCAAACAGCCCCGCGGCTCGAAACAAAAGCAGCAGATGAGCGCCTAAAGCCCTGTGATCCTCTTTGCAGCCTTTCAATATAAATGAAAAAGCCGCCCTTCACGGGGCGGCTTTTATTGTTTCACGAAGGACCGGCTTCGGCCGCATCACTTCCTGCGGCGCGACAAACTAGCGGCGCACGATCTTTCTTCGCGCCACCACGCCTGTCTTTTTCGGCCCCCGGCCGGTACCGACCGCAACGATCTTCCTTTTGAGCTTGGTCACCTCTTCAGCGGTAAGCTCCCTGAACTCGCCCGGTTTCATCTCGCCGATTTCCAGGAAGTCGTAACGCGAACGCTTCAGACGTACGACGTTCAACCCCACCGCCTCGCACATGCGCCGCACCTGGCGGTAGCGCCCCTCGTGGATGGTGATGGAGATCCAGGAGTTGTTCTCGCTCTCGCTCACCTGCGCGACCTTCGCCGGAGCGGTCATGCCGTCCTCCAGCTTCACCCCCTCGGAGAGCTTCTTGACCTGCACTGCTGTGACGTGCCCGCTCACGCGAACCAGGTATCCCTTGTCCACCTCGTGGCTCGGGTGCATCAGCATGTTGGCGAAAGCGCCGTCGTTGGTGAGGAGCAGAAGCCCTTCCGTGTTGTAGTCGAGACGGCCGACGGGATATACCCGCTCCTTCACCCCTTTAAGGAGATCGGAGACGATGGGGCGCCCCTCGGGGTCCTTCATGGTGGTCATGTACCCTACCGGCTTGTACAGGAGCAGGTAGACCCGCTTTTCCTCAACGGCGATCGGCTTGCCGTCCACGGTGATGGTATCGGTTTCCGGGTCCGCCTTGGTGCCGAGCTCGGTGACCACCGTGCCGTTCACGGCCACACGCCCCGAGGTGATGATGTTTTCCGACTCTCGACGCGAGGCGATGCCCGCCTGTGACAAAATCTTCTGCAAACGTTCCTGCATTCTCTCTCCTTACCTGGGCTCTCGCCGGTTAATTTACGAGGTTCAAGTCATACCACAGCAGCGGCAAAAGTAGCAACCGGTTATCGGAACGGCGCCGACCTCCCCCTCCCTTGACGGGAGGGGGCTGGGGGGGTGGGTGAAGCGGGCATACTGAGGAAATGATGGCATCTTCCCCCACCCCCTCCCCCCTCCCGCAAGGGGAGGGGGATGAAATAGCTCCAGGCCTGGGTGCTAAGATAAGTCGGCAAGCTCATGAGAGCTGTTGCCTTGATGTACGGAACCTGCTAAAAAGACAGGCTGCGCTGCAGCCGCAGCAAAGAGATATGTTTGCAAGGAGTAGATGTACATGCAGATGACCGATGTAAGAACCGCAGCTTTGAAAAAGAACAAGACCGTAGCCGGTGCGCTGCTCGTCGGGGCCGCCCTGCTCTTTATCGTCGCACGCCTGCAGCACGGCAGCGGGGCCTGGGGGTGGGTTGCCGCCTTCGCCGAGGCCGCCATGGTCGGCGCTCTCGCGGACTGGTTTGCCGTAGTCGCCCTCTTCAGGCACCCGATGGGGCTTCCCATCCCTCATACGGCCATCGTCGCGGAAAAGAAGGAGACCATCGCCGACAACCTCGGGCAGTTCATCCAGGAGAAGTTTCTCGCCACCGAGGTGCTGGTCGAGAGGATGCGCGCCTTCGACCCGGCCCGGCGCCTTTGCGACTACCTCGTCTCGCGGCAGAACGCCGAGGGGCTCGCCATCGGGATCACCCGTGTCATCTCCGAGTCGATCGACTTCCTTGAGGACGAGCGGGTCAGCAAGGTGGTGAGTGCGGCGCTCAGCGACCGCGTGGAGAAGTTCGATGCCGCCTCTTCGGCGGGCGCGCTGCTGGAAAGCCTCAGGAGTGAGAGCAGGCACCAGGTCGTGCTGGACGAGTTGTTGCGTCGCCTGGGGGGATGGCTCGCGAGGCCGGAAGCGCAGGAGAAGGTGGCCATCGCCCTCGACAACTGGGTGGACGCCGAGTATCCGCTGCTCAGCAAGTTCATCCCGAACCGTCCGCAGTTCGCCCGTAACGCGGGCGAAAAGATCGTGAGGAAGGTGAGCGGCTTCCTCGACGCGGTGAACGCCGATCCGAGCCACGAGCTGCGCCACGAGTTCGACCGCGCCGTAGGCGACTTCATCGTGAAGCTGAAGCACGACACCGCGATGAGGGCCAGGGTCGAGGAGTTGAAGCAGGAACTGGTGGGGAACGAGCAGTTGGGGCACTACGCCCGGGGGCTGGTCGACGATCTGAAGAGCTGGGTGGTAAAGGACCTGGAGCGGGAGCATTCCGCGATCAGGCACAAGATGGCGGACGCGGCGGTCGCCCTCGGCAACACGCTCTCTAAGAGCGGCGAGTTGTCCGAGTCCATCAACGAGCACCTGGAAGGGGTGGTGCGCAGGTACGCCGACGGGCTTAGGACCGGGTTCGCGAAGCACATCTCCGGAACGGTGAAGGAGTGGGACAACGAGGAGTTCATCAAGGAGATCGAGCTCAGCATCGGGTCGGATCTGCAGTTCATCAGGATGAACGGGACGCTCGTGGGCGGCATGATCGGCATCCTGCTGCACGCGGCGTCGCTCGTCATTGGGTAGCGTCCTCCGAATAGCAATGGCTAGAGTTGTTTGTGTAAACTGACAAGCTAAATCCCCCCTGTCCCCCCTTCGCAAAGGGGGGAACGTGAGGGCTCGTGCAGTGCTTCACATCGTTCCTACGCTCCAGCGTGGGAACGCAAAGCCTCGGACGCTCCGGCGTCTGCTTAGGGACGCTGGAGCGTCCCTAACGTGCGTTCCCACGGAGGACCGTAGGAACGATCTCAAGATCTCAAATGTGTCACCCATGTCCCCGGTCTATACAGGGAGGTCGGGAGGGGGGACGCTGGTTGAATGAAGACGCTACGCTCCCCCTCCCTGCCCCTCCCACTCCGGGGGAGGGAATAGTCCCAGTGCTGCCAAAAGGAAAAGGGGGCATGGCTTTGCGGCCATGCCCCCTTCTTTTATTGCTGTTGAATCCGCCGCGGATTACTCGGCGAAGCGGCTCATCTTGCGGAACTTCTGGTAGCGCTGCTCGATCAGCTCGTCAGCCGGAATCCCTTTCAGCGCCTTCAGGTTCCTGGAGAGCGCCTCGTGCAGGTTCTTCGCCATGGCCTCGTGGTCGCGGTGTGCGCCGCCGGCCGGCTCGGGGACGATCTCGTCGATGACGTCGAGCTCCTTGATGTCTTTTGCGGTGAGCTTGAGCGCCTCGGCAGCCTGGGCCCCCTTGGTGCCGTCGGACCAGAGGATCGCGGCGCAACCCTCGGGGGAGATGACCGCGTAGACGGAGTGCTGCAGCATCAGGACGCGGTCACCGACGGCGATGGCAAGCGCTCCGCCGGAGCCACCCTCGCCGGTGATGACGACGATGATGGGAACGGTGAGACGGCTCATCTCGCGCAGGTTCCTCGCGATCGCCTCGGCCTGACCGCGCTCCTCGGCGCCGATGCCGGGGAATGCACCCGGGGTGTCTACGAAGGTGATGATGGGGAGCTTGAAGCGCTCGGCCATCTCCATCAGGCGCAGCGCCTTCCGGTACCCTTCCGGGTTCGGCATGCCGAAGTTACGGAACACCTTCTCCTTGGTGTCGCGCCCCTTCTGGTGACCGATCACCATGACCGGCTCGCCGTCGAGACGGGCGAGGCCGCCGACGATGGCGTGGTCGTCGCCGAAGTTGCGGTCACCGTGCAGTTCCACGAACTCGGTGAAGATCAGGCTCAGGTAATCGAGGGTGAAAGGACGATTGATATGGCGGGCAACCTGGGCCGTCTGCCAGCGGGAAAGATTTGCAAACATGTCTTCGCGCATCTTCTCTGCCTTCTCCTCAAGTTTGGTGACCTCCGCGGAGAGATCGACCCCCTCAGTGGAAAATGCCAGCAGTTCCTGGATCTTCTTGTCCAGTTCCGCCAGCGGCTTCTCAAAATCCAGATAGCTCTGCTGCAATGCCATATATCTCTATCTCCTTGCTTTCAAATAAAATAACCACATGCATCCTGAGTCTACTCGAAGGACACGGCATTATAGCCGAAGAGGTTACTCACTTCCACTGTTAATTCTTCACTAGCCGCCACTTTGTATACGTCGGAAAGCTTGATGGTTACACGCGAGCTGTTCTCTATGTCAAGGTGCAGGAAGCTGCGACAGATCCCCTGGTAGCGGGAGATGATGTCTTTGAGCTTGTCGAGCTTGCCTGGATCGGCTTCCGCCGCATCTATGGTGAAGTTCACCCTGCGCGTGTCGCGCTCGACCAGGTCGCGCAACAGCATGATGTCGCTCGCCATGATCTTGGCCCCCTTCTCGCCGTGCTCGACCGTACCGGTGATGTGAATGGGGTCGTCCCCCTTGAGCAACTCGGAGCAGCGGGCGTAGACGTCGGAGAAGACGACGACCTCCAGGGAGCCGACCAGGTCCTCGAGGGTGATGAAGCCCATCCGGTCCCCCTTCTTGGTCATGATCTCCTTGAGGCTCGCAGGGACGCCGCAGATCTTCACCTCGCTCTTGTCTTTCGCCTCGTTGATCGAGGAGCAGTCGACGTTGGAGAAGCGGCGCATGTCGGCCACGTAGCGGTCGAGCGGGTGCCCGGTGATGAAGAAGCCGATGGCCTCCTTCTCGCACCCGAGGCGGTATTTCTCGTCCCATTCCGGGATGTCCGGCAGGCGGTTCCCCGAGCCGTTCGCGCTGCGCTGGATCTCGGCGATGCCGAAGAGGGAGACCTGCGCGCTCTCGCGCTCCTGCTGCACGCGCTGCCCCTGCGCTGCGGCGTCATCGAGCCCGGCCATGAGCTGCGCGCGCTTCGCGCCGGTGCAGTCGAAGGCGCCGCTTTTTATGAGCGCCTCGATGACCCTCTTGTTGCAGCGGCGCAGGTCGACGCGTTCGCAGAAGTCGAAGATGTCCTTGAACGGCTCGTCGCCGCGCGCCTCGAGGATCGCCTCGATGGCCCCCTCCCCCACGTTCTTCACGGCACCCAAACCGAAGCGCATGGCGTTTTCGAGCACGCGGAAGGAGCGCAGCGACTCGTTGATGTCCGGCGGGAGCACCTCGATCCCCATCTCGCGACAGTCGCCGATGCTCTTGATCACCTTGTCGGTGTTGCTCATGTCCTCGGTGAGGAGGGCGGCCATGAACTCGACCGGGTAGTGGGCCTTCAGGTACGCGGTCTGGTAGGCGACGAGCGCGTAGGCAGCGGAGTGCGACTTGTTGAAGCCGTACTCGGCGAACTTCGCCATGAGGTCGAAGATGGCGGCGCATTTCTTGGAATCGAGTCCGAGCTTCTCGGACCCCTCCATGAACTTCAGGCGTTCCTTCGCCATCTGTTCGGCGTCCTTCTTACCCATGGCGCGCCGCAAAAGGTCCGCGCCGCCGAGCGAGTAGCCGGCCAGGGAACGGGAGATCTGCATGACCTGTTCCTGGTAGACGATGACGCCGTAGGTGTCCTTGAGGACCGGCTCCAACTGCGGCAGGTCGTAGACGGTCTGCTTGCGGCCGTGCTTTCGCTCGATGAAGTCGTCCACCATGCCGGAGCCTAACGGACCCGGACGGTAGAGGGCGCAGACCGCGATGATGTCCTCGAAGCAGGAAGGCTTCAGCTTGACGAGGAGTTCCTTCATGCCGCTCGACTCGAGCTGGAAGACGCCGGTCGTGTTGCCGGCCTGCAGAAGCTTATAGGTTTCGGGATCGTCGTCGGTCAGGAGCGTGATGTCGAAGTTCGGGTCCTTGCCGTTACGGATGTGCTTGCAGGCGTTGTCGATGACGGTGAGGTTCTTGAGGCCCAGGAAGTCGAACTTCACGAGGCCCACCTTCTCGACGTACTTCATCGAGTACTGCGTGGTCAGCGAGCCGGTCTTCTGGTCCTTGTAGACCGGGCAGAACTCCTCCATCTGCTTCGGCGCGACGACGAGGCCGGCGGCGTGGGTCGAGATGTGGCGCGCAAGTCCCTCGAGGCGCAGGGCGACGGTCATGACCTCGTTCACCTTCGGGTCGGCGGCCATCAGCTCCTTGAGTTTGGGCTCCTGCTCGATCGCCTTGTCGAGCGTGATCCCCAGTACCTCTGGGACGAGCTTGGCGATCTTGTCCACGTCGGCAAAGGTGAGGTCAAGCGCCCGTCCGACGTCGCGGATGACGCCGCGGGCGGCCATGGTACCGAAGGCGGCGATCTGGCACACCTTCTCCCTGCCGTAACGGTCGACCATGTACTGGATCACCTCTTCGCGGCGGTCCTGGCAGAAGTCGACGTCGATATCCGGCATGGAGATACGTTCCGGGTTGAGGAATCGCTCGAACAGCAGGTTGTACGGCATAGGATCGATGTCGGTGATCCTGATGCAGAAGGCGACGAGGCTACCCGCCGCCGAGCCCCTGCCCGGCCCGACGGGGATGCCGTGGTCTTTCGCCCAGTTGATGAAGTCCGCAACGATGAGGAAGTAGCCCGGGAACCCCATTTGCCTGATGCAGTCGAGCTCGATGCGCAGGCGGTCGTGGTAGGACTGCTCCTGCTCCGGGGTGAGGTTCGGGTACTTGATCTTGATCTTCTGCAGGCGCAGCTTGAGGCCTTCGATGGACTCGCGCTCCAGCTGGTCGTCGAGGGTCTCGCCCGGCGGCGCCTCGTAGGCCGGGAAGTGGTAGGTCTTGAAGTCGAACTCGTAATTGCAGCGCTCGGCGATCTTGACCGTGTTTTCCAGGGCCTCGGGGCAGTAATGGAAGTCCTTCGCCATCTCCTCCGGGCTCTTCACGTAGAAGGCCTCGGTGGTGAAACGCATCCTGGTCGGGTCGCTCATGGTCTTCCCGGTCTGGATGCACAAAAGGATCTCGTGCGCCTTCGCGTCCTCTTTGTTCAGGTAATGGCAGTCGTTGGTCGCGACGAGCGGGAGATTCATCTCGCGCGCGATTTCCATCACCCTCTGGTTCGCGATGGTCTGTTCGGGGAGCCCGTTCTCCTGGATCTCCAGGTAGTAGGAATCCGGGAACATCTCCGCGTACCATTTCGCCGCGGCTCTCGCCTCATCCATCTTGTTCCTGCCGGCGAGGTATGCGATCTCGCCCTGCAGACAGGCGGAGAGGCAGATGAGTCCTTCCCTGTGCTTTTCGAGGAGTTCCTTGTCGACGCGGGGGCGACGGTAGAAGCCCTCCTTGTAGCCTGCTGAGGTGAGGTAGCAGAGGTTCTTGAAGCCCACCATGTTCTCGGCGAGCAGGATGAGGTGGTAGCTCGTCACCGGGTCGGAGGCGGTAGGCGCTTTCTTTTCCAGGCGTGAGCCGGGGGCGATGTACACCTCACACCCGAGGATCGGCTTGATCCCCTTGTCCTTGGCTTTGAGGAAGAACTCGAGGGAGCCGAACATGTTGCCGTGGTCGGTAACCGCCACCGCAGGCATGTGGTAGTCCTTCGCCTTCTTGACGAGGTCGCCGATGCGGATGGCGCCGTCCAGCAGGGAGTACTGGGAGTGGAGATGGAGATGTACGAAGTTCGCTGAATCCATAACAGGAAAGCCCTAACAAAAAAACAGACAACAGACTGAATTAAAACAATAAAAGGAGCCCTTGGCTTTGCTGGCTCCAGTCACTGTTTCGGGTGAAAAAATAGACGCCACATTCTGCACTAACCGGGAGTCTGTGTCAATGCGCAGAAGCCCTCGCGCTCACATAATTTGGTTGGAGCGGCGACGGAAGCCGGGTTGCATGGGGACGCGAATAAATCGTTGACAGCATCGCCAGAATAGTTCAACATCAAATCATATGAAATCAAACTGGTTCACGTTTGAGAGGAGAAAGACCATGATCACCATAAGAAGATCGGAAGACAGGGGGCACGCCGACCACGGCTGGCTCGACACCCATCACACCTTTTCCTTCGCCGACTACTACGATCCGCGCCACATGGGATTCAGGAACCTGCGGGTCATCAACGAGGATCGGGTCAGGCCGGGCATCGGCTTTCCCACGCACCCGCACCGGGAGATGGAGATCATCTCCTACGTGCTCGAAGGGGAGCTGGCGCACCGCGACAGCATGGGAAACGGATCGGTGATCCGTCCCGGAGAGGTGCAGCGCATGAGCGCGGGTACCGGCATCACCCACAGCGAGTTCAACAACAGCAAGACCGACCCGCTGCACTTCTTCCAGATCTGGATCCTGCCGCAGCGGGAAGGGATAACGCCGAGCTATGAGCAGAAGTTCTTTCCGGACGAGGAGAAACGGGGGAGCCTGCGCCTGATCGCCTCGCGGGACGGGGATAACGGCTCGGTCACCATCAACCAGGATGCGAAGCTGTACGCGACGTTGCTGGAAGCAGACGAAGAAATCGTGCACCATCTTCCGGCGGGACATCATGCGTGGGTGCAGGTGGCGCGAGGCAAGGTGCTCGTGAACGGCCATGTCCTGGAGGCAGGCGACGGGGCGGCGGTCAGCAGCGAGGATGTGCTGCGTCTGACTGGGAAGGAAGCAAGCGAGTTGCTGCTTTTCGAACTGCCGTAAGCGGTAGTAGTACTGACACAACAAACGCAGCAAGAAAAAAGGGGACAGGCTACTTTACCTGAATAAGTAGTCTGTCCCCTTTTCTGCTGTGTGTTTTTCGACCGGAAGGGCTAGGCCCCGGCGTTCATGGCGGCATGGATGCTTGCCGCGTCGAGCGCCACCTCGGCCTGGTTGCCGACGTCCATGTTCTTGAGTGGCGCGGTGCCGCGGGTGAGTTCGTCGCCGCCGATGATCAGCGTGAAGCGTGAGCTGAACTTGTCGGCGCGCCGCATCTGGCTCTTCAGACTCTTACCTTCGTAGTCGATCTCGACGGCAAGCCCCAGGCGCTGCAGGGCGCTCATAAGGCGGAAGGCCTCGGCATGCGCCTCGTCACCAAGGGCCGCGATGAAGAGGTCGGGACGGCGCGAGAAGTCCTTCTCGGCGAGCAAAAGCGCCACGCGCTCTACGCCCATGGCGAAGCCGATGCCGGGGATCTGCGGCCCGCCGATCTCGGAGATGAGACCGTCGTAGCGGCCGCCCGCGGCGACGGCACTCTGGGCGCCCAGCATGGTGGTGACCATCTCGAAGGTGGTCCTGGTGTAGTAGTCGAGGCCGCGCACCATCCTCTGGTTGATGCTGTACGGGGTGCCGACCAGTTCCAGGTACTTCCTGGTCTTGTCGAAGTGGTCGCCGCACTCGGGGCAGAGGTGGTCGAGCATGGAGGGTGCGCCCTGGGTCGCTTCCTGGCAACCGGCGGACTTGCAGTCGAGCGCGCGCAAGGGGTTCGTGTCGTAGCGGCGCTTGCAGTCGTCGCACAGCTTGTCGATGCGATCCAGCAGGAACTTCTTGAGTGCCTCGCGGTAGGCCGGACGGCAGCAGGGGCAGCCGAGCGAGTTGATCTGCAGGCTCGGCTCCGTGAGCCCCAGTTCCTGGAAGAAGTGGGTCAGCATGGTGAGCACCTGGGCGTCGACCGTCGGGGCCGCAACGCCGGTGATCTCGGCGCCGATCTGGTGGAACTGGCGGTAGCGCCCCTTCTGCGGGCGCTCGTAGCGGAACATCGGCCCCATGTAGTAAAGGCGCGCGACCGGGTCGAGGGCGTGCATCTTGTGCTCGACGTAGGCGCGCATGACCGACGCGGTCCCTTCCGGACGCAGGGTCACCTTGTTGCCGCCTTTATCCTCGAAGGAGTACATCTCCTTCTCCACGATGTCGGTGGCGTCGCCGATGGAGCGGCAAAACAACTCGGTCTTCTCCATGATCGGGATCCTGATCTCGGAAAGACCGTAGAGTTCGAAAACCCGGCGCGCGGTTGCCTCGATGTGCTGCCACTTCTCGACCTCGCCCGGGAGGATGTCGTTGAAACCCTTGATGCCGGTGATTGCCACGGTGATGCTCTCCTTGCTTACAAATATAAAAATAAAAAAACCGGCATAGACTGCTGTCCGGTCCGTTGCACGTCCATGTGCCCCACCGCCTTCGTCAGGGAGGGGTCGTCAGCCTTTCCGCGTGGAAGGCCCTGTTCTTCCCGGCGCTCTTGCCGCGGTACATAGCCTGGTCCGCCATCTCCAGAAGCTCCGCCTTGGTGCTCGCGTCGTCGGGAGCGCACGCGTAACCAAGGCTCACGGTGAGCTTGATGGCGAGCCCATCGGCTTTGGAGAAGATGTGGGACTCGATGGTCTTCCTGATACGTTCGGCAACGATGGCCGCGCCCTCCATACCGGTCTCGACCAAGACGATAGTGTACTCGTCGCCGCCGTAACGGATCACCGCATCGACATCACGCACGCTCTTTCGCACCAGGGCGCCGACCTCGCGCAGAACGCGGCTCCCGATCAGGTGGCCGAAGTTGTCGTTCACCGACTTGAAGAGGTCGATATCGAGGAAGAGTACGCCGAGGTTGGAGCCGTAACGCTCGCAGCGCTTCAGCTCACGCTCCAGTACGACGTCGAGGTAGCGGTAGTTGTACAGGCCGGTCAGCTCGTCGATGTAGAGGAGGTCTTTCGCGATGTTGTAGCGGACGGCGTTGTCGAGGGCAAGCAGCCCCTGATCGAGCAGGAAGGAGATGTGCTTGCGGTTTATGTCCCTCGGGAGCATGGCGCCCGGATCGTTGAACAGGATGACCACGCCCTGGAGGTCCGACTTGTAGCGCAGGTAGAGGCACATCGCCTCGGTCACCTCGTTCGCGTATTCGGCGCCGTCCGGCAGGAAGTTCCGCAGGTAGATCAGGTGCGAGGTGCCGTCGTCCCGAAGGTCGCTTTCACTGATCACCGCCTGGCCCAGGAGATGCGCATTCAGCTCGTCGATCCCCTTCAACTCGCACAGCTTCAGCTGCCCGTTCTCGGCAAAATAGCCAAGGGCTCGCCCCACCCCGACTTCCTTCATCAGGGCATCGGTGAGCATCTGGTAGAGGCGCTCCAGTTCCAGACAGTTGGAGATGTTTTGACTCACCTGGAAAAGGTTCACCAGCCCTTTAAGCTCGAGGTTCTCGTCGAGCAGCCTGCGCTGTTCCATGCAGTGACTGACGATGTGACGGAATTCGTCCTGGTTGATGGGCTTTATGAGGTAATCGGTGGCGCCGTTTTTCAGGGCGTAGATGGCGGTCTCGACGTTGGCGTGGCCGGTGACCATGATCACGGCGGTTGCGGGGTCGAGCCTTTTCACTTCGGAGAGGATGTCGAGGCCGCTCACATCTCGCATCACCAAGTCGGTGACGACCAGGTGATAGCCGCCTCTCCCGATCATTTCCAGCGCCTCTTCACCTGAGGCAGCCACCTCGACGTTATAGCCGTCCTCCTTGAGAAGGTCGGTATAGACCTCTCGGAAAAAGCTATCGTCTTCGACTAAAAGAATCCTTTGCATGCTACGGATCTCCTGGATCTGTCGGGGTATACGTGAGAATGCCCGCCTAAACTAGCAGATAGGGCTCGTGAGTGTCAATTAAAATGCCCCAAAGGGGTCTTAATTGTAAGTGTGCCGTCGGCCATGCAGATCGCGATTATCGTACCGTCCTGGTCGGTGCGGTAAACGCGGATACCCTGCCGTTGCAGCCTGAGAAGGGTCGCCGGCGCCGGGAGTCTGAAGGTGTTCCGGTATCCGGCGGAGATGACCGCAGCGGCCGGTCTTGCTGCGGCGAGAAAGGAATCGGTCGAAGAATACCTGCTGCCGTGGTGCGCCACCTTGAGCAGGGAACAGGGCTCCACCGCATGGCGCGCCAGGAGTTCGCGCTCCGCGTCGGCACCGATGTCCCCGGTGAAAAGGACGGAACTTAGGCCATAAGAGAGGCGAAAGACGAGGGATGCTTCGTTCGCGTCGGTGTGACTCTCGCCGCCATCGGCTAAGGGCCAAAGGGGCTGTAACGAGGCGCCGCCGAGCTGAAGCGGCGCTTTTTCCGCTTCCAGGGGCCTGACCGGCACGCCGCGCGCGGTCAGGATCCATTTCAATTGCTGCGCGTCCGGTGACCTGAAGAGCAGCGGGCTTGCAAGGAATTGACCGACCTCGAAGTACGCCGCAAGATGCGCCACGCCCTGCAGGTGGTCGGGATGCTCGTGGGAAAGCACCAGGTAGTCGATGCGCCGAACGGAAAGCGCCCTCAGGGCCGGCACGAGTACCCGCGGGCCGACACGCGCCTCGGTGTCGGTCGCGTTGCCGCCGCCGTCAACGAGCATCCACTGCCCCGCGGGAAGATGCACGAGGGCGGCGTCCCCTTGCCCGACGCTCAGGAAGTAGATGCGCATGGCGCTTTCCGGGGCGCTCGACGCGGGTACTGCGCGCAGGATCAGGGCGAAGAGCAATAGAGTTGCGGCGGCCGTCCGCTGCGGACGGGCGTGGACAAAGGTGATCACGAAGAGCGCGAGGCACGCAAGGAGCAGGTCGAGCCGTCCGGGGGCATATCCCTCGAAGACCGGTGCCCGGGAAAGACAGACAACGATCCGGTCCGCCCAGCGCACAAGCAGCGCGGCAAGGTGCAGCAACAGACGAGCCGGCGCATCACCCACCCCGCTCGCGGCAAGGCCCAACAGACCGAAGACCACGGCACCGTACCCCATGAGCGGCACCACGAGAAGGTTCGCCACAAGTCCGATGAGTGACACGCGCCGGAAGTAGTACGCGACGTGAACGAAGGTGGCGAGGATGGCAGCCGCGGATGCGGCAAAAAGGAGCAGCGTCCAGCGCAACGCCCTTCCCTTCGCGGCAACCAGTCCGGAGAGTGGCGGAGCGAGGACGGCCAAGCCCCAGATAGCGAGAAAAGAGAGCTGAAAGGAGACGTCGAAGAGGGTCTCGGGAGCGGTGAAAAGGATGGCGCAGGCAGCGAGCATGATGGTGTTCACCGGATCAAGTTCCCGCTTCAGGTGCAGTGCGGCAACCGCGGCGAAGATCATCAGCACGCTGCGCTGCGTGGCGGGCGCGGCGCCGGAGAGAAAAAGATAAAAGAGCACGACGGGGAGCGACGTGAACAAAACGGTCTGGCGCAACCTCACATGGAGAGCGAGCCACTCCGAACGACGCGCAAGAAAGTAGAGTCCGTTGAACAGGGTCAGGAACAGGACCCCGACATGGAAGCCGGATATGGAGAGGATGTGGTTCACGCCGCTACGCGAAAACGATTCCTGCAACGGCTCGGACAGGTCCCCCCTGTCGCCCAGCAGCAACGCCTTCAGGACGCCCCCCTCGGGTCCCGGTTCCGCGGACATGATGAAGTCACCGAGCCGGTCGGCAAGGAGGTCGATGCCGTGCCGCCACCCGGTTCCCGCGCGCAGGAGCACCATGTCATCGGCTTCCCTCACGAAACCGGTTTCGAAGACCCCCAGGTAGGCGAGCCGCCGCGCGTAGTCGATCTCGCCGGGCACCCCGAGGCTGCGCGGCTTTCTGAGGCGGGTGGAAAGGCGGACCCGGTCTCCGGTGAAAAATTTCGGTCGTCCCGATTTCACGTAAACCAGCAGACGCCCACTCGCGGCGTACTCGCGGTCGTCGTCCCCGATCCTGTCCACGCTTAAGTAGATCCTGCTTCCACCCGAAGTCGCTCCTTCGACACGCGCATCTACGCACCCGTCCACCACTACCGGACGATCCCGGATGAAGGCGGCAAGCTCGTCGGCCGGTCGCAGAAAGGGTTTCATGGAAAGGACGCCCCAGACCATGAAGAAGGCGGCAATGGATAGAGCGAAAGGGAAACGGGATCTGACGAAGCAGGCGGCGAAGGTTACGGCGAGCAGGGCCACGGCAGGCCAGGACGGGATGGCGATATCGAGAAGGTCCGCCAGAACGAGCCCGGCGACCAATGAGCTAAGAGGCACCAGCAGCGGTCTCTCCAGGTGACACCTCCTTGGGAACATCTACGCTGCGCCCAATAATAATTAAATTCAACAAATGTTATAACATCCCCCCTCCCCTGCACAACGGCATCTGCTCAGCAAGTTCACTCTGTTCACAGTTCGACACTCCGCGCAAGCAGCTGAAATCACGAGCCTTAACCTGATCACAGGCAAAACCTTGTGCAGCTTTGGTACAGCGGGCCTGATTCTGTCAGCAGGGCAGACGCACCAAGACTTACAATATTTCGTCACCATATCAAACACTTACACAACCAGTTGAGAGCTGTGCGATTTTGGTACGCCAGTTGAAAAGTAAGTAGAAAAACGGCAACAAGGGGGGACATCATGGCATACAGAGATCGCAGCACGAGCGACAGGTCCGGCTCCTACGCATATACCATCATGGAAGTTCGTTTGAGGAAGAAGGGTGCTCCGGAAGGAACCGAGGACGATATCCGCCTCATGACCGTGGACAGCCACTGGGACACGCTGCGCTTCGTGCAGGACAACATGGATCAGTGTGTAGGCAACGTGGTGCGCCTCAAGCGGACCGAAACGAAGCGCGAACAGGGCATGAATGAAAGCGCAGCACTGTTCCAGAAGAACCTCGAGCCGCTCGTCTCCACCCTGACGGCGAACCAGGGACAAGGGGTGATGGACAAGCTCTCCATCTCGCTGAAGAAGGCCCTCTTGCTCATGGTAATGGAGCGTTACCGGAGCGACCGCGACAAGGCATGCAGGGTGCTCGGCATCTCACAGGAGAAGCTGGAGAGCGAGCTGAAACTCTGCGGCGTCGCCGCTAGATAGACAATCTCCTAGTAGTACTCCTCCTGATACGAAGGGATCTCCGCACACCAGCGGGGGTCCCTTTTTGCTTCTGCGAGGGCGGCGTCGACGGTGTCGATGAGGCGCAGCCGGTCTTTCGGATAGCTCCCGGCAAGCTCGAGGAAGTTGGAGACATGGTTCGAGCGGAGGATGGTTCCCTGCGGCTCCAGCCGTTCGAGAAGAACCCGGGTTTCGAGCAGAATCTCGCCGTGACTCAAGGGCTCGATGAGTTTCAGGAAGTCGTCGTTGTGACGCTGGAACATGGTGAGGAGCGAGAAGTACTCGGGTGAAAGAGCGGTGATCCATTGTGCCGTCGCCGCCGCGTGTTCCGCGCTGCGCTTCTTACCGGCAAGACCCAGGATGGCGGTCACCGACAGTTTCATCCCGGCGGCCATCGCCTTGCGGCACTGCTCCAGCATCGCTTCCGGGGTGAAACCCTTGTCGACCAGGCGCAGCGTTTCGGCGTCGCCGCTTTCCAGGCCGAAGTAGAGGATGCGGAGCTTCTTCGCCCGCAGCACCTGCAACTGTTCCTGAATCTTGCCGTTCAGGCTGTTCGGTGAAGCGTAGGCGCCGACACGGGTGAGGGACGGGAAGATTTCGTTCAGCTCGTCCAGGATCCGCTCAAGACCTTCCTGCGGGTAGATCAGCGCATCCCCGTCGGCGAGGAATACGCGCCGGACGGCGCCACGGTAACGGGGCGGGATGGAGCGGATCTCCGCGACGATCTCGTCGAGAGGACGCACCTGGAAGCGTTTCATCTTGTACATGCCGCAGAACTTGCAGCGGTTCTGGGAACAGCCGATGGTGATCTGGAAGATGAGGCTCCGAGCCTCGGAGGGCGGCCGAAAGAGGGGCTCGTCGTAATGGAAGAAGTACATGGCTGCTCCGCCTGAAGGATGAGGTACCCGGCACCGACCGGCCGCGTGACACTTTAACGGATAACGGCTGGGGGATTCCAGCAAAAAAGGGTCGTCTGCATCATTCAGATCTCGCACAGTCCCTCTCCCTCCGGGAGAGGGTGCCCGAAGGGCGGGTGAGGGCCTTGCCGCGCAGTGAGGGGATTGCCGCGGCCGACGCCCTCACCCTGGCCCTCTCCCGGGGGGAGAGGGAAGTGGACTTGAGGGCGGAAAGTCATCCAGCAGGAATAAAAAAGGGGGGCGACTTGCGTCGCCCCCCTTCCCTTTTTCCAATATGAAACCGAACGTGATCTAGGCGAGACGGTCGGCGTACATCGGGAAGCGCTTCATCAGCGCGTTCACCTGGGTCTTCACCGCGGCGAGCTTCGCCTCGTCACCCACGTTGCCAAGGACCTCGGCGATGAAACCTGCCACCTGCTCCATCTCGGCTTCTTTCAGGCCGTGGCTCGTGGCCGCCGGGGTGCCGATACGGATGCCGGAGGTGATGAACGGCGAACGGGTGTCGAAGGGGATGCCGTTCTTGTTCACGGTGATGCCGGCGCGGTCGAGCGCCTCCTCGGCAACCTTGCCGGTCAGCTCGGTCTGGGAGAGATCGACCAGCATGAGGTGGTTGTCGGTACCGCCGGAGGTGAGCTTGAAGCCGCGGCTCATGAGGCCTGCGGCGAGCGCCTGGGCGTTCTTCACGATCTGCTGCTGGTACTGCTTGAACTCGGGGGTGAGCGCCTCTTTGAAGGCGACCGCCTTGGCGGCGATCACGTGCATGAGCGGGCCGCCCTGGATCCCCGGGAAGATGTTGGAGTTCAGGGTCTTCGCCCAGTCCTCGCGGCACATGATCATGCCGCCGCGCGGTCCCCTGAGGGTCTTGTGGGTGGTGGTGGTCACGAACTCGGCGTAGGGAACCGGGCTCGGGTGGAGACCCGCGGCGACCAGACCCGCGATGTGGGCCATGTCGACCATGACCACGGCGCCCACCTTGTCGGCGATGCGGCGGAAGGCCTCGAAGTCGATGATGCGCGGGTAGGCGGAGGCGCCCACGACGATCATCTTCGGCTTGTGCTCGATGGCCAAGCGCTCGCACTCTTCATAGTCGATGGTCTGGGTCTCCTGGGAGACGCCGTAGGGGACGATGTTGAAGAGCTTGCCGGAGAAGTTGACCGGGGAGCCGTGGGTCAAGTGCCCGCCGTGCGCCAGGTTCATGCCGAGCACGGTGTCGCCCGGCTTCAGCACGGAGAAGTAGACCGCCATGTTGGCCTGGGAACCGGAGTGCGGCTGGACGTTGACGTGGTCCGCTCCGAAGAGCTCCTTGGCGCGCTCGATGGCGAGGTTCTCGACCTTGTCCACTTCGTGGCAGCCGCCGTAGTAACGCTTGCCGGGATACCCTTCGGCGTACTTGTTGGTGAGGACCGAGCCCTGCGCCTCGAGCACCGCCTGGGAGACGAAGTTCTCCGAGGCGATCAGTTCGAGGTTGTACTCCTGGCGCTCCGTCTCGTGCTTGATGACTTCCGCCACTGCCGGGTCGAATGTTTCCAGTACTGACATGTCTGATCTCTCCTAAAAAGTGCTGGTGAAATGAGAAAACGGGACTCTGGGAGTCCCGTTCTTTGCTTCAGAATCGTTTGTCTTTCCAGTGCCACCTTGCCGAAACACGCTTTGTGGGAGAAAGGATTATCCCTTCAGTTCGCGCTCCAGTTCGGTGATCTTGTCCAGACGTTTCTGGTGCCTGCCTGCAGCGTACTCGGTATCGAGCCAGGCAGTCACCATCTCGCGCGCCTTCTCGACTTCCAGGACACGGCCGCCGAGCACCAGGATGTTGGCGTTGTTGTGCTCCTTGGCCATGGTTGCCATGAAGACGTCGGTGGCAAGTGCCGCGCGGATGCCGGGGAACTTGTTGGCGACGATGGACATCCCGATGCCGGTGCCGCAGACGAGGATCCCCTTCTCGGCGCTCCCCTCGGAGACGCGGCGCGCCACGGCCTCCCCGAAATCGGGGTAGTCGACGGAGTCGCCGTTGTGGGTCCCCAGGTCTTCGCAGGGAAGCCCGCGCTCTTCGAGAAGTTTCTTTATCTCGTTCTTCAGATCGAGGCCGCCGTGATCGCTTCCAAGAACTATCATCCGTTAGACCCTCTTGAAAAGAAGCGAGGCGTTGGTGCCGCCGAAGCCGAAGGAGTTGCTCATCGCGTACTCGACCTTCGCGTCGCGCGCGGTGTTCGGCACGTAGTCGAGATCGCACTCGGGGTCCGGGTCGTTGTAGTTGATGGTCGGAGGTACCACGGAGTTCTTCATCGCCAGGAGCGAGAAGACCGCCTCGACGCCGCCGGCCGCACCGAGCAGGTGGCCGGTCATGGACTTCGTGGAGGAGACCATCAGCTTGTAGGCATGGTCGCCGAACACGGTCTTGATGGCTGTCGTCTCGCCGACGTCACCGTACGGGGTCGAGGTGCCGTGGGCGTTGATGTAGTCCACCTGCTCCGGGTTGATGCCGGCGGTACGCAGCGCCATCTTCATGCAGCGCGCAGCACCTTCACCGCCCGGGGCGGGAGAGGTCAGGTGATAGGCGTCGCCGGAGAGGCCGTAACCCACTATCTCACCGTAGATCTTGGCGCCGCGCGCCTTGGCAGCCTCGTACTCCTCGAGCACCACGATACCGGAACCTTCGGAGAGGATGAAGCCGTCCCTCCCCTTGTCGAACGGACGCGATGCGCCCGCCGGGTTCTCGTTGTTCGTGGAAAGCGCCTTCATCACGGAGAAGCCGCCGATCCCGAGCGGGGTCACGGTCGACTCGGTGCCGCCGGCGATCATGGCGTCGGCGTCGCCGCGCTGGATCATGTGGTAGGCGTCACCGATGGAATGGGTGCCGGTAGCGCAGGCCGAAACGGAGGAAACGTTCGGGCCTTTAGCACCGTACTTGATGGAGATGTGCCCCGGAGCGAGGTTTATGATCAGCATCGGGATGAAGAAGGGCGATACCTTCTTGTAGCCACCCTCCAGCAGTGCGCTGTGGTAACGCTCGATGGCGGGAAGCCCGCCAAGACCTGCGCCCACCAGGACACCAACGCGCTCGGCGTTCTCCTCGGTGATCTGCAGACCGGAGTCTTCCATGGCGAAATGGGCCGCGGCCAGCGCGTACTGGATGAAGAGATCCATCTTCTTGATCTCTTTCTTGTCGATGAAATCTTCGGCGACGAAGTCCTTGACCTCGCCAGCGATCCTCACCGGCAGGTCGGAGGCGTCAAAACGGGTGATGGGAGCGATGCCGGACGTGCCGGCCACAAGGGCGTCCCAGTTCTTGCCGTTTCCGGTCCCCAGCGGGGAGACCACGCCTACCCCCGTGACAACAACTCTTCTCATACTCTGAACTCTCCTTGGATGCTTTTAGGCTCACGCCTGCCCGGAGGCGGCATGAAAAAGGGGAAGCATAACTCCCCCCTCTCTACTAGGTGTGATCAGTGATGTAGTCGATTGCGTCCTGGACCGACTGGATCTTCTCGGCGTCCTCGTCGGAGATTTCGATTTCGAACTCTTCCTCAAGGGCCATAACCAGTTCTACGGTGTCCAGGGAGTCGGCGCCCAGGTCGTCCATGAAGGAGGACTCGTTGGTCACCTGAGCCTCGTCAACACCAAGCTGCTCAGCGACTATCTCTTTAATGCGTTTCTCGATCGAAGCCATTCAATTACCTCCATTTGATTGTAACGTCAGACGTTTTTAGTTTTGCTTTGTCGAAAGACTGCTATTTCATAGCATGAAAAGCAGAATTTGCAAAAGGTATTTTTGGCGCTGAAAGTAAAAAAGAACGCCGTTTGCGACATCACATGTACATGCCGCCGTTCACCGAAAGTACGTGTCCGGTGACGTATGCCGCGGCGTCGGAAACGAGGAACAGTACCGCCCCCGCTATGTCATCGGAACTGCCGAGCCTTCCCATCGGGATCTGCTCCTGGAGCGCTTCCCTGGTCTTCTCGGAGAGCTCCGCGGTCATGTCGGTCTCGATGAAGCCGGGGGTGACCGCGTTCACGGTGACGTTTCTCCTGGCGAGTTCCTTCGCCACCGACTTGGTGAGGCCGATCATGCCGGCCTTGGAGGCGCAGTAGTTGGCCTGGCCGGGGTTGCCCATCTCGCCGACCACGGAAGAGACGTTGACGATCCTGCCGTAGCGCGCCTTGGACATGAGCTTCGCGGCCTCGCGGGTGCAGTTGAAGCAACCCTTCAGGTTCACGTCGAGCACCGCATCCCAGTCCTCTTCCTTCATCCTTAGGAGCAGCCCGTCCTTGGTGATGCCTGCGTTGTTGACCAGGATGTCGACCTTGCCGAAGGCCTCGACGGCCTGCTTGAAGAGCCCCTCGACCTCGGCGACCACGGAGACGTCCACCTTGACGGCGAGTGCCTTGCCGCCTGCGGCGACGATCTCTTCTGCGGTCTTGGCGGCACCCGCTTCGCTGGTCGCGGTGACGACCACGGCGGCCCCTTGTGCGGCGAGTTTCATGGCGATGGCGCGGCCGATGCCGCGGGAGGCGCCGGTTACCACTGCTACCTGTCCGTTAAGACTCATTACGCCACCTCCGCAATAGCTTTCACCCCGGCTGCATCCTGCACGTTGGTGCAGGCGGCTTCCTTGTCGATCCTCTTCACGAGACCTGCGAGCACCTTGCCCGGACCGATCTCGACGAAGTTGGTGACGCCGGCGGCGACGATGTTCTGGATGATCTGTTCCCAAAGAACCGGTGCGCAGACCTGCTCGACGAGGAGCGGTTTGACGCGTGCAGCGTCGGCGTTCGGTTTCGCTTCGACGTTGCTCACCACCGGGGCGGTCATGGTGCCGACGGTTACCCCCTCGAGGGTCTGGGCCAGACGGTCCGCGGCGGGCTTCATCAGGGCGCAGTGGAAGGGGGCGGATACCGGAAGGAGCATGGCCTTCCTGAAACCCCTCGCCTTGGCGATGTCGATGGCGCGGTTCACGGCGCCGGTGTGCCCTGCGACCACGATCTGGCCGGGGGAGTTGAAGTTGGCCGGGGAAACGACCTCGCCCTGCGCCGCCTCGGCGCAGATCTCTTTGAGGACGTCGGCCTCGGCACCGAGGATCGCGGCCATGGCGCCTACGCCGATGGGCACCGCGTCCTGCATGTAGCTGCCGCGGGCGCGCACGGTCCTGAGCGCATCGGCGAAGTCGAGCGCGCCGGAAGCGACCAGTGCGGAATACTCGCCCAGCGAGTGGCCGGCCAGGAAGGAAGGCGTCAGCGAGGACTCTTCCCTCAGCACCCTGAGCGCCGCGACGCTTGCCGCCAGGATGGCGGGCTGGGTGTTGGCGGTGAGCTTCAGCTCCTCCTCGGGCCCTTCGAAGCAGAGCTTGGAGAGGGAGAAGCCGAGCGCGTCGTCGGCCTCCTCGAAGGTGACCCGGGCGGTCTTGAAGTTATCGGCCAGGTCCTTTCCCATCCCGGCGTGCTGGGAGCCCTGCCCCGGGAAGATGAATGCATAGGATTGCATAGATGACCTCTTTTCTTTTTAGTGGGAGCCGGGCATCCGGCACGAGCTCGGCTGCGCCGTGCCCCTCACCCCTGCCCCTCTCCCGAAGGGCGAGGGGGTATGGGTGTTACCACCTTATGAGCGCGGAGCCCCAGGTGAGACCGCCGCCGAAGGCGTCAAGCAGCAGCAAGTCCCCTTCTTTGAGTCGGCCGGCACGCGCCGCCTCGTCGAGCGCGATGGGGATGGACGCTGCGGAGGTGTTGCCGTAGCGGTCCAGGTTCACGAATACGCGCTCGCCGGTGATGCCTAAGCGCTTGCCGACGGAGTCGACGATCCTCTGGTTCGCCTGGTGCGGGATGAAGAGCGTTACGTCGT
Source organism: Geomonas oryzae (assembly GCF_004117875.1). GTDB lineage: Bacteria > Desulfobacterota > Desulfuromonadia > Geobacterales > Geobacteraceae > Geomonas > Geomonas oryzae. Next base: position 337,103 of record NZ_RAHW01000004.1, on the reverse strand, counting down.
CGGGGGTGAAACCGTTGGCCTCCAGGGCTTCCTGGGCGACCTCGCCCATGGCGCGTACTGCGAGCTTGAACACCTCGTTCCCCTGCATGGTCAGGTAGACCAGCTTGTCGTCCACGTTCTGGTGCGTGGCCGGTTTGCGGCTCCCGGGGCCCTTCTGGTAGAGGATCTCCCAGTAGTTGCCGTCGGAGTGCATGTGCGTGGAGAGGACGCCGTGGTCACCCTCCTGGGCCTCGAGCACCACCGCGCCGGCACCGTCACCGAAGAGCAGGCAGGTGTTGCGGTCGGACCAGTCGACGATGCGGGAAAGGACCTCGGCGCCGATCACGAGCGCCTTTTTCACCTGGCCGGAGCGGATGAACTTGTCGGCGGTGGAGAGGGCGTAGATGAAACCGGAGCAGGCGGCGGAGAGGTCGAAGCAGAAGGCGTTGGTGGCCTTGATGGCTTGCTGCACGATGCAGGCGGTGGCGGGGAACGGGAAGTCGGGGGTGAGTGTTCCGACGACGATGAGGTCGATCTCCTCGGCCTTAACCCCGGCGGCGGCAAGCGCCTTCTCCGCGGCCGCGACGGCGAAGGTCGAGGTGTACTCCCCCTCCGCGGCGATGCGGCGTTCCCGGATACCGGTCCTGGTGACGATCCACTCGTCGCTGGTGTCCATCATTTTTTCGAGATCGAAGTTGGTCAGCACTTTCTCCGGAACGGCGGAGCCGGTTCCGGTGATTCTTGCTCTAATCATGAAGCTACCCTTTCTGTTGCGGCGTCCGGGTTCTGGGCGCCGGCTCGCTCGCGCGGCTCACCGGGGAAGCTCTCGTTGAGCTTTTCCGCCATGCGGCTGTTGACCCCTTTGAGCGCGTATTCATGGGCAAAGCGGATCGCGTTCTTGATCGCTTTGGTATTCGAACCGCCGTGGCAGATCATCCCCACGCCGTTGATCCCAAGCAGAGGCGCCCCGCCATACTCGGCATAGTCTACGGTTTTCTTGAAGTTCTTGAACGCCTTGCGGCTCAGGAAGTAGCCGATCTGGGACAGAAGGCTCGCCTTGATCTCGGCCTTCAGCATCTTGCCCACGGCCTCGGCCAACCCCTCGGAAAGCTTCAAGGCCACGTTGCCGACGAAACCGTCGCAGACCACGACGTCGACGGAGCCGTTGAAGATGTCCCGGCCTTCCACGTAACCTATGTAGTTGATGGGCTTTTCGCGCAGAAGTGCGCTGGTTTCGCGGGTGAGCTCGTTCCCCTTGCTGTCCTCCTCACCGTTGGAGAGAAGACCGACGCGGGGTTTGTCGACGCCCATGACGAATCTGGCGTACACCTCGCCCATGACGGCGAACTGAACCAGATGGATCGGCTTGCAGTCGACGTTGCCGCCGACGTCGAGAACGAGGGTTTTACCGGTTACGGTGGGGAAGAGTTGGGCGATCGCGGCGCGATCGATCCCCTTCATCCGCTTCAGCACGAACATGCCGGCCGCCATGGTGGCGCCGGAGTTGCCGGCGCTGACGACGGCCACCGCCTCGCCACCTTTTACGAGCTCGAAGGCGACGCGGATGGAGGAATCCTTCTTCTTGCGTACCGCGTCGGAAGCGGAGTCGTGCATGCCCACCACTTCCGAGGCATGCCACACTTCGATATCCAGCCCTTTGCAGTCATGGCGGGCCAGTTCGGCCTGCACCTTTTCGACATCGCCGACCAGAGTGACCGGGATGCCGAACTCTCTGGCAGCAGCTACTGCACCTTCAACTTCAACATGAGGGGCGTTGTCGCCCCCCATTACATCGACAGCAACTCTCATATTTCCCCTAGGGAGCGGATTTCGAACAGTCACGGCTGTGAAATCGAAATCCTAGAGCTCTTCAGCCTTCAGCACCTGGCGTCCCTTGTAAGTACCGCAGGACGGGCAGACGCAATGCGGCAGCTTCGGAGCCTTGCACTGGGGGCAGGTCGAGACGGTGGGAGCGGTAAGGAAGTCGTGTGCACGCCTCATGTTCTTGCGCGACTTGGAGGTTTTCTTCTTAGGTACAGCCATGGTGTTCTCCTTTTTACTTTTCTATCTTGATCTTCTTCAGGGCGGCCATTTTCAGATTTATCCCGCCGCGATCGCAGCCGCACTCTCCGGCGTTCAGGTCAGAACCGCACTCGGGGCAGAGCCCTTTGCACGATTCGCTGCATAGTGGCTTGTACGGCACCTCAAGCATCACCTGTTCGGCGATCTCGGGGTCCATGTCGATCTCGTCACCCCTGTAGGTGGCGGAGATCAGCTCCTCGTCGGAGAGTTCGACTTCATCCTCGGCACTCTCCTCCTCACCCTCGGTGTAGAAGATGGTGAAGTCCGAGGTGATCGGGAAGTCATACTCCGCGAGGCAGCGGGAGCAGGTGAGGCGGGCTGCGCTCTCAACGTGCCCGGTCGCCCGCACATGGTCGTATTCCCATACTGCGGTGACCTTGGTGCTGACCGGGGCGGTGAAGGTACACTCGCCGGCCGCTTCCATTTGCACCAGCACCGGGAAGTGCGAAGCCGGCTCCACCTCAGAGAGGTCGAGCTGCTTCTTTTTCACCTTCTCTATCTCTATCTTCAAAGGAAGCTCTCCCTCATTTTCAAAGTTTCTCAGTATAGAGATGGCGGTTTTTTTGTCAAGGTAAATCTGGTCACCACCCCATCCTGTAGTCCACACTGACGCCGCTGTCTGCGCCTGTGAGGACACCGAGCCTCCCTGCGGCTCCTTCAACCAGCATGTCCACCAGCTTACCCTTCTTCTTCGGGGTCCTGATCAGCCTCGGCTCCCCTTTTATGCCGCCAAGGCGCGCCGCCTCGTCGACGGCATCCTGCATGGAGCCGATGCGGTCGATAAGCTTCAGGGCGAGCGCCTGTTCGCCGGAGAAGATCCTGCCGTCGGCGATGGCGCGCACCGCCTCCTCGGGGAGCTTTCTCCCTTGCGCCACCGCCTTCACGAACTGGCCGTGGGTCGAGTCGATCACCCCCTGCAGCATGCCCCTCTCCTCGTCGGTCATGGCGCGGGCCGGCGAGCCTGTATCCTTGAACTTGCCGGTCTTGATGGTGTAGGCCTTCATGCCGACCTTGTCCATGAGTCCCTCGATGTTGGAGAACTTCATCAGGACGCCTATGCTCCCGGTGATGGTGCCGGGGTTCGCGTAGATGAGGGTGGCCGGAGCGGAAACGTAGTACCCGCCCGAGGCGGCTACGCTCCCCATGGAGACCACCACCTTCTTCGTTTTGGCAAGATCCTTCACCGCCGCGTAAATCTCCTGCGAGGGGCCGACCACGCCCCCCGGAGAATCGACGCGGAAGACGACCGCCTTCACGTGCTCGTCCTTTTTCATGCTGCGCAGCTGCCTTATTGTCTCCTGGCCGTCGATGATGGCCCCCTTGAGCTCCACGACGCCGACCCCGTCGCCGCCGGAAAGCGTGTCGTCGTCGCCTATGAGGGCGCTGACCACCGCGACACAGGCCGCGAAAAGCAAGGACAACCCGAGAACCAGGGCGAGGATCCATAACAACCACTTCTTCATGACGCCTCCGTTAGTATCGGCAATACTCGATCACCCTTATCAAGTCAACTGTTTACAGCTTATTTTGCTTGTCATTTGCCGGGACAATGTCCTATATCTGAACAAGGTGGGACTAAGAGGAAACGGGATCAGCGCCAATAACTTTACACGAAGCTCTGTGCGGCGCAAAAATAAGCTTAATTGACTACCTCCCCCCTGAGGGGGAAAGGTTGATCGAGTTGCTGCGCTCCCCTTCCCTGTCCCTCCCCCACCGGGGGCGGGGATGCCACCGCAGTTTACTCTGACGCGATAGTTGTAAGAGGAATTATGAGAGTACTGGTGATTTCAGACAGTCACGGCAACTACGCCCACGCCTTCAAGGCGCACCAGCAGGCGGGTCCGGTGGATCATATCGTTCATCTGGGGGACGGGTGCGAGGACGCACGCCTGATGGAGGAGGTGCTTGCGGTGCCGGTGCACCGGGTGGCGGGCAACTGCGACATGGACCGGCGCGTCCCCGCCGAGCTCACCCTGGAATTCGGGGCGTGCCGCATCCTGGTGACGCACGGATACCGGCAACAGGTGAAAAGCGGCCTGAAGCAGCTGATCGACCAGGGGATGAAGGCAGGCGCCTCGGTGGTGCTCTACGGCCACACGCACCAGGCGGCGGTGGAGTCGGCGCAAGGCATGCTGCTGGTCAACCCGGGGGCCCTGAAGGAAGGGCTCCCCGGCAGCTACGCCATCGTCACCGTCGACGGCGCCACGGCGCGCGCCGAGATTTTCCCTCTTTAGCAGCCGCAGCCGCAGTTGTGGCAGACCTTGCGGTTCTCGTCATCGGGAGGCACGGTCTCCGGCGCGAAGGCGATGCGGTTCACGGCGCGCTTTATATCCTCATGGAGATCAAGGCGCGGGCTTTGACCGATGACGTGCCCTACGCAGACGTTGCTGATGCCGTCGGAAGGCGAGGCGATGCGCACCGAGTTCAACAGGTCGCCGTAGCCGTTCACCTCGATCACCTGCCCGGGATTTTCCCCGAGTTCCAGTGCGATGCCGAAGCGCTCCAGTTCCTGGGCCAGTTCCGCGAAAAATATGTCGAAGGTCACTCCCGAAAGCGGGGCTTCCCACTCGGGTTTGCTCTTTGTCCTTCCGTAACAGGTAAGTCTCATCTGTTTTGCCATGCTGTGTAGCTCCTGAAAGGTTCTTCTAATTGGCCGCGGCCTTTCTGTGCATCGAGCTGAAGATCATGTCGAGCACCGCCTTCTGCTTTGCTTCGTACTTGTTCAGGACCGCGAGACAGGTCCCCATGGGGAACTGCTCGTGCAGGTAGTCCGAGTCGCGCCCGGAGAGGATGACGATCCGGTTCTTGTCCATGCCGATGGAGACGGCGTACTTGAAGATCTTTGACCCGTCCAGGGTCGGCATCTCCAAATCCACGAGCAAAAGATCCACCTGCTCTTTCTTGAGCACGGCCAGGGCCTGCAAGGGGTCGGTACACGTTATCACTTCGAGCAGCGGGTAGAGCGCATGGATCTTCTCCTTGAGCGCCCCCACGAATGCCGCGTCGTCATCCACGATTACAATCTTTCCCATCAATACCTCTATGTATCTATTTAAGCACCCGGGTCGCGGCGGTGAGCACCGGGAAGGGGACGTTCAGGTCGAGCAGTCGGGCGGCCTTCAGGTTCACGATGAGATCGACCCGTTTCGGCGTGACGACGGGGAGATGCGACGCCTTCTTACCGCTCAGGATGCGCGCCACGTAGTCGGCCGCTGCCTGCCCCTGCTCCGCGGGATCCGCCTCAAGGGAGATGAGGGCCCCTTTGTGGGCTGCCCCCGGCATCTGCGATATCACCGGGATCTTCACCTCGGTGGCGCGGTGCACGATCTTCTCGAAGAAGCGCCCCCCCGCCGTGCATTCCGTCACGTAGATGCAGTCGACCCTCGTGGCCAAAAGCGTGGCGAGCGCGGCGTCGAGCCCGGACGGCGAGGCTACGTTGGTTTCGACCAGCACCACGCCTGCCTGGGCGGCGATCTTGCGGGCCTCCTTCAACTGGGCCACAGCCCCCTCTTCACGGCTTGCGCAGACGACCCCCAAGGTCCTGATCGGTTTCACCTCCATGGCGGTCTTCACCAGGGTGACGAGCGGGACCTTCGAGCTCACCCCGGCGATGTTCCGGCCGCTGGAGGCCATGCTTTTGGCTACGCCGGTTTCCACCGGACCGTACACGTCGGCGTACACGATCGGGATGTCCTGCGACTCTCTGAGGGCCGCCAGGGTGGCCGAGGTGCCGTAGGCGACGATGACGTCGGCTCCGATGGCGTTGAACTTGCGGATGCTGTTGGACCAGGAGATGAGATCGGGGTTGGGGGTCTGCGTGATGACCTCCACGTTGCTCTGGTCGTACCCCTTCAGCACCAGCGCCTTCATGAAGGCCCGGTGGGCCTCGCGGTAGCGCGGCAGGTCGCACGTCAAGAGCGCCGCCACCAGTTTTCCGGCCGCGCGGGAGTCAGACGCGGGGAGAACCGAGCAGAACAGCAAAAGCAGGAGTATGGATCGGATGACAGTTTTGATACGCTACCCCTCGGTCACCACTTGGCCGCCAGTCCGGCCACGATGGCATGCACCATCCCGTTGTACGTCTGGTAGTTGATGTTCTGGCTGTTCTTCTCGTCGTAATCCCTGAGCGTGTACTCGAGCGTCGTCGAAAGGACGCGCGAGAAGCGGTACTCCCCCCGGGCCGAAAGCGCGCTGATCACCGTGTCCTGCGCCGTTATCCCGCTGATCCCGGCCGTACTGCTCCCCGCGTACGCAGCGGAACTGAAGTCGGCAGGCGAAAAGGAGGCCCTCGAGCGTATCTGCTGGGCCATGAGCGACAGATCGCACTGCTCGCCAAGCGCGTAGGAGACGTTCACCGTGTAGACGTGAGAACTGTTGGAAAACCGGCTGTCGGCTTCGCTTCCCACGACGACGGTGGTGAAGAACACCGGCTGCTCCACCTCGCTGTGCAGGTAGGAGTAGTTGAATCCCACGGTCAGTTTCGGCAGCGGCATCCACCATGCACCCACGTTCGCGTTCTCGCTGCTGCCGTGGCGCGAGGTAAGCGGCATTGTGCTGTAGTCCAGCGGGTCCAGGGTATTCAGCACGAAGTGGGTAACCTCGTCGTTGCGGTCGTGGCGGATGAGGGCGTGGGTGGAGACCCCCCAACGGCCGCCGGTGTAAGTCAGGAGGAGCTTTCCCTCCTGGCGCTCTTTGAACGAGGCGCCGTACGCCGGGTTGTCGGTGGAGGCGTAGCTGTACTGGGCGCTGCTGCGCACCCCCTTGAAGGGGCGGTAGTAGACGGCGAGCGAGCCGGTATGGGTCGCGGAGTGGTCCGGCAGGGCCCAGGTGGTCGGCGACGGGAGATCGCTCACGTTGTCCCGGTTCACGAAGTCGCCGCGGTATTCCCCGACGAAGGAGAGGTCGTGCCGCGGCCGGTACCACACGGTGCCGGTGACGAGGTTGCGTGTGGTTTCCAGGGGCGCTTTCACTACCTGGAGCGGATCGACGAAGTTCGCGCTCAAAAGGGCGCCGCGGTTGCCGTTGTCGAGCTCCTGGCGACGGTACTTCAAGGCGAAGGTGTACTCCCGGCACGGCGTATAGGTGATGTCCCCGGCCGCGTTTTGCAGGTACACCTTCATGTGGCGCGCGCCGGTCACGTCGGACAAGTCGGAGAGGTTCTCGCGCTGGTCCACGCTGTAGGAAGCGGAGCCGACGAGACCGCCTGAGAGGGAGGTGTGCAGCTTCAGGGTGTGGGAGAAGAAACGGCTGTCGGGATTCTCGTTGTGCTGCTGCTCCCCACCGAGCCGCTCGAGGTTGCCGTGGATGTCGTTGCGCGCGATGTAGGTGGCGACCGGCGTAGGGAGACGGTCCTCGAAGTACCGGATCTTGAAGTCGTAGACCAAGTCGACCGGCCCCAGATGGGCGTCGAGGCCCAGGCGTCCCTCCTGGATCTGCTGGTCTATGCTGCGCGGGCGGGCGTAGACCGTGTTGGCCTCCCCCTCGAAGGAGGCGTCGGCGAAGCGCTGCTGGATGGTCCCTTCCTTCGTGTAGCGCCAGTAGCCCAGGTTCAGGTGCAGCGGGTAGTTGTGCAGACGGTAGCGGAAGTCGGCGCGGTCCTGGACCACGCTCACCCCGTAGTGCGCAGGCGCGTCCTGCTCGGCGCTGTAGGTGGCGCTCCCGGGGGCGTCGGTCCTTGGCCCCTCGAAGCTCGGAGAGAAGAGGATCTCGCGGTCCAGGTTGTGGTAGAGCGACTCCGTCCTCAGGTGCAGCCGGTAGTCCCCCCGGTAGTCCATCAGCAGATCGCCGTGGTAGTCGTTCTCGTTCAGGTAGAACCCTTCCAGCTCGAGGTTGGTGTCCTTCTCCATGTGACGGTAGAAGAGTCCGCCGCTTCTGCTGGATTTAAGGAAGCCGTACTCCAGGGCGCGACCGCGGTTGTCGTCCCCGAAGACGAAGTTGTAACCGAGCGAGCCTCCCTTTCTTTCCAGCACTTCCACCTGGCGCTCGTCCTCGGGCACGTACGCCGGTTCCCCGGCGCCCTGGGAAACCGCTTCGTCCGCCGGTTCGGCTGCCGAGACGCCTGTCCCCTCCGGCGTAGTTTCCGTCACCTCCCCCCCCGGCTCCTCCGCCGCGGAGTTCTCACCCGGCTCGCCGGCGTCGGGCGCAGTTGCCGACTCCGCCGTCCCTTTCGCCGATACGGCTGCCTTCTCGAGGTCGCCCGACGGCAGCGCGTCCAATTCCGCCGCGCAGACGCCCCCCGCTGCCAAGAGCAGCAAAAGCAGCGGTGATAGTACTGTTGATGCGAGATCAAGCGGTGTTTTCACCATCGGCTCCTTTCGCGCTTACTGCCGCAGGGTGCCCCGGCCCGTCACGGCCTGGGAGGGGATGTCGCTGCCGTGCACCTGCGAGTGGCAGTCGGTGCAGCGGTTCGTGTAAAGCTTTTTGAGCCCGCCACCGGGGGTGTCGGTGGCCAAGTGCCCGGAGTGGCACTGCAGGCAGAGAAACGGCATCGAGGCGTTCAGAAGGTTGTTGTTCACCGAGCCGTGCGGGGTGTGGCAGTTCATGCAGTTCTCGGTCACGTCGCCGTGCTCGAAGGCGAACGGCCCCTGCTTCTCCATGTGGCACCTGGTGCAGGTCTCCTTCGGGGTGTTCCCCTTGAGCAGGCGGTCCTGCGTGGAGCCGTGCACCTCGTGGCAGTCGACGCAGAACATCTTCTTCTCGCGGATGGGGTGGTGCGAGAAGAGCGAGTTCTCCGCCTGGACCTCGGGATGGCAGGTGAAGCACATCTCGGACATCTGCTGCGGGCTCACCTTCTGCTGGGGGCCCTGGTGCAGCTTGTGGCAGTCGAAGCAGCTCACGTCGTGCAGAGCATGCGCGCTCGCCTTCCAGTGGCTCAGCACGGGAATCGAGGCGGCGGCGTGGCACTTGAGGCAGATGAGGGACTGGGCCTGGGCGGGAAGATGCATGATGTCGAGGAACTTCGAGGTGTCGCACTTCCTCTTTTCCCGGGTGTTCTCCTCGCGGTCGTCGCTTAGGTGCGCGATGGCGAGGCTGCCCGGTCCGTGGCAGGACTCGCAGTTCACCAGGGGGAGCCCGGTTTCGGGCTTGATCTGTTCTCCGTGGAGGCTGTGGCTGAAGTCGTCACTGATCTTGTCGTGGGCGTGGCACTTGGAGACGCAGTTGCTGGTGCCGACGTACTCGGCGTCCAGGCGCCCGACGATCATCTTCTCGTATTCGCGGGTGGGGAGGAGGGGCTTGCTTTGCTTTAATTCGGCACAGGAAACGGAAAGAAGGGGAACGAGCGCCATGAGGATCGCGACTTTCATGCGGCGCAACGGATGAACGTTCATCTATTCCCCCCTTATCCCCTTCGTTGTCGTGTAGATGAAACCGCGGACGATCGGGTTTTCGCTGTTCTTGATCTCGCGCGGCGTGCCGATCTCGACCACGGAGCCGCCGTGCATCATGGCGATCCGGTCCGAGATGTAGAGCGCGAAGTTCAGGTCGTGCGTCACGATCACCGTGGTGTTCTTGGTGCTTTCCTTGAGCTTCAGGATCGTGTTGGCGAGCTCGTCCGTGGTCACCGGGTCGAGCTCGGCGGTCGGCTCGTCGTAGAGGATCAGGTCCGGGTTCATGGCGAGGGAGCGGGCGATCGCCACGCGCTTTTTCATCCCGCCGGAAAGCTCCGAGGTGCGCAGCTCCTCCTTGCCGACAAGCCCCACCATCTCCAGTTTCTGCCTGATGATCTCGCGGATCTGCTGTTCCTTGCAGACACGCTTCTCCCGAAGCCACAGCCCCACGTTCTCCCCCACGGTGAGGGAGTTGAAGAGGGCCGAGGACTGGAACACCATGCTGTAGCGGTAGTCCCTGGCGGCCGAGTCGGTCTTGGGGCCGAAGATGGGGAGGTCGTCGATGTAGATCTCGCCGCTGTCCGGGGTCTCGAGCTTCACGATGTGCTTTAAAAGGACGCTCTTTCCGGTGCCGGAAGGTCCTATGATGCAGAAGGTCTCGCCGGCGCGGATTTCCAGGTTCACGTCCTTCAGCACGTGGTTCGGGCCGAACGACTTGTTCAGTTGGTGGATCCTGATCCCGACGCCCCTGGTGTCCTGCAAATCGACGGGGCGATTCCCGTTTTCCGGGTGAAAGAAGGAGCCGGGCAGGCCGTGTTTTAGCTTCTCGAACATCCGTATCCTTTTGAGAGCGATTCTGCGTGATCGAGGCAGCGCACAGAACACCGGCTTTGCCAGTAAATTCTGTCATCTGCCGTCGCGAAGAAGCGCGCACATACTACCAGAGATGTGACTGTGCTGGCAAGGGGGAATATTTGAACACACTTAACGTTTACACAAGGTCCGAGCCCCTGTTCCGGCTCGGTGAAGGGGGGGGCGATGACTCTCTTTGATTCTGAAAGGTCCCATCAGGAAATACGAAGCGGACGGCAGGATCGTTGAGCGGCATGCATGGAAGCGGGGGGGGAGGCGGCGCCCCCCCACCCGCGGCGTTTTTCAGCGTTTCATCGTCTTTACGTGCTCCTTCAGCATGCAGCGGTCCATCACCACCTCGAGCCCCGCCGCGCGGGCGCGCTTGGCGGCCTCCTCGTGGACCACCCCTTCCTGCAGCCAGACCACCTTCGCCCCCTTGGCGATCGCCTGCTCGACGATCTCGGGGACGAACTCGGAGCGGCGGAAGACGTCGACGATCTCCACCGCTTCCGGAATATCGGTGACGCTTGCGTAGCTCTTCTCACCGAACACCTCGGGGACGGCGGGGTTCACCGGGATGATGCGATAGCCGGCCCGTTTGAGGTACGCCGCCACCTCGTGACTTGGTTTGCCGCTGTCGGGGGAAAGCCCGACGACGGCGATGGTGCGGTACTTGGTCAGTATCTCTTTGATGTCAGGAACCTGCATGAGCACCTCCCTTTAACCTTGAGTTTTTTTTTACCGCTTGCGCATCCCGCTCACGGCGACGCAGAAGAAGATCACCCCCATGACGCCGGCGATGAATATCCAGTCTGCCGCGCTGAATCCGAACATAATGCCTCCTTGGCCGTCTCTACTGTTCCAACTGCTCCAGGGTGGTCTGCGCCTCGGAGAACTCCGGGTTGATCCTTAACGCCTGGCGCAGGTAGAAGCGCGCGTCCGCGGCGGCCCCCAGGTCCTTGCAGCAAAGCGCGAGGAGATAGGGGATCTCCGCCATGGGGAACTCGAGCGCGAACCAGGCGTCCGCCATGACGTCGTTCAGGATCGCCGTCGCCTCCTGGTACCCCCCCTCTTCCCTGAGCGCCATGGCGCCCGCGATCGCCTCCAGGTAATCTACGGCTGGCACACGCGGCACCTCTCCCCGGTCGATCCGCTCCAGGCGGGCGTTCAACTCGGCCTTCGCCTTCTCCTCGACCTCCGGAAGGAGCGCGCGCCACAAGGAGGCCGCCTTGTCGTACTTGCCGAGGAGGAAGGAGACCTCGGCCAGGGTGGTCAGGCAGCGCGGCTGATCCCCGGCCAGCTCGCGGGCACGGTCCAGGTACTGTTCCGCCTTGAAAAGGGCCGCCGTCGAAAGGTGCAGCGCCGAGAAACGGCACGCCTGATCGAGGAGGGTGACGCCGATCTCCAGCGGAAAGTGGGCGTTTTCCGGCTCGAGGAGCGAGAAGATGCGCAAGAGCTTCACCCTGCGCTCGAGGTACGGGACCTCGACGTCCTTCTCGCCGAGCATCAGGATGTAGCTCGCAAGCTCGGAGACGTAATGGGGGTACCCCTTCAGCATCTCGGCGTAGCGCTCGCAGTAGCGGCACCCGGGATCCTGGCGCAGGGCGTGGTAGACGCCGCGTCCCACCGCGTCGTACCCGGGCACCTGCCCCCCCAGGGCGCGGTAGTCCTCGTCCAGAAGCGGGATCGGCTCGGGGCCAAGCGGAAACACCACCTTGCCGTCCAGGCCGCTCACCTCGCTCCCCGCGGGGGGGCGATAGTAGGTAACACCATTGATGGGGGTCATATCCCTTTCCATTAAGCGCACTCCTTTTCCTTGTTACCGCTCCCGATGCGGGAACGTGTCCACACCGGCGTGCACGCCGATGGTCTTGTATATCCTCACGTCGTCCCAGGGCTCGTCCATGATGCCGTCGTGGATCGCCCAGCTGCGCCCGAGGACGCTCTTCTCCATGCCGGGGCATCTGAACGGGGTGGAGCCGTCCAGTCTCTCAAAAAGCACGCCCCCCGGGGCGAACCCCGCGTCTATCTCCTGCATGAGGCGCTTTCCCACCACGTAGTCGAAGCCGTACCCCTCGTAGCGGATCGCGTTGTCGTAGGTCAAGGGCTCGGCCACGATGAGCTGCATGCCGAGCCCCGCGACGAGGCGCTCGAGAAGGGGGAGGAACTCCCCGAACATCCTCAGGCCGCGCCGGGTCTGGTTCGGGAAGAGCCCCGCCTCCATGGCCCGCACCTCCTCGAGGATGTTGCGCCCGAGCGTCGCGAACACGTTGTTGCGCCCCTCTTCGTCCAGGTCGACGTCGTAGCGCGGCGCCGCCGGATCGGCGATGGTGCAGTAGGAAAGCTCCATCTGGCCGTGATGCGTGTCGCACAGGTCCAGGATGAAGGCGGGGTCCCGGTCGCCCGGGCTGCGGCGCGCCGCGAGACGCAGGAACCGGTGACCCTCCGGCGCGATCACCTCGACATTCCCTCCGCCGCTTTCCACCATGGCGAGAAGACGCTCGGGGAGCAGCGACCGGTAGATCGCCTCCTTCTCGGCGGAGGGCAACCGGTTGATGTCGTACAGGGAGAAGAGCTGCCTTCCCCTTACGTCACTGAGCGGCTCATGTGAGGTGTCGTTTGCCATAGTCGCCGATGAGGACCGGGAAAACGTGTTTGCGCACGTAGGCGATGCTCTTCTCCACCGCGTCGAGCGCACGGTTGCGGTCGTCATCCTGGGCCCAGTGCATCGCGTCCAGGAGCATCCGGTGCGGGTAGCCAAGCTGCGCGATGAGCTTCACGAAGGAGGCGGGCAGCCTCGGTGAGACCTCGCGGTCGTTCATGACCCCCCAGGCGATGGTCCAGGCCCTGGCGACGTTCATGAGGTCGTACCCTCCCCCCCCGACCCCGACCCAGGGGATCTCCAGGGCGCGCAGCTTTCTCATGATGTAGGAGTAGGCGTGCGTGGTGACCTCGAGCCGTGTGAGCGGGTCGGTCCTGAAGGTATCGGCACCCAGTTGCGTCACCATGACGTCCGGGTCGAAAGCGGCGATGAGCGGGAAGGCGACCTCGTCGAAGGCCTTCATGAACAGCGCGTCGTCGGTGTGCGCCAGAAGCGGCAGGTTCACCGAATACCCTTTCCCCCTCCCTTCGCCGGTCTCGTTTTCGAAGCCGGTGCCCGGGAAGAAGTAGACCCCGCTTTCGTGCAGGGAGATGGTGAGCACCCGGTCGCAATCGTAGAAGGCGTTCTGGACGCCGTCGCCGTGGTGGGCGTCTAGGTCCAGGTAGACCACCCGTTTGCCCCGCTCCCGCAGGTAATTGATGGCGACCACCGCGTCGTTCAGGTACGAGAAGCCGGAGGCCCTTCCCTTCTGGGCGTGGTGATACCCGCCAAGCGGGTTGAAAGCGGCGGCGAAACCTTCCTCGGTCACCAGGCGAGCCGCCTCCAGGGTGCCGGAGACCCCGAGACAGGCCCAGTCGTACACCCCGGGAAAGATGGGATTCTCCACGTCGCCCAGCCCGTAGCGGAAGTCGGCCCTCGGTTCCCGGGCTTCGCTGAACTCGCGCAACCGGTCCAGGTACTCGGCGGAGTGTGCCGAAAGGAGTTCCTTTTCGTCTACCGGACGCGGACGCACCTCGGTCACCCCCGGGAGACCCAGGAGCCCGTACGCCGCCATGAGATCGCGTGCCAGACGGTAGCGCTGCACCTTGAAGGGGTGCTGTTCGCCGTAGCAGTACCCGCTTAGGTCTGCGCAGGCGATGAGAGCGGTTTTGCGGGACAACAAGCCACCTCCGGCCGAAATTCTGCACAAATTTACCCGCTGGCCGTTTACAGGTCAACAGTTAATCCTGCCTATCCCTTGGGCAGCGTCGCACATTAATTGGGCAGAGCGAGGCGTCCTTTTCATTAGACGCCCGAGGCGACCAACGTGATTCCAAGCAGATATGGATTTGGCAGAGACCTTGCTAGGACTCGGCGTTCTCCAACGAAGGGGGGCATTTACCAACGGAGGTAACGGAATGAACGGGATGTCGACGATGACAGGTCTTGCAAACAGTACAGATGTGCTCTTCCTCATGTTAGGTGCGGTCATGGTCTTCGCCATGCACGCCGGTTTCGCCTTCCTCGAGGTGGGGACGGTACGCAAGAAGAACCAGGTGAACGCCTTCGTGAAGATCCTGACCGACTGGTCCGTCTCGACCGTGGTCTACTTCCTCATCGGCTTTCCCATCGCCTACGGCATCAGCTTCCTGAAGCCAGTCAAAGAACTCCTCGGCCCCAACCAGGGGTACGACATCACCCACTACTTCTTCCTGCTCTGCTTCGCCGCCTGCATCCCCGCCATCATCTCGGGCGGCATCGCCGAGCGCGCCAAGTTCTGGCCGCAGGTGATCGCCGGTGCCGTTTTCGCCGGTCTCACCTACCCCCTCTTCGAGTCCCTCATCTGGGGGCAGAACTGTTCCGTGCTGCAGGGCTTTTTCAAGTCCATCGGCGGTGCCGAGTTCCATGACTATGCAGGCTCCGTCGTGGTGCACTCCATCGGCGGCTGGCTCGCCCTCCCCGCGGTCATCATCCTCGGGCCGCGCATGGGGCGCTACGTGAGGGGCAAGTCCCACCCGATCCCGATCAGCAACATCCCCTTCCTTGCCCTTGGCTCCTGGATCCTCGCCGTCGGCTGGTTCGGCTTCAACGTGATGAGCGCCGGCCACCTCGACAAGATCTCCGGCATCGTGGCGGTGAACTCGCTGATGGCCATGGTAGGCGGCGTACTCGCGGCCCTCATCGCAGGCAAGAACGACCCCGGCTTCGTGCACAACGGCGCCCTGGCCGGCCTCATCGCCGTCTGCGCCGGCTCCGACATCATGCACCCGCTCTTCGCTTTCGTAACCGGCGCCGTCGCCTCGGTCATCTTCGTCTACGGCTTCCACATCGAGCAGGAAAAACTCAAGATCGACGACGTCCTCGGCGTTTGGCCGCTGCACGGCGTGATCGGCTCCTGGGGGGGGATCGCCGCGGGGCTCTTCGGCGGCGAGGCACTCGGCGGCCTGGGCGGGGTGACCTTCCTCTCCCAGCTCATGGGCTCCCTCTCCGCGATCGTCTTCGCCCTCGTGAACGGCTTCGTCATCTACGGCATCCTCAGCAAGACGGTGGGGATCAGGCTGAGCCAGGAGGAAGAATTCAACGGTGCCGACCTCTCCATCCACAGCATCGGCGCATACCCGGAAGACCATATCCGCTAGGTATCGAATCTCAAAACGCAGAAAGATCAGGAGGCCCGGGAACGGGCCTCTTTTTTTTATTTTGATATTTCCTACGAAGTATGTATTATTTGCGATGTTAAAAGCTTCTCATTACCGTCAAAGGCGTACTCTATCATGAAGATACCCTTGGGACAGTTGCTGGTTCGATCCGGCATCATAACGGTAAAGACCCTGGAGCGGGCACTGGCGCGTCAGGCGACTTGCGGCAAGAGACTCGGCGGGGTGCTCCTTGAGATGGGGGTGCTGACCGAGGACGAACTGCTGGAAGCGCTTGGGCAGCAGTACGGTCTCGCGACGGTCCCCAGGCTCTTCACGGGACAACTTCCTGCCGAGATCCTGGCACTGGTGCCGGCGGACCTCGCCATCACGAGACATCTTCTGCCGTTGCGGCTGGGAAACGGCGCGCTATTTGTCGCGGTCAGCGATCCGCTCGACGCGGAAACCGTGGCGCTTCTGGAGCGGCACGGTTCCGTAAGGGTAACCCAGTTGCTTTGCCGCCCCGGCGAGCTTGCCGCCGCCGTGAAACAGCAATACCACCGTGACCAGGGGGGGAGCGACATGAAGATCCTCGTGATCGATGACCCTGATGCGATGAAAGAGGTGGAGGGAGCGCTCAGGAAGGAAGGTTACCAGGTGTTCACGGCGCGCGACGGGGTAGAGGGGCTGAGGATCGCCTTCTCCCAGAAGCCGGACCTGATCCTATGCGACGCCGCGACGCCCCGGATGGATGGCTACGCCCTCATGCGCGCCGTCAAGGCGAACCCGTCGAGTGCCGGGACGCTGATGATCCTGCTCACCTCGAAGGCCTCGCCCGAAGAGGAACACCGGGCGCTCAAGGCCGGATTTCACGATTTCATCGGCAAACCGATGATGACCATACGCGTGGTCTCGCGGGTGAGGCGCGCCTTCGAGATCATGGACAAGACGCGTGAACAGCAGCCGTCGCCCCCTCCCGTCTGACCCCCCCGTTTCCAGCCCGTCGACACCGGCACCGTCATGCTCCCACCCTACCTCCTCACCTTACCGGAGAGTTCGTGCAGCGTGTCCGCGAAAATCGCCATCCCCTCGCCAAGCTCGACGTCGGTCACGTTCAACGGGGGAATCAGGCGCACCACGTTTCGCTTCAGCCCGCATCCGATCAGGATCAGTCCCTTCTCCAGACACTTCTCGATCAGTTCCTGGCAGAGCCTGCCGTCAGCCGCCCCCGCCTCGTCGACGAACTCGACGCCGATCATGCATCCCATCCCCCTGACCTCGCCGATACGAGGGTTCTCCATGGCGAGTTCCTGCAGGGACGCGAGCATGCGCGAACCGGCCACCCGTGACGCTTCCAACAACCCCTCTTCCCGGATCGCCCTGATGGTTGCAAGGGAGGCGGCGCAGGAGACGGGGTTCCCTCCGAAGGTGGAGCCGTAGGCGGATGCTCCCCATTGCCGCATGAGTTCCGCAGGCGCCAGCACCACTCCGAGCGGGAACCCCGAGGCGACCGCGTTGGCCACGATCACGATATCTGGTCGCACCCCGGCATGCTCGCAACAAAACCATCTTCCGGTCCTCCCTACCCCGGACTGCACCTCGTCGAAAATCAGCAGGATGCCGTATCGGTCGCAGATCCGACGCAACCCTTTCAGGTAGCTCCTGGGCGCGGGGTAGTACCCTCCTTCACCCAGAAACGGCTCGACTATCATGGCACAGACTTCCTCCGGTGGGACCTGATACTGGAACAGCCTTTCCATCTCGTCCAAACAGCGGTCCCCGCACGCCTCAGGGTTCATGCCGCACGGGCATGTGAAGCAGGCGGGGTAGCTGACGTGATACACGGAGGGTAGCAGCGGCTGGTAGCGGCTGCGGTATGTCGATGAACTGCTGGTGAGGGAAAGGGCTCCCAGGGTGCGCCCATGAAAGCCGCCGGAACAGGCGATTATGGACTGGCGGCCGCTGGTGTAGCGCGCAAGCTTGATGGCGTCCTCCACCACCTCGCTCCCGGAATTCCCGAACGAAAGCATGTCCAGCCCATCGGGTGCTATGGCGACCAGTACCTCGGCGGCGGCCACGGTCGCCTCGCTGTAATAGATCCCGCCGGCATGGGCATGGCTCTTCAGTTGCCGCTGCACCGCCTCAATCACCTTTGGGTGGTTGTGCCCAAGGTTTAAGACGGCGAGCCCGGAAGTGAAGTCCAGGAAACGCCGCCCGTCCCGGGAATTGACCACGGTCCCCATCCCCCGCCCGATCGTGATCGGGTAGCAGGGATGCGCCGGCGGCGCGATGACGCCCCGTGCCCTTTGAACCAGTCTTTCGTCCTCGCCCATGGCACCCCCAACAGCGTTAGGTTTTACACATGAACAAAGGATGGTACCACCGACTTGAATGCCTGCAAGGATGGGGATCGAGAGGAGCTTTGGAGAAGTTTTTCGACGGTTCTTGCAAACAAAATGGATTAGATTACACTAATGCCTGTTTTGCAAAACGCCGGTCAAAAAACCAGGGCAGGACACAAAGGAGGGGCGATGTACAAGGAAAAGAGGAACTTCGCCAGGCTTGCCTTACACGCGAAAGCGAACATCCACCAGGGGGAACGGACCATCGAGGGAGAGGTCGAGAACCTGAGCATGAAGGGGGTTTTCGTGACGGCCGCGCGGCGGCTGGAGATCAACGACACCGTCGCCGTCACCATTTACCACACCCTCACGCCGCAGGTGCTCTGCGACCTCAGGGCCAAGGTGGTGCGGGTCACCGACCACGGCATGGGGCTGCAGTTTGAGAAGACCCTTCTCGACTGAGAAGGGTCCCGCAGTATCCACCTGAAACGGGGAACGGCCCGGGGCGACCGGACCTTAGCAGATGCGCGGCAGTTGCTCGCCCGCAAGCATCTCCACTCCCCTCATTCCACCAACGAGGGTTTCCATCTGCACCTTGCCTGCCGAGGTTTCGGTGACCTCACCGATGACGGCAGCATCCTTTCCAAGCGGATGACGGCGCATGATTTCCAGCGCCTCATCCGCCCTCTCCGGCGCGACCAGCGCCAGCAGTTTCCCTTCGTTAGCAACATACAGCGGATCGAGCCCCAGGATGGCGCAGACCCCCTTAACACCCGGGTTGATGGGGAGGCTCTCCTCGTTCAGGGTGACGGTAACGCCGGACTGCAGGGCGATCTCCTTGAGTGTCGTGGCAACGCCGCCGCGGGTGGGGTCGCGCAGCACGTGCAGCGCGGGGCCCAGCGTCAGCAGGCCGGTGACCAGGCCGTTCAGCGCAGCAGAGTCGCTCTTTATGCCGCTGTCGATCTCGAGTCCCTCGCGGGCCGAGAGGACCGCGATGCCGTGATCGCCGATGCAGCCGTTGACGATGATCTTGTCACCGACATGCGCCGAGGCGCCGTCGATCTGCAGGTTGTGCTCGAGTGCGCCGATTCCCGAGGTGTTGATGAAGATGCGGTCCCCCTTCCCTTTGGGGACCACTTTGGTGTCGCCGGTGACGATGGCGACGCCGGCTGCGTCGGCGGCCTGCCGCATCGAGGCGAGGATGCGGGAGAGTTCCTCCTTTGAGAAGCCTTCCTCGAGGATGAAGCCGACCGAGAGGCACAGCGGGCGGGCGCCCATCATGGCGAGGTCGTTCACCGTGCCGTTGATGGCTAAGTCGCCGATGTTCCCGCCGGGGAAGAAGATCGGGTCAACCACGTAGGAATCGGTGCTGAAGGCGAGCTTGACGCCGCCGATGTTGAGGAGTGCCGCGTCGTTTTGCCCCTTGACCGGGACACTGGAGAGTTGCGGGATGATCAGCTCGTCCAGGAGCTGGTGTGAAAGCCTCCCACCACTGCCGTGGCCCAAGAGGATGAGGTCGTTGTTCAAAGGGTTCTCCTTTTTTGTCGGACAGTCCGACCGGTCGGACTAGTCTGACAGGTCTGACGTCGGACGGTTTGTTTGCCTAGCGCCCGTACTTGTAGGCGGCGGCGCAGGTCCCCTCGGAGGAAACCATGCAGGCGCCGACCGGGGACTCGGGGGTGCATTTGCCGCCGAAAAGCGGACAGTCGAACGGGCTCACCTTCCCCTTCAGGATCTCGCCGCACAGACACCCCTTGTGCTCCTTGAGTTCCTCCACCTGCACCGGTATGGCAAGCTCGGCGTCGAACTCGGCGTATTTATCCGCGATCCTCAGCCCGCTCCCGGGGAGCACGCCGATGCCGCGCCACGGTGCGTCGAAGGGGGTAAAGACATCGGCAAGCATCGCCTGCGCCTTGGCGTTTCCTTCCCAGCGCACCACGCGCGAATACTGAATCTCCACCTTGCTCTCGCCTGCGATCGCCTGGCGCACCAGCATCTCAACCCCCTGCAGCACGTCGGTGGGCTCGAAGCCGGTGACGACGCAGGGGACCTTGTACTCCTCGCAGAGGAAACGGTAGGCATCGGCGCCTATGATGGCGCTTACGTGGGCCGGGCAGATGTAACCGTCCACCTGGAGCTCCGGGTCCGCGGAGAGGATCGCCATCGGCTGCGGCATGGTCTTGTGCGAGGCGAGCACGAAATAGTTCGTCAGACCTTGCGCCTTGGCCGCGAGTATGCTCCCGGCGATGGTGGGTGCCGTGGTCTCGAAACCGACCCCGAGGAACACCACGCGCTTCTCCGGGTGCTTCGCGGCAAGCTGCACCGCGTCGAGCGGCGAGTAGACCACCCTGATATCCGCCCCTTTGGCGCGCTCCTCCATGAGGGAGGAACTGGAGCCGGGAACCCTCAGCATGTCGCCGAAGGAGGCGATCACCACGTCGGGAAGCCTGCAAAGGGCGATGGCGCGGTCGAGGTAGCTGTTGGGGGTGACGCAGACCGGGCACCCGGGGCCGGAGATCAGCCGCACCTCTGGGGGAAGCAAGCTTCTCAGTCCGAACTGGTAGATGGCGTTGGTGTGCGTACCGCAGACTTCCATGAAGACAAGCGGCTCGGTGCGTCCCCGGGTCAGCTCGGCGATGCGCCTTGCGAGCCCCTGCACCAGTTCCTTTTCGCGAAAGACGTCCGAATAGTTCATCCCATCAACTCCGGGGTATAGACTTCGCGCATGAGCTCCAGCGTCGCCTTGGCCTCTTCCTCGTCGAGCTTCGAGATGGCGAAACCGGCGTGGACGATGACGAAATCGCCGACCTTCACCTCCTGATCCAGCATCATGAGGCTCGCCTCGCGCTTGACGCCGTCCACTTCGGTCATGGCGAAATCGCCTTCAATGCTGATCACCTGCATCGGTACACCTACACACATCTTCAGACTCCTTTTTACTTATGGCTGACAAAAGAGATCGCTATGAAACCCCCTCCCCTTGCGGGAGGGGGTTAGGGGGTGGGGAAAGGTGCCATGTGGCAATCAATTAGCCGCGCCGCATTCACCCACCCCCCTGCCCCCTCCCGTCAAGGGAGGGGGAGAATGGAAGCCGATTACTTCCGGACAAGCCTTCCCGCAATCACTGCTTGCCCCAGCGCCAATCCACCATCGTTGGGCGGCACGAGCCTGTGGCAGTAAACCTTGAAATCCTCCGCCGCCAACTGATCAGCCACGTCCTCGGTCAGAAGCCGGTTCTGGAACACGCCACCCGACAGGACCACGCGTTCCTCACCGTTCTCGGAACGGATGCGCCGGCAAACATCGACGATACCGGCGGCCACGGTTCGGTGGAAGGCGCGCGCGATGTCGGCACGGCTTCTCCCGGCAGTGAGATCGGCGCAGATCGCGGCGATGGCGGGGCCGAACTCGAGGACGTGCCTCCCCTCCCCCGCCACCTGGTACGGGTACGCCTCGGCTGCCTCACCCGTTTCGGCCAGCGCCTCCAGCTCGATGGCGGCCTGCCCCTCGTAGCTTATGCGGTGCCGGACGGAAAGAAGCGCGGAAACGGCATCGAAGAGCCTTCCGCAGCTCGAGGTGAGCGGCGCGTTGATCCCCTTCTCCAGCATCTTCAGGAAAAGAGGACGGTCCCCCTCCTGCACCTCTGCGCAGACAGCAAGGGGCTGTTCGAACAGCTCGCCGCCGTGCAGGCGGTACAGCGCGGAGAGCGCCATGCGGAACGGCTCCCGGACCGCGGCGTCCCCCCCCGGCATGCGTAAAAGTCCGAAGTGCCCGCGCCGCTCAAATCCTGCGTAACCACCCACCAGGAACTCGCCGCCCCAGATGGTGCCGTCGTTGCCGTAGCCGGTGCCGTCGAGGATCACCCCGATCGCCTCGCCGTCCAGGCCGTTCTCGGCCATGCAGGAGGCCATGTGGGCGTGATGGTGCTGCACCGCGACGCAGGGGAGACCGAGCCCCTGGCCGTAAACCGTGGAGAGGTAATCCGGGTGCAGGTCGTGCGCCACCACCTCGGGCGTGATCTCCAAAAGTCGCCCGAGATGCGCCGCGCTCTCCTCGAGCGAGGCGAGGGTCGCCGCGTTCTTCAGGTCGCCGATATGCTGGCTCATGAAGCCCTGGCCGCCCCGGGTGAGGCACAGGGTCGCCTTCAGCTCCGCCCCCACCGCGAGCACGCGCGCCTGCTCGCCCGGAAGCGCCACGGCACGCGGCACGTACCCACGTGAACGCCTGAGAAAGAGCGGTTCCCCCCGGTAGAGACGGATGACCGAATCGTCGGTCCGGGTATGGATCTCGCGGTCATGTGTGAGGAAGAAGTCCGCGATGCCCGAGAGCATGCGCAGCGCCTCGTCGTCACGGTAGGCGATCGGCTCGTCGGAGAGGTTGCCGCTGGTCATCACCAGGGGGCCGTCGATGCCGCGTGCCAGGAGGTGCTGCAGCGGGTTTCCCGGAAGCATGAAACCGAACCAGCCGTTCCCCGGTGCCACCAGGGGGGTGACCTGGCTATCGGGCCGCCTGCGCATGAGGACGATGGGACTCTCCACTCCCGAAAGAAGCCGCCCCTCGAGCTCCGAGCAGTGGACGTGGCGGCGCACCGTATCGAGGTCGGCGGCGAGCATGGCGAAGGGCTTTTCGTCCCGCTTCTTGCGCCGCCGCAAAAGCGCCACCGCCTCCTCGTTCGAGGCGTCGACCGCGAGATGGTACCCCCCCACCCCCTTCACCGCGACGATGCGCCCCGCCTTCAAGGCGGCGAGCGACTGCTGCAGCGGGTCCCCGGCTACGGGCACCCCCTCGGCATCGAAGAGCGAAAGTTTCGGCCCGCACACCGGGCAGGCGTTGGGCTGGGCGTGAAAGCGGCGGTTCAGGGGATCGTGGTACTCGGCCAGGCAGTCGTCGCACATGGGGAAGCCGGCCATGGTGGTGGCGGGACGATCGTAGGGGATGCCGGTGATGATGGAATAGCGCGGACCGCAGTTGGTGCAGTTGATGAACGGGTAGAGGTGGCGCCGGTTGTCCGGGTCGAAGAGTTCAGCTAGGCAGTCGTCGCAGACGTCGCAGTCCGGGGAGACCTCGCCGCCGTGTCCCTTCTTCGCGCTGTCGAGGATTACGAACCCTTCTTCGCCCACCGCGTCGAGATGGGTCAGGCGGAGCGCGGCGATCACAGCCAGGGGGGGTGCCTCCTCGCGCAGCGCGCGGCTGAAGAGGGCGAGCGCTTCAGCCTCCCCCTCCGCCTCGATCTGCACCCCCTGTCCGGTGTTGCGCACCCAGCCGGAGAGCCCCAGACGCAGGGCGAGCCGGTACACGAAGGGGCGGAACCCCACCCCCTGCACGATACCGTCGATCTCGAGACTTGCGCGCTGCCGTGTGGTCATCCGGTTACCGTCGATCGCGCCCTAGCCGCGGGCCTTTTCCATCCCTTCCTTGAGCCAGCCGTACCACTGGTCCATCCCCTCGCCGGTCCTGCTGGAGACCTCGAAGATCCTGATCCCCGGCGATACACGACGCGCCATCTCCTTGCACTTCTCGACGTCGAAATCGAGATGGGGAAGGAGGTCGACCTTGTTGAGGAGCATTATGTCGGCGGCATGGAACATCTGCGGGTACTTGAGCGGCTTGTCCTCCCCCTCGGTGACGCTCAGCACCACCACCTTGTGGTGTTCGCCGAGATCGAAGGAGGCGGGGCAGACCAGGTTCCCCACGTTCTCGATGAGAAGGAGGTCCAGGTTGTCCAGGTCGAAGTGTTCCACGGCATGCAGCACCATGTGGGCATCCAGATGGCACCCGGCGCCGGTATTCACCTGCTTGACGGGGACGCCGGTAGCGGCGATGCGCACCGCGTCGTTATCGGTCTGCTGATCGCCTTCGACCACGGCGCAGCGGCAGGAGCCGGCGAGATCCTTGAGGCTCCGCTCGAGGATGGTCGTCTTTCCGGATCCCGGCGACGAGACGAGGTTCAGCACGAAGAGCCCCTTCGCGCGGAAGAGCTCGCGGTTGCCCGCGGCCATCCGGTTGTTCTTGGCCAGGATGTCCGTCTCGATCACCACCTTCTTGGCAGGCTTCTCGGCAGCTTCCTCGTGGTGGTGATGGTGCTTATGCCCATGGTGATGATCATGGCCGTGGTGGCCGTTATCATGATCGTGGTGATGGCCGTGATCGTGATGATCGTGGTCGTGATGATCGTGATCGTGATCGTGGTCGTGATCGTGCTTATGGGTCGGGCCGCAGCCGCAGTCTACGCACATGTCGCTTGAACCTCCGGGCTAGACTTCCTTCTTCTCTTCGATCTTCACGGCGTCGTCGCCGTTCAGCGCCTTCTTGAACCCCCTGATGCTGCTCCCGAGGGCCTGGCCGAACTGCGGCAGCTTGCTGGGGCCTGCGACCACCAGCAGGATGACCGCCACGATGCACAACTCAGGTAAACCGAATCCGAACATGTCTTCTCCTTTATCAGCTGACCGGCTCCGGGCCGGATCAGGCTTCTTTACGCTTCAGCTCGACGCCGACCTTGGCGAGTTCCTCGACCACCATGGTCGCCACCTTCTCGAGCCCGGCCTTAAGCGGCGGGGTGAGCTCATCGCCCGGATCGAGCGACTGTGCCACGATTCCGAAGAAGGTGAGGTCGGGCTTAGGCGCGTCGCGCATCTCCGAGATCAGGAGCATCTCCTGGAGACCTATCTGGTGCGGCGACATCTTCACCGGGATGTTTTTCAGCATGATGTCTTCGCGCTCGTAACGGAAGATATCGCCCGGCTCGCCCTTCGCCTGCACCACGTCCACGAGGATGACGCGATCGGCCTCCTCGAACTTGAAGTGGACCATGATGCCCAGGGTCCCCCCGTCGTAGAGTTCCACGTTCTCGGGGATATCGTAATGCTTTTCCAAGTGACGTACGAAATGGACGCCGAACCCTTCATCGGAAAGGATCAGGTTGCCGGCACCATAGATGAGGACCTGCATGTAACCTCCAAAAAAAGAAAGGGGTCGGGGGAAAATCAGGGGCTAGGAACTGGTGACTGGAGGCTAGCAAAACAAGGCTATAAATTAAACGACTACCGGCGGCTGCACAAGCTTTTTTCGCCTGCGCTCGCCACCAAAGCCTGAATTGTCAAAGCCCCCACCCAAAACATCCCTAACCGCGGTTTTCCTTTACCGACCCCTTGTTTCGGGGAGCGGAGCCAAGAGCGAGGCTGCCTTTTCTCAGCCCCGCCCCCAGCACTGCCATTGTGTTTCTACAGCACCTTGACCTTGGTGATCTCCGCGCCTTCCGGGTCCACGGTGTGGACGGCGCAGGCGATGCACGGGTCGAAGGAGTGGACGGTGCGCAGCACCTCGAGCGGCTTGCTCGGATCGGCGATCGGGTTGCCGACGAGGGATGCCTCGTAGGGGCCCATCTCGCCCTTGTCGTTTCTCGGTGCGGCGTTCCAGGTGGAGGGAACGACGGCCTGGTAGTTCTCGATCTTCTTGTCCTTGATCACGATCCAGTGCGACAGGGTGCCGCGCGGCGCCTCGTGGAAGCCGACGCCCCTGTACTCCCCTTTCGGGATCACGGTGTGGTTCGCGTAGGTCTGGTCGCCGGAGCCGATGTTGGCGATCAGCTTGTCCAGGTTCTCAAGGGCGAGGTCCGCCATGACGTGGGCGCGGGCGCCGCGGCAGTAGAGACGGCCCATGGTTGAGTGGATGTCCTTCATGGAGATGCCGAGGGTGGATACGGCGCCGTCCACGAGCTTCTTCACCTTCGGGTTGCCGGCTGCGTAGGCGGCCATGATCTGGGCCGGAGGTCCTACCTGTACCGGCTTGCCGTCGAGCGTCGGAGCCTTGCACCAGGAGTACTTGCCGTTCTCTTTGAAGTCGGTGTAGTCCGGCTTGGTCTCGCCGTCCCACGGATGCAGGGTGCCGTTACCCTCGTACCAGGCGTGGGTGACGTTTTCCTTGATGTTCTTGATCAGGTAGTCGTCGCGGTGATCCTTCACCATCCTCATGCCCGCGATGTTGCCTGCCATGACGATGCCGCCCGGGAGCATGAACTTGGTGTTCTTGGTGTCTTCCGGGAACTCCGGCACCGCCATGTAGTTGGTGACGCCTGCGCCGTACTTGAACCAGTCCTTGTAGGCGCCGGCGATGGCGAGGAGGTCCGGGTAGTACACCTTCTGCACGAAGTCGCGGGTCTCTTCCATGAGGGTCTTCAGGTAGATGAGGCGCTCCATGTTGAGGGTCGCGATGTTCTCGGTGTTGACCGCGGTGGCGACGCCGCCCACGACCAGGTTCTGGATGTGCGGGTTCTTGCCGCCGAGGATCGCCGTTGCCTGGGAAGCCTTCCTCTGGTAGTCGAGGGCCTTCAGGTAGTGGGCGACCGCCATCAGGTTGACCTCCGGAGAGAGCTTCATCGCCGGGTGACCCCAGTAGCCGGTGGCGAAGATGCCGAGCTTGCCGCCGGCGACGAACGCCTTCAGCTTGTCCTGCACCGCCTTGAACTCCTTCTCGGAGTTGCCCGGCCAGTCGGAGATGCTCTGCGCGATGGCGGCGGTCTTCTTGGGATCTGCCTTCAGTGCGGAGACGATGTCGACCCAGTCGAGCGCCGAGAGGTGGTAGAAGTGGACGATGTGGTCCTGCACCGAGTGCTGGGCGATCATGATGTTACGGATGTACTGGGCGTTCAGCGGCACCTCGACGTCGAGGGCGTGCTCGACGGCGCGGATCGAGGAGATCGCGTGCACCGTGGTGCAGACGCCGCAGAAACGCTGCACGTAGCTCCAGGCGTCCTCCGGGGCGCGCCCCTTGAGGATGACCTCGATGCCGCGCCACATCTGGGCGGAGGACCAGGCGTTGGTTACCTTGCCGCCGTTTGCTTCGACATCGATCCTCAGATGTCCTTCGATTCGGGTGATGGGATCAAGCGTGATTCTAGACATTTATTCCTCCAAAAGGCTAATTGCTTAATTAGATCGGTAGATTAGTGCGCCGTGGCCTCGGACTGCGGCACCTGCTTTGCCTGCTCGCCCTTGTGCTTCTTCGCGTGTCCCTTCTTCTTGTGCGCGCCGTGCAGGTCCATGTTCGGCAGGACCGGGAACAGGGCGACGAACACCTTGTAACCGAGGATCTCCAGGGCAACGATGCCGACCGTGATCATCACCTCGGCGAAGGAGGGGAAGTACCTCCACCCCTGGCCCGGGTTGAAGCCGATCAGGTACACGTTGAAGCGGTAAAGGGCGCCGCCCAGGACGATCATGGAAGCCGAGATGAAGAGCCAGCGGGCCGACCTTCTGCACTTCTTCACGAAGAGGATGAGCGAGCCGCCGGCGACCAGCAGGAATTCGGTCATGAACCAGCCGGAGTAGAAGTCGCCCTTCAGCGCCGCGGCGATCTGGTTTCTGTGCGCGAGATCGCCGATCACGACGCTCAGCCAGATCACGGTGACGAAGGGGATCAGGCCGGCCAGGCCGGAGAGCTCTTCGATCTCGAAGGGGCGCTTGAAGGAGTAGCTCGAGATGATCGACTCCAGGATGGCGATGGAGTAGCCGATGAAGATGCAGTTCAAAAGGAACAGAAGCGGCAGAAAGCCCGTGTGCCAGAGCGGATGCAGCTTGGTCGAAGCGATGAGAAGGAGGCTCCCCAGCGAGGACTGGTGCATGGTCGGCAGCGTGATCCCCAAGACGATGAAGAAGATGAGGACCTTGTTCAGGCGCGGTTTGAGCCAGAGCGCACCAAGGCGCACCATCTCGAGCTTGTCCTCCATGGTCTTCTTGTCCGGAGCGAACCTCGGGTGGAGCCAGTTGCGGATCGCGTTCATGCGCTCCCACTTGCTCTGCTCGATCGAGGTGAGGATCGCCGGGAGGAACTCGAGGATCAGGACGGTCGAGTAGGCCATGACGCAGAGGGCGACCTCGAACATGGCGGAGTTCGCCTGCCACTTGCTCGGGATGAAGAAGTTGTACGCGTTCCAGGGGCGGCCGAGGTCGACCATGACCGAGAAGCCGGCCAGGCCGTAGCCGAACATGGAGGTGAGGATCGCCGAGCGGATCATCGGGTGGTACTGCATCCTGTTGCGGATGTAGACGAGGATCGCGACCGCGTAGCCGCCGCAGGCGATTGCCGTGCCGGTGGCGACGTCGTAGGTGATCCAGATGCCCCAGGGGTAGCCGTCGCTCATGTTGGAGACGGCGCCGATCCCTTTTACGTAGCGCACGCCGACGAAGTAGAAGCCCAAGAGCACCACGGAGAGGAGGATGTAGAAGGATTTGGTAAAGATCTTACCTTCCAGCTTTTTATATTCTTCGCTGTGACCCATTACTTGTCCCCCTTCTTGTGATCGTCGTCGTGGCTGTCGTGCTTCTTCATGTTCTTAACCGCGATGAAGCAAAGGGTGCTGTAAAGCGCCACCGGGGCGATGAACCCCTTGTAGATGGTGTGCTGGATCTTCTCGGAGAACTCGGCCGGCGCCTCCGGCTTGATCTCGGGAAGCCCGAGCTTGTTGAACGGCATGGAAGCGAGGTAGAGGTGGTTCGTCCCCCCCCCTTCGTGCTCGCCGTAGACGTGCTGCACGTACTTGTCCGGCGCGTCCTTAAGACGCTGATGCGCCTCTTCGAGGAGTTCCTTTCTCTTGCCGAACTTGATGGCGCCCGCGGGGCAGACCTCGGCGCAGGCGGAGATCCCCTTCTCGCGCAGGTTGGTCGCCTTGCAGAGGTCGCACTTGACGATCTGCGGCACAGCCTTTTCCCACTGGAACTTCGGGATGTTGTACGGGCAGGCGATCTGGCAGTAGCGGCAGCCGATGCAGGTGTTCTTGTTGTAGTCGACGATGCCGGAGACCTTCTCCTTGGTCATGGCCGAAACCGGGCAGACCGAAACGCAGGAAGGCTTCTGGCAGTGCATGCAGGAGTACTTCACGTAGCTCCAGCGCTGCTCGCTCTCCTTGAAGAGCTTGATGAGGGTACGGGTGGAGCCGGAGAGGTCGCTCGGCGCATCCCACAGGCCGTCCTCGTCGAACTTCGCCTTCTCGTAGGAGAGTGAGCCGTAGTCGTGGTTCACCCGCTTGCAGGCGGACATGCACGCCTTGCAGCCGACGCACTTGGTGGCGTCGTAGAGCATGCCGAGCTCCTCGTTGTTCACCTGGAGCCCCTCGTTGGCGAGGGCGCTACCCGCGCCGCAGGCCAGAAGGCCCGCGCCGGTGGCCCCGGCAAGCTTCAGGAAATCGCGTCTACTCGTCTTTTTCATGGCCACCCTCCTGCGCATCGCCCGGAAGCTTCTTGGCGAGCATCGCGCCGGCGCCTAAAGCCGCACCTGCCGCGAGGCCGACGAAACCGGTGGTCAGCGGATCCGGCCCTTTGCCCTTCTCTTTCAGATCGACCGGAGCGTAGCTGTCGAACGGGGTCGGCTCGTGGATCTGGACCTTCTCGGCGATAGCCGTCTTGAAGAGGAGATCCGGCTCGGTGCAGCCGATGCAGGGGTGACCGACGGATACCGGCCAGACGCCGACGTCGTTGAAGCGCTGCACGGAACAGTTGGCGTAGGTCGCCGGTCCCTTGCAGCCGAGCTTGTAGAGGCAGTAACCCTGAGCGTGGGTCGGGTCGCCGTAGGCCTTGGCGAAGCGGCCTGCGTCGAAGTGCGGACGACGCTCGCAGTGCTCGTGGATCCTCCTGCCGTAGGCGAACTTCGGACGCCCCAGGGCGTCGAGCTCGGGGAGCTTCTTGAAGGTGAGGTAGTAAAGGACGGTGGAAAGGAAGTTGTACGGGCTCGGCGGGCAGCCGGGGATGTTGATGATCGGCTTGTCCTTGATGATGTCCCTGACGCCTACCGCGCCGGTCGGGTTCGGGGAAGCAGCCTGGATGCCGCCGTAGGAGGCACAGGTGCCGATGGAGATGATCGCGGCGGCGCCTTCGGCCGCGTGCTGCAGCGACTCGAGTGCGGTCTTGCCGGAGACCTTGCAGAAGATGCCGTTCTGCTTGGTCGGGATGGCCCCCTCGACGACAAGGATGTACTTGCCGTGGTTGGCCTTCATGGAGTCATGCAGTGCCTGCTCGGCCTGATGACCGGCGCCGACCATGAGCGTCTCGTGGTAGTCCAGCGAGATCATGTCCAGGATCAGCGACGCGATGGTCGGGTGGGAGGAGCGCAAAAGCGACTCCGAGCAGCCGGTGCACTCCTGGAAGTGCAGCCAGATCACCGCAGGGTTGGCGTTTTTCTCAACGGCCTCGGCCACCTGCGTATGCATGGCGAAGGGAAGCCCCATCATCGCCGTTGCGGTGACACAGGCCTTCATGAAGTCCCTGCGGGTTACCCCTTCGCAAAACATCTCTTCTTTCATAACAACCCTCCTCGAGATAAATCGAACCGGCACGTATACGGCAACACCCGTGCCAATTCGGTAAACATTTTTCGCGAGGAGAAGTTTACGGAATCATTGAACAAAAAAAGAGGCGCCCGCGAGTTTCCTTCGCGCGGCGCCTTCTTTTGGTTCATTTTGTTGCGTACTTCTGTCCCATCTTTGTATCATTTTGACCCAAAACAGGTCGAAAGTGATCACTCGAGCTCGAGCTCCTTCACCCTCAACTCCTCGCCGGAAACGACGGTGAGGCCGAAGGCGCCGCAGTCCGGGCACGGGGCGAAAAGGCTCAGCATGGGGAACTCGCCGTGGCAGTCCGGACAGCTCCCGCGACCGGCAACCCTCTCGATGCTGAGCTTCGCCCCTTCAAGGAGCGTACCCTTGGTGCACGCTTCGAAGCAGAATTCGACGCTCTCCGGCACCACCCCCGAGAGTTCTCCGATCTCCAGGACCACCTCGACCACCTTGCGCCCGGTCGCGTGAACCTCACATATTTCCACCATGCTCTGGGTTATGCTCATCTCGTGCATCGCCCGCCTCCCGTTTCAAAGTTCAAGGACTATAGCAGATCGCGTCAGCGCGCAAAAGGGGTCTTTTCAACTGGTGCAGGCCTGGAGGGTGAAGTAGAAGACGGCACCCTTGTCCACCTCCCCTTCGGCCCAGATCTTCCCGCCGTGGCGGTTTATGATGCGCTGCACCGTGGTGAGGCCTATGCCGTTGCCCGGGAACTCGCTCGAACTGTGCAGCCGCTGGAAGGCGTGGAACATACGCTCCGCGTTGGCCATGTCGAAGCCGATGCCGTTGTCCTTCAGGAAACAGGTGCCCTCCTCGCCCCCCTCGTACGCGCCGAACTCGATGCGGGCGACCTCCCGCATCTGGGTGAACTTCCATGCGTTTCTCAAAAGGTTCTTCATGGCGATCTCGAGGAGGTTGTGGTCGCCGAAGGTGCGGATCAAAGGCTGGATCACGAACTCGACGCGGCGCTCGGGATTACCCAGCTGCAGGTCGGTGGCGGTCTCTCTCATGATCTCGGAGAGGTCCACCACCTCCTGTTTCAGGCTCTGGTAGGAGAGCTGGGAGAGCTGCAAAAGCGCCTCGATCAGGTCGTTCATGTGCTGCGACGACTTGAAGATCCTCTCGAGGTAGTCCATCCCGTCAATATCGAGCCTGCCGGCGTACTGTTCCTGCAGGGCGCGGGTGAAGCCGCAAATCCTCCTTAACGGGGCGCACAGGTCGTGGGCCACCGAGTAGTTGAAGGCCTCGAGGTCGCGGTTTATCGACTCGAGCCTATCGGTCTGCTCGGTCAGAAGGCGCTCCACCTGCTGGGTGAGGAGGCTGATCTCCTCGTTGTTCGGACGGTCGAGGAGCATGTTGCGTATCGTTTCCAGCGAGGTGTGCACCGCGGACTTCAGGTCGACGGCGTACGAGGCGTTCAGCATGCTGGATGCTATTTCCTTGTCTATGGTCAAAAACCGGCCCTCCCCGTTATGCCTCTTATCCTTGAACATGTCGGTCATGGGGCACCCCCTTTATGACCCGGACCCGGGCGACTACCAGCCCCCAAGCCCCCAAGCTTACCGACCGGGTGCACCGAAGCCTTCGCTTCCCCCGCCGGATGTTTCCCGTTTCCCAAGCGGTTCCCGCCGCAGCACAAGCGGTCCGCCTCCTACATACAGCAGCAACCATGCCTAACGTCGTCGCATGCGGATTTCCCAGTGATTCCGATGCGATGCGAGGGAGCGGGTTGAAAAAGAGGTGATTGTCCCCCGCAACAAAGGTTTACTTCAACAGTGCCGGTGCCCCGGAGCCTTTGCCGAAGCGGTTTGCGGGGGGACAACTTTCGTGGCAGGTGCAACGTCCGTTGCAGGCGGATCACGCGGAGGTCGGCTTTCTTCTCAGCCGATTGTTAAGGGCCTGCCTGGAGATGCCGAGCAGGGTGGCAGCCTCACCCTGGTTGCCGTTGGACATGCGCAGCGCCTCGCTGATCAGCTGGCTCTGCGCCTGCTTGATGCTGGGAAAACCGTTGAAGGTCACCGTCACGACCTCCTGCTCCTCATCCGTGCGCAGCTCCGCCGGCGGCAGGTCGATCCTGGAGCGGAACCCGTTGAGGGATAGGGCTCCCTTCTCGTGAAGCGCCACCGCATCGTAGACCATGGCCTGCAGCTCCCGCACGTTGCCGGGGAAATGGTACTGCTGCAAAAGGCGCGACAACTCCACCGGATACCAGGGCTTCGCCTTCCCCATCTCCCGCGCCGCGAGGGTGACGAAATGCTCCAGCAGCATGGAGATGTCCCCTTTTCTTTCCCTCAGGGGCGGGATGTGGATCCGGTGACAGCTGAGCCGGTAGAAGAGGTCCTCGCGCAGCCTCCCCTGCTCGAGAAGGAGCTTGGGTTCGCGGTTCGTGGCGACCACGATGCCGGCATCGGACTTCACGGCGCTGTCGCTTCCAAGGGGAAGGTACTCGTGTTCCTGGATCAGCCTCAAAAGCTTCACCTGGGAGACCTCGCTCAGATCACCGATTTCGTCCAGAAAGAGCGTCCCCCCCGAGGCCCTGCGGATGAGCCCCTCGCGGTGCTCCTGCGCACCGGTGAAGGCCCCCTTGCGGTGCCCGAACAGCGTGTCGGAAAAGACGGCGTCGTCCACCCCGGCCACGTTGACCGTTACCATGGCCCCCTTCTTTCCGGAACAGCGGTGTACCGCCTCCGCGAAGAGCTCCTTCCCCACCCCGGTCTCGCCGGTGATGAGGACCGGCTGACCGCTGTGCGAGATGGCCTGCACCCGCTTCAAAAGCTTCAGCATCTGACGGTCCTCGGTCACGATGTCCGGGAAGGGCATGCGCCGGTTTCTTAGCCGCGTCTCGTCCGCGGTGATGCCTAGGGCGCGGTCGATGGCGCAGAGAAAGGTCGCGTTGTCGAGCGGCTTCAACAGGTAGTCGCAGGCACCCGCCCGCATGCAGGCGACGGCCTGACCGATCTCAGCCACACCGGTTATGATCAGCACGGGGAGGTGCGGAAACTCCTCGACGAGACTTCGCAGCAGCTCTGCGCCGTTCACCGTGGGAAGGGCGAGATCCAGCACCACCGCGGCGGCGTCCTCGCGCCGCAGGAAGGGGACCAGCGCGTTTCCGTCCTCGAAGACGACCACCGGCCCCACACCGTGCCCCTTCAGCAGGGTGCGGTAGACCTGCAGCATTTCCCGGTCGTCATCCACCACCACTACCGGCAGCGTTCCCTCGTTGCTTTTCATGACGATCCTCTCGCGAGCGTCGCTAGACCTGGAAGTAGAGGGTGCCCCCCTTTCCGGCCTGCTCCGCGCTCCAGATCCTGCCCCGGTGGAGGTTTATGATGCGCTGTACCGTGGCTAGACCGATGCCGCAACAGATACGCTCTCCCTGCCCTTTCCCGTCCGGCTCTCCAGGCGCCTCGGCGTCCCTCGGGCCGTTATCGCTCACGTAAATGCTCCGCTCGCCGCGCACCTGCGCCGTCCCGAACCTGATCACCGGATGCTTGACCCCCATGGTCGAGTGCCAGGCGTTTTCGAGGAGCTGCTCCATGGCAAGGCGGAGCATCTCCTTGTCGCCGGTCACCCTCACCCCGTCCTCGATGCGGAAATCGACGGGGCGGGGAGCGGCACCCGAGAGTTCAGCCGCGATCTCGGCGGCCATAGCGCTCAGGTCGACCTCGACGGGCCGGATACCGCTCGCGGTCAAGGCGGTGATGCGCTTAAGCGCCGCGATGGGGCCGGCAAGCTCGGCTGCGGCTTTCTCGATGTCCTGCAGGAGCTCCCGGCACCCCGGCACCAGTTGGGGGGCGTTAAACTGCTTGAGACGGCTGCAGGCGCCGCTGATCCGGTCGAGCCTGCCGGCCAGATCGTGGCTGACCGCGTGCCCGAAGGCTTCCAGCTCCGCGGTCCGCACCTCCAGCTCCTCCCTTGCGCTACGCAAGACCGGCTCCGCCGCCTTCGGCGTGACGTCGATGCCGAGGATCCAGTTGGCCCAGCCGTTCACCGGGACGTAACGGGATATATTGGACCAGGAGACAAGTCGCAGCGAGCCGTCCTTGCAGTGCAGGCGCCACTCCCTCCCCCGGTAGTCTCCCCCCTCGCGCGGGTGATGGGCGACGACCTCCTCGCGCTGCTCCGCCTCGACGTGGAGCAGCTCCAGCATCGCCTTTCCCATCACCTCTTCACCGCGGAACCCGGTGACCCGCTCGAACTCGTGGTTGCACGCGGCCAGCCGGTCGCCGCTGTCGAAGGCGAGCATGATGGCCGGGAGATGCTGCAGGATGGTGTACTGGCGCCTGCGGTTGGCAAGGAGCGCCTCGTCCTTTTCCTGCATCTCCTTCTCGGTCGCCCTCAGGGTGTCCTCCTCCTGCCAGTTTTCGTAAATCTTCTTGGCAAGGGCGGAGTAGGCCTGCTCCAGCTCGCTCTTCAGCCGTTCCCCATCGCCTATGACCGCGGTCAGCCGGTGCGAGGCGGCGAGAAAGGTGTCGAGCTCGCTAAGGACGGTGGAGTGCATCCGATCCGGAATATGGAGCGGGTTTTCGCAGACCCTGCCGCTGCAGATGAGGGACGGGTGTATCCGGGCCAAGTCGAGCAGCCGGTCATCGCCGAAGCTTTTGCGGTCGTACAGGCAGAGCAGCGCCGTCTCGTTCGCCGCGGCGAAGGCGGTGAGGTCGTGCTCGAAGCGGTGCAGCATCTGCTGAGACTTCGCGTCCCTGAGCGCCCATGACATGTCGCACACGATGCGGGTGCCGCTGAAGCCGTCGGAGGCCGCGCCGGAGCAGATATCGCCCAGAAGTTCCATGATGCGGTCCTGCTTCAAGGCTGCGCCGCGAAGCCAGGTCTGCCTGAGCGGCAGCAGGATCAGGGCCCCGGCGTCTTCCTTGTTGCCGTCGACCGCGTTTTGCAGTACCTGTTCGAGCCTCTTCTCCGCGGCGTGCATGTAGACGCAGCGCTCACCAAGCGACAGCCCGCCCTGGATGAAAGGGAGCACCGCGCCCAGCAGGTCCTCGTCATCGCTGTACATGAGACAGAGGTGGTCATGCACGTTGACGACGCCGATATCGGTGATTTCCACAGGGGATTTTTCTTCTTCCATCCCGGTCATCTCCTCGCGCGCGGCATACATTAAAAAACACCAACACAATATACTGGAATCGTCCGGCATTGCAATAACGCAAGCGGCGTTTTTCGCACCCCTTGCCGGCGAAAGACCTATGACAAGCGCGCTTTTTTGACCGAGATCAAGGATGCCGGACGGCAGGCGTGGTAGCGTGCCCCTCGCGTTTCAATTCAAGGCGACACGGGAGGAAGGATGTGCGATTGCGGATCGGGTAATTCCAGAGGGGGTGGGCCCTACGCCACCGGCAGGGAGTTGGTGGAGTTCGTGCTGGCGGCGCACGGCGGACGGGTGGCATGCTCGCCGCTGCCGAGCGCGCTCCAGGTGGAGTGCCAGGAGTGCGGCAAAGGCTTCGTGCTGCGGACCTTCGTGCAGGGATGTCCCTCCTGCGGCGGGGTGCACGCGATCTCACCGCCTAGGGCCAACGACCCTCTAGCGGTGCAGTATGCGGGCGCCGATTTCGGCGCTGCGGCGTGAGGCAGGATAACTGGAACCAATTTATTTAATGATCCCACCCTCTCCCTCCGGGAGAGGGCAGGGGTGAGGGCGCAGGCAGTTGCAATTTCTCACTTCGGGGCAAAGCCCTCACCCGCCCTTTGGGCACCCTCTCCCGGAGGGAGAGGGGGACTAGCGGAAAGCCATCAGGTGCCAGACAGGAAAGGAAGAGGGAGCCGGCCTCAGCGGCGCGGCGCCCGTTTCCGCCCCCGCTGCGGCAATCCCTCGGGACGTGACTCAAGGCGCGCCAGGTAGACCACGTGCCTCAAGCCGCCGCGCCCGGGACGCTCGCAGCTCACCGAGAAACCGGCCTGACGCAGGCGCTTGTCGAAGCCCTGGTCGTAGTTTTCGCCCCAGACGGCGAAGACCCCGCCCGGCTTCAGCGCCCCCTTGGTGAGTTCGATGGCGATCTCGCCGTAGAGGGGATCGCAGATCTTGTCGGTCTTCGCGTGCGGGCCGGTGTACAGGTCGAGGACGATGGCGTCGAAGCGGCTTGTGCCCATGGCGCTTCTCCTGATCACGTCGGCCACGTTGGCGATCTCCACGGTGACGCGCGGATCGGAGGCGGCCCCCGAGGTGATCGGGGCAAGCGGACCGCGGCACCACTCGAGCACCACGGGGTTCAGTTCGGCTACCAGGACGTCGGCCCGCTGCGGCATCTGGTCGAGGACAGCCCGGAGCGTGATCGCCATGCCGAGTCCCCCCACCAGCACCTTCGGCGCCTGCGCCTCCTTCAGGTGACCGCAGGCCACCTCCCCCAGCGCCACTTCGGAGCGGTGCAGCGAGCTGTTCATCAGCACGAGGCCGTTTACCGTTATAAGAAAATCGCGCTCGCCGCGCTGCCTCAGTTCGAGGGTCCCGTCCGCGGTCTGCACGCTCTGCAATACTATCCATGGCTGCGCCATCTCTTTACCTCTTCTCCTTGTTGCTTCTCCAGCTGCGCTTGAGCGCCTCTTCCTCCAGGGCCTCCACCTCGGTCAAAAGGACGAGGTAGGTGCGGTAGCGCTCTTCGCTGATCCCCCCCGCATCCACCTCCTCCCGGACCGCGCACCCCGGTTCCTGCCGGTGCCGGCAGTCGTTGAAACGGCAGTGGTGCGCCTCCAGGGACTCGAAACCCGGGAACCATGCGGCAAGCTCCGGGACGGTGATGTCCACGAGACCGAAATCGCGGAAGCCCGGGGTATCGACCAGTTCTCCCCCCTCGGGGAGGGCGTGCAGCGAAGAAACCGTGGTGGTGTGCTTGCCGGTCCAGTTGTAGTCAGACAACTCTCCGACCTTCAGGTTCAACTCCGGGCAGAGGGCGTTCATAAGCGAGCTTTTCCCGACGCCTGTGGTGCCGACGAAGGCCCCGCGGTGTCCGTCACTCAGAAAGGCGCGCAGCGGGGCGGTCCCCTCGCCGGTCGCCGCGCTCAGCGTGAAAAGGGGGAGGATGCCGCCGTAGACTGCGCGCACCGCCTCGCTCAGTTCCTGCGCCTCGGCAAGGTCGCACTTGTTGATGACGATGAAGGGTGAGAGCCCGGCGGCCCGGGAGGCGACGATGGCGCGATCCAGGAATCCCGGCGGGGTGCCGGGGGCTAGGACCACGCCGAGGACGTCCAGGTTGGCGGCGACCAGGTGGATGCCGCCGCGGGCGTCGCGCCTTGAGAGCTCGGTCTTGCGGGAAAGCCGCACCAGCACCTCACCCTCGACCGTCACGTGGTCGCCCACCACGTGGCCCGAGTTGCGCTTAACCTTCACCATGCGCCGCTCGCCGCTTTCGAAGAGCACCTCGACCGCCACGCCGTAATGGGAGACGATGAGGCCTTCATCGCCCCTTTCCCTCCCCTGTTTCCCCTTGCTCCCCATACCCCTCCAGTGCGCCGTTTCGGGCGGTTGTCCCGGCTTTCCCGCCCGGGCCGAGCCCGAGAGTACGGCAGGAGACGGATCGTTGTCAACAAAAGCGTGGAGCAGCCGATAAGTGGAGCAACGCACTGTTGACAGCGTGCGGCTTATGAACGATATTTTTCATTATGTGAAAGCGCAGCAAATGGGTACACAAAGCTCGTTTCCCTACAGGATCAAGGGGGTCTTCAATTCCCCGGAAGGACTGGAACAGGGGGCGCCGGTACATCCGGAGGTGGCAGCCATGAGCAAAGAGAGCGTGGACGAAGCGATCAGCATGTACGTAGAGGAACGGATGGCGAAGGGAAAGGAGCTGGCGATCACCCATTTTCTGGCGAGCCTCTACCTGAAGGAACACAGCGAAGGGATCATCGAGTGCATGCGCCGCGTGCGCGGGCTCACCCGCTATTACATCGACCTGACCAAGGTGATGTTGAACCCGTTCAAGGGACCGGAAGTGGCATGGCTTTTCTCCATGCTCTTCATCGCGGTCTACGCCTGTTTCCTCATCTCGGTCGACGAGCAGCGCCCCTTGGGGATTGCCCTCCTCTCCGGGACGCTCGTGAACGGCGTCTACCTGGTAAGGAACATGACGAAGAAGTGGTGCGACCTGCACGTCATGCTGGCCATTTACGACGAGATCGTGCAGATAGCGGACCACGAACTGGAGGGACTTGCCTAACGCAGCGCGAGCGCGAGCTCCGCGAGGCTCCCGACCGCGAGGTCGGTGAGCTCGGGCCAGCGGAAGGTGCGCGCGGGATCGACATGGATGGTGCCGGCCCCGGCAGCGCGGCCGGTGAGAAGATCGAAGGCGTAATCGCCTACCATTACCAGTGCCGCTGGGGGTACCCCCCAGCGGCACGCGAGTTTGTAGATGCCGTCGGGGTCGGGCTTCGTCAGGGCATCCTCCCTGCCTAGGACGTCCTCCGCCGCGATGTAGGGGATGAGGCCGATACGGTCGAGCGTGGCCAGCGCGTTCTCCCTGGTGTTCCTGGTCAGCACCCCCATCCGGGTGCCGCGGCCGTGCAGGAGCTCGACAAGCTCCAGCGCCCCCTCGGCCGGCTCGGTCCGCCCCGCCAGCTCTTCCTCGATCGCCTGCAGGATGGCCCGGGCCCGCGCCGCCTCCCCTTCGGGAAGGGCGTCCAGATGCCCCAGGATGTCGCTCCCCTCCGGGACCCCCAGCACGCTCCTTATGTGGGCGAAATCGTGGATGGCGACGGTGAGGGTACCGTCGAGATCGAAGATCCAGTGCCTGCTTTGCAGCATATCTTTGCAATCACGCGTTTTTTCCATGAGTTGAAAACCTCTACTTCGCCCGGGCGGGGTCCCGCACCGGTGCCGGCCTTGGCGCCTCTACGCCACCCGTCATGATCCCTTCGATAAACTCCCACACCGCAGCGTGCACCTCGCCCGCCCCTTCGCCGGCCAGTATGCCGTGGCGCTCAAGGGGGAAGCGCCGATAACTCTTCCGTGTGCTGCCGAGCATCTCGAACAGACGCTGCGAGCCGCGCGGATCGACCACCGGGTCCCCCTCCGCCTGCAGCACCAGGGCCGGCGCACCGATCGCCGCGAGCCTCGGCTCCAGCTCGGCCATGAAACGCTCCATCGCCCGCAGCGCGGCGACCGGTATGCGTGCGTAGTTCAATTCCGGCCGCTCCGGGACGCTCTCGACGAACTCCTTCTTCGCCCACTGGTAACTGAAGACGTCCATGACGCGGTTCCAGACGGTGACTGCGGGGGCGAAGCGGGAGGAGACGTCGAGGAGCCGCTGCGGCGGGCAGACTGCGAAGACGCCGGCCGTCTTGCCGATCCGACCGGCACAATCAAGCGCCACGCCGCCGCCGAAGGAGAACCCCCCCACCACGACGCGGTCGCAGATGGTGCTCATGAGGGCGTAGCCCAGATCCACCGACTCCACCCAATCGCCGCCGCTGCGCCGGGCGAGGTCCTCCGGAGAGGTGCCGTGCCCCTTCAGGCGCACCAGGTAGACCCAGACCCCTTTTCCCTGCAGGTAGCGGGCGAGCTCCATCATCTGCGCCGGAACCGAGAGGAGGCCGTGCACGAGCACCACGCCCAAGGCGCGCGATCTTCCTTCCAAAAGGGCGGGTGCGCCGACCTCGACCCCCTTGCTCTCCCCTTCCCTGAAGAAGGTTGCGTAATCCTCCCGGTATTGCTCGAGCGCCTGCTCCTCGAGCAGTGCCGCCACCCTCCTGCGCACGAGCCACGCGGGATGCCATGCCATGAGGTGCACCTCGCGCTGCAGCGTGGTGAGCGGGAGCACCTCGTTGGCGATGACCCCGAGCGGGTTGTCGATCCGCGCACGCTGCATCTCGAAGGGGGCCGAGAACTTGCTCCTGTCCTTCACGAGCGCCCCGTCACGGCGCACCGCCACCCCCTTCTCGATGGCGAGTTCGCTGAACTCGCGGTACTTGTGGTAGCGGTCGTCGGTCAAAAGGGGAACCTGCCCGGTCCTTAAGCTTTGGTGCAAATGGCAGGTGGTCTCCTGCAGGCACTGCGTCGCGAGCAGGAAAACCCGGCGGCGGAAATCGTCCTCGTTGATGCTCAGAAATGGGTAGGCCCGAAGCAGGGAGGCGAACAGGTGGTCGTGGTTCACCGTGGTGAGGTCGTAGATGCTGCTCATGCAGCGCTGCACGAGTCGGTTCGCCTGCCGCTTCATTTCCGGCAGCGAGGGGAGCTGATCGTCGAAGCCGTAACTCGCCGTGGAGAGGATGTCCGCCTCGATCTCCCTGCTCGTGAGGTAGGCGGAGGGGTCGATGGCCCTGCCGAAACGGATGTCGATGTCCACCCCGGAAAGGAGCATGCTCCCCTCGGTGAGGATCTCCTCCTTCAAGCGCGGCGAGGCGTCCGAGAGGAAGAGCTCGGAGAGCCTGCTCAGGGCGTTCTCCCTTGCCCTCAGGGGATAGTAGGTGATGTTCACCGGCACGATGTGGCAAGGCCCCTTGGCAAGGGGGGCAAGTCCTGGAAGCTGGAACATCCCCTGCAGGCGCGCCACCTCATCCGGGGCCGACTGCTGCAGCCTCAGCATGCGCTGACGGTAGAACTCGGTGCGCAGCGCGAGGGTCGCCGCCCCCGAGCGCGGGCGCACCCCGCTCGAGGGAAGGAGCACGCGCTTTCTGAAGAGCTCCTTGTCCTTCACCATCCTCCC
The DNA here is from genome assembly GCF_004117875.1 of Geomonas oryzae. Lineage (GTDB taxonomy): Bacteria > Desulfobacterota > Desulfuromonadia > Geobacterales > Geobacteraceae > Geomonas > Geomonas oryzae. The sequence goes on along the minus strand of NZ_RAHW01000004.1, from coordinate 296,329 downwards.
CTCGGGGAAGACGATCCAACTCGCCTCGCCGGTCAGGAGGGTCTTCACCATGACCCGGTCGCGGTCGGGATTTTTCGTGGAGACAGCCCCCATCAGGTCGAGAAAGCGCGCAAGCGGTCCCGAGAAGAGCGAGGCGTCGGCGAGCGACCAGACCGGCACGCGGGTCAGGCGGTGGATATGGTAGGGGAGAAGCACCGTCTCGATGCGGGTGAAGTGGTTCACCACGAAGATGACCGCCCCGTCGGGGATGTTCTCATTGCCGTGCACGTTCACGCGCAGCTTGGAGAACCCCTGCAGCATGGCGATCATCCGGCCGGTGGCTAGATAGGCCTTGCGGTTCATGATCGTTCCACCCGGCGCGTTAGAGCGCCCCTCAGCCAACCGGGGCGGTTGGTCATGATGGAGTCGACGCCGAGAGCGCAGAGCCTTTCGGCGGCGCGGGCGGCGTCCACGGTCCAGACGTGGAGCTCGAGCCCCCGGTCGCGCAGTTGCCGGACGAAGGGGGCGTCCAGGATGGCGCGGTCCCTGCTGGCAAGGCCGTCGGCGCCGATCTCTTCGAGGGTCGCCAGCACCTCGCCCTGCGAAGGGTGCCACGCCCCGCGCCAGCGGTAATCGCACAGCCAGCAGGTACGGAAGGCGGGGAGCCGCTCTTTCAGCGATATGACGAGGTTGCGGTCGAAGGTCAAAAAGCGGATCGCCTCCGGCGAAACAGCGGCGCGTTCTAGGTCGAGCGCCAGCTCCTCGATGATCTCGGCGCCGCACTTTATCTCTATGAAGAGCTTTTTGCCGGAGGGAAGGAGCGCGAGCGCGGCGGCGAGGGTCGGGATGCGCTCGCCGCACCAGGTATCCCCCTTCCATCCCCCAAGGTCGAGACGCTCCAGTTCGGCGAGGGTCGATCCGGCGACGGTGAGGTCGCTCCCGGCGGTACGGGCGAGCCCGGCGTCGTGCAGGCAGACGATCCTGCCGTCGCGGGTGAGGCGGAAGTCGGCCTCGATGCCGTCGGCACCCTGTGCGAAGGCGAGGCGGAACGAGGCGAGGGTGTTCTCGGGTGCGTCGCGGGAGGCGCCGCGGTGGCCGATGATGAGAGGGGTGGTGGGCATGGCTTTTCTCCCGTCGTGGTCAGGACGTTCATTAGCATACCCGGCCGAGAGCGACAAGGCAAACGGGAAAAGCGACCGATTCCCGCCCCTTAGGCCGTCCGCTGCAGGTAGTGGCTGTAGAGCGAGCTCGCGCAGATGGTGAGGAACTTGGTGAGGTCGCTGTCGCTTCTGGAGGTGAGGATGATGGGGGCCTTGGCACCGAGCACCACGTTGGCGACCTCCGCTCCCATGGTGAAGACCCAGCTCTTGTAGAGGAAGTTCCCCCCGGAGATGTGCGGGACGACGATGATGTCCGCGCGGCCGGCCACTGGGTTCCCTTGAAGCCCCTTCTTCGCCACCGCGTCGGGGTAGAGTGCCAGGTCGTAGGAGAGCGGGCCGCTCACCTCGGCGTTGTCCCACTCCCGGTTCGAGAGCTCCTTTTCGAGGAGTGTGGTCGGGATGTTCTCGGAGGGGACCTCGTTCGCCTCGAGAAGCGCCACCTTGGGGCGTTCGACGCCGAGGGCGCGCGCCACCTGGACCGCGTTGTCGATGATGTCGATGGCTGAAGACGCCTCCTGGTGCGCGAAGAGCTCGGGGTTGATGGCGGGGTCGGTGAGGAAGATGAGACGCTCGACGCCGGGGAGCTCGAAGATGCTCACGTTGGAGAGCCGCCTGCCGGTGCCGATCCCCTCCTTTTTGGAGAGCACCGCCTTCATGAGGACTGCGGTGTTGAGCGCCCCCTTCATCAGGAGGTCTCCCGTGCCGGAGGCGATGAGTTCGACGCCGCGGCGGGCCGCCTCGCGCTCGGCGTCGTCGCCCACGACCGGGACGAACCGGTACTGCTTCTCGAAGATGAGAAGCGATGCGCAGCTCTCGCGCACCCGCGCGGGGTCCCCCACCAGGAAAACCCGCTCCAGGATCCCTTCCTCGATCCCCTTGTTGACCGCCTTCATCGAGGCGGCGTCGGGAGAGACGAGCACCAGGCTGCGGCGCGGGGCGAGCCTTGCCGCCTCGATCACGCTCTTCATGCCGTGCCCCTTGGTGAGCTGCAGCATGGACTCCCCCTTGTAGAACGCGGCGACCATCCGGCACTGCTCGCTCAGGGGTAACAGCGCGTGGGGGAGCACCGAGTCGAAGTAGAGCGAGTCCCCCTCCTCCAGGTGAAAGACCTCCCCGTCCACGGTGACCTGCAGCGTGCCGGAGAGGACGAAGAGGAACTCCTCGCCGGGGTGGCGGCTCACCTCCGGAGCGGCCTGGGCGCGGTACAGGTCGACCACGAAAGGCTCGATGTGGCGTCCCGCAAAGGCGTGCGCCAGGCTTTCGTAGTGGAGAAACTCGCGCCGGTCCACGCCGACCCGTTCGTTCCTGCCGGTCTTCACCGCCCGCCTGGTGCGTTCCTCCTCTTCGCCCAGGAGGCGCGAGATGCCGACGCCGAGCCAGGTGGCAAGCCGCAAAAGCTCCGAGATGCCGGGGGAGAGCCGGTCCGAGAGCACCCGGTCCAGGGTGTCGGCATCCCACCCGAGCGCCTCGCGCACCTCTTCCTGCGCCACTTTCTTCGCCGCGAGAACCGCCCTCAGATTAGCCCCGATCTTCATCGGTTCCTCCCGCGTAGCGCCGCGCCGCCTCCGTCCCGGAGAGGACCCGGAGTGCGCCGTCGACGAGCGCCTCGATCTCGAACTCCCCCGGCCGCACGAAGACGGGGGCGATGAACCCCACCCTCTCGCGCACCCCTTCCACCACGGCGGCACCGAAAGCGAGCCCGCCGGTCAGCACGATGCCGTCGACCGCGCCGGAAAGCGCGGCGGCAAGCCCGCCGATCTCCTTGGCGATCTGGTAGATCATCGCCTCCTGCACGAGGCTCGCCTCGGCGTCCCCCCCTTGCGCCCGCGCCTCCACTTCGCGCATGTCGACCGTGTTCAGGTAGGAGTAGACGCCGCCGCGGCGGGCCACGATCCCCTTCAGCTCGCCGGTGGTGAAGGCACCCCGCTCCACGAGCTCGAGAACGCCGACCACCGGGAGCCCCCCGGTCCGCTCCGGGGAGAACGGTCCGTCACCGTTCAGGCCGTTGTTCACATCGACCACGAGCCCCTTTCGGTGCGCGCCCGCGGTGATGCCGCCCCCCATGTGCACCACGATGAGGTTTAATTCCGCATAGTCCCGGCCCAGTTCCCGCGCCACGTCGCGCGCCACCGCCTTCTGGTTCAGCGCATGGAACATGCTGCGCCGCTCGATGCCCGCCATGCCGGAGAGCCGCGCTACCGGCCACATCTCGTCGATGACCGGTGGATCGACCACGTAGGCGGGAACACCCTTGGATGCCGCAACCGCGTGGGCCATCACCCCGCCGAGGTTGGCCGCATGCTCACCGCTGACCCCGTCCTTCAGGTCCTTGATGAGCGGCTCCTCCACCAGGTAGACCCCGCTCGGCACCGGACGGACCAGGCCGCCCCGCCCGACCACCGCGTCCCAGGGCAAGCGGTCCACGTCGTTTTCACGCAGGTACCGCGCCAGGCGCTCCATCCGGTAATCAAGCTGCTCCATCACGCTGTGGAAGCTCTCGATCTCGCCGCGCGGATGCTCGATCGACGCCTTGACCAGTTTCCCCGCGCGCCACACCCCTACCTTGGTCGACGTGGAGCCGGGATCGATGGCGAGGATGTTCATGAGGACCTCTTTGGTGGGGTCAGTGGTTGCTTTTGGCGGCCATGGAAGAGATGTCCACGGCGAAGACCGTCGTCGCGGCCAGCGTCGCCTCCGGGAAATCGAAGCTCTCACCCGGGGCGTACTGGGCCATGATTATACCGAGCGCCTCGCACTTTTCCCGGTAGCCGTCGATCACCCGCGCGGCGCCGTACCCTACGACGCTACGGTACTTCATGGTGAAGTCGCATGGCTTCTCCGCCGGCAGCACGGCCCCGTGTTCGACCACGCTGAAGCAGATCCGGTTGTTCTGCTCGATGATTTCCAGCTTCTTCCCCGCACCGGCGCAGTGGAAGTACAGGGTGGAATCGCGGTAGCCGTAGTTCATGGTCACCAGGTACGGCTCCCCCTGAACCGCCAGCGCCAGCTGACATACGCTTCCCTTTGTCAGGATCTCGTTGGCGGCCTGCGCGGAGAGGTGCCGGTCCTTTCTTCTCATCGTGTCATCCATTTCATCCTCCTCTGTTTATGCAACGCCGCCTCCAAAGGCAGATTATAAGTGCAGCAGCTCTTTCAGCCGGTGCACATGATGCCCGTAATCGTCAATAATGTCTAGGCCTTTGGAAGGCGTGGCGGTGCAACAGGCCTACGGCTCCAAAAGAAATATTCCCGATTGGCTTCGCTTTGAGACATCCATCAAGCAGGAACCGATTGCCCCAGAAGAAGTTCTCCCCCTTCCCGGCTGTCACAGACGACCGACCGGGCAGATTATAACTGTATAATCTTCTTTTTTTACCTCAACATAGCTCTTGAATTGTCGATAACTATGCATGGGTCAGGAGTGTAAATCCGACTGACCCGGTTGGACCACACCCTGATTGGTCGTTACTGGTAACCGGAACGCACCGACAGTTCACACTGAGAGAGGAGAGCAAACATGGCGGTCGAGACTATCACGGAAACAACGCAGTACCTCACCTTCAAACTCGAAAACGAGCTGTTCGCCCTGGACATAGGCAAGGTGCGCGAAGTACTGGATTTCACCACCATCACCAAGGTCCCGCAGACCCCCGACTACATGCGCGGCGTCATCAACCTGCGCGGCAGCGTCGTTCCCGTCGTCGACCTTCGCCTGAAGTTCGGCATGGCCATGGCGGAGCAGACCGTGAACACCTGTGTCATCATCGTCGAGGTGGAACTCGAGGGCGAGAAGGTGGTCATGGGGGCGATGGCCGACGCGGTCCAGGAGGTGATGGACCTGGAGCCGGACCAGATCGAGCCTCCGCCGCGCATCGGCACCAAGCTCAACACCGACTTCATCAAGGGGATGGGTAAGCACAACGAACAGTTCATCATCATCCTCGACATCGACAAGGTCTTCACCAGCGGCGAGCTGGAGCTGGTTCAGAACATCGAGGGGCAGGCGGCGTAAGTCGCGACAGATCATCGACGAGAAGGGGCAGCGTGCCGGAAGGCGCCTGCCCCTTTTTGTTGGTTCATCCGGGAATTCCGGGGAGTGGGCGCCTTTAAAGATCGTTCCTACGGTCCTCCGTGGGAACGCACGTTCGGGACGCTCCAGCGTCCCCTAAGCAGACGCCGGAGCGTCCGAGGCTTTGCGTTCCCACGCTGGAGCGTAGGAACGATGCAAAAGGCCCCCTCCCCTTGCGGGAGGGGGAGAGTTGGAAGAGGTTCGATTTTGACAGTGCAAGCACCTAACCGGACAACGCCGGTGGGAGGTGCGTTTTGGGAATAAAAAAAGCGCCCCGGAAGGGGCACTTATCTTCATCGCATCGCAGGCAACCCTCGGGCCGCCGATGGAAAGGGATCAGTAGTGCTCGAAATCAGAGTCCGACATATCCTTGCCGTCGGAGAGGTCCAGGTCATGCCCGACCGCCTTCCTGGTCGCCTCCTGGTTGCCAACTGCCGCCTTCGAGCGTGTCATCTTTTTACCCTGAACCGCCGTGCCTGACGCCTTTCCCTGCTGGTATACGCCTACCCTTGCGGCACTCGCGACTTGATGCCTTGCATGGTCGCCGATCTTGAAAAAGGCGACGGCAGTCTGCAGCTGTTCTGCCTGGCTCGAGAGTTCCTCGGCCGTTGAGGCCATCTCCTCGGAGGCACCGGCGTTTGTCTGGATCACCTGGTCAAGCTGCTGGATGGCGCGGTTGATCTGGTCTGCACCGGTGTCCTGCTCCCTGCTCGCCGCGCTGATCTCCTGCACGAGTTCCGCCGTCTTCTGTATATCCGGGACCATCTTCGCTAGGAGCTCGCCCGCCTTCACCGCCACATCCACGCTGCTGGCTGACAGGTCGCTGATCTCGGCTGCGGCCTTCTGGCTCCGCTCGGCCAGTTTCCTCACCTCGGAGGCGACCACGGCAAACCCCTTGCCGTGCTCACCCGCCCTGGCCGCCTCTATGGCGGCGTTCAGGGCCAGGAGGTTCGTCTGACGCGCGATCTCCTCAATTATGGTGATCTTGCCGGCGATCTCCTTCATGGCGCCCACCGTCTCCTGGACCGCCTGGCCACCCTCCCGGGCGTCCTGGGCCGACTTCACCGCGATCTTCTCGGTCTGCATGGCGTTGTCGGCGTTCTGGCGGATGTTCGAGGACATCTCTTCCATAGACGATGATGCCTCCTCCGCCGAGGCCGCCTGCTCCGTCGCCCCCTGGGACATCTCCTCGGCACCGGAAGAAAGCTGCTGGCTACCGGCCGCCACGTTGTCCGACGCGCTCTTCACCTCGGCTACGATCCCCCTCAGCCTCGACACCATCCCGTTCATCGCCGCCGCAAGCTGTCCCACCTCGTCCCTGCTGTCGACGTCGATGCTCTGGGTCAGGTCTCCCCCCGCCACCGCCGAAGCGAACTCGACGCCGCGCCTTAGCGGCACGCTGATCATCCTGGCGATGACGATCCCCAATATCAGACCGAGCAGCACGCCGCCCGCCACCAGTCCGACCATCGTCTTCATGCTCGACTGGTAGATCCTCGTGGTCTCGTCGGAGGCCTCCTTTGCGTTGGCCTCCTTGAGACGCGCAAGCTCGGTAAGGGTGTCGTCCACCACGGTCTGCTTGGTCCGCGCCTCGCCGAAGGAGAGCGCCACCGAGGCGGTGCTGTCGTTCAGCTTGTCGTTCTTGCCGAGATCGATCACCTTCTGCTGGACCGAGAACCACTCCTCGTTGGCCGCCTCCAGCCTCTTGAGGATCTCCTTTCCCTTCTCGGAGGTGAACATCGGGCGCGCCTTGTCCAGCCACTCCTTGTACCCCGCCTTGTACTTGTTCATGTTGCCGAGGTACTTCTCGCGCTCCTGCTGGCTCGTCGAAAGCAGGAAGTTCTTTTCGGCGCGGGAGATGTAGATCAGGTTGATGTTAGCTTCCTTGACGTAGGAGAGTCCGAGCAGTTCCCTGGCGTACATGGCATCGGCCATGTCGTTGATGGTACCCATGTTGCGGATGCCCAGGACGCCGACCGCGGCGGTGATGATACAGACTGCTACGAAAGCCGAGACTAACTTGGTGCTGACCTTGAGATTGGTGAACCATTTCATGTGCGCTCCGTCTTCTGCAAAGGTTTGATGACCCAACCGGAAACAGCATCCGGTGGTGTCGTTTGCTTCATCGACGCGGGGCGGAAACGATGTATCAGAAAAATACCGGGAAGGGGCGGCTTTTTGGCCGAGACAGGCGGAGCAGTGCAGCAGAGGCGCAGGCGCGCAGGTCCGGAACGCGTACGTCCTGAGCCTGAAAGGGAGCGGCAAAAGTGGGGAACGGCGAAACAGCGCTAATCCAGAGGCAAAAACCCCTGTCTTATCGCATATTTGGTAAGGCCGGCGATACTGGTGAGGTTGAGTTTCTTCATGATGTGCATGCGGTGGGTCTCCACCGTTTTGGGGCTGATCTCCAGGAGCACAGCCACCTCGCGCGACGTCTTCCCGCTCGCAATCAGCGTGAGGACCTCCTCCTCGCGCTGGCTCAGGGGAGACTTCTCCAGGCGGCCGGTGGGAAGGTCGATACCGAGAACCTCGGAGAGTACGGGGCTCAGATAAAGGCCGTCGTCGGCCACGGCGTTTATGGCGTGGATCAGCTCCTGGGCGCCGCAACTCTTCACCAGGTATCCCCTGGCTCCGACGTCGAGAGCCTGGCGAACGGATCTGGCATCACCGTGGCAGGAAAGGATCAGCACCTTCACGTTGGGAAAGGCCGAGACGATGCAGCGGCTCGCCTCGATGCCGCCGCCGTCGGGCATCACCAGGTCCATGAGGACCAGGTCCGGCTGCAACTCGCAGGCAAGCCGCACGGCCTCCATACCGGTAGCAGCCTCGGCCACGACTTCCACTCCGGGAGCTTTTTCAAGGATGGCGCCGATGCACTGGCGGATGAGGGCATGATCGTCGGCAAGGATAATCTTCGTTGTCTGCATCGTCGCGGTCGTCTCGGCTTGGTAGGTTGCAGTTCCCAAATGAGAAGTACTCTAACAAAATGGGGGCGGCGACGATATAGGGGTTTGTATGACAGCCGGATGGGGTTTTTACTGAGGCCTCGGCTTTCCATGACGCACCTGATCGGTGGAATCAGTGGTCGATGCTGGTGACGCCCTCCCTTATGGCGTACTTCGTGAGTTCGGCGATGGAGAAGAGCTTCAGCTTCTTCATGATCTGCTGGCGGTGGGTGTCCACCGTCTTCACGTTGATCTTCAGCAGGAACGCGATGTTCTTCGCGTTGTTCCCCTCGGCCAAAAGCTGCAGCACCTCTTTCTCCCTCGGGGTGAGCGCGGGGCCTGCCTGCTCGAAGGAGTCGGGCACCCGCCGTATGTAGTCATCGATGACGACGCCGATGATGCCGGAGCAGACGTACCTCTCCCCGGCGGCCACCGCCCTGACGGCCTTCACCAGCTCCGCCGAACTGCAGTCCTTGAGCAGATAGCCGCGCGCGCCCGCCCTGAAGGCCTGGGCTACGAAACGCCTGTCCTTGTGCATCGAGAGGATGAGGACCTTGACGGCGGGGAAGATATCGGCCATACGCTGCGCGGTCTCGATGCCGTTCATCCCGGGCATGCTCATGTCCATGAGCACTACGTCCGGCGAGGCGCCTGCCGCGAGTTCGAGCGCGGCCCTGCCGTTTTCCGCCTCGGCAACGACCTGGACGTCCTCGGATTTTTCCAACAGGATCCGGACCCCCTCCCGAACGATCCCGTGATCATCTACTATCATGACGCGAATCATCGCCTACTCCTCTCCTGCAGCGTCGGCCGCCCCGGCGGGGACCGCGATGGTAACGCTCGTGCCGCCGGCTCCGGAAGTAACAATTACCTCCCCCCCCAGGTGCTGCACCCGTTGCCTTATGTTGAAAAGGCCGAAGCCCCCGCTTGCGGGTGGGGCGCAAGGAGAGATCCCCTTGCCGTCGTCCTGCACGGTGACCTCGATGCGTCCGCCCCGCCGCCTGATCGCTATGCGTACCTGTCGCGCGTCGGCGTGCTTCACCACGTTGACGAGGAGTTCGCGCACCGCATGGTACAGGGTGGAACCAAGCTCCTCCTCCAAGGGTGACGGGGGCTGCGCGCTCTCCAGGGAGACGCGCAGCCGGTACTTCGTTTCAAACTGCTCCGCAAGCCACTCCACCGCAGCCTCGAACCCCACCTCGTAAAGAAGCGGCGGGCTGACCTGGAAGGTAAGCGTCCGCACTTCCCGTATCGCGCGCTCCAAAAGGGTCACCACTTCACGGACCGTCCGCGTCGCGCCTGCGGGAAGCTTCTCCTCCGACCCGATGCCGCTCAGCTTTAGCTTCGCAAGCGACAGGTTCTGTCCGATCTCGTCGTGGAGCTCCGAGGCGATGCGGCGCCTCTCCCTCTCCTCGGCCAGGGAGAGCTCGATGGCCAGCTCCCTCAGCTGTTCCTGGTTGACGAGCAGCGCCTCCTGTGCCCGCACCTGCTCGGTTATCTCGCGCGAGATGCTGAAGAGGCCGGTGACGGCACCGCCATGGTCGAAGAGCGGCCCCCTGGTGGCGAGGAAGATCCGCTCGACGCCTGCCGCGTCGGTGAAGGTCTCCTGCACCGTCGCGTTCTTGCCGGTGGCGATGACATGGTGGTCGTTTTCCCGCATCACCTGCACCACCTCGTCAGGAAAGATCGCGCTGTCGTCCACCCCGACGATCTCCTCGGCGGGCCTGCCGTACATCCGGGCGGCCCGTTCGTTGATCAAAAGGTAGCGTCCCTCGAGGTCCTTCGCATACACAAGGTCCGGCGTCCCTTCAAGCATCGCCTGCAGGATACCGACGTTTTTTCTCCGCTCCCCCGCCGCCGTCTCAGGCATCGTCTTCCCCGGTGCCGGCAAGAAGCGCCTCTATGCTCTCGAGCCCCGCCTCCCCCGCCTGACCGCGCCGACGCGACAGTTCGAGGGCGACCGCGCCAAGGGAGCGGTAGACGAGGGCCACTTCCTGGTCCCATTCGTCCAGGGCGCGCAGCTGCCTTCCCACCACGGCCGCGTCTCCGCGGGCGATGGGGCCGGTGAGCGCTGCGACGGTACCGGACCGGAACACGTTTTCCACGGTGCCCCGCACCAGAGGTTCCATCACCTGCAGCGCGGTCTCCCGGTCAAGCCCCCCTTTCCCGTATGCCGCGACCGCCACTTCTACGAGTGCGGTGAGGCAGTTGCACGCGAGCACGGAGCCGGCATGGTAGATCGCCTTGAAACGGGGATCGATGGAAAAGACGCGGCCGCCGATCGCCTCGAAGAGCTCCCCCATCTGCTCCGCCCCCCGCCGTTCCCCTTCCACGCCGCACCAGGTGCCCGCGAAGTCGCCAACGGCTGCCGCCGGGTCGGCGAAACTCTTGACGGGGTGCACGCTCGCCACCAGCGCACCGAGCTGCGTCGCCGGGTGCAGCACCTCGCTTCCCAGGGCACCGCTTACGTGACACACCAGGGCCTGCGCGCCGAGCGCTCCGCTTGCGCACAACTCACGCACGCAAGGGGCGATGGCGTCGTCGGAACAGGTGATCAGGTACAAATCGGCAGGCTCCAACTGCGCGAAGCCGACCACGGGGCGTCCCGCCCCGATGAAGGCGACCGCAGCGCGTGCCGTCGCTTCGGAGCGGGTGAGAACGTCCTTGAGCTCGAGCACTCCTGACTCATGAAAAAGGCGCCCAAGCGTCTTACCGACCGCTCCGCACCCAATGATACTGAAGGTTTTCATCCCGCGCTCCTCATGAAGTGGACAGACGCGCTAAAGGTTACGCAACTTATGCTGGGGTGTCAACGGCGCCAGAGGGGGTGGGAGCGTGGTGGAGAGAGAAACTGCGCGGAAATAAAAAATCCCCCTTCGGGAGGGGGATTCCTTACCAAGCCGGAGCGGGGGTCACGACCCGCCGTCCATGTTGAGGCTGTAATCATCCCCCTCCACGCATTCGCTTTCCGCCTGGAGGAAGGACTCGGCCTGCGAATCACGGACGATCTCGATCACGCCGTGGTTGGCCGACCAGACCGTGCCGCAGACACTGCACTCAGTGATACCCTCTTTGAACCCTTCAGACTGTAGGTTGGTGTCGACCTGCTGGTGGTTTTTGCACACGGGGCATTTCATGGCTCTCCTCCTGTCACGAAAAACGGCGGCCGATGGTTTTCATGAAGAAGATTATGACGGCATTTCGCGGCGTCGCAAGTGCCAAAACCCCCATGGCAGCTTCAAGCCCCCGGCTGGGGCGCGGCAGGAGTCGCCACCGGCTTTTTGGCCTTTGCCTTCGCCTTTGCCTTCACCGACGTCGTCGTCGAGCGCACACGCGTTCCCTTCCCGCGCCCCTTCGTTGTCTTGGCCGGGGGGGTGTAGGTGGCGGGATCGGCGGGACGCAGGTCGGTGAAGTGCGAGGAAATGATCTTTCTGACCATGCCGTCGCTGAAACGTATGGTGGCCATATAGTCGTTCACTTCGACCACCTTGCCGGTTCCCCATTGCTGCGCCATCGCATGACTGACCACACTGCCGCGTTTGACGTTCATGTTGAGTTCCTCGCTGGATGGTTGCGGCCACGCCAGGACGCGCTTAGCCACTCGGCCGGAAGGAATGGGTCGACGGGTTGCTGAACCTGGAGTGGAGCTGATTTCTGAAAGACTGATCAAACGATCAAGAGATGTGACTAGGTGCTGCGGGAAACGATGCCTGAAATCAGGCACGGTGGAAACTATACACCTGAATCCGGAAATGCATAGATGAGAGGATTCTTTTTTTCAATCACCTTGGGGACGCGCCGGGCGCAAGGAGCGTCCCGGGTGTCATCGCGGCGTCCGGCACCGGTCTCAGCTTATCGGGCGGGATCTGCGGTTCGCCCATGATGACCACCATGGGGCCCCGCACGCGTTGCAGGGTTCCGGTGTCATCGGTCCCGACCACCCAGCGGTACAGCTGCTGCGCGTCCATGAGCAGCGGCTTGGCCGGCTCGCCGTAGTACTCAAGCTGCATCTCCTCGTCGTAAAGCCCGATGCAGCCATGAGAAGCGGGGTACCCCGGAAGGTCGCGGCCATGGATCCAGTAGGAGGTCCAGCCGTCCCCCCTTTTCTCGACATGGAAACGGAGTCCGTAATGCATGGGATAGGGGCGCTCGCTCCCCTCCACCGGGTAGAGGCTCGATTCGTGACGGGGGTCCACCGCGTCGATGCGGTAGGAGCCGTTTTTCAGGCGGAACTCCGCCACGCCGACCGCGACCGGAGCGGAAAAGACCAGGGTCCCGAACTCGTAGGCGCCCAGGTACATCTCGTTCTGGTCGATGAGGATCGTCTTCGGCTCCTTGTCGGCCTCCGGGTAGAACGGGGGCATGGGGTTGAACTCCTTGATGTCCTCCATATGCTTGGGGACCTTCACCGACATGCCGGCCAGAAAGTGGCGCCGGTCCATGCGGTTGAAGCGCAGACCGTCCTGCCACTGCTTGCCGAAGATCTTGTAAGGGGAGTCTTTGCCGGTGACTTTGACGCAGTCCCACTCATAGAGGTAGTCGGTGGGGTAATGGATTTCACAAAGCGATCGGATTTTGTCGGCTGCGAAACAGGGGATACCGGTGATACCGAGGAGAATCAGCAGGGTTAAGACTGCGCGGGCCGGAGCTTTCATGGTGCGCCTCGTTCCTTAGCCAGTGAAGCGGCTGGCCGCCGGTTGTGAGACGATTTCAGTTTACCAGAAGGCTAATGAAAGTTAAAGGCGGCTCCACTAATTGGACATCTCCTCCCAGCGGGGATTTCACGCACCCTGCAAGTCTTTTGCCCCACCCACCGGAGCCACCCGCCCCCCTATCCCGCGAGCCGTTCCAGCCAAGTTCCCGATTTGGCGGCGACTCTGTTTCACACGCTGAAAAGCCTTCCCATACGGGCACCCTTCTTGCTATTCAAAGTACAGATAGCTGTTATCGTTTTTGCAAATAACAATTAGAGGAGGCTTCGTGAAAAACGATCTTCTGGGGGAACTCCCCGAGGAAAAGGTGAACCTGATCGAGAAGTACCGTCTCGAGCCGTGTCTGATGGACGGGAAGGTGTACTGGGTGCGGAACTTCGGCAACCGCCCCCCCAACGCCTATGTCACCCACCGCGGCATGAAGAAGTGCCCGACGCTCGACCTGGTCTTCAGCTTCTACGGGCTGTGCGTGGCGAAGATGACGTACTTCCGCAACAACATGGGCGATTACCTGCCGTGCAAGCAGAACATGGTCACCGGCGTCATGAACGAATGCGCCCTTTGGGACATGGAGTTCCTGGTGCAGCGCGCCACCGGGATCCGGATCGACCTGCGCAACCTTGCGGAGATCAAGGAGATCGAGACCTTCAGATCGATGTGCGCCTGGCTTGAGAGAAGGTTGCAGGAGCGCCGCGAACAACAGGACCGTTATTGCCGCACCAGCGAAGCGGAGGCCTCCACGATGACCGTCGCACCCGCCTTGAGGATGGCCATCGTGCCCATCAGGCGGCGCCCCTTGCCGCGGAGGGAGCGGGAGTTAAGCCTGTGAATCGCACCTGAACACAGGTCTGTGGACGTAAAAAAAGCCCCGCCGGCTGTTAGAGCCGCGGGGCTTTGTCGTTTCGGGAGCGCGCTTTCGGAGCCTCAGGGGGGACACTGCGCGCACATCGACTTGAAGAGGTTCGTGCTCAGGTAACGGTCGCCCCGGTCGGGTAGGATCACGACGATGGTCCCGGAGGAGAGTTCTCCGGCGAGCCGCAGCGCACCGAAGACCGCGGCGCCGCCGGACATGCCGCAGAAGATGCCGTGGTGCGCGGCAAGCCGCCTCGAGGTCTCGAAGGCGTCATCGTCCTCGACCACGATCTTTCTGTGGTAGGCGCTTGCGTCGTAGATGGGGGGGACGATGGCCTCCTCCATGTTCTTGAGCCCCTGGATCTTGTGCCCCAGCACCGGCTCGACGCCGACCACCTGGACCTTGGGCGCGGTCTCCCTGAAGAAGCGGGAGAGCCCCATCAGGGTGCCGCCGGTACCCATCCCGGCCACCATGTGGGTGACGGTCCCGCCGGTCTGGCGCCAGATCTCCGGTCCGGTGGTCTCGTAGTGTGCGAGGACGTTGTTCGGGTTCGCATACTGGTTCGGCATGTAGTAGCGGTCCGGATGATCCTCGTAGATCTTGTGGGCGAGCCGGATGGCGCCGTCGGTCGCCTCGCACCCCGGCGAGAGGACGATCTCGGCGCCGTACGCCTCGAGCACGCTGCGCCGCTCCACGCTGACGCAGGCGGGCATCACCAGCTTGATGCGGTAGCCGCGCGCCGCGGCGATCATGGCGAGCGCAATGCCGGTGTTCCCTGAGGTGGGCTCCAAGATCACCTTGTCGGTGGTGAGTTCCCCGCTCTTCTCCGCCGCGAGGATCATGTGGCGCGCCGGACGGTCCTTCACCGACCCCCCCGGGTTGTTTCCCTCGAGCTTCACCAGGATCCTTACCGCCGGATTGTCACAAAGAGAATCGATCTCGACCAGCGGCGTCGAACCGATGGAATCTATCAAGCTTTGCCCTTTCAACGTGCCCCTCGCTTTCTATCGGTCCAAAAAGACCTGCTTTCTCAGACGGCCTGAGAGCATACCACGCACCATATATAATAAACAACCGCTAACTGCGCCGGCCCGCGCGCCCGGTCCGCCAGTTGCGGCAATAGGTAAGGGTCGGCACCGTCCGGCACTGTCATGGAGCACCGGAAACCGGGCGAAAACGCAGTTCAAAGCAGATTCAATGTGTCAAAGCGCACATGAATCGTAACTTAACTGGACCAAGCAGCACACACGACGGCACAGAGCGACCTTGCTACGCAATCAACACCACAAAGTTGGTCATTCAAAGCCACAAAGTCCGTGACTATGCGAAAATATTGTTTCCAAAAATACTAGAAAAAACCTGCAATGGTGGTATAAGTGTGTGACACTCAAATTTGTGCCAGCTAATGGTAAACATTGAACATGCCCATGACGCCCCGAAAGACAAAAGCCCCTGCCCAAAAGGGAATCCAGCTCGCCTCATTCCTGAGACGGCTCATCTGGCTCAGCGTTCTGCCGCTCATCGTGCTGTCGCTTTGGCTCGCCACGGACGCCCTGCACTCCCGGCAGGCGCAGGATCGACGTCAAGCGGGGATCATCGCGGGCAACTTCGCCACCGATCTCGACCAGTACCTCGCCGCGAGGATCGGCGCCCTGCAGATGCTGGCGAATTCCCCCCTGATCGATGACCAGACGCGATGGGGAGAGCTGTACCGGGAGGCGCAGTCCTTTAACGGATTCTTCGGCAGTCACGTCATTTTGGCCGGCACAGGGCAGCCGATGCGGATGCTCTTCAACACGAGGCGACCTTTCGGCAGAGAACTCCCCCCCCTCCCGGTGCCAAGAGGGAGGGCCGCAGCCCCCCTTGCCGCGGCCACCGGGAAGGCGGTGGTCGGGGACCTCTTCACCGGGCCGGTAAGCAATACACAGCTTTGTTCCATCGCCGTGCCAGTGGTGCGGGAGGGGAAGGCGCGCTACGTGCTGCTCACGATTCTCGAGGCGAGCCGGCTGCAGCAACGGATCGACCAGCGTCTCCTCCCTGCGGGGTGGGCCATAACCCTGCGGGACGGCCAGGGGCATGTCATCGCACAGCGCAACTCGCCGCAGCACCAGGAAGTGCGTTCCGTCGACCGGGTGGAGGTAGTGAGCACCGTTGCGCCATGGAAGGTGCTGATCGAGATACCCGCCGCCACTTATCAGCCCTCCCTGCTGAAACTCGCCGTCATGCTTGCGCTGGGGCTCGTGGCGAGCACGCTGGTGGGGGTCCTGTGCGGGAGCCTGGCCGCGCGGAGGGTCGCCAGGGGGGTGCGCAGCCTGGTGCATCGGGAACCGGGAACCACATGCGGGATCG
Organism: Geomonas oryzae; assembly: GCF_004117875.1. Lineage (GTDB taxonomy): Bacteria > Desulfobacterota > Desulfuromonadia > Geobacterales > Geobacteraceae > Geomonas > Geomonas oryzae. Next base: position 280,262 of record NZ_RAHW01000004.1, on the reverse strand, counting down.
TCGAAATCGAGGAGGCGCGCGAGCTTTTGGAGCACACCGCTGCTGCGCGGCGGGAGAGCGAGGAGCGCCAGGAGCTCTTCATACGCCACGCCCCGGCTGCCCTTGCCATGTTCGACGCTCAGATGCGCTACCTGCACGTTAGCCAGCGCTGGCTAAGCGACTACGGCCTCGACTGCGACGTGGTGGGGAAGTCGCATTACGACATCTTCCCCGAGATACCGGAGCACTGGCGGGAGCTGCACCGCCGCGGGCTGAACGGAGAGGTGCTCGGCTCGGAGGGCGACCGCTTCGTGCGCGCCGACGGCACCGTGCACTGGATAAGATGGGAGATCCGCCCCTGGCGCAAGGCCGACGGCGATATCGGCGGCATCGTGATCTTCTCCGAGGACATCACCGGCCTGAAACAGGCGCAGGAGGAAATACAGGCCCTGAACGACGACCTGGAGATACGCGTCGAACAGCGCACCGCGGAACTCAAAGCGGCGAACCAGGAACTCGATGCCTTCGCCTATGCGGTCTCCCACGATCTGCGCGCACCGCTTCGCGCCATGATCGGCTTCAGCCAGGCGCTTCGGGAGGATTGCGCCGAGCAGCTCTCGGATGAGGGGCTCGATTACCTTTTGGAGATCAGCACGGCGGGTTATCGGATGGGAGAACTCGTGGACGGGCTTCTCGTGCTCTCGCGCAGCCTGCGCGGCACCCTCGAGCGCCGACCGGTCGATGTGAGCGGGCTGGCGGAGCGCCTCGCCACGGAGCTGGAACGCGGGGAACCGGGACGGCGGGTACAGTGGCAGGTGGAGGGAGGGCTCGAGGTGAGCGGCGACGAGCGCATGATCGAGGTGGTGCTAACGAACCTCCTTTCCAACGCGTGGAAATATTCCGCCGGGGCGGAGCCGGCGCGCATAACGGTCCGCTCCGACAAGCGCGACGACAGGACCTTCATCTGCGTGGAGGACAACGGAGCCGGCTTCGACATGCGCCACGCCTCACGCCTTTTCCAACCGTTCCAGCGGCTGCACCGGCAGGACGAATTCCCCGGCCTCGGCATAGGGCTCGCGACGGTGCAGCGCATCATCAACCGCCACGGCGGCGCCTTGGAGGCGGAGGGGGAACCGGGCAAGGGGGCCTCGTTCCGCTTCTGGCTCCCCAACTGACAGGAGGGTATGCATGGAGGATCACAAGACCATACTGCTGGTGGAGGACAACCCGCAGGACGAAAAGCTCATCCTGCGCACCCTGCGCAGGATCAACCTGGCCAACGAGGTGTTCGTGGTGCGTGACGGCCAGCAGGCCCTGGACTACCTGTTCCGGGAAGGCGACTTCTCCATGCGTCAGGGGGGGAACCCGACGGTGGTGATGCTGGACGTGAACCTCCCGCGGGTGAGCGGCATCGAGGTGCTGGAGCGCCTGCGGCAGGACGAAAGGACGCATCTGCTCCCGATCGTCATGCTCACCTCCTCCGACGAGGAACAGGACCGTATGAGGAGTTACGCAGGGGGGGCGAACAGCTTCGTGCGCAAGCCGCTCGACTTCGCGCAGTTCGCCGAGACCGTGGCCCAACTGGGGGTCTACTGGCTGGCCGTGAACCAGGCACCCGGGAGCCCCGCATGAGCCATGAGCTGCGCATCCTGGTCATCGAGGACAACGCCGCCGACTTCAAGCTGATCAAGCGCCATCTGGAGGGACAGGGCTTCGACGCCTCCTTCACATGGATCGCCGAACGCGACCGGCTGGAAGAGTGCCTCGGGGAGTCCTGGGACCTCGTGCTCGCCGACTACAACGTCCCGCACATGGAGTTCGAGGAGACCCTCGAGGCGGTAAAAAGCCGCTCCCCGGAACTGCCGGTCATCCTGGTCTCCGGCAGCGTGGGCGAGGAGCAGGCCGTGGAGCTTTTGAAGCGGGGCATGTCCGACTTCGTGCACAAGGACAACCTCCCCCGCCTGGCCCCCTCCATCGCCCGGGCGCTCAAGGAGGCTGCCGAACACCGGGGCCGCCTGCAGGCGGAGGCGTCCCTGCTTAAAAGCGAAAGCAAGTACCGCAGCATGTTCGATCACGCCCCGGTCGGGGTCGGCATCGCCGAACTGGAGAGCGGGCGCATGGTGGAGGTGAACGCGGCCTGGCTGGAGATACTCGGGTTCGAGCCCGACGAGGTGGTGGGGAAAACGGGGGCGGAGCTCGGCATCTACCTGAACGGCGTGCAGCGCCCGGCCATCGTCTCGCATTTGAAGGAGAAGGGCCGCATCGTCAACCAGCCCCTGCGCCTGAGGAAAAAGTCCGGCGAGACGCTCGACCTGCTTACCTCCGCCGAGATCCTCGAGATAGGCCCGGCCTCCTACCTGCAGTTCATGCTGACCGACGTCACCGAGGAGATGAAGGTGAAGCGCGCCCTTGCCGCCTCCGAGGATACGCTGAGAAAGCTCTACGTGGCGGTGAACCAAAGCCCCACGGCCATCGTCATCACCGACCGTTTCGGCACCGTGGAATTCGTCAATCCCCGCTTCTCGGAGATGACCGGGTACGGCGCGAACGAGATGGTGGGCAAGAACCCGCAGCTGCTCTGGGAGAAACTCTGCCAGGGGGAGGTGTGGCGCGGCGATTTCTGCAACACCAGGAAGGACGGCACGGTGTACTGGGAGCACGACATCATCTCCCCGATCCGGGACCAGGAAGGGAAGATCACCCACTACATGGCCATCAAGGAGGACATCTCCGAAAAGCGGACCATGGAGGAGCAGTTGCGCCAGTCCCAGAAGATGGAGGCGGTCGGGCAACTGGCCGGCGGGGTGGCGCACGACTTCAACAACATCATGCAGGTGATCATGGGGAACGCCTACCTGCAGACGGTGGAGAACCAGTCCCAGGGCGTGGCCACGCAGCACCTGGACGAAATCGTGAAGGCGGTGGAGCACGGCTCTTCGCTCACCAAGAGCCTCCTGGTCTTCAGCCGCAAGACCCCGCTGGAGCTGACCAACTTCGACCTGAACGAACTCCTAGGGCAAAGCAGAAAGCTCGCCTCGAAACTCGTCACCGAGGACATCGCCATCGAGCTCGAGCCGTGCCGCGAGCCGCTGCACATCCTGGCCGACGCGGGGCTCGTACAGCAGATCGTCTTCAACCTGGTGACCAACGCCCGCGATGCCATCTCCGGACAGGGCAGGATCACCATCACGACGCAGTTGGTCGAGGCGCAGGGGGTGCCGCTTCCCTGCGGCTGCACCGCGACAAGCGGCAGCTACGCGCAGCTGTCGGTGCGCGACACCGGTCACGGCATCGCCGAGGAGATCAGGGGGCGCATCTTCGAACCGTTCTTCACCACGAAGGAGTTGGGGAAAGGAACCGGCCTCGGGCTTTCCATGATCTACGGCACGGTCCAGCGCATGAACGGCTTCATCGCCGTCACCGCCCCGCCGCAGGGAGGGACCGAATTCTTCATCTGCATCCCGCTCGCTCAGACGCCGGAGGCGGCGCTCCAGTCCACCTCCGGGAGCTTCATGATCGGCGGCGGCGAACTGATCCTCGTGGTCGAGGACGAGGAAGCGGTCCGCGACGCCCTCATCCGCACCCTGGCATCCTCGGGTTACCGTCCCGTCGCGGCGGGCAGCGGCGAGGAGGCGCTCGCCATGGCACAACGCAGCGCCGGGATCGCCCTCGCCCTCATCGACGTCATCCTCCCCGGCATCAACGGCATCGAGTGCGCGCAGGGGCTGAACGCCCTGTACCCGTCCCTGCCGGTGATCTTTCTGACCGGCTACGACAACGACGTGCTGGCGGGGAGGGGGATCTCGGCCAACGTGCTGCAGAAGCCGATCCAGAGTTCCCGGCTGGTGCAGCGCATAAGCGAGATCTTGAAGGCGCAGGCGGCAAGAAGGATTTGAGGAAAGGATCAGGTAGGGGCGTCCGGGATGTCCAGCTCGCGCATCTTCCGGTAAAGGGTCTTGCGGTCGATGTTGAGGGCGCGGGCGGCGCGCGACTTGTTGCCGGCGTGGCGCGCCAGCGCTTCCGCGATGCGCTCCCGCATGGTGAGCCCGTCGTCCGCGGCGGCCGTCTGGAAAACCGGGGGGAGATGGTCCGGGAGGATCATCCTCGTGGGACACATGATGAAGGCGTGCTCCAGGGCGTGTTCCAGCTCGCGCACGTTGCCGGGCCAGGGGTAGCGGGTCAGTAACTTGAGCGCCTCGTCGGAGACCCCACCTATGCTGCGCCCGAGCTTCGCGTTCAGCCTGCCGACGAAATGGTCGATCAGAAGCGGCAGGTCCTCGGGGCGCTCGCGCAAGGGAGCCACGATGAGTTCCACCACCTTGAGGCGGTAGTAGAGGTCCTGGCGGAACCTCCCCTCTTCCACGTCCCTTGCCAGGTCGCGGTTCGTCGCCGCGATGATGCGGACATGAACCTTGACCGGCGTCGTCCCCCCCACCCGCACCAACTCCCGCTCCTGCAGCACACGCAAAAGCTTCACCTGCATCTGCGGCGATATCTCGCCGATCTCGTCCAGAAAGAGCGTCCCGCCGTCCGCCTTCTCGAAGAGTCCCGCCTTGTCGCGCAAAGCGCCGGTGAAGGCCCCCCGCACATGCCCGAAGAGCTCGCTCTCCAAAAGCGTCTCGGTGAGGGCCGCGCAGTTCACCTTGATGAAGGGGCGTTCCTGGCTCCCTCCGCTTGCGTGCAGCGCCGCCGCCACGAGCTCCTTTCCGGTGCCGTTCTCCCCCCTGATCAGCACGGTCGAGGGGACGCCGGACAGGCGCTCGATCATGGAGTAGAGCATCTGCATCGGCGCGCTGCGCCCCACGAGACCGGAAAACGAGTTGCGCGGCACCTGCTTTTTTTCCAGTCGGTACAGCGAGCTCTCGTCCCGGACCACGATGACGGCCCCCTCGACCTGGCGGGCGGTGACCCGTCGCGGCGTGACCGACACGCTCACGTACTGGTCGCAGGCGCCCCCTGCGCACCTGAAGTAGCGCGTCTCGACAGGCTTTCTCGTGTGGATGGCGGTTTCCAGGGCGCCGCGGCATTTCTTGTCGCATTTAAGGGGAAGATCGTAAAAGGAGGTGCCGGCCACGGAGCCGTCGAGCCCGCAGATGGTCGCGGCCGAGCTGTTGAAGTTGAGGATCTTCAGGTCCCGGTCCACCGAGATGATGGCGTCCTGGACGCTGGTGAAGATGGCCGCGAGGTCGTTTCGGAAACGCTCGTTTTCCTGCGACACCCTCCTGAACTCCAGGGCGCGCCGCGCCACGTGGACGATCTGCTCCTTGTGCACCGGTTTCGAGATGTAGTCGAAGGCCCCGAGCCTCAACGCCTCCGAGGCGCTCTCCACCATCGGGGAGCCGGTGATCATGACCACGGGACACGGGCTTTCCTGGCCGCGCACCGCGCGCAGCACGTCCAGCCCGGACCCCTTCGGCATCACGATGTCCGTGACCACGAGGTCGTACTCGAAGGCGTTCAAAAGGGAGAGCGCCTCCTCTGGGTCGGCCGCCTGGGTGACGAAACAACCCATCTCCTCCAGGAACCTGGCAAGGGTGGCGCGGATCCCGGGCTCATCGTCGACAAGCAACACCTGTGCAGTCACATCCCCCCCCGAACCGCTCCGGGTGCCCGGCAGTGATCCCGTCGGGCACCCCGATCTGGAGCCTAAATCATAGTCCTCCGCAGGTTTTGCGGCTGGAAACACTCATCGGCCAGGGGCGACGCAACTTTAGCATCTGCCGGCCGACGGGAAGTGCGACGAAGGAGTATTGAAGCGGAAGCTCGAGGGGTCAAAGGCGCGGGTGGAAATCGGGAAAGACGACGGCCGAACTATTCCCGGCCGGAGCGTGCGTCCGCACAGCGGGCCAGAGCGCGGTCACGCCGTTTATGACGTACTGCACCGCGATGAAGGCGAGGACGAGGCCCACGATCCTGACGGCGACCTTCATGCCGAGGACGCCCAGGACGCGGGAGAGCTCGTCGGCCCAGTGCAGGAGAAAATAGGCGCAAAGAAAGACGACGAGCGCGCCGGCTACCAGCAGGAGGATCGCAAAGAGATCGTGGGCCTGGCTTGCGAAGACGAGGCAGGTGACGATGGCGCCGGGACCGGCCAGGAGCGGGATGGCGAGCGGGGTCACCGAGACGTCCTCCTTCTTCTCGGCGAGCTTCTCCTCGCTGCTGCTCGTCTGGGTCTTGGTGGGATTGCCGTAGAGAAGCTCGAGGGCGATCACGAAAAGCAGGAGCCCGCCGCTTATGAGGACGGCGGAGCGCCCGATGCCGAAGTAATCGAGCAGGGCCGGCCCGCCGATGATGAAGAGGACGATGACCAGATAACCGATGAGGCAGCCGCGCCTCGCGATGGCACGGCGCTCCCCCCTGTTGTGGTTGGAGGTGATGGCGAGAAAGATCGGGACCGCGGCCAGCGGATCTACGATGACGAAAAGCTGGACGATGAAGACCGCCAGCTGATCAAGGCTTTGTTGCATCGCTTTTTCCTGTCTCTCCTCCCCTTCAGGCAAAGGGAGGTGCGGGAGGTGATGATCATGCGCCCCCGGAAGGGGTCACGCGCTGCGAGACGACGCGGTCGAGGGAGAACCTCCCGCCGCCGGCGATCATTAAGGCAAGGCAGATGCCGACTACCAGGAAGTGGTACTCGAACCCCTCACCGGCCTGTTTGCCGCCCCAGTTCATGAAGAAGCCGTTGTGAAGATGGACGAGGGACGCCGCGACCGCGATCTCCACCCCCATGACCAGCGCGGCAAGCCTCGTGAGCAGCCCGGCCGCGAGCAAAAGCGGCCCCAAGAACTCGGTGAGGACGGCCAGCAGCGCGAAAAGGTACGGGATACCCATGTTATGGGTGAACATCTCCATGGTCCCGGAAAACCCGGGGCCGCCGAACCAGCCGAACACCTTCTGCGCACCGTGCGGGAAGATCACCACGGCGAGAAAGAGCCTCAAAACGGTGAGACTCGACGTCGGTTCCGTCGCCAGAAGCTTCCTAAACATAAGACCTCCTTCGGGCCGGACGCGGACGGCGCGAGCGCCCGCCCCCCTCCCCTCAAGCCGATGCAAACCCGCAAATCATATCAACCTGCCACACCTACGCAAGCGCCGTTTACGGCAACTCCGACGCAGAACCGCCACCAGTGCGGTTTTCTCCGGTCAAAACTGTTGCTTTTTAATTTACAACAAATAAATATTCACATATATTTCCATCGACAAAATGCGCTCTCAGGAGGAAACCATGGCACAAAACGCCTCGGCGTTCGAGGAATACCTGAAAAAGCAGGGCATCACCCTCGACAAGAACACCCACGAAGACAACACCGTGTTCGTCGTCCACGAGAAGATAGATGCGATCGGGGCGGTTTCCCTCATGGCGCTTTTCAATGACAGCGACCGCTATGTCACCCTTATCTGCTTTAAGTACCTCACCTTCCCGGAAGAGAAGAAACCGGCCGTGCTGGAGATGATCAACACGCTGAACGCCGAGTACACCATGGTGAAGTTCGTCGAGACGGGCAACGCGGTATCGGTCCAGGTGGTGGTTCCCTTCCACGACAACTTCTCCAGCGAAGTGATCGTCGACATGATCTCCCTCGTCTTCAGGTCGATGCAGGAGGAACATCCCCGTCTCCTGAAGGTGCTGCAGTAGTGCAATGAAATGAGGTCCTAGCTCCCCGGAGGAACTGTTGATGGAGAAAGTATCCTTTGTTATCGACGACGCGGTTGCCTCGATCATCCGAGCGCCGCTTGTCACGCCGTTTCGCATCGCAACCGGCCAGCACGACGAGCTGGAAAACGTCTTCTTGAGGCTGTGCGCAGGGGACGGGACCTGCGGCTACGGCGAGGCGGCGGTAGCCACGCACATAACCGGCGAGACGGTAGCCGACACCCTGGACACCCTGCAAAGCGCGGCGCACGCCCTGCGCGGTAGAAGGATCAGCGACCCCGTCGCGGTCTGCCGCGAGTTCGCCCCGGCCTTTGCCGGCAACCACGCCGGTCTTGCCGCACTCGAGATGGCGGTCCTGGACCTGAGCGCCCGCCTGCAGGGGATCCCCTTCCACCGGCTCTTCACGCCGCTCGCCCACAATGCGCCGGCCTTCTCCTTCGCTACGGACATAACCGTGGTGATCGGGACCGTCGATGAGGCGCGGCAAACGGCGCTCGACTTCGCGCAGCGCGGCTTTAAAACCTTCAAGATCAAGGTCGGCGCCGACGAGGGTATCGACCTCGAAAGGGTGCTCGCGGTGCGGGAGGCGGCGCCGGGGTGCGAGATCGTCCTCGACGCCAACATGGGCTTCAACGCGACGCGCATGCTCGCGTTCCTGGAACGGCTCGACGCCGGAGGGGCGCGCCCGGCGCTTCTGGAGCAGCCGGTCCCCAAAGAGGACTGGGAAGGGCTTTGCACGATAACGAAGGCGCTCGAGGGAAGCGGCATCCTGGTCTGCGCCGATGAAAGCGTCGGTTCCGTCGCTGCGGCAAGACGCGCCATAGATATGAACGCGGTGAGCGCCATCAACATAAAGTTCATGAAAAGCGGCATCCTGGACGGCGCCGAGATCGCCCGTCTCGCCGTGGAAAGCGGCAAGCGGCTCATGCTCGGGGCGATGATGGAGAGCTCGCTCGCCATCACCGCATCGGCCCATTTCGCGGCGGGACTTGGCTGCATCGACTTCATCGACCTCGACACCACCTTCTTCCTAAGCGGCGAGATGGGTCACTCCCCCTACCTTGACGCAAGCGGCCGTTTCGACCTGAGCGCCGCCGGCCCGGGCATCGGCGTGGAGCCCGAGTTCCCATGATCGAGAACCCGGTCCTCATCGTCGCGGTCTTAGTCGTCATCGAGGCGGTGATCCTCACCCTGTCGCGGCACGAGCGGACCGCACGCTTCTTCGATCTCCTCCCGGCGGTGTTCTGGATCTACTTCATCCCGATGCTTTCGGCCACCTTCGGCCTCATCGCGACGAAGAGCCCGGTCTACGGCCTCATCACCACCTGGCTGTTGCCGGCAAGCCTCGTGCTGCTCCTCTTGCCGGTGGATATCGGCGCGATCCTGCGCCTGGGGCCGATCGCCCTCGCCATGTTCTTCATCGGCGCCGCCGGCATCATGGCGGGAGCCGTCCTCTCCTTCTCGCTCTTTCGCCCCCTCATCGGCGCGCAGTTCTGGTCCGGCTTCGGCGCCCTTTCCGCCTCCTGGACCGGGGGGAGCGCCAACATGATCGCGGTGAAGGAGGCGCTTGCCGTCCCCGATGCCGTCTTCGCCCCGATGGTGATCGTGGACACCGTGGTCCCCTACCTCTGGATGGGCTTCATGATCGCCATCGTCGGGCTGCAGCCCGCCTTCGACCGCTGGAACCGCTCCGAGCGCGGCATCCTGGAACACCTGGGCGAGCAGGCGGCGCAGCATCTCGCCTCGAAGGGGGGGCGCCGCACCGCCGGAGGCGTCGCCCTCTCGCTGGCGGTGGCACTCGCCGGCGGCTGGGGAGCGCACATGATCGCGGAACTCCTCCCGAAGGTCCGGGACGTGATCACCTCCTACACCTGGACCATCATCGTGGTCACCCTTTTCGGCATCGCGCTCTCGTTCTCGCCGCTTAGAAAGCTGGAGCGCGCCGGCGCCTCGCGCACCGGGTACGACCTGCTCTACTTCGTACTGACCGCCATCGGCGCCAAGGCATCGGTGGCCAGCGTCGGCTCGGCGCTCGTCCTCATCGCCGCAGGCCTTTTGATCGTCGCGGTGCACGCCGTGTTCCTCGTGGTGGGGGCGCGGCTGCTGAAGGCCCCCATGTTCCTCGTCGCCGCCGCGAGCCAGGCCAACGTCGGCGGGGTCGCCTCCGCCCCCGTGGTCGCCGAGGTGTACCATCCAGGGCTCGCCTCGGTCGGATTACTCCTCGCCATCCTCGGCAACATCGTCGGCACCTGGCTGGGGATTTTGTGCGCGCAGATGTGCAGGGCGGTGGCACCATGAAGCTGCGCCACTTGAAACTGGCACTTTGCGCAGGGGAGAGCGCCTGCGTCATCGCCTCCCTGGCCGCGGCAAGGGCGGCCGACATCGCCATGGACAAGAGCGGCGCCGGCGATCTGGACCGTTTCGCCTTCTGGAACAGCATCGTTGGGCTTAGTGTCATGCTGTTCTTCCTGCTTTGGGTCGCCGCGGTGCTGCTGGCCGTTTTCAGCAGACAGCGCGAATTTTACGCGTCCAAAAGGGAGTACTGGACAAACCTCGTGCCGGACGTGATACTGCCGCCGCTGGTGATGCTTGCCGGTTGGGCGGCCGCTTTCGTGCTTTTGTGAACGGAGGATTGGCAGGCGGGATGATCAAGCTGGTGGCGGTGATATGCGCGGCATGCGCGCTGCTCTTACTCGGCGCGGGACCATCCGAGGCCGTCTGGCCGATGTACCACGAGCCTTCCTTCGACGGGAAGGTGGTCGACATCGCGACCGGAAAGCCCATCGAGGGGGCCGTGGTGGTCGCCGTGTACAACAAACGTGCGCTGGGAGCCAGCAAGGGGCAGTCCTCATCGGTGATCAACGTGAAAGAGGTGCTCACCGACCGGGAGGGAAGGTTCCACATCCCCTCCTACACCACGGTTCTCGCCCTGCCGTTCACCCAGAGCGACCGGACCACCTTCCTGATCTACAAGCCGGGATATGCGAGCGTCACCCTTCCGCTCAAAAACCTGTTCACCGGCCGGACGAAATGGGAAAAGGAGCTCTCTCCCTGGGACGACCCCGTTTTAAGCGGGAAGTACAAGATCAGGCTCTTCCCTTCCGGCGTCGTCGGGCTTCCCAGGCTGGAAACGAAGGACGAGCGGCTGAGGAACATGCCCTCCCTCCCCGACAAGCTGGATCATCTGGGGAGACAGAAAAAGCTCACCAGGCTGATCAACGAGGAGAAGCGCGAGCTGGGGGAACCTGAGATCGACCCATACCAGATGCGCAGCATCCTGCTCAACGAGGTGAAAAAAGAGAAGTGATAAAGGCGAGGCTGCTGTCATAGTGCCATTTTTCCCTTCTGCGGAACTTACAAAGAGTTTCCCTCGCTTGTCCCGTCGCTATCAGGTAAAATGTTTTCGGCGTTATGACAGGAGGTGGCGGCATGATTTCAGCGTTAGCGGCGTACAAGGCGATGATTCTCGGTTCCACCACCGACACCGGTTCGGCCAAGCCATCCTCTAAGAGAGACAACGGCGTGGATGCCACCGCCGAGGCCGATATGGTCAACATCTCCACCTCTCAAGACGTCTTCACCGCGGTAGACAACTTCTTCAACCTGGGCGCCTCGAACCGTTTCGACGCCTTCCACAAACTCTCCCCCGATGACAAGGAGCAGTTCGTCCAGATCGTCGCCGACCTCGCGAAGTCCGGCTACATGGGATACGAGGAACTCGTGGTGAACAAGAAGGTGGAGCGTCACGATCTGGAAAACAAGATCGCCGATGACCGCATCCGAGGCGCCCGGGTCTACGACCGCGCCAAGGACACCCGCCGCGGCTAGGCGACAACGTGTCCCAAAGTTTCCAGAGTTGCGCTCCCGCGAAGTACCGCCCAAGCCCAGCGTCCCCATCCCTTTGCGAAGGTTTAGATATCGTTCCTACGGTCCTCCGTGGGAACGTACATTGGGGACGCTCCAGCGTCCCATAACAGACGCCGGAGCGTCCGAAGCTTTGCGTTCCCACGCTGGAGCGTAGGAACGATGCAACGTGCCCTTTCCAGCCTCCCCCTCCCTTGACGGGAGGGGGCCGGGGGGTGGGTGAAGCCGCAAGCTGAGGGAGATAAGGTCCCCTCCCCCATTCATGGAGATGTCATGTCAGACCAGAAAACAAAGGTTTACCTCGCCTCCCCGCTCGGCTTCAGCCGCGAGAACACCCCCTACCGCGAACGGATCAAGGATCGCCTGAGAGCGCTCGGCTGCGAGATCTTCGACCCGTGGGAGCAAGAGGAGGTGGCGAAACGGATCGAGGCCGCGCTCTCCGTCGAGGATGGGCCGCACCGCGCTGCCGCCATCAAGGCGGCGGCCTCCTTCACCGGCGGAGTGAACGCACAAGGGCTGAAGGAATCCGACATCGTGCTGGCGGTGCTCGACGGCACCGAGCCTGACAGCGGGACCGTCGCCGAGGTGGGCTACGGCGCGGGGATCGGCAAGAGGTGCTTCGGCTTGCGCACCGACTTCAGGGATTGCGGCGATTTTCCCGGCGTGCCGCTCAACCTGCAGGTGATCTACTTCATCGAGGAGAGCGGCGGCCGACTCTTCCGCAGCATAGAAGAGATAGTCTTCGCAGCGTGACCGCAGTCACCAGACATCCAGCCGAATATCAGCCCCTAATGTCCACTTCCCCCTCTCCCTCCGGGAGAGGGCCGGGGTGAGGGACCGGCCATCAGCGGGAAATCGGCACCAGTGGGTTTCATGTTGACACCGTCGGGCGTTGCAGCTAGTTTTGCCGGACCATGAACGAGACAGGCACCACACAAGAAGAACTCACCTCGCAGTACGCGCCACCCCGCCACCGGCACACCCTGCAGGTGCTCACCTGCTGCCTCATCGGCTTTATCTGCTTTCTCGGCGCCTACATGCGCATGCCGGTGCTGCCGCTTCTGGCCAGCGGCATCGGAGCGGGCACCACGGAGATCGGCCTCATCAACGCCGCCTTCATGCTGTCGGCCGGCACCCTCGCCGTTCCCGCCGGGCTTTTATCGGACCGCATCGGCATCAGGCCGGTGCTGCTTGCCGGACTTTGCCTCATGAGCGGCGCGTCCCTTATCATCCCCTTCTGCGGCACCCCTTTATTGCTCGGCGCCGCCTACCTCGTCTTCGGCATGGGGCTTTCCGCCTTCACCCCGAGCATGATGGCCTCGGTGGCGAAGGTCGTTCCCCGCTCCCACGTCGGCCGCGCCTACAGCTGGTACACCACCGCGGTCTACCTCGCCATGACCATAGGCCCGGCCAGCGGCGGCTGGTTCGGCCGCATCATAGGCATACGGGAAGTCTTCTTCGTCTCGGGGGGACTCATCCTGCTGGCGCTCGCGGCCGTCCTCTTCTTCCGCCCCGGCCAAGGGGAGGACCACCACGCCCACGCCGACGATCACCCGGAGCACCTCACCGGCATCTTCTCGAACCGCAGGCTCTTAGCCGCCCTCGCCGGGACGCTCGGGGGATGCTTCGGCTTCGGCATGTTCATCTCGTTTCTCCCGCTGCACGCCCGCGCCCAGGGGCTGAACGTCGGGGAGATCGGCATCGTCTTCGCGGCCCAGGCCCTCATGAACGTACTGCTGCGCATACCGTTCGGGCGTCTGAGCGACAAGGTCGACCGCGGCCTCATGTCCGGCATCGGCCTGATCGTCTGCGCCGTCGCCGTCACGCTCACCGGTCCGGCCCAAGGGATGGCCGCGCTCGTCGCCTGCGCCTGCCTCCTCGGAGCGGGCATGGGGGTCTGCTTCACCGCGCTCAGTTCGCTCGTCGTCGTGGTCACCCCTGCAAAGCAGCGGGGATTGGGCCTTGGGCTCTATAACAGCTGCATCTACTTGGGCATGATGCTCAGTTCGGCGACCATGGGGGTCGTCATCAAAAGCTCCGGCTTCTCCCTAGGCTTCATGCTGACCGGCGCCGCGACCTTCGTCATGGCACTCGTCTTCTTCTGCCTGTACCGCGCCGTGGTCCCCGCTCCGGAAAAAACGGGGGCGGCCGGATAATCTCTCCCGGCCGCCCCGCTCGCCACACCGTTACGTGACGTACTCCCCTTCCCTTTCCGCGACTTCGGCCCTACTTTCCGAGCACCGCCTTACCCTGCCCGAGCTTGTCGGCTTCGGCCGCGCTGATCACCTTGGCGCAGAAAATGTCCGCCTCCTTGAAGGAACCGGCGGCCTTCGCCGGGTAATCATCCACCTGCGCCGGATTGATGCTGAGATAGATCCACATCTCCTTGACGGTCGCGAGCTTGACCAGGTAGGTGTCCCACTCCTTCACCCGGACCACCGACTGAATCGAGGGAACCGCCTTGAAAAGGGCCTCTCCCTTGCCTGCCGAAGCCGATGGCTGCTGCGCGTTTGCCAGCGCCGTTACCAGGCCGACCGCTTCGAGCTCCGGGCTCTTTTCCCACGCAAGCCGTAGCGCCTGTTTCTTCCCTTTTCCCGCGCCACTCTCCTTATCCTGCAACGGTACTGCCGATGCGCCCACCACAGCAGACTGGGCCGGTTGGGGCTCCGCAGCCGGCTTACCCGTTTGCGGCACGCTCTCCGCCGCGGGCGCCGGTGCGCCGCCGGGCGTCGTCGCCCCTTTCTGCCACGTTCCGCCGACAGGAAAGGGAAGCCCGTTTACCACCGGGCTCGCGGCTGGCGGCGCCGCCCCGTTCACCTTCATCTTCGCCAGAATGTCCGCCTGGGTCGCCAGGGTGATGCCGCCGCTGATCATGCCGTACCCTCCCAGGAAGGGGTGGGGCTTCGATTGGAGCAGGGAGAGGCACTCGGTCCGACGCCCCAACTTCTCCTTGTCCAGAAACGGGAGGGAAGCGGCGCCCTGAAGCCGCTCGACGTCCCGGCTCCACTGCTCGAAGTCGATGTCACGCCGCACCGGAAGGTCAAGGAGGAAGTCGAGCTGATGCAGGCCGCTCACCTTGAGCATCAGGATGATGCAGCTCCACTTCTGGATCTGGTTCAGCCTGTGATATGCGGGCTCGTAGTCGGCGAAGGCCTCGTAATGCCGGTCCCACCACCCGAGGAACTCCTTGCTCTGGTAGTTGGGGGCGGTCTCCTCCTTGCCCGGCGTCAGCATGTTGGAAGAGGCGGCGTAAACCCTGGTCGCCGTCGGCTGGAACAGGGTCTTGTTCCCGTACACCTCGAAGGCGTCCTGCTTGAGGCCGAACCAGAGCCTCGTGTTGGCCGCCCGGCCGTACCCCTGCCAGTACAGTTTCGGAATCAGGATCTCGGTCATGGGGCGGAACCCCTTGATGGCGAGCTTCGGCGAGCTCCCCTCGTAGTCCATGGCCCACATCTTGGCGAGGAGGTCGGTGTAGAAGAGCATCATGCCGGCCTGCGTCCCCTGCAGGTTCCCGTCGTAGCGCGCCTTCTGGTAGGTGTGGTACTGCTGGATGCTGTAGATGGCCGAGAAGACGCGCATGTCCGCGTCGCTCCCCGATTGCGAAAGGGTGCGCAAGAGCGCCACGAGAGGGGCATCGCTCCTTGTCATCCTGACGCGCTGCGCGACCGCACCGAGATCCGAGGCGGAGGCGCCGACAAAGCCCGGGTTCCGCACAAGCGGCGAGGTTCGGACGAACTCCTCCAGATCGGAGGCGAACGCGCCGTAGTCCATGTCGAGGTCGAGGGAGAAGCCGATTTTGGCGGGGCTGCCCGGTGCGATGTAGGCCTGGTAGAGCGCGGCGACCTCTTCCACCGTCACCGCGCGACGCGCGTCGTGCCCGTAGGAGCGCGCGCCTATGAGCAGGGCGCCCGGGCTCCACTGCACCATGACGACGTCGTCGGCGTTCTTGAGAAACTTCCTGAGCTCGGGAAGATTGGAAACGGAGGCGGTGCTGTAACCGTATTCGGCGGTAAAGACGGCGGCGGTATCGAAGCTCTTCTCGAACGAGATGTCGAGGTTCGATGCCCCTTCTGGAAGTGCGTAGGTGAAGACGGAGATCTTTTCTGGGAGGGCGTTGCTCTTCGCGTAGCGCTTGTCGACGAGGGAGCCGATGAGCGGCTTGTCACCGCGTTTCTCCCTGGGAATGAGTACGGCCCACTCCTTGTCGGAGACCTCGAACACCCTTCCCTTCGACACCTCCCCCGGAGCGGTTTCCTTGAGCGACGGGTGGCGGATGGGGATCTCCTCCCCCGTCGATACGCCGAGCTCGTTTTTCAGGCCGTACGCCGCCCAGTCGCGCACCTGCTCGTCCTTTTCATCCGTGCTCAGCGTGCCGAGGAAGGAAACGAGGCTCGAGATGTCGACGGAGACGTTTGCCGGGTGGGCAGGTGCAGTCCCGGCGTACAGATTCTGTAGTGAAACGAGGAGGATCGTGCAGGCGAGAAGGACTCTCAGGAACAACGAGGATCCGGACGTGCGGGGCGGGAAACGGTGCATAGCATCTCCTTACAATAACAATTCATATGCCGCCTGATTTGTATCGCACTATATAGATATCCCCCTTTCATGTCAAAGCCACATTGCCAAAAGAGAAAGTCCCCAGACCTTTAGCCATCTAAGCATCGGGTTAGCATTCCGGTGTGAAGACGGGAATGAAGGCTGGAGTAATGCCCCACGTTCTCAGCCCATCGCGAACTATTCCTAATACCTCAACTAGAAAATTAACATTGATCGCAGCTAACCCAGCATGTTAATGTGCGCGGACGACTGTTCGAGCAGGTGCATCTCAAGCTTGGACAGACCAGCACCAAAGCTGCTGGTCGCGGAATACGGTCAGTGCTGGAGAGTGTGCATTACCGCCACGGAAAGGCATGTCCCCTGCCGAGCATTTAGTTGTTACGAAATTAGAGGCGGGGACCCAGAAGGAATAGCCCCCTCAATGATAAGCCCGATTACCTAACTTCTGATGTTTGAAGTTACCTATATAGGAAGCCACCATTTGTTTCCTATATAGGTAACAAGTATCTTATATAGGTAACCGGCATCCTATATAGGAAACATTTCTAACCGGTCAATAACATGTTATGTGAGGATATGAAAGAATCATGAGTGAGGCCACAACCAGTACCTTGGAGATCAATAGACCGTCGATGTATTTTGCGAAGTACCGTTCATATCCGATTTTCGTAGATGGCGGAAAAGTAGGGGCAGTGAAAGACGGTGCTGCGCTATCAGTCTCTCTTCAGTCAGGTAGTCATAACGTGTGGAGTAGGATTGACTGGAAGAAAAGCAATAAGGCAGAAATCAGGATAGAGGCCGGAAAAACCACTAGAATCAAAGTGGGATATAAAAAGAAAGCAGGGCTGAGACTTCTTCTCCCGATAACGCTGGGCCTTGTGAGGAACAAGGGGGACGTTGTTGATATTTTGACTTTCGGTTGCTAGTCCGTGTAGTTCCTCTCAGTCAAATATCAAAAAATCAACAACGTCCCCTCTGGCCAATAACATGTTGTGCAAATAAGAAAGCTGAGGAATATCTTAAATATGCCCGAGAGCAAAACCAATGTGACATCTAAAGAATCTAAGCAATTAAAGATTGCTGCCGGTTTGGTGATCATTGGAGTTTTTGCAAATGCATTTAATCGGATGTCATTGCACAACGTATTTAAAGCATTTGCATATGCAGTTGCTATCTTTTTGCCAGTCATGGCCTTATTGCGCCATTACAAGCAAAAGATTGAAAGTTTACCAAAGGGGTTAAGTTACGCAGGACTTGGTATTGGGATGGTTTCATGGAGAATATTAAGGCCTTACCCAACTACGGAAACAACTTGCGCATTTATGCTTGGGTTTCTTCTTGTTGCCCTGTCATATATGTATGCTGACGTAAACGATGCACAACCAGAGCGCTAGAACTGACCGGTACAGCCGTCAGGTCAGCGCCCACTCCGTTGGCGAGGAAAGGACAATGAGAATCGAACTGCCCGGGAGGAAACGACAAAGGGTCATCCTCGCAGCTCCAGAACTTTTATGAGTTGATGCGCAGGGTTTGAAACTGTCGGCAATTACCAAAGTCTTATTGGTTCTTGTACTACTCCTGCTATATTCCATGTTCATGTGCGGCTCGATTGCCACTATGCTAACTAGTACGAAGCCCGATTCGAAAATTTTCGCAGCGGCTTTTGTCTTTTTAGCCATTGCGATGACCACAGCACTGTGGATCCTAGTGCCAATGATAATTAAGGATAAACGGACACCACTAATTTTCACAGAACTAGGGATCGTCGGAACGGCGTTCTTTAACGTAAAGTATGAAGATATCAGAAGCTATGGATGGGAAAATTGCGACCAATCTCTTGCTCTCGGGCAAGAGACAAGGCACACAAAGGTCACTTTGGCCCTTACCTCCAACAAGGGTCTCTTCCCCGAATTGAGTTATAAAAATAGATTCGGAGGTTCCGTACTAGGTGTTTATTGTTACTTCTTCAGTCCCAGCCAAATCGAGAAGGTTGAAACAATTTTTAAGACACACGGCATCAAATCTGCTGGGTGAATGCAGACTGTGAAGCCGATGGGACGGGTATTGATAAATAAGTTAGGAAGAAGACTCCGATCAAGCCGAAGTACACGCATCTTGCCGAAATTGAAGCATGGAATGCCAACAAATACAGGTGGAGACGGTCTGCGCGGGATGGTGGGGGGGCGGAAAAGCGTGAGTAAGCAATGCCGCTTCGCCGCTCACCTGCAGCCCGTTGGTGAAACAAAATGATAAAGAAAATGGTGAGGATAGTTGCCGTCGTGATAGCGATCCCGCTCGTAATTTGGGGATGGGACAGGTATCAAGACCGTCAGATTAAAGTAACAGTGAACGCGGCAACTCACCTTTATGCAAGCGATGTTGATGCTGCATATGGGAGCTTTAGACCAGTCAGAAGTTTGAAACCTGGAGAGAAGCTCAAAGTGATCCGTGCTACATACGGAAAGGATTATGGCGCTCTTCTGGTTAAAGCAGAGGATGGCCGTAGTGGGTGGATCGCGATTGGGCAGGACGGACTGACTATTCACCAGCGAAAATAGCCGCAATTGATCCCAACCAATTGGGTGGACCGGTCTACGCGATGGTAGAAGTCGGGATAGGTTAATAATACGTGGGCGCTCCGCCGGTCAAGCCGCGCCGTTGGTACACCCTGGTGGACCTCAAACAATGAAGGAGAAGGTGTGCAACCTGACAATGCTAATGCTGTGGGGATGATAGCAACTCTAATTTCCACGCTGGGACTGCTTTTGGTCTTTGGGAAGATGCAGCAACAGGCGTCTTGGGGAAAACGAATCGGTATTTCTCTTTTAACAGGCTTCTTTGCCCTAGTGTTCACCTCGATAGGGTTTGGCTACAAATGCCCCTCGTCGTACTTCTCAACCGGAAATCGTAGCTTATTGTTTTCAGCATGTGCAATGGCCATAGGAATATTAATTCCAAATAGAAAAATCGTCCTCACAAGTTGCATTGTAATTGTGATAGCAGGATTTAAGCTGAACATGCACTACGACTACTTAGTAAACAAAACTGGACAGTTTGGGTACGTCGGGACAGATGGCCACGGGTATAATCAAGCATGCCCTGATGAAGGTTCACCTGAAGTCAAGCTAAGGCCGATATGGCACTCCAGATTAACTGAAATCTACAAGGTAGAGCAATGACACGAAATGGAAGTCCTAACCAATCGGGTAGACGCGGTCTCCGCTGATGGATAAATGTTGAAGCCGGTAGAAATTGAGCGTTCCGCCGGTCACCCTTCAGGCGTTAGACAGAGAGAAGATAAATGACGAACAAGAAAAGAAGAAAGGTAGTGTTATCAACTCCTGTGATCCTACAAGTTGAATCACGTTATCCGAAACCGAATAAAACCAAGAAAATGATTTGGCGGACAGCGGTTGCAATTACAGCGTTGGCGTTCATTTTGGGTGGAATAACAACTGGTGAACCAAAAATTATCGGGGGAATGGCGCTGTCTGGAATTGTCTTCGGTACTTGCATGCTTATCGCCCTTGATAAAATGCACAAATCTGGAGAATACCCGCTCGTTTTTACAAGAAGTGGTATTTCCGCTGGTCCATATGTCAACGAGCTATGGGTGGATATAAAATCATATAGTCTAATTGAAGCAAATGATTTGGGCAAATTTACCTTGGGCAAAGACGGAGTCGGAATAAGTCTCCAATTGGAAACAAAGGAAGCAAGAACGGATACCAAATTGGGATCAATATTCCCAACACTGGGTTATTTCTTCGATGAGAATCAAAGGCAAAAAGTTAGACAAATCTTCGCTGAGTTCGGCACCAAATGTAATTGATAGTGAGAACGTCCAACAACGTGGCGGCACTCGGGCTCTGCTTCGCTTCGCCGGTGCGCCCCGGCCCCGTTGAGCAAAAAAGAATTTATGAAAAACATCATTGGCATATTAATTCTTATTGGAAGTGGTGCCCTGAATACATACGTTATTTATGGGAATAGGACAAATTGGAAACACAAGTATTTAAAAGTCACAGCATTGATATCATTAGACATTAGTTTGTTAATTATTGCTTTATTGATTCTGGCTACAAAATAGAAAGCACACATAAACTGATCAACCAGCGCCAAGACCGGCCTTAACAACAGGCCGGTAAGGCTTTTGGAGTTGGCCACAAGAGAGAAAAAGGAAACGATGGGCCGTTTCAAGTGCACAGAATGTTCGGCTACTTTTCCAGAGGAGAGTTTCGCGGCTGAAGAACTCATTTGTGAAGTGGTTGCGGTTTTTGAGACAGGGTGATAAGCAATGAACCGATCTATTTCCAGAGGAGAAGGTTCATGCCACAACATCGCACCCGTCACAGCGCTGAATTTAAGGCCAAGGTAGCCTTGGCTGCCATGTCTGAGTCCAAGACTCTTGCTGAGCTAGCCACCGAGTACGGGGTCCACCCCGCCCAGATCACCCGCTGGAAGCAAGAGCTCGTTCAAAGCGCCTCTGACCTCTTTGGTAAGGGAAAGAAGAAAGAGGTTAACCACGATGCCGAGATAGATGAACTGCACCGCCAGATCGGCAAGCTCAAGGTTGAGAACGATTTTTTGTCCAATCTGCCCGGGCTGAACTTGACCGGGCGCAAAAGCAAAAGGTGATCGCCGCTGGTCACCCTGAAATCTCTGTTGAGCGTCGCTGTGAGCTGTTAGGCGTGCCCCGCGCCAGCTACTACCGCGGCCCCGCAACAGGGTTGAAAATGGATGACCTCGATTTGATGCGCCGCATCGACGAAGTCTATCTGGAGCATCCCTGGATGGGTAGCCGGTCGTTGGCTGGCCAACTAACGACGCCTGAAGCACCTGTGGGCCGGGATCGTGTCCGGCGCCTGATGCTCATAATGGGCATCGAGTCTTTGGCTCCAAAGCCTGGTACCAGCAAGCGGCAACCAAAGCATCCTGTTTATCCGTATCTGCTGCGTGGGCTGACCATTGACCGGCCCAACCAGGTCTGGGCAACGGACATCACCTACATCCCCATGCAAAGGGGATTCATGTACCTGATCGCCATCATGGACTGGGCCACGAGAAAGGTCCTGTCGTGGCGGCTGTCGAACACGCTGGACACGCGGTTCTGCGTCGAAGCGCTGAAAGAAGCTCTCTTCAAGTACGGGGCACCTGAGATGTTCAACACCGACCAGGGCTGCCAGTTTACCAGCGAGGCGTTCACCTCCGTCCTCAAAGCCTGGAACATCAAGATCAGTATGGACGGCAAGGGGCGTTACAAAGACAACATCTTCATCGAACGACTCTGGCGCAGCCTGAAATATGAACGGATCTACCTGAAATCATATGAGTCGGCGGTCGAGCTTTCCAAAGATCTCACAGTTTGGTTCAACTTCTACAACGAGAAACGGGGCCACACGGCACTTGACAAGAAGACCCCTGATGAGGCTTATTCCGAAGGACTTGAGAAACTAAGAGCGGCAGCCTGACGCCGGCAACCACAACAACGACGGGACATTGCTTATTTCATCCCTCAGGCTGTCTCACAAATCCCGGCCACCTCATTTGTCCTTCGTGTGGAGGTCGCTTGGACGCTGAATCCCAGAGTGACTACACCACAGCGGGAAACAAGAGAACATCAACTCCTTCAGAAAAGTGGATGGCTAGAGTTTTGGTGCTAGTGTCAGTCCTCTTTCCGTTCGCAGTGGTTGGTACTTTGGAAGTCTGCGCAAATGTTGTCCCCCATGTTTTGACGCTTGAACTTGCTCGAAAAATCATTTCTATCTCTTTTCTTGTTGCTATAGGCCTGGTGTTTGTAACAACCAGCCAACCTATAAAGTTCCGTACCAACAGAGCCTTGATCAGACTCCCGGTATTATTCATTTATATTGCTATTTCCTTTTTAAATATGTGTCGCTCCTATTGCGACCCGCATTGGTTTGGGGAAGAGTACGATGAAGAAGGGACTGTAGCTGGTTGCACTGATACAAAGGTACCTTCTAGTGAACATCAAAAAGAGAGCCCAACCAGAACAGTTGGAGACGGACTCCGCGAGTCGGTCAGAGCGGGTGCGAAGCCCTGAGAAAGTGAAGTCGCTCGCCGCTCATCTGCCGACCGTTGGCCAAAGAGCGACAAGACATGGGACAAATGCTGCTCCTAGAGATTAGATGGTGCCTGCTCCCCTCTCTTTATCCTCCCGGCTCTCCCACCGATCGCCTCAGTACCATACCATCCTCCGGACGTGCGAGTTTCAACTTCCCACGTACGCGTTGCAAGTCCCACCCAGCAGGTTGCAAGTTACCACCTGCAGGTGACGACTTACCACGTGCAGGTGACAAGTTACCACGTGCAGGTGACAAGTTACCACGTGCAGGTGACAAGTTACCACATGCAGGTGACAAGTTACCATGTGCAGGTGACAAGTTACCATGTGCAGGTGACAAGTTACCATGTGCAGGTGACAAGTTACCATGTGCAGGTGACAAGTTACCATGTGCAGGTGACAAGTTACCATGTGCAGGTGACAAGTTGCCACGTGCAGGTGACAAGTTAACACGTGCGGGTGACAAGTTAACACGTGTAGGTGACGAGTTATCGCGGGCAGGTGACAAATTACCACGGACAGGTACGAGATGACGGCGTACGGGCTGTCATGAAAGGAAGGGAAACCGCCAAGAGAAGAATGAAATGGGGATGTCGAGGGGCACCACAGCTAACCTGATTTTCTCCGCTGTTCCTCTTCCCACCCTATGCAGGCAAGCTCAACGGTGCGGGGAATGGGGCGGGCGCCGGAACCATACGCGCTCACGGTTCTTATCGTGACCCCAAGCTCTCGGCTGGCAGCCGCCAAAGAAAGACCGTTACGGATGCGCCAAACGGTGAACCGGTCCGCGGGTGTTTCCGAGGTCTGCTCGAGCAGGTCGGCCAGAAGGGTGTCAGCTCCGATCTGTATGTCGAATTGAGGCCATTCCGCCTCCCACCCATATTCGCCCAGGACGGCTCCAGAGAAGGCCGCAGGATCCCGCAGAGGTGCAAGCCCGGGTGCAGTGAAGATCGAGTCTTTAAGATTGACCGTGCCGCCGGAGCCGTCTGCGAAACGGACAGAAATACAGAAATCCGCAACAGGAGTCACGGCCGTCAACCTGGGGCGGGTTACCCGTGTAGCGTGTGCCATTGTCTTATCAACTCCTCTTTGTTTTCATCAAGCCATCTCAGTGCGTGACGCAGCACCTTCGCAGGAGCGGCGCCATCAAGTACATCAAGCGTACCCAGGCAGATCACCGCTTCGAAATCCGGCCCCATGAGATGAACATGAGGAGGGTTATGATCCCTCTCCCGCAGCGTGATCCGGAAGTTAGCGAAGCGATACTTTGTAGTCATACAAATATAGAAAATATTTCCATACGTCAAGTATCCCCAGATCCAAAGGGGTCAGTTGAATTCCATTTTGTAGTAAAGGTCCGCGCCGGACTCGGAGCCACTCTGGGTCTCGATCTGGAGACGCTTGAAGATATCGTAGCGGAGCCGGAAGAGGTTTTGGCCGGTGATGAGGGAGCGGCCGTAACTCAGGTAAAGCTTCGGGGTGAGGTACTTGCCGACGGTGAAGAGGGACTCGCCGACGGTGGGCTGCTTCACGCCGCCTGGGGTGGTGGGGAGCTCCTTGTACCCCATGCGGCCGGTGGTCGAGGTGTCGACCCGCTCGAGACCTAGCGTGCTCAGCCCCAGGCGGTCCTTTATCTGCTCCTGCAGCGACTCGGATTTACCCATGGAGAAGAGCGAGGCGGCGGCGGTGGCGAGCATCCCCCCCTGCTCCCCGCTTTCGCCCATCGGATGGCCGAGCACCATGTACGCCAGGATGTCCACCTCGGGCATGGTCGGCTCGGAGTAGAGCTTCACCACCGGGGCCTTCAGGCTCCCGCCTACGGTGACGCCCGCCTTCACGTCGCCCACCGTGCGCAGGGCGAGGACGTCGAGGGTCGGACGGGTCACCGGGTCGTTCACGTAGTAGAGCCTGCCGCGCACGATCTGCAGGTCCATGCCGTAGGCGCGGTAACGCCCCTCCACCACCTTGATCTCGCCGGAACTCTGGATGTCGTCGATCCCGTTCAAGACGAGATCCATGCTCCCGCCAAGCTTCGCGTCGATTCCGGAGGCCTCCACCCGCACCTTGTCCCCGAGCGTCACCTTCACGCGCCCATCGAGTTGCAGCGGGAACGCGGCCTGCTTCGCCTGGGGCGGCGCCCCCTCGAAGATGACGTCCTCGCTCGGGGTGACCATCTTCTGCACCGGCGGGCCGCTCACGAGCATCTCCGGGATGCCGATCTCACCGGCCAGGGTGGCGCGGGTCCCGGTCCCCTCGAAGGTGAGTTGCGGCGAGGTGTACATGGTGAGTTCAGGAAGGTAGACGGTCTGGAAGCGCTGGCCGCTCAGGGTCCCCTGGAAATCCCGTACCTCCCATCCGGCAAGCCGCGCCCTCAGGTTACCCACCAGTTCGCCGCCGCCGGAGACGGCGCGCAGCCGTTCGATGAGAAACAGGTCCTTTTCCAGGCGCGCGGAGAGTTCGACCCCGGTCAGGGTGATCCCGGCACTCGGGAGGTAGGCACCGGCATCGGAGAGGTGCAGGGTTCCCTGCACGGTCGGATCGCCCCAGACGCCCCCCACCTTCAGATCGGCTTCGATGAGGCCGCGGCTCTCCTGCACGAGGCCGGGGAAGAGTGCTGTGAGGAAGCCGTGCTCGCGCAGTTTTCCGGCGAAGCTCCCGCTCACCGCTCCGTTTTGCTCGGGGGTGACCGGGAGTCGGGCGGGCACCGGGAGCCGGAACTCTCCTTTTCCCTGGCCGTATTCGGCGAGCGCGAGGTCGAGGTCGCCGGTCAGTGCGTCGCCGCGCCAGTCGAAGGTGAAACGGGCGGTACGGATGCCTGCGCTTGCCGCACCGTTTGCCCCCTGCCAGGTGGCGCTTCCCTGGGTGAAGATGGCCTCGCCCGCCGCCTCCAGGCGCCTTCCGGCGAGCAGCTTCCCTTGCGCGCTTCCGTCCAGTTCACCCTGCAACTCCAGCGCTCCGGGAAGCCACGGGCGCAAAAGGGCGGGCTTGATGCCGCTCCACTGAACGGTGACGTCGCCGGTCTCCGGGAGTGCGGTGCCGGCGGGGGTCGACGAGGTGAGCGCCGCGGTGAGGCTCCCGCCGGTGTCGAGCCAGAGCTGCGCTTCCCCCTTGGTTCCGGTTTTATCCGCATCGACGGCGAGGGTGAACTGGCTGCCGATCAGCTTCTCCCCTTGCGAGCGGTACTCACCGGTCGCCTCGGCCCGGCCGTGCAGGACGAGTTCCCCTCCCCTTTTCCCTGCGGCGGCAGCGTTCAGCCAGCGGAAGGAGAGGCCGGCCCGGTCGATCGAGGCATCGAACCGATCCCCCTTGTCTTGCCACTTGAAGGTACCGCCGGTGAGCGCGGTGTTCCCCTCCAGGTCCATCTTCCCGCCCGGCAGCAGGCGCCCGTGCGCCTCGGCGTTCAGGCGGCCGTCGAGGATGACTTCCGTCGCGAGGAAGGGACGCAAAAGCGCCAGGTCCAGGTTCGTCAGCAAAAGCGAGACCTCGCCACGGTCGGGTAGCGCGAGCCGTGCGGGACGATCGGAGCGGAAGGCCAGCCGCGCGTTTCCCTCCCCCTTCTCCATGGTGAGGTCGACGGTGGCATCGACTCCACTCTTTCCCCCCTGAACGGTCGCCTCCAAGCGATCGAAGCCGACACGCTTCCCCTCCCTGGCGAAGGCGCCCGCCGCCTCGGCGCGTGCGGAGAGGGCGACGCCCCCGCCGCGGGCAAGGAGAATTTCCAGGCTGCCGGAACTCTCCCCCGTCATCTCGCCGGCGGTGAGCCAGGCGTTGGCGCGGGCGAGGTTCAGGTGCTGCCAGGCGCCGATGAGCTTGCCGGAACGATCGCGGCTCATGTTTCCGGAGAGCTCGATACGTTCGCCGGGGGCACCGTTAAGGACAAGCGGCGTGGTGCTGAAGCGTCCGTTCCCGACGACTACTTGCGCCGGTGCGGCGAGGGCGAACGGGCCGACGCCGTCGTTTCCGGTAAGGCGCGCGAGCTCGCCGCGCCACGTACCGTCGGCGTAGCCGCCGGAGGCCATGAAATCTACGGTGGCGGCCCGGGAGGCAAGGCGCGCCTCCAGGGTGTGCCGCGCCGCGGTCCCTGCGAGGGCGAAGCTTGCCGTGTCCACTCTCAGCCCCGCGGTGCTGAGCGCCGACGCCGTCCCGGTCAGCTGCACCGGATGGTCCTTCCCCTCGCTAAGGGTGGCGGAGAGCTGCACCGCCCCGGCAGTGGCGCCTCCTGCGGCGAGGTTTTGCCCGGCCCCAGTTGCCGCGCCGGAGAGCATCCCGTCGCGCCAGCGCAGCCACCCCTCCGTCTTGAGCGCCCCGGCGCTTCCCGGCAGCAGCGAGGAGAGGTCACCCACGTCGGCGGCGAAATCGAAACGCCGGTCGACCTCGCCGTGGCCCGAGAACCGGAAGCCCCGGCCGGCGAGGAGGAGGCGTTTCACGGCGAGGCGCGCCCCCTCGAAGCCCCCTTCCAGTTCGCCGGAGAGCTCGCGCCCCTTGAGCCTGCTTTGTAATAGGTGCGCCCGGAGCGCACCGGATACGGGACCGCCGCCCGTCTGCCCGATCGAGCCGTTTATGTCGAGGTTCACCTTACCGTCCCAGTCGGCGGCAAGGCGCGAGGGGTCGAGCCCGCGCCCGGAAAGGTTCCCGGCCACCTTCCACCCGCGGCTCCAGTCCACGTCGAGCGCGCCGCGCACGCTACCCTTCAGCCAGTTGCCGGAAAGGGGCGCCAAGCGCACGCCGCTCTTGCCGCCGCGGTAGTGCGCCGCGAGTCCCATGTTCTCCCAGCCGGTCCCCTTGTTGGTGAGCGCGAAGGTGCCGGTATAGGCGGAGGGGATCCCGGAAAAGGTGAGCGTGCCGTTCAAAACGGCGGGACGGTCGAGCTCCTTCGAAAGGTCCAGATGGTCCGCGGCGAGCGCGAGGGCGAAGAGGGGTTCCGAAACGGTGAGGGTCATGCTCCCGTTGCCGGTGAGGGTCCCGGGGCGCCCGGGGCGGAAGAGGCGCAGCGACCTTAAGTTGAAGCCGGTACGGGTGACGCCGAGCTCTCCGTTCACCTCCAGGCGGCGAGCCCCTCCCCTTTTCCCCTCGAGTTCCACCGGTCCGGCAAGCTGCTCCGGTGCACGACCGGGAACAAGGCGTGCCTTGACTGAGACGGCGTCGCGATCGGCCACGGGGGTCGCCGGGGCGAGTTGCAGGTCGAGCCTCAGCGACGGCTGCCGGAGCCCCGCCTCGACAAGGCCGGTCACCTTGCCGTTTTCCAGGGAGAGGCTCCCCCCCGAGAGGGTCAAAAGACCGTCTTTCAGGGTCATCCCGGCGGCCAGCTCTTTTAACACGAACGGCTCTCCCTGCTGGTGGCGGTAGCTCACCCCCTTTACCGAGATGCGCTCCACGCGGGCGTCCAGGCGGCGCAAAAGGGCGCCAGGCTTCGGCCAGGCGAGATCGGGGGCCTTGGCGGAAAGCGGCGTGTCATCCTTTATGCGCACCGAGGCGACCCCTATCTCGTGCACCAAAAGCTCGCCCCGGAAGAGTCGCTCAGGCTCCCAGGAAAGCTCGAGGCGCTCGACCTCGACGACCAGGTTCGGTCGGGAAAGGCGCAGTCCTTTGACGAGGAGCCGGTCGCGAAGGCGCCCCTCCACCTGTTGCACGCTCGCCTTCCCCCCCATACCGGCAAGGGTGACCAGGGCGAAACGCGCCCCGGAACTCGTGTAGACGAGCCAGGCCGCCCCGCCGGCCAAGAGCAGGGAAAGGCCGACCGCGGGGGCCGCTATGTAGAGTGCGACGCGTTTCAAAATTCGAACCCCACGGTGAAATGGATACGAAAGAGACGGGATTCATCCAAGGGCTTCGCGAAGTAAAGGTTCAGCCCCCCCACCGGCGTGTAGTAGTGCGCCCCTATCCCCACCCCCTGGTGCAGATCCATGCGCGCGTAATCGTTGAAGGCGTTGCCGATGTCGTGGAACAGGGAGACGCCCCAGTTCTTGAACAGCGCACGCTCCACCTCCATGCTCCCGACCAGGAGGTGCTTGCCGCCCACCACCTTGCCCGAGGAGTCCTTGGGACCGAGGCTCTGGTAGGCGTAGCCGCGCACGCTCTGGTCGCCGCCGGCGAAGAAGCGGAGCGAGGGGGGAAGCTCGGCGAAGGGGTCGGTGAGGACGCTGTACCCCACGTTGCCCCGGGCATGGAAGTCAAGGCGCCAGGGGAGCGGGACGAGGACGCTCGCGTTGCCGATGAACTGCCCAAGCCCGACATCCGAGCCGAAATAGGGGTGCGCGCCGCGCAGGTCGAAGGAGAGGCGGTAGCCCAGGGTCGGGCGGATCATGTCGTTGAAGCGCTCCTTGGAGAAGCGGAAACCCGGGAGCACCAGGCGGGAGCGCGAATCCGCCGTCCCGACGGTGTAAAACTCCTCCTGGAACTTCACGTAGACGGTGGCGACTTCGCCCCGCCCAAGGCCGAAGGTGCGGTCGAGCTCGAGGGCGGCAAGGCGGCTTTGGTAGGTGGAGACGTCCTCCTGCTGCAGGTTCAGCTGTATCGCGCTCGAGCTGCGGTGGTCGGTTTCGTCAGGTATGGTGTAGCGGCCGGCGAAGCCCTGCAGCCTCTCGGCGACGTAGATGCTGAGGTCGAGGTCGTTTCCTTCGTGGGCAAGGTTCAGATCGCGGTAGCGCACGGAGAAGCGTCCGCCGGTATCGGTGCCGTAGCCGACGCCGGGGCGCAGGGTGCGGCGCGGCGCGGCGGTGAGCCGGATAAGCACCGGCACCTTCTGGTCCTTCGCCTCCTCGCGCTGAGGCGTCACCACCACCTGGCGGAAACGCTCGGAGTTGGCGAAGTTCAACTGGGTCTCCCCGAGTTTCGCGTAGGAGAAGGGGTCCCCCTCCTTGAAGGCGACGAAGCGCTTTAAAAAGACCTGCGGATAGTCGGGGGCTCCCTCGATGCGGACGCCGTCGAAGCGGTAGCGCGCGCCGGTTTCCATGGTGAGGAGGATGCGGGCCGTGGCGAGGTCGGGGGCGATGCGGATCTCGTGGCGGGAGAAGGAGGCGTCCAGGTACCCAAGGGTCTGCGCCTGCGACTGCAGGGCTCCCTTGCCCCGCTCGTACTCGGGCTGGGACAGCACCTCGCCCCGGCGCACCGGGAAGGAGGTGACCAGATGGGCGAGCTCCTTTTCCTTTTTCCCGCTCCCTTCAAGCCTCACCTCGACCTCGGCCACACGCACCGGCTCGCCCGGCTCCACCGTCACCGCAAGAACGCTTTTCCCCTTCCCGCCCCCCTGCACCGCCGCAGTCACCCTGGCGCGGTAGTAGCCGTAGGGCTGCAGCGCCACCCGCGCCTTTTCCGGCGCCTGGCGCGCGAAACGCTCGAGCCAGAGCCGGTCCACCTTTCCCTCACGCACAAGTCCGTGCGGCAGAGTTAGCGCCTGGCGCACGTTTTCCAGCGCGTCCCCCTCGACGCCGGAGATCTCCACCTCGACCGGCTCGGCGGCGTGCGCGGGCGCGGCCTGGGCGAGGCTCCAGGAGAAAGCGAGGGCAAGCACGAGGTATGTGGGAAGGGGTTTCGGCATGTGACACCACGTCATAGGTCCGCGCCGACGGCTACTTTGGCGACGGAACGCAGACTCAGATGGGAGGCGGCTAACCTTAGGATTTTGGACCCATGAAGTTTACCATGTAAATCTGCGCTGTTGTCCTTGAAGACGTTTTTCCGTAAGCGCGGCTGCGGCATGTGGTGAAGCGAGGTGACAGCCGCGGCAAACGCTGTGACTGCCCTTGGATCTTCCCGGCGGGACAAGTGCCGTCACGACACGACTTAGCCCCTCTCGGGCGAAGACTCGATGCTTCCTGCTCACGGAGCGCGCGGTGCTGTGAGCGTCTCCCGCAGCGCAGTTAGATCCGGGAAAAAAGCTCTTCCAGTCCGCCCCCGCGTAACTCTGATATAATGTCAGCAGCAGGTATCAGAGCCGTCACGAGGTAGCTCATGCCGCACGAAGTCCAGCACGAAGAAGACGCCCCCCGTATCCGCGAGATGA
Organism: Geomonas oryzae; assembly: GCF_004117875.1. Classification (GTDB taxonomy): domain Bacteria; phylum Desulfobacterota; class Desulfuromonadia; order Geobacterales; family Geobacteraceae; genus Geomonas; species Geomonas oryzae. The sequence continues at coordinate 250,121 of NZ_RAHW01000004.1, read as the reverse complement.
TCATCGACGACCTCCCCGAGGTGTTCCACATCGGCGAGGAGGTCTTCACCGCCGAGTACTCCCAGAGCCTCTACCGCACCTGGGACGAGTACGAAATCACCACCCTCTTCAACTCCGACAACGAACTCTGCATCGTCGCCGAGCACGAGGAGCGCATCGTCGGCTTCGCCCTCGGGACCACGGTGAAAAAGCACAACTCCCCCTGGAAGTACGGCTACCTGGTGTGGCTCGGCGTGCGCCGCGAACTCCAGAAGCTGCGCGTAGGCGAGCGCCTTTTCAAGGAACTGAAGAGGCGCTTCAAGGAGCAGGGGGTGCGCATGATCATCATCGACACCTCGGCCGACAACGAAGCCGCCATCCGCTTCTTCAAAAAGCACGGCTTCGACAACGTGCAGGAGCACGTCTACATGACCCTCAACCTCTCCAAACGTCACAAGAAAAGATCGGTGAAGAAGCAATGAGCGGGCGCCTAGCCGAGGTGATGGCCGCCATCGATCCGGTCCGCCTCAAAGGGACCCTCACCGACATGCTCGACGTCTACTCCCCTTCCGGGAAGGAAGAGGACGTGCAGCTCTACCTGGAGGACCTCCTCTCACGCGCCGGCTTCACCGTGGAGCGCCAGGAGGTCGAGGAGGAGCGCTACAACCTGCGTGTGACCATGGGGGAGGACGAGCCGGAACTCTACCTGGTGGGTCATGTGGACACGGTCCCGGCCTGGGACCTGGAGGAATTCGGCGCGCGCGAAGAAGGGGACATCGTGCGTGGTCTGGGGAGCGCCGACATGAAGGGTGGGTGTGCGGCGATGCTCGAGACCTGGTTCGCCATGGCCCAGGCGCTGAAGCCGGCCCGCCGCCCGAACGTCGGGCTTTTGCTGGTGGTCGGCGAGGAGGAAAACGGCGACGGCAGCGCCGCCTTCCTGAAGCGCTGCCGACCTTCCTGGGCGGTGATCGGGGAGCCGACGAGCCTCTCCGCCTGTTTCGCCCACTTCGGCTACCTCGAGGCGGGGTTCGTCACCCGGGGGGTCCGGAGCCACTCCTCGCTTCCCGAGCTCGGGCACAACGCCGTGGAGAGCATGCTGCGTGTGCTTTTGCACCTCGGCAAGGACCCGCTTTTCAAGCGCGGCGCCTCCGAGATCGTCTACTCGGTCCGCGAGATGCACTCATCCCAGAAGGGGTTCGTGGTGCCGGACCGCTGCGAGACCTGGATCGACCTGCACCTGCCGCCGGAGCGCGACCCCGCCTCGGTGGAACAGGGGATCCGGCGCGCCGTAGCCGGGGCCGGGCAGTTCATCCCCGGGCTCGACCTGTCGGTCAGCTTCGACTTCGCCTCGGCCGGGTACAACCTCGGCACCGACAACGCCCCGGCAAGGATCCTCGAGGAGGTCTACCGTACCCTCGGCCTCACCTTGCGCTTCGACGCCTTCCGCTCCCATTCCGACGGGAACCTTTTCCACGCCGCCGGGTGCCGTCCTCTCATCCTGGGGCCCGGGGCGCTGGAACTCGCGCACACCCCGGAGGAACAGGTCCCCTTCCCCGAGGTGCTGGCGGCAGCGCGCATCTACGCGGCGCTTTGCCTCGGCATGGACCGATACGCAGCGCTTAGGGTCGAGGACAGGGGAACCATCGTGGGCTTCGACAGGCAGGCCTGCTGGGCCGGGTGCAGAAGGGATCAGTAGGAGTTGCTCATCCCCTTGTGGCAGCGCCTGCAGTCGTTCATGGGGAAGGCGACCAGCATGTGGCAGACACCGCAGAAGTTCCCGTAGATGTTGGTTTCCATGGTGAAGGCGGTGGTGGATTTGACCTTGATGTTGAAGACGTCGGGGTGGCAGGAGGAGCAGTCGAGTTCGGCGTAGTGGTCCTGGTGCGAGAAGCTCACGTCGCTGCGCGGCGAGGTGGTGCCGAGTTTGAGGGGTTTTTTCAGTTTCTCCGGAAAGGGGAGCGTCACCTGGCCGGCAAGCGAGTTGACCGGGCGGATGTTCCCCTCGTTGTAGGCGGTGGCCCAGTCGATGCCGTTGCCGAAGGTTGCCAGCGGCATCCCTTCCGCGAACTCCGCGAAGCGCTTGTTGAGCTCCTTCGTGTTCGCCATGTGGCACCGCTTGCACTGCTCATTCGCGCCCGCCTGGACGGTGAAGGCGGTGGTGCCGTCATGACAGGCGCCGCAGAACTTGCCGCTCGTGTACTGGGCCCTGGTGATCCCGGTGTCGCCGCGCCGCATGCCGAAGTTGAGCTCCATGTGGCAGACCCGGCAGGTGTAGCGCGCCCGGTGCACCCAATGGGGAAAGACCACCGGCGCCATCCCGGCCGCCTTCGCCCTGCTGCGCATGGTGACGTTGCCGTACCGCTCGAAGGGGCCGTTCGGGGGGATGGTCTGCAGGACCTTGGCGAGTTCGGCGCGGTCCATGGCAGAGGCACCCGCGTAGAGTGCAAGCGCCAGTGCGAACCCCACCGCCGCCGTTACCGACACCCTCGTCACCATCCGCAAGCCCCCCGGTTTCATCTCCCCTCCTGACCGACGCACCCTATTGGGCCTGGCCGCTTTGCTTGTACTCCAGCATGTAGGCGTAAAGGTTGCGGCAAAGTGCGAGCCGCTTCAGGTACACCTTTCTTACCGACTCCTCCTGCACCTCGATGACCTTTTGCAGCGCCTCGCACTTCGCCAGGAGGTCGCGCAGTTCCTTAACCGACATGGTCATCGCCTGGTCCGTCTTAGAGCAGGCGGCCTCGAAATCGGTGCGCCAGGATTCCTCCGCCGCTGCCGGCTGCACCAGGGCGAGGGCGAGGACGAACGCTGCAGTCGCTTTCTTCCAGTTAGCGGTCATGGCTCACCCCGCAACCGGCTTCGCATGGCAGCGCTTGCAGTCGCTCTGCGGGAAGGCGACCTTGTCGTGGCATACGCCGCAGTACTTGCCGTCGAACAGGTCGATCATGGAGTACTTGGTCGCCCCTTTCCTGATGCCGACGAAGATGTCGGGGTGGCAGACCTCGCAGCCGTTCCAGACCGTGTGCTTTGCGTGGGAGAAGATGATGTCGGGCATCCCCTCGACTTTTCCCTTCAGGGTGAAATCCTTCTGCACCTTCATGGTCCCCTTCTTCAGGGAGACCCCTTCGAGAGTGTCCACCAATTTGATCTGCCCCATCTCCTCGGCCTTTTCCCAGTTGATGCCGTTACCGAAGGTCTCGCGCGGCATCCTGTCCTGGAAGCGGTAGAACGCCTCCTCCCGGACCGGGTCCTTCTCCAGGGCATGGCACTTCACGCAGCGCTTGTACTCCTCGCGGTTATAGGTGGTGGCGCAGGAGGCGAAGATCTTGGTCTTGTTGAAGGTGGAGGAGCCGTTGTGGCAGGCACCGCAGAAAAACCCTTTGCCGTTGTCGGCGGCGTGGATCTGGGTGGAATTGGCGGTCATGCCGAAGCCTATGTCGACATGGCAGAGGCGGCAGGTGTAGTTCTTTCTGTGCACCCAGTGGTCGAACACCACCGGCGGCATCCCGGCCTGCTGCGAATAGTTGTTGATGGTGACGCTCCCGAAGTCCTGAGGCAGCGGCTTTTTCTTCTTCATCCCCGCGCCCCAAAGGACGCCGGCGCAGCATAAAAGGATCAGACAGGCAAGAAACAGTCTTCGCATGGCACTCCCCCCAGTCATCCCGGACAACGGGAAGACATCATTATCATCAGCAAATGTGTTCAATCTATTCCAAACATTCACATATGACAAGACTTATTTTAATGCCTTTTTGATGAAAGGCAACACAGGATCGGGGCGATGCCTATGCCTCTCCTCGCATCCACGTTGTCGTCAGGCCGGACGGGGCTTGCCCTTACGGTGCGGTTTACGGTAAGCTCTCGTATCATCAAAACCTCAAGGCGGTAGAACGTGTATCGAGCAGTACCTTCCGTTGTGGCAGTGATCCTCGTACTGATCCTTTCCTTTCCCATACCTTCCCCGGCCGGCACGGTGAAGACCGGAGCCGAGGTACTGAGCGAGCAGAATTTCCTCCCTCTGCAGGGGAAGCGCTTCGCCCTGGTCACCAACCAGTCGGCGGTGGTAGGCGGCACCCACATCATCGAGTTGATGCGGCAAAAAGGGGTGCATCCGGCGCTCATCTTCACCCCCGAACACGGCCTCAAGGGGAACGCCGAAGACGGCGTGAAGCTCTCAGACGACGACAGCGCGACCATCCCGGTGAAAAGCCTGTACGGCGTAACGAAGAAGCCGCGTCCGGAGGACCTGAAGGGGATCGACCTCATCGTCTTCGACATCCAGGACGCCGGCGTGCGCTTTTACACCTACATTTCCACCATGGGGCTCGCCATGGAGGCGGCGGCGCAGGCGGGCATCCCTTTCATGGTGCTCGACCGACCAAACCCGCTGGGCGGGGACTACGTGGCGGGCTTCGTGCGCGACAAGATTCCGGGGAGCTTCACCTCGCTCTATCCCATTCCGCTCGCGCACGGCATGACGGTAGGCGAGCTTGCGGGGATGATCAAGGGGGAAGCGATGCTGCCGGGGCTTGCCCGGCTCGAGCTATCCGTGGTGCGCATGCAGGGGTGGGAGCGCGGCATGCGCTGGCCCGACACCGCCCTCGCCTGGGTGGCAACGAGCCCCAACCTGGCCGCGCTCGAGTCGGTGCTGCTCTACCCGGGGACGGGACTTTTGGAGGGGACCGGCGCCTCGGAAGGGCGCGGCAGCGGCACGCCTTTCAGGCTCGCGGGGTGGCCCGGCATCGACGCGAACGCGCTCGCTAAGCGTCTGAACGAACTGCAGCTCCCCGGGCTGCACTTTACCCCGGTGCTGTTCACGCCGGTCCGGCTCCCCGGCATCTCAAGCGCGCCCAAGTACCGGGACCGCGAGGTGGCCGGGGTGAGCATAAGCATCACCGATTACCGGAAGCTCCTCCCGGTCGAGACGGGTGTCGCCGTCCTGAAGGCGCTCCAGGAGGCGCTCCCGGAGAAGGCGCGCGCCGCGTTCTTCCGGGTCGGCTTTGACGACATGGCGGGATCGGCCGAGCTGCGCAAGGCGCTCGTGGCGGGGCTGTCGGCACAACAGGTCGAGCTTCTCTGGACCCCCGGGGTGGAGGCCTTCCTGGAGCGGCGCCGCCCCTACCTGCTTTACTGAGATGGAAAAAAATGGGGGTACCCGCTGGGGTACCCCCGGTGCAACGTGGGTATCGGCCGCACTGCGCACATTCCTTCAGGGAATTCTGCCGGACCGCCTTCTGGCGCCTTCTACCCGGCGCAAAGCCGGGCCTGGCGCACTTCTGTGCCCCGGCATCCATATGCGTCAACACCTGTCGCTTATCGCCGTCCCCTTCCGCTACTTGAGCACTATTTTCCCGACACCTCCCCCACCACTCTCAATCAAGCCTCCCCTACAGACTTTAAGCATCAGGTTTTGCGTACTTTTAAAGGCAAAAAACCCTAAATTACCGTGACGTGTTGCCGATACGATTGGGTGAGACTGCGACAAAGACGTCCATCAACATAAGGAAAAACTCATGGAACGGAAAAACAGACTGTCATTTCGAATCAAACTGCTTTTACTGGTGCTCGTTAGTTGCGGCGTCCTCGGGGCCCCCACCGGTCTCACCGTAATGAAGCAGTTTTATGACTCAAACAACCGTTTCAACGCGACCTACCACGACGTCCTTTATTCCTCTTCCGACGCGCTCCTTAAGTCCGAGGTGCAGACCGCGGTCAGCCTGCTGCAGGCCGTAAGCGACCGCGCCTCCAAAGGAGAGATCACCCTCGATGATGCGAAGAAGCAGGGGGCGGATCTTTTGCGCGGCCTCAAGTTCGGCAAGGACGGCTACTTCTGGGCCGACACCTCCGACGGCACCAACGTCGTCCTCCTGGGCAAGCCCGCGGAAGGGAAGAACAGGATGAACGCGCAGGACGCGAAGGGGAAATACCTGATCCGCGAGATCATAAAGAACGGCATGCAGTCCGAGGGGGGCTTCACCGATTACCACTTCCCCCGTCCGGGGAGCGACACCCCCATCGCCAAACGGGGCTACTCGCTCTACTTCAAGCCCTTCGACTGGGTGGTCGGCACCGGCACCTACGTCGACGACCTGGACGCCCGGGTCGCCAAGGAGGCCCAGACCAACAAGGAGCTGATCCTAAAGGACGTCTTCATCGTGATCGTGCTCACCGTGGTGCTCCTGGCGGGGATCTGCATCGTCGCGATACTCGTGGTGCGCCAGCTTTTAAGCCACATCGGCACCGAACCCGAGGAGCTCGCCTCGATCGCCGAACAGGTGGCCGCGGGAGACCTCACCGTCCGCCTCGAGCCGGGGAAGACCGGCATCTACGAGGCGATGCGCCGCATGGTGGAAGGGCTCAGGGACGTGATGACCAAGGTGAACCGCAGCGCGCTCGACGTCTCTGCCGCGGCCGGGGAACTGAACGAAAACGCCCGCCGCACCGCCGACGGCGCGAGCGAGGTGGTGCACCAGGCCGGGACCGTGGCGGTGGCGAGCGAAGAGATGTCCTGCACCAGCAACGAGATCGCCAAGAACTGCCAGCTGGCCGCCGGGAGCTCCGGGCGCGCCAGCGGCTCGGCGCAAAGCGGCGCCGCCATCGTGAGGGAGACGGTCCAGGGGATGAACCGGATCGCGGAGCACGTGCGCCAGTCCGCGGGGGTCGTGGAACAGCTCGGCACCCGCAGCGACCAGATCGGCGAGATCGTCGCCACCATCGAGGACATCGCCGACCAGACCAACCTGCTCGCCCTGAACGCGGCCATCGAGGCGGCGCGCGCCGGCGAACAGGGGCGCGGGTTCGCGGTGGTAGCGGACGAGGTGCGGGCGCTCGCGGAGCGGACCACCAAGGCGACCCGCGAGATCGGCAACATGATCAAATCGATCCAGCAGGAGACGAGGCAGGCGGTACAGGCCATGGAGGATGGGGTGCAGGAGGTGGAGCGCGGCACCGGCGAGGCGGCCCGTTCCGGCGAGGCGCTCGAGGAGATCCTCTCCCAGATCGAGGAGGTGGCGGGACAGATCAGCCAGATCGTCACCGCGGCGGAAGAGCAGACCGCGACGACGCACGAGATCACCGACAACATCCACCGGATCTCCGAAACCGTCCAGGAGAGCGCCCGCGGCGCCGAGGAGATTTCCGCCGCCTCGAACCAGCTCTCGCGGCTCTCGGTGGAGATGCAGGAGATGGTGCAGCGCTTCAGGATCTAGCGCGGTCCAGCATACGATGCTTTGGCATCCGGGGCGATTCGTGTATCCTATTGCCTATGCCCAGCCAGAAAACGAACCGCCAAGACGGCGTCATCATCGAGGAGGATGTCCTCCTCGCCCCCTTCACCACCTTCCAAATCGGCGGGCCGGCGCGCTATTTCGCCCGTGCCCGCACCGTTCAACAGGTGCGCCAGGCCCTGCGTTTCGCCCAGGACCAGGCGCTTCCCTTCTGCTTCCTCGGCGGCGGCAGCAACCTTCTCGTGAGCGACGACGGCTTCGAGGGGCTCGTGGTGCGGCTTGTCATGGATGCGGTTTCCGTCGACGGCGCGACCGTTTCGGTCGAGGCGGGGTATGACCTGAACCGCCTCGTGCTCGACTCGGCGCAGTGGGGGCTCTCGGGACTCGAACCGCTGGCGGGGATACCCGGCACGGTGGGTGGCGCGGTACGCGGCAACGCCGGCGCCTACGGCGGCGTCATCGGCGACGTGGTGACTGCGGTCTCGGTGCTCGACACGGCGACCCTGGACATGATCACCATGGCGCGCGAGGAGTGCACCTTCGCCTACCGGGACAGCCTCTTCAAGCGCGACCCGTGGCTTGCCGTGATGGGGGCGACGCTCACCCTCTCTCCGGCGCCCCCTGCCGAGATCAAGGGGCGCATCGAAGAGACCATCGCCAAGCGCGAGGCGAAACAGCTCTCCTGCGACCGGAGCGCCGGCTCCTTCTTCATGAACCCCGTGGTGCAGGACGCCGAACTGATCCGGAGCTTCGAGGCGGACCAGGGGGTGCGCTGCCGGGAATGCCGCATTCCCGCCGGGTGGCTCATCGAGCGGGCCGGGGTGCGCAACCTGCGGGTCGGGGGGGCGGCGGTGAGCCACCGGCACGCCAACTACCTGGTCAACACGGGAGGTGCCACCGCGGCCGACATGATGGAGCTCGCCTGGCTGGTCAAGGCGGGGGTACGGGTAAAGCTCGGGGTGGCGCTCCAAGAGGAGGTCAGCACCCTCGGGTTCACGCGGTAGCGGCCAAGGCCACCCGCCTGAACTCGGCGAAGGAGGCCTCGAGTTCGGCGAGCAGCACGGGGAGCCCCGGCTGCTCTTCGGGCTTTTGGGCCGCATGCTCCATCCTAAGCGCCACGGCACGCATCACTTCGGCCCCGATACTCGCGGCGGCCCCCTTGATCGAGTGGGCCTGCAGCCGCACCTCCGGGTAGTCCCCGCCGTCCACCGCCTCGCGCAGCAAAAGGATCAGTTTTTCGCTGGTCGCGCAGTACTTCTCCACGAAGATCTCCACGAATTCGGCCCCACCCATGCGCTGCACCAAACCGTTGCGATCGAAAACGGGCGGGGCTTCCTCCACCCCGGAAGACGCCGAAGCCGCATCCGCCATCCCGGCGCCGGAACTGCCGGCCGTTGCCTCGACGGCGGCCGCACCGGATGCCTCGGCGGCATCGGAAGGCGCCCCCCCCGCGGGGGTCACCCCGCGCTCGGGAATCCAGCGACGCAGGACGTCGCGCAACTGGCCGCAGTCGTAAGGCTTGCTGAGATAATCGTCCATCCCGGCGGCAAGACAGAGCTCCCGGTCTCCCGCCACCGCGTTCGCGGTGAGGGCCACGATGGGGAGGTGCCCGCCGCTCTCCTGCTCGCGGGCACGGATCGCCCTTGTCGCGGCAAAGCCGTCCATCTGCGGCATCTGACAGTCCATGAACAGCAGGTGATACCTCCCCTGCGCCGCCGCGGTGACGGCAAGGGCCCCGTTCTCCACGATCACCACCCGGCAGCCCAGAAGCCCCAGCATGTGGCGCACCACGTCCTGGTTCACCGGGTTGTCCTCGGCGACGAGGATCGTTGCGTCGAAGCGCTCCGACGGCTCGCCCGCCGGCAGGCAGAGCTGGTGCGCGAGGCTTTCGGGTACGCCGTCGATGACCTTCAAGCTGACGCTGAACCAGAAGGTGGAGCCGACACCGTACTCGCTGGAAAGCCCGAGCTCCCCTCCCATCAGCTCGGCGAGCTGCCTGGAGATGGCAAGCCCAAGACCGGTGCCGCCGAAGGTGCGGGTGGTCGAGTAATCGGCCTGGGAGAAGCTTTCGAAGATGTGCGCCTGCGCCTCGGGGCGGATGCCTATGCCGGTGTCTACCACCTCGAAGCGCACCCCACCCTCCCCTTTTCCGGCGACCGGCGCGGCGGACAGGCGCACCTCGCCGCGGCCGGTGAACTTGACGGCGTTCCCCACCAGGTTCACGAGGATCTGGCGCAGACGCACCGCGTCCCCCTCGACGTAACGCGGCAGTTCGGGGGCGATGGTGAGCGAGATCCCCACCCCCTTGCGCTGCGCGCCGGCAGCGAAGATCTCCAGCACCCCGCCCAGGAGGTCGTGCAGGTCGAACGGGGCGGGCTCGAGCTCCATGCGCCCCGCCTCGATCTTCGAGAAATCGAGGATGTCGTTGATGATGGAGAGGAGCGATTCGCCTGAGTTGCGCACCGCGTCGGCGAAGCGGCGCTGCTCGCCGGTGAGCCCGCTTTCCAGAAGGACGCTCACCATGCCGAGCACCCCGTTCATCGGGGTACGGATCTCATGGCTCATGTTGGCGAGAAACTGCGACTTGGCGAGGCTCGCGGCCTCGGCCGCCTCCTTGGAGACGCGCAGCTCGGCTACCGTCTGGTTCAGTTCCCGGTTCGCTGCGCTCAGCTCGGCGGTCCTGCGCTGCACCTCCGCCTCGAGCTCCTGGCGGTGCGCCTCCAGCTTCTCGTCTCGCTGCTGGATCTGCACCAGCATGCCGTTGAACCCCTCGATGAGGGTGCCGAGCTCGTCGTTCCCCTGCTTTTCGGCGCGCACCGAGTAGTTCTTGTCGATGGACACCGCCCTGATGACCTGGGCCAGGTGGGTGATGGGGGCCGAGATGAAGCGTTGCAGGCGCGAGGCGAGGAAATAGGCAAGGAGGAGCGCGCTCAACATGACCCCGGCGACAAGGAAGAAGTAGCGCGCCAGCCGGTCGGTGAACTCGCTGGCATCGGACTGCAACACCACGGTGCCGATCTTCTGCCGGTCGAGGACGATGGGGTAGACGCCGTAGATGGCGTCGCTTACGGCAAGGGGGGAACGTGAATGCTCGAGGGTGGCGCGCAGCCGCTTTTCGTCGATGCGCAGTTTGCCGCCGAACCCGCTCAGAAACGGCGGCTTGGTGCCTCCCGGCGCCTGGTAGCTTGCAAGCACCGTGTTGTCCTGCAGCATGATGAAGGCAAGGCGGATGTAAGGCTTGGCGCGGAGCGCGGCGACGGTCTCTCCGGCGGCGGCCCGATCGCTGAAGGCGACCGCGGCGGAGCTGTTATTGCCGATGATCTCGGCGAGGGCGGAAAGCTCGGTTTGCATCTCCCTGCGGAAACGGTGCGCCTCGTTCACTACGAAGGCGGCCGACACGAGCGCGAGCACGACCGCGTTGGTGAGCAGCAGCATGCCGATGAGTTTGCGTCTGATGGAGAGGTCGCGGAACCGGTTGATCATGAACTCTTTTCTCGTGCGCGAGCGCCGTGAGCGTTACAAACCATAGCAGCCTTGTCGGCAAAGCCCGCGATTTCTTTAGTTCAAAATCCCGCCGGTCCCGGTGCGCGGGGCTGAGGGGACAGGCACCTGCGGAGCCGGTCCCCTCCGGTTCACCTGCTCACCGCGCCCTTGTGCTCCGGGATGAGGCCGCGGTCCGCAACTACGGCGTGTCCTACGACCGCGATTCCGGCCATGATGACGGCGATGCAGCAGTACCGCGTCTTCCTGTTGATTTTCATACGGCACCCCCATGATTAAATTCGACCAATAGTGGATAACACAGGGGGAAGGGTTGTCAACAAAAGTGGACGAGGCGGGGGGGATGCAACCGATGTTGCTGCGCGGAAATGCCGGCAACGGGCAAAAAAAAAGTCCCGGATCGCTCCGGGACTTTTTCATGCGCAACTGATGTTGATGCGCTATACGCGGGTCACGTTGGCGGCCTGCAGACCTTTCGGTCCTTTGGCCACTTCGAAGGTGACGCTATCGCCTTCAGCAAGGGATTTGAACCCGTCGCCGGTGATGGCGGAGAAGTGCACGAACACGTCGTCGCCATTCTCCTGCTCAATGAAACCAAACCCCTTGCTGTCGTTAAACCATTTTACAGTTCCGTTAACCATTTACTTTTACCTTCTCCATGTCTTTCTGCTGATATTCGTCCGGCTCATCCGGACCTTCGACACATTAACAGCTTGGTTCCGACAAAGCAAGCATTTAAATTTTCGCCTTTTTTCCCTGCCTTGCTACTGCGCCAGGTTCACCACGACGTCGAGCCCGTCGATGGTGAGCGTCGTCACCGCGCCGGCGCCCACCACGGTGGAGAGGTTGCGCACGAAGATCCTTCTTCCGTTCAGATAAGGGAAGGTCCTGGTATCGTTGAAGAAGTTGCTCGGAATCTCGTCGGTCTCGCTTACGCCGTAGAGCGCCTTGCCGGAGTTCAACGAGTCCTTGATGCTCACCACGTGCGTCCCCAAAACGCCGTCGACGCTGGTGATCACCGCCATCGCCTGCCGGTAGGGAGAGGGCTGCAGCACCGTGAGCGTGAAAGAAGGTTTTTCAATATACCTGGTGGTGCTGATGAACTGGGCGCTTTCGCTCCCGATGGAGAGCGTCGTCGTGGTCGTGGTCCCCAGCGTGCTCGCAGCGGTGTGGGTCACGGTGACCTTGTCGCCGTTTTGCACCGTCCCGTCGCTGTTCGTCGGGGTGCCGCCGTTCACCGAGTACTTGCTGTCCCCTCCCGCCGAACCGGTGACGCTGATCGGGCTCGTGGAGCCGGTGAGCCCGGAGACGGTGATCGGGGCGGAGGTCACCTGGGCGCCGGGCTCGGTTCCGGGCACGGCGGCGAAAGAGAAGGAGTCCGGGGTGGTCGGGAGGCGCTGGTACTCCGGGAGCCATTCCACCTTGCCGCAGCCGGCGAAGGTGAAGACGAGCAGCAACAGGAAGGTCTTGAAAAGGGCGCTGCGGCGCATGCATGGCGCGCGGTGCGGACCTGCGTTCAGGGGTTCCATGGCATATCCTCGTGTATTGGAAGGTACGAAAGCTGGATACTACTCAAAGAAGGGAGCGTTGACAAGGGCTACTCTTTGCAAAGCCCCTTGAACGCCTCGCGCAGCGCGGAAAGCTTGTACGGTTTCTGGATGAAACCTGCGATCCCCTTGCCCAGGAACTTGCGGGTCACCTCGTGTTCGGTGAAGCCGCTGGAGATGATCACCCGGACTCCCGGATCGATGCGGCGCAGTTCCCGGAAGCACTGCTCCCCGTCCATCTGCGGCATGGTCAGGTCGAGCAGCACGACGCTTATGTCGTCGCGGCTTTTGAAAAGCTCCAGCCCCTGCAACCCGTCCGCCGCGGCCACCACATCGAACCCCAGCTCGTGCAACATCTCGCTTGCCAGGGAGCGTATGGTCTCCTCGTCGTCGATGAGGAGCACGGTCCCGCTCCCCTTCCACGGCTCTGCGTCGCCATCCCGATGGTTGTTAGCGGCGGCCGGTCTGTCTCCGGCAGGAAACATCACCTTGAAAGTGCTCCCCTCCCCCGGTTCGCTGTAGACCCGGATCGACCCGCTGTGCCCGCGCACGATGCCGAGGACGGCGGCCATGCCGAGCCCCCGTCCGGTGAACTTGGTGGTGAAAAAGGGCTCGAAGATCTTGCCGATGGTGTCCCGGTCCATGCCGCATCCGGTGTCGGCGACCTCGAGGTAGACGTAGCGCCCGGGCGGAACCGGGTCGGAAAGCCATCCCCCCTTCAGGTATTCCGGGGTCACCTCGATGCAGCCGGTCGAAAGCGAGATGACCCCGTTTCGATCGCCGATCGCCTCGGAGGAGTTGATCACCAGGTTCATCACCACCTGGCGGATCTGGGTCGCATCGACGGTCACTGCGGGAAGCGGGTGTTGCAGGTGGTAGCGCAGCGCCGCCTTCTTGGAGATGGAGACGCTCAGCATGTGCCCCATCTCCTCCACCAGCCGGTTCAGGTCGAGTTCCTCGGTGACGAAGCGCCCCTTGCCGGAATAGGCGAGCATCTGGCGCGCCAGATCGGCGGCCCGCGACGCCGCGGTCTCTATGCTGCGCAGGTTTTCGACCGCAGGGGACTCGGGGGAGAGACGCATGAGGGCGAGATCGGCATTACCGACGATGGCGGTGAGGATGTTGTTGAAATCGTGGGCGATCCCACCGGCCAGCACGCCCAGGCTCTCGAGCTTCTGGGTGTGCAGCATCTGCTTTTCGAGTTTGAGGCGCTCTTCCTCCGAGCTTTTGCGCTCCGTGATGTCGTGCGCGGACCAGACCACCCGCTCCCGGGACATGGGGGCCACGCTCCCGGCGAACCAGACCTCTTTCCCGCCGATGGTGAGCTGGTATTCGACCGTTACGGTGCGCCCCGTCTCCTGCGCCTCGTGGATCGCGGCCAGGAAGAAGTCGGCCTGCTCCTTCGGGAAGACCTCGTGCAGTCGCTTGCCCAAGAGTTCCGCGGGGGGGAGGTAAAGGGTGTCCGTCCCGGTGGGGGCGATCTCGAGGTAGCGTCCTTCGGCGTCCAGGACCAGGATGACGTCGGTCAGTGAGGCGAAGATGGAACGGAGTTTCTCCTGCGATGACTTGAGGGCCTCCTCGGCGTGCTTGCGCTCCGCCACCTCGACCTGAAGCAGCGCGTTGGACTCCGAGAGCTCCCGGGTCTTCTCTTCCACCCTTTGCTGCAAAAGGATGGGTTGGCGCAGGAACCACCAGGCGAGGAGCGCGGAAAGGGAACTGAGGAACAGGATCAGCAGCAGCTCCAGGGCGACGAAACCGCCCAGGTGCCACCCCTTAACCGGCTCGACCGAGACGGTCCAGGCGCCGTTGGGAACGGCGACCTCCTGGCTCACCGGGTCGCGCAGCGGGCGCCCCACCGACCAGAAGACCTCCCTCTTGCCCGTCTCCGGGTCAATGCGCGAGATCTGGTAGTTGTAATCCTGCCCCAGCACCTCCAGGTTCGAGCTGTGCAGGAAATCCTGCAGGCGCAGCATGGCGACGGTAAAGCCCCAGAAGCGCTCCCCACCCTCTTCCTTGAGAAAAACGGGGAGTCTGCCGACGACGGCCTTGCCTCCTCCCTGGATCAGGTCGAAGGGGCCTGCGAGGGTGAGCTTCCTGGTGCGCAGGGCAAGAAGCGCCTCCTTGTTGCGACGGTTGTCGGCAAGCAGGTTGTGACCGATGGCTTTTTCGTTGCCGGTGAGGGGGACGACCTGGCTGATGATCCCGCGGGGGGCAAGCTGGAGGGCGCTGGTACCGGGATATAGCTCGAGCATTTCCCGGGCTATTTGGGGGAAATTGGAAATTTCGCCGTCACCCTGCCGGATGAGCGCGGCGAGGGCGTAGGTGGAGGAAAGGGCGCGGTTCAGGTTGTCCCGGATGCCGTGGGCCACCTGGGCGGTGAGGTCGCCGGCCGCCTGGCGCCGACTCTGCACGCGGTTCTCCTCGTAGAGCCAGACGATGGTGCCGCTGACGGCCGCGCCGAACACGAAGGCGGCAACAACGGTCAGCACCAGCCTGGCGCTGCAGGCGGGGCTCTTATGCACTTTTTCGTGCTGCATGTTTTCTTGCATGGGCTCCACTTTTGCCGGTCCGTGCCTGCGCCGGCGGCAGCCTCAAAGCCTCATTTCCGCCTCCCACTGAATACCTTAAACGGAAAGGATACGCCAGCAAAAAAGTAAAGAACCCGTATACCTCACTCCAACCGGTCCAGAAGGCGCAAGAGGCCGTCCAGGATGGTGAGCGGATGCGGCGGGCACCCGGGGATGTAGAGGTCCACCGGGATGAGGCCGTCCACGCCGTCGTGCACCTCGGAAGAGCCGATGAAAGGGCCGCCGTTGATGGCGCAGGCGCCGCAGGCGATGACGAGCTTCGGGGCCGGTATCGCCTGGTAGGTGAGCAAAAGCGCCTCGCGCATGTTCTCGGTGACCGGCCCGGTGACCCAGAGGGCGTCGGCATGGCGCGGGCTCGCCACGAACTGGAGGCCGAAGCGCCCCAAGTCCCAGCCGATGGTGGAGAGGACGTTGCTGTCCGCTTCGCAGGCGCCGCACCCGCCGGCGACGACGGAGCGGAACTTGAGCGATCTGCCGAAGATGGAGAGCATCTTCTTGTCGAGCGCGCGGGCCAGACGCCGCTCCTCCCCCTCCCGGATTACGAGGTCCTCGCGCCGGTTCGCGGCGAGGCTGTGGTCGCCCGAGTAGGAGATGGCGCCGTGCGGGCAGGCGGCGGTGCACTCGGCGCAGAAAAGGCACTTGCCGAGGTCGACGCTTAATCCTTTGTCGCAGCCGATCGCCCCGACCGGGCAGGCATCGGCGCAGAGGCGGCAGTCCGCGGGACAGAGCGAGCCGTTGAGCTCCGGGTACCCCCGGAAGCGTTCGGGAAGCGGCAGCGGCTTTTCCGGGTACGCCATGGTGCGGTGCCCCTGCTTGATGCGCGCTAGTACGGCCTTGATCATGATGCGACTCCGTTTAGGTCTAAAAGTTTGTCCACGCCCCCTGCGTCCCCGCCCCCGGAGGGGGAGGGTCAGGGAGGGGGAGAGGCTAGAGGTCCACCCCGCAGTAGGAGAGGTTGAAGCTCTTGTTGCAAAGCGGGAAGTCCGAGATCTGCCCGCCTCTGAGCGCCATGGCGAGCCCGCTCCAGTTGTGGAAGGAGGGGTCGGTCACCTTGTAGCGGGAGAAATCTCCGCGCGCATCGGTGATGGCCACGTGGCAGACTTCGCCGCGCCATCCTTCGGTCAGGGCGACGGCGAGGGTGTCCCCCCCCACCTCCCCCACCGGGCGCCGCGCCGCCCCGCCCGGGAGTTGGGCCAACTGCTCCTCGATGAAATCGAGCGACTTCTCCATCTCCAGCCAGCGCACCATGGTGCGGGCGTAGACGTCCCCGGTCTTGCCGGTCTCCACCGGTATCTGGCTCATGCTGTAGATCCCGAAGGGATGGTCGCGCCGGATGTCGCGGTTAAGCCCGCTCGCGCGCGCCGCGGGGCCCACGAGCCCGAGTTCCAGGGCGGTCTGTTCGCTCACCACGCCGGTCCCCTCGAGGCGGGCCAGTACCGACGGGGTGTCCCAGAGCAGATCGATCGCGTTGGTGACCTCGTCCCGGGCGGTCCTGATCCGGTCGGCGAGTCCGCGCGCCCCTTCGGCGGAGAGGTCGAAAGCGACGCCGCCGGGGACCACCAGGTCGCGCCCGAAACGGCTGCCGCAGATGCCGGCGGTCATGTTGAGGAAATCGCCGCGGATCCTGCCGCAGAAGGAGGCGGTGGGGAGGTAGCCCACGTCGCCGGAGATGGCACCCAAATCCCCGGTGTGGTTCGCCAGGCGCTCCAGCTCGAGGGCGATGCCGCGCACGGCCTGGGCACGGGCGGGAGGCGCCGTCGAGGCGAGCGCCTCCACGATCATGGCGTAGGCGGTACCGTGGCCGATGGTGGTGTCCCCGGCCATGGTCTCGGCGAGCTTTCTCATCCGCTCGCCCGGACGCCCCTGCATCATGCGCTCGACGCCGCGGTGCTGGTAGCCCAGCGAAACCTCCAGGTGCATCACCTCCTCGCCGAAGCACTGGAAGCGGAAATGCCCCGGCTCGATGATGCCGGCATGCACCGGCCCCACCGCCACCTCGTGCACCTCGTCCCCCTCGACGCGGTAGAAGTCCATGATGCCGACGGTCGGCGGGCGGTGCGGCGCCACCCCGGGAAGCGAGCCCAGGGCCGGTGCGAAACGGACCGGTTTGGGCCAGGGATGCCCCTCCGGGGTGAGCGAGAACTGCTCGGCTATCTCCCGCTCGAAGAGATGGAGCTGCGGCGCCTCGGCGGTCAGGGAGTAGAAAGACTTTCCCGTGACCAGCGTGCTCATGACACCGATGGTCGCGTGGCTCTTGAAGGAGAGGAGGCAGTAAAGCCTCACCCCGTCTTCGGCCGGCACCCCGAAGTAGGAGACCACGCGCCAGCCGCCGGAAAGCGCCGAGAGAAGCGCCTGGGCGAAGCGATCCGGTGCGTGCTGCGGGATCTCGCGCAGCGAAAGGGTGCCTCCGTTTTGCGTGAAGACCATGGAAGGGGTCATGCCTCACCTCCCAAAAGTGCCGCGGCGTCGTGCAAGAGCACCCGCAACGGCTCGGGGATCCATACCCCCAGGACCAGCACGATACCCATCAGGATGAGCGGCGGGAACACGGTCGGGAAGGCGTCGCGGTAGCGGGTGCGCTCCAGGTCCTTGGGGACCTCGCCAAGGACCACCGGGAGCACGGTCGAGGCCATGCCGATGAAGATGAGGGCCAGGAACAGCAGGAAGAGCGCACCGGTCACGTGGTTTCCCTGCCCGAAGGCGGAGGAGACGATGAGGAACTCGCTCACGAAGGGGGCGAAGGGGGGTGAGCCGGTGATGGCGAGAAAGGCCGCCATGAAGAGCGCACCGGACCAGGGGGTGCGCCGGATGGCGCCGCGCACGAACTGGGTGCTCTTCGAGTTGTAGGCGCGGTGGATGTTGCCGCAGGAAAGAAAGAGCACCCCCTTGGTGAGGGAGTTGTTGATCATGTGCAAAAGCCCGGCGAAGAGCGCCCCGTGGCCTAGACCGAGCGCCACGGTGATGATGCCTACGTGCTCGACGCTCGAATAGGCGAGCATCCTCTTGAAGTCGCTCTGGCGCGCCATGAAGACGGCGGCGAAGGCCATGGAGACGAGCCCCATGACGAGGAGCACCTCCTGGAAGAGCGCCCCTTCCGTGGAGGCGACCGCGATCTGGTACACCCGCAAGAGGGCCAGGAGCGCGCAGTTCACGAGTCCCCCCGCGAGGAGCGCCCCGACGAGCCCCGGCGCTTCGCCGTAGGCGTCCGGCTTCCAGGTGTGCAGGGGCGCCAGTCCCATCTTCGAGCCGAAGCCGACCAGGAGGAAGATGAAGGCGGCGTGGCGCCACCCCGGGTGGAGCCCGGCGGCGTTGTTGATCAGGGTCGGCAAGAGCAGGGTCACCTCCTGCCTTGCGACGATGGTGGAGTAGGCAAGGAAGAAGAGCCCCAGAAGGGCGATGGCGATCCCCACCGAGCAGATGAGAAGGTATTTCCAGGTCGCCTCGATGGAGCGGGCGTTGTGGTTGAAGTAGATGAGGGGCGCCATGGTGAGGGTGGTCGCCTCGAGGGCGATCCAGAGGAGCCCCAGGTGGTGCGAGATGGCGACGAGCGAAGTGGCCGAGAGGCAGACGAGCAGCGAGGCGCAAAGGACCCGGTTCGGGCGCTTCAAGCGGTAGGCGAGGTAGCCTACGGCGTAGAGCGAGCAGACCGTGAAGAGGACGGAGTTGCCCGCGAGCACCAGCTTGCCGAGCGCGTCGAGCAGGATCCAGCCCCCCGGGGAAGCGGCGGGAGCCTCGGCGATGAGCGCCGCGGTGATGGCCAGGTGCGCGAGCGAAACCACCGGGAGTACCCAGGCGCGCCGTCGGTTGTCAGGGACGAGCCAGGTAAGCGCGGCACCCAGAAGCGGGAGAAGAACCAGGGCCCACATCATGCAGTTATTCCTCCCTCAGCGCGGAGAGTCTCGAGGTGTCGATGCTCGAGAACTCG
The DNA here is from genome assembly GCF_004117875.1 of Geomonas oryzae. Taxonomy (GTDB): domain Bacteria; phylum Desulfobacterota; class Desulfuromonadia; order Geobacterales; family Geobacteraceae; genus Geomonas; species Geomonas oryzae. The sequence continues at coordinate 231,355 of NZ_RAHW01000004.1, read as the reverse complement.
CGGCTGATGTGATTGATGACGATCCCCATGACGAAGATGCCGACCAGGAGGTCGAGAAGCGCCCCCGCCTCCACCATGACCGGCATGGCGTCGGCGAGCAGCAGGCCGAACAGGAAGATCCCGTTCTCCATGAGAAGGTACCCAAGCACCTGTGAGATCGCCTTGCGCCGCCCCATGAGGACCAGGAAGCCGCTCATGAGGGTTGCCGCGGCGGCGGGTACCACGAGAAGCCCCTCGTGCTCGGGGGCGAGCGGAAGCTTCGCGGCGAAGATGAAGGCGAGCGAGGTGAAGAGAGCACCCAGGACCAGGGACGGGATGTAGCCGATGAAGGGCGAGAACTCGCGCTCGATCTCCGCCTTCTTGATGGCCCGGATGATGAGGACCGGGATGAGCCCCCCCTTGACGAGGATTATGCTCACCACGATGAAGGCCAGGTGCCAGGAGAAGGGGTGCACGAGCGCCGGGAGGACGCCGAGAAGCACCCCCTGCACGGCGACGCTTCTAACCGAGAAGGCGAGGCGGCTCGTGCCGAGGACGGCGAAGTTGATGAGGAGGCAGAGTACCAGGAGCTGGTCGGCCAGGGAATTCATATCGTCACCTCACTACCAGGACCAGGGAGAACGCGGTCAGGATCAGGGCTGCCACCAGAAGCTGCGGCACGCGGATCAGCCTCAGGCGCGCCATCACCGACTCGACCACACCGATGGCGACGGCAAGCCCCAGCATGCCGCAGGCGAAGATGCCCCAGTCGAGAAAGCCGTTACCCGAGGAGAACGGGAGCGCGATGTTCACGAAGAGCGCGCCCAATAGGTAGAGCTTTAAGGCCGCGCCGTAGAGGATGCAGCAGAAGTAGGGCCCGCTGTGGTCGAGCACCATCACCTCGTGGATCATGGTGAGCTCCAGGTGGGTGTTCGGGTCGTCGAAGGGGATGCGGCAGTTCTCGGCGAGGACCACCACGAAGAGACCGGCCAAAAGCAGGATGAGTGCGGCGCCGGTGGCAAGCCAGACCGGGAGCGTCACGTGCTGCAGCATGGGCGTGAGGCTCATGGTCCCGGAGAGCCTCGTGAGCGTTATGAGGGCGAAGAAGAGGGTCGGCTCGGCGAGGCAGGAGAAGGTGACCTCGCGGGCCGCCCCCATCCCCTCGAAGCTCGAGGCGGTGTCGAGCGCTGCGGTCGTGGTGAAGAAACGCCCCAGGGCGAAGAGATAGGCGAAGAGGATCATGTCCCCCTCGAAGGAGATCGGTGCCGCGTGTCGCCCGAGAGGCACCAGAAGCGAGGCGAAGAGGGTCGCGGCGAGCGTCACCACGGGGCCGGCGCGAAAGACCCAGGTCGTGCTGTCCGAGAGGACGATCCCCTTTTGCATCAGCCGCCCCATATCGTAGTAGGGCTGCAGGAAGGGGGCGCCGACCCGGCCGGCGAAGGCCGCCTTGGTCTTGCCGATCACCCCGAGAAGCAGCGGGGGCATGGCAAGCACCAGCGCCATGTGGAAGATTGTGTCGATCATGTCCAACTCCTGTTGAACTAAGAGTCGCTAGTAAAGTTTAAGGGGACTTCTCAATGCACCCACAAAAGAAGCAGCATCAGCGTCGCGAAGATGTAGAGGATGTAGATCTGCACCTCGCCGTGCTGCAGCCTTCTCAGGAAGGCGCAGGCGACCCCCGCTATGTTCAGAAACGGAAGCACCACCCGATGCAGCAGGGTCTCCTCCGGCGCGTAACTGAGCCTTGCCGCCGACGGGGCCAGTCCGGTGACCGGGTCGACGTGGAGCCGGGTCCGGATCAGTGCGCCGGAGAGGGACGAGAAGAAGGCGCCGAAGGAGCTGCCGGTGTACTGGATGCGCGGCGAGGGACGCAAGTAGCCGCATCCCCAGGTGGGCCCCGAGGCCTGGCGTCCCTTCACCCTCCCCTGCAGGAAGAGGTACAGGACGGCTGCCAGGATGATCACGCTTCCCCCCGCCACGGCGAACCAGACCGGGGGGACCGGAAGCGCCGAGACGAGCCCGGTGTCCGGGGCGAGCGCCCTCAGTGCCGGCTGCACGAGCGCCATGAAGACCGGCGGGAAAAGCCCCCCCAGAAGGGAAAGGGCCGCAAGGAGGCCGATCGGGGCGAGCATGGTGACCGGCGCCTCGTGTCCCTTCGCGGCGGCTTCGGTGCGGGGCTCGCCCAAAAAAGCGATGCCGTAGAGTTTCACGAAGGCGATCACCGCCACTCCCCCCACCATGGCGAGAACCGGCGCCCCCAGCGCGACGAACGGGACCGCGGAGCGGGCCTCGCCGAAGAAGCCCAAGTAGAGGAGCATCTCGGAGGCGAAACCGTTGAAGGGCGGGAGGCCGCAGATGGCGATGGAACCGCACAGGGCGAAGAAGGCGGTGAAGGGAAGACGGCGCGCGAGTCCCCCCATCCGGTCGAGGTCGCGGGTCCCGGCGGCGTGCATGACGCTCCCGGCGCAGAAAAAGAGCAGCGGCTTGAAGATGGCATGGTTCAGGACATGGAACAGCGCGGCGGCAAGCCCCAGGAAGGCGAGGCGCGGGTTGCCGCTCCCCTCACCCAGGAGGAAAAGGCCAATGCCGGTGGTGATGATCCCGAGGTTCTCGATGCTGCTGTAGGCGAGCAGACGCTTGATGTCCTTTTGCGCCGAGGCGACGCAGATCCCGGCAAGGGCCGAGGTGAGCCCCACGGAGGCGAGGAGCGCGCCCCACCAGAGCGGGCGTTCAGACACGAAGGAGATGACCCGCAGCAGTCCGTAGATCCCGACCTTGAGCATCACCCCGGAGAGGAGCGCGGATACGTGGCTCGGCGCGTTGGCGTGTGCCGACGGGAGCCACAGGTGGAGCGGCATCATACCCGCCTTGGAACCGAAACCGGCCAGGGCGAGGAGGAAAAGGGTGCTGGTGACGCCGCCGGCAACGGCAAGGGAGTGCGGTGCCGGAAAGGAGAAGCTCCCGGTGATCCAGAAGAGCGAGGCGAAAAGGGCCGTCAGCGCCGCACCCCCCAGGTGGCTCGCCACCAGGTAGACGATCCCGGCGCTTCTCACCTCTTTCTCGCCATGCTCGGCCACGAGCAGGAAGTAGCCCGAAAGCGCCATCACCTCCCACGACATCATGAAGAGAAACCCGTTTCTCGCTACGACCACCATGGCCATGGCACAGGCGAGGAGACCGTAGAAAAAGGTGACGCTTTTTTCGGAAGCTTGGGACTTTGCGGGCCAGTAACCGAGGGCGTAGAGAGAGCCTGCGGGGAAGATCAGGAAGATGGGGATCAGAAAGAATAGAGAGAGAGGGTCGAGGGCGACTTCGCAGGGGCCGAAGGGGAGGTTCCAGTTCAGGGTGAAGCTTGCTTCTCCACCGCCGAGCAGCAGGTAGAGAATTGAAGGTAGCGCGAGAAGTGAGCTTGTCAGGGCCGCTACCGAGGCCAGCCGCTGTCCCAGTGTTCCGTGTCTCAGAAAGAGACCGGGCAGCCCGGAGCAGCCGGCTAGAACTATTGCGCAGAGAACCAGAAATGCCGGGTCCCGCATCATGTCAAAAAACAACATAACCCACCCTTTCGAACCAGGAACGGATCGCGAATCTGACCATCGAGTTTCAACCTTCCGCGGCGTTCACCACGAAGCGGAAGGGGAGCAAAGCTGCCGGTACTGCCGCCCCCTGTGCGGCGCGGCACTAAGTGTCGCTACTGTTTACAGGGGTGACAGGGACCTCAACATACTCCCTGAAAAACGATTTGTCAAAAAAAGATTTTTAATCTTGAAGATGCGCCGATAAAACAAACGCACCACTCAAGTTCCTTGTTTTCCTGCCGACTGGGGTTATCATTAAGGCCACACGTCCATCTATTTCGAACAATGTTATACAAAATACCAGATAGATCGTTTTTTTCATCCACCGTCGGGACGGATTACGAAGAAAAAGGGGTTCGGCGCGGACTCATGGAGCGCATCTTCAGTTTGTCCACGAAGCGCTGCAGGATCCCCAACGTCCTCCCCTTTGCGAAGGGGAGACAGAGGGGATTTGTCTTGTTGGATCACGGAACCACTAGCTGAAGGGGCTCGAATAAAACCGAAATCCCCCCTGCCCCCCCTTCGCAAAGGGGGGAACGTGGTGCCAATGGTTACTGTTGCCAGGGAACACGCATGTGATTCCCCGGAATTTTCTGAACAACTAAGCAAAAGGAGGGTGACGTGAAGAGTCACGTTTGGCGACCGCTTTTCGTCGCGCTGTTGGTGATCGCCCTGGTGCTCGTGGCGCGCAAGCTCCTGGTGCCGGCCGACTTCGGCATCGGCGCGCGGGGGTACATGTACGGCTGGCACCGCGCCGGCAACGAGCAGCAGTGGAAAGAGGTGACGGTGAAGTACAAGACCGCACAGCACTGCATGCAGTGCCACCGCGACAAGTACGACGAGATGAAGGAGTCCCCGCACCGCAACATCAACTGCGAGAACTGTCACGGACCCGCCCTGAACCACCCGGACGATCCCCACACCCTGACCATAGACCGCAGCCGCGAGCTCTGCGCGCGCTGTCACACCCGCCTCCCCTACCCCGGCAGCAACCGCGGTGTCATGAAGGGAATCGATCCGAAGACGCACAACGTCGGGCTTGACTGCGTGACCTGCCACTGGCCGCACGACCCCAGGAAGGAGGGACACAAGAGATGATCACCAGACGATCCTTCTGTAAAAAGTCGCTCCTCATCGCCGGCGGCCTCGCGGTCCCCCTCGCCGCACTGGAGCTCTTCGATCCGCGCAAACTCCTCGCAGAAAAGGACGAGAAGGGACCCCGCTGGGTCTTCCTGGTGGACACCCGCAAGTGCGTCGGCTGCGGCTTCTGCGTCAAGGGGTGCAAGGTGGAGAACGAGGTCCCTTACGACGCCAACGTGACCCGCACCTGGGTCGAACGCTACGTGGTCACCAAGGACGGCAAGACCCACATCGACTCCCCGAAGGGGGCGCGCGACGGCTTTCCGGAAAAGGGAATCGACATCGGCCACGGCAAGCTGGAGGAGATCAGGGACGATGACATCGAGAAGGCGTTCTTCGTGCCGAAACTGTGCAACCAGTGCGACAACCCGCCCTGCGTGCAGGTCTGCCCGGTCGGGGCGACCTACCAGACCGCGGACGGCGTGGTGCTGATCGACCGCAAGTGGTGCATCGGCTGCGGCTACTGCATCATGGGGTGCCCCTACGGGGTGCGCTTTTTCCACCCGGTCTACCACGTCGCCGAGAAGTGCAACTTCTGCTACCACCGCATCACCAAGGGGATGCAGACCGCCTGCGTCGACAGCTGCGCCTTCGGCGCCCGGCGCGTTGGGAACCTGAGGGACCCGGAAGACCCGGTGACCAAGGTGATCATGACCGAGCGGGTGAACGTGCTTAAGGAAGAGTACGGAACCAAGCCGCAGGTGTTCTACCTGGGGCTCTCCAAGGAGGTGAAATAGCCATGGTGCACGGAGAAGCCTGGACCATAAAGGAGTTTTTCACCTATCCCAACGAGTACATCTACTGGACCATCCAGATCGTCATGTACCCCTTCATGACCGGCCTCGTGGCGGGCGCCTTCGTGCTCTCCTCGCTTTACCACGTCTTCGGGGTGAAGCAGCTAAAAGACATCGCACGCTTCTCGCTGGTCTTCTCGTTCGCGCTGTTGCCCGTCGCCATGCTGCCGCTTTTGATGCACCTGCAGCAGCCGCTCAGGGGGATCGAGGTGATGATGACGCCACACTTCACCTCGGCCATCGCCGCCTTCGGCATCGTCTTCAGCACCTACGGCATGATCGTCGCGTCGGAGCTCTGGTTCGTCTACCGCAAGCACTTCGTCGAAACGGCGCTGGAGCTGAGAGCGCTGCCGCAGCCGGGTGCGGCGGACCGACTGCGCGCCCTCCTCTTCTCGGTCCTCACCCTCGGGGCGTGGGATATCTCGCACGAGGCGCTGGAGGCCGACGAGCGGGCGGTGAAAAAGCTCGCCGCGGCGGGCATCCCGGTCGCCTGCTTCCTGCACGGCTACGCCGGTTTCATCTTCGGGTCGGTGAAGGCGAATGCGCTCTGGATGACGCCGCTCATGCCGGTCATCTTCATATGTTCCGCGGTCGTCTCCGGTATCGCCCTTTGCATCCTCACCTACATCCTCACCATGGAGATCAGGAAGCAGCTCTCGCTCAGGCGCCGCCTCGCCCATCCCGAGATCCCCTCCATGGAGGAGCTTAAGAGCGCCGAGGCGCACGTGGTCGCCATGACCTCGCGCTACCTCCTCATGTTCATGGTGGCTGCGATCACGCTGGAGCTTCTAGACCTGATCTTCAGGGGGTACACGGCGGTGAAATCGTGGGACATCCTGCGGAGCGTCATCTACGAGCGGGACTTCGTGAACATCTTCGTGATCCAGTACGGGCTCGGGAACCTGGTCCCCTTCTTCCTCTTCCTGATACCCGGGCTCACCATAAGGCGTGCCACGGTAGGGACGGTACTCGTGCTTTTGGGGGTCTTCATGATGCGCTGGAACGTCGTCATCGGCGGGCAGGCGTTCTCGTCGTCCTTCTCCGGGTTCATGCACTACGTCCTGCCGATTTGGCCGACCAGCATGGAGACCCTGAAGGAGGGGCTCGTCGGCGCGCTCATCGTCGCCATCGTCCCCTTCTGCATCTTCTACGTGCTGAACAAGGTCATGCCCGTGTTTAAAAAGGCGTAAAGACGTTCTACGTTCTACGTTCTATGTTCTACGTTGCCCCCCTCGCCTTTCGGGAGAGGGGCTGGGGGTGAGGGCCGGGCGGCGTTGAGCTTACGGCACTCAGGTGAGCGCGAGCAAAAGCACCAGCGTAATGAAGGTATAGAAGATGTAGATGTTCAGCCTGCCGTGCTGCAGCCTGCGCACCGGCGCGGCCTTCTCGAAGAGGTACTCCAGGAAGGGAAGGTAGATCTTCTCCAGCGTGGTCTCGGGGACGTGGCTCGCTCGACTGGAAGCTCCCGGGAAAAGCCCCTGCACCTCTTCCCGATGCTCCTCAGGACGCAGCATCACGGAAAACCAGCGCACCACCGTGGAGCCGAACGAGGAGGCGGTGTATTGCATCCTCGGCGACGGCCTCAGATAACCGCACCCCCAAGTGGGGCCGACCTGCACCGGCAACCTGGCGGCGCTTTTGGCAAAGAAAAACCAGAGCAGGACAAGCAACAGAATCAGCCCCAGTCCAAGCAGGGAAATCCAGTTGAAGGGAACCAGGTTCCAGATCCCCTGCGAGGCGAGCGCACCCCGGTACTCAACGAGCGCCCGATTCAAAAGATGCCCGAAGAGCCCTGGGAAGAGCCCGATCAGCGCGCAACACAAAGCAAGCACCCACATCGGCGCCAGCATCCCCGCCCCCCCCTCTTCCCCACCGTCATGCGCGCTCGAGCGCGGCGCGCCGAGGAAGACCACCCCGAAGACCTTCACGAAGCAGGCGACCGCCAGCCCCCCGACCAGCGCCAGCACCGGTGCGGCAAGCGCCGGAAACAACCCGGCGACGCTGCCGGCAGTACCGACGGCGCTGAAGGAGCCGAGGTAGACCATCAGCTCGCTCACGAAACCGTTCAAAGGCGGGAGCCCGCAGATAGCGACGGCACCTACCAGGAAAAAGAGCGCGGTGTAGGGAAGCCGACGCGAGACGCCACCCAAAAGGTCGATCTCGCGGGTGTGCGCGGCATGGATCACCGATCCCGCCGAAAGGAAGAGAAGCGCCTTGAAAAGCGCGTGGTTCATCACGTGCAGCAGCGCCCCCCCCGCTCCGAGCGCCACCAGAGCAGGTCTCCCCTGGCTGTCGCCGATCAGGGCGATCCCAAGCCCCATCATGATGATGCCTATGTTCTCGATGCTGTGGTAGGCGAGGAGCCGCTTCAGGTCGTGCTGTCCGATGGCGTAGACGACCCCGGCAACGGCGGAGACACAGCCAAGCAGCAGCACCAGCCCCCCCCACCAGACCGGCGGTGCCGCGAAACCAGAGAAGATGCGCATCATCCCGTAGATCCCGGTCTTCAGCACCAGCCCGGAAAGGATCGCGGAGATGTGGCTCGGCGCGTTGGCGTGGGCCGAAGGGAGCCAGATGTGCAGCGGCATGACGCCCGCCTTCATCCCGAATCCGACGAGTGCGGTGAGGAAGATGCCGGTAGCGAGGGGGCCCGCGGCGGGGAGCGCCCCCTCGGCCGGGAAAAGGTAGGCGCCGGTCGCGGCGTTGATCAGCGAGAAGGTGGCGAAAAGCGCCAGCGCACCGAGATGCGCCGTGATCAGGTAGAGTACCCCCGCCTCGCGCACCTGCTCCTTCTCGTCTTCGGCGGTGAGGGCGAAGTAGGCGGCGAAGGCCATCACCTCCCAGGCCATGAGAAAGAGCATCATGCTCTTCGCGATGAAAAGCATGGTGAGCGACGCCCCGAGCAGTCCCAGGAAAAAGGCTAGCTTGCCGCCGTGGGCCGGATGATGATCCACGGGCCAGTAGGCGGCGCCGTAAACCGCGCTGCAGCCGATCACGGTATAGACGGGAAGCAGGAAGAAGGCGGAAAGGGGATCGACACCGATCTCGAGGTCGCCGAAGGGAAGTCCGGAGGGGAGCAGATAGCTGCCGGTAACGGGATGAACGAGGGCGAAAAGGGCGCCGGCAAGGCCGAGCAGGGAAGCGGCCGCCATGAAGGCGACGCCGAACTTCTGGGCGGGACGCGACTCCCTCTGCAAGAGAAGCGGGATGCCGGAGACGAGCTGGCAGCCGCCGGCGAGCAACAACAGTACAAGGGACGTCGCAGGCTCGCCGGGGAGGAACATGGTCAGCTCCTTTTGCCGCGTTCGCAGCGCCTTGCCGCCTCCATGATGGCCGCGGGATCACAGGCAAGGTTCAGGGAGGCCCGGAATTCCTTGTCGTGCAGGGCGTAAGCGAGTCGTGAAAGCAGGTGCAGATGCACCTTTACCGTGGGACTGGTGATCAGGAAGAGGATGCGCACCGGGAGGCCGTCGAGGGCGCCGAAGTCGATGGGCTTTTCCAGGAAACAGAGGGTGACGGCGGGTAGCGGCTTGTTCTGCAGGAGAATGGGGTTGCGGACGTGCGGGATGGCGATGCCGTCGCCGATGGCGGTGGTGCCGAGGGCCTCGCGGGCCAAAAGCACCTGGAGCAGGAACTCCGGGTCCATCTGCGGGGGAAGCGGCAGGAGGTTCACCATGTTGCGCAGCACGGAGAGCTTGTCGTCGCCGGCTACGCCGCAGTGCACCCCGCCCGCCTCGAGCGCCTGGCTTAGCGTGGGGAGTTCGACATCGGCCTGCGCGGCCTCGAACAGCTCCGGCGGCACCTTGATGCCGTGCTCGGTCGCCCACTCCAAGAGATCCACCCGGTTGATCTGGTACGTGCCCCGTACCAGGGTGGCCGGCAGTTTATCCCTCTTGATCCATTTCATGACCGTGCTCTCGTCCTGATGCAGCAGCGCGGCCACCTCCGAAGACTTCATCAACATCGGTTGCTCCCCCAAAGGTCCTGAAAACAGGGTAAGGTATAGCACCGTTAAGACAAAGATACAAGATCGTTAATCTGGAAAAACTTGAATCGAACCGCCCCTTTGGGGCCATACACGGACAAGCGGTAAAAAGAAAGCCCCCGGATCACTCCGGGGGCTTTCTGGTGCAGCCTTTAACCGTTATTTCTTGGCGTGTTGCTCGCCGCCCGGGACGTCCTGTCCCCCTGCGCTGTGGCAGTCGCTGCAGTTCGCCTTGTAGAGCTCGTCGCCGATGTCAACCGGGTGCACGAACTCGCTGTGCTTGCTCCCCTCCAGGATATTCTCCTGTTTCTGGCTGAGGACGGTGTGGCACATGTTGCAGTCCTTGGAGATCACCTTGCCGGCTGCCGTCTTGTGCTTGCCGTCGTGGCAGCGGAAGCAGCCAGGGCTGTAGAAGTGCCCGATGTGGTTCGGGTAGGTGTTCCAGTTGACCTTCATGGCCGGGAAGAAGTTCCTGTTGTAGATGTCCTGCACGACGACGACCGCGTGGGCGATCTCCTTGGCCTTGGCCTTGGAAACGTTCGGGTAGTTCTTCGCATAGTACTCCGGCAGCTCCTTGGCGATGGTCGCCTTGGCCTCTTCCTTGTTCTTGTACGGCCTGGTGAGGATCTCGACCGCGGTCTTCTTCAGGTACGGCAGGCCGATGTCGATGCGCTTGGCGGCCAGGGCCTCGTCCATCTCCACGCCCGGGGCGCGGTAGATGTGTGCCGGACGGTTGTGGCAATCGAGGCAGTCCATGACGCGCTTCTCAGCCTTGGCGACATCCGCCTTGGAGAGCGGCTTGTCGGTGTCGAAATACTCGGTGATCGAGCCGTCCTTCTCCTTGACCGCGATGTACGGGATGTTCAGGCGCTGACGGTCTGTCGCGATGTAGCGGACCTCCTGACCGATGTGCCAGTGGATCCCCTTGTGATGCTGGCTCTTCGGTGTGCCCCCTATGTTTATCAGCATGTTGATCTCGCGGGGGGTGTTCTCCTCGTTCGGCGCATAGTGGTAGAACACCTTCTGGCGCCCGGCGTAGAATTTCTCCGGCCAGTGGCACTGCTCGCAGGTGTCGCGCGCCGGGCGGAGGTTGTCGATCGGGGTCTGGATGGTCTCCGGGTAGGTGTGGAAGGCGACTGCGTAGAGCTGCCTCATGCCGGAGATCTTCGCCTTAACGTACCAGGCGGCACCGGGGCCGACGTGGCACTCGACGCATTTGACCTTGGCGTGCGGAGAGTTGGCCCACGCCACGTGCTCCGGCTCCATAACCTTGTGACAGAGCTCGCCGCAGAAGGTGGTCGACTCGGTGAACTCGTAACCCTTAAGCGAAGCTACCGAGACGATGAGGACGAAACCGATGCTGGCGACGACGAAGAAGATGAACAGATGGCGCTTGTGCGCGTCGTTGAAGTCGACCTTCGGGAAGGGCTCGATCTTCTCTTCGGGGTGCCTGCGCCTCTTCTCCCGCACGATGTAGGCTCCGAGCGGGACCAAAAGCAGACCCACGATGAGCATGCCCGGGAAAAGGAAATAGGTCATCAGGCCGAGGTAAGGCTTCTCGACGCCGGTTATCCCCTCGTAAGAGAGGAAGCCGATGATCAAGCCGGTCGCGGTGACGGCCAGGATCATGCCGACCAGACTGATCAGGTTCCAGGCGTAGCCGGCATACTTTCTAAGTGCCATAGTGTCGTCTCCTTGCGTGTTTTCGTATGGTTAGCGAAAATAGGGCAGAACCTTACTATCCGACATGACTTATGTCAAAAAAAACTATGTTAATGTATACGCGAGATTTTAGAACGGCTATCTACAAAAAAGTCGCAGAAATCATGCGGGAAATACCACCAGCACAGGAGCAGCCTTTACCGTTTTCAAAAACGTCGTTATATTATCAGAAGATCTAATGGTGTGCAAGCTTTTACTCATGAGGAACAAAAACCGCCCCCGGCGCTCCTCACAACTCGTAGCCGAATTCCTTCAGCATGCGGCTGTTGTCGCTCCACTCGCCGCTCACCCGCACGAACAGCTCCAGGAAGACCTTGGCGTCGAGCAGGCGCTCGATCTCCTGGCGCGACTGGGAACCGATCTTCTTGAGCATGTCCCCCCTGCGGCCGATGATGATCCCCTTCTGCGAGTCGCGCTCCACGTTGATGGTTGCCTGGATGGCGACGACGCCGTTTTCGCGTTCCTTGAAGCTGTCCACCACGACGGCGACCGAGTACGGGACCTCGTCGCGCGTCAGCCTGAAGATCTTCTCCCTGATGATCTCGGCGACGATGAAGCGCTCCGGCACGTCGGTCAGGATGTCGTCCGGGAAGTAGCAGGGCCCTTCGGGGAGCAGTCCGTGCACCAGTTGCACGAGTTGCTCCACGCCGTCGCCGGTGCTCGCCGAAACCGGGATGATCTCCTTGAACGGGTAGGTGTCGCCGTAGATCCCCATCCGTTCCAGAAGCTCCCCTTTGGGTATCAAGTCGATCTTGTTCATCACGAGGATCACGGGAGCCTCCACGCCGGAGAGCACCTCCTTGATCATCCCCGCCTCCTTTTCCGGCTCGAAGGCGCCATCGACCAGGAAGAGGATCAGGTCGACGCCCTGCACCGAGGAGAGCGCCTCCTCCACCATGAACTGGTTGAGTCGCGTTTTGGCGCGGTGGATGCCCGGGGTATCGAGGAAGACGATCTGCCCGCCGGGTATGTTGTGGATACCCTTGATCTGATTGCGGGTGGTCTGCGGCTTGTCCGAGGTGATCATGAGCTTCTCACCAAGGATGCGGTTTAACAGCGTGGATTTACCGACGTTCGGGCGCCCCACAATTGAGACGAAACCGGAACGGAACACCTGTTCAGACATGAATAGCCCTCCTGGCTCTTATTGCGAAAATTCAAAGCGGTACAACATACGGGAAAAGGTTCAGCAAGGAAAGCTCTCTTTGCGCCCCGGCAGGTGTCGGGGGCACCGACACAGTATACACCGAAGCGGCGCAATGCCTAGTGCTGCGGGTGTAGGTCCGGGCGACGGGCGTGACGCACCCCGCCTTGCCACTTAAGAGAGATGAGTTCCGGGTCGAGTGCGGCGTCCTCATGAACCGAGGCTTGAATGCCGTGGTGCCCGGCCAGGCGGGCGAGGTTCACCCTCTTCTGGCCGACGAGGTCGGAAACCCTGCCGCGCGGCGCGCCGAAGGAAACTTCACTTCCGGGGGGGACCCCTTCAAGCAGGGCGCACATGACGTCGAAGCAGATCTCGGAGGCGACGAGCTGCCCGAAGGCGGGATGGTAAGGGCCCGCGAGGAGCGTGCCGGGACGCTCCAGCTCGGCCGTCGGCTGCAGCCCCATGCGGATCACCGGGATGCCGGCACGTGCGGCGGTGATGAGCATCTCCTTGCAGAGGGAGACCGCGTCCGGGAGTGCAAGCGGCGCATAGGCGCCGCGCCGGTAACGCTCGGCGAGTTCGGTCCCGTCGATGACGAGGGTGGGATAGATGCGCAGAAACGAGGGTCGCAGGGCGAGGGCCGCGCGCAGCGTGGCGAGCGAGCGCTCCGGCGTGTCGCCGGGGAGCCCGGGCATGAGCTGGATCCCGACCTCGATGCCGGCTTCCTTCAGGGCCGCGACGGCAAGGTCCACTTCGACGACGCCGTGGCCGCGCCCGGAAAAAAGGAGCACCTCGGGGTCCATGGACTGGACGCCGAGCTCTACGGTCGCGACGCCTCTTTCGCGCAGAAACAGTGCCGTCCCCGCGTCCACCGCGTCGGGGCGCGTCGAAAGACGGACCGAGGCTACGACCCCGCGCCTTAGAAGCGGCTGCAATGGGGCGAGGAGCGCCTCCTGGTCGGCCGGGGGGAGTGCCGTGAAGGTCCCGCCGTAAAAGGCGACCTCGAGGTTGCGCCCGGGTGCACCGGCACGGTACTCCTCGATGCGCGAGACGAGTTCAGCCTCGGTCGGAAGGACGCCCCGCGCCCCCGCCACCTTCTCCTGGTCGCAGAAGACGCAGCGGTGCGGGCAACCAAGGTGCGGGATGAAGAAGGGGACGAAAAGCGGCCTCAAGGCTTCCCCTTGAGAAGCAGCATCGCGGCGCGGGCCGCGTCCTGCTCGGCCTCCTTCTTGGTGCGCCCCGCCCCTTCCCCCATGAGCTCTTCGCCCACGTACACCTCGACGCTGAAGCGCCGGTCGTGGTCCGGCCCGCTCGCCTCTTTCAGCTGGTAGCGCGGCAGATCGCCGCGAAGAAGCCGGGCGCGCTCCTGAAGTTCCGTCTTGGCGTCGCGTCCGCTCAGGATCTCGGGACAGGAGAGAAGCGGCTCGAAGAGCGCATGCACGACGGCGCGCACCGCGTCGATCCCGCCGTCGAGGTAGACCGCAGCGAGAAGGGCCTCGAAGGCATCGGCCAAAAGCGAGCGCTTCTCACGCCCGCCCCCCTTCTCCTCCCCCTTGCCAAGGCGCAGCGACGCGCCGAGTTCGAGGCTCCCCGCGATGCGGGCGAGGCTCACCTCGTCCACGAGAGCCGCGCGCATCTTGGTGAGCTCCCCTTCCCTGCTTTGCGGAAAACGCACGAGCAGCAGGTCCGAGAGGAGAAAATCGAGCACGGCGTCGCCGAAAAACTCCAGGCGCTGGTTGTCCTTGCCCCCCGCCTCGTTCACGTAGGTGCGGTGGGTGAGCGCCTCTTCCAGAAGTTCGCGCTTGGCGAACCGGTAGTTCAGCCGCTCCTCCACTCTTTGCATCTTATCTTCCCGTATCTCGCTCATGATAAAGCCCGCGTTTCTCCTTAATTTGAGGCAACTATAGTCAAAGGTCTTCGGCATGGCAATAAGGTTCTGCGTGAGCTCGACCAGCGCGGCAATGAACCTGTGCCGGTAACGGTCGCGGCAACTCCGCGCCAGAGGCAGCTGAAACCGGTGCAACCCGGCTCAGAACGGGCATTTAAATCTTGCATAATGATCACCCCTCCCATATAATTCAGTGATTTTATAAGAGATCATGAGACCAGCGACATGGGTTTTTTCATTACATTTGAAGGCGTTGAAGGGTGCGGTAAAACGACCCAGTTGAGGCTCCTGAAGGAGCGTCTCCAGGCTGCGGGAGCGAAGGTGGTTGCGACGCGCGAACCGGGCGGCTGTCCGATCGCGGACCAGATGCGCGCCATCCTGCTCGACGCGAAGAACAGCGCCATCACGCCGCTTGCCGAACTGCTCCTTTACGCCGCCGCACGTGCGCAGCACGTCCAGGAGGTGATCGCCCCGGCGCTCGAGCGCGGCGAAACGGTCCTTTGCGACCGCTTCACCGACGCGACGCTCGCCTACCAGGGGCATGGGCGCGAGCTCGACCTCGCCGTGATCGGGCAGTTGAACGCCCTCGCCACTTCCGGCGTGCAGCCGGCGCTCACCGTGCTCATCGACTGCCCGGTGGAGATCGGGCTTGCCCGCGCACTCTCCCGCATCGAGGCCACCTCCGGCGCGCGCGAGGAACGTTTCGAGCTGGAATCGGTGCGCTTCCACGAGCGGGTGCGTGCGGGATACCTCGCCCTCGCCAAGGCACAGCCCGAGCGGTTCGTCATCGTGGACGGCTCCGGCGACGTGGCCGCCACCGAGAAACTGATGCTCTCCGCGCTGGCCAAGCGCCTTCCCGCGGCAGCCCAAGCGGCGCTCGGGGCGTAGCCGATGCCTTTTTCCGAGATCATAGGGCAGGACCGGGCCATCTCGGTCTTGAAGCGCTCCATAGCTCTTGAGCGGGTGGCGCACGCCTACCTCTTCTCCGGCATCGAGGGGTGCGGCAAGAAAAAGACGGCCCTTGCCATGGTGCAGGCCGTCTTCTGCGGCAAGGAGGACGCCTGCGGCGTCTGCCCCTCCTGCAGGAAGATCGCGAACGGCCAGCACCCGGACCTCCATATCCTGGAGCCGGACGGCGCCTTCATAAAGATCGACCAGGTCCGTGAGCTGCAAAAGGAGCTCGCCTACCGCCCCTTCGAGGCGCCCAAGAAGGCGTGCATCATCGACGGGGCCGAGAAGCTGAACCTCTCTTCGGGGAACGCCCTCTTGAAGACCTTGGAGGAGCCGCCGGGCAACGCGCTGATGATCCTCGTCACCGCCGAGCGCTCCGCGGTCCTGCAGACCATACTCTCCCGCTGCCAGACGCTCGACTTCCAACCGCTGCCGGCCGAGATGGTCGAGGCGCGGCTTTTGCGCGAGCAGTTCCCGGCCGAGGCCGCCCGCGTCGCGGCCTCCCTTTCCGGCGGCAGTTTAAAGCGTGCGGTGGAGATCGCTACCGACGGCGTGCTCGAGGGACGGGTGAACTTCCTGGAGCGGGTGCTCGCGCTGAACCTCAAGGACGTGAACGCGCTCCTTACCGCGGCCGAAGAATTCGCCGCCGACAAGGAAGGGCTGCCCGGGTTTCTGGAGTTGCTCCTTTCCTTCCTGCGGGACGTGCTCATCTACAACTCCACCCCGGAGGCGCTCGCCAACTCGGACCTCGCGCACCTGGTGGCCCGTGAGGCGGAGCGCTCCCCGCAGCAGCGCATCATCGACCTGATCGAGCAGTTGGTCGCCACGCGCCGTATGCTCGTTCGCAACGTGAACGCGAGGCTCGCCCTGGAGGTCTTCTTCATGCGCCTCGCGGAGCGGTAAAACAAAAGGCTTAACGCAGCACCCACACGAACCACAGGTTCATCAAGACCTGTTTTTCTCTTTGGAGGCATTTTTGGCACAGATCGTAAGGATTCAATTCACCACCGCTGGGAAGCTCTACGACTTCAGCTCCGGCAAGACCGCCGTCAAGCCGGGGGACCGCGTCATCGTGGAGACCGAACGGGGTAAAAGCATAGGCCAGGTCGTCGCCGGCCCCATCGAGGTGGAGGACTCGCTCGTCCCCGAAGGGCTCAAGCCGATACAGCGCCTGGCCGATTTAGCCGACCTCGCGACCCTCGCCGCCAACACGGCGAAGGAGAAGGAGGCGCACAAGTTCTGCCTCTCCCGCATCAAGGAACGCGGCATGGACATGAAGCTCGTCCGCGTCGAGTACCTCTTCGACGGCTCCAAGGCGATCTTCTACTTCACCGCCGACGGCCGCGTCGACTTCCGTGAACTCGTGAAGGACCTGGCCCACGCCTTCCACACGAGGATCGAGATGCGCCAGATCGGCGTCAGGGACGAGTCGAAGATGGTCGGCGGCATCGGCATCTGCGGCCGCGAGCTCTGCTGCTCCTCGTACTTAAGGGAATTCGAGCCGGTATCGGTGAAGATGGCCAAGGAACAGAACCTCGCCCTCAACCCGAGCAAGATCTCGGGGCAGTGCGGCAGGCTCTTGTGCTGCCTCTCCTACGAATTCGAGACCTACTGCAATCTGAGAAAGGGGCTCCCGAAATGCGGCAAGCGCGTGCAGTGCGGCTGCGTCGACGGCGAGGTGGTGAAGGTCAACGTACTGGACCAGACGGTGACGCTGAAGACGACGGACGACTCGCTGGTCACCCTGAAGGGGGAGGAGATCAGCCCGGAGAACGTGAGCGACCGGGTTAAGAAACCGCCGCAGCAAAAAGGTGAGCAGCAGGGGGGCGACAAGGGCAAGTCCCAGGGTCCCGGCAAACAGCGCCGCAACCGGCCCGTCGACGTCAAGGAAAGAAAAAAGGAGAAACCACAATGAAACCGGCTTTTTACGTCACCACCCCCATCTACTACGTAAATGACGTCCCGCACATAGGGCACGCTTACACCACCTTGGCCGCGGACGTGCTGGCGCGCTACAAGCGGCTCAAGGGGTTTGACGTCTTCTTTCTGACCGGCACCGACGAGCACGGCCAGAAGGTCGAAAAGGCCGCCAACGCCGCGGGCGAGACGCCGCTCGAGCTCGCCGACCGCGTCATGAAGCGCTTCCAGTCGCTTTGGGAGAAGCTGGAGATCTCCAACACCGACTTCATCCGCACCACCCAGGAGCGTCACAAGAAGGGGGTGTCCGTCCTCTTCGAACGGGTCATGGAGAAAGGCGACATCTACCTGGGCGAGTACGAGGACTGGTACTGCACACCGTGCGAGACCTTCTGGACCGAGACCCAGCTCATCGACTACAAGTGCCCGGACTGCAACCGTCCCACCGAGAAGCTGAAGGAGGAGTCCTACTTCTTCAGGATGAGCAAGTACCAGGACCAGCTGCTCGCCCACATAGAGGCGAACCCGGACTTCATCCAGCCCAAGAGCCGCAGGAACGAGATCATCTCCTTCGTGAAGGAAGGGCTCCGCGACCTCTCCGTTTCCAGGACCACCTTCAGCTGGGGCATCCCGGTCCCGGGTAACGACAAGCACGTCGTCTACGTCTGGTTCGACGCGCTCACCAACTACATCACCGCGCTCGGCTACCCCCAGGAAGGGGGCGACTTCGAGAAGTACTGGCCCTGCGACGTGCACCTGATCGGCAAGGACATCCTTAGGTTCCACACCGTCTACTGGCCCACCTTCCTGATGGCCGCCGGGCTCCCGATCCCGAAGAAGGTCTTCGCCCACGGCTGGTGGACCGTCGAAGGTCAGAAGATGAGCAAGAGCCTGCAGAACGTTGTCGAGCCGAACATGCTGGTCGACAAGTACGGCGTGGACGCGGTGCGCTACTTCCTTTTGCGCGAGGTCCCCTTCGGTCTCGACGGCGACTTCTCGCACCAGGCGCTCATCCACCGCATCAACTCCGACCTCGCCAACGACCTCGGGAACCTCTTGAACCGCTCCACCGCGATGCTCGGCAAGTACTTCGGCGGCGTCCTGCAGACACCGGGCGAGGAGAGCGAGCTGGACAAGGCGTACCGCGAGAAGACCGTGGCGATGATCGAGCAGGTGGACGGCTTCATCGACGAGCTCGCCTTCAGCCGCGCGCTGCAGGCGATCTGGGAAGTGATCTCCGCCGGCAACAAGTACATCGACGAGACCGCCCCGTGGACCCTCGCGAAGGACCCGGAAAAGCGCGAGCGTCTCTCCACGGTCATGTACTACATGCTCGAGAGCCAGAGGATCGTGTACACGCTTCTCTCCGCCTTCATGCCGAAGACGGCGCAGAAGGGGCTTTCGTGCCTCGTCGGGTCGGACGAGGCGAGCGCCGAAGGGCTTGCCTGGGGCGGACTCAAACCCGGCACCGCCATCGCCAAGGCAGAAGCACTCTTCCCGAGGATCGAGGAGAAGGCCGAGTAAGCAAAGGCAATGGACAATGGACAATTGACGATTGACAACTAAAAGCTGAAAGACGAAGGCGCTTCACACATATCGCGTGAAGCGCCTTTTCATTGCCGCCTTCTTTTCTGCCGTCCACCTCAATGTCTTCCGATTCACAATCGTCAATCGTCAATTGTAAATCTTCAATTGGTTTGGTCGCAGCTCGCCGGGGGCGAACATGAAGAAGAAACGGAGGATGCAGTACTTGTAGAACTCGGAGAAGAGGAGCTTGAAACTCCCGGAATGGCTCCACCACTCTTCCTTCAGGTTGCTCGAGTCGACCGGGTGCGGGTAGATCGCGACGTCCTTCGGGAGCGCGTTCCGGAAAAGGATCGTGGAGCGCTTCATGTGGTAGCGCGAGGTGATCAGCTTAATCGACTTCACCTCGTGCTTCATGATCAGGTCGCGCGCGTAGATCGCGTTCTCCAGGGTGTTGCGCGAGGACTGCTCCAGGTAGACGTCCCCCGCCCGCTCCCCCTTGTAAAGCTCCCGCTTCTTGACGGAGGGATCGACCCCGATAAGGAAGAGCTTCTTCCCCTGCCCCGCCCGGTACAGCCGCACCCCTTCCTCGACCCGGCCGCGCCCGCCGGTCAGCACCACGATGGCGTCCGCCTTGACATCGCGCTGGGTGAGCGAGAAGGTCTTGTAGGCGAAGTCCACGAACAGCACACTCAAAACGATCAGTATCAACACCAGCAGGGAGACTAATCCCTTCAATAAAGCCATGATTTAGCACCTGAAAAAACGACAAGTCGCCAACTTTTTGCTTGCATCGGCGGCGCGATTCTGTTAATAGTTACGACTTCAGTAATCACCGGAGGGTACAAAGAATGTCCAGAATATGCGAGATTTGCGGTAAAGGCCCTAGCTTCGGGAACAACGTTAGCCACGCCAACAACAAGACCAGCAAAATTTGGCGCCCGAACCTGCAGAAGATCAAGGCCGTGAAGAACGGTACCGTCAGGAGCATCAAGGTCTGCACCCGCTGCATCCGCTCCGGTCACGTCACCAAGGCTCTCTAAGAAGATCTTCCGCACAGTCCCTAAAGCCGCGGCGCAATTTGCGCCTGCGGCTTTATTTTTGTCCGCGCTCTACTAGCGGCAAAGCGCGGTGACTTCGATCTCCACCAGGACGCCGCGCGGCAGCCCCTTCACCTCCACGGTGCTGCGGGCCGGCGCCGCTTCCTGGAAATAGCCGCCGTAGATGCCGTTCACCGTGGCGAAGTCCGCCATGTTGGCGAGGTAGATGGTGGTCTTCACGACGTCCTGGAAACCCAATCCTGCGGCGGAGAGAAGCGCCCCGATGTTCTTCATCACCTGCTCGGTCTCGGCCACGACGCCACCCTGCACGACCTCGCCGGTCGCCGGGTCGAGCGCGATCGCGCCGGAGAGAAAGAGAAAGCCTCCCGCCTTCACACCCTGGGAGTAAGGCCCGATCGCCTGGGGCGCGTTTTCCGTGCTGATAATTTCCTTCATGCCTTCCTCCTTCACTGTTTCTTCTGCTGCTAACTCTTAAGCCGCTCCACCTTGATGACCCCTTTCACCTTCATGATGGCGGCGAACACCTTTTTCAGGTGATCGAGGTCGGTCACGTCCACCTCGAAGAGGTTTTCCCCGCGTTTGTCGAGGGTGCTCTGGATCGAGGCGCTGGAGATGTTCGCCTCGCAGTTGGTGATCGCGGTCGCGATGTTGGCGAGGATACCCTTCTCGTCGTTGCACACCACGCGGATCTTCACCGGCAGCGCGCTCTTCTTTCCCTTGTTCCAGGCTACCTCGATGCGCCGCTCGGGCTCGAGCGCCATGGCGAAGGGGCAGTCCGCGGTGTGCACGGTGACCCCGCGCCCGCGGGTGATGAAACCGGTGATCTCGTCGCCGGGAAGCGGGTTGCAGCACTTGCCGAAGCGCACGAGAACGTCCTCTACGCCGTTGATCTCGATGGCGGAGGAGGATTTCCCCTTAAGCGCGCCTATCACCTTTCCGATGCGGGTTTCCTTCTGCTCCTTGGCCGCCTCGAGCTTGTCAGCGGGGAGGAGTTTGCCGAGCAGCTGGTTCGCGGAGAGCTTGCCGTAGCCGACCGACGCCATCAGGTCGTCCTCGGTCTGGAAGCCGAACTCCTGGGCGACCTTCTTCAGCTCGCCCCCCTTCTGCAGCTTGGAGAGGTTCAGGGAGTAGCGGCGGAAATCCTTCTCGCAGATCTCGCGCCCTAAAGTGATGCTTCTCAGGCGCTCCTCGGTCTTCACCCAGGCCCGGATCTTGTTGCGCGCCCGCGAGCTCTTGACGATCTTCAGCCAGTCCTTGCTCGGGGTGTGGTGCGGCGAGGTGATCACCTCCACGATGTCGCCGGTCTTCAGCTCGTACTTCAGCGGCACGAGCTTTCCGTTCACCTTGGCGCCGACGCAGCGATGCCCCACGTCGGTGTGCACCGAGTAGGCGAAGTCGATCGGCGTCGACCCCTTCGGGAACCCCTTCACGTCACCCTTCGGGGTGAAGATGAAGACGTCCTCCGGGAAGAGTTCGACCTTCACCGTGTCCATGAACTCCTTGGAGTCGGCGAGTTCCTGCTGCCACTCGAGGAGCTGCCTGATCCAGGTGAAGTGGCGGACCTCCTTCTCGTCGTACCCCTTCCCTTCCTTGTACTTCCAGTGCGCCGCGATGCCGCTCTCGGCGACCCGGTGCATCTCGGCGGTGCGGATCTGCACCTCCATCCGCTCGCCGTAGGGGCCGATCACCGTCGTGTGCAGCGACTGGTACATGTTACCCTTCGGCATCGCGATGTAGTCCTTGAAGCGGCCGGGAATGGGCTTCCAGGTGGAGTGGATGATGCCCAGCACCTCGTAGCACTCGCGTATGTCGTCCACCGAGACGCGGATCGCGATCAGGTCGTAGATCTCGTCGATGTCGACGTTTCTGCTCTGCATCTTGCGGTAGATGGAGTAGAGGTGCTTGGAGCGCCCGGAGACGTCCCCCTTGATGCCGTGCTCCTCGAGCTGCTTCTTGATGATCTCCTTCACCGTGGAGACGTAGGACTCGCGTTCCTGCTTCTTCTTGGCGACCTTGGAGGCGAGATCGTAGTAAAGCTGCGGCTCCAGGTAGCGGAAGGAGAGGTCCTCGAGTTCGCCCTTAACCCAGGAAATGCCGAGCCGGTTCGCGATCGGGGCGTAGATATCCAGCGTCTCCCGCGCGATGGTGCGCTGCTTCGGCTCGGGCTGGTACTGCAGGGTGCGCATGTTGTGCAGACGGTCGGCGAGCTTAACCAGGATGACCCGGATGTCATTGGCCATGGCGAGGAGCATCTTGCGGAAGTTCTCCGCCTGGCTCTCCTCCTTGGTCTTGAAGTGGATCTTGCCGATCTTCGTGACGCCGTCGACCAGGCGCGCCACCTCCTCGCCGAAGAGCGATTCCAGCTCCTCGTGGGTGGTCAGGGTGTCCTCGACGGTATCGTGCAGCAGACCGGTCACCACGGCGGCAAGGTCGAGCCTCAGGTCGGCCAGGATACCGGCCACCTCCATCGGGTGGATCAGGTACGGCTCACCGGAGAGGCGCGTCTGCCCTTGGTGCACCTTGGCGCAGAAGACGTAGGCCT
This sequence comes from Geomonas oryzae, assembly GCF_004117875.1. Lineage (GTDB taxonomy): Bacteria > Desulfobacterota > Desulfuromonadia > Geobacterales > Geobacteraceae > Geomonas > Geomonas oryzae. Next base: position 209,133 of record NZ_RAHW01000004.1, on the reverse strand, counting down.
TGCGCAAAAGGTCGAGGTTCGCGCCCGGGTTGTAAGCGGAGACCTTATCGAGTATGTCGTTCAGTCGTATCATCGCGTCCGTTTTAACTGAAAAAGAAGGGGCTAACAGCCCGGGGCCACATTCCCCGTGAGCCGATAGCCCCTGCAGGTTCAAAAAGGGGGGACCGCTGCACGCGAGTCCCCCTCCGATCTACTAACGACCCTTCTTGCCGATCTCACAGCCGATCTTGCCGGCGGCGATTTCCCTCAGGGAGACGACCACGTTCTTGTTGGCGCCCCTGTTGTCGATAAGCGGCTTCGCGCCTTTGAAAAGCTGCTTCACCCTCTTGGAGGCGAGCATGACCAGGAGGAAGCGGTTGTCCACCTTCTCGAGGCAATCTTCTACGGTAACCCTTGCCATAAATGAAATCCCCTTTGTGATTTTACGTAGCTGCTAGATCGTGAAGATCCTGGAAAGCCCCTGCAGAAGACGGGTGGAGCGGCACTGTTCGGCGACCAGCACGCTTTTCAGCTGTTCCAGGGCCTCGGTAAACTTGTCGTTGACGATGATGTAGTCGTACCAGCGCGCTTCCTTGATCTCGCCGGAGGCGTTTTGGATGCGGCGCTCGATGACTTCCTGCGAGTCGGAGGAGCGGTTGTCCAGGCGGCGCCTGAGCTCCTCGATGCTGGGCGGGAGTACGAAGATGTAGACCCCTCCTTCGAAACGCCCCTTCAACTGCCGTGCACCCTGGCAGTCGATGTCAAGGATGAGGTCGATCCCCTCGGCACGGGATTCCTTGAGGGTGGCAAGCGACGTGCCGTAGAAGTTGCCGTGCACCTCGGCCCACTCGGCGAACTCGCCGGCCTCAACCATCCGGTCGAACTCTTCCTTGCCCACAAAAAAATAATCACGCCCGTGCACCTCTCCGTTTCGGGGAGGGCGCGTCGTGTAGCTGACAGAATGCCGCAAGTTGGGGAATATGTCAATTATTTCCTTGCAGAGCGAGGTCTTACCCGCCCCCGAAGGAGCCGAAATCACGTACAGCACGCCTTCACGTTTCATCGTTTCACCCGTTCTCGTTGTCGGGATCCGCTACAAACCGTGACGGCGGACCCACGCAACTGTAAAGTCTGCCTTACTCTATGTTCTGCACCTGTTCACGGATCTTTTCGAGTTCGGCCTTCAACTCCACCACGCACGCCGCCATCCGGGCGTCGTTCGCCTTCGAACCGATCGTGTTCACCTCGCGGTTGATCTCCTGGAGCAGGAAGTCGAGCTTTCTACCCACCGGCTCGCTCTGCGCGAGGGTCTCGTCGAACTGGCGCAGGTGGCTGCCAAGACGCACCAGTTCCTCGGTGACGTCGCACTTGTCGGCCATGACGGCGACCTCCTGTGCGATGCGCTCCTCGGGGAGGCTTCCCTCGCCCAGAAGCTGCGCGATCCTCTCTTTGAGGCGCTGTGCATACTCCGAGACCACGAGCGGCGCGCGCTCCCCCACCTGCCCGATCAGCCGGTCCAGGGTCTCGCGACGCTTCTTGAAGTCGCCTAGGAGCGACTCCCCCTCGAAAAGACGCATCTCGTCCACCCGGCGCAGCGCGTCCTCGACCGCCGCGACCAGCTCCTGCGGGATCTCCTCGAGGGTCGCCTCGGCCTCGGCGGCCACGGTGACCACGTCGCGCTGGGCCGCGATGAGAGAGAGGTCGACCTGCCCGGAAAGCCCGAGTGCCTCGCCGATCGTCTGGTAGGCCTTCAGATACCCGCGCGCAAGCGGCAGGTTCGGGGTGGGAACCCCGAGGGCCACCGCGTTCTCGACCTGGATGAAGACGTCGATCTTGCCGCGCACGAGCCTCTCGCCCACCCGCTTCTTGATCTCGTTCTCGAACTGCATCAGCGCCCGGGGAAGCTTCACGGTCACCTCGCCGTAGCGGTGGTTCACGCAGCGCACCTCCACGATGAAGCGCCCCGCCTCATGGGCCGCCTCCCCCTTGCCATATCCGGTCATGCTCTTGATCATGCCATCTCCCTTTCTCGCGCCCCCATTATCGGCGGGACTCGAACAGTTTCTTTTCCCAGCGCCAGGCGTCCGCCACGATGGTGTGCAGGTCGTCGTACCTGGGTGTCCACCCGAGCACGCTGCGGATCTTTTCCGCCACGGCGACCAGGCTGTCCGGGTCGCCCGGACGGCGCGGCGCTTCGCTCACCTTGAAGTCGACCCCGCTTACCTCCTTGACCACGCGGATCACCTCGCGCACGCTGCTCCCCGCGCCGTACCCCACGTTGATCACGTTCGAGGTACCTCCCTTTTCCAGGTACGAGAGGGCGGCCAGGTGCGCCGAGGCGAGATCCTCGATGTGGATGTAGTCGCGGATGCCGGTGCCGTCGGGGGTCGCGTAGTCGGTGCCGAAGATGGAGACGCCGTCGCGCGCGCCAAGCCCCGCCTGGCAGGCCACCTTGATGAGGTGGGTCGCCTCCGGGGTGCGCTGCCCGATGCGCGCCTCGGGATCGGCCCCGGCGACGTTGAAGTAGCGCAGCGCCACGTAGGAAAAGCCGTGCGCGAAGGCCGCGTCGCGCAGCATCCATTCGCTCATGAGCTTGGAGGTGCCGTAGGGGTTGATGGGGGCCGTGGCGCTCGCCTCAGAGGCGCTCCCCCCCTCGGGCATGCCGTAGACCGCGGCGGTACTGGAGAAGATGAAGCGCTCCACCCCATGCTCGACACACGCCTGCAGCAGGTTCAGGGTGTTGCGCGTGTTGTTGGAATAGTACTTGAGCGGCAGGTGGACCGACTCGGGGGCGATGATGGCGGCGGCGAAGTGCAGCACCGACTTGCACCCCGTCTCCCTGATCACCTCGCCGATCTTCGCCTGGTCCGCCAGGTCACCGACGATCAGGCACTCCCCATGGATCAGGGCGTCCGCCGAACCGGTGGAGAGGTTGTCATAGACCACCACCTCGTGCCCGGCCTCGGAGAGTTGACGCACGACGTGGCTTCCTATGTAACCGGCTCCGCCGGTAACGAGAATGACACTCACAGAGCAACCTCCATGACAAAGATAATGAAAGAGGGTCTAGCCATTTGGACTAAACCCTCGATACGCCGCGGCGGCGAGACATAAAGCCGGCCGTCACACACGCAACGCAGATGCTCAAGCGAGCAATCGCGAGTATTTATAGCACCGCCCCCTCCGCAGCGCAAGGCTAAATCAAACAAAGAAGGGGTCTTTGCCGCGCTTTGGCGCCGGGGCACCTCCCGACTGACTCAGCGCTTTGGATCCGCCACGGGCTCATGCAGACGGTGCACCTTCATCAGATTGGTGGTGCCCGGGCTTGAGAGCGGACTCCCCATGGTTATCACTACGAGTTCCCCGTTTTTGAGCCAGCCGGTATCGAGTACCGCGGCCTCCACCGAGAGGATCTGCGATTCCGTGTCCCCCTCGATGTCGACCCTCAGGGCGTGCACCCCGGCGTACAGGGCGAGCCGGCGGCGCACCTCCTGCGACGGGGTCACCGCGATGATGGGCTGGGCGGGACGGTACTTCGAGACGAGCGCCGCCGTGCTCCCGGTCTGGGTGAAGGCGAGGATGGCGGCGGCCTTGACGCTCTCCGCCGCGCGGCAGGCGGCCATGCCGATCACCTCGGAGATGTTCGGGAGGCCGTTTTTGCCGTCCGGTCCCTTGCAGCACTGCGCCATGAGCTGCGGGTCGTTCTCGATGTCGCGCGCCACCTGGACCATCATGGAGACCGCCTCCACCGGGTATTTCCCGGACGCGGTCTCGGCGGAGAGCATGATGGCGTCGGTGCCGTCCAGGATCGCGTTGGCGACGTCCGAGGTCTCGGCACGGGTCGGGCGCGGGTTGTTGACCATGCTCTCGAGCATCTGGGTCGCCGTGATCACCGGTTTTCCCGCCTCGTTGCAGCTGCGGATGATGCGCTTTTGGATGAGGGGTACCTTCTCGGGGTTCAACTCTACGCCCAGGTCGCCGCGGGCCACCATGACGCCGTCGGAGGCGCGCAGGATGGCGGCGAAGTTGAGCACCGCCTCGGGCTTCTCGATCTTCGCGATGATGCGCAAAGGAGAACCCGCCGCGTCGATGATCTCGCGCAGCTGCAGCACGTCCGACTCCTGGCGCACGAAGGAGAGCGCCACGTAGTCCAGGCGCTGCTCCATGCAGAACTGCAGGTCCTCGCGGTCCTTCTCGGTGAGCGCGGGGGCCGAGACCTTCGCGCCGGGGAGGTTGATCCCTTTGCGGTCCTTCAAAAGACCGCCGGTGACGACGAGGCAACGAACGTCATCCCCCTCGACGCCCAACACCTTTAGCTCCATGAGGCCGTCGTCCAGAAGGATGCGATCGCCGGTCTTCACGTCGTGCGGCAGCCCGCGGTAGATGGTCGGGATCAGGTTCCCCTCGCCGAGCACCTCCCGCGTGGTGACCACCACCTCGCTTCCGGCGGAAAGCGGCATGCTCCCCCCCGCCATGAGGCCGGTGCGGATCTTCGGTCCCTGGAGGTCGCCCAGGATGGCGACGGCGTGCTCGTGCTCCTTGGAAAGGTTGCGGATGTTTTCGATGACCTGTGCCTTCGTTGCGTAATCGCCGTGGGAGAAGTTCAGGCGGAAAACGTCGACACCTGCATGGATCAGGGTATCCAGCATCTCCTTGGAGTCGCTGGCGGGGCCGACGGTGGCTACGATCTTGGTGCGACGAAACATGGGTTCTCCTCATGGAGCCCGCCGGAGCACCGCGGGCGGCATCCGGAAGGGCTTTTACGTAGATGGCGGAAGTGAAAAGCTTGAGGAACGACCCTTCATAATTACCCGAAATCGGGCGAGGGTGCAAATGGTAAGGAAGGTTTTGAGCCGGCTCTACTTTGGGGAAAGGGGGCCTGCCGGTCAGCGCGCCCCCAGCTCTTGCCACCGGAAGCAGCCGACGGTGTGATCGTTGACCATGCCGACCGCCTGCATCAAGGCGTAGCAGATGGTGCTCCCGACGAAGCGAAAGCCGCGCCTTTTCAGGTCGCGGCTCAACCGGTCCGAAACCTCGCTCGTCGCGGGGACCTCGCTCAGGGTGCGCCAGGCGTTTTGCACGGGTGTGCCGTCCACGAAGCGCCAGAGGTACGCGTCGAAACTCCCGAACTCCTCCTGCACCGCGAGATACGCGCGGGCGTTGCCGAGCGTGGAGGAGATCTTCAGCCGGTTCCGTACGATCCCGGCGTCGGCCATGAGACGCGCCTCGTCGGCCGCACCGAAGCGCGCCACCGCCTCGGGATCGAACCCCGCGAAGGCGCGCCGGTACGCCTCGCGCTTTCTGAGCACGGTGATCCAGGAAAGCCCGGCCTGGGCCCCCTCGAGGGTGAGGAACTCGAAGAGGAGGCGGTCGTCGTGCACCGGCACTCCCCATTCGAGGTCATGGTAGGAACAGTAGAGGGGATCGCTCCCCGCCCAGCCGCAGCGGTTCACGCTACCGCCCGTGGTGGTCGCGGTCAAATTCCCGCTCCTCCCTGCGCTGCTCCTTCTCGAAGCGCTTGTCCTCCTTGCGCTGCTCCTTTTCGAAGCGCTTCTCCTCCTTGCGCTGTTCTTTATTGAAGCGCTTATCCTCTTTGCGCTGCTCCTTGGCCTCGTGGCGCACCGCCTTCCAGTACCCCTTGTCACTGCGGTGCCGCCCGCGGTAATGCTCGCGGTCGTGCCGGTACACGTCATACTCGCGGGCACGGTACTCGCGGATGCGCTCGATGCGGTAGCGACGCAGCGACGGCGGCAGTTCGCGGTAGCGCACCGGGTACCATCCCCCCCTGTTGTCCGGAGAGCGGTACCAGCGCCCGTCGCGGAACACGAAGTAGACGTTGTTCAGGTAGAAGAGATCGTACGGCACGCCCACCGCGACGTAGAAGCCGAGCCGCTCCGGATAGACGAACTCCACGTCCTCCTCGACGTCATCGTAATAGGGAGCTGGAGGCGCCGGAGCGACCACCACCGGGCGGGGTGCCGGCGGAGGGGGCGCCACGACCACGGGACGGGGTTGGTTGCCAAGGTGAATGTTGACGTCGACCCCTACGTTGGACGCGTGGATCTCGGGGACCATAAGCGGCAAGGCAACGACCTGCATGAGCGCAAAGAGCGCTTTTCTCTTAAGCGGCATGGATGTACCTCCTCTGGATTGGGGTGTCAGTGTGACGCAGGGGGATGAACGATCTCGCTGCGCCCGCAGAACTCCCTTATGTAGTTTTCGAACTCTTCCGCCGGCATCGGGGTGGCGAAGTAGAACCCCTGCGCCTCGTCGCACTTCCTGCCGGCCAGGAAGTGGAGCTGGTCGCTCGTTTCCACCCCTTCGGCCACCACCTTGAGTTTTAGGCTGCGCGCCATCGAGATGATGGCGACCGCGATGGCGGCATCGTCGCTGTCGCTTGTGAGCTCCGCGATGAAGGAACGGTCGATCTTGATGGCGTCGATGGGGAAGTGCTTCAGGTAGCTAAGCGATGAGTAGCCGGTGCCGAAGTCGTCGATGCTCAGGCGCACCCCCATCTTCTTCAGGGCCCGCAGGGTGTCGATGTTTCTCTCGGCGCGCTCCATGATGACGCTCTCGGTCAACTCGAGCTCCAGCGAGTTCGGGGGAACCCCGGTCGTCTCGATGATGCGCTCCACGGTCTGCAAAAAATCGGGCTGGCGGAACTGCCGCCCGGAGATGTTGACCGCGATCTTCGTCTGCGGACAGATCTTAGACCAGCGCGCCGCGCGGAGGCAGGCCTCGTTCAGCACCAGTTCCCCCAGTTCGAAGATGAGGCCGCTTGTTTCGGCAATCGGTATGAATTCGTCCGGCCCCACCAGGCCGAACTCTGGGCTCTGCCAGCGCAAAAGGGCCTCGGCCCCGGTCAGGCGGAAACTCTTCAGGTCCCACTGGGGCTGGAAGTGCAGGTAGAACTCCCCCCGCCCGATCCCCTGGCGCATGCCGTTTTCCAGGGCGGCCCGGCGCATGTTGCGCTCGTTCATCTCCTGGGAGAAGAAATGGAAGATCCCCTTCCCTTCGCTCTTGGCCTGGTAAAGGGCGGCATCGGCGCAGCGCAGCAGGCTCTCGACGTCGCTTGCGTCGTCCGGGTAAAGGGCGATCCCGATGCTCGTGCTGCCGTAGAGTTCCTCGCCGTCGATGACGAAGGGTGCCGTGAAGAGATCCTGAAGTCTCGCGGCCATCGCCGCGACGCCGACCTCGTCCGGTCCGGAGTTGATCACGATGACGAACTCGTCCCCACCGAGCCGGGCGAGGGTGTTCGACTCCCCGAGGGAGCCTGCCAGACGGGCGGCCACCTCCTGGAGGAACCGGTCGCCGTTTTCGTGCCCTTTCGAGCTGTTCAGGTCCTTGAAGTTGTCCAGGTCGAGGAAGAGCAGGGCGAGCTCCCGGTTCTCCCGCTCGGCCAGGGCGAGCGCCTGGTGCAGGCGGTCCATGAGCAGCGACCGGTTCGGGAGCCGGGTGACGGGATCGTAGTAGGCGAGGGTTTCCAGCTGCTGCTCGCACAGCTTCCGGGCGGTGAGGTCCTCGCAGGCGGTGACGACACCCAGGCAGCGCCCGCTTTGGTCCTTGATGGCACGCGAGGTGAGCTGCACCGGGAATTCCATGCCGTCCTTGCGCACGTTCAGGCACTCCCGGGTCCAGAGACAGAAGCTGCCGGGGCTGATGCGCGGCACGACGTCGTCGCGGCGCGGCGCGAAAATACGCGCCTCCTTGCCGATCAGTTCCCCCGGTGCGTACCCGTGCATCTCCGCATCCACGTTGTTCGTGTAGACGATCCTGCCGTCGGTGTCACTGATGGTGATCCCGAGCCCGATCGGGAGCGAGTCGATCGCTTCCTTCAGCATCGTCAGCCGCTCCTGGTCCTGGGGTGAACCGGTACCGTGCTGCTCGCGGGCCTGGGGAAAACAGGTCATTTCGGCGTTGGCCGCATCATGCATGGGAAAGCTCCTGCCGCGGCAAGCGCCCCGACACGAAAAATGTGATGGATGTAAAGGAGGGAAAAACACCTCCGGTCCGCAGGTTCGGCGCCGGGGTGGTTGGGGAGGGATCATTAAAAGCGGGCGAAAAAAAACGGGTTACCGATATCTTAGCTTAGATATTTCGGCAACCCGGCTGTCTCGGTGAGACCCTATAGGCTTTCCGTCCCATCCTCGCGGATGGTTTAGTATTATCGTTTATCCAGTTTTTCGGCTGTCCGCATAGCACGCTTGCGATCGGCTCGCACCCGCCCTGGAGATCGCCCCAGGTAGCCGGCTTGCCTTGCCATCGAGTCAGACTATTAACCAGATGGAGAGGGAAAAGTCAAATGAAATTAAGCTCATTTTGCGCGTGGTCGTCGAAAAATTCCCGTGCGTGGCTCAGCCGATGATCTGGGACGACCGCATTTGCTGCCGCATCGGCACGGTCACCGTGACTTCGGTCCCCTTGCCGACCGTCGACTGGACGTCGATGTCCCCCCCGTGGCGTTTGATGATGCCGTAGCTCACGGTGAGGCCGAGCCCCGGCCCCTTCCCGGCGGGCTTCGTGGTGAAGAAGGGATCGAAGATCTTCCCCATGTTCTGGGGCGGGATGCCGCAGCCGTTGTCCTTGATCACGACGGCGAGTTGGGGCTGCTCCCCGTACTTGGTCATAAGCCTCGTGCTGATGTCGATCCTGCCGCCGTTTGGCAGCGCGCTCTTCGCGTTTTGCAGCAGGTTGACGTAGACCTCCAGAAGCTTCACGAAGTCCCCCTCGATGGGTGGGACGGCCGGGTCGAGATGCAGCTTCACCTCGATCTTCTGCTCCTTGAAGGGACCCTCCATGATCTCGAGGGTGTCCTTGAGCACCTGGTTTATGTCCATTTCGCTGAAGTTGCAGCGCACCTGGGTGGTGAAGCGGACCAGGTCCTCGACGATCTTTTGGCAGCGGACGGCGGCGCTCTCGATGCTCTCGAGCACGTCGATCCCCTCCATGAGTTCGCTGTCGATGGGGTGGGCGAGCGCGTTGCTGCGCAGCATCTGGATCGCCCCGAGTATCCCGGCCAGCGGGTTGTTGAGCTCGTGCGCCGCCCCCGCGATCACCTCCCCCAGCGTGGTCATCTTCTCGGACTGGATCAGCTTGGCTTGGGCCTCCTTCAGGTGCCGGGTCTTCTCCTCGACCATCTTCTCCAACCGGGCGTTCAGCTCCCTGCGCTGGGCCTCTACCTGCTTTCGTTCGGTGATGTCACGCAGCATCACCTGGATCGCCTCCTGCCCCTGGAAGATGATCCCGGTCGCGGTCGCCTCGACGTCGATGATCGCGCCGTCCTTGCGCACGATCCTCGACTCGCGCAGCGGGCAGGCCTCTCCGGTCTCCTTGATCTGCTGGATGCGCTCGAGCACCATGCCGTGGAAGTCGGGGTGCACGAAGGTGAAGATCGACTTGCCGACCAGATCCTCGGGGTTCTCAAGACCGAAGAGGTTGGAGGCCTCCTTGTTGGCGCATAAGTAGCGCCCCTCGCTTTGCACCACGATCGCTTCCGGTGCGTTCTCGAAGAGCTTCCGGTAGCGATCCTCGCTCTGCATGAGCTCCGCTTCCATAAGCTTGCGCTCGGTGATGTCGCGGAAGATGCCGCGCGTGCTGATCGCCTGCCCCTCGTTCGTGTTGCAGTTGATGCTCCCCTCCAGGATGATGCTGCGGCCGTCCTTGGCGAGGAATTCCACCTCCACCCGGGGTATCTTCTGCCCGCTTTTCAGCTGGGCGAACATGTTGGCGCAGTGGCTCTGGCAGCAGGGCTTGATCACGTCGAAGATGTTCATCGAGGCGAGTTCTTCGTCGCTGTAGCCGAGGGTGCGTTTCCAGGCGCTGTTCACGTAGATGAACTTGCCGGTGGCGTCCACGCTCTGGATGAGGTCGTTGGCGTTGTCGAGGATGTCGCGGTAGCGCTCCTCGCTCTCCTTCAACTCCTCCTCGGCCTTCTTCCGGTCGGAGATGTCCAGGAAGCTCTCGACCAGGTGGTCCCGCCCGTGCAGTCTAACCCTCGCCACCGTTTTCACGATGGTGATGGTCTCGCCGTTGCCCCTGAGAAGGCGACGCTCGGCGTTGTCGATGCGCAGCCCCTGGTCTGTGATCGGGCAGGAGCCGACCTTCTCGGGGCAGATGAAGCAGTGACAGACGGCGCCGACCATGTTTTCCCTGTCGATGCCGATCAGTTCCACCGCTTTGGGATTCGCGTCGACGATGGTGTGGGTCTCCGCATCGATGATGACGATGCCGACCTGCACCGTTTCGAAGACGGCGCTTAGGCGCCTGCGGCTCTCTTCGAGTTCGCCGGCTATGTGGGAGAAGTCGAAGCAGGCCGCGGACGCGGCGCGCTCGGTGTCTTGCGCTTCGAGAGTACTGGACATCTGCTGCTCCTGGAACAGGTTGAGTGAATTGAAACTCCGGCTTCCTACGGTTTTTGCTGCTCTGCGGTCGGGACGGCGGCAAGTTCCTTCAAGACCCTTTTGGCCTCTCGGTGCCCCTGGGTCGACGCCCTCCGAAACCACACCTCGGCTTTCCCCTGGTCCGGGGCCGGCAGGGCGAGCCCCTGCAGGTACATCATGCCCAGGTCGTACTGCGCGTCGGCAAGCCCCGCGTCGGCCGCCTTCTGCATGAGCTCGAAGGCCTTTTTGAAGTCCTGCGGGACTACTTCACCGCGGATATAAACGAAGGCGAGGTTCCATTCCCCCTCGGGGTACCCCTGCTCCGCCGATTTCTGGTACCACTTGAGCCCCTCGAGCCGGTCCTGCTCGACGCCCAACCCGGCGGAAAGCATCACCCCTACCTTCATCTGCGCCTCGGCGTCTCCCTTTTCAGCCAGTTTCTTGATCCCTTTGAAATCGGTGCCGTCGAAGCCGTGGCAGTAGGCAGCCCCGAGCAAAACCGACAGGAAGAGCCAGCAAAATATCCGTATCACTTTCATAAGAACCACCTCGCTCCTTTTCAATGCATGCACGACATATGCACATAACTTGCCATCCGCTGCGGCGTGTTCGCCGTACCGGGCATCTCGGGGGGGCCGGAGACGGGTGCGGCACCGGGCGCCGGCGCGAGGTATGTCGGCACGTATCGTGCTGTACAACGAGGAAAGAGGTTGCCGCAACGGGCTGAATGACGGTACGCCGCTTCGCCGCCGTCACCCGGCAGAGCTCTAAAGGCGCCGAAAACGGTCACCTTTTCGCCAGCAGGTAAAAGTGAGGCCTCCGGGCCGGCGCCGGCTTTCGCGCGCCGTGCTACTGAAAAACCCGCACAAACTGCGCGAAATAGCGCAACCGGCGAGAAATTGTAACACAACGGGACAAAATTAAAAGTAAAAGCCCCCGACCGGCACCACAAGCGGGGCAGATGGCGCACCAAGCGGGGCATTTGCCCCAAGCCGGCATGGTGATATAACCCAACAGTTGACGTGATAGGTTGCGAGCACCGTATTTATATAAAAAAATCTATACACAATTTTCAACATGAATGGTAGTATGTGCCGGCTTTTCGCGGTGCAAGCGGCGACGTTGCCCGCAGTCATTTCCCGTACTTGGGCCACTACGCACGCCGTCCAGCATCACCCACCCGTGACAGGTCGAGGAAGGAACGTTCAACATGAGCAAAAACAGAATCCTGGTTGTTGACGACGAAAAGCTGATCTCATGGTCGCTCGCAGCGAGCCTGAAAAAAGACGGCTACGAGGTCGACACGGCGGCATCGGGCAGCGAAGCACTCCAGAAATTCGAGACCTTCAAGCCCGACCTGGTCATGCTGGACATCTGCCTTCCCGATGTGAACGGCCTCGAGCTTTTGAAGCGCTTCAAGGCCGCCAACGATGATCTCTACGTCATCATGATCACCGCGTACGCCAACGCGGATTCGGCGGTGCAGGCGCTGCAGGACGGGGCCGAGGACTACTTCGGCAAGCCCTTCAACCTGGAAGCGGTGAAGCATGTCGTGGAGCGCGCCTTCGAGAAGCGACGCCTCAAGAAGGAGGTGGACTACTTCAGAAACGAACTGCGCCGCAAGTCGGACCAGGAGAAGATGGTCGGCAACAGCCCCAAGATGATCGAGGTCTTCAAGATGATCAAGATCTGCGCCGACGCCGATGCCAAAACGGTGCTCATCACCGGGGAGAGCGGTACGGGGAAGGAGCTTGTCGCCAAGGCGATCCACTACCACAGCGCCCGCGCGGACGCCCCCTTCATCGAGGTCAACTGCGCATCGATCCCGGAAAACCTCCTGGAGAACGAACTCTTCGGCCACGAGAAGGGGGCATACACCGACGCCTCGCGGCGCCAGAAGGGGGTATTCGAGCTCGCCGAAGGCGGATCGGTTTTCCTGGACGAAATCGGCGACATGCCTTATCAGATGCAGGCCAAGATCCTGAAGGCGACCGAAACCAAACGCTTCAGAAGGCTCGGCGGGCAGGAAGACGTCGAGGCGAACGTAAGGATCATCACCGCAACGCACCAGGACCTCCCGAAGATGGTGAAGGAAGGAAAATTCCGCGGCGACCTCTTCTTCCGCCTGAACGTGATGAACATCTGCCTCCCGAAGCTTAGGGAACGCAAGGAGGACATAGAGTCGCTCGTGCAGTACTTCATAGAGACCCTGAACGAAGAGTACGGCAGGAGCGTGACCAACGCCTCCCCCGAGACGCTCGAGTATCTCACCAGGTACGACTGGCCGGGCAACGTGCGCGAGCTGCGCAACTGCATCGAACGGCTCATGATGCTCGAGCAGGGAAAGGTGCTGACACCCGAGTTCCTGAGCCCGGAGATACGTCAGTGCAAGCTCCCCGCAGGGGAAAGCGAGGTAGGCGGCGTGATCAGCTCCGACTTCGCGGGAGAGCATATCGTGCTCCCCTCCACCGGCATCTCGCTGGAGGAACTCGAGAAGATGCTGATACAGCTGGCGCTCAAGAAGTCCGGCGGCAACCAGTCAAAGGCGGCCAAATTCCTGAAGACCAGCAGGGATACCCTGCGCTACCGCATGAAGAAGTTCGGGCTTTCCGACTCAGGCAAGGAAGGTGAAGTCGAGGGGATGGAAGCAGGCGCAGAAGGCGGCAACGGCGGTGCGGCGGTGTCGGCAGGAGGCAACGGCGGCTCGGCGGTCGCCGGAGAAGGTCTCAGGTGGGTCTAGGGCGGGTTCGCGGTAAATCGGTTTAGATGCCGGAGAGGTTCCCGTTTCCATGGCAGTTGACGGAGCCTCCCCCCGCACAGCTTTGGAAGGCGGGCCTGCCGTCGGCGCGATCCTGCAGGAGGTGCGCCTGCACGCTCTCCCCACCCAGCACCATACGTTCGATCCCGGGCGAGGTGATCGGGAGCTGCGTCACCACCATCAACACCGCCAGATTGATCGCCGCCAAAACGCCCACACAGGTCAAAAGGGCGCCGCTTTTCTCCCGCTCGCACATCTCCGCTTCGCTTCGCCCCGCCGTCCCCAGTACCCTTTCCATCGCTCCTCCCTGCCCTGACGCCCCTTCTCGCAATGATTACGGGCATTTCCTAGCAATTGTCGCACCAGAAGTTGAGTTTTTTGTAATTATCGCGCCCCCCTTCGCCCTCCCGACGATTCAGTCCGCAAAATCAGCAGCTTAGAGTCTCACACCAAGAACTGCCGCCAATTTTTCCTGTCGAACGAGAGAATCGCAGGATGAACGGCGCGTTGCGCTCCCCTCGCTTGGGCGGATTTTGTGGGCGTATTGCCCCCCCGGCGGGTGATTCCGCCTAAAATGCCGCAGCCGCGAAAAAGGCCGTCCTTTTCGGGACGGCCTCTGCGCGGCGCGAGCCTTACTGTCCGGTGGTCCCGTCGGTTCCGGTCCCCTGTCCGGTTCCGCCGGTCCCCATGGTCCCGCTCGGCCCGCCCAGGTCCGGCTTGCCGTAGTTGGGCTTATTGTCCATGCCGGTCGTTCTCCTGGTCTGCTTCCTGGATTTATTCGTCCTCTTCTTTTTCTTCTTGGTCTTCTTGGTCTTCTTCGTCTGGGCGGTGCCGGCAGTTCCCTGGTCGGTCTGATCGCCGGCAGACACGCCGGTTCCCGGTCCCGCATTCCCGTCCATACCCGTCCCGGTGCTCTCCGCAGCCCAAAGCGTTGCCGCGAAGGAAACGGCAACCAGGGCACTGACGATGATGGAAAGAGCTCTTTTCATGACTAACCTCCTGACGTTTAGTGAACAACCGCCCCACTATAACATACGATTAAAATTTACCAATCCGGTCCGACCGCTTTTGCAAAACGCCCCTGTGCACGGACGCCACCTTGACACACGCGGCTCGGACAGTTATAAATATTTAATCTTTATCCCGAGAAAGGGGGAGCGACACCTTGAAAAAGACCAAGGCCTTCGATCTGGCCTATGAACAGTACCATCTGCTACTGACAAGGTTTAAATCGACGGGGGACACCCAGGAAAAGCACAGACTCTTCAGAAGGCTCACCAACCTCCTCGCAGTCATGGATTTCCTCATCTCCATCAACAAGGTCCAGTAGAGTTTCACAACGCGGCTCTTTGCTTGGCTGTCGCGGAAAGTTCACCATGTTTGGGCATGCAGTCACCGGCGCGGTTATCCTGATCATAGGATGGGTGTTATACTACTGCCAGTCCAGGTAATCGCTATGACTGTCAAAAGCACACCCATTTCCGCTCGGCAACTCCACTTGTCGTGTCTCTGGCTTGCCGGTCTCAAACTGCTTGACGCGCTGCAGGACGAGTTTTTCCGCCTCTTCAAGAAGACCGTACGCGGCTTTGACCAGGAAGACGTGCACGATCTGCGCGTCGCCTCCCGGCGCCTGCGCGAGGGACTCGCCCTGTTCGCGCCCATCCTCCCGCGAGGGAGGTTGCGGCGCCTCTCGCACCGGGTGAGAGAGCTTACCCGGCTGCTTGGGGAACTGCGCAACGCCGATGAGGCCGCTCTCTTCTTCGCAGATCTGGAGTCGCAGGCACCGATGGAAGCACGGCCGGAAGCAAGGCGGCTGCGAGAGGAGCTGACCGCGGAGGGGGGACTGATCCGGTTGAAGCTGGAAAAGGACCTCAGGCGCTTCGACGCCGCGGCGCTTCGCAAGGATTTCCAGCGTGGACTCGGCACTCCTGAGCCTTTCAAGAGACGGCAGGCGGACCCGTTTCACCCCTTTCCATCATTTGCGGCAGCGGCGTTTGCCGAGCGCGGTGCACAGGCTGAAGCCCTCCTGCCGACAGCGTTGGAGGGAAAGGACGCCGCGGCGCAGCACCGGCTCCGGATCGCGGTCAAGAAATTGCGCTATCGCCTGGAGATCGTGGCACCGCTGTTATCCGACCAGGGCGAGGAAGCCAGACGGATACTCAAACGCTACCAGGACCTGCTGGGAGAGCTGCATGACGTGGATGTTTTTGCGGGACTGGTCCGGGAGCGCGTTCCCGACGGGGCCGCCAGGGAGGAATTGCTGGAGACGATGGGAAAACTTCGCGGCGAGCTCTTCGCATCCTTTCTGGAGCTGGATGCGAAGCAGCCGCTGGGGCCCCTGACGGCGCGGGTCGGTGCGAGTCTTACCGGCCGGGAGACCCGGCAAGCTCGGTGAGAAGCGCGGCGACCGCCCGACAGACGGCGGCGGCAAAGGGGAGGTTGAGCGTCTCGAAGGTGTCGCCCGCCCCGTGGTAGTGCGGATTGCGGAAATTGGTGGTGTCGGTGAGCATGATGGCGGGGAAGCCAGCGTCCCAAAAGGGTGCGTGGTCGGATCTTCTCGAGTCCGGCAACATCTCGCCGTTGCCTGGGACCACCAGAGGGACCACGGGGAGCGCGGCGCGCCCCGCCCCATCAACGAAGCGCGCGGCAAGGGGGTACGACCGCTCGTTGGCGATCACGGCGAGGAAATCGCCGACAGCGGGGACCTCGACCGGCAACCCGGCAGGAGCCCGCTGCACCACGGATGCGCCGGCAAAGGCCACCGACTCCAGGACCACCACCGCCTCGATATCCCACCCCTCTTCGCGCGCCAGCCGGGCCAGGGCCTTGCTGCCGCGCAGGCCGCTGCCGGACTGCTCCGGCTCCGCGTTTTCCTCGAGGTTCACCCCCACGAACTGCAGGGTCATTTCCGGGACGAGACCGCTGAGCGCTCCCGCCAGTTCCAGCATGACGGCGACACCGCTTGCGTTGTCGTCCGCCCCGGGAGAGCCGGCCACCGTGTCGTAGTGCGCGACGACGAGGACCCTCTTGCCGGGAAGCGAGCGCCCGGTGCGGGTCGCGATGACGTTGTTAAAGGTATTCCCGCCGTCGGTGAAGGGGTGCAGCCCGACGTGGTACCCGAGCGAACGCAGGTTCTCCTCGATGTAGGCCTGTGCCTTGGCGAGAGCGGCGGGAGCCGCCGCGGGATGCCTCACCCCCGCGAGACTCCGGAGGTGGCGCGCGATGCGCTCCTGACTGACCGCCGGCGCCGCGTCCCCCCCTCCCCTGCCACCGGACCGGGGGCTCACTTCAGTGCCTGCAGTTCCTGCTCGAGCTGAGTGATCCGCGCCTCGTCCTTTTGCACCTCTTCGAGCTTGCTCCGGTAGGCGACGCGCGCCGGTATCGTCGAGGAGAGCGGGCTTTTGTTCACGTACGGGTTGTCCGCATAGGTCGCCTTCCCCTTGGCGCGCTTCTTCTCGAACTCCGCGATCTCCTTCGCGGTCGGCGTGCGTCCCTTGGAAACCATCCATTTGTGCTGCAGCCGCGCAAGCTCTTCCTTCTTGAGAACGAGAGCCTCCTTCAGCCGTTTCAGCTCGGCCTCCAGCTTGGCGCGAGGGGTCGACTGGACGGGCTGGGCGACGGGCTTCGCCGCGCTCCCGGAAGCCTCGGACGCGGCGGGCTCCTCCTGCTTTTTTTGCGCCGGGGCCGCCTCCTTGCCGGCAGCGGTCGCATCGGTTTCCGTCACCCGCTTGAGGTACCTCTCCGGGATGCGGTCGGAGTCGTCGGTGAAGTGCAACACCCCGGCGTCGTCACGCCACTGGTAGGTGGCGGCCGAAGCGAGGCACGGTAAGGCTGCGGCAAAAAAGAGGGCCAGCTTGATGAAGGTACGCATCGCTCCTCCGGGGGGTAAATGACGGTAATTCCGAAGTCGAAGATAATATGCATGTGGGAGCGTTTGTCAATTTTCTTTTGCCGCTTCTCATGTTTTTAGAGCGGCACGTCTCTCCCCCCTCCCCCTTTGGGCCTTCTCCCACCGCAGGGCTTCGGCCCGCAGGCGGGAGAGGGACGGGGTGAGGGCGCTGCGGGAAACGATCGAGATCGTTCCTACGCTCCTCCGTCGGAACGCACGTTTGGGACGCTCCGGCGTCCCGGGCGTTACGTTCCCACGCTGGAGCGTAGGAACGATGCAACGCTGGAGCGTAGGATCGATGCAGGAAAGCCGACACCGTTTTGCGAAACGAGAATAGGCCGGGGTCTCCCCCGGCCTATTCCGACGAGCGCCCTAGGCGCCCCTTCCGTATTTATGCTTATTCCTCCGCTCCGAAGCTGAGCGCCGCGAGCTTCTGGTAGTACTCGAAGCGGCTCGCCGCCCAGGCGCCGGCCTTCTCCATCAGCTTCCCGGCGGCCTCCGGGTTCACCTTCTTGAGCACCTTGTAGCGGTTCTCGCCGCCGGCGAACTCCTCGAAGCTCGTGGTAGGCGCCTTGCTGTCCAGCTGCAGCGGGTTCTTTCCGGCGCAGGTTAACTCCGGGTTGTACCGGTACAGCGGCCAGTAACCCGAGGAGACCGCCTTTTTCTGCTCGTCCACGCCGCGGGTCATGTCGATGCCGTGCGCGATGCAGTGCGAGTAGGCGATGATGAGCGACGGCCCGTCGTACGCCTCCGCCTCCATGAACGCCTTCACCACCTGCCCAGGGTTCGCGAGCGACACGCTCGCCACGTAGACGTGGCCGTAGGCCATCGCCATCATGCCGAGGTCCTTTTTGGCCATCCCCTTCCCCCCCGCAGCGAACTGGGCGACCGCGCCGATCGGGGTCGACTTGGAGGCCTGGCCTCCGGTGTTCGAGTAGACCTCGGTATCGAGCACCAGTATGTTCACGTTCTTGCCGGAGGCGATGACGTGGTCCAGGCCGCCGTACCCTATGTCGTAGGCCCAGCCGTCCCCCCCGACGCACCAAACCGATTTCTTCACCAGGTAGTCGGCGATGGGTATGAGCTCCGCCGCCTTCTCGTCGCGGCAGGCGCCAAGCGCCTCCTTGAGGCGTGCCACCCGTTCCCGCTGCGCCTCGATCTCGGCCTGCCCTTCCTGGCCGCAGGCTATGATCTCGCGCATGAGCGGCTCAAGCTCCGCGCAGCACGGAGAAGCGATCAGTTGCGCGAGGATTTCCCGCGCCGCCTCGCTGAACTTGTCCACGGCAAGCCTCATGCCGTAGCCGAACTCGGCGTTGTCCTCGAAGAGCGAGTTGGACCAGGCCGGGCCGCGCCCGTCGGCGCGCTTGGCCCAAGGGGTGGTCGGGAGGTTGCCGCCGTAGATCGAGGTGCAGCCGGTGGCGTTGGCGATGAGGGCCCGGTCCCCGAAAAGCTGGGAGAGAAGCTTAAGGTACGGGGTCTCGCCGCAACCCGCGCATGCGCCGGAGTACTCGAAGAGCGGCCGCACCAGCTGGCTGCCGCGCAGCGTGTCGAGTTTCACCCGCGCGGGATCGAGGTCGGGAAGCGACAGGAAGAAGTGGTAGTTCGCCGCCTCCTTCACGCGCAAAGGCGGCTGGAAGCTCATCTCCAGGGCCTTGCGCGCCGGGTTCTCCTTGTCCTTCGCCGGGCAGTTGTGGGCGCAGGCGCCGCAGCCGGTGCAATCTTCCGGGGCAACCTGGAAGGTGACCTTCATATCCTTCAGGTCGGGCATCTTCGAGTCCGCCGACTTGAAGCCGTCCGGGGCCCCGGCGAGCGCGGAGGAGTCGTACGCCTTCACCCTGATTGCCGCGTGCGGGCAGACGAAGGAGCAGATGGCGCACTGGATGCAGAGCTTGTCGTCCCACACCGGGATGTCCACCGCGATGTTGCGCTTCTCGTACTGCGAGGTTGCGGTCGGGAAGGTGCCGTCGATCGGCATGGCCGAAACGGGAAGCTCGTCGCCGAAGCCCGCGATGATGCGGCCGGTCACCTCCTTCACGAAGTGCGGCGCGCACGCCCCCACCGGCGCGGGCTTCGTGATGCTGCTCGAGGGAGCTGCGGGGACGGCGACCTCGTGGATGTTCAAAAGCGCCTGGTCGACGGCGGCGTTGTTCATCGCCACCACCTTTTCCCCCGCCTTGCCGTAGCTCTTCTTTATGGCCCCCTTGATCTCGGCGATGGCGGTCTCGAGCGGGATGATACCGGAGATCCTGAAGAAGGCGGTCTGCATGATCACGTTGATGCGTGCGCCAAGCCCCAGTTCCTCGGCGAGCTTGATGGCGTTGATCGTGTACACCTTGAGCTTTTTGTCGATGATCTGCTTTTGCACCTCGACCGGCATCTTGTCCCACACCTCGTCGTGCGAAAACGGCGAGCAGAGGAGGAAGGTGCCGCCCGGCTTCGCCTTGCCGAGCATGTCGTACTTCTCCAGGAAGGTGAAGTTGTGGCAGGCGACGAAGTCGGCGTTGTCGATCAGGTACGGCGCGTTGATCGGTTTTTTCCCGAAACGGAGGTGCGAGGTGGTGATGGTCCCCGCCTTCTTCGAGTCGTAGACGAAGTAGGCCTGGGCGTAGTTGTCGGTCGCCTCGCCGATGATCTTGATGGAGTTCTTGTTCGCCCCCACGGTGCCGTCCGAGCCCAGGCCGAAGAACATCGCCTCGTAGGTCCCGTCCATGGCGGTCCGAAACGAGCTGTCGTAGTCGAGGCTCGCGCCGGTCACGTCGTCCTTGATCCCGACGGTGAAGTTGCTCGCCGGCTGGGCCGCCTTCAGGTTGTCGAAGACCGCCTTGGCCATCGCCGGGGTGAACTCCTTGGAACCGAGGCCGTAACGCCCGCCGACCACCACCGGGTAGCCGACGAAACTCGTGAGCCCCGCCGCCATCCCCTCGCCGATCGCGGTCCGGACATCCAGGTAGAGCGGCTCCCCCAAGGCACCCGGTTCCTTGGTGCGGTCGAGCACCGCGATGCGGCGCACCGAGGCGGGAAGCGCGTTCACGAACGCCTTCAGCGGGAAGGGACGGTACAGGTGGATCTTGACCACCCCCACCTTTTCCCCCTGTGCGTTCAGGGCGGCCACCGTCTCCTGTACCGTGTCGGCCCCGGAGCCCATGATGACGACGACCCGCTCCGCGTCCGGCGCCCCTGCGTACTCCACCGTGGCGTACTTGCGCCCCGTGAGCGCGGCGAAGCGCTCCATCTCCTTCTCCACGATATCGATGGCGGCCGGGTAGAAGCCGTTCACCGTCTCGCGCCCCTGGAAGTAGACGTCGGGGTTCTGCGCGCTCCCGCGCAGCACCGGGCGGTCCGGGGTGAGACAGCGGGCGCGATGCGCGTTCACGAGTTCGGCGTCGATCATGGCGCGCATGTCGTCGAAGGTGAGCTCCTCGACCTTCTGGACCTCGTGGGAGGTGCGGAAGCCGTCGAAGAAGTGCAGGAACGGGAGGCGCGAGCGCAGGGTCGCCGCCTGGGCGATGAGGGCGAAGTCCATCACCTCCTGCACGTTGTTGGAACAGAGCATGGCCCAGCCGGTGGAGCGGCAGGACATGACGTCGGAGTGGTCACCGAAGATGGAGAGGGCCTGCGTCGCTATGGCGCGCGCCGAGACGTGGAAGACCGTGGAGGTCAACTCCCCCGCGATCTTGTACATGTTGGGGATCATCAGCAAAAGCCCCTGGCTCGCCGTGAAGGTCGTGGTGAGCGCCCCCGCCTGCAGCGAGCCGTGCACGGCACCCGCCGCCCCACCCTCGGACTGCAGCTCGGACACAAGCGGCACCGTCCCCCAGATGTTCTTCTCCCCCACCGCGCTCTTCGCGTCGGAGATCTCCCCCATCACCGAGGAAGGGGTGATCGGGTAGATGGCGATGACTTCGTTCGTGGCGTGCGCCACGTGGGCCGCCGCCGTGTTGCCGTCTATGGTTACCATTCTTCTGTTCATCTCATGCTCCTCTTGTAAATGCACTGCATTCCCTTTCAGCGGACTAGGAGGTGCTCTGCCAGGGGACCACGTCCTGGAGCGCCTCCCGCATCAAGTCCGACACCTTCATGTTCACCTCTTTGGAAAATTTCTCGATCGCTTCGCGGTCCTCGCGGCTCACCCGAACCGAGAGGACGTGATAACGCGGGTTCTCTTTCTTCTTCATGTCGCTCTCCGCCGCCGCACCGTGGTGCGGCCCCCTTGTCACGGTCTGTAGACCTTCAATAGCGCCTCGGCCATCTCGGCCGGCGTATCCGCCACGCTGATGCCGCACTCCCTCAAGACCGCCACCTTCTCGGTCGCGGTCCCCTTGCCGCCGGAGATGATGGCGCCGGCATGTCCCATCCTCTTTCCCGGAGGGGCGGTGACGCCTGCGATGTAGGCCGCCACGGGCTTCGTCATGTGCTCCTTGACGAAGCGGGCCGCCTCCTCCTCCGCACTCCCCCCGATCTCGCCGATCATGATCACCGCCTCGGTCTCCGGGTCCTCCTCGAAGAGACGCAGGCAGTCGATATGGCTCGTGCCGTTCACCGGGTCGCCGCCGATCCCCACGCAGGTCGACTGCCCGAGGCCTATCGAGGTGAGCTGCCAGACCGCCTCGTAGGTGAGCGTGCCGCTTCGGGAGACCACCCCCACCTTGCCCGGCTTGTGGATGTAGCCGGGCATGATGCCGATCTTGCACTCGCCCGGGGTGATGACGCCCGGGCAGTTGGGGCCGACCAGGCGGGTCTTCTTCCCGACCAGGTACTGCTTGACCTTCACCATGTCGAGCACCGGGATCCCCTCGGTGATGCAGCAGACAAGCTCCACCCCGGCATCCACCGCCTCCATGATCGAGTCGGCGGCGAAGGGGGGGGGGACGTAGATGACGCTCGCGTTGGCGCCGGTCTCATGCACCGCCTCGGCCACCGTGTCGAAAACCGGGAAGCCGTCGACGACGCTCCCCCCCTTGCCCGGGGTGACCCCCCCGACCATCTGAGTGCCGTATTCACGGGCGCCCTGCGCGTGGAAAAGACCGGTGGCGCCGGTGATTCCCTGGGTGATGACCCTGGTCTCCTTGTTGATCATTATGCTCATGACGCCCTCCTAAGCCGCGGCCGTTACGGCGGCGACGATCTTTTTGGCCCCGTCGGCCATGCCGTCCGCGGCGACGATGTTCAGGCCGCTCTCCGCGAGAAGGCGCTTGCCCAGTTCAACGTTGGTCCCCTCGAGCCTGACCACGAGCGGCACCTTGATCTCGACCTGGCGCGCCGCCTCGATGACGCCGGTGGCGATCACGTCGCACTTCATGATGCCGCCGAAGATGTTGACCAGGATCCCCTTCACGTTCCTGTCCGAGAGGATGATCTTGAAGGCCTCGGTGACGCGCTCGATGGTCGCCCCGCCCCCTACGTCCAGGAAGTTCGCCGGGTCGCCGCCGTAGTGCTTGATGATGTCCATGGTCGCCATGGCGAGGCCCGCGCCGTTCACCAGGCAGCCGATGTTGCCGGAAAGCGAGATGTAGGAGAGGTCGTGCTGGGATGCCTCGATCTCGTTCGCGTCCTCCTCGTCGAAGTCGCGCATGTCGCCGATCTGCAGGTGACGAAAGAGCGCGTTGTCGTCGAAGCCGAACTTCGCGTCCAGGGCGACCAGGTCCCCTTCGGCGGTAACCACCAGCGGGTTGATCTCGAGGAGCGAGCAGTCGCAGGCGACGAAGGCGTTATAAAGGTTGCCGAAGAGCTTCACCGCCTTGTTCGTCAGCTTCCCCCTGAGTCCCAGGCTGAAGGCGATCTTGCGGCACTGGAACGGGGTGAGCCCGACCAGGGGATCCACCGCCTCGGTGACGATCTTCTCGGGGGTCTTGGCGGCGACCTCCTCGATGTCCATCCCCCCCTCGGTCGAGGCCATCACCGTGACGCGCGACGTGCCCCGATCCACGAGGAGGCTCACGTAGAGTTCGTTCTCGATGTTGCAGCCGTTTTCCACCAGCACCCGGTGCACCACCTTCCCCTCGGGGCCGGTCTGATGGGTCCTGAGGGTCATCCCCAGCATGTCGCGCGCGATCATCTGCACCTCGCTGGAGGTTCGGGCGAGCTTGACGCCCCCCCCCTTGCCGCGCCCGCCGGCATGGATCTGGGCCTTCACCACCCAAGGCCCCTCCCCCAGCCGCTTCGCCCACTCCCGGGCGCTCGCGCCGTTGTAGCAGACGTGGCCGTCGGGAACCGGCACGCCGAATTTCCTGAGAATCGCCTTGGCCTGGTACTCGTGGATGTTCATCTTCCCTCCTCGCCCCCCGTTTTCATCCCCAGCGAAGGGTGCAACATTAGATTTTGTTTGTTTTATTTTGGCCGAAAATCCGGGGTCGGCCTCGCTCCACACTCATATACTCCTATGCAGAATGTTTGGCAAACACTTTTATACTTCTTTGTAAATAAAATTGGTCTTACCGGATTTACCGTCACGGGCAAACGCTTTTGCATCGCAAGCAAACGTGAAATCGTGTGCGCTACAACCTATTAAAAACGGATATATAGCCCTTAAGTGGCAGCAACCCGAGATGTAGATCGAACGAGCGTTATAAAAATAAAACGTGGCCGGCTCCGTTTCTTGGTAAGCTCTGAACCAGTGAAGGGGCGGGGGTATCAGGGGACGGGTGCAGGGAAGCGTCAAAATAAAACACGACGTAAACGGAGACAAGGCGGGATAAAAAAAATCCCCCGCTCCCGCCTGAGCAGGGGGAACGGGGGACCACGATGAATAAGGGATGAAAATTACAGGTTCTGGGCGTCCGCTACGGCGATGGCGGCCATGTTGACCACGTCGTTCTCGTCATCGCCGCG
This sequence comes from Geomonas oryzae, assembly GCF_004117875.1. Taxonomy (GTDB): domain Bacteria; phylum Desulfobacterota; class Desulfuromonadia; order Geobacterales; family Geobacteraceae; genus Geomonas; species Geomonas oryzae. The sequence continues at coordinate 185,300 of NZ_RAHW01000004.1, read as the reverse complement.
CTGCAGCACATGCACCGGCTTGTTCATCCCCATGAGGATGGGACCGATCGCCTCGGCGCCCCCGAGACGCCTGAGCAGCTTGTAGCAGATGTTCCCCGAGTTGAGGTCCGGGAAGATGAGCACGTTCGCCGGGGTCTTCAGCTTCGAGAAGGTGAAACCGTCGAGGAGCTCGGGGACCACGGCGGTGTCCGCCTGCATCTCCCCCTCGATGACCAGGTGCGGGGCGCGCTCCTTCACGAGCTCGACGGCGCGCTTCACCTTCTGCGCCTGCGGGTGCTCGACCGAACCGAAGTTGGAGAAGGAAAGCATGGCGATCCTCGGCTCTATGTCGAGCATGGCGACCTTCTCGGCGGCGAGAATGGCGGTCTCGGCCAGCTCCTCGGCGGTCGGGTCGATGGTCACCGTGGTGTCGGCCAGGAAGTAGACCCCCTTCTTGAAAACCATCATGTACAGGCCGTGCACGCTGGAAAGCCCCGCCTGTTTTCCAAGCACCTCCAGCGCCGGACGGATGGTGTCGGGGTAATGGGTGTCGATGCCGCCTAAAAGCGCGTCGGCATCCCCACGGGCCACCATCATGGTGGCGAAGTGGGTCCTCGACTTGCGGCGCATGACGCGCCTGCTCTCGGACAGGGTAAGCCCCTTTCTCTGGCGCAGACGGTAGAGCTCGTCGGCGTACCCCTCGGTCAGCTCCGAGTCGGCCGGGTCGACGATGGGAACGTCGAGATCGAGGTTCAGCTCATCCATCTTCTGCTGGACCTTCTTGCGGTCGCCGACGAGAATCGGCTTGGCGATCCCCTCCTCCACCAGGGTCTGGGCCGCGCGCAGGATCTTCTCGTTGTCACCCTCGGGGAAGACCACCCTTTTGGGATCGCTCTTCGCCTTGTTGATGATCGTGCGCATGATCTCTTTGGATTTTCCCTGCGAGCACTCGAGCTGTTCGAGATAGCGCGCCATGTCCTCGATAGGCTGGCGCGCGACGCCGGAGTCCATGGCGGCCTGAGCGATCGCCGGTGCCACGTGCAAAAGGACGCGGGGATCGAATGGTTTGGGGATGATGTAGTTCGGACCGAAGGAGAACTTCTCGTTGCCGTACGCCTTCGATACAGCGTCGGGCACCTCCTCGCGGGCAAGCTTCGCAAGCGCCTGCACCGCGGCCAGTTTCATCTCCTCGTTGATCGCGGTGGCACGGACGTCCAGAGCACCGCGGAAGATGAACGGGAAGCCGAGCACGTTGTTCACCTGGTTCGGGTAGTCGCTTCTGCCGGTCGCCATGATCACGTCGCCGCGCACCGCGTGCGCCTCCTCCGGGGTGATCTCCGGGTCCGGGTTCGCCAGGGCGAAGATGATCGGGTTGGGCGCCATGGAACGCACCATCTCCGGGGTGAAGGCCCCCTTCACCGAAAGCCCGAAGAGGACGTCCGCACCGGCCGCCGCCTCCTCCAGGGTACGGAAAGGCGTATCGGCGGCGAAAAGCTCCTTGTAGGGGTTCATCCCCTCGACTCTCCCCTTGTAGATGACCCCCTTGGTGTCGCACATGATCATGTTGTTCGGCTTGACACCGAGCGCTATGGCAAGCTTCGCGCAGGAGTTCGCCGAGGCGCCCGCGCCGTTCACCACGATCCTGATCTCCTCGATCTTCTTGCCGGTCAACTGCAGCGCGTTCAGAAGGGCCGCCGAGGAGATGATGGCGGTGCCGTGCTGGTCGTCGTGGAAGACCGGGATGTTCATGGTCTTTTTGAGCGTCTCCTCGATGTAGAAGCACTCGGGCGCCTTGATGTCCTCGAGGTTGATGCCGCCGAAGGTGGGTTCTAAAAGCTGGCACGCCTTGATGATCTCGTCCGGGTTCTCCGTGTTCAGCTCTATGTCGAAGACGTCGATGTCGGCGAAGCGCTTGAAGAGGATACCTTTCCCCTCCATCACCGGTTTGCCGGCCAGCGCCCCGAGGTTACCGAGACCCAGCACCGCGGTGCCGTTCGAGACAACGGCGATCAGGTTCCCCTTGGCGGTGTACTTGTAGGCGTCGTCCGGGTTCTGCTGGATGGCGAGGCAGGGCTCGGCCACCCCCGGAGAGTAGGCGAGCGACAGGTCCGCCGCGGTCTGGCATGGTTTGGTGGCGATGACTTCGATCTTCCCCTTCCTGCCGCCGGAATGGTAGTCGAGGGCTGACAGTTTCTTGCTCACTAGGCGTTCCTCCCGTTGATACTTGAATTTAGTTTAAAAAAAGAGGGGAGCAATAACGGCATGCTCGCCCTCTTCGACAGGGCTCCCCCACGGGGAAGCACCAAACGAAAAGGCGGCCCCGTAAGGGGCCGCCCTAAGCGGTTTAAGCTTCTTCCGGCTCCAGCTCCGGCTCGAGGAGCCCCATCTCGGGCATGTCGACCTCCTCGTGGTTCAGGACGCGCCTCATGCGCTCGACGTCCAGCTCTTTTTCCCAGCGGGAGACCACCACGGTGGCTACGCCGTTGCCGACCAGGTTGGTGAGCGCGCGCGCCTCGGACATGAAGCGGTCGATGCCGAGGATGAGGGCAAGACCCGCAACCGGGATGGTCGGGATCGCGGCGAAGGTGGCGGCTAGGGTGACGAAGCCGCTGCCGGTGACGCCGGCCGCTCCCTTGGAGGTGAGCATCAGTACACCCAGTATGGTGATGGTCTGGGTAAGGGTAAGCGGCGTGTTGGTGGCCTGAGCAACGAAGATCGCCGCCATGGTCAGGTAGATGGAGGTGCCGTCCAGGTTGAAGGAGTAGCCGGTCGGGATGACGAGGCCGACGACGGACTTGGTGCACCCGAGATTCTCGAGCTTCGCCATCATGCGGGGCAGCGCCGACTCGGAAGACGAGGTCCCGAGCACCACCAGGAGCTCTTCCTTGATGTAGGAGATGAACTTGAAGATGTTGAAACCGCAGATCTTGGCGATGGTGCCGAGCACCACGAAGATGAAGAGAAGGCAGGTGAGGTAGAAGCTCCCCATCAGCAGGCCGAGTTTGGCGAGGGAGCCCAGGCCGAATTTGCCGATGGTGAACGCCATCGCGCCGAAGGCGCCGATGGGGGCGAACTTCATGATCAGGTTGACCACCCCGAAAAGGGCGTGGGCTACGTCATCGATGAACTTGTAGATCGGCTTTCCCTTCTCGCCCAGGGCGGAGAGGGCGATGCCGAAGAAGATGGCGAAGAAGAGCACCTGGAGGATCTCACCCTTGGCGAAGGCATCGACTACGCTGTTGGGGATGATGCTCAGGGCGAAATCGGCGAAGCTGTGGGATTTGGCGGCGGTTGCGGTGTAGGTGGCAAGCCCCTTGGTGTCCAGCTTGGTGACGTCCGCGTTCATGCCGACGCCCGGCTGGATCACGTTGATCACCAGCAGACCGATGCCCAGGGCCATGGTAGAGACGAGTTCGAAGTACAAAAGCGCCTTGCCGCCGACGCGCCCGACCTTCTTCATGTCGTCCATGCCGGCGATGCCGGTCACCACGGTACAGAAGATGACGGGGGTGATGATCATCTTGATCATCTTGATGAACCCGTCACCCAGCGGCTTCATCTCCGCCCCGGTCTCGGGCAGGTAGTAGCCCAGGGCCACCCCGATCGAGATCGCCATCAACACCTGGAAGTACAGAACCTGGTAAAACTTCTTCGCTTTCATGGTCTCTCCTTTGAAAATATTTCTATTGCAAAACCGCTCATGGAATCTGCAGCTCTTTTCGCCGGAACATCGTTTGACACCTCATATCAGCAAGACGAATACCAAGGTGTGTATACGAATGTAAGCATCCGGAATCAAATACAAAAATAACGTTTTAAGCGCGAGAAACCCCTTCAAAGGGATTAACCAAAGAAAACACCTTTGCTATTGCAATTGGAAAAGGCGCGTATTTTCGGCGGTATGCGTCACTTAACCCTGGTTAAGATCTTAACCATGGTTAACACCATTGCCGGTTGCGGGACGGTTTGCAGGGTACAGGAGGGGGTGCCGAGGAAAAAAAAGGGAGAAAAAAAAAGCGCCCCGAAGGGCGCGGCGGGCTACTCTCTTCTGTGTCTGGCTACTTACGCGACATCTTGAGACGCTTGTTGAGTGCGGGGGCCGAGATGCCGAGAAGGCGCGCCGCAATGGCCTGCACGCCGTTGGCCCGGGATATCGCCTCCTCGACGAGCAGTTCCGCCGCCTCGGCAAAAGTGGGAAGGCGTTCGAAAACGGCAAAAGGGTTTTGCCCCTGCGCGGGAAGGGGGGCGTCGCTGCGGCTCTGCCCTATGGCTTTAAGGAAGCTGTCCATGCTGAGGATGCGTTCCTTGTGCAGGCTCACCGCGTTGTACACCATGCCGCGCAGCTCCCTCACGTTTCCGGGAAAGCTGTAGGTGGCGAGGATCTGGGCGAGCTCCTTTGGCGGGGTCGGCTTCTTTTTCCCCAGCGATTTAGCCGCCTCGGCCAAAAAATACTCCAGGAGCAAAGGTATGTCGCCCACCCGGTCGCGCAGGGGGGGGATGTGTATCTTATGGGTGCAGAGGCGGTAGTAAAGGTCGCGCCGGAACTCTCCGGCCGCCTCCCGCTCCGCCAGGTCGCGGTGCGTTGCCACGACGATGCGGGCGTTCATCCGCTTGGGGCGGTCCCCCCCCAGCGGGAAGTACTCACCCTCCTGCAGCAGGCGCAAGAGCTTGACCTGCGACGCGATGCTCAGGTCGCCGATCTCGTCCAGAAACAGCGTGCCGTTACCCGCCTGTTCGATCATGCCCGGACGCGCCTGATCGGCACCGGTGTAGGCGCCGCGGACGTGCCCGAAAAGGGTATCGGCAAACACCGTGTCATCGAGGCCCGCAACGTTGACGGCGACAAGCGGCCCGGAACAACCGCTTAAGGTATGCACGGCACGCGCGATCAGCTCCTTGCCGACGCCGCTCTCCCCGGTGATCAGAAGCGGCTGGTGGCTTGGCGAAACGGCCTCGACGTAGTTGAAGAGGTCCTGCATGCGCGGGTCGCCGGTCACGATCTCGGTGAACGCCTCGGGATGCTGCAACTGCCTCGACAGCATGCGGTCCGACATGGTGCGGAACTCCTGCTGCAGCTCCAGAATCCGGATGGCGCGCATCACTCCGCCGACCAGCCGGTCCTCCTCATCGGTCTTCACGATGTAGTCGAAGGCGCCGAGCTTCATGCAGCGCACCGCGGTCTCCAGCTGATTCATGCCGCTCACGATGATGGTCATGATCCCGGGATGCCGCTCGCCGATCTGCTGCAAGAGTGTTTCACCGGCCACCTGCGGCATGGTGAGATCCAGGAGCACGAGGCCGATCCCCCCCTGGTCGAGAAGCCTCATCACCTCGCGGCTCTCCTGGCAGGTCACGATGTTGTTGATCCCGGCGCAGCTCTTCAACGTGAGCGAGAAGGACTTGAGCCAGGCCGGCTCGTCGTCCACAAGCAGGATGCTGAACGCGGGGAAAAGGGTCTTTTTCATGCTTTCCTACTCCTGTCGGGGACGGGCAGCGAGAGGGTGACGGTGGTGCCGGAGCCGGCAACGGAATAAAACTGCAGCGCGCCGCCGTGCTCCTCCACGATACCCGCGGAGACCGAAAGCCCGAGGCCGGTTCCGCCGCTGTCCCTTTTGGTGGTGAAGAAGGGGTCCATGAGGTACGGCAGATGCTCTTCCGCCACCCCCACCCCCTGGTCGGTTACCTGGAGCCGGACCACCCCTTCCGTCTGCTCATAGCTCGTGCCGATGAACACGCCGCACTCCCGGTCCGGGAGCGCCTGGCAGGCGTTCAGCACGAGATTGACGACGACCTGCTCCAGGCGCTGGCCGTTGCCGAGCACGTTCGGAAGCGAGCCGTGCAGTACAGCCTGGAAATGGTTCGTCGAGGAGCGGATGGTCGGGTCGACGAGGCGCAGCGCCGTTCGCACCACCGCGTCCAGGTCGATGAGCGTCTTCTGCCCCATGTCCTTGCGGGCGAAGTCCTTGAGATCGTTGACGATGCGCTTGATGCGCTGGGCGCCGTCCTGCATCTCGTCCAGGATGCGCGGGATCTCCTCGCGCATCTCCGAGTAAGGAACGCCCCCCAGCATGAAGTCGCCGTGATCCTGGAAATGGGCCTCCAGGATCTCACCCGCGTCGTCGTGCACGCGCTTCAAGACCGGGATGTCGAGGAGCAACAGGCCGTTTGGGTTGTTGATCTCGTGGGCGACGCCGGAGACGAGCGTGCCTAGCGAGGCCATCTTGTCCGCCTGGATCAGCTTGTCCTGGTGGCGCTTCAGCGCGTCCAGCGCCTTGTTGCGCTCGGCCACCTCCTGGGCTAGAGCGGTGGTGCGCTCGGCGACCCGTTTGTGCAGGGTCTTCGACCAGAGCGCGGTGACCGCCAGGATCACGAGAAGCGGCACGAGGATCATGGCGCCGTACCTGATGGCGAGCTCCCGCGTCACCCGTGGGGGATCGTTCACGCCGAGCCAGCGGTTGTAGATCTCGGCGTACTGGCCGGTCTTGATCACGATGGCGAGCCCCTCGTTGAACCGGGACAGCAGTTCCTTGTTGCCGCGGCTCACCGCGTAGCAGTACTGCTCGCTCACCACCGCTTTCGCCACCGGGACCACGTTGGTCAAACGCAGTTCGCGGATCAGGTACATCCCCGGAAGCTGCGCCACCACGGCGTAGTCGCACTGCCCGGAGGCTAAAAGCCGCATCGCCTCGGCCGGGGTGGGGGTGAGGACCAGATCCTTCGCGAAGCCCAGCTGCTTCAGGCGCTCGTGCATGATGCCGTCCTGGAAGACCAGCACCTTCTTGCCGCGCAGCCCCTCGAGCCCCTTCACCGGTTTCGTGTCGCGTCTTGCGAAGATGGCGTGGTGCACGATGGTGTGCGGCGGAGAGAAGTCGACCGATTGCAGACGCTGCGCCGAGTAGGAAAGCCCCTGCAGGATGTCGATGTGGCCGTCCTGGAGCCCGGCGCGCACCTCGGACCAGTTGCCGAAGCGGAACTCGACCTTCATCCCCATCACCTCGGCGATGGCGCGCGTCAGGTCGACGTTGTAACCGGCGGGGTTGCCGTCCTTGTCGATGAATTCGTAAGGTGGATAGGCCCGGTCTCCCCCCACCACGATGGTCGAGGCGGGGTCGAAATGGACCGGTTGGTCGGGGAGGAGCCCCCCGGCAGCGGCGAGTGCCGCTTGGGTGATGAGCAGGAAGGTGAGGAAGATAAGACCGGCTACGGGATGGAAGATGCGGGTCCTGAACTTCTTATCGAAGGACTTTCCTGTGCCTGTGCAGGCGTCGTGAACCACTGTTCCATCCTTGTGCGTTGGTGCGGCGCTCACCGCCCGGGGATTGCAGCGGGATAGCCCGTCACACTATCGCACGCGCAAGGCGCACAAGTCAATGAAGCTCATTGGAAAAAAATGTCCCGCCTCGGCTCCCTCTCCCTTTGGGAGAGGGTCGGGGTGAGGGCGCCGCAAGGGCTGAGACACCGCTGCAAGCACCTCCCTCACCCGCCCTGCGGGCACCCTCTCCCGAGGGGAGAGGGTTTAAGCTAGCCGTTGCGCCACGAGTTCCGCGAGGTCACGCGCCGCCATCTCCCCCTCGTAGCCGCCGGTCTTGATGCCGTCTTCGAACATGGTGAGGCAGAAGGGGCAGTTGGAGACGAGCATCGGCGCGCGGGTCTCCCCGGCCATCTGCACGCGCGCCACGTTCACCCGGGTCCCCACCCGCTCTTCGGCGAGGATACGCCCCCCTCCCCCGCCGCAGCAGAAACTCTCCATGCGGCTTCTGTCCATCTCGGTGATGTTCCCGCCGAGCCTCTCTACGATCTCGCGCGGCGGCTCGAAGATGTCGGCGTAGCGCCCGATGTAGCAGGAATCATGATAGGTGCAGTCGAAGCTCTCCCCCTTCGCCAACTTCAGGCGCCCCTGTTCGATCAGTTCGGCGAGGAAGACGGTGTAATGCTGCACGGGCAGATCGAAGTCCAGCTCACGGTAATCGCGGGCGAGCGTGTTGAAGCAGTGCGGGCAGGTGGTGACGATTCTCTTGACGCCGTACCCCTTGATCCTCTCTATGTTCTCCCGTGCCATGGTCTGGTACAGGTACTCGTTCCCAAGCTTCCTCGGGGGCTCGCCGCAACACTTCTCCTCCTTCCCCAGGATGCCGAGCCTCACCCCGGCGGCGGAGCAGATCTTCGCGAAGGCCCGTGCCACATCCTGGTTCCTGCGGTCGAAGGAGGCGTAACAGCCGACGAAGTACATGACGTCGAAAGGCTCGCCGCTCTCCAGGGTCACCACGTCGAGCCCTTCCGCCCAGGCGCCCCGCTCGGCCCAGCCGAGCCCGAAGGGGTTGCCGTTCACCTCGTAGTTGGCGATGGCGCCGCGCACCTCGTCGCCGGGAAACTTACCTTCCATGAGGGCCAGGTTTCTGCGCATTTCGAGGATCTTGTTCACGTGCTCGATGTCGACCGGACAGATCTCCTGGCAGGCCCGGCAGGTGGTGCAATCCCAAAGCACCTCTTCGGTCACGTAGCGGCAGAGATCCCCCTGCGGGTCGTTCAGCGCCATCTCCCCGACCTGCTGCACCACCCGCATCGGCGAGAGCGGCTTGCCAGTGGTCCAGGCGGGACAGCGGTCCTGGCAGCGCTTGCAAAGGGTACAGGCGTCGGCGTCGTAGACGTCCTTCCAGGCGAGATCGGTCGCCTTGGCGGCGCCGAACTGCTCCGCGCTCTCGTCCTCGAGATCTATGGTCGCGATGCTCCCCTTCGGGCGCAGGTCGGTGAAGAGGTAGTTCGCCGGGTCGGTGAAAAGATGCCGCAACTTGGTGCCGGGGATGGCGACGATGAACCCCATGGCGAGAAAGAAGTGCCCCCACCAAAGCGCCTTGTGCGCCGCCGAGATCTTCCCGAGATCCCAGCCGGCGAAAAGCGGCGTGAGCAGGAGCCCGCCTGGGGAAAAGCGGGCGAGCTCCGGGTTGACGGTCACCTCGGTGGCCGCCATGCGCAGCGCCTCCACGACGAAGCCGGTCACGAGGATGGTGAAGAGGAGGGCGTGGGCCAGGTAGTCGTCCCGCTTGGTCACGAGCCCCTCCGGCTTCACGAAGAAGCGGCGCACGAAGAGCCCTGCCAGCATGAGGATGGCAACCATCCCGGCGATATCGAGAACGATGGAGTAGGTCTTGTAGAAAGTACCCTTCAAAAAGGTGAGGTCGAAGAGGGGAACGGTGAAATCGACCTGCAGCATGATGAGGAGGGTGCCGATGAACAGCAGCAAAAAGCCCCAGAAGAAAAAGGCATGCAGCGTTCCCGGCTCGGGGACCCGGAGCACCTTGACCTGGGTCAGTGCACCCTGCAGCATGAGTTTCACGCGCAGCGCGAGGCGATCGAGGCGGTCGAGGGGCTTTGCCTGCCGGTACATGGGAAGCCGTTTCCAGAATCCGAAACCGCAGGTCCCTACGGCCAGGAACGCGAAGAGGTACATGACCCAGATGAGGCCGTGGTTGACGTTCCAGTAGATCTCGCGCGTCGCTTCCATTGATTCCCCCCGAGGTTCGGAATTGGGAAACTATAACCGAAGCGGGACGCGAGTGACAGGAAATTATACAGGGAGGACCGGCTACGTCAGGTGCCACCCCCCGGATGGACCTTTAGGCGTGGTTGCGCAGCATCAGTTCGGCGGGATGTGGGGCGAGGTAGACCTGCTTTGCCAGGTACTCCTGCCGGTATTTGGCGACGTAGTGCCGCAGCAGGGTGATGGGAACTACGAGGGGGACGAGGCCGTCGTGATAATCGCCGATGACGCCCAAAAGCTCCTGCTTTTCTTCCGCGGAGAGGTCCTTCTTGAAATACCCCATCACATGCATCAGCACGTTGGTCTGCTTCTTTACCGTGGCGTGCAGTTCCAGGGCAGTCATGAAAAGCTCCTCGTAGCGCTCAAGGAGTTCGGAAAGTGCGATCTCACGGCCGTGCGCCACCAGCGCCCCCATCTCCCGGTAATGCTGCGTCGAGTGGGACATGACGAGGAGCTTGTGCCGGGTGTGAAACTCGACGAGGCCGCCGAGCTCGGGGTTGCCGGCGAGGAAATCCTTAAAGCGCCTGAAGCCGAAGACGCGCTCGATGAAGTTCTCACGCAGCACCGGGTCGTTCAGCCGCCCCTCTTCCTCCATGGGTAGGTGCGGAAACCGCCTGACCATCGCCTGCGCGAAGAGGCCGCTGCCGCTTCTGGCCGGCATGCCGTCACGGTACACCTTGACGCGGAAGAGCCCCGAAGAGGGGGACCCCTTTTTGAAGACGAACCCGCACAGGTCCTCCCGGGCAAGGGCCTCGACCTTATCGCGGCAGAAGGCAAGCATCTGCTCGGTTTTGTCGATGCGGGTCTTGTGGGTCATGAGGCGCGGATGCTCCGGGTCACCCTCCAGGCGCATCGCCTCGCGCGGCACGCTCATGCCGGACTCGACCTCGGGACAGACCGGAACAAAGGCGAAGAAACGCCCGAGCACATCGGTCAGGTACCGGTCGTGCTTGTGGCCGCCATCATAGCGGACCTTCTCGCCCAAAAGGCAGGAGCTTACCCCGATCTTTATGGGTGCGGTGCTCGTTTGCGTCATGGTGAAGACCTCAAGTAAAAATAACGGCTAAGGAGTTTTTCGGCGCCTCATGCCATAAGAGGAAACGGCTGGGCGAAGACCCCCTCCCCGACGGAAAGCCTCACCTGCCTGGTGGGCTGCGGGGTCCTTAAATCGTGCTTTGCGGCAGAGGGTACGTAGCGGTGGAGCAGCGGCTGCTTCTTCAGCGAGTTCTCGCGGTGAGTTGGGTGGGACTGGAACGATGAAAGCACGTCTTGCTCCTTTTGCGACAGGGTCTTTGATACCATATCACAGGAGCAATTTTCCGGCCAAACCCGTAACAGGCTGATTTTACGGCAAACCACTCACCAAAGGGGTGCGAAAAACACGACAGCCGCAAAAATAGCGTCATTAAGCCGACGCTAACCGCCGGACCTTCCCTTTCCGGCCAGGCCGAAGCGTTCCTGCACCTCCGCAGGCGCCTCGTCGAAGCCCTGGAACTCCATGGTGTAGCTTCCCCTCCCCTTGGTCGCACTGCGCAGCTCGGTCATGTAGCCGAACATCTCCGCCAAAGGGACGCTCGCCCGCACGACTTCCACCTCGCCGCGCCGGTCCAGCCCTTCCACCTTCCCCCTCTTCTGCTGCAGCCCTCCGAGCACCTTTCCGAGGTAATCGGCAGGGGTCTCGAGCTCCAGCTTCATGATCGGCTCGAGGAGCATCGGCTCCCCCTCCCGGGCCGCCAGCACCACTCCCCGCTGCGCCGCCCCCCTCAAAGCCGGCTCGCTTGGGGCGACACCCGGCTCGACGGGAACTTCCACGACCTGCACCTCGAGATCGGTCATGGCATAGCCTGTGAGGCACCCTCCACGGCACGCCTCCAGGATCCCCTGCTCGACCACGGCTAGCAGTTCGGGGGTGATCGGTGCGACCGGGGTGGGCAAGACGATGCGGACCCCGGACCCGCGTGACGAGGGTGTAAGGCGCAGGAGAAGCTCCGCCTGCTCGGGGCGGCGCTCCGCGATGGTCTGGAAGACCTCGCGGCGCACCACCTCGCGGCGCAGGGCCTCACGGTACACCACGCGCGGACGCCCCGTCTTCACCTGAACACCGTACTCGCGGCGCAGCCGGTCGACGATGATCTCTAGGTGCAGTTCCCCCATCCCGGTCAGGATGGTCTGCCCGGTCTCCTTGTCCTCGTGCACCTTGAAGGTCGGATCTTCCCACTGGAAGTAATCCAGCGTACCGAGAAGGTTCCCGCGATCCTCAACCCCTTTCGCTTCCACCGCCACCGACACCACCGGCTCGGGCACGGCGACCCCCTCGAGCAGCAGGGGATGCTCGGGGTCGCAAAGGGTGTCGCCGGTAAGGGTCGTCTGGCACCCGGTCACCGCGACGATGTCCCCCGCCACGGCCTCGGCAACCTCCTCCCTGCGATGGGCGTGCATCCTGAAGAGGTGCCTGATGCGCTCGCTTGCGCCGCGCCCGGGGTTGAGGACGCTTGCCCCCTGCTTCATCCTGCCGCTGTAGATGCGCACATAGGTAAGCCGCCGTCCCTCCTCCGCCATCACCTTGAAGGCCAGGGCGCGTAGCGGCAGGCCGGCATCGCAACTGAAGCTTTCCGCATCACCGCTTCCGGGATGCCGCCCTATCATCGCCGGAAGGTCCAGTGGTGACGGGAGGAAGAAGCAAACCGCGTCCAGTACCGGCTGCACCCCTTTGTTGCGCAAGGCCGATCCGAGCAGCACGGGGAAGATACTACAGGATATGGTTCCGCGGCGCAGCGCGCGCTTCAGGCGGTGGCTCTCTACCGCGCGCCCCTCGAGAAAATCGGACATGACCTGGTCGTCGAAGTCCGCAGCGGCCTCGGTGACGGCCATGCGGGCGTTTCGGAGTGCTTCCTCGTGCTGAGCGGGGACGGGCTTACGCTCTACCGTCCTTCCGAGGTCGGTCTCCGAGAAAACGATCATCTCCTCCTCGATCACGTCGATGACGCCGGAAAAGCCCCCCTCGGTGCCGACGGGAAGCTGCAGGAGCACCGGCCTCGCCGCAAGGCGTTGCTCCATCTGGCGCAGCACATGCTCGTGATCCGCCCCGAGGCGGTCCATCTTGTTGATGAGGCAGACCCTCGGCACCCGGTAGCGATCCGCCTGGCGCCAGACCAGTTCACTTTGCGGCTGCACCCCTTCCACTGCGCTGAAGATCGCCACCGCCCCGTCCAGGACACGGACGCTCCGTTCCACCTCGATGGTGAAGTCGATGTGCCCGGGCGTGTCGATCAGGTTGATGCGGTGCTCGCCCCAGCGGCAGGAGGTCGCGCTTGCCGTGATGGTGATGCCGCGCTCCTGTTCCTGCGGCATCCAGTCCATGACCGCCTGACCGTCGTGCACCTCCCCCATCTTGTGCGTTTCACCGCTGTAGAAGAGGATACGCTCGGTGACGGTGGTCTTGCCCGCGTCGATATGGGAGATGATGCCGATGTTGCGTATGTGGGAAACGTCGCTGTCGGTAATGGCGCTGCTCCTTTCGCCGATTTTTCACGTCACTCTTTGAAAAGTTCAATGATATCGGACCAGACGCAGAAGTCAAAACGTCGTCTCTGCCAGTCGTCGCTCCGGCCTCATTGCATGTTCCTCACGCGTTGCGTTGACATTTTCACATTATATATTAAGTTTTCCCAATTCAACCGAATTGGGCATCCCTTACACCAAAGCCAAGGAGGAAGTCAAAGCATGAAAAAGATGAGCATGATGCTGGCAGTAAGCCTGTCGGCTGCCGTCGCACTGAGCGCCCCGATCCGGATCCATGCCGCCCAACAAAGCACAAGCAAAGCGGACAACACCAAAAAGAACGCCGAAAAGGGAGCCACCGCCGAGCAGCAGAAAGAGAACAAGACGGACCGCGAGATAACCAGGGAAATTCGGCGCAGCATCATAAAGGACAAGACCCTTTCGATATATGCGCACAACGTGAAGATCATCACCAAAGACGGTCACGTGACATTGAAAGGCCCTGTAAAAAACGCAGACGAAAAGAAAACAGTTGAGAAGGCAGCGGAAGAGGTTGTTGGGAAAGGTAAGATAACCAACGAGATCGAGATTGCCCACGACAAGACCAAGAAGGAAAACAAGGAAGAGAAAGAGAAAAAGGAACATACGGGGAAGTAACCGCGAACTGACGGCAGCGGCCGTGAGTCCTCCCCCTCCCGCATTACGGACCTGGGCATCGCGGCGCCTGGTGTCCGCGAGGCTGGAGGGGGAGGAGCGACACACAGCTTACGTCCCGGGATCACCCTTTTGTCCCGACCGGCGCTGCTGCTTGCGGGCCAGGATTGCCGCCCATTGCTGCTGCACCTCCTCAGGAGCGTACTTTTTGAAAAAGCGCGGGAAGAAGCGCGCGATGAGCCGGTCTTCCCAGGTAAAAGTCGCCACCCAGCGCTCCGCCGGGTCGGCGCGCTTCTCTTCTTTCATAACCCTGCCTCCGGATCACCAATGCCCCGTCAGGCTGACCCGGCTGGGCGACGCGGAGATCCACAGCTTGCCGTTGATCAGCTCCCCGGCCACCACCCCGGTCACAGACCCCAGTCCATCAGCCAGCAGGTCATACCAACTGAAGTGCGTTCCGCTGAATTCATCGACCACCTCGATGGCAAAACCGGGAATGAAAGCGAGCCCCCCGGAAAAGGCCATACGCTGTGGCTGCCCCCAGTCCTTCGTGTGATAGATGATTGTATCAGCGGTGAGGCCCAACACGCCCCCCCCTGCGAAGTGGGAGATTTTGTCTTTTTCGATGGCGTAGGCCGGAACCGTCGTAAACAGCACGATCAGAAAAACCAACGTTCTCATGGTTGCTCGCCCTCCTGTCATGATGCGTTTGCGAGCTATGGCATCAGTACGCTTGCAGGAAGCACTGCTGCTTTTAATTGTACCGGACAGGAGCCATCTCACCATGCCCTCAGGCGTTTTTTGCAGGTGAAACAAAGGACCTGCCGTTACTCATCTGATCATTCTTGCAGATAACGGGATTGTTGTATAATATCCCGTATCTCAGCCACCGGCGATGATCACCGCCCGTAAAGGAGTGCCCCATGACTAGAAACGAGATACTGGAGTTTCTGAACTCGAATCCTATTTTCCACATGGCCACCGCCGACGGCGACATCCCGCATGTAAGGGGGATGCTGCTGTACCGGGCAGATGAAGACGGCATCGTCTTCAACACCGGGAAGATCAAGGATCTATACCATCAATTGAACAGGAACCCGAGGGTCGAGCTCTGTTTCAGCAACGGCATCTTTGAAAACCTGATCCAGGTCAGGATCGCCGGAACGGTGGAAGCGCTGGACGATCTTGATCTGAAAAAGGAGATCGTGGCCAAGCGGGAGTTTCTGAGGCCGTGGGTCGAAAAGGTGGGTTACGACCAGCTTGCCGTCTACGTGCTGAGAAAGGGATCCGCAACAGTATGGACCATGGCCACCAACACCGAACCCAAGGAGTACATCCAACTCTAGCCGCCAGCATCCGCTCCAGGCAATAATCAAAGGCGTCTCCCTTAGGGGAGACGCCTTTTTCTTTGCATCGACGCTATTTAGGAATGAACGTCACAGGTGGAGACCAGGGCCCTGCTCCGGCACGGTTATGCCCCCTGACCCGGAAGCCGTGTTCCCGGTCGACGGTCAAGCCGTGAAGCACCATCGCTTCACCGACGTTGAAGACATGAGGACGCCAATTACTATCGACAGAAAGGTCCCCTTCCCCCACCTGCAGTTCCCATAGAATCACTCCAGGGAGAGGATTGACAGTAACAGCGGCGCTGCCGGAAACGGGCCCCTGATATATCGCGACCCCTTGCGCCATCAGCAGGGTGGGATCGCCCTTGCGGGATATGTTGGGGGTGAAACCGGTGTATAGAAGTACGCTCGGATCATTTACAGCCACAAGGGTGTAGTAAGCCGCTACCGAGTCCAGTTTTTTCACAGCTTCCGCCTCAGCCGCCTTGCGCTCCTTGATCTTGTTCGAATCATGGGTCAAAGATCCCTCGTGGGCGTACTTGAGCCGTTCTCTGGTGGCCAGCAACTCTGCCGCACTTGCCACACCTTGAGGTACTCCGTTTTTGAAAGCGGGGTTGTTTTCCATCGCCGCGGCCACCGACCCCAGCTCATTAATCAAGCCAACCGCGTTCATCCTGCGATACAAGCAGCCTATTGACATAGGAACCCTCCAGTTGGTTGGATTTTTTTAACAAACCAGAGTATACGGCTCGCAGTGATTTTGGCAAGTAGCAAAGTGGAGGCAGACATGTGCGGGGTGCAAGACCTCTTGCGCGCGGTGCGAGACCCCTTGCGCGCGGTGCGAGACCCCTTGCGCGCGGTGCAAGACCCTTTGCGCGCGGTGCAAGACCCTTTGCGCGCGGTGCGAGACCCTTTGCGCGCGGTGCGAGACCTCTTGCGCGCGGTGCGAGACCTCTTGCGCGCGGTGCGAGACCCTTTGCGCGCGGTGCGAGACCCTTTGCGCGCGGTGCGAGACCCTTTGCGCGCGGTGCGAGACCCTTTGCACGCGGTGCGAGACCCTTTGCGCGCGGTGCGAGACCCTTTGCGCGCGGTGCGAGACCCTTTGCGCGCGGTGCAAGACCTCTTGCGCGCGGTGCGAGACCTCTTGCGCGCGGTGCGAGCCCCTTTGCGCGCGGTGCGAGACCTCTTGCGAACGACTCGTCAGGCAGCGTGCAGACAAAAAAGCCCCGCCACCGTTAAGGGGCAGGGCTCTAAGGATGCCTGGCTGCGCGGACGCTAGAAGTTTTCGGGTGTGGAAGTGGTCTGCGCCGCAGGCTGGTGCATGGCGGCATGGGCGAGAGCCCTGTCCTTCATGGACTGCTGCATAGTCGACTGCTGCATAGTCGACTGCTTCGAAGTCGCCGCGGCCGACATGGTCTGGCCGGTCATCGACGCGGAAGCGCTGGTTCCTTGGTGGGTGCCCCCCATGGTTGCCCCCATAGTCGCCCCCGTCCCCATTCCTGCGCCCGTGCCCATCCCGGTACCTGCGCCGGCGCCCATGCCTGCAGCACCGTGGCTGCCCCCCATGCCGGAACCGTGGTCGGAGCCACCTCCCATCCCCCCACGCGCCATGCCTTGGGAGGCGAAGGAAAGCAGGGTAAGCGCGGTCACCGCATAAATGGCCATTGTTCTCTTCATGATGGTTCTCCTTTGAAGGTTTTTTGCGACTACACCTCCTCTATTACATAAGACGTGCCAAGGAAACGGTCGGGACCGGGCAGTGTCGTTACACACACTTACCGCTCCACCGCGATCAGTACTGGTACAAAGCTGCGGTGGGTCGGTGAAACATGTTGCACCGAACGATACACAGATGCGAGGTCAAAGGGGAAACAGGAAAGGGGATTTTATGGGCGGGAAAGGGAACCGGCGGCCTTTTTCGTCTAAGGTTTTGCGCGCTCGATGATCTCCTCCAGGGAGAGCCCGCGGTTGGCCCAGAGCGGAAGCTGGTCGACCGTCTCGAAGAAGGCCATCTCCTCGGCGAACGCCTCCTGCCAGGGTTCTCCATCCGGAGTGAATTTGCCGCAGGGAACGAAGGTGACGTAGCCTGGGTAGGAGGCATCGACGAAGTCGGGATCGGGTTCGCCGGGCATGGGAGGGGGAGCCAGTTCTCCCTCCTGGATGGTGAGCGGGAAGAGCCAGCAGGCGGTCGGTTTGAAGGTCCACTTGTGGACGCCGAGTTCGACGGCCAGCGCCTGCAGCAGACACATGTGATCCGCGGTGGCGAAGACGCACTTGGTCTGGTTGAAGTGGGGAGGGAAGTCATCTATCGAGAAGCCGAACGGCCGCGTCGCGGTCTTCACCCCCTCGGTTCCATCCGGCCATGCACCGTTGACGATGAATTCGTCGGGGAGACTCGGGAAGTGCTCAGGGTATCTCTGCACCACGGCGCGGACAAGCTCGGCCTCCCCGGGCAGGAGATAAACGCCGTCATAGCAGCAAAGGGCCTGACACCCGGCCGGATCGCACCCCTTGACCATCATCTGTGCATCTTTTCCCATAACCGTTTCTTCCATCACCCGGGTTAAGGCCGCCGTTGCCATCGCGGACCGAACTGAAAAAAAGAGGGGCCGCTGTAGGCGGCCCCTCTTCGTGTTCAACTTTCGGGTATGCGTGGTGCCCGGAGCCGGGGTCGAACCGGCACGTCCTTGCGAACGAGGGATTTTAAGTCCCTTGCGTCTACCAATTCCGCCATCCGGGCCGATTCCCGTTCAACTTGCTGCTAGAGGTTGTTCACACGCTCACGCAGGTCTTTGCCGGTCTTGAAGAACGGGGTTTTCTTGCTCGGAATGCTGACGATCTCGCCGCTCTTCGGGTTTCTGGCTTCGCGCGGCTCGCGGTCACGGATGGTGAAGCTGCCAAAGCCGCGGATCTCCACCTTGTCCCCCTTGGTGAGGGCCTCGCTCATGGCGTCGAATACCATGGAGACTACTGCTTCGGAATCTTTGCGGGTGAGGGCACCACGCACTTCCACCAGTTTGTCGATCAGTTCGCTCTTTGTCATTTAAACACCTCAGTCAAAAAACTATTAGATTACTCAGTCGGCGAAGTGACTGGTCTATTCTTCAGTGCTCTTCTTCAGCTTCTCCTTGAGGAGATCGCCGAAGCTGGAGGTTGCCTCGCCCTGGCTACCCATGTAGGAGGCCATCTCGGCTTTTTCCATCGCGGTCTGCAGCGCCTTGATGGAGAGGGCGATCTTCTTCTCGACCATGTCCACGTTCAGGACGGCCGCCTCGAGCTCATCGCCGACGTTGGCGAAGTCTTTCGGGGAAGCAACCTTCTCGTAGGAGATCTCGGAGACGTGGATGAGACCTTCGATCCCTTCCTCGATCTCGACGAAGATGCCGAAGTCGGTCACGGAGGTCACTTTGCCGTTGACCTTGGAGCCCGGCTTGTACTTCCTGGGGATCTCTTCCCACGGATCCGGTACCAGCTGCTTGATGCCGAGGGAGAGACGCTCGTTCTCGACGTCGATGTTGAGAACGACGGCCTGAACGGTCTGCCCTTTGGAGAAGAGCTCGCCCGGGTGCTTCACGCGGCGGGTCCAGGAGATGTCGGAGACGTGGACCAGGCCGTCGATACCGTCCTCGATGCCGATGAAGACGCCGAAGTCGGTGATGTTTTTGATCTGACCTTCGATCTTGGTACCGACCGGGTAACGCTCGCCGATCACGGTCCAGGGGTTCACTTCGGTCTGCTTGATGCCCAGGGAGATCCTGCGGTTGCCCGGATCGACACCGAGGATCACCGCCTCGACTTCCTCACCTACCTTGAGGATTTCGGACGGATGACGCACGCGGCGGGTCCAGGACATCTCGGAGACGTGCACCAGACCTTCGATGCCGTCCTCGAGGGAGATGAATGCGCCGTAGTCGGTGAGGCTCACAACCTTGCCGCTGACGCGCTCGCCTTCCCTGTAACGCTCGCCCACGTTGAGCCACGGATCGGGCACGGTCTGCTTGAGGCCCAGGGAGATCTTCCCTTTCTCGCGGTCGTACTTGAGGACCATCACCTTCAGGGTATCGCCCACCTTAACCATCTCGGAGGGGTGGCCGAGCCTGCCCCAGGACATGTCGGTGACGTGGAGGAGACCGTCGACGCCGCCGAGGTCGACGAACGCACCGTACTCGGCGATGTTCTTCACCTGGCCGTCCACGATATCGCCTTCTTTCAGGGTCGCGAGGGTCTCGGTCCTTGCCTTGTCACGCTCCTCCTCGAGGAGAACGCGGCGGGAAAGCACGAGGTTGCCGCGCTTTCTGTTCAGCTTGAGGATGCGGAACTGGTAGGTCTGGCCGATGAAGCGGTCCATGTTGCCGCCGGGGCGCAGGTCAACCTGCGATGCCGGGAGGAACGCCTCGACGCCGACGTCTACGGTCATGCCGCCTTTCACCTTGCCGGTGATCTTGCCTTCGATTACGCCACCCTCGCCGGCTGCGGCGATGGTTTCCCAGGCAACCTGGGAATCGGCCTTTTTCTTGGAAAGGACCATGTGGCCGCGGATGTTCTCACCGCGCTCGAAGTAGACGTTCACCTCGTCGCCGACCTTGACGGTCAGGTCGCCGTTCTCGTCGATGAACTCGGCGATGCGGATGGCGCCCTCGGACTTGTAGCCGACATCGACCAGCACCACGTCCTGCTCGATCTGGACCACGACGGCCTTGACCACTTCGCCGCTCTGCGGCTGCCTCAGGCTGTCCTGGAAAAGGTCGGCAAACTCGCCGCCTTCGGCCTGGTCCAGCTCCTCGTCATTATCGTGTAACCGCCTAATCGGCATATCTTTTTTCTTGAAGCTGCGTTTTTCTTCACCCATCGAAAACTGTACCCCCTCGTGTAATCTCCGTATAAAATCGAGCTAATCTAGCACATCGGTCAAAAATATCAACCTATTTTATCTTCATCTATGGCCGAAATGCGAGCTATCACCTCATCGATCAACCACTTCGGCGTCGAAGCGCCCGCCGTGACCCCGACGCGGCTCACCCCCTCGAACCAGGCCGGATCGATCTGCCCGGCGGTCTCGATGTGGTGCGTGCGCGGCAGGAGTTCCCGGCAGATCTGCGCCAGGCGTTTCGTGTTCGCGCTGTTGAAACCGCCGATGACGACCATGCAATCGACCTCTCCGGCAAGCTTCTTGGTCTCGTACTGGCGCACCGCCGTGGCGTCGCAGATGGTGTTGTAGACGCGGGTTTCCCCCCCGCGCTCCAGGCAGGCGGCAACGACGTCGTTTAAGTGCTCGAAGGACTGGGTGGTCTGCGCCACCACCCCCATCTTGGCCATGCGCGGCAGCCGGTCGACCTCCTTGCCGGAGCTGACCACGTAGACCCGCCCCGTCGCATAGGAGACGATCCCCTGCACCTCGGGGTGCACGGCGTCACCCACGACGATCACGTCGTATCCCTCCTTGGAAAGGGTCGCCACGTGCTCCTGGGCCTTCTTGACGAACGGGCAGGTCGCGTCCACCACCTCGAGTTCCGCCTGCACCGCGGCCTCGAGTTCGCTAGAGGCGACGCCGTGGGAACGGATGATGATGGTGCCGCCGTTTTCGACCTCCTCGACGCTCTCCACCGACTTGACTCCCATCTCTTCGAGACGCTGCACGACCTGCGGCGAATGGATGATGGGGCCCAGGGTGTAGGTGTCACCGCCGCGATCGGCGGCGTCGAAGGCCAGATGCGTCGCCCTTTTGACACCGAAACAGAACCCTGCGTGCTTTGCCAGTATGACTTCCATGTTTTACCCCTTCTCCCCCTTGGCGATGCGTTCGCGCACCGCCGTCTCCATGACCGCTAGCACCTCATCGATGGAGAGGCTGGTCGAGTCGATGGGGAGTGCGTCGGCGGCCTGCTTAAGCGGCGCGTGCTCGCGCCCCTCGTCCTGCCGGTCGCGCTGGATCACCTTGGCGATGGTCTCTTCGAGGGTGGCGCCGTCGCCCCGGGCGGCAAGCTCTAAGTAGCGGCGCCTGCCGCGCTCTTCGGCACTGGCGGAGAGGAAGAATTTCACCTCGGCGTCGGGGAAGACCACCGTGCCGATGTCGCGTCCCTCGAGGATCACCCCACCCTTGGCGCCCATGGCGCGCTGCATGGTCAAAAGCGCCGCGCGCACCGGCTTTCTGGCCGATACTGCGGAGGTCAAAAGGCCGATTTCCTCGGTGCGTATCTCCCTGGAGACGTCCTCGCCGTTGGCAAGGACGCGGCACCCCTCGCCGTCCCGCACGAAGGTGATCTCGAGGGTACGGCAGAGCTCGGCAAGCCCCACGTCGTCGTTCGCGGCGATGCCCGAGCGCTTGGCCATCAGTGCCACGGCGCGGAACATGGCGCCGGTGTCTATGTGAATGTATCCGAGCCGCTTTGCCAGGAGCTTCGTGAGGCTGCTCTTCCCCGCCCCGGAGGGGCCGTCTATCGCTACGATTACGCCGTTTTCTCTTACTGTGTCGCTCAACGCCTTACTACCCCCTCGAGGAGTTCGCGGAAGCCGGGGAAGGATGTGGCGATGCACTCGACGTCGGAGATCGTGGTATTTCCTTCGGCGGTAAGACCTGCGACCGTCATGGACATGGCGATCCTGTGGTCTCCGAAGCTGTCGGCCGCACACCCTTTAAGCGAGGCGACGCCGGTTATTTCCATGCCGTCCGGCGTCTCCGTCACGGTGACCCCGGCGCGTCTTAAGTTGTCGGCCATGGCGGCGATGCGGTCGGTTTCCTTCACCCTCAACTCGGAGGCGTCCCGCACGACGGTGGTCCCTTCGGCGAGCGCTGCCGCGACGCAGATGGAGGGGAACTCGTCGATGGCGCGCGGCACCACCTCACCGGAGATCTCCATCGCCTTTAGCTTCGAGGAGCGCACCAGGAGGTCCGCCACCGGTTCACCGGATTCCTCGCGCTCGTTCAGGAGCTCGATGTCTCCCCCCATCCCCTTCAGGATGTCGAGGATCCCGGTGCGGGTCGGGTTGACGCCGACGCCGCGGATCATAAGCTCGGAGCCCGGCACGACTAGCGCGGCCACCATGAAGAAGGCGGCCGACGAGATGTCGCCCGGGACCACGATATCGCGCCCGGTAAGCTCGGGGCCGCCGAAGACCCGCACGCCGCCTTCGAAGGTCTCGACCCTGGCGCCGAAGGCGCGCAGCATGCGCTCCGAGTGGTCACGGGAGAGGTGCGGTTCGCGCACCACGGTCTCGCCGTCCGCGTACAGGCCTGCGAGCATGATGGCGGACTTGACCTGTGCGCTGGAGACCGGGGAGTCGTACTCGATCCCGGTGAGCTTTCCCCCCTGGATGGCAAGAGGCGCCTTTTCGCCGCCGGCACGTCCGCTGATGCGGGCGCCCATCCGGCTCAAGGGGCCGACCACGCGCTTCATCGGGCGGGCGCGCAGGTACTTGTCCCCTGAGAGGACGGAGAAGAAGTTCTGGCCGGCAAGAAGGCCGGTGAGAAGGCGCATGGAGGTGCCGGAGTTGCCGCAATCAAGCACGTCGCCCGGCTCTTCAAGGCCGTGCAGCCCCTTGCCGTGGATGGTGACCGTCTCGCCGTCGTCGTCGATCCGCACCCCCATGGCGCGAAAGGCCTCCAGGGTCGCCAGGGCGTCTTCGCCGCGCAGGAAGCCGGAGACCCGGGTGATCCCGCTGGCGATGGAGCCGAACATGATGGAGCGGTGCGAAATGGACTTGTCCCCGGGGACACGGATTTCGCCGCGGATGCCGGTGGCGGGTTCAACGGTATAGCTTTGCATGAAGCACCTCGGTGCGGCTTTCAGTTTTTTGGTCGGACTGGTCGGACTGGTCGGCTTGCTGCCTGCTGCCTGAGGCCGCTGTTGCGGCGGCTGCGGCTGTTAAAGAATCGCGTCCCGCTTCTGCTTGGAGTTCAGGAAGAAGGAACGCAGCCCTTCGGCGTCTTCGGTTGCGACCAGTCCGCGCAGCTTCTCCAGATAGCCGGAGAAGAAATCCATCATCTCCAGAATCGCCTCCTTGTTGGTGAGCGCGATGTCGCGCCACATCACCGGATCGGACGAGGCAATCCGCGTAAAATCCCGGAAACCGCCGGCGGAAAAGCTGAGCAGATCCCCGCCGAACCGGTCGTAACCGTCGACGGCGTTCACGAGCGAATAGGCGACCATGTGGGGGAGATGCGAGATCGCCGCCACCACCAGGTCGTGCTGCACCGGATCCATGAGCGGCACGCTTGACCCGGCCACCTTCCAAAGCTCGACTACTTTCTCCAGGGCGTCCGCATCGGTGTTACCGGTCGGGGTGACGATGCACCGCCTCCCCTGGTACAGGGTGGAGAAGGACGCTTCCACACCGGAGTGTTCGGTACCGGCTATGGGATGCCCGCCGACGAAGTGGGTCCCCTCGGGCATGAGCGGCTCGCACGCGGCGACCACGTACTCCTTGACGCTCCCCCCGTCGGTCACGATGCACCCCTTTGAGAGATGCGGCGCGATCTCGGCCACCACCTGCGGAATGCTGCAAACCGGCGTGGCGATAAAGACCAGATCGGCCCCTTCGACCCCCTTTTTCGCATCGGTGGTGTAGCTGTCCAAAACGCCCAGCTCGACGCCGCGCTTCAGGTTCGCCTCGCCGCGGCCGATGCCGACCACCTCACCCACGGCCTTCTTCTCACGCAGGACACGTGCGAGCGAACCGCCGATCAGACCGACGCCGATCACGGCCATCTTCTTGAAGTAGACCATGCTAGGACTCCCTCATTGACGTGCCCGGGGGTAGGAGCCCAGCACCTTCACGAATTGGCAGCAGGAGGAGAGTTCCTTCACCGCCTCGGCGACGTCCGGATCGTCTATGTGCCCGGTGAGGTCGAGGTAGAAGATGTACTCCCACGCCTTCTTCTTGAGCGGACGCGACTCGATCTTGGAGAGGTTTATGTTGCGCTTGGCGAACGGCTCCAGCATGCGGTGCAGAATACCGGCCTCGTCGCGAACCGAGAACATGAGAGAGGTCTTGTCGTCGCCGCAACGCTCGGCCATCTTCCGTCCGATGACCAGGAACCGGGTGAAGTTGTTCACCTGGTCCTCGATGCGCGCCTTGACGATCTTCAGGTTGTAGATCGAAGAGGCGTACTCGCTGGCGATGGCCGCAGCGGTGTAGTCCTCGGCGACGATCTGCGCCGCGAGCGTCGTCGAGGCGACATCCACGAGCGGCACGTTGGGCAGGTTCTCGGCGAGCCACTTGCGGCACTGGGCCAGGGGCTGCGGGTGCGAGTAGACCTTCTTGATGTCCTCGAAGCGCCCGGTGCGGGAAAGCAGGAAGTGGGAAACCTCGAGGAGCACCTCCGCGTTGATCTTCAGCTCGCTCTCCATGAACATGTCGAGCGTGTGCGAGATCATCCCCTCGGTGGTGTTCTCCACCGGGACCACGCCGTAGTACGCCTCGCCCTTCTCGACCGCCTCGAAGACGGCCGGGATGGAGCGCTCCGGCGAAAGAGAGGCGGAGAGCCCGAAATGCTGCATGGCGGCCAGATGACTGAAAGTGGCGTTGGGCCCCAGGAAGGCGACCTTGAGCGGCTTCTCCAGGGCAAGGGACGCGGAGATGATCTCACGGAAAACGCCAAGCACCGCCTCGGACGGGAATGGTCCCGGGTTCTCCGCGGTGAGCCGGTCGTAGATCTCCCTCTCGCGGCTGGGGACGTGGAAGTCGCTGCGGTTCTCGGTCTTCACCGCACCGACCTGCATCACGAGCCTTGCCCGCTCGTTCAGAAGTTCCAGGATGTGGTCGTCAACCGCATCTATGTCCTGACGGAGTTTTGCCAGAGTCTGCTTTTCTTTCAAAGCTTTGGGTCGCCTTTCAGGAGGGATGGTGGCTCTTTGCGGAGCTGATACTTATAAGATACCCGCCGCAAAGATGCAACTTTTTTCTGTTTACTAGGAGACCTCGGCGCGCGCCTCGGGGTTCATCGGGTTCATGCGGACCGCCAGCGAAAAGAGGTATGGGTAGTCCTTCTGCAAGTGCGCCATGTAGGAAAGCCACTCGATGAGCAGGTAGGTGTGGGCGCGTTTCATGTCGCAGCTTAGGTGCTCCATGTCGCTTGCCGGCAGACCGGAGAGAGAATGACGCGCCTGGAGTTCTTCGATCAGGTGGAAAACGGCCCAGAGGAGGTCGGTGAAGGAATCGTGCTCGAGGAGGTTCGGGTTCTCCATGAGGGACAGCATCACCCCCTTCTTCTCGGCGAGGAAGCTTTTCAGTGCGGCGAGGTCGCCGACGCGGGAATCGGGACGGACGTCGTGCGTGTCGAGGAAAAGGCGGGCGGAGCGGTAATCACCCTCCTTCCAGCGCACGTTGACCCTGAGATGCCCGGAGAGCTCCTCTCCGTCGTGGTAAAAGGCCTGCAGATCCTTTAAAAGCGGCGTACCCACCTCGCTGAAAAAGATGCCGATCACCATGTTGAGCTTCTTGATCATCGCCTCGCGTTCGCGCTCCTTCAGCACCCGCTCGATCATAAGGGTGACGAAGAGGACGTAGACCGGCAGAAAAGCGACGTTGGACATGAACCCGAAGCCGATCTCCTGCAGGCGGCCGAACGCGAAGTAATCCGCCAGGTAGAGGACGAGGGAGACCACGAGCAAAAGCAAGACGATGCGGTCCTTAGGCATGCGGAGAAATTTCAAGAAAACCTCCAGACAAAAGCGCTCACGTAAAGACGCAAAGACGCAAAGCAAAACAGGAGTGGTTGAAAAGCAAAGGCAGGGGGGTCTTATACTGGGTTTTCATAGAAAATACAAGAGCTTGGTTTTTTCAGCATCACCGCGAGGGGGACAGGCACCTGCGGAGCCAGTCCCCTTCCGTACCATTATCTCACCCGATTCTCTTCAAGCCGTCGGCGATGCGGATGGTGGCACCGCGCCAGGTGGGGAAGATACCGGAGACGACACCTACCGTGAGCGCCGCCAAGAGCTCGAAGAGCAGGGTCTTCGGCGAAACGGTGAAGTAGGGGAAGTACTGGGCTAGCTCGGTTTCGATCCAGTGTGCGGCCGGGAAGGTCAGCGCCACACCGAGGATCCCGCCCAAAAGGGAAATGGCGACCGATTCCCCGAAGATGAGCCCTGCCAGGTGTCCCCCCTTGAACCCCAGCGTCTTCAGGGTCGCGTACTCGCCGATCCTTTCGCGTGCCGTCATGGCCATGGTGTTGGCCGCGACCACCATGATGATGGCGATCACCATGTAGGAGACGATCTGGATCGCAACCATGATCGCCTCGGTCATCGAGACGAAACTCATATGGAAGGCCTTCTCCGTCTCGGTCAGGGTCTCGGCCAGGGAATTCTTGAACATGGAATCCACGGCGAGCGCCACGTCGGGGGCAAGCCCCGGACTCTTCACGCCGACGACGAAGTAGCCTACCTGGTCGGCGCGCCTGGGCACGCTGCGGCGCATGGTCTCGTTCAGGTAGTTCCAGTGGAAAAGGAAGATGCGCTCCTCGGTCGCCTTCTCCTTGCCGTGGTAAATGCCGCGCAGCACGAACTCCCAGTCACCCGGGTAGATGGTCCCTTTCAGGGTGATCAGGTCCCCCACCTTCCAGCCGTAGGTCCGGGCCAGGCGCTCCCCGACGATGCACCCCTTGCGGTCGAGGAGAAAGTCGTTTTTCTCCTTGGGGGGGAGGATGAACTCGGGGTAGAGCTCGAGGTAGCTGCGCGGCTCGATGGCGTAGTTGGCGAAGAAGTTCTTCTGCTCCTTGTAGTAGGCGCCGAACCAGTTGCCGTAGGAGGCCGTGGTGACCCCGGGCACGCCGCGGATCCTCTCCAGGTAGGAGATGGGGAGCGGGAAGACGAGCGAGATGGCGTTGCGGGTGATGAGCCTCGTGTCCGAGGCATGCTCGGCGCCCGAATACCAAAGGCCGACCAGGGTCGTCAAAAGACCGTAGGCGAGCACCGCCACCGCCACTCCGACGATGGTGAGTACGGAGCGGAGCCTGTGCCGGAAAAGATTCCTGAGGATGTATTTCAGGATGAACATCAAAACCTCTCGAAAACCGAAAGCCTTACCACAGAGGACACCGGGGAGCACAGAGGACACAGAGACGGTCATATCGTCCAAGCCTCTCCCTTTGTGTTCCTCCGTGCACCTCTGCGACCTCTGTGGTGATGCTTTTATGTCGCCCTGAGCGCCTCCACTATCTTCATGCGCGAGGCCCGGAAAGCAGGGAGAGCACCTCCCACCAGCCCCATGACGACGGAAAAGAGAAGCGACTTCCAGATGATGCCGAAGTTGAGCGTGAAGGAAAAGGCAAGCTCTGAGAACGAGGCCCAGTTCATGGTGGAGATGGTGATGAGCTGCATGAACGAGGCCGCGAAGATGCCGAGGATGCCGCCGCACAATCCCAAAAGTAGAGATTCGATGATGAAGGCGGAGAGGATGCTCTTCCTCTGGAAGCCGAGCGCCCTCAGGGTGCCGATCTCGGTCACCCGGTTGGCGACCGCGGCGTACATGGTGATGGTGGCGCCGATCACCGCCCCGATCGAGAAAACGATGGTGAGCACCATCCCGAGGATGCGCAAAAACTTCGCCATCGCCTCGGACTGGTCCAGGTAGTACCGGGTCTCCCGCTTCGCCTCTACGGTGAGGCGCGGGTCCCCCTCCACGCGCACCTTGTAGGCGTCGAAAGAGGTGGTGTCGCGCAGCCTGAAGATGATCGAGGAGTACACCGGCCGCCTGAAGGCCTGCATCATCTGGTCGCGGTCGCCCCAGATCTCCGAGGAGAAGCCGGTCGCCCCGGCATCGAACACCCCAACGACGCGCCAGTCGCGCATGGCAAAACGCAGCGTCTCGCCCAGTCCGCACCCCTTGAAGCGGCGCGCCACGCTCTCCCCGGTCACCACCTCGGCCGACCCGGGCCTAGGCATACGCCCTTCCTTCAGACGGACCGCCGGCCGCAGCTTGAGGGAGGCGGGGGTGATCCCCCTGATGATGACGTTGGACGGCGTGTCGGTCACCCGTTTCTTCAGGTTGATGAGAACCACGAGTTCCTTGGCGAGAAGCGGCTCGCCGTCCTCCCCCACGGCGACCTCAGGCTGGCTCTCCAGGAGCGCAGCCTGGTCCCGTTCCACCGCGCTTTGCACCTCTGAATTGGACGATTTGCGCAAAAGCACGACGTTGTCGGGCGAGCCGGTCTGCACCAGGGTCTTTTGCAACCCCTCGGTGAGCATCAGCGTCGCGGCGAAGACGAAGACGACGAGCCCCATGCCGCTCGCGGTGAGGACCGTGGTGAGCCGCCGGGTCCAGAGGTTTCTGAAGCTGTAGGAGTAGGGAATGCCCATCTAGGTCACGCTCAGTTCGCCCTTCTCCAGGTGCCTTACGAGATGGGCCTTCTCGGCGGCGCGGGGATCGTGGGTCACCATGATGACGGTCTTGCCGAACTCGTGTACCAGGCGGTCCATGAGCTGCAGGATCTCTTCCGCGGAGGCGCGGTCCAGGTCCCCGGTCGGCTCGTCGGCCACGAGGATCTCAGGATCGGTGACGATGGCGCGGGCGATGGCGACGCGCTGCTGCTGTCCGCCGGAGAGCTGGGAGGGGTAGTGGTCCATCCGGTCGGCAAGCCCCACCACGTTCAGCACCGCCTCCACGTGTTCGCGGCGCTCGCGCCGGTTCAGGTGGGTGAGCAAAAGGGGGAGTTCGACGTTCTCGAAGGCGGTCAGGACAGGGATCAGGTTGTAGAACTGGAAAATGAAGCCGACACTGACGGCGCGCCAGCGGGCTAGATCGCTCTCCCCGAGACGGGTGATCTCAACGCCGCCTATCTCGATCTCCCCCTCGTCGGCACTGTCGATCCCCGCGATCAGGTTCAACAGCGTGCTCTTGCCGGAGCCGGACGGCCCCATGAGGGCGACGAATTCGCCCCTCGCAATATCGAAGCTGATGCCGGAGAGGACCGGGATGATCTGGGTACCGCGGCGGTAGGACTTGGAGAGGTTCCTGATCCTGACGATGGGCTCGGTCGCTTGCTCCATGCTACTTTTCCGCCGTCTTCACGCGGCTGCCGTCGCGCAGCTTGTCCAGGGGCTTCGTGGCGATGCGGTCTCCCGCTTTCACGCCGGAGTCGACCTGCACCAGGTCGCCCAGCTTCCCCCCCAGCGCAACCGGGGTGAGCTGCGCCCGGTCCCGCACCACCTTGAAGACGTAATCCTTGCCGTCACGGTGCAGGACGGCAGCGGGAGGAAGGCCCACGCGCGGCGTCCCCTCACCCGGCCGCAGCTCGCGCTCCAAAAAGGCGACCTTGGCGCTCATCTCCGGGAGGATGCGCGGGTCCTTGTCCAGGAAGCGGACCTTCACCATGACGCTCCCCTTGCTGCGGTCCGCGGTCGGGACGATGGTGTAGAGCGCGCCGCGGAAGCGGACGTCGGGAAGGGCGTCTAAAAGGATCTCGCACGGCTGCCCCACCTTCACCCTGGCGAGGTTCGCCTCGGAGACGTCGGCCTCCACCTGCAGGGACCCCATGTCGGCCATGGTGACCACGGCGGCCTTCGCGTTGGCCGCGGCGGCAAGGGGCGAAACTATGTCGCCGACGTCGGCGTTCTTGGTGAGGACCACGCCGTCGAAGGGGGCGCGGATCAGGGTGTAGTCGAGGGAGGCGTCGGCCCCCTTGAGGGCGCTTTGCGCCTGCCTCACGTTGGCGCGGGCCGCGGCCACCGCTGCCACGGCGCGCTGGTAGCGGGCTTCGGCCGTGTCGTAATCCGCCTGGGCGATGATCCCCTGGCCTATCAATTCTTTTGCGCGGGAAAGCGCCCTGGCGGCGTCCTTTTGTTCGACACCGGCCTGTTCCAGGTTGTCCTGCGCCGCGGAGACGGCAGCCGAGGCCTCTCCTTTCGCCGCGGCGACATCGCGGTTCTCCAGGCGGGCGAGCAGCTGTCCCTGTCGCACCACGCTCCCCTCCTCCACGCCGAGCCATTCGAGGCGTCCGGTCGCCTTGGAGGAAACGGCCGCCTTCCGCTGCGCCACCACGTAGCCGCTTGCGTTCAAAAGGGAAAAGGTCTGGGAAGGGTAGATGAGGGAAACGGTGGCCACCTCGACCTCTACGCTGCGCCTGGAAATGAAGGTCCAAAGTCCCAGGAGAAGGGCGATGAGCACCACGGCGGCGACGATGCGCGGGCGCCGGGTTCCGGTGCCGCCGGGAGTATAGCGTTTCTTGTCGATGGTCAGTCTGTTCAGGTCGTCTTGCGCCATGCCCGGTCACCCCGATAAAGCGGATTCAATAAAAGCGGAAGCTAACACATTTTAAGGCAGCGGGGAAGTCCGCAATCTTCCTATAGCTCCTCGAGCAGGACCTATCTCCACGTCCGGACGCTCCGAAACGAGCCAGGATTCCAGTTCCTGCAGCAGTTGCCTCGCGCGCGTCGGGCTCGCCGCCACGGTGACGAAGCAGAGTTCCGCGTCGGCGGGCTGGTCGTGCAGAGCGCTCTCGGAGCAGGCGACGTTGAAGCGGTTGCGGGCCCGCGACAGCACGCTCTTCACGATGGAGCGCTTTTCCTTCAGGGTGCGGCTGGGGAGGAGAAGCCTCATTTGCAGTAGGGCCACGTGCATGGCGTTGCTCCTTTTTCGACATCCCCTCTCCCTCCGGGAGAGGGTCAGGGTGAGGGCGTCGGCAGTTGGGACATCCCGCTTCGGGGCA
This sequence comes from Geomonas oryzae, assembly GCF_004117875.1. Taxonomy (GTDB): domain Bacteria; phylum Desulfobacterota; class Desulfuromonadia; order Geobacterales; family Geobacteraceae; genus Geomonas; species Geomonas oryzae. The sequence continues at coordinate 154,636 of NZ_RAHW01000004.1, read as the reverse complement.
ACGCCCTCACCCGCCCTCCGGGCACCCTCTCCCGGGGGGGAGAGGGGACTAGCGCACAGTCCCTGGTCAAATTCCCATTTTTGCCCTGCTTCCACCGAAGGCGGCTTAAAGCGAGCTCAGCAGCGGCTTCGGCGGTAATCCAGTATACACGGGGACCCTGCCGTCGCAGCCTTTGCGTGTTGTTTTGCGGGGATAAATTGAGTACACTGGCGCCTCGCCAAACGGAGGGTCCCATGAAGAAAACTCTGTCCACCCTGCTGCTCGCACTCGCCTTCGGTTCGTTGACCGGCTGTGCCACGACCATGCCGGCGCAGGTTCCCGAACGTTTTCAGGTGCAGGAGATCACCGACTGCGATGCTGGTTCCCCGTTCGATGCCGGCGCGAAGGGCACGGTCGCGTACGTCGAGCACGGTTCGCTGCGGCTCGTCAACCTGCACGGAAACGTTAAAGCCGTTGCGGGAACGGGAGTCAGGCTCCTCAGCTTCTCCCCCTCGGGGGACAGGCTGGCGGTCGCCCTGACGCCGGCCGAAAGCACCGTCCTCCGCATCCTCGACACCGCCGGGAACATCTTGGCCGAGACGCTGGTCGAGGGACGCGTGACGTCCATCACTTGGCGGTCCGAAAAGGAGTTGCTTGCCGGCGCACTCATGGTCAAGAAGTTCAGCTTCGGGACCCAGATGGCGTCACGCCTTTACCGGTGGGACGGCGATGCGAAACCGGAAATGACGGCTCTGGGCGACGTTACGCTGCGCCCCAAGGTGGCGCGCCTCCCGGAAGCCCTGCTTTACGACCAGATGATCGTGGCGCTTTCGCCGTACCGCGACGAGATCGCCTACACGACGGTGAAGGACCCGCCGCTTTTCAACCCGTACCTGAAGGTGAACATCTGGAATCTGACGACGGGCTCCAGCAAAAGCATCGCCGAGGCGCCGCTTGGCGCAGGCAAGGTGGTCTACGCCCCGGACGGCGAGTCGCTCATACTGGGGGGAACGCCGGGACGCCGCGTTTCCCTACCGGCGGGGAAGGACCTCGAGACCTGGAACGGCCCGGGAAGAGCGCCCTCCCTATCTCCCTCCGGGAACTATCTCCTCCTCGGCGGCCACCTCTACCTGCATAACAAGGAAATCGCCACCTTCCCCCCCGACGCGAAAGGGATGTTCCTGCCGGACGGCACGGGCGCACTGGTCATGTACAAAGAGCAGCTGTACCTCGTCTCCGGACTGGCGGACGAACCGCCGCCTCCCCTTGCAGAGAACATGGAGCGGACGCTCAAACTGCGCGCCCTGCGCAGCCAGGGGCTCATCACCGACGCGGAGTACTTGGAACAGCTTAAGAAGGAGACCAAATGATGAACCGAGCAGTCCTGACGGCGACCGTTCTCGCCGCACTCATGGCACCCCGTCTGTCGGGCGCCGCCGAACCCTGCATCCCCTGCCACACCGAGAAGACCCCGGCCGCGGTGGCCCAGTGGCAGGGAAGCGCGCACGCCAAAGCCGGTGTCGGGTGCGAGAAGTGCCACGGCAGCGACCACGACAAGATCGTGAGGGGCGAGGCGAAGGTCGGCATGAAGGTCTGCGCCCCCTGTCACAAGAAGGCGTACGAGGAGCATCGCTTAAGCAGGCACGGCATGGGGCTCCACTCCGGGTGGGGATGCACCAGGGGGCTTCCCGACCGCAAGAAGGACGAGTGCCGCTTCTGCCACCAGCCGGGCGACGAGATGCCGCGCTCGGACGTGCAGTGCGCGCGCTTTTTGAAACAGTCCCCGGAGATGGGGGAGATCGGCTGCAACTACTGCCACAGCGTCGAGGACGCCTGCGATTCCTGCCACTCCAAACACATGACCGACCTTAAGATCGTGCGTGATCCGAACTCCTGTGCGAAGTGCCACATGGGGCCGGACCACCCGCAATGGGAGATGTGGCAGACCTCGCTGCACGGCACGCTGAACGTGAGTGCGGGCGCTAAGGCGGGGCCGGACTGCCAGACCTGCCACATGCCCAAGGGGACCCACAACGTCTCCATCGGCATCACCATGAACTCGGGCGGCGTCCCCTATCCCGCCGCCAAGGCCGAACCGGCACGCAAGGAGATGCTGAACATCTGCAGCGCCTGCCATGCGCCTACCTTCGCCAAACGCGAACTCGAGCGCGGCGACCTCGTGCGCAGCCAAAGCCTCGCCATCCTGAAGGAGGCGGAGCACATCATCTGGGACCTGAACGACCGTGGGCTCCTCGACCCCATGCCGGAAAACCGGCCGCCGCACCCGTTGAGCGGTCCGCGCCTGGTGACCGACAGCCAGATGCTCTACGAGGACACCTCCCACATCGAGCGCCTCTTCTTCAAGATGAAGAAGTACGACTACGCCCGCACCGTGAAGGGGGCCTACCACCAGAATCCCTCATACACCCACTGGTACGGCAACGCCGAGCTGAAGATGGACTTAGTCGACATCAAGAGCGAAGCGAGCCGCTTGAAGGAGCGGGGGCAAAAGGGTGCGGGCGCGAAGACGCAACCCGGTGCGGAGGACGAGCTGAAGGCGCTCAAGAACAAGTTCGACAGGGGGGCGCTGAGCGCCGAGGAGTACGCCAAAGAGAAGGGCAAGGTACTCGAAAGAATGAGGTAAAACAAAACCTGTAGCCACGGAGAAAATCTGAGGACTTCTGAGAGAAGCAGAGTCAAAGTCTAAAAAGATTCAAAGGTTTAACATCCAAAGCCTTCCGGGTTTTCTCAGATTTTCTCAGATTTTCTCCGTGGCCGATGGTTTTAGGCTTTCGGCCTTTTTACTTGCCCCTCGGGGGCAAAAGGTGTATCCATGCTCTCCCCGCTCGCGCGGGATAAGAAATACACGAAGGAGAAACATCGATGGGCATTCTCGCCAACACAGTAAGCGTCTGTCACTTCAAGGTTCAGGGTGAGATCCCGCAACAGCAGGACCTCCACGACTTCGTCACCAAGCAGTTAGCGGCGAACCGGTTCAACCCGATCGACCAGGGGAGCGAGGAGATCTCGGTCGGCTGGGCGCACCTGGACGACCCCAGGGTCTCCGACTTCGATTCCCCCGCGGCCTGCTGCCGCGAGCACTACTTCATGTTCACCCTGCGCCGCGACAAGCGCTCCGTTCCTTCCGCGGTGCTGAAGGCACACCTGGAAAAAGCGCAGGAGGAATTCCTGGCGGAAAACCCCGGCATGACCAAGGTGCCCAAGCAGAAGAGGGAGGACCTGAAGGAGGCGGTGCGCGCCATGCTCCTCTCCCAAACCCTCCCCACCCCGGCGACCTATGACGCGGTCTGGGACACGAAGAGCGGCATCCTCACCTTCAGCTCGCTTTCGCCCAAGGTGATCGAACTCTTCGAGGAGCAGTTCAAGAAGACCTTCGAGGGGCTCAGGGTCTCCGCGTTCCACCCGTACGCCCGCGCCGAGAGCGTCCTCGACGACGAGCACAAGGCGCTCCTGCAGCAGGCTAACAAGGCGGGGGGCGACAACTACCTGGAGCTCATCAAGGAGAACCAGTGGTTAGGGGCCGACTTCATGCTCTGGCTCATGTACCAGACCATGAACGAGTCTTCTGAGTACACCGTGAACCAGCCGGGAGTGCTCCTCGCCAAGGAGGGTTTCGTAGCCTACCTGGACGACCGCGTCGTCCTCCTGGGCTCCGGCGAGAACGGGGCCCAGAAGATCACCGTGGCTGGTCCGCAGGACCACTTCAACGAGGTGAGAAGTGCGCTCCTCAACAAGAAGCAGATCACCGAGGCGACCCTGCACATGGAGACCGGCGACGACCACTACAAGCTGACGCTCAAGGGGGAGCTCTTCCACTTCGCCTCCTTCAAGTCTCCTGCGGTTAAGCTCGAGAAGGACAGCACGGTGGACGAGGCGATGGAGCGCGAGGCGGTGTTCTTCGAGAGGATGCTCCTTCTGGAGAAGGGGAATCAGCTCTTCGATTCCGTGTTCGCGACCTTCCTCGAGCTGAGGCTGGGGAACCAGTGGGCGGAGCAGGCCGAGGCGATCCAGAAGTGGCTCAACGTCTGCTGCTTCTGCAACAGGCCGCTGGAATAGGAGACCGAGGGATTCGTCCTCTTCAGATGTCAGCCATCCGGGGGGATATTGATGCTAGCGTCCCCCCTCCCCTTGCGGGAGGGGGTAAGGGGGTGGGGTAAATTGCCATCTTTTCCGCTGCTTGCGGCTTCACCCACCCCCCTGCCCCCTCCCGTCAAGGGAGGGGGGGGACTGAGCGCCTTTAACGGTAAGAGCCTTTACTCCTCGCTTCCGAGGGCTCGGACGATGCGGCCGCCGCCGACCAGCTCGTCCCCTTGGTAAAAGACCACGGACTGTCCCGGGGTGACCGACTTCTGCGGCTCGGCGAAGCGGACCTCGCCGCGCCCGTCCCCCAGAAGCTTCACGCTGCACTCGATCGGCTCCTGCCGGTACCTGATCTTGCAGGTGGTTCGCACCTCGTCCCCCTCCGCCGGAACGACCCAGCTGAGCTCGCAGGCAACGAGCCCGGAAGCGTAGAGGATACCCACCTCGCCCACCACCACCTTTCCCCCGACCGCGTCGATGGCCACGACGTAGAGCGGTTCCTTCCAGGCGATGCCGAGCCCCCTTCTCTGCCCGATGGTGTAGCGGTGCGTGCCGTTGTGACGCCCGAGCACGGTCCCGTTCACGTGGACGATCTCCCCCTTTTTACCGGCAAGACGTCCTCCCTGCTCCAGAAATGCTACGTAGTCGTCGCCGGGAACGAAGCAGATCTCCTGGCTGTCGCTTTTCTGGGCCACGGGGATGCCGAACCCTTCCGCCAGCCTTCTCACCTCGTCCTTGCTCGGCATCTCCCCAAGCGGGAAGATCACGTGGGCGAGCTGCCGCTGGGTGAGCGTGTAAAGGAAGTAGGACTGGTCCTTTGCGAGGTAATGCGCCTTCAGCAGGTGGTAGGTCCCCGCCTCGTCGCAACTGGTACGCACGTAATGGCCGGTGGCAAGGTAATCGGCGCCGAGCTCAAGCGCCTTGTCCAGGAGAAGGCCGAACTTCACGTAACGGTTGCAGCGCACGCAGGGGTTCGGCGTCTCCCCCGCCTGGTACTGGGCGCGAAAATCCTCCATGATGAGGCGCCCGAACTCCTCTTCCAGATGCACCTGGTGAAACTCTATCCCGAGGTACTCGGCGACCACCTGGGCGTCCCCCTTTGCCTGCGGGTCCTCCCCCTCGCGCCGAAACAGCTTCATGTTGATGCCGATCACCTCCGCACCCTGCTCTTTCAAAAGGGCGGCGACCGTCGATGAATCCACCCCGCCGCTCATGGCGACGGCAATCTTCCTGCCTTTATAATCTGCCGACATATCTGCTCCGTGTTCCTGATTAGCTGCGCATCCATACTTGACCGAATCGCCTTCGTAAGGCAACACTTTTTCGCCTGCCCATACCTCGAGGGGAATGCTGCGCTGCGTACTCAAGTTTGGACGCCTTCTGCCGATTCTTACTGGTATCACCTTCTTTTCTGAACTACACCGGCCGCCGGCCCGTAAACCGTTCAAGGAGATCACCATGGCCCTCTCCCTCACCATCAGGCGTCTGCTGGGCAACCAGCCGATCGACCTTCCCGTATTCCACCCCATCGCGCTGAGGCTCGTCCACCTTTTGCAGACGACGGACTTCACGATGGGCCAGGTGACGGACCTGGTCAACGAGGACCAGTCGCTCGCCGGCCAGATCCTCAAGATGGCGAACTCCCCGCTGTACATCGGGCGGGTACGCGCCGAGACGGTGAAGGAGGCGACGGTGCGCCTGGGGGCGCAGGAGATCACCAACCTCGCCATGGCGGCCTCACAGGCGAGCCTCCACGCCTCGGAGAACCGCACCATCAACGGTTTCATGCAGTCGCTTTGGCTCCACAGCCATGCCTGCGCCCTGGGCAGCCGCTGGCTCATGCGCCGGGCCGGATACCCGCAGCACGCCGACCAGGCGTACATGGCGGGGCTTCTGCACGACATCGGCAAGCTCTACCTTTTGAAGGCGCTGGAGCGGCTGAACCAGATGGGGGTGGCACAGGCGGCGCTGGAAGAGGACCTGTTGCTGGAGATCTTCGAGGAGTTGCACATCGAGCAGGGATGCCGGCTCATGGAGCACTGGAACATGCCGAAGGTCTATTACAACGTGGTCGCCAATCACCACGATGAGAACTTCGACACCCAGGACATCGTGCTGACCGTGGTGCGGCTCGTGAACACGGCGTGCCGGATGAAGGGGATCGGGCTGGTGAGGGATGCGGACCTCGACCTCGCCGAGCAGACCGAGGCGGCGATCCTGCAGCTTACCCAGGAAGAGATGGACGACCTTTTGGACGTTCTCGAGGATTCCCAGGAGCTGGTTCTCTAGAAAAGCCCCTGATACTCCAGGATGATGGGGAGGTCGGCGTCGGCCCAGTCGAGCTCCAGCATCCGCTCCGGAGAAAGCCAGGTCATCGCCGAATGTTCATGCAGGGTGATTTCACCGGATACGATGCTGCAGATGTAGGGATAGAGCGTCACATCGAAGGCGGGATAGCTGTGGGTGACCGGCGTGAGCGGGCGCCCGACGGCGATCTCCACACCCATTTCCTCCACCAGTTCACGCTTCAGGCATTCCTCCCGCCCTTCTCCGGGCTCGATCTTCCCGCCCGGAAACTCCCACCTAAGCGGCAGGTTCATGGATGCGCTGCGCCGGGCCGACAGGACCAGCCCGTCCCGCTCGATGACGGCGCAGGCTACGTGGACGTGCTTTCGCGCATGCGGACTCGCAGCGCTGGCGGAAGCCATGTTCATTTCAATCACCTCGTGCAGGAAAATACAGCAACGGGAAGAAAGAGGTCAAGGGAATCCGGAAGCGACGCCACTCTCTTCTGCAACCAGAGGTGGATGAATACGCGCCCGCGTAGCAGGGAGATTGCATCTGCCGGCGCCCTCACCCTGACCCTCTCCCGGAGGGAGAGGGGATGTGGACATAGCTTTTTTGGGGGGCAGGAAGCCGGGGGTTACGGTAGCACCAGCGGGATCTGCAGCTGGAAGACGGAGCCTCCCTCGGGCGCGTTCTCGGCCCAGATGCTGCCGTCCATAAGCTCGGTCATGCGGCGCGCGAGGGTTAGCCCAAGGCCCAGCCCAGGGAAGGAGCGGGTGATCGAGCCGTCGGACTGGGTGAAGTCGCTGAAGATGCGCTCGAGATCCGCGGGATCGATGCCGACCCCGGTATCGGAAACCGAGAACTGCAGCATCGGGATCCCGGCCGTCTCCTGAACGCGCACCTCCAGCCCCACCCCTCCCTCGCTTGTGAACTTCACCGCGTTCCCGAGCAGCATGCTGAGCACCTTGTGCAGCATCCCCTGGTCGCTCACGACGGCGGCCGGCAGTGCCGGGTCGAGCAGGACGGCGCACTGCAGACCCTTCGCCTGCGCCAGGGCGCGTGCTTCCATGGTTACGGTGTCCAGGAAGGGCTTCAACTGGAACGGCGCGTTCTCCGGGGCTCCACCCTCCCCTTCCAGCCTGCTGGTCTCGATGAGGTCCTCCACGATCCCCAGAAGCCGCAGGGCCGATTTCTGGACCATCCCCAAATACTTGCGTTTGTTGTCGTCCTCCTCGCTGTTCAGCACGAGGTCGGTCATACCGATGATCGGGGTGAGCGGCGTGCGCAGTTCGTGACTTACGCTGCGCAGGAACTCTTTCTTGGCCCGGTCGGCGGCGCTCGCCAGGGTCTCCAGTAGGTCGCGGTAGCGCTTCAGCTCCAGGTGGTTCTTTACGCGCGCCCTCACGATGTGCGGGCTGATCGGCTTGGTGAGGTAGTCGATGGCGCCAAGCTCCAGCCCCTTGATCTCCTGTTCCTCCTCGATCATGGCGGTGACGAAGATGATCGGGATGTCGCGCGTGGCGGGGTCGCTTTTCAGGATGGTACAGAGCTCGAAGCCGTCCATCCCCGGCATCATGATGTCGAGCAGGATCAGGTCCGGCTTGTCCGCACGGATGAGCTCCAGGGCATCGGCGCCGCTGGTGGCGAAGAAGAGCTCGTAGTCGTCCCCGAGGCTCTCGCTCAGGATCTCGATGTTGGCTGGTGTATCGTCGACGATCATGACCGTCTGGCGTTTCATGTATTCTCCCTCGCTCGGGGCGCGCTACTGGGGCGCCGGGAATATGGCGAGCAGTTGCCGCGCCTTTCTGAAATCGAGTTTTTCCATGCAGGCCTGCAGCGCCTGCAACTCGTTGGTGTACTCGCCGCGGGGAACCTGGGCGCAGAACTTCTCGAACTGCCGCTTGGCATCGAGGCTGTTGCGGGCCAAAAGCCGCTCCAGCTTCCCCTTCTCCGCGGTGAAGCGCTGCGGCTCGAAAGCACCTTCGGGTGCGGTCTTCACCGGCCTTGCCGCGCCCGCAGCGGTCGGTCGCACCTGCGGTTGCTCCGCCGCGCGCGAGAGGGCCCGGATCATGCCGTCGACCATGAGCGAAGGACGTACCGGAGCCGCGTACACCGCACTCACCCCCCACTCGTCCCCGGACCGTTGCACCTCTTCCAACTGCCCAGCGGCGGCGGTAACGATCACCGGAACGCGACCGTGGTACCGGCTGGCGGTACCGCGGCACAGCTTTTCCACCCCACCAACGCCCGCAGTGGCGCCGTCGACGACCACCAGGTCGAAAGGATGCGCCGCCTCGTCCTCCAGGGCATCCAGCGCCTCGGCCACGCCGGCAACGGCACAGAGCTCCATCGGCATCCCCTGCAGCATCTCGCCGACCCCCTCGACCGACGCGGCGTCACCGTCCACGAAGAGCAGGCGCATGCTGCGCAACTGCACCTCTTTGCTCTCGACCACGGCGTTGCCGGCGGGTGGCAGGGCGAAGCCGACCGTGAAGAAGAAGCTGCTTCCGGTGCCGGGAATGCTATGCACCTTGAGCTCGCTCCCCATGAGCTCGACCAGTTGACGGCTGATGGAGAGGCCGAGCCCCGTGCCGCCGAAGCGCCGCGTGGTGGAGCTGTCCGCCTGCGTGAACGGGGTGAAGATGCGTTCCATCTGCTCGGGGGTGATGCCGATGCCGGTGTCCTGGACGCTGAACTCCACGGCAACCTCCCCCTCACCCTGCCCGACCGGCTTCACGGCTAGTACCACCTCGCCGCGCTCGGTGAACTTGAGGGCGTTGCCTATCAGGTTGTTCAGCACCTGGGTAAGGCGCAGCGGGTCCCCCATGAGCTTTCCGGGGAGCTCGGGGGCGAGACGCACCCTGAACTCGATCCCCTTCTCCTGCGCCTTCAGGTGGTGCATGTCGGAGATGTTTCCCAGCACCTCGTGCAGGCTCAGTTCGGTCTTTTCCAGCTCGACCTTGCCGGCCTCGATCTTGGAGAAGTCGAGGATGTCGTTGATGATGTTCAAAAGGGTCCGGCTCGACGAGCAGATCTTCTCCAGGTAGTCACGCTGTTTCGCGGTGAGCTCGGTCTTCAGGGCCAGGCGGCTGAGCCCCATCACGGCGTTCATCGGGGTGCGGATCTCGTGCCCCATGTTGGCAAGGAATTCGCTCTTCGCGCGGCTTGCCGCCTGCACCAGGTCACGCTCGCGGCGCAACTCCAGCGCCTCGCGCTTCGCGGTCACGTCCTCGACCACGCCGATCAGGTATTTGGGTTCCCCCCCCGGTGCGCAGACGAGCGACTTGGTCAGGTTGACCCAGACGAGCGAGCCGTCCTTGCGGATCTGCCGGATCTCTATGCTGTAATTGTCGATCTCCCGGTTGATGAGCCGCGAGAGGTGGCTCTGCTCGGCGGCACGGTCTTCCGGATGGATGGTCTGCTCGAGGGTCCACCCCATGAGTTCGTCCTGGCCGTACCCCAGGATGTCGCAGAAGCGGCTGTTGATCCTGATCAGGATGTCGCTCAGGGCGATGTGGCAGATGCCGACCGCGGCCTGCTCGAAGGTGTTGCGGAAGCGCTCCTCGCTTTCCTTCAGCTGTTCCTCGGCCCTTTTCCTGAAGGTGATGTCGGTAAGGACGCCAAGAAGGCCGTAGACCCGGCCGCGGTCGTCCTTAAGGGGGGTGAGGGACTTGCTGACCCAGGTGCCGTCCTTCTCGCGCAGCTCGTCGTGCTCAACGGCGCAGCCTTCCTGCATCACCCTGGCGTCCTCTTCCTGCCGCTTTTTGGCGAGGGGGGGGGCGACGATATCGTAGTCGGTCTTGCCGAAGACCTCGGCGGGCTGCAGCCCCAGTTCACGCGCGAAGCTCGAGTTGCAGGAGAGGTAGACGAGGTTGCAGTCCTTTAGGAAGATGCGCTGCGGCAGGTTCTCGATCAGGCCGCGGTAGCGCTTTTCGAAGAAGAGGGCGCTTTCCGCCTCCTTGCGCTCGGTTACGTCGTGCACCACGCTCACCACCCTAAGCGGCGTCCCGGAGGTGTCACGGAAAACCTCGCCGACCTCCTCGAGGATGCGCTCCCCCCCACCCGGCCGGAGCAGGGCGTACTCCACGGCGAAGGAATCGACGCCGTTCAGCGCCTTTTCGACCGCGGCGGCCACGGCCTCGCGCCCATTGCCCGGCAGCAGCGCGAGAAAAGCCTCGTAACTTGCCGGGGCCTCCTCGAAGGGAACGGCGAAGATCCGGCAGAGCTCTTCGGAGCAGTCCAGCCTGCCGCTTGCCATGTCCCAGTCCCAGCTGCCGATCTGCGCTATGCGCTGCGAGATGCGCAGCTGCTCTTCGCTGCGGCGCAGGTCTTCCTCGGCCTGCCGGCGCCACTTAAGGCGCAGGACGTGAATGCCTGCCACGAAAACCATCGCCAGCGCACTCACCGACCAAGCCTGGGGGCGCAACGCAGCGACGTAGAGCACGAGCAGCAGCAAGGCGCAAACCGCCAGGAGCATGGTATTTCTGCTAACGCAAGTAAGTGACCTGTAACCAGAGGGCATGGGTGACCTTTGCACCTGAATTGCGGCGTTGTTGACGCGACGATGATCTTATCGGCGCCACGCCGGAAAACATTAATGAAATTAGCGGAGAAGGGAGGGGTTTCGTAGTGCGCACCGCTCCCGGCATCCGGCGACTTTTTTCCGCCCTTATCGGATCGAGCGCCGTTTTTGGAACGCTCTGTGCTCTTCTACTTGTTATCCTGTCATTTTCAAGGCGGTGTCAATCGTCGTAAGGGGGTGAAACACATGGGAAAAGCGGTCCTGTACATTCGCGACGAGGAACTCCTGGGGAGCCTAAAAAAGAGGCTCAGGGATCGAGGTTTTGCTGAAATAATAGCGCCGGGGAGTCCGGGAGAGCTTTTGAACGAGGCGCTGTCCAGCCATCCGGAGGTGGCCGTCATCGAATACGGCGCCGCAGACCAGGAGGTAAGCGGCGTCGCGAAAAGGCTTTGGGAAAAGCTCAGCCTGCCGATCATCATGATCGCGGAGAGCTCCGAGGTGGAGGAGGTGCAGACCTGGGGCGAGGCGACGGTGTCCACCATCCTCGCCAAGCCGGTGCGCGAGGACGAGCTGGTGGCGGCGGTCGCGCTCTCCATCGCGGCCGCACGTCGCGTGGAGCGCTTGAAGGAGGAGGTGACCTCGCTCAAGGAGAGCATCGAGAGCAGGAAGGTGATCGAGAAGGCGAAGGGGCGCCTCATGGAGCGGGACAAGCTCTCCGAGGCGGAGGCGTTCCGCCGGATGCAGAGGCTCGCCATGGACCGGAGGATTTCCATGCGCCAGCTGGCCGACGCCATCCTCCTCACCGAGAGCATCGCCGGCTGAAGCCGTTTCCCCACCGCGGCGGGGGAAAAGAAACGGTTGACACCCGGCCGACCATTACCTATATTTCACCAAGGTAAAGGGGAGTAGCCAACGGTTGAACCGCAACCGACCCGTGTTCGTCAGGACGGCCGGAAAGCCCGGACATGGGGCATGACAATCCAGTCAGCAGGCAAGACCTTTATCCAGTGCTTCAAGCGCCTGGGTAAAGGTCTTTTTATTTGATCAGTCAACCAGGCTCAGGAGGTAACGTCATGAACAGATTCAAGACCGCAGTCCTGCTCACCACGCTCACGCTGATCATGGTAGCCCTGGGAAGCGCCATCGGCGGCCGGGGGGGCATGTACCTCGCCTTCTTCATGGCGTGCGTGATGAACCTCTTCTCCTACTGGTTCTCGGACAAGATCGTGCTGCGCATGTACGGTGCCCAGGAGATCACCGAAAGCGAGAACCCCGCCTTCTACGGCATGGTGCGCCGGCTCGCCCTCCAGGGGGGGCTTCCCATGCCGAAGGTCTACATCATCCCGTCCGAATCCCCCAACGCCTTCGCCACCGGGAGAAACCCCGAGCATGCGGCGGTGGCCGCGACCGAGGGGATCCTGCGCATCCTCACCCCGGAGGAACTGGAGGGGGTGATGGCACACGAACTAAGCCACGTGGCGAACCGCGACATCCTCATCTCCACCATAGCCGCGACCATAGCGGGCGCCATCTCAATGCTGGCGAACATGGTGCAGTGGGCCGCCATCTTCGGCTCCCGCAGTGACGATGATGAGGGAGGGGGATGGGGAGGCTTGGCGCTCGCCATCATAGCCCCCATCGCCGCCATGCTGATCCAGCTCGCGGTGTCGAGAAGCCGCGAGTACCTGGCGGACGAGAGCGGCGCGAGGCTTTGCGGCAAGCCGCGCTCGCTCGCCAACGCGCTCAGGAAGCTGGACCAGGCCTCGCACGTTTTGCCGATGCAGGAGGCGCGCCCCGCAACGGCGCACATGTTCATCGTGAACCCGCTCACCGCCGGTGCCCTCATGAAACTTTTTTCCACGCACCCTCCCATGGAGGAGCGGATCGCGCGGCTTGAACAGATGGAACGTTAACCGGAGGGAGTTTTGACAAACAACGAGATGATGTGGATCGCCTTCGCGGTGATCATGACGGTGATGTTCGTCCTGGACCTCTTCGTCTTCAACCGGAAGAGCCATGAAATCAGGTTCCGGGAGGCGCTCGCCTGGACCGTGGTCTGGGTCGGGCTCGCCATGCTCTTCAACGCCGGGGTGTGGTATTTCCTGGGTTCGGCGAAGGCTTTGGAGTTCTTCACCGGTTACGTCATCGAGGAATCGCTCTCCGTCGACAACCTCTTCGTCTTCATCATGATCTTCTCCTACTTCAAGGTCCCGCGGGCGCTGCAGCCCAAGATACTTAAGTGGGGGATCATAGGCGCGCTGGTGATGCGCGGCATCTTCATCATGGTCGGCATCGGACTGATCGAGCGCTTCCACTGGATGGTGTACGTCTTCGGCGTCATCCTGATCTACACTGGCTTCAAAATGGCCTTCGGCGGCGACGAGGAGGTGCACCCGGAGAACAACCCGATGGTGCGTCTGGTCCGGCGCTTCGTCCCCATCACCAAAAGGGCGCGGGGGGACCGCTTCTTCATAAAAAGGCGCGGCATATGGGCCGCCACCCCTCTTTTTCTCACCCTGGTCGTGGTGGAATCAAGCGACGTGATCTTCGCGGTGGACTCCATTCCGGCGGTGCTCGCGGTCACCCACGATCCTTTCATCGTGTACAGTTCCAACATCTTCGCCATCATGGGGCTGCGCTCGCTCTACTATCTGCTGGCCCACGTCATGGAGATGTTCACCCACCTGAAACTTGGGGTGTCGGTCATCCTCGCCTTCGTCGGCGCGAAGATGCTCCTTTCCAACGTGGTGGAGATCCCGCTCGTGCTCTCCTTAGGCGTCATCATCGGCGCCCTCACCATCTCCATCCTGGCTTCGGTGCTCCTGACCAAAAAGCAGCACAGGTAAAGGTCGGCCCGGCGTCATTCCGGCTCCGGGGCGTTCTCCTCCTCCCGCTTCACGATCCGGACCTGGGTGATCCCGGTCCGGGTCACCTCCTCGCAGGTGAGCAGGTACTCGCCCAACGCAACCTTTTCGCCCTGGTCCGGGAAACGACCGATCCGGTCCAGGATGAGCCCGGCCAGGGTGTCGTAGGGAAGGTCCTCACCCAGGTCGATCTCCAGCAGGTCTTCCAGATCGGAGATGGAGATGAGGGCGTCCACCAGGTAGCTCCCGTCCGCCAGCACCTGCACCCGGCTCGGCTCCCCGACATCGTGTTCGTCCTCGATCTCCCCGACCAACTCCTCGAGCAGGTCCTCGGTGGTGACGATGCCGCTGATACTGCCGTACTCGTCCACCACGAACGCCATATGCACGCGGGTCTTCTGCATCTCCTTCAAAAGGTCGCTCACCTTCTTCCCTTCCGGAACGAAGAAGGGGGGACGGACGATGGAGCGGATGTCGAAGTCAGGCTCGCGCACCATGCGCCCCAGGAGGTCCTTGCCGTGGATGAAGCCCACCGTTTCCTCGATGGAGCCCAGGTAGACCGGGTAGCGCGAGTACATGTTGTCCAGCACCCCGTTCAGGATCTCCTCGTTTGATTGGTTCAGGTCGAAGGAGACGATGCGGGTACGCGGCACCATGACCTCGCGTACCGCGGTATGGGTGAAATCGAAGAGGTTGTCGATGAAGGTGTGCTCGGTCTCGCTGAAGATGCCGCTCTCATGCCCCTCGGCGACGATATGCTGCACCTCCTCCCGCGTGACGAAGGCCTCCCCCTGGCTCTTCAGCCCGAACAGGGCGAGCGTCGCCTTGGTGGAGAAGCTGAGCACCGAGACCAGCACCACGGCGAAGCGGGCGAGGAGGTTGATCGGTTGCGCCACGCGCAGCGCCACCTGCTCCGCGTACTGAAGTCCGATGGTCTTAGGGACCAGTTCGCCGAGGATGAGGGAGAGGTAGGAGATGGCGCTTACCACGAGGCCTATGGCAAGCGGTTCAGCGGCGTTTCTGACCATCGCAATGGGGGACATCAGAAAAACGGGACGGATGTAATCGACCGCGATGACACCGCCCACCGCGGACGCGGTCGAACCGACTACGGTTACGCCGATCTGAACGATGGCGAGCAGCCGGTGCGGGTCCTTTTGCAGCGACTCGATCAGCGCGGCGCGCTGGTTGCCCATGGACACGAGCTGCGCTACGCGGCTTTTTCGTATGGAGACGATGGCAAATTCGGCGCAGGAGAAAAATCCGTTCAGCAGTATGAGGACGGCTATGACCAGCAGTTCGATGAAGACGGTGTCCAATTACCCTCCGGTAGTTCATGGCTCGCCAAGAAGTTGCCTTGGCTTGCTAATCTCAACAGGTGCTCATTTTCAACGCTAACCGGCACCTTGTCAACCTTTTGTAGCTCTTGGACGGCAGAATCAATAGCGCGGAGGGGGAAGATGCGGAGGGAAAGTGCAGCGTGGGCGATCGCCGCGTAGGAGGGAGCTTGTAGGGGGGCGGGGCAAGGCAAATCCCCCCTGTCCCCGAACGACTTTCACCCTTGACTCCGGTCTATACACCCTTCGCAAAGGGGGGGACGCTGGGCTCGTGAAGCGCTTGGTGGCTACTGTACTTAACGTTCCACGGAATTTCTGAAAAAGTGTTCACAGTATGGAACAGAGTGAATTTGTCCGCGACACCTCGGGAGGTGCGGCGGCCACCGCCTGGGTGGCCGCTCAAAGGTGGGGCTACTTGCCTATCTTGAAGGAAAGCAGGAAGCGGTCGTCGCCGCAGATGAAGGGCATCACGAGGGACTCGGCACTGGAGACGCTCTCAAGGGCGTAGTCGTTGCCGTAGATGACGGTGGGGATGGAAAGGTTTATGTCCGCCCCGCCGGGGGAGAAGATGTGCTTCACGTCCCCGCCGACCATGTTGGCGATCTCTCCCATGGCGTCATTCACATCGTCATCCACCTCGGTGATGTCCATCCCGAGCATGTTCGAGGTGACCTGGAGCGCCAGCCGCTTCGGGCAGTGTATGGCGAGGATCCCGGTGTGACTCCCGGCGAGGCCGACCATGCTGGTGACCGTCTCGTGGAATTTGAGCACCGGCTCGTCGAGCGGGGGTTCGTCCGTCACGTCGAGCATGACCATCGTGGAGAACACCCCGCGGGTTATATCGGCTATGGTCTTCCGGACCGCTTCTTCGGTGGTATTGGCATCGCTCAAGACCGCGGCATCAAGCCCCATTTCCATCCTCCTCGCTTCCGAGTTGAACTACCATATCGGCTACCGTCAGCCGGCAAAACAGTACACAAGTGTATTCGGCAGTAATCACTGCGACTTTAGAAACTTTTCAGCAGACCCGGTACTCTCCCCTGGCGAGGGCGAGACAGAAGTCGTTGATCGAGGCGAACTCCTGCCGCATGACCTCACGCACCGCCTCTTCAACCCGGGCGACCTCCATCCCCGGTTCCATGACTAGTTGGGCGTTGGCCATCTGCGGCTCGTCCACCGGCGCGCCGATCCGGCTTAAGAGCATGACGTTCGCACCCTGTACCCCGGGGACCGACTTGCAGATGGAGCGCGCCATCTTGTGCGAGAGGAGGTTGTAGATCTTGCCGACATGGCTTACCGGGTTCTTACCGGCCGCGGCCTCGGTGCCGATGGGACGCCCGATCGGGATGACGCCGTTCACCCGGTTGCCGCGCCCGACCTGACCTGAATCAGCGTCCTCGGCCGAGGTGCCGAGAAGCGAGAGGTAGACGCCCCCAAGTCCCCGCCCCGCCTGATCCAGGGTGTTGTAGTAGACTCGCACCCGGCCGAAGCCGGTACAGGCCGCCTCCAAAAAGCGCCGCATCTCGGCCACGACGGCCTCTTTCCTCTCGAAGTATTCCCGCTCGGAGTTCACCATTGCTGCAAGCAGTGGCATCGCGACGGTCAGCTCCAGTTCGTCGCCGTTGCGAAGCCCCATCACCTTCACGTCCTCGCCGGTCTCCGGGAAGAGGTCCTTGAAGCGCTCGCCGTTCAACTCCCGTTCGAGGGAAAGCACGGCACGCTCGGTGGGACTCAAGGGATAGTAGCCGACCGCGGCGGAGGTGTCGTTTGCCCCACGCACCGCTCCGGGCCTGGCGAAGATGTCGGTCAACTCCTGGGAGCCTGGGGCGAGCTTGAAGCGGTAGATGAGGTGCCGGTCCGGGTCGACGTGGCGCAGGTTTTCCCTGATCCACCCTTTCGCCGCATCGAGGGCTATGTCGCGTACCGGGATCTCCTTCCCGGCAACCGAAAAGGTAGCGCGGTCGCCGATGGTGAGTTCCATGGGCTCCAGCACCTCGCCGCCGCCGAAGCGCTTCTCAATGCGCCCGGCCGCTAGGAGCCCCTTGTCGATGTTGTGGTGCAGGATGACGCCGAACTCGGCGAGGTAGGCCTGGGAAAGGGCGACCGAGACGGCATCCATGATGCAGTCGCAGATCTGGTCCGGGTGCCCGGTCCCCTTGCGCTCCACCATCTCGACCCGCTGCTCGGTCACTTTAGCGCCGCGAAACTCCTCTACAACCAGCATCGGTTCCTCCTTTCCTCCCGGACGGCGCGGCAGTCCGGGGAACTGAAGAATAGTAGCGGAAAAAGAAGGGGGTGCAATTAATGGGAAATGCGGGGTGAGGAATAGGGTCGGATCAGAAGTGCCGGCGCACCACGAAACCGCCGCGTGCTATTTTCGCCTGCAGCCAGAGACCGAGCCACATCTTGATGACGCGCCTTGTAGCGGGGATGAGGAAGAAGATGCCGAGAAAGTCGGTGAAAAAGCCGGGCGTGGTGAGGAGCACGCCGCCGATGAAGATGAGGGCGCCGTCCAGAAGCTGCGCCGCGGGAAGCCGCCCCAGGGACAGTTCGTCGCGGATCTGCCCGAGCACACGCCCTCCCTGGTGGCGTATGAGCCAGGCGCCCATGAGGCTCATGGCAAGGAGGACCGAGACGGTGGCGACGCCCCCGATCACCTGTCCCACCTTGATGATGAGGTAGATCTCGATGACCGGGACGATGAGGAAGATGAGAAACAATCTGAAGAACATGGACGCCTACTTCTTCATGTCGATGCCGTAGCTCTTGATCTTTCTGTGCAGGTTGCTCCGCTCCAGTTCGATCGCTTCGGCGGTCTTGGAGACGTTCCAGTCGTTCTCCTCGAGCTTCTGGATGATGAACTCGCGCTCGAACTCCTCGCGCGCCTCCCTCAAGCTCGAAAGCTCCAGCACGCTGTCGAGTTTCCCCGCTCCCGCCTCACGCTCGGCCGCGGTGTTCAGATAGTCGGGGAGGTGGTTCAGGGTGATGGTGCCGCCCGGGGTCATGATCACCAGGCGCTCGACGATGTTCTTCAGCTCGCGGACGTTGCCGGGCCAGTCGTAGCGCTTGAGCGCATCCATCGCCTCGGGGACGATCCGCTTTCGCTCCCTTCCCTCCTGGTCGCAGAAGGCCTCCAGGAAGTACCCGGCAAGAAGCGGGATGTCCTCGCGACGCTCGCGCAGGGGAGGAACCTTGAAGGGAACCACGTTGAGACGATAGTAGAGGTCCTCGCGGAAGGTGCCGTTTTTGATCTCCTCCTCGAGGAGCTTGTTGGTGGCGGCGACGACGCGGACGTCGACCTCCATGGTCCGCGTCCCCCCCACCCTTTCGAACTTCTTCTCCTGCAGGATGCGCAGCACCTTCGCCTGGGTCTTGAGCGACATGTCGCCGATCTCGTCCAGGAAAAGGGTCCCGCCGTCGGCCAGGTCGAACTTCCCCTTCTTCTGCGCCACGGCACCTGTGAAGGCGCCCCGCTCGTGACCGAAGAGTTCGCTCTCGATGAGCTCCTCGGGGATGGCGGCGCAGTTGATCTCGATGAAGGGCTTGTCGCGGCGCTGGCTGTGGTAGTGCACCGAGCGGGCCACGAGCTCCTTGCCGGTGCCGTTTTCGCCGGTGATGAGGACCGAGGCGTTGGTGGGGGCAACGAGGCGGATCTGCTCGGCAAGCTGCTGCATGGGGGCCGAGGTTCCTATCATCTCGTGCCCCTGCTGCACCTGGCCTCTGAGCGCCGCGTTCTCCTCCTTAAGCCGCGTCATGGCGAGGGCGTTTTCTACCGTGACCACCACCTTCTCGAGGGAGAGCGGCTTCTCGATGAAATCGTAGGCACCGAGTTTCGTGGACTTGACCGCGGTCTCGATGGTGCCGTGACCGCTCATCATGATGACGTTCAGCCCCGGATGCTGCTCCTTCAGGCGCTTGAGCGTCTCGATGCCGTCCATCCTCGGCATCCAGATGTCGAGGAGCACGAGCCCCGGGAGCTCCTTTTGGCACATGGCGAGCGCCTCGGCGCCGTCCGCGGCGCACACGGTGCGGTACCCCTCGTCCTCGAGGATCCCGGCGAGCGAGGAGCGGATCCCCTCCTCGTCGTCCACTATGAGAATGGTGTCGGTCATGGCGCTCCTTGCTAACCGGAAAGCCCCGCTTCGCGCGCGAGGTTCCTCCAGGCGGGGAGGCTTCTCTCGATCATCCCTTTGTCCACGCAGTAGGCGATGCGGAAAAAGCCCGGCGCGCCGAAGCCTGCCCCGGGGACGAGGAGGATGCGGTGCTTCTGGGCCATCTTGACGAACTCGACGTCGTCGGAGAGGGGGGATTTCGGGAAGAGGTAGAAGGCGCCGTCCGGCTTCACCATGGAGAAGCCCATGGCGGTCAGCGAATCGTAGAGGAGGTCGCGCTTCACGCGATAGGCGTCGATGTCGACGGAGACGTGCTGCAGCCCCGCCACCAGGCGCTGCATGAGGGCGGGCGCGTTCACGAAGCCGAGCACGCGGTTTGAGAAAACCGCCCCCTCCATGAACTGCTCCACGTTCTTCATGTTCGGGCTCGCAGCTAAGTAGCCGATGCGCTCGCCGGGAAGGGCTAAGTCTTTGGAGTGCGAGGTGACGATGACCGAGTTCTGGACGTAACGGAAGATGTTAGGGACGCTCTTGCCGTCGTAGGCGATGCGGGCGTACGGTTCGTCGGAGATGACCAGTATCAGCCGGGAAAACTCCTTCTCCTTTGCCGCCACCATGTCGCCCAGGGCCTTCAGGCTTTCCGCCGGGTAGATGACGCCGGTCGGGTTGTTCGGGGAGCAGATGATGATGGCGCGGGTCTTCGCGGTGATCGCGGCGGCGATGGCCGGAACGTCCAACTGGAAGGTCTCGCGGTCGGTCCAGACCTCGACCGGGACGCCGCCGTGGTTGTCGATGTAGAAGCGGTACTCGACGAAGAACGGCGTAAGGAGGATCACCTCGTCGCCCTGGTTCAGGATCGTCTTCAGCACCACGTTGAGCGCGCCGCCGGCGCCGCAGGTCATCACCACCTGGCCGCCCTGGACCGGGAGCTCGCTCGCCGCGGCCAGCATGCGGGCGACGGCATCCCGGGTCTCCTGGTACCCCGCGTTGTTCATGTAACGGTGCATGCCCGGAACCGGTTCCTTGGCGAGCTTTGCGAACTCGTCCTGGAACGCCGCCGGGGGCTCGACGTCGGGGTTCCCCAGAGTGAAGTCGTACACGCGGTCGGCGCCGAATTCCTTTCTGAGCTTCTCCCCTTCCTCGAACATCTTCCTGATCCACGACGATTTCGCAATGAAACCGGCTATCTTGTCGGCAACAGGCATGCTACCCTCCTTGGTTTGGTGTCCAGTTTTATTAACACATTACGTAAACCGGGGCAAGGCGTATTCCCCCCGGCGATCACCCTACCGGCGCACCATTTTAATATTTCCCTGCATTCGCCCGGACAATCTGCTATGATACGCGCCTTGCCTTGTCATAAGAACCTAGAAGGAGGGAACAATGAAGAAGCATTGGCGCATCGAGACCCAGGCGATCCAGGAGGGATTCACCCCTAAGGACGGTGACCCGCGCATCCTGCCCATCTACCAGAGCACCACCTACAAGTTTTCCAGCGCGGAGCACGTGGCGAAGCTGTTCGACCTCGAGGTGGGGGGACACTTCTACACCCGGCTTTCCAACCCGACCGCGGAAGGTTTCGAGCTTAAGATCGCGGCCATGGAGGGGGGCGTCGCAGCCATGGCGACCTCGAGCGGCCAGGCGGCCTCAACCATCGCGGTGATGAACATATGCTGCGCCGGCCAGCACGTGGTAGCCGCCAGCACCCTCTACGGCGGCACCTACTCGCTCTTCGCCAACACCTTCCCGAAGATGGGGATCGAGGTGACCTTCGTGGACCCGGAGGCGGACGAGGCGACCATCTGCGCGGCCTTCCGCCCGGAGACCCGCTGCCTCTTCGGTGAGACCATAGGGAACCCGGGCCTCAACATCCTCGATTTCGACAAGTTCTCCCGCATCGCCAAGAAGATGCAGGTTCCCCTCATCATCGACAACACCTTCCCGACGCCGTACCTCTGCCGTCCGCTCGAGCTTGGCGCGGACATCGTGGTCCACTCGGCGACTAAGTACATCGACGGACACGCGACCAGCGTCGGCGGGGTAATCGTCGACAGCGGCAATTTCGACTGGGGGTGCGGCAAGTACCCGGAGATGACCGAGCCGGACGAGAGCTACCACGGTCTCAAGTACCTGGAGACCTTCGGCAAGCTCGCCTACATCGTTAAGGCGCGCGTGCAGCTCATGCGCGACCTCGGCCCCTGCCCGGCGCCCATGAACGCGTTTCTCTTCAACCTCGGGCTCGAGACGCTCCCGCTTCGCATGCAGCGCCACTCCGAGAACGCGCTCGCCATGGCTAAATACCTCGAGAAGCACGAGGCGGTCTCGTGGGTCAACTACCCGGGGCTTGAGAGCCACAAGAGCCATGAGCGGGCGAAGAAGTACCTTCCCAAGGGGGCGAGCGGCGTGCTCACCTTCGGCATCAAGGGTGGTGCCGCGGCCGGCAAGAAGTTCATGGAAAGCTGCCGGCTCGTGGCGCTCGTGGTGCACGTAGGGGACGCGAGGAGCTGCGTCCTGCACCCTGCAAGCACGACGCACCGTCAGCTCTCCGAGGAGCAGCAGATCGCCTCCGGCGTCTCGCCGGACCTGATCAGGCTCTCGGTGGGGATCGAGCACATCGACGACCTGATCGAGGACGTGAACCAGGCGCTTCTCGCCAGCCAGAAGTAAGCGGTAACGGGGGATGGCGGAAGGGACAGGCTCCGTTTAGGTGCCTGTCCCTATCGCGGAACGCTCCATTCCGCCCGGGCACCCGACCCAAGCACTAAGGGGCCAGGCACCTGGCGGAGCCAGGCCCCTCCTGCTTCGCAAAGGTTGGAGGTCAGGGAGGCAGCAACGGGTTCCCAAAAAAGAAAGGGGCGAGTGGATTTCCACTCGCCCCTTTTACTTTCCCGCGGCGGCTTACTTGCCGCAGCACTTCTTGTACTTGATACCGCTGCCGCAGCTGCAGGGATCGTTACGACCGATCTTCGGCTCAGTCCTCACGATCGGCTGCCGGGTCACCGGCTTGCCGTCGGTGAAGAGCCAACCCTGCTTCTCCTTCTTGAACAGGGCGCGCTCGTGATGCACGCGGTCCTGCCCCTGCTCCTTCCAGCGCGCGATGAACTCGACCTCACCGGTCGCATCGTCCTTGCCGCCGTCCTTGGTGGCGACGATCTCCAGCCCCTGCCATTCGGACTTCTCCGCCCACTCGCGGGTCCCCTCGGCGTCATACCCTTCGCGGTGCTTCGGGTGGGTGCTCTCGAAGATGAAATCGGTCTCCACGTTGACGTACGCGGCGTAACGCGCACGCATCAACGCCTCGGCCGTCTCGGCTGCGCGCTCACCCTTGATGATGGGGCGGCAGCATTCGGCGTAAGCCAGGGCGCTGCCACAGGCACAAAGCTCCATCAGTTACTCCTCCTCTTGTTGTTTATAGTTCCCGTTAGATCTCGTAGTCGGCGGCTACCACGGAAGAGCAGACGCTCCTCATGTAGGCGGCGACCTCGTTGGCGTGATACGGGTGTACCTGGTAGGCCTGCAGGTCCTCCAGGGAGTCGAACTTGGTGTAAAGGGCGACGTCGGCGGAACGCTCGGAACGGATCAGGTCGACACCGACCTCCAGGTGGCGCAGCATCTCGACCTTCCCCTCCATGCTGAGCAGGCGCTCCTTTGCCTTCTCCACGTTCTCTGCGGTCGCCTCTTTCAGCTTGAACAGCACTATATGCACGATCATCGTCATCCCCCAATAAGGTAGTGGCGTCACAAGGACATCTGTTAATACATCGGCGCCCGCCCCCCTGTCAACGATGGCGGGCCATGCGGTAAAAAAAAGGTTGCATGGCCAAAATAATGCTGCTATAAGGACCAACAGGATCGAAAAGGTCTTATTTAAAATTTTATGCAATGGAGGATTAAATGACTGGCGCTTTGAAATTCATGAGTATAATTGTACTGGCCTGCCTCGCCTTCGTCTCGAACGGGGAGGCGGCCCAGAAGGTCCTTTTCGACAACGCCCACGGTGAACGCTTCCAGATCGGGGACAAGGGTCCCCTGCAGCTCTCCGGTCTCGCCGAGGTGTTCCAGGGCGCCGGGCTCCAGGTAGGGGTGATCGACCAGCCCTTCACCGACGCGACCCTCTCGGGTGCCGGAGCGCTGGTGATCTCGGGCGCTTTCACGCCGCTGCTTCCCAGCGAGGTCGAGGCGGTGGCGAGGTTCCTGCAAAACGGCGGCAAGCTGGTGGTGATGCTCCACATCGCTCCCCCGCTCAGGTCGATCCTGGACCGGCTCGACGTGGCCTACACGAACGGCGTCATCCTGGAGCATGAGAACGTCATCGACGGGGATCCCCTCAAGTTCAAGGTGAGCCGCCTCGAGGCGCACCCGGTCCTCACCGGACTGAGCGACTTCAGCCTTTACGGCGTATGGGGCGTCATCAACCGCACCGAGGCCGCAAGGGTCATCGCTTCCACCGGCCCGAGCGCCTGGGTCGACCTGAACCAGGACAAGGTGCAGACCAAGGAGGAAACCGCGAGCATCGGCGTTGCCGTTGCAGGCGACCTCGGCAAAGGCAGCTTCCTCGTCTTCGGCGACGACGCCATCTTCCAGAACAAGTTCCTCGAAGGGAACAATAAGACTCTCGCAGCAAACTTGGCCGCCTGGCTAAAGTAGCGCTGTACTCATCAAGCAAACCGACAGGAGGGATTCAATGGCACAGGCTTTGGAAATCTACAAGTGTGAGATGTGCGGCAACATAGTCGAGGTGTTCCACCCGGGCGGCGGCCAGCTGGTCTGCTGCGGCGAGGCGATGGCCCTGCAGAAAGAGAACACGGTCGACGCCGCCAAGGAGAAGCACGTACCGGTAATCGAGCGCGGCGAGGGGACCATCACCGTCAAGGTCGGCAGCGTGCCGCACCCGATGGAGAGCGCCCACTACATCGAGTGGATCGAGCTGATCGCAGACGGCAAGATCTACCGCGCCCAGCTGCAGCCGGGCCAGGCACCGGAAGCGACCTTCCAGGTCACCGCAACCGACGTGAAAGCCCGCGAGTACTGCAACCTGCACGGCCACTGGGCCGCATAGGCAGGCTCCCGCATCCACGCATGCAAAAGGGGGGACGGCTTGAAGCCGTCCCCCCTTTCTTTTTAGTTCTTCCCAGGGAGCAAAGAGCAAATCCCCTTAAGGCAAATCCCCCCTGCCCCCCCTTCGCCAAGGCTACGTGGGGCAGGCTCCCCCTTCGCAAAGGGGGGAACGCGAGGTCAGCTGCGGCGCTTCGTGGACACACTTGTCGCCATCCCCCGGAATTTACTAAAGCACCTTCTCTTTTCCGGCTCAGGCCGCCAGGAGATGCTGCGCCAGCGATACGTTTTTCAAAAGCGGGTCGACCGGGGCGACGATGCTCGCGTAGCGCCTGCCGTTTTCCTCGGCGAGGCTCACGAGGCGCGGCGTCTCCAGGGTCTCCCCGTACGCCCCGATGAGCACCTTCACCGCAGGCTCCACGCTCTCCATCGGGTGGGGTCTCAGCACCAGGGCGATCTCGTTCGTGTCGAGACGCACGAGACTCCCTACCGGGTATTCCCCCATCATCGCCTCGAACTTTTCCACGAGCTCCCCGTTCAGCGAGGTCCCCGACAGGCGCCGCATGATCTCCATCGCCTCCTTGGGGAGGGTCGGCCTCTGGTAGGTGCGCAGCGTGGTGATGGCGTCGTAGCAGTCCGCGACGGAGACGATCTCGGTGTAGAGCCCGAAGGGGATCTCCCTCGCCCACTCCGGATACCCGGTGCGGTCGTGCCTTATGTGATGCCCGAGCACCGCCTCGGCCACCTGCGGCGGGATGTTCTTCATCTGGCGGACGATCTCCGCCCCCTCCTCGGTGTGCCGCTTCATCTGCTTGAACTCGTCGTCGGAGAGTCTCCCCGGGCTGTTCAGGATGGTCTTGTCGATCCGGGTCTTGCCGATGTCATGCAAAAGTCCGGCGGTGTTCACCTCGTGCAGCGCGTCCTTGTCGAGCCCGAGGAACGCGGCAAGGGTGAGGGCCAGAATGCCGACGTTCACCGAGTGACTGAAGGTGTAGTTGTCGTAGTCCTTGATCATGGCGAGCCCGAGGAGGGTGGTAGGCTCCTCCATGGTCACCTGGACCATATTTTCCACGACGCCGTTGATCCAGTCGCCGCTCGGGATCCTGCCGTTGTCGATCTCGCGCATGGTGTCGCGCACCGCCTTAAGGGCGTCCCGGTAGATGGCGGCGGGCACCAGCGCCTCACCCTTTTCGCCCCCCTCGCCCGCCACCACGTCTTCGATCCCGAGCCGGATGTTGACGATACCCTTGCCTTCCAGCTCGGCGGGGATGGTGTCGACGCTGCTGTTGCGGGCGGCGAGGGCCGCGGCGAACCCGAAGAGGTCGTCCGGGGTCACTCCGGGAAAAACGGTGCAGGCGTCGATCCCTTTCTGGGTCAGACGCTCCACCAGTTCGGTGACGGCGGCGTTCGGGGCGACCAGGAGGCACCCCTCTATGAAGAAGGTCCCCTCGACCACCCCGAAGTGCAGCTCGTGCTTCTCTCCCATCATGGAGGTCAAAAGCCCGATGAGCTCCTGCAGGGGCTGGCGCACCGCGGGGTGTGCCAGGGGGTAGAGCAGCACCGACTTGATCGAGGCGGTCAAGAGCATCGCCGCCCGTTGCACGTCTTGTTTGTTGATCTCACTCATGCTCGTCGCCTCTGTGCTGCATCGCTTCCAGCACCACCTGGGCGGGGCGCGCAAGTTCGCCGCCGCCTGCCGAGATCTCCTGCAAAAAGGCCCGTGCCTGCTCTCCGCCAAGCGCCGCTATCGCCTCGATGGCGGATAACTTCTGCTCCAGGCGGCGCGCGGGGGCGATCAGATGGCGCCTGCGCACGAGCCGGAACAGCGAATCGAGCGCCCTCCGGTCACCGATGCGCCCGACGGCCCGCAGCGCCTCCTTCTTGAGCACCTGCAGCTTTCCCATCAGATCGCGGCGCGCCACGAGCTGCAAAAGCGGCTCGAGGGCCGCGTGGTTGCGGCAATTGCCGAGCCAGGTGATCGCCTGTACCGCGGCGGCCTCGTCCTCCGCCTGGATGAGCGAGAGGACGACCCCGGTCGCCTCCATGCCGCCTATGCGCGCGAGGGAGCGGATGCTTTCCATGCGCACGCGCTGGTCCGGATGCTGGAGCGTCACGGTGAGCGCCCGGACCGCTTCACGGGTGCCGATCTCGCCCAGTATGGCGACGCCCATCTGCACCACCGCGACCCTGCCGTCCTTTAACAGCGGCAGCACCTGAGGCTGGGCTGCGGTTCCCATGCGCACGAGGGCGGTGCCGAGGGCCTTGCGTGAGGCCCTGCTGCCGGTTGCCGCCAGACGCCGGGCAATCGCCTCCGCCACGCCCCCGCCGCCCAGCTTCAGGATGCGGCAGACCTCTTCCTTCTGCGGAAAATCGACGTCCTCAAGGTGGTCCAGCAGGTGCTCGGCCGTCTCGCCCAGACACAGCTGCTCCAAAATCTCCTGCGCCGCTTCACGGCAGGCCGCGCTGCGCGCGGGTTCGGACAGTTGCGGTATCAAACGCAGAAAGACCACGTAGAGCCGGTCGAAGTTCCCCTCGAGCTTCAGGGGGAGCGCCTTCTTCAGCAAAAGGCGCGTAAGCTGCCGGTAGCGGGACTCGTCCTTTTCGGCCGCCAGCGCGGCGATGATCTGGTCGATCCCCGGCTCGGCCTGCGGCGCCGCACCGCTTTGCGCTGTCACCGTTTCCGGCTCCGGCTCGGACTCCGGCTCACGCTCCTCGTCGCCGACCGCCCCTTCTTCGGGGGCATCCTGTTCGGGCTGACCAGCGGTCTTTTTGGTGAAGACGGCGGTGACGTCGATCTGGTTCACCGTGACAGCCGCGACACCGGCCTTCAAAAGCATCTCGCCCACCCCCCCCTCCTCGGCGATCTTCTGTGGGGCGACCGCGAGAATGGAGAGCAGGGCCGAAAAGTCGGCGAGTGACAGCTCAGGGTGGATGGTGATGCGCTGCAGTTCGCGAGCGAAGAGTTCCTGGGCGAGCGCCTTGGTCATCGGGTTGGTTTCGATGACGCTCTGGCTGCCGGCGACGGCGAAGCCGCCACGTTGCACGATGAGGGAGATGCGGCCCATTGCGGCGAGGGCTGCCATGGATTGATAGGCGGAGTCGAAGATCTGCCGGCGCAGGGGATGGTTTTCCGGGTAGAAGGCAAACGCCTTCAAGGCCTTGGAGGTATCGCCCAGCGCTTTTTGACATGCCTGGGCGAGGCTCTCGCTGTCATCGGCTATGTTTTTCATGTCTTCCGGCATTTCCCATTCCCGTTAAGAGGAGGCGGACGCCAGATTCTAGCCGAGGTAATGATAATTATCAAACAATTTCAGCGATAGCTCCGCCGACACAGGGCGCCGCCTGCCTGGTTTTGCAAGGCCTTCGCGCGCGTTGCCATGCGATTTCAGTAAAAAAAGCAGCTTTGAGACGGTAAAGAGAGGCGTAACTGTTGAACTTGAGCCTGCCGCAGCTAGAATTAGCTGGACGTTAAGCCAGACAAGCCCCGCAGTGAGGACTTAGTGCCAAAGAACAACCTTGATTCAAAGACCGTCCAGTCCGCCCTCGATGCACTTTCGCGCCAACCGCGCGGGTCCCGCCTCACCCGCGTTCTCCCTTTCCTCGGCCCGGCCTTCATCGCCAGCGTCGCCTACGTGGACCCCGGCAACTTCGCCACCAACATCCAAGGGGGCGCCCAGTTCGGCTACCTCCTTTTGTGGGTGATCATTGCGAGCAACCTGATCGCCATGCTCATTCAGACCCTCTCCGCGAAGCTCGGGCTCGCCACCGGTCACAACCTCGCCGAGCACTGCCGCCTTCACTTCCCGAAGCCGGTTTCCCTAGGCATGTGGCTCATCATGGAGGCGGTGGCCATGGCCACGGATCTCGCCGAATTCATGGGGGCGGCGCTAGGCTTCCAGCTTTTGTTCGGCATTCCGCTCCTGGCCGGCGCCCTTTTGACCGCGCTCGCCACCATCGGCATCCTCGGCATGGAGCGCTTCGGCTTCAGGCCGCTCGAGGCGGTGATCTCCGCCATGGTCGCGGTGATCGCCCTTTGCTACGTGGCGGAGATCTTCATCGTGAAGCCGGACTGGTCCGACATCGCGGCGCACGTCGTGCGTCCGGGCTTCAGCGGCAGCGAAAGCGTCCTCCTCGCCACAGGTATCATCGGGGCCACGGTGATGCCGCACGCGATCTTTTTGCACTCCTCGCTCATGCAGGGGAGGATCGTCGTGAAGGACAGGAAGAAGCTGCGCACCCTGTTCCGCTACGAAATCATGGACGTGGTGATCGCCATGGGGATCGCGAGCTTCGTGAACATGTCCATGCTCATCATGGCGGCGGCCACCTTCTACGCCACTGGGAAGACCTCGATCGCGACCATCGAGGAGGCGTACCGTACCCTGGAGCCGCTTTTGGGCCCGGCCGCCAAATTCATCTTCGGCGTTTCCCTGCTCTTCTCGGGGCTCTCCTCGAGCAGCGTCGGCACGAGTGCGGGGCAGGTGATCATGCAGGGGTTCATACAGCGCCACATACCGCTCTGGATCAGGCGCATCATCACCATGGCCCCCTCGCTCTTCGTCATCGCCATGGGGTTCGACCCCACCCGCACCCTCGTCATCAGCCAGGTGGTGCTGAGCTTCGGCCTCCCCTTCGCCATCATCCCGCTGGTCATGTTCACCCGCCGCGCCGACATCATGGGTGACCTCGTAAACCGGCGCACCACCACGATGCTTGCCGGGTTCGCCGCCGCCGTCATCGTGGCGCTCAACATGTACCTGCTCTACACAACATTCACAGGATGACCGTCATGTTCAAGCACATACTAGTACCGATGGATGGCTCCAAACTGGCCGAGGCCGCGCTTCCCGCCGCGCGCTACATGGCCGACAGGTTCGCGGCCCAGGTGACCCTGTTCCACGTCGTGGAGAAGGACGCCCCGAGCCAGGTGCACGGCCAGAAGCACTTGACCGGCTTCGAGGAGGCCGGGCGCTACCTCGAGGAGGTGGCGCTGCGGTGGTTCCAGGGGGTACCCCAGGTCGAGTGTCACGTGCACGAGACCGAGACGGAGTTGGTCTCCCAGAGCATCATCGCGCACGCCGCGGAACTGGGTCACGACCTGGTGGTGATGTGCTCCCACGGGCGGGGCAAGGCCTTCCACCTCCTCTTCGGCAGCATCGCCCAGAAGGTCATCGCCGGCGGGACCCTGCCGGTGCTCATCACCCACCCCGACGAACAGGGGGAGCCTCCCCCCTTTGCCTGCCGGCAGATCCTCGTACCGCTCGACACCGACCCCGAGCACGAGAAGGGGCTCCCCGTGGTACGTGCCGTGGCCCTTGCCTGCTCTTCAGAGCTGCACATCGCCACGGTGATCCCGACCTACGAATCGCTCCCCCCCGAGGAGAAGGTCTCGGCCCGCACCCTGCCCTCGACCGCCTCGCGCATGCTGGAGCTTGAGGTGCGCGACGCGTCCGAGCACCTGGACCTTCTGGCACGGGAACTGACCGACGCCGGCATACGCGCCTCCTCGCACGTGCTACGGGGAGATCCGGCGGAAACCATCGCGCTGGCCGCCACCGAGGCCAAGATCGACCTGATGGTGCTGGCGACCCACGGCAAGACCGGCATGAAGGCCTTCTGGACCGGAAGCGTCGCCCACGCCATCTGCAGCCGCAGCCGTTGTCCACTTCTGCTGGTACCGATCAGCGAGGCGTCCTGACCGCGTTCGTGCCTGCACCCTGACACACAAAAAGGGGGGGAACCGCAAAGGCTCCTCCCCTTTTTCACTGTCCGCGTGAAGCTCTTCTATTTCTTCCCGCTCCCTTTGCACATGGTGCAGGGAACTTCCACCGGGTCGTATCCTGTCTGGCGGGAAGCGGTCATGATTTTGCCTTTGCCGTTGCATTTCGGGCATCTGGATTCAAACATGGCGTTCCTCCTTTATCTGCCGTAACTGCTTTCTTTATCTATATATTTTATCAAATCGAGATAAAAGAAAGTAGCGGCAACTGCCTCAGAGTTCGGCCCGTGCGGGGATGACGGCATCGAAAAGAAGAGGGGGAAAGGCGCCTGCCTTTTCCCCTCTTTTCTTGTCAGTTGCCGAAACGGTACCCGCTGCAGCGCCGCACGCACCTACCCATTAAAGGAGCAGGGGCGAAAGGCGCTAGTTGCCGCGACGGGGGCGGTTCCCGGGACGGTTTCCGGGGCGTCCGCCGGGTCGTGCCGGCTTGGGGGCCGCGCCGTTTGCGCCCGGCGCACCGGGGCCGCGCCTTTGCTCGCCGCCTTGACCGGCAGGACGGCCGGAACCGGCACTCCTGTTGCCGTGGGAGGTTTTGGCAGGGGCCGCTCCCTTCGCTTCGGCGGGCTTTCCGGCGGGTTTGGCCTCCTTCCTGCGCTGCGGCTCGCGGGGGGGACGAGCAAACTCGACGTCTTTCTTCGGTGCCGGAACGGTGTAGTCGAAACCGTCCACCCGGCGCCGCTCGATCTTCGCGCCGAGCACCCGCTCTATGCTGCGCACCATGGCCTCGTCTTCACCGGTCACCATGGTGAAGGCATCGCCGGTCTTCGCGGCGCGGCCGGTGCGGCCGATCCGGTGCGTGTACGCCTCGGGGGTGTCCGGGATGTCGTAGTTGATCACGTGCGAGATCTGGGAGACGTCGATACCGCGGGCGGCGATATCGGTCGCCACCATGATCTGGTAGGTGCCGTCCCTGAAACCGTCCAGCGCCGCCTGCCTGCGGTTCTGGGAGAGGTTCCCCTGCAGGCTGGTCGCCTTGTAGCCGCTTTTCTCGAGCTGTTCGCCCAGCCGCTTCGCACGGTACTTGGTCTTGGTGAAGATGAGCACGCTCTCCGTGTCGGAATGCTTCAAAAGCTCGAAGAGAAGCGGGGTCTTCAGGTGCTGGGCGACCGGGTAGAGCGCGTGCGAGACCGTTGCCGCGGGGGCGATGCGGCTCACCTGGATCGTTTTCGGGCGGTGCAGGATCTCGTGGGCGAGGACGCGGATGTCGTCGGGCATGGTGGCCGAGAACATGAGGTTCTGCCGTTTGTTGGGAAGCGCCCTCAGGATCTTCCTGACGTCGGGGAGAAAGCCCATGTCGAACATCTGGTCCGCCTCGTCGAGCACGAGGATCTCGACGCGGGAGAGGTCGACGGTCCCCTGGCCGATGTGGTCGAGCAGACGCCCCGGACAGGCGACGACGATGTCCACCCCTTCCTTCAGCCTCTTGATCTGGGTGTTGATGTTGACGCCGCCGTAGACGGTGATGCTTTTAAGCCTGGTCTTTTCACCCAGTGCGTTCAGCGAATCGTTGATCTGCTCGGCGAGCTCGCGCGTCGGGGCGAGCACGAGGCCGCGCACCCGGCCGCGCTCCCCGTCGACCAGGCGGTGCAGCATGGGGAGGCCGAAGGCCGCCGTCTTGCCGGTGCCGGTCTGGGCCAGGCCGAGAACGTCCTGCCCTTCCATTACGGTGGGGATTGCCTGCAGCTGGATGGGTGTCGGGGTGAGATACCCCACGGCCTCGACGCCGGCCTGGACCTTGGGGTGCAAATTGAACTCTTTGAAATCCACTACTACTCCTGTTTCTGCGTTGTCGCGCCACAAAAAACCCCAGAAGCCTTTAAAGCCCATGGGGTCCGTGACTCATTAGAATGGCGACTATAACACGAAACGGGAGAAAAGACGGCTCAAATTTATCTAATAGTGCGATTTTCCGATATCCATCTTTTCCATCCCTACCCCTCTCACCCCGTCCCTCTCCCGGAGGGAGAGGGGATGTGGACGGAAAATCAGTGGCGTTCGCGGTAATCCCTGCGGTCGTCGTGCCTGTCGTCCCTGCGGTCATCACGGTGCTCGTCGCGCCGGCCGTCGCGATACCCGTCACGGTACGTGTTGTCCCTGTAGTAATCCCTGCGCTCGCCCCAGCGGCCGTCGCGCTTTTCCGCAACCGGACGGTACCAGTTGCCGCGGTAGTGGTCGCGGTCATGCAGGTAGGCGCGGTATTCATAGTCGCGGAAGTAACGGATCTGTTCGTAGCGGTGACGGCTCAAGCCGTAAGGGAGCCTGCGGTAGGACGTGTAGGTCCAGGGTCCGCGGTAGCTGGCTGCGGTGTACCATCTGCCGTCACGGTACTGGTAGTAGCAGTTGTCGAGGTACACCACGTCGTAGGGGAGCCCGACCGAAACGTAGAAACCAAGTGCCGGCGAGAAGATGAAGCTTGGCGGTTCGGCATAGGCCACCGGGACGGCGGGCGCCGGGTATGCTACCGGAGCGGGTGCCGGATACACTACCTGAGGGGGTGCCACGGGTACCGGGGTGACCGCCACAGGCACTCCGATATTAACGCTGACGTCGAATCTCGCCTGTGCCGTTGCAGCCCCGGCGAGCACGAAAAGAGCTGCGAGTGCGATGAACCTTTTCATGATGTCCTCCTTGCGGCCTGGGCCGTCTTTCGTTTCGATGATCGTTCCGGCCAACTGTTGAGAGTGTCAATGCGACTGTTCGCCCTGTCTATCTTTTGAGAACAAAGCTAACAGCACAATGAGGAACAATTGTGGAGCAAATATGGAATTTCCTGACCCACTAAAGATGCAATGGAAGAATCACGACAACTGTGTTAATAACAAATTGTGTAACGACTTTAACGGTGGATCGTCATGAAGATAAAGATCAAATACAGACTTTTCTGCGCCATACTGGCCGCGACCGGCGTCGTCGTGATCAGCATGTTCCTCATCATGCAGTGGAGTGTCGGGCGCGGCTTTCTCGCCTACGTCAACACCATGGAGAAGGACCGTCTGCAGCGGCTGGCGCACGTGCTGGAGCGCTCCTACGACAGCAATGGGAGTTGGGAGTTTCTGCGCGAGAACCCCGAGGTATGGCCGGAGCTGCTTGCATCGACCCGCGAAGGACGCGAGGGGCGCGAGGGACGCGAAAGCGGTGAAACGGAGAACGTGCAGCGTCGAATGGGGCGGCGCGACCTTGCCTTCTCCAACCTAAGCGGCCAGGGACGGCACATGCCGCAACGTTTCGCCTACCGTTTCGAGGCGCGCGTGGTGCTGTTAGATGCCGCAAAATCGCCCGTAGTAGGCACCCCCGGCAACCTGGACAGTGCGCAGGTGAGAAAACTCACCAGCGGCGGCGACCTGGTAGGTTACGTGGCGCTCCGCCCGAGGCAGCGCCTCACCGACACCTATCAGCTTCTCTTCGTGAAGCAGCAAAAACTCACCATGGGGCTCGTCGCCGTCATCATGCTACTGGTCTCCGCGGCGCTCTCCCTGCCGCTCTCGAACCGCCTCGTCGAGCCGATCAAGCGGCTCGCCGCCTCCATGCACCGCCTCGCCTCCGGCGAGTTCGGCACGCGGGTTCCGGTGTGGTCACAGGACGAGTTGGGACAGCTCGCGCGCGACTTCAACACGCTCGCCCTTGCCCTCGAAAACAACGAGCGGGCGCGCCGGCGCTACCTGGCCGACATATCCCACGAGCTGCGCACCCCCCTTTCCATCCTGCGGGGCGAGATCGAGGCGCTGCAGGACGGCGTGCGCCCCATGGGTCCCGATTCCATGCGCTCGCTGCACGCCGAGGTGATGCACTTGAACCGGCTGGTCGAGGACCTGTACCAGATATCCATGTCCGACATCGGCGCGCTCAACTACCGTAAGGAGATGCTGGACCTGAGCGAGCTCCTGGAGGATGCCCTGGCCCCCTTCGCCCAGGAGTTCAAGAACAAGGGGGTCGCTCTCTTTGCCGAACTTCCGGCCGGCGAGTTCCCCGTCTTCGCCGACCCGGTGCGGCTCAACCAGCTCTTCACGAACCTCTTGGAGAACTCGCTCAAGTACACCGACGCCGGAGGTGAGCTGTCGGTGCAACTTATCCGTAGCGAGGCCTTCGCCGTGATCGAGTTCGCCGACAGCGCGCCGGGCGTGCCGCCGGACGATCTGGAGCGGCTTTTCGAACGTCTTTACCGAGTGGAAAGTTCCCGGAACCGATCCTTGGGCGGGGCGGGCTTGGGGCTTGCCATCTGCAAGAACATCGTCGAAGCGCACGAGGGGACCATAGCGGCGCTCCCCTCCCCCACCGGCGGGATCCTGGTGCGGGTGGAACTGCCGCTTGAGGGGAACGTGACATGACACAGACCATCATGATCGTCGAGGACGAGGAGAAGCTCGCGAGCCTTCTGGCCGATTACCTCAGGCAGTCCGGCTTCGAAACGGTATGGATCCCCAACGGCACCGACGTTGTGCCGCGGGTGAAGGAAAGACAGCCGGACCTCATACTTTTGGACCTGATGCTTCCGGGGCGGGACGGCCTGGAGATCTGCAAGGAGATCCGCACCTTCTCGCAGCTCCCCATCATCATGATCACCGCGCGCGTGGAGGAAATCGACCGGTTGCTGGGCCTCGAGCTCGGTGCGGACGACTACATCTGCAAGCCGTTCAGCCCGCGGGAGGTGGTGGCCCGGGTGAAGACGGTGCTGCGCAGAAGCGGCGAACATACCGCCCCCGCCTCCGGCGGCCTCACCCTCGACCCGGAGCGCTACTCGGCGCAGTGGAAGGGGCACGACCTCGACCTGACCGTGGTCGAATTCAAGCTGCTGCACTTTCTCTACCAGAACCCGGGGCGCATCTACTCACGCACCCAGCTCATGGACCGGATCTATTCGGATCAGCGCATCGTGAGCGACCGCACCATCGACAGCCACATCAAGAAGTTGCGCAAGAAGATCGCCGCCGTGGCCCCGGAAGAGGAACTGATCCATTCCATCTACGGTGCCGGGTACAAGTACGAACCGCCGGGGGCGTCCTAGCCCCCCGCTCTTCGCCTCCTTTTTCGTCCCACCTTTTTGCCGTTCAGGCAAAGAGCCCCCGCGTTGCACTCTCAGCGGCCGGTCATGGCCAAACTATGTTTGAAAAAATTCCTTAAAGTAGACATAGATCCGCTCCGATACCCTCATTAACACCTGGTGATTGTGACAATGGTGCGTACCCTATCGGCATAGGCCGCAGGAGAAAGCGAAACAGCGCTTCGCAAAAGTACCATTAAATCGAATTGTGTCTGGTCGATTGCTTGCAGTATGTGGCAAACAGCCTTGAGGAGGGGCAAAAATGTTAAAAAACATGAAAATCGGTACACGGTTGATGCTCTGTTTCAGTCTCGTCACGATGCTGCTTTTAATCGTCGCCGGAACCGGGTACTGGGGGGTCAAGCAAGGTGAGACCACCATGGTGACCGTCCTTGACGGCGAAGGGCAGATAGCCGAGCACTCGGCGAGGGCCCGAGCCAACGTCCTGGGCATGAGGCGCTACGAAAAGGACATCTTCCTTAACATCACCGATCTTAAAAAGGTCGAGGGGTATGTCGAGAAGTGGAACGAGGAGGCGACCAAGACAGAGGAGCGCGTCACGGACCTCGGCAAGGTTGTCGTGGACAAGGAGGATGTCGAGAAACTGAAGCTGATCAAGGAAAACTTCGCCCTTTACAAGGCGGGGTTTCTTAAGGTCATAACGGGGATAAGAGAGGGGCACATCAAAACACCCGCCGATGGGAACGCGGCGATGGCCACCTTCAAAGATGAGACGCACAAGATGGAAAACACTACCGTACTGCTCGCCCAGGAAGCGAATAAGGCGATGCAGGCGGAAAAAGCAGTGGTCCAGAAAGCCACGAAGCAGGTGGTCATGCTGCTTCTGTCGATCTCCGTGATCGCCGTTCTCCTGGCTGTCGCGCTCAGCATCCTGGTCACCGGCAGCATCAAAAAACCGCTGCAGATAGGGGTCGACACGGCCAACCGCCTAGCCGGTGGCGATCTGACCATGGAGATCGGGCAGACCTCCAAGGACGAAACCGGCCAGTTGCTGGCCTCGATGAAGGCCATGCTGAACAAACTGAGGGAGGTGGTGAGCGAGGTGAAGGCGGCCACCGACTACGTGGCGCAGGGGAGCCAGGAGCTGTCCTCCAGCTCCGAGGAGATGTCGCAGGGTGCAAGCGAGCAGGCCGCGGCGGCCGAGGAAGCCTCTTCCAGCATGGAACAGATGACCTCCAACATCAGGCAAAACGCCGACAACGCCATCCAGACCGAGAAGATCGCGGTGAAGTCGGCGGAGGACGCGAAAGAAGGGGGCAAGGCGGTCCTGGAAACGGTCCACGCCATGAAGGAGATCGCCAGCAAGATCAACATCATCGAGGAGATCGCGCGTCAGACCAACCTGCTCGCGCTCAACGCCGCCATCGAGGCGGCCCGCGCCGGCGAACACGGCAAGGGATTCGCGGTGGTGGCAAGCGAGGTGAGAAAACTCGCCGAGCGGAGCCAGAAGGCGGCGGGGGAGATTTCGGAACTCTCCGCCAACAGCGTCAACATCGCCGAACGCGCGGGTGAACTTTTGGCCAAGATGGTTCCCGACATCCAGAGAACCGCCGAACTGGTCCAGGAGATCAGCGCCGCCAGCCGCGAGCAGGATACCGGTGCCGAGCAGATCAACAAGGCGATCCAGCAGCTCGACCAGGTCATCCAGCAAAACGCCAGCGCCTCCGAAGAGATGTCCTCGACCGCGGAGGAGCTCGCTTCGCAGGCCGAACAGTTACAGGGGACCATCGCCTTCTTCAACATCGGCGACACTGGCAGGGGCAGAGGCGGCGCCGCCAAAGCGGCCAAAGCCGCGCAAAAACAACCTGCCAAAACGATGACCGCGGCAAAGAGCGCGCCCCATCCGGCCGGCGCACACCTCGGCAAAGCGGTCGGTGCCGACCTCGACATGGACGAGGATTTCGAGAGGTTCTAAAAAGTCTGCAGGTGCAATGAAAAAAGCCGGGTGCCCGGTGACCATCTAGGTCGCCTCGGCACCCGGCTTTTTACGTTTTTCCACTCCGACAGCTAGAGAAGCTCCACCTCGCTCACCCGCACGATCAAGAGCGCCTGTCGGAAAGAGGCGGTGAGTTGCTTCCGGTACTTCGTCCACCAGGCCCGGTCCAGCGCCTCGGTCATCACCTCGTAGATGACGATGTCGTCATGGACCGTGGTATCCTTGGTCTCTTTCCAGAGCCCGCGCGCCGGCGAGCGCATGTAGGTGGTGATGCCGCCGAAACGCTCGGAAAGCTCGTCGCGCACCTTGAGGAATTCGTCCTGGGTGAACGGCTTTCCCTCGTTGTCGTATAGCGGCAGGAGAATCTGGATCAGGTGCATGGCGCCCCCTACGAGGTTTCGCGCACGTCCCTGATTTCCCTTACGTGCGGCCGGATCGCCTCGACGAGCTTCTCCATGGGAACCCCCTGGACCTTGAAGGTGTTCACCCAGGTGTCGCTCGTGTTGCCGTCGACCTCGCTGAAGCCGAGCCCCACGATGTCCCCGCCCACCTCGTAGATGGTCTTCGCGACGTCGGCCAGGGTTCCCTTCGCGCCGGTGGTGGCGACGGTGATGCGTACGCCCTTACGGCGCCCTCCCAAAAGCTCGAGAAGGATGTTGAAGAGATCGGACTCGGTGATGATGCCGACGAGCTTGCCGTCGGTAACCACCGGCAGACCGCCTACCCTGCTGTCAGCCATGATGCGCGCGGCCTCCTCCAGAGGGGTGTCCTCGGAAACGGTGATCACGTCCTTTGCCATGCACTTCTCAACCGTGAGCTTGGCAAGCAGGTCGTGGATCTCCCAGATGGCGAGCGAAGTCGCCGGTGAGGGGGAGGCTTGAAGCAGATCGCGGTCCGATACGATCCCGACCAGTCGGCCGGAACGGTCTACTACGGGGAGGCGCCGGATCTTCTTTTCCCCCATCAGACGCAGCCCTTCGGTCACCGAAATGTCCGGAATGATGGTTATCGGGTTTTTCGTCATCCTGTCTCGTACTAGCATTGTGGCACCCTCCTAGATGTATTGTGCTGCAGCCGGCTTCATTGCCGATTCATGTTTTCCGAAGACGGTACGGCGGACGGCAGTGAGGTGCCGTAAGGGGCCGCCCCACCGCCCTCTGGAACTTCGCGGTTGGAAGCTTTCTTCATCATGATCACCGCCCGGTCCTTGAGCTTCATGCTCCCGTCGACCAGGTAAGTCACATAACTCTTGTAAAGGAACACCATGACGCCCGCGAAAAAGGAGATGTAGATAACCCTCGAGAGCATGGGAGAGGAGAGCCAGGAGGCTAGCTTCAAGACGGCAAGAAACAGCAGTGTTATCGCCGCGACGACGGCAAGCGGTTTTACCCACACATGCCGCGAGGCCAACTGGGCGAAAAGTCCCTGCTTCTGCTCCGACGCCTCCTGCGGCGCCGACACGCTCTC
This sequence comes from Geomonas oryzae, assembly GCF_004117875.1. Classification (GTDB taxonomy): domain Bacteria; phylum Desulfobacterota; class Desulfuromonadia; order Geobacterales; family Geobacteraceae; genus Geomonas; species Geomonas oryzae. The sequence goes on along the minus strand of NZ_RAHW01000004.1, from coordinate 116,136 downwards.
ACTGGCAGAGTCGAGAGCAGGGGCCGCTTGGCCGGCGGCCTCCTTTTTCGGCTCTTCGCGTATCACCCTCATGGATGCGCGAAATTTCTGGGGGACCGAATCGAGGCGGTTCGTCATGTGAACGATACCGCGGCTATCGGTGTACCTGTAATAATCGGCGAGAAGTCGTGATGGAAGTGCACAGGAAAGGCAAATGACTACGAACAGCAGAAGTGGCAGTAGTACGTTCTTATTCATCTTCCCTCCGAACAACGGCTATTTCGGCCGCCATCACATTTGAAATTGCATCACACTCCTACGGCTGCATCACACCCCTACGGTAACAGCCCGTCGACCAGATCTAGCACGACCTGATCGCGGTTCAACGTGTAGATGTGCACCCCGGGCACCCCCGCGGCCAGAAGCTCCTCGGCCTGTTTGCGTGCATGCGCAACGCCCACCTTCTGCACCGCGGCCGCCCCTCCCCGGCGATCGGCTTCCTCGAGCTCGGCGAGGTACGCCGCGGGGAGCGTCGCCCCGCAAAGCGAGATGATGCGCTGGATCACCTTGAGGCTCACCACCGGGATGATACCGGGAATGATAGGCTTGTCAACGCCGATGGAACGGGCCTTGGCGACGAAATCGAAGTAAAGATCGTTATCGAAGAAGAGCTGGGTGATGGCGAAGTCCCCCCCCTGGTCCAGCTTGAGCTTCAGGTAGGAAAGGTCGTGCTCCGCGTCCACCGCCTCCGGGTGCACCTCGGGGTACCCGGCTACGCCGATCCCCATGTCCGGGTGGCACTCCTTGATGAAGGCGGCCAGGTCGGAGGCATGCAGCAGGGTACGGCAGGCGGAGAATTCCGGCGGGGCGTCCTGCGGAAGATCGCCCCTGAGGGCCAGGACGTTGTCGACCCCGGTCGCGACCAGCCGGTCCAGGAAGAGCTGCAGGTCGCCGCGGTAGGCGCCGATGCAGGTGAGATGCGCCATGGTGTCGAGGCCGTGCTCGTTTCTAAGCCGGCTCACGATTTCGAGGGTGTCCCCCTTGGTGCTCCCGCCGGCGCCGTAGGTGACCGAGGCGAAGAGCGGCTGCAACTGCGCCAGACGGTCCGCCACCCGGAAGAAGGCGGGCCATTCGTTCTTGTCTTTTGGTGGAAAGAATTCAAGGGAGATGAACTGCTTTTGCAGGCGGTCCATCTTTTCAACTATCTTCATGCAATCTCCGTAGCTGATCGGTCCGCCACAGGCATCACGGCGCTTGTGACAGACGTCTTTGTCTCCTCGACAGGGACAAGGTGGACTTTAGCATTTTTTTATAAGGAAATCGACTACAGTGTGCTACGTCACAAAGCCCGGAATATCCCGCGAAAATCAGGCAGTAAGAGAAAAAATACATTGCCCCGCGACGGAAAGGGATGCTATAAGTACAAGGTTTGCGACCACAGGCAACCCTGTGGTCTTTTCATTTTTCGCAGAAGGAGCACCGCATGATCAGCGCATCAAACGTCACCCTCTCCTATGGCAAGAGGGTGCTCTTCAAGGACGTAAACATAAAGTTCACCCCGGGCAACTGCTACGGGCTCATCGGCGCCAACGGCGCCGGGAAGTCGACCTTCCTGAAAATCCTCGCCGGCGACATCGATCCGGACAAGGGGGAGATCTCGATCGGCAAGGGTAGGCTCGCGGTCCTGAAGCAGGACCAGTTCGCCTACGACGAGCACACCGTGTTCAACACCGTCATCATGGGACACAAGAAACTGTACGAGGTGATGGCCGAGCGCGAGGCGATTTACTCGAAGCCTGAGTTCAGCGAGGAGGACGGCATCCGTTCCGCCGAACTGGAGGCCGAATTCGCCGAGATGAACGGCTACGAGGCGGAGAGCGAGGCTGCAGTGCTCCTAAACGGCCTCGGTATCCCGGAGGAGTTGCGCGGCAAGCTGATGAAGGAACTGGAAGCGGGTGACAAGGTACGCGTGCTCCTGGCACAGGCCCTTTTCGGCAACCCGGACGTACTGCTTCTGGACGAGCCGACCAACCACCTGGACCTGAAATCGATCGCGTGGCTCGAGGACTTCCTGTACCGCTTCCAGAATACCGTGATCGTCGTATCCCACGACCGTCACTTCCTGAACCAGGTCTGCACCCACATAGCCGACATCGACTTCGGCCGCATCCAGGTCTACGTGGGGAACTACGACTTCTGGTACCAGGCGAGCCAGCTGAACCTGAAGCAGCGCCAGGACGAGAGCAAGAAGGTCCAGGACAAGGCCGCCGAACTGAAGGAATTCATCCAGCGCTTCTCGTCCAACGCCTCGAAGGCGAAGCAGGCGACCTCGAGGAAAAAGCTTCTCGAGAAACTCACCATCGAGGACATGCCGGTATCGTCCCGTAAGTACCCGTACGTGGTGTTCAAGCCGGAGCGTCCCTGCGGCGACATCATCCTGGAAGTGAAGGGGCTCTCCAAAACGGTGGACGGCGTGCAGGTGTTCAAGAACCTCGACCTCATCGTCAGGAAGAACGACAAGATCGCCTTCGTGGGAAGCAATTCGCTGGCGAAGAGCACCCTGTTCCAGATCCTCGCGGGGGAACTGGAGCCGGACGAAGGGACCTTCCGCTGGGGCGTCACCATCACCAATGCGTACTTCCCCAAGGAGAACGGCGACTACTTCAAGGGGGACCTGAACCTGATCGAGTGGCTGGGGCAGTACTCCCCGCCGACCGAAGGGGAGAGCTTCGCACGCGGCTTTTTGGGGAGGATGCTCTTCTCCGGCGACGAGGCGACCAAGAAGACCAGCGTCCTCTCCGGCGGCGAGCGGGTACGCTGCATGCTCTCCAGAATGATGCTCACGGGCGCCAACGCGCTCATCCTGGACGAGCCGACGAACCATCTGGACCTTGAGTCCATCACCGCGCTGAACAACGGCCTCATCTCCTACACCGAGGTGGTGCTCTTCTCCTCCCACGACCACGAGTTCGTATCGACCGTGGCGAACAGGATCATCGAGATCACGCCGGGCGGCATCATCGACCGCGACATGAACTTCGACGACTACCTCGAGGACGCCGACGTCATCGCCGAGCGCGAGAGGCTGTGCAACGGCCACGCAGAGCTCAGCCTGTAAGCGTCAGGCAGTTGCAGCAGGAAAAACGAAGGGGGCTTCCGGTTACGGAAGCCCCCTTTTTAATGCCTGTTCCCTACGCCTTCAGGAAGTTCCTGACCCCGGTGAAGACGATCTGGGCGGCGAGCGCGGCGACGAAGAGACCGGTCAGCTTGCTAAGGATGGTGATCCCCTTCTTGCCCACGATGTGCTCGATGAAGGAGGCGCACACGAGCAGGATGCCGACGCAAAGAACCGCCATGGCAAGGGCGGCAAGCCCCACGAAGACCTGCCAGTTGTGCTGCACCTCCGCACCCATGACGAGTAGCGCGCCGGTGGTCCCCGGTCCCACCGTTACCGGGATGGCAAGGGGAACGACGGAGATGGCGCCGCGCTTCTCGCTCGGAGGTGCGCTGTCGTCACCGTGCACCATGTGCACCGCGGAGAGAAAAAGAAGGCTCCCCGCGCCGATGCGGAACGAGTCGAGCGTGATGCCGAAGAGGGAGAAGAGCGTGTTCCCGAAGGAGTAGAGGACGAAGCAGGCGACCAGGACGGCGAGGGTCACCCGGAACGCGGTCGCGCGCCGCTCCTTTGCGGTCAACTCCGGGGTCATGGCGAGGAAGGTGGAGAGGACGAAGAAGGGGGTCAGCAGGAAGAAGAACCTGATCCACACGGTGAAGAAAAAATCCGAATAAGCTTCCATCCTTTGCCTGACTCTCCTGTTAAACACGAAAAGCTTTACCACAGAGGACACCGAGGTCCACAGAGGACACGGAGGAAAGGCATGAAGGCGGGTTTAAAACCTTCAAGCTTTTCTCCGTGTCCTCTGCTACTCAGAGTCCTCTGTGTGACGCTTTTCGCTTTTTGTTAATCAGCTACCTTCAGCACGATCTTGCCGAAGTGTTTGTCTTCTTCCATCATGCGGTGTGCCGCGACCACCTCTTCGATCGGGAACACCTTCTCGATGATCGGGACGATGGTGCGGTCGGCGAACTTCGGCATGGCGCGGCGCACGAATTCGGCCGCGATTTCACCCTTCTCGGAGACCGGGCGGGAGCGGAGCACGCTGCCGATGATCTGCTGGCGCTTCACCATCATGAGGGCCAGGTTCAGCTCCGCCTTGATGCCGGAGATGACGCCGATGATTACGAGCCTCCCCTTGTACCCCAGGGAGTTCATGTTGGGCCCGAGATACTTGGCGCCCACATGGTCGAGGATCACGTCGACCCCCTTCTTGTTGGTGAACTCCTTCACGATCTCGGTGAAATCCGGGTTCTCGCGGAAGTTGATCACGAGATCCGCGCCGAGCTCCTTGACGCGCTCGAGCTTCTCGGGGGAAGCGGTCACGATCAGCTTGGAGTTGGGCGCGAGCGCCTTGCAGAGCTGGACCGCCGCGGTGTTCACCCCGCCGCCGCCGCCGTGCAGGAGCGCGGTCTCGCCGTCCTGCAGCCCGCCGATCATGAAGACGTTCAAAAACGCGGTGATGTAGGACTCGCAGATGCAGGCGGCCTCCTCGAAGCTGACCGTATCGGGGATCGCCATCAGGTGGTTCGCGTATGCCACGGCGTACTCGGCATAACCGCCGCCACCCACCAGCGACACCACCCGGTCACCCACCTTCCAGCCGGTGACGCCCGAGCCTAACGCCTCGATCACGCCGGCAACCTCAAGTCCGAGGATCTCGGAATCGCCCGGCGGGGGGGGATACTTCCCTTCGCGCTGCACCAGGTCGGGACGGTTGATGGAGGTCGCGTGGACCTTTACCAGCACCTCGTTTTCCTTGGGCGCCGGTTTCTCCACCTCACCTACCTTGAGCACATCGACCCCGCCAAAGCCTTCCATCAGTACCGCTTTCATGGCCATCCTCCTGTATGTTTTGAATTCACGGCAGCCGGTGCACCGGCCGCGATAGTGTATACGGCGACACACTATCTCAAAAACAGGCGCCGATAATCAACGGAATTTTCTCGGGCGGAGGAAATAAATCAGCGGAATTTGATGGCGGTTCCCCGCGCGGTCATCTCGCTTCTGGGGAAGATGATGAAGGTTTCCGTCTCCACCTTCACCTCCGGGCTGATGACGGCGTCGGCCCCTATCTTGGCGGCCTCGGCACGCAGGGCGTCGTAGGCCCAGTTGTAGTCGGCGGGGGTCAGGGCTTCGGCGGTGAAGTCCCGGGTCCGGTGCACCTCTATGGTTCCCACCTTCTGGTAGGGGCGCATCACCTCTTCTTCCGACAGGATGGGAGGCCCATCGCCCGTGAAGGCAACCCTGGCACAACCGGTCGTCAGAACCAGGCAAAGCAGCAAAAGCACAGGCAGGAAAGTTTTCAACGGCTGACAGTACCTGTTCATGTTTTCTCCCTATCAGGACGGAAGTCCTATCTAGATCAATTCGGCAACACAGTTTAACCGTCATTTTCCCACTTTACAACAGCATTTTGAGCATGATAGTATCTGGCGTTTCAATCACCAACTGATCGAAAGGAAGCAGCCATGTCAGGCCATAATAAGTGGAGTACCATCAAGCACAAGAAAGGCGCCGCCGATGCCAAGCGCGGCAAAATTTTTACCAAGCTGATCAAGGAGATCACCGTTGCCGCAAAACTGGGCGGTGGCGACCCGGATGGGAACCCGCGCCTGAGAACTGCTATCGATAAGGCCAAAGGCGAGAACATGCCGAAGGACAACGTCGAGCGTGCCATCAAGAAGGGCGTTGGCGGGATGGAAGGGGTCAACTACGAGGAGACCACTTACGAAGGGTACGGCCCGGGCGGCACCGCGGTGCTCGTCGAGGTCATGACCGACAACCGCAACCGCACCGTTTCCGACGTGCGCAGCACCTTCTCCAAGTGCAACGGCAACATGGGTGAGACCGGCTGCGTCTCCTGGCTCTTCGACAAGAAGGGTCTCCTGGTCTTCCCCAAGGCCACCGACTTCGACAAGCTCTTCGAAGCCGCAATCGAGGCGGGCGCCGACGACGTGACCGATGAAGAAGAACAGTACGAAGTGCTGACCGACCCGAGCGCTTTCCACCAGGTGAAGACCGCGCTCGAAGCGGCAGGGTTCAAGGCCGAGTCCGCGGAGATCACCATGATCCCGCAGACCATGGTGAAGCTCGACGGCAAGAACGCCGAGAACATGCTGAAGCTCATGGACCGTCTCGAGGACAACGACGACGTCCAGAACGTCTACGCCAACTTCGACATCTCCGCCGAAGACATGGAAAAGATGATGTAGCAAAGGCGTGTTGTTTTGTGGTACTAAGAGCGCGGGCACTCCCCGCGCTTTTTTTATTCGAACCAGAGTCAAAACCATTGGCCACGGAGAAAATCTGAGGAAATCCGAGAACGGCAAAATCTTGAGAAAGGACTGAACATCTTTTTTGAGTCTTTTGCTTTTGGGTTTCTCCGAAGTTCTCAGATTTTCTCCGTGGCTGATGGTTTTAAGGTTTTTACATGATCATCCTCGGCATAGACCCAGGCTCGCGCAAGACCGGCTACGGCCTCATCTCCAAACAGGGCAACCGCCTGGTCCACATCGATAACGGAGCCATCTTCACCGACAAGGCGAAGGACTTCCCGCAGCGGCTGGAAAAGATCTTCTCCGGGCTATCCTCCATCATCGCCGAATACCAGCCGGAAGTGGTGGCGGTCGAGAACGTCTTTCTCGCCAAGAACGCCATGAGCGCGCTGAAGCTAGGGCAGGCGCGCGGGGCGGCCATCGTCGCCGCGGTGAACGTGGGGCTCCCGGTGCACGAGTACACCGCCATGCAGGTGAAACAGGCGGTGGTGGGAACCGGCCGCGCCGAAAAGGCGCAGGTGCAGCAGATGATCAAGGCGCTTTTGAACCTCCCGGAAATCGCCCAGGAGGACGCCTCCGACGCCCTGGCCGTCGCCATCTGCCACGCCCACTCCGCCGGCATCGGTGCCCTGCTGAAAGGCATCAGGTAAAGAACAACTGCAGACGCGATGTCCTGCTGTATCACGTTGTCAATCGCATCGTTCCTACGCTCCAGCTTGGGAACGTTACTTTAAAAGAACGACCTGCAGAAGCCGTCTCTGCAGCATCACGTTGTCAATTGTCCATTTTCAATTGTCAATTGAGGTTCATATGATCGCCCTTCTGACCGGCAAGATCGCCTACAAGGCCCCCGATTACGTCATCCTCGACGTGAACGGCGTCGGCTACCACGTCTTCATCCCCTTCTCCACCTACTACGCCCTTCCCGCCGAAGGTGGTGCTGCGACGCTGCAGATCCACACCTCGGTGAAGGAGGACGCCATCAACCTGTACGGTTTCCGCACGCTTCAGGAGAAGGAACTCTTCCAGCTCCTGATCGGCGTCTCGGGGGTCGGCCCCAAACTCGCCAACGGCATCCTCTCCAACAGCGAGCCTGCCGAACTTGCCGACTCGCTGGTAAACGGCAACCTCGCGCGACTCTCTGCGATCCCGGGAATCGGGAAGAAAACCGCGGAACGCCTGGTGCTCGAACTGAAGGAAAAGATGAAGAAGCTCGGCATGGCGCATCCCGCACCGGGCGGAGCCGCTCTTCCCGCGAAGCAGGAGGTGCGCGAGGACGTCCTCTCCGCGCTGATCAACCTCGGCTACAAGGAATCCGTGGTGCAGAAAGCGCTCGCCGAACTCAAGGTTCCCGAAGACACCACCGTCGAGGCGCTTCTCAAGCAAGCCCTCAAGATCCTGATGAAATAACAGGCGCACACCCTTCTCATCCATCATGAACATCGCACTCGGGGAATCTATCTGAACCAGGCTGACTGACAGAAGATAGAAAAACGGCGCTTTGATTGCCTGCCTGTCGGGCTGGGTATATACTCACAGAGTATTTTCTTTCGGTCACCGGACAAGAAAGGGGAAGCTATGCGCTCGTTAACGATCGCCGTGATTCTGTTCCTGATGCTCGTCGTGCTGCCGGAAAAAGGAAATTGCGCCCCTCTCAAACAGAGAAGCGGCACAGTCACCTTCTCAATAAGACTCGCCTCCCCTCCCCAGATTCAAGACGTCAAGATGTGGTTCCCCTATCCCACCTCCGATCTCAACCAGAGGATCGACAACCTCCAGTTCAACGGCAACTATTCGAACTTCACCCTGTCCAGGGAACCCCAAAGCGGAGCGCTCTACCTCTACACGGAATGGCACGGTCCGCAGAAAGAGCGCCGCCTCACCGTGACCTTCAAGGCAACGGCCCAGGAACGCAAGGTCGAGAAGCTCGTGGAACAGAAGGTGCCGCTTCCTCCCGAGGTCGCCAAATACGTGCAGGCCGAATTCTGGATTCCTTCCGACAACAAGAAGATCAAGGACCTGGCGCACAAGATCACCGCCGGCAAAAAAGGGATCCTCCCGAGGGCCAGGGCGGTCTACGACTGGGTGGTCGACAACACAAGGCGCGACCCCAACGTGCCGGGGTGCGGTGTCGGCAACGTCGAGGCGACTCTCGCGGCGCGAAGCGGCAAGTGCGCCGACTTGAGCACCTTGTTTGTAGCCCTTAGCAGAGCGGCAGGCGTACCAGCACGCGAGGTTTTCGGGTTGCGACTCGGCAGGCCCGGGCAGACCGACATCACCAACGGACACCACTGCTGGGCCGAATTTTACCTGCCGGGAACCGGGTGGGTGCCGGTAGATCCTGCCGACGTCACCAAGGCGGTGCTGGAAAAGAAACTGGACCGGGCCGGGGCGAAACCGTACCGCGAATACTATTTCGGCGCCGTGGACGAGTTCCGCATCGTGCTGCAGAAAGGGGGGCGCGGCATCGCCTTCAGCGAGGGGAACAAGGAAAAGGTCAACTACTTCATGTATCCCTACGCCGAGGTGAACGGCAAGGCCCTCGACTACTGCCGTCCCGAGACGTTCACCTACACGGTCAGTTTCCATGAGCGCTGACCCGGCGCTCCGTGCGTCAATCATGCAGCCGCAATGCAGTCCGGCCGCTCAACGCCCCCGGGACCCGTTCACATGCGCCTGAGCCTCAACATCTCGATCAACCTGATCCTGCTCCTCGTCATCCTCGCCCTTTCGAGCACCATCGGTGCGTTCTTCATCTCCCAGCAAAAACTCGATCTGCAGCACGACATGGAGCACCGCGTCGAGATCATCGGCCGGCAGGTGAGCAGCGAGGTGCAGGCGCCGCTCGCCGCAGGGGAGTCACACCATGTGGGGCGCCTGCTGGACGCCGCGACCGTCGACCGCGAGGTAGCCTTCATCATGGTGAAATCCCTCGACGGGGAGGTCATCGCGGCAAGGTGGCTCAGCAACGTCACCGGCAACATCAGGGAATATTCCTTTCCGGTACTGGCACGCTCCAAAGAGGAAGCGGCCCGCAGCGAGATGGCATTCGGGACGATCACCTCTCTTGCCGGCCGAAACGAAATCGCCACCGTCGCCATCGGGGTCGACCTGGAGCCGATGGCGAAGGCGGAGCGCTCCCTCGTGGTGCGGACGGTGACGGCGATTCTCGTCGGCTCGGTCATCGCGCTCTTTCTCGGCCTGGCCATCGTGCGAAGGCTGCTAAGCCGCTCCATGACCCCGCTCCTAAACGGCATCCGCGAGATAACGTCGGGCGACTTCTCACGCAGAGTCAGCCCCGACCCGCACGTCGAGATCGCCGAAATCGGCAGCGCATTCAACGAGATGGCGGAGAGATTCTCCACGACCCTCATTTCGAAACACGAACTGGAAGAGATGGTGGCGCAGCGCACCGCGGAGCTGAAAAAGGCCCTGGACGACCAAATCCGCATCAGAGAGGCCCTGGCCCAACGGGAAGAGGACATCCGGCTCCTTTTCAACTCGGCGGCCGAGGCCATCTTCGCCATCGACCTCGCCGGCACCTGCACCTTCTGCAATCCGGCCTGCGCAACCCTTCTCGGCTACGAGGGGACTGAGGAGATCATCGGCAGAAAGATGCATGATTTTCTCGGGCATGCGGCGGCCGACGGCACGCCTCTAAGCGAGGCGGAATGCGGCGTCTGCCGCACGCTCGGCGACGGTCAGGCCATGCACATCATGAACGAACATTTCAAAAAAAAGGACGGCGATTCCATACCGGTGGAGTATTGGTCGCACCAGATCGTGCAGGACGACAAGGTGGTCGGCGCCGTCACCACATTCCTCGACATCACGCAGCGCATCCATTTGGAGCGGCAGTTGCTCCAGGCCCAGAAACTCGAGGGCATCGGCGTGCTGGCGGGAGGGATCGCCCACGACTTCAACAACCTTCTCACAGCCATAATAGGCGGCTCGGAAATCGCCCTCTCCGGCATCGAACCGGGATCCAAAGCGGCCCATTCGGTCCGCAGCGTCATAGACGCGGCCACGAGGGCCGCCGACCTGACCCGCCAGATCCTCGCCTTCAGCAGAAAGCAGGTCCTCACCATGAAGGAGCTGAACCTGAACGACGAGGTGCTCGCGCAGACAAGGATGCTGCGCCGCCTGATCAGCGAGGACATCAAGTTCCAGGTGAACCTCTCGCCCGAGCTCATGTACCTCAAGGCGGACCCGGGGCAACTGCAGCAGGTGCTTTTGAACCTCGCCGTGAACGCCCGGGACGCCATGCTCCCCGGGGGGACCCTCACCATCGAGACCTCCGTAACGAAGCTCCAGGCGTCGGACCGCTGGCTTGAAGAGGGTATGCCTCCCGGCCGTTACGCTTTGATAGCGGTGAGCGATACCGGCGCCGGCATGAACGAGGAGACCAAGGCACGCATCTTCGAGCCTTTCTTCACCACGAAGGGGCCGGGGCAAGGGACGGGGCTCGGCCTGTCCACCGTGCACGGCGTGGTGAAACAGCACCAGGGCGCCATCTCTGTCTACAGCGAGCCGGGCAAGGGGACGACCTTCCGCATCTACCTTCCGCTGCTCGAGAAGGTCGCTGCGACCGGAGAGGAACCGGTGGCGGCCGCCGTACCGATGGGCAAGGGAAACATCCTCGTAGTGGAGGACGAAGAGGCGGTGCGGGACTTCCTCGAAAGCGCGCTCAAGGACAACGGCTACAGCGTGACGAGCGTAGGGGGGAGCCAGGACGCTCTGGCCGCGGCGACCGCCACGAACTTCGACCTCCTGATCTCCGATATCGTCATGCCCGGCATGAGCGGACCAAAGCTCTACCAGGCCATCACGGAACTTCAGCCGGAGCTCAAAGTACTCTTCATCTCCGGATACCCGGCAAGATCCGGGGCGCTTCGCGACATCCTCGACTGGGATGCCCCTTTCCTCGCCAAACCCTTCTCCGTCAGCACCCTTCTCACCAGGACCCACGAAGTGATGTCGTCGTAATCCGGCATCTTCCTTGACCTTTAGTGCGAACTGTTATAATTTGGCTCCCTGCAAAATGCGGCCGACGCCGCAAGAAGGAGAGGTATGACCACCCGCTTTATCAGCGCCGAGAGAACCGAAGAAGACCTCCTCGAAGCATCGCTGCGCCCCCGTGCGCTGGCCGATTACGTCGGGCAGGAAAAGGCGAAAGGAAACCTCGGGCTCTTCATCGACGCCGCGCGCGGCAGGGGCGAGGCGCTGGACCACGTACTTCTTTACGGCCCGCCGGGACTGGGCAAGACCACCCTCGCCAACATCATCGCCTGCGAGATGGGGGTGAACATAAAGTCCACCTCGGGCCCGGTGATCGAGCGCCCCGGCGACCTCGCCGCCATCCTCACCAACCTGGAACCGCACGACGTCCTCTTCATCGACGAGATCCACCGTCTCTCCCACGTGGTGGAGGAGATCCTCTACCCCGCGATGGAAGACTTCCAGCTCGACATCATCATCGGACAGGGGCCGAGCGCCCGCACCATAAAGCTCGACCTCCCGAAGTTCACCCTGGTGGGGGCCACCACCCGCGCCGGGCTCCTCTCCTCGCCGCTTAGGGACCGCTTCGGCGTGATCTCGCGCCTGGAGTTCTACACCCACGAGGAACTTGCCTTCATCATCACCCGTTCCGCCCGCATCTTCGGCATGGTGATCGCGCCGGAGGGGGCCATGGAGCTCGCGCGCAGAAGCCGCGGCACCCCGAGGATCGCGAACCGCCTGCTGCGCCGCGTGCGCGACTTCGCCCAGGTGCGTGCCGACGGCGTGATCACGCGCGAGGTGGCGGACCAGGCCCTGGCCCTTCTGGAGATCGACGACATGGGGTTCGACTACATGGACCGCGCCATCCTTTTGACCATCATCGACAAGTTCGGCGGCGGTCCGGTGGGGCTCGACACCATCTCGGCCGCGATCAGCGAGGAGAGCGACACCATCGAGGACGTGTACGAGCCGTTTCTCATCCAGAACGGGTTCCTGAACCGCACCCCGAGAGGGCGCGTCGCGACCGCCGCCGCCTACAGCCACTTCGGCCGTGTGGCGCCCGAGCCGCCGCAGGGCAAACTGTTTTAGGGGTCATATGCAGCTTATCTTCGATTTCCCCGTCGTCCCGCGCTTCGGTTTCGAGAACTTCGTCGTCTGCAGCGGCAACAGGACCGCCTACCAGTTCGCCCAAAGGCTCGCCTCGGGCAGCGACGCGGAGAACCTCCTCTACGTCTACGGCCCCGAGGGATCGGGGAAAACCCACCTTCTGACCGCGCTTGCCGTCGCCCTGGACGGGAGATACTTCTCCTTCCGCGACGCGGCCTCCCTCTACCGCGGCGACTTCATAAACGAAGGCCCCTCGCCGCTTGCCGAGCACTTCGCCGGCGCCAACGCGCTCATCCTGGACGACCTGAACCTGTTGCCCGACAACCAGGAGGTCCGCGTCGAGCTTTGGGAGCTCTTCAACGCCTTCTACAGCGCCGGAAAAAAGATCGTCATCTCCGGACTCACCCCGCCCAAGGAGCTCCCCCACCTGGACGGGCACCTGACCAGCCGCCTTCTGTGGGGACTCGTCGCACGCATGGACGTCTCGGACGACGACTCGAGACGGATGATCCTGAAAAAGCTTGCCGAGGACCGGCAGATGGCCCTGCCGGACGACGTGATAGACGAGATGCTTTTGAAGGTGAGGCGCGACATCCCCTCGCTGGTCTATGCGCTGGAGACCATAAACCGCACCGCCATCGCCACGAAGAGGAAGGTGAGCCTGAGGCTCGCGAAAGAAATCTTCAAGAGCGGCTGACCTCGCATCCGTACGATCGCAGGCATCAATAAACAAAGGCTTCCGAAGAGATCACCTCTCCGGAAGCCTTTGTCGTTTTAAAACCCGGCGTCATCGACCGGGCAGGTATCAGCTGTCAATTGTCAATCATCCATCGTCAATTGCCCTTCTTCGTTTCCAGCTCCTCCCACCGCTCGAAGGCCCTGGCGAGCTCCGCCTCCAGCCTGCCGTAGTCGGCGGTGATGGCGGCGATACCGCCTTCGACGGAACCGTAGCGCGAGGGATCGCCCAGGAGGGCCTCCACCTCGGCGAACTCCTTTTCCAGCTCCGCGATGCTCCCCTCCAGCTTCTCGAGCTCGATCCGCTCGGCGTAGGTGAGCCCCTTCTTCGGCTTCTCCGCCTTCGCCGCCTGGGCTTCCCTCTTCTCGACGCGCTGCGCCGAGGCCGCCTGGCGGGCCGCCTCCCGGCGCTCACGGTAGTTCGAGTAGTTCCCCTCGTAGAAGGTCACCTCCCCTTCCCCCTCGAAGGCCAGGACGCCGGTCGCCACCTTGTCCAGGAAGAAGCGGTCGTGCGTCACCATCAGCACGCAGCCGGGAAAGGACGAGATGGAAGCATCCAGCAGCTGCAGGGTCGGGATGTCCAGGTCGTTGGTCGGCTCGTCGAGCACCAGGAGGTTCGAGTCCTGCAGCATGAGCCGCGCCAGGATGAGGCGGCTTTTTTCGCCGCCGGAGAGGCTGCCGACCGGGCGCCGTCTGTCCTCAGGGGAGAAAAGGAAGTCCTCGAGGTAGCCGATCTTGTGCCGCTTCTCGCCGCTCGCCGTGGTGACGTAGTCACCCTCGCCGAAGAAGTCGTAGATGGTCTGGTTAGGGTCGAGCACCTCGCGCAACTGATCGAAGTAGGAGATGCGTGTTTTCTTGCCGACCACGACCTTCCCCTGGTCCGGCTCCTCCTCACCCATGATCATCCGGATCAGTGTCGTTTTGCCGCAGCCGTTGGGGCCGATCACCCCGACACGGTCGCCACGCTTCATGCCGAAGCTGAGCCGTTTCACGAGATCTCTCGCGCCGAAGGACTTGCTCACCCCGTCCAGTTCGAGGATGGTGCCGCCGAGCCCCTCCTCGGTGTTGAAGCCGATCTTCAGATCGCGGCGCGCCGGTCCGGAGAGGCTCTCCTCGAGGGCGTGGTAGCGGTCGATACGGGCCTTTTGTTTCGTGGAGCGCGCCGGGGGGCCGCGCCGGATCCAGTCGGTCTCGATGCGCAGAAGGTTCAAAAGGCGCGAGCGGCGCGTCGCCTCGTTCATGAGCCGCTCTTCCCGCTGGATGAGGTAATTCGAGTAGCCGCCGGGATAGGAGATCATGCCGCCGCGCTCGAGCTCTAACATGCGCGTCACCACCTCGTCCAGGAAGTAGCGGTCGTGCGTGATCAGCATCACGGCGCCGGGGTAGGCCTTCAGGTGATCCTGCAGCCACTGGGTCGTGTCGGCGTCCAGGTGGTTGGTCGGCTCGTCGAGGAGCAAAAGCTCCGGGGCCTGCAGCAAAAGCTTCGCCAGGGCCACCCGGCGCTTGGTGCCGCCGGAAAGGGTGCCGATCACCTGGTGCGGGTCGGGGAGCTGCAGATGGGTCATCATCTCGAGGACACGGTGGTCGGTGTTCCAGCCGCCATGGTGCTCGATCCAGACGGAGAGCTCACCCTGGCGCGCCAAAAGCCGATCCATGTCGGGCGGGTTCGCCGCCATCTTCTCGGAGAGTTCGTTGAAGCTCGCCATGGCGGCACGGATCGCGGTAAGGCCGCTCTCGATCTCCGAGGCGACGGTGGCCCCGTCGTCAAGGACAGGCTCCTGGCTCAGGTAGCCTACCGAGGCGCCGCGCTTCATGGCGATGGAGCCGCCGTCACGGTCCTCAAGCCCCGCGAGGATGGTAAGAAGGGTCGACTTACCGGCGCCGTTCGCGCCGATCAGCCCAACCCGCTCGTCCTCTCCGACGGCGAAGGTCACGTCGTCCAGAAGGACCCGCGAGCCGAAGCTTTTGGAGAGCCCGGTGATATCAACAACGTTCATGGATACTCCGATAAAGGACCAGACAGCGCCAGACCACCTGGAAGCAGCCCCGGCGTGCCCGCCCCCGCCTGCGGACCGAAGCCCTACGGTGGGCTAAGACCCGGAGGGGGAGGGGTGCCGAGGCACGACGCCTGCCGCTAAAGAGGTCCTAGAATTTGAAAAAGTCGGCGATTTTGCCGAAGATGGCAGCCGGGCGGTACTGCTTCGGGATGGCGTAGGTGCCCGTGTGCTTCACCGGAACGGTCATCTGCCCAAGCGGCGTATCAAGATCGAGACCTGCCGCCAACTGATAGGGAATTTTGTCCGGATCAGGTTTGCGCTTCAGGATCTCCAGGAGATCGGCGTAAGTGACGCGAATGGGGATGCGGACATCGGCCTCTTCGTTGGCCGGAAAGTTGACCTCCTCGCGCGCCCCCCCTTTGACGAGCGGCAGCGCCATCACCTTCAGGTCATAGCTGTAGCCGTGGAGCTTCAGGTCGAAGTTGTTCGGGTTTTTCACTCTCAGGTACACTTCCATGCCGGCCCCGGCCGGATCAACCGAGACCACACTCAGGTCCTGCATGACGACAACCGGCGTCTTGACCAGCGTATTGCACCCTGAAAGAACGACTAACAGCAACAGCAGCAAAGCGATTCTTCTCAAAACAAACTCCTGGAAAAGGGATTGGTGAAAACAAAGCGGGCGGGCCCCCGAAAGGAACCCGCCCACTATAGCACAACGTCTACTCAAACAGCAAAAGGACTATCGGTTGCTGGCCACCTGCATCAGCATGCCCCTTTGCATCTCCCGCAGTATCTCCGTGCGGAAGCGCTTGCGGATCTTGTCATAGGCCCTGGCAGCCGGCCCCGTTCCACAGTAGAGCCTTTTCGCACGGGCCTTGTTTCCACCGGCCATGTCGAGCTTCTCGTAAAGCTCCTTCACGGCCGCCTCAGCGCACTTCTCGTCGTCCCACATGTCCTGCGGCGTGAAGCCGTGGCTCTCGGCCCGTTCCGGCATCAACTGCCACACCCCAAGGGCACCCTTGGATGATACCGCTCTCGATGAGAGCTTGTGCCCGCCGGTTTCCGCGAGAGCTATCTCGGCCAAATCCAGCGGCGTGAAAATGGTTCCCTCCGTCTTCTCATAGCAAATTTCCGCGAGCCACTTGGCCCTCGCAGGGGTCGTCCTGCGGGCAAAGGTGGCGTAGATTGCGGGAACCAGCTTCTTCCTCCCATCCAGTTCGGTCTGTTTCGGGAGGTCCATCTGCACGGCCATGGGAGCAGAGGGAGCCTTGTTATCTCCCTGCTTCTCGCTCCCCTCGGCCCAGGTCAACAGCGCCCGGTCCGACTCCGACACCGACGGAGTCACCGGTACCTGTGCCTGCTGCAGGTGGGACTGATCGCACGATGCCGTCATCAGGAGCACCGCGATCAGCACTACAATTTTTCTTTTCATGATAGATTTCGTGATATGGCTTTTGCCGGCTTTAGGTAGTGATACTTAATGTCGGTAGTGAAGCCCGCGCCAATCATCTCCTTTCTTTAGAATCCCGTTGGCTCATCGCCAACCCGAGGTGTTCTAGTGTAATCAATTCCGACTACATTGCAATACTTGCATTAATTTTTTGCAATCTACGGAAATAAGAAGGGAGGCCCGCCCGTGCGGACCTCCCCCACTAAAGCCTCAAAATTTCATATATTAAAGCTGCACCCCCATAACATCAGCCACGGTATGGATGTCCTTATCGCCCCTGCCCGACAGACAGACGACGATGCTCTCGTTGGTAGAAAGTGTCGGAGCCAGACGCAGTGCGTGAGCCACGGCGTGGGAAGACTCCAGGGCGGGGATGATCCCCTCCTCGCGTGTTAATACCTGGAACGCCTCCAGGGCCTCATCATCGGTGACCGAGACGTAGCTTGCCCGGCCGAGTTCCTTCAGGTAGGAGTGCTCGGGGCCGACCCCCGGGTAGTCGAGGCCTGCGGAAATGGAATGGGCGTGGGCGATCTGCCCGTACTCGTCCTGCAAAAGGTAGGTCTTGTTGCCGTGCAGCACGCCTACGCTGCCGGCGGAAAGCGGAGCGGCATGCTTGCCGCTTTCGATGCCGTAACCCGCGGCCTCGACGCCGATCATCTGCACGTTCGCATCGTTCACGAAGGGGTGGAAGAGCCCGATGGCGTTACTCCCCCCGCCCACGGCGGCGACCAGGTAGTCGGGGAGCCGACCTTCGGCCTCCAGGTGCTGCTCGCGCGCCTCGCGGCCGATGATGGACTGGAAGTCGCGCACCATGACCGGATAGGGATGCGGTCCCGCGACGGTGCCGATGATGTAGAAGGTATCTTCCACGTAGGTCACCCACTGGCGCATCGCCTCGTTCATGGCGTCCTTAAGCGTTGCGGTACCGGAGCTCACCGGGGTCACCTTGGCACCCAGAAGCTTCATGCGGAACACGTTCAGCGACTGGCGGCGGATGTCCTCTTCACCCATGAAGACCTCGCACTCCATGCCGAAGAGGGCCGCAACGGTCGCCGTCGCCACACCGTGCTGCCCGGCGCCGGTCTCGGCGATCACCTTTTTCTTGCCCATGCGCTTCGCGAGAAGGGCCTGACCGATGGTGTTGTTCACCTTGTGCGCGCCGGTGTGGTTCAGGTCTTCGCGCTTCAGATATATCTTCGCCCCCCCCATTTTCGCGGTGAGTTTCTCGGCGAAGTAGAGCGGATTCGGGCGCCCCACGTACTGACGCAGGTAGTAGGCGAACTCCTCCTGAAACCCCTTTTCATTGCGAAAATGGTTGTACGCCTTCTCGAGTTCGAGCAAGGCCGGCATGAGCGTTTCGGAGACGTATCTGCCGCCGAAACGGCCGAAGTGTCCAGTGTGGTCAGGCGTGTCCAAGGTTGCCTCCAGTCGGTGTATGAGGGGGGCATAATAGACTATCTGTCGATAAATTGCAAGCTTACAGAGCACCCCCCCCAGTCAACCTACCGCCGTTACTCACTTTTAGCCGTTTCTCTTTGCCTTATTTTCGGCTTTGAGCTACATATAAACACTGTTTCTCGAGCTCATTTTCCAGGGTAAAAAACGACTCCTGTGAGGACCTTTTTTCGCTCTGACAGAGCCCCTTTTTTACCCTGCCGATCAATCCCGGAGAGGTGAACCGATGGCGTTGCCGAAACCATTTCACATAGTGCTGGTCGAACCCGAGATACCGCCCAACACGGGAAACATAGCGCGGCTTTGCGGCGCGACCGGCACCGTCCTGCACCTCGTGGGCAAACTCGGCTTCTCCACGGACGACCGATACCTGAAGCGGGCCGGGCTCGACTACTGGAGCGAGGTGGACATCCGTTACTGGGAGGACCTGGAAGCCCTGAAGGCCTCCTTCCCGGAGGGACGCTTCGTCTATACCAGCAAGAAAGCGGACCAAAGCTACGTCGAGTTTTCCTTCCTCCCGGGCGATTTCATCGTATTCGGCAAGGAGACGAAGGGGCTTCCCGAAGAACTCATCGCCGCCAACCCGGATACGGCGGTCAGGATCCCGATCATCGGCAAGGTGCGCAGCCTGAACCTCTCCACCTCGGCGGGGATCGTGCTTTACGAGGCGCTGCGACAGACCGGAGCGCTGCAAGGGGCGTAGCTCCCCTCCCCGCCGGCGCGGACGGCCCCGGCATCTGGAAAGGAGAGACGGATGTTCGAAAAGAAGTGCGGTGCAGGTTATCGGGAAGTCCTGCCGGGGATCATGCAGAAGACGCTGGTGCACGGCCAAAAGACGCTGATGGTCGAGTTCGTTCTTGAAAAGGGGGCCCTGCTGCCGATGCACAGCCACCCGCACGAGCAGACGGGATACCTCGTGAGCGGCCGGATCAGGCTGACCATAGCCGGTGTCCCGCACGAGGTGCAGCCAGGGGACGGCTGGTGCATCGCCGGAGGGGCCGAGCATCGCGCCGAGATCATCGAGGACTCGGTGGCGATCGAGGTTTTCTCACCCGTGCGCAAGGAGTACCTTCCGGGCGGCGTCAGCTGAACTGGTAGACAACCACGCCGAAACTCACGGCGGTCACGGCGAAGGCGATGAGGGCCAACAGACCATCGCGGGAAATGAGCGCCAGGCCGAAAGCGGTGAGGGCGAGCCCGGCGCCGTGTGCGGAGAAAGGGACCAACTCCATCATCGGCATGACGATGGCTATGGATGCACAGACAAACGAGATGAGGTAGGTGCTCCCCCCCTGGATCAGCGCGGACATGCGCGGCCTGAGCCAGCGGTCGATGAAACGGGCCGGGGGACTCAACCACCGCACCGCCGTGTGCACCTTTTCCTTGGCCAGCGAGCGGCGCAGGACCCATTTCGGCAGCCAGAAATGTTCCCTGCGAAAGAAGAGCTGCCCTGCGATGAGCAGGATGAAGATCCCCATCGTAGTCGGCACGCCCGGCATGCCGCTGATCGGGGAGGCCGCGATCACCCCCACCATGAGCAGCAAAGGCCCGAAGGATCGATCCCCCACCGACTCAACTATCTGCCCCAAGGAAACACGCCCTTCGTCGTCGGCCGACTGGTTGATGCGGTCCAGCATCTCCTGAAGGTTGGTGATCTCTCTCTCCATGCGGAGCCTCTCTCATACCGCCGTCAAAGCACCCCTTAGACAGCCTTTCGCAGATTACATTGGATGCGACCAATGTCAAGAGGCTCCGCCACCCCCCTCTGCCCTGCCGAAAACCGTATACATATCAGATAAATATAATCTTTCCATTCCTTGACTGTGGAAGATCTCTGTCTATATTCAAACAGCACATTTTAATAACAGGGAGGAAGAGATGTCGACTAAGGAGAATCTTGCCGAAGCGTTCGCCGGGGAGAGTCAGGCAAACCGTAAATACCTTGCCTTTGCTGCGAAAGCCGAGGCGGAGGGGCTGCCGCAGGTAGCGAAACTGTTCCGTGCCGCGGCACATGCCGAGACGGTGCACGCCCACGCGCACCTGCGGGCGATGGGCGGGATCAAGGGGACGGTGGAAAACCTGAAGGAAGCCATCGAAGGCGAAGGTTTCGAGTTCCAGCAGATGTACCCGCCGTTTCTCGAGCAGGCGAAAAAGGACGGTGATCGCGCGGCGGAGAACTCCTTCAAGTTCGCCCTCGCGGTCGAGGAGGTACACCACGACCTGTACCAGCAGGCGCTGGCCGCCGTGCAAAACGGCGTCGATCTGGCCGACCGCCCGATCTATGTCTGCGAAGTCTGCGGCAACACGGTGTACGACGAGGCGCCCGACAAATGCGCCGTATGCCTGGTGCCTAAGGAAAAATTTTCCAGGATCGCATAACGCGACGAGGGCGCGGCCGGCATCGGCTGCGCCCTTTCTTTTTCACGAACGCCCTTTCCGAGACGATCTCCTTTTCCCTTCCCATCAGGGATTCCTGATGCTGACCCGCCCAGGCGTCGCCCAGTCGTTATGCCCCCCCGGTATCTCGTGAAACACCGTCCCCGGCCTGCTCTCCGCCAGGGCCTTTGCGAAGCGCGCCGGGATGACCTCGTCGTCCTTCGCGCCGAAGATCTCCACCTTTCCCGGGTATCCCGCAAGCGACTTCACGTTGTCCCAGTCGTCCGCCAGAAGCAGGCGCACAGGGAGAAACCGGTAGTGGTACTGCCCTACCCTGTGCAGCTTGTCAAAAGGGGCGATGAGGACGATTTTGTCGGGTGGCGGCGTCACCGTGGCGAGAAAAGAAGCCGGCCCGCTGCCGAGGGATTCTCCCGCCACGCAGACCGGCGTGTGGGGATACTGCCGCCGCAAAAGGAGATACGCCTTTTTGGCCGCCTCGTTGATGCTTTCTTGGGAGGGAGTCCCCTTGCGCAGGCCGTACCCCGGGTATTCCAGGATGTAGACCGCATCGGAGCGGGAAAAGGAGGGGACGGCGTAAGCCCGGTCGCTCGCCTGTCCGCCGTTGCCGTGGGTCATGAGCCAGACGTTCGCCGGGGCGTGGACCGGACGGTAAAAGCCTATGAGCTCGCCCTTGTCGCGCCACGGGGTGAGACCGTTGTCCAGGTCATGATGGGTGGGGAAGTAGAGAAGCTGCCGCTGCCAGGCCATGGCGCTCAGCAAAAGCGCCACCAGGCAGACGGTAAGAAGTTTGAGCGATCTGAGCATGAGCCCTCCCGCGGCATGATCAGGGGAGGCAGAAATAGACGGTTGCGCCCTCGTCGACCACGCCGTGGGCCCACACGCTGCCGCCGTGCCGCTCGACGATCCGCTTCACCGTGGCGAGCCCGATTCCCGTCCCCTCGAACTCGGAACCATGCAGCCGCTGGAAGGCGCCGAAAAGCTTGTTCTGGTAAGCCATGTCGAACCCGGCGCCGTTGTCACGCACGAAGAAGGTGCCTTTCAAAGCCCCCCCGCTGCGCCCCACCTCGATCCTGGCCGTCTCACGCACGCTCGAGTATTTCCAGGCATTGGCCACCAGGTTTTCCAGCATCTGCTCCAAAAGCCCCCGGTCACCGTGCACCTCCAGGTCCGGCTCGATCAGCATCTCCACCCGGCGCTGCGGCTCGGCATCCTGAAGCTTGCTCCCTATGGAGCGGGCGACCTCACTCAAGTTGACCGGCACCTTGTTGAGTTCCGAGCGTCCGATGCGGGAGAGTTCGAGCAGGTCGTCGATCAGGGTCCCCATCCTGCGCGTCGAGGCGCAGACCCGCTCCAGGTACTGCTTCCCATCGGGCGGAAGGTGGGAGCCGTACTCCTCAAGCACGATGGATGTGTAGCTGTTGATGTGGCGCAGCGGCCCGCGCAGGTCGTGAGACACGGAATAGCTGAAGGTTTCCTGCTCCTTCATGGCGGCCTCGAGCCGGGCGGTGCGCTCGACGACGCGCCGCTCCAATTCCTCGTTCAGCAGGCTCAACTCCTCGGCCATCCTGCGGGTCTGCGTGATGTCCCGACTGATCCCGAAGACACCGACCACGTTTCCTTCCTTGTCGTGCAGCGGACCTTTCGTCACCTCTACCAGGATGCGCTCGCCTTTTAACGACGCGATTTCGTGCTCCACGACGCTGACGGCGTTGTTGCGAAGCACCCTTTGATCCTCCTCCATGACCCGCCGAGCCTCTTCCGACGAGAACAGCTCCGTGTCGTCCCTCCCGAGGATCTCCGACAATTCCTTTCCGGTCATCTGCAACGAGGCCTTATTGAGGAGAAGGTATCGCCCGTTGACATCTTTCACGAAAACGGCGTCGGTGGTTCCTTCGATTATCGCATTGAGCAACTCTCGGTTTTGCTGCAATGCACCCTCTACCAGCGACCGCTCCACGATGATTTGTTGCAGCTCTTCGTTGACCGACTGCAGGCGTTTCTGTTCGTGATCGTACCTCTTGATCAAGGCCCAAAGCATGGTCGTACACGCACCTGCCGTCACAACGAACCCAACGACCTCGTCGGCTATCCTGTCGTACTGGGACCGGAAAGGAACCACCCACTCCGGGAAACGCAGTTCCAGTGCAAGGAGCGCAATGACGTCAAGCACGGCAATGGCAACTAGCACCTGGCGCTGCCTGCCCCGGAAAAATATCGGCAGGTACATGAAAATGCATACGAAAAAGAAGGGGATGCTGCCTAAAGACGCCCCGTTTGGAAACCACACCAGGTCAAGCAGGGCCAGAAGAAGGAAAAACAGTTTCTTCGGATGTGACCTGCCGCAGCATGACTCACGGAAAAGGACCAGAGCAAAAACAGCAAATAGGGAGAGCAGCACGTTGATGAAAGGAGGGAGGCCCTGCAGATAATTCGCAGGCATCATGACAAACACGGAAACGACAGCGGCCATCAGGCAAAGTACGCCGAAGAGGACCAGCTCCATGCTGTCCTCCCCATCTTGCCATATGCAGGCCTTCAATCTTTCGATGAAAGATGCTCTACAGCTCATGCGTTGCCCCGTATGTCGGCTGATGTCGCAAACGAACCGCAAAGCTAACACATTAATTCAAATTGATAAAGACTTTATTTGTACAGTGACGGTCGGGCAATGGAAGGAGAGCAACACAGCCTCGTCCTCTCCCGGAGGTTCAGCGCCCTCTGCGCCCGATCACCTTGCGGAAGAGGAGCAGTTGCGCCGTGATGTCAACGGCAAGGACTGCAGTGGTGAAGTACAAAAGCCATGCCTTGTTGTCGAAATAGGCGAGGCAGTTGAAGAACATGTACAGGGTGACCACCCAGGACAGCAGTCGCCGGACGCTGCGCACGGTACGCCCGACCTCCTCCTCGTCGGTTCCGACGAGCAGGGCGACGGCGGGCGCTGCATAATAGCCGACCGTGGCGTCGATGAAGATGAGGAAGATGTTGCCGGCGAAGATATACGTCAGATGCTGATCCATTGCTGCTCCCGTCCGGGGGATTGCTTACCAGGAATAATTAAGACAATCGGCGCAGGGAATCAAGCGGAATCGGCCCGACAGCACCACTTCTACCAAGGCCACGAGAGTAGCTGCTTAAAAAAAATTAGAATCGCTTTACAATTCCAAGGCGGCCTGTTACTTTTTTCCGAATCGCGATCTCACACACAAGGAGGAACAGGTATGCCAAACCGTTTTCTCAACGCGGTCGATTTGAAGCTCAGTAACATGTCACATCTCGAACTTGGGCACTACGCCATCAACCTGGGAGACGCCTTCGAGGCTCACTCGGGGCACCAGGGAGAGCAGGCTTTCCCTCCACCCCTTTCGAAGCCTTCCGCACTGAAGGGCATGGGGACCAACTTCCTGGTTTTAAATGCCGCTGCCGAATCCCACGACGTGAACAAGGTAGCGGAACGGGACGCCATGCGTCCCATCGTGGAGCTGCATGTGGCGGGAGCCGTGCAGTGGGCGGTGATGAGGTCGGTTCTTGAGAACAACAACAGTCTGATCGTAAACCTGCCGTTGCAACCCAGGAAGAAGGCGGCTCGGAGTGCGGTTAACGCGAACGTGCACGCGCCGCAGAATCCGAAGGTCAAGCATGGAGTGAACTCCGGCACCATTCTGGCGAGCGCAGCCAAGGTCGAAAAGGCTCGCGCCTACTACCTTGCTTTTTGCACAGGTGATCCATCGCTGGAAGAGTCCTGGACGATCATGGGACCGTTCGACTCCTGCAGAAAGATGGAGCTCTCCGGTCTCGAGCCGGGAAAACTGTACTATTTCAAAATCAGGTGTTTCGGCAAAGGGGGGATGAGCCCTTGGTCGGAGATCATCAGCTTGAGGATTCTCTAGGTCGCCTGACGGAGGAGAGGCCTTGCGCACATACAGGGCCTCTCTTCGTGCTGTCCCCCGACAACGCTTAACAAATCCCCCCATCGCCAACCCGCACGCTCGTTTTTTACTTGGCCGTACGATCGCCTCGACTATATATGTGAAGTCCAGTTTTGCCGGAAGGTAATGCCATCCCGTACGGCGTAAAGACATCTCGGCGCCACGAACCGTTCTATCCCCCGCCCCAAAAGTGTTGCGGCTGACACAACATGCCGCCTCACGGAATAACTGCAGCGCCTGCCGCCGGCAAACGCCAACCTCCGCGAAGGATATGATGCTTCCTCAGGAGAAACGGACTTTCGGCGCCGTGAAATGCGTGTTCGTGGAGGCAATTGCGGCTACTCCTTCCGCGAAATGTCATCTCGCGCGGGGGAAATGCCATCTTGCTGGACGAAACGGCATCTCGTCGGCACGGAATGCCTCTTCCCGGCAGCGAGATGTCATCTCGTCGGGATGAAATGTCATTTCGGAACATGAGGGCGTTGCTTCGTGGGTCGGAACTGAACTTGGCGCGACGACATGCCACTTCCTCTCAGCGAATCATCATAACTCTCACGCGAAAGATCATTTCGTCGGCGCAAAAGATCATTTCGAATTGCGGGATGCGATTTCGAAAGAACGAGTTGTCCTTTCGTCGGCATGCCTTGCGATTTCGTTCATTGAAAGGGGAATTCGTTTCGGAGAAGGGTATTCCGACGAGATGAAGTGGCTTCGTCTGTGACGAAATGTCATTTCGTTCGGACGAGATGTCATTTCGATCCGGTAGGCGTCAAACTCGTTCAGACGAGATGGCATCTCGTTACTAGGAGATGCCATCTCGTCCCCGTACGCTTTATTGCCGATGCAGCGATGCGCTATTTCAGCTTGAAGTTGGCGACAATCTTAGAGCCGTCCAGCGTCGTGACGGTAACCGCGTAACAGCTACCCGGTGTTTTGGGGGTCTGCCAGTTGAAGACGAACTGCCCAGCGGTTGTGTCGTATCTGAGCGCGGTGCCGCCCGTGGTGGTGGCATCGACCGGATCTTCCGTGCCAGCAACCGAATCGCAGCTTATTGACTGCGTCTGGACGCTGGACACTGAAGAGGTGTTGGTCAGTTCAGTCGAGCCCATGAACACCTCGAATTTAAGCGGTATGGTCGCCCCCCCTTTGGCGGTATTGAGGGTGCCGCTGGTCATCACAACCGGGTTGTAGAAACCTTTGAGGGTCCAGGGTTGGACCGTATAGGTTCGAGTCGATGTCCCTGTGTTGTTGGCATTGTCTTTTGCGGTTGCGACCATGGTGTGGGTGCCGACAAAGCTGCTGTAGCCGGAAACCTGGCATGCTACAGGTCCCGAAACGATGTCGTTTGCCGAGCAGGTCGGCGCAGCTGGGGTTTGTCCATAGTAAAAGCTGTCGCCATCTGCGATGTTGCCTGCAAATGCCACGGCAGGCGGCGTTGTATCCTTTACGGTTACCAAGAAACTGCCGTTTGCCTGATTCTTATGCGCATCGCTGGCACTGCAGCTTACCGTAGTAGTGCCGACCGGGAAAATGGCGCCCGATGTCGGCAGACAACTGACCGACTTCTTCCCGTCGACGAGGTCGAGCGCCGACACGGCGTCGGCGTAGGTGATGGTGGCGCCCCCAAGGGTATCGCCTTCGGTCGGCCCGATATCGCCAGGCAAGGTCAACTCCGGCGGCGTGGTATCCACGACCTTCACCGTGAAAGAAGCCTCAGCCTTGTTGGGAGGCGTCGCCAAGTCGCTTGCGCTGCATTGCACTGCAGTCGTCACGTCGAGGGGGAATGTGCTGCCGGATGCCGGGTCACAGGTAACATCCACATCACCATAGTAGGCATCGTGCGCCGTTAGGGCAAAGGTTGCCGCCGCTCCGGCCGCCGAAGTTGCTTCCTTGAGGACCAGGGTTGCAGGGGCCCCGCTGATAATCGGTGGCGTGATGTCTTTGACCTTCACCTGGCAGGAGGCATCGGCAGTGAGATTCCCGTTATCGGTCACCGTTAATCCGAAAGTCATCTTGTCATACGGGAACGAGCTCAGTTTGGGAGCGGCAAATGCAATCTGAGAAGCGGCCAGGTTGGTCTGGCTCAAATCAGCATTGGGAAGCCCTTCCAACTGGGTCCACTGGTACGCCAGAACACCGCCGTCAGGGTCGGACGAGTCCTGGCCTTTGAGCGTGAGGGGATCTCCTTCGTTCACAGTTTCCGGACATGACACCTTAGCGGAGGGAGCGGCGTTGACCGACGTGATTTGAACGAGGATGTCCGTCGAACTGCTAAGGTATCCATCCGAAACCGTCAGGCGAAATCTGAGGGTTTCACCGTTGGGGTACTGCTCCGGCGGGGCGGTGAAGGTGGCCGAGACACCTTCGGGGTTGTTGATGGTCACAGCCGTGACCGGATTGGCCGAGTCGATTACCTGTACCCAGGAATAGGACAGGGCATCGCCGTCCGGATCCACCGATCCGCCGGCGTCCAGCGTTACCAGGGTCCCCTCGTTCACGCTGTATGGCAAAACGCCGCCAGCAACCACGGCGGAGGCCACAGGAGGATGGTTGGTGTTGACGACCGAAATGTTGGTCGTTTTAGTGTCGACTTGGGATGAGCAGCCGGCTTCCAGGGAGGTGACTTTCAGCTCGAAGCGGAAGGTCTGTCCGGACGGGCCGACGTCGGGCGCCTTGAAGGTGGCGAAGCAGGAGTTCTGGTTGATGATCGGCATCGCCGGGGAATCCAGCGAGCGCCATGCGCAGGCGACGTTGTCCTTGGGGTTCGAATTGGTACCATCGAGAGGCACCGTTGAACCTGGTACGACGCCTGTTTGGTTGCCTGGATTAATAATAGCCTGCGCCTTCTGGCAGACCGGCGAACCGGCCAGCGCCGGAGCCGTAACTAAAAGTAAGGCCGCCATGGGAAGAAACGATGCCATTTTCTTCATTTTCCCCTCCTTCGATGAGATATTGAATCCCCTTCGCGAAACGGTAATGTAAAGTTTTATCGGTAAACTAATGCGGATGTCAGGTTCGGTATCTGGTTGTGCGTTTTTATTTCTACAACAAAGCAAAATTAAGCACAATTATTCGACAGATACATTTATCTATACCAGACGGTAGACCCCCTCTATATCATCCGATATAGAAGGAAGCGAGAGAATGGAGCGAGAGGATAGCGAGGGGGATAGCGAGAGAGCGTGGGAGAGCGAGGGGACTTCCCTGAAATCCTATCTTTATATCCATAGGAACCCGTCGCCACAGCTGGTTCGATGGTGCTTGCGCACCACGCGCCTTGCCGGACGCACGAACGAAAAGGGCGGAAGGTTTCCCTTCCGCCCCTTGTTTGCTGCGTATGCTGCTTGTTACTTGAACAGCGACTTCTGGTACTCGCGGTTCAGCCTTGCGATGAACTTGACGTTGATCCCTTTAGGGCACGCGGCCTGGCACTCGTAGTGGTTCGAGCAGTTGCCAAAGCCTGCTTCCTGCATCGCGTCGGTCATGGCACAGACGCGCTGTGCAGCCTCAGCCTTGCCCTGCGGCAGGGCGGCAAGCTGCGCCACCTTGGCGGAGGTGTAGAGCATCGCGGAGCCGTTCGGGCATGCCGCGACGCAAGCACCGCAGCCGATGCACTCGGCGGCGTCCATTGCGTAGTCGGCATCCACCTTCGGGACGAGGATGGCGTTGCCGTCGGCGACACCGCCGGTGTGGCAGGAGGTGTAACCACCCGCCTGCATGATCTTCTCAAGACCACTCCTGTCGACGATCAGGTCCTTCACGATCGGGAAGGCAAGAGCGCGCCACGGCTCGATGTAGATGGTATCGCCGTCGTTGAAGTTCCTCATGTGCAGCTGGCAGACGGTGGTCCGCTCCTGGCCGCCGTGCGGCACGCCGTTGATGACCTGGGAGCACATGCCGCAGATACCCTCGCGGCAGTCGTGGTCGAACACGATCGGATCCTTGCCTTCCTTGATCAGCTCCTCGTTCACTTCGTCAAGCATCTCCAGAAAGGACTGATCCGGGCTTACGTTTTTGGCATCGTACTGCTCGAGCTTGCCCGGCTGATTGGGGCCACTTTGGCGCCATACGTGTAGTGTGAGGTTCATTATTTATAACTCCTTACCGCCAGATGAACGTTCTCGAACGTCAACGGCTCCTTGTGCAGTTCGGGCTCCTTGTCGACACCTTTGAACTCCCAGGCTCCAACGTAGCAGTAGTTCTCGTCGTCACGCTTCGCTTCACCGTCGGGCATCTGGTGCTCGACGCGGAAGTGGCCGCCGCAGGACTCGTTCCTGTGCAGCGCGTCCTTCGCCATCAGCTCGCCGAACTCGAGGAAGTCGGCGACGCGGCCGGCGTTCTCCAGCTGCTGGTTCAGTTCTTCGCCCTTGCCGGTGACCTTGACGTTCTTCCAGAATTCCTCGCGCAGGGCCGGGATACGCTTGATGGCGTCCTTGAGGCTCTCTTCGCTCCTCGCCATGCCGACGTTCTCCCACATGATCTTGCCCAGTTCGCGGTGGAACTCGGAGACGGTCCTCTTGCCGTTGATGTTGAGGAGGCGGTTGTTGTAAGCCTTCACATCCTCGACCGACTTCTTGCACTCGGGGTGATCCGCCTTCACGGTCCCCGGCTTGGTCTTCGCGAGGTAGTTCGCGATGGTGTAGGGGATGACGAAGTAGCCGTCGGCCAGACCCTGCATGAGTGCGGAAGCGCCCAGGCGGTTCGCACCGTGGACCGAGAAGTTAGCCTCGCCAAGGACGAAGAGGCCCGGGACGTTGCTCTCGCAGTTGTAGTCGACCCAGAGGCCGCCCATGGAGTAGTGCGGTGCCGGGTACATACGCATCGGCTGCTTGTACGCGTTCTCGTCGGTGATCTTCTCGTACATCTCGAAGAGGTTGCCGTAGCGCTCGCGGATGGTGTGCTCGCCCACGCGCTTGATCGCGTCGGAGAAGTCGAGGTTTACGCCGCGGCCGCCGGGGCCGACGCCGCGCCCGTCGTCGCACTGCTCTTTAGCGGCGCGCGAGGCGATGTCGCGGGGAGCGAGGTTACCGAAGGAGGGGTATTTCCTCTCCAGGTAGTAGTCGCGCTCGTCTTCCGGGATATCGTTCGGGTGACGGTTGTCCCCCTTCTTCTTCGGAGCCCAGCAACGCCCGTCGTTCCTGAGGGACTCGGACATGAGGGTCAGCTTGGACTGATGCTCACCGTGCTGCGGGATGCAGGTCGGGTGGATCTGGGTGTAGCAGGGGTTGGCGAAGAAGGCACCCTTTTTGTGGGCACGCCAGTTCGCGGTGACCGAGCACCCCATCGCGTTGGTGGAGAGGTAGAACACGTTGACGTAGCCGCCGGTGCAGAGCACGACCGCGTCGCCCACGTGGGTGCGGATCTCGCCGGTGATGAGGTCGCGGACCGTGATCCCTTTCGCCTCACCGTCGACCACTACGAGGTCGAGCATTTCGGTGCGGGCGAAGAGCTTGACGGTGCCGGCCTTCACCTGGCGGGAAAGGGCCGAGTAAGCGCCCAGAAGGAGCTGCTGACCCGTTTGGCCGCGGGCGTAGAAGGTACGGGAGACCTGGGCGCCGCCGAAGGAGCGGTTGTCCAGGTAGCCTGCGTAGTCGCGGGCAAACGGAACGCCCTGGGCGACACACTGGTCGATGATGTTGTTGGACACCTGCGCCAGACGCCAGACGTCCGCCTCGCGGGCACGGAAGTCGCCCCCTTTGATGGTGTCGTAGAACAGACGGTAGATGCTGTCGCCGTCGTTCGGGTAGTTCTTAGCGGCGTTGATGCCGCCCTGCGCTGCGATGGAGTGGGCGCGACGCGCGCTATCCTGGTAGCAGAAGGCTTCGACGTTGTAGCCGAGTTCGCCGAGGGTCGCCGCGGCTGCGCCACCGGCCAGGCCGGTGCCTACAACGAGAACTTTGTACTTACGCTTGTTTGCGGGGTTAACCAGCTTCAGGTCGAAGCGGTGCCTGTCCCACGAGGTCTGAATCGGTCCTTTCGGACATTTTCCGTCGAGTATCACTTGAACCCCCTAAAGTTTCAATAAGCCAGCCAGGATGACGGCAGGAATCGAGATGTATGCGAGCATGAGAACGGCGGAGATCACCTTGCCGCCGGTACCGAAGGCCGGGATGGTCTTCTCGTTGTTCCAACCCATGGTCTGCAGGAAGCTCGGGATGCCGTGGGAAAGGTGGAGGAACAGCATGATCATCGCGAAGACGTAGGCCAGGGCGATGAGGCCGTTGCCGAAGCTGGTGACCACCATCCTGAAGACGTCCGGACGGTTGGCGGAGTCGAGACCGACGACGACGTCGGGGGTGCCATGGACGGTGAACTGAAGCAGGTGGTACACGATGAAGGCCAGCACGAGCAGACCGGTCCAGATCATGTTCTCGGAGGCGAAGCTCGCCTTGAGGTTTTTCTTCACCGCGTAGGCGCCGGGGTTGGCGGCCTTGTTCTCCAGGGTCAGCATGACGCCGTAGCAGATGTGAACGGCGATGGCTGCGCCCATGAAGAGGCGGAAGGCCCATACGAGCGGCGGCAGGCTATGCAGGTGCTCAGCATAGGCGTTGATGCCGTTGGGGCCGAAGAAGATGGTGGAGTTTCCGATCAGGTGGATCAGGATGAAGAGGATCAGGAGCTGACCCGTGATGGACATCAGGATCTTTCTTCCCACAGAGCTAGTTAAGATTCGCATGTTTTTTGTCCCTTTGCCTTTTTTCTATTTGAATCAGATGGTGGAAATGCTTGCGTACACCGGAGGAGTACAAGTCCCGAATACCCGATAACGGGGCGGACTCGCGGCTTCCGCTTCAGGGGATGGAGGACCTCGCCACGGGATCAGTGTCTGCATAGCTTTTCTCCTTTTATTAAATTCACATGAGCATCTGCGGATGGTATCTATAGCACAAAAATCGGCGGGTTGATAGACGCGCATATTAAATGCCGTTATACGAAAATGCAACAGTTTTTTGTATACAGCATACAATTAATGGTTCAAGCAAGTTAGCCCCCTCTAAATCTCACTAACCCTGTTTTGAAATACCGCTTACGCGGCGTTGCTGTTGCTTTTTACAACCCTCTCTGCTAATTAGGATAACGGTTCGCAGTAAAACACGAGAAGCAATGGAAGGTTCATGATTTACAAACTACTGAAGAAAGACAAAAGGTCCGCCGCACGCCGGGGCGTAGTAAAAACCGCACACGGCGAGATCCAGACTCCTATATTCATGCCGGTGGCAACCCACGCCGCCATGAAAGCGATGACGCCCGCCCAGGTCAAAGAGACCGGCGCCCAGATCATCCTGTCCAACACCTACCACCTGCACCTGCACCCGGGCGAGGCCCTGGTGGAGAAGGCGGGCGGGCTGCACAAGTTCATGTGCTGGGACGGCCCGATCCTCACCGACTCCGGCGGGTTCCAGGTCTTCTCCCTGCCGAAGAAGAGGATCACCGAGGAAGGGGTCTTCTTCCGCCACGAGGACACCGGCGAGGAGATCTTCCTCGACCCCGCAAAGGCGGTCGCAATCCAGGAGGCGCTCGGCGCCGACATCATCATGAACTTCGACGAGTGCATCCCCTACCCCTGCGACAAGGGATACGCCGAGCGCTCGACCGAGAAGACCATCCGCTGGGCGAAGCAGTGCCGTGACGCGCACAAGCGTGAAAACCAGTACCTCTTCGGCATCGTGCAGGGAAGCGTCTTCGAGGACCTCAGAAAGCGCTGTGCCAAGGAACTCGTGAAGATGGACTTCCCCGGTTACGCCATAGGCGGTGTCTCCGTCGGCGAGGGGCTGGAACTCCTGAAGCAGGTGGTGGGTTATACGGCGCCGCATCTCCCCGAGGACAAGCCGCGCTACCTCATGGGCGTGGGGCTTCCCGAGGACATCCTCGAGAGTGTCGAGCGCGGCGTGGACATGTTCGACTGCGTCATCCCGACCCGCTACGCGAGGAGCGCAACCCTCTTCACCAACCGCGGCCGCATCAGGCTCACCAACAAGAACTACCGGCGCGACTTCTACCCGGTCGAGCCGAATTGCACCTGCTACACCTGCCGCAACTTCACGAGGGCCTACCTGCACCACCTGTTCACCTCGAACGAGGTGCTCTCGGCGATCCTTGCGAGCATCCACAACGTGCACTTCTACCTGAACATGATGTCCGAGATCCGGACCGCGATCGAGGAAGACCGCTTCGTCGAGTACAAGCAGCAGTTCCTCGCCGCCTACATGAAGGGTAAATAGGAGGCCGCCATGAAGAGGTGCCTACTCGCAGCGGTTATGGCGACCACACTTGCCGCCGGTTGTTCCAGGCACGAGGAGACTCAGGCTCCGCAGCAGAAGAAGTCCCCGGCGCAGATGGAACTTTACGGGGAGGAACTCTTCAACGAGCGCTGCCGGGACTGCCACGTGGTGCGCGACAAGGGGGGAGCGGTCGGCCCCGAACTAAGCCACGTGGGAAGCGCGCGCGACCGTCGCTTCCTGGAACGGGTGATCCGTGAGCCGGCAAAGGTCTATCCCGGCACCGCCATGCCCCCCTACGACACCTTCTCGAAAAAGCAGATCGACTCGCTTGTCGACTACCTGAGCGGGCTCAAGTAACTCCAGCCCCTCTCTCGCTTCGCTCCTCCCCCTGGAGGGGGGAGGTCGGGAGGGGGGACTCCGTTGTCACCGGCATACAAGCCCCCTCCCCCTCCCCTGCCCCTCCCCCTCCGGGGGAGGGAGATCTTTCCGGAGAACCACCCATGTCCACCGAAACCACACAGAACCGCTTCGACCGACTCATGCACATCATGCGCAAGTTGCGTGCACCGGGGGGATGCCCCTGGGACGCCGAACAGACCCACGATTCCCTCAAGCGCTACCTCCTGGAGGAGTCCTACGAGGTGCTCGAGGCGATCGACGCCAAGGACGATGCGCTTTTGAAGGAGGAACTGGGGGATCTGATCCTGCAGCCGGTCTTTCATGCGGCGGTCGCCGAGGAGCGCGACGCCTTCACCATGGACGAGGTGCTCGACGCCATCAACGAGAAGCTGGTGCGCCGCCACCCCCACGTCTTCGGTGACCAGGTGATCGAAAGCAGCGCGGCACAGGTGGAGAACTGGGAGAAGATCAAGAAGGGAGAAAAGGGAGACGAGCGGAAATCGGCCCTTTCCGGCATCCCGCCGCACCTTCCTGCGCTCATGAAGGCGCAGAAGATAACGGAGAAGGCGGCGCGGGTCGGCTTCGACTGGGAGCACACGGACCAGGTCTTCGCCAAGGTAATGGAGGAGCTGCACGAATTTCAGGAGGCGATGGCGGCCGGGGATCAGCAGGAGATGGAATCGGAGCTGGGCGACCTCCTTTTCGCCATCGTGAACCTGGGGAGGTTCCTCGCCATCGACCCGGAGGAAGCGCTGAGGAAGACCATCCAGCGTTTCACCCGGCGCTTCAGCCACATCGAGGACACCCTGCACGGCAGGGGGGAACGACTGCAGGACACGAGCCTAGAGGAGATGGACAAGCTCTGGGAAGAAGCCAAGAAAATGGAGAAACGTTGAATCTAGTTAATGTTTTTGGAGGACCAGAGAATTATCCACACATTTTGTGGAAAAGGTGTGGATAACGGTGTTGACAATTTTAGAAACCTACGCCTTTTAAGCACTTTCCGCGTTCTGCATAAATATTGGCCACGCTGATATTCGAACGAAAAAACAGCTACTTACAAATTTTTGTATACATTTGAGGATTATCACCCCCAATAAAATTAATCCAACCTAATTAGGCTTAAAGCCGTAGTGGAAATCCTGTGCATAAGTGTAGGAATTCTACCGAATCACGCCCCCTCCCGCCGCGACATTCACCCCTTCCATCATGAGAAGATCCCGCTTGGAATCGATCCCCCCCGGGGCGGTGAACCCGGTCATGACCCCGCTCGCCCCGACCACGCGATGGCAGGGGATGATGATCGGCAGCCGGTTCCTCGCCATGGCGCCGCCGATGGCCCGCGCCCCCTTGGGTGTCCCGCAGGCACCGGCCACCTCGCCGTAGCTTTGCACCGTTGCGTACGGTATCGCGGCGACCACCCGGTAGACCTCCTGCTGGAAGGGGGTGAAGCCGGTCAGGTCCAGGGGAAGGCCGAAATCGACCCGCTCGCCGCGGAAGTAACGTTCAAGGAGCGCGGCCGCTGCGCGGGTCAGATCGCTCCCCTCCTGCGCCAGCGGATGGGACATCGAGGCGGCTTCAAGCGCATCGGCGCGAGTCCTCAGGCCGTAGGGAAGATGATGGGCCAAAAGCCCCTGTGTGCTTGCCGCGACAAGGCCGAAACCGGCGGCGCTCTCGTAAATGCTCCAGGCGGTGGCTGCTGCTTCCTGTTTCATAGTTCGACTCCATAAAAAAACGCGCAAGATCCGTGACATGCCACAAAGAACAAGGGTGACGATACCATTTCGCCCCCCTTTCTTTCCAGCGTAATCTGCACGTTCCTGCGCGTCCGGGTCCTGCCGTGACACTGCCTATCTTCTGAGCAGCTTTTTCCTCACCAGGGCGACCACGTCCCGCGCCTCGTCGCAGCGCAAGAGGTGAGAGGCGGCAAGAAAAACGACGATCCCCGCCAGTACCCCTCCCCCGAGCACGCCCCCCTTGAGCAGGCGCCTGCCGGCAGTGGACCAGTCGATGAGCCCCATGATCCAGTAAACCGCGACGGCCATCGGCACCGAAGCGACGATACCCTTCACGGCGGACACGGTGATCGCCCTACCCCCGAAGCGCCCGATCTTTTTCCTTAAAAACCAAAGGAGCAGCAGCATGTTGCCGAGCGCCGAGAGGGACGAGGCGAGCGCCAGGCCGCCGTGCAGCATGGGCCCCATCAGGAGCAGGCTGAAGAGGAGGTTGAGCAGGAAGGCGATGAAGGCGGTGGTGACCGGCGTCTTCGTGTCCTTCAGTGCGTAGAAGGCGGGAACCAGCACACGCACGAGGGCGACGAAGGTAAGGCCGATCGAGTAGTACAAGAGGGCGACGCCGCACTTTTGCGCCTTGGCGTAGTCGAAGGCCCCGCCCATGAAGAGGAGCGAGAAGATGGGGGTGGCGCAGAACATGAGCCCGACCATGGCCGGGATGGTGATGAAGAGGGTGAGCCTCACCCCGTAGTTCAAGGACTCCTTGAGGGCGTCCATGTCCCCCACCGCAGCCTGCCGGCTCATCGAGGGGAGCACCGCCTGGGCCACCGATACCGTGAAGATCCCTTGGGGGAACTCGAAAAGCCGCTGGGCGTAGTAAAGGTAGGAGACGCTACCCTCCGGGAGCAGCGACGCGAGGATGGAGCCGACGGTGATGTTGAGGTAGTAGACGCCGACGCCGAAGACCGACGGCCCCATGAGGAGCGTGATCCGTTTCAACGCGGGGTGGTTCAGGTTGAAGTTCGGGCGGATCGGGAACCCCATCCGGTAGAGCACGGGGAGTTGCAGCGCAAGCTGCAAAACCCCTCCGATGAGGACGCCGACGGCAAGCGCCACGATCGGGACCCGGAAGCGGTCGTGCAGCAACAGGGCCGAGAGGATCATCGAGATGTTCAGGAAAACCGTGGAGATGGCCGGGGTGAAGAAGTGGCGCAGCGTGTTCAGTATCCCCATGCAGAGCGCCACCAGGCTCACGAAGAAGATGTACGGGAACATGAGGCGGTTCAGCAGGATGGTGACCGAGAGTTTCTCGGGGTTCCCGGAGAAACCGGGGAACATCAGGTGCACGATCTGCGGCGAGAAGATGATGCCGAGAATGGTGACGGCCGCCATCACGATGGTGAGCGCGGTGAAGCAGACGTTCGCGAGCGCCCGGGTCTCCTCCTCACCTTTGGTGGTATGCCATTCAGAGAAGGTGGGGACGAAGGCCGAGGTGAGTGCACCTTCCGCGAAGAAGCGGCGCAGCATGTTGGGGATCTGGAACGCGGCGAAGAAGGCGTCGGTGTAGAGGCCTGCGCCGAACAAGCGGGAGACCACCATGTCGCGAATCATCCCCATGATGCGGGACAGCATGGTGGCGGCGCCCAAAACGCCGGCGGCGCGGGCTATGTTCTTCTTTTCAGACAAAATCCCTCCAAAAAATCAAAAACTTCAAGACTCAACGCAAAGACGCGGAGCGCGAAGAAAACCTCATGCAGCGTTGAGGTCCTTAAACGCTAGTAAGTTGAGGGACGCTGGAGCGTCCGCGGCTTGCGTACCACGCTGGAGCATGGGAACGATCTGTACCCAGCATTACTACCCATAGCCATCGTTCCTACGCTCCAGCGTGGGAACGAAACTTGGGGACGCTCCTGCGTCCCATCACCATCAATCACCCACCTACCACCAACGGTCCATCTCTATCAGTCCTGCTTCCCCGGTGTAACTGCGGGCGCTCGAGTAGCGCCACTGCTCCGGCTTGTCGACGTAACCGCGCCTGACAGGGTTGACATGTATGTAGTCCAGTTTCTCTCGCATCATCGACTCGTTCAGCACCAGCTCAGCATGTACTCCTTCCTGCCAAAATTGATGATCTCTGTCGTTCTTAAATGCCTTTTTGCAGAAGCCGAGCCGAGATAAAAGTGACTCCCGACCGTTTGCTTCCAGCCAGGAGATGATCTTCCTCCCCGTAAAGGACTTGAAACTGGCTAGACATTTGTCAAGGTGCTCGGACTGAGCGATGAAGTGGGTATGGTTTTCCATCACCACGTACCCGTAAAGCCTTAACCCTTTTTGTTCTCTCAAAAAGCCCCAGCTGGCGAGGAGAATGGCGACAGCGTCCGGGTGGGAAAAAACCGGGAGCCACTCCATCACAGTGCAGGTGACAAAATGAGGCATATCGGGTTCCGTGATGGTGTATCGCGATCGGGACATGGTCGGCCTCGCGTCAAGGACGCTGGAGCGTCCTGAGCTTGCGTTCCCACGCTGGAGCATGGGAACGATCTTGCGCTTCCTCCGCTTCCTCCGCTTCTTCGCGCCTGGGCGCTTTTGCATTAAAGCACTTTTCCGTCCACGCGCCGGAAGTATTCCTCCCGGCAGAAGTTCTCCACGTCGACCATGGTGGCGAAGGCCTCGCCGAACCCCTCGCGCCCGAGCGTGAAGACGCCGTGCCCGTAGACGATGGCGGACCCGCTCGCGCCGATCACCGGAGGTACGCGCTTTGCCAGCCCCCCGGCGCCGATCTCACCGGCGACGACCGGCGTTCCGCCCAGGTCGCGTACGTGCGGACAGTCCTTCCAGCAGTCCTTGATGTTGCACTCCTTCTTCCGGTCGCAAAGCATGCTCATCACCACGGCGAACTTCGGGTGGCCGTGTAGGATCACCCGCGCACCGGTCTGCTCGTAGATCTTGCGGTGCGCGAGAAGCTCGCTGGAAGCGGTGATCCCGGTGGTCGAGGAGTTGTCGGCGGGAACCGGATCGATGCACCCTTTCAGCTCGTCGAGGCTCGCGGCGGTCTGCGAGATGTAGATGAGCTCTCCCGCCGCGGCGGAGATGTTGCCGAAGAAGGAGTCGACGAGTCCGCGTTCCACGGTGTAGCGCCCCACCCGCTCGATCTCGTCCAGAATCGCTTCTTTATCCCCAGGCAGTGACGGGACGAAGTCGAGTCCTGCGGCCGACAGCGGCCTCAGCCATTGGCTGCGGAACGCCTGGAACGCCTCCCGCTCGCCCGGAAGCCTGAAGCCGTCCGCCAGCACGTCCTGCAGGTACTTCACGAAGGTGGAATGGAACACCGAGGAGTAGTTGATGAAGGCCTGTTCCACGGTGATGGCGCCGACGGCGACGATCCCCACCCCTTCCACGATCACCCCTTTCCGGTTGCCGAGCAGCTTGGCAAGGACGGGGGAGGGGTCGCCGGTAAGGTCCTTTCGACGCAGGAAGGGGATGTCGTGCAGGAAGGTCCGCGTCTCGGTGTCCTGCGGCACGATGCAATCCTCCCCCTCAGCGGCGCGTGCGATGAGGAAATCGGCAAAGGGAAGCGAAGGGCGCGCGGCGACGAGCGCCAGGGAGTTCAGGCGCGAAAGCGTGTTGCCCGCCAGTTCGGCGAGTCCTGGCGCGCCTGCCGTGATGAGGACATCGTCCTGCGCCGCGAAGGCGATGCCGTCCGCGCAGGCGGAACGGTCGGCAAGGAGTTTTCCGGTGTACTTACTGATTTGGTCTCGCATGTCTCACCTTAGTCCCGGTTTAGGGCAGCTCCTCCAGGATGTTGCGGCCGCCGAAGCCGCCGTTCTCGTCGAGGCCGCGAATCCGGTAGTACTTCTGCAGCTCCTCCGAGAAGCGCTCCCGGTCCACGGGGGGGACGTCGATCCCCTCGCCGCCGCTCCCCGGCTCGGTGAAGAAGCGCTCCGGGAGGGTGTCGTCCTTGCGGGAAAAGCCGTTCTCGCAGTTGTAGAACCGCTCGGTCAGGTAGATGCGCTCCCCGATCGCCTTGAGGGATTCCGGGCCGTACTCCACGCCGGTAGCCGCGGTCAAGAGTTCCCCGTACTCCTCCAGCGTCGCGCCGAAGAAGGCGAACTTGCAGGCGACGAGGGAGTCGACCGCTGCGTTCACGTCCTCGGCGATCTTGATGATGCGGGCCTTGCCCGAGAAGGAGAAGCGATCGGTGGGGACCGGCTTTCTCAGGATCTCGTGCGAGATGGGGTAGGCGCGCAGATGACAGCCGCCGCGGTTCGAGGTCGCGTAGGCGAGCGCCATGCCGTAGGCGCCGCGCGGGTCGTAGGCAGGGAGCTCAAGGGATTTTACCGACATGGACACTTCGGAGTGCCCGAGCTGCTCGGCAAGGCGGCGCGAACCGAGCCCCAGGAGTTCCCCTTCTCCCCTGCGGCATGCAATGTCGGCCAGGAGGCTTGCGACTTCCGCGGGGTCGGGGAAGCGTCCACGTGCCTCGCCGAAAGCGGAAAGCGTTGCCGCCGCCGAGATGGTG
Organism: Geomonas oryzae; assembly: GCF_004117875.1. Taxonomy (GTDB): domain Bacteria; phylum Desulfobacterota; class Desulfuromonadia; order Geobacterales; family Geobacteraceae; genus Geomonas; species Geomonas oryzae. The sequence continues at coordinate 76,823 of NZ_RAHW01000004.1, read as the reverse complement.
TCCATGCCGAGCTCGTTGCAAAGCGAGTTCGCCCTCACGATGGCATGCAGGTCCGAGATGCCGTTCAGTGCGCCGAAGTGGTTCACCGTCTCGTACTCGGGGAGGGCCTCCCCCTGCGCGCTCGCCTTCTTGCACTGGATCGGGCAGCCGTAGCACCCCTCTTTTTTGGCGCCGCACTCCCTTTTTATCGCGGGGCCGGAGTAGTTCCCGGAGTCGGCGAAGAAGGTGGCGCGGAAGTTCTCGGTGGGGGCCATGCGGCGCTGCGCCATCAGGTCGACGAGGGCGGGCGTGCCGTACTCGGAGATGCCGAGTTCGCCGAAGATGACCGGCGAGGCACGGAAAAGGCGCATGACGTCGGCGCGGGCGGCATCGAAGCGTTCCCGGTCCGCGACCGGCGTCGTCCCCTCCCCCTGCACGGTGATCGCCTTCAGTCTTTTGCGCCCCATGACGGCGCCGAGCCCGCCGCGGCCGATCGAGTTCCCCTCCCCCATCATGATGTTGGCGAAGAGGACGCCGTTTTCGCCGGCGGGTCCGATCGCGGTTACCGAGCCGCGCTCCTTCAGTGAGGCCACGGTCTCCTTCACCCCTTTCCCCCAGAGGGCTCCGGCGGGGAGGAGTTCGGCGCGTGCGCCGTCGATGGCGAGGAGTGCGGGTCGGGCGCTTTGGCCGGTGATGAAGACGGCATCGAGACCGGCGGCCTTTAAGCGCCAGGCGAAGCGACCTCCGGCCGAGCAGTCGTAGATCGTGCCGGTGAGCGGTGAGCGGGAGACGCAGGCAAGGCGGGCCGCGGTAGGGGAGTTGGTGCCGCAAAGAGGCCCCACCGCGAAGATGATCGGCATATCCGGGTCGAAGGGATCGAGGCGGAAGAAGTCGCGCATGAGGCGGACGCCCAAGCCCCTTCCGCCGAGGTAGGCGTGCAGTATTTCAGCGGGGATCTCCCTGCGCTCGCAGGTACCGCGGGTGAGATCGACGTGCAGCAACTTTCCGGTCCAGCCCATGAAAACCTCGAAATCCGTTCAACGTTCAGCGTTCAACGTTCAACAACCACTTTCCTTGTCATCCATTTGCAATGGTACGGCATCGTATCGCTTCGCAATGCTCAGACCAGTACTATAAATGTGGAACTTTGAGGAGGAACGCCCTCGAACGTCGAACGTTGAACGTTGAACGGCCGTTAAGTTACAGCAGTTCCACCTTCCCCTGCCGCTCCAGCTCCTCCACCACCTTCTTCACGTCCTGGGCGGCATCTTTCGCGCAGACCAAAAGCGCATCCGGGGTGTCCACCACGATCAGATCGCTGACACCTACGAGCGCCACCACCTTGCCGCCGCCATAGGCGAGACAGGCACTCGCGCCCACCGATATCGCTCCGCTCGCATTGATCACCACATGCCCCGCCGTATCGGCATCCATCACCTCGGGCAGCGCGCTCCAGGATCCGACATCACTCCAGCCGAACGACGCCGGTATCACCTGCACGTCCTTCGCCTTCTCCATGACGCCGAAGTCGATGGACTCCCCCTTGATGGCACAGTAGATCTCGGCTATCTGCGGCTTCAAGTCGGCAATCTCCCAGACGTTGGACTCGAAGGTGAGCCGTGCCAGCGCCTGCGCGAGCTCCGGCATGTACCGCCCGATCTCGTCCAAAATGGCACAGGCGCCCCAGACGAACATGCCGCTGTTCCAGTAAAAACGCCCGCTCGCCAGAAACTCCATGGCCCGCTCGAGGTTCGGCTTCTCCACGAAGCGCTCCACGGAAGCGGCACCGGAATCTGCCGCGACGGCGGCCTGGATGTAGCCGTAGCCGGTCTCGGGGCGCGTCGGCGTGATCCCGAGCGTCACCAGGGCGCCGCTCACCGCGACGGAACGCGCGGCAACCAGCGTCGCCCGGAAGGTCTCCTCGTCGACGATGTAGTGATCGGCCGGCAGCACCGCCATGATCCCGTCGGGATCGAAGCGGGCGATGATCGAGGCGGCAAGGCCGATGGCAGGCGCCGTGTTGCGGCCTACCGGCTCCTCGATGACGTCGACCGGGACGTCCTTTATGTACGCCAGCTGGTTCCTGGTCTCGGCGGCCTGCAGGGCGTTGGTGACCACCAGAACCCGCTTCGGGCCAAGCGGCAGGACCCGCTCCACGGTGCGCTGCAACATGGATTTGCCGCCGAAAACCGACATGAGCTGCTTCGGCGTGCTCTTTCGGGACAGGGGCCAGAACCTGGTGCCGGATCCCCCGGCGAGAATGACTATGTACATGGTTTCCTCCATGAACGGCGTTGTCAGGATGAGCGCCCGCCGCGTCCGAGCTTGGCCACGAGGGCGGCGGGGACAAAGGCGCAAAGGCTGAGCATCGCCCCCATCTTCGCGGAAGAGGCCAGATCCTGATCCGCAAACGCCTCTCCGGCGACGAAGAGGGCGACGGTGAAGCCTATGCCGGCGGTGAGGCCGGTCGCCACGAGTTCGCGCACCCCGAGGCCTATGGGAAGCGGGAAGCCAAGCTTTGTCCCCAATAGACCGAAGGCGGTGATGCCGACCATCTTCCCGGCGATCAGGGAGGCGAGCACGAGCCAGGTGGCGGTACCGACGGCTCCGAAGGTCACGCCCGCGTTCACGAGACCGAAAACGAAGAGCCCCAGGTCGACGAAGAGCTTCCAGTCGTGCTCGAACCGGGAAAGCGGGGTGAGGTCCTCGGGATCGATGTCGAACATGTGGCGCTTTTCCATGCTCGGGTGGGGCAGAAACGGCACCACCAAGGTCAGCGCCAGCGCCGGGTGCAGGTGGGCCAGGTGCAGGCCGAACCAGCTCAGCGTGCCGCCGAGAACGAGATAGGGCCAGTAGTTCGCCACCTTGAACCGGCGCAGGAAATAGCAGACGGCGAGCGCCGCGCCGCAAAGCAAAAGCCAGACCGGCTGCACCGGAGCAAGAGGGTCACCGTAGAAAAGGGCGATGATGACGAGCCCCACGGCGTCGTCGGCTATCGCCAGCAAAAGCAGAAAGGCGATGGCGGGATGTCCCTTGCCGAAGATGAACCGCGCGGCAAGCCAGGCGAGCGCGATATCGGTTGCGGTCGGGATGCCCCATCCGCGGGCGAGCGCAGGCTCGCCGATCCAGGCGTTGAGGATGAGATAGAGCGCAACCGGCCCCAGTATCCCCCCTACCGTGGCGAGCAGCGGGTTCACCGCGCGCTTCAAGGGATGCAGATCACCGCCGGGCAGACAGCTCTGGGTGATCTCGACGGCGGCGATGCCGAAGAAAAACGCCATGAACAGGTCGTTGGTGACGAAGTGAACAGAAAGACCCGCGAGAAGCGGGTCATGCAGGAAGTGGTGGTACTGCTGCGGTGCGAGGTTGGCCCAGGCGAGCGCGGCGATCACGCCGGCAGCCAGTGGGACCGAGAACTCCCGCAGCAGGCTTAGCTGCTTTTTCATCTATACGACAGGCTCCACGCCGCCCCCGACGCCGTCGGCCTCGGGCTCATGCTCCACGCGGTGGTAGTCGTCCTGGAAGCGGACGATGTCGTCCTCGCCCAGGTACTCGCCGCTTTGCACCTCGATGATCACCAGGGGGATGACGCCCGGGTTCTCCAGACGGTGCGTCGAGCCGATGGGGATGAAGGTGGATTCGTTGATGTTGATGATCTTGACCGTCTCACCGCAGGTGACCCGTGCCGTGCCGGAAACGACGATCCAGTGCTCGCTTCTGTGGTGGTGCATCTGCAGCGACAGCCTCTGTCCCGGCATCACCTCGATGCGCTTTATCTTGTAGCTGCCGTTTTCTTCAAGTACGGTGTATGTCCCCCAGGGACGCTCTCCGCGCTCCATGACGGCCTCCGTTTGTTCCTGTTTCATGGTTATTTTTCCTCCCTGAGCTCCAGATAGCGCCTGAGCGCCTCCTGCCAGGGCTGCGGTGTGAATCCGGTATCCCGGGAGAGCTTGCCGCAGTCCAGGGTTGAATAGAGCGGGCGCGGCGCCGGCCGGCCGAGTTCTTCCGTGGTCATGGCGAGAACCGCGACGTCAAGGCCCGCCAGGCGGAAGATCTCCTTGGCGAAACCGTTCCAGGAGACGAATCCCGCGTTGGCGGCATGGTAGACCCCCTCGCACCCCTTCTCCAGGAGGGCCTTGATGGCCAGGGCGAGGTCGCCGGTCCAGGTCGGGGAGCCGATCTGGTCGTCCACCACGGAGATCTCCTTTTTGTCCTTTGCGAGCCTCAGCATGGTCTCCACGAAGTTCTTCCCGCCGTGCCCGTAGAGCCACTGGGTGCGTACGATCAGGTGGTTCGGGTTGAACCAGGCGTTCATCTCGCCGGCGAGCTTCGATTCGCCGTACACGCTCAAAGGCGACGCCAGGTCGTCCTCGAGGTAGGGGGTCCCCTTCTTGCCGTCGAAGATGTAGTCGGTGCTCACCTGCACGAGTTTCGCGCCGATCTCCTTGCTGACCATGGCGAGGTAGCCGACCCCCTCGCCGTTCACCTCCATGGCGCGTTCGGCGTTGTCCTGGCAGCCGTCGACGTCGGTGTAGGCCGCCGCGTTGATCACCACCGACGGTTTGATGGTGGTGAGGACGCGTTGCACCGAAGCGAGGTCGGTGATGTCGATGTCGTCGATGTCGACGCCCCGCGCGCGGTCGCCGTAAAGCGCCATCAACTCCTGCCCCAACATCCCTTTGCTGCCGACTACCAGAATCATCACAAACCCCTATAAACCGTTCTACGTTCTATGTTCTACGTTCTACGTTACCGTCAGAATCCTATCGCTTGCAAGAAGGTGGTCCCCATGGAAACAGCCCCCGAGGCACCAGGCAAAGATTCTAACCTAGAACGTAGAACTTAGAACGTAGAACCCGTTTTTTTTTAAGCCCGGCCGTACTGCATCTCGTAGTATTCGCGGTAGGCGCCGGAGGCGACTTCCTCGACCCACGCCTGGTTCGCCAGGTACCAGTCGATGGTCTCGGCGATGCCGCGCTCGAAGGTGTAACTGGGCTCCCAGCCCAGATCGCGCTTCAACTTCGAGGCATCGATGGCGTAACGCCGGTCGTGCCCCTTGCGGTCCTTCACGAAGGTGATCAGCCCGCGGCTCTCACCGGCGGCACGCCCCAACCGATCATCCATCAGATCGCAGACGAGCTTCACGATGTCGATGTTCTTCCACTCGTTGTTCCCCCCCACGTTGAAGATCTCGCCCGGCTTCCCGTTTTTCAACACACGCTCGATCGCCGCGGAGTGGTCCTTCACGTGCAGCCAGTCGCGCACGTTCAGGCCGTCGCCGTACACCGGCAGGGAGCGCCGCTTCAGTATGTTGTGGATCATCAGCGGGATGAGCTTCTCGGGGAAATGATAGGGGCCGTAGTTGTTGGAGCAACGGGTATTAAGGGTCGGCAGGCCGAAGGTCTCGAAGTACGCCCGCACCAGGAGATCCGCCCCGGCCTTGCTGGCGGAGTACGGGGAGTTGGGGGCAAGCGGAGTCTCCTCGGTGAAGTACCCTTCGGCCCCCAGGCTGCCGTACACCTCGTCCGTGGAAACCTGCAGGAAGCGGAAGGCAGGGAGACTCTCGGCGTGTTTGCGGCTCGCCTCGAGGAGGGTCTGCGTACCGAGGACGTTGGTCTTCACGAAGATGTCGGGACCGGTGATGGAGCGGTCGACGTGCGACTCGGCGGCGAAGTGCGCGACGGCGTCTATCTTCTCCTCTTCCAGAAGCCTGGCCACCAGGGACGCGTCGCAGATGTCCCCTTTCACGAAACGGTACTGCGGGTTCGCCTCGACCGCGGTGAGGTTCTTGAGGTTTCCGGCGTAGGTCAAAAGGTCGAGGTTGACGACCCGGCAGTCGGGATTGCCGGCCATGAAGTGATTGATGAAATTGGAACCGATGAAACCCGCTCCCCCGGTGACCAAAAGCGAGGTGGGGGTGAATGCATCCTTCATGTGAACCTCCAGACCAGGATCTGCCGTTGTCCTCAGCGCGGCGTTCCGGCTTTGGCAGCGGCTTCTCTTAGATACACCGGTGAAAAGAATAATGTCAACTTCTTACGGCTGCGCCGGGCGACCGGGGCAATCCGGCTACATGGTCCGCATCGGCCCCAGCGATCCCAGGCCGGCCAGCGAGAAATTTATCGTGAACTGCTGCTCGCCGGTCACCTGGTGGCTGCGCACACGGTCGGAATAGGCGAGGACCACGCTCCAGCACTGCTGGCGGTATTCCAGGGCGTAGCGGGAGCCGAGGAAAGCGCCCCTGTCGAAGGAGTAGCGCCCCTCAAGATCGGCGGTGAACCGTGTCCCGAGCGGGAAGACCAGACCGGCGTCCAGGTAGTCCAGCTCGCCCTTGCTGTGGCGATAGGAGAGCCGGGCCATGTCCTTCTTCCCCTCCCCCTTGTACTCGACCCCGATGTTGGCGGTGGAGACTTCGTTGTCCTCCATGTTGTAGCGCCCGTCCAGGAGCAGGGAAAGGTTCTGCATCGGGGTGACCACGCTCTCGAGCATCAGGTCGGTGAGCTTGTTCCCCTCGTCGACCAGCGTGAGGAGGTCGCGGCGCTCACCCGAGAACTGGTACCCTTGGGCCAGTTTCAGGTACAGGATGTCGCGGTACTCGTCCGGCATCCCCTCCCTGACGTACTTCCTGGTGAAGGTGTTGGAGAGGGAGAGGTAGGCGATGCTCTGCCCCAAGACGCGGTCATCGTAGTCGAAGAGCGGGAGATCCTGATCGGCGCGCCGTTCCACGTAGACGTACTGGAGTTCGGGAACCAGCAGGTGGCGCGTCGTCCCGTCGTAGATCCGCTCCAGGGGAAGCGACACCGTCGCCCCGCCGTCGGCCTGACCGATCCGGTGCCATCCGGGATCGGGGCTGTCGCCGCGTGCGTTGTACAGGCGCTGCTGGAACCCTCCGTACAGCGAGAGGTCGAGCGCGCCGCCCGGCTTCGCGTAGTAGGCAAGCCGCGGGTGCACGACGAGGCGCTGTCCGGTCGCGCCGATGTCGCGGATGAAATTGGAGACGCTCGAGTCCATGGAGAAAAGAAGCGGGCCGATTCTGTCCCCTGCGGCGATGAAGCTCAGTCTCGGCAAGCGCTGCAGCGTGGCATCGTTGGTGGGCGCCTCGAGGTCCTGGGCGTAACGCAGGTCGCCGCTCAAACCGTAGCGGTCCCAGCGCCGGTCGAAAGAGACGGTCGATTCGAGGAGCTGGCGGTTGTATTCGCCGGAGAACTCGCCGTAATCGAGGTAGTAGCGGCGGTCCGAGATCATGTGGATGGTGGAGGCAAGGGTCAGGTCGGGCGTGAGGATTTCCAGGTGCCTTTGCTGCACCTCGCCGCGGAACCCGTTCTCATTGGTGTCGTAGATACCGAAGGCGTGCAGGTACCCCTGGCTGCCGCGCGGCCGCAGGTACCGGTACTCTACGCCGCTCCCCACGCCGCGGGAGGTCTCGACGTCCAGATTGAAGGTCGCCTCCTGGCTCTGGTTTATGGCCCAGTAGTACGGCTGGTCGATGTAGAAGCCACGCTTCGATGAGAAGCCGAGCTTCGGTATCATGAGCCCGGACTGCCGCTCGGTGTTGGCCGGGAAGATGAGGTACGGGGTGTAGAACAACGGGATGTCGCCGACGTAGAAGACCGCGTGTTTCGCCGTCGCGTATTCGTCCAGGGTAAGGTCGACCCTGCTCGCCTCGAAGTGCCAGCTCGGGCGGTCGCCGTCGCAGGTGGTGAAGGTCCCACGCTCCACCCGGTAGTCGGCATCCCCGGTCTTCAGCAGCCGGTCGGCGCGCAGGCGGAAATTGGATCTTTTCACGAAGAGTTCGCCGTTCAACAACTCCCCGTGCTGGGTGACCAGGTTCAAAAGGAGCTTATTGCCGTTCATGGTATCGCCGCCGCGCTCGAGTCGGACGTCCCCCTCGGCAACCGCATCTCCGGTCAACCTGTGATAGATGACGCTGTCGGCGAGCAGGGATGCACCATCCTGGGTGATGCGCACGTTCCCCTCGGCGTGGTAGCTGTCGGTCGGGGTGTCCACCGACAGGTGGTCCGCCTTGATGGTCGCCTCCTTGTTCGGGAGGGCCATCTCGCCCCGGGCAATCCCGGCGGAGAAAAGAAGGTATGTTAGGAGCCACAAGGCTCTTGCAGGTTTCATCGCACTCCGGTTCGGGCGGAACTTCCCGCCGTGCAGTCTGCCGTCCCGTTTCATCCCCGGAACGGCTCGAAGGTCTTGGATTTCAGGTGGCCCCTCGCCTCACCGACGGTGAAGAGGGAACCGCATACCACGATCAGGTCGTCGTCACCGGCCGCGTTTCTCGCAAGCTCGACCCCCTCGCCGACGCTTCCGGCCGCCAGCGCCTCGACCCCGGCCCCCAGACAATAGCCGGCAAGTTCCACGGCGGGCAGGGCGCGGTCGATGGCCGGCGCCACCGCGAAGACCCGCTCGACGAGCGGCAAAAGCGGAGAGAGGATGCCGGAAAGCTCCTTGTCGGCCATGACGCCGATGACGAGGAACAGACGCCCGCGCGGGATGTCCTCGAGCGCCTCGGCAAGGGCCTGGGCACCGGCCGGGTTGTGGGCGCCGTCGAGCAGCACGCGGGGTGCGTCGCCTATGAGCTCCATCCGTCCGGGCCAGCGGGCGTTGGCCACCCCGGCGGCCATGGCCTGAGGCGTCACCGGAAAGCCGATGGCCCCGAGAAGCTCCGCGCAGGCCAGGGCGAGGGCCGCGTTGCCGCTTTGATAGCGCCCCAAAAGACCGCATTGCAGGCCGTCCAGGGTGAGCGAGACGCCCCGGTAGTAAAGGGAGCGGTCCATCCAGAAGGCGTCGAAGGCCTCCCCCTGGCGGTAAAGCGGTGCGGCGAGGCGGTTCGCGTTGTGCTCGATGATGAACTGCGCCTCGGCCAGCTGGCGCGCGGTCACCACCGGGGCGCCGGGTTTGCAGATCCCGGCCTTCTCCGCGGCGATCTCCTCGACGGTACTGCCGAGATAATCGGTGTGCTCGAGGGAGATCGGCGCGATGGCGCAAAGGATACCGTTGAGTGCGTTGGTGGCGTCGAGGCGTCCTCCCATCCCCGCCTCGAAGATGGCGATGTCCACCCCGCTCTCGGCGAAATAGAGGGCGGCCAAAGCGGTGACGATCTCGAAGAAGGTGCTCTCTTTCGGGGCGGCGGCAAGCACCAGGGCGGCCAGCCGCGCCACTTCGTCCTCCTCGATCTCCGCGCCGTTCACCTTCATGCGCTCGGTGAAGGAGATCAGATGCGGCGAGGTGAAAAGTCCGGTTCTGTAGCCGCCGGCGCCTAGGATGGAGGCGAGGAAGGAAGAGGTCGACCCCTTGCCGTTGGTGCCGACCACGTGGACCGTTTTGAAGGTCTCCTGCGGATTGCCCAGTGCGGCGAGAAGCGGGATTATCCTGTCGAGCCCCGGCTTGATGCCGAAGCGTCCCAGGGCGTAGATGTGCTCGAGGGTCTCCGCGTAGGTCATGACAGGGCGGGATTATAGGTAAAGAGCATGAAAAAGTCCATATCAATCGGGGCTAAAGGGCGCCTGCCTCAGGCCTCGGGCCAGGCCAGACGCAGCCCGAGGGCCATCAGGATGCAGCCGGCCACCTGCCCGATCCGGTTCCCGGCGCCCGCACTGCGGTTCAGCCACCGCCCGATCTCACCGGAGAGAAGCGCCACAAGGCCGAAGCCGAGCATGGTCAGAACGACGAAGGTGCTGCCGAGAACGAGCATCTGCATGGGTACGCCGCCGCGCGAGCGCTCCACGAACTGCGGGAAGAAGGCGAGAAAGAAGAGCGCCACCTTCGGGTTCATGATGTTGGCGAGGATGCTTTGACGAAAGATCACCCGGCAGGCGAGTTCCCCCGCCGCCCCCTCCGGGACGATGGACGCCTTGCTGCGGAGCATCTTGTAGCCGATGTACATGAGATAAGCGGCACCGGCGTACCTTACGCAGGCAAAGGCGGTCGCCGAAGAGGTGATCAGGGCGGAGAGGCCGACGATGGCGAAGAAGGTGTGCGCGAAGTTGCCGAGCGCGAACCCTGCCGCCGCCGCGAGGCCGGCCTTTCTCCCCTGTGCCACGCCGCGCGTCATCACGTAGATGATGTCGGGGCCCGGGGTGAAGATGAGCAGCGTGGAGGCGACGGAGAACAGGGCGAGCTGGGTGAGGGATACCATGGGAACCTCGGGCTAAGGTTAAAGTTGCGTCGGACAAGAAAAAAAAGGGGCCAAGGTTGGGGAGGGAGCCCTCCTCTGCCTTAACCCCTCGATGTCAGCGCCGGTCAGGTTTCTTTTTAGTTTCTGTAGAGCATCTTCAGGATGCTGGAGAGCTGCGCTTTCATCTTGCTCCGCTCGACGATGACGTCCACCATGCCGTGGTCGAGCAGGTACTCGGAACGCTGGAAGCCCTGCGGGAGCTTCTGGCGGATGGTCTGCTCGATGACGCGGGGGCCTGCGAAACCGATGAGCGCCTTCGGCTCGGCCATGTTGACGTCGCCCAGCATCGCGAAGCTCGCGGTGACGCCGCCGGTGGTCGGGTCGGTCAGGATGGAGACGAAGGGAAGCCCGGCCTCGCGGAGCTTGGCAAGGGCCGCGGAGGTCTTCGCCATCTGCATGAGGGAGAGGATGCTCTCCTGCATCCTGGCGCCGCCGGAAGCGGAGACGATGATGCAGGGGGTGCCTTCGGCAAGGGCGCGCTCGATGCCGCGGGTGATCTTCTCGCCCACGACGCTCCCCATGGAGCCCCCCATGAAGGAGAAGTCGAAGACGCACAGCTGCACCGGGGTCCCCTCGATCTTGCCGGAGCCGCAGACGATGGCGTCCTTGCTCCCTTTCTTCGCCAGGGCCTGGTCGATGCGCTCCTGGTAGCTCTTGCTGTCCTTGAACTCGAGGAAGTCGACCGACACCATCCCGGCGTCGAACTCGACGAAGGTCCCCTCGTCGATGAGGAGTTCGATCCTCCTCTTGGTGGAGATGCGGTAGTGGTGGCCGCACTTAGGGCAGACGTTCAGGTTGCTCTCGATGTCCTTCGTATAGATGGTCTCTGCGCAGCTAACGCACTTCGTCCAAAGCCCTTCCGGCACCTTCACCTTGTGCTCCGGCCCTCTTGCCTTAGGCGGGTTGTCTCTTTTGAACCAAGCCATATGTGCCCTCTCGTGGGGAAGTCCCCAACTGTTTTATTTAGTCGTAAATCAGCGCTGTTTCTTAGCAGATCGCTTGATGCATGTCAAACAAAACGGTGCGCCATGCGCGCCAACTTACCGGAATAACGGGATTATCCCGCGGACGATTGCCGCACCCCCTGTTTTAGAGCGCCGACGAAGGAGGAGAGCTCCCGCAGCAGTTCCGCCCCCTGGTATTTCTCGAAATACTTCACCAGGGCGCTCCCCACCACCACGCCGTCGGCGACCTGAGCCACCTGCCCGGCCTGCTCCGGGGTGGATATGCCGAAGCCGACCACGAGCGGCAGGCTGAGCGCGTCCCGCACCTCGGTGACGCGTTCGGCGAGGGTGTCGGCCACCGCGCTCCTCGCACCGGTCACGCCGGTCACCGAGACGTAGTAGATGAAGCCGCTACCCTGGCGCGCAACCGACGCGACGCGCTCGGCGTCCGAGGTCGGCGTCAGGAGGAAGATGAGGTCGAGGCCGCAGCGGTCGGTGTGCTCCTTCAACTCGGGCGCCTCTTCCGGGGGGAGGTCCACGACGAGGAGCGCGTCCACGCCCGCCTTGGCGGCATCGCAGGCGAAGCGCTCGGCCCCGTAGGCGAAGATCGGGTTGAAGTACCCCATGAGGACGATCGGGATCTCTGTTTTCACGCGCAGGCGCGCGACCAGTTCGAGAATGCCCGGGAGCGTGGTCCCCGAGGCCAAGGCCCGGTCCGAGGAGAGCTGGATGGTCGGCCCGTCCGCCATCGGATCGGAGAAGGGTACCCCGAGCTCGATCAGGTCGGCCCCGGCCTTCTCCAGTTCCAGTACCGCCTGTTCGGTGGTGGCGAGGTCCGGGTCGCCGGCGGTGATGAAGGTCACCAGCCCCTTTTCCCCTTTTGCTTTGAGTGCTGCGAATCTATCGGCAATCCTGCCCATGGCAACTCCTTAAAACCTGAAAGACGTTCTACGTTCTACGTTCAACGTTCTACGTTATGAGTTGAAGGCTCCGGCCTTCCGGCGGCTTCCCCTTATAACAAAAAAAGTCCCCCTCGGGGAGAGGGGGATTTGATCGGTACGGCAAAAGAGGGCGCCGGAGGCGTCCCTAGATCTTGAAGGCTTCCATCTCCTGCTTCAGCATCTCGGTCTGGCGGAAGAGCTTGTAGACCGCCTCGTCCATGACACGGGTCGACTCGAGGTTCACCTCGGTCGCCTGCTGGATGTCCTCGACGGACATGACGATCTGCTCGGAGCCGCGGGACTGCTCGTCGCAGGCACGCTTTATGTGACGGATCATCTCGGTGATGCTCTCGGTGGACTGGGCGATCAGGTTCCCCACCTTGTTCTGCTCGCGGGTGGAGGAGAGCACCTGGGAGGTCAGGCTCTTCATGTTCTCGACGGCTGCCATGATGAGCTCGCTCCCCTGCCCCTGCTCGCGGGTCGCCTTGGCGATCTGGGCCACCATCTCGGAGACCTGCTCCATCGCCTCACGGATCATCTGGCTCCCTTTGGCCTGCTCGACGGTGGTGCGGGCAATCTCGGTCACCTGTGCGGTCGCTTCGGTGACCCCTACCACGATCTTGGTGAGCGCCTCGCCGGACTTCTGCGAGAGGAGCTCGCCTTCGGCGATGGAGCGCTCGGACTGATCGATCGCCTCCACCGCGCGCCGGGTCTCGTCCTGCACCGCCCGGATCACCAGGGAGATCTCGCGGGTGGAGCTGGAGGTCCTCTCGGAGAGCTCCTTGATCTCGTCGGCTACGACAGCAAACCCCTTGCCGTGTTCACCGGCCTGGGCCGCGATGATGGCGGCATTCAGGGCCAGAAGGTTCGTCTGCTCGGCGACCTCGTCGATTACGGAGAGGATGTCGCCGATGTCGGTGGCACGCTCGGAAAGGGTCGCGATGACCTCGCTCGTGATCTGCGAGGCGTGCTTGATTTCCTGCATGCCGGTGATCACCGCCTCGACCGCCTCGCGGCCGGTCTCCGCGTCGACGCGGACCGCCTTCGAAATGGCCGCGGTCTCGTTGGCGTTTCGCTCGACCTGCTTGATGGAGCTGTCCATCTCCATGACCGAGGATGCCGTCGCCGTGGATACCTCCATGAGGCTCACAACGCCGTTACCCACCTGCTTTATGGAAGCGCCCATCTCGACGATGGAGGAGCTCACCTCGTTCACCGAGAGTGCGAGGTTCTCCATGTTCTGCACGACCTCCTCGACGCTCGAGGCCATCTCGAGGATGGAGGAGGAGCTTTCCGAGGCGGAAATGGAGAGGGAGTCGACCCCCTGCCCCACCCCTTTCACCGAGGTGTTGATCTGCACGATGGCGGCCGAGGTCTTGGAGACGCTCTCCGCCTGCGTCTTCGCCGACTGCACCACGGTGTGGGAGGCCTTGGCCATGGTATCGGAGATGACCGCGAGTTCGCTCGAGGAGCGGGAGACCTTGCCGATCATCCCGGAGAGCCTGCCGACCATCTCGTTGAAATCGCTGCCGAGCTTGCCGATCTCGTCCTGGTTCCCAAGTTCGATCACGGCGGTGAGATCACCCTCGGCGCCGCGGTTCACGGCGGAGGCCATCGTCCTCACGCGCGTGACGATGTTGCGGGTGATGAGAAGCCCGAGCGCGATGGCCAGCGCCACGGCGACCACGATGACCGCCGCGAAGGTGACCCCTGCCGAACGCTGAATCTCGGTGACCTGCTTGTTCGCCGCGGTCATCTTGTTGCCGACCTCGACCAGGATGTCGTCCAGATCCTCCTTCGCCTTGTCGTTGGCGATGGCGATCTCCTCGTTGGCGAGCTTGTTTAAGCGCGCATCGGCGAGGGCATCCTTGGCCGCCTGGCTGATCACCCCCGGTGGAACCCCCTTCAGTAGGGCTTCTTTACGCGCAATCAGCTCGTCGGCTACCTTCTCGAACTCGCCCCAGCTCGCCAGGAACTGACGGGTGCGCTTCTCGACCACGCTCCCCTTCTCGGCCGGGAGCACGCCGAGCTTCTTGTTCCCCTCAAGGATGATCTGGGCCTGGCTCAGCAGGGTGTCCCGCTTCATCTGGTAGTCGTCGATGTATTCCTGCAGCTTCTCCGGGTCGTTATGAACCAGGGCCGCCTGCATGAGGCTCACGTGGCAGTACTTCTGGGTCACCCCCATGAGGAGCACCAGTTTCTGCTGCTTGGAGAGCTGCTCGAGGATGTTCTGGATCTGGCCGCCGACCCGCTTGATGTTGAGGGCACCGAAACCGCCGGTGAAGGCGACCAGGACGGCCATGATCAGGAACGACCCGATCAGGCGGCTGCGCAGGGTCAGGTCTTTCATGTCGGTTACTTCTCCGATTCAGAGAGGAGGTAGTTCATCAGGTCGACGGAGGCCTTCACTTCGGCCTTGTTCATGTTGGAGTCCGGCTTCCTCAGCATCTTGATGCCGTACGCCTTGGTGGCGTTGCGGTCGAAGGGCTGGCCGGAGATGGGAGCAACACCGGTCTGGATGGCGACGATGGTGCGCTCGAGGGTGTGACATTTGACACATTTGACCCTGACGATCTCGTAGTTCGCCTTCATGGCCGGGGGAAAGGAGGAAGGATCAAGGCGCATGGCGTCGCCCCTGCCGATGACTTTGAGACCGGCGTGGGCCGAGGTTGCGGTGGCTGCGACGAGGAGCATGGTAACGAGGAGCTTTTTCATAGGGGTGCTGATTCCTCCGAGACATTATCTACGACGGCAGAAGCCGCCGTGCTGAGCATTTCCGGTGCCTTAAGCTAGAGGCTGAAGGCGATGGAGGCGAAAGCGATGTTGCCCGTCCCCTCCGGGGCGATGCTGTGGGTGTACTCAAGCGACAGCCTAAGGTTCTGCAACGGGGCATAGGCCAGGCCCGGGGTTAAACGTTTTACCGAGCCGTAGCCGGCGTTCAGGTACTCGTAGCGGAAAAGCGGGACCAGGCTGACCGGCGCGCCGAGGTAGTACTCGCCTTCCAGGGTGTAGGCGCGGCTGTCCACGCTCGCAGCGAAGAGAGAGAAGTCGGGGTTGGAATCCCTGCCGAAGCTGCCGCTTCCCTTCAGATGCAGGCGTTTGTAAAGGATGTCGGCCTCTGCGCCGATGCGGCGGAAGTTGTTGCGGTTTCGCGAGATGCCGTCGCCGTCCAGCTCGCCGTTTTGCCCCCAGTAGCCGAAGCCGCCCAGGGTCACGCTCAAAAAGTCCCAGATGCTGTCATGCTCCAGGTCCACCTCGGGCTCCTGTCCCTTCAGGTCGGTCCCGCCGATCTTGTAGGAGATGTGCCCGTAGCCGTCCTCGCGGTCCTGGCCGTTTCGGTCCACGACGCCCGCCGCGACGAAGAGGCGGTTGCCGAGAAGCGCGTTGAGCTCGACGCCGTCTTCGGTCGCGTCGCTGCTGAACGGGGAGAAACCGACGCGGTAGGTGGTCGAGGCGTAGGACGGAACCGGAAGGATGCGGTTGCTCTTCTTCCAGAGGGAGAGTTTCGGCTCGAACCGTCCGACCTTTACATTTATCGGCGTGCCGGCGGCCTGGCGCCATACGATGAACAGTTCGTCGAGGTCGGGGGTGTTGCCGGGAGGAACGTTGGTGTTCGCTGCGGGGGTGGAGAGGGTCGAAGCCCGCTGCATCCCCTGGGAGTAGAGGTTGTAGGTCGCGAAGAAGCCGACCAGGTCGCGGAAGGAGCCCCCCGCCTGCAGCGTGATGGATCTTGCCGAAAGGTCGACCTTGTTGCCGTCGGCGGCGTCCTCGTCGTAGGCTAGGTCGGCGCTCGCGGTGAGCGAAATCGGGATCTGCTGCGGCAGGCCGGAGATGGCGGCCCACTCGTTGCCCACCGGCTCGGCGCCCTTTGCCGCCTCGCCCTTCTTGTGGGGCCACACGTAGCCGTTTTTCAGGAAGGCGTCGCCGAACTCGTTCAGTTCGGGGTAGATGGTGTGGCAGGTGGAACATTCCGTCTTGTGCTGCCGGCTGAAGGCGGGTATCGCATCGGCATGACCCGGGACCAGCAGGGGAGCAAGGGAGACACCGAGAAAGAACATGACTGCGGAAGTATGCTTTTTGAGAAACATGATGGACTCCTGCATTGCAATCAGCACTGAAAATTAAATACAACTAATGGCACTGGCCCGGCTGAATTCCCCGCCTGATGCATACTTGGCGCAATTGGACGGATGATTATTACAATATTGACGAAGTGAAGTCAACTTAACAAAAAGGAGGAAACAGAAAAGCGCCGCCCCTGTGAGCCGATACTCATTTTTCTCTACTTTTTTGCTGTGGATAATGCTATAAGATAGCGTCTAAAATTCTGGGAGGGCATGCTATGTTGCTAAGAAATATTGTATTCATAATCCTCATTTCTCTCCTTCTCGCCGCATGCGGGAGCAGCACCACCGGTACCTCGGGGAGTGTTTCCAAACTCGCCCAATCCCAGAAATGCATGGACGCGAGCTGTCACGGCGGCTCGGTCTCCCCCGGTACGGGAGAGCTCATCGTAAAGGAGTGGATGGCCTCATCCCACAACACCGCCAACGCGGCAGGATGCGCCGACTGCCACGAACCCCATCCCGGGCATCCGAGCTCCTGCTCCAAGTGCCACGGCGGCGGCAGCGGCGTAGCACTCCAGAATCCGGACGCCTCGGGCAAATGCGGCAAATGCCACGGCCTCTCCCACCCGACCGATCTCATGGTCAGGCTTGCACCGCAGCACTTCGGCAACATGACGACCAGCTTCTCCGACAGCAAGTACCGCGCCTCGTACGTGAGCTCGAACTACGTCGGCAACTGCCGCAAGTGTCATAACCCGCACAACCCGACCGCGGCCATCAACGTGAACAGGGACTGGGCCGACTCCGGGCACGGCAACGTGACCAAGGCCAGGTCCAACTACGACTTCAAGACCCGTGGCACCTACGAACCGGCCGCCACCACCTTCCAGTACTACTGCGTGCGCTGCCACACCTCCACCGGCTACATCAACTTCGTGACCAGCGGCTTCAAGGTTCAGAAACCCTTTGCCGGTCCGAACTACCAGGTGGTGCAGAACTACCCCCAGAAAGTGGCTCCCGGCGCGGCGCAGCCTGCGGACACCCCGTCGCCGGACAAGACTAAGGAAGTCACCGGCTGCGACGTATGCCACGACAACGGCAAGGGACGCTCCTACAGCTGGGTGGCACGCACCGTCGCCCCTGCCGTCATCTATTACAACTTCTCGTCGGCCAACAGCTCCCCGACGGTGAAACTGAACAACAAGGCAACGACCTACCCCGACGTCACCGCATCCAACATCTGCGTCCCCTGCCACTCCGGCCGTGGCATCGGCTCGATGATCTATGACGCGGTTGCCGCCGGGATGGACTTCAGCAACACCAACACCCCGGGAGCCCACGACCGCGCCGCGGCAACCCTGGTCTTCCGCACCGGGGGGTATGAGTTCCCCGGCCGCAACTACGTTCCGGACTACTACCTGCACAGGCTCATCGGCGTCGCAAACGAGCACGGCACCGGCAACAGCGGCCCCTGCGTGACCTGCCACATGAACAGCAACGCCACGCACACCTTCCTCCCGGTGGAAGAGGACAGCCAAGGCATCATCTCGGCCATCACCAGCAAGACCTGCGCCCACTGTCACATAGGCGATCACGAGCTGAGCCCGGCATTCCTGCAATCCGAAAAGGACGGCTACGCCGCAGCCCTCGCGATGTTGAACGTTCTCAAGACCGACCCGTCCCTGCCGGCCAGCACGCTCAACCCCTCGCGCTCCAAGGTGCGCCCTCTGGCGAACAAGAACTCCGACTACAACGCCGCGTTCCCCGGCGGCGGCGCCAACACCATGGGTGCGTTCTTCAACTCGAGCCTGCTGCAAAACGACCCCGGCGCCTTCGCGCACAACCGCATCTACACCAAGCGGCTCATCTACGATTCCATCGACTGGCTCAACAACGGCATCCTCGACAACGACGTGGAAAGCGCCATCAACAACGCCACCCTTGCCGTGAACAGCGGCACCGGCAAGGTATCGCTCAGCAACCCGATCATGGGAGGGTACTTCATCGCGTCGCAGGTCCCGAGCACGGCCTACGCGGACGCCTTTGCCAAGGTCAAGGCGGATGCCATAAAGTACCTGTTGGGTGGCCCGGGTGGGGCGCGTCCATAAGGCGGACCATGAAGATACTTCTGCATATATGCTGTGGCCCCTGCGCCATCTATCCGGTCAAGGAGCTCCGCTCCGCCGGGCTTGACGTCACGGGGCTCTTCTTCAACCACAACATCCACCCCTACACGGAGTACAAGCTCCGGATGGAGGCGCTGAAGAGTTACGCGCAGATGGTGGAACTCGAGGTGATCTACCGGGAGGAATACCTCCTGGAGGAGTTTCTCTCGAACGTGGCGGGCGAGCCGCAGGGGCGCTGCGCCTACTGCTACCGCTCGAGGCTCGAGGAAGCGGCGAGAACCGCGGCGGAGCTGGGCTTTAGCCGGTTCAGCTCCACCCTTCTCTACAGCAGGTACCAAAACCAGCAGATGATACGCGAACTTGGTGTCAAACTTGGCGAGCGTTACGGGGTGGAATTCCACTACGAGGACTTCAGGACCGGCTGGCAGGAAGGGATCAACCTTTCCAAGGAAATGGGTCTTTACCGCCAGAAATACTGCGGCTGCATCTACAGCGAGAAGGAACGCTACGTCAGGAAGTAGGCCATAGCGCTGCAATAGCCCCGGCGTTCCCCCCTTTGCGAAGGTTCATCGGGGAATTCCGGGGAACGGCGACAAGTGTGTCCACGAAGCGCTGCAGGTGACCTCGCGCTCCCCCCTTTGCGAAGGGGGAGCCTGCCCCACGTAGCCTTGGCGAAGGGGGGACGGGGGGGATTTACCCACACCCTACAGCCACCTCAAGCAAACCACAGGACCAAAGATGCCCTCCTTCGGCAAATCCCTCATCATACTAGGGCTCATCATCGCCGCCATCGGCGCCGTCTTCACCCTCGCCGGAAAGATCCCCTGGATAGGACGGCTGCCGGGCGATATCTACGTGAAGAAGGAGAACTTCACCTTCTACTTCCCGCTCGCCACCAGCATCATCATCTCGCTCTTATTATCCCTGATCCTCTGGTTCTTCCGCAGGTAAGGCGGCCCGCAGCGGCACGATCTTCCCCCCCTTCTCCAGCTCGAAGAGGTCCCCGCGCCAGCGCACGCGGTTGCCGACAAGAGACAATCCCCACACTACGAACGAAAGCGCGTCGCGCAGCGGTACGAGCCACAGCCAGCGCGGCAGAAGCCGGTCCTTGACGAGCGCCCGGCTGTACGCCGTCGATACCAGGGAGCGCACGAGGTAGAGAAGCGCCGCCGCCCCCCACCCCACCGCGGAGAAGCCGGAAACGAGAACCGCAAGGAGCGCCCCAGGGAAAGGGAGCGTGATCCCGGAGGCGAGATACCCCCCCGGGCGGGAGACGCGCATGGTGCGCCCCCAGCGCAACTGCCGCGACAGGAGTTCGGAGAGCTTCTCGTCCCCGCGCATCATGCTCTCCACGAAGTACGGTGAAAGCTCGAGCCGGTACCCCGCCTTGAAGATCATGTTCCCGAGTTGGTAGTCGTCGGCCAGGTAATCGACCAGCGCCTCGAAGCCCCCGATTTTCTCCAAAGCCTCCCGCCGCACCGCCATCGACGCCCCAAGCGCGAAGGAAAGCCCCTCGAGCTTCAGCGCCGTCATCACGTTGGGCATCATCTCGCAGCAAAAGCCGAGCGCCTCGATGGCGCACCCCGCCCCCCGCACCTCGGTGCTGCGGTATAGCGAGGTGACCAGCCCGACCTTCGGATCGGCGAAGGGGGCGCACACCGCGCGCAGGTACCCCTTTTCCACCCTGATGTCGCTGTCGCAGACGACGATGAGCGGGTGCTTCGCCCTCGCGTAGGCGTGCATGAGGTTGCAGACCTTGTAGTTCGAGCCGTGTATGGAGGAATCGACGACGAGCTCGATGTCCCGCTCGGGAAAGGAGTCGATGAGGCGGCGGATGATGGGGATCACCGGATCGTCGCCCGAGGCGACGGCGAAGACGATCTGGTACTCGGGGTAGTCCTGGACGCAGAAAGAGGCGAAGTTCTCGAAGCTGTCGCCGTCGACGCCGCGCACCGGCTTCAGGATGGAGACCGGCGGTGCGTGATCGGGCAGCGGTTTTATGCCGCGGAAGAAACTCCGCCCGCAGTGCAGGGTGATCGCGGCGTAGGCGAGCGAGGGGGCGACCAGGAGAAACGGGAGGGCGTCGCGTAACATCAGCGGATCCTTTCCACGAAGACGAGATAAGGTGCGATTTCAGGGCGGTTCAACTGCCGGTGGCGCCAGACGTTGAAGCGGCCGGGGTGCAGGGAGGCCGCCCAGTTCTCGACAGCTTGCGCCTCCTCGGGACCGCCCTCGTGCCCGGTGTATAGGGCGACGGTGAGGATGCCCCCCGGGGCTAGGAGTTGTGCCGCCTGCTCCAAAGCGGCGACGGTATTGGCCGGGTCGGTGATGAGGGAGGCGTCCCCGCCCGGGAGGTAGCCCAGGTTGAAGACGGCCGCCGCGATTCCCTCCGGCACGAACTCGCCGAGCCGTTCGTGTCCCGCCTCGATGAGACGCACCGGGTCGAGGCATCCTTCCCGCTCGAGGAGTTCCCGGGTAGCTGCGATGGCGACCGGCTGGACGTCGAAGGCCCATACCGTTCCGGCTTCCCCGACCAGTCGGGCGAGCAGAAGCGTGTCGAACCCGTTGCCGCAGGTAGCGTCCACGACCAGATCCCCCGGTCGCACCCGCCCCCTCAGGAAGTAGTGCGACAAGGGCACCGCCCCGCGCAGGGTTTCAGGTTTTTTCGAAGTACTCAAGACATCCCCCACAGTCTGGATACGAGGGCCGGCCCCAAAGTCGCCGAAGCGTAACAGTCCCCGCCCCCGGAGGGGGAGGGACGGGAGGGGGATGATTTGCTCAGTTGCGCTTCCCCCCTCCCGACCTCCCCCCTCCGGGGGGAGGAGTTATTTATTTTTTCGCAGCCAGCGTCAGCACCGCCGGCAGCGTGACCATGAAGGCGATCTGGCAGGCGACCATCCCGAGCGACATCACGGCACCGATGCTGAATACCCCTTGGTGCCGAGCCACCATGAGTGCGCCGAAACTCGCCATGATGGTCAGCGTGTTCAGCAATACGCCAACGCCGGTGGAACTTAGAATCACGCTCCCCGCACTCCCCTCCTCACGCCGATAGCGGTTGATGATGTAGATCCCGGAGTCGACCGCGATACCGAGCACCAGTGGCATCACGATGATGTTCGCGGAGTTGAAGCTGATGCCGAAAATCCACATGCCGCTCACCATGAAGAGGAGCCCGACGATGAGCGGAACGAGCCCGATGAGCGCGAACTTGACACTCCTGAAGGCGACGAGCAGGATGCCGACGATGGCGGCGAAGGCGTAGATGAAGGCGAGGCGGTAGGAGTCGCGCATGATGGTCATCGACTCGTAGACCATCACCGGCTCCCCGGTCGCATGGGCGTCGACGCTGCGCACGTCTTTGAGGAACGCCTCGAGCGGCTCGCGGTTGAAGATCTCCTTTTTCGGCGCCACCTGGAGCATGAGTTTCCCGGTCTTGCCGACGAAGCGCGAGCGTAGTTCCTTCGGGACATCCGCCTCGGTCACCGGCTTCGCGGCGAGGCTTTGCTTCAGCATTTCTATCTTCGCAGGGAGGTCACGGAACATCCCCCCCTGGAAATCCTGCAGCATGCCGACGGCGTTGCGGTCGCGCTCCTTCTCGAGACCTGCGAAGAACCGGTCCAGGGTTGCCACGAAGGCGGCCGCCTGCTTCGCCTCGGGGCGGTGCTCCTTCTCGAGGCGCTCCTTCACCGCCACTGAGGCGTTCCTGAAGGCCTCGAAGACGCGCGGGAGCTCCATCAGGGAGAGGTCCTCCTCGTACGGGGCGGGCTTCACGTCGGCGAGCTCCCGGCGCACCGCATCGAGTTCCGCGAGCTTCTCCGCCTGGTGGTCCGGCACGAGCGTATTTATGCTCACCACGTGGTCCACGGTCGGGAGCGCCTCGAGCCTCGCGCTCTTCGCGCGCGCATCCTCGGCGTCCTTCGCCATGACGACGGCGAAGTAGCCACTATTCTCCTTGCTCCTCATCAACTTGTAGGCGTAGTTTACCGATTCGAGCCCCTTCGCCTGCAAGTTCATCAGGTTGTAGTCGAAGGAGACGCGCGAGAGGGGATAGAGCGAGGCTACGCAAAGAAGGGCGGTAAGTAGGATCACGCTCTTCGGGTTGCCGAAGACGCTGCGGGCAAGCAGCCTGTCCTCCAGCTCGATGGATCCTTTAACCGGAGATGGCTTCTTGCGGTAACGCACCAGGAGAACCAGCATGGCGGGAAGCACCGTGAAGGTGACGAGGACGCAGATGACGACCCCCCCGGCGGCGATGATGCCGAGTTCGGAGATGCCGCGGAAGTCGGTGAAGACGAAGGTCAGAAAGGCGGCGGCGACGGTGGCCGCTGCCATGACGATGGCCCAGACGTTGCGGGTGAGCCCGGTCTCGAGGGCGGGAAGCTCGGGGGCACCCCGGCGCAGCTCCTCCTGGTAGCGCAGCACCACCTGGATGCCGTACTCGATGCCGATGCCGATCAGCATGACCGCGAACACCATGGAGAGTATGTTCAGGTGCCCGACCGCGACGGTGGCGAAGCCGAAGGAGACCGAGATGGCGACGAGCAGCGAGACCATGGCGGCGACGACGTTAAGCACGCCGCGGAAGGCGAAGAGAAGCAGGACCGTGGTGAGCGCCAGCGAGACCACGGTGGCGAGCGTGATGTCCTTCTCGCTCGTCGCCATCTCCTCGTTTTCCAATACCGGTGTGCCGGTGAGCCCGACGGTCACCCCTTTGAACTCCGGAAGCGCCTTAAGCCGCGCCACCTCGCCCCGCACCACCGCGATGGCCGCCCCGGCCGGCACGAAGCCAGACATGTCGCGCACCGGGAGCGCGGTGAGGATCTGCTGGCGCCCCGCACGTGCAAAGGCCGAATCCTGGTTCATGAAGACGCTTTCCATGGAAGGGACGCTCCCCTTCCCGGTCCCGAAGCTCGTGAACCCGGCGCCCAGCTTGTCCAGCATGAACATTATCTCGGGGAGTTTCTTCTCATCACCGGCCAGGTACTGATCCATGCTCCCGGTCAGATGGGTGAAGAGGGTCTGCACCGAAGGCTTTGCGGAAAGCGCGCGCAGGACGGGTGCGGCGAGGGTCAGGTTGCGGCGCAACTCCTTTATGTCCTCAAGCGGCATGAAAAGCAGGCCGTTGTCCCGGAAAAACGGCAAAGCGTACGGGTAGAAGACGTCCGAGAAATGCGCCTTGTCCTTGGCTAGGACGTCGTGCAGCCGGGTTCCGAAGGCCCCGACCCGCTCCGGGTCCTGCCCCTCGATGACCACGACGATATCTTCCATGCTGCCGAACTCGGCGCGGAAGGCCTGGTAGTCCCGGTTGAAAGCGGTGTTGCGGGGCATGAGGTCGTCACGCCCGGTCAGAAACTCCATACGCTGCGATGTGAGCCACAGCGAAAGTACGGAGAGCACGAGTGCGACGGCGAGCACCAGCCAGGGGCGCCGCGCCGCGAAGGAGAAGAGGAGGCTGCTTTTAGCCGATTCTTTCATGGGAGAGTTGCCTTTGCGTGCGAAAAGTTAAGACGCCGCAACCTAGCACACACTACCAGCACAATCAACACCGCGAAGCAACTCATTGTTTTCATTAGGAAAAAAAATAATATTTCGGAAAAAACAGTGTATTTTTCTGGAAAAGCGTGATAGATTTCGATCCTTGTAACTATCTGCAAAGAAGCTACACTGAGTTAAACTAGACCAATCCGGACCAAAGGAGTATGTGGTGAACGCACCATTCAAACACCCCATATCACATGCACTCACCTCATTTAACGGCATCGTTAGTGAGCCGGAGCAGACCGTCGAACAAAAGACAGGGGCAACGGTACATCAGTTTCCCGCGTCGCTCTGGAAGAGTAAGCCGGGAAAGGCAAAGAGTCCCCTCGATGTCGCGATAGAAGGATGCCGTGACTTCTTCTTCAGGGAACAGCTCCCCAAAGGTTACTGGTGGGCGGAGCTCGAATCCAATGTCACCATCACGGCTGAATATATCATGCTGTTCCACTTCCTCGGGCTCGTTGATCGTGAGCGCGAAAGGAAGATGAGTGCATACCTCCTCTCCAAACAGACGGAGGAGGGTTCGTGGACCATTTACTTCGGTGGCCCCGGGGACCTTTCCACGACAATCGAGGCGTACTTCGCGCTGAAACTTGCCGGGTACCCGGCCGACCACCCCGCCATGGAGAAGGCCCGCGCCTTCGTCCTCCAAAAGGGGGGCATCATCAAGGCGCGCGTCTTCACCAAGATCTTCCTCGCCCTTTTCGGCGAGTTCGACTGGCTCGGCGTCCCGAGCATGCCGGTGGAGTTGAACCTGTTGCCCAACTGGGCCTACATCAACGTGTACGAGTTCTCCAGCTGGGCGAGGGCGACCATCATCCCGCTCTCCGTCGTGATGTACCACCGCCCGGTGCACAGGATCGCGGCTTCCCAGCGGGTGCAGGAACTCTTCGTGAGGCCGCCGCGCGCCATCGACTACACCTTCACCAAGGAGGAGGGGATCCTCACCCTGAAGAACTTCTTCATAGGCCTCGACCACGTGCTGAAGGTCTACGAGAGAAGCCCCATCCGCCCTTTCCGCAAGAAGGCGATGGAGAAGGCGGAGGAATGGATCCTGGAGCACCAGGAGGAAACCGGGGACTGGGGAGGCATCCAGCCCGCCATGCTGAACGCGGTCCTGGCGCTTAGCACCCTGGGCTACGAGAACGACCACCCCGTGATGGTGCAGGGGCTTAAGGCCCTCGACAACTTCTGCATCGAAACGGACGACCAGATCGTCCTGCAGTCGTGCATCTCGCCGGTGTGGGACACCGCGCTCGCCTTGAAGGCCCTCGTGGACGCGGGCGTCCCGACCGACCACCCTTCCCTGGTGAAGGGGGCCCAGTGGCTTTTGGAGCGCGAGGTGAAAAAGCCGGGAGACTGGCGCATCAAGTCCCCCGAGCTCGAGCCGGGGGGATGGGCCTTCGAATTCCTGAACGACTGGTACCCGGACGTGGACGACTCCGGCTTCGTCATGATGGCCCTGAAAGACATCAAGGTGAAGGATCCCAAGGCGCTCGAGGAGTCGGTGCGGCGCGGCATCGCCTGGTGCCTCGGCATGCAGAGCAAAAACGGCGGCTGGGGCGCCTTCGACAAGGACAACACGAAGCACTTCCTCAACAAGATCCCCTTCGCCGATCTCGAGGCGCTCATCGATCCGCCGACCGCGGACCTCACCGGGCGCATGCTCGAGCTGATGGGGAGCTTCGGCTACCCGAAGAGCTACCCCGCGGCGGTCAGGGGCCTCGAGTTCCTGAAGAAGAACCAGGAACCTGAAGGGCCCTGGTGGGGACGCTGGGGGGTGAACTACCTCTACGGCACCTGGAGCGTGCTTTGCGGCCTCTCCGCCATCGGTGAGGACATGGAAGCGCCCTACGTCAAGAAGGCGGTGAACTGGATCAAGTCGCGCCAGAACATCGACGGCGGCTGGGGCGAGACCTGCGAGTCGTACCACGACCCGTCCCTTGCGGGGATGGGAGAGAGCACCGCTTCGCAGACGAGCTGGGCGCTTCTCGGGCTCATGGCGGCGGGCGAGGTGAACTGCGCCACCGTGGTGCGCGGCATCCAGTACCTCATCTCGACGCAGAACGCGGATGGCACATGGGACGAGACGCAGTACACCGGGACCGGGTTCCCGAAGTACTTCATGATCAAGTACCACATCTACCGCAACTGCTTCCCGCTCATGGCGCTCGGCACCTACCGGACCCTGACCGGCGGGCTGTCCGAGGAGTAGATGAAGGCTTTCGTCACCGGAGCCACCGGCTTCATCGGCGCGAGCATCGCGCGCGAGCTCATCAAGGACGGCTGGCAGGTGCGCCTGCTCGTCCGCCCCGGCTCGGACCGGCGCAACCTGAAGGGGCTCGACGTCGAGCTGCACGAGGGGGACCTCTCCGAGCGGGAGCCGCTTGTCAGGGGGCTTGCCGGCTGCGACGCACTCTTTCACGCCGCCGCCGATTACCGGCTCTGGACGAAGACGCCGCAGGCGATGTACGACGTGAACGTCACCGGGACCCGCAACATCCTCTCCGCGGCACTTGCTGCCGGGGTGGGGAAAGTGATCTACACGAGCAGCGTCGGCACCCTGGGGAACCCGGGCGACGGGACCCCGGGAAACGAGGCGACGCCGGTCGGCTTCGACGACATGGTCGGGGACTACAAGAAGAGCAAGTTCCTGGCCGAGCGTGCCGCCGAATCGTACCTCGACAAGGGGCTGCCCCTCGTCATCGTGAACCCGTCCACGCCGGTCGGGCCGATGGACGTGAAGCCGACGCCGACGGGAAAGATCATCGTCGATTTTCTGAACGGCAAGATGCCGGCGTATCTCGACACCGGGCTCAACCTGATCGACGTCGAGGCCTGCGCCCGCGGTCACCTGCTCGCCGCGCAGAAAGGTAGGATCGGCCAGAAGTACATCCTGGGGAACAGAAACTTAACCCTCGCCGAGATCTTCGAGATGCTCTCGGCGATCACGGGGCTCAAGGCGCCGCGGGTGAAGCTCCCCTACTACCCGATCCTCATGGCGGCCTACGCGAACCACGCCATCTCCGCCGTCACCGGGCGGGAGCCGCTCATCCCGCTCGCCGGGGTGCAGATGGCAAAGAAGTTCATGTTCTTCGATTCCGGCAAGGCGACCGCCGAGCTCGGATTGCCGCAAAGCCCGGTGGAAGACGCACTCGAGCGCGCCGTGCGGTGGTTCAAGGATAACGGTTACGTCAAGGCATAGCCTAATCAAGCATCATTCTCAGCGACATAACGTCCACCTCCCCTCGGGAGAGGGCCAGGGTGAGGGCGTCGGTAGCAGCAACGCTTCAGTTCAGGGCGACTCCCCTTCACAGAGTAAAGGCTAACGGGGCAGGCGCTGAGAGAGAGGGAGCGGAAGATCACGCTATTCTGGAAGTCTGGCAGCAGCTGTTGGCACGAGATTAACAATGTTACGGGTTCTCAAGGAGATCCATGTACAAACTGCTAAGTAAAATCAACGGTCCCGACGACCTGAAGAAGCTTGATGCCGAGGAGCTTACGCCACTCGCCGACGAGGTGCGCAGCTTCCTCATGGAGAGCGTCGCCAAGACCGGCGGGCACCTCGCGTCGAACCTGGGCGTTGTCGAGCTCTCCATCGCGCTGCACTACTGCTTCAATTCCCCGAAAGACAAGATCGTCTGGGACGTCGGCCACCAGGCCTATACCCACAAGATCCTGACCGGGCGGCGCGACAGCTTCCACACACAGCGCTGCTACAAGGGGATCAGCGGCTTCCCGAAGCGCTCCGAGTCCCCCCACGATCCCTTCGGCGCGGGGCACTCCTCCACGTCGATCTCGGCGGGGCTTGGGCTTGCGGTCGCCAACTCCCTCAGGGGGGGTGACGCGCGCACCATCGCCGTCATAGGAGACGGCTCACTCACCGGCGGCATGGCGCTCGAGGCGCTGAACCAGGCGGGGCACCTCAAAAAGAACCTGATCGTCGTCTTGAACGACAACGAGATGTCCATCTCGAAGAACGTCGGCGCCCTCTCCTCCTTCATCTCCCGGAAGATGACCGGCACCTACTACCGGAACCTGAAAAAGGAGATGGAGGGGCTTCTTGCCGGCATCCCCGCCATCGGCGGCAACATCCTGCACTTCGCCAAGAAGGCGGAGAACTCGCTGAAGGGGTTCCTCACCCCGGGGACCCTTTTCGAGGCGCTCGGCTTCGAGTACGTAGGTCCCATCGCCGGGCACGACATCCAGAACATGCTCGCGGTCCTCGAGAACGTGAAACGCCTGGAAGGGCCGATCCTCGTGCACGTGATGACCAAGAAGGGGAAAGGGTACGCACCGGCCGAGGACATGCCGGACAAGTTCCACGGCGTGGCACCGACGAAACCCGCGAGCGCCGCCCCGGCCAAACCGGCGCCCCCCTCCTACACCCAGGTCTTCGGCGACACCCTGGTGAAGCTCGGCGAAAAGGACGACAAGATCGTAGCCATCACCGCCGCCATGCCCGACGGCACCGGTCTCACCCCCTTCGCGAAACGCTTCCCGGAACGTTTCTTCGACGTCGGGATCGCCGAGCAGCACGCGCTCACCTTCGCGGCCGGCCTCGCCGTGGAGGGATTCCGTCCCGTCGCCGCGATCTACTCGACCTTCACCCAGCGCGCCTACGACCAGGTGTTCCACGACATCTGCCTGCAGAAGCTCCCGGTCACCCTGGCCCTTGACCGCGCAGGGCTTGTCGGCGACGACGGCCCGACGCACCACGGCGCCTTCGACATCTCCTACCTGCGCCACCTCCCGGAACTCACCGTGATGGCCCCGAAGGACGAGAACGAGCTGCAGCACATGCTGAAGACCGCCATCTACCACGGCCGTCCCATCTCGCTTCGCTACCCGCGCGGCGCGGGATACGGCGTCGCCATGGACAAGGATCCCAAGGGGCTCGAGGTCGGCAAGGGCGAGCTTCTCGTAGAGGGTAGCGATCTGACCCTGGTCGCCATCGGCTCCACCGTCTACCCCGCCCTCGAAGCGGCATCCATGTTGAAGCAGAAAGGGATCTTCGCCTCCGTGGTGAACGCCCGCTTCGTGAAGCCGCTCGACCGCGACCTGATCCTCGCCCAGGCGGGGCGTACCGGCTGTGTCGTCACCGTCGAGGAGAATGCACTGCTGGGCGGCTTCGGCAGCGCCGTCCTCGAGGCGATCGCCGACGCCGGGATGACCGCCGTGCGCGTGAAGAGGATCGGGATACCCGACAAGTTCATCGAACAGGGGAGCCAGGCGCAGTTGCGAGCCGACCTCGGCATCGACGCCGCAGGCATCGCCGCCACCTGCCAGGCCTTCCTGCAGGGCGCGGGGAGCACGCATCCCCAGCTTACCGTAGTGAAGTAACGAAACTTTTGAAGCGGACCGGCAACCAGAGCGGGACAGGCTGAAAGAAGAGTAACCTCGGCCTGTCCCGCAGCCGTGTCAGAAACAGAAAAAACCAGAGACGAGAAGGATATATCTACGATGCGTTTTCCGATGCGACTGAATTACGACCTGACCCGCTACATCATGAGCAACAAGATGAACAAGGTGGAGAAGTATCCCCTCGTTCTCATGCTTGAGCCCACCCACCTTTGCAACCTGGCATGTTCCGGCTGCGGCAGGATCCGCGAGTACGCCGACACCATTCAGGAGATGATGACCCTTGAGGAGTGCCTGGACTCGGTGGACCAGTGCCCGGCACCGGTAGTCACGATAACCGGCGGCGAGCCCTTCCTCTACCCGCACATCTTCGAGCTGATCGACGCGGTCCTCGAGCGCGGCAAGCACATCTACCTCTGCACCAACGCGCTGCTTTTGGAGAAGGCGCTCGACACCCTGAAGCCGCATCCGAACTTCGTACTGAACGTCCACCTGGACGGGATGGAAGAGACCCACGACCGCATCCTTGAGCGTCCCGGCACCTTCAAGATCGCCATGTCCGCCATCAAGAAGGCCAAGGCCCTCGGCTTCCGTCTCTGCACCAACACCACCATCTTCAAGGAAACGAACCTCATCGAGATCGAGATGCTCTTCTCGCACCTGCGCGACATGGGCGTCGACGGCTTCCTGGTCGCCCCCGGTTTCGGCTACGAGGCGGTAGGCGAGAAGCTTTTCCTCGAGCGTCGCGAGATCCAGAAGAAATTCGAAGAAGTGTACGAGATGAGCAAGCGCTTCCGTTTCTTCTCGACGCCTATGTACCTGAGATTCCTGAAGGGAGACAAGGATCTCGAGTGCACCCCTTGGGGGAACCCGACCCGCAACCCTCGCGGCTGGAAGGCCCCCTGCTACCTGATCACCGACGAGCACTACGGCAGTTTCGCCGAGATGATGGAGAAGACCCAGTGGGACAAGTACGGCGTAGGCAAGGACCAGCGTTGCGCCCAGTGCATGATGCACTGCGGTTTCGAGCCCACCGTCGTCTCCGAGATCGGCAAGAGCTGGAAAGACATGTGGGAGATGTTCCTCTGGAACCTGTCCTAAAACGGAGAGTTTGATCATAGTTAGAAAACAAGAAGGGGCAGCCTCACGGCTGCCCCTTCCTCGTTTGCACTGACGGCAGATTAAATTTATAATCCTGAACGCCCTGCGCACTCGGGAAAACCTACTTACGTCGCCGTTTGGGAAGAGATAGGCGGAGAGATCCGACTTGTGGAGCTAACTTATGTTGGAACGCACGAAAAAGCCCCCTACTGACAATAAAGCAGAAGCCCGCTTCATCGGCAGCCAGGACAAGATCAGTATGCTCCGGCACTACGCCAAAGAAATCGGTGTGTTGGAGGCAAGCGAACACCTCACCGTCGAAGAAGCATTTCCGGGGTATGCCGAAAACCCTAAAGGGATGGCCCTGAAAGGTGCACGGCACCGTGAAGGCCTGACTCAGCGGCAACTTGCGGAGTTGACAGGTATTCCGCAAAGGCACATCTCGGAATTGGAAAGTGGCAAACGGCAGATGGGAAAGGAATGGGCCCGAAGGGTTAGTAAAGCGCTCAATGTAAGCGACTATAGAGTCTTCTTATAGTTGGTTTGTGGCAAGCTGTCTCAGTTGACGCGAACATGGTGGTACTGCTTGAAAGAGAGCGTCGGGTGAAATTGTCAAGAATCAAGACCTGACCCTCATGCGTTCTTGCGTTGCAATGAACTGCACGCACTCTCTCGCGTGGCTCATCGCGATGAGGTGCCCACCGTCGACCAGGAGGTCTACTGATTTTGGCGGTGGGATTACCATGTCGTGCCTACCGTGGAGTCGTAATACCTGTGTAGTGGTTCGACCGAGGCCATCCCATTTGAATATTGCAGCGCACATAGTCCGGACAAATGCTGACTCAGCGTCTGCAAACATCTGTGCCAACTCCAAGGGGACTTTACCGGCAGATAGTCTCACCAACTCGATCGGAGCAACCTTTACGAGGGGATGTAGAAAGGTGAGAAGTCTACTGACTTCCTCCTTTTGGGCTGCACTACCGATCAGATACAAGCGACGGATTTTCCGAATCTTTGTTATCTCACAAGCAACCATTCCGCCTAGGGAGGAGCCAAT
Source organism: Geomonas oryzae (assembly GCF_004117875.1). GTDB lineage: Bacteria > Desulfobacterota > Desulfuromonadia > Geobacterales > Geobacteraceae > Geomonas > Geomonas oryzae. The sequence goes on along the minus strand of NZ_RAHW01000004.1, from coordinate 45,523 downwards.
CAAATTGTCTCCATCCTTGATAAGGCAGGAATCACACATCGACTCTGCCATCTCCTGTAAGCTTGTTTCCCCCGAATACCTTACCCAGTTATGAGGCACAAAATCGGGAAGAGAGGACCAGGGTACCGGATACATTCTGTTATCTGCGCCCATACCAGGCAGTGCATGGATCATACATTTCCCGTTGCACCCACTTTCTGCGGGTTTCTTTGCGTCCTCTGCGTCTCCCCGGTTCAATGCCTTGGGTTTTACCAACGGCTGTCGGATGACCGGCGGAGCGTTCAACTTGTAGCACCGGGGGACGTTGGAGCACCGGGGGACGTTGGAGCACCGGGGGACGTTGGTAAGTTAAGTTATGTAAGTTATTTTATTTTCGCCCGTGCCTATCCTTCTTTGCCTCTTCAATCGCGAGCATCACGGCAACGTGAGAACGGGCGGTTATCTTGGCCAAAACAGCTAGTGTGGCTCCTGTCCTTTCGTGAGCAGAGAAATAAAACTCACGTCGGGCTCTGCTGTCTCGGCATATCTCCTCCACGCCTAAAAACTTACATAACTTACCAACGTCCCGTCCCCTCCGTCCCCTCTTATAACTTACCAACGTCCCGTCCCCTCGTCCCCTCTTACTTGTTGGTGACCCTCTTTTTCCGTAAGTCCATAAAGCGCCTCGGCCTATTCGTCTCACAAAAATTCCCGATCCCTTTTTTAATCACTAGTGCTGTAAGACCAATAGCTAAAGAGGGAACAAAAATCTTAAAATCAGCTAGTACTCCAATGACCGCATTAGCCATAAAGCCTTCGTTACATAGGGCATTCAGCCCCCCGTAAACCCAAGCCTTATATGTCTCAGAATTTTCGTCACAGACATAGCCGTACAGCTTTCGCTTAACACCACCGAAGATAATTTGTGAGGCATGTCGATTTTTTACGACATCAGCTGAAGTTGGAAGCAGAAGTCTAGTTTCGTGAGGTAAGAGCTTGCGTGAAAGTATGTCAACCTTCAAGATGAACTCTTTTACCTGTTGTGGGATTCGCGCCCCCAACTCTTCCTCGATATCTTGCTCATTCAGTCCCCTTCTTAGCAGATTCAGAGCGTCTTGGTGAATCTGTGCCTCATCCATTACTTCTGGGTGTACTTTGGCCAGCGCTGCAATAGCGCCCTCTTGGTCAAAGCGGTCGATGGCCTCGCGACGAAAGATGTCTCGTTGTGATTTAGACGTAATGACATTTTCATTACGAAGGGCTTCTGCCATGAGTGGTTCAGCTGAAATCAGATCCTGACATCTGAGGTGAGTTACTGCCAACAATACGGTAGCTTCTAAAAAGAGGCGGGTATTTTTGCTTGCCTCGCGGCGAACAAAGCTGAACCCTTGTTTCGCAGTGTCTAGATCCCAAGCTTCAAGAGCTGATTCATATAATTTAAGATAGGCTTCAAGAACTCGATGCTTATGCTGGTAGCGCTCCAAGATGGGACGGAGGTCATCAAGTGCAATTTTTGCCTTTTTCAGGTCTCCGGATTCTGCTGCAGTTGCAAGAATGTTCTCAAGCCGATGAACTCGCTCAAGTTGCTGCTCGGGAATTTTTATTGGTCTACTCATTCCTTATCCTTCATGCAACGGGATTGCGGATGACCGGCGGCGGGTTTATCGCCGACTGGTCCATGCGCATGTTATCCGTTCCAGATGCGAAAACCTTTAATCGCAACAACAATTCCTATGATAGCTGCAACTCCTAGAAGTATAATGGCTGGCACAGCAATAAATGGATTGTCGAACAGAGAATTAACTATTCGTTCTTTGAGATTCTTCCCTTTTGCCTGATTATGTTCATGTAAATAAAGATCGATTTGTAGTTCAAATTCCGCCTGAACTCTCTCAATTTTGTGTTGTGAATCAATAGCATCCAGAAGAGGTTGGCTCGCCACGTCACGAAGCATCTTCTGCAATTCCTGAACCTTGTATGTTTCAACTTCCTGGAGTCGTTGGTGGAGAAGGCTGCGAAGTATCGCTTTAATATCGCCTTCTTTGGCTTTTTTCCCGTGAACTAAGTGAACATCCTTTAGAACTTTAAGAGCCTCGTCCCCAGACGTATGTAATTCCTCTTCGACAACCTCCTGAACACCTCTTGCAGTAATTCCTGATGGCAATATTCCACGACCATTCATTACTTCGAAAACTCCGTTAACTCTTTGTTTGAAGGCAATATCCCTCTCACAAAAACGTCGCGTCCAGGTTTCCTTAATTTTAGATTCAAACATTTTGGCTCTCTTCGGATAACGGCTTGGGAGAACAGCGGCGGTTTTAGGCCGCTGCTTCTGCCCGGTTGGGCATGATTATCCTTTTCCGTTTTCCGGTTGCGCTTTCTCTTCCTCTAGCTTTTTGAAGAACTCATCTCTGGCTCTTTGGTTGTCTTCCATGTTCTGAAAATAAACAGAGTAGCCACCAAAGTTTGAGTAGGTTCTGAGTTCATCAATTGCAGCTTTGTCATAAATCATTCCGCTGTTTTTTCCCAGAAAGTAAACATTGATGCCTGTAAATATTAAAGTCAGGACCGACAGTAAAGCTCCCTTGAAGCAGAATATGTAATCAGGGATGGCAGTTATTCCCAAAGAAATTGTTGCGTTTTGAGGTAGCGGCATGAACCCCAACGGATAGACTACCCCAATGTAAAACAGGGACATCGAGGCGATAATTGACCATCTGATAACAGGTGAGGATTCGGCGTTGTCTGATAATTCTTCTACGAGGTCATTTAGAAGCATAATGTGGTGTTTGATGTCAGCTATTAGGTCATAGATCTCGTTTTGTTCTTCTCTTATTTGGCTTTCTTCTGCGATTTCGGCCACAGATTTGACATGCATAAAGGCATCAGCAGTTGATTTAGAATAGGCCTTGAATTTCATGATTTGGTCTATTCTCTCTATAAGACCAGCCCTTTTGACAAACAATGGCAGGGTGCTTGTAAAATAATATTCTTCAGCAGTGGCTGGTAACTCACCCGATTTTGCCTTTTCTTGGATTTTCTTGGTTTCCTTGTTGAAGCAATACTGGCAATACCAGCCAATTCTCCGGTATTTTGCAAGTTCCATATATTTCTTGGATTCGTTGAGGAATGAATTCATCCGGCGTTTGTTGCTCTCAAATTGAGCCTGATTACTGATAATTTTGGTAATTATGAAGGCAGAGAATACGGCCACAATAGCCGCCGCCGATTGTGCAGTAGAGCTGAAAAACCAGTTCCAATCCATTACGTTTTCTCCAGGGAATTTGGAATGCTCTAACATCCTGGCCATTCATCACATTTTTTCTGCATAACATAGTATTGACCGGTCAGGAAAGTTACCTATATAGGATGCTGGCTACCTATATAGGCAACTTGTTTCTTATACAGGTGACCACCATCGGCTACCTATATAAGAAACTTCCGTATTAGAGAGCGGAAATCGTGGACGCCCATAAAAATATAAAAAAGTGACCACCTCTGCGTGTTTGGGTGTCTTCCACCAAAGATGACTGAGACGACTGGGGCAGGCTTGCAATGCAGCAAAGTTAACTGTCTGAACGGTAGAGATTGTACTTCGCAAGCCTCAGCCCAGATTTCCCCAGGCCCACCCCTCTCACATCAAACCAAGGGAGCTCTTGCTGAACGCCTTGGCATAGTAACTGTCGTCGGGCTTGGCAAAGACGACAATATTGCTGCCGGTGTCAAATACCCGCTTCGGCTCGGCGATGAGATCCAGCGACAGAACGGTGAATAGACTGTCCTGCTTGATCAACAGCAATTTCTTGATGTTGTCGCTGTTCAGCATGTAGAGGTAGCCCAGGACATCGTCGGAAACCAGATCTGTGAAGGTATGCCCGAGATTGCCGGCATAGGTGATGTCGTCGGGGGAAGATGAAGATGAGATGAACATGTTGCCTGATCCGGTGACGACACGGGTGCCGCTGTTGATGATACGGATGGGCGCCCCGAATAGGTAATCGCCATGGTAGCGGGAATCGCCGATGGCGTCGATGCCGCCGGTCGTGGTGTTGAGGGTCAGGCGGTGCATGTCCGATGGAGACAGGTCGCTGTCCAATGCATATGCAACACCGACACCCGGGTTGTAGGTGAACTCGCTGAGAGGGTACCAGTAGCTTTTAGTCGAGACTACCTGTCCGTTTTCAAGGTTGATGGTCTCATAGGTGTTGGACGGCCCCCAGGTGCTCGCGCTGGCCACCAGCACGAATTTGGACGTCATCGGCACCAAAGCGGTGACCGAGACCAGGGAGTCGGCGAGATAGGTCAGTGTCTCATCGGATACCTTCAGTCGGTAGATCTTGCCCGTCGGGTACCCAAGCAGCAAAGATCCGCCGGTGTTCTCTACCGCCAAAGCCTGCGGTGCGGACGGCAGCACTATATCCTTTTCACGCACCAGGGTATTGGCATTGTAGACTGCGAGCGTCTTCGCGCTGGAGTCGAAAATGTAGAACTTCTGGTCCACCTTGTCTTGAAGGATCTTCGTAACGAACTGCCGGATCTTGGTGTACCCCGGGTACTTGTTCAAGGCCACGGTCAGATTCATCGATCCGGTGGTGGCGGTGGGATCCGACGGAGCAACCGGATCAAAGAGAATTTCCGCTGCGACCTCGGCACCGGCAATCACGTTGACATCCACGGCCCCGTTGTAGAGAACGGATTCACCGCTGAAGACCTTTGCGTCAACGTGCCAGTACCCCTTCTCCAAGTCGGTTATGGTGCCCGTTGCCACGTTGTTAGTCACGGTCATCTGTTTTACGATGTCGGGATAGCCGGTTCGAGAAAGGATAGCCTCTACGCTGGTGATGGTTGTCTCTACGGCCGTCGTGGCCGCGACAGCCTTCGCCGCCCCCTGCGCGCTCTGCTGCAGGCTGGCCAGATCGATCTTGAAAGAAACTGCTCCGGTCGGCCCGTTCGTCGTCGATGCCCCGCCGCCTCCGCCGCATCCTGCCATGACCAGCAGCACCACCAGCAAATACCACATTCCTCTTCTCATCTCTCCTCCTTTTGCCATCTCCTTCTCTGTGGTAGCAAATACCGCAGGGAAGCTTGGCCCCGGCGGGATTGTAGTTATCCTTAACGCACTTCTAAGCGCAGACAGACTCAACACCCAAAAGGCCTGGTGTGGACATCCCGTACAGACATCGGATTCACAGTCGAAATATTTCTGCAATACTAAGGAGAAATACTGATTCCTGAAGGAGGCCACATGGCGCTGAAAGATAACTTTCATGCCTTTGCCCGTTCATCGGCTGAGGCGCTCGGTTCCCCCTATGCGTTCGCGATTGCCATTGTGGTGCTGGTACTTTGGGCGGCAATGGGGCCGGTTTTCGGGTTTTCGGACACGTGGCAACTGATCATCAATACCGCCACGACCATCGTCACGTTTCTGATGGTGTTCCTTATTCAGAACACACAGAACCGCGATGCGCGGGCTCTACATCTCAAGCTCGACGAGCTTCTCAAAGCCCAGAAAGGCGCACGGAACTCGCTCGTAGACCTCGAGGATCTGACCGACCATGAACTGGACCGTCTCCAGGCGGAATTTGCACGGATAAGAAAGAAGAAGTCGCCGGAGAAATAGCCCCACGGTCCCTGTTCCATGTCGCGAGGTGACCGACGGAGTACCAATTCAGCGCCTGCGCGTTTTAATGCACGCGTTTAAATTCACTGCGCCCGCGTTGCAATTCACCATGTCCACGTTGCAATTCACCATGTCGACGTTGCAACTCACCACGTCGACGTTGCAACTCACCATGTCCACGTTGCAACTCACCATGTCCACGTTGCAACTCACTACGTCCGCGTTGCAACTCACCATGTCCACGTTGCAACTCACCATGTCGACATTGCAACTCACCATGTCCACGTTGCAACTCACCACGTCGACGTTGCGACTTACTACGTCCGCGTTCCAATTTGCCACGCCTACGTTTTAATTCACTACGTACACGTTTCAATCCACCATGCACGCGTTCCAAATTTGTCCGCCCCGTTGCAGTTTGTAATATACGGGTGGGAATTCGTAGTCCTAAAGATCTTCCGCGGCGGTCGGGAGCACGCCGCATGCCTCGCGCAGTTGACGCGCCACTTCCTCGGCGACACGTCTTCCTTCCACGCCATCGCCAACGGTGATGCCGGTGCCGTCACTGCATTGGGCGGTGATACGGTACAGCAACCGCGCACAGGGACCTGTACCGCGCGCGCCGCTTCTCTCCGGCTCGACCCGCCTCACCGCTACCGCCGCGATGCGGGATGCGGGGAGGGAGAGCCCCATGAAACGGCGCACCACGTTCAATTCACCTGCACCGGCGCTCACTTCAAGGGAGTTCCCCGACAGCCAGACGGAATAGAGCAGCAGGCCGCCACCGATCAAACCGAATAGCGGCAGCATGACGGCTTCCGCCCCCGGGTTCTTCAACACGACAATGATGACGCCCCCCAGAAACCACGCGCTGAAAAAGGCGGACAGCAAGGCGCTCTTCGCGTTGCGCCGACAGGGAAAGAGCAACTGCACTCCTGCTGGATGGTGTCGGACTCGGACCGTGCGGGGGGGGAGATCCATGGGGGGCTTCAGCTCGCAAGCCAAGGGAACCGTCAGTTGGGAGCGCTTGGGCCGTCCGGCCCTCAGCACCGGTATGATGAAGCTTCGGTCGAGTTCCAGACCGGGCAGTTCGGCGGTTATCCGTATCGTCCAGACATGCACGTTGCTGCTCGACATCTGGTTGGCGGGAACGGCAAAGCGAAACGCGATTCTTGTGCCGACGCCGGCCGGCGTCGATGTGGCATATCCTCTCTCATCCCACATCAGTTCCATGTGGGTGTCATCATCCCTTTTGATGCCTCTTTCGCAGCGAAGGGAAACCAGAAAGACGTTGTCGGCGCTGTAGCGGACCGGGAGGTCGATACTCCCTCCGGCTTCACCGCCGATCGACGCTGGAAAAGGGTCCATCTGCAGACGGATTTCACCGAGATCCCGCATCTGGCGCCTTTTCTTGAACGCCTGCCAGAAAAGCCGCAGCCCCACCAACGGGAACAGCAGGCCGAGTGCCGCCAACGCCTCGCCTTTGATGAGCGCATTGAGACAGATGAAGCCGGTAGGTTGCGCGACGGCATTCCACAAGATGGCACCCCACCAGCAAAAGGCTACCTCCCGGCCGTTTGCCGGTGGGATCGCCGCATCCCCGGTCGTCGCCTGCTCCTGGTTAAACCGGATCATGAAATGGTTCCCTCCTGAGCCAGACATTTTCCTACAAGTCTTTTAATTCTTTTTCATTTTTCTGTCAAAGAATATCTAAATATTCAGTTATAAACCCCGGCCAATTGGGCAGGACAAAGAAAACTGACATCCTCAAGCAGCAAAGCAAACAGGAGACGAAGTGCTATAGTCATATCTGCGGGTTGATGTCACAAATCACGGAGGAATGGAAGATGGGGCAATACCAGATTGGAGTAATCGTGGGGAGTCTGCGTCGGGATTCCATCAACAGAAAGCTTGCCAATGCACTGGTAAAGCTGGGCCCTGCGGAGTTCTCTTTCAAGTTTTTGGAAATAGGCGACCTGCCGCTCTACAACCAGGATGACGATGACAAGCAGGCCCAGTCGGTGGTCCGGCTCAAGAGTGAAGTACAAGGATGCTCCGGTCTCATCTTCGTGACGCCGGAATACAACCGCTCCATGCCTGGCGTACTTAAAAACGCGCTCGACAACGCCTCGCGCCCCTACGGGACGAGCGCCTGGACCGGCAAACCGACCGGCATCCTCGGGGCATCGATCGGGCAAATCGGTTCCGCGATGGCACAGCAGCACCTGCGCAACACGCTCGCCTACCTCGATGCACCGACCATGGGGCAGCCCGAGGTGTTCATCCAGGTGAAGGATGGCTTCTTCGCCGGGGATGGGAACATCGCGAGCCCCGACACGGTTAAGTTCCTGCAGGGGTGGATGGACCGCTACGTCCAGTGGGTGAAGAGGCACGCGGAATAAGCCGTCCGCGAGGAACAATATGGCGCAGACAAGAAGGCCCCCGTCGCACAGACGGGGGCCTTCTTGTTGACGGTGGTCCGGTTCGACCTGCTCGGGGCGGGACGGGGGAGGCGGTTTGCTAGTAAAGGCAAATCCCCCCTGTCCCCCCTTCGCCAAGGCTATGGGGGGCAGGCTCCCCCTTCGCCAAGGCTATGGGGGGCAGGCTCCCCCTTCGCAAAGGGGGGGACGTTATGGCTCAGGTGGCACTTCGTGGATAACTGCACTCGCTGTTCCAGATTTCCTGAAGAACCTTCGCAAGGGGTGACTCGAAGCTTCGGGCTCCACTAGCAGGTTCCCTTTTACGGGTAAACATGCTATTAATGAGCGCCGAGAACCCCTATGAGAAGTGACCGCGTCAACCATATCCGTCCCCAGGCCCTGGTGATTTTCCTGGTCATCCTGTCCCTGCTCTTTGCAGGTGCGAGGGTGCCCGACCTCTCGCGTCCCCATCGTCCGAAGCCGCTACATCGCGTCACCTTCGAACTCCAACAGAAGAATATTTCCAGCCAGTTCAAGCAGCACCACGACCTGGTCGCCGTGTTGCCGAAGGTGGTCGAGTCCGTTGCCGTCACCGGTTACGGCACCGTCGTCCAGGCGACCCCGACGCTGCGCCGCTCCCCCGCCGTCATCCCCCACTCCGGCCGTGCCCCTCCTAGACAACCCCAAGGCTGATCCACACTGACAATTCGTATCCTGCACCGACCGACGTCGGTAAAGGAAATCCGGCTCGCGCCGCGTCACCCGGCACAGTACCCGAATGCGCCACGCACAGCGCTTGGCTCATCGCGTCCATGGTTCGAAGCCGCATGCGCGCTCTGAGTGCCGTCGCGACCGAGTGCCGTCCTGCCGGGATTCGCCGCGACGCACCGCTTTGAGCGCGGGTAAGACGCCCAGGTGCACCTCTGCGTGCTGCACCGCTCCAGCAACTCGCCTGCCGGAGCTGCCGAGCCTTCGTCTGCGCATCTCCTGCGCCGGACGGCAAAGCCTTATGGAGAACCGCATGAAAAGCAGTGTTTTGGTCTTTCTTTTTCTGACGATTTTCGGCATCCGGACCTCTCATGCCGCCTGCAACTGCGAGGACTGGATGGACCGGGGGGGATATTGCGTCGATTACGTCAAGTCGAGGATCCCCTCGTTTCCCATACCGATGCGTGACGACATGCCAACCCTCAAGAACGCCGAGGTCACCGAGATCACCGAGGGGGACGTCGCCATTTTCACCGTCAAGAGCTACTGGCACGTGGCTTATGTGGAGAGGGTGCACCGCAACGCACAGGGCGAACCGATATCTATAGATGTGAGCGAAATGAACTTCGGCGACGAGCCGACCTTCCAGGAGTTCAGGTCAAAGTGGAGAACGACGAGCCGGGAGGAATGGAACCGGGCCCTTTGTTGCGGGATCACCGACAACTACGACGAGATCACCACACGTAAAAACGTGGACATAGCGACGGTGCGCCAGATCTGGTCCCCCGACGATGCCGCACGCGAAGAGACTGCCCGGGGCCGCCTCAAGGCGCTCATGGGAAGGGTGAAAGAGGTCATCAACCGCTTCTACGACCTTGCGGACATCTAGAAAGGGAACATGGCGCGGCGAGACAGGAACGGGCCCAACGCTTTAGCAGGGTCAGATGACGCGTTTCGCCCCAAGGTACCGGGAGTTGTAATAGTCGCTATTCATGTCGGAGACGGTGACCTCCCCCCTCCCGGATGATGCATGGATCATCTTGCCGTCGCCAAGGTAGATGCCGACGTGAGACGGATAGGAGGCGTAGGTCTGGAAAAAGACCAGGTCCCCCTTTTGGAGGTCGCCCGGGGCGACATCGCTGCCCACGGCGATCTGTTCGCGCGCCGTCCTGGGGAGGCTTATGTGATGAGCCTGGAAGACCTGCTGGACGAAGCTCGAGCAGTCGATGCCGCTCGGCCCCTCCCCGCCAAAAAGGTAAGGCGTGCCGAGGAACTCCGAGGCGGTACGGCTGATGCCGTCGGCCTCGGCGTCCCGTGTCGTGGAAGAGGACGGCATCGACGCCTCCCACTCCTGCGCTTCCGCCGTCTCCAGCGCCGCGGTGCTCCGCATCTGCCTGCCGGGTGTCCGGTCGAGGCCCTGCAGGAGCGCGGCAATGGCCCGCTCGCTCCGGGTGGCAGCGTCCTGGCGATCGCCGGACAGGGCGAGGGTACTTTGCATCATCTGGATGCGGAGCAGTTCCGCGGCGGTCTGCGGCGATACCGGCTTCGCCTCTTCGGGGGTGCTCATCGAATTCAGCAGGGACTGGAAATCCGTAGTGGCGGAGTCGTTCTTCTTCTGCACGCGGACGTCACGCGGCGATGCGGTCAAGGCTTGTGTCTGCAGCGGGTTGATTGCCATCGTTTTTCCCATCCGGCCGGGTCCGCATACGGAGGACACGGCGGGTGTTTTTGACACGGAGTCAACGCTCCGTCACCGAAAAGGGTGTCCGGAGCCATAATCGACCGGCTTTGCCGGCGAAAGTGGTCGGTACCGCGTCATGTGTTGCAAATTGGCAGCCAACTTGGCGTGGGGGAAAAGCGCTACTGATTGGCGGGGATCGTGGACGGGGTTTCAGTCGCCGAAGGCTTCGCTGTCGTAAATCTCCTGGGACTCGCGTGAGGTCTTTACCACGGTCCCCCGGTACAGTATGTACTGCCTATGGCAAGCGCACGAGTATGACAGTTTCACACTCCAGTGAGACTGGACATAACCCGGATATTCGTTGCGCAGGCCGCACTCGCATGTGAACCCGCTTTCGTCGTGCTCTATGTCAGCCATGACGTCCTCCAGCCTGCCACCACAACAGAATGAGGAAACTAAAGAGATAGTATCGTGCCGGCATTCATCCTTCTGGTATATAAATCATATTACTAGAGACAGTGCGGGTAAGTCCCATTAAAAGCGACGAACTTTTTCCGTATACGATTCTATGCGCCCTCCCTCGAAAGTCAACTTCGCCGCTCCAAAATGACAGGAATTTTCTCCCTGTCCGTTTCGGATCATCCCGTCGTCCCGCAGCCGCTTCTGTGGACAAAAGGCCATTGCTTTACCATATGCAATCAGTGTAATGTATTCAGGCTTCTACACAAAGGGTCCGCTCTGCGGCCCCCTCATACCGACGATACACGACAATACTAAACCACCCGCGAGGGTGGGGCGGAAAGCCCATTGGGTCTCATGCAGACAGCCGGGTTGCCGAAATATCATTTATAAGGCGACGCGGTTTTTTTATTCGGTAACCGATTCATTCAAACGGGTACTGGAGGTCTCATGCTGGCACTGGATAGCACCATCGGCTGTATCGAAGTCGCGGAATCCGAGGTTCTCGACCTCTTTCGCTCCGCACCCGTCACCCAAAGTTCCTCGCCCGGTTCCCGCCCCGAATCGATGGAGGCGCACGTGTGCGCCATCAGGAAGAAGACGCTGGTAAAGGTCTATCTCACCTTCGTCGTCAACGACCGCAAGATCTTCGTCTATACCGCTCCCGGCAAGGGAACAAGTGAAGCCGAGTACTCCGGTGACCTGGATGAGGCACTGGAGTGTGCCAGGGCCATGGGTTTTTCCCCCGAGCGCGTGGACATGAGCTACAGTCCCGCCATGCGCGAGGTAGTCGTGCGCAACTCGAAAATCCTGCGCCTCCCCGGGGCCAAGGGGACATCCGCCTTGAAACAGGGGCTGGCCGGAGCGCCCACCCTTCCTATCGCCCAGAAGGCCTCGGCAAAGGACTCCACAGCTGCCCCCTCCTCGCTCCTTTCTCCTACCATCCCGGCACCACCGGCATCCCGACCGGAAGCATCGGAGCCGGTCAATCAGTCGAAGACCGAGGCGGGCAAGGCGCACAAGGCCCTTCTAGCGGAGCGCGACGCCCTTAACACCCAGTTGCAACAACTCTCCCTCCAACGCAAGCAGGTCGCGGAAGAACTGTCCTCGGCAATGAAGGCATGCGCCGCCCTGACCGCCGAGAAGGAGGCAATCCTCGGTCAAGCAAGAAAGGCAGAGGAGGAGCTGCGCGTAAAGGAGGCCCAGACCGCTCGGGCCCTCGACGAGGCCGCCGGTCTGGCGACGCGGCTCGACGAACTCACGCGACAGCACGCCGGTACGGAGCAGGAGCACGAGGCCATGGTGGAGAACCTGGCCCAGGCGAGACAGGATCTCTCACTGCTTGCAAAAGAGCGTGATGCGGCACTCGAGTCGGAGCGAAAAGCGGGGGAGGTGCAGCGAGAGACGGCCGCGAAGCTGGAAGAGGCGCACCGGGAGCTGGAGCGGCTGAGGCGGGAGAGGGAGGAAGCTTCGCAGCGGTTGGCCGAGGTGACCAAGGAGAAGGAGCGCCAGGAGCAGGAGCTTGCCGAACTGCGCCGTCACCTTTCCGAGGCGAAAGCGGCGCAGGATGCCGCACAAAACCGTGTCGCGAAGCTGGAGGAGCAGAAAGCGCCCGCCGAGAGCGAGCCGGAGGACCTGCACGGAGAACTCCGGCGGATCGGAGAAGAAAGGGACGACGCCCTGCGACGCGCCACGGCCTCGGATGAAAAGCTCGGCAGCGCCGAAGCGGAACTCGCGGATCTGCGCCGCGAACTGGCCGATCTGCGCCGGGAACTGGAGCAGGTCCGGGTCGAACGCGATCAGCCCCTTTTGCCGGCGGCGGCACCGCAGCTGGAGAAAAGTCCCGCCGAAGACTGGCCCTACCGGCCGCACCTCGAGTCCCCCAAGGTACAGCAAAAGGACGACGGGGCACGGCAGTCTCCTCTCCCCCTCCCCCCGAATCCGGCCTTCGGCGAGGTGCCGCGCTTCGAGGAATTCAACGTCCCGCAGCAGCAGGAGCACGACTGGTCCGCACCGCCCCCCTCAAGCGGCGCCTCAGCCTCAGCCTCAGCCTCAGCCGATGCCGATGCCGACGCCGACGCCGCATTCCCGCCGTCCGGCCAGGAGGCGCCTTTCTTCGTCCCCTTGGGGGACCTTGGGGGCGGCTTCAACTTCGGGGCGGACGACGGAGCGCCGATCCTGTTCATACTGGAAAGCAGCCTCTCGGCCGTCGAGGTGCAAAGTACGGAGGACGTGCTGGAACTGCATCACTCGATCAACAACGCCTACCTGTCGCCGGAAGGAACCGGAGGTCAGGAAAGCTGCCAGGGGTATATCTGCTGTTTGCGCAAAGGGGAGAAGAAAGAAGTCTTTGCGGCGATCTACGGAACGCAGAGCAAGCGGACCCGGGTCTACCTCCCTGAAGAGCAGCCGCAAGACGACGATTCCTATGCGAGGACGGTGAGGGGGGCTATCAGTTTTGCCGAAGAGGTCGGCTTGATGATGGAGCCGGTCTCGCTTGAGGGCTCGGCTGCGAAGAAGATGGAGCGTCTCAAGCGATGCCCGGCCTTGCATTTGGTAGGACCTGCCTGAAGCTAGGACTGCTGGCTTCTCTTGAACAGGAAGTCGCTCCACCTCTCCCCGGATCTGGTAAGAGGTTGCTGCGATTTTCTGATCGGATCACGCCCGATTTCCACCCACCCCGAAGATCTCAAAAAGGCGACGATCTTCCTCTCCCTGATCAGGTAGTCCAGCATATAAGAAGGGACATTCTTCTCTTCGCCGTTTTCAAAAATCACCGTAATTCCCATCTCTAACACGCTCCTTTGTTCCTGGTGAAACTCTTCCCGCCTCCTTCCTCATGAATCATTCTCATCGACCAGTGTCATTCTAGCCTACTCCGGCTATCTATTCAACAAGACATCGCCCTCGACGATACGCCCCATCGCCGGACCCGATAACGGCCGACATCCCTCGGTTCGTCACCCCCTTTCGACCTCCCAAAAAACCGCCTCCAACCGCTTGCCATTTCATGAACAACTGCTAAGTTTCTTCACTGTGTTTGAAATCACTAATAAAACTGAGGAGGTGCTCACATGAACGTGACGGCCTACGACAGCTCATAAGTCACCCCTCCCCGCTCTCACGTAACGCTCTGATCCGGTTATGCAGGCCAGACCCGAGACAAGGAGGAATTATGCAACGCAACGTTTTAGGGAGATTCTCGTCATTTTTGATTGCCTCAACCGCTGCAGCCGCACTTTTCCTGGGCGGCTGCGAAGGGGACAGGGGTCCCAAGGGGGAGCCCGGTGCACCCGGCGGCGCCTTTACCAACCTGAGCACCGCCACCACCGATCAACTGGCAAACATCACCTTCGACCAGAATTCCAGCACGGTCGACAGCGTCACCATCCAAAGCCCGCCCGTAGTCACCTTCACCTTGAAAACGACCAGCGGCCAGGCCGTCGAAGGGATCGGGAGCAGGGATACCTCGGGGCGGCTCAACAACCTCGGTTTCTCGCTCGCAAAACTGATACCCGCATCAAACGGCACGCCTTCGCACTGGGTGAACTATATCGTGACCACCGTCCCTACCGGCGGTGCCGCCGTAGCCGCCTCCAGGCCGACGTCGGACCGTGAAGGGAAGCTCGAATACCTGGGCAACGGCAAATACCGCTACACCTTCGCCCGCGACATAAAGCTGATCCAGGGCCAGGTCAACGCCATGACCTTCACCGGCAACAACCGCAGAAACGATCTTGGCGATCTCACCTACGATCCGACGAAGACGCACCGCCTCGTGGTGGCCTACGGCGGCAACATCCCCGGCACGAGCCCGGCCGTCGCGTACAAGAACGCCATCAACCTCGTCTACGACTTCGTTCCGGCCACCGGGACCCGCGTGACCTCGTCGACCTCCAACGCGGCGCAGCGCAACATCGTGCTCACCAAGTACTGCAACGAGTGCCACGGCAACCCGGGCGACCCGAACAACCTCAACGAGCAGGGCTGGGGCTTGGGCGTCACCACGCCCCACCTCGACCGGGTCGACACGCGCTACTGCGCGATCTGCCATACGAGCCAGCGCGCCTACGGAAGGGCGATCTCGACCGCGACGAGCGGCGCCTTCACCGGCAACACCTACGTGACCGCGGACGTGAGCACCGCCGACCCCTCCACGGACGAGGCCCAGATCTTGGGCGAGTTCGTGACCATGGTCCACAAGATCCACATGGGGAGCAACCTCACCCTGACCGGCTACAGCTATGCAGGGGTGCACTTCAACGAGGTCGCCTACCCGCAAAGCGCCGCACTTTGCCGCAAGTGCCACCGCGCCGACACGGCGAAGGAGCAGGCGGTGACGCCGCAGGGCAACAACTGGCGCACCATGCCGAGCAGGAAAGCCTGCGGTGCCTGCCATGACAACGTCCATTTCTCCACCGGCACCATCACCGAGGGGGCCACCACGATCACGCATCCGGTGCAGTTGAACGATGCAAGCTGCAACGCCTGCCACACCCCGACCGCGATCACCGAATCGCACGCGCAGGCCATCGTGACTCCGCTCAACCCCGAAGCGCCGGCAGGCCTCACGAGCTTCACCTACGACCTGGCCGGTGCCTCCGTCGATGCGAGCAACAACCTCACCATCAAGTTCCGCATCCTGAACCAAGCCACCAACACGCCGATCACCCTGGCAACCCCGGCGGCAGGCCTTACCGCGGCACTCCCGGGCTTCACAGGCAGTCCGAGCTTCCTTCTGGCCTACGCCATGCCGCAGCTCGAGACCGGCACGGCGATCCCGGCCGACTACAACAACCTGGGGAAGGTCGCGGCGCAGCCTGATGCGATCTCCATCGCAACCCTGCTCAACACGAACAACGCCGCGACAGGCAGCATAACCGGTCCGGACGGCAGCGGTTACTACACGGCGACCATCAACGCCGCCTCCGCCTTCCCGGTCGGCGCCAAGATGCGCGCCGTCGCGATGCAAAGCTACTTCAGCCAGACCGGATTCGACAGCTCGATCGCCGGGCGCCACACTAAAGCGGTGATCGTTCCCGTCACCGGCGACGCCGTGCGCCGCACCGTAGTCGATCCTGACAAGTGCAGGAACTGCCACGAGTTCTTCGAAGCCCACGGCGGGCAGCGCGTCTACCAGACCCAGGTCTGCGTGACCTGCCACAACCCGAACCTGACCACCTCGGGGCGCACCATCAGCAATACCAAGCTCTCCGGCTTCAACTTCACGCCGGTCCAGCTCGGCATCCTGACCACCTGGGATCCGGCCTTCAACAAAACTACCGCCGGGTACGCGCTCACCTTCCCCGAGTTCTCCAACAACTTCAAGGACCTGATCCACGGCATCCATGCCGGTGCCACCCGCACCGATCCGATCCGCGACGTCCGCAACGGCCCGAGCACCGGCATCACGCTCATCGCCGGTGAGGAGATCACCTTCCCGAACATGCTGGGCAACTGCGAGGCCTGCCACGTAAGCCAGCAGAGCTACACCCCTGATGTGGTGAGTGCGCTCGTCCCGAGGGCGCTCCCGTCGACCCAGGTAACCCGCAGTGCGACCTCGATAGCGACCCCGACGACGGCGACCCTCACGGCGGCACGCGCCACGGTCCCGAACCCCGAGGACCTGGTGGTGGCGCCGATCACCGCGGCCTGCGTGAGCTGCCACGACACCCCGCTCGCCAAGGCCCACATGCAGGCCAACGGGGCGCAGCTGGGCGCGGCTCTCAACGGCCCGTCCTACACCGACATGGGTACCCTCCGCACGGACCTGCCGTCGCTGACCGAGCAATGCGTGCTCTGCCACGGCCAAGGGAAAGTGGCCGACGTCATCACCATGCACGCGGCGAACCGCCCGGCGGTGGTTTCCGTCACCCCGACGACCACGACCACGAGTGCGACCAAAGCTCTCATCAAGAAGATGTTGAACTGGTAGCAGCACGACCGGCCGGGGGCTTTGCGCCCCCGGCTTTTTCCACTTTGCATTTCCCCACGGCAACCTGAGACAGCATCAAGAAAGGAGGAAATGTCTTGAAAATTAAAACCGCGAAAAAGACGGGAGATCCGCCTCCCTTTGCCTCAAAGCCCATGCGGACCGTGCTTTTGTCCTGCTTCCTGGTGCTCCTTCTCCACCAGGCCGCGAGCGCAACCTCGATCTCGGGGAACTCGACCACCATCCTGCGCATGAGGGAGGGGATGGACGACGAAAACCTCTTCCCGCTTTACGAATACCTGCACCTCTCCGCAAGCGACACCACGAAAAACGGCGCCATCTCACTGGAGATCGGCGGCTGGGGGAGGGTCGATCTGGGCGATCGCAGCTTCGAGCACCGCGAGGAGGGGGACATCCAGTACGGCTTTTTAAGCTACCGCGCGAACCGCAACAACTTCCGGGTGGACGCGGGGCGTCAGTGGGTCGTCGAAGGTGTGGCCACCGAGCGGATCGACGGCCTCTCCCTGCGCAGCGACCTGGCCGCAGGGTTCACCGCCGCCGCCTTTGTCGGCTCGCCCGTGGTGACGCAACCAAACTTCAACGACGGAGATCTCATTTACGGCGGGCGGCTCGCCCACTCCGTCCCCATGTACTACACGATCGGCGTGAGCGCCCTGAGGGACGAGGCGAGCCCGGACGCCGTGCGCGAGGAGGAAGGGATCGACCTGTGGCTGCATCCCATCGCCATGGTCGACATAAGCGGCCGATCGACCTACAACTCGCTCAGCGACGGGTGGATGGAACACTCCTATACCGCCAGCGTCACGCCTACGGACTCCTTGCGCTGCAGCGCCTCGCTGCAGAACGTGCACTACGACGACTACTTCTACCACGTCACCACGAGCGCACTGAGCCTCACCAACGGCATCATCCTTCCCGGCGAGGAGATGTGGAACGCAGGCGGAAGCATCGGCTACAGCGCCACCAAGAGCATCGCCGTTTCCGCCGAGTACAACCACTACGAGTACGACATCGCCGGCAACGCCGATTACTACGGGGCGACCGGCAGCTTCGGCACCGCAGGAGGGCTTGCCGCCGGGGTCTCCTACCACCGGATGGACGGCTCCACCAACCGTCTGCGCTACAACCAGTACCGCGTATGGGCGGCACAAAAGTTCGGCCCCGTCGACGTCGCCCTGGATTTCTTCGACGTCGACTTCGACAGGAGCATCAACGGCAGGGAGAACACTTTTTCCCTGGCCGGTGCGGCCGGATATGATCTCACGCCGAACCTCAGGGTGGCCGCCGACCTCGACTACATCCGGAGCGCCGATTTCGACAACGAACTGCGCGGACTGGTGAAAGTCACCTACGCCTTCGGCATCGGAAAGGAGGGGAAATAGTGAAAAAGACAGCCTTCATCGCCCTGATGCCCCTGATGCTCTCCCTGCTCTACGCCTGCGCCAACACGACCAGCGTCGCCCGCGTGCATCCGGAGGAGGTCAAGGGGCTTCCCAGGTGCGCCGAGTGCCACACCGATCAGTGGGCGGCGCTGAATCACCAGGCACAGGATTTTTATCTGAAGCACAAATTCTACGCCGCCCAGCAGCGGGAGGCCTGCAGCGCCTGCCACAAGGAATCCTTCTGCGTCGAATGCCACGCGCACAAGGAAGAGATCCTCCCGAGCGACAAGTACAAGGAAAGGCCCGAACTGGCGCTCCCGCACCGGGGGGACTACCTGAGCCGGCACAGGATCGAGGGGCGTATCACCCCGGCCTCCTGCCTTAAGTGCCACGGACGGCAAAACAACGAGAGGTGCAAATCATGCCACAAGTAACCAGACCAGCCCGAGCTACCGTGATGCTTTGGTGCCTGCTGCTGTCGCTTGCCGGCTGTGGGGACACCAACAAACACGCAAGTTTCGACCCGGACAAGGGTGAACATCCCGACGACTGGCTCCCCGCCCGCCACGCCGTGGCCGCCATCGGCCGCCTGCAGGATTGCACGCCCTGCCACGGCACGGACTTCAAGGGGGGGATCTCCAAGGTAGCCTGCACGCAGTGCCACCTCGGCAACGAGACGGATGTTCATCCCCTTGAATGGGACGGATATGACTACGCGCGACATGGCGCGTGGATAAGAAGCCGCGTCATCGCCTCCGGGGTACCCTCAGCCGACCTCGTCCCCGGCGCGCTCGGCACCATCTTTACCTCCCATGCGAAAACCGCGACGGCCGGATGCGCCAACGTGTTCTGCCACGGCGCCGACTACCGGGGCGTCCGCGGCTCCGGCCCTTCCTGTTTCGACGACCAGCCGGGCGTCGTCGATTCCAGCTGCCACGCGGGTAACGCCTTCTCCTTCCACCCGTTAAGCTGGTTCCCGGCAAGGCTTACCACTGCCCCCGGCATCGCGCCGACCATCCTCCCCGCCCACGGCTCTTACGTGCAGACCTACGGCGCGGCGGAGTGCTCCATCCCGGTCTGCCACGGCACCGGGAGTCCGCCGACCATATCCGTCGGCATCGGCAGTACCCGGATCACCGGCACCACCCCGACGACGCCGAACTACCAGAGCTACGGCCCGGCCTTCACCGGATTCACCACTGCGAGGACACAGGTCGTGGTCACCAACACCGGACGCCTCTGCGCGGCGTGCCACTTCTAAAAAGTCGTACCGGAAAGAACAAAGGGGGGCCTGCCGTCGCAGCGCCCCCCTCTTTTTTCACTTTCCTGATTACGGCGATCCTACGTCCACGTCCCCTCTCTCTCCGGGAGAGGGCCAGGGTGAGGGCGTCGGCAGATGCAACTACTCACTTCGAGGCAGCGCCCTCACCCGCCCTTCGGGCACCCTCTCCCGGAGGGAGAGGGTATGCGTTACCAAGGCGTCAATTGTCCCCCAACCGCTCATGCACCTCTTCGCGCTCCTTTGCCTGCCGCCCCCTGTCCCAGCCGAGCTCGGACGCCATCAGCTCGTGCACGGCGGCTGCGGCGGAGCGTGCCCCCGCACGGTCCAGGAGAGCGAGCGGAACACGCCGCTCGACGAAATCGAGCACGGTAAGCGCCATCTCGCAGCGCACCGCGTAAATGACCTCCCCCTTCAGGTACGGATGCCCCGGAGCGAGCCTCTCGCCCAGCCCCCCCTTACAAAGCCGCGCCACCTCGAGGGCATGGTCGCCGTAGGAGCGGTGCAGGTGCAGGGCCACGTCCGGGTCGAGATCGAAGTTGCGGGCAAGCTCCACCGCGCTCCCGTCCCTGAAGTTCTCCCCGCCGTCGAGCACGAGGCGGTCGGTACGACACGGCCCGGTGGCGGCAAGCCCCACGTTTTTCACCACGTAGTCCACCGTGTCCAGCGCCATCTTCCGGTAGGTGGTCCACTTGCCGCCGACTATGGTGATGAGGCCGGTGGGAGAGCAACTGATGACATGGTCACGGGCGAGCTCGGCGGTGTCGGCGGTGAAGGGATCGTGCACCAAAGGCCTGAGCCCGGCCCACGAGGCCGTGATGTCCTGGCTCTTCGCCCCGAGGTTGAAGTAGCGCCTTAAGTGGCGCAGCAGGTACTCCACGTCCTTTTCCCGCGCAAGCGGCAGTTCGTCGGCATCGGCCGGTTCCTCGGTGGTGCCGACGAGACACGCCCCCTCCCAGGGGAGGATGAAGAGGACGCGGCCGTCGTCCGTCTTCGGGATCATCACCCCCGCCTCCATGGGCGCAAAACGCCCGGGAAGCACGATGTGGATGCCGCGGCTCACCCTGAGCAGCGAGGCGGCGGTCGGGTCATCCATGCGGCGCACCATGTCGGCGGAGGAGCCGCAGGCGTTGATCACGCAGCGGGCGCGGATCTGCCAGGAAGTCCCTAACAGAGGATCGCGCACGACCGCCCCGGCCACCCTCCCCTTCTCCCGGACCAGTCCGGCCGCCTCCACGTAGTTGCAGATAACCGCCCCCTCCCTGGCCGCGGTCCTGGCGAGGGCTATGTTCATGCGCACGTCGTTGAACTGCCCGTCGTAGTACTGCACCCCCCCCTTGAGCCTTTCCTCCCGGATCATCGGGAAGCGCCGCAGCATCTCCCCGCGGGAAACGAAACGGCTGTGCCCAAGCCCCGCGTCGCCGGCGAGAAGATCGTAGAGCTTCAGCCCGGACCAGACGTAGGGGACCTGTCCCAGGCTGTACAGCGGCGTCACCAGGGTGAGGCGATGGCAAAGGTGCGGGGCGATCCTCAAAAGGACCGTGCGTTCGTGCAGCCCGTCGCGCACCAGGTTGAACTGCACCCGGTCCATGTGCATGACCGCCGATTCCAGATAGCGGACACCGCCATGGAGCAGTTTGGTGCTCTTGCCGCTCGTACCGCCGCCGAAGTCGCCCCGGTCGACGAGGGCGACCGAGAGGCCGCGGTTGGCCGCATCGACGGCGATGCCGCAGCCGGTAGCGCCTCCGCCGATCACCAGCATGTCGAAGGTCCGCCCGCTTTTCAGTAGATCAAGATTCGCGTTCCTGTCCGTCACAAAATCCTCCAAAGATTGCAAGGCATCCCCTCTCCCCCCGGGAGAGGGTGGCCGAAGGCCGGGTGAGGGCATCGCCACGAAGCGACGCATCGCCCATCGCAGCGCCCTCACCCCGTCCCTCTCCCGGAGGGAGAGGGGGCTCCTGGCCTCCGGAGCCCGAGCCGCCTTTACTCTTTAGCCCAACCGAGCGAGAGTTGCACGCATTTTTGCCATCCCCGGTACATTTCCGCGCGCCGCTCCGGCAAAAGGGAGGGCTCGAAGCTCCGGTCGAGACTCCAGCTCTTCCCGATGCGCTCCTTGTCGAGGACGCCCGCGCCGAGCCCGGCGAGAAACGCGGCCCCAAGCGAGGTACTCTCGGTGCAGCGCGGCCTCAGCACCGGGACGCCGAGAAGACCCGCCTGGATCTCCAGCAGGAGGTTGTTGCGGGTCGCTCCGCCGTCCACCCGCAGTTCGCTGAGGGGAATCCCCCCCGCGCGTTCCATGGCGCGGATCGCGTCGACGGTCTGGAAGGCGATCGCGTCGAGGGCGGCGCGGGCCAGATGCGCCTTGCCGCTCCCCCTGGTGAGCCCGGCGATGACACCTCTTGCGTACGGGTCCCAGTAGGGGGTGCCGAGCCCCGACAGGGCCGGGACGAAGTAGACCCCGCCGCTGTCGGCGACGCTTCCGGCAAGCCCCTCGACCTCGGCGGCTCCCCCGATCAAACCGAGCCCCTCTTCGAGCCATTGCACCGCGGCGCCGGCGATGAAGATCGACCCTTCAAGGGCGTACTGCACCGCCTCCCCCGGCAACTGCCAGGCGATGGTGGAGAGCACCCCCTCGCCGCTTCCCGGTCGCTCGCCGCAGTTCATCACCACGAAGGCGCCGGTGCCGAAGGTCGCCTTGGCCATACCGGGTGCGAAGCAGGCCTGGCCGAAGAGCGCCGCCTGCTGGTCCCCGGCCGCGCCGGTGATCGGGATGCGGCACTCAAGGAGTTCGGCGGAGGTCTCCCCGAAACTCCCCGCACTCATGCGCACCTCGGGGAGGATGGCGCGCGGCACGCCGAAGATCCTCAAGAGCTCGTCGTCCCACTGAAGCGTCTTGATGTTGAAGAGCATGGTGCGGCTTGCGTTGGTGATGTCGGTCACGTGGCTTTTGCCGCCGGTCAAGCGGTAGATGAGCCATGAGTCGACGGTGCCGAAGCAGATCTCGCCGCGCGCGGCGCGCTCCCTGAGCCCCGCCTCGTCCAGGATCCAGGCGATCTTCGTCGCGGAGAAGTACGGGTCGAGGAGAAGGCCGGTCCGCTCCCTGACCTCACCTTCCAGCCCCTCCCCCTTCATACGCTGCGTGACATCCGCCGTCCTGCGGTCCTGCCAGACGATGGCCCGGTGCAGGGGGCGCCCGGTCGCGCGCTCCCAGATGAGCGTCGTCTCGCGCTGGTTCGTTATGCCGATCCCGGCGATGAAAGCGCCACGCTCCGCGGCGTAGGCGAGTACCTCGCGCAGACAGGATAGCTGCCCCTCAAGGATCTCCTCCGGGTCATGCTCGACCCAGCCGGGCTCCGGGTAGTGCTGGGTGAGCGGGGCCGATGCGGTGAAGAGCGCCTCTCCTTGCGCTCCGTACAGCGTCGCCCGGCTGCTGGTGGTCCCCTGGTCGATGGAAATCAGGTATGCCACGCGTCCTCCTTTTCCCTATTTGAACCTGAAGATGAACCTGGTGCCGAGTCGATCCTCCTGGTGCTGGCCGCTGTAGGACCAACCGGTGACCGGCTCCTGGTCGTAGTAAAGCATGAGGTCGGTGCGCGGGGTGAGGTGCAGGCCGAGCTCGCCGGTCCACCTCGGTGTGCGGTTTGGGGTGAACTCGTAGACGTTGCGGTAGCCCGACTCGGGACGGATGCCGAATTCCTCGCCTGCGGTGAGTCCCCGGGTTTCCACGGAAAGCATGGAGAACTTCGCCCCGGCCGAGAAATAAAGCGCCTGCGAAAGCGACAGGCGCCAGCCGGCCTGGGCGTGCAGCCGGTGCATCGACTGTTCGATGCCGCCGTGCAGCTCCTGTCCGGCGCCGCGATAGCTTATGCCAAGCTCTGGTTCGAGCGTCAGCTCCGGCGCGGCCGAGAAACTCATGCCGGCGCTGGTGAGGAAGTGGTCGGTCTTGAAGAAACGCGCCGTATCGTCGCTTTTGGGGCGAGGCAAGGCGGTAATGGGAGGAGAGAGGCTGGGTGTACCGAGATCCTCGGCACCGGCAGATGTCACCATCAGGCATAGTAGTACGCTGACAAGCCTCAAGACTCTCATGTGCGACAGTGTAGCAAAAAAGATGAGGAGATGCTCTCTATTTGCTCCTGCGTCGGCAACAAAAAAGCCCCGAACCGGTCGGGGCTTTTGCTTGCAATCTGTTCCTTTGCCAGCTCGATAAGTGGGCGTGTCAGAAGTAGGAAACGACTTCGAAGTCCCTGTTCGCTATCTTCTCGAACACCTCGCTGGAAAAGGCGAATTCGTGAACCTGCTTTGCCTGGAACGGGTGATCCACCTGCAGCAGGGGGAGTTTCAGTTCCTTGACCGTCTTCCCGGTCTTGTCCTTGATGGCATCCTCCGCCTTGGTATAGGTCACGCTGACGGTGTGCACCAGGTGTTTGACCGGCGTCAGCTCCTGGCTGGTTCCGGTGATTTTTATCGTGGCGGACGCGGGGAGCACCTTGCGCAGCTTGTCGGCGAAGAACTCGATGTCTCCGGAGATCTTCAGCACGCTCTCGCATTCCGCACGCTGGGCGTCCGTCATCTTGTTCTGCTTGATGTGGACGAGCTTGTCCAGACACGACTTGATCTCTTCCGGGGTAAGGTTTGCCGCCTTTTGCATCTTGGCCTTGTCGCCTGACTTCACGCCGTCCAGAAAGGCGGCGGCAAGTTGCTGGTTGGCGGCGCTATCCTCAGCGGAAACCTTCGCGTCCCCTTTTTTCGATGGCTGATCAACCGGTTTCCCATTGCATGCTGCCAACGCCGCTACCAATACGCAAAGAACAATCAGCCGAACTACTTCTCTCATGGCATCTCCTGGATAGAAAATAGCCCGAGGGCGTCGCCACCCTCGGGTTATCGTGTTGCGGATTATCTTGATGCCCCGTCGGGGGGAAGGCTGACCTTCCCCCTTACGGAATGCATCATTTTACCACCAGCGGTGTACTGCCTTGATGGTCGGGACCCTTTCGTTCAGCACGTTGGAAGCGGTACCGTGGCAGACGAGGCAGGTCTCGGACTTGAGGAGCGCCGTGCTGCGCGCTTCGTAGATAGCACCACCGAACTGCTTCATGTGCGCCTGCGCCTGGGTGGTGTCGTGGCAGGAGAAGCAGGCCGCGGTGATCGGCGAGATGATCAGCGTGGTGTCGGCGGCAGGGGTGGTCACGCCGGTATTGCCGTTG
The DNA here is from genome assembly GCF_004117875.1 of Geomonas oryzae. Classification (GTDB taxonomy): domain Bacteria; phylum Desulfobacterota; class Desulfuromonadia; order Geobacterales; family Geobacteraceae; genus Geomonas; species Geomonas oryzae. The sequence goes on along the minus strand of NZ_RAHW01000004.1, from coordinate 20,835 downwards.
TAGCTGAAGGCGGCACCGTAGGAGGCGCCTGCAGTGACGAACGGCGACTTGACGAAGTCGGTGGAGAGAACGTTCTCTGTACCGCTGACTATCGAGTAGGCCGCGGCGTTGATGGTGCCGTTTGCCGCGGTGCTCGGCAGCAGGCTGGTGACGGCAGCGGCGGATGCGGTTGCGCTGAAGTCATAGGTGCCGGCTACGTGGCACTGCTCGCAATCCTGCAGGTAGCCAGGATAGGTGGTGTTCCAGTACTTGTCTCCTGCAGTTGCCTCCCAGGAGAACTTGTTGGTACGTTTAGCGGCCGCATGGATCGAGTGGATCGCATCCTTCGCGTTGATTGCCCAACCCGTGTTGGTCTTGTTCACGGTATGGCAGAACGTGCAGGTCGGTGCATCGTTCCTCTGGCCGGAGTGGAAGGTCGGTGCGATGCCGAGTGCGGCATGGCAGGCGTTGCACTTCGCGTTGGCAACGATGGTGCGGCGTGCGGTAAAGCCGGTTGCGGTTTTCCAGACGTTAGGAGTCACCACGATGAGGCCGCCCACGTTGGTGGTGGCGTTGTAGGCCCACTTGGTCTTCAGCGACGACGGAACGGTCAGCGTGCTGAGGTCGGTCTGGGTCAGAGGTGTGCTGCCACTGCCGTAGCTGTAGCCAACGCCGCCGGTCAGCATCTTCGCCGAGGTCGGCACGGTCTGGTTGTTGATCACGATGGTGTAGTAGCCGTTACTGTCTGGTCCGGTCATGGTCGCATTGGTGTTGGTACCGTTCCAGACCGCCTTGATCCATGCATTAGCCGAGGCGTTGAAGTCAGCCGGAGCCACTGTCGCGGACGGGATGTTGTCCTGCGGTACCGAGTATGCGAAGTATACGCTCGGCGCGCCGGTGAAGCCGGTCATCATGTCGGTCACTACGCCGGCCTGGTAGGTGTTGAATGCAACCGGGGTACCGTTCTTCACGAAACGGAAGGTGATGGACGGGTGACGGTTGGAATCGAGGCCTACGGATTTCACATCCCAGGTGACGACTGCAGCGCCCGGAACGGTGATCCCTGCTGCCGGGAGGTAGCCGGCATAGGTGTGGGTGTTGGTGCCGCCAAGCTCAGGAGCAGCCGGGTCCGGATCCTGCACCGCGAGGTGGGCGGTGGCTACTTCCACGGTAGAGGTGGTGCCGGCGTGGCAGCCTGCGCAGGAAGAGTCATCGGTCTGGCCGCCCTGGTGGTTGGCGAAGTCGAAGGCGTTGTGGCAGGAGCCGCAGGCCTTGCGGGTCGGTTTGGACTTCCAGTTGTTGACGTCTTTGCCTTTGTGGCAGAAGACGCAGTTCCTCATATCCTGGGGATAGGTCTGCTCGCCGTAGGTGACGAGGACGCCGGTCGGAACGGTCCAGGTGTCGTTGGCTTCGTTGAAGGTTTCGCCCATGTGGATGCGGTGGATGAAGGTGACGAACTCGCCTTCGCCGCTGTCGAACTGGTTGGTGTGGCACATTACGCAGAGCTTCGTGTCAACCCTGGAGCCGGTGTGGCCGGAGAGCATGTTGCCGGCGGCAAGGCCGAGCTTGTAGTGGCAGCTGTCGCATGCGCTGGTGGCGACGATGTCGCGTGCGTAGGTACGCGCGTTGTTCGTGTCGACCAGAACCGCACCGGTTGCCGGGGTGAAGTCGTAGAACATGTTGGTGGTGTTCGGGGTGGTGAACACGGCCTGTACTGCGTTGGTTGCCGGGTTGATCGGGCCGGCGTAGCCGCCCGGAACCGCTACGGAGCGTACCGAGATGCCGATACGGTGGGTAGCGTTCGCGTCGTAGGCTACGTTGGTGTTGGCGGTGATGTCGGCGCCGAAGGTGACGGTGTAGCTGCCGTCGCCGTGGTCGATGACGGTGTAGCCGCTCTGGGTTTTCACGCCGTTCACGTACAGGTCGGCAGCGTCGGTGCCCGGAACGGTCGGAGCAGTCGGGGTGCTGCTACCCCTGGGAACGTTGGCCGGGATGGCGGAAAGCGGAAGGCCGGCGCTGATGTAGTTCTGCCAGTAGGAGTTGGAGCCGTTGGTCTCCGGAACCAGCTTGGCGACGTGGAGGGCGAAGGTCCTGAGACCCTTGATACCCTTGCCGGTTGCCTTGTTGGTGACGGTGAAGTTGACGATCGGCTTTTTGCCCGGGATGAAGGCGCTGGTCACGGCGCCATTGAGCTGGATGTTGTTCAGGTCGTCGACGGTGAGGGTGGAGGCATCGGCCGCCGGCAGCATGTCGGCGTTGGAGACGGTACCCGTCAGGGCGAGGCCGCTGGTGGTGTAGGAGAGGATCTGGCCGCCTGCGTTGGTTACCTGGGTCGCACAGTCGGTGTAGGTCTTGCCTACGGAATTGAGGGTCTGACCCGCATCGCCCAGTACACCGGAAAGGCCGAGCATGGCCGACACGGTTTTCGCGATGTCGGTGGACTGCTGGCTGATCAGGATGGAGATCGGGCTTGCGCCGGTGATTACGCCCGGAGCAGGAGGATTGCTGAGATCGATCGGCACCAGCGAGCGGAAGGTACCCTGAGCCACGACGGCCTTGAAGACGAGGACGGTCTTGGTCGCAGGGAGGGTGAAGGTGAGCCCGCTGAAGCTCCCGTTGCTGTCGATGACGGCGGTGCCGAGCTGGGCGCCGTCCTGGGCATCATAGACGAAGACATGGTTCGTCGCGGTAGCCGAAGTAGCTGACAGGAACGCGGTCTTCGCGGTGGCCTTGGAGACGTCGACCTTGCCGCCGACGGTCACCTCGGTCCCCTTGCTGGTGATCTTGGTGGTGGACCCCCCTCCGCTGCAGCCTGCGAGAGGCAGCAGCACGCATACTACGAGTGCTACGAGGTACCTTAAGTTTCTGCCAATCATAGTTTCCTCCTGTTTGTTGTGTCCTGCTCGGATAGTGCGTTGTCAACTGCTAACGATTCCAGAATTTTCCCCCTTTGTTCCAGATCTATGTTCTTTACGGGCCGGTGGTAACCTGGCCGTTTACCGTCACCCCGAGAGACGCCTTGTTCGGGGTTACGGCGAGTGCTGTGCTGGCTGCGGAGCGGTTGCCTGCCTTGTCGAAGGCCTTCACCGTGTAGGAATAGGTAACGGCGGAGGTAACCGACTGGTCGGTGAAGCTGGTCGAGGTCGAGGTGCCGACCTTAACGCCGTCCCTGAAGATCTCGTACCCGGTGACGCCGACGTTGTCGGTCGCGGCGGTCCAGGTGAGAGCGACCGAACTGTTGGTGCCGGAGATCGCCGAGGTCACCGCGGCAAGACCGGTCGGCGCGGCGGGTGCGATGATATCGAGCTGCGAAAGCAGGTCGTTCGAGAGCTGACCGCTCACGGTCACGTTCAGCGATGCCTGGTTCGGCTTCACGGAGAGCGGCGCGCTGGCGGCCGCCATGTTGCCGGCGCCGTCGAAGGCGACCACGGTGTAGGAGTAGGTGACGTTGGAGGTCACCGGCTGATCGGTGAAGGTGTTCGAAGTCGAGGTCCCGACCTTCACGCCGTTGCGATAGATGTCATAGCCGGCCACGCCGTTCGCGTCGGTGGAATTCTCCCACACGAGCACGACCGAGCTGGTCGACGAGGTGAGGGCAAAGGTGGTCGCGGAAAGGCCGGTGACCACGGTAGGCGGCGTCACGTCGCCGAAGTCGGGCTCGGGCGGCGGGGTGGTGACCTGCTGCGTGATGCTGTTCACCGTGGTGGCAAGGGTCGGGTTGTCCGCCGCCACCTGGGTTGCCGCGGTGGTGAAGACGTCGACGAAGGTCTGATACGCAGGGGCGCTCGTGTTGACATCGACGATGGCGTCGTTCAGAACGGACATTACGGCGGTCGTGTCGGACAACTGCGAATCGACGATCATCTGATCGATCACCGCGAGAGCGGCCTGGTAGGTGGTGCTTTCCGCAGGCGGCGCCAGGATGTCGGTCACGTTGAAGAGATCGCCCACCTGGGCGTTTGCTGCCACGACAGATTCTTGCAGTACCTGGGTGGTGACGGTGCCCGGTTTCTGCTCGAGGATCACCGGCAATTTCTGGTACGCCATGTCGGTCAGCGGACTGACCGTGACGGGAACGGCCGGGTCGAAGTTGTCCACCACGGCGCTGAAGGAATCGGCCGTCGTGAACGGCACGGCTTCGCCGGTGCTCTCGCTCAGGTAGGTGGCGCCGGGGCGCCCGGTAACGGTTACCACCACCGGGCCGGTGACCGTGGCGGGAATCTTCACCGCGTAGCTGCCGTCGACAGCCGTGGTTCCCGATCCGACGAGATCACCGCGCGTCCCGTTCAGGGCAAGCCGGTACACGGAGACGAGTCCGTTCGCTATCGGCCCCTTCACTGCCACGCCCGAGATGATCCTCGTCTCGCCGCCGCCACCACCGCCGCCACCGCCGCAGCCGATGAGGACCAACGGCAGACAGAGGAGCAGTAATGCAGCAGCAATGTATTTCTTCCAGGGGATGCACATATTATGTTCTCCTTCTGCTATCAGGGAAATGAACCACCGGTTCCTAGTTCAGCGGGCTCGTCGGCGGACCGTTGTTGTGACAGTTGTAGCAGCTCGGCCCACTCAACCACGCGCCTCTCAGATCAGTCCCATGGCAGACTGCGTTCTTGCAGGTCGAGAAATCATAATTGCCGCCGGACAGGTTGGCTTTGAGCCAGGTCGCGTGCTTGCTGAGGTCCGGGTCGCCGGCGGCACCCCACGGATGGATCGTGGGTGCCTGCGCCGTGCCGCCCTGGTGGCAGCTGAGGCAGGAAGGCCCGCTGTCGGTCACGCCGAGGAGATCGGTGCCGTGGCAAAGCGCCGTGGCACAGGTACCGGTGCCGTTGGCGTCGATGTAGGCCGGGTGACGCAGGTACGCGACCTGCCCCCACCCCAACGGATGGATCGCCGTGGTTCCGCCGATGTGGCACCCCGCCGTGCCGAAGCAGGTGACCTTCGAGATACCGCCATTGAGGTCTTCGCCGTGACACTCGGCACAGCCGTTCACGTCCTCCTCGGCGGCCGCGGAGTGGCCCGCCGGAAGCCAGTTGGCCGGGTGCTTTCCTGCCGCCGGATCGAAAGAGGCCTTGGGGTTGGCATCCCCGCACCCCGACAGGGCCAGTGCCAGCGCACCAAGAACCGCAAAAGACAGAACTTTTGTCGTTATTTGTGGCATGTCACGCACCTCTCGTTGTTCTGACGTCCGTGGCACTTGGCGCACGAGGCAGGATTCATCTTGCCGTCGATCCTGTGCTGGCTCATGTAGTCACCGCGATGCGGCATGGTGCGCTCCACCGCCTCGGAGTACTTGACGTTGGGGTTTAACTCTTCCTTGTGCGCATGGCAGTCGCTGCAGAAGGACTCGGCATGGCAGGAATTGCAGGAGCGTCTCGCGTTGGTGGCGAAGATGCTGTGTTTTTTGAAGAAGTCGACGGCCTGGTGGTTCATCGCCGCATAGGCGTCGGTATGGCACTCGGTACAGTTCGGGGTTCCCGTAACCGCTTCCGGATGGATCCTCGCGCCGCTGTTCGTGTTGGCACAGGCAAAGAGAACACATGCCATAAGCGGCATCATCAGCAGAATCAGAAGTTTACTTTTCACTCTTGCCCCCCTTTTCGCCGGTTTTCATGTCGAAAGCATAAGCGACCTTCACGAGCGCCCTCCACTCCCTGTCGAAATCCGGGCTCTGCGAGTACTCGACGTCCCCGCCGACCTTCAGTTTCTCGGTGACCTCGTAACCTGCGATGCCGGTCAAGGCGAAGCTGCTCTTCACGCCGTCGATGGGGCGATCGAAGATTACGTTGTAGAAGTCGAGTCCCAGTTCGGCGTGTCCGACTTTTTTCAGCGCGTAAAGGCGGTAGTCGTAATAGCGCAGCCGCTCGGAGTCACCGATCATCCGGTGCACCGAGCCCCCGAGGGAGAGCGCTCCCGGCGCGGTCCAGGCCACCTTGCCGCCCACGTAGTCACCGGAGCCCTGAATCTCGTAGTCGTACTTTTTGTACTCGGCCGCGACGGTCAGGTCCTTTTTGGGGGTCCAGGCGGCGCTCGCGCCGTACGTGGTCAGCTCCTCGTTGGGATCGAGCGCGCCGCCGTTATTTTTGAGGGCGAACGCGGTGGTGGTCACGTTGTAGAAGTAGTCACTGTAGTTGATCCGCGAGAAGTCGGCGCTCAAGGTCACCTGGTCGATGGGAGCCACGGACAGGGTGTAGGCATGCTCCATCCACCCCGAGGTGATCGAGTTGTAGCTGGAACGGCCGGTAAGGTCGACCTGCTTCACGGGATGAAGCCAGACGTCGACCCCCTCTTCCTCGCGGTCGCGGGCGACGTCGGACTCGTTTCTGAGCGCGCTCACCCCGATGGTGTAGAGCCCCGCTTTCCCCTGGGCCACGCGGCCGCCGTAGATGTAGTCGCCTCCCTTGTAGCTCGGGTCGGTAACGACGGGCTGCCCGACGAAGGCGGCGGCGGTGAAGCCGGCGGCGAAATCGCTTCTCGCGTAGAGGCCGTCGATCCTCTCGGCTGCCACCCCTTCGGTGACGAACTGGCGTCCCACGTTCACCACCAGGTTGTTTTTCGCACCCTGGTAGCTCAGGAAGCCGTACTGGAGGTCCCCGTCGGTGTAGTGATCGCTGGACTTGTCGACGAGGTCGAGCCGCCCCCACGCACCCAAGTGCAGCGAGACGGAGCTGCCGTCCTTCTCTGCCGTGGATACCGAGAAACGCAGGTACTCGTACAGCGGGTAGAGGTCGTCCTTGCTGATCGTCCTGGTCATGCGCAGGTAGGTGTTGGAGCTGCCGGTGATGGTGTAGTCAGCTGCCAGGACCGGTTGGGCCAGCATCACCGAAGACGCCGCCAGCACCACCCACGCAGTCCTCAGGAGACTACATTTTTCGCGTCCTGATCCTTCTTCTTGGTGGCTTATCAAGACATCCCCTCCTTTTCGTAGTGTGAATCGTTATCCAGTAATCCGTTGCTGCGTGAACGAACGACAGGGAGCCGGGTCTCCAAGCGGAGATGCCGCCATCCATTACTGTCATAAATTTTAAAGTTTCTGCTTATAAGAAAAACGAAATAATTGGGAATACTCTTAGGCGTGCTGACACACCAGTCATTATTCTATATTAATAAAAATTTAGAATCATGTTAGCGGATGTGCTTGACTAATTGGGACCACTGCTAAAGTTACAGCAGCTTTTTCGTAGTGCAAGCCAGGTTGCAAACATTTTTGATCGCCGACATTAAATATATCTTAAAAATATTTCACACAATGGCAGCCTGCCATCGGCATCAGCAGAACTAATATTAACCAAATCTTACAATGCGATCATCCTGCAACTACAAAAGGTCAATGAGAGAAGTCAGTTTTTTGTCACAACAAGCGTCTGTCGTTTTGTGCGGGCAACCCCGCATCAGTCATGCTTATGTCTTGATTCAGGGGGCTTCTGGCCTTTGTTGCGCCGGAATCGTCGTTTGTCGGTCTTCGCCGCTGAACCGGTTTCAATTTGCATCGGAGCGTGCACTCTGAACAATTTGCACGATCTTTACCAATTGCATAAACATCTGAAATACAAGCCAACTCACCCGGAAACCACTCTAATAACAGGAACCTCGAAGTCATAGAGTCGTCTTTTAGGTCTGTTTTTTGACATAAAGAGTAAGCTTCCAGACACAAAAGACATTATCGGCAATGCTAATACTGGCTTTAGGGAAAAAATGCTCTCACGAGAGGAAAAGTCACAAGGACTTTTGTATCCAGCGGGGAATCAATGACTTTGGCTGCAAGGGAAATGACTTCAGGAGGGTGAAACAAAGTCAGTGCCGGGGCGGAGACGGCACTTTGACCACGGTCACAAGTAGAATGGCAGCCACGGCGGACAGGGACGCGCCGAAGAGAAAGGGAGCCGCGCCCCCTTCAAGCTGCCAGATGCTTCCGAACAGCAGGCTCGCCGGCAGCGCGCCCGCACCGACGGCGAAGTGGAACCAGCCGAACGCGGCGCCGACTTCAGCTTCCCTGGCCAGGTCGGCCACGAACGCCTTTTCCACCCCTTCGGTAAGGCCGAAGAAGATTCCGTAGAGCGCGAAGAGGAGCCAGATCTCGACCTCACTTCCGGCGAGGCCGAAGCCAAGGTAGGACACGGCATAGACGCACCAGCCGGCAACGATCACCGACCGCCGGCCGATACGGTCGGAGAGGGCGCCGAAGGGCATGGTGGCAAGCATCTTCACCAGGTGAAAGAAGGCCCACAGAAGCGGCAGGCGGTATGCAGGAGTTCCGAGCGCTCCCGCCTTCAAGAGAAGAAAGGCGTCCGAGGAATTGCCGAGGGTGAAAAGAAAGAGGATCAGCAGGTACCTTCTGAGAGGACCTGCGGGAAGCGCGGTCAGGCGCAGCCGCCGTCCGGGCTGGAGGACCCGCCGGGTCTCCCGCACCTTCCAGATGATGAGAAGGACCGCCGCGATCCCGGGGATGCCGGCAAGCCAGAAGAGCTGGCGCAGGTCGCTTATGAAGTAGGCAAGCAGAAAGGTCGCGATGAGAGGCCCGACCAGGGCGCCTGCGTGGTCCATCGACCTGTGGAACCCGTAGGCCTTTCCGCGCATGGAAGGCTCCACGGAATCGGCGATCAGCGCGTCGCGCGGCGAGGTGCGGATCCCCTTCCCCACCCGGTCGCCGGTCCGGATGAGCAGCACGGCGAGCGGCGTGCCGGCGCTCCCGATCAGAGGGCGCATCAGCGAGGAGATCGCGTACCCGGAAAGCACCAGCCCTTTCCTGCTGTGCACACGGTCGGACACTATGCCGGAGACGAGCTTCAAAAAGGAAGCGGTCGATTCCGCCACTCCCTCAATGGCCCCGAGGAATACAGGACCTGCTCCGAGCACTCCGGTAAGAAACAACGGCAAAAGCGGGTAGATCATCTCGCTTGAGACGTCGGTGAAGAAACTGACGAGGCCCAGGATGAGAACGTTGCCGGTAATGCCTTTGAACACGGCGCACCTCCAGGGTTTCAGTCTAGCCTATGCGGTCACTGTGACAACCGCCTCAGCCGCCGCACCAACAATAATTAAATCTAATCAATTCTGTTGACATTTGGGGGCGGATTTATTACCTATCACTGGAACTAAATCCTTACTGAGGCGGGAGGCAAGGCATGGAGAAGAGAACGGGTTTCATCGGCGGCGGCAACATGGCCGAGGCGATCATCAAGGGGCTTTTGGCGGGCGGCGTCCCTGCCGCCGAGCTGGCGGTCTCCGAGCCCTCCGAGCCGCGCCGCAAGCTGCTCGCCGAGCGTTACGGCGTGCAGGTGCTCTCGGACAACGTCGCGCTGTGCCGTATGAGCGACACCGTGATCCTCGCCGTGAAACCACAGGTCGCCTCCCAGGTGCTCTCCCACCTCGACGCGACGCCTGAGAAGCTCTTCATATCGATAATGGCCGGGGTCAAAAGCGCCGCCATCGAGGGGATGCTGGGTGCCGGCGCCCGCGTGGTGCGGGTCATGCCCAACACGCCTGCGCTCGTGCTTGCAGGGGCATCCGCGATCGCCCGCGGCTACAACGCCACCGAGGACGACCTGGCGCTCACCCGCAGGATCTTCGACCTGGTCGGGACCACCTGCGTCGTGGAAGAGAAGCTCCTCGACGCGGTAACCGGCGTCTCCGGCAGCGGCCCGGCCTACGTGCTCACCTTCATCGAGGCGTTGAGCGATGCCGGCGTGAAGCACGGCCTCACCAGGGACGTTGCGACCGCCCTCGCGTCCCAGACCGTCTACGGCACCGCAAAGCTCCTCCTGGAAAGCCACGAGCACCCGGCGGTCCTGAAAAGCAACGTCGCCTCCCCCGGGGGGACCACCATCGCCGCGATGCACTCCCTCGACTGCGACGGCTTCCGTGCCGCCACCATCAATGCGGTCGATGTCTGCGTCGCGCGCTCCAAGGAGCTGGGGGAAAAGTGAAAATAAGGACGATGGTCCTCGTGCGCGGCCGGGTGCAGGGAGTCGCCTTCAGGCACCACACCGCCCGAACCGCGGCCGGGCATAACGTCTCCGGCTGGGTGCGCAACCTGGCCGACGGCTCCGTCGAGGCGTGTTTCGAAGGGGAGGAAGACGACGTCCGGGCCATGGTGCAGTGGTGCCGGCGGGGTCCGGAAGCCGCGCGCGTGGACGAGTTGATCGAGAAGGCGGGGGAGTACACCGGGGAGTGCGCCGGTTTCAGCATCAGGTACGGCGATGAATAGTCACAGGAGAGACGGAATGAATAGATGGATGATGCCGCTTGTGGTCCTGCTCGCGCTGATCGTCGCGGCATCGGCGTTTGCGGCGAAGGACAGCCTCGATCTGGACAAGGCGGTCAAGATCGGCAACGGCAAGACCACGGTGATCGAGTTCACCGACCCGGACTGCCCCTTCTGCCGCAAGGCCGAGGCGTACTTCGAGAAACGGACCGACGTCACCCGCTACGTCTTCTTCATCCCGCTGAAAAGACATCCGATGTCCAAGGACAAGGTCCAGTACATCCTGTCCGCGAAGGACAAGGCGAAGGCGTTCCACGAGGCCGCTTCCGACACCTTCGACAAGAGAAAGCTCTCCGAGATCACCCCTGCCGGGATCAAGCTTCAGAAGGAGCACGAAGAGATCGCGAAGGCGAACAAGATGAACGCCACCCCCACCTTCATGATCTACGGCAGGATCGTCGAGGGTTTCGACCTTAAGAAGCTGGAGCAGTTGCTGAAATAGCCGCGACGGCCCCCCTAGTAATGCAACGTATGGAAAGGCCGTTCACTGTCAATTGTCAATCGTCAACTGTCAATTGCCTTTGATCGGCCACCCTTTCTCAAACCCCTCCGGGAAGAACTTCTCGCGCGTCCTGTTGAAGTAGCCGTACTGGATCTTCGGGAACTCCCGTTTCACCTCCTGCAGCATCCGGTACATCCCGATCCCCCTCTTTTCCACCCCCATCCTCTCGTTGTAGAAAGCGGGATCGATGGAGAGGTTCCTCATCTGCAGCATGTCCACGCCGGTCGTGTCGATGAACTTGAGGAGCGCCTCGACCTCGGACGGGCTGTCCGTCACGCCGGGCGAGACGAGGTAGTTGATCATGGTGAAGAGACCGCGCTCCTTGGCCGTCTTCACCGATTCCACCACGTCGGCGAAGCGGTACCCCTTGGGACGGTAGTAGTTGTTGTAGAACCCCTCCTGCACCGAATTCATCGAGAAGCGCATGGAGTCCATCCCCGCGTCGCAGAGCATGCGGATCCGGTCCGGCATGGAGCCGTTCGAGTTGAAGTTCACCGTGCCGCGTGAGCTGCCGGCCTTGAGTCTCCTGGTCGCCTCGGCGACGGTGTCCGCCTGCATGATCGGGTCCCCCTCGCACCCTTGGCCGTAAGAGACGATCGGCTCCGGCGCCTGCAAAAGATGCGGCAGCATGAGCTCGACGATCTCCTCCGGTGTCGGCACGAACGGGATGCGCTCGTGGTTCGAGGGGCAGCAATCGGACGGCTGCAGGCTGATGCACCCGAGGCAGCGCGAGTTGCAGACCGGCGAGGTCGGGATGGGTGCTTCCCACCTGCGGAAGAAGAGGTTCTTGGCCGCGAAGCAGTGGTAGTCGACGGCGCAACGGGAGAGCTGCTCGATGAGCCGGTTCTTCGGGAACTCGGCGAGCAGCTTGCGCACCAGGGGATCGAGCTTTCTGTCGTCGTAATTCTTCGGCAGCCAGTTCTCGTTGGCGTCCACGCGGGTCGCCGCCACGACGAAGCGCTCCGTCTCCTCGTCCCACCCCACGGCGGTGTAGGACCAAAGCGGCAGATGCACCCTCTTCTTCGCGTATTCGCAGGCGGGAAGCAGGGTGCGCATGTAGCCTGGGGCCATGAAGGCTGAGACGGCCTGGACCTTCATGCTGCGCCGCCCCTCCTTGACGTGGCTCACGGTGCGAAAACGCCCCTCGCGCTCGTCCCAGGCGACGGGCGGGGTGTCGGGTATGGTGAAGAGGCGGCTGTCCTCGGGGAGCGGGATCAGCTCCACCGACTCGGGGAGTACGGCTTCGTTGGCGCTCATGCCTGCCATGTTGAGGTAGGGGTGATCGTAGATGTTGCCCTGGCTGTCGGCGTAGAGCAGTTTCGGCAGTTTCTTGCGTTTCATGTTTATCCTTTGAAAACCGTTGGCCACGGAGAAAATCTGAGAACATCGGAGAAAGCGCACGACTTAAAATCTTCGATTCCAGGTTCCAACCCTGTTTTCGCAGTTCTCAGATTGTCTCAGAAGTTCTCCGTGGCTACGGGTTTTGATTCTGTGCCTTTCTCAGAAGTCTCAGATTTTCTCCGTGGCCAATGGCTCGGGTTTTGTTTCAGCAGCCGCTTACAGTAACAAAAAAGCGTGGCGCGGGCAAGGGATGCGTCCCGTGCCGCTCCGGGTGCCGCGACGCGCGTGCCACCATTTTTCTGGCACCGCCGCACATAAATGGGCTACAATCCCCGCCCATGAAGATACTGTTCACCACACTGCACGCCAAGTACGTCCACGCCTCTTTGGCCCTCCCGTATCTCGCCGTATCGGCCCCTCGGGTTTCCGGTGTCGAGTACCGCATCCTGGAGCTCACCATCAACGAGCACCCGGACCTTCTGCTCGCGAAACTCCACGCGGAGCAGGCGGACGTCGTTCTTTTTTCCTGCTACATCTGGAACACCGAACTCACGTTGAAACTCGCCTCCGACCTGAAACAACTGCAGCCTCACTCCTTCATGGCGCTTGGAGGCCCCGAGGTCTCCTTCGGAGCCTTCGACCTCATGGTTCGTAACCCTTCGGTGGACTGCATCGTCCGGGGGGAAGGGGAAGCGACCTGCCGGGAGCTGATCGACGCCCTGCACCTGGGGCACCCACTGGACGAGATCGCCGGTCTCACCTACCGCGAAGGGGAAGAGGTGATCGCCAATCCGGAGCGGGGCGCCATGGCGCACCTCGACGACATCCCCTCCCCTTTCGCCGCGGCACTCGTCGACCTCAAAAAGCCGCTCGTCTATTACGAGACCTCGCGCGGCTGTCCGTTCTCCTGCGCCTTCTGCATGTCGTCGATCGAACAGGGGGTGCGCTCCTTCTCCATGGAGAGGATCAAAAAGGACCTGCTCGTGCTCATCGATGCGGGGGCTCAGACCGTGAAGCTCGCCGACCGTACCTTCAACTACGACGCGGGACGGGCGAACGAGATCTGGCGCTTCATCCTCGAACACAACCGCGGCAGCAAGTTTCATTTCGAGATCGCGGCGGAACTGCTCACCGAGGAGAACCTGGCCCTCCTGGCGCAGGTCCCGGCCGGTGTGTTCCGTTTCGAGATCGGGGTGCAGTCGGGGGGAGAGGAGACGCTTGCCAAGGTGGAGCGGAAATCGAGCCTGGAGAAGCTTTACGCCAACGTGGCGAGACTCAGGGCGACGACGGGTGTGACGGTTCATCTCGATCTGGTGGCGGGGCTTCCCGGCGAGTCGCTGGACGGCTTCCTAGCCTCGGTGCAGGGGCTTTTCGCCCTCGGTGCCGACCACATCCAGGTAGAGCCGTTGAAGGTGCTGAAGGGAACCGCCATGCGCGGCATCGCCAGGAAGGAAGGTTACGCCTACGCGGAAGCGGCGCCTTACAAGATACTGCGCACCCCCTGGCTTTCCTTTGACGACATCCGTCGCATCGAGGGGATCAGCCGCCTGCTCGACCAGGTCTACAACAGCGGCAGGTTCTCGGCGAGCCTGCACGAGTTCGCCACGCACTTCCCGCTGTCGCAGCTATTCTCGATGGCGGCGGAGTTCCTGGAGGGGGAAGGGGTGAGCGGCAACCTCTCCCTCGCCGCGCTCTTCGAGGCGTTATGGCGCTTTGCCGGAGAAGCCCTCAAGGACGAGGGGCTCGAGCGCCTGCGCGACGCCCTCTGCTACGATTTCTGCCTCACCGGTTATCCCGGCGGCAACACTCCGGCCTTTTTCGACAAGGAACGGCAAGCCGCGGCAAGCCCCCCACCAGCGCGCCCGGCCTCAACTCCCGGCGAGCGGATCAGGCAGTATCGCCACGGCTTCGCACGGGACTACCGCACCTTGCCATGGCGCGAGGAGGCGACCGAGATCACCTTCATCTATCGATCCGCACCGGGAGAAGGACTCAAGGTGCAGGTCCTCTAGCCCCTATCCGTTGCATCCCCTTGCAGTCCCGACGCCGCGGGCGATACTTAATCGTCTCCAATCAAGGACCGGAAGGGGGGAGCATGGAATACTTCACCGTTTCCTGCCAGCGCCGGGGCAGCGTCAGCATCGACGGGCTCTACCAGGGCGAGAACACCAACGGCGACACGCTCCGGGTCTTCCAGTGCAGCGCGGGGCTGCACGACATCTCGCTTAAGTGCCGGCTCGGGCGGCGGTGCCGGGAGATGACCCAGAGGGTGCTCATCTCCCGGACCAACGCCATCGTCCCCATGGTGATCCGCTTTTTCTGCGAACTTAACCAGTAGTGCCGCTACACCGTCTTCAGCACCTCGAGCAGAAAATTCCAGTAGTTGCCTACGCTTTCGATGTAGACCCGCTCGTCCGGGGAGTGCACCTTCTCCATGTTCGGACCGAAAGAGATCATGTCGATCCCCGGGATGCGCTCACCGATGATGCCGCACTCGAGCCCGGCGTGCACCGCCTTCACCTCGGGATCCCTGCCGTACAGGTGCCGGTAGCACCCTTTGGCGACCTTCAGGACGTGCGAGTCCATGTTGGGCTGCCACCCCGGGTACCCCTCGCTCACCTCGAGCTCGGCGCCGGAAAGCTGCAGGGTCGACTCGACCGTCTCCACCATCTCGGCAAGGCGCGATGCGCTGGAGCTGCGCTGGCTCGTGATGAGGACAACCGCATCGCCGGTGGTGCTGACCACCGAGACGTTGGTGGAGGTTTCCACGAGCCCCGGGATGTCGCTGCTCATGCGCTGGACGCCGCTGGGAAGCCCGGCGATGGCCCGCATGACGCGCCGCTGCAGGTCCCGCTCCAGCACCTTTTTGGGCGGCGCCACCTCCCGTGCGATGGTGAGCCGCACCCCCGGATCAACCCCGGCCAACTCCGCCTTGAAGGTACCCTCGAGTTCGGCCACCAGTTCCTCGCCCCTCCCCTGCTGTTCGGACGGCAGGTACAGGACCGCGGCGCACTCGCGCGGGATCGCGTTTCTCATGTTGCCGCCGTCGATCGCAACGAGGCGCGCGCCGAGCTCAGCCATCCGAAGCAGGGCCCGGTTCAGGAGCTTGATGGCGTTGCCAAGCCCCTTGTCTATGTCGAGCCCCGAGTGCCCCCCCCTCAGCCCTTTGACAGAAAGGCGGAACGCCACCGCCTCATCCGGCGCAGCTTCGGTCGCGAGGTGCCAGCGCCCTACGGTGTCCTTGCCGCCGGCACATCCGATGTAGAGCGCCCCTTCCTCCTCGGAGTCCAGGTTCAGCAGCGTCCGGCTTCCGACCAGGGCCGGGTCCAGGTTCTTCGCCCCCCTGAGGCCGGTCTCCTCCTCGACGGTGAAGAGGAGCTCTATCGGTCCATGTTCGCCGCTTCCCCCCTCCATGACGGCCAGCGAGGTGGCCACGCCGACCCCGTTGTCGGCGCCGAGCGTGGTTCCGTTCGCGGTGAGCACATCCCCCCGTCGCACCAGCTCGATAGGATCGTTCATGAAGTCGTGCACCGTGTCCGCGTTCTTCTCGCAAACCATGTCCAGGTGGGACTGCAGACAGACCGAAGGGACCCCCTCCCTTCCCGGCGTGGCCGCTAGCCGCACCACGACGTTGCCGCAATCGTCCTTCGCCCCCTCCAGCCCGAGTTCCCCGGCCCGCTTCAGGATGTAGTCAGCGAGTCTCTCCTCGTGCCCGGAGGGCCTGGGAATGGCGGCAATAGCCGCAAAACAGCGCCAGAATATCTGGGGTTCAAGGCCTCGTATCGCTTCCGTCATGACTGCTCCCGTAAATAAAGATGCCCCTGCGGCGCTGCCGCAGGGGATGATGTTTCCTCTTTGTCACTATGCACGCCCCGCTCAGAGCTTTTGCACCTTGGCCTTTATGCGGTTGAACTGCGAGTTGGACTCGGGGGGCCAGCTCTTCGGCGGCAGTTGGGCGATTTCCTTCTGGATGTCCTTGATCCGGTCAATGGTCTCGGGGTGCGACGAGAAATACCTGGCGATCGTGCTTGGTTGCCGCTCCTCGGCCGCGTCGAGCTTCTTGAAAAAGCTCACCATACCCTCCGGGTTGTAGCCTGCCTTGTACATGGTCTCGACGCCCAGGTAGTCGGCCTGGCTCTCCATCTCCCTGCTGTAATACATCCCCCCCGCCTTGCCGAAAAGGTCGGCCGCAAGCTTCGAGAGCTCCCCGCTTTGCCCCCCAAGGAGGAGGCTGACGATGAGGCTGTAGCCGTACTGCTGGGTCATCTGCCTCGTCGAGTGCCGGGCCACGACATGGTTCATTTCGTGGGCCATGACTGCGGCGAGTTCGGTTTCGCTGGATGCCGCCTTGATGAGTCCGGTGTTCACGTAGGTGTGCCCTCCCGGGATGGCGAAGGCGTTGACGCTCTCGTCCTGCACCACCTGGAAGGTGAAGGGGAAGTCCTGCTTGCGCACCCCGGTCAGGAGCCTTTTTCCGACACCGTCGATGTAGGCCTGCACCTCCGGGTCCCTTATGACCTTGTGCTGTTTTTCCACTTCCACGGCGAACTTGTCCCCGAGTTGCTGCTCTTCGGAGACCGAGATGAGGTTGAAGCCCCCGACCGATGACTTGTTGACGGCACAGCCGGAAATGATGGAAAGGCAGACCAGAACGGGCAGCAAAAGCCTCTTCAAGTATTTCATCTACACACCTCTCTTTCTTTTTATGACAACATTGAAATTAAGCAGCGGCACTTACTGTTCCGCTGAATCCCGCCACTCAACCGCACCGAACGTTCTGTCACTCACGAAGCTATACACAAGACTTATAGTCCCTTCTGAGCGCGACTTGCTGCTTATATTAGCATAGTTCGTCTGGCGTATCGACTCGGAATATTGTATGCCGAGGGCGTGATTCCCATGGACTCTCAAGGTGAAAAGCGCGTGTCCCCTGAAAACGGACTCCGAGCCGTCATGATCCGGCCCCAGGCTGCTGACGTAATACCCTCTTCCTGTCACGTCCAGCATCGCTCTCTCCCCGAAGAGTCCCCTAAGACCGATATACATCTGCGGCGTCGCTCCGAAGTGATAACCGCGTTCCTCGACCACGTCGGTCTCCAGTCCCGTGGCTCCGAAACCGACGCCTCCAAGTATCGAGCCCTGCAGTGCTACGTCGGGCCCGACCCACAACTGGCCGGTAGTTCCCAGGGAGAGTGCGGTGCTCGAGACACGGAACAGGTACGGGGAGATGTAGTCATAACTCCCGTAAAGGCCCCAGATGCCGCGGTAATTGTCTCCCAGCCCGTACCGTTTTCCTTTCAGCAGGCCGTGCACGGTCAGCGTATCGACCAGGTTGTTGGATGTGGGCCTCGCCGAGACTTCAAAGTTGAAGTAATCAAAGGGGCGGTGATAGGTGTATCCGGGTTTGCCTGGGAGACCGTAGCTCATGGAAAACTCGAGGATGCCGATCCCCTCGCGCGAGCGGTCCGCCACCTTCGCGCTGATGTTGTTGGAGTGCGTGTCGACGCTCGCGCCGCCCCTGAACATCCAGAGCGTTGCCGGTTTGTGATTGGGAAAGATAACATCGAACCGCTTGCCGAAAGCCGCCCTGTTGAAGGCTGTCGACGGAGAAATCGCCGCTGCGGCCACTTCGTAACCGAAGGTTGGGCGACTCCCCCCTTCCTCAAGCACGAGTTCGGCCATGCGGAAAAGGGCCTCCCCCAGAAGGCTCCCCGCATTTCCAGTGGTGATCAGGTCGTTCAAGGACGGCCGGGAATTCTCTCCGGCCATCTCCCAGAGAAAGCTTCCGGCGTTGCTGTAGACAAGCGATTGCCAGAAGTTGAGGCCGGATGAACGGGCAAACCCGTACATGGTCGCCCCTTCGTAAGGATGGCCGAACTGGTTTACCTGGAAGGTGTCCTGATCGAAGGTCCAGTCCTGGTGCGTCAGTTGGCGCCAGAAGGAGGAAGGGTTGGTTGAGTAGGTTTTTCTTCCCTCTTCCGTTCTTTTGTCGTTTAGAAAGGTCCTGTCGAAGGCGTTGAGGGCGATGATGAAACCGGGTATCTCGAGGGCCGGGATGAGGTAGCTTTTCCCTTCGCCGGTCTCCCAGGAAAGGACCGGCCTCAAATCCACGGCAACTGTTTGCGGACGATCGACATCAGCTTTTGCTACTTGGAAATTCGGGTGAAGGCGCTCTGCCGTTCTCCACGTAAAAAAGGATGTGGCTGCGTCGCCGGCTGCAGGCAGCGTAACGTCAGACGCAGGCGGGACTTGAGCTTCACGAGCGGGCAAGATCGCTTGGTCGGCATGACCTATCCCTGTAGTAAAAAGCGACACCGCCAGGAACACCACGGCGATCGACGGAGAAACCAAAGCATGTAGAGTCCACTTCATTCCGCCCCCTGTCATCTGGAAGATCAAGGAACCAGCCACTGCAGGATAGACAGCATGAAGCGACAGCCTGCGGAAATGTTGCTGCAGGAAATGTCGGCAAAATTAACATATGACAATCTACACAGGTAGTCTGCTTTGTCAAGAAAGCTCTCCCCCCGGCAAAAGACACAAAAAGCCCCGCAGGTTGTACCTGCGGGGCTTAGAGAATGACTCGGGGAGAAGAACTACAACTTGCGGAAAGTCTCCATCTCGCGGTGCACGGCGCCTATGAGGCCGTTGATCGCCTCGATCTCTTCCAGCATCTTCTTCGCCTCTTCCGCGGTCCCCTGGATCAGCCGGTCGACTTCGGTGACGTCATTTCTGAGCACATCGCCGATGGCGATCTGTTCCATGCAGGTCTCTTTCAGTCGTTTGACCTTGTCGTTGTCCTCCTGGACGCTCTTCATGTACATCCTGTTGCCGCGCACCTGCTCGTCGGTCGAGCGGGTGATCTTCTCTGAGAGACTGCGCATCCGCTCGAGGCTGCGAACGATGAGTTGGGCCCCGGCTTCTTCCTCCTGGATGGCACGGCTGAACTGTTTGACGCGTGAGAGGTTCTTCTCCGCTTCATCGGTGATGAGGCGGCTCCCCGACGCCTGCTCGTTGGTGGCCGCAGCGATCTGCTGAACCATCCGGGAGGCCTCTGCGGCACTTTCCTCGATCCGGTGCAGTGCCGCGTCTGCTTTTTCCGAAACCCTCACCCCTTCGGCAACCTTGTCCTTGCCAAGCCTTGCGGCGGTCTCGGCGGCAGCGGTCTCCTTCTGTATGTTGCCGACCAGCTCCTCGATCTCGTCGGTGGAGGCGGAGGTCCGTTTCGCAAGGGCGCGCACTTCCTCTGCGACCACGGCGAAAGCCTTGCCCCGTTCGCCGGCCTGAGCGGCAATGATCGAGGCGTTGAGGGAGAGCAGGTTCGTCTGTGAAACGACCTCCTTGATGACCTCAAGGAACTCGCCGACACGCAGGGAGTGTTGGGATAGCCGATTGATCGCCTCAACTGAATGATCGCTATACTCCTCTATTTCCGTCATGGCGGCTATGGTGGCCGTCATCGCGTCCATGCCGTCCGCAGCCTGCACCCGCACCTTGTCGGAACAATCCGATGTCCTTTTGGCCTTGTCGCGGATATCGACGATCGAGTTACCGATGGCGAGAATGGAGTTGTAAGTCTGTTCGGTGGAGTTGGTCAGTGCCTCGATGTTGGTGGAGGTACCTTTTATGCTGGCAGCCATTTCCTCGATGGAAGCGGAAGTCTCCATCACAGAAGCGGAGTATTCCTGGATGCTGAGGGCAATGGCATCGGTTGCCGCACTCATTTCAGCCGAGATTGAGGCGCGCTCGTCGGTACGCGAGGCGATGTCTTCTATCTCATGGAGCAGGTCGCGGAAAAAGGCGTTCATATCATCGATGGCCCCGAGGGTCTCTTTCTCCCTTGCGGCCTGTTTTTCGTTGTCCTCGACCGTCTTGGTGAAGTCGGCGGTGAGCCGGTCATGGCGTCCGGAGATGTCGGCGGCGAGCCTCGTTACGTTTTCGACCATCACCAGGACGCGGTTCATCAGAGCGTCGTTGCACTCGATAAGCCGGTGCAGTTCGTCACCGGTCCCGGTAGCCTCACCGACGGAAACCTCTCCGGTAATCTTTACGAGTGTTTTTAGTTGCTGCTCGACGTAAAGCCGCAATGCTTCTTTTATGATGTGATAGCAGAAGGTGCCGACGATGAACCCAGCGGCCAGGCAGCCGAAGGCGTACAGGGGGGCGAAGGCCTTGCTGCCGAAAAAAATCCAGGAGTAGAACGGAAAGACGGCCCCCATAAGGAGACCGAAACAAACCATGAATATGTAGGTGCTGCGTAGTGAGGAAAGATATTTGCGGAAAAACATAAATGCCCCAATTGCATATAAATATGCCAATTAGTACATTAAAAATGTTGAAGTGTCAATCTAATAGGTAGATCTCCCCAGGCAACGACCTTGCAGGATTTACGAACTTTGAAAAGCGAAAAGCCCCACCGGGATTCCGGTGGGGCTTTTCTATTAAATTCCCTGCGGCGACCTACTCTCCCACACCGTTACCAGTGCAGTACCATCGGCCCAGAGAGGCTTAACTTCCGTGTTCGGGATGGGAACGGGTGTGACCCTCTCGGCATTGCCACAGAGAAACTTTTACGCGCTTAGCGCGAAGCTCTCTATCGTCGGACGTCGGACCAGTCGGACTGGTCAGACTAGTCTGACAGTTTTACAATTGCATTTCGTGATCGTAGGATTCGGCAGTATATGATCGGGGGGTGGAGGTCCACCCCCCTCTCGAGAATTTTTTATGGTCAAGCCTCACGGCCGATTAG
>NZ_RAHW01000003.1 GCF_004117875.1 Geomonas oryzae | reverse complement strand
CAGGCATCCTCGAAGGCATCAACAACAAGATCAAAGTGATCAAAAGAGTAGCCTATGGATACCGGGACCATGACTACTTCTTTCTCAAAATCAGAGCAGCATTTCCCGGAATTCCCGGATGAACCTTCGCAAAGGGGGGGACGTCAGGGCATGCTCTCTGCTAGACAAGTAACACTATCGGCTCCCCGGAATACCATGGAGAACCTTAGTATTTGAGGACTTTGCCGAGAAAGGCTTTGAGTTCGGGGCTCTGGGGGGTCTCGAAGAGTGCGGCGGCGGGGCCTTCTTCTACGATCCTGCCGGATCCGAGGAAGATGCCGTGGTCGGCGACTCGCTTGGCGAAGCCCATCTCGTGGGTCACGATGATCAGCTCGCGTTCCTGGGCACGGAGTTCGGCGATCAGGTCGAGTACCTCGGCGGTCATCTCGGGATCGAGGGCTGAGGTCGGCTCGTCGAAGAGTAAAAAGCGCGGCTTGATCGCTACGGCGCGCACGATGGCGACGCGCTGCTGTTGTCCGCCGGAGAGCTCGTAGGGGCGCTTGCCGGCGTGGGAGGAGAGCTGGAAACGGTCTAGAAGTTCCATGGCGTAGCGGTTGGCCGCTTCTTTCGCGTAGCCGTGCGCCTGCACGAGGGGGAGGGTGACGTTTTCAAGCGCGGTCAGGTGGGGGAAGAGGTTGTAGGACTGAAAGACGGTGCCGATGCCGCGCCGGTACCTTATGAGGCTCTCTCCGTCGGTCGGAAGCGGCACGCCGTCGATCTCCACGCCCCCCATATCGGGAAGCTCGAGCCCGGCCAGCACACGCAACAGGGTGGACTTGCCGCCGCCGGAGGGACCGATCAGCGCGATGGAGCGCGCCCCGGAGAGCGAAAGGGTGATGCCGTCCAGGGCGGTCACCCCGTCGAAGCGTTTCACCACCCCGTCGAGCCTAAGACGCATAGCGGTACCTCGTCTCCAGGTACTTGCTCAGCATGGAGATCGGAAGGGTGAGGGCAAGGTAGCCGAGCGCCAGGGGAAGGTAGCTTTCCATGGTCGAGTAGGTGAAGGCGTTCACCTCCTGGGCGTTCAGGGTGAACTCGCTCACGGCGATGATCGACAGAAGCGACGAGTCCTTGATCAGGGAGGCGAACTGTCCCGCAAGCGGCGGGAGGATCCTGCGCATAACCTGGGGAAAGACGACGTAGCGGTAGGTCTGGTACGGGGTGAGCCCGATGGCCCGGGCGGAATCGAGCTGCGACTCACCGACGCTTTCGATCCCGGCCCTGATGATCTCGCTTATGTAGGCGCCGGCGAAGAAGGCGAGGGTGAGCGTCCCGACCAGGTAGCGGTTCCCGATCCCGAAGGCGTCGGCGACCACGTAGAAGAAGACGAGGATCTGCACCAGAAGCGGCGTGCCGCGGATGAACTCGACGTAGATTTTGCCCAGGTAGCGTAGCGGCAGAAACGGGGAGCGGTGCGAAAGGGCGGCGGCAAGGCCGATGACGAGGCTCGCCGCTAGGGATGCGGCGGAGATGGCGAGGGTGATGAGCCAGCCGGAGACGAACATCCGCCGGTACTGGTAAACCGCCTCCCAGTTCCAGCCGTAGTTAAGGCGCGAGAAGGCGAAGCTTAGGACGAGCGCGAGCAGAAACAGGGCGCTCGTCACACCGACGGCGCGGCCGAAGCGGGGAATCTCCTCGTGGTTACCTCTGCTGCGCGCGAAAAGGATCTGGAAGCGGCGGCGGGACATGGCACCTCGGCAGGCGGCGGGGGGCGCAGTGCGTCCCGCTTTGGGGATGTCAGAAGAAGAAGGGGTAGCCCATCCTGCGGAAGCTCTCCTTCTCCTCCTTCAGGTAACGATCGCCCAGCCTCTCGAAGCCGCCGGAGCGCCGGAAATCGGCGAGGAAGCGGTTCACCTGCGCCTTCAGCGCGCCGTTTCCCTTGCGCATCCCTATGGCCCACGATTCGGTCTGGAAGGGCTTCAGGATCGCGCGCGTGGTCTCGGGATTTCTCTGGTAGTTGCGGAAGGTGGACATCTGGTCGTAGATGAAGGCGTCGGCCTTACCCTGTACTACTTCGAGGACCGCGGCGGCCTCCTTGTCGAGGACAAGCATGCTCGCCTTTTTCAGGTGTGCGGCGGCGTAGACGTGGCCGGTGGTTCCCTTCTTCACCGCGACGGTGCGCCCGGGCTGGTCGAGGTCGGCTATGGAGGCGACCGGTGCGTCCTTCCCCACCAGGAGGCAGAGACCGGTGCTTAAGTACGGATCGGAAAAGTCGATGGAGCGCGCCCGCTCGGAGGTTGCGGTCATGGAGGAGATGATGAGGTCGATCTTCCCCGTTTTGAGCGCGGGGATCAGCCCGTCGAATGCGATGTTCTTGATCTCGACCGGGCGCCCGAGCGCCTTGCCGAGCTCCCGCGCGAGTTGCACGCTTACCCCGTCGGGACGTCCGCTTGCGTCGGTCATCTCGAAGGGAGGGTAGGCGAGTTCCATGCCGACCACGAGCGTTTTCGCGGCAAACGCCGGGGACGCGGCGGAAAACAGAACCAGAATAAAGACAGCGATGCTCAAAAAGCCGAGTGCTCTGGACAAAACGCCCTCCTTTTTCCGCGAAACTCGGCATAACCTAATACACCCGGCAAACCCGACTGTCAAATGCGGTCGCTCTTCGGCTTCGTCCTCGCCTGATCTGTCACGGGCTTTCTTTACCGATGGAAAATTTTTGTTATTGTTTCATCGTTTACTCTCTTCCACTTCCCAACCCTTTACACATGTCGCTGCAACTACCGTCATCAATGTTGGAGGAGGTCTTTATGAGAAAAGCGATTCTTGCCTGTGTCACTCTGCTCTCCATGGCGATCCCCGTGCTTGCCGGCCCCACCCCGGTCGCTCCCAACGGCATCGCCCTCTACCCGGACTACATGTCGTGGAGGGTGGTCGCCCCGTCGTACCGGGAGGACAAGGGGCACATCCGCGTCATCACCGGAAACGAGATCGCCGTAGCGGGCCTGAGGGCCGGGGTGAAGCCTCTCCCCGACGGTAGCGTGCTCGCCAAGGTGGCCTGGAAGGCGGTGAAGCACCCGTCGTTTCCCGTGGCGACCGAGTCCGGGGAGTTCGTACAGGTCGAGTTCATGGTGAAGGATGCGAAGAAGTACAAGGAGACGGGAGGTTGGGGCTTCGCGAGGTTCGTCGGCAAGGATCTGAAGCCGTACGGCAAGGATGCTTCGTTCGTCAACGAGTGCTTCGGCTGTCATACGCCGGTGGCCGCAAACGATTACCTCTTTACCAGGATGGCCGTGACGCCCTGATTCACACCTTCTTCATGACGGCCCTGAGCGTTCCGAGCGTGTAGGGTTTCTGGATGAAGCCGGCAAGGCCGCCGTTGAACTTCTCGACCACGTCGTGCTCGCTGAAGCCGCTGGACATGATCACCTTCACCTCCGGGTCCAGGAGCCTGAGCGCGCGGAAGCATGCCTCGCCGTCCATGTGCGGCATG
Source organism: Geomonas oryzae (assembly GCF_004117875.1). Taxonomy (GTDB): domain Bacteria; phylum Desulfobacterota; class Desulfuromonadia; order Geobacterales; family Geobacteraceae; genus Geomonas; species Geomonas oryzae. Next base: position 574,860 of record NZ_RAHW01000003.1, on the reverse strand, counting down.
GTGAGGTCGAGGATGACGGCCTGGATCCCTTTCGTGTCGCGGTACAGGGCGAGCGCCTCCTCGCCGCTTTCGGCCAGAAGCGGCGTGTAGCCTAGCTCGGTTAAAAGCGCCGAGGCGATCGAGCGCACCACCTCCTCGTCGTCAACTAGAAGCACTTTGCCTTCCCCCTGCCAGCCGTCCGCGGCGGGGGAGGGCGCGCCTTTTTCCTCGCCCGGAGCGTGGGATTGCGGGAAGAGGACCCTGAAGACGCTCCCTTTGCCCGGTTCGCTGTAGACCTTGATCCCACCTTTGTGGCCGCGCACGATGCCGTGCACCGCCGCGAGTCCGAGGCCGCGCCCGGTGAACTTGGTGGTGAAGAAGGGGTCGAAGATCTTGGCGACCATTTCCCTTTCCATGCCGCAGCCGTTGTCGCTTACCTCCAGAAAGACGTAGTTCCCTTCTTCCATCTGTTCGCCGAGAAGGACATCCTTCAGGCTCGTGCGGTCCATTTCCATCACGCCGGTCGTAATGACGATTTCGCCGCGCCCGTCGCCGATCGCCTCAGAGGCGTTCATGACGAGGTTCATCAGGATCTGCTGGATCTGTGTTACGTCCGCCTCGATGTCGGGGAGCGGGATGTGCAGTTCGAGTTCCAGGCCGGTGCGGTCCGACAGCGACCCTTCGAGGATGTGCTCGAGGTCCTTCACGACCCGGTTCAGGTCCACGGGGCCGACGAAGAATCTCCCCTTGCCGGAGTAGGCGAGCATCTGTTTCGCCAGATCGGCGGCCCTCGTTGCCGCCTGCTGGATCCGGTTCAGGTTCGCGACCACCGGCGAATCGTCGGGAAGTGCCATGAGGGAGAGATCGACGTTCCCTATGATGGCCATGAGGATGTTGTTGAAGTCGTGGGCGACGCCGCCCGCCAGAACGCCGAGGCTCTCCATCTTCTGGGCGTGCACCATCTGCTGCTCCAGGCGCGCCCGTTCCTCCTCGGCGCGTTTGCGCTCGGTGATGTCCTGCCCCACCGCCTGAAAACCGATAAGCCCTCTCTGCTCGTCGAAGATGGCCCGGTTGGTCCACTGGTGCCAGCTGACGCTCCCGTCGGGACCGTTCAGCGCCTGTTCCGTGGTGCAGGTGGGGTTTTCGGGCGAGGTGGCGCTCAGGGCCCGGCGCACCTGTTCGCGGTACTCCGGCAGCAGGAAGTCCAGGAAGTTCTTTCCGATCATCTCGGCCTGGGTCATGCCGGTGCCGGCGGCGAGCGCCGGGTTCGCGTAGGTGATGGTGCCGTCGGGAAGCGTGGTGCTTATGTAGGCTGGGCTGTCTTCCGAGATCTTGCGGTACCGCTCGCGGCTTTCGTTGATCGCTTGCGCCGCGGCGATGGCGCTCGCATGGGCGGAACGCAGCATGAAGGCGATGACGGTGAGGAGCAGGCTCACCGTCAGACCTCCCGCCAGGTAGCCGCGGGATTGCCCCCTCCTCTGCTCCATGGCGAAGGCGGGGAGGGAGTGGAAGGAAAAGAGCCAGTCTCGACCGAAGCGGTGCACGGTGAGCGAGGTCGTGAGGTCGCTGCGGTAATCGCTGGGCACCTTCGTTTTCCAGGCTGCGGTGCTGTCGAAGAGCATCGCGCCCGGATTCTCGCTTTTTTCCGTGAAGATCCTGAAGCCGATGTCGCTGGACCCCTTGGGGAAGTTCGCCGACATGAAATCGAGCATCCTGATCGGGCTGTAGACGAAACCTTTCAGGGCATCGCGCCGCTGCGCCACCGTGGCGATTGCTGCGCCCTGGCGGTAGACCGGCATGTACATGAGGATCCCCTTCTGGGTGTCCTTCTCGATCTCCTGGACCAGGACGACGGGACTGGTCACCGCGGCCTCCCCGCGGTCGCGGGCCTGCTCCATGGCCTCGCGCCGTACCGGCTCGGAGAACATGTCGAAGCCGAAGGCGCGCCGGTTGCGCCAGTCGAAGGGTTCGAGGTAGATGATCGCGGTGTAGAAGGGGCGCTCGCCGCCGGGCCACATGTTGTAGGAGGCAAAACCTTCGTTGCGTATGCGGCGGATGTGGCGCTCCCTCTCGTTCGGGTAGACCACCTCGGTGAAGCCCAGCCCCTGCAGCCCCGGGTAGTTGCTCACGAGGGAGAGCGACTGCGTGTAGCGGCGCCACTCGTCGCGTGTCACGTCATCGCTTGCGTTGTAAAGTCCGGCCGCGCCGCGCAGGATCTGCTCGTCGTCGACTAGCTTGGTGAAAAAGCGCTCCGTGATTTCCTGGGTCCGGTCGCTGAAGACGGTCTGGCTGCGCACGTTGAGGCTGTGGTCGTACTGGCGCCAGAAGAACCAGGTCATCAGGAGGGAGAGGGTCATGACGAGATAGGGGAGGAAAATGACGATCCTTCCCCAGGGGGAGACGGGGGCGCCGGCGGGAGATGTTTTTTCCTGTGCGTAAACGTTTGCGTTCGGCATGCGTTTTTTCCCGTCGTTATGGGGAGCTTCCGCACCGTGCGGTAGATGATTTACTTTACAGGACTTTTTTCCGAATTCAATCCTCCCGGGGATCACGAAGTGTAAAGTACGCCGACGAATCTGCGTCAGGCGGTTCCCGCATTCCGGCTCGCCATGATGACGCTGCGCAAGGCGGAGAGCCTGTACGGTTTCTGGATCAGCCCCGCCAACCCCTGACCGGCGAACTTCTTGGCCACCTCGTGCTCGCTGAAGCCGCTCGACATGATGATCCTGGCGGTCGGATCGATCCGGCGCAGCTCGCGGAAACACTGCTCGCCATCCATGTGGGGCATGGTGAGGTCCAAAAGCACGAAGGCGATGTCCTTGCGCGTACGGTAGGCCTCGACCGCCTCGCAACCGTCACTGGCCGTGATCACCTCGTACCCGAGTTCGCGCAGCAGCTCACCCGCCGTCGAGCGGATCTCCTCTTCGTCGTCCACGAGGAGCACCACACCTTCGCCCCGCCAGTTTTGCGCGTCCGCTTCCGGCGCGATCGCACCGGCGCACCCCGCCGCGGCTGGTAAGAGCACCTTGAAGGTGGTTCCCCGGCCGGGTTCGCTGTAGACCTTGATGGCCCCCTTGTGACTGCGGATGATGCCGAGTACCGCGGCCATGCCGAGCCCGCGGCCGGTGAACTTGGTGGTGAAGAAGGGATCGAAGATCCGGGAGAGGGTCGCCTTGTCCATGCCGCAGCCGTCGTCGGTGACCTCGATGACGACGTAGGAACCGGCGGGGATCGGGTCCACGAGCCAGGCGTCGTTCAGGTACTCCTCCCTGCAGTCGGCGCAGGAGGTCGCGACGGTTATGGTGCCGCCGTTGTCGCCGATCGCCTCGGAGGCGTTGATCACGAGGTTCATGACGATCTGCCTGATCTGCGTCGCGTCCACCTCCACGGCCGGGAGTCCGTCGCCGAACCGGTAGTCGAGCACCACCCGTTTCGAGATGGCGACCTCCAGCATGTGCCCCATCTCCTGGAGCATGCGGTTCACGTCTATGGACTCGATGAGGAACTTCCCCTTGCCGGAATAGGCGAGCATCTGGCGGGCGAGGTCGGCGGCGCGAACTGCGGAAGCCTCGACGCGCTGCAGGTTCTCAAGGGCAGGCGACTGTGCGGGAAGACGCAGGAGGGCGAGTTCGGTGTTTCCGATGATGGAGGTGAGGATGTTGTTGAAGTCGTGTGCGATGCCGCCGGCCAGAACGCCGAGGCTTTCCAGTTTTTGCGCGTGCAGCAACTGCTGTTCGAGCCGCAGGCGCTCGTTTTCCGCCTTCCTGCGTTCCGAGATGTTCCGCGCCACGCCGATCACGGCGGGCCGGCCGTCGAAGTCGATCAGCCTGACCTTCACCTCCACCGGGAAGGTGGAGCCGTCCTTTCTGCGGTGCATGGTCTCAAAGGTGGCCGAGGCGGCGTTGGAGAACCCTCTGAACTGCTCGGCGACCTTCTCCGGGGCGTCGTTGACCGCGTCGAGATCCTCTATGCGCCGCTCGAGGAGCTCGGCGCGGGAGAAGCCGACCTCGCTCACCGCCTGGTCGTTGGCGGCGATGATCCGGCCGTCGGCGTCGGCGATGTAGACCGGGTCGGCCACGTTCTGGAAGAGATCCCGGAAACGCTGCTCGCTTGCCGCGACCGCCTGCTCGGTCTTGCTGCGCTCCGCGATCTCCCGCTCCAGTTCGGCGGTCCGCTCTCTCACTCGGTCCTCGAGCTGGACGGAGAGTTCCTTCAGCGCCTGTTGCGCCTTCTCCCGCTCGCGCAGCTCGTCCTGCAGCGACGCGGTGCGACTTCTGACCACCTTCTTGAGGGCGTAGTTCGCGTATGCGGCGGCCGCGAGCATGAGGGCGAGGAGAACCGCGACGGCCATCGCCACGAAGGTCCTGGTCGGCCGCCAGTGCATGTCGTCGACGAAGAGCCACTTCTTGAGGGCGTCGCTGCGCTCCTCGGGCCCTATGGCGGCGAGCCCCTTGTTGAGGATACCCTGCAGCTCGGGCCAGTCCTTTCTTATCCCCACTCCCCAGCGATACTCGAAGTCGGTCCTGCCGGCGAGCTGCAGGTTCGTGATGCCGCTTTCCTGCGCGTAATAGGTGGCGTTGGCCATGTTCTCGACGTAGTAGTCGACCATGCCGAGCGAGGTCTTGGCGAGGGCGGTGGACACGTCCGGCACCACCTCGAGCCTTATCTCTGGGTACCTGTTTTTCAGGATGTCGTGGGCGGCGTAGTTCGAGACCACGGCGACCCTCTTCCCTTTCAGGCCAGCCAGGGTCTGTCCCGGGATCACGCCGACCCGGGAGAAGATCCCGCCGGGGACGGTCACCAGGGTGTCGGTGAAGAGGGCGAACTTCTCCCGGTTCGGGGTCTTCACCATGGCGCCCAAAAGGTCCACCTCGTGCGCCTTGAACTTCTCCATCACCTCGTCCCAGTTCTTCAGGTGCACCACGGTGATGGTGATGCCGAGTTTTTTCTCGAGGAGGCGGATGATGTCGGCCGACGCACCCTGGTAGCTGCCGTTTTCGTCGAAGAACTCGATCGGTTTGAAGTCGGGATCGGGGGCGAGCTTGATGACCGGATGCTGTTTGAGCCACTGCTGTTCCTGGGGGGTAAGGACGACGTTGGTCTCGGGGCGTGCCGCGCCGCAATCGGGAACCGAATAGGCTGACATAAGCAGAAATGCCACAGTCATAACGAAACGCAACCAGGTCATTTTATCGTCCTCAGAGCGTGAGCGGGCTTCGAGTTTGGATGCTGGTAGTTTACTCATCGGTAGCTGCCAAGTGAGTCTTTACCACAGATTGATAAAAACCGATGAAAAAAATACCACGGCGGCTTTTCTGTGGGATGATCGCGCCGCGCGTGCCCGCCCTTCAGTTCACGACAAAAGTTAACCCGATTAGGGATGATCCTCCGCTAGCCCCCCCTCTCCCTCCGGGAGAGGGTGCCCGTAGGGCGGGTGAGGGCGTTGCCGCGAAGTGAGCAGTTGCAACTGCCGACGCCCTCACCCTGGCCCTCTCCCGGAGGGAGAGGGGATGTGGAAGTTGTGCAGCGGAAGATCATAACTAATCACGAAAGCTAAAAGTGTTGCGGGTGTCGACAGGCAAAGCACGCAAGGAAAGCGGTCCGGCGGGCACTGTGTCGGTGCTATTGACAACGACTCGGGGGGATCCTATGCTGAACTGGTCGGAAGCAAATGCCTGAAAGACGGGAGGTTTGTCATGTTGAAACCGATACCGGAAGGATTCCACAGCGTCACCCCCATGTTCATGTTCAGGGAGTGCCGCAAGGCGATAGAGTTCTACAAAAATGCGTTCGGCGCCGTCGAGCGCTACGCGATGCCGACCCCGGACGGCCGGGGCATCATGCACGCCGAACTCCTGGTGGGGGATTCCATCCTCATGATGGGAGACGAGCAGCAGCAGTGCAAGAGTGCGGAAAGCATGGGGGCGTCGCCCGTCAGCTTTTACCTCTACGTTGAAAACGTCGACGCCGCCTTCCGGCGCGCCGTAGAGGCCGGGGCGACGGTGCAGATGGAAGTGCAGGAGATGTTCTGGGGGGACCGGGCCGGTGCCCTGCGCGACCCCTTCGGCTACAGCTGGATGCTGGCAACCCACACGAGGGACCTGACCCAGGAGGAGATCCGCGCAGGGGCCGAGGCATCCTTCGCCGAAGCATCCAGGAGCTGAAGATGACCTGACCTTTTTGATGCATTACGGGAGGATCGGCATCATGAAAAAAGCAGTCATGGCAGCTTTTGCCATAGCGATCTTTGCGGCTTCCTGCGTCGAAGCCGCCGAGATCTGGTACACCGGGGACGGGCGCTGCGTTCCTCCGAAGGACGACGGGACCTATGCCGCCCCTTACGACGCCATGGAGCATCCGGGGGACTACCCGACCTTTCCGGGTGCCGACAAGCCCGGCTGGTCCTGCAGCTATCAGCGTGAAGACGGGGTGATCGTGCAGTACGGCAACAGTCTCACGCCGCAACAGCAGTGGCTTGCCTTCTGGGTGGCGGGAAAGGGGGACCTTGATTGAGGCCAAGCGCCTGACGCGAGGAGGTTCACCATGAAGAGACAGGAAGGACTGGTAGTGATGATCACCGGCGCCACCGACGGCCTCGGCGCGCGGGTCGCCGCCGGGCTCGCCGAACTAGGCGCCACCGTGCTTTTGCACGGCAGAAACCCCGAGAAGGGGAAACGGGTTCTGGAAGAGATCGGGGCGGCAAGCGGCAGCGACCGGCTGCACTACTATAACGCCGATCTCTCCTCGCTCGCCGAGGTGGAGGTCCTGGCGGAGGAGGTCGCGGCGGACTGGCGCGGGCTCGATGTCCTCATCAACAACGCGGGGCTTGGCGCGGGGCCTGAGCCGCAGCACCGCGAGACCAGCGCGGACGGCTACGAACTGCGCTTCGCGGTCAACTACCTGGCGCCGGTGCTGTTGAGTTACCGGCTCCTGCCGCTTTTGCGGCTGAGGGGTGAGGAGACCGGGGAGGCGCGCATCGTGAACGTGGCTTCGGTGGCGCAGCACGCCATCGATTTCGAGGACGTCATGCTCGAGCGGGATTACGACGGCATGCGCGCCTACAGCCAGAGCAAGCTCGCCCTCATCATGTTCAGTTTCGATCTCGCGCGGGAGCTTGCCGGGAGTCCGGTCACGGTGAACGCCATGCACCCGGCCTAGCTCATGGATACCAACATGGTGCGGGAGTGGTTCGGGACGGCGCGGACCACGGTGGATGAAGGGGCGCGCTACCTCTTGCGCCTGGCGGTGGATGAAGAGGTGAAGGGGATGACCGGGCTCTACTTCGATCAGGGGCGGCCGGAGCGGGCCGACCCGCAGGCCTACGACGAAGAGGCGCGCCGGCGCCTGCGCGAGCTGACGCTCAGGTGGATCAGCCTGCACCGGGTTTAGAACGGAGGGTGCCGGGGGATCTTCTCCCGGCACTTGCTCTTTCCGCTTACAGCTCCCTGCGCGCCGCCGCGGGCGAAAAACGCACGGCGACGATCCGCGTGAAGGCGAGCGACAGCACGAGCGCGATGGTCATCGCGACCTCCTGCCACTCGATATCCTTGTACCAGAAGGCCATCACCTCGGTCAGCACGGTGACGATGACCGTGTCGATGATGTAGGTGACCTTGACGCGCCCCTCCGTGGAATAGGCGAGGGCGGTACGCAGCACCTCGATCACGGCGAGAACGGTGAGAAGGTCCACCATGATCTGCTTGAAGGCGGCGTGAAACTCCTCCTCGAAGACGAGGCGCAGGTCGTAAAGGGTGCATCCGACCCCGGCCAGGATGGCAAGGAGGATGGTGACGATCAGAAAGGTCAGCACCACGCGCGTCGACATCTCGTAGAAACGCGCGAGTTTGAAATCCACCGTATTTTCTCTCCACATATCGCTTTCTCCTCAGTTTTTGCCGACATGGTACCGGGAGAAGGTTACGTTCCCTTGATCGCGGCATTACGATTGCGTCACGAACATGAACAAAAATCCCCTCTCCCGCTCTCCCGTCCTCAGCGGGCCCCGTCCCGGTAGCGCTCCCGCACCAGCTTCAGTACCGGGTGCTCCAGGGAAACCGGCACCAGGTATTCGCCGATCAGTTCACGGTCCCACCATCGTTTCCTGCCTAAGCGGTAACGGTAGTAAAGCGCGCGGATGTAGCGCGGCGGCCGCTCCGGGAAGGGATTTCCGCGCAGCAACTTGAGCGTTGCGGCGTCGCCCTCCAAAAGCCTGATCACAAGCTGCACGAACCAGCGCGAGTGTCCCGCCTGCCCGGGCATCGCCTCGAACCACATCAGCCAGTCCAGGCGCAGGTGGTACGGCGCGACGATCGGGGGGATGCGGTCCGGGTCCCCCGGTTTCCCCTTGAACTCGTAGGCGCGCCAGTTCGCGTCGCCCCCCGCCGCATCCTCAACGGTCCCCTCGATGACGATCTCGTAGCGCTCCTTCGTTATGCTGCCGAAGGCCCCGTAGGTGTTCACCAGGTGGAAGGGATCGAAGGAGGTGTTCATGATCTGGGAGCGGGAGAAGAGGTTCAGCACCGGCTCGACGCTTCTCAGCGCCACCAGGATGAAAAGCCCCCAGGTGAGGGCGGTGAAGAGCGGCGCTTGAGGTGCCATCGGGGGCGCTTCCAGGGAGAAAAGCCGGGCGATGAGCGCGCCGTCCAGCGGGCTCAGGCAGATGACGGCGGTGAGCCAGTTGAGCCAGGCGAAGTTGCCGCTCACGATGATGGAGCCGAGAAAAATGAGCGAGACGGTCGAGGCGGCCGCGGCAACCGGCTGGGGCGCGAAGAAAAAGGGAGGGAGGATGAGTTCCGCCAGGTGGTTCAGGAGGACGCCTGCCTTGTGCACCGAAGAAGGAAGGCGGTGGAAGAGGCGGCTTAACGGGTTCGGCATCGGCTGCGTCTCGAAATGGTAGTCAAGGCAGGTGAGGTCGCGCCAGCAGTTGTCCCCCCTGATCTTGATCATCCCCGCACCGAACATGACGCGGAAGGCGAGCCAGCGGTAGAGCCAGATCACCTGCCACCCTGGTTCCGTGCCGGAAGGGCCGAGGAAGACGGCGAGAAAACCCGCCTCCAGAAGGAGCGACTCCCAACCGAAGGCGTAGAAGGTCTGGCCGATGTTCACGAAGGATAGGTAGAGGGCCCAGAGCAGAAACCAGGAAAGCATGGAGGTGAGGATGCCGTAGGCGTCGGTGATACCGCTAAGCGCGAGAAGCGACAGGAAGATCCCGAGGATGGAAAAGAGGAGGTAGGAGCGGTCCCCGGGCAGGAAGTGGAAGATGCTCGGGGCGTCCCGGAAGGGAACGAGCCGCATGAAGTGGCGGGCGGGCTCGAGCCCGTTGTCGCCGCAAAGGGGGCGGAACTGGTTCAGCGCGGCGAGAAAGCCCATCAGGTAGATGAGGGCAAGGCCCCTTTGCAGAAGAATCCGGATGATCCAGTAGCCGTCGTCGTTCATGGTGGCCTCCGGTGCGGTGCGATTTTCGTTCGCAGGATCAGGGCGGCCCGGCAGGGGGTGCCGTTTCCGGCTTCGGGTATCCGGGCGCCTCGACGGCGATACGCTGCGGGCCGATGCCCAGGTCGTGAAGCGCCAGGCGCGCCGCATGGTAGCCGCACATGCCGTGCACCCCGCCCCCCGGGGGGGTACCCGACGAGCAGAGGTAGAGACCGGGAAGCGGGGTGCGGTACGGGGCGAAGAGGGTGGGGCGGCGGAGGAACTGGGAGAGGTCCTGGACACCGCCGTTTATGTCCCCGCCGACGAGGTTCGCGTTGTACTGCTGGTATTGGACGCAGTTGCGCGTGTGCCGGGCGAGCACGAGGTCGCGGAAGCCGGGGGCGAAGCGCTCCATCTGCGCCTCGATCCGTTCGGTCATGTCGAAGGTCGAGCCGCTCGGGACGTGGCAGTACCCCCACGCGACGTGTTTATTCTCCGGCGCGCGGGACGGGTCGACAATGGTCGGCTGCGCGACGAGGACGAAGGGGCGCTCCGGGTGCGTGCCGCGCCAGACCTCGCGCTCGCCGAGGGCGATCTCCGCCGCCGTCCCTCCTACGTGCACCGTCGCGGCGAGGCGGCACCCTTCGGCACGCCAGGGGATCGGGGCGGCGAGGGCCCAGTCGATCTTGAAGATGCCGGGGCCGTAGCGGTATCCGGCCAGCCTGCGCCGGTAACCTGCCGGGAGCTTATCTCCCGCGAGCCTTTCCAGCTGGCGTGCGGTCAGATCGAGCATCACGATGCGCGCCGCGGGGAGCTCGACGAGGCTGTTTATGGCGCACCCGGTGACGATCTCCCCGCCGAGCCGCCGCAGGTACGAGGCGAGGGCGGTGCTGATGGCGCCGGAGCCCCCTTGCGCCACGGGCCAGCCGGCGACGTGGGCGAGGGCGCCGAGGATGAGGCCGAAGGCCGCGGAAAGGGGGCGTTCCAGCGGGAGAAAGGAGTGGGCGGCCATGCCGGCGAAAAGGGCGCGGGCGGGAAGCGTGCCGAAGGCCGAGCGCTCGAGGAGCGTGGCGGGAAGAATCCCGTAAAGGCCGAAGCGCGCAAAAGGAACCGGGTGCCGTGGGAGGTGCAGCGGCGCCAGAAGATCGGGGGCGAGCTCCTCCCAGTCCGTCACGATCGGGGAGAAGAGGGCCCGGTAACGCTCGGCGTCTTGACCGAGACGGGCGGAGGTTGCGGCGAGGTCGCGGTAGATAAGGGCGGCTTCATCGCTCTCTAGCGGGTGGGCTAATTGCACCTCGGGGTAGAGCCAGTTGAGGCCGTGTTCCGAGAGCGGGAGGGTGCGGAAAAAGGGGGAAGAGGCGGCAAGCGGGTGGATCGCGGAGCAGACGTCGTGCAGAAAGCCCGGGAGGGTGAGCGCCTCGCTCCTGGTGCCTCCGCCGACGGTGGGGGCGGCCTCCACGACGGTGACCTTCAGCCCGGCGCGGGCGAGGGTTATTGCGGCCGCGAGGCCGTTTGGTCCGGAGCCGACCACCACGGCGTCTATGTCGCCTGCGAAGGGCATCGCGCCTCCTCCTTTCGTCCCTTGAAAACACGAGGCTTAAGTCTAGCAGGGTTCGCGGAAAGGGCATCCTGCGCGGTGAGCGTTTGCTATTCGAGCAAGGCAAATCCCCCTGTTCCCACTTCGCCAAGGCTACGGGGGACAGGCTCCCCCTTCGCAAAGTTGAGATCGTTCCTACGGTCCACCGTGGGAACGCACGTTAGGGACGCTCCAGCGTCCCTAAGCAGACGCCGGAGCGTCCGAGGCTTTGCGTTCCCACGCTGGAGCGTAGGAACGATGTGACTACTGCCATCACAAACTCGGTGATGTACGACTTGAGGACGGCCCGGAGATTTCGTGGAGAAGAGGGAAACGGGAAAAGGCGAGGAGGGGGCGGTGGGCTCAGGATGACGGCGGCTTCCCCCTCTCCCTCTCCCTCTCCGGCCTGCTGAGGACTGCAGGTGGAGAGGGAGGCGAGATGGACTCAGAACGGGATGCCGGTGGGGATGAAGGCCACACTGTCACCGGGCTTCACTTTGTGGTCGAGGGTGTAGACACGGTGGTTCACGAAGACCGCTTCCACTTTTTCCATCGGGAGATCGAGATCGTGCGCGATTGAGGCGGCGCTCACCCCATCCTCGGGAACGTCAACTTCCGCCTGCGACGGCAGTCCCCTGTTTTTGCGCACCGTGTGCAGCGCTCCGAACATGCGTACCGTTGTGTTTGCTTTCGTGGACATGATTGACTCCTTTCTGTTTGCTGTGACATTGCGGGCGGGTGCTTCACCGTTTGATGTTTGCAACTGAAGGGCGTGAGGCATCTGTCCGTGGTGGATCGAACGTTTGTTCGAATTGTACACCTTTTTGTCATACAAACAAGGAGCTTCTTTCAGAGAGACGGTCGGTTCGTAAAGTGGAAAGGGGGAGGGTGACGAAACTATGAGACCGGGCGTTGACGGCTATGACGGCATCTTCCCGCCGTCGTCCGCGAAACGCCGTGCGATCTCCCTGAAATGCTCCTGCAGTTCCAGAAAGGCGTCGACGACGTCCGGGTCGAAATGGGTTCCTTTTGCCTCGCTTATCATGCCGACCACCTTCTCGTGGGGAAGGCCGGGGCGGTAGACGCGCCAGCTGATCAGGGCGTCGTAGAAATCGGCGACCGCCATGAGACGGGCCGACACCGGGATGGCGTCACCGGCCAGACGCCCGGGATAGCCGGAACCGTCCCACCTTTCATGGTGCGAGAGGGCGACCTCTTCGGCCAGGCACAGAAACTCCGCCTGGGTCCCAAGGGACTGCTTGGCCGACTCGAGCGCGCCCCAGCCGATCAGCGTATGCCTCTTCATGACCTCGAACTCCTCCGGTTCCAGAGGCCCCGGTTTCAGCAGGATCCGGTCTGGGATGCCGACCTTGCCGATGTCGTGCAGCGGCGCCGACTTGAAAAGGAGGGCGATGTTGGCGTCGGTCAGCTCGCGCGAAAAACGCGGATGGTCCCGCAACTTCTCCGCCAGCGCCTTCACGTAGCACTGGGTGCGGCGCAGGTGGTTTCCGGTGTCGTTGTCCCGCGTTTCGGCCAGGGTGGCGAGCGCCATGATGGTCACTTCCTGTACCGCACGGAGATCCTTGGCGCGCCGTTCCACCTCCCGCTCGAGGAAGAGGTTCTTGTCCTTTAAGAAATCACTGGCGGCTTTCAGGTTCAGGTGGGTCTGCACGCGAGCGAGCACGGTGGGGGGGCTGATCGGCTTGGTGATGTAGTCGACCGCGCCCAGCTCGAGGCCGCGCCGCTCGTCGTCGATGTTCCTGCGGGCGGTGAGGAAGATGACGGGGATGTCCCGGGTCTCGGATGAAGCCTTCAGCTCGCGGCAGACCTGGTAGCCGTCCATGTCGGGCATCATGATGTCCAGCAGGATCAGGTCGAGCGGTGCGCCGGAACGGGCGATGCGCAGCGCCTTCTCTCCGCTTGGCGCCACCTTGACGTGGTAGAGCCCCTTCAAAAGGTCGCACATGATGGAGATGTTGTCCGGTGTGTCGTCCACGACGAGGACCGTCGGGCGCATGAGTGTCGTTTCCGCCATGGCTTCCTCGTTCATGCCTCCCCCTCCTGTTCGCCCTGCGCCTCGGCCAGGGCGGCAAGTGCCGCCTCGAAGTCGTAGATCCTTATCGCCCCTTCGATGCGGGCGAACTGCTGCGGGAAAGCACCGCGCAAAAGGAGCGCGTGCGCGGTGAAGTGTTCCGTCGCGGCGGCGTCGTCGTCAGCCAGAAGCCTCGCAAACTCCCGGCATACCTCCTCCAGGACCCCCGGCGCCGCCGCAGGCGTCTCGGGAGCCGGTGCGGAGGGGAGTTTTTCCCGCAACTCGTGCAGCAGCCCCGCGAGCAGCTGCGAGAACCGTCCGAGCTCCGGCTCGAGGTCGGTGCCGCGCGTCTGCAGCGCCTGCTCCAGTTCCGCCGCGCTTGTCTGGAGCGCCTCGGCGCCTATGTTCCCTGCCACCCCCTTCATCGTGTGCACGATCCGCGCGGCGGTTTCCAGTTCCCCCTTCCCGAGCGCTTCGCGCAACTGCCGGTCGGTGTGGCGCTGGCTCGCACGGAACTTCTCTAGCAGCGACAGGTAGGCGCGCTCTTCGCCGCCGATGCGCTTCAGTCCCAGCTCGAGATCGATGCCGTCGACGGCGGCGGGGAGCAGGGTGGCACCCCGCGCGGAGGAGCCCTCGCTGCTGCGCTCCACTTCGGAAAGCCCGACCCACTTGAGCACGGTGGCCCGGAAGATGGCGGGATCGAAGGGCTTCGTGATGTAATCGTTCATGCCGGCGGCAAGGCAGGCCGCCCGGTCGCTCGGGAGCGCGTTGGCGGTCATCGCCACGATGGGGAGCCGGTCGTGGGCGGGGTTCGAGCGTATCCGGGCGGTTGCTTCCAGCCCGTCCATCACCGGCATCTGCATGTCCATGAGGACCAGGTCGTAGCGGTTTTGCCCCACCTTCCTGAGCGCCTCCTGGCCGTTGTTCGCCAGATCCACCGACAGCCCCGTGTCCGTGAGGAGCTCCAGCGCCACCTGCCGGTTGATCTCGTTGTCCTCGACGAGAAGCACCCGGCCGGTGATTTTCTGCTCCTCAGGGGGAGCCGCATCCGTCGCCGGTAAGTCCTTCCCGGCGCCCCCCGTTTGCGCTATTACGGTCATCGCCGCGTCGAGGAGCAGGGAGGGGGATGCCGGCTTGGCGATGATCATCGCGTCGGAGACGGCCGGCATGCCGCCTAAGTCCCCTTCGCGCCCGAACGGGGTCAGGACGATGAGGTGCGGAGGGGCGGACAGGTCGAGCTCCCTGATGAGGCGTGCCGTTTCGGCGCCGCTCATCCCCTGCATCTGCCAGTCGAGGAAGACGATCCTGAAGGGGTCTCCCTCCTCGTCGCCGCGCTTTAACAGGCTCAGGGCTTCCGTCCCGGAGGGGGCGGGGGTCGAGCGCAGGCCGGTCCTCTGCAGCATCGCGTGCAGCACGCCCCGGGCGTGCTCGTTGTCGTCGACGACGAGGACGCGGCTTCCGTACAGCGCTATGGGGGTCACCCGCGGCTTCTCGTTTCTCCGGCTCACCCCGAGGCGGACGGTGCACCAGAAGGTGCTCCCCACCCCTTTTTCGCTCTCGACGCCCACCTCCCCTCCCATGAGACGCGCCAGGTGCCTGGAAATGGCGAGCCCGAGACCGGTGCCGCCGTACTTCCTGGTGGTCGACATGTCCCCCTGCTGGAAACTCTGGAAAAGCCTCTCCTGCTGCTGTTTGTCGAGGCCGATGCCGGTGTCGGTGACCGAGAACTGCAAGAGGACGGTGTTCCGGGAGCGTTCCACCACGCTTACCCGCACGCTGATCTCGCCGGCCTCGGTGAACTTGACCGCGTTGGAGCCGTAGTTGAGCAGGACCTGCCCCAGGCGCAGCGAGTCGCCGACCAGGTGGCGGGGGACTTCCGGGGCGACGTCGAAGATGAGTTCCAGCCCCTTTGCCTGGACCTTGTCACCCAAAAAGGTCGCCAGGGTCCCCATCACCCGCTCCAGGTCGAATTCCGCCTCCTCTATGGTGAGCTTGCCCGCCTCGATCTTGGAGAAGTCGAGGATGTCGTTGATGATGCCGAGCAGGTGCTCGCCCGAAGACTGGATCTTGGAGAGGTAATCGAGCTGCTGGGGGGAGAGGCTCGTCTTCATCAC
The DNA here is from genome assembly GCF_004117875.1 of Geomonas oryzae. Taxonomy (GTDB): domain Bacteria; phylum Desulfobacterota; class Desulfuromonadia; order Geobacterales; family Geobacteraceae; genus Geomonas; species Geomonas oryzae. The sequence goes on along the minus strand of NZ_RAHW01000003.1, from coordinate 559,748 downwards.
GAGGTGCGACATGCCGATGATGGCGTTCATCGGCGTCCTGATCTCGTGGCTCATGTTGGCGAGGAAGTCCGACTTCGTCTGGCTCGCCGCCTCGGCCGCCTCTTTCGCGACGACCAATTCCTGCTGCGTTTTCTTCCGGTCGGTAATGTCTAAGAAGGTGACCACCGCCCCCACGACCCTTCCGTCGCGGTACTGCGGGTAGGACCAGTACTCAGCCGGGAAGGAGCTGCCGTCCTTGCGCCAGAGCACCTCGTCATCGGCGTGGGTCCCTTCCCCGTTTTGATACCCCTGGAAGATGCGGCAGTCGTGCATGTCGATGGGCGAGCCGTCCGCGTGCCGGTGGTGGATCATGTCGTGCATGTTGCGACCGATCAGCTCCTCCTCGTCGCGGTACCCCAAAAGTTCCACACAGGCGCGGTTGCAGAAGGTGCACATCCCGTCCGGGTCGGTGCCGTAGATCGCTTCGGCGGTGGAATCGAGGATGAGGCGGAGCATCTCGCGCCCCTCGATGATCTGCCGGCGTGCCAGGCGGCGCTCGGTGACGTCCTCGATGATGGAGACCTGGCCGTCGGAGGGGTCGTTCTCCCTCAAGCCCTGTACCGAGACCCGCGCCCAGAAGGTGCTGCCGTCCTTGCGCAGGAAGGGGACCTCCTCGCGGTGGAAGATGCCGCTGTGCGCGAGGCCGTCGGCGATATCGCTGCCGAAACGGAGAAAAGAGTCGTCGTCGGGGTACCAGCAGCGGGTGGTGCGGTTCAAAAGCTCCTCGGGCTGATATCCGAATATCTCTTCCAGCTTGCGATTGCAGCTCATGATGGTGCGGTCCTGCACGAGGACGATGCCGGTCGTCGCCGCGTCGAACACCGCCCGCTGTTCCAGGTTCAGTTCCTCCAGCTGCGCGGTCCGCTCGGCCAGGGTGATCGCCTGCATCTCCATCTCGGCCGCCTGCTCCTCGAGTTGCGCCGCCTGCAGCCGCATCGCCTGCAGCAGCTCCTCTTTCGCGTGCGCCTCCCGCTCGGCGCTCTCCTTCGCGCGCCTGAGCTCCTCGGTCGCCTCCCGTTCGCGCGTTATGTCCTCGACGAGGATGACGATCCCCTTGCCCAGATCCTGCTTGTCCAGGGGCTGCGTGGAGATCCGCGCCCAGAAGAGCGTGCCGTCCTTTCGTCTGAGCGGGGTCTCGTCGCGTTCCGTGTGACCTCCGGCGAGCCGCTCGTAGATCCTGGTCCCCATGGCGAGGAAGGCCTCCTCGTCCGGGTAGAGCATCCTCGTGGACTGTCCGTGCAGCTCTTTTCCCTGGTAGCCGAAGATCTCCTCCACCTTCGCGTTGTGGCGGCCGATGATCCGGTCGCGCACCAAGAGGATCCCGACGTCGGCCGCTTCGAAGATGGCGCGCTGTTCGCTGTTCGCCCCCTGGAGCTCGGCGGTGCTGATGTCTATCATCACCTCCAGGTGGCGCCGGTAGTTTTCCAACTCCTTCTCGCGCACGAGCTGCTCGGTGATGTCCCGCCACACCGAGGAGATGAGGGCCTGCCCCTTGAAGGTGATCAGCCTGAGCGTCATGGAGACGTCGCGCAGCACGCCGTCCTTGCGGCGATGCCGCGTCTGGAACACGGTGACGTCGCGCTCGGAAAGCTCCTCTTTCAGCGCGTGGAGTTCATCGACGGTGAAGTTCCCCTCGATGTCCGGAACGGTGAGGAGCGCGAACTCCTCGCGGGTATAGCCGAGCCCCGCGTGCGCGGCCTCGTTGAAGTCGACGAAGCCGAGCGTCTCGACGTCGATGAGCAGGATGCTCTCGGTGCTCTGCTCGAACATGGTGGCGATGAGCTTGTCGCGCTCGCGTACCAGTTCCGCGGCCCGGCGCCGGTTGGCGGCCTCGGCCAGGCGGTGCAGGATGTTTTCCAAAAGCCGGCGCTCCTCGGCGAGGAAGGGGCCCTCGTCCGCCGCCGGGTGCTCCTCGCGGTAGGCGACGGTGAGCTCGAAGCTGTCGCCGTCGTCGGTGTCGAGCCTCGCGCAAAGCGTCCAGGGGGAAAGCGCGAACCCGGCCGTGGTGAAAGAGCCGGCGCCGTGGGTGAGACGGGCTTCGGCGCAGTCGGGAAACCGGAGCCCGCTCGGCACGAGGGCCGCCACCTGCCGCATCTGCTCCTCGAAGGGCTGGGTGACGTCTTCGGTCAGCGCGGAGACGCGGTACAGGCACTGTTCTTCCCTCATGCGCTGTTCCAGTGTCCCGGTCAGGGCGCGCAGCTGCGCCTCGCCCAGGCGGTGCTCCTCCAGGGTCCGTTTGCGCTGGTCTACCGCCTCGACGAAGGCAAGCACCGCGTGCGCCATCCTCTGGATGGGGCCCCGGGTCGGGGAATGCGCCAGATCCGTCACCGCGTCCAGGCGTTGCAACTCCCTGCCGCGGGAAAGATCATCGAGCCCGGTCGAGATGAGCGTCATGTGGCGGGTTAAGCGCCTGGTGGCGAAGAACCAGGATATGGCGGCCGCGGCCATGAAGATGATGCTCGCGGCGAGCGCCTTGCGCGAGAAATCCTCCAGCCGGTCGTTGAAGCGCTTGCCGTTTTGCACGGCGTGATCGGCTAGCAGCCCGACGATCTTCTGCGAGTGTTCGGTGATGGCGAGGTATTCACCGGTGGCGAGCTTCAGGTAACTTTTCGCCTGCCCCGGGTCGACCGCGATGGCGTCGGTGGCCATGATGATGTCGCTGCGGTAGCGGACGAAGTCCGCCTCCAGCTGTGCGAGCTCGGTCACCTGCAGCTTTTGTCCCCGTACGTTTTTCCGGATCAGGTCCAGTTTGCTGCGCATCGTCGAGAGCCGGTCCACCACCTCGACGTGGCTTCGGTACAGTTGCGCCTCGTCCAGCTGATGGAGCTGCGCCTTCTCTAAAAGCGTGTCGAGCCGGTGGTGGATGCCGTACATCTGGGCGTCGAAGTCGGCGGCCCGGACGATGCCGCTTAAGTCTCCGGCGAGCTCGGCCACCCGCTGGTCGTGACTTTGCTTCACCGTGGCGAGGGTCCAGATGGAAAAGAGGGCGATGGCGACCAGTACCAGGGTCACCGGCAGGAAGAACATGGCGAAAAAGGTGGGTCGGTAGACGCGCACGGAAACCACTCCCTCTACTTGATCAGCTTGGGCCAGGCGGCGGGGGGGATGGTGGCGAGGTAGTTGAAACGGCCGTTGCCCATGGGCTGGAACACGACGATTGCCCCTTCGGGGCTTGGGAAGTAACCGATCAGGTCGGCGAGGTTTGGCGCGTGCCCGACGATGACACGGTTTCCCTTTGGCACCGGTGACGAGAGCAGGCGCCTCAACTCATCCAGGTACGGAGCTTTTTCTTCGGTGGTGAGGTTCGTCGTGGTCATCAGTTTCTGACTCACCTTGAAATTCCCGAAGGCGGCAAGTGCGGTCTCCCTCGTCCGGCAAAGCGGTCCCGCGTAGACCTCGTCCACTGGGATTCTCCCCCGGCGCAGCGTCTCCCCGAGGAAGCGGGCGACCTGGCGCCCCTCCTCGATCAGGGGGCGCTGCTTCGAGCAGTCGTTTGGGTCGGTGAGGGGGAACTGGTCGGGTTTGCTGCTGTCGGTCGGCGCGTGCCGCATGAAAAGCACGAAGCCGCCTGCGCGCAGCTGGCTGATCAGGGCGCGGGTCCCCGCGAGCTCGGTGAACTTTTGATGCTCCTCGGCATGAACCGGAAGGGCGATGGCAAGAGAGAGCAGAGTAATGACTGTGCAGATGAATCTCAAGGTAGCTCCGAAAGGAATGAGAGCGAGCCTTCTGTGTGACGACCATGATCGCCTGTTTCTGACAGTCATTGTAACATTGCGCCGACACTTTGAAAGCTTTGGGCCGAACTTTAACACAGTGTCACGGCGTCGAGCTAGCGAGGCTGGTCCTAATGATATGTAGGACGATTTCCTACGCGGGGTTGCCCAGCTTCATGGCGAGGAGCATGAGCTCGACCAGGTGCATGGGCTTGCGGCTGGTCGCCTGCAGGATCTGGGTGCGGCAGGAAAAGCCGTCCGCCACGATGTAGTCGGTGGGGAGCGCGTCGCGCACCGCGGGTAAGAGCCCGAGCTCGCCTATGCGCATGGAGATCTGGTACTTCTCCTTCTCGAAGCCGAAGGAGCCGGCCATGCCGCAGCAACCTTTCTGGGGCTCGATGAGGATCAGCCCCATCCTGCCGATCAGTTCCCGGGCCGCCTCGGGGTTCAAGAGCGCCTTCTGGTGACAGTGGGCGTGGTAAATGATCCTCCCCTGGAGTTTCGGCGGGACGAGCCCCTCTCTCTTCATGAACTCGGCGACGGTAAAGGTGAGGGCGCTCACCCGCTTGCCGTCCTCGTGCTCCGGGAAGAGCTCGGGAAGCTCGTCGCGAAAGACCGCCGCGGTGCTGGGCTCGAGGATGAGGACCGGTATCCCGTCGCGCACGTAGGGATGCAGCTCGTCGACCGCCTGCAGGATCTTTTTCCTCGCGTAATCGAGCATGCCGTAGTCGATGGGGGGGCGGACCGCGGGGGGGCGCTTTTCCGGGACGATCACCCGCAGGCCGTAGTGCCCCAAGAGCTCGGCGGCCGCCTGCAGGGTCTCGGGGAAGAAACAGTCGTTGAAGAGGTCCGGGTAGAGAAGGACCGGGCGTCCCTTTTCCGCTGCGTGCGCCGTCTTTTTATACCCGGAGGTGAAGCTCTCGTCGGCGAAGCGCGGCATGCTCCGCTCCTTAGCGATCCCGGCGACCGCCTTGGTGATCGCGCGCAAACCCGGGGTCTGGCCGGCGAAATTGGCAAGGGCGGGAAACCTCCCCCCGATAACGCCCCAGATGCCGATGAGCCCCATGGAGTAGGCGGCGAGGGGGCGCAGCCGGTGCCGGTAGTGGTGGTACAGAAACTCCGCCTTGTAGGTCGCCATGTCGACGTTCACCGGGCAGTCGGTCTTGCACCCCTTGCAGGAGAGGCAGTACTTGAGCGCGTCGAGCACCTCCGCGCTTCGCCAGCGGTCGGAGAGGAAGTCGCCCCGGAACATCTCGAAAAGGACGCGGGCGCGCCCGCGGGTCGTGTGCTTTTCCTCGAGGGTCGCGAGAAAGCTCGGGCACATGAAGGCGTCGCGGTCGCGGCGGCACTTGCCGACGCCGACGCAGCGCAAGACGGCGCGCGGCAGGCTGCCGTCGTCTTGCGGGTAGCGAAAGCGGGTCTCGGGCTGCCACGGGTTGTAATCGGTGCCGAGCCTCAGGTTCTGGTCGGGGCGGTAAGGCTCGACCACCTTGCCCGGGTTCATCTTCCATTCCGGGTCCCAAAGCTCCTTGAAGCGTCGGAAGGCCTCGACGAGCTCCGGGCCGTACATCTTCTCCAGGTACATCGCCTTCGACTGCCCGTCGCCGTGCTCCGCGGAGAAGGAGCCGCCGTAACGAGCGACCATGTCGGTCGCCTCGTCCAGAAAGGCCATGAAGTTCGCCACCCCCTCGTGGGTGAAGAGGTCGAAGGAGATGCGGCAGTGGATGCACCCCTGGCCGAAGTGGCCGTAGAGCGAGGCGATGAGCCCGTGCCGGTCGAGCAGGGCGCGGAACTCGCGCAGGTAGGGGCCGAGCTTCTCGGGGGGGATGGCGGCGTCCTCCCATCCGGGCCACCCGAGCGGGACCCCCGGGACGTTCGCCGTGGCGCCAAGCCCCGATTCCCGCACCTCCCAGACCATCTTCTCCTCACCCGCGTCGGTGAAGAGCTTCATGGAGGGGGGATTCGCCTTACTGCCGAGTTTCTCCATCGCCCGGCGCGCCTTTTGGTCCGCGTCCTTCTTGGTGTCGCCGCCGAACTCGACCAGAAGCCACCCCTTACCCTCGGGGAGGAGCTGCACGTCCTCCGGGTGCAGCCTCTTTTTTTTCATGAAGTGAATGAGGAGCTCGTCGAGACCCTCGAGCCCCACCGGTTCGAACGCCATCAGCTCGCTCACGTGGTCGGCGGCGGAAAAGACGTCCGGGTAGCCTAGCACCAAAAGGGTGCGCGCCGGCGGTGAGTGCACGAGGCGCACCGTCGCCTCGAGGACGGTGATGCAGGTCCCCTCGGTCCCGACCAGGGCGCGCGCCACGTTGCAGCCGTTCTCGGGGAGGAGGTCGTCCAGGTTGAAGCCGGAGACGCGGCGCGGGATCTTCGGGTAGCGGCGCCGGATGAGCTCCGCGTAGTCGTCGCGCAGCGCGCGCAGTCCGGCGTAGATCTCGCCGCGCCTGCCGCCTGCCGCGATGATGCGGGTGAGCTCCTCCTCGGGAGTCGCCCCGACCTTCATGCGCACGCCGTCGTAGGTGATCACCTCCATCTCGATGACGTTGTCCGCGGTGCGCCCCGCCATCACCGAGTGGATGCCGCAGGAGTTGTTGCCGATCATGCCGCCGAAGGTGTTGTGGGTGTGGGTGGCGGGGTCGGGGCCGTAGGTGAGGTGAAACTTCTCGGTCTCTTCCCGCAACCGGTCGAGGACGACCCCCGGCTGCACCCGCGCCGTCCTTTTTTCCGGGTCGATCTCGAGGATGCCGCGCAGGTACTTCGAGTGGTCGATGACGACGGCGGCGTTGCAGGTCTGCCCGCAAAGGGCGGTGCCGCCGCCGCGCGAGACCACGGGGGCGCCGTGCCGTCGGCAGACCTCCAGGGTCCTAACCACGGCGTCGGTCGTTTTCGGCAGCACCACGCCGATCGGTATCTGGCGGTAGTTGGAGGCGTCGGTCGCGTAGAGGGCGCGGCTCGTATCGTCGAAACGGACCTCGCCGTCGACCGCCTCCCTGAGCGCCGCCTCCAGGGCCTTCGCGTTCATGCCTTGCAGCTCGCTCTCGTTTGTTTCCCTTTTCTTCATGGTTCCTCCGGTGTTACAGCGGTCGGATCTCGAAGCGCTTCGCCTCGTCCTCCCGAAGGGACAGGCCGTGGCCGTGGCGCGTCAAATCGGGGAAGAGGGAGCCCTCGTGGGGCTCCACCACCCCCTCGAGGAGCCTCCGCTCGATCCGGACGTGGTCGTGAAAGTATTCCAGGTGGCGCACCGACGTCGCGGTGCAGCAAAGGTGCAGGTGCAGGGCGGGGGCGCAGTGCGAGGAGAGGGGGATGTGCCAGGCCTCGCAGAGGGCGGCGGCCTCCAGGAAGCCGGTGACCCCGCAGCGCGTGGCGTCGGCCTGCATGACGTCGACGCAGCCGTCACGCAAAAGGTCGAGGAAGTAGCGCGCGTTGAAGCCGTACTCGCCGCTTGAGACCTCCATCCCCTCCGGGGCCAAGTCCCGCACCAGGCGCAGCCCTTCCCGGTCCCGGTGCGACACCGGCTCCTCGAACCAGTCGACCCCTTGCGCGGCGAAGAGGCGGGCAAGGCGCAGCGCCTCCTTTCTGGCGTAGCCGCCGTTTGCGTCCACCATGAGCCCGGTTTCCTGCCCGATCGCCCGACGCGCGGCGGCGACGCGCTCCGGGTCGGCCACGGGGTCACGCCCCACCTTCATCTTCACCCGGGTTATGCCGCGCTCCGCCCAGCCGGAGAGCTGACGTTCGAGTTTCTCGACCGTGTAGGAGGTGAAGCCGCCGCTGCCGTAGACCGGGACGCTTTCGCGCGCGCCCCCTAAGAGCGAGACGAGCGGGAGCTCTAAAAGGCGCGCCTTCAGATCCCAAAGCGCTGCGTCCACCGCGGAGACGGCCATCATGCCGATGCCGGCGTCCCCCAGGTTGCGCAGCGCACCGTTAAGGGCGAGTCGGCAGCCGGGGATGTCGAAGGGGTCCCGCCCGCGCACGAGCTCGCCGAGCCGGTCGCGGATGAGCGTCGCCGCCGACTCGTGCGCGTAGCTGTAGCCGAAGCCGCGCACCCCCTTGCAGTAAAGGTGCACCGCGACCATTACGGTCTCGTCCCACAGGCAGGTGCCGTCGGACTCCGGCTCCTCGGTCGGGATGCGGTACGCCTTCACCTCGACCCTCTCCACCACGTTTCTCATCGCTTTTCCCCCTCGTCGCGGGCCAGCCGCCAGTCGTACGGCGCGTACTCCAGGCGGAAGGATTCCGGGTGCTCCCTGATCTCTTGCGCGATCTCTTCCCCGGCGAAGTCCGCCGCAAAGACGGCCGCGTCGTGCCCGGTTTTTCCCAACTCGTCGTACCAGCGGAAAAGACGCGGCAGGACGAGCCTTTTCCCGGCGGGATCGAAGTGCGCCTCACGCTCCAGGTAGCGCCGGACCGCGGTGTCCAGTTCCTTATCCAGGGCGCGCGGTGACAAAACGGTGACGGCGGGGGAGGAGACCGTCCCGGTGAAGGCGGCGCAAAGAACGCGCGCATCCCCCGGACGAACGGCGTGGGCAAGGCGCGGGTCTCCGGGGGAAAGCGGCGGGATGAGCCGCCCCGGTGCCGGGCGGTTGCCGCGCAGGATGCCGTGCAGCACCACCTCCGCGCTGTACTCCTCCTTGCCGATGCGGCACCCCACCCTGCGGTAAAAGCGCGGCACCTCCTGCACCGAGCTGCGCACCTTAAGGGAGAGGATGCCGTAAAGGACGAGCAGGGTGTGCAGGTTGCACCAAAAGGAGATCTTCTCCCCGCTCGTCTTCAGGCGCTCCAGGGGGAAAACGGCCAGGCGGGAGAGGAGCGAGGCCAAGCGCTCCCCCATGCCGCTTCGGGCAAGCTCCCGGTAGTCGGGATGGTGGGGGGCACAAAGGGTGGCCGCCTCGGCCGCGAGCGCTGCCATCTCCTCGGCGTCCGGCGCCGGCCCGCCGGAGGGTTCCGGGGCGAGCACCCGCTCGTGCAGCGGCTTTCTCCGCTCGTCGGCGCGGGCGTTCGCCACCGCGGTCGCCGCGACGAGGTACGCCTCGTGGCTGAAAGCCTGGGGGAAGTTGCCGAGCTGCTCCCGCCACTTAGGGTCGTACTCCTCGGCGAGGAGGTGACGGTGTCCCCCCACCTGGTCCACCAGGGAGAGGAGGAGGTCGGCCTCCTCGATCTCCCCTTGCTTTGCGAGGTTCGTGACGAGCCAGAGGGTGCAGGCGAGGAAGGTGGCGTCCTGCCCCGGTAGGCTGTCGTCGCCCCGGTAGCGGTAGAGGAAGCCGTCCAGGGCGAGGTCGCGGCGCAGGGCGTCGACGGTGGCGAGCATCATGGGATCGTCGTACTCGATGAAGTCGTTTATCGACATGAGGAGGGCGCTCGCATCGAGGCACTCGCCGTCGTAGTCGAGCACGAAGGACTGCAGGCGCGGGCTCCAGCCGCGGGCGAGCACCTCGTCCCTGATCTCCTTTAGCGGCTCCTCCCAGCCGGAGCCGGGTGCAAGCCCCAGGTGCCGCGCGATGCGCAGCCCGCGGTCCAGGGTGACCCAGCACATAGCCTTCGAGTGGACGAAGTGGCGCGTCCCGCCGCGCATCTCCCAGATGCTCGAGTCCGGCTCGCGCCAGTGGTCCCGGGCGAAGTCGCACATGAGGGTCAGGCCGTGCCACAGTTCCGGATCGATGCCGCGGTTTTTGCTCGCCACGAGATTGGCGGCGATCAGCACGTGGCCGTAGATGCTGAACTGCTTCTGACGGGCGGCGAGGTTTCCCACCCGCACCGGCCGCGACTCGCGGTAGCCGCCAAGATGCGGCAGCGACGCCTCGGCAAGGTCGGAGGAGCCGTCCATGCGGTACATCACCTGCAGCTCGCCTCGCCTTCCCTTCCTGATCACCTGCTCGAGCCAGTCGAGGTACCCCTGCACCTCCTCGACGTGCCCCACCTCGAACATGGCGGTGAGCGCCATGCAGGTGTCGCGCACCCAGGAGTAGCGGTAATCCCAGTTGCGCACCCCGCCGATCTCCTCGGGAAGCGAGGTGGTGGCCGCGGCCGCCATGGTCCCCTGCGGCTCGAAGCAGAGTAGCTTCAGCGTAAGGAGCGAGCGGATCACCGCAGTGCGGTGCGGACCGAGCTCGTTGTAAAAGCCGGTGCCGCTTTGGTGCAGCCAGTCGCGCCAGAAGGCGAGCGTCCGCACCAGGAGCTGCTCGGCGCGCCCCTCGGGAAGGGGATCCGGCTCGGGCGCGCCGTAATGCAGGCGGAGCACGGCCCGCTCCCCGGCCCGAAGTTTCCAGACCCCGGCGGCTTCCCCGGCATGCACGGCGAGGGGGCGCGTCGAGGAGAGGGCGAGGCACGCCCCCCCCGCCGCTGCGACCACGCCGCGCCCGGGGAAGAGGGCTAGCTCGGGGACGGTCCTGCCGTAGTCGAACCGGGGGGCGAAACGGACGCGGACCTCGACCGTTCCCCGCTCCACCTTGACGAGGCGCAGGAGCACGAAGTCGCGCTCTCCCCCGGCCGCGTCCGGCTCGGGGAGGGTGAGAAAATCGGTGAGGGTGTAGCTGCCGCCACGGGTGCGGAACCTCCCGACCAGCACGTTGCTGTCCTCCTCGTAGGAAAGAAGGGAATCCCATTCCCCCTCCGGGGTGACCGAGAAGGTGCCGCCGCGCTCCTCGTCCAGGAGCGCCGCGAAGACGCTCGGGGAGTCCAGGCGCGGCAGGCAGAGCCAGTCGATGGCGCCGTCCTGACCGACAAGTGCCGCCGACTGCATGTTCCCGATGATGCCGTAGTCGCTGATTTTCTTGGCCATCGCCGCCTCGACGCGTTCATCTGTGGGTGTCGCCTGCCCGACACCTGGAGCAGTATAGCCGACAAAAGTTAATCGTCACTAATTTAATTCTCCGAAGCGCCGTCGGGGGGCGGGGGCGATTTCATTAGTCGTTGACTTTAGCGGTGCAGTCGTTGAATATGCGGTGCAATCGCCCTGATGCGTAAGGAAAGGATCGAGGAACATGCCGACGGTACTGGTGATTGAGGACGAACGGGACCTGGCCGAACTGGTGGCCTTCCACCTGGAGAAGGAGGGGTACGGCTGCGTGATCGCGGAGGACGGCACCCTGGGACTCGCCGAGGCGAGGCGCCTGAAGCCCGACCTGATCCTTCTGGACCTGATGCTCCCGGGGATGATGGGAACCGAGGTCTGCCGCATCCTGAAGGGAGCCGACCAGACCTCGGGGATCCCGATCATCATGCTGACCGCCAAGGGGGAGGAGATCGACCGGGTGGTCGGCTTCGAGATGGGGGCGGACGACTACGTGGTGAAACCTTTCTCCACGCGGGAGCTGATGCTCCGGGTGCGTGCGGTGCTGAGACGCAGCACGGAGCAGGCGGCGAAGAGCGCCAACATCTCGGTGGGGGGGCTTTTCATCGACACCGACGGGCACCGGGTCGAGGTGGCCGGCGAGGAGGTGACCCTCACCTCCACGGAGTTCAAGCTCCTCATGAACCTGGCAGAGCGCATCGGCCGCGTGCAGAGCCGCGAGCTTTTGCTGCAGAACGTCTGGGGTTACAGCTACGTCGGCGACACCCGCACCGTCGACACGCACATGACCCGCCTGCGCACGAAGCTTGGGAGTGCGGGTGAGATGATCAAGACGGTGCGCGGCTTCGGCTACAAGCTGGAGGAGGGATGAGAGGGGGCTTTCGCTGGAAGCTGATGGCGTCCTACCTGGCCCTGGTGCTTTTCCTGGGTGCCGGGCTCTACGTCTACCTCTCCGAGAGCCTCGAGAGCTCGATGACGCAGGCGACCCGCGAGCATCTGAAGGACCAGGCGCGCGCCGCGTCGCTCATGGCCTTGAAGGAAATAAGGGACCTGGACCGCGACGCGCCCCCCTTGACCGCTTCGCTCTCCCGGGCGATCCGCTCCCGCGTCACCGTGATCGCCGCTAACGGCCGTGTCGCCGCCGATTCCGAGGTCGCTCCCGGCGGCTGGGGGAGCATGGAAAACCACGGGCACCGTCCCGAGGTGGTGCAGGCGCTGAAGGACGGCATAGGCAGCTCGGTCCGTTACTCAGCCACCCTGCGCACCGACATGATCTACGTCGCCGCCTCCTTCGGCAAGGAAGGGGTGATCCGCCTCGCCCTGCCGCTTTCCGAGCTGGAGCTCGCCAAGGAGCGCCTGAGAAGAAGCCTCGCCGCAACCTTCGCCTGCGCCGTCCTTGCCTCGCTTCTCTTCTCCTACTTTCTTTCCAACATCAACTCGAGGCGCTTGAGCCGGCTCGCCGCCGCGGCCAACCGCATCGGCCGGGGCGAGTTCGGCACCCGCGTCGCCGTGCAGAGTAACGACGAGCTGGGCGAGCTCGCCCGCGTCATGAACGAGATGTCCGGGAAGATCGAGCGGCAGCTCGAAGAGCTCTCCTCGGAAAAGGGGCGCCTGGACGCCATCCTCGAGGGTATGGGCGAGGGGGTGATGGTGACCGACCGCGACGCGGTGGTGACCCTGGTGAACCCCTCCTTTTGCGCCATGTTCGGCACCGGGTTGCAGGTGCTCGGACGCCCCCTTTTGGAGATCAGCCGCCACCCGGACCTGCACGCGGCCTGCAAGGAGGTGCTCGCCCAAAGGCGCGAGCAGACCCAGGAGATCACCCTCTCCGGCGGGGCGGAGACGCTGGTGCACTGGGTGCCGCTTTTGCAGGACGGCTCACTCGTGGGTGCCGTGGCGGTCTTTCACGACATCAGCGCGCTGAAAAGGGTGGAACGCATCCGGCGCGACTTCGTGGCGAACGTCTCCCACGAACTGCGCACGCCGGTCACCGTGATCAAGGGGTACGCCGAGACGCTCCTCTCCGGGGCGCTGGCCAAGGACCCGGAGCGCGGCGAGCGTTTCCTGCAGATCATCCTGAACCACGCCGAGCGCCTCTCGAGCCTCGTGCGCGACCTCCTTGCCCTCTCCGAACTCGAAAGCGGCGAGGTGGCGCTCAACCCGCAGCGGGTGCCGCTGAAGGAGGCGGTCGAGCGGGCGCTGCTGCTCGTCGCGCAACGGGGCGAGGAGAAGGGGATCACGCTCACATGCCTGGAGGGGACCTGGTCGCCGGTAGTCCTCGCGGACCGCGCGAGGCTCGAACAGGTGCTCATCAACCTTTTGGACAACGCGATCAAGTACAGCGAGCGGGGTGGGACGGTGAGCGTGGACGCGAAAGCGGAGGGGAAGCTTGTGCGCATCCTCGTGCGCGACAGCGGCATCGGCATCCCGGAGCAGGATCTCCCCCGGCTCTTCGAGCGCTTCTACCGGGTGGACGCGGCCAGAAGCCGCGACAACGGCGGCACCGGCCTCGGCCTTTCCATCGTGAAGCACATCGTGCAGGCGCACGGCGGTACGGTGAGCGTGGAGAGCGAGCAGGGGAGGGGATCGGTGTTCAGCTTCACCCTGCAGGCGGGGTGAGGGGACTGAGAAGGGTCGGTCAGCGGGTGCCGCAGAAGTCGCAGAGGTAGCCGCGGATGCGGTCCAACTGGTCCGCATTCTGGCCCGGTTCCTCGCGGATCAACTCCATGAGGAGCGCGATGCATTCGCTCCCCTCCGCGTCGTGGTCCACAAACTTGAGGCCGATGAGCCCGTTTACCCCGTGCACCACCTCGGTCCAGATCTGCAGCGGGGAGCGGGGCGCCGGGGTCGGGTCCAGGTGGATGCGCAAGAGACAGCCGGTCCCGACGGCAAGGGAGGGGAGGGTGCCGCCTAGGTGGATCAGGGCACCGTTGAAGGAGATGTTTTCCAGGCACCCTTCATGGCTCTCGCCGCGGTGGAGCAACTCCACCTTTCTGGACGATGGAGCCCTGTAGAACTGTCGCAACTCTGTCATTGGCAGCAAACCTCAGGCAACAGGATGACGGTGCTACTGTGCATCTTCGGTAAGATCAGGATGCTCTTTAGATAAATCGGCAACGCTGTCTTCGTCGGACTGTCAAACCTTCTTCCGGGGCGAGACCTTGGAGCATGCAACGGGGATTATGCCACGGTTTGTCCTGCTTTTGTAGTTATTAAATTGAACGGCTCTCTTTTTCGTTCAGGGAAACCATGTAGGAATAATTCCTACAATAGTTCTTGAATCCGGCTCGGCCATCTTGTATAAGTACCTTGGCCCGGCCGTAAACGTACAACAGCCTGCCAGGCCCCGCTCTTTACCCGCCTCACCCTCCACGGCATCGTCCGCGGAGATCTCGAAACCGGATGATGTTCACATGCCGTTTAACCTAGAAGCAACCGCATTCCGGAGCTGCCGGTGATGGGAACCGCCGACCCAAGAGGAGGGCGTCGTCCGCGCTCCGTCCTTTTCCCTTTCGCCTTTCTGCTTTTCACCTTCGTACTCGTTCGGCTGGACCTGCTCCCCTTTCCCATACTTTATTGCTACAGCGCCGTGAGCCTCACGACCTTTCTCATCTACGCCGTCGACAAGCATGCGGCGCGCGGCAACCGGCGCAGGATCAGCGAGCGGACCCTGCACATGGCTTCGCTCTTAGGGGGGTGGCCCGGCGCCGCGCTGGCGCAGCGCCTTTTGCACCACAAGTCGCAGAAGGCGCCCTTTTTGCGCCTGTACCGTTTCACCGTACTGGTCAATTGCGCCTTTCTTGCGCTTTCCGGCGTTTTGTGGGGCTCGTGGCGCCTGCCGTAGGCAAGGTTCCAGAGTTTTCCGTACCGTAATGAAGTTGCCCACGTGGAGGGAGCATGCCGTTTTCACACATGGATAACACCGAATACGGGATGTTCTCCTACCCGGCGGGTGGGGAGCACCGTTCCCTGTACCAGGAGCTGGTCAGCGTGAACCGCACGCTGCAGCAGAAGGTCGAGGAGCTAAAGCGTGCGCAGAGCCGTCTCATCGAGTACCGAAAGGCGGTCGAGTGCACCGGCGACATGATCTTCGTCTTCGACCGCGACTACCGCTACCTGATGGCCAACCGCGCCTATCTCGAGGCGCGCGGCAGCGTTTTCCCCGAGGTGGTGGGGAGAACGCTCCCCGAGGTGATCGGCGCCGCCACCTTCGAGCGGATCAGGGCGCAGTTCGAGGTCTGCCTGGCCGGCGGGGAGGTGAGTTACGAGGACACGTACCGTTACCCGGACAAGGGGGTGCGCAACCTCCTGGTCACCATGTCGCCGATCCGCGACGACGGGGGGCGGGTCGACCGCGCGGCCTGCCTCATCAAGGACATCACCGAAAACAAGCTCCTCGAGGAGCAGTTGCGGCAATCCCAGAAGATGGAGGCGATCGGCACGCTGGCAGGCGGCATCGCGCACGACTTCAACAACATCCTCACCGTCATCGCCGGGTATGCCTCCCTGATCCAGTTGAACGGCGGGGGGAGCGAAGCGGCCTCCATGGCCGGGGAGATCATGATTTCCGCGGAGCGCGCCGCCGAGATGACGCGCAGCCTCCTCGCCTTCAGCCGGAAGCAGGAGGTGCATCTCGACGCCCTCGACGCGAACCTCATCGTCGGCGACCTGCACAAGAGCCTCTCCCGGCTGATCACCGAGGAGATCGAGCTGGTGGTGCTTCTTTGCGATGCGCCGCTTTGCATCTGCGCCGACCGCAGACAGGTGGAGCAGGTCCTCATCAACCTCGCGGTGAACGCCCGCGACGCCATGCCCGGCGGGGGGATGCTCACCATCACGACGGCTACGGTGGAGCTTCGGGACGAGGAGATGCCGCCCGGCAGCTACGCCCTGATCGTGGTCGCCGACAACGGGACCGGGATGGACAAGGAGGTGCAGGCGCGGGTCTTCGAGCCCTTCTTCACCACCAAGGAAGTGGGGAAGGGGACCGGCCTCGGCCTCTCCTCGAGCTACGGCATCATCAGAAAGCACAACGGGCTGATCCGGGTCAAAAGCGAACCGGGCGCCGGCACCAGCTTCAGCATCTACCTCCCCCTTTGCGGTGCGCAAACCGCAGTCGGGACGGCGTCCGCCGCTTTTGCGCGCAGCACCGGCAGCGAGACCATCCTCCTCGTCGAGGACGACCAGACGGTGCGGGGCATGACGCAGATGCTCCTCGAGCAGCACGGCTACCGCGTGCTGGTGGCGAGGGAGGGGGAGGAGGCGCTGCGCGTGTTCGAGAAGGAGTCGGGCGCGGTGAGGCTTTTGCTCACCGACGTGATCATGCCTCGGCTAAACGGCAGGCTGCTCTCCGAGAAGGTAAGGCAGCTCGCCCCGGGGCTGCCGGTCATCTTCATGAGCGGCTATCCCGCCGACGTCATGTCACAGAACGGGCTTTGCGGCAGCGGCACCTATCTGCCGAAGCCGGTCAAACCGGACGTACTGCTCGGGACCATCCGCGACACCCTTAACGGCGCACCCTTTCACGCCTCCGCCTGACCCCCTTCAGAAGACGTTCCTTGCCTGCGGCGCGCTCGTTTTCCGGCTCGCCGCCGTCAGGAAATTCGAAAACCGGTCCCTTTTCGTTACACTCTCGCGAGCTATCAAACAGTCACAACCGCCAAAAGTACTGAATCCAGCCACCTTTACTCTCTCATAGGGCAAATCCAGCACTCCTTTTTCTCTCACTGTTGCAACCTCTGCCGCAAACGGTAAACTCATAACGTCTCAAGTTGCCTTTGTGATTACCGATACTTACTTTTGGGTTAACTCCTTATTCACATCCCACCCAAACAGAGGAAGCACAATGAACTTGAGAATGAAGGTTTACCTTACGGTAGTCATCGTCTTTGCCATTGCAACAACCGCCCTCGTGGCGGCCGCTTTCGTCAGTTCCGACAACATCATGTCGCGCATGCTCGAGGAGAAGATGGTCGTCCTCGCCAGGGACAACGCGGCCAACCTCAATATCTGGATCCAGGACAAACTCGCCGTGGTGGACGCCGGTGCGAAGGACCTGGCGCTTCATCACGGAAATCCCGCATACGCGGCCAACGCGATCAAGACCCACAACGCCGCCGGCGGCTTCTCGAAGACGCACCCGGGCTTCGAGGACGGCAGCGTGATCTACTCGGACGACTGGAAGCCCCCCGCGGACTACGACCCGCGCAAGCGCCCCTGGTACGCCCAGGGGAAAACCGAGCAAAAGACCGGGGTGACCGACCCGTACATCGCGGCCTCAACCGGGAAGGCGATCATCACCTTCGTGAGCCCCATCCTCGACCAGGGTGCCCTGGTCGGCGTCTACGGCTCAGACGTGAACCTCGACTTCGTCACCAAGACGGTGCTGGGCCTCAAGTTCGGCTCCTCCGGGTACGCCTTTTTGAGCGACGGCAAGGGGAAGATCCTCGCCCACCCCGACGCGGGGCTCGCGATGAAGAAGAAACTGCAGGAGCTCTCCCCCGACTTCGCCGGGATCGAGGGGCGCTTCTCCGGCGGTGAGACGGGACAGTTCACCTACCGCTACCAGGGAAAGCAGAAGATGATGTCGTACGCCCGGGTCCCCGCCACCGGGTGGTACCTCTGCGTCGCAGCGGATAGGGACGAGGTCGCGGCCCCGGTGCGCCGCCAGTTCTTCGTCCTCGCCATGATCGGTGCGGCCTTCCTGGTCGCCGGTCTTCTCGTTGTGGTGCTCGTGCTGAAAAGACTCCTCGCCCCGCTGGGCCTTTTGTGCGAGCGCGTGGCCGAACTGGCCGACGGGGAAGGGGACTTGACCCGCACCATCGAGGTGGGAAGCCGCAGCGACGAGATCGGTGAACTGGCAGGGAGGCTGAACCGGTTCATCGCCAGCATGCGCGCCATCATCCTCGAGATCGCCGCTTCGGCGCATCGGCTTTCGGGGGGCGTCGAGCGCTTGAACGCCACTGCCGGTTCCATCTCCGGCGCCGCGGAGGCGGCTGCGGCCCAGACCGTCGGGGTCGCCACTGCGGCCGAGGAAATGGCCGCAACCGCGACCGACATAGCGCGCAACTGTCACCTCGCCGCGCAAAGCTCCAAGGTGGCCACCGCGACCGCCCAGGAGGGATTCACCGTGCTCACCGCGACGCTTGCCGGGATCAGGGAGCGCGGCGAACTGACCCGGAACAACGCCGGGGCGATTTCGTCCCTCGGAGAGAGAAGCGAACAGATCGGCGCCATCGTCGCCACCATCGAGGACATAGCGGACCAGACCAACCTACTCGCCTTGAACGCGGCCATCGAGGCGGCCCGGGCGGGAGAGCAGGGGCGCGGTTTCGCCGTCGTCGCCGACGAGGTGCGGGCGCTCGCCGAGCGGACCACGCGCGCCACCAAGGAGATCGGCGAGATGATCCGGACCATGCAGGCGGAGACCCGCGAGGCGATCTCGTCGATGGAGCAGGGGGTGCAGCAGACCGAGCGCGGGGTCGATGAGGCCGCACGGCTCGAAGAGGCGCTGCACCGCATCCTCGGGCAGGTGGACGAAGTCACCCAACAGGTGAACCAGATCGCCACGGCGGCCGAGGAGCAGACCGCGACCACCGGCGAGATTTCCTCCAGCATTCACCTCGTGACCACCGTGGTGCAGCAGACCGCCCATGGGGCGCACGAGAGCGCCGGGACCGCCGGGGAGTTGACCGCGGTCGCCCACGGTCTGGAGCGCATCGTGGGAAGGTTCAAGCTGTAGGGGGAATTCCGGCAAAAATTGACTTTGGTCAAATATTTTCCCGACCGTTTCGTGCATGAATACCAGCGCCTCCGTCAGGAGGCGCTGCAATGAGGTATCCAGAGGGATCACTCCCCATAAACCCTGAAAAAGGAGGAAACATGCTCAAGAAGAATCTGGCTGTGACCGCGGCGGTAGCCGGAGCCATCGCGCTTTTGTCCATCCCCGCCCTGACCGTGGCGGCGAAGGGGAAGCCGGTGCAGGTCGCCAACGACGGCAGGGCCAAGTGCTACGACTGTCATGACGAGGTGAAGGCGCTCAAGGAGGGGAGCAAGCACGCGAAGCTCTCCTGCAAGGTCTGTCATGACAAGCTCGACGCCCACATGAGCGACCCGGAAAAGAACAAGCCGGTCACCTTGATCGACGCCGCGCTCTGCGGCAAGTGCCACAAGAGTCAGTACGACAGCTTCTTCGAGGTGAACTACGAGGCGCCGGCAAGGAAGGAGAAGGGCACCCCCACCGGCCGCTCGCCGATGCAGGACAAGCTCTTGGCCGGGCACGGTTTCACCTTCGAGCATGACGAGCCGCGCGGCCACGCCTTCATGGTCATCGACCAGTTCGCCGTGGACCGCTTCCAGGGGGGGCGCTTCCAGTTCAAGGAGGGGTGGAAAGGGGTCACCTCGACCGGCAAGACCTGGGACGTGTTGACCGACACCGGGAAGAAGCTTCCCGAGACCGCCATGGCGGGAAACGCCACCTGCATCCAGTGCAAGACCTCGGATCACCTCCTCAAGTGGAAGTTCATGGGTGACAAGGACCCGCGCGCCAAGTGGGACCGCAGCTCCAACGTCGTCGACGTGGCGAAGGACACCAACAACCCGGTCGGCTGCGTGCACTGCCACGACCCGCACGGCACCCAGCCGCGCGTGGTGCGCGACGCCCTGATCCAGGCCATCGAGAAGGACCCGAAGGGTAACATCTTCGCGAAGAACGGCGCCACCGACCTGAAGGTGATCGACTTCCGCGGTTTCAGGAAGATCGGCGTGATGCAGAAAACCGACTCCCGCATGATGTGCGCGCAGTGCCACGTCGAGTACAACTGCAACGCGGGCACCCAGTGGAGCGACGGCAAGCCGGTCAAGTACGACGACATCCGCACCAACCACTTCCCGCTGCAGAACTCGCTGCAGTTGTTGAAGCACTACCAGGAGCTGAACTTCTTCGACTTCAAGCATGCGATCACCGGCGCGCGCCTGATCAAGTTCCAGCACCCCGAGACGGAGACCTACGCGGGGAGCGTGCACGACAAGGCGGGCGTCCAGTGCCACCAGTGCCACATGCCGAAACACAAGGGTAAGGACGGCAAGATGTTCTCCACCCACGGCGTCATCCGTCCGAAGAACCACGTGAAGGAGGCCTGCCTTGGCTGCCATCCGAAGGACAGCGTGGCGAAGAAGGCCTACGAGATCGACGCGGTGCAGAACTACGTGAAGGGCAAGATGCGCAAGGCCGAGTACTGGCTCGGTCAGCTGATCGACACCTACGCCGCGGCGCAGAGGATGGGGGTCTCCCCGGCCGTTCTCGACGAGGCGCGTGCGAAGCATGAGGAAGCGCACGTCCTTTGGGAATACTGGACCGCGGAGAACTCCGACGGCTTCCACAACCCCGACCTCGCCCGCGAGTCGCTCACCGGTTCCATCGCCGCCTCCAAGGCCGGCGTGAAGATCCTGAACGACGCCATGACCGTGGCTAAGAAGGACGAGCCGAAGAAGTAACCGAAGGCAGCTCGTTCGGACACGAAAAAGCCCCGTCTCCCTTGTGGAGGCGGGGCTTTTTTAGTTGATTCGGGGGACGGTGGGCTTTGGATCAACCTGTCCGGGAATCGTGGCACGTGAACTTGAAAAATCAGGGGGAGCAAGGTTTGTGCTCCCTGGAAGAAGAAACGTGAGCCCTTACGTTCAGGGGGATTTGCTCTTGAATGGACCAAGCAAGAGCAAGCAACAGCTTAGGCCGTCATCGCGCACGCTGCACCGCCTGCCCGGCTGACCCATTTTAGATCGTTCCTACGCTCCAGCGTTGGAACGCAATCGGGAGACGCTCCAGCGTCTCGTACTGCGGACGCTTGAGCGTCCTGGGCTTTCGTTCCCACGCTGGAGCGTAGGAACGATGTGACTATTGCCATCACAAACTCGGTGATGTACGACTTGAGGACGGCTCGGAGATACAAAAAGTGTAACTCATGTCTCCGCACACCTGTAACCCATGTCCCCGGTCTATACACCCTTCGCAAAGGGGGGAACGTTAGGGCATGCTCTCTGCTGCGAAGTAACAGCATCGACTCCCCGGAATTTCCTGATGAACCTCGCAAAGGGTATCGCGGGGTCACCTGCGCCGCTTCGCGGCGACACCTGCCGCAATGCACCGCCTGCCCGGCTGACCCATTTTTTACGCGTCGAGCGCCTCGCGCACCCGGCGGGCGAGCTCGGTCGCCTTGAAGGGCTTCCCGATGAAGCGGACGTCGTCGTCCATGACGCCGTGATGCCCGATGACGTCCGCGGTGTAACCGGACATGTAAAGGCACTTGATGCCGGGGCGCCGCGCCGCCAGCTCGCGGTAGAGATCGCGCCCGTTCATCTGCTTCATGATCACGTCGGTCAGCAGAAGCTGAATCTCCCCTCCCCACTCCCCCGCCGCGGCGAGGGCCTCTACCGGGGAGTGCGCCGCCATTACCCGGTACCCCTTCCGCTCGAGCAGATCCCGCGCCATGCCGAGGATGCTCGGCTCGTCCTCCACGAGGAGGATGGTCTCCGCCCCTCCCGCGTCGTGCCTGGTGGCCGCGGCGTGGGAGGCCTTCGCCTCCTCGCGGCAGCGCGGCAGGTAGATGGTGAAGCGCGTTCCCCGTCCGGCGCTGCTCTCGACCTCGATGAAGCCGCCGTTTTGCCGCGTGATGCCGTACACCGTCGAGAGACCGAGCCCGGTCCCCTTGCCGAGCTCCTTCGTGGTGAAGAACGGCTCGAAGATCTGCCTGAGCGTTTCCTGGTCCATGCCGCAGCCGTTGTCGCGCACGGCGAGGTACACGTATTCGCCGGGAAGGATCTCCCGGTCGCCTCTGCCCGCGCCGACGGTCTCGGTCCCTGTTTCGATCCTTATCTCGCCGTAGTCGGCGATGGCGTCGCGCGCGTTGATGCAGAGGTTCGCTATGATCTGGTCCGCCTGGGTCGGGTCCATCTTTACGCGGCACGGCTCCCCGGACTCCCGCCAAGTGAGGTGGATGTGCTCCCCGATGAGCCTTCTGAGCATCTTCATCATGTCGCGCACCGTCTCGTTCAAATCGAGCACCGTTGGCGTGACCGGCTGCTGGCGCGCGAAGGCGAGGAGCTGATGGGTGAGGCCGGCGGAGCGCTCGGCCGCCCGGGCGATCTGCTGCAACATGGGGTAAAGCGGGTGTGACGCATCGAGCGATTCAAGCCCCATGTCGGCGTAGGCCATAATGACGGTGAGCTGGTTGTTGAAGTCATGGGCCACCCCGCCGGCGAGCCTCCCCACCGATTCCATTTTCTGCGCCTGCTGCAGCCGCGCTTCCAGTTCCGCCTTCGCCTCTTCGGCAAGCTTCAGCTCGGTCACGTCGGTGACGAGGACGAAGAAGCCGCGCGTCGCTCCGTCCACCACGTCGGGGATGTAGTGCGCCCAGGTGTGGCCGACGCTGCCGTCGGTTCTCGTGAGCGTCCTCTCGAAATGCTGCACCTCCCCGGCGAGGGCGCGCAGCATGTAGGGCTCGTTCTTTTTGTAAAGCTCCTTCCCCAGCAGCTCGTGAATGCTCATCCCGAGAATCTCTTGCGAGCTCCTGCCGAACCACTGCAGGTACGCCTGGTTGGCGAAACGGCAGCGCAGCTCCCGGTCCCAGTAGCCGACCATGCCGGGGATGTTGTCGGTGATGGCGCGCAGGAAACGCTCGCTCGCGGTAAGGGCATCCTCTTTTTGCTTTCTTTCGGTGACGTCGCGGGCCACATGCACGCACGAGGTGACGCGCCCGGCGGCGTCGTGGATGGGGGAGGCGGTCACGCTGAAGGTGCGCTCCAGCCATTTTTCTTCGAACTCCGCCTGCTGCACCGTCCCCGATGCCATGGCCAGCGCCCCGGGGCACCCGGGTGGGAGCGTGGCGGAGCCGTGCATCACCTCGTAGCACTTCTTCCCCACCAGGTCGCGCGGGTGTACTCCGAGGAGATCGCTGGTGGCGTGGTTCACCCGCTTGATGCAGTGGTCCTCACCGATGATGGTGATGAGGTCGGGGACGGCGTCGAAAGTCTGTTCCCAGTCTCGTTTCGCCCGCTCTACCACGGCGCAAAGCCGTTGCAATTCCTCGTGGTGTCCTGAGTTTCCCATAGTCTTCCTGTCTTGATGTGTGAGTCAGCACAGATACTGTTCGGCAGTACTCTCTATTAATTTAAGCTGAAAAACGTCAAGTCCGAAGGCGTTTGCTGTATTGGTAAAAAATAATGTCTTTGTGGTCAATAGGCGTATACAGTTGTGACCCCGCCGGACCGATAGGTCTCCTTATGGGAGTTACGGAAGCTGTTGTTGCGTATTCTTATATGGAGCGTAAATGGCCTTCACCTTCTTCATGCGGGACCAGCCGACCCTCGAGCACGCCGCCGACCACATGATCCGTTACGCCTCCGGGCGGAGCCGGATCAAGATCTGGGACGCGGGGTGCGCGCTCGGGCAGGAGACCTACACCGTCGCCATGATCTTCGCCGAGAAGATGAACTCCTTCGGCTTCAAGAACCTGCGCATCGACGCCACCGACTACGACAGCGCCAACCACTTCGGCGACATCGTCACCGCCGCCACCTACCCCTACGAAGAACTGCAACGCACCCCGGTCAGCCTGTTCAACAAGTACTTCGAACCTGCAGACGAGGCCGGCCGGTACCGGGTCGTGCCGCTTTTGCGCGACCGGGTGAACTTCCAGTACCATGACCTCCTATCGCTGAAAGCACCCGGAGGCGACTACTGTCTGGTCGTGTGCAAGAACGTGCTGCTCCATTTCCAGTACCGCGAGCGCATCGAGGTCTTCCGGATGTTCCACGAAGCCCTGGCACCCGGCGGCTACCTCGCCACGGAAAACACCCAGAAGCTCCCTCCCGAGGTGTCCCACCTGTTCGAGCAGGTGGTCCCGGACGCCCAGCTGTTCAAAAAGATCGGAGGGTAGGCCTTGAAGATCGTCCCCCTGAAGAAGAGTTCCGCGACCTACAGTTGCCGCTCCCATCTCATACTGGGGAAACAGCCCGAGTTTATTGCAATTTAGAGCCGATGGATTCAGATAGCGGTGTCTTGTCGGATGATAACGCACAATCAAGGAGGTAGTCATGAAGTGGTTCTACGATTTGAAGCTGGGTACGAAACTGATGGCGGGATTCATCACCATCGCCGTCATCGCCGGGTTGGTCGGGTATTTCGGCATCAGGGAGATTCACGGCATCGAGGCTGCCGACGCAAAGCTGTACGAAAGAATCACCATACCCATAGCCCAACTGCAGGACGTCTCCACGTCCTTCCAGCGCATCAGGGTCAACCTGAGGGACCTCCTCACCGCCAAGACGCCGCAGGATGAGCAGGCCAAGGTCGAGAGAATCAAGACGCTGCGCGGCGACCTGGACAAGGCGGCCGGGGAATTCGAGAAGACCATACTCACCGACGAGGGGCGCAAGCTTTATCAGGAGTTCAAGCAGGCGCGCGACGGCTACGCCCCCATCATCGACCAGATCGTGCGCCTGGCGCAGGCGGGGAGGGACGGGGAGGCGAGGGCTCTCCTGGAGGGTGACGGCGCCAAGTTCTCCAGGATGGAGCAGGAAGGCATCGACAAGCTGGTGGACGCGAAGCTGAAACAGGCGAAGCTGACCGCCGACGGCAACACGGAAATGGCGAACACCGCCACCAAGGTCATGCTGATCCTCATCGTGGTCGGTGTCGCGCTCGCGGTCGGCTTCGGACTTTTTATCACGAGAATCGTGCAAAGGCAGCTCGGAGCCGATCCCAAGGAGGTGGGGGACGTTGCCAACCGCGTGGCGGTGGGGGACATGAGCGTATCCATCGACTTGAAGGGCAAGCACGGCGACAGCGTTATGGTCGCCATGCAGAAGATGGTCGAGTCGATCAAAGCCCTCGTGGCCGACACGAACATGCTCTCCGATGCGGCCATCGCCGGGAAGCTCGCTACCCGCGCCGACGCCTCCAGGCACCAGGGCGACTTCCAGAAGGTCGTGGCCGGCGTGAACGACACCCTTGACGCGGTGATCGGGCCTTTGAACGTGGCGGCCGAGTACGTGGACCGCATCTCCAAGGGGGACATACCGCCAAGGATCACCGACAGCTACAACGGCGACTTCAACGAGATCAAGAACAACCTGAACGTCTGTATCGAGGCGATCAACGCCCTCGTATCCGATGCCGACATGCTGAGCCAGGCGGCCGTGGCCGGAAAACTCGCCACCCGCGCCGACGCCACCAAGCACCAGGGGGACTTCAGGAGGATCGTCTCCGGGGTGAACGACACCCTCGACGCGGTGATCGGTCCGCTGAACGTGGCGGCCGAGTACGTGGACCGCATCTCCAAGGGGGACATCCCGCCAAGGATCACCGACAGCTACAACGGCGACTTCAACGAGATCAAGAACAACCTGAACGTCTGCATCGACTCGCTTGACGCCCTCATCGCGGACATGAACAACATGTCCCAGCAGCACGACCTTGGGGACATCGACGTGCAGATCGCCGCCGCCAACTACCAGGGGGTGTACCGGCAGATGGCGGCCGGGGTCAACAACATGGTCAGCGGCCACATCGCGGTGAAGAAGAAGGCGATGGCCTGCATCGCCGAGTTCGGTCGGGGCAACTTCGAGGCGCAACTTGACAAGTTCCCTGGCAAGAAGGCCTTCATCAACGAGACCATCGAGCAGGTGCGTACGAACCTTAAGGCCCTCATCGCCGACACCGACATGCTCGTGCAGGCGGCGGTCGCGGGCAAACTAGCCACCCGCGCCGATGCATCAAGACACGAGGGAGATTTCAGAAAAATCGTCTCCGGCGTCAATGAGACCCTGGATGCGGTGATCGGACCTTTGAACGTGGCAGCCGAGTATGTGGACCGCATCTCGAAGGGGGACATCCCGCCGAGGATTACGGACAGCTACAACGGGGACTTCAACGAGATCAAGCTGAACCTCAACAACTGCATCGACATCATGAACAACCTCCTCACCGAGGCGGACAAGGTGACCCGCGCCGCGGCAGACGGCAGGCTGGACGAGCGCGCCAACCCGGAGCTTTTCATCGGCGGCTGGAAGGAGCTGGTCGAGGGGATCAACAACATCATCACCAACATCGTGAACCCCCTGATGGTGACCGCGGACTACGTTGACAAGGTGTCGAAAGGGGTCATTCCGCCTGCCATCGTGACCGAGTACAAGGGGCAGTACAACGTCATCAAGGACAACCTGAACGCCGTCGTGAAGATGATGAACGAGCTTTTGGAGCAGACCGACGTCATTATCAAGGCGGCCGCCGACGGCGAGCTCGACAAGCGTGCCGACGCCTCCCTGTTCGTCGGTGGGTGGAACAAGCTCGTGGTAGGCGTGAACGACACGGTGACCAACATCGTGAATCCCCTGATGGTGACCGCGGACTACGTTGACAAGGTGTCGAAGGGGGTCATTCCGCCTGCCATCGTGACCGAGTACAAGGGGCAGTACAACATCATCAAGGACAACCTGAACGCTGTCGTGAAGATGATGAACGAACTTTTGGAGCAGACCGACGTTATTATCAGGGCGGCCGCCGACGGCGAGCTCGACAAGCGTGCCGATGCATCCCTGTTCGTCGGCGGGTGGAACAAGCTCGTGGTCGGCGTGAACGACACGGTGACCAACATCGTGAATCCCCTGATGGTGACCGCAGACTACGTGGACCGCATCGCCAAGGGGGACATGCCCCCGACCATCGTGACGGAGTACAAGGGGCAGTACAACCTGATCAAGACCAACCTGAACGTGCTGATCGAGGCGATCAACAAGATCACGGACGCTGCGAAGGAGGTTTCCAACGGCAATCTCATGGTGAGCCTAAAAGAGAGAAGCGCCCAGGACGAGCTGATTCACGCGCTCTCCGCCATGGTCGGCAAGATCACCGAGGTGGTCACCGAGGTGAAGATGGCGGCGGACAACGTCGCCTCCGGCAGCGTGCAGCTCTCGGCGAACGCGCAGTCCATGTCGGAAGGTGCTTCGCAGCAGGCGGCCGCGGCCGAGGAGGCTTCCTCCTCCATGGAGGAGATGAGCGCCAACATCAAGCAGAACGCGGACAACGCACAGCAGACCGAGAAGATCGCGGTGAAATCGGCGGAGGACGCGAAGGAAGGTGGCAAGGCGGTCTCCGAAACGGTGCAGGCGATGAAGGACATCGCGGGCAAGATCTCCATCATCGAGGAGATCGCGCGTCAGACCAACATGCTCGCCCTGAACGCCGCCATCGAGGCGGCCCGCGCCGGGGAGCACGGCAAGGGGTTCGCCGTGGTGGCAAGCGAGGTGAGAAAACTCGCCGAAAGGAGCCAGGTGGCGGCGGGCGAGATCTCGGAACTCTCCGTCTCCAGCGTCGAGGTGGCCGAGCGGGCGGGCGAGATGCTCTCCGCCATCCTACCCGACATCCAGAAGACCGCAGAGCTCGTGCAGGAGATCAACGCCTCCAGCAAGGAGCAGGACACCGGCGCGCAGCAGATCAACAAGGCGATCCAGCAGCTCGACCAGGTGATTCAGCAGAACGCCTCGGCGAGCGAGGAGATGGCCTCCACCGCCGAAGAGCTCTCCTCGCAGTCCGCCCAGCTGCAATCGACCATCGCCTTCTTCAGGGTTGACGGCGCGGCACGCCAGCTGCCTGCGGCGCCGAAGCCTCTGACGAAATCCGCATCAAAGGCGGAGGTGAAGGGGATCAGGAAAAACGGACTGCAGACCAAAAAGGCGATGGGGCACGACCTCATCATGAGTGACATGGACGGTGACAGCGACTTCGAGAGGTTCTAAGCGAAGGGGAAGGGGAGCGGCCCGCGAGGCGCCGCTCCCCGGCAATAGCCGCCGGTCAGGGAGGATGCGAGCATGGGCGATAAGCTCGTGAAAATCACCAAGAAGAAGGACCGCACCCTGGTAGCGGTGCATGGTGCGATGACGGTGGCGAACGCGGCCGAACTGAAGGAGCGTTTCCTGGAGGCGTTCGTGCCCGGCCGCGAGGTAGAGCTTTCCTTGGCGGGGGTGACCGAGATCGATGCCACCGGCTTGCAGCTTTTATGCAGCTGCCACCGTACCTCCGTGGAGCGGGGCATGGGCTTTAAGATGAAACAGGAGAGCGAGGCGCTGGTCGAGGTGGCGCGGACCGCGGGGATGTACCGGCTCAAGGGGTGTGTAGTGGATGAAGCGGGGACCTGCATTTGGCTCGAGCAGAACGAGAGGGTGAACCGATGAGCGACGATTTTGCCCAGGCGTTCAAGGACGAGGCCAGGGAGCTTCTCGCCGATCTCGAAGAGGCTCTCCTGGAGATGGAAGAGAACCCGGAGGACCTGGCCATCGTCGGCCGCGTCTTCAGGACCATGCACACCATCAAGGGATCGGGCGCCATGTTCGGCTTCGACGACATCGCATCCTTCACCCACAACGTGGAGACGGTCTACGACCTGGTCAGAAACGGGGCGCTGGCGGTGAGCAGGGAGCTCGTCGACCTGAGCCTCGCCGCGCGCGACCGCATCCTCGCCATGCTGGAGGCCTCGGAAAACGGCATTGCTGCCGATCCGGCGCTCAACGAGGAGGTGATTGCGCGCTTTCGGGCCATGGTTCCCGCTCCGGTCGAGACCCAGGCCGCCGACCCCGCCGAGGAGGATGCGGCGGAAGACCCGCCGGAAGCGCTCATCACCTACCGGATCCGTTTCAAGCCGGAAGCGGAGATCTTCACAACCGGCGGCAACCCGCTTGCACTGCTGCGCGAGTTGCAGGAGCTCGGCCCCTGCAACGTCGTGGCCCATACCTGCAACATGACGAGCCTGGACCGGCTGGAACCGGAGCGTTGCTACCTCTTTTGGGACATCATCCTCACCACCGCGGCGGGGCGTAACGCCATCGAGGACGTCTTCATCTTCGTGGAGGACTCCTGCGAGCTCAGCATAACGGTGATCGACGACGGCACCAGGCGGGAACAGGGTACGTACAAGAAGCTGGGCGAGATCCTCATCGAGCGCGGCGACTTAACGCCTGAGCAGATGGACGAGCTGCTCGGGAGACAAAAGCGGATCGGGGAGCTGGCGCTCGAGGCGGGGCTCGTCGACGCGGCCGCGATCAACTCGGCCCTCATCGAGCAGCAGCACGTAAAAGAGGTGCGCCAGGAACGCCAGTCACAGGCGCAATCCCAGGAGGCCGCCTCGAGCATCCGGGTGAGCGCGGAGAAGCTCGACGTTTTGGTGAACCTGGTCGGCGAACTGGTCACGGTGCAGGCTCGGCTCTCCATGGTGGCCCAGGAGCTCAAAAAGCACGCGGAACTCGTCTCGGTGGCCGAGGAGGTGGAGCGGCTCACCAACGACCTGAGGGACAACGCGCTCGACATAAGGATGCTCCCCATCGGCGCCACCTTCTCGAAGTTCAAACGTCTGGTGCGCGATCTCTCCGGCGAACTCGGCAAGGCGATCGAGATGACCACCGAGGGGGCCGACACCGAGCTGGACAAGACGGTGATCGAGAAGCTGAACGATCCCCTGGTGCACATCATCCGCAACAGCATCGACCACGGCGTGGAGACCCCGGCCGAGCGGGAGGCGAAGGGGAAGCCAAAGACCGGCAACATCCATCTCTCCGCGGTCCATTCCGGCGACAGCGTGCTCATCACCATCCGCGATGACGGCGCCGGACTGAACGTCGACGCGATCAGGGCGAAGGCGGTGGAGCGCAGGATCATCCCGGCCAACGCGGAGATGTCGGACCGGGAGATCTGGCAGCTCATCTTCGCTCCCGGTTTCTCGACGGCGAGCAAGATCACCAGCGTCTCCGGCCGTGGCGTCGGCATGGACGTGGTGAAACAGGCGATCGAAGGGCTGCGCGGCAGCATCGACGTGAAGAGCGAAGCCGGACGCGGCACCTCGATCACGCTGAAGATCCCGCTCACCCTGGCCATCATCGAGAGTCTCCTGGTGCAGATCGGCAAGGACCGCTTCGTCATGCCGCTTGCCATGGTGGACGAGTGCATCCTCCTTACCGAGAAGGAGATGGAACAGAGCCACGGAAGGGACATACTGCTCGTGCGTGAACAGATTGTCCCCTACGTGCCGCTGCGGAAGATGTTCCGCATCGGCGGAGAGGCTCCTTCGATACAGCAGGTGGTCATTTGCCAGTTGGAGGGGCGAAGGGTCGGCCTGGTCGTCGACTGGGTGATCGGAGAGCACCAGACGGTGATCAAGTCGCTCGGGCGGATGTACCAGCAGGTGGAGGGTATGTCCGGGGCGACCATCCTGGGCGACGGCTCCGTCGCGCTCATCCTCGACGTCCCCGCCATCATGAAGACCGCGGAAGAGGCGGGGTGAAATAAGGGAAGCTCCAAACGAGAAACGGGCGCCTTCGGAGGAAGGCGCCCGTTTTTTTTCGAGCCGGCTACTTCTGGTTTATCGCGCCGAGGCGCCAGGGGTTGTTGCCGACCGGCCTCGTGAAGGTCCAGTACTCCTCGAACTTCACCGGCTCGGTCTTGCTCCCGGCGACCACGGTGCCGTTTTCGTCGGTCGTGTAGTCCAGGAGGTTAGCGTAGATGAGGGCGGTGATGTAATCCTGACCCGCCTCCTGCCACACCTCGGCCAGCTCCACGCTGCGCACCGCGATGTTTTCCAGCCGGTTCACACGCCCTTCGCGCAGCAGCCGCTCGACGTCCTCCTTGAAGACCCCCTGCATTTCCGGCGTCAGCAGCGGGGAGAGCGCCTGCAGGTCCCGGTTCATCCAGCCACCCTGGATCCTGAAGAAGTTGTCCATGACGAGGTCCTTGAAGCGGTTCTCGTCGAAGCCCGCGTCCATCTGGCGCAGATGGGAGAGACCGGTCTGCAGGTCGCCACGCGCCGGCTCCTCGACACTGTAGGAGGCGGGGATGGGCTGCCCCCCGTAACCCTGCTGGCGGTCGTACCCGCCGGTTCCGTAACCGGTTGCAACGCTCTGAAGCGGCGATTCGCTGCGGCGCCTTTTCACCATGCGGTAGATGAGGTAGGCGATGCCGGCCAGAAGCACGATTTCGAAGAGGCCGATCCCGCCGCCAAAGCCCGGGCCGCCGGCACCGGCCATGCCCCTGAAGAGCATGCCGCCTAAGAGACCGCCTGCGATGCCGCCCGCCATGCTGCGCAGGAAGCCGCCGCCTGCCGAGGGCTGCTGCATCCCGCCCATGGGGGAGGGAGAGTACTGCTGCTGGTAAGAAGGGGCGGACTGCCGGTACGAGGAAGCGGGCGCGGAATAGCTGCGGGAACCGCGGCTTCCCATGGACCGCCCGCCGCCGGCGCGGGCATGGGCGCTGGTCTCCAGCACCGTCGCGCTCAGCATGAGGACTGCGGCGAATACTGCGAAGGCTTGGGCGAGTTTTCGTTTCATCTTGTGTTGTCTCCTTGGTGGTTGTTGCAGTAAGGTCAGTTCGAGTTCCCGGCGAGCACGAGGGACGGGCGCGATCCCTTGTTCGCCGTTCCGGAGCGCCCGCGCCCCTTGGCGAGCCAGAAACCTATCGCCTCGCGCACGAGGTCGGACACGTTCAGCGAAGTGGCCCTGGTGAGCCGCTCCAGTAGGCGTTTCTCCTGATCGCTCACCCTGAGCGATACCACGTTTTTCAGGACCGGGGTACCCTTTTTCGGGGTCTCCTTCTTCTTTCTCATCGTTTTTCTTTTTACGGCCGTCGCGTATTGTTGTTTTTGTTCGAGGTGCATTTTTTTCTCTCCTTACGGGTACTTGCCCGTTTCAAGAGGCGCCGCTACAGCACCGCTGCGCCAGTTCATGTTAAAAAAAAAGACCTTTACCCATGGCGATTGACTCGCTACAGGTAAAGGTCTTGCTGTTTTCTAAAAGATTATCCTCGGGTCCGGGTGTTGCCACCGTCTTGACGAACCTGAGGTCGGCCATTTCTCCGGCCGATAGCTACTCCCCTTTACAGGCTGTGATAATAATAACGCCCCGCTTCCATGTCAACCCATTTCTTCAATTTTCGTAAACGCCGTAGTTGCATTTGACCGTCCTAATCTTTCCCTCTTTTGCTATACAATTGTCCCGGGCGCGAGCCCGGGCATCCAGACCACATTGCCTCACAGGGAGCCGGACATGACCAGAGCCGCCACCAGCGTGATGCGCTATGCGCGATTCTTCACCCTCGTCGGGGTCAGAAGGGTCCTCGATTACGGCGCGGGGCTGTTGCGCAATTCCATTTACCTCTCGGAGCAGGGGTTCCAGGTTTACGCCGCGGACCTCCCCGAGCAGATCAAGGCGCTTTCCCTGCATCCGGGGGCGGCCAGGCTCGCAGGGCTCCTTTCCGTCAGGGAGCTGCCGCAGACGGAACTTGGCGTTGATCTGGTGCTCTCGACCTACGTCTTCAACATCATCGCGACCCGGGAGAAGAGGGGGCCGTACCTGGAAAACGTGGTGCGCAACCTGAAACCCGGAGGGTTTTTCCTCATCGAGGTCAACAGAAGCAGCGACGAAACGCCCTGCACGTCGGTGCTGCGTCATTATCCCGAATGCGATGGTCGGGGGAAAAGCTACTGCAGTGACGACCTTGACCGGTTGCTCGTTTCTCTCAATTGGCAGGATCTGTCATTACTACAGTAGTCATGCCCTTGCCGCAATATATCGACACGCATGATCACATGAACTTGCAGCGTGCAGCGGCTATTTAGCTCGTGCCATGAGGATATTTTGTCATTGCAAAGTGGAAATTGCCGTAGAAACATGCTAAATGAATGTGGCAGTTGATCATCAAGCGGGGGTGTGCATGGCTTTAAAGGACGTCAGGATACTTATCGTGGACGACGAGCTTTTTTTTCGTCAGGTGCTGCGCGCCGTGCTGGAGCAGATCGGCTTCACCGTGGTCGGAGAAGCGGCGACCGGTGACGAGGCGCTCAAGCAATACCAAGTCCTGCGGCCGCACATCGTGATCATGGACATCTACATGCCCGACAAAAACGGCATCGATGCCACCAAGGAACTGGTTGCCATAGATCCCAACGCCCGTGTGCTGGTCGCCAGCGCCTCGGACTTCGACAGCGATATCCAGGCCGCCCTGGACGCCGGAGCGAAGGGGAACCTGATGAAGCCCTTCGTCCCCAAGGAGATCTACGAAACGATCCGCAAGGTGCTCACCGGAAAGTAGGGGGCGCGCGGAAGGGCCATGGGAGCGGCGTGGCGAAAACCACGAGCTTTCGAAGCTTTTCGCGCCGCTGCAAAAATATTCTCGCATGACGGATTTTTTGGGTTGACTGGGTAGGCCTGTTTTGCTATAAAACGGTCTCTCGTTGAGCGGGAATAACTCAGTGGTAGAGTGCAACCTTGCCAAGGTTGAAGTCGCGGGTTCGAACCCCGTTTCCCGCTCCAAAAATTTCAGACCCCGGTGGCCACGACGGCTTCCGGGGTTTTTTCGTTTCGCACCAAATCTCACGCTTCAAAAGGATTCCGATGACGACCCTGCCCAAATGTCCCTCCTGCAGTTCCGCTTACACCTACGAAGACGGCGCGCTCTACGTCTGCCCCGAGTGCGGCAACGAATGGCCCCAGGCCGAGCCGGAGAGCGCGGAAACCGACAGCGTCGTCCGTGACGCCTTCGGCAACGAGCTTAAGGACGGCGACTCGGTCACCGTGATCAAGGACCTGAAGATCAAGGGCTCCTCCTCGGTGGTGAAGGTCGGCACCAAGGTGCGCAACATCCGTCTCGTCGACGGCGACCACGACATAGACTGCAAGATCGACGGCATCGGCGCCATGCAGTTGAAGTCCGAGTACGTGAAAAAGGCCTGATCCTTCCTACGCGGGGCCATGTTTCCCGCTTTCCCCTCCTTAGCCGTCCTTTCGACCTTCCTCTGGGGCCCCGGCAAATGCAGCCGGGGCTGCATGCGTCTTTTTTTCCACCTCTTGTCTCTTGCCGCCTTGACAGCGGCCGGTCTCTCGACTAATTTTGGGTGGTAGGTTAAATATCTCTAAAAAACAGGAGGTGTTCATGCCATTCGCATTCCACCCACTAAGTATCTTCGACACCAGTTTCATCAACTATCCGCACCTGGAGTGTGCAACGCACATCATAGGCATCGGCGAGGCCTTGATCGCGCATCCACTGTTCCAGGAGGTGCCTGCGGGCGCTTATCACGGCAACGAGATCAAGATCCTCGGCACCCGCTATCATGATCTGACCTACGCCGTCATGACCGGCGCCTCGGGGAAGAAAGCGGAGCGCGATGCCGCCCGTGAGGAGGCGCTGCTGGCCACCTGTCTGACGCTCAACTGGGCAGGGATGAGGTACCTGAAGGAGAAGAATTTCGAGCTGATCTCCAACCTCGGCGTTGACCACAGGAAAAAGGCCGCCCCCAGGAGTACGACCACCGTCCTGATCAAAGCTCCGGACAAGATGAAGCTCGAGCATGGGAAGATCTCCGGGACGCTGCGTCTTGTCCTCGGAAAGGTCGAAGGAGCGGTCACCTATTTCGTTCAGGCATGCCAGGGCGATCCGAACGACGAGGCGGCTTGGCTGAAAGAGTGGCAGTTCACAAAGATCAAAGGGGGCGTCGAACTGACCGGTCTCGAGCCGGGCAAGATTTAC
The DNA here is from genome assembly GCF_004117875.1 of Geomonas oryzae. Taxonomy (GTDB): domain Bacteria; phylum Desulfobacterota; class Desulfuromonadia; order Geobacterales; family Geobacteraceae; genus Geomonas; species Geomonas oryzae. The sequence continues at coordinate 525,649 of NZ_RAHW01000003.1, read as the reverse complement.
TACATCAGGGTCAGATGCCTCGGACACGCAGGGTACGGCCCCTGGTCCACCTACGTACACATCATGGTAGTCTAGCTTTCCACCTTCGCCTGGGCGCCTCGGCCGACAAGTCGTCGCGGCGCCCAGGCAGTAGAGGGGGGCACGCCGGTTCATAGCTGGCGGGAAACCTTTATCCACGCGGCAAAATAGTTCGACCTCCCGTGCAGTCTCCTCAAAGATGTGCGACCGCCTCTGATCGCAGCTATACCGCTTAACCCAGCTGATCACCCTTCGATAAACCTCTCAAAAATTTCAATAAACCTCTCAATGATCATCCGCCACCCCTTCAAAGGCTTGCCGGCCACTCTGGAAAAGTCGTTTCTCGGGAAAAGGATCAACCGGGAAGCAAATGGATTTCGCTTGCGGGAAATGGATTTCGATCTTTTCGGAACGTGTCGTAATCAGATGGGAAACCGGGAAGATACGACTTCCTCGAAAGGAAATCCGTTTCCCGTGCGGGAGATGGTTTACATGCCGGGGCGGTGGCTCAAACGACGCGGCGGTCGCTCTCTTTCCGGCAGGATCCTGCGTCGCCGCTGGGAAGTCTTTAAACCGGCTGGATGTCATCTTTTAGCGTAGAAGAAGACGGTTTGCAGGGATTCAGCCGTAGCAGCGGTTTCGCCGGCCCCTGAAAAGCCTCGTGGACGGGACGAAACAGGGGGGAATTCGCCGGAGCGGCTTGGAACCGTACAACTCCGCAGCCGGGGCCGTTGAGGTGAGTGACCGGCCGTCACAAGTCTCAGGTTTGGTGCCGGATCTTGCGGGGAAAACGCTTAACTCAGGATCATGTCCCTTCAGGTAGAAGAGCCTCCCTTTACTGAACCGTGCCCGTCGCTTCGGAAGGTTCCTGCTCTGCATGGGGAAAAACGAGCGGCTCCGGGGTGTCCTTGTAACCAAAGTACATCATTTCGTATGCCTCCCTGTATTGTTCATTGCTCCACTTCTGGCCGTTTTTGATCGGTACCGTCCGCCAATCCAGGATCTTGAACACTTCTTCAGTCACGTCCCTCAGTTTCAGTTCACCCGCGTCTTTGTCGTAGTGATAGCAGTACCAATTTTTAGCGGGCCTGGTGGAAATGATCGCGTCCGCCGGAAACACGGTCGATAGCTTGTTGGCGCTGTAATCATACAAGGCGGCTCGCTCTCTCAGCGCGAGGTGGGCCGTGCTGGTGGCCGGGCACAGCCCGAGCATTCTGTGATAGCCGTAAAAGAACATGAAGGCATCCGAATGGGGGAACTCATCGCAGTCGTCGAGGTGAAAATCGGCCTTCCTCAATGTGGTGCCGAAATAGTAGTAGATGTGGCCGTTGACCTCGTCGACTTCCCATATCTCCGGCGTAAAGCCCATGGCGATATCGAGGGTGAGGTTTCTGGCGCATATCCTCGTCTGATCGGTGGTCCCGATGATGAACTTTTCGGGGTTGCTGGAGAGGCGCCAACTGTAGAGGCGCGGCTCATTATTAATCCGCACGGTATCAGCCATGCCGTTTCTGCTCCGCAGCCGCAGCCTTCCCATAACCGCCGGCGCCGTCCCGTCCTCTTGGGCGATGTTGAGGTAATAATCGGTCGCTCTATCGCTGCTCAGATAGATGTCGTTTATGACGGAGTCGCTCGGTAACAGGAAGCCCGTCGACCCTTCGAACACCGCTTTTACGGCTCCTTTCCCGCTGGAGAGTTCGGCGCGAGCGAAGAAATTCTCGCCTTGGATCCTGAACAGGAAAATCCCCTGCGCCGGAAGTGCGTCGGCAAGATACAACCGGCCCAGGATGCATGCGAACTTTGTGGCGGTCATGTCATGCAGATCGACCATGATCAAGTCACCCTCCTCGTCGCCCAAAAGGATGTGACGGTATGTGGCGCCCAGACACCTAAGCGCCGGTTTCGAGGTCAGGTCGACCGGCATGTCGTCCGAGAAGGCCAACGTCAAAGGGGAGACTTCCATCTGCATCGGCTCCGAGACCTCCTTTTCGATCTGTTCCAACCGGTCGGCATCTCTTATCATCTTGCGCAACTGCGCCGCATCTTCAGCTTTGCCCAACAACAGGGCGCAATGGTACGCATTACCCACCTCCTCGTCGTCGGGTTCCGTGACGAGCTGGGCCAGGCGGTCCTGCATGATCTTTTTATATTCGACCCTTTCCTTCTCCGGCAGTACGGTCATTTTCTTGCGGATCCGGTTGAAGGCGGTGCCTATGCGCACCTCATCCACGTCATCACCTGCCACCTGCCGCAGCAGGTCCGCAATTTCCCTTCGCGACGATTCCTGCTCCGCCCCAAGAAGTTTCCTGTACTCTTCCGCAAAATCCGGGCAATGCTCGAAATATTCCTTCACCCCATCCATCAGTTCAAGACACCCTTCCCGCTGCCCCGACTGCAGCGCCGTCCTTGCCTGGATCAACCTCAGCCAAGCCTCCTTCGCCGTTTTCGGGGTCACCTTTCGCAGCCGCCTGTTGTTGTACAGGACGGAGAAGTGGGGAGAAAGGGCGCAGGCCTCGCGGTAGCTGTCGACATGGTCGTTTTGGTGGGAGAGCGAGTCGATGATGGCGTAGCACTTCTCCCACCTTTTCCGAACCGTTTCCTCCCGCAGCCTTTGCAGTTGGCTGAAGCACCATTCCTCTTTCACGGTCGCCTTTTCCGTCACGAGCAGCGTTTTGATCTTCTCCTGGTGCTCCCTGTCGCGTTCCAGCAACGTCTCAAGCAGGTCGAGCCTTGATTGTCCCCGTTCACTCTTTTCGAGCTTGTCCCACAGCGACGTCAACTCCTCAGCCTCCCTTCTGGTCCTGACTTCGGCGACTATCTCACGTGCCTGTTGCAGAGCCGGGAAGCGGCTCAGCGCTTGGAGTCCCATGGACTCGGCCTGCGCCACGTCGTCCCTCCTGAGGGCTTCCTGCGCCTTTTGCAGCCACGTCTGGGCCTCTGCGTGCATCGCTTCCCGGATCTCGTTTTTGAGCCGATCAAGGTTGGCGGCGAAACCTTCCTTCTCTTCCGCGCGTTCCAAAAGGCCGTAGGCGTGGGTCAGGCTGCCGTCCTTGAAGGAAATATCGGCATATGCGCAGAGGGAAAGCTTCTGCATGCCTGCGACGGGGAGGACATCGAAGAGCGCACGCGCCTCCGGGATCATGCCGTTTCGGTAGTAGGCCTGTGCCAGCGTCTCCTTGATGGAATTGTCCTTCAGAACGCACTTCGGCTGCGACAGCAACAGCTCGACGGCGGTGCCGTAAGCGCCTATCTCTTCCATCAGCATGGTGGCTGCCCGGAGCAGGCTGGGCAATGCGCCGTTGTTCTCCAAGCGGATCCCGGACAGGAGTTCCTCCGCCCGGCAGTATTCATATCTCTCCAGCATCTGTTGCGCTCCCCTTACCGCATCTGTGGGAGAACGGGAGGAGGGCGGCTTCGTTTTCTTTTTCGGGCACGGCTTGGAGGCCGCACCCTCCGCCGGATCGGCGACGCTCATAAGGGCCTTCTCGGACAATGCCCCGACGAGAGCGTGGCAGGCATCGACAGAGGGTAGGGCGGTATGTTTTATGAGGACTATTTCCGGGTTCCATGCAAACGGCACCAGCCAAAAAGCGGCGCCGTAATGCTCGAGGAGCAGGTTCTGCAGTGCGCCGTTGATGCGGTATCCGCGCTCGCGGTCCGGTTCAGGAAGTTGCAGCCGGGTGGGATTGATCCGTTTGATGAGGGTGATGATCTCAAGCGAGGAAGGAATGCGGGTGGATGTAAGTAATGTCTCGGCCTCGGCTACGCACAGGTCCCAGGTCATACAGCCGTCCCCCTTGCGGAATCAAATTAAAAACATTTCATATTATAGTGCGGGGTCGGACGGCGGCAAGTCGCGACCCTCACCCAATGATCGACGCAGGTGGGGGCGATGAGGTTGCTTCCACCGGGCAGCCGAAATATCCAAATCAGGTTTTCATAGCTTCATCAGCCGGGGCTATCCTTTGAAACGGTCGCGCAACATGACTTGGAAGCTCTTCCGGCCTGGAAAAGAGCTGATTTCCGACGCTGTTATGCATCAAACTCTTGCCAAAGACTCAAGAATCCATTACCTTTGCGGCGCAATAACACTACCGTTGCGGCTTGCCCTTTGCCAAGCATGGAGACCAATCATGGGCATATTCAGCAGGATGTTCGGAAACGAAGATAATAAGACCGCTACGAAGGTCGTTGACGCCAACTTCATCACGACGCTCGCGATGCACGTGCGCGGCGAGCTGGAGCCCGCGCTGGCTTCCTATCAGGCCATGACGCAAAGGGACGCGAACGACTTTCTAGCCCTTTTCTTCACCGCCGCCGCCAAGGCCGACAGCGGCGCAGTCGAGGAGGCGGTACAGGGGCTGCGCAACCTGAGCGCCCGCATCTCCGAGACCGGTGAGAGCATCTCACGCACCATCGCCATGGAACTGGCGAACCTGCTGCACGAAGACGTCGTCACGGTGCGTGTGGGCGATGTCACCGCGCTGCTGGTCTCGTTCGGCGATCTCCTTAAAAGGGAGGGGTTCGTAAAGGAGAGCGCGGTATGCTTCGAGATCGCCGTGGGCCTTGCGCCTGACAACGCGCACATGCTGCACAAGCTCGGCGACACGCTGCATGACCTGCGCATCTACGACTACGCCGAGTCGGTACTCAAAGAGGCCATCAAACACGCTCCGCACCACTTCGGTGCTCTCTACACCTACGCGGTCCTCCTGCAGGACCTCGGGCGCAACGAAGAGGCCCTGGCCCTTTACGAACAGGCGGTAAGGCTGGTCCCCTCCCACGTTAACTGCCATTGCAACTACGGTGCGGCCCTGCTCCGTGCGGACCGCATCGACGAGGCGATGGAACACCTGAACACGGCGCTCAGGCTCGACCCGGGGGCGCCACTCGTGAAGGTGAACCTGGGCTATGTCTACCTGTTGAAGGACGATTTGGAGACGGCGCGGAAGATGTTCTCCGACGCCCTCGCGCTGAACGACAAGCTAGCCCCGGCCTACTACGGCCTTGCCTCTGCGGAGCGGGCGCTCGGTAGCGACGTTGCCGTGGTACGCGCGCTCTACGAGAAGGCGATCGAGGCCAACCCCTCCATCGCCGAAGCACATCTTGCCCTGGCGAACCTCCTGGCGAGCCTTGGCGACGAACAGGCGGTAACGCACTACGCGACCGCTCTGCAGCTGAATTCGACCCTGCCGAACCTGCGCCGCGATTTCGGGCAGGCCTGCCTGCAGCTGGGGCGCAGGGAAGAGGCGCTTGAGCTCTTGAAGATGGCGGTGATGCTGGACCCTGATGATGCAGTGGCGCGTGAGTTGCTCGCCCAGGCGGAAGGAGTCCCTGCCGAGGGCTAGGGGACTGGAAGTAATTTTTTAATGCAATGATATGAGGAGGTGTGTGATGTATCGCTTGCTGTTCGCGCTTGTGGCAGTATCTCTTCTGGTGCGCCCCGCGCTCGCTTCCGAGCCTGCGGCGGCGGAAACTCCCGCGGTGAAAGTGGCGTCGTTGGATGGTGCGACGCTTTTGCAGGAGCCGGCCAAAGAGGTCAAAGACGCAAGCAGTGCCCCCGTGGACAAGACGAGGGAGCAGTACAGGATGTGCCTTGAGTCCGAAGCGAAGATCAAGGCGCTGCGCAAGGGGCTCGAGGAAGACATCGCGCGCAACAAGGCCCGGCTTGCGGAAGTCGCGAAGCGTTCCGCCTCGCTTCAGGAACAGAGGAAAAAGCTGCTCGAGGCGAAGGAGTCCAAGGTCGGCCCCTTCAACCGTCTGAGCGAGGAGCACAACAAGATGGTGCAGGCGGCCCGAAAGGATGTGGAAAAGCTGAAGGCGCAATGGGCCACCTTCAACACCACCGTCACCGAGCACAACAAAAGCTGCTCGACGATCATCATTACGGCCGAGGACCGCGACGAGGTAATGAAGGCGCGTTCCACCGTGGCAGGCCGCTAAGTTTACCGGGAGGGAGTCCCTCCCGGCGCTTTCCCCCGATGAGCTCCTGACTTCAGAAGGGTCTCCACCTTTAACGTGCTTATATTGACTTTGGTCAATGCATGTCACTGCGTCCTGCCACAAGCTGTACCGTTGACACTTTTCCGCGGCCGATGCGGGTGGCCGGATAGGAGGGGGGATGGACCATGCTCGGAGGCAGGCTCACTTCACGACACCTCAGCTGTTGACCATCTACAACTGGGGACTCGCGGCCGGCTGGACCCTGGTCATCGCGACCCTGTTGATATTCAACTACCACCATGAAATGTCGCAGGCCGCCGAGACGGCGCGCACCCAGGCCAGAAGCAACTTCCAGCGCGACCTGGTCTACCGGCACTGGAACGCCGCCTCCGGGGCGGTGTACGTCCCGGTTTGCGACCGCATCCAGCCCAACCCCTACCTTTCCGGGATCCCGGAGAGGGACGTGATCACCACCTCAGGTCGCCACCTCACCCTGGTAAACCCCTCCTACATGAGCCGTCTGGTGTTCGAACTCGCCTCCGATTCGTTCGGCGTCAAGGGGCACATCACCAGTCTCACCCCGCTGCGTCCGCAAAACCGCCCCGATGACTGGGAGCGGGGTGCGCTGCTTGCCTTCGAGCGCGGCTCCGAAGAGGAGAGCACGGTGGTCCGCATGGCGGGCGGGAGCTACCTTAGGCTGATGAAGCCGCTAAAGACCGAGAGGGCTTGCCTTAGATGTCATGAAAAGCAGGGGTGCCGGCTGGGCGGGGTGCGTGGCGGGCTGAGCGTCGCGGTTCCCATGACCCCTTTATGGAATATCGCCAAAAAGACCTACCAAGTGAACGCCGCAAGCTTCCTGCTGCTGTGGGGACTTGGCATGGCCGGCATCCACTTCGGGGCCGGGAGACTGCGCCTCGCCATCGCCGAGCGCGACCTGGCGCAGCGGAGCCTGATAGAAACGAACCGCGATCTCTCCTTCCGAAGCGGTGAACTGGCTGCAGCGAACCGCGATCTGGATGCCTTTTGCTCCACCGTTTCGCACGACCTGCGTTCCCCGCTTACCGCGGTATCCGGATACTGCCAGTTGTTGAAGGAGAGTCTTGGCGAGAAGGGCGAAGAGGCGCGGGCCTACACCGACGTGATCCTCGCCTCCACAGCGAAGATGGAGGGACTGATCACGTCGCTGCTCAGGTTCGCGCGCATCGCGCGGAACGAACTCGTCCCCGCCGACGTCGATCTCACCGCCATTGCCGCGGACATGGCGGCCGAACTGAGGGCACGCGAGCCGCAGCGGCAGGCGGTTTTCGTCATCGCCGACGGGCTGACGGCGCGCGGGGATGCCGGACTTTTGCGTGTCGTCTTGCAGAACCTGATGGAGAACGCCTGGAAGTACAGCGGGTTGTGCCCGGAGGCCAGGATCGAGGTAGGGCTCGAGCGGCGCGAGGACGGCCCCTTTTTCTTCGTCCGGGACAACGGCATCGGTTTCGATGAGGCCGAGGCCGCACGGGTGTTCGAGGCGTTTCGGCGTCTTGAAAACGCGCTGCAGTTCGAGGGGACCGGCATCGGGCTCGCTACGGTCAAGCGGATCATAGAGCGCCACGGCGGCAGGATCGACTGCAAAGCGAAGCCGGGTTACGGCGCAACCTTCTATTTCTCACTCCCCTAGTTTGTCCCGGAAAAACGTCCGGTCCCCCGCGGAGCTGAAATCCCCATGATTTGACTTCGGTCAAGGCGCCGCTGCGCCACGAAGCTATTATCGCTGTTACCAAAAGGTAACAGGAGGCAGCGTGGCAGATGCAGCGGGGGGCACGGAGGGGATTTTCAGGGCGATCCTGACCAGCATGGGCGAAGGAATCGTCTTCGCCGACCACACCAACACCATCGTCTGCGTCAACGCCGCCGCCGAGCAGATCCGCGGCATAGACGCCGCGAACTACCTCGGACGCGACCTCCTCTCCATACACCCACCCCCGGCACGGACCCGCATCGGCGCCCTCCTGGAAAACCTGAGAGCCGGAACCCTCGCCTATCACACACGTCCCCTGGAGATAAAGGGGCGCATCTTCGAGAACAGCTACTACCCGATCCGTGACGAGGCGGAGCATTTCGTCGGCACCCTCATGGTGAGCCGCGACATCACCGAGCGGGAGCACCTGAAGGAGGAGAACTCCGAGCTGCGCGACCAGCTTTTGAGCGAGGTCTCCTTCGGGGGACTCATCGGCCGCAGCGCGGTCATGCAGCCGGTCTTCCAGATGATCCGCTCGACCGCGCACCTCGATTCCACCATCCTGATCACCGGCGAGAGCGGCACGGGCAAGGAGCTTGTCGCCCGCGAACTGCACGCGAAAAGCAGGCGCAGCGGCGCGCCCCTTATCAAGGTGAACTGCGCGGCGCTTCCGGAGAGCCTCATCGAGTCGGAGCTCTTCGGTTACGAGAAGGGGGCCTTTACCGGCGCGCTCAGGGAGCGCAAGGGGAAGTTCGAGCAGGCGCATCGCGGCACCCTCTTCCTGGACGAGGTCGGCGAACTGCCGCTTGCCGCCCAGGCGAAGCTTTTGCGCGTCCTGCAGGAAAGGACGGTGGAGAGGGTGGGGGGGAGCCGGGAGATCCAGGTGGACGTGCGCATCGTGGCCGCCACGAACCGCGACCTGCGCCAGGACGTGGCAGACGGCAAGTTCCGCGAGGACCTCTTCTACCGCCTGAACGTGATCCCGGTCGAGCTCCCTCCGCTGCGCGATCGGCTCGAGGACATCCTCCCACTTGCGGGGCTTTTCCTGAAGCGTTTCGGCAGGGAGATGGGGCGCCCGGCGCTCAGGCTCTCACGGGAGGCTAAGGAGGTCCTGCTCGCGCACCGCTACCCGGGGAACGTGAGGGAGCTGAAGAACGCCATGGAACGGGCCTCAGCGCTTTGCAGCGGCGATACCCTCGGCGTGGACGAGCTTCCTCCCGAGTTGAGGGGGAGCGCGGAGGGGCCGGGAACCTTGCGTGCCGTCCGGGCGGAAAAGGGATCGCTGCTTGCCGATCGCATGGACGACCGGGAGGCCGAGCTGATCGAGCAGGCGCTCGCGGCGGCGGGGGATAACCGCACCGAGGCCGCCCGGCTTCTGGGGATATCCCGCAAGACCCTATGGAAGAAGATGAAACGTTACCGATAGGTAACGCCGTGTTACCTCCCCGCCACGCTCCGACCGGGGCCCCCGTCGCTTATCCATCGCAACATCCGCATGTTACGCGAGCGTGCCGCTTGGCACGTTCGCTGCTCTTATCACCGTATCCGTTACCCTCCTGCGGCCGGAGCTGCCGGGGGAAAATCACAACGACAGGAGAACGTAATGAAGATGCTGCGAGGATGTCTCGTCACGACAGTTGCGGGACTGGCTCTGGCCGGGTTCGGCTGCTCAGCGAAGAAGGTCGACGTCACCGATGCACGCCCGGCGATCGCCGACGGCGCCGTCGATCCGGCCGAGTGGGGCAAGCTCTACCCGAAACAGTACCAGCTCTGGAAACAGACCTCCGAGCCGACCCCGGCAGGAAAGAGCAGGTACAAGAAGGGGTGGGATGTGGGGGAGGAGAACCCGGACAAGCTTGACGAGTACCCGTTCCTCGCGCTCCTTTACAACGGCTGGGCTTTCGGTTCCGAGTACAAGGAGCCGCGCGGCCATTACTACATGATTCAGGACCAGCTCGATGTCGACCCGGGCCGCTACAAGGCGGGGGGCTCCTGCCTTACCTGCAAGACCCCTTACGCTCCGGCGCTCGCGGGGCAGCTCGGCAGGGATTACTTCGCGAAGCCCTACCAGGAGATCCGCGGCAAGATCCCCAAAGAGAACCAGACCCTGGGCGTTTCCTGCATCGACTGCCACGACAACCGCACCATGACCCTCAAGATCTCCCGCGGCTTCACCCTCGGCAAGGGGCTCGAGAAGCTCGGTGTCGACCAGTCCAAGCTCACCCAGCAGGATCTCCGCACCCTGGCTTGCGCCCAGTGCCACGTCACCTACAGCATCCCGAAAGACGAGCACATGAAGTCGACCGACGTCTTCTTCCCGTGGGAAGGGAGCAAGTGGGGCGGCATCACCATCGAGAACATCATCAAGAAGTTGAGGAGCAACAAGCCGAGCGGCGAGTGGACCCAGAGCGTCACCGGCTTCAAGCTTGCCTTCATCCGTCACCCCGAGTTCGAGCTCTTCTCCAACAACAGCGTGCACTGGCAGGCGGGTGTCAGCTGCGCCGACTGCCACATGCCCTCGACCGAGGTGAACGGGCAGAAGGTCTCCGACCACCGCATCATGAGCCCTTTGAAGAACGACCTGAAGGCCTGCAAGCAGTGCCACGAGGAGTCGCCCGAGAAGATGCGCGAGAAGGTCTACGCCATCCAGGACAAGGTCATGTCTCAGTACATCCGTTCGGGCTACGCCACCGCGACCGTGGCCAAACTCTTCGAGATGGCCAACAAGGCGCAGTCCTTCGGCAAGACCCTGGACAAGAAGCTTTACGGCGAGGCGAAGGACCACTACGAGGAGGCGTTCTACCGCGTGGTCTTCATCGGCGCGGAGAACTCGATCGGCTTCCACAACCCGTCCGAGGCGCAGCGTGTGCTCACCGACGCCTCGAGCCACGCGGCCGCGGCAGACAAGCAGCTGAGGGAGATGCTGGCCAAAGCCGGTGTGGATGTGCCGGCCAAGGTCGACCTGGAACTCACCAAGTACGTCAACAACCGTGGCGTGAAGAAGCTCATGTTCAAGCCCGAGAACGAGATCAAGGACCCCTTCGCGGGTAAATAACCCGCACTGCCCGGGGGCAGGGGGAAACCCCTGCCCCTTTTTTTTATTGCTCCAAGCCGAGGCAAATCCCCCCTGTCCCCCCTTCGCCAAGGCTACGGGGGGCAGGCTCCCCCTTCGCAAAGGGGGGGACGTTAGGGCATGTTCTCTGCTAGACAAGTAACACCATCGGCGCCCCGTAATTCCCTGATGAACCTTTTTTATTCCCTTAAGGAGGAAATCATTTCATGAAACGACGCCTCTCGGTGGTGATGCGACGCAAGGTCGCCATCCGCAAGAGACTGGCAAGGGTCCCGAGGCGGTGTCGCGCGCCGATCCGCGGTATCCGGGGTCCGATGACGCTGCGCTACGCCTTCTGGAGTTTCGTCAGCTCCTCCGCGGGGCTTTTGGCCATCGCCGAGGTGACGAGACTCCTCGGTCACCCGCTCCTGATAGGATCGCTTGGTGCCTCGGCCGTGCTCCTTTTCGGTGCCAACGAATCGCCGCTCGCCCAGCCGCGCAACCTGGTGGGGGGACATCTCCTCTCCGCGCTCGTTGCGGTGGGCGTGGTCGCCCTCTTGGGCTCGACACCACTCACCATGGCGCTTGCGGTCGGGATCTCCATATTTATCATGAACATTACCCACACCACGCATCCCCCCGGAGGCGCCACCGCTCTCATCGGCGTTCAGGGTGCTGCCGGTTTCGGTTTCGTGTTTCTCCCGGTGCTTACCGGCGTGCTCATCCTTCTGGCCGTCGCCTGTCTCACCAACAACGTCGTTTACCACCGCTCCTACCCGCGTCACTGGTTGTAGTGCAACGACGGCCGGGGCGCCGCGTCGGCACCCGTTTTCAAAACTTCTTCAAATTATTTGAATTTTATGGTAGTAGGATGATCGACCATGTTTTAATGTGAATTCCGACAGTTGCCTCAGAGGAAGGAGAATCCGGAGTGATAGCCAAGATCGTGGTGCGTTATGCCGACGGAAGGATGGCCAAGGGGACTACCGAGGACCTGGCCGCCAACAAGGAGCTTTTCCACCTGACCGAAGCGGGAAGCGGGAACCGGTACGAAATCAACATCGCCGAGCTGAAGGCGATCTTCTTCGTCAAAAGCTTCGAAGGAAGATCGGAGTACCAGGAGCGGCTGGACGTGGAACGGGTCGGCATGGGGAAGAAGATACGGGTCTCCTTCAAGGATGGTGAAACAGTGGTCGGCTACACCCAGGGATTCTCCCCGGCGCGGGCTACCTTCATCGTCTTTCCCTGCGATCCGGACAGCAACAACGAGAAGGTGTTCGTGATCACCCAGGCCGCCAGCAAGGTAGAGTTCATCTAAAAAAACGCTCCCTCGGCAGATGGCGTTCATGCACCTGCCGAGGGGCTTCCCCTCATTTCATCCCATGCCCATGCCCGAAAAAACAGCCTGTCCCTTCTGCAGCCTCGACCCCGCCGAGATCCTTCTCGAGAACGACCATGCCGTCGCCTTCTACGACCGTTTCCCGGTGACTCCGGGGCACGCCCTCGTCGTGCCCAGACGGCATGTAAGCTCCTTCTTCGAGGTGACGGGGGAAGAACAGGCGGCCCTTTGGGAGCTGCTTGGGCGGGTACGGGAGCACCTGATCGCCGAGCGGAGCCCGGACGCCTTCAACGTCGGCATCAACGACGGCGTCGCGGCGGGGCAGACGGTGATGCATCTGCATATCCACCTTATCCCGAGGTACCTCGGAGACACCGAGGACCCAAGGGGCGGGGTGCGCTGGATCATGCCGATCAAGGCTCCCTACTGGAAGAAGGGTTGATCTGGCCCTGGGCGAGTTGCCGGTAGAACTCTTCGGGGTCGCTCGTAGGACGGCGGCAGCTGCGGTTCTCGCACAGATACGCCACCGCCTGATCCCCCTGCGCCTTCTTTCCCTCCAGAAGCGGCACGAGCTGCGCCGCACGCTCGAAGTCTTCCCCCTCGCATGTGACGATAGCCACCCGGTTCGGCACGAAGGCGCGCCTGAGCGCGGCCAGCAAAGGGGCCGCGGCATAGGGCCTGTCCTGCGGCGCTACGATCACGATCTCCTTGGGCGTTTGCCGCAGGTAGTCCACGGCGAGGAGCATCTCGGAAAGGGCGGTCGGCGCGTTCTCGAGCTGCGTCGCGAAGGCGTCCAACGCGCGGCGGGCCCCTTGAAGCAAGGTGCCGTCGCCGGTCATCGTGTGCAGCCGCAGGAGGTTCATCACCATCACCGAGTTTCCCGAGGGGACCACCCCGTCGTACGCCGGTTTCTCCCGGGAGATGAGGGCCTCGTGGCGCGGTCCGGTCATGTAGAAGCCCCCTCTTTCACCGTCCTCGAACTCCTTCCGCACCGCTGCCGTGAGCTCGAGCGCCCGCTCGATCCAGCGCGGATTACCCCCCGCCTCGAACAGGTCGATGAGCGCCGCGATGAAAAAGGCGTAGTCGTCGAGGAACCCTTCACCTTTCGCCTCACCTTCCTGAAAGCCGTGGCTCAGCCAGCCGTCGACGGTCATCCGCTCGAGCACGAACCCGGCCCCCTTTTCCGCGCTCCGCACCAGTTCCGGGTTGTCCAGAATTACGCCGCCGCGTGCGAAGGCGGAGATCGCGAGCCCGTTCCAGGAGGCAAGGATCTTCTCGTCCCGCAAGGGGAGCGGCCGCTTGTTGCGCGCCCGGTAGAGCGCCTCCCGGCAGTCGGCAAGCGTCAACGCCAGTTCCTTCTCGGGAATCTTCAACTCCCTGGCGAGTTCCGGGAGCTCCTTGTCCCGGTGCAGGATGCTGCGCCCTTCGAAGTTCCCCCCCGCGGTCACCCCGAAGCAGTACGCCGCGAGGAGACCGCGCTCGGTTCCCAGGCTTTCTTCCAGCTCGTCCGGGGTCCAGGTGAAGTAAGCCCCTTCCTCCCGGTGCCCGCCGGCGTTCAGGCTGTCCGCGTCGGTCGCGCTGTAAAAGGCGCCGCCGGGGGCGAGCATGTCGCGCTCCAGGTAGTGCAGGATGTCCCGCGCCACGGCTGCGAAGGCGTTATCCCCGGTCGCCTGGTATCCCTCGAGGTAGCTGAAGGTAAGGAGGGCGTTGTCGTAGAGCATCTTCTCGAAGTGCGGCACCTGCCATGCCGTGTCGGTGGCGTAGCGGTGAAAGCCCCCGCCGGCCTGGTCGTAGATGCCGCCGGCGGCCATGCGTCTCAAGGTCAGTTCGACCATGGCGAGAAAATTTTTGTCGCCGCTGTTTTTGTAGTGGCGCAGCAAAAGCCTAAGCGGTAGCGAGCTTGGGAATTTCGGGGCGCCGGTCAGCCCGCCGCTTCGTTCGTCGAAACGGTCCCGGTAGAGCGTGACCGCCCGCTCGAGGGAGAGTTCCTGCCGGGAGGGCTCCCCCTCCGGCGGGGCGAGCATGTTCCTGATCGCCTCGGTGAGCTGGATTCCGGCGCGGGCCACCCGGTCCGGTGCGGCGTCGAAGCTCTCCCTGATCCGGCGTATCAGGGTCATAAAGCCGAGCCCGCCGGGGTAGTCGTCGGGGGGGAAGTAGGTGCCGCCGTAAAACGGCTTGCGGTCGGGGGCGACGAAGACGTTCAGCGGCCATCCCCCCTGCAGCCCCATGGCGTGTACCGCGGTCATGTAGACCGTGTCCACGTCGGGGCGCTCCTCGCGGTCGACCTTGACGGCGATGAAGTTGCGGTTCAGGTATTGCGCGATCGCCTCGTCCTCGAAGGAGAGCTCTTCCATGACGTGGCACCAGTGGCAGGTCGCGTAGCCTATGCTGACCAGGACGGGCCGGTTCAGCCGCCGCGCCAGTTCGAAGGCCTCGTCCCCCCAGGGAAACCAGTTCACCGGGTTGTGCGCGTGCTGCAGCAGGTATGGGCTCGTCTCCAGGAAGAGGCGGTTCGTGTACTTCGCCCAGCCGCCGGGAAGCAGATGACGGGTGCGCGGGCGGTACGACGGGGCCCGGCGCAGGCGCAGCAGCTCGATGGCCTCGAACGGCGGGGGAGGGAGCTCCTCGGTTCCGGGAAGCGGCTGGTAATGATCGGCCAGGGTCGACATGGTCTCTTCTCCGTGCTGAATAGGGCATTGAGTCTTGAAGCATCGCTACAGGTTGCGGCGCACCCCTTGACAGGGCCGCAAAGGGTTTAACTTTACCATGTTTTCAGCCGGTGGCGGGGCGCCGCCGCAAAGAAGAAGGGCTCTCACGGCCCCCCCGGACGAAGAACGGCGTGCGCCGGAAGAAGAAAGCTTGACCTGGCTTTTGCACCGATGATATATCCGTGTATATGCACGCATGCGAGGGGTGCGGCAAGGAGAGAGCCATGAAAGAGAACCGACGGGCGAGTGACAAGGCGAGCGTCTGCAGCTGCGTCAACCTGCGCCGCGCTTCGCGCGCCATCACGAGGATATACGACGAAACCCTGGAGCCTTCCGGGCTCAAGGTGACCCAGTATTCGGTACTGGCCAACCTGTCGCGCGCCGGTGCGGTGAGCGTGAGCGCCCTGGCCAGGATGCTCACGCTGGACCGGACCACGCTGGTCAGAAACCTCAAGGCGCTGGAGCAGGCGGGGTTCGTCGAGGGAGCTCCTTCTCCTGACCCGAGGGAGCGCGGGGTGAGCCTGAGTGAAACCGGGCGTGCCGCGGTTGCCAAGGCTCAGCCGTACTGGCTGCAGGCGCAGCAACTGATCGAGGAAAAGCTCGGCGCCGAAGGTGTGCGGCAACTGGGCGCACTGGCGCTTGCTCTGGAGGGAAGTGCCGGGAGCGATGCGGCAGACGATGAGTTCGGCGAGACCGGGTAAGGGGGGAGATATGGCCGCAACACGAAAGTTTCACTACGCCTGGCTCATCATGGCGGTGACCTTCCTGACCCTGCTCGTCACGGCGGGGATCAGGTCCACGCCGGGGATCCTCATCGTCCCCCTCGAGCACGAGTTCGGCTGGTCGCGGGCGACCATCTCGCTGGCTGTATCGGTGAACCTGCTTCTGTACGGGCTCATGGGTCCCTTCGCCGCCGCCTTCTTCGACAGGATCGGGGTGCGCCGGACCATGGCCATCGCCCTCTTTCTCCTGGCCCTCGGGGTGAGCGCCACGACGCTGATGACGCGCCCGTGGCACATGGTGCTCATCTGGGGCGTGCTGGTCGGGTGCGGGGCCGGGATGACCGCTTACAGCCTGAGCGCCACCGTGGTGAACCGCTGGTTTCACAAGTCCCAGGGGACGGTGCTCGGGGTGCTGACCGCGAGTTCCGCGACCGGACAGCTCCTCTTTCTGCCGCTTTTGGCCCGGCTGTCACACCACCACGGCTGGCGTTCCGCGGCCTTTGCCACCGCCGCCGCGGCCCTCGTGGTCTTCCCTCTGGTGCTGCTCATCATGCGCAACCACCCGCACGAGGTCGGGGTGTCACGCTACGGCGCCGAGGATGAGGCGGCTCCTACGCAACACGACCCGGGGGAGAACCCGTTCCGGGTAGCCATAGGCGGTCTGCAGCGCGGCATCCGCAGCACCGACTTCTGGCTCCTCGCCGGGAGCTTCTTCGTCTGCGGCGCCAGCACCAACGGCCTCATCGGCACGCACCTGGTTCCCGCCTGCGTCGACCACGGCATTCCGGAGGTCGCCGCCGCTGGACTCTTAGCCTTAATGGGGATCCTGGACCTTTTCGGCACCACCCTTTCCGGGTGGCTCTCCGACCGCTACAACAGCCGCTACCTCCTCCGCTGGTATTACGGTCTGCGCGGGCTCTCGCTGCTGGGGCTTCCCTTCGCCCTCTCCGGCCCGCAGTGGAGCCTCTCGGCCTTCGCGATCTTCTACGGGCTGGACTGGATCGCCACCGTGCCCCCCACGGTGCGCCTCACCGCAGAATCCTTCGGCAGGGAGAACGTCGGGGTGATGTTCGGCTGGATCTTTGCGAGTCACCAGGTGGGAGCCGCCCTCGCCGCGACCTTTGCCGGCACGGTGCGTACCTATCTGGGGGACTACATGGTTGCCTTCCTGCTGTCCGGGGTGATCTGCCTGCTCGCGGCGGGGCTGGTACTGCGGATCAACGGTAGGAGGCTGCCGCGGCTTGCTCCCGAGGCAGCCTGACCGTCAACCGATACGGGAGGGCCTGCCGCTGTCCTGCATGGCGAAGAATAGCGGCGAGTGGCGGTTGGGTGCGCGGTTGGGGAGTTCGCCGCGCTGGTGGTTGCGTCGTTGAGGACGGGATGTCGCGGTCGCGTCGCTGCGACATCCTCCTTTCAGGTACTCGGCGGTGATCACCCTGAATTCCCTGCGTGCGACCACCAGCGCCGTCTCGAAAAGCCTGCACAGGCCGGGCTCCTTGAAGCATCGGCAGAAGGTGGCGTAAAGGTCGATGCTGAAACGCTTGTCGAGCATGGCCTGGTGCAGGTGGTCGCCGGCAAGGCATGACGGGGGCACCCCCGGCTCATGCGCCGCCGCCTCCGCCTCGGGAAGCTGCCTCAGCAGGGCCTCGATGCGCCGCGCCTGTTCTTCCGCGAGCCGCTGGAAAAAGCTCCGGTGGCGATCCTCCGCCGCCATGGCGCCTCTTCGATACAGCGTCTCGCTCTTTCTTTCAACGCCCACCACGAGCCTGACCGCCTCCGCCAGTAGTTCTCTCATCGCTTTCTCTCCCGCTGCGGCGTCCTGCGCCGCCGGTAAACCTGCTCCTTTCTACAGGATTGGTCGTTTTTAACCAGGGCAATGCTAGCCTCGCTGGCAACTGCAGTCAATCGGGTTAATATTAATGCGGAAGAGTGGCGGCACACATGAGAAGGCGCGCCTTGCCTAAGCGGTTATGGCATTTTGAGCGGCACCTGTGCTATGTTGTCGCCTTGTGTCGTGATTTTTGATTTTCAAGGGAAGTGCAGATGACGATTAGATGGTACCCCGGCCACATGAGCAAGGCGCTCGAACAGATCTCGGAACTGGTCCGCAAGATAGACCTGATCATAGAGGTGCTCGATGCCCGCCTACCTTACTCAAGCTCCAACCACCTGCTGGAGCAGGTGCGCCGGAACAAGCCCTGTATCAAGGTGCTGAACAAGAACGACCTTGCCGACCCCGCCGTCACCAAGGCGTGGGTGCAGCATTTCCAGAAGAGCGCGGGCGTGCGCGCCCTGCCGCTTGTCGCGAAGAATATCCCTGAGGTGAAGAGCCTCATCAAACTGTGCAAGCAGCTCGTGCCGCATCGAGGCAACCCGGGCTACCCGATCCGCACCATGGTGGTCGGCATCCCGAACGTGGGGAAATCGACCCTGATCAACACACTCGCGGGTAGGAGCATCGCCAAGGTGGGTGACCGCCCGGCGGTGACCATGCGCCCGCAGCAGATCCCGCTCAACAACGGCATCCTGATCTTCGATACACCGGGGCTGCTCTGGCCCGCGATGGACGACCAGGGTGGCGCGTACCGGCTGGCCGCCAGCGGTGCCATCGGTGCCAACGCCCTCGACTACACGAACGTCGGCGTGTTCGCCGCAGCATACATGATGCGGCGTTACCCCGAGCTGGTGAAGGAGCGCTACAAGCTGGCCGAGCTCCCGGAGACCCCTTACGAGGTGGTCGATGCGGTGGGGCGCTGCCTTGGCTGCATCATGAGCGGCGGCGTCGTCGACGTGCACCGCGCCGCGGAAACCTTCCTGCGCGAGCTGCGCGCCGGCAAGGCCGGACGCATCAGTTTCGAGGAACCCGGAACCCCGGAGGATGTCGAGGCGGAGCTGCTTCGTTTCGCCGGGATCGAAGTCGGGGCAGAGCACCAACAGGCACCGATCGTGCCGGAATGAGCCCATGGAACGACGTCCGCTTAGGACAAGCCGCATGCCTGCCGAATTAAGGCGACTCCTCCCCGGAAACCGGCTGGGGTGGAGTTGCCTGATGTTTGCCGTATTCACCCTCTGTCTTCTCACCGCCCCCACCGCACTCCTCGCAGCAGGGACTGCCTCCGCCGCGCACACCCGCACCGTGGTGGTCGGCGGGGACCGCGATTACCCTCCCTACGAGTTCATCGACCGTTCCGGTCAGCCCGCAGGCTACAACGTTGACCTGACCCGCGCCATCGCCGAGGTAATGGGGATGAAGGTGGAGTTCCGGCTCGGGAGCTGGGCGGAGATGCGCGACGCGCTCCAGACCGGGCGCGTCGACGTCCTGGAGGGGATGTCCTATTCCGAGGAGCGCTTGAGGGAAGTGGACTTCTCGGTCCCCCACGCCGTGGTGAACCACGCCATCTTCGGTCGGAAGGACAACGCCTCGGTGAACACCCTGGAGGAACTGAAGGGGAAGACCGTGGCGGTGCACCGCGGCGGGATCATGCATGACTACCTGACCCGCAAGGGGGTCGGTGCCCGGCTCACCCTGACCGAGACACCGGCGGATGCCATGCGCCTCGTCGCATCCGGGAAGATCGACTACGCCGTGGTTGCCATCGTCCCCGGGATGTACATGATCCGGGAGTTGAAGCTCACCAACCTGGTCCCGGTGGTGCGTAACGTCGCCACGCAGCGCTACTGCTACGCCGTGGACAAGGGGAACGTCGAGCTCCTGTCGCGCTTCAACGAGGGACTCGCCATCCTGAAGAAGACCGGCCAGTACGATGCCATTCACAACAAGTGGCTTGGGGTGGTCGATACGGTCCCCATCGACTGGTGGACCATAATGAAATCCGCAGCCGTGGTAGTTGTCCCGCTCGTGCTGCTTTTGGGGGGCTTCGCCCTCTGGTCCCGAACGCTGCACCGGCAGGTGGCGCTGCGTACCGCAGACCTCACCCGTGAGGTCGCCGAGCGGCGCCAGGTTGAGGAGGAGCTGCGGCTGAACCAGCAGCAGCTCGTGCAGGCGGACAAGATGGCGGCCCTCGGCGTCCTTGTTTCCGGCGTGGCGCACGAGATCAACAATCCGACCGGCATCATCCTCCTCGAGGCCCCTATCCTGAAACGCTTCCACACCGACGCCGCAAAGATCCTGGAGCGCTACTACGAGGAAAACGGCGACTTCACCTGCGGGGGGCTGCCGTACTCCAGGATGCGCCAGGAGGTGCCCAAGTCGCTGGCGAAGATCCAGGATGCCGGCAAGCGCATCAAGAGGATCGTGGACGACCTCAAGGATTTCGCCCGGCAGGACACGAAGGGGGGCAATGAGGTCATCGACCTGAACCAGGCGGCACAGGCGGCGGTTCGGCTCGTGGAACCGACCATACGCAAGGCCACCCGCAATTTCAGTGTCGGCTACCGCAAGGGGCTCCCTCGGGTGCGCGGCAACCGGCAGCGCATCGAGCAGGTGCTGGTCAACCTCATCCTGAACGCCTGCCAGGCGCTGCCCGATTCCGAGCGCGGCATCGAGCTCGTCACCTGGCACGACGCATTCCGCAACGCCGTGGTCCTAAAATTGCGCGACGAGGGGACCGGCATCGCGCCCGAGCACCTGTCGCGCCTGACTGACCCGTTTTTCACCACGAAACAGAACCAGGGGGGGACCGGCCTCGGGCTCTCCGTTTCCGCCGGCATCGTCAAGGAGCACGGCGGTACCCTCGAGTTCCAGTCGGACGGCAGCGGCACCACGGTCACTTTGACCCTTCCCGCCTATCAGAAGGAGGAAAACGCTTGAGCGAGACTCTCTACCCCGATTTCGGAGTCCTTCTAGTCGACGACGAGCCCGACTGGCTCGGCTCTTTGACGCTCACCCTGGAAACCGCCGGGGGGATCAGCAACATCATCACCTGCAGCGACAGCCGCCAGGTGCTTTCCATACTGGGGGAGAAGCGCATCGGGCTGGTCATGCTGGACCTCACCATGCCGCACCTCTCGGGCGAGGAGGTGCTGGCCCAGATCGCGGAGCATTATCCCGACACCGCGGTGATCATCCTGAGTGGGCTGAACCAACTGGAGACGGCGGTACGCTGCATGAGGCTTGGTGCTTTCGACTACTGCGTGAAGACCGACGAGGAGGAGCGCATCGTAGGGAGCGTGTTGCGCGCGGTCCGGATGGTGGAGATGAAGGCGGAGTTCCAGGAGGTGTCGAACCGTCTCATCACGCGCGAGCTCTCGCACCCGGAGGCCTTTTCCGCCATCGTGACCGGTGACCGCTCCATGCTGGACGTGTTCGCCTACATCGAGGCGGTGGCGAAGAGCCCGCAGCCTCTATTAATCACGGGAGAAAGCGGGGTGGGGAAGGAACTGATCGCGCAGGCGGTGCACCGTCTGAGCGGCTGCCGCGGCAAGCTTGTTACCGTCAACGTGGCGGGGCTCGACGATACCGTCTTCGCCGACACCCTGTTCGGGCACGTGCGCGGCGCCTTCACCGGTGCCGACCAGGCGAGGCGCGGCATGGTTGAGGAGGCGGCCGACGGGACACTCTTTCTCGACGAGATCGGAGACCTGAGCATCGCTTCCCAGGTGAAGCTCCTCAGGCTTTTGCAGGAGCGTGAGTACTTCCCGCTTGGGTGCGACCTTCCGAAGCGGCTGAGGGCGCGCGTCGTCGTGGCGACGCACCAGAACCTCCAGGCGAAGGAGGGGGAGGGGAAATTCCGTCGCGACCTCTACTACCGGCTGCGCACGCACCGGGTGCAGATCCCGGCGCTCAGGGAACGGCGCGGCGACATCCCACTGCTGCTGGATCACTTCCTCGCCGAGGCGGCTGAGGCGCTCGGGAAGAAGAAGCCGACCCCTCCCAAGGGACTTGCGCAGTTTCTCTCCACGTACAGCTTTCCCGGGAACGTGAGGGAGTTGAGGGCGATGGTCTATGATGCCGTGAGCGTGCACCGCGACCGGATGCTCTCCATGGACAGCTTCGTGAAGTCGGTCGAGTCCGCACAGGCCGAGGCAGGTCCCTCGACAGCGGCACCTTCCAGGCAAAACCCGTTCAGCGGCTTCGATGAGCTACCCACCTTCAGTGATGCCGCGGCTTTCCTGGTGCAGGAGGCACTTGCCCGCGCCAACGGCAATCAGACCCTCGCCGCGCGCCTTCTCGGCATCTCGCAGCCGGCCCTCAGCAAACGGCTCAAGATGATGCATTCCTAAACCGGATCAGTCATTATCCTCCGCTGCCTAACGTTCACATCCCCTCTCCCCCTGGGAGAGGGCCAGGGTGAGGGCGTCGGCAGTTGCAACTTCTCTCTTTGTGGCAACGCCCTCACCCGCCCGTTGGGCACCCTCTCCCGGAGGGAGAGGGGGATTGATCGGCTCCTGAATCCTTTGTAAGAGCAGCCGGTTGTGCTTTGATTGCTGCTCTCATGAACAGGCATAACCTGCGGTTATAATGATAGAATACGTTATCGTGTTCGTATCTGTCTGAAATTACAGAAATTTTTGTCGGGTGGTCGAAGATGCCATAGCCTAAGGTTATGGCATTTTTTGTTGTCCTGTTTCTGCCGCTAAGCATTTTCACTCGTGATTACAGATAGATGACTAAAACATGGATCTTGGCATCAAGCCTGCTCTACCAGGGTTAGATAACGAACGCGGCGCCGGAGACGGCTTCGCGCAACAGCTAACCTGGTGCAACAAAGGAGGTTGTCATGGCAGCGATGTTTTGGATCCAATTCGTACTCGTCCTCGGTGCGGTGCTCATAGGCATCCGCAAAGGCGGCGTGGCACTCGGGCTGATCGGCGGCCTGGGCGTGTCGGTATTGGTGCTCGGTTTCCGTAGCGCCCCGTCCGAGCCACCGATCGCCGTTATGCTCATCATCCTGGCCGTCGTCACCGCGTCGGCTACGCTACAGGTGGCCGGCGGGCTCGACTACCTGGTACAGCTCACCGAGAAGCTGCTGCGTGCCCATCCTAAGTACGTGACCATCCTCGCCCCGCTCTGTACCTTCTTCCTGACCGTATGCTGCGGCACCGGGCACGCCGTCTATGCCCTGCTGCCGGTCATCTCCGACGTCGCCATCAAGACGAAGATCCGCCCCGAGCGCCCGATGGCGATCTCCAGCGTCGCCTCCCAGATGGGCATCACCGCGAGCCCCGTGGCCGCTGCGGTCACCTTCTTCCTCGGCTTCGCCGCAAAAGCGGGGCACCCGGTCACGCTCATCGACATCATCTCGGTAACCATGCCCGCAGGCATCATCGGTGTTTTGGCCGCGGCCGCATGGAGCTTCAACCGTGGTCTCGAGCTCGACAAGGACCCGGAATTCCAGGCGCGTCTGCAGGATCCTGAATTCCGCAAAGGGCTTGACGCCGAGGTAACCACGCTGGACAAGAAGATCTCCACCGTCGCCAAGGTCTCCGTAGCGCTCTTCTTCGCCGGCGTCGGTACCATCATCCTCATGGCGAGCTGCCCGTGGCTGCTCCCATTGGCCGCAGACAAGAAGCCGATCCCGATGACCACCGTCGTGCAGTTCATCATGCTCGCCTACGGTGCCTTCATCCTTTTCGCCGCCAAGGTGAAAGCGAAAGACATAGCCCATTCCAGCGTCTTCATTGCCGGCATGATCGCCGTCGTATCCATCTTCGGCATCGCCTGGATGAGCGATACCTTCATCAGCGCCAACAAGAAGTACCTGGTCGACAACATCGGCATCATGGTGAAGTTGGCCCCCTGGACCTTCGCCATCGCAACCTTCTGCATCTCCGCCTTCGTGAAGAGCCAGGCCGCGACCCTTGCCATCACGCTTCCCCTGGGGCTTGCACTGGGGCTGCCGATCCCGCTGCTCCTCGGGCTCATGCCGGCAAGCTACGCATACTTCTTCTTCGCCTTCTACCCGAGCGACCTCGCCGCCATCAACATGGACCGCACCGGCACCACGAGGATCGGGAAGTACCTCTTGAACCACAGCTTCATGATTCCCGGACTGATCGGCGTGGGTGTCTCCACCGTGGTCGCCTACACCATCTCGCAATTCATTTTCTAAGGCGATTAACAGGGATAAAGGGGATAAAAGGGATAACGGCAGGATAAACAACAATTAACGGTTGCTGTTACAGAAAAAGGGCCCTGGCGGAAATGCCGGGGCCCTTTTCGTTTTCAACATAGAACGTAGAACATAGAACGTAGAACCGGTTTTAAGCCAGTTCGAAGTTGTTCTGGTAGGCGGCCAAGGTGTTGATCATGAGCGCGGCGACGGTCATGCGCCCCACGCCGCCGGGGACCGGGGTGATCCACTCGCACTTCGGGGCGACCGCGTCGAAGGCGACGTCGCCGACGAGCTTGCCGTTTTCCAGACGGTTGATACCGACATCGATCAGGGTGACTCCGTCACGCACCATGTCCGGGGTGATGAAGCCTGGGATACCGACCGCCACGATGACGATGTCGGCGCGGCGCGTCTCCTCGAGGAGCAGTTCGCGCGGCGTCTCGATATGGGTGAGGGTGACGGTCGCATTGCCGATGTCGAAGTCGTTGGAAAGCATGATGGAGATCGGCTTGCCCACGATGTTGGAGCGCCCGATCACCACGCAATGCCTGCCCGCCACCGGGACCTGGTAGAACTGCAAAAGCTTGCAGATGCCGTAGGCGGTGGCGGGGCGGAAGGCCTTCTGCCCCAGCGCCATCCTGCCGAAGTTCGTGGGATGGAAGCCGTCGATATCCTTGTCGGGGGAAATGGCGTTGATGACGCGCTGTGCGTTTATCTGTTTGGGAAGCGGGAGCTGCACGATGACGCCGTCGGTGGAGTTGTCCTCGTTGATCTCTGCGATCAGGGCGAGAAGCTCCTTCTCGGTGACGGTTTCCGGAAGGCGGATGAGGTTACTGTCAAAACCGGATAACGCGCAGGTCGTGATTTTCGATTTTACATAGGATTCGCTGGGGGCGTGGTTGCCGACCAGGATCACGGTCATGTGGGGCTTTCTGAGTCCGGCGTCTACGTGACGTGCGACCTGCTTTGCTATGCCCGCGATGAGACTGTCAGCGCATTTCTTGCCGTCTAAAAGGTTCATGCTGTTTCCTCTGTCTTGAAGGTGTCCGCGCAGGGAGGGGGGAGGGGGGATCATCGAGTAGTAGCACAAAAAAAGTCGCGGCTCAACAGCTGGTTAGCGCGACTCGGTATACGTCAAACGAGGGGCGCTTCTTGGCACTCTGGTGCCGAATCAGGCGCCAGGTGGTACCAAAGCAGGCGCGCCGCAACCAAAGTGCGCGCGACGTTTGGACCGTTTGCGGGTGTTCTCCTTGGCTCAATTGTGACCGTTAATCTTCCTGTATACGTGTGTGGCAGGGCATGTTTATATGTTTACTCTCGATAAATCGGTATGTTAGCGTGGCGGTAAAATTAATGAACATTAAATGTTAAACAGGAAGTATACCATTACTAAACTTTTTGTTGACAAAACTCGGGCAACGAAATACATTGCCAAAATACAAAAGGTTTACTGTTACTAAACCGGGGAGGCTGCTTGAAAATCGGTGAGAGGTTGAAGAGGCTCAGAATGGCCAATTCGCTGACTCAGGAAGAGCTGGCCAGCCGAGCGGATCTGACCAAGGGCTTCATATCTCAGCTGGAGAACGACGCTACGTCGCCGTCCATCGCGACTCTCAAAGACATCGTGGATGTCTTGGGCATCAGCATGCAGGAGTTCTTCAGTGACGAGCCGGACCAGGATATCGTGTTCGGCAAGGAAGCCCGCGTGCAGGCAACGGACGATGGCGACAGCGTTAAAGTCGAGCTCCTGGTGCCGGGGGCGCAGAACCGCGAGATGGACCCCGTGCTGGTGACGCTTGATCCCGGCGGTGAGATGGACGAACAGCCCATCCACGAGGGTGAGGAATTCGGCTTCGTCATCTCCGGCAAGGTGCAGTTGCGGCTCGATGACAAGCTGTACACGGTGGACAAGGGAGAGTGCTTCTACTTCTCCTCTGACCGCAAACATGCTGTGAAGAATGTAGGAAAGAGCGCGGCAAAGCTGCTCTGGGTTGTGACACCCCCAACGTTTTACTATTGAACCAAGGAGAGCAAGTCAAATGAGCAAAGTATTGATTATCGGAGCAGGCGGCGTAGGAGGCGTAGTTACCCACAAATGCGCTCAGGCAACCGGCGTTATCACCGGCATTACCCTCGCTTCCCGCACCGAATCCAAGTGCCGCGCCATTGCGGACCAGATAGAGTTCCCGGTCGCCACCGCGCAGGTGGATGCCGACAACGTGCCTGAACTGATCGAGCTGATCAAGCGCGAGCAGCCCAAGCTCGTCATCAACGTGGCGCTGCCGTACCAGGACCTGACCATCATGGACGCCTGCCTCGCCACCGGCGTGGACTATCTGGATACCGCCAACTACGAGCCGCTTGACACCGCGAAGTTCGAGTACAGCTGGCAGTGGGCCTACCAGGACCGCTTCAAGGAAAAGGGGCTCATGGCGCTTTTGGGCTCCGGTTTCGACCCGGGCGTCACCAACGTCTACACCGCCCTTGCAGCGAAGAAATACCTGGACGAGGTGCACGAGATCGACATCATCGACGCCAACGCGGGGAACCACGGCCAGCCCTTCGCAACCAACTTCAACCCGGAGATCAATATCCGCGAGGTGACCGCTCCCTGCCGTCACTGGGAGAAGGGTGACTGGGTGGAGACCGCCCCGCTTGCCACCAAGCGCGTTTTCGACTTCCCGGACGGCATCGGTCCGATGAACATCTACCGCATGTACCACGAGGAGATGGAGTCGCTCGTGAAGCACATCCCGACCATCAAGAAGGCGCAGTTCTGGATGACCTTCTCGGACAACTACCTGAAGCACCTCGAGGTGCTGCAAAACGTCGGCATGACCCGCATCGACGAGGTGGAGTTCAACGGCCAGAAGATCGTTCCGCTGCAGTTCCTTAAAGCGGTGCTGCCGGACCCGGGGAGCTTGGGTCCGCTCACCAAGGGGCGCACCTGCATCGGCGTCATCGCCCGCGGCATCAAGGGCGGCAAGAGAAAGCAGGTCTACATCTACAACATCTGCGACCATGAGGCGTGCTACCGCGAGGTGAAGAGCCAGGCCATCAGCTACACCACCGGCGTTCCCGCCGTCGTCGGCGCCATCATGATGCTGACCGGCAAGTGGCGCGGCGAGGGCGTGTTCAACATGGAGCAGTTCGATCCGGAAGCGTTCATCGAGACTCTCGGCCCCATGGGCCTTCCCACCGTCGTAGTCGACGGCGGCGATTGGGCGGAACTGTAAGTGACCAAGCTGCACGTAGAAGAGATGACGCGGCTCGCCCCGTCCCCGGCCTTCGTGGTCGACCTGGGGCGGCTGCGCCACAACCTGGCCATACTGGACGAGGTGCAAAAGCGCAGCGGCGCGAAGATCCTTCTGGCGCTGAAGGCTTTTTCCATGTGGAGCGTCTTCCCGATCATCGCGCAGACGCTGCACGGGATCTGCGCGAGTTCTCCCTGGGAGGCGCGCCTCGGGCGCGAGGAATTCGGCGGTGAGGTGCACAGCTTTTCCGCCGCCTTCAAGGAGAGCGACGTCGCGGAGCTCCTCACCACCTCGAACCACCTGGTGTTCAACTCCTTCAACCAGCTGGAGCGTTTCCGCCCCATGTGGGAGCCGTACGCCGGCCGTGTCTCGGTAGGGCTCAGGGTCAACCCGGGGCATTCCGAGGGGCACACCCCGATCTACGACCCGGCGGCGCCGAAGTCGCGCCTGGGGATCCTGCACTCGGAGTTCGAAGGCAAATCCCTGGCCGGTGTCGAAGGATTGCACTTCCATACCCTGTGCGAGCAGCTCTTCGAGCCCCTGGAGCGGACCTCCAAGGTTTTCGAGGAGAAGTTCGGCGCGTTCCTGCCGCAGATGAAGTGGCTGAACCTCGGGGGAGGGCACCACATCACCCGCGAGGGGTACGACATCGACGCCCTTGTGGAACTGGTGCGCTACTACCGCGAGAAGTACGACCTCGAGGTCTACCTCGAGCCGGGTGAGGCGATCGCCATCGGGACCGGCATCCTGGTCTCGGAGGTGCTCGACGTCGTGCACAACGAGGTGGACATAGCGGTTCTGGACGTCTCGGCCACCTGCCACATGCCCGACATCCTGGAGATGCCCTACCGTCCCGAGATCCGGGAAGGGTACCTTCCCGGTGAGAAGGAGCACGACTACCGCCTGGGCGGCCCCTCGTGCCTTGCCGGCGACGTCATCGGCGACTGGTCCTTCGACCATAAGCTCGTCCCGGGGGAGAAACTCGCCTTCCTGGACATGTCGCACTACACGATGGTGAAGACCACCACTTTCAACGGCATCCAACTGCCGCACATCTGCACCTATGAGCCGGAAACCGGGGAACTGCGCGTCGTGCGCAGCTTCGGCTATGAAGATTTCAAGAACCGCTTGTCTTGATGACTGTCAACACTCCACTTTGCTGCACATGGTGAACTGAAAATGGCTAAATGGACCATCAACGATTCCTCCAAGACCTACAACATCGATAACTGGGGCGCCGAACTCTTCTCGGTCAACAAGAAGGGTAACGTCTGCGTGCACCCGACCCCCAATTCCAAATACTCGATCGATCTCAAGGTGCTGGTCGACGACCTGATCAAGAGGAAGATCAAGCCGCCGATCCTTCTGCGCTTCATGAACATCCTGGAAGGGCGCATCGCCTCGATCAGCCGTGTGTTCAAAAACGCCATTCACGACAACAACTATCCGGCCCGGTATCAGACCTTCTACCCGATCAAGGTGAACCAGCAGCGCCAGGTGGTCGAGGCGATCGCGAACTTCGGCAAGAAGTACAACATAGGCCTGGAGGTCGGTTCCAAACCGGAGCTCGTCGCCGCCATCTCCATGGTGACCGGGAGCAACCTTCCCATCATCTGCAACGGTTACAAGGACACCGAGTTCATCGAGACCGTCCTCTTCGCCACCCGCGTAGGCTACGACATCACCATCGTGGTGGAGAAGCTCTTCGAATTGGAGAAGATCGTCGAGGTGGCCAAGCGCACCGGGATCACCCCGAAGCTCGGCATCCGCGTGAAACTCTCCTCCAAGGGGATCGGCAAGTGGTCCACCTCCGGCGGCGAGGACGCGAAGTTCGGTCTGCGCATCTCCGAGATCATCGCCGCGATCGACATGCTTCGTGAAAACGACATGTTGAACACGGTGAAGCTCCTGCACTTCCACGTCGGGAGCCAGATCACCAAGATCGACAAGATCAAAAACGCGCTCATCGAGGGAACCAGGATCTACGCGGAGATGCGCAAACTCGGCGTCGATCTCGAGTTCCTGGACATCGGCGGCGGCCTCGGGGTCGACTACGACGGCTCCAAGTCGAGCTACTTCTCCAGCGTGAACTACTCGCTCGAGGAGTACGCGAACGACGTCATCTACCAGGTGAAGAACATCTGTGAAGATGCCGGCGTCCCCTGCCCGAACATCATCTCCGAGTCGGGGCGCGCCACCGTCGCGCACTACTCGGTGCTGATCACCGACGTCCTGAACAACAACACCCAGACGCTCATGCCGGACTTCGAGTTCATTCTCACCGAGACGGAGAAACTCTCTCCTACGGTCAAAAAGCTCGTCGATATCTACAAGAGCATCGACAAGCACTCCCTGCGCGAGGATTACCACGACACCATCCAGCTGATCCAGGAGTCGGTGAGTCTCTTCAACCTGGGCTACCTGAACATGGCCGAGCGCGCCAACGCGGAGTGGATCTATTCGAAGATCATCAGGAAGATCAACTCCATCGTCGAGAAGATGAAGCCGATCCCGGACGAGTTGCAGAACTTCCAGCTCAGCCTGAGGCAGACCTATTTCGCCAACTTCTCGCTGTTCCAGTCCATCCCGGACTCCTGGGCCATCGATCAGCTCTTCCCGATCGTGCCGATCCAGCGCCTGGATGAGAAGCCGGACGTCCTCGCGTCCATCGCGGACATCACCTGCGATTCCGACGGCGAGATCACCAGCTTCGTGGGCGAAAACGGCAGGACCAAGGCGCTGCCGCTGCACAAGATCAAGGGAGACGAGCAGTACTACATCGGCTTCTTCCTGATCGGCGCCTACCAGGAGATCCTGGGCGACATGCACAACCTGTTCGGCGACACCAACGCCGTGCACATCACCTTCAACAAGAAGACCAACTACAAGATCGACACGGTCATTACCGGCGACGCGACCTGGGAGAGTCTGAAGTACGTGCAGTACGACGCCCAGGAGATCCTGAAGCGGGTGAGGAACAACCTGGAGAAGGATGTCTCGCTGCAGAAAGTTTCCATCGAGGAGAGCAGCCATTTCCTCGAGCTTCTCGACAAGACGCTGCAGTCCTACACATACCTGGGAGAATAGAAGAGTTTTCTTTAAAGGTTGTAGGTGCGGTTCCGATAAAAGGCAGGGGAAGATCAATGATCTTCCCCTGTTGTCGTTTCCGACGGTGCGGCATTCGGTGCATCTGCGTTAATCCTGATACGGTAAATTTGGACTTTTTTACCAAACCGTGTTAAAAGTTCCCCTGGCACGGTCAGGATTTCCCGCAGCGCGCATCGCCGAACGATGACAGACTTTTCCTCACATGGGAGGCCGTTATGCTCATTCAGGTGAGCTACAACGATGACAGGTACGACTACGTAAAAGACTTCATGCTGGAGCCCCTGATCAAGAGCGGCGCCATAACCCGGTTCCGGCGTAGATCCGGCTGGGTCCGCATCGGTGTCGACCCCGTACGCTCACAGCGCAACACGATGTACAGCGGCGAGGAAAGAAGGGCCGGCACCGCCTGACCTTCGCTGAAGCCGCAAACTGACGCAGCTAAGCCAGTATCACCTCCCCGCCGGATCGCCCCCGCTTTCTCTTCAGAGCCACTCTCTCTTCTCTTTCATTTGGACAAATAGGATCGAAATGGTATTCTTTGCATTGTGTGTCAAAGTCAGTTCGTTCTAGAGGAGGAAAACAATGCACAGAACAGCTATGAAAAGAGTGGCGGGGTTCTTTACCGCAGCGTTTCTCATCATGGCACCGGTATTTGCCATGGCGTCGACCTGGAACATCGACCCGGAACATACCAACGTCGGCTTTAAAGTGCGGCACCTGATGGTATCGAACGTCAAGGGGGGCTTCGGCAAGGTTTCAGGCGTGGTCAACGTCGACGACAGGGACATCACGAAGTCTTCTACCACTGTGACCATAGATACCACCTCGATTGATACCGGCGTTGCCAAAAGGGACGCCCACCTCAAAAGCCCTGATTTTCTGGACGTGGCCAAATATCCGACCATGACCTTCGTGTCCACCGGCGTCATGAAGGGATCCGGCGGTGCGTTCAAGCTTGCGGGAAACCTTACCCTGCATGGCGTCACGAGGCCGGTTGTGCTGCAGGTGGAGGGGCTCAGTGGTGAGATCAAGGACCCGATGGGCAATGTCAGAAGAGGGGCCTCGGCCACGACGACGATCAACAGGAAGGATTACGGACTGGTCTGGAACAAGATGCTTGAGGCCGGTGGTGTCGCGGTAGGCGACGAGGTCACCATCAATATCGAGGTGGAAATGGTGAAGGCGAAGTAGACGGAGATCGGGACACGTCAGGGGCGTTTTTGCTGCACCGACAACCGCCCCGCATGCGGCGCATATACACCCTCCTGTCAGCATGATTCGCATGTCATCCCGGTTACTTACGCTGGATGACCGGTATAAGGCCTTCCGGGGCTGTGCGAGGTGTATGGAAAAAACATACAAGTGACCTTTCAGTCGTTCTGAGGCTGATGTGCTCCGCTAACTCGCAAGCAGTTGTTTTTAAATGCATTTTCCTCTCGGTTCTCTCTTTTGGAAGGCCTGGCATGTTTGATGCTAAACGTAAGACAGCAGAAAACGACAGGTCCAAAAGGGAGGATGTCATGAGAGCGAGAACATATATCAATACGATCATCGCAACAGCCGCAACGGCAACAACGGCATTTGCCGCCAACGGTGCCCAAGCGGATGAGCCTGGCCTCCTGGTCTGGGCCTTCATGGGGTTTGCCGCAGTTATCGTAGCCGGTCAACTGGTGCCCGCAGCCATGCTGGTGATCGGCGCGGTCAAAGCCATCTTCGCGAAACCGGAGGAAGCCAAGATTAAAGGGTGAACGTCTCGCACTCCGCTGTAACGAAAAAAAGCCGCTCTTTCGAGCGGCTTTTTCCATTTCCGGCTGCTTGCGGTTCTATTTGAGCCGCTCCGCGAGGAGCTCGGCGGTGTGCCGGACACGAACCGCCTCGCCGTCCTGGTCGAATCCGCCGCGGATCTGCATCACGCAACCGGGGCAGTCCATGGCGACCAGTGGGGCGCCGGTTTCCTTGATGTTGTGCAGTTTGCGCTTCAGGATCGGGGCGGAGATCTCGGGGAGCTTCATCGAGTAGGAGCCCCCCATGCCGCAGCACATGTCGCACTCGTACATCTCGGCCAGTTCGTAACCCGCTTTTTGCAGCAGTTCGCGCGGCTCCTGCGATACCTTCAGCGTCCTCTTCAGATGGCAGGAGTCGTGATAGGTGATCTTGCCCAGGTCTTCCCCTTCCGCAAAACTGAGTCTTCCCTCTTCCACAAGACGTTTCACAAGCGTCGAGAGGTCGACCGTCTTTTCGGCGAGCTCCTTTGCCTTGTCCAGCCACTCGCTGCGCCCCTGGTCCTGCAGGGTCTTCGCGAAATCGTGCGCCAGTGCGACGGTGCAGGTGGGGCAGGCGGACACGACGTATTTGGCCTCCACCTCCAGGAGTGCCTTGATGTTGTCGACCGCGTTGTGGGCTGCGACCTCGTAGGCACCGTTGTACAGGGCGGGTGCTCCGCAGCAGGTCTGTTCCTGCGGGAAGATGACCTCGATCCCGGCCTTGTTCAGGAGCTTTACAAGGGCGATGCCGGTCTCCGGATAGGCGAAGTCGATCAGGCAGCCGGCATAGAACACCGCCTTCTCTCCCCCTTTTGGCTGCCGGATTTCCGGGAAGAGGTCTCGGAACGGTTTCTCCGCGATGGCGGGGAGGCTCCTGCCGTCGGTCAGATCGGAAAGAAAGAGTGGCAGGTGGCGGATGAACTTCCCGGAGGTGAACGGTTTACCAGCCACCGAGGCGGCACGCAGCATCCCGTGGAAGAGTTTTCTGTTGTTGACCACGCTGAAGATCGCCTTCTGTGCCAGGGGCTGTCCCTTCTCTAGGACGAGGCGGCGCCTGATCTCGAGGATCATCTCGGGGATGTCGAGTTTCCCGGGGCAGACCTCGGTGCAGTTGCCGCACTGGATACAGAGCCCCTGGATCTCCTCGGATTTCTGCAGTTCGTCGAACCAGGCGGTGAGGATGGTGCCGATGCCGCCGGTGTAGATTTTGCCGAATACGTGCCCACCCACCAGACGGAAGATGGGGCAGACGTTCAGGCAGGAGCCGCAGCGGATGCACTGCAGGGCCTGCTTGAACTTGGGATCTCGCGCCATCTCGGTGCGCCGGTTGTCCATCAGGATGATGTGCAGATCCTTCAGCGAGCCGTCGTCGTTCGGGGACGGGCCGGTGATGATGGAGACGTAGCTCGTGAGAAGCTGGGCGGTGGCGCTCCTGGG
This sequence comes from Geomonas oryzae, assembly GCF_004117875.1. GTDB lineage: Bacteria > Desulfobacterota > Desulfuromonadia > Geobacterales > Geobacteraceae > Geomonas > Geomonas oryzae. Next base: position 492,564 of record NZ_RAHW01000003.1, on the reverse strand, counting down.
AAGCGCGTCCAGGACCGGTATCACCGTCTCGAACTTCTCGACCAGCTTCTCCACCCCGACAAGGGCCACGTGGATGCGGGGGAGGGTGGTGGTAAGCCGCGCGTTCCCCTCGTTGGTGACGAGCACGATGCTACCCGTCTCGGCTACGGCTATGTTCGCCCCCGAGATCCCCATGTCCGCGGCGAGGAACTTGGGGCGGAGCTCGTTTCGCGCCACCTTGACCAGACGCGGGATGTCGCTGTCCAGGCGTTCCTCGACCTCCTTGCTGAAGATCTCGGCCACCTCCTCCTTGGTCAGGTGAATGGCAGGCATGACCATGTGCGACGGCGTCTGCCCGGCGAGCTGGATGATCCATTCGCCGAGGTCGGTCTCGGCCACCGAGATGCCGGCTTGGAGGAGTGCCTTGTTCAGGTGGATCTCCTCGCTGGCCATCGACTTCGACTTGACCACGCTCTTTACGCCGTTGTCGCGGGCGACCTGCAGGATGTACTCCTTGACCTGTTCCGGGTCGCTGGTCCGGTAGACCTTGGCGCCGAGCGCTTCGGCGTTTTGTTTGAAAACTTCCGCCACCTCGTCCAGGTGGCACGCCGCCGAGGATTTCGCCTCGGCAATGCGGCCGCGCAGTGCCTCGAAGTCGATCCCCTCGTACGCCTTCGCCCGGTTCACCCGGTAGGCCTCGGAAAACTTGCCCAGTGCGCCGGTGAGGTTGGCGTCGTTGAGCGCCCGGTTGATGGATGCCTTGAATTCCTTCTTCATTACGCCGCACCTCCCAGTTCGTCGACAAAGAGTATGATGAGCCGCTCGGGGCCGTGCACGCCTATGGTGAGCACGCGCTCGATGTCGGCGGTGCGGCTCGGGCCGGTGATGAAGGCGATGTACCGGCTGGTCTTCGGAGAGATGCGGGAGAAGAGAGCTGTCTTGTCGCTGACGATGTTCGCGGAGGGGACGATCGCCAGGTGGATTCCGGTCAGGGAGGAAGCGAGGCGCTGGTCGATTGCGGTCTGGTCCTGCACGAGGGAACCGGTATCGGCCACGGCGAAACTCATCTCGCTTATGCCGATCTTCGCCTGCGCCGCGCGTTCCCTGGTCACCTCGGTAGACAGCCCGGGGACCTGTTTTAGAAGCTCGCGGGCCACGCCGCGCAGAAACGGTCCGTCGGCCCAGACGGCATAGCTGCCGGGGACTTCGGAGACCCCTTCCTTTTTCATGAAGCCGAGGATGAAGTCGACGGCGTCACTGCAGGTGCCTACTCGATGCACTTCGGCGCCGACCCCTGTCGCCCGGGTCTTGAATTGCTCAAACATGCTGACTTCCCTCCATCTGAATTGTTCTCTGCCTGCCTCTGGGGTCTCCTGGTATGGCAGCCTCACAGACGCCACGTCGCTAAAACCGTTTTAAATTGTCACTACGCTGTTCTGTTATTGTGTCATACGTTCGATCGGGAGCCCCTGTAAAAGGCATATGAAATAACTGATATTACCAAAAGGCCAATGTACTTTAGTCCAAAAAAAAGCGTAAGTAAAGCCATTTAGTCGCTGAATACGAAAAAACTTGACACTGTTATAAAAAGGTGGTTAATTGGCCTGACCAAAACGTATAACCTAGTTTGATTGGCCGGTTCTCCTGGCTTCCAGGCGCTGGGTCCCTTGTCCGCACCGACGCTGCCGTGCTGATTTGATGATTTTTATGCAACCGTAATCGCAATCTTTTTGCCACCCATACCAGCATCACGAATCAAAGGAGAACTACAGTCATGCCATGGATTCAAAGCTACACTCCCGTAGCGGGAAGTCTCGCGATGTCGGCGTTGGTTGCCGCCATCCCTCTGGTCGTCATCTTCGTATGTCTCGCCGTTTTCAAGATGAAGGCGCACAAGGCGGGGCCGCTGGCTGTCGCCTCGGCTGTCGCCATTGCCATCTTCGTCTGGCAGATGCCGGCCAAGCTGGCCGGGCTTGCCACCTTCCACGGCGCCGCCTTCGGTCTCTTCCCAGTTTTCTACATCGTGATCACGACGATCCTCCTCTACAACATAACGGTGAAAGGTGGACAGTTCGAAGTCATCCGTGCCTCGCTGGCAGGGTTGACCGGTGACCGCCGTCTGCAGGCCCTCCTGATCGCCTTCTGCTTCGGCGCCTTCATCGAAGGGGCGGCCGGCTTCGGCACCCCGGTCGCCATCGCGGGCGCAACGCTTGTCGGCCTCGGGTTTCGTCCCTTCTATGCCGCGGGTGTCTGTCTCATCGCCAACACCGCGCCGGTCGCCTTCGGCGCCATCGGGATTCCGGTCGTCGCGCTTGCCGGCGTCATGGGGTACGACGACGGCGGCTTGATGAAACTCTCCACCATGGTCGGGCGTCAGCTTCCCTTCGTCTCCGTGTTCATACCGTTCTACGTGATCGTCATCATGTGCGGCCTTAAAAAGACCCTCGAGGTGCTCCCGGCGATCATCGTCTGCGGCGTCACCTTCGCCGGGGTACAGTGGGGCACCGCGAGCTACCTCGGTCCCTACCTCCCCGACGTGACCGCATCGCTTGCCACCCTGGCCGCCCTCGTCATCCTGCTCAAGTTCTGGCAGCCCCCCACGGTCTGGACCTTCGATCATGAGCCGGAGTTTGCCGGCAAGGAAAGCCACGACTACACCGGCGCAGAGGTCTTCCGCGCCTGGGCTCCTTACCTGGTGCTGACCATCATGGTGCTTGTTTGGGGCATCCCGTCGCTCAAGACCTCCCTCGACAAGAGCAAGGTGGTGATTCCGATCGCCGGTCTCGATAACGCCATCGTGAAGAAGGTGTCCAAGCCCGAAGACGGGGTGAAGAAGGTCGCAGCGGTGAAGGAGGAAGCCGCCAAACAGGCCGCCTCCCTCTCTCCCGCCGATGCCAAGCAGGCAGCCCTCGCCGCCGGTCTCACCGAGCTGCAGAGCCTGGAGGACAAACTCCTCGTGGTCGAGCAGAGCCTTCCCGCGGGGAAAGCGGTGCTGACCTCCGAGCGCCTCGCCGCCTTCGACGCGGTGGATAAGAAGCAGAAAGACCTGCAGAAACTCCAGAAGGATCTCTTAGAATCCAAAGCGGTAGACAAGGCGCAGTTCAAGGCGCTCGACAAGGCACTCACCGACCAGCTTCCCGCCAAGGTCGCCGCCAAGTTCACCTTCAACTTCATGTCCGCGGCCGGTACCGCGATTCTCATAGCGGCCATCATCTCCGCCCTCATCTGCGGTGTGGGTATCGCCGACTTCTTCCGCGTGCTCGGCAAGACCCTGTACGACATGCGCTGGCCCGCAGTCACCGTCGCCTCCGTGGTCGGCTTGGCCTTCGTGATGAACGCCTCCGGCATGACCACCAGCATGGGGATGTCCTTCACCAAGGCCGGGGCGCTCTTCCCGTTCCTGTCGCCGTTCCTCGGCATGCTGGGCGTCTTCCTGACCGGCTCCGACACCTCCAGCAACGTCCTCTTCGGGGGACTGCAGAAGGTGACTGCAGAGCAGCTCGGCATGAACCCGCTTTTGACCGGCGCGGCCAACACGAGCGGCGGCGTCATGGGCAAGATGATCTCCCCGCAGTCCATCGCCGTCGCCTGCGCCGCCACCGGCCTCGTCGGCGAAGAGGGGAACCTGTTCCGCTTCACCCTGAAGCACGCCCTGTTCCTAACCACCGTGATGGGCTGCATCGTGGCGTTGCAGGCCTACGTATTCCCCTGGATGATCCCCTAAGAAGTTGCCGTAGCCCCGGGAGGTACCCCCTCCCGGGGATTTCCCGGTGCCGGGCGTAGCCGCCGGCACCCCGTCCCTCGCCCACGAGCACCTGCTGGACCACCGTGTCGGTGCGAGGGAAGAAGACCCCGAGTAAAAGGCCCGCTCCCGATGGCTAGAAGCTTCCTGAACATAATCTGGCAGACCGCGCTCTTGTGGCTGGTCTTTCGCCTTGGCGGGTACCTGGTAGGGGCGCTGCACCTGGCTCTTCCCGGGAACGTGGCCGGGATGCTGATCATGTTCGCCCTGCTTGCAACCGGTGCCGTCAAACCCCGCTACATCGAGGTCGCGAGCGGGTTCCTGCTGAAGCACTTCGCCTTCTTCTTCATCCCGATCTCGGTCGGGCTCATGTCGTTTGGCTCGCTTATGCGCCAAAGCGGTCTGGCGCTCCTCGTCATCCTGGCGGCGAGCGCCGCGATCGGCGCGGCGGTCACCGGGATGTCCGTACAACTGCTGCAAAAGAGGAGGGAGCCGTGAACAACCTCCCTCTCTTCGCCCTTTTCGTCGTGCTCACCCTCGGGGCCTACCTGGCGACGCGCTGGCTCTTTCTCGCTTACCGGCATCCGCTTTTGAACCCGGTTTTTCTCAGCACCGTGGCCCTCATCGCCTTCCTGCAGGCCACCGGGCTCACCCTGGAGGAGTACCGGCCGGCGAAGGACGTCATGACCTATCTGCTTGGCCCTGCCACCGTCGCACTGGCGCTGCCGCTTTACCACAACCGCCGGGTCCTGAAGAGCCACGCACTTCCTGTCCTCTCCGGCGTGATCGCCGGATCACTCACCACCATGGCCGCGGCCCTTCTCGCGGGAAGGGTGATGGGGCTTGACGGCGGCGTGCTCCTCTCCCTCGGGCCCAAGTCGGTAACAGTGCCCATTGCCGTGGAAATATCACGCCTGACCGGCGGCGAGGCGAGTCTCACCGCCGCCTTCGTGGTGGCAACCGGCATGATCGGCTCCATCATGGGGCCGTCGCTTCTGTCGCTGTGCCGGGTGAAAAGCCCCGTAGCCCGTGGCCTGGCCCTCGGCACGGTCTCCCACGGACAGGGGACCGCCGTGGCCCTTTTGGAGAGCGAAACGGCCGGGGCGATGGGGGGCGTCGCCATGGCCATCGCTGCCGTATTCACCGCGCTCGTCGCGCCATACTATCTGCCTCTTTTCCTGCGCTGACGGCAGGTTCTGACGGTTCACCACAAAACGGGGACTGAAGCCCTCGGGCGGTCCCGGCAAGAAAGGAACGATTGCCATGGAAAACAATTTCATCAAGGCGCTCGCCGAGATAGTCGGAGCGGAATATACCCTTTCGGACCCAGAATCGCTTGCCTGCTACGGCTACGACTCTACGCCGGAGCTGCAGAGCAGGCCGGGAGTCGTGGTGCTTCCCAAGAGCACTGAGGAGATCGCTGGAGTTGTCGCGCTTTGCAACGGTGCCGGCGTCCGGGTGACGCCGCGCGGCTCCGGCACCAACCTCTCCGGCGGTTCGATTTCCTTTGACGCCGGCGTGATCCTGCAGACCAGCCGGATGAACCGCATCCTCGAGATCGACGAGGAGAACCTGACGGCTACCGTCGAGACCGGCGTGATCACCTCGGCCCTGCACCGCGAGGTGGAGGCGAAAGGTCTCTTCTACCCGCCCGACCCGGGGAGCATGAACATCTCTACCATGGGGGGGAACGTCGCCGAGAACTCCGGGGGACTCAGGGGGCTCAAGTACGGCGTAACCGACGATTACGTCATGGGGCTCAAGACCGTCCTTGCCAACGGCGACATCCTGAAGACCGGCGGAAAGGTGGTGAAGGACGTGGCGGGGTACAACCTGAATCAGCTCCTCGTCTCCTCCGAGGGGACCCTAGGGATCTTCTCCGAGGTCACCGTGAAGCTGATCCCCAAGCCGCAGACCAAGAAGACCATGCTGGTGCACTTCCCGCAGCTCGAGCAGGCGGCACTCACGGTTTCGCACATCATCGCGGCGCGCATCATCCCGGCGACCCTCGAGTTTCTCGACCGCACCACCATCAAGTGCGTCGAGGACTACGCCAAGGTAGGGCTTCCCCTGGACGTGGACGCCGTGCTCCTCATCGAGGTGGACGGTCACCCGGCACAGGTCGAGGAGGACGCCGCGGGGATCAGGGAAATCTGCGAGCGGCACCACTGCTCCTTCTTCCAGACCGCGGCGAGTCCCGAGGAGGCGCTGAAACTCGCCACCGCCCGCCGGGTGGCGCTCTCCGCACTGGCCCGCGTGCGTCCCACCACGATCCTTGAGGACGCCACCGTGCCTAGGAGCTGCATCGCCCCGATGGTGAAGCTGATCCAGGACACCGCGAAGAAGTACGACCTGCTGATCGGCACCTTCGGTCACGCCGGCGACGGGAACCTGCATCCGACCTGCCTCACCGACGAGCGGAACCCGGACGAGATCAGGAGGGCGCACCAGGCCTTCGGTGAGATCTTCGAGGCGACCATCGCCATGGGGGGGACCATCACCGGAGAGCACGGGGTAGGGGTGGCCAAGAAGAACTACCTGCCGAAGCTGGTGGGCGAGTCCGGCCTGCGCGTGATGCGCGGCATCAAGGGGGCGTTTGACCCCAGGGGGATCCTGAACCCCGGTAAGATCTTTTAGGCGGACGCCGGCGCGACCAGTCAGACAAGTCAGACTGCCGCCACGCACCATTAACAAAGAGGGCATCATGGATTACGTAAAACTCATCAACTGCATGCGCTGCGGCATGTGCCTGCCGCACTGCCCGACCTATAAGGAGACCTTCCTGGAGACCGCCTCGCCGCGCGGCCGCGTGGCGCTGGTGCGCAAGTTCCAGGAAGGGGAGCTCGTGGAGAGCGAGAAGTTCCTCGAGTACGTATCGCTCTGTCTTGATTGCCAGGCGTGCGCTTCGGCCTGCCCCTGCGGCGTCAATGCAGGAGAACTGGTGGCCGAGTTCCGCTGCGAGCGGAAGAACGAGAAGGGACTCTCCATGATGGAGGACATGGTCCTTAGAAAGCTCGTGCCGCACCCGGACCGCCTCGAGGCGGCAACGGCGCCGCTTCGGCTCTACCAGAAAACAGGCATGCAGAAGGTGGTCCGCTCCCTTGGGCTTTTGAAGATGTTCCCCGAGGCGTTGGGACGCATGGAGGGGCTCCTCCCGAAGCTCCCCGCTGCGCCGCTGCGCCAGACCATAAGCGAGGTAACCCCTGCGGTGGGGCAGGAGAAGGGGACGGCAGGCTTCTTCCTCGGCTGCGTCATGAGCCTCATCTTCAGCGAGGCGAGTCTCGCCACGGTGACGCTCCTTTCCGCTCTCGGGTACAAGGTGGTGACCCCCAAGGACCAGAAATGCTGCGGCGCCCCGAACATGCTGGGGCACGACATGGAGGGGCTTAAGGACGCGGCCCGCTTCAACACCGACCTCTTCGAGTCGCATGAACTCGACTTCGTGGTGACCGACTGCGGCGGCTGCGGCGCGGAACTCAAAAAGTACGGTCACCACCTGGACGGGGAGGAGGGGGCCACCTCCTTCAGCGCGAAGGTGCGCGACATCTCCGAGGTACTGGCCGGCGAGGCGGGCGCCCTTAAGGAACTCCTGAAGCCGCTCCCGCTCAAGGTGACCTACCACGACCCGTGCCACATCGCGCACTGCCAGGGGATCCGAAGCCAGCCGCGCGCCCTCATCAACCTCATTCCTGGCATCGACTTCCGCGAGCTCCCGGAGGCCGACGCCTGCTGCGGGTCGGCGGGCACCTACAATATCGAGAAGCCGGAGATGTCGGATCGGGTGCTCTCGCGCAAGGTTTTAAACGTACAAAAGACCGGCGCCGACTACCTCGTGACGAGCAACCCCGGCTGTCTGTTGCAGCTCAAAAAGGCCCTCTCAGAGGCGACCCCGCCGGTCAGGGTGATTCATCTGACCGAACTCCTGCAGATGAGTATGGACGCCTGAGAGAGGGGTGGAAGCCGGCTCCAAAAGGCGCCGCCGGGTGCGTCAATTTGACGCCCTCGGCGCGTCCAGAGCCCAAAAATTATGTTGCCTTAGCTTACCTAATGTAGTATCGGTGCCTTCATGAAATTTACGCCGATTAAACCCAAAAAGGTATCGACGCAGATCGCCGAGCAGATCCGCAGCTCCATTTTGGCGGGTGAATTCAACCCGGGAGAGAAGCTTCCTCCCGAGCGTGAACTGGCCGAGATGTTCGGGGTATCCCGCCCCTCGGTGCGCGAGGCGCTGAACATCCTGACCTCCTCCGGCCTGGTCGAGACCTACCAGGGGGGCGGAACCCTGGTGCGCTCACTGGTGGAGAATACGGCGGCCATGCCGCTCACCGAACTGATCCGCATCGACGGCGACCGTGCCCTCGACGTCATCGAGGTGCGCAAGGGGATGGAATCCTGGACCGCCTGGTATGCAGCCACCCGTGCGCTCCCCGAGGACATCAGGCGTCTCGAGGCGGTGATCGACGGGATGAGGAAGAACCTGGAGGAGCTGAAGCACTCCGAGGACTTCGACGCCCATTTCCACATGCTGGTGGCCCGCGCCACGCACAATGTGGTCTGGTCGCACATGATGCAGAGCATCTTCGAGGCGATGCAGGAATTCCAGCGGGATGTCTGGCGCGCCGTCTACCTGACCGAGGAGGATCAGCGCCTGCTCTTCAACCATCATCTGAAGATCTACGAGATGATCCGGGACCGGGACGCCGACGGCGCCCGCGGCGCCATGCTCGAGCACCTGGACTTCGCCCAGAAGCGCTGCTCCGCCTACGTGTCGATGCGCGGCTCCGAATAGACCTTTACCCGAACCACTTTTAAGGCCCGACAGAGATCTCTGCCGGGCCTTTTCTGCCTCTGCATCCGGCTTCGATGCTTCGAGCGATGCGTGTCATGCCTGTAAAAGGGCTTGCCGCGGGCTCCTTTTTGGTTGAAGCAAATTTTCTTTTTAGTTATAGTTACGCGATTTATTTCCCTGCAGATAAAACCAAGGAGGGTTTACATGATAGATTTTCTGGGCGATTGGAAGAGAACCAGTTATTGCGGCGAGTTGAGGGCCGAGCACATCGGTCAGGATGTGGTCCTGATGGGGTGGGTCTCCAAGCGGCGCGACCACGGCGGTCTCATCTTCGTTGACCTGCGCGACAGGGACGGCATCGCCCAGGTGGTTTTCGACCCGGAAAGAAACGCCGATGCACACGGAAAAGCCGAGGGCGCCAGGAACGAATACGTCCTCGCCATCAAGGGGACCGTGGCGGCACGCCCGGAAGGGACCGTGAACCCGAAGATGAAGACCGGCGAGATCGAGGTGCTGGTCAAGGAGTGCAAGCTCCTGAACCCCTCCAAGGCGCTCCCGTTCACGCTGGACGGTTTCGTCGACGTGAACGAGAACATCCGCCTCAAGTACCGCTACCTTGACCTGAGGACCGGCCAGCTGCAGCAGAACCTGATCCTGCGCTCCAAGGTCGCCCAGCTGACCCGCCAGTACCTGACCGACAACGGCTTCCTCGAGCTCGAGACCCCGTTCCTCACCAAGTCCACCCCCGAGGGTGCCCGCGACTTCCTGGTTCCTTCGCGTATCAACAAGGGTGAGTTCTACGCCCTGCCGCAGTCCCCGCAGCTCTTCAAGCAGATCCTCATGGTTTCCGGTTTCGACCGCTACTTCCAGATCGTGCGCTGCTTCCGCGACGAGGACCTGCGCGCCGACCGTCAGCCCGAGTTCACCCAGATCGACTGCGAGATGTCCTTCATCGACCGCGAAGACATCATCACCGTGATGGAGGGGCTCATGGCCCGCATCTTCACCGAGGCGCGCGGCGTGAAGGTCGAGCTCCCGATCCAGAGGATGACCTACCAGGAGGCGATCCGCCGCTTCGGCGTGGACAACCCGGACCTGCGTTTCGGCCTCGAGCTCGTCGAGCTCTCCGACATCGTCAAGAACTCCGGCTTCAAGGTCTTCGCGGACGTGGTGAACGGCGGCGGCATCGTCAAGGGGATGAACGTGAAGGGGGCGGGCTCCATGAGCCGCAAGGAGATCGACGACCTCACCGAATTCGCCAAGATCTACGGCGCCAAGGGTCTCGCCTACGTGAAGATGACTGCGGAAGGGTGGCAGTCCCCGATCGCCAAGTTCTTCACCCCGGAAGAGATCGCCACCATGGACAAGGCGTTCGACGCGCAGGAAGGGGACCTGCTCCTCTTCGTGGCGGACAAGCCGAAGGTGGTCAACGACTCCCTCGGCAAGTTGAGGAACCACCTCGCCGCCAAGATGGGGCTCACCGACCCGAACGAGTACCGCTTCGTCTGGATCACCGACTTCCCGCTGCTCGAGTGGGACGAGGAAGAGAAGCGTTGGGCCGCGGTGCATCACCCCTTCACCGCGCCGATGGACGAGGACCTGCAGTACGTCGAGAGCGATCCCGGCCGCTGCCGCGCCAAGGCGTACGACCTCGTGTTGAACGGCAACGAGATCGGCGGCGGTTCCATCAGGATCCATCAGGAAGAGGTGCAGTCCCTGATGTTCAAGATGCTCGGCCTCTCCGAGGAGAGCGCGCGCGGCAAGTTCGGCTTCCTTCTGGACGCCCTCGAGTACGGCACCCCGCCGCACGGCGGCATCGCCTTCGGCCTCGACCGTCTTATGATGCTCATCACCGGCTCGGATTCGATCCGCGACGTCATCGCCTTCCCGAAAACCCAGAAGGGCGCCTGCCTCATGTCCGAAGCCCCCTCCGGCGTCGACACGCTGCAGTTGCGCGACCTGGGTATCCGTCTCGCCGTCAAACAGTAAAAAGGGGCGCCATTGAGGCTTTTGGCCCGACTGATAACCCTGCTGCTTCTCATCTCCGCGGCGGCCTGCGCAACGCAGCCGCCGCGGTTTCGTGAGGAAGCAGCGGCCAAGCTCGACCAGCTCAAGTTCGAGGGTGGAGAGCGTCTGTACCCCGCCGAGTACGCCAGCGTGCTTCAGGCGTTCCTGAAGGGGGACGCCTACATGATGGAGGATGAGTCCAAGGAGGCGGATCGTTACTTCCAGCTCACCCTCCTCAAGGGGGATCTCCTGGCCCGGGAGGTGGCTGCGGAGAAGGCACGCCTTCTGGCCGAGGAAAAGGCGCGGCTTGCCGAAGAGGAGCGAAAAGCCGAGCTGGAGCGGCTCGCCAAGCTGGAGGAGGAGCGGCTCGCCAAGGCGCGGGCGCTCGAAAAGGCCCAGAAGGAGGCCGCCGAGGCCGAGCGGAAGAAGGCAAAGCCGCCGGTCAAGGAGCCGGTACTCGTCCCATCCTGGTCGGTGCGCCGGGGGGAATCGCTTCCCCTTATCGCATCACGCGCCGAGGTTTACGGCGACCGCAACCTCTGGCCCCTGATCTATCGCGCCAACCGCGACCAGATCCGCGACCCGCGGCACATCTGGCCCGGCCAGATCCTCAGGGTGCCCAGAAACCTCGGGCGTGACGATTACGCCGAGGCGAGGCACTACGCCCAGGAGCACCCGCTGCACTGATCCAACCCCGTGTAGGACGATATTTTTAAACGGTATTTCGTCGCTACCAAAAAAAGGCGATTCCTGACGGCCGCTTAGTGCCGGAGAGGAAAGAGAAACTCCGCACATCCTTTATGGAAACCTCTGGCGCCCGCTCGCCCGGGCGCCCGCGCAAGTACCTGTAATGAAGGGGCTTTCCCCGTGGGCCCGCTGCGGCCTCCGCTTATTACCACCCTCCCTTTTTCACGCCGAACCCCATTTACTTCTTCACGAGATTCCTTCCAGATTTTCCCTTGACAGTGAAAAACGTTTTGTATACTGTATACAAAATTTGAAATCCAAAGTTATCCTGCTAACATCCCATAATCCTTCACATATTTTGCGAGACGCCGCGAAGGGGAGGCAATTGCCCCGGATGGCAGGCGGTTGACGGGCTCCCGCAGACGGATAAAACACCATGTCGGGCGATGCAGCGTGGCTTTGCCCACCATTTTGTATTTGTGCATTGCATAAAAACCAAGGAGAGATCATGACAACTAATGCAAAGATCGTTTGGACCAAGATCGACGAGGCCCCCGCACTGGCAACCTACTCCCTGCTCCCCATCGTCAACGCCTTCACCAAGGCGGCAGGCGTCGAGGTAGAGACCAGGGACATCTCGCTGGCCGGCAGGATCATCGCGAACTTCCCGGAGAACCTGACCCCGGAGCAGAAGATCGCCGACGAACTCGCCTACCTCGGTGAGCTGACCCAGAAGCTGGAAGCCAACATCATCAAGCTCCCCAACGTCTCCGCCTCCATCCCGCAGCTCAAAGCCGCCATCGCCGAGCTCCAGAGCCAGGGGTACAACATCCCCAACTACCCGGAAGAGCCCAAGACCGACGAAGAGAAGGCGCTGCACGCACGTTTCGCCAAGGTGCTCGGCTCCGCGGTAAACCCGGTTCTGCGTGAGGGCAACTCCGACCGTCGCGTCGCGAAAGCCGTCAAGGAATACGCCAAGAAGCACCCGCACAAGATGGGCGCCTGGGCTTCCGATTCCAAGAGCCACGTCTCCAACATGAGCGCAGGCGACTTCTACCACAGCGAGAAGTCGGTCACCCTGAAGGAGGCCACCACCGCCAAGATCGAGTTCGTCGACAACCTCGGCAACGTGACCGTGATGAAAGAGAAGCTCCCGCTGCAGGCAGGCGAGGTGCTGGACGGCTCCTTCATGAACGTGCGTGCCCTGAGGAAGTTCATCCAGGAGCAGATCGACGACGCCAAGGCGAAAGGGATCCTCTTCTCGGTGCACCTGAAGGCGACCATGATGAAGATCTCCGACCCGGTCATCTTCGGCCACTTCGTCTCCGTCTACTTCAAGGACGTCTTCGAGAAGCACGAGGCGACCTTCAAGGAGATCGGCGTCAACGCGGACCTGGGCCTTGGCGACCTCTACAAGAAGCTCGACAAGCTCCCGGCAGGCAAGAAGGCCGAGATCGAGGCCGACATCCAGGCTACCTACGCCAAGCAGCCGCCGCTGGCCATGGTCGACTCCGACAAAGGGATCACCAACCTGCACGCCTCCAACGACATCATCATCGACGCCTCCATGCCGGTCGTCATCCGCGACTCCGGCAAGATGTGGGGCCCGGACGGCAAGCTCGCCGACACCAAGTGCGTCATCCCGGACACCTGCTACTCCGAGTGGTACCAGGAGTGCATCGACTTCTGCAAGAAAAACGGCCAGTTCGACCCGACCACCATGGGCGCCACCTCCAACGTCGGCCTCATGGCGCAGAAAGCCGAGGAGTATGGCTCCCACGACAAGACCTTCGTCGCACCGCTCAACGGCACCATGCGCGTAGTTGACGCCTCCGGCGAAGTGCTGCTCCAGCACCAGGTAGAGCAGGGCGACATCTGGCGCGGCTGCCAGGCGAAGGATCTCCCGATCCGCGACTGGGTCAAGCTCGCCGTCTCCCGCGCCCGCGCAACCGGCGCTCCGGCCGTCTTCTGGCTCGACAAGAACCGCGCCCACGATGCCCAGATGATCGAGAAGGTCAACACCTACCTCAAAGACCATGACACCAACGGTCTCGAGATCCACATCATGTCCCCGGTCGAGGCGATGAAATTCACCCTCCCGAGGGCCAAGGCGGGCAAAGACACCATCACCGTCACCGGCAACGCGCTCAGGGATTACCTGACCGACCTGTTCCCGATCCTCGAACTCGGCACCTCCGCGAAGATGCTCTCCATCGTTCCGCTGCTCGCGGGCGGCGGTCTCTTCGAGACCGGTGCGGGCGGTTCCGCTCCGAAGCACGTGCAGCAGTTCCAGCAGGAAGGGTACCTGCGCTGGGATTCCCTGGGTGAGTTCCTTGCCCTCGCGGTCTCCCTCGAGCACCTGGCCGCTACCTTCAAGAACGAGAAGGCGGCTCTCCTCGCCGAGACCCTCGACACCGCCAACACCAAGTTCCTCGATCAGAACAAGAACCCGGCGCGTAAGGTCGGCCAGATCGACAACCGCGGCAGCCACTTCTACCTGGCCATGTACTGGGCCGAGGCTCTCGCCGCCCAGACCAAGGACGCAGCGCTTGCCGCCAAGTTCGCCAAGGTAGCGCAGGACCTGCAGGCAAACGAAGAGAAGATCAACGCCGAACTGATCGGCGCGCAGGGCAAGCCGGTCGACATGGGCGGCTACTACCACCCGGACGATGCCAAGACCGAAGCTGCTATGCGTCCGAGTGCGACCCTGAACGCGATCATTGACTCGATCGCCTAACAAGCGTAAACGTAGGTTTCGCTTCACCGGAAGATAATCACATTCTATTAACGGAGGAAGAAAACATGGCACGTAAGAAAATCGCACTTATCGGTGGTGGTCAGATCGGCGGCGTCCTTGCACAGCTCGCAGCTCTGCGCGAACTGGGTGACGTGGTGATGTTCGACATCGTGGAAGGCCTTCCGCAGGGCAAGATGCTCGATATCGCCGAAGTCGGTTCGGTCGACGGCTTTGACTGCTGCCTCAAGGGCACCAACAGCTACGAGGACATCCAGGGCGCCGACGTCGTCATCGTCACTGCAGGTCTTCCCCGCAAACCGGGCATGAGCCGCGACGACCTGATCGAGGTCAACTCCAAGATCATGACCTCCGTCGCGGAAGGGATCAAGGCCCACGCACCGAACTCCTTTGTCATCGTCATCTCCAACCCGCTCGACGCGATGGTGACCCTGTGCCAGAAGATCACCGGCTTCCCCTACAACCGCGTCATCGGTCAGGCCGGCGTTCTCGACTCCGCACGCTTCAAGACCTTCATCGCCTGGGAGCTCGGCGTTTCCGTGAAGGACGTGAACGCAATGACCCTCGGCGGCCACGGCGACGACATGGTACCGCTGGTCCGTTACGCCTCCGTTAACGGCATCCCGGTCATGGAACTCCTCGAGAAGAAATACAAGGACAAGGCGAAGGCCAAGGAAGTCATGGACGCCATGGTCAAGAGGACCCGCGGTGCAGGCGGCGAGGTTGTCGCCCTGCTGAAAACCGGTTCCGCCTTCTACTCCCCGGCTTCCTCCGCTATCTGCATGGCAGAGTCCATCCTCAAGGACCAGAAGCGCGTTCTCCCGACCTGCGCATACCTGAACGGCGAGTTCGGCGTGAAAGGCTTCTACGTCGGCGTTCCCTGCGTCCTCGGCGAGAACGGCGTAGAGCAGATCCTCGAGTTCGAACTTGACGCAGAAGAGCAGGCGATGATGGACAAGTCCGTCGCCGCGGTTAAGGAACTCGTTGGTTCCATGAAGTAAGAAGTAACTGCAGCAGGTACTACCAGGGGGTAGGGAGGTTTCCCCTCTCTACCCTCTTTTTACAAAAACGAAGTGTTTAGGCGTAAATTCGGGCACTTGCATTTTGTATACACTATGTGTTATAAACCCACATTTGCACAGCCTGCAAGGGCACATTTGTCAAAGGAGCTACGTTGATGGAGAAAACACCGGCTAACATCGAGATCATCGAGAAGTACTGCAAGGGGTGCCACATCTGTGTGGAGTTTTGCCCCACCAAGGTCTTGGAAATGAAGGGTTTTGTGGCAAGCGTCAAGAACCTTGAGGCATGCATCAAGTGCATGCAGTGCGAGCTTAGATGCCCTGACTTTGCAATCAAAGTATCGTAAACAATCTTAGGAGGTAAGAAAGTGGCTAAAAAAGTTGCATTCCTTCAGGGGAACGAAGCTGCCGCACAGGGGGCACTCTACGCCGGGTGCACGTTCTTCGGCGGTTATCCTATTACACCTTCCACCGAGGTGGCAGAGGTTATGTCTGTCGAGCTTCCGAAGATCGGCGGTAAATTCATCCAGATGGAAGATGAAATCGGTGCCATGGCTTCCGTCATCGGCGCTTCCCTTACCGGCGCCAAGGTACTGACCGCGACCTCCGGTCCGGGCCTCTCGCTCAAACAGGAGCTGATCGGTTACGCCTGCATCGCCGAGACCCCCTGCGTCATCGTCAACGTCATGAGGGGCGGCCCCTCCACCGGTATGCCGACCGGCCCTTCCCAGTCCGACGTGATGTGCGCCAAGTGGGGCACCCACGGTGACCACCCGGCGATCTGCCTCACCCCGGCCTCCGTGCAGGAACTCTTCGAAGAGACCGTGCGCGCCTTCAACCTGGCCGAGAAGTACCGCACCCCGGTAATGGTCATGCCCGACGAGATCGTGGCCCACATGCGCGAGCGCATCGTGTTCCCGGAACCGGGCGAGCTGGAAGTCATCAACAGGACCGCTCCGAGCGTTTCGCCGGCAGAGTACAAGCCGTACGACACGAGCTTCGGCGATGTGCCGCCGCTCGCAGCCTTCGGCAGCGACTACCGTTTCCACGTGACCGGCCTCAACAAGGGGCAGGACGGCTTCCCGACCACCAAGGCCGCCTGGGTTCAGGCTGAAGAAGAGCGCCAGGTGCGCAAGGTCGAAGCCAACGTCGACGACATCGTGACCTTCGAGGAGTACGAGTTGGCCGATGCGGAAGTCGCCGTTATCGCTTACGGCTCCACTTCCCGTTCCGCCCGCTTCGCAGTTAACGAGGCGAGGAAGCAGGGGATCAAAGCCGGTCTCTTCAGGATCAAGACCTTCTGGCCGTTCCCGGACAAGCAGATCGCAGCACTCGCCGGCAAGGTGAAGGCGTTCATCACTCCGGAGATGAACCTCGGCATGTGCACCGGCGAAGTGAAGCGTTGCGCCGAAGGCAAAGCGAGCGTCCACGGCATCTTCCGCGTCGACGGCGAGCCGATCAACCCGGGGCAGATCCTCGAAAAGATCAAGGAGGTTAAGTAACATGTCTTTTGATTACGATAAGTACATCCGTCCCGGCAAGCTGCCGCACATCTGGTGCCCGGGCTGCGGTCACGGCATTGTCATGAAGGGCCTGATCCGCGCGATCGACACCCTTGGTCTTCAGAAGAACAACACCGCCATCGTTTCCGGTATCGGCTGCGCCTCGCGTCTTCCCGGCTACATGGACTTCTGCACGCTGCACACCGCGCACGGCCGCGCGGCCGCTTTCGCCACCGGCGTCAAGATGGCTAAGCCCGAGATGAACGTCATCCTCGTGGGCGGCGACGGCGACGGTACCGCGATCGGCGGCAACCACTTCATCCACGCCTGCCGCCGCAACATCGACATGACCTACATCATCATGAACAACAACATCTACGGGATGACCGGCGGCCAGTTCTCCCCGTGCACCCCGACCGGTGCCAAGGCGTCCACTACCGTGTACGGCAACCCGGATCCCGCGTTCGACGTCGCCAAGCTCGCCATCGGCGCAGGCGCGACCTTCGTTGCCCGCGGCACCGCGTACCATGCGACCCAGATCGACAAGCTGATTGCGGAAGCCATCCAGCACAAGGGCTTCTCCGTGGTCGAGATCCTGGACGACTGCCCGACCACCTACGGTCGCCGCAACAAGTTCAAGTCCGTCATCGAGATGATGAACCGTCTTAAGGACATCGCCGTTCCGGTGAAGGCCGCCGAGAAGATGACTGCCGAGCAGCTCGAAGGCAAGATCCTTACCGGTGTCCTGTACAAGGAAGAGCGTCCGAACTACACCGACGAATACGCGAAAGTCATCGAGCGCGCCAAGAAATAAAAAGGAGGAGAACCTCAGATGTCTCAGAGATATGAAATCAGATTTTCCGGGGCTGGCGGGCAGGGTCTCATCCTCGCCGGCGTCATCATGGCGGAAGCCGCTTCCATCTACGACGGCAAGCAGGCCGTTCAGTCGCAGAGCTACGGTCCCGAGGCAAGGGGCGGTGCATCCAAGTCGGAAGTCATCGTTTCCGACTCCATGATCGACTACCCGAAGGCGACCGTTGTGGACGCGCTCCTCGCGCTTACCCAGGAAGCCTGCGACAAGTACTCCCACGACCTGAAAGAAGGCGGCGTGCTGCTGGTCGATTCCGACCTGGTGACCAAGCTTCCCCAGGGGAACTTCAAGACCGTTTCCTTCCCGATCATCAACACCGCCAAGAACGAAGTCGGTCGTGAGATCGTGGCCAACATCGTGGCGCTCGGCGCCATGGTGGCGCTGACCGGCGTGGTCAGCAAGGAAGGGGCGGAGAAGGCGGTTCTCGCCCGTGTTCCGGAAGCCTTCATGGAACTGAACAAGAAGGCGTTCCAGCTGGGTTACGAGAAGGCCATCGCAGCCAAGGCCTAATCGCACCACCTCTGCAACACATAAAGGCCCGGCGTAATCGCCGGGCCTTTTTTTTTAGAAAGCCTTCCGGTGCAGGCTGCCCGGGATGACACATCCGCCAGTGCGCTAGTGCGACCAGTCAGACCAGTCAGATGGTCGCAGGCGCATAATCTTGCACAATGCCACTCATAAGCTAGAATCCCAGTTAACAAAGCAAAGCCTGAGAGGATCCCCGCATGCCCCTGGAACTGTGTCAACTAGCGCTGAGACAGACCCTCGATCTGATTACCCTCACCGATAACACCTTGCGCGATCTCACCCGCCGCAAGTTCAGCAGCGACGAACTATACAACGAAGTCCTGGGAAAACTACTCGGGGGCAACGGTCGCCGCGGTCCCTCCGGCATCCTCATCGCCAATGAAACAGCGGAGGCCGCCTGCTGCAACGGCCAGGTTTTTCATCTGCGCGATGAAAGATTGCTGGAACGCTCCGAGCCGATAACCATCGAGCCGGGCTCGAGCTACGCCGGGAGCCTCCTTCTCGTGGAAGGTGGTGCCGAAGTGGTGGCGCTCAACTGGAACGACATCTGCACGACTATCGAGGAATTCCAATCCTTCTTTCATCCGAAGGTGCTCGAAGCCATGGGGGAGCCGATCCTCAACTTCGTGAGTTGCCGGATCAGCGGCGACGTGAAGGGGGTGATAGAGGCCTTCAACTATCAAGGGCGGGTAACCGAGTACGACGCGGATGTGCTGCGCAGTGCCGCCGTCATGATCGGTTCGCTGTTGACCGTCTCCAACGGGATGCGTGAGACGGAGCACGCTTTCACCTACACGATACATGCGCTCGCGCGGGCCTGCGAGGCCGCCGAACCGGACACCGGCCGCCACATCGTGCGCGTGAACCGCTACGCCGGCGCGCTTGCCGCCAACATGGGGTTCAACAACGAGTTCGTAAACGACATGTCCATTTCGGCGCAGATGCACGATGTGGGTAAGATACGCATCCCCACCGAGATCCTGCTCAAAGAAGGAAGGCTGACACCGCGTGAGATGAAACTGGTGCGCCAGCATCCCGCCTACGGTTCCGAGATCATCGGCGATTCTCCGCGGCTTCGGATCGCCAGAGAGATTGCGCTATCGCATCACGAGAACTGGGACGGCACGGGGTATCCGAAGCGGCTAAAGGGGGAGCGAATTCCCATCTCGGGGCGTATCGTGAAGGTAGCCGACGTGTACGACGCGCTCCGATCGCGCCGCAGTTACAAGGGTGCCATGACCCACGAGGAGGCCCTCGCTGTATTCCGAAACGGCGATGATCGGATCAACCCGGCAGCTCATTTCGACCCGGCCGCACTCGCCGCCTTCTTCAGAATCGAGCACATGTTCGAGATGATCTACGACAGCTCGATTCTGAAACTGGGCCTGGACCGGGTCGTGACCCCGGCAGAATCGAAGTAGGGTGGGGAGGGGTTATCCTCCCATCCGTGCCCTGAACTTACTCACCCTCTGCTGCATGATGATCTGCTGCAACTTCTCCGGCGGCGCCTCCTTACCGTCCAGCAGCGCCGGATCGATACCCAGCTGCGCCGCGTTCAACTTGGCCACCTCAAGCGCCACCTCCCATCCCGGCATGGAAGCATGAAAGTCCGCCGCCACCTGCAACGGCAGGAACTCCTGAATCCCCCCCTTGATGGCATCCAGCGCGAGACGTATCTTCGTCGAGTCCCGCAGCTCCTCCCAACGATTGGCGTTGTTGTGCAGCCGGTTCGTCGCCTGCAGCGCACGTTGCACTGCGACCGGCAGCCTCAGCCTTTTGCAGAACGCGGGTACCTGCTCGGCCCCCAGTGTGTCGTGCCCGTGGTGCTTAGGATGCAGTTCTTGCGGCGTGTAGAGCTTGCCGAGATCGTGGAAGAGGGCACAGAAACGGGCGACGGGTTCCGGTGTCAGTCGCGCCATCCGTTCCAGCACCTGTAGGGAATGCGTGAAGAGGTCGCCCTCGGGGTGGTGCTTCGGCGGGCCTGCCGGTATCTCCGCCATCCTGAATATTTCGGGAAGGAAGTTGACGCCGATGCCGAACTCCAGCATGCGGCGGAAAAATCGGGAGGGATCTTCTTTGGTCAGCGCCTTGAGCATCTCCTGGGAAAACCGTTCCACCGGGATGCGCTGCAGGGATGCCGTCCAGTCGCGTCCCTTCAGAATCAGCTCCGCTTCGGCATCGAGCCGCCAACCCTCGCATTCGAACCGGAAGGCGCGCAGGATGCGCAGGGGATCGTCCGTGAGGCTTTCGGGGGAGCAGCAGCGCAGCACGCGGCCTTCGAGGTCGGGCTTGCCGCCGAGGGGATCGACTAGCCGTCCCTCCAGTGACATGGCCATGGCGTTCACGGTGAAGTCGCGCCGGGAGAGATCTTCGGGGAGCGCATCGAGCGACGGGAGCCAGGTTATTTCGATCTTCCCGAAGGGTTCCTTGAAGCGGAAATAGATGTTGGGAGTGCTCTTTGACTCGACGAGGCGAAATCCCAGCGCGATCAGTTCCTCGGCTGGTACGGATGCCGCCAAGTCCACATCCTGGCATTGCACACCCAAGAGCACGTCCCGTACCATACCGCCGACCATGAAAATGCCAGGGTGCAGTTTAAGGGGGAAGAACTTCTTGAGTTTTGAGATCATCTCTTCCAATGGACCCTCGGAAGGATTAAAGGCTCTCCCTCTCCCCCCGGGAGAGGGCGGGGTGAGGGCGTCGCCACGAAGAGTCGATGTTGCATCTGCAAGCTCCCTCACCCGGCCTTCGGCCACCCTCTCCCAGCGGGAGAGGGGGTGATGGTCTCTTTGCGTCTTGGAGTCTATGCGCCTTTGCGTTAAGCCTGTATCTCTTTGGCCTTTTCCAAAAGCGCCACGTCCTCGACGTGCACCGTCTGCGGGAACATGTCCACCGGCTGCACCTCGAGGGTCCGGTACCCAAGGCGGGACAGGACGTCCAGGTCGCGCGCGAGGGTCTCCGGTGAGCAGGAGACGTAGATGATACGGCCGGGGTTGATGGCGGCGACGCTCTTCAGCACCTTCTCGTCGCAACCCTTTCTCGGCGGGTTCAGTACGATCAGGTCGGCGCCACCTTCCTCACCGATCTCGTCGATGAGGTGCACGGCGTCGCCCGCCTCGAAACTGCAGTTGTCGGCGCGGTTCATCGCCGCGTTGGCGGTAGCGTCGGCGACGGCGGCGTCGACCACTTCGATCCCGACCACTTCTCGGGCTTTATCCGCCAAAAACAGCGAGATCCCGCCGATGCCGCAGTAAAGGTCGATCACCCGTTCCTTGCCGGAGAGGCGCGCGAACTCGCGTACCTTCTCGTAGATGATGCGGGCGGCGCCGCTGTTCACCTGGAAGAAGGAGTGCGGCGACAGGTTGAAGCTCTTCTCCCCGATGAAGGCCTTCAGGCTCTGCGCCTTCGTTATGGAGCGGTCCTTGTGGCCGAAGATCACGTTCCCCGTGGAGGTGTTGATGTTCTGTGCCACGACGGCAACCTCGGGAACCGCCTGCTGGATGAACTTGGCCAGGTGGTGCATCTCGTTGTAGCCCTGCTCGGTGGTGACGAAAACCACCATTACCTGGTTGCTAGGCTCCGCCACGCGCACCACGAGGTAGCGTAAAAGCCCCATCTCGCTCTTCGGGTTGTAGATCTGTACCTTCCCCTTCTTGATCCCCGCCTTGGCGGCCTTAACCACCTTGTTGATCAGCGGGTGGTGCAGCGCGCAGTCCTCGATCTCCAAGACGTCGTGCGTGTTGCGCCGGTAAATCCCGATCACAGGGTCGGAGTGCTTGCCTGCAACAACGAGCTTCGCCGTGTTGCGATAGCCCAGCTCGCTCGGGGAGGCGATCACGTCATGAATGGTGGCGTCGGAAAGGGAAGGGTATCTGCGGATCTGGCGGGTCACCATCTCCTTTTTCCAGGCGAGCTGGGCCGGGTAGCGCATCTGCATGAGACCGCAGCCGTCGCAGGCCTTCCCCATGGTGCAGGCAGGGGAGGGGGCGCGGTCGGGCGACCGCTTCAAAAGCTTTATGATGTTGGCGAAGGATTCCCTGCGCCCGACGTAGGTGATCTTACCTACGATGGTCTCACCGGCAAGCCCGCCGGCTACCAGAACGCGGGTCCCTTCGTGGATGGCGACGCCGAACCCTTCTTCGTTGGTTGAAATAATCTGGAGTTCCAGCACCTGACCGCTGCGCAGCGCAGGCCGGCGCTCTTCCCCGGCACCGGCCGGACGCGCCGGTTTCCCCTTTGCCGGCTTCACGGGCGCCTTGCCATCGGCCTTCTTGAAGGCTTTTCCAGCGGGTTGCTCGCGCTGGTCGCGTGGCTTTCCTGCTGCGGGGCGGGCAGGTTTCTCGGCGCGGGAAGGGACTGCCGCTCCCCGTTCCGGCCTGGCCGCGGGCTTCTTCGTCTTCGGAGCGGGAGTGCTTTCCATGCGGGAAGGTTTTGAGTTCTCGGTGAAATGCTTTGGTTTGCTGGTATTTTTCATCTCTCTTTCATAGATTGAAAAGTCAACCGTGTCAACCGCCGAATTGCTGCCGTTCTCCCTTGCATAGGCGACCCCGAGGGATACACTAACGCTGGCTCTACTCTCATTGTGCCGGAGAGAGATGAACCGAGAGAGATTTAAACCTGGAGGTGATCATGGCCGGCCTGAAAAAACTGCTGCTGTTCCTTGTGGTGGGGATGTTGTGCGCGGCATTGCCGTTGCAGGCCAAGGAGGCAAAGATGTCACAGATGAAACTGACCAGTTCCGCGTTCAGTCACTCGGCCCGCATACCTGCCGCCTTCACCTGTGACGGCTCCGACACCAGCCCGCCGCTTGCCATCTCCGGAGTACCCGGCGAAGCCAAATCCCTTGCCCTCATCATGGATGACCCCGACGCACCGGCCGGCACCTGGGTGCACTGGGTCCTCTGGAACATCGACCCGGCCGCCAGGGAAATCGCGCAGGGTAGCGTTCCCCGCGGGGCCGAGCAGGGGGTGAACAGCTGGCGGCGCAAAGGCTACGGCGGCCCGTGCCCGCCGTCCGGGCAGCACCGGTATTACTTCCGCCTCTACGCTCTCTCCGAACGTTTGAACCTTCCCTCCAACAGCACTAGAAAAGAGCTCGACCTCGCCATGAGGGGGAAAATCCTGGCACAGACCGAGCTGCTAGGTCTCTATGCGCACAAGTAACGCCTCAATACACGAAGCAGTCGCACCCGGGTGACGGGAAGTGCCATCCCCTCTGCAACGAGCTGTGTGCGTGCCCCCGATGCAGGGGGGGCGCGTCGGCTTGTACATCCGCTTTGTGATACCCCCCGTACCGACCTACCGGCGACCAGTCCGGGCTCACCGGTAGAGGGGGGACCAGGTTGCCGAACTCCTCGCCGCCGTACACCACCTTCCCGCCGACCACGGTCAGCACCGACTCGATCCCCTTGATCTCCTCCTCGGGAACCGTGAAGTAATCCGACGAGAGTACGGCGAGGTCGGCCAGCGCGCCCGGGGCGAGGGAACCTTTTTTCCCCTCCTCCTGGGAAAACCAGCTGCTCCCGCGTGTGTACAGGGTGAGGGCTTCCATGCGGCTCAGCCGGTTATTCTCGGGGTAAAGGACGCTTCCGCCGATGGTTCGCCCGCTCACCATCCAGTACAGCGAGAGCCACGGGTTGTAGCTCGAGACCCGCGTGGCGTCGGTCCCCGCGCCCACCGGAATTCCCATCTCCAGCATGGACCTTACGGGAGGGGCGTGTGAGGTGAGCCGCTCGCCGTAGCGTTCCAGGAAATATTCCCCCTGGAAGGCCATGCGGTTCTGGATCGCGATGCCGCCGCCCAGTGCGCTGACCCGCTCCAGATTCCCGGCCGAAATGGTCTCCGCATGATCGAAGAACCAGCGGAGCCCCGCGAAAGGAACCACGCGGTGCACCGCCTCGAAGACGTCCAGGAAACGCGTGATCGACTCGTCGTAGGTGGCGTGGAGCCTGAAGGGCCAGCGCTTCTCGACCAGAAGTCGGACCACCTGCACGAGCTCTCCCTCCATAGCCGACGGAAGGTCCGGGCGAGGTTCCAGGAAGTCCTCGAAATCCGCCGCCGAGAATACCAGCATCTCGCCCGCCCCGTTCATGCGCAGATAGTCGTTCCCCTGTCCCGGTCCCGTCATGCTCACCCACTGCGAAAAATCGGCGAGTTCCCCTTTGGGGTGCTGGGTGAAGAGGTTGTACGCGATGCGCAGCGGCAGTTCCTCACGACCGGCGAGTTCGTTGATCACCCGGTAGTCGTCCGGGTAGTTCTGAAAGCCGCCTCCTGCATCGATGGCACTGGTGAGCCCGAGCCGGTTCAGTTCCCTGAGAAAATGGCGCGTCGAGTTCATCTGGTCCTCGAAGGCGAGCTTCGGCCCCTTGGCGAGGCTCGCGTAAAGCAGCATGGCGTTCGGTTTCGCGATCAAAAGTCCGGTCGGGTTGCCGCTTTTGTCCCGCTCGATCACGCCCCCCGGCGGGTCGGGCGTATCCTTGCCGTAACCCAGCGCATGCAGCGCCGCCCGGTTCACCAGGGCACGGTCGTAAAGATGCAGCACGAAGACCGGGGTGTCGGGCGCCGCCAGGTTCAGCTCCTCGAGGGTCGGCATGCGCCGCTCCTTGAACTGGAACTCGGTCCACCCGCCGATCACCCGCACCCATTGCGGCGGCGGGGTCCGCCTCGCCTGCTCCTTCAGCATTTCAAGGGCGAGGGGCAGCGACGGCACCCCGTCCCAGCGCAGCTCCATGTTGAAGTTGAGCCCGCCCCGGATGACGTGGATATGCGAGTCGTTCAGCCCCGGGATGATCCGCCTTCCCGCGGCGTCGATCCTTTGCGTATGTTCGTCGGCATCAGCGATCAGCTCCTCCCCGCCGAGAGCCTCCACCTTGCCGTCGCTGATCGCGACGGCGGAGGCTTCCGGACGTTGCCGGTCCAGCGTGCTGATCCTGGCGTTATATATGATCAGGTCAGGTCCCTTCATCTGCGTTACCTCCCGAAAAAGAAGCAGGCAAGGGGGTGATCCCTTGCCTGCCGTTGATTACTTCGAGGAAACGGTGCGGCTTGCCGGCGCCCCGTGCACCATGGTGTAGGCGTATTCGACCCCCTGGCCGTACGCGCCGCCATGCTCCTTCACCGCCGCGATCACGTCGTCGTAGGTCTCCTTGCGCGCCCACGTTCTCTGGTACTCGAGCAGCACCTGCAACGCCGTCATCGGTACGGCCCCCGCCTGCTCGATGCGGCGCATCGCCGCGTTGTGGGCGACGACGCTGGTCCCCCCGGAGGCATCCTCCACGGCGTACACTTCAAACCCGGCCTTCATGGCATCGAGCGTCGGGTAGGCGAGGCAGACCTCGGTCCAGAGCGCGGCCATGATCAGCTTGTTGCGCCCCGCGGCCTGCACCGCTTCCACGAATTTCGGATCATCCCAGGAATTCATGGAGCTCCGCTCGATGATGTCGTTGTCTGGGAAGATGTCCAGGAGCTGGGGCCACATGTTGCCCGAGAAGCTCTTGGTCTCGACGGTGGTGAGGATGGTGGGGACGCGGAAGATCCTGGCGGCCTTTGCCAACAGGATCACGTTGTTCATAAGGGTTTGCCTGTCTATGCTGGCAACCCCGAAGGTCATCTGAGGCTGGAAGTCTATGAAGATGACCGTGCTGTTTGTTGGATTCAGCAGATCGAGTTTACTCATGACAGCTACCTCCTGTGTCTTTTACCTCCAATAGGCACAGTATAGTCCCTCCGCTGATAAGTGGCGCGGGAATTTGCCGGCTGTCGCAACCCCTTCACTGCAATAGCAGAGGGGTTATCCTCCTTGCTTTTCCCCATAGATTTAGCTAGTATGTCCCGCTATGAAAAAACTCACCCGGCAGATCATGATAGGGAACGTGCCGATCGGTGGCGGCGCTCCTTGCTCGGTTCAGTCCATGTGTTCCACCGACACACGGAACGTTGCCGCGACACTGGAACAGATCGGCAGACTCGCCGAAGCAGGCTGCGAGATAGTACGTTGCGCGGTTCCGGACATGGATGCCGCTCAGGCTCTCGCAGCAATCAAGGCCGGCAGCCCCATGCCGCTCATCGCCGACATCCATTTCGACTACAAGCTGGCCCTGCAGGCGCTCGAATCCGGCGTGGACGGCCTGCGCCTTAACCCCGGCAACATAGGCGAGCGCTGGAAGGTCGCCGAGGTGGTCAAGGCGGCCGCCGAAAGACAGATCCCGATCCGCATCGGCGTGAACGGCGGATCGCTGGAGAAGGAACTCCTGGTCAAGTACGGACACCCGACCCCGGAAGCGATGGTCGAGTCGGCGCTTGGCCACGTGCGCATCCTCGAGGATCTCGACTACCGGGAGATCAAGATCTCCATCAAGGTATCCGACGTGCTGAGGACGCTGGAGGCCTACCGGCTCCTCTCGGATGCGGTCGACTACCCGCTGCACATCGGCGTCACCGAGGCGGGCACCGTCTTCTCCGGCACCATCAAGTCCTCGGTGGGCCTGGGTATCCTGTTGCACCAGGGAATCGGCGACACCATGCGCGTGTCGCTTACCGGCGATCCGGTACACGAGGTGCGCGTCGCCTATGACATCCTGAAGTCGCTCGGGATCAGACAGCGCGGCATCAACTTCGTCTCCTGTCCGACCTGCGGCAGGTGCCAGATAGATCTCATCCCGGTTGCCGAGGAAGTGGAGCGGCGCCTGGCGTTCCTGGACAAGAACATCACCGTGGCCGTGATGGGGTGCTCCGTGAACGGGCCAGGCGAGGCGCGCGAAGCCGATTTCGGTATTGCCGGCGGCAGGGGAGAAGGGCTCCTTTTCAAGCACGGCGAGATCCTGCGCAAAGTCCCCCAGGACAAGCTTGCCGATGCGCTGATAGAAGAAGTTTTAAAACCTTAAACCATTGGCCACGGAGAAAATCTGAGGAAATCTGAGAGAAGCAAAAGATTTTTGGGGTAAAACCCGTCTCACGTTTTGGGTTTTCTCCGAAGTTCTCAGATTTTCTCCGTGGCTAACGGTTTTGTCTTTTGCTTTTAAATTCACTCAGAGGTCGAACGAATGCGTTATTCCCAGTATTTCATCCCTACCGTCAAGGAAACCCCTTCCGACGCGGAGGTCATCTCCCACAAGCTGATGCTGCGCGCCGGCATGATCAGGAAACTCGCCGCCGGCATCTACAACTACCTGCCGCTTGGGCTGCGTTCCATCCGCAAGGTGGAGCAGATCGTTCGCGAGGAGATGAACCGGGCAGGGGCCATAGAGCTCCTCATGCCCGCCGTGCAGCCGGCAGAACTCTGGAAGGAATCCGGGCGCTGGGACTTCTACGGCAAAGAGCTGCTGCGCTTCAAGGACAGAAAAGACGCCGAGTTCTGCATGGGACCGACCCACGAGGAGGTCATCACCGACCTGATCCGCAAGGAAATCAGGAGCTACCGGCAGATGCCGATCAACCTGTACCAGATCCAGGGCAAGTTCCGCGACGAGATCCGCCCGCGCTTCGGCCTCATGCGCGGCCGCGAGTTCATCATGAAGGACGCGTACTCCTTCGACGTGAACGAGGCGGGTGCCGACGTTTCCTACGAGAAGATGTACAAGGCCTACCGCCGCATCTTCGAGCGTTGCGGGCTTAAGTTCCGCGCCGTCGAGGCCGACACCGGCACCATCGGCGGCAACTACTCCCACGAGTTCATGGTGCTTGCCGACTCCGGTGAGGACGCCATCGTCTCATGCTCCTGCTGCGAGTACGCGGCCAACATGGAGAAGGCCGAGACCAGGAAGAGTGCCGCTGCCGAGCACGCCGACCCGCGTCCCATGGAGCGCGTCGCCACTCCGGGTCAAAAGAGCATCGAGGACGTCTCCGCTTTCCTCGGCGTCAACGCGACCCAGGTGGTGAAGACCCTCGTGCTGGTAGCCGACGGCGAACCGGTGGTCGCCCTTTTGCGCGGCGATTACGACCTGAACGAGATCAAGCTGAAGAACCACCTGGGTGCCGCCGAGATCGAGATGGCGGAGGACGACGTCGTCCTCAAGGTGACCGGCGCCCCCACCGGCTACGCAGGTCCCGTAGGCCTCGCCGGCAAGGTGAAAGTGGTAGCCGACCTCTCGCTCGAGGGGATGCACAACTTCGTGACCGGCGCTAACGCCGCCGACATGCACCTGAAGAACGTCAACATCGGGCGCGACTTCAACGTGGAAGGGTACGTCGACATCAGGAACGTCGTGATCGGCGACCCCTGCCCGCGCTGCGACAGCGGCAAGCTCGAGATCTGGCGCGGCATCGAAGTCGGCCACGTCTTCAAGCTCGGGACCAAGTACTCCAAGGCCCTGAACGCGAGCTTCCTCGACGCCAACGGCAAGGAGCAGATCATCTTCATGGGGTGCTACGGCATCGGCATCGGCCGTACCGTCGCCGCCTGCATCGAGCAGAACCATGACGAGAACGGCATCATCTTCCCGATTCCCATCGCGCCTTTCCACTGCATCGTCTCCGCGCTTTCAGCGAAGGATGACGAAGTGAAGGCCGCCTCCGAGCAGATCTACAACGAGCTCATGGAAGCGGGCGTGGAAGTGCTGCTGGACGACCGCGACGAGCGCCCGGGCTTCAAGTTCAAGGACGCCGACCTGATCGGCATTCCGCTGAGGATCGTGGTCGGTGCCAAGACCCTGGCGGAAGGCAAGGTCGAGTTGAAAGAGAGAAGGGGCGGCGAGGTGGAGATCCTGCCCATAGCCGAAGCCGTAGCCAAGGTAAAGGCCGCCGTCAAAGAGGCATTGCAGGCATAAAACCGAAGACCATTGGCCACGGAGAAAATCTGAGAAAATCGGAGAGAGGCGAAAGTCAGAAAGCGTTTTGGGGGTAACCCAAAAGCCTTTCTCGGTTCTAGGTTTTCTCAGATATCCTCAGATTTTCTCCGTGGCTAGTGGTTTTGATTTAAAGGATTTTGACTATGACTAGAGAAGAAGCAATCAAGAAGATCATATTCGCCATGGACGTGAAAGAATTCAGCCACGTCCAGTACTGGGCCGAGCTCCTTTCCCAGCACGTCGGCATGTTCAAAGTCGGCAAGCAGCTTTACACCGCCTGCGGCCCCGCCGCGGTCCGCATGATCCAGAAGTGCGGCGGCGAGGTCTTCCTCGACCTGAAATACCACGACATCCCGAACACCGTCGCCATGGCCGCCCTCGAAGCAGGCCACCTCGGAGTCCAGCTCTGCGACGTGCACGCGATGGGCGGCTACGAGATGATGAACAAGACCATGGAGACCCTCGACAAGAACTTCAGCGGCTGCACCCCGCGCCCCAAGGTCCTCGCCATCACCGTGCTCACCTCCTCCAACGAGGAAACCCTGCGCGGCATCGGCATCGATCTCCCGGTTCCCGAGATGGTGGTGAAGCTTGCGAAGCTTGCCAAGAGCGCAGGCGTCGACGGCGTCGTCGCCTCTCCGCAGGAAGTTGGGCTCATCCGTGAAGCCTGCGGCAAGGACTTCCTCGTGGTCACCCCCGGCGTCCGTCCGAGCTTCGCCTCCGCGGACGACCAAAAGCGCATCATGACCCCGGCCGAAGCCGTCAAGGCGGGCTCCGACTATCTCGTCATCGGCCGCCCCATTGCCGCCGCTGAAAACCCTGCCGAAGCCGCCCAGAAGATCGTCGACGAGATCGTTGCCGGCTAGCAGATTTACCAGTAGAGGCGAATAAACATTAACCCCAAGCTTCACCGGCACCGCCGCCGTCAGGTTCCCGCCCCCGGAGGGGGAGGGACAGGGAGGGGGCGCGAAGCGGCTCGCAAAAACAATCAGCACCCACCCCGTCCCGGAGGGGCGGTAAGCGGAAATGAAGGAGCTTCCCCATCATGTGAGGAAGCTCCGCCTATTTTGAGGGAACCATGTCCAAAGAAGAAATCATCTACGGCCTCAATCCGGTCACCGAAGCGCTGCGCGGCAGCAGGCGCATCTTCGAACTGTTCGTAGCCGGCACCAGCGCCGACAAGCGCCTTGAGAAGCTGCTGAAGCTTGCCGCCGAAAAGAAGGTCCCTGTGCGGCAGCGCGATAAGGGCGATCTCAGCCGCCTGTGCGGCACCGAGCATCACCAGGGTGTCGCCCTGAAAGTGGAACCTTTCCCTTACGCCGACCTCGACGATGTGCTGGAAGGACTGCAGGGCGTCGGTAACGGCCTCATTCTCGTGCTCGACAGCGTGCAGGACCCGCACAACCTGGGCGCCCTGATTCGTAGCGCAGCCTGTGCCGGAGCCCATGCCGTGGTCATCCCCAAGGACCGCGCCGCAGGCGTCACCGCCGTAGTCGAGAAATCATCGGCAGGCGCCACCGAGACCGTCCCCGTGGCACAGGTGACCAACGTCTCCCAAGCGCTTGAGAGTCTGAAGAAAGCGGGCTTCTGGATTTACGGGGCCGACGGTTCCGCGAAGCACACCCTTTACCAGCAGGACTTCACCGGTCCGGTGGCTCTTGTGATAGGCGGGGAAGGGGAGGGGATCCGTCCGCTGGTCAGGAAGGGGTGTGACGAGGTGGTGAGCATTCCGCTTCAGGGAGGCGTGAACTCGCTGAATGCCTCCGTAGCCGGTGGTATCTTCCTGTTCGAGGTCGTTCGTCAGAGGCTTACAGTGAAGAAGTAACTGAGTGAAGGTCCTGTAGAGGCAAATAATCATTTGCCCCAGCCGCAGGCAGTTCACTTCAAGCAGTCTTCTCTGGGAAAAAGCAGTCAAGGTAATGTTTACATTGACTTGGTCTGGCGGTTACTGTATAAAGGTTGAGTTGTTCATGACGCGGGGTGGAGCAGTCTGGTAGCTCGTCGGGCTCATAACCCGAAGGTCACAGGTTCAAATCCTGTCCCCGCAACCAAAAAATCACAAAGGGGTTAGCCATAATGGCTAACCCCTTTTTTCGTTCCATGTGTACCAATTTGTGTACCATGGGATTCTTACGCGCGGTGATAGTTTGGAATATGCATAACTAACATTGTTTTTGTTTGGAGGGCGAAATGGCAGGAACCTGCCGCTTTGATAATTGATCCACCATCGACGTTTGAAATTGCCCCATCCCAGGTAGCAGTTTTCACTTCTTGTCCTGGCCTTAATCCTCCATCAGTCTTCCCGCTTTCGATGATTTCATAGTGATGAGTGCCCCTGTACGGCAGCGCCGTCATGATCTTGCCATCCCCGAATACCTGCAGCCATTCTCCAAATACCCGTCCCCTCTGGAGCGAGCGGATTCGATCATCTAAAAACAGCTTGTTTCGACAGCTTCGCAGGTGGTGAAATCAGTCTCGTGCTTCCAGTCGGAAATGTTTTCCAGCAACTGGTGGTGCACGAATCTTTGTGTTCCTTTTCTGAAGTAAAGCCCTTGCTTTTTCCACGCAAGCAGGAACCGGTTCACGGTAAGGGGAGTGGTATAGATTATCTTGCTCAGTTCGTTGTGGCTGAAATTGATTGGAAGCTGGTACCATCCGTCTTCCGGCAGAACCTTTTCCCGTACGATGATTATCTTGAAGAGAAGTCGCAAACATTCTTCATGCGTGCGTGCTATCAAAGTTGCGAGTCCCTCCAGATCAGATTCCATATCCAGCATGAAGTGGTTCATCATCAGTCTTAGAAATGAAGGGTTTGCGCACATTCTTGCTTCTAGGAACTGGTGATTAACTTCAATGATGGCACTATCGCGGATGGCCTCAACCGCCAAGTTTGAACAGCGACGCGACATGAAAAAGGAAGCCCCCAATATTGCGCCAGGTAGCAGGATGCTCATCGCTTGGTTCTTTGAATTTCCTTCTATTCCAAACGATTTGCTTAGCATGCCGCTGATCACAATAGCGATGTTTGGATAGAAATTCCCCGCCTCGATGACCAAATCCCCCTTCCGGAATCTCCGAAGGTTCCCGTGGTCCAAAATAACCCTTTGTACCTCTTTCTCCGCCCTAGATCTGACCCATGGGTAGGCTGTGTATCTAATTCTCATTTTAGGTACCTCTGCCTGTTATGTTGAGTTTATTAATTATACAACATGACGCCTTTCAATGGTGCAGTTAAGTTTCAGCTTTTATATCAGGTGATATAGAGAGCAGTGCCAATGGTCAGTCTGTGTATCACATGATATATATCTCTTAGTTCCAACCACAAGTATTTAATAGATAAATACAAGTGTGAACATGTGACAAAGGCTGGTTTATATATCATGTGTTATACGGTTTCAAATTGTATACAACATATCTGTATCAGTTGATACAAAGTTGTGCAGAACTTTATATGACAATTTTAAAAAAAATAAGAATATTACTCCGCTGGTTAAACAATAGGAGGTTTTTATGAATGACACGTGTAGATGGTTAAAAGTGCTGGTAGTAACAATGCTGTTAGCAAGCATGTCGGCAGTCGTCCATGCAGAATCAACCGCGCCTACTCCGACAGAGGTTTTGGAAACCGATGTGATTATTGTGGGCGGTGGGTTATCAGGGCTCTCGGCAGGTCTGACTGCGGTAGAAAAAGGCGCAAAGGTCATAATCTTTGAGAAGTTGCCGGGTGTCGGCGGCGCGGGTAACTACCCGGAAGGCTCTCTCGGGGTTGGCACCCGCTATCAGAAAGCTCATGGCAGCTACAAATCGGTTGAGGAGGTTTTTGCCAAGGGGGTCGAGTTCCATCACTGGCGTGTTAACGCATCGGTTCTGCACACCCTGATCGCGAACTCGGGAAGGACTATCGACTGGATCGAGGATCAAGGGATTACTTTCAGGGGGATTAAGACTATGTACCCTCCTGAAAAAAGCCTCGGCGTCTGGCATCTCTACACAGGCGGTGCCGCCGCCGTAGTTAAGAAGCTTTACAACAACATCCTGGCTAAAGGTGGTGAAGTTTACACAGAGACCCCTGTGAAGAATCTACTTACGGATAACACAGGCAAGGTCATCGGTGTAGTAGCGCAACGCTCATGGGATGGCAAGACCTTCGTCGTTAAGGCCAGGGGCGGGGTGATTATGGCCACTGGCGGGTTTGAGAGTAACAAGGAGATGCTGAAAAAATATGTAGCTGACATCAATGCAGAAGGAATGCTCGAGCGCGTTATGTATCGTGGTCCGCTGATCGATGGGCGTACCGGCGACGGTATCAATATGGCCGCCGATCTCGGGGCAAAACTTGAGGGGATGGGGGCCTTAGCAGGGAATAGCCCTTATCTCGACCAGGAACCTCCCATATACCAGTTCAACGGTCCGGATCATCTCAAGCAGATGCGTTGTGCGTTGTCCCAGCCATTCCTCTGGGTCAATAAGGCAGGTAAACGCTTCTACAACGAATCTGCCGGCTCGAGCTTCACTGATACCTACAATGCAATGACCGCGAACGGTGGCCTCATGTATTCCATCTTTGATGAAAAGATGAAAGACCGGCTGGTGAACGAGGGCCCCTATACCCCGTTCAACGCTATTGTGGTAGTCGGGCAAAAGATGACGGCGCTGCCGGAAGGCCTGGAGAAGGGGATTAAAGAGGGCTATGCCTTCAAGGCCGACACCCTCGATGAACTCGCCAAAATGATCAAGGTCGATCCGCAAGCCCTTAAGGAGACGGTAGCCAAAGTCGGTACGTACGCCGACCAGAAAAAAGATCCGGAGTTCAACCGTAAGCCGGAGCATCTTTTCAAGTTCAGTTCGACCGGACCTTATTACGCCCTCAAGGGGATACGGGCCTTCTTCCTCACTTTAGGCGGCGTGAAAGTAAATGATGAAATGCAGGCAATAAACAAAGACGGATCTGTCATTCCCGGACTGTATGTGACAGGTCAGGATATAGGCGGGTTGTATGACAGCACCTACGACCTGTTACTTGAAGGTTCGGCCAGCGGCTTTGCATTGACCTCCGGGAAGCTTGCTGCGGAACACATCGTAAAAACGAAACTTTCTAAATAACGGAGAACGATAATGGAAAAGAACGTAGTTGCATCATTTTGGTTAATCGCGTTGTCGCTTCTTTTTGCCGGAATATCTGCCGCCGAGTCCGACCACCCTATAGTTTCCACCCTGAAGCATCGTGACAATGGTCTGAGTTGCGCCGATTGCCATGTCACCGGAGCCCCAAACGGCATAGTCATGAGCAGCGTCTGCATCCGTTGCCACGACTCTGGTGATGGGACTTACCGAGGCAAACTGAACGCACACGGCGAAGGAGAGACAAAGAAATACACCGAAAGCGGCAGAACCAGGGAAATGGCCATCCATGACTCGCATCAGGGGCGGGTGAGGTGCACCTATTGTCACACCGTGCACAAGAAACCGGCTGAGCCGATGCTGTGTAACCGCTGTCACAAGATAGATGTGAAAGTAAAGTAGTCAACACGACTAAGGGGAAGAAAATGACAATCAAACAATCCATGAAACTCATCCCTGTTGCCATATTGTTTGCTTCGCCGTCCTTTGCAGATGAACCGGTCAAGAGCAAGTTTGATATTTCGATGGGTGGGTACGTGAAGCTTGACTACGCATACAACTCAGTAAAGCTGGGCTCTGGCAAACTGCCTCCCCAGATGCCGGCTGACGGGACTGTGAACGCAAGAAAAGATGAATCCATATTTACCGCAAGAGAATCCAGGCTGTGGTTCAAGGCGAACGGCCCGGATCTGTCTGGAGCAAAGACTGCCGCCCTCATCGAATTTGATTTTTACGGTGGTGGTTCGGCGGTAAACAACGAAACCGGTACCCTACGTATGCGTCACGCCTACGGAACTTTGGACTGGGAGAAAACTCAGGTCCTCTTTGGGCAGACATGGGACATCTTCGGCCCTGCGGCTGCGAACACAGTGGACTTCTCCAATGGAGCCTTCACTGGCACTCCAAACGCACCACGCATCCCCCAGGTCCGGGTAACCAGAGAGCTCCACAGCGGTGACAACGATAAGTGGAGCCTCATGTTGGGTCTGCAAAACCCCCAGCAGGAATACAGTACCCTTACGCCGAACAGCTACGGTCCCGCGGTAAACGTCGCTGGCCGCCTCACCTATGAAAACAGCATGATGGGTGTAGCCCCGGGAATTGGTGGTAAGAGGATGAAACCATTCCAGTTCTGTCTCTTTGGAGAAGCAGGTAACCAAAAAGTGACAGGGAGCGATTCGGTGAATGTTTACGGGTACGGGATTTACGCCTTCGTTCCCGTTGTTAAATCGGCAAACGGTAAGGATAGGAGCAAGACTGTCTCACTGGAAACTCAGGCATATATGGCTGCGGGCCTGGGCGATCAGCAGGCAACAGGCGCCTCTCTGGTCGGTTCTGCTCCCAACCTTAACGCTGCTCGCGGCTACGGGGCGTATGGGCAGGTGATCTTCTATCCCACTGAGAACGTCGGGATAACTAGCGGTTTTGAAAGGCGGCAGGCTTTGGATTACAGCAGTTTGAGTCAATCAGCAGCCACACCTGGTGAACGGTACAATCAGCTGATCTACGCCAACGTGGCATACGACCTGAATCCTGCCGTGAGGGTTGCAACCGAATACGAACACGCAACTACCGGTTACAGCGTAAAGCCTACTGGTGCTACGAATGATCAGGGGCAGGCAAACATAGTGCGTTTGGCAGCGTACTACTACTTTTAAAGCAGTTGTTGAGCCCCCCCCTTGTGCAAATGCCGGGGGGGGGGCACTTTGCGCTCAACTGGAGCGACCGGTCTCACCAGAGGTTCATCTGTGCTACCGGGGGAAAGGAAGTTGAGGCCGGTACTTCCTTGTTTTTGCCCAATCGAGGACCGTCATGAAAAATGAACAACGTGATAAATACCAGTCTCCTGCACTTCGCACTCCATGCTCGTTTGGTGAATTTCTGAGTGCAGGAGAAGACAGCCGCTACAAACATATCATCCGCCGCCTGGAGGGGATGAGAGAGAAGTTGCAACGGCAGCCTCGGCACGATGTGGCAAGAGAGGTAGAAGGCCTGCTAAGTGTGGTGCTTACGCTGACCACCACCGAGGACGTCGTTATGGACTTAGTTGCTTTCCCCCATGCTGCAGAACACAGGCAGATTCATCAATCTCTTTGCGTTCATACCGCCCAACTTCGATACCGCTCGGTTTCTGATCCGGCGTTTATGAGAAACCTTGACGAGGCGCGGCACCTCTGGCTCAAGCACATAGAGCTTCACGACCGAGCATTCGAAGCTTTCCTTATGTCCTAGGAGGCATACATGGACGCGGGAAATATGTTCTGGCGGTTGTTTCTTATCAACTTTTTGATAACGCTTGGTTTTGGAATCGCCGACGCTTTTTTTTCCATGTACTTATTTAGTCTTGGAGCGCGAGGTACATTGCTCGCTTTGCCTCTCGTGCTGTATTCTCTCGCGAAGGTTTTCATTGGGCCACTAATTGGCAGGTGGACGGACCGAGTCGGGGGAGTAGAGGGAGTGGTCATGAGCTTATTCCTCTACCTGCTGGTTTCCGTCGGCTACTTTTTGACCGACAACTTGGCTTCCATCACTGCGCTACGGATTCTCCAAGGGGTAAGTTGCGCCATGTTCAGGCCGATTATTTTCGGTCTGGTCGGCCGATGTTGTTCTCGAGGGAGGCGCTCAACAGTCATGGGAACCTTCGACATCTCCTTCTACGGAGCCTTGAGCCTTGGCCCGGTCCTGGGAGGAATACTTAAAGACCATCTCGGTTACCGCGGTGTCTTTGCCGCCATAGTAGCTGTGTGTCTAGTTGCTTTGCTGGTGATAATCTATAGGGCTCCATCGCAATTGAGGTATACGGTCAAGTCTGAAACTGCACAGGCTGAGGGAGGCGAATTCCGTCGCCTGATTTGTCACAGGGGCCTCCAAGGTCTCCTTGCATTTATTTTCGGTCGGGCGTGTGGTATCTCGCTTTCCGCTGTTTTTCTGCCGATCGTCTTAAGCACGCAGCTTGGTCTCACCGGGACACAGACCGGAATGGTGATGGCGGCAAGCACTTTTGTGGTCGCGGTAGCACTAAGGCCGGCTGGACTTCTTGCAGACAAGGTCCCTCGCAAAACACTGGTGGTCGTGGGTGGAACTGTGGTCCCATTGCTGTACTTACTGATTCCGATGATGCCTGGGTTCAGCCAGGTACTCATGCTTGTACTAGGAATAGGTTTTTTCAGTGCACTATCACAACCTGCTAGTTCGGCTCTATTGCTGGAAGAGGGGAGCCGTTTCGGGATGGGGAGCACGGTCGGCACGTTTAACTCCGTCTTGAACCTCGGGTTCATCTCGGGTCCGCTTCTTGGCGTCGGAATACAGCAGAGCTGCGGTTTACCAGCCGTTTTTATTGTAGCGGGGTGCTTGGGGTTGGTGACCATGGCGCTCTTTGTCGTTACCATGACGGCGGAAGCGTGGCGGCCTAAGTTTGTGCGTGAGCGTAAATGAGCTTTATGTACCAACGCTGTTGTGAAGGGGAGAACGAATCTGAGGAGAAACCAAAGAGACCAGGAGTGTGTCTGTAAAATTCACAAAACTTAATTCTTGGATATTGTGGGGAGGTGGAACCACCCCGAGTCCAAGGAGTAAGCTATGACCCGAGCTTTACGAATCGAAGTTGGATGAGGATGAAGAGCTTCTGGGTATGGTCGCGAGGGTGCAAAGGTTGCTTGAAAAGTAAAATTTACAGACGCGACCCCTGAGCTCCGCACGACAAGGCACTTGGCTTTTTCAGCTGAGTGCCTTTTTTATTCAATTCAGTTTATTCCGCTGAATCTCCTTCCTCCGGATCACTCGACAATTTTAAATCTCAGAATATCAGCACTGTCCCCTGGCGACCTGTCAACAACACCGCCTGCGAACCGAGCGAGGCGGACGCGAACCGGCAGGAAAATGGTTGTCGCCTGTGCCCTTGCCAACTTTTGAAAACCGTATAAGATTTTATTAATCAAACTCAAAGGAGGTCTAACGCTATGCCGTTCAACGATTTGAGCCATCACGAGTTGATCATTAAATCCGCAGCGACGCTGGAGGCGTTGCCCCCGGAGAAGTGGGCGTACCTTATGTCCCTCTTCTCGCCGAGGGAAAAATATGCGGAGAACCACGAACGTTTGGAGGCCAGTTTCGCTGCATCATTGAAGGGCGATCCAGAGAAGCAGAAGGAGTGCGAGGCTATTAGGAAGGCTGTCGGGCAGGAGATGACGATCCTTTACGGAGTGGCGAAATTGTTAGCCGTCAAAGACCCGACAATTTTGGAGGCTTTGGGTTCCGCACACGCGAGCACACCCTCTGCTCTGCTTCACCTCACTGCGCCCAAAGACTTCGACTTGTCCTACGACCGGAAGACGGGTCACCTTATTGCTTCGGCCACCAAGGTGGCGGGTGCAAAGGGATACCAGATCTGGGGGTGCGACGGAGACCCTAAGGTCGAGGGAAACTGGAGACTGCTTACCGCTTCCCATAGATGCAGAGGAATCGAGGTGCCGGGCGTGGACCGCAGCAAGACGAACTATTTGAAGATGCGGGCAGCCCGTGGGGCTAATGAATTTGGACCCTGGTCGAAACTGTTTCAAGTCGACCCCTAATCCACAGTTCCACCCCCTCATCCGCACTCACCCGGGGTGAGGGGGTGCATCAGCCACCGAATGAATCACTTGACCCTCTAATCCGTCACTTTGATCGCTAATCTTTCACTTTGCCCTCTAATCTGCACTTTGACCCCTCTAATCTGCACTTTGACCCCTCTAATCTGCACTTTGACCCCTCTAATTTGCACTTTGGCCCCTCTAATCTGTCACTTTGACCTCTAATTTGTCACTTTGGCCCCTTAATATGTCGTTTTGGTCATCCAAATTGACGATTGGCGCGCTAGCTGGTCGATTTGTGTTCCGGTTTTTGAGGTTTGGGCTTTGATATGACGGTTGGCCCCCTCTCTTTGTTGAATCTATCCTGGAACGGTAGGTTTTCCTGCGAAATTACCGGATGACTGCCCACTTTTGCCCGAACTTCACACGCTATCATGAGCTTCATCCTCGCGATATTGATCTTCACCCCGCTGACTCCCCGTCCACGCCGCTATCGCCTCCTTTGCCCGTGCCGATCCTTGCCTTCAGCGGCGCCATCGCGGCGCAGCTCGTGAAAGTTCTGTCCAAGCGTTTAATAGCGGTGGATGGTGGGATAACGGGCACGAAAGAGTGCGGAAATGGACGACTCCAGCTTGCGGAGGGAGGAACCATCTTCCTGGACGAGGTGGGGGATCTTCCCGTAGAAATGCAGCCAAAGCTGCTCCGGGTTCTCCAAGAGAAGGAGGTCGTGCCGGTGGGCGGCGCGAAGGTGGAAAGGCTGGACGTGAGGGGCGGTCGTCTTCTACGAGGGATACTCGCTGGAGCAGTTGGAGCGTGAAGTGGTCATCGACACGCTGGAACGAAACAACTTGAACAAGGCGGCGGCTGCCCGATTCCTGATTGTAGTTGTCAACTTCACTCTGTCTTAGTTGGCTCGCCCCTTTTGTCATCCACCAGTACGATGGTGGAGCCGATCAAGAGCCCACCTATCATTGCAGACACAGTTCCCCTCTTTTGAGGCATTTAAGTATTTGCAGCTTCTTTTTTCGAAGTAAATGGAGGGGGACTTCACTGCGCTGCAGAGTCCTGATTGAGCGGCTCGATGTAGGATCTTTCGAACTTTGACTTTCCATCCTTCAGTAATACCATTGCTATGACAAAGCCAAACCTCGGGTGACCGGGGGACGGAAAACCACGGGACTTACCTCGAGGTTACTCCCAACAAGTCGGCCGGGTTGCCGGAGCCTCCCTTTACAGGAGACATCTAGCGCCCGGCATTTTTTTGTCTTGTCCTTGCCAATCCGCACCCTCCGGAACCGCGCACTCCACACATCGCTGCAAAAAGGAGAACAGGCATGAAACTGCATCGATTCGTGACCTCTGCGTTTTTTGGCGCCGTCCTCGTTAGTGTCCTGGTCATCGGTCTCAACGCCGTAGCGTGGGCGAGCCCACCTGCCACGGCATCGTGCGACCAAAGCGACGTCTACGAAAGGCTCAAGTGCAAGCACGACGGTGTCGCCAGCCAGATCGAGTTCATGACCGGCCTCTTTCAGGAGGGGACGCTGCTGGGGGATAAGCTTACGACCGGGCAACGCGGGCAGATGAAAGGCATGAAGATGAAGACCGATCGCTCGAAAAACAAGAACGGAGCGAACGATTTCAAGAAGCTGGCTAAGAGCGAGGCGAAATCCAACAAGAACGCCTGCTATCGCGTGCCGCTCACGGCCCAGGACGACGCGAACAACGACGGCGTCTGCGACTATGATCAGGGCAACTCCAGCGCGAAGTGTGCCGCAATCGATCTGGACGACCATAACAACAAGCAGGCCTGCAACCCCTTGAAGAAAAACAAGGGGAAGGGGCAGGACGGCCTTGAATGTGACCAGATCTGCAGCGCGGATGAAGCGTTAACCGATGCGGAGCGGTTGGAGATGGAGGCGGAAGCTGCGCCGATGGACCAGGCGTACGCTTCGCTGGAGGGTGAGCTTCACAAGGTAAACGGTGACCTGGAAGAGCTGAACGCCGCAACACCAAAGGCCCTGGTCTCCCTCTCGGCTCAAGCCGTGCCGACCGGATGCGAGACGCCCGCTACCACTCCGGGACTCGACCTCGCGGCCGGCATATTGAGGCAGGTCTCCGTCACGGCACGCGGATTGGCCGGCATGTCCGGGACTGGCTGCGAGCAGACCGCTGTTGCGCTTGGGTTTGGCGGCAACGGCAGTGTTGTCTGCCTCGTCTTCGAGACGGCGGCGTCCATCCTGGAGATAGCCTACACTACCGTAGATGAAATCCTCAAAAGCGAGGAGGGAGCGCTGCAGACTTCGACGCTTTCGTGTCTGCAGAAAACAGCAGGCAGCATCGACAGCGGCTTCGCCACCTTGTATGCCCAACACGATGGGATAAAGCGCAATGACGACAACAACGCGGCATCAATCAAGAACAACAGCAATGCAAACACCGCGGCCCTCATGGAGAGGATCAACCAGTTGCGGAACGAACTGGTGACCATCCTCAGCACGCCGCAAGGGCAAAGGACGCAGTTCCCCATTAAGTAGAAGGGCGTTAGGAATATTGCGTCCGGTCCTGGATGGTCTACGGGCCGGCAAGGGAAGAAGGCACCACGTTTCGTCTTGGTGCCTTCTTTACGTATGAAGCGTTCACCTGCCGGTCGCGCAGACGCTGGGCGGCCAGCAGGAAACTCTCCAGGCGAGCTTCCACAAGTTGCGGGAAGGCGTTGCCGTCCACCTCGATGACAAGGAAGGGGAGGTCTGAGACCGGCGCGCCTGCAGCCCACCCCCTCCCGCTCAGCACGGCTTCCGCGACCCTGTTCGGCATGCATCCGAAAGGACCGATGCTGATCACGCCATGCGTTCCACGACCCAGTTCCAAAAGAGTGGTGCCGATGGTAAGAGTCGCTTCAGTGGCGAGTTCCGGGTTCAGAAGCGGAGTGCTGGCGCGCACCAGATCGGCTACCTCATATCCATCACCCTCGTAGTAGCCGGAACGCGACAGTTCCTTTTCTATCGCCGACCGGTCGCCTGCCTTTACCTTCTGGGTCAGAACCGACTTGATCCGCTCCCTGGCCTGAAAACTTTTCGAGGCGAGCCCGTGAGACATGCAGTAGTCGCTGTACTGAAGCCACTCCGCGACAGGCGCGGTGCGAACCACTATGCCCCGCTCGGTAAGACGCTCGACCAGTCCCTGACGCGAAAAACCGTCGTGGCGCACGTAGATTTCGCCGAGAAGCCTGATTGTGAGCGGCCTGGTCTCCTTCTTGCGCGGGAAAGCGGAGAGGGCTGCGGCTTCCTCCCCGATCACCCGCAGCAGCCGGTTGCCGTCATCCCTTGCGATGCTAGCGAAGATGCGCTCCTTCATCAATTCGAGCCGGGCAAGGGCTGCCGGGACATCCATTGCCTGAGCCCTGAGCGTCGCTTCAATCTCATCGAGCCCGTCCCCGACACAGACCGCCTGCCAGGCTCGGCGCGTGAACCGGTACGGCAACCCGGCATAACTGTTCTCGCAGCTAAGGCTTAATACGGCAACGTCACGGATATCGTTCTTAACAAGATAGTTTTCCAGAAACACCCGGTATTGGCCGAAGCGGCAGGGACCGTCGGAGCCGGGCATGAAGAAGAGCAGGGGTTCCCCAGGGCGCTTTTCCTGCTGCAGATACCTGCGCAGCGTACCGACGGTCAGTAGCAGTGGAAGGCACTCCTTGCAAGTCGCGACCGCTTTGCCGAGGTTCAACTCCTCGAGCCCCGGAGGGGCGGCCAGAACGGCATCAACCCCTGCATACCGGAAGGCGCAGACGACACCCCTCGACCCGGACACACCCATGGTCGGGACCAGAACCTTAA
The DNA here is from genome assembly GCF_004117875.1 of Geomonas oryzae. Taxonomy (GTDB): domain Bacteria; phylum Desulfobacterota; class Desulfuromonadia; order Geobacterales; family Geobacteraceae; genus Geomonas; species Geomonas oryzae. The sequence continues at coordinate 450,370 of NZ_RAHW01000003.1, read as the reverse complement.
CCGCGGAGTCCCCAAGGCTGCAGCCGCCGGCGTTGCCGTTGCCCGGGCGGGGCATGTCCTGCTGCGCGCCCTTAACCTCGGCGCAGGTGTCGACGCGCGGGGAGGCGAGGGATTCCCGGTAGTTGCGTATCACGTCTAGGAACGCCTCGATCCTCGTGTCGATGCCGGCATCGGCGGTATGGGCGTCGAGCTCCAGGGTGAGGGAGGGTTTTCGTCCCATGCGGTCCCTGAAGTACCCAAGCAGGAATGAGTCCGGCCCGCAACCAAAGCTTGTGACGAACACCCCGAAGAGGTTCGGGTGTCGCTTCACAAGATCGGCCACCTGCAGCATCTGCCGGCCGGTACTCCAGTACATGAGCTCGTCCTGCACCGCGCTCTCCCCCTGCAAAAGAAGATCATGGGGGATAACGGTGCAACCACGGTCCGACAGCTTCAGCGGAATGGAGAGGTTGGCGAGACGGCTGAAGGCCTGGTAAGGGCGCCCGAACAGGACTATGGCTGTCGCTGCGGGATCAAGCTCTGCCAGGAAGCGTCGTCCCCGTTCCTCCATCTCACGGCGCAGCGCGAGGAAACTCTCCCAGGCGACGGAAAAGGCGTGGTCGGATCGTGCGGTGGAAAAGCCGAGCCGCTTGCCGATGGCGGTGAATGCCCCCTGCAGTTTCTGCAGGTCCTGAAAATCGAGTACGGCGGTCAAAAGTCTTTGCGGCACCTCTTCGGGAAAGGCGGCGGCAAGATAATACGGCTCCCCCTGAACCAGAGGACAGGTGCAGTTCGCCTCCCCCGGTTTCCCCTCGAGCGCCGCATTTTTCACGTGGGGAAGAAAGACATAGTCTAAGCCGGCATCGAGCGCGCTGCGCAGATAGCCGTGGCTTAAAAGCACCGGGTGGCAAAAGGGTGCCGTGGCTGCTTCGATCCCTTCCGGGGCGGGGCGTTCGGGGGTGATCACCCGCATGCCGAGTGCTGCAAAGAAGTGGGCATAAAGAGGGTAGAAGGTGCCGGCAAAGAGGGCGGGGAGGACCCCGACCGTCGCTCCGGTCGCGCAGCAGGTGGGGACGTGTTTTTTGAACACCATTTCCTCGCGCTGGGCGACCAGATCTTCCCCGCGCTTTGCGGCGGCGCGTCGCCCCTCGTATCTGCTGCAGGCGCCTCCGAAAGGGAAGGTGCGCCCGTCGAGAACGGCACGGGAAATGCCGCACTTTCGATCGCACCCCTGCCGGCCCGGGCAGGTGAACGGCTCGAGATAGCGCACTTCGCGGCCGGCAAGCACCTCGAGGTCGAAGGGGGCGCGCTCCAAAAGTCCTTTCTCGAGACGGCTTAGCACCTCCAAAGCTGCGCCGTAGGCACCCATCAGCCCGGGCTCCGGCGGAACGACGATTAGCTGCCCGCAAAGCGAAGCCATCGCTGCGGGGACCGCCCGGTTGTAGCAGACCCCGCCCTGCATGAAGATCTTGCCTCCGACGGGACGGTTCCCCTTGACCCGGTTCAGGTAATTCTGGCAGATCGAGTAGACAAGCCCCCCAGCCACGTCCTCGGTCCCCACTCCCTCCTGCACGGCGCTGTTGACGTCGCTGCCGATAAAGGCGGCGCACTGGTCGGAGAAGTTGGGCGGGTGCGTTGCCCGCAGCGCCAGGGGGGCGATGTCCTCCGTTCCGACGCCCAGAGCCTCCCGGCAGGCCTCCTCGAGGAAGGAACCGGTTCCGGCGGAGCAAGCCTCGTTCATGGCATAGTCGCTGGCGACCCGCTGCGAGATGAAGGTGTACTTGGCGTCCTGCCCGCCGATCTCGAAGATGGTCTCCACCTCAGGGTCGAACGCTACGGCCGCGGTGGCATGAGCTACTATCTCGTTCACAACGCCGTCGGTCATGCCGTGCAGGCCCACGATCAGCCGACCGCTCCCGGTGACGCCGAGTCCCACGATGTCAGGTTTCGAGCCGTGGGGGAGCTGTTCGAGCAAGGCTCGGTAGCAGGCCCGGCCGGCGGCGACCGGATCACCGTTGGTGCGCAGGTAGGCACTGGCGACGATGCTTTTGTTGTCGCACCGCATGAGGACCGCTTTGGTCGTCGTGCTTCCGGCATCGAGTCCGCAGAGGTATTCACCAGGTGCGAAAGTGCCAGGCGCGAGGGTGTGGAAGGTGACCCGCGCGAGCCCGTCGCCAAGCGGCGGGAGTGTCGCAAAGGTGCGCTTCCGGCAGGCGAGGGCGGCCTCCACTGCACCTGCGGTCACGCCATGCTGCTCTGCCCAAAGCATCGCCCCGAGCGCCTCGAACCCTACCGCCTCCTGCGGGACGACCAAGTCGGGGTACCCCTGACGCAGCAAATCGATCATCATGTGGTTCATGCTGCAGCCGCCGACGATAAGCGCCCGCCGGGCTCGCGCCTTCTGCAAAAGTTCGGCGACCTTGCCGGCCATCATGGCGCAAATGCCTGCTACGACCTGCCCCTTGGGGACCCCCTTGTTCAGCGCGTGGGTGCAGTCGCTCTTGCAAAACACCGAGCAGCGTCCTGCCACGCGGTGCGGCGTCTCCCGGATAGCCGGCTCCAGGGCCTCTTCAAGGGTAAGCCCCATCCGGCGGACCTGCTGCGTGAAGAATTCTCCGGTTCCTGCAGCGCACTTGTTTCCCGCTTGAACGTCCCGAATCCTGCCCTCATCGTCCAGGAGGTACAGCATGAAGGTCTCCCCGCCGACGGAAACGATGCAGTCGGCATCGGGGAACCGGTGGCGCAGGTGGGCGAAGGCAAGCTCCACCGCCTCGGGCTCGGAGACCGTAGGCAGCGGGAGTTGCCGACAGAACTTGCGCCCGGTGAGCCCGACCCGCGCCGCACCGATTGCACGCAGTAACGGCAGGAGTCGGGCCGCGACCTTCCCCTCGTGCGGAAAGGAGTCGATCATCACCCCGTGACCCTCGCGCCGGGCCATGGTGATGGTGGTCGCCCCGAGGCAGAGTCCTACCGCGCCGGACATGACGTCAGCGCCTGTTGCGCCGTCATGGCACTTTCCACCTGCTGCTGCAGACGGCGCGCCTGTCCGGCGGCGCGGCGGCGTGCGTAGAGCACGGTGGCGGCAAGCTTGAGACCGTTGCCCCGGCTGCCGATGCGGGTGATTTCGGTGATCGAGGCCCGGTTCAGCCGGTTCAGCTCAGAGGTGTACCGCAGGGCCACGCGCTGCAGTTCCATGGCCCCGAAGTTGCGGTGCCGGAAGTGGACGCTGAGGCAGCTGGGGAGCAGGTGGTTGCAGTCACCGTGTGGCTCCTTTTGCAGCCACCAGTTCTCGGTGACCTCGCCGGTAGCGAGCATCTCCCTGTAAAGGGAGGTACTGGGATAGATGCGCAGGATGCGGATGTCGTAAAGGGAACAGGGTACATCCTGTAGCTCGCGCAGGGTGTGCTCGAGCCGTGCCGGCGTGTCGTGGGGGAGCCCGAGCATGATCAGGGCAGCGGTCTGGATGCCGCAGCCGTTTGCGTGGCGGACGGCATCGCGAAACGGCTGTGACAGGTTTTGATACTTGTTCATCGAGGCGCAGTTGTCATCATCGACCGACTCGACCCCGACCGCCACCCCGATGCAACCGGACGCGGCCATCTCTTCAACGAGAGATGTGTCACAGTACTGGTCCACGGTAACCATGGTGATGAACTTCACCCCTTTGCGGCGAAGCAAGGGGAGCAGTTCGCCGCGGTAGTTCTTGTCAGCGAGAAGGTTGTCGTCGGTGAACTGCAGGAAGATGCCGGGATAAAGCCTCGAGAGTTGGTCGATCTCCTGTTCCAGAACGTCGAGGGGCTTCATCCGGTAAGGGCCCATGTGGTTGGAGCTCACGCAGAAGGAACAACGACGGTTGCACCCGCGGGTGGCAAACAGGGAGGCCGGTGTGAGATAACGGCGTGATCCGAAAAAGCGGTAGTCGACAGGGGACATCCGCTCCGAAGGAGTGGGAGAACCGTCATACCTCCCTTTGAGCGTCCCCGCCAGCAGGTCGCCACACACCTCGGGCCAGACCCCTTCGGCCTCACCGGTGACGATGGCGTCGGCATGCTGCAGCGCCTCGTCCGGGCAGACCGTCACGTGGATCCCCCCAAGCAGCACCTTTTTGCCTGCGGCGCGCAGCGCATCGGCGTGGTCATAGACCGCCGCGGAGTTCTGTGTCGAAACGGAAAAAGCGAAAGCGTCGCCGGTATAACGGATCCGTTCCGTCTGTTCGTCCATGAGAGCGGTTTCGATGCCGGCAGGGGTTGCCGAGTTCAGGACGGCCAGCGGAACGGGGGGCTGCGTGATGTAGGCGGTGGAGTCAAACTTCTGCAACTCTTGCATGACGTTGACGAATACGAGTCTCATAGGTTCACCCTCCCTCAATCTGCCTGTGCTGTGCAGTAGAGATGTGAGGTGCGACCGAGTCGGAGGCTCAAGCGCACCTTGAAAAGGCAGTGAACTAGGATCGTGCAGACCTGAATGAGGACAAGGGAAGACGAGTAGATGTCAGTGCCGACTGTCTCAAGCCGGTCGACATGCGCAGAGGTCCTAAACTTTTTTATATCTAAGAGTCAGGATGTCAAATATTGGATGGATTAAACTTTTATTTTTTTGGGGCGGGTGCCGTTGCCGGTGCAATACCCTTGCAATTAAAAAAGGCGCCCGGTTCTCACCAGGCGCCTTTTAACTTATTCAACCATTTGCACTTTCATTTCGGCCACCGGAGACATCATGCTCATGTCGCATGTCCCGATGGCCCGAGCACGGTCTTTACTAATCCTGCACCGACACAGCGGCGAGGACCATATCGTCTGCCTCCTCCGTCTCGGCCTCCGGTGCGAGGTCTCCCTCCCACTTGGCGACGACGGCGGTGGCGATGCTGTTGCCGATAACGTTGGTGGCGGTGCGCCCCATGTCGAGGAACTGGTCGATCCCCATGATGAGCAGAAGACCCGCCTCGGGGAGGTTGAACATGGGAAGCGTCGCGGCGACAACGACCAGGGAGGCGCGCGCAACACCCGCCATCCCCTTGCTGGTAAGCATCATCACGAGGAGCAGGGCGATCTGCTTGGAAATGGAAAGTTCGATGTTGTAGACCTGGGCGATGAAGATGACGGCGAAAGCCTGGTACATCATGGAACCGTCCAGGTTGAAGGAGTAGCCTAGCGGCAGCACGAAACCGGAAACCTTTTCCTTCACGCCGAAGCGCTCCAGGGATTCCAGGGTCTGGGGATAGGCGGCCTCGCTGCTCGCGGTGGAGAAGGCGATCATCATCGGCTCACGGATGAGCTTCAGGAGCGTCCAGGTGGAGTTGCGCAGGAACAGGTAGCCGGCCCCGATGAGCACGGCCCAAAGCACGACGAGCCCGATGTAGAAGCTCCCGATGAACTTGCCGTAGGTGGTGAGCACGCCAACCCCCTGCACCGTGATGCAGGAAGCCATTGCGGCGAAAACACCGAGCGGGGCGAAGCGCATGACGTAGTCGGTCACCTTGAGCATGATGTGAACCAGCTCTTTTACGAAGGCGACGACGGTCTTCGTGGCGTCGTCCTTGAACGAAGCGATGGCGAATCCGAAGAAAACCGAGAAGATCAGGATCTGCAGGATCGAGTTCTTCGCCATGGCATCGAGGAAGCTGGTGGGGAAGATGTTGGTGACGAAATCCTTGAAGTTGAGCGCGGCAACGTTGAGATTGGTGGTGGCTCCGGCGGCCGGGGCAGGGAGGGACGTGCCGACGCCGGGCTGGAACAGGTTGACGAACGTCATGCCCAGCACGAGGGAGATCACCGAGGCACACAGGAACCAGCCCATGGCGCGCACGCCGATCCGTCCGATGGCTTTCGAGTCGCCGTTGCCTGCGATGCCGGAGACGATGGTCCCGAAGACCAGCGGCGCGATGATCATCTTGATCAGACGCAGAAAGACCGCCGATATGATGTCGAAATACCCTGCAATGGTTTTGGCGGCCTTGGCGTCCGGCGCGTAAAGGTTACAGAAGTAGCCGACGACGATGCCGAGAATCATCGCCACCATGATGTACAGGGTCAGTTTGTTCTTTTTCATACCGCGGTCTCCTTCAGGTTGAATTGCATTGTTTGTCCCCATGTCACAGCTTTGCATAAAATACTTTTCTAGATCCTGCAGTACCCCACTGATAGCAAGAGAACTGCCAATATGGCGTCTGAAAGGTAATTTGCCGTAATTGCGGGCGTTCCGGGGAACAAGGGGCCGGTGGGAGGCGTGCAGGGGGGTATAACCTGTGCGAGGCAAGGTTGCCTTCTTTGCTGATTTACTTTGCGATTACGGGTGCTTAAAACGGATTTTCGAAGGTTATAGGAAGGGCGCAGGTTATAGGGGTTTTCGTGGGGGGCGTGGCCGCGGCTCCCTCGCGGCCGCGTTTGCGGCGCGAGAGGGTAAAACCACGTTGGGTGATGATGATTACGGTGAGGAATCTCCTGTCTTTTTAAGGCGTTTGCTCAGCGCCGGCTGCGAGATGCCGATGAGCCGGCAGGCGATGGACTGGTTCCCCTCAGCCCGGCGCATCGCTTCGGCAACCAGAAGATCGCTTACTTCGTGCAGGGGCGGCAGCGGTTCGGTAGGGACGAAAACGCTCCGTCGTCCTTGCGCGTCAATACGCACCGGCTGGTTCTGGTCTTTGCCCAGCACCCTTTTGAACGTCTCCATGGAGAGCATGTGCGCCTCGTGGCGGCTCATCGCGTCGTACACCAGCGCACGCAACTCGCGCACGTTGCCCGGGAAGGAATAGTTGGTCAGCAAAACGGGGAGTTCCTTCGGGACGGTCGGTTTTTTCTTGTTGAGCTCCCGGGCCGCCTCGTCCAGGAAGTGGTCGAAGAGAAGCGGGATGTCGTCCGGACGCTCCCTCAAGGCCGGGATGTGGATGTGGTGACCGCACAGACGGTAGTAGAAGTCCTTGCGGAACTCGCCGGCGGCCTGTTTGGCGGCCAGGTCGTGATGCGTCGCCACGACCACCCGCGCGTTCATCCGTTTCGGCACGTCGCTGCCGAGGGAGAAGTATTCGCCTTCCTGCAAAAGACGCAGCAGTTTGACCTGCGAGGTGATGGCGAGGTCCCCGATCTCGTCGAGGAACAGGGTTCCGTCCGCCGCCCGTTCGATCATCCCGCTGCGAGGAAGTTCAGCCCCGGTGAAGGCACCTCTTGTGTGGCCGAAGAGCGTGTCGCTGAAAATCTGGTCGTCGAGCCCCGCCACGTTAACCGAGACCAGTTGCCCCGGGCGCCGGCTTACCTTGTGCACCGCCCGTGCGACGAGTTCCTTCCCCACGCCGCTCTCTCCCGTGATGAGGATCGGCTGGCTGCTCCCGGCCACCGCCTCGATGTAGCGGAAGATGGAGAGCATGGCGCGATCCGCCGTGAGGATATCGGCGAAGGCGTCGGCGTACTCCAACCGGTCGCTCAGGATCCGGGACTTCATCTCCGAGTTTTCGCGCTGCAGGTCGATCATGCGGATGGCGCGGTGGATCCCCTGAATCAGGCGTTCCTCCTCCACGGTCTTCACGAAGAAGTCGAACGCCCCCTTCTGCATGCACTCCACGGCGACGGAGACCTGGTTCAGCCCGCTCAGCACGATGACCGGGACGTCAGGATGCTGTTCGATGATGGTGGGGAGGAGATCCTGTCCGGAGAGATGCGGCATGTTCAGGTCGAGAAGCACGAGGCCGATGGGGCGTGACCGGAGCAGCTCAAGGACCTTCCTGCTATCCGAGCAGCGCACCACGTTGTTGATGCCTCCGGACATGGCGAGCGTCATGCTGATGCTGCGCAGCCACGCTTCTTCGTCATCTACGAGAAGGATCTCGAAGGATGGGGTGAGTGACTCGATCATGCTCATGCTCCTTGCAGGGCGGGAAGCGCCACCCGTACCGTGGTCCCTTCGTCCGGCCGCGATTCGAAAGTCATGGTCCCCTCGTGCTCCTTGATGATGGACGCCGACACCGAGAGGCCGAGCCCGGTTCCTCCCGTCTCACGTTTTGTGGTGAAGAACGGATCGGCGATGCGGGAGAGGTCTTCCCTGGGGATGCCGACTCCCTCGTCACGGACCAGCAAAAGGACCTCTTTGCGTTCGGGATCATAACCGGTGGTGAGGAAGATCCCCTTCGCCGGATCGGGGAGCGCCTGGCAGGCGTTGAGAATGAGGTTCACCACCACCTGTTCGATGCGCTGGGCGTTGCCGCGGACCGCCGGAAGTCCGTCGGCGAGATTGGTGACGACGTTGCCGGTGGTCTTGCGGATCGAGTTGTCCACGAGCCTTAGCGCCGCCCTGACTACGTCGTTTAAGAGCACCGACTGGTCCATCTCGGAGGTGTCCTTGCGGGCGAAGTCCTTCAGGTCCTCCACGATACGCTTGATCCGCGTCGCCCCGTCCTGCATCTCGTCGATGAGCAGCGGGATGTCCTCGCGAAACTGCGAGTAGCGCAGCCCGCCGATCATGAAATCCCCTTCCTCCCTAAACCTTTCCTCCAGGTGCTCTTCGGCCGAACGGAAGATCTTCTTCAGTACCGGGAGGTTGTAGAGCAAAAGCCCCGTCGGATTGTTGATCTCGTGCGCTATCCCGGATACGAGGATGCCGAGCGAGGCCATCTTGTCCGCCTGGATCAGTTGCTGCTGCTGCAACTGCATCTCGCGGGTGCGGTGTGCGATCTCCTTTTTCAGCGTGCGGTTTATGTAACCTATGGCGCTCAATAAAAGCAAAAGCGGCAGCGCCGTGATGGCGGCGTATGTGACGATCTTGCGCCAGGAGACGGGGCTTGGCTCCAGCGCGCCGAGCCACTTGTCGTGGATCTTCTCGTAGCGCCCGGTGTTTTTCAGGATGGCAAGCCCTTCGCTGAACTGCGAAAGGATCTGGTCGTTACCCCTTTTGACCGCATAGGCATACGGCTGACCGGCGAAGAGCCTCCCCACCGGGACGATATTGGAGAGGCCGAACTCGCGGCTTAGGTACAGCCCGGGAAGGTTCCCGACCAGGGCGTAGTCGTGCTTCCCCGCGGCTAACTGGCGAAGTGCGTCCACGTGGGTGTCGACCGGTACGATCCTCGCGCCGATGTTCTTTTCCAGGAGGTAGTCGTGCATCATGCCGCCGTTTTGCACGAGGACGTCCTTCCCCTTCAAGTCGTTCAGGTCCCGTACCGGTTTCGTGCCGCGGCGGGCGAACACCGATTGGTTGATGATGGAGTGGGGGGGCGAAAACTCGTAATCCTTGGCGCGCACCTCCGCCTGGACCATCCCCTGGAGGATATCCACCTCGCCCGTCTGCAGTGCCCGGCGCATCTCCTCCCAGCGCCCCAGGCGGATCTCCACCGTCATCCCCATCACCTCGGCGATGGCGCGGGTCAGGTCGACGTTGAAACCGGCGGGGTGGCCGTCCTTGTCGATGAATTCATAAGGGGGATAGTTGTGGTCGCCGCCGACGACGATGGTCCCGCCCGCCGCGGCCCATGCGTAGCACGGCACGAGCAGTAGCAGGGCCGGCAGAAGAAGGACCGGCAAGACGCGTCGCGCGAGGGCGAGAGCGAAAATGTGTGTTTTTTCGTACTGCAAACAAATCAAAGGGAACCGGTCCTCCGGAGGGTAGAGCAAAAGCTGTCTCTGCTTTCCAAACGAGGCATGCAACCTCAGGACTAAGAGCGCAATCGAGCGTACTACCAACCAACAATTCTGCGCAAGTAGAAAAGGGCGGGCATGAAACTCGGCTTGATCATCGACTTAAAGCCGCGACTTAAAAAAAAGGGGTTACCGATCCGGTAACCCCATCTTCTTTAAATGCCAGTTCGACGGCGGCTCGTGCCGACGGTCAGATGCTGAAGGGTTTCGACTTCTCGAAAGCGGCATCCTGAATGCCTACGCGGAAGTACTTGGGAGTCTGGTCCGGTGGCATCTGGCGCAGGATCTGTTTGTGGAACTTACGGTACCCTCCGTCGAAGCTCCCCTCATCCCAGACCCTTAGCAGGTGCGAGGTGAAAAGGCCGTTGAAGTTGCCATCTTGGGAAAGCTGGTTGTCCTGGCAACCGGAAATGAGCAGGACGGATGCCTTTACCGATTCCTGGCGCTTGATCAGTTTACGTTCCCTGAGGATGGGGTCGTAGAACGCCTTGTTTTTCCTGTACGTTGCCAGGATCGCTTCCGGTGGCATGCAGCGGTAGCGGGGCAGATCACCCATGGCCGATTTTCGGGCATCGGCGGTGCCGTGGTAGTAGGCCTGCTTTACCACTGTGCCGCTGTGACAACTGTCGGAGAGTACGATGATTCGCACATGTTCCTGGAAGGCCCCGAGCAGCGCGTACATTTGATCGTCCACCAACTCTCCGTCGAACAGGCACCAGGTTTCGTCCAGGCCGTCGGGTTCGTCGTGGTTCAGGTCTGGAAGCTGACCGCCGTGGCCGGAGTAGGTCAGCATGAAGGTGTCTCCACCGCGCAGACTCGCGGCGGCTTCCTCGATTCTCCTTTTGACCGTTCCCAGGGTCGCCTCTCTGGTGAGAATGGTGGTTGCGGTGAAGTCCTGTGACTTCGCGATCTGGGTCATGTCCTGTGCGTCCGCTTCGCAGGCCATTAGGTGTCCGGACCAACCGCTGTAATGTTGAGGATCAACTGCGTTGAGGCCGATACATAGAGCAAGTCCTTTAGCCATGTCCTTTCCTCCCTTTCGTTGAGATGTGCTTACCTCTGCAAGTTGCGGCGGATGTCTCTGAGTGCCGCTGAGGGCTTCCGGGGGGCGAACTCGCATACTCCTCGTTCCACGCCCGTTATACGCTGCAAGGTCGCTGTGATGGTAGCTTTGTCGTTGTCGAAATCGCCGTGATGCCTTGCGTTGGATCGCCTTACCGGGGCAGGCTCGGTGTTGGGGGCGAGAACCAGCTCGGCCTTGCCGGATTTGAAAAGGGCGCTGAGTTCCGCGTCTTTTTTGATGAACTTGTTCATACCGAAAATTGGCCAGCCGTCGCTGACAAACGGTATGCGAGCCTCCTCTTCAAAGGCGTCGGATACGAGGTATAGAAGGGACTTGTTGTAGATGTGGGCGCAGTTGTCGTCTTCCTCCGCTTCATCGTTGAGTATGAAGCTGCTGAATTTTTCTATCTGATTCCCTATCAGCGGCAGGTAGCTCTCTTTGAAGAGCCGTACGTCGCAGGCCGGCGCCCAAAGGGTGCAGCTCTTGATGGGGACTCCGAGGCCTTTTTGCCGGGCCATCGGCCCGGAGCTGATCACACCCTTGGTCGCAAGGTATTGGACCAGGGGGGCATGGAAGATGCTGCCCGCGCTGTGGCCGATCAGATGATATTCAACTCCGCCGCCGAGTTCCTTCTCCAAGCGGTCCGCCAGGTAGCGTGCGCCACCTACTGCCACCCCGGCATCGTCGGTACCGGCCGTCGCCAGCACCGCGTTTTCCTTCATCTCGCACCACTGGGCCTTTCCTCCCAGCACGCGGGCCAGAGGCTCCAAGGCATCATCAAGCCGGTCCAGCATGAAATCCTTGGCACTGTCAATGAAACCTTCGGGACGGCGGCGGCATGTTGCGTCCGATAGCATGTTCTTCAGCGTGGTCCAGAAGTCGCTATGCCATATGAAAGAGATCGGGTAGACGCCTGCTGCCATGAAGACGGGAAGAAAATCCGCCAGGACCTGTACCGCTGTCGCTTCGTCCACGAGCCCGCCGTGCGCGTAGAGGAGCACCCGCCTCGTTTTCCCCTGATTCTGCCACTCGGAAAGGGTCTCCTTGCACTCCGCCACCATGTTGTCGACGTCGCTTGGCGAGGTGCCGTAGTCACCGGTTGTCTTGAGTCGCCCGTTGTTGCCGATGCTGACGATGTGGCGGCGCAGGTCGTGCAAAGACGCGGCGTTGGAACGCGGTACGGCTGCCGAATGGAGGGTCGCCGTTGACGTGCTTAGTTCTATATCCATCGGGACACCCAGGCGGCAGACCCATGTATCCTTAGCGTTGGCGAGCCAGTCGTCGTATGAGATATGGGCAAGGCCGTTTTTCCCCCACTTGGTCCCCCAGCTGTTCTGGAACCAGAAGCCTTTGGTGTCGTAACCTACGATCGCTATGGCGTGTGCCCCGTGGATCTCCTCGCTGCATGTGATGATCCCGGTTTTATCCACTTCGTCCCAGCCGGAATGGACGAGTGTCGTCGCGTAGAGGATGCCGACTTCGGTGATCGCCGCGTGAAGGGCGACCAGATCCTTGTGGTTCACCCGGTAGTATGCCCCCAGCGGGAGCGACAGGGCATCCAGGGATACCTCGGGGGTCAGTTTCCCATGCCACAGTTCACTTTTGCAGACCCCATGCTTGTGCCACCCCTTGATGGCGCCGCGCGCGCTTGAACCGTCGTATTTCTCACCAGGCCACTCGTCGTAGCGCTGGGCCATCTCGTACAGCATTTGCGGGCTAACCTGGCCGTGGAGCTTCTTGTCGCGATGCTTCACCAAGGTGTGAACGACGGTGGCCAGCGCGAAACCGGTACAGCTGGGGGTCTCTTTCTGGTCCAGCACCGGGATGCCGAGGGATAGATAGTCCTCTACCGGTCGTTCCCTCTGCACCTCAACCAGGGTGGGGAGATACATCAAGTCCCTGAAGTCGATGGGGTCCGGAATTGCAAAAAGCGGCATTCCGGTCTTTGGAAGGAACCTGCTTTTTCCCTTCGTCATTGTCTCCCTCCTCGGGCGTTGCGCCCCAGAGTTATTCCCAGTGCCGCAGCCGTGACAGGTCCCACCTCGCCGTCCACCACAAGCCCCCGGGAGATCTGGAAGGCCTGCACCGCAGCGGCGGTGTGACAACCGTAGACTCCGTCCAGTATGCCGGGATTAATCCCCTGGTTTTGAAGCGCTTTCTGTATCTCCAGTACGATGGCGCCGGATTGCATCGGTTTTTTAACCCGGTAGATGGTACCCGGATTTGCGAGTACCGGCGTTTGCGCCAGCGGGGAGTACTGGATCCATGGCACCAGGATTCCAGTGTCCCATCTGCGGCCGCTCAAGGTGTCACAGATCACCCCGCGGGCGGTGGAGTGCGCTTCGATGGTGCCTCCCGTACCGTCGGAGATCACGATATGGCCGCATTTGCGGCCGGGGTTACGCAGCACGAAGGCTCCCGGGGTCGCTGCCGCCTGTTGCAACGGGATCTCCGTGCCGAGACACCTCACGTCCCGTCCCCAGTATCCTGTGTAGGCGTCGGCCTGCGATGGCGGGCAGCACTCTCCGTTTTCGCAGCCGTACAACTGTTGGCTCACTTGGTAGATGCACCATGAGGCGAATTCCGCGCAGTCCCACGGACCGACCCATGATGCGTTGTCTTTCGGGACCGCCGTCCCCAAAAGGTAGCGCTCGCCGATGTGCTGGCTTGCCAGGTTGACGATGTCGTTTCCTGTTGCCATGACGACCTCCTTTTTTTGAGATGGTGGAGCGCCAGTTGGCGCCGGAAGATGATGCGTGCCGAGACGGGTGGCATCCGGACGAGAATGGGCACAAAGGAGGTGGGAAGTGTGAAAGTGTGTGGTTCGCTGTCGGATGTGCCCGGTGTTACGAATGCTCTGGCTGTTTTCAATGCGGGTCGGGTAAGTGTGAGGAGGTGAAGGCGCGGACAGAATCGCGGTCGGTCAAGTCGATATGAGTGCGTTAGGGGAGTTTGTCAAAGCTATATGACGCGTGAAAAAGAGCAGGCGGCTCAGATCCCCTTGGACTTGCTCCGTGACCCCGGCTGCGCAACCGCTTTAGTCTTACACGCACCAGCCCTATGTCAAGGCGAATGGGTCTGGTTCTATCTTCCTCCGTCGTTACTGTCTTCGCGGATCGCCGGTAAGGTGGGGAAATGACGGATGATCGGTTTCTGCTTGACAAAATATAGCTGGCTATATATTTCTATAGCCCGCTATGTATTTCGGCCGTCCGGATCGGAAGGCAACCAGAACGAACCAAAAGGGAGGATGCGTGCAAGACTTTGATGTTGTCATTATCGGCGGAGGGCCCGGCGGCATAAACGCGGGAATCACGTTGAGCAAGGCGGGCAAAAGTGTTGCGCTGATTCAGGAGGAACCGGAATCTTTCGGCGGCACCTGTCTGAACCGCGGCTGCATGCCGACCAAGTCTCTGTTGAAGGCCGCTACCGCTTACCGATATGCCAAGGATGCTGCGAAGTACGGCCTGGAACTGCATGTGGGTGCGGTCGATCTGGGAAAAGTGCGTGCGGTCACCGACGGGGATCTCGGCATGTTGCGCGGCGCGGTGCAGGGGATGCTCGACCAGGCCGGGATAACCTGTTTTCGCGGCAAGGGCTCTTTCGAATCGGACCGCGTGATCGCCGTAAATCGCAACGACGGCACCAGGGAAATGCTTCGCGGTGAGACGATCATCATCGCCACCGGCTCCAGACCTCGGGAACTCTCCGCCGCTCCCTTCGACGGAAAGCACATCCTCTCCAGCGACCAGATGCTGGTCAACACGGAACTGCCGGAGAAGCTCCTTATCGTTGGAGGTGGTGCAATCGGGTGCGAGTTCGCCACTCTGTACAACACATTCGGCAGTGAAGTCATCATCGCCGAGGCGATGGAATCGCTGCTGCCAAGGGAGGATGTTGAGGCCGGCAAGGCTCTGCAGGCTGCCTTTGAAGCTCAGGGGATAAAGGTGCAGACCGGCACGTCCATAGAGCGGATCACCGTTGCCGACGGCAAGGTCAGCGTGGCATTTAAAAACGGCGAGGTGATCGACGCCATCGACAAAGTACTGGTAGCCATCGGGCGCAGCGCCAATATCGAGGGACTGAACCTTGAAGTTGCCGGAGTGCGGACGGAAGCGGGTGCCATCAAGGTCGACGAGCTGATGGAGACCGACGTCCGGGGTGTCTACGCCGTCGGCGATGTGGCCGGAGGACTGACCTTGGCCCATGCCGCGGAAAAGGAAGCACAACTGTTGGTTCAGAACCTGCTGGAGGGGGGGCGTAGCACCCTGAACCAGCAGGCAGTGCCCCGGGTCGCCTTCACTCATCCCGAAGTGGCTGCCGTTGGGGCATCGTGCGAAGGGGCCGGGGTGAAGGCCTACACGTTCCCGCAGGTACCAAACGGTCGCTCGGTGGTGGACAAGGTCGCCCCTGCCTTCGTGAAGCTGTTCGTCAAAGAGGAGACCTCCGAGATCGCCGGTGCGGTCATCATCGGAGAGGCGGCCACGGAAATGATTCACGAGATGGCACTCGCGGTGGAAAACCGTCTGACCCTGCTGCAGGTCGGCGCTACGGTGCATGTCCATCCGACTCATTCGAAGAACATCCTGCAGGCTATTCACGGCTGCGCGTGAGAAATTCAAACATGTGACATTCAGAAGCGCTTCCGGTATGGGCCGGGGGCGCTTCTGCAGTTTGGGATGGCAGCAGGGGCTTTGCCGAGGCAACGTCTGTGTGGGGTCGAAAGACCCGCAGCGTTGATGCACTGGCAGATGTATTCATAAATCAGCTTTGAAAAGGTTCGGCAACATGTTAGAAGAGGCGCAGGACCTGTTTTAGGCCGTATCCCAGCCACCTTTTGAACGGGCAGGTGCTCTCAAGGCGCTGCTTTCACGACGATCGGGGTGAAGGAGAATGACTGCAGTGGATAAGAATCTCTGTTACAAGATCAACCGGCTGGCGAGGATGCTCATGGCGAAGGTCAACGAGCAGACGAAGCCGCATGGCGTCACGCAGGGGCAGCTCCCGGTGCTTTGCTGTCTGGACGACGAAGGGGGACAGACGCAGGCCGAGCTGTGCAAGAACATCCAGGTCGAGCAGCCCACCATGGCGAACACGCTGAGCCGCATGGAGCGTGACGGGCTCATCTACCGCGTGGCATGCGATCAGGACCGGCGGCAGTCAAAGATCTTTCTGAGCGAGAAGACCCTTCCGACCGTTGAATTGCTGCAAAGAAAAAGCGACGAAGTGGTGGACTTGATGACCGGCGACATGTCCGAGGCGGAAGTCGCGGAGTTCAAACGCCTGGTCGACATCGCGATGCGCTCCCTGGATCGTTGATCCCCACGACTAATCGGTTTTTTTTAATCGCCGTTACGCTCGTTTATGCTTTTTATGAGTGAGAGCGGACAAATTTCTGTTGAATCTTCCCTTACTTGCTGATATCAGAATATCCGCATGTCTTTTGACGCCGCGTAGCTCCCCACCTCCATGCCAGGCGATATCGTCGCTGACCAAATACCTGTAGGAAAAGGAAGGCAGCCCGGATGCACCTCGATTTTCCAGTATCGGTAACAAGTGCCTGCCGCACTCCACGCAGGCGTTTCAAAGCACTCTCCCTTCAAGTAGTCATGGCGGTGCTTTTCACGGCACAGGCCCATGCCGAAGAACCGCTCTCCCTGGATGTGGCGGTAGCCACCGCGCTGAAAAACCACCCGCAGATCCTTGAAGCGAAGGCAAACCTTGCCGGTGCCGAGGCACGATCCGGTCAGGCATTTGCCGGCTATTACCCCCAGGTGAGGATCTCTTCGGACTGGAGCAAGGGGCGGTCCTATTTCCCGGTTAAGCAAAGCACCCTCGAGTCGGACGTGACCACCGCAGCGCTTTCCGCCGGCCAGACCATCTACGATTTCGGCAGGACGGCGGGCGCGGTCGAGGCCGCCGGGTGGAATCGCTCCGCGGCACTCGATGCGCTTGCCGTGACGCGACAGGACGTCTTATTCCGAGTCAGAAACGGTTTTTACCTGCTGCTCGCCGCGGGAAAACAGGTCGACGCGGTGAACGAAACGGTTCTCGCGCGAGAGGCGGTCTTCAGGCAGGCACAGGAATTTTTCAAAGAGGGGCTCAAGGCCAAGGTGGATGTGGCGCGGGCCGAAGCCAATCTCTACGCGGCGAGGACCTCCCTGATACGAGCGCAAAACAACCGCGACTTGGCCAGGGTCGAGCTCGCCAACGCCCTTGGGATTGCTTCCCTGGGAGAGCGTAAACTCGTCGCTCCGCAGGTTGCACCGGCTGAGGCGCCTGAACTGGCGGCGGCGCAAATGGATGCCCTTGCCAACCGTCCCGAGCTGAAGCGCCTGGGTGCGCTGGAAAACTCCGCCCAGGCATCCCTCAAAACGGCGAAAAGCGGATTTCTTCCCGTTCTCTCTGCGACGGCAAGTTTCGGCTATGCGGATCGGGACCTTCCCCCCTCCGGCAACGTGTGGGGCGTCGGCGTAAACCTGACCGTCCCGCTCTTATCCGGATTCGCCACCGTGGAGCAGGTCAAGGAGGCTGTAGCGCTTAGAAGCGCCGTCGCGGCACAGCAGGAAGGCGAACGGCTGCAGGTCGCCAAGGAGGTGGAAGCGGCCTGGCTCGGGGTAAGGGAGGCCGGTGCCCGCATGGTATCGACGGAAAAAGAGGTTGCCGCGGCCGATGAGAGCAAGGCATTGGCTGAAGGTAGATATCAGGAAGGGGTCGGGAACATCATCGAGGTGACCGACGCGCAATCGCAGGCACTCGAGGCGAGGACGGCGCAGATCCAGGCCCTTTACGATTATCAGATCGCCCTTGCGCGTATGGACAGGGCGGTAGGTAAAGACTGAGACGAATTTCGAGAAGGAGTGGTATATGGCGCTGATGAAAACACTGGCCGCGAGGAAAAAGTACCTTCTCTGGGCCGGCTTCCTGGCCGCAGCGGTGGTGCTGCTGAAACTGACGCTGCTCGCCCCTCGGAAGGTGCATGCCGTGAAACTTGAAAGGCGTGATCTGACGGAAGAGGTCTACGGCAACGGTACGGTCGAGGCCAAGGTCGTCATCCCCGTTTCCAGCAAGATTACCGGCCGGATCGTCGAAGTTTTCGTCGATCAGGGTAGCCATGTCCGGCGCGGGCAACTGCTGGCGAGGCTTGAGGACGGCGACTTCGTGCAGCAGCGGAATCAGTCCGAGGCGGGCGTTCAAAGGGCGGCCGCCAACCTGGATGCGGAGCAGGCAACGCTTAAGAAGGCGAAGGCAAATCTGGTCCTCGCGGAAAAGAACGCCCAGCGTTACAAGGCGCTGGCCGAAAAGAACCTGGTTTCCAGGCTCGAGGCCGAACAGTACGAAAACGCCTTCCTCGTTGCCAGGGAGGAAGTGGCCCGCAGCGCCGCGGCTCTCGAATCGGCGCGGATGGAGCAGTCGGTAAACCGGGCGGGTCTGGGATTCGCCAGGAGCAAAGTGGGTGACACCATGATCTACGCTCCGCAGGACGGCGTCATCATCACCAGGGACCTCGAGAAAGGATCAACGGTGACCCCGGGAATGGCCATCTTCACCATGGCCGATCCCGGGACCGTCTGGGTGAAGGCGAATGTGGACGAAGCGCTGCTGAAGGGTATAGCCGTCGGCAACAGCGCCATCATAACGCTCCGCTCCAGCGCAGGCCAACCCTGTGAGGGGAAGGTGGCGCGCCTTGGGCGTGAAAGCGACCGCGTGACCGAAGAGCTCGAGGTAGACGTGGCATTCTGCGAAGCGCGGCGGAACTTTCGGCTCGGCGAGCAATCCGAGGTCTACATCGTCACGGGGAGCAAGAAGGGGGCGGTATCGCTCCCTTCCGCGGCCCTGGTCTCCAGGGAACAACAGCGTGGCGTATGGGTGATAGCCAACGGCAGGCTCGTCTTCAAACCGGTCAAGGTGGGCATCGAGGACCGCAAAGGATTCTCCGAAATCTTATCGGGGCTCGACGGGCGCGATCTGATCGCCCTGGCGCCTCCTGCTGAGATGGCGCAGTTCGCCGACGGGCGGAAGGTGACACCGCAATGAACCTGGCGATACGGGACATACGGTTTCACCGGGGACGTTTCATACTTACCTCGATCGGACTGGGCTTGCTGCTTGGCGTCGTGATGAGCATGGGAGGGATTTACCGCGGCCTCTTCGCCGATGCCCTCGCCGTGCTCCATTGCACCAAGGCCGACCTCTGGGTGGTGCAGAAGGACACGAACGGTCCGTTTGCAGAGAGCTCCCGCATCCCCGAGGACATCAAGTACCGCATCAAGTCCGTCCCCGGCGTGGCGGAGGCCTCGCCGCTTTCCTTTCAGACCATCCAGATCGAACGCGCCGGGAACCCTTTCCGCTTTTTCCTGATCGGCTACGATCTGGGCGGCATCGGCGGCCCACCCGCGATCCTTGCCGGGCGCAACATCCGTCAGAAGCATTACGAGATGGTGGTCGCCAAGGCGATGAAGATGGCGCTCGGCGAGAAGATCCGCCTGGGGCTCCATGAATACACCGTGGTGGGCATCACCGGCAAGGTCGTCTCCTCAAGCGGCGACCCGGCGGCCTACGTGAGCCTCGCCGACGCCCAAGAGATCCAGTTCAAAAAGGACAACGACGCCATAAGGAACAACAGGGAACGCGTTGCGGCAGATCTGGACAGGCTTGAGAACCTGACCCAGTCCCAGGCGCAATTCCTCAAGAAGAACGTAAGCGATCTCACCGAATCCACCCATACGGTGAACACCGTGGTTGCCCGGCTCGCTCCGGGGGCAGGCCTGCACGAGGTGCAACAGCGGATAGAGCGCTGGAATCACTACCGCGCCATCTCCGAGGAGGGGCAGACCAAGATCCTCACCAAGGGGATGATCGAAAAGGCCCGGATGCAGCTGGGACTTTTCCGCGTCATCCTGCTGGTGATCTCGGCAGTCATCATCTCGCTCATAATCTACACCTCGACCCTCGACAAGATCAGGGTCATCGCGACCTTGAAACTGATCGGATCGCAGAACCGGGTCATCGTAGGGATGATCCTGCAGCAGTCGCTTCTCATGGGCGTGATCGCCTACGCGGTCGGCTACGCTCTGATCTCCCTTACTTATGAAAAATTCCCGCGGCGCATCGTCCTTGAGGCGTTCGACCTGCAGGTGTTGTTTGCCATCGTCGTGGTTATCTGCACGGTTTCCAGTTTCGTCGGCATCCGCAAGGCGCTCAAGGTCGAGCCTGCGGAAGCGCTGGGTGGGTGAACATGTACGCTATCGAAGTGGACAACGTTACGAAGATCTACGGCAAGGGCGATACCGCCGTTACCGCCATCTCCCATGCCTCGTTTCAGGTCCGTCCCGGGGAGCTTGTGGCGATCCTCGGGCCTTCCGGGTCGGGAAAGACCACCCTTTTGACCGCCATCGGCCTCATTAATGAGCCGACGCACGGAAGGATCATCGTCGACGGGGTGACCGTCGCCGACGGCGGCTGGGTGCCCGGGCTGGACCTGAAGCGCATGCGCCGGGAAAAGCTCGGTTTCATCTTTCAGGCGCACAACCTGATTCCTTTCTTGACCGCGCTGGAAAACGTCATGGTGGCGCTTGAGATCAACAATTTCCCGAGCGGCGAAGCAAAGGGTAGGGCGGAGCAGCTTTTGAAGTCGCTGAACCTCGGGCAGCGTCTCGGCAGTTATCCGATGGCGCTCTCAGGCGGCGAGGCCCAGCGTGTCGCCATCGCGAGAGCCCTGGCGAACAAGCCCAGGGTCATCCTCGCGGACGAACCGACCGCCGCGCTCGATACCGAGAACGGGAAGAACGTCATGGCGCTGCTGAAGTCCCTGGCGGTGGAGAATCATTCCGCCATTCTCGTGGTGACCCATGATCACCGCATGGTGGAGGGGTTCGACCGGATCTTCGAGGTGCGCGACGGCTCCATCATCAGGGAGACGTGTGGAGCGGGGTAACTTGATCGATTGCAGTACGGGACTCAGACGCCCGCACGGCAAGGTGGGTTGATAGTAGTCACATCATGATCCCGGAGACGGAGGGCCGCCTCCGGGAAGACTCTTCTTTCTATTTCAATAAGCCGAAGGTCGGTTTCAGCGCGTACACCTTGCCGCCTCTCCCTTCAAAACGCCGGTCCTCGAGATGGGGTTCCGCGTCTCCGAAGCACAAGAGCCCGCCCGACTTCAACATCCCGGCCATCCGCGCCACCAGGGCCTGCTGGGTCCCGGGATCGAAGTGATCGAACACCTCCCGGCAGAAGACGGCGTCGTACTTCCCCTTCAGGACCCACTCCGCGGACGCGAGGTTGCAGGGAAGGAAGGTGACCATGCGCCGGATTTCCGGGGCTATCTGGTAAACCTCTTCACGGCAGGCAAGACGGGTGAAGTATTTCTGCCTGAAGGTCAGCGGGACGTTGCGCAGGCGCTCCGCCGGGTAGTTGCCGGCTTCGGCAAAGGCCAGGGCGGAAAGATCTATGTCTGTGGCGAGGATCTTTACCGAACGGACATCGCCGTTTAGCGCATCGTGCGCGGTCATGGCCATCGAGTACGCTTCTTCACCGGTCGCGGCGGCACAGCTCCAGAGCAGGGCTCCCGGGATATGCAGCCCTTTCAGGTGCTCCCTCAACGCGGCAAACTGATGCTGTGCCTTGAAGAAAGAGCCCGGCTGCGCGGCAAGCGCCCTGGTGAACTCGCCCAACTCGTTGCCGTCGCCGATCAGCACCCGGTCCAGGTATTGGGAAAAATCACGGGAGTAGGTTGCGTCGACGCGCTGCGACATGCGGTTATACACCAGGTCTCTCGTGTGATGACCGAGCATGACACCGGTGCTGGAGCGGAACATGGCGCGGACACGGTGGAAATCGTTGCTGGTGAATTCGTATTGGGTAGTCATGGCCTTTCCTCCTTGGTTGGACGACCGGTTGCTGTCGCTTGGCTTCATGGATGGTCACGCGGTGTTTGCTGGAATGTTTACAAAATGCGCTCCCATGTTTACGGCGGCGGCAAAAATAACAGGCCACATAGGCGAGCTGGAGCGGCAACTCGTTGTAATGACAGGCTTCGTAGAGAAAAAAAGTAGGGTGTGCGAGGTGGGGTAACGGCAGGACGGCTTTTTAATGATTTAGGAGAAACTGTGGCATGCCACAGCTTGCTTGCAACACTTTCGTGGCATGCCACACCAGCTAAATGACTCACGGTCCGGAAGCAGGGGGGGGACGAGTCATGGGGAGCGCCGCGCGGTGGTGCATTATCAGCCCGGCGGCGGGCGCAAGTTCTTTCAGGGGGCGGCGCAGCATAGCGGACCGGTCACATCAACGGGCGGCTGATAACGCTCTGCAGTCTGCTGCAGTGACCAACCGTCCGACTCCCGACGTAACGCTTGCATTCGGCTCAGGGGTTTGATATAGCTCCGAGTCCCGAAATTCTACAACCGCATACGGCAAAGGGGCTACCCGGTCGGGTAACCCCTTTTTTCTGCCCGCTCTTTGGAAGTGAAGCATGTCGAAAAACGGCAAGTTGAAGAAAGCGAAAAACGTCGAGAAACGCAGGCTCCAGATGGAAGAAGCGCTGGAGTGCATCCCCCTCAAAGAGGCCGCTCAGAGCGAGCCGGCCCATGTCGTCCCCGTTACCGCCGTAGCGCCCGTAGCACCCGTAGCACCAGCGGCGAGGCAGCCGAAACAGTGCGTTTTCGAACCCTGCCGGCGCTACGTCGACGCCTCCTGCACCGCCTGCCCCTACTGCGGAACCCCTCTCCCCGGCTAACGCTCCGTCAATTCTCTTCACCCACTCCTACATCGGGGCAAGGTACACCCCTCAGGCGAGAAGGGCCAGCGCGCCGAGTTCGCTGTCCGGCTCCGGGTCCTGATCCTTCAGGTTCTCCCTGATAGCGGCAAAGGCGTCGATGTGGTCGATGAAGTGATCGAGCAGCACGGGGTCGAAAAAGGTTCCCTTTCCATCGCTCATGATCTCGAGCGTTTTCTCTCTTGAGAACGGCGGCTTGTAAGGGCGTTCGGAGGAAAGGGCGTCGTAGACGTCGACTATGGATACTATCCGGGCGAAGATGTGGATCGCCTCCGCCGCGATGCCGTTCGGGTACCCGGTGCCGTCCCATTTCTCGTGGTGCTGCAGGGCGATGATGTGTCCCATCTCCAGGGAGGGGTAGCTTTTCGCGTTGCTCAGGATCCTACCCCCGATCACCGTGTGCAGGCGCATGATGTCCATCTCTTCCCGGGTGAGCTTCCCCGGTTTTAGCAGGATGCGGTCCGGGATACCAACCTTGCCGACGTCGTGCAGCGGGGAGGCGTAACGCAAAAGCTCGCAATCCGCATGGCTCAGGCCGGCTAATTGCGCCAGAAGTTCCGACATCTCGCTGATGCGCCTTGTGTGCAACCCGGTTTCCATGTCGCGGAATTCGGCTGCCCGCCCAAGCCTCAGGGTGATCTCGTATTCCGCCTCCTGCGCTATGGCGAGTGCCTTCCTGAGGTCTGCCGTTTTGCGCAGCACTTCCGCCTCGAGGTGCCCGCCCAGGTCCTTGTAGAGGTCCTGGAGCTTCTTGCTCTTTAGCTGGGTGATCGCGCGCAGCCGCAGCTCTTCACAGTCGTAGGGCTTTGCGACGAAGTCGTTCGCGCCAATGGCGAGGGTCTCTTTAACATCGTCCCTACCCGTCGTGACGATGATGACCGGGATCTCGCGCCATGAGAGGTGCTTCTTCAGGACCCGAAGCGTCTCGAATCCATCCATCTCCGGCATGTGCAGATCGAGAAGCACCAGGTCGAAGTCCGGACTCTTCTCGATCTCCCGCAGGGCAAGCCTGCCGTTGGCAACCGTGACAATCTGTCCGAGGTCTTCAAACAGGGCGACTAGCAATTCCCTGTTCATCTCCTCGTCGTCAACTACCAGTATTTTTACCTTGTCGTACAAATGGCCGCTCCGGTTGGGGTTCGCTGTACGTTGACCGAGTGGTGGAGGCAAAACCGCAGTTGATGATTTATCGACGCCGTGTGCGGTTTTCTTTAACGGTTAATGAACGCTTCACCCGTAAAGCGACGCAAAGTGGTGTCGACGGCAACGGGAACCGGTAATGGCTCACACAAAAAAAGGGGGCGCCGCCCGGCGTCCCCTTTTCTTAGTCACGACTTGAATAAGAAACCTTAGATCCTGCCTTTACGGCTTCTTTCCACGTCCAGATCATCCTCTATGTTCTTTTCGGCCTTGCCGATGTTTTTCTGCACTTTACCTGCTACCTTTTCGCCCTTGCCTTCGGCTTCCAGGGAAACGTTCCGGAAGGCGCTGCCGATACTTTCCTTTACTTTACCCTTTGCTTCGTGCAAGGCACCCTTTGTTGTGTCTTTTGTACTGGATCTCATGATCCACCTCCGGGCTTACGCCGTTCATGGTGCTTGTTTACGTGCCTTTTTGCTTCTGCTACAAGAAAATTTTATCACGGATGAACCATGAAGATACAGACCTATATGTGGATGTTACAGCGTCGATTTTAGCTGAAGCTCACTCTTCATTTTCAAAAACCGGTGGGACGGTGAAGATGCTCTTCCAGGGGCGGGGCTGGACTTTTCCGAGGTCCATCTTGTAGTCGGAAGGGGTGGGGTTGCCTGAGCAGTCGTACGTCACGCCGTCGCTGTTGGGCGTGCAGCAGACCCAGAGGCATGCCCCCGCTGCGTTTCGGTACCCTAACAGCAGTTGGTTTCGGCTGCAGCGCACCCCGAGTGGCGGGGCGGTGCCGGGACCGCACTGGTTGAGCCCGGTCAGTGCATGTCCGTTCGCGGTGAATCCCGAGAGTATGATGACGGTTAGCAGCGCGCTCCGTGCGATGCGGTGCATGCGATACCTCCCTTGGCGGCCGTGCCGTAGCGGGTCACGCCAAGTATAGGCACAGGTCCGGCTTAGGCAACTCTGCCCCGGCTTGGGGCGGTACGCTGCGGGCTTAAGTTCCAATTCGACACTGAACATTCGAAAGTTCCCGAAAAGTAATTTTGACATCGAACTCATGATCAATTACTATTTTTGTTCGTTAATACTAGTAATGAAGTCTCTTTGTGCCCTCTGACAGTGGGATTCTTGTAATGCATTGGTTGAAATCACTACCGATTCATCTTCTGATTGTGTGCATGTTGATGATCATGGCGCTTCCCTCGGTTGCCCTGATCATCCATGCCGGCCTGCAGGGGCGCACCGACGACCTGCGCCTTTCCACCCGTGCGACCACCTACCTCCTGGACAACATCGCCTCCGAGCTGAACAGCAAGGTCGAGGCGGCAGAGCAGATGATGGAACTCCTCTCCCTCATGCCGCAGGTGCGCGGGAAAGATGCTGCCGCGGTCGACCAGCTGCTTGCGGGGCTGCAGAAAAAATTCCCGATGTACGCGAACATCATGATCGTGGACCGCCAGGGGATGACCTGGGCGACCGCCCTCCCCAGTGGTAGACCGGTTTCCTTAGCGGACAGGAAGGCCTTCAAGGACGCAAGGGACAGCGGCCGCTTCTCCCCCGGGGAGTACACCGTGGGGAGGGCCAGCAAAAAGCCCATCATCAACTTCGCCTACCCGCTCAAGGACGAGACCGGCGCCTTCGACGGGGCCATCCTCTTCGGCATCGACCTCGCAAACATCGGGAACCTGCTGGAGGCGGCCAAACTGCCGGCAGGCACCTCGTTCGGCATCTTCGACCACAAAGGGACCTTCCTCTACCGCACCATCGATCCGGAAAAGTTCATCGGCAAGCCGGACCGCACCAACCACTTCGAAAAGATGAAAAACGGCCCGGAGGCGGGGATCATCGACATCGTCTCAAACGACGGCATCCATCGCCTCTCCGCCTACCGCAAGATCCGGCTCAGACCGGAGCTTCCCCCCTACGCCTACATCAGGGGGGGGACACCGGTCGACATCATGCTCGAGGGGGCGAACCGGGAACTCATTCTCAACCTGGGCGTCATGTTCCTGATCCTCGTCTCCGTGTTAGGGCTCAACATATGGCTCAGCAAACGGCTCATCGTGAACCGGATCAGCGCTTTGGAGCACGCCTCGCGCGCCCTGGCCGGCGGGGACCTTGAGGTCAGGGTCGGACAGGAGGCGGGAGGGGGGGAACTCGGGAGGCTTGGGCTCTGCTTCGACGAGATGGCCGAGGCGCTTTGCTTCGAGCTGCAGGACCGGATGAAGAAGGAAGACGTGCTGCGGGAGAAGTCCGACCTGCTTGATCTTGCCCACGACGCCATCGTTCTGCTCGATATGGAAGGAACCATCCTGTACTGGAACCAGGGAGCAGCGGCCATCTACGGATATACGCCGGAAGAGGCGCTCGGGAAGGTGATCCACCCGCTTTTGGCGACCCGCTTCCCGAAAGCTCAGGAGGAGATCTACGAGGAACTGCGCAGCAACGGGCGCTGGGAGGGAAGGCTCACCCACACAACCGCTGCGGGGACCGGCATCATCGTCAACAGCAGATGGGTGCTGCAGGTCGACAGGGAAAACCGCCCGTGGCGCATCATGGAGATCAACAGCGACATCACGGAGCGGGAGAAGTCGCAGCAGGAACTCCTGAAGATGCAGAAGCTGGAATCGCTGGGGGTGCTGGCAGGCGGTATCGCCCACGACTTCAACAACATCCTGACCGGCATCATGGGGAACATCACCCTGGCACAGATGACCCTGGGAGAGCCCGAGCGCGGGAAAAAGCTCCTCCAGCAGGCGGAGAAGGCGTGTCAGCGGGCCTCGGAACTGTCCACTCAGCTCCTCACCTTCGCCAAGGGTGGGAAACCGATCAAAAAGTGCGTTGCGGCAAGGCACCTTATCGAGGAGGCGGTGTCGCTCGCGCTGCGTGGGACGAGCGTGCTGAGCATCCTGGATATTCCGGGCAACCTGCACCTGATAGAGGTCGACGAGGGGCAGATGCACCAGGTCTTCAACAACATCGCGATCAACGCGGTGCAGGCGATGCCGCGGGGAGGGACCTTCACCGTGAGCGCCATGAACATCTCCCTGGTCGATGAGAACCGTTTCGCCCTGCCAGCGGGGGCTTACGTCAAGCTCCTGTTCACCGACACCGGATGCGGCATCTCCGCCGAGGACCAGAGGAGGATCTTCGACCCGTATTTCACCACGAAGACGGGAGGGAAGGGGTTGGGGCTCTCCTCGGCACACTCGGTCATTACGAGGCATGGCGGTTACATAACGGTGCACTCGCAGCCGGACCAGGGAACAACCCTGGAGATACTGCTCCCGGCCGCCAGGACGGAGGCCGCGGCGAAGACTGAACCGGCACAGGAGCAGACGGCCGCGGTAAAGCACGCGGCACGCAAGGTCCTCGTGATGGATGACGAGCAGATGATCCGCGATCTCATGGCCGAGATCCTCGCTGCTTTGGGATGCACGGTCACTACCTGCTGCAACGGCAGCGAGGCGGTGGAACTGTACGCCGCCGCCATGGAGGACGCCGCACCCTTCGATGCGGTGATCATGGATCTGACCATTCCGGGTGGAATGGGGGGGACGGAGGCGGCCGGGCTCATCCTGGAGATCGACAAGGACGCCTGCCTCATCGTATCAAGCGGCTACTCCAACGATCCGATCATGTCCGATTACGCCGCCTTCGGCTTCAAGGCGACCATGGCGAAACCCTACCGCGCCTCGGAGGTATCGGCGGTATTGGCCGACCTCCTCGCACCGTCTCAGCCTCACTGAATTCACGCCAGACCCTGCACCTGCCCCTGCATGCCTCACCCCTTGCCGATCGTACTCCTCGTACTTTTGCGCCTGATCTTTGCTCCCTTGCCTTTTTGTGGTTGAAAAAAGAAACGCTTCTGGGAAACTCTGTGGTTGGAAAATTCCAATCTTTCAAGGGAGGCGTAAATGGCTAGCGCGATGTTTTGTCGGCAATGTGAGCAGGCGGCCCGCGGGGTGGGGTGCGACGTGATGGGAAACTGCGGCAAGGACCCGCAGGTTTCGGCCCTGCTGGACCTGATGATCCACGGGCTGCAGGGAGTGGCACTCTACGCGAGCGGGGCGAGGGAGCTGGGGGCGAAGGACCAGGAGGTGGATCGCTTCATGCTGGACGGACTCTTCACCAGGGTCACCAACGTGAACTTCGACCCCGAAGACATCGCCCGGCGCCTGCAGAAGTGCTACCAGATGAAGGAGAAGGCGAAATCCCTCTACGAACAGACCTACCGGCAGCAGAAGGGGGGGGAAGCGCCGCAGCTGACAGAGGAGGCGGCCCTGTGGCAGCCCGCAGCGGGGACCCAGGCTCTCATCGACCAGGGGAAGCAACACGGCATCCTGACCTGGCACCAGGACCCGAATATCCTCTCCACCATCGAGATCCTCATCTACGGGCTGTTGGGCATGGGGGCCTTTGCATGGCACGCGGCGGAGATGGGCAAGGAGGACGATGGCATCTACGAATTCATCCACCGCTCCCTCGCCGCGACGACGAACGGCGCGGCGACCCTCGAGGAGTTCGTCAACCTCTCCCTTGAGTGCGGCAAGTGGAACCTGCGCACCATGGAACTGCTCTACGACGGCCACGCCGAAAACTTCCAGGCTCCCGAGCCGATGAAGGTGAACCTCGGGACGCGCGGCGGGAAGGGGATCGTCGTCTCGGGGCACGACCTGCCCATGCTGGAGGAGATCCTGAAGCAGAGCGAGGGGAAGGGGATCTACGTCTACACCCACGGCGAGATGCTCCCCGCCAACGGCTATCCGGGCCTTAGGAAGTACCCGCATTTCGCCGGACACTTCGGCACCGCCTGGCAGAACCAGGTGCGTGAACTCCCCGACTTCAAGGGTGCCATCGTCTTCAACACCAACTGCATCCAGAAACCGGACCCCTCCTACACCGACCGTCTCTTCACCTGGGGCGAGGTCGCCTGGCCCGGCATCCCGCACCTCGAAGGGGACGATTTCACCCCGGTTATCGACAAGGCCCTCTCGCTCCCCGATCTCCCGGAAAACCCGGGGCAGGAGATCCTCGTAGGGTTCGGGCACGAGGCGGTGTTCAAGGTGGCGGGCACCGTGGTGGACGCGGTAAAAAACGGCTTGGTGAAGCGCTTCTTCCTGATCGGCGGCTGCGACGGGGCGAAGGCGGGGAGAAACTACTTTACGGAACTGGCCGAGAAGGTGCCCAAGGACTGCGTGATCCTGACGCTAGCCTGCGGCAAGAACCGCTTCAACCGGCTCGAGTTCGGCGATATCGGCGGCATCCCCCGCCTGCTCGACGTCGGGCAGTGCAACGACGCCTACTCCGCGATCCGCATCGCCGTGGCGCTGGCGGACGCCTTCCAGTGCGAGGTGAACGACCTTCCGCTCTCCATGATCCTCTCCTGGTACGAGCAGAAGGCGCACGTGATCCTTCTTACCCTGCTGCATCTGGGTATAAAGGGGATCCGGCTCGGCCCCACGCTCCCTGCCTACGTCTCACCGGCAGTGCTCGACTTCCTGGTGCAGAACTACGACCTGGGTGGGATCTCCACCCCGGATGAGGACTTAAGGCACGCCTTGGGGCAGTGAGGCGGGACAGCAGGCAAGCAGGAAAAGGCGTCCGGCGCCCCCGGACGCCTTTTTTACGCCCGCAGTGGGACAAATTATCATTAAATTTTTATTCTCGCCTGCCGATAGGATAGGGGTATCCGAACCTGCCGAACGTGAGACCTCCCTATGCAACTTTGGCTGAAACTGCTGCTTAGCTACCTGGCCGTAATATGCGCCACGCTCCTCCTTGCCGTCGGCGGGATCAGCGGCGCCCTGCGCGTCAAGGAGAGCTTCAACAAGGTGAACCGCGAGGTGATCCCGCATCTGCTCGCCCTGAAGGACCTGCGCTATGCTGGGCTGCGCATCGTCTCCTCCTCGATGGAGTACGCTTTTTTGACCTCGGTGCAGGGGGTGGATCAGGAAAATGCCCGGATGGAGGAAATCAGGCTGATCGCCGAGGGACGCGAGCGCTTCCAGGTCAGCCTCGCCATCTGCAGGACCATGCTGGCTCAGGGAAAGGAGCAACAGCCTCTGGAGCAGACCGGCCAGGCCCTTCTCGCCGCATCGAGCGAATACCTTGCCGTCGTGCGTGTAGGGGCGTCGGCGCGGCAACTGCTTGCCTCGAAGGAGCGTTTCGAAAACGCGGAACAGGAGTTCCTGAAGGAGGTGAACTCCGCCCACGACCGCGAGATGGCGAACCTCGGGCGACATACAGCCGCCACCTTCGACAGCGTTTCGAGCGCCGTGACCCGGTTCGTCGTCGTCTCCTTGGTAGCGATCAGCGGAGCCCTCATCCTGGGGGTTGCCCTCTCCCTCTCCATCTCGCGCAGGATACGGCTTCTGAAGGACGCTGCCAGCCAGGTCGCCGCGGGACGACGCGACATTGTGCTCCCGGTGACGGCGCACGACGAGATCGCCTCGGTCTCTCTTTGCTTTAACGGCATGGTAGAACGGCTGAGGGATTATGAGGCTGAGCTCGACGCCGCGAACAGCTACCTCGACAGCGTCATCACCACCATGCCAGAGGCCCTCACCGTGGTCTCCGTCGACGGGAGCATCCTTGATGTGAACCGCGCCACGGAGCTGATGTTCGGTTACCCCCGGGAGGAACTGGTGGGGCGTCAGTTCGCCGATCTGTTCCTGGAGCGGAACAGGGGGGACGCACTCGTAGCCACGGTGACGGCAAGTACCGGGCTGGTCGAGGAGGAGGCGATGCTGTCGGCGCGGGACGGCAGGGAACTGCACGTTTCCCTCAGCGCAACCATGCTGGATTTGAAGGGAAAGAGGGAGCGCTTTCTCTGTCTGAGCCACGACGTCACGAAGCGCAAG
Organism: Geomonas oryzae; assembly: GCF_004117875.1. Classification (GTDB taxonomy): domain Bacteria; phylum Desulfobacterota; class Desulfuromonadia; order Geobacterales; family Geobacteraceae; genus Geomonas; species Geomonas oryzae. The sequence continues at coordinate 419,920 of NZ_RAHW01000003.1, read as the reverse complement.
CAGGCTGAGCAGGAGGTTCATAACCTTGCCTACTTCGATCAGTTGACCGGCCTTGCCAACCGGACCCTCTTCTACGACCGCAGCTCGCAAGCCCTCGCACGCTGCCGGCGCTACGGCGAAAGCTTCGCCATCCTCTTCTTCGATCTCGACCACTTCAAGGACGTGAACGACACCATGGGACACCACGCAGGAGACCTCCTGCTCCAGCTCGTGGTGAGCCGGATCGGCGGCATCGTGCGCGCGAGCGACACCTTCGCGAGGCTCGGGGGGGACGAGTTCGCCATTCTCTGCGCGTCCGTAGCCGGGCCCGATGGGGCGGCGACCCTCGCGGAGAAGCTCCTGGCGCTCATGAAGGACCCCTTCGAGGTCGACGGGCGCCAGATCTACACCGGGGCGAGCATCGGGATCGTCCTTTTCCCCGATGACGGCTCCGACATCGCCACGCTCCTCAAAAACGCGGACCTCGCCATGTATGCGGCGAAAGGGGGAGGGGGGAACCAGTACCAGTTCTTCTCGGAGACGTTGAACATGAAGGCGCAGGAGCGGGCATCCATCGAGCGGGCGCTGCGCGAGGCGCTCGAAAAGGAGCAGGTCTCGGTGCACTACCAGCCTCAAATACAGTTGAAAACGGGGAAGGTCGTCGCGATGGAGGCGCTTGCCCGCTGGTACGACGAAAAGCTCGGTGCGGTGGCACCGGCGCGTTTCATCCCGGTCGCGGAACAGACAGGGCTCATCAGGGAGCTGGGGGCCTGGGTTCTCAAGACGGCATGCGCCCAGTGCAAACAGTGGCACTTGAACGGGCACCCACTCGTCATCAGCGTCAACGTCTCCATAAAGCAGGTGATGCAGGAGGATTTTTCGGAGATGGTGGTGGATACCCTGCTCGAGACCGGGCTCGAACCTAAGTACCTCGACCTGGAACTGACCGAGAGCATGCTTATGGACAACGCCGCCGAATCCGTGGCCCTTTTGCGCATGTTCAAGTCGCTGGGGGTGAAGATATCCATCGACGATTTCGGGACCGGCTACTCCTCCTTGAGCTACTTGAAGAACTTCTCCGTGGACCGCATCAAGATAGACCAGTCCTTCGTCCGCGACATCACCATACGGGAGGACGCCGCCGGCATCGTGAAGGCGATCGTCGCCATCGGCCACAGCATGGGGGTCACCGTCATCGCCGAAGGGGTGGAGTCTGAGGAGGAGGAAGCGAAGCTCCGCGCGTGCCGCTGCGACGAGGTGCAGGGGTACCTTTACGCAAGACCGATGCCCGCGGCAGAGGCCGAGGCGTTCCTGGTTGCGGATCGCGAAGTCCCCTCATCCGACTCCCTATACCTTGACGAAAGCGAAGTTGGGGGTGGGTGAAGCTGCGGGGGAGGGGCGGAAGTGGGGCATCCCTGCAGGAATTGAAAAAGGCACCCGGTGACAGGCCGGGTGCCTTTGTTGTTTCAGTAGACTTCGCTATTTGCAGTAACCCCAGGACACCTACGGCTTCAGCACGCTCGGCTCGAAGTTGTAGGTGGCGAAGTAGTCCTCCAGGGTCTCGGCGCGGCGGATCAGCTCGACGCTGCCGTCGGCGCGCAGCATGAGCTCTTTCGGGCGCAGACGCCCGTTGTACTGGAAGCCCATGGCGTGACCGTGAGCGCCGGAGTCGTGGATCACCACCAGGTCGCCGTCCTCGATAGGGGGAAGCTCGCGCTGGATGGCGAACTTGTCGTTGTTCTCGCACAGCGAGCCGACCACGTCGTACACCTCGCTGCGCTCGACGCCGTCTTTTCCGAGGACGTCGATGTGGTGGTAGGAGCCGTAGAGGGCCGGGCGCATGAGCGAGGACATGCAGGCGTCGAGGCCGATGTACTTTCTGTAGGTGTCCTTGCTGTTGATGGCGGTCGAGACCAGGACGCCGTGCGGACCGGTCATGAAACGGCCGCTTTCCATGAACATGGCGGGTGCGTGGCCGTGGCGCTCGCGGAAGGCGTTGAAGAGCGCGGTGATCTCGGCGGACATGGTGTTCAGATCGAGCGCCTTCTGATCAGGGCGGTAGGGGATGCCGAAGCCGCCGCCGATGTTCACGAACTCGAAGGTGATGCCGAGCGCCGCCTCGACCTCTTCAGCCACCTCGAGCACCATGCGCGCCGTCTCGACGATGTAGGTGTAGTCGAGCTCGTTGGAGGCGACCATGGTGTGCAGTCCGAAACGGGTGGCGCCGCGCTCCTTGGCCTTGCGGTACGCCTCGACCACCTGCTCGTGGGAGACGCCGTACTTCGCCTCTTCGGGGTTGCCGATGATGACGTTGCCGGTGCGGCGCGGACCCGGGTTGTAGCGGAAGCAGATGAGCTCGGGGAAGACCGGCACCTTGTCCACGAGGGAGATGTCGTCGAGGTTAAGGATGCAGCCGCCGTCCTTGGCCGCGAAATCGAACTCCTCACGGCTCGTGTTGTTGGAGGTGAACATGATGTCTTCGGGCTTTGCGCCGAGCTCACGGGCGAGGATCACTTCCGGGATGGAGCTGCAGTCGAAGCCGAAGCCCATTTCCTTCATGAGCTTCAGGATCTCGCGGTTCGGGAGCGCCTTGACCGCGAAGAATTCGCGGAAACCGGGGATGCCGGAGAAAGCCTTGACCAGGTTCGCGCCGGTCTCCCGGATACCGGTTTCATCGTAGATGTGGAACGGGGTGTTGAAGTGCTTGTCGATCTCGGGGAGCCTGGGGAACAGGCGGTCTTTGAAAGAAGCGGACATCGGCATGATCTTGATTCTCCTTCGCAGTTTTTAGATGATTTCTGTTGCGTTCGATATATCAGTGACGGCCGTTGCCGTTGTGTTCGGTGAGATCCACCCGCCTGGTCTCCTTCACCGTTTCCAGGACCACCTGCGTCCTGATCGACCGGACCCCCTCGAGGGCCCTGATCTCCCCGAGTATCCTGGCGAGGGTGGTGTGGTCGGCGGTTCTCAGTTTGACGAGGAACCCGTCCGGGCCTACCACCTGGTGCACCTCCTGGACCGAGGTGATCTCGGCGAGCGCCCGGGCCGTCGCCGCGCCGTCGCTTTCCACCTGCACGAAGGCGGAGAGCCCCTGGTGGAAGCAGGCCGGGTTCAGCCGCACCTCGTACCCCTCGATTATGCCTCGCTCCTCCAGCTTGCGGATCCGCTCCAGCACCGCCGATGGTGCCATGCCGACCTGCCTTGCGACCTCGGCATTCGGGATCCTCGCCTTCTCCTGAAGGATTTCCAGTATGTGGATGTCTATTTCGTCGAACATTCTTGTTTACACCTTTCTGGACGAATTTTATTCATTTTACCGAGTGGTGTAAAGAATTATTTTCGGAAAGGGGCGCGTCAGGCGTTGCCCGTGTCGTTTTGTGTGGCGCGACGGGAGCCGCGGCCGGTAAAATGGTGGCATGTAGGAGGAAAATCAGCGGAAAAAGGCTGTTGCGGAGCACGGTAGGAGGACGACATGAAAAGGATGATGTTACTTCTGATGGTGATCTTCTTTTCGCTGGCAGGAAGCGGTGCCGCGCACGAGAAGAAGATGGCGCAGTCGGCGGTGAAAACGATCATCGTCGTACCGAACGACATACAGTGGCAGGCAGGCCCCCCGGCCATCCCGGGCGCGCAGATGGCCGTGCTGGAGGGGGGCCTGTCCAAGCCCGGATTCTTCGTGGCGAGGCTCAAGCTGCCGGCGGGGGCGCGCATAGCGCCGCATTTCCATGACAACGTCGAGAGGGTGACGGTGATTTCCGGGAACATCAAGCTCGCCATGGGCATGACGCAGGAAAACCCGGTCCTGCTCCCGGCGGGGAGTTACTTCTCGATCAAACCGAAGACGGTCCATAACGCCTGGGTGGACGAGGAGACCGTTGTGCAGATCACCACGCGCGGCCCGTGGACGCTGCACGCTGTGAAGGGTGGTAAGTAGAGGACTAACCTCCATGGAGGCGTGAACGAAGAAGGGACCAGCCCCACGGGTTGGTCCCTTCTTTGCGGTTCGACTCAGACGCAGGCCTGTCGCCCGCCTCCGGTGCCGGTGCCTTCCAAAACAGTTCATCTATCGACCTCTCCAGGAGGTGCTTCGTTACGCCTTGATCTCAGTGTCAGCAATAGGCAGATCTTCAGCCTCGGTCTCAGGATCGGCGATGTCCTTCTGCTGTTTGCGCAGGGCCTTTTCGTCCTGCTTCTTCTTCCGGTCCAATTCTTTTTGACGCTTCTGAAACTTGAAATTCGTGTGTGCCATGGGCTCTCCTTCACAAAAAAAATGCGTTTCGTATCGGACGGATATTCTTTTTTCCTGCACGGATTATAAAATAAGCTGAGCAGCCATACTGAATTACCGCCATTTAAATAGCAAGAAGTTTCAATTTACCCAGATATATTTCCATCATTTGTTACTCAAGATCCTGTTTATATAGGGTATTGTCAGATTTAAAGTTCATGCGATAGGTAAATATTTTGTGTCATAAATGATAAAAAAGACGTCTGTGCCAAAATTATTTCTGAACCTGAAGCAGTTAAATAGCTTGCTTAAGTCATCCATAGCTGTTACGGTAACTGCTAAATTCGGCATGTTGCCGAACACAATCAGCAAGACTTGGAGAAAGAATCACATGGCAAACGGTACTGTAAAATGGTTTAACGACAGCAAGGGGTTTGGTTTTCTGGAGCAGGAGAACGGTGACGATGTTTTCTGCCACTTCTCCGCGATCAGCGGCGACGGGTTCAAATCCCTGGCGGAAGGCGATAGCGTGACGTTCGACGTCGTGAAGGGGCCGAAAGGTCTTCAGGCGGCCAACGTGAAAAGGGTCTAGCCGCAACAACTCCGCATCCACAAAAGGAAATGGCCCTACGGTTTCAATCTGGGGCCATTTTTGTTTCAAGCCTGCCATGCCGGATATTAAGTTCACGCTGCCAACCAATAGGGGAAAGAGATGTCCATCAAGCGTGGGGATGTAGTGAGCCATTGCGCGGCTGTCGAGTGGGGCTCGGGTAAGGTTGTCGAGGTCACCACGCAGTGGGCCTCAATTCATTTCAACGACGGGGGCGTGAGGAAGATCTCGTGTTCCCATTTCGCCAAACTGATGCCGGCCGAGGCGTCCTCCTTTAAGCCCCTTCCGCCGGTTGTGCCCAAAGCGGAGGCGGAGGCCGTCAAGGTGAAAAAACGGGCGGGAAGAAAAAATGCCTCGTAGGTGACTAACGCGGAAAGTTTTTCGCGGCCTACGGTAAAGCGGGAAAAAAGGAGAGGGATCAGCCATGGCTGATCCCTCTTTTTCATAGATGTGGTGCGGGCAGGTTGGTCGGGCTAGCCTGCCGCGTGCTGAAAGCGGAGCCGTCGTGCGGCATGCACCATGTTGGCAAGTGACGCCTCGATCTCGGGCCAGCCGCGGGTCTTAAGCCCGCAGTCCGGGTTGACCCAGAGCCGTTCCACCGGAAGGACCTCGCAGGCAAGCTCCAGCAGCGCAGCCATCTCCTCGACGGAGGGGACGCGCGGGGAGTGGATGTCGTAGATGCCGGGGCCGACGTCGTTTGGATACCCCTGCTGCCGGAAGTTCCCCAGGAGCTCCATCCGTGAGCGGGAAGACTCGATGGAGAGAACGTCGGCATCCATGGCGACGATGGAGGCGAGGATGTCGCCGAACTCCGAGTAGCACATATGGGTGTGGATCTGGGTCTCGTCCCTCACCCCGGAGGTGGCGAGGCGGAAGGCCTCCACCGCCCACTCGAGGTAGGCGGTCCACTCGCCGCGCCTAAGCGGCAGCCCCTCCCGGATGGCAGGCTCGTCCACCTGGATCATCGCGATCCCGGCCTGTTCCAGGTCGGCCACCTCGTCGCGCAGCGCCAGGGCGATCTGCCGGCAGGTCTCCGAGCGGGGCTGGTCGTTGCGCACGAAGGACCACTGCAGGATGGTTACCGGGCCGGTGAGCATCCCTTTCACCGGCCGCCCGCTCAGTGACTGGGCGTAGCGGCTCCAGTCGACGGTCATCGGGCGGGGGCGCGCCACGTCGCCGAAGAGCACCGGCGGTTTCACGCAGCGCGAGCCGTAACTCTGCACCCAGCCGTTTTGCGTGAAGGCGAACCCTTCCAACTGCTCTCCGAAGTATTCCACCATGTCGGTGCGCTCGAACTCCCCGTGTACCAGCACGTCGAGCCCGAGCTTTTCCTGCTTCTCCACGCAAAGCCTGATCTCTTCCTTCAAAAAGGCGTCGTACCCTTCGCCGTCGAGGGCGCCGCTGCGCCATTTGGACCGCGCTTCGCGCACCTGTTTTGACTGCGGGAAGGAGCCTATGGTGGTGGTGGGGAGAAGCGGCAGGCCGAAATGTTCCTTCTGACGGGCGATTCGATCGGTGAACGGGGAGGTGCGCCGCAGCATCCCCGCGGTCACCTGTTCGGCCCGGCGCCTGACTTCCGGGTTGGAGGTCGCCGCCGCCGCGCGCCTTCTTGCCAGCGCCGACGAGGCCTGCCCCCAGAAAGCGTCATCCGGTATTTCGCCTTCCGCCGCGTCGGCCAAGGCGCGGACCTCGGCCACCTTCTGCGTCGCGAAGGCCATCCAGCTCTTAAGCTCCGGGTCGAGCTTCATTTCCGCATCCAGATCGACCGGAACGTGGAGCAGCGAGCATGAGGTGGCGACCATGACGCGCTCGCTTCCCAGCTTCGTAACGGCCTGCCGGACCGTCCGGTGCGCCTGCTCCAGATCGCAGCGCCAGACGTTGCGGCCGTCCACCACGCCGAGGGAGAGTTTCATCTGCGTGGGGAGCGCGCCGAGCACTGCATTGAGTTCGGCAGGGGCGCGGACGAGATCGATGTGCAGCCCCTCGCATCCCGATGCCGTGACGAGGGAGAGGTTGTCACCGATCGAGCCGAAGTAGGTGGCGACCAACAGCGCCGGTCGTTTCGGGCAGGCGCCTAGCCGGGTAAGGGCCAAGCGATAGGCTTCCCGGCTTTTGTTGTCCAGGTCGAAGCAGAGGCAGGGCTCGTCCAGTTGCAGCCATGAAACGCCGTGACCGGCAAGCAGCGCGAAGAGCTCTTCATAGACCGGCAGGAGGCGCTCCAGTAGGTCGAGCGTGTCCTTTCCCGCGGGGGCTTCTCCTGCGAACTTGGAGAGCTTCAGGAAGGTGACCGGCCCCGGAATGACGGGGCGTGCCGCGATGCCCAGGGCCTGTGCCTCGGTGAGCTCCGCGATGATCTTCGTTGGATCCAGTCGGAACGCCTGATCGGCGTTTAGCTCCGGGACGATGTAATGGTAGTTCGTGTCGAACCACTTGGTCATCTCGAGCGGGGAAAGGTCGATCCCCGCGCCGCGGTCCTGGATGCCGCGCGCCATGGCGAAGTAGCGGTTCAGCGGCGTGGCGATTCCGGCAAAGCGCGGCGGCACCGCCCCCACCGTTACCGCCATGTCCAGCATATGGTCGTAGAGGGAGAAGTCGTTGCATGGAATCTGGTCGAGCCCGGCTTCCTTCATGAAGTGCCAGTGACGGCTGCGGATCTCCTGGGCCGTGGCAAGGAGCGACTCCGCAGGAGTGGCGCCGCTCCAGTATGCCTCGAGCGCCTTTTTAAGATCCCGCGCTATACCGATTCTAGGGTGACCTAACACTGTTGCAAGCACCGCCATAACTTTGTTTCTCCTATTGTCTGTCTATGACTGGTAACAAGGTGCCGTTGTCGACAAGTTGAACATTTTAACAGCTTCGGCGCGATGTGCAGCTTAAAGAGGGGGAGGCACGTTTTCGTTGTCAGATACCCCCGTCACGATGGAAGACACTTCTGCACGGCTTATGACCTTTGCGGCGCAATTTGTCATTGACTACGTCCGGCATCAAATATAATGTGTTCCCGGTTCTTTACCGTCCGCATGCCTCGGGCGAGCGGGTCGCCAATCATTCAGATCGCGGGGTCCAATACATCATGAGGAAATACCTGCTGCTGCTTTTGGTGCTGGTCTGTGCTTCCACCTCGGATGCCTCGTTGAAAGGGACGCATCGGTTCTTCTCCGAACCTTTCAAGAGCGGCCCTGAGGTGACCAAGACCTGCGCCGGTTGCCATGACAAGCTGACCAAACAGATCATGCAGACGGTGCACTGGAACTGGGGCAAGAAGCAGACGATCAACGGCAAGACCGTCGACTTCGGCAAGAAGAACGCCCTCGGCAATTCCTTCTGTCTCGCCGTCCCGTCCAACCTTTCCGCATGCACCAGTTGCCACGCCGGTTACGGGTGGAAGGACAACACCTTCGATTTCGGCAACACCGACAATATAGATTGTCTCGTCTGTCACGAGACGAACGGCGCCTACAAGAAGTTCCCGCTGGGATCTGGACACCCGGTCTACCAGGGGGAGAAAAAGGAATTCCCGCCGGGAAAGGTGTGGGAGCCGGTCGACCTCCTTGCCGCGGCGCGTTCCATAGAGCGTCCCTCGCGTGCGGCGTGCGGCGCCTGCCACTTCTACAGCGGCGGAGGCGACAACTACAAGCACGGCGACCTCGACTCGACCCTTGCCAACCCGAGCGGCGACTACGACGTGCACATGGGGGCAAAGGGGCTCACCTGCGAGTCCTGCCACAAAGCGCCCGACCACGACGTGAAGGGGGAGGCCCTTTCCGTTTCGCCTGGCTCGGGTCCCCGCGCCATGGGGTGCACCGACTGTCACAAGGGTGACGTCCATGCCATCAGGATCCTGAACATACACATGAGACGCGTCGCCTGCCAGACCTGCCACATCCCGACCTACGCCAAGGGGAGCCCGACGGTGCTGTCGTGGGACTGGTCGGCCGCGGGTAAGAGCGCCGCCGAGGGGGCAGATCCCTTGAAGATCTACGACAAGGCGCGCGGCGAGCTGGTGCTCGGCAAGGACCTCGTACCGACCTACATGTGGTACAACGGCACGGTGGAGCGGGTCCTCATGGGCGACAAGATCGATCCCGGCAAGGTGGTGCGGCTTTCCGCCCCCCGCGGCGACCGCTCCGATCCGCAGTCGAAGATCTTCCCGTTCAAGGTGCTGAAGGCGAAACAGCCTTATGACCTGGAAAACCGGATCATAGCCGTCCCCAACATCTTCGGCCCGGCCGACAGTGAGACGGCCTATTCGGCGACCTTCGACTGGAACAAGGCGATCGAGGCGGGGATGAAGGCGGCCGGGCTTCCCTACAGTGGGAAGTACGGCTGGGTGGAAACAACCACGGTCTGGTCGCTGAACCACATGGTGGTACCAAAGGAAAAGGCAATCCGGTGCCGGCACTGCCACGGCGAGAACGGACGCATAGACTGGAAGGGGCTCGGTTACCCGAAGGACCCGCGCGGCTAGCCGTCAAGATATGCAAGGAAACGATAAGGGATCAGCCGGAAAGGCTGATCCCTTTTTTTATCGCCACAGGGCTTCCGGGAGCTTTCCTCCCTTTAGAAACAGCTCCCGGTACTCCGGGTGTTCGAGAAAGGCTATAACCCCGGTTCCGAGTTCGATGCTGCGGTCATCAAGACCGCATGAAAGAAGTCCCGCGGCAAGCGAGGTGAAGGCGGCATCATAAGCCGCCTTGCGTAACAAGTCGGTAGGCACAAGGCGGTCTTCATCACTTACCACCGGGGCGAATGCTTCGCGGCAGCTTTCGCTGTCCAGAGACGTTATGGCGCGGCAGGCGAGCGGGCGCACCGGATGAACGCTGCAGGCGCCGTATCGGTCCAGCAGCGGGCAGGACATCCTCTTCAGTATCCGCTCTTCGTCGTCCATCCATCTGGTCCAGGAGCGGTGCTGTGCAAGTCGTTGGCGCAGTTCGTCCAGTTCCCTTGGAGGAGTCTGTTCTGCCAGCCGTTGTGCGATGGCCATCGCCTCCGGAAGCAATGCTGCGACGTTCAAGACGCAGCAGTAGGGACAGCCCGCGGCGCAGGCCATGGGGCGGTCGCTGCAGATCGCTTCGGCGTCCTCGGCGCAACCCGAAACGGCGGCAGCCAGGTTGGCTTCTGTCGGAGTGTCGCCCAGTAGCCGCACCACCTTTTCCGTCGCCAGGCGGCGAAACTCCTCTTCATGCCAGCAGTCGATGTCTCTCATAAGGATGATTCTACAGGAAGAAACGGATGTGTCACCTTGAGAGTGCAGGCCGGATACGCCACACCTCTTCTGTCATAGAATCCTTATAAATATTCTTTGACTTTATTTCTTCGCTAAATTAATCTTTCGCCAATTCATGGCGGTTTCCGGTTTCTGTCTAAGACTCGGGCATATCCAGAGATTTATTGCAAGGTGAGGTCTTGAATGAGCGCTGTTCGCATTCTTTTAATGGCTGTTGTGCTGACATGTTTGACTTTCCCTGCCGCTGCTTTTTCCGAAACAGATGAGGCGGCGATGTTCGCCCAGGCGAAGAACCACTACCAGGAAAAGGGTTACTACTACGCCTCGACCTGGCTTGAAAGGATCCTGAAGAAATACCCGAAGACGCCCCAGCGTGAGGAGGTACTCCTGATGCTGGTGAAGTGCTACACGGCGACTTCGCGCGACGATAAGGCCGTCCGCACTGTTAACACGCTGCTCAAGGATTACCCGAAGGCTGCCGACAAGCTTGATCCTGATGTCCTGAAGCTGGTTCAAGAGAGGGCGCAGCAGGAGCCTCCGAGGCTTGCCGAGCCGCAGGAAGCTCCAAAGCCTGTGGCCAAAGTACAGTCATCGCCTACCGGCGCGGCAAAATCAGCTGTTCCTGCTGTTCCAGCGGCTTCCGTCGCCGTCTCTTCCTTGAAAGCACCGGTCGAGGGAGCACTTCTGGGCGTTGGCGCTCTTGTGCCGGCGGAAAAGAGAAGGGACGATAACGCAAGGGCTGAGGCTGAAGCTAAAGCTGAGGCCGCCGCAAAGGCAGCCGTGGCCAAAGCGGAACAGGCCAGGTATGAGAAAGCCCGCGCCGAAGCGGCTGCCAAGGCGGAGCAGACAAAGATCGAGAAACCCAAAGCCGATGCGGCGGCAAAAGCTGAGGCGGCCGCCAAGGCTGAACAGGCGAGGATTGAGAAAGAGAAAGCCGATGCGGCAGCGAAGGCTGAGGCGGCTGCAAAGGCTGAACAGGCAAGGATCGAACAGGCGAAAGCCGAGAAGGCCAAGGCTGAAGCAGCGGCCAAAGCTGAAGCTGCGGCCAGGGCCGAACAGGCGCGAATTGAGAAAGAAAAAGCCGAAGCGGCAGCGAAGGCTGAGGCGGCTGCAAAGGCTGAACAGGCAAGGATAGAACAGGCCAAAGCGGAGAAAGCCAAGGCTGAGGCTGCTGCCAAAGCTGAAGCAGCGGCCAAGGCCGAACAGGCAAGGATTGAGAAAGAGAAAGCCGATGCGGCAGCGAAGGCTGAGGCGGCTGCAAAGGCTGAACAGGCAAGGATCGAACAGGCGAAAGCCGAGAAGGCTAAGGCTGAAGCAGCGGCCAAAGCTGAAGCTGCGGCCAGGGCCGAACAGGCGCGAATTGAGAAAGAAAAAGCCGAAGCGGCAGCGAAGGCCGAAGCGGCAGCAAAAGCCGAAGCGGCTGCAAAGGCTGAGGCGGCTGCAAAGGCTGAGGCGGTTGCAAAGGCTGAGGCGGTTGCCAAGGCAGAGCAGGCAAGGATCGAGCAGGCCAGAGCGGAGAAAGCCAAGGCTGAGGCTGCGGCCAAAGCTGAAGCAGCGGCCAAGGCCGAACAGGCAAGAATTGAGAAAGAGAAAGCCGAAGCGGCAGCAAAAGCCGAGGCGGCTGCAAAGGCAGAGCAGGCAAGGATCGAGCAGGCGAAAGCCGAGAAGGCTAAGGCTGAAGCCGCTGCCAAGGCCGAACAGGCCCGGATAGAGAAAGAAAAAGCCGAGGCTGCAGCGAAGGCGGAACAGGCAAGGATCGAGCAGGCAAAAGCCGAGCAGGCTAAGGTTGAAGCCGCTGCCAAGGCTGAGGCCATGGCCCAGGCGGAAGCAGCAAAGGCTGCGGCTCCTGCAGTCCCCATGGAGGATCCTGCCTTGGCAGCCATTCCGGAGCCTCCTTCAGCACCTCCTGCTGCCGTGGCCGCACCGGTGGCTGTTGCTGGAACCGGATCGGCAGCGGCGAGCTACACCCTCGATTTCGGCTCCTTCGTCCTCAAAAGGGACATGATCGAGATTAAAAAGAAGATCAGGAAAGCAGGAATGGTACCGGTTGTAGTGTCTGGTTCAAGGAAAAAGGAACAGATGAGCCGGATCCATGTCGCCGAGTACACCGAGAAGAAGGCGGCGGATCATATGATACAGAAGCTGCGCAAGGCGAAGGCGGACGTTTTCATCCTTCAGGATCGTCGGGGTAAATTCAACCTCTACGCAGGCTCTTACTTTGACAAGTCGAGTGCCATCGAGGAACAGGTGCGCCTCGCTCGCTTCGGCATTACGACGGAGCTGAGGCAACTGTCGGTTCAGGTCCCGACCTTGCAACTTACCGCCGGTTCCTTCGAAAGCGAGGACGCCGCTGCGAGAAGTGCAGGTGAACTGGAAAAGGCGGGGGTTAAGGCGGTCGTGGTACCGCGGCCGCGATAAGTCGCGACTTGAGTTCGGATCGAGGAGAGGCAGCCGGTTAGGCTGCCTTTTTTCGTTGGGAAGGCTACGGTTCGCTCAGGACTTCTCTTACTTTGCGGGCCAGCGCCTTCATGTTGAATGGTTTCTGGATGTACTTCACATCGGGGTCGAGAACCCCGTGCTGAGAGATCGCATCGGCGGTGTATCCGGACATGTAAAGGCATTTCAAACCGGGCCGCGCCGCGAGCAACCGGTCGGCAAGCGCCCGACCGTTCATACCTGGCATGATGACATCGGTTAACAGCAGGTCGATTTCCCCCGGGTGCTGCTCAGCGGCGTTGAGCGCCTCCTCAGGGGATGACGCTGCGATAGTGCGGTATCCCTGCAGTTTGAGCATGTCGGTTGTCATCCGCAGGATCTCCGGCTCATCTTCCACTACGAGAATCGTCTCCTCTTTCCCCTGCGGGGGCTCCTCGCTTGCTTCTACCCCGACCGGCATCTCTTCTCCGCTATGGCGCTGCAGATAGATGGCGAAACTGGTACCTTGGCCCGGCTCGCTGTACACGTGGATGGTCCCCTGGTTCTGCTTGACTATGCCGTAGACGGTGGAGAGCCCAAGCCCCGTTCCCATCCCCGGCCCCTTCGTCGTGAAGAACGGCTCGAAGATCCTCTCGACAGTTTCCTTTTCCATCCCGCAGCCGTTGTCGGTAACCGTGAGGCTCACGTAATCTCCAGGGTGAAAGTCCGGGTGTTCCTGGCAGTAGGTCCGGTCGAGGGAGATGTTGGCGGTCTCTATGACCACTTTGCCCGAGCCCGCTAAAGCATCCCTTGCGTTGACGCAGAGGTTTGCAAGGAGCTGGTTCAACTGCGACGGGTCCATGAGCACCGGCCATAGTTCTTTTTGCGGGAGCCACACCAGTTCGGTCTCTTCTCCGATCAGGCGCTTGAGCATCGCGATGGTGTCGCCTATCTGATCGTTAAGATCGACCACCTTCGGGGAAACCTTCTGCCGTCGGGCGAACGCCAGGAGTTGCTGGGTCAGGTTCGCCGAACGCTCGGCAGCCTTGACGATCTCGTTCAGCATGCTCGATACCGTTTGCCTCCCTTCGCCCAGTTCGTGCAAGGACATTTCTGCGAACCCGATGATGACAAGCAGCATGTTGTTGAAATCATGGGCGATGCCACCAGCCAGCCTGCCGATCGCTTCCATTTTCTGCGCCTGCAGGAATTGCTCTTCCAGCTTCTTCTGGACGGTAAGGTCGGTGTGGGTTCCCGTCATCCGCAGCGCGGCGTTCAACTCGTTACGCAGCACCACCTTCCCTCTGGTGAGTACCCATTTCCAGTCCCCTGACTTGGTGAGAAGGCGCTGCTCCATTTCAAAGATCTCGGTTTCGCCCTCCATGTGCGCCTGCAAGAGTTCACGGGAGCGTGGTAGGTCGTCCGGGTGCAGCATGTCGGTCCACACCGGCCGCAACAGTTCTCCTTCTCCCGGGGCGTAGCCTAGGATCTCCCACCCCCTGGGGCTCAGGTATGTCGCACCGGTCACCATATCGATGTCCCACAGGCCGTCGTTGGTTCCCTCCAAGGCGAAGCGCAGTCTGCTCTCGCTTTCCCTGAGGGCGAGTTCGGCTTTCCTGCGTTCAGTCATGTCCATGACGCTTGTGATGAAATAGAGCGGGGCACCGCCGGCGTCCCTCAGCAAGCTGGAACTTCCCATGCCCCAGAGGACCGAACCGTCCCGGTGCAGGTAGCGGGCTTCAAACCGGAACGACTCCTGTTTGCCGCTGACGGTCAGCCGTCGCTGTTCCAGAAACTGGGCGAAGTCGTCCGCATGCATGAAGCTGGACAGCGGGTGCCCCGGCAGTTCCTCCGGCTCGTAGCCGAGCATCTGGGCGAAAGCGTCATTCACCATCAGCAGCACCTCCTCGGTCGTCGACAAGGAGTATCCAGAAGTCGTCCTCTCGAAGATGGTGCGGAAGCGATTCTCGCTCTCGCGCGAGGAGGCGTACAGCCGATCTCGCGCCCGCCCGGCCTGGTACACCACACCGCACAGGGCGGACAAAAAAAGCGCCGCCGCAAAAATCGTCCAGCCGAAGCGGCGTTCCAGTTGCTGTGATATCCCCCTAAGCCTTTTCTGCGAAAGGGTATCTATTTCGTTTGCCTGCAGCTCCAGTTGCTGGAAGGAGACCCTGAGCGCCACCTCATGGGCGGCACGTGCCGTTCCTCCTTTTTGCCATCTTTCCAGGATGGTCTCGAATCTGCTGACGCTGTTGTTGAAAGAAGCAGCGGCGTCCTTCTGGTCGGCGCCTAACCGCATAGCGGCCCGGTCCAGGGAGGAGATGGACTGGCGCAGCAGGGCGAGTCCCTCGGCTTGGCCGAACGGGGAATCGGGCTGGCCGGCGAGCGTCAGGTGCAGGAAACCCTTGCAGAGGTCGATGCGGGCCTCGCGCAGGTCTTCCACTTCGGTCAGGGCCGCGCGCAGGGTGTGTCTTTGTTGAAGGTCGAGCCAGTAGACGGTTGTGCAGACGAGGATGGAGAGTAGTACTGCGCTCCCGACCGATAGCCGGGAGTAGGAACGGACGCGCTGATGCAGAGGTGCGGCCGTCATGGCTTGGGCTCCGATTTCCCCTTTGCCGTGGGGGGGAGTTCGTCCGCGGTGAACCCAAAGCGCGAAACCAGGGCAAGATGTTCTTTGGTGCCGATGTAACCGTTGAGCGCCCGGTCCCAGGCCTCCAGCAACTCCCGGTCCTCCTTCCTGAAGGCAAAGGCGCCAAGGCCAAGCGATTCGCTATACCCCTTTGCGGGCGCCTCTGCCGCTTCGACGTGCTCCTTGGAGTGCTTGGCAATCCACCGTGCCGTAGGAGATGAAATTGCCATCCCGGCGACGAGGCCCGATGTCACTGCGGCAAGACCGGTGCGTGTATCGGGAACGGCAAGGAGTCTTTCTGCGGAAACGCCAAGGCCGCGCAAAGTGTTTTCTTCAACCGACCCGCTGAGGACCGCGACGGCTACGTCACGTGTCGCAAGCTCTTTGTAGGAGTACAGCCGGAGGGGATTACCGGCAGGAACCAAAAGCCCCGGTCTGACCTGGAAGGTCGGCGTGGAAAAGGCAACCTGTATTTTTCTTTCCGGCGTGACGAACATGCCCGCAGCCACGACGTCGATGCGGCCGGCTTCCAGTTCGGCAATGAGGGAACCGAACTCGGCTTGGCGCCATGTTATCTGGTCAATACCGATGGCCTTGACGATGTGTTTCGCAATCTCGGGAGATTCGCCGGTGACCGTGCCGTCCTGGTTTACGAAGGCGTAGGGAGCTTCCACAGCATAACCGATCCGGATGGTCCCGGCGTGGCGCAGTCGAGTGAGAGAGTCATCCTTTGATACGTTTACCAGCAGCCACACCGCTGCAATCGCAACGATCAACGCGAGAGGAATGCTGTATGAGTATGCGCGCTGTTTCAATGGAATCCCCGCTGCAGATGTGTTGAGACAGTGCCGCGTGGAATCCGGCGTCTCTGTGTCTGGCTCTGGTGCTGAGTGGGCAACAAGGGGTGATTATCGCACCAGTTGGGAGTAAATCAAACAGGCGGCGGTAGATGAGCGAAGCTAAGCGAGGTGTAAAAGCGGAAAGGATGGGGATTAGGGGACCGGCTCCGAAGGTGCCTGTCCCCCTGTGCCCACCAGGCGTAAAGGGGGAGGGAAGGAGGCCCCGCTGGGGCCTCACGGTCTGATTTGTTTCACAGGAATAATTCCGGATCCTTGCGGCGCGAGCAATTGTCGACAAGCATCTGCCGTCTCTCCGCAACCGACGGGTGGTTCATGGTCCGCGCGCCGGCTGGACAGACTCTTGTGCAGGCGCAGCACTTGATGCAGCCGGCCGCGTCGGTCCTGACGGCATCGCCGACCTCTATCACGAAGGTCGGACAAACCTCCGCGCAGGCGCCGCAGATGGTGCATAGACCTGCGTCGGTGTCGGGCGCGGCACCGCCTAGCGGCGGTCTTTCCTTGTACGGGGAATTCCCGGGGATTTGCGGTGCACGCCGGGAGGGATCTGCCACGGCGCGCGAGGCAAGGGTGCCGAACTCGACGGCCCGGTCCAGGTCGTCGCGGTCCGGGCGGCCCAAAGCGACCGGGTGGGTGTTTGTTGCGTAGGAGTGCTCGCCGATGAATGCCCCTGCGGCTGAAACGCTGAAGCCCTTGGCGCGGCAGACGTCGGTCATCTCCAAAAGGGCGTCCTCGAAGGCACGATTGCCGTAAACTGCGGCGATGACGACAGGGACGCCGGCGGCCTGGAGCCGCTCGATGCGCTTAAGGAAGAGTTCGGGCACCCTCCCGGCGTAGACCGGGAAGCCGATGACGGCGATTCCTTCATCCAGGTTAAGTTCTAGCCCTTCCCGAACCCGGGTGACATCGTGATGGACGACCTTCCCCGTACCGAGCCCCTGCGCGATTGCGGTCACCGTCTTGCGCGTGGTCCCGGTCGGGGAGAAATATATGAGTTGGATGGTCTGGTTCATTTGATCTGTGCTAAGGACGGGACCCCGTCCTTTACTTTCATCAGGATTGGCGTGCCCCGGCAGCCCCGGCAGCCTCGGCGTTGCAGCGTTCGACGGAGTCCCTGAGCCAGGCGATCTCCTCGGGGTGGAACTCCTTGGAATATTCGGTGCCGACGTTCAGGGCCCAGTGCAGGGGAGGGGTGGTGCTCAGTGCCAGCAGGTGGCCGGGGACCTCTATGTACTGGGTCTCGGCGTCCCAGGCCTTAAGGCGCTCCAGGGTGCTGAAAAGCATCAGGTAGTCCTTGCCGTCCGCCTCGGTGATGAGCGGCAGTACCCCGCCGGCCTTTTCCACCTGTTCACTCTCCTTGAGGATGGCGACGAAAAAAGCGGAGTTCAGGAAGAGATCGTAAAACTCGGACTGCTTCTTGCCGTCCCTCAAGTTCTGGCGCAGGTTGACCAGCGCCTCGTCAAGCTTTTCCATGCAGTTTCCTTTTGCGTATCGGTTGTTGTAATCGGTCAACGGGCACCATACCGGATGGGGTGGATCATTTCAAGGACTATATGGATACTGCGATGATTTAGCCGCCGCCGAGCCGGTCTGTTAAAACGACATTGGATCGCTTACAATGAGTCTGGGCGAAATGCAAAGCTTGGAGCGGGGGGCACGCAAGTCGGATGAAACACCGTCATCTGAAGATCAGGCTGGTCAGGAGCGAGTGGCTGCGTTACCTGCTCATCGGCACCGGGCTTCTCTCCCTCGCCGGTGGCGTTGTCGGGCTATTTCTCCCTCTGGTCCCGAGTGTCCCCTTCCTGCTGGTCGCGGTCATCTGCTTTTCCCGCAGTTCCGAACGTTTCCATACCTGGCTTGTGGAACACAAGCACTTCGGGCCGATGCTCAAGGAGTACCTGCTGCACGGCTCGATCCCGCTGCGCGCCAAGTGCCTCGCCATCGGCGCGATCTGGATCTCGTTTCCCGTTACCACCTTCCTGTTCGTGGACCGAATCTGGCTGAGGGGCGTGCTCCTGTCCATCGCCGCATGCGTGACTATCTACCTCGCCGTGCTGCCGACCTCCGCCCGGCGCGGCGCTGGGCGCCGGCCGGGAAAAAGGTAGGCCGAGGTGACGGATAGGGTGAGGTTGGGGCTCAGTCGATCTTGAACTGCCGGACCCTCGACTGCAGTTGCGCCGCATTCTGGCTCAGCTGCTCCGCCGCTTCCGCCGAGTCGTGGGCTGCCCGGGTGGTCTGCTGCACCACGTAGGTGATCTGCTGCATGTTGCCGGAAATCTCGCGCGTGGTCGCCGTTTGCTCTTCCGCCGCGGTGGCCACCTGGTTGATCTGCTGGGTCACCTCGCCGATGCACTCCATGATCTCGCGCAGGGCCTGCTGCGATTTCCCCGCCTCGGCGCTTCCCTTCTCGACCTCGGCCACCCCGGCCTCCATCGAGCTGACCGCGGTCCTCGTTTCCTGCTGGATCACCTTGATCATCTCGGCGATCTCCTTGGTGGCACGGGTGGTGCGCTCGGCAAGGGCGCGCACCTCGTCCGCGACCACTGCAAAGCCGCGGCCCTGTTCGCCGGCACGCGCCGCCTCGATGGCGGCGTTCAACGCAAGGAGGTTCGTCTGGTCGGCGATGTCCTCGATGGTTCCAAGGATCTCGCCGATCTGCTCCGAGCGCACCCCGAGCCCGCCTACCGTCTGCGCGGATTCCTTTACACGCTCCGCGATATGCTGCATCGCCTCGATGGCGCCGGCGACAACCCCCGCACCCGATGAGGCCGTCGTGTTGGCCCGGCGTGCGAGCTCAGCGGCCCCGGCGCAGTTGTGCGCGATCTCGCCTGAGGTCGTTGCCATCTCCTCGCCTGCCGTGGCGACCGAGCCGATCTGTCCGTGCACTCTGTCCGCGCCGTCCGCCATCACCGCCGCGGTGTCCGATAGCCTGCTCGAGGCCATCGCTACCTCCTCGGCCGAATTTCTCACCTCGGCTACCACGTCCTTCAGTTGGGCCGCCATGCGGTTCATGTCGTCGGCCAGCATGCCGAGCTCGTCGTCCCCCCCTTCGTGGTCGATGTACGTCCCCAGGTTTCCCTCCGCGATCAGGTTGACGCCGCGTGCCAGTTCGCCGACGGTCCGCTGCACCGAACGCACCAGGACCAGCATGACCGCCCCGCCTACCACGAACACGATGAGCGCGATCACCAGGCAGTTCAGCAGCACACCGCGCAGGGCCGAATCGATGCGCTTCATCGAGATGTCGGCCCCCATCACGTACTCGGTGCCGTCCGCACCGCGGGCCGGCACGAACAGGGAACGGAAGACGCCCCACTTGTCGGAATACTGGTCGTAGTGCGGCTTGCCGTCGGCAAACGCCGCCTTTAGTCCCTCGCTTGCGTCCTCATAGGGGTCAAAGAGCTTGCTTTGTTCTCCCTTTTCCTTTTCCTCGCGCGTGTAGCTTGAGGAGGAGAACACTATCTTGCCGTCCTTTTTCACCATCGTGTAGATGTAGTTGAGTCCGGCCCCGTTTGCGTAGGTGGTGAGGCGGTCGCTCAGTGCCTGGAACTCGGCAGGGGTAGGCGGGGTAGTTGCCATCCTGGCGTGGTACCCATCCGCGACCATGCGCACGCCTTCGACGCAGGTGCGCAGTTCGCGGTCGATGTCCCCAAGGATCTCCTTTTTCTCCGCGTAATATGTGTGTACCGTGAAGGCCGTCGTGGTGAGGAGATTGAGGACGATCATGGCGCCGAAAAACTTGGTGGATAACCGCGTCGAGGTGAAACGTTTCATGCTATCTCCTGTGCCCATAGTGGTCGATTGCCACCTTATCGGTCACTGGAGATCAATCTTTAGTTATTCGGTCGGGGAAAGCGAGGGGGGGAGAACGGATGGAGCCGGGGGAGGAAGGGGAGGAAGGGGAGGAAGGGGGACCGTACCCGGTCCCCCGCTGCCTTACTTTTTATGCTTCATGGCTACCTTGATCTTTTTGATGTCCTTGCGCATCATCGCCACGTCCCTCTCCACGGTGAGCATCTTCAGGCGCAGGTCGGTGATCTGCATGGCGAGCTTCTCGTTCGAAGGGATTTCCTTCACCGGTTCGGCGGCCGGGGCGGGCGCGGAGACCGAGACCGGTACCGGTTCGGTGGATGCCACCAGGACCGGAGCGGCGGCAAGGGCCCAGCCCCCGACGTAGCCGGCCATCTTGCCGTCCTCGGAGGAAACCTTCACCCAGCCTCCCGAGCACTTCTCTGCGCTTACCTTGGTTTCCTTCTTGAGGATCGCCACCACTTTGGCCTTCTTGCTGGGGCTCTTGCGCAGGCGGATTTCGGGCGCGGTAACCGTGCAGTTGGTGCTCTCTGCAAGTACCGGGGCTGCAAACGCGGCTATCGCCGTTGCTGCGAGTATGATGCTGCGGATCTTGATGCTCATGACGTCTCCTTTGGGTATGCGGATTTAGGACCTATACGGTCGAAGTAAGCGGCACTGCATGAAGTACGGTTTTGGGGGGCACGCACTCAGACAAAATAATAGCGTACAGTTAAAAATATTCAATAAAAAACTATCAATTTTTTGCGAGGCGTTTCTCTGCCAGTGCCAACTCTGTCTGAGCAGACATCCTTCTTGCCTGCTTCAGTTTGGCGAGTTCCACCTTGCGCATGATCTCGTTGTACTGCGAGATGCTGACGTACTCCCCTGTCAGATCGTGTCTGGCTGTGTCTGCAATCTCGGGGAAGAGGCTCATCGCCGAGTGCAGTTGACCGTACTGGTAACAGGAGATCTCACAGCTGTTCGCTTCTTTATACTTTCTGAAGCCTGGGTTTGCTGCGAAGAGGGCGATTATTGCGATACAGAGGAAGAGCAAAAAGGGGGTCTTTTCCATTGAACTCTCAATGCCCCTGCTGCAGGGCTCCTTTCGGAAGTGTCTGGCCGGTCTGTTTTGTATCGGCACAGGGGGGGGCTTCTAAAGCAAAAAATAAGGGCAGCATCGGAATAGTTCCCGGTGCTGCCCTTGTCGGGCAGAACTGAGCTTCAGCTAGAACCTTTCGAAGTCCGGGTCGTCGTGCTCCATCTCAAGGGAGAGCCCGGCGCCGGCTGCCTTGCGCCTTGCGGCGGCGGGGAGGATCTTGGCCGATTGTGTGAGCGGTTTCTTCGTTTGCACCTGCTTCACCTTCGGCTTGGGCGTCTTGGGCGCCGCATGCTCACCGCCTTCCACCTTGAAGAAGCCGATGACGTCCTGCAGCTGCTCGGCCTGGCTGGAGAGTTCCTCCGCCGTGGAGGACATCTCTTCGGCCGCCGAGGCGTTTTGCTGGATGACCTGATCGAGCTGCTGGATCGCCTTGTTGATCTGTTCGGCGCCGGTGTCCTGCTCGCGGCACGCCGCCGAGATCTCCATGACCAGTTCCGCGGTTTTCTGGATGTCCGGCACCATCCGGTTCAACATGTCCCCCGCACGCTCCGCGATCTCGACGCTGCTCGAGGAGAGGTCGGAGATCTCCGCCGCCGCCTTCTGGCTCCGCTCGGCGAGTTTTCTCACCTCGCTTGCCACGACGGCGAATCCCTTGCCGTGTTCGCCGGCGCGTGCCGCCTCGATGGCTGCGTTCAGCGCCAAAAGGTTCGTCTGCCGCGCGATCTCCTCGATGATGGAGATCTTGCCGGCAATCTCCTTCATGGCGCTTACCGTATGGGTTACCGCCTCGCCCCCCTCCTTGGCGTCCTTGGCCGATTTGGAGGCGATCTTCTCGGTCTGCAACGCGTTGTCCGCGTTTTGCCTTATGTTGGAGGTCATCTCTTCCATGGATGAGGAGACCTCCTCCGCGGCTGCGGCCTGCTCGCTCGCTCCCTGCGACATCTGCTCGGAGCTGGAGGAGAGCTCCTGGCTGCCGGACGCGACGTTGTCGGCGGCTCCCTTCACGTCGGTCACCACGAGGTTTAGCTTGTCCAGCATCGCCTTCAAGGCGATCAGCAGTTCGTCCTCGGGCGAGCGCTCGGTGAGCTTCAGCGTGAGGTCGCCGGCAGCGATCTGCTTCGCCACATCCGCGATGTCGCGGTTCGCCTTGGCCGAGCTGTTCACCGCGGCGGCTATCGTGTCGAAGGTGTGCTTCGCCTCCGAGGTGTCGCTGTCGGCAGGCTCCGTGGCGAGGGCAACGTTCACGTCACCCTTGGCGAGTTTCGCCAGTCCCTCGACCAGTTTCTGCGTCTCGCGGTCCTGGTAGTCCGCGATCTTTTTCGCCTGACGTGCCGCCTGCTTCACGGAAGTGAGATCGGTCACCACCTCGAAGGCCCCGATCACCTTTCCGTCCTTGTCCTTGATCGGTACGCCGGTGTAGCTGATGTCGAGATCGAGCCCGCCGGGGTGGGCGTCGGTCTCGCGCGTCGCATCGAGCGCGGTAGTCATCGCCTGCGCGCAGGCGCAGTTAGCGCTCTTACAGTCAGAGGTTTTGAAGTGGTCGTAGCACTTGGTGCCGAGTACCTGCTCCTGGGTTTTTCCGCCTACCTTGGCGCCCAACTGGTTCATGTAAAGTACGTTGAAGTCCTTGTCGATGATCATGGCGGGAGCAGGCATGTTGTCCATGAAACCGACCATCGTGGTGAGTGAATCGTTCACCCCCTGGATGATTTCGCGATAGGCACCTTGGTGCTTGCGGGCGTCGGCGCGTGCGGTGAGCCTTCCCTCGGTCGCCGCCTGTGCCAGACCGAGCGTGTCCCCGTTCAGGGTTCTGATGACGTCGGCGCAGTGGTTCACCGCACCGGCGAGGGCATCGAAGATCTCCTTGGCTCCGCCGGTGTCCGCATCGCCCTGCGCGGTCTGGAGGGTGAAGTCGACCTCACCTTTGGAGAGCTTCTCAAGACCATGGACCAGTTTCTTGGTTTCCTCCTCCTGATAGACGCTGATCTTATTCGCCAGACGGGCCGCCTGCTTCACCGCGGTCTGGTCGGTCACCACCTCGAAGGCGCCGATGATCCTTCCATCCTCGCCGTGCAGCGGCATCCCGGTGTAGGCGATGTCGAGGTCAAGCCCGGAGGGGTGTGCGTCGGTCTCGCTGCTCGCCGCACTGCCTCCCTGCATCGCACGCCCGCAGGCGCATTTGTCAGTCTTGCAGTCACTGGTTTTGAAGTGGTCGTGACATTTGGTGCCGACAACCTGCGCCTGGGTTTTGCCACCGACCTTCGCCCCCACCTCGTTCATGTACATGACGGTGAAGTCTCGGTCGATGATCATGGCCGGGGCGGGCATGGTGTCCAAAAGCCCGACGAGACGCGCTATGGTGGCGTTCACCCCTTCGATGATCCTGCGGTATTCGCCGCGGTGCTTGGTCGCATCGGCGCGCTCGAGAAGTCTGCCGTCTACGGCGGCTTTCGCGAGCATGTTCGCGTCGGCGGCCATCGCCTGGACCGCTGCGATGGTGACGTTGAGGTTCTTCGCCAGGATGTCCTTTTCGGACTTGGCCTGTAACTGTACGGTAAGGTCGCCCGCAGCGATGCGCTCCGCCGCTTTGGCTGCCTCCGCTATGTTGCCGACCATCTGCTTGAACGCTTCGGCAAGCTGGCCGGTCTCGTCCTGACTGTTTACCGCTATGGAAGCTTCCACGTCCCCCTGGGCGAGGTCGTTTGCAGCCGCGATTACCTGTTTGATGTTCTTGCTGATCCTCGAAGCGACCAGGTAGCCAAGGAGCAGCACCGCTGCCGCGATGGCAAAGGTGATGATCGTCATTTTCCAGCGCATGTCGTTGATCACCTGTTGCAGGTCGTCCATGTAGAGACCGCTGCCGATGACCCACCCCCATGGCTTGTAAAGTTTCACGTAGGAGAGCTTCTGCACCGGGATCGTCGAGCCGGGCTTGGGCCAGAGGTATTCGACGATGCCGGAGCCCTTGCTCTTGGCGACGTTCGCCATCTCGGCGAAGATCGCCTTCCCGCTGGAGTCCTTCGAGCCGCTCTGGTCCTTGCCGTCGAGTTCCGGCTTGATCGGGTGCATGATCATCTTCGCGTTCAGGTCGTTGATCCAGAAGTACTCGTTGTCGGCGTAGCGCATCTGCCTGATGCGGTCCTTCGCCCGCTTTTGTCCTTCTTCCAGCGTGAATTCGCCCTTTTGCACCCTCTGGTCGTACTCCGCTACGATTTCGACCGGGATGTCTACCACCGACCGCAGCGTATCCTCCCTTTCGGCCAGGATCCTCTGGTCCAGTGCGGGTAACAGGTAGAAGAAGTTCACCGCCGCTATTATCACGACGGTGGCGAGCGATATGCTCAAAACCTTGGCCGCGATACTCCAATCTTTGAAACTTTTGATCTTCATGTCATCTCTCCCCTTGCAAGCCAAATGGTGAATTCGGCTTTGGAACACGCATAGTCATAGATCGGACAACCATGGACAATTCATCGGTAATCTGCGGGGAAATTGAATAGGAGAAACAATATGGTGATCTGCTAAAAGGAAGGTAGAATGATCGTGCTTTGCAGTTGTGACGGGAAGGGCGAGGCTGTGAGCATACGTTGCGCGCCAGGTTCAGTAGTGGCGGCAGGCAAAGGGACGCGAGGAGTGATCTGGCGGTAAGACGAGGGACGGCGGCGCGGTTGCGCCGCCGCTCAAGGGGCTACTTCCCTGGGATGGTGATGCAAAGGCACTGGGCCTCGGCGTAGGTGGTATTGCCGCGGAAGATCCGGCCGTGCACCATGATCTTCCTCCCTTCCGCGGAAACGACGCGGCTCTCGACGGTCACCACCTTTTTCAGCGGTAGCATGTTGCGGAAACTCACGTTCAGGTTCCCCACGACGATAGGAT
Source organism: Geomonas oryzae (assembly GCF_004117875.1). Classification (GTDB taxonomy): domain Bacteria; phylum Desulfobacterota; class Desulfuromonadia; order Geobacterales; family Geobacteraceae; genus Geomonas; species Geomonas oryzae. The sequence goes on along the minus strand of NZ_RAHW01000003.1, from coordinate 395,208 downwards.
ACCCGGCCGCCCATGCGGCAAGTCCCAGTGCCTCGTCCATGATGGCGGCGACCGCGCCGCCGTGGGCGTGTCCCGGCGGCCCCTCGGCTTCGGGGCCGAGCCAGAAGCGGGCGTGCAGGTGTTTGTCTGCGTCGCGGTAGTAGCGGGCCCGGAAGCGGTCCCCCCTGGAGTCGCCGGAAACAAAACGCAGCGAATCCCCGACCAGCGCAGGCGCGTCGAAAGGGACCCACCCCTCGGCGCCGCTCAAATCTATTTCGGTCTGTTCACAGGCCTTCAGTACGGTTGAATTGGACACGGTGTTTTTCTCCTCCCGGTATTTTACGTATACGTAAAGGGCGGAGGTACCATAACAGACTTTGCCGCGGAAATAAAGGGGGCGTTGCGCTGCATGTCGGAAATATGATGATGCCCGCATAAGTTTAATGGTATCAAACGTTTGCCGCGTAGACTGGTGTGGTTTCTTGCAGGCGGAATTCAGTTGACAAGCTCCCCGTATACATCGTAAACAACGTCTCACGGGGGCGCAGGCGCCTCATGGAGCGGACATGCAAGAAGACGTACTGACAGAAGACCTTCGCAACGAGCTTGCCCGACTGCAGGCGGAGAACGCGGGATTGCGCCGGCTTTGCGACGAACAAAAAAGCGAGCTGCACCGCCTGTCCGACAGCGAGCGGCGCTTTCGCCATCTCTACAACGAGACGCCGGTGATGCTGCATTCCATCGACAGAAACGGTCTCCTGCTCGACGTCAGCAACCACTGGACGGAGGTGCTGGGGTATTCTCGGGACGAGGTCGTCGGGCGCCGTTCGAGCGACTTCCTCACCCCGCAATCTCGGCGCTACGCGTTGGAAGAGGTGTTGCCGGAATTCTTCCGTACCGGGTCGTGCCGCAACGTGGAGTACCAGGTGGTCAGCAAGAGTGGTGAGATCATCGAGGTGCTGCTCTCCGCTTCGGCCGAGCGCGACGCTGCCGGAGAGATCGTGAGATCGCTGGCGGTGATGACGGATGTAACCGAATGGAAGAAGGCGAAGCAGGCGCTTAAGGAGAACGAGGCTCGCTTTAGAATGATCGTCGAGACCTCGCAGGAGGCGATCGTCGCCGCCGACTGCAACGGCCGGCTCAGCTATATCAACCAGCAGTTTGCCGACATGCTCGGGCGCGAGATTTCCGAGGTGATCGGTCATCCCTTCCTCGAGTTCGTCGACGAGGCGCTGCACGACGAGACCGCGGCGCGCCAGAAAAGCCGCGAGCAAGGGATTGCCGAGCATTACGAGACCATCTTCGTCCGCAAGGACGGCTCCAGGGTATGGGCCAGCGTCTCCGCGAAACCGATTCATGACGGCAACGGGGTATTCGGCGGTTCCTTCGCCATGATATCCGACGTCACCCGCAGAAAGCAGACCGCGGAGGAGATCGAGGTGCTGCACACGCACCTATCCGCGCGCGCCCTCGAACTTGAGACCGCCAACGAGGAACTGGAGGCCTTCAACTACACCGTTTCCCACGACCTCAGGCGTCCTTTGACCGCCATCAACGGCTACAGCCAGATCATCCTCGAACTCTTCGGAGGGAACCTCGACCCGCAGTGCCGCGACTACGTCCAGGAGATCCTGAACGGCAGCATCAAGATGAACCACCTGATCGACACCTTGCTCAACTTCTCGCGCCGCTACTGCGGCACGCTGCAGCGCGAAACGGTGGACGTGACCGGCCTTGCCGAGGAGATCCTGGCCGAGTTGAGGCTGTCCGACCCGCAGCGACGCATCAGCTGCCTTGTGGAGCCGTCGATGACGGCACAGGCCGATGCCCAGCTCATCCGCGTGGTGCTCGACAACCTTCTCGGCAACGCATGGAAGTATTCGGCGAAGAAGGAGCAAAGCTGCATCGAGATCGGCGTCGATCGTTCGCAGGGGAAGGACGTTTTCTTCATACGCGACAACGGCGCGGGATTCGACATGGGGAAGGCCGCGCAGCTTTTCAAGCCATTCCAGCGCCTGCATGATGCCGACGACTTCAAGGGAACCGGCATCGGCCTTGCGAGCGTGCAGCGCGTCATCCAGCGTCACGGCGGCCAGATATGGGCCGAGGCGCAGCCGGGAGAGGGCGCGACCTTCTTCTTCACGCTGGGGGACCAGCAAAACCAAAACGGGGGACAGGCATGCTGACAAGGCAGGAAGCAAAGGAGAGGATAGGGCGGCTGCAGCGGGAGTTGCAGGCAAAAGGGATGGACGGGGCGCTCTTCATCTACCCGATAGACGTCTATTACTTTTCCGGCACCAGGCAGAACTCGACCCTCTGGGTCCCCGCTTCGGGTGAGCCGCGCCTTTTCGTGCGCAAGAGCTACACACGGGCCAAGGCCGAGAGCTGCATCGACGACACCAGGCCCTTTCCCTCCAGCAAGGAATTTCCCGGCGAGTTTGGCGATGAAGTGAAAAAGATCGGTTTCACCTTCGACGTGGCGCCGGTGCAGCAGTACCAGTATTACCAGAAGCTGCTTCCGGGACGCGAGTTCGTGGATGTCTCCGCGGTGAACCGCGAGATACGCTCCGTGAAATCGGCCTGGGAGCTGGATCAGATCCGGCACTGCGGCGTCGAGCTCGGGCAGGTCTTCCGTGCCGTGCCGCAGTTTCTTAAGGAAGGGATGCGCGAGGTGGATCTCGCCGCCGAGTTCGAGTACCGGCTGAGAAAGGCGGGCGGGGAGGGGTATGTAAGGATGCGCGCCTTCAACCAGGAGCTCTTCCAGGGGCTTGCCGTCTCCTCCGCAACGGCGGGCGATACCGGCTTCTTCGACGGCGCCGTCACCGGCCAGGGGATGTCCGCCGCCTCGCCCCACGGGGCGTCCGCCGCTCTAATCCCCGCCGATGCGCCCATCCTGATCGACTACACCGCGGTCTTCAACGGTTACATCATCGACATGACCCGCTTTTTCGTGATCGGAAAGCTCGACCCGGAGCTGGAGCACGCCTTCGGGGTAGCCGTCGCCATCCAGGATTACCTGGCGCAAAACCTGAAGCCCGGCGCCATCTGCGAGGAGCTCTTCCTGAAGGCCCTGGAGATGGCTACCGACGCAGGGCTCGCCGAGCATTTCATGGGGGCGCCGGGTGAGAACGCCCGCTTTGTCGGCCACGGCGTCGGCTTGGAGCTGGACGAATTCCCGGTGCTCGCCCAGGGGTTCAAGGTCCCGCTGCAGGTGGGACAGACCCTCGCCATAGAGCCGAAGTTCGTCTTCCCCGGCAAGGGGGTGATCGGCATAGAGAACACCTTTGCCGTCACCGAAAAAGGGGGGGAGAAGCTGAGCGACCTGCCGGACGACATCGTCTATCTCTGAGCTTGTTACTGTTAAGGAGACGGGAAAGGGCAACAGTCAAAGCGTTGCCCTTTTTCTTTATTTACTGTCCGCCACATTCTGCTGGGCGGGCCTGCCCCCCGTAGCTTTTTTTATGCGAAGGGGGGTGAGGGCGTTGTCTCGAAGTGAGAAACTGCAGCTGCTGACGCCCTCACCCTTGCCCTCTCCCAGAGGGAGAGGGGATGTGGACGTTATGTGACGGAAGATAATGACTAATTGAGATTCCCTTTCCTGCATGAGGTGCTGGCGTTATAGCAAAAACATTGTAGATTTATTTCTCCTGTGACTGTCTTGAGAGCCCGGACACAGAGTAACAGACGCGTGGGGAGGGGGCATGAGAGAGGTGTTTGTCGTCGAGGCGTTGAGGACGCCGTTCGGTTCCTTCGGAGGAGTTCTCTCCGAGCTGGAGGCGCCTGCCCTGGCGGGGACGGTAATGCAGGCGCTTCTCGAGCGCAGCGCCCTGGAGGCGGCGGCCGTGGACGAGGTCATTGCCGGGCAGGTCCTCGCCGGCGGGTGCGGACAGGCCCCGGCACGGCAGGCGATGCGCAGGGCGGGGATTCCCGACAGCACCCACGCCATGACCATCAACAAGGTGTGCGGCAGCGGTCTGAAGGCGATCATGCTGGCGGCCGGCTCCATCATGCTGGGCGACGCAGAGGTGGCCATAGCCGGTGGCATGGAGAGCATGTCGCAGGCACCCTTCGCCCTGAAAAAGGCCCGTTACGGTTACCGGATGGGGCACGGGCAACTGCTCGATTTGATGCTGTACGATGGGCTCCAGGACCCCTACTCGGGGCGTCATATGGGGGAGATCGCCGAGGAGGCGGTCAAGCGGCACGCCCTCGGGCGCGAGGCGCAGGACGAGTTCGCGCTGCGCTCTTACCAGCTGGCCCAGGAGGCGGTTTCCGAGGGGATCTTCGCCGACGAGATCGTGCCGGTGGTGAAGAAGGGAAAGCACGGCCACGGCAGGGAAACGGTGAGCGAGGACGAGGAGCCGTTCCGGGTCGACATAGCGAGGATCGCCGACCTCAAACCCGCCTTCGGCCGTGAAGGCGCCACCATCACCGCCGGGAACGCCTCGACCATCAACGACGGTGCGGCCTTCGCGCTTTTGGCCGGTGCCGAGGCGGTCGAGCGTTACCGGTTGAGAGCGAAGGCGCGCCTCGTCGCGTATGCCACCTGCAGCATGCATCCCGACCAGTACACCGACGCGCCGGTCGGCGCCATCAAGGCGGTTTGCGCGCGCGCCGGGATCGACCCGGACGAGATTGATCTTTTCGAGATCAACGAGGCCTTTGCCGCCGTGCCGTTGATCGCGATCCGTGAGCTTGGGCTCGACATGAAGAAGGTGAACGTGAACGGCGGTGCCTGCGCCCTCGGGCATCCCATCGGGGCAAGCGGCGCGAGGCTCGCCGCGACCCTGGTGCGCGAGCTGCAAAAAAGCGGCAAGCGTTACGGGCTTGCCTCGCTCTGCATCGGCGGCGGCGAGGCGGTGGCTGCCATTTTCGAGAGGGTGTAGGGCGGAGGGGAGCATGTTCAAGACGGTGGGGGTGGCTGGCATCGGCCAGATGGGAAGCGGCATAGCGCACGTCTTCGCCCAAAACGGCTGCCGGGTCATCGCCTATGATCCCGTCCCGGCGCAGGCGGCCAAAGGGGTTGCAACCATCGCGCAGAACCTCGAGCGCCAGGCGAAGAAGGGGGTCGTCTTCGACGCCGGAATCGACGAGATCCTGGCACGCATCACGGTCGCTTCCTCGCCGGATGAGTTCGTCGCCTGCGACCTGATCGTCGAAGCGGCCACCGAAAACGAGCCGCTCAAGCTGGGGCTCTTCCGCACCCTGGACGGCATCGCCCCCGAGCACGCCATCCTCGCCTCCAACACCTCCTCCATCTCCATCACGAGAATCGCCGCGGCAACCTCCCGGCCGGACCGCGTCATCGGCATGCACTTCATGAATCCCGTGCCGGTCATGACCCTGGTCGAGGTGATCCGCGGCATCGCCACCAGCGAGGAGACCTTCCAGGCCGTTGCGGAGGCGGTCGCCTTCCTCGGGAAGGAGATGGCAACCTCCATGGACTACCCCGGCTTCATCGTGAACCGCATCCTCATCCCGATGATCAACGAGGCCGCCTTCGCGCTTTACGAGGGGATCGCAAAGGCGGAGGACATCGACCGCGGCATGAAGCTCGGCACGAACCAGCCGATGGGGCCGCTGCAGCTTGCCGACTTCATAGGGCTCGATACCGTGCTCGCGATCTGCAAGGTGCTCTACGACGGCTTCAAGGATCCCAAATACCGCCCCTGCCCCCTGCTCGTGCAGATGGTCGACGCGGGCTACCTCGGCCGCAAGTCCGGCCGGGGCTTTTACAGCTACTAGATACCTCCCTCCAACGGAGCATCCATGTTTCTCGACCTCACCGAAGAACAGCGGCTCATCCGCGACACGGCTCGCGCCTTCGCCGCCGCCGAACTGGCCCCCATGGCGGCCAGGCTCGATCGGGAGGGGGACCGTCCCGCCTTCGTCGAAAACCTGAAGAAACTGGCCCGACTGGGCTTCATGGGGCTTGACGTATCGGCCGCCTACGGCGGTTCCGAGGCGGGCTCCGTCGCCTTTTCCGTCGCCATGACCGAGATCGCACGCGCCTGCGCCTCGACCGCGGTCACCGTCTCGGTCAACAACATGGTCTGCGAGGTTATCGAGGCGATCGGGTCTGAGGAGCAGAAGGAACGCTACATCCCCTGCATCTGCACAGGCGACTGCACCGCCGCGAGCTTCGCCCTCACCGAGCCCGGCGCCGGGTCCGACCCTGCCGCCATGTCGACCACCGCGCGCCGCGACGGCGACCACTTCATCCTCGACGGCACCAAGGCCTTCATCACCAGCGCCCCCTACGCCGGTGTCTTCGTGGTATGGGCGGTCACCGACCGTGACGCCCAAAGGGGTGAAGGGATCAGCTGTTTCCTCGTGGAACCGGGGACCCCGGGGCTCATCATCGGGCGAGAAGAGGATAAAAGTGGCCAGCGCGCCTCCGCCACCTGCAGCGTCACCTTCGAGGCATGCAGGATACCGGCGTCCGCCCTGTTGGGCGAGCTGAACCGGGGCTTTAAGGTGGCGGTGGGGGAACTCGCCGGCGGGCGCATCGGCATCGGGTCGCTCGCCCTCGGCATCGGCCTCGCCGCGATGGATTTTGCCACCTCGTACGCGGCTCAGAGGTCCCAGTTCGGCCAGAAGATCACCAAATTCGAAGGGATCCGCTTCATGATCGCCGACGCCTATACGGAACTCGAGGCCGCGCGCCTTCTGCTCATGCAGGCCGCCTACCGCAAGGAGGCGGGAAGGAGTTTCGCGAAAGAGGCATCCATGGCGAAGCTCTACGCCACCGAAGCCGCCAACAGGGCCTGCTACAAGGCGGTGCAGATGCTCGGCGGCTACGGGTATCTGGGGGACTTCCCCGTCGAGCGCTACGCCCGCGACGTCCGGGTCACCTCGATCTACGAGGGGACGAGCGAGATCCAGCGCCTCATCATCTCCCGCGCCATCCTGGACGGCCTCTCCTGACGCCTTGCTGGTCGCGTCACCCCGCGCCACGTTTCCCTTGACTTCTACCGCCCAAGCAGCGAAACTCCCGGACGGCGCCGGAGTGCTTCGGCCCCAAATTACTCGCGCATAAAGGGCAAATACATGCAGCTCAACCCCATGGAGGATTTCCAGCGGGACATCTCCTACCGCTTGCTTAAACAAAACGACGGCACGGCGCTGCTTGCCGCAACCATGAAAGACCGCTTTCACGACCTGGTCATCGAGGTGAAGGTCGAGGTGGCGACCCTGAAGATACTCTCGGCGTGGGCCGAGTTCCGCAAGTCCCCGACGTGCGACTGCTGCAACGCGACGGCGAAGATGGCCGGTTTAAACGGTTTCGTCATAGGCCGCGGTCTGCAGCGCAAGCTCTCCGACGTCCTTGGCGGCTCGCGCGGCTGCGGCAACCTGCGCACCGTCCTCATGGGGCTGCTTCCGCTGGCCCTCAACCTGGGCGCTGCCGCCGGGGTGACCGACGAGAGCGAGATGATGGATGCCATACACGAGAAACTGGTCGGCACCTGCGCCGGCTACGTGACCCCTCCCGCCGGGCGCAAAGGGGACGCCGCATGAACTGGTACCTGCTGACGCTTTTGCCGGACGAGGCTGCCGCCGGGGTGCTCGCCCGGGTGAAGGAAGATTTCACGGCGGCCTTCCGCGCCGCGGGCGGTCCGCGCACCATGGCCCTTTTCCGCCGGGAATCGGAAGAGGGGGTGGAGCTCTTTTTCACACCGGAGTGCACCCGCCACGCCCGGGAACTTCTCGAGCGCTACGGCGCCGCCCCCTGCGCATCACCGTCCCTGCTCGGACTCGAACTCCTGGTCGGGCACAACGAGATCACTTACTACCTCACCACATGACTAGCCGTAGCCGGCAACGTCGAAAGGGGGACAGGCACCTGCGGAGCCAGTCCCCTTTTCCATAATCGGGTTCTTGATTAGGAATCCCGCTCCTGTACAATGTGAAGGTTTTTTAACCGTGATCATTAAAGGAGCGAGCCATGGGAGACAGGCAGAAGACGTTAGGCGTACTGACCGGCGGCGGCGACGTCCCGGGACTCAACCCGGCGCTGAAGACCCTGGTGACACGGGCCTCGGAAAAGGGGTACCGTGTCATCGGCATCCGGCGCGGCTGGGGCGGCCTTTTGGCCTACGACCGCGAGGATCCCGAGTCGTGGGAAAAGACGATCCTCCCGCTTGACCGCCAGGAGGTGCGCACCGTCGACCGCACCGGCGGCACTTTCCTGCATACGAGCCGCACGAACCCCGGCAAGGTGGCGACGGCCGACGTCCCCGATTTCCTGCGGGGCGCCGACTTCGACCCCTCTGCGCCCGGCCACCACGACTTCACCGGCCACGTCCTGAAAAACCTCGAGCACCTGGGGATCGATGCGCTGATCCCGATCGGTGGGGACGACACCTTGAGCTACGCCGAACGGCTTAACCGCGAGGGGGTTCCCATCGTGGCGATACCGAAGACCATGGACAACGACGTCTTCGGCACCGACTACTGCATCGGCTTTTCCACCGCGGTGACCAGGAGCGTCAACTTCATCCACAACCTGCGCACGAGCGCCGGTTCACACGAGCGCATCGCCGTGGTCGAGCTCTTCGGGCGCAATTCAGGCGAGACCTCGCTCATCTCGGCATACCTGGCCGGCGTGGACCGTGCGCTCATCTCCGAGGTCCCCTTCGATGTCGAGCGGCTCTCGGCGCTTTTGCAGGAGGACAAGAAGGGGAACCGGAGCAACTACGCCATGGTGACCATCTCGGAAGGGGCCTCCATGGTGGGGGGACAGATCGTCGAGTACGGCCAGGAGGATGCCTACGGCCACAAGAAGCTCGGCGGGATCGGCGTCGTGGTGAGCGAGGCGGTGAAAAAACTAACAGGCTCCCACATCATCTACCAGCAGCTCTCTTATCTCATGCGCAGCGGGGCGCCGGACTCCCTCGACCTCATGGTCGCCTACAACTACGCCAACATGACCATGGATCTGATCGGCGAGGGGATGTCCGGGCGCATGGTCGCCATGCAGGGTGGGACCTACCGCCACATCCCGATCAGCACCATCATGCAGGGAGAGAAGCGGGTGGACGTGGCGGAGCTGTACGACACCACGGAGTATCGCCCCAAGGTGCGGCACGTTTTGGGCAAGCCGATGTTCCTTTACTGAGAAGGTGCGTGATGATCGAGATCGACGGGAGTATGGGCGAAGGGGGAGGGCAGGTGCTCAGGAGCGCGCTGAGCCTTGCCTGTCTGACCGGCCAGGGCTTTCGCATCTTCAACATAAGGAAGAACCGCGAGAAGTCGGGCCTCATGCGCCAGCACCTTATGGCGGTGCAGGCGGCGGCACGCATCACCTCCGCCAACGTAGCCGGTGACCGCCTGGGCTCTCCCGAGCTCAGCTTCCTTCCCGACGGCATCGCGCCGGGCGAATACAGCTTCGACATTGGGACGGCGGGAGCGGCGACCCTGGTGCTGCAGACCTTGATCCCGCCGCTCGCCTCGGCACGAAAGTCGAGCCGCGTCATGGTGACCGGCGGCACTCACGTCCCCTTCAGCCCTTCCTGGCACTATTTCTCCGAGGTATTCTGGCCTTCCATAGAGGCGTTAGGCGTCAGGGGCGAGCCGATATCCCGCTCCTTCGGATTCTATCCCAAAGGGGGAGGGCGGATCGGCTGCACCGTTGAACCGGAGGGGGAACCGGCTCCCGTGACCTCTATGGAAAGAGGACGACTCACCGGCATCCGTATCGTCTCGGCGGTTGGAAACCTTCCGAGGAGCATCGCGGAGCGGCAGCTTCAGTCAGCACTTTTGGTCATGCGCGGGAAGGTGGAACGTGGCATCCCCATGGACATCGAGGTAATCGAGCCGCAGGTGTTCGGGCAGGGGACCTTCATCTTCATCAAGGGGAAGTACGAGCGTGGCACCGCCGGCTTCACCGCGCTCGGAGAGCGGGGCAAGCCGGCGGAGCAGGTTGGGAGCGAGGCCGCGCTGGAGTTTCTGGCACACCACGAAAACGGGGCGCCCGTCGACCCGCACCTGGCCGACCAACTCGTCATCTACCTCGCCCGTGCCCGCGGCAGGTCGGTTTTCCGCACCTCGCGCATCACCAGACACCTCACCACCAACCTGAGCGTCGCCGGGCTCTTCCTGGAGCTTTCAAGCAGCATCGACGGCCGCGAGGGGGAACCCGGGACGGTGACCATCACCCCGACACTCCCGGGAGATTGAACGAGAAAAGGCGGCCTCGCGGCCGCCTTAACTTTTGTTCTCATCCGGCGAAGATTTCTCGCAGATTCTACCCTAGTACCTCTCGAACCCCGCCTGCAGCAGGCTCTCGTTGGCCGCCATATCGAGGCTTACCCCCGGGTACTCACGCACCTGGATGCCTGCGTGCGTGAGCTTCTGGGTGTTCTCCTTCCGCGACGTCTGCTGCTTTGCGGCCGCCGGCCTTCTGACCTGCTGTTCTCCCCCCGCGCCCACCTTGAAGAAGGCGATGGTAGTCTGCAGCTGTTCCGCCTGGGAGGCGAGTTCTTCCGCGGTCGACGCCATCTCCTCGGAGGCGCCGGCGTTTTGCTGGATCACCTGGTCCAGTTGCTGGATGGCGCGGTTTATCTGCTCGGCTCCGGAGTCCTGCTCCTTGCACGCAGCCGAGATCTCCTGCACCAGTTCCGCGGTCCTGTGGATATCGGGTACGAGCGCCTGCAGCAGGTTCCCGGCGTGCTCGGCCACCTCCACCGAGGTGAGGGACAGATCGCCGATCTCCCCGGCCGCCTTCTGACTGCGCTCGGCGAGCTTTCTCACCTCGCTTGCCACCACCGCGAACCCCTTGCCGTGCTCGCCGGCCCGCGCCGCCTCGATGGCCGCGTTCAGCGCGAGCAGGTTCGTCTGACGTGCGATCTCCTCGATGATCGAGGTCTTGGACGCGATTTCCTTCATGGCAGCGACCGTCCTTTCCACCGCCTTGCCGCTTTCGTTCGCGTCGCCGGCCGATTTCACCGCTATCTTCTCGGTCTGCATCGAGTTGTCCGCGTTCTGCCGGATGTTAGAGGTCATCTGCTCCATCGACGCGCTCGCCTCCTCGGCGCTCGCCGCCTGCTCGCTTGCCCCCTGCGACATCTGCTCCGAGGTTGCGCTCAACTCCTGGCTGCCGGTAGTCACGTTGTCCGCCGCCTGCTTCACGTCGCGCACCACCCGGGTCAGGTTCTGCACCATGTTGGAGAGCGCCTGCATCAGCCCGTCGTTCTCCGAGCGCTGCTTCACCTCGAGGAGAAGGTTGCCGTCGGCGATCTCGCGGGCGAGCCTGGTGGCGTCGTTGTTCGCGTCGATCAGGAGGTTCAGGCTGTTCTTGATGTCGTTGAAGTCGCCGTAGTAGGTCTCGGTGATCTTCTCGGGGATATCCCCCTTGGAGATGCGCTCCAGGTTCCGGGAGGTGACGTCGATCGGCTGGACGAACGCCTCTATGAGCCGGTTCTGCCCGGCGATGAGCTCGCCCCACGCCCCCTGGAATTGGGCCGCGTCGCCGCGAGCCGCCAGTTTCCCTTCGCGTACCGCCTGGATCAGCTCGTTCATCGCTCCGCTCAGCCTGCCGATGGTGGCGATCATGACCGAGAGGTTCTTGCCCATCAGGTCGTGCTCCGACTTCTGGCTGACCTGGACGGTGAGGTCGCCGTGCGCCACCCTTTCGGCAGCTAGGGACGCCTCCTTTATGTTGTCCGCCATGTTCTTGAAGGAGCGCGCCAGCGTGGCGATCTCGTCTTTGCCCTCGGTGTCGATCACCACCTCGACATCACCGAGCGCAAGGCGGTCGGCACAGGCCGAAAGGGCGCTCACCGGGCGGCTTATGCTGCGGGTGATACAGAAGGCGATCAGGCTGCCGATGGCGATGGCGAGGAAGGCGAGCGAAACGGCGAAGGTGCGGGCACTGGAGGAAACCTTGACCGCAGCGAGGTAGCGATCGTCGATCCCCTGTTCCTGGTATTTCACCAGCTCGTTGAAGGCGCTCTGTATCGCTGCGCAAAGGGGCGCTCCCTCCTTGTCGAAGGTCGCCGCCGCGCGGGTCGTGTCCCCCGCCATGGCGAGGTCGATCGCCTGGTTGTTCGCCTTGCGGGCGTTGTCGAGCGACTGCTTGGCCTTCGCGATCAGCGCCTTTCCCTGCTCGGTCTGTTCCAGCTTTTCCAACTGGTCCATCGCCGTTTTGTATTGTTGCCGGGTGAGCTCGATTTTCTTGTTCTCCTCGCGTCGCGCGGCCGGGTCGGAAGCGAGGACCATGCTCTGGATGCTGGAGACGATGGCGGTAACGTTCTTCGAGGCCTCGTTGGCCAGTTTGATCTTGCCATAGTCCTTCTTCACGATGGTTTCCATATTGTTGTCCATCCTGAGCATGCCGAAGACGCTGATGGCGCCGATGGCAAGAAGCAGCAGAAGGATGATGCCGAAACCCACGCTCAGTCGTACACCGATCTTCATGTCCTGGATCTTCATGCCTTTCTCCTGTTTTACTTTTTCGTGTATTTGCGCTGTCCGGAGTAAAACCCGACCGGGTTTCTATGGCAATAGAAACGCTCTGAGTGATGAGCTGCCTACACCTATCGTCCGTATTGTCGGAGACTTGAGTGTATACGATAAAATAAGTAAGGAAAAAATGTGCAAGCGATGAAGAGAAGCGGTTTTATTTCAGACGGTCCTTGTTTTATGAGAGTAACTGCAACGGCTTGAACAGAAATGGGGTCAGATGAGGGCGGCGAGCTGGTCGATCAGGGGGAGCTGGCTGGGAAGGATTTTCTCTCTTGCGGCGGCGAAGTCGAACCAGCCTGCGCGGTCGACCTCGGGGAAGGTGGCTTCTTTTCCGGAGCGGGGCGGCCACTCCATGGTGAAGGTGTTGCTGATGATTGATTCCGGATCGCAGTCCCCGGCGAAAGCCCATGCCTTCACCAGTTTCCCCCCCGCCTGTTTGATCTCGGAAAGTTCAAGAAACGGTCCCGTTGCCTCCAGTCCGGTTTCCTCGAGGAATTCGCGTCGCGCCGCCTCAAGGGGGGCTTCTCCTTCCGGGTACTCACCTTTGGGGATGCACCAGGCGCCCGTGTCCTTTTTCGCCCAGAACGGACCGCCGGGGTGCACGAGGAGCAGTTCCGCCTTTCCTTCGCGGACGCGGTACATGATCAGTCCGGCGCTTCGCTTGGCCACCGGCTAGAGCGCTTGTCCGCGCGGCAACTGCCAACCTTTGACGATGGCGGTTACCCTGATGGCGATCACGGTGAGGGCCGAGACGGTCAGGTTTACGGGAGTGGGGACGGCGGTGTGGTGCAGGAAATAGAAGAGGGCGCCCCCCACAACGCAGGCCGAAGCGTAGATCTCGCGCTGCAGGATGAGCGGGATTTCGTTGCTCAGGGTGTCGCGCACGAGCCCGCCGCAGGTCGCCGTCATGACCCCCATGATGATCGCACCCATGAGCCCCAGGTTGAAATGGAGCGCCTTGGATGTGCCGATGACGAGGAAGGTGCCAAGACCGAGTGCGTCCAGAAGGAGCATGGCCCGGTTCATCTTCTCGAAGCTCGTGGGGGTCATGAAGACGATCACCGAGGCGGCGACGGCGAGATAGAGGTAGAGTTCGTTTTTGAAGCAGAAGGGAGGGGTGTCGTTCAACAGCACGTCGCGGATGACGCCGCCGCCGGTGGCGGTGACGATGCCTAAGACGATGACGCCGAGAAGGTCCATGCCCCGGCGCACGCCGGCAAGTGCGCCGGAGGCGGCGAAGGCGACGGTCCCCAGGAGGTCGAGGGCGTAGATGATCGCTTGCTGGTCCATGTAAAGAGCGGTTCTCCTTCGGAATTAACGGCGCTGCGCTTGGGGCTACTCCTCTGTCTCCTCGTCATGCTGACTGGGCGCCTGGTAGTCCTCGACGTCATGCCAGAAACGGTGCTGCAGCTCCTTCATGAGCGGCTCGAGGCTCTTTCGGTCCGAGGCGCTTATGGTGATCGCGCCGTACTTGCGCGTCAGCTGCCGAACCTTCATGAAGGCGAGGGGATCCCCCTTTTTCAGCTCGGGGAGGAGATCCATCTTGTTGAAGACGAGCAGCATCGGCTTCTGGCTCAATTCCAGCTCGGCCAGGATGGTGTTCACCTGGTTGATCTGTTCCTCCATGCGCGGGTTCGAGCAGTCGACGAGATGGATCAGAAGATCCGCGTCCTTCAGCTCCTCCAGGGTCGCCTTGAAGGCGCCCATGAGCGACTTGGGGAGGCTCCTTATGAAACCGACCGTGTCGGTGATGATCACCTCGCGGTCCATCGGGAAGCGCAGGCGGCGCGATGAGGTGTCCAGGGTGGCGAAGAGCAGGTCCTCGGTGAACACCTCGCTCTTCGTCATCGTGTTCAGCAGGGTCGACTTGCCCGCGTTCGTGTACCCCACGATGGAGATGATGGGGATCCCCGCCTTCACCCGTTTCTGGCGCCGCTGGTAGCGTCCGTTGGAGAGCTCCTTCAGCTCGCGCTCGAGGTGCGCGATCCGGTCGCGGATGCGGCGGCGGTCGATCTCCAGCTTGGTCTCGCCGGGGCCGCGCCCGCCGATCCCCCCCATGAGCCGCGACATCTGCACGCCGCGCCCGGAAAGCCTGGGCATCAGGTATTTCAGCTGGGCGAGTTCCACCTGGACCTTGCCGTCCTGCGTCGTGGCGCGCCGGGCGAAGATGTCGAGGATGAGCTGGCTGCGGTCGATGACTTTGAGCTCGGTGAGCTCCGAGATGGAGCGTACCTGGGTCGGGGAGAGCTCCTGGTCGAAGACGAGCATGGTCGCGCCGAACTGCAGCGCCTTTATGACCACCTCGCGGATCTTCCCTTCGCCCAAGAGGTAGCGCGGGTTGAATTCCTTTGGGCGCTGGATGACGGTATCGAGGACGCCGACCCCGGCGGTGCGGGCGAGCTCCTTCAGCTCTTCTATGGAGTCGACCGCCTCCTCGAGCGGGCGCTGGGTGACCGAGATGAGGATGCCGCGCTCCTCGCCTGTCCCCACCACCGTTCCTTCCTTCAGACCGCGCTCCATGGTCTGTTCCAGGGTCTCCACGAAGCTGCGGAAATCGAGGTCGAACTTCTGGAAGGGGACCGAGGCCTCCACGTGATAGGGGAGGGTGCCGCCGTTGGGCGGGGTGAGCGCCGCGGTCTGGATGGAGAAGCGGTCCGCGTTCTGGGTGAGCTGCAGTGCGGCGATCAGGTCCAGTCTTAAAAGCGAGAGGTCGGTCAAGTCATCGTCGGTGAGCGTTTCGCCCTTGAGGTGCGTGTGCACGAGGCGCACCCCGCGCAGAAGCCTTCTGCCGAGCGGGTACTCGTCCAGGGCGGGGATCATGATGCCCCGCTCGTCCCCGACCACCACATAGGCGACCTCGCCGATGCGGCTGATGAGGATGGCCAACTGGCGCCGGATCTCCAGCGAGATGTCGGAGAGCTCGCGGGCCAGTTCCAGCGAGATCACCTCGCCCGGCTTGACCCGGCGGCGGTACAGCCTCTCCAGCCTCTTAACCTGGCTCGGTTTCAGTCCTGTCAGATTACCGTGCAGTCCTTTGATGGCGCGCCTCCGCTACAGTCCGATGATGTTGTAGCCGCAGTCGACGAAATGGATCTCGCCGGTGACCCCGCTTGCGAGCGGGCTGGCGAGGTAAAGGACGGCGTTGCCGACCTCCTCCTGGGAGATGTTGCGCCTAAGCGGCGCTTTTTCCGCGACGTGACCGGCGATCTGGCCGAAGCCGCCGATGCCGGCGGAGGCGAGCGTCCTGAGCGGTCCGGCGGAGACGCCGTTCACCCTGGTCCCTTCCGGGCCCATCGCCTCGGCTAAGTAGCGCACCGTCGCCTCGAGGGCCGCCTTGGCCACCCCCATGACGTTGTAGCTCGGAAACACCTTCTGGGCGCCGTAGTAGGTCATGGCGACGATGCTGCCGTCGCGCCCCTGCATGAGCGGAGCCGCTTCGCGCGCCATGGCGACCAGCGAGTAGGTGCTGACGTCGAGCGCGGTTTGGAAGCCCTCGCGGGTGGTGTTGAGGAAGGAGCCTTTCAGTTCGTCCTTGTTTGCGAAGGCGACGGAGTGGACCAGGATGTCGAGCCCCCCCCATGCCTCGCGAATCTCGCCGAACAGGCGGGAAAGTTCCTCATCGCTGCGCACATCGCAGGGAAGAACCAGTTTGCACTCAAGTTTTTCCGCGAGCGGCATCACCCTTTTGGCGACCGCTTCGCCCGCGTAGGCGAGGGCTATTTCGGCTCCCTCGCGGTGCATCGCCTCCGCCGTGGCCCAGGCGATGCTTTTGTCGTTGGCGACCCCGAAGATGAGCGCCTTTTTCCCTTCCAGTAAACCCATGAAATCTCCTTGCAATATCGCGGGCAGATTAGATTGCTCTAGTCTGCGGGCGAACGTATAGCGGCCCATAATAATGAAAAAAGCGGGGGTTGGCAAGCGATATGACCGTTTCTTAAGGAAGCCGCGGCGGAAGCGTTGCCGCTGTGGACACGGCTTGGTGCGTGCGCTCCCTCCCCCGCTTGCGGAGCGAAGCCCTGCGGTGGGCGAAGTTCCGGAGGGGGAGGGTTGGGGGGGGGGAAGCGGGGACTGGCTCCGGCAGGTGCCTGTCCCCTTGGGAGTGGTAAGTGACTGCCCGCCAGCTGCTACAGTTGCCTGTTGATCGAATCCTCATCCTTCTCGATGGTCACCTCGCGGGTCTCCCTGACGGACTGCTCGATCGATTTCAGGCGTCGGTCCATATCTTCAAGCATGGCGACGGCGCGGTCAACCCGCCCCTTGATGTTGAAGATCACGAAGGGGAGGATGAACCAGATCACGACCAGGAAGAAGCCGATGATGCTCATCATCATCATGAATCCGCCGAAGATTTCCATAGGACCCCCGTTTAGGAAGGGATGGTGCTGCATTGTGCTTGCTCCAGAGCCCGGGCGAGCTGGTCCGGACAGGATGTGTCGCCCTGGCAGGCGATCCCCTTGAGGCGCTCGATGGCCTCGGTCACCGCCATGCCGCGAACGAGCGCGGCCACCGCCTGGGTGTTGCCGGCGCAGCCGTCCACGAAATGGGTCGAGACGATGACGCCGTCTTCGATCTCTATGTCTATGCGGGAAGCGCAGCTCCCGGAAGTCTTGTAGCTAACCTTCATCTTTGTTGCTCTCCTTTTCCAGTGTTTCATTCAAACTCTGAGACGATGTATCTGCACCCGCGTTTGTCCACTAACCCTCTCCCTCTGGGAGAGGGTTAGGGTGAGGGCGTCGGCAGCTACAATTTTTCACTCCGGCTGCGGAGGGGGACAGGCACCTGCGGAGCCAGTCCCCTTCCAGGGGCGCACCCGGCCATATATGCCTAACTTTGGTGAAAAGTCAATCGGGGATAGAGAGCGCTTCGGCAAGGGTGAGCCGTTCCGGGCCCGGATGTTCCTGTAAATATAGCGCGTTGACCGTAGCAAGCATGGTGTTAAGCCGCTCCAGGTCGATGACCGCACTCCCGGGGATGCTTTCCAGCCCCTGGAAGTTTTCGGGGCAGAAGTCGATCGACCTCTCGCCTTCGCGTTCGAGCAGAAGCGGCAGGCCGTGGGTGCGGCAGATGATCGGGCGTGCGTGATAGAGAAGACAGAGGCCTTCGTGGAGCAGCGGGCAAGGGGAGTTCTCGTCGGAGAGTGCGGCCTTCGAGTGGATCAGCGCGGCTTTTTCCGGGGGAAGCTCACGGAGCGCTTCTCTGAGCGCGGCGGCCTCGACGGCGAAGATGGAGAGATGGCGGCAGCAGGCGTCGCATCCGGCGCGGCAGGCGATATGCGCGCCCAGGGCGGTGAAGGTGCGATCGCATAGCTCGTCCACGCGTGCGACCAGCACGCGGTAGTTCTCGAGTCCTGTCATGCTACTCGGCGCCGCGCAGGCTCTTGCTGAAATCTTCCATGAGCTGCTTGTTCAGGTAGAAATAGGGCTTTTCGATGGTGCCGCTGAAGCCGAAGCTCTGGTAATTCATCATCACCGGGTCGTCGGTCCGGCCGCTGGAGACGTACCCCTTGGCGTTCGGGTCGATGTCCAGCAGAAGTTTCATCGCCTCCTGCCCCCCCATGCCGCCGGGGATGTTGAGATCCAGGATCACGGCTGCGAAGGCGTCACCGGACTGGTGCCGTTCGCGGTACAGTTCCACGGCCTGCGCCCCGTCATTGGCGAACTCGACTTCAAACCCGTAACGTTTGAGAGTTTCGCCCGCGACGAATCTCACCATCTCATCGTCGTCCATTACAAGTACTTTGGCCGCTCGCGTTTCATTTCCCATAGTAAGTTACCTTGGTTAGCCCGTTGTTAAGATGGCGGAGACGTGCTATTAATCTATAGCCGGTATGTTAGGAACTGGCAAGCGACTTTTTTAATAAAGCTATCAAATCTGCTGAAGGAGAACGACATGGCCAAGGTGAAGTCGCCGGTGACCGCCGCCATCAGGGTTTTGCGGCAGGCCGGGGTGTCATTCGGCGAGCACCCGTATCAATACGAAGAGAAGGGGGGCACCGCCGTCTCGGCGCGTGAACTCGGCGTGGAGGAACACTGCGTCATCAAGACCCTCATCATGGAAGACGAGAGCAAGGCCCCGTTGGTCGTGCTGATGCACGGCGATCGCCAGGTCTCGACCAAGGAGCTGGCGCGGGCAATCGGCGCCAAGAGCGTCGCTCCGTGCACCCCGGACACCGCCAATCGCCATTCCGGGTACATGGTAGGGGGAACCTCCCCCTTCGGAACCCGGAAGCAGATGCCGGTCTACGTCGAGGAGACGATCCTCGAACTGCCGCTTATCTATATAAATGGCGGACACCGCGGGTTCCTCGTCTCCATGCCTCCCGCCGAACTTGTGCGGGTGCTGAAACCGGTAACGGTAAAGGTGGGGATCTAACCGTGAAAGGCGATCTCGCCGCAGCCTTCCAGGAAGGTGCCGCGCTGCTCGCCGCTGCCCAGGCCTTGGTGGTCACCGCCGGGGCCGGCATGGGAGTCGATTCGGGACTCCCTGATTTCCGGGGCGACACCGGTTTCTGGCGCGCCTATCCACTTTACGAGCGTCTCGGCATCAGTTTCGTCGATGCCGCCAACCCCGATCACTTCGAACACGATCCCTCCTTCGGGTGGGGCTTTTACGGGCACCGCACCAACCTCTACCGGGACACCGTCCCGCACGCCGGTTTCGGACTGCTCCTCGAATGGGCCGCGCGTTACCGGCTCGATCTCTTCGTCGCCACCTCCAACGTGGACGGACAGTTCCAGAAGGCGGGCTTTGCCGAAGAGAACATCCTGGAATTCCACGGCTCCATCCACCACCTGCAGTGCACCCGTCCCTGCTCGGAGCGCATCTGGGACAACCGCGAGGCGTTCCGCATCGACGCAGCAACCATGCGCTCGGACCACGTCCCGCTTTGCCCCCGCTGCGGCAGCGCCGCGCGTCCGAACATCCTCATGTTCGGCGACTACGCCTGGGTAGAGGAGCGCACGAGACGTCAGCAGGAACGCTTCCGGCAGTTTTTATCCCGCCAATCGGGAAGGCGCATCGTCGTCGTGGAACTGGGGGCCGGTACCGCGATCCCCACCGTGCGTGCCGCGAGCGAGCGGATCGGCGCGCTTTCCGGCGCACGCGTCATCCGCATCAACCCGCGCGAGCCGCAGATCCAAAGGCCTCACCTCTCGCTTCCCTGCGGGGCGCTCGAAGGACTCGCCGGTATCGAGCAAGCGCTGAGCTGCGCGGACGTCTGAACCTTACTTCCCTTTTGTGAAGGTTCTTCTGGAAATTCCGGGGAAGCAGGGTGACCGTTTCCACGAAGCGGAGCAGCAGGCGTTATGTCCCCCCCTTTGCGAAGGGGGGACAGGGGGGATTTGCTCTCGTCGGCGGCCCCTCATCTTAATCGATCATCCTTTTCGTTTCTGCCGCTCAAGTCTCCTTTTTCCGTATACGCCCGCCACAAAAAACCCTTGCGTTTTAAATTCTTAGTTGTTAGTATGCACATTTTTTAGGCAGACAAGGAAGTTTTAAGATATGCAAAAGACGGTGGCCATCGGCTCCCTTACCTTGAAGAATCGGGTATTTCTGGCCCCCATGGCCGGCATCACCAACCTTCCCATGCGCATCATCGCGCGCGGTGAGGGGGCTTCGCTTACCTTCACCGAGATGGTCAGCGTGAACGGCCTAACCCGTGAAGGGCAAAAGAGTTTCGAACTGTTGAAGACCACTCCCGAGGACCGTCCCATCGGGATGCAGCTCTTCGGCGATGAACCCGAGATGCTGGCCGAGGCCGCGCGTCTGGTCGAGGGGTACGGCGAGCTGATCGACATCAACATGGGGTGTCCGGTCAAGAAGGTCGTCGGCACGGGGGCCGGCAGCGCGCTCATGAAGGACCCGCTCAAGGTGGCGCGCATCGTGAAAAGCGTGCGCAAGGCGACCGCGCTTCCCTTCACCATCAAGATCCGCACCGGCTGGGTCTGCGGCGATGACACCTTCCTCGAGGTCGGCAGGATCGCTCAGGAAGAGGGGTGCGACGCCATCACCCTGCACCCTAGAAGCCGGGCACAGATGTTCGAAGGAACGGCCAACTGGGACAAGATCGGCGAGCTTAAAAGCGCCGTCACCATTCCGGTGATCGGCAGCGGCGACCTCTTCAGCGCGGACGACGTGGTCCGCATGCTTGAAACGACCGGCTGCGACGCGGTCATGGTGGCCCGCGGCGCCATGGGAAACCCGTGGCTCTTTCGCGAGGCACTCGCACTTCTGGCCGGTGAAGAGCCGTCGCCGCCGACGGTGGCGGAACGGCTCGCGCTGGCACGCAGGCACTTTGAACTCTTCGCCGAGTTCGCAGGGGGCAGAGTGGCCCTTATGGAGATGCGCAAGCATCTGTCGTGGTACTCCAAGGGGCTTCCGGGCGCCGCGCAGTTCCGTGCTGCGGTGAACCGGATCGAAAGCGCTGCCGAACTTGTCGGGGCGATGGAGGAGTTCTTTGATGGCTGAGCGGCTGGAGAACTATTACGCTAACGTGGTCGACAGCGTGGGCGACGGCGTCATCGTGCTGGACAACACCGGCGCGGTGACCCTCATGAATCCCGCTGCGGAGGAACTGGCCGGCGTCTCGAAGCGCCAGGCGATGGGGAACCTCTTCAGCGATATTTTCAAGGATGACGCCGCCCTGAACGAACTGGTGGCGAAGACGGTGGCGACCGGGATGTCCGTCGCCGACCATGAGAACATCGTGCTGAAGCGCTCCGGGAGGGTGACCCCGGTAGGAACGAGCACCTCTCCGCTTTTGAGCTCATGCGGCGAGAGGATCGGCACCGTCGTTCTCTTGCGTGACCTGACCAACGTGAGGGAGCTTGAGAGCGCGGTGCGCCAGGCGGACCGACTTTCGTCCCTGGGGGCCCTGGCCGCGGGACTTGCCCACGAGATCAAGAACCCGCTCGGCGGCATCAAGGGGGCGGCCCAGCTTCTCGAGATGGAGTTTCCCGACAACGAGGACCTGCGCGAATACGTGCGGGTCATGCTGAAGGAAGTGCATCGCGTCAACCTGATCGTCGAGGAGCTTCTGGGACTTGCCTCGCCGGGACGGCTGAAACTCGGGAAGGTGAACCTGCACCGGGTGCTCTCCGACATCGTGCTGCTGCAGAAAAACGCCTGCGAGGGGAAGGAACTCTACCTGCAGCAGTATTTCGACCCGAGCATCCCCCCGATTCTGGGCGACGAGTCCCTGCTTACCCAGCTCTTCCTGAACCTGATCAAGAACGCGATGGAGGCCGTCGGGACCGGCGGCGTGGTGAAGGTAACCAGCCGTGTCCTTGCCGACTACGCCATGACCCAGAAGGGAGAGCGGCGTGCGCGCATGGTCGCCATCGACATCTCCGACAACGGCCCCGGCATTCCGCCGGACGTCCTGAAGGACATGTTCACCCCGTTTTTCACGACCAAGTCGCAGGGGACCGGTCTGGGGCTCGCCATCTGCCAGAAGATCGTCTCCGAGCACCGCGGCATGATCCGGGTCGATTCCGATCCCGCGCGCGGCACCGTCTTCACCGTGATGCTGCCGCTCATACAATAACGGCCATACAATAACGGCTGTTCTACGTTCTATGTTCTACGTTCTACGTTGGGGGCAAAGAGGCTTCTCACGGACTTAGGACCTTGGTCATATGAGCGAAGATCGGCAATTTCATACTCAAACGTCCTGTGCTCTACCGAAGTTTGAAGCAGCGCCGCTTCAAGGTTTCAACTTAGAACGTAGAACATAGAACGTAGAACGGTTTCTAGGAGTTTCCATGTCCATCAACAACATACTCGTGGCCGATGACGAAGAGAGCATGCGCTGGGTCCTTTCCAAGGCCCTGAAAAAGAAAGGCTTCAACGTCGAGCTCGCAAAGGACGGCAACGAGGCGCTCAAGCTCATCAAGGACAACAACTACGACCTGGCGCTCCTCGACATCAAGATGCCCGGAGTGACCGGCCTCGAGCTTTTGGACCGGGTCAAGGAGGAGCGCGCCGACCTCATGGTGGTGATCATGACCGCGGAAGCGAGCATGAAAAACGCCGTCGAGGCGATGAAGCGCGGCGCCTACGACTACCTTACCAAGCCCTTCGACCTGAGCGTCGTCGACGCGGTGGTGGAGAAGGTGAGCCGGGCCCGCGAGATGACCTCCCAGGTCTCCCTCCTTAAGGAAGAACTCGCGGACCGCTACCAGCTCGAGAAGACCATCATCGGCAACTCCCCCGCCATGCGCGACGTCTACAAGACCATCGGCAAGGTGGCACCCTCCGACGTCACCGTGCTGGTGCAGGGGGAATCGGGGACCGGCAAGGAACTCATCGCCCGCGCCATTCACTACAACTCGAAGCGGCTGGGCAAGCCGTTCGTGCCGCTCAACTGCGCCGCCATCCCGAAGGAACTTCTGGAGAGCGAGCTCTTCGGTTTCGAGAAAGGGGCCTTCACCGGCGCCACCGAGCGCAAGCTCGGCAAGTTCGAACAGGCCAACGGCGGGACCATCTTCCTCGACGAGATCGGCGATATGCCGATCGACCTGCAGGCGAAGATCCTCAGGGTGCTGCAGGAGCGCGAGATCACCAGGACCGGCGGCAACCAGAGCATCCCGGTCGACGTGCGCGTCGTGGCGGCGACCAACCAGGACCTCGAGGAGTGCGTCCGGAACAAGCAGTTCCGCGAGGACCTCTACTACCGCCTCAACGTGATCCCGATCCAGCTCGTGCCGCTGCGTGACCGCAAGGAGGACATCCCGCTCCTCGTGCAGTACTTCCTGAACAAGATCTGCGCGGAGCTTGAGGCACCGCTCAAGCGCTGCTCCTCCGACGCCGTAAAGCTTCTCACCGGCTACAACTGGCCCGGCAACATCCGCGAGCTGGAAAACACCATCAAGAGGGCCGTGATCCTCTCGCCGGACCCGCTGCTGGTCGCCTCGGATTTCCCGGGGCTCAGGAGCCGTCCGAGCGAAGGGAAGGGGGAAGAGCTGTCGCTTGAAGGGATCGTCGATCTGAAGCTGCGCACCTGTTTCACCAACATGGAGAAGATGGAAAGCGGCGACGTGCACGCCATGGTGCTGGAGCAGGTGGAGCGCCCGCTGATCCGTTTCGTGCTGGAGAAGACGCGCGGCAACCAGGTGAAGGCCGCCGACATCCTCGGCATAAACCGCAACACCCTGAGAAAGAAGATCACCGAGCTCGGTATCGAACTGCGCAAGGATTAGGAATAAAGAGTAACCTCAACCTCAACCCGCTTAAAGGAGGCTGCCGTGACCCTTATGGAGAGATTCTTTCTGGAGAAAGAGAGCGCACAACTCGTAGTCGTGGACGTACAGGACAAGCTCTGCCGTGCCATGGACGAGAAGGTGCTCGGGAAGCTGACCGGCAACATCTCGATCCTGCTCGACGCGGCGGCCGAACTGGGGATTCCAGCCCTTGCCACCGAGCAGTACGTGAAGGGGCTGGGGGAGACCGTTCCCACTCTCAAGGAGAAGCTTTGCACCCCGAGCCTGGAGAAGATGACTTTTTCCTGCTGCGGCGGGGAGGGGTTCCTCGAGACGCTGGAAAAAAACGGCAGGCGCCAGATCATCCTGACCGGGATGGAGACGCACGTCTGCGTGCTGCAGACCGCCCTCGAACTCTTGTCGCGCGGCTACGTGGTGCACCTCGTTGTGGACGCGGTGATGAGCCGCAAAAAGCAGAACTGGGAGATCGCGCTGCAGACCATGACCCAGGCAGGCGCGGTGATGACCTCCACCGAATCGGTCCTCTTCCAGCTTTTGCGCGTGGCGGGCACCGAGGAGTTCAAGAAGCTTTCTAAGCTCGTGCGGTAGGCGGCAGCGTGCTGACGTAGTGGTCGATCCGCTGCCGGTCGAGTTCGGAGATGTCCACGAACTGGATGCCGAACCCCTCGTCGATAGTCGATTTCTTGCGGGCTTTCGTGGTGTTGAGCCAGGCGACGCGTCCCTTTGCCTGGACGATGGTCCCCACCGGCTCGGGAAGAACGAAGATCAGCTCCAGCATGGTGTCCAGCTCGAGGTCCACGTCGGCGGCCAGGTAGAGGCCGTTTTGGCTCAGGTTGATGCAGTAGCCGGAGAGGGTGAGGTTGAAGGCGCGGAACTTGACGTTGATGCGGCAGCTTCCCCTCCTGTCGCGTCGGTCCACGGCGGGGAGCAGCTTGCGGGCCGCCTCGAGAAAAATCATGCGATCCAGCGGTTTGGTGACTACATCGTCGCACCCTGCCTGAAGGCAGAGCTGACGATCGGCCTCCTTCCCTTCAGCGGCGATGAGAATCACCGGATTGGAGAGATGGGGGTCTTTTTTTATGGCGCGGCAGCACTCGGCACCGTCCATGACCGGCATGTGCAGGTCGAGGACCACCAGGTCCGGATGCTCCTGGCGGCAGATGCGCAGGGCCTCCTCGCCGTTTCTGGCCGTGGAGATGTCGACCGCGGAGAGGGAGAGAAATTCCTTCTCGAGTTCCAGGAACATGCTTACGTCGTCGACCAGCAGGACCTTGTGCGCCACGTGTGCTCCTTGTTCAGGTACAGGGGGATGTAAAGGTGCAGTCGTAATAGCCTGCGGAGGCTTCTATATCCCCTCTCCCTCCGGGAGAGGGTTAGGGTGAGGGCGACTGCGGCTGCGATTTCTCACTTTGTGGCAACACCCTCACCCGCCCTTTGGGCACCCTCTCCCGCAGGGAGAGGGGACCAGGGGGAAGATCTTGCAAATTACTTTGTTGCCAGTACCTTAGCGATCACGTCGTGGTTCAGCCAGAAGACCGGCGCCTTCGGATCCCACGAGCTGTTGAACATGAGTGCCCCTACGCCGGTGAAGACGGCGCGGGAGAGGACGGCACAGACGATCTCCTTCGGGTCGGCGTTCATGCCGATGAGCTCCGCCGAGGTGTTCAGCATGTACTCCTGTTGCTCCGGGCTGTTGTGCTGCGGCCAGTTGTCGAAATCGCGGGTGCTGGTGACGAGCTCGGAGGTGAGGTAGGTGTTGGCGATCTCCAGCAGTTCGTCGACGGTGGTTCCCTCACGCAGCAGGGACTGGCACTCCGCGACGACCGAGTCTACCCCTTCGTTTCTGAGCGCGCCCATGAGGGGATAGAGGGAGTTCTCCACGCCGAGGAAAAGTGCGCTCGAGTTGGTGAGGATTTCCGGGCAGTTGTACACGGTCGCCTTGATACCCTTCTCCCACGCCTCGATGGCGATGTCTTCCAGGCGGATCTTGGCCCACCCCTGCAGGTACGGGGTGTAGGACTGCCAGGTGCTGACGCCGTCGATGAGGACCGCGGTGCCGTGGTAGCCGTACGCCGCGTAGTGGACCGGGAACTTCTCCCTGAGCCCGGCGGTCGCGTCGATCAGGTAGCGGAAGGTGTCGGCGGTCACCTCGTTGAAGCTCGCGTCGCACAGTTTACCCATGTCGGAGTTCCAGAACGCCTCGGAGGAGAGGAAGCGGTCGCCCTGTCCCTTGAAGAGCTTGTTCAGGATCGGCATGAAGACGCGGGCGCGCGGGATGCCGCCGGCCATGGTGTGCACCACGAGCAGGTTGCTGCCGGCCGGAATCATCTTCTCGAGTTCCGCGATGACTGCCTTCAGGTTGTTGCAGAAACGCTCGGTCCCTTTCTCTTTGGAGTAGGCGAGCTCTGCCTGATCGAGCTTGACCGAAGCGAAGTCGTCCGGTTTGACCCCCTTGAAGCGGTCCACCGGTGCCACGCCGTCCTTGCCCGGCTCCATGTCGAAGCCGGCCTCAAGCGGGATGTTGATGATCTTGCCGCCGAGGTTTTCCTCGGCCGTCGCCAGTTCCTCCGCGTTGAGCGCGCGCAGCGTGTTGTCCGCGTCGCGGCGCCCCACGGTTGCGCCGATGATGGTCATCCCCTTGGACTTCGCCTCTTCGACGATGCCGTTTGCGTAGCCGCGGCCGAACAGCTCGCCGCAAAGAAACAGTACGTCCCCTTCCTTGAATCCGGCCGTTGCCGGTACCTCGGTCATTGCATGGTATCTGCTCATGTAGTTCCCTTTCTCCCTGTGGAATACACCTTCCCCCCGGAGGGGGAGGCTTGGAGGGGGGATCGAACCGTGCGACCACTCCCCCTCCCTGACCCTCCCCATGCGGGGGAGGGCGCTGACTTATAGACTAATATTCTTCGCGATTGCTGAGGTTCTCGAAGCGGGTGAACTCGCCGCGGAAGGCGAGATCGACCGTGCCGATCGGACCGCTTCTGTGCTTTCCGATGATGATCTCCGCCTTACCTTTCAGGTCCTCGTTCTCCTTGTCGTAGACCTCGCCGCGATACACGAACATGATGATGTCGGCGTCCTGCTCGATGGCGCCCGACTCCCTCAAGTCGCTCATCATCGGGCGCTTGTCGGTTCTCTGCTCCAATCCACGGTTCAACTGGGAAAGGGCGATCACCGGGATGCTCAACTCCTTGGCGAGACCCTTGAGCGAGCGGGATATTTCCGATATCTCCTGCTGGCGCGATTCGCTGTTTGCGCCGCCGCGCATGAGCTGCAGGTAGTCGATCACGATGATGCCGATATCGTGCTCGGCCTTCAAGCGCCTCGCCTTGGAGCGGAGCTCCATGACCGAGATGGAAGGGGTGTCGTCGATGAAGATCTTGGAGTTGTGCAAGAGCCCGGCACCCTTGATCAGCTTGGGCCAGTCGTTCTCCTGAAGGTGTCCCGAGCGCAGACGGGTGAGGTCGACGCGCGAGGCGGAGCACAAAAGCCTCTCCACCAGCTGCTCCTTGGGCATCTCCAGCGAGAAGATCGCGGCGGGGTACTTCTTCTTGTCCGCGTCCACCGAAGCGTACTGGGCGACGTTGAGGGCGAAGGTGGTCTTACCCATCGCAGGGCGCCCCGCGATGATGACGAGGTCGCCGGCGTGGAAACCGGCGGTCAGCTTGTCCAGATCGGTGTACCCGGTCGGGACGCCGGTGACGAGTTCCTTCTTCTCGTAAAGAAGCTCGATGTTCTTGATGGTGTCCTTGAGGATGTCGCTGACCTTGTAGTACGAGGGCTTCAGCTTGTTCTCGCCGATCTCGAAGATCACCTTCTGCGCCGTGTCGAGGAGGCTTTCAACCTCGACCTTGTCCTCGAATCCCTGGCTGACGATGTCGGTCGCCGCGGTGATCAGCTTGCGCGTGATGAACTTCTCCTTCACGATCTTGCAGTAGTAGGAGATGTTCGCCGCCATGGGGACGAAGTCGACCAGGGTGGCGAGATATGCACCGCCTCCCACCTCGTCGAGTTCACCCTTCTTGCGCAGTATGGTGGTCAGCGTGATCAGGTCGCAAGGCTCGCCGCGCTCGTTCAGCTCGATCATGGCACGCATGATCTTTCTGTGGCTCTCCCGGTACAACTCTTCCGGGGTGAGCACCTCTAGCACGCGGTTGATCGCCTCGTTATCCACCAGGATGCCGCCCAGGATGGACATTTCGGCTTCGATGCTCTGGGGGGGCAGTTTTCTCATGTCAGCTTGGTTCATGCAGGTCCTCAAAAACAAAAAGCAAACCCCAGTCTCCCCTCTCCCCCCGGGAGAGGGTCAGGGTGAGGGCGTCGGCAGATGCGATCTACTCACTTCAAGTCACTGCCCTTCAAGGGATGTGGCCAGACTTTCGACCCGGTTAGGCCCAAAGGCGGAATACTACCTGTTAGCGACGCTTGGGTCAACAAAATTAATGGTTTGCGACAGGTTTGTCGTGGCGGTTTCGCAAGCTATTACGGCGGGTTGCGGTCAGACTCCGCACTCCTTCAGGAAGGCGAGCGATTTAAGTTCCCGATCGAGGTGCAGGTCGATGGCGGGGTTCAGGAGAAGGTCCGCCTCGCGCAGGAGAGGATCCGGAAAGACGACGGCGCCGAAGCGCCCGGTCTGCATGGCGCGGGCGAGGAGCGAGGCGGTCTCCTCGGAAACGCCCCTGACGCGCAGGTCGGGCTGGTATCCGAGGATCTTGAGGAGGTTCACCGCGAAAAAGCGCCGGTCGGAAGGGGAGGCCGGGGCTTCGTTCAGCCGTTCCAGGTAGCAGTAAAGCAGGCGGAAAAGGCGCGGGCTCGGCTCGTCTTCCGGGGTGAGGCGTTCGACCAGTTCGCAGGCGTAGGCGGCGCAGCCGATCCTGTTGAGGTCGGCGCGGATGCCGGAGAAGACGTCGAGGATGTCCGCGCTGGAGAGGGTGGCGAGGCCGGTTCCCGTGTGCAGTTGGAGTTTCAAGTGTGCGAACGGCTCGAGGGCGCCGGCGAAGCGTTTCTTGCTCCGTTTCGCCCCGCGCGCCACCCCCTGCATCTTCCCGTGTTCCAGGGTGAACAAGGTGACGATGCGGTCCGCCTCCCCGAAGTCGGTGAGGCGCAGCACTATCCCTTCAGCCTCGGTGTTTTTCATCGCGGGGAAAGTAACATGCGGTGGATGGGGTAGTCAATGGGCTCATACACCTCCCCCTGGAGGGGGGAGGTCGGGAGGGGGGAAGGGCAGGGGGCCAAGACGACAGCTTCCCCCTCCCCAGCCCTCCCCCTCCAGGGGAGGGAGGTACGGTGCCTACTGCCCGCGCATGTTCAAACGGTGCATCAAGATTCCCAGATAACGGTTCAGCGGGTGACTCCTCGGGAGCGACTTGATGGGAGGGGTCCCGCGGGTGCCGCACCGGGCGAGTTCGGAGAGGAATTCCTGCCCGCCCCCCATCTGCACCCCCTTGCGCAGCGTCTCGAGCCCCTGTCCCTTTTCACCGTTCAGGATCTGGATGCGCCCTAGGTTCAGGCGGATGCGCAGGTTATCCGGATCGTCGCGCAGCGCCTTTTCCGCGAGTTTCTGCGCCGCGGGGAGGTCCCCTCCGCTTTTCGCCTGACTGAAGGCGAGATCGGAGGCGGTCTCCGGGGAGTCTTCGATCGCCTGGGCCTGCCCAAAGCAGCAGCGCGCAAGAAAGTAGAGCCGGCGGTTCAGCGCCTCGACACCCTTGCTGCGCAACTCCTCGACATCGCCGCCTTGTTCGAAACGATCCACCTTCTCCATGACAAGGAAGGTGGTCGGTGGCGTTCCGTCAGTGAACTCCTCGCGGTGCAGCTCGGCGAACGTGCATGGGGGCTGCGGGAAGTGCACGTCCCCCTCGTAACGGCCGTGCACCACGGTGAGGTAGATCCGCTGGCAAAGGGGAAGCGCCTCCCTGAAGACCGCTTCCCCCCCGCAGATGAAGAGTTCCTCGTCCCCGTCGGCGGCGGCGATCCCCTCCTGCAGCGTGCGGGCGACGATGACCCCTTCGACCTTC
This sequence comes from Geomonas oryzae, assembly GCF_004117875.1. Lineage (GTDB taxonomy): Bacteria > Desulfobacterota > Desulfuromonadia > Geobacterales > Geobacteraceae > Geomonas > Geomonas oryzae. The sequence continues at coordinate 365,531 of NZ_RAHW01000003.1, read as the reverse complement.
CCCATGTGCCTGCTCACCACGATGTTCCTGCGCCCCTCCAGGGGATGACCTATCGATTCGAAGGTCTTTCTCCCCATGAGGACAGCGTGCCCCATGGTCAGGTTGCGGAAACGTGCGAGGTCGGCGGGGATGTCCCACGGGAGCTTTCCGTTGACACCGATCACCCTGTTGTCCGACATGGCCGCGATGATGGAGATGATCATGGGACCTCCGGTGCTGCTTGAGTCGTCTTAGCGAAGCGTCACCACGGTCACGCCGTCGCCACCCTCGAAACGCTCGCCGGTGCGGAAGGATGAGACGAGGGGATGGCCGGAAAGGTATTCCCGTACCCCCTTCATGAGCGCGCCGGTACCCTTGCCGTGCACCACGCGCACCTCCGACATCCTCTCGAGCGAGGCGTGATTCAGGAAGGGCTCGAGTTCACCGATTGCCTCCTCCACACGCCTGCCGAGGAGGTTGATGCTGGACGCCGTCTCGGCCTGCTCCGCTTCTTTTCTCTCGCGCTGCTTTCGTACCTTCTTCGGCTCTTTTCCTTTGGGCTTTAACAGCGAAACCATGGCTACGTCGAGCTCCATGCTCCCGGCCCGCACGCGCACGCGCTCGCCGCGGCGGTCCACGGAGACGATGGTGGCATCGCAGTTGAGCGGCTTGACGAAGAGGACGTCTCCGGCTGCGATGGCGTCGGGATCGACGCTCTCCTCCGGGTGCAGGCGGTCGAGAGCCTCCTCCACCTCGCGCGCCGCCTGGTCGAGCTTTTCCTTCGCCTCGCGCGCCTTCGCCCTTTTCGCCTGGTCCATGAGGGCGGCAACCTCCCGCCTCGTCTTCGCGATGATCTCCTGCGCTTCCAGAAGCCCTTTTTCGCGGGCGTCCTGCACGAGTTTTGCCGCCTCGTCGCGCCGGTCCACGAGGTTTCGCTCGGATGCGGCCAGTTTCTCCTCGCGTTCATCGAGTTCGCGCAGGGTCCGCTCCAACTGCTCGCGCTTCCCCTTGAGGTCGCGCAACAGCGCGTGGAAGTCGGCCTCCATGGTGCCGATCATCCCGCGGGCGAAGGCCACCACCCGCTCGGGGAGACCGTAGCGGCTGGCGATCTCGAGCGCGTGCGACTCGCCCGGCTCTCCAACGACGAGACGGTAAAGCGGCGCGAGCCGGTCGCGGTCGAAGGCCATGGCGGCGTTCACCATTCCCTCCTCGCGCTGCACGAAGCCGATGATCTCGGTTAAGTGCGTGGTGGCGACTACGAGTGCCCCCTTGTCGTGCAGCTCTTTCAGCACGGCGCAGGCGATCGCCGCCCCCTGTCCCGGCTCGGTGCCGGTCCCGAGTTCGTCCAGAAGGATCAGGGTGCCGCGGTCGGCGCCCTGCAAGATGCTCGATATCTTGGAGATGTGGGCGGAGAAGGTGGAAAGGCTCTCCTCGATGGACTGCTCGTCGCCGATGTCGACCAGGATCTTTTGCACAAGCGGCAGCACCGTACCGGGAAGGGCGGGGACCGGCATGCCGCAAAGCGCCATCACGCTCAGAAGTCCGGCGGTCTTGATGGCGATGGTCTTGCCGCCCGTGTTAGGGCCGGTGACGACCATGACGCTGTTATCGGAGGCGAGTTCCAGGTCGAGGGGCACCACATCCTTCCCCATCAGGGTGAGAATCGGGTGGCGCGCCGACTTGAGCAGGATCCCCGGCGTCTCGGCGATGACCGGCGTCTCGCACCTTAATTTGTCGCTCAAGGTCGCGATGCAGTTGAGGATGTCAAGCTGCACCAGCGCCTGGAACTGCTCGAGCAGTTCCTCGGCATCCTCGCGGATCCAGTCGCAGATCTGGCGCACGATGCGGATCTCCTCGGCGCGCTCGTCGGCCACCAGGTTCTCGAGTTCGTTGGCGAGGCCGATGATTTCGAGCGGTTCCATGAAGGCGGTCTCGCCCGAATTCGAGACGTCGTGCACGACCCCCGGCACCATCCCCTTGGAGTCCATGCGCACCGGGATGACCCAGCGCCCGGACCTCTGGGTGATGAAGTCGTCCTGCAAAAAGATCGCGGTGTGCCGCTCCCGCACGATCTCCTCCAGACGCCGCTTGATGCGCGCGGTGAGCCCCTTCTTCTTCGAGCGAATGTCGGAGAGCAGCGTCGACGCGGTGTCGAGGATCTCCCCCTCCTCGTTCACCGTATGCTCCAGGGGCTCCAAAAGATCGGGGAAGCCGCTGATGGAGCCGGCCGCGGCGGTAAGGAACGGCACGTCGTTTCTGAAGGCAAGCTGCTTCGATATCGCCGCCATGACGCGCAGGGTAGGGATGAAGCGCTGCAGCGCGATCGGGGCGATGACCGCCCCTTTCGGACGCACCGCCTTCACCTGCGGCGTGATGTCCTCGAAGGGGGCGAGCTTCAGTGCGATGCCTTGCCTGGTCAGCCTGCGGATCTCTTCCACGAGTCCCAGGCGCTCCTCTATGGCGCGGCGATCGGAGAGGGGGGTGACGGAAGAAACGCCTACGTGCGAGGCTTCGCAGTGGGCAAAGGCGGCGGCGGTATCGAGGATCTTGTCGAATTCCAGCCGCTTGAGGGTGTCCTTGTCGATCATGTACATAACTCCGGGTAGATAACAGGCAAAGGCCAAGGGGGTGAGCAGCGGCGCTTCTGCCTCCTTGGCCTCTTGCAGATTTTGTTGATGTGCCGGCCTTTTTAATGCCTACAAAAACCAGGCGACCGGGCTGAAAAGCCGCTCCAGAAGCCGCACGGGCCAGCCCCGCTTCTCGTGCTCATGCAGCACGATGCGGCGGGTTCCTGCGAAGTCGGCTTCGAGCATTTTCGCGACCTGGCTGCCGAAGTCGCGGCTGTCGACCACCACGTTCAGCTCGTAGTTGCGGTGGAAGCTTCTGAAATCGATGTTCGCCGAACCGACCATGGCCCAGTCGCCGTCGATGAGGAGCACCTTCGCGTGCAGCACGGCGCTGTCCAACTCGTGGATCTCTATTCCGTTTTTCAAAAGCTGCGCGTAATAGGTCCGGCTCACCAGCCGCACCAGGGGAACGTCGCTTTTGTACGGCAAGAGCAGTTTCACTTCCACCCCGCGCCCCGCGGCGCGCAGCAGCGAGCGCATCACGCGCGGCCCGGGTACGAAATAGGGGCTCGCGATGACGACGCTCTCGGATGCGCCGGCGATGGCGACGCGGAAGGCGCTCCTGATGAAGCTCCGCTTGTGATGCGGTCCGCCGTTCACCACCATGACCTTGGCGTCGCCGGTTATCTCCGGCATCGGCGCCGGGTCGCAGCCGACCGGAGAGAGGCCGGTCTCCTCGGTCCAGGTCTCGCGGAAAAGCCGGAGCAGCTCGAGCCCCGCCTCACCCTCGATCTTCAGCCCCACGTCGCGCCAATTCGTCTCTTTTTTGCCGAATCCCGAGTAGACGTCGGCGATGTTCATACCGCCGGTAAAGACGCACCATCCGTCGATGATGACGATCTTTCTGTGATCGCGCTTGTCGAACCAGGCGATCCCGCGGCGAAAGGGGGGCGGGTTGAACGGGGCGCAGTTCACCCCCTTTTTCATGAGGCGCTTGAAGAAGGATGCGGGTGTTTCGAAGCAGCCGATGTAGTCGTATAGAACGTGCACCCGCACGCCTCTACCGACCGCTTCGATAAGCGCGTTCGCCACGCGGCGTCCGGTCTCGTCGTCGGCTATGGCGTAGAACTCGAGGCAGATGCTCGTTTTCGCCCGGGGAAGCGCTTCCAGTAATGCCGGGAAGAATTCGGAACCGTAGCGGTACAGCGTGGCGCGGTTGCCCAGAAACGACACCGCCTCGGTGTTCTTCCTGAAGAGATCGAAGAACCGGGCGGTCCGGAACAGGAACTGCTTTCTTTTGCGGCGCACGCTGGTCATAGATCGGGAACCTGAAAGCGAAAAAGCGCGGAAATAACGTCGAGCATTACTTCCGCGCTTTAGGTGCTGCGGCTAAGGGGAAAACCCGCTAGACGGAGACGACTTCCTTTACGGCGGGGATCTTTTCCTTGATGGTCCTCTCGATCCCCATCTTGAGGGTCATGGTGGACATCGGGCAGTGGCCGCATGCGCCGACCAGGCGCACTTTCACCACGCCGTCATCGGTTACTTCTACGAGTTCAACATCGCCGCCGTCCGCCTGAAGCGCCGGCCTGATGTTTTCCAAAATGGCTTTGACTTCTTCTGTCATGTACTCCTCCAGTTCTCTGTGGTTTACAACAGGTATGAGTCTATAGGATTTTAGTGATAAATGCAAAGCTCCAGTGAGGCTCCGTACTTACTCCTTGCCGTGCACCCCCGGCGTGGTGAGGGGGTAGGGGGAGAGCACCTCCTCCAGCTCCTCCTCGGTCAGTATGCCGCGCTCCAGGATCACCTGCCGGATGCTGTTGCCGGTCTTGGCCGACTCCTTGGCGACCTCGGCCGCCGCCGCGTAACCGATACTCGGCGCGAGCACCGTCGCGAGGCCGACCGACTGGTCGAGGTAGCTGCGGCAGCGCTCCTCGTTCGCGCTGATCCCGGTGATGCACAGGGTGGTCAGCTGGTGCAGGCAGTTTTTGAGGATCTCCATGGAGAAGAGCGTGTTGAACGCGATCACCGGCATCATCACGTTCAGTTCCAGCTGCCCGGCCTGTGCTGCTAGGGAAACGGTGAGGTCGCATCCCATCACCTGGAAGCAGACCATGTTGGTCACCTCGGGGAGCACGGGGTTTACCTTGCCCGGCATGATCGAGGAGCCGGGCTGCATGGCCGGGAGGTTGATCTCGGCAAGACCGGTGCGCGGCCCCGAGGAGAGGAGCCTCAGGTCGTTGGCGAGCTTGATCACGTTCACCGCGGCCCCCTTCACGCTGGAAGAAAGCGCCACGAACGGGTCCATGTTCTGCATCCGCTCAACGAGGCTCTCGCCGCGGGTGAGCTCCTCGCCGGTTTCCCGCGCGAGCCCCTCGACGATCAGGTCGATGAAGGCCTCTTCCGCATTCAAACCGGTGCCGACCGCGGTGCCGCCGATGCCGAGCTCCCTCAAGCCCGGGAAGGCGCGCTCCATCCCCGCACGGTTGTTCTCGACGGCGATGCCCCAGGCCGAGAACTCCTGCCCGAGGCGGATGGGGACCGCGTCCTGCAGGTGGGTGCGTCCGGACTTCAGGATGTGATCGAACTCCATCCCCTTGCGTGAGAGCGCCTCGGAGAGGTGTCTCAGCTCGCCGTCCAGCTCCTGTGCGAGCTCTAAGGCTGCCAGGCGCATGGCCGTCGGGAACACGTCGTTGGTGGACTGCGCCATGTTGACGTGGTCGTTCGCGTTCACCCTGCCGTACTCGCCGAGCTTTCCTCCTAATATTTCGTTCGCCCGGTTTGCCAGCACCTCGTTCACGTTCATGTTGTGCGAGGTGCCCGCGCCGGCCTGGAAGGGATCGACGACGAACTGGTCCGCCATAGCGCCCGAAAGCGCCTCGTCGGCCGCCTTTACGATGGCCTCGCCGAGTTCCCGGTCGAGCCTCCCCGTGGTCATGTTGGCCTGCGCCGCGCACTTCTTGATCCTTATGGTCGCGCGGACCAGCGCCCGGTGCGGCTTGAGCCCGGAGATGGGGAAGTTGTTGATCGCCCTCTGCGTCTGTGCGCCGTAATAGGCGCCTTCGGGGACCTCTACCGTCCCCATGGTGTCCTTTTCGATACGGTTTGCCATGAACAGCTCCTTGTTCGGTGGAGCACAGGTGACATAGCTGCGTCCCTGTCTCGCAGTCTGGTGTATCAGTGTACCAGATCTGCCAGTGTCAGCAGCTCTTCAGTGGTTCTTGTTTCAAGGACGGCGCAGCCCAATGTCTTCGGGACGGCAAGATCGACCTCATAGCGGTCGCCGACAAAGAGCGTCTCGGAAGGAAGGCAGCCGATTTGGGAGAGGATATCGGTGATGATGGTGCGGTCCGGTTTCGGGATCCAGTAATCCTCTATGGTGAAGACCCGGTCCATCAGACCGGTGATGCCGATCCGTTCCATGATGCGCCCGGAAAGGTCGCGGTTGTTGTTGGTGTAGAGGTGCAGCCGGTAACGCTGTCCGAGTGCGCGTAAAAGCTCCTGTACGCGCGGGTCGGGCTTAAGCAGCGTTTCCGGCGTGCAGTCTGCGGCGAAACGGCGGTGCAACTCCTTCAAGGTCCCCCCGATGGCGACCACGGCGCGGCTCAAGGTGCCGCCTTCGCAGTCCAGGGAGCGTGATTGCTGCAGCAGCTTTTCCGCCTCTTTAAACGGGAGTCCCTTGAGGTCGGCCACGTAGTTGATGGCGCTTTGGTTCACCTGCTCACCCAGGCGCTCCTCCTGGTACAGGGTCCCGTCGAGGTCGAAGACGATCGCCTTGAGCGTGGTGGTCACAGCCCCATGCCCCATTTCCTCATGCAAAGAAGCTGCGGCTTCTCCACCCCCTTGGCCTGGATAAGTACCTTGAAGGTATCCCCCATCCCCCCCTCCGGGAGCATGAGTTTCTTGATGGCGAGACGGTGCTTCAGGCTTTCCTGCTCGTCCTTCGCCTGGGCCTCGAGTTTCATCAGCTCCTCGATGAGTCCGACCCCTAACAGGAAGCGGTACTGTTCGCCGTACCAGGCACTCACAAGACCCGCCTCGGTCCCCGCCTCGATGAGGGCGCTGAAGTTGATGTGGGTGGTGATGTCCTGCTCGCCGACCTGGCGGTACGGGTCCTCGTTGGTGGAGTGCTTGTAGTAGCAGAGCAGGGTGCCGTTGCGCCGCTGCGGCGTGTAGAGCTCTTCGGCCAGATAGCCGTAGTCGACGGTGAGCACGAAGCCCCGCTCCAGTGCCTTCGCGGCGGAGGTGATCCAGGCGGGCGCGGCGAGGTTGATCTCGGCCCGCTGTCCCGGCATGAGCCTCACTTCGAACTGTTTCAGGTAGTTTTCCAGTTCCGAGGTGGACGGAGCGAGGAGCTTTTCGCGGAAGCCGTCCCCGTCGGCCGAGACGAAGACCTCCTTGAGGCCCGATTCCGTCATCTCGACCAGGTGCACCGGCATGGCGTCGAAGAGCTCGTTGGAGATGATGCAGCCGGTGAAGGAAAGCTCTCCCTTGGCGAGCTCCTCCGGGGTGCTCCAGGCGAGGTGCTCCGCATGGCGCTCAAGACGCGCGGCCTGGGCCTCCTTGAGGGAGGGCTCCTTCTCGATGAGGCGGTAGGTCAGCGCGGCGTAGAGCGCCTGGTTCTCCTCGGCGGCGGCGTCGAGGATGTCCTGGGCCAGTTGTCCACCGCCGGCGCCGGCCTCGGCAACGGTAAAGGAGGCGGGGGAGCCGAGCAGTTCGAAGAACCTCCCGATCTCGCGCGCGATGAGGCGGCCGAAGGCACTGTGAACGTTCATGCTGGTGTAGAAGTCCCCCTCGGCGCCCACCTTGCGTCCCGGCGAGGTGTAGTAGCCGAGGTCCGGCTCGTAAAGAGCGGACTCCATGAATGAAGCGAAGGTGATGTCACCGCGGGTGCGGATACGTTTTAGGATGAGTTCGGCGAGTTTGGTCGTTGCAGCGGCGTCAGCCATCAAAAGCCCTCCTGAATCTGAAGGTCTTTTTATATACGGAACGAAAATGCTTGTCAACGCGGGAGGGGGAGGGAGGGATCAGGCGTCGCGGTAGAGAAGGGAGGTGGCTTGCACCATGCCGGCGAGTTCTTCGCGCAGTTCGATCGGGGCGAGCAGCTCGGCGTGTGCACCGTAGGAGAGAAGCCAGGAAAGTATCTCCATCTTCCCCCCGGCGTGGAAGCTCAAACGGATGGAGCCGTCGGACAGTTCCTCGATCTTCTGCGACGCGTGCCAGACACGGTCCTTGATGGCGTGGGCGATTGACGCGGAGAAGCGGACCACCACGTCCATGGGGGATTCCGCCACGATGCCGAACGCTTCTCCCAGCGCCTGACCGGGACGGTATCCCTCGGGGATCTCGAAGCGCTCCTTGAGTTGCTCGACGCCGCAGATACGCTCGACTGCGAACGTGCGCAGAGCTTCGCGCTGCTGCGCGTACCCCATCAGATAAATGCCGCCCTTCTGGAAGAGCAACGTGTACGGATCGACCTTGTAGTCGGCAGGCTCGGCGCGGCCGGGAGAGCGGTAGGAAATGACGATGCTCTGCTGGTAGAGGAGGGCGTTGCGGATCTGTTTGAGGTGCTCGGCGCAGCGCGAGTAGTCCCGCTTCCCCTGTAAAAGGGGGAGCGAGACCTCGGCGATGCGTTCCATGTGGGCGGCAAGGCGCGGCGGCAGGACCGAGTTCACCTTGCCGAACACGCTCTGCATGTCCTCCATGAAGGGGGTTCCCTTCAGGAGATCCAACTGCGAGCGTAGAAGGGAGAGCGTCATCAGCTCCTGCAGCGTGAAGCTGATGGGTGGGACGTCCTTGAAACGGGTCAGGAACCGGTACACCTTCTCGCCGTCCTGCCAGTCGGAGATGAGGGGGTATCCCGCCTCCTGGATGGCGACCAGGTCGCGGTGGACGGTGCGCTTGTTGACGCCGGCCTCCTCGGCGAGCTCGGCCACGGAGATGCCGTGGCGAGCCTCGATGAGTCGGATCACGTCATGGACCCTTCCCGCCTGGGAGTATTTGCGCGGCGGACGTCCCTTTCCGGTCACGGCTGCTCGGTTTGCCCTTCCGCGGGCTTCGCCTTGGGCTTGCGGCGACGGCGCTTCTTTTTGGCGGCTGCATCGCCCGTTGCGGCTGCCTCGCCGGTGGGGGCGGTTTGCTCCGCGGACGGTGCGGCCTTCTGTTCCGCTTTGTCCTTGGCTGTGCCGGACCTGCTTCCTCTGCCGCGGGATTCGCCGCGGCCGGACTTGCCGCCGCGCTCGCCGGACTTGCCGCCCCTGCCGCCGGGCTTGTCTTCGGTACGGCGGGGAGGCCTGGCCGTCCTCTTGTAGTCGTGGACGAACATGTCGTCCTCGGCCCACTCGGTCGGGATCTTCTGCTTGATGAACTCCTGGATCGCCTCGATGAAGAAGGCGCCGTCCTCGTCCGCCAGCGAAATGGCCATACCCTCGGCGCCGGCGCGCGCGGTGCGACCGATGCGGTGCACGTAGTCCTCGCAGTCCTGCGGCAGGTCGTAGTTGATGACGTGGGAAACGCCTTCGATGTGGATGCCGCGGGAGGCGACGTCGGTCGCGATCATGATCGGGAGGAGTCCCGCCTTGAAGTCGGAAAGGATCTTCATCCGTTTTCTCTGCTCGACGTCGCCGGAAATCACGCGGCAGGGGAACTCGTTCGCGTTCAGGCGGTCCTGCAGGTACTCCGCCTCGCGCTTCGTGTTCACGAAGATCATGGTCCGATCCATCCCCATCTTCCTAAGCAGACCGAGAAGCAGCGGGAACTTCTCCTTGCGGGCCACGTGGTAGAGCACCTGCTCGACGCGCTCGGCGGTCATCTGCTCGGGGGTCACCGAGACCTTCTCCGGCATGTTCATGAACTCGTAGGCGAGCTCCATGACGCGGGTGTTGAGCGTCGCGGAGAAGAGGAGGTTCTGGCGCTTGTCGTAGGAGGGGAGCCTTCTGAGGATGAAGCGCAGGTCCGAGATGAAGCCCATGTCGAACATGCGGTCCGCCTCGTCGATGACGAGGGACTCGATGTCCTTGAGCGAATAGACCTTCTGCTTCAGGTAGTCGATGAGGCGCCCGGGCGTCCCTATGACGATGTCGGCGCCGGCCTTCAGCGCGTCGCGCTGCTTCATGTAGTCGACGCCGCCGTAGATCGCCTGGATGTTGAAGCCGGTGTGCTTGCCCAGCATCTGGGCGTCTTTTTCGATCTGCACCACCAGTTCGCGGGTGGGGGCGAGGATCAGTGCGCGGGGGTGATGCTCCGCTCCCGTCTTCTGCTGGCTCAGCAGCCGGGTGAAGATGGAGATGAGGAAGGTGGCGGTTTTGCCGGTGCCCGTTTGGGCCTGTCCTGCCACGTCCTTCCCGGTAAGGGCAAGCGGCAGCGCCTTCTCCTGGATCGGTGTGCAGTCGGTGAAGCCGGTCTCCTCGATCCCTTTGAGGACCAGTTCCGGCAGGTTCAGCTCGGTGAATTTCATGCTGTTGTTTTCCTTTTTTTGCCTTATTTCAACCGCATATAATTAACACGCCTATGAAAAAATGGCAAGGAAAGCGTCCGGAAAACTGTCAGAGGCGACGCGCCTTGTGGCAGTCGGCGCTAAGGGGTGCCGTAGCGGAGTATTTTCTAAAACGTTGAACGCCGAACGTTGAACGTTTTTCGGGGAGGTGTGTCTTTGCGCCTTTGCGTCTTTGCGTGACAGGCTTTTTGTGCTATGTTCCCCGCGACAAAAAACGCAAGAGGTAACGATGACGCAATCCTTCATCCACATCGACTCCCCCAACTACCTGAAACTTGAAGACCTCCCGAACCCGCCCGACTGGCCGGGCATTTTCGGCAACGACAACAGGCTTGCCCTTGAGATCGGCTGCGGCGTGGGAGACTTCATGCTGAAGACCGCGCTGGACGCGCCCGAAACGAACTTCATCGCCATCGACTTCTACAACAAGGGGTGCGACAAGACCTGCCGCCGCATGGACCGCCACGGCGTAACCAACGTGCGCGTGGTGCGCGACGAGGCGCGCGCCTTCGTCACCGAGCGCATCCCCAAGGGGAGCCTCTCCGCCATATACATCAACTGCCCCGATCCGTGGCCCAAGAAGCGCCATCGCAAGCGGCGGTTGGTGAACCGCGAGTTCATCGAGTTCCTCCTCGACTACATGGTGCCCGGTGCCGACTTCTTCTTCGCCACCGATTTCGATGATTACGGCATCGACGTCGCCAACGCGCTCCCGGAGGTCGCCGCGCTCGAGAACCAGTTCGCCCCCGATCTATACCGCCACGAGTTCCCCGAGTACCACCTCTCCAAGTACATGCGCAAGTTCATGGCCGAGGGGAAGCAGATCTACTTCATGCACTACAAGGTCAAGTAGTACTTGCTTGTTGAACGCGAAGAGGGGGACCCCGGTGCAGGGCCCCCCTCTTTTTTTGCATTTAGACGCGGCTATTCCTCGGCGTTACATCATGCGTGGATGGAGTTTGGAGAGGTCGATATCGACCAACTTCCACACGCCGCCTTTGTAAGCTGGGTCCTGTTTTAGTTGCTCAAGCGGGGTAGGCGGTGGGATTTCCATCTCTTCACCTTCGAAATAAAGCTCCACCGCTTCTTGTATCAGTCGCGAAAGATTCTCTTCAGTGTCTGCTGCGGAAAAACACCCGGGAAAATCGGGGATGGTCACTCCGTGGGCGTGCTCCTCGTCACCTGCATGTAGATATACCGGGTACAGCATTTTCTATCTCCACTCCCAACCCGCCTGTCGGAAAATCTGTCGCAGGGTCCCGATCGGGATGTCTTTGCGCGGGCAGGGGACGACTACGTGTCCGGGCCTCTGGGGGTGCTTGAATTTGCGGTGGTCCCCCTTGCCGCCTACAAACTGCCAGCCATCTTCTTCCAGTCTTCGAATGATCTCACGGCTACCCATTCAATTTATATACAGGTCCCGTGCAGAAGGGCAAGCACAAACTACCCGAGCATCCGCGTCAGGTGCCCCTTGAGCGTCGCCTCGAAATCGGCCTCCCGGTCGCCGCGGTATACGAGCGAGGAGCCGATCTCGGCGGCTAAGATGGCGAAAAGGTACTTCTGCGGCAGGCGCGTTATCCTCCGCGCGTACTTCGGCTCTTCCCTGAGCATCCTGGGGAGGTGCGAGAGGATGGCCTTCTTGTAGATCGGCTGCGTGCAAAGCTGCGGACGCTTCTGGAAGAAACGGTAGATGGTGGCGTAATGCTCGTTGATCTCGCCGCTTAACGCATCGGAAATCTCGGTGCATAAAAGACCGGGCTGTTCACGGTGGCGCTTGAGGATGAGCTTCGCCTCGTCCGCCGCCCGCTGCTCGAGGATCTCCAGGACGTCCTGCACGTAGCGCTCCTTGTGTGCCAGGAACTCCGCCTCGCTTAAAAGGAGGTTCGCGATGATCTCGTAGGAGGATGAAATCACCCCGCACTTGTTGGCTGAGGCGTCGCGCATGATGATGACACCCTTCTTCTGCAACTGCACGCGCGCTTCCGGTGTTATGAACGAGTTGGCCCCCTCGACGATGGCTCCGGCCGACGGGGCCCCGCTTGGGAGGAAGTAATTCTGCCAGTTCTCCTTGTCTATGGTCTCAGGACGTCCCCCCGCCGGGATGAAGAGGTCGGCCTTCACCGTGAAGGGGAGGCTTGCGTACACCCTTGAGAACTCATCGGTCGAGATCCACTCCTCGCGCAGCCCGTCGTTCGTCTTTGAGACCTTGCGGTAGAGCTCGCGTAACCCTTCACGCCGGCTGCCGCTTCGGTAGAGCAGGAAGCCGCCCGGGTGCAGCGCCTGCGGATCGAAGGCATCCAGGTCCTGCTTTAAAAGGATGCGCGATAGCTCGTGACGGTCCGCGCCGTCGGGATCGCACAGGGCGGCGGTGCCGTCCAGGATGAGCTTTATGGCGACGTTGGGTGTGCGCTCCAGCATGATGCGCATGGCGTTTCCGGCCACGTCGCCGTTCGGGCCGCCGGTGAACTTCACGCTGAAGCGGTCGCGGTAGATGTCGATGCCGAGCTCGGCCATGGTGATCTCGGCGAACTTCACGACGCCGGTCGAGGTGACGCCGTACTCTTTGTGGTTTATCCCAACCTCCTTGCTCGACATGATGCCGATCCCGAGGATGTAGCCGCGCCGCTTGGATAGACGGGCGATGTTCTCGATCATGGAATCGTGCATGTTCTCGTCCGGGCCCAGTTCGATCGGCTCGTCCTCACGGTAGTAGTCGACCACCGCAGGGGAGCGGGCGATGCCGTTGTCGGTCACGAAGATGTCCAGGAAGGCGTGGGTCACGCCGTGCTGCAGCTTGTAAAGGCGCCAAGTCTCCATCTGGCGCTCGCTACCCCTCTGGAGGTCGGAGGCATCGAGGATCAGCACGAGTTTCGATCCCCCTTCGTAGATGTCCTTGTTCTTCAGATGCTGGGTGTGCGCGAGGACGAAGTTCTCACGGAAGATGGTGTTCGCGTTGGTGATGAAGTCGTCGCCGTTTCTAGCGATTACCGTGCGCCAGCCGCCGCGGGCGATGTCGGAGAAGCCTATGTGGTAGCCGAAGCCGTAGCGGCTGAAGAAGAAGGTCACCCGGAATGGGGTCGCCTGCGGCAGATCGGCGGTGAAGGCCGCTCCGAGTTCGGTCAGGTAGGTTGGGGAGAGCCGGAAGGCGATCGCCTGCTTTTCAAGCACGAAGAAGTTGGTCTTCAGCGTGTGGGTGATGAAGATCAGGCAGCAGCGATAGATGGCACGGCGCACCTCGTCGAGGTAGCGATGCCCGGTGTTGTAATCGTTCACCGCCTGCAGCGTTTCCTGGAGGGTCGCCCCGTAGAGCGGGCTGCTCTCGGTTATGGCCGGATCAAAACGGGCCTTGAAGAGCTTCACCATTTGCAGCGACATCTCCGGGTGCGCATGGAAGGCGCTCTGCACGTCGTCCAGGCCGAAACGATCCGGCTGGTTGTGGGCCAGGTTCGTGTGGCAGAAGGCGATGAAGGCGTTGACGAGGGAGGCTTCCTCGCCGGTCATGACCCCTGCGGTCACGAACTCCCGGTAGGCGTAGCTCTTCGTCGAGACTATCTGTGTGTTGTACAGCTCCTGCTGCAGCTTGCCGAAAAGCTCCGACCCCGGCTCAAGCGTCTCGCCGGAGCGCCGGTTCACGAGGAAGGTTCCAAGGAAATAGGGGTGCACGCCGTTCGATATGGTGAGGCAGTAGGCCCGGTTCACGCCAAGGTCGAGTCGGTTGAACACCTCCATGAGTTGCAGGAGGAATTCCTTCTGGGGCGGGTTCGCCACCGCGAAGTGCACCCGCGATATCTTCACGTCCGGGGTCGGTTCGACGTATAGGTACAGGCCCCCGCTTCTGGTCGCCTTTTGCTGTAACTGCAGCACCTGGGCCACGCGAAGGGGAGAGGATATCCTCACGTAGTTCTCGTTGTTGAGCCAGAGTATCTTCAGGAGCCTGTCGAACTCCTTCATGTCGAACTCGGGATAGCTGCGGCGCAGTTGCACTGCCACCTTGCGGGTGAGGGCAGGGGGAAGCTGCACCTCTCGCCATGCTTTTATGTCGTCGTTCGCCTTGCGGTCGAACTCGAAACGCTGGATCTCCAGCGCCTGCGTCATCTCCGGCATCGGGCCGTCGGAGTGGGTGATCATGGCATAGGAGATTTCCCTGTCCTGGAAATGACGCAGCGAGTCGTAAAGCGAGCCCGGCTCGTTCACCCTGGCAAGGATCAGGCTCTTGTCCCGGTCGGCCAGGATCAGGCGCCGGTTCGTTTTCAGGGAACGGAGTTCACGCTCAAGGAGCTCCAGCGCCTGAGGCTCGTCCTGCATCGAGTTGAAGAAGAATGGTGTGATCTGCTCTTTGAGCCATTTGCGGTTCTCAATAAGCTCATTGGCCCTGATCGTTCTTGCATTGGCCTTGCTGCTCATGCTTCATTCCCCTTTGAATGAGATATAAGAGATATGCGTCACAAGTATATCAGCGGGCAAAACGTTTGCTCGACCTTTTTGTCGACGGGGTTGGGAGCTTTGTTGCTACCGCCCAAGCCTGGTAGTTATTCTCGATAAAGTCGCATCTTGGAAGCGCCGGCGCCCGCTTCACGAACCGAGTACGACGAAAGCAGTTGAAACAGGTATCTCTACTGGGTATGATGCTGCATTTGAGAAAACGCCGGACGGAGGGGTAGTGCAGAGATATCTGACCGCAGAGGTGCCGGGAACGGGCGGCATCATCAAGAACAGCCCGGAAGACTTCATCGTCGAGGAGGTCCCGGCTTATCAGCCGAGCGGGCAGGGGGAACACTGCTTCGCCACGGTTGAAAAGCGTGGCATCACCACCCTCGAGGCCGTGCGCCGCCTCTCCAAGGCCCTCGGCGTACAGGAACGCGACATCGGCTACGCCGGCATGAAGGACGCCGTAGGCATCACCCGGCAGACCATCTCCATTCCGCGCGTCGCTCCTGAGAAGGTTCTCGCCCTCGAGATCCCCGGTATCAGGGTGCTCGCCGCGGTGAAGCACGGCAACAAGTTGCGCCTTGGGCACCTGAAGGGGAACCGGTTCGAAATAAGGGTGCGCGACGTGGCGCCGGGGGCGTTGGCAAACGCCGATGCTGCCCTGAAGGTGCTCGTCGGGCGTGGAGTTCCCAACCGTTTCGGCGCACAGCGCTACGGCGTCCAGGGAAACACCCATGACATCGGTGCCGCCATGCTGCGCCGAGATTTCAAGGCGGCCATCGACATCCTGATCGGGGACCCGGAGCAGGTGAGCGACGAGCGCTGGCGCGAGGCGATAAGCGCCTATCGTGCCGGCGACCTGGCCGGGAGCCTCGCACTCTACCCCGGCCACTTCCGCGTGGAGCGTGAACTCCTCTCGCGTCTGCTGCAGCGCCCGGATGCTTTCGAACGGGCTTTCCATGCGGTGCAGCCGCGCATGAAGCGTCTTTACCTCTCCGCCTTCCAGTCCTCCTTGTTCGACGCAGTTTTGGAACAGCGGCTCGAGACCTTCGACCGGGTCGAAGCGGGGGACGTCGCTTTCAAGCACGAAAACGGTGCCTGCTTCCTCGTTCAGGACGCCGCTGCCGAGGCGCCGCGCGCACTCTCTTTCGAGATCTCCCCAACCGGTCCCATGTTCGGGTGCACCATGATGGCGGCGCAGGGACTCCAGGGGGACCTGGAAGCCCGGATCCTCGCGGCCGAGGGGCTCACCCCGGAGAGCTTCAACCTCTCCGGCGGTCTGCGCATGGAAGGAGAGCGCCGCCCGCTCAGGGTGCCGCTCTCCTCGGCTTCGGTTCGTGAGGAAGGAAATGACCTGTTGTTCGACTTCTCGCTGCCGCGCGGCGCCTATGCGACCTGCGTGCTCAGTGAGATTATGAAGGACCACTAAAGACAAGCCCGTAAAGGGGGAAGGAGTATTTCAGTGGGAAAACTGCACCTCTTGGCACCCGCCAAGGTGAACTACCGGCTGGACGTGCTGGGCAAACGGCCGGACGGATACCACGACCTGCGCATGGTGATGCAGCGGGTCGACCTGTGTGACGAGGTCATCATCTCCCTCAACGATGTGCCGGGGATACGCGTTACCTGCGGCAAGAAAGGGGTTCCCGACGGTCCGGGCAATATCGCCTGGCGCGCGGCCGATGCGCTTTTGCAGATCTCCGGCAAGTCCGTCGGGATCGACATCGCCATCAACAAGCGGATTCCCGTTGCGGCCGGATTGGGAGGGGGAAGCAGCGACGCCGCCACCGTGCTCATGGGGGTGAACGAACTGCTCGACCTGAAGCTTTCCGACGAACGCCTGATGGAGATCGGCGTGAAGCTTGGGGCCGACGTCCCGTTCTTCATCTTCAAGAAAACAGCCCTTGCCGAGGGGATCGGGGAAAAGCTGACCGCGATGGAGTCCATGCCTGCTCTCTGGGTCGTGCTGGTGAACCCGGGGATCCATGTCCCCACTGCATGGGTCTACCAAAATTTGAGGTTGACAACCAAAACTTCAGACCATATAATCCGCGATTCGTACAGCAGCGCTGCAGAGGTCGCGGAGCTTCTTTCCAACGATCTCGAGCCTGTCACCTGTACGAAACATCCGCTTCTGAATGACCTGAAGGATAAGCTCCTAAAAGCGGGCGCGGCCGGTTCGCTCATGTCGGGGAGCGGCGCCACCGTCTTCGGAATCTTCGAAGACGAAGCGGTAGCCCAAAAGGCTGCGACCGAGATAGCAGCGGAGTGCGGCTGGTTCGCCGTTGCAGTGAAGACGCTGTAGCGGATAAAAAGTGAATATTGGGGCGTCGCCAAGCGGTAAGGCAACGGGTTTTGATCCCGTCATTCCCAGGTTCGATCCCTGGCGCCCCAGCCAATGACATAACTAGTTGAAAAAGACTAGAGAAAACCAAGGCCTTATAACTCTTAGTACACAATTTAGTACACAGGAGGTATGAGGCCTTGTCATATCCAAAACATCTTGTAGTCGTCAATAAGCACTACTGTTTTAAGATCAGAGTCCCTGTAGATCTCCAGTCACACTTCCTACCCCCTTCATCGAGAAATCACTCAAGACAGCAGATATAGATGCTGCAATTGCACGATTGAGTATCTATGGAGTATCAGGTAGCGAGGGCCTTCACCCTCCTGCAAACTGGTATGTCATACCTACCGGATGAATCCCTCAGACCTCCATCCTCTATAATTCACACCAATTTGAGCTAAGCTGCTTTAATTTAAAAATGTACTTTAATCGTGTGCATTCTCAAATAATATTTCTGCTCTTGTCTTTATTCTTTCTGCAAACAGTTTGTCATGACTTAATCTGTGGGTAAACTCCTTTGAAGAAAGCGCTATATAGTTCAATAATAAAAAATCATAGTAACTGTCCTCATCTTCCTCCTGTATCGAAATAACTATTTTCTGCCTAGTACTGAGGCCACTTAGTGTGTTGTTGAGTATCTCGAAATGTGGGTACTTAGCTTGAAAAACGCACAACTCTCTCGGCTCTAGGGTTAATATGTCGACGATAGTCCCCATGCACTTTACCTCCGTTAGTTGGACAAATTAGCCACTGGGAAATAAGACTGCATTTGCTGTGTAGGCCGGGTTAATGAGGGGAGGTGCTGGTAGTTCCTAGTGGTGGAGGAGGGGGTAGAGTATGGTCAGCTAGATGGTTTAGCTGGGCTGAGTTATTCTTGCTCTATGACGGTAGCTGTAAAATCGTAAGCACCTAAATTTACAAAACGTAAGGGTCTGATGTCGCACTCCTGTAGCTATTTAACCACAAAATTGTGATAAGGCAAGGAGCCAGGCCCCAAGGGCTGGTTTTTCCATTTTCTAAGGAGGAATATTCATGACACCGATCACCCCAAATCTGAAGCTACACAACAACCAGTGGCGATTCACATGTCTCCAGAGCCATTCTACATGCACTCCCCTAAGCAGATCAGGGACGTTTTCGGTCCCCAGTGGGACAACTGCCAGCTATAGACGTAGTGCTGAAACTAATGGACTACCTGATGAGAATATTGCGATGGGCTTAGTCACCTAAGATGAGGTGGATCGCTTGAAGGATATCAACAGGAGAGAAGGGCTTTACGAGGATACTAACTCCTTCGGGAAGTGGGCGCTCTGGGACATATCCGCTCATATAGATCACATTAAGAGAAGGGTTTATGGTTCTCATGATCTTATAGCTTGAGATACCGTCCATTCGAGGCATGACGATGTCAGTTACAACCAAACTGATATTCTGCTGGTTTTGCTTGAATTTTTCTAGCGCATCCTGCCCATCAATCGCGGGTATCACATTGTAACCACTACCAATCAGGAGATTATGGAGCATTGACCGTAATTGTGGCTCGTCATCGACAAGAAGTATCGTTATACGACCAGCTGTAGTTTCCTGTCTCATAATAACCTCTTTGACGAGTTGAAGGCTTCGATACGCCAGTGGCCTGTATTCCAGTATGGGAGTCAGAAAGCTGTAGACAGTTGACCACATTTGACTGCGGAGGCTATCTGGCGCTGGTCTTACACTGTATCCCGACTCTCATTATTATCTCATAAGTTTTCAATTCTTCAACACCTTTCCACTGTGCCTGTGAATAAACCCTCAAATCCTGTGGATATCTTCTCAGGTTGTCACGTAAGAATAGGCACTTTTACGTCGTGCACATTTTCTGTACATTTCTCTAACTAGTGGTAATTGCATGTCAATATTTATTCGTGTGACGAAGGTAAGTGTGTGCTGTATGAAATTCCTTATTTAAATCTGTAACAAATGTGAGGAGGTGGACAAGTGACTAAAATCACGTGATGAAAGGCATGCGTCTAAGGTTAGTATTTCACGTTGTTAGGGGCAAACATTAAAACTATTGGAGGAACCCCCATGATCATCGAAACATTATTTTGACCAGAAGAATTCCCATCACCTAAACCACACACGACACCTAGCTTTTTTGAGATGTGCTAACGCCAAGGGACAGTAATAAAAAAACCGGTCTCGAAATGAGGACCGGTCTCGTATTGTGTGTATGGGCACTTTCTATTTCGGTCCAGGTCCTACAACTGAACATGTATATATTTCTGTAGTGGGAGTCAGTGCGATGGTAATCCCGACTTGCGACAAGATTTCGTTATCTGACTTGAACTGGACTACAGACCCGCATCCACCCAAGTAAGTGATCTGAACCTCTTGCCAAAGAGGGTTGAAGCCTGGACCTTCGCCCGGCCCCGGTATTGCATCAATAACGCTTGTGACCGGCGTGTTGCACTGCTCAGCTTGATCAGACTGGTATATGATGTTGATGCTTTTGTTACGTTTCAAGACGGCTGCTTCTCCTCCAGAAGGAAGCTCCGTAAAGGTAATGGTGAAAAGCTTGGCATCATAATAAGCCGGGATCTGACTGAACACACCTTTTGTGTGCTCTGCCATGGCTGGAACACTTAGGGCCAAAAAGGATAAGGTTAAAATGACTAAAACCCAGAGAGGATTCTTTCGCATATTAGATACCTCCTTTAGGCTACTGGCTTTGGCAATCTCCACACACACGAACGATGATGTCAACTCTGAACAATGCAGGTGCTCTATCGGTAAGCTTTAAAATGTACCAGCTACTGCGCTGCTGTCAAGCATGCTGGCAAGGCCCTAGGTTGCAAAGCCGTTTACCTGGAGGGAGGGGATAGCAGGTTAGCTGAATTTGATGACGTCCTCTTAGGCTAAGGCCTATTACACAATTACCCAAAAGTGGGCATATACGAAATGCGAATACTGCGGTAGGGCGATAAGGCAAGGAGACACGATTCACGGGATCAAGTATGGTACGTTTACCTCAACAGGATTCAAGGCTGCTCGGGACTCAGCGGTCACAGTAATGTGTGGGACTTGTGGTAATCTAGAGGACCAAATGGTGTACTCCTCGCTGGACGGCAGAGCACTGATGTACCCGACCAGACCTAGCCTCACTCATGAAGAACGGATACAAGCTGATCCAGAACATAGCGAGCCCACCAGCATCAGATCCGAAAGCCATTCAACACCTCATTTCATCCTGCAAACAATCCGAGTAGTTTCCTGCTACCCAATCCCTCCACATATCAGCAAGTTCAATATCCTCTCCTAGGAAACGCACTCCTCATGGATCCCATCGTTTGAAATATTAATCCTACGTTCCACGTCAGGTCTGTAAATACTACATCTTGTGAAATCCCAATTGTGGTAGTTGGCCATCATATACCCGGTTCCAAAGATATTCGGAGGGGGGGCTTGGCTTTGTTGATGGGTATCGACATTATGTGATGGGCACCAACATATTTGGGATAGGTATCTACATATTTGGGATGGGTACCAACATATTTTTGATTTGCACCAACATATTTGGGATGGGCACCAACATATTTGGGATAGGCATCAACATATTTGGGATAGGTACCAACATATTTGGGATGGGCACCAACATATTTGGGATGGGTATCAACATATTTGGGATGGGCACCAACATATTTGAGATGGGTACCAACATGTTTGGGATGGGTACCAACATGTTTGGGATGGGTACCAACATGTTTGGGATGGGTACCAACATGTTTGGGATGGGTGCCAACATGTTTTTGATGGGGGGTAACATGGCTGTGGGAACCAACCGGAAAAAGGAGGGGCCAAAAGCAAACAGACCCCCGAGAGCACGGCATGCGTCGTTTCCCTCGGGGGATTGATCATTGCAACAGCATGGGCTGTCTGGTCGCCTGACGAAGTCATCCGTCCTAATCTAAGCTGTTGTGGGTTCTGTCGTGGTTCTTTTCCGGTAAGAAGGCACGCGAGCATTGAATCCCGCTTCCATTAGAGCCGGAATATCCTCTTCTGTCGCTACGGATTGCAGGAATGAAATTATCTTCTTGAACATTTCCGTGACAGTCCTGCGTGCATTGTTGCGTTTAAAGATTTCTACACGGTTCCCGGTTTTCGCTCCTTCGTGAGAAGTGTCATAATAGCTCACGGCCCCCTTCACTTCTTCCACAGGAATGGGGCCGGCTTTGTACAGGAGCAAGGTTTCAAGCCCCCGAGTGCAGCGGTGCACGGTGCTGAGAACGGTGGAGTCTTTTCCTGTTAGGTCGACGGAAACTTTTACGTAGGACATATCCAACCTCCTTTTCTTCGGCAGGTTCCAGCCAGACGACAGGATTCTAGCGGCGTCTCGCGTGCTCGCAACCCGCTGAGCGGCGATGAAAAAGGCTCGGGTCAGCTTCATTAGCGGTACGAACTATGGTGGAAGGAAAAAGGCTGTGATGTTGAGGGGGGAGTGGATCATTAAATTGGAAAGAAAATCACCCAATGAAGTTGGAAAGGCTGTCCCCAACGCAATGGGGACAGCCTTTGGGTGACGCGAGGGCGTTTCAATCAGAGCAGATCGAGCAATGCAGCGACTTCGGGGGTGCGCTTGCCTCCCTGGCCGGACATGATGCCCTTGGGGGTGATGTCTTTGCCGTAGAAGGAGGCGTTGGCTTCGTCGTCGATCATGAGCGCTGCACCGTTTAGTGCGATGCCGGCGAACAGCCCGCGGCTCCTCGAGTAGGAAAGGATCTCGGCCTTCAGGGTGACGTCGGTCGCCCCTTCGGCGCTGCGACCTACCGGACCGGCGGCAACGGATGCGTCGGCACCCAGGGTGAATTTTCCTTTTAGTGCCCCTTCCACGCTCTTCTTGGTCTTGAAGACGAGGATAAGGTCGGTAGATTCCGCCCCGATCTGCCAGCCGAGGCTCCCGCCCGCTATCTTAACGAAGACCGGATCGGTCCAGGCCCCCTTTTCGTCACGGACCGTAAGTACTCCTGTACCGTATCTGCCGCCGACCACGAACCCTACCTTGATCACTCCCGGAATTACCATCACCCCCTGGGCGTTCTGGAGAAGCGCCGGCGGGATGCTCTGCTCGGGTATGGCCTTGATCGCCTTGACCACTTCGACGCAGTCCTCGATCTTCCGCGTCTCACCGGCAGCGAAAGCCGGCGTGATGCTCGTCCCCAGCAGCAGGGCAACGATCGCGGCGGTGATCATTCTTATCGTTCTCATGGATGATATCCTCCCTTGTTTTCACTGGATACTACAGGTAAATGATACGCCTCGACTGAGCTTTGGGCTCAGCTTTTAATCCAGGCATAGAAAAGCCGGGTGCAATGTCCAGAATCGCAACCCGGCTGTGTCCTCAGTGACGGGCGCTCTGCCCGTTTGTGAGCTGTGTTCAGGTCCGGCGCGGCTGGGAATCGAGAAACCTGCCGAACTCCGCGTCGCTCTCGCGCATGTGGTTGGTGACCCAAGAGCACAAAAACCAGAGCAGCTCGACGCACCCCTTGGTGTCCAATCCCTTTCCTTTTTTCAGCAGGGCTATCTCGGTCTGGAAATGCCGATGCTCTTCCTTGTGGGCGGTGAGTTTAGGATAGGACGTTCGCTGCATCCAGCGTTCCTCGCAGTTGAACTGCTGAATCGAAAAATCGATCAGGATCTCCAGTACCCCGGGCTCAAGCGTGTGGTTTTCACGGAAATGGTCGTAGCTTTTGTTGAGATACTGTACCAGGTGACGGTGATACTGGTCGATCTCTTGTATGCCAACCAAATAACAGTCCTTCCATTCAATAATAGGCATACAGCCTTCTCTCCTGTTTAGAAGTTGTGCCCGGTCGCCCCCGTGAGGGAGGGACCGGGCACATAAATGATTACTGGTTGGGCGCTAGGGTGATCTCGCCCAAAGATGTTTCGTGACCGGCGGTGACCAATACCGCTGCCGACGAGTACAGGGCGAAGCCGTTAGCGCTTATGAAGGCCTTGTAGCGGTCGGTGTCGGAGGTGCTGGCTGGAACGAAGGCGGAGAATGGAGCCTGCCACTTCCCGCTGGTATAGGTCGCAAAGATCTGGCCCGCGGCGATGGGGTTCGTACCGTTGATGGCCCCGCGGCGCTTGATGGAGACGGTGGCGCTGCTCCAGTTGACGAACGGGTTGCTGACGTTGCCGGCGATGGACCCGAAGCTCTCAAGCATGTTCGCCATCTGGATGAGCCTTATCCCCGTCGGCTTGAAGTTGTACTGCCCGCTGTTGCCGCGCTTGACCACGGCGGTGTTCGGGTCGAAGTCGATCATTACGGCGTTGATGACGCCAGGCTTGACCTCGATTGGTCCGAGGATCTTGAGCCCGGATTGCTGTCCGCTCGGCGTGGTTAGAGGGACTTTCGTGTTGGGGTCACTCGCCAGTACGAGGTAGTTGACCGGATCCTGGTTGCCGCCCGGGTTCGGATCGAGGATGAGGCGGATCTGGCTGTAGGTGCCGGCGGGGAGGGCGATGTCGCCCAAGGTTTCCTGGCTGAAGCGCAACTGCATCACGTCCACCGACCTGGCGGTGGTGTAGCTTGCGAAGACGGGGAGTGCGGGATCGTTGTCGGCGGCGTTTTCACGCCCCGCGGGAACGAGCCTTATCTCGCGGATGGATATGAAGAGGTTCTGGAATTCGTCGCTTTGACGGTCGGTGATGGCAAGCTTGAGGGTCCCCTTGCTGGTACTGCTGCTGCCGCCTCCGCCGCATCCGCCCAGGTACAAAAGGGCTGCGGTGACGGTGCAAAGGGCGATGAGAAGATAACGGTAGGCAAAAAAGGTCTTTCGCATGGTGATGTCCTCCTTTTGTTTGGAGATCCCTGTTAATCGCGATGATGCTTTTTGTGTCCTTTCTTCTTGCCGTGGTCGTGGTGGTCCTTCTCCTTTTTCTTCAGGTAAACCCGCTGGTGGTTCTCTACGTAATAAGGACGCCCGGAGTCATAGTAGATGTGTACTCCCGGGGGGGCGGGGATGTAGCCGTTTAGCTGGATGTTGACGCCGACGGTTCCTGTGTGACCTGTCGTCGGGGCTGCCAGCATGAAGCAGGTGAGAGCGAATACAGCCAGTGAGGTTGAGGGTGGTTTCACGCGCATGTCGGATTCCTTTCGGGGTGGTATTTGCCCCTTCTTTTGTATCCCGAGCTCAAGAAGGGACTTCTCAGTCTCTGTCTCAAACTCCGCGCAATAAAAAAGCCGGGGCCTAATATCTATGTGATATTTCGGCGACCCGGCTGTCTCTGTGAGACCCTGTAGGCTTTCCGTCCCATCCTCGCGGATGGTTTAGTATTGTCGTTTATCGGTGCTGTTGTGGTTTTCGCAGGAACGATAACGCAAGGCCTGTACCCTGTCAAGCGCGCTTTTGCTCGTGTCGGGTGTTTCCTACTGATCACAAGCAGATAGGGGCGAAAAAGACTAAAGTTTCCCGAAGCACTGCCGAACTTCTAATACTGTAAGAGATGCCTTTTGTTGTTCTGCTTATTTCAGTGTAGTACGAGGGGGGAGTATGGTTAGAAGTATCCTTGATATCGGCAACGCCAAGTACAAGATAGACAGGCTCGCGCTATGCCGTTTCAGGGAGGAGGCACGTCGGAACGCCGATGCCGGTGCGGATGAGAGAAAAGCCGAGCCGTGTGACGCACGCCCGTCCATCGAGGAGTCTCTTGACTGCGTCTTCATGGAAGTGATGCAGTTGTACAACGAATATGCACGTACGGAGAGTCTGGACGTTCTCGTCCGGCTGAAGGATAAGCTGGAACAGGTTTCGTTGAGGTACAAGAGCGTGGCGCTTGCCGAGGAGGTGTTGAACATCAACAGCTGCCTTCCCTATGAGAGGCGCGTTCCCTCCTCTTCACGTCCGGACGACTTCGGCGGTCACTAGTCCGCAAGAGGCTTCAGGCCCTAATCCCCTCGTTACAGACCGCGACGGCAGGCTCGGCTACGGCTACGGCCTGTTGTTTGCGTCCAGCCTTTTCCTGCTGAATGCTTTCCCACTCCTGCACGAGCTTTTCCGGCTCGGTCGTGATATTCCTGATCAGTTCCAGTAGGGTCTGCTCCGCATCCCCCTCGAAGGCGATGAACTTAACCCCCATCATCGAGAAGAAACAGTGCACCACGCTGACCGAAACGACCATGGGGGCTTGCCCGGGCGAGACCTCGATGGAAAGGGTGCAAGTTTCGTTGAGCGGGACCATCAGGCACTCGTCCGCACTGATGAGCGCGCCGCGCAACGATATGTTTTCAATGCGGCAACGGTATCTCATTTCATGATGCTTCAGTTCGCCGGGTGCCGTGTGTTTGACCCGGTGGAAACGCCGCTGGTTCATGGGTGAAGCCCTCCTCGCATGCTATTGAGATGTTCGGTTGGTTTCTTATCGACCATGATCCATACAAACTGTAGCCGATTTTGTCAACATACAGGTCTGCAACGAGTTTTTTGTGTCGCTCCCGCATGGGGCGGGTCCGGGGACGTTGCTTGCAGACGCGTCGTGCCGGCATGAAGATGCCTTGGGCGGCGGCAGGTTTTCCGTTGACTTCACAAGGCAAGTATTGTATTAAGTAGCGTTTCCTGGATTTGGGATGCGGATTCCTGAGGTTTCGGCTGGTACACACGCAGCTAATTTATAAAGAAAAGAAGCAGAGAGGACCGGTGCGTTAATGGAAAACAAGATCAGGGTGTTCAGCGGCAACTCGAATCCGGTTCTGGCGGAGAAGATCTGTGACTGCCTCAAGGTGCCCCTTGGCAAGGCCAAGGTGAGGACCTTTTCCGATGGCGAGATCATGGTCGAGATCGGCGAGAACGTTCGTGGGCGGGATATTTACGTGGTGCAGTCGACCTGCTGCCCGACCAACAACAATCTGATGGAACTGCTCATCATGATCGATGCGCTGAAGAGGGCGTCGGCCTCCACCATCACCGCCGTCATGCCTTACTACGGCTATGCGCGGCAGGATAGGAAGGCCGCCCCGAGGACGCCGATCAGTTCCAAACTCGTGGCCGACCTGATCACGACGGCGGGCGCCCACAGGGTGGTCACCATCGACCTGCATGCCGGTCAGATTCAGGGCTTTTTCAACATCCCGGTGGACAACCTCTATGCCGCACCGGTGCTCCTCGCCCACCTGAAGAGCCGTTTCGCCGACGACCTGGACAACCTGGTCATGGTTTCCCCCGATGCAGGCGGCACGGAGCGCGCCAGGGCCTTCGCCAAGAGGCTTGGCTGCACTCTCGCCGTGATCGACAAGCGCCGTACCGGTCCGAACGTCATGGAGGTCATGCACCTGATCGGTGACGTCAAGGGTAAGAACGCCATCATCCTCGACGACATGATCGACACCGCCGGGACTCTGACCCAGGCGGCCCTCGCCCTCAAGGAGCACGGCGCCGCCAACGTCTACGCCTGCGCCACCCACGGCGTCCTTTCCGGGCCGGCGATCGAGAGGATCAACAACTCCGTCATCGAGAAGGTGGTCATCACGGACACCGTCCCTCTGGGAGAGAAGGCTGAACAGACCGAGAAACTGAGAGTGCTTTCCGTGGCCGACCTTCTGGCTGAGGCGATCCGTCGCATCCACGAGGACGAATCTGTCAGCTCGCTTTTTGTGTAGAACCAAATAAAATCTGTCATTGGATCAAATACCAAGATTGACATCGGAGGATGTATGAGTAAGCAGGTGCTGAATGTTGAACTGAGGGAAAAAACCGGCAAGGGGATCTGCCGTCGTCTGCGCGCCGCCGGCCGTGTTCCGGCCGTCGTGTACGGTAAAGGGTTCGAGCCGGTCTGCATTTCCCTGGGCCAGAAAGAGCTTTCCGAAGCGATCGCCGGTGAAGGCGGCCGCAACCATATCCTGACGCTGCAGGGCGTCCCCGCGCTGGAAGGCGCCAACGTCATCGTAGCCGATCTGCTGCGCGACTCCCTGAAGAACACCCCGCGCCACGTGGACCTGCACAAGATCAACCTCGCCGACAAGGTGAAGGTGCACGTGAAGCTGAACCTCGTCGGCACCCCGGCGGGCGTCAAGGCAGGCGGTTTCCTCGATTTCGCCATGCACGAAGTTGAGGTCGAGTGCCTCCCGGTTCACATCCCGGCGCACATCAACGTCGACGTCGTCGAGCTCGCCATCGGCCACTCCATCCACGTGGGCGACATCAAGGCACCGGTGGGCACCGCGATCCTGAGCGATCCGAAGGCTCCGGTGGTCAGCATCCTCGGCCGCAAGGCTGCAACCGAGGAAGAGGCTGCCGCCTAACCAGGACCGCTATGGCTGCAAAACTGATCGTAGGGCTCGGCAACCCCGGGCCCAAGTACACATGGACCCGCCACAACGCGGGTTTCATGGTTTTAGACCGTCTCTCCAGCCAGTCCGGTATCTCCGTCACCAGGAAGGCCTTCTCCGGCCTTTCCGGCGACGGGAACTGGGCGGGCGAGCGGGTCTATCTCCTCAAACCGCAGACCTTCATGAACCTGTCCGGGCGCTCGGTCGCCGAGGCGCTCCGCTTCTACAAGTTGTCCCTCTCTGATCTCATCGTGATCCATGACGACCTGGACATCCCCTTCGGCAAGGTGCGGCTCAAGGAAGGGGGCGGCCACGGCGGGCACAACGGGCTTCGCTCGCTGGCCCAGGAACTCGGTTCCACTTCCTTCGCACGGGTGCGCGTCGGCATCGGACGTCCTCTGCACGGCGACGTGGTGAACTTCGTACTCACGAACTTCGCCAAGGAAGAGATGAACGAACTGCTGGAAGTGCTGGACACCTCCCTGGACGCCATCGAAATGGCGATGAAGGAAGGGATGCCGAAGGCGATGAGCATCTTCAACGCGAAGTAATAAAAGGAAACGTACATGGGTTTTAACTGCGGCATCGTAGGTCTCCCTAACGTCGGGAAGTCGACCATCTTCAACGCGCTCACCTCGGCAGGTGCCGAGTCCGCCAACTACCCCTTTTGCACCATCGATCCCAACGTCGGGATCGTGTCGGTGCCCGATCCCCGCATGGACAAGCTCGCCGAGATCGTGCACCCGGAGCGCATCCTCCCCACGACCATCGAGTTCCTCGACATCGCCGGCCTGGTGAAGGGGGCGAGCCAGGGGGAAGGGCTCGGTAACAAGTTCCTTGGACACATCCGTTCCGTCGACGCGATCCTGCACGTGGTGCGCTGCTTCGAGAACGAGAACGTGGTCCACGTGAGCGGCAGCGTGTCCCCGGTGCGCGACATCGAGGTGATCCAGACCGAACTGGCGCTGGCCGATCTCGACACGGTGGAAAAGCGCATGCTGCGCACCGAGAAGCAGGCTAGAAGCGGCGACAAGAAGGCGAAGGAGGACGTGGAGTTCTGCCAGAAGGTTAAAGCGACCCTGGAGAAAGGGCTTTCACCGCGCGACCTCGCGGAGAACGAGGACGAGAGGCTGATCCTGCGCGACATGCACCTGATGACCGCGAAGCCGGTTCTCTACGTCGCCAACGTGGCGGAGGACGACCTGGAAGGGAAGCATCCTTACGTCGAGGAGGTGCGCCAACTCGCGGCCAAGGAGGGGAACGGCGTCGTGTTCATCTGCGGCTCCATCGAGGCTGAGATTTCCGAACTTGCGGGGGAGGAGAAACAGGCCTTCCTCGAGGAGATGGGGCTTGCCGAGTCCGGTCTCGACCGGCTGATCCGTTCCGGTTACGAGCTTTTAGGCCTCATCACCTACTTCACCGCCGGCGTGAAGGAGGTGCGTGCCTGGACCATCACCAAGGGAACCAAGGCGCCCGGCGCAGCCGGCGTCATCCACTCCGACTTCGAGAAAGGCTTTATCCGCGCCGAAGTGATCGCCTACAAGGACTTCATCGCCTCCGGCGGCGAATCAGGCGCGAAGGAGAAGGGGCTGATGCGCCTGGAAGGGAAAGAGTACGTGGTGCAGGACGGCGACGTCATGCATTTCAGGTTCAACGTTTGATCTTTTTTCATCTTTTGCTTGTCAAAGTTTCAAAACTGTAGTAATAAGCAGCGTTCACCAGAACGGCCCATGGCCGTATCTCCTTGCTCCGGGTCGGACCGGGGCTAAATTAACCGTGAGGAGGCTTAACAATGAGCAGGATGTACGAGACGATTTACATCGTCCAGCCGGACCTCGGTGACGAAGAGATCAAAGCTCTTTCCGCCAAGGTACAGGACGTCATCGCCAGCATGAACGGCGATTTCAAGAGGCTTGAGGACTGGGGTACCAGGAAACTTGCCTACCCGATCAACAAGAACCCGCGTGGCCGTTACTTTTACCTCCGTTTCGATGCCGATGCTCCGCTGATCGCAGAGCTGGAGCGTCGTCTGCGCCTTGACGACAAGGTAATCAGGTACCAGAGCGTCAAGCTCGAGCAGGAAGTGGTTGCCCCGGCGGCCGCTCCGGTTAAGAGTGCCGAGGAAGGGACCGAGGAAGTGGCTGCCGCCGCTACCGAGGCACCGGCAGAAACGACTACTACGGAGGAATAAGAGATGGCAGACGAAAGAGCACCCCAGAGAAGCACCAGCAGCGGCCCGAGGAAGAAGCGTCCGTTCCAGCGTCGTAAAGTCTGCCGTTTCTGCGCGGACAAACAGGTTACCATCGACTACAAAGATCCCCGCACCCTTCGTTACTTCGTGTCCGAGCGCGGCAAGATCATCCCGCGTCGTATCTCCGGTAACTGCTCCAAGCACCAGAGGGAAATCACCGAGGCGATCAAGCGTGCAAGGAACATCGCGCTGCTCCCGATCGCAGGCAGCCACGCAACCGCGTAAATGCCGCTACCGGTGAACCCTCCGCAGGGTAAGGTTTTTGATGTGATCAAGGGGAGCGTTGCTACGGTAACGCTCTTCCTTGCTTTCGTCTACCTCCCCGTGGTCGGCATGATCCCCGGCCTCTTCGCCTCTGCTCCCGCCGCCTTCTACGCATTGAAGCGGGGGAGGGGGACCGGTCTCGGTGTCGTCTTGGGAAGCTGTGCGCTTCTTCTGGCGATTGCCGATCCGGCGGCCACCGCGATCTACCTCTTGCAGGCCGGCGTGCTTTCCATGGCGCTTCCCGAGTTCCTCGTCCGCGGTAAGGGCGGGGCCCGCTCGGTGATCTACGCGGTGGCGGTCAACGTCACCGTGCTGCTGGCTGCGGCAGTCGTCTACGGCCTCGCCACCGGCGCCGATCTGCAGGCGAAGATCACCAAGGGCGTGCAAAACAGCATCAACCAGACCGCGCTTCTTTACGAGAAGGCGGGCGTCAAGGGCGATGAGCTGAAGGCGCTCAACGACTCGATGCACCAGGCGGGGCAGTTGGTGGTAACCATCTACCCGGCCATGGTGACCGTGGCCTACGGGGTCGTCGCATGCCTGAACCTGTTGCTCCTAGCGGGCATCGTTTCGCGCATGGGGATGCCGCTGCAGGTAGGTGACTTCAAGAAGTACAAGAATCCGGAGCCGCTTGTCTGGCTGCTCATCGCAGCCGGGTTTTGCGTGCTGGTCCCTGAGAACATCGTGCACCTCTCCGCCTTGAACGTACTGATCGTTCTGGGCGCGCTGTACTCGACCCAGGGGGTGGCCATCATCAGCTTCTTCTTCCAGAAGCTGGCGGTCCCGGTCTTCATCAGATTGTTGGCAACCCTGCTCCTCGTTTTCCAGCCCATGATGGTGCTGGCGATCGCGGCGCTGGGGATATTTGATCTCTGGGCGGACTTCAGGTCCCCCAATAAACAGGAAAACCTGTAACTAACCAGGCTAGGAGGCAACACATGAAGGTAATTCTCAAAGAAAACGTTGAAAACCTCGGTCACATCGGCGACATCGTCAA
The DNA here is from genome assembly GCF_004117875.1 of Geomonas oryzae. Lineage (GTDB taxonomy): Bacteria > Desulfobacterota > Desulfuromonadia > Geobacterales > Geobacteraceae > Geomonas > Geomonas oryzae. The sequence continues at coordinate 334,891 of NZ_RAHW01000003.1, read as the reverse complement.
GGTAGCCCCGGGCTACGCAAGGAACTACCTGCTCCCGAAAGGGTTCGCCATCGAGGCTACCGAGAAGAACGCCAAGGCTCTCGAGCACGCCAAGCGTCACCTCGAATACAAGAAGAACAAGGTTCTCGAAGCTGCCAAGCAGCTTGCGGCCAAGATCGAAGCCATCACCCTCAACCTGGCACACCAGGCCGGCGCGGACGACAAGCTCTTCGGCGCAGTCACCAACATGGAACTGGCTGAGCAGCTGAAGGCAAAGGGCGTGGAAATCGACCGCAAGCGCATCGTGCTCGACGAGCCGATCAAGCATCTGGGCGAGTTCACCGCAATCGTGAAGCTGCACCCGGAAGTTGCGGCAAACCTGAAGGTCGTGGTTACCAAGGCCTAGGACCGCTGCAAAGCCGAACCTGTCTGTAATAATAAAGGGCCGCCTCCTGTGAGAGCGGCCCTTTTTATTTTGTTGATAGCGGTATGGGTGCGTGCGACTGAAGATCTTGGCCGGCCCGCATTTGCGCCGCACATCGGGGGAGCTGTGAACATCGAGAAACATCACAAGCAGGAGATTGCGGTGCGCCAGTTGGAGACGGCGCTGCTTCTGTACTTCGCCAAGAAGGATCTCTTCAGTGTCATTACTCTGGCGGGTGCCGCAGAGGAGATCCTCGGACAGTTGTTGCAGATCGGTGCCGGCGAAAAGGAAACTCCATTCCGCTCCGTGCTGAATCTATTCCGGCCGGCACGGGCCTCGGTACGCGGGGAGAGTCGTCCCGCACACGAAACCGACCTCTACGTGCACATGGATGTGCGCAACGAGGCGGAATTTCTACTGGGACGGGCGATAGACGACTATCATGCCCTGACGGGAGAGTTGAGCGGCAACATGGAGAAGTTCAACGAAGAAGTGAGAAGCAGACGCGGGTAGGGAAGGGAAGGGGACAGGATCGGCCCCTCTCCCGCCTTAGCGGGCCGAAGCGCTACGGCGCATAGCCTCGGCGGGAGAAGGGATCTCTTTGCAGGTGATTACCTTTTCAGCGTAGCGTCCTGAATCAGGACCTTGTATCGGTAGCCCGAACCGAAGTCGAGGTTGTTGTAGAGGGTGCCGGTAATGGTCACCACATCTCCCACCTTGGGCAGTTCTTTCGATGTCACCACGAGGTTGTCGGTTTTCTTGGCCTTCGAGCCGGTGCCGTCCTCCAGGTGAATCCAGTTCTTCTTCATGATCCTCTCCGCGACGTTCACGACGCGGCCTCTGATCACCACCTGTTTCTTTTCAAGTTTCTTGCTCTTGGCGAACACCTCGGCGATGGTGTACGCATTGGCACCCTTTGCCTTGGTGACTTTCTGGCTCTTGGGGGCCTGCTTGGCTGCCTGAGCGGTTGGTTTTTCTTTCGTCGCCTGCTCCTGCTGCCCGCCGGGTGCCCCGGGAACGCCCTGGTGCAGCGCCTTTATGGCGGACGGGCTCAGTTGCATTTTCTTCGCATCACTTGGCCCTGCCGAGAAGATGACCTGGTCGAACTTGCGGTTCAGCGCCTTACTGTTGAAGTTCTTCATGGCGAAACCGGGGGTGAGGGTGAGCTGCTGCCCTACCGTGATCTTCGTGAGAGGTATCGCCACCCACACCTTTTCCGGACCGTTTTGCAGCAGCAGGTAGGTGTATCCTCCGCCGTCCATGGTCTCCAGGACCTTGCCGGAAAGGGGGATCTCTTTCCGGGCGGTGTCCGCCGCGCCGGCCTGATGAGCGGTCAAGACGGCGAACATAAGCAACAGGAAGAGGTGTTTCAGTACTCGGTTCATGTAATGACTCCTTAGAGGGATCCTTTTGCTCCGGGCAGACTACTTTTTTCCTTTCTGAATAACAAGTCTTTTTCTGGCGCCTCCCCTTTAGTGCACATCGCACGATGGGTCTTGTCTTGCCCCTGCTTGCACAGTCTGATTATCCAGTTATATTTGTGCGTGCACATTAGTCGTTGCTTGCGTGCTGCGCGGGAGGACGGCAGGAAATTTTCGGGCTACAGGAGGCGAACATGGATAAGAAGCTCGGCGTGTTGCTTGTGCATGGAATGGGGACTATGTCCGACGATTTTGCGCACGATACGGTACAGGAACTGCGGGAGCGGATTTCCGGTCGCGGCCTGAATCGTGACGAGATCGCCTGGCATGGTGTGTATTGGGCGCCGCTGCTCTCGGCGCGGGAGCACCAACTCTGGGTGGACCTCGCCGCGAACAACGATCTGAATTGGGCCAAGCTGCGCAAGTTCTTCCTAAGCGCCTTCGGGACCGTGAGCGCCTATCACAGCCAAAGCGGAAGGCCGGGCGGGCTATACGAAACCATTCACGGCCTTATCCACGAAGCTGTGCAACAGCTTCGCGTGAAGCTCGGGGACGACGACAAACCGCTTGTCGTGGTCGCCCACTCCCTCGGGTCGGTGTTCATGAGCGACTATATCTGGGACAGACAGATGGGTTACGGACGGGAGCGCTACGGAGCTACGCCGTTCGAGCGGATGGAGACGCTTTCCGGCGTTGTCACATTGGGTAGTACCATTCCGCTTTTCTGCGTAGCACACGAGAATCCCGCCTGCATCGAGTTTCCGCCGCCGACCCTCCCTGAACCGCTTAGAAAGAAGGCAAAGTGGTTGAACCTCTACGATTCCGACGACGTGCTCGGCTGGCCGCTGAAGCCCCTCGGCACCGGCTATGCCGCGGCGGTCAACGAGGACATCGAGGTGAGCGTGGGCAACATCCTCACCTCCTGGAACCCTGGCAACCATGCCGCCTACTGGAGCGACGAGACCGTGATCAAGCCGATGGTGTACCTGCTGAGTAGCCTGCTCGAGGCGCTTCATGCGCCGTCCAAGATAACCGGGGTCTGATACCGTTTTCGGACTTTCATCCCCAAAACAAAAAAGGCGCTCCAGATGGAGCGCCTTTTCTTGTCTGCGGAGGTGGTCGGTTAAACGATCTTCTGCATGCCGGTCATGGCGGCGCGCAGTTCGGCGCCGACTTCCTCAACCAGGTGGCAGCGGATCTCGGCGTTGACGGCAACCAGCAGCTGGTTGTCGACGCTGTTGTCCTTCACGTCGAGGCCTTTGCCGATCACGTCGGTGCCGACCTTGGCCATGAAGGGCTTCAGAAGGGGAACGCAGGCGTGGGAGAAGAGGTAGCAGCCGTACTCCGCGGTGTCGGAGATGACGCGGTTCATCTCGTACAGCTTCTTCCTGGCAATGGTGTTGGCGATGAGCGGGGTCTCGTGCAGCGACTCGTAGTAAGCGCTCTCCGGCTCGATGCCGGTCTCGACCATGGTCTCGAAGGCGAGCTCGACGCCTGCCTTCACTATGGCGACCATGAGGATCGCCTTGTCGAAGTATTCCTGCTCGGAAATCTCGCCGGCAGCTTCGGTCTTCTCGAATGCGGTCTGGCCGGTTTGCTCGCGCCAGGTGAGGAGCATCACGTCGTCGTTGGCCCAGTCCTTCATCATGGTGCTGGAGAACTCGCCGCTCATGATGTCGTCCATGTGTTTCTGGAACAGCGGGCGCATGATGTCCTTCAGTTCGTCGGCGAGTTTGAAGGCGACGAGCTTTGCCGGGTTGGAGAGGCGGTCCATCATGTTGGTGATGCCGCCGTGCTTCAGGGCTTCGGTGATGGTCTCCCAGCCGTACTGGATGAGCTTCACGGCGTACGGGGCGGCGATGCCGTTTTCGACCATCTTGTCGAAGCAGAGGAGGGCGCCCGCCTGCAGCATGCCGCAAAGGATGGTCTGCTCGCCCATGAGGTCCGACTTCACTTCGGCGACGAAGGAGGACTCGAGTACGCCGGCGCGGTCGCCCCCCTGTGCGGAGGCGATGGCCTTCGCGATTTCGAGGCCGTCACCCTTGGGGTCGTTCTCGCCGTGCACCGCGATGAGGGTCGGTACGCCGAAGCCGCGTTTGTACTCGGCGCGCACCTCGGAACCCGGGCACTTCGGTGCGACCATGATGACGGTCAGGTCCTTGCGGATCTGGGTACCTTCCTCGACGATGTTGAAGCCGTGGGCGTAGCTGAACACGGCGCCTTCTTTCATGAAGGGGATGACGGTCTCCACCACCTTGGTGTGCTGCTTGTCCGGGGTGAGGTTCATGACGATGTCGGCGGTGGGGAGGAGTTCCTCGTAGGTGCCGACCTTGAAGCCGTTGTCCGAGGCGTTCACGTAGGACTGGCGCTTCTGCTCGATGGCGTCCTTCCTGAGGGCGTAGGAGACGTCAAGCCCGCTGTCGCGCATGTTGAGGCCCTGGTTGAGACCCTGTGCGCCGCAGCCGACGATGACGATCTTCTTGCCTTTCACGTACTCGCAGCCGTTTGCGAATTCGGATGCGTCCATGAAGCGGCAGGTCCCCAGTTCCTGCAGCTGACGGCGCAGCGGCAGGGTGTTGAAATAGTTCTGTCCCATCGTTTTCTCCTCCTGATTATATTGGTGGTGTGGTTAGAAGTCTGAAAGTGTGGCGAATGTATACCAAATTTCACGTTGCGTAAATTGATTTGTTGTGCATATTGTGTTGCGTCTTGCGCAACGAGCGGCGCGCGGACCACATGGACTAGGTGGACTAGGTGGACTTGGATAGCCCGGTGAGGCTGGTGGGGCTTGGGGAAGTTGAGAAGGGGGGGGCGTTGATGGATCTGCGGGAACTGGAAATATTTCTCACCGTGGCGGAGCTTAAACATTTCGGCAGGGCCAGCCAGGCGTGCAACTTGAGCCCTTCGGCTCTCACGCGCACCATCCAGCGCATGGAGGAAGAGCTGGAACAACCGCTTTTCTTGCGCGACAACCGCACGGTCTCCCTGTCTCCGGCGGGGGAACGACTGAAGGCTTACGCACGCCTTTGCCTCGGCGAATGGCAGAGCTTCCGGTCCTCGATCCGCAACGAGCCGGCCGTCGCCGGTTCCCTCTCCATCTACGCCTCGATCACCGCCGTCTACAGCCTCCTGCCGGAGCTATTGGAGTCGTTCCGGGAACGCTACCCGGAGGTGCAGCTCGAGTTGCGGACCGGTGCGGCGGAACAGGCGGTCGCGCAGGTGCAAAGCGGCGAGATCGACCTCGCGGTCGCGGCGTTCCCGGACGGCCCGCGCCCGAATATAGAGTTTCTCCCCATCGTCGCCATCCCGCTCATCTTCATCGCCCCGCGTGTTGCAGGTGCTGCAGAGGTGCCGGTCCCCGGCGACCGGCTCGACCTCTCCCGTGCTCCGCTCGTGCTGCCGCAAACCGGCCTCTCGCGTCGACGTCTGGATCAGTGGCTTAAGGAACATCGCATCACTCCCAACATCACCTCGGAGGTCTCGGGGAACGAGGCGATCATCGCCATGGTCCGCCTTGGCTGCGGGGTGGGGATCGTCCCGCAACTCGTACTGGAACGCAGTCCCTTTCGCGACGAGGTGGCGGTGCTCCAGGATGCCCCTGTGCTGAAGCCATACCAGGTCGGCCTTTGCACCAGCAAGCGAAACCTGCAGCGGGCAAGCGTGAAGGCGTTCTGGCGACTGGCCGAGGAACGGTCGATGTCGGTTCAAACATAAAATCACTCACCGCAAGGACGCGAAGTCGCAAAGAGAAAGTCAATTGCTGTCAACGAATCTTTCCGCCCCTTTTTCTCAGCGTTTCCGCACCTTCGCGTCTGTTAGTCAACGCTTTTCGCTCTGTCAGTTTTATCCGGTTCTGATTGTGTCTCTCTTTGCGCCTTTGCGGCTTTGCGTGACACGGTTTTGGCCTTGCCTTCATTTCTGCACTGTGCTATATAAGTTCGCTGTTCAAAATTCGCACGCCAACAGAGTCTTGCCGGTGGTGCCCGTTCGCGGGTTCCGGCATCAACTGGTGGCGGAGGGAAAACCAAAAGGAGAGAGTAAAATGTCCAACATCACCATGAAAGAACTGCTCGAAGCCGGCGTCCACTTCGGACACCAGACCAAGAGGTGGAACCCGAAAATGAAGCCGTACATCTTCGGCGCTCGTAACGGGATCTACATCATCGACCTGCAGAAGACCGTCAGGCTCTTCAAAAACGCCTACAGCTTCGTGACCGAAATGGCTCAGGCTGGGGAGACCGTCCTCTTCGTCGGCACCAAGAAGCAGGCTCAGGATTCCGTGGCCGAAGAGGCACAGCGTTGCGGGCAGTTCTACGTCAACGACCGCTGGCTCGGCGGCATGCTCACCAACTTCGCCACCGTGAAGCAGAGCATCGACCGTCTCAAGCGTCTTGACAGCATGATCGCCGACGGCACCATCGAGGCATACACCAAGAAAGAGCAGTTGAAACTCGGCAAAGAGCGCGAGAAGCTCGAGAAGACCCTGGGCGGTATCAAGGGTATGGGCCGCACCCCGGGCATGCTCTTCGTGGTCGACCCGAAAAACGAGGAGATCGCGGTATCCGAGGCGAAGAAGCTCGGTATCCCGGTCGTCGCCATCGTCGACACCAACTGCGACCCGGACGACATCGACTACGTCATCCCGGGCAACGACGACGCCATCCGCGCCATTCGTCTGCTCACCAGCAAGATGGCTGACGCCGTCCTCGAAGGGGCCCAGGCTCGCAACGCCCGTCTCCAGACCGGCGCCGAGGAAGAAGTAGCCTTCACCGAGGGCGAAGAGGTTGCCGAAGAAACTCCCGCCGAGGCCTAAGGTCTCCTTCGGTCACCGTACCGGCATCACCTTTTTCAAAAATCTACATGACTAAGAAGCCCGCGCCTAACCGCGCGGGCTACTGTGGAGGATAACGTGAGCATTACAGCTGCACAGGTTAACGAACTGAGGAAAGCAACCGGCGCAGGCCTCATGGACTGCAAGAAAGCTCTTACCGAGACCAACGGCGATCACGAGAAGGCGATCGACTACCTGCGCACCAAGGGTCTGGCTGCCGCATCCAAGAAGGCCGGCCGCGCAGCGACCGAGGGCATGGTAGGTTCCTACATCCACGGCGGCGGCAAGATCGGCGTCCTGGTCGAGGTCAACTGCGAGACCGACTTCGTCGCCAAGAACGACAACTTCCAGAACTTCGTGAAGGACATCGCGATGCACATCGCAGCGGCATCCCCGCTTTACGTGCGCCGTGAGGAAGTACCCGAAGAGCTGATCGAGCGCGAGAAGGCGATCTACCGCGAGAAGGCCAAAGAGAGCGGCAAGCCGGCGGCCATCATCGAGAAGATCCTCGAGGGCCAGGTCAACAAGTTCTACGGCGATATCTGCCTCCTCGAGCAGGCCTACGTTAAGGACCCGGACAAGACCATCCAGACCTTCCTGAACGAGACCATCGCTTCCATCGGCGAGAACATGAGTATCCGCCGCTTCACCAAGTTCGTACTTGGCGAAGGGCTCGCCAAGAAGGAGAGCGACTTCGCGGCAGAGGTCGCCGCGGCGGCCGGCGTGTAACACGTCCCAAAGGGAGCCGGCCATGAAAATGGGCGGCTCTTTTTTTATCTGCAGCAAGGCAAAAAGCCCTGCACGGGCGGTGTCAAGCCCCGGCAGGCGAACGGGCTGCGCCCGAACCTGTTCTGCGTGAAGGCTTTTTGCCCGTCTAAAAAAGGCAAGGTGACTACGATGGCAGAACCCTATTACAAAAGAGTACTTCTCAAGCTTTCCGGCGAGGCCCTCGGCGGCGACCAGGGGTACGGTATCGATCCCAACACCATCACCGCGATCGCCCGCGAGGTGAAGCAGGTGGTTGAACTGGGCGTCGAGCTGTGCCTCGTCATCGGCGGCGGCAACATCTTCCGCGGCGTGGCTGCTTCCTCCAAAGGGATGGATCGCGCCAGCGCGGATTACATGGGGATGCTCGCCACCATGATCAACTCGCTGGCCATGCAGGACGCCCTCGAGAAGGTCGGCGTCGACACCCGCGTCCAGTCCGCCATCGCCATGGCCGAGGTGGCCGAACCCTACATCCGCAGGCGCGCCATCAGGCACCTCGAGAAGGGGAGGGTGGTCATCTTCGGAGCAGGCACCGGCAACCCTTACTTCACCACCGATACCGCCGCGAGCCTCAGGGCGATGGAGATCGGCGCCGACGTGATCCTCAAGGGGACCAAGGTCGACGGCGTTTACTCCGCCGACCCCGCCAAGGACAAAAACGCCACCAAGTACGGTACGCTCAGCTACCTCGAGGTCCTCAGAAAAGGGCTTCAGGTCATGGACGCCACCGCCATCTCGCTGTGCATGGACAACAGCCTTCCGATCATCGTCTTCGACGTGACGACCGACGGCAATGTAGTGCGGGTAGTCAACGGCGAACCGATCGGCACCCTCGTGAAAGAAGGAGAATAGCATGATCAAGGATGTCATCGCCGACATGAACGTCCACATGGACAAGAGCATAGAATCCCTCAGGAAGGACTACCAGAAGGTCCGCACCGGGCGCGCCAGCACCTCGCTTTTGGACGAGATCAAGGTGGATTCCTACGGGATGCTTTCCCCGCTCAACCAGGTGGCGACCCTTTCCGTCCCCGAGGCCAGGACCATCACGATCGCGCCGTGGGACAGCAAGATGATCGCCCCCATCGAGAAGGCGATCATGAACTCGAACCTCGGGCTCACCCCGGCAAACGACGGCAAGGTGATCCGCCTCTGCCTGCCGCCCCTCACCGAGGAGCGCCGCAAGGACATCGTGAAACAGCTGAAGCGTGATGCCGAGGAGGCGAAGGTCGCCCTCAGGAACATCCGCCGCGACGCCATCGACAAGCTTAAAAAGCTCGAGAAGGACAAGCAGATCTCCGAGGACGAGCTGAAGCGCGCCGAGAAGGACGTCCAGGACGCCACCAACAAGTACGTCGCCAAGGCGGACGAAGTGCTGGCCCACAAGGAAAAAGAGGTGATGGAGGTCTAACGGACCGAGGCGCGAAGGGGAGGAAACTCCCTTTCGCGCTGCCGCCCGGCCTTCGCGTTCACAGGCAAACCCCCTATTCAAAGGGGCTTTTTTGTTTTCAGGATGCTCATGGACAAACGCTTAGACCCGCAGAAGCTCCCGCAGCACCTCGCCGTCATCATGGACGGCAACGGCCGGTGGGCCAAGCAGCGCATGCTGCGCAGGATCGTTGGGCACCAAAAAGGAGTGGAGACGGTGCGAGTCATCGTCGAGGAGTGCTCGCGTCTGGGCATCGGTTACCTTACCCTCTTCGCCTTTTCCGCCGAAAACTGGCTGAGGCCGAAGGCCGAGGTCAAGGCGCTCATGGCGCTTTTGAAGCAGTACATCCGCGTCGAGACCGACCGCATGATGCAGAACGACATCCGCTTCAACGTGATCGGGAACCGGGGCGATCTGCCGCCGGACGTCGACCGGGAGATCCAGTCGACCATCGACAAAACCTCCGGCAACAAGGGGATGCTCCTTACCCTGGCCCTTTCCTACGGCAGCCGTCAGGAGATGGTGGCCGCCGCCAGGAGGCTCGCGACCGAGGCCGCCGCAGGGAGACTCGATCCGGCGAGCATCGACGAGCGCGCCTTCGGCGCATCGCTCTTCACCGCCGGGATTCCGGATCCGGACCTTCTCATCAGAACCAGCGGGGAGATGCGCATCAGCAACTTCCTGCTTTGGCAGTTGGCCTACGCCGAGCTTTACTTCACCGACGTGAACTGGCCCGATTTCGACAGAGAAGAACTCATGCGTGCGTTCCGCGACTTCCAGTCCCGCGAGCGCCGGTTCGGCATGACCAGCGAGCAGCTGGGCCAGCTGCCTTCATAAAAAGGCTAAAGCCTTGCAGGGGCAGGTGCCCCGAAGGAGTCCGCCATCAAACGACTAATCACCGCAGCCGTCCTGCTGCCCATCGTGATCCTCTTCATCCTCAAGGCGACGGTGTTCCAGTTCTCGCTGCTGGTATTCCTGCTCTCCCTTTTGGGGCTCGACGAGTTCTACCGCATGGCGCTGCCGCATCGTCGTGCCGAAGGGAGGGGTGCCGCCTTGGCCGGCGCCGCTTCCGTCTTCGTCATCTTCTCCGGCAGCCCCGTCGCCCCGCTTCTGACCCTCACCGCGCTTGTGCTCGCCTTCTCGCTCGTGGCGCTTTTCCGGCTTAAGGAGATCAGGCAGGCGGCTCCCGACGTGGCGCTGGTCCTCACCGGCTTTCTTTACGTGCCGCTTCTTCTCGCGCACCTCGTGCTCGTGCGTGCGCTGCCTCACGGGATCTCCTGGCTGTTTCTCATCATGGTGATCGTCATGGCAGGCGACAGCTTTGCCTACTACGTCGGCTCCAGTATCGGCAAGACACCGCTCTACCCGGCGGTGAGTCCCAAAAAGAGCGTCGAGGGGGCCCTGGGGGGGCTGGCAGGCAGCGTAAGCGGTGCGGTCATCGCAAAGTTCACCTTTTTCCCTGAGCTTTCCATCGTCCACTGCTTCGGTGCTGCGCTCGTCTTGGGCGTTCTCGGGCAATTGGGAGACCTGTTCGAATCGCTCATCAAAAGGAGCTGCGGCGTGAAGGATTCCGGTTCCATCATCCCCGGTCACGGCGGCGTTCTCGACCGGATCGATTCCATCTTGTTTGCGGCACCTGCGGCGTACTACTACGCCTACTTCCTGTTCTAAACGGCGCCAGAAAGCCCGGCCGCTCGCCTGATTTTCCACGCGGGTGGGCATAATCCGGCCTCGGCGTCGGTTGACTTGAGACATCTGCGAGGGAAAATGAAAAGTCTTACGATTTTGGGCTCGACAGGGTCGATCGGGGTCAGCACCCTCGAGGTGGTGGCGGCCCACCCCGACAAGTTCCGCGTGGTGGCACTCACCGCGGGCTCCAACCTTGAACTTCTTCAGCAGCAGATCGAGACCTTCAAGCCGGACCTGGTCTCGGTGCTCACCGCCGAAAAGGCGAAAACGCTCAGCAGGTCCTTGAGCGGGAAGAAACCCCAGATCATGCACGGAGTGGAAGGGCTCATCGCAGCGGCAACCGCCGCCGAGAGCAACATGGTCGTTGCGGCCATCGTCGGTGCGGCCGGCCTCGTCCCGACCGCCGCCGCCATCATGGCGGGCAAGGATGTCGCGCTCGCCAACAAGGAGACCCTGGTCACCGCGGGGCACCTGATCATGAAGATGGTGCGGGACAAAGGGGTGCGCCTCTACCCGGTGGACAGCGAACACTGCGCCGTGTTCCAGTCCATGGCTGGGCACCGCTGCGAAGACATCGCACGCGTCATCCTCACCGCCTCCGGCGGTCCGTTCCTCAACTGGGGGCTTGAGCAGCTTAAAAAGGCCGGCGTAGCCGACGCGCTGAACCACCCGAACTGGAGCATGGGGAAGAAGATCACCGTCGACTCCGCAAGCATGATGAACAAAGGTCTCGAGGTGATCGAGGCCCGCTGGCTCTTCGACATCCCGGTGGAGCGCATCGCGGTCAACGTTCACCCGCAGAGCATCGTGCATTCCATGGTCGAATACATCGACGGAAGCGTGATGGCTCAATTGGGGGTGCCGGACATGAAGGGGCCGATCGCCTACGCGCTCACCTACCCCTGCCGGGTCGCTTCCGGGGTGAAAGCGCTCGATCTGACCGCCCTCTCCGGGTTGACCTTTCTCAAACCGGACACGGACCGGTTCCCGGCACTCAGGCTCGCCTACGAGGCTGCCAACGCGGGCGAGAGCATGCCCGCAGTGATGAACGCCGCCAACGAGATCGCCGTGGAGTCCTTCCTCGCCGGAAGGATCGGTTTCATGGCCATCGCCGAGGCGATCGAGAAGGTCATGAACCTGCACACCCCACACGCCCTGCACTCCATCGAAGAAGTGCTTGAAGCCGACCGCTGGGGAAGAAGAACCGCCAGGGAAGTCCTTGGAGTAACGGAATAACTCAAACCACCGCCGATCCGCACGCATGACGTGCCACAGAGGCGGTGACGGCAGGGTGCCGCCCGCCGAAAAAAGGGACGACGATGAGCATACTTTTCGCAATCATAGCCCTCGGGGCGCTGATCTTCTTTCACGAGCTCGGTCATTTCCTCTTCGCCAAGGCCTTCAAGGTCGGTGTGGAAAAGTTTTCCCTCGGGTTCGGGCCTAAGATCTTCGGCAAGCAGGTGGGGGAGACCGAATACCTGATTTCCGCGTTTCCGCTGGGCGGGTACGTGAAGATGGTGGGGGAGGGGGAGGAAGTCGAGCTCTCCGAGGAGGACAAAAAACGCTCCTTCGCCGACAAGCCGGTGCTGCAGCGCATCGTCATCGTCGCCGCCGGCCCGGTCTTCAACCTCCTTTTTGCCTACCTGATCTTCATCGTCCTCTTCATGGTCGGCGTCCCCTCCCTGACCACCAAGGTCGGAGAGGTGATGCAGGACAAGCCCGCGGCGCGGGCGGGGATCAAAACAGGCGACGCGATCCGGAGCGTGAACGGTAAGCCGGTAACGCGCTGGGACGAGTTTGCCAAGGTCATCGCCGAGGGGAAAGGGGTGCCGGTGCAGGTCGAGGTCGAGCGCGGCAAGGAGCGCTTCAGCTTCAACATGGTCCCGGAGAAGCGCGTCACAAAGAACGTCCTCGGCGAAACCATCACCCAGCCGATCATCGGCGTCGTCGCCGCCGGAGAAATCGTCATCGATCACTTCCCCCCGGGGGAGGCCATCGCCAAGGGGAGCGCCCAGTGCTGGAACGTGATCGAGCTCACCGTGCTTTCGCTGGTGCGCCTCGTGGAGCGGGCCATCCCGCTGGACAACATCGGCGGACCGATCATGATCGTGAAGATGGCAGGCGAACAGGCCGCCGCGGGCGGGGTGAGCTTCCTCGCCTTCGTGGCGCTTCTCTCGGTGAACCTCGGTGTTTTAAACCTCCTGCCGGTGCCGATCCTGGACGGCGGGCACCTGGCCTTCTTCGTGATCGAGCTGGTGCTCGGCAGGCCGGTCAGCAAGAGGACCCGCGAGATCGCGCAGCAGGTAGGGCTCGTGCTCCTGATAAGCCTCATGATGCTCGCCTTCTACAACGACATCGCGCGCATGTTCGCCAGCAAGGCCTGATCGATGAAGATACTCACCATCGACACCTCCAGCAACTGCTCCTCGGTGGCGCTCTCCGACGGCGCGACCCTGCTGGGCGAGTGCATCCTGGGCGAAGACCGCTGCAACTCCGGCCGCCTCATGGACTCGGTTTCCGAGCTTTTGAAGGCGGCGCGCCTCGCCCCGGAGGGGGTGGACGCGTTCGCCGTCTCGCTTGGCCCCGGCTCCTTCACCGGGGTGCGCGTCGGTATCGCGACGGTCAAGGGGCTTGCCATCGCGACCGGCAAGCCCGCGGTCGGCTTCTCCTCCCTCGCCATGCTCGCCATGAACCTCCCTTACTGCTCGGCCCAGGTGGCGCCCATGTTCGATGCGCGCAAAGCCGAGGTCTACGCCGCGCTTTACCGCTGCGGACAGCTTCCCGAGGCCGTCTTTCCCGACGCGGTCCTCCCCCCGCAGGAGTTTCTTTCCCGGATCACCAAGCCGACCCTCTTCGTAGGGGACGGAGCGTTGCGCTATCGCGACCTGATCGATCAGACGGTGGGCGAACTTGCCATCTTCCCCCCCTGGCACGCCAACCTTCCGCGCGCTAGCGCCGGAGCGGTGCTGGCACGCGAGGCGGCACGGGCCGGGAAGTTCACCTCGCTTGCCCAGCTGAACCCCGTCTACCTGCGCGCCTCCGAGGCGGAGATCGCGAAACGAAAGCGCGAGTCCCTTTAACGCCGTTTTAGTCTGTTGACAGCCCCGTTTTAATGTATTATGTTGACCCTTCCTACCAATTCTCGGTAACTGTTCTCAACTACAAAGTTTTTGGCAATATCAACTGCCGGTTTGGCCTCCTCGAACGGGGTGCCGCCGGCGTCATGGGAGAACTGCATGCGTAGCGACATGATCACCCAAGGGCTGGAGCGCACCCCGCACCGCGCCCTTTTGAAAGGAACCGGCCTCCCGCAGAGCGAGATGGGGAAACCGTTCATCGGCATCGCCACCAGCTTCACCGATCTCATCCCCGGTCACGTCGGGATGCGCGATCTTGAGCGCTTCATCGAGAAGGGGGTGCACACCGGCGGCGGCTACTCCTTCTTCTTCGGCATCCCCGGCGTCTGCGACGGCATCTCCATGGGGCACAAGGGGATGCACTATTCGCTCCCGACCCGCGAGCTCATCGCGGACATGGTGGAGTCGGTGGCCGAGGCGCACCGCCTGGACGGCCTCGTGCTTTTGACCAACTGCGACAAGATCACCCCGGGCATGCTCATGGCGGCGGCCCGTCTCGACATCCCCTGCATCGTGGTCACCGCGGGGCCCATGATGAGCGGCCGCGGCGACGCGGGGAGGAAGTACTCCTTCGTCACCGACACCTTCGAGGCGATGGCACGCTACAAGGCCGGCGTCATCGACGACCAGGAGCTCGCCCGCTGCGAGGAGAACGCCTGCCCCGGCATGGGGTCCTGCCAGGGGCTCTTCACCGCGAACACCATGGCGATCCTCACCGAGACCATGGGGATGAGCCTGCCGCGCTGCGGCACCGCACTTGCCGTCTCCGCTCTCAAGCGCCGCATCGCCTTCGCCTCGGGCGAGCGCATCGTCGACCTCGTGCGCGAGAACGTCACCCCGCGCTCCATCCTGACCCGCGAGGCGTTCGAGAACGCGATCCGCGTCGACCTGGCGCTCGGCGGCTCGTCGAACACCGTGCTGCACCTGCTCGCCATCGCCCACGAGGCGGGTGTCGAACTGCCGCTCAACACCTTCGACATCCTCTCCAAGACGACGCCGCAGATCGCCTCGATGAACCCGGCGGGCGAACACTTCATGGAGGACCTGGACGCAGCCGGCGGCGTTGCCGGGGTCATGAAACAGCTGGGCGACAAGATCCACGACTGCCCGACCCTCATGGGGCTCTCCACGAAAGAGATCGTCGCGAGCCTTAAAGCGGTTGATGACAGCGTGATCCGCCCGGTCGACGCGCCGGTCAAGAAGGAAGGGGGGATTGCGATCCTCTTCGGCAACATCGCGCCCGAGGGGGCCGTGGTCAAGCAGTCCGGCGTGGGTGAAAAGATGATGCAGTTCACCGGCTCCGCGCGCTGCTTCGACTCCGAGGACCTCGCCATGGCCGCCATCATGGAAGGACGCGTGAAGAGCGGCGACGTGGTGGTGATCCGCTACGAGGGGCCGAAGGGCGGCCCGGGGATGCGCGAGATGCTCGCGCCGACCGCCGCCATCATGGGGCTCGGCCTCGGCGATTCCGTGGCCCTCATCACCGACGGCCGCTTCTCCGGCGGCACCCGCGGCCCCTGCATCGGCCACATCTCGCCGGAAGCCGCGGTGGGCGGCCCGATCGCCCTCGTTGAAGACGGCGACAAGATCGAACTCGACATTCCGTCCCGTTCCCTGAAGCTCCTCGTGAGCGATGAGGAACTGGCGTCAAGGCGCGCCCGCTGGGTCGCCCCGGAGCCGAAGATCAAGAAGGGTTGGCTCGCCCGCTATGCGAAGGTGGTCACCTCGGCCCATACCGGCGCCATCACCACCGCTGAATAAAACCTCGACCCCCTTTACCACAAGGGGCAGGGGCAGGTCCTTTCCTCACCGGGAAGGATCGGCCCCAGGGGAAACTCATTACTAGTGATTCCGTGCTTACCAAGCGTGGGATCGATCAATACGCAGGCAGGCGA
The DNA here is from genome assembly GCF_004117875.1 of Geomonas oryzae. Classification (GTDB taxonomy): domain Bacteria; phylum Desulfobacterota; class Desulfuromonadia; order Geobacterales; family Geobacteraceae; genus Geomonas; species Geomonas oryzae. Next base: position 319,318 of record NZ_RAHW01000003.1, on the reverse strand, counting down.
ACTGCCGCGGCAAGGGGGACATCGCATGAAGCTGAACGGTGCACGTATTTTATTGGAGTGTCTCAAGCGGGAGGGGGTCGACACGATCTTCGGCTATCCCGGCGGGACGGTCATCAACCTCTACGACGAGCTCTTCTCGTTCAAGGAGATCAGGCACATCCTGCCGAGGCACGAGCAGGCCGGCGTCCACGCCGCCGACGGCTACGCCCGCGCCACCGGCAAGGTGGGTGTAGCCATCGCCACCTCGGGACCCGGCGCCACCAACACCATCACCGGCATCGCCACCGCCTACATGGACTCCATCCCGATGGTGATCATCACCGGCCAGGTGCCCACCGCACTCATCGGCAACGACGCCTTCCAGGAAGCGGACATCATCGGCATCACCCGCCCCTGCACCAAGCACAACTTCCTCGTGAAGGACGTGAAGGATCTCGCGACCATCATGAAGAAGGCCTTCTACATCGCCCGCACCGGCCGCCCCGGCCCGGTCGTGGTCGACCTCCCGAAGGACGTCCAGATCGCCCAGACCGAGTTCAAGTACCCCGAGACCGTGGAAATCCGCGGCTACAAGCCGACCGTCGAGGGGCACCCGAAACAGATCGAAAAGGCGGTTGCCGCGATCATGCAGGCGAAGAAGCCGGTGATCTACGTCGGCGGCGGCGTCATACTCGGCAACGCCTCGGCGGAACTGGTGGCGCTCGCCAAGCGCCTCGGGATTCCCGTCACCACCACCCTCATGGGGCTTGGCTCGTTCCCGGAGAACGACTCGCTGTCCTTGGGGCTTCTCGGCATGCACGGCACCTACTACGCCAACATGGCGGTTTCCAACTGCGACATGCTGATCGCCATCGGGGCCCGCTTCGATGACCGCGTCACCGGCAAGATCGCCTCCTTCGCGCCGCATGCGAAGATCGTTCACGTCGACGTCGATCCCACCTCGATCAAGAAAAACGTGCGCGTCGACCTCCCGATCGTGGGTGACGTGCGCGACGTCCTCGTGAAGATGCTGAAGATCGTGGACGAGATCGGTCCGGACGCGGAGGGGTGCCGTCAGGCGCTCGCCTCCTGGACCGCCGAGATCGACGGCTGGAAGGAGAAGCACCCGATGGCCTACAAACAGGCCACCTCCACCATCAAACCGCAGTACGTGATCCAGAGGCTGCGGGCGCTCTCCGACCCGGACGCCATCGTGGCCACGGATGTCGGCCAGCACCAGATGTGGACGGCGCAGTTCTTCGGCTTCACCGCACCGAGGACGCTTCTTTCCTCCGGCGGCCTCGGCACCATGGGCTTCGGCCTTCCGGCGGCCATGGGAGCGCAGGCAGGCTTCCCGGACCGTCAGGTCATGGTGATCTGCGGCGACGGCGGCTTCCAGATGAACATGCAGGAACTCGCCACCATCGTGCAGAACCGTCTCAACGTAAAGATCGTCATCCTGAACAACAACTTCCTGGGCATGGTACGCCAGTGGCAGGAGCTCTTCTTCGACAAGCGCTACTCCTCGACCTGCATGGAACTTCCCATCGACTTCATCAAGCTCGCCGAGGCCTTCGGCGCCACCGGTCTGCAGGCGACCAAGGTGGACGAGGTGGACGAGGTCATCAAGAAAGGGTTCTCCATCAAGGGACCCGTACTGATGGAGTTCAAGGTCGCACGCGAGGAAAAGGTGCTCCCGATGGTCCCGGCCGGCGCTTCGCTGACCGAGATGGTTCTTGCTAGCTAACTGCCCATGCCCATGGAGGATACGATGAAACATACGATAGCTGTGCTCGTGGAGAACGAATTCGGCGTTCTCTCCCGCGTGGTCGGTCTCTTTTCCGGCCGCGGCTTCAACATAGACTCGCTTACCGTGGCGCCCACGAACGACGAGGCGCTTTCCCGCATCACCCTGGTCACCCGCGGTGACGAACAGATCATCGAGCAGATCACCAAGCAGCTCAACAAGCTGATCGACGTGATCAAGGTCATCGATTTCGAGGCGGAGAACGCCATCGAGCGCGAGATGGTGCTCGTGAAGGTCGCCGCCGAGGATCAAAGCCGCGCCGAGGTCTTGAGGATCGCGGACATCTTCCGCGCCAAGGTGATCGACGTGACCCCCAAGTCCTACACGCTCGAGGCAACCGGCACCCCCGCCAAGGTGGGGGCCATGATCGAGCTCCTGCGCCCCTTGGGGCTCAAGGAACTGGTCAGCACCGGCCCCGTGGTCATCGGTCGCGGCGCCAAGGGGTGGAAGGGGTAATAGCTTCTTTTCATTGCATGATGGGCCGTTTTCGGGCTATACTCCCGCTTTGCTGCGCGGAAGGCCCGGAAACGGCCTTTTTGTTGTCCGCGACAATCACTCAACCAGAGGTACTAGATGCGCAATACCAATACCCCGATCGCCGTCGAGGGGTACCCGTTCATAGCAGGCTTCGCCGCTGTGGCCGCGGTCTTCGCGGTCATGGGGCAGTTCCTGCACTGCGGCTTCTTCTTCCCGGCAGCCCTCTTCGCGCTGCTCGCCCTGTTCTCCGTCTTCTTCTTCAGAAACCCCGAACGTGCCACCCCCGCCGGCGAGGACAAGGTCATCGCCCCGGCCGACGGCGAGGTGATCTTCTTAGGCAAGGTGATCGAACCGCACACCTCGACCGAGATGGAAAAGATCAGCATCTTCATGTCCGTCTTCAACGTCCACGTGAACCGCGCGCCGCTGACCGCGAAGGTGGTGGACGGCTTCTACAACAAGGGTAAGTTCTACGACGTGCGCGACGAGCGCGCGAGCTTCGAGAACGAACAGCAGGGGCTCGTACTCGAGACCGCCTCCGGGCTCAAGATGGTGGTGGTGCAGGTGGCAGGTCTCATCGCGCGCCGCATCGTCTGCTACGCGAAGCCGGGGGACCAGCTGACCCGCGGTCGCAGGTACGGCCTGATCCGTTTCGGTTCCAGGCTCGACGTTTACCTGCCGCTCGGCACGAAGATCGACGTGGTCATGGGACAGAAAACGGTCGCCGGTGCGACCGTACTGGGGATACTGCCGTGAGTGAAGAGAAACCAAAAGTAGAAAGGGAAGGGATGCGCAAGGGGATCTACGTCCTTCCCAACCTGTTCACCGCCGGGAGCCTCTTCGCCGGCTTTTACTGCATGGTTTCCACCGTGAACGGCGACTACCGCACCGCCGCCCTCTGGATCCTCGCCTCCTCGATCTTCGACGGCCTGGACGGCAAGGTGGCCCGCCTCACCGGGACCGCGAGCAAGTTCGGCGTGGAGTTCGACTCGCTTGCCGACGTGGTCTCCTTCGGCGCAGCGCCCGGGCTTCTCATGTACTGCTGGGCTTTGAAGCCCTTCGGGCGCCTGGGCTGGCTCGCCGGTTTCCTCTTCCTCGCCTGCGCGGCTTTGAGGCTTGCCCGCTTCAACGTCCAGGTGGAGACGGTCGAGAGCAAGCGTTTCGTGGGACTGCCGACCCCGGCCGCCGCGAGCATGGTATCCGCGACGGTGCTCTTCTTCTACCACATGGGTTGGCCCGCCTCGTACAACAAGCTCGCCATCCTGGTGCTCATCTACTTCCTCGCGCTCCTCATGGTCTCGAACGTCAAATACTACTCGTTCAAGGACCCGAGCCTGATCAAGAGGCAGCCCTTCGCCATCCTGGTGCTCGCGGTGCTGCTCCTCATCGTGATTGCGGCTGAGCCGGTGGTGATGCTCTTCACCATCTTCATCTGCTACATCCTCTCCGGCCCGATCGGTTTCGTGCTCGGTTACCCGCGCAGGCGCAGGCTGGAGCGCGCCATGCACCGGGTCCACGAGGGGAAGAAGAACCTCTAAACCCGTTCTACGTTCTACGTTCTGCGTTCTACGTTGATCACGATGGGACGCATCGGTGCCTCGGCGGCCCGAACGAAAAACACGGCGTTGTCCTTTGGGGCAACGCCGTTTTAGTTGGGCGGTGTCGGAAAATAAAACAAAAAGGCTTGACAGGGGGTCGAGCGTTTTCTATTATCTCCCGAAAAGTAAAGGCAATGACGAGGAGTAGTAGCCTCTCCTTCCCCTACAGAGAGCCGGTGGTTGGTGCAAACCGGTGAGGAAGCAGGTGAACTCGCCTTCGAGCCGTCATGGTGAAGAACACCCGTTCTACTAGAACGAGGCGCTCCTAGCCATGGCCGATACCCCGCGTAAAGGGGACAACGAGGTCCGCCGCAGGGCGGATGAATGAGGGTGGTACCGCGGAAGCTTTTTAGAGCCTTCGCCCCTTACTGGGGCGGAGGCTTTTTTATTTTCGGCCTGTCGGTTTTTGCCACCGTGTCTGACCTGATCAAGCAGGCAGGGGAGGGCAGGCTAACGAGGCAGCACAACCACTAAGAGGGGGAGCGCAAGTGAACAACACGGAACCGAAGACCATCAAGATCTTTGACACGACACTCAGAGACGGGGAGCAGTCCCCGGGCGCCAGCATGAACATCGAGGAGAAACTCCGCCTCGCCAGGCAGCTTCAGAAACTGAACGTCGACGTCATCGAGGCGGGTTTCCCGATCGCCTCGGAGGGGGATTTTGAGGCGGTGCAAAAGGTGGCCCAGACCATCAAGGGGCCGGAGATCGCCGGCCTTTGCCGCGCCGGTTTCAAGGACATCGACCGCGCCTGGGAGGCTCTCAAGTACGCCGAAGAGAAGGGTCGCATCCACACCTTCATCGCCACCTCCGACATCCACATGAAGTACAAGCTGCAGATGACCCCGGCCCAGGTGCTGGACGCGGCGGTCAAGGGGGTGAAGAGGGCGCGGTCCTACACCGCCAACGTCGAGTTCTCCTGTGAGGACGCGGTGCGCACCGACCTCAAATTCCTCGCCGAGGTCGTGGGCGCGGTCATCGACGCAGGCGCCACCACGGTCAACATCCCGGACACGGTCGGCTACACCATCCCCTTCGAGTACTTCAACATCATCAAGTACCTGAAGGACAACGTTAAGAACATCGACGATGCGGTCATCTCGGTGCACTGCCATAACGACCTTGGCCTTTCCGTCGCGAACTCCATCGCCGCGGTGCAGGCGGGCGCGGGACAGGTCGAGTGCACCATCAACGGCATCGGCGAGCGCGCCGGCAACTGCTCGCTCGAGGAGTTCGTCATGGCGATCAGAACCCGCGGCGACATCCTCCCCTTCAAGACCAACGTGGTCACCGAGCAGCTCACCCCGGCCTCCCGCCTGCTCACCCAGGTGACCGGCATCGCGGTGCAGCAGAACAAGGCCATCGTAGGCGCGAACGCCTTCGCCCACGAGGCGGGGATCCACCAGCACGGCATGCTGATGGACAAGTCGACCTACGAGATCATGACCCCGGAGTCGGTAGGTCTCAAGGCAAGCGCTCTCGTTCTCGGCAAGCACTCCGGGCGCCACGCCTTCAAGAAGAGGCTCGAGGAACTCGGGCACGAGCTGGACGAAGACGCGCTGAACAAGGCGTTCACCAGGTTCAAGGCGCTCGCCGACCTGAAGAAGGAGGTCTTCGACGAGGATCTGGAAACCATCGTCGCCGACCAGGCGAAGAAGATCGACGAGAAGTACAAGCTCTCCCACATCACCGTCACCTGCGGTTCCTTCGCCGTCGCCACGGCGACGGTCCAGATGGAGATCGACGGCATGCAGGTGAGAACGGCCGAGCTCGGCGACGGCCCGGTCGACGCGACGCTTAAGGCGATCAAGAAGCTCGCCAAGCGTGACGCGCAGCTCTTGCAGTACAACGTTGGCTCGATCACCGGCGGCACCGACGCGCTCGGCGAGGTCACCGTCCGCATCACCGAAGGGGAGCGCAACCCGGTCGTCGGGCGCGGTTCCTCCACCGACATCATCGAGGCTTCGGCAAAGGCGTACATCGACGCGCTGAACCGGCTCTATTTCTCCACCGAGCGCGACATAGAGTCACTCTAGTTCTCCGCAACACACTCTTAACCGCAGCAAGGAAAAGGAAGCCGCCTGGCTTCCTTTTCCTGTCTTTACTTTTTTTTACTGTAATTCTGCTGCCGCCTCGTGTAATGCTATCGGCATTTCCCTTCATGTTTTTCGCTTCCCATCCGATCAGTATCCAGGTGATTACATGCACGGTCTCAAACGCCTAGCTCTTGTTGCTTTGACAGTAGCCCTAACCGCTTTGACTGCGCATGCCTTCGCCAAGCGCCCTTCCGAACTCTGGTCCTACCTCCATTTCGACGGGAAGGGGTTCGTCGCCGGTAAGCCGGGAGAGCCTTTCGTCCCCTTCGTGGCGGTGCGCCCCGGGTTCCGTCCCGTCGTGGAGACCAACGAGGAGAGGATCCGTGAGGTCGCGCTTACGGAAGGTACCGGGGCGATCGCGGGGATCTGCTTCGTGCAGTCGTACGGCGGAAAGCTGCGCCCCGCCGCCGGCTATCATGCGGTGCCGCTGCTTTCCGTCCCCATCGCTGCCGGGGACAAGCAGGTGACGACGGTTGACACCGACGGCAACGGCTTCTTCGTGGCGGTGCTCCCGGGCGGCACCTACCGGGTCGGCAACCAGGGAGTCGAGGTGAAGGTTGAGGTGGGCGCAACAAAACTGGTCCCGCTTCGCGTGGGCAAAAGGATGGTGGATTAGTGGCAAACAGACTCTTCGCATCTGCGCTCTGCGCAGCACTGCTCTTTCCGGCCTTAGCTTCGGCGGCGGCCCTCGACGACTATTACCTTGCCAGGTTCGGCCACGAGGCGGGAGTCGCCAAGGCGCTGAGTTCGGTCCAGTCCCAGACGACGCACGCCGAAAGGTGCCGTACCGGGTTCTTCAGGCAGCTGAAAAAGGACTGGAGCCGCCTCGAGGCCCCCACCCAGAAGGTGCTGGCCAAATACCTCGCGCGCCCCTCGCTCAGCAAGGAGAAGACCTGCACCCCGGTCGGCGGTCACTTCACCATCCACTACACGACGAGCGGCGGCGACGCCGTCGACACCACCGACAACAACGGCAACGGCGTGCCCGACTGGGTCGAGACCGTTGCCGGTGTTTTCGAGTACGTCTACAGCGTCGAAGTGGAGAAGATGGGGTACCATGCCCCCCCCGACGCGAGTTACGATGTCTACCTGCAGGACCTGGCCACTGACGGGGTCTACGGCTACACCCAGAACGACTCGACGCCGGTGGCCGGCAGCTCGGTCTCCTATTCGAGCTGGATCCAGATAGACCGCTCCTTCGCTTCTCCCATATTCAGTCCCTACACCCCGATCACGAGTCTCAGGATCACCGCGGCCCACGAGTTCCACCACGCGATCCAGTTCGGGTACAACGCCTATTTCGATACCGCGTTCGCCGAAATGACCTCCACGTGGATGGAGGACGAGGTGTACGATTCCGGCAACCAGCTCTACGACTACCTTTGGGCCTATATGTCGAGCGTGGGAACCGTGGCGGTCAACGCCGGAGTCGGCAACGGCACCGAGTACGGGCGCTGGATCTTCAACCGTTACCTCACCGAACTGCAGCAAAGCCGCACCGTGATCAGGGCGGTCTGGACCGATCTCGCGGCGCAGCCCAAGCCGAGCAACACGAGTTCGCCCGATCTCGGCGTGGAGATACCCTTCATCCCGTCGCTTGATACCGCCCTTCAGGGGAACATCGGCAACAACTTCTTCGGCTTCGCGAAGCGGATGCTCATGCACGACTGGGCAAGCCACCTGATCGATGTGCAGCTTATCCCGACGGTCCCGCCGGCCCAGACCAACACGGTCGACGGCACCATACCCGCGCCCGCCATATCCTTGCCGACCCCGTACACCTTCCAGGTCTACAAGTACCTGCCGGCAAACCCCGGCGGCACCCTGAAGATCACCTTCGCGAGCCTGCCCGCCTCGCTGGTGGTGGCCGCGGAAAAGGTCGGCACCTCGGGCGTCACCGAGTATCCCTACAACGCCTCGTCCCAGAGCATAACGGTTCCCCTTTTCGAGGCGGGTGACGTCGTTTATCTGATCGCCTGCAACAACGGCAACGGCGACCTGAGCGATCCGGTGGTGGTCTCCCCGGCTTTCCCGGCCGACAACGTCACTGTCAACGACGGTACCGGGCTCGGCAACGACGGTCTGGTGCTTGATGCCAACCGTCTCGCCATCCCGGCGCAAAGCGGCGGTGGCGGTGGCGGCGGAGGGGGAGGGTGCTTCATCGCGACGGCGGCCTACGGCAGTTACCTCCATCCCAAGGTCGCCGAGTTGCGGGCTTTCCGCGACAACTGGCTCATGACCAACGCGCCGGGCAGGCTCTTCGTCTCGGCTTACTACCGTTTGAGTCCGCCGATCGCCGATGTGATCGCCGGCCATGAATGGATGAAGAGCGGCGTGCGCGTGATGCTGCTCCCGCTGATCTTCGCCGTCGAGCATCCGGTGGCGGCGCTGGTGCTCCTGCTGTTCCTGGCGGGCGCCATGGTGCGGAGAGGCGTGCTGCTTCTGAAGGTGAGGGCGCGGGAACTCGCCGCCCAGGAATAGGAATAAAAAAAGGCCCCGCCGGAATCCCGGCGGGGCCTTCTACGTTCGATGCTTTAAGCCTTAGCCCAGCTTCTTAACGTTTGCAGCCTGCAGACCTTTCGGCCCGTTGGTCACGTCGAAGGAGACCGCCTCCCCCTCAGCCAGGGATTTGAAGCCTTCCCCGGTGATGGCAGAGAAGTGCACGAATACGTCCTCGCCGTTCTCCTGCTCGATGAAACCGAACCCTTTCGCGTCGTTGAACCATTTAACCTTGCCCTGTGCCATTTTCCTGCCTCCTTTTTCTAACCTCCGGGTCTCTGCCGGATCTACGTTTGATGCTGCAATTTCCGGAAGGTTCTTTGGCTGGAAATGGCACAAAGTGTTGATAACCCTTTGGCTTTTCGGCGCGGCAAACTTCCAGAACTAGCTGCTGGGATAAAAATTAACATCGTGTAATAACCTTGTCAAGCAAATATTTCAAAACAATTGTTTCTTATTTGCCCGACTAAAAGGTGTTCAAGCGCCTAATGAAGGCGATCAGCAGACCGTAGTGCTGGTGGTGGAATCGGAAGGCGATCCTCGGCAGCTCGAGCAGGTCCGGCTCGTCGGCCTCCTCCGGGCGAGCGCTAATGAGCTCGATGCGGCTTTCGTCTAACCTCAATTCGGGGAATTCGTTCTCCAACATCTCGATCTGTTCGGGGGTGAGGACCTTGGTCAGACGGATAATGAGCTCGCCGTTCACGAAACGAATAGAATGATAGTTGGTATAGAACTCGTCGATGACCTGGACCGCTTCTTCATAGCTCTTCGTGATGGTGAAGATGGAGAAGTCCTCGGCGGAGATGAACCCCTTGACCAGCAGCCTTTCCTTGATGAACCGGAAGAAGTGCTCCCAGTACCCCTCCTCGTCGTCGACCAGAACCAGCGGTTTGGGGGAGGTCTTGCCGGTCTGTACCAGGGTGAAGACCTCCATCGCCTCGTCCAGCGTGCCGAACCCGCCCGGGAACACCGCGATCGCGTCGGACTCCTTCACGAAGGCGACCTTGCGGTTGAAGAAGTATTTGTAGGTGATGAGCCTGGGGTTTTTCAGCATGATCGGATTGGCGCTCTGCTCGAAGGGGAGCTTGATGTTCGCCGCGAAGGAGCACTCGCTTCCCGCTCCCTCGTTGCCGGCCTGCATGATGCCGCCACCGCCGCCGGTGATGATCATGTACCCCTTGTCCGCCAGCAGACGGCTGAAGCTGATGCACTTTTTGTACATCTCCTCTTCGGGGAGCGTTCTGGCCGAGCCGAAGATGGTCACCTTCTTCTTCTGCCGGTAGGGTGCGAAGACCGTCGTCGTGTAACGCATCTCCTTCATGGTGTTGCTCAATAGCTTTAGGTCCGCGAGGTAGCTGGTGTCCTGTCCCGCTTTGAGCGCGGCGATGATCATCTCGCGCGTCTGCTCGGGGTGGTGTACCCCGCCCGCCTTTTCCATCAGATCATCAATCATCTTGTCGATTTCGCTGTTTGTCCTGTTGAAACGAAGTTGCATACGGGGCTCCCTATTGAATTGAGGGGGGTATTATAGCATGGCTGTACGAGCAGGCAAATGTTTAATAACATTGAACAATTATTAGTTTGATTTGTTGCTCTTATTTTATTATCTTGGCGACTGGGAAAAACACTTCAAACTCAAAAGGAAGCGCTATTTATGGGTATGACAACGGCTCAAAAGATATTCGCGGCCCATCTGGTTGATGAGCCTTTTGCAGGAACCAAAGTGCTCGGCATCGACGTGGTGATGTGCCACGAAATCACCACCCCGATCGCCATCGCCGACCTCATGGCGCGCGGCAAGGACCGGGTCTTCGACAAGACGAAGATCAAGGCGGTCATCGATCACGTCACCCCGAGCAAGGACTCCAAGACCGCCACCCAGGCGAAGATGCTCAGGGACTGGGCGCGTCGCCATGAGATCAAGGACTTCTTCGATATCGGAGCCAACGGCGTCTGCCACGCCATCTTCCCGGAAAAAGGGTTCATCCGCCCCGGCAACACCGTCATCATGGGTGACTCCCACACCTGCACCCACGGAGCTTTCGGCGCCTTCGCGGCCGGGGTCGGCACCACCGACCTCGAAGTCGGCATCCTGAAAGGGGTCTGTGCCTTCCGCGAGCCGAAGACCATCAGGATCAACCTGAACGGCACCCTCCCCAAGGGGGTCTACGCTAAGGACGCCATCCTGCGCGTCATCAGCGAGCTGACCGTTAACGGCGCCACCGACCGCGTCATCGAGTTCGGCGGCCCGATCGTCGACGCCATGACCATGGAATCCAGGATGACCCTGTGCAACATGGCCATCGAGGCGGGCGGTACCTCCGGCATCTGCGCACCGGACCGCGTCACCGTGGACTACCTCTGGCCTTTCATCTCCGACTCCTTCGCCTCCAAGGAAGCGGCCGTCGCCGAGTACGCCAAGTGGGCTTCCGACGCCGATGCCGAGTACGACAAGGTCATCGATCTCGACCTTTCCAATCTCACCCCGCTCTGCACCTTCGGCTACAAGCCGGACCAGGTGAAGAGCATCGAAGAGATGGCCGGGACCCCGGTGGACCAGGTTTACGTCGGTTCCTGCACCAACGGCCGCATCGAGGACCTAAGGGTTGCCGCCCAGATCCTCAAGGGGAAGAAGATCGCCCCGACGGTGCGCGGCATCCTTTCCCCGGCTACCCCGCAGATCTACAAGGAAGCGGTCGCCGAGGGGCTGATCCAGATCTTCATGGACGCCGGCTTCTGCGTCACCAACCCGACCTGCGGCGCCTGCCTCGGCATGAGCAACGGCGTTCTCGCCGAGGGCGAGGTCTGCGCTTCCACCACGAACCGCAACTTCATGGGGAGGATGGGGAAGGGGGGCATGGTGCACCTGCTTTCGCCGGCTACCGCCGCCGCCTCCGCCATCGAAGGGAAGCTTGCCGACCCGCGCAAGTATCTGTAATCAATTGACGATTGGCAATTGACAATTGACAACGAATCGCGGGGTGTGCCCGCTTACAGGAGACTGACATGAAAAAATTTGGTGGCCCGGCCCTCTTCCTGGACCGCAGCGACATAAATACCGATGAAATCATCCCGGCCAAGTACCTCACCGAGATCACCAAGGAGGACCTGAAGCCTTACCTCCTCGAGGACCTGAAACTTCCCGGCTTCGACCCGAAGAGCGAGAAGACCTACGGCGCCGGCGCCGTGGTAACCCGCGCCAACTTCGGTTGCGGCTCCTCCCGCGAACATGCACCGTGGGTTTTCGAGGTGAACGGCATCCATGTGGTCATCGCCGAGTCCTTCGCCAGGATCTTCCGCCAGAACATGTTCAACTGCGGTATGGCCGCCATCGAGCTTGCGCCGGCGCAGATCGACCGCCTCTTCACCTTCGCCGATGCCGCAGACGCCACCATTGAGGTGGACGTTGCCAACACGACCCTCACTATCAAAGGGGGGGGGCGTGAGGAGTCGATGCAGTTCGAGATCTCTCCCTTTGACAAGGCACTCGTTCTCGCCGGCGGATGGGTCGACTACGCTGACAGCAAGTACTGATCAAGCATAATATACATTCAGAGAGACTTACCGAGGCAGGAGACAGACAGTTTCCTGCCTCGCTCTTTTTGTCGCATCACTGGACATTTGCAACGAAGATGGCATAACTTTGACGGTGAGCCGAGGGATGTGAAGCGCTTGTGTCACATGTAGTAATTGTCTTTCGGCGCCATTACTGTGACGCACTGGATAGTACATTTTGATTGACTCCATGTAATAGCAGCAGTTACTATCCGACCCTATATCTTCAATCAAGGTGATCAAAAGAGGTTCATGGCACGCTCCGTCACGTCCATAACTGCACTGCTGGCCTTGCTGTTGTTCACAGCGGCAGGGCACGCCGAGCAGGAAGCTAAGCCGGAAGCTAAGCAGGAAGCTAAGCAGGAAGCTAAGCAGGAAGCTAAGCAGGAGGCTAAGCAGGAGGCTAAGCAGGAGGCTAAGCAGGAGGAAGGGACCATCTTCACCCTGTGGCCCCTGGTGGACTACCGCGAAAGCCCGCGCGAGCGTTACAGCAACCTCTCGATTCTCGGGCCCATTTTCAAGTACCAGAAAAGCGGGGACGACCGCGATCTGGCCCTGAGGCCGCTTTTCTACCGGACCAGCAATACCAGGGATAAGGCGAGCTCCACGTACTACCTCTATCCCGTGGCGTCGAGTGAGAATACACCCGAGGCCGGGAACGCAGAGGTGCTGCAACTTTTCAGGACCTCCACCTTCCGTAAAGAGGAGGCGGAACCGCAGCGCGAATCGTCGACCATGTTGTTTCCGTTCTACGTCTCCGGGGAGTCGGAGAAGTACGGACCGTACCGCGCCCTGTTCCCGATTTACGGCGATATCTACGAGCGCTTCTGGCGTGACGAGTATCACTTCGTCCTTTTCCCGCTTTACGGCAGCACCGTCAAGAAGGGGACCACGACGAGGCACTACCTCTGGCCCTTCTTCGCAACCACTTCGGGCGAGAACGAGTCGGGCTTCGACGTCTTCCCGCTTTACGGGCAGTCGCAAAAGACCGGGGTGTACGAGAAGCGCTTCGTGCTCTGGCCTTTTTACACGTCCGAGAAGACCGGGCTCAACACCGACAACCCGACCGAGAAGAAGTTCATCTTCCCTCTGTATGCCTCGACCGACTCTCCCAAGAGGACCTCGCGCAGCTACCTGTGGCCCTTCTTCGGCTACACCGAGGACCGCGCCAAGAAGGTGGAGGAAGTGGATTACTTCTGGCCTTTCGTCACCAAGGTGCGCGGCGAGAAGAAAAACGGTGACACCTTCCTCCCGTTCTACTCGCACGAGACTCGTCCGGAAGGTGAGAAGACCTGGTACATGTGGCCGCTTTACAAGCATGAGGAGATCAAATCCGACATCTTCGGCCAGGAGCAGGACCGTGTCCTCTTCTTCCTGTACCGCGACAACCGCGAGTACTGGCCCAAGGACGGAAGCGAGCGGCGCCGGAACACGCTGTGGCCGCTTTATCTTTACCGCAAGAACGTCGACGGCGTCTCTTCGTTCTCGTTCCCCGCTCTGCTCGAGCCTATCCTCGATAAAGAAGGGATCGAAAAGGAATGGGCACCGCTTTGGCGCCTTTATCAAAGAAGGTGGGACGAGGCGGGTAACTCCACCTCCAGCCTTTTGTGGAACCTGTTCTGGCACGAGCGGCGCGGCGACGACCTCGCCTACGAGCTCTTCCCGCTGATCTCCTACCGCAGGACGGCAAAGGAGCGCGAGCTGAAACTTCTGAAGGGACTGATCAGCCTGAAGCGCGACGGCGGACAGGAGGGGGTGAATCTCTTCTGGCTTCCCTTCGGACCCAAATGGGGTGATAAGTGACGCAAGTTTTTGAACGCTTAGGCAAGAGGGTCCTCTACTTTCACCAGGTGCTGGGGGAGATGGCCATCCTCCAGGGGAAGATCGTCTACTTCGTGCGGGAGGCGCCCCGCAACATCCCGAGCATCCTGACCCAGATGGCGGTGATCGGCTGGGACACCCTGCCGGTTGCGTCGGTGATGGCCTTCTTCGTGGGGATGGTGCTCGCGCTGCAGACCGGCGTCGAATTGCAGAAGTACGGTGGGCAGAACATCATCGGGGCCATCGTCGGTCACTCCATGGTGCGCGAACTGGGCCCGGTCATGACGAGCTTCCTGGTCGCCGGGCGCTGCGGTTCCGCCATGGCCGCGGAACTCGGCGTCATGACGGTGTACGAGGAGATCGATGCGCTGAAGACGCTCGACATCGACCCGGTGCGCTACCTCGCCATGCCGCGCTTCATCGCCTGCATCATCTGCGTCCCGGCGCTGGTTTTGTACGCCGACCTGATCGGCATCGTCGGCGGCGCGCTCATCAGCAACCTGCATCCGCAGATCTTCGTCTCCTACGCCACCTACTACGACAGCCTGACCGCTGCGCTGAAGATGAAGGAGATCGGCATCGGCCTCACCAAATCCATGGTCTTCGGGGCGATCATCGCCCTGGTCTGCTGCTACGTAGGCTTCGCCACTTCCGGCGGCGCCAGGGGGATCGGTCAGTCCACCACGCGGTCCGTAGTTCTGTCTTTCATGCTGATCCTGGTCGCCGACTATGTCCTGACCAGGCTCCTTATGTAACTGTTTTTCCTTTGTTCCGGAGGTAGAGATATATGGCTCTGTCAGTCGAGAAAAAGGTCGGCATGTTCTTCGTGTTCGGTCTCATCATTCTGGGCGTGCTCCTGGAGGTGGGTGAGAAGTGGAACCCGTTCCAGAAGAACGTCAAGTACAAGACCTACCTCACCAGCATCACGGGCCTCAAGGTGGGGGACCCGGTCCGCCTGTCGGGTGTCGACGTCGGCCGCATCAAGGACATCGTGGTGTTAAACGACAAGATCGAGATCGATTTCGAGGTCAAACCCGGTACCCGCATCAAGACCGACACCGTCGCCGGTTTGAGGCTTACCAACCTCCTGGGCGGCCAGTTCCTCGGTCTTTCATTCGGTTCCCCCAACGCGCCGCTGCTTCCCGAGGGGGGGACGGTGAAGGGTAAGGATGTCGCCAACATCGATATCATCGTCGACGACCTCTCCGACGTCATCAAGGACACCAAGGTCCTCGTCAAGAACCTGAACAAGAACCAGGACGAGGTGATGCAAAAGATCAACGGCATCCTGGACGACAACCGCGGCAACCTGAAGGAGGCGATCGCCAACATCAGCAGCATCACCGGCAAGATGGATCGCGGCGAGGGTTCGCTCGCCATGCTGTTGAACGACCGCAAGCTCTTCGACGACGCGAGCAGCGCCGTGTCCAGCCTGAAGGTGGTCGCCGGCAAGATCGAGCGCGGCGAGGGGACCCTGGGCAAGCTCGTCAACGACGAAACCGTGTACACCGATGCCTCCGCCCTCATCAAGGACTTGAGAAGCGGCACCCAGGACCTTAACGCGAGCATGAAGGACGTCCGGGAGATCACCGCGAAGATCAACAAGGGCGAGGGGACCATGGGCAAGCTGGTGAACGACGACTCCCTCTACAACGACCTGCGTGACGCCTCGAAAAACGTGAAGGAGATCGCCCAGAAGATCAACTCCGGCCAGGGGACCATCGGCAAGCTGGTCAACGAGGACCAGCTCTACCGCGACACCACGGCAACGCTCAAGAAGGCGGAACGTGCCATGGAAGGGCTCGGCGACACCGGCCCCATCTCCGTCTTGGGCACCATCGTCGGGACGCTTTTCTAAAGGTGTAAGGCTTCAGCTCCATCTACGGCCCCCTCCCTCACCATTCGGGTTCCGACCCGCAGGCGGGGGAGGGGGCGATGCTTTTTCGCTGTCCGCATCGCATCCTCAAGATCGCTACCACATCGGAGACCCGCCGGTATGACCCACATCCTCGACATCGCGGTGGGGACCTTCACCATGCGTCCCTACGTCTTCGCTTTCTTCGCCGTCTACCTCGTTGCCGCCGTTTTGCACCTCGGCTGGAAGAAGACGGCGTGGTTCACCGTCTGCGGCTACCTGGTCGCCTTCGCCTCCGAGTATTCCTCGATCAACACGGGCTTTCCCTACGGCTGGTATTACTACGTGGACGTGACGCGCGACCGCGAACTCTGGATCGCGGGCGTCCCCTTTTTCGACTCGCTCTCCTACGTTTTCCTCACCTACTGCAGCTACGCCACGGCGCTTCTTGTCCTCGGGCCGGTGAAGCGCGTAAAGGGCGACCTCGTGCTTCTCGAGACGGCACGCCTGCGCCGCTCCTTCCCGGTGCTCCTTTTAGGGTCGCTCTTCCAGGTCTTTTTGGACATCATCACCGACCCGGTGGCGCTGCAGGGGAGCCGCTGGTTTCTGGGGAGGATCTACGGGTATCGCGAGGTTGGGACCCATTTCGGCATCCCGATGTCCAATTACTGGGGGTGGTTGCTCGTGAGTGCCGCCCTCATCTTCGTCCTGCAGAGGATCGACCGTGTGGGGAGTGCGAAGCTGCGTCCGGCAGGCGTTGCCGCCGCTCCGTTTCGCTCGCTTTACGGGCCGTTTCTCTACCTTTGCGTGATCGTCTTCAACCTGGGGGTCACCTTCTATATCGGTGAAAACCTGATGGGGCTGACCGGGATCTTCATCTTCACCCTGCCTGTCGTGATGACCCTGGTGCTCCTGGTCCGGAAGGTCGATCGCTACCACAAGGACGAGCTTGCCGACCACCTCGCGGATTATCCCTGGTCGCCGGCCGCCTCGGGCACCTCCAGCCGGACCGTCTTCCCGTGAACTTAATTTAATAGAACCTTTGATAGCGTCGCCACCTCGTGGTATCCCTTTAGGCGCCGGCGCTCGGACCTCGATGTCCGAAAACGGACCAACTTTCTTATCAATCGGAGGCACGACAATGAAAAAAACGATCTCTTTGCTCGCACTTGCCGCCCTAGTGGGCGTAACGGGCGCCGCCTTTGCCGCTGAACAGGGGAGCCTTCCCAGGAACTACGAGAACTGGGAGAAAAGCAAGGCGAGGGTGATCACCGACAAGAAGTCCATGTTCTACGGCATCCATTACATCTACGTGAACAAAAAGGCGATGCCTGCCTACAAGTCGGGAGCAGCCAACTACCCCGACGGCAGCCGTTTCGTCGCCGTCAACTACTCCATAAAGGAGGAAGGCGGCAAGCAGGTGGCGGGGAAGAAGACCATGATCGTCATGATGCAGCGTGACAAGAAGGCCAAGGAGACCGGCGGCTGGCGTTTCGTAGGTTTCACCCCCGACGGCAAGCCTTCCGGGCTCGACGGCAAGCGCGACTGCTTCGGCTGCCACGAGAAGGACGCAAAGGATCGGGCATTCGTCCTCTCGCGCTACGCCGAGTTCAAGTAGGACGTCTGAAGGTTTTAACGCAGCACCGGCGCCTGCCGCTTCATCGGCTGGCGCCTTTTTTTTACCCACCTGTTTTCCCCAGATCCTGCGTGTTATAATTGCTGCCAGTGAAAACCAGACATTCCGCAAGCTTAAGGAGCCTTTATGTTCACCTTGTCCACCGCCCCGAAGCTTCAACTCACCACGCTTCCCAACGGCATACGCGTGGTTACACAGCAGATACAGGGTATGCAAAGCGCCGCCGTCGGCATCCGGATCGACTCCAGCACCAGAAATGAAGCACCGGAGACCGGAGGCGCATCGCACTTCATAGAGCACCTGCTCTTCAAAGGGACCCCTAGCCGCGACGCTGACCGCATCACCGACGAGTTCAACAGCATCGGTGCCCGCGCCAACGCCTACACGAGCCAGGAGGAGGTCTTCTACTACGCGGTTTCCCTCGCCTCAATCATCCCGGCGACCTTCGACATCCTGGCCGACATGTTCGTCAACTCCTGGCTCCCCGATAACGAGGTGGAAAAGGAACGCGGCGTCGTGCTGCAGGAAATCCTGATGAACCAGGACAACCCGGGCCGCTTCATCTACAACCAGTTCCACCAGGGCTTCTGGCAGGGACACCCGCTCGGGACGCCGATCCTTGGGACCGCGGAGACCATCGGGAACATTTCGCGCGAGCGCCTGATGGAGCACAAACTCGGGAACTACCTGAGCAACGCGACCATCGTTTCCGTCGCAGGAAACGTCGAGCACGATGAGGTCGTGGAGCAGGCGGCGCGCCTTCTGGCGGAGCTCCCCACCGGCACCCCGAAAGTTAAGAAGCCTTCGGAAGGGTACCGTGTGGCCGTCGGTGAGAACGTGCACTACCAGCGCACCATGGAGCAGACCCATTTCTACATGGGGTACCCGCTTCCTCCGGCGGGTAACGAGCATCGTCACAAGCTTTCCGTCCTGAACCAGATCCTGGGCTCCGGCATGAACTCGCGCCTTTTCCGCGAGGTGCGCGAACGCAGGGGGCTTGCCTACACCGTTTATTCCATGATGTCGTCGTACACCGACTCGGCGGGGCTCATGATCTACGCGGGGACCGGTCCGGAGCGGGCCCAGGAGGCGGTGGACGTCTGCCATGGCGAGGTGATGCGTTTTTGCGAGGAAAAGGTGAGCGAGGAAATGCTGGCGGCCGCCAAGGAGCAGATCCGCTGCGCGCGGCTCATGGCGCTTGACGACTGCGAGACCCAGGTGCGCAAGATCTCCAACACGACCTCGCTTCTGGGGGCGCCGGAACCTATCGAACTCTCTTTGGAGGCCATATCGGCGGTGACTGCGGAAGAGGTGCAGGAGGTGGCAGGGCTTCTTTTCCAAGGGGTGGTGCCGCGGGTGGAATCGGTGGGGCCGGGAGAGGGACCGGGCTTGCCGCGTTGAGAAGGAAGGTGCAGATAGTGGGACAGACGGCAGGGGCGATATTTTCGCCCCTGTCTTTTTTTGCCCTCAGCTCATATCGTCGGTATCGCCGCTTAGGTGAGGGAAGTGTTCGTGATGCATCTCGTGTTTGAGACCGGGGATCGTACCGCACGAGGCGCAGAGATATTTCTCGCTGTCATTTGAGTAGACGTTGCGTTGACAGGACGGACTCCAGACCCTGACATCGCACGCGTGATCGTCGATCTCGACACCTGTCTTAGTCGTTTTTTCTGCCATGTTGGTGTCCTCCTTTTCCGTTTTTCAAAGCCGGATGATCATCTGGCTTAGCTTAAATATACCCCTTGCGAAGGAACCAAGCTCCGATTTTGTGAAGCTCTCGAAGATGAACTCGTTGTCGACCGGTTGCTCCGGATCGACCACGCGGGCGATCGGTTCCAGCGCCTCGGGGAGCTCGCTGTTTTCGAAGGTCGGATCCGGCTGGTACCGGCAAAGTCTCGCCTGGTCGTCGTCGGCAAGGGATTCGAGATGCGCGCTCAGGTGTTCCATGTCTTCGAATTTCTTCTCCTTACCGCAGCCGAAGAGGCCGGCATGCTCGGCCAGCAGCGATGAGCGCAGGGCGCGGATGGCGCTGCTCAGTTCTTCGTCGCGTGGAGCGAGCGAGGCCTCCCATGCGACGTTCAACTCGGTATCGAGCCCCATGCTGCGATTGGTGGCATTCGCGGAGCCGATGGTGAGGAAGCGGTCGTCGATCAGGAGGAGCTTGCTGTGGATGAAGGTCATCTGCCTGACGTCGTGATCCGCCTGGGCGGAAGAGTAGACGCTGAGCGTGTGGCCTGTCTTTTCCGCCACTCGCTGCAGGGACCGGATCATGCGTATCTGGGGAAGGCCTAGGAATAGCTCCTCGGTGAGCGGGAGGCGGTCCGGGAGCATCAGGATGATCTGCAGACGTGGGCGCTTCGGCATGCTCATGCGTGCGACGAGCGACCAGAAGATGGCCTGCGAACTGAAATACTGGTTTTCCAGGTAGATGAGGCTTTGCGCCGACATGATGGCGTCCATGAAGAGACGGCGGATCTCCTGGATCTCCGGGGGCGTGGTGAGCGGGGTGGGGGCCACCGTCCGGCTTATGGCCACCTTGGTCGTCGGCATTTTGAAGGCCCCGGATGGTACGGTCGGGACGAGAGTTACCGCCTCGGGCAGCTTCAACTCACCGCCACCGGCGTCGCGCCAGCGCTGCCGGAACAGGTCGAGGAGCACCTGCACTACCGGTCCGGTATGGTAGGTCTGGATGTCGTGGTAGGAACCGTAGCGGTGGCCGTCGACATCGACGCGCTCCGGGTTTTCCTTCATGTGGTACCGGTCGTCCCAGCGCGAGGAGCAGATGTCCATCCCCCCAAGGTAGGCGAGGGCCCCGTCGGCGATGACGAACTTCTGGTGGTGCGTGGCCCCGGGCGCATGGCTGCTGTCGAAACGGAAGTGGATCCTCTTGTTGGTGGTCCAGTTGAAGATGATGCCCTGAAACCATTCCCGTTCTAGCGAGAAGACGGCACTGAAGTCCCAGGCGAGGATGTAGACCTGCAGGTCGGGGTTTTCTTCGCACAGACGATCTAGAAAGCGCAGGAACCTTCCTCCACCGAGCGCGTCATGTTCATCCGCTCCGCGAAGCAGGCGCACCTCCGAGTCGAACTGCCACCCCGCCATGAGCAGAAAGCTGCGGGCGGCAAGGGCCGTATGGTAGAAGGCGCGGTAATAGTCCTCGGCGTCGACTAGGACCCCCGTCTCGTCCGCGTCGTAGATACCCATGCAGTTCAGGCCGGGCTTCAAGATGTTCATGGCAGCTCCAGTGTGACCACGAGCGGCAGATGGTCGGAGGCGACCCTGCTGAGAGGGGTTTTCGGAACCGAGACGTTGCGTACCTTCAGGTCGCGCGAGACGAACATGTGGTCGATGCGCATGAAGGGGAGTTGGGACGGCCAGGTTCCTCTGGGGAAGCGCCCTTTGACGCCGCGCTGGACGTCGTGCATGTGTTGGGTCAGCAGGCGGTAAACGTGGGAGCCGGCCATGGCGTTGAAATCGCCGCAGAGGATGGCGGGGTGACGGCACTCGGGGTGGTCGAGCCATTCGTGGCCGGTGATGCTGCGGGCCTGCCGGACCCGTTCGCCCCGGTTCAGCCCGAAATGGGTGGCCAGGACCTGCACGCTGTCGCCCCCCAACTCGACTTGTGCCCAGATCGCGCCGCGGCGTTCGAAGGAGGGGTGCAGCGGGTCGGTGGGGACGGGGGCCGCCTTGACCAGTCGGACGCTGCCGCGGCTGAGGATGGCGTTGCCGTACCCCCCTTCCTGCAGGTGGATCGATGAGTGGAAGTGAAAGGACATCTCCAGGGTCATGGCGATGAGGTGGGCCTGGTCGATCATCCGGGTGCGCTGCAGCCCCGCGTCGAGTTCCTGCAGGGCGACGATGTCCGCGTTGCACTGGTCGATCACCTCGGCGATGCGCAATGGCGACAGTTTTCCGTCGGTGCCGATGCAACTGTGGACGTTGTAGGTCATTACCGAGATCGTTTTCGACATGGGGGCTCCTGGCTGGGTTCTGTGACCCCATGGTTAAAAACTTTTAAAGGCTACCCGGCGGGCAGGGGGATGTCAACGGAGCGGGGATGCGTCGGACCGGTCTGACTGGTCTGACTGGTCTGACTGGTCTGACTGGTCTGACTGGTCTGACGCGTCGGACAGAGCAGCGATAAGGCGCTAACGCTTGGGCTGGGCTTGTGGTTGGTGGCTGGTGGCTGGTGGCTGGTGGCTGGGGGCGCCCGTCAGGGCGCCCCATTCCTTTGTTCAGCGCGCTTGCAGAAACTCGATCAGGAGCCGTACCCCGACTCCGGTCGCTCCCTTGGGGGCGTAGGGGCGGGGCTTGTCGTTCCAGGCGGTGCCGGCTATGTCCAGATGGGCCCAGCGGGTATCCCCGACGAACTGCTTCAGGAACCACCCCGCCGTTATGCTCCCGCCGTCCCGGCTCCCGGAGTTCTTCAGGTCGGCGATGTCGCTCTTCATCACTTCGCCGTACTCCTCCCAAAGGGGAAGCTGCCATACCCTTTCCCCGCTTTCCTCACCGGCACGCCTGAGGGCGTCGACGAGGCGCTGGTCGTTACCCATGAGTCCGCTCGCTTCATGTCCCAGGGCGACCACGCAGGCACCGGTGAGCGTGGCGAGGTCCACCATGGCGGCAGGCTTGAACTGTTGAGCGAAGTGGAGCGCGTCGCAGAGGATCAGGCGTCCCTCGGCGTCCGTGTTGGTGATCTCGATGGTGGTGCCGGAGAGGGAGGTGAGGACGTCGCCCGGCTTGAAGGCGTTGCCGTCTGGCATGTTCTCGGCGGTCGGGATGATGCCGACCAGGTTCACGGGGAGCCTTAGCCGCGCGGCCGCTTCCATTGTTCCGAGCACCGCGGCGCTGCCGGCCATGTCGGTCTTCATCGCCTCCATCCCGGCGCCGGGCTTGATGGAAATCCCGCCGGAGTCGAAGGTGATCCCTTTGCCGACCAGCACCGTGGGACGCCCCTTGCCGCCGTGGTATTGCAGCACGATCAGGCGCGGCGCGATCGCGGCACCCTTGCCGACCCCGATGAGGGCGTTCATCCCCATCTGCTCGAGTTCGTCCAGCTCATAGATCCTGCATTCGAGCCCGTTGCGCTCGGCCAACTCGCGGGCGGTGTCGGCCAGGTAGACGGGGGTCACCACGTTCCCCGGGTGGGAAACCAGGTCCCGCGCGAGCGCGACCGCCTCGCAGAGGATCTCGGCCCGGCCGGCTCCCTGCCGCTGCTCATCCAACTCGGCTTCCGACGCCACCAGCACGGTCGCTGTGTCGAAACTGAAGCGCTGCTCTTTCTCCTTGGTCTTGTACAGATCGAAGCTGTAGCTTCCCAAGAGCATGCCGACGGCCGCCGCCTCGACACCGTCGGGAAGCTCCCCGGCGCGATGCAGCGCACTGGCGAAAGAGGCGACACGCGTCGCCCGCAGCGCCTGAACCGCGGTCCCGGCGGCCTGGCGCAGGCGCTCCCCGCCAAGCTCCTTCTTTTTGCCCAAACCTACGAGCAAAACCCGTTCGGCGGGGAACTTGCCCAGCGTGTGGACGAGGCGTGACGTTCCCCTCTTGCCGGAAAACTCGCGGCTCTCCGCAAGGCGCTGTAACAGCCCCCCGAGCGCGGCATCAAGCTCGATGAACAACTGATCCTGCTCGTCCTCAAAACATCCGACCACAAGCGCCGGGGTCTCGTATTGCAACGGGTTGGCGACGGATACCTCAATTCTCATGTGATGACCTCATTTCTTGGAAAGTGGGCGCGATAATTTTAATGGGCACCTCGTGCTGAATTATAGCGTCTGAACTCCGGGCGTACACCAAAAACTTCCGCGAGTGCCCAGGCCGTCCCGACGACAGCCCCCCACAACTTCACGAGCGCTCCTCGCGGCCTTAGCGTGTCCCGCCGATCTCCTCTCCCCGCGCATTTTCTTGCAACTTGAGACGAAAAAGGTTAGACTCCGCCAACTTATGTTTAATGCGCATATGTAGAGGTGAACATGAAGCGGCAGAAGCTTGCCGGTGCGGCCGATCCCGCCCCTGAAACCCTTTACCACCGATTCCGCATCCCGGTGCACCTGTTGCTGATGATGCTCCTGGGCGTCGCCGCCTACGGCAATACCCTGCATTCCCCGTTCGTCCTCGACGACATCCCCTCCATCATCGATAACGAGACCATCAGGGACCTCTCCCGTTTCCTTGGGGGCGAGGGGAGGGCGTTCAATCCCCGCCGCGTCGTCGGGTACTTCACCTTTGCCCTCAATTACCGGTGGGGCGCCCTTGATCCCTTCGGCTACCACCTCTTCAACATCCTCATCCACGTCCTTACCGCGTGGGTGCTCTACTTCCTGCTGCGGGTGACCCTGCGGACCCCCTTCTTCGGAACCGGAAAAACGCACCGGAGCCTCGAACTTCTGCCGATCTTTGCCGCGCTTCTTTTCGTGGTCCACCCGGTGCAGACGCAGGCGGTGACTTACATCGTGCAGCGGCTCGCCTCGCTGGTCACCCTTTTCTACCTCCTGACCCTGTTCTGCTACGCCCGGGGAAGGGTGCTCCTTGCGCCTTGCGGCGCGGGAGAGAACGGGCAAAGAAAGCCGCTGGTTCCGTTCATGTACTTCGCGGCCGCGCTACTGTTCGCCCTCCTCGCGGTACAGACCAAGGAGGTGGCGGCGACGCTGCCGCTGGCGCTGCTGCTCTACGACTTCTGTTTCTTCGAGCCGAGCCGGAAACGCAACCTCCTTCTCGTCGCCGGGGCGGCGCTTTTCGTTCTCGCCGCGGCTATCGTTGTTGTCAACGCAGGAAAGCCTCTCGGTGAACTCCTCTCGGACGTGAACGAATTGAGTCGAGAGACGGTCAACATCTCGCGCGCCGATTACCTGATCACCCAGTTCAGCGTCATCGCTACCTACCTGCGTCTGCTGGTCCTTCCGGTCAACCAGAACCTCGATTACGACTACCCGGTGTACCACTCGCTGTTCGCGCCCCAGGTGTTCTTTTCATTCCTACTGTTGCTAGGTCTCTTCGCGGTCGCCGTGGCGCAGCTGCGCTCCTCCTCGGTTTCCGGCTTCGGAAAAGGAGATCCGTCGGACGAAGACCGGCAGGTTAAGGGGGAACTCGGGCGGATGATCGCCTTCGGGATCCTCTGGTTTTTCCTGACCCTTGCCGTTGAATCGAGCGTGATCCCCATCTCCGATGTCATTTTCGAGCACCGCGTCTACCTTCCAGCTGCCGGCGCCTTCACCGCCCTGGTCGCCGCCATCCTGCTCGGGTGCCGCAACCTCCCGACGCGCGCCGTCGTATGGGGAGCTGCGCTCCTTGTAGCGGTGTTTGCCGTGGTCACCTGGCAGCGAAACACGGTGTGGGAGAGCCAGCTGAGCCTCTGGGGGGACGTGATCGCCAAGTCGCCGGAGAAGTCCAGGGCGAACAACCACTACGGCGTCGCCCTTTCCAAGGAGGGGCGCGTTCCCGAGGCGATGGAGTACCTCAAAAAGGCGCTGCAGATAAACCCGCGCAACCCGGTCGCACTGTACAACCTGGGGAGGCTTCTCGACGAGACCGGCAACATCGACGCCGCGGTCAGCTGCTACGAGGCGGCCGTAGCCCTGCAGCCTGAGCTGGACGCCGCCTACAACAACCTGGCCGTCGACTGTCTGCTGAAAGGGGACGACAGCCGCGCCATCGATTACTACCAGGTCGTTTTGAAACGCAAACCGAACTTCGCCGAGGCGCGCAACAACCTGGGGTTTGCGCTGCTTCGAAACGGAAAGGTGGACGAGGCGGTGGCCGAGTTCAAGACCGCCATCTCGGTGCACCCGGGCTACGCGAAGGCGTACAGCAACCTGGGCGAGGCGTACCTGGCAAAGGGAGACCTTGATGCGGCGATCGCGCAGTTCCAGGAAGCGGTGCGGCTTAAGCCGGAGGACGCCGTGGCGCAGGAAAACCTCGCACGTGCGTTGCAGAAAAGAGGGGGAGGGCGCTAGGAGAGGGGGACGTTTCCGTACCCCCTCCCCGGGATCGCGCTACTTGCAGGGGTGCAGCATCTCGGCGAGTTCGAAGGCGAGCTCGACGCTTTGCTCCGCGTTCAGGCGCGGATCGCAGTTGGTCTGGTAGTTCTGGTGCAGGTGCTTGTCGAGGAGCTGCCGGCTGCCGCCGGTGCACTCGGTGACGTGGTCGCCGGTGAGCTCCAGGTGCACGCCCCCCGCCACGGTCCCCTCGGACTTGTGGATCTCCCAGAAGGTCTTGATCTCCCTCAGGATGTCCTCGAACTTCCTCGACTTCTGGCCGAACTCGTTCTGGTAGGTGTTGCCGTGCATCGGGTCGCAGCTCCAGACCACCTGGTACCCCTCGCGCTGCATCTCGCGCAAAAGCTTCGGGAGGTAACCGGAAACCTTGTCCGCCCCGAAACGGGTGATCAGGGTGAGGCGCCCCGCCTCGTTCTCCGGGTTCAGCCGCTCCACGATCGCCTTGATGTTGTCGATGTCGTAGTTCGGGCCGATCTTCATGCCGAGCGGGTTTTTCACGCCGCGCAGGAACTCGACGTGCGCCCCTTCGAGCTGCCGGGTGCGGTCGCCGATCCAGAGCATGTGCCCGCTGCAGTCGTACCAGCCGCCGGTGGTGGAATCCATTCGCGTGAGCGCCTCCTCGTAATCGAGCAGGAGCGCCTCGTGCGAGGTGTACAGGGTGACCTGGTTCAACTGCGGGGTGTGCTGCGGGTCGAGCCCGATCGCGGTCATGAAGTTGATGGTCTTCCAGATCTGCCGCACCAGGTCCTCGTACTTCTGACCCGCGGGAAGGGCGTCGAGCGAGGCGCGGTGCCACGCCTGCACGCGGTCCAGGGCGGCGTAGCCCCCAAGGGTGAAGGAACGGACCAGGTTGAGGGTCGCCGCGGCGCGGTAATAACCTTCCAGCATGCGACGGGGATCGGGTGTTCTCGCCTCGAGCGTTGCGTCCGGACTGTTCACCATGTCGCCGCGGTAGCTTGGGAGCTCCACCCCGTTCACGAGTTCCGTATCGGAGGAGCGGGGCTTCGCGTACTGTCCCGCCATCCTCCCGATCTTGAGGACACGCTTCTCCCCCGCGTAGGCGACGACGACGGCCATCTGCAGGATGACCTTCAGAAGTTCCCTTATGTCCGGCCCGGTGCAGCGCGAGAAGTCCTCGGCGCAGTCGCCGCACTGCAGCACGAACGCCTTGCCATCGACCGCTTCGGCGAGCCCTGCCCGGAGGGTCTGGCACTCCCCGGCGAAAACCAGCGGCGGGAGCTGGGACAGCGTCTTCAGCGTGTCGTCCAGCGCCGCTTCTCCCGGCCATACCGGCTGCTGCTTGGCGGGAAAGGAACGCCAGCTCGACTTGGACCATTTGTTGATCGTCATGGTGGAAACCTCGCTAAAGCATCGGAAAGTGGTTGGCCGGCGCGGCAGGGCGTACAGGCCGAGGGCAATGGTATCAGGATTGAAGCGATTGAAAAACAAAAAAGTTAATAAAATCAAGTAAAGCCACGTTAAACACTCTTCCAAACCCGTGTCTTCATGATATGATGCTCGACCATGCCCAATGAACCTGACATGCATAAGGCGCCCGAAAAAGCGCCGGCAACGGAAACGGACCGTTCCGACGCCCCGGCCGACGACGCCGCGGCGACCGCCGGCGGGGTGGAGGAAACCGGCTTCCCGCCGCGTCGTGCGCTTTTCGCGCAGTTGGGCCGCGACCTCCTGGACGGAGTGCGCGGCGCGCTCTTTCTGCGCAGCGGGTTTGAGGCACTCACCTCCCTGCCCGCCAACCTGGCCATGCTGGTATTGGCCGACCTCGCCTTCAACCTGCTGATCTCCTTCCTGCTGGTCGGGCGCGGCGGCAGCTTCTACTGGAACTCGCTGCCTTACTTCCTCTTTTACCTGCCGCTCTTTCTTTTTTTCGGGGTCGCGGCACAGCGGCTTCTCGCGCCCAGGTCCGGGGTCGTCCCACTAGCGGCGGCGCTCGTCGCCTTCAGCATCCCGGTTGAACTCTGTCACGGCGTACTCGAGTGGCTCGCGCAGTGGCGGCGCTTCGAATCCCTTTCCGATTACCTCTCCGCGCCGCATTACTACCGCTTCTTCGGGTGGTGGGTCGCGGCGGCGCTCGTTTTTCTCTGGCGCCTTCAAGCGCGCCGATTTTCGCGCCGCCTCGGGATCGCTTTGTTGTTTCTCGCCCTGGTGGCGACCCCTTTGTGGTTTTTCCAGCGCGGCGACCTCTGGGCGAGCGGCGAGGGCGGCAACGAGAGCGGCGCGCTCACCATCGACGACGAGGTGCTGAGCGCCCAGCCGCGGCTCCTCGAGGGGGAGCTCTCACGCCTACGGCACGGCCGCCCCGGCGTCCCGGACCTTTACTTCGTTGGGTTTGCCGGCGACGCCTCGCAGGACGTTTTCCTCAAAGAGCTTACCGTGGCCCGGCAGACCTTCGACGGCCGCTTCGGCACGGCCGGGCGTTCGGTGCTCCTGGTGAACAACCCGCAGAGCGCTACCGCGCTTCCCTTCGCCACAGTCGGCAACCTCGAGCGTGCCCTTAAACGGGTGGGCGAGGTGATGAACCGCGACGAGGACGTCCTCTTCCTCTACCTTAGTTCGCACGGCTCGCGGGACCACGAGCTGGCCGTCAGCAATCCCCCCCTCGAGCTGAAGCAGGTCACCCCGGAACTTCTCAAGCGGCTGCTCGTGAAATCCGGCATCCGTTACAAGGTGGTCGTCGTTTCCGCCTGCTTCTCCGGGGGCTTCGTCGAACCGCTCAACGACGCGGAAAGCCTCGTCATCACCGCGTCGGACGCGACGCACGAGTCGTTTGGTTGCGGCTTCGGGGAGAACTTCACCTGGTTCGGACAGGCCTTCGTGGGCGAGGCGCTGAAGGAAACCTTCAGCTTCACCAAGGCCTTCGAGAAAAGCAGGGAGACCATCGGTAAGTGGGAAGAGGATAGGGGGGAGACCCCGTCGAACCCGCAGGTATGGATCGGCGACAGGGTCCTGCCGGTTCTGGAAAGGCTGCAAAAGGAACTCGAGCACGGAGGGCGCGGCTCGAGGTAGAGAAAGGCCTGCGGTCCGGCCGCGCCGGAGGCGCTAGCGCGCGCCGCCGACGGTGATGGCCGGGATGAGGAGGGTGGGCTGGGCGTCGGCGACCGGTACCCCCTGGCCGTCCTTGCCGCAGGTGCCGATGCCGAAACCGAGGTCGTTGCCCACCATGCTGATCTGCCCCAGTACCTCCGGGCCGTTACCCGCAAGGGTCGCCCCGCGCACCGGTTCCCCGATCACCCCGTTTTCCACCAGGTAACCCTCGGACACCTCGAAGACGAAATCGCCGTTCACCGTGTTCACCTGACCGCCCCCCATCCGTTTGACGAAGAGCCCTTTGGATACGCTTTTCACGATGTCGGCAGGATCGCTCTTGCCCGGCGCGATGAGGGTGTTGGTCATGCGCACGATGGGGCGGCTGCGGTACGACTCGCGCCGCCCGTTGCCGGTGGAGGCGCATCCCTCCTTCATCGCCGAGAGCCGGTCGTATAGATAACCCTTGAGCACCCCGTTTTCCACCAGGACGGTGCGCTGTCCCGGCGTCCCTTCGCCGTCGAAGCCGAAGGTGCCGCGCGCGTAGGGGATGGTGGCATCGTCGACCACCGTGATGAGCTCGGAAGCCACCTTTTGCCCGACGCGACCGCGGTAGACCGAGGTGCCGGCCTGCACCAGGTCCGCCTCGAGGCCGTGCCCGATCGCCTCGTGCACCATGGTCCCGCCTGCCTCGCTCGAAAGCACCACCGGGAGCCGTCCGGCCGGGGACTTCTGCGCGCCGAGCATCATCACGCTGCGTCCTGCCGCCGTGAGCGCGAGCTCCTCGGGGGAGACGGCGTCGAAGAGCTCGAAGCCGCGGCTGCCACCCACCGGCTCGTATCCGGTCTGGGTCTCTTTACCGTCCTGGGCCACCACCTGCACCATGAAGACCGAGGCGCAGGTGTCGTCCTCGTGGAATTCGCCGAGGGAGTTCACCGACTGGGTCCTCACTCGGGAGTCGCGGTACACCGCCAGCACCTGGCGGACGCGCGTATCGAAGCCGCGCGCGGCGGCGTCGGCCCGGTTCACCAACTCGACCTTGCGTGCGAGTTCGATCTGGTCCGGCGGCAGCGAAACGGCCTGTCCCGGCGCGCGGCGCGGGGCGCAGAGGTTGAAATCGGGGGCGGGGAGCCCGGAGCGGACGCCGTGGCTCACCGTATCGGCCAGTTGCAGAAGCGAGCGGTAGTCGAGTTGGTTCGTGTAGGCGTAGGCGGTGGAGAAGCCGGAGATGACCCTGATGCCGACGCCGCGGTCCGACGCGGCCAGCACGCGCTCCACCTTGCCGTCCTCGCAGGCTATATTCGTGTAGGTGCCGTCCTCGTAGTAGATGTCGGCGAACTCGCCCCCGGCGGCGAGGGCACGTTTTAAAAGCGCCGCGCAGTCTATCCCTTCGAGCATGGCTCTCCCTCCTCGGTCACCTCGGTCACCGTGATCTCCCCGGCCAAGGCCCGCATCATCTCGTCCACCGTTTCGGCGAAACATACCGGGTAGTTGACCCTGACGATGCCGCGCTTGCCGTCGACGGTGCTCATGGTGGTGAGCCCTTCGTGCGCCTCCAGGATGTACTTCATGTAGACGATGTCGCGGTTGGCCAACTGGTAGTAACGGCTTGCGGTTTCCATCTTTCCCCCCTCGGACGCCTTCGCGTCCGGCCTTCGTTCATACCATCCGGACGCACAAAAGACAATTTTTCTTTCCCCGGTTGCCTCACGCCGATCCTCTGTTATTTTTTCATGGTTATGAAATTAATTGAAATTAATAAATACTACAGCGTGCGTAACCCTTTGATACGACTCCTTTCGTGGCTTCGGTACGTTCCCGTTATTCTGCTCTTCATGGGAAACGTGGCCTTTGCGGCGTACCAGCCCGACCTCATGGTCCGGCTCGCCGGCGAGTCCGATGCCTCCTACCTGGGGGGAGGCGTCTACGAGGGGAGCGCGAGCGTTCAGTCGCGGTCGCAGGCCGCCTATTCCGGAATCCCTGCGCGTTTTGCCGTGCTGCTCGTGAACGCGGGCGACCAGCCGGACCGCTTCCTCGTTACCGGGCCCGGCAGCGGCAGTGCCTTCACGGTCAGCTACACCGATCCCGGCGGGGTGGACCGCGCCGCTGCCATTTCCGGCGCGGGATACCTTACCCCGGAGCTTGCCCCGGGGGGCTCCATCCTGCTCGTGGTCCAGGTGACCCCCGTCGTCTTCACCCTCGGAGCCAGTTACCGCGTTCCCCTCACCGCGGTCTCTTCTGGCGCCCCCCTTGCCGTTGACCAGGTTAAGACCGAGACCGTCGCCTGCGGCCGGACCGCCGCGGTAACCGTTTCCGCCCCCCCGGACGGCGTGGGTGGTCCCGGCACCGTGGTGCACTACCCGTACACCGTCACCAATGTCGGCAACACCGTGAACAGCTTCGCTCTTGCCCTGAGCGGCGGCAGCGGGTGGAAAGGGGAGCTCTTCGCCGACGACGGGGCGGGGGGGGGCGTCGCCGGGGACGGGGTGCGCCAGCCCGGTGAAACGCGCAGTTGTACGACTACCGGGCCCCTGGCGCCCGGCGCGTCCTTCCGTTTCTTCCTGGCGGTCACCGTCCCCGAGTCCGGCAGCGACGGGGCGCGCTGCGACCACCTCCTTTCCGCAACGGGCGAGGGGGCAAGCGGCAGCGACCAGGTGGGGACCAGGGCGGCCGCCCCGGTAGTAGGGCTTGCCGAAGCGGTGCGCAACATCACCAGGGGGGGCGTCTTCGAGGCGAGCGCCGAGGCGATTCCCGGCGACGAGATCCAGTACCGGATGGGGGTCACCAACAGCGGTTCCGCCCCCGCAACGAAAGTAAACCTGGAAAGCCCGATCCCGGCGGGGCTTTCCGTCGCCGCCGACACCCTCTTCGTCTCTATCTCACCTGCCGGGGAGGGAACCCCCTGCGCCGCCGCAGAGAGCGGCACGGCCCGGATACAGGAAGGGGGCATCGTGGCCCAGCTCGGCCAGGGGGCGGGGGATGCGGCGGGAGGAAGCATCGCCCCCGGCAGGACGGTGTACATATTCTTCAAGGCGCGGGTCCAATAGATGAATTAAATAATGCATTGATCGGGGATACCGATGAAGATCCCGACGTGGCGGTACATGAGTGGGGGGGCAATCCGGGCGTGCCTCGCGGGCTGTACGCTTCTTTGCGCCCTGCCTTGCGTTTCTCTCGCGCTGACCCCGTCCGGCACGGTGATCACCCACGATTTCGGCGCCCGTTATGCGGCACCGGTCTCCCGGCAGGCGCGCTCCAACCAGACCGTGATCACGGTGAAGGACCTGGCCGCACCCGACCTGGTCCCGCCCCGAAACGCCACCACGAAGGCGGGCATTCCCGTAGATTTTCCGCACACCCTCACCAACAAGGGGAATTTCTCCGACAGTTTCCAGTTGAAAGCGACGCTCCAGGGGAGCTGGGGGGAGACGGTCTCCCTGCCTCAACTGCGTTTCTACCTCCCCGACGGGGTGACCCCAGTTCCCGCCAACGCCGAAGGGGTCCAGGTGTTAGGCCCGGTTGCCGCCGGCGGCTCGGTGGACCTGGTGCTCAGGGTGACGCCGCCTGTCGGTAGCGAAGGGAAAGTCGCCGCCATTTTGGTCACCGCGTCCTCGGTCGCCTCTCCCGCGCGTTCGAGCAGCACGAACGACCAGGTGCAGGTCCCCTTTCCTGGGGGGCTCTCTTTCCTGAAGTCGGTTACCCCCGCAGGCGCCGTACTTCCCGGGACGCTCCTCTCCTACCGGATCACGCTCGCCAACGCTGGCTCCGCCCCGGTCTCCGGCGTGCGCGTCATCGACCCGCTCGATGCCCTGCTCGAGTACCAGGAGGGGAGCGCCCTGCTTCCCGCCGGCCTTTCCGGGACGGTTCGCTACGACGCCGCCAGCCGATCGCTCATCTACGACATCCCCGAGCTTCCCGCCGGTTTCAGCGGAGCGCTCTCCTTCGACGCCGTCGTGCGCCTTGACGCCCTTGGAAACGCCACCATCGTCAACACGGCCGGCGTCACCAGCAGCATCAACCCCACGCCGACCCTCACCAACAGCACCTTCAACACCGTACTCGCGCGCGCCCTCTTGGTCGCGAAAAAAGCCGGGAGCAGCGTGGCAGAGGCGGGAGACATCGTCGCCTACGCGGTGCGGGTGGAAAACGTCGGCGCGGCCGCGCTGGAGCACGTGACGGTGAGCGACCGGATCCCGAGGGGGTTCCGTTACCTGAAGGGATCGAGCCATGTCGACGGTTTTTCCGTCGGCGATCCGGCAGGTGCCTCGCAGCAGCTCACCTGGGACCTCGGGGCGCTCGCCCCGGGCGCCGGGAAGACCCTCAACTACCGGCTCGTGCTTTCCGCCGAGGTGCCGGTGGGGACGAGTGTGAACTGGGCACGTGCCTCCGGTGTCACCGCCGCCGGGAGCAGCAGCGTCTCGCCCCCCGCGAGTGCCGCGGTGAAGGTCCGCCCCTCCATCCTCGGGGACAAGGCGGTGATTCTGGGGAGGATCTTCAGGGACCATAACGGCAACGGTGTTCCTGATCCCGGCGAGCCGGGGGAGCCCGGCGTGCGCATCTATCTGGAGGACGGCTCTTACGTCCGGAGCGACGCCGAAGGTAACTACAGTTTCACCGGCGTATCCGCCGGGGACCACGTGCTGAAGATCGACCGGAGCACCCTGGCGGTCGGTTTGAGATCGGTGCCTTACAACACCGCCTTTGCCGGAGTGGGGTGGAGCCAGTTCGTGACGGTCCCCTTCGGCGGCCCCGTGCGCGGCGATTTTGCCCTGGTGTCGCGCGGCGCCGGCGCCCCTGCCGGGGCTGCTGGGGCTGCCGGGGGCGCTGGCGCTGGCGCTGGGGGCGCTGGGTATGGCGCTGGCGCTGGTGGGGCTGGTGTGGCCGGTGGAGCCGGTGGAGCCGGTGGAGCTTGGGCGGCCGGTCCGACCGGTCCGACTGGTCCGACTGGTCCGACTGGTCCGACCATGGCCGCCCCCGCCCCGGCAAACACCCCGGCAAACACCCCGGCTGGCACCCTAGCCGCCAACGACCGGCGCGACTGGATCCTTGTCGGCCTCGGGACCGCGACCGTCGGCGCCAAGGCGACAAGCGGCAACCTGGAAAACATCAGCAAGGACGACCGCTTCGACTCCGGCATCTTCCATGAGGAACGCCTCGCCTTCTTCACCCGCGGCAAGCTCCTCGACAAATACCTCCTCACCGCCGCCTACGACTCCCACAAGGAGCGGCGCGACGGCGTTTTCCAGGCCATAGACCCGGAGAAGTACTACCCGGTCTACGGCGACGCCACCGACATCGGCTACGACGCGCAGTCGCGCGGAAAGCTCTACCTCAAACTCGAATCGGGACGCTCCTACATAATGGGGGGGGACTACCGCACCGACCTCTCCGAAAACGAGTTCTCCCGCTACGACCGCGCCCTGAACGGCGCGAAGTTCGAGGTGAACCGCGATCACCTCACCGTGAAGGGGTTCGAAAGCCGCACCGAGGAGACCATCACCCGCGACGACATCCCGGGTAACGGCACCTCCGGCCACTACCTCCTCTCCAAAAGGCCGGTCTTCGAAAACAGCGAGCGCGTGCGCATCGAGGTCCGCGACCGCTACCACTCCGAACGGGTCCTCTCCATCACCGAAAAGGTCCGCTACGCCGACTACTCGATCGACTACCTGGCCGGCACCATCCTCTTCAAGGAGCCGGTACCCTCGCTGGACCGGAACCTGAACCCGGTCTCCATCGTGATCACGTACCAGGCCTCCGGGGGAGGCGAGAAACGCTACGTCTACGGCGGCCGCGCCCTCCTCGACTCCGGCAACGGCTCCTACCTGGGGGGGACCGCGGTGGTCGAGGAGCACGCCCTGAAGGACACCACCCTCTTCGGACTCGACGCCGGGTGGTGCCTGGGGGAGTGGCTTTCCCTAAAAGGGGAAGGGGCGGTGAGCGAGAACCTCGAGAAGGGAAGGGGGAGCGCCTGGAAGGCCGACCTCACCCTGCGCCCCGTCGAGCCGATGGCGCTTGCCCTTTATTACCGCAAGGTTGAAGCCGACTTCTTAAACCCCTCCATGAGCGGTAACGAGACCGGGACCGTGAAGTTCGGCGGCCGCCTGGACTACCGCGCCGCGCGCGACACGCGCCTTTACGCGGAAAGCTTCGTGCAGCGCGACGAGCTGCGCGACCGCAGGCTCTTCGGCAACGAGATCGGCGCCTCGCGCAGGTTTTCGCTTCTGGACGCGGACGCGGGGGTGAAAATCATACGCGAGGATCTCGACGGCAAGGAAGGCTCCTCCGACCTCGTCTGGGGCAGGATCAAGGCACCCCTGAGTCCGAAGCTCGATGCGACGCTCAGGCGCGAACAGCTCCTCTCCTCCTCCAGCATCGCCGAGTACCAGACGAAGACCTTCCTGAAACTTGACTACCGGCTGAACGACCGGACCCGTGCCTTCCTGACCGAGGAATACCAGGAGGGTTCCCCCCTGGTGCGCAACGCCACCGTTTTCGGCCTCGAGAGCACGCTGAACGAGCGGATGCGTCTCACCACCGGCTACCGCCTCTCCAGCGGCGTAGCCGGAAGCACCGAGCAGGAAAACATCGACCTGCACACAAAGCTCATGGAGCGTGACGGCTTCAGCCTCGCCTCGCGCACCGGCTACCAGATCGAGAACTCCCTCCCAGGGGAGCGCGGCGAGGCTATCCTCGGCCTGAACAGCCGCTACCGCCTGGCGCAGGGGCTCTTCGTCAACTCCACCTTCGAAAGGGTGCAGACGGTGCAGGGGAATAACGGCACCCGTACCGCCTTCACCATGGCGGGGGAATACCTGCGCGCAAAGGATGTGAAGCTGACCGGCCGCTACGAGATACGGACCGGCCCCGAGGAGACAGCTTCCCTGTACGGCGCCTATGCCGCCTTCAAGGTGAGCCCAGCGTTCACCCTGGTCGGCAAGGCCTCCCTCTGGGACCGCGACGCCGACCAAGGAAACGACCTCGTCGTCGACAGCTATATAGGCGGCGCTTTCCGTCCCCCAGGCGGCAACCCGTGGCAGCTTCTCACCCTCCTGCGTTACAAGGTCGAGAAACGCGGCACCTTGAGCGGCGCTCCGGACAACCGCAGTCTCATCCTTTCCGCCGAGCCCACTTATCGCCTGGTGAGCCGGTGGACCGCCCAGGGGAAATACGCCGGGAAACTGAGCTGGTCCGAAGGGACCGGTGGGCGACTCGACAGCTACACCGACCTGATGCTCGCCGGCATCTCCTACGACCTTGCCGAACGCTGGGAACTCTCCGCCTATTTGAAGCTTTTGAACCAGTACGACGCCGGGATGCACTCCCTGGGCGCGGTCGGGAGCGCCGGTTACCGGGTCTACCGCAACGTGGTCCTCTCCGCCGGGTATAACTACGCGCGCCTGGACGACCGCGACCTGACCGGCGAGAGCTACCAGGGGCAGGGCCCTTTCGTGGGGATCAAGGTGAAGTTCGACGAGGAGATGTTCGAGAGCTCAGAGGCTCGCGTCATGCCGCTTCCTCCCCCCCCTCCGGTACCCGAACCGGTCGCGGCCGAACCTGCGCCGGTGCCCGAGTCCAAGATCGTCCCCGCCATGATGGTCACCCTGGAGCGGATCGACGAGCCGCTGGCCGTTTCCGGGAGCGCCGAGCTCTTCACCCTGCTCGTGAACGGCTCTCCGGCGCGCCTTCCCTCCACCGCGGTCACCCTCACCCGCGAGCGTCTCGCCTCGCTGGAGCTGAAAGGTGACAAGTTCGCCGTGCCGCTTGGGCTGCTGATGACCGTGGAAGCGGCGGACGAGGTCGCCTCATGGCACCTCGTCATGATGAACCGGGAAGGGGAGACGCTGCGGGCGTTCACCGGGATCGGTGCGCCGCCGCCGCGCATCGCGTGGGACGGGGAGACCGACCGCAAGGAGGTGGTCGAGGGGGAGATCTACCAGGGGCAGCTCCAGGTCACCTACCGGGACGGCTCGGTGTTCAGGACCGGCCGCGAGCTCTTCGGGGTGAACCGCAGCGAGGCCGTGCTCCTCACCCTGGCCGGCGGCGCCTTCGTCTTCGACAAGTGGGCGCTCACCCCCGAGGCGAAGAGGCTCTTAAGCGGCGCGGCCCGCGTGCTGCGCGAGCGCCCGCGCGAGAAGGTGATCGTGGAGGGACACACCGACGGCATCGGCAGCGTCCCCTACAACATGGAGCTTTCGCGCAAGCGGTGCGACTCGGCGGCGGATTACCTCGCCCGGGTGGAAGGGATCGACCCGCAAAGGCTTTTAAGGCGCTGGTACGGCAAGTCGCGCCCGGTGGCCGACAACACCACGACTCCCGGCCGCAGGCTCAACCGCCGCGTCGAGCTGAAGGGGGACTTCCGCCAGGTGAAGGAAGTGGCGCCGGACGACCGCTACCGCACGCGCCCCTTCGCGGTCATCAACGGGCGCGACCTCCCCGTGGACGGCTTCGGGCGCTTCGAGACCTCGCTCCCCGGTGCCACCGATCGGCTGCAGATCGAGATGGGGGACGCCCAGGGGCGCTACCTCGCCACCGCGCTGCCGCTTCCGGCCCTGACGCTCGCGCACCCTGCGGGTCCCGTCGTCGTTCCCTTCGGGAGCTCCGCCTCCGGTGTGAGCGTAGGTATGGACGGCTCGGTCGGCTGTCGCCTCTTGGGTGCGGTCGGCACCGGCGAGCGGCTCGAAGTGGACGGCGCGGAGGTCCCGGTGGACGGCTCGGGCGGCTTCGTCCTCGACGTGCCGGTACGCAGCGGTGACCGCGTCATGGGGGTCGTGCTCAGAAACGGGTCGGGGTGCTCGAAGCTTTTGAACCTGCGCCTGCGCTCCGAGAAGGAGATGCTGCCCGAGGAGGTGAAACAGTGAGCGCCGGTTTCCGTTTCAAGAAATTTGCGACGCTGGCCGCCGAGACCGGCGCGGCGCTTCTCCTCGTGCTCGCGCTCTTCTGGCTTTTCATGCTCCTTCTCTACGCCGTCTTCCCCTCCGGTACTCCGCTTCGCGAGCTCGTTGGGGAGGCGGGCGTCAAACCCGCGTTCCGCGAAGGTGCTGCGCGAAGCCCCGAGGCCGCCCTCACCACCCTGGTGCGGGACGTGCGCTGCCGGCGCGGCGACTCGGTGGCGTGGGGGGACGCCCGGGAAGGGATGCTCCTTTTCAACCACGACGCGGTGCAGACCTTCGACCGCTCCGGGGCCACCATCTCATTCACCCCCGGCGACTACCTCACGTTGGGAAGCAACTCCATGCTCGTGGTCACCCGCCTGAACGAGGGGGTGGGAGGTGCTGCGCGGGCCTACCGGGTGCACGTGGAAGGGGAGCTGCAGGGGTGCCTCTCCGCCTCGAAGAAGGTGCGCATGGAGGTGGCTGCCGTGGGGCACCTGGCGCGGGTGGGGCCGGGTTCCTCCCGTTTCCGCTTTACCCCCTTGGGCGACGATGCAACGAGCCTTGTCGTCTACTCGGGCCGGCTGCACGTGGAGGGAGAGGACGGCCCGGTGCGCGTTCCGGCGAACTACGGCATCACTTTAAGGCGCGGCGTGGCGGCCGGTCCGGCGCTGCCGCTACCCTCGCCCCCCGCGCTCAAAAACGACCAGCTCATCTACCGGTTCCGGATGCTTCCCCCGAGGGTGCACTTCAACTGGACCGGCGGGAGCGCCCTGTACCACTTCCAGCTCTCGACCGAGCCCGGCTTCAAGAAGCCCGTCATGGACTTGAAGTTGACCGCGCCGGAGGTGACCGCCGGCACCCTGGATGCGGGGAACTACTACTGGAGGGTGAGCCGTATCGAGGACGGGCGCGAGGGGCGTTTCAGCAGGCCCGGGAACTGCCGCCTCTTGCAGGAGACCGAAGCGCCGGCGCTTGCCGTTGACTTCCCGCCGCAAAGCACCACGGTAGGCGCCTTCCGCCTGACCGGAACTTCCCGCCCCGGCTCCCGCGTCTACGTGAACGGTGCGGACGCCAGTACCGCCCCGACCGGCGCCTTTAGCCACGAACTGATGCTGAAGGCCGGGGTGAACCTGATTCGGGTCGAGGCGGTGGATGAGACCGGCAACGCGAGCTACGCCTCACGCGTCGTCTACGGCAAACAGGCCGGGGAGGTGGTGCGATGAATACCGGACTGAAGTTCCCGCTCAGGTTCAAGATCCTGCTCTCGCAGCTCCTCGTCGTCTCCGTGGTGCTTAGCCTCATCACCTTCACCATGGCGACACTGTTCCAAAAGGACAAGACCGCCTACATCCACGATCTCACTTCGACCATGGCGCTGCACAGCGCCGAGGAGGCGGGGACCCTGGTGTCCGGGTACACCGAGAAGCTGAAGCTCTTCTCGCGCCTCATGGCGGAC
This sequence comes from Geomonas oryzae, assembly GCF_004117875.1. Lineage (GTDB taxonomy): Bacteria > Desulfobacterota > Desulfuromonadia > Geobacterales > Geobacteraceae > Geomonas > Geomonas oryzae. The sequence continues at coordinate 280,621 of NZ_RAHW01000003.1, read as the reverse complement.
CGGGAGATGGGGGGGCGTGAACAGGCGCTAAAGGGGCTCTTCGAGGAGTTCGGCGAGTTCGTCATGGTGACCCGCAGCGCCCCCGACGGCGACGAGGAGGTCTACGACCAGGCCGCCATGGATGCCGCCGGGGTGACGAGGGAGGAAGTGCTGTGTGCCTTGAGGACTGGCAATGGGACAGGCACCTGCGGAGCCAGTCCCCAAGGCAAGGTAGGGGTAGGTGCGGGCGCCGCTTCCAGCCGCAGCGCAGGCGGGAACCCGGTGACCGGGGGGGAGCCGGTCGTGGCGTTCGCCGCGGTTTCCTCCTCCTTTCCAGCCATGAAGGTGACCATCGCAGAACCTGCGGCGGACGGGGGCGAACCGGTGCTCACCTCCGCGGTGATCAGGCTCGACCGGCTGCAGCGCATCGCCACCCGCTCGAGGGTCTTCGACACCTTCATCGTCGACGCCTCCGGCCGCTTCCTCGCCCACGCGGAAACGGGGCGCGTCGGGAGCGTTCCGGAAGGGGAGTGGTGGCCCTGGGTGAAAAAGGCGAGCCGCGTCTCCGGGCTCACCCGGGAGTATGAGAGCCGGGGCGCCGCCATCGTGGGAGGTTTCTCCCGCACCATGACCGGGGGGCTCACCGTAGGGGTGCAGATCAAAAAGAGCGCCGCCTTTCTCACCTCGCGCGCGCTGTTACTGGACCTTCTCGTCCTCTCCCTGGTCCTGCTGGTGGGGGCCGCTGTTTTGAGCCAGTTCTGGTCGCACCATCTCACCCGCCCCATCGAGAAGCTATCCGAGGCGACGCGCATGGTGGGGCAGGGGCGCTTCGAGGTGGAGGTGCCGGCCTCCTCCGGTGACGAGATCGGCGCTCTCGCCTACTCCTTCAACCGGATGGCGACCGAGCTCAGAGGGCGCGAGCAGGCGCTCAAGGAGCTTTACGGGCAGCTCGTGCAGTCGGAGAAGATGGCGGCCTTCGGCGCGCTCGGCGCGGGGATCGCCCACGAGGTGAAGAATCCGCTCGCCGGCATCCTGGGCATCACGCAGCTCTCGCTGCGCGGCGTGGAGAGCGGGCACCCGCTGGAGAAGAACCTGCACATCATCGAGAAGGAAACCAAGCGCTGCAAGACCATCATCGAGAACCTCCTCAAGTTCGCGCGCCAGGAGCAGGTCGAGTTCTCCGCGGTGGACATCGCCCTCGTGCTGAGCGACGCCCTGGCCATCGTGGACCACCAGTTGGGGATCAACAGCGTGAAGGTGGAAAAGGAGGTCGAGGAGGGGCTCCCCCTCTGCCGCGGCAACGCGAACCAGCTGCAGCAGGTGCTCATGAACCTGATGATCAACGCGCAGCAGGCGATGGGTGGGGCGGCGGGGACCGTGCGCCTGAGCGCGAAACGACTGGACGCGGGAGGGGTCGAGGTCCGGGTGGCCGACGACGGCCCCGGCATCCCGAGAGAGATCAGGGAAAAGATCTTCGATCCCTTTTTCACCACCAAGCCCGCCGGGCAGGGGACCGGTCTCGGGCTCTCGGTGAGCTACGGCATCGTGAAGGATCACGGCGGCGAGATCCGCCTGGAAAGCGAGGAGGGTGTGGGGACGACCTTCATCATCACCCTGCCCGCGCAGGTGCAGGCGGCGTAAAGCCCCGCGCTTGTAGGGTGGGTACAGTAAAGCGTTCCTCTCGAAGCAGGGAAGATGGCCCCACGTTCCCCCCTTTGCGAAGGGGGGGCAGGGGGGATTTGCATTGGTGCTTGAGGGGGCGGGCTATAAAGAACAACACCGCGGTAGAGGAGGACGGACATGCATCTGCTGGTTGTTGACGACGAGGAGACCCTGAGGAGCGTGGTGTCCCAGGTGCTGACCGCCGACGGCTTCAAGGTATCCGAGGCGGCGAGCGGCGAGGAGGCGTTGGAGGCGTTTCGTTCCGGTTCGCACCCGCTCGTGATCACCGACATCCGGATGGGGGGTATGAGCGGCATCGAGCTTCTGACGAAGATCAAGGAGCACAACCCGGACACGCAGGTGGTGATCATGACGAGCCACGCCTCGCTGGATTCCGCCTTAACCGCGCTGCGCGCAGGCGCTTACGATTACCTCGTGAAGCCGTTCGAGAGCCTCGACCTCATCTCGGCGGTGGCGGGGCGCGCGGCGGAGAAGGCGCGCCTCGTGGCGCAGAACCGGGAACTCCTGGAACAGTTGACCCGCGCCAACGAGGACCTCCAGGAGGCGAACCGGGCCTTGAAGGAGATGGCGGTGCGCGACGGCCTCACCTCGCTGTACAACCACCGCTACTTCCAGGAGTCGCTGGCGCAGGAGGTGGCGCGCTCGAAACGCTACGACAAGCGCTGCTCCCTGATCTTCTTCGACGTCGACCACTTCAAGCATTACAACGACACCCACGGCCACCCCGAGGGGGACCGCTTGTTGAAGGGGCTCGCCGGACTTTTGACCGCGAACACGCGGGCGTGTGACCTGGCCGCGCGTTACGGCGGCGAGGAGTTCGTGCTTTTGCTTCCGGAGACCGGCAAGGAGCTTGCCTTGAACGTCGCGGAGGATCTGCGCAGCCGGGTGGCGGAGCACCCTTTTGCGGGGGGGGAGACCCAGCCGCTCGGGCGGGTGACGGTGAGCATCGGCGTCGCCGGGTTCCCCGAAGACGGCGCCGATGCGGCGGCGCTTTTGTCCTGCGCCGATCAGCTTCTCTACCGGGCCAAGAACGAAGGGCGGAACCGGGTGGTGGGAGGCTAGTCGATCTTCTCGCGCCGGATCAGGTCGAATTCCCCTGCGCCGGTCACCCCTTCGAGGACCACGCGCTGGTTCGCGTGCGCGACGCTGAGCGGCGTCCCATCGAGGTCACGCATCCCGGTGAGGGTGAAGCGGGTGAAGCTCGCCCCCTGGCCGATCAGCTCGAGGACGTCCCCCACCTTGAGGCGGTTTCTCACCAGCACCTGCGTCCCTTCCGAAAAGCCCTCCTCCACGAGCGCCACGAACTCGTAGTTTCTCACGTAGCAGGAGAGGTACTCGTGGTCGACGTCGCGCGGCTTGCCGAAGAGAAAGCCGGTGGTGTAGCCGCGGTGGCTCACCTTGGCGAGCTCCTCGAGCCAGTGCGGCTCCAGCCGGTAACCCTCCGGGTCCTCGAAGTAGCGGTCCAGCGCCTCGCGGTAGATCCGTATCACGCTCGCCGCGTAGTAGATCCCCTTCATGCGCCCCTCGATCTTCAGCGAGTGCACGCCACTCTCCACGAGCGCCGGAAGGTGCTCGATCAGGCAGAGATCCTTCGAGTTGAAGATGAAGGTGCCGCTTTCGTCCTCGTGGATCGGGAAGTACTCGCCGGGACGGGTCTCCTCGACGATGGAATAGTTCCAGCGGCATGGCTGGGTGCATTCCCCCTTGTTGGCGTCGCGCCCGGTCATGGCGCTCGAGAGGAGGCAGCGCCCCGAGTAGGAGATGCACATGGCGCCGTGGGCGAAGACCTCTAGCTCGACGTCGCAGCGCCGCGCCGTCTCGGCGATCTCCTCGAGGGACATCTCGCGGGCGAGGTTCACCCGGGTCACCCCCTGGGACTGCCAGAAGCGCGCGGAGCGCCAGTTGGTCGTGTTGGCCTGGGTCGAGAGATGGATGTCGCGTCCTGGGAGGCGCTCGGCGATGAGCGCAACGACGCCGGGGTCGGCGGCGATGAAGGCGTCGAAGGGGATGTGGGCGACCTCGTCGAGGTAGCGCTCGAGCTCGGGCAGATCGGCGTTGTCGGCGAAGGCGTTCACGGTGAGATACACCTTGACGCCGTGCGCGTGCGCGTAGGCCACAGCCTCCTCGAGTTCCTCCCTGGTGAAGTTACCCGCGAGGTTTCTGAGACCAAAGGCCTTTCCACCGAGGTACACCGCGTCCGCGCCATAGCGGATCGCCACCTTCAGCTTCTCCATGTTCCCGGCCGGAGCGAGTAGTTCGGGCTTCATCCTGCCTGCCGCCGTCCTGCCGCCCTGCATCTTCTCCTGCAACGTCGCCTTACCCTGTTCTTCTTGCGTCACCTTCACTCCCGTAACCATACCTGCCTGTGGATCTGTGGGGCTGCCGGCCTTGGCGCCGGTCCTGCACCGGGACAACGTAGCATAGAGCGCGGCGATAATGAACCCCCCAAAAGGTCTTTATCCTTGACATTGCGAGGCAAAACGCTTTAATTATGTTAAATTTTTCTCGGCTCTCACACTTTAGGCCGGGAAACGGCACCTTTGCCGACCCGCTCTCATCGCGGTTTTACCGGCCCGCTCCGGTCGCGTTACCCTTTATAAGACGGCAAAATACTAATTAATGATTTGGCCGTCTCTGTACCGCCTGTTGTCATGAAGCCGTTGTATCAATTTGCACAGACCTCGCGGCGCACGTGCCCGAGGAGGAGGGTGGGGTGTTCAAGCCCCTAAAGGAGCCTATGAGAAAATACCTTGGTCTGGCGGCACTGCTCTTCATTTGCCTCACCACCACCGCACCCGTTGCGGCGGCGCAGGAACAACCCACCATCTACACCATAGTCCCCGGCGACACCCTCTGGGGGCTGTCGCAGCGCTTCCTGAGAGATCCCTACTACTGGCCGAACCTCTGGGCGAACAACCAGACCGTCGGCAACCCGCACTTCATCTATCCGGGGCAGAAGGTGCGCATCTACTCCGACCGCATCGAGATCGAACCGATCCCGGCGCCTCCCAAGGCGGAACAGCCCAAGCCCCAGGAGCCGCGCGAGGAGCCCCAGGCGGCGACCTTCGCGGTGAACGGCAGCGAAGGCTTTCTCATCGAGAACGGGATGAAGCCCTCCGGCATCATCATCTCCCTTTATCAGAACCGCGAGATGGTAGGCGCCGACGACATCGTCTATACCGATATCGGGCGGGTGAACGGCGGCAACCCCGGCGACCGCTTCCTCATCTACAAGAAGATCGGTCCGGTGAGCCACCCGGTCACCAACGTGATCCTCGGGCAGCAGGTGATGCCGCTTGGCGAGCTGCAGCTCTCCGAGGTCGAAGAGAAGGCCTCCAAGGCGATCGTCACCAGATCGTTCCAGGAGATCAGCGCAGGATCCTTCCTGATGCCGTACCAGGAGCGCAAGCTGACCGTGCCGCTTAGAGCCGCCGACCGCGACCTCACCGGCTACATCGTGCAGACCCAGACCGGGAACCAGGCCCTCGCCGTGAACGACGTGGTGTTCCTCGACCTCGGCAAGGCGCAAGGGGTGCAGCCGGGCAACATGCTTTACATCGTGCGCGACGTGGTGCCCGACCAGCGCTACACCCAGGTGAAGATCGACAAGCTCCCGGTCGAGGTGGTAGGCGCCCTCGTGGTGGTTTCCACCGGGATGAACAGCTCCACCGCCGTGATAGTGAAGAGCGTGGACACCGTGTACCGCGGCGACCGCGTGGAGATGAAAAAGAGCAGGTGACGCCAAAGGGGGTGACCCCATGGATCACTACTACTGGTTCGCCCTGAAATCGGTCCCGCAGGTGGGAAACGTCACCTTCCTGCGGCTCCTCGCGCACTTCGGCTCACCCGAGGCGGCGCTTAAGGCGCCGTACCGCGAGCTTGTCGCCGTGAAAGGGGTGAGCGCCGCCGCGGCCGCATCCATCGCGGAGCATGACTGGGCCCCCTTTGCGCAGGCTGAGTGCGGGAAGGTTGCCGCGCGAAAGGTGCAGGTGGTGGACATCCTCTCCGGGCGCTACCCGCGCCTTTTGATGGAGATCCCGGACCCGCCCCCCTACCTGTATTTGATGGGGGAACTGGACGGCAGCGAGACCGCGGTAGCCGTGGTCGGTTCCAGGCGCGCCTCGCATTACGGGCAGAGCACCGCGACACTTTTGGCGCGCGAACTGGCCGGGCAGGGGATCACCGTGGTCTCCGGCATGGCGCGCGGCATCGATACCGCGGCCCACTGGGGAGCGCTCAAGGCGGGAGGAAGAAGCGTCGCGGTCCTTGGCTGCGGCATCGACGTGATCTATCCCCCGGAGAACGACGTCCTGTACCGCACCCTTTGCGAGAACGGGGCCGTCATCAGCGAGTTCCCGATGGGGAGCGAGCCTATGCCGGAGCACTTCCCTGCGCGCAACCGCATCATAAGCGCCCTGTCGCGCGGCGTGGTGGTCGTCGAGGCGGGGGAGGCGAGCGGATCGCTCATCACGGCGCGTTACGCCCTCGAGCAGGGACGCGAGGTGTTCGCCGTACCGGGCAACGTCACCGCGAACGGCAGCCGCGGCGCCAACGCCCTGATCAAGGAGGGAGCGAAGCTGGTGCAGCAGGTGGAGGACATCCTTGAGGAACTCTCCATCGAGCCCCGCGTCACCCATCCCAAAGGTAAGCCCCCGTCGTTCCCGCTCACCCCGCAGGAGGCCGAACTCTACGCCCTCATCTGCCAGGGCGTGCTGGAGATCGACGAACTCATCGCGCAGAGCGCGTTGACAGCCGGCGAGGTTTCCGCTACCTTACTGCGCTTGGAAGTGAAGGGTGTGATAACTCAGCTTCCCGGCAAGCGTTTCGCGCCGGTCTGAACCAATACCGTTACCAGGTGGTTACATGTCTCAAAATCTCGTCATCGTCGAGTCGCCCGCAAAGGCGAAGACCATAGAAAAATTCCTCGGCCCCGAGTACAAGGTGCTCGCCTCCTTCGGTCACGTGCGCGCCCTCCCGAGCAAGCAGGGCTCAGTGGACGTGGAGCACGACTTCGAGCCGAAGTACGCCGTTCTCCCCGAAAGCAAGAAGCACATCGACGCCATCAAGAAGGAGATGAAGGGTATCTCCGCGCTGCTGCTTGCAACAGACCCCGACCGCGAGGGGGAGGCCATCTCATGGCACCTTCTGGCGGCGCTCGGGCTCGACGGCAAGAAGAAGCCCCCCTTCGAGATCAAGCGCGTCGTCTTCCACGAGATCACCAAGGACGCCATCGTCCACGCGGTGCAAAACCCGCGCGGCATCGCGCTCGAACTGGTCGACGCCCAGCAGGCACGTTCCATCCTCGATTACCTGGTCGGCTTCACCCTCTCACCGTTTCTCTGGAAGAAGATCCGCTACGGCCTCTCCGCCGGGCGCGTCCAGTCGGTGGCACTGAGGCTCATCTGCGAGCGCGAGAAGGAGATCCAGGCCTTCAAGGAGCAGGAGTACTGGACCATCGGTGCGCGGCTCGAGACCGCCAAAAAACAGGGGCTGACCGCGGCGCTCGTCGAGGCGGAAGGAAAGAAACTCTCCAAGTTCGACATCCCGGACCGCGACGCCGCCTTCCGGCTCTTCGGGCTGCTGGGTGGGCGCCAGTTCCCGCTCCAGGAGGGTGACGAGAAGGGCGCGCCGCTCGTGGTGCAAAAACCGGTCGACCCCGAATACCGGGTCGACAAGGTCACCAAGAGCGAGAGGAAACGCTCGCCGTCGCCGCCGTTCACCACCTCTACCCTGCAGCAGGAGGCGGCGAGAAAGCTCGGCTTCTCCGCCAAGAAGACCATGTCAACGGCGCAAAAGCTCTACGAGGGCATCGACATCGGCGACGGTCACGTAGGTCTCATCACCTACATGCGTACCGACTCCGTGGCGCTTTCCAACGTGGCCCTCGATGAGGCGAAGAGCGTCATCACCTCGCTCTACGGCAAGGAATATGCCCTCGAGAAGCCGCGCTTCTTCAAGAACAAGTCGAAGAACGCCCAGGAGGCCCACGAGGCGGTCCGTCCGACCTACATCTCCAAGACCCCGATCGAGCTGAAGAAGTTCCTCACCTCGGACCAGTTCAAGCTCTACGACCTGATCTGGAAGAGGACGGTCGCCTGCCAGATGGCCGAGGCGCTCCTCGACCAGACCTCCGTCGAGATCACCGCGGGGCCCGGTTTCCGTTTCCGCGTCGCCGGCACCGTGATCCGCTTCGCCGGTTTCATGAAGCTCTACATCGAGGGCGTGGACGACGAGGCCGAGGACAAGGAGAAGGAAGGGATGCTCCCGCCGATGGCCGAGGGGGACATCCTGAAGCTGAACGAACTCCTCCCCGAGCGTCACTTCACCCAGCCGCCGCCGCGCTACACCGAGGCGACCCTGGTGAAGACCCTGGAGGAGTACGGCATCGGGCGTCCGTCCACCTACGCCTCCATCATGAACACGCTCACCGAGAGGAAGTACGCGCGCCTGGACAAGAAGCGCTTCTTCCCCGAGGACGTGGGGATGGTGGTTTCCGATCTTTTGACCAACCACTTCAACCAGTACGTCGACTACAACTTCACCGCGAACCTCGAGGAAGAGCTCGACATGGTGTCGCGCGGCGAGAAGCAGTGGCGACCGCTTCTGCACGAGTTCTGGGGGCCGTTCATCAACCTTCTGAAGCTGAAAGAAGGAGAGGTGAGCAAGTCCGACCTGACCACCGAGGCGACCGACGAGGTCTGCCCCGAGTGCGGCAAGCCGCTCGTCGTGAAGCTAGGCAAGTTCGGCAAGTTCTTCGCCTGCAGCGGTTACCCCGAGTGCCGTTACATCCGTCGTCTCGACAAGGAGACCGGAGAGGTGGCCGAGCCGGTCGTCTCCGAGGAAGTCTGCGACAAGTGCGGCAGCAAGATGCTCATCAAGGAAGGGCGTTTCGGGAAGTACCTCGCCTGCTCCGCTTATCCGAACTGCAAGAACATCCAGCCCCTGGTGAAGCCCAAGGGGACCGGCATCACCTGCACCGCCTGCGGCAAGGGAGAGCTGATCGAGAAGAAGTCCCGTTTCGGGAAGCTTTTTTACTCGTGCAACCGGTATCCCGAGTGCAAGTTCGCGTTGTGGGATCTGCCGGTGCAAAAGCCCTGTCCGAAGTGCGGCTTCCCGCTTCTGGTGAAGAAGGTGTACAAGCGTACCGGCGAGTTCCTGAAGTGTCCCAAGGAAGGGTGCGACTACCAGAGCAACAAGGAGTAACTGCGAGGGGACTGGCTCCGCAGGTGCCTGTCCCCTTTGTCGCAGGTTTTGGGTTACGCACAAGCGGGGTCTTCGGGCCCCGTCTTTATTTTGTCCCCCCGTTCGTCACGCCCGTTCGCTGCGCTCACTCAAGACGCAAAGACGCAAAGAAAGGCAAAGGCAAAACCTTGACCCCGATTAACAGGGATGAAGGGGATGAACACGGATAAAGGCAAAAGCAACAAGATTTGGGTTTAACCCGAAGAGGATTTTGTTTTTCTTTGCGCCTTAGCGTCTTTGCGCGAGACAGGTTTTAAGGTTTAACCCCAAAAAGGTTTTTTTGTCTCTCTTTGCGCCTTTGCGTCTTTGCGTGAGAAAAGGTTTTGGTTTTATCCCCTGTATCCCCTTTATCCCTGTTAAATGGTTTTGGTTTTAGCCTTTAAGTTTTACTGGAGAAATGATGCAAGAAGTTACTGTTATAGGCGGCGGTCTCGCCGGTTGCGAGGCGGCGTGGCAGGCGGCACAACGCGGCGTGAAGGTCCGCCTCTACGAGATGAAACCGCACAACTATTCCGAGGCGCACCACCTCCCGGGCCTCTCAGAACTGGTCTGCTCCAACTCGCTCCGAGGCGATGCCCTCGAGAACGCGGTGGGTCTTTTGAAGGAAGAGATGCGCAGGCTGCACACCCTTTTCATGGAAGGCGCCGAAGCGACCAAGGTCCCCGCCGGCGGCGCCCTCGCCGTCGATCGCACGCTCTTCTCCGAATACGTGACCAAAAAGATCGAGTCCCACCCGAACATCGAGGTGGTGCACGAGGAGATCACCCGCATCCCGGAAGAGGGGATCGTCATCGTCGCCTCGGGTCCCCTGACGAGCGGCGCACTCGCCGAGGAGATCGGTCGCCTCACCGGCAACTACCTCTACTTCTACGACGCCATCGCCCCCATCGTCGCCGCCGATTCCATCGACTACGACAAGGCCTTCCGCGCCTCGCGCTACGGCAAGGGTGACGGCGACGACTACCTGAACTGCCCCATGGACGAGGAGCAGTATAAAAACTTCGTCCGGGAGATCATCGCCGCCGAGAAGGTGGAGCCGAAGAGCTTCGAGAAGGTGGTGCACTTCGAAGGGTGCATGCCTATCGAGGAGATGGCGAGCCGCGGCGTCGAGACGCTGCGCTTTGGTCCCATGAAGCCGGTAGGGCTCGTCGACCCGCGCGTCGGTGTCGAGCCCTACGCCGTAATCCAGTTGCGCCAGGAGAACATGGAAGCTACCATGTACAACCTGGTCGGCTTCCAGACCAAGCTCACCTGGCCCGAGCAGAAGCGGATCTTCCGCATGATCCCGGGCCTTGAGAACGCCCAGTTCCTGCGCCTTGGTTCCATGCACCGCAACACCTTCATAAACGCGCCGAAGCTTCTGCTCCCCACCTGCCAGCTGAAGGAGGATTCAAGGATCCTCTTCGCCGGGCAGATCACCGGCGTGGAAGGTTACGTCGAGTCCGCTTCGAGCGGTTTCGTGGCCGGCGTCAACGCCGCGCGTCTGGCTTTGGGAGAGACGCTCCTCGTCCCCCCCGCCGAAACCGCCATAGGCGCCCTGGCCCGGCACATCACCAACACCGAGGCCGAGCACTTCCAGCCCATGAACGTGAACTACGGGCTTTTCCCGCCCCTTATCGGGCGCATAAAGAAGAAAGAGAAGCGTGGACTTCTGGCCCAGCGCGGTCTCGAGGCACTGGAGAAATGGCTTCCCGAGGTGTCGGCCTAGCTGTAGTGACAGCCTAGCCGCCGCGAGGGAAGGGGAGGGCGTCATGACGGGGAACAAGGAGAGTCAGGAAATAAGCGTGGTCGGCCGGCTTTTGTCCCTTGAGGCCCTGATCTTCGTGATGGGGGTAGCCTCGCTCATCTACGGTCTCGCCACCGGCAGCCATAAAAGAACCGCCCTGGGCGCCGCCGCCATCCTGCTAGTAGTCCTGGTCTACCGCCTCTGCAAACGCCGTAAAGGCTGAATGATTATCCGCCCAACCGCCCAGCAGCCCACGCAGCGCAGTATGTGGCCTGACGTCCCCCCCTTTGCGAAGGGGGGACAGGGGGGATTTGCCTTGATCACCCCGCTTAATAGTCCGACGTAAATTGCAAGGAGCACCGACATGACCCAAAGCATAATCCTCGCCTCCGCCTCCCCCCGGCGCAGCGAGCTTCTCGAATCTGCAGGAATCAACTTCCGCGTCGTCCCCGCCGACATCTGCGAGGACCCGCTTCCGGGCGAGGAACCGGTGGACCACGTGCTGCGTCTGGCCGAAGGAAAGGCCCGTGCGGCATCGGCAAAGACCGAAGGCCGCTTCTTCCTCGGCGCCGACACCATCGTCCTTTGCGACGGCGAGATCATGGGGAAACCCAAGGACCACGACGACGCCTTCCGCATGCTGAAGAAACTCTCCGGGGTGCCGCACGAGGTGGTCACAGGTTTCGCCATCTACGACCGGGAGCGCGACGGCGCCGTAGTCAAAGCGGTCCGCACCAAGGTGTACTTCAAGCAACTGCGCGACGAGGAGATCGAGTCCTATATCGCCACCGGTTGTCCCTTCGACAAGGCGGGCGCCTACGCCATCCAGGGTGGCGCCGCCCACATGGTGCAAAAGATCGACGGCTCCTACACCAACGTCGTCGGGCTGCCGCTTTGCGAGGTGGTTGAGCAGTTAAGGGTAATGGGCGCGTTGCCGCAGTAAGGAGGGTGCCATGGGCGAGATAACCGAAAACCTGAAAGCGATCGAGGGGCGCATCGCAAAGGCCGCACTCAGGGCCGGACGTGATCCGAAGGAGGTTCGGCTCGTCGCCGTCTCCAAGACCAAGCCTGCCGCGGCCATCGCCGAGGCATACTCCTGCGGCCAGCGCATCTTCGGCGAGAACTACGTCCAGGAACTGGTCGGTAAACTCGACGAGCTGCCGGAAGGGATCTCCTGGCACTTCATCGGCAACCTCCAGAGCAACAAGGTGCGGCAGATCGCCGGGAAGGTCGAGCTGATCCACTCGGTGGACCGCGCAAGCCTCGCAAAGGAGATCGACCGCCAGTGGGGCGCCCTGGGAAAGGTGTGCGAGATCCTGATCCAGGTGAACATCTCGCGTGAGGAAACCAAGGGCGGGACCAGCAGCGAGGAACTCATAGGTCTCGTGCGCGAGGTGGCGCAACTGCCGCACCTGAAAATCGTGGGCCTCATGACGATGCCCCCCTTCTTCGACGAACCGGAGCTGGCGCGCCCCTTCTTCAGAAAGCTGCGCGAGCTCTCCGAAGCGGTGGCGGGCGCAGCGATCGACGGCGTCGAGATGCGGGAACTCAGCATGGGGATGTCCGGGGATTTCGAGGCGGCGATCGAGGAGGGGGCTACCCTGGTGCGTGTCGGCTCGGCGCTTTTCGGCGAGCGCCAATACCACTGAGGCCGGGAAGGGGAATCAAGGTGCAACAAAAGGAAAAAACGGTCTCGAAACTAAGACGCCCCTTCGTGGCGGCGGGCGCCATCGTCGGGGCGGTGGGAAGCGGCTTCTATCTCTACCACAGCGCCGCGAGGGCGACTGTCGGCGGCGATCCCGTCTGGACCAGGTTCGTCAACGTCGCCCTCATCATGTTCGTCTCCATCTACCTCGCCAACCTGCTCAGGCGAGGTGTGGAGCGCTTCATCGGGAAGGGCTAGTCCTTTTCTTCCCTCATCGCGACCGGGACCAGGGCAAGGTACGCCGCCACCTTCTGGGCGATGAGCGATTCCAGCACGGCGAAGAAGAGCGAAACCGTGGCGTAGCAGGCAAGCGTCATCTCCATCGATGCCGGGATGCCCAGGTCGTTCGGCGAGTTGTGCGCCATCCAGATCATGGCGACGGCAAGGGTCGCGCAACCGAAGTGGCGCCAGACCCAGCGGTTCTGCTCAGCGAGCAGCTGTTCCAGCTGGCCGATCTCAGCTTCGTCGCAATGCTGCGCCGTGATCCAGGAAAAGTAGATGCGAGGCAGCATGACTGCGGTCATGATCATGGTTACGGACATCATCAGCGCGCTATAGATGTTCATATTCCCCTCCCTGTGGCACTCAAGGCTTCCCTCTCGCAGAAGCACAAAGAAGGCCCAAAATGGCGCCTGCGACATTATCTCTCATTAACTCCGTTTCTCCCGCCATTACCGATACTTATCCTCGACGCCTCCCCTCGCACACCTGTTCGCCGCCGCGCCGCTTCCTGCCGACTGTCCGGCATTTGCACACTAGCTGTCCCATCTGTACGCTAAATGACGCACACCCCGCGTCACCCAAGGCGGATACGAACCACACTCCCCCGCACCTTGACAAAAATTAAGTTGTCACTGCCGCGCGTTCATGCTAACGCTGGAAAGTTCAAAATCGGTCCAGGGAGAAAGCATGATCCACCTTTCCAACATCACGAAACAACACGGCTCGCAGGTACTTTTCCGCGAGGCGAGCTTCCAGATACTTCCCGGTACGAGGACGGGGCTCGTCGGTCCCAACGGCGCCGGCAAGACGTCGCTTTTCCGGATCATCACCGGCGAGGAAGAGGTGGATGCCGGTGAGATCACCGTCGGCAAGAAGACCACCATCGGTTACTTCTCCCAGAACATCGGCGATATGGCGGGACGTTCCGCCCTTCAGGAGGTGATGGCGGTCTCGGCGGAGACGGTGCGCCTGGCGGGCGAGCTGAAGCAGATGGAGGAGCAGATGGGGCAACCCATGTCCGACGACGACATGGCGAGCCTTCTCGAGCGCTACGGCGTCGCGATGGAAGAGTTCGAGCATCGCGGCGGCTACGATCTCGACTCCCGCGCCCAGGAAGTCCTCACCGGCCTCGGCATCGGCCCGGACCGTTTCCACAACCCGGTTGAATCCTTCAGCGGCGGCTGGCGCATGCGCGTGGCCCTCGCCGGCATACTCACCCTGCAGCCGGACGTGCTTCTTCTCGACGAGCCGACGAACCACCTGGACGTCGAATCGATCATCTGGCTTGAGGAGTGGTTAGCCAGCGAGTTCAAGGGCGCGCTTCTCATGACGAGCCACGACCGTGACTTCATGAACCGCGTGGTGACCCGCATCGTCGAGGTGGCCAACAAGACCGTCACCACCTACGGCGGCAATTACGATTTCTACGAGCGCGAGCGCGACATCCGGCGCGAGCAGCTCTTGGCGAGCTACAAGCGTCAGCAGGAGATGCTCGCGAAGGAAGAGGAGTTCATCGCCCGCTTCGCCGCCCGCGCCTCCCACGCCGCCCAGGTGCAGTCACGCGTGAAGAAGATCGAGAAGATCGACCGCATCGAGATCCCCCCCGAGGACAAGGTGGTCAAGTTCGTCTTCAACGAACCGCCGCGCAGCGGCGACGACGTCGTCATCATGGATAACCTCGGCAAGAGCTGGCCCAACCCGGACGGGAGCGAGCACCCCATCTTCTCCGGGGTGACCGGCGTCATCAAGCGCCTGAGCAAGATCGCCGTGGTCGGTGTGAACGGGGCCGGCAAGTCGACCTTCTTGAAGACCATAGCCGGGCAGACCGAGGCCACCTGCGGCAGCGTGGCGCTCGGCGCCAACGTGGAGCTCGGCTACTTCAGCCAGCACGCCATGGAGATCCTCGACCCGAAGAAGACCATCTTCGAAACGGTGCAGGACGTCATCCCTCTCGCCACCATCGGCGTCATCCGTAACCTCCTGGGCTCCTTCCTTTTCCAGGGGGACGACGTCGACAAGCGCGTCGAGAACCTCTCCGGCGGCGAGAAGAGCCGCGTCGTGCTGGCGACGCTCCTGGCGCGTCCGGTGAACTTCCTCGTTCTCGACGAGCCGACGAACCACCTGGACATCCGTTCGCGCGAGATCCTGCTCGACGCCCTTTCGAACTTCCAGGGGACCGTCATCCTGGTGAGCCACGACCGTCACTTCCTGCGCGAACTGGTGGACCGGGTCATCGAGGTGGACCACGGCGAGATGCGCCTCTACGAGGGGGACTACGACTACTACCTCTCCAAGACCGAGCACCGCCACCACGTCTAAAACCGCGCTTTGCGCCAGGACACGCCCATCATCCGGCATCCCCTCCCCTGGAGGGGGAGGGTCAGGGAGGGGGAGCGCAGGGGCCAAGGCTCCGGCTTCCCCCCTCCGGGGGGAGGAGCCTAGCCGCCGCAGCCCGACATTAGCGCCCTTTACATTCTTGTTTGCCTTCCGGGGGCGCTCCGTGTTATAAGTCGCATGCCGTTATTCAATGCCATCAGCCAAAGGAGAGCAGCCGCATGTCCAAACAGAACGAAATGACCTTTAAATACATCTTCACCTACGACTACAACCCCGTCTATGTGAACGGTGCCCACGGCGGGATCTCTCCGCGCGGCGAGCTCGTCATCAACTTCTACCTTGAGCGTCAGCCGCTTCCGAACGCCATCAGCCACGAGATCACCCAGGCCGGCCAGATTGGTCCGGAGACCGAGGTTGAGCCGTCCGATCTGGGCAGGAGCCTCGTGCGTCAGGTCATCAACGGTGTTGTCGTGAACCATCAGACCGCCCGCGAGCTGCACTTCTGGCTCGGTGAGAAGCTGAAGGAATTCGAAGCGATGGAGCAGGCACGTACCGCCATGGCCGCAGAGCAGGCAGGTCAGGTAACCCACTAAGGGTAGTGCTTTCACAAGTCGTCTAAAAGGGGCGGGGTTCCTCACGGGAGCGCCGCCCCTTCTTTTGCTTCATCCAGTAATGTCCAGTTTCATATCTGAGTGGAGGGAGCACCGCTCCCTACGAAGCGCTGCCCGCGCCTAGCGTCCCCCCCTTTGCGAAGGGGGGACAGGGGGGATTTGCCTTTTTGCAGCAAAGGCCCACCTTTCCCTAATGTGCAAAAAAAGATACAGTTTAGGGCCTCAGGCAGTACGGAAACGAGGGGCCGAGCCCCCTTTCCCTAAAGGAGTGAACGTGTCAAAGAAGTGTGTCGTTGGAAGCGAGTCGGTGCGGATGATCGAACTGGGGCATCCCTGGATCATCGCCGATGCCTATACCAGGAAATGGCCGGCCGGCGAGGCCGGGGACCTCGTGGAACTGGTCGATGCCTCCGGCGCCTTCCTCGCCACCGCGCTCCTTGACCCGTCAGACCGGATCGTGGCGCGGGTGCTGTCGCGCGAGCGGATGCGCCTGGACCGCGCATGGGTGCTGAAACGCCTGGAGCGCGCGGTGCAGCTTAGAAAGCAGCACGCCGACCTCGAGGATTCCGACGCCTACCGCCTCGTGAACGGCGAAGGGGACGGCCTTCCCGGCTTAACCGTCGACCGCTACGGCGATTACCTCATGGTGCAGATCTACTGCTCCGGCTGGCGCCGGCACCTCAAGCTCGTCACCCAGGCGCTCGAAGACCTCCTCGCACCGGCCGGGATCTACGAGAAGGTGCGCCCCCAGAACACGCGTGAGCTCGAGGCGGCCGGCGATTCCAAGAAGTACGGCCATCTCCTCGCCGGCACCTCCGCGCCGGAACCGCACCACGTGCGCGAGAACGGACTCGTCTTCCAGGTGAGCCTCGAGCGCGGCCTCAACACCGGGCTCTTCCTCGACATGCGCAAGAACCGCCGCGAACTGATGGCACGCGTGAAGGGGAAGCGTTTCCTGAACCTCTTCAGCTACACCGGCGCCTTTTCCGTGGCGGCGGCCGCGGCCGGGGCGAGCCTCGTCACCAGCGTGGACGCGTCCCCGGGATACATGGCGCAGGCGAGGGAAAACTTCAACCTGAACCGGCTGAACCCCAAGCGCCACGAGTTTCTGGTGGGGGATTGCCTCGCCACGCTCGACGACCTCGCGCGCCAGAAGAAGGTCTACGACGTGATCCTCATGGATCCCCCCTCATTCTCGACCACCTCCAAGAACCGCTTCACCACGCGTGGCGGGACTTCCGACCTCGCGGCTTCGGCGCTCAGGCTCTTAAAGCCCGGCGGACTCCTCATCACCTCGTCGAACCACCAGAAGGTCGATCTCGCGGATTACCTGAAGGAACTGCGCAGGGGGGCGTTGCAGGGTGGGGCGGAGTTGCAGGTGATTGCGGTCACCGGGCAGCCGGAGGATTTTCCGTACCCGGTGACCTTTGCGGAAGGGCGTTATCTGAAATACGTCGTCGCGGTGAAAGGGTAGGTCCCGCTAGCTCACGCCGCAGTCGCGCAGGTACTTCGCGTAGCGCTTGTCGGTGAGCTCGATGTGGTTCAAGACCCAGCTGGAGAGGAAATTCAGCAGTTCCAGGGCGAGCCCCGGCTTGCTGTTCCCAAGGCGCTCCTTGAAGGCGAACGCCTTCGCGATGAAACGCTGGTGTTCCAGCTCGTGCAGCGCCATCTCCGGATACTTGTGCTTGCGGAACAGCTCTTCCTCGACCGCGAAGTGGGCCTGGGCGTAGTTGAACAGGTTCGTCAGCACGTCCTCTACCACGTCCGCCCCCTGATTGTTCCTGATCGCCTCGTCCAGCTCTTCCATCATCTGGATCAGCCTTTTGTGCTGCTCGTCCACCTTCGCGATGCCGAGGCTGAGACTATCCGACCATGCCACTATTTCCATGAACCTCTCCCTTCGGGGTGCTCCTGTCTTTTGATGCGTGCCAAATTACGGTACTCTGTGGTATCTTTTGCCGTCTGTCATTGCCGCGGTATCCGGAGCCCTCATGCCACACCCTCCGACAAAGCACTTGGAGATCTTTCACCAGCAGATACTGCTTCCGGACAGCTCCGTCTTCTCGGTCCAGTGGATCGACCTTCCTTCTTCGGTCTCGCTTCGCGCCGCCCCCCCGTTCCTGCTCGAGCACTATTTCAAGGTCGTGCGCCGCGCCACCTTCGGTATGATCACCCCGGTTGCCGACGCCGACGGGGTACGCTTTCGCGTCAGCGGTCCAGGTCTCTCCCTGCTTTCTTTCGCTCCCCCCCGCTTCGAGACCATCGAGAACGCGCATGCCGTGCACCTCTACATCAGCGGCGGGTTTCTGGTGCAGCCCGGCGAGTGCGACAGCGGCATGTTCTCGCTGGCAACCGCACCGGCCGGGGATGGTATCCGTGTCACGGTGCGGCTCTCGGATTACTGCCCGCTGCTCCTTGGCAGTCGCACACCGTCGAGGCTCAGAAAGCTCCTCTACGGCTGGACGCAGTCGTACCTCCACAAGGTGGTGACCGTGCGTTACCTGGCCTCGCTTTATCACGAGCTGACCGGCGTGAAGCCGCGCGTCAGGGTAACCAGGGTGCAGGTGCGGCAGGGGACCGACATCTGACTCAAGCTTCTCTTCGGACGAGGGGATGACTACTTGAGGATTTTAAACGGCGCTATTCGCGGATCGGGGATGATTCAGGCGGGCTTCTTCCGGTTCAGCGATTCGTAAAGGGCGATCTGCTCGGCGATGGAAAGCTTCTTCTTGCCGCTTTGCCTGCCTCTGCACATCCTGCACCTGTCATCGGAGCACCACTGACAGAAATTGCAGTCCTCGCACGGGTGCTTCTTGCAGTTGTTTCCGCACCCTTCTTCTTTACTCATATTAATCACCGAACATAAGCGGGGAGCGGCGTTAGAGCCGCTCCCCTTCTTGTCAGTAGACGATGTTGCGCTTGGGCGCGGTCCCTTCGACGATGCGGGCGAAGGATTTCCCCTGGTCCGCGTTGATGAGGAGGTAACGCGGCAGCTTCATCACCTGGTCGTTCGGACCGGCGTGATGCGCTTCGATGGTGAAGGTGGCGACGTAGCCGGCCTCGGCGGCACGCTTCAGGAGGTAGTCGTCGTAGATGCCGAAGGGCCAGGCCAGAAGGTCGACCTTGGTGCCGAGCTTCTCCTCGAGGCGCGCCTTCGATTTCTTCAACTGGGTCTGCACCGACTTTTCGAATTCGGCCGGAGCCATCTTCTTCCTGTCCTTCTTGAAGTTCGGGTGCCAGAAGGTGTGCGACTGGATGTCGAAGCCGTTTTTCTGCAGCGTTTTCAGCTGTTCCCAGGTCATCGCGTACTTCGCGTTGGAGATGGCCGAGGGGTAGACGAACACGGTGACCGGGACGTTGTACTTCTTGGCGAGCGGCAGCATGTCGGTGTAGACCGACTTGTGGGCGTCGTCCTCGACGATGACCACGGACTTGGGTGCCGGTGCCGGTCCCTTTTTCAGGTAATAGTCCACCAGTTTCCTGAGCGGGATCACGGTATAGCCGTTCGCCTTCAGGTACTTCAGGTGTTCCTCGAAGACCGAGGTCTTTATCGTCATGCCGTCGGCCACGGTGGGGCCGAAGCGGTGGTAGAGAAGGATCGGGACGTGGACTCCCTGGGTGACGGCGGCCGGGGCGGCCTTTGCGGCGGGCGCCGCCTGTGCGCCGGTAGCGGCGAAGAGGGCGGCAAGGAGAAGGAACAGGATGCGGAACTTCATGCGGAATAAAACCTCCGTTATAGTTTCCCCTGGTCGAGGGGCGAAGCAAACGACCTAACATAGCAGAAACTTCGTAAATTTGAAACGGGAGAATCCTCGAGAATCATATCAATCTGCGCCGACCCCGCGGGATGGTAGAATACAAACCGGGGAAGGAGGCGCTGCCGCCCACGAAGCACCGACCGCGCCAAAACGTTCCCCCCTTTGCGAAGGGGGAGCCTGCCCCCCGTAGCCTTGGCGAAGGGGGGATAGAGGGGATTTACCGACTAGACCCCACAAGCCCCAGCGCATTTTATACTTGAAAAACCAACAGGAGGTGTACCATGCAAAATTACGAAATCAGGTGTCCCTCATGCGGCGCCAAGAACCGCGTCCCCTCCGACAAGGAAGGCATCGCAGGCAAGTGCGGCAGCTGCCGCGGCGAACTTCCTCCGCTTTACACCCACCCCTTGCAACTGGACGACTCCACTTTCAACCCCTTCCTCTCCTCCTACCACGGGCCGGTGCTGGTCGAGTTCTGGGCCCCATGGTGACCCCACTGCGTCTCATTCGCACCGGCGGTGCGAAAAGCTGCAGAACTTCTGGCCGGAAAGGCCGCCGTGATCCAGGTGAACTGCGATGACAGCCCGACCCTGTCGGCACGCTTCGGGGTACGAGGGATCCCGGTGACCCACCTGTTGCGCGGCGCAAAGACCGTGGACCAGATATCTGGTGCTCAATCAGCCGAAGCGCTCCTCGCCTGGTTCAGGCGCTGGGAACCATCAGCTTAACACTACTTCATCTTGTAATCCTTCAGCTTTTTTCCTACTGGGCGCATTGACAGAAAACGCGCCTTTGGCAGAATTGGTGTCGGCGGCTCCGATAATGAGAAAAGGAGGAAGGATGACCAGAGATCAATTGCAGATTCTCGAGAACCAACTGGTGGCGAACTGCCAGTACAAAGGGATTCAAACGACGCTGCAGAAACTGCTGGAAAACCTTTACCTGGGAAAGAGCCTCGACGCCATACTTGCCGAAATGCTCGAGTGACGCTGCACCTGGCAGGGAAAGCACCGCTGAGACAGTAACGGCCCAGTAAAGGACCGCAATGCCGGAAAACAAGAAGTCCACAATCCGCCTACAACTCTGCTTCCTGGTCGCGGCGTGCGTGCTGCCCGTTTGGCTTTTGGCCACGGTAATGGTGCGCCACGCCTACGTGACCAAACTGGACCAGGTGAACCGCGACATGCTGGTGAACGCGCGCGCCATGTCCCTCGTGGTGGACCGCGAACTTGCCAACGTCCAGGCGTCGCTCGCCGCTCTCGCCACATCCCCATCGTTCAGGAGCAGGGACCTACCCGCGCTTTATCTTCAGTGCAAGGAGATCCTCCGGAACTACCCGGGTGCGGACATCGTCATCGCCGACCGGGATGGGCAGCAGCTCGTCAACACCTACCGCCCCTTCGGGAGCACGCTTCCCAAACGCAGCAACCTCCGCATGGTGCGGCGCATCTTCGAGACCGGACAGCCGCAGGTGAGCGACCTTTTCATCGGGGCCGTCACCAGGCGACCGCTCATCGCCATAGATGTTCCCGTCATCATCGACGGCGGCGTGGCCTTCGATCTCTCCATGACTTTCTCGTCCGAAAAACTCTCCACGATCTTGCAAAGCAGAAACGTCTTCAAGGAGTGGTACGGCGCGGTGTTGGACCGCAACGGCGTCATCACGGCGCGCACCGGGAATCTCGGCGATGTCGTCGGAAAGCAGGCCGGCCTAGAGCTGCGCCGTGCCGCCGCCGCGGCAGGCGAGGGGAGTATCATGCAGACCTTCCCGGCGAAGGAAGAGGCCTTCACAGCCTTCGCCAAGTCTTCCTATTCAGGATGGACCGTCGCCTTCGGGGTGCCCAAGGGGCTGGTTCTGCACCAGATCTACCTATGGGTGGCGTGGGCCGTCGCCGGGGTTGCCGCCATTTCCATGCTCGGCCTCCTTTTGGCCATCTTCATCGGGCATCGCATCGCCAACGACGTGCTGAGCCTCGTGGAGCCCGCGCTGGCCATAGGGCAGGGGAGGGTGGTGACGAGCATACGCAGCGAGTCGGTCAAGGAGACCACCGAGGTGGCCGAGGCGCTCGTGCAGGCGTCGCATCTGTTGCAGCGGCGCGAGACGGAGCGCGATCTTGCCGAGCGGCAGCTCTCCCTCGCCATGGACGAGTTGCGCAGCGAGACCGCAGAAAAGATCCGCGCCCTCGAGGAGTTGCGCAGGCAGGAACAGCTTCTCACCCAGCAAAGCCGTCAGGCTGCCCTTGGGGAGATGATCGGCAACATCGCCCACCAATGGCGCCAGCCGCTGAACGCCCTTGGCCTCATGGTCCAGCAACCGCCTCTTTTTTACGAGCTAGGTCAGGTCGACCGGGAATACCTGGAAGAACATGCGCGCAAGACCATGCAGATCGTGAAGCACATGTCGCAGACCATCGACGATTTCAGGAGCTTCTTCCGGCCGGACAAGGAGAAGGTGCGCTTCAGGATCGCCGATGAGGTCGGCAAGACCCTCTCCCTCGTGGACGGATGGTTGCAGTCGCTCAATATTGCCGTGGAGGTGAAGCAGGATGGCGACCCGTGCATCGAGGGGTACCCGAACGAGTTTTCCCAGGTGCTCCTGAACATCCTGCTGAACACACGCGACGCCTTCGTCGAGCGCGCCGTCGCGTCACCGCGGGTGGTCATCGCCATCGGGGAGGAGAAGGATAGGTCGGTTGTGGTGGTCACCGACAACGCGGGGGGGATCCCGGAGGGGATCATCGACAAGATCTTCGACCCGTATTTCACCACGAAAGGGCCGCAGGCCGGAACCGGCGTAGGGCTCTTCATGTCCAAGACCATCATTGAAAAAAATATGGGAGGGGTGCTCACCGCGCGCAACGTGCCGGGCGGCGCCGAGTTCAGGATCGAGGTTTGATATGAAGCTTAGGATGATGGTCGTTGAAGATGACAGGGATACCCTGGAGATACTGGGCGTCGTGCTGCAGCGCAAGTACGTCGACATGGAGATCCGCACGGCGAACAACGGCAGAAAAGGGGTCGATCTCTTCAGGCAGGAGAGCTTCGACATCGTGATCACCGACGTGAACATGCCCGAGATGGATGGGATAGCCATGGTCCAGGCTCTGCGGGCCATAAAACCTGACGTGCAGTTGATCTTCATCACGGCCGACACCGGCAGGGCAACCGTCGAACACAGCGTCGGAACCGGTTTCCACCTCGACCATTACATCGCGAAACCGGTTGATTACAAGGATCTTTTTACAGCCATAGAAAAGTCACTGGAAGCTGTCAATGCCTGCCGCGGCTGACAAAGAAGCCCGCGGTACTGCATCAAAGGTGCTCGCTGTATTGCACTGTAGATAACGAAAACTGTACAAAGCGCCGCAGGACGCTGTATACTTCACCGCATGTTCTTTGTTATTGCCGTTGATTGAGAAGAGACCTGCAAACAGAAGGAGGAAATCCATGAAAAAGACAACTTTAGCAATCCTCGTTGCCGCTTCACTCGCACTTCCGGCCGTGGCATCGGCGGCCCCGTTCCGCCAGGGACCGTACATCGGCGGCTTCGTAGGCGTAACCGTCCCCGAGAAAACCGATGCAACTAGCTTCGGCAGCGGTACCCTGTTCAACGACAGGATCTCGTTCCAGCCCGGCGTGAACGTGGGCGGTGTCATGGGGTATGATTTCGGCGGGGTCCGTTTCGAGGGAGAAGTCTCCTACAAGGACATCAAGTTCGACACGATCACCGACCAGACAAGCAGGTACAACGTTGCCAACGGCAGCATTGATACGACTGCGTTCATGGCCAACGTGTTTTTCGACCTGCACAACCAGACCCCGATAACCCCCTACATCGGCGGAGGGGTTGGGTTCGCGGCCCTGCATCTGAACGACACCTACGCCTATGACAATGCAGGCTACGAGCTTTCCTATCTATCCGACGATGACGTCGTCTTCGCCTACCAGGTGGGGGGCGGTCTTGAGATTCCGCTGAACCGTCAGCTCTCTCTTGATCTTGCCTACCGGTACTTCGGCACCACCGAGGCGAACTTCTTCGACACGAAAATGGAACTCACCACCCACAATGCGACCGTAGGTCTCAGGCTCAAGTTCTGATAGTTTCGGGGGCCGCATGGCAGATTCCAACGCCCAAAATAATGAGTTGGAACGGCAGAACCAGCAACTGCTGGACGCCTACACTCAACTGGACCGCGCCATGGCCCAGTACGCCGAACTCTACGACAACGCCCCGGTCGGCTATCTCTCCACCGACTTCGAACGGCGCATCGTGAAGACCAACCTCACCTGCTGCTCGCTTCTGAAGCGGGACCGGATCGTCCTGCATGGGATGGATTTTCTCGACCTCGTGGCCAAGGGGGACCGGTCCTCGCTTCTGGAGTGTCTGGAGCGGGTGCGGCGTAGCAAGGGGAAGCTCGAGTGCGAGGTGAGGCTGCAAAACGGGACGCCGGTGCTTCTGGCGATGGAGGCCTCCGTGGCGCATCAGGAGTGCCGCATGGTGCTTCTGGACATCACGAAGCAGAAGCAGGCCGAGGACGCGCTCAGGGAGAGCGAGCGGCGCTTCAAAACGCTCGTCGAGGTGACCTCGGACTGGGTCTGGGAGGTGGACGAGAAGGGGGTGTACAGCTACGTAAGCCCCAAGGTGTACGACCTTCTGGGTTACGGTCCCGAAGAGGTGCTCGGCAAGACCCCCTTCGACCTCATGCCGCGTCACGAGGCGGAGCGGTTGCTCATGGTGTTTGGCGACATCGTGTCAAGGCGCGAGCCATTCCATAATCTGAAGAACGTGAATCTGCGCAAGGACGGCAAGGAAGTGCTTTTAGAGAGCAGCGGTATTCCCATCTTCGACGATGACGGGAATTTTTGCGGTTTCCGAGGCATCGACCGCGACATCACCGACCGGTGATTTCTGCTCCCTCTCCCGCCGGGAGAGGGGTGGGGTGAGGTGAGGGCGTCGCAACGACAGGAAAGATCACGACGATTCACCAGCAGCAAGTGGAAAAGAAAAAGGCCAAGTCATTCGACTTGGCCTTTGCTTTTTTATCATGGTGGGCGATACTGGGTTCGAACCAGTGACCCCTGCCGTGTGAAGGCAGTGCTCTCCCGCTGAGCTAATCGCCCGATGTGTTCTGTGTATGTACCAGATGGCCCAATCGATGTCAAGACTGTTTATCGCCGCTCAAGCCGCACTCAAGGCCGATGAAGGACAAGTATTGACGCTGGCGCTGATACTTATTCGTACTTGCCGGATAGGAAAATATCCTCACTGCCATAACCTTCCACGTGGTTTCCTCTTTCTGTACCCCTTCGCCACCTCATGGGTTTACGAGTCGCGAAAATGAAACGGCATGCACGGTGGACGGGAGGGGGGATGGGCTGTGCGGCAGGGGGAGGAGTGGATATAAGCCGTCCCCACGAGCCGGTAATGTCGTCACTTTACGCGCTAACATCGTTCTAGATTTTACCTCTTTCGCCTTGACACGGTCCTTTGGCTGTTGCTATAGTGCGGCGTCTCGAGGGGCTTCCGTTAGCGTCAGCGCAAACCTTTCTTACCATGCCGATAGGGGCCCCGCACAATTACCAAGAGGTGTCGTTTTGAAACTGGAACGCGGTCTTATTCAGGTGTATACCGGTAACGGCAAAGGGAAAACCACCGCTTCGCTGGGACTTGCCCTGCGTGCCGTAGGTCGCGAGCTGAAGGTCTGCATGATCCAGTTCATGAAGGGGGGCGGGCCCTACGGTGAGCAGATGGCCGCAGAGAAACTCGCGCCTTTTCTCACCATCATCCAGACCGGGCGTCCCGGCTGGGTGAACAAGGACAACCCGCACCAGACCGACAAGGACTTGGCCGCAGAGGCGCTCGCACTTGCTGCCGAGAAGGTGCAGGGAGGGGAGTACGATCTCGTCATCCTCGACGAGGTGAACGGTGCCGTCTCCATGGGACTCGTCCCGGTGGAAGCGCTGCTCGATCTCATGGCGAAGAAGCCGGAAAAGGTCGAACTCGTTCTTACCGGCCGCAATGCGCACGAGCGCGTCATCGCCGCGGCCGATCTGGTCACCGAGATGTGCGAGATCAAGCACTACTACAAGGCGGGCGTCAACGCGCGCGTCGGCATCGAGAAATAACTTACCATTCAATATACTGATAGCGGAGGTTTGCCATGGCAGAAAGAAGAGTTCGCGTGTTGGTAGGAAAGCCCGGTCTGGACGGGCACGACAGGGGGGCGAAGATCATCGCCCGCGCCTTCCGTGATGCCGGTTTCGAGGTTATCTACACCGGTCTGCACCAGACCCCGGAGCAGATAGTATCGGCCGCCATCCAGGAAGACGTCGACTGCGTCGCCCTTTCCATCCTTTCCGGCGCACACAACACCCTGCTTCCCGCGGTGAAAGAGATCCTCGTCGAGAAGGGAGCCGCCGACATCGTGCTCATGGCAGGCGGCGTCATTCCCGAGGACGACATCCCCGGGCTCAAGAAGTCCGGCATCGCCGAAGTCTTCACCCCCGGCACCTCCACCGAGACCATCGTAGGCTGGGTGCGCGACAACGTAACGCCCCACGCTTAAACCTAACGGACGTTCTACGTTCTGCGTTCTACGTTCTACGTTACCACCCGAACCGAACCCATGCGCCGCGCAAGTTGCCAAAAGGCAGCCCGCGGCGTATCACTTGGTGCTCCCGTAACGTCTCCTTGACCGATGAACGCCGCGTTGAAGTTGTGATTGTTGTTAACGTAGAACCTAGAACGTAGAACGTAGAACGTAGAACGTTTTCTGGAGTAATTATGTCCTTAGCCGAACGTGTGCTCGACGGCGACATCCGTGCCGCCGCGCGTCTGATGCGCGACATCGACGACCGCTTCAAAAGCGCCGTCGAGGAGCTGAAAACCCTCTACCCCCATACCGGCAACGCCTACATCATCGGCATCACCGGTCCTCCGGGGGCGGGGAAATCGACCCTCGTCGACCAGATCGTCGCGGCCTACCGCAAACGCGACCTCCTGGTCGGCGTAGTCGCCATCGACCCGACCAGCCCCTTCTCGGGGGGCGCCATCCTCGGTGACCGCATCCGCATGAACCGCCACGCCGACGATGCCGGCGTCTTCATCCGCAGCCTCGCCACGCGCGGCGCCCTGGGCGGACTCTCCCGCTCCACAATGGACGTGGCGAACGTCATGGACGCCATGGGAATGGACGTCATCGTCATCGAGACCGTCGGCGTCGGACAGGACGAAGTCGATATCGTCAGCACCGCGCACACCACGGTCGTCGTCATGGTCCCGGGTCTGGGCGACGACATCCAGGCGATCAAGGCGGGCATCCTCGAGATCGGCGACGTCTTCGTCGTGAACAAGGCCGACCGCGACGGCGCCGAGCGTACCGCACGCGAACTCACCACCATGCTCGAGATGAAACACCCGGACGAGGACGGCTGGGTTCCCCGCGTCATGAAAACCGAGGGGAGCAGGGGCGTCGGCATCGAGGAACTCGTCGAGGAGTTCGACGCGCACCGCACCTACCTGAAGGAGTCGGGCGCCCTGCAGCGCCTGATCGAGGAACGAAACGCCAAGGTGTTCGCCGATACACTCAAGGACGAGCTCTTCGAGAGCGTCATGAGCGCCATCAGCGAGAACGGCACCTACCAGGATATCCTCAACGGGCTGCGCGACAGGAGCACCGACCCCTACAGCGCGGTGCAGAAAGTCATGGCGGAAAGCGCTTTTACTTGACCGCTCACGGCAAAAGTGTTAATTAACACAGAAATGGGGCCTAAGGCCCCATTAGTCGTTTTCCGGTTGGGAGTAGGCAAGAATGTTACGTAAGCTTCTGGCGTTCGTCGTACTGGCAGTCCTTTTTTCCATCGTCGTATATAACCCCTCCGCTATCTCCTTACCCGGAGCGAATCCCCAAGATCCAGCCAAGGAAGACCTGACCCGCGTGGAGTACCCGAGTCTCGCCAAGATTGCCTGGCGCGGGCATTTCATACAGCCCAACGAGACCCTGGAGTCCCTTTACGGCGAGGACTGGCCCGTCGTGGCGCGCTTCAACCGCATCGACCGGCGTCACGTCTATCCCGGGATGACCATCAAGGTTCCCGTCGATATGGCCGCCGCGCGGAGCTACACCCCGATGCCCGCCGAGTACCCCGAGGCGAAGCGCTACGGGAAATACATCCTCATCGACATGACCGAGCAGTGGATGGGCGCCTACGAGAACGGCAAGCTCCGTTTCTCCGCCCCTGCCGCCACCGGCGCGCCCGGACATGAAACCCCCGTCGGTGTTTTCCGCATCGATGCGCGGCACCGCACCCACACCTCCTCCCTGTACAAGACCGAGGACGAAACCGGTCAGTATCCGATGGACAACGCGATGCGTTTCCACATCGGTCCCGACAACGTCTCCTACTGGATCCATGCCCGCGATCTCCCCGGCAAGCCCGCCTCCCACGGTTGCGTGGGCCTCTACGACGAGGGGATGCAGAACCGCGTCTACGGCATACCCGAGAAGCCGGTGCTGCTCGATTCCGAGAAATTCTACGCCTGGGCCGTAGGCGAGAACGAGTACGAAGACGACACCGGCAATCTCGAAGAACTGGAAGACGGCCCCGTAGTCGAGGTCAGAGGCCAAAACCCCGTTTACCGCAAGTAGCCCTTCTGTTTTTGCAACTCTTAGCAAGTCGGCGAAGTTTGCCCACGAAGCGTCGCAGGTGACCTCGCGCTCCCCCCTTTGCGAAGGGGGGACGGGGGGGATTTGCTCTTTGCTCCGCAGTTCCCACCGCTCAAACCCCAACTCCAAGTAGTTGCTTATCTTAGAGGTACATTGACAGTTGCTCGGCACCTAGCGTCTGCTTCGCTTTGGCCGTTTCAGTAGGTGTTTGCCTGATCCAATGGAGGTGAAATCCCCTGTACCCCGTAGTCTGCCTCCGCTAAGGGGGGACCGTTGGAATTTGCGGTATACTCTCCAAGTGTCCCGGTCACTGAGTCAGCCGAATCCCCACTGTCATAACTGGAGCTGCCGTGCAGGAACTGTTCAAGGAATACTTGCAGGTCCACGGTTACTGGGTGCTCTTTCTAGGCACCTTCCTTGAAGGAGAAGCCGTCCTCATCTTTGCCGGCTTTCTCGCCTTCCAGGGATACCTCGATATATACCTTGTCATCCTCTCCGCCCTGGTCGGTTCCTTCCTGGGCGACCAGTTCTATTTCCACATAGGTCGCCGCAAAGGGGCCCAACTCTTGCGGTTTTTCACCGCCATCGCCAGGAAGTTCAAAAAAGCCCTGCGACTCATCGAGCGTTACGGCACCTTCGTAGCGTTCGTCTCCCGTTACACCTACGGCTTCCGCATCATCCTCCCGATCATCCTGGGCATGACCACCTTTCCATCGCATCGCTTCCTGTATCTGAACCTGCTCTCCGCGCTAACCTGGTCCATCATCTTCTCCCTGGCCGGCTATCTCTTCGGCAAGACCGCGTCCCTCTTCATAGAAGATCTGGAGAGTTACGAGCCGTACCTGATGCTCGTACTAGCTGGAGTCATCGCCTGTTTCTGGTCCAGTCACTTTGTCGTGCACCGTTGGCGCAAGCGGCACGCGAGAGCCCGTCTGAACCGCATAAAGTCCCGCCCCCGCCACCCAAGACCCAACCACCACCTTCCACGCGTGTAGCCGCCTGACGTTCCCCCCTTTGCGAAGGGTCTTCATGAAATTCCGGGAGAATCGCCCTTTGAGGCCTCCCCCTCCCTTGACGGGAGGGGGCCGGGGGGTGGGTGAAGCCGCAAGATACGGAAATGATGGCACCTTCCCCCACCCCCTAACCCCCTCCCGCAAGGGAAGGGGGGACTTAAGGCGCCTGTTCCACCAAATTCCCGGATGAACCTTTGCGAAGGGGGAGCCTGGGGGATTTGCCTTTAACTCGCCCAATGCCAACAATCCTCAATTGCCAATTGTCAACCGCCTCCCTTTTATGGTCTAATGCCCGCCGCGCCCAATCGGGTCGCCATTCCGCACAACGAACAAAGGTACCGCATGGATTTGAAGCAAAGAGTTTCCGTCGTCCTGGTAGGGACCCAGAGTCCCGGCAACATAGGCATGGTCTGCCGTGCCATGAAGAACATGGGGCTTGCCGATCTGCGCCTGGTGAACCCCTGCCAGGTAGACCACCTGGACGCGATCAAGTTCGCGGTCTCCGCCCGTGACCTCCTTGAGCGCGCCCGCATCTTCACCTCCCTCGAGGACGCCATCGCCGACTGCGAGTATTCCGTCGCCACGACGAGGCGCCACGGCAAGTACCGCAGCGAGATCAACACACCGCCCGAGATCGTCGAGAAGTTCGCCGCCTGCGCCCCGACAAGCCGCCTGGCCCTCGTCTTCGGACGCGAGGACAGCGGGCTCACCACCGACGAGGTGGCGCTTTGCCGCTGGCAGTCCACCATCGAGACCGCGGACGAATTCGGTTCTTTGAACCTCTCCCAGGCCGTGCTCATCTTCTGCTACGAGTTCCTGAAAGGCGTTGCGGCTCCGGTCCCGGTAAAGGAAGCCCGCGAGCTTGCCGGTTCCGCATCGCTTGAGCCGATGTACGCCCACATGGAGAAGACCTTTCTGAGGATCGGTTACCTTAACCCGCAGAACCCGGACCACATGATGCGCACCATGCGGCGCATCTTCTCCCGTGCCGAACTCGACGAGCGCGAAGTCGCCTCCCTGCGCGGTCTTCTTTCCCAGATCGACTGGGCCTGCGCCGAGTTCAAGGGAAAGAAAGGAAATGCTGACTAAGCGTCCCCGCCCCCGGAGGGGGAGGGATAGGGAGGGGGAGCGCAGCGGCTCGATCCGCCTTCCCCTCCAGCCTCACCTCTGTTTGAGGAGGGCGCCTTCTCGCATACAGGGCGACGCCGCAGGCGAGGTCTGGGGGACGTGGCCTGCTTGAAATTAAGATAAATTAAAGTTTTATTCCCTAAGACCGATGCAGGATAGGTGTGCACCGTGCCGGGGATAACCACCAGAGAGGGAACCACGTGAAAGTGCTCCTTACCAACGACGACGGCGTCCACGCCCCCGGGCTCGCCGCCCTTGCCAAACGGATGGGCGAGGTGGCCGAGGTGGTGGTAGTCGCTCCCGACCGCGAACAAAGCGCCGTCTCGCACGCGCTCACGCTGCACCACCCCTTGAGGGCCGCCCGCATCGCCGACAACATCTTCTCGGTGGAAGGAACGCCGACCGACTGCGTCAACCTCGGCATCCACAACCTCCTCTCCTTCAGGCCCGACCTGGTCATCTCCGGCATCAACCGCGGCGCCAACATAGGCGACGACGTCACCTATTCCGGCACCGTTGCCGCTGCACTGGAAGCCACCCTCATGGGGATACCCGCCATCGCGGTATCTCTCGTCACGCGCGGCGCGGGCGACAACTACGACGCCGCTGCCGCCTTTGCCGCCCGCCTTTCCAAGGTCGTCGTCGAGCGCGGGCTGCCGCGCGACACCTATCTGAACGTCAACGTCCCCGATGTCCCCGCCGAAGCGCTCCTCCCCGCGCTCGTCACCCGCCAGGGGAGAAGGAGCTACGAAGGGACCATCGTGGACAAGGTCGATCCGCGCGGCAGGAATTACTACTGGATCGGCACCGTCGATCTGAGTTTCCAGGACGTACCCGGGACCGATTATCACGCCGTTTCTCGCGGTCACATCTCCGTCTCGCCGCTGCAGATCGACTTCACCAACCACGCCGCGATTGGCCGGCTGGAAACGTGGGAATTGCCGTGATGCTGGACTTTTAGCACGCCATTTGTTATATTTCCCCGCTGCTAAAGATCGGGGGTGGAATGAATTCAGCTGTAGCACGCAAGAGGATGGTCGCCGAGCTGGTGAAACGCGGCATAACCGACCAGCGGGTGGTCAACGTCATGCTTGAATTGCCGAGGCACATCTTCGTCGAAGAGGCGATGTCGGCCCAGGCCTACAACGACGGTTCGCTCCCGATCGGAGAGAAGCAGACCATATCGCAGCCCTACATCGTGGCGCGCATGACCGAGCTTCTGGCGCTTACCGGACGCGAGAAGGTGCTTGAACTGGGCACCGGCTCCGGCTACCAGGCCGCCGTGCTGGCCACCCTTGCCGATCGCGTCTGCACCGTGGAGAGAATCAGGCCCTTGGCGCTGAAGGCCCGCAAGGCCCTCGACAGTCTGAGACTTTTGAACGTGAACCTGAAGATCGGCGACGGCACCGAAGGGTGGCCCGAGGAAGCGCCTTTCGACGCCATCCTCGTCACCGCGGGCGCACCGTTTCTTCCGGAGTGCCTCATCGAGCAGTTAGCACCCGGCGGACGCCTGGTGATCCCGGTCGGCGACCGGGTTGATCAGAAACTGTTGGTGGTAAGAAAGGGGATGGACGGCAGCGTGACCCGCGAAGAGGCGGACGACTGCCGGTTCGTGAGATTGATCGGCAAAAACGGCTGGAGCGACGAACCGTAGGCAGGACCTGTACACACACCTAAACCCTTGCCAAAGGAGTCTTGCATGGAAAACGACGAACTGTTGGAGGAGAAGGAACCTCTCTTTCTTGACGCCGAGCAGGACCCCGATGCGATAGAGCTCGAAGGGGTCGAAGAAGAGGCGGACGAAGAGGCCGAGGTAGAGGAAGAGGAGATCAAGGTCGTCGAGGTGGAGCACTTCGATGACGCCATCAAGCTCTACCTGCGCGAGATCCAGAAGACCAAGCTCCTTACCGCAGACGAGGAGAAGGAACTCGCGGCGCGCATAGACCTGGGAGACAAGGCCGCCCGCGACCGGATGATCGTCTCCAACCTCCGCCTCGTGGTGAAGATCGCCAAGCGCTACATAAACCGCGGGCTCCCCTTCCTCGACCTGATCGAAGAGGGGAACATGGGGCTCATCAAGGCGGTCGAGCGCTTCAAGCTCTCCAAGGAGTGCCGCTTCTCAACCTACGCCACCTGGTGGATCAGGCAGTCCATCGAGCGCGCCCTGGTGAACCAGTCCCGCACCATCCGCCTTCCCGTGCACGTCTCCGACGACATCAACAAGATGCTCAGGGTGACCCGCGAACTGGTGCAGAAGATGAACCGCGAGCCCTCGGTGAAGGAAGTAGCCGACGCCCTCGAGGTGAACGTCACCTACGTGCGCCGTCTCATGGTGCTTCTGAAGAAGACCTATTCCATCGAGCGTCCGATGGGGGAGAACAACGACTACTTCCTCATCGACACCATCGAGGACACCTCGACCATCTCCCCCGCGGTCTTGCTTGAGGACCTGAACAAGTACGAACTGGTATCCCAGTGGTTCGAGACCCTCTCCGACGCCGAGAAGAAGATCCTGACCCTCCGTTTCGGCCTGGACGACAAGGACCCGCAGACCCTGGACACCATCGGGCGCAGCTTCGGCGTGACCCGCGAGAGGATCCGCCAGATCGAGGCGAAGTCCCTGGAAAAACTGAGAAAAATTGTGGAAGCAACCGACATAATGGGGCGCAGTGCAAACAATGGAAAATAAGGAGCGGCCGTTCGACATGGAAGATCTTAAAAGCATCATCAGGAACATCCCGGACTTTCCCAAGAAGGGGATACTCTTCAAAGACATCACCACGCTTTTAGGAGACGCCAAGTCGTTTCAGCGCATGGTAGACCTCATGTCGCACCGCTACGTCGGGCAGAAGATCGACAAGGTAGTCGGAGTCGAGGCACGCGGCTTCATCATCGGCGCCGCCCTCGCGTACAAACTGGGTGCAGGCATCGTGCTCGTTAGAAAGCCCGGCAAGCTTCCCTCCACCACCGTCAAGAAGACCTACGACCTCGAGTACGGCACCGACACCCTTGAGATCCACACCGACGCCTTCAACAAGGGCGACCGCGTGCTGATCGCCGACGACCTTCTGGCCACCGGCGGCACCATGGCCGCCGTCGTCGACATGATCACCAGCATGGAAGTAGAGCTTGTCGAGTGCTGCTTCATGGCCGAGCTTGAGTTCCTGGAAGGGCGGAAGAAGCTGCCCGAAGGTAAGGTCTTCTCGCTGCTCAAGTTTTAATAAAACATCTTGCAAAACAGATGGTGCTGATGTATAAAGTCCGTCTGACTTGTCCCCGTAGCTCAGCCGGATAGAGCACTTCCCTCCTAAGGAAGGGGTCGGACGTTCGAATCGTCTCGGGGACGCCACAACAATCAAATGGGTTACGGCAACATTGCTGTAACCCATTTTTTTTGATAACTATAATCCTACGATCATCACCGTCAGTATATGGAGTTGAGCATGGATTCTGAGCGCCTGGAAGAACGCGTATCGGACTACCTCAAGGCTCTGGCTCAGTTGGAAAAAGCCGGCAGTCAACCGAAGGATGAATTTCTTAGGGACTCTGTGATTCAGCGTTTCGAGTTTACCCATGAACTTGCCTGGAAAATGCTGAAGCTGCGCCTTGAGCAAGAGGATATTTTCCCAAAGACGCCACGTGAGACCTTGCAGTCTTCACTTGAAGCAGGATTCATTGAGGACGGTAATGCCTGGAGCGATCTGCAGAAGATGCGGAACCTGACCAGCCATACCTACAATGAGGAACTGGCTGAGGAGGTCTACTCGTTCGTTGTAGGACAGGGGATATCCCTGTTTCAGCAGCTTGCGCAAAAGGCGGTGTCATGGCAGACGAAGAGTTGATTTACGGTCTGGCGCGTCGGCACTATCTGGGGCTTGCCGGCGTTTTCAGCAAGTATCCCCATATAGAGAAGGTGACGATATTCGGTTCACGCGCCAAGGGGACAGAAAAGCCATATTCCGACATTGACTTGGCCGTGATCGCTCCTGAGATGGATAGCGGTGAATTTTCCCGCTTGCTGGATGAATTGGATGCGTTGGATCTCGTTTTCAAGCTCGACGTGCTGCATTTCGACACGTTGCCGCAGCCGAAGTTAAGGAAAACGATTGAGCTGTATGGCAAGCAGTTTTACCCACTGCACGAGACATAGAACATAGTATGTCGCATATTTCGCCTGCATCCCCTCTCTGCACTGCAGACTTTACAACTTTGCAGGCCAGACCCTAGCTTCTCCACCCCTAAAACTCATACCAAAAACTTACATAACTTACCAACGTCCCCACTACCCTCAGAAAAGAAAGGAAAAGAAAGGGACGCGGAAAAGAAAGGGACGCGTATAAGATTATAAATTTATCTTACCGAATCTTATAAACTTATACGTGTCCCCCTTCAGTCCCTAGTGTATCCAATGACGGAGCGCTCTTGCCACCCTCAACTCTACTAATCTGTTTGGGATCAACTCCTACCTTCTCAGCTGACTTTTCTTGAGATGACTCTCTTACCTCTCTTAACCGTAGTTCGGAAAGGTTTGGCCGTGTGTATACTTCATATTGACAGTCTCTAATATCGTAGTATTGTTATTTCGGCTGTCAAACGAGGAGGTTCAAATGGGAAAGCCTGGATATCTTTATGCTCTGATTAACCCAGCTTTGGAGGGGCTTGTTAAGGTTGGAAAAACAGGAGTTAACCCTGACAAGCGAGCAAATGAACTTTCTACGGCCACTGGTGTCCCTATGCAGTTCATGGTCGCATACAGTGTCATCGTCTCGGATTGTGACCTTGCCGAAAAATACGCACATGGACTACTGGAAAAAGACGGGTATCGTGTTAGTAGTAATCGAGAGTTTTTCCGGGCACCTGTCTCCGTTGCCATAAATGTCATCGAAACGACAGCAAATTTTATAGGTACTTTGTCCGAAGATGAATTTAAATCATTGCTTCAAGAGAGGCCATCAGGTAGATCAAATATTCAGGCTCAACAGGCTTGGCTCGGATTGGAAAGTGAAGCGTATGAGTATTGGTATCATGGTTGGCGGAGAGGCCCTGAGAGAACGTGTAAAGAGTATAAGGAGCATGTAAACAAATGCATAGCTTTATGGTCAAGAGCTGCTGAAGCTGGTTCTATAAGATCTTATTATATGCTTGGTTCAACGCATCTTGACTATGCAGAACAATTGGAATCGGAAATTAATAATAATCGTACTTTTTGGGAAAAATTATTCGGCGACGATAGAGCACAACGAAGATGCCATCATATTAATGAAGGTCTTGAATGCCATAGATTAGCACTAAAAAATGGGTATGAAATGTCGTATGCTGCGTTGGCAAGTTACTTTGGAAGTGCAAATAATGTATCAGAAGCAAAAAAACATTGGGATTATTTTTTTCAATCACCAACCTTCAGAAATAGACTTGATCCTCATGATGATTTTTCTCTGTATGTCATCTCATACCATAATTTCTTGTTCATTAATTTAAATATTGAATACAACGAGGCTAATTATTTAGCAAATCAAAAGTTTGATACATAGTAGGAGGCCTTTATGTCTAAACCTGATCTGTTAGAAGACTTATTAGCAATGCAGTATGTCTTTAACGATAATAGAAATGAAAATTCGAAGAGTTGTAAGCCTGCGTGTCAGATTTGCGGTGCAGACATGGTATATGACAAAGTGAATAATATATGGACGTGTGTTAGGTGTAACCTGTAATTTTATCAGCAGCAATTGTGCCCACAGCGTGCCCCCCTGCCTCCGCAACTCAGATCTTTTCCACTTCCCGCGCAACTTCCCTAAATGTACATTGAGTATTCGGCTCGTTATAACTAACTGTTTTTGCGAAGGCCTTCGGCTCTTACATTCCATTAGCCTTTAATTCTCGCTGCTGTTTGGTCGGTTACCTTTTATGTATCTCTTTGAACCAATACGAATTACCCAAGCGCCAGACTATTAAGAGTCTGGCTTTTTTATTTCAAGGAGGTTTAACCATGTGTAAAGTCTACGATGTTGTGAGTCAACGAATTAGAGAATTACTAGAGCAGGGAACCGTACCATGGCATGCTATGGGGACAGGTATTAGATAATAAGTTTGTCCTTGCCGAACCTCTAAGCTTATACGTGTCCCCTTGTTCTTCCAATAATCTCTTCAGAACTCACTCCTATACGATCGGCAACCTCAACTAAGGGATTAAGGTGGATTAAGGGGACGGTGTTGATCTGTTGGCTATTCCTGCCATTTTCTGTTCTTAGTCAACTCATCAACTCCGTCCCCCCGGGCCTGCAGCCCCCCAGCACTGCTATTTTGAGCGGCCTTCCGTTGACTTGTCTCGTCCAGCCACTAGACTCAGATGGGGACTATCGTTAACAGACTGGTTACAATATCATGAGGAGGTTTGAAATGAACAGACGGGCTTTTCTGAAAACCACAGTTGCCGGCACCTTTGTAGCGGGCTTCGCTGGAACGGTTGCGGCGGCCGAACGCTATTTTCCGACCCAAGTGGACATGAGGCTCTTCGAGACAATCAACAGGGTAAAGGACCCAACTAAAAAGACTCCGCTTGAGAAAAGCCATGCACCTGTCATCACCGCTCCTGTCTCAGTAACAGCCGGCAAGCCTTTCACCGTGGAAGTATCGGTCGGGGAAGTGCTCCACGGTATGATGCCGGCCCACTGGATAGGCTTTATCGATCTCAGCCTTGGCAACGAGCCCGCTGGAAGAGTTGATTTGCAGCCGAGGGGGTACCTTGTACCGAAAGTTGCGTTCACCGTTGTGGTCCCCAAAGAGGCCGCGTCGACCGGGAAGGTGACTCTGGTGGCGAAACAGCAGTGCAACCTCCACGGTCTGTGGGAAGGTACCCTGGATATCGCAGTGACCTGATCCTAGCCGGTGGGCCTGGAGGCGCAAGGTGGCGATGCCTGGCACCTGGCGCCTGCGAATTGGGTAGAGAGGCACACGGGAATTCTGGTGCACGTTGTGTCCAAAATTCCTGTTTGCTTTTCCAGCAGATAGGCAGATAATTGCTATTACCTGCTATGAAGACCGTACCGAGTGGATGCCAAACACATCTACCGAATACGACAAGCTTCAGAAACAGGTAAAGGCTCCCGCTCCACCAGCCTCGGTCCTGAAAAAACCGACCGCTGACGTAGACACTGCTAGCATTAAAAACGCTGCATTGCCGCCGGGAGTCACCAACGAAACTGCTTTGGTCAGAGACCGCGTCTAGACTTGCTAAAAACGAGTCCATGTACAGCGGCAACCTCCCAAAGCAGTTTCTTTTTTTGCCCTCCACCAATTCATGCGTAACTCTGGTCGCCAATGGCTGAGGTACTTAGCAATGAAAACAGGGAATTGCTTGCTTTGATTTCAAAGGAGAAGCCGCAATCCTTAAAGGATTTGGAAGTGCTATCAGGCCGGAAAAGCAGCAACCTGTCAAGAACTCTTAAGACCATGGAGCGCTTCGGCATCGTGACCTTGATCAAGGAACACAAACACCTGAAACCGATTGTTAACGCCACTGACGTGAGAGTTGAATTCGAGCTGACCCACTCGGCGTAGAAAGTGCTTGAAAGAGGGCTTGAATCTCGCTATATCTAGTCCGCGTGGAGCTTCCCAGGACGAAGCGCTGCACGTATCATGGAACCAAAGTTACAAAGCACTTGCGGGTTTTCCTGCGGGTGCTTTTTTATGTTCGGTATGGGGAGTTGATGGAAATCGTAAATCAGGAAATAGAACGGCTGGAGAGGGTACACGAGGCGATCGGACGCTACGCGGCGGACCGCCTGCAGACGATTGCGAGGCACGAGGCGTACACGAAGGAGCTGGAACAGCAGCGCCTCTCCTCGGTGGACTGGCGCGAGAAGAACGATCTAGCGGAGAAACTGATCGAGCACGGGCACCACTCGCCGCGCAAATACCTGCATGAATTCACCCAGCAGGCCTCTCCCTACTTCGGCATCCTGGGCATCCACGACAACGACCGCAGGATCGGGAAGAAGGAGTACCTGATCGGCAACCAGACGCTCATGGACGGCCAAAAGGTGGTCGTCATCGACTGGAGAAAAGCGGAGATCACCGGCCCCTTTTACGAGGGGTATGAGATAGGGGAGGAGTACGAGCTCACCATCAGGGGGGTCGAGAGGGAAGGGGTGATCACCCGCCGTGACAAGGTGACCATCAACAGGAAGGCGCTGCAACGTATCGAGACCCCTTCGGAGACCTACGAGCTGCGCGGCGGCGCGTGGCACAAGAACGGCTCGGCCGGCGAGTCGACCGCCGACACCAAGGAGCGCACCGAAGACCACCGGATGGTTGATTCCATCGCGGCCCTGATCTCTCCCGAGCAGTTCCGCGCCATCACGAAGCTCAAAGACGGCGTGGTGGTGATAAACGGTGCGGCCGGGGCAGGGAAGACCACGGTGGCGCTCCACAGGCTCTCCTACCTCATGTTCGAAGCCCCCGAGAGGTACCGCCCGGAGCGGTGCATCGTCCTCATGTTCAACAGGGTCCTGCGCGACTACGTGAAACAAAGCAGCGACACCCTTCTCGGTCCGGTCCGGGTGGATACCTACAGCGCATGGTCCCTGACGGCCCTTGCCGCCCTCGGCGTGCACTCGCTGAAGACGGTCTTCGACGATCCCTTCGGGGCGCAGAAAAAAGGGAGCCGGGTTCCGGCCCTTCTCGCTAAATACGTGAAGGAGACCACGAAGATCGAGCCGGTCGCCGACCTGTGGCGCTTCCTCATGCAGGACTACGTCTTCGCAGCACTTTGCACCGATTCCGGCGCGGAGTTCCAGCGGACGGCTCAAAGGAAGTTCGAGGCGAAGGAGCGGACCGTCTCGTTCTCCGATGTCAGCATCCTGCTCCGCCTGGCGCAACTCCGGCGCCCGGCAGGGGCCGTGGTGCTAGGGGCGCTGAACGCCTACGACCATATCGTGGTCGACGAAGCCCAGGATCTCTCCTCGCTTGAGCTGCGTACCATCGTGGCCGCCACCTCCGCTGCGCGAAGCATCACCATCTGCGCCGACGAAAAGCAGCAGATCCTGAGTTTCCTCGACTCCCAGGGGTTCTCGAGCGTCATGGCCCAGCTCCACTCGCAGGGGCTGGAAAAGGAGAACCTGACCGTTTCCTACCGCTGTCCCAAGGAGATCGTCGATCTGGCCGCCCAGGTGAGCGGGCGGAGCGCCGATACCACCAAGGCCCATTCCGGTGCGCTCGATTTCCACCCCACTAGAAACGCCGCCGAGTCGACGGCCAAGATCAGGGAAATCGTCGAGGGACTGGTGCAGGCCGCACCCGGCTCGCTCACGGGCGTCATCTGCAAGAAGAAGGCTGACGTGAAGGCGCTGCACGCAGCGCTCTCCGGCGTTCCAGGTCTGCACGCCGAAGGTGAGGTCTCCTTTTCGCCCGGGGTCCAGGTGATCCATGCTCACGCCATCAAGGGGGTTGAATTCACCAACGTGATCCTCTACAACCCAAGCTCCTTCGATTACCGCCAGACCGATCCGGACCGAAACCTCCTGTACGTTGCGATCACCCGCGCGTGCAAGGCGTTGCACATCGTCCATCACCAGCCGCTGGCCCATGGGCTCCGCGAGAGTGCCGCTGCCTCCCTTGCGTGACGTGCGTAACTTTCCGCTCGCATCACGGCGTCAGCATAATTCCATCGCGTTTTTCCCCATACGGATGACCTCCCGGTAATCCTTCAACATGGTGACATGGCCGTTGTCATGCGCCATCATCGCCTCGAAAAGCTGCTTGAGCCCCGCGTCCTGGAAATGCACCACATTTGCCATATGCAAAAGCGCCACCTGCTCTTCCAGGCGGATGGCCATGTCAAGGGCGTCTTCTGGAAACGGCGTCGAGCCCGTCAGGCGCTCGACGATTTCCTCCAGTTTTTTCAGGTTGGCAGACGCTTTCGTGACGTCGGTCTTGACCGCTTTCATACCACTCCCTTGCAGCCTGACCGCCAGGTGGAACTGCTGGGCATGATTTTCCTCCTCCACAGCCGTCTTCTTGAACAGCATGGAAAGGCTTTCCTCATCGGCAAAGAGGTCGGAGAAATAGTGGTATAAAGTCGCCACTTTGGACTCGAATCCCGCACACTGCTGCAAGAACTGCAGTTGGTCCATGGGCAGCTTCAAGGTCTGTGCATTCTCTTTCTGCAGTATCTTCTGTCTGCTGATCATGGGGAAATTCTCCTGACTGGGTGTCCGTCTTTCACCTACGCTCCTCCAAAACGGCAACAGGGGACCAGCTAAAATAGCTGGTCCCCTGTTGCTTAGTGGCTGCAATACCGTGATCGTACAAGCGATGCCGGTGTCAAAGGATTCAATTCGACCAGACTTTTACCAGATAAAATTCGGAAAATCAAGGGATTCTCTGTAGGTGAAACGGGGTGAGGACCTCTCGAACTCAGCTGGTTGTCGCAATGATTCTAGACTGGCTGCTTTTGACAATGTTTGACTGTGACATAAAATCTTTGTGTGTTTGAGTTCATTGTTACAACAACCCTTACTTGTTCTATAGCGCTTTTTTCCTGACCATGATCGGAGGCTTTATGGACAACCTGAAACGATGTAGACGTCTCGCTCTTATCGCCATAGGTTTCTCCCTCTTGCTGCTTGGGTGTGCCGCGCCGCGGACGATCCAGACTCATCCCGCCCTCTCACAGAAATGTCAGAACATAAAGAGCGTCGTTCTCGCCAAGCCGGACATAAAGGTCTACCTCGTTTCTGCCGGTGGCGTCCCCGAGCTCATGGATGAATGGTCAGGCCTAGCCAGTGACAACGTCACCAAGGCCGTGCTCGCTCAGTTCGAAGGCTCCGGCACCAAAATATCGGTATTGAAGCCGGACCCTCAAAACGAGCAGGAGATGAAGGAAGTCCTCGCTCTCTTTCCGGTGGTCAGCAGCGCCATAATGCGGCATGTCGCTCCGGCACAGCCTGGATTCACTCCAAGCGCCCCGACAACATACGAGGCGGGTGCCGACTACTCGGTCGGGCCGATACCCAAGATTCTGGACCCGGCGGGCGCCGATGCCCTGCTCCTCGTTCATGGCGTGGACCAGTACGCCAGTGCCGGGAAGAAGGCGGTGAACGTCCTCGGCACAGTCTCAGGCGTGATGATGTCGGCGTTTACGGGTGTCGTCGTCGTGCCGAGAGGGGAGGGGACGACCCTCAGGATCGCCCTGGTCGATCGCAACGGAACCGTTCTCTGGCACAACATCAAGGGCGGGTCGACCAACCTGCGCGATCCGGACTTGGCAAAAGGTTTCGTCGAAGTGGCCCTCGACGAGTTCCCGGGACTGAAGAAATGATCAGGTTTTGCATCTTCTTCGTGCTCCTGGCACTTTGCTGTCCTGCCGCCTTTGCGGCGCCAGGTGCCGGCACGGCATACCCGCAGGATGACGATGAGCGGCGCCTTTGGCTGCGGGCCGATGAGGAAGTTAAGAAGCTGAACGACAGCAGCCAGATCTACAAGAACGCGGAGATGGAGCTTTACCTGGACAATGTGGTGAAGACGCTCGTCACCAGGGAGCAACTCGCGGTCTTGCCCATAAAATTCCGGATCATCAGGGAGCGTTCCTGCAACGCGTTCATCTATCCTAACGGCAGCGGCTACATCAACACCGGCATGTTGGCGAACATCGAGAACGAGGCGCAGCTCGCCACGATCCTTGCCCACGAAAGCATCCATGCCATAAATCGTCACATGGTGAAGGAGCTTCGTGACGCAAAAGACAAGAGTGCCCTTTCGACGGTGCTCGGCATGCTGACCGGGAACCTCCTGACCCCTCTGGGGAACCTCGGAGCACTTGCATCCATGAAGGGATACTCCCGCGAGCTGGAGGCTGAAGCCGACCGCGAAGGTTTCCGGTTGCTGGTGCGGGCAGGATACGATCCCTACGAGGCACCCAAGATCTTCGGTGCCCTTCAGAAGGAGGCCAAGGCGGAAGACCGCAAAGAGACCTTCTTCTTCGCCTCGCACCCGATGCTCCAGGCGCGCCTCGACAACTTCAACTCCCTTCTTGCCGGCGAGGCGAACGGCAAGAAGGGGAAGATAAACGCCGAAGGGTACCTGCGCACCTTTGCCGTCCTGCTGCTGGAAAACGCGGAGATGGACATGAAGGCGGGGCACTTCGAAAGGGCGCAGGATTGCATCACGCGTTATATCTCCGCCCGTGGCGAGGATGCTCGGGCCTGCCTGCTCATGGGCGATACTTACCGTCGCGACGGCAAACATCCCGATTTGGGTAAGGCAAAAGAGCTTTACCAGAAGGCGGTCCGGCTGGATCCGCTCTATCCCGAGCCTTACCGCATGCTGGGCCTTATCGCCTACAAGGAAAAGGACGCGGAGCTTGCGCGCAGGTCGCTTGGTGAGTATCTGAAGCTGCAACCAGGTGCTCAGGACCGGGCGTACATCGAGGGGATGCTTAAAAACTTGCGTTAGGGGAGGCCATAAATGAAAAAGGTGCTGCTGGTGATGGTGCTTGTTCTCCTCGGCGGCTGTGCCACGACAAAAACCGTGGAGCAAAACCGGCCGTTTTCGATGACCCAACCGCCCGGCTGGAAGGAGCAAAGGACCAACACGCTTATGTTGATAACTAAGGAGTATCCCGCCCTGCAGAACGTGGAGATCGCCAGGAAGGGGCTCCAGGAGGAGAAGCAGTTTACCCACACGAAGCGACGGGTGACTGCGGGGATGCTGCCGCAGGAGCTGGCCGAAGTCGTCATCGACGAATTCCAGTCGGACCAGAACTTCCCCGTGGATGCCGTGGAGGAAAATGAACCAGCAATGGTTGGGGGAGAGCCCGGTTTTCGGGTGCGCCTGACTTACAGCACCAAAGCCGGGCTGAAGTATCGCGCCGAGATCTACGGCTTCGTACACGATAACTGGTACTACCAGATCACCTACTCCGCTCCGGCACGGTATTATTTCGCGAGGGATCTGCCCGCGGTGCGGGAAATGGTCAAATCTTTCACCCTTTCCAAGGCGCAGTGAACCGGATTTCGCAAGTACGCAGAGGTGAGATCATGAGCGACGACAGGGCAAACATCGAGACGAGAGGGGTCTCGGTACAGTTACTTGCAACGGTCGATCTGGGCCCCGAGATAGAGGGAATGGCGGGTCGCGAACTGCGCATGCGCATGGTGACCATCGAGCCCGGAGGCGTCTTCGGGCCGCTGCACGACCATATAGACAGGCCCGGCACGGTATATATACTCCAGGGGATCATCACCGACCACCGAAACGGCATAGCCACTGACTATGGCCCGGGAGTAGGCTGGCCCGAAGACAGGAACACCATGCACTGGCTCGAGAACAGGGGCACGATTCCAGCCGTTGAGATTTCCGTCGACATCGTCAGGAAAGGGTGAGCTACTGGGCTTCTTTCTCACCTCGCGTTTACCATTCGTGAGAACCAGAAGGCGGTAGCGCATGTACAGGATAGAGCGGGTAGCAGACGCCGTTTTTATCTTGATTTGCTGCTGATGGTGTTAGGGTTCTCCTCGTCGCTTTCCCACTGCCAGATTGGCCAATCTCCCGAACTGCTACGTCCCATCCCAGCCTTTGAGTAACATGTCGTGTGATATCGAGTAACCTTTGGGGTTGATGGAGCTACCTGTCGCTTGATGTGACGTGACGTTTGGCGCAAACCAATTCTGTCTCGCAAGATGTGCCATGCACGAAGGGGGTGGTGGAACAAACGTCTCTCTATGTGCCAGGACATATCGCGCGAAGTGCCGTGACGTCCGGCCTAAACGGAGCAACACGTCCACGTTGTGCCGCGACCTATAGCAGTATGTACCATTAAGGTTGGCCTGAACGGAGCGACACTTCCACGATGTGCCACGCGCTATAACAGATCTGCAGTGATGTTTGGCCTTAACTGTGCTACACGTCGCGCGATGTGCTACGGCGCTTTGCCCAGATGAAGTATGGTAAGGCACGAAGCCGTATGTTGGGGGGGCGTTGAAGGAGGGCAAGGGTGAGACAGGGGATTTTTCAGGTAATAGGAAAGACTCCCTCGGGGCTTCCATCCCGAGGGAGTGGAGGATGATGAACCGTGAAGCTACCTAATCAGACGAAGAGGTGGTAGTTTTTTTTCTCTTAGGAGGCACAACCACTTCGACTCCCGCCTGCAGCAGAGCTGGGATGTCCTCTTCGGTTGCGATTACCTGGAGATAGGCGGCGACCTTCTTGAATAGATCGATCATGACTTTGAAGGCCTGGTTCCGCATTACGATGGCGATGCGGTCGTAATTGATGGCACCGTTGTACTTTTGCTCAGCGTCAACGATCGCAGCATTGATCATCTCCAGAGGAACCGCATGCTCGGCCGCTTTCTTATACAACTCCAGTGTAGCCAAGCCGCTGTAGTACCGATGGCAGTTGCTGAGCACCAGCGAAGCTTTACCTGATAGTTCGTACTTTAGATGTAGCATCGTCACCTCCGTGTGAATGGTTAAAGTACTCTAACGTTGATGCTGTTCAATATAGCCAAGCCCCCCACGGTTGTACAGTGGGTGAGACAATTAAATTCAAGTCCTCTCCGCTCTAATAAACGGTGGGGACAGGGCTTCCGATGAGCCGGTAAACACCGGCAAACGGTTAGGCGAGGTCGCTCCGTAGAAGGGAAGGGGGCTGGGCAGGTGAAAGGGAGGCAGGGGCTTAAGCCCCTGCCTCTTGAGGAGTGGAAGGTAGGGTACTAGGGGATGGCACCGAA
Source organism: Geomonas oryzae (assembly GCF_004117875.1). Classification (GTDB taxonomy): domain Bacteria; phylum Desulfobacterota; class Desulfuromonadia; order Geobacterales; family Geobacteraceae; genus Geomonas; species Geomonas oryzae. The sequence goes on along the minus strand of NZ_RAHW01000003.1, from coordinate 235,823 downwards.
AGCTGTGTTGTTCGACTCATCCGATTCTGCGACGCTGTTGGCCGGGTCGATCACCGCTTTCAGATACAAGGTCCCAGGGTCCGTGGTCCCGGTGGAGTAACGTATCGAGGTTGCCCTGCTCGCGCCTGCCGCGATGCCGGCGAACTTGTAGGTCCCGATCAGCGTGGCGTTGCCGGAAGGTGTGTCGTCGGTAGAGATATAGACGTTAACAGTGACGTTGTCGGCGGTTGCGGTTCCTCCATTGATGGTGGTCAGCGTGCCGGTAACCGTGTAGTTACCGCGCTTTTGGATCTTGCTCACCTTGGACCATTTTCCGTACAGATCGGGGAGCAGGTTCGTACCTTCGCCGGTGATGGAGACGGACGCGGGGCTGTCCGGATCGTTTGAGGGGATAGTCAGGGTAGCCGATTGCGGTCCCGGCAATGTCGGGGTGAAACTTACCTGCACCGAACAGTTTGCCGATGGGGATACCGTCGTCCCTGAGCAGTTGTCCGTTGTCACCTTGAAGTCGGCGGCTCCGGACAGCGAGAGTTGGCCTACGGCGAGGGGAGCCGTCCCGGTATTGGATACGGTGAAGGTCTGCGTCGTTGTGGTGTTCAGGTTGCGGATGCCGAAGCCGTAAGGGTTGGGCGAGACCGACAGGTTTGGAGCGCTCGCGGCGGAGGCGAGATTAACGATGCTAACCCCCCAAAGGGCCATCCCGGAGTAGCTCCCCCCCCAAGTCATGGTGTGCTCGTCGCTGTCCCAGGTGTCGTGGAGGTACACCGTGTTCGAGTCGTTGTAGCCGAGCCCGACTATCGAGTGCCCTTCCAGGTTCAAAAGCACGGGACGGCCGGCATCGATCTCCGCCTTGAACTGGGCAAATGAGAAGCCTCCCGCATGCACGTTGTCGGTCATCTGGGTGTAGCAGTCGGTGACGGTATATCCGCGCGCCTCGTAGAAGAGTTTTCTTCCGTAGGTGCCATCCAGTTTCGCCTCGCCGTACCCCTCCATGTCGGCGCAGGTGAGCGGGGTGGCCGCATTGATGTAGTAGAAGGAGGTCGAGCCGTCGACGTTGTTGTAGGCCGACTGGCTTGTCTTCATGTAGTCGCCGACGGCATCCCCCCACTCATGCTGCGTCCACCTGCCGGAGATGTATGGATCCCTCCGGCCGCTCAGGTAAGAGATCCAGTAGTCGTCGATGGAACCCAGGGTGGTCCTGCCGTCGACTCCCATGTGGGAGGCGATGAGCGGGTTGTTGGGATAGGAGTCGCCGGTCTTGTCGGTCCAGGTACCCCAGCCCGCGTCCTCGGTGAGCGGGACCACGCCACCGCCGGTTGGGCCGGTATAGATGTTCGGGAATCCGGTGCGGTCGTAGTACCCGGCGATCATGGAGGCTGAAACGGCGGAACAGCCAAAGACCCACTGGAAGGCGGGTACGCCCGGCAGCGTGTTGACCCCTGCGGCTTGCATGGGGGCGGGAAGCGGGGTTGTCGCGCGGATATGGTACCCGTAGGGAGGTTTTGGCGGGCCGTTTATCTCGGCTCGCTCGAGGACGCTGTTGTCGCTGTAGAGGGTGGCCTGGGTGCTGAAGTAAGGATTGATCCGTTGCACCGGGCCTTGCGAGACGGGGACCTTGCCGGGTGCGGGTTGAGCGGAGACGGGAAGGGGGGAGAGGGCGGCAAGAAGCGACATGACTGCCAAAGAGATCAATGCTGCTACCGGTCTTCTCATTGTGTTTCCCTCCATTCAGGCTTTAATGGCGCATTCAAGCAGTTGAGGAGGCGGCGGGGACTAGGTGGATTTTATCAGCATTCTCTGAAGATAAAGGGGGGTAGTAGATAATGTCGGGAGAGGGGCGAAATGTCACAAAGAAAAAGGGTCAGGCTAAATGCCTGACCCTTCTGATTGATGGTGGAGCTACGCGGGATCGAACCGCGGACCTCTTGAATGCCATTCAAGCGCTCTCCCAACTGAGCTACAGCCCCATCTGATTGTGCTCGCCTAACTTACAGGAAGAAAAAAGAGGTTAAGCAGTCGCCTAACCTCTTGATCTTTTGGTGCCGAAGACTGGAATCGAACCAGCACACCCTTTCGAGTACTAGAACCTGAATCTAGCGCGTCTACCAATTCCGCCACTCCGGCTTGCGAGAGACCTACTTATAGCATCGGACGCCTTCCCGTGCAAGAAAAAAATGGCTGAATGATTATCTTTTTTGGCCGTGCGGCTAACTCTCGGAAAAATCGTCGGATGCTAAAAAGGGGGCTCGAAGGCCCCCTGGTGTCGCTACTCCCTTACGAAGGTGTCCATGTCGGACTCGTCCACCATCGCCATGATGCGCGCGTACTCGGCCTCGATCGTGAGGAAGTGGTTGTGCGTCTCGTTGGCGTTCCAGAGGAAGATCTCCTTGATGGATGCGTCGGTGATCTTGGCCGCGGTCTCACGAAGGGCCTTCTCCAAGTGGGTCTCTTTCTCCATGGCGTACTCAAGCGCTTTCTGCTCGGTGAAGTCGGGACCGATCACCTTCTGGATGGAGTTGACCCAGAGTGCCTCGTTCTGGGGAGGGGAGGTGATGAATTCCTCGAACGAGCCGAGCTCGCTTCCCTGGTAGGCCTTGAAGAACTGGGCGGCATGTTCCTTCTCTTCCCTCGCCAGTTGTTCGAAAAGCCGCTTCGCTTCCTTGTCTTTCATCTGCTGTGCGCCGATCTGGTAGAAGTTCATCGCGTTCTTCTCGGTCTGGATGGCCTGCTTGAGTGCGTCCTGCATGTCTTTCATATAACCCTCCCGTGTCTTTGGATATCATTAAATTGTTGGTGTAAACATTATATGGGGTGTTGATTGGTTGTCAACCGGACTACTTTGCTGATTTTTACTGTGAGGAAAGGGGAGGGATGATCGCTGATTGGATGAGCGGTGTGTAATGTTTGAACTTCCGGATGTCGTGGAGGACTTCTGAGGCTAAGCAGAGCTTCTTGATTTGCTGAAAGACAGGGGGATGGGTGGCTGTGACTGTAAATCGTACAGCAGGGAAGGGTAAAAACAAAAAACGCCCCTGCTGTAAAGCAGGAGCGTTGCATTTGTGTGGTGCCGAAGACGAGACTCGAACTCGTACAGGCTATCGCCCGCCACCCCCTCAAGATGGTGTGTCTACCAATTCCACCACTTCGGCGTTGAAGAACCACATTACTATCATTAGCTGAGTTCGAAGTCAACAAAATAAACCCGGTTGACTGAATTTTGTTCAGTGCGCGTGTTGGTTCATTATTTCGCGCTGCGGCGCGGCGAGCCTGTCGGTATGGCCGGTCCCTCCGTCGGGTCACGCTGTGGGGTACTTTGCCCCCAGCGTGCGGGAGCGGGAATGAAAAAAGGGTTACGGTGTGTACCGTAACCCTTTGATCTTTTCTGGTGCCGAAGACGAGACTCGAACTCGTACAGGCTATCGCCCGCCACCCCCTCAAGATGGTGTGTCTACCAATTCCACCACTTCGGCAGGAAGAACCAGATTTCTAACATTACTCGTCAGAGATGTCAACAGCAAATCTCTAATTAATTACTTTGCCGGTGCTGCGGGAGTTGCCGGTGCTGCAGGTGCCGCGGGCGCGCCGGGGGCTGCCGGTGCGGTAGCGGGTGCACCCGGTTTCATCGGCTGCTGCAGCGGCATGCCGCCCATGGGGGCGGGCTTGGCCTTGGGGGCCTTGGACATGATGGACGAACCGCCGCCTTTGCCGGAGATGAAGGCGAGGGAGAGGGAGGTCAGCATGAAGATCACCGCGGCGTAAGTGGTCAGCTTGCTCATGAAGGTGTTGCCACCGCCTGCGCCGAACACGGACTGGCTGCCGCTGGCGCCAAACGATGCCCCCATCTCGGCCCCTTTGCCGGACTGCAGCAAGACGACCACGATAAGCGCGAAACAGACCATGACATGCAGAGTTACCAGTAGAATAGTCATTAAAAAACTAACCTCCGAGAGTGTTCAAAGAGACTGCCAAAAAGTCTTATTAACATACTTGTGCGAAATTACCAAGCACTATTCGCCGAAACGGACGATCGAGGCGAAGGATGCCCCCTTGAGGCTCGCCCCTCCCACCAGGGCCCCGTCGATGTCCGGGCGGCTCATGAGCCCCTTGACGTTCTCGGGTTTCACCGAGCCGCCGTAGAGCACGCGCACCTTGTCGGCCGCGTTTTTCCCTAGCATCTGCGCAACGACGCCGCGGATGAAGGCATGCGCCTCCTGCGCCTGGTCGTCGGTGGCCACCTTGCCGGTGCCGATGGCCCAGACCGGTTCGTAGGCGATGATGACCGGTGCGAACTGGGTTTCCGTGAGCCCTTCGAGTCCCCCCTTCACCTGGCGCTCCAGCACCTTGAAGGTGTTGCCCGCCTCGCGCTCCTCCAGGGTCTCGCCGATGCAGAAGATCGGTACCAGCGCCCCTTTGAGCGCCGCCTTGATCTTCTTGTTCACCGTCGTGTCGGTCTCGCCGAAGTACTGTCTGCGCTCGGAGTGGCCGATGATGACGTGGCTTGCGCCGGCGTCGAGCAGCATGCGCGGAGACACCTCGCCGGTGTAGGCCCCTTCCTCCTCCCAAAAGACATCCTGGGCGGCGAGGTTGATGCCGGTGCCGGCAAGAGCGGCGGGGAGGGCGGGGAGCACGGTGAATACCGGCGCCACGACGATCTCGACGTTGTCGACGCCGGTTACCAACGGCGCGAGCTCCTCGATCAGGGCGAGCGCCTCGTCCTTCGTTTTGTACAGTTTCCAGTTGCCTGCTATGACCGGCTTGCGCATCTAATCCCTCCTCAATGACAGATCAGAATAAAATTAGGGTTCAGATCTCGACTGTTTTACTTGTGCCCCTTGTCCTCGAGCACCTTGATGCCGGGGAGCTTCTTGCCTTCCAGCAGCTCGAGGAAGGCGCCGCCGCCGGTGGAGATGTAGCTGATCTTCGCGTACTCGCCGGCGCGGTGCACCGCGACGTCGGTGTCGCCGCCGCCCACTATGGTGAGCGCGTAGGAGTTGGCCACGGCGGAGACCATGGCGAAGGTGCCGCGGGAGAAGGCGTCCATCTCGAAGACGCCCATCGGGCCGTTCCAGACGATGGTCTTGGAGTTCTGCAGCGCCTCGGTGAAGAGGGTGACCGTTGCGGGACCGATGTCGAGCGCCATCCACCCCTCGGGGATCTCCTGGATCGGGGTCACCTTGGTCTCGGCTGCCGGGTTGAACTGGTCCGCGACGACGCAGTCGACCGGGAGGTAGAACTTGACCCCCTGCTGACGCGCCTTCTCGTATGTCTTCATCGCGGTCTCGATGAGGTTGTCCTCGACGAGCGACTTCCCTACGTTGTAACCCATCCCCTTCAGGAAGGTGAAGGCCATGCCGCCGCCGATGATGATCTTGTCCACCTTGTCGCACAGGTTCTCAAGCACCTCGATCTTGCCGGAAACCTTGGCGCCGCCCAGGATGGCGACCAGCGGGCGGATCGGGTTCTTCATCGCTTTTTCGAAGTAGTTCATCTCGTTCTTCATCAAAAAGCCCGCAGCTACCACCGGGAAGAAGTCGGTGATCGCCTCGACGGAGGCGTGGGCTCTGTGCGACACCGCGAAGGCGTCGTTCACGTACACCTCGCAACCGTTGGCAAGGGCCTTGGCGAAGTCGACGTCGTTTTTCTCCTCGCCGTTGTAGAAGCGGACGTTCTCGAGCATGATGATGTCGCCGGGCTGCATGGCGTCGATCATGGCCCGTACCTCGTCACCGATGCAGTCGACGGCGAGCTTCACCTCCTTGCCCAGAAGTCTTGAAAGACGCTTCGCGGCCGGGGCCATGGAGTACTTCTCCTTGCGCTCCCCCTTGGGGCGCCCCAGGTGCGAGGCGAGCACGATCTTCGCCTTGTTGTCCAGCGCGTAGTTGATCGTGGGGAGCACCGCGCGGATCCTCGTGTCCTCGGTGATGTTCTGGTGCTCGTCCAGCGGCACGTTGAAGTCGACGCGCATGAACAGTTTCTTGCCGGCAAGGTTTTCGATTTCATCGATGTAGCGAATTGACATGTTTCCTCCTGGTTGCATTAAAAATAAACGGGGGGGCGACTGCTCCCCCCCGCGGTTTGTCCTAAACTCCGCGCTTGTCAGAGCATGATTCTCATAAGCCCCACCACGCGGCTGGAGAAGCCCATCTCGTTGTCGTACCAGGAGATGACCTTGACCATGGTCCCGTCGATCACCTTGGTGCACGCGGCGTCGACGATGGAGGAGAGGGCGTTGCCGTTGAAGTCGGTGGATACGAGCGGCTCCTCGCAGAAGCCGAGGATCCCCTTGAGCGGCCCGTCGGCGGCAGCTTTCAGCGCCGCGTTCACCGCCTGCGCGTCGGTCGCCTTCGAGAGCGTGGCGACCAGGTCCACCACGGAGACGTTCGGGGTCGGCACGCGGATCGCCATGCCGTCCAGTTTCCCCTTGAGGGCCGGAAGCACGAGGGATACCGCCTTGGCGGCGCCGGTGGTGGTGGGGATCATGGAGAGGGCCGCCGCTCTCGCGCGACGCAGGTCCTTGTGCGGCAGGTCGAGGATGTTCTGGTCGTTCGTGTACGAGTGGACCGTGGTGACGAGGCCCCTCTCGATGCCGAAGCTGTCCTGGAGCACCTTGGCGACCGGGGCGAGGCAGTTGGTGGTGCAGGATGCGTTGGATACGATGTGGTGCTTGTTCTTGTCGTATTCCTTGTCGTTCACGCCGAGCACGACGGTGAGGTCGGGGTCGGTGGCGGGCGCCGAGATGATCACCTTCTTCGCGCCTGCTGTCAGGTGCTGCGCCGCCTTCTCCCGCGAGGTGAAAAGGCCGGTGGATTCGAGCACGATGTCGATGCCCATATCCTTCCACGGGAGCTCGGCGGGGTTTCTCACCGCGAGCACCTTGATCGCCTTGCCGTTCACGACGATGCTGTCGCCGTCGACGGACACTTCACCCGGGAACTTGCCATGTACGGAATCATACTTTAACAGGTGCGCCAGGGTCTTGGCATCAGTCAGGTCATTGATCGCAACAAATTCAAACTCTTGCGTGCCCGCAGCTGCCCTAAGTACACAACGTCCGATTCGGCCGAATCCGTTAATCGCCACTCTTAAAGCCATGTGCTCCTCCCGTTAATTAAGTATTCCTTCACAATTGGGCATACTAACAGCCGATGTGGTGGTCGTCAAGATTTTATTCAAGATAATTCCGGGATTGTCGATAGCGATGAAGAGCCGGTACAGGCTGGGTTTTTACGGTTAATCGAGACCTTGCGATCCGTTTTTTGCCGGTGAATAAATACACATAATAATTGACTTTTCGCTGAAGTATAAATTATGCTGGCGTGGACCATGATGCGCACCATTTTCCACCACGCAAGCTGCTGGACATTCACTTGATGAAAATGACACTGGAAAAACGCATCCTTCTCTTCTCCTTCCTGATCCTCTTCCTTACTATCTTCATTAGTTCAGGTATGGATATCATGGCGTTGCGCAAGGACCAGGTGAGCGCGCTCAACCTGCGCTCCAAGGGGCTCGCCGTGGCGCTCAAGTCCAACATCGAGAAGGTGTTGAACCTCGGGCTCGAGCTGAAGGACATGACCGGGGTCTCCGAGAAGTGCCGCGAGATCATCGAGGGGAACCCGGACATCGCCTACTGCGTGGTGACCGACCTCGGCGGGCGCGTGCTCTTCGCCAGCGATCCCCGTTTCATCGCCATGCCGCTGCAGCCGCAGCCGCAGAAGGAGGAGTCGCGCCCCGGTGACGAGCCGGTCTACAAGCGGCGCGTCTCCATGGTGTTCGACGGGGCCCACAACTCTTTCTACGACAACGCCGTCATGGTGATGAGCCCCTACGGCAAGCCGATCGCCCAGGCGCACGTCGGTTTCAGCGAACAGGTCGTCTTCGACAAGATGCGCGGCATGGTGCTGAAGACCCTCCTGTTGCTCGCCTTCTCCCTGATCACCTCCTTCACCCTCATCATGCTCTTCATGCGGCGCTACGTCACCCAGCCGATCTCGGTCCTTCTGAAAGGGGTGAAGCAGATCTCCGAGGGGGCCTTCGACACCCATATCGGCGAGGTGCAGGTCGACGAGTTCAACGAGCTTGCCAGGAACGTGAACATCATGTCGCAGTTCCTGAAGAACAGGGACGCCGAGATCAAGAAGAACTACCAGGACATGGAGCGGACCTTCGAGGAGCTGCAGGCCTCCTACCGCAAGCTCGAGACCCTCTCCACCGACCTCGAGCGCTCCGAGGAGCTGTACAAGTCGCTCATGGAGGACGCAAGCGACGCCATCGTGGTGATCGGGGCGGACGACTCGATCCGCATGGTGAATAAGATGGCGGAGGAGTTCTTCGGCTACGAGGCGAAGGAGCTCGTAGGGCTGCCGCTCACCAAGATGCTCCTTCTTTTGAACATCAGCAACATCCCGAAGGTGCACCGGATCTTCCGCGAGGCCTCCGAGGGGGCGCACATCGCCGAGGAGATGCAGCTCTCCAGGAAGGAGGGGGGCGCCATGGTCGCCATGCTGCACGCCTCCAGCATCAAAAGCGGCTCGGAGACCCTGGTGCAGGCCATCTTCCGCGACGTGACCCGCGAGCGCGAGATCATCCTCAACCTGGAGAAGAGCTCCGCCGACCTCGCGCGCCTGAACCGGATGAAGGATTCCTTCCTGGGGCTCGCGTCGCACGAACTGAAGACGCCGCTCACCGTCATCATGGGGTATTCCGAGCTCATCACCACCGACCTCGCCGACAAGGTGGACAAGACGGTGCTCGAGATGGTGGTGAACATAGCCAACGCAGCGTCGCGCCTGGACAACATCATCAAGGACATGGTCGACGTCTCCATGATCGACGAGAAGAGGCTGCAGCTTAAAGTCGAGGACATCCAGCTGAACCGTCTCATCGAGGCCTCGGTGAACGAACTGCGCTTCTTCTTCTCGATGAGAAAGCAGGAGGTGGTGCTGAACCTCGACGAGTCGCTCCCCTCGATACGCGGCGATGCGCTGAGGCTCATGCAGCTTCTCTCCAATATCCTCGGTAACGCCATCAAGTTCACCCCGGACGGCGGGCGCATCACGGTGAGCAGCTCCGCGAAGTACCTCTTGCGCGGTCCCGCGGGGTCGACGGAGGGGCGCGAGCATCACCTGTTCCTGGAGATCACCGTCACCGACACCGGCATCGGCATCGATCGCGAGGACCAGTTGCGCGTCTTCGACAAGTTCTACGAGGTGGGGAACATCCAGGAGCACTCAAGCGGCAAGGTCGCCTTCAAGGCGAAGGGGGCGGGGCTTGGCCTCTCCATCGCCAAGGGGATCGTCGACATGCACGGCGGCGAGATCTGGGTCGAGTCCACCGGCTACAACCCGGAGCGCTTCCCGGGCTCCACTTTCCACATTCTGCTTCCGCTCGCGCCCGGTCTGGGCGAGGGGAACACCGACTACAGCAGGCTCCTGCGTTAAGCAAAACTCAGCAACTTCATCTTGAATCCGCCACCCGTTTCCTGTATAAAAATAAGGTTTTTCTGCCGTTCATGAGCCCCGTGCGGGCGATGCGCGAATTCTCGGAGGGATGGATGAGGCTCAGCCTCCTGGCAAGTGGCAGCAAGGGGAATTCCCTGTTTCTGGAAACCGATGCCTGCCGTTTGCTGATCGATGCCGGCCTCTCCGGCCGGGAGACGATAACCCGGCTCGCCTCCATCGGCGTCGACGCCGCCACCCTGGACGGCATCATGGTGACGCACGAGCACAGCGATCACATCCGCGGCGTGGGGACGCTCGCCCGGCGCCTGAAGATCCCGGTGCTTTGTTCGAGCCTCATGCTGCAGGCGGCGCGCCACGCCATCGGCAAGGCCGAGTTCATCGAGTTCGAGGCCGGTTCCCCCTTCGCCTTCAAGGGGGTGTCGGTCGACCCCTTTCCGGTCACCCATGACGCCTGCGATCCGGTCGGCTTCCGCATCGAAAGCGGCGAGGGGTGCATCGGTTTCGCAACCGACCTCGGGATCGCCACCCGGCTCACCCAGGAGAAGCTCAAGGGGTGCCGCGCGCTGGTGCTCGAGTTCAACCACGACGAGCAGATGCTGCAGGACGGCCCGTATCCATGGCATCTGAAGCAGCGCATCCGCTCCCGCCACGGGCACCTCTCCAATACGGAGGGGGCGAACCTTTTGGAGGAGCTCCTGCACCCCGAGCTGCAGGGGGTCTTCCTCTCACATCTCTCCGAGGTGAACAACGATCCGGCGCTGGCCTTTGCCGCCGCCGACGGGCTTTTAAAACGCCAGAACCTTTGCGGTCCCGACCTCTTCGTCGGAGCCCAGCACAAGGTCTGCGGCGTATTCTCCGCTTGATCCTTTGCGCCGGGCGTCGGAAAGGGGAGTCCTCCCCAGCGACGCGCGGTGCAGCTGTTTTCGCCATACAAAAAACTAGACATGCAAGAAGGGGGAACTATTCGTGATCGAACGTTACAGCCGTCCTGAAATGACCCGCATCTGGGAACCGGAAAACCGCTACCGCAAGTGGCTCGAGATCGAGATCTACGCCTGCGAGGCGCACGCCGAGATGGGGCGCATTCCCAAGGACGCCGTGGCGCGCATCCGTGCCAAGGCGAGCTTCGACGTGGAGCGCATCGACGAGATCGAGCGCACCGTAAAGCATGACGTCATCGCCTTTCTCACCTCGGTTGCCGACTACATCGGCGACGACTCCCGCTTCGTTCACCTGGGGCTCACCTCCTCCGACATCCTCGACACCTCCTTCGCCATGCTTCTAAAGGAAGCGGGCGAGCTGATCATCTCCGACATCAAGCGTCTCATGGCGGTCATCAAGACCCGCGCCTTCGAGCACAAGATGACCCCGCAGATGGGTCGCTCCCACGGCATCCACGCCGAGCCGGTCACCTTCGGCCTCAAGATGGCGCTTTGGTACGACGAGATGGCCAGGAACTTAAAACGCATGGAGGCGGCCCTCGAAACCATCTCCTACGGCAAGATCTCCGGGGCGGTCGGCACCTTCGCCAACATCGACCCGCAGGTCGAGGAGTACGTCTGCAAGAAGGCCGGGCTGAAACCCGCCCCCTGCTCGACGCAGGTGCTGCAGCGCGACCGTCACGCCGAATACTTCACCACGCTCGCCATCATCGCCTCCTCCATCGAGAAGTTCGCGGTGGAGATCAGGCACCTGCAAAGGACCGAGGTGCTCGAGGCCGAGGAATTCTTCAGCAAGGGGCAGAAGGGGTCCTCGGCGATGCCGCACAAGCGCAACCCGGTCCTCTCCGAGAACCTGACCGGTCTTTCCCGCCTGATCCGCGGCTACGCCCTCTCCGCCATGGAGAACGTGCCGCTTTGGCACGAGCGCGACATCTCCCACTCCTCGGTGGAGCGCATCATCGGCCCCGACGCCACCGTGACGCTCGACTTCATGCTGAACCGCGCCATCGGGCTCATCGAGAACCTCGTGGTCTACCCCGAGAACATGATGAGAAACCTGAACCAGATGCGCGGCCTCATCTTCTCCCAGCGCGTGCTTTTGAAGCTCGCCGAGGCGGGCGCCTCCCGCGAGAAGGCCTACGCCCTGGTGCAGAGAAACGCCATGAAGGTGTGGGAAGAGGGTAAGGACTTCCAGACCGAACTCCTGAACGACGAGGAGGTGGCCGGCTTCCTTCCCGCCGAGGAGATCAAGGAAGCCTTCGATCTCGGTTACCATCTGAAGCACGTCGACACCATTTTCACGAGGGTCTTTGGTGGATAGCATCCTGTACTACCTGGCGCCCGACGAGATGGATCCCTTCCTTCTCTTCTGGGGCAAGCAGGCACTCATCTCCGCCGTCATCATCGGCGTTTTCTACCTCCTCTCCAGGCTGGCGCAGCAGCTGCTGACCAAGGTCGGCACGCGCCTTTGCTCCTTCACGGAGACGGATCTCGACGACAGGATCCTTGAGCGGGTCTCCGGACCCGCCATGCTCCTCGTCAACTGCGCCGGCCTGTACCTGGCCATCAGGCGCCTGCCGCTGCACGACCGGATCGGCATCCTCGCCTCGGGGCTTCTCTTCGTGGTGAACATCTCCATCCTCACCGTCATCGCCTACCGCATCCTCGACGAGCTTTTGAAGGCTTACGGGGCGCGCGTGGCGGGGGCCGAGATGAGCCGGCAGCTCATGCCGCTCGTGGAGAAGCTCTGCACCATCTTCCTGGTGGTCACCGCACTCATCATCACGCTCAAGCATTTCAACTACGACATCCTCTCCCTGGTCACCGCCCTGGGCGTCGGCTCCCTCGCCATCGGTCTCGCCGCGAAGGACACCCTGGCGAACATGATCTCCGGGTTTACCCTGATGATCGACCGCCCGTTCCGCATCGGCGACCGGATCACGCTCGGCACCCAGACCGGGGACGTGATGGACATCGGCCTTCGGAGCACCAAGATCAAGGGGCTCGACAACACCCTCCTGATCATCCCGAACTCGGAGCTGTGCAACTCCAACCTGATCAACATGGCCTTTCCGGACCTGCGCGGCAAAGGGAGGGTGAACATCGGCATCGGCTACGACAGCGACGTGGCGCGCGCCAAGGAGATCATGGTGCAGACCGCCCTCGACGTCTCCGAGGTGCTAAAGGACCCGGCCCCGGAGGCGTTCTTCGTGAACTTCGGGGACAGCGCCCTGAACCTCTCGCTCTTCTTCTGGGTTCCCGAGTACACCCAGGTCTTCGGCGCGCAGGACAAGATCAACAGCGCGCTCCTTACGAGATTCCAGGAAAACGGCATCAATATCCCGTACCCGACGCGGACGGTCATCTATGAAAAGGACACCAACAATGCCCCACAGGATTGAGATCACCCTAAAGGACGAGGTCCGCGACCCGCGCGGCGAACGTATCAAGCGTGAGATCGGACACTTCCTCCATCTCGACGTGGCCGAGGTACGCACCATCGACGTCTACACGGTCGATGCCGAGCTCTCCGCCGACGAGCTGGCGCAGGCTGCCGCCGGACCCTTCAGCGATCCGGTCATCCAGGACTACTCAATCGACAAGCCCGCAGCGGCAGGCTTCGACTTCCTGGTCGAGGTCGGCTTCCGCGCCGGCGTCACCGACAACGTCGGGCGCACCGCCAAAGAGGCGATCGGTTACCTGCTCGGGCGCGAACTCGCGGCGGGGGAGGGGGTCTACACCTCGGTACAGTACCTCCTCTCCGGCAAACTGACCCAGGCCGATGCCGAGAAGATCGCCACCGGGCTTCTGTGCAACACCCTGATCCAGCGCTACCAGATCCTGGACGCCGCGACCTTCAAGGCGCAGGGTGGCGTCGCTCCGTTCGTGCCGAAGGTGCAGGGCGAGGCGAAGGTCGAGGTGAACACGGTGAACCTCGAGGTCTCCGACGAGGAGCTGATGCGGATAAGCCGCGACGGCGTGCTCGCGCTCACCCTGGACGAGATGAAGATCATCCAGGCGCACTACCGCGATGCCGAGGTGATCGAAAAGCGCAAGAGCCTGGGCCTTGGCGCGGCACCCACCGACGTGGAGCTCGAGGCGCTGGCGCAGACCTGGTCCGAGCACTGCAAGCACAAGATCTTCTCCGCGGACGTGACCTACGACGACGGCGAAGGGAACACCGAGAAGATCAACTCCCTCTTCAAGAGCTACATCCAAAAGACCACCGCCGACGTGCGCGCGGCCCAGGGTGACAAGGATTACTGCCTCTCCGTCTTCAAGGACAACGCGGGCGTCATCAAGTTCAACGACGACTGGTCCCTCGTCTTCAAGGTCGAGACGCACAACTCGCCGTCCGCGCTCGACCCTTACGGCGGGGCGCTCACCGGCATCGTCGGCGTGAACCGCGACCCGTTCGGCACCGGCAAGGGGGCGAAGCTAATCTTCAACACCGACGTCTTCTGCTTCGCCGATCCCTTCTACGAGAAAGAGCTTCCGAAGCGTCTCCTGCACCCGCGCCGCATCTATGAGGGTGTCGTCGAGGGTGTCGAGCACGGCGGCAACAAAAGCGGCATCCCGACCGTCAACGGCTCCCTCGTCTTCGACGAGCGTTTCGCAGGCAAGCCGCTGGTATTCTGCGGCACCGCGGGGCTCATGCCCGCAACCATCAAGGGTGAGCCGGCACACCAGAAGAAGATTCTGCCCGGCGACCTGATCGTTATGACCGGCGGGCGCATCGGCAAGGACGGCATCCACGGCGCTACCTTCTCCTCGGAGGAGCTGAACGAGAACTCGCCGGTCTCCGCGGTGCAGATCGGCGACCCGATCACCCAGAAGCGGATGTTCGACTTCCTGATCCGCGCGCGCGACAAGGCGCTCTACCGCTTCATCACCGACAACGGGGCAGGGGGGCTTTCCTCCTCCATCGGCGAGATGTCCGAGGAGTGCGGCGGCTGCCAACTCGACCTCTCCAAGGCGCCGCTCAAGTACCCGGGTCTCGCCCCCTGGGAGATCCTCATCTCCGAGGCGCAGGAAAGGATGAGCCTCGCCGTTCCCCCGGAGAGAATCGACGAGTTCATGGAGATGGCGAAGCGCTACGGCGTCGAGGCGACCGTGCTCGGCACCTTCACCGATTCCGGCATCTTCCACATGCTCTACGGCGAGAAGACCGTGGCCTACCTGCCGCTTTCCTTCATGCACGCGGGTCTTCCCCCGATGCAGATCCCGGCCAAGTGGGAAAAGCCGGTGCACGAGGAGCCGAAACTCGAGGCGTCCGCCGATTACACCGGCGACGTCAAGGCGCTCCTCTCCTCGCTCAACATCTGCTCCAAGGAGAGCGTGGTGCGCCGCTACGACCACGAGGTCCAGGGTGGTTCCGTGGTCAAGCCGTTCACCGGCGTCGACAACGACGGCCCGTCCGATGCCGCCGTAGTGCGCCCGGTACTCGACTCCTTCGAAGGGGTCGTCGTAGGGCACGGCATCTGCCCGCGCTACAGCGACATCGACGCCTACGACATGGCGGCAAACGCCATCGACGAGGGGCTCAGGAACTACGTTGCCGTCGGCGGCTCGCTCGACTTGGTCGCCGGTCTGGACAACTTCTGCTGGTGCGATCCGGTCCTCTCCGACAGGACCCCGGACGGCCCCTACAAGATGGCGCAGCTCGTGCGCGCCAACAAGGCGCTCTACGACTACTGCACCTTCTTCTCCATGCCGCTCATCTCGGGCAAGGACTCGATGAAGAACGACTTCTACGACGGCACGACGAAGATCTCCATCCCGCCGACCCTCCTTTTCTCGGTCATCGGCAAGATGGAGGACGCGCGCCTCGCCGTCACCATGGACGTGAAGCGCGCGGGCGATGCGGTGTACCTCCTGGGCGCCACCGCGAACGAGCTGGGCGCTTCCGAGTACCTGGCGCAGATAGGGTTCGTGGGGAACAACGTGCCGAAGGTCGACGCTCAGGCCGCGCTAGCCACCTACCGTGCCTACGGCGCAGCCCTGAACGCGGGGCTCGTCGCTTCCTGCCACGACCTCTCCGACGGCGGCCTTGCCGTCGCCGCAGCCGAGAGCGCCTTCGCGGGCGGGTTCGGGATCGAGCTCGACCTGGCCCAGGTGCCCTTCAAGGGGGATGCGGCAGGGAAGAGCGATGTCGCGCTTCTCTTCTCCGAGTCCGCCTCGCGTCTTCTGGTGACGGTGCGTGCCGAGAAGGCGGAGGCCTTCGAGAAGGCGATGGCGGGGACCGCATTCGGCAGAATCGGTGCGGTCACCGAGGAGCCGGCACTCAAGGTGAAGGGGCTTTCCGGCAGCGTGGTGGTGAACGCCGCCAACGCCGAACTGAAGGCCGCCTGGCAGGCGCCGCTCAAGGACCTGTAAACGGGTCCATCTCCCTCTCCCTCCGGGAGAGGGGCGGGGTGAGGGCGTCGGCAGATGCGATTCCTCACTTCGTGGCAACGCCCTCACCCGGCCTTCGGCCACCCTCTCCCGGGGGGAGAGGGAATGGGGAGGAGGGCTTATATCGCGAATCTTTTATATGCAGAAAAAAAGCGGGTTATGCCATAATGGCTGGCGTTGTGCCCGCTACCAACTTCGATAGAGGACTTAATAGATGACCAAGGCTAAAGCGCTTGTCATAACAGGCAACGGCACCAACTGCGAGATGGAGGCGGCCCACGCCTGCAGGCTGGGCGGATTCGACGAGGCGCGCATCGCCCACATCGCCGAACTCCTCACCGGCGAGGTGAGCCTGGACGATTACCACTTCCTGAACCTGACCGGCGGCTTCCTGGACGGCGACGACCTCGGCAGCGCGAAGGCCCAGGCGAACCGCCTGCGCTACGCGGCCGTCGAAGGGAAAGAGGAGCGCCTGGTGGACCAGATCACCCGCTTCATCGCCGACGGCAAGCTCATCCTCGGCGTATGCAACGGCTTCCAGCTCCTGGTGAAGATGGGGATGCTCCCGGCGCTTTCCGGGAACTACCTGAACCAGACCGCGACCCTTACCTACAACGAATGCGGCCGCTTCCAGGACCGCTGGTGCTACCTCAAGGTGGACGCCGATTCCCCTTCGCTCTACACCAAGGGGATCGAAGGCGGGGTTTATCTCCCGGTGCGCCACGGCGAAGGGAAGTTCCTCGTGGACGACGCGAAGACGCTCGAGGCGATCGAGGCGAAGCACCTCGCCTGCCTCAAGTACTCCGACAGGAACTACAAGGCGGCCACCATGGAGTTCCCCGAGAACCCCAACGGCTCGGTGAACGCCATCGCGGGCATCTGCGACGAGACCGGAAGGATCATGGGGCTCATGCCGCACCCCGAGGCCTTCGTGCACCGCACCCAGCACCCGCGCTGGACCCGCGAGGAGTTGCCGGAAGAGGGCGAAGGGCTCATCTTCTTCAAGAACGCGGCGAAGTACGTGAAAGAGAACTTCTAGCAATATTTCCGGTGAGGCATCTCCCTCACCCGGCCTTCGGCCACCCTCTCCCGGAGGGCGAGGGAGCCGGATCCCTTCTCCCTCCGGGAGAAGGTGCCCCGTAAGGGGCGGATGAGGGCGTTGGCGACCCCTCGATGATCAGTCAGCAACGACATAAGACAGCAGTTCTTTTTTATAAGGAGCAGTCGTGGAAGAAATGATGATGCGCAGGCCCGAAGAAGAGTGCGGCATTTTCGGTGTATTCAACCACCCGGAGGCGTCCAACCTCACCTACCTCGGGCTCTACGCCTTGCAGCACAGGGGACAGGAAAGCTGCGGTATCGTCTCCTCGGACGGTGCCACCCTGCACGCACATAAAAGCATGGGTCTCGTCGCCGACGTCTTCGGCAACCAGGAGATCTTCAAGACCCTTCCGGGGCGGTCGGCCATCGGCCACGTCCGTTACTCGACCACCGGGTCGTCGGTCATCAAGAACGTACAGCCCATCAACGTGGATTACTCCCGCGGCTCCATCGCGGTGGCCCACAACGGCAACATAGTCAACGCCCAGATCATCAAGGACGAGCTCGAGGCCTACGGTTCCATCTTCCAGACCACGATGGACACCGAGATCATCGTGCACCTGCTCGCCACCTCCAAGGCCAACTCGCTTCTGGACCGCCTGACCGATGCACTGAACCGGATCCAGGGGGCCTACTGCCTGCTCTTTTTGACCGAGAGCCGCATGGTGGCGGCGCGCGACCCGAACGGCTTCCGGCCGCTCTGCCTTGGTCGCCTGGGGAGCGCCTACGTGGTCGCCTCCGAGAGCTGCGCCCTCGACCTGATCGACGCCGAGTTCATCCGCGAGATCGAACCTGGCGAGGTGATCGTCATCGACAAGAACGGCATGACCTCTTTCTTCCCGCTGAAGAAGGCGGAGCCGACCCCGTGCATCTTCGAGTTCGTCTACTTCGCCCGTCCGGACTCCCACATCTTCGGCAAGAACGTCTACCAGGTGCGCAAGGAGCAGGGACGGCAGTTGGCCCGCGAGCACAAGGTCGACGCCGACATCGTCATCCCGATCCCGGACTCAGGCGTTCCGGCCGCCCTCGGCTACGCCGAGGAATCCGGCATCCCGTTCGAACTGGGTCTCATACGCAACCACTACGTCGGGCGCACCTTCATCGAACCGCAGCAGGCGATCCGCCACTTCGGCGTGAAGATCAAGCTGAACCCGGTGCGCGAGGTGCTCAAAGGCAAGCGCGTCGTCGTCATCGACGACTCCATCGTGCGCGGCACCACCTCCAGGAAGATCGTCAAGATGATCAGGAACGCCGGCGCCTCCGAGGTGCACGTGCGCATCTCCTCGCCGCCGACCAGCTACCCCTGCTACTACGGCATCGACACCCCGAACCGCAAGGAGCTGATCTCCTCGTCCCATTCCATCGACGAGATCCGCCGCTACATAACAGCCGACTCGCTCGGCTATCTTTCCGAAGAAGGTCTCATGTCTACCGTCGGCGCGGAAAACGCCGGCTTCTGCACCGCCTGCTTCACCGGTGGCTATCCGGTTAAATTCCCGCGTCTGCTCGAAGAGCCGCAGATGGGACTATTCGAAAAGGAGATCGAGAAGAAATGAGCGAGAAGGCAAGGCTGAAAAAGATCATCATTGAGCTGTCCTACGAGAAGAGGAACGTGACCCTGGCTTCCGGCCGTCAGAGCGATTTTTACTTTGACGGGAAGCAGACCACGCTGCACCCCGAGGGCGGCTACCTGACCGGCAAGCTCTTCTTCGATGCGATCAAGGACGTGGAAGGGGTTGAAGGGGTAGGGGGGCTCACCCTGGGCGCCGACCCGATCGCCACCTCGACCTCCGTGGTGAGCTTCCTGGAAGGGAAGCCGGTTCCGGCTTTCATTATCCGCAAGGAGCCCAAAGGCCACGGCACCGGCGCCTGGCTGGAAGGGCGCAAGAACCTGAAGCCCGGTTCCAAGGTGGTCATCGTCGAGGACGTGGTGACGAGCGGCGGTTCCTCCCTGAAGGCGATCAAGCGCGCCGAAGAGGAAGGGCTGAAGGTGCTCGGCGTCGTCACCCTGGTGGACCGCGAGGAAGGCGGCCGCGAGAACATCGAGGCGGAAGGGTATTGGCTGAAGTCCATCTTCACCAAGGCCGAGATCCTCGCCTAGTTCACCCGGCATCACCTGTTTCATCGAAGGCGGCAATTACTCCATTGCCGCCTTTGTTTTTTAAACCTTCACCCCGGAACACAGAGGACCCGGAGGTGCACAGAGGTCACAGAGGAAAAGCTTTTAGAGGTTTCAGTCTTTCCCCTGCCTCTTGTTTTCTCCGTGTCCTCTGTGGACCTCTGTGACCTCTGTGGTCGAGCTTTGTTTAAGATTTTTATGGACGAGATACTGAAAAGAAATAAAGAGTTGCTCTCCCAGGTCGATGCCTGGTTTTCCCGCTGCATGGAGACTTTCCCGGAGCACATCGCCTGCCAAAGCGGCTGCTCGGCCTGCTGCCGGGGCACCTTCGACATCACGCTCCTGGACGCCTACTACCTGAAGCGCGGCTTCGATGCCCTGCCTGTCCCGGTCAAGGACGAGGTGCTGGCCAAGTGCCGTGAACGGCTCACCTCGATGCGGGAGCATTGGCCGGAGCTCGACCATCCCTTCGTGCTGAACTACCGCCCGGAGGAGGACTGGGAACTCTTGATGCCTGACGAGGACGAGACCCCTTGCGTGCTTTTAGGTGACGACGGGCGCTGCCTGGTCTACGAAAACCGCCCCATGACCTGCCGGCTCCACGGCATTCCGCTCATCGACACGGAGGGGGAGGTGATGCACGACGAGTGGTGCACCATGAATTTCACCGACGTCGATCCGCTTGCACTGGCCGGGCTCACCACACCGTTTGATGCCATCTTCCGCGAGGAGGTGGCGCTGTTCCGGGATTTTACCGGGCAGTTGCTGGGGCGTAGGGTGAGCGAGCTGGACACCTTCATTCCGCTCGCGCTGCTCATCGACTTCGCCGGGTTCGACTGGAAACGCTGGGCGGAGGAGGGGGGCGAATAATCATTCGCCCCGGCGCGCGCCGCCTTTCCTTGAACGCTGAGGGGGACAGGCACCTGCGGAGCCTGTCCCCTGTAATCAATAGGAGTTTTTCAAGTGGCACTACCCTCGACTATTTACCGTGCTTCCGTGCAGCTCTCGGATCTCGACCGCCAGGTCTACGCTGACCTGCAAACCACCATCGCCCAGCATCCCTCCGAAACCTCCGAGCGGCTGCTCGCGAGGCTTTTGGCCTATGCTCTCTGCTACGAGGAGGATCTCTCTTTCACGAAGGGGGTGGGTTCCGGCGACGAGCCGGATATCTGGAGCAAGGGACCGGACGGGCGGGTGCGGCTCTGGGTCGAGGTTGGGCAGCCGGACCCGGACCGGCTCGCCAAGTCATGCCGGCACGTGGAGCACGCGGTCCTGCTTGCTTTCGGAGCCAACGTGGGGCGCTGGCTTGCTCAGCACCGGCAGAAGCTGGAGCAGGTGAAGAACCTGACCGTCTGCATGGTGGATTTCAAATTCCTGAGGGAGCTTTGCGACGGGCTGGAGCGGGTCATCAACTGGTCGGTCACCATCACCGAGGGAAACATCTATCTGACGGTCGGCGGCGGGAGTGTTGAAACTTCGGTTGAGCACGTTTGCGGGCCGCAGCGGGCTGGCTTGGTTTCAGGTGCATGACTGTGCGTCCACATCCCCTCTCCCTCCGGGAGAGGGCCAGGGTGAGGGCGTCGGCAGCTGGCAACTCATCACTTTGGGGCAACGCCCTCACCCGGCCTCCGGCCACCCTCTCCCGGAGGGAGAGGGGTTTGGAAGGTTCTGCGGAATGCCGGGAGAATTAAGTTGTCAGTGCCGCCGGCTGCAGCTCGGGCTACGCTTTTAGCATAGCGGCGAGATTGCGTGCGTTTTGCGGCGCTGCGCCGCCGGCGTCATTGTTGAAATATATATACACATCCAAGCCGCGCCCCAGGTACTTCCTGATGCGGGCCGCGTCCTTTTGCAACTCCTCTTCCGTATAAAACCCGTTGTAACTCCCCTGCAAGCCGTGCCGCCTTATGTAGACGAAGTCCGCCGTGATGGGAGGTTCATCCAGAAAAGTCGGATGGTCCGCCATGCAGAGGGAAACGTTTCTGTTGCGACATAGCTTCACGACGTCGTCGTTAAGCCAGCTCTCGTTCCTGAACTCAAGCGTGTGCCTGCCGTGGTAGGGTGCCACCTGGTCAAGAAAGCTCTCCAGTCGTGTCACGTCCGCCCTGAACTGCGGCGGGAACTGCCAGAGCACCACCTGCAGCTTCTCGCGCAGTTCTTCCGCCGGGGTGAAGAACCTCGCGACGGCCTCCTCTATGTCAACGAGCCTCTTGATGTGCGTGATGTAGCGGCTTCCCTTGATGGCGAAGGAAAAGGACCCCTCGCTTTCCTCATACCAGTGCCTGAAGGTCTCGGCCTTGGGCGTTCTGTAGAACGTGACGTTCAGCTCAACCGTGTCGAACACGGAGCGGTAATGCTCGAACCAGTGCTTGGCGGGAAGACCGTCTGGATAGAAATTGCCGCGCCAGTGGTCGTAGCTGAAACCGCTGCATCCGAGAAAGAGCTTTGCCATGGCGGTTGCCTCCCCTTACCACGAGCGCTGCCAGCGCATCCCTATCCAGTCCGGCCCTATGGTCGGTGCTATGTGGGTGGCGTTTTCCGGGTTGACGAAGAGCTTTCCGACGCCGAAAGCGATTGCGCCTGAGGCGATGGCGTCGCGCCAGCGGTGGCTGTGGTTGTCGACGCGGTTGTACGCGACGTAGGCGGTGCCTATCCAGGCGGGGAGCCCGTAGTGCCACCCGTAGCGCTCGCTCAAAAAGGCGGCGCCCGAGCCGGCGAAGGCTACGTGTCCGGACGGGAAACCGTAGGGATGACCGTTGGGACGTTTTCCCCAACTGGTCTGGTTGAAACCGAGCCTTGCCGCCGAGGTGATGAGCTGGTTGGCGGCCAGGTTGCGCAGCCACTGCTTTTCGCCTTCCGCGTCGTCCTTGAAAAATGCGACCGCGAAAGCCGTAACGGGAATGGCGGTCATCACCACGTCGCCGATGATGGCGTCGTCGGCACGGGCGGGTTGCGAGGGGAGCATGGTTGAAAGCAGAAGCAGAGCGGCGAGGCAGTATCGGCGTCTCGACATGGGCAGCCCTCCGGTTAGAAGACATTCAAACTCGGCAAGTATACCCGATGCGGCCGAGCGGGCCACAGGTTTTCTCAGGTGGGGGAAGGGCGTAAAAAAAGGCGGGACCTGTTTAGGTCCCGCCTTTTGATGTTTCTGATTACCGCTTGAGAGTTACATCTTGTGGCACTTGTCGCACTCGCCGGAGGAGGTGAATGCGTCCTTGCCGTTGTGGCATGCGCCGCAGGACATCCCTTTCTCCATGTCGCCCATGGTGTGATGCTTGGCACCGGCCTGCATCGGGAAGATCTTGTTGTGGCAGTCAGCGCACTTGTAGGCTTCAAGGTGGAACTCGTGGCTGAAGGTTACTTCGCCGCCGTCGTTCTTGAAGAGAACCTTGCCGGGCTTGTAGCCCGCATGGCACTTGTTGCAGTCGCCTGCCACGGAGAAGGCTTCTTTGCCGTTGTGGCAGCCGCCGCAGGACTTGCCTTTGCCCATCTCAGCCATGGTGAAGTGCTTGGCGCCTGCCTTGAAGGCGAAGAGCTTGGTGTGGCAGTCCTTGCAGCTGAACGCCTCGAGGTGGAAGTCGTGGCTGAACTTCGCGTCGGTGACCCCTTTGGCCTTCCAGGTGATCTCGCGCGGCTTCATCCCGGCGTGGCACTTGCCGCAGTTGCCGGCGACGGTGAAGGCTTTCTTGCCGTTGTGGCATGCGCCGCAGGTCTTGCCTTTCTCCATCTGGGCCATGGTCACGCGGGTTTCCTTGCCGGTGATGACGGTGCCGTTGTGGCACGCCCTGCAGGAACCGACCTTGGCGATGTGAACGGAGTGGCTGAACACAGTCTGGCCCGCGCTTTTCACTTTGAAGTCTACGTTGCGCGGCTTGCCCTTGTGACATTTGACGCAGCTCTTTTCATCGGCTACGCTGAAGGCCTTGATGCCGGTGTGGCAGGCACCGCAGGACTTGGTCTTCTCCATCTCTGCCATGGTGAAGTGGTGCTTCGCCTTAAGATCGAAGATAGCGTTGTGACAGATCCTGCAATTGTTGTTATATTTCTTCAGGTGTACATCGTGACTGAAGACAACTGCATCCGCGTTCTTAAGAGGGAACTTGACGTCTTTAGTCTCCTTTGCGAAAAGCGCAACAGGCGACGCGCAGACGATAAGAACCATAAGTAAGGCGAGGCGAAACTGCATGGTACACTCCTTCTGGCAATTTATTTGCTCTGCCTAGGCACAGCCGGGATAATATACACATCGCAACAGCCATCGTCAATTCAAAACTATTGATTGTTTTTTATCTTCGGCCATTTAAGGCACCAAAAGGGGGGAAGGATGAGGCACCTGTTGCTCTCTCTTCTGATACTGGCTCTCCTGTCGCCGTCACCTGCACGAGCGGCGTTCTATCAATGGACCGATGCGGAAGGCGTCGTTCACTTCACCGATAACCGCAGCAACATCCCGAAACAGTACCTGGACCGGGCGCGCCGGGTCGAGGTTTCCGACAAGGCCACCACGGTCGCTCCTCCAGCCGGTGGGACGGTGCGACAGGAGCCGCAGCAAAAGCCGGCCGAGCCGGGCGGCCACGGCGAGCGCTGGTGGCGCGACCGCTACAAGGCGCTCAGAAGCGAACTGAAGAGCCTGCAGGACGGCCGCGCCGGCAAGGAGCAGGCGCTAGAGGAGCTGCGCCGCAAGCGGACCTTCTTCCACAAGGCGAGCGACCGCCAGGCGATAAACGTAATGGAAGCCGACATCGCCGGCGACGATGCGAAGATAAGCGAGATGCTCAACCGGATCCAGGCACTCGACCTTGCCGCGGCCCAGGCCGGAGTCCCGCTGGAGTGGCGTCAGTAGCATCTCGGCGGGATTTATTAGCGGTTGCGGGCCTAGTTAAGCTGTGCTATAAAAAAATGCCGCTTAACACAGGGAGATCCCGGATAATATGAACCAAATCGATAACATAATTGACAACGCCCTCGCCGAGGACATCCACACCGGAGACATCACCACCCTTTCCGTGCTCGCAAGACCGCGCAGGATGCGCGCACGTCTTGTCGCCAAGGAGGCCATGGTCCTCTCCGGCATCGATGTCGCGAGCCGCGTCTTCGCCAGGCTCGATGCCGACATCACCTTCACCGCGCAATATAAGGACGGTGCGCGCCTTGAGAAGGGCGACATCATCGCCATGATGGAAGGGGATGCCGCCTCGCTTTTGCAGGGGGAGCGCGTCTCCCTGAACCTTTTGCAGCGCATGTCCGGCATCGCCACCCAGACCGCGGCCTTCGTCAAGGAACTCGAGGGAACCGGCGCGCGCGTGGTCGACACCCGCAAGACGACCCCGGGGCTGCGCGTCCTCGAGAAATACTCGGTGCGCGTGGGGGGAGGGACGAACCATCGCACCGGTCTCTACGACGGCGTTCTCATCAAGGAGAACCACATCGCCGCCGCAGGGGGGATCGCCGAGGCGGTGCGCGCCGCCCGCGCCTACATCCCGCACACCCTGAAGATCGAGGTGGAGACCGAGACGCTGGACGAGGTGCAGCAGGCGCTCGACGCCGGTGCGGATATCATCATGCTCGACAACATGGGCCTTGATCAGATGACCGAGGCCGTGCAACTTATCGATAAGAGGGCGCTGGTCGAGGCGTCCGGGGGGGTGAACCTGAAGACGATCAGGTCCATAGCCCTGACCGGTGTGGATATCATATCGGTCGGTGCGCTCACCCACTCGGTACGCGCGACCGACATCTCAATGCTCATGGAGGACGTTTGAAAGACTCCGGGGTCGACGGCAGGATCA
This sequence comes from Geomonas oryzae, assembly GCF_004117875.1. Classification (GTDB taxonomy): domain Bacteria; phylum Desulfobacterota; class Desulfuromonadia; order Geobacterales; family Geobacteraceae; genus Geomonas; species Geomonas oryzae. The sequence continues at coordinate 211,021 of NZ_RAHW01000003.1, read as the reverse complement.
TAGAGCTGTTCCGCTCCGGCGACGGGGTCGTCTCCGGCGCTGCGCTCAGCCGGCTTCTCGGCGTCTCGCGCACCGCCGTCTGGAAGCACGTGAAGGGGCTGCGCGCCGCAGGCTATCTCATCGAAGCGGTCCCCTCGAAGGGTTATCGGTTGCTCTCCTCTCCCAAGCTCCTCACCCAGTTGGATCTCTCTTCCGGCCTCGCCACCAGGAGGGTCGGTTCCCGCATCGTCTGCCTCAAGGAAACTGAGTCCACGAACCAGGTCGCCTTCAAGATGGCCGAGGAAGGTGCCGTCGAGGGGACCGTGGTCATCGCCGACGCCCAGAGCGCCGGGAAGGGAAGGCTCGGGCGGGTATGGCTGTCGCCTGCCGGGGTGAACCTCTACTGCTCCGTGGTGCTGCGTCCGTCCATAGCACCCATGGCGGCTTGTCAGCTCACCTTTCTCTCCGTGGTCGCCGTGGCGCGTGCCATCGAGAGCTGCACGAGCCTGAAGCCCCAGATCAAGTGGCCCAACGACATCCTGATCAACGGCAGGAAGGTAGCCGGACTTTTGAACGAGATGAACGCCGAGACCGAGAAGGTGAACTTCGTGGTACTAGGGATCGGGGTGAACCTGAACCTCAGGATGTCGTCGATAGCGGAGTCGCTTCTGCGCCATCCGGCCACCTCGCTGATCGAGGAGGGTGGTGAGGAAGTGGATCGGGTCGCCTTCACCAGGAGGCTTCTGACCGAGCTCGACGAGCTCTACGACGTCTTCCTGCAGGAAGGGGAGGGGCCGGTCCGGGCCGAGTGGCTCGAGCGTTCCGCCATCCGCGGGCGCAGCGTGAAGGTGAGCCAGGGGGAGCGCGAGTTCACGGGAGAGGTGCAGGGGGTGGACTCATTCGGCGCGCTCCTCGTCAGGCTTTCCGACGGCAGCGTGGAGACCGTGCTCTCCGGCGATGTGGCGCTGGTCTGAAAAAAACCGATTCAAACAGGGATGAAGGGGATAAAGGGGATAAAGGCGTAAAAAACTTTCGTAACGCAAAGACGCAAAGACGCAAAGAAAAGGCTTACAGCAAAAGACTTTGGGGTTTAAACCCGAATCTTTCGTGTTTGCCGTTATCCCTTTCATCCCCTTCATCCCTGTTAAATGGTTGTCTTAGGTTTAGGTATTGCTTTGCGTCTTTGCGGCTTTGCGTGAGGCGCTTTTGGGAGGTTCGGTTTGCTTTTGGTGATTGACGTAGGGAACAGCAACATCGTACTCGGCATATACGACGAGGAGCGCCTCGTACAGGACTGGCGGGTTTCCACCGACAAGTCAAAGACCATCGACGAGTACGGCATCCTGTTCCACGACCTGTTCCGCCTGTCGGGAATCGTCTTCTCGGACGTGAAGGACATCATCGTCTCCTCGGTGGTCCCCACCCTGACCGGGGTGCTCGAAAAGCTCGCACGCCAGTACTTCAAGATCACCCCCTACATCGTGGGCCCGGGGATCAAGACCGGCATGCCGATCCACTACGACAACCCCAAGGAGGTCGGCGCGGACCGCATCGTCAACGCCATCGCCGGCTACGAGAAATACCGCTCGGCGCTCATCATCGTCGACTTCGGCACCGCGACCACCTTCGACTACGTGAACAAGAAGGGGGAGTACTGCGGCGGGGCCATCGCACCGGGACTTGCCATCTCCATGGAGGCGCTGTTCCAGAAGGCGAGCAAGCTGCCGCGCGTCGACATCGCCCGCCCGCCGAGCATCATCGCCAAGAACACGGTGAACTCGATGCAGGCCGGCATCTTCTTCGGCTACGTGGGGCTCGTCGACGGCATCGTGCAGCGCATGAAGTCGGAAGGGAAGGAGCCTCTGAAGGTCATCGCCACCGGCGGCCTCGCCTCGCTCATCGCACCGGAGTCGAGCACCATCGAGGCGGTGGACGAGTTCCTCACCCTGGAGGGGCTGCGCATCATCTACAAAAGGAACAAGCCTTAGGGCTTAAGCGTAACCGGCACGTTCAGATCCATCCGCAAGGCGGGTGAGGGAGGTACCCCGGAATCCACTGAAGAGTCTCAGCCAGGTAGTTGGTAGTAGTCTGTTTCGTCTCAAGTCAGGTCTCGTTGAACGGTAGGTCATTGATGATCTTCATTCTAAAGGGAGGGCACTATGGGAAGGTATGAAACGGCAAAACTGCGTAACCTCGGTATTGTAGCTCACGGCGGTGCCGGCAAGACCACGCTGGCCGAGGCGATCCTGTTCGATACGGGCATGATCGACCGGCTCGGGCGGGTCGACGACGGCAGCTCCACGATGGATTTCGAGCCGGAAGAGATCAAGCGCCGGATCTCCATCACCTCCTCCCTCGACCACTGCGAGTGGAACGGGCACTCCATCCACATCGTCGACACCCCGGGATACGGCAACTTCATCGCCGATACCCGCGCCTGCATGCGCACCCTCGACTGCGCGGTGGTGATCCTCTCCGCCATCTCGGGGGTCAAGGTCCAGACCGAGGAGGTCTGGCAGTGGGCGAGCGAGTTCGAGATCCCGCGCATCGCCTTCGTGAACAAGATGGATCGCGAACGCGCAAGCTTTCTGCGCGCCATCGACGACATGGAGAAGTCGCTCGGGGCACGCGGGGTCGCGGTGCAGATGCCGCTGGGCGCCGAGGAAAATTTCGAGGGGGTCATCGACCTCGTACGGATGAAGGCCTACCGCTACACGAAGGACCTCTCCGGCAAGTTCTCCGAGGAGGAGATCCCGGCCGAGTACCGCGACGAGGCGCAGCGCCTGCGCGACATGATGGTCGAGACGGTGGCCGAGGCGTACGACGCGCTCACCGAGAAGTTCCTCGACACCGGCGAGCTCACCGAAGAGGAGATCATCGACGGCATCAGGGTCGGTACCATGCGCAACACCTTCACCGCGGTGTTCTGCGGTTCGGCCGCGATGAACATAGGCGTCGCGCAGCTTCTGGACGCGATCTGCAACTACCTGCCGTCTCCGCTGGACCGCACCAAGGCGGTGGGTATCGACCCGAAGACGGAACAGATCATCGAGCGCGGTCCCTCGGAGAGCGAGCCGTTCTCGGCGCTGGTCTTCAAGACCACCTCCGACCCGTACACCGGCAAGATCACCATCTTCCGCGTCTACTCCGGTGTCCTTAATTCCGACTCCCTGGTCTACAACTCGACCAAGGGGGTGCAGGAGCGCATCGGCCAGATCTTCGAGCTGGAAGGGAAGAAGCAGCACCCGATCAAGCAGGCGGTTGCCGGCGACATCGTGGCAGTGGCGAAACTGAAGGAGACCGTGACCGGCGACACCCTCTGCGACGAGGCGAAGCCGATCCTCTTCGAGCCGGCCCAGCCGCTCACCCCGGTCATCTCGTATGCCATTGAGCCGAAGACGAAGAACGACGAGGACAAGATCCACGGCGCCCTGCAGCGCATGATCGAGGAAGACCCGACCATCGAGAGCCACCGCGACCCGCAGACCCGCGAGTTCATCATCTCCGGCATGGGGCAGGTGCACCTCGAGGTGATCGTCGAGAAGATGAAGCGCAAGTTCGGGGTGGACGTCCTTTTGAAGACCCCGAAGGTACCGTACCTGGAGACCATCCGCGGCAGCGCGAAGGTGCAGGGGAAATACAAGAAGCAGTCCGGCGGACGCGGCCAGTACGGCGACTGCTGGATCGAGCTCTCGCCGATGCCGCGTGGCGAAGGGTACGTCTTCGAGGACAAGATCGTGGGGGGCGTGATCCCGCGCCAGTACATCCCGGCGGTGGACAAGGGGATCCAGGAGGCGGCCAAGGACGGCTTCCTTGCCGGGAACCCGGTGGTCGATTTCAAGGTCGCGCTCTATGACGGTTCCTTCCACACCGTCGACTCCTCGGAGATGGCCTTCAAGGTCGCAGGCTCCATGGCGTTCAAGAAGGCGATGGAACAGTGCAAGCCGGTGCTTCTCGAGCCGATCGTCAACATGAAGATAACGGTGCCGGACGAGAACATGGGTGACGTCATCGGCGACCTCAACTCGAGGCGCGGCAAGGTGGTCGGCGTGGAACCGAAGGCGAACTCGCAGATCATCAGGAGCGTGGTACCGATGTCGGAGGTCCTGACCTACTCCAACGACCTGCGCTCCATGACCAGCGATCGCGGCATGTTCACTTCGGAGTTCTCCCATTACGAGGAGGTTCCGAGTCACCTGGCGCAGAAGATCATCACCGAGGCGCAGGAGCAGAAGAACAACAACCATAAAAGCGCTTAGCTGAGCATGCTGCCCGGTCTCTTCGATTGAGGAGACCGGGCAGGTTCAATTTTCGATGCAATAGGGAGGATGGGCCAGATGGCGAAAGAATTTTTTCCGGAAGAAGATGAAAACGCAGCACAGAAGAAGAGCTCGCAACAGAGGCTCCTTTTGCTGCTTCTGCTCCTCATCATCCTTTTTGCGTACCTGTACTTCTTCACCGGTCTGATCAAGCCGCGCGGGGAACAGGCTTCCGCCCCGACACCGCCGCCTGCTCCTGCCGTGGTCAAGAAACCGCTGCCGCCGCGCCCGGCCTCCACCGAGGCTCCGGCCGGTAAACCGGGCTCCGCTGAAGCTCCGGCCGGTAAACCGGCCTCTACCGAAGCTCAGGCCGGTAAACCTGGCTCGGCCGAGGCAGGGAAGCCTGCTGCCACACCCGCGGCTGCTCCGGCCAAACCGGAGGCTGCTGCAAAGCCTGCCGCTCCTGCGGCGAAACCGGAGGCGGCTGCGAAACCCGCCACTCCGTCAGCTCCTGCCAAACCGGCTCCTGCGAAGGAAGCGAAGGCTGCTCCTGCCAAGGAAGTGAAACCTGCTCCGGCGAAGGAAGCGAAGGCTGCTCCGACGAAGGAGGCCAAGCCTGCCGCTCCCGCCAAGCAGGCCAAAGCGGCTCCTGCCAAGGAGACCAAGCCTGCAGCGGCCAAAGAGGCTAAGGCAGCAGCGGCCGCTGAGGCGAAACCCGCTGCGAAGACGGCGACAAAGGCAAAAGTGGCCAAGTCCGCTGCAGCCTCGGCGAAGGGCGGGTTCGCCCTCGAATTGGACAATGACCTCGCCGAGAGCGAGATCCCCTCGGTGACGAACAAACTGAAAAAGGCGGGTCTCACCCGCGTGGTCACCATCAAATCGCACAAGGGCGAGCCGATGCACCGCCTCTTCCTTGCCGACTTCGGCAACCACGACGAAGCCGCCGAGGAGTTGGGGCGCCTGAAGGGTGTGGCTCCGAACGCCTTCATGCTCAAGGAGAACGGCCGCTATGCCGTCTATGCCGGTTCCTTCATGAGGGAAGGGAAGGCTGCCGTCGAGCAGGACCGTCTCTACGACAAAGGGGTGCGCCTGGTGCTTAAGAAGGCCAACATCCCGGTTACCGTGGTCAAGGTACGTGCCGGCAGCTTCCCCGATCCGACGAGCGCGGAGAAGGCGGCGGCAGGCCTCAAGAAGAGCGGACTCACGGCCAAGGTCGTCAAAGCGGGGAAATAAGATTCCGTGACGAAAGTTACCCTGAGGATCTCAGCGGCGGCCGCTCCTTACGCGGGCGCGGACAAACCGAGAGAGAGCAGGCTTCTCGCCGCCTCCGGCAAGGTGCCTTTGCCGCCGAGCGACCTGGTGCTTCTTTTGTATTACCTCTGCCATGATCCGGACCAGGAGGTGAAGCGCCTGGCGGTCGGGACATTGCGCTCCCTGGATGCGCAGTTTCTAGCCGGGATACTGGCTGATCCGGCGCTGCCGCCGGTTGTGCTGGACGCTCTGGTGCAACTGCATGGCAAACGCCCGGAGCTTGGGACGGTCTTTGCCGGACACCCGAACCTCTCCGAGAAGGCGTCGACGTGGCTTGCCGCGCAGGGGATCGTTCCCGTGGTCCCCGCATCCGCTACTGCTGACGGTGAGGAGCCGCAAAGGCGGCACGATACAGCCGCCGAGGACTCTTGCGCCGATGACGAGGAAATCGACGAGGAGCGTTTCCAGTCGAAGTTCCAGATAGCGCAGGAACTGGGGGTGAGCGAAAAGATCAAGATCGCCATGACCGGTGACAAGGAGTGGCGCACTATCCTGATCAAGGACAACAACAAGCTCGTCTCGGGCGCCGCCATCAAGAACCCGCGCATGACCGAGGCGGAGGTGCTCGCCATCGCGAAGTCGACGGTGCAAAACGACGAGATCCTGCGGGTCATCTGCGCCAACAAGGAGTGGGTGAAGAACGCGCAGATAAGAAAGGCGCTCGTGGAAAATCACAAGACGCCGCTCCCCAACGCCCTGCGCTTCCTGGGAACCTTGGGGGAAAAGGACCTCGCCTCACTTGCCAAAAGCAAGAACATCAACACGGTGATAGCGACGCAGGCCCGCAAGATCTTGATCCAGAAGAAAGAAAAAAGGTAGTTCAGGGGGACCTCGAATGGCTCTGGTGAACCAGGCAAAACGCGAAATTAACGCCAAGATAGTCTTTTTCGGCCCCGGCCAGGCAGGGAAGGGAACCAGCCTTAGGCACATCTTCAACAAACTGAAGCCGGAATTCCGCGGCGCGATGAAGGTGATGAGCGTGCAAGGCGCGCGCATGCTGTTCTTCGACTTCACGCCGCCAGGTGACGGCAACGTGGACGGCTTCCGCGTCCGTTTTCACCTGTACACCGTCTCCGGACCGGTCGTGGATCCCGCAGCCTGGAAGATGGTTCTGAAGGGGGCGGACGGCATCGTCGTCGTGGCCGACTCTTCGCCGCAGCGTCTCGATGAGAACCGGGCCGCCATGGACGAACTCGCTTCCTACCTGAAGGGTTACGGACAGGGGTTGAGCACCGTTCCGGCCGTCTTGCATCTAAACAAGAACGATCTTGCCGACGCTCTCCCCGTTGCCGAGCTGGAGCGCCAGTTGAACCCTTCCCGGCTGCTCACCTTCAGCACCTCCGGCCACAGCGGTCAGGGGGTGTTGCAAGGGGTGATGGCCCTGGTGAAGAGCATCCTGGCCGGTCTGCGTGCCAAGGGCGCCGATGGGATCGCAAGCGGCGAAACCCTGCAGCATATGGTGGAAGGGGCAGGGACTCCCGCGGCACCTGCGGCTCAGGCGCCCGTCGAGCCCTTCACCGAGGCAACCCCTCCCGCCGCCGCACCGGCCGAGGCGCCCGAGGCAGTCCTGGAGCTCGCTGCAGCGGAGGACGAAGCGCCGCTTTCCCTGGAGATTGCGGCGACCCCGGTCGTTGCCGAAGGTGACCAGATCCGCGTGCCGCTTACCATCCGCAGCGGGTCGCGCGAGAAGACCGTCGTGCTGACCCTTTCGCTTGGGCTTTCCGAGGAGTAGCATTTGGGACCCGAACTGAGCATCCATCTCTTGGCCCGCCTGCTGCTCGCCTCATTCCTCGGCGGGCTGATCGGTTTGGAGCGCGAGATCCACGGCCGTCCGGCCGGTTTCCGCACCCATCTGCTCGTATCGCTTGGGGCATGCCTTTTCACCATCACCTCCCTCGAGGTCTACCGCCTCTTCGGGAATTTCAGCGGTAACGGGCCGGTCGGCGTCGATCCAGGGCGCATCGCGGCGCAGGTGGTAACCGGCATCGGCTTTCTGGGGGCGGGTGCCATCATCCGCGAGCGCGCCTCGATCCGCGGGCTCACCACCGCGGCCTGCCTCTGGGTCGCCGCGGCCCTCGGCATCGCATGCGGCATCGGTCTTTTCTGGCTTGCCATCTCGGTAACCCTCGTGGCGCTCGTCAATCTCCTGCTCCTGAAGGAGGTGGAGAGGAGGCTCACCCGCGACACCTACGTGCTGGTGAAGGTATGGGGGGAGGACAAGGGGGACTTTCTCGCCCGGGTCTACGACATCCTGAGCGATACCGGCATGGACAACGTTGACGCGAAGTTGCAAAAGGACCTCGAAAAGGGGGTCATATCCGTAGAACTGCAGGTCAAGCAGGCGAAAAAGGGTTCGTCCGTCGAACTGCTTGCCCGCTTAAGTGCTATCGACGGGGTCAAGAGGGTCAGCGTCGACTGACCAACCTGGCAACGTTTTTCAGCAACAACGAAAGGAGAACAGAGCATGGCGGAACTGAAAGGAAGCAAGACCGAGAAGAACCTGATGGAAGCATTCGCCGGCGAGTCGATGGCGCGCAACAAGTACACCTACTACGCGGCGGTGGCCAAGAAGGAAGGGTACGAGCAGATCGCGGCACTGTTTCTCGAAACGGCCGAGAACGAGAAGGAGCACGCGAAGCTCCACTTCAAGGCGCTCAGCGGCCTGGGCGACACCGTGACCAACCTGAAGGCTGCGGCGGCAGGCGAGTACGCCGAGTGGGTCGACATGTACCCCCGTATGGCCAAGGAGGCGCGCGAGGAGGGCTTCACCGCGCTGGCGACCATGTTCGAAGGGATCGCCGCCATCGAAAAGGCGCACCAGGATCGTTACAAGGCGCTGCTCGCCGCGGTGGAAGAGGGGACCGTCTTCAAGGAAGAGGCCCCGACCAGCTGGAAGTGCCGTAACTGCGGCCATATCCACGAGGGGACCGACGCCCCGGACATCTGTCCGGTCTGCCACCACCCGAAGGCGCACTTCGAGCGTCTCTCGGAAAACTACTAGCCTGCGGAGGCGGGGGAGACTCTCCCCCGCCTTTTTCTTGTCTCAACTCCTGCGTTTGCCCCCGCCACACCTGGGTCCGGTTCCCCGAAAGCAGCAAAACTCCTTGTATACGGACGACTTTACATGCTATGATTCGTGCGTTTTTCATTAGCAAAGGAGGCATGCATGGCAATCATCACAATATCCAGGGAGATGGGTACCGGCGCCTACGCCATCGCGAAGGAACTTGCGAAAAAGCTCAAGTATACCCTCGTAGACCGGGTGAAAATCGAAGAGCTCGCTCCTTCCTACGGGCTGACCCCGGAAATCCTGGAACGGGTGGACGAGAAGCCCCCGTCATACCGTACCGCGGAAGACCGCCTGCAGGCAGCTCACCTTGCCACCATGGAGCTGATCCTCCTGGACTGCGCCAAGAAGGGTAACGTCATCCTTTACGGCAGGGGCGCTCAGGATCTCATCAAGGGACTCACCAACGTGCTGAAGGTTCGTTTCATCGCGCCTTTTGAAGACCGGGTGGAGAAATTTGCGGAGAGGGAGTGGATCGATCCGGACCTGGCCCGTGAGTTGATCCGTAGAAGCGATCACCAGCTTGGCGGTTTCATTCACTTCTATTTCGACCGCGACTGGAACGACCCGCTGGCTTACGACCTTCTTTTCAACACCAAGGTTTGCACCCCGCATGCCATGATCGAGGCGGTCATCGCCGCTTCCAAGGACGCGCGTCTGAAGGAAGGGGAGGAGGAGTCGATGGAGCTCCTCGATGATCTCATCCTGGCCAAGAAGGTCGAGGCCGAACTGCTGAAATCCTCCCTCGCGCGCGCCCTGAAGTTCTGCATCAGCTGCGAGGAAGGTGTGGTCACCATCGCGGGGCACGTGCAGTCCGAGGAGGAGATCGAGGAGGCCGTCAATTTGGCCAAGTCGGTGAAGGGTGTGGTCGACGTGGAGAGCGAGCTCGACGTGCTGAGCTACAAGCCGGTGAAGGACTAGAGGCAGGTCTAACCGCAGCAACTGACATACATCGAACGGCAAGGGCCGGGCGGCGCGGAGGGGGTGAGAACCGGCAGGTTTTCACTCCGCTCCCGGCCGCCAGGCCCTTTCTTTTTTCCTAAACCCTTTCTTTCTTCATGCGCCTGAGTTCGGTGACGCAGCTGTAGGGGATCGCCATCGTGCCGCGACCGGTACCCATGCTGATCCCTTCCTCGATGCCGTGGTAGTCGGACCCGCCGGTCCAGATCAGCCCTTTCTTCTCGGCATAACTCCGTAAAAACGCACTTTCCTGCTCGCTGCAGACGTTGTTGAAGGCTTCCACGCCGGAAAGCCCCATCGCGCTCAGTTCGTCGATGATGCGGGACAGGGTGTCGCGATCGTTGGTTATCGTGGTGGGATGCGCCAGGATGGCGATGCCGCCCAGTCGCTGCACCGTCGCGAGTGCCTCCTCCATCGGGAAGTAGCGCTTCGGGACGTCGCAGGGAAGCAGATATCGCACGAAGGCGTCCTGCATGTCGCGCACGTATCCCTTGTGCATCAGCACCTGGGCGATGTGCGGGCGCCCGAGGGCGCCGCCGGCGAGAGCGGCGGCTTCGGCGCTCGAGATGGGCTCTCTCCCTTCGGTTGCGAGCTTTTCGTTGATCCTGTTGACGATGGCGTCGCCGCGCGCCTCCCTGCGGTCCCTGAACTCCTTCAGGATCTCCTGGAGTTGCCGGTCCCGGTGGTCGAGCAGGTAGCCCAGAAGGTGGACGTCCTTGAAGGAACTGTAAGCGACGGAGAATTCGATCGCGGGGAGCACTTCGACCCCCGCGGCGGCGCCGGCGGCGAGCGCCTCGTCGATACCCGCCACGGTGTCGTGGTCGGCGAGGGCGATGGCCTTGAGCCCGAGCCCTTTGGCCATGGCCACCAGTTCGGTCGGGGTGCGCACTCCGTCGGAAAATGTCGAGTGAAGATGAAGGTCTACCAGATCGTTCATTAGGGTCTCCCGGATTTGATCAGTAGGTCATTATAGGGTTTTCTGTCTTTTGTGCAACCGCTAAGGGACACTTAGCAGTTGCCTTGGACCGGTCCATCTTGTATAACGAAGCATTGCGTTTTTCACAATAAAAGCAGAGGTGTTCGTGGCAAAGACAAAAGGTATGGCGGGGGCGATTTTCGCCCTGTCGACGTTCATCATCGGCGGGCTCATGACCTTCACCGGCCTGGGGCTTATCGCCTTCATGAAGTACAAGGACCTCATGGGCCTTGGAGAGGGGCGCAGCATCGGTATTCTCCTTGTTTGCGTAGGTCTCATCGCCTCCATTCTCGGAGTGCTTGTGATGCGCATCGTGAACAACAGGATCTGACATGCGTGACGAGCAGATCCATGAGGCCATAGCGATACTGAACGAGGCGGTCAAGGCCTGGGTCAGTCCTGCCGTGACCATCGTGGCTACCCAGGGGCGCGATCCCTTCAAGGTGCTCGTCTCCTGCATCCTCTCACTGCGGACCCGCGACCAGACCACGGCCGAGGCGTCGTCGCGGCTCTTCGCCATGGCCGATACGCCGCAAAAGATGGCGCAACTGGGCGTCGCGGAGATCGAGCAGGCGATCTATCCGGTCGGTTTCTACCGGGTGAAAGCGGAGCAGATCCTCGCCATCTCGCAAACCCTCTGCGATCTGTACCAGGGTGCGGTCCCCGATGACCTCGAAACGCTGCTCACCTTCAAGGGGGTGGGGCGAAAGACCGCGAACCTGGTCATCACCTTGGGCTTCGGTAAGCCCGGCATCTGTGTCGACATTCACGTGCACCGCATCAGCAACCGCTGGGGGTACGTGAAAACAAACACGCCGGAGCAGACCGAATTCGCTCTGAGAAAGAAGCTGCCCGACCAATACTGGATCATAATCAACGATCTTCTGGTCACTTTCGGGCAGAACCAGTGCACCCCGGTCTCACCGCGGTGCTCCACCTGTCCGCTGTACCAGTTGTGCGACAGGGTCGGTGTCAGTAAATCAAGATAAAACAGTGTTGCACAAATTCGCTCGATGAGTATAATGGGGCCTTGAGTTTTGCCGCCGAACGAAAATGCTATCCGCTGGTTTAGCACGCCAGCCACTCTGGGGGGATTATGCTTAAGAAGATAGGTTTTGTGGGACTGGGCACCGTCGGTGTTCACATGGCAGCCAATCTTGCCAAGTCGGACTACCAGTTAACGGTGTTTGACCAGGACGCCAATGCCATGGCCGAACTGGCAAAACTCGGGGTGAAAGTCGGTGATTCCCCTGCTGCCACCGCCAAGGGGCAGGATCTGGTCATCGTCATCGTTCCTGAGAGCAAGTTCCTGGTCTTTGGCGAGAACGGGGTGCTGGACGGCATCGACCCCGGCACGATCCTCGTCGACATGGGCACCCACTGCCTGGAGACCATAGAGCGCATGGCCGAGGAGGCCAAGAAGCGCCGGGTCATGTTCCTCGAGGCGCCGGTTTGGGGGAGCAAGGAGCACGCCGCCAACGGGCTGCTCACCATCCTGGCCGGCGGGGACGAGGCGCTCCTCGGTCGCTGCCGCGAGCCGTTCTCTTACTTCGGGCTCAACATCATTCATATCGGGAAGATCGGCGATGCCACCCGGATGAAGCTGATCGTCAACCTGCTGCAGGCCGAGATGATGCAGTCGCTCTCCGAGGGACTCGTCTTCGGCGAGAAGATGGGCTTCAAGCCGGACAAGATCCTCGAGGTGCTCGACTCCGGCGGGGTCGCCTCTCCGCTGTTCCACTCCAAGGGGCGCTCCATCGCGCGCGGCGATTTCAGCCGCAACCTCGCCCTCAAGTACGTGCATTCCCAGATGCTGCGCGTGCTCGAGGTGGCGGACAAGCTCGAACTCGACCTTCCGGCGGCGAAGACCGTCGCGGGGATCTACGAGCAGGCCGTCAATGACGGCAGGGGCGAGGAGGATTTCTCCGCCATCGTGAAGCTGCTGCGTAAGTAGTTTCGGGGAAAGACAAGTTGCAGCCAAAGAGGCATCCCTTACGGGGATGCCTCTTTTTTTGCGCCGTTTATCGCTTTGCATAGGTGCTTGCGGGCAGAGTGCAGCGGAAAAGGGGGGGCGGTTAGACAACAGCTCCCTGATTCATGGAAAGAAATGAAAAATAATTGTGTGTACAAAAAAGTTACCACTACGGTACAAATACATATTCGCATGTTTTGCAACGTTAAAAATTTTGTTTAGCGCATGCTTATCGTTAGATGTTGTTGCTATGGTGCTGAACTATTTCATAACAATAGTTAGGATACCGCACTGAATATCTTTGCCATGTTTGACTAGTTCAGTGCCAACAGGAGAAATATGGGAAGCACTAGAAACAAGAAGCTCATATTGGTGATGTTGTCGCTGGGCCTTCTAACTTTAGCCGGCTATGGCATCTATGCCTGGCAGTCACACGGTGACAGGAGCAAACAGATCAGTTACACCGCCTTCATGCAAAAGGTGAACGCAGGAAGCATCGCTAGAGCCAGCATCGCGGGCGAAGAGATTACCGCAGACGCGAGAAACGGAGAGAAGTACCGGCTCTTTGTCCCGGCAGGAGCCAACTTGCCGGACCTGCTCATCGCGAAAAAGGTAGATCTTACCTCGACCCCCGCATCAGGCGGACCGAAATGGTTCGAAATCGGCTTCTTCGTCGCCATCGCACTGTTCCTTGTCGTAGTGCTGAGACGTTTTACCGGCATGGGGAGAAGCCGCGCCAGGATGATCGACTATGCGGAATCGCCAACGCGCTTTTCCGACGTGGCTGGGGCCGAGGAAGCCAAGATAGAGCTCCTCGACACGGTTGAATTCCTCAAGGATCCGAAGAAGTTCTCCCTGCTGGGCGGCAAGATGCCCACCGGCGTACTCCTTGTCGGCCCTCCGGGCACCGGCAAGACTCTCATCGCCCGCGCCGTAGCGGGTGAGGCCGACGTTCCCTTCTTCTCCATTTCCGGTTCGGAGTTCGTCGAGATGTACGTCGGGGTGGGGGCTTCCCGCGTGAGGGATCTCTTCGCCCAGGCTAAGAAAGCAGCCCCCTGCATCGTCTTCATCGACGAGATCGACGCCGTCGGGCGTAAGCGTGATGCGGCGGTGGGGGGTGGGGCAAGCGACGAGCGCGACCAGACCCTGAACCAGCTCCTCGTGGAGATGGACGGCTTCGAGGTCAACTCAGGCATCGTGGTGCTGGCCGCGACGAACCGGCCGGAAATTCTCGACGCAGCGCTGCTGCGCTCCGGCCGTTTCGACCGCCAGGTGACCGTGGGATCTCCGGACATCAGGGGACGCGAGGCGATTCTCAAGGTGCACGCGAAGAACGTCCCTCTGCATGACGAAGTCGACCTGCTGGTGATCGCACGTGGAACCCCCGGCTTTTCCGGTGCGGACCTTGCCAACGTCGTGAACGAGGCGGCCATCATGGCAGCGCGCTCCAACAAGGAGCGGGTCGAGATGATCGACTTCGACCTCGCCAAGGACAAAGTCCTAATGGGGGCCGAGAAAAAGTCGATGGTCCTTTCCGATAAGTCGAAACTCTCTACGGCGTACCACGAGGCAGGCCACGTGCTGGTGGCGAAGCTCACCCCAGGCTGTGATCCGGTGCACAAGGTAACCATCATCCCACGCGGCCGCGCCATGGGGGTAACGGTTCAGATCCCGGAGGACGACATCTACTGCTACACCAAAGAGATGCTGGTGGCCCATCTGAAGGTGCTTATGGGGGGACGCGCCGCGGAGGAGTTGATCTACAGTACGACCACCACCGGCGCGGGGAACGACCTGGCCAGGGCGACCGACACCGCGCGCAAGATGGTCTGCGAGTGGGGCATGTCGCGGGCCTTCGGTCCGGTGGCCTTCGGGCATAATGAAAGCGCCGAGCCGGGAGCCAAGAAAGGTTTCAGCGACGTCACCGCCCTCGAGATCGACAACGAGATCCGTTCCATCGTCACCGGCTGCTACTCCGACGTGATGGCCCTGTTGAGAGAGAACATGGACGCCCTTGAGCGTTTGTCCCGGGAACTGTTCGCGAAGGAGACGCTGGATTCCGCAGAGATCGACGAGATCCTCGGTTTGCCTGCGCTTGAAGAGGAGACAGGTTTGGCAGCAGTTGCATAATTGTCCGCTGGCGATTCGCCCTTACTCCCTCTCCCTCCGGGAGAGGGACGGGGTGAGGGCGCAGGCAGCAGGGTCTCTATCCCCGTCCCATCAAAATCTTGCAGAGTGCAACGGTAAATGCTATGTAGTAGCGGGGTTCCGCGACCCCGGTTAATACATAGGAGCAACCGATGACCAACAACGATGTTTTTCGCAGACTGCGCTATGCGCTGAACCTCAACACCCAGGCCGTGATCGAGGCTTTCCGGCTTTCGGATATGAAGATGGGGCAGGCGGACATCACGAGCTTGGTCAAAAAGGAAGAGGAGGAAGGCTTCCGCGAGTGCAGCGACGAGGTGCTCGAGGCTTTCCTTGATGGGCTGATCGCGATTAAGCGGGGCAAGCGGGAAGGTGAGGCCTCGACGTCGATCCCGGCACAGCTTACCAACAACGACATCTTGAAGAAGATCCGCATCGCCCTTACCCTCAAGGAAGACGAGATGCTCGCGATCTTCAAGCTTGCCAAGTTCCCCGTTTCCAAGCCCGAACTGAGCGCGGTGTTTCGAGCCAATGGGCATGAGAACTACAAGCCGTGCGGCGATCAGATGCTACGTAATTTCCTGAAGGGACTCACCATGAAGTACCGGGACGGGGTGCAGCAGTAAAAGGTTATGGGAGGTGCGCTTGGAGCATCACGAAAGCCGACCGGCCGCTGATCGGGCCGATGCTGCAGAAGTCGTAGATCCGGTCCAACTTGCCTCGGGGCTCTCCGCGGTGCGCAGGCGCCGCATGTGCCTTTGGGGCGTACTCATCGTCTACCTTCCCGCCATGTGGGCCACACAAAAAATCACCCACTCCTTCAGCGGTTCCATGCCGGTCTTCTTTCTCTGGTTCGCACTGCTGCTCTGGGCCATGGCCTATTCCGCCACGGCCCGCTGCCCCCGCTGCAAAAACTACTTCCACATGCACGGCATGATGCTTTTGTATCTGCGTAAATGCCTGCACTGCCAACTGCCGATCAACGCCGATAAAGCTTCGCGCTGATCCCGTTACTGCTTCCCTTGCGGTGCAGGCTGTCCCTTCGGCTGTGCCGCCTCCCGTTCCTGCGCCGTCATTTTATACGCCGCCTCCGCCTTCGTCACGGCAGCCATTGCCTGGTCCAGCGCGTACGAGAGGCTTTCCCCGTCCGTTTCACCCTTTCGAATGAACATGGTCACGTCCCGCACGCCCTGCTCGGTGAGGCGCCGGGAGAGATGCATCTTGACCGCAGCGAGATCCGACTCGAACGCCCGGTACGCACGCTGCACGTGTGCGCTCTGCTCGGCTATCGGCTCGAAGGCGTCGCCGAGGATGAGCGTCGGCATTTTTGCGCTTCTGGAGAGCCTAGGGTAACGGCACTGCCCGGCCGATGCCTCCGCCTCCACGAGGTAGGAATTCCCGCGGTAGACGAGACCATCCGCGTTTTGTGTCAGGCGGTTCCCCGCACCTTCCATCAGGTTCAGCTTCGCAGTGAAGGATTTATACGCAGCGGGAAGATCTGCCTGGTCCGCGAAAAGCAACTCCTCGAGCGCCTGGCGGGTGTCCTTCGTCTTCATCTGCGCGTACGTCAGGTCATCCTGAACGTTTTGCAGCGTCGCCGTCTTCGGCGCGGTCCAGTTCGTCCAGGTTGCGCACCCTGCGAGCCCTACAAGCGCGGCGGCTGATATGATGCGAACGGTTAAGCTGCGGAGGTTTTGTTGTCTCATGGCAGGCTCCTGTTAAGATGTTCGACTGGTAAATGGTACTGAAAGGGATGGGACTGTCAACGGCCAGGCGGTGTGTCAGGAAATGAGGCGGGGCGTGATGGTCTGAAGGAAACTGTTTTTGGTACAATACGACATGACTCAGGTAGTCAGTGAAGGTTTGGAATTTCGAGCGTCAATGAAAGTCGACGTTGCATGGCAACGGACGGTTGGAGGAGACAATGAAAAGATACCTGTTCGCATTGATGATGACACTGGTAGCGCAAAACGCCGCTGCCGGAGTGGTCGGCAAGACCGTTGAATACCGCCAGGGGGATACCGTGCTGGAGGGGTACCTGGCCTATGACGATTCCATCAAGGAAAAGCGCCCCGGAGTACTGGTGATTCACGAATGGATGGGCGTAGGGCCCTACGAAAAGATGCGGGCCGAGCAGCTCGCGAAGCTCGGCTACGTGGCGTTCGCCGCCGATATCTACGGCAAGGGGGTGCGGCCGGCCACTCCGGACGCTGCCGCCAAAGAGGCGGGTAAATACCGCGGCAATGACAGGAGCCTGATCCGGGCAAGGGGTGGCGCGGGGCTGGAGAAACTGGCGGGTTTCCCTCAGGTCGATCGCAAGCGTCTGGCTGTAATCGGCTACTGCTTCGGCGGCACTGCGGCCCTTGAGCTTGCGCGCAGCGGCGCGGACCTGCTCGGAACGGTCAGCTTTCACGGCGGGCTCAACACGCCAAACCCGGCCGATGCCCAAAACATAAAAGGCAAAGTGCTGGCGCTGCACGGGGCTGACGATCCCTACGTGAAGCCCGACGAGGTGGCCGCTTTCCAGAAGGAGATGCGTGACGCCAAGGTAGACTGGCAGATGAACTATTACGGCAACGCGGTGCACAGCTTCAGCAACCCGAAGTCAGGAAGCGACAACAGCAAAGGTGCCGCCTACAACGAGAAGGCGGACCGGCGTTCATGGGAGGCTATGAAGCTCTTCTTCAACGAGATCTTTGCGGTTAAGTAGGAGTGTCGGTGGGGGGAGCAGAAGGGACAGGCTCCGTTAGGTGCCTGTCCCTTTAGCGGAACGCTCCATTTCGCCCTGCCGACTAACTCATTCCCCAAAAGCCTTATCAAAGGGCGTAAGGGGACTGGCACCTGGCGGAGCCAGTCCCCTCCGGAACAAGGCGGAGGCACTTCGAACTGCGGCCGAAGTTGCCAGGTTAGAGAACTTGACTTGTCCCCGCGGGCGGCGGTATACCTGTGCAATTCCTTTTCGCCGGAGCCCGCATGCCCGTTCGCTTCATCCACACCTCCGACATCCACCTCGGCAAGACCTATCGCGGCTCCGGCTGCGATGCCCAGCGCTACCAGGACTTCTTCGCGACCTTCGCCGGAATCGTGGCAGACGCGGTCCGCGAGCGGGTCGATTTCCTCCTGATAGGCGGCGACCTGTTCCACACCGGGCAGATCCTTCCCAAGACCTTCGCAAAGACCATCGAAATACTGCAGCCCTTAAAAGATGCCGGCATCCCCTGCATCGCCGTCGAGGGAAACCACGACTGGATTCACCGCCGCGACAGCGTCTCGTGGATGGAAGCGCTCTCGCAGCTGGGGTACATAAGATTGCTGCGTCCGTCGCGCACCGCCGACGGCGGCTACCTCTTCGATCCCTTCGACCCGGAGGAAGGGTGCGGCGGGCATATCGAGGCGGGCGGAGTCAATGTCTACGGTCTTGGCTACATCGGCTCTCAGGCCGGAAACCATATCTCCCGCATCTGCGACGCGGTTGCCACGAAGCGGAACATCCTGCTCTTCCATGTCGGCGTATGGACCTATTCCCCGGTGGAGATCGGGAACATAAAGCCGGAGGAGGCGCTGCCGCTCTCGGATTGCTTCGACTACGTGGCCCTCGGACACGGGCACAAGCCTTACATCGTGAACGATGCGCAGGGGCGCCCGTACGCCTTCAATCCGGGTTCGCCCGACTGCGTGAACTTCGGGGAGGAGCGTTACGACAAGGGGTATTACCTGGTTGCGCTGGAGCCGGACGGCAAGGTGCAGCACGAGTTCCGTCGCACCTCGCCGCGCCCGATGCTGGTCGTCACCGCGAACCTGGACGGTGCCGCCAACGCCACGGACGCCCTGGAGCGTTTCAAAACTGAGATGGCCGGGAAACTCGCCGGCTGCGCCGACGAGAGGTCCCCGCTTATCGAGGTGCGTCTGGCCGGAAAGGTCGGTTTCCACCCGTTCGAACTGAGCCGCGACCGTTTGCGCGCATCCCTCTCCGAGGTCTGCGAACCGCTCCACTTGGAGATCAAGAACCACCTTTCCCTGGTTGCCGGTGGGGGAGGGGAGGAGAAGGTAAAGAAGAGCCTCGCCGAGATCGAGCGGGACGTGCTCGGTGAGCTTATCGGCGCCAACAGCCAGTACCAGGGGCGCGTTGAGGAGCTTACACGCCTGAGCCTCGCGTTGCGCGACCTGGTGTTGAAGGGGGACGTGGAGGGCGAGGAACTGCTGAGCCTTCTTTCTTCCGGAGGTGAGCCGTGCGCATAGTCTCGGTCCATCTTAAAAACATCAAGTCGCACCGGGACAAGGAACTCTCCTTCTCCCCTGGGATCAACGTTCTCTCCGGCGCCAACGGCTCCGGGAAGAGCACCATCTTCGAGGCGATCGGCTACGCCCTTTTCGGCGTGGACGCGAAGGACTTCGTCTCCAATGCGGAACGTTTCCTCACCATCGGCACCAAACGTGGCGAGATCGGCGTCGTTTTCGAGACGGCGCCCGGAGAGCTGTACCGGGTGACCCGCACCGTTGGAACCGCAGGAAAATGGCTCCTAGCCAAAGAGGTCGGCGGAGAGTTCGAGGTGGAGGAGCACGCCAACATGGAGGAGACCGAGGCGCGCATCACCAAGCTGCTCGGCCTCTCCGCGGGGCGCCCGCTCTCCGAGCAGTTCAAGCTGGTGATCGGTCCCTTCCAGAACGACTTCCTCGGGCCGTTCGTCATCAAGCAACCGGCAAAGCGTCAGGACGCCTTCGACGAGATCCTCGGCATAGACGCTTGGCGCAAAGCACAGGATAAAACTAAGGTTTTGACCAGCACCATTAAGGCAAAACTTGATGTGCTTCAGGCGGAGGTTGACAGCAGGTCCGAGCAGGTCGCCGTACTCCCGGCCAAGGAAGAGGAACTGGCCGCTTTGCTGACGCAGGGGGAAGCAAAGAAGGCAGAACTTGAACTGAAGAATGCGGAACTTGAGCGGGCCACGACTCTCCTCAACGCGCTTGAATCGAAAAAGGAACTGATCCAGTCGGTCCAAAAGGTGCTGCAGGGGCTCGAGGAGCGTGCCGAGTCAGGCAAGAACTACGTATCGAACCAGCAACTCCTGGTGGAACAGTCTAAACAAGCTGCGGCGCACGTTGCGGCGGCCGCGGCCGGTAAACAGGGGTACGATGCGGCCGAGGCGAGGCTTAAGGAGCTGCGCGAACAGGAACAGAAGAAGCACCAGCTGGAAAGACGGCTCGCCGACCTAGAGAAGGAACAGGGGAGCGTTCAGGCGATGCTGGGGGCGGAGACGCGCGAGCTCGAGCTTGCCCGCGCCTCGATGGACGCGGAGCTGAAAAGTCTCAAGGCCGAGAAGGGATCCCTGGCGACCGCCCTGGCGGAGCAGAAGAAGCTTGCGGCCGCAGCGGCGCAGGGGCTGGCCGACGCGGAGCGCAGCAGGGTGCTCTTCCGCGAGCTCCCCGTGCACAACGTGGAAACGACGCTGCCGTACCTGAACGTCGCCCTAAGCCGGATCGAGGAGATCGACAGGCAGATTGAAGAGAGGCAAAAGCTGCTGGCCGGGAGCGAAACGCTGAAGGCCGAAGCACAGAAGCTTGCCGAACGCCGGGCCAGGCTGGAGGAAATCCAGGCGCAGCGCTCCGAGCTCGCCGGTCGCAAGCTTTCGCTCATCGAGGGACGCGAGAAGATCGGTGCTGGAGAGTGCCCCTTCTTCCTGGAGCCGTGTCAGAACCTGAACGGCGCCGATCCGGGCGGACTCTTCGACACCCGCATCGCCGCTCTCGACGAAGAGATCGCGGGGCTCGACC
Organism: Geomonas oryzae; assembly: GCF_004117875.1. GTDB lineage: Bacteria > Desulfobacterota > Desulfuromonadia > Geobacterales > Geobacteraceae > Geomonas > Geomonas oryzae. The sequence goes on along the minus strand of NZ_RAHW01000003.1, from coordinate 190,577 downwards.
GCGAGGCAGCCGAACTGGCGGCCCAGGTGAGTGTCGCCCAGCAGGCCGAGCGTGAGCTCGCCGCCATGGAGCAGGTGCATCTGGAACTGACCAAGGCCGGGCTGGAGCGGGCGAAGCAGGAAGAGGAATTCGGACGCAACTACGCCCGGATCGCCGTCCCGGCACTTCGAGCGCCGCTTGAAGAGTGGCTGGCAACCGCTGGACTTGGGGCGGTTTGCTCCACCGAGTTGCCACTTGCGGATCTCGACCTGGCGGCGGCTCCGAAGCTGCGCAGGGACGCGCTCGCACGGACGACGGACGGCTGGCAGCACGTCGTTGCCGGCTTGGAAGCGGCGCTGGAAGAGCGCGTCAAGCTCGCCGGCGAACCGGTGCAGGAATCCGCCCGCAAACTCGCCGCCCTGTCCGCCGGGGGGGAGGCGCTGGAGAAAAGGGAGCGCACGCTCGACGTGGCACGGGAACAGGCGGCGCAGCGCGAGCAATCCATCGCACGGCACAACGCGCGGCTTTCCGCGCTGCAAACGGAAGTCGGCGCCAGGAAGACGGAGCTTGCCGCTTTCGCGGACGTGGAGCGCGGCGTGAAGGAGGCGGAGGACGAGCTGGTTCGCTTCCAGCCGGAACGCGATCGTTACATCGCCAACCAGAAGTCCGCGGAAGAGCTGGTAAAGCGCCAGGAAACGCTCGAGAAATTCCAGGGGCGTCTGAAGGAGATAGCTTCCGAGCTTGCCGCGAAACAGGCGGAACTCGGCAAACTCGTGGCCGATTACCGTCCTGAGCAGCATGAGGCTGCGAAAAACGAGCGCGAACAGCTCGTGATGGCGGCGACAAGGCTGGCCTCCGAAATCGGCTCCATAGCCAACGACGTCACCCGCCTCGAGGGAGAAACCGCGGTCCTGCGCGCTGTCGCCGCCGAGATCGAGCAGAAGCTCGCCGACATCGCGAAGCTGAAGGAGCAGGCCGACCTCGTGAAGTTCCTGCGCAACCAGGTGTTCAAGAACGTCTCGGCCCAGCTCTCCGAGCGCTTCCGGGAAGAGATCAGCTTCCGCGCCGACCGGATCTACCGCAGCATCTGCGAGTCCGACGAAGAGCTTCTCTGGGGCGACAACTACCAGATCGTCCTGAAGGACATGGTGGACGGTGCCATGAGGGAGCGTACCGACGACCAGCTCTCGGGAGGGCAGATGATGAGTGCGGTGGTTGCCTTGCGCCTTGCCCTTTTGCAGACCATCGGTGCGCGCATCGCCTTTTTCGACGAGCCTACCTCGAATCTCGACGCGGAACGGCGCGAGAACCTGGCGAAGGCGTTTCGCGCCATCGACGTCGGGCAGGAGGAGGTCACCGAGCACTGGTACGACCAGCTCTTCCTGGTGAGCCATGACGTGAGCTTCACCGAGATCACGGATCAGACCATACAGCTCGATTAAACTACGCTCTCCCCCTCCCTCGACGGGAGGGGGCAGGGGAGAGGGTGAGCATGCCATTCACGACGTTGTGGCACCTTACCCCACCCCCTAACCCCCTCCCGCAAGGGGAGGGGGGATAAGGACTTTATTCAATGACCGACAGACACAAGGGGGCGTGGTTCATCGCCGCTTCGGCGGCGGGATTCGCTACGCTCGGCATCCTGATAAAAAGCGCCTTCACCGGCGGCGCCAACATAAGCACCGTTCTGGCCGGGCGATTCCTGATCGCCGGACTCTTTCTCTTAGGCATCCTCCGCGCTCGCTGCATCGACTGCCGCCTGGACAAAAAGGTCGCCTTCCAGCTCATCCTGATGGGAGCCGTCGGCTACGGCGGTATGTCAGGACTTTATGCAAACGCGATCCACTACCTCCCCGCTTCGCTCACCGGGATGCTTCTTTACACCTATCCTGCGCTCGTAACCGTGCTCGCCCTGATTATGGGTGAGGAGCGTTTCAGCGGCACCAAGGGGGTCGCGCTTGTAGTCTGCTCGGTAGGTCTCGTCTTGCTGCTGGGGGCGTCCTTCGAGGGGGCGCAGCTTTCCGGGGTGCTTTCGGTCCTGGGGGCGGCGGTGATCTACAGCTGCTACATCATCATCGGCAACCGGATCCTCAAGAACCTCGATCCCATGGTCACTTCGCTCTGGGTCTGCACCGCCGCCGGGCTCGCCTTTTTGTGCTACGGCGCCGCCAAGGGTGAAATCATCCTGGAGTTGAGCCCGCAGGGATGGCTCTCCATCCTCGGCATCGCCGTCTTCCCGACCCTTTTCGGCGTCATGGGGTTCTTCGCAGGGCTGCGCCTGGTCGGCGCGACCAACGCCTCCATCATCAGCATGCTCGAGCCGCTCATAACCGTGCTTCTCTCCGCGGTCTTGCTCGGGGAGCGGATCACTGCGCTGCAGGGGTTCGGTGGGGCCGTGCTTTTATTCGGCGGACTCATCCTGCAATTGTGGGGGCATGAGGCGCGGCATGAGACGGTCACCGAGGTTTAGACTGATTGATGCGCACCCGGTCCACTCTCCCTCTCCCCACGGGAGAGGGACGGGGTGAGGGCTTTGCGTTCAGCAAAATGTCGCTCGTGGCGCCTCCCTCACCCGGCCTCCGGCCACCCTCTCCCGGGGGGAGAGGGGACAAGGAGACTGCGGAACCTTCATCTCTCCTCCCAATCGCCTGCTATCGTTGACTTTCCCACACCGATCTGCTAGAGACATAGGGCTTGTAGCTAACACGGTTTAAAGGACGTCATGGACCAGTTCTTCATAAAGTTGTCCATCATGCTGGTCCCGGGGCTCATGGCAATCACCTGCCACGAGGTATCCCATGGCTTCATCGCCGACAAGTTCGGCGACGGCACCGCGCGATCCCTCGGGCGCCTGACGCTCAACCCGATAAAGCACCTGGATATCCTCGGCACCATCATGGTCTTCGTCATCGGGATCGGATGGGCCAAGCCGGTGCCGGTCAACTTCAACAACCTGCGCCATCCAAAGCGCGACATGATCTGGGTTGCCGCCGCCGGGCCCATCACCAACTTCTGTCTGGCGACCCTGTCGGCCTTGTTGATGCGCGGCCTGATCGCGGCCACCCAGCAGGTCCCAGAGGGGAGCATGATCGCGGCCTTCGTCGACCCGGTCACCCTGATGCTCGCCTTCTCGGTCTACATCAACCTGCTGCTCGGCATCTTCAACCTGATCCCGGTACCTCCGTTGGACGGCGGAAGGGTGGCGGTAGGCCTGCTGCCGTATGGCCCCTCCATGGCGCTTGCCCGGGTGGAGCCGTTCGGCATGATCATCATCATCGCACTTGTGTTCTTCACCAATGCCTTCAGCTACGTCATATCTCCCGCCCTCAGCTTCGGCGTGCACCTTCTGGCAGGTCCTTATTCGAACCTCGTCTTCGGCGTCACCCGGCTCATGATGAGAGGGTAGGCTGGATATAGAAACCAAAAAGGAGTCCGTTTTTATGAGCAACAACCGTATCGTGAGCGGCATGAGACCGACTGGAAAGCTGCACCTCGGGCACTACCACGGGGTTCTGTCCAACTGGATGGAATTGCAGCGCAACTTCGAGTGCTTCTTCTTCGCCGCCGACTGGCATTCCTTGACCACGGAGTACGCCAGCACGGACGGTATCCAGGACAGCATCACCGAGATGGTGCTCGACTGGCTTGCTTTCGGGATCGATCCCGAGCATAGCGTGATCTTCAAGCAGAGCAAGGTGCCGCAGCACGCCGAACTGAACCTCATCCTCTCCATGATCACACCGGTCTCCTGGCTGGAGCGTAACCCGACCTACAAGGAGATGCAGGAGAACCTGACCACGAAGGACCTTTCCACCTTCGGCTTCCTCGGTTACCCGGTGCTGATGGCATCCGACATCATCGTCTACAAGGCCGCCCGCGTTCCCGTCGGTCAGGACCAGATCCCGCATCTCGAGATCACCCGCGAGATCGCGCGTCGCTTCAACTACCTCTACGGCGAGGTCTTCCCGGAGCCGGCGGCGCTTCTCACCGAGACCCCGAAGGTGCTGGGGATCGACGGTCGCAAGATGAGCAAGAGCTACGGCAACGCGATCTTCCTTTCCGACGACGCCGAGGAGACCAGGAAGAAGGTCATGTCCATGGTGACCGATACCCTGCGTCCCTTCAAGCGCGACCCCGGCGAGCCGGACCGTTGCGTCGCCTTCACGCTGCATTCCCTCTACGTCGACGCTGACAAGCGCGCCGAGATCGTCGAGGGTTGCCGCGGCGCCCAGCTTGGCTGCGTCGACTGCAAGAAGATCCTCGCGCAGGCCATGGTCGACACCCTGGCGCCGTTCCGCGAGAAGCGCGTGGAGCTTGCATCGAAGCCGGGGCTCGTGGACGAGGTGCTCGCCGAGGGTAGCCGCAAGGCCGAGGTAGTCGCCCGCCAGACCATGGACGAGGCGAGAGCGGCGCTTAAAGTCTAACGGCCCATAAACCGTTCAACGTTCAGCGTTCAACGTTCGAGTTGTGCGGTCCTAAATGGCACGGTTACCATGGCTTGCGAGGTTCTCTTAGAGAATTGACAAGCCGCGAGCGGCGTTGGCCAGCGGGATAACGCCGGCGAACGTTGAACGTAGAACGTTGAACGGGTCTTAGAGCCTTTTTAACAAGCCACCAGTGGCGCTGGCTGACAGGATAATGATGGCGAACGTTGAACGTAGAACGTTGAACGGTTTCTAGGAGCCTTTTTGGAAGAGATGCAAAGCAACCTGTTCTCCGACGCACTGGACCAGGCTTACCGGGTGCGTATCGAGGAGTTTGAGGGACCGTTGGACCTGCTGCTCCACCTCATCAAGAAGAACGAGGTGGACATCTACAACATCCCGATCGCTGCCATCACCAGGCAGTACCTCGACTACATGGAGATCATGAAGGAACTGAACCTCGACATCGCGGGGGAGTTCCTCGTGATGGCGGCTACCCTTTTGCAGATCAAGTCGCGCATGCTCCTCCCGGCTACCCCGGAGGAGGACGGCGAGGCGGAAATCGAAGACCCGCGCGCCGAACTCGTGCGCCGTCTCCTCGAATACCAGCGCTACCGCGATGCTTCACAACTGCTCAACTGCCGCAACCTCCTTGGGCGGGAAGTCTTCGCACGCAAGTTCGACGCTCCCGAGTTCGATGAACTGGAGCCGGTCGAGGAACCGGCGGATGTGGAACTCTTCGAACTCATCGAGGCGTTCCAGAAGGTGCTGGCGCGCGTCTCGGTCGATACCTTCCACGACGTCGTCGCCGACGGCATCTCGATCGCCGACCGCATCGGGGAGGTGCTCTCCGTGCTCCACGTCGAAAAGACGGTCTCCTTCGACGCGCTCTTCACCACCGGCATGACCCGTGACCTCCTGGTGGTCACCTTCCTTTCCATCCTCGAACTCTGCAAGCTGAAGCTGATCAAGGTGGTGCAGACGGAGAACCGGGGCGCCATCTGGCTGCACCTGGCGGCCAAGGAGGAAGAGGAGGGGGAAACGCCCGAAGCTGGGGATGAGGTCGCGGCCGAGGAAGCTACGCCCACAGCCTGACGAGTTGTTGGGTTTCGACTCCGTGGCTTACTCTGGGCTGCGGTTAACGTGGCTAAATCCCCCCTGTCCCCCCTTCGCAAAGGGGGGGACGTAGGTGCTCACGCGGTGCTTCGTGGGTAGCCGATTTGGCTTTGCCCGGATTCCATGAAGAACCCTATCAAAGGGTAGCGCTGGGCAGCTTAATGCTTCGTGATTCGCCCGCTTTTGTCTTATCTATGCATGTACCGGAGGAACCTGGTTGTCCGCTAAGTCGCTCAAATCGATCGTAGAAAGCATCCTCTTCGTCCATGACCAGCCGCTCACGCTGGACCGCCTCGCTTCCATCCTGGAGGAGTTCGAGCGGGCCGACCTGCGCGCCGCGCTGGATGAGTTGATCGAGGAGTACGAGCAGGCTGAACGCGGCATCGTCCTCACCCAGGTGGCCGGCGGTTACCAGTTGAGAAGCCGCCCCGAGCACGGCGACTTCGTCCGCAGGCTCAACAAGACCAAAGGGGTGAAGTTCAGCCAGTCCGCGCTGGAAACGCTCGCCATCGTCGCCTACCGCCAGCCGATAACCCGCGCGGAGGTGGAATACCTGCGCGGCGTCGACTCGGGCGGCGTGATGAAGAGCCTCCTGGAAAAGAAGCTTTTGCGCATCATGGGGAAGAAGGACGTCCCGGGAAAGCCGCTCATCTACGGTACGAGCCGCGAATTCCTCGAGCTCTTTGGACTTAAGGACCTGAACCAGCTCCCGACGCTCAAGGAGATCCAGGAACTAGTGCCGCCCGATCCCTTCGCGGACCAGCCCGCGCTTCCCCTCGAGTCCGTTGAAGAGGAGCCCTTGCCGGGTTAAAATATCCCCTGGCTCGCTGTTCATGAGCACTTCCAACAAGGAGGCTGGTATGGCTGGCATGATACGGCAACCTGTTGTGGCCGGGAAGTTCTACACCGGCGATCCGGACCGGCTCCGCGAGGAGCTCTCCGCCATGGTGCCGCAGGGGGATGCGCAAAGCGCCCTCGGCATCGTCGCTCCCCACGCGGGGTACGTCTACTCCGGAAAGGTGGCCGGGAAGGTGTATTCCGCCGTTCGCATCCCCGACACCGTCCTCGTGCTGGGCCCGAACCACACCGGCGCGGGCAGTGCCGCGGCGCTCTCCCCTGACACGGAATGGCTTACCCCGCTTGGTGCCGTCCCGGTTAACCGCAGGCTCTCGCAGCTCATCCTCGAACACGCACCGCTTGTCCGCGAGGACGCCCTGGCGCACCGCTTCGAACACTCCCTAGAGGTCCAGGTCCCCTTCCTGCAGTACAGAAACCCGGACGTAACCATCGCCGCCGTCTGCCTCGCCATTCCGGATTTCCCGTCCCTCGCAAGGATCGGGGAGGGGATCGCCAAGGCCATCGCGGCCTACGGCGAAGAGGTCCTCATCGTGGCGAGTTCCGACATGACCCATTACGAATCCGCGGCGCAGGCGAAGGCGAAGGACGATCTGGCCCTCGCGCAACTCGCCGACATGAACCCGGAAGGGCTCCTGCGCGTCTGCCGTGACAAGGGGATCACCATGTGCGGCGTGATACCCGCCGTGGTCATGATGGTCGCCGCCAAAAATCTCGGGGCCACCTCCTGCAGGCTGGTGAACTACGCCACCAGCGGAGAGGTGAACGGCGACCTGCGCAACGTCGTCGCCTACGCCTCGCTCGTGGTTTCCTGATGGAGGTCATCACCACCCACGTCAACGCCGATTTCGACTGCATCGGTTCCATGGTCGCGGCGAAGATGCTCTACCCTGACGCGCTCCTCGTCTTCTCCGGCGCGCAGGAGAAAGGGGTGCGTGACTTCTTCCAGAAGGGGCTCCACCCGGAGATCTCCTTTACCCGCATCAAGGACATCGATCTCTCCGCAATCACCCGCCTCATCGTCGTCGACTGCCAGCATTCCTCCCGACTCGCCAAGTTCGGCGAGCTCGCCAAGACAGGCGGCGTCGAGCTGCACATCTACGATCACCACCCGACGAGTTCCGGCGACCTGAACGCCGTCGGCGGCATCATCCGCCCCTGCGGTTCCACCACCACCATCCTCGGCACCATCCTCATGGAGCGCGGGATCGAGGTGACGGCGAGCCAGGCGACCCTGATGATGCTCGGCATCCACGAGGATACCGGCAACCTAACCTTCCCATCGACCACCGCCGAGGACTACGCCGTGGCCTCCTGGCTCCTCGAGCGCGGTGCGCAACTGAACGAGGTCGCCGACTCCATAGGGCGCGAACTGACCGCCGAGCAGGTGTCGCTTCTGAACACCCTGCTCACCTCCTTGAAGACCAGCTCGCTAAAGGGGGTCGACGTCTCGGTGGCGCACGCCTCGGTGGACCGCTACGTCGGGGACATCGCGCAGCTCGCCCACATGATCCGCGACATGGAGAACCTGCAGGTACTCTTTCTCGTCGTCGGGATGCAGGACCGCGTCTTCGTCATCGCGAGAAGCCGCATCCCCGAGGTGAGGGTAGGGGAGATCCTGAAGGAATTGGGAGGCGGGGGGCACGCGACGGCCGCCTCGGCCACGGTGCGGGGGCTCACCCTCATCCAGGTGCTGGAGCAGTTGGAGGCTGTGCTCAGGAAACGGGTCGATCCGATCCGCGTTGCGCGCAACATCATGTCCTCGCCGGTGAAGACCCTGCCGCCCGACTGCACCATCGAGCAGGCGCGCGAACGCCTGGTGCGCTACAACGTGAGCGCCATGCCGGTGGTCTCAGGCGGCGAGGTGGTCGGGATCATCTCGAGAAAAACGGTGGAGAAGGCGCTCTACCACAACCTGAACGCCGTCCCGATCTCGGACTACATGCATTCCGAGTTCTACGTCGCCGCTTCCGACACCCCGATCAGCGAGATCCAGAATTACATGGTTGGGGGCGACTCCCGCCTCGTGCCGGTCCTTTCGGACAAGAAGCTGATCGGCGTCATCACGCGCACCGATCTTTTGCGCTACAGCCTCGGCAGCGAGGCGATCTACGACCTTTCGCGCGACGCCATCCAGGTGAAAAACCGCGAGGTGGAGGCGCTGATGAAAAAGGCGCTCCCCAAGCGCTCGGTGCAGATCCTCCACGACCTGGGGAGCGTCGGAGACATGCTCGACCTCGCGGTGTACGCGGTGGGGGGCTTCGTCCGGGATCTCCTCCTAGGGCAGGAGAACGCGGACGTCGACGTGACCGTCGACGGCGACGGCATCCTCTTCGCCGAGACCTTCGCCGCGTCGCACGGCTGCCGCGTGAAAAGCCACGAGAAGTTCGGCACCGCCGTCATCGTCTTTCCCGACGGCTTCAAGATCGACGTCGCCAGCACGCGCCTCGAGTATTACGTCTCCCCCGGCGCCCTTCCCACCGTGGAGCGCTCTTCGCTCAAGATGGACCTCTACCGGCGCGACTTCACCGTGAACACCCTCGCCATATCGCTGAACGCCCCCTCCTTCGGAAAGCTGATCGACTACTTCGGCGCCTACCGAGACCTGCAGGCCAAGGTGATCCGGGTGCTGCACAACCTCTCCTTCGTGGAGGACCCGACCCGCGTCTTCCGGGCCATCCGTTTCGAGCAGAGGCTCGGTTTCAAGATCGCGAAGCACACCGAGGACCTCATCAAGACGGCGGTGAAGATGGATTTCCTCGTGAAGCTCGGGGGGAGAAGGCTCCTCTCGGAACTGGTCCAGATCCTTAAGGAAAAGGAGCCGATAAACGGCGTCGGCCGCATGGCGTCGCTGGGGCTTTTGCGCTTCATCCATCCCGGCCTCGAGCTTACCCCCGAACTGCAGGGGACCCTCGAGGAGGTGCGCTACGTGGTCTCCTGGTTCGACCTTCTCTACCTGGAGCGTCCCTACGAGCGCTGGGCCGTCTATTTCCTCGCCCTCTGCGATGGGCTCACCCAGGATCAGTTCATAGATACCTGCACCAGGCTCGCGGTAAGCGAGCACTACAGGGAGCGTCTTGCCGAGACGCGCCGCCAGGGGGAGGAGCTCGTGGGGCCGATGGAGCGCAAGCTTGCGCGCGGGGAGCAGGTGGAGAACAGCGAGATCTACTTCACCCTGCGCGGGCTACCCGTCGAGATCCTCCTGTACCAGATGGCGAAGAGCGGCAGCTCCGAGGTGAAACGCTGCATCTCGCTTTACTTCACCAAGCTGCACGGCACGCGTCCCCTTTTGAAGGGCGAGGATCTGAAGCAACTCGGCGTGAAGCCCGGCCCGCTTTTCCGCGAGGTGCTCGACGTCGTATTGAGCGCGAGGCTCAACGGAAAGGTCTCCAGCAAGGAAGATGAAACCGCACTGGTCCGCAATCTCCTCTCCTGATTGTGGCTTTTTTGCCACACCGCCGCCTTTTCACCGTATTCTGTTATCTTCCCGTTAAATAACGGTTCTTGCCTTGGGCTTAGGACCGGAGTGTTGCATCATTAGCACATTAAGACTAATGGGCCCTCTTATCCACAAGGGTGCCCGTGTGGCTGCTGGTGCGGATTTGTCATGCAGAAACAGCGCCTTGTCGATGTTGTTCTTCTGTCTGCGCGCTTGTGGCCCCCTTTTTGCAGAATGTCGGACATTTCGTACACCTGGAGTAAGGGGATCATATGAAGAGCCTGAAGCGCCTTGTTGTCCTTGTTTTCGCCCTTGTTTTTCTAGCCACTCCCTGTCTCGCAGAAGAAAACGCGATGAAGACCGTGTTCGAGGACGCCCTTTACGGCGGTCTCGCCGGCAGCCTGGTCGGCGCCGCCCTCATGGCCTTCACCAAAAAGCCCGCCGATCACATCCAGAACATAGGCATCGGCGCCGGCGTCGGCGTCCTCGTCGGGGCAAGCTACGGTGCTTTCGCCGCGACGAAATCGCTCGCCGAGTACGAAAACGGCAAGATCAAGTTCTCCATGCCCACGATCATCCCGGAGTTCAGGGAAGGAAACGGCCGCCAGACCAACCTTTGCGCAATGGCGGAACTGCTGCGCGGCAAGTTCTAAACCTTTTCACTCTCAGTTGTCTATGGGGAGGCTTATGCTTCCCTTTTTTTATTTTTGCACCGCTTCCGTCACTGGGATAAACTACACGGGTTTGCAGCTCTTTCAGGGGGTGCCTTTTGCCGGAGAATGAAACCCGTCCCGACCTTTTGTCCTACACCGACTCCATGCTCACCTGGGTGAGCGGACGCGGACGCATCCTCATCGTGGTACACGACAACCCAGACCCCGATTCGCTCGCCTCGGCCATGGCGCTGCGCCACCTCTTCGCGGTGCGGTTAAACCGCGAGGCGGTGATCGCCTTTTCCGGGATGATCGGCCGCAGCGAAAACCTCGCCATGGCGAAGCTTTTGCAGATACCGCTCACCCCGTTTCCGCTCATCGATCTGAAGGCCTTCCAGGTCATCTGCCTCCTGGACACCCAGCCGGGCACCGGGAACAACTCGCTTCCCCCCGAGGTGCGCGCCGACATCGTCATCGACCACCACCCCATGCGCGACAACAGCGCCTCCTGTCGCTGGGTCGACATCCGTCCCCACTACGGGACCACGGCGACCATCCTCTACGAGTACCTGAAGGTGCAGGGGGTGTCGCTCGGGACGAAGCTCGCCACCGCGCTTTTCTACGCGATAAAGTCAGAGACCCAGGACCTCGGGCGCGAGGCGACGCGCCCGGACCGCGAAGCCTACCTCGTGCTCTTCCCGCTCGCCAACAAGACCCTTTTGAACAGCATCACCCGGCCGAACCTTCCGAAGGAGTACTTCATCGCGCTGCACAGCGCGCTCGAACACGCAAAGCTTTACGGGGACGTGCTGGTCGCCTCTCTCGACGGGGTGCTCTTCCCGGAGGTCGTTTCCGAACTGGCCGATCTGCTCGTTCGTCTGGAGGGAACCGAAACCGTCCTCTGCCTCGGGCATTACAGCAACGAGCTGGTCCTCTCCATCAGGACCACCAGCGAGGAGATCAACGCCGGAGAGCTGATCCGCAAGCTCGTGGCAGGCATAGGCACGGCAGGGGGGCACGGCATGATGGCCGGAGGGAAGGTGGACAACGTCACTTCGGCGCGGGTTGCCGAACTGGAGCGTGAGCTGACGCGCAGGTTCCTGAACGAACTAGGCCTCACCGACCAGAATCCATTAGCGTTAGTCCCGTAAACCGTTCATGAAACGGGTTGCCAAAGCCCCGTTAAAATGCTAGTAAATACGGTATGTCCGTATTCCTAGATAACGCAGCGACTTCATTCCCAAAACCCGATGCCGTATACCAGGCGATGGACGCCGCCATGCGGGAAGTGGGAGTGGCCCCCGGGCGGGGAGGTTACCGCCAGTCGCTCGCCGCGGCACGCATCGTCTTCGAAGCACGCTCCGCCCTGGCCCGTTTCTTCGGGGTCCCGGACTCATCCCGCCTCATCTTCACCCACAGCGCCACCGAATCGATCAACATAGCCGTGTTCGGCCTGCTGAAGCCTGGCGACCATGTGGTGTCGACCTGCGTCGAGCACAACGCCCTCGCGCGTCCGCTGCACCTGGCGAAAAAGCGCGGCGTCGAGGTGACCTTCGTCCCCTCCGATCCCTGCGGCATCGTCTCGGAGCGCGACATAGCGCGTGCCATGCGCCCGGACACCCGGCTGGTCGCACTTGCGCACTGCTCCAACGTGACCGGTGCGGTGCAGCCCATAGCCGAAATCGCCGAGGTCGCCCGCATCGGGGGCGCGCTCTTTCTGGTCGATGCCGCGCAGAGCGCCGGGTTCTTTCCCATAGACGTGGAGTCGATCGGGATAGACCTGCTCGCCGCACCGGGGCACAAGGGGCTTTACGGCCCTCCAGGGACCGGGGTCCTCGCCGTCGGCGCGGGAATCAACCTCGAGCCGCTGCAGGTGGGGGGGACGGGGGGGAGCGCCAGCACGCCGGAGCCGCCCGAGCAGATGCCCGAGCGCCTGGAGAGCGGCACCATCAACACCCCCGCCATCGCCGGGCTGAAGGCCGGGGTGGAATTCATCGAGGCGACCGGTCTCGAGGTGATCCGCGCCAAGGAGAGCGCTTTGGTCGAGCAGTTGCTGGAAGGGCTGCGCGGCATGCCCGGGGTGCGGCTGTACGGTCCCTTGCATGGTGAGCGCGGCGCCGCGGTCTCCTTCAACGCCGAGGGACACGATCCCGCTTCGCTCGGTTTCCTGCTCGACTCCACCTACGACATCAGCGTGAGGGTCGGACTGCACTGCGCGCCGGACGTGCACCGCAGCATCGGGAGCTATCCGGAGGGGACGGTGCGGGTGAGCCCCGGGTACTTCAATAGTGAAACCGATATAGACTATTTTCTTAGGGCACTGCGTGAGATAATATCATGAGAAAAATGGCCCGGGGTTGAAGGGGACAGGCACCTGCGGAGCCGGTCCCCGGGGCGCGCAGCATCTGTTAGAGCAAACCTAAAGTAAACCGGCCAAGGGCCGTGGAAGGGGATAATACGAAAAGTTCAGCTTTGTTGGCCAGGGATGAGGAAGCGTTCGATAATTCAGCAGGCAGCAGCGTACAGGGAGTGGATATGAAGAAAATCTATGTTCTCGACACCAACGTGCTTCTGTACGACCCGCAAGCTCTCACCAGGTTCGAAGACAACTCCATCATCATCCCGATTACGGTGATCGAGGAGATCGACCGCTTCAAGAAGGACATGAACGAGACCGGCCGCAACGCCCGCCACGTCTCCCGTCTCATGGACGCCTTCAGGAAGGAGGGGTCGCTCTCCCAGGGGATCGCGCTTGAGAGCGGCGGCACCCTGAGGATCGAGATCTACGAAGAGAAGGTGATGAAGCGCCTTCCTCCCGAGCTGCGCGAGGAGCGCGGCGACAACCGCATCCTTGCCGTGGCCGTCGACCTGATGGAAACCCAGAAGGATATGCCGGTCATCCTGGTCACCAAGGACACCAACCTGCGCATCAAGGCGGACGCGCTCGGTCTGAACGCCGAGGACTACGAGTCCGACAAGGTCGCCATCGAGGATCTGTACAACGGTTCCGCCACCCTCGAGGTGGGAGGCGATCTCATCGACCGCTTCTACGGGCAGGGGTGGCTCGAGTTGGACGGCGACTTCTACCCGAACCAGTACCTGCTTCTTACCGAGAAGGGTAACGCCCAGCACAGCGCCGTCGGCCGCTACGACACCGCCTCCCGCCGCATGGTGCCGCTCGCGAAACTCGACAAGGAAGGGGTCTGGAGCGTATTCCCGCGCAACCTCGAGCAGTCCTTCGCCCTCGATGCGCTTTTGGACGACAACATAAAGATCGTCACCCTGGTCGGCAAGGCCGGCACCGGGAAGACGCTGCTCGCCATCGCGGCCGGCCTGCAAAAGACCGCCGAGGAAAACGTGTACACGCGCCTATTGGTGTCCCGCCCGGTCTTCCCGATGGGACGCGACCTAGGCTTTCTCCCGGGCGACATCGAGGAGAAGCTCACCCCCTGGATGCAGCCGATCTTCGACAACGTCGAACTGCTCCTGACCGGGCACGAGGGGGAGAAGCGGCACAGCAAGGGGTACAAGGAACTGATGGCGATGGGGATCCTCGACATCGAGCCGCTCACCTACATCAGGGGACGTTCGATTCCGAACCAGTACATGATCGTCGACGAGGCGCAGAACCTGACCCCGCACGAGATCAAGACCATCGTGACCCGCGCCGGAGAGGGGACCAAGATCATCCTGACCGGCGACCCGTACCAGATCGACAACCCCTACGTGGACGCCGAGAGCAACGGCCTCACCTACGTTGTCGAACGCCTGAAGGAACAGTCGATCTCCAGCCACGTCACCATGACCAAGGGTGAACGCAGCGAGCTCGCGGAACTGGCGGCGAACCTTTTGTAAGACAGCTAACCACCCGGAATCAGGAGACCAAAAAGGGGGCACGCTTCAGTGCCCTCTCTTATTTTTCTATGCTTATTCTCTCCCTGGAATCTTCATGTGACGAAACGGCGGCCGCCGTGGTCAAAGACGGCCGGACCGTCCTTTCGAGCATCGTCGCCTCCCAGATCAGCGTCCACGCCGAATACGGCGGCGTGGTCCCGGAAATAGCGTCCCGGCAGCACCTGGAGGCGGTCTCGGTGGTCGTCGAGGAGGCGCTCCGTGAGGCAGGTGTCGCGCTCTCCGAGATCGAAGGGGTTGCGGTGACCCAGGGACCCGGGCTTGCCGGCGCCCTCCTGGTCGGCATATCCGCAGCCAAGGGGCTCGCCTTCGGGCGCGGCATCCCGCTCGTCGGGGTGAACCACATCGAGGGACACCTCCTCGCCGTCTTCCTGGAGCGGCCGGTCGAGTTTCCCTTCCTGGCCCTGGCGGTTTCCGGGGGGCATTCCCACCTGTACCGCGTGGACGGCGTCGGGCGCTACACGACGCTCGGGCAGACCGTGGACGACGCGGCCGGTGAGGCCTTCGACAAGGTGGCGAAACTGATCGGGCTTCCGTACCCGGGTGGCGTCGCCATCGACCGGCTCGCCGCGACCGGGAACCCCGAGGCGATCAAGTTCCCGCGTCCGCTTCTGCACGACGGCACCTTCAACTTCAGCTTCTCGGGTCTTAAGACCGCGGTGCTCACCCACGTGAACCGGCACCCAGAGGCCAAAGAGGCGGGGATCAACGACCTCGCCGCTTCCTTCCAGGAGGCGGTGTGCGACGTCCTGACCAAAAAGACCGCCGCGGCGGTGGCGGCAACCGGCATCAAGCGTCTCGTGGTTGCCGGGGGGGTCGCCTGCAACAGCGGTCTGCGCCGTTCCATGGCACGTTTCGCCGAAAAGGCCGGCGTCGAACTCTCGATACCCGCGCCGAAACTTTGCGCCGACAACGCCGCCATGATCGCGGTGCCTGGTGACTACTACCTGTCCAACGGGATCACGAGCGGCTTCGACCTCGACGCCCTCCCGGTCTGGCCGCTCGACAAGCTGGCAGCGCGTTTCAAGGGAGGGGCATGATGGAGAAGCGGATCAAGGCTAAAAAGGAGTTCGGCCAGAACTTCCTCATCGACGACAACGTCCTTTCCCGCATCGTGTCCTGCGTCGCCCCTACTCCTGAGGACTGCATCCTGGAGGTAGGACCGGGCAGGGGTGCGCTCTCGCGGCTTCTCGTGGCGAGCGGGGCGCGCTTCGTCGCGGTCGAATGGGACCGCGAGCTCATCCCCCTTCTGAACGCGGAGTTCGCCGGCAACGACCGGGTCGAGATCGGCCACGGCGACATCCTCCGGGTGGACCTGCGCCAGATCCTTACCAGCCGCGCGCCCGGCAGGAAGTGGAAGGTGGCGGCAAACCTCCCCTACAACATCTCCTCCCAGGTTCTCTTCAAGTTCATGGAGGAGTGCGCGCTCTTCGAGGGGCTCGTGCTCATGCTGCAAAAGGAGGTGGGAGACCGCCTCGCCGCCCCCCCGGGATGCAAGGAGTACGGCGCGCTCACCGTGCTTTTGCGGCTGCACTTCGACATCCGCCGCGAGTTCATCGTGAAACCCGGTTCCTTCCGTCCCATACCGAAGGTGGACTCGGCCGTACTCTCCTTCACGCCGCTTGCCGCGCCGCGTGTCGAGGTGGGGGACGAGGACCTCTTCAGGCGCCTCGTGAAGGGGGCCTTCAACCAGCGCAGGAAGACGCTTTTGAACTCGCTGCGCTCCGCCGGTTTCGACGACGGCGACGGGACGCTCACCGCTGCGCTTGCCGCCTGTTCCATCGACGGGATGAGGCGCGGCGAGACCCTCTCGCTGGAAGAGTTCGCGGCCCTTTCCAGGGCGCTGGCGGCTGGGAAAACCTCTAGCTAAGCACCAATGAGTGTGCTATATAAGAATGCTAATCTTAACCCCGAGGAGGAGTTAACCTCATGAAGATATGTGTCATCGGTTCCGGTTACGTCGGCCTGGTAGCCGGCACCTGTTTTGCCGAGAGCGGCAACGACGTCATCTGCGTCGACGTCGACGAACAGAAGATCGAAGGGCTGAAGCGCGGCATCATCCCGATCTACGAGCCCGGGCTCAAGGAGATGGTGCTCAGAAACCGCGAAGAGGGGCGCCTCAGCTTCACCACTGACCTCGACGCCGCGGTGAAGGAGTCCCTGGTCTGCTTCATCGCCGTGGGGACCCCGCCGGGTGCCGACGGTTCCGCCGACCTGCAGTACGTCCTCGCCGTCGCCCGCAACATCGGGCGCTCCATGGAGAGCTTCAAGATCATCGTCGACAAGTCGACGGTACCGGTCGGCACCGCCGACAAGGTGCGCGCCGCCGTCGCCGAGGAGCTTGCCCTGCGCGGGACGCACATCGAGTTCGACGTCGTCTCCAACCCCGAGTTCCTTAAAGAAGGTGCGGCCATCGACGACTTCATGAAGCCGGACCGCGTCGTCATCGGTACCGACAACGTGCGTACCGCCGAGATCATGAAAGAGCTGTACTCCGCCTTCATGCGCAAGTCCAACCGCATGCTGGTCATGGACATCAGAAGCGCCGAGATGACCAAGTACGCCGCGAACGCCATGCTGGCGACCCGCATCACCTTCATGAACCAGGTGGCCAACCTCTGCGAGCTGATGGGTGCCGACGTCATGGCGGTGCGCGAGGGGATCGGCTCCGATTCCCGCATCGGCTACGACTTCCTCTTCCCCGGCGTCGGTTACGGCGGCTCCTGCTTCCCGAAGGACGTGAAGGCGCTCGTCAAGACCGCCGACGAGTGCAAGTACGATTTCGTGCTGTTGAAAGCGGTGGAGGAGGCCAACGAGCGTCAGAAGCGCGTCCTCTCCGACAAGATCGAGCGCAGGCTCGGGCAGGGTGGGGCGAAGCCGCTTGCCGGCAAGAGCTTCGCGGTATGGGGGCTTTCCTTCAAGCCGCGCACCGACGACATGCGCGAGGCGCCGTCGCTCACCATCATCAACCGTCTTCTCGAGCTTGGTGCCACGGTGCAGGCGCACGACCCCGAGGCGCTCAACGAGGCGAAAAAGCACTTCGGCGACCGGATCGGTTATCACATGAACCAGTACGAGCCGCTCAAGGGCGCCGACGCCCTGGTCATCATCACCGAGTGGAACGAGTACAGAAACCCCGACTTCGACAGGATCAAGAAGCTCCTGGTCAACCCGGTCATTTTCGACGGCAGGAACCTGTATCAGCCGGAGCGTATGCGCGAGATCGGTTTCGAGTATCTCCCCATCGGCAGAAACGGCGCGGCCGTCTGCGAGATGGAGTAACTTCAGGTAACTTCCGTTCTACGTTCTACGTTCTACGTTCTACGTTCTACGTTCTACGTTCTACGTTCTACGTTCTACGTTCTACGTTGCAGATCTGAGGGCCGCTTCTCAGGAACGGCCGGCAAGCAATCGGCAGGTAACGTAGAACCTAGAACGTAGAACGTAGAACTTGTTCATCCAGAGAGGTTCTATGCGCGTCTTGGTCACCGGCGGTGCCGGTTTCATAGGGTCACATCTTTGCGAGAGGCTCCTCAAAGAGGGGCACGAGGTCATCTGCCTCGACAACTTCTTCACCGGGAGCAAGCGTAACATCGCGCACCTCTTGGACCACAACGACTTCGAACTGGTCCGCCACGACGTGACCGAACCGATCCTCCTCGAGGTGGACCGGATCTACAACCTCGCTTGTCCCGCCTCGCCGATCCACTACCAGTACAACCCGGTGAAGACGATCAAGACCAGCGTGATGGGCGCCATCAACATGCTCGGCATCGCCAAGAGGGTGCGCGCCAGGATCCTGCAGGCCTCGACCTCGGAGGTGTACGGCGACCCCCAGGTGCACCCGCAGACCGAGGCGTACTGGGGCAACGTCAACACGCTCGGGATCAGGAGCTGCTACGACGAGGGGAAGCGCGTCGCCGAGACGCTCATGATGGATTACCACCGCCAGAACCACGTCGATATCAGAATCATTAGGATCTTCAACACCTACGGGCCGAAGATGGCCGAAAACGACGGGCGGGTGGTCTCGAACTTCATCCTCCAGGCGCTCAGGGGGGAGGACATCACCGTCTACGGCGAGGGTGCGCAGACACGCTCCTTCTGCTACGTCTCCGACCTCGTCGAGGGGATGATGCGCATGATGGAAACCCCGGGGTTCACGGGGCCGGTGAACCTCGGCAACCCCGCGGAAACGACCATCCTCGAGTTCGCGAAAAAGATCATCGCCCTGACCGGGTCCTCATCGCGCATCGTCTATCGGCCGCTGCCGGCGGACGACCCGAAACAGCGGCAGCCCGACATCTCGCTGGCAAAGCAGATGCTCGGCTGGGAGCCCACGGTGTGCGTCGACGACGGGCTTAAACAGACCATCGACTACTTCCGCTCGGTCCTCACCACGGCATAGGAACGCATGCAGAAAAGTCTATTTCTCGCACCTGCAGCAGTGATCATCTTCATCCTCTACTTCACCGTCTTCGGTGACCGGGGACTTCTGCGCATCAACCACCTGCACCGTGACCTCGACGACATGCAGAAGCACCTGTCCGAGCTGAAAGAGGAAAACGACAAGCTAAAGCGCGAGATCGCGGCGCTGCAGTCGGACCGGCGCTACCTGGAAAGCATCGCGCGGCGCGATTTCGGCCTCGTGCGCGGCAACGAGGTGATCTACCAGTTCCCGGGGGGCAAAGGGGGCAACGGTGCGGCGGCTCAACCCGCTCCGGCACTGGCCGCGCAGCAGCCCGCCGGCACCAAGGAAGGCGCGCACGCGGCGCCTGCGCCACCTGCCGCGGGCCAGAAGGCAAAGACCGGCAAGTAGGACGGGGCAGGGAAGTAAGGCCGCCCGATAAGGGCGAAAGGGGATGACGATGATTCAGGCAGGAAAACAGCATTGCGTGGTCTGCGCCTGGCGCGAACACTGCTCCAAGAAATTCTGCGTGCCCGACGGCGGCGCCCGCTGCCCCGATTTCACGCGTGACGTTACGATAAAAGCCGTGCCCGACACGGAACAGGAAAAGGAAAGGGAGGAGAAGATATGAAGGAGCAGCTGCGCGCATGCATCCTGAAGGGAATCGAGGGGTGTTTCGCCGACGGCACGCTCACCTCTGGCGCGGTTCCGGCCATCAGCGTGGAGAAACCGGCGCACGCCGAGCACGGAGATTTCGCAACCAACGTCGCCATGCAGATGGCCAAGCAGGAGCGCAAGGCGCCCCGCGCCGTCGCCGAGGTGCTGGTCAAAAAACTCGCCGAGGCCTCGGACCTGATCGGGTCGGTCGAGATCGCGGGACCCGGTTTCATCAACTTCTTCATCAAGGATTCCGCCTGGAGAAAGGTGCTCTCCGACATCGACCGGGCCGGTGACCAGTACGGCAAGAGCCGCGTCGGCGCTGGTAAGAAGGTCCAGGTCGAGTTCGTGAGCGCGAACCCCACCGGCCCCCTGCACATAGGGCATGGTCGCGGCGCCGCGACCGGCGACGCCGTCGCATCGCTTCTTCGCGCGGCAGGTTTCGATGTGCAGCGCGAGTACTACATTAACGACGCCGGGAACCAGATGAACACCCTCGGCCTCTCGGGGCTTCTGCGCTACAAGGAGCTCTTGGGCGAGAAGATCGACTTCCCGGAGAACTGCTACCAGGGGGACTACATCAAGGACATCGCCCGCGACGCCATCGCGAAGCACGGCGACCGTTTCCTGAACGCGCCCCAGGAGGAGGGGGTCGCCTTCTTCGCCAAGATGGGCGGCGACCTGATCCTGAAGGGGATCGACCAGGACCTGCAGGACTTCGGCATCCGCTTCGACAACTGGTTCTCCGAGCAGTCGCTCTTCGACGAGGGGAAGGTCCCCACGGCGATCGCCGAGATGCAGGAGAAGGGGCATATCTACGAGCAGGACGGCGCGCTCTGGTTCAAAACCACCGAGTTCGGCGACGACAAGGACCGCGTCGTGGTCAGAAGCAACGGCGTGACCACCTACTTCGCCTCCGACATCGCCTATCACCGCGACAAGTTCGCGCGCGGCTTCGACTGGGTCATCGACGTCTGGGGTGCGGACCACCACGGCTACGTCCCGAGGCTAAAGAGCGTGGTGCAGGGTCTCGGCAGGAAGGCCGACGATCTCGGCATCATCCTCGTGCAGCTCGTTTCCCTTTTGCGCGACGGCCAGCCGGTCGCCATGTCCACCAGAAGCGGCGAGTTCGTGACCTTGAAGGAGGTCGTCGACGAGGTCGGGTGCGACGCGGCACGCTTCTTCTTCCTCATGCGCCGCTCGGACAGCCAGCTCGACTTCGACCTCGAGCTCGCCAAGCGCCAGAGCAACGACAACCCGGTGTACTACGTGCAGTACGCCCACGCGCGGATCAGGAGCATCTTCGACACGGCTAAAGAGCGCGGCGTGGCGCCCTGCTTCGACAACGTCCGCCTGGAGCTTTTGCAGACCGCCGACGACATGAGCCTCATCAAGAAGCTCTCCCTCTACCCGGAGATCCTCGAGGGTGCCGCGGTGAACTTCGAGCCGCACCGGATCACCTACTACCTGCAGGATCTGGCGGGAGAGTTCCACAGTTTCTACAACAAGAGCCGGGTCATCACCCCCGAAGAGCCGGAACTGACCCAGGCACGCCTGTTCCTCTTGCACTGCGTCGCCATCACGCTGAAAAACGCGCTGACGGTACTGGGGATTTCCGCCCCCGAGAGGATGTAGGAGGGGTCCCATGCGGCTTGACTACAGCGAAAAGATGACGGCGGTCAGGGACAGTGCGGAGCGAAACCGTCCCGTGCAGAAGAACCGCCCCCGGCGGGAGCCGATCGGCGGCTTCCTGCTGGTCGCCTTGGTGCTGCTGGTCATAGGGTACGGGGGCGGGGTGCTCACGGGATGGTTCCTCTTCCACGGGAAGAACCCGCAGGCCGCCGTGCCGCCTGCCGCCCAGCAGGCGAAGGCGGCGGCCGCAACACAGACGTCCCAGCCCGCGGGAGCCGTGCCCGGTCAGCCGGGGCAGCCGGCCCAGCCCGCGCCGGATGTGCCGCTTACCTTCTACAAGACGCTTCCCTCCGGGGGGAAGGGGGCCATCGGCAGCGGCATCAACACGAAGCTTCCCGAGGTCCTTCCGAAGTCTGCGCCTGCCGCGGCACAGGGTGGGGCACCGGAGCAGAAGGCGGCCCAGAGCGCTCCCCCCGCAGGCAAGGGAGGGGAAGCAAAGCCCGCTGAGAAGGCTTCCGCCCCCTCCGCCGAAAAGCAGACGGAGAAGCAGACGGGAGACGAGAAGCAGGCGGCCGAGCCACGCTACCTCGTCCAGGTGGCATCCTACAAGGACAGGCAGGAGGCTGAAGCGGCGCGCACGAAGCTCGCCGCGAAAGGGGTCGCCGCCTACGTCGTCGAGTCGAAGCTGAAGGACAAGGGGGTCTGGTACCGGATCAGGGTGGGCAAGCACCTCTCCAGACAGGAGGCCCAGCAACTGGCCGGCAAGGTGGGTAGCGGCGCGGCCGTTGTCACCGAATAACCCTTCGAGACAGACAGTTTCCGAACCTTTCACCTCCAGCTCCGAAGGGCGCTGGAGTTCTTCATTTGAGGACCAACACCGATGTGCGCCGTAACAACCATCAAGTGCCCGCACTGCAGGAAAGAGACGGAACTGGCCGGTAATCCGTACCGTCCGTTTTGCTCCGAGCGGTGCAAGATGATCGACCTCGGGACCTGGGCCAGCGAAGGTTACCGCATCCCCGGGGAGAAGGCGCCGCAGCATGACGACGGCGACGAGGACGAGAACTAGCAGGTCCGCACCTATTTCGTGACACCCAATTTTATTGCAGCCATGCAATGATCAAAGCAGCAAAGGAGCCTTTCATGTCAGAAGTACGTCTCCGTTTCGCCCCGAGCCCGACCGGGTACCTTCATGTCGGAGGGGCGCGCACGGCGCTTTTCAACTGGCTTTTGGCCAGGAAGCAGCACGGCACCTTCGTTCTCAGGATCGAGGATACCGACGTCACCCGCTCCACCCAGGAATCGGTTGACGCGATCTTCGAAGGGATGAAGTGGCTGGGGCTGGACTGGGACGAGGGTCCCTTCTTCCAGTCCGACTACTTCCCGGTTTACAAGGAGTACATCGACAGGCTCGTCGCCGAGGGTAAGGCGTACAAGTGCTACTGCACCGTGGAGGAACTGGAGGCCAAGCGCGAGAAGGCGCTCAAGGAAGGTGGCAAGCCGAAGTACGACGGCACCTGCCGCGATCTTCCGCCGCAGGAGGACGACGGCCGCCCCTACGTGATCCGCTTCAGGACCCCGAAGGAAGGGGTCACCTCCTGGAACGACCTGATCAAGGGGAAGGTATCCTTCGAAAACGCCGAGCTCGATGACCTGATCATCCAGCGCACCGACGGTACTCCGACCTACAACTTCGTCGTCGTCGTCGACGACGTCACCATGAGGATGACCACCGTCATCCGCGGCGACGACCACGTGAACAACACGCCGCGCCAGATCCTCATCTACGAGGCCCTCGGTGCGCCGGTTCCGGTATTCGCCCACGTGCCGATGATCCTCGGCGCCGACAAAGCGCGCCTGTCCAAGCGCCACGGCGCCACCTCGGTCATGGCCTACCGCGACATGGGCTTTCTCCCCGAGGCGATGGTGAACTACCTGGTGCGCCTCGGCTGGAGCTACGGCGACGAGGAGATCTTCTCCCTCACCGACCTGATCGAGAAGTTCTCCATCGAGAACGTCGGCCGTTCCGCCGGTGTCTTCAACCCTGACAAGCTCTTGTGGCTGAACGCGCACTACATCAAGACCGGCGACCCGGTACGTCTGGCGGACCTGCTCATCCCGTTCCTCAAGGAGCGCGGCGTGGACCCCGCACAGGGGGGACCCGACCTCGTCGCCGTGGTTAAGACCCTCCAGGAGCGCGCCAAGACCATGCTGGAACTCGCCGACGGCGCGCTCTTCTACTACAGGGACGAGCTCTCCTACGACGAGCAGGGGGTGGCGAAGGCGTTCAACGCCGACACCCCGGGGCTGCTCAACGCGCTGGTGGAGAAGCTCGCGGCACTTCCCGCGCTTGACGCGGGGCAGATCGAGCAGGCGTTCAAGGAGCTTATGGCCGAGAAAGGGATCAAGCTCGGACAGGTCGGCCCTGCCGTACGCCTCTCGCTTTCCGGTACCACAGCGTCCCCGGGCATCTACGAGATGATCGAGGTGCTGGGCCTTGCCGAGACGAAAAAGCGCATCGAGCGTGCCATCGCGGTGCTCTGCCGCTAGTCGGGATAAGTAAGGGATAGGCCGTAAAAAAGGAGGGCGCCCCGCGGGCGCCCTCCTTTTCTTATAAAGCAGTTTAAAACCTGAACAAAAGAAGGCCTGCAGCGGACGAGCCGGCTGCAGGCCATGGCATTACATGCTTCTTTTTTGTGGCTTAGGCCGGGGAGATTGCGCTCACCGGGCAGGTGTCTACGCAAGCGCCGCAGTCGATGCAGGTATCCGCAGCGATGGCCCTTTTGCTGCCAGCCTCGCTAATGGCGTTGACCGGGCAGGAATCGTCGCAGGCGCCGCAGTTGATGCATTCGTCGCTAATGGTATGTGCCAAAGTGTTCACCTCCTCTACCTAGGGTAAAAAGTCAGGAGGAAACTAGCACAGCGCTCGCAAAAAGTCCACCATAAAGCTGTAGACAATAAACTGCTAATCAGGAGAAAAATCTTGAACTGAGGACGACTCTACTGTATATATAAAAAAAGGTTTTATTTGTGCACTTTTTGCCCTTGAGGGTTGTACCATGTTCCCATGGGCAAATTACACGTACGGGGGATGCTAACTGATGGATATATTGGCACTTAACTGCGGTAGTTCTTCGGTAAAATACCAGTTGTTTGACTGGGATAAAAAAATGGTGGTTGCCAAGGGTATGGTGGAGCGCGTGGTGATCGGCGACTCCTTCATCCTGCATGAGGTCCCGGGGCGCGAAACCTACCGGGAGGACTCGGATTGTCCCGACCACAAGACCGCAGTTGACCTGATCCTCAGGACGCTCACCTCCCCCGAGTGCGGTGTGCTTAAAGACATCAAGCAGATCGCCGCAGTAGGCCACCGCGTGGTGCATGGCGGCGAGAAGTTCACCAAGTCGGTCCTCATCGACGACGAGGTGCTCGCGGCGGTCACCGAGGTGCAGCATCTTGCGCCGCTGCACAACCCGCCCAACATCGCCGGCATCGAAGGCGCCATGGCCGTCCTCCCGGGCGTTCCCCAGGTTGCCATTTTCGATACGGCGTTTCATCAGACCATGCCCGAGCAGGCTTACCTCTATCCGCTCCCCTATGAGTGGTACGAGAAGTACGGCGTGAGGCGCTACGGCTTCCACGGGACCTCGCACCTCTACGTCTCCAAGCGTATTGCCGCGATCCTCGGCAAGCCTGCCAGCGAGTGCAACGTGATCACCATGCACATCGGCAACGGCGTGTCCCACTGCGCCATAAAAAATGGCGTCTCCGTCGACACGAGCATGGGGCTCACCCCGCTTGAAGGCGCCATGATGGGGACCCGCTGCGGTGACATCGATCCGGCCATCCCGGCGTTCATGATGCAGAAGGAGAACCTCTCCGCCAAGGAGATCGACTCCATCCTGAACAAGAAAAGCGGCGTCATCGGCATCACCGGTCGCTTCACCGACCGTCGTGACGTCATCGAAAACGCGAACGCAGGGGACCGTCTCTGTTCGCTCGCCCTCGACATCGAGGCCTACCGCCTCAAGAAGTACATCGGCTCCTACATGGCCGTCGTCGGAAGGCTCGACGCCGTAGTGTTCACCGCCGGGGTAGGGGAGATGGGTGCGCCGATCAGGGCACGCGCCCTGTCCGGGCTGGATCACCTGGGGATCATCCTCGATCCGGAGAGAAACGCCTCCGCCATGACCAGGAAGCGCGAGACGCTGATCACCACCGACGACTCCAAGGTGAAGGTGTACGTCATCCCGACCGACGAGGAACTCGTCTTCACCGAGGACGTGGCGGCGATTCTGGACGGCACCTACACCGATCACATGAGCTTCGAGTACAGCTTCTCCAAGTCCGACTTCGTGAGGAAGTAGCGGCGCGGCAGGCAAAGAAAATAAAAAGGCCGGCGGGATGAGTTCCCGCCGGCCTTTTTGTGTTTTGAATCGGCTGCTGCCAGCTAGCAGCTGCCGACTGGTCCGGCTCTGGGCGCTGCTAGCCCTGCGCCTGCACCGCGGTGATCGCGGTAACGTCGATGATGTCCTGCACCGAGCAGCCGCGGGAGAGGTCGTTCACCGGCTTCGCGAGCCCCTGGATCACAGGCCCGATGGCCTTGGCGCCTGCTAGACGCTCAACGAGCTTGTACGCGATGTTGCCGGCATCGAGGTCGGGGAACACGAGCACGTTCGCCTTGCCGGCGACACCGCTCCCCGGTGCTTTTTTCGCGCCGACGGCCGGAATGAGGGCGGCATCCGCCTGCAGTTCGCCGTCGACGGAGAGTTCGGGATCCATCCCCTTGGCGATTTCCAGCGCCTTCAGTACCTTGTCCGCATCGGCGTGGCTGGCGCTTCCCTTGGTGGAGAAGGAGAGCATGGCGACGCGGGCCGGGACGTCGAGGAACGACTTGCAGTTCCTTGCGGTGGCGATGGCGATCTCGGCCAAGGCCTGGGCGTCCGGGTTCGGGTTCACCGCGCAGTCGGCGAAGAGGATCACGCCGTTCTCGCCGAAGTTCGGTGTCTGGGTGGCCATCAGGAAGAACGAGGAGACGGTCTTGATGCCGGGGGAGGGGCCGACGGTCTGGAAGGCGGCACGGAGCACGTCGCCGGTGGTCCCGGTTGCACCGGCCACCTCGCCGTCGGCGTCTCCTTCACGCACCATCATGCCGGCAAAGTACAGGTTGTCGTCGGCGGTCAGCATCTGCTGGGCCTGCTGCGGGGTAAGCCCTTTTGCTTTCCTCAGTTCCACGAGTTTCCCGACGTAGGTGTCGAGTTTGGGAGAGGTGGCGGGATCTACGATCTCGACACCGGAGAGGTTCACACCCTTGGCGGCTGCCGCCGCCAGCACTGTCTCGGGCTTTCCAAGTAGCACGATCTTCGCCAAACCCTGTTCCACGATCTGCTGGGCGGCGAAAAGCATCCTCTCGTCATAGCTCTCCGGCAAGACCACCGTCTTAAGGTTGGATTTTGCCTTCTCGTGAATCTGCTTTACCAACGGCATGTTTTCCCCTCCGTAAGTGTATTATAAAACCGTGTTAGGATATATAACCCAGCGGGAGGGATCGGTCAATAGAAAAGCCGGGTTGCCGGGCTAGCCGGGCATGGGCGTGCCGCATTCCTCCGGGTCACCCTGCAGTTTGGCGATCGCGTGCGGCACCGCCGTCCAGACGAAGCCGATGTTCTCGGTGGCGCCCTTGGGGCTGCCGGGGAGGTTTATGATCAGGGTGTTTTTCCTGATGCCGGCGACGGCCCGGGAGATGATGGCGTGCGGGGTCTTCTTGAGGCTTTCCATGCGCATGACCTCGCCGAAGCCGGGAAGCAGGCGGTCCACCACGCGTTCGGTCGCCTCCGGGGTGACGTCTCGCGGGGAGACGCCGGTCCCGCCGGTGGTGAGGATGAGATCGTAAGCGCCGGAATCGGACCACTCGATGAGCTTCTCCGAGATGAGTGGGGCCTCGTCGGGGATCACTTCGGTGCAGGTGACGCTGACGCCGCGCTCTTCGAGCCAGCTCTTCAGTGCCGGGCCGCTGCCGTCGGCGCGCTCCCCGGTGGAACAGCGATCGCTGAGGGTGAGGATGGCTGCTTTCATGGTGCTGATTCTCCTTTTTCTGGCCCGGCCGACTACGCCTCGCGCTTGTAGACGCCGCTCTTGCCGCCTTCCTTGTAGTGCAGCTTGACGTCGGAAATGACGATCCCCTTGTCGCTCCCCTTGCACATGTCATACACGGTGAGGGCGGCTATCGTGGCAGCGGTCATCGCTTCCATTTCCACGCCGGTCCGCTCGAAGGCCCGGACGGTCGCCATGACGCCTATGGTGCCTTCGGCCTCGTTCACCTCGAACTCTATGGCCACGTGATGGATGGCGAGAGGGTGGGAAAGGGGGATCAGGTCGGGGGTCTTCTTGGCTCCGGCGATGCCCGAGAGCCGCGCGACGCCGAGGACGTCACCTTTGGCCATCCTGCCGGAGACGATGGACTGCACCGTCTCGGGCTTGAGGGTCAACACGGCGCCCGCTACCGCGGTGCGCATGGTCGGGGTCTTCTGGCTCACGTCCACCATGATGGCGTTGCCGCTCGCGTCGAAATGGTTGAATGACATGCTATACCTCCAGTTCCAGGGTGGGATCGAGCAGATGCAGGTCCACTTCCTCGCCGGCGGCGAACTCGGTCCGGTCGGCGGGAAGAAGGGCGAGGGCGTTGCAGCGCAACATGGTCTTCAGTATGCCGGTGTTCTGGTCCCCGGAGGTGCCGGCGACGTAGCGGCCGTTTTCCAGGGTCACGTGCACGCGCAGGAAGTTGAGCTTTCCTGCCTTCTTGCGGGCACCCTCCTTGAGCACGCCGGCAACGGTGCGGCGGAAGACCTTCTCGTGACCCATCATCCGCAAAAGGGCAGGGCGGGCGAACTCCTCGAAGGTGATCATGGTGGAGACCGGGTTGCCGGGAAGCGAGAAAACCGGGACGCTCTCCTTCATGCCGAAGGCGGTCGGGCCACCAGGCTTGATGCCGGGCTTCCAGAACTTCTCCTCGACGCCGAGCTCGGCAAGGACCTCGCGCACGAGGTCCCGGTCGCCGGCGGAGACACCGGCGGAGGTGATCAGGACGTCCGCCTTCAGCCCCTCGGCAAGAAGCGCACGATGGCTCTCCCGGTCGTCACGTGCGATTCCCAGTATGACGGGCTCGGCGCCGCACAGCTTGATCGCGGTGGCGAGCGCCAGGGTGTTGCTGTTCACGATCTGGCTCGCGGTCGGCTCGGTGCCGACGTCGACCAGTTCGTCGCCGGTGGAAAGGATGGCGACCCGCACCTTGCGGTACACCGGGACGAGCACCGCGGAGAACGACGCGAGAAGGCTCACCTGGGGCGGCCCGAGCAGCGTTCCTTTCGTGATGACGGTGTCGCCGCAAGGGACGTCCTCGCCCTTGAAGCGGATATGGTCGTGCTTTTTCACCTGCTGCAGCAGTTTGACCGTCTCGACGGTCGCCTCGGTCTCCTCGATGGGAACCACGGCATCGGCACCGGGGGGGATCGGGGCTCCGGTCATGATCCTCGCGGCGCATCCGGGTGCAATGGCCTCGTCTGAGCTTACGCCGGCGGGGATGTAGTCGGTCACCTTGAGCACGGTGCCGATCGCGCAGTCCGCGCTGCGTACCGCGAAGCCGTCCATGGCGGAGTTGTCCCAGCGCGGCATGTCCCTCGGAGCGACGTAATCTTCGGCGAGGACGCGCCCGGCCGCCTCGAGAAGAAGGACCTTTTCCACCCCGGCCGGGGCGACATGTTCGACGACCATCCGTCTGGCCTGCTCGTAGTTTGTCATCGTTACCTCGTCATTGCTGTTTGATAAAGAAAAAGGCCCGATTCCCGTGAAAAGGAAAGGGCCCCCCTGCGCGCAAGCGGCGGCTTTCTCCTTTCCATAAGGGAGGCGGCGCCGTTTCCGGCAACACCCATCGGCCGCGGCACCGTGGGGAAGCTCCCTTTAGACGGCCGCGGCTCGGAGACAGATCTGCTTATTCTGGTTTCCATAGCATATTCCCGAGAAAATAAACAATTATTTTGCCTTAAGCGTCCGTCAGCGTGGTGCCGCGGGCTGCACGGCGCAGGGCGGTAAGTGCCCATCCACGTGCGCTTTTCCGCACCACGCTCAAGGCGCAGGCATGGCCGTATACTTTTTCAAGGCCCGCTTGCGGGTGGGGGGGATCCCTCATTAAATGGGTTGATTTCCATTCGACAAACAGAGTATGGTTTTGAACGTGTCCCCGCATTTGCACGGCGCGGTCCCGGTAACGGACCATGGCAGCCGTGTCCGGGACGTCGCGCAAACAGTTAAAGCATCAAGGGAAAATATGTCGCTCATCGATACCTACGGCAGGCGCATCAACTATCTGCGTCTTTCTGTGACGGACCGCTGCAACCTGCGCTGCAGCTACTGCATGCCCGAAGAGGGGGTGGAGAAGCTAGGCCACTGCGATGTGCTCTCCTACGAGGATCTGCTACGCGTGTCGGCCGAAGCCGTCGCCGCCGGGATCGAGAAGATCCGGGTGACCGGCGGCGAGCCGCTGGTACGGAAGGGGATCCTCGACTTCCTCGCGAGCCTCGCTGCACTTCCCGGGCTCAAGGAACTCGTGCTTACGACGAACGGCCTCCTTTTGAAGGAGATGGCGCAGGGGCTGAAGGACGCCGGGGTGCAGCGCCTGAACATCAGCCTCGACTCGCTAAAACCCGAGACCTTCGCGGCGATCACCCGCGGCGGCGACCTGCAGCGCGTGCTGGACGGGATCGAGGAGGCGGAGCGGGTCGGCTTCCCGCCGCACAAGATCAACGTGGTGGTGATGCGCGGGGTGAACGACGACGAGATCCTGGACTTCGCCGAGCTGACCCTGAAGCGCCCCTACGCGGTCCGTTTCATCGAATACATGCCCACCTGCGGTGACGCCGATTGGCGCGACCTTACCGTACCAGGCGCGGAGATCCGGGAGCGGATCGCGCAGAGGTACACCATCGAGGAGGGGGGGAGCACCGAACGCTCCGGCCCCGCGAGGAACTTCCGGATCAAGGGGGCGCCCGGTTCCCTGGGGATCATCACCGCCATGACCGGACATTTCTGCGAGGGGTGCAACCGGCTGCGCGTCACGGCCGCCGGGGTTGCCAAGGGATGCCTTTTCTCCGGCACCGGCGTGGACTTGAAGCCGGTACTTGCCACGGGTGATCCCGAGCTCTTGCGACAGGAGATCCAGCGCATCGTCGCGGCGAAGCCTGGGCGCCACGAGGTGACCGACGAGGGTGTCGAAACGAAACCATTTGCCATGTCCCGTGTCGGGGGCTAGCCACAAGGAGATAACATGATCGGAAAGGTCGTCGCGGTTAACATCAGCACCAACAAAGGGGAGAGAAAGACACCGGTACCCGAGGTGACGCTGCGCGAGGAGCACGGCATCGTGGGGGACGGTCACGCCGGCGACTGGCACCGCCAGATCAGCCTTCTGGCCCAGGAGAGCATCGCCAAGATGCAGGCGCTCGGGCTGGACGTGAAAGAGGGGGATTTCGCCGAGAACATCACCACCGAAGGGGTGGACCTTGTCAGCCTCCCGATCGGCGCGAAGATCGAGCTCGGGGAGACGCTCCTCGAGGTGACCCAGATCGGCAAGGAATGTCACACCCGCTGCGCCATCTACTACCAGGCCGGCGACTGCGTCATGCCCAAGGAGGGGATCTTCGCCAGGGTGCTGAAGGGTGGCGTGGTCAGACCGGGGGACCGGGTAACTACCGGCTGCTAAGGACCGGGGCGGCTGCTGAGGACTGGCGTGCTTGCTTCTTGTGGACCACATGGACCCGGTGGACTTGATACTGATTGAAAAAAAAAGGGCCGGGGCGCATTTTGCGCCGACGGCCCTTCTTTGCTTTAACCCGCGGGGGGCTTGCGGTTAGCGCTCGCGGGGCAGCAGCACGGTGAAACTGCTCCCCTGACCGGGGATGCTCTCCACGTCGATGCAGCCGCCATGCTCCCTGATGATGCCGTAACTCACGGAGAGCCCCAGACCGGTACCGTTCGACTTGGTGGTGTAAAAGGGGTTGAATACCTGCCTCAGATTCTCCAGCTCGATGCCGACTCCGGTGTCGGATATCTTCACCTCGTAATGATCCCCACTTCCGACCGGCGCACTCCTGATGCCTAGCACGCCTCCCTGCGGCATGGCCTGGACCGCGTTCAAAATCAGGTTGGTGAAAACCTGCCGCAACTGGTCGCCATCGCCTTCCACGACGGCCATATCCTCCGCGTAAAGCTCGATCACTTCTATCTTCGCCAGGGAAACCTGGTGCCCGATCTGCCCGACGATCTCGTGCAGGAGCTCGTTCAAGCGCACGCTGTGATGCTCCATCTGCTCGCGCCTAGCGAACTTCAACAGGTTCGACACGATACGCTCGACCCTCTTCACCTGCTGGAAGATGGTGTCCACCTCCTCGCGGTTCGGAGCCCCCTCGTCGATGGTGAGCTGCAAAAGTTCCGTGTTGCCGCGGATGATCGCCATCGGGTTGTTGATCTCGTGGGCGACCCCCGCGGCCAGCTCGCCGATCGCAGCCAGCTTCTCTACGCGTAGAAGCTCCTCACGCGTCTGCACTAGGAGACGGTTCTTCTCCTCCAGTTCCGCCGTTCTTTGCTGGACCTTCTCTTCGAGGTTCCGGTTCAGCTCGATGATGTTGCTCTCGCGCTCGGCAAGGGAGTGGCTCATGTCGTTGAAGCGCTCGGCCAGGTCGCCGATCTCGTCCCGGGAATCGATGCTGCTCTTCACGTCCCGCTCGCCGGCGGCCACGCGCCGGGTCAGGAGCTCGAGCTCCTTGATCGGCTGGGCGAGCTTCTTTCCAAGAAAACCGGACATGGAGACGCCGGTCAGTCCGCTCAAAAGGAGGACGAAGCTCAAAAGGACCGCCATGTCGGTCTTCACCGCGGAATAGTGGCTCTCGAGCATGCCGACGTAGAGGGCGCCGATCGGGACCCCCTGCAGCGACAGGATCGGTTCGTAGGCGGTCAGGTACCAGTCGCTGACGACGAAGGCCCGCCCGACCCACTTGGCCCCCTTCAGGAGAACGCGCTCGTAAACCGGGGCGGAGAGCTTGGTCCCGGTGGCGCGGCGGCCGTCCGAGTTGGGGACGTTGGTGGCGATCCTCACCCCACCCTGGAAGATGGTGGCGTTCCCCACGTCCCTGCCGTTTGATTTCGCCCCTTCGTAAACCACCGCCTTGATCTTGTCGACGAGCTTTCGGTTGTTGTTCAGCATCACCCCGCCGTAGAGCGCGCCGAGGACGTTGCCTGCCTGGTCTCGCACCGGGGCGGCGGTGAAGAGGAACATGGCGCCGTTCAGGGGGGCCGGAGGGGCGGGGTCGGCCTTCGTCCCGGTCACCTGGACGTGCGCCTGCCGCACGAGCGCCTCCCCCTCGAGCACGAGCTCGGAGGTCGGGATGATGGTGGTGCCGCTTACGAGCTCCCCCTTGAGGGCGCGCGCCACGAACTGGTTGCGCAGCTTGTCGTCGCCGAACTGGCGCGGGTTGTTGGCGCGGAAGATGACCTTGCCCGAGGCGTCCACGGCGGCGAGGATGTCGAGGTGCTCGCTCCTGCGGACCGGCGCAAGGGTCGCCTCGAGGGCGCGCAGGTCGCCCGCGGCGATCGTCTCACCGGTGCGGCCGAAGGAGGCGGAGAGCTTCACCGCGTCGTAGAGGCGTGTCAGCTCGTTCAGGTAGGCCTCGCGTGCGACGGAGAGGTCGTAGCGGACCTTCTCCTGCGCCTGGGCCGCCACCTTGGCGCTCAGGATGAAGACGCCGGCCATCCAGCAGATGAGGATGGCGATCGCCAGCGGGATCAGCGTGGCGACGGTGAGCTTGGTCTTGATGGGGAAGCGGAGCCTGGGGAAATTCATGAGGGTATGGCGATGCCGTATTCCGCGATCTTGCGGTCCAGCGTCTTTCTGGAAATGCCGAGGATCTCGGCGGATCTGCTCTTGTGGTAGCCGGTGCCGGCGAGGGTCCGCTCGATGTGCGCCTTCTCCATGTTCTCAAGCGAGACGAGCTGCGGCTGGAGCTGCGTCTCCGCCTTTTGCGGCGTCTTGCGCCAGATGGGAAGCTCCTTCGGGGTTACCAGATGAGTCCTCGCGAGAATCACGGCGCGCTCCATCACGTTCTCGAGCTCGCGGATGTTGCCGGGCCAGTCGTAGCCGCAAAGCAGCATGAGCGCCTCGGGGGTCACCCCGGTGACCTCTTTCTTCATCTTCACGCTGTACTTCTTCAAAAAGTGTTCGGCCAAGGGCTCGATGTCGTCCTTTCTCTCGCGCAGCGGGGGGAGGGGGATGTTGATCACGTTCAGCCGGTAGTAAAGGTCCTCACGGAAGCGGCCGACGCGCACCTCCTCCTCGAGGTCCTTGTTGGTGGCGGCCACGAACCGGATGTCGGCGCTTTTCGCCCGGGTCGCCCCCACCGGGATGAAGTCGCGCTCCTGGATCACGCGCAAAAGCTTCGCCTGGATCGGGAGGCTCATGTCGCCGATCTCGTCCATGAAGAGGGTGCCGCCGTCGGCCTCCTCCAAAAGCCCCTTCTGGTGCGTGATGGCGCCGGTAAAGGCCCCGCGCACGTGTCCGAAGAGCTGGCTCTCCAAAAGGGTCTCGGTAAGCGCCGCGCAGTTGATGGACAGAAACCGGCGCTCGCGCCGTGGGCTGTTGTAGTGGATGGCCCCGGCGATGAGCTCCTTGCCGGTCCCGGACTCGCCCAGCACGAGGATGTTCGCCTCGCTCGCCGCC
Organism: Geomonas oryzae; assembly: GCF_004117875.1. Taxonomy (GTDB): domain Bacteria; phylum Desulfobacterota; class Desulfuromonadia; order Geobacterales; family Geobacteraceae; genus Geomonas; species Geomonas oryzae. The sequence continues at coordinate 156,739 of NZ_RAHW01000003.1, read as the reverse complement.
ACCTGCAGGGTGAGGTCGTAGGTCTCCTGGAAGACGGCGCTTCTGAAGATGATGGCGTCCTGCAGGATCGGTTTGCCGAGCTCGGTCTTGAGCGCCCGGTTTTCCTGCAAGAGCTGTTCTTTCTCCAGGGCGTTTTTCAAAACGCTCAGGATCTTTTCCTTCGGGAAGGGCTTGGTGACGTAGTCGTAGGCGCCGAGCTTGATCGCCTCGACCGCGGCGTCGATGGTGCCGAAGGCGGTCATGATGATCACCGGCAGCGACGGCCTCAGTTTCTTCACCTCCTGCAGCACGGTGATGCCGTCCATGTCGGGCATCCTCACGTCCTGCAGGATGAGGTCGGCGTCGGAAGGGTCCCCCTCACGCAGCCGGCGCAAAAGCTGCGCACCGCCGTTGAAGGTCTCAACGAGGTACCCCTGGGTCTGCAAAAGCTTCTTCAGGTAGATGAGGATACCTTCCTCGTCGTCGCAGATGAGAATTCTTTCCTGTGTCATTTTGGGGCGTGCCTCGATCTTTTCCGCGCCGTTGCTCGACTCTTGCCTTGGACAAAATGTCACACATTTTGACAAAACGACGCAATTGTTAATTAAAGTTAATCTGCTGAAGATTCCCGAGCGGCGCGGACAACATTATCATTTCGGAGGTTTACGGTACACAACTATTTTTCTGGTGAACGTAAACACGCTGGCATGGCAATTGCCGTATACGCGGAGTTATAAAACGGTGGCACGACGTTTATCATGGAAAAAGGAGAGATTCAACATGGCAGTTTCACGACGGGAGTTTCTGCAGGGGGGGGCGGCCGCGGCAGCGCTGATCCTCTCCGGCAAAAAAGCAGAAGCGGGCGGCGCAGACGGCACGCAACTGCGCACCAAGGGGCTGAAAAGCTCGACCACCATCTGTCCTTTCTGCGCGGTAGGTTGCGGGCTTGTGGTGCATACCAAGAACGGCAAGATCGTGAACATCGAGGGGGACACGCAGCACCCGATCAACCAGGGTGCCCTCTGCTCGAAGGGTAGCGCGCTGTTCCAGGTGGCGAACAACGAGCGTCGTCTGCAGAAGGTGATGTACCGTGCACCCGGCAGCGACAAGTTCGAAGAGAAGTCGTGGGACTGGGCCCTGGACCGCATCGCGCAGAAGATGAAGGAGGCGCGCGACAAGTCTTTCAAGGCCAAGGAGATCAACAAGAAGGACAACAAGGAATACGTGGTCAACCGCACCGAGGGGATGGCCTTCCTGGGCGGCGCCGGTCTCGACAACGAGGAGTGCTACCTCTGGAGCAAGTTCGCACGCTCCATGGGGGTCGCGAACCTCGAACACCAGGCCCGAATATGACACTCCGCTACAGTCGCCGGTCTGGCGGCTTCGTTTGGACGTGGGGCAATGACCAACCACTGGATCGACCTGAGAAACGCTGACGCGATCCTCGCCATCGGCTGCAACCCGGCCGAAAACCACCCGATTTCCATGAAATGGATCGAGGCGGCCATGGATCAGGGCGGGAAGCTCATCGCCGTCGATCCCCGCTTCACCCGGACCGCCTCCAAGGCGGACCACTACGCGCAGATCCGTCCCGGCACCGACATCGCCTTTTTGGGCGGCATGATCAACTTCGCGCTGCAGAACAACATGATTCACGAGGAGTACGTTCGCGAGTACACCAACGCCTCCTTCATCGTGAACGAGAAGTACGACTTCAACGAAGGGATCTTCTGCTCCTTCGACGACCAGGAGAAGACCTACGACCCGAAGGCCTGGGCCTACGCGGTCGACGGCGCGGGCAACCCCAAGCGCGACAAGTCCTTGAAGGACCCGCGCTGCGTGTACCAGCTCCTTAAGAAGCACTACTCCCGTTACACCGTGGACATGGTCTGCAACATCACCGGCACCAAGAAGGATGACTACATCGCCGTCGCCAAGGCCTTCTGCTCCACCGGGCGCGCCGACAAGGCGGGGACCATCCTCTACGCGATGGGCATCACCCAGTCCACCCACGGCACCCAGAACGTCCGCGCCACCGCGATGCTGCAGATGCTGCTCGGTAACATCGGCGTAGCCGGCGGCGGCGTCAACGCGCTGCGCGGCGAGTCCAACGTCCAGGGTTCCTCCGACTACGGTCTGCTCTTCCACCTGCTGCCGGGCTACCTGAAGTCCCCGGAGTTCGACAACGTCGACCTGAAGGCCTACCTCGAGAAGTGGACCCCCAAGACCAAGGATGCGAAGAGCGCCAACTGGTGGGGCAACACCCCGAAGTACACCGTGAGCCTCCTGAAGGCCTGGTACGGCGACAACGCCACCAAGGAAAACGGCTTCTGCTACGACTACCTCCCGAAGAGAAGCGGCAACTACTCCTTCACCAAGCTGATGGAGAAGATGGGCAAGGGCGAGCTGCAGGGTCTGGTCTGCATGGGGCAGAACCCGGCCGTGGGCGGCCCGGACTCCCTTAAGACCCGCGAGGCGCTCGGCAAGCTCGACTGGCTCGTCACCGTCGACCTCTGGGAGACCGAGACCTCCATTTTCTGGAAGCGCCCGGGCGTGAACCCCAAGGACATCAAGACCGAGGTCTTCATGCTGCCGGCGGCTTCCTCCGTGGAAAAGGAAGGTTCCATCTCCAACTCCGGCCGCTGGGCCCAGTGGCGCTACAAGGCCGCCGAGCCGTGCGGGGACGCGAAGAGCGACCTCTGGATCATCGATCAGTTCCACAAGCGCGTGAAGAAGGCGTACGAGAAGGGGGGAGCCTTCCCCGAGCCGATCACCAAGCTCTCCTGGAACTACGGCCACGGCGAGGAGCCGGAAGTGCACATCGTAGCCAAGGAGATCAACGGCTACTTCACCAAGGACATGACCATCGTCGACAAGGACAAGACCCTCGAGTTCAAGGCGGGCGACCAGGTCCCGATGTTCAAGTACCTCCAGGACGACGGCTCCACCGTCTCCGGCTGCTGGATCTACTGCGGCTCCTACACCAAGGACGGCAACCAGATGGCGCGCCGCGACCTCGCCGATCCGACCGGCCTCGGCATGTACCCGAAGTGGTCCTGGTGCTGGCCGGTGAACCGCCGCATCATCTACAACCGCGCCTCGGTCAACCCGGACGGCGTGCCGTTCAACCCGAAGCGCGTCGTCATCGCCTGGGATGCCCTTGAGAAGAAGTGGAAAGGCGACGTGCCCGACGGTCCGTGGCCGCCGATGAACGACGCCAAGGAAGGGAAGTACCCCTTCATCATGGTCCCTGAAGGTCATGGTCGTCTCTACGCCCTGGACATGAAGGACGGCCCGTTCCCGGAGCACTACGAGCCGATCGAGAGCCCGGCGAAGAACCTCCTTTCCAAGACCCAGACGAACCCGGCGGTGAAGGTTCCGGCCAACGTTTCCAGCGACGCCGCGAAGTTCCCGTACGTCGGCACCACCTACAGGATGACCGAGCACTGGCAGGCGGGTGCGATGACCCGTTCGCTGCCGTGGCTCGTCGAACTGGTCCCGACCATGTTCGTCGAGATCTCCCAGACGCTTGCACGCGCAAAAGGGATCTCCAACGGCGACATGGTGAAGGTCACCAGCGAGCGCGGTTCCATCGAGGCGAAGGCCCTGGTCACTTCCAGGCTGAAGCCGTTCAACGTGCAGGGGAAAGAGATAGAGCAGGTGGGTCTCCCCTGGCACTTCGGTTATGCAGGTATGGCTACCGGCGACTCCGGCAACGTCCTTACGCCGTCGGTCGGTTGCGCGAACACGAGCATCCCCGAATTCAAGGCATTCCTCTGCAACATCGAGAAAGGGGGTAAACGCGCATGAGCAGCGAAAACAAGGACTTCAACAAAACCAAGGCATTTTTGATCGACATGACCAAGTGCACCGGCTGCCGCGGCTGCCAGGTCGCCTGCAAGCAGTGGAACCAGCTGGGCGCCGAGAAGACCGAGTTCTTCACCGGCGAGGGTTACCAGAACCCGCCGCTCATGTCGGAGTACACCTTCACCCGCATCAAGTTCCGCGACTACGAGAAGAACGGGCAGAACGAGTTCGCCTTCTACAAAGAGATGTGCATGCACTGCAACGAGCCGGCCTGCGCATCGGTCTGCCCTGTAGGCGCCTTCAAGAAGACCAAGGAAGGCCCGGTCACCTATGACGCGGACCGCTGCATCGGCTGCCGCTTCTGCATGGTCGCCTGCCCGTTCGGGGTGCCCAAGTACGAGTGGAGCAAGGCGCTGCCGCTGGTGAGAAAGTGCACCGGCTGCTACTCCAGGGTGAAGGAAGGGCTGAAGCCGGCCTGCGCCACCACCTGCGTCTCGGCCATCACCTACGGCAACCGCGAGGACATGATCAAGGAAGCCAACAAGCGCATCGCCGCCCGTCCGGAGAAGTACCTGAAGAAGCTCTACGGCTCCGAAGAGGCCGGCGGCACCTCCGTCATCTACCTGACCGCGCTCCCGTTCGACGAGCTCGGTTTCAAACCGGTCACCAAGCGTCCGCTCCCGTCCTACACCTGGCAGGCGCTGCGCCTCGTGCCGGGCATCTTCCTGACCGTAGGCTCCTCGCTCTCCCTGCTTTCCTGGTTCAACCACAGGAAGGAGAGGATCGCCAAGGAAGAGGAAATGAGAAAATCCGGCGCCACGCCGAAGGAGGAGAGCTAGATGACCGCTGCAAAGATAATCGCTAACGAGATCAAGGGCTACCACCGCTTCGTGCAGTTCCTGATCGTCCTGGTGGCGCTGGGCGCGCTCGCCTCCCTGGCCCGCTTCGTCTTCGGCCTGGGCGTCACCACCAACCTGAACGACACCTTCCCCTGGGGTCTCTGGATCTCCTTCGACGTCGTCACCGCGGTACCTCTCGCGGCGGGCGCCTTCACCCTCGGGGCCATCGTGCACTGCTTCCACATCAAGAAGCTCGAGCCGCTCGTGCGTCCGGCCATCGTGACCGGCTTTCTGGGCTACTCGCTCGTCTGTGTTGGGCTTCTGCTCGACCTGGGCCAGCCGCAGCGCTGCTGGCACACCATGGTGTACTGGAACCCGCACTCCCCGATGTTCGAGGTTTCCATGTGCATCGCCGCCTACACCACGGTGCTCTTCCTCGAGTTCCTCTCTCCGGTGTGCGAGAAGTTCGGCTACCACGTGCCGCTGCGTCTTTTGCGCACCATTGAGATGCCGCTGGTCATCGCCGCGGCTTCCATCTCCACCCTGCACCAGTCGTCGCTCGGCACGTTCTTCCTGATCGCCGTCGACAAGCTGCACAGCCTCTGGTACAACCCGCTCCTGCCGCTTCTGTTCTGGCTCTCCGCGATGTGCGCCGGCATCTCCATCATCATCGTGGAAGCCACCATGAGCCACAAGTACATGGGGCAGCCGGACGAGGGCGAGCTCCTGGAGACCCTGGCCAAGATCCTTCCCTGGGTCATCACCGTGTACCTCAGCGTGAAGATCTTCTCCCTGGTCGCCCTGACCCAGGGGCCGCTCTTCAACCGCCCTGGCCTGCTGGTGCTCTTTGCGGTCGAGGTGCTCTGCGGCGTCATCCTCCCGCTCGTCATGTTGATGAGCCGCAACGTACGCGAGAGCAGCCGCCTGCGCGCTACCGCCGCATGGCTCGTGATCGCGGGCGTCATCCTTAACCGCTTCAACGTCTCCATGTTCGGCATGGAGGCTCCGGGAACCTTCTACTACCCCTCTTTCCTGGAGTCCGTGGTCACCATCGGCATCATCGCGGCGCACATCCTGTTCTTCGTGCTGATCGCCAAGTACTTCCCGATCTTCGAGCACCATCCGGAAACGGTTGATTACTCCATCCCGGACCACTTCCGCAAAAACGAGAAGGGGCACGCACACGGTGCCGCCAAGGCCTAAGCAGTAAAACGCAGTGCCGGCCCTTCAGGCCGGGTAACAAAGAAGTACGAGGAAACCCTCCAAGGTCCCTCTCCCGCGCGAGCGGGGGAGGGACGGGTGGGGCAAAGGCAAAACAAGCTTTCAAGGAGTCCGCAGGTGGCAACCATTTACAGTTTCAAGAAGGGCGTAGTGGAGCAGGTGGATGGCGGGGTGGTGCACGAATACCCCCTGCAGCTGGTGGTGAACGGGCGCGAGATGGCGACCCTGATCGCTTCACCGCACGACCTGCGCTTCCTGGTCGCGGGCTTTTTGCGCCTGCAGGGGTTCGTCTCCAGCGTGGACGACTTTCTCGCCCTCGCCATCTGCCAGGACTTCGGCGCCGCCAGCGTCACCATCCGCGGCGAACTCCCCGAGCGCCTGAAACCGGTGCTCACCTCCGGCTGCGGCACCGGCATCACCTTCAACATGCCCAAGCCCGAAAAGAAAAGCGGGCCGTCCCGGGTGCACGCGCCCGAGACCATCTTTGCCCTGATGCAGCAGCTCGCATCGAAGAGCGAAGGCTACAAAAACCACGGCGGCATGCACTCCGCAGGCGTCGGGAGCGACACGCTCCTTCTGCACGCGGAAGACATCGGCCGCCACAATACCATCGACAGAATCGCCGGGGAGGCCCTCCTGAAGGGGATCTCCCTGGCTGGAACCATACTGGTGACCTCGGGGCGCGTCTCCACCGAACTGGTCGCCAAGGCCTCGCTTTTAGGCATCGACGTGATCGCCTCGCGCACCTCGCCGACCGACATGGCGGTGAAAATGGCCGAAGAGGCGGGCATCACCCTGGTAGGCTACGTCCGCGCCGACAGCTTCAAGGTCTACACCCATCCGGAAGCACTCAGCATGGGGGACGAAGCGAAAATCGCCGGGGTTACCGGCGTGATTTTGGCCGGCGGCGCTTCGAGCCGCATGGGGAGCAACAAGGCCCTCCTGCCGCACAAGGGGGGGCGCTTCATCGAGAGCATCTACCGGGAGCTTTCCGAGCTCTTCACCGAGGTGATCCTGGTGACGAACACCCCGGAGCAGTACCAATTCCTCCCGTGCCGCAAGGTGCCCGACCTCTACGTCGGGATGGGAGCCCTGGCCGGGATCCACGCCGGGCTTGCCCAGGCGAACAACCCGAGCGTCTTCACCGTGGCCTGCGACATGCCGCACCTCGATCCGGCGCTCATAAGGCACATCGTGAGCCACCGCGGGGACTGCGATCTGGTCCTTCCCATGAGCGAACACGGCTTCGAGCCGCTGCACGCGCTCTACAACAAGAGCGCCCTGCCCGCCATGGAGTCCTGCCTCGAGGAGGGGAAGCGGCGCATCGTATCGATACTGCCTAAGCTCAAGGTGAACGAAGTCCCGGCAAGCGAGGTGGCGCGCTTCGATCCACGCTTCGACTCCTTCAGCAACATCAACACGCCGCAGGAGTACTACGAACTCAGAAACAACGACAAGGCCAGGAGCGAAGGTGCGATCCAGGCCGCCAACGAAACAGCTCATAAAGCCCAGGCCTAAGCCCAGGCCGCCCTCAAAGGGGCGTTCAAAGGAGAAGGTAAATGTTTGGATTCGGTATGCCGGAAATGATCATCGTACTCGTAATAGCACTCGTGGTAGTAGGCCCCGCCAAGCTCCCGCAGCTTGGGCAGGCGCTTGGGAGCAGCATCAAGAACTTCAAGAAGGCCTCGGCCGGCGAAGACGTTGTGCAGCTGAACGAGGAGAAAAAGGCTTAAAAGCCCTGCAATGCCATTCGTGCCCCTGCAGCGCCCCGGGATCCAGCCGGGGCGCTTTTTTTTTAACGAAAGTTCTCAAGCCAACGGGGTACGATGCCGATGGGTACGATAACCGGAAAAAAACCGGGGAAGGCCGGCAGCAGCGGCCCGGCAGGTAAAGGAGAGTACTTGATGTTGACGCAGTGGCGTGACGACATGGCAACAGGGAGCGAGGCGATAGACAGGCAGCACCAGGAGCTGCTGCGCCGTGTCGATGATCTGCTGAAGGGGGCCAAGAGCAGGAAGGGGGCCGAGGAGATCGGCAGACTCATGTGGTTTTTGAAGAAATACGTAAGGTGGCATTTCCGCGACGAGGAGAAGTTGCAGCTCGAATCCGGTTTTCCCGGGTACCAGGCCCACAAGCACCAGCACGAGATCTTCTTCCGGGAGGTGCTCCGACTGGAGAGCCTGCATACCGAGCAGGGTGACAACACCCTCATGATCGTGGCGGTGATCACCGCCATGTGCGAGTGGCTTCGTTCGCACTTCAACAAGCTGGACAAGGAGTTCATCGACTTCCTGAAGGCGACCGGGCAGGATCAGGGTGGCGGCGGAAGTGACGACAACGGTAACGGCAACGGCGACGGCGAGCTGCGCTGAGCCGGGCAGGGCGCTGACGAGAAAAGCTGAAGGGGAGCTTCCGGTTTGACGGGCTCCCCTTTTTTATTTACCACCGCTTGTTTCTCCGCCTCAGGAGCGGTCCACCGCCAGGGGGCCCCAGGCCTGGTGCACAGACATCACCTCGACGGCGTTCACGTTGACCCTTGCCGGGACAGAAGCGACCCAGGCGACGATGTCCGCGATATCCTCGGCCTGCAGCGCCTCGGTGCCGGTGTAGACGCGCCCCGCCTTCTCGTCATCCCCCTTGAAGCGCACCCTGGAGAATTCGGTCTCGGCCATGCCGGGCTCGATGTTGGTCACCCTGACTGCGGTGCCGAGCAGGTCCGCGCGCAGGTTGCGGGAGAACTGCTGCACGAATGCCTTGGTCGCGCCGTACACGTTGCCGCCGGGGTAGGGCCAACTGCCGGCCACCGAACCTATGTTGACGACGTGCCCGCGGTTTCGCGCCACCATCCCGGGGAGCATGGCGCGGGTGCAGTACATCACCCCCTTCACGTTGGTGTCCACCATGGTGTCCCAGTCCTCAAGCGACGCCTCTTGGGCGGGCTCGAGGCCGAGGGCGAGCCCCGCGTTGTTAACCAGGAGGTCCACCTCGGCGAACTCGGGCGGCAGCGAGGCGAAGGAAGCGGCCACCGCCTCCGCGTCCCTTACGTCCAGGGCGAGCGTGTGCACGGGTGTCAGCGCCGAGAGTTCCCGCTGCAGAGCGGCGAGCCTTTCGGCCCTGCGGGCCGTCAGCACCAGTTGCCATCCCTTTTCCGCCAGCGTGCGCGCGCAGGCGGCGCCAAAGCCCGAGGATGCCCCGGTTATCAGTGCGGTCTTCTTCATGCTGAAAATCCTCCCGATCCAGATTCGCCTGCCAAGGCGGCCATCTTAGTCCACAACGCCCGTCAAGACAAGCGCTACCTGGGCCTTCCCCGTTGCTTCGGGCATCGGGAAGGCTGCCCCCCGCCGCTGCGCATTTTCCCATGAAAATGCCGGCGAGGCCATTGCCCGGTTTCCACAATCGGGTAAAGTTGTCGAGTTGTGTCTTCGGAGCGGGGCATTTATCTAATGAACCGTTGGGCAAGCGAGCGGAGGTGCACGCCATGCGCAAGATATCTTTTAGCTGCGAGGTTCACGCTGCGCTGGACACGGTATGGACGCTACTCGTCGACAAGGTGGAGCAGCCGCACTCCTACCTGCCGGGGGTGACCCATGCGCGCGTCCTGCAGCATTACGGCAACGGGCTTTTACGCGAGATCAGGGCGGAAGGGGTGGTGATCAAGGAAAAGGTGGTGCTCGACAAGCCGCGCGGTGAGGTGCAGTACTTCCTCATCGAGCACCCCCTTTTCAGCGGACGCGTCATCAACCGGGTCGTTCCGTCGTCGGTGCAGAGTCCGGTGGCCCCCCTGGTCCTGACCATCGAGGTGGACTGGGTTCCCAAGGATGATGAGGCGGAGCGGATGATCCGCAGGGATCTGCCGGAACAGATACAAAGAGAGGTGATGGCCTTGAAAGAGACAGCCGAAACACTGGAAAAGCAGGAAGCGATGCCCCTTGCCACCCCGTACGCCTTCGGGGCCACCGTGATGCTTCCCTTCGCCGAAGCGCTGCCGAGGGTGCACCAGGAGCTGCAGAAGGAGGGGGTTGGCGTCCTCTTCGAGATCGACGTCAGGCAAAAGTTCAAGGAGAAGCTGGACAAGGAGTTCCGCAACTACCACATCCTGGGCGCCTGCAACCCGGGGCTCGCCTACCAGGCCTTCGGCGTGGAACTTGACATCGGGACCCTGCTTCCCTGCAACGTCGCGGTCTACTCGGCGAGCGAGACCCGCACCGTCGTGATGATGATGGACCCGGTGGCGGGGCTCGCCCTGGTCGGCAACCCGCAGCTGACCGAGCTTTCCCACACGGTGCAGGACAGCCTGAAACGGGTGCTTTCCGCCCTGCAGCAGCCGGTGTAAGCCATGATCGCGCTGAAAAGGGTGTACGAAGAACCTGATCCGGGTGACGGCCTGCGCATCTTGGTCGACCGGCTCTGGCCGCGCGGTATCAAAAAGGACGCGGCGCACCTGGACCGGTGGGTGAAGGACCTGGCCCCGAGCGACGACTTGAGGCGCTGGTTCGCCCACGACCCGGAGAAGTGGAACGAGTTTAAGCGCCGCTTCCGCGAGGAGCTCGCCGACAAGGGGGCGCTGCTGCACGAACTCGCCCGGCAGGGAGAAACGGGGAGGGTGACCCTGCTCTACGCGGCGAAGGACGAGGAGCACAACAACGCCGTGGTCCTGAAGGAGCTTTTGGAGCAAGAGGGGCACGGCGGGTAGGGCGCGGCCGCGGTCGCGCGAAGGAGGTTTGATATGGGCGACAGTCTGTCCATCAAGATACTGAAGGAACACCTCGTGGAAGGCGAACTGGTGCCAGGGAGGGAGATCGCGATCAGGATCGACCAGACCCTTTTGCAGGACGCGACCGGCACCATGGCGATGCTCGAATTCCTCGCCACCGGAATCCCCCGGGTGAAGGTGGGGCTCGCCGCACAGTACGTGGACCACAACCTGCTGCAGACCGACAACAAGAACGCCGACGACCACGCCTTTCTTGCGAGCGTCGCGGCAAGGTTCGGCGTCCACCTCTCAAAGCCGGGTAACGGCGTGTCGCACCAGGTGCACCTCGAGCGTTTCGGGGTTCCCGGAACCACGCTTCTGGGCGCCGACTCCCACACGCCGACCGCGGCGGGGATGGGGCAGCTCGCCATCGGCGCGGGGGGGCTCGACGTGGCCCTCGCCATGGCGGGGTACCCGTTCCATCTCACCTGCCCGAAGATCTTCGGGGTGAAGCTCGTAAACCAGCTGCAGCCCTGGGTGTCGGGAAAGGACGTCATCCTCGAGATGCTAAGGCGCCACAGCGTGAAGGGAGGGGTGGGGAAGATCATCGAGTACTACGGCCCAGGGGTGGCGACCCTCTCCGCTACCGACCGGGCGACCATCGGGAACATGGGGGCGGAACTGGGCGCCACCAGTACCGTCTTCCAAAGCGACGAAAACACACGTCTCTTCCTGGAGGCGCAGGGACGCGGCGAGCTCTGGCGCGAACTCATGCCCGACCCGGACGCCGACTACGACGAGCATGACGAGATCGACCTCGCCCGGGTGGTCCCGCTGATCGCCTGCCCCTCGTCGCCCGACAACGTCGTCCCGGTCTCCGAGATCGAAGGGCTCAAGGTGGACCAGGTCATCGTCGGAAGCTCGGTCAACTCTTCTTTCCGCGACCTCATGACGGTCTGCCGCATCCTGGACGGGCGCAGGATCGCCCAGGGGCTCTCCTTCCACATCAACCCGGGAAGCCGTCAGGTGCTGGAGAACGTGGTCGCCCAGGGGGGCTTCATGATGCTCCTCCTGGCCGGAGGGCAGGTGCACCAGCCCGGTTGCTTGGGCTGCATCGGCATGGGGCAGGCGCCGGGGACGAACCAGGTGTCGCTCAGGACCTTCCCGCGCAACTTCCCGGGGAGAAGCGGCACCAAGGAGGACCGCGTCTACCTCTGCTCGCCGGAGACCGCGGCGGCCGCAGGCGTTTTCGGCGTGGTCACCGATCCGCGCAAGCTGGAGGAACTGCTCCCCTGGCCCGACGTGAAGAACCCGGAGCGCTACCTGGTGGACGATTCAGGGATCGAGACCCCGCCCGAGGACGGCAGCGGCGTCGAGATCGTGACCGGCCCGAACATCGTCCCGTTCCCAGAATTCGAGGCGCTGCCGGACAGCCTCGAGGTCGAGGTGATCATCAAGGTGGGGGACAACGTCTCCACCGACACCATTATGCCGGCGGGAAACAAGGTGCTCCCGTTCAGAAGCAACATCCCGGCGATCAGCAAGTTCGTCTTCGAGCAGGCCGACCCCGAGTTTTCCCTGCGGGCGACGGAAAAAGGGGACGGCGCCGTGGTCGGCGGGGAGAACTACGGACAGGGTTCGTCGCGTGAGCACGCGGCGCTCGCCCCGCGCTACCTGGGCATCCGGGTCAAACTCGCGAAGAGCTTCGCGAGGATACACCGCTCCAACCTGATCAACTTCGGCATCCTCCCCCTCGTCTTTCGCGACCCGGCGGACTACGACCGGATCGGCCAGGGGGACCGCATCTCCATTCCCAGGATTCGGGAACTGGTGCAGGGCGGGGCGAGCGAGATCCCGGTCTTCGTGAACGGGCAAGAAGTGGTGACCCTGCTGCAGGCCTCGGAGCGCGAGCGCCGCGAACTGCTGGCAGGGGGGCTCTTGAACGCGGTGAAGGAGGAGAGTCATGGCGGAAAAGCTTAGCGATCTGCTCCCGGCTGAGGAGCTGGTTGGATTTTACGAACAGATGGTGCTCTGCCGCGAGTTCGAGGAGAGTTGCGCCGAGCAGTACTCGAAGGGGCACATCACGGGGTTCCTGCACCTGTACACAGGGCAGGAGGCGGTCGCCGTCGGGTGCACGGCGGGGCTTAAAAAGACGGACTACATGCTCTCGGCGTACCGCGACCACGCCCAGGCCATCGTCCGCGGCGCCGATCCGAAGAAGGTGATGGCCGAGCTCTTCGGCAAGGCGACCGGACTTTGCCGCGGGAAGGGTGGCTCCATGCACCTTTTCCAGCCCGACATCAACTTCATGGGGGGGTACGCCATCGTCGGAGGCCAGTTCCCCATCGCCACCGGTCTCGCCTGGGCGAGCCAGCTCCTAGGCGAGGACCGCGTCACCGCCTGCTTCTTCGGAGACGGCTCGATGAACCAGGGGACCTTCCACGAGTCGCTCAACTGGGCGCGCCTTTGGGACCTCCCCGTCCTGTTCGTGTGCGAGAACAACTTCTACGGCATCGGCACCGAGGTGCACCGCGCCTCCGCCCAGGCGGCGCTGCACCGGCGCACCTGCGGTTACGACATCCCGAGCGAGAAGGTGGACGGCATGGACGTGATCGCCATGTACCAGGCGACGAAAAGGGCGGCCGAGTGGGTGCGCGAGCGGCAGCGCCCCTACTTCATCGAGGCGGTCACCTACCGCTTCCGCGGCCACTCCATGTCCGACCCGGCCAAGTACCGGAGCGTCCAGGAGACCGACGTATGGAAAAGCCGCGACCCGATCCCGAACCTGTCGCGCAGGCTTTTGGAAGAGGGGCTTGCGACCCGGGAACAGCTCGAGGAAATCGACAGGCGCTGCCTCGCCCTGGTCGAGGAGAGCGTGCGCTTCGCCGAGGAGTCCCCCTGGCCCGAGGACTCGGAGGTCTGGGAGGATATCTTCGTCTGAGGATGCGACGGGTGAGGTGACAACCGGCATGACAAAGCCCCATCAGGGATCCTGATGGGGCTTTTTTTACGTCAAGCTCGCTGCCATCTCTTGCGGCGGCCGCTAATTCCGGGCACTCAGCACGCCGTTTTCCAGGAAGTAGTAGTTCTTGATGCCGTACTTTTCCAGGTAGTACTGGATCCATTCCACCTGCTTGCCGACTGCGTCCGTTATCAACAGGGTCTTGCCTTTGAATTCGCTGCCGGCAAGAAGTTGCACCAGGCGGTCGGAGGGGATGTTCCTTAAGCGGGGCAGTTTCGGGATCTCCTTGCGCTGGAAGGGCTCCCTGATGTCGATGCAGACCGCATCGGCCGCTTGTACCTTTTGGGAGAACTCGGCGTACTTGATCTTGTGGCTTTTCAGTCTGTCGCTCGGAATCAGCCTCGACTTTTGCGCCGGAGTTTCCCCCATGAGGGTGGTCTTTTCCGCGTTGGCGAGGACCCAGTCGTGGATGCCTGCGTCATAGACCATGATGTTCTCTATCCCCAGGCCTCTCGCCTGTTCCGCCGCTTCGTACGACTTTTCACAGGCGTGGCCGTTGCAGTAAAAAACAAGGGGGGCTGTCTCGTGTCTCCCCCTCAGTTCCTTGACTTCCCTGTCGAAAGTCTTTTGTGCCACCGGGACATTCACCGCCTTGGTGATGTGGATGACGTCGAACTCGAGCTTGGAGCGGACGTCGACGATGACCGCACGGGCATATTCCTTTTTCAGCTCCGCCGTGCTGATGTACTTCAGCTTCGCGTACTTGGCCCGCAGGGGATAACCCTCGGCGGCGAAGGACGTTCCGGCGGCCAGCATGAAGCAGATGAGACCCATCAAGATGACAAGAACTTTTTTCTTCATTCGCTTCTCCTTTTTCATGCCGTTTCCAACTGCGCGACCGACGGGGTGCTCGTCGCTTCATGCAGGCACCCCTCTCCCATCTCGCATGCTCCGGCACTGGTTGTTGTTACCGTGAAGCCCGCCATCTCCTGTCGTAGTGCATCCATGTCTTCCAGCATGGCGGCGACAACGGGAATGAGCATCTTTACCTCGCCAACCGTTGAGCTTCCCATATGCATGACGTCATCAAGGGCGTCGAGCACCCGTTGGTTGAGTTCCTGCTGGTTCGACGAGGCGCGAGCGATGTCGTAATTTTTCTGGTTTGCCAGCTCGATGTTGGCCGATATGAACCTGGTGCTCTTTACCTGCTCCTCGGTCCCCCGCTTGGTCACCACCATGGCGTCCTTGATCGGATTGAGCGCCTGCAGCAGGAAGGCCGTCCCCTTTTCCTGTTCGCTGGTGGCCCGGTTCACCTGGTCTATCTTCTGCCGGACCTGCTCCGTCGATTGAACCACATGCTTTAGCCCCTCGGTCTGCTCGATCGATGCACGCTCGATACCCTTGGCGAGGTCGGTCGCCTGGCGGGAGGTTTCGAGGATTTCCATCAGGACGCCGGCCGTTTTCCCGACCACCGTCTCCCCATCCCTGACCACGTCGACGCTGTCGTGCGTCTCCTTGACCACCTGCTCGATCTCGTTTTGAATGACCTTGACGATGGTATCGATCTCCTGGGTGGAGAGCGCCGCCTTGTCGGAGAGAAGCCGCATTTCCTCCGCGACCACGGCGAAGCTCTTGCCGTTTTCGCCGGCCTGGGCCGCGATTATCTGGGCGTTCAGGCTGAGAAGCCGGGATTGCGCGGTGACCTCTTCCATGACGCCGAGGATCTTGCCGATGTCCCGCGACCTGCCCCCGAGATTCTCGATGGCCCTCATGAGCGAATCGATGAAGACGCCGATCCGTTTCATACCGTCCGTCACCTCCGCTATGGCAACGATCCCCTTTTCGGAAATGATGGTCGTGGTCTCGGTGCTTATCCTGGCGGACTCGTTTATCAGCGACTCCGCGTGCTTGACGGACCGGTACACTTCTTCGGCCGACGAGGAGGTGGCAGAGATGAAAGAGGCGACGTCATCGGCCAGATGCGTGATCCCCTTGGCCGACTGGGCAAGTTCCGTCAGGGCGGAGTAGGAGTCCTGCAGGTTCTTGTTGAGATCGTCGGTGATCCCCGCGATTTCCTCGGAATTACCCTGCATTTGCAGCAGCGAAGAGAGATTCTCGTTGGAAAGCGAAAGCAGGTCGTCGGTGTTGGTAGCGATCAGCAACTGTGAATCGGCGACGTCTCTCACGGCGCAGGAGACCTCCCCCGTTGAGGCGTTCTGGTCGTCAATGACCTGCCTGACCCGGTCGAACGCGGCGTTTAGCTGCCGGACCGCCTTGGTCACCCGGTCCGAATTGGCGTTTATCCTTTCCACGGTCCCGCACAGCTGCTGGGCCAGGAACTTCACGCCGGTTGCTATGGTCCCGATTTCGTCGTCGCGAAAGACCGGGACTTGGACGGTTAAGTCCCCGCCGGTTATCCCTGAGATCGCCTGATTGAGCCGCTCCACTGGCAGCTTGACATACAGGCGGAACAACCAGATCAGGACCGACGCCATGACAAGGAGCATGCCGAGCTGGTAGAACGGGATGAGAATCCGGCTCATCCTCATGCTGTCGTCGATGGTCTTGGCGGTGTACACGACTGTAACGGTGCCGACAGGCTCACCGTCCGCCGTGATCGGCTCGCTCAACGTGAAGTGTTCGCGATTCCCCCGGTCCACCATCCCTTCCTTGACGGTGTTTCCGTTCCTGTCCACGACCTTCATCGCGGAGATATCCGCGTCCTTCAACGATTCAGTGATAAACGCGGCGACGAGGGGCGTGTTGTAGTTGACCACCGGCTCGGCGAGAATCCCCGCGTTTTGCTTGACGCCCCGTCTCATCCTGGCATGGAGAGCCTCCATGAAGTCGTTGCGCGTCGAGGAAATAAAGAGGTATGCCCCCACGCCCTGGCCGACCGCGAGCACCAGCAGCAAGATGGTGACGACTTTGATACTGATTGATTTCTGCATGTTGACTTTCACTGCTACCACTCCGTTTAACTGAGCAACAGATGCATTACATCGCCGGCGCGCTGCGGCGGGACTTTCGCACGCTACTTGCCGGAGGGTAGGCGTGCAAAAAAAGCCCCCTCGCTAAAGGGGGCTGCATATCGGTTGCCATGGTCGCCATGCTGCCATGACCCGCCAGTAAAAGCGTTACTGGCACTTCTGCACAGGGTAGCCCGCGCCGTTCACGATCTGCGAATATTTAGGGGACCACAGCTTCGCTTTGGTCGAGGCGCGCCATCCCATCATGCCGAAACGCAGGGTCCACACGTCGTAACCGAGCACGCCGAGTACGGCGGTACTGATGCTGGCAGTATGGCCGGTGTTGCAGATGAGAAGAATCGGTTTGTCGGTCGGAAGCTTGGCGAGGTTCTCCGCCTTCGCCAGATCGTTCATCGGGATGTTGATGGCGCCGGGAACGGTGTCGGCGCAGTACTCGTTGCTGGGCCGGACGTCGACCAAAAAGAAATCACCCAGTTCGTCTGCCTGGTTCGGGTCATCGATGCCGTCCATGAGGGTCTCGGCATATATGGTCCTGGAACCTCCGGGTGCGGTGCTCAGGAAGAGGTCCGCGTACTTGGCCAGCGTGGCGAACTGGCCCGGAGGGATCACCTCAGCCCCTTTTTTCGGAGCCGCCTGGCTCACCCACTCGCCAAGCCCTTCATCCTCGCCGAATGCAGGGGCAACACAGGTCAAAAGACCACAGATCAACAGGGAAACGAGACGGCAACTTGATTTCATAAGCTCTCCTTCTGGAGGTATTTTTCCGTTGTCGCAGCGACAACGGGCACAACCGGGAACAA
The DNA here is from genome assembly GCF_004117875.1 of Geomonas oryzae. Classification (GTDB taxonomy): domain Bacteria; phylum Desulfobacterota; class Desulfuromonadia; order Geobacterales; family Geobacteraceae; genus Geomonas; species Geomonas oryzae. The sequence goes on along the minus strand of NZ_RAHW01000003.1, from coordinate 139,448 downwards.
AAAAACGCCCACTTGGTAAAAAGGGGGCGTTTTTTGGACGCAAGGGTCCAAGGAAACACCACTTCGACAAGCCCCTCTTTCCAAGTACTGTACTGGACAGGTGGCTTTGTGCGGCCAAGTTACCCTGGCGTTACCCTTTCGGTGGTATATCGAATATATGGCGACATAACTATAATAAATTATTCACGAATGCAAGTATAAACTTAAAAAACGACCTTAAACTTCAAGGTCGTTGATAGTTGATACAAGATAAGTATCTGTTTGAAAGTGACAATATATAGTGTCGATAAAAATGAATAAGTGGTGATGTGCTTTTTTACTTTATAAGTTAAAAAATCAAACTTGATAAGGCGGGCTTATACCTGTATGTGTCGAGAAATTTATAGTCGTAACAGTAAAAGTAATAATGGCGTGTCGGTGAACTATTGGTCTTGCTGTTCGACCTTCAGCCCGGACCCGCGGACATGGAGCGTGCGCTTCGCCGAGGAGTCCCCCTGGCCCGAGGACTCGGAGGTCTGGGAGGATATCTACGTGTGAGTGAGCATCGGACCGGCGGGGCGGCCGGCTACGGCCAGTTCGCCCCTGACCCGGTCCCGCTCCCGTTCGATCTGTTCGTCCGTTGCCCCGAGAGCGCGCATCATGTGCTCGGTCATGTTGAGGGCGACTTCTCCTTCGCCCGAGAACACCGCGTCGGCCCCGGCACGGTAGAGTCCCGGGACATCCCTCAAGTAGGTGGCGCGCGCGAGGATGCGCACCTCCGGGTTCAGCTCCCTTGCCAGCTTTATCACGTCCTCCTCCCCCTGCATCCCTGCCGAGGTCAAAACGAGCGCCACGGCGGAGGCCACCCCGGCGGCCTCGAGGGTGTCCCTGAGCGTCACGTCGCCGTAGAGGGCGGCGGTCCCCTCCTTTTGCAGCCGGCGAACGGTCTGCAGGTTCATCTCCACCACGAACGGCTCGATGCCGTTTTCCGCGAGCAGCCGGGCGAGGGTCTTTCCCGTCGGGCCGTAGCCGACGACGACGGCGCGGCCGGCGCCGTGCACCTCGTCGGGCGCCTCGACGCCGTCCCGCCCGGGTCGCGCGCGCTCTTCAAGGTAACGCCAAAACCGGGTCGTCTTCGCCCGGCGCTCGAACCCAGGGATCATGCGGTACAAAAGCGGGTTCAGGCTGATCGATATGATCGCGGCGGCCACTATGGTGCTGGCGCCGCTCTCACCTAGCACTTTCAGGTCCCTGCCCACCGATGCGAGGATGAAGGAGAACTCCCCGATCTGCGCGAGCGCCACGGCAACGGCCAGGGCGACCCGCGGGGGGTAGCGCAGGGCGAGCACGATCACCAGGGCGGCGAGCGGCTTGCCGATGATGATGATGCCGAGTGTTGCGAGGACGAGACCCGGGTGCTGCACCAGGTGGGAGGGATCGAAGAGCATCCCGACCGAGACGAAGAAGAGCACCGCGAAAGCGTCCCGCATCGGGAGCGCCTCTGAGGCCGCCCGGAAGCTGAAATCCGACTGCTTCACCACCATCCCCGCCAAAAAGGCGCCGAGCGCCATGGATACCCCGAAGAAGCGGGCGGAGGCGACGGCGATACCTAGGGCCAGCACCAGGACGGCGAGCGTGAAGAGCTCCCGTGAATGTGTCGCGGCCACATGCTCCAGGATGCGCGGGATCAGTTTCCCCCCCACGAGGAAGGTGACCGCGACCAAGAGGGCGATCTTCAAAATGGCGAAGGCGACCGCCGAGGCGAGGCCCGTCCCGGCGGTTCCCTGCGTGCCGAAAAGGACCGGGAGGATGACCAGCAGGAACACGGTCAGGATGTCCTCCACCACGAGCCAGCCGACCGCGATGTGGCCTGCCTGGGTGTGCAGCTCGTTGTTGTCCACCAGCACGCGCAGAAGGACCACGGTACTTGCAACGGAGACCGCGAAGCCGAAGACGATCGCCGCCGGCCAGCTCCAGCCAAGCCCGAGCGCCACCAGGGCGCTCAGCATGGTGGCCACCGCACTCTGCCCCAGCGCCCCCGGTATGGCGGCCCGCCGCACCTCGAGCAGTTCCTTGAAGTGGAACTGCAGCCCGACGCCGAACATCAGCAGGATGACGCCGATCTCGGCGAACTGCTCCGCCATGTGCCGGTCCGCCACGAAGCCGGGGGTGCGCGGACCGACCGCGATGCCGGCCAGCAGGAAGCCGACGATCGAGGAAAGGCCGATGCGGTGCGCCAGGTAGCCGAAGACGAGGGCGGCCAGAAAGCCGCCGGTCACCGTCGTGATCAGGTTAAGCTCGTGCATAAGTCTCCTCCCGTTACGGCTCGTACCCGGGTACTGCCACGTCCCGTTTCGTCCGGCGCGCGTCCTGCCTCTTCTCCAGTTCCAGCACGATGGGACTCGCTATGAAGATGGAGGAATAGGTGGCCACGACCACCCCCGATACCAGGGCCAGGGCGAAGTCGTTTATCGCGGCGCCGCCGAAGATGTAGAGCGAGACTGCGGCCAGAAACGTCGTGAGTGAGGTGATCACCGTCCTTGGCAGTACCTCGTTGATGCTTCTGTTGAAGAGGACATCCTTCTCTTCGGGTCCGAACTTGCCGAGGCTCTCCCTGATCCGGTCGAAGATGACCACCGTGTCGGTCAAAGAATAACCTGCAATGGTCAAAACGGCAGTGACGAAGAGCAGGTTTATCTCTTTGCCGAGCAGGTAGAAGAGAGCGATCATGAAGAGGACGTCGTGCAAGGTGGCGGCTATCGCACCTATGCCGAAATTGAAATCGAAGCGCCACGCTATGTAGAGCACTATGCCGACCATGGAGAGCGCCACTGCCTTCAGGGTATCCTTTTTGAGCTTGTCCCCTATGGACGGCCCCACCTCGTTGGAGCTTTCCACGGTGAGGGCATTGTCGGGAAATTCCTGCTGCAGTCGTTCCGTAACCGTGTCGGCCACGTTCAGCGAGGCCGTTGCCGACCTGCCTACCTTGATCATCAGCTGGTTCGCACCGGTTATCTCCTGCAGGTGCACTTCCTTATCGAGCTTCTCCGAGAGGATCTGCTGCACCCGCTCGAGAGGGACCGGCCGTGCGAAACTCACCTGCACCGAGGTTCCGCCGGAGAAGTCGATCCCCATGTTGGCCTTGTTCCTTGCGATCTGCAGCGACCCGATGAGGCCGATGATGGCAATCAACGCCGAGATGGCGAAGCTTATTTTCCGTTTTCCGATGAAGTCTATGCTGGTGTTCTTGATCAGTTCCATATGCGCTCCTTGAGCCGGTCGAAAACCGGCCCCGTCTTTTGGTGGATGAACGGTCCGCCCCGGGGCGCAGGCGCAGGTTGCACGAATCCCGCAAGACCCTCTTTGCAACGCAGAAGGTGACGACGCTTTTCGGGTGTCTTCCGGTGCTGCGGGCACACCAAGGCCGCAGCCGCAGGCTTCACGACGAAGGTTGCCGGCCGCTTTTCCGGTAAACGTGAAAAAGGCGAGGGGGCAGGTTGCGGGGAACCTGTGCAGGCCGTACCCGGTTCGGGCGGACTCTGTCTGGAGATGTGACGCTGGAGGCTAGGCCGGAGGTGCTCTTGCCGAAACGGCAGAGGTGTCCGCAGGAGAAAGGAGGTTCCGTACGGGCGTAGGGTGAGCGGGAAGGGACGAGAGAAGCCTGATCGCCGGTGGTGTCGGGGCGAGAGCAGGGGCTGCCGACGTTTTGGCCGCCTTTACCTGTGCACCTTTGCCGGCGTTTTTAAGGAAGGCGTCCTGGGTGTTGCCGGTTACGTGCTTTGCACTGATAAGCGGAGTGTGGAGGCGGCAGGGATCAGGTACCGCCGCCCCCTGGGTGAGGAAGACGACGGTGAAGACAGCGACCAATGTCAGCAGTGCTGTTCTGGATATCGATGACAGTGTCGCGGCAGGCTTCATGGCCTGTGACCGTACCGTAAATGGCGGACCGTTGCAAGGTATTTGCTCAGTGCCCTGCATGACGGCGGCATTATTTCTTTAATGTCGCTGTCACGTTGTTTTCCAAGTCTCCTTTGCTAAGCTTGGAACCTTGTGTGCACTCGAAAGACCAACAACTGCATCAATGGAGAGGGTGTATGGCTGAGATGACCTACCGTGACGCCATCAACCTGGCGCTTAAAGAGGAGATGCGTCGCGACAATAACGTCGTGGTCTACGGTGAGGACGTGGCACAGTACGAGGGGGCCTTCAAGGTGACCCGCGGACTGTTGGCGGAATTCGGCGAACTGCGCGTGCGCGACTGCCCGATCTCCGAGAATACCATCGTCGGCGTCGCCGTCGGGGCGGCCATGGGGGGGATTCGCCCGGTGGCGGAGCTGATGACGGTCAACTTCGCCCTGCTTGCCATGGATCAGATCGTGAACCACATGGCGAAGGTGCGCTACATGTTCGGCGGACAGACGAGGGTCCCGATGGTGGTACGCATGCCGGGTGGGGGCGGGAGCCAGCTCGGCGCACAGCACTCGCAGAGTCTCGAGAGCTACTTCATGCACTGCCCCGGCATGCTGGTCGCCTACCCGGCGACGCCCGCCGACGCGAAGGGGCTCTTGAAGAGCTCGATCAGGGACGACAACCCGGTCATCTTCCTCGAGCATGAGCTCCTCTACAACAGCAAGGGCGAGGTCCCGGAGGACCCAGAGTTCCTGGTCCCCTTCGGCAAGGCGAACCTCCTCAAAAGCGGCGAGCAGGTGACCCTCGTAGGCTACGGCCGCATGGCGATCCTTGCGCTGCAGGCATCGCTTGAGCTTGAAAAGGACGGGGTGTCCTGCGAGGTGATCGACCTGCGAACCCTGGTGCCGCTCGACATGGATACCGTCATCGCGTCGGTTATGAAGACCGGCCGCGCCGTGGTGATCGAGGAATGCTGGAAAAGCGCGGGGCTTGGGGGGGATATCGCTTCGCGCATCTACGAGGGGTGCTTCGATTCGCTGCTCGCCCCGGTGCGCCGCATCTCCGGGCTCGACGTCCCCATGCCGTACTCACGCAAGATCGAGAAGCTGTGCATCCCGCAGCTCGATGGGATCGTGCAGGGCGTACGTGATCTTCTGAACGAACCGTACTGAGGTGCCGCCATGAACGATATCGTGATGCCGAAGCTCTCCGATACCATGACCGAAGGGAGGCTCGTCTCCTGGAAGAAGCGGGTAGGGGATGAGGTGCGCCGCGGCGAGGTGATCGCGGAGGTTGAGACCGACAAGGCGAACATGGAACTCGAGGCGTACGCCCCGGGAGTGATCCTGGAGCTCAAGGCGCAACCGGGGGACCTGGTCCAGGTGGGGACGGTGATCGCCGTCGTAGGCAAGCCCGAGGAGAAGGGGGCCCCCGCAGCGCAGGGCCAGGCCCCTGTAAAAGAGACGCAGTCTGCCGGGCAGGCGCCCGAACCGGAGCCGGTGACCGAGCCGGAAAAAACAGCTGAGCCGGAACCTGAGAAGGAAAGGGTGACGCAGGAGACAGGGACGAAGGAAGCAAAAGAGGCCGACCTTTTCCCCATGGAAGGGGAGAAGCAGGCTCCGGCCGCGCCTCCCGTCCCGGGTACCGATCAGGAGCAGCCGGAAAAAGCGGCCGCGGGGCCTACGGAATACATCCACACGAGGGCTCCGGCCCCCGGCAAAGAGGCCCCGGAGTTCATCCCCTCTGCGGCAGGTCGCGAACGCGCGGCTCCCGTGGTGCGCAGGCGTGCCCGCGAGCTGGGGATGGATCTCGCTCAGGTGCACGGCAGCGGACCCGACGGTCGCATCCTGTTGCAGGACCTCGAGGGTGCCGCCGGGGCGCAAGGGGGTGCTGCTCCAGCGCAGCCGAGCAAAGAACCGGCGCCCCCCGCCGGGCCGCGTCTCGTCGAGGAGGTGCGGACCATGTCCCGGCTGCGTGCCGCCGTGGCCAAGACGGTCGCCGACTCGTGGGAGCACATCCCGCACTTCAGCGTCACCATGGACATCCTCATGGACGAGGCGGAGGCGGTTCGGCGCCAGTTGAAACAGGGAGGGATGCGTGTCACGGTGAACGACGTCATCGTAAAGGGGGTGGCCCTGGCCCTCGTGCAATACCCGCAGTTGAACGCGCGTTACACGCCGGAGGGGGTCTCGTACCACGGCGACGTCAACGTGAGCGTCGCGGTGGGCGTGCCCGAGGGGGTCCTCATGCCCGTGGTCCACAGGTGCCATGAATTGACCCTGCTGGAAATCGCCCAGGAGTCGGAGCGGCTCGTGAAGCGTGCCCGGTCCGGCGCCCTGACCGAACAGGAGATGAACGGCGGCACCTTCTCCGTTTCCAACCTCGGCATGTTCGGTGTGGACTGTTTCAGCGCCATCATCCATCCCGCCCAGGCGGGCGTCCTTGCCGTCGGCGCGGTGCTCGACGCCCCCGTGGTGCGCTCCGGGGTGCTTACCAGCGCCAAGGTCATGAAGGTGACCCTCTCGGCCGACCATCGCGTGGCGGACGGCGCCTATGCCGCCGAGTTCCTGAAGGCCCTGAAGGAGGTGCTGGAGAACCCGGTGCGTCTCCTGATCTGAAACCGCTGCGGGGGCGGGCGTTACGCCTGCCCCCGCCTCATACGTCGCGATGGTGCCCCGGCGGCACTCCCCTCCCGCAGCACTTCCCTACCCGCGTTCCTATCGCCCCACCGTTTCATAAAGCCGCTAAAGTCTCGTTCCAATGAACCGATACGGTTAAAAGCGCAGGGGCGCGGCTATCGGCTGCGGGCTCCCCCGGCGTCATCGCATATCACAACAGACACCTGGGGGAAGCTATGAAGTGCTTGATCGTAGATGACGAGTCTTTTTGCCGTGACTTTGTCGCCACCTTACTCAGTGCGACCGCGGATTGCCACCAGGCGAGCAGCGGCATGGAGGCGCTCGAGAAATACAAGGCCGCCCTTGCCGCCGGCGAACCTTTCGACCTGGTGATCATGGACATCATGATGCCCGGCATGAGCGGCCATGACGCCGCAAAGGCCATCAGGCACATCGAGAAGGAGCAAAAACCGGCCAAGAGGGTGAACATCGTCATGCTCACCGCGCTCAACTCCTCCAACGACGCCATGGAGTCCTTCTGCAACGCGCAATCGGCCGCCTACCTGGTGAAACCGGTCTCCAAGGAAGGGCTCTTCAACGTCCTCTCCAAGCTCGGATTGATGAAGCGTTAGATCTCGAACCCTGCGGAGCGGCGGTGCCGGTGCATCCGGTGCTGTCGCTCCCGGTCTCGGGCTCTTCTCCCCGGGCGCGCTTCGTGCCTCTTCTGCCGCTGCCGCACCACCCGTTCTCGAACCCTCGCCCGCCTCATCACGAATGTGCGTGCGCCCCAGCACTCATCCCCCCCTCCCTGATTCAAGTATTTATCTTTGCAGCGTGACCCGCGGACATGCTAGGCTCTTGCCGTTTTCGACTTCTGCCGAGCGGGGGGACGACCGTGGATACGCAATTAAAAGAAGCGATCTTCAGCCAGGTGAAAATAGAGCCGTATGCACAGGCGCTGAAGATGGAACTGGTGGCGCTGGAGGAAGGGTTCTCCGCCGTGGAGATGGACTACCGCTCCGAGATGGACAACATGTTCGGCCGTGCGCATGGGGGCGCGATCTTTTCGCTCATCGACGAGGCCTTCGAGACCGTCTGCCAGACGGCGGGGAGCGTCACCGTAGCCCTCAACGTGGCGGTGAACTACGTCGCCAGTCCGGAAGCGGGCGCGAGACTTCGGGCGGAGGCCCGCGAAGTGAGTGCAACGAAGCGAACCGCCACCTATGACATAAAGGTGCACGACGGGAAAGGGACGCTGATCGCCGTATGTCAGGCGGTTGCCTACCGGACCGGCAAGCCGCTCCCCTTTATGTGAGTTATGTCGTAACTGCTGACAGTAATACGCCGCGGATATATAATGGGTGCAGTCTCGGCATCCAGACCAGGCGCCTTTTATGACTGTGCTCCGCGGTCCGCATTCGGCGCGACTCTGGTTTCTCTTGCGGTGAGGGGGCGGGATGTCGCCCTGTCGTGTGGGGAAGGTGAGGTCCGGTTGTCCTTTCCCGGTAGCGCGAGAAAACGGAAAAAGCCGAGCCTGTTGAGGAGGAGTTATGAAGAGAACCTTTGTATATCGTCTTTTCTCTGCCGCGCTGCTTTTCGGGATGATGGCCGGTAACGCGGCGGCCGAGGTCAGCCTGAGCATCAACATAGGTCCGCCGGTTGTCGTGGGGCCTCCCTCCGCGATGGTGATGGTCCCGGGCAGCAGCGTCTACTTCGCCCCCGGCTTCGACGTCGACATCTTCTTCTACGGCGGTTACTGGTGGTCGCCGCGTGGCGAAAGGTGGTATCGCGCGAGCGATTACGGCGGACCGTGGCACGTGGTGCGTCGCGCTGCCGTACCGCGCGCCGTGTACCGCGTCCCCGGCGATTACCGGCAGGTTTATGCCAGAGAGCACCACATCCCCTACGGGCAGTGGAAGAAGGAGCACGGGCGCGGCATGGGGCATGGGCCGGGTAAGGGACACGGGCGAGGGCACGGCCGGGGTGACTGAGGCATCATTGCCCTGAGTGCATGATGGCGAGCCACCAGGCCCAGACGACGACCGAGGCACTTGAGAGCGCAAGGAGCGCGTTGGAGAGCCGTTTCGGCCTGCCGAGCCAACCCACGAGCATCTCCCCAACGAGCCCGGCAAGCGTCCCGAACGCGAAACCGAAGAGGTGCGCCCCGAGGTCGGTCCGCTCCCCCTCCGTGCCCAGAAGCACCAGGAGCGAAAGCGCGGCGGCGATGGGAAGCGGCCAGCGCCTGCGCAGGTGGTGCCGGTAACGCACCATGCTGATGGCGCCGAGGATCCCGACGGCCCCGAAGACCGCCGTCGAGGCGCCGACCGAGGTGTGGCTTGGCAGCTGGAACCAGGCGTTGGCGAGGTTGCCGCAGATACCAGAGGCGAGGATGAGGGTCCAGGCAAGGCCCGAGCCCAAGTCGCGGCAGAGGTAGAGGATGAAAACGCCGCCGATGGCGAGGTTGCTGATGAGATGCAGCGCATCGGCGTGCAGGGTGAGGGCCGTGACGAGGCGCCACCACTCACCATGCAGGATGAGTCCGGCGTGGGCGTTGCCGATCTCGAGCCAGTCGACCGGGTAGTGCCCCATGACCTTCAGGTCCAGGTTGGTCAGGTTGTGGAAGGTGGCCAGGAGGATCAGCACAGACAGGGTGGGGAGGGTGTTCTCCTTCATCGGGTGGACCGGCGGCATGAACGGGGGCCAGTTGCGGTTCTCCTGCGCGTAGAGGTTCAGTTCGCGGCACGCCGTGTCGTAGCTCTCGGGCGGCACCCAGACCTGCCATCCCTTCTGGCCGTGCTCCAAGCGGCACTCGATGAAGCGAGACTCCAAAACGAGCGCCCACAGCCGCGCCTGGCGCAGGGAAAGCCTCCTTCCCCTTTCCTCCACCCGCCACACCGGCACGATGCGCCAGCCGTCGTCGAGCTCCTTGTCCTGATCCCCGTCCCCAATCATGCCGGACAGTATGGCAGATCCTTCTTGCTCCGTCACCTCCAAAGGGGAGGGCGCGCCGCCCCCCGTCTCATGATCCCGCTGCATCCCGTCATCCACTAAGGCGCCCCCAAACTTGACTATTCATCCCCCGGTGCTACAAGAACGTAATGCTGACGCGCGGTTAAATCAAGGGGGCGGCAAAGGATTGTTCCGGAAGGGGGCGTCCACGATGCGATCGAAACCCGTGATGATGCACGCGGAGACGGAAAACCAGGGGGGACGGCACCGCCACCCCTCGCGCAGGTGGCCGATACGCCTGCGCTGGCATAGGCGGCTGATCCGCATCGGCAAGAGGAGGTACGTCAACATGATCACTCAGACGATCAAGGACTTAGCCGAGAGGGTAGGGCATGCTTTCGTGGCGACGTCCGATGCGGGAGGAAACCCGCACCTTGCCGCGGGGAAGGGAGTGGCGCTTTTCGAGCCGAACCGGCTGGTTTTCGAAGCCTGGTTTTGCCCCACCACGATGCGCAACCTGCAGGACAACCCGCACGTCGCGGTGGTGGTTGCTGATCCCGAAACGGGGAACGGCTTCCAGTTTGTTGGGGTGGTGGAGAGGAGCGCGGATACCGCGGTTTTGGACGGCTACATCCCCGATCTCGAGCCTCCCGGGTTGCCGCAGGTGCAATGGAGGCTTGAGATCAGGGTGGAGAAGGTCATGGCATTCAGCGCCGATGCCCACTCCGATCGGCCGCTTGGGTGATGCTTCCGTTTCTATTTACCTGTTCTTGAGTAGGAGTTCTTCCGCCTTGGGAAGGTCCTCCTCCGCAACCTCGATCTCTCCGGATACGACACGCCCGGACAGGCTGCTCACGCTATACTCGATCCCCGCCTGTTTCAGTACCGCCTCGACCCGCGAAAGATCCGCTTCAGTTCTCGCATCGTAGAATTTCACCATCGCTTTTTCCTCCTTCTTCTGTGGTGCGATACCTCAAAGACCATCGTAGCAGATTTACGCCGCGTAGAAAAACGGCTTGCCTGCGGTCCTCTCTTCCGTCACCTCCCCACCCGTCATTTGTCGCGCGCCATTTGCCACTGCTATACGCCATTTCACACAGCCTTGGTTTTTTCACCGTGAAAAGACGCAGTGCGCTCCAGGTGACGACACGTCCTTAAACGGTATTTTTAACGCGCCATCATGTGTGAAGGGAATGATGCCCCGGCCGCCATATCGCGAATCTCTCAAGGATTCCCGATATTTGGTATACGCGGTTTCGCGCCGGCCGACTCTAACATGACGTAACAGTCGCAGAATGTTCGAATGTTGCACAATTTGGGCACGTTTTCGGCAAATAACTTTGTCAAATGCCGTGCAACGGTCAGGGTTTTCGTTTTATGCAGTTGTTATGAGGGGTGAAATGAAAAGAAGGGTCCTGATAGTTGATGATGTCGAAGACATCAGGCTTATGCTGCGTTTCATGATGGAGCGAGAGGGGTATGACGTGGTGGCTGAGGCCGCCAACGGCGCGGAGGCGGTGGAACAGTACCGCCGGCACAGCCCCGACATCACCATCATGGACATCGATATGCCGGTGATGACCGGCGTCGAAGCGGCCCGAGTCATTCGCGCGATGGGGGGGAGCTCCAGGATCGTATTCTGCACCGGCGGTTACTCGAAGTTCGAGACGCCGCCGCAGGAGCTTCACACCGAAGGGAACATGCTGCTGCGCAAGCCCTTCCTCCCCGCGCAACTGTTCCAGGCTCTGGCCGCCTAATGTACTGATGTAATGCTTTTAGTGTTCTGCTATGAATGATTTTGTTCTGTTATGCCTGCAGATGCGATTTGATGTTATGCCTTGTGATTTGATAACCTGTAATGCAATGCTTTGTATCATGTGCTGATGATTGTTGTGTTATGTGTTGCGATGTTATGATGTGATTTGTTGTATGTAATGTTCTTTTAAATGCAATGTCTTTTGATGCTATGTTTTGAATGGAGATCGCAGGAGTTTCAATGTAGCGGCAGCTCGTGCCGCGTGTGCTGACTGATTAGTTTTGTTTTATTCACCGTGTATGGGAGCCTCCGGCTCCCATTTTTTTTGCGAGATGCGCCGGCTTATGTTAGGGTAGAGACGCTGTACGCGGCAGGGCGCCTCGAGCCCGGGCCGATACGAAATACAAGGACGGCGGGACGGAATTTCACCATGACATCACAGTATCTGCAAAGCGTAACGAACCAGCTCAACAACCTGCACGGCCATGCCTATTTCCGGGTCACCGACGGTCCTCTCAAGGAGTGCCTGACCGGCATCATCCTCGATGCCGCAGAGGGGGATCTTGCCGAACAGCTTTCCGACGGCAGGTTCGATCTCGAAGTGAGCGTAGGGGTGCAGGAGGGGGATAGCGAGGCGACCGTGGATTTCAGGGTTGACCGTCCCGGCGTCATTTACCGCGCCGACACCCGGGTCTCCGCTCTTTCCGAAGCCGCGCTGGAGGACCTCACCCGTTACCTTGCGCATCTGGCCCAGGAAACGCCCGTGGTCGAGGAGAAGGCGGAAGGGGGCGTCATCGTCCGGAAGAAGGTCGATCACGACCACCACGAGAAGGAGGCTGCCGCGGCCCGTCTCAAGGTTACCCCGCAGTGGCTGAAGAGCGTCATTCCCTGCACCGAATACAGCTACGACGAAATCGACGGCAAGAAATACATCAGGGAGTACTACTGGTCGCGCGACCTGATCGAACGGCTCTTCAAAATAAAGACGATGAAGGCGACACCCGATGACGTGCAGTATGTCGCCAAGGAATGCTGCGACGGCGACGTAGACTGGGCCCGCGACCTGATCGCGCGGCTTAAGTCACCCAACCGCCCCGAACAGCAGAAGGACCAGCAGCAAAAAGGGCAGCCCCAGAAGGAGAAGGAACGGGACAAGGAGAAGGGTGGTGCGCAGCAGCCCCAGCAGGCGAAGCCTGCCGGAGAGCGGAGCCGCCGCTCACGGCACCGGAAGTCCTTCCGCCAGGGTAAGGACGGCGCGCGCAAGGAAGGGCAGTCCCCCGAGGCGAGGAAACCTCAGGCGCCTTAGCTTTGACCGCCTGCTTCTTTCCAACCCGGCCAATGACGAAAAAAGGTCCCCCCTTGATAAAGGGAGGACCTTTTTGTTTCTCGACGAGGCTCGACGCGGCGAGCTTCTCGGCTGTCTGCGGCTATATCTTTTTCTGCTCGCGCAGGTACCCGGCGAAGGCGGTGTCGACCCTCTTGATGTGCTGGATGAGCCAGGAGGATAGGGTCTTGTTCGTCTGGATCACGAGCGGCAGCGTCGCCCCCTCGTCGCGGAACTCCCTGGTCAGCTTCTCCACGTCAGCCACGAACTGCTGGTGTGCCGCCTTGTGCGCGGGGTAATCCGGGTAGCCGCTGCGCATCTGCAGGCGCTCCTCTGCGGAGAAATGCTCCTTCACGTAATCGTCGAGAAAAAGCAGCAGTTTGAGCACTTCCTCCTTGCCCCTTCCCTCGCCGCAGGCTTCGAAAAGGCTGTCGAACCTCCTGAAGATCTCCTTGTGCTGATTGTCGATTTCGTCCACGCCGATGGCGAGGTCGCTGGTCCATTCGATGTGCATCTGATGGCTCCTTTTCGTAGTAGTTGGCAGCTTGCCCTCATGCCGCCCGGGCGGTCGTCGCTATCCTTCGTGCTGCTCCATCGGGTCCACCCCGGGGAGCTCGATCTCGAAGCAGGTCCCCATGCCGGGGGTGCTCGAGACCCTGATGTCGCCTCCGTGGTCCTTGACGATGCCGTAGGAGACCGAGAGCCCCAGCCCGGTACCGCTGTCCTTGGTGGTGAAGAAGGGGGTGAAGATCTTTTCCAGGTGCTCTGCGTCGATCCCCTTGCCGGTGTCGCTTATCTGGATGATGCAGCCGTTGCCGGGGCCGTGGGGGCGGGTGGTGAGCCTCAAAGTGCCGCCGTCCGGGAGCATCGCCTGCACGGCGTTCAGTATGATGTTGCTGAACACCTGGCGCAACTGGTCCGTGTCTCCGGTGACCGGACCCAGGTTCAGATCGTACTCCCACTTGACGGAAATGGCGTCCATCGGGACCTGGTGCCTGATCTGGGAGACGATGTCGTCCAGCACCTCGTGCACCATGAACTGGCGCTGGTTGAGAGACTTCTGGCGCGCAAAGGTGAGCAGGTTCCCGACGATCTTCGCCATCCGCTCGGTCTGCTGGCTGATGATCTCGACCTCCTCGCGGTTCGGGTGCTCCGTTGGAAGGCACATCTCGAGGACCTCGGTGTTCCCCCGGATGATGGCGAGCGGCGTGTTGATTTCGTGGGCGACGCCGGCGGCGACGATCCCCAGGTCGGCGAGTTTCTCGGCGCGGGCGAGGTCGGCCTGCGTCTGGGCGAGAAGCCGCGTCTTGTCCGACAGCTGCGCGGTGCGCTCCTCTATCTTGAGCTCGAGGGCGCGGTGCAAGAGCCCGATCTCCGCCTCCTGGCGCCCCAGGGCGCGGGTCATCAGGTTGAAGGCCTCGGCGAGATCGCCCACCTCGTCGGTTGAGTGCACCTCGATCTGCAGGTTGCGCTCCCCCCGGGCCACACGGTGCGCGAGTTTTTCCAGTTCCTTGATGGGGCGGGCGAGCAGGGTGCCGATGAAGCCGGAGACCGCGATGCCGATCAGCGAGGTGAGGAAGAGCACCAGGTAGAGGATCGAGTTCACGCTCTTTTGCATGTGGGTGTACGGCTTTTCCAGCATACCCACGTAGAGCGAACCTACCGCCTTCCCCTGCAGGTCGAGGATCGGCTCGTAGGCGGTGAAGTACCAGTCGTTAACGACGAAGGCGCGCCGGATCCACTTCTTCTTCTCGACGATGACGCGCTGGTACACCTCCTGCGACACCCGCGTGCCGATCGCCCGGGCTCCGTCGGTGGTGCGCACGTTGGTGGCGATGCGGGCGTCCCCAAGAAAGATGGTGGCGCTCCCGACGTCGGTCCCGCGGAACTTGACCCCCTCGTAGACGATGTCCTTGATCTTGTCGACGAGGGCGTTGTTGTTGTTCAAAAGGATGCCGCCGTAAAGCGCGCCGATCACCTTACCGTCACGGTTCTTCAGGGGAAAGGCGGAGACCATGACCATACCGGAGCGCTCGCTCTTGTCGGCGCGCGGGCGTGCGTGCGGCGTACTGATGAGCGGGATGGTGGCGCGGTTGACGAGGGTGATCCCCTCCTGGGAGAGCTGTTCCGGGGTGAGCACCGAGGTCCCCGTGACGGCGACCCCCTTGAGCGCCTGTTCGACGAAGTAGGTGGACTGCCGGTCGCCGCGCAGTTGCGGCGAATGGGCGCGGTAGAGCACCTTGCCGGTTGCGTCCACCGCGGTCAGGATGTCCAGGTGCTTGTTCTGCAGACGGGTGCGCAGCAGCTGCCGGATGCTTTCCTCGCCGGCGACGATGGAGGAGGAGTTGTAGGGGTTGGTGGCGGTCAGATCCATGAGCTCGCGGATCCGCTCCAGTTCGTTGCGGTAGATCTCGCGGGCGGAGTTAAGGTCGGTCCTGACCTTCTCCTGGGCCTGGCCGGCGATCTTGTCGTTGATGATGTAGAGTCCGGCCAGGGAGCAGATGAAAAAGGCGACGAAGAGGGGCGCGACGGAGCCTACCGTGAGCTTGGCCCGGATCGGGAAGCGTCGCAGCATCATCGGATCCCCTCGTCTTCAAGGCCGTACTCTTCGATCTTGCGGTCCAGGGTCCGCCTGGCGATCTCGAGGATCTTCGCGGCGCGGCTTTTGTTGTTGCCGGAGGCCTTGAGGACGTGCAGGATGTGCTCGCGCTCGATGGTTTCCAGTGAAACGAGCCTTTTGCCGCCGTTTTGTTTCGGTTCGGGCACCTGGGCCGTGCGCCAGACCGGCAGGGTCTCGGCGGTGATGGTGTTGCCGCGGGTGAGGATGGCGGCGCGCTCGATGGCGTTTTCCAGTTCGCGGATGTTGCCGGGCCAGTTGTACGATTTGAGCAGCTGCATCGCCTCGCGGGTGAAGTCGGTGATCTCGCGCTTCATGCGCGCCGCGTATTTGGCGAGGAAGTGGCGCGCGAGCAGTTCGATGTCCTCGCCGCGGTCGCGCAGCGGGGGGAGGTGGAGCGAGATGACGTTCAACCGGAAGAAGAGGTCCTCGCGGAAGCGTTTTTCGCGCACCTCCTCCTCGAGGTCCTTGTTCGTCGCGGCTACGAACCTTATGTCCACGCTCTTGGCCTTAGTGTCCCCCACCGGGATGAAGTCCCCCTCCTGGAGCACGCGCAGAAGCTTCGCCTGGATGGCCGGGCTCATGTCACCCACCTCGTCGAGGAAGAGGGTGCCGTGGTTGGCGGCTTCGAGCAGCCCTTTTTGGGCGTTGATCGCGCCGGTGAAGGCCCCCTTCACGTGCCCGAAGAGCTGGCTCTCGAGCAGGGTGTCGGAAAGGGCCGCGCAGTTTATGGTGAGGAAGCGCTCCTTCGCGCGGGGGCTGTTGTTGTGGATGAGGCTCGCGATGAGTTCCTTGCCGGTGCCGGATTCCCCGAGGATCACCACGTTCGACTCGCTCTGCGCCACGAGCATCGCCATGTCGTGCACGCGGCGGAAGGTCTCCGAGGCGAAGATGAGCGGGGTGGCGCCCGACGGTATGCCGAGTTCGTCCTTGAGCGCCGAGTTCTCCTTGAGAAGCTCCCTGCGCTCCAGCACCTTTTCCAGTATCCCGAAGATCTTCTCCTTGGGAAAGGGCTTGGTGACGTAGTCGTAGGCGCCCAGTTTCATCGCTTCGATGGCCGAGTTGATCGAGGCGTAGGCGGTCATCATCACCACCGGCACATCGAGCTTCATCCTCTTCACGCGCTGCAGGATCTCCAGGCCGTCAACGTCCGGCATCTTCACGTCGAGCAGCATCAGGTCGGCGTCGTCCATGCCGCGGTTTTCCATGACGCTCATCAGGGAAGTGCCGGAACTGAAGACCTCGAGCTCTAGTCCCTTGGCCGAAAGTATCTTGCTGAGATACCTGAGGATCTCGACCTCGTCGTCGCAAATGATCACCTTGCCGTTATACATGTTCTTTCACCTGTTGCCGCTGCCTTTCCGCCCGATTCCTTCCCGTCGCGCTCTCGTGTAAGAGCCGGGAGCAGGGTCCTGTAAACATCTGACCACTATCTTTCGCCGAAGGCGGCTTTGTCAAGGGAAAATCCCTATTTGCCTTCACGCGACGCCCCTGTGAAGGGAGCGGCGGCTCACGATGAAAACCGGGGCGGTCCGCTATTTTATCCCGGTTGCCGCTTCGCAGGATGGCATTCGCCTGATGCGGTTTGGTACCTACTGTTCGAGCGCGTGATCATACCACGTATTGGCCCATATAACTAGATCACGCAGCAGCTGACATATCCTGTGCGTAGTGATGTTTTTAGTATCTGCTGCAGCAAAATATCCTGTCGCGGCAGCGGCTGTGCTATTTTTTTGCTATCCTATGATGCAGCGCTGTCGCAGCGCAGCTTATAAAACCTGTCGTGGCCATGCCACATGCTATTAAACGGAGGGTCCCCATGCGTCTTATCGCCACCGCACTGCTGTTTGCACTTCTCGCACTACCAATGCGCGGTTACTCCGCCACCCAGGAGATTCGCCTCTCAAAGGGGCAGACGGTGTACGTCCCGGTTTACTCCAACGTCTTCACCGGCCCGCGCAGCCTGCCGTTTCAATTGGCGGCAACCCTTGGCGTCAGGAACACCGATCCCAACTCCTGGATACGCATCACCTCTATCGAATACTACGACACGAGCGGAAAGCTGATCCGGCGCTACCAGGAAAAGGACAAACCGCTCTCGCTCGCTCCGCTTGCCACCACCTACGTCCATATCGAGGAGAAGGACACCGCGGGCGGCTTCGGGGCCAACTTCATCGTCAGGTGGCAGGCCGACCGCGCCGTCAACGCCCCCATCGTGGAATGCGTCATGATCGGCGCCACTTCCGGGCAGGGGATCTCCTTTGTGAGCCCCGGGCAGGCGATACGCGAGGTGAGATGATCCGGCGCTGCCGGGACGACTAAGCGCCGTATGACGGCGTACCTAGGAGTTGCCGTGGGCGAAACCGCAAGGGACACGCAACATCCCTCCTGGCATACCCTTGCGTCGGGAGAGGTGTTATCTCTGCTCGAGAGCTCTCCAGACGGGCTCGCGGCCGCCGAGGCCGCGCGTCGCCTGGTCCGCTACGGCCCCAACGAGTTGGAGCCGCCCCGTTCGGTCTCGCCCTGGTCCGTCCTCATCCGGCAGTTCAAGAACGTTCTCATCTTGATTCTGCTGGTTTCCACCCTGTTGTCCGCTTTCCTTGGCCACGCCATGGAGGCCGCGGCGATCGCCGTGATCGTGCTTTTCGCCGTCCTCCTCGGTTTCATCCAGGAATACCGTGCCGAGCGCGCCCTGGAGGCGCTGCGCCTGATGGCGGCCCCCGAGGCCTTGCTCATCAGGGAAGGGAAGCTGACGACCGTCCCCGCCCGCGAGCTGGTGCCGGGCGACCTGCTCATGCTCCGCCCCGGCGACCGGGTCGCCGCCGACGTGCGCCTTGTCGAGGCGGTGAACCTCCAGCTCGACGAGGCTGCGCTCACCGGTGAATCGGTGCCGGTCGAGAAAGA
This sequence comes from Geomonas oryzae, assembly GCF_004117875.1. GTDB lineage: Bacteria > Desulfobacterota > Desulfuromonadia > Geobacterales > Geobacteraceae > Geomonas > Geomonas oryzae. Next base: position 121,392 of record NZ_RAHW01000003.1, on the reverse strand, counting down.
TGCCGCGCCCCTTGCCGGCCCGGACGTTCCGCTGGCCGAAAGAAAATGCATGGCCTACGCAGGGACCGTGGTGAGCAGCGGGCGCGGACGCGGCGTCGTCGTCGCCACCGCCATGGGGACCGAGTTCGGCTCCATCGCCCGGATGCTCACCCACATCGAGACCGGCAGGACGCCGCTGCAGGAGAACCTCGACCGGGTCGGGAACCTCCTTGCGCGCGCAGCTCTTGCCGTGGTGGCGGCCATCGTCGTACTCGGGTTGTGGCGCGGCGAGCCGCTCGTTGCGATGCTTCTCTTCGGCGTGGCGCTGGGCGTCGCCGCCGTTCCAGAGGCGCTTCCAGCCGTGGTCACCATCTCGCTTGCCCTGGGCGTGCAGCGCATGGTGCGGCGTCATGCGCTCATGCGCCGTCTTGCCGCGGTGGAAACGCTCGGAAGCACCACGGTGATCTGTTCCGACAAGACCGGCACGCTCACCCGCGACGAGATGACGGTGCGCAACTGCTACGCCGCCGGCACTTGGTACGAGCTCACCGGCTCCGGGTACGCCCCCGAGGGGGAATTCCTGCGCGAGGGGAGGGTGGTGCCCCCTTCGATAGAGCTCGCCGAGCTTTTGAGGATCGGGGTCCTTGCCTGCGACGCGCGCCTTGTCCTTGATGAGGAGACCGGTCGCTACCGCGTGCAGGGGGACCCGACCGAGGGGGCCCTGGTGGTGGCGGCCGAAAAGGCGGGCTTTAAGAGGGACGCGCTCCACGCGCGCTACCCGCGCGTCGACGAGATTCCCTTCACCTCCGAGCGAAAGTGCATGACCACCCTGAACCGGGACGGAGCCGCACTCATCGCCTGCATGAAAGGTGCACCGGAAGTGGTGCTCGCCGCCTGCGCCTCGGAGCTTGCCGAGGACGGTGAGCGAGCGCTCGATGACGCATCACGACGGCGGCACCTGGAAGCGGCGCGCGCCATGGCCGAAGGTGCGCTGCGCGTGCTGGCGGTCGCGCGCAAGGACGTGGCGGGGCGAAGCGACGCGGAAAGCGGCCTCACCTTTTTGGGGCTTGTCGGCATGATCGACCCGCCGCGCAGCGAGGCGCGTGCGGCGATCGCCACCTGCAGGGAGGCGGGGATCATCCCTGTCATGATCACCGGCGATCACCCGGTCACCGCGGCAGCGGTGGCGCGGGAACTGGGGCTCATCGAGGACGGCCGCGTGGTCACCGGCGCCGAACTGTCCGCCATGGACGACGACCACCTCGAGCGCGAGGCGCAGGTGATCCGGGTCTACGCGCGGGTCTCCCCTGAACACAAGCTTCGCGTGGTGAGCGCGCTGCAAAAGCGTGGGCACGTGGTCGCCATGACCGGCGACGGGGTGAACGATGCGCCCGCGCTCAAGAAGGCCGACATCGGCATCGCCATGGGGATCACCGGAACCGAGGTGAGTAAGGAGGCCGCGGCCATGACGCTCACCGACGACAACTTCGCCTCCATCGTGGCTGCCGTCGAGGAAGGGCGCGGCATCTTCGACAACATCAGGAAGTACCTTATGTACCTCCTCTCCTCGAACATCGGGGAGATCGGCCTCATGGCCGGTGCGATGCTCGTTGGCCTGCCCCTTCCCCTGAGCGCGGTGCAGATCCTCTACGTCAATCTCGCCACCGACGGCCTCCCCGCACTCGCGCTCGCCGTCGACCCGGCCGAGGCGGACATCATGCGCCGCCCCCCGCGCAACGCCTCCGGCGGCATCTTCACCAGGGGAGTGGTGGCGCTGATCCTCGTAGGCGGGATCTGGTCGACGCTGGTCAACCTGCTCCTTTTCGCCTGGGCGCGCAGCTCCGGGTGCTCCGACCGCGAGGCGATGACCATGACCTTCGTCTCACTGGTGCTCATCCAGTTTTTCAAGGCGTACAACTTCCGCTCGGACCGTCACTCGGTTTTCCGGCGTCCCTTCGCCAACCGATGGCTGAACGGGGCCATCCTCTGGGAGTTCGCGCTGCTTCTCGTGGTGGTGTACCTGCCGATTTTGCACCGTCCCTTCGGCACCTTCTCCTTGACCGGGAGCGACTGGGGCGTCATTATTCTCGCCTCGGGTTCGATCTTCCCGGTGCTGGAGCTGGCGAAGTGGTTCCTGCGGCACCGGGAGATCGGCCGCTCCGGGCTCACCGCCGGGCAAGCTCCACCGGTTGATGCGCCCCCCCTCCCTTGACGGGAGGGGGATGGGGGGGGAGCTGCCAAATGCTGGAATGATGGCATGTTCCCCCACCCCCGCCCCTCCCGCAAGGGGAGGGGGCAATCATGGCATCGGTAATAGTATTAACATAGTGAGGTTTCATGGATTTTCACGCTTTACGCGACATCGTCGTTCTCTTCGGGCTTGCCCTTTTCACCGTGGTCGTGCTGCGCAAGCTGAGGCTTCCCTCCATCATCGGTTTTCTGATCACCGGTTTCCTCGCCGGTCCCTACGCCCTCGGCTTCATCAGGAACACGCACCAGGTCGAACAGATGGCGGAGTACGGCGTAGTGCTCCTTCTCTTCACCATCGGCATGGAGTTCTCGCTGAAGGAGCTCATGCGCATCCGCCACATGGTGCTGATCGGCGGCGGGCTGCAGCTCGCCCTAACCATCATCGCGGTCGCCGTCATCGGGTCCCTGGACCATTTCCCCCTGTCGCAGTCCATCTTCTTCGGTTTTCTGGTCGCGCTCTCCTCCACCGCGATCGTCATGAAACTCATGATGGACGCAGGCGAGATGGACACCCCGCAGGGCAAGGCGGCGCTCGGCATCCTCATCTTCCAGGACCTCTGCATCGTTCCGCTCATGCTCTTCACCCCGTTTCTGGCCGGAGGTGGGGAAGGGCTTGCCGATATCGCCGTCGTTTCGGCCAAGGCGGGCGCCGTCGTCCTCGGTGCCCACTACGGCTCCCGCTTCGTGGTGCCGTGGCTCTTCGAACAGGTGGTGAAGACGAGAAGCCGGGAGCTCTTCGTCCTCTCCATCATCTTCATCGGCATGGGGACGGCCTGGCTCACCGCCCAGGTGGGGCTATCGCTCGCCCTTGGTGCCTTCATCGCGGGTCTCGCCATCTCTGAGTCCGAGTACAGCCACCAGGCGCTAAGCGACATCATGCCGTTCCGGGAAGCCTTCATGAGCCTCTTTTTCATCTCGGTCGGGATGCTCTTGAAGCCGGTCATCCTGCTCAAGTTCCCGCTCCTACTGATCGGCCTCGTCGTCTCGATCATCCTCATCAAGGCCGTGCTCACCACGGCGGTCGGTTTCGCCCTCGGGCTTCCCATGCGCATCGCGGTGATCGCCGGGCTTTCCCTCGCCCAGATCGGCGAGTTCTCCTTTGTTCTTTCCAGAAGCGGGCTCTCCTACGGCCTGCTTACCCGCGAGACGTACCAGCTCTTTCTAGGGGCGTCGATCGCCACCATGGCCTTGACTCCGCTCTGCCTTAAGATCTCCGGACCGGTCGCGGACTTTCTCATCGGAGTATTGCCGCACCACTGGACCCGCGGTCGGAGCAGCCTGGCGCAAAACGGCGACAAGGTTGCTCTTCAAGACCACGTCATCGTCGTAGGCTATGGCGTGAACGGCAAGAACCTGGCGGGCGTGCTTAAGAACCTGGAGATACCCCGCGTCATCATTGAGACCAACCCCTTCACGGTGCGCAGGCTTCGCAACCAGGGGGAATCGATCATCTTCGGCGACGCCTCCAAGCCGGAGATCCTCGAGCACGCAGCGATAGGGGACGCCCGCATCGTCGTCATCGCCATCTCCGACGCCGCCGCCAGTCGACGCATCGCCGCCCTGGTCCGCCAGATGAACCCTTCCATTCACGTCATCGTGCGCACGCGCTACCTCCTCGAGATGGAGCCGCTCTTCAAACTTGGGGCGAACGAGGTGATTCCGGAGGAGTTCGAAACCTCGGTGGAGATCCTGTCCCGCGTGCTCAAACGTTTCCTGATTCCGCAGGATGTCATCGAGGAGTGCATTGCGGACGTGAGGCGCGACGGCTACGATATGTTGCGCAGCGCTTCCAAGCGCCACAGCCACGCCGTCGGCATTGCGGGCTTTCTCTCCGGTGCCGAGATAGGCAGCTTCCGGGTGCGCAAGAATGCCCCGCTTGAAGGAGAGAGCCTGCGTGGAGGGCTGTTGCGCACCCACTCCGGTGCCACCGTGGTCGCCATCAAGAGGGGAGACCAGATCACCGCCAACCCCGATCCGATATGGGAGTTCCAAGCGGACGACATCGCACTGCTCCTTGCCACTCCCGAGCAGATGCGCGTCGCCGCGAGGCTCTTCGAACCGGGGTAATCCCGTCGGTCCATCTCCTCCCCCCGGAGGGGGGTAGGGGATGGGGGACGGTGCCATTATTTCCGTCGGCTTGCTGCTTCACCCACCCCCGGCCCCCCTCCCGTCAAGGGAGGGGGTGACTGGCAACTTCAAGTTTGTCCCCATAAAGCCGAATGAAGTATCACGTGCCGGACCGTTTTTTCGGACCAGCGTTCTCAGCAAAAGGAGTATCCAACATGAAACAGAAGAAATCCAAGGCGCTTTCTTCGCTAGATTTCTGCGACCTTTCCCCTCTTTCAATGGACCGGCAGGGGCTCGTGGATGATTTCATACACCACTACTGCCATCACCTGGGGCGCGACAAGTACTGCAGCAGCATGCGCTACCGTTACCAGGCCATAGCCCACACCATCCGAGAGCGTCTCATCGAACGCTGGAACAACACGCGCTACGCCTACATAAACGCCGACTGCAAAACCGGTTATTACCTGTCCCTCGAGTTCCTGATGGGGCGCGCCATGGGGAACGCCCTCTTGAACCTAGGCATCTGCGGTCCGACCGGCGAGGCGATGCAGCAACTCGGGATGGATCTCGAGGAACTTGCCGAAGAGGAGGTGGACGCGGGGCTCGGCAACGGGGGCCTCGGGCGCCTCGCCGCCTGCTTCCTGGACAGTTGCGCCACGCTGCAGTTGCCGGTAATGGGGTACGGCATACGCTACGAATACGGCATGTTCCGCCAGGACATCAAGGACGGCCGCCAGGTCGAGGAGCCCGATCACTGGCTTAGAGACGGCAACCCCTGGGAGATGGAACGCCCCGAGTACACACAACGGGTGCGCTTCGGCGGTCGCTGCGAGATACGGCGCAACGAGGACGGTACGGTGAGCTACTGCTGGCTCGACACCCACGACGTCCTCGCCGTCCCCTACGATATCCCGATTCCCGGGTACCGAAACGGGACCGTCAACACGCTTAGACTATGGAAGGCTGCGGCGACCGACGTCTTCGACCTCGACGAATTCAACGCGGGAAGCTACACCGAATCGGTGGCGATGAAGAACGAGGCTGAGAACATCACCATGGTGCTCTACCCAAACGACGCGAGCGAGAACGGCAAGGCCCTGCGCCTGAGGCAGCAGTACTTCCTCGCCTCCGCGAGCCTGCAGGACGTCATGGAGCGTTGGATTTACCGGCAGGGGAAGGTCTTCCACCACTTCGCCGAGCGCAACTGCTTCCAATTGAACGACACCCATCCAAGCTGCGCCGTGCCCGAGCTTATGCGGCTACTCATGGACGAGCAGGGGCTCGGCTGGGACGAGGCCTGGGACATCACAACGCACACCATGGCCTACACGAACCACACCCTGCTCCCAGAGGCGCTGGAGAAGTGGTCGGTGCCGCTTTTCCGCCAGCTCATGCCTCGGCTTCTCGATATCATCCTCGAGATCAACGCCCGGTTCCTCGCCGAGGTTGCGGCGCGCTGGCCGGGCGACGGGGAACGTTTGGCCAGGATGTCCATCATCGAGGAAGGGGAGGTGCAGCAGGTCCGCATGGCCTATCTCGCCATCGTCGGGAGCTTCTCGGTGAACGGCGTCGCCGCGCTGCACTCGGAACTGCTGGTGCAGGGGCTCTTCCGTGACTTCCACGAACTCTGGCCCGAGAAGTTCAACAACAAGACCAACGGGGTCACGCCGCGCCGCTGGCTTGCGCGCTGCAACCCGGGCCTCACCACGCTCCTCTCCTCTCGAATCGGTGACGGCTTCGTGGCCGACCTTGCCAAAATCTCCGGGGCCGCTCCCCTTGCCGATGATCCTGAATTCCGCGCGTCGTGGCACGCGGTAAAGCAGGCAAACAAGGAGCGGCTGGCCGCCCTCGTGCGTGAACAGTGCGGCGTCGCCTTCAACACGGAAGGGCTCTTCGACGTCCAGGTGAAGCGCATCCACGAGTACAAGCGCCAGCTTTTGAACGTACTGCACGTGATACACCTCTACGACCGGATCAAGCGTGGCGACACCGCGGACTGGACCAACCGCTGCGTGCTGATCGGCGGGAAGGCCGCACCCGGCTATTACATGGCGAAGCTGATCATCAAGCTGGTCAACAACGTCGCGCGCGTGGTGAACGACGACCCCGAGGTGGGCGACCGGCTGAAGGTAGCCTTCCTCCCGAATTACCGCGTCACCGCCATGGAGGTGATCTGCCCGGGCACCGACCTCTCCGAACAGATCTCCACCGCAGGCAAGGAGGCCTCCGGCACCGGCAACATGAAGTTCATGATGAACGGGGCCATCACCATCGGCACCCTGGACGGCGCCAACATCGAGATCCGCGAGGAGGTGGGGGACGATAACTTCTTCGTCTTCGGGCTCACCGCCCAAGAAGTGGAAAGGGAGCGCGCTTGCTACAACCCCGCAGGCATCGTCGCGGCGGACCCCGACCTGGAGCGGGTCATGCAGCTTCTATCCGGCGGTCACTTCAACATGTTCGAGAAGGGGATCTTCGATCCGATCATCGCTGCGATCATGAGCCCGCGCGACCCGTGGATGGTCGCCGCCGATTTCCGCAGCTACGTGAAGGCTCAGCGCAACGCAGCCGACAGGTACCGCGACCGGGAGGCCTGGACCAGGATGAGCATCATCAACAGCGCACGCAGCGGCAAGTTCTCAACGGACCGGACCATCTCGGAGTACAACGAGGGGATCTGGCGCCTGCGCCCGGTGCAGCCGAAGCGGTAAACGGTATCTGCGCAGGATTACGATAACTTCTCCTCAAGATAAGCGCAGAGGTGCCGATACGTCAGACAAAGTAGTGGAAGCGTGACCGCTGCCAATCTACTTAAGTGGTCGACACATTCATGGCAACTGCGGAGGAAGCGATGTCTACGGCAAATTTACCGGTCAAAAAAGGTGAGTCCAGCAGCGAGCTGATCCAGCTCGTGAGCTTCAATCTCGGCGCGGAGGAGTACGCAGTCGAGGTGCTCAAGGTGCGCGAGATCATCAGGATGACCCCCATCACCCATATCCCCAACACCCCTCCGAGCGTGGAAGGGATCATCAACCTGCGCGGCAAGGTGATCCCCATCGTCTCGCTCAGGAGCAGGTTCGGCATGAACAGCACCGAGGACGACCAGCACACCCGTATCATGGTGATGGACATCGACGGAAAACTCATGGGGTTCATCGTCGACGGCGTCTCCGAGGTGATCAGGATATCCAGCGGCGAGATCCAGCCCCCGCCGAGCATCGCCGCAGGCGGCGTCGACCAGGACTTCATCTGCGGCGTCATCAAGCACGGCGAGCAGCTGCTCCTTATGTTGCAGCTCGACCGCATGTTCACCGGCGCCGAGCAGGAAGCCTTCTCGAGCTTCGCTTAGCCCAATTGCATTTCACACCCGCCGCTTCAAGCACTCCCTCCCCCGGAGGGGGAGGGCAGGGGAGGGGGAAACCCTACCAAAATAAAGGGGAAGAACGGCTCCGGCCCTTCTTCCCCTTGTCGTTTAAACTACCGCTTCACCGACTCCCAACGTTGCGGCGCGGAGGCAGACCCCTTTGCCCCGTTCGAGCGCGCAGCTTATTGTTTTTTTGGCGATGCGTGAGATAGTGATGACCTGAGTATGTTGTTGGACAGAAACTTATAATCTTACACCTGTCCCCTTTTGCCCCCGGGGTGAGGGGGGTGCATCAGCCTCCGAATGAATCACTTGACCCTCTGATTTGCCACTTTGATCGCTAATCTGTCATTTTGACTCCTTAATCTGTCACTTTGCCCTTTAATCTGCACTTTTACCCCTCTAATTTGTAATTTCACCCTTCTAATTCGTCACTTTGACCTCTTAATCTGTCGTTTTGGTCATCCGATTTGACGATTGTAGTGCTAGTTCGTCGATTTGCGCTCTGATATGACGGTTTGCCCCCTCTCTTTGTTGATTTGATCCTGTAACTGTCGATTTCCATGCGAAATCGGCGGATGACTTCCCATTTTTGCTCGAGCTTCACACGCCATCTTGAGCATGGCTAAGGGCTAAGGGACGGCGAGATTTACCTTTGGCTTGTGATGACATTTGTGTGGTACAGTACGCGCCGCTCTTGGAGCGGGACTTACCGAAACTGAACAGGAGGCCGTATGCCATTCGTCAACATCAAGATCACCAAAGACGGCGCTACTGCTGAACAGAAGGCGACGCTGATCAAGGGGGTAACGCAACTGCTGGTGGATACCCTCGGCAAGAACCCGGCTACTACGGTCGTGGTCATCGAGGAGGTGGATACGGATAACTGGGGAATCGGCGGCGAGTCCGTCACAGCACGTAGGAAGGCGGGGATATAACGGGGCATCTGTTCAACTTTTCGACACTTTTGTTCAAAAAAAGTGTCGAAATGCTTTACACTTTACTTGCTTGGCTGTAAAGGTCGCAGCCGATGAACGGGCGCGGGGCCTTGATGGCCGTATTTACGACCTTTTCAACGCAGCGAATAAACCTGCACCCCTATGCTGCCCTGGCATCCTCTATGCTACATGTTTGGCAACAGACGGCGGACCCCGAAACGGGGGCGGGTCAGACACCGTTTCCGCCAAGAGAAGGAGGTGGCCAATGGGATACTTAAGCTATGGCCACGAGTTCATACTATCGATTGTCTTACTGCTGGTGGCTCTGCATTTCGTTCTGGATCTGCTGCCGATGCTTTATAGCCGCGTGCACCGGTTGTTCGTATTGACACCGGTGAGAATAACCAGCGGGCTCGTCATCATCATTGCCGCCTTCTTTCTGCTTTAAAGGCGCGTAACCACACCTCCAATCCTCGCTGGCATTGATCAGGGAGCCTTTAACAGGAAAGCCGGATGGGTCGCAAGTCGACCTTCCGGCTTTTGTGTTCTCGATCAGCAACGCACGTAGGGGGGAAAGGGGACAGGCACCTGCGGAGCCAGTCCCCTACGCTTCGGTGGCTCCGGAATGGAGTTCCAGCTTGAGCTTGCAGGCTTCCTGCAGCAGGTCGCTCTTCGCCTTGGCGCCGTAAAGCTCGACGGACATCTCTTCTTCACCGTTCAGGGTTACTGCCAATGTGTCTTGGCTGAGGGCGCAGTCGAGTTCCCGTACCACGGCGTTGCGGCGGCGGTCGAGACCGTCGCACAGGCGCAGGATGCCGCCCAGGCGGGCTACCAGTAGCTGGTCGTCCGGGGACAACCGGGTGAACTCTTCGTGCTTCTTCTTCGGGACCGATTTGCGGTGGTACCGTGCGATGTTGGCCATCAGCTCGCGCTCGCGCGGCGTGAAGCCGAAGAGTTCGGCGTGGCGGATCAGGTGGTAGGAGTGCTTGTGGTGGCTCGAATAGCTTATGAAGTAGCCGACGTCGTGCATGATGGCGGCGGCATCCAAAAGCCGCATCTCCTTCGGACCCCAGCCGTAGCGCGGGGCGAGGGCCTTGAAGAGCTGCAAGGAGAGCCGCGCCACCTGCTCGGCGTGCCCTTCGTCGATGTGGCAGGAGTGGGCGAATTCGAGCGCGCTGTCGCGCCAGGAGCGCCGTTTCTTCTCCGGCAGGAGGTTTCGTTTGCGCAGGCCGCGCAGGATGAGCCCCTCACGGATGCCACGCTCGTTCACCTTCAGGTGGTTCACCTGGAAGAAGTCCATCAGCTCGTCCACCACGGTCACTCCGGCGACGATGATGTCGGAGCGCTCCGGGTTGAGCCCCGGGATGGCGCGTCTCTCCTTGTCGCTCTTTCTGGCCAGCATGGCCAGCAGATGAACGACCTCCGAGCGCAGCAACTCGTAGCCGTGCAGCGAGTCGAACTTCTCCTTGCGCGCCGCGGCGACCATCGCGGCGATCGAGGTGACGGTGCCTCCTGAGCCGACCAGGCACTGCATCCCGCTACGTTCGCCGGTGTAGGCGGTCTTCAGCGCCTTGCGGATGTGCTTGCGCAGTTTCTGGTGCTCCGTGCCGACCACCGGGTCGCTCTTTAAAAAGCTCTCGGTGAGGAACACTGCGCCCAGTTCAAGGGAGAGCATCTCCTCGGTATGCGTGCCGAGGGCTGAGATGAGCTCCAGGCTGCCGCCGCCGATGTCGAAGATCAGGTGACGCACCCCATCAAGCTCGAAGTTATGCTGCGCCGAGAGGGCGGCAAGCTCCGCTTCCTCCTCGCCGCTGACCACCTCGATATCGAGTCCGGTGCTTTTCTTTATCGCCCGAACCAGTTCGGCACCGTTGGACGCCTTTCGTACGGCGCTGGTGGCGACCGCGTCGATGGCGCTAACCTTGTAGCCGTCGATGATTTTTTTCTGCCGGGTCAGTGCCTCGATGGCGCGCTCCCACGCCGCGGGCGCGATGGCGCCCGTTTGGTGCAGCCCTTCGCCCAGGCGTGCCAGTACCTTCTCGTCATCGAGGATCCTGTATTTGCCGTTTCCCGAGGTCTCTATGACGATGCTGCGGATGGAGTTGGTGCCGATGTCTATCGCGGCGAGCCTGGTTTTATTCAACTGCTGCTCCTTGGACTGCGGTAGGAGGGGAGGGGGGATCGCTAGGCGAGGGCCCTCAGCACAACCTTTCTCGCTTTCTTGAAACCCTTGCGCACTTTCTTGAGGCTTGCCTCTTCCAGCCCGGTCACCTTCTTGCCGGCCTTTTGCAGCGCCTTTGCTACGCGCTTCGAGCGTTTGCGGCCGACGTCCTGCATCTGCTCGAGCGCGTTCTCGATCCGCTCCAGGTCCGAGCCGAGCTTTCTGCCGCACTTCTCCGACATCTGCTCCGCGAACCGGTCGCGCGTGGTCTGCGCCAGGTTTTCCACCTTCTCGCGCACCTCGCTCACGCGCGCGAGCATCTGCTGGGCCGGGGCTTTTTGATGCTCCTCAGCCATCCCGGCGAGCTCCGTCGCCTGTTGCAGGATGGACTGGATGTGGCGCGTATTGATGCCGCGCACCTTGCGCAGCCCTTCCTCTCCGGCCTGGGCGATCTTGGCGAAGCTGTCAAAACCTGCGTCGTACAACCGTTTGCCGAGGATCGCGCCGACCCCTTTCAACTGCCTGAAGTCTGCTGCCGACTGAACCATCGTAAATGCTCCTTATATGCGTACTGTTATCCGCCTTGGCGCAGACGGTCCACCGCTTTGCCGCGCGAGGTGACGATGCGTCCCGCTCCTGTCACCAGTTGCAGGAAATGTGCGTCGCCAGTCCCGTCCGCGGCCCTTTTGAATGAGACGGTGCCCCCCTTGGGCAGGGTGAGGGAGCCGGTCTCGCCTAAAAGCGCCTGAGTCACGAGACCCAGGTCCGGCTCGTGCCCGACCAAAGCCACTTCTCCTGCCTGCGGGCATAGCCTCAAAAGCTCATCCAGCGCCTCCGGGCGGAAACCGGGGGCGAGCTGCGTGGCGACGATCAGCTCGCGCTTGTAGAAGAGTTTCTCCGCGAGTATGTCCGCCGTCTGCACGGCGCGGATAAGTGGGCTGGTGAGGATGAGGTCCGGGGATATGCCAAGGGTGGCGAGGCTCTTTGCCGCTTTCCTGAAACGTCGTCTGCCGCGGCGGGTGAGGTAGCGATGCTCTTCCTGTATCTCCGGTGTTCTCTCAACGGCTTCTGCGTGGCGCACGATATGGATGATCATGGCATTCTCCATAGATTAGGCAACGCTAAAGACTTTAACCAATCTCTTAGGATTTGCAACCGGCTCTTACATTTTCGTGCAGTAAGCGCTACGGTAAAGGACAGTGTGGGAGAGAAAATAAGAAGCGAAAATGTTTTACCCGGCAGGAGGGGGGATGGTCCCTCCCCGCCTGGGGAGGGACTGATTGAGGAAGGTGTCTAGCGCTTTTCAACCAGAAGCTGTGCGATGCTCTGCCTGAGCGAGTCGGTGATCGCTTCGGAAGGAAGGGACCCGCCTACGCCTCTGAGCCAGAAACGGTCTACGGCGGTATCGCCCAAGGTGTCTATGGTCATCTTTACCGGGAACAGGCATCGCATGCTGAAGTGGTCCAGCAGGTCGCCCAGGAATCCGAGGCGGTCGATCCCCTTGATCTCGATGAACATGCTTCCTTCATGTCGTGCGGCCGGTTCCATCTTGAAATCGAGAAGCTCGATTCGTGCCGCCTTATGTTCCGGCTCGGTTGCTGCGAGGGCCAGGAAGTCGATGCTTTCAGGGCTTTTGGCGAAGTGAGCGTTCTTAAGTTCGAAGCGCGAGCGCCAGTGGCTGGCGTTCACTTTTTCGGCGGAGCCGCTTATGATGCTGACGCGGTGGTCGGCAAGGCCGGCGGCGAGCCTCCCGGTCCAGCCGGGGGCCAGGAAGCCGGAGAGTTCCAGCAGGTAGCCGTTCGGCCTGGCCGCCATCGGCACGATGGTGAAGCCGGCCTGTGCGAAGTCGGTAAGTGTTGTGTCGGTCATTGACTCTCTTTTCATGGCTAAGCTGTTCATTGCCGCTCCTTTATTTCATATCTACGAGTCCCCGCCCCCGGCGGGGGAGGGCCAGGGAGGTGGCTGTGCGTCAGGTGTTTTCGTACTCCCCTGTCCGTAGGTTGTGCGCCGTCGGGGCGTTCATCGCCGGTGCTGCAGCATCTCCTTGCCGCATCCGGCCAGAAAGGCGAAGACCTCGCCACGGCTATTAAGAAAACGCGGCAGGTCACGGTTCATGAGGTCCTCGAGAAAGTGCAGGGTTTCTGCGTCATCGCACTGTAAGTCGTTCATGACCGCGGTCAGCATCGGAACGATGTCGTACAGGTCGTCGCGGTTGAAGGGTGAGGGGTCGCCAGGGCCTGAGAACTTGGGCTCGAACTTTTGCTCCGTCACTTTCGGATACCGGTACTTCAAGTCTGATGGCTGAACGGTGATCCCCATGGCGGCTCCTAGCGGCACCCGCATGTGGAACTGCTGCAGCTCGTCCTGCAGGTGAGCTGTTCTTGCAGGTTCGCGGCGTGATGGTCGAAGCAGTCCAGGGACTCCCTGGTTATGAACCACCCCTGTTCCGAGAGGGTTCCCTGCAGGGCTTTTTGCTTCAGCAGCATGAGGATCTTCGTCTCAGTGGTTGAGAGTTCGGTCGCAGCTTCGGCGGCTGTGACGTGTTCCTTTCCGTCGATCATCTCGGTCATGGCAGTCCCTCCTTGGTCTTGCGGCTTTACACGGAGCATGCCAGCAGCGGGTTCTTTTGTTACTGGCCCGGTATTTCAGGGTGTTAACGGATACGCGCTCCGGATGGGTGTAATCGTGTTGCTGATTTAATAACCATGATGCCTTGCTTTGAGCACTTGATTGAACTGGGCGGGTGGTTGTTGACGGTATGTCATGGTAAGGCAAATCCCCCCTGTCCCCCCTTCGCCAAGGCTACGTGGGGCAGGCTCCCCCTTCGCAAAGGGGGGAACATAACGCCTGCTGCTCTGCTTCGTGGAAACGGTTGCCCTGCTTTCCCGGAATTTCCTTAGCACTTTCGCAAAGGTGGGGGCACTGGAGCATACGCGGAGCGAAAGGGGGACTGGCGCCTGCGGAGCCAGTCCCCTGGGCGGACGGGGCAGTTGGCGGTTGATAACGGCGGCGGAAAATAGTAACCTGCGGCGGTGTTTTCATCGCCACGTCCGAGAGACTTTATGCTGACACAATCGCTGCGCGCCTCCCTGGAGACCCTGGTCGAGGCTGAACTCCCTTCGCTGATCGAGTCGTACAAGAAACTGCACGCTCATCCCGAGCTCTCCGGGCAGGAACGGGAAACCGCCGCTTTTCTGGCTGGGGAGTTCCGCGGCCTCGGCTTCACGGTTACCGAGGGAATCGGCAGGTACCAGCGGTTCGACTGGCCCGGCTACGGCATCGTGGCGGTGCTGGAGAACGGGGACGGGCCGACGATCCTTTTACGCGCCGACATGGACGCGCTTCCGGTGGAGGAAAAGACGGGGCTTCCCTATGCGAGCAGGGCCAAGGGGATCTACCGGGACGGCAGCGAAGGTGCGGTAATGCATGCCTGCGGGCACGACGTGCACATGTCCTGCCTGCTGGGAGCGGCGCGCGTGCTTTCCCGCTGCCGCATGAACTGGTCGGGTACTCTGGTGCTGATCGCTCAGCCGGGAGAAGAGGGGGGGGACGGGGCACAGGCGATGATCGACGACGGTGCGTATCGGCTCTGCCCGAGGCCCGACTTCGCGCTTGCGCTGCACAGCACGCTGTTTCTGAAGGCGGGGACCGCAGGCTGGGCGCCGGGAAATTTCCTGGCCAGTTTCACCGAGGTCGAGGTGGCGGTGCGCGGGGTAGGGGCGCACGGCTCGGCGCCCGAATGCGGCAAGGACCCGGTGGTGCTTGCCGCGCAGCTCGTGCTTGCCTTCCAGACCATCGTGAGCCGGGAGATATCGCCGCATGAGCCTGCGGTACTCACCGTCGGCTCGATCCATGGCGGGGCCGCCTGCAACGTCATCCCCGAGGAGGTGGTGCTGCAGCTTTCCATACGCAGCTTCGACGACCGTGTGCGCGACCGCATCATCGAGTCGGTTCGGCGCATCTGCGAGGGGACTGCGCTTGCCGCCGGGGTGCCGCTGGAACTTGCTCCCGTGGTGCGGGTGCTTGCCGCGCATCCGGCGACCTACAACGACCCGGTGCTCGCCGAGCGCCTGGCCGGTGCCTTGCGTGTGGCGCTAGGCGAGGAGAACGTGGTCCGGTCGGCTGCGCGTATGGTGAGCGAGGATTTCGGTTCCTGGGGGCTCGGCGGGGAGATTCCCATCTGCATGTTCTGGCTTGGTGCTGCGGATCCGTGCCGCTTTGAGGAGTGCGCGGCTTCTGGGGGCTCGCTTCCATCGCAGCATTCGCC
This sequence comes from Geomonas oryzae, assembly GCF_004117875.1. Taxonomy (GTDB): domain Bacteria; phylum Desulfobacterota; class Desulfuromonadia; order Geobacterales; family Geobacteraceae; genus Geomonas; species Geomonas oryzae. The sequence goes on along the minus strand of NZ_RAHW01000003.1, from coordinate 106,363 downwards.
GCTCTACGCTCCGGCTCCGGAGCCGACTTTGAGGGGCGGGGTGATGGCGTTATCGACGGCGGTGTGCGAGCTGCTGCCGGTGGACTGAAGGTGATAGTAGAAATTCCTGGTTGACTCAAAAGAGAAGGGGCGCACCGCATGGTGCACCCCTTTTTCATTTGCCTTCATCTGCTTTATTGCCTTCATCGCTTCCTGACGGTGTTTTGCAACTGCTTCTTCGCTGTTCTGTCGCGTCAGCGATCATCCCTTTGTTCCCTTTGCCGGACGGGAGCTTCTTCGCGGCCGCGTCCATGGGATGGCTCGGCCTCACGCGCGGGGGGCTCCGCGCGTTTTGGTGCCGGTTCCACGCTTTGCGGCTGCGGCGGTTTGACGACGGGCGCGGGGCGCGTTGCTGCCGGATGGGGCGCTACAGGACGCGCCTGGGGCGCGGGGACAACGGCCGGTTCTTTTACCGCAGGCTCGGCAGCGGGGGGATGCCTTACTCCGCGTGGCGCGGTACCGCGCTCGGCCGGTTTTGCCGGCGTAGGCGCGGTGACTGCCGGCGGCGCGGGTGTCTGCGGTGCTGCCGCAGGAGCCTGAGGTGTCACCGCGGGTGCTTGCGGTTGCGGCTTGACGGCAGGACGCGGCCCCCTGCGCCTTTGTTCTCCCTTGCCTCGCTCAAGACCACGCTCGCCGGTGGTGGCGGATGGCTGCGGCTTCCCGGTGGGGGGCGTTGCGGACGACGATGACGGCTTGCCGGGAGCGGCAGGTTGCACGCGGGTCGGCTGGCCTTGCTGCGGAACCGCCTGTCCTTTCGGCGCCTGAGGGGCGCGCGGCGGCGTGGCCGCAGGCTCGCGCTGTTTCGTCGCCGGCGGGGAGACCCCGGGTTTCGTTGCGGGTGCTGTTGGTGTCGTCACGCCCGGGCGTAACGGCTCTCTGCCGGTCCAGGGTTCGTTGCGTCTTTCGCTTCTCGGGCGCGGCGCTTGTACGCCGCCGGGACGAGGCACCGCAGGTCTTGGCTGACGTGCCACGCCCGGCGGCAGCGGCGGCAGCCTTCTCTCGTCACGATGCCTTCTGGTCTCAACGCGGAGCTGCTCGCGGTACATGCGCGTGTCACGCTGGATCACCCGCTCGTTCACGCTGATTACGGCGGCCCTGCGGTTGATGTAGATGTCGCGCCGGTCGCGCACGTAGGGGCGTGAGCGCCGGACCCACCCGGAACCGCGCCAGCCGTGGTAGTACACGCGATGCCTGCGCCAGTCGCAGTCCCGGTTGAGCCACGGGCCGAGGGTGAAGGCGACGCTGAAGGAGATGGCCGGGGTGGCGGGATAGAAACGCTCAACGTAGACCACGTAAGGGTCGTAGACCGGGACGTAGACGTACTGCGGTCTTGCCGGGACGATCCTCAGCATGTCACCGTCGAAGAACACCTCCTGCTGGCGGGTCGAGTAGAGGTTCCCCTGGTCGTACGCCCACCGCCGCAGCCTCTGTATGGAATCCATCACGTCCTGGGGCTGCTCTATGTAGGCCTGCCCTAGCGAAGCGGTCCACTGGTATTCCCGGTCCATCATGTAGAGGATCTGAGGGTAGTGGGCGACGGCACGCACGCTTATGTCCCAGGGCTGGTAGTCGATGTCCGGCGTGTTGCCGTAGAACCTCAAGTAGCGGGCAGCGTCGTGGATCTGGTCCACGAAGGTCGCGGCAGGCAGGATCTGGGCGATGAGCGGGTCCGCGTAGAGTGCGATGGGGGCGAGCAGGTCGTCAAGTTCTTCCGGGTAGAGGAGATCCTCCTCGTACTGGTATTGATCGGAAGCGGTATAGTACCCGGGTTCTGTTTGAGCTCTGAGCGGGGTGACTGCGAAGGAAAGGGAAAACAGCAGGGCCAGCATCAACGGTATATAGGATCTCTTCATGGCTTCTCCCGGTGGGATCTACTGTCAAGGTTTACCGTCCCAGTCTATCAAAGTCGCGCGACGATGGCAAAGCCGGGGCGGGACTGGTCAGCAGCCGGACTGCATGGCCATGATCTTCTCGTGCAGCCCTTCCATGTTGAAGGGCTTCTGTATGTAATGCAGCTCTTTCTCAGGATGGATGCCGCGCCTTGCGATCATCTCATCGGAGTAGCCGGTCATGAAAAGTACCTTGGTCTCCGGACGCAGGGTCGCTATGCCACGGGCCATATCGAAGCCGTTCATCTCCGGCATGATCACGTCGGAAAGCACCATGTCGATCCTTTTGCTTGTGTCGCCGCAGATGGCGAGGGCGAGATGGGGACTGGCTGCCTGGATCACCTGGTAGCCGATCTTCTCCAGCATCTGCGTCGCCATGAGGCGCAGCATGTCGTCGTCCTCGACGACGAGTACGGTGCCCGATCCGGATATTGCTGCCGGCTTGCTCTCCTGCCGGACCACGGCGTCGCCGGTTAGTTTCGGAAGGTAGATCTTGAAGCAGGTGCCCCGTCCCGGCTCGCTTTCCACGTCGATGAAGCCGCCGTTTTGGGTGACGATGCCGTAGACCGTGGCAAGGCCGAGGCCGGTGCCGCGTCCCACCTCTTTGGTGGTGAAAAAGGGCTCGAAGATGCGCCGCACCACTTCGCGCTCCATCCCGGTGCCAGTGTCGATGACGCTCAGGCACGCATAGGGGCCGGGCTTCGCATCGAGGCGGAAGTCGCAGAACTCGCTGTCGACGGCGACGTTACCGGTCGCAACGGTAAGTGTGCCTCCTTCGGGCATGGCGTCGCGGGCGTTTACCGCCAGGTTCATGAGGATCTGGTCCACCTGGGATGGGTCGATGCGTACCGGCCAGAGGGCGTCGTCCGGGACGAAATCGAAGCGGATCTCCTCACCGATCAGACGGCTGAGCGTTTTCTTCATCTCCAGGCAGTGATCGTTCAGGTTCACCCTTCTCGGGGAGATGATTTCCTTACGGGAGAAAGCGAGGAGCTTGCGCACCATGTCGCGGGAGCGTTCCCCGGCCTTGATGACCTCATCGAGGTACAGGGAGATGGGGGACGCACCGGCCGCTTCGAGCTGGCAGAGCTGGGCGTAACCGAGCATGACGCTCAGCATGTTGTTGAAGTCGTGGGCCACCCCGCCGGCCAACTGGCCGATCGACTCCATTTTCTGCGAGTGCCTCAACTGCGCCTCTACCTTCCTGTGCTCGGTGATGTCGATGCCGAAGCAGAGGGTGCCGACGATGGTCCCTTTTTCCACGATGGCGCTGTTGCGCCACGAAACGGTGCGCATCGCCCCTGCTTTGGTCACGATTTGCCCCTCGCAGGCGCAGCCTCCGGTGCCGGCCTCCGCCTCCTGCGGCATGAAGCACATCTTGTGGAAGGCCTCGGCACCCATCACGGTTTCGAACCAGCTCCTTCCAAGGAGCTCCTCCTGCCGATAACCGGTCATCTCCTCGCCGGTACGGTTGATGAGGGTTACCTCCCCTTTCAGGTTGAGCCCCAGGATCATCACGCAGGCTGCCTGGATCAGGTTCTCGGTGTACTCCTTCGCGGCGGTGAGCGCTTCCACCGCCTGCCTGCGCTCGGTGATGTTTTCGATGGAGAGCACGGTGCAGGCGATGTGCCCCTCCTGGTAGACCGGCGTGGCGCCGCAGGCGATCGATACGGTGCCGCCGTCTTTGTTGAGAAATTCGGCTTCGAACTTGACTATCTCGGCGGTGCCGGACGTGACGAGATGCAGCTGTCGCCGCACCATGTCGATGCAGTAGGGGCAGACGAATCCGCCGATGTCGCGCCCGATCAATTCGGAAGCCTGGAATCCGGAGAGCTCGGTACAGCGTGCGTTGGCCATGTCCACGGTACCGTCCAGGTTGAGGACGATGAGCGCGTTGGCGCTGCTTTCCATGACTTTTTTCAGGAAGGTGTAGGAGTCCTGCAGTTGACGGTTGGCCTGGTTGATGACGCGGAAGGGGAGCAGCACGAAGACGATGAGAGAGACGCCGAATCCTGCGACAGCTACCAAGGCGGCCCTTTTGATGATGGGGCGCAGCGACCTGCTGATCTCGACGCTCCCGATGACCTTGTCGCCGTAGAGTATGGGGCGGGTGCGCAGGATCATCGGTGCTGCGAGCTGCTTCCCGCTGGCGGCCAGTTCCCTTCCCCCGTCGTCCAGGATGCGGTGCCTTTCCGCAGTGGTGGGGGTGCCGTGACTGGAGAGGATGGCGTCCAGTCGGTGCGCTTCGTCATGCCAGGAGTCCGGGCGGATATTGCCAAGCGAGGTGATGATGCGGGCGTTGATCTCGGTCTCGGTCTCGAGGCTGCCCAGCGCATGCTGGTAGCTGACCGCGAAGTAGCCAAGCGGGAAGAAGAGGGTTACGAGAAGGGCGAGGACGACCGTGCAGTTTATGGTGAAATGGCGTGTCTGCTTCTCGGAACCGGTCATCGGGAGCGCTCCTTGCGCATCAACCAGGTGCGGGACTTCGTTGTCCGGTGCCGCAGCCGTGACGCCAGTGGCACCTCGGCGCGCAGATTAGCATTGTATTATCAAAAAGAGAAGCGAATTGTAGGAAAACCTGTCATCGAGTGGGGTGGTAAACGTATACGCAACCGTCCCCCCGGCGGCCGCGCTCCAAGGGGGATATGCGTTGACAGGGTAGGGGGCATCCTGTATAAAAACCGTGTCACTATATTGAAATTCGTGCTACGCGGTGTCGACCGGGAAGCACGTGGAGGAAACGGATGCATATGGCGGACGCTCTGCTATCCCCGTCGGTCGGGGGGGCCATGTGGGCCGTTTCCGCAGGCGCCATCGCCTGGGGATCTGCGCGCCTTGGTCGCGAGAGCGACGATCGCATCGCGCCGCTTATGGGGGTGCTCGGCGGCTTTCTCTTCGCCGCCCAGATGATCAATTTCTCCATCCCCGGCACCGGCTCGAGCGGGCATCTTACCGGGGGGCTGCTCCTCGCCATCCTCTTGGGCCCGAGTCCCGCCTTTTTAACGGTGGCGTCGGTGCTCGTCGTGCAAGCGCTCTTCTTCGCCGACGGCGGTCTTTTGGCCCTCGGGTGCAATATCTTCAACCTCGGCGTGATCCCCGCCTTCATCGTTTACCCGCTTTTGTACCGCAGGCTGATCGGCCCGGCGCCGGGGCCCCGACGTGAGGCGGCGGTGACGCTTTTCGCCGCGCTTTGCGCCATGCAACTGGGCGCTCTCTGTGTGGTGCTGGAGACGACGCTCTCCGGGGTGTCCGAGCTGTCGCTTGTCAAATTCCTTGCGCTCATGCTCCCCATCCACTTAGCCATCGGCGCCGTCGAGGGGGCGGTGACCCTTGCCGTGGTATCTTTCCTGCGCAAGGCCCGTCCGGAACTCCTCGCCCGTCGGGCCCACGCGGAGGCGGCACCTTCGCTCAAGCCGTTTCTCGCCGCCGCCCTTGTCTGCGCCCTGCTGGTCGCAGGCGGGATCTCCCGTTTCGCCTCCGATAAACCTGACGGGCTTGAATGGTCCGTCGCCGGTGCGGCAGGTAACGCTGAGCCGGTTGCTCTGCACGGCGTGGCCGCTTACCTGCACGCGCTGCAGGGAAAGCTCGCGTGGTTCGCCGAGTACCGCATGCCTGCAGGGGAAGGGGTGGCCGCGCAACAGGCGGGCCCGGGCGTCGCCGGTGTGCTCGGCACGCTCATCACCCTGATCATCGTGGTCGCGGTGGCGGCGCTTCTGCGCCGGATGAAAAGGGGAGGGGCCGCTCCCGAGGCGTAGGTGCGCTCGGCTGTGGTTTCGGCGAGGGAAAGGGCATGGCATCGGTACATGGGGCACTGCTTGATTTGAAGCGGCTGGATCGGCTTGCGGGGGGAGACACCGTGCTGCACCGCCTGGATCCCCGCGCCAAGGTGCTCGCCACCCTCATCTTCATCCTCTGCGTCGTCTCCTTCGGGAGGTACGAACTCTCCGCGCTGGTTCCCTTCCTTTTCTACCCCGCCGTGCTCATCGCCGTCGGGCGCTTGCCTGCCGGGTACCTCGCCTCGAGGGTCCTGCTCGTTTTCCCCTTCGTCGTCGCGGTCGGCATCTTCAACCCGTTTCTCGACCGGGAGGTGCTCTTCCGTCTAGGCGGCATCGGTGTGACCGGCGGCTGGGTATCCTTCGCCTCCATCATGCTTAGGACCGCGCTCACCGTGGCCGCCGCACTTACCCTGACCGCGCTCACCGGCTTCGTCCCCATCTGCCGCGCCCTCGTCGGGCTCGGCATGCCCAAGGTGTTCGCCATGCAGCTCCTCTTTCTCTATCGCTACCTCTTCGTGCTGGCCGACGAGGGGGGACGCGCGGCGCGGGCAAGGGAGATGCGCTCCTTCGGCGGCAAGGGGAGGGGGCTTGCGAGCTACGCTCCCCTGCTCGGGCATCTCCTCCTGCGCACCTGGCAGCGCGCCGAACGTACCCACATGGCGATGCTGGCCCGCGGTTACAACGGCATGCTTCCCGCGGCCGAGTCCAGGCGTCCCGGACTTTCTGATCTCCTTTTCGTCCTTTTCTGGGGCGCCCTTCTCATCACCCTTAGGCTTTGCAACCTCCCCCGTCTCCTCGGGGCGCTGGTAACGGGAACCCTGACATGAGCCACCACATCATCGAGATCGAACACCTGCGCCACGTTTACCCGGACGGCACCGAGGCGCTGCACGACGTAACCTTCAGCGTCACCCACGGCGAGTCCGTGGCCGTCATCGGCGCGAACGGGGCGGGAAAATCGACGCTCCTCGCCCATCTGAACGGGCACCTGCTTTCCGAGTCCGGAGAGGTGCGCATAGGGCACGTACCGGTCAGCCGCGCCACTCTTGATCAGGTGCGTCGCACGGTAGGGATGGTGTTCCAGGACCCCGATGACCAGCTCTTCATGCCCACGGTCCGAGAGGACGTCGCCTTCGGCCCGATGAACCTGGGGATCGCCGGCGAGGAGCTGAAGCGATGCGTAGGCGACGCGCTGCGCCGAGTCGACGCCGAGCATCTCGCCGGGAAGGCGCCGTACCACCTCTCCGCCGGCGAGAAGCGGCGGGTGGCCATTGCGACGGTGCTTTCCATGTCGCCGAACGTGCTGGTGATGGATGAGCCAACCAACGGCCTGGACCCTTACGCCCGCAGGCAGCTGATCGGACTCTTGAAGGATTTCCGGCACAGCAAGATCATCACGAGCCACGATCTCGACATGGTGCTCGAGGTGTGCGAGCGGACCATCGTCCTGTCCGGTGGGGCTGTGCGCGCGGACGGTCCCACGCTGGAGATATTCAGGGATGAGCGACTTTTGAGGGAGTGCCGCCTTGAGAAGCCGCTTTCAATGCAGGGATGCCCGGTCTGCGGCGCTTAGCGGGAAACGAAAAAAGCCCCGGATCGCTCCGGGGCTTTTGATAAAGTTCTACGCTATATGTCGGGCTTAGACCCTGCTGACGTTGGCCGCCTGAAGACCTTTCGGTCCCTTGACGATCTCGAAGGTCACGCTGTCACCCTCGGTCAGGGATTTGAAGCCGTCGCTGTTGATGGCGGAGAAGTGAACGAAGACGTCCTCGCCGTTCTCCTGCTCAAGAAAACCAAACCCTTTGCTGTCATTGAACCATTTTACAGTGCCGTTTACCATTTACTTACTTCTCCCTAGTACTTCCATTTTGTTATAACCTGCGGGAATTCGCTGGTGCGCAACCATACCAGTCTGCATATTCCGTGTCAATCTTTTTTTAAATTCGGTTTAAAGTCTCCTGCTTAGTATACAGGATATGCCCGGACTGGCCGCGGCTTTGTCGTGCCGTCGGCTATGTCAGGGTAGTGACGACGCTTCGCGCACTTATGCCGGTGTTGCGCTACGACTGTGTCTTGTCACGGTGCCGTTTACTGTCACCGCATGAGGATGCCAAGATCTTCCGCATCGACGCGGATGACTCTCTTTTCTGCGCCGCCAGTCGGTGCTGGTGCCAATGACAGTTGTTCACTTCGCTCAGACAATTTCCCTTTCATCTGATAAAATCCCTTTGTATCAGAGTTCCCGGTCGTGTTAAGGTGCTATGATAAAGATCCGTTTTTAAAACAATCCTGAACTGTGTGACAATCCATGACCGCCCGTTACCAACAGAGATCCCCTGAGGAAATAGAACTCGAGCAGAGGCGCGCCGAGCTCGCTTCGCTGCGCGCACGCCATGCCGAGGCGAACGCCGTGCTGCACCAGTTGCGCCAGGAGATCGCGGGGTTCGAGCGGAACTATCAGGAGACACTGGGCAAACGGATGGCTGAGCTGGAACGGATCGAAGCCGAGATCGACCGGTTCACCGGAACCGGCAGCGCTGCGGAGGATGACTTCTGCGAGGGGACCGCTTCGGCGCAGGACGATCAGGATGACTATCTGGACGGCCGCACCTATCAAAGCGGCAAGGCCTTCCGGGGCGGCGACGGGCACGGAAGCCGCGGTCGGGTATGGAAGGCGGATGAACAGGATATCAAGGCCCTGTACCGCGAGGTCGCCAAGGCGATTCATCCCGATCTTGCCGGCGACGGTCCCAATTCGGTGCGGCACGAACTGATGCTGAAGGCGAACCGCGCCTACGCCGAGGAGGATCATCGCACCCTGAGGGAGATCCTCAGAAACTGGCGGCGGCACTTCCCCGAGCAGGCCGAGCAGAGCGACATCAGGGCGGAACTCGCACGGGTGAAACGGCAGATCGCGGTCGAGGTGGAGGCGATCCGCGAGGTGAACGAGCAGATCGAGGAACTCCGTGAGAGTTACGTGCACCGCTTCAAGCTGCGTTTGGACGAGAGCATGGCGGCTGGGAGCGATCTCTTCGCGGAGATGGTGGCCGCGGCCGAGATCAACATCGCCCGTGCGCTGAGGCGCTTGGCCGCGCTCAAGGGGGAAAAGGCGCGCAGTGCCGTGCGCGGCGCGACGAGGCAGGCGCGCATCGTCTCCTTCCCGGCCGATGCCGCGTGCGGCGACCTTTACCTGCGTGATCTGCGTTCCGCTAACTTCAGCGACTGGAAAAAGAGCGGGCCGGCCATCGGTCCGGTGCGGGTCTATCTCGATCAGGCTTTGCGACTGGACGTGAAGGGCGGGGTAGGGGAGAAGCTTAAGCTTTTGCAGGGGCTGAACCCGGAGGATCTGCAGGCGCTCTTTCTGTACGACGCGCTGGACGCCGATCTTGATCACATCGTGCATCTGACCGGTCTGGAGGAACTCTACCTCTGCGGGACCGCCCTGACCGATGCCGCGCTTCTCGGGATTTCGACCCTTACGGCACTGAAGAGGATCTACCTGTACCAGACCGGCATCTCCGACCGCGGCCTCGTCTACCTGCAGGGGATGCAGGGGCTGCAGGGGCTTACCAGCAGCGGCAACAGCATCACCGACGAGGGGCTGGCCGGGTTCCAGAGGGCCTTCCCCGGGGTGAAGACGGTGAGTTTCAAGTGGAAGCGCTGAGGTAACAGGCGCGGTCAAATCTTTTAAAATAGAAAGCCCGGGAGAGGATTCTCCTGGGCTTTCTTGCGTTGGGACGTGGTGCTTGATTGATGCTGGGACTACGGCGGCTAAATCCCCCCTGTCCCCCCTTCGCAAAGGGGGGGACGCCGGGGCTCCTGCAGCGCTTGTGGTGAGCATCATTACGGAATTACAGGGCCGAAGAGCCGATGGTTATTCACCGGTGGGCATCGCACGTTTTAGATGTCCAGGAAGCGCGCCATGTCGGCGATCAGGTCGTCGGGGTCCTCGAGACCTACGGAGAGACGCACCAGTGTGTCCTTGATGCCGCGCGCTTCCCGCTCGGCCGGCGGCATTGCGGCGTGGGACATCTTCGCGGGGTAGGAGAGGATGCTCTCCACGCCGCCCAGGCTGACCGCAAAGGCGGCGAGCTCCACCCCCTCGAGCAGGCGCGTGGTGAGCGCGAAGTCGGCAAGCTCGAAGGAAAGCACGGCGCCCGGGCCGCTCGACTGGCGCTTGTGCACCTCGTAGCCCGGATGCTCGGGGAGCCCGGGGTAGTACACCCGCTCCACCTGCTTCTGTTCTTTCAGCCACAGCGCTATTTTTTGCGCACTTGCCTGGTGTTCCTCCATGCGTACCTTGAGGGTTTTCAGGCCGCGCAGCACGAGCCAGCAGTCCTGTGGACCAAGCACCGCGCCGAAGGCGTTCTGGATGAAGCGGAGCCTTTTGCCGAGCTCGGGATCGCGGGCGACGGCGAAACCGCAGATCACGTCGGAGTGCCCGTTCAGGAACTTGGTGCCGCTGTGCAGCACGATGTCGCAGCCAAGCTCGAGCGGGCGCTGCAGGTACGGGGTCATGAAGGTGTTGTCCACGATGGTCAGGATGCCGTGCTCCGCCGCCAGCGCAACCGCCGCGGAAAGGTCGGTGATCTTGATGAGCGGGTTCGACGGGGTCTCCAGGTAGAGCGCGCGGGTCTCCGGGCGGATCGCCGCGGCAAGGGCCGCCGTGTCGGTGGCGTCCACGAAGGTGGCCTCGAGTCCCCACCCCTTGAAAAGGGTCGACAGGAGCCTGAAAGTCCCGCCGTAGACATCCTCGCACACGACGAGGTGGTCCCCCGGGGCGAAGAGGAGGATGGTGGATGCGATGGCCGCCATTCCCGAGGCGAAGGCGAGCCCGGTGGCACCCTTCTCGAGTCCTGCGACCGCCTCCTCCAGCGCCTCCCTGGTCGGGTTGCCGGATCGCGCGTAGTCGTAGCGGCCGAAATGATCCATCGACTGCTGGGCGAAGGTGGAGGTGTGGTAGATGGGGTGGCTCACCGAGCCGTGCTGGGGATCGATGGGGTCGCCGCCGTGGATCAGTTCGGTTGCGAATTTCATGCGTTTTCTCCTTATTCGAATGCCTGCGCCAGGTCGGCGATCAGGTCGTCCTTGTCTTCTATGCCTACCGAGAGCCGCAGCAGCAGGTCGTTGATGCCTAAGCGCTGCAGCGTTTCCGGCTCGATATCCGCGTGGGTCTGCACCTTGGGGAAGGTGATCAGGCTCTCGACCCCGCCGAGGCTTTCCGCGAAGGAGATGAGCCGGGTCTTCATAAGGAGCTGCTCGACCAGTTCGGGACGGGTCACCTCGAAGGCGATCATCGCACCGAAGCCGGTGCACTGGCGCTGCATGAGGTGGTGGCCGGGATGCTCCGGAAGGCCGGGGTAGTAGACCCGCCCGACGCCGGGGTGATCCTTCAGCCACGAGGCGAGAGCGAGCGCGTTTTCCTGCTGGCGCTCCATCCGGATGGTGAGGGTCTTGATGCCGCGTATGGTGAGCCAGGAATCCTGGGGCCCGAGCACGGCGCCGGCGCCGTTTTGGTGGAAGTACACCTTTTCTGCGAGGGCGGCGTCCTTCACGGCAACAAGGCCGCATACCGTGTCGTTGTGGCCCGAGAGGTACTTGCTGCCCGAGTAGACGGTGATGTCGGCGCCGAGGTCGAGACAACGGACGAGGTACGGCGTGAGGAAGGTGTTGTCGACGATGCAGAGCATCCCCTTTTCCTTGCAGAGTGAAGCGAGTGCCGCCACGTCGGCCACCTTGAGAAGCGGGTTGGTGAGCGATTCGACGAAAAGGGCACGCGTGTTGGGGCGGATCGCCTGCCTGACCAGCTCGACGTCGCTTGTGTCGACGTAGCTGAAGCTGAGGCCGAACTGCTGGAACAGTTTTTCGAAGAGCCGGTAGCTCCCGCCGTAGAGGTCCTCGGTGACCACAAGGTGATCGCCGCGCTCGAAAAGGAACATGAGGCTCGTGATCGCCGCCATGCCGGAGGCGTAGGCAAAACCGCGGCTGGCCCCTTCCAGGCGCGCCATTCCCTCTTCGAGTGCCTGCCGGGTCGGGTTTCCCGAGCGGCTGTAGTCGTAGCCGGTGCTCTGGCCAAGCCCCGGATGGCGGAAGGTCGCCGTCTGGTAAATGGGAACCGTTACCGCGCCGGTTCTCGTCTCGCGCTCCAGGCCGATTTGTGCTGCAGTTGTCGCGATGTTCATGTTTGCCTCCAAAGCAAAAAGTCCCCTTCCGGGGGGGGGAGGGGACTTTCTTCGTATCGGTCCGCACTTCCTTATCTTCCGGAACCTTTCGTTCCGCAGGATTTGGCACCTTCCCCCCTGAGGGGAGGTTGCCGCGACGTCATAGGGCCAGTCCCTCGATCGCTCTGGATAAGTCATGCTATTCGGTTGTAAGGGTGAATCCTTGAATACTTGCGAAGATACTAATACAAGAGTGGTGCGGTTCTGTCAACGCAAAAAGTCGACTTCTTGACTAAAGTAAAAGTTATTTGCGGCCAATGTTTTCCTCGCACGTAACTGGGATGGCGGCGCGTGTCCCCTGCGAAGTCATAGCGTGACCGGAGTGATGTCTTGCGGCGGCTTCCCGTGCTGTTTCATGAGCATCTTGCCGATGCACGCCAGTCTTTGCCCAGCAATGATTTGAGTTTGCGAATTCCTCTTTGGTCACAGCACTGGCAGATATAACAAAAACCGCTGTCATTGGGGATCAAGTGCTGCTTCAGACTCATAGCTAAAGACGTTCTGTAATATAATTGAAAATACCAATTTGACAATGCAAAGAAACCTGCCACTATATTGCCAGCAAGTAATGATCAATGGAGGGAAAATAAATGGCCACTTTGGTAGAGATCGCGGCACAGATCGTAGCTTCGCATGCGTCGAGTACTCCCATGACCTCGGATCAGCTTATATTCGAAATCAGCAAAGTGCACAACGCGCTCAAAAACCTTGAAGCGGGTGAACCTGTCGAGGGATTAGAGGAAGCGAAGCCTTCCGTTTCTGTGAAGGATGCATTCAAGAAGGGCGAAGTCGTTTGCATGCTGTGTGGCAAGGGCGGTTTCAAGACGCTGGCGCGGCATCTAAACACCGCCCACGGCATGAAACCGGGCGAGTACAAGAAGCAGTTCGGCATCCCGGGCAAGCAGCCGCTCGCCGCCAAGAATTATTCCGAGGCGCGCCGCAAGATGGCCCTCGATCGCGGTCTTGCCGACAACCTCGCCAAGGCCCGCGGTGTGCGCATGGCCAACATCGAGGCGAAGAAAGCCGCCCCGGTGAAGGCAAAGGCCGCCAAGGCACTCAAGGCCCCCAAAGCCCCGAAGGAGTCGGTCAAGGCGAAGACCGCCTGAGGCTCTTTCGAAGGTTCATGTGAAAAACGGCCGCCCCGTTACGGGTGGCCGTTTTTTTGTGCCTGAATCATGCGTCTTGCGGCTAGTGCACCGCACCCGGCGGCAGGTGTTTCACGGGTTTCTTTAGAAGCAGCAGGAGCGGGATGATCACCACGAAGGCGATGCCGACGATGAAGAAGATCCTGTTGTAGGAGAGCATGTAGGCCTGCCGCGAGATCTTGCCGTAGATGATGGCGAGTGCGCTCTGCTCGGCGGCGACCGGGCCCAGGCCGCGCCCCATCATGGCCTGTTTTAATACCGCGATCTGGGACTGCGCGAGCGGGTTGTACGGGGTTACGTGGGCCACGAGGCTCGTCTGGTAGAACTGGCCGTAACGGGCAAGGAGCGTGGCGGCGATGGCGATCCCGACGCTGCCGCCTATGTTGCGCAACAGGCTGAAGATGCCGGTTGCGTTTCCCATCTCCTCCTTCGAGATCGTCGCGAGGGTGACCGTGGTGAGGGGAACGAAGATCATGGCAAGTCCGACGCCCAGCACGACGCGCGGCCACACGAAGTCGCGGTAGGCGGCCTCCAGCGTGAAACCCTGCATCATGTGCATCGAGTAGGCGGCGATGATGAGACCGACGAAGACGACCTTCCTGCCGTCGTAGCGCTGGATGATCGCGCCGACGAACGGCATGCAGATGAGCGTCGCAACGCCACCCGGGGCGAGCACCATGCCGGCCATGGTCGCGTTATACCCCATGAGGGTCTGCAGGAACATGGGGATGAGCATGATGGAGCTGTAAAGGCAGAAACCCACCGCGAACATGATCAGGTTCCCCGCCGAGAAAGAGACGTTCTTGAACAGGCGCAGGTTGACGACCGGGTGCGGGTGGTTGAGTTCCACGTAGAGCAGCGCGCTGAGCGCGACTGCGGTGATGATCGAACAGGCGACGATGAAGCCGGAGTTGAACCAGTCGTCCTGCTGTCCCTTGTCGAGTACGATCTGCAGGGCGCCGAGCCCCACCGTCAGGAGCATCAGTCCCCAGTAGTCGATCGATGTTCGGGCCCGCTTGATGTAGCTCGGGTCGTAGATGAAGAAGGTCGCCATCACCACGGCCACTATGCCGATCGGGATGTTGATGTAGAAGATCCAGCGCCAGTTCATGTTGTCGGTGATCCAGCCACCAAGGGCCGGGCCGATGATCGGGCCGAACATCGCCCCGACGCCGAAGATGGCCATCGCCATACCTTGCTGGTACGGTGGGAACGTCTCCATCATGATCGCCTGGCTCATCGGGATGAGCGCGCCGCCGGCGGCCCCCTGCAGCACCCGGAAGAAGATGAGGAGCCCGAGGTTCGGTGCCGCGCCGCACATGAGCGAGGCGAGGGTGAAGAGCGTGATGCAGGTGATCAGGAAGCGCTTGCGGCCGAAGATCCCCGCAAGCCAGCCGGTCATGGGGAGGACGACGGCGTTACTCACGAGATACGAGGTGAGCACCCAGGTGACCTCGTCGGTGCCGGCGTTCAGGCTCCCCTGCATGTGCGGCAGCGCCACGTTGGCGACCGAGGTGTCGACGATCTCCATGATCGCCGGCAGCATCACCGTGATGGTGATCAGCCACTTGTTGATGTTCTTTTCTTCAGCGCTGTTCATGGTACCGCCAATAGTAGTGCTAGTGCCCGAAACCGACGACCTGCCCGAAGCTCTGCCCGGTCAGGATGGTCGGCACAACGCTCATGCCGACGCGCAGGAGGTGCTCGGGGTCGCTCGTCTTGTCGATGGCGATGCGGACCGGGATCCTCTGGGTGACCTTAACGTAGTTGCCGGTGGCGTTTTCCGGCGGGAGCAGGGAAAACGCGGCACCGGTGCCCGCCATGATGCTTTCCACCTTGCCGCTGAAGTGACGGCCGGGGTAGCCGTCGACGGTGAACTCGACGGCCTGCCCGGGGCGCACGGCGTTCAGCTGGCTTTCCTTGTAGTTCGCGGTGATCCAGGCGTCCTCGAGCGGTACGATCGCCATGAGCGCCTGTCCGGGCTGGACGAAGTTGCCGACCTCGACCCCTTTGCGGGTCACGTACCCGTCGCTCGGCGCGACGATGCGGGTGTAGGAGAGGTTCAGCCGTGCCGCCTCGAGTTCGCCCTGCTTCTGCGCCACGCGCGCGTCCTTCGAGCCGGTGCCGGAAACGCCGATCATCGCCTTGGCCCGGTTCTCCGCTTCGCGCGCCTCCCTTACCTGCGCCTCCGCCACCTTGTGCGCGGTGCGCGTGCGGTCAAGCTGCTCCCTGGGTATCACTTCCTTCGCGTACAGCGCCTCGGCGCGCTTGAGGTCGAGGCTTGCCTGCTCCAGGCGGGCGGCGGCGAGGTTCACGTTGGCGCGTGCGCTCTCCACACTTGCGTAATCGCCGGAGGTCTCGTTCTTGGCCATCTCGAGGGACGCCGCGGCGCTCGTCACCCGCGCCTGGTAGTCCGCCGGGTCGAGTTCCACCAGCAGATCCCCTTTGTGCACGAACTGGTTGTCGACTACGGCCACGCGCTGCACCATCGCGGGGACCCGGCTCGCCACGGAATGGACGTGCGCCTCGATGAAGGCGTTGTCGGTCTCGATATGGGTCTTGCTGCGCACCCACTGGCGCATGCCGAAGAGTGCGCCGACCAGGATGATGATCAGCAGGATGATCCCGCCGCGCTGTTTCTTGCTCAGTCCGCCTTTGGCCTGGGGCTGCTTTTTTTCTATGGTTTCGTCTGCCATGGTATTTGCTCCGGTCGGGCCGGTATCCGGTAAAACGGAAGGCCCTGGATGGTTAGAGATGGATCAAAGCTCGCCGGTTGCCCTCTTCACCCTGGCGGCGGCGACCTGCAGGTCGAAGATGCTGCGGTAGTAATCGGTTCTCGTTCTGGTTAAAAGGGTCTGCGCGTCGATCACCTCGGTTGCCGTTCCCACGTGCTCCTGGTAGCGGTCCTTGGTGATGCGGAGGTTTTCCACCCCCTGGGTGATCGCCTTTTCGGCCACCGAGATCCTGTCCCTGGCCACCAGCATGTCGCTCACCGCGAGCGCGTATTCAAGCCTCGTGCGCTCCTCCATGTCCCTAAGCCTTTCTTCGTCGCGCGATCGTGCCTGTACCGCCTGTCTGACGCGTGCCGAGGAAGCCTGGCCGTCGAAGAGGTTCACCTTGAGACCGACCGTGGCGGCAACGATGGCCTGCTCGCGTACCTTGCTGTTGGAGAGGTAGTCGATGCCGAACTTGGCGAAAAGCTCCGGGTAGTGGATGGTCTTCGCCTCCTTGACCGCGTACTCGTCGGCGCCCACCACGGCCTTGAGCGCGGAGAGCTCGCCCCGCTTGGACATGTCGGGAGCCTCGGAAAGGGAAGGGGTATTGGGGAGTTGCGCGTCGTCTTTGAGTTCCGCGCGGCGCTCGGGTGGGGCACCGGTCAGGTAGTTCAGCAGCAGCCACCCCTTTTGCACCTCGTTCCTCGCGCTCAAGAGGCTCTGGCGGCTGGAAGCCACCCGGACCTCGGCCTGCAAGAGGTCGTTTCTGGTGACGACCCCCTCTTCGAAGAGCGCCTGCGCCGTCCTCTGGTGCGAGAGCATCTGGGAGACCTCGTCCTCGGCCGCGGTGACGAGCTTTCCTGCGGTCAGGATGCCGTAGTAGGCCTGCACCACCTGCATGAAGACGTCCTGCTCGTTTCCGGTGTAGGAGTAGCGGGTGGCTTCGCTTTGCATGCGCGCCATCCCCTCGGCTGCGCCGGTGCGCCCGAAGTCGTACAGGGTCTGGTAAACGCTGAAGTTGGCGAAGGGGTAGCGCGGGTCCTGGGTCTCCTGGGACTGTGAGCCGAACTTGAACGCCTGGGCCTTGGCTTGTGCCACGTAACCCGCCTGCAGATCGACGCGCGGCAGGCGTGTCGAGCGGGCGACGCCGACCTGCTCCCGCGCTATCTCGACGTCGTGCGAGGCGGACTTGAGGCCGCGGCTCGAGGCGACCGCATTGTCGAGGCATTCCTTCAGCGTAAGCGTTTCCGCGTTTGCGGCACTGCAGATGGCGCAGAATAAAAGCGCCAGTAGAACTACAACTTTATGCATGAAAGCTCCGGGATCAGCTGCGTAATTTTTGCAGCAGCGACGTCAGTGTTTCGACTTCGTTCGGTTCCAGTCTCGCGATGAACTCCGCCTGCGCCCTGAGCGCCACGGGCACGAGCTCGGGCTCGAGCGCCTTTCCCTTTTCAGTGAGGCAGATGCGGTAGGCGCGGCGGTCGGCCGGGTCGGGGCGGCGCATCACGAGCCCTTCCTTTTCCAACCGGTCGATGAGCCCCCCCATCGTGGTCCTGTCGATCTGGCTTTTCGCGGAAAGAAGCGACTGGCTGATACCGTCCTCCTGCCACAGAAAGCCAAGCAGCCCGAACTGCTGCGGGGTCAGTTCATACTGGTCGAACTGTTCCTTGAAGATGAGGCAGGCGCGCTGGTAGGCCTTAGCCAGCAGGAAGCCTACCGTCTGTTCTATGTCCATGGTGGGTGTCTGTCGTGTTTCCATAGCTCCTCCCGACGAAGGGCAACGAACTGATTTCACGGGCGAAAAGCTGCGCCGGCAAAGGAGAGCATTATGCACATAATCAGTATGCTGTCAATCGGCAAAATGAGCCTTTGATAGCGGGGTTTTACAGGATGTAAAAGGGGGGCTTTTGTGGTGATTAGGTCGTTGCCACTGCGGGGCCGGCTGGAAGTAAAATACCCCCCGTCCCCCCTTCGAAAAGGGGGGGAGCGCGTTGTCACTTACGATCTTCGCGGACCCGCTTGCCGCCGGGCCAGGAATTCTTCGATTGTTTTCGCTAGATGAGCGGGAGGGAGATTTTATTTATTGCGGGGACGTTGCGGGCTGCACGGGCACGTCTTGAGCGACCTTGCTTTCCTCGACCGCCTGCTGCGGGATTACCGGTTTCGGTGCACCAGGCTCCTGGTAGGGGGGGAGGCGGTACAGCCGCTGGTACATCTGCATGCTGGTCACCACCTTTTTGACGTACTCGCGGGTCTCCCTGAAGGGGATGCTCTCGACGAACTCGTCCTGCGGCAGGTCGCCGTACGCTTTCTGCCAACGCTTCACGTTCCCGGAGCCCGCGTTGTAGGCCGCGACCGTGAAAGTGAGGTTCTTGTCGTACAGCTGCAGCAGGTCCTTCAGGTGGCGTGCGCCGAGCTTGATGTTGAGGGAGGGGGTGGTCAAACGGTTCGAGTCCCCCTTGGAGATCGACTCGGCGGTGGCGGGCATGATCTGCATGAGACCGACCGCGCCAACCGGCGAAAGTGCGGCGGGGAAATAGTTGCTCTCGGTGCGCATCACGGCGTAGACGAGGCTTTCGGGGACCGCGACCGCGGCGGCATGTTTTGCCACCTCTTCGCGGAAGGCGAGCGGGAAGGTGGCGCCGAGCACGGTGGCGTTGTCACCGCGCTTGGGCTTTTCGTTCCCTAGTGCGTGATAGGCACCGTTGTAGTTCCCCATCTCGAGGTACAGACGTGCGATACCCGCGGGGTTCTTCCCTTTCTTGGAAAGCGAGAGTTCACGCGCCGCCTCCTCGAAAAGGCCGAGCGCGATGAGCGCCTTCTCCCGCTCGAAGCCCGAAGGCATCGGCAGGACGTCTGCCAGGTTCTGGGGAGGCTGGGGGAGCGAGGCGGCGTTCTGGCTCTGGTTGCTGATCAGCGTGTAGTATCCGAGCGGGTATTCGGCAGCCAGCGCGGTGAACATCACCTGTGCGCTCTTTTCATCGCCGCTTCGGGCAAGGGTCCTGCCGAGCCAGTAAAGCGCCTTGTCGCGCAGGTCGTCGCGCTCGGCAAGTTTCCTGAACTGTGCCGCTGCATCGGCGTAGTCGCGGGACTGGTAGCTGCACCAGGCGGCTTCCCAGAGGACGTTGACGTTCTTCTGGTTCGGCGCCGCGCCAAGGTACTGCTTGAACAACGAAGCCGCTTCACCCCATTTTCTCTGGAAGCGTTTCAGGTAGGCGGCCTCGAGCATCGCTTCCTGGGCCACCGTTCCACGCTTCGCGTCCTGGGAGAGTTTTTGATAGAGCTGGAACGCCTCTTCTCCCTTGCCTTCCTTGTCGAGGGTGCGGGCAAACCACAGGTCGGCCTCGCCGTATCCGGAAAGGGCCGCGAAGGTGCTCTGCGCCTGCTGGTAGCGCCTCGCCTTGTAAAGCGCTTGTCCCTTTTTGAAATTCACCTTGCGGATGAAGTCGTCGTTTTCACCGTTCAGCGGGATCGCGGCAAACGCCTCGGCGGCCTTTAGATGGCGCCCGAGATCGGAAAGGGTGCAGGCGCGCTTGTAGAGTTCCGCGCTGCTGTAAGGCTCCGCCTTGATGCCGGTTGCCGCGAGATTCTGCAGTTCGGCGGCTGCCTTGTCGGCATAGGGGGACGCGGGGTAGCTGAGGTAGATGGTGCGTAAAACGGTAACGGCGGTCGCCGTGTCCCCGATTTTTTCGCGGGAGAGGGCGGAACCGTAAAGGGCGGAGATGGAATCGCTGCCGGATGGGTAGCGCTCGACGAAGGTGGCGTAGCTTTGCTGTGCTTCCTTCGGGTAGCCGGCCGCGGCGAGCGAATCGGCGTAGAGGATGAGCGCCTGGCGCGAAAGCCTGCTCGCCGGGAAGTCTTTTAGGAGCTTGTAAAGCGGCGGGAGTGCCTGGGCGTGGCGTTGCAGCTTGGAAAGGGCGAGCCCCTGGTAGTAGAGGGCGTAGTCGGCTAAGAGCGGATACCCTTCCGCAGCGGCTGGTAGCTGTGCCGCGGCCTCTTCCCACTGCTCCATTTTGGCGGCGGCGATGCCCGTCATGAAGGAGCGGATGGCCGGGTCGTTTATGGCAAGGGCCGCGTCGCGGGCGGCGCGGTAGTCCTTGACCTGCATGCGCTTGGCGGCGGTGGTGAGAGCCTCGTCGGCCGGTTTGCTGAGGTTTGCTGCGGAGGCGGGAAGGGTGGCGCAAAGCAATAGTGCTGCTGCTGCGATGGTACGGCAAAACATGGAGACTCCCTTACGTTGCAAAACTAACCCGTAGTTGTACCGAAGCGCGGCGCAAAAGGCAATTGTTAATGCAATGGACAATGGACGATTGACGATTGACGACGAACACCTTCCTACCGCCATATGCTCCCATTCCGATCGGTCGAGCCGCCGTTTTTGGCCTCAGGTGGTCAACCGTCAAAATCGTCAATTGCCTTTCCATCGCCTTCCTTGACTTTCCTTCGCCCCTTCTGCATTATCCACCATGTTGAATTTACTGTTTTTCCCGGAGGTTTGTATTATGCGCAAAGGCAAGGACGCGATCTTGAGACTGCTGGGCAAGGGGGAGCCGGTGCCGTACCGGCAGATGCTTAAGGCCCTCAACGTCTCGCGGCACGAACGTCAGCACCTGGACGACCAGCTGGACTACCTGGTCGAAACGGGGGAGATCGCTAAGCTGCCTGGGCGTATCTACACCATGGCGGGCGCAGGCGGCACGGTGCGCGGCAGGCTCTCCACCCATCGCGACGGCTACGGTTTCGTGATGCCCGAGGACGGCGGCGAGGATCTCTTCGTCCCGGCCCGCTATCTCACCGAATACATGAACGGGGACATCGTGGAGGCGCAGGTGGTATCCACGCGCCGCGACGGGAAAAGGGAAGGGCGTGTCACCGGCATCGTGAAGCGAGGTGTCACCGAGATCGTCGGCCGTTTCGAGGCGGCCGGAAAGGGCGGGCGCGTCATCCCGGACGACCCGAAGCTCGGCCGCGACCTCTTCGTGTCCCCCGGGCCCTCCGGCGGTGCGGCCAAGGCGCGTACCGGACAGATCGTGCTCGCCCAGATCACCTCGTATCCTTCGGGAGTGCGCCCGCTGGAGGGGCGCATCGTCGAGGTGCTCGGCGAGCCGGACGACCCCGAAGTCGAAGTCCTCTCCGTCATCAAGAAGTACGAGCTCCCGCATGTCTTCGACGCGAAGGTGATGGCGGAGGCCGAGCGCGAGCCGCAGGAGGTGAGCGAGGAGGCGCGGCAGGGACGGGTCGATCTGCGTGAGAGGCTCATCGTGACCATCGATGGCGAGACGGCGCGCGACTTCGACGACGCGGTCTCCGTCGCGCGCGAGGGTGACAATATCCGCCTCTGGGTCTCCATCGCCGACGTCGCGCACTACGTCACCGAAGGGTCGCGCCTGGACACCGAGGCGTACCTGCGCGGGACCTCGGTCTACTTCCCGGACCGCTGCATACCGATGCTCCCGGAAGAGCTCTCCAACGGGATCTGCTCGCTGAACCCCCAGGTGGACCGCCTTACCATGACCGCCGAGATGCTCTTCGACGCGACCGGCGCCCGTGTGGACCAGAGGTTCTACGCCAGCGTCATCAAGAGTTCCGCCCGTCTTACCTATACGACGGTGAAGAAGGTCCTCGTGGACCGCGACGAGGAGTCCATCGCCGCGAACCGGCACCTGGTCGAGGATCTCAAGGTGATGGAGGACCTGGCGCTCAGGCTGAACCGCGTGCGTGCGGGGAGGGGGAGCATCGATTTCGACCTCCCGGAACCCCAGATCATACTCGACACGCAGGGGGAAACCACGGCGATCGTGCGTGCCGAGAGAAACCTCGCGCACCGCATCATCGAGGAGTTCATGCTCGCCGCGAACGAGGCGGTGTCCCATTTTCTCGAAACGACGCCGGTCCCTTCGCTCTACCGCATCCACGAGAACCCCGACCCGGTCAAGCTCCAGGACCTGTCAGAGTTCGTCTTCGGCTTCGGCTACATCCTTAAAGTGGTGGACGAGAAGGTGAGCCCTACCGCGCTGCAAAAGCTACTGGAAGAGGTGGCGGGAAAGCCGGAGGAACGGCTCATCAACGAGGTGCTTTTACGCTGCATGAAGCAGGCGCGCTACAGCGCCGAGAACCTCGGTCACTTCGGCCTCGCCGCAGCGAGCTACACCCACTTCACCTCGCCGATTCGCCGCTATCCCGATCTCGTGGTGCACCGCATCCTGAAGCGCGTGCTCGCCGGCAAGATGAATAAGGCGGACAAGGACCGGCTCGAGGCGCGGCTCCCCGAGACCGCGCTGCACACGAGCAAGCGCGAGCGGGTTGCCATGGAGGCGGAACGCGAGATGGTGGATCTGAAAAAGATGCAGTTCATGCGCGACAAGATCGGCGAGGAGTACGACGGGTACATCACCGGGGTCGCCCCCTTCGGGTTCTTCGTGGAGCTCGTCGATCTCTTCGTGGAGGGGATGGTGCCGGTCGCCACCCTCCCGCAGGACTACTACGTGCACCTGGAGAAGAGCCATGCCCTGGTGGGGGAGCGAAGCCGCGCCATGTACCGCATCGCGGACAAGATCCGGGTGAAGGTTGCGGGTGTCAACGAGCCGGCGCGGCAGGTGGAATTCGCCCTCGTAGGGACCCTGGAGAAGCGTCCCGTCGAGCCGATCGCCGACGTCAGGAGCGCCTACCAGCGCATCCCCATCAAGGGGAAGCGTCCCAAGCCGAAACGGCGCTGAAAGCTGTTGCGCTGAATTTGAGCGCTGTGATATAAAAGCTGTTTGAGCTCTGCACGGCATTAATTAGGAGAAGCGAGGTATATGGAAGAAAAGGTATTGCCGTTCATGGAGCACCTGGTCGAACTCAGGAAACGGCTCATCGTCAGCGTAATTGCCATCGTCATCGGCATGGGGGTCGCCTGGAACTTCTCCACCGACCTTTTGAAGTTCGTGGAGCAGCCGCTCACCGGTCACACCTACCTGACCGACATGAAGAAATCCCTCTACGAGAAGGTCAAACAGCGCTACCCGGAGGCGTACAAGCAGATGAAGCTCGGCGAGGAACATCAGGTCGCCGAGAAGCCGCGCATGCTGAACTACAGCGCGCCGCTCGAGCCGTTCTTCGTGCAGTGCAAGATCTCCATGCTGGCCGGTTTCGTCATCGTGCTGCCGGTGCTCTTTCACCAGTTCTGGCTCTTCGTGGCGCCCGGGCTCACCCGCAAGGAGCG
The DNA here is from genome assembly GCF_004117875.1 of Geomonas oryzae. Classification (GTDB taxonomy): domain Bacteria; phylum Desulfobacterota; class Desulfuromonadia; order Geobacterales; family Geobacteraceae; genus Geomonas; species Geomonas oryzae. The sequence continues at coordinate 83,375 of NZ_RAHW01000003.1, read as the reverse complement.
GCGCCTGGTGGTTCCCTTCGTCACCACGGCCACCGTCGCCTTCTGCGTCGGGGCGATGTTCTTCCTGCTCATCATCTGGCCCGTCATCATAAACTTCTCCCTCTCCTACGAGGCGAGCGGGCTGCAGAGCTGGTACAACATCTCGGCCTACATAAATTTCTGTCTGCGCCTGATCCTGATGTTCGGCCTCATCTTCGAACTCCCGATCCTCGCGCTCCTTTTGGCCCGTTTCGGCATCGTCAACTACCGGATGCTCGCCACGCGCAGAAAATACGCGCTACTGGCCAGCGCCATCGTCGCCGCTTTCCATGCCGACCTGGTCACCATGTTCGTCATCATGATCCCGCTCTACCTCATGTACGAGATCAGCATCTGGGTTGCCCTCGTCTTCGGTAAGAAGAAGGCGCCCCAGGTGGAGACCGAGGCGGCGGAAGCCTAAGGACCCCCATCGTCCATGGAAATTTTTAGAAGCATCTCTGAGATCAGGGAAAAACTGCGCCATCCGGTGGTCACCATCGGCAACTTCGACGGCGTGCACCTGGGGCACCGCGAGATCTTCAAGAGGGTGCGGCAAATCGCCCGCGAGATCGACGGCGTTTCCGTGGTGATCACATTCGTGCCGCACCCGCTCAAGGTCGTCGCGGCCCACAAGGAGGTGCGGCTCATCACCACGAGCCGCGAGAAGGAAGCCCTCATCGAGGGGTCCGGCATCGACTACCTCCTCGAGATCCCCTTCGACAAGGAATTCGCCTCGGTGCCGGCCGCCGTCTTCGTGGAAAAGGTGCTGGTCGACGCCATCGGCGTCGAGCGCCTGGTGATCGGCTACGACTACGCCTTCGGCCGCGGCAGGGAAGGGGACGTCGCCCTTTTGCGCCAGTTAGGCGAGCGTCACGGCTATACCGTTGAGGAACTGGAGCCGATCTCGGACGGCTCCACCGTCTACAGCTCCACGGCGGTGCGCCGCATGGTGAGCGCCGGAAACGTCTCGTGCGCCGCGAGCCTTTTGGGACGGCACTTCTCCATCTCCGGAAGAGTGGTGCACGGACACGAGCGCGGCCGCAGCATAGGCTTTCCCACCGCCAACATCGAAACGGAAAAGGACCTCATCCCGTCGGTCGGGGTCTATGCGGTGAAGGTCTGCATGGGCGACCGGCTCTTCGACGGTGCCTGCAACGTCGGCCCCAACCCGACCTTCGGCAACCAGCAGCTCTCCATCGAGGTGTTCCTCCTCGACTTCGAAGACGACCTTTACGGACGCGAGCTGACCCTTTTCTTCATCGAGAGGCTGAGGGGGGAGAAACGCTTCTCGGGGATCGACGAGCTGAAAGAGGCCATTGCCGCGGACGTCGCGCGTTGCCGTGAGATCCTCGGCGGTGCGCGCCCGGTTCCGTCCGAAAGCGGCGGAGACTGGGACTGCGCAAGCCCCGAAACGGGCCGCGCCGATTGACAAGTAAACCGATGACAGGAGCCCGATTGACCACGCAAAAACCAGACAAGAAGCTCTTGCTCGGCATCGCAATCAGCGCTCTCTGCCTCTTTCTCCTCTTCAGGAAGATCGACTTCGCAAAGATGGCGGACGCCTTTGCCGCGATGGATTACCGCTACCTGGTGCCCGCGGTGGTGCTCACCTTCGTGAGCTACTACCTGCGCGCGGTGCGCTGGAAGTTCCTGCTAGCCCCGATAAAGAGCACGCGCCTTGGGAACCTCTTCCCCTCGACCCTCATCGGATACATGGCGAACAACCTCCTTCCGGCGCGCCTGGGGGAACTGGTGCGGGCCCACTCGCTCGGACAGAAGGAGGGGATCGGCACCAGCGCGGTCTTCGCCTCCCTGGTGCTCGACCGGCTCTGTGACGGTTTCACCGTGCTGCTCGTGCTCCTGATCACCTTCTTCACCATTAAGCTGCCAAGCGGGATGGAACGCGTACAGCACGGGCTCGTCACCGGCGGGTACGTCACTTTCGCCCTCTACGTATGCGTTCTTGCCTTTCTTTTCCTGCTCAGGTGGCGTACCGAGTTCACCATCAAGGTGGTGACCCGCGTGCTGCATCCTTTCTCGGCGCGGTTGGCTGAGCATGCCGGCGCTCTCCTCGGCTCCTTCATCTCCGGGATCCGTATTCCGACCAGTATCTCCGGCATTTCCGGGGTCGCGGTCACCTCGCTTCTCGTGTGGGCCACCGCTATCTGGCCGGTCGACCTGATGCTGCGCTCCTTCGGCCTGTTTCTGCCTCCCTCGGCCTCCATGTTCATCATGGTCTTCCTGGTGTTCGCCGTGATGGTACCGGCATCACCCGGTTTCATCGGGACGTATCACATCGCCTGCGTCACCGCCCTTTCCGCGTTCCAGATCGGCAGCGAAAAGGCGCTCAGCATCGCCATCGTCATTCACGCCATGGGCTTTTTCCCGGTCACCGTCGTTGGTCTTTACTGCCTCTGGCGGGACAAGGTCTCCATCAGGAGCATCGGCGTCACTAACACCGAGGAGCAGTTGCGTGAACCCTAACGGAATCCTGCGCAGGCTCGACCCGTGCGCCATCGCGGCCTTCGTCATCCCGCTGTTCGTATATCTCCTTACCCTGGCGCCCACGGTCACCTTCTTCGACAGCGGTGAGTTCCTGACCGCCATCTCTTCTCTAGGCACGGCGCACTCGCCGGGGTACCCGCTCTTCATCAACTACGCGAAGCCGTTCACCTTTCTCCCGCTCGGCAACATAGCCTTCCGGGTCAACTTCGCGACCGCAGTCTCCGCCGGACTTGCCTGCTTCGGCGTCTATCTCCTCACCATCCAGCTTTTAAAGGGTGAGGAGACTCTCTGGCAGGGGCGGTTCGGTGCGCTTGCCGCGAAACTCGCCGGCGTTGCGGCGGCGCTCACCTTCGCCTTCACGCCGAGGCTTTGGCTGCAGTCAAACCACGACAAACCTTATCCGCTGCTCGCCTTCATCTGCGCCGTCATCTTCTACCTGATGCTCCTTTGGCGCGAGAGCTACCTGGAAGGAAACGAGCGCCCAGCCTACGTCTATTTGGGCGCCTTCCTCTGCGGGCTGGGCACCGGCGCGCACCAGATCATGGTGCTGATGATCCCGACCTACGCCTTCCTGCTCTGGTCCGCGGACCGGCGCGTCATCTTCCGGGTGCGCGAGTTCTTCATCGCCTTCGCCTTCGGCCTTTTGGGCTTCGGCATCCACCTGCACCTCGTGGTCCGCGCGCTCAAGAAGCCGATTCTGAACTGGGGCGACTCGAAAAACCTCACCCAGTTCCTCTGGAACATCCTGCGCAAGGGGTACCCGGTCGACAAGCCGCACCGCGACCTGGATCTCCTCTGGGCGCAGATGAACGCCTTCAACGTCCCCCACGAGTTCACCGTCGTGGGCCTTCTCCTCCTCCTCGTCGGTCTGTGGGCCCTGATGCGGACGAAGCGCGACCTGGTACTTGGCTACCTGATCGCACTCGGCTCATTCCTGCTCATCATCGTCGGCTACTTCAACACGCCCGGCGAGATGATCTTCCTGACCGAGGAGTTCTTCACCCCGCTGTACCTCCTCTCGGCGGTCTTCATCGGTGTCGGGCTCTTTACGCTCGTCAAAGAGGCCGTGCAGCATCTTCCAGACGCACCTGCCGCACGCTTTTTTTTGCCGGCACTTCTCTTCGTGCTCCCGGTCGCCGTCTGTCTTTTGAACTACCGTGAGAACGACCAGCATCGAAACTACATCGCCTTCGACTACGCCTCCAACACGCTCAGGTCCCTGCCGCAGGACGCCGTGCTCTTCACTTGGGGGGATTCGGGAGCGTTTCCGCTTTGGTATCTGCAGGGCGTCGAAAGGATGCGCGAGGATGTCGACCTGCCGCACACCCCGCACCTCGTCTTCGACTGGTACCTGGACAGCATGCCGCGCCTTTTCAAGAACTCTGGGCTGTACGGGCTTCCCGCGGATCAGCGCACCTCTGACGGGACGCTCATGATGGCGGTCGGGGAGCAGTACGGCAAGCGGCCGGTTTACGTCGACTTCTCCACCAAGTACTCCATCGAGTTCAAGGATTACGTCGTGCACCAACGCGGCATCCTTTTCGCGCTCCAGGCGGCCGGCACCCCCGCGACTCCTCCCGATCTCGACGTATGGCCTCTTTTCTCCCTGCGCGGCGTGCTCGGAGACCGCGACATGTTCTTCCGCGACCTCGACACGGGGAAGGCGATCCTCATTTACGCGGCTTCCCTTTTGGAGTCGGGGGAGACGCGCCTCCGTATGGGGCAGCGCGAGGCGGGGGCGCGCGACCTGGAAGTGGCGGCAAGCATAGCGCCTGAGATCAGGCAGCGCGTGGCAGCGCTTTTGAGCGCGAACGGGGTGGCCCAATGACCATTACGGGAAAGACCACGGTTACCGGTATCATCGGTTTTCCGGTTGCCCACTCGCTTTCGCCGGTGATGCACAATGCGGCATTTAAGGAACTGGGTCTGGACTGGGTCTACGTGCCTTTCCCCGTACCACCGGCTCGTCTTGCGGCTTCAGTGGCGGGGCTTGCCGCCGCGGGAGTCGCCGGCTTCAACGTCACCATTCCGCACAAGGTCGCCATCATGCCGTTTCTGGACGCAATCGACCCGGACGCGGAACTGATCGGCGCGGTGAACACCGTGCTCGTAAGGGAAGGGAGGCTCACCGGCTACAACACCGACGGCCTCGGCCTCGTGGCGGCACTTGCCGGGAAGCTTTCCTTCGACCCGCGCGGTAAGAGCGTCCTCGTGCTCGGGGCGGGCGGGGCCGCCAGAAGCGCCGTCGTGTCGCTCGCGCGTGCCGGTGCGGTGCGGGTGCATGTCGCGAATCGCAGCACGGATGCGGCGCTTGCCCTCGTCGACCTCGTCGCAGGAAGGCTCGATGGAGTCGCCTTTGGCGCCGGTTCCCTCGACGCTCTCGCCGAGCCTGCCTTCATAGGCTCCTTCGACCTCGTGGTCAACACCACCTCGGTCGGCATGTCAGGCGACTCTTTCTCCGGGCTCGACCCGGCCCTGCTAAAGTCCGGCGCCTGCATTTACGATATGGTCTATGCACCGCCGGTTACGCCGCTTCTGGCGCAATGCGGCGCACTTGGCATCCCGTGCGCCAACGGTCTCGGCATGCTCGTGGCGCAGGGCGAAGCGGCCTTTCGCATCTGGACCGGGGTAGCGCCGCCCGAAGGGTGCATGGAACGGGCACTGGCGGCGTTTCTGCCGGAACCATGTAAGCCTTGACATTAAGGCAATTACAAAATACCATTCACAGGATTCTCCACCCCCCTGAGGTAGTATATGCACGTAAGCAGACTCGGTGAGCTGCTGGTCACGAACAATCTGATCAACAAGGAACAGCTGAAGCAGGCCCTCGCTGAGCAGAAGGCGGCGGGGGGGCAACTGCGCCTTGGGTCCATCCTGGTACGGGACGGGCTGATCAACGAGGCGGACCTCACCTCATTTCTTTCCAAGCAGTACGGCGTTCCCACCATAAACCTTGCCGACTACGAGGTCGATGCCGCGGTGGTTAAGATCATCCCCGCCGAAATCGCCCACAAATACCAGATCGTTCCGGTGAACCGGGCCGGCTCCACGCTCATCATAGCGATGAGCGATCCTTCCAACATCTTCGCCATCGATGACATCAAGTTCATGACCGGCTACAACGTCGAGGTGGTCGTGGTCGCCGAGAGCGCGATTAAGGCCGCCATCGACAAGCTCTACGACCAGAGCGCGTCTTTGGCCGACGTCATGAGCGACCTGGAGATGGAAGACCTCGAGGTCATCGGGGAGGAAGAGGATATCGACGTCGGCTCGCTGGAGCGCGCCACCGAGGACGCCCCGGTCGTCAAGCTGGTCAACCTGATCCTTACCGACGCCATCAAGAAGAAGGCCTCGGATATCCATATCGAGCCGTACGAGAAGTTCTTCCGGGTGCGCTACCGCATCGACGGCGTGCTCTACGAGGTGATGAAACCGCCCCTGAAGCTGAAAAACGCCATCACCTCCCGCATCAAGATCATGAGCGAGCTCGACATCGCCGAGCGCCGCCTGCCGCAGGACGGCCGCATCAAGATCAAGCTCGGCGGTGGCAAGGACATGGACTACCGCGTCTCGGTGCTCCCGACCCTTTTCGGCGAGAAGATCGTTCTGCGTCTTCTGGACAAGAGCAACCTGCAACTGGACATGTCCAAGCTCGGCTACGAGCCGGATGCGCTCGCCCACTTCAAGCGCGAGATCCACAAGCCTTTCGGCATGGTGCTGGTCACGGGCCCTACCGGTAGCGGCAAGACCGTTTCGCTCTACTCCGCGCTCTCGGAACTGAACAAGGTGACCGAGAACATCTCCACCGCAGAGGACCCGGTCGAGTTTAACTTCGCCGGGATCAACCAGGTGCAGATGCACGAGGACATAGGCCTCAACTTCGCAGCGGCGCTCAGGGCTTTCCTGCGCCAGGACCCGGACGTGATCATGATCGGTGAGATCCGTGACTTCGAGACAGCAGAGATCGGGGTGAAGGCGGCCCTCACCGGCCACCTGGTCCTCTCCACGCTGCATACGAACGACGCCCCATCGACGATCAACCGTCTCCTCAACATGGGGATCGAGCCGTTCCTGGTCGCCTCCGCCGTCAACCTCATCTCCGCCCAGCGCCTCGCGCGCCGCGTCTGCGGCGAGTGCAAGGTGGTCGAGGAGGTGCCGGTCCAAGCGCTCGTCGAAGCGGGTATTTCTGAGGAACAGGCCCCTTCCGTGGTATGCTATCGCGGCACCGGCTGTCCCAAGTGCAACGGTACCGGCTACAAGGGGAGGGTGGGCTTCTACCAGGTCATGCCGATGCTCGAGCCGATCAAGGAGATGATCCTGAACGGCGCCAACACCGCGGAGATCAAGAGGGAGTCCATGCGCCTGGGGATCAAAACCATGCGCCAGTCGGGACTCACCAAGCTGATCGAAGGGGTCACCTCCTTCGAGGAAGTGCTCAGGGTGACCGTGGCCGATGACTGACGCTTTCAAGAAGACAAACTGAGACGAGGGTTTTCATGATCAACTTCCACCAAATGCTCAAGGAACTTGTGGAGAGGGGCGGCTCCGACCTGCACATCACCACGAACACCTCGCCGCAGATCCGCATCGACGGCCAGCTTACCCCGATGGACGTTCCTCCGCTCACCGCCATCGAGACCAAGCAGCTTTGCTACAGCATCCTGACCGACGCCCAAAAGCACCGCTTCGAGGAGGATAACGAGCTCGACCTCTCCTTCGGCGTAAAGGGACTCTCCCGCTTCAGGGGGAACATCTTCGTCCAGCGCGGCGCCGTGGCCGGCGTCTTCAGGGTGATTCCCTACAAGATCCTCACCTTCGAGGAACTGGGGCTTCCCCCCGTGGTGCGGGCGCTTTGCGACAAGCCGCGCGGCCTGATCCTCGTCACCGGGCCTACCGGCAGCGGCAAGTCGACCACGCTCGCCTCGATGATCGACCACATCAACATCAACCGGCACGACCACATCGTCACCGTCGAGGACCCGATCGAGTACCTGCACCCGCACAAGGGTTGCATCGTGAACCAGCGCGAGGTGGGGGCTGATACGAAGAGCTTCAAGCACGCGCTCAAGTACGTGCTGCGCCAGGACCCCGACGTCGTCCTGATCGGCGAGTTGCGCGACCTGGAGACCATCGAGGCGGCGCTGACCCTGGCCGAGACCGGTCACCTCTGCTTCGCGACACTACACACGAACTCCTGCGCCCAGACCATCAACAGGATCATCGACGTCTTCCCCCCCTACCAGCAGACCCAGGTGAGGACCCAGCTCTCCTTCGTGCTCGAAGGGGTCATGTCACAGACCCTGATTCCTCGGGCCAACGGTCCCGGGCGCGCCCTCGCCCTCGAGGTAATGGTCCCGAACCCCGCGATCAGGAACCTGATCCGCGAGGACAAGGTGCACCAGATCTACTCCCAGATGCAGGTCGGGCAGGAGAAGTTCGGCATGCAGACCATGAACCAGTGTCTGATGGGCCTGCTCTCCAGGCGCCTCATCACCGTGGACGATGCGCTCGGACGCTCCTCCGAACCGGACGAGCTGAAGCAGATGCTGGCTCCCGGCGCGGCGGCGGGGCAGATGAGAAGACCGCCGCAAAGATAGCGTCAGCCAGTCCCGGCCCGTCCGGGAAAGGAGTCACAAATGACAAAATTCGATTGGGAAGCAAGAAGCAAGGCGGGTAACGTCCAAAAGGGCGTCATGGAAGCCGCCAGCGCCGGCATGGTCGAGGCGCAGCTTAAAAGATACGGCTTTACCGGCATCACGGTTAAGGAGGCGGGCAAGGGGCTCTCCATGGAGCTCAAGATCCCGGGGCTCGGCGGTCCGAAGAAGATCGAGACCAAGGACCTTGTGGTCTTCACCAGGCAGTTCGCCACCATGATCGACTCCGGCCTGCCACTCGTGCAGTGTCTCGATATCCTTTCCAGCCAGCAGGAAAACAAGACTTTCAAGGAGATCCTCGTCAAGGTGAAGGAGAGCGTGGAGAGCGGCTCCACCTTCGCCGATGCGTTGGCGAAACACCCGAAGGCCTTCGATCAGCTTTACGTGAACCTCGTGGCCGCAGGTGAGGTGGGGGGTATCCTCGACACCATCCTCGCCCGTCTCGCCGCCTACATCGAAAAGGCGATGAAACTCAAGAAGCAGGTGAAGGGGGCCATGGTGTATCCGATCACCATCCTCTCCATCGCGGTCATCGTCGTGGGCGTCATCCTCATCTTCGTCATACCGACCTTTGCGAAGATGTTCGCCGACTTCGGAGGGGATCTCCCGGCGCCCACCAAGTTCGTCATCGCGCTTTCCAACTTCCTGGTCAAGTACATCGTGGTGATCATCGCCATCCTGTTCGGCATCAAGTACGCCATCGGCAAGTACTACAACACGCCCAACGGCCGCAAGGTGCTCGACGCCTTCGCCCTCAAGGCCCCCATCGCCGGGCCGCTCATCCGCAAGGTCTCCGTGGCCAAGTTCACCCGTACCCTGGGGACCATGATCAGCTCGGGGGTCCCCATCATGGACGGCCTCGAGATCGTAGCGAAGACCGCGGGGAACAAGATCGTGGAAGAGGCCATCTACAAGGTGCGCCAGTCCATTTCCGAAGGTAAGACCATCGCCGAGCCTCTCGCCGAGTGCGGCGTCTTTCCCCCCATGGTCGTGCAGATGATCTCGGTGGGCGAGGCGACCGGCGCCATGGACGCCATGCTGAACAAGATCGCCGACTTCTACGACGACGAGGTCGACGACGCCGTCGGAGCCCTCACCGCCATGATGGAACCTCTGCTGATGGTCTTCTTGGGCACCACGGTAGGCGGCCTGGTCGTCGCCATGTATCTGCCGATTTTCAAACTCGCCGGCGCCGTCAGCGGTTAGTTGGATGATCGAAAAAAAGAAAGTCTTCTGGTTCATACTGCTCAGACTGCTGGTGGTGACCGTATTCCTGGTCACCACCGTTTATCTTGACGTACATACCTACGACGTGGGCGGCAAAGTGGCCGGGAAGGTGCTGCTGCGCCTCATCGGCGCCACCTACCTCTTCTCCCTTTTGTCGCTCGTCGCCCTCCGTCCGGCGACTCCGCGCCGTGTGCGCACCCTGGCATACCTCCAGATCGTCTGGGACCTGATCCTCGTCACCGTGCTGATCCTCGTCTCGGGCGGGGTCACCTCGCACTACGCCTTTCTCTATTTTCTTTCCATCATCAGCGCGAGCGCTCTTTTGGCGCGTTCGCAGGCGTATTACACGGCGTCGCTTTGCGTGATCCTCTACGGCGCCATCCTCGACTTCCAGTACTACGACAAACTTGCCCCGCTGGGACTTGATTCGGCTCCTGCGCAGCAGTGGGGGGCGGGATACCTTTTCTACCTCATCTTTCTGCACGGGGCCTCTTTTTTCCTGACCGCCGTACTCGCCGGACACATGGCGGAGCGGGCCCGTGTCTCCGAGAGCGCGCTGAAGGAAAAGGCGATCGATTACGAGGAACTGGAGCGGCTCAATACCTCCATCGTTTCCACGATCGACAGCGGCCTTTTGACCATCAACACCGCCGGCAGGATCCGCGTGTTCAACCGCTTCGCCGAACTCCTCACCGGCGTCTCGCAGACCGACGCCTATGACCGCCCGCTCGCTGAAGTGCTTCCCGGCATAGCCGGCTTCGAGTCCTCCTTTTTCGAACCGGGGCAGGGCGAGTTCCGCCACGGTGCGACCGACGGCAGGGAACTGCTCCTGTCGTTCAAGTCGGTGCCCCTGCTCGACAAAGAAGGCGGAACGGTGGGGGCCTTGTTCGACCTGCACGACTTGACCGAGATGAAACGGATGGCTGCCGAACTGAAGCGGGCGGACCGCCTGGCAGCACTCGGTGAGCTCTCCGCGCGCATGGCGCACGAGATCCGCAACCCGCTCGCCGCCATCAGCGGTTCCGTGCAGCTGGTGTCCCTGAGGCCCTGGGTCGATGAAAAGGATCAGCGCCTTTTCTCCATCATCGTAAGGGAGACCGACCGGCTCGACGGCCTTTTGCGGGATTTTCTCTTCTACGCGAAGCCGAACCAGCCCACCAAGGTGAAGCTGCAACTGCGCAGGGTGATCGTCGATCTCTGCGCGCTCCTTGCCACCGATCCGCGTCTGGAGAGCGTCGAAATCGACAACCAGGTTCCCGACGACCTCGCGGTGCAGTTCGACAAGGACCAGTGCTCCCAGGTTTTCTGGAACCTCCTCGTGAACAGCGCCGAGGCGATGAGCGGGGAAGGGCAGATCTGGATCTCCGGCGGCATAACCCGTGAGAACGGCGGTCGCAGCGAGGTTTGCATCAGGGTTCGGGATAACGGGGCGGGGATGAATCCCGAAGACGTGAAACGCGTCTTCGAACCGTTCTTCACCACGAAGAAGGGGGGGACCGGACTGGGGCTCGCCACGGTCTACCGCATCGTCGAGACCAACGGCGGGAGGATGACCGTCAACAGCACGCAGGGTAAGGGAACCACGGTCACCCTGCATTTCCCTTCGTAGAGGCAGGATGGTTTGAGGCGGCGCCGCCGTCGGAACGTTCCGAAAGCAAGTGAGGTTTTGTGGAAATGCGCGCCAGGGTTTTGGTTGTTGATGATGAACTGAGCATGCGGGAATTTCTCGCCATACTGCTCGATGGCGAAGGGTACCTGGTGGACCAGGCGGAGAGCGCAGAGGACGCGCTTTGCCGCATGGCCCGGGAATACTACGACCTGGTGATTTCCGATGTCAGCATGCCCGGGCTCGGCGGGATCGAACTGCTAGGGAGGATCAAAACGGATTCTCCCGACACCGCGGTCCTGATGATCACCGCGTTCACCACGGCAGAGCAGGCGGTGGAGGCGATGAAGCTTGGCGCCTATGACTACATCGGCAAGCCCTTCAAGGTCGAAGAGGTGAAGGTGCTGGTCAGAAAGGCCCTGGAGAAACGGAGCCTCGTTCAGGAGAACAAGCGTCTGAAGGCCGAGGTGCAGGAGCGTTTCGGTTTTAGCGGCTTGATCGGCAAGAGCAAGCTCATGCGCGAGGTCTACGACCTGATCGCCAAGGTGTCGCACTCGACGGCGAACGTGCTGATCTCGGGGGAGAGCGGGACCGGCAAGGAGCTCGCAGCCAAGGCCATCCACTATAACAGTCCGCGCAAAAACGCCCCCTTCGTGGCGGTCAACTGCGGTGCCATACCCGACACCCTCATCGAGAGCGAACTCTTCGGACACGCCAAGGGTGCTTTCACCGGCGCCATTGCGGACCGCCCCGGTCTGTTCGAGCAGGCCGAGGGGGGGACCCTCTTCCTCGACGAGATCGGCGAGCTCCCGCTGCTGCTGCAGGCGAAATTGCTGCGCGTGCTCCAGGAACGCGAATTCCGGCGCGTGGGGGGAGGCGTGTCGCTTAAGGCCGATGTCCGCATCGTGGCCGCCTCGAACCGCAACCTCGAGGAGCAGGTCCGGGAGGGGACCTTCAGGGAGGACCTCTTCTACCGCCTGAACGTGGTGCAGATCCGGATGCCGTCCTTAAAGGAGAGGACCGAGGACATCCCGGCCCTGGTGGAGCATTTCTACCGCAAGTACGCGATCTGGTCCGGCTCGGGAGAGATCATCACGCCGGAGGCGCTGCACGCACTCTTCAACTACCAGTTCCCTGGCAACGTGAGGGAGCTCGAGAACCTGGTGGAGCGTTGCGTGGTGCTGGGGAGCCGTGTCATCAGCCTCGATTGCCTGCCTCAAAACGTGCGGGAGCAACGCATCGCCGTCCGCCCTTGCAGTGAAATGGAAATTCCAGAAGAGGGGATGGACCTGCAGGCCTTTCTCGACACGCTCGAACGGAAACTTCTGGTGCAGGCCCTGGAGAAAAGCGGCGGCGTCAAGAAGCGGGCCGCGGTGCTCCTTGGCATGACCTTCAGGTCTTTTAGGTACCGGCTTGCCAAGTTCGGCATGGAAGATGAAGACCAGGATGCAACATAAGGGGGGATTATATGGTTCAAATTCGGGGCAACAGTAGAGGTTTCACCTTGATCGAGCTGCTGATCGTGGTGGCGGTGATCGGTATCCTCGCTGCCATAGCTATTCCCAGCTTTAGCACTTACCGCATCAAGGCCTATAACAGCAGCGCCCTCGCGGATATCCGCTCTCTGAAGATGAACCTTGAGTCCTATTACCAGGAGAATGGCAGATACCCATAGTGACAAAAAACGTCACTTTGGGACGCCTAAAATGTCGTTGTGACGTTTTGTGACAGCACGTGAAGCCCTTTGTGACGTAGGTAGATGCGAATTTTCGCCGCTTTATCGGTGTTTATATTTCTGGCGCGCAATTTGCTGTTGAGAAAACGGTCAACGCCGTAGCCAAGAACAGATTTTTAATCGGCAATCCACCACGAAAAGGAGAAACTAGATGTTAAGAACACTCAGGAGCAAAAAGGGCTTCACCCTGATCGAGCTGTTGATCGTCGTTGCGATCATCGGCATCCTGGCCGCGATCGCCATCCCGCAGTTCTCGACTTACCGTGTCAAGTCGTACAACACGGCAGCCGCCAGCGACCTCAAGAACGTCAAAACGGCGCTCGAGGCGTACTACGCCGACAACCAGAAGTATCCCTGATCGGTGGCTGAACCCGCAACGACAAGCACAGCTTAATCTAAAAGGAGAGAACCTATGTTGAAAAAAATAGCTTTAGCCGTTTCCGCTGTTGCCGTGACTGCAGCGGTTTCCTTCGGCGCCGCCGGCACCAATACCTTCCAGGACATCAGCACCATCGACGGCATCAACTTCAAGACCTCCTCCAAGGTGGTGGTCGGCTACAAAAACGACGGGATCACCAGCGGTCCGCAGAAGTACACCATCACCGCCAAGCACCTGTCGGGCGACACCATTTACGCGACCTCGAACCTTTCCACGGCGATCTACAAGATTACGGACAGCGTTTACATGGGGCACCCCCTCTCCGAGTACTTCTCCGCTGCCCCGGTAACCGGCCTGAACGCGGGTGAGACCGTGTTCACCAACGCAGCCGCCGGCTACCAAACGATGTAATCTCCGCTTAACTTGCAGACACGAAATGGGGCATGCTGTCGTGCCCCATTTTTTTATTCCCCTCTTCAAAACGGAGCGCCTGCATCATGCAGCAAAGATTTCCCATCGCGGCAGCCACCTTCAAGGGGGGCATGCGCGACAAGTTTCTGCTAGGGCTCGGCATCGTCTCAATGCTTCTCGTCTGCACCATGCCCGTCTTCGGCTCCTTTTCCATGCGCGATGTTGCCGGTGCGGCCACTACTTACGGCCTGTCACTGGTCTCGGCTTTCGGCGTGCTGTTGGTCATCTTCATCGGCGGCACCCTGATTCCCCGCGACATCCAAAGCCGCACTATTTATTCCGCCGTCACCCTCCCTGTCTCGCGGACCCGCTACCTGCTGGAAAAGTACCTGGGACTCGCCCACCTGCTCGCTTTCTCCATGGGTGCTCTCGGCGTCGTGAATCTCGCGGCCTTAGGGCTCATGGCATCCTACTATCCCCCCGACAAGCCTCTGGCCTGGGGAAACTATCTGGTCTACCTTTTCTTTGATCTGGAGAAGCTGCTCGTGCTGGCCGCCGTCCTCATCTTCTTAGCTTCGATCGCAACCTCCGCCTTTTTGCCCCAGGTTTTGACCGTCGCCGTCTATGCCATCGGCCTGACCACGGAGAAGGTGAAGCTGTACGTGGAGTCTGCCGAGGGAGCCAAGAACATTTCGCCCGCGCTCAAGGTGGTTGTGCAGTGGCTTTACTACATCTGCCCGAACCTCTCTCCCTTCGACTTCAAGGTGCAGATGATTTATGCGCTCCCCGTGGACCCGAAGATCATGCTTTTGGCTTTGCTTTACGGGATTGGCTACATCGTCGTCATGCTCGTGCTCGCCTCCTTCGCATTCAGCCGTAGAGATTTCGTATGAAGCGTCTGCTCTGCCTCTGTATCGGTCTGCTGCTGATGTCGACCCTGCCGTGGCTTACCGCGGCGCGCAACGACGCACCGTCCCCTGAGCGGCTGGGTTACAAGCCATCCTTCGAAGTGACATACTTCTCCTCCCTGGAATATAGGTACCTGCTGTCTGAACTTCTTTTCTACGATGCCACCTTCTATTACGGGACAATCCTCGAGAAGCCCGGGCTGCGCCCAGACTACATCATGATCGGGAGATACATCGACTACGCGACCCGACTGAACGCCTTCAACATCGACGCCTACTACCTGGGGCAGGCGATCCTCGTCTGGGAGGCGGGGCTGGTCAAGGACATGAACCTGATGTTGGAGCGGGGTGCCAAGAGGCGCGACTGGGATTTCTATCTTCCCTTTTTCCTCGGTTTCAACCATGCTTACTTCCTAAACGACCCCAAAGGGGCGGCGGAGTACATGTCGCAGGCGGCGAAGCTGAATCCGCGCGCTACCTTCCTGCCGACCTATGTGGGGCGCCTGTACTACGAGGCTGACAAGACGAAGCAAGCCATCCAGTATCTGAAGGTGGTCTACGAGGGAACCTTCGATCAGAAGCTGCGCAAGTCGATTCTTGTGCGCATTGCGACCTTGGAAAGCATTCAGTTCCTCGAAGGTGCGGTCCGTAAATTCGAACAGAAGACCGGACGCAGACCTGCCGAGCTGGATGAACTGGTAAGCGCGGGGATCCTCAAAGGGATTCCGCCTGATCCGTACGGTGGGCACTTCTTTTACGACCGCAGCGACGGTCGTATCAAGACCTCGAGCAAAATGGCCTTACAGGGAGCAAAGAATGACCGCCATTGATGTACGTTCCATCGGCAAGACCTTCACCAAGAAACTCACCAAGAAAGTATGCGCCTTGAATGACGTTTCCTTCTCCGTAGCGGAGGGTAGTGCCTTCGGGTTCATCGGGCCAAACGGGGCGGGCAAAAGCACCACGATAAAGATCCTCATGGGACTCTTGCGCCCTGACTCGGGGAGCACCTTCTTTTACGGCCGCAACTCGTTCGAGCCCGCCGCCCGCAAGAGGGTCGGCTATCTCGCCGAGAACCCCGCCTACTACGACTACCTGACGCCGCGGGAGCTGCTCGAGTTCGTGGCATGCCATTTCGACGCCGCTTCGGCGCGCGGCGACCGCGTCGCCGAAGTGCTGGAACAGGTTGGGCTCACCGACGCGGCCGACCGCCCCATCCGCAGCCTCTCCAAGGGTATGGTGCAGCGCATAGGTCTCGGCCAGACCTTGGTGCACGACCCGGACCTGTACATCCTCGACGAGCCGATGTCCGGGCTGGACCCGCTCGGCAGGGTGCTCGTAGCCGACATCATCCAGCAACTCAAAAGGCGCGGGAAGACAGTTTTTTTCAGCACCCACATCATCAACGACGTGGAACGGATCTGTGACGACGTGCTCCTGCTCGTGGGGGGCAGCGTCAGGTATCACGGCCCGGTGAAGACCGTCGTGGACCAGAGCTACGGCACATATGAAGTGGTGGTTAGAAACGGCGCCGCAGCAGCTGCCATGGAACCCGGCTTCGTGCTCAGCGAGGCGCGGGAGGGAGAAACCGTCAGGCTGTCCGTCCCGAAGCAAAACCTCGAGGCGGTGATCGCCAAGGTTTCGCATCATGGCGAACTGCTTTCCGTAGAGCCGGAAAGAAGGACCCTCGAGCAGATCTTCGTCGAGCTGATCAAGTCGGCCGACGGCCAAAAGGTCGGTGAATGAAACCGCGTCTCCTCGCCATCCTCACCCTGGTTGTCGTTGGTGCCCTGACCTATCTCTGCGCCACCCAGGCGGGTTTCCTTGCCATCGATGACGTCGGGATGGTCCAGAACATAAAGAGCAACAGCTACACCCTTGGGGGGCTCTTTTTCTCCGGGGCAAGCGAGTACTACCGGCCGCTCACCGTCATCTCCTATTTTGCCAACGCCTCGTTTACCGGAGTCGATCCCTTCTACTTCCACCTGGTGAACGTTGTCATCCACATCGCCAACGCCCTGCTCGTTTACTGGTTCGCGCTGGTTTTCTTCTTTAGGCGCGACGATGTCGATTCGCTCGCCTTCATAGCGTCGCTGTTTTTCCTCGTCGCACCGATAAACAGCGAGGCCGCCTCCTGGGTCTCGGCGCGTCCCGACCTTCTTTGCACCTTTTTCTTCCTTCTTGCCACGGTGCTCCTCGTCAAGGTGCGTGAGCAGGCGACTGCGAGTGCCATGGTCTTCGTCGGCATCGCCTACCTCGCCTCGCTTTGCGCCAAGGAGGCCTCCATAGCCATGGCGGCGATCGCCCCATTGTACCTGCTTTCACAGGCCCGGCGTGAGCGCCTGAAGGATGCGGTTCTTCTCGCCGCGCCGGTTCTTGTCACCACCGGCATCTACCTCTTCTTGCGCTTCGGCCGTACCGTGTCGGTCGACAAGGGGGTCAAAAGCGTGGTGAAGGGTGCGATAGCCAACGGCTCCGCGACCACCCCTCCGCTTCTGGACGGCGTCGGCGCCTTCGGGTTTTACCTGCAAAAGCTCGTGTTTCCCTTCCCGCTCAACTTCACCATTTTGCGCTACGACCGGCCCGTCGCATATATGGCGCTTCTCGCCGGGTGTCTCGTCGCGCTGTACCTTTTGCGCCGTCACCGCCGCGAAACCCTGCTGCCGCTTCTCATCATCTTCATCGGGATAGCTCCGGCGGTGCTCGCCTACCTCGGAAGGATCCCGTGGACTCCCTTTGGCGAGCGCTACCTCTACCTGCCCATGGTCGGGTTCTCGCTTCTCGTCGCCTTGGGGCTTTCCAGGCTCAAGTCGTTGCCGCGCATCGTTCCCATTGCTTGCGTCATGCTGCTTGCCATCCCCACTATGGCGAGGGTTGCGCTTTGGTGCGATCCGGACGCGTTTTGGAAGGACGCGCTCAAAAAGGGACCTGGGCTCGCGAAGAGCCACTCGGCGCTTGGCGTCTACGCCTATGAACAGCAGCGCTACGACGATGCCGAGCGCTACATGAAGCAATCGCTCTCCCTGAGTGAAGAGCCCTTGGTCTGGCAGAATCTCGCTCTCGTGTACCAGGCGAGAAAGGACATGAAGAAATACGAGGAGGCGATGCTGCGCGCCGCCTCGCTGTCCCCGCGCCCGACCAGCATCTACACGGATCTGATCCTCGCCCTGATGTCCGCCCCGGGTAAGGAGGGAGACGGCGCCGTGTATCGAAAGGCGGTCGGGTACCATCTCCTCGCCGTCTCCAAGGATCCCACATACGTCGATGCCTACTACTACGCCGGGAAACTCTGCCTGGCCAACAAGGAACCGGCGGAGGCGAGGAAGTACTTCGGCATCTACCTGGAAAAGGCGCGCAACGGGTACTATCGCCCTTTCGCACAGAAGATGTTCGACAGGCTTTCCGCGGGGGCTACCTGAGATGGGAAAGGTGGGCTTGAAAGTTACCGACGTCGCCAGAATGATCCGACCCGCGCAGTGGTTGAAGAACCTGATGCTGTTTTTCCCCCCGTTTCTGGGCGGGTACTTCATCAACCCGGAACTCCTGCTAAGAGGCGTTGCGCCCTTCGTCGCCTTTTGTCTTGCCGCGAGTTCCACCTATGTGCTAAACGACCTTTGCGACCGCGAGAACGACAGCCACCATCCGAAGAAGAAATTGCGCCCGATCGCGTCGGGGCGTGTCACCTCCGCCGCCGCCGCGGTGTTTTGCCTCGCGCTCCTGGTGCCCGCGCTCTTGCTAGCGGTCGGCGTCTCCGCCGGTTTCACCGCGCTGCTTCTCGCTTACCTCGCCATATCCGCCCTCTATTCGCTGAAGCTGAAGGAGATTCCGGTCGTCGACCTGTTTTGCATCTCTTCTGGCTTTTTGCTTAGGCTGCAGGCCGGCGGCGAGGTGTTCGGCGTGGTCATTTCACAATGGCTCTTCTTGTCTGTGTTTCTCCTATCCCTTTTCCTTAGCACCGGCAAAAGGCTCGGGGAATCCACCTCGCTCGGGAGCGTGGCAGGCGCGCACCGCAGGTCGCTGAAGCTTTATCCCGAAGGTTTTCTGGACGGAGTCCTGGTCCTTTCCGGGGCTGCCGTCCTCGTCACCTACACCATGTACGTCATCACGCGCCACGCCCTGGTGTACACCGTCATCCTTTGTTGCTTCGGGCTCTTGCGCTTCATCTTCCGCGTGAAGTCGGGCATGGGGGGGGATCCCACCGAATCGCTTCTCAAGGACCGGCAACTCCTCGCCGTGAGCGTGGCGTGGACCCTGATGGTTTCCTGGATCGTCTACCGATGAAAGTGTTGCGGATGCTAGCCTGGTCTTTGAGACTGGATTTTCAGCTGCTTTTCCGGGTTCGGGGGATGTCCCTGCCGGCCAAGGCCTGGTTGATACAGCGGAAGTATCTCCACTACCTGGCAAGCCGCATTTCCGGTCCGGGGCAGCGGCCAAGATGCGCGACGGTGTTCGGCGCCCCGTTTTACTGCGACGATCCCCTCGGGGTCGCCTCGCTGCAGCGGGTGTACTGCGACAGTCATCACCTGAAGGATTACCTGCCCAATCGCCCAGTGGTGGTCGACGTCGGTGCCAACATAGGCCAGTTCGCCTTCTTCGCAAGGCAGTACCTAGAAGCTGCGCGCGTGATCAGCGTGGAACCGCTTCCCGAGAGCCACCAGATGCTGCTACGCAACACGCCTGTCCCTGGCGACAGCCTCTGCTGCGCCGTAACCGACCGGGAAGGAAGCGTCACAATACATGTCGCGCAGGAAACGACGCAGCTAAGCTCCTACGTCCAACAGCCCGACTGCGTCTATCGCGCATGTCATACCGTTGCCGCCAGGACCCTGGACGGCATCGCCGCGGAACTCGGAGTGGGGGAGGTGGACCTTCTCAAGATCGACACCGAAGGGAGCGAGTTCGACGTGCTCAGATCCGCGCCGGAACTCCTGCGCCGCAGCAAGTTCGTCCTGGTGGAGATGAGTGTTTTCCGCAACTGCTCGGGCGATCTCTTCCAGGTCGGCGCTTTTCTTAAGGAGCGCGGTTTCGAACTCGTGGCGCTATCCCCCTGCCGACAGCGGCGTCCCCGAGATCTGGACGGGTTGTTCAGGAGATTATGAAGCTCGTCTACTTCGCGCACAGCGTCCTTGAACGGGGCGGGGACAAGATGGTGCTGGCCCACCTGCGTCACCTGGCTGAGGCCGGGCACCGGGTCACCATACGATCCAACGTGGTTGCCACAGGTTACCCGCTGCACCCGTACATCGATATCGACAAGCCGCTCCTGCCAGGGAAAGGGGGGACCCTCGCGAGCGCGCTTCTTAGGCCGCAGCGATGCGACGTCGTCCTGGCCACGATCGTACCGACCGCGCTTTTTTTGCGTCTGCGCAACCGCCGGGTCGTCTACTTCGCCCAGGATGACAACGAGACCGCCTATCCGTTCCCGGTGTATCTGTTGTTGCGGTTTATGTACCTGTTTGCCTTCAGGGTGTTCCGTATCCCGACCATCGCCGTTTCGCACGCACTCGCGGCAACGTTCACAGCGAGGTTCGGCGCCCGGTGCCTTGTGGTCGAAAATGGCGTCGATACCTCAATCTTCTACCCCGCAAGGTCGCAGCAGCTGGTCGCAAGCAAGCAGGGGCGCAAGGCGATCCTCGTGCTCGCGCGCCGCGACCACCGCAAGGGATTCGATCTCGCCTGCGAGGCGGTCTCCATGGTTGCCCCGTCAAGGCCGATCGAGGTGTGGACGGTCGGAGAAGACATCGCCTGGAACAACCCGGACGTGCCAAGTCGCAGCTTCGGCCGGGTGAACGTGGATGCAATGCGGGAGATCATGAGCAGCGCCGACCTCTTCCTCTACCCTAGCCGGTCCGAGGGGTTTCCCCTCATGGTCCTCGAAGCCTTCGCCTGCTGCTGCCCGGTCGTGACGAGCGAGGCGGTCACTTACGTTCGCCACGAGGAGAACGCGCTGGTAAGCCCTATAGGCGACGTGGAGTCCCTGGCCCGTGACGTGCTGCGTCTTTTGGATGACGCCGCGCTTGCCGCGAGTCTTGCCTCGGCAGGGCTCTCCTTTGCCCGCGACAATACGGAGCAGCGCTGCTGCGCGCGGTTCGAGGCGGAACTTGCCCGCCTTGTGCCGGACGCGATGAACGACGAGGTGAAAGGTTGAGTGCGCAGGGAGAAGAAGTACTGATCCGCCCCGGCGGGAGCCGCGCCGGTTATTGGCGCGACCTTTGGGCTTACCGCGAGCTCTTCGCCATTCTTGCTTGGCGCGACGTCACCGTCCGTTACAAGCAGACCGTGCTCGGGGTGCTCTGGACCGTGCTGAAGCCGTTTCTCACCATGGTCGTCTTCACCGTCATCTTCGGCCGGCTCGCCGGGCTTCCTTCGCACGGTGTCGCCTACCCGGTGCTTGTGTTCGCCGCGCTGCTTCCGTGGCAGTTCTTCGCCGGTGCCATCAACGAGTGCGGCGTCTCACTGATCAGCAATGCGAACCTGTTGACCAAGGTCTATTTCCCGCGACTCATCATCCCGGCGAGTTCGGTAGCCGCCTCGCTGGCCGATTTCCTCGTTTGCTGCGGCATCATGGCGGGGCTCATGGTGTTTTACCAGGTGAACCCAGGCTGGCGCCTTTTCTGGCTGCCGCTCTACCTGGGCATCGCCTGCTTCGCTTCCCTTGGGGGCGGCCTCCTTTTTGCGGCCCTCAGTATCCGTTACCGCGACTTCAAGCACATCGTCCCGTTCGTGGTGCAGTTCGGCCTTTTCGTTTCGCCGGTCGGTTTCTCCAGCACCGTGGTCCCGGAAAAGTGGCGCCTGGTCTACGCCCTAAACCCGATGGTGGCCGTAATCGACGGCTTCAGGTGGTCCCTGGCCGGGAACCAGCCGGCGGTTCCCCTTTACGCTCTGGTCCTCTCCCTTGCCAGCACCGCACTTCTTTTCCTAAGCGGTGTCTGGTATTTCCGCCGCACGGAACGCGCCTTCGCGGACGAGATCTGAGGCCGCTATGAACGCTATGGTCCATGCCGAGGGGCTCGGCAAGAAATACTACCTGCGTCATCAAAAGAAGGACGCGTACGCGACGTTGCGCGACAGCATCGTCGAGGGGATGGGAAGGGTCTGCCGTCTCGGCAGGGGAGGGCGCGAGACCCGCGACGAGTTCTGGGCACTGCGCGACGTCTCCTTCCAGTTGCAGCCGGGTGACCGGCTGGGGATCATCGGACGCAACGGCGCCGGCAAGTCCACCTTGTTGAAGATCCTGAGCCGCATCACCGAGCCGAGCGAGGGGGTGGCGAGGATCAGGGGGCGGGTCTCGAGCCTGCTCGAGGTCGGCACCGGCTTCCATCCCGAGCTGACGGGGCGCGAGAACATATATCTGAACGGTGCCATTCTCGGCATGAAACGGCTCGAGATAAAGAAAAAGTTCGACGAGATCGTCGCCTTCGCAGACGTGGAAAGGTTCCTGGACACCCCGGTCAAACGCTATTCCTCGGGGATGTACGTGCGGCTTGCCTTCTCGGTCGCCGCCCACCTGGAGCCGGATGTGCTCATCGTCGACGAGGTGCTTGCGGTGGGCGACGCCCAGTTCCAGAAGAAATGCCTGGGGAAGCTCGAGCAGGCGTCCCGCGAGGAGGGGAGGGCGGTTCTCCTAGTGAGCCACAACATGGCCGCCATCGAGGCTCTTTGCTCCACCGCCCTCTACCTGCGTAACGGCGGCACCAAGGCGCACGGCCCCGCCCGAGAGGTTATCGAGAGGTATTTGGGCGACATGGCTGTTTCCGCGGCAAGCGAGGTCTCAAAGCGATCCGACCGCAGCGGCAAGGGGATGGTACGGCTCACCGGGATACGCCCCGTGGGCGCCGCTGTCGGGGGGAGTTGCTCGGTCGGTGACGACCTGCGCCTCGCGCTCAGTGTGGAGAACCGCTACGGGCACCCGGTGTCGGCCAGGATGTGCCTGAGCCTTCGCAGCAGCAACGATATCGGCCTCATCGTCTGTGACTCCTACCTGACCGGCGAGACCCACACGCTTGCCGCGAACTCGGTCACGACGCTCAGTTGCACGGTGTTCGCTCCTCCGCTCAACTACGGCGAGTATTTCGTGAATGTCACCATACTCAAGGACGACCAGGTCGAGGACTACCTCCCTTCGGCGCTCAGGTTTTCCGTCGAGTCCGGGACCTTCGACAACCATGTGAGGCAGCAGGCGGCGTTCCCGATCCTCGCGCGCTTCTCCTGGAAGGTGGAAGGGGATGAAGCGGCGGACGCACCATGATCGGCAGGCGTTTCGATTATATGCTGGTCTGGGGGCACGGTGTCGAGCACATGGAGGCCATCGCCGCCATGATCCGTGAACATCCCGCGTTCAAGATCGTGAAGGTTTTGCACCATGTCCCTGAGAGCGTCGACCTGCTGGTGCACGCGGTGTACAGCTTCGACTACGCCCCCATCGAGCACCTGAAGGACAAGACCGAGTACCTGAGAGCGACGCCTAGGGAGAGCTACCTCGTTTTCTTGGAGAACCGCGATCCCGACGAGGACTATTTCGGCGAGGGGAGCTTCCGTCATCTCGAATCGAGGACGATGAAGGCGCTGAAGGAGCGCATCCGCGACCGCTTCAACCCTTACCGCAACGGCAAGCGCACCGACGAGCACGTGATCCACGCCTCGGACAACCAGCTGCAGACCGACCACATCCTCAGGTATCTTGGGTACCCGGGCGTCGAGCTGTTCGCGGACAGGAACGTGGTCCTAAGCGCGCCGTACCACCTGGGGGAGATCACCGATTACTGCATCCGCGAGCTACACATCTCCGCGCTCAGGTGCCGTATGGTGACCGGAGAGCGCCATCACCCCGAGGCGACCGTAGTGGCCGTGGAGGATACCCCCCACTACCGCGCCCTTTGCGGTGACGGCGAGGCCTACCGGCTTTACCTGCGGACCTTTCTCGGCACCGCCCTGACGGACGATCACACCCTGGAGGGCTTGCTGCGTCTCGCCGCATCGTTTGACTACCTCGCCCCTCCTTTCGATAACGCCTACGTCATCGTGCGGGAAGAGGAGCCTGGAATCTTCGCGGTGCTGGACGGCGCGCACCGTGTCGCCATCCTGAAGCATCGCGGCGTGACCTCGCTGGCCGCCGCCGTTATCTGCAACAAGGAGTGAACATGCTCGACCTTTTGACCTTTTTCGGCGACATAGCGGGGCTTCCGTACTGCGTCGTCAAGATGTCCCCAAGTTTCCCGCAGTACAAGGCGGGGGAGGACATCGACCTTTTCTGCTATTCGGTAAACGACGTCGCCGCCAAGGTCGTCTCCTGGGCGAAGAGGTACGCGGCAAAGGGGTACGGCATAAAGGTGAGCAACGTGCACAAAAGGCAGCACGTGCACGTCGACCTGCTCCTTGAGGGGGCGCTTAATTTCCGTTTCGACCTGTACGAGGCGATGCCGGCCTATGAAAAGCTCATGGTCAAGCCGGCGCTCTTCGAAAGCGTTCTGGAAAACGCCGCTTCCGCTTTTTTCCCGATGGGAGAGGTGCAGGTCGAGGTCAAGGTCCCCGCTCCGGTCGACGACCTCCTCATCAGGTACCTCGAGTTCGCGGAGTGGTACGATGTGCGCCCTGACAAGATAAAGCACCTGGATTTCATCATGGAGCGCGGGGATGCGCAGACCCGGGAAAGGATGCTGCAAAAGCTCCATCACTATACCAAGCTCCCTCCGCTTTTTATCCCGCACGAATGTCCCTTCTGCAGGTTCACCGCGCGGCTCAAAAAGTACCTTCCGGGGTGACGGCTTCTCATGTGCATTGAAGAGTGCAAGGCCCATAAGCCGGCGGTCACGGTGCTGATGCCGGTGTACAACGGCGCCAGGTATCTGCGCGAGGCGTTGGATAGCATACTCGCCCAGAGCTTCACCGACTTCGAACTGCTCGTCATCGACGACGGCTCGACGGACGGCAGCCCCGAACTGGTTGCTTCCTGTGAGGACGCGAGGATCCGCCTGGTCCGGCGCGAAAGGAACATGGGGCTGATCGCGACCCTGAACCAGGGGCTCGAGCTCGCCCGTGCCGATCTGGTGGCGAGGATGGATGCCGACGACGTCGCCTGCCCGCACCGGCTGGAAAGGCAGGTGGCCGAGTTCAGGGAGCGTCCAGGCCTCGTCCTTTTGGGGTCCGATCTGGAAATCATCGACGCGGCCGGGGTGCCGATAGGGTATGAGCCAAAGCCGGTCGATGACGTGGGGCTGAAGCTCGCACTGTCCGTCATCTGCGCTATTGGCCACCCCACGGTGGTGTTCCGCAGGGAAGCGGTGCTGAAGGTCGGGGGGTACCGGGAGGAGTTTCACGCTGCCGAGGACTACGACCTCTGGACGCGACTGGCCGTGGAGGGGGAGTTCCGCAACCTGCCGGTGCCGCTACTTAAGTACCGGATCAACCCGCAAGGGGAGTCGCTGCGCAAAACCGCACTGCAGTCGGAAAACTCCGCGATCATCAGGAGGCGCGAGTGGCTTAGGTACGGTGCGGCGGGCCCGGCGCCGCGTGAAAGCTGGCATTTCATCTGGCCCCGGAAAAGCTCCGTACAAAAGGGGCGCGACGAAATCAGGTTCTACGCCGACCTGCACAGGCATTTCGCACGCGCCTACGCGGAGCGTGGCCAGGGGATGGCGGCGCTTGGGCACCATTTGGCTGCGATCTATTGGCAATGCAATTCAGTGGTGGACGCTATGGCGATTTTGCGCACCATCCGCGACAGTTTTGGGAAGCTTCGATGAGTGGGGGGACACATATGATGGAACATACTGAGAAGGTCACCATAGTGATCCCCTGCTACAACGACGGCGGTTACCTGCCGGAGACGGTGCGCAGCGCCTTCGAACAGACCTGTCAGGATTTTCGCATCGTGATCGTGGATGATGCCTCCACAGATCGTGCGACCCGCGAGGTCCTTGTCGAATTAGAGAAAAAGAGCCGCGTCGAGGTGATCCGCCTCGCCGAAAACGGCGGGACCGGCAACGCGCGCAACCAGGGGATCGCGGCGACGGCGACTCCTTACATCCTGACCCTGGATTCCGGCGATCATTTCGCGCCCTCCTTCCTTGAGAAGGCGCTGGCCGTGTTCGAAAACGATGCCGGCGTCGGGGTGGTGACCTGCGGCATCCAGGAGTTCGGCATCCACCACGGCTACTGGCTTCCTGAGGGGGGAGGGGTGGAAAATTTCCTCGCCGACAACAACTGCTGCGGCAACGCACTGTTCCGCAGGGCGTTCTGGGAGGACGCCGGTGGCTATGACACGACCATCCTTTACGAGGACTGGGACTTCTGGATTTCCGGGACCTCGAAGGGGTGGACCGTGCACGTGCTCCAGGAGCCGCTCTTTTTCTACCGGATAACGGGACGTTCCAAGTCATCGCATGACGCCACGCAGAGGGCTGATATCTATCAAAAGATGGTGCGCAAGCACCGTCAGTGTTTCTGTGACAATATCGAGCATTTGCTTTACGAGAAGGAAATGCAGCTCATCACCAGGTACAACTGCCCGAACTATCAGAAATTCCTGAAGGTGCTCAACTGGCTTTTCAAGGTGCGGCGCCTGCTCTCCTTCGGGCGGGCGGGGAGAGCCTGACGTGCCCGGAGCCAAGAGCCTGAACATACTGCACACGGTCGAGTTCTATCACCCTTCCGTCGGAGGGATGCAGGAGGTGGTCCGGCAGATCTCCGAGCGGCTGGTAAAGCTCGGACACCGGGTGACTGTTGCAACGAGCGAAGTCGCGCAAAGAAAAGACGGGAGTCTGAACGGCGTCGAGATAAGGTCTTTCAACGTCGCCGGCAACGCGGTAAGGGGGATCACCGGTGACGCACAGCGCTACCGTGAATTCCTGCTCAATGCCGACTTCGACGTCATCACCAACTTCGCGGCGCAGGTCTGGCCCACCGACCTCGCGCTTCCCCTGCTGGACCGCCTTTGGCCGGCGAAGGTCTTCGTCCCGACGGGGTTTTCCGCGCTGCACCTTAGGCGTTACCGGGGGTACTTCGCGCAGATGGGAGAGTTCATGAAGAAATACGACATGAACGTCTTTCTCTCCGACGACTACCGGGATATCGAATTCGCGCGCAGCCGGCGGGTCGAGAAGATCATGCTCATCCCCAACGGCGCCGGCGCGGACGAATTTGCCCCGGATCACTCAGTCACCTTCAGAAAAAGGCATGGTATCCCTGAGGACCACTTCCTCGTGCTGCATGTAGGTTCCCACACCGGTGTGAAGGGGCACGCGGAGGCGATCAGGATCTTCGACCGGGCTCGCATCGCAAACGCCACCTTCCTGCTGGTCGGCAACGAGGCGGGGATCGGCTGCGCCAGGGCGTGCCGCATGAGGGAACGTCTCTTAGGTCTGAAGGAGCACTTCGCCAAGAAGGGTAAGCGGCTCATGGTGAAGCCGCTCGACCGGGCGGAAACGGTTGCCGCCTATCAGCAGGCCGATCTCTTCCTGTTCCCGTCCAACATCGAGTGCTCACCCATCGTCCTCTTCGAGTGCATGGCCTCTAAGACTCCCTTTCTCACCACCGATGTCGGAAACGCCGCCGAGATCCTTTCATGGTCCGGGGGAGGGGCGCTGCTGCCGACGCGTATCAACCGTGCCGGGTTCAGCAAGGCGAAGGTCGCGGACTCGTCACTTCTTCTGGAAATGCTTTACCGCGACAAACAGGCGCGCCTCAGGATGGCTGAGTCGGGGCACGCCGCGTGGCGCGAGCGCTTCACCTGGGAAAAGATCGCCCTCGACTACGAGGCGCTCTACCACGAGGTTGCAGGGGGGCGCGAGTGAAGGATTCGGTTCCCGCGAGAAAGCGGATCCTCGTCATAGGCGGCGGATTCTTCGGGATGTACCTGGCCGAGCAGCTCGCGCGTCAGGGGTGCGCGGTGCGTCTTGTGGAGAAGGATCCGGCCATGATGTCCAGGGCCTCCTACGCCAACCAGGCCCGGGTCCACAACGGCTACCACTACCCGAGAAGTGTTCTGACCGCGCTGCGCTCGCGTCTCTCCTTTCCCCGTTTCGTGGAGGAGTTCAGGGAGTGCATCGACTCGGGGTTCGAGAAGTATTACTGTATCGCGGCCCCGCTAGGCAAGGTTTCCGCGAAACAGTTTCTCAAGTTCTGCGAGCGCATCGGGGCTCCCTGCACGCCGGCTCCCCACGGCATAAGGGCGCTTTGCAATCCGGCTCTCATCGAGGAGTGTTTCTCGGTCCAGGAATACGCCTTCGACGCGGTGAAGCTGCGGGACCTGATGGCGGCCAGGATCGCAGCCGCGCAGGTGCACTGTTCCACGGAGACCTCGGCGGAGCGGGTCACCCCGAAAGGGGATGGGGTGATGGTCGAGTTGCTGCACGCGGCGTCGGGGGAGCACGAAACGGTCTATGCCGATCACGTTTTCAACTGCACCTATTCCCGCATCAATTTCCTCCCGGCGCGCTGTGGGCTCGATCTCGTTCCGCTCAAACACGAGATGACCGAGATGTGCCTGGTTGATGTCCCGGACCCGTTCAAAAGGGTGGGGGTAACGGTGATGTGCGGTCCGTTCTTTTCCGTCATGCCGTTTCCCCCTGTGGGGCTGCATTCGTTCAGCCATGTCCGGTACACCCCGCACTACGAGTGGAGAGACGGCGATCGCCCCGGCTTTTTCGACGCCGAGGACCGTTTCCGCGGCGACCTGCGCCACAGTGCCTGGCGCTACATGCAAAAGGACGCGGCGCGCTACTTTCCGGTTCTCTCCGAGTGCGAGTACCGTGATTCCCTCTGGGAGGTCAAGACGGTGCTGCCGCGCAGCGAGTCCGACGACTCCCGGCCGATCCTCTTCCTGCCGCATTACGGACTGAAAGGCTTCCATTGCGTCATGGGGGGAAAGATCGACAACGTCTACGACGTGCTGGAATCGATCGACGCACATAACCTTCTATCCTGATTGCCGAGGTGCCCAGCGTGAAAAGCGAATCCTTTGTCTCCGTCGTCGTCGTGGAAGAGCGGCCTCTTGCCGCCGTCGCGCCGATGCTTCAGGACATCCAGGGCGAACTGGACCGTCATTTTTCCGATTACGAGGTGGTGGCGGTCGGACAGGGTACCATGCAGCCGTTTACCCTGCAGGACCAGGCGGTCCTAGAAGAGATCCCGAGCCTGCGTTATATCCAGCTATCGTCCCGGGTCTCCCCGGATGTCGCCTGGGGCGCGGGTCTTGAGAACGCCATCGGAGACTTCGCGGTCATGTTCGACTCCGAGGCGACCCCGGTCCGGGCGATCTCCGAGACCGTGGCCCTTTGCAAGTCAGGGTACGACGTGGTGGTAGGGGTTGCCAAACAGCCCAGAACGATCTGGTATCGGATGCTGAGACCGCTCGTCGAGCACGTGCTGCACATGATCGAGTACTCCCTGCCGCGCGACGCCACCGGGCTCAGGTGCCTGAGTCGCCGGGCCGTCAACTCCGTCTCCTGTACCGGGCGTTTCCACCAGCAGCTTCCCATGAGGATCCAGAAGACCGGCTACCCGCAGATCGCTTACAACTACGCCCTGCGGCCCGAAAGGCGCCGCGCGCCCCGCTCGCTTTGGGTAGGCGCCCGTGCACTGTTGCAGCTCATGGTGTTCAACTCCTCGCGGCCGTTGCGCTGGATGTCCGGACTCGGCTTTTTCGGCAGCTGTTCCGCCTTCTTGTTCGGTACCTACAGCCTCCTCGTTCACCTGGTGAAAGGGCATGTTGTTGAAGGATGGACCACGACCATCCTGTTCATGTCCGCGCTGTTCATGATGCAGTTCGTGATGATGGCCTTTTTCGGAGAGTACCTCGGGCGTCTGCTCGATCGCAGCGAACAGGCCGAGTATTCCGTGGTCTTCGAGAAGAACAGCGCCGTGATGGTGAACAAGGACCGGCTGAACGTTTTGAGCGGCGCCACGACCACGGACGCGAACCTGGTCCAGACCGGCAGGAACTGCTGATGTTTTTGTCACTGCCCGGGGAGCGGGGTGAAGGCATGGCCCGGAGAGCGGGTTGCATCCTCGTCTATGCGGCGGTGGTGCTGCTTTTCTTTGCGGGCAACCCTCAGGACCTGCGTTTCCCCTATGGCGACGGCAATGGCCGCTATGCCGACCGGGTCGATTCCTATTCCGAGAACATCGTGCGCAACACGATAAAGCGCAACATCCTCGATAGTGACGGGAGTTTCCTCCCCATCAAGACCAGCGGCTATCCCGACGATTACTCCTATCAAGGCACGGGGTATCACAAGTACACCTCGAACCTCTCTTTGCAGACCGTTCCGGCTACATTGCTTGCGAGGTCGCTCCATCTAAAGACGGAAGGTGCATTGGACCGCCTATTCGACATGCTGCGCCTGGTGAATGCCGCGTTATTCTCTCTCGGCCTCACCGTTTTTCTGTATTTCTTCTGTCAGGCGCGGAGCGTGAAGCATCACTTCGTCGTCCCGCTTTTACTGGGGGGGAGCGCGGGTTTTCTTTTCTACTCGCACAACCTGTACTTTATGTCTTCGCTCATGGTGCTTCCCGCGGCGGTCATCGCCTGTCGTTCTTGTCTTGGCAGAAGACTCTCGCCGCTTCTGATCTTTTTTTCAGGCGTAGCCTATTTCGCAAGAGGGTACGAGTTCGCCACCGTCTTCACCTTGCTGACTGCCTTTTCCACTGCCCTCTTTACCGATGACGGGTGGCGCCGCAAGCTGCGAAGCGGCGCGGTAGCCTTTGCTGCCGTTTGTCTATCTTTCGCTTTCTGCCTCGTTGCGCACGTCATCCTGATAGACGTCGACAGCGGATGGATGCTCTCTTTCACAGAGTCCGCTCGACAGGCGTTCGTTCACGTAAAGCTCCGGACTGCCACGACAAGCCACGTCCCTGCTCCCTTTGGCCCTGAATTTTTCTCTGCTCTCAGCCAGCGGTGGCTGGCCGTGGCTTTCAGCTTGAACGCCGCGTGGTGGAAGCTTTCGGAACGGCAGGTACTGTTCCTTCTTTTCCTGGCCGGCTTGTCGCAGATGAAGCGGAGGTCGGGGACCGAGATGTTGATCATCTGTTACGGTGTCGCGGGCTACCTCTCGTGGTACGTGTGTGCGTACCAGCACATAATGTGGCACACCATGTACGACTGGTACATCTTTTCCTTGACGGTAGGGCTTTCTTTCAGCTTGCTGTCGGTGTTATACCTTGACGGCATTATCGGCTTCATTACCAGAAAGTTTGATAGAGGGGACTCGGCATGAGCAGCGCACTGATCGGATATACCGGGTACGTCGGAACCACGTTGCTTAGGCAGCGGCAGTTTGAAGCAGTATTTCGCTCCACTGACATAGCCGGGATCGAGAATGCCTCTTACGATTGCGTGGTCTGCGCCGGCGTCCCCGCGCAGAAATGGATCGCTAATCGCGAACCGGAGGCGGACCTTAAAAATATCGAACGACTGATGGGGCACCTCGAGACGGTCTGCTGCGGCACTTTCGTCCTCATAAGCACCGTCGACGTCTTCGGGAACCCTGCTGGTGTCGACGAGAACAGCATTCCCGACGAAGCGGGTCTGCACCCTTACGGCAGGCATCGGCTCCTCTTGGAGAACTTCGTGAAGTGTCGTTTCGAGAATCACCTGATCGTCAGACTGCCGGGTCTGGTGGGGCCGGGGCTGCGCAAGAACGTCGTCTTCGACTTTCTTAACGACAACAACCTGCACGCCATCGACGGCCGCGGCGTCTTCCAGTTCTATCCTATGGTGAACCTCTGGTACGACATCCGGACCGCCCTGGAGGCGGGATTGACGCTGGTGCACCTCACCGCCGAACCGGTCAGCGTTGCGCAGGTCTCCGAAGAGGGGTTCGGCAGGCCTTTCGTCAATACTCTGGGCGGTGTGGCGGCTCGTTACGATTTCCGCTCTGTGCACGCCCCGCTTTTCGGCGGAAACGGCCCATACCAGTACAGCCGCCGCGAGTCTGTCCAGGCGATCCGTGCCTACGCCCAGTCCGAACCGCTGACCCTCAAGGGGGCGCACCAGCTATGAGAGTCGCCATCTCCAATCTTGCCTGGGATGTCACGCTGGACACCGAAGTGGCAGCCCTTTTGAGGCGCCATGAAATCGATGCCATAGACATCGCGCCAGGAAAGTACTTTCCCGATTTTTGCGCTGCAAGCGGCACGGACCTTTCGCGCGTCAGGAACTGGTGGGGTGACAAAGGGATCACGATAACGGGGATGCAGGCCCTGCTGTACGGGACCACCGGACTCAATCTCTTCGGAACCGATGCGCAGCAGGATGCGATGCTCTCCCACATGGGTGAGGTGTGTCGCATAGCGTCGGGGCTCGGTGCGACAAGGCTCGCTTTCGGCTCCCCTAAAAACCGTGATCGCTCCTGCCGCACCGATGCGGAAACAAGGGACATCGCGCACCGCTTTTTCTCCCGCCTTGGGGATATCGCCGCCAGCCGTGGCGTCCTTGTCTGTCTGGAGCCGAACCCGCCCTGCTACGGGGCGAACTTCATGACCACCACGGCCGAGGCCGCCCAGGTCGTGGCGGACGTTGCCCATCCCGCCATCCGCCTTTTGTTCGACACCGGTGCGTGCACGATAAACGGGGAGGACGTCGGTGCGGTTTGTCGCGCCTTTGCTCCCTTGATCGGCCACATCCACCTGAGCGAGCCGCATCTCGTCGTTCTTGGCGACGGCGAAACGGATCATGCCAAGGCTGCCGATGAAGTGGCGGCTTTCGTGCCGGAACGCGTCGCCTGCATCGAGATGCTGCCGCCGAAAGACGAACCCGCTCTCGCCGGTATCGAGCGGGGGGTGCAGGTTGCCCTGGCCCACTACCGGCGCGGAGAAGAGGGGAGGCTGCCATGAACCAGGTCCTTACGTCAGATCAGCGTTCGCATTGGGAGGTTCCCTCCTTCGAGATCCCCCTTTGGCTCGGGAAGAGCCGCACGTTCTGCGTCGTGATCCCGGTCGTCAACGAGGGAAGCAGGATCCGCAAACTCCTCGAGCGCATGTCCGCTTGCCGTACTCCAGAAATTTCAGACATCATCATCGTTGATGGCGGCACTACCGATGGCTCTCTGGATCTGGAGCTGCTCGAAAGATGCGGGGTAAGGGGGCTGCTGGTAAAGACCGGCCCGGGGAGATTAAGCGCGCAGCTGCGTTGCGCTTACGCCTTCGCGCTCGATCATGGGTATCAGGGGGTCGTGACCATAGACGGCAACGACAAGGATGACCCCGAGGCGATCGCAGCGTTTGTCGAAGCACTCAAGGACGGGACCGATTTCGTGCAGGCCTCGCGCTACCTGCCGGGAGGCGTCGCGGAGAACACCCCCAGAATGAGGGACCTCGCCATCCGTTGGCTTCACGCGCCTTTATTGAGTCTTTGCTCCGGCTTTCACTGGACCGATACCACGCAGGGGTTCCGCGGCTACAGCGGCAGGATGCTTGTCGACCCGGAAATCGCTCCGTTCAGAGATCTTTTCGCCGGGTATGAGCTGCTCGCCTATCTCTCCTTCCGTGCGCCAAGGCTGGGCTATCGCTGCAGGGAGCTTCCCGCTGCGCGCCGGTATCCGGCCACCGGTAAAGTGCCCACCAAAATCAGCGCCTTCAGGGGGAATCTTGGGCTGTTGCGGGTGCTCATCATGGCATGCCTCTCCCGTTACAATCCGTCGCCCGGACGGGGCGGGAAGTGTTGAAGATGAAACTTACCTCGCCCGACTTCAGAATTCTGCATCTTGCCCTGCTCGTTGCCACAGCCGCCTTTTTTTCCTACGGCTTCAACGCGTTCAAGGTGACCTCCGACACCCTCTTCATCGAGCACCAGCTCGATTCGGAACGGCTTGTGCTCGACGGCCTCCTGCACGGCCGCGCGCAGGACGGCACCCTGACCCTTGGGAAGTACGACCGCCCCGGCCTAAAGAGCCAGGACCTTCTGGCTCACGAGCTTTACGCGGTTAAGAACAGGGGCGGAGAGTTTACTGAATACCAGTCTCAGTACGGCCTGCAGCTCATCCTTTGGTCCTGGCTTGCGGCGTTGAACGAAGACGTCAGGTTCCTGCAGTCGGCGTGCGCCATGTTCATGGCGCTCGTGGTGGCCGGCTTCTTCGTCGTGCTCGCGCGGGAGTTTTCCCTGCGTGGATCGCTTTGCTTTTGTGCAGTGCTCGTGTTCAGCCCGTGGGTGGTAATTTTCGCGCGAAACCTTTACTGGGTGGAGGCAACCTGGTTCCTTCCGGCCTTGGTCAGCTTAGCTTACGGGAAGTGCGCGCTGCACTCGCCGCGGCGTTTTCTGGTGCTGCTGTTGCTGCTTTTCGCCAGCCTGTTGATGAAATTTCTCTGTGGCTACGAGTATATCACGACTATCGTACTGGCCGCTTTTCTCCCGCTGGCCTATTACGCGAGCCGTTTGCGGCTTGACGGGAAACGCGCTGCGGTGCAGACCGTGTTGTTCGGCATCACCGCTTTGCTCGCCTTCGGAGTCGCGGCCACGATTCACGTGCGAAAGCTCGGTCACGGACAGGGGCTGCAGTACGAGCGGGTGGCTGATATCGCCAGGAAGAGGCTGGCCACCGGCGATGTCGATGCCTTGGCGCGCGAGGCTTGCAGAAATGCGCCCGATGTCGATGCCTGCTCTGAGGGATACAAGAAGAACTACGGTGCATCTTTGACGTGCAGCCCGCTTCTTCTCGTTGGGCGCTATCTGCACATGCCGCACTTTCTTCCCTGGGAAGACCGCATCGTACCCACCTGGCGGGAATACGTCACCGTTCAAGATGTGACGGAAAAGATGACCCTGGCGGCGCTGAAGGGAGCGGTCTTGGGGATTGGTCCCCTGCGGACGTCTCTCGTTGCGTACAAGGCCTTCGGGGGTGTGGCCTTTCCCCTGTTTGTTCTGCTGGCCGGTGTGGCAAGCCTGTGGCGACGTGACTCTTCTCTTTCCTGCACACTGGTGGTCTCGGCCTTGGCCCCGCTTTCTTGGTTTATTCTGGCGAAAGGGCACTCATACATCCACCTCCACCTGAATTACGTGCTCTGGTACCTGCTGTTTGTTCCGTGGGCCATGCTCTCCTTATTTCACAGACGGGATAAAGGCCGATCGACAAAACATGGCTGACTTGCTCAGCGAGGCGCACCGTCTCGTAGACGGTAATGATGGCAATGATGACTGATAGTTGCAGATCCGTCGCTTTTTCTGTATAGATAATCTCGGCAATTAAAGTGTTTTAATGCACCTGTGCTCCCGCTGACGGCAAGGCAGCGAATTCAGTTTTTTCCGCCTTTGTCTCACCGGCCGGTGAGTGGGGGCGCGCATGACATCAAGGGGGTTCCTTCGTCGCAATGGACTGTATCCAAACGAGCAACTGGGCCGTAATCGTCCCGATGGCCAACGAAGAACCGGACTTCGAGATCTTCACTGTTGAACTTGTGAAGATCCTGGACCAGCTCGCCTCTGGCGCCGTCTACTTCATCGTCGACCAGGTTTCGAAAGACCGTACGCTACAGTTATGCAGGGAACTCTCGCAAAAGGACGGGCGTTTCATCACGGTTTGGGCCCCGGAAACAAGAAATGTGGTGGACGCTTACCTGCGTGGTTACCAAGAGGCCTTCCGTGCCGGTCACGAGTTCATCATCGAGATGGACGCAGGCCTGTCACACGACCCGAGGGCAATCCCGATCTTTCTGGATGCCTTCGGCCGGGGCTACGACTGCGTCTTTGGCAGCCGCTTTATCACCGGCGGTTCTATCGGTGACTCCCCGCTGAACCGCAGGGTGCTCTCCCGCGGGGGGACCTTCCTGGCGAACCTGCTTCTTGGTAGCAGGCTCTACGACATGACCTCCGGGTTTCAGGGGTTTAATGCTGGGGTCCTGGGAAAACTTCTGGGATATGAGCTTCTCTCCAAGGCGCACTTTTATCAGACCGAGGTCAGATATCTGATGCGCAGCTTCAGCCATGTAGAGGTTCCTATCCGATACCGGGCGCCTTCTCCACGCGTTTCCCGCAGAGCCATCTACAATTCTTTTGCTGTCCTTGGCTACTATTTCTTGAAACGTCTGACCGGGAAACCCGTCGTCATTCAGTGAGGCGCACCTGCCTCATACCGCACGCCAGTCCGCCACTTGGGGGATGACGGGGCATGGTAAATCGAAAATACAATGCGAAATTACTTTGCCAGAACGATTGGAATACTCTTCCCTATAATCCTTGCGTTTAAACTCGCCGAACGGATATTGACCGGCTATTACAAGGAAAGTTGGCAGATAACAGAATGGCTGATCAACTACCAGGGAGGCTTTGTACGGAGAGGCTTGATCGGTGAATTGCTGCTCATTTCGTATTACCGTTTTGGCCTAAGCCCTTATTACGTCATTTTGTCTGCCTGTTTCTGTCTGTATGTCGCTTTGGTCGTTTTTTTCTACCGATCCTTTCGGCGTGCCGGATTGCCGCTGTTTTTGTTGCCGTTCGTCTTCCTGCTCGGCGCTCCTGTGCTAAATAATTTCTGGGCGCGCAAGGATCTCCTGCTCATATGGCTTTTCATCGGCATGGTTCGTCTGACGGTGATCGATATCCGGGGAAAAGCAATCGGCATCAACCTCCTGCTTGTTTTCGCCTTGCTCGTCCACGAGTCGGTCGGTTTCTGGGCCGTACCGGTGCTGTTGCTGCTTAACTACCAGCAGCGGGTGCTTCGTGAGGTGGGGCGTCCTGTCAAGGCTGCCTTTATTTCGGCACTGCAACTCTCTCCAGGTCTGGCTGCCTTCCTTCTTGTACTCTACAACAAGGGCACTGTTGGCATAGCGTCCGCCATCTGGGAGTCATGGAAGCCCGTTCCATTTCCGTTTCAGGACCAAAACGCGACCACTGCCATACCCTCTGCCATCGATGGGATTTCCTGGAGTCTGCAGAAGGGGGTGAGCTTCTCCGCAAAACAACTGGCCAACTTCAACGACGGGATCTACGCACCTATCGCATGGCTCATCATCATCGTCTCGATATTCATCGTGTCGGTTAATATCCACCGGCTAGGCGCCTCAGACAATCAACCCCGGCATGTGGTGGCTGAAGAGCGATCGAGCCTTTGCAGCTTTCTGCTGCTGCAGCTTCTAGCTGTTTCTCCGCTGTTCATACTTGGCTTCGATTATGGACGCTGGATCTTCTTCTGGGTAACAACCTCGTTCATTTTGTACCTGCTGGTCCCCCCCCCTGCCGCACAAGTACTGCTCCTGCCGCGCAGGTTCATCCCCAATAGAGTGGTTGCGTCGGCGGACGCCTTGGCGGGACGCTCACGGGGGGAACTACTGCTCCTCGCCATGTTCATCGGCATGCCAAACAGCATATGGAATATGGAAAACTACTACCGCAGCACGCCGCTGTACCTGCTGCTTGAGTTCAGTTCCAAGGCCGTCAGATATGTGCATTACTATCTCGGGCTTTCTTGAATCAAATCCACTGCCTTCCGTGCCTTGGTGGCTGCAGCATGTGACTCTGCCCGGATACATGGCACGTATAACACAAATCCTCAAGGGAGGCGCTCATGACTGACACCGCGCTCGTTATCACTTCCATTTCCGCGCCTAACCCTGCGCTCAGGGCTTGCGCCGAGGGATGTCTGCGCCACGGAATCGATTTCTTCGTCGTCGGGGACACCAAGTCTCCCGCTGACTTCTCTCTCGGCGGCTGCCAATTCCTTAGTCTGGATAGCCAAAGGCGGATGCCGTTGCGGATTGCCTCGCTTCTTCCTGAGCGCCACTACGCGCGGAAGAACCTGGGGTATCTTGCCGCAATGGCGCGGGGTGCGCACACCATCATCGAGACCGACGACGACAATTTCCCGAGGGAGTCGTTCTGGCTGGAGAAGGGGCGGGTGCATCGGGTCCCGCTTGTACGTGATGGGGGGTGGGTCAACGTCTACCGGTACTTCACCGACGCCATGATCTGGCCGCGGGGGTTTCCGCTCGAGGAGATCCAGGCACCGGTTCCCGATCTTCAGACGAGCGCGCAGAGGGAAATCGTCTGTCCGATTCAGCAGGGGCTGGCCGACGACAACCCGGACGTGGATGCCATCTACCGTCTCACCCGTGAGTTGCCGCAACGCTTCGATGCCGCCGCGCAGGTGGCGATAGGGGAGGGTAGCTGGACCTCGTTCAACAGCCAGAACACCACCTGGTTCAGGGAAGCCTTTCCCCTTCTTTACATTCCCTCGTACTGCAGTTTCCGCATGTGTGACATCTGGCGCAGCTTCATCGCGCAGCGCATCTGCTGGGCCAACGGCTGGGGCGTCTTGTTCCACGGGCCGACCGTGTACCAGGAGCGCAACGAGCATGATCTGCTGAGGGACTTCAAGGACGAAGTGCCCGGTTACTTGAACAACGTCAAGATCTGCAAGGCGCTGGCGGGTCTCGAACTCGCGACGGGAGACTCGCACATGCCCGACAACTTGAGGTCGTGCTACCGCGCCTTCGTGGAACTTGGCCTGATCGGGGAAGAGGAGATGCCCCTTTTGGATGCCTGGCTTGAGGCCTTAGCGTCGTTGGGCCAGGCAGGCAAGGGGCAGGGGAGAGACTGAGACTCCCTTAGATGCGCTGCCAGGTGCCCGGCACGATGTCCGAGGTGTCGACCGTTGTGTCGTTGAACCACCTTAGCGGCGCAATGACACGCTTGGACGGGTTCGCGCACAGCCAGGCGGCCCACCATGCGAAACTGCTGTTGGGGATGATGAAGTGCTTACACGACGTCATAAGGAACAGATAGTCGATAAAGTCCGGACCGGCGTAGTCGTGAGAGACCACAGTAGTGCAGGGATCCTTCCCGAAATGTTCTTCGCACCATGGGATGTCGTCCGAGAACACGAAGTACCTGACGTCGGGCAGCGACTGTGCCATCACTTGCTGGCTCCTGCGGAAGTAGTCGATGCCGAGGCAACCAAGGAAATTGTCGGTGACGAAATCGCCGCGCCTCACGTTCACGCAGACCGAATTGCATCCCTGTATTTCCTCCCAAAGCTTCATGACGTGACCGGCACCGGAAACGGCAGGCTGCAGTTCGGTCCGGATCGTCCCCTCGATTTCCGCGAAATACCTCGTGGACTGCCAGTACCCGTCAAGATAAACGTCGCCGGTGGCCTTTTTAAAGCGCGGGTTGAACCGGATGTCGCGGTCCGTCAGGTAGCATGGTTGCACGCGGCCGAG
This sequence comes from Geomonas oryzae, assembly GCF_004117875.1. Classification (GTDB taxonomy): domain Bacteria; phylum Desulfobacterota; class Desulfuromonadia; order Geobacterales; family Geobacteraceae; genus Geomonas; species Geomonas oryzae. The sequence goes on along the minus strand of NZ_RAHW01000003.1, from coordinate 44,785 downwards.
TAACTGTTTGGCCCGGGTGAACAGCCATTTGGGGGAACCGTGGCGACCGAAACGCTGCAGTTCTTCATCCGTGGCGAACTCGGGCTTTATGTTGAAGTTGTAGAGCTCGTATTTTCTCGGGACGCACCCAGGTGGAGGGTTGCTGTAGTGGCTCAGATCGAGTTTGAGCACGTCCTTGTTCGCGTGGGCCAGGGCGCGCCCGGCGGCGTATTGAAACATCTGGTTGCCAAGTCCGCCCATCAGTTTGACTACTATCACGATTGCCTGCCTCCCTGCTCTGTCACACCAGCCTGTTGCGCCACGACGCGACGATCTCTTCGATGGTCGCAGTGAGGGTCTTCGTGATGTCCCAGGACGGGTAGTGGGATCTCATTTTGGTGAGATCGCTGTAGTAGCAGATGTGATCGCCGATGCGGTTCTCGTCGACATAGTTGTAAATCTGCTTCTTGCCGCTGAAGCCTTCAACCAGTTCGAAGGCCTCCAGAATCGAGCAGGAATTGTTCTTGCCGCCACCCAGATTGTAGACCTCGCCGCAGCGGGGGGCGCTGTAAAAGGCGTGGATGAAGCGCGCCACGTCCTCGGAGTGGATGTTGTCGCGGACCTGTTTCCCCTTGTAGCCGAAGATGCGGTACTCGATCCCCTCGAGATTGCACCTGACAAGGTAGCTGAGAAAGCCGTGCAACTGGACCCCGGAATGGTTGGGGCCGGTCAGGCAGCCGCCGCGCAGGCAGCAGGTGGGCATGTTGAAGTAGCGGCCGTACTCCTGAACCATGACGTCCCCTGCGACTTTTGATGCGCCGAAGAGCGAATGCTTGGATTGGTCGATGGAAAAGGTTTCCGGTATCCCGTTCGCGTACGCCGGGTCATCGTATTCCCAGCGCGTCGGCAGTTCCTTGAGAGCGATGGTGTTCGGGAGGTCGCCGTACACCTTGTTGGTCGACATGTGGATGAAGGGAGCCTCGGGGCAGGCCCTGCGTGCCGCTTCCAGGAGGTTCAGTGTACCGACCGCATTGGTGTCGAAGTCGTCAAAGGGGATATCCGCGGCACGGTCGTGGGACGGTTGTGCCGCCGCGTGCACGATGACATCGGGTTTGAGTTCCTTGACCAGATTGAGGATCGCGTCGCGGTTTCTGATATCGACGGCGTGGTGACGGTAGTTCTGCAACGCGGTTTGCAGCCGCTTGAGACTCCACTGGGTGTCGCCTTGGGGGCCGAAAAAGACGGCCCGCTGGTTGTTATCGATGCCGTGTACGGTAAAGCCCTGACCATGGAAAAAAGTCGCTACTTCCGAACCTATGAGTCCTGCTGAGCCGGTTACCAATACGGATTTCATGTTTTCACCTCTTTATGACGGAGTCATCAGTATTATTTTTGCAGCCGCAAAAATGCGCTGATCGGAGAAATCTAAGCTATGTCGACAAGGGATTTCCGCGAGGAGAGTCAGGTGTCGGCGGGGAAGGGGAGACGATGGTTTGAGGGGTGTCTTTCATAGTACCTGCTTCGGTCAAATATCCCGGGCATATTATCATGAAGCGACCCCTTTTGGCCATAGTGCAAAAGAAGCTTTTTGTGGAACTTCTCTGAAAGCACTTTACCGTCAGGTCTTGCAACTAATTTGTGTTTGAAGTTGTCGGTTTTTGCCGGTAAGATCCGGCTCTGTCGGATCAATCGGGCTCGCTGACAGGTCTTTAGGCCTGCGTATTAACAGATGGGAGAAAGATGTGACTATTGCGGCGTCGGGCCACCCGGCGGTGACGGTGCTGATGGCGGTCTACAACGGGGAGGTGTTCCTGCGCGAGGCGGTCGAGAGTATCCTTGCCCAGACCTTCAAGGATTTCGAGCTCCTGGTGATCGACGACGGATCGACCGACGGTTCCCAAGACATCGTCGCAAGCTTCGTCGATCCGCGTGTAAGGCTCGTCTGCAACGGCAAAAACCTCGGCCTTATCGCGACCCTGAACCGCGGCATCGAACTTGCCCGCGGCGCCTATATCGTGCGCATGGACTGCGACGACGTGAGCCTCCCGGAGCGGCTGCAACGGCAGGTCGACTTCATGGAGGCCCACCCCGAGGTCGGCGTCTGCGGTGTGTGGTACCTCGAGTTCGGCGAGCGCGTGCGCAGGACGACGCGCTGTGCTTGCGACCACGACAGCATCAGGTGCGGCACCCTCTTCAACCCGGTGGTGGGGCACCCGACGGTGATCCTGCGCAAAAGGCTTCTCGAGGAGCACGGCCTCCGCTACGATGCCGACTTCCGCCATGCCGAGGATTTCAGGTTGTGGGCCGAGGCGCTCAGGTATTGCCGCTTCGCCAACATCCCCGAAGTCCTGTTGCACTACCGGCTTCATGCCGGCCAGGTCACCAGCGTGCATGCGCAGCAGCAGATGGAATCCTCGGGCCGGGTGCGCCGCGCCCTGCTGCGTGAGCTCGGCATCGATCCGACTCCTGAGGAGTTCGAGGTTCACCAGATGCTGAGCGCCCTGACCCGCCCCGTCCGTTTTCCCGTCCAGAACCTTCCCGTCCCCGAACAGCTCGCCAGGATCGACGCCTGGCTTTGCAAGCTGAAAAACGCGAACGACGCCCGCGGCATCTACCCCGAACCACAGTTCTCCCGGATGCTGGTGGAACGCTGGGTTGGCGTCTGCGCGGTCAACTTCCTCGCCAGGGGGATACTGTCTCCCGGACTCTTCACGGCACCGGGACTTTTCCGGCTTACCGGCTCCGCATGGCGCTACGCCTTTGCCTTCCTCTGCAAACGCATCCGCACGGCCCTCAGCGATTCCTTTATTTCTTGACCTGCATCAAGCCGCAGCCTTCCGTCCTGGCCTATACTCCGATCATACAAAGCAAACGTTCTGATCTAGGTGCAGGACAGACAAGGAGAGGTGGCTCATGGCAAGGTTGATCGACGAGTTGAAGAGGGACCACGTGGAAATCGAGGCGATGCTCAATCGCGTGAAGGATACCACCATCACCAACAAGGAAGCGCACAGGATCCTCGTTGCGGCGCAAAACACGCTGCTCGCCCACCTGAGGAAGGAAGACACCCAGCTTTACCCGGTGCTGAACCGTGCCGCGCAGACGGACCAGGCGCTCAAACGCACCGTCGATTTCTACGCGAAGGACATGGAGGAGATCTCAGGTAACGCCATCGCCTTCTTCAAAAAGTACGCGGCGGACGACGCTCCCATCGACATCGAGTTCGCAAGGGCGCTCGGCCGGCTCTTCGCGACCATATCGAGGAGGCTGCGCAGCGAGGAGAACACCCTGTACGCCTCTTACGAAAAGCTCAGCGCCTGAGGCCGTTTCACAAAGGGATCGGCCGCTTGTTCTAAAGGAAAGCGTCTTACAGCTTTTTGTAGGTCGTCGCTATTGCCTGCAAGTGAAAATACTGGGCATACGACACGTTTTTCCAGTCGTCTTTTTTCGTTGTTATGTCGGCTGAGAAGATCGTGCCCGGATTTTCCGACAGTACCGGTACCTTTAGTTCAGCGGCCTGCCCGCGATGCTGTTCGATCTTTTTGTAGCGCTCGTTCAACTGCTTCGAGTACTCGGGGGCGATTTCCAGATCCTTAAGCGCCCTGGCGCCGTTGCCGGTTGTGAAGAGGCATATGGCGAAGACCACGGCGATGAAGCGAAGGAAACTTTTGGAAAAAACGGATTTCCTTATGGAGAGTAACGAAGTGCCGAAGCTGACCATGAGGAACCAGCCGATCAGAAACAACATGTAGTTGATGCTGAGCGTCCTGTTCGGCGGAGCGTAGCCCATGCTCCAAAAGGCAGGGAAGAACAGGGCGGTCAAAGTCGACAGCCATAACAGCGCCACAAAAGCGCTGCTCTTGAAGCTCGAACGAGATGCGGTGTTCGGTATGTGTGAAGCTGTTGCGGCGACCCAAAGCAGAGTTGCCAGCCACATGACCGGCGACTTTCCCCAGGAAAAGAACCTGATTGCGGACCAGCGTATCGACTCCTTGATGGAAAAGGCTATGTCATGCGCTGCGGGATAGTAACTGGAACGGACCGCGTTCCCCGGTGCGGCGGCGACGATTGCCGCCCCGACAAGGCTGGTCAGGGTAAACATCAAAAGGCGGTAGCGTTGGGGAGTTTTTCGTACGAAGGCGTATGTCGCCACGACTGCGAGAGACATCGACTGCAGCAGCATGATGGTCTCATTCAGTCCTGCGATGACGAGTACCAGTAAACCGGTGGCAACGATGAGCCTGGTGCCCCCCTCACCGCGGTGCAGTTTGATCAAGGCCGCCAGCAGCAGGACATACAGGGAGTTTCCCAACTGGTAGCTGATCCCTCCGGCCAACCAGTAGACAGTTTCGGACGTGGAGGGAAGGCCGGACAAGTAGAGCGCGGTAAGCGCCAGGCCATAGCACCAAACAGAAAGCGTCGGCTTGCTCTCCTTCCAGATGGAGTGCGCCAGCGCGACGAACGATGCGCCCGTCGTAACGATCAGAAACAGCGGTAACAGCCAAAAGCCCCGTAACAGATCGAACCCGGCGATGAAGCCGCTGATGACCGCCGTGCTGGTGTAGCGCCCGCTCCAGGTCAGGTACGTGGAATATTGGCTTTTGAGGAAGCCTTCCTCGATCAGCTTGTTGGCAAAATTGAAATCGTCAGCGGCGGGATGGGCGTAGAAACTAAGGCATGTATAGATGCCGATATACGCCAGTGTTGAAATGAGAATGATCCAGGTAGCGATCCTGTCGCTTTCCAACGCCGGTACTTCATCTTTGCCTATCACAGTTCCCAAGCCTCATTTCATTTAGGTTTAAATCAACTTTGGGCGCGCTCTTTTACAGCAGCGCTTCAAACCTCGGCATCCTAGCATGCCACGCTCCTTTTTCAAAAAACAATAATCACATGCTGTTGGCCTCAGTGGGCTTTTCCTCAAAGGATCAGGCTCGAGTCACGGGCTCCTTTACAAGGGGAAGATGATGGGGTATGGTACCTCGCTTTGATTACCAGCGACTGCAGTTGCAGTACGAGGAGTGTTTTCCGTGGGGATTTTCGACGCGATCATACTTGGCATCGTGGAAGGACTGAGCGAGTTTCTTCCCATTTCATCAACCGGGCATCTCATCCTGGCTTCCACGCTTTTGAAGTTGCCGCAGTCCGATGCGCACAAGGTGTTCGAGGTGGTCATCCAGCTTGGGGCGATGCTCGCCGTCGTCGAGGTGTACCGAAAGCAGCTCTTCGCCCGCCCGGAACTGCTCAAGAAGCTTTGCTGGGCCTTCCTGCCCACCGGCACCATCGGGTTTCTCCTCTACAAACTGGTCAAGTCCTTCTTCCAGCCCTCCCTGGTGAGCTACATGCTGATCGCCGGCGGCATCGCTTTCATCGTCATAGAGCTCTGGATGAAGGACCGCCCGGCCACCACACACACCCTTGACGAAGTCACCTACCGGCAGGCCTTCATCATCGGTCTCGTGCAATGCCTCTCCATGGTCCCCGGCGTTTCGCGTTCTGGCGCCACCATCATCGGGGGGCTCGTCTGCGGGCTCGACCGCAAGGACGCTGCCGAATTTTCCTTTCTCCTCGCGCTTCCCACCATGCTTGCCGCCACCTGCTACGACATCTACAAGAACCACTCCGTGTTCCACATGGGAGACTGGCAGAACATCGCCGTGGGGTTCGTCGTTTCGTTCATCTTCGGCGTGATCGGCATCAAGGCCCTTTTAAAGTTCGTCACCAGCCACACCTTCATCCCCTTCGGCATCTACCGCATCGCCGCAGGCGTGCTCTTCCTGATTTTCCTGTTTTAGTCCCCCCCCTCTCCCTCCGGGAGAGGGGCAGGGGTGAGGGCGCTGGGAGTGGCTGGATGTTGCCGTGGGCGACGCCCTCACCCGGCCTCCGGCCACCCTCGCCCAGAGGGAGAGGGTATGGACTATGGGCAGTGGTTTTATGTGCGATGAGTCCTGGCTTGCAACTCTTGATAGATCCTTTCCAACACAGCTTCCGTCTGTTTAAGCACTTCGTCATCCCAAAATCTGATCACGTGAATGCCATGTTTCTCCAGATCCTTTGTCCTTTGATGGTCAGAGGTCGCTGCATGCAATCGGTTGTGCTGCCCTCCGTCGAGTTCGATGCATAGGCCGGCCTCGCAGCAGAAAAAGTCGAGGACATATCCAGCTGCTGGGTGCTGCCTTCGAAACTTGTAGCCAAACCTACGATTTCTGAGGAGTAGCCAGAGCAGACTTTCCGCATCGGTCTGGCTTACCCTGAGGTGCCTCGCGAACTCACGCACATTATCAGGTAGTTTTGAATGCGTAGCTCGTGGCATTGCCCTCACCCCGGCCCTCTCCCGGAGGGAGAGGGTGAATTGATACCCTCTACTGTTTAACCGGAATAGAGATGCCTGTCCACCCCCTCGCCCTCCGGGAGAGGGGAATGGACGGGCTTATAGGTTACACCAGCAACAGCTTGAATCCCGCGATGGTGAGTACGAGCGACAAGACCCGCATGATGGTGGGAACGGGGAGGTGACGGCTGCCCAAAAGCGAACCGACGGCGCCGCCCAGAAGGGCGCTTCCGGCCATGAGCGGCGCGTAGCTCGGTATCGCCTGTACGCCGCTTAAGTGCCCGAGCAGCCCGGCGCAGGAGTTCACCAGGATGAAGAGGGCGGCGACCGCTGATACCTCCCGCAGCTCGCCCCATTTGCAGAGCAGCAGCAGGGGACTCAGGAAAATGCCGCCGCCGACTCCGGTCAGGCCGGAGAGAAGCCCGAGCGCGGCCCCTATGACGAGAGCGACCGGCAGGGACGGGGGAGTGGTGCGGACAGGGGCGGCGTTTTTCTGCAGCAAAAGACGCGACGCGGAAAGTAACAGCACCACCCCGACCAGAGGCCGGTAGATATGGGCGGGGAGGGTGAGGTAACCGCCCAGGAAACTGAACGGGATCGAGGTCGCGGCGAAAGGCCAGAAAAGCCGCCACGAGAAATGCCCGGCGCGGAAAAACGACCACGTGGCGATCCCGGCGACCAAGAGGTTCAGGGTGAGCGCGGTCGGCTTGAAGACCTCGGGCGACACGCTGAACAAGGCGAGTACCGCGATGTAACCGGATGCGCCGCCGTGGCCGACGCAGGAGTACAATAGCGCCACCAGCAGGGTGCAAAAAAGCATCGGTATGAGAAGTTGCAGGATCATGTAACCCTCCGGCGGGCGGCGGGGAACGGCGCCGTTGCCGTCGCCCCGCCTCAACTCTGCTTGATACCCCGGGGAAAGTTACCACGCTTCCCCGTTCCCTTCACAGCGCTTGCCTCAACAAGGCATGTCTGCGTTTTTCCGCGAATAACAGTACCAGGTAAGAGCCAGGCAACTCAGGTAGAAGGCGAGAAAGCCGTACAGGGCGAGATGCGGGGCCCCGGTGTGGGTGATCGAGCTGCCGAAGGCCTTGGGTATGAAGAAGGCCCCGTAGGCTGCGAACGCCGAGCAGAAGCCTAGAACCGCCGCCGCTTCCTTGCCCGCCTCGGCCGTCGCCTGGGCCTGCGCCTTCGGACCGCCACCCTGAGCGGCACGCTGGCGTTCGGTCAAAAAGATCACCGGTATCATCCTGAAGGTGGAGCCGTTGCCGATCCCGGTGGTTACGAACATCAGGATGAACATGGCGAGGAAGCCCCAGAAATTGCCGGGGTTTCCCTGACTCGGAAGGTAGTACAGCACGCCGCCGGCGGCCGCCGCCATGGCGATGAAGTTCCAGAAGGTGACCCGTGCGCCGCCCAGTTTGTCCGCGATCCAGCCGCCGACCGGACGGAACAGCGCGCCCAGCAGCGGACCGATGAAGGCGTACTGGGTCGGGCTGACGGCGGGGAACTGGGATTTGATCAAAAGCGGCAGACCGGCCGAGTAGCCGATGAAGGAGCCGAAGGTGCCGAGGTAGAGCCAGCACATGATCCAGTTGTGCTTGCGCTTGAAGATGACCGACTGCTCCTTGAAGGACGCTTTCGCATCTGCGATGTCGTTCATGCCGAACCAGGAGGCGAGGGTGGCGAGCACGATGAAGGGGACCCAGATGAAGCCCGCGTTCTGCATCCATACCGACTCCGCCGTCCCCTTGATGACGCAGAGCTGTGGGTCGCCGCAGAGCGAGCGGAAGGTCCCTGTGGTGATGACGATAGGCACCAGGAACTGCATGGCGCTGACCCCCAGGTTGCCGAGACCTGCGTTCAGACCGAGGGCGGTTCCCTTCAGCGATTTCGGGAAGAAAAAGCTGATGTTGGACATGCTGGACGCGAAGTTCCCCCCTCCCAGGCCGCAAAGGAAGGCGAGCAGCAGCATGGTCGTGTAGCTCGTGCTCGGGTCGCGCACGGCGAAGCCGATGCCTACCGCCGGGATGAGAAGGGATGCGGTGCTGATCGTGGTCCAGGTCCTGCCGCCGAAGATGGGGACCATGAAGGAGTAGAAGATCCTCAGGGTGGCGCCGGAGAGCCCGGGAAGCGCCGCCAGCCAGAAGAGTTTGTCCGCGTCGAAGGCGAAGCCGATCGACTGCAGGTTCACCACCACCACGCTCCAGACCATCCATACCGCGAATGAGAGGAACAGGGCGGGGATCGAGATCCAGAGGTTTCGATAGGCGACCGCCTTCCCCTGATCCTCCCAGAATGTTGCGTCCTCCGGACTCCATACTGCCAATACTCTTGACGACATCGACCCTCCTGTAATTTTCAAGTGCCCATCAACCCTGGCTTCCGCATCGTTCCCCTCTCCCGGGGGGGGAGGGACAGGGAGGGGGCGCGTAGTGTCCTTCCATGGCTTCCCCCCTCCAACCTCCCCCCTCCTGGGGGAGGCTTTGACCCGGTCTTCGGGAGAGAGAGGACGGCGGAAGCCGCAATGTCATTTAGTTACTGTTTGTTCGACCGCCACCGGTACAGAAGCGGCGGGTCCTTCAGGAAGTCGACGGGGAGGTAGAGCATGTGCACGAGTTTAGTGAACGGAAGCACCGCGACGATCAGAAACGCGCAGGCTACGTGCAGCTTGAATGCGAGCGGCAGGTCCGCTACGTACTCGATCTGCGGGCGGAACGAGACTATCGACCATAGGTAGGGGACCGCGGTGTGCAGGTACCACTGCGAGCCCCAGCGCATGAAGTAGCCGATGTAGATCCCGGTCCCCGCCTGGAAGGCGAGCAGGTAGAGCACGAGCCAATCCGAACTGAAGGTGACCCGCTTCAGCATCCCCGAGTTCACTCGCCGCAGCAAAAGGAGCAGGACGCCGAACAGGGCGAAGGCGCCGAGCCCGAAGAGGACGCTTTCCGTCGCGAAAAGCGTCTGCTGGTTGCCGAGGAACCCCTTGAAGAAACCGGGGAAGGCAAAGCCCAAGACATGGGCCAGCAGGATGGGGAGGATGCCGTAGTGCCACGGGTTGATCCCCCAGTAGAGGATTTTTCTCTCGAGAAACTGCGTCGAGTAGGCCGACCAGGTGAGCCGGTTACTCAAAAAGCGGTACGGCGTGACCAGGAGCACCAGCGCGATTGCCGCGTAGGGAAGTGCTATGAAGATCAGATCGTTCAGCATGAGGGAACCTCCCGGCAGTCCGCGCTGCAAAGCAGTTCGGCCGCCTCGACCAGGGTGAACCATGGGGACGTGTCGCGCGGGGCCTGCGACCCGATCAGTTTGTTGATCCCGGGCAGGACCAGTTTGTCGATGAACTCGCGGCGCGCCTCATCCTCGCCGTGCCGCGCCAGGTGCGCCAAAAAGGAGAGAAGCACCGCCAGGTGGTCGGGGAGTTCGTCTTCGGGCGCGACGAAGCCGTGCCTTGCGTACTCCTGCTTCACCTGGATCATGTATCCGCCTTTTTTCTGGTTGTCGCCGTAAAGGTGGTGACCCAGGTACGGCGCCGCCGCCGGGTTGAAGTCGAAGCGGGCGACGTACTCTTCCTGCAGTTCTTCCAACGTCGCTTCGTTCACCAGTTCGCCGAAAAGGTTCAGACGTGATTGGATCTCGTTTCGCCTCAGGTAGCCAGCGACACTGGCAAACGACGCCTGCAGCTCCTCTCTTTGTCTCGGATACTCGAACAGTCTCGCCAGGGCGTCATAGCTCTGCTGAATGCTCATTTGCCGCCTCCCCTGGTCTTTTTAAGGATGCCGAAGCCTCCCTCCTGCCTGCGTTTCTCGGGATCGTTTTCCTCGCGCTGCTGCGGCGGAATCACGTTGCGCTCGTTGTAGCCCGCGACGGTGAAGAGCCGGTACAGCCTCTTTGCCGCCGCCTCGTCGAGTCCCGCGTCCGCGAGCAACTGCGGGTCGGCGGGGAGCCCTAAATTTTCGGACCGCATCTGCACCCGGATCGCGATCAGTTTCTTCAGTGCCTCTTCGATGACGGCGTGGTTTCCCCCGGAAAGGAGGCTCGCCAGGTACCCGATGGGGACCCGCAGCGTCTCGAGCGCCGGGATCATGCCGTGCTCGAGGAGCTTGTGGGTGTCGCCCCAGGTGGAGAGGACCGGGGAGAGGGAAGGGATGTAGTACGCCATCGGGAGCGTCCTGAATTCCGGGTGCAGCGGGAGAGCGACGCGGTACTCCTTCACCAGCGCGTAGACCGGGGAAGCTGCCGCGGCGTCCAGCCACTGGTCGGAGATGCCGTTTTCCTTGGCCTTTCTACAGACCTCCGGGTCGCGCGGATCGAGGATCACGTCGCGGTGCGCCTCGACGAGCTCGGCGTCCCCCTTCAATGCTGCCGCCTCGACGGCGTCCGCGTCGTAAAGGAGCACGCCCACGTAGCGGATGCGCCCGACGCAGCTGTGGGCGCAGGCGTTGCACTGGCCGGTCTCGACGCGGGGATAACAGAAGATGCACTTTTCCGCCTTGCCGGTGTTCCAGTTGAAATAGACCTTCTTGTACGGACAGGCGCTGGTGCAGAAGCGCCAACCCTTGCATACCTCCTGGTCCACGAGAACGATGCCGTCTTCGCCGCGCTTGTAGAGGGCGCGCGAGGGGCAGGAGGCGACGCAAGCCGGGTTCAGGCAGTGGTTGCAGATGCGCGGCAGGTACTGCATGAACATCGAATCGTAGGACTCGATCACCTTCTTGTCCTTGAGGTTCAGGTCCTTCGCCGCGTACACCTGGGAGCCGGAGAGGTCGTCGTCCCAGTTCGGGCCTCCCTGGATCTCCTCGATCTTCTTGCCGGAGATCTGTGAGAAGGCCTCGGCCACCGGCTGGTCCTTCGACTCCTTGGCGCCGGCCAGGTTGCCGTAATCGAAATCGAAGGGCTCGTAGTAGTCCTCGATCTTCGGCATGTTGGGCTGGAAGAACATGTTGGCGAGGGTGGGGCCCTTGCCCATGGCCTTGAGCTTCAGCTTCTTGCCGTCGACCACCCAGCCACCCTTGAACCGTTCCTGGTCTTCCCACTGCCGCGGGTAACCGACGCCAGGCTTGGTCTCGACGTTGTTCCACCACATGTATTCGGCGCCCTTCCTGTCGGTCCAGATGTTCTTGCAGGAAATGGAACAGGTGTGGCAGCCGATGCACTTGTCCAGGTTGAACACCATGACTATTTGGGCTCTTACATCCATATTTATGGCTCCTTGTTGCCCCATGTTACCTCCCCTGGAGGGGGAGGGGACGGGAGGGGGGCGCGCAGCGTCTCGTTTCGGCTGGTATCCCCCCTCCTGACCTCCCCCCTCCGGGGGAAGGGATGAGCGTATCCGGTTGGAACGGGGGCGAGGCTTCCGCCTCTATTTCAGTTTTCTTACGACGACGTAACTGTCGCGGTTCACGCCGGTTGGGCCCCAGTAGTTGAAGTAGTAGCTGAACTGCGCGTACCCTCCGAGCATCAGGGTCGGCTTCAGGCGGATGCGGGAGAGGCTGTTGTGCACGCCGCCGCGCTTGCCGCTTTTCTTCGACGTCTTGATGTTCAGGGTCCGCTCCGGTGCGTGGTACATGATCGCCGCGCCGCGCGGTATGCGGGACGAGACGATGGAGCGGCAGACGACGACGCCGTTTGCGTTGTACACCTCGATGGTCTCGTTGTCCTCGATGCCGGCGCCGGCCGCGTCCAGGTGGTTCAGCCACACCGCCTGCCCGCCGCGCGAGAGGGTGAGCATCCTCAGGTTGTCGCTGTAGGTTGAGTGGATGCCCCATTTCCCGTGCGGGGTGAGGAAGTTCAGCACGAGCCCGGTTTCGCCCTCGGTCTCATCCAGAAGCGCCGGGTTCAGTTTCCCCTTGAAGGTCGGGAGCCCCTCGTGGAACTCGCGGTAGTAGGGGTGGTCCAGGTAGAGCGATTGACGGCCGGTCAGGGTGCGCCAGGGTACCTCGTGCTCCACGTTCAGGGTGTACGGCGCGTACGGGCGCCCGCCGTTGACGAGCCCGCTCCAGATCGGGGAACTGAGCACCCGGCGCGGTTTCTGGGTCACGTCCTCCCATTTCACCCGGACATCGCGGGACCCTTCGGCGATCTGCGCGAGCGGCTTGCCGACCCGCTTCTCCAGGTTGCGGTAGGCGCGGTGCGCGAGCTCCCCGTTGGTCTCCGGGGCGAGGGAGAGGATCACGTCAGCCACCACCTTCTCGTCGGCGATATCGATGAAACTCTTGCCGTTCCAGCTCCGGTTGGGAAGGGTTTCACGCAGCTTGGCGTGCTCGTCGTCCGCGTCGTAGTAGTTGCCGTGCGACCCCAGGTGCCCGATCTCCGGGCCGACCGAAAGGTAGCGGTTGTAGAGGTTCACGTAATCCCGCTCGACGATGGCGAGGTTCGGCATGGTCTTGCCCGGCACCGGCTCGCACTCGCCGAGTTTCCAGTCCTTTACCGTGCGCTGTGCGATCTCGCCCGGGGTGTCGTGGAGAAGCGGCGCGGCGATCACGTCGCGCACGGGCTCGGGGAGGTGCGTCGCGGCGAGTTCGCTCACCTTCTTGGCGATCATGGTGAAGATCTTCCAGTCCGATTTGGATTCCCAGGAAGGGGGGACGGCCGCGTCCATGCAGTTCACGAAGGAGTGCATGTCGGTGGTGTTCAGGTCGCTCTTCTCGTACCAGGTCGCCGCCGGAAGGACGATGTCCGAGTACATGGTCGAGGTGTCCATCCTGAAGTTGAGATCGACGACGAGGTCGACCTTCCCCTCGGGTGCCTTGTCGTGCCAGACGATGTCCTGCACCTCGCCCTTGGCCGCCTCGCGTGCGGTGCAGCTTGCGTTCGGGGCGCCGAGCACGTGCTTCAGGAAGAACTCGTGCCCCTTGGCGCTTGCCGAGATCGCATTGCCGCGCCAGATGAACCACACCTTCGGGCAGTTCCCCTCGGCATCGGGGTCCTCGATGGCGAAGCGGGTGGTGCCGCTTTTAAGGCGCTGCACGAGCCACGCGCGTGTCGCGGCGTCGTCCTCGCATCCCGCCTCTTTCGCCTGTTTCATCAGCGAAAGGGGGTTCTCGTTGAAGTGCGGGGCGAAGGGGAGCCAGCCGAGCCGCACCGCCTTCGCGTTGAAGTCCGCGGCGTGCACCGGCATCTTCTCGCCGGTCTCCGGTTTGAAGTAGTCCACGAAGCTGCGGTCGTAACGCCACTGGTCCGAGTGCATGTACCAGAAGCTCGGCGTGTTCTGCAGACGGGATCCCTTGATCCAGTCGTGCGCCATGGCGATGGAGGTCCAGGGGGAGAGCGGCTGGACCTTCTCCTGTCCGACATAATGGGCGAGGCCGGCGCCGTTTCTCCCGACGCTCCCGGTCAGGATGAGGGCGGTTATCGCGGCGCGATAGATGAGGTCTTGGTGGTACCAGTGGTTCACGCCGGCCCCGATGATGACCATGTTGCGCCCGTTGCTCTTCTCGCCGTTTTCGCCCCACTCGCGCGCGATCTTCAGGACGGTCTCGGCATCGATGCCGGTGTGCTTCTCCTGCCATTTCGGGGTGAAGGGAAGCTCGGAATGGTACCCGGCCGGGTAGTCGCCGGAAAGGCCGCGCGAGACGCCGAACTGCGCCATCATAAGGTCGAAGACCGTGGTGACCACGATCTCGCCCTGCGCGGTGGTGACGCGTCGCACCGGGACCTCGCGGACCGCGTCGTTTTCCCCTTCGAAACGGAAGAGGACCTTGCGGGTCTCGCCGCCTAAGAAGGTGAGGGCGGGGTCGATCGCGCCGCCGTCCACCACGTCCTTCATCTCGAGGTTCCAGTTCCCCTCCTGTTTGCTCCAGCGCGTGCCGAGGCTGCCGTTGGGGACGCGCACCGAGCCGTCCTGGTCCGCGACGCACATGCACCATTCCGCATGCTCGAGGTCAGCCGAGCGCTCGAACTGGGCGGCGCGCACCAGTTCGCCCTGGCGCCATATGCCCTCACCCTGACCCTCTCCCGGAGGGAGAGGGGAGGAGGGAGTGAGCTGCACGAGGAAGGGGAAATCGCTGTACTTCGTGACGTAATCCTTGAAGAAGGGGACCTCGCGCTCGGCGTAGAACTCCTTGAGGAGGACGTGGTTCACCGCCATCCAGAAGGCGGCGTCGTGCCCCTGTTCGACCGGAAGCCAGGCGTCGGCGAACTTGGTCGCTATGGAGAAGTCCGGCGACATCACCACCACCTTGGTGCCGCGGTAGCGCGCCTCGGTCAGGTAGTGGGCGTCCGGGGTGCGCGTCATCGGCACGTTGGAGCCGCAAAGGACGATGTAGGAGGCGTTGTACCAGTCCGCCGACTCGTTCACGTCGGTCTGCTCGCCCCAGACCTGCGGGGAGGCGGGGGGAAGGTCGCAGTACCAGTCGTAGAAGCTCATGGCGACCCCGCCGAAGAGCTGCAGGAAGCGCGTTCCCGCCGCGTAGCTGATCATGGACATGGCGGGGATCGGGGAAAATCCGACGACGCGGTCCGGTCCGTGCTTCTTCGCGGTGTAGATGTTGGAGGCGGCGATGATCTCGGTCACCGTTTCCCAGTCGCCGCGCCGGAAGCCACCCATGCCGCGCCGGCCGGTGTAGGAGGCGCGCTTCTCCTTGTCCTCGACGATGCTCGCCCAGGCCTCGACCGGGTCGGCGTGGAGCTTTCTCGCCTCGGTCCAGCGGTCAAGGAGCGCGCCGCGCAGGTAAGGGTGCTTCACGCGGAGCGGGCTGTAGAGGTACCAGGAGAAAGTGATGCCGCGCGTGCAGCCTCGCGGCTCGTGGTTCGGGATGGTGCCGTCGAACTGCGGGTAGTCGTTCGCCTGCAGCTCCCAGCCGACGATGCCGTCCTTCACGTGCACCATCCAGCTGCAGCCGCCGGTACAGTTCACGCCGTGGGTGCTGCGCACCACCTTGTCGTACTGGTGGCGGTTGCGGTAGAACTCTTCCCATTGCCGGTTTTGCGGCGAACGATCGTCCTTGATCCTGTCGTGTGACATTATTTGTATCTCCTCTTGAAGGCGAGCGCGGCGATCAGGCAGAAGGCGAAGAAGCCTAGGCCGGCAACGGGGTACGGATCACTTTGGGCCTGTTTCCTGGCCGAGGCGTCCTTGAAGAGCGCGGTGAGCGCGGTCGCCTCATCGTCGGTCAGCGGGCGGTCCGCGTAGATCTTTTTCATCACCGGGAAGTTGAGGCTTTTCAGCACGCCGCGCACGCCGTTCTCGCCCATCTTGCCGTAGAGACCGGTGAGGTCGGCGGCGAGGGCGCCGCTGTAGATCCCGGGATAGTCGAAGCGGTGGCAGGAGACGCAAGGGGCGCCGCCGTTGGCGAAGCGCTGTTTTCCGGTGAAGAGGTCCCGACCCGTCGCGAGGAGCTCTTTGGTGACCACTACCTCGGCTGGCGGGGCGGCCTTGGTTTCCGCCGGAGCGGAAGCCCCACCTGACGCCGCCGAAGGCGCGGCGCCGCCCGCAGCCGGGGCTCCGCCACCCAGGAAGGCGACGATCTTCTCGGCATCGGCCCGGCTTACCCCGAGGCCCGGCATCTCCATGCCGTACTTTTTCACCAGTTCGGCCTGGGCCGGGTCCTTCGACGCGGTGAGCTTCGCCGGGTCGGTAATGATCTGCATCAGCCACTCGGAAGAACGCTTGGCACCGACCCCTTTGAGATCGGGGCCGGCCCCGTCACCGCCGCCGATGCTGTGACAGGAGGCGCACATCTTGTCGAAAAGGTCCTTGCCCGCATCGGCGCGAACGGTTCCCGATGCGAAAAGCACCAATATCAGCGAAAAAATAAAACAGCCGAGTTTGGATGAGGCAGGTTGCATGGATTTTCTCCTTCTGCTTCCAGATTGGTTGTACGGAGCGGGGCGCTCGAGGGAGCCTTCGGCCCGATAGTGTAAACGTTTTGAAGCTAGACGACTCTAGAACACTATTCTGTGGATAATTTTGACCTAGATCAAAAAAAGCGAGAAGGCTGCCATCTCCCTTCGCGCGGTGCTGCGCTGCGGCACAGCAACCGCATTCTTCCCCTCCTTTTGGGAGAGGGCAGGGGGGGCGTTACTTGGGGCCTGATATCATTTTCGTGGCGACGCCCTCACCCGGCCTGCGGGCACCCTCTCCCGGAGGGAGAGGGGATGTTGGATGGGCGTGGCGAACAGCGTACTTTGTAAGGTAGTTCATGAAATTTCGAAGGGGCGGGTTCTAATTATAACAAGGCAAAGAGGATTTGCAGGTTGAAGCGGAAAAATGACGGCGGCCGTCTCTTATGCAGCGACGGCCGCGGCGGGAAGGGATTAGAGATCGTTCCTACGGTCCTCCGTGGGAACGCACGTTCGGGACGCTCCAGCGTCCTGTAAGCAGACGCCGGAGCGTCCGAGGCGTTACGTTCCCACGCTGGAGCGTAGGAACGATCAAATTTTCCGTGAAGAAACGTTGGGAGTTTAACTGAGTCATCACTCCTGCAAAAGGCCCATCTCGAAATTACGGTCCAAGAGCATGACCTCCACCTCGTTGCCGGACTCGATCCTCGATTCCGGTGCGAGCTTCATGAGACCGTTGCCCAGGGTGAGGGAGGAGAGGCGTCCCGAGCTCTGGTTGCCGGTGGTGGAGACGAGATAACGCCCGTCGCACTTCGACACGATGCCGCGCACGAGGTGGGGGCGGTTCCCCTTGTTGACGGCGGGCTCCTGCAACCCGGCCCGGACCGTCGGGCGGAACACGCGCCGGTGCCCCATCGCCTTCAAAAGGGAAGGGCGCACGAAAAGCTCGAACGAGACCATGGCCGCCACCGGGTTGCCGGGAAGGGCGAAGACGGGTTTGCCCTGCAGCGTGGCGTAGGCGAGAGGCTTGCCCGGCTTCATGTTCACCTTCCAGAAGTTCACGCTGCCGCCCAACTCCTCGATGGCCGCCTTCACGAAATCGCGGTCGCCGACCGAGACCCCGCCGGTTATCACGAGAAAGTCCGCGTTGAGCCCTGCTTTTATCTTTTCGCAGGTGGCCTCGAGGTCGTCGGTTGCGATGCCGAGCAGGACCGGGTCGCCCCCGGCGTCGAGCACCTGCGCAGCGAGGCTGTAGCTGTTGCTGTTGATGAGTTTGCCCGGCTCGGGCGTGGCCCCGGGCTCGAGAAGTTCGTCGCCGGTAGCGAGGATGGCGACGCGGGTGCGCCGGTAGACGGCGAGCGATGTGTTGCCCATGGCGGAGAGCATGCCGATCTCCTGCGGGCGCAAGAGTGAACCGGTCGGGATGACGATATCCCCACGGGAGATGTCCTCGCCGCGCCGACGCACATGGTCGCCCGCTTTCACCTTGCCCCGGATGACGATGGCGTCGCCGTCCGTTTCCACGTCCTCGATGGGCACCACGGTGTCGCACCCCGGCGGGATCGGGGCGCCGGTCATGATGCGCACCGCGGCTCCCGGCGGCACCGCCTCGCGGCGCACCTCTCCGGCCGGGAGAAAGCCGCAGACGCTCAGCCGGTTATCCTGGACCGACGAGTGGAGAAAGGCGAAGCCGTCCATCGCCGAGTTGTCCGCGGCCGGGATGTCCCACGGCGCTACGTGATCCTCAGGCGTGATGCGGTTCAGTCCGTCGAAGACGGTTACTTTCTCGATCTCGAGCGGAACGATCTGTTCCAGGATGATCCGCTGTGCTTCTTCGATACTCACCATGGCGACGCTGCCTCCTGAATGTGAATAGATGCTTGTTACTCGGCTTGACACTGCTGCCGGTCACTGTACATTTTGTCGGGATATTCTACCGCTTTCCATGGAGAGTCAAAGTCAAAGTGAAAAAGATTCGTGTTTGTGTCAATGACATGATGCAGAGAGACTACGTCTATTACCGTACCGAACCGATTGGTGAGAACTTCCATCCGGAGTTCAAGCCCGATCTGACGCCTAAAGTGATGCTGGAGATGGGCGTTTTTGGCGGCAAGTACATGACCGATTGCCGGGATGAGTTTCCCGAAGAGTGGTTCGAGAAGGCGAGGCTCTGTCACGAGCGGCACGTGCCGGAGTACAACTTCTTCGGGGTGAACGCGTCGAAGCCGCTTTCGTACTGGCGTGAGAAGGGGTGGATCTACAGCGATGACCCGCGCGGCTGGTTCCAGTGGTATTGCCGCTACTACATGGGGCGCAGGTGCCCGGACGACGCGAGGCAGATCAAGCGTTGGAAGGCGATGACGAGGCACATCGCCCAGATCAGGAACAACTGTCCCGAAGGGGTGCTCACCTGCCGCCGCAGGCAGCGCCAGGCGCTGTTGCACTGGGCGTACGACAGCAGGAGGTTCTAACAACCGTTCTACGTTCTGCGTTCTACGTTCTACGTTAAAAACAGGCTTCTGAACATAGAACGTAGAACGTAGAACCTAGAACGGCTTCTGCCTTACACGACCTTTCCTTCCTTCACGTACTCCCTCAAAATCGCCCCCTCCAACCGCTTGAGATCGAGGCGGCGCGACTGGTCGGCCAGCACCTCCAGGGCACAGTACTGCATCACGTTCATGATCCCCGCGCCGGAGAGCTCGTACTTCGCGGCAATCTGACTCCAGTCGATATCGGGGGCAATCTCGACCTGCGGCGGGAAGGCGCTGTTCCAGATCCGGCAGCGTTCCTCCGGCCGCGGGATGGGAAAGTGGATGATGGCCTGGAAACGCCGCACGAAGGCTTCGTCGAGCTGGTTCCTCTTGTTGCTCGCGAGAATCACGAGCCCCCGGTACTGCTCGATGCGCTGCAAGAGGTAGGAGATCTCCTGGTTCGCGAAACGGTCGTGGGCGTCGCGGACGTCAGTCCTCTTGCCGAAGAGGGCGTCGGCCTCGTCGAAGAAGAGTATCCACTCC
The DNA here is from genome assembly GCF_004117875.1 of Geomonas oryzae. Classification (GTDB taxonomy): domain Bacteria; phylum Desulfobacterota; class Desulfuromonadia; order Geobacterales; family Geobacteraceae; genus Geomonas; species Geomonas oryzae. The sequence continues at coordinate 25,675 of NZ_RAHW01000003.1, read as the reverse complement.
TTGAACTCGGCCTTCTCGAACAATAGGGCGAGGTTCTTCTCAGTCTCCCCGATGTACTTGGAAACCACCCGCGACAGATCGATGCGGAACACGTCCCGACCGGTGTACTTCCCGAGAAGCGTAGCGGTGAGGGTCTTGCCGGTGCCGGGGGGGCCGTGGAAGAAGGCACGGTAGCCGTGCGGCAGCTTCTTCTTCATCCCCCATTCCTCCATGAGGACGTCCTTGTGCCGGACCCAGCTCTCGATCTCGCGGATCTGGCGCAGCGTGTCCGGGTGCAGCACCAGGTCCTCCCATCCCATCTCCGTCTCGATCGCCTGGGCGGGAAAGTCGATGCCGAAACGGGGCTTTCCCACCGTGCCGAGGGTCACCCATTCCACGAGTTCCGGGTCGATGCAGAGGCGCCCGCTCATCATAGGTTCGCCGGGATGCACCGCGTCGAGCCACACGACCTTTTTCTTGGCGAACCAGTGCTCCGCGCCGAACATGCGCTGCACCTCGATCCTTTTGCGCACGTCGTTCCCGGCCAGGATGAACTGGGCGGTCTCCCCGGTAGGGAGGATGGCCCGGTGGTCGGCGCCGCGCACCCCGCCGAACTCGTGCACCTCGCCCCCCTCGGGAAGAAACTGCGCGAGTATCTTGTTGTAGAAGCCGGGGCGCAGGTGGGGCGCCAGAGCCATCATCACGACGGCGAATTCCTCCATGCCCGGGTCCTGGCTCTTGATGAAGAGCTCCAGCGGCGAATCCTCGCTGCAGAACTCGAGGGGCGGCGGATCGAAGCTCTCCGCCCGCTCGAAACGAAGGGCGAGATAGCCCGTCACCAGTTGCTCGATCCAGTCAAGCGCAAGACCGAGGTTCGCCGCTTCGGCGCTTGGGCGCTGGGCCTTCCTATCCCTGGACATGGGTCACCGCCCCGGCGGATTCGAGAAAGGAGAGCGCCAGCTCGGGGTACTCTCCCCGGAAGAAAGAGGCCTCGCCGGAGCCCAGCGCCGCGCGCAGGTGGAATGCCTTGTCCTCGACGCGGACCACCTGTAGGACCGGGTCCGGGGCCGATGCCGCCTTCCTTGCCGCCGCCAGTTCCTTGTCGGCGGCAAGACGGCGCGCCGTCTCCCGCGCTTTTTCTTCCGAGGCGAAGCTGCCTGCCGCCAGGCAAGAGAATGGCTCGAACTTGTAGCTCTCCACGAGCGGAGAGTAGTCGTCGATTTCGTCTATCCCGATATAGCCCAGCTTCAGCGGTCGTATCGCCACCTGGGCCTTGAAATGGACGGTCACGCGCCAGATGAAATCCCACCTCGCTTCCCATCCACCCTCGGACCAATACTCACTGTAGAAGTTGCAGCGATAAGGCTTTATCGACCACTTAAGCGGAATGGTGCCGATCTCGAGCGTTGAAGCCAGCGCGCTCACGAAGCGCTCCGAGCCGCCTCCGATCTGGTCCGAATCCCCGCGCGTCAGGACGCAGTCGAGGACCTTGCCGTCCCCGCTTACCGACGGGTGCCACAGATACAACATGCTCATGTCCCTTCTCCCGGACCTCTGAATTTGATGGTGACTCGCTTTGAATAACTGTCGGGAAGCTTTGACCCCATGGAACTGTTCTCACTGTAGGGTACGACCTCCATCCCTTTTATGTCGTTGAAGTAATCGAGTCGTTTTTTGTGATGGGTCGTTCTCCCGGTTTCGTTCCAGTGCTGGACTACAGCCTGCTTCTTGTGGTCGATGGTGGGGGACTCCTTGTATTTGAGGGTCTTGTCCCACCACTTGTTGTTCCATTTGTACAGATTGGGCTTGGTCGGGTGTCTCAGTTTTTTAGGATCGTTCACCTGATCGTCGCGCCACTCGTACACATCGGTGCGGTATCCCTTGGCGTAGAAACTGTCGCGGATGTACTCCTTGGTGCTGAACTCCGGCTTGAGTACGTACTGATGCCCCTTGCGGGTTACGTACTGCGACTTGTGCTTTCTGAGACGTTTCTTTTTGGTGCCGCTCTTGGTCGGGTTGACGGTGGCGCGTATGCTGTCGTAGACCTCGTCCTCGTCCGCATCCGCCTCGACCAGCTCGATCAGGATCAGGCGATACTTAGTCTTGATCGCCGGGAGCGCCTGTTTTATTTCCGCGGCGTCCTTGTTCTCGTCCTCCAGAAGGGCGGTGGCGTCGGCGAGGGCGGCATCGAGGTCCGCCTGCTTCTGGGCATCGCTCCGTGTGTCCTTTTTTCCCTCCTTGGCGTCCTTGTCGATGCCTTTTCCCTTCAACTGGACCGGTTTCGCGCTCTTCCCGCCCGCCTTCGGGGTCACCACCCAGTTCTCCCCCTTGGCCTGCACGTCGAAGGTCACCCCCTTCACCGATCCCCTGATCTTTCCAAGTTCCGCATCGAGCATGGCGCGGGTGAAAGGACCGCCCGACCGGAGCGAGCCCAGGGGCTTCGCCGCAGCCTGGAAGATCTTCGCCGTTTCCTGGTCCTTCACCCCCTTCGGGTCCGGTTTGGCCGATTTTGTTCCGGCAGGAGGTGTCTTTCCTTTCTTGGTAGGTTTCGCCTCCGGCTTCTTCGGCGCCGGTTTCTTCGGGAGGATGGTGGGGGGCGGGATGCTCCCGTCGTTCTTGAAGGTGCCGCTCCCGCTCCCCTTGGCGCCGGACTTCTCCGGCAGCTTGTCGTCCACCATGCTGGTCATGAACTTGGACGGGTCGAACTCCGGCTTCTTCAGTTCGATCTCCGGGACGGTGCCCGAGCCGAGCACGTACTCCTTCACCACCGCGCTGATGCCGACCGGGTCGGAGAGGGGCCACTGTTTCGAGAACAGGGGCCAGGTCCAGCGATGGTCCGAGATCGGCGACCACCATGGCGCTTCCAGGGCGATGAAGAAATCGCCTCCGAGATCGAGCATCGGCTGGGCGACGATGTCCAGCGTGCCGCCGACGTAGAAAACCCCGGGGTCGCGATAGCCGATGGTGGGGCGGGCGTCGGCGTAGGCCATGAGCCCCACGTCCACCTGGATGCCGACGCCGAACTTAAGGTCGTGCGAGGCGATCTCGATCCCGGCGCCCCCCTCGGCACGCAGTCGCAAACCGGCGTAAGCGGAGATATTGAAGGAGGCCGAGATCTGGATGAACTTCTGGACCTCCGGGTCGGTCGAATAGGTCCCCAGGATCTCGATGTTGTAGATCTTCGCCGGGCCGAGCCGCGCCAGCGCCCAGAGGCTTATGTTCGCGAAGAGGTTCAGGTTGCCTACCACGGGGATGCCGTAATAGGCTTTCGCCTCCAACTTGACGATCTCGCGGTCGAAGTTCTTCTGCGGGAAGAGGGGGATCTCCCCCGGCGGCGCGATCTTGCTCACCACGGTCAAAAGCCCGCGACCGTCTACCACGACCCAAACCGTCCCGGCGAACCACTGGGTCAGGTGGAACCGCAACTGTCCCGTGGCCGCGATGGCGCGGTTCTTCTTCTCGGGCTTCGACGCAGGTATCGGCGGGGGAGGGCCGGTCGCCTCGATGTTCTCCTTTCCTCCTGCCGCGGCGATGGCGTCCTTGGCGTACTTGTTGGCCGAATCGAGGTCGGTGGCGATGAAAGAGACCTCGCCGGAGAGCTTGTCCGCGTTGTAGGCCGCCTTGCCGCCTATGTCGACGCTGCCGTCAGCCTTGTAGGTTACCGTCGCCGAACCGCTGAAGGACTTGTGGTTGACCGCTAGGGTCAACTGGCCGGTGAGGGGACCCTTGGTGTTGTCCACCTTGAGGTCCCCCTTCACCATCCCCTTCACGTCGACGGTGGCGGAGGCGTCTATCTTCGGCTTGGCGACGTTTTCCACCAGGATGTTGAAGTCGGCGTCCAGGAACCCGCCGATTTCCACCTTCAGGTTTTCTACGCCCAGGGTGAGCTTGCCGGATTCGAAGCTGTTTTTGGGTTTCGGGAGCCTCTCGACCTTGAGGCCAAGTCCTCCCAGCAGTTCCGCGTTCTTCTGCAGGGCCCGCAGCCAGTCGTTGGTGTCGCCCCCCTTTGGTTTCAGCGATGCGTAGCCGCCGGTTACCTCGTTGTTCTTGATGGTGAAGTTGATGTGCATCCCGCCGATCTGGTCGGTCCACGGGTTTTGCAGGGGCATGGTCCCCTTGCCGATCGAGTCGAGGTTCTTCTTGCTGTCCATGCGGACCTTGACGCGTCCCTCGGCGGTCAATCCCTTGACGATTACGCGTACTTCCAGACCTTTGTACTTGGAAGCCTCGATCTCGTCTTTAACCTTTTGCGACGGGGCGAATACGGAGGAGGAGAGATCCACCACTTCGGAACTGACCGGACCCGCATCGACCGCAGGCGCGGCTTTTGGGGGAGCTGGCGCGGGTGCCCGCATGACGTGGGGCTCTTTCTTCTTTTCCTTATGCGGGTTCCCCTGACGGGCGACCCCCTCGCCCTGCTGTACGGTGTGGGCCAATTCGTGGGCTAAGAGCCTCTTACCTTCGCTCGTTCCAGGCTGGTAAGCGTCGCGGGAGAAGAAGACGTGGTTTCCATAGGTGAAGGCGCGGGCGGAGAGGTCTTCGGAAAGCCGGGCGGAACGCTCGTCGTCGTGGACGCGGACCGAGCCGAAGTCGTTGCCGAAGCGCGGCTCCATGAAATCCCGCACCTCGCTTGCCAGCGGCTTTCCCCCTGACGAGCCGCTTTTCACCGCGGACTGGGTCGCCTCGCCGACCGCCGGAGGGGCTCCGGTCTCGGAGCGCACCAGTTTGTCGTTATCCGCCCCCTCCTTGTTGAGCTTTTCGTCCTCCTTGCGTTTCAGCTTTTCTTCGTTCCCCTGCCTGGAAAGGCGGTCCTGTTCACGCTGGGGCTTCTCGTCCTGCTGCTTCTGCAGGCGCTCCTCATTCCCCTGTTTCTGAAGGCGCTCCTCCTGCCGTTGCGGGCGCTCGTCAGGGAGCCGCCGCACTTTCTCCTCATTACCCTGCTTTTGGAGGTGTTCTTCCTGGCGCTGGAGCGGCTCCTGCTGCCGCGCCGCCGTTTCCTCCCGCGCGGTCTCGCGCATGACCCGGTCTGCGGCCCGGTCGGCCTGCTGCTCCTGCTTGTCGCCCGGTTTGCTGACTGTCATCTTTCTCTGCACGGAAGGAGAGAGAAACGGCTCTCTGGCGACTTGAGCCGCTGCGTTCGAAGCAGAAGAAGATTTTTCCGCGCACGATTTCATCGCCGCACTCCTAGTTCCACTGCACCCATAAAAGCTTTTCCATCCAGGGGAGCTTCACCATCGAGATGCTGAATGGGAGCTGGTCCAGCAGGATGTCGCAGCTGTTCTTCTCGACCTGCAAGAGCCACTCGTCGTTGTCGCGCAGGGTCAGCTTTGCCGGCCGCATCAGGAAGGCGCCGCGCAAACCGTTCAGGGAGCTGTTACGAAGGGCGCCCCAGTGCTGGAGCAGCGCTTTAAGCAGGTAGTCGCACATCTCGATGTCCAGGTCGGTGAGCTCCACGCTGCGTGCGATCGGATCGTGCAGCGGGATGTTGCACAAGAGCTTTTGCAGCGCCACAAGGTATTCCGGCGGCTCGGTCGACCCCGAGGCGAGGTAGTGCAGCACGGCGACGCCGCGCTCGGGTTCGACGATGCGGTCGCCACTGCTGATTTCAAGCGACTCGAAGAGATGCGTGAGGTAAGGATGCAGCAGCACCACGCCGCCGTTTTCTATGTAAATTCCCTCCTGCAGTGTCTCGGCGTGACCCGCTGCTTCGAGCTTCTCAGCATGCCCGGCTGTCCGCTCCTCATCCTGTCTGCGAGATGCGCTTAAGGGCTCGGCTATTGGGGTGTCGGTCTTGCGCGAACCGGCGGCCCCGGGCCAGTGTCGCTCGAGGGCGGCTGATACCTCTGGATGACTTCTCAACCACACCGGTAGCCCGAGCCAGGCGCGGGAGATGAGTTCGTGTTCGGTCGCGCTGACGTGGTTTGCCGCGGCGGCCAGGCCGTTGTTCCAGACGTTTTCGCGGATCGGGGCTACCGCTGCCGAAGGGAGCGCAACTCCGGACAGCCGCTCCAGAACCGCCGCGACCCTTATGCCGACTTGCGGTGCGATGATCGGCAGCAGCAGCGAGCGGAAGCGCTCCGAAAACTGCAGGATGAGCCTCTTGCGCGCCTGTTCCTTCTGGAGCGGGATGAGGACCTCTTCCAGGGTGATGACGGCGGAGCCGTAGGGGAGGCTTTCGTCCAGCCAGCACTCAAGCAGTACCTGTTCCAGCTCCTTTCCCTCCGGAAGCTGGAACCACCAGGGGAGGGAACCCTGTTCGAGGAAATGCATGAAGGCCTCGGTCATCGCCTGCAGTTTGTTCCTGCGTCTGGAGTTGATGCGCGGACTCTGGAGTTCCTCGCCCAGTGCCTGATGCATCCCTTCCTGCACCGCTTGGGAGAGGTCGGCCTCCATCTGGTCCAGCGGGATGGTTCCCGCGTCTATGACCAATTTTTCCAGCAGGATGTGTTCATCTTGCGAGGCGTGTTCGTTCAGGGCGACCTCCATTACAGGTAGTAAGCAGTCGTAGCAGAAGCGCTCCAGGCGGCGCTGCAGCGCCGAGACCTCAGACTCCGGGCCGTCGAACTCAACATGGAGGCGCTTTTTGCGGATGACGTGAGGCATCTTTGGTGCTCCAATGCGTCGGGTTGGTGGCTGTTATCCCCTCCCCCTCCGGGGGAGGGTGCCCGCAGGGCGGGTGAGGGCGGTGCATCGGCGACATGGTTGATTCTTGCGAGGCCCTCACCCCAGCCCCTCTCCCGGAGGGCGAGGGGGATGAAAACCAGGGTGATGCTTCACGGCTACAGCTCCTTCTTCGCCCCTCCGAAACACCCTTTGCGGGTTATCGCGGCGAGTAGAACGGGGCCGATTGCGCGCTGCACCTGGGCCTCTACCTTTTCTCCTTCGTAGAAGGGCTCGCTGCTGTTCGCCAGCGGCAGGTCCCACACCCAGGCGGCTACTTCCTCGCCCGGCAGGTTCCCCACCTTTCCCTCCAGACGCAAACTGTTCTCCGCCGCGCGCTCCACGTTCATGTCCGGTTCCGGCTGCGGCCCTTCGCAGAGCTTCTTGTAGTCGGTGTGCGTGCACTGGTTGCGCTCGCTGCAATCGAAGGCGGGGACGCGGGTCTCCTTGTTGTTCAGGCGCTGGTTGATGAAGACGGCGCCGTCGAAGGGCGCGCCGGTCGCTGCGGGCTCGTTGGTGTAACGGATCACCATCGAGAAGGCGGGATTCGGCCTTGCGAAGCTGTAACGGAACTCGAGGTCGAAGCTGTCGCAGACAAAGTACTCGATGAAGAGCACGGCGAAGGGAAGGGCGTCGTCGGGCTGGAAGCTGAAGACGAGACGTCCCGGCGCAGCACCTGCCTGCTCGACCAGGGCATGATCTACCACCTCGTTCAGCGCCTTCACGTAGCTCCCGACGGCGTCGTTGAAGTTCTCGTTCAAATGCCCAGCGTCGGGTATGGGAAGTCCGTCGTTGCGCAGGGCGATGTCACGGCCGTTGAAGCGCAGCCGCACCTCGCGCTCCTGGCGATAGCTCTCGTAGCGCGCGTCCTGGAACGGGGGCTGAATCCAGAGCCGGTAGGCGCAGCGCCGCGACTGCCCGCCGCAGGGTAGCTCGCAGGCCTGTTGGCAGTTGTGCTGCACCTGGAGCGAGGCGGTGCAGTTGTTGCGGTCGGCAACGGTCACCGAGAAACTGCTCCCGCTCGGGATGGGATCGGTGTTGAAGAAATTTCCGGTGACCGGCTTGTCGTTCGCGGTGAACGGTGGCGTTCCTCCTTCGATGCGGATGAAGGAGCGGTAGCTCGCGGTCCCTTCGCAACTGAAATCCGTCTCCCGAAGCACGAGAGGCGGCGGCACCACCACGGTCTGCGGCGCGGTGGCGCCACCGGCCGCGTCGTGCACGATGATGCTGTGCCCGCCGACGTTCAGCTTCAACGCCTGGCCTACCGGGGCGGGCGCTGCGGTGTCCACCTGCACGTTGTATGGCGCGGTGCCGCCGGTCACCTTCACCTCGACCGGCGCCTGATTGTCCGGGCCGGTACAGCCGACCGTTGCGCTGAAGGCCAGCGGCTGGGTGCAGGTGTGCCTGGGGGTGGTCGAGGCGCTGCAGTTGCGCGCGTCGGTGATGACGACCTCGACGTCGGTGTCGCCGGGGAGGTTGCCGCTGGAATAAACCGTTCCGTTGACCGAGCCGCGGTTCGGCGTGTAAGGGGGCGTGCCGCCCTTTATCTCGATGACGGCGACGTAAGTGCCGGTGTCGCCGATGCAGTCGAAACGCGGCTCGCCGAGGACGAGTTGCGCCGGGATCGATACCGTCTGAGGCGCGGAGACGGTCGCCTCCTGGTCGCGTATCGAGATGACATGGGTTCCGGCGGAAAGCGCCAGCACGCCGGTCAGCGGCGTGAAGTCCTGCTGGTCCACCTTCACGCTGTAGGGTGCCGTCCCCCCGTCCGGGGCGATGGTAACTTCGGCCTGGTTATTGGCGTTGGTGCAGCCGGTCTGCACAGTGAAGGTGAGCGGTGGCGTGGGGAGCACGAACTGCACCGGCGCGCAGTCCGAGCAGCAGAGATAGGGGAGATAGAAGTCGGCGATGACGGTGCCGTCCTCAAGCTCCCGCACCGTCTGCTCGATGATGTCCTCGGCGCCGGTCCGCGGCGGGCGCACTACCCCAGGGTCCGGCACGCGACCCGTGAAGGCACCCAGCACCAAACGTACGTCCGGGTCCGCCGCAAGTTCGGGCTTGCTCGCCATCCTGGTGAAGGCGTCCATCATGGCGGCGGGCTCAACGTCCGCGCAGATGGTGGCTGTTCCTGAAGGTGCCGCCGGTCCCGTCCGGCCGGTCACGCCCTCGGGTGTCACGCGCCGGTCGAAGCGGAAGCGGTCCCTGAGCCCGCCGAGGTCGATGCCGCCTCCAGGCTGAAGCACCCTGGCCGGTTCTTCGTGGTAGACGACGATGAAGGTCCCCCCGAGCGGCACCCCCGCCTTGTGCTGGATGCCGGGGTGGTCGCGCAGGAAGGTCCCGAGGTAGAGCCTCTGCTTCACCTCCCTCAGCCGGTCCTGGAACTCTCCCTCAAGCGTCTTGATCACATCCAGGCGGCAGTGGTACAGGATCGCTTCGAGCCGGTCGTCGAGTTCCTCCCAGCGGAGCAGGTTGACGGTCCCCTCGATAGCTCCGGCGGCGCCCTCGCGTTCCTTCTCCACCGCCTCGGTCACCCGCACCAGGTCCTGGTAGCGTTTCTCGAAGCCAGGATAGTCGAGCTCGGCGAGCGTCGCGGCGTACTGCTCGAAAAGCTTCGCCACGAACGCGATCACGTAGAAGATGATCAGGTTCGACTGGCCGACGTTCTGACTGTTCAGGAAGTTGATGATGACGTTGGGGTCGATCTCGGGTACCGCCCCGCCCGGCTGGTTCGCCAGGAAGTCCTCGAAGAGCCGACCCAGCGTCTGGGGCTGCACCAGGAAATCGGGCGCGCAGTTCGCGAGGACGGCCAACTGCGGCTTGGCCGGGGTGGTGACCGGCGAGCGGGTCTCGAAGGGAAGCGCGTAGAAGTAGCGCAGCTCGGCACAGAGAAAGCAGGTCGATTCCGCCTTCACGCTCTCGTAAAGCGTCTCGAGGTCCTGGAAACGGCACCCCTTCTTGGATAGATCGACCGGTACCTTCTCGTCGAAGGCGCCGGTGCGCAGCGCGATCACCTCGATGGGGAGGCGGTAACGGGACTTCAGTGTCAGGAGCGTCGTCATCACGCGCTGGTAGTTCTTGCCCAGGTGCCCCTCGACGCGCAGGAAGTTGTACGGCTCCAGGTCGTAGCGCAGCGCCTGCGTCACGAAGGGGGGAGCGGGGGGCTGGTAGGAGTCGGAACGGTAGCCGAGGTTTTGGTTGGCGCGGTTTCGCTGCGTCTTGTCCGGGTCCCAGAGCCGGTACAGCGGCGGCGTGCCGGTGAAGAGGTAGTAATAAGGGATCGCCTTCCCGGAAAGGGGGGCTTCCCCAAGCCTGCTCGGGGTGATCCTGATCGAGCCGTCGGTCGAGGGGAGACGCGAAAAAGCCGGAAGCGGCAGCGGCGGGGCGTCGGTGAAGCGGGCGGTCATCTCCACGAGGCGCTCGAAGAGCTCTTCCAGTTCTACGATACGTTCCTCGCCGCCGGAGAGAGCCGGGGAGGGCCAGAACGGGGTCCGGTACAGCTCCGGTGCGCTCACCTGGATCGGGAAGAGGACCCCGAGCATCAGGTGGCGCGGGAAGAGCCCCTCCGGCGGGCAACAGACCGAGAAAAGCTCGCCCCCCGCACGGGAGAGTTCGCGCAGCCCCTTCGAAATATCGTCGAAGAAATCGTAGTAGTACTGCAGGAACCTGACCTGTGCCGTGGAACCCGGCGTGTTGTCAAGGGACCCGAAGCGGCCGGTGAAATCGGCGAAGGGGTTGTCCGGGTACTTCTGCTGTGCGAGCGGCTTGAACGCGTCGTATGCGGCGGTCAGTGCCGTCGCCGTCTGCTGCACCAGCTTTTCACCCGTGAATGCGGCCTGGAAAGCGGCGTACACGTCCTGCGAGGTGGCGGGGGCCGTGTTGGGCACGTCGATCCTCGGCAGGTGCACCTCCGGGATGTTCAGCCGCTCGAGTAGTGTCTCGGCGAGGTCGGTGACGGTGCCGTTTCCCTCCAGGGCGTTGGCCCGTGCGATGATCTCCTTCAGGTCGTTCACGCCGATAAGGAGGCGGCGCACCGTTACCGTGATCTCGCTTCCCCTGTCGTCGCAGTTGTTCATGCTGCAGTTGCGCAGTCCCTCCTTTTTCAACTCAAGGAAAAGGAGCACCGCCTTGTCGGCCAGAAAGCCTTCCGGGGTCGTGATGGGGACCGTATCCGGCTCACCGGCAGGAAAAAGCTCCCAGAGAGGATAGGGGGCGTCACCCTTCATGAAGAGAGGGTAGGGGAGGTCCGTGGGGGGGAGGTACTGCCGGTAGCTGACGAGGAACGCATCCTCAGGTTCCACGATCAGGTACCCCTGCGAGGTGACGCCGCATCCCCTGGTGAGCGTGATGCCAAGGCCGCCGTCGACGTTCTGGGAGAGGGTGATCTCCAGCCCGCAGACGATGCCGATGCCGATCAGGTTGGCGCGGGTGAGCCGCTCCTGCTCGTCCAGGTAGTCGAAGACCTGGTTCAAGTGTGAAAAGGAGAGCACCTGGTTCGCCTCGAAGACGGGGAAGTTATCTTGTGAAGGTTTCATCGCGGAGCACCTCGATCAGTTTCCTAGAGCCGTTGTACCCAGACGTACCGGGTTTTTGTCGTTGCCCTCGTCGCAGTCGTGCAGCGTCGCGGGGGGGTAGCTGTTGCTCAATGCGCCTAGCAGGTCGAGCACCACGCGCAGACGGTAGGAGACCTCGCAGTAGGCGTGGTACCGCTCCTCGAGCAGGGCGCGTATCCTTTCCGTGGTCCCGGCCTGGAAGGAAACGCCCGGGCACGCCTGTCCGAGATCGATGGGGAAGGTGGGGAGCTGCGTATCCGGCGTGAAACTCCCGGAGCGGAAGAGGCCGTCCATCCACTGGTAGAACTCCATACCGAAGCCGGTCAGGATGCCCAGGGCGCAGCGGCAAAGGTTGACGCTGTTCCGGTTGAGCGATTTACTCGGCGAAAGGAGGTTCCGCACCAGGATCGCCTCCACCCTCTCTTCCAGGCGCTCCTCGGTCCAGTCGAAGCCTGCGTTCGCCGCGAGCCAGTCGCACCAGGCCGCCTGGAAACGCTCGTACTGAAGCCCGTAAAGGGCGATTCTCCCGAAGTGTTCCACCTCCACCGCCAAAACCCGGGTCCAGAGTTCGAAGGGAAGCGCCACCCCGCAGGCGATCTCCTCCGGTTTCACCTTGTCGCCGAAGGTCAGCTCCAGTTCCATCTTCAGGGCGTCCGCGTGGAAATGCTTCTGCGCGTTCTCCTGGTACCAGACCTGGAACACCTGAGCGAACGCCTTGTGGATGGCGATGGCGCAGGCGCAGGCCTCCTCTTCGCTGGGGGACAGACCGTCCGCCTTGTGCCCCTCACGCTCCAGAAGTGCCGCGAGCCGCCCGAGCACCGGATCGCACGGGTCCTCGACGTAGCCGTCGTTTCCCACCCAGCAGATCTTGGCGACGAGGTGCGACGGGACCTCCTCGCGGATCACCCGGTCCGCGTAGCCGCGCATCTCCAGGTCAGCATGGAAGGGGTCGAGCCAGCCGGGCATGACGAAGGTGAGCCGGAAGGAGTAGGGATCCTCGGCGCCGCAGGTGTTGCAACCGCCGTCGGTGCATGCGGGGTAGAGGGCGTCGCCAGGGAATTTCGGGCGCAGCAGCAGGTGCTCCACCACGATCATCCGCTTGTCGAGCTCCGGGTAGCCGAGAAGCAGGGCGATGCGCCGCCTGATCCCCGGCTGGTTGTCCGCGCCGCACGGGTCGTGGCGGTAATCGAAGGCCCTGGCGCGGTCGTGGCTGATCCTCGGGTAGTCCGACAGGAAGGCGATCTTGTCCTTGATCAACTGGTCCAGGGCGATCTCCTGCCCGAGCACCTTGGCGAGGAGCAGGCCGTACGCGCTGAAGTCTTCGCCGAAGCGGGCGAGCAGGTGGTCGAGGAACCGGTTGCGGCGCTCCCTGAATTCCTCCGGCGTCTCCAGCATCGCCTCCAGAAGCGTTTTGCTGAGGCCGGTGACGAGCTCGGAGTAACCCTGGATCACCGCATCGGAAAGCTCGGCGGCGAAGTAGGTCCGGCTCACCGCGGTGTCGAGCGAGAAGAGATCGGCGGCGTGGGCGAGTTGGGCGAAGGCGTCGGCGAGTATCTGCTCGAACACCATCAGGTAGGCCTTCATCTGGCGCGCCTGCGCCCTGCGCCGGGCGGAAGCCGTGGTGGGCAGCTGGTCGGGACCCACCCCGTAGGTGAGCGGGAAGCTGTACTGCACCGGGAAGTAGCGATCCGGGTGCCGGTATTTCCCCGCCGGGATCGGGAGGTCGTTCACGGCACCGCGTATTCCGGAGCGTTCCGCCTCGCCGCGCAGGCGCGTGAGCGTGTCGAGCGCCTCGTCCATCCTCGGGAGGAAGGGAAGCCCGTTCTTGTAAAAGAGAAAGCGCGAGGCGTTTCTGTAGAGCCTCGGCTGGTGCTGCGGCAGCAGGTAGAGGAGCCAGGAGGCGCTCGCCTTGTTCGGGTCGAAGATCGGCTTGCCGTCGCTGCCGAAGATCGGGTCGTAGGCGCCACGGACCGTGTTCCCCTCGGCGTCGTACTTGGTGAGCTGCAGCTGGTTGACCGCAACGACGCCGTCGATGTCCATGAGGCGGTTGATGAGATCGGAGACGCAGAGCGCGCTCTTAAGCGAAGCCGCGTCGAGGTCGTCGTCGCTCAAGAAGCCGCTCGCGAGCTCCGGGCCGTTGAAGATATCCTCCACCGGTACTTCCCGGTCGAGGAGTTCCTGCAGCGTGTAGAAGGGGATGGGCGGGTTGAAGTAGCGCTCGATCTCGAACCAGATGCGCGCCTGTACGAGTTCTATGTCGGCGTCCGGCGCCACCTCGACGTCGGCGCAGGCCGCCACCTCCTCGATGCCGATCACGCCTACCCGGCAGAAGTCCTCGTCCAGGTTGCGGTGCGCGACCAACTCCTTCTTCGCTAGACCGACGGCGGAGGCCTTCAGCCGTTCCTTGCGCCGATAACGCTGAATCAGTCCGTTAGGCGTCTTATCTTCCAGTATCGCTTTCAGTGTCGCGACCGTGGCGGCGTCCCGCGCCGCACTCGCTCCCAGCAGGCGGAGCGCCGCATCCTGCAGCACGATCTTCGCCCCGGAAGGGAGGATCTCGACCTCGAAGGTCCCGTAGAAGATGTTGCGCCAGTGGCGCCTCAGGTACTCGTCGCGCCCCTCTTCGTCGAGATGCGGGTCGCTCAGCAAATCGTAGCTCCTGGTCGCCCCGAAGCGGATCAGCTTCAGGTTGACGGAGGCGCCGTTTTTGCCGTCGAAGGCGTCGTCGCTGTCCAGGAAGAGTTCCCACTGCTCCCGGTCGGCAAGCGACACCTCCGGGAAACGAAGCTCCAGTACAACGGGAGTGCCTGCCGCCGCTTCGTTCAACACCGCGGCCGACTCGATCTTCCTGTCGTTCAGGTCCCCGGCGTCAGGATCCTCTTCGAGTTCCAGGAGCGCCTCGTACAGCCCGAGCGGCCAGACCTGAACCTTGCCGCGTCCCCCTGCCTCCGGCGGGCGGTAGGAGAGGGCGAGCCCATCCTCTTCTTCGCACCAGGCCCAGTAACTCGTGTCGCACGCGCACTCCTTGCAGATGATCCAGGCGTTGCGCACCGGCTCGAGATCGATCATAAGGCGTCTGAAATCCTTTTCTGTCCACGGGTTGACGGTGAGGATGGAGCGTGCCGTGAAGAAGGGCTGGTTCGGGAAGGGGTGCGCCGGATCGCCGGACGGGACTGCCGGGGCCAGGATGTCCTTGATGTCCCAGCCGGTGCGGTAGCCGAGGTCGGTGATGGCGTAGCAGAGGGCCTCGTGGATGGCGATGCCGGAGTCGCTCTCGTTGTAGTCGGTCCAAAGCCTGCTTGCCATCTGCTCGATGAAGGCGATCCCCTCCCGGCGCAGGCGGTAGAAATCCTGGGCGGGGGGAAGCGGCGGCTGTTTCGCTATGGTCGCGGATAAGCTGCTCATAACGCGCACCTGCAGAGCTCGGCGGGGGAGGACACCCCGGCGGGGTCGATGAAGGCGATCGCGTGCTTTCTTGCCGAGACGAGTACCGATACCGCCTTGGATCCTGCCGCCTCGTTCACCTCCGCCGTCCTTTGCTGGTCGTGTTCGTCCCGGTAGGTGTGGAAGAGGCGGAAATCGGTGACGCAGTCGACGTACGGGAGATCCTCCAGGAAGTTGATGAGGACCGACTTCCTCACCACCCCTCCGAAGGTCGGGCTCCCGCCGCCGGGGAACGCCCAGGGGGAAAGAAAACGGGTGATCGCCTCCGAGATCTTCTGCCCGTAAAAGGACCGGTCCAGGCCCGGGTGCAGGCGCACCTTGCAGTCCACGCGCACCTCCTCGAACTGCGGGTTCTTGACGTGCAGCTTTACGAAACAGGAGGTGCGCGCTGCGACGAAACGGGCGATCTCTTCCAGGAGCCCAAGGCTCGTGTAGGGGCGCAGGGGATCGCGCAGATGCGCGAAGCGCTGGTTCGGTATCGCGACCACGGCGACGTGACCCGGCGCAAGTTCCCGGTAGATCCCGGCGCCGCTTGCGTCCGGCTCGTACTGCGTGTGGTTCAGGCATTTGACCCGGTAGACCTGAGGGAACGCTTCAAGGATCAGGTGCTCGTAGTCCCACTGTGCGATGGCGCGGTCCTTGTGCCTGAGCCTCTCCGAAACGCGCGTGTAGAAGTCTCCGGGGGACTCCTTGCCGCGCCCTCCGAAACCGGGGAAGGGCTGGGTGATCCCCTTTACGGCCGCGTCGGGTTGGTCCAGCTTTGAGACGGTTCCGGCGGGAAGGGGCGTAGCCTGGAAGGCCGGGTCATTGCCGCGGTCGGCGAAGGTCGCCCTGAGCGCCTGCGCTGCGACCATGATCAGGCGGCAAACCGAATCGGCATTTTCCGCCACCGCCGCGCGCAGCCAGTGCATCCCGGCGGGGAGCACGGTGTTGTCGGCCGAGGCCTCGCGAGGCACGGCGAACGTGACGATGCCCGAGTCGATCAGTTCGGCGGTGCGGTCGTCCACCCCGTCTTTGGCAAAGGGCACCCACTCGTTTTGCCGAAGGTAACTCCACTCGACGTGCGGCTTTGGTTTCACCGAGAGGGGATCGGCGCTGCCGTCCACCACCTGGAAGAGGAGGGCTACATTGCGGGGGGGCTCCAGGCCGCTGATGCCGATGTAGAACTCCGCCTCGTGCTTCACCTTTTGCCCCTGCGGCAGCTTCAGGTCGTCCCGGTTTTGATGCTTGAACTGAGGCAAAAGGTAAATGGCGGCGTCCGCCGATGGGGCGTTCGCCTTCAGGTAAGGGTGCTGCTCGGCGGTGCCAAAGGGGGCCAGGTTGAAAAAGCGTGCCGGACGTCCGGCAAACTGGTCGGGGGCCGCCTTTTCGAGGGGGATGGTCTGGGTCGCCGCGTAATCGAGGGTGAGCTCGGTGACGAACGGTCCCGCCGGGGGCGTGGGTCTCGTGCCGTCGTTGTTCGGGTCGGCGTCGGTCACCCGCTTGATGTAGTCGATGAGCGCCTGCTCGTAGCTTGCCTGACCGAAATCGTCGTCGAGCCTCAGGCGGACGAAGCCGTTTCGGGAAGCGGTCGTGAACTGCTCGTCCTCGCTCGGGTCCGGTGCGTCCAGGTATGGGGGCGCGTCGGAGGTTTGCGGGTCGCCGAGCAGGGTGAAGCTCGTGTCGGTAACCGAGGACTGCACCGCGGTCAGGTACGGGTGCCAGCGCCCCCCCTGGAGGTATTCGGTCACCGCGTTGACCGTCTTGCCGCCGTAGGGGGCGGGCGTCCCCTGCCAGGTGAGGTGCAGCGTCGCGCCGGTCAGCTTCTTCTGGAAAAGCTCCTTCGAGCCGACGATGAATGCGCTGTTCGCCAGCGGCGAGGGGCCGAAGGGCTGGAAGGGTTTCGAGGCATCGACCGGTCCGAAGTCGTTTGCGAGTGCGGCTACCTTCAGGTCCTGCACCTCCACGGTCAGCTCCACGCCGCTGATGGTCACGTCCTCGAGGCTTTCGTACTTGAACTTCGCATCTGGGCGCTGCTTGAGCCGCACCATGAGGACCGGGAGCGTCGTGTCGAAGTTGTAGCCGTGCGTATCCGGGAGGTACGGGGTTATCGCCGGATCCGCGCCGGTGAGCGCGACCACTACCCTCAGCCCCCCGGTCACCTGGCCGAAGGAGAGGGGGGACTTGTCGAGCCAACCCTTTTTCGTGGTGAAGGAGCAGACGACGTCGGCCGTGAAATCACCGGAGACCGGCGCGGGCTGTTGAAAGATCACGGTGACGGTACGGGTTCCCTGGGCAAGGAACAGGTAGTGCGAGGCGACGGCGAAACCTATTTCCGCGCGGGGCATGTCGATCGCGGCCAGCACACCGTCCTGGTAGCGCTTGTTGTGGAATGGGTGCCAGGACTTGTCCTCGCTGGTGAGTTCCGCTCCCTTACCGTCGGCCGAGTTGGCGACCGGGGAGGCGAAGAGACGCCCCCGGTCCACGTCGCTGGGACTTAAGAGCCCAACCTTTTCCGGGCCGTGGCGGTACACGGTCTTAAGCTCCGCCACCTTGGCCTGGTTCGCCACGAAATCGGCATCGCTCGCGTAGAAGGCGTCCTTTCCCTGGGCATCCTTCCCCGCCTTTAAGAGCTCACCCGCCGGGAAGAGCCGCTCTTCCACTTGGCGTGCGAGCTCCGCCAGGAGGTGCACCTGTCCCGGGTGGGCCGGTTTCTCCTTCAGCCGCAGGATCTCACGGTAATAGAAATCGAGATGGCGGGCGGTGAGCGTGTTGGCGGCATCGCGCGCGTAGGCGAAGAGGCGTAGAAAGGCGAGAAACAGCGCGTAATGGGGCTGGTGGTCATCGCGATCAGTCAGGCTTTTCTCCAGCGCCTGTTTACCCTCGCTCGCGACCTTCGCGTAACTTTTCAGAAACTGGTCGAGGATCGAGGTGAACATGTTGTGCGTCGCGATGTGATTGATCCTCTGGAACGGCTCGATGCCGGTCCCGTACACCGAGGCGTCCGGGGCGACGGCCCCGGTATACCTCGCCCAGTCGGGAGAGCTGTCTGTGATCCATTCCTTGCCGAGACCGGAAGTGAAGACCGTGCTGAAGGGGACGGTTTGGGCGCCGAACAGCTCCAGTCCCGGCTGCAGGTCTGCTATCAGGCGGTCCGATTCGGGCGTCACGGCGAGATCCGCCTTGTAGTAGGCGATGAGCCGGTTCAGCGCCGGGGCGAGCTGGTTCGCGATGAGCCCCTGCAGCATCTCCTTCAGGGCGAGATCCTGTGGGAGCGCGTCTTTCAGCCGGTCGAACTGCCGCGCAAGGCTCCCGACGCTGCTGAAGAGGTAGCCTAGATAATCCTTCGCCTTGGTTTCGTCCGAGCCGAAGCCGAGATCCTTCAGGAAGTCGAGGAACTCCTTGATCCTGCCTCGGTAGAATTCCACATCCTGCACCGCGGTGAGTGCCAGCTGCACCGATACGTCGGTGCCGAAGAAAGGGGTCCAGTCGCCGTCTTTCACATCGTTGGTGTTTAAGTAGTTCAGGAAGGAGGCGTAGGCCTGCGCGAAGACCATGCCGTGCGCCGTGTCGCGTTGGTCCACCGGAGCGAAGTTCGGGTCGAGGGGGAGGGCGAGGCGCTGGTCCTGGCTCGTCCCTTCGCGGAGCGGCTTCAGTGCGTCCCTGTTCTGTTTGCAGTCGGCGGATTTGGGCATATGGACCTAGTCGTTTTCCGGCAGGAGGTTCACCGTCACCCCGAGATCGAGGTCGGTTCCTTCCAGCCTGTAGTAGGGGAAGACGAAATTGAAGCGCGAGTTGGTCGTCTTGACCCGGTAGACCACCTCGATGAGGACGACCCCTTCGAGTTCGCGCGTGTCGTCCAGGTTGATCCCCTCCAGTTCGATGCGCGGTTCGTGGTAGAGGATCGCCGTCTCGATCTTGTCCGCCATGAGCGCCTTGGTGCCGGTGTCGAGGTTTTCGAAGATCAGGTCGTCCAGGTTGCAGCCGTACTGCGGGAGCATGGCCCGTTCCCCCTGCGAGGTGCTGAGCAAGGTCTGCAGGCTCGCGACGATGTCCGCCTCCTCTTCCAGCATGGCGACACCGGGGAGTGACTTGTCGAATTCGGGAGGAAAGGACCAGCCGCGGCCCAGGAAGTCGAGGTTCATGGTTAGCCTCCGATGAGCACGGTGAGGGCGCAGGGGGGGAGGATGAGTCCGCCGCCCGCGGTCGAGTCCGACATGCGTGCTGCGGGTAGTCCGCCGATGAACACCGTAGCCGAGCCCTTTATGATCGCGTCAGCGCCGCAGGAGTCCCCCATGCGCGCCGCGGGGAGTCCGGCGATGAGCACGGTCGGCGCCCCCGGCGGTATGATCGGCGTCGGCACCCCCTGCGTCGCAGTGCTGACGATGAGATCCGTGATGCGTGCGGCAGGAAGCATGCTGGGGCTCCTTTTGTAGCATCCCTCTCCCTCCGGGAGAGGCGGTAGGCATGTTGCCCCCATGCGTCTACAGCGTCCATGTCCCCTCTCCCTCCGGGAGAGGGTTAGGGTGAGGGCGCTGCGATAGGCGAGATTTTGATGGTGCCAACGCCCTCACCCGCCCTTCGGGCACCCTCTCCCGGAGGGAGAGGGGGACTAGGCGATGATTCCCCCATGCCTCTAGTTGATCTGCACGATCCCCCCCTGGATCACGGTCTTAGCACTTCCCTTGATCGTCGTGCTCGCGCCGGACACCTCGGCGCTCGCGGTACCGGCTGCCTTCAGCGCGGCTTGGGCACTCAAATCCAGATTGGAGCCGCACTCGATCTTCAGGTTCTTGGCCGCCTTAAGGGTGAGATCCTTTGCGCTTTCAATCCGCACCCCCTGATCGTCCATGGTGATCTTGTTCCCGTTTTGGTCCTCTATCACCACGCCCTTTTTATCCTCGGAGAGCGTCAGCCGGTTCCCCTTGGGGGTCTCCAACTGCACGGACTTCTTCTCGTCGTCGAAGGTGAACTTCATCTTGGAGCGGCTCACGTACCCCTTGCGGTGGTTCTTGTCCTTGGCAGGTTCGGGCGCGGGCTTCGCCGAGCTGTGGCACATACCCAGGACCACCGGGTGGCGCGGGTCGTCCCAGAGAAAGCCGACGACGACCTCGTCGCCGATCTCGGGCCTGAAAAAGGTGCCGCGCTCCTTCCCCGCATCCAGGGTCGCCAGCCGCGCCCAGATCCCCTCATCGGCCTTGCTGACGAGCGGGAGCCGGACCTTGATGCGGTCCTCTCCCTGCGGGTCCTTTTCCAAAACGGTCACCACCCCCATCTGCAGCCCGGTCACCCCAGGTATGAGCCCGGCGGCGGGAACGGGCCTCACCTCGAAACTCTCGGCGAAGGTCTCCGGGCTGAGGCCGAACTGCACGTCGGTTTCCCAGTTGCCGTTGTCCACCTGGTGGCGCACGCCGGAGACGTAGACCTTCCCCTGGAATCGCTCACCTACGCCGGTGAGCTCGATGACCTTGCCGGGGGCGACGGCGGCGAAGCCCTGAAACCTCGCACGCCCCCGCACCTGCGCCAGGCGCTCGGTCCGCAGCCTCCCGTCCGCCCAGGCCTGCAATTCCGGTTGCCCCAGTCTTCCGCCGTGTCTCAACTCGTGCGGGTCGCTCCCCAAAACGGCTGCAAGATCGGCAGGTTTCAGGTTGCCGCTTGAAGAGGGCGCCGGTTCCCTGGCCTCTGCCTCCTGGACCTTCTGCTCCGATGCGTCCCAACTCTTCGCCACGATCCCTTTGCTCTGCCTGCGCGCGTCGATGTCGGCATCGAGTTCCAAAAGCGTCGAGCCGAAACCGACGGTCAGGACCGGGGCGGCGCTCGTGCCGGGTGCCGTCACGGTCACCTTGCCGTCGCTTGCGATCACCACGAGTCCGTTCGCCTCGGCACGCAGCAACAGGAAATCCCAATCGGTCGAGTTGTACTGCGTGACCTCCTTGAGGTCCGGCTTCGTGGCATCGACCTCTTTGCCGAGCTTGTAAGAGTCGATGATCTGCTCGATGACGTCGCTGTCTTTCATCTCCACGAAGTAGCGGCTCTTGAGCCCCTGGCTCATTTTCACCGCCTCATCCCGGCACTCGACGGTGAGGAGGCTGCCGCTCTTTCGGACGCTGATGCCGTACTTGAGCACCACCCCTTTGAAGACTGTGTCGTTCTGCGAGCGGTAACCCAGCTTGATTTCGATCTTCTTCCCCGGGAGGAAGAGGTCCGCGTTGCTGGCGTTGAAGGTCGCCTTGGCTGCCTCGCCGTCGCGGATCCGGAGCGTCGCGGTCGGGATGCGGTTCACCTCTTTGCGGACCGCGACCGACATCACGTGGTATTCCCCGGGCACCGCTGCTCCGTCCATCAGGAGTTCCACGGTGCAGACGTCGGGCGTCGCCGGGGTGGGTATGGTCGACTCCGTGCTCACGGCAGCGCACCTTTCTTGTCTATCGGGGGGAAAAGCAGGCTCGTGTTGGGCGTGAGCTTGCGGAAGTTGTCGAGTCCGTTTACCTGCGCCACCTGCAGGTAGTATCTCGGGTCGCCGTAGATCCGGTAACAGAGCAGCGGCAGGGTGTCGCCCCCCTTTACCGTGCGCCGGTGCGTCAGGTCCGGTGAGGACTTGTCCTCCTTGCGCGCACGTTTCTTCTCCTCGATGCTCTTCTTGAACTTCACCTTGGCGATCGTGCGTATCGGCTGGCCGTCCGGGTTGAAGAGTTTGTGCGTAAGGGAAAGTTCGGTGGCGCGCCCGGTGAAGACGAGGCTTCCCCAGACCAGCTTCAAGTGGTACGGCTCGTGCGATTTCCCCTGGTAGCCGGTCAGCATTTTGCGCAGCCGGTCGACGTCCTTTTGCACCCCTTCCTTATTCGGCTTGCCATCGATGATGCCGGTGTTGTCGAAGAGGAACTCGAAGGTCAGCTCCTCGGGGAGGGTGAACTCGTATTTCACCTGGGCGCCGCTGGTTCCCTGGCCCTGGCCATCCGAGGTCTTCACCTTGTATTCGAGGGTGTAGCTCTCAGGGTTGATGAGCGCCTCGAAGGTCTCCTTCGCCTCCGCCTTGGTGCCGCGCTCGGCATCCTCCGAGGTGTCGAAGGCCAGGATCAGGAGCTTTTCCAGCTTGCCGTTGTCCGCCATCAGCGCTCCGCCTTGTTTTGCAGTATCTGCAGCATCTGTTCGATGCACTCGCTCACGATGGCGTCTTTCTCCGCGCCGCCTCCGGCAGAGGGAGGCGGGGCAGGCGAGGTGGTCAGCGCGACCCGTATGTGCAGTTCCTTGATCTCGATGGGCATGATGTCCTTAGGTATTTCTTTCTCTTTTAAAAGCTCTTCCCGGGCACTCCCTCTCCCTCCGGGAGAGGGCTGGGGTGAGGGCGTTCGGGCACCTCCCTCACCCGGCCTCCGGCCACCCTCTCCCGGAGGGAGAGGGGTAAAGCACCGTTAGGCCACCGTGAAATACCGGTAGGTAAGCTCCAGCGTCTCGATCACCAGCGCGTTCTCGCCGGAGTTCAGATCGCTTACCTGCCACTTCTTCGGTATGGCGTGCGATACCTGCCACGTCTTCAGCGGCTCTCCCTTTTCGTTCATCAGGATGACGTTCAGGTCGGTGGGCTCGAACTGCCGGTCCCGGAAGGCCCGCAAGAACCACTTGATCACCTCGGAGTCGGTCAGCATGCCGCGCTTCAACACCAGGTCGGCGTACTTCGTGCGCACCGGGAGCTTGTGGGTGAAGCGGTTTTCGCCCCCCTCCTTGTACTCCTCCGTGTCGTACTCTACCGAGAGCCCCGAGACCATCTGGAAACGGACGTCGTCCTTCTTCTTGCTGATGCCGAACTCGACCCGGAAGTAGAAGGCCCAAGGGGGATAGTAGTCCACCATGACGGCACCCCTAGACCTTCATCAGCTTCAGCCCCTCGTGGGCGACCTCGAGCGTCTCTATGGCCGCCTCGTTCGCGTCCGATTTCAGATCCGGGGCGGTGACCTTGACCGGGAAGCAGCGGGTCGCGGTCCACGCCGCCACCGGTTCGTGCTTCTCGTTCAAAAGCCTGATGATGATGTCGCGCCGCCCTTCGACGCGCTCGTTGGCCACCGCCTCGAGCCAGGTGTTGTAGTCGAAGTCCTTCTCGAACTTGCCGCGCTTCAGGGTGAGGTTGTTGTTCTTCACCAGGCCGGGCATGGCGATCTTGTTGAAGTCCCGGCTGTCGCTGTGGCGGTATTCGATCTTTTCCCGCTCCATGACGAGCCCGGTCACCTCGGTGAAGCTGATCTTCGCCCCGCCCCAGTCGACCTGGAAATGAAACCGCGGTAGTGGGTATTCTTGCGCCATGTCTTTCTCCTTTATTGTCGGTTCCTAGGTTCCCGCCCCTACGATTCCGCCATTTTGTGCGAGAACCGGAAGATGATGAATTCGGCGGGGCGCACGGCGGCAAGTCCCACCTCGACGATCATGCGTCCCTCCAGGATGTCGATGGCGGTCATGGTCTTGCCAAGCCCCACCGCCACGAAGAAGGCGTGCTCGGGTTTCACCCCCTGCAGCGCTCCCTGACGCCAGATCACGGTGAGGAAGTTCTCCACCATCCCCTGGACGCGGACCCAGGTGTTCGCGTCGTTCGCCTCGAAAACGAACGGTTCGGTGGCGCGCTTCACCGACTCCTCGACGAAGTTGAAGAGCCGGCGCACGTTCACGTAGCGCCATTCGTTGTCGTTGCCTGCGAGGGTGCGCGCCCCCCAGACCAGGGTCCCCTTGCCGGTGAAGGCGCGGATCGCGTTGACCGATTTCCCAGCCACCGGGTCGACGTTCATCTGGTCCTGCTCCACGTTGGAAAACTCGATGGTCGGCTGGATCACCGAGTTCACGCTCACGTTGGCGGGCGCCTTCCAGACGCCGCGGCTGTTGTCCACCGCCGCGTAAATCCCGGCCATGGTCGTGGAAGGGGGGAGCCTGCAGGCCATGTCGGTGATCGCCGCCTTCGCCTGCTCATAGACCCTGTTGTTACCCCCCTTGAGGGTGTCGAGCTTCACCGGCGCTGCCGCGGTTCCGTTCGTCGTGATGGTGACGTCCACCGCGGTGTCGTCGTAAGCGAAATCGAGGATGGTGTCGATGTTCGGCCCGTACACCGCGCCGTACTTCAGGTTGTTCACGCCGATGCCGTTGGAGCGAAAGTTGTTCACCGCGTTCAAAAGATTCGCCCCCGGATCGGAGAGCGAGACGGAGTCGCCGTGCAGGTCCATGATCACGAAGCGGTCTTTGAGGTCCGCGCATTGCGCGAGGGCGGCGTCGTGCAGCGCCTTGAAGTCGGCGATGGAGAGGCTCTGGGCCTCGGGGAAGATGATGAGGGTCGGTTCGTCCTTTTTCGCCAGGGTGTCAAGCCCCGCCTTCAGCTCGGTCTCGACCAGCGCGCCGCCGAAAGTCGCCTTATAGGCACCCGCCGAGACGATGTAGCAGGGGCCTCCGCCGTTGGCGAAGAACATCTGCATCGCGTAGTACATGATGTGCTTGGAGCGCGCGTTTTCCGCCACGGCAGCGGTCGACTTAAGGTCGACGGTCACGCCGTTTACCTGTGTTTCCTGCACGTCGACGTTGATGTCCTGCTCCTTCTGGGGTCCGCCGAAGTACTTCTCGTACTCGACCAGCGAGGAGATGCGCGTCGGCTTCAGGGTGAGATCCCCCGGTGTCACGTCTTCCGCCTTTTCCGTGTAGCCGATGAAGGCGGGAATCGCGGTTTCTACCGGGGCCACGGAAGGAGGAAACTTGGGTATCTCTTCGATGTAAACTCCCGGTGTCTTGTACAGTGTGGCCATGGGTGCTTCCTCCTTTTTTGCGTGAGAGGCTTTGTGCTTGAAGCGCCAGCCCTTATACCGTTACCGCCGGTTTGTGATGGATGTTGCGTACGATCTCCAGGATCAGGCTCTCTTCCTTTTCCACGAAGGTGAACTTCAGGTCGAGCATACGCAGGATGTAGAGGACGAAAGGGTACTGTTTGCCTCCGAGCGTCCCCCATAGATGGTTCACCTCTTCCAGGGTCGGCGAGTATATATCGAGGATCAGCTTGAAGCTCTGTAACTGGTCGAGCGGGTTGATCGGAACGCTCGAAGTGGTGATCGAGGACGGATCGACGCTCGTTTCAGTGAAAACGTTTCTGAACTGGAAGTACCGGATCACGCGGGAGAGTATCGAAAGGGCGTTCACGTAGTCGCTGTGCGTCGCCGTCATCAGGATCAGGAAGTTCAGGAATACCGGAGGGTTCTCGTAGGTTGCCTTGAGCGTCGCCTCGTTGCGCACGTAGTTCGGGACGTTCTTGAGCGTCTTCTCCTCCTTCACGTTCACCGCCGAGATGTAGAGCTTGTCGCGCGAGACGCTGCCGCTTCCCCCGCCTGAGGCGAAGATGTCGGAAACGTTGCCAAGGTTCACGCCGTCGGTCATGTTGTACACATCATGAAGATGCTTGTTCAGCTCGTTCATTATGATGGTGAGGGCGTGGGATATCATGGCTTCTCTCGCTGCGCCGAGCGCTTCCGGAATAAAAAACGCAATAAATCCTGCTTATTTGGATGCCTATGGACCAAACTGCGCGTGTACCGACAAGTGCGGGCGCAGGCGCCGAAGCTGTAATGAGGATTAAAATTTGAATAAAATAATTAGGATTGGTTAAAAATAACGCGGCTTGTGAAGATGTCAACTGCACCGACAAAAAATGGATTCAGAGTTTCTCTGTTTCGGTGGGGCACGAGGGAGGGGGACTGGCTCCGCCAGGTGCCTGTCCCCTTAAGGCGGCGGTGCGAAATGGAGCGTTCCCGGGGAAGGCGGGGAATTCCGGGAAGGCAGGGTGCAGTTGCTCGCGAAGTGTTGCATGAGCCCAGGCGTTCCCCCCTTTGCGAAGGTTCATCAGGGAATTCCGGGAAAGCAGGGTGACCGTTTCCACGAAGCAGAGCAGCAGGCGTTATGTTCCCCCCTTTGCGAAGGGTGTATAGACCGGAGTCAAGGGTGACAGTCGTTCGGAGACATGGGTGACACTTTTTTATCGCCGATCCGGATCTCCCGGAGCTTATGGTGGCAGTAGTAAATTAAAAATGTTCCGTCCTGATCCGTGG
>NZ_RAHW01000002.1 GCF_004117875.1 Geomonas oryzae | reverse complement strand
TGCCCTGAGGGTCATGGTTGTCACCTCTTGCCAAGGCATGCCCACCTCCAAAGAGGAAAGTCACTTCTTGGTAATAAGTGTCACCCATGTCTCCGAACATGTGTAACCTATGTCTCCGGTCTATACACCCTTCGCAAAGGGGGGGACGCCGGGGCCGTCGGCTCCACGGAATTCCGGGATGAAGATCCGCCACGGGGGGAAAGGTCGTTGACATTTCAGCCGCTTTTGTAGCATAACGCAGACGGAAGATAGGAGGCGCAATGGAAAAACTCATCAAACATTTCAAGGGGCGCTTCATCACGGGCCTGTTCGTGGTCGTTCCCCTGGGCATCACCATTTTCATCCTGAAGTTCCTGTTCAACTTCGCGGACGGTATCCTCGGTTCGTACCTCGATTCGTTGCTCACCGCCCTGATCAACGACCACACTTACATTCCCGGCCTCGGCATGCTGACCGGGGTGATCGTCATCTACCTTTCCGGGCTTCTCGCCACCAACGTGATGGGAACCAGGATCCTCAGGTGGTGGGACGACCTCTTTTCCCGCATCCCCCTGGTGAAGTCGATCTACGGCTCGAGCAAGCAGCTCACCCAGGTTTTCAAGGACGGCAAGACCTCCTATCGTCGTGCCGTGTTCGTTGAGTGGCCGCGCAAGGGGGTGCGCGCCGTCGGCTTCGTGACCGCTGAGGTCGAGCATGACGGCGAGAGGCTGGTTGTGGTGTACGTGCCGACCATGCCGAATCCGACCTCCGGATTCGCGCTCTTTTTCCATGAGGGCGAGGTCCAGGACTGCGGCATGACGGTGGAGGACGCGGTCAAGTTCGTGGTTTCCGGCGGCGTCGTCGTTGAAAAGAACCTTTGACCCAAAACCGGCTCACGCAAAGACGCAAAGAAAAACAAAGGCAAAAGGTCTGGTTCTTTTAACAGGGATGAAGGGGATAAAAGGGATAAAACCAAACGATAAAATCCTCTGTAACGCAAAGACGCAAAGAAAAACAGAGGCAAAAACTCTTTTGAAAAAGGGAAAAACCAAACGATAAAATTCTGCGTAACGCAATGGCGCAGAGGCGCAAAGATTAAGTAGAGACAAAGGATTTTGGTTTGACCCCGAAGTTGTTTGTCTTTGGTTTATCCCCTTCATCCCATTCATCCCTGTTAAATTGTTTTTTCGTGTTTTACTTTGCGACTTTGCGTCTTTGCGTGACGGAGATTTGTGGATGGGTTTTGTCTTTGCGTGACAAAAGGTCTTGTGGAGGTGGTCATGAAGATCGTGGTGCTGGACGGACATACCCTGAACCCCGGTGACAACCCGTGGGACGAGGTCGCTGCTTTCGGCGAGCTTACCGTGCACGACCGCACCCCGGAGCCTCTTGTCGTGGAGCGCTCCCGCGGCGCGCAGATCGTTCTCACCAACAAGACGCCGCTCAAGGCTGCCACCCTGGCCGAGCTCCCCGAGCTTAAACTCATCTGCGTCCTTGCCACCGGCTACAACGTGGTGGACCTCGCGGCCGCGGCGCGGCTGGGCATCCCGGTGGTGAACGTGCCGGAGTACGGCAGCGATTCGGTGGCGCAGCACGCCATCGCCCTGATTTTGGAACTCACCAACCGGGTGGCGCGTTACAACGAGGCGGTGCACAGGGGGGATTGGACCCGCTCGGCGGACTTCACCCTCGTCGGCGAGCCGCTCACCGAACTCTGCGGCAGGACGATCGGGATCGTGGGGCTCGGACGCATCGGCGCGCGCGTCGCGGCCGTCGCCCATGCCCTTGGCATGCAGGTCGTCGCGTACAACCCGCGTCACCGTACCGCGCCGGGTGGATTTCCGGTCACCTGGGCCGAGTTCGACGAGCTTTTCGGGCGTTCCGACGTGGTGAGCCTGCACTGTCCGCTCACCGAAGATAACGCGGGCATGGTGAACGCGGAACTGCTCACGCACATGCAGCGCCATGCGCTTCTCATCAACACCTCGAGGGGGGGGCTTGTCAACGAGCGGGACCTGGCCGATGCCCTGAACCGCGGCGTCATCGCCGGTGCCGCCGTCGACGTTGCCGCCTCGGAGCCGATCCCCGCCGACAGCCCGCTTCTCACCGCAAGAAACTGCATCATCACCCCGCACATCGCCTGGGCCACCCTGGCTGCCCGCAAGAGGCTCATGGCGACCACCGCGCAAAACATCGCCCTCTTCCTCGAAGGTTCCCCTCAAAACGTAGTGAACCAAAAACCGTAATCTTCTCACGCCCGTTCGCTGCGCTTACTCAAGACGCAAAGAAAAACAAAGACAAAAACTTTTTTAACAGGGATGAAGGGGATAAAAGGGATAAAACCAACAACAAAATTCTCTGTCACGCAAAGACGCAAAGTCGCAAAGACAGGCGGAGACAAAGGATTTTGGTTTAACCCCAAAAAGCCTTTGTCTTTGGTTTATCCCCTTCATCCCATTCATCCCTGTTAAATTGGTTTCTCGTGTTTTACTTTGCGCCTTTGCGTCTTTGCGTGAGAAAGGTTTTGAACAGTTTTTTGTCTTTGCGATGGTATGACAAGGGGACAGGCACCTGCGGAGCAGTCCCCAGGACTTCTGCCTCTTTGGCGTTTACGGCATAACCGCCTCCCGGTGAAGAGAACCAGAGTCCTTCCCTTCTGTTTAACTACCCGTTTCACCGCGTAAAAATGAGTTTTTCCGGCCCGCTCCACACCTTTTGTGGAAAGCGCTGTGGAAAAGACGTTGAAGGAGGGAGAAATGCTTTTTAAATTGCCGGTCTCTGCGTTTTGCCTAAAAAATAATCAGGTTGCCGCTAACGACGTTCCAAACATAGTAGTAATGATTTCAATGGCTTAGCGTAAGGTGGCGGAGTGGCGCCGGAAAATCGTGTCAAGCTTTTTTTACGCCGGAGGGACGCCTGTTTCGGGCGCGGTCCTCTCCCTGCCCAAAGATGCGGCAGGCTCACGAGCCATAAATCTTGACATGCCGCAGGTGCCTATGTTAATTGGACAAACCTTTTTTTTATAATGACTTTTTTCGGTTTAACAACCGTTTGATACTGTGAAACACAGGGGGGTGCCCATGACGCAAGAGATCAATCTGACAGTCGGAGCGTTACTGGACGACATAGCGGGCAAATTTCCCGACAACGAGGCGCTGATCTACGTCGAACGCGGTCTTCGCTACACCTGGCGCGAGTTCAATGAGCGCTGCCGCCAAGTGGCGAAGGGGCTTTTACGGTTGGGGGTGAAAAAGGGCGATCACCTGGCGATTTGGGCCTACAACGTCCCCGAGTGGGTGACCCTGCAGTTCGCCACCGCGAAGATCGGGGCGGTGCTCGTTACCGTGAATACAAGCTACAAGTCCGCCGAGCTCGACTACCTGCTTCGGCAGTCCGACTCCAGCGTTCTTTTCATGGTACAGGGGTTCAAGGATACCAACTACGTCGAAACGCTGTCGAGCGTGGTTCCGGAGCTCGCGACGAGCAAGCCCGGTGAGCTGAAAAGCGCGGCACTTCCCTGTCTGAAGCACGTCGTCTTCATAGGGGAGGGAGCCCCTGACGGGATGATCAACTTCGAGAAGATCGTCGAGCTCGGGCGCGAGGTGTCCGACGCCGAACTCGCGGCCGTGGAGGCGACCCTGCACGTGAACGAGGTGATCAACATGCAGTACACCTCAGGCACCACCGGTTTCCCGAAGGGGGTGATGTTGACCCACCACAACGTCATCAACAACGGCTTCAATATCGGTGAGTGCATGCGCTTCACCGAGAACGACCGTCTCTGCATCCCGGTTCCCTTCTTCCATTGCTTCGGTTGCGTTCTTGCGGTCATGGCTTGCGTCACCCACGGCACGACCATGGTCCCCGTGGAGATCTTCGATCCGCTGAAGGTGCTGCAGGCGATTGAGAAGGAGCGCTGTACCGCGGTGCACGGCGTGCCGACCATGTTCATCGCCGAGCTGGAGCATCCCCGTTTCCAGGAATTCGATCTTACCTCGCTCAGGACCGGCATCATGGCCGGCTCCAACTGCCCGATCGAGGTGATGCGCCGCGTCATCCGCGACATGCACGCAAGCGAAATCACCATCGCCTACGGTCAGACCGAGTCTTCCCCGGTCATCACCCAGACCCGCACCGACGATCCCATCGAACTCAAGGTCTCCACCGTCGGCCGCGTGCTTCCCAACGTGGAGCTGAAGATCGTCGACATCGAAACCGGCGCGGAACTCCCGCCGGGCAAGCAGGGGGAGCTCTGCACCCGCGGATACCTGGTCATGAAGGGGTATTACAAGATGCCCGAGGAGACCGCGAAGGCGATCGATACGGACGGCTGGCTCCACACCGGGGACCTTGCAGTCATGGACGAAAACGGCTACTGCAAGATCACCGGGCGCATCAAGAACATGATCATCCGCGGCGGCGAAAACATCTACCCGCGTGAGATCGAGGAGTTCCTCTACTCCCATCCGAAGATCTCGGACATCCAGGTCTACGGCGTGCCGGACCGAAAGTACGGCGAGCAGGTCATGGCGGCCATCGTGCTGAAGCAGGGGAGCGAGATGACCGAGGACGAGGTGAAGGAATTCTGCCGCGGCAGGATCGCCAACTACAAGATCCCCAAATACGTCCGCTTCGTCGATTCCTATCCCATGACGGCAAGCGGCAAGATCCAGAAATTCAAGCTGCGCGAGATGGCGATACGCGAACTGCAGCTTGAGGAAAATGTCTGATCCGATCCGCAGATTCGCTAATAACTCATTGATCTTATTGGCGTGCAAAGGTTGACGCGGTCCCGATTGTGAGTTATCTTTCCTTCTCCTCCTCATGAGCATCATGGGGAGAGAGGAGGGGATATGCGGCTTACGCCGAAGAACGAACTGGAATACCGCTACAGGAAGCTGCAAGTCGAGATGGCGGCCGCGGGCATGGACGCGGTGCTCATGGTGCAAAACGCCGACCTTTTCTATTTCACCGGTACCGTACAGACCGGTGTTCTCTACCTTCCCGTCTCGGGGAAACCGGTCTTTCTCGTGCGCCGGGACTTCATGCGCGCACGCATGGAGAGCGCCCTGGAACACGTGGTGCCGCTTCCCTCTCCGGACCGGATCCCTTCCCTGATCGCCGAGCACGGCGCTTCGGCGCCGCAGCGTCTGGGGCTCGAACTCGACGTCCTGCCGGTCAACCTCTACCACAGATACCTTTCCCTTTTCCCCGACGCAAAACCCGTGGACGCCACGCCTCTCATAAGGCGCGTGCGCATGTGCAAGACCCACTACGAGATCCACATCCTGCAGGACGCGGCCGGCCAGGCCGACAAGGCCTACCGTCGCGCGCGGGAGGTGATCCGCGAGGGGATGAGCGAGGTTGATCTCGCCGCCGAGCTGGAACATGTCATGCGCGTCGAGGGGCACCAGGGGTATGTAAGGATGCGTGCCTTCAACGGGGAGCTCTCCAGCGTACAGGTCCTCTCCGGTGCCGATGCCGCCGCTCCCGCCTGCACCAACACCGCCCTCGGGGGGATGGGGCTCACCCCGGCCTTCGGCCACGGCGCAAGTTACAACAGGATACGGCGCGACGAGCCTGTGGTGGTTGATTTCGCAAGTTGTTTCGACGGCTACCTCGTGGATCAGACGAGGATCTTCGCCATCGGTTCCGTTTCCGACCGGATGCGCAGAGGTTACGAGGACATGCTCCGCATCGAGGAACTTATGATGGAGATGGCCGTTGAAGGCGCCAGCTGGGGAGGTATCTATCGCGCATGTCTGGAGCGTGCCGTAGCCATGGGGTACGCCGACGCGTTCATGGGCACCCCGGGCGGCCGGATATCCTTCATCGGGCACGGTCTCGGGATCGAAATCGACGAATATCCGTTCATCGCCAGAGGTTTCGACGAGGAAACCCTGGAGGTGGGGATGGCCTTCGCCTTCGAGCCGAAACTGGTGTTTCCCGGGGAGGGGGCCGTCGGCGTAGAAAATTCCTTTTATCTGTCAGAACAGGGGCTTAAACGACTCACCTTCTCGGATCAGGATCTGGTACTGCTTTAGGTTGGATTAAAATGTATGCAAAATAGTAAAACGGGATTTTTTTGTATTGAAATTGACTCGGCTCAATGGTATACATTTGAAAAATCTTTGTATACAGTATACCTACCTCACGCAACCGGCCGAAAGTCAGTGTCAAAAGGCACGGTGTCAGCGGGCGATTTGATCTGTTACACGATCGGTATGTACCTCAACCCCAACAGAAAAGGAGATCTGGCACATGACGCAATTGAAAGAGAAGTTGTTTGAGAAGATCCAGGCACACCGCCCCCGTATCACCAAGCTGACCAAGGAGTTCGGCTCCGTCGTCATCGACAAGGTGGACATCGGCCAGTGCATCGGCGGCGCACGCGACATCCGCTCGCTCGTCACCGACATCTCCTACCTCGACCCGCAGGAAGGCATCCGTTTCCGCGGCAAGACCATCCCCGAGACCTTCGAGGCGCTGCCGAAGGCCGCAGGCTCCGAGTACCCGACCGTCGAGTCCTTCTGGTACTTCCTGCTGACCGGTGAGGTTCCGACCCTGGAGCAGGTCGCCGCAGTCGAGGCCGAGTTCAAGACCCGCCAGGTCGTGCCCGAGTACGTGTACACCGTCGTGCGCTCCCTCCCGAGGGACAGCCACCCGATGGTCATGCTCTCCGTCGGCATCATGGCGATGCAGAAAGAGTCCAAGTTCGCTGCCTTCTACAGCGGCGGCAAGTTCAACAAGATGGACGCTTGGGAGTACGTGTATGAGGATGCCAGCGACATCGTCGCCCGTATCCCGGTGCTCGCGGCCTTCATCTACAACCTCAAGTATCGCGGCGACAAGCAGATCGCCATCGATCCGAAACTCGACCTCGGTGCGAACTTCGCCCACATGATCGGCCAGAGCGAGCAGTACAAGGATGTGGCAAGGATGTACTTCATCCTCCACTCCGACCACGAGTCCGGCAACGTTTCGGCTCACACCACCCACCTGGTGCACTCCGCTCTCTCCGACCCGTACTACGCTTACGCCGCAGGCCTGAACGGCCTCGCCGGCCCGCTGCACGGCCTTGCCAACCAGGAAGTTCTCGGCTGGATCATGGAGTTCCAGAAGAAACTGAACGGCGCCGAGCCGACCAAAGAGAACGTCACCAAGGCTCTCTGGGATACCCTCAACGCAGGCCAGGTCGTTCCGGGCTACGGCCACGCCGTTCTCAGGAAGACCGACCCGCGCTACACCGCGCAGCGCGAGTTCTGCCTCAAGACCCCGGGCCTCAAGGACGACGCGCTGTTCAAGCTGGTCGCCATGATCTTCGAGACCGCCCCGGGCGTCCTCACCGAGCACGGCAAGACCAAGAACCCCTGGCCGAACGTCGACGCACAGTCCGGCGTCATCCAGTGGTACTACGGCCTCAAGGAGTGGGACTTCTACACCGTTCTGTTCGGTGTTGGTCGTGCGCTCGGCTGCATGGCGAACATCACCTGGGACCGCGGTCTTGGTTACGCGATCGAGCGTCCGAAGTCCGTTACCACCGACATGCTCGAGAAGTGGGCTGCAGAGGGCGGCAGGAAGATGTAATTCGCCGCTTCACGGCAAAGTTGAACAGGAAGGGGGCGCGTTTGCGCCCCCTTTTTTTTTGGCCTGCGGCTGGGGGGGCGGATGGGCGTGATGGGAGTGATGGGAGTGATGGGAGTGATGGGCCGGGCTTGGTAAGGGCTTGGTAAGTTTTGGATGCAGGTGGGGAAGGTGGGGAAGGTGGGGAAGGTGGGACCGCCGGCGGGGCGGCCCCGGACCGTCCGTTACTGTTCTGCGAAAACCTCGGCGCTAAAGACGTAAAGATCAGCTCCCTCTTTCCAGTCGTCTCTCTTCAGACCGGCCTTCAGCGCCGTCTGCGTCAGGAAGGTTTCGCGATCCCATTTGTGCTCCACTGCCACCTGGGGCAGCAGCACCCCGCGCGAAAAGTTCTTCTCCAGATACAGGCCGTGCTTGCCGACCTCCACTTCTTCCGGGGACTCTATCTTGTTGAGAGGCGAGAGCACCGATATCTCCAGCTCGAATTCGGCCAGGTCGTCCTCCTTCATCGGGTAGAAGCGGGGATCCCTGGTCGCAGCGGAGGCGGCCATTTCCTGGACTAATTGATATAAGGGCTTGTCGGAGATGAAGTTGCCGATGCAGCCTCGGAGCGTCCCTTGTTTCTTGATGGTAACGAAACACCCCTGGAGCGCCAGCAGTCTTTCCTCGGTCACCATCTGCATCTTGAGTTTGCCGGTCCGGACCGTCGACGTTACCGCTTCGCGGGCCAGCTGAAGAAGAAGTTTCTTGTCGGAAGAGTTGAGCGTTTCGTTCACTAGGTCCCCCTTGATGGCGTAGCTCCGGCGCGGGGCGGAGAGAGATTGGCTTAAAGTAATATATTCAGTCTCTGTTTACAAGAACTAAGCGACCCTTCACGCACCGTTTTTCACCTTTATCAAACACGACCAGGACCGGGAGGGACATGTCGGCGGGCGACGGGGCGAAACGCTCTTTCGTTGGCCTTCTGTCGGATGCATTTCTTACCAATGCGGTTGCCCCATGACCCCGTATTCGGGTTGGGAGTCACCTGCATCAGGGGACTTCGCTCCGCATTTATTGCAATATTGTAGAGTTGATATGTTTAGCCGGACTGATCAAAAGTTTACAAAGCCTGCTCTAATAATTTTTTATATTCCCCAGCTTTAAAAAGTGTTGACTTTTGCAGGAATGCTAGTATATTCGCCCTTTGTTGTCGTACGAAAAAAACCATGCGCTTTGCGCAGTAATGGTAAATCCAAAAGAAAAGAGGTGATATCGTCAATGAAAAAACTGATCTCCTTCGCACTTTGCCTGGCTCTGGCCCTGTCCTTCGCTGCTGGCTGCAAGAAGAAAGAAGAGGCTCCGGCTCCGGCCGCTGAGCAGGCTGCTCCGGCTGCTCCGGCTCAGGCTCCGATGTCCTCCGCTAAAGCTCCGGAAGCTGCTCCGGCTGCTCCGGCTGCTCCGGCTCAGGCTCCGGCTGAGAAGAAGTAAGCTGAAACAGGGTCGCCCTGTTTCGCGAAGCCCACAGATCGCTCTGTGGGCTTTTTTTGTGCCTCTATCCGGCCATTTGCCTTGACAACGGCGGAGCCGGAATGCTAATTAGATGGATCGTCTACTATAAATAATCTCGGAGGAAACAATGGAAAGAACATTTGCCATCATAAAGCCTGACGCAGTCGAGAGAAACGTGACCGGCAAGGTCATCGCCATGATCGAAGAAGGCGGCTTCAAGATCGTCGGCATGAAGAAGATCCTGCTCTCCAAGAGCCAGGTCGAAGGCTTCTACTACGTTCACAAAGAGCGTCCGTTCTTCGGCGACCTCTGCGCGTTCATGTCCCGCGGCCCGGTGATCACCCTGGTGCTGGAGAAGGAAAACGCCATCGCCGACTGGCGTACCCTCATGGGTGCAACCAACCCTGCCAACGCCGCGGAAGGTACCATCCGCAAGTCCCTGGGCGTCAGCATCGAAGAGAACACCGTGCACGGCTCCGATTCCCCCGAGTCCGCTTCCTTCGAAATCCCGTATTTCTTCAACCAGCTGGAACTGGTTTAATCCGAAGCCGGTTCAGGACAGACCAAGAGCCCTTCGCGAGAAGGGCTTTTTTAGTATCAAAAGGGCATGGAAAAGACCGATATCAAGAATTTGACCCTGCAGGAGCTCGAGGCGTACATCTCCGGGCTCGGCAAGGAACGCTTCCGCGCGAAACAGATCTTCAAGTGGCTCTACCAGATGGATGCCATGGACTTCGACGAGATGACCAACGTCTCCAAGGAGTTCCGCGCCGTCCTGAAAGAGCGTGCCGAGATCAGCAACCTCATCCCCGAGGCGGTCGAGGCATCCGCGGACGGCACGCGGAAGTACCTCTTCCGCCTGAAAGACGGCTCCGCCGTGGAAAGCGTGCTCATCCCGGACGAGGGGAGAAACACCCTGTGCATCTCCAGCCAGGTCGGCTGCGCCATGAAGTGCGCCTTCTGCCTGACCGGCACCTTCGGCCTCGACAGGAACCTGACCACGGCAGAGATCGTGAACCAGGTCTGCGCGGTGAAGCGCGAGCACCCGGTGAACAACATCGTCTTCATGGGGATGGGTGAGCCTCTGCACAACCTCTCAGGCGTCATCCCGGCGGTGAAGATCCTCACCGACCCGGACGGCTTCCAGCTCTCCACCAGGAAGGTGACCGTCTCCACCTCGGGGCTCGTCCCTGAGATGGCGGAGCTTGGACGCGGCTGCACGGTGAACCTCGCCGTCTCCCTGAACGCTACGACGGACGAGGTGCGGGACCGGATCATGCCGGTCAACCGGCGCTACCCCCTGAAGGAACTCCTGGCCGCCTGCAAGGCGTTCCCGCTTCCTTCCAGGCGCTGGATCACCATGGAGTACGTCATGATCCGGGACTTGAACGACACGCTGGATGACGCGAAAAGGCTCGTGCGCCTGATCAGCAACATCCCTTCCAAGGTGAACCTGATCCCGTTCAACGAGCACGAGGGGTGCGGCTTCAGGACGCCGACCCAGGAGAGCATCGACCGGTTCCACAAGTACCTTTTGGACAAGAACGTCACCGTGATCACCCGCTCCAGCCGCGGTGGGGATATCTCCGCCGCCTGCGGGCAACTGAAGGGGAAGTTGGATAAAAGGGATTAGCTGGAGGCGAGGAGATCGCGTCTGCCGATGCCCTCACCCTGGCCCTCTCCCTGAGGGAGAGGGGACTATATTAAATTCAATGACGCTGGGAGGAAGCTATGGCTAACGAAGTAATCGGTGTGATCGGCGGCAGCGGACTGTACGAGATGGAAGGGATGACCGGGGTGAGCCAGGTCATCGTGGATACCCCCTTCGGCAGGCCCAGCGACGAGTACGTCACCGGTACCCTTGACGGCGTGCAGATGGTCTTCCTGCCGCGCCACGGCAAGGGGCACCGCTTCACCCCCTCCGAGGTGAACTACCGCGCCAACATCTACGGCATGAAGAAGTTAGGCGTCACCCGCATCATCTCCGTCTCGGCGGTAGGGAGCCTGAAGGAGGAGATCGTCCCCGGGCACATCGTCGTTCCGGACCAGTTCATCGACCGCACCCGCGGTTTCCGGAAGGACACCTTCTTCGGCAACGGCGTGGTCGGCCACGTCCAGTTCGCCGATCCCGTCTGCGGCGAACTCTCCGACATCCTTTACGGGGCGGCCAAAGAGGTGGAGGCTACCGTGCACAAGGGTGGTTGCTACGTATGCATGGAGGGCCCGGCCTTCTCCACCCGCGCAGAATCCCACCTGTACCGCTCCTTCGGCGCTTCCATCATCGGCATGACGAACCTCACCGAGGCGAAACTCGCCCGCGAGGCCGAGATCTGCTACGGCGTCATCGCCCTCTCCACCGATTACGACTGCTGGCACGAGTCCCACGACGACGTCTCGGTGGAGGCGATCATCGAGATCATCAAGAACAACGTGGCTACCGCGAAAAAGATCATCCGCCAGGCCGTGGCTAAGGTTGCCGCCGGCCGCGGCTGTGCCTGCGGCGAGGCGCTCAAGTACGCGGTGATCAGCGATACCTCGGTCATCCCCGTCGAGACCCGCGAAAACCTCGAGCTCATCCTCGGGAAATACCTGTAGAACGACAACGTGCCGCCGGGGCTTCCCGGCGGCTTCTTCTTATCCGCAGTCGCACACCCATCCCGCACCAACCGGAGGCTTTCATGAGCATACTTGTCGTCGGCTCCGTGGCACTAGATTCCGTAGAGACCCCCTTCGGGGTAAGAGACCGCGTCCTCGGGGGCTCGGCCACCTATTTCGCCACTTCCGCGAGCTTCTTCACCGACGTGAACCTCGTCGCCGTGGTCGGTGAGGACTTCCCGGAGGAGCACACCCGCTTTCTCTCCTCGCGCAACATCGATCTCACCGGCCTCTCACGGGTCCCCGGCGAGACCTTCCACTGGAAGGGGCGCTACGGCTACGATCTCAACGAGGCGCAGACCCTGGAAACCCACCTGAACGTGTTCGAGAGCTTCAAGCCGGTGATCCCCGCCTCCTGGGCGGACGCGCAGTACCTGATCCTCGCCAACATCGACCCCGAGCTGCAGATGGAGGTGCTGAACCAGGTGAAGAGCCCCCGCGTGGTCGCCTGCGACACCATGAACTTCTGGATCTCGTCGAAGCCTGAGGCGCTCAAGAAGGTGATCAGCCGCGTCGACTTCCTGATCATCAACGAAGGGGAGGCGCGCCAGCTCTCCGGCGAGGCGAACCTGGTAAAGGCCGCCCGCGCCATCATAGGCCTCGGCGTCAAGAACCTCATCGTGAAGCGCGGCGAGTACGGGGTGCTCATGTTCAACGGGAACTCGGTCTTTGCCGCCCCGGCCTTCCCGCTCGAGGAGGTCTTCGACCCGACCGGCGCAGGCGACACCTTCGCCGGCGGTTTCATGGGGTATTTGGCCAACACCGGCAACCTTTCCGACGAGGGGATCCGTCAGGCGATCATCTTCGGCTCGGTGATGGCCTCCTTCAACGTGGAGGACTTCAGCCTCGAGCGTCTGAAGACCCTCAGCTACCCCGAGATCGAGGCGCGCTACCGCAGCTTCAAGAACATGACCCATTTTCAGGGCGTAGGTGAGCT
The DNA here is from genome assembly GCF_004117875.1 of Geomonas oryzae. Taxonomy (GTDB): domain Bacteria; phylum Desulfobacterota; class Desulfuromonadia; order Geobacterales; family Geobacteraceae; genus Geomonas; species Geomonas oryzae. Next base: position 813,745 of record NZ_RAHW01000002.1, on the reverse strand, counting down.
GTAGCGCCGCATCTGGCGCGCCGCCGGTTACCGGCTCCTCATTGACAATGATCATCACATCTGTTAATTTTTCCTGGTGCAATTTCGCGGGTTTCCTGTGAGGTATATGATCCGTCCCACGCCCTTCATGCTTGCCGTCACCGTCCTTCTCGCCTCGGGGTGCGCCCTGAGTCAGGCCGACAAGAACCTGGCCGTCTACCACTTCCAGATGGGGCAGTCCTTCTACGCCGAGAGCAACTTCCCCGGCGCCCTGAAGGAGCTGACCGCCGCCGAGAAGCTCACCCCAAAAGACCCGGAACTCCTGAACCTTTTGGGGCTCGCCTATTTCCGCAAGGGGCACTACGACCTCGCCGAGGAGAAGTTTCTGAAGGCGGTCTCTCTCAGGAAGAACTTCTCCGACGCGCGCAACAACCTGGGCGTCGACTATCTGGAGATGAAGCGCTGGGATGACGCCATCAACCAGTTCAAGGTGGTGCAGGACGACATCTTCTACCAGGGGCAGGACAACGCCGCCATCAACCTGGGGCTCGCCTACCTCGGGAAGGGGGATTACCCCCAGGCCCTCGAGGTGCTGCGCGGCCAGGTCGGCAAAAACGGCAGCGATCCCCGTACCAGGCTGAACCTCGGACGCGTCTACTTCGCCATGGACAAGACCGAGCTTGCCGTAGAGGAGTACCAGAAGGCGCTCAGGCTTGCGCCGACCTACGCGAGCGCCCATTACCACATGGGACTTGCGCAGATGAAGCTCAAGAATGCCGACGCGGCCAGGAACGCGTTCCAGGACGTCGTGCGCCTGGCCCCGGATTCCGAGATCGGGCAGCTCTCCAGGGAGTACCTGGACCTGCTCAAGGTGAGGTAAAGTGGCTGAGCCGGAATTGGAAAACGGCGCGGAGCTCCCGGTAGGGGAGTACCTGCGCAGGGCACGCGAGGAGAAGGGGCTTCAGTTGGAGGACGCCGCCCGCGTCACCAAGATCGGGAAGAACTACCTGGCCGCCATCGAGGCGGGACAGTTCGAAAAGCTCCCCAACGCGGCGTATATCAAGGGTTTCCTGCGGCTTTATGCCGGGTACCTTTCCCTTTCCGGTGACGAGATCGTTGCGCGGTACGAGAACGCGCTCCTTCCTCCTCCCGGCCCGCAGCCTCCCGCCGCCGCCCAGAAGGAAGAAGCCGAGACGAAAGGTCCGGGCATGGGGAGTGTGGAGCGGGTTCGGGTCGCCGCCCCCGGGCGATGGGCGGTGCCCGTGCTTCTGCTCGCGGCTGTGGTTGTCGTGGCGATTTTCATCTCCGAGGACGAGCGACCGGCTCCCCCCGCGCCAGCCGCGCCCCCAGCGCCGGCAGCCGCTCCAGCGCCGGCGCCGCTTGCCGGCGCCGTTCAAAAGCCGCTCAGCTCGAGCCGCGGCGTGCTTCCCACCCCCCCTGCGGAAGGGGAGAGCGCAACGACGCCCCCCGGCAAAAAGGGAGGCATCGTGCTGAAGCTGCGCTTCACCCAGGACAGCTGGCTCAGCATCACCATCGACGACAGCATCTCGCAGCGCTATGACCTGAAGGCGGGCGACATCATCGAGTGGAAAGGTGAGCGCTCCTTCGTTCTCGACCTCGGTGACGGTGGGGCGGTTGAGGGTGAGTTGAACGGCCGCCCCCTTAAGGCTTTGGGCGAGGCGGGAAAACCCGCGCACGTGGAGTTGACCGGTCGCGAAGCGGCTCCGTGAGACCGGACACGATCCCCCTCCTCTGGCACGGCAGGTTCGGGTCGGAAGACGGTAAGAAGTGACTGTGACTGGCGTTAATGGGAAGGGGGCAGCTGCGAGTTGGATTGCGCGGGGATGCCCCCGCTTCGTCTTAGCCGCGTAAGACCTTTCACTACGACCAGTTATGGAATCTTGTGAAGACGGGACGCGCGCCCTTGACAGCGGGTCCCCTAGTGTTAGAATCAATCCTGCAGATTTTAATAAGAATATGGAGCCGATCTTGCCAAAGCAGCCGAAGAGAATACTGGTGGTAGACGACGAGGAGAACGCGCGCATCGGCCTCTCCCGACTACTTGCCAAGGAAGGCTTCCTGGTAGACAGTGTGGCGAACGGGTTCGAGGCGCTCAACTACTTGCGCGAGCAGGAAGTGAACCTTATCGTCACCGATATCAATATGCCCGAGATGAACGGCATTACCTTCCTGAAGGAGCTGAACAGGAGCTATCCGTCCAGCAACGTAATCATGATCACCGCTTACGGCGGGGTTGAATCATATATCGAGGCGATGAACCTTGGGGCCTTCGAATACATCAACAAGCCGGTGAAGATCGACGAACTGAAGTCGATCCTCAAGAAGATCTTCAAGGAAACGAGCCACTGACTCTGATCGCCGAAAACCGGGGAGGGTCCAGATGCCAAACTTCGACAAGATACTTTTCGCCACCGATTTTTCCGAAAGCTCCGGCCACGCCTTCACCTACGCGCTGACCCTTGCCAAGCAGTTCAACAGCCGCCTGACCATCATGCACGTGATCAACGAGCCGGTCGACCTGCGCGGTTTCTACGTACCCCACGTCTCCTTCGAGAACCTCGAGAAGGAGATCGAGGAGGGTGCGCAGAAGATGATGAGCACCTTTATCACCCAAAACATAGCCGGCTTCGCCAATTACGAGACCGCCATCGTCACCGGGGTTCCCTGGGAAGAGATCCTTAGACGGGCCGAAACCGACGGCTCTTCCTGCATCATCCTGGGCACCCAGGGCAGAAGCGGCATCGACCACCTGCTCTTCGGCTCGACCGCCGAGCGCGTGGTGCGCAAGGCGCATTGCCCGGTGGTCACGGTGAGGCTTCCCTGATTAAAGCGGCATACATCCATGCGGGGCAGCGTTGGCTGCCCCTTTTTTTTGATGTTTTGATCCTATACGGAAGGAGCAGGACCTGAAATGAGCGATGTGGAAAAAGAGCCGCGCGGCCGCGTCCTGATCGTCGACGACGAGAAGGTCATCCTCGATCTTACCGGCATCATCCTGAGAAACCGCGGCTACCAGGTCTACACCGCCCTCAGCGCGCTGGAGGGGTTGGAGACCATCGAGCGGGAGCGTCCGGAGCTGGTCCTTTTGGACTACATGATGCCCAACATGGACGGTCTCACCGCCCTGAGGGAGATCAAGCGGCTCTACAGCGACACCTACGTCATCATGTTCACCGGCAAGGGGAGCGAGGAAATCGCCGTCGAGCTGATGAAGGCGGGGGCGTCGGACTACATCCTGAAGCCCTTCAACAACCAGGACCTCGTCGAGCGGATCGAGAGCGTCCTCAAACTGCGCGGCATCGAGCTGCAAAACCGCGCCCTCTTGAGCGAGCGTGAGCGGCTTCTGGCCGAGATCGCGGACTGGAACCGGGAACTCGAGGCGCGCGTGCAGGAAAAGAGCGAGGCGCTTTCCAGGGCCCAGGCCGAGGTGGTGCAGTCCGAGAAGCTCGCCTCGCTTGGTTACCTCTCCGCCGGGATGGCGCACGAGATCAGGAACCCGCTCAACTCGATCGCGCTCTTCGTCCAGTTGATCAAAAGCGGCCTTGACGAACCGGAGCGCGAGGAGTACGTCGACAAGATCCTGAAGGAAGTGGACCGGATCGACAACATCCTCGGCAAGCTCCTCGACGCAGCGAAGCGCCCGAAGTTCGAGATCAGCGAGGTCCGCGTGGACCGGGTTCTCGAGCACACCCTGGATGCCTTCACCCCGCAACTGCGCCAAAAAAAGATCAAGGTGGTGCGCGACTTCAGGAGCCTTCCTCCCGCCATCAAGGCCGACCCGATGGAGATCGAGCAGATCTTCACCAACCTCTTTCTGAACTCGATCCACGTCATGCCTGAGGAGGGGACCCTCACCGTATCGCTTGAAGAGGAACAGGATTTCCTCACCGTGCGTGTCGCCGACACCGGTCCCGGCATCCCCCCCGAGAACCTTCCCAACATCTTCGATCCCTTCTTCACCACGAACAGCCGCGGCACCGGTTTGGGGCTCTCGGTGGTGCTGCGCATCGTCAAGACCTACAAGGGCAAGATCGAGGTGGAAAAGAGCGACCCCGCCGGCACCACCTTCGCGGTGCGCCTGCCGCTTAACGCGCCGAGATAAAAGGGTGCTTTCCGCTTTTCTTTTCGACCGGATTTTTGTATGATGCCGCATTCCATCACGCCTTGAGGTCGAAATGACAGCAGAGAGCAGGGGCCGCATCCTCCTGGTAGACGACGACAAGTTCTTCCTGAAGGTGATGTCCGACGCCTTCACGGGTGCGGGCTTCGCCGTAGTGACCGCAGAGGATGGCCTTCTCGGCGTCGAGACCTACGCCGCCGGCGTTTTCGACGTCGTCATCCTCGACCTGATCATGCCCCGCATGGGAGGGGTGAGCGCCTCCCTGGAGATGGGGCGCCTGGCTAGGGAGCCGGAGCCGATCTTCATCCTGTTGACCTCGATGTTCCAGGGCGCCCCGCACGAACACCCGATCCCCGAGATGGGGGCTAAGGTGCACATTCCGAAATCAACCTCTCCTCTGGACATCGTCATCATCGTCGAGCAGCTCCTGGATAGAAAACGGCGCGGCGCCGGCGCCGCCTGACGGAAACCCCATGCCATTTTTGTTACGCAACCTCACCCTGAGCCCGGGCGTCGAGGAGAGTGCGCTGCGTCCTCTGGCCGCTGTGTGCCTCGGCGTGCGCGAATCCGAGATCACTGAGCTCACCCTGGTGAAAAAGGGTGTGGACGCCCGGAAGAAGGGGGCCATCAAGCTGGTCTACACGGTCCGGGTCTCGCTCGCCGACGAGTCGCGGGTGAAGCCCAAGGGTGACGTGACGCGGGTGGAGCCGCCTGCGGCACCCCGCTTCCCGCGGCTCTCCAGTTCCGGGCGGATCGTCATCGTCGGCATGGGGCCGGCTGGGCTCTTCGCCGCCCTGAGACTCGCCGAGTACGGCCTCACCGCCAGGATCCTCGAGCGCGGGCGCGACGTGGACCGGCGCGCGAAGGACGTCTCCCGTTTCTGGCGCCTGGGCGAGCTGTGTGCAGAGAGCAACGTGCAGTTCGGGGAAGGGGGCGCCGGCACCTTTTCGGACGGCAAACTCACCACCAGGGTGAAGGACGCGAACTGCGGCTGGGTGCTCCAGCGCCTGGTCGACTTCGGGGCGCCGCCGGAGATCCTTTACGCGTCGAAGCCGCACATCGGCACCGACCGGCTGCGCGCCGTGGTGCGCGGCATCCGCGAGCGGCTCATCGCATCGGGCTTTTCCGTCGGCTTCGAGCAGAGGCTCACCGGGATCGGGACGGCCGCCGGCCGGGTGGCGAGCGTCGTGGTGAATGAGACCGGCGAGGAGCCGTGCGACACGCTCGTGCTGGCGCCGGGGCACAGCGCGCGCGACACTTACGCCCTTTTGCACGAGATCGGGGTCAACCTGGAACAAAAGCCGTTCGCGGTGGGGCTCCGGGTGGAACACCCGCAGGCGCTCATCAACGAGATCCAGTACGGCCGGAACGCGCACCCATCGCTACCCGCGGCGGAGTACTTCCAGGCCTACAACAACGAGCGGACCGGCCGCTCCGCCTATTCCTTCTGCATGTGCCCGGGGGGTGTCGTGGTGGCCTCCTCCTCGGAGGAGGGAGGTGTGGTGGTGAACGGCATGAGCGGCTACCTGAGAAACGGCCCCTTCGCCAACAGCGCCCTCGTGGTGACCGTCGGCCCCGCGGACTTCGCCGGGGCTTCCCCGCTTGCCGGGGTCGAGTTCCAGCGTGAACTGGAGCGGCGCGCCTTCCACGCCGGCGGGGGAGGGTACCTCGCCCCGGCCCAGAGCCTCATGGGCTTTCTAGGCAGGGGGGAGGGGCGGATCCACGCGAGCTACCGACCGGGCGTTACCGACTACGACCTGGCAGCGCTGCTCCCCGCGCCGGTCGCTGCGACCTTAAGGGAAGGGATCGAGTACTTCGACCGCAAGATGCGCGGCTTCATCTCGGCCGAGGCGACGCTTACCGGCGTGGAGACGCGGACCTCGGCCCCGTTGCGCATCGTGAGAGGGGAAGATCTGCAGTCGACAAGCCATAGCGGCCTCTACCCGACCGGGGAGGGGGCAGGCTACGCCGGCGGCATCATGAGCGCCGCTCTCGACGGCATCCGGGTGGCCGACGCCATCGCGGCCAGAATCGCCGCAGGGCGCTAGAGCTACTGCGCAACTTTACACCCGCTTCCCGCGGCCTCCCGCCCCCGGAGGGGGAGGGGCACGCTCTGGACGCCGCTTGGCGGCAGTACTAGTAATTACAAGGAGCCTTATTTGAAAAAGACCGTTGCCGAAATAAAGGACCGCGACATCGTAGAAGCGGTCTTCCTGGTCAAGGAAAAGATCATCGCCATGGCCAAGAACGGCAAGCCGTACCTGACCCTGAGGCTTATGGACAAGACGGGGGAGGTGGATGCCAAGATCTGGGACAACGCGGACCAGGTCGGCTCTTTGTTCGACAGAAACGACTTCCTCGCCGTGAAGGGGAAGGCGAGCGTCTACTTAGGCAAGATGCAGCTCATCATCTCCGAGCTCAAGCGGGTTCCCGAGGAAAGCGTGCTGCTCGCGGATTTTCTTCCCGAGACGGACAGCGACATAAAGGCCATGGAGGCCGAACTGCACGCCCTCATCGCAAGCATGGCCGACCAGGACCTCGCCCGGCTGCTCCGCTCCTTTTTCGAGGACCCGGAGCTCATGGCGCAGTACCGCACGGCACCGGCGGCCAAGGGGATGCACCACGTCTACCTCGGGGGGCTTTTGGAGCACTCGCTTGCCGTGGCGCGGCTCGTTGACGCCATGGTGCCGCTCTACCAGGGGTTGAACCGCGACCTTCTCGTCGCCGGTGCGCTCCTGCACGACATCGGCAAGGTGCGCGAGATGACCTATCTGCGCTGCTTCGACTACTCCGACGAGGGGAAGCTGATCGGTCACATCTCCATCGGGGTCGAGATGCTGCATGAGCGGATCGCCACGCTCCCGGATTTCCCGGCCGAGCTCGCCATGCTCCTTAAACACATGATCCTGTCGCACCACGGTCAGTACGAGTACGGCTCGCCCAAGCGTCCGAAGACCCTGGAGGCGACCATCCTCAACTACCTGGACGATCTCGACTCGAAGATCAACGGTATCCGGACCCACATTAAAAAGGAGCCGGACAACCCGTCCCGCTGGACCGCTTACCACCGCCTCTACGACCGCTATTTCTTCAAGGAGAAACCGGCCGTTGCCGAGGGGGAAGCGGTGGGGGATCTCGAGCCGTCCGAGCTGCTCGCGGAGACGGTGACCGCTCCGGTGCCGCCGAGCCCGCCGCACCAGCCCGAAACGGCCCCGCAGCAGCGCCAGGAACAGCGCCAGGAACAACGGCAAGAACAGCGCGAGCGGAAGAGCTTCAGCAACAACCCGTTCGCCATCCTGAAGAAGTAACGGGAGGAATAGCCATGCTATTTGAAACCATAGTCGTAGGCCCCCTCGGGGTGAACTGCTTCATCCTCGGGGACAAGCAGAGCAAGGAAGGGATGGTGGTCGATCCGGGCGCGGACTGCGACATCATCCTCGCCACGGTCGCCCAGTTCGGCATCAACGTGAAGTACATCGTCAACACCCACGGCCACTTCGACCACATGGGGTGCAACAAAAAGCTCAAGGAGAAGACCGGGGCGCCGCTTCTCGCGCACAAGGAGGACCTCAACTTCCTGGTGCACGCCTCACGCTCCGCCGCGAAATACGGGCTCACCGTTGAGGACTCGCCGGAGCCGGATCTCTTTCTCACCGACGGGATGCAACTTCAGCTGGGTTCTCGCGTCATCGAGGTGCTGCACACCCCGGGGCACACCCAGGGCGGCTGCTGCCTCTATCTCGCCAACGAAAAGCTGGTGATCACCGGGGACACCCTCTTCGCCGATTCGGTCGGGCGTACCGACCTGCCGGGAGGTAACCACGATCAGCTCATCAACTCGATCCGCGTGAAGCTGATGCCGCTACCGGACGATACCATCGTCTGGCCCGGACACGGCCCCTCCAGCACCATCGGGCAGGAGCGGCGCTTCAACCCGTACCTCAACGATTAGGGGGACGCCATGCTCAAGGGGAAGGAGATCGTTCTCGGAGTGACCGGCGGCATCGCCGTCTACAAGGCTGTGGAGCTGCTGCGTCTTTTGGTAAAGGCGGGAGCCCATGTCCAGGTGGTGATGACCAAAGCGGCCACCGAGTTCGTGACGCCGCTAACCTTCCAGACCCTCTCCGGGAACCCGGTGCATCTGGAGCTCTTCAACCTGATCTCCGAGGAGAAAATCGGTCACATTTCGCTCGCCGATCGCGCCGACCTCTTCATCATCGCTCCGGCCACGGCCAACTGCATCGGGAAGATCGCCCACGGCATCGCGGACGATCTCCTCACCACCACGGTGATGGCGACGAGGGCGCCGGTTTTGATCGCGCCCGCGATGAACGTGAACATGTACCGCAACGCGATCTACCAGGAGAATGAGGCGCGCCTGAAGGCGCACGGCTACCGCTTCGTGGCCCCCGCCTGCGGCATGCTGGCATGCGGCTACGAGGGTGAAGGGAAACTGCAGGCGCCCGAGGTGATCCTCGAGGAGGCGGTGGCGGCACTGACCCCGAAGCGGCTTGCGGGGACGCGCATCCTGGTGACGGCCGGGCCGACGCTCGAGGAGATCGACCCGGTGCGCTTCATCAGCAACCACTCCTCCGGGAAGATGGGGTACGCCATCGCCCGGCAGGCGCGCCTGCGCGGCGCCGAGGTGACCCTGGTGACCGGGCCGACCTGTATCGCGCCGCCGCTAGGTGTTGACGTGGTCCGCGTGCAGAGTGCCGAGCAGATGCGGGACGCGGTTCAGGAGCGCCTCGAGAAAACCGACGTCGTCATCAAGGCGGCAGCGGTCGCGGATTACCGCCCGAAGCTGCGTGCCGGGAACAAGGTGAAGAAGGAGACGGAGAGCCTCTCCATAGAGCTCGAGAAGAACCCGGACATCCTGGCGGAACTCGGGGCGTGCAAGGGGAAACGCATCCTGGTCGGTTTCGCCGCCGAGACGCAGGACCTCGTGCGCAACGCGGGGGTGAAGCTGGAGAAGAAGAACCTGGACATGGTGGTGGCGAACGACGTCTCGCAGGAAGGGGCGGGGTTCAACGTGGACACCAACATCGCGAAGCTTCTCTTCCGCGACGGCCGGGTGGAGGAACTCCCCATCATGGAGAAAGAGGAACTCGCCGGGGTGATCCTGGAGCACGTGGAACATCTGCGCGGCGGGGAGCGCGGATAGGGCGAGTTATTTCGAGAGGATCTGCAGCAGCAGTTCCGGCTCGCAGATCGCCTCTTTCAGCTTCAGCTTGATCTCGTCGAGCTCGGCGTACGCCTGGTCCTTGGTGATCTTCCCGGTGCGGTAGAGAAGGCGCAGGTTCTTGCGCACCGCTTCGGCGGCGGCGAGCGCCCGCTCGCCGGTCGGGTCGGCGTGGAAGAAGGGTGAGGAGTCGTCGTTGTTGAGGAAGTCAAAGACCGCTTCCTGGGCGAGGCGCATGTACTCCTCCCGGTCGTCCTCTTCGAGTTGATAGCGCGAGGTATCGGACAGGGTCGACAGAAGGCTCTGCCACTTCTCGAGGCGGCTCACCAGCAGGATGGAATTGAAGATCCGCTTGTTGGTGCCGAAGGAGAAGATGGTATCCGAAAGCACCTTGCGCAGCAGTTCGTCGTTGCTGCTGAAATGCTCCTGCGCCACCTTCTTCGCGGTGTCCCAGATCTCCTTCTCCACGTAGTTCTCGAAGCGCATCTCCCAGTAAGCGTGCTTCAGGGTGAGCGATGAGAAGCTCCGCATCACCTTGAAGGGGACGTAGTAGTTGTGCGCGATGCAGTCGGCGGCCAGGTGGCTAAGGTAGCCGTAGGCGCATGCCTGCTGTGCGGGGTCGCCGGCCTTGTCGAGGACCCGGTGCCCGATGCGCCAGCGGTGGCAGTGCTGCAGGTAGTGGGTGAACTTCTTCCCCAGGGTGATGTCGGCCGCGATGGTGCCGTAGAGAAAATCGTACGGGTGTGCTGCTATAACGGCGGCTACTGCGGGTTTGAGGACGTCGAGGTTATTCAGAACGTTCATGCCGAGTTGAAGATGCACCCCGGCCCCCCAGGCGAGTGCCTGCTCGGGGAGCGCCAGAACCAGCAGGGATGTGGCGAGAATCAGTAGCGGCATGCTTTCGAGCATAGTTAATGAAACGGGAAATGTAAAGGGGTTTGCCATGGCGGAGATGGAGGAGCGGGAACTGCTTTTACGCTCGCTCAAGGGGTATCTGACCGGTCTGGCCGAGAGCGGCGTCGACGAGCTTCTCTTCGAGGCCGCTCCGCGTGAGGAGCTCCCTGCGGCTTCTGCCGGTACAACTCCGGCTGCGGCTGCTGTTACGGTTGGCGACATGCCGCCGGCAACGGACGACGGCGCAGGTGCGGTCGCGGCAACCTCGGAACCTTCCCCGTCTGCCCCTGTGGCCGCTGCCGCAGAGCCCTCCCTACGCCAGGAGGGGGAGCCCGGCTCCGGTCTTCTTTTCCTGATGTCCGGGGAAGGTTTTGCCGGAGCGCCGGGAGGACTCCTCGCCAAGATCATCGCCGGGATGAAGTTCAAGCGGGATGAAGTCTGCCTGGTGAGCTTTGAAGCGGGACAGGATCAGGAGGCGATGGCACGGGCGCTGGCGGCTAAAGTGGCCGGGCTTGCTCCTCAGGTGGTCGTGTCCCTCGGAGAGGAAGCAACCTCGCTGCTTCTGAACGACCGGACCCCCCTGGCTCGGTTGCGTGGTCGTTTTCACGAGCTTAAGGGGATGGCGGTCATGCCGACTCTGCACCCGGAGGCGCTCCTTTCGGACGAGGGACTAAAACGCCACGTCTGGGAAGACATGAAACTCGTAATGCGCCGCCTGGGGAGAGGCTAGCGCGGCGAACTGCATGACTTCAAACGGCCGTTTTCGAATAGCGAGATCGGCTGCTGCTCCACGCATATCTTGTCGTCCACCTGCACCCGCGTGGCAAGGACGCACCCCTCAAGCTTGCCGGACTGGTAGAAGCTGATCGCCCCGTACTCATTGCAGACCAACCCCTCGTAGTAGAAGAAGTCCTTGGTGACACAACTCTTCAACATCCCCAACTCGTAGAACTCCGCTTCGGACAACAGGTTGCACCTGACCCCGCTCAGCACGGTGATGTCCTTCAGATTGCACGACTTCAGGTCGCCGTTAGGGTAGTAGATTGCGGTCGATCCCGGATTGCAGATGGACGCGTCAACGGCGAGGGCGTCGCTCACACCGGACGCCAGCAGAGCAAGTAGTAACAGAGCGCGCTTCATGATTGACCTCCTGTGCAGCGGTTTCCTTAAAGCCATCGCCAAGTATAGTGGTGCGATTAACAAATTCAAATTTATCTTCTTGCAGTGCACCTGTCGGTTAGATATGTTTAACCGGCTTCGGCCGAACCCAATCCAGCACAAAGGAGATCATTATGGCTAAGATTAGACGCATCGTTACCGTCCTGCTCTGTGCCTGCATGCTCGCCTCGTTCACAGGCTGCACTGCCACGTCAAGGCACGAGTCGACAGGAGAGTACGTGGATGACTCGGTGATCACCACCAGGGTCAAGGCGGCCCTCTTCGACGAACTGGCCCTGAAGACGTTCCAGATCAACGTAACCACCTACCGCGGCGTGGTGCAGTTGAGCGGTTTCGTTGATTCGGCGGAGAACGCGAGGAAAGCGGGCGAGATCGCCCGTCGCGTGAAGGGTGTCGAGGAAGTGAAGAACGACCTCATTACGAAGTAGGAATAAAAAACCCCCTCAAAGCCACATCACGACAGCGGTGCCGACGCTGCTTCTATTCATGGGAGCCTCCCCCCTCGCTCGAGGTCTGCGCCAGCAGAAGTCCTAGGGTGGGTCCCTGCACCAGGATCGAGAAGAGCACCACGATGTAGGTCGTAACGAGCAGGATGTGCAGTCCCTCGCTTTGGGGAAGCGACATGGCGAGCGCTATGGCGATCGCCCCGCGCAGTCCGCTCCAGGTCATGATGGAGGCGTCCTTAAGGGAGAAAGGCTCACGCATCCGCACCAGTCCCCCAACCGCCAGCACCGACAGGAACCTTCCGAGCAGCACCACCGGGATGACGAGGAGACCGGTGCCGAGGTGGATCAGGCTCAGCCGGTCGCTTAGCACCAGGAGTTCCAGCCCGATCAGGGTAAAAAGGATGGCGTTCAGGTATTTCTCCACCAGGTCCCAGAACTGGTCCAGGTGCATGCGGGTGTGCTCCGACATGGCGAGCTTGCGGCCGCGCCCGCCTATGAAAAGGCCGGCGACCACCATGGAAAGCGGGCCGGATACTCCTATGAGGAGCGCGAGGGAGTAGCCGCCTAGAACGAGGGCCAGGGTGATCAGGATCTCGAGACGGTAGTTGTCGATGCTTTTTATGAGCAGAAAGCCGAGCCACCCGAGTAGCGACCCGAAGGCGAGCCCACCGGCGGTCTGGATGACGAAGGTTCTTAAAACGGACATGACGCCCGGCGCGGAGGCGTTCACCGCCGCGGCATGAAGGGCCAGGAATAAGACGATGCCGATGCCGTCGTTGAAGAGCGCTTCTCCCGCGATCCAGGCGTTCAGCCGGTCCGGGATGCCGAGCCGGCGCAGGGTTGGGAGCACCGCCACCGGGTCGGTGGGGGACATGATGGCGCCGAAGAGCAGGGCGTACTCCAGTCGGACCGGCAGCCCCAAAAGGAGCGCGAGGAGGTAGAAGCCTCCGCCGATCACCCCTGCCGAGACCAGGACGCCGGCGACGGAGAAGAGCGCGATGCTGAGCTTCACGTTGAGGAGTTCCTCGACTTTCACGAAGAGCGCCCCGGCGAAGAGCAGAAGGCTCAGGATCCCCTGCAGGAAAAGGACGTCGAAGTCGATGCGATCCATCAACTGCCGCGCCGGGGTAACCACGTCGACGCCCACCGCTATGGAACTCCACAAGAGCAGGGAGAAGAGGAGGCTCAGCAACATGAGCCCCACGGTCGGCGGCAGCTTGAGAAAACGGTGGTTCAGGTAGGCGAAGGTTGCCGTAAGCGTCGTCAAAAGCGCCGTGATCTGAAAGCCTCGCATCGATTACTGCGCCGTCTTGAGCCAGCACCGGAGCAGTTCGGCGACGCTCCAGGCCTGGGCGATGCAGCCGCGCGGGTTGTAGGGGGCCTCCGCGTCGCAGATCTCGCTGATGGAGCCGATGCATTGCTCGTTCATCTGCTGCGCAAGTCCCTCGAGGAAGCCGCGTGCCTCCGCGATCTCCTCCGGGTGGAGCCTAAGCCACGCGTCGATGAAGGGGCCGATGAGCCAGGGCCAGACCGTCCCCTGGTGGTAGGCGGCGTCGCGCGCCCTCAGGTCGCCGTGGTAGGTCGCCTTGTAGTCCGGGTGCCCCGGGGCGAGGGTGCGCAGCCCGACCGGGGTCAAAAGGCGCTGGCGCACCGTGTCCACCACCTGCGGCCAGCGGTCCCGCTCGAGAATCGGGAAGGGGAGCGCCATGGCGAAGAGCTGGTTCGGGCGGCAGGCGCTGTCGTCACCCTGTTCGCCGTCCACCACGTCGTAAAGGTATCGCCCCTCCTCGTACCAGAAGCGCTGGTTGAAGGAGCGGTAGGCCTGGTCGGCGAAGGATCCCAACTGCCTGGCGTACTGCTCGTCACCTTCCTGTTCGGTCCATTGCTGCATGAGCCTCAGCGCGTTGTACCAAAGGGCGTTCAGCTCGACCGCCTTGCCCCGGCGCGGCGTCACCACCCAGTCACCCACCTTCGCGTCCATCCAGGTCAACTGGTAACCCTCCGCCCCCTGCTTTAGGAGTCCGTCGGAAGGGTCGATGCCGATGCCGAAACTCGTGCCGGAGAGGTGATGGTCGATGATCTGGCGCATCTGGGGCATGATCATGTGCAGCGTGGCGCGGTCGTTCGTGTACTCGAGGTAGCGGTTCAGGGCATGGAAGAACCAGAGGCTCGCGTCCGCGGTGTGGTAGAGCCCCTCGTTATGCCCCTCGGGGAAGAGGTTGGGGATCAGGCCGCTTTTCACGTAGTGCGCGAAGGTGCGCAGGATCCATCCCGCCTCGGTGTGGCGCCCGGTGGCGAGGGTGAGCCCCTCCAGCGAGATCATGGTGTCGCGCCCCCAGTCGGTGAACCAGTGGTAACCGGCGATCACGGTGCAGACCTCGTCTCCCATGGCGTGGGCGCGCACGGCGTCCTTGTGGCGTCCGGCCGGGGTGATGATGAACTGGTCGGTGGCGAGGACGAGCTCGGCCGGCATCCCCTGTCGTGCGCGCGGGTCGGCCGCCGAGAGCAAAAGCCTGCGCCGCTCTCGCTCCATCTCCAGGGCGCCGGCGGGGGAGAGCGCCGCGATGGTCTCCCAGGTCTCTGTGGATGCGCTGAGCGCCGCGTCCTGGCCGGAAGCAAGGTCGACTGCGAAGTAACCGGCGGTCCAGAGCGTCCCGAGCGAATCGTAGCCGCGCGCGTTCTCCACGTCGTAGAAGATGTCGGTGCTGTGCTTCTCCTCGAGGGTGAAGTTGCCCCGGCCGCCGTTGATCACCAGGCGCAGCTGCGGGGAGTTCGGCCCGGACGAGATCTGGTAGCGGTTTTGCACCGCGGTGAACATGTAAGGATCCTCGGAAGCGACGTCGACCGAGGCGTCGTGGGGGCGAAACTGCAGGAAGGGCTGCAGTTTCAGGCGCACCATCTTTTCTCCGGAGACGAGACGGTAGATCAGGTGCACCGTGTTCTGCCGATGCACCATGACCAGCTGTTTCTCGATCACGGTCCCGTTTATGTCGTAGCGCCAGATCGGGAGCCCGTCCTCCAGGCGAAAGCCGGAGAGATACTCCATGCCGTGAAATTCGAGCCCCGCCTCCTTCTGGTCCCCACCGAAGCGGACCATGGTCCCGTCGGGAAAACGGATCGCCTCGGTCAGCCGGTTCAAAAGGACCATGCGCCCGAGAGGAGAGGGGTAGGCTGCGATGAGAAGGCCGTGGTAGCGCCGGGTGAGCGCGCCGCAGACCGTGCCGGAGGCATAACCGCCCAAGCCGTTGGTCAGAAGCCACTCCTGCTCCAGGAGTTGCCGGGTCCTCGCTTCCTCGTCGTGGCTGTCGAAGTGGAATTCTCTTGTCACCGTGGTCATGGGGTCTCTCCTTCCGGGACGGGTACCAGCACCACCGCCGCGTAACCCTGCAGGCGCCAGAACTTCTCCGTGTCGAGCTTAGGCGTCCCCGAACCGCCGAACTCCATCTTCTCGCTGCTCCAGAGGATCTCCCAACGGCAGCAGGTGGGAGGGGCCAGCATCGGCTCGGGGATGGGGATCAGGTGCAACTCGCGTCCGAGGTTCACGAGCAGAAGGCGCTGCTCATCGTCGATGAAATAGCGCAGCAGAAAGCCCGCCTGCCCGAGCACCGCCCCCTCGATGTGGCAGGCATAGCCGCGGCTGAAGACCGGGTCCTCGCGCCGCAGCCTGATCAGGTCGCAGTAGAGCGTGTAGACCTTGCCGTGGCGTTCGCGCTCCTTCAGATCGAGGCGCGACTGCTGGAAGGTCTCCAGCTCGTACGGCTTGTCGATGGTATCGATCACCTCGGGGGAGTCGATGTTGGTGAACTGCTTTAGAAACTCGATGCGGCCTGCGTGCACCTGGTGCGAGATTTCCGGGCTCAGGTCCGCGAAGTAGAGAAACGGGGAACTCGCCGAGAATTCCTGTCCCTGGAAGATCATAGGGGTCTGCGGGAGCAGGAGATAAAGGGCGGTCATCGCCCGCAGGGCTGCGGGGTTGGTGAGCTTGTCGATGCGGATACCCCAGGCGGAGTTGCCGATCTGGTCGTGGTTTTGGAGGTAGTTGATGTAGCGGTTCGGGCTGTGCCCGAGGGTGGGGGAGCCGCGCCGCTTTCCCTGCCAGAAGTAGAATTGCCCCTGGTAGAGGTAGCTCCACTTGGCGCAGGAGATCATCTCCTGGGGTGAGCCGAAGTACTCCGAGTAGTAGGCGTCGTGGTATCCGGTCAGGGCCACGTGGGCGCTGTGGTGGAAGTCGTCGTTCCACACGCCGTCCATGCCGAATCCCCCTTCGTCCCTCGGGAGCATGCAACGGATGTCCTGGCTTTCGTTTTCGGCGATGAGGAGCACCTTGCGCCCCTTCGCCGCAATCCTGGCACGGGTGGTGATGTCCCCCAGAATGTTGATCTGCGAACGGTCGACGATGGCGTGGGTGGCGTCGAAGCGCAGCCCGTCCATGTGGAACTCGTCGATCCAGTAACACGCGTTGGCGATGAAGAACTCCCGCACCGGTTCGCAGTGCTTCCCGTCGAAGTTGATCATCTTACCCCAGTCGCTCTCCTGTTCGCCGTAGTAGTGATCGGAGAACTGCGCCAGGTAGTTTCCCTCCGGCCCGAAGTGGTTGTAGACCACGTCCAGAAGGACGCCGATCCCGAGAGAGTGGGCGCGGTCCACGAAGCGGCGCATGTCGTCCGGTTTGCCGTAGAGCCTCGTCGGTGCGAAGTGATTCACCCCGTCGTACCCCCAGCCGAACCGCCCCGGGAAATCGGCCACCGGCATCACCTCGACCAGGGTAATGCCGAGGTCCCGCAGAGCAGGGAGCTGATCTTCCGCGGCCTTCCAGGTCCCTTCCATGGTGAAGGTTCCGACATGGATCTCGTAGATGACGTGCCCTTCCGGCTCGATGCCCTGCCAGCCGGCATCGCTCCATGGGAAGCTGTCCGGGGCGACCACCTGGGAGGGACCGTGCGGCCCCTCGGGCTGGAAGCGAGAGGCGGGATCGGGGTAGCTATCCTTGTCGTCCAGATGGAAGCGGTAGCGGGTTCCCGCGCGCGTCACCGGGCAGGTGCCGGAATGGTAACCGTTCTCCTCCCGTTCCAGGGTGATCCCCTGGGGCTGCGGCGCGCCTTCGAGGTGTATCGAGACCTTTTTGCACCGAGGCGCCCACACCCTGAAATTCACGCCGCCCGGCACCAACTCGGCGCCTACCGGCATCCTTCGCTGTACTGCTGTCACGATAACCTCCGCTTCTCAAAAAAGAACGTGATCAGGGATTTTCCTCCGCTAGTCCCCCTCTCCCTCCGGGAGAGGGTGCCCGTAGGGCGGGTGAGGGCGTTGCCGCGAAGTGAGTAGTTGCAACTGCCGACGCCCTCACCCTGGCCCTCTCCCGGAGGGAGAGGGGAGGTGGACGTTGCTCAGCGGAAGATCATCACTAATCGGGAAAAAGAATAGGTGCAGCAGGTGACGCAGTCCTGAAATTAACAGGCTCTAAAAATAACACATAACCCAAATTTTAAAACCGAATCGGGGCGGGGCGGTTTTCATTTGGCGGCGGAGGGGATGAGGGCGGCGGCGAAAGTGACGCAACTGCTACACCGCTCGAGGGGAGTGACCTTCCCATCTCCTCCATCTTATTGGGAGAAACAGCGCTTTTTTTCGCAAATCGTTTGACAGAAAATCCGTCACTGATAGTATTGGGTACTGCTAATGTGTACGGATTAATTCTTGGTTTATTAGACGAGCGACGCAAACATCCCACCGCTCCAAGGAGGACTCCATGGCAGGAACCGTTCTCATAACGGGTGGAGCCGGTTTCATCGGTTCCCACCTGGCGGACGAGTTGCTACGTCACGGTTACCGGGTGCGCGTCCTGGACAGCCTGGTTCCGCAGGTGCACGGCCCCGACGGCAGGCGCCCGGCCTATCTGGATCCCGAAGTCGAGTTGATCAAGGGAGACGTACGGGACGCGAAGGCGGTGAAAAAGGCGCTCGCCGGAACGGAGGCGGTCTTTCATTTCGCCGCCATGGTCGGCGTCGGCCAGAGCATGTACGAGATCGAGCAGTACACCTCGGTCAACAACTGCGGAACCGCGGTGCTCCTCGAGGAGATGGCCCGCGCGCGGGGATCTCGGAAACTCATCGTCGCCTCCAGCATGAGCATCTACGGGGAAGGGCGCTACCGCGACGGGAGCGGAAACAGCTACGACGACATCATGCGCGACATGGAACAGCTGCGCTGCGGGAGCTGGGAGCCGTGCGCGGCGAACCGCGAGCCGCTCGTCCCGGTCCCGACCCCGGAGGACAAGGTCCCCTCGCTCGCCTCGGTCTACGCGCTCTCGAAGTACGACCAGGAGCGGATGGCCCTCATCGTCGGCAACTGTTACCGGATACCGGTGGTGGCCCTTCGCTTCTTCAACGTGTACGGCACGCGCCAGGCCCTCTCGAACCCGTACACCGGGGTGCTCGCCATCTTCGCCTCGCGCCTCATGAACGGCAACGCCCCGCGCATCTTCGAGGACGGCCTCCAGCAGCGCGACTTCGTGAGCGTGCGCGACGTGGCGGTCGCCTGCCGCCTCGCCATGGAGGTCGACTCGAAGAAGCAGTCGCTCTTCAACATAGGCAGCGGCGCGAGCATCTCGGTTTTGCAACTGCTCGAGCGCTTCTGCCGGGTGCTCAACTGCACCACCATCGAACCGGAGATCACCGGAAGTTACCGGGCGGGCGACATCCGACACTGCTTCGCCGACATCACCGCGGCGCGCGAGGTGCTTGGCTACGCTCCAAGGGTCGGCTTCGAGGAGGGGCTCACCGAGCTCGCCTCGTGGCTCGAAGGGGAGGTGGCGGTCGACAGGGTGGCCGAGGCGCACGCCGAGCTTGCCCAGCGGGGACTTACGCTATGAGCCGCGCGTCCGTGGAACGGCTGCCTGAGCACCTGGGGCTGGTCGAGTGGTTTCGCCCCGGGGAGCGGGACCGGGTGGAGCGGGTCCTTGCCGACCTCGAAAAACTCGGCGTGAAGCGGCTCAGAACCGGCATATCCTGGGCGGACTGGTACACGAGCGAGGGGAAAAGCTGGTACGAGTGGCTTATCCCGCGCCTCTCCGGCGTCGTGGAGCTCCTCCCCTGCGTCCTGTACACGCCACCCTCCATCGGCATCGAGCCCAAGACCTCCTCCCCGCCCAAGCGCGCCCGGGACTACGCCGATTTCATCGATCTATTCATCGACTCCTTCGGCGAGCACTTCGAGTACGTCGAACTCTGGAACGAGCCCAACAACCTGAGCGAGTGGGACTGGACCCTCGACCCGCACTGGAGCGGCTTCGGCGAGATGATCGGGGCCGCCGCCTACTGGGCTAAAAAACGCGGCAAGAAAACCGTGCTCGGGGGCATGAGCCCCATCGACGGCCACTGGCTCTGCCGCATGTTCGACCTGGGCGTTATGGACTACATCGACGTGGTGGGGATCCACGGCTTTCCCGACATCTTCGACTACACCTGGAAAGGGTGGGCGCGCAACATCGCCATGGTGCGGGAGATCCTGGACGAGCGCGGCGCCGCCTGCGAGATCTGGGTTACGGAGGCGGGCTTTTCCACCTGGCAGCACGACGAGTTCAAGCAGGCACAGGTCTTTCTGGATCTCCTCGGTGCCCCGGCGAGCCGCATCTACTGGTACGGCGCCGACGACCTCGACCCGGCGCTCGCCGCCGTGAACCGCTTCCACCTGGACGAGCGGGAGTACTTCTTCGGCTTCAAAAAGGCGGACGGCACGCCGAAGCTCCTCTACCGGCTGCTGGAAAAGGGGAGCGTCACCGCGCTCAAGGGGATTGAACAGGCGGCCCGCACCTGCGCCCCGGCCGGTCCTGAGAAGGCGATCCTCGTCACCGGCGGCGCGGGGTTCATCGGGACGAACCTCGTGCACCGCCTGACGCAGGACGGCCATCGGGTCATCGTCTACGACAACCTTTCGCGCGAAGGGGTGGAGGAGAACCTTCTTTGGCTCACCGAGAACTGCGGCGACCGGCTCGAGGTAAGGATCGCCGACACCCGAAACCACCTGGCGCTGCAAGATGCCATCGCCCGCTCGTCGCACGTCTACCACTTCGCGGCCCAGGTCGCGGTCACGACGAGCGTCGACAACCCGGCCGCCGACTTCGCCGTGAACGGTCAGGGGACCTTTGCGCTCCTAGAGGCGATCCGCACCGCGAAGGAGCCACCCTCGCTTTTGTTCACCTCGACCAACAAGGTGTACGGCGGGATCGACGGGTGCCGCATCCGCAAAAGCGGCTCGCGCTACGAGCCGGTCGACCCCGCGCTGCGTGAACGCGGTTTCGGCGAGGGGACCCCGCTCGACTTCCTGAGCCCGTACGGCTGCTCCAAGGGGTGCGCCGACCAGTACGTGCTCGATTACGCCCG
This sequence comes from Geomonas oryzae, assembly GCF_004117875.1. Classification (GTDB taxonomy): domain Bacteria; phylum Desulfobacterota; class Desulfuromonadia; order Geobacterales; family Geobacteraceae; genus Geomonas; species Geomonas oryzae. The sequence goes on along the minus strand of NZ_RAHW01000002.1, from coordinate 793,543 downwards.
CAGCTTCGGGATCCACGCCGCCGTCTTCAGGATGAGCTGCATCTACGGACCGCACCAGTACGGCACCGAGGACCAGGGGTGGGTGGCGCACTTCGCCATCCGTACCCTGAAGGGAGAGCCGATCACCCTGTACGGCGACGGCTGCCAGGTGCGAGATCTCCTCTTCGTGGAGGACCTGGTGGAGGCGATGTGCCGGGCCCGCGAGGAGATGCCGCGCCTCACCGGGCAGGCCTTCAACATCGGGGGAGGCCCCGAGCGCACCATCAGCCTCCTGGAACTTCTGGAGTTGCTGCGCGGGCTGCACGGCCGACTGCCGCAGGTCTTCTTCGATGCATGGCGCACCGGCGACCAGCGCTACTACGTGTCGGACATCGGCAAGTTCAACGGCGCCTGCGGATGGACGCCGCGCCACTCGGTCGAGGAAGGGGTGGAGCGGCTGTACCGGTGGCTCTGCGCCTCGATGCGCCTTGAGCCCGAGCGGACCTCGGGCAAGGCGGGAAGAAAAGGGTACCCGGTTTCGGGTGTGGAGGCTTTGTGATGGGCGAGACGATGGAAGCGGCGGTGATCACGGGACCGGGAGAGGCGGCGGTGAAAATGGTACCCCGCCCGGAGCCTGGAGCGGGGGAAGTACTGGTCGCCCTCGAAGGGTGCGGCGTCTGCGCCTCGAACCTTCCGCTTTGGCAAGGACGCCCCTGGTTCAACTATCCGGCCCTTCCGGGCGCCCCCGGTCACGAAGGGTGGGGAAGGGTGCGGGCGCTGGGGGACGGGGTGCAGGGGGTGAAGGTGGGGGATCGCATCGCTTTTCTCTCCAACAACGCCTACGCCGAATTCGACCTGGTGCGCTCCGACGCTCTGGTGAAGATCCCGGCGTCCCTGGACGACCAGCCCTTTCCGGGGGAGCCGGTCGGGTGCGCCATGAACGTCTTCCGCCGCAGCTCAATCGAGCCCGGTCAGACGGTGGCGTTGATCGGCGCGGGTTTCTTGGGTGCCATCTTCACCTCCCTTGCCGCCGCGCGCGGCGCACGGGTCATCGCCATCTCGCGCCGCAGCTTTGCGCTCGAGCTTGCCAGGCGTTGCGGCGCCGAGGAGACCGTGCTGCTCGACGACCACCAGCGGGTGATGGACCGGGTGCGCGAGATAGCGGGCGAGCGGGGGTGCGACCGCGTCGTCGAGGCGACCGGGCACCAGTGGCCGCTGGATCTCGCCGGAGAGCTGGTTCGCGAGGGGGGAAAGATCATCATCGCCGGGTACCACCAGGACGGCCTGCGCCAGGTGAACCTCCAGCTCTGGAACTGGAAGGGGATCGACGTCATCAACGCGCACGAGCGCGACGCGCGGGTCTACCTGGAGGGGATGCGGGCGGGGATCGCCGCGGTCGAGTCGAGGATGTTCCCGCTCGGTGAACTCATCACGCACAGCTTTCCGCTCGAGGGGCTGGCACGCGCCTACCGGATCATGGAGGAGCGCCCCGACGGTTTCTTAAAGGGGATGATCCGCATCGGCCAGTAAGGGAAAGGGGAAATGATGAAGAAGAAAACGGCATTGCCGAGGGTTGGTTTTCTGGGGACCGGCTGGATCGGCCGTCACAGGATGCAGGCCATCGCCTTGAGCGGCGAAGCGGAGGTCGCGGCGATCGCGGACCCCTGCGAGGAGAACGCGCGTGAGGCGGCGAAGCTGGCGCCCGGGGCGGTGTTGGTCGAGGATCTGGATGCCCTGTTGGAGCTCGACCTGGACGGGGTGGTGATCGCCACACCTTCCGCCGGGCATTGCTACCAGGCCCTGCGCGCCCTGGACCGGGGGCTTGCCGTGTTCTGCCAGAAACCCTTGGGAAGAAACGCCGAGGAGGCCCAGCTCGTGGTGCATGCCGCCCGGTCGATGAACCGGCTGCTGGGGGTCGATTTCTCCTACCGTTTCGCCGACGGCATCATGAAGATCCACCAGTTGGTCAGTTCCGGTGAAATCGGGCAGGTCTACGCCGCGGACCTCACCTTCCACAACGCCTACGGACCGGACAAGCCGTGGTTCTACGATCCCGAGCTTTCCGGCGGGGGGTGTCTCATGGACCTTGGCAGCCATCTTGTCGATCTGGCGCTCTGGTTTTTCGGCTACCCCGAGGTGCGCAGCGTCTCCAGCTCGATCTTTGCCGGCGGGGAGAGGTTGAAGACTGGGAGCGGCAAGGTCGAGGACTACGCGGTGGTCTCCCTGGTGCTGGAAGAGGGGCATGCCGTCCGCCTTGCCTGCTCGTGGAACGTCTCCGCGGGGCGCGACGCCGTGATCGAATCGAGCTTCTACGGCACCCGCGGCGGTGTCAGCTTCAAGAACGTCCAGGGCTCCTTCTACGACTTCGTCGCCGAGCGCTTCCGCGGCACCGCCTCGGAGACCATCTCCTCGCCTCCCGACGAGTGGGGTGGGCGATGCGCCGTCGCCTGGGCGAGGCAGTTGCGGCTCAGCAAAGGCGCCTTCGACCCGCAGGCGGAGCACCTCGTGCGCGTCGCCCAGGTGTTGGACCAGGCATACGGTAGGTAGTCTCCCGGAGGTTCCCGTGAGTTTCGTGAGTTGCGGGAACGGTCGAGCGGTGAAGCGGGGAAGCGGTGAAGCGGGGAAGCGGTGAAGCGGGGAAGCGGTGAAGCGGGGAAGCGGGGAAGCGGGGAAGCGGTGAAGCGGTGAAGCGGTGAAGCGGCGAAGCGGTTGCCCACGAAGCGCAGAATGTGGCCTTAGGTTCCCCTCTTTGCGAAGGGGGGGCAGGGGGGATTTGCCTTGGTCCGACCATACAACCACCAATTGAAGGCGCCATCCCGGGGAATGGTCGGCAAAGTGACGCCGCCGGGGCTCGTACTGATGACGGCGGACCCCATCGGCGGGGTCTGGAATTACGTCCTCGAACTCGTGCGCGGGCTCTCGATCCATGGCGTGCAGGTGGCGCTGGCGACGATGGGGCAGCCCCTCTCACAGGAACAGCGGCGTGAAGTGGCCGAGGAGGGGAACGTCACGCTTTACGAAAGCGAATACCGTCTCGAGTGGATGGACGACCCCTGGCACGACGTCGAGCTGAGCGGGGAGTGGCTTTTATCGCTCGAGGCGGAGCTGAAGCCCGACCTCGTGCACCTGAACGGCTACGTCCATGCCGCGCTCCCATGGCAAAGCCCATGCCTCGTCGTCGCCCACTCCTGCGTCCTTTCCTGGTATCAGGCGGTGCGCGGCAAAGAGGCGCCGCAGCGCCTGCACGAATACCGCGACAGGGTAACCCGAGGACTCGCCGCGGCGGGACTCGTGGCCGCCCCTTCGGCGGCGATGCTGGAAGCGATCCGCCGCATCTACCTCCCGCTGCCGGACGCGCAGGTGGTCTACAACGCGCGGGCCCGCACCCGCTTCCGCCCGGGTAGGAAGGAGGATTTCATCCTCGCCGTGGGGCGGGTATGGGACGACGCGAAGAACATCGCCGCGCTGGTTAAGAACGCATACGACCTGCCGTGGCCGGTGTACGTGGCGGGCGAGATCAACCGCCCGGACGGCGGGTCCGCTGCTGTGGAGGGGGTGAACCGCCTCGGCGTTCTCGCTCCCGACGCGCTTGCCCCTTGGTACGCGGCGGCGTCGGTCTACGCGCTCCCCGCACGCTACGAGCCTTTCGGTCTCACGGTTTTGGAGGCGGCCCTCTCCGGTTGCGCCCTCGTTTTAGGCGATATCCCGAGCCTGCGCGAACTGTGGGATGGGGCGGCCGTTTTTGTCGATCCCGAATCCCCAGGGCAACTGCAAACCGAACTCTGCGCCCTTTGCGCCGACCGTAACCGGCAGGCGCGTCTTGGGGAAAAGGCGCTGGAGCGAAGCCGCAGCTTCTCCGCCGCCAGGATGACCGCCGGCTACCTGGACCTCTACGACCGGCTCCGGGGGCAGGCGTGACAAATCACGCGACAACGGAAGGACCCATGCGCATCGTAATGTTTTACCACTCCATAGTCTCCGACTGGAACCACGGCAACGCCCATTTCCTGCGCGGCGTGGCTACCGAACTGCGCCTCATGGGGCACGAGGTCGCGGTGTACGAGCCCGACGAAGGGTGGAGCTACCGGAACATGTTGCGCGACAGCGGCGAGTACGCGCTGCAGGAGTTCGAACAGGTCTACCCGGGGCTTGTCGGGATACGTTACCGGCTGGATGAACTCGATCTGGACCGGGCCCTCGCGCAGGCGGACCTGGTGATCGTGCACGAATGGAACGACCCGGAACTCGTCCGGCTGATCGGCCTGCACCGCAAGGGGGGCGGGCGCTACCGGCTCCTCTTCCACGACACGCATCACCGAAGCGTGACCGATGCCGAAGCGATGGCCGCCTGCGACCTCTCCGGCTTCGACGGCGTCCTTGCCTACGGCGGAAAGATCCGCGACATCTACCTCGACCGCGGCTGGGCGAAAAAGGTGTGGGTCTGGCACGAGGCGGCGGACGTGCGGGTCTTCGCGCCGGTAGAAGGGGCGGACAAGGTGGGGGACGTCGTCTGGGTCGGCAACTGGGGCGACGACGAGCGCAGCGAGGAGATCCGCGAGTTCTTCGTCGAGCCGGTAAGACGTCTCCATCTCAAAGCGGCGGTGTACGGGGTGCGCTATCCGCGCCAGGCGCTGCAGCTCCTTGCCGAGAGCGGGATCGGCTACGGCGGTTGGCTCCCGAACTTCAACGTCCCCAGGGTCTTCAGCAGGTTCCGACTCACCGTTCACATACCGCGTCGCCCTTACGTGGAGGCGCTCCCGGGGATCCCCACCATCCGCCCCTTCGAGGCGCTCGCCTGCGGCATCCCGCTCGTTTCCGCCCCTTGGGTCGACAGCGACAGGCTCTTCGAGGCGGGCAAGGACCTTCTTTACGCCCGGGACGGGCGGGAGATGGAAGCCAGGATGAAGGCGCTGCTCGAGGACCCCGGCAAAGCGCACCGGCTCGCCGCGCACGGGCGGCAGACCATACTCGCACGGCACACCTGCCGGCACCGGGTTGAGGAACTGCTCGCCATCTGCCGGGAGCTGGGGGGCGGCGATTAGCGGGTTATTCCGGGGGGTCCAAGGGGACGGGGATTTGGGGGACGGCGAATTGCGACAAGGGTCTCCACGAAGCACCGCATGTGAACTCGCGCTCCCCCCTTTGCGAAGGGGGGACGGGGGGGATTTGCATTTTATTGGCAGGTTCGAACAGAAGTCGCTCAGCATCTGCCGTCTGACTGCGCACTGTGCGGGAATGGTCTGGCATAACCAAGGCAAATCCCCCCTTGCCCCCCTTCGCAAAGGGGGGGACGCTGGGCCAGCTTCCTGCTTTGAGGGAACACACATTGGTTTCCCGGAATTCCCGGTCAACCTCGGGACGCTTCGAAGAACCGCATAGAAAGGAAAACCCCCATGGCCGCACCGCTCAACATCTCCTTCTTCGCCTCGAGCCTGGTCTCCGCCTACTGGAACGGTGCCGCCACCTATTACCGCGGCATGGTCCGGGCGCTTGCTAGCCTCGGGCACCGTGTCACCTTCTACGAGCCCGACGCCTACGGCCGCCAGGCGCACCGCGACATGGAGGACCCGGACTGGGCGACCGTGGTGGTCTACCCGGCTACCGAGGAGGGGGTGTTCCGATCCCTCGAGGCCGCTCGCGGCTCGGACCTCGTGGTGAAGGCAAGCGGCGTCGGGGTCTTCGACGCGCTGCTCGAGGCCGAAGTGCTCCGCCTGAAACGGGAAGGGACCCTGGTGATCCTCTGGGACGTGGACGCACCGGCGACCCTGGAGCGGATCGGAACCGACCCTGCAGACCCCTTTCTCCCCCTCGTGCCGCAGTACGACATGATCCTCACCTACGGCGGCGGCGATCCCGTCGTGCGCGCCTACAAGGGCTTCGGTGCGCGGGAGTGCGTTCCCATCTACAACGCACTCGACCCGGACACCCATCACCCGGTCCCCCCCGACGAGCGGTTGCGTGCCGACCTCTCCTTCCTGGGGAACCGTCTGCCCGACCGCGAACGGCGCGTCGAGGAGTTCTTCCTGACCGTCGCCCAAAGCCTCCCCCGGCGCAGCTTCCTCTTGGCCGGCAGCGGCTGGGAGGATAAATCCAAAAGCGAAAACGTTCGTTACATCGGTCACCTCGGAACCGGCGACCACAACGCGTTCAACTGCAGCCCGATGGCGGTTCTGAACGTGAGCCGCGACGGCATGGCGCGAAACGGCTTTTCACCTGCCACCCGCGTCTTCGAGGCAGCGGGTGCCGGCGCCTGCATGATCACCGACCTCTGGGAGGGAATCGGCGAGTTCTTCGAGCCGGAGCGCGAGATCCTGGTCGCGGCCAACGGCGAGGAGGTGGCGCAGATCCTGGATCGGCTTACCCCTGCGCTTGCCGCGGAGGTGGGGCGTAAGGCGCGGGCGCGGGTGCGCGCCGAGCACACCTACGCGCATCGGGCCAGGCAGTTCGAGGAGATCTTTTCTGCCGGATCGGCGCGGCGCACCGGGAGGTGGTCATGAAGATAGTCGTCCTTGGGCTCTCGATCACCTCTTCCTGGGGAAACGGTCATGCCACCACCTACCGCGGCCTTTTGCGGGAAATGGACCGCCGCGGGCACGAGATCCTCTTCCTTGAGCGCGACGCACGCTGGTACGAGGCGCACCGCGACCTCCCGGAGCCCCCCTTCTGCAGGACGCTTCTCTACGGCTCACTGGACGAGCTTTTCTCGGAATACGGCCCCGAGATCTGTGATGCGGATTGCGTCATCGTCGGCTCCTACGTCTACCAGGGGATCGAGGTCGGAAAGTGGGTGAGCCGGCACGCGAAGGGAATCAAGGCATTCTACGACATCGACACCCCGGTGACCCTGGCCGCCCTTGCCAGGGGGGAGTGCCAGTACCTGAGCGAGGACCTGATTCCCTGCTACGACCTCTATCTCTCCTTCACCGGCGGCCCGACCCTCGACCATCTCGAGCGTCACTACGGCTCCCGTGCCGCGCGCCCCCTTTACTGCTCCGTCGATCCGCTGGTGCATTTCCCGATGCCGGTTACGCCGCGCTGGGATCTGGGGTACCTCGGAACCTACAGTGACGACCGGCAGCCCGGTCTGGAGCAGCTCCTTTTCCAGGCCGCCTCCCACTGGCGCAAGGGGCGCTTCGTGGTCGCCGGCGCCCAGTATCCCGCCTCGCTCAATTGGCCGGAGAACACGCATCACATCGAGCATCTTCCTCCCGAGTGTCACAGCGAGTTCTACAGCTCGCAGCGCTTCACGCTCAACCTGACCCGGAGGCAGATGCTCGTTGCGGGGTATTCTCCGAGCGTGCGTCTTTTCGAGGCGGCCGCCTGCGCCGTTCCAGTTGTGTCGGACCGCTGGCCGGGGCTGGAAGAGTTCTTCACACCGGGCGAGGAGATCCTCGTCGCCTCCAGTGCCGAAGAGATGCTTCGTTTCCTGCAGCGCTTTCCGGAGGAGGAGCGTCGCGCCATCGGAGAGCGAGCACGCGCCCGGGTGCTCGGCCACCACTCCGCCGCCTGTCGCGCCGAGGAACTCGAGGAATACCTGACCGCTCTGTAGTCCTCCCTCCGGAGGGGGACTGGCACCTGCGGAGCAAGTCCCCCGGGAGTCAAATTCTTTTCGAAAGGTAGCCGCATGAACCACGCGAAACCGAGAACGCTGGAAGAAGACATCAAGGAACTCTCCCCCTGGTTTCACAACCTGCACCTGCCGGACGGAACCGAAACGGCCCCGGACCACTTCCTGGGAGACTTTCCGTCTTTCAAATGGCGCGAGATCTCCGACTGCATCCCCGAAGACCTGAACGGCTGGAGCGCGCTCGACATCGGCTGCAATGCCGGTTTCTACTCCTTCGAACTGGCGCGCCGCGGAGCCCGCGTCCTGGGGATCGACTGCGATGGTCACTACCTGGAGCAGGCGGACTGGGCGGCCGAGCAGTACGGCCTGCGCGACCGGGTCGAATTCCGGCAGATGCAGGTGTACGACTTGGCGCGCATCAAGGGGAAGTTCGACCTCGTCCTCTTCATGGGGGTCTTCTACCACCTGCGCTACCCGATGCTCGCCCTCGATATCGTGGCCCAGAAGACGGCGGGGATGCTCGTTTTCCAGACCATCACCATGCCCGGCCGAGAGGTGGCGGGGCAGCACGATTTCTGGATCAACGAACGCGACGCCCTCCTCGAGCCTGGGTGGCCGAAGATGTCCTTCATCGAGGAGCGCTTCGCGGGCGACCCGACCAACTGGTGGATCGCAAACCACGCCGGTATCGAGGCGATGCTCCGCTCCGCTGGGCTGCGCATAACCGAGCATCCCGGCGACGAAACCTACCTTTGCCGGCCCGATCCCCTGCATCCCTCCTGCATGACCACCTGGAACCGGGCGGAGTTTCTATCGGCCACAAACGCGGCTACGTGAGAGCATCGGTAGTCCCGGGACCGAAAAAATGTATACGCCCCCACCTTCCTACTTTTCTTGTTTACGCTATGTTGTTTGTGATATAACGGCTGCCCAATCGTATTTCTATTGGTGATTAACTTTACACTGACTGTCTTCGACGTATACTGACTCGAATTCTGCGCTGAGACAGTGAATGAAGTATCTATGTCATTGGGTGCATCGAGGTGAGATTTTGAGCCAGGGCGTAAAACGCGGCATTGAGCTCGAAGGGGCTCTCTGGTTCCACAAGGACGACCAGAAGTTCCTTGGGCTGGACCGGATCAAACTGCTTGAGACGATAGACGAGCTAGGCTCCATCACCAAGGCTGCGAAGGCGGTGGGGATCAGTTACAAGAACGCGTGGGACCTGGTCAACATGATCAACAACCTGGCGGAAAAGCCGCTCGTCGAACGCGTCACCGGCGGCAGGGGCGGCGGTGGAACGACCCTCACCCCATACGGCAAAGAGGTTGTGAAGCAGTACGGAGTGCTCCAGGAAGAGCACCGTAAATTCCTGGAGAATCTCGAGGGGAGACTCGGCGACACGGCAAGCCTGTACCAGCTCCTGAGGAGGATTTCCATGAAAGTCAGCGCCCGCAACGTTTTGTCCGGAACCATCACCAGGATCACCCGAGGGCCGGTCAACGCCGAGGTCACCCTCACCCTCACCGGCGGAGCCCCGCTTGTCGCCGTCATCACCAACGGCGCCGTCGATAACCTTGCCCTCAGGGAAGGCGGCTCCGCCTATGCCATCATCAAGGCGAGTTCCGTCATGGTCGGGACCGACCTGCACGACGCGAAAATCAGCGCCCGCAACGTCATGTGCGGCACCGTCGTCAAGGTGATCGAGGGAGCCGTCTCCACGGAAGTCGACGTCGAGGTGGGCGGCGGCAACACGATAAGCGCCGTGATCACGCATGAAAGCGGGACCACCCTGGCCCTCAAGGTCGGCGGACACGCCTGCACCCTCTTCAAGGCCTCGAGCGTCATCCTCGGCGTAAGCTGAAACCAAGTAAGGGGACGGACACCCCGTCCCTTTTTCCAGGCGTGTCGCTATATTCGGAGCACTATGACGCTTGGCGGCACGCGGAAAAAATCACTAAAAAAGGAGTAGCCCTGCATGAATCGAATCCTAAGAATGCTTCCCCTGTTCGTCGCCCTGTTCCTCGTGAGCGCGGTCGCCTCGGTCTCCACCGGTTGGGCCGCCGAGCAGAAAAACCTCATCCTCGCCACCACCACCTCGACGCAGGATTCCGGTCTTCTCGACGTGCTGATCCCGATCTTCGAGAAGCAGACCGGCTACTTCGTCAAGACCATCTCGGTAGGTTCCGGCCAGGCCATGAAGATGGGGGAGAAGGGTGAGGCGGACGTGCTCCTCGTGCACTCCCCGGAGGCCGAGAAGAAGTTCATGGAAGGCGGTTTCGGGCAGAACAGAAAGCTCGTCATGCACAACGACTTCATCATCCTCGGTCCGGCGGGCGATCCCGCGAAGATCCGCGGCACGAAGACCGCCGCCGAGGCGCTTAAGACCGTCGCAAAGACCGGCTCCCTCTGGCTCTCCAGGGGTGACAACTCCGGGACCCACGCCAAGGAGAAGGGGCTTTTGAAGGCCGCCGGCATCAACCCCGAAGGGCAGAAGTGGTTCCAGCAGACCGGTCTCGGCATGGGTGAGACCCTGAACGTCGCCGCCGAGAAGAAGGGGTACCTCCTCTCCGACCGCGGCACCTATCTGGCCCTCAACAAGAAGGCGCATCTCGGCCTGCAGATCATGGTGGAAGGCGAGCCGAAGCTCCTCAACGTCTACCACGTCATCGAGGTGAACCCCGCCAAGTGGCCCAAGGTGAACAACGCCGGCGCCAAGGCGTTCGCCGACTTCATGGTCTCCAAGAAGGTCCAGGGGATCATCGCCACCTTCGGCAAGAAGGAGTTCGGTTCCCCGCTCTTCTTCCCGGATGCCGGCAAAGACCCGAAGAGCCTGGGGCTGTAATTAATGGACGTAATCCTTGAAGGGATCTTAAAGGCCGCCCAGCTCCTCGCTTCGCTCGACAGCGAGGTGCTGGGCATCGCCTGGCTTTCGCTCAAGGTCTCCGGACTCGCCACGCTCTTCTCGCTTGTCATCGGCATCTCGGCGGGGACGCTGGTCGCCCTGACGAGCTTCCCCGGCAAGAAGATCCTGGTGAGCGTGGTGAATACCGGGATGGGCCTGCCGCCGGTGGTGGTGGGCCTGTTCGTTTCCATCATGCTCTGGAGAAACGGCCCGTTGGGCTACCTGGAACTTCTCTACACCCCGACCGCCATCGTCATCGCGCAGACCGTCATCGCCACCCCCATCGTCATGGGGATCACCATCGGCGCCATGCAGAACCTCCCGGCGAACCTGAGGCTGCAGATCCTCGCCCTCGGCGCCACCAGAAAGCAGATGGTCATGATGCTCGTCCGGGAGGCGAGGCTGCCGCTTATGGCCGGCGTCATGGCCGGTTTCGGCGGGGTCATCTCCGAGGTGGGCGCCTCCATCATGGTGGGGGGCAACGTGCGCGGCTATACCCGCGTCCTCACCACGGCGACGGTGATGGAGACCGGGCGGGGCAATTTCGACATCGCCATTGCCCTGTCGGTGATCCTTCTGCTATTCTGCTTCGCGGTCAACTACATCCTTACCTACATCCAGCAGCGAGAAAGGCCTAGATGACACAGCAACAAAACGTGCTCGACCTGAAAGGGCTGAGGGTGGATCGAGGCGGCGTGCCGGTGCTCGATATACCCTCTTTTTCTTTGTCGGAAAACGAATTCGTCTCACTGATCGGACCAAACGGCGCCGGGAAGTCTACGCTGCTTCTTTCCCTTTTGGGTCTTATCAAGCGTAGCAGCGGCACCGTCTCCTACCGGGGGCGTCAGATAGCGAATTCCGCCGATTGGCTCAAGGTACGCCGCAGCATCGCCATGGTGCTTCAGGAACCGCTTCTCTTCGACGCCACCGTCTTCGACAACGTGGCGAGCGGGCTGAAGATCAGGGGGATGGGGCGCGGCGAGATCAAGAGCCGGGTCACGTCCTACCTGGAGCGCTTCCGGCTTGCCGACATGGCGCAGCGCTCGGCGCGCAAGCTCTCCGGCGGCGAGGCGCGCCGCGTGAGTCTCGCCCGCGCCTTTGCCGTGGAACCCGAGGTGATTCTTTTCGACGAGCCTTTCGCCAACCTCGATCCCCCCACGAGACAGGCGCTCACCGAGGACATGGACGGCATCATCCGCGACCGCGGCATCGCCGCCATCCTGGTCACCCACGACCAGTCCGAAGCGCTCAGGATGTCGCAGCGCATCGTGGTGATGAACGGCGGGCGCATCGTCCAGGAAGGGACCCCTGCCGCGGTGATGAACCATCCCGTGAACGAGTTCGTCGCCAACTTCGTCGGGATGGAGACCATCCTCGAAGGAGAGGTGGTTGACAACCGGGACCAGCGGATGACGGTTCGGGTGGCGGGAAGCGAAATAGATACGGTGGGGGAGGCGCAGCTCGGCGCGTTCGTCTACTGCTGTATCCGTCCCGAGAACGTCACCGTGAGCCTGGGCCATTCCGAGGAGAAAAGCAGTGCCCGCAACCATTTCGCAGGGCGCGTCGTAGGCATCGCCACGATGGGCCCCTTCCTCGAGCTGCGTCTTGACTGCGGTTTCCCGCTCACAGCCTACGTCACCCGGGAATCGTTCGCGGAGCTTGCCCTGTTCGAGGGTAAGGAGATCTTCGCCTCCTTCAAGGCCACCTCGGTGCACGTAATCGGCAGACGCGCGGCGTAATATCCTTTTCAAAAGCAGGCTTCCGCTATATAGTCCTGCTCTGACTACACCTGAGGGAGGAACGGCTATGAAAGCATTCTTCGGTTTTCTTGCGGCCCTTTGCGTGACCCTGGCGGCGTTTGACTGTGCCTCCGCCGCCGATTCCGAGAGCATGCGGTGCAAGGGGGGGATCGTCTCCATCGGCAATTCGGCAGGCGAGGTGGTGGCGAAATGCGGGGAGCCCGCGACCGCGACGCAGAGCTCTAAAAAGGTAGTGGAGAAGGGGACCTACGGGACCAAGACCGCGACCGTCACCACCATCGTCGTGGACAACTGGATCTTCAACTTCGGCCCCAATGAATTCCAGTACCAGCTCGAGCTTCAGGACGGCCGCGTTTGCCGGATCCAGAGCCTCGACTACGGGTACTAAGGCCACATCAGCAGGAGAATCAATGGATTGGATCAGCATCATGGGGATCGCCGTGGCCCTCGCCATGGACGCCTTCGCCGTCGCCCTCGCTGCGGGCGCGGTCTTGAACCCCATCACCGGGCGGCACCTTTTCCGCCTCGGCTTTCACTTCGGCCTTTTCCAGGCCCTCATGCCGATCGCCGGCTGGCTTTTGGGGCTCACGGTCCAGAAATGGATCACCTCCTATGACCACTGGATCGCCTTCGGCCTTCTTGCCTATGTGGGCGGAAGGATGATCGTCGAGGCCTTCGATGACGAAGAGGATGGGGACCCCTCCGATCCGACCCGCGGACTCACCATGGTGATGCTTTCCATAGCCACCAGCATCGACGCCTTCGCGGTCGGTCTTTCCCTCGCCATGCTGGGCGTCAGCGTCTGGGTACCCTCCGTTGTCATAGGCATCGTCGCGGGCGTCCTCACGGTAACCGGCATGCTCCTGGGGCGAAAGCTGGGCGACAACTGGGGAAAGAGGGTGGAGGTCTGCGGCGGGGTGGTCCTTTGCCTCATCGGACTCAAGATCCTTCTTGAACACACGCTGCTGAAATAGCGTCGATGATGCGCCGTCCCATCATTGATCCCCAATACCTTTTTCAGACATTATCGGCTAAAGTCACCGGGGCGTATGTCGATACGCTTTCATGTGGAATTTTGAAATATCGGGTGCGTTTTCGCCCGTCACTTCACCCCGCGTGATCCAGTGGCCACCGTTTTCAGCCATGTCCTGCTAGAACCTGCGCAAGGATGCCGGCATGTCGCTGAGAACCTTTCTAACCCGGCTGATTCTGATCTGCGTGCTGCCACTTGTGCTGCTCGCCGCCTATCTTGCTGCCGACAACGTCCGAACCCTCAAAAGACAGTACGAACTCCAGGCTAAAACCCTCACCCGCAACGTTGCCATCGCTCTCGACCGCCAGGTTGAATCGTTGGTGTCCGGGCTGCAAGTGCTGGCCGCTTCGTCCTCGGTCGGCGACCCCGCCCGCCTTGGCGAGCTGTACCAGGAGGCGCAGCTTTTCCACCGCACCTTCGACAGTCACGTCCTGTTATCCGACCTACAAAAACAGATGATCCTCAATACGCGGGTTCCTCTCGGAGCCCCGCTGCCCCATCTCCCCGTGGTGCGGGGGCGTTCCTCTTTTGGCGCCGTCATGGCTACGGGCAGGCCCGCGGTAAGCGACCTCTTTTTCGGCCCTGTCGCCAGGACGCCGCTTGTGTCCATCGCCGTCCCCGTGGTCCGCAACGGGCGCACCACGGAGGTCCTTCTCTGCCTCACCGAAGCGAGCAAATTCCAGCACCGCCTCGACGAACTGGTCATCCCTGCGGACTGGGCGGTTTCCGTAGTGGACGGCAGCAACGCCGTCATCGCCAGACGGGCGCCAAAGGGGCAGCCGCAAAAGGTGTCGCAGAGCGGGCATGGGCGTTTCAGGGCCGGAGCTACCCTAGCCCCTTGGTCCGTCGTGGTCGAGGTCCCTGAAAAGACCTACGGCGCTCCCATGCGCGGCGCCGTGCTCGCCATGTTCGCCGCCATCGCCGCCGCCACCTTGGTGAGCCTGACCGGTGCGATGTTAGCCGGTCGCCGTCTCGCGCGGTCGGTGGAGGCGCTGGCGCAGACGCCGGGAAGCGCGGACGCTGGTTCCCCCATCGCGGAGGTCGAGGAGGTGAGGGGGATGCTTCTCTCGGCGGCATCCGCCAGGGAGAAGGCCGAGGCGACCTTGCGTGAAAGCGAGGAACGTCTGCGCCTTTTAGGAGACAACCTGCCGGAAAGCTACGTGTACCAGTACCACCACGAACCGGACGGCAAGGTCCGCTTCGTCCACCTGAGCGCCGGAGTGGAACGGGTGCACGGCGTCACCAGGGAGGCGGCGCTCGCGGACCCCTGGGTGCTGCACGGTCAGATCGACCCCGAACAGCTGCCCGAACTTGCCGAACAGGAGCAGTTAAGCGGCGCATCACTGTCGGATTTCAAGATGGAGTTGCGCATGCGGCGCGCCGACGGGGAGTGGCGCTGGCTGCAGATGCGTTCCCGCCCGAGGAAGCGTTCTGACGGAATCGTCGTTTGGGACGGCGTCGCCACCGACATAACCGAGCGCAAACTGGTGGAGGCGCGCATCGAGCACCTGAACCGGGTGCTGCGCGCAGTGCGCACGGTGGACCAGCTCATCGTGAGGGAGCGGGACCCGCTGCGTCTGACCGAGGGGGTGTGTCAGCTTCTCGTCGAGCACCGCGGTTACGGCAGCGCCCTCATCGTGCTCACCGACCGGGCAGGAGGCGTTCTCCATGTGGCGCAGTCCGGCGCGGGCGACCCCTTCCCGGGGGTGGCCGAAATGCTGGAGCGGGACGGCATCCCGTCATGCTGCCGCAAGGAGATCGGCCGGACCGGGGTGTTCAGCATCACGGAGGGGGGGCACATCTGTGTCGATTGTCCTCTTTCCAAGGGGCTTAGGGAGCAAAGGACCATGTGCATCGTCCTGCGCTACGAACAGGACCTGCACGGGCTGATGGTGGTCTCCCTGAACGGCCACGAGGGGGGCGACAGCGAGGAGACCGAGCTTTTCGCGGGGCTTGCCGGAGACGTCGCCTTCGCCATCCATAACATCGAACAGGGGCGGGAGAGGGTCCGCATGCAGGACGAGCGCGACCGTTTCGAAGCGGAGCTGCGCCAGGCGCAGAAGATGGAGGCGATCGGCCAGCTTGCCGGGGGCATCGCCCACGATTTCAACAACATGCTGAGCGTGATCGTCGGTTTCACCCAGCTTGCCATGGCGCGTCTCGATCCGGAGGATCCCCAGTACGGGAATCTGGAGCAGGTCAGAAAGGCGGGAGAACGCTCGGCCGAACTTACCAGGCAGCTCCTCGCCTTCTCGCGCAAGCAGGCCGCGGCGCCTAAGGTGGTGGATCTGAACGAGGTGATCTCGGACCAGCGCAAGATGCTCTCACGGCTCATCGGGGAAGACCTGGAAGTAAATTTCCAGGCAGCGGCTGATTTGTGGAACATCAGGATCGACCCGTCCCAGGTGCACCAGATCCTCACCAACCTGGCGGTGAACGCGCGGGACGCCGTGCAGGGGGTGGGAAGGGTGACCATAGCCACCGCAAACGTCACCCTTGATCCGGGCGAGAGCATGCATCTGCAACTCACCCCGGGCGAGTACGTTCTGCTTGCATTCAGCGACACCGGCACCGGGATGGACCCGCAGACCAGGGAGCGGATCTTCGAGCCGTTCTTCACCACGAAGAAGGAAGGGAAGGGGACCGGGCTCGGACTTTCAACGGTGTACGGCATCGTGCGGCAAAATGCCGGCGCGATCCAGGTGGAGAGCGCCCCCGGCGCAGGCACCACGTTCCGCATCTATTTCCCGCGCACAGCCGAGGAGGCGGTAACGACTCATGAAAACAGGAACCAGACGCAAGCCGCCGGCACCGAAACGGTGCTCGTCGTCGAGGACGAGGAACAGGTCTTGAACCTCACCCGAGTTATGCTCGAGGAGGCGGGGTACCAGGTCCTTCCGGCCCGTAGCGGGGCTGATGCCCTCGCCACCTGCGAAAGTTACCAAGGCGAGATCCACCTCCTTCTGACCGATGTGGTCATGCCGATGCTGAACGGCAAGGAGTTGCAGGAACAGGTGCTGAAGGTCAGGCCCGGCGTGAAGACCCTGTTCATGTCGGGATACGGGGAGGAAATCATTGCCCATCGCGGCATCCTGGATCACGGCACCGCGCTCCTATCCAAGCCTTTCAGCGGAGAGCAGTTGTTGCGTAAGGTGCGCGAGGTGCTCGATGCACAGTAGTAATGGCGGATTTTACTGTCATAAGATTTTCTTGAACTGTTAGCATAGATCTGTATATTTTTCCTACATACGTATTCCCTAAAGTATTACAAGCTTATTTGACGACATTGCTACGCGCAATGGTGTCACTACAATGCGATGTGACCTTATAGAGGGCCGAGTGATCGACAAGCCAAGGGAAAGCGAAGAAACCGCACTCTACCGCTTCATCATCGACGCCATTCCGCAGATCGTATGGACCGCCACGCCCGACGGGGCGCAGGACTTCGCGAACCTGCGCTGGTACGAGTTCAACGGGCTGGTCCCCGGCGAGCCGGACCCGGAGCCGTGGCGCAGCATCATCCATCCCGACGACGTCGTCATGACCGCCGAGAAGTGGAAACACTCGCTGGAAACCGGCGAGCCCTACAGCTGCCTGCACAGAAACCGCAGGTTCGACGGCGAGTACCGCTGGGTGCTCTCGCGGGCCGTGGCACAGCGCGACGAGTCCGGACGGATCGTGCGCTGGATCGGCAGCGGCACCGACATCACCGAGCAGAAGGTCGCCGAGGCCGAGATGATCAGGTACCGCGACCACCTGGAGGAAGTGGTTCGGGAGCGGACCGCCGAACTGGTCGTGGCCAAGGAACGGGCCGAGGTGGCGGCGCGCGCCGTCCTCGAGGCGAACGAACTCCTGGAACAGCGGGTCGAGGAGCGGACCGCGGAACTGAGAAGGACGGAAAAGGAGCTCAGGCAGGCCCAGAAGATGGAGGCGATCGGGACGCTGGCCGCAGGTATCGCCCACGATTTCAACAACATCCTCACCTCTATTCTGGGCTTCACCGACATGGTGCTGCACAAGCTGCCGCAGGACGGGGCGGGGCGTCCGGAGATGGAACAGGTCTTCACGGCGGCCCAGCGCGCGGCGGACCTGGTGCGGCAGATACTGAGCTTCAGCAGGCGCACCGAACAGGAACGAAAACCGGTGCATATGCTGACGGTGATGGACGACGCCCTGAAGCTGCTCCGTTCCTCGCTTCCAGCCTCGATCGCCATCCGCAAGGAGGTTTCGGTCCCCCCCGAAGCCGACAAGGTGCGCGCCGACGCTACGCAGTTGCACCAGGTGCTGATGAACCTCTGCACCAACGCCTACCACGCCATGCTCCCTCAGGGGGGGCTTCTGACCGTTTCCCTGGAATCGGTCCCTGCCGATTCGCCGTTGCTCCTCCCATTTCCTTTTCTCGACCCCGTTGACCACCTGAGGCTGTCGGTGCGCGACACCGGCCCCGGCATCGAAAGCCGGATCCTGGAGCGCATCTTCGACCCGTACTTCACGACCAAACCGGCGGGGCAGGGGACCGGGCTAGGACTCGCCGTGGTGCAGGGGATCGTCAAGAACCACGGCGGCGCCATCTCCGTGCACAGTGAGGTCGGGGCAGGGACCTGTTTCGAGATCCTACTCCCCGTGGTGGTGGACGAGATCGTGCGGGAGGAGGACGTGCCGGAGCAGATGCTCCAGGGGCGTGAGCGCATCCTGTTCGTGGATGACGAGGAATCCCTCACCGTCCTTGGCAGGGGAATACTGGAGAACCTGGGTTACAGCGTGGTCACCGCCCTCAGCGGCATGGCAGCCCTGGACCTCTTCCGAAGCAATCCCGCCGCTTTCGACCTGGTGATCACCGATCTCACCATGCCGGGACTTTCCGGGAAAGCGCTCGCCCGCGAGATCACCGCCCTGCGGCCGGGCATCCCCATCATCCTTTGCACCGGGTTCAAGGAGACCTTCGAGGAGGCGGACCGCGAGGTTGGCATCCGGGCCTGCCTCATGAAACCCTACACCATGAAGGTGCTCGGTCATACGATAAGGCAGGTGCTGGATACCCGGTCTCTGCTGTGAAAAAGGAGGTCAGTCAGGCATGTGGAACTACGTAACCCAGGCGCTCACCGCGCTGGTCAGTTTCGCGCTCATGGTGATGTTCATGACCGCGGCCGTGAAACGTGGCGTTTCCGTACCCTTCGCCATGCTGGTGCTCTCGCTGGTGCTGACGGTATCGTTCGCCGTCTGGTCGGCGGGAGATTGGGGGATGTGGGATGCGTGGAAGCCCGCCGTTCCAATGTTGGTTGCCGCTGGCGCCTGCAGCGTGCTCGGGAACTGGGCGATGTTTCTCGCCACCGCGTCGAGCGCGAACGCCGGATACGCCCTCGCCATCATCGGCTGCCAGTCCGCCCTGGTGCTGCTTCTTTCCTGGTGGTTCCTCGGTGGGGAGATGCACTGGCTGAGGCTCGTCGGCATCGCCACCTGCGTGCTCGGCGTGGTCATCATCAGTTGGCCGCTTCCTCCCGCCGTGAAAGGGTAGCGTCGGCGGCTTGCGGTCAGGCGGGGCGGAAGATCGGGCAGGGTGTGACGACGCGGAGCGCACCGCGGGAGTGGAGGCTCTGGATGATGACGGCGCAAGGGGCGAGCGCTTCCAGAAAGAGCGTCTCGCCGTTGCGTACCTCGATACGAGCCCCCGCCGACAGGCAGTAATCGCGTGTGTCGTCGGTTCTCGTGAGCCAGAGTTCCCCGGCGGTAAGGGTGATCGACGCGATCGCGTCGCCTGGCTGCAGGGTGAGCAGCTCTCCTTTTTGCAACTCGCAGCGCATGACAACCTCCTCTTTTAAAACCGCGTCCGGTAGGCGACGGGGGTGACGCCGACCTCGCGGATGAAGGCGCGCCGCATCTGTTCGGCGCCGGTGAAACCGCTGTCACGCGCCACACGCTCGAGCGGCAGCGTGGTCTCCTCCAAGAGGGCTATGGAGCGCTCCAGCTTCAACTGGTCCAGGTATTTGGCCGGTGTCGTGCCGGTCTCGCGGACGAAGACCCTGGCGAAGTTCCTCGGGCTCATCGCCACCCGGTCCGCCAGCTCCTCGACGGTGACCCGGCCGCACCGGTTTTCCTTAAGCCACGACAGAAGAGGCGCGAGCTGCCCTCCCTCGACCATCTGCGCCCTCAGTTGCGTGCTGAACTGGGCCTGCCCCCCAGGTCTCTTCAGGAACATCACCAGGCGTCTTGCCACGGCGAGCGCCATCTTCCTGCCGAAATCCTCCTCGACGAGCGCGAGCGCCAGATCCATCCCCGCAGTCACCCCGGCCGAAGTGGCCACCGAACCGTCGCGGGTGTAGATGGCGTCGTTCTCCACCTCCACCTCCGGGTACTCGCGGCGCAGCCGCTCCAGGTCGAGCCAGTGCGTCGTCGCGCGGCGGCCGTTCAGAAGTCCGGCCTCGGCGAGCAGGAAGGCGCCGGTGCAGACCGAGACGAGGCGTCGGGTGCGCGGGCCGACCTGCGCGAGCCATTCGACCAGCCGCCGGTTCTTGAGCGCCACCTCCAGCGCCGCGTCCGGGCTTCCGGGAACAAGGACGGTGTCCGCCGTCTCGGGAAACTCATCCCAGGCGTGGTCCGCCACGATGCGCACCCCGGGGCAGGTGGTGAAGGGACCGCTCTTTTCGGCGAGCAGCACGATCCGGTACCCCGGCTTTTCCGGTGCCGTTTCCGAAAGACAGCGGTTCAGCATGTTGAACACCTCGATCGGTCCGGTCACGTCGAGCAGTTCCGCCCCCTCGTAGGCCGCCACCGCCACGGTGCGCGCCGCATCCTTTATCTCTCTCTTTTTCATGGTCCTCTCCATGGCGCAGATAATTGCACAACCGCCCGCCTGGTTCAATGACAACGAACCGGCAGATACTGCCAATATCGGTGCAGGTAAGGGAATGGACGGCAGTTATGTCCGATGTGGCCATTTCAGAGTAGCAGGCTGAACTTGACCTGGTGAAATAGTTTCGCTATTCTTGACGCCATGCCCACGATAATCCGATTCAGTACGAGCCGGTTGACCATTTACCCGAACGAACACGGCATCCCTCATTTTCATTTGGAATTTGTGGATGGCGACCGTTGCTCTATAGCAATCGAAATGCTGTTGGGGATATCAATCCGTCGAAGAAGCTGGCTGAGGCAATGAAGTGGGCTGCCGAGAATAAGGCTTTGTTGCTTGCGAAATGGGAGGAAATAACCCGATGAACAAACCGCCACGTATTGAAGAAGTGACTGCTGTAGTACCCGCCAGTCTTATCATCCGATGGACAACTGGTGAGACAATGCAAGCAGACATAGGAGACTGGATGACCCGTTTTGCCCTACTGCTGCCTATTCGTGATCCGGAAGTCTTTGCAAAGGCGCAGGTCGGCTGGTATGGGCACAGTATCGATTGGGGGGACGATGTCGAGTTGGGAGCCGACCAGTTATATAGTCGCTGCAAGGCGCAGGCAGGTGAACCCTCTCCCGCAGAGTTTAATGACTGGATGAATCGCAATGGACTTTCCTTAACTACCGCTGCGGACGCCCTAGGCATGACCCGCAGGATGATCACCCACTATAGGACGGGCAGCAAGCCGATTCCACGGAACATCTGGCTTGCCTGCATCGGGTGGGAGACGATCAAACACCGCAATGCGGCATGAGATTAAACATAGAAAGCCCCCTCCATCCGGAAGGGGCTTTCTTGTTCCACGGAGTGGTTGAGGCCGCCTATCCCTTCAGCGCGCCGATCATCAGCTCGTAGTCTTCCAGAAGCGACTGCAGGTCTTCCTCGTGCTCGACCTCCTGTTGCAATATGGTGAGCACCATGTTGTAGGTGACGGGATCCTTCTCGCGGGTCAGGTCGAGAAGCTTCTTGTACACGCTGATGGCGCACTGCTCTCCCTTTATGTTCTGCTCCAGGATCTTCTTGACGAACGGGTCGTCCGGCGCATCGTAGCCGCAGTTGCTGAACTTGTACCATTCTTCGGGTTTCGTTACCGGCGTCCCACCCAACTGGATGATGCGCAGGGCCACCATGTCGGCATGCGCCAGTTCTTCGGTCGCATGCACCAGCAGTTCGGCGCCGACGGCATCCTTCATCGGTCCCTTCACCACCTTTGCCCCAAGCCAGTACTGGTAATAGGCGAACCACTCATCGCAGAAGGCGCGGTTCAACAGAGTGAGGAGCTCTTCCACATCCATGCCGACAATTTCACGTCCCCTAGATCCCATCTTGTTTCTCCCTTTATGCAAGAAGTTTCCAGCCTGATCCTGTCAGCGCCAGGAAGAGGCTGCGTCAATAGCCAAGGCTCAAACGAGTATAGCGGCGCTTTGTTAATGCGCAATTATCGCTGAAGCAGAAAGACTTTGACTCATTAACAGGTTGACCCTCGCTCCCAGTTGGCGTATAGCTTTTCGATGATCTCGTGACTTCCAATGCATCGCCGGGAGCGCGCGACGTCCACCCCGTAATAACCTCTGTCGGAAGGAAGGCAACGTGAAGAAGAAGCTCGCAGGACTGTCCCCGTCGCCGCAGGAAATCCCCCCCCAGTACCGTATCGAGAACCCGATCCGCCAGGAACTCTACCTGATCGGCGGCGAGCTGCGCCGCTGGGAAGGGGCGATGCAGGAGGTCCTTTCGCCGGTGCAGGTGCGAACGGGAGAGCATCCTGAACCGCAGCGGGTAGGGGAGGCCCCGGCACTGACGGTCGGCGCGGCACTGGAAGCGCTCGACGTCGCGGTGGCCGCCTACGATAACGGCCGGGGTGCCTGGCCCACCATGTCGGTCGGCGAGCGGATCAAGTGCGTGCAGTGCTTCGCCGCAGCGGTAAAGGAGCGGCGCACCGAGGTGGTGAAGCTTCTGATGTGGGAGATCGGCAAGTCGATCAAGGAGGCGGAGGCCGAGTTCGACCGCGCGCTCGCCTACGTGAAGGACACCATCGACGCGCTGAAGGAACTGGACCGCGTTTCGTCCCGATTCGTCATCCAGCAGGGGATCATCGGCCAGATCCGGCGCGCCCCCCTCGGGGTCGTCCTCTGCATGGGCCCCTACAACTTCCCGCTCTACGAGACCTTCACCACCCTCATCCCGTCGCTCGTGATGGGCAACACTATCGTGCTGAAGCCTCCCCGTTTCGGTGTCCTCATCTTCGAGCCGCTGCTTGAAGCCTTCCGCGACTGCTTTCCCGCGGGTGTCGTCAACACGGTGTACGGCGACGGCGAGGAGATCCTTCCGCCGCTCATGGCGACCGGCCGCGTCGACGTCCTGGGCTTCATCGGCACGAGCCGCGTGGCCGATGCGCTGCGCGCGAGTCATCCCCGTCCGCACCGGTTGCGCTGCGTGCTCGGGCTGGACGCGAAGAACCCGGCCATCGTCCTTCCGGACGCGGACCTGGAACTCGCGGTAGAGGAGTGCCTCTCGGGAGCGCTCAGCTTCAACGGACAGCGCTGCACCGCGCTGAAGATCATCTTCGTGCACCGCAGCATCGCGGAGGAATTCCTGAAGGGGATGGCGGAGGGGATCGGCCGGCTTAAATGCGGCGTTCCCTGGCAGGACAAGGTGGCGATCACCGCGCTACCCGAGCCGGAAAAGCCGGAGTACCTGGAAGGGCTTTTGCGCGATGCGGAGAAGCACGGTGCGCAGGTGGTGAACGACTGCGGGGGGACCAGGAGCGGCTCCTTCTTCTACCCGGCGCTCCTTTACCCGGTGACGCCGCAGATGCGCGTCTATCACGAGGAGCAGTTCGGCCCGGTGGTCCCGGTGGTGGTCTTCGACGATCTGAAGGAGACCATTGACTACGTGGTCAGCTCCCCCTACGGCCAGCAGGCGAGCATCTTCGGCCGCAACGAGGACCAGTTGGCCCAGCTGATCGACGCGCTGGTGAACCAGGTCTGCCGCATCAACATCAACAGCAAGTGCCAGAGAAGCCCGGACAGCTTCCCTTTCAACGGCCGGAAAAACTCCGCCGAGGGGACCCAGTCCGTCGCCGACGCGCTGCGCGTCTTCTCGATCCGCATCGTTGTGGCGGCCAGGGAAACCGACGCGAACCGTGAGATCATCACCGGCATAGTGAAGGAGAGGAAGTCCCATTTCCTCTCCACCGACTACATCCTCTGATTCTTTAAACAAATGCCGCAAAAAAAAACTCCGAAAGCGCCTTGAGCGTTCTCGGAGTTTTTTGTTTTGAGTAAGTTGGCTGAGGCGAGTGCGCCTCAGGCGCCGGTCGCGAAGCAAAAGATGGGGTCCTCTTCGGAACTGCGATACTGGTGCACCGCCGTGTGGAGCGCGGTAGCGGCCATGCGGCAGCAGTACATCTTCTCCTCCGGCATTCCGCCGAGGGCACCTGCGATGGCGGCGGACCCTATGGCCAGCACTTCGTCCAGTGACTTGCCGACGGCAAGTTCGGTCGCCACCGAGGAGGCGGCTACTGCGGCAGGGTTACCCTTGGCGAGGAAACGCGCCGCTTCGATCTGCTCGTCACGGATCTTGAACAGGTAGAGGAAGGCGTCTCCCTGTGAGGGATCTCCCGCCTGCACCAGCACGTCCGCGTCGGTGAGGAACCCGAGGTTGCGCGGGTTCCTGGCGTGATCCCAGATCTTGGTGCTGAACAGCTCGGCCATCATACCTCCATAGCTAGGTGCGTCGGACAGGTCGGCGTTTTATCATCTAGAAATATGAATGTCAAGATATAACAGCCGCGCCTGCAGTTGCGACGCTGTCGACGGCGTTTTATAGGTTCTTCAGGGAACTGCCCTGCGTAGTCCGGCTGTCCACGCAGCGCTGTATGAGCCCTAGGTTCCACCCTTTGCGAAGGTTCTTCAGTAAATTCCCGGGAAAGGGGACAGTGTGTCCATGAAACGCAGCCGGTGACGTCGTGTCCCCCCCTTTGCGAAGGGGGGACAGAGGGGATTTGCTTTTACATGCCGGACGCTCACAGCAAGGAGGCAAGCCCCTGCCAGACGAACCATCCACCCGCTAGGGCGACGATTGCGCCGCTTGACCGCTTGGCCCACGTGGAGAGCCCCTGGATCCCCTTGGACTTCGCGAAGGATTCGACGAACCCGGTGCAGGTTCCCGCGAAGAGCATGAGGAGGCAGTGCCCGATGGCGTAGCAAAAAAGCAGGGCGATACCGTAGAGGACCTGTGCCTTGCTCGCCACCAGGGTGAGCAGCACTACGAGTACCGGTGTTGCACAGGGGGAAGAGACGATGCCGAAGAAAAGGCCGAGGATGAAGGCGCCGAAAAGTCCGGCCTGCCGCGGGCGCCACTCGCTGCGCCACGGCAGTTCGAACCGGTACACCTCCATCATCTGCAGTCCCATGAGAAGGGCGATGCTCCCCGCGATTACGTACCACTTTCCGCCAAGGGTGCCGAACATCGTGCCCAGAAGGCCCGCAGCCGCCCCGAAGGCGGTGAAGGTGAGCGCGAGACCGACGACGAAGCAAAGCGAGTAACTAAACGCCTTCACCCGGTCCCCGTCGGCGTATCCCCCGGTGAACCCGACCACCAGTGGGATGGTGGTCAGGACGCAGGGGGAGGCCGACGATAGCACGCCGGCAAGAAACACCGCCCCGAATGCCGCGAACGGGTAGAGTGCGATGATGCGCTCGATGTCCTCAAGCATGGTCACTTGAGCCCCGCCGCCTTCAGATCCCGGACGATTTCGGTCTTTTCCATGAACCCGATGTGCCGCTTGATCTCCTTGCCGTTCTTATCGAAGAAGATCTGGGTCGGAATCATCTGCACGCGGAACTTGTCGGCTGCCGCCTGGTTTGCGTTGACGTCGATGAAGAGGACGGCTGCTTTGCCGCGGTACTCGGCGGCGAGGTTTTCCAGGATCGGCGCCATCTTCTTGCAAGGGATGCAGGTACGGGCACCTAGGTCGATGACGGTCGGCTTTCCTGAGTGAAGCGCGTTCGCCACCGCGGCATCCGTTGCGGAGGGAAGCTCGGCATGGGCGAGGGTGGCGCAGGCGAGTAAAAGCGCGAGGGTGGTGGCGATTTTCATGGCGGATTCCTTTCCGTTTTGTCGGCGGCTACAAAAGCGCCATGATTTCTATGATCGAGGCGACCTTGCCGGAAAAGGCGACCTTGCCGTCGATGACGAGGGCGGGCGTGCTCATGACGCCGTATTTCATGATGGAGGGGATGTCCTCGACTTTCACGACCTCGGCGTCCTTACCGCTGTTGGCGACCGCGGTAACGGTGTGTTCGTAGAGGGTCTTGCATTTTGCACAGCCGGTTCCGAGCACTTCGATTTTCATGTCGTTCTCCTTTTCTGGGTGTTTAGAGGATGGCGTTGAAGAGATACCCCACTATGGTTATCGCTACGGCGACGATGCCGAAGAAAGTTGCCAGAAGCGGCTTTTTGAGGACGTTACTGAGGATCACCGCCTCCGGGAGCGAAAGGGCGGTCACCGCCATCATGAAGGCGAGTACGGTACCCATCGCCATACCCTTCTCCATGAGCGCGTGCACGATGGGGATCACCCCGGCGGCGTTACTGTAAAGCGGCACGCCGAGTGCCACCGCGACCGGCACCGCGAAAGCGTTGTCGCGACCCGCGAAGCGCGCCAGAAAATCGGCGGGAACGTAGCCGTGGATGAAGGCGCCGAGCCCGATCCCCACTACAACGTAGGGCCAGATCTTTTTCAGGAGCCCGAGCGTGTACTCGCGGGCGTAATCGAGTTTCTCCCTGAAGTTCGGTATGACGAGATCGGCCTGTCCCACCTGCATCTGCCAGACGTAGTCCTGGACGTAACGCTCCATCTTCAGTTTCCCGATGACGATGCCGGCCACGATCGCCACCAGCAGCCCGGTCCCGATATAGATGGCCGCTATCTTCCAGCCGAAGAGCCCCCAGAGCATGATGAGCGCCACCTCGTTGACCATCGGGGAGGAGACGAGGAAGGAGAAGGTCACCCCGAGCGGCACGCCGCTCTCGACGAAGCCGATGAAGAGGGGGACCGCCGAGCAGGAACAAAATGGGGTGACGATGCCCAGAAGGGCGGCCAGCACGTTGCCCACATATTCCCTTTTGTGCGCGAGCATGCGCTTGGTCTTCTCCGGGGGGAACGAGGAGCGGATCACCGCCACCACGAAGATGATGGAGGTGAGCAGGAGAAAGATCTTCACCGTGTCGTAGACAAAGAAGTTGAGTGCCTCGCCGCTTGTAGACCCGGGAACGAGTCCGAGCAGGTCGAAGGTGAGGTAGTCCGCCGTCTGTTTCAGCATCGTTTCGCCCCCGTTACGCCGTCATCCGGCGCTGAAACCAGAAGGCGACGTTGACCAGACCGATCATCACCGGCACCTCGACCAGGGGACCGATGACCGCGGCGAAGGCGGCCCCGGAGTTCAGGCCGAAGACCGCCACCGCGACGGCTATGGCGAGTTCGAAGTTGTTGCTCGCCGCGGTGAAGGCAAGAGTCGTGGTCTTGCTGTAGTCGGCTCCCATCCGTTTCCCCATCAGGAAGGAGACGAGGAACATGACGATGAAGTAGATGAGCATGGGGATTGCGATGCGCACGACGTCCATGGGAAGCTGTACGATCAGCTGTCCCTTCAGGCTGAACATCACCACGATGGTGAAGAGGAGGGCGATCAGCGTGACGGGACCGACCTTCGGGACGAACTCCCGGTGGTAACGCTCCTTGCCCATGATTTTTACGCCGAAGAGGCGGGTCAGGGCGCCGGCGATGCAGGGGATGCCGAGGTAGATGAAGACGCTTTTCGCGATGTCGCCGATGCTCACGTCCACCGCCACCCCCTGAAGACCGACGAGCGGCGGCAGCACGGTGATGAAGAACCACGCGTAGACGCTGTAGAAGAGGACCTGGAAGATGCTGTTGAAGGCGACGAGGCCCGCGGCGTACTCGGTGCTCCCCTTAGCGAGCTCGTTCCATACCACCACCATGGCGATGCAGCGTGCGAGACCGATCATGATGAGGCCGACCATGTACTCCGGCTTGTCAGGCAGAAGGAGCACCGCCAAGACGAACATGAGCACCGGCCCGATCAGCCAGTTCTGGATGAGAGACAGGGCGAGGACCTTCTTGTTGCGGAAGACCTCGGGCATCTCCTCGTACTTAACCTTCGCGAAGGGGGGATACATCATCAGGATGAGTCCCGCCGCGATCGGTATGTTCGTGGTGCCGACCTGAAAGCGGTTCACCAGGGACTCGACGCCCGGGACGAAGTAGCCGAGCCCCACGCCGAGCGCCATGGCGGCGAAGATCCAGAGGGTCAGCCAGCGGTCGAGGAAAGATAGTTTGCGGGAAAGATGTTCGCTCACTTGGCGCCTCCGAAGGTTTCCATGATCCAGGTTTTTATCTCGTCCCGCACGCGGCGAAACTGCGGCAGGACTTCCTCCTCGCTTCCCTGAACACGCGAGGGATCGTCGAAGCCGTGGTGGGTGCGCGTGACTCCTCCGATGAAGAGGGGGCACTTGTCGTTGGCGTCCCCGCAGAGGGTCACGACGTGATCGAAGCTTTTCCCTTCGAACTCCACCACGGTCTTCGAGTATTGGCCGGAGATGTCGATGCCGATTTCGGAGAGGACCTTCGCCGCGAGCGGATTCACGCGGGTCGCTTCGGTTCCGGCGGAGAAGGCTTCCACAGCATCTCGGAGGAAATGGTTCGCAAGCCCCTCGGCCATCTGGGAGCGGCAGGAATTGTGGGTGCAGAGAAACAGGATCTTCTTCCTGGGCATGTGCGGTCTCCAATATCCGTTCCGGCGGATATATCAGGACAAATTTTTTTATGCGCAGCTGTTGTCGCAACCGAAACCGGCGAGGGTTTCACGGTCGTCCGCCGAGGTGCTGGTCTTCAGGAGCTGTTTTTTCAGAAGCGGGATGAGCTCTCGCTGCGGTCCCGCGTTCTCACGCACGGAGTAATAGATCCAGAGGCCGCAGCGGCGGTCGTTGACCCACCCGGTCCTCTTCAGGATGGCAAGCTGGCGCGAGATGGTAGACTGTGGGAGTTTCAATGCGGCGATGATGTCGCAGACGCAGAGCTCACCCTCACCAAGAAGCAACGCGAGGATGCGCAGTCGGGTCTCATCGGCCAGCGATTTATAGAGAAGCAGGATGTCGTTCATGGGTGGGCACTATATCCGCCTCGGCGGATGTAGTCAATGGTGAATGATGCTTCTTCACAGATTCTTGCTGAGGCTGTAACGAAACCGCAACATTCGTCTCCTATAGTTTGCACAAACGACAAAGGAGGAAATGAATGATTCAGACCATCAAAAAAGCATTTTTCGCTCTCGCTCTGGTAGCCGCTGTGAGCGGCGCAGGCCAGGCAAACGCAGCAACACTCATAAACGGAGCGGGCGCAACCTTTCCGTATCCGCTGTACTCCAAATGGTTCACCGAGTACGCCAAGGTGGACAAGAGCGTCAAGTTCAACTACCAGTCCATCGGTTCCGGCGGCGGCATCAAACAGATCACCGCGCAGACCGTTGACTTCGGTGCAAGCGACAAGTTCCTCTCCGACGCGGAGCTGAAGGGCGCTCCGGGCAAACTGATCCACATCCCGACCGTGATGGGCGCCGTCGTCGTCACCTACAACCTCCCCGGCGTTCCCTCAGGCATCAAGCTTAACTCCGAGGACGTGGCCAATATCTACCTCGGCAAGATAACCAAGTGGAACGATCCGAGGATCGCCGACGACAACAAGGGTGTGAACCTCCCCGCAAAACCGATCATCGTCGTGCACCGCTCCGACGGGTCAGGTACCACCAGCATCTTCACCGACTACCTCTCCGGCGTGAACGCGGAGTGGAAGAGCAGGGTCGGCACGGGCGCTGCGGTCAAGTGGCCTGTGGGTCTTGGAGGCAAGGGTAACGAAGGTGTCGCAGGCCAGATCAAGACCACCCCGTACTCCATCGGCTACGTCGAACTTGCCTATGCCTTCGAAAACAAGCTCCCCTACGCATCGCTTAAGAACAAGGCGGGTGTCTTCGTGGCGCCTTCCATCAAGTCGACGAGCGCCGCCGCAGCAGGGGCGGTTAAGAACATGCCGGCCGACTACCGCATCTCGCTGGTGAACCAGCCCGGCAAGGACGCTTACCCGGTGGTCGGCTTCACCTGGCTCCTCGTCTACGAAAAACAGAAGGACGCCGCCAAGGGGAAACACATGGTCGAGTTCCTGAACTGGGCCATGACCAGGGGACAGAAGATGGCAGCACCGATGCTCTACGCACCGCTGCCGGAGAGCGTGGTTAAGATGGTGCAGAAGACGATAAAGACCATCAAGTAGTCCGCAGCGAAAATAGAAACAACCATCCATCCGGGTGCATGGCATTTGCCGTCACCCGGATTTTTTTATCTCTGTAAAACAAGAACTTGCTTCATCCGCGCACTGTGATTGAGTGCATCTTTACTTGATATTTGCCTAAGAGCTTGGAGAATGTAACAAGCAGTACTAAAGGAGGCAATCATGTTCAGAAAAATGATGGTCTGCACCGATCTGACTCCTGCTTCATTTTCCCTCATCGCATGTGCCGCCCAGTTACAGCAAATCGGCACAAAAGACATCGTGTTGGTACACGTGGTAGAGTCCGTTGCAACCGCTGCTGGAACACTTTTGTCATCCGAGGAAGAGGGCGTTTTTCGGAGACAGAAGGAGATGCTCGAAGAGCATGGCATCAACGTTGCCGCCGAGGTGCTTCACGGCATGCCTGCATCGGTCCTGGACGCGGCTGCGGTGAAGCATGATGTGCGCGGGATCGTGGTCGGTTCGCACAGCAAGGCGGTGATCGCGCTTGCCACCTTGGGGAGCGTGTCCGCGGCTCTCCTGGCCCGTACCCTGCGGCCGCTGCTGCTTTACCGAGTCGACGTCGCCGCGCAAGGGGGAGGGGAGGATGGGTGCGGCAGCCTGTTCAGGCATATCCTTTTCCCCACCGATTTCTCGGAAGCGTCGGAGCGTGGCCTTGACTACCTCGGCAAGATCGCACTGGAGCAGCACGGCGCGGCGATCACGCTCTTGCACGTTCTTCCCAAGGATGAGGACGCCGAGGACGGACGAACCGAAGAGGATGCGCAGTATCTGCTTGAAGCGAAGAAGAGACGCCTGGAGCGGCTTAGGGCAAGCGAGGTAGGCATCGAGCTGGTACGCGGCGATGCGGCGGAAGAAGTCATTGCAAGGGGGAAGACAGGGCTTTATTCGTTAGTCGTCATGGGGTGCCAGGGTAAGGGGGCACTGAAGCGGGTGATGGTGGGAAGCACCGCCGAACAGGTCACCCGCCGCATCGAAGTTCCGGCGCTGCTCGTGCCGGGCGAACACCACGTGGAATAGCCGTCTCGAAAACAGCGGCATTAAAGAAAAATGCCACGGCAGCCGCCGTGGCATTTTTTATTCACTCCTCCCCCCGGAGGGGGGAGTTTGGGAGGGGGGACGCCGGAGAACGACGCTACGCGCCCCCTCCCTGTCCCTCCCCCTTCGGGGGCGGGGACGCTTCGGCGACTCTGTCAATGAGTCCATTCCGCCCAGCCATCAAGCCCGAAGCAGACGCTGCATGGGCCCTAACGTCCCCCCCTTTGCGAAGGGGGGACAGGGGGGATTTGCCTAGATTTTTTTCAAGTTCTTACGCGATGGTATGCCGGATGTCCTTCCCCTTGATCATGAAGATGACCATCTCCGCGATGTTGGTTGCGTGGTCTGCGATGCGCTCGAGCCCCTTGGAGACCTGGATGATCTTCATGGCGCGGCTGATGCACTTCGGATCTCCCATCATGAAGGTCAAAAGCTCGCGCTGGATCTGCTCGTTCAATTCGTCGACGCACTGGTCGTCCTGGCAGACCTTGATGGCCAGGGCATCGTCGCCGCGGACGAAGGCGTCGAGCGCCTCCTTCACCATGTCCGAAGCCGCCTGCGCCATGCGCGGTAGGTCTATGTACGGCTTCAGGGACGGCTCCTGGTTCAACTCCCGCGCCCTCTTGCAGATGTTGGCGCACTGGTCGCCGATACGCTCCAGATCGGTCACGATCTTGAGCGCCAGGGTGATGAAGCGCAGGTCCCGCGCTGCGGGCTGACGGCGGGCCAAAACCTCCAGGCACTTCTCGTCGATCACCATCTCGAGCGTGTTGATCTCGTGATCGAAGGCGATGGTCCGCTCGGCGAGTTCCGTGTCGCGCTCGACGAGGGATTTCATGGCGTTGGCGATCATCGCCTCGACCTTCCCCCCCATCTCAAGGAGCTTCTCGCGTATCTGATTCAGCTCGTTGTCGAACTGTCTGCTGAAATGTTCTCTCTCCATGTCTTCTCCGCTTTCCTTGGTGGCGCTCTTATGTGTTAGCCGAAACGGCCCGTGATGTAGTCCTCGGTGCGCTTTTCTTCCGGGGTGGTGAATATCTTCTTCGTCTCGCCGCACTCGACCAGGTCCCCCATGTAGAGAAAGGCGGTGTAGTCGGAAACGCGGGCGGCCTGCTGCATGTTGTGCGTCACGATGATGATGGTGTAGCGCTCCTTCAGCTCCTCGATCAGTTCCTCGATCTTCAGGGTCGAGATCGGGTCGAGAGCCGAGGCGGGCTCGTCCATCAGGATCACTTCGGGCTTCACCGCGATGGTGCGCGCGATGCAAAGGCGCTGCTGCTGCCCTCCGGAGAGCATCATCGCGTTGCTTTTCAGGCGATCCTTAACCTCGTCCCAGAGCGCCACGCGCTTCAGGCAGCTCTCGACGATCTCGTCCGCTTCCTCGCGCGGCAGCCTTCCGTTCAGCTTGTAGCCCGCGATGACGTTGTCGTAGATCGACATCGCCGGGAACGGGTTCGGCTTCTGGAACACCATGCCGACGCGGCGCCTGATGGCGACGGGATCGACACCCCTGTCGTAGATGTCGCCGTTGTCGACGAGGATCTTGCCGGTGACCCGTGCCGAGGGGACCAGGTCGTGCATCCTGTTCATGGAGCGCAAAAGGGTCGACTTGCCGCACCCGGACGGCCCGATGATGGCGGTGACGCTGTTCTCCGGGAAGCTCATGTTGATGTCACGCACCGCGTGGGTCTTGCCGAAGTGTATGTTTACCTGTTCCAGTTTTACCTTGTTGTTCATCGTATCCTCTGTCTTTTCCGTCAAAACGTGGGTGGAACTAGTGCGCCTGTCTGCTTCTGCTGAAGTAGCGGGCGGTGAGGCTCAAGCCGAACATGACGCTTACCAGTACCAGCGCCCCGGCCCAGGCCAGTTTGTGCCAGTCCTCGTAGGGCGCTATGGCGAAGCTGAAGATCTGCAGGGGAAGTGCGGCCATCGGCTGCAGGACGTTCTTGCTCCAGAACTGGTTGCCGAGGGCGGTGAAAAGAAGCGGCGCGGTCTCGCCCGCGATCCTAGCCACCGCGAGCAGGATGCCGGTGAGCACGCCGGACATGGCGCTTCTAAGGGTCACCTTGAGGCTCGTGCGCCAGAAGGGGACGCCGAGGGCGAGCGAGGCCTCCCTGAGCGACCCCGGGACCATCTTCAACTGCTCCTCGGTGGTGCGCAGCACGATCGGAATCATGATCATGGCGAGCGCCACGGCACCGGCAAGTCCGGAAAAGCCCTTCATCGGGACCACGAGCAGGGTGTAGGCGACCATGCCGGTGATGATCGAGGGGGTGCCGGAGAGGACGTCCGCGGCGAACCTGATCGTCGTCGACATCCGCGAGCCGCCGAACTCGGAGAGGTAGATGGCGCCCAGGATGCCGATGGGAAGACCGATCAGCGACGCTCCGCCGATCATGATGAGCGAGCCGAGCATCCCGTTGGCCATGCCGCCCCCCGGTTCACCGGTGGGGGCCGGGATGTGGGTGAAGAAGTCGATCGAGAGCGAACTGATCCCCATCTTCACGATGTGTACGAAGATGAGCGCGAGCGGGATGAGCACCGCCAGGGTGCAGGCGAGCATGACGAAGCTCATCAGGTGATTCTTCACTTTGCGGAAAGCCATGCCGTTCATCATGCCGCACCTCCCTTGGCTTCACGCGAGACGCTCCAGATCAAAAGTCTCGCCAGTGCGTTCACGATCAGGGTGACCACCATGAGGATGAGGCCGATCTCCATGAGTGCGGAGGCGTGCAGCTTGGTCGTCGCCTCGGCGAACTCGTTCGCGATGACGCTCGGCATGGTGTAGGCCGGGGATAAAAGAGAGAGCGAGATGTTCGGGGCGTTGCCGATCACCATGGTGACCGCCATGGTCTCGCCGATGGCGCGGCCGAGCCCCAGGATCGCGGCGCCCAGGATGCCGGACTTGCCGTAGGGGAGGATGGCGATCTTGATGGTCTCCCAGCGCGTGGCGCCGAGCGCTATCGCCGCTTCCTTCTGGTTCTGCGGTACGGCGAGGAGCACCTCGCGGGTGATCGAGGTGATGATCGGGACCACCATGATCATCAGGATGAAGATGGCGGCGAGCATGCTGACCCCGTAAGGGGCTCCTTCAAAGAGCGGGATGAAGCCGAAGTGCTCGATCAGGAAGGGCTGCACCGTGGTCTGCAGCCAGGGTGCCATGACCAGCACCCCCCAGAGGCCGTAGATGACCGACGGTATCGCCGCGAGCAGTTCCACGAGCGGCGCCACGATGGAGCCCAGGCGCCCCGGTGCGATCTCGGTGATGAAGAGGGCCGCCCCGATGCTCAAGGGGGTGGCGAGCAGAAGGGCCAGCACCGAGGAAACCACCGACCCGTACAGGTAGGGGAGGGCGCCGAAGGTCTCCTGTACGGCATCCCAGTCCTTCGAACTTACGAATTTCCACCCGAACGCCTTGATGGCGGGCATGCTCTCACCGGCCATCTCGTAAAGCATGAGGGCGAGTATCGCTAGGATGCTGAAGGCGAAAAAGGTGGTGAGGTAGCGGAATACCGCGTCCCCGTTCAGCCTCTTCGCCGTGTCCGGCTCACGTCTTTTCGTCGTCGCTCGCGCCACGTCGTTCTCCGTTTCACTGGTGCAGTAGGAACTGCGTACGTCAATGTCCAAGTGTTGCCTCCGGGAGCGTTTCGAGCCGTAAAGGGCTGCCGCATGCCCCGGTAAGGGGGCGGCCGCCGCGTCATGCTCGAACCTTCAATGCGTCCTAGGATGCCGGAGAAATGTTACAGCGTTGTTACAGATTGGCTAAATGTTTATGAACCTTTTACTGCTGTTTGGTCGGTTCGAAAGGAGCTCAGGCGGGTAAGGATGATGGTCTAAATGGGGGTGGGGACTGGCTCCGCAGGGGCCTGTCCCCCTGTCGTTTGGTGGTCCTGTACGCCCTGGCGCCCCTCATGATGTTCCGGGCATGCGGCATCGGCCCTGGGGAGGAAGATCGTGCAGGTGGTCCCCTTGCCGGTTTCACTTTCCACCTTGATGAAGCCGCCGTGGCGTTTCACGATGCCGTAGCTTATGGACAGCCCGAGACCCGTTCCCTGGCCCACCTCCTTGGTGGTGAAGAAGGGGTCGAAGATCCTGGCCCGTGTGGCCTCGTCGATGCCGGAACCCGTGTCCGAGACGGAGATGCGGACGTAGTGGCCCGGTTTCGCGTGGGCGTCCACGTCATCGGCTCCAAGGAGCGCACCGTCCAGCGTCACCGTGAGCCTGCCACCCTCCGGCATGGCATCCCGGGCGTTGGTCACCAGGTTCACCAGTACCTGCTCCATCTGCGCTTGATCCACCAGCACCGTCTGCAGTGAGCCGGAAGGACGCCATTCGAAGGTGACGGACTGGCCCGACAGCCTTTCCAGCAGCACCACGATGTTTTCCACCAGGGTGTTGCCATCCATGCGCGCGGTGTAGACCGGTTCCTGTCTGCTGTAGGCGAGCAGGTTTCTCACCAGTGCGATGGCCCGGTTCGAAGCGCTGTGGATGTTCTCGAGGAATCCCCTGAAAGGAGCGGGAGGGTTGAATTCCATCATCAGCAGATCGGTGTAGCCGATGACGGCGGTCATGATGTTGTTGAAGTCGTGCGCGATGCCGCCGGCGAGGGTGCCGATCGCCTCCATCTTCTGCGCGTGGAGCAACTGGCTTTCCATCTTCTTCAGTTCGGTGATGTCGTGGAAGGTCCAGACCCTGCCGGCGAGCTTCCCGTCCTCGTAGTGCGGCCTGGAAAAGCGCTCCAGCCAGCGGCCGTCCCGCAATTCCACCAGGTCGTAGCTCTCGAGGTCGGGCTGCCAGTAGAGCTCGGTCACCTTCTCGAAGAAGAGCACCGGGTCGTGCACCTGGCCGAGCAGGGAGATCAGCATCCGGTTCGAGTCCCCCGATGCCAGGATCTCCTCGTCGATCTCCCACATCTGCTGAAAGCGCCGGTTGCAAGCGATGATTTCGCCGCCGGCGTCGACCGCCATGATGCCGTCGAGGGTTGTTTCGATGGTGGCGGAGAGCATGGAACTCACGTCATTGCGTCGACTGGAAAGACCGGTGAAGCTGCGCAGCCGCCGGATCGGTACGGGAGCGATGTCGTCCAAAGGCATGCTGCCCCTGTCGGTGCTGTAATTGTCGTGGCAGTCCGTTGACCGCTCTTGCATCATTTGTTCGTTCTCCGTGATGAACCGTCCGTCGGTGCGGGCTGCGGATGCAGTTACCATTCGTTCAGGATGCGGGCCAACTGCTCGCCGTAGATTTCCACGTTGAGCTCCCTGTAAGAGTCCCGAATTTCCCGCAGCCTTTCGAGCGGCCGGTCCATGTCGTGAAAGAGCCTTCCGAACAAGTAGTTGATCACCTTCACGCCGTCCCCTCCTTCCGCCCAACCGGGGCCTTTACCGGTGCCGCCAGCAGGAATACACCGGTCATCTTGAATAGCATGCTGTGCGTCTGGTTCAGCCCCTCGATGCGGATTTCGGCCTTGTCGCTGATCTCCTTGAAGCAGCGCAGGATGAGGGCGATCCCCATGGAGTTGATGCGGCCGGCCAGGCTGAAGTCGAACCGCGCCACCGGGTGTTTGACCTTTTTCGGGATCTCTTTCAGCGCGTCTTCGGCGTGCGCGTCGATGATCCCCTCCAGGATGAAGCAGTCCTCTCCGTTTGATACGTAATTTGCCAGATTCATGCAGCTACCTCCTCACAACCGTTCATGATGTGGAACCCCCGCGGCGCTTCGGGGGTAAGTGTTGACCTTAGATGCAATTGGCCGCCGACCCTGGTCAAGTGGCCCGGCGTCACGGCGACGTGGAAGCGATCCAGGAAGCGCCAAACGATGAAGAGGCCACGGCCGCCGGGGTCCCCGCAATCGAGCACATCCTCTTCATTTCGGGTCAGGTACTCGAGCACCTCGTCCGGGTCCAGGCTGCCCCAGTTGTCGGTGAGGGCGAGCGACAGGGTCTCGCCGTCGAAGCCGAAGCTGAAGACGATGTCCTCCCGCGGCAGCATGCTGCGCCGCTCTCCCTTGCTGAAAAGACGGTCCCCGCAGCCGCTTCGGGGGGCGTCGTACATTGCATTCTCCAGGAGCTCGTCGGCGAGCAGCGCACCTTTTTGCCTGAGCAGTTCCATCTCTTCGCCCTCGCCGGAAAGGAGCTCTTCGAGCTTCGCGATCAGGTCCTCCTTGTCGTCGCTGGAGCTCAACCGGTAGGAGTGCAGCACGGTTCCCTCTTTGAGGCAGCAGGAGATGTCCCAGCCACGCTGCTTGAGCAGCATGTCGATCACCGCCGGGAGTCGGTCCTCGTGCACCCCTTCCTGTCCCGGCAAAATGCAGAGGTGTCTGATACGGTCCTCGAGCAGGGGCTTAAGCGGCGGTGCACAAGCCTCCCGCGAGATCAGGAGCACCTCCAGGTCCGGGTTCAGCTCGCGCAGCAAGCCGACCAGTCCCGGGTGTGGGTACGGGTACAGCCGTGAGGAAATCACCGCCACGCGCAGGTTCTCCCTCATGGCGCGCAGGCCTTCCAGCACCCCGGTCAGGCCGTTCTCCGCGGTTACGGTCATGACGTGCGACATCCCCCGGAAAGCCTCGTTCCATCCCTTGCGGTCCGTCTCATCGCTGTATAGCACGGTGACATTTTGCATTTGTTTCTCCCTGTAGTCGGTCATCGTCTTTCGCTATGGAGGTCCATGTTCCCTCTCCCCCCGGGAGAGGGCTAGGGTGAGGGCGTCGGCAGATGCAATCCCCTTACGGAGTGGCCGCGCCCTCACCCGCCCTTCGGGCACCCTCTCCCGGAGGGAGAGGGCACGGTTGAACGGTTTTTAGCCGTCGAAGCGGGCGGCCAGGGTGGTGACGTCGTCCTCCAACGCTCCGCTCCCGGTAAAGCCCGCCACGGCGCTCATGAGGTAGTCGTGCATCCGCCCCACGGCAAGCTCCCTGCCGCGGACCAGCAGCTCTTGCAGCCGCCCGTAGCCTAACTCCTCCCCCCCTGGGGGCGCGCTTTCCACCAGGCCGTCCGTGTAAAGAAAAAGAAGGTCGCCGGGGGAAAACGCGGTGCTCGTTTCCGGGTAGCAGGCCTTGCGGTCGAACCCGAGCGGGAACCCGGACTCCGTCTCCAGCAGCTCGGCGCGCGCCACCCCCTCACGCAGCAGAAGCGGGTAATTGTGTCCGGCGTTGGCGAAGGTGATCACCCCTCGGCCCATGTCCACGCAGGCGATCAGGCAGGTCATCAGGATGCTGCGGCGCGCCGTGGCGAGAATCGCCCTGTTCATGCCGGAAAGAAGCCCTGAAGGGGTGGTTACGCCGAGGGATACCAGGGTGTGGAGACTCGCCTTGGCTGCGGTGGTGACCATGCCGGCCTGCACGCCGTGGCCGCTTACGTCCGCGATCACCATGCCGAGCACCTGGTCTCCCGCATTGAAATAATCGAAGAAGTCGCCGCCGATTTCGGAACAGGTGGCTATCCCGGCCCCGACGGTCAGGCTGCCGAAATGATAGTCGGGCGGGGGGAGGAGGTCCTGCTGGATCTTCATGCCGAGGGCAACCTCCTCGCGCAGGCGGGAACTCAGGCGGTCAAGCGCGCCCAGCAGCTCCTTTTGCCGCTCGGCCACCGCCATCATCAGGTCGGAAACGGAGACGACGCCGCGGCAGCGCGTTTCGTCCACCAGGGCGAAGGCGTCGGTTTGCAGGGTGGGGTCGAGTGATAGGAGCCGCACCGCGGCCTCGTTCACGTCGAGCTCCGGCGGGAGCACGATCCGTTTCCCCTTCAGGTCCTGCATGAGGGTGAGCACCGGTTTCTTCGCGTAGAGTTCCATGGCGAAGGGGCGGCTCAACAGGGTCAGTAGCTCCTTGCGGTTCACGCACCCCCGGAAGTCCCCCCCATCCTCGATGACTACGCTCAGCAGATCGGGGTCCCTTTGAAACAGGGTAAGCACTCCCTGCACCGGAAGGTGCGGCGGGGCGCCGACGGCACGCCTGCTTATGTCGGCCAGCCTGGCACGGCTTTGCTGCATGTGGCCTCCTCCTTAGAGATGGCCGCAGCATAAGTGAGAATTCTTGTGGTTGTGTTACGAAGACGTGAAAGTTTTGGTGAGACTTCGGGCGGGGCGACCGGCGGAGGGCTGTTACGCCGACTTCAGCCGGTAGCCGACGCCGAGCTCGGTGATGATGTAGCGGGGGCGGGAGGGGACGGGCTCTATCTTCTGGCGCAGGTTGCTCATGGTCACCCTGAGCACGTTCTGCTGGTCGGCGTAGGCGCTACCCCATACCTTTTTCAGGATTTGGCCGTGGGTGAGCACCATTCCCGCGTGGTTCGCCAACAGGCGCAGCAGGTCGTACTCGGTGGGGGTGAGCTGGATCTCGGTCCCGGCGCGCGTGACCTTTCTCCGCTGCAGATCGATCTCCAGCTCGTCGAAGCGGTAGACCGGCTCGGGGGCCTGCTGCAGCGAGCGGCGCAGCACCACCCTGATCCTCGCCTGCAGTTCCGCCACCCCGAACGGTTTCACCAGGTAGTCGTCGGCGCCTGCGTCTAGTGCCGCCACCTTGTCGTCCTCGCGGTCGCGCACCGAGAGCACGATGATGGGAAGCGTGGACCATTCGCGGATCCGCCTGATCACCTCCACGCCGTCCAGGTCGGGAAGCCCGAGATCGAGCAGGACGAGGTCGGGACGCGCCGCAGCGGCGGCGGCAAGCGCGGCGTGGCCGTTCTCTGCGAAGTGCAGCGAGTACTCCTCGCCCGGCAAAGCGCTCTTCAGGAAGCGCAGTATGGCCGCCTCGTCGTCGACCACGAGGATGCGGGGGCGGCCGCCGTCGGTTTTCACCTTTTGCATGTTTTCACCTTCCTTTTCAGTTGACGGGGAGCGAGACGGTGACGCGCAGGCCGCCGCCCGAGCGGTTGTGCGCCTCTATGGTGCCACCGTGAGCCTCGACGATACCCCTGCAGATGGAGAGCCCGAGCCCGGTCCCTCCCGCGCCTTCCGGTACCGGCACACGGTAGAACTTGTCGAAGATGTGGGCAAGGTCGGCGCTCGGGACGCCGCGCCCCCGGTCGCAGACCTCGATGATGAGCCGCTCCCCGACGACGTCGGCGCTGACCTCGACCTGGCTTGCAGGCGGTGAATACTTGAGCGCGTTGTCCAAGAGGTTCACCAGCACCTGGGTCATGAGCACCATGTCCATGCGAACCGGGGGGAGCCCGGCAGGAACCGCGATCTCCACGCTGCGCCGTCCGAGGTGCGGCTCCAGCACGGCCAGGGCGCACCCCACCAGGTCCTGTACGTCGGTGGGGGACTCCTTAACCTTCAGGGCGCCCGATTCCAGCCGTGTCATGTCCAAGAGGTTCCCGACGAAACGGTTCAGCCGTCCCGCCTCCTCCCACGCCGCCTCCAGGAGGTCGCTCTTCGCCTCGGCGGCAAGTTCCACACCCTTCTCGCGCAGGGCGCCGAGCGCGCCGGTGATGGTTACGAGCGGGGTACGCAGGTCGTGCGAGACCGAGTTCAAAAGGGCGCGCTCCAGGCTCTCACGGGCCTTCAGGATCTGCGCCTGTTCCGCCTGTCTCGCGAACTGCGCCCGTTCCACGGCGAGGGCCGCCTGGGCGGCGTAGGCCTGCACCAGCCGACGGCACTGCGGCGAGGTGAATTCACGCTCCTCGCGAAACCTGATGCCGATGACGCCCAAGACGTCGCCGCTTGCCTGCAAGGGGAGATAAAGGAGCTTCGCGGAACCAAGCGTCTCCGTTCCCCTGCCGGCGGCCGCACGGTTTCTGAAGGCCCAATCCGCGACGGCGGCCTCCTTGGCGCCCAGGGTGAAGCCGCCGCTTGCGGCCTGCACCTCGAGGCGCTCCCCTTCGGAGAGAAGCACGACCACCTGCGCCTGCAGGCTCTCCTCGATGTTCCGCACCAGCGCATCGAGGATCGCGTCGAGGCCGGAGACCGCGGCGAGGTCCCGGCTCAGGTAGTAAAGGGTCGCGGTCTGCGCCTCCCGCTGGCGGATCGCCTCGGCCCGCTCGCGGGTCTGCGAGACCAGGGTGCTTATAACGACGCCGACCACGAAGAGCGCTAAGAAGGTGATCAGGTACTGGGTGTCGGAGACGGCGAAGGTGAACCTCGGTGGGACGAAGAAGAAATCGTAGGCGAGGACGCTTAAAAACGCGGTGCAGGTCGCCTCCTTGCGCCCCAGGCGCAGCGCCGCGAGCACCACGGCGAGGAGGTAGATCATCACCAGGTTCGTAGGCGCGAGGAAGGCGTGGACGGGCTGGCACACGAGCGAGGCGGCCAGCACGAGCACCAGGCTCTTCAGGTAACCGGACAGCGGTGGGCGCTTGCCAGCCGCGTGCGGCACCCCCTCCTTCTTCACCGTCTCGGCCGGCGCGATGCTCACCACGTAGACGTCGATGCTGCCGGAAAGGCGGATCACCTGGTCCACGAGGGGAGGACGGAGAAACTCCCGCCACCTCGCTTTGGTCGGTTTACCGACCACGATCTTGGTGACGTGGTTTTTGCGCGCGTAGTCGATGAGGGCCTCGGGAACGGAGGCGCCGGTGAGGCTCGCCACCTGGGCTCCCAGGCTCTCGGCCAGGCGCAGGTCCTTCCAGACCCGTTCCCGGTTCTCCTGGATCTGCTTTCCGCCGCCGGGCGTCTCGACGTAGACCGTGTGCCAGGTGGACTTGAGGTCGTCGGCGAGGCGCCTCGTGGTGCGGATCAGGGTCTCGCTGAAGGGGCTGCCGCTCACGCAGACGAGGAGACGCTCCGCCACCGGCCAGGGCCCGGCGATGGAGCGGGACTCCATGTAGGCGCGCACCTGGTCGTCCACGCGTGCGGCGGCGCGGCGCAAAGAGAGCTCGCGCAGCGCCATCAGGTTCCCGGGCTTGAAGAAGTTCTCCGCGGCGTGCGCCGCCTTTTCCGGGATGTAGACCTTCCCCTCCTTGAGGCGCTGCAGAAGGTCCTCGGGGGGGATGTCCACCAGCCGGATCTCCACGGCCTGGTCGAGGATCGAGTCGGGAACGTTCTCCCTGACCACGACCCCGGTGATCTGCGCCACCACGTCCCGCAGGCTCTCGAAATGCTGGATGTTCACCGTGGTGTAGACATCGATCCCGGCGGAAAGGATTTCCTCGACGTCCTGCCACCTTTTCGGGTGACGGCTTCCGGGGGCGTTGGTGTGGGCGAGTTCGTCGACTAAAGCGATCTGCGGTCTTCTGACGAGCACCGCGTCGAGGTCGAGCTCGGGAAGGGCGACGCCGAGGTATTCGACCAGGGCCCTCGGGACCACCTCGAGCCCCTCGAGCAGGAGGTCGGTTTCGCTGCGGTCGTGGGATTCCACGTATCCCACCACCACGTCCCGGCCGTCGTGCAGGCGCTCGTGCGCGGCCTGAAGCATGGCGTAGGTCTTGCCGACACCGGCGGCGTAACCGAGGAAGATCTTCAGCTTCCCCTTCGCTGCCTGGGCCTCCTCAGCCTGCGCCACCCTGAGCAGGGTCTCCGGTGACGGTCTTTGGGTCTCGTCGTCTCGCATCAAGGCTCCTACTTCATCGCGTCAAGGGCGAGGTTAAGTTCCAGCACGTTCACCCGCGGCTCACCGATGAACCCGAGCTGCCGCCCCTGCGTGTGTGCGGCGATCAGGCGCCCCAGGTCGGCCGTCTTCATCCCGCGCGCCCGCGCCACCCGCTCCGCCTGGATGGCGGCCCCCTGCGGCGAGATGTCCGGGTCGAGGCCGCTCGCGGAGGCCTGCACCAGCTCGGAGGGGAGCGTATGCGTCACGCCGCTTTCCCGGTAGGCCCGTACCCTTTGCGCCACCGTCTTCAGGTAATCGGGGTTGGTGGGGCCCGCGTTGGAGCCCCCCGAGGCCATCGGGTTGTAGGGGAAGTCCTCCGTCGCCGAGGGGCGGGGCCAGAAGTATTTCGCCCCGGTGAAGTGCTGGCCGATCAGCCGGGAACCTGCGCTTACTCCCCCGGCATCGGCGACGAAACTGCCGCTTGCCTGGCTCGGGAAGGCGAGCTCCGCGATGCCGGTCACGATGAGCGGGTAGGCGCCGCCCAAAATGAGGGTAAAGGCGATGAACAGCATAAGCGTCGGGCGCATGTCTTTCATGTTGGTTCTCCTATAGCATCATCCCGACCAGGATGTCGATCAGCTTGATGCCGACGAAGGGGGCGACGACCCCGCCGACGCCGAAAACGAGCAGGTTGCGGATCAAAAGCCTCTCGGCGGGCATGGGGCGAAACTTCGTCCCCTTGAGTGCCAGCGGCACGAGGAACGGGATGATCAGGGCGTTGAAGATGACCGCCGAGAGGATCGCGGAGAGCGGGCTCTCGAGCCGCATCACGTTCAGCACCCCCAGCTGCGGGTAGATGGAGAGGAGCATCGCGGGGACGATGGCGAAGTACTTGGCGACGTCGTTGGAGATCGAGAAGGTGGTCAGGTTGCCGCGGGTCATCAGGATCTGCTTCCCCACCTCGACGATGTCCAAAAGCTTCGTCGGGTTCGAGTCGAGGTCGATGATGTTGGCCGCCTCACGCGCGGGCTGCGTACCCGTGTTCATCGCGACCGCCACGTCCGCCTGCGCGAGGGCCGGTGCGTCGTTGGTGCCGTCTCCGGTCATAGCCACCATGAAGCCCGCCTCCTGGTGCTCTCTGATCAGGCGGAGCTTGTCCTCCGGTTTGGCCTGCGCGAGGAAGTCGTCCACCTGTGCCTCGGCGGCGATGGCGGCTGCGGTGAGCTGGTTGTCCCCGGTGATCATCACCGTCTTGATTCCCATGCTGCGCAGCTGCTGGAAGCGCTCCTGGATCCCCCCCTTGATGATGTCCTTCAGGTTGATCACCCCGATCACGTCGGCGTCGCGCGACACCACGAGCGGCGTCGCCCCGGCGCGGGCGATGCG
The DNA here is from genome assembly GCF_004117875.1 of Geomonas oryzae. Classification (GTDB taxonomy): domain Bacteria; phylum Desulfobacterota; class Desulfuromonadia; order Geobacterales; family Geobacteraceae; genus Geomonas; species Geomonas oryzae. The sequence goes on along the minus strand of NZ_RAHW01000002.1, from coordinate 750,144 downwards.
GTCCACCAGGACCGGGAGGTCCGCCGGAACGCCGGAAGCGCCGAGGCTACTGACGAAGGCGATCGCCGAGTCCGAAGCGCCCTTTCTGTACTTCACTCCCGCCGTGTCCAGCCCCGAGAGACGGGTCTCGGCGGAGAAGGGGACGCTCCTGCCGTCGGCCGGGAGCTCGGCACTAAGGCCGTGCTTTTCCCGGGCGAGGGCGACGATGCTGCGCCCCTCCGGGGTCTCGTCGGAGAGCGAGGCCATGAGCGCCGCCTGCGCCACCTCCGTTTCCGTGTGGCCGCCTACCGGCACGAATTCCACCGCCTCGCGGTTGCCGAGCGTTATGGTGCCGGTCTTGTCGAGGAGGAGCACGCTCACGTCCCCGGCCGCCTCGATGGCGCGCCCGGAGAGGGCGATGACGTTTTTCTGGAAGAGCCGGTCCATCCCCGCTATGCCGATCGCGGGGAGGAGGGCGGCGATGGTGGTGGGGGCCAGGCAGACGAAGAGGGCGACGAGCACGGTGAGGGAGACCGGCGCGCCATGCCCCGCGGCCCCCGCGCTGTAGAGCGAGAGCGGACGGATGTTCACGCAGACCAGGAAAAAGACCAGGGTGAGCGCGATGAGGAGCACCTCGAGCGCGATCTCGTTCGGCGTCTTCCTCCTTTTCGCCCCCTCGATGAGCGAGATCATCCGGTCCAGGAAGGTCTCGCCGGGGTTCGCGGTGATGCGCACCACGATGTTGTTCGCGATCACCTCGGTCCCGCCGGTGACGGCACTCCGATCGCCGCCGGATTCGCGCACCACCGGGGCCGACTCCCCGGTCACCGCCGCCTCGTTCACGAGGGCCGCCCCGGCCACCACGTCCCCGTCGCCGGCGATCATCTCGTGCGCCTCGACCAGGATGTAGTCGTCCTTTCTGAGCGCCTCCGCCGGGACCGTGTCGTAGGGGGCGTCCAGCTCCGGGCGCCTGAGACGCTTCGCCGTCACCTCGGTGCGGCTTTTACGGAGGGATGCCGCGCGCGCCTTGCCGCGCCCCTCGGCGAGGGACTCGGCGAAGGTCGAGAAGGTCACGGTGAGCCAGAGAAAGAGAGAGACGAGGCCGGTGAACCAGGCGGGCTCGCCGTTTTTGCCCGCGAGGGACATGGCGAAGGTGCAGAGGGTGACGACGCTTGCCAGCTCCACGCTGAACATGACCGGGTTGCGCCAGAGCGCGCGGGGATCGAGCTTTCTGAAGGACTCGACGAGCGCGGGTTTCAGTATGCGCGGGTCGAACATGGAAACCGGTGCCGGTGCGTGTTTGGACATGGCTATTTACCTCCCAGCATGGTCACGTGCTCGACGATGGGCCCAAGGCTCAAGGCGGGGAAGAAGGTGAGCGCGCCGACGACGAGGATGACCAGGGAGAGCCAGAGGGCGAAGGGGACCTTGTCCGTCGGGAGCGTCCCGAGGCTCGGCGGGACGTACTTCTTCCCGGCGAGCGACCCCGCCATGGCGAGCGAAGCGACGATGGGGGCGAAGCGCCCGACTAACATGGCGAGGGAGCCGGTCAGGTTGTAAAAGAGCGTGTTCGCGGCGAGACCTGCGAAGGCGCTGCCGTTGTTGTTGGACATGGAGGCGAAGGCGTAAAGGATCTCGGAAAGGCCGTGGGCGCCCGGGTTCGCCATGGAGGCGATCGCTTGAGGGGTCCAAAGGGCCAGGGTCGTGAAGAAGAGCACCAGGACGCCGGAGGTCATCACGGTCACGATCGACATCCACATCTCGCGCACCTCGATCTTCTTCCCCAGAAACTCCGGGGTGCGCCCGATCATGAGGCCGGCCACGAATACCGCGATCACCACGAAGGCGATCATGGTGTAAAGCCCGGTTCCCACGCCGCCGACCACCACCTCGGAGAGGAGGATGAGCGACAGGGGGACCATGCCGCCAAGCGGGGTCATCGAGTCGTGCATGGCGTTCACCGCGCCGCAGGAGGTGCCTGTGGTGGCGCTGCTGAAGAGAGCGGTCCCGGCCAGGCCGAAGCGCGTTTCCTTGCCCTCCAGGTTGACCTGGTGCACGCCTAGCTTCGCAACGAGCGGGTTCCCCGCGGACTCGGCCGCGTAGTTGATCCCGACGGCAAGAACCAGGATGGCGAGCATCACCGCGAGGATGGCCCACCCCTGGCGCGTGTTCCCCGCCATTTCGCCGAAGGTGTAGGTGAGCGAGGCGCCGATCAGCAGCATCAGGAAGGCCTCGATCAGGTTGGTGAACGGCGTCGGGTTCTCGTAGGGGTGTGCCGAGTTTGCGTTGAAGAAGCCGCCCCCGTTGGTGCCGAGCTCCTTGATCACCTCCTGCGAGGCCACAGGGCCCATCGGTACCGTCACCTCCCGCACGGTAACCCTTTCGGTGACTGCGTTACCATGCGCGTCACGCACTGCGTTGCCCCCGTCGTCCACCTTCGCCTTTTCGTAAGTGAGCGGCTGGACCAGAGGCACCTTTTTGTAGGGGCTCAAGTTCTGGATCACCCCCTGGGAAACCAGGAGCGGCGCGACGAGCAGCGAGACCGGGAGGAGCACGTAGAGGATGCACCGGGTGAGATCGACGTGGAAGTTGCCGATGAGGTCGGTTCTGTGCCTCACGAAACCGCGTATCGTCGCGATGGCCACCACTATCCCGGTTGCGGCGGACAGGAAGTTGTGCACCGTGAAGCCGAACATCTGGGTGAAGTAGCTGGCCGACGTCTCACCCGAGTAGGCCTGCCAGTTGGTGTTGGTCATGAAGCTCACCGCGGAGTTCAACGCGAGTTGCCAGGGAAAGGACGCGAGCTTTTGCGGGTTATAGGGCAGTGCGCCCTGCAAAAGCATGATGGCGAAGAGTACTGCGCCACCCGCCAGGTTGAAAAGGATAAGCGACAGCGCGTAACGCCGCCAGGGCATCTCCTCGTCCCTGTCCACGCCGCACACCCGGTACAGGAGGTTTTCGCACGGGACGAGCAGAGGCGACAGGAAGGTCCGCTCGCCGCGGAACACCCGGGCGAGGTAGGCCCCGAACGGTTTGACCGCCGCCAGGAGTACCGCGAAAAAGACGATGGTTTGCATCCATCCGTAGTTGTTCATTATCTCTCTCCACTACAGCCTTTCAGTTTACCTCACTGTCAAAGATAGTCTTCCAAACCTTAAGACGGCGTCAAAAACAGCCCCGTAGGCATTAAGAAAGCGTTAAAACCGGATCGCCTGCGCTGCTGTCAAGGCCCGGCTCAAAATCTTCTGATCGAATTAACGTGACTGCAACAGAGCTGCAACATACCGGCGCTACCCTTGGCTTCAAAAAAAGACGACAAAGAGAAGGAGCTAAAACATGGATCTTATGCCGGTGGGTGATCGTTACATCTGGTACTGCGACTGGTGCGACACGAAGAACGTGACGCCCTGGGTGAGAGTGAGTGAGAAGGAAGTCTGCTGCGCGGCCTGCCACAAGAGCTTCCCGTCTTCCGGCAGACCGGAGCCTGTGATGGCCACGAGAGGGCGGAGAGGGTTGGAGTTGCTATGAGAAAGCTGTCTTTGAGCGGCGCGATCGGGGCGGGCAGAAAAGGGGTGACCGTGCATTGGTACGCGGGACTTCCGCTGGGAAGGAAGATTCTCGCCGGCTTTTTGCTGGTGGCGGGCCTTTGCGGGGTGAGCGGCATGGTGGCGGCCGGGAGCATCTACGAGGTCGGGGCGCGCGCCGAAAGGATGTACGCCGGGAATCTGGTTCCCCTGAGCAAACTCCCGGAGCTGGTCAGGGACTACCAGACCTCCCTGTACCTGCTTCGGGACATCATCATGGACCCTTCCGAACAGGAGCGGCAGGAGCACCGGGAACAGCTGAACCGCTGCACGCAAAAAGTGGAGCAGGGGCTGGCGGAGTTCTTCGCCTCGAACCGCACCCCGCAGGGGAGTGAGCTGCAAAAGAGCATCGCCGAGGACCTCAAGCTGTACGGCTTCTTCAGGGGCAAGATCGTCGACCTCGCCGCCGACGGACGCCGGGAGGAAGCGATCAACATCATGCGCAACCAGGGGGGAGACGTCATCGCGAGGGTCGATCAGGGGATCGCCGCGGTGGTCGCCCTGAACCGGACACAGGCGCAAAAGAGTTTCGCCGACAACGACCGGATGGCGCGGCTGGCACTCGGGGTGAGCGCGTTCTTTCTCTCGCTGGGAGCGGCGGCCGCACTTGTCGCGGGGTATTTCTTATCCCGCAGCATCACCGCACCTCTCGCCGTCGTCGGCGGGAAGGTCGCCGAGATCGCCTCGGGGGATCTCACCGTTTGTGTCGACGCGGCGCACGCGGAAGAAGGCTCCCGCAACGAACTGCACCTCCTGTCCTGCCACGTGAACCACATGGCGCAGACGCTGCACTCCGTCGTTTCCTGCATCGCCACTGAAGCGCAGAGCCTTTCCAGCGCCTCCGGCACATTGAGCGGGAGATCCGCGGTGATGGTGCAGCGCGCCGAGCTGGCCGGCAAGGAAATAGATCTGGTGGCCGGTTCGAGCGTCGAAATCAACGGCACGGCATCCGAAATCGCCCGGAACTGCTCGGTTGCCGCCGACAACGTCACCATCGCCAATCGCGCCGTGGAATCGGCCCGCGTTGTCATGGGGGAAACCATCGAGACCATGCAGGCGATAGGGGAGCATTCCCGGGAAACCTCACTCGTCGTTGCGGAACTCGGCAGACGCTCCCTGCAGATAGGCGAGATCACCGACACCATCAACGACATCGCGGACCAGACCAACCTGCTGGCGCTGAACGCTGCCATCGAGGCCGCCCGCGCGGGAGAGCAGGGGAGGGGATTCGCGGTGGTCGCCGACCATGTCCGCGCCCTAGCTTCGCGCACCACGGCAGCCACGCGCGAGATCTCCGAGATGATAAAGGCGATTCAGCGGGAGACGCGGCGCGCCATGGATGCCATGGAAAAAGGAGTCGGCGAGGCCGAGCGCGGCGTCGCCAAGGCCTTTTCCACGGGGGAGGCCTTGAATGCCGTCACGGCGACCATCGAAACGATATCCGGAGAAGTGAGCCAGATCGCCACGGCCGCAGAGGAGCAGAGCCTGTCGGTGCATGCGGTGACCGAGAACATCGGTCACGTCACCGGCGTCATCAGAGAAAGCGGCGCCGGAGCCCAGGAATTCGCCAACGCCGCAGCGCATATGCATGCGATCGCCGAAGAACTGAAGCTTGTAGTGAGCCGCTTCCGGATCGGGCAACGGGACAATGATTACAGGGCGTTGGAGGAGACGGTAGAGCCCCGGGCATCGTATCTTGTCACGGCACCAGCCATGTCCTAGACGGCGGTATTTTTTCATGCCTTCCTCCCCGCGGTCCCACGAAGGTGAGCCGGAAAACAGTTTTGGTGGTCGAGGATGCTGTAAAGCATTGACACATGGCGGGTTACGTGCGATATCCATGAGCCCGAAGCCACGCATGCCGTAGAGGAGCCACAGGCTTCCAGGCGTCAAAGGAGAAGCCATGGAAAACATAAGCGCCTGCTGTTTGTCAGTGCTTAACTCGATACCGCTCATAATTTTTGTGGTGGACGAAGACGTCAGGATACGCGATCTGAACAAGACGGCGGCAACTACCTTCGGTCTCGACAAAGACGCAATCTACAACAAGCGCGGAGGAGAGGTTTTTCACTGTCTGCATTCCCACGACGTTCCGGAGGGATGCGGAAGGGCGCCGATCTGCAAGAGCTGCGTGGTCAGAAACTCGGTTGAGCTTAGTTTCGGCGGCCAGACCGTTTCAAAGAGCAGGACCAAGTTCGAGATCCAAGTCGGCGACTGCAAAAAAGAGCTGGAACTGCTGATAACGACCAGCCCCGTTGAGCTGAACGGCGAGAAACTGGTTCTTCTTATGCTTGAAGACATCAGTGAGTTCACCATGCTGAAGAACATCATCCCGATCTGCATGCACTGCAAGAAGATCCGTGACGATCAGGACTACTGGCACAGCGTAGAAGAATATTTCAACGCATACGTCGGGATCGATTTCTCCCACGGCATCTGCCAGAGCTGTCTCGACAAGCTTCACCCGGAGGTGCGCGTGGCGCTCGACCGGAAATAAGCTAAGCGGGTAAGTACTTCCTTCATCCGGTAGGGCGAGCGAAACAAGCCTTTGTGAGTTCGACGCCCTGCCGGATACCGGAAATAACGCCGTTACTCATTTGTGCCACGCCGTCTCAGCCCCCGTAGCATTCTTCTCACGTTAGTCCTCAAATCCACCTCTAATCTAGAAATATCCTTTATTTAATACCTTTCCCCTTCTTGATGGTGCAGGCGGATGTTTTTTTAAAGAAATGCGCTTGACACCTAAAATGGTATTGTGGTACCTGTTTACACAAAACAAAGTTTTGCTGTTTGGGTGTTGCTCGGGCGGCTACTAACTAAGGAGGAGGTTTTATGTCCAAGCAAGCGTATCGCTGGTCCATGACGGCCGTTGGTGAACCTATGGCGAAGAGCGAATTCACCCCGACCCCGGGAGCAGGCGAGGTCGTGGTCGAGGTCGCCGGTTGCGGCGTCTGTCACACCGATCTCGGGTTCTATTACAGCGGCGTCCGTTTCAACCATCCCGCTCCGCTCACGCTGGGGCATGAGATCAGCGGCCGCGTGGTGGCGACCGGGGAGGGGGCGGGCGCCTGGGCGGGTAAGGCCGTCCTGATCCCGGCGGTCATGCCTTGCGGCGAATGCGACCTCTGTCTATCGAGCCACGGCACCATCTGCCGCGCCCAGCAGATGCCGGGCAACGACATCCACGGCGGGTTCGCCTCGCACATCGTGGTCCCGGCGAAGACGCTCTGCCCGGTGGACGAGAAACGCCTCGCGGCGGCAGGCCTCAACCTCGCCGACATCTCCGTCGTGGCCGACGCGGTGACTACGCCGTACCAGGCCGCGGTCCAGGCCGAGGTGCAGCCCGGTGACGTCGCCATCGTCATCGGCATCGGCGGGGTGGGTGGCTACGCGGTCCAAGTGGCCAACGCTTTGGGCGCTACCGTCATCGCCATCGACGTCGACCAGGTGAAGCTGGACAACATGGCCAAGCACGGCGCGGCGCTCACCCTGAACTCCCGCGAAATCCAGGGTAAGGAGCTCAAGAAGGCGATCAACTCCTTTGTGAAAGAGAAGGGGCTCAAGGAGACCTGCTGGAAGATCTTCGAATGCTCGGGGACCGCTCCCGGCCAGGATACCGCCTTCGGCCTGCTCACCTACGGCGCCACCCTCTCCGTGGTCGGCTTCACCATGGACAAGATCGAACTGCGCCTCTCGAACCTGATGGCCTTCCATGCACGGGCGCTCGGGAACTGGGGATGCCTGACCGAGCTCTACCCGGCGGCGCTCGACCTCGTTCTCGACGGCAAGGTCAACCTCGGCCCCTTCATCGAGAAGCACCCCTTGGACAACATCAACGAGGTCTTCGCCTCGGCCCACGCCCACAAGCTCACAAGGCGCGCCATCCTGGTTCCGGGCGCGCAGGGAGGTGCGTGATGAGCGAGGCCGCTGCTGCACAGAACGCGACGGCGCAGGCCGCCTCGCCGCTCAAGGTGAGCCTCGAGCGCGACGGTCGTCTGCTGAAACTCACCCTTGCGCGTCCCAAGGCGAACATCGTCGACGCGGCCATGATAGCCGCGTTGCAGGCCGCTCTCGACGAGCACTTAGTCCGTCCGGAACTTAGAGCCGTGCTCCTCACGGCCGAGGGGCCGCACTTCAGCTTCGGGGCGAGCGTCGACGAGCACATGCCCGACTCCTGTGCGCAGATGCTCAAATCGCTGCACGCGCTCGTCTTGAGGCTTGTCGAGAGCCCGGTTCCGGTCTTGGTCGCGGTGCGCGGCCAGTGCCTGGGAGGGGGGCTCGAGGTGGTCGCGGCGGGGAACTTCATCTTCGCCGCCCCGAATGCCCAGCTGGGGCAGCCCGAGATCAAGCTTGCCGTCTTCGCACCTGCCGCCTCCTGCCTGTTGCCGGAGCGGATCGGGCAGGCACAGGCTGAGGATCTCCTCTTCTCCGGTCGCAGCGTGAGCGCCGAGGAGGCGCTCCTCATGGGTCTCGTCTCGGTGGTCGCGGAGGACCCGGACCAGGCGGCCTACGACTACTTCGACAAGCACTTGGCACCCGTGAGCGCGAGCACCCTGCGCTTCGCCGTCAAGGCCGCCCGCACCCAGTTCGCGCAGCGGGTCAGGGCGAAGATCGAGTTCGTAGAGAAGCTCTACCTGGAAGAAATGATGAAGACGCACGACTCGGTCGAAGGGCTCATGGCTTTCGTCGAGAAACGTCAGCCGACCTGGCTCGACCGTTAGCCGTGCGATAACGTACTCACCCCCCGCAAGGGGGGAGGGGGGATTGCCGTTCTCTCGGACAGGCGGCAATCCCCCTGAGTCCAAAATGTCCACTTTGTGGCCACGAAGCGCTGCATGAGCCCTAACGTTCCCCCTTTGCGAAGGTTCTTCAGGAAATTCCGGGGAACGGCGACAACTGTCTCCACGAAGCGCCGCAGGTGAACTCGCGTTCCCCCCTTTGCGAAGGGGGGACAGAGGGGATTTGCCTGTTCCTGCAACTCAAGCAGGAGGGGCAGACGCGGCGCGGATTTCTTATTCGTGCACAGGTGGGCCGGTGGTAGAAAGCACGACAAAATCAAATCCCCCCTGTCCCCCCTTCGCCAAGGCTACGGGGGGCAGGCTCCCCCTTCGCAAAAGGGGGGACGTAGCGCCGCGCTTGGCCCCTTCGAGGGAACACTGGTGTGGTGGGGGGGATCCTACTTCTTTATAGGGGGCGACATGAGCAGCTTTCTGAATTTCGAGGGACGGACCGCGGTGGTGACCGGTGGCGCGCGCGGACTGGGACTTTCCATCACCCGCACGCTCCTCGCGCACGGCGCGAAGGTGCACGTGTTCGACGTGGCCGAGGGGGAAGCGGGAGGCGACTACCAGTTCCACAAGGTCGACATCACCGACCCCGCGAGCGTCTCGGCCGCCGTCGCCACCATCCCGGAACAGGTGACCCTTCTGGTCAACAACGCGGGCATCACCCGCGACCGCAGCGTCCTAAAGATGTCCGACGACGAGTGGCAGTCGGTGCTCGGGGTCAACCTGACCGGCGCCTTCAACGTGGTCAGGGCCTTCGCTCCCGGCATGAGGGACGCGGGGTACGGCCGCATCGTGAACATCACCTCGATTAACGGCATCCGCGGCAAGTTCGGCCAGGCCAACTACGCCGCCTCCAAGGCGGGCCTCATCGGGCTCACCAAGACCCTCGCCCGCGAACTCGGGCCGAAGGGGGTCACGGTCAACGCGGTGGCGCCGGGGATGGTTTTAACCGACATGGCGCTCGCCCTCCCCGCGGAGATCCTCGACAAGGCGAGAAACGAGTGCCTGCTCCCGGATCTCGCGAGACCGGAGGACATCGCCAACGCGGTCGCCTTCCTCCTCTCCGACGCGGCCGGAAAGATAACCGGCGAGGTGATAAGGGTGGATTCCGGGCAGTACATCTAGTCGTCCACCCCCCTCTCCCTCCGGGAGAGGGGCAGGGGTGAGGGCGTCGCAAGGTAGCAGAATGTTGCTTTGGGCAACGCCCTCACCCGCCCTTCGCAGTGAAAAAGCTACGGGGGGCAAGCCCGCCCTTCGGGCACCCTCTCCCAGGGGGAGAGGGGATGGACGGCGGTGGCGCGATGGGGCTTGCGGGACCTGATCGGTAACTTGAAAGAAGAGGCGGATTAAAAGCTAGCCCTGCCGGAGAAACTCCAGGGGGCATGGAGGTTCATGTGCGTGAAGCGGTGATTATCGATGCGGTGCGGACGCCGGTGGGGAAATTCGGCGGCGCTTTGGGAAAGGTGAGGCCTGACGACTTGGCGGCGCTGTGCATCTCGGAACTGGTGGAGCGCAACAGGCTCGACGCCTCCCTCATCGAGGACGTGATCCTCGGCTGCACCAACCAGGCGGGCGAGGACAACCGAAACGTGGCACGCATGGCCGCGCTCCTCGCTGGGCTGCCGCACAGCGTGGGCGGCCAGACCGTGAACCGCCTCTGCGGGTCGGGACTGAACGCGGTCAACGCGGCGGCGCTCGCCATCAAGGCGGGGGAGGGGGACGTCTTCATCGCCGGAGGCGTCGAGTCCATGACCCGCGCCCCCTTCGTCTTCGCCAAGGCCGATTCGCCGTTCTCCCGCGACATGAAGATCTTCGACTCGACCATCGGTTGGCGCTTCACCAATCCCAGGATGACCGAGCCGTACGCGAAGGAGGGGATGGGGGACACCGCGGAGAACGTGGCCCAGCGCTACGGCATCACCCGGCTGGAGCAGGACGAGTTCGCCCTGGCGACGCAGCGAAAGTGGAGCGCGGCGCAGGCGGCCGGGAAGTTCGCCGACGAGCTGGTGCCGGTTCCCGTCCCGCAGAGAAAGGGTGATCCCATCATCGTGGACCGGGACGAGTTCCCGCGCCCGGACGCGACCATCGAACAGCTCGGGAAGCTCTCCGCCGCCTTCAAAAAGGATGGCACCGTCACCGCGGGCAATTCGAGCGGCATCAACGATGGGGCCGCCGCCGTGCTTCTCATGGAAGCGGAACGCGCTAGGGCTCTGGGTTACCGCCCGATGGTCCGGGTGGTGGCGAGCGCCGTGGCGGGCTGCGACCCCTCCTACATGGGGTTAGGTCCCATCCCCGCCATCCGGAAGGCGCTCGAGCGCGCCGGGCTCACCATCGACGACATCGATCTCTTCGAGCTGAACGAGGCGTTCGCCGCCCAGGCTATCCCGTGCATGAGGGAGCTCGGCATCGACCCGGAAAAGGTCAACGTGAACGGCGGCTCCATCGCCATCGGCCATCCGCTCGGCTCCACCGGCGCGCGCATCACCGCGACGCTCGTGCACGAGATGAGAAGGCGCGGCGCACGCTACGGCATCGCCTCGCTCTGCATCGGCCTCGGGCAGGGGATCGCCACCATCGTGGAACGGGTCTGAAGGTAAGGAGGAAGCCATGACCGCGCCAGGGGAACAGAAACCGCGGCCTTTGAGGATCGACTTTCACGTGCACCTCGCCTCCTACGACGTCTCCTTGCACCCCTGGGTGGTGGACTGGATGCGGCCGTCGCACCCGTGGGGATACGAGGGGTACGTCGCCCGCTACAGCGACCCCGGCGCCTTCGAGGCGCTCCTCGAGGAGGAGGGTGTGGATTACGCCTGCCTCCTCGCCGAGCTGAACCCGATCACCACCGGTGTCTGCAGTAACGACCAGGTGCGCGAATTCTGCCGCGGCAGGAAGAGGCTGATTCCCTTTTGCGACCTGAACCCCTACCTGCATACCGACCTGGGGGGAGAGCTGCGCCGCAAGGTGGAGGATGAGGGCTTCCGCGGCATCAAGCTCTATCCCAGTTACCAGCACTACTACCTGAACGAGCCGAGGATGTACCCGCTGTACCAGGTCGCGCAGGAACTCGGCATCCCCGTCCTGATCCATACCGGCTCCTCCGTCTTCAAGCAGACGCGGCTCAAGTACGCGAACCCGTTGCACCTGGACGACGTCGCGGTCGACTTCCCGGAGCTTCCCTTGGTCATGGCCCATTCCGGACGCGGCTTCTGGTACGACCGCGCCTTCTTCCTCTCCAAGCTGCACAAAAACGTCTACATGGAGCTCTCCGGGCTTCCCCCGGCGAAGCTTTTGACCTACTTCCCCGAGTTAGCGCGCAACACGGACAAGACCATCTTCGGCAGCGACTGGCCAGGCATGCCGCGCATCCGTCACAACATGGATGCGATCGCGGAGTTGCCGCTCCCTCCCGAAGGCGTCGACGCCATCCTCGGAGGGAACGCGGCCCGCATCCTCAAGTTGTAATCCCCTCCCCTGGAGGGGTAGTGGCCGGAGTAGCGGTGGATCCCCTCCCCAGGAGGGGGAGGGTCAGGGAGGGGGGGCGCAGCCTCTCACACCGGCTTCCCCCCTCCGGACCTCCCCCCTCCTGGGGGAGGAGTGGCGGCATAAGCGGCAGGAATAGCGGCTACAAGGAGCACGGCATGTCTCTGATCGATTCCTACGGCAGGCGCATCAACTATCTCCGGCTCTCGGTGACGGACCGCTGCAACCTGCGCTGCCGCTACTGCATGCCTGCCAAGGGGGTGCAACTGCTCCCGCAAGACGGGATCCTCTCCTTCGAGGACCTCCTGAGGATCTCGGAACAGGCGGTTCTCGCCGGAATCCGGAAGATACGGGTGACCGGCGGCGAACCGCTGGTGCGCAAGGGGATCCTTCCCTTCCTCTCGAAACTTTCCCGACTCCCCGATCTGAAGGAGCTGGTGCTGACCACAAACGGCACCTACCTTGGCGGGATGGCCGAGGGACTGAGAGAGGCGGGAGTGCAGCGGCTCAACATAAGCCTCGACTCCTTGAAGCCCGAAACCTACGCGAGGATCACCCGCGGCGGTCGTCTCTCCGACGCACTTTCCGGCATCGAGGCGGCGGAGAAGGCGGGCTTCCCGCCGCACAAGATCAACGTGGTACTGATGCGGGGCGTCAACGACAACGAAATCATGGACTTCGTCGAGCTGACCCGGGAGCGGGCCTACAACGTCAGGTTCATCGAGTACATGCCGACCGGCCACTCCGGCAACTGGCGCGTCCTTTCCATCCCCGGCTCCGAGGTACTGGAGCGGATCGCGCAGCGCCACCTGATCGAGAAAGTTGAGCCGACCGAGCACTCCGGCCCGGCGAGCAATTTCCGGGTGCGCGGAGCATCGGGTACCCTCGGGATCATCTCGGCCGTGACCGGACACTTCTGCGACGGCTGCAACCGGCTGAGGGTGACCGCGTCGGGAGTGGCGCGGGGCTGCCTTTTCTCGGGGGAAGGGGTCGACTTGAGACCCGCCCTGGCGAGCGGAACCGACGCCTTGCTCAGGCAGGAGATACGGAACATCGTGCAGGCAAAGCCTGCGGGGCACGAGATGAGGGGAGGCCGCGCTTTCCCTCCCGTTTCCTTCCACATGTCCGCCATAGGCGGCTGAAGATGATCGGGATGCGAGCAACGACTGCAGCGGAGGAGCCATGACGTGGGTCTACAGGTATGAGAAGGGGACGTTGTCGGCGCGGGAGCGGGAGGTGGTCGAGGAGGTCCCGGTCGTCCTCAACGTGAACGGAAGGGAACTCGCGACGCTGATCGCCTCTCCGCACGACCTCCGTTTCCTGGTGGCGGGATTTCTTCGCATGCAGGGACTCGTTCATGCGGTGGAGGATTTTCATCTCCTCTCGGTATGCAGCGATTTCGGCATGGCGAAAGTCGAGATCCGCGGGGAACTTCCGGAGAGCCTCAAGCCGGTCCTCACCTCTGGATGCGGGACCGGGATCAGCTTCACCATCCCGAAGGCGCGCCAGGTGAACGCCGAAGGGAGCGCCGGGAAGTGCTACCGTCCCGCGGCGGTCTTCGCCATGATGGACGCCCTGGCGCAAAAAGCAGGCGCCTACCAAAGCCACGGCGGCATACATTCGGCCGCGGTGGGGGACGGGAGCGTGACCCTATTCTCCGAGGACCTCGGGCGTCACAACACCATCGACCGGATCGCAGGAGAGGCGCTTTTAAAGGGGATCGATCTCTGCGGCATGATGCTCGTCACCTCCGGGCGGATCTCATCAGAGCTTGTGGCGAAGGCGGCGCTTCTCGGCATCGGTCTCGTGGCCTCCCGCACCTCGCCGACATCGACGGCGGTCCGGATGGCCGAGGAGGCCGGGGTCACCGTTATCGGCTACGTCAAGGCCGACCGCTTCGAGGCCTATTCCCACCCGGACCGGTTGGATCTGGTGGGGGCTGCCTGACCCTTTTCGTCAAGAAGGTTGACATAGGTATGTGATATTTCGTATACACAATGCGTCGCCTTGCCGTGCGGTCGGGATTTTCGCACCGTTCCGGCCGGCTCTTCTTGCCCTTTGGCATAAGCGGGAAAAGGGAATATGGACCAGGCCATCGACATAGCCGGCCCGGCTGCAGGTAACGCCGCTGACGACTGGAGCCCCTCGGGGATCCTGCATCTGGATGCACAGCTCTGCGTCGTATCGCTGGACGAGGCCGCCGGTGCCATGCTCGGCGCCGCACCCGAAACTCTGCTCGGGCGTAGGCTGGACGAGATCGCCGATCTGGCGGATCTCGGCACCCTCATGAAGAGCGGCACCGTCTTCAACGGGCAACCGATCGCGGTCCAAGGGCGCCGGATTATTTGCGACTACCTACCGACTGTCGAGTCCGAGCAGGTGGTCGGTGGGGTACTCTCGCTGCAGCGGGTTTTGCCGGAGGCTCACGACTCCCGGGTGGACCTGAAGGAGTTGCTCCAGTCGGCGGGCGCCTACCTGGACCTCAACTACGACGGGATCGTCATCTGCGACCGTGCAGGCATCATCGTCATGGTCAACCAGGCCTTCGCAGAACTCCTCGACTCCACCCCCCACGCCATGATCGGCAAGCACCTCGACGAAGCCTATCCCAATTCCCAACCGTCGCGCCTTCCCGGCGTTATGGAGACCGCCTCTCCGCAGATCGGCATCACGCACTACCTGAACGGCAAACAGGTGTACGCCTCCCTCTATCCCATTCAGAAGGACGGGAAGGTGGTGGGGGGGATCGGCAAGATCCTCTTCAAGGACATCCGCGAGATCACCCTGATCGCCAACCGGCTGCAGACGGCCCCGGAGACACGCGCCCTGGCCGGTAGCGTGACCAGAAAAGAAACCAGTTCGCGTTACGACGTGAACAGCATCGTCGGCCAGAGCAAAAAGATTCTCGACCTCAAGGAGTCCCTGCTGCGCGTGGCGGGGAAGAATTCCAACGTCCTCTTGCTGGGGGAGAGCGGCACCGGCAAGGAGCTCTTCGCGCACGCGATACATGCCGCGAGCAACCGGCGCTACGCCCAGTTCGTCAAGGTGAACTGCGCCGCGATTCCCGAGCACCTCCTCGAATCCGAACTGTTCGGCTACTCGGAGGGGGCCTTCACCGGCGCCAGAAAAGGCGGTCAGCTGGGCAAGTTCGAGCAGGCGCACCTCGGGACGATCTTCCTGGACGAGATCGGCGACATGCCGCTTTACATGCAGGCGAAGATGCTGCGCGTCCTGCAGGAGCGGGAACTGACCCCGCTCGGCGGGGGCACCCCAAAGATGGTCGACGTGAGGGTGGTCGCCGCAACCAACTGCAACCTGGAGTGCCTGGTGCGGGAGGGGAAGTTCCGGCAGGACCTCTACTACCGCCTGAAGGTGGTCACGCTCAGTATCCCGTCGCTTAGGGAGCGCAAGGAGGACATCCGCCCCCTCACCGTCAACTTCATCCGGCAGTTCAACGAGGAGTTCGGGCTGGAGGTGCAGGGGCTGAGCCTCGAGGCGCGGGAAATCATCATGCGCTACGACTGGCCCGGCAACGTGAGGGAGCTGCGCAACGTCATGGAAAGCGCCTTCAACCTCGTCACCGGTCCCCTTATCCTGCGCGATCATCTCCCGGAACAGCTGGCCCGGATGCACACGGAATCCGGGATAGAAGCTTCCGCCGCCCAGGACATCGGCGGGTACATTCGTCAGAGGTTGGGCTCGGCGCCGCTTCCCGAGATCATCGACGAGTTCGAGAAACTTCTCCTGGAGGCGGCTCTACAGACGACCCGCGGCAACAAGCTTCAAGCCGCCGATCTCCTGGGTATTTCCCGCCAGTGGCTCTACAAGAAACTGCACAAATACGGCGCCGACCCGGGCGAAGACCTCTAGCCGGGCTGCCGCCTTCCGACGCCGCTTCCTCCCTTTTTTACCCGCACCAATCCCCCGGCAATCCAATAACCTCGTTTTGATATAGGCTGTTTTTCTTCCCTTACGGCCGTTCTGTAGGACGTTTTTTGTTTACGTGAAGGTTAGCCGCCTTTGTGTAAACAATTTGGATAACGGCGGGATGCGCCGTGTATATGGTTTCAAAGGGTTGAAATGAAAGGATAAATTTCACAGTGTCGCCGGATGCTGTCAACATCCGTTGACAGGTCGCTTCGCGTCGTTTGAGCAGTGTTGTGGAAATATACGAACACTGTTTTGTTGTTTATTGCGGACTTGCGCAAAAAAATTGGCTTTTGTCAGGAAAACCGGATTTTTGGTACTCACGTTGCTATATCTCCGTCACAAACACGAGCCTGTCGTCAGGACGTCAACCCTAAAGGATGGAGGTACCACCCGTGAAGAGTATCGCTCTGGCAAAAAGCAGTTTTGAGCAGGAATACCGGCAGAAACGTTGTACGCCCGCTGAGGCAGCCTCGGTCGTGAGATCAGGAGATCACCTTTGCTTCCCGCTCGGCGTGGGGGAGCCGACCCTTTTCGTGAAGGCGCTTGCGGCGCGCAAGCGCGAGCTCGAGGGGGTGGTGGTGAACCAGCAGCATCATCTCTGTCCCGACTACTTCACGGAGGATTCGGTGCCGCATATCAAGGTGAACGCCTGGTTCACCAGCCACGTCTCGCGTGAGGCGGTGCAGAAGGGGTGGGCGGACTTCGTGCCGAACCACTTCCACGAGGTTCCGAAGCTTCTGAGGGAATACTGGCCGGTGGACGTGGCCGGTACCGTCGTCTCGCCGATGGACGAGTTCGGTTACTTCACCTGCAGTCTCTCGGTGGGGTACACCATGGAGGCGGTGAAGAAGGCCGAGAAGGTGGTGGTGCAGGTGAATCCGCATGCCCCCCGCACCCACGGCAACTGCCACATCCACATCTCCGAGGTGGATCACATCATCGAGTGCGACGAGCCTCTGAAGGAGCTGCAGATCCCCGAGGTCTCCCCGGTGGAGGAGGCGATCGGCGGGTATCTCGCGGAGATGATCCCGGACGGCTCCTGCCTGCAGCTCGGTTGGGGCGGCATCCCCAACGCCGTGACAAGGGCGCTCCTGCACAAGAAGGACCTGGGGATCCACACCGAGCTCATGTCGGACGGCATCGTCGACTTGATGCTCTCCGGCGCGGTCAACAACTCCAGGAAGAACATCCATCGCGGCAAGGCGCTCGCCACCTTCGCCCTCGGCACGAAGCGCCTCTTCGATTTCATGAACGAGAACCCGATGATTGAGATGCATCCGGTCGACTACGTGAACGACCCGGCCGTGATCGGTTCCATCGACAACGTGGTGGCGATCAACGCGACCATCCAGGTCGACCTTTTGGGGCAGTGTTGTTCCGAGTCGTTCGGGCACCTGCAGTGGAGCGGGACCGGCGGGCAGGCGGACTTCGCGCGCGGCGCGAACCGCTCCCGCGGAGGAAAGGCATTCATAGCGACGGCGTCGACCGCGAAGAAGGGGACCGTCTCCTGCATCGTGCCGACCCTCACGCCGGGTTCATCCGTCACGACGAGCAAAAACGACGTGGACCACGTGGTTACGGAGTTCGGCGTGGCGAAGCTGCGCGGGCAGACCGCCAAGCAGCGCGCGATGAACCTCATCAACGTGGCACACCCGGATTTCCGCGGCGAGTTGATGGAGGCGGCGCGGAGGATGAACAGGATCTAGAATCCCCCTCTCAGGGCGACATCAGTGAAGGATCCCCTCTCCCTCCGGGAGAGGGTACCCGGAGGGCGGGTGAGGGCGCTGCCACGAAGTGAGGAATTGCCACTGCCGACGCCCTCACCCTGACCCTCTCCCGGAGGGCGAGGGGACATGGGAGGGGGCGTCGGTGGTTAGAGCGAGGGGCGCTGCAACTGGCTCTTTTGCAGGCGGCCGGGTGTGCTCAGCCTTTGGAAACTTCCTTCTGTGAGGCGAGCTCGGCGCGCAGGCGGGTGTTCTTGAGGGCGGTGGCGAGGGTGATGGTGTCGAGGATGGCGCGGGTCACCGTGTCGATCTCGTTGGTGATCGCCTGCAACTCCTCGACGACGGGATCGGCGGCCTTGTTCCAGTGCGGCATGTCGAGGTCGGATTCCATCGTCTCGAAGAGTTTTATGATGTCGAGCAGCGTGGTGCGGTTCACGTTACCGGCGAAGCGGTAGCCGCCGCCGACGCCGCGCATAGCCTGCACCACTCCCTCATGCACCAGGTTGCGCATCACCTTGGCCAGGTGGTGCGAGGAAATGCCGTATTTGTCGGCGATGTCTGCGGTGGAAAGCTGGCGCTCCGGCTCGCTTGCCAGTTCCAGCACGGAGATCAGCCCGAAGAGGCTTGCCTTGTTCAGCTTCATGTTTGTTCGCTCCAGTGGGCCGTCTGCACCCTCAGTCGATTTGCTTTTCCAGTTCGATGTAGCGGCCGGTGCGCATCCCCATGCCGCGGAAGAAGGAGAGGGTGAGCTTGCTGTCGATGTCCACCATGGTCCGGACCGTGGAAACCCCGGCCTTTTTGAGCCTCTGGCATATCTCGTCGAACATCCGCTTGCCGATGCCCCCTTCGCGGACGGAAGGGGAAACGGTGAGCGCGAAGACCCAGCCGCATGGAGGGGAGCCGAACTCCCAGGCGCGGACCTCGCCGATGATGAACCCGACGGGGGTACCCCCCTGCTTGGCCACCAAGAACACCCGGTCATCGCGGCCGCTTTCGACGTAGCGCTGGAACACGCCGCGCCAGTAGCCGATCTTGTCTTCCTTCAACCCTGCGCGGTCAAGGGCAATGACCGCCTCCAGGTCGCCCTGCACGGCATCTTCGATGCTTATCTGCTGGTCCATGTTTTCTCGCTTGTGATCGCGCCGATATACCGGGCGGCGCGATCATGGATGAGGTGCCTGCCAAGGTGCAGGATTGGTAAAGTGGTAATTTAGTACCATAAATGCCGGGACATGGCAAGTGCCGGAAAAAAATAGCAGCGGCAGGCTAAAAATATCTTGACACTAATTTGGTATAGTGATACCAATTTAACCACTGAAACGTTGTTCTGATAATTTGTAGACGAGAGCGAGGTTTCCGATGACTGACAGTTTCCGCTACTACATGAGGGTGCGCTACTACGAGTGCGATGCTCAGAAGGTCGTGTACAACGCCAACTACGGAAACTACGTCAGCGTCGCCACCACCGAGTTCTTACGGGCCCTGCCGGGCCGGGATCTCTTGCACGGTGACCTCGACTACAAGGTGGTGAAGCAGGAGATGAAATGGCACGCTCCGGCCAGGTACGACGAGGTTTTGGAGGTGTCGGTCGCGGTCAAGCAACTCGGTCGCAGCTCGGTCACCATCACCACGGAGTTCCGCATCGCGGGGTCCGACGCGGTGATCGCTTCGGCGGAGACGGTTCGAGTCGTGGTGGACGCCGCGACCATGGAGAAAATGGGAATCCCTCACGACGTGCGGGAGGTGCTGAAAGCGGGAGCGCCGGATGTGGTCATCGATCACGCGGGCTACCTTGATATGGACGACATCGTCTTTTCCTAAAACGTAGTCTTTTTTTTCACTATAAAATCGTATTGAAGTACCGTAATGCAGGATAAAAGACCGATCTCAAAAACAACAGACAAACAAAGGGGGAAGCCGTGGCAACTACAGACGAAATCATAAAGACGACCGCACCGTCCCATCTCATCGACCACAACCTGATCGACCGCGAGGTGGAGAGCCTGTGCGACGGGATGGTTAAGTACGAGAAGCGCCCCGCCAAACGCCGCGACGGCAGCGCGGTGGACGGCCTGTACAACGCCTGGATCATCTTCAACAACCCCAAGCAGTTCAACTCCTACACCACCGACATGGTCAAGGCCACCATCCTCGCCTTCCGTCGCGCCTCGGTAGACCGCCAGGTTAACGCGGTGGTCTTCACCG
Organism: Geomonas oryzae; assembly: GCF_004117875.1. GTDB lineage: Bacteria > Desulfobacterota > Desulfuromonadia > Geobacterales > Geobacteraceae > Geomonas > Geomonas oryzae. The sequence goes on along the minus strand of NZ_RAHW01000002.1, from coordinate 730,455 downwards.
GCGTCGGGGAGAAGGCGTTCTGCACCGGCGGCAACACGAAGGAATACGCCGAGTACTACGCCGGAAACCCGCAGGAATACCGCCAGTACATGCGCCTTTTCAACGACATGGTCTCGGCGATACTCGGCTGCGACAAGCCGGTCATCTGCCGCGTGAACGGCATGAGGATCGGCGGCGGCCAGGAGATCGGCATGGCCTGCGACTTCTCCGTCGCCCACGACCTCGCCAACTTCGGCCAGGCGGGCCCGAAACACGGCTCGGCCGCCATCGGCGGCGCCACCGACTTCCTCCCGGTCATGATCGGCTGCGAGCAGGCGATGGTCTCCGGCACCCTGTGCGAGCCGTTCTCGGCGCACAAGGCGGCGCGCCTCGGCATCATCGCCGACGTGGTCCCGGCCCTCAAGGTGGGCGGCAAGTTCGTCGCTAACCCCACCGTCGTCACCGACCGCTTCCTCGACGAGTACGGCCGCGTCGTGCACGGCGAGTTCAGGACCGGCTCCCAGTTCAAGGAAGGGCAGGCGATGATCAAGGAAGGCGAGATCGACCTGTCGCTTCTGGACCAGAAGGTTGAGGAACTCTGCGCGAAACTCCTCGACACCTTCCCCGAGTGCATGACCAAGAGCCTCGAGGAGCTGAGAAAGCCGAAGCTGAACGCCTGGAACCAGAACAAGGAAAACTCCAGGGCATGGCTTGCCCTCAACATGATGAACGAGGCGAGGACCGGCTTCCGGGCCTTCAACGAAGGGACCAAGGAGACCGGCCGCGAGATCGATTTCGTGAAGCTGCGCCAGGGGCTCGCCGTAGGCACCCCGTGGACCGAGCAGCTGGTGGACAGTCTCATGCCGCAGGCGGCCAAGTAGAAAAGGGCCAACCCTCTCCCGGAGGGAGAGGGGGAGCGCGAAACAGCTGGAAGTTGATGCGCAGCAAGAAGCCCGGACACCGCTGCCCCGGCACCGCTTTTCAAGCCTGCCGCGGGAGAGCATGCAGCACCGGTCCCGATCGTCGGAGCCCGAACTCAAGGTAACCAACCAAGGGGTAACACTATGAGGTATGCAGAGACAGGATATGTGCTGGAAGTCGATCTGACCAAGGGGAACATCGAACGGGTGGCGACCGACCCGAGGGATACCGAGCTCTACCTCGGCGGCCTCGGCACCAACGCCAAGATGCTGTGGGACAGGGTCCCCGCCGATGTCGATCCCTTTTCGCCGGACAACCTTTTGATCTTCGCCGCAGGCCTTCTGTGCGGGACGCCCGCCACCGGGTGCAACCGCACCATCGTCTCGACCATCTCGCCGCAGACGAAGCTGATGGCCTTCTCCATGATGGGGGGCTTCTGGGCGCCGGAGCTCAAGTACGCGGGATACGACAAGGTGGTCTTGCGCGGCAAGTCCAAGGACCTCGTCTATCTCTACATCAACAACGACAAGGTCGAGATCCGCGACGCCTCCCACCTGAAGGGGAAGGGGGCGATCGAGACCGCCGAGATCATCAAGAAGGAGCTGAACGAGCCGCGCGCCCAGGTGGCGGCCATCGGCCTCGCCGGAGAGAACCGGGTCTTCTACGCCTCCATCGAGCAGGGTAGATCCTCCGCCTCGCGCGGCGGCATCGGCGCCGTGATGGGGGACAAGGGGGTTAAGGCGGTGGTCGTGCGCGGCACGAAGGACGTCGTCGTCGCCAAGCCCCAGGAGTACATGGATCTCTGCAGCGAGGTGCTCGACTACATAAAGCACCGCGAGGACAACCCGATCCCCGACGTGATGCCGATCCTGGCAGGCCTTGGCAGCCCCCAGGAGATGAAGGTGCACGACGAGAAGTGGCACACCGAGAACTTCAACTGGGGCAACGCCCGCACCCGCCGCAAGGACTTCTGGACCGAGGAGGTTGACCACGCCTGGGGCGAGACCATGGAGAAGGCGAGGACCAGGCTCATCAGCTGTTACAACTGTCCCATGAAGTGCGGCGCCACCATCTCGATGGAGGGGCTCCCGACCTACATGATGAAGTGCTTCACCAAGCTCACCTACACCATGGCGGCCTTCTCGGACCTCGACTTTGGCCTGAGGATCGCGCAGAAGGCGACCGAGTACGGCCTGGACGGCTTCTCCGCGCCGCAGGTCATGGCCTTCGCCCTGGAGCTCCTGGAGAAGGGGATCCTTAAGGAGTCCGACTTCCCGGGGATGCCGCAGGACACCGAGGGAAGGTTCTTCTACCTCCTCGACATGATCGTGAACCGCCAGGGGATCGGCGACGTGCTCGCCAACGGCACCTACTGGGCCTCGCGCGAGATCGGCAACGGCGCCGAGGAGTACGCCCACAACAACATCAAGAAGCACGAGCAGCTTCCCCTGAAGCTCTCCATGCTGAACCCCATCTACTACCTCATGTACTGCACCGGGGAGAAGATCAACATCACCCAGATCGAGGGGCAGTTCCCGCAGGCGCCTTACCCCACGGTGGAGCAGCGCGAGGCCTTCGTGAAGGACTGGATCCAGGTCCCGGACGACAAGTTCAAGGACATCTTCCTGCAGTGGGAGCCGCGCGGCGAGAAGTCGATGCCGCACTTCCCGACCGTGGACATGTGCTGCGACATCGTCGACTGGCAGGAGATGATGCACTACATCGACGACGCGCTCGGCCAGTGCGCGGGGCTCTCCTCCTTCCCGCTCAAACCGCCGTACCACATCCACAACTACCCGAAATTCATCTCCGCGGGCGCGGGGATCGAGATGGACGAGGAGAAGCTCAAGAAGGCGGCCAAGCGCTACCGCACCCTGGTCCGCGCGAACAACATCCGCCGCGGCATGAGAAGGGTGGACGAGCAGCCCCCCGCGAACCACTGGAAGAACAGGTTCCCGGAACTGGAGAAGGAGCTCCTCGACTCGTACTACAAGCTGAAGGGGTGGAACGAGGACGGCATCCCGACCAAGGAGACCCTCGAGGAACTGGGGCTTGGCTACGTCGCCGCCGAGTTCGAAAGGACCGGCGTGTACGGCGGCGCTCAGGCGGCCCAGGCGCCGCGCCGGATTGAGACACTTAACGTCGGGGGGGTACAGCCGTGAGCACCGAGACCAGGAAGAGAACGATAAAAACCATCAACATAGATGCGGACAAATGCAACGGCTGCCGTGCCTGCGAGGTGATCTGCTCCTCCTTCCACGCGGCCCCCAAGTACAGCAGCAACAACCCGGCGCGCTCCAGGGTGCGCGTGGTGCGCGATCCCCTTCGCGACATCTACATCCCGCTCTACGCCGGTGACTACACCGAGAGCGAGTGCATGGGGCGCGACAAGTTCATCATCGACGGCAAGGAGTACGACGAGTGCGGCTTCTGCCGGACCTCCTGCCCCTCGCGCGACCTCTTCCGCGAGCCGGACTCAGGGCTTCCGCTCAAGTGCGACCTCTGCGACGGCGAACCGGAACCGCTCTGCGTCAAGTGGTGCCTGGTGGGTGCGCTCTCGGTGACCGAGAGGGAGATCGAGGAGCCTTCCGAGGAGACGAAGCAGGGCGAGCTGGAGATAGGCCTCGAGTCGCTGGTGAAAAGGTTCGGCCAGGAGAAGCTCCTCGACACGGTTGCCCAGATAACTAAAGGACGCTGACGCGAAAGGACGGTGCATCGTGGAAACCGTGACTCCATTCAAAGAGATCATAGATGTCATCAAAGAGAAGGGGGGCGACTCGCTCAAGTACTGCTACCAGTGCGGCCTGTGCGACTCGGTCTGCCCCTGGAACCGGGTGCGGCAGTTCAGCATGCGCAAGGTGGTCAGGCAGGGGGTCTTCGGGCTCACCGAGATCGAGCAGGAAGAGATCTGGCGCTGCAGCACCTGCGGGACCTGTCCCTCCCGCTGCCCGAGAGGGGTGAACCAGATCGAGGCGGGGGTGGCGCTTAGGAGCATGGGCGCCGAGTACGACGTCTACCCAGGTCACGTCGGGACCATCAGGAACGTGGTGGCGAGCCTCACCAGCGAGGGGAACTCCATCGGAGGCGAGCGCGCGAAGAGGGGAGAATGGGCGAAGGATCTTCCGGTGAAGCCGTACGAGGAGGGGATGGAAGCCCTCTACTTCACCGGCTGCTACTTGAGCTACGACCCCAGGATGCGGAGGGTCGCCCAGGCGACCGCCACGATCCTCAACAAGGCGGGGGTGAAGTTCGGAATCCTCGGCGACAAGGAGAGCTGCTGCGGCGAGAGCATCAGAAAGACCGGCAACGAGGAACTCTTCAAGAAGCTCGCCAAGGACAACATCCGGGCCTTCATCGACCGCGGCGTGAAGCGCGTGATCGTCTCCTCGCCGCACTGCTACCACACCTTCAAGAACGAGTACCCGGAGTTCATGGTTCACTTCGAGGTGGTCTTCATCTCCCAGCTCATCGATCAGCTGATCGAGGAGGGGAGGCTCACCATCAAGGGTGAGTTCGCGAAGAAGGTCACCTACCACGATCCCTGTTACCTCGGGCGCCACAACGGCGTCTACGAGGAGCCGAGGAACGTGCTGAAAAAGGTCCCGGGACTTCAGTTCACTGAGATGGCCGAAAACCGTGAATTCTCGCTTTGCTGCGGCGGTGGCGGCGGCCGGATCTGGATGGAGACTCCCAAGGAGGAGCGCTTCGCCGATCTGAGGCTCAGGCAGGCGGTCGACGCCGGGGCCGAGGTGCTCGCAACCTCCTGTCCCTACTGCATCACCAACTTCACCGATTCGAGCCTCGATCTGGCCGACCACGAGAAGGTGGAGGTGAAGGACCTGACGGAGATCATCGCCGAGGTGATCTGAGGCAAGCAACCCCAGGGGAAGGATAACTTCTATGAATAGCGCAGAGAGAAATATTGGCGACGTACTCATCGTGGGGGGAGGGATCAGCGGCATTCAGGCCGCGCTCGATCTCGCCAACTCCGGCTTCAGGGTCTTCCTGGTGGACAAATCCCCGGCGCTCGGCGGCAAGATGTCCCAGCTGGACAAGACCTTCCCGACCAACGACTGTTCCATGTGCATTGAGAGCCCGAAGTTCATCGAGTGCTCGAGGAACCCGAACATCGAGATCATCACCTACACCGAGGTCGACCGGGTGGAAGGGGAGGCGGGCGACTTCAAGGTGACCCTCACCAAGAAGCCCCGCTACATCTCGGAGGAGAAGTGCACCGGGTGCAACATCTGCGTGGACTACTGTCCCGTGAAGATCAAGGACCCGTTCAACCAGGAGCTCTCCGAGAACAAGGCGGTGCACATCTACTTCTCGCAGGCGGTGCCGCTGGTCACCTACGTCGACCCGGAGACCTGCCTTTATCTCAAGGAAGGGAAATGCCAGATCTGCGTCGGCGCCTGCAAGACCAACGCAATCGACCTGCACCAAAAGCCCGAGACCTTCCAGATCGAGGTCGGCGCCATCCTCCTTTCCCCCGGCTACTCGACCTTCGACCCGAAGCTGCGTGGCGATTTCGGCTACGGCCGCATGCAGAACGTGGTAACGAGCCTCGACTTCGAGCGCATCCTCTGCGCCACCGGCCCCTACGAGGGTGAGGTGCTGCGCCCCTCGGACGGCAAGCACCCGCATAAAATCGCCTGGATCCAGTGCGTCGGCTCCCGTCAGGTGACCCCCGGCGGCAACAACTACTGCTCCGCCGTCTGCTGCGCCTACTCGCAAAAGCAGGTGATCCTCGCGAAGGACCACAGCCCGACCATGCAGGCGACCATCTTCCACAACGACGTCCGCGCCTACGGCAAGGATTTCGAGCGTTTTCACCAGAGGGCCGAGAAGCTCTCGGATGTGCGCTTCATCAGAAGCTACGTGACGGTCGGAAAGGAGATCGAGAGCAGCAAGAACGTCACCATCCGCTACTCCACCGTCGACCATGGGGTCAAGGAGGAGGAGTTCGACATGGTGGTCCTCTCGGTGGGCCTCAACCCGCCGAAGGACGTCGAGGTGCTCGCCGCGAAGTTCGGCATCGAACTCACCGACCAGAAGTTCTGCAAGAACAACCCCTACAACCCGATCGAGACCTCCCGGAAGGGGATCTTCGTTTCCGGCGCCTTCCAGGGCCCCCTGGACATCCCCGAGTCGGTCGTGACCGCGAGCGGCGCCGACGCCCTCGTCGGGCAGCTTCTCTCCACCCGGCGCCACAAGCTGGAGCGCGAGAGGGTCTACCCGGTCGAGAAGGACGTCTCGCAGGAGGAGCTGAAGATCGGCGTCGTCGTCTGCTACTGCGGCGCGAACATCGGCCGCGTCGTCAACATCCCCGAGGTGATCGAGTACGCGGCGACGCTTCCCAACGTCTCCTGGGCGGGGGAGAACCTCTTCGCCTGCTCCACCGAGAACGCGAAGCAGATCTCCGACGCCATCGTCGCCAAGGGCCTCAACCGCGTGGTGCTCGCGGCCTGCACGCCGAGGACGCACGAGCCGCTCTTCCGCGACACCTGCCGCGAGGCGGGACTGAACCAGTACTTCTTCGAGTTCGCCAACATCCGCGAGCACTGCTCCTGGGTCCATTCCCGCGAGAAGGAGAACGCGACCGCGAAGGCGAAGGAGATCGTCAGGATGTCGGTGGCCCGGGCAGCACACCTGGAGCCTTTGCAGGAATTCCAGCTCCCGGTCGACCACACCGCCCTAGTGGTGGGGGGCGGGGTCGCGGGGATGACCGCCTCGCTCAACATGGCCGAGCAGGGGTTCGAGGTCTACCTGGTCGAGAAGGACGACGATCTAGGCGGCATGGCGAGGCGCCTGCACTACACCATCGACGGGACCGAGGTGCAGCCTTATCTCGCCGACCTGGTGAAGAAGGTCTACCGGCACCCCGGCATCCACGTCTGGACCGACGCGATCATCGAGGACGTCTCGGGCTACGTCGGCAACTTCACCACCCGTGTTACCTCCCAGGGGAGGGTGCGCGAGGTGAAGCACGGGGTCTCGGTGCTCGCCACCGGTGCCGCCGAGTACAAGCCGACCGAGTACCTCTACGGCGAGAGCGAGAACGTGCTGACCCAGCTGGAGCTCGAAGAGAAGATCGTGGCGGGAGACGAGAAGGTGGTGGCGGCCAAGAGCATCGTCATGATCCAGTGCGTAGGCTGCCGCCAGGCCGACCGCAACTACTGCAGCCGGATCTGCTGCAACCAGGCGATCAAGAACGCCCTGAAGCTCAAGAAGATCAACCCCGAGGTGGAGATCCAGATCATCTTCCGCGACATGCGCACCTACGGTCTCAAGGAGGTCTACTACCGCGAGGCCGCGGAGCGGGACGTGAAGTTCATCCGCTACGAGCCGGAGGGGAAACCGTTGGTGGAGGCGGCGGGCGCGGGCTTCAAGGTGACCGTCCCCGACCCGGTGCTCGGCCAGATGATGGAGCTCGAGGCGGACCTCGTGGTGCTCGCTGCTGCGGTGATCCCGTCCGAGGCGAGCCAGGAGGCGGGGAAACTCTTCAAGGTCTCCAACAACCCGGACGGCTTCTTCCAGGAGGCCCACGTGAAACTGAGGCCGGTTGATTTCAGCGCCGACGGCGTCTTCCTCTGCGGCACCGCACACTATCCGAAGCACCTGACCGAGACTATCAGCCAGGCGCTCGGGGCTGCGGGACGCGCGGTGGGGATCCTCTCCAAGGAGACGGTGACCGCGTCGGGTTCGGTCTGCGACGTCGATGAGTCGAGCTGTGTCGCCTGCGGCGCCTGCATCACCGCCTGCAAGTACGGCGCGATCAGCTTCGTGGACACCCCCAAGGGGAAGAAGGCGCACGTGGAACCGATCCTCTGCAAGGGGGACGGCCTGTGCAACGCCAAGTGCCCGACCCGGGCCATCTACCTGAAGCACTACACCGACGACGCCATCTACGCCCAGATCGACGCGGCGCTCCCGCCGAGCCGGGCCTAGATCTCACGAACAACTCCAGGGGAACCTGGGAAGGAGGTAACAATGACAACCGGAATCGAGCAAAAGCCCAGGGTCGTCGGTTTCCTGTGCACATGGTGAGCGTACGGCGCTGCCGACCTGGCTGGAGTTTCCAGACTGCAATATACGACAGAGACGAAGATCATCAGGGTCATGTGTACCGGCCGCGTGGACATAGGGTTCGTGCTGCGGGCCTTCCAGAAGGGGGCGGACGGGGTTTTCATCGGTGGCTGCTGGCCGGGTGAATGCCACTACGTCACCGAGGGGAACTACGACGTTTTGAAGAACGCGCACATCGCGAAGAAGATCCTGGAGACCCTCGGCATCAACCCGAACCGCCTGAGGCTCGAGTGGATCTCGGCCTCCGAGGGGATGCGCTACGCCGAGGTGATGAACGACTTCGGAAGGGTGCTGAAGGAGCTGGGGCCTTTGGGCAAAGGGGAGGGGATCGACCCGAGCGCCCTTGCGATCAGGCTCGAGGCCGCCAACAGGCTGGTCCCGTACGTGAAACTGGTCGAGCGCGAGCGGCTCAGACAGCGCTTCAAGACCGAGGAGGAATACGCCGAGTTCTTCGCTAGCGACGAGCTGAAGCGGATCTTCGAGGACCTGGTGGTCGACAAGCTCGCGGTGAGCCAGATGACCCTGCTTTTAAGGGACAATCCGCTCACGAGCGCCGAGATCGCCAAGGCTCTCGACCTCGAACCGGCGGACGTCTCCAGGCACCTGAAGGATTCGTCGCGGAAGGGTTTGGTTAGGTACGACGAAGGGGAGAAGCGCTACGCGCTGGCCATCTAGTCGAAAACGAAGTCAAGTGAGGTAGGCCGCCATGTGCATGGATATTACGAGAATCGACCAGATCATAGACAACCACAACGCCGAGCAGAGCTCGCTGATCCAGATCCTCCTGGACATCCAGGCCGAGCACCACTGGCTCCCGAAACAGGCGCTGGACCGGGTGGCCGAGAAGCTGGATGTGCCGATGAACCGTATCCAGCACATCACAACCTTCTACAAGGCGTTCAGCCAGGTTCCCAAGGGGCGCCACCAGATCCATGTCTGCATGGGGACGGCCTGCCACGTGCGCGGCGCCCAGAAGGTCCTGGACGTCCTTTCCGACGCGACCGGCATCAAGGCCGGGGAGACCGACGCGGAGCTCAAGTTCAGCCTCGAGACGGTCAACTGTCTCGGGTGCTGCGCCCTCGGCCCGGTCATGGTAGTGGACGGTGAGTATCACGGCAACGTAGCGCCTGCCCAGGCCGCCGACGTGCTGAAAAACTACGAGTAAGGGGCGCTTATGCCAAGGATAAATTCGCCAGCGGAATTGGAAGAGTTCAGGAGGAGCATCCTGTCGAAGCGCAGCGACGACAGGCCCTGCATCACCCTCTGCTCCGGCAGCGCCTGCCACGCCACCGGAAGCGAGAAGGTGGCGACCGCCATCGTCGCCGAACTTAAAAGCCACGGGCTCACCGACCAGGTCGAGATCAGAAGGACCGGCTGTCACGGCTTCTGCGAGCAGGGTCCCATCGTGGTGATCTACCCGGAGGGGATCTGCTACCTGAAGGTGAAACCGGAGGACGTCTGCGAGATCGTCTCCCACACCTTCAAGGAGAAGAAGCTCGTCGAGAGGCTCCTCTACGTCGACCCGAACACCGGGGAGAAGTCGAGCTACGAGCATGACATCCCCTTCTACAAGAACCAGCAGCGCCTCATCCTGGGGCTGAACCGCAAGATCGACCCGAAGAGCCTTGAGGACTACATGGCCGTAGGCGGGTACAAGGCGCTCACCAAGGCGCTCTTCGAGATGACCCCGGAAGAGGTGATCGGCGAGGTGAAGGCGGCGAAGCTCAGAGGGCGCGGCGGCGCGGGCTTCCCCTCCGGCATGAAATGGGAGTTCGCGAGAAAGGCGCCGGGAGACCAGAAGTACGTCGTGGTCAACTGCGACGAGGGGGACCCGGGGGCCTACATGGACCGCTCCCTCATGGAAGGAAACCCCTTCACCGTCCTCGAGGGGCTCATGATCGGGGCCTACGCCATCGGCGCCACCGAGGGGTACATCTACGTGCGCCAGGAATACCCGCTCGCCGTCGACAACCTCTCGGTCGCGATGAAAGAGGCGGAGCGGCGCGGGCTTTTGGGCAAGAACATCCTCGGCTCCGGCTTCGACTTCACCGTCAAGGTGCACCGCGGCGCGGGCGCCTTCATCTGCGGCGAGGAGACCTCGCTCCTGGCCTCGCTCGAAGGAAAACCGGGGGAGCCCAAGTCCAGGCCGCCGTTTCCGGCCAACAAGGGACTTTGGGGCAAGCCGACCAACATCAACAACGTGGAGACCTGGGCCAACATCCCGGTCCTCATCAACGAGGGGGCCGAGTTCTTCTCCTCGGTCGGCACCGAGAGCAGCAAGGGAACGAAGATCTTCTCCCTGGTCGGCAAGGTGAACAACACCGGCCTCGTCGAGGTGCCGATGGGGATACCGCTCAGGGACATCATCTACAAGATCGGCGGCGGCGTCCCCAAGGGTAAGAAGTTCAAGGCGGTGCAGACCGGCGGACCGTCGGGCGGGTGCATCCCCGAGGAGTTCCTCGACGTCAAGGTGGACTTCGACGAGCTGATGAAGATGGGCGCCATGATGGGCTCGGGCGGCATGATCGTCATGGACGAGGACACCTGCCTCGTCGACATCGCCCGCTACTTCCTCGAATTCCTGAGCGACGAGTCGTGCGGCAAGTGCGTGCCGTGCCGCGAGGGGATCAGACAGATGCTCAAGGTGATGACCGACATCACCCAGGGAAGAGGGAAGGAAGGGGACATCGAACTCCTCGAGAACATGGCGATGGCGACCCAGGGCGCCGCCCTCTGTGCGCTGGGCAAGACCGCGCCGAACCCGGTCCTCTCCACCCTCAAGTACTTCCGCGAGGAGTACGAGGCCCACATCAAGGAGAAGCGCTGCCCGGCCCTTTCCTGCAAGGAGCTGATCGCCTTCCACATCGATCCCGAGAGATGCAAGGGGTGCGGCAGCTGCCTGAGGAAGTGCCCCGCGAACGCCATCGAGGGGGGCAAGAAGACGATCCACGTCATCGACCAGGAGAAGTGCACCAAGTGCGGCACCTGCATCGAGGCCTGTCCCGCAGCCTTCCAGGCCATCGACAAGCTCTCCGGCGTGCCCGTCCCGGCCCCGGTCCCGCAGGAAAAACGGGCACTGGCGTAGCTTCTCAGAACCTTCTCCCAACCCTCCCTCTCCCCCCGGGAGAGGGCCGGGGTGAGGGAGTCGCAACCGGCAAAACCTAGCTTCGTGGCAGCGCCCTCACCCCCAGCCCCTCTCCCGAAGGGCGAGGGGGGGAAAGGCCCCTTGAAAGGAACAGAACATGAGCGAATTCGTCCTGCAGATAGATGGGAAAGAGGTCACCGCCCGGGAAGGGATGACCATCGTAGAAGCCGCGAAAACGGCGGGAATCAAGATCCCCACCCTTTGCCACCACGACCAGCTGGAGCCTTACGGCGCCTGCCGGATCTGCACCGTGGAGGCGGAGGCGAACGGCAGGAACCAGTTGGTCGCCGCCTGCGTCTACCCCGCCGAGAAGGGGATGGTGGTGCAGACAAAGACCGAGAAGCTGGCGAAGATCCGCAAGGTGCTTATCGAGCAGATGATGGCCCACGCCCCCGACGCGCCGCAGCTCCTCGAGCTTGCTGCCGAGTACGGTGCGGACCGGGACCGTTTCGACAAGGACCCCTCCTTCTGCATCCTCTGCGGCCTTTGCGTCAGGTACTGCAACGAGGTGAAAAAGAAGAACGCCATCGGCTACATCGATCGCGGGCCGCGCCGCGAGATCAGCTTCATCCCCGACGTCGCCGGGAAGGAGTGCTGGGACTGCAAGGAATGTTTCCCGCTTTGTCCCACCTCCGCACTGCAAGCCGCCTACGTGCTGACCGAGGCGCTGGCGACGCCGCCCGAGGAGCCGCAGGAAGCCGGTTGTGCCTGCACCGGTTCCTGTTCCGGGTGCGGCCCCTAAGTTCTCACGTCCCCCGGGAGGTTTGGTGGGTGGAGTTCGTTGGGGTGCGGATCTTCATCCGGCCTTCGTGCCGCCCCCCGGGGGACGGGGGAATTATAACGACGTCCATCCTCCCCTCTCCCTCCGGGAGAGGGTCAGGGTGAGGGCGTTGCAAACGGCGGAATGTCTCTTCGTGGCTACGCCCTCACCCGCCCTTCGGGCACCCTCTCCTGGAGGGAGAGGGGAAACATTCAAGATCCTGGTTATCAGGAAAACCAATAAACAAGGAGGCCGTCATGCGGTTCGGGTTAACGGATGAACAAAAGATGATGCAGGATATGGCGAGGGATTTCGCGCAGAAGGAGATCCTTCCCAACCTGAAGGAGGACGAGGCGAACCACACCTTCCGTCCCGAACTGGTGAAAAAGATGGCCTCCCTCGGGTTCTTCGGCTGCGCCCTTCCCGAGGAGTACGGCGGCAACGGATGTGGTTTCCTCGAGTCGGTGATCCTCGCCGAACAGCTCGCCACCGTGAGCGGATCCTCCAGGCTGCCGCTCAACATGCAGAACATCGGCCCCTCACTCACCGTCAACAAGTTCGGCACCAAGGAGCAGAAGGAACGCTTCATCCCTGACTGGGTAAGCGCCGAATCCTTCGGCTTTTTCGCCATCACGGAGCCGAACTCCGGCTCGGACGTCGTGAGCATGGGGACCACCGCCACCGACCGCGGCGACCACTGGGAGATCAACGGCCAGAAGATGTGGATCTCCAACGCCCATGTCGGCGACTGGGGGCTTCTCTACGCCGTCACCGACCGCGCCGCGAAGCACAAGGGTCTCACCTGTTTCATCATCAACCTGAAGGGGAACGAAGGAATCATCACCGCCGCCATCGAGAGCAAGGTCGGCCTGCACTGCGCCCCGACCGGCGAGATCTCCTTCAACCAGGCGAAGATCCCCAAGGACTCGGTGCTTGGCGAAGTGGGGCAGGGTTTCCAGATCTGCATGTGGCAGCTGAACAACACCCGCATCAGCTGCGCGGCGGGCGCACTCGGGATCGGTGCGGGCGCCATCGAGGCGGCCATCGGCTACGCGAACGAAAGGACCCAGTTCGGCAAGAAGATCGGTTCCTACCAGATGATACAGGCCTCCATAGCCGAGATGGTCGCCGAGCACGAGGCGGCGCGGCTTCTCGTCTACCAGGCCGCCTGGCTGAAGGACCAGGGGCTTCCGAACCAGTACCAGACCTCCATGGCCAAGCTTTTCGCCTCCGAGGCGGCCGTGCACGCGGCGACCGAGACCATGAAGATCTTCGGCAGCTACGGCTTCTCCACCGAGTACCCGGCCGAGCGCTGGCTGCGCGACTCCATGTCGCTCAGAACCGTCGAGGGGACGAGCAACATCCAGAAGACCATCATCGCCGGTTTCGCCCTGGGCGACGTGATCAACCGGTAAGTGGTCGGCCGCTAGAGACAGGCCTGTGTGATATCCCCTCCCCCGGAGGGGGAGGGCTAGGGAGGGGGAAGAGGGCGAAAGCCTGAAGATTTTCCCCCCTCCCAGCCTCCCCCCTCCGGGGGGAGGAGCGCAGACCGTCCCGCATTCAATCAGCGCAAACGCGCTTTTCAAATTCAATGAGAGGAATCTGCCATGGCACGGAAGCAAACACCGCTGCGCCCTTATTTCGAGAAGATGGCCGATATCGGCAAGGCACTGAGCGATGCGGAGGTCAAGCGTTCGCAGGAAAACGTGGAGCTCGTCAAGGAGCAGGTGGAGGTGCTCAACCGGGAGACCGAGCGCGTGAAAAACGCTGGCATCCCGGCCAAGAAGGTCCACGACCGCGGCGGGATGACCATCTACGATCGCCTGGAATACCTCGTCGATCCCGGGACCTGGGCGCCGCTGCACACGCTCTACAACCCGAAGAACAACGAGGAAGGGTGCACCGGGGTCGTGAACGGCATCGGGCGCATCGAGGGAAGATGGGCGGTCATTATCGGCTTCGACAACAAGGTGATGGCGGGCGCCTGGATCGCCGGGCAGTCCGAGAACATCCTCATGGTCACCGACATGGCCAAGCGCCTGAACGTCCCGCTGGTCTGGCTCACCAACTGCTCCGGGGTGAAACTGATGGAGCAGGAGACGGTGTACGCCGGTCGCCGTTCGAGCGGCGCTCCCTTCTACCGTCACGCCGACCTGAACCACCTGGGCATCCCGATCCTCAACGGCATCTACGGCACCAACCCAGCGGGCGGCGGCTACCAGGGGATCAGCCCGACCATCCTCCTTGCCCATGACGGCGCGAACATCGCCGTCGGCGGCGCGGGCATCGTCGGCGGCATGAACCCCAAGGGGCATATCGACGCGGAGGCCGCCCAGGCACTGATCGACGCCACCCGCACCTTCAAGGCGAAGGACCCCGGCCGCGTCGAGACCCATTTCGACCAGACCGCCTACTTCCGCGAGGTGCACGACACCGAGACCGGCGTCCTCGACGGCATCAAGGACTACATGCGCATGATGCCCGCCTACGACCCGGCGATGTTCCGCGTCGCCGCCCCCGCTCCGCCCAGGTTCCCGGTCGAGGATCTCAACATGATCCTCCCCGCCAACCAGAAACGCCCCTACGACGCCATCCAGATCCTCGCGCGCCTCACCGACAACAGCGAATTCATGGAATACCGCCCCGACTACGGGCGCGAGGTCTATACCGGCATCGCCAAGGTGGACGGCTTCCCTGTCGCCTTCATCGGCAACCGCCAGGGGGTCTTCCCCGGGTACCCCGAGTACGCGAAGGGCGCTTACCCGGCCGTGGGTGGCAAGCATTACCGCGAGGGGCTCATCAAGCAGGCCGAGTTCGTGACGCTTTGCGGTCGCGACAACCTCCCGATCGTCTGGCTCCAGGACACCACCGGCATCGACGTCGGCGACCTCGCCGAGGAAGCCGAACTGCTGGCGCTCGGGCAGTCGCTGGTCTACTCCATCGAGCAGACCGAGCTCTCCATGATGTGCGTCGTGCTGAGGAAGGGAACCGCGGCGGCGCACTATATCATGTGCGGCCCGCAGGCGAACAACAACAACGCCTTCACCTTGGGCACCCCGCTCACCGAGATCTACGTGATGCACGGTGAGACCGCGGCCGCCGCCTCCTACGCGCGCCGCCTGGTGAAGGAGCAGGATTCCGGCAACGACCTCGTACCGGTCATCGGGAAGATGAACCAGATGATCCAGGACTACCAGGAGAAGTCGCGTCCCGCCTACTGCGCCATCAGCGGATTCGTCGACGAGATCGTCGAGCTTCCCGAGCTGCGCAGGTACATCCAGGCCTTCACCGGTGCGAACTACCAGAACCCGAAATCGATCACCCCGGTGCACCAGATGCTCCTGCCGAGGATCATCAGGGGGTAACGATCCGTTCCCTCCCCCGGAGGGGGAGGAGCAATGACTCTCTATGGAACACAAAATACACGAACAATCGCGAGGTTCGAAATGGCCAAGACAACGAAACCTTTAGGCATCACCGAAGTCGTCCTCAGGGACGCCCACCAGTCCCTGTTCGCCACCCGCCTGCGCCTGGACGACATGCTCCCCATCGCCGCGAAGCTCGACCAAGTCGGCTACTGGTCCATCGAGATGTGGGGCGGCGCCACCTTCGACTCCTGTATCCGCTTCCTGGGCGAGGACCCCTGGGAGCGCCTGCGCGAACTGAAAAAGGCGATGCCCAACACGCCGCAGCAGATGCTCTTCCGCGGTCAGAACATCCTGGGGTACCGCCACTACGCCGACGACGTGGTCGAGAAGTTCGTCGAGCGCTCCGCGGTGAACGGCATCGACGTCTTCCGCGTCTTCGACGCCATGAACGACCCGCGCAACCTGGACACCGCCATCAAGGCGGTCATCAAGCAGGGCAAGCACGCGCAGGGAACGCTCTCCTACACGGTGAGCCCGGTGGATACCATCCCCAAATGGGTCGACCTCGCGAAAAGGATCGAGGACATGGGGGCGCACTCGCTCTGCATCAAGGACATGGCGGGTCTCATGGCCCCCTACGCCGCCTACGACCTCGTGAAGGCGCTTAAAAAGGCGGTCAAGATCCCGATCCACATGCAGTGCCACGCGACGACCGGCATGTCGACCGCAGCCTACGTGAAGGCGATCGAGGCGGGGGTTGAGAACGTCGACACCTCCATCTCCTCGATGAGCATGACCTACGGCCATTCCCCCACCGAGACCCTGGCCGCGATCTTCGCCGACACCGACAAGGCGACCGGCCTCGACACGGTGCTCCTGCAGGAGATCGCCGACTACTTCACCGTGGTGCGCAAGAAGTACGCGAAGTTCGAAGGCTCCCTCAAGGGGGTCGACGCCCGCATCATCACCGCGCAGGTTCCGGGCGGCATGCTCACCAACATGGAGAGCCAGCTGAAGGAGCAAAACGCCGGGCACAAGATGGATCTGGTGCTGGCCGAGATCCCGAAGGTCCGCGAGGACCTCGGCATGATCCCGCTCGTCACCCCGACCTCGCAGATCGTCGGCACCCAGGCGGTCATCAACGTGTTGACCGGCGAGCGCTACAAGTCGATGACCAAGGAGACCGCCGCGGTCCTCAAAGGGGAGTACGGCGCGACCTCGGCCCCGGTGAACAAGGAACTGCAGCAGAAGGTGCTGGCGGGCGCCGATCCGATCACCTGCCGCCCGGCCGACCTTTTGAACGCCGAGATGGACAAGCTAACCGCAGAGTTGCGCGAGATCTCCAAGGAGAAGCACCTGAAGTTCGGCGACCACGAGGTGGAGGACGTGCTGACTTACGCGCTGTTCCAGCAGGTTGGCCTCAAATTCCTCGAGCATCGCGATAACCCCGACATGTTCGAGCCGGTACCGACCGGCGAGGAAGCGGCCCCCAAGAAAGCGGCGGCAGCCGAGATCACCGGCGGCGACACCTATACCGTAACCGGCGGCGGCCAGACCTTCGTGGTGCAGGTGGCGAAGGCGACCGGTGCGGCAGCAGTCGCGGCAGCGGCAGCCTCAGCCGTCGGCGGCACGGCCCCGGCGGCGGCACCTGTCGCGGCTTCCGGCCAGACCATCGTTTCGCCCCTCGCGGGCAACGTCTGGAAGATCGAGTGCGAGCCGGGTCAGCAGGTCCAGGAAGGGGATCTGCTCCTGATTCTCGAAGCGATGAAAATGGAGAACGAGATCTTCGCCGACCGCGACGGGGTCGTGGCCTCCATCCACATCGAGGAGGGGACCGCCGTCGACATCGGCGCCGCGCTGGTCACCATCGTCGGCGCCGACGATGCCGAGGTCGCATCGGCACCCGCCGCAGCAGCGACCGCAGCCGCTCCCGCCGAGGGAGGCGTCGTGGCCCCTCTGGCCGGGAACGTCTGGAAGATCGAGGTCGAGCAGGGGCAGGCCGTTCAGGAGGGCGATCTGCTTCTCATCCTCGAAGCGATGAAGATGGAGAACGAGATCTTCGCCGAGAAGGACGGCGTCGTAACCCAGATCATGATCAAGGAAGGAAACGCTGTCGACATCGGCCAGCTCCTGCTGACCGTGCAGTAGTACCGAGCGAGCCACGCCCACCATTTTGTTGATGGGGCCTGGCCCATCGGTGCTGAACAAGCCCCAACGTTCCCCCCTTTGCGAAGGGGGGACAGGGGGGATTTGCTTCTGAACGAAGCTAACCCCAATTCCCCCAAACATATAATGTCACTTGCCTTGGAGGGAATGCTGCTATGAAGAAGATGTCCGATGCACTGGAATATCACGCCACCGGTCGTAAGGGAAAGATCGAGGTAATCGCCACGAAGCCGTGCCAGACCGCGCAGGATCTGTCACTCGCCTATTCGCCCGGCGTCGCCGAGCCCTGCCTCGCCATCGAGCAGAACCCCGAGGACGCCTACCAGTACACCGCCAAGGGAAACCTGGTGGCGGTGGTATCCAACGGCACGGCGGTCCTGGGGCTTGGCAACATCGGCGCGCTCGCGGGCAAGCCGGTCATGGAAGGGAAGGGGGTTCTCTTCAAACGCTTCGCCGACGTGGACGTCTTCGACATCGAACTGAACAGCGAGGACCCGGACGAGATCATCAAGGCGTGCCAGCTCCTGGAGCCGACCTTCGGCGGCATAAACCTTGAGGACATCAAGGCTCCCGAGTGCTTCTACATCGAGGAAGAGCTCAAAAAGACCATGAACATCCCGGTCTTCCACGACGACCAGCACGGAACGGCGATCATCTCGGCCGCCGGTCTCATCAACGCCCTGGAGCTCGTCGGCAAGAAGATCGAAGAAGTGAGGATGGTGGTGAACGGCGCCGGTGCATCGGCCAACGCCTGCGTAAACCTCGCCCTGTCGCTCGGCCTCAAGCTGGAAAACCTGATCATGTGTGACACCAAGGGAGTCATCTACAAGGGCAGAACGGAGGGGATGAACAAGTACAAGGAGCGCTTCGCCGCCGACACAAAGCTCCGTACGCTGGAAGAGGCGGCGGTGGGATGCGACGTCATGTACGGTCTCTCCTCCAAGGGGGCCATAACCCCGGAAATGGTGCGCAGCATGGCGCCCAACCCGATCATCTTCGCCATGGCGAACCCGGACCCCGAGATCACACCTGAAGAGGCGCACGCGGTGCGCGGCGACGTCTTGATCGCCACCGGGCGAAGCGACTACCCGAACCAGGTCAACAACGTCCTCGGCTTCCCCTTCATCTTCCGCGGCGCCCTCGACGTGCGCGCGACGACCATCAACGAGGAGATGAAAAAGGCGGCTGTCTTCGCGCTGGCGGAGCTTGCCCGCGAGGAGGTCCCAGATTCGGTCTGCCGCGCCTACGGCAACGTAAAATTCAGCTTCGGCCGCGATTACATCATCCCGAAACCGTTCGATCCGAGGGCCCTCTTGCGGGTCGCACCGGCGATAGCCAAGGCGGCCATGGAGTCCGGCGTCGCGCGTCAGCCGATCGCCGACATGAACAAGTACGTGGAGCACCTGGAGTCGCTGCAGGGAAAATCCAAGGAGACGCTGCGCCAGATCATCAACAAGGCGAAGAGCGATCCGAAGACCGTGGTCTTCCCGGAAGGGGAGAACGAGAAGGTGCTGCGCGCGGCCCACGTGCTGGTCGAACAGGGGATCGCGCGTCCCATTCTCCTTGGGAACGAGGATAAGATCCGCTGCACGCTCCAGTCGCTGGAGATCGACCTGAACGGCGGCGTCACCATCATCGATCCCGCCAATTACGAGAACCTGGAATCGTACGCGAACGAACTCTTCCTGCTGAGGCAGAGAAAGGGACTCACCCTCTCGGAGAGCCGCAGGCTCATGGCGCGCAAGTCGCGCACCCACTTCGGCTGCATGATGGTCCGTCGCGGCGACGCGGACGCGCTGCTCGCAGGGGTCGACGCCAACTACGCCGACACCATCCGTCCCGCCCTGCAGGTGATCGGCAAGCAGGACGGGCTCTCCAGCGTGCACGGCCTCTACATGATGGTCTTCAAGCAGGAGATCTATTTCCTGGCTGACACGACCGTCTGCATCGACCCGGACGCCGCGGAACTCGCCGAGACGGCGATCCTCGCCGCGGAGAAGGCGCGCATGCTCGAGATCGAGCCGAGCGTCGCCATGCTCTCCATGTCCAACTTCGGTTCGGTGCGGCACCCGCAGGCCGACCGGGTGAGAAGCGCGGTCGAGATGGTGAAACAGAGGGCGCCCGGGCTCGACATCGACGGGGAGATGCAGGCGGACACCGCCGTGGTCACCGAACTATTGCAAGCGAATTTCCCCTTCACCACCCTCAAAAAAGCCGCCAACGTCCTGGTCTTCCCTGACCTCACCTCGGGGAACATCTGCTATAAACTGCTGCGGCAGCTCGGAGGGGCGGACGCCATCGGCCCGATCCTCATGGGGATGAACAAGCCGGTGCACATCCTGCAGCAGGGGGACGACGTGATGGACATCGTCAACATGGCCGCCATCGCCGTGGTCGACGCGCAGAATAACGGCAGACAGGCCACCGATGCCGCTGCATCGGCAAAGAAGAAGGCGACCGCCTCCCTTTCATACGAGGGGGCCTTCGCCGGAGCCTGAGGAGGCGTCCATGATGCCCGCGCACGAGTCAAGAGCAACTGGCGCCGTCGCCGCGCACTACCGCTGCCCGGATCTTGAATCGAAGGTCCTGGCGGCCCTGGTCGCGGCGGGAAAGGACCCGGACCGGCTGCGCCCCGAAGAGCTGGCAGCCATCGACGAGTTCCACGTGCGCGGCGCCGCGGCCACCAAGGAACTCGCGGCGGCGCTGGCGCCCGGGGCGGGGCTTCTCGTCCTGGATGTCGGCTGCGGGCTGGGAGGCGCCGCACGGCACATAGCGCGTCTTCTCGACTGCCACGTTATCGGCATCGACCAAAGCTCCGATTACTGCGAGGGGGCGAGGATGCTCTCAGAGCGGCTCGGCATGAGCTCTAAAGTGGCCTACCTCCAGGCGAACGCGCTGACGCTCCCTTTCGGGGACGGCGTGTTCGACGTGGTCTGGACCCAGCACGTCTCGATGAACATCGACGACAAGCGCCGTTTCTACCGGGAGATCCGTCGCGTACTCGCACCTGGCGGCAGGCTCGCCTGCTACGAGGTGCTCTCCGGCCCGGGAGGTGAGGTATGTTTCCCGGTGCCGTGGGCGCGGGACCCCTCCGGGAGCTTCCTGGTCGACGAGCGGGAGTTCCGCGGGCTCCTCTCGGAGGCCGGGTTCAGAAGCCTCGTGTGGAAGGACGTGACGGAGGAGGGGCTCGCCTGGTTTCGGGCGAGGCGGCAAAAGGGGGACGACGCGCCGCGAAACCCGTTCGGCTTGCAGCTCCTCCTTGGGGACGATTTTCCCCGCATGACCGAGAATCAGTTACGAAACCTTGAAGAACAGCGGATCAAACTGGTGCAGGGGGTTTTTCAAGCGACTATGGAGAGATGATTTTTACAGCAGGGACGGAGGTCCACCATGAAAAGTACCGCCAGGAATTTTTCGCTCATACCCAATCCAAAGGAGGGTCCTGCCATGCCGCAGCTCAAGGATTGCACCCTGACCCTGGAGGATAGGGTCGCCGTACTGACCTTCCAACGCGACGATGTTCGCAACGCTCTCACCGGAACTGCCCTCACCGAAGACATCATCACCACCGTCAACTGGATCAACCGCGAGGATCGCGTCTCCGTACTGGTCATGACCGGCTCAGGATCGGCGTTCTCCTCCGGCGGGAACGTGAAGGAGATGCAGTCCCAAAGCGGCACCTTCGGCGGCTCCCCCGTGCAGGTCCAGGACAAGTACCGCCGCGGCATTCAGCAGATCCCGCTTCTGCTGCACAAAGCAGAGATCCCCGTCATCGCCGCTTTGAACGGCCCGGCCATCGGCGCCGGTTTCGACCTCGCCAACATGTGCGACATCCGCATCGCCTCCACCCGCGCCAAGGTGGGGGAGACCTTCATAAACCTCGGCATCACCCCCGGCGACGGCGGCGCCTGGTTCATGCAGCGGCTTCTGGGGTACCAGAGGGCCGCCGAACTCATCTTCACCGGGCGGGTGGTCGACGCCGCCGAGGCGCTGAAGCTCGGGATCTTCCTGGAGGTCGTCGAACCCGACGAGCTCATGCCGCGCGTGATGGAACTTGCGCGCGAGATGGCGTCCAAACCTCCGGTCACGCTCAGGCTGACCAAGCGGATGATGAAGCTCGCCCAGCGAAGCGATCTCCCCGACTTCCTCGATCTCTGCGCCTGCTTCCAGTCTTTCGCACACCACACCGAGGACCATCTTGAGGCGGTCGACGCCTTCCTCGAGAAACGGCCCCCCACCTACAAGGGGCGCTGATATGGGCGGATCGGAGACGAAGATGCGCGAGGTGGGGATCGAGTCCGCCATCATCGACGTTCATGCCCACTGTTTCACCTCGAAGGCCCTCGCGGGGGACGTCGCTCAGCAACTGGAGCGGCTTCGGGGGAGGGGGATCGGGCATGTCGCCGTGGCGGGGATGGTCAACGACCGCTTCGATGCGGAGCAGATCTGGGGACTGGTTCCGGACTGGGTGGACAACCGCGGCGATGCCCTCTTTGACGAGGCGAGTGACCTCCTCGCACACGCGCGACACTCCAAAGGGGCCATCGTTCCGCTGCTCGACACCCGCTACCTCTGGGGAGACGTGCAGGCTACCCTGGCCCGGTACGTGGAGGAGGGGTTTTGCGGCATAAAGGGGATCTATCTCCCGGATTCAGGAAATGACCTCGGCGTGAAGGGGGTGCCCGACACCTTCGGCATCACCGTGGCGCAGTACCGCAGGAGGGAGTGGGAGATCTTCTCTTTTGCCGAGCGAAACAATCTCACCGTCCTCTATCACATCGATGCAAGGCGTTACGGTGACATAGTGACGGCCCTCCTGGCTGACTTCCCCAAGGTGCGGATTAACATCCCCCATTTCGGGATCGGCAGGAAGGCGTTCGCCCCGTTCCTCGACCGCTACCCGAATGTCTTTACCGACTTTTCCGGTCTTCTTTCGCACATGAGGGAGAATCCCGCGAGCTACCGCGATTTCATCGTGGAGTATCAGGATCGGGTCTGCTTCGGGAGTGACGCCATCCTCTACAAGGTCGCGGGCTCCCTGCAATACCTGGATGCGCTATGCGACCTGGGGCTCCCCGCAGAGGTGCTGCGCAAGGTCTGCGTGGAGAATCCGCGCAGGCTCATGGGGAACGCGCTTCACGGAGGGATTGATTAAGCTATGATCCCTTGCGGCCGGTGCGGTTCGAAGGGGTGAGCACGGCATCAACTGTTAGCGAAAAGAAAATGGTTCCCACGCTCCAGCGTGGGAACGCAATCTGGAGACGCTCCCGCGTCTCGTACAGCGGACGCTGGAGCGTCCATGGCTTTCGTTCCCACGGTGGACCGTGGGAACGATGCTTTTTCGGACGACGTCGCCCAGGGTCCCCGCCCCCGGAGGGGGAGGGACAGGGAGGGGGAAGTGCTCGTCGGTCCCCCCTCTTGACCTCCCCCCTCCGGAGGGAGGGATGCCCGTTTTACTGTAGGCTGGAGGGCTCATGTCCGCGCGTGCTGTAGACTAGGATCCCAAACACAAAATTTTATGTAACACCGTTCTCTTTTTTTGTTGACTGTAAATTGGTATTGTAGTACTTGTTTACCAACTAATGCCGGGCGGGTCGCTTTAGGCGCCGCACCAAGAGGAGAAACACCATGTCCGAGGTCTACCTGGTCGAGTCACTGAGAACACCGTTGGGATCGTTTGGTGGCGCTCTTTCCGATGTCGAGGCCCCCCGTCTCGCCGCAACCGTCATAAAGGAAATCCTGAATCGCACCGGGCTTCCGGCGGATGCCGTGGACGAGGTCATCGTGGGACAGGTCCTCTCCGGCGGCAGCGGTCAGGCTCCGGCAAGGCAGGCGATGCGCTACGCGGGGCTCCCTGACAACGTCCCGGCTCTCACCATCAACAAGGTCTGCGGCTCGGGATTGAAGGCGATCATGCTAGGCGCGGGCTCGATCCGCCTTGGCGACGCCGACTTGGTCCTTGCGGGCGGCATGGAGAACATGTCCCTCGCTCCCTACGCGCTCACCAAGGGGCGCTACGGCTACCGGATGGGAAACGCCGAAATGCTCGACCTTCTCGTGCACGACGGCCTCATCGACCCCTACAGCGGCAGCCACATGGGGGTGATCGCCGAGGCGAGCGCGGAGAAGAACGGCCT
The DNA here is from genome assembly GCF_004117875.1 of Geomonas oryzae. Classification (GTDB taxonomy): domain Bacteria; phylum Desulfobacterota; class Desulfuromonadia; order Geobacterales; family Geobacteraceae; genus Geomonas; species Geomonas oryzae. The sequence goes on along the minus strand of NZ_RAHW01000002.1, from coordinate 706,890 downwards.
CACCCGTTCCACACAGGACACCTACGCGATCGCCTCCTACATGAAGGCGCAGGCGGCTCAAAGAGACGGCGTCTTCACCGACGAGATCGTGCCGGTCACCAAGAAAACCCGCAGCGGCGAGACGCTGGTGACCGACGACGAGGAACCGTTCAAGGTCGACTTCAAGAAACTCCCCGAGCTGCGCGCCGCCTTCAAGAAGGAGGGGACCATCACCGCCGGGAACGCGTCGACCATCAACGACGGCGCCGGGATGACGCTTCTTGCCGGCCCCGCAGCCCTCAAGAAGTACGGCCTGAAACCCAAGGCGCGCCTGGTCGCCTACGCGACCAACAGCGTCCACCCGGACGACTTCACCGAGGCTCCGGTGGGCGCTATCGAGAAGGCGTGCGTCAAGGCTGGGCTCTCCGTCGCCGACATCGACCTCTTCGAGATCAACGAGGCCTTCGCCGCGGTGCCGCTCATCGCCTGCAAGAAGCTCGGCATCGACCCGGAGAAGGTGAACGTTAACGGCGGCGCCGTCGCCATCGGCCACCCCCTGGGCGCCAGCGGCGCGCGCATCACCGCGACCCTCGTCAGGGAGCTCAAAAAACGAAAAGCCCGTTACGGTCTCGCCACCCTCTGCATCGGCGGCGGCGAGGCGGTCGCGGTCATCATCGAGTCGGTCCAGGAGGCAATATGATCAGGAAGGTTGGTGTTCTCGGCGCAGGACAGATGGGAAGCGGCATCGCGCAGGTGCTCGCCCGTTATGAGACCGGAGTCGTCCTTTACGACATAGCTCAGGCTCAGCTCGACAAGGCGCGGGCCGGAATCGCCAAGAACCTGGATCGCCAGGTGCAGAAGGGGGAGCTTAGCGCCGAGGCGGTGGAACAGATCCTCAAGCGCATCGTCGTCACCGACAGGTTCGAGGATCTCGCCGATTGCGACATGGCCATCGAGGCGGTCACCGAGAAGGAATCGCTGAAGCTGGAGATCTTCCGCAAACTCGACCAAGTGGTCAAGAAGGACGCCATCCTCGCCTCCAACACCTCCTCCATCCCGATCACGCGGATCGCTGCGGTGACCGGCAGGCAGGACAAGGTGATCGGCATGCACTTCATGAACCCGGTACCGGTCATGAAACTGGTCGAGGTGATCCGCGGGCTCGCCACGAGCGACGAAACCTTCGCGGCGACTTCCTCGCTTGTCGCCCGGCTGCAGAAGGAGATGGCGGTTTCCGCCGACTACCCCGGCTTCATCGTGAACCGCATCCTCATCCCGATGATCAACGAGGCGGCCTTCGCTCTCTTCGAGGGGATCGCCACCGTGGAGGACATCGACAAGGCGATGAAGCTCGGCACGAACCAGCCCATGGGGCCGCTGACGCTCGCCGATTTCATCGGGCTCGACACCTGCCTCGCGATCATGGAGGTCCTGTACCAGGGCTTCAAGGATCCCAAGTACCGTCCCTGCCCGCTGCTCGTCAAGATGGTCGAGGCGGGGTATCTCGGCAAGAAGTCCGGCCGGGGCTTCTACAACTACGCCTAAGGGGGAGCGCCATGCCATACCAGAATCTGCTCTTGGAGAAAAAGGAAGGGGTCGCGCTCCTCACGGTGAACCGTCCGAAGGTGCTGAACAGCCTGAACGAGGAAGTGCTCGACGAACTGTTGCACGCCTTCGAGGTGCTCGACCTGGACCGAACCGTGCGCGCCGTGGTGCTTACCGGTGCTGGCGAGAAGGCCTTCGTGGCCGGTGCGGACATCGCCGCCATGGCGGACTACAACGTGGAGCAGGCGCTCACCTTCGCGAAGAAGGGGCAGCAGCTTATGGCGCTGATCGGCCGGGTGAGAAAGCCGGTGATCGCCGCGGTGAACGGCTTCGCCCTCGGCGGCGGGCTGGAGCTCGCGCTTGCCTGCGACTTCGCCTACGCCTCGGAGAACGCGAAGCTCGGTCTCCCCGAAGTCACCCTCGGCATCATGCCCGGCTTCGGCGGAACGCAGAACCTGCCCCGTCTGGTGGGGAGGTACCGCGCCAATGAACTGATCTTCCTGGGCAAGGTCATCGATGCCGCCCAGGCAAAGAGCTGGGGGCTGGTGGCCGCCGTCTTTCCGGCGGACCGCCTGTTGGAAGAGGCCCTCGAGACCGCGGCGAAGATCGCAGGCAACGGAATTCTCGGAGTGGCCCGCGCCAAGGAAGCCGTGAAAAGCGGTCTGGACATGGCGCTTACCGAAGGCATGAACCACGAGGCGATCAGCTTCGCCTCCCTCTTCGCGAGCCAGGATCAGAAAGAGGGGATGACCGCATTCGTGCAGAAGAGGAAACCCGCCTTCATCGGCGCCTGAGCAGCATGAAACGTAGAACGTAGAACTTAGAACGTAGAACGTTCTATGTACAGCGAGGTGATTCATGGAAGCGACGCGCGAACTCTATTGGAACATAGGCCACGGGGCCGCGGTACTGGTCCCGATGTACCTGATCACTTTCGCCGCCCTGGCGCTGCTCGGGTATTACGGTTACCAGCGGCTGCGGATCTACCGAAAGGGGAAACCCCTGAACCGGACCGACAACCGTTCGGCCCGCATCTCGATGCTGGTGAAGAACGTCCTTTTGCAGAGCCGGGTGCTCAAGGTGAAGGGACCCGGTTTCGCCCACGGCTTCTTCTTCTGGTCCTTCGCAGCACTCTTCGCCGGGACCATCCTGGTTGCGCTGCAGGCCGACGGCACCGACCTATTCTTCGGCGTGCGCTTCCTGACCGGCACCTTTTACAAGGTCTTCTCGCTCGTGCTCGACGTAGCGGGCCTGGCCGCCCTGATCACCCTGGCGGGCCTCTTCGTGCGCCGCTACCTGGTGCGCCCGGACGGCCTTGAGCCGACCCGCGACGACGCGGTCATGCACTGTCTCCTCTTCGCCATCATCCTGACCGGCTTCCTCATCGAGGGGGCCAGGATGGCGGCGACCGAACTGGTGCAGCAGCCCGACCTCGCGCTCTGGTCGCCGGTTGGACTCCTGGTCGCCAAGGCGCTCGCGGGCTTGCAGTCGGAGAACCTGTCCCAGTTGCACCGCGGTCTCTGGTGGTTCCACTTCGCCCTGGTGGCGGCCTTCATCTGCGCCATTCCCTTCACCAAGTTCCGCCACATCTTCACCACCTCGGCCAACTACTTCTTCGCGCCGCTCGGCCCCAAGGGGGCGCTCGTCACCGTCGACATGGAGGGTGACGCCGAGAGCTTCGGCGCGGCGAAGATCGGCGATATGACCTGGAAGGACATCTTCGATACCGACGCCTGCACCAAGTGCAAGCGCTGCCAGGACCGCTGCCCGGCGCACGCGACCGAGAAGCCGCTCTCACCGATGAAGGTGATCTCCCAACTGGGCGAGGTGGCCCGCGAGACCGTAGAGGACAACCTGGTCGAGGCGGTCGGCAAAGACGCCCTCTGGTCCTGCACCACCTGCCGGGCCTGCCAGGAGATCTGTCCCGCCGCCATAGAGCACGTCAACAAGGTGGTCGATATCCGCCGAAACCTCGTCCTCATGGAGGGCGAGTTCCCCGGCGACGAGGTGGTCACCGCGATGGGGAACGTCGAGGTGAACGGCAACCCGCTCGGCATGTCCTTCGCCTCACGCGGCGACTGGGCCGAGGGACTGCCGGTGACCCAGCTCTCCGATGACGCCGAGGTCGACATCCTCTATTTCGTCGGCTGCTACGCCTCCTTCGACAAGCGCAACATCAAGGTGGCCACGAACTTCGTGAAACTCTGCGCCGCGGCGGGCATCAAGGTCGGCATCCTCGGCAAGGAGGAGAAGTGCTGCGGCGAGCCGATGCGCAAGCTCGGCAACGAGTACCTGTACCAGACCCTGGCGACCGAGAACATCGAGACCATCAAGGGGTACGGCGTGAAGAAGGTGGTCACCGCCTGCCCGCACTGCTTCAACACCCTGGCGAAGGACTACCGCAACTTGGGCTTCGATATCGAGACCGAGCACTACACGACCTACCTGGAGCGGCTCGTGACGGAAGGGAAGCTGAAGCTCGACAAGGGCGCCTTCGAGTGCACCTACCACGACTCCTGCTACCTCGGTCGCTACAACGAGACCTACCAGGCGCCGCGCTCCCTGGTGCAGGCGGCGGGCGGCAACATCCGGGAGATGGAAAGGAAGGAAGCGGAGAGCTTCTGCTGCGGCGCAGGCGGCGGCAGGATCATGGCGGAGGAGAAGCTCGGCAGTCGCATCAGCGTGAAGCGCGTGCAGATGGCCGCCGCGACCGGCGCCGGAGTGCTCGTCTCCAACTGCCCGTTCTGTCTCACCATGTTCGAGGACGGCGTGAAGGGGGCCGAACTCGAAGGACTCCTCGTAGCCCGCGACGTATCCGAGATCCTGCTGGAAAGGCTCTCCCCCCAGGCAGGGTAGGCGAAAAAACTGTCCACGGCACCTGCAATCCCCTCTCCCCCCGGGAGAGGGTAGGGTGAGGGCGGCGGCAGGAGAAGAGGGCAACCAAAGCAGTCAACGGTAAAGTGAGGGCCGGTAGCGGCAGGTACCGCATCCGACTCCGGGCAGGCGAAAATCTGACGGAGGACACCGATGAACCGAATACGATGCGTTAGAGGCCCCAGGGGGGCTGACGGAAACCGCAGCAGGCGAGCAATACAGTTGTTGAAACCCCCGTAGCGGATGCCAAAAGGCGCAGAACCCCGGCCGGAAGCGGCATGGGGACCTTGAGGCAACTGTGATGAGCGCGGCAGGCGATATGAGGAGGCGCCGCGCGCCTGGGAGGATAAAAGGATGAACATTCACGAGTATCAGGCCAAAGCGATACTGAGGAAATTCGGGGTGCCGGTTCCGGACGGCCACGTCTGCTACAACGGCGCGAGCGCCAGGGAATGGGCCAAGAGGCTCGGGGACGGCCCCTGGGTGGTGAAGGCGCAGATCCACGCCGGTGGGCGCGGCAAGGGGGGCGGCGTGAAGCTCGCCAAAACCTCCAGCGAGGTGCAGATGATCGCCCGCGACATGCTCGGGATGACGCTGCGCACGCACCAGACCGGCCCGGAAGGGAAGGTGGTGCACCGGGTCCTCGTTGAGAACGGCTGCGACATCGCCCGCGAGCTCTACGTGAGCCTCGTCGTCGACCGCACCACCTCGAAGGTGACCGTCATGGCCTCCACCGAGGGTGGGATGGACATCGAGGAAGTGGCGGCGAAGACGCCGGAGAAGATCTTCACCGAGAAGATCGAGCCGCTCGTCGGCCTCACCCAGTTCCAGGGTAGAAAGCTCGCCTTCGCGCTCGGCCTCGAAGGAAAACAGATCGGGAAGGCGGCCAAGATGTTCGAGGCGCTCTACACCACCTTCATCGCCTGCGACTGCTCGCTTCTCGAGGTGAACCCGCTCGTCGTTACCGGCTCGGGGGAACTCCTCGCCCTGGATGCGAAGTTCGGCTTCGACGACAACGCGCTCTTCAGGCACCTGCAGATCGGCGACATGCGCGACTTCGACGAGGAGGACGCGAACGAGATCGAGGCCTCCCAGCACGACCTCTCCTACATCTCGCTCACCGGCAACATCGGCTGCCTGGTGAACGGCGCGGGGCTCGCCATGGCGACCATGGACATCATCAAGCACTACGGCGGCGACCCGGCCAACTTCCTCGACGTAGGGGGCGGGGCGACCATCGAGCGCGTCACCGAGGCGTTCAAGATCATCCTCTCGGACAAAAACGTAGAGGGGATCCTGGTCAACATCTTCGGCGGCATCATGAAGTGCGACGTGATCGCCACCGGCGTCATCCAGGCCGCCAAGCAGGTAGCCCTGAAAGTTCCGCTGGTGGTCCGCCTGGAAGGGACCAACGTCGAGAAGGGGAAGCAGCTTTTAGCCGAGAGCGGGCTCGACATCGTCGCCGCCGATGGCATGGCCGACGCCGCCCAGAAAATCATCATGGCCGTTTCCGCCAAAGGGGGTAGAGCATGAGCATCCTGGTCGATAAAAACACCAAAGTCATCACCCAGGGCATAACCGGGTCCACGGGTCTCTTCCACGCGCAGGGCGCCCGCGAGTACGGCACCCAGATGGTCGGGGGGGTCACCCCGGGCAAAGGGGGGACCACGGTGGACGGCTTCCCCGTCTTCAACACCGTCGCCGACGCGGTCCGGGAGACCGGCGCCACCGCGAGCGTCATCTACGTTCCGCCGCCGTTCGCCGCGGACTCCATCATGGAGGCGGTCGACGCGGGCCTCGAGCTTGTCTGTTGCATCACCGAGGGGATTCCGGTCCTCGACATGGTGAAGGTGAAGCAGTTCATGCAGGGTAAAAACACGCGGCTCATCGGCCCCAACTGTCCCGGCGTCATCACCCCCGGCCAGTGCAAGATCGGCATCATGCCCGGCTACATCCACAAGCCCGGCAAGGTCGGCGTCGTCTCGCGAAGCGGCACGCTCACCTACGAGGCGGTCTGGCAGCTGACCGGCTACGGCCTGGGGCAGTCCACCTGCGTCGGCATCGGCGGCGACCCGGTGAACGGCACGAGCCACCTCGACTGTCTGAGGATGTTCGAGGAGGACCCGGACACCGAAGCGGTCATCATGATCGGCGAGATCGGCGGTTACGCCGAGGAGGAAGCCGCCTACTTCGTGAAGGAGCACATGACCAAGCCAGTCGCGGCCTACATCGCCGGTCGCACCGCCCCTCCGGGCAAGAGGATGGGGCATGCGGGCGCCATCATCTCCGGCGGCAAGGGAACGGCGGCCGAGAAGGTCGCGGTGCTCGAGTCCTGTGGCATCAGCGTCGCGGCGACCCCCGCCGAGATGGCCCAGGCGCTCATGAAGATCTATCGTCCCGGCATCAAGAACACGCACCACTACGTGACCGCCCCCGCGGCCGCCGCCGTCTAACGAAGCGCAGCACACGGCCTCACGTCCCCCCCTTTGCGAAGGGGGGAGTTGGACGGTTAGTTCCTTGCACCAGCTATTTCAACTAAATCCAGCTCTCCCTCTCCCTCCGGGAGAGGGGGCTGCGGATTTGATTTTGAACAACCAGGCAGGAATTGCCTCAGAACCGACAGCACACCCGCAGTTCAAAGCGAAGGAGAAGGTCATGCTCGTGATCTCCTGTATCAAGCAGGTGCCGGACACCACCCAGGTGAAGATCGACCCGGTCACCAACACCCTGGTGAGGGAGGGGATTCCCTTCATCGTGAACCCCTACGACACCCACGCCCTCGAGGAGGGGCTGGCGCTCAAGGACCGCTACGGGCTGCGCTCGGTCGCCCTCTCGATGGGGCCGCCCAACACGGTCGCCACCCTCAAAAAGGCGTGCGCCCTCGGTGTCGACGAAGCCATCCTCCTCTCCGACCGCGCCTTCGGCGGCGCCGACACCCTGGCCACGAGCCAGGTGCTCGCGGCGGCCATCGAGCGGCTCGCGGAAAAGGATGAGGTGGGGATCGTCTTCTGCGGCAAGCAGACCATCGACGGCGACACCGCCCAGGTGGGACCGGGGATCGCCACCCGCTTGGGCTTCACCCAGCTCACCCTGGTGGACCGCATCGAATGGCTCGACCTCGACAAGAAGAGGATCCGGGTCAGGAGAAAGCTCGAGGGGAGGCACGAGATCGTAGAGGCCCCGCTACCCGTGGTGATCACCGCGGTCCGGGAGCTGAACCGGCCGCGCTACCCAACCGTGCCGATGCGTCTCACCGCGGAACTCACCGAGGTGACCGTATGGGACAACCAGGTGCTGAAGCTCGACGTCGAGACCGTCGGCCTCAAGGGGTCGGCCACCTGGGTGAGCAAGATCTTCTCTCCCGAGCGCGACCAGGGTGAGATCATCGGGGACGGGGTCGGAGATCCCGTCGGCACCGCCCATCTGCTGCTCGAAAAGATGCTCAGCAAAGACCTGTTAGCGATTTAGCCTGCAAGGAGTTGCCATGGACAGCAAGAAGATCAAGAAACCGCGCGGCATAGCGCGCCTCGTCGCCGGCAAGTGCATAGCCTGCGGCGCCCGCTGCGAGAGTTCCTGCCCGGTAAGCGGGATCCTGATGAACGAGGCGGGGGAGCCTTCGATCCATGCCGAGAAGTGCATCGGTTGCGCGAAGTGCGTGAAGGTCTGCGCGGCCGGGGCCCTGGAGATGTTCTACACGCCGGAAGAGCTTGAGCTCCTGAAACAGTGGGAGGCGCAGCACGGTCAGGCGGAGGAGGAACTCGATCCGGCGGAAAAGAAGCTGCGTGAGATGCTCGCAACCTATCGCGGCGTATGGGTCTTCATCGAGCAGTACGAGGGCGAAGTCGCCAAGGTCTCCTGGGAGCTTCTGGGCGCGGGCGCCGACCTGGCAAAGAAGCTCCAGGTCCCGCTCTCCGCGGTGATCATCGGCTACGGCGTGGGAGAGCTCTGCGATGAGGCCTTCAGCTACGGTGCCGAGCAGGCCATCGTGCTGGACGCCCAGGTCTTCGAGCACTACCGCACCAAGCCCTTCTGCGATGCGCTCTGCCACCTGATCGGCAAGCATCGCCCCGAGGTGATCCTCATGGGCGCCACCGGCCAGGGGCGCGACCTTGCCGGAGCGGTCGCCACCGTCGTGAAGACAGGCCTCACCGCCGACTGCACGGGCTTGGGCATCGACGACAAGCGAAACCTCATGCAGACCCGCCCGGCCTTCGGCGGCAACATCATGGCGACCATCATGTGCGACCGGTTCCGTCCCCAGATGGCGACGGTGCGACCCCACGTGATGGCGATGCCGGAAAGGGCCGCCGGACGTACCGGTGTCGTGATCAACGAGGAGTACGACCTGCGCGAGGAGGACGTGCTCGCCAAGGTGATCGAGTCGGTGAGCGACAAGGGTGGCAAGGACATCGACATCGCCGGGGCCGAGATCATCGTGTCGGGGGGACGCGGCCTTATGGGGAAGGAGAACTTCGCCATGCTGCACGAGCTTGCCGATGAACTGGGCGGCGTGGTAGGCGCGTCGAGAAGCGCGGTCGACGCCGGGTGGATGCCGCACAGCCGCCAGGTGGGGCAGACCGGGAAAACGGTGCGGCCGAAGATCTACATCGCCTGCGGCATCTCCGGCGCCATCCAGCACCTGGTCGGCATGCAGGACTCGGACGTCGTCATCGCCATCAACCGCGACCCCGAGGCCCCCATCTTCCAGGTGGCCACCTACGGCATCGTGGGTGACGTCTTCGAGATCGTACCGGCCCTGACCAAGAGGGTGCGCACCATGAAAGAGCAGCGCGGCGGGAGAGTTCCCGACCTGCTCGCCGTCTGATGAACAGTTGCGAGGGGGACAGGCGCCTGCGGAGCCACTCCCCATAAACCGCTTGCGAGGTATCACATGCAAAGCCACCAGTATTTCATGCCCGTATTCGCCGTCGCCATCCTGGCCTTCTGCTACAGCTGTTACCAGCGCCTGCAACTGGTCGGGGAGGGCGCCGCCGAGAACCGCTTCGACCGTCCCGGCGAGCGCCTGGCCGGGGTCTTCGCCTACGCCTTCGGCCAGAAGCGGGTCCTCGCCCGCCCGTTCGGCGTGAACCACTTCGTGCTGTTCTGGGCCTTCATGCTCCTTCTGGTAGCGAACGCCGACTTCCTGTGGGAGGGGCTCTTCCCCGGCAGCGGCTTGTCGGCGCTTCCCGAAGCGATCAGGAACCCACTCTCGCTCGTCTTCGATCTCGTGTCGCTCGCCGCTCTCGCGAGCGTCCTCGTGGCTCTCGCGCGGCGTCTCTTCTTCGCCCCTTCCTACCTCGGCAACGACTACACGAAGCCGTGCAGCGGGGAGGCGCTCCTGATCCTCGGCATGATCGCGACGCTCATGGCGGCCTACTTCGTCCTTAACGCGGCGCACCTTGCCCTGGGGCAGACGGCATGGATGCCCGTCTCCCTCGCGGTCTCTTCGCTTTTGCGGGGTCTGCCCGCGGCAACGCTCGAAACAGTCGCCAACGTCTCCTGGTGGCTGCACGCCGTGGTGTTGCTTCTTTTTCTCAACTTCTTGCCGCGCAGCAAGCACATGCATATCCTCACCGCCATCCCCAACTGCTACTTCCGCAGCCTGGAAAACCCGGCCGTGCCGCCGCGCGAGGTGTTCGAGCCCGGCAAGAGGTTCGGCGTGAGCGATGTCGAGCAGTTCTCCTGGAAGGATCTCCTCGATTCCTTCTCCTGCACCGAGTGCGGGCGCTGCCAGGATCTCTGTCCCGCCCACAACACTGGGAAGTCGCTGAACCCGCGCCGGGTCATCCACGACCTGAAGGTGAACCTGATCGACGGCGGAAAGCCGCTCATCGGCGCGAAGGGGGAGGGAACGAGTTGCGAGGAGGCCCTCTGGGACTGCACCACCTGCGGCGCCTGCCTCTCGGTCTGCCCGGTCCTCATCGAGCACCTGCCGAAGATCGTCAAGATGCGCAGGCACCTCGTTCAGGAGAAGGCGCGTTTCCCGGAAGAGCTTTTGAACCTCTTCGAGAACATGGAGCAGCGCAGCAACCCCTGGGGCATCGCCCCCTCCGAGCGCGGCAAGTGGACCGGGACCCTTGGTGACCGAACCTTCAAGAAGGGTGAGACCGAGTACCTCTTCTTCGTCGGCTGCGCGGGCTCCTTCGACAGCCGCGCCAAGCAGACCACGGTCGCCCTCGCCACCACCCTCGACCGCGCAGGCGTCAGCTGGGGCATCCTCGGCAAGGACGAGATCTGCTGCGGCGACAGCGTCCGGCGCCTGGGGAACGAGTTCGTCTTCGACAAGATGGCGCGCGGCAACGCGGAACTCTTCCGGGAGCGCGGCGTGAAGAAGATCGTCACCGCGTGCCCGCACTGCTTCAGCACCTTGAAAAACGATTACAAACAGTACGGCGTCGAGCTTGAGGTGGTGCACCACAGCGAACTGATCGCCCAACTGGTGAAGGACGGGAGACTAGGGGCGCCGAAGAAGATCGACCAGGGGAAGGTCCTCTTCCACGACTCCTGCTACTTAGGGCGCCACAACGACACCTACTCGGCCCCCCGCGACGTCATCGAGGCGGCCACCGGGGCGGCTCCGCGGGACTTCGAGCGCAACCGCGAAAAGGGTTTTTGCTGCGGCGCAGGCGGCGGCAGGATGTGGATGGAAGAACAGACCGGAACGAGGATCAACCACGAGCGGGTGCAGGAAGCCCTGAAGCAGCAACCGGACACGATCTGCGTCAGCTGTCCCTACTGCATGACGATGCTGGAGGACGGATTGAAGGACCAGGGAGCGGAGAAGGTACGGGTTAAGGACATCGCAGAGGTAATGGCCGAGGCATTAAACGACCGATAGGGAGGCGCACATGAACATTCTAGTCTGCATCAAACAGGTACCGGACATGGAATCCCGCTTCAAAGTGAACGGGACGGGGGATTGGTACGACGAGGCCGATCTCGCTTACAGGATGAACGAATACGACGAGTACGCCGTCGAGCAGGCGGTGCAGCTCAAGGAACAGCTGGGGAACCAGCCCGAGATCACGGTCCTCTCCATCGGCGCCGACCGCGTCGGGGAGGCGCTCAAGAAGGCGCTCGCCATGGGTTGCGACAAGGCAGTGCAGGTCCAGGACAACGACAGCGCCCGCAAGGACCCCTGGCAGATCGCCAACATCATCGCCGCCTTCGCCGCGGACAAGCACTTCGACGTCATCTTCACCGGGATGCAGTCGCAGGACAGAGGCTCCGCGCAGGTGGGCGTCACCGTGGCGGAACTGCTCGGCCACAACTGCGCGAGCACCCTGGTCGGCTTCGAGTTCGCCGACGGCGTGGTCACCGCGAAGCGCGAGCTTGAAGGGGGCGTCAAGAGCGTCGTCAAGGTTCCCGTTCCGGCGCTCGTCACCTGCCAGCTGGGCCTCAACGTGCCGCGCTACCCGACTCTTCCCAACATCATGAAGGCGAAGAAGAAGGAGCTGCAGCTGGTCCCGGTAGCGAACCTTCTGAAGGAGGAGGCGGCGACGGGGACCGAGAAGCTCTACCCGCCGGTGAAAAGCGGCGGCGGCATCGTTCTCGAGGGGGATCTCTCCGATGTGGCGGATCGCCTGCTCGGCATTCTGAAAGAAAAGACCACGGTCATGAAATAGGAGGTGAGCCATGAAAGCACTGCTTGTCTGTGAACAGCGGGAAGGGAAGTTACTCGATACAAGCTACGAACTGGTGGCGTTCGCCGAACGTCTTGGTGCGGAGGTGAGCCTGGTTCTCGTCGGCAAGGAGGCGCAGGCCCCGAAGGTCACCGGGAAGCTCTACCTGGCCGATGCCGACAAATACGGGGAGTACAACCCGGAGCTGCACAAGCACATCGTGGTTGCCGCGGTGCTCAAGGAGAATCCGGACTACATCATCTTCCCGCACTCCTCCTACGGCTGGGACCTGGCGCCCAGGGTCGCCGCAACACTCAGGGTCGGGCAGGTCTCCGAGGTCGTGAACATCGTGGACGGCAAGTTCGAGGTGAGCCTCTGCAACGGCAAGCTGCGCCGCACCGTGACCCCGAAGGGAGCGCGCGCCGTCCTCACCGTCCAGGCGGGCGCCTTCAACTACGCGGGGCAGCTCTCCGGCTCGCCGCAGGTGGAGGCGATCGAGATCACCCAGGGAAGCTCGCCGCTGCAGTTCGTGGGGTACGAGCCCGCCGAGAAGAAAGAGGTCGATCTGGGTCGTGCCGAGATCATCGTGAGCGCCGGTCGCGGCGTCGGCAAGAAGGAGAACGTAGCCGTGATCGCCGATCTCGCCAAGGCGTTCGGCGGCGAGCTCGGCGCGAGCCGTCCCGTGGTCGACGCCGGTTGGGTCGGGCACAGCCACCAGGTCGGTACCACCGGGCAGACCGTATCGCCCAAGCTGTACGTCGCCTGCGGCATCTCCGGCGCCATCCAGCACCTGGCGGGGATGAAGAAATCCGACTTCATCGTCGCAATCAACAAGGACAAGGAAGCCCCGATCAGCGAGGCCGCCGACGTCATGGTGGTAGCCGACGTCCTGCAGCTCGCGCCGGTTCTCGCCGAGAAGCTGCGCGCGGCGTAAGGCGCAAGGTCTATTGAGGGAAGTGCCTTAGCGGGTTGTACCCCTCTCCCTCCGGGAGAGGGTGGCCGGAGGCCGGGTGAGGGCGTTGCCACGAAGGTAGATATTGCTTATTGCAGCGCCCTCACCCCGACCCTCTCCCAGGGGAGAGGGAGAGCCGAAGGAAAGGGTGTAACAGCTTGTACTCCACATTCCGGATGGATAGGGAGATTCAGACAGCATCGCCGGAGCATTTCGCTCCGGCGCAGGATATGGCTCGGGACGATTGGCCTGGGACCAGCAGCACCACGCGCAGGTTCTCCTGGTTTTCCTGCGCGTGGTGCGACTTTATCAAGGAGGAGTCATGTCCGTGGCAAGCATAGAGGAAGCGATCGAGGAGATCAGGTCCGGCAGGATGGTCATCCTGGTGGACGACGAGGACCGTGAGAACGAAGGCGATCTCACCATGGCCGCCCAGTGCGTAACGCCGGAGGCGATCAACTTCATGGCCCGCTTCGGGCGCGGCCTCATCTGCCTCACCATGACCGCCGAGCGCTGCGACCGCCTGGCGCTTCCCCCCATGGTGCGGGACAACACCTCCTCCTTCGGTACGGCGTTCACCGTCTCCATCGAGGCGAGGCTCGGCGTCAGCACCGGGATCTCCGCGGCGGACCGCGCCCACACCATCCTGACCGCCGTGGCGCCCGACGCGCATGCCTCGGACCTCGCGCGGCCGGGACACATCTTCCCGCTGCGCGCACGCGACGGCGGTGTCCTCGTCCGGTCCGGACAGACCGAAGGTTCCGTCGATCTGGCGCGGCTTGCCGGGCTCGAGCCAGCCGGAGTCATCTGCGAGATCATGAAAGAGGACGGCACCATGGCGAGGATGCCCGACCTGAAGCGCTTCGCGCTGCAGCACGGCATCAAGATCTGCACCATCGCCGACCTGGTCGCCTACCGGTTGAAACACGAGTCCCTGGTGCGGCGTTCCGTCGAGGTCGCCATGCCGACCAAGACAGGTTCCTTCCGGGCGATCGCCTTCGAGAACGACGTCGATCACCTCGAGCACATAGCCCTCGTGAAGGGGGATCTCGCCGGAGACGAGCCGGTTCTCGTGCGGGTCCATTCCGAGTGCATGACCGGGGACGTGTTCGGCAGCGTGCGGTGCGACTGCGCCGATCAGCTGCACCAGGCGATGGAGCAGGTCGAGGCGGAGGGAAGGGGAGTGGTGCTCTACATGCGCCAGGAAGGGCGCGGCATAGGGCTCACCAACAAGCTGAAGGCATACGCGCTGCAGGACCAGGGGAAAGATACCGTCGAAGCTAACTTGGCGCTCGGCTTCAAGGCCGACATGCGCGACTACGGCATCGGCGCCCAGATCCTTGCCAACCTGGGGCTCAAAAAGATCCGGCTCATGACCAACAACCCGAAGAAACTGGTCGGCCTGCAGGGATACGGCATCGACATCGTCGAGCGCGTCCCCCTCGAGGTCGCTCCAGGAAACAACAACATCAATTATCTGCGGGCCAAGCGGGAGAAAATGGGACATCTGCTGCAGTTCATCTGAGCCTGAGCAGGATGAGGGCACTGCGGCTTTTGGGGTGAAGTATGGAGCATTATCAAGACCTGCCTTCTAAGCGCAATATCATATCGGTTCGCATCACCGATGACGAACGCAACTTTCTGCTGCGCCTGATCGACGGGCGACAAATGACCCTCTCCGACCTGATGAGGGAAGCCTTGGGGCGCCTGACAGTCTTCCCGCCTGCCTCGTATCGGAAGCCGCGCAAGCAGGGCGTTGCCGCCGCGGCTCGCAAAAGCCCCGAGCTGTGAGCTGCCGAAGCCGGAAAAAATAGATAGCAATAAAATAAATAGGATGCTATCTGTATTGCATGACAACCGAAACAACGAAGGTAGACAAACACAACCTCCTTTACCGTCTGGGCTTTCTGACGAGGCGTTGGCGGCAGGTGCTCGACTCGGCGTTCCAGTCTTTGGGGGTCACCGACGCGGCATGGCGCCCATTGCTGCATCTGCACCATCTGGGTGACGGCATCAGACAGAAGGATCTTGCGGCCTCTCTCGGCATTGAAGGCCCCTCTCTCACACGCATCCTGGATCAGTTGATTGCGAAAGGGCTCATCGAGCGCAGCGAAGACGCCAGCGATCGGCGGGCGAAACTGCTCGCGCTTTCACCGCAGGGTAGGGCGATGGTCACCGAGATCACCGGGAAGGTCGCGGCCCTCGAGCACGACCTCCTCAGTTCCTTCGGTGACGCGGAAATCGAGCAGATGAGCAGCTTCGTGGAGCGACTGGAGACGAGGCTGCAGGAAACCCGCGCGAGACTGAAAGGATGAATTCGCACCACCGCTTGAAACTCATCGTCGCACTGCGCGGGACGGTGTCCGCGCTGACGGCGCTTGGCGTAGCCCAGTTCCTCGGGATCGAGAATCCCTACTGGGCCGCCATGACCGCACTGATCGTCATCCAGCCGACCCGCGGCCTTCTCTTCGAGAAGAGCTTCTATCGCCTGGTCGGCACCGTCTTCGGCTCGCTCGCCGCCCTTTTTCTCCTCCGGCACACCGGATCCCCCTTTCTGCTCACCTTGGCCCTCGTCTTCTGGATCGCCGCATGCGTCGGCATCGGCAACCTCTTCCACGGCCTTCGCTCCTACGCCTTTCTCATGGCAGGCTGCACCTGCACCGTCATCGTCATGAGCGGTTTCATGAACCCTTCTCGTATGCAGGAGATCGCCTTCGGCCGGATCGCCTGCATCGTCGTCGGCATCATCGTCTCTACGGGAGTGACCGCTCTCTTCACGCCGTCTTCACAGCGCGAGGAGTTGGAGCGTCGCCTTCGGGAGGCGGTCTCGAACGCCATGTGCTGGCTTGCCGCATTGATCCGTCAGGGACGCACGGAGGAGGTCGCGAGACTTGAGCATGCACTGCTTCTTGAGTTGGCCGACCTGGAGGTCCTTTTGGATGCGGCGGGGGCGGCAGCTCCCGGCTTCACGAAAAGAAAGCGGCAGGTGAAGAGCCTGATCGCTGCGCTGCTTTCCCTGCTCTCGGTCGGGCGCCTTTCCGCTGAGCACCTAGAGCGCCATAAGGACGAGGACGGCAGGCACGCGCAGTGGCGCGAGCTCCTGGCGCGGCGTCTGGGCGAAGCCGCAGCGACGTTCGAGTCTTCCAAAGGAGCTGCTATTTTCACCGAGCTCACCGCTCTCTCCTTGGAAGCGCGCTCACACCTGCCGCTTCTGGGTGAGACGCTGCACGGGCTGGTGGCTGCGCTGCAAGACGTACTTTCCGGAGTCGAGGCTGCTGCAGACCGCGGTGAAAACGAGCCGCACCATCGGCTCATTCGCCACCGGGACTGGGTTGAAGCGGGTAGGGCGGCCTTCCGTTCGGGCCTCGTCATCGCGGCCGTCGGATTTACCTGGAGCGCCACCGGCTGGAGCAAGGGGCCGCTCATGCTGATGGCCCTTTCCATCATGACCACCATCTTTTCTAACAAGGACCATCCCGCCCACTTCGTCGGCAACATCTTCGTCGGTGCGGCGATAGGCTCCGCGGCCGCCGTTTTCTGCAGGATATTCCTGCTCCCGGGTGTGGTCGACCCGTACCTCACCATCGCCGTCATAGCGCCGTTCGTGCTGCTCGGGTTCATCGCCATGCAGTACCGGAAAACGGTGCTGGCCGCGACCGACGCGACCCTCTTCTTCATCTTCGTGGTTCAGCCCGGCGTGGCGGTCCACGTCGCCGACATCGACCTGGCCATCGGCGCCGTAGCCATGGTGGCGGGAGTCGGAACCGCATGGGTCTCCTATACCTTGCTGGTCCCGATCAACCCCGGTCTGCGCATGCGGTCCATTCTCGCGGCTGTTTCCCGCGACCTCGTGCGCATGGCACAGAACGGGTCGCCGCAGGTCATGGCCCGCACCCGCGAAAGGCTGCACCACAGGGTGATCCGTCTGGTGGACATGGCCGCGCGGCACGACCCGGAGCATCTAAGAACCGTCGAGGGCGGGGTGACCGCGCTCGGCATGGCCGCAAGTATCAAATCACTGCGGGAAAAACTGGAAAGAGAGGATCTCGCCCCGTCTTCGCAGCGGATCATAAGGGAGGCGCTGATGGCGATAGCCGTCCTGGCCCCTCAACCGGAAAATGCCCGGGACCTGTTGAGCCGCGCCGCACGCGCGCTTTTCGCTGTTTTGGAAGAGGGGGCGGTGATGAAAGACGTGGTGCATGCAGAGGTAGGATCAGCCGGTCACGCAGGGGACGTGCGACTGCACCAGCATCGGCTGCTGTGGGCGGAAAAACAGTAACAGTAAGAGGAGAAGAAAATGGACTTGGCAGGCAAGGTAGTTTTGGTCACCGGCGCCAACGGCGGCATCGGGTGGGCGCTGGTACAGGAGTTATTGGATCGGGGAGCGGCCAAAGTATATGCGGCGGCCCGCAACATCCAGGCGGTAGCCGAAATGGCGAAATTCGACCCGGGGCGCGTGGTCGCGCTGAGGATCGACGTGACACATGAGACGAGCGTGGCAACGGCGGCTGCGCAATGCCAGGACGTCGACCTCGTCATCAACAACGCCGGGGTCAACCATTGCAAGAGCCTGCTCGACCCGGACGGGCTCGACTGCGCCCGCCAGGAGATCAAGGTTAACTACCTCGGCACCCTTTCCATGTGCCGTGCCTTCGCGCCCGTACTGGCCGCACGCGGCGGGGCGATAGCCAACGTCTGCTCCATCCTCGGTCTCGTGAACCTCCCCGTCAACGGAACCTACTCAGCCTCCAAGGCGGCCGGGCACTCGCTGCTGCAGGGGGTGCGCGCCGAGCTCGCGCCGCGTGGCGTCAAGGTTTACGGCGTTTATCCCGGTCCGGTCGACACGAGGATGACCGCCGGGCAGGAGATGTCCAAAGCGACTCCGTCCCAGGTTGCCACGCTGATCCTTGACGGCATCGCGAAGGACGAAGAGTACATCTTCCCCGATGCCATGTCGCTCGACGTGCGCAAAGGGCTGCTCCATGCGCCCAAAGAGGTCGAAAAGCAGTTCGGCGCGATGGTGCCGTAAAACATGCAGACAGTACCCGGAGCGCAATCGTTTAAAAACAAAAAGGCCCTGAGGAATCAGGGCCTTTTGTTCACAAAGTATGTGTTTTGAAACTGGTGGGCGAGATGGGATTCAGTATTCGCTGCGCTCATGAACCCGTTTTACCCCTGGTTCTCGGCCAGCTTCTTCAAGATAACTACCCGCTTTTACACCAATATTATTTCACCGTTAGGGAGCATCTTGTCCCGCTTTCAGAGCCTCATTTCCACTGTGTGGTGTTGTAAAAGTTGCTGAGCTACCAAGTATCAAAATTTGAAAAAAATTACAACTTCATCCGACCGCACTCAACTGCTTGTATGACCCCCCATGCCACTTTATGCCGTACCATCTTCGTCCTTCGCTCCATAGGTAGCGCAGGAGTTGCGACAGCAGATGTGGGATTATCGTACAGTACAGACGCCATGTCTGCTATGCTTCTTGGTCGAGGGGGAACTTGGAACTGTGCTAATAAGCTGTTTGGTACTGTTGTTGGTTGGGCCAGTGCTGCCCCCAACCCAAACCCAGAAGGCTTCATCAGCGTACGCTGCGGTGGCGGAGTCGAAGGGATAACTGGAACTAACTCTTCTTCATAATCTCCAGCAAGAAAGCGGGAAAACCTTCTTCCAACTGCCTTGCCGAAATCCAAACTAGCTCGTCCCTCTCCTGCAGGCACACAGCTTTCCATTTTGCAAGCGAAATGCAGCCCACGTCCGATTGCAGTCACCCGAGTCCCACCCCACGGTCCAATCTTAGCGAGGATCAACTCAGCTTTGTGCAACACTATCTTGGTGTTGAACTCGTATCCCCTGAAATTTGAGTGCCGCCCTTTCATCTGCATCGCGGCATAACGACAGTAATAAGCGGCACGTAGAACATCTACAGCATCTACTGTATCGCACGGGAAGTATGCAATGATGCCATCACCAGCGTATTCTACCTGACTGCTCTCTGCACCGAATTGCTGGGTGATTTGGTCAACGGTGGACAGGTATGTGTGAACAAGCCGTAGATAGGTGCTGTGCTCCCTGCGAGCTAGGAAGTGAGTCGAGGCACAAAGGTCAATCTTGAAGATATAGTAGTCACGCAGTGTGCCTTCTCCACGCCTTAATGCTGACGGGGCAGTGTCCGCAACGGTGTAGGCTTCCGCCTCCTCCAAATGTTTCTGCAGCATTGTTTCTATTTTATTGTACATAAATAACCTATCCTTAGGGCTAGAGTAGCGATTGTCCCGAATGTCACCGATGCAGCTATTACTGCCGCGTTAAACCACTTGTGTTTTCTGTCGCGAATAGAGGAAAGCTTCATCAGTTCAAGCAATAGTTCTTTCTGCCAGTCCGTCTCTAACAGCCTGTAGTGAATGTCTTGGAAGTTGAATTTGGCTTTATTGGGTTTGGTGAGGAAATAGGTGTTACGTGGCGCATACTCTCCAAGGATGATCTCCTCAATCGGATTCTTTGAAGGGAAGAGGACTCCAAGCATAAATGCCAGAGTAGTCACAGCAAAAACAGTCGCAGCAGCAATAAAACCCATTACGAACTTATCGCATTTGTAGTCAGAGACCAAGTTGAAATTAAGGAATCCAACGACTAAAGTCATCAATATTCCGAGTATTTCTGCCTTGGTGTCGTACCCTCTTATCGTTTCCTGGCATTCATTCACGGCGTTCAGCAGGCACTCAATCGCTTTATCCTCTTTACCTTCCTCCGACATGTCCCCTCCACTTGCTGTAGGATAGCAGCCACTTCTTATCTAGCACGGTCCTTGCCATTCACGCAAGAAAACGTACCGTCCGTGCTTGTCCACCAAGGCGTTACGAGAGTTTTGAATCGCTGTGATTTCAGTCTGTTACCGCTAGAAGTATCTGCGTTGTAACCCGCCGGACTCTAGGACAGAAGGGACCAAAAAATGTCGCAAAAATCTGTGAGGGGATGTCGGAAGGGACTTTAGCGACTTTCCCCCTCTGGGGAGGGGGGCATGAGCCGTGCTGTCCCTGATGTCATTTGGGTTCCTAAGGTCAGCATGGACAGACCACAGGGTGGGAATACGTGATGTTGATTCCTCAAAAGCCTCGTGTAGGTGATCTACTTGCTTGCTGCGATCCTATACACACTTGCCACACCTATTCCCAACCTGTCAGCTACTGCTTGCTTCGTCATGCCTTGGTCGAGGAGAGCCATCACCTCATCAGCTTTTGCCCTGGCAGTCGGCTTGCGCCCCTTGTACTTCCCTGCTTCCTTTGCTGCCTGAATTCCTTCCTTCTGCCTCTCCAGCATCAACTCCCGTTCAAACGTGGCGATGGCTGCCAGCATGGTCAGCATGAGCTTGCCTGTCGGGGTGGAGGTGTCCAGGTTGATGTTCAAACACTTGAAGCTGACTCTCTTGGCTTTTAGGGTGGTCACCAGTTCCAGGACATCCTTGGTGCTCCTCCCGATCCTGTCGAGCTTGGTGCAGACGATGGTGTCACCCTCCCTGCAGTAGTCAACCATCCTTGCCAGTTCGGGACGCTTGGAGTCTACCCCGCTCCTCTGCTCACTGAAGACCTTGTCACACCCTGCAGCATGGAGAGCCTCAAGCTGAGGCTCTATGTTCTGGTCTGTGGTGCTGGTCCTTGCGTAGCCGATCACTGCCATGTTCTACCTCCTATCACAGAAGTCAAAGATGGTGTGATAGTAGACTATCAAAAATCAGATGTCAACTCTTGTGATAGGCGGTAGAAGCGATTTTGGAGTCGATCAAAAGACCTTGCCCTAATGATAGGTGGACTTTATTCCCTGCCTAAAGAATAGCCCTCTCGTCACTAGCCCCTCGATGCTGCGGTAACTCCATGTTTTGCCTCAGATTAATACGCCTCCAAACCGCCTGTACCTGCTTATTCCCCGTCTAAAGAACAGCCTCCCAAACACTCACCAAAGGCGGCTGCACCCCCAAACCTTATTCCCCTTCTAAAGAGTAGCCTCCCAAGCATCCACTAGATCTCTTGGGTCAGCGGTAACTAGTGGTACTAGCTTGTGATGTTTCAACCACCAAGACGTTTGTACCGGCTTATTCCCTTCCTAAAGGACCCGAAATAATCGTGCGTCCTTCTGGAGATCTATTTTTGGCAATTCTTGCAGCCAAATCTACTACCAAAAAGGAGACAACCCAATGACCAGCAACAAGCAACCGAGGAAGACCTACATCAAGCGTGGCTCTGGTGTCTGCGTCCACCCGAACTTGGATGAGGCTTCTCATGCAAGGCTTCTTGAAGCTCAGGAGATCCTGAGGGAACGGGAGCAGAGCATCAGCCAATCCGTGGTGATGCGTAGGGCTGTGCGCCTGTATGCGTCCTACCTGAAGTCCAACCCCGACCTCAACCAGGAACTCTTGCTGCTCAAACGCGCAGAGAAAGGGGTGATCTAGGATGAGTATTACGGAAAAGGCATTCGACCACATGATGGGGATGTTTGCTCAATATGGTCACAGACCTTCAGCTGACCAGCAGACCGCCTTGAAAGCCATTCAGAGTACCCTCACAGCGATGCTGATGGAAGAAGCAGGAACGAAGTATTACCTATCTTCGCTCGACCCTGGTGTGGGCAAGACCACAGCTATCGTATCTTGGTTAAACGTCTACATTACGATGTACCCCACAGGAGGCCACCCCCATGGCATCCTAATCTGTGTCGATAGACTCTCGGAGATTGAGCGCTACGTTCAAGACTGTAAGCTACCTCAGGACAGTTATGCTGTTCTGGCTGGTAAGCAGGAGTGGAAGCTCAACCAGATGGGGCTTGGCTCTGAGAACATCGATAAGGCTCTGGTTCTATTCACAACCAAGGAGCAGGTGCGGAAAAGGAGTCAGGGAGTCAGCATAGACTCCCAGTCAACCTTCAACTACAAAGGCAAGCCAAGAGCGGTAAAGGTGTGGGATGAGTCGTTGCTACTGGGGAAGGATATCGTCATCAACCCCTATGACTTCGGCAGACTCTATACTCCGTTGGCTATGGTATCCGAGGAGTTGGTCCTGATCGTCCAGGACACGATACATGAACTAACAAGGTGGACAAAGCCAGTGTACCGGATGCCGATACTACCTGATCTCCCTCCAGACTTCTTCACCCAGGTCAGGAAGAAGGATGACCGTGATCTTTTGGAGTTGTTCTTCAGGCTCTCTGGGCAGTCTGTCACCTTGAGGAGGGAACGGAGGAACCATCTGATCATCGACTGCATTCAGAGCATTCCATCAGACTTCCCGCCCTGTCTGATCCTGGATGCCTCAGGACGGATCAAGGGAACCTACAAGGTGCAGCGGAAGAGACTGGACAACCTAGAGCATCTCCCTTACAGCAACAAATCCTATCGCAACCTGACCATCAGCGTGTGGGATCGATCTGCGGGGAAGGGGATCATCACGGACCTCAAGACCGTAACTCCCGAACTGGTCAAGGTCATCAAGGAGTTTCCTGGTGAAAGGTTCCTCTTCTTGCTGTATCAGGATCAAGTCCTTCCTCTTCAGCAGTCACTGAGCAAGTACCTGCCGCTGTCCGACATGGAGCGGCTGCAGTATTGCACATGGGGGCAGCATACAGCGACCAACGAGTTCTGCGAGATCCCCAACGTCATTGGTCTGAGTGCCTACCAGTACCCTGATTCAACGTACGACGCCATGACCAGGGCAGCAGGTTTGATGTCCACGGAGGAAGGCGAGTTCCCCAGTCAGGCAGAGATCAACATGGTCAAGAAAGGGGAGATCTCCAGCGACTTACTCCAAGGAGTGACTAGGAGTATGGTCAGGAAGTCGGAAGGCGACACCTGTCCTCCCACCAGATTGTGGCTCATAGCTCACCCGAAGACAGGCTTGCGGAAAGAGCTACCTGTGATCTTCCCAGAAGCCACCGTCCAGGACTGGAAGACCCAAAGCTTTACCCTGACAAGAAAGCAACAGACAGCTTTTGACCTTGTACAGGAGCAACTGAAAGCTGGCTTGGAGTCCTTTCCTTGTGCTCCGATTCGAAACATGCTGATGATGCAACCGACCCCCTTCAAGAAGATGCTCTACACAGACTCCTTCCAGGCAGCTCTTTCAAGCGTACAGCTTGAAGTTGCCTCCAAACCCTCAGGCTTGTATTTCCAGACACTTATCTCATAAGGGGT
Organism: Geomonas oryzae; assembly: GCF_004117875.1. Taxonomy (GTDB): domain Bacteria; phylum Desulfobacterota; class Desulfuromonadia; order Geobacterales; family Geobacteraceae; genus Geomonas; species Geomonas oryzae. The sequence continues at coordinate 683,738 of NZ_RAHW01000002.1, read as the reverse complement.
GTATCTTTTCCCTTCTATTCTTAAGGGGTAATGTACACCCTTGAGTCTTCTCCCTCATGATCATCACATCAAAGTCAATCTAGTATGCCACGCTATTACGTTGCCGAATGGGTCTCCTGCCCTGTCTGTGGAGACCCTGTAAGAATCACCCGTAACAACATCATCTTCAAGCACACAACACTGATCAAGGATGTCCTTATTCTCGATTTTACCAGAGCGTCTTACTACATGGAGCTTTGCCCAGCTTCAAGAACCCTTTACAGAAAGGAGTCGACACATGACCATGATCAACAAACCTGCGCCAGTCCCTCAGGAGTATCAGGCGCCCTTAGCTCTCAGGTGTCTGGTGGAGGAGGATCTACGCCAATCGTTAGGCGTTCTTCCGCCAGTTGAAGGTCCTCACCCAAATGAAGGTCCAAAGACGATCACAGGCGAGGAAACGCCTTTCTGGTTAATTCAAACAATAACCAAGAACCATGGAGTTGACAGTGGGCGGTTCCTTGTATGGGCTACTTACACCTTGTCTCCACATGAGAAGTCTTCTCTCCTCTACAGACTTTACCTTGGCAGGAGTGATGTACTTGACCGTCTGGTGGAGAAGTTTCTCAAGGAGGTCTCGTGATGTCTTGGACCCGGTCCTTAAGAATTGAAGTCGCAGAAAATGCCCGCCCCAGCGCTCTCTCCCAACTTCCCCCTCCTGGTAATATCGGAGAGCATCCCCTTGCAGCGCTAGGAAGGCAGATAAAAGACTTGGCAGACGGACTCCAGAACATTGTCAGGACCTACACCGTTCCGAAGAAGAAAGACGTCGAGGTACCACCAAAATCTACATCTCAGGTGGGGGCTGCTCTTACCCCGCCTCCTGATCCTGAAGGTGGAAATCCTGAACCCTCCCTTGGTCCAACTCGTGATTACTCACATCTGCCTACCCCTTTTCCAGAGTTCTACCCAACTGCAGGAGAGCGTATAAACCTGGATCGTATGCGCTTCATGGCTCATCTGGACAGATTATATTTCGACACCTTTGGTACTGAAGACGCGATTACTGAAGAAAGGAAGAAAGTAATACTTCGTAAGTACAATAAAATTGGTTACTGAATGAAATTGTTTCGACATAGAAACTATCAGGATATAGAAACTAAAAAAAATGCACTTCTAACAAAAACATTTGCTACAATTGATTCAACTGTTTCAACAGGAGGTACTGTAGCTATGCAAGATATTGCAAATACGAATATGAGAAACCTGTACCGTCGTGGCAAGAAAGGTATGCTTTACATGAAATTCGCATACTTAGGGTGTGAGGTAAACAAATGTACGAAAACTACTGACCCAGATTTGGCGCAGGAAGCCATCAAGCAACTCAAGAAAGATTTGTATTTGCAGAAGCTAAAGGGCGGCGACATCCCGAAGAAGCTAAAGGGCAGCAACAAACCCAACAGGACCTCCTCCTCTTCAATCACGTTTTCGCAAGCTATCGAGGATGTCTATAAAGAGCGGTGGGTCGGCAATGTTTCGGGTACAACTTCGTATCGGTATGCTCGCGCCGTCCTCAACATAGTAGGCGATATACCCATAGTGGAGATTGATACCAAAAAGGTACGTATAGCGCATGCACACCTCAAGGGAACAATTAGCAATGTATCCACGGTGAACCGCTACCTGACGGCTTTCAGAACCGTCATTAGGCATGCCGCAGAATCATATGCATTGCCAGTCCCAAAATTCCCGCAGATCAAGGATCAGGACGGGAGGATCAAGGTGTTTACTCGGCAGGAGGAGAATGCAATCATCAACTGGTTCCGTTCGCATGAAATGGAAGAAATGGCTGACATTTCAGTATTGCTCATCGATACAGGCTTTAGGTTGTCGGAGTGTCTAGGGATCGGTAGGAGGGGTAAAGACGGGAGACTGATTTCGGAGGCCAACATTCCAAGTCGCAGGGTAACTTCCTGGGTAAACAAGGGGGCAAAGCCAAGGACAGTCCCACTGACCCAGAGGGCAAGTCAGATCTTGGAGGTGAGGGGGCGAGTCCCATTCACCATCACGAAGGACAAGTATGAGCGAAACTGGAAAAAGATGCGAGATGCTCTGGGACTTGAAAGGGACTGCGTTGCCCATGCCTACCGCCACACCTGTGCTTCACGGCTACTGGAGACAGGCAGTTCACTACTCGTCGTAAAGGAGTGGTTAGGGCACTCCTCGATTGAGGTGACGATGAAGTACTGCCACCTAGCGTCGACAAGCCTTGACGAAGCGGCTAAGAGGCTGGAGTTGTTCTCTTAGCCGTTTACCTCTAAAACTAGGATCGATAAGCGATCCCCCCATTTTTTCGTGTCACGTGCCTGTTGCGTCGCTTTTGACACCTGAGGCATGTGGACCTGCTCCTAACACTGCTTCGATACGGTCCTGTATTCTCTTGGCAAACTCCTCCAACTTGTCCTGCTCCCAAACGATGCAGTTGTATTGCCTTATGTCGAAATGAAGTTCATCAAGATTGTCTTTGCGGCAGGACCAGATTACCTCCAAACCCAATCCTTTCGCGAACCCTGCTTCGTAATACACTCCCCCCCTGTGTCCGGTAAAGTCAGCAAGGACAAAGCGACTTCGGCGTATTTGAGCAATAATTTCATCATCTATCTTCTTGTTATGTTCGCTTAGGTCCACGCGGTGAGGATGATATCCTGCCTGCCTGATACCCCGATCAATGGCTCGTAGATAGACATCTTGGAGATCCTCAGCAAACCACATCGCGACAAAACCTTGTGCGCTATTCATGTTTGTAGTTCTTGTTTTATCGAGATAAGCCCACCCTCCAGGATTGATTTTGAGGCGGATGATGTTAAGAGTGCTTTTGGTGTTATCAATATATTCGATGGATGCCAAGTACTCGACCAGTTCAACAAACTCTTCGAAGTTCAAAGCCCAGCATATCGAAAGCCAATCATCAGAGTATTCTAAGAGTTCTCCTGCGTAAGTGGTTAATGCTTCTAAGCCTACAAGCAATTTATCCGCACGTTGGTGGAAGGAAGGTGTAACCAGTGAGGTTAGAGATACTAGGTTTTCACTACTAATTGTGAATCCCGGATTCTCTTTGAGCCACCCTGAAATGTTGGTGAGTTGCCTTCCTGAAAAGGTCTTGTTCCGTACCATTCCCAATGCTGTGTTTGTCACGGAATAGTTGCCACAACGCCGACATTCAACGTCTGACGTGCCACCCCGACTCTGAAAGTACATTTCCGTTCCGCAAAAGGGACAAGTATCCACAAGGTATTCCTTTCCAAGGCTAGGCTATTGCGGGAGATGCACCCCGCAGATGTATTGCCATCAAGACTGCTGCTTTATGTGGCTCCATCTCAGCTTTAGGAAATCTGAGGAGATTTGAGAGCCGTTCTGACGCGGGTTCAGTTTTTTGCCGTGAAAGGCGTAATATGGGGTGTTCTGCAGAGTGGCGTCAACTTCAGCCTCAAGCGTCTCTGGGTTAACCTTGATCAAGTCAGCGTCGAAGAGATAGTGGAGATCTGCCCTCATGAGAAGCCCATTGTCTAATTTGTTTATACCCGACTTCGCATGTGGCAGGATATGAACTGCTTCAAGAACTTCTGCTGGCCCATGTCCTGAAAGGACACAGCACGGACCATATGCCTCCAGAAGATTCTTTCTGAACAGGGGCTGTCCCCTCCGAACGCGTGCTGCAAATCGTTGTAGTTCTTGTGGGTCATCGTCAGGTGCCTCCCCGAACTCTTTGTATCTCAGTTTTTCTTCTGGCTCGTATTGCCCTTTCCCCCATAGACGTGAGAACTCCGAGTCCAGTTTTGATACCAAAAGAGCTTTTGAACTTGGGTCAAAGAACTCATGCCAAACAGCCTCATCAGTCTGACTGACAGAGGAGAACCCTTTCCTTTCATCAGTAGGGTCAAGCGCCCTAAAATTCATCACTTTGTTGTACACGCCGGGAAGAGCGCGGCCAATTGCAAGAGCCACTTCAGATACCGGGCTGCCTGGTAATCTTGAGATGGAAGAGTTTAGCGTTTGAGCATACGCCCACAAACCGCCGATGCTCTCTTCACGTGTCCAATCTCGTCCGGTATTCCTTACCAGTGTGAAAAGTCTTTGAGCTTCATTGGTGGTGATAAGGTAGTTTGTTTCGGAGAAGAATTTGAGGATACGCATATGGGGGACGACAGGATCCTCCAGTAGCCAGTCTTTCTTTATGATCTCCTTTGCTCCCAGGCATTTGTGTTTTATCTGAATAGATACTCTCAGATCTATTCCTGGAGGAGGAGTACCTGGCTTGTAGAGTGGGATAGAAGCCTCGTCCTCTTCTATTAGGGACGGAGCGCTGGTGAGGATTCCATACGCGACTATTCCTGGAATCTTTCCACTTTTTTTTCCTGCCGCACGCCAAAAGAAAACCTCATCCCCCGGTGCCATTTTGTCTGCCAAATGTTTCTGACCGACCAGCCACCGGACATTGTCATAATTCTTGATATAGGTGTCGATATCGAAATAATCAGGATTACCTTGGAATATCCAGTGATTCACGACCTTACCTCCCTTTTGTGGCGGCTCCTATTCACTTTCCCTTATAACTCTCCGCATGCTCCCGGTGCAGGTAGAAGTTTTTACTATACCTTTCAACGAGTGCCTGGTTTCCTTTGATGATCAACAGGTTCTCTGCGTTTTTTTCTTCTGCTGCTTCGGTGAAGTTGAAGCTCCCCGTGATCAAGGTCTCACGATCTATGATCATTATTTTGTTGTGGGCTATTGCGTGTTGTGAGTCTATCTCCGCTTCCCCCTTACTTATCTATCCGTGTGTTTGCTAAACGATATTCGGAAATGCAAATATTGTCTTCATGCATCCGGTTGGGAAGCAGAGCTGCCAAGTCTCGTATTACCATTCTTTCAAGAGTGACCCTGTGTGGTGCCATGATGTCAGGTAAAACATCATAACGGAAGTGGTCCCAGTGTGGGATTGCGGAGTAGTTGACGCTGAGTCGTTTTACCAGGTCAACGGCTTCTCCTACGTAGAGGAGTTTGTTTTGCGTGTCTATTAGGGTATATATGACATTTTTTACGCCTTGCTGCAGCGGAAGAGACCTTCTAGGCATCCAGTCTTGTTTGTGGATTCTAGCTTCGCTTTTACCCGCTATTTCGTCATCGATTCGTTTGATTGCTGATGATTGCACCAAGCGTTTGAATAGTTCAGGAAAGCTTGGTTCCTGGGTGTAGTAGGCAGTGAACCTAAAGGTTCTGCATGTATTGTCATATTCGATGTCCAAAAATTCCCAGAAGGGGATGGCTTTTTCGATATCTGCAGTTGTGAGAGGACTGAGGCTGGTTTCTAAAGCTCTCATATAGCTCATCAGAAAGGTGTGCTTCAGTTCAACTGAGAGAGACTCAGGAAACCATAGACGGTATGCAGGGGTGTTCCGTCCTTGTTTTGCAGAGGTGAGCCATCCGTCATAACTTGCTGATTTGAATGTGATTTTAACCTTAGCTCGTGGATCTCTTTTACTGGAGATATCTGCAAAATCAGCCTGTAATTGCCACATATTGCAAGCCCATGTCGGGATAGTGGTTCCCTTGTAATCGAACAGGGACTTATCTACCTTCTTTCTCCATAATGGAAATTCGACGTCCTTACGTTCCAGTTTGATAGTTATCTCCTTTTTCAGCCTTTATAGCTGCCGGTGTCCTCCTCGATTTGCAGTCGAAACCTTGGAGGCTGGCTTAATTGTAATTGCCCGAGGGGGTCCCCCGTCGGTGGTAGGCTCACTGTGGGATTAAGGTCGAGAGTCTCTTGGGAAGGGCGTGGATTGTGAATCATAACTTCTACAACTTCATACGACTTATTTACAAATACCCCAGCCTCTTGATTCCATTTCTGATGAATTTTGAGACGTACATGTAGGGAATCTCCTGGTGCTATTGTTATCTGTCGGGAGAAAAACTTATTATAAAATTCATCGTCGGTAACTGGCGCTGCAATTTTTATGTCATTCCAAACGAACTCCCATCTTCTCTTCGATTTATAGAGAATAGCACGAACGATCCTCACATCAGTGACTTCTTCCAGATCGCGTGAATCGGCATCAGGTTGGCTCAGGTCCTCAGAAATAGCTGCGAATTGTACACGGGGTATATCAAAAGGCGGTGGTTCAGCCATGCTTCTGGAAATGCCGAAACTGGCAATTGCCGGGTCCGTTTCGATTGCTTTAATCGCTTGACCAATCCCTTTGCGAAACTGCGAGTTTCGCTCAACCTGCTTGGTGGCGTCATGTACCGCCCTTGGCACAACAATTTTCTTATCCCCTTGCTGTATTAAAACTTCATCTGGCCCAACGTTGACGGTTACCTCGTTATTGGGAGGCAGGGCGTATTGACAAAAAACGTTGGTCACCACACCTAAGATGAAGCCTTTTACCAAGTCGTTTGAGAACAAGTTGCCAGCACTCTTGTATATCGATCTAACAAGTGCCTTGAAGCTTCCTGGCCCAAACGCCTCTACAACAATCTCAATCTCATAACCGGGATTCAGCGTCTTGTTTGCAGCCTTGGCTGCGTCAGCTATGTTGACTAGGGCTGTCGCAAGTGTGTATGCATTAATTCGCGTGAATTCGCCACCAAAATGAAGGACTATTGAGTCCTCATTTTCAGGAATGTAGACAGTGGGCATTGTAGTTTCCTAAGTTGGCGATATGAAACAGATAGGTTAATAACATATCATTGACACTGCCTCAAGCAAAACCTTGGGCTGATACCTCTTGCCGTACCTCCCTGTTGTGATGCTGTCATTGGCATGTCCCATAAGTTCTGAGATCAACGACTCCTGGCAGCCCAATTGCTTGAGAGTGTCGGCGAAAGTGTGACGCAAAGAATGGAATGTTTTGAGCGGATCATCCGTGATGTGCTTCCTGTTGAACCTCCCATACCAGTTTCCGAGAGCAGGGCAGTAACCATCAGTGTCCCTTCTGAACAAAGCAGGCCACAGCCTAACTGACTTCCTCTCCTTCATGGACTCCACGAACTTAAGCAATCCCAAGTCAATCAGCCGTTGGTGTATGGGAATGATCCTGTTGCTCGATTCCGTCTTCAGCCTCTTATCACCCTCCTCATTCACATCGAAGCACCAGACTCCATCAACCTGCTTCACATCGGAGACATGGAGCCCACAAATCTCCCCCAGCCTCATTCCTGAGTACATCCCGATCATCGGCACCCAGTACCGTTCAGGTTTACTTGAAGGGGAGGGGAGAGCCTGGACGATTCTTTTAAGGTCTTCGTGGGAGTACGCCTTCCTCTCGTCCTGGGCTTTCCTGTGCTGCTTGACCTTCAGCCCCTCTGCAGGGTTGTTCTTCCGGTATCCCTCCTTGACGCAGTGGATCATCAGACCACCGAAGAGGGTGAGCATTTTGTTGACCGTTGTAGTGCTCATTGGTCTGATGTCTGGAAGGGACAGCACCTGCTTGATGGTCTTCTTGGGGTGCTTCTTGTAGAGGTTGGCAGGTAGGCGCTTCAGGGTGTCTCTGAGATCCCTTACCGTCGAGCGGTCAATTAAGGATACCTTCCGGTTTCCCACGACATCCAGAATCAGGCGATAATAGCTCTCATACTCCAGGCGTGTCTTCGCAGTCCAGGCTGATGAGCGGTCTTCCGTGTATTCTTGGATAACGGCTTGAAGGGTAGGGGAGGAGTCCTCATTAGGCTGGTGGACATGTTGAGGTTCTTCAGTCTGCCGGGTCGATGATGGGAGAGGGGCAGGTTGCTTTCCAAGGACAACCTGTATCCGGTCCCTTGCTTGCTCCTCGGTGATGAAGCCACAGCGAGTAAGCGCAAAGACCTCCAGGAGTCGAGGACGCAGAACAGCAGCGGTCAGTTTGGCGGTTTTCTTGTCTTTGGTGTGGAGGGATTTGAGGATTTCGCGTGAAGGGAAGACGCTGGGGAGGTCGCTAGGGACTCTCAACCGAAGGTAGAAGTGTCCATTGCGGGAGTGGAGGTAGGTCGCCATCTTGCTCTCCTTTGTGTGGTAAAGGAGGTCTCTTCTGGAGAGCAAGAGGCTAAATGAAACTTGAAGCATATGCTGTCAATAAGAGGAAGCATATGCTGTCAATTCTTGGACCGAATTTTAAGGGGTTATACAGCGTCCCGAAGGGAACAGAAAAGCATAATGTGTCAGAAAGTACAAAAAAGATGGCATAATATGTCAAAGAGTTCTAAATGATAATGTGCTTACTTAACTACTTGTTTTCACAGACTTAATCTGGCCTCACACACGGTGGAAACTTGCCATTTGATTTGGAATCGACGTCCGGACCGGTGAGAGCTGGTAGGCATCGGTGCCTGTTGCGCTCCTCTTCGCTTCTGCTCCTCAAGGGGCGACTAGCTTGCGACCTTGGAAGCGGCCTTCCTTCTATGTATTCACGTTTCGCCCTGGCCTTGACTTCTCCCAGGTCGCTCTTCTCCCCTAATTGCCGCCTCTTCTCCACTTTCCTGTGGTGCTGCGTCTGTGGTTCCAGTTGCCGGGGAGGGTCTCCAGGTTGGCTTTGCTCCAGGCTCCATCAGGAAGGGAACCGTGCCGCTCTGGCTTCCTATTCTTTAGCCGCCAAACATCTCCAGGCCCGTCGTCGCCTACGAGATGGTCCACCCGCTGGCGTCGTAGTCGATCGGTCGGTGTAAGAGAAACAGAGTATCCTTGTAGCCGGGGAATCCGTTTCCCTCTGACTTCCCAGGTTTTCCTTCGACCGTTCAAGCGATGAATCGCACCATTTGCTTCATTTTTTTCCCTGGGGTCATCCTGTCTCGACTGGGTCTGCTCTGCCTGAAATTGGCAAGTGGTGATGTCGATCCTCGCTAATGGAGGGCTATAGTTTCGACCACTTTTGGAGGCTCAGAGACACACTCATAAACGTCAAGTACCCCGGCACGATCGGAGGGGCTTATATAAAATTTAAAAACTTCCACAGTAATGGCATCCTCCACAACAGAGACATTCGCAACATCACGTAGTCTGAAGAAACCGTCCTTTCCCTTTTCAATATCAGGAATGAAATAAAAGCTATTGTCAAAGAGAGCCTGATGGTTTCTGTACCCCAGCATCCTCGTATAGAGGTCGAAAGTATCCTCATCTGCGAGACGCCCTTTACCGATAATATTGCCGCCTGCCGACATCACAATAATTCTATAGTCCATTTTCTCTCCTTTTCTTTGGGGGCTAAGTCCGAAGGTTATTTCTTTAGAGAAGATTTTGCTTTGAGTAAGAGTATACACGGACCACGTCTACCGATTCACCTCTTCCTTTAAAATTTGACTCGGTTTGAAGCTCACTACTTTGCGTTCCGCCAGGGTAATTTCCTCACCAGTCTGCGGGTTGCGGCCTCTGCGCGGGGCTTTCTCATTTACGCTGAATTTGCCGAAGCCTGCGATCTTGACTTCCTCCCCAGTGATGAGGGTTTCTTTAACAATGTCGAGAACCTGCTCCATCAGCTCGACCGAATCCTTCGTCGTGTACCCAATCCTTGCGATTCTCTCGGCAATTTCCGCCTTTGTCATTCCCCCTCCTTCTTCCTGCAAATTGCGTAATTTAACCTTTCACGGCCTTAAAGGGAAGAGAAAACTCAACTAGCCGGCGACCTTTACACTTATCTGAGAGCGGTAATTTGCTGCAAGTTGAAAACGACGGCGGCGTCGGAGAAGCGGGTAGATTCGGGGGCTGGGATGATGAGATCGGTTTGGTAAGTGAGACGGAGGTGGATGGCGTGTGGCGAAGACTCTGTCACAGAGCCCATGTGAGCCCAAAACAACAACGCTGAGGGCGGGCTATCCAACCCCGACACAGAAGAGCCCTCCAATATATTGACAAAATACCCATCGATGGCTATTAAGTCAATGAAATCATTAGAGTTTATGTATTGCACCGGTTCACATAACCTGATATGCTTTGAAGGCCCCTCGATGTCTCGGTAGGGGCAAGAAGTAGCAGCAGCCCTGGCTGGAGCCAACTATGCAAACTGAACTAGATATGAAGGACCTGTATAAAGCTTTAACGATAACACTTTCCTCCTCTCAAAAACGTCTCCTGTACGCGATCAGCCGAGCGCCCACAGCCCATTTGTATACAAATCAGTTCATGACCGAGTTTCATCTAAGTCGAGGTGGCATAGAAAGCGGACTTCGTCGACTAATTAAACTTGACCTTGTCGGTCGGGAAAGCGGCATATGGCAGTTGCAACCTCCTGAATTACGGATTTGGCTCAAGGCTGTGCATGAAAATGGCCCCCATGCAGCTGAGTCTTTACGTTGGGCAAAATTCCAACCAAAGCGGGCGGGCCAAGTTGAAGAATCGGGACGTAGCGAAAATGTGAATCACGATCGCCGAGCAGGCTGATTTCGTGTTACGAGAGGACCTGTGGCCAATTCATTGGCTGATCTAGGCGCATCGCGAGCAGTACCAGGCGCACCGGGATCGCTTCGTTGCAGCGGTAGCCGTCAACGATTGGCTTCTCACTCACGCCGGCGTGGAGCCCCAGGCTGGCGTGGAGGTTCTAGCATGCGGCCCCGAGAGCATCGCCGCCTGGGTGATTTTCAGTTTGGCGAGCAGCTCCGGGTCAGGAATCTAAAGACACAAACCAGCTTCGAATACAGCCCTTTGTTCCGGGTACAGTTTGTCGCGGAGAATACGACGAGTTTGGGGGATTTTGGGTTCGATGCAGCCCGGGGAGACGCAACCGGCTGCGGCGGTAAGAAGGCCGTCAAAGCCCTAACGGCGCCCTGAACGCGACAACCACTACGAGCTTCGGAATGAGGAGATCTGGAAGGTCCCGAATGGATCAACTTGGCCGCTAACGGAAGGGGCTGGGGCTATGACACGATAACCGAAACATAATTGGTCTCAAAGATGGCTCTTTTTCGCTATTGACGGCACCAGGCACTGGTAACAGATAAATAAAAATCCCAATGTTGGGAAAGGTGAAAATGTGCCAGCTAAAGTTTACCTCACCCGGCGTAACCTGCTAACTTTAATCTCGAAGCTTGACCGTAAAAAAAAGGGCCAAGAGACGGCGTGCACTCTTATCAAAAATGACAACCTACACAAAAAGTACCCCCAGAGTATGAAGAGGGTTTTTGTTGTTGCCGTCGAATATGGTGGCAATTTCACCGGAACAAAACTCTATTTGTCTAGAAGTATTTTGAATAACCTACTTTTCAACCTCGATCAAAAGAAGGCTGGAATGGAGGCCGTCTTCCGCGCAGTGATAAAGGAGGCGCACCCGAAAAAAACACCGAAATCCGCCGAAGTGTTTGCATTGGAGAATGAGGACTATTACTCTCACGGGCGCTTCCCTGGGGACGTGCACCCTGATGATGAACCGGGCCAAGGCTGAACGCTCTCTTATATCTCGGGGACGCCACATGAGTCCGCTTACATTCCAAGCAAGGCTATAATACGTACTGACGAAAAACAAAACCTTGAACAGCCCTTTATGCAGTTCATATCACAAAAGTGGTGAACCCACAATGATCTCCTCCGACATAGATGAATATGGGGTGTGGAATCTGGTCCCTTTAGAGTTGACTCAAAGGAGTCGGCTGTATCATCTCTTGCCAATAGGGGTTGGAACGGCACAGGTAGAGAGCCTCACTGGATATATTGTAAGGCTGGCTGAAGCTCATTGTGTGCCTGTAATGACACTGATAGCCAAAGAGATAGCGCCGATGGCAAATGCTGCTTATCTACGTGAAAAAGAATTGAGAGGGTTTAACAAATTCTCAAGGATGATTAATGGATTCGGCGTGGTGGCAGCAACATTTAAAGATGCACTTGAATCTCTGACTCTTCGGAAAGATCTTATGTATTTGACGTTATTGCCGTGGCAAAAGGTGATGACGAATAAGTGTCTGCTGCGTCAGAGTCAGGCTTGGTGTCCAGAATGCTATGAAGAGTGGAAAGACGCTGGGAAAATAATATATTTTCCACTGTTGTGGGCATTAAATATGATTACGATATGTCCTGTACATTCTCGGGAGCTAATAATGGAATGTCCATTCTGTAAATGTAATTTATATTTTATAGATTCCTATTCACGCGCTGGATTTTGTTCGAAATGCGGCTATTGGCTTGGAAAAACCTGTCATAGTAATAACAAGGTCATTACAATTACACAAGAGACTGCCCTACTTGAGAGAGTCTGGACCGCGAATTCTTTTGGTGATCTTTTAAAAACAGCCCCGATATCAGTTTCGCTGCCAGTAAGAGAACAAATTTCATTTTCACTTGTTAGGTGCATTCAACAAGTCACAGAAGGAAACACTTATGAATTCGCTAGATTTGTCGGTTTAAATAAAAATATGCTGGGTGATTGGCGACTTGGTAGGCACATTCCACAGGTGAACTATTTATCCAAAATTTGTTACCGGATAGGTGTGTCGATGGCTGAATTTCTCTTGAAAGATCCAGTGGTAAAAATATCAACACCAACACAAACATCTTATAGGAAGCAAGCTAAAAGATGTATTCCGAATAAAGAGGATGTTCTCAAGGCTTTTAATAATGCAGTAAAAGAACATCCGCCAGCTACTATAAAAGATATTTCTAAAATAATCGGATATTCAGCATCAAAGCTGTACAAAAATTATCCTGAGCAGTGTAAAGCAATTTCGATTCTTGTGGCAAAAAATAAATCCAGGATGTTAAACGAAAAATGGGAAAATATCAGAGTTAAAATGGTTGCTGCATTGAACGAGACTAATATGCAAGTGTCGATAGCAGCCTTATCCAAAAAACTTTCATGCCATGAGTCTGCTTTATACCGAAAGTTTCCTGAATTATGCCATGCTATTGCAGCAAAACATAAAGACGTAGGCAGTTAGCTCCTCCTGTCCATCTGCGGATTCCGGCCGATGCCGACCGCGATTGTGTTCTGATGCCGATCGCCATACGGTTTGACTGTATCCAGATCTGAGCCGGAGACTGACATGACCAGCTTTCCTGGAAAATTACGGACCGTGACTTTTGCGTTCTGGTGGTGAAACTTCCGTAACCGGTGGTTTAAAGCCCATTCTATGTCATCAAAGGGCTCTTCAGGGATTTCCGTGGGTAAAATAAAGACGGTGCTATTCCTGGTGTCCGCTACGATGATGTGAGAGGGACGTGTAGTACGTTGGCTATGAAGGCGACCGTCACAGATGGTGTTACTGGAGTGCAACATTGGCCCTGATAATTGGTGATATTCACGGATCCTTGAGAAAGGCAGAGATTTTTCTTTGCTACAGGCCGAATGAGAGACACATCTGTCTCGGTGACCTTGTTGACAGCAGGCCTCTAGTCACTTTGGCTGAGGAGTTACGCTGTCTCAATCTGTTGATGGACTCTGCCACAGATTTTGTGTGGGGAAACCACGACCTGAGCTATTTACCAGAGCAGCCTTGGGAGTGTTTCGGGGCCTTCGGGTGTCAGCCTTTTAGGGATATCTACAATGGAAATAGATCGCGGTTCTCAGCCGCGATAGCCGCGGATTCCTGGCTACTTACACATGCGGGGGTATCGCAGAGTCTAGGGAAGATCATTCCACCTGGGGCTCGCAACTCGGCACAAGATATTGCGGATTGGTTAAACAACGAGTTTCTCAGGCAACTACAGACGCCTCACCCTCGTCATCTTGGACGGTACGGGGCTGGCCCCTTATTCCACCGTGCATTCTGCCGTGGGGGCGAGGATGCTTACGGTGGTATATTCTGGTTTGACGGTAGCGCTGAACAGAGTCAACCAAGTCCTCTCGCGGGGCCACAGATATTTGGTCACAGCCCAGTCCTCCTCCCTCAACGTAGCCACAGTTGGACCATCAAGGAAGGGACTGTTTTCCAAGGTCCTCCGTGGATTAACCTTAACGCTTTCCAGGAAGGTGTCTGGGTCTATGACACGGTGGCTGATGACTTGATTGATCTCTGCCGCCTGTAGGCAAAGGGTGATGGTATTACCCACGGAAAACCCAGAAGAGGCCCTTTAAGGCAATCCTTCTATCCGGCATACAGCTTCGGGCACACTGCTTGCTCGGCTGAAGACACTGAAGCTCTCCGGTATCCTGGAAAACCTTGAGGTACGACTGGGAAAGGCGCACAACGACAACCCCGGTACCGGAAGAAATCGCGACCTCGGAAGCAATCAGTCGACAACTGAAACGTTCCCCTAAGAAAGGCTGAAGTGGAAAAATAACCTTGGCGTGGAGGTGGCAAATCCGTGGCCATTGACTGACATTTGTTTCTCAATATTAACCAATGTATTTTTTTTGTATTTGTAGTTCAGTAAACAATACAGCTAGCGTCTCATTTATCAATCTATCGCTGTATTTATTGTTTAGATGTTTAGAAACTGTCGAAATAGATGGATAAATTCCATTGTTGTAAAGTTTAGTTGCAGTTTCTCGTATGTCAATAACACTTTCAGTTTTTTTGAGTATATTTACAGCTCTTTTGTAATTTTGAAATTTTTTCGAAATTGAATAGCATATTTCAGGAAAATGCTTATATAAGGAGTTTTTGTTACAACACATTTGTTTAGCCAGTTCTTTCAGGGGTAAAGGAGGTTGGCCATTCTTTAATGATGATAAAAGTTTATGCTCGATTGTTTCCCATGGCATGCGTACACACCTGTTTTTGTATGCAGTTACCAATTTGGTTATCAGTTTACATTCATTCGGGAAATAGTGGTGGATAGTGCTTGAACTGATTCGGTTTTTCTTGGCAATTTCAGTTATAGTTGGAGGTGGAATCTGCTTCAAAGCTTTTTGCATTGAATTAAAGAGCATATGTTTGTCGGTATCCGTGATTTCTCTTCGGTGATCATATTTATTTTTTGAATTAACATTGTGATTTTCAAGCTGAAAATATAATATAAAGTCAATAATTCCTTTGCCTAAGCTACGACATATTTTGCCCAACAGGCATAATCTGGGTATTGAATAACCAGTCTGTATCCAATTTCTTAAAGTGTAATATTCTACTCCAACCAATCTGGCAAATTCACAGCTGTTGCCATTTGAAAAATGTTTTATTGCTAAACGTAAAGATTCAGCAAAAATATGGATGTTGGGTAAAAATACGAACTGAGGTGAAAACGCAAGCATAGTTCCTATTTCTTCTGCTAACCATACCCGTTCCAATGTTTCACTACTTGGTGTGTCGCTTTGGCACTTTAGCTTGTCTACGAGTGTGCCTAGCCAATTATTACATTTTGCGCAAAAACCAGGTCTCAAAAATCCTTCGATCAAATACATATAATTATTGCAAAATGGGCATGTGGTCTCTAGTTTTTGATAGTGCCTAGGGCAGACGGTAACCGAATCTAGAGTCCATAACAAAGGAAAATAAATTATTTGGCCTGTTTTCCGCCATTCAGCATAACAAACAGGGCACCATGCTTGGATTTGGCGTGATAGGTTTAAAGTAGTTAATACCTTTTCCCATGGTGACATTGTCAAAAATATAATGTCCTTTCTGAGGGTAAGATTCTCTATTGCCCTGATAAATGTTGATGCGATCATTCCAAATTCATTTATGGCTGCACAACGATTAAAAAATCCACTAACCGCCCTTCGGTTCGAATACGTTTGGGTCATGAATGGTGCGATCTCTTTGGCAACCAATGTTGATACATTAACACAATGGGCATTTGATAACCTTACGATGTAACTTGTGAGGCTTTCCACAAATGGTGTGCCGATGCCGATAGGTTTGAGGTTATATAAACGGCTCCGTCGTGGAGTCACGGGTACGGTCAAATCCAAGGCTTCATACTCTTCATGACTCTTCATAGGTCGGTATCCCTACAGGATCTCGATGGGGCTTTCGTTGCCCCACGCGTCTTTTTTTACTCTTCTTAGGTTTGATTGAGTTACTAGCAGCACAGGCCTCAGTTGGTTTTACATCACTTTGGAAATTACTTTTCAAGGATAGTCCTAAATTCTTTCGTAATGCGTCAACGGATTCTTTTTTCTCTACAACCTCAGATTCACCACTTATAGCCTCTAATAATATTTTTTCGCATTTGCTGGCCGGTAACGCATTATCCTGCAAATGTTTAAGTAACAAGACCTCTGTCCCATCAAAAAGTGCGTCGTGAAGAGCGCTGTCGAGCCAAGGTTTTAAAATCCCTACACAGCCGAGTGACCTTTCATAAAGGTAATCTAGGTATTGCACTAAATTTGTTTCGCCCTTTAATGGCATTTGGTTTTGTAAACAATAAACACAATTTTCAAATTTGTCCATGTCCTTTGAATCAGCTGCAAAGTACCGCTTGAAATGAACATCCTTACCTCTTCTGCACAGTTGATCACTTAAATCGTGTAATGTTAAAAGCTCATATGTGCCACCTAATACTAGGACAACATCAGCTAAGTTAACGAAAGACTTAAGACAGTTGAGCTGGTCTTTGTAAGTGCGACCGCTTGTCATTTTTGTAAAATGTTGAGCTTCATCAACTAAAAATACCGACGTATTTCTGTACCTTAATGCATTTTCTAAGGCAATTCTTAAACTCCTTATAGGTGTGTCTTTTTCTACCTTAAGTTTTCCATCCTCGTTCCTTCTTACGCCTTGCACACCATATGTGATTTTGTAATCAATGAGTGGTTCTTCCAAGGCAGTAAGAGAGCGAATGTAGAAGTCTCTCCAGTCAAAATTGCGAGATTCGGGAAAAGGTGCCTCTACATAAATCACAGGAATACAACCTTGATCTGCCTTTGCTGCCGAATATGTTTCATTGATTGTTTCCACGTTCAATCGTTTTAGCAAAGTGGTTTTCCCGACGCCGCTAGGCCCATAAAGATATATAATAGTACCGTTTTTTGAATTTCTAATATACCTAGTGATTTCCTTATTGGCTTCCTTTAAACGTGGATGTGCCAAAGTATATGACTCAAAATAGTCAAGACGTTCTGAGAGTGAACGAGACAACAATTTATGTGGGAATCTTTCCACCATTTTAAAATCTACCGTAGTCCTCGTATTTTTTGGGACTTATCCTTTTTTTACCTTTTTCTTCTACCTCACCTTCATTATCGTTTTCAGCAGTGTCGTTTCCAACTTTCACGGGTGAACCATCATCCTTCTTCTCTACAACAACGCCATTATCACTGTTTTTTTCATGGCTTTGCACATTAGCTTCATTGAGGTTTTCACTTGAAGTGGTAGAGTTTATGATTTCAAGTACCTTTTTAGTTTCATTGTCGCGTCGTTGCTGCATAAGCAAGTTTTCGTCCTTTTCGGCAGATATTACCATTTCAGCTAGTTGTTTAGCAGCGACTCCAAATTTACGGGAGTGCAAGGTCTGCTTTCGTCTGATTTCAGCTGCCGCAATCATTAACTCACGCTCGGTGCGCCCTTTCATTGTTGCGTAGTACTCCGATATGCATTTTACCCAATTTCCTTTTATGTAAGCGTACGCGACTCCTCTGTTATAAGGCTCATACCGATTAGGAACAAATTTAATATCCTTATTGTTGAATTTATCGCACCAATAAAATAGATAACGAATTTTAATACCTTTGTTAATGTTTACCTTTGACACACCTTTGCTGGTGCTTGGCAGGGTTAACATTTTAAAATCATCATTATATTCAATGCGACGATGCAATCTTTCTCCACTGCGCTTTATTCCCAAATTGAAGGCTTCCCTCGGAGATTGAAAAAGAGCCGGGTGTTCTATAGTGTCGTAGGTTTCATATGCCCAACCGCATAATTTTTCGTAAAATTTAGTAAGAGTCCACACTGCTAATTTTTTTGGATTTACTTTTTTTGACATCTGCCTTATATTTTTGGTGATCTGAGTGTTTCCCAAAAGGTTATATACTAGTTCGGTGTTTGAAGTTCCAAACAGTCTTTCACACACTCCGCCAAATCTACTTTTGGACTTTGGTCTTCTTTTTAATATACAACCCAATGCGGCAAGGAGTGTCTCAAAATATATGCTTTTGAATTCAGGCCCCCAATCAACAATAATCGTTTTGGGAACCCTGCCATGTCTGCGTACGCACTCCCGGATTACCATCATGCAACTGCGATAACTTGGTGGGTCAAAGATCAGTATGACTGCCAATTCTCTCCGAGAAAATGCGTCCGTTAGATAGGTTGCCCAGGCCTTCCCCAAATTTTTCCCGGTCTCAGGATCTACTAATTCTAAATCCATTTCTGTATGGTCGATGTGGCCGATTTCAAATGGTCGATCGCCGTGGCGTGGTGTTGTCGGTGTTAGTTCCAGGTAGATTGGTTCCACTGAATAGGCAGCTTTTTCTCCTTTCATTTTTACTTCCTGCTCGTAGGTAGGTTGTCTTTTTACCTCGTCACAAAAAGTCTTATAGCTGGCATTTATTGTTTGCAACCTTTCACATTCTATTATATATTCACCCCATACCTCTCTTATCCTCTTTTGCTTTATCGTTTCCCATTTTGTCTTTATGTAATTAATCATTGTTGATATTGTTAAATCCGGTAATTTTCTCAATCTATTGCCTTTATTACCTCGTTTAGGCAGTAAACCGACATATCCCATTCCGTAAGTTACTTCAGCCTCCCTATAATTTGCCAACAATCTATAGATATTTCGACTCTTTTCTAAATTTTTTGGTAATTCAGCCTGGTTTAAAAATGGCGAGATCATTTCCCATCTTTTATTTGCAACTGCAAAATCTTCATTACTAGCTTTGCCAGTTATTTCACCCCATGATTTATATATCTTTGTATTTGTGTCATCGACAGATTTTAGTATGATTCCGTCGTATACTAATTTCTCGAAAGTACCAGACGGTAATTCTACAATTTGAGAATCTTTTTCCAGTTGATCCTTCATCCAAACTGTATTTTGTCCTATATTTACAATATCGAATGGTCTTCCATCCCAAACTACTGTTGCTCCAACTATCATATTTACAGTTTGGCTGTAATCAATAGATACTTGTGATTCACTTGTTGGTTGAATTTCCTTTTGAGATTTTGATGTGTATACACATACTCTATCGTATTCTGCTAAAGATTGTGCATACAGATCAACATAAAGTTTGTTGTTTGCCAGCAAAATATAAAGATCATCTGTTGTAGCTGGAGATATATTTTCCATTAATTCTGAAAGTTTTATACCAGGAATGGCTGCTACCAATCCATTAATATGAGCTCGCGCTGTTTCCGTAACCTTTGGCGTGTCGAATAATAAATAATCCTCTAAAAAATTTAAATTTCTCTGAAGACTCCAATTTATCTCAGCGCTTGACCGTATTCGGTAATAAAGACCATAGGTTTGAGCATAAGTCTCCCCTGGTGGGCAACGCCAGGTACCATTCTTCCCTTTTACATATCGCTCAGGACTTTTCTGCGACAGTATCGGCAAATCATTTTCCTGTTTTCCTTCCTCCCATCCTGCACTATTTTTTCTTATGACGAAAAAGTCAGTGGTCTGAATTACGCCAAGTAATTTTCCACTTTTTGAGTGGTAAATAAGTTTAAAAGATGGCGGTTGGTCATAAAATTCTAATACGTCATCATCAGTCTCGTATTCCCATAATAAAGGTAACTCAACCTTGTGACTTTCAAATTGAATTTCTAACCCCATCTTCTGGCTGGAAAAAAGGCCTGGTACATTTTTGGTCCCGCCTTGAACGATACGTGCAGGATCAGACTCACGAATGTTATTAATAACCGATTGGGCTTCAACTGATATATTATTGGCTAAGTACCATTTTTCTAATTCATCATCGGTCAGCATGCGCTTAATCCCTCAAAATCATAACGATTGCACCGTCCTGTGCTACCCTGCTTTGTAGTGGGGGGGCAGACTCGATAGCCTGGAAGAGTTGGGCCGTCTGAGAGAGTCCTGAAGGCTCTCGTATGGTGCCAGCAGTTTAATCATGGAGATCATAGATGCCATTCCGATCCTGCG
Organism: Geomonas oryzae; assembly: GCF_004117875.1. Classification (GTDB taxonomy): domain Bacteria; phylum Desulfobacterota; class Desulfuromonadia; order Geobacterales; family Geobacteraceae; genus Geomonas; species Geomonas oryzae. The sequence continues at coordinate 663,814 of NZ_RAHW01000002.1, read as the reverse complement.
GTGGCTTCGCTACCCACATGTAGCTAACCTGGGATACGCGCTATGAGTAAAAGGTAAACGATGCTTGCTGTCCTGTAAAGTATAATAATTACACATACTTGTTGTTGATATAGTACAACTTGTACAACATGTACAACATGTGCAACAAGGTGATCTTGATCTTTCGAAGACCGCTGACCTTAAAGCTGCCTTAAGCCCATTTAGGAATGAGGAGAAAAAGGACGGCCGGCCGAGTTGGCACTGGCCCGATGTTTGTAGCCGGCAGTTGCTCCTATCACCGCGCTTATCCGCCACACCTACTGCGGAAACGATGTACAGACCCTGCTGCGACTCCGAATGCTGGCGTATGATCCTAGTGCATGGGGAAATGATCCACTTCAAGATCTCGCGTCACCTGGCCCAAGGTCAGGTTGCTTTACGTTAGTAAAAGAGCTTGTGTTGGCATAAAAAATATTGTACATACCGTGTATGAAAAAAGTTTTATGCGCCTGGCTTGGGAATACGGACCTTCGGGCCGTTGACGAAGAACATGTGGTGGGGCTTGGTCCGGTTGCTCAAGCGGTGATCGTCCGTGACTTTGACCTGCTTGTCCTTCTTTGCAACTACCCTGAGTCTCGGGTTGGAGACTATCTCTCCTGGCTTAATGGCAAAAAGGCCATCACCTCGAATCTGCGCTTTATCAACCTTTCAAGCCCCACCGACTTTGGCGAGATCTACCAAGCTGCCATAGCCACCATCAAAGCCATCAAAACCGAGCATGGTAGCGACTGTTCTCTTACTTTCCATCTGAGCCCTGGTACTCCCGCGATGGCGGCCGTATGGATGCTACTGGCCAAGAGCATCTATCCCGCCGAACTTCTTGAATCGTCCCGAGAGCAGGGCGTTAGGACCGCTATCATCCCGTTTGACATCTCTGCCGACTTTATTCCGGCTCTCCTAAAAGGTGCCGACGAGAAGTTGGAAAAGATGAGCGCCGGACTCCCTCCTGAAGCCCCTGAATTTAATAACATCATCCACCGAAGCCCGGTAATGCAGCAGGTGGTTGCCCGTGCACGCCGCGTGGCTCTACGCTCGGTTCCGGTTCTCATCGAGGGGGATTCGGGCACTGGCAAGGAGCTTTTTGCCCGAGCTATTCACCGGGCAAGCCCACGCCACTCAAACCCCTTCATCGCGGTCAACTGCGGTGCCATTCCTGCCGACCTTGTAGAGTCCGAGTTCTTTGGACACAAAAAAGGGGCCTTTACCGGGGCGACTTTTGATCGGAAGGGGTACTTCGAGGCTGCCCATGGCGGGACCCTTTTCCTCGACGAGATTGGCGAGCTTCCTCTTGCTGCCCAGGTGAAGATACTGCGGGTTCTCCAGGAGAAGAAAGTGGTGCGTGTGGGGGACACTACCGAGATCCCAGTTGATGTCAGAATCGTGGCCGCAACCAATCGGCATCTCATGGTTGAGGTAGCGGAGAACAGATTCCGGCAGGATCTCTACTATCGGTTAGCAGTCGCCGTCCTACATCTGCCAAAGCTGTCCGAGCGCGAGGGGGATCTTTCCTTGCTGATCGATCACATTCTTGATAAGGTCAACCGCGAAAGTGCCGAGGAGCCAGGGTACGTATGTAAAAAAATTTCTGCATCGGCAAGAAATCTTATGCTTTCCTATCCATGGCCGGGCAACGCACGAGAGTTGTTGAATGTTATCCAGCGGGCGGCTGTCTGGGCAGTCGACGAAATAATTACAGAGGTGGACATGCGAGATATCCTCGTCTTCCACCCGAGTGCGTCGGCAAATAAAGTTGATGAAGTGGCTATTGGTGATGGGGTCAACTTGCAGGAAATACTGGCTTGTACCGCTCGGATCTATCTCGAAAAGGCAATGAAGAATACGGGTGGCAATAAGTCCAAAGCTGCCAAGCTTCTGGGGCTTCCTAACTACCAGACCCTGAGCAACTGGCTGGAAAAGTACGGCGTAGGAGAATGATGGCACAACCGTTGCTCAAATGGAGGGCATGTCAGCAATCATGAATTCCACAAACTTTGAAATGCTTCGGGGGAAGTGCCCTGAGTTGGCTGAACTGGGCGGGTTTGCGGAGCAGTACGCTATCCCTGATCCTTCCAGCGCGTTGGTGAAGCTCAGGGCGTATGTGGAATCCATGGTTTCCCGGATCTATACCGCGTATGGGATCCCGCGCCCCTGGCAACCTAGCCTTAACGACCTTCTCAATAATCATGCATTCTCCTCGCTCATTCCGCCCGTGGTGCTCGACAAATTTCACGCCATCAGGGTTCACGGCAATAAGGCCGCCCACGGCGAGTCACAAAACTCACAAAAAGCTCTTTGGCTTCTCAAAGAAGCCTACGATCTTGGATGTTGGTTCTTCGTGACCCAGTGCGATGGCAGCGCAGATAATTGTCCCGCTTACCTCGAAACAACAGCATCAACCCATGATGGCGGAGTTGAGTGGAACTCCAAGCCTGAACGGAAAGCGATCCTTGAAAAACTAGCTGCTCAGGAAGCCCGGATGCAGGAGCTTCTTCAGGAGCTTGAGGTGCAAAGGGAAGCGCTTCAGGTGGCTGCTAAGAAGCCTGCAGACCAAGTGGTACTTAAAAAGTCAGGTCAACTGGCGGCCGACGCCCTGGCTTTCGACGAGGAAACCACCCGTCTGCGGCTGATCGACAGCATGCTGGTCGACGCAGGGTGGCAGGTAGGTGCGAAGGGGGGTAGTACCGAGTTTGTCGTCCAGGAACACGACGTCCAATGGCAGCCGACGACAACTGGTAATGGACGCGCCGACTATGTCCTGAAGGACGACAACGGCAAACCGCTGGCGGTGGTCGAAGCCAAGAAGACAGCCAAGGACCCCAATATTGGGCGGAAGCAGGCACAGCTCTACGCTGACGGATTGGAAAAAGAGTATGGTCAACGACCGATTATCTTCTATACCAACGGGTTTGACCTCTGGATGTGGGATGACGCTCAAAAATCTCCTCCGCGCAAGGTATATGGCTTCTATTCAAAAGACAGTCTACAATACCTGGTCAACTTCCAGCGAACATCGCGAAAGCCCCTGGATGAGGTTACTCCGAATCCCGATATTGCTGGGCGGCTCTATCAGTTGGAGGCGATCAAGCGCGTTTCAGAACGGTTCACCGCAGGCTACCGCAAGACCCTAGTCGTCCAGGCGACTGGCACTGGTAAAACCCGCATTGCCATCTCAATTACTGATCTCCTGATCCGCGCCAACTGGGTCAAACGGGTGCTTTTTCTGTGCGATAGGAAAGAACTTCGGAAACAGGCAAAAAATGCATTTAACGACTTCATTAACGAGCCGATGGCAATTGTCGGTGCCCGGACCGCCAAGGACCGCAACCAGCGGATCTACCTCTCCACCTATCCGGCTATGGCGAAGATATTCCAAACTTTCGACGTTGGCTTCTTCGATCTTATCATCGCCGACGAGTCGCACCGAAGCATTTACAACCGTTATCGCGACATTTTCCAGTACTTCGACTGCTTCCAAGTGGGGCTGACTGCCACGCCCGTTGACTTCATAAGCCGAAACACTTTTCGACTGTTCAACTGCGAGGAACAGGACCCTACAGCCTATTATCCACTGGAGAGGGGGATCGAAGAAGGATACCTGGTTCCCTACGAAGTTTTCACCCATACCACAAACTTTCTACGGACAGGAGTCAAGTACGCTCAGCTCACCGATGAGCAGAAGCAGCAGCTTGAGGAAGACGGAGAGGATCCCGAGACCTTCAACTATGAGTCTACGGGTGTCGACAAGCAGATTTTTAACAAAGAGACCAACCGGGCCATCCTGCGTAATCTTATGGAAAATGGCATACGGGAGCCATCTGGCCAGCATGTGGGGAAGAGCATAATCTTTGCTCGCAGTCATCAGCACGCAGTTCTGCTTAGCCAACTCTTCGACGAGATGTACCCACAGTACGGAGGAAACTTCTGCCAGGTCATAGACAATTATGACCCACGGGCAGAGCAGCTCATCGACGACTTCAAGGGGTTGGGGAGCAATAAGGAACTTACTATTGCCATCTCGGTGGACATGCTTGACACCGGAATCGACGTGCCGGAGATCGTGAACCTGACCTTCGCCAAGCCGGTTAAGTCAAAGGTCAAATTCTGGCAGATGATCGGCCGCGGCACCCGTCTTTGCAAAAATCTCTTTGGGGCCGGTAAAGATAAGGCTGTTTTCAGAATTTTCGATCACTGGGGCAACTTCGAGTATTTTGATCAGAATCGACCAGAGGTCGAACCGACTGCCGGCAAGTCGCTCATGCAGAGGCTCTTCGAGGCGCGGATTGGTCTAGCGGAAACCGCTCTCAATAAACCGGAACTGGCGATTTTCAGCCAGGCTGCCGAACTGATCGGCAAAGACCTGGCGTCCCTTCCAGAGCAAACCATCGCGGTTCGGGAGCGGTGGAAAGAGAAACGGAGCGTGTCGCGGCCGGAAATACTGACCCAGTTCGCACCGGCAACAGTTCGGGTGCTTCGCGACGACATGGCGCCGTTAATGCAATGGGTCTACATCCAAGATCATACCGACGCTTATGACTTCGACTTGCTTGTCACTACCATGCAGACCGCATTGCTTAAGAACAGCGGACGCTTCGATGATTTCAAGGGTCAACTCATTGGCTGGGTGAGCCAACTGTTGATGCACCTCAATCCAGTACGTGCCAGGGCCGAAACCATCGCAAGGGTACGGGATCCGAAATTTTGGGAATCGGTAACAGTCCTCTCACTTGAGGAAATTCGTCGCGAGTTGCGCGGCATCATGCACCACAGCCTGAAAGGGGGAGGTGATCCTGGTGTCGGGCCCCGAGTGATTGATGTGAGCGACGGGGAAATTGAATTCTCTCAACGTACAACGAATGTCAAAGAAGTGGATATGGTGGCCTACAGGCGCAGAGTAGAAGAGACGCTACGGGAGCTATTTGACACCAATGCAACTCTCAAGAAGATCAGAGCCGGGCAGCCTGTCAGCGAAAACGACCTTACTGCTCTAGTTTCTCTTGTTCTGACCCACAACCCGGGCGTGAACCTTGCCGTCCTTAAGGAGTTCTACGCGGATACGGCTGCTCCCCTCGACGTAATTATCCGTTCGATAATCGGTATGGATGCGGAGTTAGTGAAACGGCACTTTACCGGTTTCGTGCAGAGCTATCCAAAACTCTCCGCGAACCAGATCCTCTTTCTCAATATGCTTCAAAACCATATCAGTAAGTACGGCTCTGTTGATCTCGACCGTCTTTACGAGCCGCCTTTTACGAGCATAAACAGCGACGGCCTTGATGGAGTATTCACCGACGATCGGCAGATCGATGATCTGCTTGCCATCATTCAGACTTTTAATCCGCATCACTATAGGGAGAGTAGCGTCGTATGATAACTGGAGAACTGAGAAGCCGTGTCGACAAACTCTGGGAAGAATTTTGGACCGGTGGGGTAACCAACCCCCTCACTGTCATTGAGCAGATTTCCTTCCTGATGTTTTCCCGGCTTTTGGACATAAATGAAACCCGCAATGAGAAAAAGGCCCAAAGGACCGATAAGCCCTTCCGTCGCATTTTTCCCGATACCGAGGAGGGTCAGAAGCTCCGTTGGCATCATTTCAAGCACCTGGGTGCAGAGCAGATGCTCCACCACGTGCGAGATAAGGTATTCCCCCACTTCAAAAGTGTAGCTGTGGAAGGCGCCAGGTTCGGCGAGTACATGAAGGACGCCCAGTTAATGGTTCAAAAGGCGAATCTCTTGGTTTCCGCCGTGAACATGATCGACGAGCTTCCCCTTACAGAAGGGGACACAAAGGGGGACCTATACGAGTACCTACTCTCTAAGCTCACCACAGCCGGCATCAACGGCCAGTTCCGAACGCCGCGGCACATTATCCGCCTTATGGTGGAGATGATGGACCCTTCACTGGAACATAACGAGGTGATCGGCGATCCCGCTTGTGGCACTGGCGGATTCCTGGTGGAGACAATGCACTTCCTCCAGCGCAAGTACACCTCCCAAGACGGGATCATCGACCACGACGGCGAAAAGATCTACTCGGGCGATCTGCTAGAGCCGCACCGCGAACATATCCAGGCTAATCTGATCCACGGTTTCGATTTTGATGTCACCATGCTCCGCATCGCTGCTATGAACCTGCTGCTGCACGGCATCGATGCCCCAGATATTCACTATCAAGACACGCTGAGCAGCGGCTTCCCGGACAACTTCCCTAATCATGCCCAGAACTTCTTTGATGTCATTCTGGCCAACCCGCCGTTCAAGGGGAGCCTTGACTACGAGGATGTCCATTCGTCACTTCTGGCCCAAGTGAAGACCAAAAAAACGGAATTGCTCTTCGTGGCCCTCATTCTACGGATGCTCAAGAAGGGCGGCCGGTCTGCTACCATCGTTCCTGACGGCGTTTTGTTTGGGTCATCGAAAGCCCATGTGGCCCTACGCGAGATGCTGGTTGAAATGAACCAACTGGAGGCAGTTGTTTCGCTTCCGTCCGGTGTCTTTCGTCCCTATGCAGGTGTTTCCACCGGTATCTTGATTTTTACAAAGGGGGGAAAGACCGGGGATGTCTTTTTCTACGACCTGCAGAACGATGGTTTCTCCCTAGACGACAAGCGGAACCAGCTTTTTGAAAGCACCTTTGCCGGCGATCTTCCCGATTGTCTTTCCCGATGGAAAGGGAGAGATCCGAAAAGAGACACCGACCGGAGTGCAAAAGCGTTCTTTGTGCCAGCCCACGAAATTCGGGAAAAGAACTACGATCTTTCCCTCAACCGCTTCAAGGAGACTGCGTACGTGGAGGTGACGTATGATCCCCCCAAAGAGCTCCTGAAGAGAATGAAGGGACTTGAAAATGAGATTATGCGGGACTTGATTGAGTTGGAGGGAATGCTCGGATGAGTCGATGGATGACTTTCGCACTTGGAGAAGTAGCGTCTATAGAACGAAAAGCAATTCAACCAGGGGATATTGCCAAGGGCACGGCTTATCTCGGGTTAGAGCACATCGAGAGCGGCGGCGTAATTCTTGGTGCAAAGCCTGTTGACGAAGGGGAACTGGCCAGTTCTAAGTTCAAGTTCACGGAACGGCACCTTCTCTACGGGAAACTGAGACCTTACCTTGCAAAAATCGCATGTCCTGATTTTCAAGGAATCTGTAGCACGGACATTTTGCCCGTCCTCCCGGGGGCAAGGCTTGACCGCAGTTTTCTTTGCCATTTTTTACGACAACCGAAGATGGTGGACTATGCCAACTCCAGAACAACAGGGGCGAATCTGCCACGTCTAAGCCCATCGGCTTTAGCAGAGTTTCAAATCCCTATTCCTCCTCTGGAAGAACAGCGCAGGATCGCCGCTATTCTTGACAAAGCCTATGATATTCGTCGAAAGCGACAACAATCAATCCGACTCACGGAAGAAATAATCTCTTCCACTTTTCTAGAAATGTTCGGCGATATCCCAGCAAAGAAATCAATATATGACTTCGGGACGATAAGGGGGCTTGTTTCTGCGCAAAGTGGCAAATCAAGTAACCAAGTGCTTTCTGAAATAAAGACAGATATTCCAGTATATGGCGGTAATGGGATAAATGGATGGGCTACTAAACCGCTCTTTGAGGAAAATGTTGTTGTTGTTGGTAGAGTTGGTCAACAATGCGGGATCGTGCATGTAACTGACCGCCCGGCTTGGATTACCGATAATGCAATCGTCATTAGAGTGACAGATAACAATAAACTGCATCCCATCTATATCGCCGAAGCTCTACAGAGATCTCCGTTGCGAAGTAATGTCGAAAAGTTGGATTTACCATTTATTAACCAATCAGTGATTCTTGATTACCCCATACCCCTACCTCCACTCGATAGACAGCTTGAGTTTGTGAAAATTAGAGAAAAAATATGCAAAGCCAAGACCCGGCTTGTGGAAGATAGTGCCACTTCTAATGAGTTGTTTAACTCGCTCGCCTACCGCGCTTTTCGTGCAGAACTCTAGAATTTCAAGACAGTGGCGTAAAAGGAAAAGATCATGATTATCAAAGCTCTCACTTTAGAAAACTTCAAAGGCATCAGTGAGCCAGTGCGCATCGAGTTTAAGCCAATAACCCTGCTTTATGGACCAAATAGCGCCGGTAAAAGCACTATAGTCCAGGCTATCCATTATGCACGAGAAGTGCTTGACCGTAACAACATTGACGCTGACATTACCCAGCAGGGTGGTGAATTCGTCGATCTCGGAGGTTTTAGAAATTTCGTACACGGGCATGAGATTGAACGAAAGGTTAAGCTGAGCTTTGAGCTAAATCTTGCCAATGCTGTGATTCCTACCTACCACGATATTGCATTGGACAATATCATAGAAGGCCAAGGCCCAATTCCGGAATGCGATCTAAGCTACCTTGTGAAAACTGCGGCGATTGGGCTAACCATCACTTGGAGCGCCCAGTTCAAAAGGCCATACGTAAGTGAATATCGTTCTTGGATAAATGGTGAAGAGTTTGCCTGTATAACGGCAGACCCCGACGGGAAATGGGTAAAAATTTCAGAGATCAACTTCCTTAACCCACTCTTCGTCCTTCAATCCGATGCTTACGGAACTGGAAACCCCTCGACTCCACTCTTGGAAATTTATGACCTCGCTTTCCCAAATAAATTTAAAGGGGATTATAGCCAGGTGGATATCCCGTTGTATGGACAAAAGCTTGCAATTCCGAATTGGGGACGTGAGCTTTTAATTGGACAGGAAAGATCTATCACTGAAGCGAGGGACATGGAGGTTGAAAGTCTTTCGGTCCTTCAGTTTGCTGCTATATTGAGTCAGCTCGTCGTCGGTACTGGCGAACTCTTACTCAACGAATTGCGTAAATTTAGATATCTTGGCCCGATTAGGGAGATTCCTCCTCGTAATTACGAAGCTCCGCGATTCCATGAACATGCTCGGTGGTCAAATGGCCTTGCTGCCTGGGACGTGCTTAATAACGCTGGAGATAATTTTGTCGAGAAGATAAGCAGTTGGATGGCTGGAAGGCTGAATACAGGCTACAGTGTAGGCCTACGACGATACAGGGAAATCGAATATGGCTCAAGACTCCACAGTCTGCTTATCTCAGGTGGCCTCCTCGACGAGGACGAAGACACGGTACGTCGGATGTACGAAGAATGTCCTGAACAGGGTCAAGTCATCTTGAAAATGAACGACAAGCTTAATGTTATGCCTCAAGATGTCGGTATCGGTATCTCGCAGGTGTTGCCGGCCATTGTTGCAGCTCTTGCTGGAATAGATCTGCTTGTTGCTATAGAACAACCCGAATTGCATATCCACCCCCGATTACAGGCAGAACTCGGTGATTTATTTCTCGAAGCCGCTCTTAGAGATGCCGGTAATTTCTTTATCATAGAAACCCATTCTGAACATCTTCTCCTAAGAATTATGCGGCGAATGAGAGAATATGCCTCCGGCGGATCAGATACTCCTTCCTCCCTACATCCCACTCCTGAAGCAGTGGGTGTGTGGTATGTTGACGCGGACGATGGGCAAACCATGGTACGGGAAATGCCACTCAATGAATTTGGAAAACTGATCAAGCCCTGGCCCGGCGGATTCTTCGAGGAAGGGCTCAGGGAGGTTTTCTGATGCCATTGCTAGCCGAATATGCGTTGACACCTGGAATTTTTGTTGAGGACTCGTTTCCTGAAGCGACGCGGGACGAGATAATCTACAACAGCTTTGCGTTATTGCGCGAGGTCTTCATCAATGAGGGGCTGGTCAGAAATCTTTGCAGCGGTGCATGGCAAGGCCTTTTCAGAGATGGCAGTACTAACTGGCATCCAAGGGGAAAGGAACTTCTTCGTAAGCTCATAGAGCAAAACCGCCTGGTACTAGCGCCGCAGTGCCTTACGTCAATTCCCAGCACCGAGAAAGAATGGTGCGAGGAAGCATTGGCTTCCCACCAACAAACGGCTCTTTGTGGAATCGTAACAACCGACGACGTTGCCACAAATTATCCGCGGACCCACCAGCAGGTTTCAGCCATCAGCAAAATGCCTAGCGCCCCGTGGTGGTCGAAACGCTCTTGTTCGGTAACTGTAGAACGTAACATAACCTGTTATTTGGACCATCTGCGCCCTCTTTTGATGTCTGCAAATCTGCTCTCGTTTATCGATCCATATGTTGATCCAAGCGAGTGCAATTATCGGGATTTCATCCAGCTGATCCAAGCAGCTACCAGTAGACGTCCACTACCGCTTATTCAAATTCATAGGCGAAAAGGGCTAGACGGCACTAATTGGCAAGCAGTTTTCGAGACGGCTTTCGGTTCCATTGTTAAAGCGACGGGAGTGAGGATTGATATTTTTCTTTGGGACGAAATGCATGATCGCTATTTGCTCTCCGACATTATTGGCATAAGCATGCCCTATGGCTTTGATACAACCGCAAGAACCGATCACTTGGGGCGAACTACTTGGAACAGGATGTCTAGGACCGTTCGTGATAATGTACTAAAGGACTTCGATGAAGCTGCACATTTTAAGAGGTTCCGAGGGCAAGATCACTTTGTTATTCAGCCACTCTAAATCATCAAGTGGGCGAAATACATTGCTATCCAAAGTCTGGTTGTTATGCAATATTGTTATACGACAGCGTAGATCTCTTACTACAGTCCAACCCTCGTGAGATATTTGGGCCAGACAGTTATTTTAATTTTTCAACACAGGTAAGTCATCGAATATCGCTTTCTCTTCGCTTTTGCAAGAAAGGACATGTATTGCTATGACCCTGATCCCGCTTCATGCCACTTCTGTGACCTTGCCAGACATAAAGTTGAAGGCACATAAAATCAGCGGCAATACAGCGCACCGTTTTGGATTCGTCTCCCAGCCCGTGGACGTCACGATCTTTGATTCTGAAAGAAACGGGTGGTACTTGCTGCAAACAAATTTGCCGAGTCCGTACAATCGGTTGTATCTCCGCAAACCCTCCACGCGGAGCAGCATTCCATCCAATCAACTATGCCTGGAACCTACTAAGTCCTGCAATCTCGCTGAATTGAACCATTCGATCCCCCTGCGCTGGGTTCAACATCCATCTCTGAACGATACACGCTGTCCCGACGAGGTCGTTCTCAGTTGGACAAACGGATTTAACTTTCGTGAAGATCGACCAGAATTGGATTTGCCAGGTTTGCGTACACCGCAATTAGGGGCGCTGCATGCAGTTTCAGCATATTTTTCAATGCCTCGTGAGCAAGAGCCTGCCACTGTGGTTCTGCCTACGGGAACAGGGAAGACCGAGACGATGTTGGCGACACTCGTATATCGGCAACTTCCCAAGCTCTTAGTGCTAGTTCCATCCAACTCATTACGGGACCAAATCACGGGAAAGTTTCAAGGGCTGGGCTATCTGCCAAAACTAGGGGTTGTCTCGTTGGAAGTTGCTCTGCCATGGGTCACCTTGATCAAAACCGGTATTAAATCCATTACTGAAGCAGAACAAATTTTGCTTCATTCAAACGTGATCGTTGCGACCGCAAGTGTGTTAAATTCAAGTGATCAGAATGCAGTTGATCGATTATGTGCCGGAATTTCTGATCTTTTCATTGATGAAGCACATCATGTTTCAGCTTCTACCTGGACGAAGATCAGAGACCGATTTGAAGGCAAAAGGGTAGTTCAGTTTACAGCCACCCCATTCCGCAATGATGGCAGTTCACTCGGGGGCCGTGTAATCTTTAATTTCACTATGGGTGAGGCACAAAAAGCGAAATATTTCAGGAATATAAATCTCATTCCCATAGAAAAGTATTTCATGGGTGAGGGCGACGATGCTATTGCTCACAAGGCCGTCGAGAAATTACGTGCCGACCTGGCCGCTGGTCTTGACCATCTGCTAATGGCTCGCGTTGAATCGAAGGCTCGTGCCAACGTGGTGGCTTGCATATATGAGCAACTCGCTCCTGACCTTAATCCTCTAATCGTTTACTCTGAAATGAGTAGTCATCGGATTGGCGAAGCATTGTCCGCACTTTTTTCTCGCCAATCTCGTATTGTTGTATGCGTAAACATGTTAGGAGAAGGGTTCGACCTGCCCAACCTTAAGATCGCTGCGATTCATGATATTCACAAAAGCCTTGCTATCACGCTCCAATTCATTGGGAGGTTCACAAGACATTGCCAAAATGTCGGCGATGCCTCCGTCGTTGTCAATGTCGCTGAACCAGAGGTCGAAGCAGGCCTGGAACATCTTTATGCCCAAGGTGCAGATTGGGATAAGGTTTTGCGACGCTTATCTGAAGACCGTATTGGCCGCGAAATTCGTTTGCAGGAAGTCGTTGAACGGTTGAAAAATAAAGGAAACCTGCATCACCAACTGTCCCTATGGAACTTGCGGCCATCCTTTTCAGCCATGTTATTCAACACTTCTTGTAACACATGGGAACCAGATCGTTTTGTAGAGATACTCCCTAAAGACACAGAACATTGGTTTGCCATCAGCGAAGAAGAAAATATGCTTGTTGTTCTAGTAATTTACCAGGCACCGGTTAAGTGGGGTAATTACAAAGACCTCAGCGACAGCGTTTATAAGTTGTTAATTGTGCATTGGGATAAAGTTCGTTCCGGTTTATTCATCTATGCCAATGATTATAAGTGGTTCCGAGTTGAGAAGTTGGCCGAATTACTCTGTAATGGACAGTGCGAGATCGTTTCTGGTTCTAAGGTGTTTAACGTTTTTAATGGATTAAAATATCCCCTTGTCAGAAATCTCGGAGCATCTCAGGTGGGGGCAATCAGTTTTACCCAATACTTTGGCCCCAATGTGACGGAAGGTCTCTCTTTGATCGAATCAGCCCAATCGTATCTCAGTAACCTTGCTGGATTAGGGTACGACAATGGTGATAAGGTTATTTGGGGGTGTTCGCAAAAGAAGGGAAAGATTTGGTCAGTCAACAGCGGATCCATTTCTGATTGGCTGGTATGGGGGAAAATCGCTTGGGATAAGGTTTCAGCAGGGGATGTAGACGAGGCTAACATCACCCGTGATTTCCTAAGACCTAAAAAGCTTTCTTCACCATATTCAGAGTATGCCATTGCTGTTCAATGGGGAGAACACATCCAGGCAGATCCTGAAGATCGAGTAATGATTCTGTTCGGGGAAAGAGAGGTCCCTCTCTATTTGGTTGATCTTAAAATCGTGAGCCAGGGGCCAGGCTTGCCATATCACATTGCGGTAAGTGATGATGGTGATAACTCGATATATGAATTTACTATCGATGGAACTCTTCCCGCTGGGTACAGCTATGATTTGCTTTCAGGAAAGCCGGTTTCTGTCAAGAGAGGGAATGCAGATCCTAAACCGATCGGCGAGTACCTGACTACAGACCCATGGATTATCCAATACGCGAACGGTTCCCATTCCTACAACCGTTTTCTTATCGAAATTCCTGAAACTGTCGGAGAATTTACTGCAGACCTGATTGATCGTTGGGATTGGAGTGGTGTCGACATTAAAAAGGAATCGATGGGCAAGAATCGCAATGCAGCAACTGTCCAGTGGCGTGCTTTTGAACAGATACGAGATCTGTATGACGTTGTTGTCAACGACGACGGATCCGGAGAAGCCGCAGATTTAGTTGGTTTAAACGTTACTGGTGATGAGATACATCTTGGACTGGTGCACTGCAAATACTCTGGGGAAGTCAACCCTGGTGGTAGGGTAAAGGATCTCTATGAGGTGTGTGGCCAGGCTCAGAAATCCATTCGGTGGAAGCATGCTGGTATCAGCCGCCTTTATGACCGTTTGAAAGAACGAGAACGGATATGGAAGTCAGAAGGAGCGAGCAGATTTTTGAAGGGGACATTGTCAGACCTTTCAAACATCAAACGTCGATCTCGTACCGCTTCAGTCAAGCTGCAAGTATACGTGATACAGCCTGGGTTAAGAAAAGATGCTGTTACATCCGATATGTTGCGGGTGCTCGGAAGTACATCCCTGTATTTGAAAAACACTGCAAAGGCTGAACTAATTGTTGCTGGATCCTAAATTTATGCGGATTGTTTACCCCCTGCCATCGCATTCTGGCGATTGAAATTCCTACCCAGACGGAGGGGGGGCATTGCCCCCCTCTGTCCCCCTCTCTTCCTCTCAGTGCGTTCCTAGAATATCTGTTCAAGCCTGTCCCCTTTTTCCCTCTCCGGGTGGCCAGCATTCCAACCGTGTCAGGGCGTATTTGTCTGACTTCCAGAACTTCACCTGTTGGACGTTTTATTCTGCCATTTTTTAGAAAAACTCCACCTGATAATAAAGTTTGTACCTACCACAATTAAAGTTATATAGTTCCCCCTGTATTCCCTCAATTTGTTCACCCCTCGGGACCCTCCTATATCTAAAAAAAGCCTAAAGACAGTAGCTTACGATTTTGGCACGCAGCGTGTAACTGTTTCCTACGAACGATCAAGCCAAGGAGACTAATTACATGCGCAAAATGTCATTGACAGATTTCGTTGACGTTGTATCCAAGAGTGGCACGCCTAAGGCTACCAAAGTCCGCAGTGTGATCAATAGGCCAAAATATTCTCCCGCTACCGACTTCTACAAACCCCTTCGCGACCGCATTACAGATACCCACCAAAATAACCTTCCCAAAGCCAGTCTCTACAAACTTAAACAACTATTGACGGATGAGAAAAAAATTAAAAATTACCCTGCAGCCATAGAAGGATACACGGCATGGTGGGGGAACAAGACCCTTAAGTGGTTTGAGCCTGCCAATGACACGTTTGAACGGCACGGGGTGTCGGTCAGCGTTAACCCAGAACTGGGCCTGCTCATAAACGGGGTGCCATACCTGATCAAACTCTACTTTAAGGCCGACGAACTGACAAAGAACAGAATCGGTATTGCTACCCATCTGATGGAGGAATGCCTTAGGCCACATTGCAGTGAAGGAGAAATAATGGCGGTGTTGGACGTTCGAAATGGAAAGCTGTTTTCCTTGAAAGCGCCCATCCCATATCTCACAGAGATGCTGGGAGCCGAACTGGCCTATATCTCGGCATTGTGGCCGGAATAAGCAGGTTTCAGTAGCAAATCTTTCACGTCTGTGTGATTATGCTCACTTGTCAAGTCTCATGTGCTGTGGCTATTGCATAGCTATCCGGGCAGCAGCGGTAACGATGTTAAGTGCAATGAATTGAGTAATTAATAGGGGGAAACGATGTCAAGCGTTTTTCAATCCCATATTACCAACCTGCTTAACTCTAGAGGGCTTAATGCCCCAGATGGCCGTCCTCTCTATGATTACCGACTTACCGATGAAGAATTTTCCACACTTGAAACCTTTCTCAAAGAATATCTCAGAAAATTCGGACGATTTTCAAATACACCTCTTGACATAATTAAGGACGCTTCTGGTTTTCCTGCCTTGTTTGTATTGTACGCTGCAGAATGGTGGCGGCGTCGTTACAACGGCAGCGGCTTCTCCTGGGAACCTATCCTTCACGATCTTGACGTTGACTCGGACTGTTGGTCACACACCCAGCGAAGTGCCTGTGTGAGTACAGGGATCCGGGATTGGCAGTTGCCGCTGCGCACAACCGGAGGCCTTCGTTATCTAGGCACCATTGCCTTACAGGGTGGTCTTCCTATGCATCTTCTTGTCCAAGCGAGGGGAAACTTGGGGAGAATCTTGCGGATTGTACTCAAGGAGGCGACCAGATCGACTGCAAGCTCTACCGATATTCAAGGATGGGTCATAAGTCTGAATCAATATCTTCCTCGCACTTATCGGCAGGCTGAAATTTATTTGTTACTGGCCGAAGTGGTCATCACCGTGTTGCGACTCAAGGACGAGGCCGGCCTTACCCAAAGTGCAGGTGCAATAGCTCAACTGGAAAATCGAATCCCTTCGTGGCGCGAACGGTTCCCTTTGCCTGTTGGTGATGCAGATGCGCAGAAATTGATAGAACAGCTTATACAGGACGCTGTCACTGCCAAAGTGGAGCGTCAATCCCGCCTCTGCATGGTTGAACGTTTTCTGGAACAGGGGCAAGATGGCCGCTGGCATTTGTGTTCTCGAGTGACTCTTCCTGATTCTGCAGACGTGGCAAAGGTAGGAAGCCTCTTCGGCCTGGAATCAAGTTTGCTGCCGCGAATGATGGATTTTGTGCTGGAGGTTAATGGTACAGAACAGACTACCACGATGCGTAAACTTGCCGGGCACGACAAGTACCGTATCGACCGCTGTCTATGGAACGTCTCAAATTCCGATTCGGCCGAAGAGCATGTATTGCGTCTCTCTGCTCCCGATGGCCGCTCGTGGTCGACGACAGGATTCCGCGGAGAGTCGCTTGATCAGGATCTACCATGGGTATTTGATGCCGGTGACGAAGTGAATGCGTTAGTACGGCAGGGCAGCGGGGCGGTAGCGACAAGCGAGGCTTTTGTTGCGCTTCCTCCACGTTGGGATGTCTCAGCAATGGAAGAGGACATTCCAATTTTTGAAGGTGTGCTTCATCAATTTGAAAGAAAAGTCTTTCGAGTGCGCGGTACCGCTTGTTTTTCTTTGAATGATGCTGTTTGTCGTGTCCGAACGGGCCGAGCTGATGCAAAACTTGAAACCTACGAATGGCGAGGTCAACGCTTGTGGGGAGAGTTCACTAGACCGTCCATGGCGTTTCTGGGTGTACCAAAATTATTCAAGATCGATGAAAATGGTGGCGCTCAGCAAATGGCGGGCGCATTCGGGTGGCGCCCTATTGGTACACGGGGCCTGGTCGGGACCAACCCCTCCGGCCCAGCAGAAATGTGGTATCCAGCGGCAGGCGAAGTCAAATTCCGATCACGTATGGTCATCCTGCCCCCCAACGCCAAAACTACAATGGATTTTACTGATGCACGTTCTGGGGAAATCCGGCTTGAGAACTGGGGCGCAATCAGCGCCGTTTTGGTGACTACAGGAGTAAGTTCCAGTGTTATCCGGAACTCTAATTATTTATCGATTGGGCTCAAGGTAGCAGGAAGCGATAGTGTCCCAGAGTGGGTTGAACTGGATGTCTTTTGGTCTCAGACTCCGGTCCCGGCGCGAGTCCGCCTTCCTTATCCAGCCCAAGGAGCCCGTGCCTTCGATGCAAAAGGCCGTGAATTGCAGTCAGGAAGTCTGCTGTCGGCCAATCGTTTGCTCGGGGTTAGAATCCTTTGCCTGTCTGGAAGCCAGGCATGCTCAAAGCGCATCTCCTTGGAGTTTCGACTGTCGGGTAACGGTAAAGGCTCGTTATTCAGCCTTCTAATGGCTGATCAGTCTTTGCATGTCGAAATCAGGCTCCAAGATTATGCCTCGGAGATCGCCCAATTGCTCGCCACTGATGACAGGCCGGATGCAAGTGTCGAGGCCATAGTGCGGATTGGGAGTGCGATCTCTGCGCGACTGCGTATAGCTCGTTATGAATCTCGCCTAGTTCGGGAGAATGGTAGGGTCTCACTTGATGCCAGCGGTTTCCGCGGCATCTCTGAGGATGCGTTGATAGAGCTTCCTGTAATGGCCATGAGATTGGATTTCCCTGGAGAGGATGCTGTCCGTCTCTCTGGTTTTACCTCTGAAGGGGTAGCTACCGGCGCATGGGAGTTTAACCCTCAGCAGCGCGAACCAGGGTCATGGCTTATCTTTCCCCGTGAAGATGCTTCTCTTTCATTTCGTCCCACCATATGGCCTGTTGACGGTTATGCGACGACTGAAGGCCTGATTGCGACAGCAATCGGAATCCCTCAGGAGGTTCCGCGGGTCATGGCACTGGATAAGGCCATTCAAACTATTTCTGGAGATTTTCTTGATAATGGATGGGCCGATGTGGAGCGGTTGGTCACTCAATTAGGGCACCTCCCACTCGTCACTCTTGACATTTGGCGGTGCTTCGCACGTTCGGCACATGGGATGGCGGCGTTGGTGATTCGGTTTAGTTCCCTTCCCATTTCCTTTGTTGAACGCTTTGCCTCTGAACTACCCTTCGTCTGGGAGACAGTTCCGTTTACTGCCTGGCTCGTGGCGATGACAAATCTTAAACGCCAATGTGATGCCTGGTACGGAACTGCTGGAGCCACAGTATTTACCTCCCATCTTGACAATCGGATAGCAGAATTGACTTCGTATCATCCGGCCCTTTATACGATTCTTGGCGTGGCCCGTGCGGCTGCGACTGGCGACACACCTCCAGAAATCCAATTGTTTCGAAAACTCGGCGTTGATTCGATGGGAGGATTTCTCTTCTCTGGAGATGATTGCCCTTTCCAGCAATTACTGAGGAACCATGCAGATACCGACAACACTTGCATCGAGTGGCCGACTTACTTTAAAAATGGCAAATTGCGTACCCCCAATTACGCAACCTATTCATCTTTTTTTTGTAAGCAAGATCTGGGTTTTCAGTACGGAGTTGTGAACCTTCCAATTTTTTTAGCAGCTCAGGTCGCGACCGATGATTGCGAGGAATGGTTTGGTGACCCCGACTTGGTTCATGAGTTACGAAAACATATCGCCTTTGATCCTGATTGGTTTACCGAAGCCTATTACTGGACCGTTGCCCGTTGCGTGGCAGGTGGCCTGCTGAATATTGAGGAGAAACAATGACCACTGCGTATTTTGCCGATCTTCTCCCTCACTTGTCGGAGCGTGCTAAACAAGCCACTATCAGCCAAATGGGTTGCGCTAACATCCCTTTAAGACGGCACCTTGCGGAGGTGTTTTCGAGACCTTTTGGCGAGACGGGTAGTTTTCTAGCTGATCCAACCTTTGAGGCGGTGTTCGGTTGGAAGGTGGCAGACCGAAAGATGAGCCAACTGGCCGGTGGACTATTGTCACCTGAGTTGGTGAATGCTATGGATTCCCCTCCCAAGGAGTTGGCTGACGATTACAAATTTTCCAAGGAGCAATATCCATATAAGCATCAGCTGGAGGCTTGGGAAATCCTCTCAAAACCGACTCCTCAATCTGTCGTCGTGGCGAGCGGCACCGGTTCGGGCAAGACGGAATGTTTCATGGTCCCTATTCTCGATCGACTTGTACGCCTCAAACAGGAGAAATCTAGTGGACTTGTTGGAGTGCGTGCACTTTTCCTTTACCCGTTAAACGCACTGATTAACAGCCAGCGCGACCGCCTGAGTGCCTGGACGCATACATTCGGCAGCGACATCCGTTTTTGTCTTTACAACGGTAACACTGAGGATGAAGTTCGCGAGCAGATACGACGTGAACGTCCCAATGAGGTAATCGATAGGAAAACCCTTCGCGAAAGTCCTGCCCCGATTCTGGTCACCAACGCGACCATGTTGGAGTATATGCTTGTGCGCACCATCGACAAGCCTATTCTCGATCAATCCCAAGGCAAACTCGAATGGATCGTACTTGATGAGGCCCATAGCTATGTGGGATCGCAAGCGGCTGAGGTTGCCTTGCTTCTGCGTCGCGTACTGGCGGCTTTTGGGGTATCCCCTGAAAATGTCAGATTCATAGCCACATCAGCGACTATAGGTGATCCCAAAGGAGAGGCTGGGCAAGGCCTGCGGCGTTTCTTGGCAGAACTGGCAGGGGTTGGAGAGGAACGGGTTCACGTGGTGGCGGGTGAAAGACTAGTGCCAGACCTACCGACCGCAAATTCCGACAACAACGATCCGGTTGAAACACTAGAGACTGTGGATGCCGGCATGGCGTTGTCAAATGGACGCTACGAAGCGCTTTCCAGTCACCGAATCGCCCGTAAACTGCGTCATCTTTTTATTGGTGCTCCCCAGAAGCCCTCTGTTGCGCGTTTGTCACAAGTTTGCGGCGCGATTCGCGGCAATGATACTGATTTGTTGTCATTGGAGGATCAACGGGAGGGATTGCGCTGGTTGGATCTCCTTTCCAGTACACGCGATGATAGCGGTACATCGTTTCTACCCTTGCGGGCTCATCTTTTTCATCAAACCCTCTCCGGCCTCTGGGCATGTTCCGACCAGGCTTGTCCGGAAAAGGTTGGATTGCACCTTGATGATAAGCAATGGCCATTTGGCCAGGTCTATCTGGAGCCGCGAAAGCATTGCCAATGCGGAAGCCCCGCATATGAGGTGGTTACCTGCAATGATTGCGGTGAGGTTTACCTGATGTCTGGCGAGGCGAGAGGGGTTTTATCGCATCTTCAGAATCCAAATGCCATTGACGAATTTGAATTAGAAGTCGAGAAAGGTGAGGCTGTAGAGGAAACCGCTGAGGCAGGCGACGAGTCTCAAGAAGACGAACTAATCACGGGTCCGCAGAGTAAAGTTCTAATCGTCAATCGCCCTTTGCCACGTGTGGGCGAAATCTATCTCGATCGTGTTACTCGCAAGATAACCGAGAATGATGCCGGGATATTGAAGCTATTGGGGCACGAGGAAGACGGTGATGGCTTGATCTGCCCAGCCTGTGAGGGGGAGCAGTCACCGCGAAATCGTTTGTTTCAGTCGAGTCGAATTGGTGCTCCTTTTTTGCTGGGTAACATCCTGCCTACGTTGCTGGAGTATGCCCCTGACGGTGATAAACCTGCAGACCATCCGTACCGTGGACGGCGCCTGTTGACCTTCAACGACAGTCGTCAGGGCACAGCGCGTATGGCAGCCAAACTCCAGCAGGATGCAGAGCGGACAAGGGTGCGCAGTCTTGTTTATCACCTTACACTCCAACATGGAAAAGGACAGGCTGGTCAACAGGCCGTGTCATTAAACCAGGAGATTGAAACCTTGCTGCAGATTCCTCTTTCATTGAGGAATGATGCCCTGAACAAACTTATTGACCAGAAAAAAGCTGAACTGGTCCAGCTTGCCAAGCCGACACCTATATTATTCAATGATCTTGCCCAATTTCTTGCCAATCAAGGGCAGGACTTCGAGCGCATGCTCAGAAATTATAGACGTTTTGCACCAGACACGTTCGGGAGTGCTGGCGGGACCCTGGAGTTAGCTCGCTTGTTCCTGGTAAGAGAGTTTGGAAGACGTCCAAAGCGTCAGAACAACCTCGAGACTATGGGAATGGTAGCAGTTTGCTATCCTGCTGTTGACCGGGTAAGAGATGTTCCACCGGTGGTGGTGCAAGCCGGGGGCTTCTCAATCGAGGATTGGCGCAGTTTCCTCAAACTGTGTATGGATTTCTTCGTCCGAGCCGGTGGGTCGCTTATGATTCCACCGGCTTGGCGGAATTGGCTTGGGATGTCATTCCCGCCGACACAGCTTGTGCCGCGTGACGAGGTTTACACAGCGCGGCACCAGCGTCGCTGGCCTCGTGCAAGGCGCAGTGGAAAGCAAAGCACGTTAGTGAAAATCTTGTCCTATGTTTTGAATGCAGACATTGAAACCCCTGACGGAGAAGACCGCATAGATGCCATTCTTCAAGCGGCCTGGGAAACGTTACTTGCTGCTGGATTGTTCCAGATGACCGCAGATGGACGTATGGTGTCCTTAGACCAACTGGCTTTTGCTCCAATGGAGAGTGCGTGGGTGTGCCCCTTTACACGACGCTTTTTAGATACCACGCTCAGATGTGTCACTCCGTACCTGCCGCGTCGAGTTGCTGCAGGTATGGCTGTGTGCCAAAAAGTATCTTTGCCCCTTTATAATGAACCATTCGGTGGCCTGACCGACGACCTTGATCGGGTCCGACACGGGAGAGAATGGCTATCGCTGGAACCTACCATCGCAGGTCTCCGCGAGGAAGGGTTATGGTCGAACCTTAACGACCGGATCATTGAACTCGCCCCTTTCTTCATTGCAGCTGAACACTCTGCACAGCAGGATTCCATTACCCTGGACCGTTACGAGCGAGCTTTTAAAACTGGTGACCTGAACCTTCTTTCGTGTTCTACGACAATGGAGATGGGGATCGACATCGGCGGCATTGGGATGGTTGCTATGAACAATGTACCGCCGCATCCGGCCAACTATCTACAGAGAGCCGGCCGTGCAGGTCGCCGGCGCGAAGTGCATTCGGTAGCAATGACTCTGTGCAAATCGAATCCCCATGATCAGGCGGTATTCGGTAATAGTCGCTGGGCATTCGACACTGTGTTACCGGTACCTCGGGTATCTCTCGATAGTGCGATAATCGTGCAGCGGCATGTCAACGCATTCCTGCTTACCCACTTTTTGTCTCAGCATCTTGCTTCTAGCAGCCAGGAAAAAACTAAAATGACCTGCGGATGGTTTTTTGCCGACCAGACCAACCCAGCTTTAGCCTTTACGGCCTGGTGCAGGGATTACGACCCAATACCGGCGTCTCCTCTTGCCGAGGGACTGCGGCAACTGTCCCGCCACAGCGTGTTCGAGGGGCATCCCCCCGCCAAGCTTGCACGCCAGGTCGCCGATATGATGGATCGAGTTCGTACAGTTTGGTCCGCCGAGTGGGATGCACTAGCATTACAGGAACAAGAATTAAGAGGCGCGGGTGAAAGTAATCCTGCCTACAGGGCAGTTCAATTGCACCAAACGCGCATGTCGGGCGAGTACCTGTTGCGTGAACTGGCAACTCATGGTTTTTTACCCGCACATGGTTTCCCAACAGATATAGCTGCATTTGACAACCTGACTGTTGGCCAATTTAAAAGGATGAAGTCTGACAAAAAAAACGGGAGCAGAGAAGACAATCGTTATCGGAGGCGAGAGCTTGCCAGCCGTGACCGGGTCACCGCCCTGCGTGAATACGCCCCGGGTTCCGAGGTCGTGATAGACGGACTGGTGTTTCGCTCCGCCGGCATAACTCTCAACTGGCATGTACCGGCGGCACAGCAGGATGTACGAGAAATCCAGGACATCCGGTATGTCTGGCGTTGCCATTACTGCGGAGCAAGTGGTTCAAGCCATAGTCTTGAAACCAGCAGGCATTGTCATGAGTGTGGGAAGGGGATTCGGGCGGAAGACATCCGTGAATTCCTTGAGCCCGCCGGATTTGCAGTGGATTTCTATGAAGATCCCAACAATGACGTTACGACACAGCACTTTGTTCCAGTCGAGGCCCCATGGATAAGTGCCCAAGGTGATTGGTTGCCCCTCGCAAATCCGATGTCCGGCCGTTTCAGGGTAAACACTCGTGGCCATATCTTCAACCAATCCCGTGGTGTACACGGGGAAGGTTATGCACTATGCCTTGCATGTGGTAGAGCCGAGCCGATGGTTCCCGGGCATGCACTTCCTTCGGGTTTTGAGCGCCCACATCGTAAACTGCGCGGGGCTCGACAGGGTGATGCGATTTGTCCCGGCAGCCAAGAAACCTGGAAGATAAAGCCTGGCCTGACTCTCGGTCATGAATCCTATACGGATGTATTTGAGCTGCAGATCATGACGGAGAGCGGAGTTTGGCTGCAAGATAGAACGGCGGCTCTTACCCTGGCGGTTGCACTCCGGGATAGTCTGGCCGAAGCAATGGGTGTCCAGACGAGTGAACTGGGCTGTGACGTCAAAGAGGCTAAGCCGGAAGATGGCGTAAAATGTCAGTCCATCCTTATTTATGATCGATTTGCCGCAGGATATGCCTCCAGCGCAGATAGGTACTTGGAGAAGATTTTTAGATTAGCCCGAAAGCGTCTTGACTGTGAGGCTAACTGCGACAGTGCATGTCCGCACTGCGTTCTGGATTTCGATCAGCGTTTCGCAGCTGACAACCTCGATCGCCGTGCAGCGTTGCGTGTGTTAACAGAAAACTGGATGAATGCCCTCGCGTTGCCAGAGGATCTTGCATATTTCGGATCGGTATCTCAGCCTGAGTACGGCAGACTCTCAGAAGGAATTTGGCGTGAAGCGACTCGTGAAGAGTCGGCCAAAATTCTCCTCTTCGCAGGAGGAGATATTAAAGAGTGGGATGTCGGCGCCTCTGCTCTTCGGCACCTTGCATATCGGTTAGCTGGTCAGGAGCGCGATGTCGTTGTCGTAATCCCGCAGGCTGGTCTTTCCTCAGCCAATGAAACAGATATGTTGCTTCTTGCCAGTTTGGCAGATCACCCTCGAATCAATATCCTTTCACTTCCAGAGGTCCCGCAGGCCGGGGATGGTGTTGTACTTGCCGAAGTTGTGAGCAAGTGGGGGAGTACGAGGTGGGCAACGGGAGATGGTTCGGCGGCCACCTTCGGTCCGGACTGGGGAAAGACAAATGGCCCCTTGATCAAGGGCACAAATTTGGATCCCCTTGTGCTTGCCGGACAGCGAGTTTCCTCGGCTGATGTGCGTCCAAAATACATTGATGGTGGAGATCGGGAAATCGTAATCCACCATGAGCTTGACGGGCCACTTAAGGGGTTCGGCGATCGTTTCTGGAGCATGGTAACTAATCAACACCCCGCAACAAAGGCTCTCCTCGCAAGCTGTGATAAAAATATCGTTAGCATCCGCTACCAGGATCGCTACTTGTTTACACCCGCCTCAATCGCATTATTGGCTGACCTCATTTCTGGCCTGCATAATCAGGTCGGTAGTGAAGGGTGGCCTACTCCAGCACTTGCCATTGCTACCACCCAACAAAGATCGGCAGGGGAGTACAGAGCTCGAAGTGTGGTCTGGGCAGATTGGCCGGATATTCAGCTGCGTGACCAAGTGGTAAGGGACCTATTCGAAACCATGGACCTTAAGGTGGAACTGCAGGTAGCCAGCAAAACCGAAATACAGCACGGACGCCTTCTTGAGGTTAATTTCAAAAACGGGCAACAGATAAAACTTCGGCTAGATCAAGGTGTATCGTACTGGCGTGCCGTTTCTTCGGGCACTGGTGGCTATGACTCTGTAAAGTTCGACTTCAACTTGCCGTCAAAAGAGCAAAGCTTGCGGCTCGCGGCCTTAAAGGCCCACGTGGAAGGGGCGTTACATCCGACAGAGATTTTTGTGACTGTCCGGTAGGGAGAGATTATGACAGGCGATATTACTGGCAAGCCACATCTTATATTCTTTCGTGAGACTCCTGCTGATCTCCTGGACAAGCCACCTTTGGCTAGCTCTTTTCAACATTTGGAGACTGCTTTCTTGCTAATCTCCATGAGACGTTTTCCGCATGCTTTGATTTCATGCGCATCTGCAATTGAAAGCGCACTCAAGGCAGGCTTAAACATTCCAGTCGGCGATATGTCGAAATTTGGCCAGCTTCTCGATAAAGGTGTAGACCGCCTTCCGCAGCCGAAGGCCTTCACTAGAGGGCAGTTATATGATTTTCGTGAAAAGCGTAATAAAATCATACATTATGGTTTTAGTACCAAAGATGATGAGGTGTCTGCAGAGTTAATGTTGAAAACGGGTCTTCCATTGCTGGAACAGTTGTATCTTCACTTATTTGGCTTTTCTCTCTGCACTCGCGGGAGTATGTATGGTGGATTGCTACCTGAAATTTCAGACCAGTTCCAGGTTGCTATAGCAGTTTTTAATATGGTAAAAGATCGTAAAGATCTGAAGTTTACCTATTGTTTCAATGCATTTGGTCATAAATTGCGTTGGGGCACTCAACACTGGAACATGTCGCATTGGCAGGATGAAATGCTTTCCGAAGAGCACATGACTAAGATGGATTACACAGCAGAATTCCTTAAAAAAATCTGTGAAGATTTGGGCTGCGACGAACGAGAAGAAGTCCTTGATTGTCCAATTTGTGACGAAGCTCAAAGCTTTGCAAGTGAATTTGATCTCGAGTTTTTGCACCAGCATAAGACGATTTCCATAATCAGAGGAATGTGTGCAAATTGCAACTTCACCATTTACAAAAACAACCCATACTTAGCGGATCATCTTTTTAAAAACATCATCACCGAGGAATTTACTACCAAGATGTTGCAAGGATACGGACTATAAACGATAGATGATCTTTGAGATCAAATAACCATTTCTGAGTAACTGTGACTGGACAATTCGTGATGAAAAAAGAGAAGAAAGGTATGCCTCAAATAGAAGCGGATGACTTCGTCCGACGCTTCTCATTGCGTGCTGGAAACCTAATGTGGCTGCTAGGGGCCGGTGCTTCGGCTTCGGCGGGGATTCCTACTGCCGGGGACATGATTTGGGAATTTAAACAGCAACTGTATATCAGCCAACGCCGGATCTCGTATCAGTCTGTAGCAGACCTTTCAAACCAGAGGATACGGGCACAGTTGCAAAATTATATCGATTCATCTGGGAGATTGCCCGCTCTCGGGGCCCCTGACGAGTACGCTGCGCTTTTTGAAGCAGTCTACCCGGCAGAGTCTGATCGTCGTGCCTACTTAGATGGAAAGATGGCCGGAGCGAAAGTGTCCTATGGACACTTGGCTCTCGCCACCTTGATGCAGGCTCAACATACACGTGTCGTTTGGACGACGAACTTCGATCCGCTCATTGCCGATGCTTGTGCCAAGGTCTATGGGGGAACCGGGCCACTCACGACTGTTGCTCTTGATGCCCCAGATTTGGCAGCTCAGTGTATCGGTGAAGGCAGATGGCCTATTGAGGTAAAACTGCACGGGGATTTTCGGTCTCGGCGACTCAAGAACACGGGTGAGGAGTTGCGCCACCAAGACGCGCATCTGAGGCAGGTATTTGTAGACTCATGTAGACGCTTCGGGCTGGTTGTCGCTGGCTACAGTGGACGTGATGACTCGATTATGGATGCGCTGGAAGAGGTTCTGCAAAATAAGGGGGCTTATCCTTCAGGTTTGTTTTGGTTGCATCGCGGAGAAGATCCACCGCTTCCCCGCGTTGAGGAATTGCTTGCACGAGCAAGTCAGGTTGGTGTGGAAGCAGCTCTTGTAAAGATTCAAAATTTTGATGAGGCAATGCGGGACCTGCTTCGGTTAATAAAAAATACCGATACATCGGTCCTCGATTCTTTCGCTACAGACCGCCGTCGATGGACTGAAGCACCTCAGCCAGCTGGGCGCCGTGGTTGGCCAGTTCTGCGTCTCAACGCTTTACCTGTAATTCAGATCCCGACCACATGTCGGCGGGTGGTTTGTCAGATAGGTGGTCTGGTAGAAACGCGGGAAGCTGTGGAAAAGGCTGGCGTTGACATATTAGTAGCTCGTACTCGATCCGGAGTGTTAGCTTTTGGCAGCGACAGCGATGTACGCGCAGCCTTTTCTGGCCACAATATCTCTGAGTTTGACCTGCACGCCATTGCTGATAAGCGCTTGCGCTACGATTCTGGCGAGCGCGGCCTGTTACGAAGTGCCCTAATCTGTGCTATCGGACGCTGCCGACGGGTGGATGTGATTCGCCGGCGGAGTTCTGATTTGCTAGCACCATCTGACCCAAGGGAAAGTGTCTGGAAACCTCTGACCCGCATTGTTGGGGCTATTCATGGCACTGTAAGAGGTGTCCCCGATTTAAAGTGGCGAGAAGGTGTTGGTACTCGGCTTGACTGGGCCGGTAATCGGCTGTGGCTTCTGGTTGAACCTCGCACGGTATTCGACGGAATAACTGAGGAAAACAGGGCTGCGGCAACGGATTTTGCCCGCGAGCGCACAGTCAAGCGTTACAATAAACAACTCAATGATCTCATCGACTTCTGGGCTGACCTCCTTGCCGGTGATGGCGGCGACATGCGTGCACTGGATGTCGGAGGCGGAATAGATGCGGTCTTCCGACTTTCCAGCATAACGGGTTTCTCATGGAGGGCCGGAGCATGAACAGTCAAATTTCACCTCACCTGTGGTTACCGGAACCTAAACTCTCTTTCCATCCTGACCGCAACTCAGACCAGGACGTACACCCCCTGCGTGGCCTTCTGAGATTTGGCCCTTACTCACGAGGGCTGGTTCCCGATCCAATCCGGGTCGCCACAATTGCTCCTGCTGGTGAGGGAAAACTCCTCTACGGTTTTCTTAAGGAATTGAAGACAGAAGCTAAGGCAACCGAACGTGCCGATTATCTCCCTGATTGGCCAGGATTTCACAGTGTTTTTGGGCTCCATATGGGTGGCGCTGGCGCTGGCTGTCATATCGAGCTCGACAAAGAACTAGAGACGGAATTCAGGGACTCACCATCTCCGCACATAGTCCTAGCTGATCGCATCACTCGTGCAATACAGGGACTCGAAGCGCAACGGTCCAAATTCGATGTCTTGTTCATATACATTCCCCATCGTTGGATGCCGGGCTACTTTGGAGGGGTAGGTGATGACTTCGATCTTCACGACCATCTGAAGGCCGCCACAGCAGCACGGCGACTCCCCATCCAGTTGGTACGTGAGGACAAGGCTTTGGCTTATCCACATAGGGCTAGTGTTATGTGGCGTATTGGGCTGGCACTATATACAAAAGCCGGAGGTGTCCCCTGGAAATTGGCTGAGGTAGATCCCGAGACAGCCTACATAGGTATCTCTTACGCTGTCCGTTCGCCTGAGTCTGAAGGGGCTCGTTTCGTGACATGCTGCAGTCAAGTTTTCGACGCTGAGGGTTCTGGTCTCGAGTTTGTCGCTTACGATGCCCATGAGGTGGAAGTTCAGAGAGACAATCCGTTTCTCTCACGCACTGAGATGTTTCGCGTTATCACACGTTCAATGGATCTGTACCGTCGTCGGCATGCGGGGCGCTCCCCACGTCGCGTAATGGTGCACAAAACGACCGAGTTCAAACGGGAGGAGGTTGACGGTTGCATGGAAGCCCTTCCCCTGTGTGAAACGGTTGATTTGGTCCAGGTTGTTGAAGATGTAGGGTGGCGTGGCACCCGATTAGACAAGGATAAGGAAACCCAAAAAGGCAAACCTGCAGCTTATCCTGTCTCCCGTGGCACCGTTGTAAGTTTAAGCCCCCGTGAATCGCTACTGTGGGTGCATGGCGATGTGCGAGGCATAAGTGATCGTGGAGCCTTTTTTCAGGGAGGGCGAAGCACCCCTCGGCCTTTGCGATTGGTTCGACACGCTGGTCACGGACCGTGGGATGAAACCGCTCATGCCATTCTTGCGCTCTCGAAAATGAACTGGAACAACGATGCCTTGTATGATCCTTTACCAGTGACAATTGGGTACGCAAAGGTACTAGCACGCGTAGTCAAGCGCATGCGAGGCTTAGGTAGCGTACCGTACCAATTCCGATTCTTTATGTGATGTGTCCCTACTTGAATCGGCAACGAGTCCCCCAGTATCTGGAGGCGATTTGTCCGAAACGTAGGTTTTACCAGACTTACTGATTTTATTGGAGGGGCCGTGGATTCTTCGCTCGGATGGACTTTACTTTCGCGGGATGCTTTAAAACGAGCTGAGGCAGAACTTAATTCCGAACAGGGCGTTAGAGATGAAATAGGATTCTTGCTTCTCCATCAAGGTTATTCAAATCGCTTTTTTCCAGGCACATCCGTTCTTCATACCCGCATCCGTTACACCATCTTTATTCCCCTCATTTATAAAAATATCTGTTCCTCCCGTGCATTAGGTGATGTTACGGCAGCTATTGAGGATGGAGAGAAGAAATTAACCAAGCGTCTGATTGACGCCAACATGGCGCCAGGTGCAGGCATAATCGGAAAAGAGAAATGGCCTGATCCGACAGCGCAATCGCCGTCAAGCATCTACTGGACAGCCCTTTCTACGTGGGGGCTACTTTACCGAAGGCTTGATGGATCGGTGCCCACGCGTTCTGCTGTGAGCGGAATGATCAGGTCCCAGGCAATTGGCTCTCGATTGGCTGATGATGACGAATCCCCTCTTAGTGAGGTCGACCCGATTTTTGTTGATGTACCGATGCCGCCAGATTGGAAAAATGTTCGAGAACCTTTGAATTTTACCCTCACGCTAGACGAACGCGTCTTCCTAAGGAAACGTCTTAAGTGCGTGACTCGCAGTGATGGGGCCGATAGCTTTCTGTCACGCCTTGTTCATCAGGGCATCTTCTGGGATGAAGGTAAAATGAGCCCATGGAGCGGGGATTTAATCAATTATGCAGATAAGAATGACAAGATGGCTTTACGCCGAGCAGGGCAAGCGTCGGCAATGTCGGCGATTGGAAGAGCAGTTTACGATGCACTGGTAGAACTTCGCCGACAAGAGGATGGTTTTACCAAAAGCAATTCATGTGTAGAGCACCTCGAAGCTGTGCGGAGGGTGCACGCAGCAAAGGCCCTTGATTTAGATATAGATGGTATTCATGAAGACATAGGTGTTTTGGCCGATTATTTCGTGAACGTACTCAGGGAAACTCAAAATTGGATAAGAAAGCCCTTTCCCCTGAGAGATTTGTTGCCTCTATACGAATACGCAGAAAGAAGCAGGAAGACGATTTCACGTTCCCGCCTTTCGGATTCCTTCTCGGGAAAGGAAAAACGGCGTGAATGGCAGGTTCCCATGGCCGTTGAAAAGGGGGATCCCACAGGGGAACCGCTTCATTATCGCTGGAGTGTCGTTACCAGGATGTTGAGGGACTTACACGAATGACTGTGGAGAATAAACATTGGCCGGGAATTCCCTATCTCGATTTGTTGAAACCTCAGCACCGATGGAAGGTGGAGATGGCGATTCTCGCAACATACTCCGCTGATTTGGTGGCAGTAACCGCTGCACTGATGGCCGCGGCGGGCGTAAACGTAGACGACAAAGGGCAGAAACTTTCCAGTTTGCGGTTTGCCCGGTCTTACGAAGAGCTGCGTGGAAAGTTCCACGTTATCTCACAATCTGGACGCATTTCACTTCCAAGGTCCGGCGGCCCTTTGTTATCCCTATTGGACCGAATGATGGTCCAGGTAGATTGTGATGAAGAGAAAAGATCCTGGCACCCAAAGTTCACTGTTGCTCGTCATGTGTCGGACGATAAAGCGCGAAAGGTTGAATGGCGAGTTTGGATCGGAAGCAGAAACCTGACAAGGGACATCTCCTGGGATAGTGGGCTTGTAATTACAGGGGAAAAGGGCAAAGCAGGGAATTCGATCCCCGGACTCGTCGAGACAATCTGCTTTTTTATGGAGAAGGCTAGGATCGACGCAAAGAAAGTCAACCAGCTGAAACGGGAACTAGGGCTGGTGAATTGGATAGTGCCTCCGCGCATAAAAGTGGAAGAGGTATGCCTGCTTGGCCCTGACCTCCGGTCATATTTCCCCGAAGTACCAGATGGTCTGAAGGAAGTCGTAGTTGTTTCACCGTTTCTTGATAGGGGGATTGTCAATAAATTCGGCACTTGGGGTGGGGGAGGGGTAAAAAGATGGATTCTGTCTACCAGGCCGGCCTTCGCCAAATTGGTTCGTTCGCATGGTGGGAGCCTGAATGCCTTCAGTGCAGGATACCTTGGTTCGCCAGAGTCCTCTGAAGATACCTCTTTTGATACTGTTGATTCGGACGATGAAGTCCTTGAATCCAGAGGCCTACACGCAAAATTGATTTATGCACGGCACGCCAAAGGAGAGTCACTTTGGATGGGTAGTGCAAACGCCACTTCTCGTGGCTGGGGCGGGCGGAATTTCGAAGTAGTTGTAAAACTCAGTGCTACAGCCGGGATTGGCGCGGGCATTCATGCCTTGGTTGGGTTGAGTACGCCTATAAAGGATGCCGAAATCGTGGATCCTCCGGACTCGGACCCAATAGAGGAGGAACTGAAAGTCGCTCGCAATCAGGTGGCAGCCCGATGGCGGCTGGTACATGAAATGTTTGAGAAAGGCAATAGACTTAGCGGTAATGTTGCGCCGCACCCGGACAATGAAAACATACAGTTGGAGGTTGCCCAACTCTCCACAGAATACGTCACCTGGCTGAGGAATACGAAGGAACTCATCCTGGCGCCGGTTCCGTTGTATGCACAGACGGAGTTTGTAAAGGTCCGTCTGTCCTTGCTCGGCAAACACCTGGAATGGGTCCAGCTAACTCCGTTCAAGGCACCCTTGGGCGAAGAAAGGGATCAGCAGGCCATAGCCCGGTTGCTATCACCAAAGGCCTTCTTAGAGTGGATTAGAGCAATTTTGGAGGGGCAAGAAACCCATTTTGAAGATGAGGACCAAAACTTTGGCCCTAAGAGAGGAGGAAATGACTACACCAGCAACCACGACAGTTTTCAGATTTGGGCCCCGACTCTGGAGATGGTGTTAAGCGCATGGAGTCGCAATCCTGGTGTCCTGAATTCGGTACAAGAGAGGGTTTCAAAGTATCTTCCAAGTATGCTTGCACGTTTGGCCGAGCATCCTGTGTCTAAAGATGAATCACGTGCTATCAAAGAATTTATCGAGGCATGGGAAATAGTTCAACAGGTTCTGACGAAATGACATCTAAACTAAAGCCTTTTCAGCATGCAACGGTAGACGCAGCTCTTGATGCATTGTCGAAAGGAGCGCGTCGCTTTTTGGTTGCGGATGAGGTTGGCCTCGGCAAGACGCTGGTGGCTCAGCAAGTGGTTGATAGAACTTCCAGAAAAAAGCGGGGGCAGCCACTGATTGTCTTTTATGTCTGCAGCAACCTTACCATCGCCAGGCAGAACCGAACGAAATTATTGGAAATTTTGCCTGAAAAAGCGCGTAAGGCCGCTCAGAGCACGGAAGATCGACTCACCATGCTTCTGACTGCACCAGCTTTGCCGAATGATCTGAAGTTTCATCTTTATACTTTGACACCAGATACCTCCATTCCGATCAGGAATAAATCAAGATCACATTTCGGGAAGAAGCCGGAAAGGGCTTTACTCCAGGCGTTGCTGGAGCGGATTTGTCCGCAAATAGACTGGAGTTTTCTCCAAATGAGGAAATTAAATGCTTGGGAGGTAAGTGTTTCTAGTTCAAGAAAGTATCTGGATGCGAATAAACATATCGTGTCGGCATTCAGACATGGAATTCTTCAGGAATTTGAAATAGGACATCATGCGCAGATGCCTCGAAAGTTGTCTGACTTGTTGGCCGTGGCTCTTGGAGCAGGGACTAAAAAAGCGTTGCATGCTCTGATTCCTCGGTTTCGTAATGCCCTGGCCTTGGCAGCAATTGAAAAAATCCAACCTGACCTAGTAATTTTTGACGAATTTCAGAGGTTTAGAGATCTGGTTCAGGTTGACCAGAAGAAAGAATCTGAACGCCTTGTTCATAGGCTCCGAGGAGAAAATGGAAAGGTAAAGCTTCTATTGCTTTCAGCTACTCCATACACTCTTTATGCACGCCGAGGCGATAATATCTCTCATCACGCCCAATTTCATGAGCTCATTGAGTTTTTATACGGGCCCAAAGGCAAGGGGATCAGGAAGCAAGCCGAGGATTTGCTTTCCATTCTTGAAGAGAAGATCGTAAAAAATAAATGGAAAACAAAAGAAGCTGGCGAGATCCGTGACCAGATAGAAGCTTTGCTGTCTCCTGTCATTGGCAGAACAGAGCGTATCTCACATGCACTTACCAACTCCGAATTTGTGCTCGATGAGAAAAAAGGAAGTCTGCACCCCAGTGATCTACAGATTTTTAGGCACTTGGCCGAGTGCTATAGTAAACACCAGTCTGCGGCAGTTCCCTACTGGCAATCAATTCCGATGCCGATTCAAACCATGGGACCGCGCTATGTTGCGTGGAAAACCTGGAGGCAAAATCATCCGAAGGTGTCTCTGAAAAACGTATTTACCTTCAGCAAGAAGGATAGGGACCGTTATTCAAGAATTCCCACTCTTCCACATCCCAAGTTTCGCGGCCTTCAGGAGATAGCCACCAGCAAGCTGCTTTCACTACCTTGGTTACCACCTACTCTTCCATGGTGGAAACTAGAAGGGCCTTGGCACCAGGTTCCTGATCCCTCCAAAATCTTAATTTTTAGCCGATTTCGAGCGGTGCCACAGGCAGTCTCTGCATTTCTGAGCTACGACGTTGAATCGCAGCACCTTAAGGGAGAGAAGTACGGCCGCATCTCTGGAGATAAGCTTTTGGGGAGTCGCGCTCCGGCTCTCGAACTGTTTTTTCCATCTCCTTTTCTGATCCAGGTCACCAATCCACTTGAGCAGCAATGTGGCACTCACAAGGATGCTTTACGGCTGATTTACAGGCAATTAGAGCAAGCTGTGATCCGATATGGGATCAAGATCGATTCCAAGAAGAGCGGAAAAAAAATTCACCCGATCAAGCCTTGGTCCCTCCTTGTCCGGCTGGAGGCTAAAGCCGGGCGATGGCGTGAAACTGCTGTGGCATGGCGCTTACTCGGGCGAAAGTCCATTGTGAAAAAATCGGCAGAAGCCGGCATCGCCGCTCTTCTTGATCAATGTGATGAGGAGTCGCGAAAAACGCTGACTGTCGTGTCGCGATCAGATCTGATGTCCCTGGCTCGCATCGCGTTGTCCTCGCCGGCAGTAGCGGTGGGACGCGCATTATTAAGGCATTGGAGCGATGCTCTCCAGCCTCATAATCTTGATATGCTCCTTGCTGTGGCATGGGAGGGGCTCAGAGGGTATTTGGACCAGAAACTGTTCAAGAAGGGATTTCAAAAGAAGGGGGAGGAATATCCCCAAACCATTCAGCGTTTGGTCGTAGAGGGAAATCTGGAGGCCACGCTTGATGAGCATCTTTGGTTGCTGAAAACCAATAGCATTGAAGGCAGAGGTCTGGCTTCTTCCTTATTGGAGAGTCTGACGATCCACGCCGGTAATTTCTTTATACATCCCGTCCAAAGAGGTACAGCTAAAACATTTTCTCTTCGGGTTCACTGCGCCATGCCATTCATCGACTCAGAGGCAAGACCGCGTGAAGAAGTCAAAGGTGGGACCCCTCAGGGCACTCTTCATGAAGAGAAGCCTCTGCGCACCGAAGATCTGAGGAAGGCATTTAATTCCCCGTTCTGGCCACACGTTTTGACCACGACCTCCATTGGTCAGGAGGGTTTAGACTTCCATTATTGGTGCGACACCCTCGTGCATTGGGATTTGTGCCGGAACCCAGTAGATCTGGAGCAGCGCGAGGGTAGAATACAACGGTTTGCCTGCCTCTCCGTAAGGAAGGCAATCATGCGCGACAAGGGAGACCGCGTTTTCCCACAGCTCACAAGGAATACAAGCCCTTGGGAGCGTCTGGCTAAAGTTGCTGATTCCGAGTTGAAGGACCAGTCGGGGATGGCGCCATGGTGGATTGCTAAAGGTGCGAAGATCAATCGATATGTAATTACTCTACCGGCGAGTGAAGAGGTGCAGCGAGTAAAAACCCTCAAAGAGCAGCGTAGGCTTTACCGTATGGTATTAGGCCAACCAAACCAGGAGGATTTACTTGAAATTCTACGGCAATCAAATGCAGGCGATGAAAGTGTAGATAATCTAAAAAAGGCGATGATCTGCCTGTCTCCATACTTCAGATCCCATAAATAGATTAGTAATAAATTATTAAATACTAAGTGCTTTGATGCCTGTAGGCATTTGTAAACCAACGGACCCCGCACCTCGGCTAAAAGGAGGACAAAACTGAGAACTACACCCTATTGTATTTCTCTCATAAACCCAGTATTATCAGCCGGCGGACGAATTCTCAAGTTTGGGATGGCCTGTGAGAGCCGAATCCGGATCGGTTCAACCACCCCCCATGCGGTGGCTTAGCGTCGCAAAAGCTTGGATTCGTTGGCATGTGTCTGTTATTTCAAGATTGGGGGCGGGATGAGAGAGAAACTATTTCTTCTTACATCGAAGCGTGTCGCCGCTCGACTGACAAATGTCTTCGACTTTGTGTGGCCCACTGCAGCAGCAATATGGAACCTGCGGTGGCAAGTGACTGGCTACCTTCAAGTCAATCCGTCGGCTTCTCATGCTGAGGTCTCTGGAAGGTTTGTGGCAGGAAGTGGCATCAAAGGTGCTAATCTTCATCGTGCTTGTTTGAATACATCTTGGGAAGATCAACAGCAGGAATTTGCAAGATTCCTACTAGTAGAATTTTGTGCACTTTATGAAACATGGTGTGAAGGTGCTTTGGTTGAATTGGGACAACCAACCAATCTTGCAAAATCATTTCAATTCCCTACAACTCTCACAGCTGGTTCTCCAACAAAGGGGGTTGGGTATGGTATTGCTTCTATTAATGGAACGCTGTCTCAGACCATGATTGGAGCTTTTTATCCTGTTCTATGCAGGAACCTGAAGTATTCAAAGCCTCATCTTGAGGACCTCCTTAAGTGTTACCGTTACTTTAAAGAGCTAAGAAATGCTTTAGTGCACTCAGGAGGCACCACTTCTACAGCATTCCTGGACGCTCAGGCAGAGTATTTAACCCTCACGTCTGCCTCGTTGGGGGTGAAAGAAGTACCAAGCTATGTTCCCCAAACCTCGAATGGCAACGTCAAGATCAGCCTTCGAGGTGTCGTTGGTTTTGGGGAGATAGTTTTGAAACTGATCTGCACCCTTGATGCGGAATTAGTGCAATCGTCATCTGCAGAACTAGTTTTCTTATCGAGGTGGAGAGAAAAACATGGCACCGGCATGATTTCCATGGCTAGCAATACCCAGGCGAGAGAAGGGCGCATCATTCGGCTTGTAAGGCAACTTGATTTGCCGGCCCCAGTTGTAACACCTCAATTGGACGCGCTTTTGAAATCACATGGGTTAGTAACATACTGACGGAGCCCAATCAGATATATGAGCTAGTGTATTCTAATAATGACCTTGTTGAGGATGAAGGGCTCCTCTAGTAACGCTTATAGGCATTCTATTTTGTTGCAGGATAGCCCATTGCTCTGATTTCACATGTTCCAGGAGGTGGTGAATTGACTTCCGCCCTGACATCGTGTTTTGACACCCCCCGATCGTTTCGGATGGCACTGCTCGCTCTGCCGATGTCATACACTTACGAGCCGCCCAATCGTGGGGCCCACTTCTATGTTCATCTTACTAGAATATGCGACGTCGTCTGCGATCATTGCATGTATTCCTCGGATGGCTCAAATACTTCTGGGGCCAGAATGCGTCTCGAAGACGTCGACATTGAACTAGCTCTCCAGTATATAATAGATTCTACACCCGCTAAAATCACTATCTCCGGTGGCGGGGAGCCTTTTTTGGAGTTGGACTCTCTTTTACAGCTCCTACAAAAAGCCCACTGTCCGTACATTGAAATCGACACGGCAGCGAACTGGGCTGGGGCGTCAGAAGTAACCAAACGCATTCTTAAACAAATTTGCAGCGCGAGTCGTCGTAATCCTTCATCTCCCCGCCTGATAATTAGAGCTAGCATTGATAAGTTCCACATGACCGCGTTTAACCCGGTACCACTAGAGGCTTATGTTAATCTTGTTCACGCTTGGTTACCCTTTCGCGACCATATCGAGTTGGGCTTTCGAGGCCTTATTCTTGAGGATGACCGGTCAGTCGAGGCTCTGGCTGACGCCCTGGGCGGTGGCATCTCGTCACGCGATTCCTGCAACAAGGTCATATCTTTGCCTGGGCATGTCACGCTGCCTGTCACTTTCAATGTTCTGAGATTCACAGGAAAAGGCTCACAACTGCAGAAGAAACTCGCCGATCGGACTCTATCACTGCAACAGTACTTCGCCCCATTTGAAGATTCACCTGAGAGGTTGGTCTTGAGTCGAGC
This sequence comes from Geomonas oryzae, assembly GCF_004117875.1. Taxonomy (GTDB): domain Bacteria; phylum Desulfobacterota; class Desulfuromonadia; order Geobacterales; family Geobacteraceae; genus Geomonas; species Geomonas oryzae. The sequence goes on along the minus strand of NZ_RAHW01000002.1, from coordinate 626,354 downwards.
TATCAATGACGCCGTCAAGGCAAAGTACTACCCGTACGACGGTGTTTCCATAACCCTTGACTATGACGGCTCGTTGCATGTCTTCACGGCTACCGCACCGGATCGGCGCTGCAATATTCGGACTCATACATTCGCAGAGTCACTGAAGTGGTTCTATGGAGATCCAATTACCCGCGTGTTGCTTTCAGAAGGACCCTACTGGTTATGTGAAACCCTGCAACCCGTGGCCCCTTCCTTAGTTGCCGATGCGTTGCGAAGGAACGATGTCTGCTCTCTTGTAGAGACCCTGTTATCTGACGCTCGAATATGCGGATTCGTGACAGCAATAGCACTTAAGGCCCTAATAAATAGTGGCCTCGCAAATCCTTTGACGCGGCATGTTATCTTAGACCAGTTACAAGCTGCGAGTTTTGCTGATTTACAGCTAGAAGCTATCCAGGCTTTGGGAAGGGACTTACAATGAACGAAAGTCTAGGAATTGACCCGATGTACCAGTTGCTTCGCGAGCCGAACCTCGGTGATGCAGCAGTTCGGGATGTTGTCATAGCATTGTCGACTAACCTTGCTTTGAGGCTACACGAACAGCTCAGAGTCTTCCCGGAAAATAAGGTTTTGTTGATTCCTATCCTTCGCGGCGGACTGCTCATGTACCCGGCCTTTGCAAAAGTATTCAGATCTGCAGCTGTTGGTCTAGTTCAAATTGCAAGAGAGGGAGAGGGCCGAAAGGTTATTTACGAGAGTTTGCCTCAGGGGATTCAACCTGAGGTTATTTTGTTCTTGGATCCAGTTGCTGGCACTGGCGGCACGATCGAACGAGCTGCGCGGTTAGCTCGGGATCGGTACGGAGCGCGTAAGCACGTCGCTTGTGTGATAACAGCTGCTCGCGACGTGAGGGGAAGTTTGAGAACCGAGGAAGTGTCCTTGGAGGGCGTTTCTACAGAGGAGGAGAATCTTGATGGCCTTGTTATCCCTGACCTCGGAGAGCGGGACGCGGGGGATTTAGCATGCCTTCCTGCCAAAGGGCCTTTGCTGCCCAACGCTTTCCCAATTGCCGCGTTCGAGCAATTCCATGCTGATGATGATCGGGCCAAAACTTTGCGCTCCGAGCTGATTTATGAGCCGATTCTCGAGATTGCACGCTCGAATCATTTCCTTAATATCCTGGACTTGGGATGCGGAGCTGGGAACCTTACTAAAGCAATGGCAAAGTACGCGGACAATGTCGTTGGGTACGATCCATCTGAGGAGGCGATTGATCTTGCGAGGAAGAAAAACGACGCGGACAACGTTTCATTTACCACACTGCCTCCAGATTTAAACCGAGGCAAATTTGATTTGGTAGCCTGCTGCATGGTCCTTAACTCGACACACGAATTCGAGGGTGTTGTCGAGTTGGCGGCAAAATGCAGTGCCCCGAACTCACTGCAAGTGTGGACAGTTCTTCACCCTGCCTTTCAGTTCAACGAGTCGCAGTGGCGAGCGCGAAAATGCATATCGCCAGCAAATCTATCTGTTTCCTTCTCACTTTTGCCGAGTTACTTTGACGAACACACCTTTGGGAAGAGACTAGGAGACCTGGCGCTCACAGAATACCATAGACCGTTATCCACCTACATTAATACTTTTGCGAAGAATGGTTTTTATCTCATGGAGATGAGGGAGCCGCGAGCCGTTGACGTCAGCCCCAGCATCGTGGACTACTTTGTCCCTCGTACCATAATGTTTGTTACTCGCGGACCACTAACGCAAGAGAATCACTCGGAGATAGTTCCTAACTACAAGAACGAGGTGATTAAATGAAGCAGCGTATTGGTAACATAAATGGGTCGAAAAACGTCATTGTTACCCAAGCGTCTACTCTTTCCCAAGGTACAACAAGCAGCGAACAGGACGTAGGTGCGATTACAAATACGGAGGGGGTACGGATAGCGCAGATTCTCTGTAATGACGAGGTACTCGTGGACGCTCTTGGAATGGGGGCTTCACTCTCGCGTGAAGTAGCGTCTTTGTCAAAGAGCGAAGCTGCCTCACTTGCCCGAGACACAGTTGCTCTGGTCGAAGACCTTCTAGCTGAGCCGCTATCCCTGAAGCAGGTCACGGTCTCGCTCAATGCCATAAAAGAACAAGAAGATATCCCTAGTGTGCTGCGGCACACCTTCCGCGACCTAGCTACGATGATTTCCGCTGTTTCAGGGTCGGTCGCCCTATGGCAGGTTGGCGATCCGGCCACTGTGGCAATAGGCATACCAGCGATGTTGGGAGTAACGGGTTTATTAGCGGGCGACAAACTTCGTGAGATTTACTTGAGGATCTCTAGGCGCATTCGTGAAGGTCAACGGAGATAGGCAGTCGCAAGTAGTCTTGATGCTGTGTTAAACATCTTTGCTAGGGAAGGTGCTTCGAGCGTGAAACATGAGGTGGCGGATGGAAAATCCATTTAACCCTTTTTCACCTTTAAACGATGATTTGCGTGGCGTGGCTGCCGACAGATCGGTCCTGGTGGATAGGATAGTCCAACGACTGTGTAATACACAGGCAGGGTTTGCCGTTGCGGCAGGAGCTATAGGTGTTGGCAAGAGTACGCTCTTGCGGGGAGCCCTTGTGACGCGCCTGCAGAACGAGGGTTGGCACCCTGTTGTAGTCGTTGCCTCGGCAGACCTAACTACCGAGGAATTGCTTCTTGAGGTGGCCACGGATCTGGGATTGGGTGTCTCGAGTGTTCTCGAGCGCCTTGGGCTTCAACAACGGACGATTGAACAAAGTACTGGGTATATAAAGAACAGTTCAACAGTGGCAATTGTGCAGGCTCATGTTGGCCACAGGGGCGAGGACCGGAAGGAATGGTCTTCTTTCCAGGCTGCTACTGCACTCCATGAGTTGGCGCGGCTGGCGAATACTCGCCTCGCTCTGCTTATCGACCAGACTGAGCACCTGTTCTTCGGATCTGAGACAGGAAGTGCAATTCTCCTCCTAGAGACTCTGGTTAGAGCTGCTGCAACGCCTGCTCGTAACGGCGTATGCGCCGCCGTAGCGATCCGTCAGGAGTTCCTACACCATCTCATCGTACTCGCTGGACCGTTTCCGAGTGTTACTTCTGGAATCGTCGCGATTTCCGGCCTTGAACCTGCAGACGCAAGTAAATTCGTTGATGTAGCTCTAAAAGGATTCGGTGCAGCATTTTCCAACAAGCTCCTTGCAACCGTCATTCGTCGGTTGAGTGGGATATCGGGGACAGTGTGGCCAGTTGCCCTTCATGCCTGCTGCAGACCTCTTGCGGAACTCAGTAAAGCCCGTGGGAAGGCTGTTTCTGTTCGGGACCTAGAAGCGCTTGGTGACTTATCCGGCATAGTTGGCAACGTTGTGGCCTCGGCCATTCGCAACGCCGACCCCCCATTCGCTGATGATGCTGTTTTTGGCCTGTATGTTCTTTCTGACCTTTGCCAACGGGATGGTGAGGTGAGATTTGAGAAGTTAGCGCAGTCCCTTCCAGCTTTTCCTCTTGAGGATGTAATTAGGATAACGCGGCTGTTGAAGGCCCTCAGGCTCATTGAGGAACCCCGTGCGGGCCAGATCAGGCTTGCACATGATTCGCTGGCTGCGGCGGTCTTTGGTCTGAGGCATACCGTCCAGGACGAGGAGGAGGTTCGTTTTCTGGACCGTGCAGTTACACGATGGGGAGCGAGCGATGAATACCTGCCTGCAGCGGTTGCTGCGAACTACCAGGCTAACCTTAAGCAAAGTGTACCGACCCCGCATCTTCTCCTTGTTACGCAGTCACTTTTTCGCGATCGCATACACCTCGACCAAAACTGGAAAAGTGCAGCCGTTGCTGCGCTGACACAGACGGATAGTCGGCAGATCATACGATTGGTAGTTGAACATGCAACGCGCCATGGAAGGGCTCCTTCGCTTCGGCCGGAGGAGGTCTTCGTACTTGCTGCAACCGGGGATCCCCGCGCCTTAGCCACGGCCATGACAGGGCTTGTCGCAGCTGCAGGGGGGCCTGGTGCAAACTGGAAAGAAGCAGATTATGGCGATGCCATCCTTATATCGGCTCCTGTCGGGCTCAATGCTTGGCTCTCAGAAATGGAGACCTGGCGATTTCCAGCGGGGGCTTTTCGGTGCATTATAAGGGCTCTTCTTCAACAACCAACGATACCAATTGACAGTGCGGTTCTTGGGAAACTCTGGGAGCGATCGCCACGGACCATTAAACCTGAGCTCTTGAGTCTTGTGGCAAGGCGATTCCCGAAACACGGCGAACGCCTCACGATTGAATGTGTGCAAAATGAGGAGGGGTACCTTCGTGCCGCAGCTGCTGATGTGGCAGCGGTACTTAAAGGTAATGTGTGCGTCGAAGTGATTCATACTTGCCTTCAGGACAAAGAGGCGGCAGTCCGACGGCGGGGCGTTTTCGCTGTTGGTGAAATTGGCAAGATCTCATTTGATAACACCCTTTTCCATCTGATTCGCTCTGATGATTCTCCTCTCGTTCGAGAGGCCTGCTTAGAGGTGCTCGCTCATCTAACAACGTCTGAAAAATGCGTGGCTGAGGTGATGAAATCTCTTGATGATCCTGTGGACTTCGTACGGGAAAGCGCAATTTATGCACTTGCGCACCTTTTACCAGAAGCTGAGGCCGCTACTGTGGTCGTGGACGCAATTCGTGACCCCTCCCCCAAAGTCAGAGAGGCAGCAATGCGGCTGATGGCGGCGGCAAAATCGTTGCCGGAACACGCGACAGCGATAAGCGACCTTCGTTGTGGTCCACCAAGCCTAAGAGTCGCTGCAGCTGAGGCGCTGTTGTACGCGCTAAACGACGATGTTAATGCAGCGCTCGATGAGGTTCTATGCTCACCGGAAGTGGACCGCGATACGCTGTTAGCGTCTCTTAGGACAGCGGGGGCGCGTAGAGCCGAAATGTGCCTTCCATCGATAGCGGCTCTACTACGTTCTAATGATGTTGCCATTGTGTGTGAGGCAATAATTGCACTCACTGCAATCGGTGGGCGGGAGGTAATCAGTCATTTTGAGGCATGTGCATTCCATGTAAGTGTGGATGTTCGTGAGCGGGTAGTCTATGCACTGGCGGAATTGGGAGGTAAGGAGGGGGTCGCAATTTTGATCACTTGTTTATCGGATCCACGAGACGAAATCCGCGTGCGTGCGATCTACGCTCTGGGCCGATTGGGGGCAGCTGAAGCAGCGCCAAGAGTGCACATGGTGAGTCAGTCTACTTCGCAGGCGCGTGAGGCAGTGGAATATTTTTTCGCACAATTGCGGGCACGATCACCCCGCAGTGCTCAAGGAGACCAATGTTGACCGATATAGCTGAGGGGCGTCTGAGAGGTCGATCGGGATCCATGTTGGTGGACAAGGTTCTGTCTATTTTGGCCACGAGACCAGCAACCATTGATCAGCTTATGTTGCTCACAACCTGCGATTCGAAGGCAATCGGACTGGTGCTAGATGAGCTCAGTGCGGCGGGCAGGGTTGAGCAATGCGAAGCGGGCGCGTATAGGGAGAGTGCTTTTGGACCAGTTGATTGGGACCAAGGCGATGTGGAAACAGAGTATTGGCGGCGGTTGGCGCTATTTCCGCTTCCGCATCAACTAGATGGTGACTGGCGGTTCACGTTCGAGGCGGCGAGTGATCTTGTTAGGATGATGGGATTCGCTCTTGCCAGTGCGTCTAGAATCTGTTGCCTGGGCACTCCATCGATAGCGACACTTCTTGATATCCATCGTGTGCGCTGCAGCGTCTTTCTTGTTGATTATAACGTTGGGGTTCTCGATGCAGTGCGCAATACGTGCGAAAGTGTGCAGTGCATTCATTTGGACATCATGAAGCACCCCCACGTTGAGCAATTAGGACCCTTTGATGTCGTTTTTGCGGACCCACCATGGGCCGGAGAGTATTGCCAACACTTCGCGAAGGCATCAGTGCGTTTGTTGGCGGACGGTGGGTTTGGATGCCTAGTGTACTTCCCGTCCTATCTTAGAGACAGCGCACCGCAGCGTCAGGTAGAAGTGGTTGCTACGTTGGTTAAAATGAATGCCAGAATTATCACCTTGTTGCCTGAACGGGTGACCATCCTAGACCTGCTTCGTAGCACTTGTCTAGCTGGCCGTACTCACAGTGTTACCCATACTGGAGGAAAGGGTGCGGTTTGCGTGTTCGAGAAGGTGAGGCGTCGTTCTCAACCCAATGATCCCGGATGGGACTTGCCGTGGAGGGGGCGATGGGTGCATTTTCACATTGGGCAAAGCAAGTGGATGTTGCGGGTTGATGCTTGCGGTACCATTGAATGCGAATCAAGGCAATTGAAGAGGTTGGACGTTAACTCAGAATTCACGAGGTATAATAGGGACGCTGATCAGGTCGGTCTTTGGACATCGGGGGGGCAGGTTTTCTCCGTGAGCTGTACAGACGTCCTGGCGATACTCCTGCAGGGTATGTCAAACAGCCAGTCCTTCGACGACCTCAGGGAAGACTTGGAAAGGATCGTTGCTGCTGGGCTGTCTTTAGGGACTTGTCAGCGCCTCTGGGTGCAGCTACAGGAGATCAAACAAAGAGAAGATGAAATCGCAAAACAGGTCATGACGGGGGATTCTGAAGTGGTTGCGGTTTTTGAGACAGAGTGAATAAGCAATGGGCCTACCCATTTCGGGAGAGGAGAAGTCCGATGCCATAATATCGCACCCGTCACTGCGGCGAAATCAACGCCAAGGTAGCCTGACCCTATGTCCTGAATCGAAGATTCTGGCCGAACTCGCCACTGGAACGGCGTCCACCCCGCCCAGATCACCCGCTGGAAACAGGAGCTGATTCAAAGCGCCCCCGATGTCTTCGGCAAGGCGAAGAAGAAAGAGGCGAACCACACGCCGAGGTGGCTGAACTGTACCAGCAGATCGGTAACCTCAAACTCGAGAACAATTTTTTGTCAAATCTCTCCGGACTGAACTCAGCCGGGCGCAAAAACAAAAAGGTGATCGCCATCGGCCAACCCGAAGTCTCTTTGGAACGCCGTTGCCAGCTTCTGGGCGTACCTCGCGCCAGCTACTGCCACCGGGGCAATTCGGTCGGCCGCACCATCAAGTGTCTGGAGCCAAAAGCCAGGAACGAGCAAATGGCAGCCAAAATACCCGGCCTATCCATTCCTTCTGTGAGGGCTGACCATTGTTCGTCCGACCCAGGTGTGGGCGACTGATATAACCTACATCGCCAGGTGATGAGCAGGGACTTCATGTACCTGATCGCCCTCATGGACTGGGCCACGAGCGGCGAGGAGGAAGGTTCTGGCGACTGTTCAACACTCTCGATACAAGGTTCTGCGTCGAGGATTTGAAGGAGGCCCTCTCCAACATGTTGCCCCTGGTATCTTCAACCGAGACCATGGCTGTCAGTTCACTGGCGAGGCGTTCATCTCCGTCATGTGGGGGGGGGATAACGTAAAATATTTTTCGCTTTTTTAACTAGCACGGCAGTGCCCCATTCGGTTAAGAATTGAGTCGCCAAACACCAATTCATACCCAAGGAGGGACACTGCCGTGGAGAGCGATTCTACACCAAAAGCACAGATCATCCAACTGAATGAAGGGGCCATTCGCGATCACCTTGGAGAAATGGTCCGCAGCACCGTTGAGGACACCCTCAACCGCATGCTTGATGCCGAAGCAAACCAACTATGCAATGCAGAGAAGTACCAGAGAAACGAGGCCCGGACCGATACCCGAGCTGGCCACTACCAGCGGAAACTCCACACCAAGGCCGGAGAGGTCACACTCAACGTTCCTAAGCTTCGCCGGCAGACGTTTGAAACGGCCATCATCGAGCGCTACCGCCGGCGTGAAGCATCGGTTGAGGAGGCGCTGATAGAGATGTACCTGGCTGGTGTCTCAGTTCGTCGCGTAGAAGACATCACCGAGGCGTTGTGGGGCACTAAAGTCAGCCCTGGTACTATCAGTAACCTCAACAAGAAGGTCTACAGCAAAATCGAAGAATGGCGCAACCGCCCGATCACCGGGGACTATCCCTACGTTTATCTGGACGGCATCGTCCTTAAGCGCTCCTGGGGCGGCGAAGTAACCAATGTGTCGGTCTTGGTAGCGATCGGCGTCAATCACCAGGGCTACCGCAAGATCCTTGGCGTTTGCGAAGGTGCCAAGGAGGACAAAGCCGGTTGGTCCAGTTTCCTCCGCCACTTGAAGGAGCGGGGCCTGACAGGTGTCCGGTTGTTCGTCACCGATGCCTGCATGGGGCTGGTAGAGTCGTTAGCAGAGTTCTACCCGACTACCAAGTGGCAGCGCTGCACCGTGCATTTCTACCGCAACGTCTTCAGTGTCACCCCGGCTAAGAAGATGGCGGAAGTGGCCGCAATGTTGAAGGCCATACACGCTTCGGAGGACAAGAAGGCCGCGTTGGAAAAGGCTGAGGCGGTCTACCTGAAGCTCGAAACGATGAAGCTTAAAGAGGCCGCGAAGAAGGTCAAGGACTCCATCGCGGAGACGCTGACCTACTACGATTTCCCCCGGGAGCACAGAATCCGCATCCGCACCAACAACGCGCTGGAAAGGATCATGAAGGAGATCCGCAGGCGAACGAAGGTGGTGGGAGCCTTCCCCGATGGTCATTCCGCGCTCATGCTCTGCGCTGCAAGGCTCAGGCACATCGCCGGGACCCAGTGGGGGACGAAACGCTACCTGAACATCGACCTTCTCAAGGAACAGGAAGTGGAACAGAGGCATTCAATGGCCGAGGCGATCTAGATTCCGACGGGGGCACTGCCAGAAAAAGCGAAAAACTCTTTACACTACCGGGGGGGGGCAGCATGAACGGCAAAAGGCGCTGCAAAGACAAACAACTTTGACTAGGGGCTCTAGAAAGATCGTAAAGTTGGCAATTGACTCTCAATGAACCGTGTCTGGTAGTCATTGGCATCGCAGGGAGTGTGCCATTCAGAGAGGGAGGGATTATGAAGAGTGAGCCTAGAAAGGGATTGTCTTGGCGACCGCACATTATGTGCCTAATGCTGCTGTTTTTTTTCTGTAAAGCGGCTGTAGCAACCTCAGAAAAAATTACAAGCGAAAATAAGGACACTAAGGTAAATTCGTGCCCGCTTATTGCTGGTCTATACCAAAATAAGGGTATGGATTCAGGCGGTGGCGATGTATTCCTCGCTAGATATCTATTATCCTCATATCCCTATCGGGAGGCGGAGGAGATATCTATCGGGGACAAAATTCAACTCGGTCAGCCGACGTTAGATCTAATAACTGTCGTAATGTTGGAAAAAGGAAAATCGGAACCAAGGATTTCTAGACAACTATCAATGAAAAATGGTGACTTTGACTGTAACAATGGCGAAGTCCATTTAAGGCCCAAAATGAGTAGGACCTCTCCCGGCGAAGTATTATACTCAACTGAAACCAATACTCTCACTTTGGATGACAACAAACTCGTGGTTAGCAGCATTTGGAAAAAGCAGGCTTCAATTATGTTTCCCTTAAGTTTGGAAGAGGTGACCACGGTGAGCCGCTTTCAAAGGAGCAAATAAAAAAATAAAAATGTGTTCTGTATTAGCGATGAGGGATGGTGCTTATCGCTTTGGTTACAATCTCGACAAATTCTGTTGGATTATCTGGTGCAAATATTATGTATTTAAAGCAACCGGAGTTTCTGGATATTTCCACATGTGAAACCATGCTAGCGAAATCCAGCTTAAGGGCCAGATGAAAATGGTGAATTTTCCTTTTTCCGTGAAGCAAGTCTGATGGAATTGAGCCGAATAATTCTATGGTTATAAGATCAGAAAAAGGTATTAAAATCTTACACAAAAGACAGTTTAGCTCTATTCTATTTGAGTAAATGACATATTTCTGCCAAAGGTTTTTTAGCCTTCGCTGTGAGACATAAAGCACCTCTTCGTGTTGTTTAGATGAGTTGTTCATGTTATTGATCATTTAACTAACGTCAAAATAGGAATTGATTCTTCTGTGCTAGTATTTAGGCGCCCCCCGGGATAATCAGAGTGTGGAAATGTTTTTTTGACGCAACCTAATACCAGTGAAATTACCTGTTCATCGATGCACATCAGGTAATTATACTCGAGCAGATTACGTAGTAGCTGTTCAGGGTGCTTTGTAGCGAGATCTTCAAAATTCACTACGGTGGTTGCATCCTCTAGGATTTTTGTTTCATGTTCTCCTAATACTCTGTATCCACAAGACGCTATCTGTCGGGTATCCTTGATAATAGAGGAATTTCCAATTTTAATCATAGCTAGATTTGCAGGAGAATCTGAGGTGTATGAGGCCTTCCAGTTAACGACGGCTTCATTCACAACTACGTTGATATCGGAAAGGCTGGCGTCCGGTTGCATTAAATCAAAAAAGTATGCCATCTCTGAGATCTCGTATTGATCACAGTTTTGGTAAATCCGCTCATAGGCTGGAATTGGTTTAACCATTAACCTGCCATCCAAAGCCATGTCAAAGTAATCGCTAAATCTATCAATTCTACAAGTGTAGTAACCGTTAGGTGGTTGCAGATGTTCTATTAGGTCAATGATTGAGGTTACAGTTTCATAGTCAGTAGTTGTATCGCTAGGAAAATCATGCAAAAAGTTCCAACTGACGTTGATACCTAGTTCTTCGCAGTGTTTTAAGAATTGAATATTCTGGAGAACAGAGACTCCTTTATTTATTTTTTTCAGAACCTGTTGGCTTAAGCTTTCAATCCCAGCCTGGACCCATACCATGCCAAGCTCTGCCAACTCTTCCAAATCAGATGGCAAAATATCAGGTCGTACCTCAAAAAAATACCTAAAGTCAAATTTCTTAGCCCTTAGTGTTCTTATGAAGTCTATTGCCTTGGAAGGTACTATAACGTTATCAGTAGCTGAGAAATTCGTAACTTCGTGTTTTTCGTATTGAGAAATTAGTTCGGTTATGATTAAATCGTTATTTTTAGTTCTGTAATGAGCATTCGAACTATTTAAGCCGCAGAACTTGCATTTCCTTTTAGTAGCCCACCAGCAGCCACGAGAGGTCTCGAATGGAATAGAAAGTGATAGGTCAAGTCCGCTCAATTTTACATTTTCAAAAAAATCACTATAGTCTGGAGAATAAAATGAGGTCACTGGACCACAATCAATAAAGGTTCTTTCTGTTGACGAAGTAGAATTAAAATTGATTTTTACCAGTTCTGGGAAGGCCTCTTCTGCTTCGCCAGAGAAAACGTAATCTAAAAAATGGAACTTATCAAACAACGCTTTTCCCATGTTTGCTTCACAATTTGCCCCTCCTAAACATACTTTGACTTCAGGTGCAACTAGTTTAATTTCACGCGCTAATGCTAGAGCAGACATGTTTTGTTGGAACATGGAGGAAATGCCCACAAACTTAGGGTCAAAGCTCAAAACCTTTTCACTTTGTTCTGAAATAAATTTAGGGATTCCATTTCTTATTTCTTTGAGTTTTTCGTAAAAGTCGTTACTTACAAATTGATCAAGTTCAGGATACTGATCGGCTAATCCGTACATTGCCGATGAAAAAAGCCACTCTCCAATTAAAAGTCTAACATTCAGCTCAGATAAAAGTTCATATAGAGCAGGACCTATTCGCTGTGAATAGTCAATATTTGAAAAGAGAACCTTTGATGTGATTTGGTGGGATCGCAGAGCGGCCTGTAATACCCCCACGCCTAAAGGAGGGCGAGTTATCGAGGCGAACGGTGGTACAATAAGTAAAACATCAGTGCTCATAGAGTCGCAAACCATTCAGAAGGGCCTGAGTATTTATTGAGTGATTGTAACACCATTTCTTCTATTGATACAACCTGTGGATTGCTACTGACATATTTTTGTATGTCCGCATATACCCCATTTGCAGAATATATATAATTGCAGGCGTCACATATACTGGAATGTGCAGACGTGTATTGGGTGTCAAATGCTTTATTGACCCTTTCAATGAGTTTAACTGGACCCTCAAAAGCGAGCCACTTAAAGAACAAACTATTGTAAGACTGCTCAATTATGTTGGAGATGGAATCTTTTTTTAAATTGCCAATTTCATGATGCTTGTGATACGGCAAGGTACCACAGCAAGGGAGGACTCTCAGCGACGGAGTGATTGTTGGATGCCTGAGGACGAATGGGCATGGCCCTATATACCTATCAGTACATACTTTTTCTTGAAGTTTTGAAGCCCTGCCGGTATGCGCTAATCCTGTTTCCTCAATAATGATGCCAGTTATGTCTTTAATTTCCTTATTAAGTATGTCAATTATGAATTTTTTGTTAATGATATTGTTTTCTGTCGTCGTGGTGCTTATAAAAAGCTTTATGCCTTTATCAAGAGAAAATTTGACTATGTTTATAAGGTTGTGATGTGGCACATATTTAGCGTGGTAGTCGTCGTAGGATAAGGAAAGTTCGTCTAAACCTGCTTTTGCCAATATATCTAATACATTCTCTGCGTATAAATCTACTCCGGCCCAAAAACCGCTTGTAATAATTCTTGTTGTCTTGCCACCAGCTTTTGCCTTGTTAACCATTTCAGCCAGTGGCTGTATTCCATATAAAAAAGGTTCTCCACCTGTGAATGCGACATACTTTATGCTTTTGACCTTATTTATATCCAACAAAACATCTTTTACTATATCTTCATGGATCCTTTGGCTTTTTTTCATGTTGCAATTGAAGCAACAGTGCTCGCACTGTAATGGACATTTGTAGGTTAGATGAAAAGCCAGGACAAAGGGGGATATGGCCTCTCCCACTATCGATTTTGAGGTAGAATATTCGCGGTAGTCAGTCATAGCACATGATCCGATTGTTTGCCTAGTTGCCACTTTTGTTGAGGCAACTAGGCAAACTGTAAGAATTCTTTTTTCTTTGGTTTTGCCCGCTACGAAATCAGATTGCCACAGCAACTGCTGGGCCTACTGCAACAGCTACTGCAATCGTAGGGCCAACAACGAATGCAGGGGCGATACCCCCAGGTTTCTTTTGCAGGTGCTGTTTTATAGTATTTGCTGTATCGTCATCGATTTCTATACCGTACTTGGCGAACGTCTGTTTTGGGTCGGTTTCAAGTTCTTGCAAAATTGTGGGGTCCGTGTGTAGTCTTTTCTTGAACTGCTCTAATGTTGCGTCGTCGCCAGTGATGCAAATTCTTCTTGACATATTGAGACCTCCTTTTGAATTTCGGCCTTAATGGCCGCTGAAACTATTATTTAAAACATAATTGATTGCAGCTCTAGCATTGATACATCCATACCCGAAAAAAATGGAATGTCCAGCGTGATCGTATAGGGAAGGATCTCCTATCTTTCTTGCCGTTCTTTTTAGTATTTCTTTCACCTCGGCTGCAGTCAGCATTGAATTTACGCTTAAAAGTAAACCGACGACACCTGCGACTAGCGGTGTTGCACTGGATGTTCCGCCAAAGTCTTCTGTAAAATCACCTTCAGAGTAACCTGCGGGCAATGTAGTCCCATTATATTCATAAGTTCCAGTAACATCTGTGGTGAAGATTCCTTTCCCACCATTACCACTTGAAGGTGCGCAAATCATAATCTCATTTCCAAAGTTGGAGTACTCGGCCCGAGTATCGATGCTAGTAGATGCTGCTACGGTTATAACGTCTTCGTGTATGGCAAAGCCATTTACGTAAGATTCTGAATTGATATCTACATTGGAATTTCCAGCAGCAAAAATGACCACGCATCCTAAACCATTCCTGCCGCGTGTGGCGCAGTCCTTGATTGCCTCTTCTTGTCTCGTTGATAAAATATACTTTCCGGAAGCGGGCGTCCAACTGCAACTAATTATAGATGCGCCATTTTTTGCGGCGTATTGGAACCACCTTTCTATTGACGCATCGTCAAGGGTTCCACTGTAGCGCAAAGGCATAAACTTTGCGCCTGGGGCTGCGCCCGAAATCCCGTAGTTATTTGCGTTAGCTATTGCTATTCCCGCACAGGCTGTTCCATGCCAATCTTCACCATCAGGCGGGTACTTTTTAGGAGAGGGGTCAGGTACATCATTTTCGAAATCCCAAGGTGCCACCACCTTATCTGATCCTGATAGATCCTTATGTTTTAAATCAAATCCATCATCTATGATGGCAATAATACAATCATTTGCACCTAGTACCTTGTACTCGGCCCAGGCATCCACAACTCCAGAGTCTGCTCCTTTTATCAAATTTGCATCCTCGCCATTATTCTTTAGATACCATTGTTTCTGTAAATATGGATCTGATGGTAAAGAAAAAGTCGACTTGTTGATGCCGACAATAAGGTCAGGCTCCGCAACATCAATACACTTTTCATTTTGAAGATTTAGGGCCGTTTTTATTGGGTTTACTGAGGTGTTGGTCACTTTAACTATGTAAGTTTCACGAGGCGTGTCACGCTTTTCGAGCACTTCCAGCGCATATTTAGAAAATATATTGGCCTTTTCATCATCAGATGCATCAGTGGTAAATCTGATAGTAAGCTCTCCATTGGGGATTAGCGGGTGCGAGTCCCCATCGGCAAAATAAACATGAGTTCCAGTCTCAACACCTTTATCTGATCTTGCTTCATTAAGTGTAGATTCCATCAATTCAGCATTGCCCATCACCTTTAGAAGATCAAAGCCACCTGATTTTTTTAACTTCGTCACGTTTGAAATATGATCATAGTGATTTTTGGACCTAACGGCTATCAGGTCTTCAGACTTTTTCAAAGTTAGATAGCCTTTCCCTCGTTTTAACGTAATAGCCATATTGCACCTTCAGCAGAGGTTAGAAGGAGAGCGGTTGTAAACGGTTAATTAAAACACTTGACGGGAATCCAACTCGGCAGTGTCAAGAGGTATGAGCGGAAAATATGCCATCTTTAAATAAAGTTGTCAAAGGTAAATAGTTTCCGAAAAGGATACGGCGAGTCTGACGCCACCGCCAATTTGAGCGCAAGTGGGACAACTGAATGGGGCTTACGAGGATACTGGTCGATTGGAACAAGTTCCTGAAAGTATCTCTACTGGATCATCGGCCTGTTCTGAAAGGGCGGCAGTGATAGCCAGCCCTACGTAAATTTTACTAATTCTAGAGGGCCGGGAGACCGAGGGAGGCTTGCACCAACTTGACGCCACTGGGGCTGCTAGCGTATTTCACCTGGGGAATACGCTCAATGGAAGACGCAAAAAAGAAAAATGACGGAGGGACCAGGTTTTCTCGGGTTTATTTCGGGATTGGACTAGAAACGTAAGGCCTTAATTGTCTCAGGACAATGTGGCGGCTGTCGGCGGCGGAACACGTGATAGGGGAGGGGCAGTCGGCGCATTTTATCCACTAGCGTCGCCAGATTCAGTTGGTGGGTAGTCGATGCTACACCAGGGACATAGGTGCCGAATGGGAGGGTATCTCGCAGGAACCTTTCTGGACCAGGTGTGGCGTTGGTGTCGGTAAAGGAAACGGTGAAGTTTTCTGAGTTTTGCCGGTGCCGCACCGTAGGCTTGGCACCGCTACGCCCCGTGGTGCGATTTTCAACTAATGGGGGGCATTGATTATGCGAGCTACTAATTTTTGATAAGCTGGATAAGCGGTTTACCTATAGGGCATAGCAGCCCGATAAGGAAAACCTTAAAAAGTTGGAGGCGTTCTGGATCTAAATGTCAGTCATTGGAGGCTCCGAGTCTGCGCAAACAGCCCGCGGTGTGGCAGAGCTGCAAATCATCCGTCCGGTCGCCTGCATGCGCATCCGGCTCTTCCAGTCTCGAATGGAATTGTACGGTGCGGCATACCCCTGAAACTCGACCATCCTGGGGTCTAGGTAGACGTTCCAATAAGCGCCGCACGCCATACATCTCACCGTTTCGGGTTCTTCTACACCCTCCCAGGCGCCTGCACCGCAGCACGGGTGGACATTAAGCTCAAAGAGGTAGTGGACGTATTGATCGGGTGGTGCCGGAAACGGCAGCGATCTGCCTCGGATCGTGAGAATCTTATTTAAGGGAATAGGGGCGAGCGCAGGCATGGCGACCATTTTCGATGGCTCCGGGCCGGGCTCGGGTTGTTGCAACTTGGGCAGTGGTAGGATAACAGGCTTCGGGACCAGGCGCTCGATGAAGCGCACCCCCTCATAAACGCACACTTTCCATCCGGTGCCGCAACGTGCGCAATAAATACTTTTATAGATCCCGTCGCGGCCACCCTTGTGAATTAAGGAGGCGCCGCAGCACGGCATGAGCCCGAGGTCGTAGTAGCACTCCTCATACAAATCAGGCGGCGCCGGAAAGTTCGGCATTTTCCAGTCGCGTACCCCGTCCTCCTTGGCTGTCTTCCCGACGCAGAAGAGCTTCGTCACGCTTTGTTTTGCTCTGCGGATCACTTTTTCAAACATGGTAAAACCTATGTTGGCACGAGGCGGAACGAAGAGGGGCAACTTGGAAGGCAGCGCAGGGGTACATTGTGGCCAGACCGGCAGCCGTAGTAACTCCAGGAGAAATAGCATATGCTATTTGGAGGGGAGGTGATGACCAGTGCTGGGCGGAACCCGAAAGCCAACTTTTGCCAATTTGCAGAGGCGAAAAGCCGACTTTTTTACTCAGGAATCCCGGTTTTGATAAAAATGAAACCATAAGTTGTCAAAACCGGTGCGAAGCATAAGCTGTCAATTTTTGACAGCTTATGCTTCAAGTAACACTAAAACCTAACGATTACAAATGATTGGTGGGCGAGATGGGAACGCCCACCAATTTTGTAACAATTTGAAATTACAAGGTTATCTCGTTTGAGTATTTTTTAAAATGTTGACGAAATGTTGTCAGGAAGCCTTGGCACAATACCACATCATCCTATTCGGAGCAATACGGTGTCATATAGTTATTTAAACGCTGGTAACTTCATAAGCGTGAGCAAGGGTTAGGCTATTTGAGGCAAACTGACCCGGCCACCCCCGCCGCTAGCCTGTTAGCTGAATTGCTTACTTCATCTTGCTGCACGCCATTTTGTCACCTAACTCGCAGGCCTTTTTATAATCTGCCAGTGCGCTGTCTACTTTACCAAGCTTCATATATGTGTCCCCTCGTCCAAGATATGAGAGTGGATAATTTGAATTAAGCATAATTGATTTGTTGAATTGGTCAATTGCCTTATCATATTCACCCATGCCAGCATAGGCTAAACCTCTATTTTTATAAACATTGCAAAGCGAAGCATCTATAGATATAGCTTTGTTGCAATCGTTTAATGCTTTGTCAAACTCATTTTTCATATTATAAGCATATCCTCTAACATTATAAAGATGGGCATTGTTGTTTAATTTTAACCCCTCGTTTGCAGTTTCAATCGCTATATCGTATTCTGCAAGACTGCAAAAACAGTTTGCTTTCAAGCTGTATACATTCGCATTTTTGTTGCCAAGTTCAATTGACTTAGAAGTTGCCTTGATTGCGTCGGTATATTCTCCTAATCCATAGTTAACTTCAGCTTTTCTATAATACCAATCGTAGGAAGTTGGATTAGCCAGTAGGGCAGAATCTACTATGATTAAAGCTTCAGTGTATTTTTTGTTAGTCATTGCCTCGATGTAACTGTCGTAAAGTTTTTTATTCCTGTTCCTCTTTTCTTGAAGCTCATACCTGTTAACGAGATAATACCCCCTAGCTCGCATGCACTGGCTCATGAGATCTGCGCTTTGGAAACCTTCTTGGATACCGGCGCTTATCGGAGACCTGCCATCGCCAAATGGTACAAAGCTCGACTTATTAGAGTCGTACTTGCACTCATTGAAATCCTTTCGACCCTGTTCCGCACTTGTGTTGTCGCGAAACCATACATTGTTTGCACACCCAGATAAAATGAAGCACGCTAACACTAACAGGCTAATATTCCTTGTCATCTTGCCTCCTTTTGTGTGTTGGTAAGAGCTGTCTTATAAATGATACCACATGTCTCTCTGAGTGCTACTGGTGTGTCTTTTGAAAATGAGTTCTTTGGTCGAGTTTGCCTTTGTGTTTTGCAGCGATATTTCAATGTAGGTTAATAGCGCAACTAACCGTCGATAGTGAAGTTGGAGTGGATGCCTAGCCTTAATCATGTGTGCAGAATCATAGCAAGGCTAGTGCTTGGTGGATTAGTTGAGATGACAGGCAGATGCTTATAAAACTTCAATTATAATTGATTTGATTGAGGGTTTTTATGTAAGGTGAGCTGCAATGGCTTGATAAATTTTTAATCTAACTTTTTCTAGCTTGATTTAGGGCACGCGTGATATAATTTGCTATTTTATAATGATTAATGCCTAGCATCATGCATATGGATGCCATTAACATTGTAATAGTGTCTACAATAGAAAATAAAAGCTCCAGATTAATATTAAAGGGTCGAGTATATAGAGCAGGGTTAGCTTTTAATTGTTGCGATAATGCGAATAGCAAGACACTCATTATAAACAATGCCAACGCTCTATTCCTGTGTCTTAGATCATTGAATGATTCTACTATGTATGTATGTTTATCATTTTGAATTGATAGTACTAATAGCTTCAATTCTTGAGATTTCATATCTAATAAAGCTTTTTTTGATGCTGACATTTTTGACATTTGTTCATCTAGGTATGGCTTTAAATATGAACTCACAAGGTTTATTACGATTCCAACAATAACCACACCAACCCACCAAGAAGTAGATGTGATATTTTTGAGAAAATCTTGCATTGATCCTCCTGCTCAATCTCTATGACATTTGAATTTATTTGTTGATGGATATACATGTTTTTATAAGAAAAGTCTACGGCTAAGGGCATAAGGCTGATTCTGTTGTACCTTCATTTTAGGACGGAAGTGTTGGATCAATAGGGCGTGCTCTAGTGATAGCTTGATATCCATTTGAAATAGCCTATCATAAGGGTTGATAATAGGCTTTTGATATGGTATTATCAAAACCTCTAAATGTCATTGATAGGTGTCGAGGGGGCGAAATGGAAGAGCACAAGAAGGGGCAGGTGATCGGATACGCTAGAGTCAGTTCTACCGACCAGAAGCTGGACGTGCAACTCGACCAACTCGCAGCGATTGGGGTTGATAAGGTGTACGCAGAGAAGGCGAGTGGGGCAGATGTTGAGCGAGTTGAGCTTTCCGCGATGCTCGATTACGTGCGCGAGGGGGACACTGTGGTGGCCTGCAAGCTCGACAGGATTGCCAGGAGTACAGCGCACCTGCTATCAATTGTCGAAAAGCTTAACGCTAGAGGCGTGACGCTAAAGGTGCTGAACATAGACCTAGACACAAGCAGCCCAACCGGAAAGCTAATGCTGACCATGCTGGGGGCAATCGCTACTTTCGAGCGCGAGATGATGCTTGAAAGGCAAGCCGACGGTATCGCAAAAGCCAAGGAGGCCGGTAAGTACATTGGTCGAAAAGCTACTGCCAAGGCAAAGAGCCCAGAGGTGATTGAGCTTTTAGGTCAGGGCATGACGAAAGAGGCGATTGCAACTAAGTTGAAGATCGGGGTTGCTTCTGTGTATCGAATCGCTAAGGAACATAAGAGCTGTTGTTAAAAAGCAGAAGAGGGCCGGGAAAATATTTCTCGGACCTCTTCTGCTTTTTCTCCAAGCTCTGTATTTTGCCGATGTACGGACTTTGTCATAGCGGGAATGCTGAATGTTGATTGCCAGATCCGCTTCGCTTTCTCCTACTGCTGCGCTACGTGCAACTGTAACAAAGTTTCGGAGTTGAGTAACTTCACCCCCAACACCAGAAAGCGGGACATGTTAATCTCGATAAGGTCCCCTTGGCGAACTGTGGCTGTGGGAGGTACAAAGAACGTGTATGTATTCCGGCAGACAACCGGGAGGCGGTCTAGAATTGTTTCAGTGTTTGCAGCAAGTCCCTCTATTCGGTTGCAGGATGTCTCTACGGATCTTAGGAGTACACCATAGTTGCTTACTCTAGCGACCGGCAAAGCTCTGGTGCCATAGTCGTGCGAAGGCGGGCCGGTGACCATGAAGGGCCGCTGGTAGAAGTCCAGGTTAATTACATCGCCGGTCTGGATTAATTGGGCTGTTTCATCAGCAACAATTAGCAGATCCAACTCACGGAGCCAACCAGTGAACTTCAATGCCTTGGCGGGGATCTCGGCCTGAATGCCGCAGTGTCGAAGGGCATTAAGGTTGGCACGTGCCACAGCTACCATTGCGCCATAGTAAGGGCGTGTCATTGCTGCACCTCCTGATGTTTGTCCTCTCGGTTGACTCTCTCTGTTTTGACGGACGGGAACCGATGCCATATTGGGGGGGAGTCTGCCAGTTCGCCGAAGATCTGCCGTAGGCCAGGGCGGGGTTCACTGGTCGCTGTGACGGTGTAGCGATCTTCATCGTCCGGTGCGTAAAGGCATAATTCGTCACCGATATCAATGTCCACCTCGGCGTCTAGATACAAAACAATGCATGACAGTAGCTTATAGGGCGGGCGCTCCCCTTGGGCATACTTCGGCAGCCCCATTTCAGGCGAATACCCGTAACATCGTGTGGATGGCCCGCGACTCCCCCGGCATACTAAGGGCGTTGCGTTAATCGGGGCAAGTTCTGGAGCTATCACAGTTCCGCCCAACAGTATGTATGATGTGTGGTGCGCTGTGTACATTTTACCTATTTGAAAATCTTCCGATTCAATATACATCTCTCCTCCATGGTTTATGTGATATCTGCCTGTTTTTAAGTTTACGTTCTGGAGCACACTCGGATAACAATCTAGAAATATATTTTTGCATCATAAATAACTGATTTTCGGAGAGTTCAGGAAGTATTTCAATGATAAGTAATGAAAAGTCGGTACGGCTACGCTTGGCTACCTTTATCACTCCAGCGACTATCTGTTTCTGGCTATAAGAGTAATGGTCTCTCTCGCTCATTATACGTGGGGGGCAGTTGTGACATTCATTGATAGGTTTCATTTAGTATTTTCCTTTAGTTGGATTTACATGCAGTGCCGGGCTGCTTATTTTTAAGTAGGTGGAGGTGAAATCTCTCCTTCAGGCCCTCGCTGGTCCTGGTCCCCCGCGCTCCGCTATGCGGCGCGGGGGGACCAGCAGCGGGCCGTGAAGGGGCGGGGTAAATGGACTTTGCAGTTAAAGCGAGTTTATTTCAAAAAAACCATAGCTTCGTCGTAATATTTGGATGGCTGTGATTACCTGCCTGATCTCCTCAAATTCGTCGTCCAGCAGGGTAGGTAGTAATTCGAGGATGGTGGTTTGGTCTTTTGGGTTATTTTTTGTCATTTCGGTAAACTCCTTTTAGGTTCAGTGTGTTAGAGCGTTGAGGTGGCGAGTCAGATAATGGTATTACAAGAGGGGGTAGTTCTCGCTGTGGCAAGCAGGGCTTCCCACCAAGGCTGAGGAGGACAACGACTAACTCGGTTGCTGGTCGGTTCTACGAAATTGAAGTATCTGGTGAAGAGGTCGGCCACTATCTCCCCCAAGGTTTTCTGATCTTCGGGAAATATCGGGAATAAATTCTGAATGACATCCATTTGACGCTTGGCGGTTGCTTTTCGTAGGCGGAGTTCAAAGCGGACCCACGAGAACTTCAGCGGGTTATCTTCGGAATAGATTTTTTGATGCGGGTCTAAATGTTTCTGGTACAGCAAAATCTGGCACATATTGCCGCCTTTCCCGCCATAGTAGATGCTGCTGTCTCCTATAGGTCTGGGCAGTGTTCGGGCATTTTTTCGGTCTCTTATGAAAGGGCTGCGTATGAAACTACGGTAATTGTGGGGCAGCGATTGGACGCGGATTTGGTTGATGGGAATCTTTCCGCCGATGACATCAAGGTATACATCACAGGCGCTGATGGAGGCGTCCATTGTGATTGCGCCGCCAATAAGTTTCTCTAGGTTGATTGGCCGCAGGGAGTTCAATGCAGACTCACTGAAGGTCAGGCCATGGATCTGCACAAGGTTTCGCTTGCCTAACTTAGACACATGGTCAGTGTGGATAGCGACTAGCTTGTTATTTTCTGAGTTTTCCAGATAGTAGCTGGTACGGTACCAGGAAATTGTTCTGCCCTTGCAGGTTCCAGATTTATTTAATTTATTTTTCACCTTTCGAAAATGTGTCTCAAGGGTTAACCCCTCAAAGAGGGTTGATATTACAGTTTCCAGTGAATACGATGTAGAAACTGTTAGATGCAATCGGTCGATACCGGTTTTAACTTCCATTTTTCCCCTCGCTAGTTTAAAATAAATACGTGTACCTATGTCTTTATTTACCTGCGAGAAGGTTCTTTTTATTAATTCATGCTGGAATGTAGGATGTTGAACCAATTATGGATGAATAAAAAAAGGGCGATCCGTCTGTGTAGATGGATCGCCCCTTTTATTGCGGGTTGAAATATTTAATCCAGTTTATTGTTGAGAGGGGACGTATCCCCGGTAAAACACCAGCAGAAAGCTGGAAAAAGATGATAGCAATATTCGCAGTAAGAGTTATGCACGCATGGCGCTAGCTAAACAACTCGATGGCCCGTGTTTCCAGGCTGTCCAGGTCAATGTGTTGCAATTGCATTTTCTCCGAAATCTCTTTCAGGGTTTCGGCCTTTGTTCTCTTGGTATATCGTGCTGTGACGCTGCTGCCGGTGGCGTGCCCCATCATATCGGCAGTGATTTTGAAGTCGTCGGTGACGTCGAACACGTTACCAGCAAAGGTGTGCCGCAACGAGTATAGGCACTTTCTTTTGTCCGTTGTCACGTACTTCGCCTCGAACCCAAGGCTCGGTTTTCCGTTTGCCTGAATTTCGTTTCGGTTATACCAAACGCTGAAAGTTTTGGCGCTGTCCTGAAATAGTTTCTGCCGGGGCAGGTTCTCGACCCATTCTAGGAAGCCTAGCAGCAAGAGGGAGTCGCATATCGCGACTGGCCTGATGGTGGCCTTTGTCTTGCCGGTTCTGAGGAGGAAAATCCAGGTCCCCTTGTCGGTTTGGCAGATATCCTCTTTTCTTAGGGCGACTATGTTGCCCAATCGAAAGCCGTGGAAGAGGGCGATCAGGATCAGCCAAAACCGCTCAGGGTGAGGCGGGTTCTTAATTGACAGGGGGTGCGTGCAGATGGCGTTTATCAGCCGCTTGATGTCGGCAGTTTCGTAGGCAAGACGCTCTTCCTCTGCGGCGTTCTCGGTCTTAAAACGTTCTCCCTCGTACACGTTGGCGGCGTTAAGCATGTGACATTTGTTGGCGTACTGAACTACGGCCCTAGCGCGGTCAATGAAGTGGTTCGCTGTTTTCGGGCTTATTACCTCGTAAAGCTGATTTCCCTTCAGGATGCTGTGGATGGTTTTGTTGCCAAACCGCTGTACTTTATTTTTGGGATACTTTAGCAGGATCTGCTTCAATTTCGTCACGGATTCCATGGTGTTGAACTCCGTGATGCCTATGTTGCCGAATATTTCAAGCAAGGTGCGGCATTCAACCGCCATATCGTCTTTTGACCCCTGTGACACGTTCGGCTTTGAGCAGAGGTAGTTCTCCTGGTATTTGGCGAGGGTGGTTGCAAGGCCGAAGTAGGGTGTTGCAAGGTCCCTAGTCACTTTTTCCCTGAGGAGTTCCATCGGGGACCAGTTCCCACGGAGAAAGGCGCTTTTTGCCTCTTGGACCTGCAAGTCAACATGAAGCAACTTGAGCGCAAGTGATTTTTTCTCAGGGCCTGAAAGACGTATACCTTGCTGTTTCCACAGGTCATACGCAATGCGCTCAACCACCTCGTCTGTGAGAATTGTGTTGCAGTCAGCGAGCATTTTTTTCCGGGTTCTGGCTATGATGTCGCTTGCATAGGCCACATGTTCTGTTTGCGGTAGGCCTCGCTGTTTTGCAACATACCTCATTGAGGCGTCAAGTACCTCGTCGACTTCATCGAGTTCACCGGAGCACATGCAGTCCAGTTCCTCAATGCCGACCTTAAGGAATAGTGCAACCAGCCGTTTTTCTTGTTCCTTGCTGAACATGCCTGTCCTCAATTGCAAAAAAAGTTTCTGGGTTCGGTACTCAATCGTTGTGGCAGCTAGCTTTGCATCCTTTTCGTTGCAAGTTTTAAGACTTCGGGTAAGTTGCGTTGTTGGGAATAGGTGCTTAAGGTCGCAAGGTACCCGGCATACGTAATGGAATTGCTTGCCTCGTTTTCGGATATGAACGCACAAAGGTTACCCCCTCTGAATGTTGACAAATTGTTGTCAACAAACTTCTTTGGAGATAACCTTGTGATATTACTAAAATTGGTGGGCGGGATGGGATTCGAACCCATGACCCCTGGCTTCGGAGGCCAGTACTCTATCCAACTGAGCTACCCGCCCGGGAAAGATCTATTTACTACACTATTTCTGGAACCAACTCAAGGTGAAAGTTTAAAATCATTTGGTCATCGTTCCGTACACCGGGACGGTGATCTCTTTTTTCTGCGTGCTGTTGGTCACTATGTGCAGGTAACCGCTCAGCACCTTAGCTTCCGGTTTCGCCTGTGCCGAAACTTCTATCGTCCCGGTCTCTCCGGGATCCAGTTCTCCCTTCCTGATCACCGGCTTGATCTGCAGCGATGACGACGTGACGTTCACGGCGAGAAGCTTTACCGCGCTTGTCCCGTTGTTGGTGACCTTGAGAACCCCTTTTGTTGCGAAGCTGCTGCTCACCGGCCCGAGACTCAGCTGGCGCGGGACCACCTGCAGTTCTTCGGTCACCGTCCCTTCCATGATGAAGGTGTAGTTCGGACTCTTCCCGGCGTTGGTGGTGAGGGCCACCGTCTTGACCACTTTCCCGGAAAACGAGGCGGAATCGAAGGTTACCTCGATGGTGGCACTCTTGCCGGGGGGGACGACGGTGGTGGACGGTTTCACCGCGGTGCAGCCGCAGGATGCCTCCAATTTCTTTATCTGCAACGGCGCGTCACCGCCGTTTTTGATTTTGAAGGTACGCTGTACTTTTCTTCCCTGGGCTACGCTGCCGAAATTGAACTTTCCCTGGTCGACGATAAGTTCCGGTACGGCCCAGGCCGTGGTGATGGTGAGGAGATTAATAAGAAGGGCGTAAAAGATACGGCGCAATTCCATGTGGTACCTCTTCATCATATGAGGGATTTAGCACATCGGAGATATATACCACAAAGGTGCAGCAGCGACCAGAATGATTGACACTATAATTTGCTTCTGTTATAGGAAACCGTTGGAAAAATTAATGTGACACAACGCGAACAAGTTCGGAGGGGTCGATGATACTCCAATGCGACCAATGCAATACAAAGTTCAGGCTGGACGACTCTAAGCTAAAGCCTGGGGGCGTGAAGGTACGTTGTTCCAAGTGCCGCCACGTCTTCGTTGCCGGAGCGGAGCAGAAGCCGGAAGAATCGGACTTCGATGCCCTGCTCTCCGGGTTGGGCGCTCCAGCGCCGTCACAGGCCGAGGCTGACGCTGAGGTCTCCGCTGCCGCGCCGCAAGCCGGGGGCGAGCCCGCAGCAGAGGCTCCCAAACCCGCCGAAGATGAAGGCGGCCTGGATTTCGGCTCCATAAACATCGAGACCGGGGTTCCTGCCGGCAAGGAAGAGCCCGCTGCCGACGCCGCCGGACCATCCCTTGACGAGTTCGAGTTCAGCGCCGAACCGGTGGCTGCCGCCGCGAAGGTCCCTGCTGCAGCGGACCTGGATTTCGGGGAGTTCTCCTTCGACGAGACGCCTGCCGCCCCGAGGGTGGAGGCGGCTGCCGCTGCCGCAGCCAACGTGCTCGACTTCGGTGAACTCTCTTTCGAAGAGACGCCTGCGGCGGTGAAAGAGGAGCCTGCTCCTGAGGCGGCTCCCGCATCGGTCGACTTCGGCGAGTTCTCCTTCGACGAGGCGCCCGCTGCGGCGAAAGAGGAGGCAGCCCCGGCGGAGACGTCCACCTCGGCCGACTTCGGCGAATTCTCTTTTGACGAGACCCCTGCGGCACCTGCCGAAAAGGCCCCGGAGGCTGCCGGAGCATCGATCGATTTCGGCGAGTTCTCGTTCGATGAGACGCCCGCTCCGGCGAAGGAAGAGCCCGCTCCCGCCCCCGCTGCCGCGGCCGACGATTTCGATTTCGGTGAGTTCTCTTTCGACGAGACCCCTTCCGCTGCCAAGGAGGAAACTCCTGCGGTTGCCGCGGCGTCTGATGCCGAGGAGTTTTCCTTCGAGGAAGCTCCGGCACCTGCAGCGAGCGCCGCCCCTGCCGGAGAGTCGTTCGACTTCGGCGATTTCTCCTTCGAAGAGCAGGCGGCGGCCGAGGCTCAAGAGCCCGCCGGACCTTCGTCCGCAGGCTTTGAGTCCTTCACGGCTGAAGAGGAGGCCCCCGTGCCGCAGCAGCCGGCGGTTTCCGAACCGGCACCTCCCACTGCCGCGGCCGGAGAGTTTTCCTTGGGCGGGTTCTCTTTCGGAGCGAAATCCGAAGAGGCTTCTGCCGTGGAGGGGACTCCTGCCGAGCCCGTGGCGCCCGCAGGTGCCGCGGCCGCCGAAGACGAGCCCTCCAAGCCGGCCGCCAAATCCTCGTCCCTTGATTTCAGCTTCGGGGATAAATCGTTTGCCGCTTCGGTTCCCGATGAGGCTTTTGACGACGAACTTCCGCCTCTCTCCATATCTTCC
Source organism: Geomonas oryzae (assembly GCF_004117875.1). GTDB lineage: Bacteria > Desulfobacterota > Desulfuromonadia > Geobacterales > Geobacteraceae > Geomonas > Geomonas oryzae. The sequence continues at coordinate 599,734 of NZ_RAHW01000002.1, read as the reverse complement.
AGGCGCAAGGGGCGCTCGGTGCTCACCATCGCCGTCGTGACCATCTGCATGGTCGTCGTGCTCGCCCTTACCGGCGCAGGGCTTTACGTGTTGCAAAGCGGGCCGGACGCGCTTAAAAAGCTCGACAAGCTCGGCATCGGCTTCGTCGCCAAGTGGTTCGGCATGGAGGTCCCGGAAGAAGGGCGCATCACCATCAAGAACCCACTCGCCTCCTTCCACCAGAACAAGGAAGCGGGCGAGCTCTTCGTCGTGACCGGCGAGGCGGTGAACTCCTTCCGCAAGGCGCGTGCCTCGATCCAGGTGAAGGTGAGCCTCTTCGATAAATCGGGCAGGGTGCTGCTGCAAAAGACGGCCTACTGCGGCAACCGGCTCTCAGACGAGCAACTGGGTACGCTCCCCGTCGCGAAGATCGAATCGATCATGAACAACCAGTTCGGCGACTCCCTTTCGAACCTCGGGGTGAAACCGGACCAGTCCATCGGCTTCGTCGTCGCCATCGCCAACGTCCCCAAGGAAGCGGCGGATTTCGGCGTCGAGGTGGTCGGCTCCACGGTGGCTGCCGGGCAGTAGAAGGGTTATGGGATGATAAATGGAAAAGGCCGGCTTGAAAGCCGGCCTTTTTGCGTTTGGAGCGTGTCTTGTTCTCTCAGGCGGGTGCCTTGTTCAGTGCGGTGATGTAACCCTTGATGCCGGCCAGGATGCCGTCGGCGGTCACCTCCTGGTAGTGCGGGTCCTTGAGCTTTTGTTCGTCCCGCTCGTTGCTCAAAAATGCGGTCTCCACCAGGATGCTCGGCATGGTAGCACCCACGAGCACGTAGAAGGGACCCTGCTTCACCCCGAGGTTCTTCACCGTCGGGTATGCCGTGAGCGCCTTTTTGTGCAGCGCCTTCTGCACCTCCTCCGCGAGATGCGCGGAGTCGTTCAGCTTGTAGTTAGCCATCAGGTCGAAAAGCACCGCCTGCAGCGTGCTCACTTTCTCGAGGCTCGTGCCGTTCTCCTTAGCCGCCAACTGCGCCACCTTCTCGGTCTTGGCGAGGTTCAGGTAGTAGGTCTCGATGCCGTTCGCGCCGTGGTTCAAGGAGGCGTTTGCGTGGATCGAGACGAAGAGGTCTGCCCCCACCTTGTTGGCGATCGCGGTTCTCTCCTGCAGTTCGATGAACACGTCGGTGGAGCGTGTCATCACGACATCGATCCCGAGTTCCTCGCGGACCTTGCGCGCCAGGTCCAGGCCGATCTGCAGCACGATGTCCTTCTCCCTCGTGCCGGAGGGGCTGACCGCGCCGGGGTCGTGCCCGCCGTGCCCCGGGTCGACCACGATCCTCCTGATCCTGCCCGGCTTGAACCTTTTGGGCTCCTTTGCCTTTTGCGGTTTCTCGGACGGGGCGAGTTTGTCGGCCTGCTTCGGCTCGGCCGGGGCGCTCTCGATCACCTCCCGTGACGCCGAAATCTCCTGCCTGCGGTCTCCCTTGATGTCGATGATGATGCGGTAGGGATCCGAGAAGGTGAAGACCTTGTATTCCTTGATGCTGTCCAGGTCGAGAACGACCCTGACCGTGGAGGGGGCGAACTGGGCGATGCGGACGCTTTTCAAAAGGCCGTCGCCTACGGAGAGATCCTTCACGCCGGGGTTCAGGTGAGTCCCCGGCAGGTCCAGGTAGAGCCGCCCTGGAAGCTTGTGATGCTCGAATGCCACCTCTTTGTCGGCGGCTATGGAGACGCGGGTGTAGTCCGGAGTGGACCAGTGCCTGAGTTCGGTCACCGGGATAAGACCGCTAAGCGAAGCGGCACCCGCCTCGACGAGCCAAGGGGAGAGCAGCATGCCACCCTGGGCCGCCAGCGCCCGGCAGGCGAGCCAGCGGTAGTAGGGGGGAATAAGCCCCAGGTATTTAACGAACTCCCTGCGTTTCATCTCACATCATCCTTTTCAGCTCGTCCACGAGGTTGAGCGCCTCGAGCGGAGTTAAGAGAGCCACTTCCACCTCTTTCAGTCTTTCCCTGATGAGATCTTCGCCGGCATCGAAAAGCGAGAGTTGCGGGGACGGGGCGGGGGCCTTCTTCCCGCGCGCCAGGCGCGGCACTCCCCCCTCGCCGTACTCACCCTTCTCCAGGTTCAGGAGGATCTCCTTGGCACGATCGATCACCGCCTGCGGCAGACCGGCCAGGCGCGCGACCTGGATCCCGTAGGAGTGCGAGGCGCCGCCGGGAACGATCTTTCTCAGGAAGATGATGCGTTCGTTCCACTCGCGGACCGCGATGTTGAAGTTCTTGATGCCGGGGCGCGTGACGGCGAGTTCGGTCAACTCATGGTAATGGGTGGCAAAGAGCGTCTTCGCCGCGTGCGCCTTGTTGTCGTGCAGAAATTCGGCGACGGCCCACGCGATGGAGACGCCGTCGAAGGTGGAGGTGCCCCGGCCGATCTCGTCCAGGATGACGAGGCTCTTAGCGGTGGCTCCCCGCAATATGGCGGCGCTTTCCATCATCTCCACCATGAAGGTCGAGTGCCCGCGGGCCAGGTTGTCCGAGGCGCCGACGCGGGTGAAGATCCGGTCCACGAGCGGGATGCGCGCCCGCTCGGCGGGAACGAAGCTTCCCATCTGCGCCATCAGGGTGATGAGGGCCACCTGGCGCATGAAGGTCGATTTACCCGCCATGTTCGGGCCGGTGATGATGATCAGCTGGTTCTCGCCGTTGTCGAGGAGCGTGTCGTTCGGAACGAAGCGCTCGGCGGCGTAGAGATCCTCGATGACGGGGTGTCTCCCCTCGGTGATGGACAGCTCGGTCCCCTCGTGCACCTCCGGGCGGCAGTACCCCTTGTCGTGGGCGAGTTCGGCGATCGAGGCTATGACGTCCAGGCAGGCGAGGCGGTCGGCGCTTCTGGCGATCCGTTCACCCTGGGCTGCCGCGGCCTCGCGCACCTCCTGGAACAGGGCGAACTCGAGATCCTTGATCCTGTCCTCGGCGCCCAAGACCTTCTCCTCGTATTCCTTCAGCTCCGGGGTGATGTAGCGCTCGGCGTTGGCGAGGGTCTGTCTCCTGATGTAGTCCTCGGGGATCGACGAGACGTTTGCCTTGGTCACCTCGATGTAGTAGCCGAACACCTTGTTGTAGCGGATCTTCAGCGAGGTGATCCCGGTGCGCGCCTTCTCCTGGGCTTCCAGCCGGGCGATGAACCCTTTCCCCTCGCGGCTTATGGCGCGCAGCTCGTCGAGTTCGCCGTTGTAGCCGTCGGCGATGATGCCCCCATCGCGCAGCACGAAAGGAGGATCCTCGACGATGGCGCGGGTGATCAGGTCGCAGATCTCGGTGAGGGGGTCGATGCCGGCGTCAAGCTCCTTCAGATACGGCGCGGCGCATTCGGCAAGTTTCTCCTTGATGCCGGGAAGCCTCGAGAGCGAAGCGTTGAGGGCGGCGAGATCCTTGGCCGAGGCGGAGGCGAGGCTTATGCGCCCGTTCAGCCGTTCCAGGTCGTAGACCCCGGAAAGGAGATTCTTCAGCTCCGCACGCACCCCGGGCGCCTCGATCAGTTCCTGCACCGCATCCTGGCGCAGGCTGATCTTCGCGAGGTCCATGAGGGGGTAGTTGATCCACTGCTTGAGTTTTCTCCCCCCCATCGCGGTCACGGTCCGGTCCATGAGCCCCAGAAGGGACCCCTTGCGTTTCCCCTCGGAGATGGTTGCGGTCAGCTCCAGGTTGCGCCTCGTGGACTCGTCCAGAAGGAGGTGCTGGCTCTCGCTGTACGGGGTTATCCCGGTCACGTGCGGCGCGTTTCCCTTCTGGGTGTCGACCAGGTAGTGCAGGATCGCTCCGGCGGCGAGCAGGGCGGTGGGGAGCCCCTCGCACCCGAGCGTCTCGGCGGTGGCGCCCTTGAACTGGTTGCCGATCAGGCGCTTGCAGTAGTCGGCGTCGTAGACCCATTCCTCGAAGTAGGTGAGGCTGCGGTCGTTTTTCAGATGCGCCACATCCTTCGCCTTCGGCTCATCGCGGAAGGTGACGGGGAGGATGATCTCGCGCGGCGCGATGCACGCCACTTCGGCGAGCGCCGCCTGCAGCCCGGCCAGTTCGGTGACCCGGAACTCACCGGTGGAGAGGTCCAGGTAGGAAAGGCCGTAGCACTCGCCGTCGCAGCAAAGGGCCAAGAGGTAGTTGTTTTCCTTGGGGGAGAGCGAGGCGTCCTCGACGACGAGGCCGGGGGTGATGACCCGCACCACCTCGCGTTTGACGATTCCCTTGGCGAGTTTCGGGTCTTCGGCCTGCTCGCAGATGGCCACCTTTTCGCCCGCCTCGACGAGCTTCGCGATGTACGGGGCGCAGGAGTGGTAGGGGACGCCGCAAAGCGGGACTTCGGAACCGTCGGCGTTTTTGTTGCGCGAGGTGAGGGTGATGCCGAGGATGCGGGAGGCTTTCACCGCGTCGTCGAGAAACATCTCGTAGAAGTCGCCGCATCTGAAAAAGAGGATCGCGTCGGGATGTTCAGCCTTGATCTCGAGGAACTGCCGCATCATGGGTGTTATTTCAGACATTTGGGAACCTTTTCGGGGAAGAGAAACGCGGGCATCTTAGCAAAATCGCGGCACCATGTAAAGCTTCGCAGGCTCGCCTTTGAAGCCGGTGTCGCTTGCGTCCGTTTCCGGGTAACCAGCCTCAGTCGCGCGGTCCGATGTCCGAGAGCCTCGCGTGGTAAGGGGACCGGGGCAGAATTTTTTACCTCCCGTCTCTGGAGTTTTGACTCACATGACTTAGAATCGCCTAATGTTTGCGGTCCGCCCGTCATAGGTGGCACGCACGGCGTGAAAAAGGCCGCAGGAGCTGCAGTCGCGAAGTCGGTAAGCCGGTCGGCGGCAAGGGAGGTGCTTTATGGGACATGGACGCAAGGTTTCCGTGGTGGGGTTGGGCTATGTCGGGCTGCCGGTGGCGGTAGCCTTCGGGAAAGTGCGGCGCACCATAGGCTTTGACATCAACGCGAAGAGGATCGAGGAACTGAGCTGCGGAAAGGACCGCACCGGTGAGGTCGAGGGGGCGGATCTCGCCGAAACGGACATCGTCTTCACCGACCGGATCGACGATCTCAAAGAGGCCGACTTCCACGTCGTCGCGGTGCCGACCCCGGTCGACCCGGCGAACCAGCCGGATCTCTCGCTTCTTTGCAGCGCCTCGGAAACGGTGGGGCGGGCGCTCAAGAAGGGGGACGTGGTCGTCTACGAGTCGACGGTGTACCCCGGCGTCACCGAGGAGGTCTGCCTTCCGATCCTCGAGCGGGTGTCGGGGCTTAGGAGCCCGGATGACTTCACCGTGGGGTACAGCCCGGAACGGATCAACCCGGGGGACCGCGAGCACACCTTCACGAACATACTGAAAGTCGTCTCCGGGCAGGACGCCGCCACCCTCGAAATCGTGGCGCAGGTTTACTCTGAGGTGGTAACGCCGGGCGTGCACCGGGCACCTTCCATCAAGGTGGCCGAGGCGGCGAAGGTGATCGAAAACACGCAGCGCGACCTGAACATCGCCCTCATGAACGAACTGGCCCTCATCTTCGACCGTATGGGGATCGACACGGGGGAGGTCCTTGCCGCGGCAGGTAGCAAGTGGAACTTCCTGAACTTCAAGCCCGGGCTCGTGGGGGGGCACTGCATCGGGGTCGACCCTTACTACCTGACCCACAAGGCGGAGAAGATCGGCTACATCCCGCAGGTGATCCTGGCCGGACGGCGCATCAACGACGGCATGGGGAAGTTCGTGGCGCAGCGCGCGGTGAAGGAGATCATCAAGGCGGGGCACCACGTGCTCGGCTCCTACGTCACCGTGCTCGGGCTCACCTTCAAGGAGAACTGCCCGGACCTCAGGAACTCCAAGGTGGTCGACATCCTGGGCGAGCTTAGGGACTACGGCCTCAACGTGCAGGTCTGCGACCCGATGGCCGACCCGCAGGAGGCGAAGAGCGCCTACTGCGTCACCTTGAGAGAGCCTGAGCGGCTGCAGCCTGCGGTCGCGGTCATCGTGGCGGTGGCGCACGACGCCTACCAAAACTGGTCGCCGGCGAAATTCGCGAGCCTCATGGTGGAAAACCCGGTGCTCATCGACGTGAAGGGGATCTACGACGCCCGGCAGATGGCATCGGCCGGTATTCGGGTCTGGTGCCTGTAGCCTGGGTGGCGCTATGAAACGGAACCCAGCCCACAGTCCTACCGCCGGACACAGCTATCCCAAGGATCTCGTCGCCTTCGTCTTCGAGAGGTGGCAGGACCGGGCCTTCGTGGCGCGCATCTGCCCCGAAGCCAAGCCTGGGGGCTTCACGCTTCCCGCGCGGGGCATTTTCGAACAGGTGATCTCGACCTGTTACCAGGCAAGCCTTCTGCGTGAGGAGGAGCGCCCGGTGATGTTCCGCCTGATCATCCGGGACTCCTACCTCTTCGCCGCCCACGAGGGTCCCCCCACCGGGATGCATCGGCTCATCTTCTCGAGGACCCGTCCCTTCAACGAATACGAGTTGCACCGCCTGGCCCCGGCCGCAGACTTCTACCGGACCCTCATCGGCATCTGCATCGACCCGGCGCACGGGGCCCAGATCTGGGGGCTGCTCCATTCCGGGACCCGCTGGATGCACGCGGTGTACGGCGGAAGGAAAACCTCTCCGCCCTTGCCGCAGAGCCTGGTGGTCTACGTCACCGGGCCGGGGCAGATCTCGGTATGCGCCGGTGACGAAATCATCGCCTCCCTAAACGGCGGGCAGATAAACTGTCCGACCATCGACGTCTTCAATTCCCGCTGGTTCGGAAAGAGCCTTGCCGCCTTGAACGAGGAGACCTTCGCGCTGCACAGAAGCGCGTGCAGGCGCGCCGAACGCCCCTGGGCCGAGCTCGACCCGGACTTCGGCAGCAACATTGGCCAGCAGGCTCTCAGGCGCATCATAAGCGTGATCAGGAACTCGAACCACGGGGGGCTGCTCGTCTACCTCCCCCCCGAGATGGCCGAGGAGATCATGCAGGAGAACCAGTACCTCACGGTCAAGTACCAGTTCCTCGAGTTCGATTCCAGGCAGCGCTTCCTCTCTCTCACCCTGCGCATCATGAACACCCTGGCCGAAAGCTACGGCAGCGCTGAACATCCCGAACGGAAGGTGGGGTGGCACGAGTACGTGACGAGCAAGAACGAATCGATCGCCCTTCTCGACGAGGCGATCTTCGACGTGGCGCACTTCATTGCGGCACTCTCGGCGGTGGACGGTGCGGTCGTCATCACCAAACGTCAGGAGTTACTCGGTTTCGGCGGGGTGATTTCGGGGGACCTGGACAGCGTCGGCATGGTGTCGCATGCCCTGGACACCGAGGGGGAAAAGTGCGAGCCGGTACTCAGCGAGGGGGTGGGGACGAGGCACCGGGCCGCATACCGGATCTGCCAGAAGCTGCACCAGGCCATCGCCGTCGTGATCTCTCAGGACGAGACCGTGCAGATCGTGCGCTGGCACAACGGTTCCGTCACCTACTGGGACCAGGTACCTACCGGGGTGCCCGGGTTCTAGACTCCCTCAATCCGCATCCACGTTGCGCACCCCTTCCGGCTTCCACGCCGGCGAGATCACTTTCGCGCCGCACTCCTTGCCCAAAAGGGTCCCGAAGGTCACCGAAAAATCCCCGTACCGGTTGTTGACGCGGTCCATGGCGCTCGCCACGAGCGCCTTTTTGCGCTCGGAATCGAAAAGCGGCAGCTGTTCGGTGTGGTAGGTGAGGTTGGTGATTCTGACGCCCAGAAGCCGCACCGGCTGGGTAAGGTCGAGCTGGTCGAGGATCTGCACCGCGTCGCGGTAGATCTCGTCGCTGTTGCTGGTAGGCTCGGCGCGGCTTGCCTGCCTGGAAAAGGTGGTGAAGTCCGCGTAGCGTACGGTGAGGGTCACCGTCCTCCCCGCCACCCCGTGCTTTCTGGCCCTTCTCCCCACCATCTCCGAGAGCTGCAAAAGGTACAGGAGGATTTCGGAGCGCTCGGTGATGTCGACGTCGAGGGTCGTGCTGTGCCCGACGCTTTTCACCTCCTCGGCATCCTCCTCGGCGACGACCGGTGCGTCGTCGACGCCAAGCCCCATGTAGTGCAGCTTCTCCCCGGTCACCCCGAAGGTTTTCCTGAGCACCTCCAGCGGAAAGCGCCCGAGCTCGCCGCAGGTCTTGATGCCGAACTTGGCGAGTTGCTGGTGCGTCTTCGCCCCTATGCCGCAGAGGTCGCGGATCGGGACCCGATCCATGACCCGTGCTATCTGGTCAGGTGCGATGATGGTGAGCCCGTCCGGCTTCTGCATGTCGGAGGCGAGCTTCGCGAGGAGCTTGTTGGGGGCGATGCCGACCGAGCAGGTGAGGCCGAAACGCTCCCTGATCTGCTCCTTTATGAGGCGCGCGATGTTTTCCGGCGAGCCGAAGAGGCTCAAGCTCCCGGTGACGTCCAAAAACGCCTCGTCGATGGAGAACACCTCGACGAGCGGGGTGTACTCGCGCATGATGCCGATGATCTGCTTGGAGGTGTAGGAGTACTTCCGGTTGTTGCCGACCACGAAGATCAGCTCCCTGCACTTTTGCCGCGCCTCCCAGGTGTTCATCCCGGTCTTCACCCCGTAGGCGCGCGCCTCGTAGGAGCAGGTGGTGATGATGGTGCGCTTGGCCGCACCGATCACCGCCACCGGCTTGCCGCGCAGGGCGGGGTTGGACTGCTGCTCCACCGAGGCGAAGAACGCGTTCATGTCGATGTGCAGGATGATCCGGTGCTCTGCCACGTCTTACTGCTCCTCGACCCCCACGAGGGTCCAGTTCTGGTCCGAGGTGTCGTACACGATTTCATAGAGGTTGCTGTCGTCGCAGACCGCGAAGTGCAGCCTCGTCGCGCCTCCGAGGGTGTCTTTCCAGAAGTAGGGCCAGCGCGTCACCGCGCGCCGCTGCCGCCGCCACTCGAACCAGACCGGCTTTACCCGCGTCCCCGGGGAGAAGACCGCGGCCACCCTGATGCTCTCACAAAAGCGCTGCATGAAATTACTCCATCTGCCGGTAGATGCCAACCACTTTCCCTACGATGGAGACTTCGCCATCCCCCTCACGCACGATGATCGGGTCGTAGTTCGGGTTTTCCGGCTGGAGCCTGATCCGGTCCGCTTCCCGGTAAAAGCGCTTCAGCGTTGCCTCACCGCCCACCATGGCGACCACGATGTCCTTGTTGTGGGCGTTTGGCTGCGGGCGCACGAGCGCCAGGTCCCCCTCCACGATGTGGGCGTGGATCATGGAATCCCCCTTGACGCGCAGGAAGAAGGCCCCCCCCTTGTCCATCTGTGAGCGGTCGATGGTGAAGTGACCTTCGACGTCCTCTATGGCCGGGTGCAGGGTGCCTGCCCGGACCTGCCCGACGATGGGAAGGGGCACCCCTTGTCCCTGTTGACTCAGGGTGATGCCGCGCGTGCTGCCCTCCTGCCGGCGCAGGTACCCCTTGCGCTCCAGGGCGTCCAGGTGCTTTAAGACCCCGAGCGTGCCGCTCACCCCGAGCTTCGCACCGATTTCACGCAGGGTGGGGGGGTAGCCGTACTCCTCTATGTGCCGTGACACGATCTCCAGCACTTCCTTTTGCCGCGAGGTCAATTCTTCCATTTGGCCCACCTCCTACTCTTGGTTATCTGATGAGAACTTTACCGTATGGTAACCATGCCCTGTCAAGACTGAAAAGCTCGTCCCGTTGATGGTTAGAAAAATCCAATTATAGTGTAGCGGTTGTTCGTACGGGGGAGGTCAACCACGAGTATGAGGAGGCTGCCATGACGAGCGTGGACGGAAAGACTAAAGGGGCATGGAGACGGGTGATAAGTCTGAGTAGTGGTGGTGAAAACGGGGGCGGGGAAGAAGCGGGACGGGGCGCGGCGTGCTCGTTGCGGTCGGGAAGCCGGCTAGGGGCTTTATTGCGCGGCGTGCTCCCTTTCTGCGTCCTCTTATCGCTCTCCTCCCCGTGCCGCGCCGCCGGGGACGGGGAGTACCACACCCCGCTGGCGGGTGAGCCGGGACGGGTCACCTTCATGGGGCACGAGATCGAGATCCCGGCGGTCGACCGCGCCAGGATGAACTCCATCACCCTCGGCGCATCGCTTCTCGACCCGCCGCAGGGACAGACGTCTGCGCTGCCGATCGCCGCCTTCTTTCACCGGCGCGTCACCGACCGCTCGCATGCGCGCGCCATGATCGCGCTCTTCGTGAACGAGATCGAGTACGATCGCGACGCAGGCGGCCTGGACGTGGTGGCGCAGTTCGAGAACGAGACCCTCCCGGTGGCTGAGCGTGAGATCAACCACGGCGAAGAGGTGCGGGGGACCTCGCTTTACTTCGGCACCCTCGTCGGTGCCGCTGGGATAGGCTACCGGACCCCCGTGTCCCCCTTCCAGGTGGACAACGACTTCAGGGTGCAGCTCCTCGCCCGCGCCGGATACTTTTACGCGCACCGTGAGGGGGACACCTCCCCCGGGCTCTGGGTTCCGCCGGACACGGCGCTGCTAGGCGCCAGGCTGCGCTGCCGCTTCGACGGTTTGCGCAGAAACCTCCTGGAGCTCCCGCACAAGGGGCTTGCTGCCGGATTCGATGCGGACTTCACGCACCGCGACCGCTGGCGCGGCGAGGAGGGAGGAAGCGGTAACCGCAACTACGCGCAGTTTCGCGGGCACCTGGTCGGGGCTTACGGCGTGCCGGGGATAGCTTCGGAACGGGACCGGTTCCTTTTCGCCCTTTACGGCGGGATCACCGGTGCGGGGAGGGGCGACCGCTTCAACGCCTTCCGTATCAACGGCTCGCCCTTTCCCAGCGAGCAGTACGACCTCGCCTGGCCGCACTACGGAGGGGTCGTGTTCGACCAGGTGCCGGCCCGCGGGTACGCGACCGCCACTGCCGGCTACCGCCGTGAGCTCACCTTTTTCCTCTACCTGAGCGCCCTGGGGTCGTACATCTGGGCGGATCGCTCCCGGGCCGAGGCGGTGGACCGGGTGACCTTCAGGGACCGCCAGGGTGGCGCGGCAACGGTCGCGCTCGACAGCGCGTTTTTGTGGAACTCCTCGCTCTACCTCGCGTGGAGTTACGAATCCGGGGTGATGCGCGAGGGGCGCTCCGGCAGCGGCTTCACGCTCATGTGGAACAAGCTGCTGTGAAGTGCGCTTGCAATCGGCGGGAAATGGACTTAATGTGGCACGCGTTACGGTGCGGTGAAGCTGACCAGGTAGTCGATCACCTCGGGGGAGGCCTCGCCTCCCTTGAATTCGTTGATCTCCGGCATGATGACGAGGCTCGATAGGGGGGAGCCGTTGCGGGAAAGCTGCTCCGGGACGGCGTTTTTCACGGCGTGCCAGATCCCGGTGAACGCAACCACCTTCGTCTTGGGCGCCTTTTTCAGGTAAGCGCGGATGTTGGTCGCCATGCCGCTGTTGCGCAGGGTCTGGGCCTCGCAGAAGTACTCGAAGACGCGCCCGTTGGTGACGTGTTTGAACACCTCGCCGAAAGATTTTTTGAGAAACTCGGTGTGCGGGTTGTTCAGGTCGCACATCGTCCCCTGCGGGAGGCTCTTTTTCTCCTCGTCGGTGAGTGCGGCATAGCCGCGGCGCGAAACCTTGACCACCAGCTCCTTAGGCAGGTTGAGCGCGATCATCGGGATCCCGTTTTCCTTCGCAAAGATGAAGATGTCCCGGTAAAGCCCCCAGTCGTAGGACCAGTTTCGGGCGAAGACCTCTCTGAACCGCTCTTCGCTCATCTTCCCGGCGATGAAGTCGTCCAGATCCTTCTGGCTGTCCGCCTGCATCGCCTCGATGGCGATGGCGATGGGGATACCCTCTTTCTTCATCGCGCGGAGCACCTCGAGCTGCAGGGCGTGATGCGCCTTGTTGTCGTGCACTTCGCCGACGAGGACCAGGTCCGCTTTTGCGGCCTGGGCGACGACCTGCCGCATGGCGACCGGCTTCCCGTCGCTTAGGCGCGTGATGTTCTCTCCGGCCGGTGCGGCAGCCGGAAGCACCAGTGAAACGATGATGAAGAGCAGACAAGCGGCTAACTTGGACATGATGCGGCTCCCGTGGGGCGTTGCCCCGTGAAATGGCACGCTGCAGGTTACACCAACGCATGCGAGATCACAAACATAATTGCTCCTCCGGCAGCGGAGGGGCCGGCGCCTGGCGCCCGGAGGTAAGCGTGAGGGGAATCGGGTTACTTTCCTTTCTTTTGGTCATGCTGTTCCAGCCGCTGTTCGCCCTTTGCGCGCAGGACGCGGCGCCCCAGGTCGCGAGCCAGGAGATCAGGGTCGTCCTCGACCCGGCAAGGCACGAACTGAGTGGTGCGACCGTGCTGACCTTTACCGGCGCGGCGAAAAAGGCCCGGCTCGGCCTCGCCCCGGCGGCGCGCATCGAGTCGGTACGGGACGCCGCGGGAGAGAAGGTCCCCTGGCGCTTCGACTCGGGCTCTCTCACCCTCGATCTTGCCGGGCGCGCGAAAGCGGTTACCGTTTCGTGGCGGGTGAGCCTCCACGATGAAGTCTCACGCAACCCGGCGGCCGAGGACCCAAGCTACGGGGTGAACGCGTCCATAGGCGAAGAGGGGACCTTCCTCGGGGGGGGCGCTCTCTGGTACCCGGTGCCCGAGCAGGTGCCGCAAAGCCGGACGGTTAGGATCGAGGCCCCCGCCGGGATCGAGGCGGTCACCTTCGGCGTGCGTCTCTCCCGGGAGACCCTAGGCGGGGTGACCCGCTCCGTCTGGCGCGAGGCGCGGCCGGTCGGCATCCTTTCCCTCTGCGCCGGACCCTACGTCATCGAGGAACGGGAGGTCGCAGGGATCAAGCTCTACAGCTATCTCTCGCGCGACAACGCAGCACTCGCCCCGCGCTACCTGGACGCCGTCGCCAGGTACCTCCCCATGTACCAGGAACTCTTCGGCCCATACCCCTTCGAGAAGTACGCCGTGGTGGAAAACTTCTTCCCGACCGGTTACGGCTTCCCCTCCTTCACGCTCCTCGGGGGCTCCGTGATCAGGCTCCCCTTCATCGTCGATACGAGCCTTCCCCACGAGATCGCCCACAGCTGGTGGGGCAACGGCGTCGACGTCGACGCGGCGGAAGGGAACTGGTGCGAGGGGCTCGTGACCTATCTCGCGGACTACCTGCTCAAGGAGCGCCGCTCCGCGGCGGAGGGGAGCGACTACCGCAGGCAGCTCCTCATCGACTACGCCTCGCTGGTCACGCCGCAAAACGACTTCCCGCTCACCTCTTTTGCCGGCCGCAGCGATCCCGCCTCGCGCGCCATCGGTTACGGCAAGGCGGCCATGGTGTTCCACATGATCCGGCGCCGTATCGGGGACGAAGCCTTCTTCGCAGGACTTAGGCAGGTGGCCCGGGAGCGGATGTACCGGGATGCCTCCTGGAGCGACCTCCTGCGCGCCTTCTCGGAGCGCTCCGGGGCCGATCTCTCCTTTTTCAGGAGCTGGCTCACCCGTCCCGGCGGCCCGCGTCTCGCGCTGGCGGATGTGACGCTGCGCCGCGACGGCAAGGGGTGGCGGGTGAGCGGCGTGGTGCGGCAGTCGGCGCCGTTTTTCGCCGTGGAGCTTCCGCTTGGCCTCGAGTCGGCGGGGGGGGCGACGACCGAGGTCGTTCGGATCGATGCGCGTGAGGCGACCCCGTTCACGCTGAGCAGTGCGACCGCTCCGGGGCGCCTGCTTCTCGATCCCGGCGCGGAGCTGTTCCGAATCCTCGCAAAGGACGAGATCCCCGCCACGGTGAACAGCGTGAAAGGCTCCACGCGGCTTATGGGCGTGGTCGCGCGCGACTGCCGGGCGCGGCCGGAAACCTTCCGCACCTTCCTGGCCTCCCTTTCCCAGGGGGCGGCCCCCATCCTCGACGAGGACGCCCTGAAGCCGACCGAGGCGGCGGGTCACGATCTGGTCATCTGCGGCATGCCCGCGGATCGGTCCCTCATCCCGGCCGGCGCGGATCTTTCGACCACGGTAGGGGAGGGGGAGGGAGACTCCCTGCTCTTCCAGGTGCTGATGCGTGCCGCGCCGGAAAACGGGACGGTCGCCCTGTTTCTCCCGGGATCGGAGCGCGCCGCGCTCCAATACGCGCCGAAGGTAACCCACTACGGGAAGTACGGCTCCCTGTACTTCGCGGGCGGCATCAACCGCCGCAAGGGGACCGCGGCTACAGCGGGGGGCGGGGCGGTGGTTCGTTTCCCGCCCCAAAACAATTATTAGTTTCAGCTCTTTATGGTGCCGTCACCTGCGGGCGGCGCCTCGCTTTCGTTCTCTCCCTCGCCGCGCCTTGCAAGCCGCCCTGGGCACCAGGGTTGCTCCTCGCCACCATCCCGCCTCTATTTTTATTTGTATTCACGAATTAAAAAATATTTAAGTTATAATTCCCCGCGGTCGATAAAGAGAGATGTCGTGCGCGGAAGCGGCACGGAACCGGCCACTCCGCGATCCTCCCGTCGCGACGACGATCGGTTGGAAAACCACCGGCAGAACGCCGGGTCGCCCAGAAAAGGAGCTACGCCATGACAGTGAGTGATATCTCTTTGACCGCCGGGATGAGGACCAACCTTCTGTACCTGCAGAACACGAGTCAGCTTCTGAACCGTACCCAGCAGAGACTCTCCTCGGGGAAAAGGGTGAACAGCGCGCTCGACAACCCGACCAACTACTTCGCCGCCCAGAACGCGAACCAGAGGGCGAGCGACCTCTCCGACCGCAAGGACGGGATGTCCGAAGCGGTGCAGACGGTGAGTGCGACCAACGCGGGCATCACCGCCATCACCGGCCTCATCAACGCCGCCAAGGGTGTCGCCCAGTCCGCCCTCTCCACGAGTGACACAACGGTCCAGGCGAAGCTTGCCACCCAGTACAACACCATCCGCAGCCAGATCGACAACATCTCCTCCGACTCCGGGTACCGCGGCTTGAACCTCCTGAGCTCGATCAACACGCTCACGGTGAACTTCAACGAGGATGCGAGCTCGACCCTCGACGTGGTCGGCTTCCTGGCCAGTTCCGACGGTTTAAGCCTCACAGCGGCGAGCGGCAACTGGCAGACCGTCTCGGACATCACCACCGATACGGCCAACATGGATAACGCCATCTCGACGCTGAGGGTCAATACGCAGGCGTTGGCCGCGAACCTGAACATCATCACCACGCGCCAGAGTTTCACCGACGAGATGATCAACACGCTGCAGACCGGCGCCGACAACCTGACCCTTGCCGACATGAACGAGGAGGGGGCGAACATGCTGATGTTGCAGACGCGCCAGTCGCTCGGTACCACCTCGCTCAGCCTCTCCTCGCAGGCCGCGCAGTCCATCCTCAGGCTGTTCTAGCCATGAAGGCGGGGCGGCGCACGCCGTCCCGCCCATCCCATCCTTCAAGGAGCCGACATGAAAAAAACGGGCTGCAGGCAATCCTGTAGGGAACAGCGCCGTTCGCAGCGGGGCGGCGAGTCAGCTTCGTCTTCCGAGCCGGCAGCATTGACAGAAGTGGCCCCTTCCGTGGCGGGCCGAGCTGCGTGCGGCGACCTCCGGCGCGAGGGTGCCAACATGCTGCGTCTTGCCGAGGCCCAGCAAGAAGTTCAAACCCCACTCAGCCTGTCATCAAGACAGGCGCGCGCCGTGCTTGGGCAGTTCTAGCTGTACCGACTTCTACCGACTCGGGGGAGTATCGAAGAAAGGCCTGTAGGTGCTGAGCGCTGTGGTTTGAAGGGGATTAAACCGTGGGGGAGGGCAGATAAGCGAAGAGGGCGTCCGGCGGGGCACCCTCTTCTTGTTTTAGCGGTTTGTGTTAGCGGCATTGCAGTCTTTTCTTTCAGGTATTTCTGCGCCGCTTGCCGTAGATGGCGAGCCCCAGCAGTCCGGTACCAAGCAGCAGGAAGGTTCCCGGTTCGGGGACCGGTGCCCCGCCGTATTCGCTGACGTGGCTGATTTTCTGAACACCGACGACGCTTGTGATGTTGACGTCTGCAAGGCTGATCACAGCCCACGACAGCTCGTCGAGGTTCTTGAAGAGGTAATGGGTAAAGGTTCCGGTGTTGCCGGTCTTCACGAGGAAGTAGTCGGCGTCCGATAACAGCGGCAGCGCCCAAAGATCGCCGTAATTGACCTTTTGCCATTCCGTGCCGGTGAGGCCGTCCTGCTTCAGGATGAAATCCGTGTCAGGGAAGAAGGTCTGGACCCATGCCAGCTCCGTTGCCTCACCGCTGTTTTTTAGTTTTGCCGCCTGGAGCAGGGTGTCCTGGGCACCCACGTTCGTAGAATCGCTTACGAGCATGTAGCTCCAACCGGTGCTGGCGATGCTGAAAAGTCCGAAGACGATAGCCGCAAGTAATTGTTTCTTCATAACAGGCCTCCTGGTACAACATGATGGGTGCAAAGACTTTGGCTTTAATTAAAGCACTTGACGTGCCAAGATGGGAAGCTGCCGGTAATTCGGCACGTTGCACCTAGCGCCTGGTGCTGGGTGTAAAAGATCCCGACATTAGTGGCAGTGTCGCGAGGGGGGAAGTTGTAAAGTATGCCGACGCTTCGCGGCAGGCACGAACCGCACCATGGTGAACATGAATGTGGTCCGCTTAGATCCGTTCAGGCGTGACCCGTTTGGAGAAGCTGCAGCCTGCGTCAGTGTGGGGGACGGTTACCAGAAATACCAGTTCCCGGTGCTAAGGACGTAAATGGCGAGGGCAAAATTGGCGACGGCATGGGCGAGGATGCATTGAGCGAGGCTGCGGGTGCGGTAAAGAACGAAGCTGAAGATGGCGCCGGCCAGCATCCCGGCGAGGAAAAAGTGGTGTTCCATCCCGAACAGGACGGTCGTGATCAGGAAGGACGCCCAGGTGAAGGTTCCCATCGGTACGGACTGGAAGTCGGCGCGGACCAGGTAGCGCAGTAGGAATGAGCGCCAGAAAAGCTCCTCCATCACCGGAACGACGAGCACGGCCCCCGCAACCCGCGCTGCGGTCAGTAAAAGCCTCACCGTCGCCTCGGGAATGAGCATGGGGTTGAAGCCGGGTGAGGACCCAACCATGGGAAGGGTGACTCCCACGTTGATCCAGAGCACGAAGGTCAGCACTCCCGCGCCGATGGCTGCAGCGGCAGCCGGGAGGTGCAAAAGCTCCCGCCAGTGCAGTTCGCCGTAGTCCGAGCGCAGAAGATAAAGCAGAAAGGCCACGCTGAAGGCCTTAACCGGATACAAAAGGTAGAAGTACTGGTCGGGCAGGGTGGCAAGCCACTGTTGCTGCACCGCCAGGCGCAGCCCCTCCTCGACTGCTATGAAAGCCATGAAAAGGGCGAACGGCAGGACGCGGCTTAGAACGGCGCGCTCCACACGCAAAGCTTTGGCGGCGATATCCATCATAGTGGCTGGTATTTACCACAGCTCTTGAGTGCTGTCCATCGGACGGGCCAACTTCTGCAAACAAAGGTCTGAATATTGCAAATCTGTTATAGGCAGAAGTCCTGCATTTATACCTGCAGTCACGGAAGATGTGACTCGAGGGGGGCGGTCATGCTGGTTCAAGTGCATTGGACAAACAAGAGGTACGACTACGTGAAGGATTACATGCTCGACAGTCTCATTGAAGCCGGAGTGGTTGCCAGATTTCTACGCTCTTCCGGGTGGGTGACGATCGGTATCGATCCGGTCCGTGCACCCAAGAGCCAGAAGCCCTATCCAGGGCCGGAGAGAAGACACCCCGGAAGCGCAGCCGCCTGAAAGTGCGCTGTCGGTTTGTTTAACACGGTCGCTCTGACCGTGTCGGGATAGTTGACAGGACCCATGTGGGGGAAGTTCTAGACTTCCCCCTTTTTGCGTCCTGTCCGTCGTAAAGATCCGCCCTCTTTCTCTTACCGCGGGCGCAAAAAAAGGCTGGACCGTTTCCGGTCCAGCCTTTTCCCTCCTCATTCATGTTGCCGTCAGGCGTTGTTTCTGCGGCGTTTGCCGTAGATGGCCAGCCCAAGGAACCCGGCGCCAAGAAGGATCATGGTGCCCGGTTCGGGAACCGGCTGGTTCTCGGCCTTGCCGATCCACCATTCTTCGAAGCCGTCGTTGGCGCCGAAGTTCGCGCCGAAGCCGGAGAAGAGGTAAACCGCCGGGTTTTGTACGCCGGCCAGGGTGAAGAGCGCATCGGGGATCAACACCCTTACGTCGCCGGAACCGCTGCCGGTGTTGAGCGAGTAGTTCATCTTCACGTAGTTGTCGATGTTTTGGCCCGGGTTGTCGAGGTTCCAGATCATGGTGCCGAGGCTAGGGAACACCAGGTTGTTGCCCTGGCCGGTGATGTCCGCAGCGGTGAAGGCGCCGTCACGCAGATAGATCTGCAGCACGTCAAGGGAGAGCATCCTCCCGTCTTCGGTCTTGATCTGGTTGATGTCCAAGAGGAACTCACGGTAGAGCGTACCGCCGAGGTCTACCTGCGGAACCTCGCTCAGGTACAGGTCACGGGTGTAACCGAAGGTCCCGGTCGGGTCTTTCTGATCGTACTGAAACGGTTTCACGCTGGTGTTGTACCCCTGCTCGTAGTTGTCCTTGCCGGTGCCAAGTCTGAGGAACGGATCGATGTAGCCGGTGCCGGTGGGCCTCGGGTCGATCTGGTAAAACCAAGCGCCTTCAGCGGTGCCTGACGACCCTTTTGTGGTCAGATCAACCATGGCGGCGTATGCCGTCGTTACCCCGGAAAGCAGAACAAGCGCGGCCCCGAGCATGGTCAGATGTGTCAATTTCGTTCTCAATGCTTTCATGACTTACCTCCTTTGTTGATCCCTTATCGTCCCAACATCGTTTAAGTCTGCATCCACATTGCTCTGGTTATCGATAAGCAATACGGGGGCCAACCTTGCAACTCACCGGGATTACACGATTGAGGCGGATGCAGTGCCCGTGCGTTGCGGCGGTGTGTAAAAAATGGCGACACCAAAGGCGTCTTGTCGGGCGCGGCCAGGCGCACGGGACATCAGCGACGTTGCCCGGTATCATTGGGAAATTCGTAAAGGGCCAGGCGGGGAGGGGGGGAGAGCCGGTGACCGTTTCCTTCCTGTCGGCATCCTTTACATTGGTGCCGGACCGGCGGTCATCTCTCGTTCCCCCGACCGTTGTCCGCTGTTTCAAGAGTTTTCACGGCGTTTGAATAAGATCGCGAGCCCGAGGGCCCCGGCCCCCAGCAAAAGGAGAGTCCCCGGTTCAGGTGTCGGGGCTGCCACCACGTGGTAGGCGTCCGGGTTGCTCGGGTCTCCGTCCAGGGTGCTGCGTACGGCGAACCCGAGGTAATCGATGCTTGAGATGCCGGTGCCGAGCGAGGAAAGGTCGAAGGTGAACCCTTCGAAGCTTACTGGAGACTGCTGGTTCGGGACGGTGCGGTAGTCGCTGCAATAGGCGACGTCGTCGGCCTGCACGAAAAGAGCAAGGTCCCAGGGGCTGTTGTTGGTGTTCGCCAACTGCAGTTGGAAGCTGTCAACGCCGCTCAGGTCGCTTTTGCCGATCGCCCCGGCGTTGACCCCTACATAGCTGTAGACGTAGTCGGGGGTGCTGTTGAGGGGCCTTGACATGTTCTGCGTGAAGAGCACGCCGTCCGTGGTGAGGGCGCGGCGGAGATCCCCCCAGTTCGACGCGTCGGTGTTGCTGGTTACCACGTGCGCGAGCAGCAACTCCGAGGTGCTCAGGGTTATGCTGCCTGCCATTGCGCTGCCTGCTGCCAATAGCAGCGCGGTTCCGGCCGCGAGGGCCACCAATCTTCGCATTGCAACCTCCTTTTCGAAAATCAATTAAAATTATTTAACAACAATCGAGCAGAAGCAAAACGGGTGCCACATGCATGAAAACGGGGGGATAGGGGACAAAAAGAGGGTCCCGACTTGCAGTAGCCATGCAATGTGTAAGAATGTCCGACAGAAGGGGCGCGTGCTCCAAGCCACGGGCGGCAATGAGGCCTCCTCCGGCGCCTCGCACGTTGTACCGCGTGGTCATGAAAACGGTGAAGAGGCAGTGGTTGGCAACGTAAGGATCGGGGAAAAGGGTGCCAAGGGTACCCGGAAATACTGCGATCCTCGTCTTAGTTCCAGAATAAAGCTTGTAAAAAGAAAACCGTTCTGTTAGAAGAAAAAAATTAAAAAATTTACATCAGAATGTACCCGAGGCGGAGGTCGTCCATGAAGATAGCTTGGCTGTTACTGTTGGTTGCTCTGAGTGTTTCGGGCTGCGGCAGCAAGACAAAGGAAAATCTCTATGAGGAGGGAGTCAAGCAGCTGAAGGCCTCCAACCCGGCCGGTGCCGTGGTCTATTTCAAAAACGCACTGGAAAAGGACGCAAACTATTACGACGCGCGCCTGCAACTCGCCAAGGCTTATGCGGCGCTTGGCAAGAACGAACAGGCGGAAAAGGAGTACCTCAAGGTACTCACCCAGAGCCCCGAGCACGACGAAGTCCTTATCGAACTGGCACGCCTGTACATCACCATGAGTAAGGGGGACGAGGCTTATGCCATGGGACAGAAGTACCTGGCCCGGCACCCCGGGAGCGCAGAAGGGCTCGAGGCGGTGGGTGGTGCATTTGCCGCACAGGGAAAATACCGGGAGGCGGTCGATCATCTGGAGCGTGCCCTCGCCGCGGACCCGCACCGCAGCACGAGCCGCGTCCAGCTCGCCTCCGTGCAGGTGGTGATGGGGCAGACGGACCGGGCGAGAGAGCAGCTGAACCGGGTGATCACGGACGAGCCGAAGAACTTCAAGGCCCTTTTCATGCTCGCCTCGGTGGAAAAGGACACCGGTCACGCCGATAAGGCAGCCGCTCTTTATCAAAGGGTCTTGGAACTCGACCCGGGGCGCCTGGACGCCCAGTACAAACTCGGCATGATCGACGTGGAGCAAAAACAGCTGGACCGCGCCGAGAAAACGGCAGACCAGATGATCAAGCAAAGCCCCAAGCGGGGCGAGGGGTACCGCTTGAAAGGGGTGGTCAGCTACCACCGCAGGAATTACGTCGACGCCATCACGGCGCTGCAACAGTCGATCAAGCTGGCGCCCAGTCTGGACGGCTACCAGTTTCTCGGGCTCAGCTACTACGGCAATGGCGATCTCGAGAGCGCGCTCAGCCAGTTCAGGATCATCCTGGACCGCATCCCGACCTCGCGCCAGGCGCGCCTCCTGACCGCCCAGGTCCTTTTGTCGCAAAAGCGCGTCGACGACGCGGTGGCCGAGATCAAGAAAGTGATCGCCGCGAACGCTTCGGACGCCGTAGCCCACAATATCCTCGGCACCGCTTACATCCAGCAGGGACTCTTCGAAGAGGGGATGCACGAGCTGGACCTCGCCACGAAGCTTGACCCGAAGCTTGTCCAGGCCCATCTGAAAAAAGGGGCCTACTATTTCAGCGAAGGCAAGACCTCGCGGGGGGAGGAGGAACTCGCCTCCGCGGTCAGTGCCTCTCCCGATTCCCTGAGCAGCCGGCTTTTACTCGCCACGTTCTACCACCGTCAGGGGAACACGGACAAGGCCCTTTCACTGCTGCGCGCGGGGCTCAAGGGCGGCAAGCAGGACGCACCTCTTTACAACGCCATGGCAGGGCTGCAGCTTGCCCGCCGTGACAGAAACGGCGCCGCCAAAAGCCTCGCCGATGCGAAGCGCGTCGACCCGCTCTTCGCCGCGGCCTACCTAAACCTTGCCGGCTACTACGCCGCCCAGGCCGATTACGTAAAGGCGATCGCAGAGCTCTCCGCCTTGCACCAGAGGGTTCCCGGAAACCTGCGCGCCCTTTTCGGGCTTGCCACGCTGAGCGAGCTGGCGGGCAGGGACAACGACGCGCTCGCTTACTACCAGAAGGCGAAGCAGACCGGCGCTCCAGAGGCGTACCTCGCCCTCGCCGCATATCACCAGAAGAAGGGGGCACCCGGCAAGGCGCTCGAGGTGCTCGATGACGCGATTCGACTCGACCCCCGCGCCGCAGCTCCCCTGGACGCCAAGGCGCGCCTTTTCCTGGAGCAGCGCGATTACAAAAAGGCGCTTAAGGCGGCCGAAGAGATGGAAGCCCTCGATCCCGACCGCGGCATCTCCCTGAAGATAAAGGCGTACCTTGCCATGAAGGAGGGGGGGAAGGCGGTGGAGCAGGCCCAGAGGCTCATTGCTAGGTACCCCACCTCGACACGAGGCTACCTGGTGCTGGCGAACGTCTACCAGATGACCGGCGACACCCCCAGGGCCTTGGCTCAGGTCCAGCGCGCCGTCAAGGCGGACCCGAAGAGTGCCGAGCCGCGCCTCATGCTTGGGGATGTAAACCTCGCCAGGAAGGATTTTCCCGCGGCGCAGGCCGCTTTCCAGGAGGCGCTCAAGCTGCAGCCCGATTCTGCTGCCGCGAAGTTCGCCCTTGCCAACCTCGTGGAGACGCAGGGGAAAAAAGAGGATGCCGTCGCGCGCTACCGCGCCATAGTGCAGCAGCACGGCAGCTTCGCCCCTGCCCTCAACAACCTGGCGTACCTCTGCGCCGATGGGTACGGCAGCAAGGAGGAGGCGCTTCGCTACGCCTTCGCCGCTTACCGGCTGGAGCCGGGCAACGCAGTGATCATCGACACGGTAGGCTACGCCCTTATCCGCAGCGGGCGCAACGCCGACGCCGTCAAGGTGCTCGAGCGTGCGGCGACGCTTGCTCCGGCCAACCCTACGGTGCGCTATCATCTCGCGCTGGCCTACCGGCAGACCGGAGACCTCGCGCGGTCTCAGAAAGCGCTCCAGGAATCGCTCGCCATGGGCGAGTACCCGGACCGGAAGGCGGCACAGGCGCTTTTGGCGCAGTTGAGAAAATAGATGCGCGCCGCGCGACTGCCGCGGCGGGAAGGAAATACGGAAGTATATGGATCTGCGTGCAGCCTTTTATATCTTCACCGATGCGGTGCTTGCCCTCGCGGCGCTTTTGCTCGCTGCCGGCGTCCGGTTCGGCGGCTTCGTCCTCAACGAAGAGTGGCGCCCGGAGCAAGGGGTGACGGGGGGCGCCCTGTTCGTGGGGGTCACCCTGTTTTCCTCGTATCTCATGGAGGTCTACTCGCTCCCCCGAGAGAGTCGCAAGCGCGACATCCTCGCCGCCTGCACCCAGGGGGGCTGCGCCGCCTTCTTCTTCCTCTCAGTGGTCTACTACCTCTGGCCGGAGCTGATGATAGGACGCGGCGTGCTCTTTTTCGCCCTTGGCTTCTTCGTTTTGTTCCAGTCTTCCTGGTACGCCCTCACCAACATCAACGCCCGCAGGGTCCCCTTTTCGCAGCGTGTCCTGATCCTCGGCACCGGCGACCTAGCCTGCCAGTTGGGGGGGCTTTTGACCTCGCAGAGCGGCTCGTTCACCCTTGCTGGTTACCTCGAGTGCGACGCCGGGCATCGCCCGGAACAGACGGTGCACGAACCGGAGCTCTTCCGGTCGCTCATCGTCCCGGCGCAGGACGATCTATTGCAGGCCGCACACGAACACAAGGCCTCGGTGATCGTGGTGGCGCTCGCCGAGCGGCGCGGGGTGCTCCCCCTGCAGGAGATGATGCGCTGCAAGCTAAACGGCATCGAGGTCCTGGACGCGCCGAGCTTCTACGAGATGGTCCAGGGAAAGCTCTTGCTGGAGGAGATGACCCCATCCTGGATCATCTTCTCCAGCGGCTTCCACCGCACCGCCCTCATCAACGTGTACAAGCGCTGCGTCGACATCCTCCTGTCGCTGACCGGTCTCGTGTTGAGCGCCCCCCTGTTCCCGTTCATAGCCCTCGCCGTGAAGCTCGACTCCCCGGGACCGCTTTTTTTCAGGCAGAAGCGGGTGGGGCTCGGGGAGAAGACCTTTACCCTGTACAAGTTCCGCTCCATGCGGCAGGACGCCGAGCGCGACGGTGCGGTCTGGGCGCAGAAAAACGACGCGCGCATCACGCGCGTCGGGGCCTTCCTGCGCAACTCGCGCATCGACGAGATCCCGCAGCTCCTCAACGTGCTGCGCGGCGAGATGAGCTTCATAGGCCCAAGACCGGAGCGTCCGGAGTTCGTGGAGAAGCTGAGGCAGGAGATCTACTACTATTCCAAGCGCCACACCATCAAGCCCGGCGTGACCGGGTGGGCGCAGGTCCGCTACCCGTACGGCTCCACGGTGCAGGACGCCATCGAGAAGCTGCGTTACGACCTCTACTACATCAAGAACCTTTCCGTGTTCCTCGACACCAGGATCATCTTCGAGACGGTCAAGGTGGTGCTTTTCGGACGCGGGAGATGAGTTAAAAGGAGGCATCATGAGACTCAGACTGCTGGTACTGATAACGGCTGCACTTTTTTCCCTTCCCGCCGCCCTTTGGGGGGGCGACTACCAGATCGGCGAGGGGGACCTTCTCGACATCGCGGTGTGGGGGGTGAAGGACCTGAACTTCCAGGTCAGGGTCCGCCCCGACGGCAAGATCACCGTCCCCGGGCTTGGCGAGGTGGCCGCGAGCGGCAGCACCCCTAGCCAGCTCCAGGGCTACCTTGGGGGGCGGCTGAAGGAGCTGGTTAAGAACCCGATCGTCACCGTCACGGTGCGCGAGATCACCAACTCGAAGGTGTACATCTTCGGCTCCGGCGTGAAGGCCGGCGTCTACGACCTCTCGAGGCGCACCACGCTTTTGCAGCTTCTGTGCACGCTCCCTGAGGTGAAGACGGCCGACCTGCGCAACGCCTATCTCCTGAGGAAGGGGGAGAAGCTCAAGGTCGACCTGCACCGCCTGTTCGTCCAGGGTGACACGAGCCAGGACCTCCAGCTCGAGTCTGACGACTCCCTGTTCGTACCGCTTTTGACCGACCGCAGCGTGTACGTGCTGGGTGCGGTGAACCTCCCGAAGGCTATCGAGTACCGGGAGGGGATGAAGGTGATGGAGGCGATCCTTGAGGCAGGCGGCTTCACCCGCTTCGCGGACCAAAACGACGTGGTGGTGCGCAGGAAGGAGGGGGAGAAGTCCCGCTCCCTGGAGGTCAAGGCGAAGAAGCTTTTCAAGGATGGGGACCTCTCCCAGAACATCGATCTGAAGGCCGGGGACTACGTCCTCGTCAAAGAAGCCTTTTTCTAGGCATAGGGGGTAGCCGTGCAGGAATCCGAGTACAGGAAATACGTGCAGCTCGTAGCGAGGCACAAGGAACGCTACGTCCTGTGGGCCCTGCTGATCATGACCCTCGTCTTTCTGGTGAGCTACCTGCTGCCCAGGAAGTACGAGTCATCGAGCACCGTGTTCATCGAGAAGAACGTGATCAGCGAACTGGTGAAGGGGATCACGGTGACCCCTTCCATGGATGACACCATCAACGTCCTCACCTACGCCATCACCAGCCGGTCCCTTCTGACCAAGGCGATGGAGAGCCTGGACATGAACCTTGGCAAGGAAGGGAACGAGGAACTCATCAAGGACCTGCAGAAGAACATCACCGTGAAGGTGAAGGAGAAGAACAACCTCTTCATTATCTCCTTTACCCACAGCGATCCCAGGATCTCGCGCGACTTCGTCAACACGCTCGTGAGGCTCTACATCGAGCAGAACACATCCTCCAAGCGCGGAGAGTCCTACGACGCCACGAAATTCCTCGCCGAGCAGATCCAGACCTTCAACACGAAGCTTGAGAAGGCCGAGAGCGAGGTGAACGCCTACAAGCGCGAAAAGGGAGGGGTCATCTCCATAGACGAGGGGAAACTCTTTGAGGAGATCAACACAGCCCAGCAAAAGCTCTACGACCTGCAGTTGAGAAGGCGCCAGCTCGAGGGGATGCGCCAGGTGACCAGAAAGAGCGGCGACCCCCTCCAGGTGAAGCTGATCGCCCTGCAGAAGCGGCTCGACGACCTGAGGGTGCAGTACACCGACAGCTATCCCGAGGTGATCACCGTGAAGGGGGACATCGAGACGGTGAAGGAGCAGCTGAAAGCCCGCAAGGGTGGAGAGCCGCAGCCGCTCGACCCGCAGGAGCTGGCGAAGATCGACGCTGAGGTGTCGGCCCTCAAGGTGGTCGAGGAGGGGCTGAACCGCCACATCCAGAAGAACCGTGAGATCCTGCAGAGCATCCCCGGAGCGAAGGCGGGACTCGCGAAGCTCGAGGTGGAGCGTGAGAACCAGAAAAAGCTCTACGATGAACTCTACTCGCGTCACGGGCAGTCCGAGGTCTCCAAACAGATGGAGGTGCAGGACAAATCGACCACCTTCCGTATCGTCGATCCGGCGGTCCTGCCGCTCAAACCCTCGAGCCCCAACCGCATCATGATCATGCTTGCGGGTATCCTGGCCGGGCTCGCCGGCAGTCTGGGCCTCCTCGTGCTGCGCGACCAGTTGGACGGCTCGGTGAAGGAGCTCTCCTTTGTGAAGACCCTCGGAGCGCCGGTCCTGGCCGTCGTGCCGAGGATGCTCGACGCCCAGCAGGCGCTAAGACTGCGCAGAAGGACGCACCGCATCTTCGCGGTGGCCGCGCTCTACTTCCTGCTCCTCATGGTCTTCCCGGCCATGGAGTTTTTGGAGCTGCCTTACATGGACAGGCTCTTGGACCACCTGGCCCCGATCACCCATGGGATCTCCGGGATGTTGCACTAACGACGATGAACCGGCCGCGTCCCGGCACGAGTGCGGGAGAGCGGCAGCGAGGTTTTTATGAGCAGAATAGAGATGGCGATGGAGAAGGCAGCGCGCCTTAGAGAGGAGGGGGCTCCCCGCGAGGCGGTCGAGGCCGGCACCCCCCAGGAGGTCACTACGGCGCCGCCCGGGCATGAAGCGCGCCCCGCAACCGGCGCGCCGCCGGTCGTCCCGCCGGAGCGGGTGCTGACGCCAAGGCACCCCTTCCTGGTCAACATCCTCGATCCGCATTCACCGGCGGCCGAGGAGTACAAAAAGCTGAAGTCGGTCCTCGTGAAGCTCACCGACGGGGAAAGGTTCAAAAACGCGGTCATGGTGACGAGCTCGGTTCCGGGCGAAGGGAAGAGCCTCACCGCGCTCAACCTCGCCGCGAGCCTTGCGCAGGGGCTCGACCACACGGTGCTTCTGGTCGATGCCGACCTGCGCCGCCCATCGCTGCACAGGTACCTGGAGATCGAGCAGGGACCGGGGCTCGCCGACATCCTCTCGGGCAAGGCCGCCATTCCGGACACCATCGTGCAGACTGGTCTGGGGAAGCTCTCCCTGATCCGCTCGGGAAGCCACGTGGACAACCCGGTGGAACTCTTCTCGTCTCAGAAGATGCGCGCCCTGGTCGATGAGCTGAAAAACCGCTACCCGGACCGTTACATCATCTTCGACACCCCTCCGCTGCTCCCCTTTGCCGAAAGCCGGGCCCTCGCGAACATCGTCGACGGCGTGCTTTTGGTCGTCATGGAGCGGCTGGCGAGCGAGGACGAGGTGCTGGAGGCGTACGAGGCGGTCAAGGGGCCGGGGCTTCTGGGCGTCGTGTACAACGCAGCCTGCGACACGGGGCATGACGAGCGCTACGCCTACTACAAGCACTACCAGGGGCAGGGACAGTAGGTCCGGGAGCGGTTATGTACGAGGCATTCTTCAATTTCACCAGAAAGCCGTTCGAGCTCGTTCCCGACCCGGACTTCATCTTCCTTTCCCGGTCGCACAAGAAGGCGATCACCTACCTCGATTACGGCATCAGGGAGCGGGCGGGTTTCCTCCTTTTGACCGGCGACGTGGGTAGTGGCAAGACGACCCTCATCAGGGACCTGGTCGGCAAGAAGTACGAGCGCGTGGTCCTCGCCAAGGTGTTCAACACCCGGGTCTCCATCGAGCAGCTCTTGGCCATGATCAACGACGACTTCGGCCTTGAAGCCGCCGGCAAGGACAAGGTAGGGCTGATCCGCGACCTGAACGACTTCCTTTTGGAGCAGTACGCGAAGGGGAACGCACCGATTCTCATCGTCGACGAGGCGCAGAACCTGGACGCTGAGCTCCTCGAGGAGGTGCGCATGCTCTCGAATCTCGAGAGCTCCCACAACAAGCTGTTGCAGATCATCCTCGTGGGGCAGCCGGAGCTGCGCGACACCATGGCGGGTCCGGGCCTCATGCAGCTGCGTCAGAGGATCAGCGTGAGCTGCCACCTGACCGCGCTCGCCCGGGAGGAGGCCGCCGCCTACATCCTGCACAGGATGGAGGTGGCTGGGAACCGGGAGGCCGTTCTCTTCACCGAGGAGGCGCTCTACCTTGTCTACCGGTTCAGCCGCGGCATCCCGAGGCTCGTCAACATCATCTGCGACTTCCTGCTTCTTGCCGCCTACGCCGACGAGACGCGCACCGTGACCGCCGCGATGACGCGCGAGGTGGCGGACGACCTCGACTTCGAACGGACCTACTGGGGAGGTGAGCGCGAGGCCGGCGCTGCCGCCCCAGAGCGGGAAGCTCCCGTGGCGGGTGACGGTGGGGAGGCGCTGGGACGTATCGAAAGGCGCCTGGAGCAGATCGAGGACGACCTCGCCTCGCGCTTTCCCCAGGCCCTGCAGAGCGTCGAGGAGACCATGCAGTTGATGCGGGGGGAGTTCTCCAGGCGCTTGGATGGGGACGAAAAAAAGGTTGACGCGCTTTCCGAGCAGGTGGAGACCATAGCCTACGCCATCGAGAGCCTCGTCCTCTCTTCCGCCGGACGTCCGGCCGCCGCGAGCTTCGCGCGCCGCTTAATGGACGGAGTGAGCAACATGGGGGTGAAAAAATGAGCGTGCCCGTTCGGACCATGCGCACCGCCGCCGTTTTCTCGGCCGTCTTGCTGACCGCCTTTTCGCCCGCTCTCGCAGCGGAGTTCCGCCTGGTCCCGTCGCTTACCCTGGGCGAGGAGTACAATGACAACCTGCTGCAGACCGCTTCCCGGCAAAAGACCGACTTCGTGACCCGTGTGCAGCCCGGCGTGGCCTTCAGTGCCGAGGGGGGGGGCTTCAGCACCGACGTGACCTACGGTCTGGACTACCGCTACTTCGCCAACGGCACCAGGCGCGACCAGTTCGACCACCGCGCCGGAATGAAGGGGAGCTTCCGGTTCTTCGACGACTTTCTCCATCTAGACCTCTCCGATTCCTACAGCCGCGTATCGACAGACGTAGCGCGCGACGTGGTGAACGAGAGCCTCGTGGTGGACCAACTCCTTCAGAACAACGCCGTCATATCCCCCTACCTGAACTGGCGGCTTCCCGGCGCCGCGACGCTTAAGACCGGCTACCGCTACCGGGACACCCGCTACTGGAGCGGCGACGGCCTGGACAAGATCGAGCACGACGGCTATGCCGAGTACAGCAGGGAACTCACCGCCGGGTTCACCCTCTCCGCCGCGTACAACTTCGCGCACCTAAGCTCCGAGGCAAGCGCGCTCGACCGGCACGAGGGGTACCTGGGGCTGCGCTACGACTGGTCAACCGCCACCTTCATCTACGGCAAGTTCGGGTACGACTGGCAGAGCTTCGACAGCGGCGCGAACACGAGCGACCCCTTCTGGGACGTGGGGGCGTCGCGGGACTTCGGGATCCTGACCGCCACAGCTGGCACCAAGGTGCAGTACACCGAGGACCCGCAGACCCTCTCGACCAGGAACGTGAGGCATTACGCCACCTTGAGCCGCGTCTTCTCGCGCGGCTTCGCAAGCCTCGGGGGCTCGTACGAGAAGTTCGAGAAGCAGCAGCTGATCCGCGACGTGGAGCACAAGACCCTCATCGAGGCCTCGGCGCGCTACCTGCTGCGTCCCGACCTTACCCTAATGCTCGGGCTTGCCGGCGACCGTCTCTCGAACGGCGGCACCGTGACCTACCCGTACCACCTGACGGGCAGTTTCGGGATGGACTACATGCTGAGCGAACACCTGGTTCTCGGGGCGAACTACACGCACATAAGTTACCGGCACCATCTGGATAGCGCCGGCGGCGCGGTCGAGGTGAACCGCGCCATAGTGGAGATGAGGCTGTCGCTGTGACCGTTATGAACGTCCTCACCGTCGACGTGGAGGACTACTTCCAAGTCTCCGCCTTCGAGCGCTGCGTGGACCGGGAGCGCTGGGATTGCTATCCCCTCAGGGTGGAGCAAAACACCGGACGCATCCTGGACCTCATGGAGGCGCGTGGCGTGAAGGGGACCTTCTTCGTCCTGGGCTGGGTGGCGAGGCGCTGCCCGGAGCTCGTCCGCGAGATCCACCGGCGCGGCCACGAGGTCGCCTGTCACGGCTACGGCCACCAGAGGGTGACCCAGCTCTCGCGCCATGCCTTTCGCGAGGACGTGAGGGTGAGCAAGGCGCTTCTCGAGGAGCTGACCGGAGAGGCGGTGCTCGGTTACCGCGCGCCCAGTTACTCTATCGCGCCGACCACCCTCTGGGCCTTCGACGAGCTGGTCGACGCCGGTTACCGGTACGACTCCAGCGTCTTCCCGATCCGGCACGACCTGTACGGCATACCGGACTGGCCCCGCTTCCCGTTTCTGCTGCGGCGGGGTGGGAAAGGGTGGGAGCCGGGCTCCGATCCGGGAGGCTATTACGACGGCGACTCCCTCGTGGAGTTTCCCATCACCACGCTGCGGCTTTTCGGGGGGCGCCTCCCGATCGCGGGAGGGGGATATTTCCGCCTCTTCCCATACCGCTTCACCAGGTGGGGGCTCGGGCGGATCAACGGTGAAGAGGGGCGCCCGTTCATCTTCTACCTCCACCCCTGGGAGCTCGATCCAGGGCAGCCGAGGATGGAGGGGGCGGGGGCGAAGAGCCGGTTTAGGCATTACCTGAACCTTCACAAGACCGAGGGGCGCTTCGCGAGGCTGCTGGAAGACTTCAGCTTCACCCCCCTAAGGGACGCGCTCGAACGGTGGCGGGGTGAGACCGGGGGAGAGACATGGCAAGGGGTGCGATCGCGGTGAAAAAAACGGAAGTGACATACCTCGTCTCCTGGGGGATCCTCGCCTCGTGCTTCCTCCTGGCCTACTACCCGGTGGTCTCGGGCCTCGTGCACGCCTGGGCCGGGTCCGACGACTACTCGCACGGTTTCGCCGTCGTGCCGATCGCTCTCTACTTCGTCTGGCAAAAACGCGACGAGTTCGCCGCCGTGGACTGGACCGGGGGGGCGTGGGGGATCTGCCTCTCCATCGGCGCGCTTTTTTGCTACGTGGTCGCACGCAGGGCAGAGATGGAGACTGCCGCCTCGCTCTCCATGGTCCTCTTCATCTGGGGCGGAGTCATTTACCTCTTCGGCTACCGGGTCTTCAGGCTCTGCCTGTTCCCGCTACTCCTCCTCTTTTTCATGATCCCCGCGCCGTCGCAACTGATCGCGGCCCTCACCCTGCCGCTGCAGCTTATCGTAACCAAGGCGAGCGTCACCCTCGCCTCGCTTTTCGGGGTCCCCATCTACCACGAGGGAAACGTGATCCATCTCCCGACCGGGGCCTTCGAGGTGGTGCAGGCCTGCAGCGGGTTGCGCTCCATCATGGCGCTGCTCACCCTGGGGGCGGTGGTTTCCTACATGACGCTGCGCTCGACGTTTTTAAGGGTGACCCTCTTCGCCCTCGCGGTCCCCATCGCGATCCTCGTCAACATCCTGCGCGTCTTCGTCCTGGTGACCGTGTTCCACTACGCCGGCGTCGACCTGTCGGTCGGGGGAGCGCACACGACGCTCGGCATCGCCGTCTTCGTGGCCGCCCTCGGACTCTTCGTACTTTGCGGTAAGGGGCTTTCCTTATGCGAGCGATAAGACCGGTACGCATCGCCGTCCTGAGCATCACGCTCGCCCTGGCCGCGCTGGGGGCGAACTGGGGCACGAAGCCCGCACAAAGCGGTGTCACGCGGCCACCTCTTAGCGCCGCCTTCCAGAACGTCGGCGCCTGGCGCTGCGTCCAGAACCTCCCCATCAGCGAGGACGTGGTCAAGGCGTTGAAGCTCGACGACTTCGTCTACCAGGCCTACCGCAGGGACAAGGGGGAAGTGAACCTGTACATAGGCTACTATCACAGCGCGAAGAAGGTCGGCGCGGCCCACGATCCCTTGGTCTGCTTCCAGGGACAGGGGTGGAGCGTCGGAAGCCGTCAAAGCGGCGACTACCGGCTGCAAAAGCACCCGGAATTCTCCGTCTCCTACTCCTCCATGGTTGCCGAGCTGCAGGGGGAGAAGCAGGTGATCGTCTACTGGTTCCAGGTGAACGACAAGACCACGCCGAGCACCCACGCCCAAAAGCTCGCCATGCTTATGGACAGGATCTCGGGGCGCAGCGAGGAGAACGCCTTCGTGAGGCTTAGCGCCCCGGTCGGAGCGGAAACCCCGGAGGCGATCAGGCAGCGCATCTTCACCTTCATAGACGACTTCTACCCGGAACTGGTGCGTTACGTGAAGCAGATGGAAACAAAGAGAAAGACCTGATGGACGCCATCCTTTTCCTGTCCCTGTTGCTGGTCCTTTATGCCTACCTCGGCTACCCCGCAGCCGTTGCGTGTCTTGCGGGACTTTTACGACGCGAAGTTAGGAAAGGGGAGTCGGAGCCGGCCGTCTCCGTAGTCATCGCGGCCTACAACGAGGCACCGGTCATCGCCGCCACCATCGAGAACAAGCTGGCGCTCGACTACCCGGGCGGGAAACTGGAGATTGTCGTCGTCTCGGACGGCTCCAGCGACGGTACCGACGCCGTCGTGGAAGGTTTCGCCGCACGCGGCGTGCGGCTCATCAGGCAGGAGCCGAGGGCCGGCAAGACCAGCGCCCTCAACCTGGCTCTCGCCTCGGTGACGGGGGAGATCGTTGTCTTCTCCGATGCAAACTCGCTCTACGCGCCAGATGCGCTGCGCGCCCTGGTGGCGAACTTCGCCGACCCGCAGGTGGGGTATGTCACCGGGCGGATGGTCTACCTGGGAAAGGACGGCAAACCCGCAGGCGAAGGGTGCGGGGCGTACATGCGCTACGAGAACCGGCTGCGCCTTCTGGAGACCGGTATAGGGTCGGTGGTCGGCGTGGACGGCGGCATCGACGCGGTGCGGCGCTCGCTGTACCGCCCCATGGCCCCGGACCAGTTGCCCGACTTCGTCCTCCCGCTCATGGTGGTGGACCAGGGGTACCGGGTGGTGTACGAGCAGCAGGCCCTTTTGTTCGAGCAGGCCCTTGTGGAGGATGCCGACGAGTACCGCATGCGGGTGCGCGTCTCGCTTCGGGCACTTTGGGCCATGTTCGCGATGCGCAGGCTCTTGAACCCATTGCGGTTCCCGCTTTTCGCCTGGCAGCTTTTCTCCCACAAGGTGCTGCGCTACCTCGTGTTCCTCTTCCTCGTGCTCGCCTACCTTTCCAGCGCGATCAAGAGCGGCGCGGGTGGGTGGTACCTCGCGCTCTTTCTGGCGCAGAACCTCTTCTATCTGGCCGCCACGGCGGCCCGCTTCGCCGGAGAAGGGGGGCTTGTGAGCCGGTTATTGATCTTCAGCAGGTACTTTTGCCTGGTGAACCTAGCGGCGGGACACGCCTTTCTCAAGTTCCTGATGGGGAAGAAGCAGGTCCTGTGGCAGCCACGCAAGGGGTAAATATGAAGGTGTTGCACGTGATGGACAGCGCGGGTCTCTACGGCGCGGAGGTGATGCTCCTGGGGCTCATGGCCGAACAGCTGCGCCAGGGTATGGAACCTTTGCTGGCCAGCATAGGGACCGTCGAGGCCGGGGAAAAGCCGCTCGAGCGGGAAGCGCGCAGCAATGGGACGACCGTGGTCCCCTTCAGGATGCAGGCGGGGCCGAACCTTCCGGGTGCGTGCCGCATCCTTTCATACGCGAGAAGCGCTGGCGTCGAGGTGATCCACTCCCACGGCTACAAGGGGAACATCCTCCTCGGCATGATCCCCGGATGGCTGCGGCCGGCCCCGGTGGTCACCACCGTGCACGGCTGGACCGCAGGCTCCGGTTTGAGCAGGATGAGGATGTACGAGTTCATGGACGCTATAGCCCTTCGTTTCGTCGACCGGGTGGTCGTGGTGTCCCAGGCCGCGGCGTCGCACCCGCGGCTTCGCTCCATCGCGCGGGAAAGGGTGCGGGTCGTGCCCAACGGCATCGCGGAGCGCCTCCCCGCAGCACCCCCGTCCGATCCGGTGCTGGCGCGGTTCATGATGCAGCGCCCCACCATCTGCGCCGCCGGCAGGCTCTCCCCGGAGAAGGGGTTCCACCACCTGCTGGAGGCTTTTTCCCTCCTTTCGAGGGAGGAAGGGGACTCGCAACTGGTCATTTTCGGGGAGGGGAGGGAGCGTATGGCGCTGGAGGGGCGGGCCGCCGCGCTCGGGCTCGCAGACCGGGTGCGGTTCCCCGGTTACTGCCCGGACCTGTGCAGCTTTCTCCCCTTCAGTCGGCTCTTTGCCCTTTCCTCCCTTACCGAGGGGCTCCCGATGGTGCTTTTGGAGGCGATGTCCGCGGGAGTCCCCGTGGTGGCGACAAGCGTCGGGGGGATCCCGGAACTGCTGCAAGGGGGCGACACCGGCGTGCTCGTGCCCCCCGCCGATCCGGAGGAGCTTGCGCGCGGGATGTCCTTGGTGCTGAACGGGGCTGAAGCGGCAGGCGCGAAAGCGAAACGGGCGCGAGCCCTCATCGCACAGAGATATTCGGTACAAGCCATGGAACGGGGATACCTGGGGGTGTACCGGGAAGTGATGCGCGAAGGAGCGAAGCGACATGTCTGAAGCGGTAGGAAAACTGTTCGACCTCCTCTCTCCTGGGGAGAAGGCGAGGCTCTACCTCCTCTTCCTGGCCCTGTTCCTCATGGCCGGTATCGAGATGGTCGGCATCGCCTCGATCCTCCCCTTCATGGCGGTAGTTTCCAACCCGGGCGTCGTGCACAAAAACAGGTGGCTTAAGCTAAGCTACGACTATTTCGGCTTCACGAGCCTGCACAGCTACCTGCTCTTTCTCGGCATGGTCGTCCTGGTCCTCATGGTCTTCAACAACCTCTTCAAGGCGTTCTACACCTGGGCGAGCCTCAAGTACGACAACCATCTGAACTACACCCTCGGGCGGCGGCTTCTGCGCGGATACCTGTACCGCCCCTACGAGTTTTTCCTGAACCGCAACAGTTCCGAACTCGGGAAGAACGTGCTGGCCGAGGTGCGCGACGTCATCATCGGCGTTTTGAGCCCCGGGATGCAGGTCCTCTCCAGTTCGCTGCTCTGCGTCTTCATCCTGGTCCTTCTCATGGTGGTGGACCCGATGATCGCGCTCGCCATCACGGCGGTTCTGGGTGGGGTCTACGGTGCGGTCTACCTCCTGGCGCGCCGGCGTCTGCTCGAGATCGGGGAGCAGCAAGTGGCGGCGAACACCATGAAGTACAAGGCGGCCGGCGAGGCCCTCTCCGGCATCAAGGACCTTAAGATACTCGGCAAGGAGGAGGTCTTCCTGGAGCGCTACTCCGACCATGCGAGGCTGCACAGCGCCGCCAACGTGAGCGCCGGAGTGATAGCGCAACTGCCGCGTTACGCACTGGAGACCATCGCCTTCGGTGGCATCCTGCTCATCGTCCTCTCCTCGCTGCGCTCGGAGCAGGAGGTGGCCAGAGTGGTCCCGATCCTCTCCATCTACGCCTTCGCGGGTTACCGGCTGCTTCCCGCCCTGCAGACCATCTTCGCCGGCATCTCGACGGTGCGCGTCGGACTGCCAAGGCTCGGGGTGCTACACGGGGATCTTCTTTGCGGCGCTTCCATGCCCGCTTCGCCGCCAGTCGCGCCGGTGCCGCCGCTGCCGCTCAGGACGCTCCTCAAGGTCGACGAGGCCCACTTCGGTTACCTGGGCGCGAGGGAAACGGTGCTGAACGGGGTCACCATGGAGATCCTTCCCAACACCTCGGTAGGGATAGTGGGACCCACAGGCTCCGGGAAGACGACCGTCGTCGACCTGATCCTCGGACTCCTCGTCCCGGAGAAGGGGAGGGTGATGGTGGACGGCGTGGAGATCGAGGGAGAACTGGTGCGGCGTTGGCAGAGAAACCTGGGGTACGTGCCGCAGCACATCTTTTTGAGCGACGACAGCATCGCGAGGAACATCGCCTTCGGCGTCCCGGAACAGGAGATGGACATGGAGGCGGTGTACCGTGCCGCCCGCATCGCGAACCTGCACCAGTTCGTGGAAAACGAACTGCCGCTAGGCTACGACACCGTGATAGGCGAGCGCGGGGTGAGACTTAGCGGCGGGCAGAGGCAGCGCATCGGCATCGCGCGCGCCCTGTACACGAACCCCGAGGTGCTCATCATGGACGAGGCGACGAGTGCGCTCGACGGGGTCACCGAGGATGCTGTCATGGAGGCGCTGCAGACCCTTTCCGGAACGAAGACGGTGATCCTGATCGCGCACAGGCTGACAACAGTGAAGGAGTGCAACGTCATATATCTCATGGAGCGCGGACGGATAGTGGGGCAGGGGACCTATCAGGAACTGCTCAGGTCATCAAACTGGTTTAAAGCCGCTGCAGGGACCAAAAGCTGAGTGTGGTCTCTGTGGTGTAACTCAAGTTTGTCTTGTTTCAAAAACGGGGGCTGTAATGAATAACCCTAAAGTCAGTGTTGTTATAACGTGTTACAATTATGGCAAGTACTTGTGTGGTTGTTTAGATAGTGTTTTAAGTCAAACCTATACAAATATAGAAGTCATTGTTGTTGATGATGGGTCTACTGATGAGACGCACGAGGTTATGCTGGCGTACCTTCCTGACCCACGCATCCAGTACATTTTCCAGAGTAACAGAGGCCAGACAGTTGCTAAAAATGTAGGTATAAGTCATTGCAGGAGTGAGTTCATTGCATTTCTTGATGCTGACGACCAGTGGTGCCCGGAGAAATTGGAAAAGCAGATGAACCGCTTTTGCGATTCAAGCGTTGGAGTAGTTTTTTGCAGAGCAAAATACCTGGACCCAGATAGCGCCCCGCTCGAGTATGTGATGTCGGGCCGGTATCTGCAGCCTAGACGTGGCACCGTCACAGATTGGCTCATATTCGACAATTTTGTGCAGTTTTCGTCGGTAGTGCTGAGGAAGGAATGCATCGAGTCTTTTGGTCTGTTTGATGAGAGTCTCAAGATGGGTATAGATTGGGACATGTGGTTGAAAATATCGACCAAATATGCCTTCGACTACGTTGATGAGCAGCTCTTTTATTACAGAATGGGGCATTCTGGCCAAATGTCCAAGAATCTTGAGGAGCGGTTCCGCTGCTCAGATCGAATAACTAATGTATTCCTGTCAAAGTATGGCCATCTTTTATCAAAGAGAACGATAAGACGGGCCTTTGCGTACACTTATTGTTGCAGGGGTGAGTACCTGCGTACAAAGAACAAGTGGGGCTCGACTAAATTTTTCTTGAAAGCTGTTTTTAAAAATCCCACTGAGTTAGGTGCCTATAAGGGAGTTGTTAAAAACTTATTATCGATACTGTAACGGTGATACTGATGACAGTGAGTGAATACCTCTTTGCTGTAAAAAGCGATCTTTTTAGATACAGTGGAAACAACAGTTTTCGCTCGTTTGTTCGGTGTTACTTGATAACTCCTGGATTCAAGTACTCGTTTCATATGCGAACAGCAAAATTTTTAAAGACAAAGGGAGCATCACTGTATCCTCTCTATGTCGTGTCACGCTTTATCTTGTCACACTATCAATATAAATATGGAATATCCATACCGTACAATACGGACATCGGCCCCGGACTCTATATCGGGCATTTTGGGGGCATTGTCGTTAATCCCTGTGCAAAAATCGGCCCTAACTGCAACATCAACCATTGTGTGACAATTGGTGCAGCCTATGGTGGGAAGAACCCAGGGACTCCAGAGATTCTGGACAATGTTTATTTGGGGCCAGGCAGCAAGATCATCGGAGGTATAACGCTGGGCAGGCACTCGGCAGTAGGGGCTAATTGTGTTGTCACAAAATCTGTGCCTGATAATGGCGTCGTTGTCGGGATTCCGGGTGAGGTGGTCTCGTTGAAAGGTTCGAGCGAATATGTCGTCAACACCATAACCCATCTGGAAACACAGGAGGATGCCTCATCACAGGAGGGAAACTGAAAGGTTTTCACGTTTCTGCGTCAGTCAGACAAGGGAAGGACGCTAGCCCTGATAGCCGCTGCAGCAGAGCCATCTAGTTCAGGTTTGCGGATCATATCCGCACACTACCTGCGGACAACCAGGAGCGAACCCCGTGACCTGATGCTGTACAGGGGGGGCTGAAGCTCACGGTCAGTAGATAGCTAATCGAGGAGTATCGACTTGCCCGCATCAGACGGAAAAATCCGCATAGCCTACCTGATCGACACGATAAGCTCCGACAAGGCGGGCACTGAGAAACAGTTGTTGCAACTGATCGAGAGGATCGACCGCGACCGCTTTCTCCCCGCCGTCGTCTGCCTGTACTCCTCGCCGTTCATGACCCGACTGAACCAGCCGTGCGAGACCCTGTCGCTCGGGTACCGTGGCTTTTTGCATCCTTCCATTATCCTGGTCATCTGCCGATACCTGAGGCTTTTGAAAGAGCACCGCTTCGACCTCGTGCAGACCTTCTTCGAGGACGCCATGTTCCTGGGGTTCTTTGGAAAGCTCCTCGGCGGGGGAGGGCAGGCCCTTGTCGTGAGCAGGAGGGACCTGGGGCTCGGTGCCGACGAGCCGGGCTACCACCGGCTGTTCAAGAGGCTGCACCGCTTCATCTTCCGCGCAGCCGACGGCGTCGCGGTGAACGCGAGGGCGATAGCCGCGTGGCTTGTCGCTTCAGGGGTGGCTCCCGGCAAGGTCCGCCTGATCAGAAACGGCATGTCCATCCCGGCTCAGCCGGCGCAGCGCCCCACCATCTTCGCGGAGCACCCCCACGATGTATGGGTGGTGATGGTGGCGAACCTGAAGCCGATCAAGCGCGTCGACCTGTTCCTTGACGCCTTTGCCCTGGCGGCGGCCCGTTTCCCGGAGGGGCGCGTCGGGGGCATCGTGCTCGGGGAAGGGAGGCTGCGCCCAGAGCTTGAAGCGCGTATCGCCGCCCTTGGCCTTCAGGAAGTGGTGCATCTGCCAGGAGCGGTCGAGAAGGTGACGGACTACCTCCACTTTTGCGACATCGGGGTGCTCTGCTCGGACAACGAGGGGCTTTCCAACGCGCTCATGGAGTGCATGGGGTGCGGCCTCCCCGTAGCGGTCACCGAGGTTGGAGGGAACACCGAACTGGTCGACGAGACGAACGGCTTCGTCGTTCCGGCCGGGGATCGCGACGCGCTTGCGGACGCGCTCTGCACCATGGCCGGGGACCCGGCCTTGCGCAGGCGGCTTGGCGCGGCGGCGAAGGCGAGGGTAGAGGCCGAAACGGGATGGGAGACCGTTATGCCACAGTGGGAGACGTACTACCGGCAGATCGTGGAGAGGTGCGACCATGTTTGAGGGAAGGTGGATTGCTCCGCTACGCAGAAACATCATCGATCCCCTCGCGTGCCTGAGGAACGGTTCACCCCTGAGAAGTTATTGGCAGCAACTGGAGCGCACCCAGTTCCTGCCGCAGGCAACGCTCAGAAAGATGCAGTGGGAACGGCTCACGCAACTTCTGCGGTATGCGGCGAGCCACAACCGCTTTTACCGCGAACGGTTCGCCGCGGCCGGTGTGGAGGTCGAAAAGATAGCATCGGTTCGCGATTTTCAGATGATCCCGGCCCTCTCGAAGGAGGAGGTGCGGCAAAACACGGCGGAGATGATCAGCGACGGCGTCGACAGGGCCAAACTGATGTACATGAAGACCGGCGGTTCCACCGGCAGGGCACTCGACATCTTCATCACCGAACGTTGCAGTGAGCAGCGCAACGCATGTGCGAGACGTCACGACCGGTGGTCCGGATGGGAAGTAGGCGAACCGGTCGCAGCGGTATGGGGGAACCCGCACCTGCCGACCGGTTGGAAGGAGCGGCTCAGGAACACCCTTCTGGCCCCGGTCATCTATCTCGACACCATGAGTCTTGGTCCTGAGAGCGTGAGCCGGTTCGTGACGGAATGGCGTCGCGTGCAGCCGACGCTTCTTTTCGGTCATGCGCACTCGATATACATGTTATGCCGGCATCTGAAAGAGATGCGGGTCTCCGGGGTTAGGCCCCGTGGCGTCATCTCCACCTCGA
Source organism: Geomonas oryzae (assembly GCF_004117875.1). Taxonomy (GTDB): domain Bacteria; phylum Desulfobacterota; class Desulfuromonadia; order Geobacterales; family Geobacteraceae; genus Geomonas; species Geomonas oryzae. The sequence goes on along the minus strand of NZ_RAHW01000002.1, from coordinate 559,706 downwards.
TGATGCTTTTACCGCACGAAAGGCGGTTCATCGAGGAGGTGCTCAGCGTCAAGGTCACCGACCGGTACGGCTGTGAGGAGGTCTCGCTGATAGCCTCGGAATGCGAGGAGCATCACGGCATGCACCTCAACATAGAGCACCTCTTCGTCGAGTTCATAACGGAGACCGGGGATAACGCCGGGGACGGCGTACCCGGCAGGATCGTGGTGACCGATCTCCTCAATATGGAGATGCCATTCATCCGCTATGAGGTGGGGGACGTCGGGGTGCCGTCATCGGACGCATGTCCCTGCGGGCGGGGGCTTCCCCTCATGGCTTCGGTAGCCGGACGGACCGCCGATTTTCTGAGGAAGAAAAACGGCGAGAGCGTCGCGGGGATTTCGCTCATAGAGAACACGCTGACTAGATACCCTGGCGTGGACCAGATGCAGATCATACAGGAAACCCTGGACCACCTTACCGTGAAGATGGTTCAGGGAGCGGGGTTCGATCCGGCGGTGCTGCAGGATCTTACCGCCTATTTCCGGTCGGTGTTCGGCACCGACTGCAACGTTTCATACGAGATGGAAAAGGCGATCCCCCCGGAGCCTTCGGGGAAGTACCGGTTCTCCATCTGCAGGGTACCATTATGAATACGATAGGTTTGGCATTGTATCTGTTGTTTATGATTAGCTGGTTTCTGCACTTGACCAGCCGTATCCCATGGCTTGGTGCGATACGATTTGATCTGGTGCTGGTGTTGCTGCTGTTTCTGATCCACATGCTGCAAAAAAGAACCAGCGATGCAGAAGCCGAGCCTTACAGGAAACTTAGGGCTCTGGTCTTCACAGTTATAGTCTTGACGCCATTCGCACAATGGCCTGGCAGCGTAGTCCATTACGGGTTGATCAATTTCCTTAAGGGTATCGTCTTCTTCTATTTCACGATTTGGTTCGTCAAGACGCAAAAACAGTTGTTGCTTTTGGTTACGACCTTCGTCTTGTGCCAGTCCTTCAGGATATTTGAGCCTGTTTATCTGCATGTTACCGAAGGATACTGGGGCTCACGAGCTTCCATAGCAGGTTGGGAGTTCATGGAGCGGTTGTCTGGGGCGCCCTACGATGTCATTAATCCTAATGGCCTTGCATACGTCATATTGACCGTCATACCTTTTCTCATAATGTTGTTTGAGGTTTCAAAACTCCACAAACTGCTCGCCATTGCCATAATGCCGTTGTCGCTCTATGCCTTGACGTTGACCGGAAGCCGTTCTGGTTTTGTTGGTCTAGTAATTATCGCTGCAGCGATGCTATGGCTTTCAAAGCGCAAGATGGTCCACGTTATCTTGATAGGTCTAGGGGCGATACTGATATTAAGCTTCCTGAATGAAGGATTGAAGGATCGGTACCGGTCCTTATATGATACCAATTCCCGGAACTCAGCCACCGTTGAAGGCCGCCTTACAGGCCTCAAAAATAATTTTGCCGTAGGGATGAGGCGGCCTCTGTTCGGACACGGTATAGGTACGTCCACGGAAGCAAACGCCAATTTCGGGGACAAGGCTAAGCCTGCCCACAACATCTTTCTGGAGACCTTTCAGGAACTGGGCCTTATTGGTTTGATTGCACTGGTCATCTATCTGCGGGCCGTTTTTAGGGAAATCTTCAAGGCAGATGCCCTGACGACGGCTGAGATACCAACACGAAAAATATCTGCGGCGCTAGCGGCTCTTGCAGTAGCGACCTTTTTCTTTGGTTTTGCAAGTTACGGTTTGTCAAGTTATGAGTGGTATTTCATTGGGGGATGTGCCGTTTGTGCTAATTTGACGTCGAAAAGGCGTGAGGAGCTATCGGAGGTGTCATGATGTCCCGAAAGGTCCGAGTACTGCTGCTTGTCAGATGGCCTGTGGGAGGGATCAGGACCTTCATCAGGTATGTCTATCGCAATTTCGATCCTGAAATATATGCGTTTTGCGTTGTTGGGCCGGATCACGCTGAAATGGATGTCCTGGAAAAGGACCTGTCAGGGTTACCCTTTGAATTCAAACGGCTCTCTCCTAATCCTTCGGCAGTCGAAATTCTTTTTGTCACTGCGAAGCTACTGTTTAAGGGGGGATTTGATCTCATACATTCTCAGGGGTTTACTTCGGCTCTCTGTGCAGCTTTGCCTGCCGCAGTCACAAGGACTCCGCATCTGTTGACTTCTCATGACGTTTTCACGCCCAAACAGTTCCAAGGATTGAAGGGGAAATGCAGAAGAAGCATTATGGCAGTTGTCTTCAAATTGCTGGATGTTATCCATTGCGTGAGCAACGATGCGTTGGAGAACCTCCTGGATACTTTTCCCTTCTTAAAGTCTAAAAGTTCAAAATGCGTTGTCATTGCCAACGGTATTGAGGCTAGCCGCTTCAAGATGCTTCAGGAAAGCGGGTTGAGGCAAGAGCTTGGGGTCGGTTCAGATGTATTCCTGATTGGTTTCTTAGGGCGCTTTATGGCCCAGAAAGGCTTCGTATATCTAGTTGAGGCAATTGAACGACTTCTTTCTGACAAAGACCTGACTTCGATACCTATGGTCGTTTCTTTCGGGGGGGGAGGTTTTGTCCGGGAGGAAAAGGATGCTTTAACACGGAAAGGGCTGCAGGAACATTTCCGGTTCCTGCCTTTTGTACCAAATGTTGCCGAGACCATAAATGCACTCGATGTGGTTGTCATGCCTTCGCTGTGGGAGGCTTGCCCATTGCTGCCAATGGAGACGTTGGCTGTTGGCACACCGTTAATAGCAACTGATTGTGTGGGGCTGCGCGAGGTAGTAAAGGGGACACCAACATACGTGGTTCCGGTTAAAGACAGTGCCATGATAGCAAAAGGCATCAAACACTTCATGATTAGTGATAATCGTGAGTCTTTTGTGAAATTCAGAGAGCGTGCTTTGGCTCGGTTTGATGTCAAACACCAATTCGAGGCTATCGAAGCACTATATGCAAAAGTATTAAACGGTGACGTATGATTATGAAAGACATCTTGCTGTCCCAGCCGTTTCTCACCTTGGCAGACATCATTTCACTTCAGCCTATCAGTTCATACCTGCGGTTTTATCAGGAGTGCCAATGGTGGCCCTTGGAAAAGCTGCAAGACCTGCAGAATAATAGGCTGCGCGAATTGCTTCATACAGCCTGTGGAGGTGTTCCCTTCTATAGGGATCTTTATCGTTCTGCAGGCATAAATGCCTCGGAATTACGCTGTGTAGATGACCTTAAGAAATTACCTATCGTAACTAAGTCCTTATTAAAGCGGGCCTATCCGAGCCTCTGCACGCGGCGTACCTTTTGGCCTAGTCGGGAGTATTTCACCAGCGGGTCTTCAGGCGCTCCATTTGCCGCTCGAGTGGATAGCCTCACCATGGGTGAGGCCCGAGCTTTGATGCTGCTACGAGCGCAGTTCTCCGGGTGGACGTTGAAAGATCCGTGCTTGCAAACTGGGATGAGCCTGCAGCGTGGTGGTGTGAAGCGGTTGAAAGACCTGCTGCTAGGGGTTCATTATGTCACGGCTTACGATCTGAGTGACAAGAACCTGGACTCTTACTTGAATATAATTGAACAGCACGGTATCCAGTATGTGATGGGGTATCCCGGCAGCATTTATGCTCTGGCTGATAGAGCTGAGCGAGTAGGCTTTTCCTTAGGCATGAAAGGTATAGTTACTTGGGGTGACAACCTCTATCATAACTATCGCCAGAAAATAGAGGGACAGTTCAGATGCAGGGTTACTGACACGTATGGTTGCGGAGAAGGAATACAGGTTGCTGCTCAGTGTGAGATGGGCGCATACCATATCTTCATGCCTCATGTTGCGGTCGAGATAGTTGACGATGATGGTGTCCCTGTCAAAAGGGGCGAATCGGGCAACGTCCTCTTGACGCGCCTCCGGCCAGGAGCCATGCCATTGATTAGATACAAGATAGGAGACATTGGAAGGTTAGCCGTCGAAACGAAATGCGGATGCGGACGAGGTTTCGATATGTTGACAGCAATCCATGGACGAGATTCTGATTTTATATTCACGCCGGGCGGCAATAAGTTGATTGTTCATTTTTTTACAGGCATTTTCGAATATTATCAAGGCATAGAATATTTTAGGATCATTCAAACTGATCCAGATAAAATTACCGTTGAATTTGTTCCTAATGATTTCTTTGATGATAAAATACTAGCTTCACTTGAAGCTGAAATACACACTAAAGGTGATCCTGCTTTAAGGATAAACTTTAACAAAGTTGACAATATCCCTCTTGATAAAACAGGAAAACGAAAAATAGTGTTGTCTAATTTGATAAACCGGAGTTGAACGATGTCGCATGCGGTATGGATAACATGGGAAAATCAGCGAAGATCACTAGAATTGGCCAAGGCCTTTGCGGCCAAACTCTTTCTGTACAACTCAAGATATCCATTTAGGCTTTTGCGTTACATTGATGCATCTATAGCAACAATAACATTCTTATGGAGGGAACAACCGAGGTTAGTCTTCGGTCAAAATCCCTCAATTGCATTAGCATTACTGCTTGTCATTCTGAAAAAACCCTTCCGCTTTATGGTTGTGATTGATCGACATTCCAACTTTAGATATGGTTCATCCAACGCTTTTGTAGATACGATATTTAACTACATAAGTGACTACACCATCCGAAGGGCTGACGTGACAATAGTTACCAACAGGAACCTCAAGGAATTGATAACTACCAAAGGTGGGTATGGTATGGTGCTTCAGGACAAGATACCCGAATTGTCTTTGTACGAACCGCTTGAGTGGGTGAAGAGCAGAAGCTTGGTCTTCGTGACATCTTTCAGCAAAGACGAGCCATTGGAAGAGATCCTTGAGGTGGCGAAGAAATTGCCCTCCGACATTAATCTGTACATCACTGGCAACTACAGTAAAAGCAGTGTTTACAAGGTCCGAAAAGAGAACCTCTCGAGCAACGTGCATTTCACCGGCTTCCTGCCTGAAAAGGATTATCAGAGCCTGCTGCATTCTGCTGATGCTGTAATAGTATTGACAAAAAGCGAGAATACCCTGACGTGCGGAGCCTACGAGGCCGTTGCTTTGGGAAAAGCCATGATCCTGTCGGACAAAGAAGTACTAAGACTGTATTTTACAAAAGGGGCGGTTTACACAGACAACTCTGTCCAGTCCCTTCACGAGAGCATACTCTTGTGCCTTCAACAAAAGGAGAAGTTAGAAACTGAGGTGTTAGAGTTCAGAGCAAAAATACAGCGTGAGTGGCAGCAGGCATTCGAAATCCTGGGAGATGAAATCAAGATGCGCCTGAAACGCAAAGGCCCTTGTCTACTCGACCGCCGCCTGAACTAAGAGTGGGGCACCTTTGCATGCCTATATTTTTTCAAGAAACGCTTCATGCTTTCTCGGCAAGAAGTCATTACATAATCTACTGACCGTACTGGATCGTAGAAGCATGACATAATAAGGTTTCCTGCTGTTTTAAAACGTTTACCGTTCTTTAGGTCGTGCTCAGCCAGACGGTAATGCAGCACGGCTAGTCTTTTCCTCCGAATGGACCTAGTATAGGGAAACCTCTTCATGGCATCTGTCAAAATGAGAAAACCATCTTCCCATAGCCTTCTTTTATGCGAACTCTGGGTCGAGTGCACTCTATAGGCCATAAGGCGGTCTTCCAAGTAATACAGATTTGTACTCTCTTGAAGGCGCAGCCACATGTCATGGTCGGTCGTCAATATGTGCGCTTTGAAGCATCCAACCTTCATTAGTGCGCTTCTGGTGACCATCACCATGGAGCAGCTCTTGATATAGCAATCCAAAAGCAACCGCTCTGGCAGGTTCGTCTCGATATGCGAGGGCTGTAGAATGGCATATTTTCTATTGCCATGCTCATCGATAACATCACCATTTGTGTAGACCAAATCAACTTCCGGATTTTGCAAGAAGACTTCGACCTGCCTCTTGATCTTGTCTGGGTACCAGAGGTCGTCGTGGTCTAAGAAGGCAACCAAGTCCGACTCCGCCGCCTCTACGCCAAGGTTCATGGTTGCCGCCACCCCCCTGTTACAGTTTCCCTCATGCCAGAGCAATTTGATTTTCCCGCATTCCCTGAATTTCTCCAGTATCCTGCGTGTGTCATCAGATGATCCGTCATCTATTGCTATTATGCAGAGGTTTTCGTAACTCTGCGCTATTATGCTGTTAAGCGTTTCCGCAAGGTAGGAGGCAGAGTTGTAGCACGGGACGATAGCGGTAACGCTTAAACCATAAATAGACTCTCTGAAATCGCTTGATCTTGGCAAAGCCATCTCTCGTTACTCCTGACCTAGCGGCTTTAATTGGTACTGATCAGATAAGGAAACAGCGGCCGCTGGCCCAACTCTTAGTTTTCTGATCCTGATCAACTGCACGTGCGCCAAGCGCGTTCTATCAAGGACAAAGTGCACTTCGTTGTGGAGGGCCGCCGAGGTGAGTAATTGCACTGCCAGTTCCTGTTCATCCAACTCTTGGGATAGGGATGCCAAGGGAGCTTTACTCGTAAAGATAATTTTACGCTGGTTCCCCTCTCCGAGACGGAGAGGGGATTGTGGAGGTCGTAAATGGAGGCGCTCTCAAGTCAGGTAGTCTTTGCACAGACTCGGGCTGTATGCTTGAAATCTCACAGCTGCAGATCCTTGACAGTTATTGAGCCAGTCGACAGGCAAATCGCGCAGCGAGCTAGGGTTTTATCTGAATCAGGTTCTTAGGCGGGGTAACGGCCCCACTTTTCTCGAACTGGATAGCTTTTCCATTGCTTACATATCCATTCTCATCTACCACATAAATATAGGCTGTGGCCAAATCAGGGAAACTTCCCTGATTCACTTTGAACTCTATACCATCGGTGCCCCAAGTGATTGGAACCTGAATTTCTCTATGTGTGCATGCTGAATAAGTCGAAGCATCACCGATCTCTACCCTTGCCCATGAGTTGTCGACGTAGATGTCGCCATACTGTAGATGCGTATTAATCTCATAGCCATAGGGTGCCTTTGTCCAGTAAGCAGTGTCAGTTGGGACTACAGGCTTCGCACTTCCTTGAATCGCTTTGTACCATGTGCTGCCGTAGTTCACAGTGTAATCCTGAGGGTAGCCGTCAACCTTGGTTGCATCAAATGTAGGAGGAGGTGGGACGTTTCCGATGTAGTTATCGATGTTTATACCGTCATAATAGGCTTTACCATTTTTGTTGGTAGCATCGATGACAGTAACTGGGGATACGGAGGAAACTTTGTACTGTGCACCTAAATTTGCCGCTGACATATAGGCCGTTATCGCGCCATCTCCAGCCCCGACGGTACTATCCATCTTGATCTGGATTGCCAGGTTGTACCACCCCGTTTGCCCCATGGGAGCCGGGTTAAAGTAGAGGTTAGTGCCGCCACCTAGGTACAAACGGCGATCCCAATAATTGTTTGGCTGGCTGTTGTTCACAGTGCCGCACTGGAAGTTCTGCACCGCATAGTTGATGGATGGGTAGTTGTCGGCAGTGAAGTTGCCGTCAAGAGGGGACTCCGTCAGAAGGCGCACTGATTTGATCTGCCAGTATGGAGTGCCAGCAGCATCAGCAAACCCTACGGGGCATCCCTTCTCATTTGCATCGAAATAATACCAATAATTCAAATAAACCTTTTTGGTCTTTGCAAAACCGACGTTGTTTCTGAACGCAATCGTAGTGCGGGAAACCGGGTCAGGGGCGGCATTCCCGTAAGACGGGCCGTTAGCCTCAGCCCTTGCAGTTTGGTTGCCGCTATATCTAGGGTTTTGGTTGGTGACATACAACGGATAGTTGCCATCACTCCACCAATTAGTAGCCTGACTCATAGTTTGACCCGGGGTAGCCGTACTGAACGTATCGAATCGTAGCGGTGCGGCCGTCGCCTTGGCACCGAAGGCGCTTCCCGCTATTTTCACACTCGAACCGTTTTTAGCCGTTAGCGGGGCTGAGGTAATGCTCGGTAGCGCTAGGACGGTAGAGCTATAGACAAGCAGTAGACAAAAAGCTGCTGAACTTTGCTGTATTATCTTTTTCGCAGCACCATTGATTGTGGGATTCATATTTCATCTCCTTTGAAACAGATAAAAGGCCTCGAGCAGTTCCTCTATTTCGCCGCATCCGGCCACGGCAGAATGTACTACTTTTTCTTTCCCTTCGCGTTCTGTACCGTGACGTAGGTGTTCGCAGACTGCCCCACGTTGCCTGCTGCGTCGTAAGCCTTCGCTGTCAGAATGTAGCTTCCGTCGGGGTACGCTGTCGTGTTCCAACTGTAGGAGTAGGGCGCCGTGCTGTCGCTACCCATCAGCTTGCCGTTTTGATAGAACTCCATCCTCGTGATGCCCACGTTGTCTTTCCCGCCCCCGCTGATGGTGACCGTGCCGGAGACGATGGAGTTGTTGGCCGGCGAGGTAAGCCACGCCGACGGGGCGATGGTGTCGCTTGCGGCGTTGGAGACGGTGACCGATGCGCTTTGCGACGCCCCCACGTTGCCTGCGGCGTCGTAAGCCTTCGCGGTGATGGTGTAGGTGCCGTTGGCGACCAGAGCGGTGTTCCAGCTTAGGCTGTAGGGGGCGGTGCTGCTCGTGCCGATGAGGGCGTTGTTCTGGTAGAACTCGACCTTGCTCACACCCACGTTGTCCGTCGCACTCGCCGTCAGGGACACGGTGCCGCTCACCGTGGAGCCTCCAGCCGGAGAGGTGAGGGTGACGACGGGTGCGGTGACGTCGTTGGATACGTTGACGGTGACGACTTGCGACAGCCCTACGTTGCCCGCCGAGTCGTACGCCTTTGCGGTCACGTTGTAGACGCCGTTGGCGATGCTCTGCGTGTTCCAGCTGTAGGCGTACGGGGCCATGTTGGTCGCTCCCAGCAGGGCGTTGTTGAGATAGAACTCGACCCTGCTCACCCCGACGTTGTCGGTCGCGTTCGCGGCGATGCTGACCGTGCCGTTCACCGTGATGTTGTTGCCGGGGGAGGTCAGAGAGACGGTGGGGGCCTGCAGGTCGTTCGCCACAGTGACCGTCACGCTCTGCGACTGCCCGACGTTGCCCGCGGCATCGTAGGCCTTCGTGGTCAATGTATAGGTGCCTGGTGTTAGCGCGGTGGTGTCCCAGGAGAAGACGTAGGGGGTTCCCGTGTCGGTCGCCTTCAGCGCCCCGTTCACGTAGAACTCCACCTTGGTCACCCCGACGTTGTCGGTGGCGTCCGCGGTGACGGATACCACTCCCGCGACCGTCGCCGCGTTGGCCGGGTAGGTCACGGCGGTGGTGGGGGGCTGCATCTCCGGTACCGTCACTACGTTGGAATAAGTGCTCTCGGCGCCGGTCGCGTCGTAAGCGGTGACTGCGAAACTGTAGGAGTGGGATGGATCCAGGTTGTTGACAGTCGCGGCGGTCACGTTCTGGACGTCCATCGGGGCACCCTGGAACGGGGTGGCCGTCGAATCGGGCTGGTAATAGACTTTGTAGCCGGTCACGGCTGTATCGGGAGAGGCATCCCACTGCAGCGACACGGTGGAGGCGGAGGCGGTGGCGGTAAGCGCGCCCATGGAGAGGATGGCGGCGAGCACCGAGTTCACGCAGAGCTTTTGCAGCCTTACCGCGTGGTTTATCTGCTGCTTGTGTGCGAAGCCTTCCGATACGAGGACTTCACCGAGTTTACCGCCAGTCTGCTTCTGCCTGGACAGCGCCCGTTCCAGCTGCTCCCTGGTGATCTGCCCGGTGGCGACCAGCAATTCGCCCAAGCGCAGCGGGTTGCTGGCGGGGCTTTCCTGGTTGTGCTGCAATTCCAAAAGCCCCTTCAACTGCATCTGTGTAAGTATGCCGAGGCGGATGAAAACCTCGCCCAGCTTGTCTCCGCTTCTTTGCTGTTCCGCTATCGCCTCGTCGAGCTGTCTTGCCGTGATCTTGCCGGATTGAACCAGGAGCGCACCAAGGAGTTGTCTTTGACCAGCGGCAAGTTTGGCCGCGTCCTCTATGTTCGACAGGTGTTCCTGGATCAGAAGGGGCGCGCTTACGTCGCTGGGACGGAGGACGCCCATGCGCACGAGCACCGCTCCCAGAAGTTCGTGGGTCTTATCTTGCTCTTCCAGCGCCCGGCTGAGGGTGCGCTTCGAGAGGAATTTGCCGTCTACCAGGATCTGCCCTAAGGCTCGTCTGAAAAAGCTCCGCATGATCAGCTCCTTTCTGCGGGAAATTCTGAATCCCAGCAGTGGCTGTGGTCGACACTTGGACAGGATCAACTAGGCAGGTTTGAAGTGCGTCAATCGACTGTGGCTGGTGTCCCTCCCTGCTTGATTACAGTGATTTCAGCGGGACAATTGTGTCTTTGCGCCCTGCGAATGACATAATTCTTGACCTTTAATCCCTATTTGTCAAGGGTTTAGAAAGCGCTGGGGTGCCTTGTGAGAAACGTCAATGCTTCTGCGGAGTCACCAGCCTTTGCTGTGCCAGTGTCATTGACAGTCCGCCTTAAAACGGTCACTCATGTCCCTGCATTTCTCTTTGATCCCGGTACCGGGACCGCAGGGAGGACAGCTTCTGGACGGGCCAAAGTGGAGGATTGCCGGACCGGACACCGCTATAGGGTAGCCCAGATCTTCGGTGGGGCAAGCGGAAGGAATACGGCACGGTCTGTCAATTTTTTAATGACATATTTGCTATAACTGTTGCTGAGTGTGATTTGGATCACAAGAAAAAACACGCAGCTCTGATAAAAGTTGGGCACAACTGAAGGTACACGACAATACTAAACCATCCGCGAGGGTGGGACGGAAAGCCTATTGGGTCTCTCTGAGACAGCCGGGTCGCCGAAATGCCTGCACTACAGGTCGGTGCCCGGTTTTTTTGTGTCTTGAGCACGGGCTCCGCCTCTCGTGGAGGTCTGTGTTGAAAACCAAGCGCGTTCTGCAGCTCCTACTACCCCTGCTTTTGATTCCTGCCGCAGCTTTTCCCTCAACGGTGAACCTTCAGTGGGACCCGTCCACCGATCCTGACCTCGCCGGTTACCGGGTTTACTACCAGGCCAACTCAGCGGCGCTTCCTTTTGCCGGCAGAGGTGCCGTCGAAGGGGCGGCCCCCGTGGACGTCTCCAGCAGCACCACCGCCTCCATAAGCGGCCTCGACCCGGGCAGTTCCTACTATTTCGCGGTCACCGCATACAACTCGAGCGGCGCGGAAAGTGCGTACTCCAACGTGGTCCAGGTAAAAGAGATGGTCCCTCCCGTGGTGGATATCGCCGTCTCTTCCGCAACGACCACCCTGAGCGGTACGGTTTCCGTAGGCGTCGACGCTCACGACAACGTCGGCGTCACGAAGGTGGAACTCTACGTGGACAACACGCTGCTGGGAACCGGGAGCACGGCTCCTTGTGCGTTCAACTGGCAGACCGCCTCCATGCCCCCGGGGCAGTACACCCTCTCGGCCAAGGCCTACGATGCCGCCGGCAACGTAGGGACCACGGAAAAGGTCGTCTACGTCGCGGGTGATACGTCGGTCCCGACGGTCACCATTTCGGCTCCCGCCAACAGCAAGCAAGTAAGCGGCACCGTCACCGTGACGGCCGGCGCCACCGACAACATCGGCGTCACATCTTTCGCACTTTACGACAACTCGAGCCTCATATACGCGGCGAACCAGGGCGCCATAAGCTACAACTGGAACACGGTAGCCGCCGGCAACGGGAGTCACACCCTGGTTGCCATTGCCTCCGATGCCGCAGGAAACGCGGGCTCCTCCAGCGTGACCGTAAACGTCGCCAACGATGTCGTTGCTCCGACCGTCAATCTGGTCCTGCCTTCCTCTCCGTATCTCAAGAGCTCCAGTTTGAAGGTCGCTGCGTCGGCCCAGGACAACGTGGCCGTGGTCCGGATGGAGGTCTACCTGGACGGGGTGCTGCTGTTGGGGACCAACTCCGGTTCCATAAGCGCCACGACAAAGGTGGGCGGCGGATCCCATACCGTCACGGTCGCTGCCTATGATGCCGCCGGAAACAAGGGGGTCAAGGCGATGAGCGTGTCGCGTTAGTGCCGGCGAGGCTGCGCCGCTAAGGGCGCGGTTTTCAGCCACTTTCTTCAAAAAGCTGTTGCTTTTCTCTTATGAATCACATACTATCCGCACCCGATGGTGGGTTTCCCATCCAGCTAAAATGAATACAGGTACACGATAATACTAAACCATCCGCAAGGGTGGGACGGAAAGCCTACTGGGTCTCTCTGAGACAGCCGGGTCGCCGAAATGCCAAGTACTGGTGTCGCGGTCCCGGCTTTTTTCATTTCCCCTATCACTCCCTTCCGAAAAAGGCGTACGGCCGAGGCCTGTCATTGGGAGTGAGCATGCTATCAAATGGAAAAGCCAGCACCTTTTCCGCCCTTTCCGCCTTGTTGTCTGTTGCAATTCTACTCATCGTCGCCCCTGCCACCTCTCTTGCCACTAGTGTCTCGCTAGCCTGGGACCCAAGCCCCGACCCCGACCTCGCGGGTTACCGCATCTATTACCAGGCGAACTCCGGCGCCGTCCCGTTTCAGGGGACCGGAGCCGTCGAGGGTAACGCCCCTGTCGACGGAAGAAACAGCACCACTGCGACGATAAGCGGGCTGGATCCGGCCAACTCCTATTATTTCGCGGTAACCGCCTACAACTCTTCCGGAGCCGAGAGCGTCTACTCCAACATCGTCTCTGTGCCGGAGACGCTCCCCCCGACCGTCAACATAACCTCCCCGGCCGATAACGATGCGGTCTCCGGGACGGTGACCGTCACCGCTTCGGCCACCGACAACGCCGGCATCGCAAGGGTGCAGTTCCTGGTGAACGGGGTGCCGGTCTTCGAAACGGCCAAGGCCCCCTACAGCTTCACCTGGGACGTCGCCTCCCTGGCCAAGGGAATCTACGAGCTTACCGTCAGGGCCGTCGATGTCTCCGGCAACGAGGCGTTATCGAAAGCGGTCACCGTTTCGGTCTACAACGCAGCGCAGGCAAGCGTCCCGACCCCGCCGGCAACGGTCTCGGCACCCCTCACCATTGCGGACGCCCAGCTCGCGCTGCAGATCGCCACCAGCCAGGTCGCCCCGGGGAGCGAGGAGCTTTTGCGCCTGGACCTTGCCCCCTACGTGAACGGCGTGTCGCAGCCCAACGGCAGGATCGATACCGGCGATATCGTGGTGATCCTCTCGCTGCTTACGGGGAGGATCTAGATGGGGGACACTGGATTATGGAGGGAAACGATGCGGTTAGTTAAGCGGGCTTGGGTAGCCCTTATGGTGATGACTCTGGCTGCCTGCGGTGGCGGGGGAGGAGGAGGGAGTGCGGTAGGGGGAGCCGATTCGGGCGCTCAGGACCGCACCGCTCCAAGTGTTGCGCTCACCGTTCCGGCGGAGGGGACCGTGGTGCACGGCGTCACCCTCATAAAGGCCGCGGCCTCCGACGATGTGGGGGTTGCGCGGGTGGAGTTCTACCTGGACGGGGCGCTGCAGGGAAGCACCACCACTGCCCCATACTCCTTTTCCTGGGATCCGTCGGGAGTCGCCAAGGGGAGCTACAACTGGACCGCAAAGGCCTACGACGCCGCCGGCAACGTGCAGACCTCCGCCGAGGTCGCGGTAACCGTGCCGATCTACGCGGCGATGAGCACCGCGCTAAGCGGCAGCACGGCGGTGGGGACGGTGTTTCTTGCCGGGCTCCCGGCGGCGGCTCCATACGGGGTGAATCTCTTGGTGAGCATGCCGGCGGGGGCGACTCTTGCCGGTGCCGTCACTTCAGGACCCTACGCGGCGAGCGGTATCGCCGGCACCTCCGGCAGCAATGCCGTCATACTCGCCAGCAGCTCCCTTGCCTCCGGCGAGATCCTGAAGCTTTCCTTCACCAATATTCCTGCCGGAGCGGTGTCGGGGGATTTCGCCGTCGCCGTGTCGGCGGTCTTTGACGGCGGGGGGACCCAGATCCAGTAAGGTTTGGGGAGTTTAAGTGGGGCAGGGGGCGCTAGTGCCTCTTGTGGTTCTGTCTCGCGTCGAAGAAACCCTTGTTCAAGAGGATCGCCTTGCCGTCCAGGATGCTGATCGCATGAGACTTCTCCAGGCTGCGCAAAACCCGGCTCATGGTCTCGCGGGTCACCGAGGCGTAGCTCGCCATCTGCTGGTGCGTCATCTTCACGTCGATGATGACGCCGCGGTCGTCGCGCACGCCGTAAAGCTCCCCCAACCGGTCCAGCAGGGATAGCACCCGGTCCTGTGCGTTCTCGGCGTTGAAACTCAGGATCTTGATCATCTCCCACGACTCGCGCAGCCGGCTGCACAGAAGCTCGATGATCTTTTTGCGGACCTCGTCGTTACGCAGCAGGTGCTCCTCGAAGTCGGCCTTGTGCAAAAGCCCGATCACCGAGTCCTCGTGCGCGATGATGGTCGCCGGCGAGGTCTTGTTGTCCAGAAGCGACATCTCCCCGAAGAAGTCGTTTTTCTTGTGGATGGTGATGATCTGCTCTTTCCCCTCGTCGTTCATCTTCACTACCCGCACCTTGCCCGAGTAGATCAGGTACATGTAGTTCGAGGTGTCCTCCTCGTAGAGCACTATCTGTTCCTTCTCGTAGTTCTTTTTCCTGAACAGTTTCTCGACCTGTTCCACCTGTTCAGGGGTGAGAGAGGAGAAGAAGGGGATGCTGCTGATAACGCAGGAATCCTGTTTCTGTCTTTGTGACGCCGGTCCTGTCATTTAACCGCCTCCAGCTTGCAATTTACCCCAGCTAATCGGTGATTTATCACAAACAATTAGCACTTGTCAATTTGTGCCTGAGGCTGTATAGGTATAGCTGTGTTCAGTGCGGCTCTGTGAATGCCGCTATATCTTTACCTGGAGGATGTCTTGACGGTAGAACGTATTATTTCGGTGGTGGGCTTGGGCTATGTCGGCCTGCCCGTCGCAGTGGCTTTCGGGAAGTGCCGTACCACCATAGGTTTCGATATAAACCGCAACAGGATCATGGAACTGCGCGAGGGACGCGACCACACCGGCGAGGTGGAGGCCGCGGACCTGGCCGAAGCAGACATACTCTTCACCGACCGCGTCGAAGACCTCAAAAAGGCGGACTTCCACATCGTCGCGGTCCCCACCCCCATCGACGAGGCCAACCAGCCTGATCTCACCCTCATGTACCGCGCGAGCGAAACGGTAGGCCGTGCCCTGAAAAAGGGTGACATCGTGGTGTACGAGTCGACGGTGTATCCCGGCGTAACCGAAGAGGAGTGCCTCCCGATCCTCGAGCGTGTCTCGGGGCTCAGGGGAGGGGTTGACTTCAAGGTCGGCTACAGCCCGGAGCGGATCAACCCGGGGGACCGGGAGCACACCTTCACCAAGATCAAGAAGGTCGTCTCCGGGCAGGACGCCGAGACCCTGGAGGTCGTGGCGCAGGTGTACGGCTCCGTGGTGACTGCGGGCGTCTTTCGCGCCTCCTCGATCAAGGTGGCCGAGGCGGCGAAGGTGATCGAGAACACGCAGCGCGACTTGAACATCGCCCTCATGAACGAGCTCGCCCTCATCTTCGACCGGATGGGAATCGATACGGGCGACGTGCTTGCCGCGGCCGGTAGCAAGTGGAACTTCCTGAACTTCCGCCCCGGTCTCGTCGGCGGGCACTGCATCGGGGTGGACCCCTACTACCTGACCCACAAGGCTGAGAAGAACGGCTACATCCCGCAGGTGATCTTGGCTGGGCGGCGCATCAACGACGGCATGGGGAAATTCGTGGCGCAACGCGCGGTGAAGGAGATCATCAGGGCGGGTCACCAAGTGCTCGGCTCCTGCGTCACCGTGCTCGGGCTCACCTTCAAGGAAAACTGCCCGGATCTCAGGAACTCGAAGGTCATCGACATCGTTAAGGAGTTCGAGGACTACGGCGTCGAGGTACAGGTGTGCGACCCGATGGCGGACCCCGAAGAGGCGCAGCACGAGTACGGCGTCCGGATCCTGCCGATGTCGCAGCTAAAGCCTGCGGTCGCGGTGGTGGCGGCCGTGGCACACCGCGAATACCAGGAACTCACCCCCGCCGATCTTGCGCGGCTCATGGGGGCAAACCCGGTGCTCATCGACGTGAAGGGGCTCTTCGACAGGGAGCTCATGAACGGGGCCGGGATACGGGTCTGGAAGTTGTAACAGGGGACGGCCGGCCGAGGGGATGCCATGGCGCTTTCGCTGATCGCGGTTTTGTTGCTGCTTGTTACCGTACTGCGCATCGTGCAGTTGGAGAAGCGAAGCGCCGCCCGCAGTTTTCTGGCCTTCCCCGTCCTCGCCCTGGCGGTCCTCGAGCTTACCGACCTGTTCGCCCTCGAATCGTTTTGGCCCGCGACGGACTGGAAAAGGACGGGGCTATTCGTGGAGGCGCTGCTGCCTCCCTTGTGGCTCCTTCTGAGTCTCACTTATGCGCGTGAGCTCCCGGAGCGCGGGCTCGCCGTCCGGACGCGGGCCCTCCTCGTCTGCGGCTGTCTGCTCCCGTTGGTGCCGGCTTTTCTCCCCGTCGCCTCCTTTTACTACGCCCCGGATTTCCCGGTGGAGCCGCTGCTTTTTCTGGCCGACGCGGGTTTCTACTTCTACATCGCCATCCTTTTACTGCTCGTGATGGCGCTCACCAACTTCGAGTCGACCCTGGTGCACGCCTCGTCCGAGGCCCTGTGGCGCGTGAAGCTCGACATCGTCGCGCTCTTCGCGATGCTATCCGTGCTCGTGTTCTACTACTCGAACGCGCTCTTGTACCGCTCCATCAACATGGAGCTCGTCCCGCTGCGCTCTTTTGTTTTCATCGTCGCCTCCCTCATGATGCTCTACGCCCGCACCCACTGGCGCGGCAGCGCCCGGGTGAAGGTTTCCCAGGCGGTATTGTTTAAATCGGTCGTCATCTCGGTGATCGCCGTCTATCTCATCCTGCTGGGGCTTCTGGGGGAAGGGATGAGGTACTTCGGGCCGCAGTTCCCCCGGGTGCTCACCCTGGCCCTTTGCTTCGCAGGCGGCATCCTTTTGCTGCTGCTCCTTCTCTCCGAGCGCGCCAACCGAGAGTTCAAGGTCTTCCTGCACAAGCATTTCTACCAGAGCAAGTACGACTACCGCTCGCAGTGGCTGGGGCTTACCCAGAGGCTCGCCACCTTCGACAGCGCCGACGAACTGGTGCACCGGGTGCTCCAGGCCTACTGCGAGATCTTCGGCGTGCGCGGCGCGGCCCTTTACCAGCACCAGAAGGGGGTCGGCTGGTACTGCGTCGGCGGCCTTCTGGAATTGGAGCCGATGGCCGAGACCATCGAGGACGACAGCCCCATCCTCGCCTCGTTGCGCGAGAAACAGTGGGTCTTCAGCTCCTCCGATGCGAATCCGGACCTGAGCGAGGCCGACCGCGCCATGCTTGCTCGCTACGGCATCTCCTTCGTGATCCCCCTTTCTGAAGGGGAGGCCCTCTCCGGCTTCATCGTGCTGGGTGCGCAGGTCGTCCCGGACGAGCAGTACCGCTACGAGGACTTCGACCTGATGAAGACCATCGCACGTCAGGTCTCGGTCGCCATGCAGCACCAGCGTCTCTCCGAGCAGCTCACCCAGGCGAAGGCGATGGAGGCGGTCGGAAGCCTCGCCACCTTCGTGGCGCACGACCTGAAAAACCTCGCAGCCACCATTTCGCTAGTCCTGCAAAACGCGGGTGAACACATCGACAACCCCGAATTCCAGAAGGACATGCTGAACAGCCTCGGCAACACCACCAAGAAGATGCAGGGGCTCATCGGCCGTCTGCGTAACCTGGGGGAAAGCGAGCTTTTGCAGAGGCGTCCCGTAGAGATCCTGTCGCTCGCCCGGCGCTGCGCCGAGATGGTGCCGGGAAGGACGATAGATGTCACCGGGAGCTGCCAGATGGTCCTTGGCGATGCGGAGGAGTTGCAGAAGGTGCTTTTGAACCTGTTTTTGAACGCGGTGGAGGCCTCCGCGCCGGAGACCCCCATAACCGCCGAGGTAGGGTGCAACGCCTCCCCCTTCATCAGGGTGACCGACCGCGGCTGCGGCATGTCGCCGCGCTTCATCAGAAACGATTTGTTCGTCCCATTCCGCACCTCGAAACGGACCGGTTTGGGAATCGGGCTTTACCAGTCGCGGCAAATAGTCGCGGCGCATGGCGGCAGGATCGAGGTTGCAAGCGTCGAGGGGGAAGGGACGGTGTTCACCGTGCACCTTCCGGTCGCGCAGGCCGAACCGGCAAGAGGGTGCAGCGCCGCCGCATAGAGGAGGAGTTGTGAAAAAGCTTCTTATTGTCGATGACAACGAGGATATCAGGCAGCAGCTCAAGTGGGGGCTGACCCAGGAGTACCAGGTGCTGCTCGCCGGAGATGCGCACGAGGCGCTCTCCCTTTTCCGGAACGAACACCCTGCCGTCGTGATCCTCGACCTCGGGCTGCCGCCGTACCCGGACAGCTCGGTAGAGGGGTTTCGCTGCCTGGACGAGATGCTGGGGCTGAACCCGGTGACCAAGGTGATCATGCTAACGGGAAACAACGAGCGTGAGAACGCGCTGAAGGCGATGCGCATGGGGGCTTTCGACTTCTACGCCAAGCCCCCCGTGCTCACCGAACTTAAGGTGATGATCGGACGCGCCTTCCATATCGCCACCCTGGAGGAGCAAAACAGCTCCATCTCCTCCGGCGCCGAGCCGGAGGAACAGTGGGGGATGGTCGGGCGATGCGCGGAGATGCAGGCGGTCTACACCACCATCAGGAAAGTTGCCCCCTCAAACGCACCGATCCTCATCACCGGCGAGAGCGGTACCGGCAAGGAACTGGTCGCCGCGGCGATCCACGAGGCGAGCCAGCGCCGCAAGGGGCCGCTTGTGGCGATCAACTGCGGCGCCATTCCCGAAAACCTCCTGGAGAGCGAACTCTTCGGGCATGAGAAGGGGGCCTTCACCGGTGCCCACACAGCGGTGCGCGGGAAGCTGCAGTTCGCGCACAAGGGGACCCTGTTCCTTGACGAAATCGGGGAGTTGCCGGTGAACCTGCAGGTGAAGCTTCTGCGCTTTCTCCAGGAGGGACTGATCCAGCGTGTCGGGGGGAGGGAGGAGATCCCGGTCGATGCCCGCACCACCTGCGCGACCAACATCGACATCCAGAAAGCGATAGAGGAGGGGCGCTTCCGCGAGGACCTCTACTACCGGATCGGGGTGGTGACCATCAAGCTTCCCCCCTTGAGGGAGCGCGGTGACGACGTGCTGCTGCTTGCCGACAACTTCCTGCGTCTTTACTGCAAGGAGAACAAGAAGAAGGTGCGTCTCTCCCCGGCCGCCATCGCGTTTTTGAAGCGGCACGACTGGCCGGGCAACGTACGCGAGCTGAAGAACAGGATCCAGCGCGCCGTGATCATGTGCGACGGCACCAGCATAGGTCCCCTCGATCTAGGCTGTGATTTCGAGCCCCCCCCGGTGCCGGTGCCCGCAAACGACGGGTTGTCACTTCGCGAGGCGCGCGAGCGGATGGAGCGCGAGATGATCCTGAACGCCATCGAACGCCAGTCGGGGAACATACTGAAGGCCGCGGAAGAACTGGGCGTCAGCCGTCCTACGCTCTACGACCTGATGAAAAAGCTATCCATACATCAATAAACACGTTCTGCGTTCTGTGTTCCAGGTTCTACGTTGAAAGGCGGAGCCAGTCCACTCTTCTGAGCCAAAATGAAAGGGCCGGCGTTTCGCGCTGGCCCTTTCTTGTTCGGATCGAAGTTATTAAGTTACAGCCCCGGCGGGGCAGGGGGCGGGGTCCAGGCTACGGGTCCCCTCGTGATCACTGAACCCATGGGGCGCGCCTCGCATGACTGACAACTGATAGTCCCGCTGCCGAAACAGGCAGTGCAATCAGATTCCCATATGTCGAGGACCGCGACATAGTACCTGTTTCCGGTGCCACCGCACTCGGGGCAGGTGACGGTCCTTTTACCTTTGCAGTCCATGCAGATTCCCATTATTTACTCCTTCCGTGCCGTGGCACGTGTGACTCGTTGCGCAGGAGTAGTGCAGTATAAAGTATGAATGGGTGGTGTCAATTAAAATTAATAAATTTTTAAATTCCTTTGAGCCGCTGCACCTCTGTTAAGGCGAAGGGGCATGGCACATCGCGCGATAGGTAGTGGCACATCGTCCGATAGGTCATGGCACATCGTGCGATAGGTAGTGGCACATCGTCCGATAGGTCATGGCACATCGTTCGATAGGTCGTGGCACATCGTCCGATAGGTCGTGGCACATCGTCCGATAGGTAGTGGCACATCGTCCGATAGGTAGTGGCACATCGTCCGATAGGTAGTGGCACATCGTCCGATAGGTCGTGGCACATCGTCCGATAGGTCGTGGCACATCGTCCGATAGGTCGTGGCACATCGTCCGATAGGTAGTGGCATATCGTCCGATAGGTAGTGGCACATCGCGCGATAGGTCATGACACATCGTGCGATAGGTCATGACACATCGTGCGATACGTTGCTCCGTTAAGGCCAAAGGTCATGCTACATCGCACGATGTGGAGCTCCATCCAAGCTGAATGACATTCTGCATCGACCATACGGACCTCGGCTCGTGGCAGCGGTGATCTGCTTTGGGGAGAGTGGAGGTTACAGATTGCTTTCCCGGGACCAGCAGCGCCGCGGCGTTGCGTGTGATCTCCCCGAGGAGACTCTGCTTCTGCGCCTCGATGTGTACGACGCCGCGCAGGGGAACCATCCAGACGTACCCTGAACACCATGGTCTGCGGGATTTGCGCACCGCGTGCATCGGGGGGGGCGGATGGATATCCTGTGGGGGTACAATGGTGAGAGCTCGCGGCCTTCAGGAATTCGGCTGTAGTTACGAAGAGGGTGCTCGGAAGAGGGAGGGGACGTCGAAAAAAAAGAAGACCCCCCTGGGAGGTAGTTCAGGGGGGCCAGGTGAAGCAACAACGAGGTGATAATGTGAATACCATAGAGGTTTTACTTTGTAAAGACGAAATAATTAGTTTTTCTGAATTTAATGCATCGGCTTTCTCTATCTCTCGCCTTTGAGGTGTTGCTCCGGAGGCTTGCTTTCCGGCCCCGCATCAGCGTGGGGTCAGGGTGCCGAAGAGTCCGTCGTTTTCGTCGTTCAGACCCGCAGCGAAAAACAGGGTGTTGGCCGGTCCGGCATTGCCGCCGTTGCCGAAGCCTATGCCCCACAGCCCGTTGATGACGATCGGTGCGTTGTCCGCGTCCCGCACCAGGCCCTTGAATGCTCCCGTCGCCGGATCGAAAGCGGCGATCTGGCCGCTGCCGAAGTTCCCGACGAGGATCATGTTGCTGAACTTGCCGAAATTCGCCGGTGCCTGCGCCATGCCCCAGGGGGAGTTGAGCCAGGTCCCGCTTTGCAGACTCGTCACGTAGCTTCCGTCCGGATTGAAAACCTCGACGAAGCCATGCCCCTGTCCGGGGACGTCATCCAGCAGCGTATCTGGGTTCAAAAGCGCGTAGCTCACGTAGAGTTTGCCTCCGATGTTGGCGATGTTGAAAGGGGAGTAACCGGCAGGAGGCGCGATGTGCGGTGCGGGTACCATAAACGGCGTGCCCGGCAGGGTGACCGGGGTGAAGGTGGAGTCGAAGACGTCGATGGTCCCGGCGCGAAAGTTGGCGACGTAGAGGTAGTTGACGGTACCGGTGGTGGCTAGGGTCGCTCCCTTGTAGACGGCCCCGGTTCCCGTCGCGAAAGTCGGATTGTCGACCTTGAGTGTCGCGTCGGTTCCCGTGTTCCAGGCCGAGATGGTACCGTCCTCGGTGACGAAGATGAAGCGTGCCGCCGAGGTGTTCACTCCGGGCGTCACGTCGAATCCCGAGTAGTTGTTGAACACAACGCCGGTAGGAGTCGCGGCGGTGGCCGTGCCGGGAGCTGACGGCAGCGGAATGGTCACCGTGATCGGCGTAGCGGTGGGGAACGGTTGCCCCGAGCCGTTGTAGACCGTGGAAACCCCGGTGCCGTTGTCGCTTACCCACCAGCCGCTCGTGGACGAACGGGCGATCCCCCAGGAGTTGACCAGGTTGGCGTCGGTGGTGGCCGCGAGCCCCGGTATGTTGGATATCAGGTTGGTCTGGCGATACGTCGTCGATGCATGCTCGTCATCGTCGCCGCAAGCCGCGAGCGACATGGACACCAGCAAAGCCGCAACTGCAAACAGGAACCTTCTGCACATGTGACGCCTCCTTTTCTCGTTGGTGAACTTCGCTTATCCCGCTTCGTTCCGCCTGGCTCACCCCCTTTCCGCACCGGCCTTGTTGGTGGTTTTTTGCGAAGACAGGGAAATATAACAAAAATAACGAGAGATGCATTAAGGCGGGGCTGTTGTCGGGGAGGGGCGCTGGAGCTGGAGCAACGAGGGGCGTTGGCTGGAGTGCCGACTGTTTCCGTGGCGGAAGGGATGAACGAGATCGGCCGAAGCTTCGTTGCGGTGTGAACGCGGTAAGTAGGAAAGGATTCACTACGGCACGAATTGCAGCAATGAAAAAAGGGCCTACGACCTGAGATCGTAAGCCCTTTTCTTTATTGGAGGCGGCAATCGGATTTGAACCGATGAATGAAGGATTTGCAGTCCTTTGCCTTACCACTTGGCCATGCCGCCGTGTACATCGAAGGAACCCGTATATAACCCGATTCCCTCTTCGGTGTCAATGGGAAATTTTTATTTGGCTATCACCCGAACGAATTTGTACAGGTAATCCACACCGCTCCAGATGGTTATCACGGTTGCGATCCAGAGATAGAACATGCCGACGTTGTGCATGTTCACAACGAGCAGCGGATGATCGATGCCGAAGAACCAGTGATAGTCATAGTGCAGCAACAGGCCGATGATGGCAACCAGTTGAAAGATGGTTTTGAACTTCCCGAGGTTGCTCGCTGCGATCACGATCCCCTCGGTGGAGGCGATGCCGCGCAGCCCCGTGATGATCATCTCGCGCCCGAGGATCACGAGCACCATCCACGCGGGAACCCGGTCGAAGGGGAGGATCATGATGAGCGCGGCCATGACGATCAGCTTGTCGGCGATCGGGTCGAGGAACTTGCCGAACACGGTGACGATGCCCATCTTCCTGGCGAGGTAGCCGTCCAGCCAGTCGGTCACCGAGGCGGCGGCAAAGAGGGCCGCGGCCCAGAAACCGCTCTCCCGCTCCGGCGAAAGCAGCAGGACGCACAGAAGCGGAATGGCAGCGATGCGCACCATGGTGAGGATGTTCGGGAGGTTCATGATCTGTGCTGAGGTAGAGGGCATGCTCTTGTCTGCCTTTGCGCTATCGGTAGTTGTTGCGGTAACTGAGCACCTTCGCCACGTAGGTCTGGGTCTCGGGATAGGGGGGGATGCCGCCGTACTTCGCCACGTTGTTGAGGCCGCAGTTGTAGGCGGCGACGGCCAGCGATTCGTTCCCCTTGAAGGTGTCCAGAAGGAACCTGAGATAGCGCACCCCGCCGCGGATGTTGTCCTGCGGGTTGAAGGAATCGGCCACCTTGAGCCCCTGGGCGGTCTTCGGCATGAGCTGCATCAGCCCCTGGGCTCCCTTGGAGGATACCGCGGTGGGGTTGTAGCCGCTCTCGGCGTGGATCACCGCCTTGATGAGCGAGCTGTCTACGCCGTACTCGCGCGAGCAGGAGTTGATGATCGGCTCGAACTCGGCCGGATTCCTTGCATATCCGGGGAGTTTGAACGCCGTGCGCAGCTTCTTGTCCTTCTTGATGTCCCGCATGAAGATCTTGAAGCGCTTGTCGGTCGGGGCGTCGGTGAAGTGGACGGTGCCGTCGGGAGCCTCGTACTTGTATATGTCGGCGCGGACCGGCGCCGAGATGGCGAGCAACAGGGCTGCCGTCGTCATGGCGGCCGTCACTGCAATGCGGTGCGACAAATGGAGCATGTGCTTCCTTTTTTAATGGGAAAGAAAATTATGCCACCGAAATATATAGACTAATAAGCATGATAATTCAAGGTCTAATCTAACCTTAGAGACGCATAACCTGTCAAAAGTCTTGACAAAAATCTTGGGGGGATCAATAATTTGCGGGTTTTCCAGAACCGGTTCATGCGAAGAACGCAAGGTATCCGCGACGCACCCGAAGCGATCTCCTTTGAGGGCACGAGGCCCAACGTTGCCGCCCAGCCCCCCTAAAGCTTTTCCTTTACGTACTCGCGACTGCTGCACGGCTTCGTTTCATACTTCGGGCCCGATGTGGGCCCAATCCAGCTTATGGGGGGAGTAATGAAAGAGAAAACTGATTTTCTTGTGATCGGCAGCGGCATCGCGGGGCTTTCCTTCGCGCTGCAGGCGGCCGCTCACGGCAGGGTCGCCCTGGTCACCAAGAAGGACATTTCCGAATCCGCCACCAACTACGCCCAGGGGGGCATCGCCACCGTATCCTCCGAGGAGGACACCTTCGACGCACACGTGCAGGACACGTTGGTCGCGGGCGCCGGTGTCTGTCATGAGGACGTGGTGCGCCTGGTGGTCGAGGAAGGGCCCCAGGTGATCCGCAACCTGATCGACTGGGGGGTGCAGTTCACCAAAAGCGGCGACGCCTACGACCTGACCCGCGAGGGCGGCCACAGCGCGCGGCGCATCCTGCACGCCGAGGACATCACCGGCCGCGAGATCGAGCGCGCCCTGGTGCAGGCTGTTTTGAAGCACGACAACATCACCATCTACGAGGACCACATCGCTATCGATCTCGTCACCGAGGCGAAGGTGCTCAAGAAGAACCTCGAGGAAAACCGCTGCCTGGGCGCTCACGTGCTGGACAGAAAGAGCGGCGAGGTTAGGACCTTCACGGCGCGCATCACGCTTCTTGCCTCGGGCGGCGCGGGCAAGGTCTACCTCTACACCTGCAACCCCGACGTCGCCACCGGCGACGGCGTCGCCATGGCCTACCGCGCCGGGGCGACCATCTCCAACATGGAATTCATGCAGTTCCATCCGACCACGCTTTACCATCCGAACGCCCGTTCCTTCCTCATCTCCGAGGCGGTGCGCGGCGAGGGTGCCATCCTCAAGCGCCGTGACGGCACCGCCTTCATGGAGAAGTACCACCACCTGAAAGACCTCGCGCCGCGCGACATCGTGGCCCGCGCCATCGACAACGAGATGAAGACCTACGGCGACGACTGCGTCTACCTCGACATCACGCACCGCGGCGCCGAGTACATCACCTCGCGTTTCCCCAACATCTACCAGACCTGCCTCGAGTACGGCATCGACATGACCAAGGATATGATCCCGGTCGTCCCGGCGGCTCATTACCTCTGCGGCGGCGTCGCGGTGGACAAGAACGCCGAGACCGACATAAAGCACCTCTACGCCATCGGCGAGGTCGCCTTCACCGGCCTGCACGGCGGCAACCGTCTGGCGAGCAACTCGCTTCTCGAGGCCGCCGTCTACGCGGGGCGCGCCTACAAGCACGCGGTACAGGTCCTTAAAGACGGCGAGTTCAGCTTCCCCCAGATCCCCGAGTGGGATGCCGGTACCGCGACCAACTCGGACGAGATGGTGGTGGTTTCCCAGAACTGGGACGAGATCCGTCGCTTCATGTGGAATTACGTCGGCATCGTCAGAAGCGACAAGCGCCTTGCGCGCGCCATGCGCCGCATCGAACTCATCCAGGACGAGATCGAGGAGTACTACTGGAACTTCATCGTCACCTCCGATCTCATCGAGCTTAGGAACATCGCCACCGTGGCCCAGTTGATCGTCGCCTGCGCGCAGATGAGGAAGGAGTCGCGCGGCCTGAACTACAACATCGACTATCCCGGTGTCGACGACGTGAACTGGAAACGCGACACCTACATCAAGAAGAAGTTCTGAGGCCGCCATGACCATAGACGACATCAGGGACCGTATCGACCGACTGGACAGCGAACTGTTGCGCATCTTCAACGAGCGCGCCTCACTTGCCCTGCAGATAGGGGAGATCAAGAAGGGGCTCGATCTGCCGGTCTACGACCCCGCCAGGGAGAAGCGGATCTTCTCCCGCATGACGGCGGAGAACGACGGCCCCCTGGACGACCAGGCCATCGTGCGCCTCTTCGAGAGGGTGATCGACGAGTCGCGTCGCCTGGAAAGGATCATGACCCGGGGCGAACACTAAAGGGAGGTTTGCAGGTGCTGATCGTAATGCGCAAAACGGCCGACGAAAGGGCCCAGGAAGAGATCAAGTCGTACCTCATCGAACGCGGTTTCGACATCCACCAGTCCACCGGAGCAAACCGGGTCATCATAGGCGTCATCGGCGACACCCAGAATATCCCCGAGGCGGATATCGAGGCGTTTCCAGGCGTCCTCCAAGTGGTCCGCATCGCCAAGGAAGAGTGATGCGCCTCAACATAAACGCATACCTCTCGGAGTCGATGAAGGGAGACGGCAAGAGCTTCGAGGAGAAGCGCGGCGCCTACCTTGCGGCAGCGCGCGAGTTCTTGGAGCATTTCCGGGAGGAGTCCAAGCGTTCGCACCGGGAGGGTGAGGACGGCATTTCCGTGGTGCAGTCGATAACGGCGATGACCGACGCCCTGGTGACGCGGCTTTTCACCGCGCTCTCGGACGACCTGCAGATGCACAAAAGCGGTCAGTTGGCCCTGGTCGCCGTCGGGGGGTACGGCCGGCGCGAACTGAACCCGTACTCCGATCTCGACCTCCTCTTTCTCTACAGCGGCAAGGAGTCCAAGGTGGTCGAGGAGGCGGCGAACCGCCTGCTTTACTTCCTGTGGGACCTGCGCCTGGACGTCGGCTACTCGGTGCGCACCATCACCGACTGTGTCGAGATGGCGAACAACGACATCACGGTGAAGACGGCGCTTCTCGACGCGCGCCTTCTCACCGGCAGCGAGCACCTCTTCGGCGAGCTGAAGAAGATGATGGTGACCCAGGTGCTCGCCAAAAGAAGCGACGCCTTCATCGGCGAGAAGCTTGAGGAGTTGAGGAAGCGGCGCGAGAAGTACGGCTCGAGCGTCTACATCCTGGAACCCAACATCAAGGAGGGTGAGGGGTGCCTGCGCGACCTGCACACCGCGATGTGGGTCGCCAAGATCAAGTACAAGGTGGACGAGCCGCGCGAGCTGGTGATGAAGGGTGTCCTCTCCGAAGAGGAGATCGGCATGTACTACAGCTCGCTCTCCTATCTCTGGCGCATCAGAAACGAGCTTCATTACCTGGCCGGCCGCAAGAACGACCAGTTGACCTTCGAGGCGCAGACCTCGATCGCGCGCTTTTTCGGCTACGAGGACAAGGGGAAGACCCTCGCCGTAGAGCAGTTCATGCAGGACTTCTACCTCCACGCGAACCGCGTCGAACACTTCAGCTCGCTTCTCATCACCAAGTGCAGTCAGCGCGACGATTCCACCCGGAAGATACTCGGCTACTTCACGCGCCGGCCGGTCGGCGACGGCTTCTACGTCATGAAGGGGGAACTCGTGGTCCCCGACGAGAGCGTGATCGCCAAGGACCCGGTCCGCCTCATCAAGATCTTCGAGCACGCCCAGAAGCAGGGGGTGGCACTCGGACTCGCCACGAAGACCCTGATCAGGAACAACCTCGACCTCGTCAACGACAAGTTCCGCCGCTCCAAAGAGGTAAACGCCTCTTTCATCAACATCCTGCAGTCCGAGAAGAAGGTCTACGACACCCTGCAGCAGATGCACCACCTGGGCTTTTTAAACCGCTTCATCCCGGAGTTCGAGCGCATCTACTGCAAGGTGCAGCACGACGTCTACCACATCTATACGGTCGACACCCACACCCTGTTCGCCGTCGAGGAGATCGCGAAGCTGTGGCGCGGCGAGCACAAGGACACCCTGCCGCTTCTGACCCAGCTCGCCATGGAGATCGACAAGCGCTGGCTTTTGCTCCTGGCCGTCCTGTTCCACGACATCGGGAAAGGGGGAGGGGGAGGACACGCTGAGATCGGTGCCGAACTCACGAAGACCATCGCCCGGCGCATGGGGCTCATCAAGGAAGATTCGGAACGGCTGCAGTTCCTGGTGCGTCAGCATCTCCTTTTGGCCCACATCGCCCAGCGCCGCGACCTGCACGACGAGCGCATGATCATCCAGTTCGCGCGCCAGATGGAAAAGAGCGAGAACTTAAAGATGCTCTACCTCCTCACCTACGCCGACATTAAGGCCGTGGGGCCCGAGGTCTGGACCGAGTGGAAGGCGCTTTTGCTGCAGGAACTCTACGAGAAGGCGTTCACGGTGCTGGAGCGCGGGGACTTCAAGCTGGAGGCGTCCGGGGAACGCGTGCGCCGCGTCAAGAGGACCATATTCGATCTTCTTGCCGACGACTATCCGGGACAGCTCATCAAGGACGAGCTGCAGGCGCTCTCCACGCGGCACCTGCTTTCCTACACCCCCGAGCTCATCGCCGGGCATGTGCGCATCCTGCTGGAGATGCCCAAGAAGCAGCTGGTGCTCAAGCTGTCGCACGAGGTGGAGAAGGGATTCACCAACTGCACGGTCTGCACTTACGACGTCCCCGGCCTTTTCTCGATGATCACCGGCGTGATGGCCGCCAACGGCATGAACATCCTCGGCGCGCAGATCCACACCAACACGAACGAGAAGGTGCTGGACATCCTGCAGGTCAACTCGCCGCAGGGGTTCGTGATCACCGAGGAGAACCGCTGGGCACGCTTCGAGTCCGATCTGCGGCAGGTGCTGGAAGGGAAGGTCCGGGTCGGGCAGCTTGTGGCTAAACGGCATCGCCCGAGCATCCTCACCGAGAAGGCGAAGCCGACCATGCCGGCGCGCGTGGAGATCGACAACGAGGTCTCCTCCGATTACACGGTCATCGACATCTACGCCCACGACAAAGTGGGGCTTTTGTACAGCATCACCAGTACGCTGACGCGCCTGGGGCTTTACATCGGCGTCTCCAAGATCTCCACCAAGGTGGACCAGGTCGCCGACGTCTTCTACGTGAAGGACATCTTCGGCCACAAGATCTCGGACCCGGCGAAGCTCGAGGAGATCCGCAAGGAGCTCCTGGAGGCGGTTGACGGCTAGTGGACCGCTACCTGGACCTCTTCCTGCACTACCTCCTGGTGGAGAAGGGGGCGGCGGCGAACACGGTGGCGGCGTACAGCCGCGACCTCACGCGGTACCTCTCCCACCTGGGCAACCGGGAACCCGGCGACATCCGCCCAAGCGACGTGACCGGGTACCTCACGAGGCTCAAAGGGGAGGGGATCGCGCCGCGAAGCCGGGCGAGGGCCCTTTCGGCGCTCAGGATGCTGCACCGCTTCCTGGTCCGCGAAGGTTACTGCGAGACGAACCCGACCGCCATCATCGAGGCTCCCAAGGGGGTGAAGAAGCTCCCGGCGGTTCTGAGCGCCCGCGAGGTGGAGGCGCTCCTCGCCGCCCCCCTGGACACCGGCGCCATCGAACTGCGCGACAAGGCGATGCTTGAGCTTCTCTATGCTACCGGGCTCAGGGTTTCCGAACTGGTGGGGTTGAAGGCGAGCGACGTCAACATCTCCGCCGGCTACCTGATGACGGTTGGAAAAGGGGACAAGGAGCGTCTGGTGCCGATGGGGGAGAGCGCATGCCGGCATGTGCGCGAGTACCTAGGCCAGGCGCGCCAGGAGCTATTGAAACAGAAGAGTTCGCCCCTTCTTTTCATAAGCCGTCTGGGCGAGGGGATGACCCGGCAGGCCTTCTGGAACATCATCAAGAAGAGGGCGCTCCAGGCCGGGGTGCGAAGTGCGATCTCGCCGCACACCCTGCGGCACTCCTTCGCCACGCACCTTTTGGAGAACGGTGCCGATCTGAGGAGCGTGCAGATCATGCTCGGTCACGCCGACCTCTCCAGCACCCAGATCTACACCCACGTGACGCGGGAAAGGCTCAAGAGGCTGCACGAGAAGATCCATCCCAGGGGATGAGGCGAAACCCGGAACACAGAGGTCGCAGAGGTACACAGAGGGCACGGAGGAGTAAAGGGAGTAACTTCCCGTTGTCCACCAGATCCATAAGGTCCACCATGTCCACAAAGTCCGTCTTTGGCTGAAAAAATAAAAACGATAAAAAGGGTAACTGCTATGAAGTACGTGGTATTGCTTGGCGACGGGATGTCGGATCACCCGGTCGGTGCACTGGAAGGAAAAACGCCGCTGCAGGCGGCAAAGACCCCCAACATGGATTTCATGGCCAAAAGGGGAACGCTCGGGCTCGCGCAGACCGTGCCTGAAGGGTATCCCCCCGGCTCCGACGTGGCCAACCTCGCCATGTTCGGCTACAACCCGGTCGACTGCTACACCGGCCGCTCCCCTCTCGAGGCGGCGAGCATGGGGGTATCCCTCGGGCCGGACGACGTCGCCTTCCGTCTCAACCTGGTGCACCTGGAGCCGCGCGGCGGGAAGCTGATCATGGAGGATTACTCCGCCGGGCACATCTCCACCGCGGACGGCCGCGAGCTGGTGGAGGAGCTGCAGCGCCATCTGGGCAGCGAGGAGTTCTCCTTCCACCCCGGCGTCAGCTACCGTCACCTCATGGTGTGGCACGGCGGCAAGACGCAGATCAAGATGACCCCGCCGCACGACATCTCGGGCCAGGACATCACCGGCTACATGCCGGTGGGAGAGGGGAGCGACCGCCTCATCTACCTGATGAACGCAGCGCAGATGGTCTTCCACAACCACCCGCAGTACAAGCGCCGCGCCGAGAAGGGTGAGACTCCCGCCAACTCGATCTGGCTCTGGGGGCACGGCAAGGCGCCCGCCATGGACAAGTTCACCACCCGCTTCGGCCTCTCCGGCGCGGTGATCTCGGCCGTCGACCTCATCAAGGGGATCGGCGTCTACGCAGGCCTCGACATCATCAACGTCCCCGGGGCGACCGGCTACCTGGACACCAACTTCGACGGCAAGGCCCAGGCCGCGGTCGAGGCGCTCAAGGAGCGCGATTTCGTGTTCGTGCACGTCGAGGCGCCCGACGAGGCGTCGCACTCCGGCAAGCTCGCGGACAAGATCAAGGCGATCGAACTCTTCGACGAGAAGATCGTCGGCCCGGTACTGGAAGGTGTGAAGCAGTACGGCGCGTACCGCATCCTCTGCGCTCCAGACCATCCCACGCCGGTAGCTCTCATGACCCACACCGGTGAGGCGGTTCCCTTCGTGATCTATGCCGGTGAAGAACAGGAGAAAGCAGGCGTTGCAGGGTACGACGAGGTATCCGCCTCCGCGACCGGCGTCAAGGTCGACCCCGGCTATAAGCTGATGGAGATGTTGCTGAACCGGTAAACGGCGAGCTCTACTCCCCACCCCTTCGAGGAGATAGCGATGTCACTCCTCCCCCCGGAGGGGGGAGGTTGGGAGGGGGGAGCCTGTGCAAGACGCTTCGCGCCCCCTCCCTGCCCCTCCCCCTCCGGGGGAGGGGATCCTGTTACTCACATTAAGCGTTGACAACCGCCCGGCGTCGGGTTTTAATGGCGAGTCTATGACCGCCCCGACCCGCGGTCATGCCCCCGGGCGATATCACATTAAGCTTCAGGAGGAATTTGATGAATCCATTAGCCGCGGAGTTAAACGAGTCTCTGGCCCAGCACAGCCCCCACGTACTGGAGATGCTGTCCGATCTCGGCAAGAACCTCTTCTTCCCCAAGGGAATCCTTACCCAGTCGGCTGAAGCCAAGGAAAAAGCCCACAAGTTCAATGCCACCATCGGCATCGCCACCGAGAACGGCGGCCCGATGTACCTCTCCTGCATCCAGGACAAGCTGACCTCCTTCGATCCGAAGGACATCTTCCCGTACGCTCCGCCGGCAGGCAAACCCGAGCTCCGCGCGCTTTGGCGCGAGAAGATGCTGCGCGAGAACCCGAGCCAGGTCGGCAAGCATTTCAGCAACCCGATCGTCACCAACGCGCTCACCCATGGTCTCTCCATCGTCGCCGACATGTTCGTCGACAAGGGTGACCACCTGATCCTTCCGGACATGCTCTGGGGCAACTACAACCTGACCTTCGGCACCTGCTCCGGCGCCATCGTCAAGAAGTACCCGACCTTCACCGCGGCGGGCGGCTACGACGTCGACGCCTTCAAGGCCGTCCTGAAAAACTCGGCCGAGGAGAAGGGGAAGGTGATCGTGCTCCTGAACTTCCCGAACAACCCGAGCGGCTACACCCCGACCGTCGCCGAGGGCGACGCTCTCGTCGCCGCCATCAAGGAAGTCGCCGAGGCCGGCTGCAACGTGGTCGCCATCACCGACGACGCCTACTTCGGCCTCTTCTACGAGGACAGCCTGAAGGAGTCGCTCTTCGGCAAGCTGGCCAACCTCCACCCGCGCATCCTCGCGGTTAAGCTCGACGGCGCCACCAAGGAAGAGTTCGTATGGGGCTTCCGCACCGGTTTCGTCACCTTCGCCGACGGCAATGACTATGAGAACGCACCGGTGATGAACGCCCTCGAGAAGAAGGCGATGGGTATCATCCGTGCCCGCATCTCGAACTGCCCGCATCCGTCCCAGACCTTCGTCATCGAGGCGCTGCGTTCCCCGGACTTCCTCAAGCAGAAAGAGGAGAAGTTCCAGATCATGAAAGGGCGTGCGCTCAAGACCAAGGAAGTGCTCAACAGCGGCAAGTACGACAGCGCCTGGGATTACTACCCGTTCAACTCCGGCTATTTCATGTGTCTGAAGCTGAAGCACGTGGACTCCGAGAAGCTGCGCGTGCACCTGCTCGAGAAGTACGGCGTCGGCGCCATCTCCACCACCAAGACCGACCTCCGTATCGCCTTCTCCTGCATCGCCGAGGAGGACATCCCGGAACTGTTCGACATCATCTACAAAGGTGCACAGGACCTGGCTTAAAACCTAACTGACGTTCAACGTTCAACGTTCGACGTTAAAACTTAAAAGCCCCTGACGCTTGCGCGCAGGGGCTTTTTTTATTCACTGGTCTAAGCGTCCACATCCCCTCTCCCTCCGGGAGAGGGCCAGGGTGAGGGCGATGCTGTCTGTGACATGTAGCGTTGTGCCCAGGCCCTCACCCGCCCTTCGGGCACCCTCTCCCAAGGGGAGAGGGGATGAGGACTCTCCCCGGCGCCAGTTACCGGAGATCGTTCCGTATAACAAGAAAGGGCCCCCTGGAATGCAGAGGGCCCTTATTGAGTTGAGGCTGCGAACGTTGAACGCTGAACGTTGAACGTCTTTTAGTCTATCAGCTTGCCTATCGCCCCCAGGCGCGGGCGCATCTTCTCGCTGTCCCAGGACCAGTACTTGATGAAGGCGAGACCCTTGATCTTGTCCCTCGTCACGAAGCCCCAGAAACGGCTGTCGTAGGAACGGTCGCGGTTGTCACCCATGACGAAGTAGGAGTTGGGGGGGACGGTGACCGGGTCCCTGAAGTCCCTCGGGTTCATCTCCTTCGGGATGAGGTCGGCTTCCTTGTGCACCTCGTGCGGGTTGGCGTAAAGCTTCCCGTTCACGTAGACCCGCTTGTTCTTCACCTCGACCACGTCGCCCGGAACGCCGATGACGCGCTTGATGAAGTCCTTGGACGGATCCTCCGGATACTGGAACACGATGACGTCGCCCTGCTTCGGATCGCGCAGCTTGAGGATCTCCGTGTCGGTGAAGGGGATCTTGGTGCCGTAGATGAACTTGTTGACCAGCAGGTGATCGCCGATGGCGAGGGTGTCCTCCATGGAGCCGGAGGGGATCTTAAACGCCTGCACGATGAAGGTGCGGATCACCAGGGCGAGAAGGACCGCGATGATGATGGATTCGGCATACTCCCGGACTACGTGTTTCGCCTTGACGGGTTTGGCCGGTTTCGCTGCAGGTTCGGCGGGCTTTTCTTCGCAGACGTTCTTGTAATCTTCCATGTGCTGTTGCTTCCTTTTTGGATGATGGGAGGGCGAAAACGTCCTCTTCGTGGCTACCCTTCGACTTTCAGGATGGCGAGGAACGCCTCTTGCGGCAGTTCCACGTTCCCGACGTTCTTCATGCGCTTCTTGCCTTCCTTCTGCTTCTCCAAAAGTTTCCGCTTCCTCGTGATGTCGCCGCCGTAGCACTTGGCGAGGACGTCCTTTCTCATCGCCTTGACCGTCTCACGGGCGATGACCTTGGTCCCCACCGCAGCCTGGATCGCGATCTCGAACATCTGGCGCGGGATCAGTTCCTTCATCTTGGAGACGAGCTCGCGGCCTCTGTAATAGGCCTTGTCCTTGTGGATGATGAGCGAGAGCGCGTCCACCACCTCGCCGTTGATCATGATGTTCAGGCGCTGCAGTTCGCTCTGGCGGTAGTTGAGTAACTCGTAGTCGAGCGACGCGTACCCCTTGGTGATCGACTTCAGACGGTCGTAGAAATCGAGCACAACCTCGTTCAGCGGAAGCTCGTACACGACCATGACGCGGGTCGGCGTCAGGTACTTGATCTCGCGCTGCACGCCGCGCTTCTCCTCGCAAAGGGCGAGGATCCCCCCCACGAACTCGTTCGGGACGTGGATCGAGGCGAGGATGAAGGGCTCCTCGACGTAGGCGATCTCCTGGGTCGGCGGGAGCTGGTTCGCACTCTGGATGCTGATCATGCTCCCGTCGGTCAGGTGCACGCGGTACACGACCGTAGGGGCGGTGGTGATGAGCTCCAGGTTGAACTCGCGCTCAAGGCGTTCCTGGATGATCTCCATGTGTAAAAGACCGAGGAAGCCGCAGCGGAAGCCGAAGCCGAGCGCCAGCGAGGTCTCCGGGTCGTAGGAGAAGGAGGAGTCGTTCAGCTTGAGTTTCGCGAGCGCGTCGCGCAGGTTCTCGTACTGGGCGGTGTCGATGGGGTAGAGCCCCGAGAACACCATCGGCTTCACTTCCTTGTAGCCGGGGAGTGCCGCGTCGCAGGGGTTGTGCAGAAGCGTCACCGTGTCGCCTACCTTGGCGTCGGCGACCTCGCGGATGCCCGCGATGATGAAGCCTACCTCGCCCGCGGTGAGTGCCGGGGTCTCGCGCATGTCCGGGGCGAAGACGCCGGCCTTCAGCACCTCGTAGGACTTGCGGTTCGACATGAGCTGGATCTTGTCGCCCTTTTTCAGGGTTCCGTCCACGATGCGCACCAGGATGATGACGCCTTGGTACTGGTCGTACCAGGAGTCGAAGAGGAGCGCCTTCAGCGGCTTGCCCGGGTCACCCTGCGGCGGCGGGATCTTCTTGACGATCTCTTCCAGGATGTCCTTGGTGCCGATCCCTTCTTTCGCGCTGGCAAGCACGGCGTCATGGGTGTCGAGACCGATGATCTCCTCGATCTCCGCCTTCACGCGGTCCGGTTCGGCGGCGGGGAGGTCGATCTTGTTCAGGACGACGAACACCTCGAGGTTTGCGTCGAGCGCCAGGTAGACGTTCGCGAGGGTCTGCGCCTCCACCCCTTGGGAAGCGTCCACGACGAGAAGCCCTCCTTCGCAGGCGGTGAGGGAGCGGGAGACCTCGTAGGTGAAGTCCACGTGGCCCGGGGTATCGATCAGGTTGAGGATGTAATCCTTGCCGTCATCGGCACGGTAGTTGAGCCGGACGGTCTGGGCCTTGATGGTGATGCCGCGTTCGCGTTCCAGGTCCATCTTGTCCAGGAACTGGTCCTGCTTTTCTCGGGAGGAGAGGGTGCCGGTGAATTCGAGAAGGCGGTCGGCGATGGTCGACTTGCCATGGTCGATGTGGGCGATGATGGAAAAGTTGCGGATATGCTCGATTACCATATTGTCCTTTATCACGCGGAGATTAACTCATGAATGATATAGAAGCGACCTGTAATTGTAAAGGGATTTCTGGCCCGTTAACCTTTGTTCGCCGGCGGTATTTCCACGTTCTCCGTGTGGAAATGTTTTGCTTTTCCACCGCCGCTGAAGGTATAAAAGTCCCGTCGCGAAAACGCAAGTCGCCATGCCGTTCGGCGCAGACGTTGCGGCCACGAATCGAGTCTCGGGAGGGGATATGGGGATGTACCGTGAGGTGATAAAGCACGAGGTTTTTCCGGCGCTCGGGTGCACCGAGCCGATTGCCGTGGCTTATGCCGCGAGCCTTGCCGCCGCACTGCTGGACGGCGAACCGGAACGGGTCACGGTGCGCGCCGATCCCGGCGTCTTCAAAAACGGCTTCGCCGTCACCGTGCCCGAGACCGGCGGGCTCAAGGGAAACGTCATCGCCGCGGCACTGGGAGCGCTCGTCGCCCGACCGGAGCTCAAGATGGAGATTCTCTCCGGCGCCACCGAGGATCTCCTGCGGCAGGCGAAGCTCCTCGTGGAGCGGGGCGAGGTCTGCGTCTCGCTCGCGGAAGGGGAGGGGGGGCTTTATATCGACGTCACCGTTCACAAGGGTGGCGGCGTGGCTCGCGCCGTGCTGGCGGGTGGGCATACCAACCTGGTCAGACTGGAGCGCGACGGGGAGGTCCTCGTACAGGTCGAGCGCGACTCGGCAGGGGAGGAGAACCACCGCTACCGCGCCGAACTGAAGGAGATGACCCTCTCCGGCCTCATATCCCTGCTCGAAGAGGTGGATGACGACGACCTCGCCTACTTGAAGCGGGGCGTGGAGATGAACCTGCGCATAGCGGAGGCGGGGAAGGCGCTCACCAAGGTGGGGTATTACGTCGAGGAACTGGTAAGGAAGGGCTTTCTGCTCTCCGACGTAGTCTCGTCGAGCAAGATCCTCACCGCTTCCGCATCGGACGCCCGCATGGCCGGGCTCTCCTTTCCCGTCATGTCCAGCGGCGGCAGCGGCAACCAGGGGATCGTGGCGATCCTCGTCCCCTACAACGTCGGGCTCTTCTTCCGGATCCCCGAAGAGACCATCCTGAAGAGCATCGCCCTGTCGCACCTGGTAAACGCCTACATAAAGTGCCACACCGGGGACCTGGCCCCCATCTGCGGCTGCGCCATCGCTGCGGGCGTCGGCGCGGCCGTCGCCATCGTCTATCAGCAGGCGGGTGCGGACATAGAGAAGATGAACCTCGCGGTCAATACCATCATAAGCGACATCGGCGGGATGCTGTGCGACGGGGCCAAGGGGGGATGCGCCCTGAAGGTGGTGAGCTCTACCGATGCCTCGATCCGTGCCGCCTACATGGCCCTGTCCGGGCACGGCATCACCGAGGAGGAGGGTTTCGTGGGCGCGAGCGCCGAGGAGACCATCCGCAACTTGAGCCGGATCACCGACGACGGCATGTCCCGGGCCGACGACACCATGTTGAGCATCATGCTGGAAAAAAGGCGCGGCGCCCCGAGAGGGTAAAGTAAAGGCGGCCCGCGCTTTCGCGCCGGCCGCCTTCTGTCGTGTCGTCGTCCTCCGCCTGTGCGGAGGCTTCCCCTGGTAACCCGATCAGGCGAGCCTGAACTGACCCACCAGGCGCTGCAGGTCCTGCGAGAGTCCGGCCAGGTGGCTCGCCGCGGTGGCGCAGGTGTGGGCGCCCTTGGAGGTGTCCTGCACCACCTCGGTGATCTGCAGGATGTTGTTGGTGATTTCCCCGGTGGTGGCGGTCTGTTCCTCGGCGGCTGTGGCGATCTGGTTCACCTGCTCGGTCACCTCGCTGATCTGCCGCAGGATCTCCTCGAGCGATTGCCCCGATTTCGCCGCCTCGCGGGTCCCGCTTTCCACCTCGCGGACCCCTTCCTCCATGGCGGAAACCGCCGCTTTTGTCTCGGACTGGATCGACTTGATCATCTCGCCGATCTCGCGGGTGGCGCGGGTGGTGCGCTCGGCGAGCGCCCGTACCTCGTCCGCTACGACGGCGAAGCCGCGGCCCTGTTCGCCGGCGCGTGCCGCCTCGATGGCCGCGTTGAGGGCCAAAAGGTTCGTCTGATCGGCTATGTCCTCGATGGTGCCGATGATGGCCCCTATCTGGTCGCTGCGCTCACCCAACCCCTCCACCGTGGAGGCGGAGGCCTTCACCTGGGTGGCGATCCGGTTCATGACCTGCACGGTCTGCTCGACGACCATCCTGCCGTCCCGCGCGCGGCCGGTCGCCTCCGCACCTCCCGTCGCGGCCATGTGGCAGCTCTGCGCGATCTCGGAGGAGGTGGCCGCCATCTCTTCGCTCGCGGTCGCCACCGTGCCGGTCTGCGCCGCCACTTCTTCCGCGCCGGTCGCGATCTGCTCCGAGGTCGAGTGAAGCTGGTTCGCGGCCGCTGCGACCTCGTGCGAGTTCTCCACGACCCGGGTCAGCGTGTCGTTCAGTTTCCCGGCCATCTCGTTTACTTCTGCGGCCAGCATCCCCATCTCGTCACGTGTGTTGATGTCGGAACGGGCGGTAAGGTCGCCCGCAGCCACCTGCGCCAGGGTGTCGAAGACCTTTTTCAGCGGGACGCTGATCGAGTTCGCGATCAGGTACCCGACCAGCGCCATGAACAGGGCCGCCGCGAGGGTCAGCACCACCAGGAACACCTGCGAGGCGTGGTATCCGGCGAGGTCTTTCTGGTAGGTGTCCACGGCCTCCTTGGAGTTGAAGGCGACGAGGTCGGAGACGGCGGCGGCCGGGCTCTTGTAAAGCGGCGCCACCGACTCCGTGGCGAACTTGACCGTTGCCCTGCGCGCCTCGACGTTACCCAGGGAATCCTGGCTCATCTGCTGCAGCTTGCTCCCCTGGGCGAGGTACTGTTCGTACCCCTGCTTGAAGAGCTGGATCAGTTCCTTCTCCTTGGGCTCCAGGTTGAACTTGAGGAACTTGGCCTGTCCCTCCTCGATGTTCTTCTTGCGTTGCGCAAGGTCGTCGGCTTTTTCCTTTATCAGGGCCGGGTCTTCCAGCAGCATCATGTAAACCAGGTCAAGCCTGATGGCTAGGAGATCGTTCTTCAGGTTGTTGATGATCTCCACCTGGGCCACCGAATCGCTCATGTCGTGCTCGTTTCCGGCCATGAGCTTCATCTTGTGCAGGCCGGCTCCGACGATGGCTATCAGTGTGGCCACAGCGATGGTTACCAGTACGAGACACTTAGTTTTCACTTTCAGGTCCATCCAGAATTTCATGCTTGGCTCCTTCATACTGCCAGGATTTTTGTTCTGTAGCGGCAGTACATCCATTATTGGACTTTTCGGCGCATCGTCTGAATACTTGAATGTATCTGGGATTAGTATTGTTTTATTATAACCGTGGGCCGCAACCGTTGTAACTGATGAATGGCATGCTACAGTTTTCCCCAGGCAGATGCCTGCCGAAAATGAGAGTGAAGGAGCGTGCATATGTCAGATAGAAGTGGCGTTATCCCTTCCTACAACCCGCCGGACTTCCGCCGTCCGAAGCTCGCAGCGGCACCTGCGGCGAAGGTGGTCCCGGCACCTGCGGACGGAGTCCTGCCGGAGAATTTCCACGCCACCTCGAACCACCCGGAATACGTGCATATGGGGGGAGGGGAGTGGCTTCTCGCCCCGGAAAGCCGCATGGACTGCGTCATCGTCCTATCCGGAAGACGGCTCGAGGTGGTCGAACCGCGCCGGGTAAAAAAGGGAGACCAGGTGTTGGTGGGGCGGACCGAGAACGGCGAGGAGGGGATCTACCTGCACATCGGGGGATTTCTGAACCTATCCGAGCCCTTCGCAGACAAGTTCTCCTTCCGAAGCCGGGGGACCCGCGAGACCCCGTTTTCCCGCTCTTACGACGAGCTGTACCAGGTGCTTCGCCACGACCGCGACCACGGCTACATCGTCTGGGTGCTTGGGCCTGCGGTCGCCTTCGACATGGATTCACGTAACGCCATGCAGGGGCTCTTCGAAGCGGGATACTGCCACGCCCTCCTTGCCGGTAACGCCCTCGCTACCCACGACCTCGAGGCGGCCCGCTTCCGCACCGGCCTCGGGCAGAACATCTACACCCAGGCGATCATGCCGATGGGGCACTACAACCACCTCGACATCATCAACCAGGCGCGCATGGCGGGAGGGATTCCGCAGCTGATCGACAAGCTGAGGCTTGACGACGGGGTCATGTGCGCCTGCGCGAGGAAGGGGATACCCTACGTCCTCGCCGGCTCGATACGCGACGACGGCCCGCTCCCGGGCGTGATCCAGGATGCGTACCAGGCCCAGGACGCCATGCGGGTGCACGCCAGGAAGGCGACCACCGTGCTCGCCATCGCGACGCAGCTCCATTCCATCGCCTTCGGGAACATGGTGCCGAGCTACCGCGTCGAGGAGGACGGGTCGGTCCGCCCGGTTTACTTCTACGTGGTGGATATGACGGAGTTTTCCGTGGACAAGCTGGCGAACCGGGGCTCGGCGCAGGCGGTCGGGCTTTTGACCAACGCGCAGGACTTCGTCGTGAACCTCTGGAACCACCTGAAAAAGCAGGGATAGCCTGTAAAGGAATGAAGATGGAGAACAGCATCAGGATGATAGGGGTCCCGGTCGACCTGGGACAGGAACAGCGCGGCGTGGACCTTGGGCCCGGTGCCCTTCGCTACGCGGGCCTTGCGGCGCGCCTCTCGGGGCTTGGGTACCTGGTCGAGGACATGGGGAATCTGCCGGTTCCGGTCAGGGACGTCCTCGGCGCGGAGCGTGAGCAGCGCTACCTCCCCTCGATCACGGCGGTTTGCGAGACCGTCTACCGGGCGGGAGCGAGTGCCGTGGCGCAGGGGTATCTTCCCATTTTCATGGGGGGAGACCATTCCATGTCGGTAGGGTCGATCGGCGGGGTCACCGACGAGCATCCGGCCGCGGTGATCTGGGTGGACGCACATGCCGATTTCAACACGCCGCAAAGCACGATAACCGGCAACATCCACGGCATGGCGCTCGCCGCACTTTTGGGCGAGGGGTTCCCAGAGCTGGTCGACGTGGGGCGCCCCGGGCCGAAACTTCACGCCTCCGACATCATCATCATCGGGCTTCGGGAGCTCGATCCGCAGGAAAGGGTGCGCCTGCGCGAAAGCGGCATCATGGCCTACACCATGCGCGACATCGATGAACGCGGCATGGCGGCGGTTGCGCGCGAGGCGCTGGGAAGGCTCGCCCACAGGACGCGGCTGCACGTGAGCCTCGACCTGGACGGGCTCGATCCCCTCGAGGTGCCCGGGGTGGGGACCACGGCGCCCGGCGGCATAACCTACCGGGAGGCGCAGCTGTTGATGGAGATCATCGCCGATACCGGACTTTTAAGCTCGATGGATATCGTCGAGATCAACCCGATCCTCGATCACAGTAACCGCACCGCGAAAATCGCCGTCGAGCTTGCCGCCTCGGCCTTCGGCGCCGCCATACTGTAAGCGCCGTCCTTGTCGCCAAAAAGAAACCCGATTAGCGATGATCTTCCGCTAGCCCCCCTCTCCCTCCGGGAGAGGGTGCCCGTAGGGCGGGTGAGGGCGTTGCCGCGAAGTGAGCAGTTGCAACTGCCGACGCCCTCACCCTGGCCCTCTCCCGGAGGGAGAGGGGATGTGGACGTTGTGCAGCGGAAGATCATAACTAATCACGAAAATAAAAGCCTGTCCGCGACCGGACAGGCTTTTATTAGTTCGATCGCGCGGGCGGCTTCCCCGGAAAGGATCAGCTCTTGGGGGGAGCCTGCTGCGGCGCGATCTCGTGGTGTTTCACGACCTTGAGCTTTCTCGCCACGAAGACGTAGCCTGCCGGGAGTTTCTGGAACTTGCCGCTCGCCTTGATCTCGTCGCCGACCACCGGCTGCTCCCCGGCGGGGCACTTCACCGGGATGTAGAGCTTCTCGCAGCCGTTTTTGCACTCCGCCTCCTTGGTGTCCATGATGCCGATAACGGACTTGTCGTACTGGGAGGAGCCGGCCATGACGCCGGTGATGGTGATGGTCCCGGTGTGCGTTTTCGGGCTACCCACCTCGTTTACACCGATCGTCTTTCCATCGAATATCTTTACCACCATGAAGATCAAGGCCGCTCCGAGGAGGACCGATATTGCCGTGATTGCTACCTTTTGCATGCATTTCTCCTGAGTAAGTTGGTTGCGTGCGCGCCGAAGCGATACTTAACGTCGTTCAGGCCGCCTCGGGTGGGTAGTCTATGCTGCGCACAAAGGAGCTCAGGGGATGCCGCTTCGGCGGGAGCAGGGGGAGGGGAGCCGCGTCCACGGTAACGCGGGCGACGGAGATGGACGTCTGCAGGATCATGGTGATGCAGGCGAAGCAGTGACAGTCGGGCGAGGCGCCGTGCCCTGCACCGGGAACGGGGTGGTCGTCGCAGCCGCTGTCGAGGCACGTGATCCCCGGGGCCTGCTGCGCCATGGCGGCAGCGGTGGCCGTCAAGCCGCTCAGGGTCAAAAGAGAGACCATCAGTATGAAGACGGCAGCTATGCGGAGGGTTCCTCGTTTCACGCCGAACACTTTATTTAGTTTTATCTTTTTTTGCAAGCTCAAAACCGGCGGGGCCAGGCGTGAAAACCGCGCCTTTCCGGCTCTTTGAGTATGAAAGCCGGGGCGGCGTAGGGCAAAAAGAAAGACCCGCATCCCTCAGAGAGAGAGCGGGTCTTTTCAATCAATGCATCGTCGTCAGGCTCAGTAACCGGAGACGACGACGTCCAGGTGCCCGTCGTTCGGGCAGAAGATCAGGCCGTGCACCGGCACGTCCTTCGGGATGAGGGGGCTGTTGCGGATGATCGAGGTGACCCGCTCCACGTTTTCTTCCGGGCAGCTGAAAGCACCCACCCACTGGCCGAGATCCGGGTCGAGGGCTTCGATGGCGGCGGGATCGACGCCGCGCTCCACCATCTTCTGCTTGAGCAGGTCCACGTCCACCGACGCCATGCCGCAATCCTTGTGGCCGATGACGAAGATCTCCTCGACGCCCAGGAGAAAGACGGCCGCGACGAGGCTGCGGATCACGCCGCCGTTGGGGTCGACCAGGGTGTTGCCGGCGTTCTTGATCACCTTGGCGTCGCCGCGCTTGATCCCCATGGCGGGTTCGAGGAAATCTACGAGCCTCGTGTCCATGCAGGTGAAGATGGCCAGCTGCTTCTTGGGATCCTTGGGAAGGGGAGGGAACGCGCCCGGTCTGACGAACTTCTTGTTGTGGCTAAGAACTTTTTCGAGAAGAGACATTGGTTTCGGTTCCTTGGTTGTCGTTTGTGCAAAACACTTTTCTAAGCCCAAAGTCCCCGCAAGTCAAGGAAAAGAGCCCCCCGCCCGGTATACGGGCGGGGGCGTGCGTGTCTAGACGTTCTGCACGTCGACCACGGCGATGGCGGCCATGTTGACCACGTCATTCACGTCGTCGCCGCGCTGCAGTACGTGCACCGGCTTGTTCATACCCATGAGGATGGGGCCGATCGCCTCGGCGCCTCCCAGGCGACGCAAAAGCTTGTAACAGATGTTGCCGGAGTTCAAGTCCGGGAAGATGAGGACGTTCGCCGGGGTCTTCAGTTTCGAGAAGGTGAACCCTTCGAGGAGTTCCGGGACCACCGCGGTGTCCGCCTGCATCTCCCCCTCGACGATGAGGCCGGGGGCGCGCTCCTTGACGAGTTCGACGGCGCGCTTCACTTTCCTCGTCTGCGGGTGGTCCACCGAGCCGAAGTTAGAGAAGGAAAGCATGGCGATCCGGGGCTCGATGCCGAGCATGGCGACCTTCTCGGCGGCGAGGATGGCGGTCTCGGCCAGTTCCTCCGCAGTCGGGTCGATGGTCACCGTGGTGTCGGCCAGGAAGTAGACCTCCTTCTTGAACACCATCATGTACAGGCCGTGCACGCTTGAGAGACCGGCCTGCTTGCCGAGCACCTGCAGCGCCGGGCGGATCGTCTCAGGGTAGTGGGTGTCGATGCCGCCCAAAAGCGTGTCGGCGTGCCCCTGAGCCACCATCATGGTGGAGAACTGGACGCGGGACTTCCTGCGCATGATGCGCTGGCACTCGGTGAGGGTGAGCCCCTTTCTCTGGCGCCGGCGGTAGAGCTCCTGGGCGTACTCCTCGGTGTGCTCGCTCTCGGTCGGGTCGACGATCGGAACGTCGAGGTCGAGGTTCAGCTCGTCCATCTTCTGCTGGATCTTCTTTTTGTCACCGACGAGGATGGGCTGTGCGATCCCCTCCTCGACCAGGGTCTGGGCCGCGCGCAGGATCTTCTCGTTGTCACCCTCGGGGAAGACGACCTTTTTCGGGTCGCTCTTCGCCTTGTTGATGATCATGCGCATCACTTCCTTGGATTTGCCCTGCGAGCACTCGAGCTGCTCGATGTATTTCGCCATGTCCTCGATCGGCTGGCGCGCGACGCCGGTGTCCATGGCCGCCTGGGCGATCGCCGGAGCCACGTGCAAAAGGACGCGCGGGTCGAAGGGCTTCGGGATGATGTAGTTGACCCCGAAGGTGAACTTCTCGTTGCCGTAGGCCTTGGAGACCGAATCGGGCACTTCCTCGCGGGCAAGCTTCGCAAGCGCATGTACCGCGGCCAGCTTCATCTCCTCGTTGATCGCGGTGGCACGGACGTCCAGGGCACCGCGGAAGATG
This sequence comes from Geomonas oryzae, assembly GCF_004117875.1. Classification (GTDB taxonomy): domain Bacteria; phylum Desulfobacterota; class Desulfuromonadia; order Geobacterales; family Geobacteraceae; genus Geomonas; species Geomonas oryzae. The sequence continues at coordinate 515,300 of NZ_RAHW01000002.1, read as the reverse complement.
AACGGGAAGCCGAGCACGTTGTTCACCTGGTTCGGGTAGTCGCTTCTGCCGGTCGCCATGATCACGTCGCCGCGCACCGCGTGCGCCTCTTCCGGGGTGATCTCCGGGTCCGGGTTCGCCATGGCGAAGATGATCGGGTTGGGCGCCATGCTCCGGATCATCTCAGGGGTGAAGGCGCCTTTTGCGGAGAGGCCGAAGAGTACGTCCGCCCCTGCCGCCGCCTCTTCCAGGGTGCGGAAAGGCGTGTCGGCGGCGAAGAGCTCCTTGTAGGGGTTCATCCCCTCGACTCTCCCCTTGTAGATGACACCCTTGGTGTCGCACATGATCATGTTGTTGGGTTTCACGCCGAGCGCTATGGCGAGCTTCGCGCAGGAGTTCGCCGAGGCGCCCGCGCCGTTCACGACGATCCTGATCTCCTCGATCTTCTTGCCGGTTAACTGCAGCGCGTTCAGAAGGGCCGCCGAGGAGATGATCGCGGTGCCGTGCTGGTCGTCGTGGAAGACCGGGATGTTCATGGTCTTCTTGAGCGTCTCCTCGATGTAGAAGCACTCCGGCGCCTTGATGTCCTCGAGGTTGATGCCGCCGAAGGTGGGTTCCAGGAGCTGGCACGCCTTGATGATCTCGTCCGGGTTCTCCGTGTTAAGCTCGATGTCGAAGACGTCGATGTCGGCGAAGCGCTTGAAGAGGACACCTTTACCCTCCATGACCGGCTTGCCGGCGAGAGCACCCAGGTTACCAAGCCCCAGCACCGCGGTGCCGTTGGACACCACCGCGACCAGGTTCCCCTTGGCGGTGTACTTGTAGGCGTCGTCCGGATTCTGCTGGATGGCGAGGCAGGGCTCGGCGACCCCCGGAGAGTAGGCGAGCGACAGGTCCGCCGCGGTCTGGCACGGTTTGGTGGCGATGACTTCGATCTTTCCCTTCCTGCCGCTGGAGTGATAGTCCAGTGCCCCTAACTTCTTGCTCATGTACGTTCTCCTTTGACCCATTGGATGAGCGGATGCCCGCCATTGAAACGGTCTGCTTCCGGTTGTCCCTCTACTTGGTGACCACGACCAGCACCTTGACCTCCTTGCCGTCGTGGCTCAAGAGCCGGTGTCCCATGCTCGATTCGAAGTAGAGGGAATCCCCCTCGTGCAGGGTGATCTTGTTGTCGTCGAGGATGAAGTCGGCGTTCCCACGCATGACGTAGATGAATTCCTCGCCGTCGTGACTGTAGGTGTTCGCCTCGGGCGCCTTTTCGGTCAGGGTGACCATGAAGGCGTCCATCTTCTTGTTCTGTTTGTAAAAGGAGAGCGATTCGTAGAAGTACCCCTGCTTGGTACCCTCCTTGGAGATGACGCGCGGCACGATGTGCCGTTCGCCGGCGCGTACGACCTCGAATTTGCGGTCGTCCTCGTCCTCGCTGAAAAGCTGCGCCAGCTTGATGTCGAAGAACTTGGCGATCTTTGAGAGCGTGGCGATAGGCGGGGAGACGTTATCGTTCTCGATCTGCGAGATGAGTGCCGGCGAGAACCCCGTCTCCGTGGCCACCGCCTGCAGGGTCAGCTTTCTCGCGAGGCGGAGTTTCTTAAGTCGCGGACCGATGTTGTATTCAGACATTCGCCGTTCCTCTTGCAGAATAATCCAGCGTTTTACTTCGGCTAAAATTATTCAGTTTTGGTAAAAAGTCAATTCAATAATGAACTGGTAGGGAAATTTAATCTTTCGGCTAAGGTTGCGCCGATACTGGAGCGGGCGACATTATGGCATCACAATGTAGGTGGTGTCTAGGGGAGAAGTGGTGTTTACCGGGATTTAAAATGATGTTTATTGATGATGAACAGGAGGGTGCGGGAGCGCCGGATACGGCGAGGCGGAGATCCTCCGCCTCCTTTGGGGATGGCTGCGGTGTCGTCGCGAAGCGAGACGGGACTTAGGAGATGCAGCGGTTCAATTCGGCGAGCAGCGCGTCCAGGTTCACCTTGTGCACCGTCGCACCATGTTCGAGCTGCTCGAACTCGGCGATCTGGCAGTCGTAGCAGTCCAGGCCGTAGCGTTCGAAGACGGGAAGGGTCTGCGGGTAGCGTCTGAGGATATCGCTGATGGTCATCTCCTTGCTGATCATGTTTTCCTCCCGATGGTCTGTGGCTGATAGCAAAGCCCGGTAACAAAAAAGGCGCTGCATAACGCAAACGCCTCTCTATCAAGTGTATCGATTCCGCCGTCTAACCCGCCGGCCTGAACTTCGCGTCCAGGGCGTTTTTAACCAGCGGCGGCACCAGCTTGTCCACGGGGCCGTTCAGGTGACTCACCTCTTTCACGATGGAGGAGGAGAGGTAGCTGTAAGGGACCGAGGTCATCATGAAGAGGGTTTCCACTTCGCGGGTGATGTTGCGGTTCATCTGCGCCAGCTGGAACTCGAATTCGAAGTCGGAGACGGCGCGCAGACCGCGGATGACCACGGTGGCGCCTGCCTGGCGCACGTAGTCGACCAAGAGCCCCTCGAAGGTCTCCACCCGGGCCTGGGGGCGGTCCTTGAGGATCTCGGTGAGCATGTCGATCCGCTCCTGCACGGTGAAGAGCGCGTTCTTCTCTGAGTTGCGGGCCACGGCGACGATTACGCCGTCGAAGATCTTGAGGGCCCGGTCGATGATGTCCAGGTGCCCGTAGGTCACGGGATCGAATGAACCGGGATAGACAGCTACTCTCAGGGGCACGTTTCACCTCTGTCTGTAATGGTCAGGAAGGAGAGGGCGGTGTCGCCGTAGATGCGGCGCTCGATTTCTTCCAGCCTGCCGAAGCGCGTGGGTACATCCTCTTTTACGGAGAACTCGGCGATGACGGTGGTGCCGCCGTCGACGACCGGCGATTGTGCGAGCAGCTCCAAAAGCCTCTGCGTGTGTCCCTCGCCGTACGGGGGGTCGAGAAACACGAGGTGGAACGGGGGCTCCCCGCGCGAGAGCCACTTGAGCGCGGCGCCGGCTTCCTGCACCACGACCTTCGCGTGCTCCGCGAGCCTCGTCAGCTCCAGGTTCTTGCGGACCAGTTCCGCCGACTCGCGGTGCGCGTCGACGAAAAGGGCGAACTCTGCGCCGCGGGAGAGCGCCTCGATGCCCAGGTTTCCGGTGCCGGCGAAGAGGTCGAGAACCCGCATGCCGGTGAGATCGCCGAGTCGGCTGGTAAGGATGCTGAAAAGCGCCTCCTTCACCCGGTCCGCGGTCGGCCGCACCCGCATGTTCTTGGGCGCCGTCAGCTGACGCCCGCGTGCGCTCCCTGCGATCACCCGCATGAGGACCACCACTGGTCTTGATACATCATGGCCGCTCCTTCGGGCGTTTTCGTCGGTACGGCTTACCTTTGTTCCGGAGGTTTCTTCCGGTTCTGACAGTATGTCGCACGCAGCTCTATTAGCACGATGCAACCACCACGTCAATCAACTTTGCTGTTGACACTGTCGGCGACCAGTATATAAATTACGTACTTTTAGCTGATTCAGCAGGGGGGCGGATGAGAGACGGCATTGCCATGGAACGCACCGATCTGGCCGGGTATGCGGCTACGAGCGCCACATCCCGAGGGCGGCGTTACCAGGAGGATTTCAGGGACAACCGTCCCGCCTTCGAGAGGGACCGCGACCGCATCATTCACTGCGCGGCGTTCCGTCGTCTGGAGTACAAGACCCAGGTCTTCGTGAACCACGAGGGGGACTATTACCGCACCAGGCTCACCCATTCCCTGGAGGTGGCCCAGATAGGGAAGGGGATCGCCAGAAGGCTCGGTCTAAACGAGGAGCTGACCGAGACCCTGGCCCTTGCCCACGATCTCGGACACACCCCTTTCGGCCATACCGGCGAGGAGGTCTTGAACCGGCTCATGGAGGGGTGCGGCGGCTTCGAGCACAACCTGCAGTCGCTTAGGGTGGTCGACGAGCTCGAGGAGCGCTACCCCGGCTTCAACGGGTTGAACCTCTCCTGGGAGGTGCGCGAGGGGATCGTGAAGCACTCTTCGCAGTACGACACCCCATGCGCCACCTATGCCGAGTTTCTTCCCGGCGTGGTACCCGCCATAGAAGCGCAGCTCATCAACTTCGCCGACGAGATCGCCTACAACAACCACGACATCGACGACGGCTTGAAGTCCGGTTACATCAATCTGAACCAGCTGAAGAAGGTCGACCTCTGGAACGAGGTGCATGAGCGGATCCTCGAGAAGTACCCCGCCATCGACGTCGAGCGCGGCGTCTGCCAGACGGTGAGCGCGCTCATCGGCGTTCTCATCCTCGATCTCGTCGAGACCACCGCGCAAAACATCGAAAAGCTCGGTATTAAGACCCAGGAGGACCTGCGCCGCGTGAACCTCCAGGTTGTCTCCTTCAGCCCGGCCATGGCCGAGCGAAACGCGGCACTCAAGCGCTTTTTGTTCCAGAACCTATACCGCCACTACAAGGTGGAGCGGATGCGGGTGAAGGCCGAGCGTTACCTGGCCGAGCTGTTCGAGGTCTACCTGAAACACCCGACGCTCCTTCCCCAGAAGCACCAGTTGAAGATGGATCGGGAAGGGCGCGAGCGGGTCATCTGCGACTACATAGCAGGCATGACCGATCGCTTCGCTCTGGACGAGTTCAAGAGGCTCTTCGAACCCTACGAAAGAGTCTGATACTCTTCCACACAGTCACAGGCAGCGTTCTCCATGTCAAAGGAGAGCGCTGCCGCCTCTATCGCTCCCATTTTTACTCCTGATCACATTCCCCGCTCTGACACAAAAAAGTCGTTCCTACAGAAAGATAGCCTTGCAAATGCCGGGTGTTGTGTCACGCTTTTGTTCGAAGCACCCGCCCCTTTCCCTGATACTGAGACCTTCCAATTGAGCATGGAGTGACCCATGGACTACTCTCTCAAAGAGTTGCTTGACGTCCCGCGGTTGCACGAACTGCTCCGTTCCTTCAACGAAATCTACCATATGCCTTCCGCGGTGGCCGACGCTGAAGGCACCATACTCACCTCTATCGCCTGGCAGGACATATGCCGGAGGTTTCACCGCATGAACCCAGAACTGCGCGAGTTCTGTATCGAGGAACAGCTGCGCAAGAAGGCTTCACGTCAAAAAGCGGGGCATTTGATGCACCGCTGCCCGATGGGGCTCGTAGATGTAGCGGCCCCGATAGTCGTGGACGGACGCCATCTGGGGGACGTTTTCGTCGGACAGCTCTTCACTTCCCCCCCGGACGAGTCCCGCTTCATCCAACAGGCGAGGCACTACGGCTTTGACGAAGCGGACTACCTGGAGGCGATCCGGAAGGTTCCCCTTTTCAGCGAGGCGGACCTGCACAATAACCTGAACTTCATCCACGCCCTGGCGCAGATGCTGGCCGAACAGGGGGTGCAGAACATGCGCCGCAAGGAGGTCCAGGACGCGCTGCATCGCAGCGACCTCAAGTTCCGCGCCGTCATCGAATCGGCCCCCATACCGATCGCCATGAACGATGACAACGGGAAGATCCTTTACCTGAACCGATGCTTCAGCGACTTGTTCGGCTACACGGTCGAGGACGTCCCCACCCTCGAGCAGTGGTGGCCCCGCGCATACCCGGACCTCGACTACCGCAACCAGGTGGTGTCGGCATGGGAGCGTGAACTTCATGAAGTCCAGACCTCCGGCCGTCCTTTCGCTCCGATCGAGGCGAAGATAACGTGCAAGGACGGCACCAGCCGCACCGCACTCTGCAGCGCCATCTCTCTTCCGGAAAGCTTCACCGGCACCCGCGTGGTCTTTCTGTACGACCTGACCGAGCGCAAGGAAGTGGAGGAACAGCTCACCCAGAGTGAGGAGAACTATCGCTGCATCTCGGAGATCACCACCGACTTCGTCTACAAGTGTTCCCGGACCGGTGACGAACCCTACCGCGTAACCTGGGCGGGAGGCGGCCTCAAGTTCATGTCGGGCTACACCCCCCGCGAGATCTGCGAGATCGGCTGTTGGATGGCGGCGGTGCATCCCGACGATCGCGAAAGGGTCATGGCACACATGATGTCGATGCGCCCCGGGGAGCGGGATGTCATAGAGTTCAGGATGATCAGCAAAGAAGGGGAGGTGCACTGGATCTCCGAGACGAGCAGTTGTGTCGCCGGGGAGGCGGAAGGCGAGCTGGTGCGGTACGGCGCGTCGAGGGACGTGACCGAGATGAAGGAGGTCGAGGTGAAGCTCGAGATGATCCGGATCAGCGTCGACGCCGCCTCCGACGCCATCTACTGGATCCGCGGCGACGGCCGTATCATAGACGTCAATCCCGCAGCATGCCGCTCCGTAGGTTATACGCGCAATGAGCTGATGCGGATGCGGGTATGGGAGCTCGACCCCCAATACGACGAGCAAGTCTGGAACAAGCACTTCGAGGATTTGCGCCGCAGCCGCACCATGGTGTTCGAGTCGCAGCAGAAAACGAAAGATGGACGTGTCGTGCCGATCGAGATCGTCGCGAACTACGTTCACTTCGACACCCAGGAGCTCAACTGCGCCTTTGTAAGGGACATCGCCGAGCGCAAACAGGCGGAGCGGGAGCGGCAAAGGCTTCAGGCCCAGAAGCTCGAGAGCTTGGGCACCCTAGCCGGTGGTGTCGCCCATGATTTCAACAACATCCTGACCTCCATCATCGGCAACGCCGATCTCGCCCTGATGCAGCTTCCTCCCGAATCTCCGGTACTGGAAAACCTGCAGCGCATCGAGAAATCCGCCGCGAAGGCTGCCGACCTGGCCAAACAGATGCTGGCGTATTCGGGCAAGGGAAGGTTCGTCGTTCAGTCACTGGACCTCTCCGGACTGATCGAAGAGATGGCGGGAGTGATCCGGGACGCCGTGCCGGAGCAGGTGGCACTAAGCTATCACCTGGCGACGTCCCTTCCCCATGTCGATGCGGATCCGACCCAGCTCCGCCAGGTCGTCGTGAACCTCGTGCGCAATGCCGCCGAAGCCATCGGGGGGAGGGAAGGCGCGATAGAGCTGTCCACCGGGGTGCAGCATTGTGACGGCAGCTTTTTTCAGGATGCCTGGCCCGCACACCCGGGAGGCGAAGGACGCTACGTTTTCATAGGTGTCTCCGACAACGGCTGCGGCATGGACCAAGATACCGTCGGGAGGTTGTTCGATCCTTTCTTCAGCACCAAGTTCACCGGCAGGGGACTGGGGATGGCGGCGGTCATGGGGATCGTCAGGGGGCACCGGGGGGGTATCAAGGTGCACAGTGAACCGGGAGCGGGGACCACGATACGCATCTTTCTTCCCGCAACGCATGAAACTCACGAGGATTTGGAACCAGCCGAGGGGGCTGGTCTTTGGCAGGGACACGGGAAAGTGCTGCTTGTGGACGACGAAGACGAGGTGCGCAGCGTAGGGGCCGAGCTCCTGAAAGTGCTGGGCTTTACCGTCGTCACCGCTGCCGACGGGGAGGAGGCTGTGCGTCGTTTCGGCGAAAGCCGGGATTTCAGCTTCGTGATCCTCGATCTCACCATGCCGCGCATGGACGGGGAGCAGTGTTACCGCGAGCTGCACACCGTTGATCCCGAGGTGAAGGTGATCATAGCAAGCGGTTACAGCGAGCAGGAGGTGGCCAGGAAGTTTACCGGCGAAGAAGTGATCGGTTTCATACAGAAGCCGTACAGTATGGCCACGCTGCGTGACGCGGTGCGGAAACTTCGGTGAGGCTGAAACGTTGACCGGGCCGTTCGTGTAAACGCTTCGACTGTGTGAGTGTGCTTGAACCTCGTAGGAAATATGGTATCTAATGCCATCTGAAAATTCCTAATTACAGAGGTGATGGCAATGGCGTATTTCGAGTGGACCGACTCACTGAGTGTGAAAGTGAAGGAGATCGACGAACAGCACAAAAAACTTGTCGGTATGTTGAACTCCCTGCATGACGCGCACATGGCGCGTATGGGGAAGGAGGCGCAGAAGGAGATCATCTCGAGTATGGTCAGCTACGCAAGAACTCACTTCGATGCGGAGGAGGAGTACATGCGCAAGCTGCAGTACCCGGCTCTCGCTGAGCACAAGGAAGAGCATGCCGCATTCGCGGAGAAGGCGCTCGAACTGCAGGCAAGGGTCGACAATGCCGGGCTCATCTTCACCGCGGAAATTCTCGAATTCCTCAAGCGCTGGCTGCAGGATCACATCCAGGGGACGGACATGAAGTACTCCTCCCATTTCAACGCCTGCGGCGTCTGCTAGCCTTTTCCCGTCCAGACCAAAAAAGCCTCCCTGCCGGAGCGGGGAGGCTTTTTCTTGTTCTTTGGGGGGGCAGCCTAAGCTATTTCCCTTTGGGAAGTTCCAGCTTCGGCTCCTTCGCCGGCTTATAAAGGAGCATGGTGCGCCCGAGCACCTGGGCGAGCTCCGCCTCACAGGCGGTGCACAGCTCCTCCGCGACGCTATGGCGGTCCATGAGGCAGCTCTCCAGCACCTTTACCTTGATGAGTTCGTGAGCCGCCAGCGCCTCGCTCGTCTCGTGGATCAGCGCCTCGCTCACGTCGCTCTTGCCCACCTGTATCACCGGTTTCAGCCCGTGTCCGAGCGCCCGGAGAAATCTCTTCTGTTTTCCTGTCAACATCACGTCTTCCTTTGTCCTCTATGCGGACGCCGCTCTCAGCGGCTGCACGAGTCAATAAATTCCCATACGGTCCGAGCCTTATAGCATTTTGCCGCGACTATGGCAAGGGCAGGGGGATGGACACCTTAAAAGCATTACTACGGAGGACACCGAGGCTCACAGAGTACACTGAGGAAGTCACTCTCATATGCTTTCTCTGTGGCCCCTATGTGACCTCATCGGTTGCCGTTTTATGGCATCGTTCCCACGCTCCCCGTGGGAACGATGCTTGGGCTATTTCATACCAGGTTGCCGGTGAGGGAAACTTAATTGTATCTTCGTCTTTAAGCCTCCTCTTTTCCTTGACTCTGCGGACCCTCGATGCTACTTTGTCTCAAATTTATCGTTGCCTTTTAAATTAGCCCTGTGAGGTTAGCAAAGGTGAAGCTAAAGCACTCTTTTACAATCTAAAGAAAGAGCCTTTTCGCCCACCTGCGCGGAAAGGCTCTTTTTTAATTACGCGCCCCGGCGCAAACTCTTTCACCACAGGCGCTTACGCCGATGACAGGGGGTTATTATGGCTGAAAACACTGTGATACTGGACGGCACCGGCGTAAAAAGGGCGCTCACCAGGATAGCCCACGAGGTGCTGGAAAAGAACAAGGGCGTCGAAGGGCTCGTGCTGGTCGGCATCAGGACCGGCGGCATTTACCTCGCCCAGGAACTCGGCGACCGACTGAACGAAATCGAGGGAGTCGAAGTCCCAGTCGGCGCCGTGGACATCACCATGTACCGCGACGACATCAAGGGACACCACGAGCACCTGCCGGTGGGCAAGACCGAGCTTCCCTTCTCCGTGGAAGGAAAGAAGGTCGTCCTCGTTGACGACGTCCTCTTCACCGGCCGCACCATAAGGGCCGCCATGGACGCCATTATCGACCAGGGGCGTCCTTCCTGCATCCAGTTGGCCGTACTGGTGGACCGCGGGCACCGCGATCTGCCGATTCGCGCCGACTTCGTCGGCCGCAACGTGCCGACCAGCCGCAGCGAGAACATCATGGTTGCCTTCGACGCCGACAACAAGCCGACCGAAGTAATCCTGCAGAAATAACGATTTCCTCTCCCCTCCCTTGACGGGAGGGGCAGGGGGGTGGGTGAAGCTGCCAATTGATACGGTGATGGCACCTTCCCCCCCACCCTGGCCCTCCCCCGCAAGGGGGGAGGGGAGCTGTGTATGTGATTGTCTGATCGTTTCAACGCGCCTCGCACGGTGCATGGCGTAAAACTTGTTTCTTGGGGGGGACCATGGGTTTTCGGCACAAAGACATCATTGCCCTGAAGGATCTGAACAAAGAGGAGATTCAGCTGCTCCTCGACACGGCGGACAGTCTCAGCGAGATCAACCGTCGGGACATCAAGAAGGTGCCGACCTTGCGCGGCAAGACGGTGATCAACCTCTTCTACGAGGCTTCCACCAGGACCCGCACCTCCTTCGAGATCGCCGCGAAAAGGCTCTCCGCCGACGCCGTGAACATCACCGCGTCGACCAGTTCCGTCACCAAGGGTGAGACCCTTTCCGACACCGCAAACAACCTCCTCGCCATGAAACCCGACATCATCGTGATGCGCCACTCCATCTCCGGCGCGCACGAGTACCTCGCCAAAAGGGTCTCCTGCTCAGTTATCAACGCAGGCGACGGCGCCCACGAGCACCCCTCCCAGGGGCTCTTGGACATGCTCACCATGCGTCAGAAGTTCGGCAAGCTCGAAGGGCTCAAGGTCGCCATCGTCGGCGACATCACCCACAGCCGCGTCGCCCGCTCCGACATCTACGGGCTCACCACCATGGGCGCCCATGTTTTCCTCGCCGGCCCCCCGACCATGATGCCGATCGGCATCGAGCGCCTCGGCAACGTCACCGTCTGCAAGGACATGCGTGAGGCGGTCGACCAGGCCGACGTCGTGATGATGCTGAGGATCCAGTTGGAGAGGCAGGGTAAAACGCTGCTTCCCAGCATGCGTGAATACGCCCGCTACTTCGGCCTCAACCCGGCCGTTCTCTCCCTGGCGAAGAAGGACGCCATCGTCATGCATCCCGGCCCGATCAACCGCGGCGTGGAGCTCTCCTCCGTCGTTGCCGACTGTGACCAGTCGCACGTGTTGAAGCAGGTGGAAAACGGCGTAGCGGTCCGTATGGCCATGCTGTACCACGTCTGCGGCGGGGAACCGGTGGAATAGAACCGAGAGGACGTTCAACGTTCAACGTTCGACGTTAGGCTCAGTCGAACCGGATGTTGAATCTTAACTTTCCTGGAGTGAAGCAGCCGTTCCGTATTAGATGCCAAAGGCAGAGCGGCATCTTGAACGTTGAACGTTGAACCTTGAACGGGTTTAGGAGGGTATAAAGATGAATCTTCTGATAAAAGGCGGGCGGGTGATCGATCCTTCGCAGGGGATCGACGAGACCATGGACATCCTCATCGCGGACGGCGTCATCCTGGAACTGGGCAAGGGGCTCGGCGCCCCGGAAGGGTACCAGGTGATCGACGCTTCCGGCCTCCTGGTGACCCCGGGACTCATCGACATGCACGTGCACCTGCGCGATCCCGGCCTCGAGTACAAAGAGGACATCGCCACCGGCAGCCGTGCCGCTGCGGCGGGCGGTTTCACCTCGGTCGCCTGCATGCCGAACACTTCTCCGGTGATCGACAACAAGGCGGTGGCAAGCTACGTCGTCAACAAGGCCAAGAGCGAGGCGTTGGTGAACGTCTTCCCGGTCGGCGCCATCACCAAGGGTAGCAAGGGAGAGAGCCTGGCCGAGATGGGCGACCTGAAGGAGGCCGGCTGCGTCGCGGTTTCCGACGACGGCAAGCCCGTCTGCAGCACCGAGCTTATGCGCCGCGCCCTCGAATACGCGAAAGGGATCGGCATCACCGTGATCTCCCACTCCGAGGACCTTTCCCTTGTCGGCGAAGGTGTGATGAACGAAGGGTTCGTCTCCACCGAGCTGGGCCTCAAGGGGATCCCCTGGGCAGCCGAAGACATCGCAGTGGCCCGCGAGGTGTACCTGGCCGAGTTCGCCTGCGCACCGATCCATATCGCTCACATTTCCACCGTCGGCTCGGCGCGCATCATCAGAAACGCCAAGGCGCGCGGTGTGAAAGTGACCTGCGAGACGGCGCCGCACTACTTCACCCTGACCGACGAGGCGGTGCGCGGCTACAACACCGACGCCAAGATGAACCCGCCCTTGAGAAGCGACGCCGACGTCGCCGCGATGAAGGCCGGTCTTGCCGACGGCACCATCGATGCCATCGCCACCGACCACGCGCCGCATCACCTGGACGAGAAGGACGTCGAGTTCAACCTCGCGCTGAACGGCATCGTGGGGCTCGAGACCTCGCTGCCGCTCTCCCTGAAGCTCGTCGAGGAGGGGGTGCTGGATCTTAAAGGGCTCGTTTCGGTAATGTCGTGCAACCCCGCCAAAATCCTCGGTATCGACCGCGGCACTCTGAGGGCCGGCGCGGTGGCCGATGTCACCATCATCGATCCGGCGAAAGAGTGGGAAGTCGAGGCGGCGAAGCTTGAAAGCAAGTCGAAGAACTCCCCGTTCATCGGCTGGAAGATGAAAGGGAAGGCGGTCTACACCGTCGTCAAGGGACAGGTGGTTTACCAGGCCTAGCCAATCTCCTCCCCCTGGAGGGGGGAGGTCGGGAGGGGGGAAGCTGATTGGAAGGAGATGCTGCGCACCCCCTCCCTGTCCCTCCCCCTCCGGGGGCGGGGCCTTGATTCAAGCGGGGCTGGCTATTGAGAAGATACGCGCCTCTTGGCGCGGCAGAAATATAACGGATTCGGGAGAAGATACATGAAAGCAGTACTGGCTCTGGCGGACGGCCGGATTTTCAAAGGGAAGGCCTTCGGCGCAACGGGCGAAACGAGCGGCGAGGTGGTGTTCAACACCGCCATGTCCGGTTACCAGGAAGTGCTCACCGACCCCTCGTACAGGGGACAGATGGTCACCATGACCTATACCCAGATCGGCAACACCGGGATCAACCCCGAGGACATCGAGAGCAACCAGCTCTACCTATCCGGCTTCATCGTCCGCGAGTACCTCGACTGCTACTCGAACTACCGCGCCACCATGAGCCTCGATGCCTACCTCAAGGAAAACGGCGTGGTCGGCATCCAGGGGATCGATACCCGCGCGCTCACCCGGCACCTGCGCGACAAAGGCGCCCAGAACGGCATCATCTCAACCGTCGATTTCGACCCGGAAAGCCTGGTGAAAAAGGCGCGCGCCATTCCGTCCATGTCCGGCCTCGATCTCGCCACCGGCGTTACCTGCGACAAGCCCTACCACTGGACCCAGGGCCTTTGGGACCTGCAGACCGGCTACCCCGAGGTGGACCGCAAGGATCTCAAGTACAAGGTGGTCGCCTATGACTTCGGCATCAAGCTGAACATCCTGCGCTGCCTGGTTTCCGCCGGCTGCGACGTGACCGTCGTGCCTGCCACCTTCCCGGCCGAATCGGCGCTCGCCATGAACCCGGACGGCATCTTCCTCTCCAACGGCCCTGGCGACCCGGAGCCGATGAAGGAAGTAATCGAGAACATCAAGAAGTTCGTGGGCAAGAAGCCGATTTTCGGCATCTGCCTGGGCCACCAGTTGCTCGGCCTGGCCCTTGGCGGGCGCACCATCAAGCTCAAGTTCGGCAACCACGGCTCCAACCTTCCGGTCATGGACATCGCGACCAAGAAGGTTGAGATCACCGCGCAGAACCACGGCTTCTCGGTCGACATCCTCTCGCTGCAGAACGTGGCGGGGCTCGCCCACGAGAACCTGAACGACCAGACCGTCGAGGGGATGGCGCACAAGACGCTGCCGATCTTCTCGGTGCAGCACCACCCCGAGGCGTCCCCCGGGCCGCACGACTCCCACTACCTGTTCAACAGGTTCGTGGAGTTGATGGAGAAGCATAAATAACAACGATCAGTGACGCACTTTCACCCAGTCCCCTCTCCCCCCGGGAGAGGGTGCCCAACGGGCGGGTGAGGGCGCTGCCTCGGAGTGAGGAGTCGTAGCTGCCGACGCCCTCACCCTGACCCTCTCCCGGAGGGAGAGGGAATGCTGACGTCATGTAGTGGAAAATCGTTACCCTGCCCCTCCAGCGAGGGGAGGGGGAGATTGAAGAGTTGGTCGAAGGTGTACATTGTTTAAAGCAGGCATGAAGTACCTGGAACTATACGAAAGCGGCGAACTCGCGCGGCGCATAAAGGCCGCCTACGGCCGTCTCGCCGCCTGCGACATCTGCCCGCACGCCTGCGGAGTGAACCGTCTGGCCGGGGAAGTTGGGCTTTGCGAAAGCGGCAAAGAGGTGCGTATCGCCTCAGCGAACGTGCACCGGGGGGAGGAGCCTCCCATCTCGGGGACCAATGGCTCCGGCACCATCTTTCTCTCGGGCTGCACCCTGAACTGCAAGTTCTGCCAGAACTTCCCGATCAGCCAGCTTAGAAACGGGACCGACCTTACCGCGGGGCAGCTGGCCGACAAGATGGTGGGGCTGCAGAAAAAGGGCGTGCACAACATAAACTTCGTCACGCCGACCCACTTCACGCCGCAGATCCTGGCCGCCCTCTACCTCGCCATCCGCAAGGGGTTCAGGATTCCCATCGTGTGGAACACGAGCGGTTACGAGAGTCTTGAGACACTTCAGCTTCTGGACGGCGTGGTGGATATCTACCTGCCTGACATGAAGTACTGCTCGAACGAGGTGGCGGTAAGGCTCTCCGGCGCCAAGGGTTACACCGAGGTGAACCGGCGGGCGCTTCCGGAGATGCTGAGGCAGGTTGGCCATCTTCAGTGTGACGATGACGGCATCGCGGTAAGCGGCCTGATCGTGCGACACCTGGTGCTGCCGGAGGGGCAGGCGGGGAGTCCTGAAACGCTCGAGTGGATCGCGGAGAACTTAGGGACCGAAACCCACATCGCCCTGATGAGTCAGTACTTCCCGGCACACGCCGCCGCGCAGACGCCTGGGATTGAGAGAAGGATCACCGGCGAAGAGTACACCGAGGCGGTAGACGCCCTGGAAGAGCTGGAGCTGGAAAACGGGTGGGTACAGGAAGAACCTTAAAAGCAGGTTCTACGTTCTACGTTCTAGGTTCTAAGTTAAAAGCAATGCAAAGATTTTGGTTTTTAACGTAGAACGTAGAACATAGAACGTAGAACTAGATTCAATAGGAGATTTACATGCCGAAACGCACAGACATCAAGAAGATCCTCATCATCGGCGCGGGACCGATCGTCATCGGCCAGGCGTGCGAGTTCGACTATTCCGGCACCCAGGCCTGCAAGGCGCTCAAGGAAGAGGGGTACCAGGTTGTCCTCCTCAACTCGAACCCGGCGACCATCATGACCGACCCGGACTTCGCCGACGCAACCTACATCGAGCCGGTCACCCCGGAGGTCCTCGCAAGGATCATCGAGAAGGAGCGCCCGGACGCGGTGCTGCCGACCCTCGGCGGGCAGACCGCACTAAACACGGCGGTAGCGGTGGCCGAGAACGGCACCCTCGACAAGTTCGGGGTGGAGCTGATCGGCGCGAAACTCCCGGCCATCAAAAAGGCCGAGGACCGCACCCTGTTCAAGGAGGCGATGGTGAGGATCGGCCTCGATATCCCGAGGTCGGGTCTCGCGCACAACTACCAGGAGTCGATGGACGTGATCAAGCACGTCGGCTTCCCGGCCATCATCCGCCCCTCCTTCACCCTGGGCGGCACCGGTGGCGGCATCGCCTACAACATGGAAGAGTACGAGCGCATGTCCATGGCGGGCATCGAGGCTTCGCCTACCGACGAGATCCTGGTCGAGGAGTCCCTGATCGGTTGGAAGGAGTACGAACTCGAGGTCATGCGCGACACCGCGGACAACGTCGTCATCATCTGCTCCATCGAGAACTTCGACGCCATGGGCGTGCACACCGGCGACTCCATCACCGTGGCCCCGGCCCAGACGCTCACCGACAAGGAATACCAGATCCTGCGCGACGCCTCGCTCAAGATCATCCGCGAGATCGGCGTCGACACCGGCGGGTCCAACATCCAGTTCGGCATCAACCCGAAAAACGGCCGCCTCATCGTCATCGAGATGAACCCGCGCGTCTCCCGCTCCTCGGCGCTCGCATCCAAGGCAACCGGCTTCCCGATCGCGAAGATCGCCGCCAAACTTGCCGTCGGCTACACCCTGGACGAGATCACCAACGACATCACCAAGGAGACCCCGGCCTGCTTCGAGCCGACTATCGACTACGTGGTGACCAAGATCCCGCGCTTCACCTTCGAGAAGTTCCCGGCGGCGGACGCGACCCTCACCACCCAGATGAAGTCGGTGGGTGAGGTCATGTCCATCGGCCGTACCTTCAAGGAGAGCTTCCAGAAGGCGCTCCGCTCCCTGGAGATCGGCTCCTGCGGCTTCGAGTCCCGCTTCTTCGGCGTCGGCGGCGACACCCGCCGTGCCCTTTCCGAAAAGGAGCGCACCCTTCTGAACGACAAGCTGAGGACGCCGAACTGCGACCGCCTCTGGTATGTCGGCGACGCCTTCCGCTGCGGCATGACCGTGGACGAGATCTACGCCCTCACCGCCATCGATCCCTGGTTCCTGCACAACATCCGCCAGATCATCGAGATGGAGGAGTGCCTGAAGCAGGCCGACATCAAGGACAAGTCCGGTGACGTGCTGCGTGACACCATCTGGGACGCCAAGCGCTACGGCTTCTCGGACAAGTACCTCGCCCAGCTCTGGAAGGTGACGGAAGGGGAGGTGCGTGAGCTCCGTCTTTCCCTCGGCGTGAAGCCGGTCTTCAAGCGGGTCGACACCTGCGCCGCAGAGTTCGTCGCCCACACCCCGTATCTCTACTCGACCTACGAGGAGGAGTGCGAGGCCGATGTAACGAGCCGTAAGAAGATCATCATCCTCGGCGGCGGACCGAACCGGATCGGCCAGGGGATCGAGTTCGACTACTGCTGCGTGCACGGCGTCTTCGCCCTCGCCGAGGACGGCTACGAGACCATCATGGTCAACTGCAACCCCGAGACCGTCTCGACCGACTACGATACCTCGGACCGCCTCTACTTCGAGCCGCTCACTTACGAGGACGTGCTCAACATCGTCGACGTCGAGAAGCCGACGGGCGTCATCGTGCAGTTCGGCGGGCAGACCCCGCTGAAACTCGCCGTCGCGCTCGAGAAGGCGGGCGTTCCCATCATCGGCACCTCGCCGGACGCCATCGACCGCGCCGAGGACCGTGAGCGCTTCCAGGAGATGCTGCAGAAGCTGAACCTGCGTCAGCCGGAAAACGGCACCGCGCGCTCCTTCGAGGAGGCGGAGGCGGTCGCCGAGCGCATCGGGTACCCGGTGGTGGTGCGTCCCTCTTACGTTCTGGGCGGCCGCGCCATGGAGATCGTCTACGACGTGGACAACCTGCGCCGCTACATGCACACCGCGGTGCAGGCCTCCCCTGAACACCCGATCCTCATCGACAAGTTCCTCGACGAAGCGATCGAGATCGACGTCGACGCGCTTTGCGACGGCAACATCGCCGTGATCGGCGGCATCATGGAGCACATCGAGGAGGCGGGCATTCATTCCGGCGACTCGGCCTGCTCGCTCCCCCCTTACTCCATCTCGCAGGAGATCGCTGACGAGATCAGGCGCCAGACCAAGGTGATGGCGCTGGAACTCAACGTCAAGGGGCTCATGAACGTCCAGTACGCCGTGAAGGACAACGACATCTACATCATCGAGGTCAACCCGCGTGCTTCCCGCACCTCGCCCTTCGTCTCCAAGGCGACCGGCAGGCCGCTCGCGAAGATCGCCGCCCGCGTCATGGCCGGCAAGACCCTCACGGAGCTGGGTGTCACCGACGAGATCATCCCCGAGCACATCTCGGTGAAAGAGTCGGTCTTCCCCTTCGCCAAGTTCCCCGGCGTCGACACCATCCTCGGGCCGGAGATGAAGTCTACCGGCGAGGTCATGGGGATCGGCGAGACTTTCGCCAAGGCCTTCGCCAAGGCGCAGATGGGGGCCAACGTGAAGCTTCCCGCGGCCGGTAAAGTGTTCATATCAGTGAAGGACACGGACAAAAAACATATTGTCACCGCAGCCAAAAGACTGTATGATCAGGGCTTCGATCTGGTCGCCACCCGCGGTACCGCGACTTACCTGCAGGACAGGGGAGTAAAGGTCCAGGTGGTGAACAAGGTGGTAGAAGGTCGTCCGCACATAGTCGACATGATCAAGAACAACGAGATCTGCATGGTCATCAACACCACTCACGGTGCCCAGGCAGTGGCCGATTCCTACTCGATCCGCAGGAACACCCTGATCAACAACGTCGCCTACTACACGACAGCCTCCGGGGCACGGGCCGCGGTGGACGGCATCATCGCGATGTCGCAGTCCAAGCTGGAAGTGAAATCTATTCAGGATTATTTGAAGTAACTGACCGGGGAGCGTCGAGTTGACGCTCCCTTTGCAAATCCAGCTAGCAGTGCAACGGGGGGGCCACCAGGCCCCCCTATAAGTTCATCAAGGAGCAGAAGCGATGTCTCAGACCGTTCCATTGACCAAGGAGAGTTACGAGGCCCTCCAAGAGGACCTGAAACGCCTTATTAAGGAAGAACGCCCGAAGGTGATCCAGGATATCGCCGAGGCGAGGTCGCACGGCGACCTTTCCGAGAATGCGGAGTACGATGCGGCCAAGAACCGTCAGGGCTTCATCGAGGGGCGCATTCTTGAGCTGCAGGACAAACTGGCGAGGGCCTATGTGGTAGACCTCTCCAACCTGAAGCCGGACAAGGTGGTATTCGGCGCGACTGTCACCGTGTACGACACCGCGACCGAAGAGGAAATCACCTACAAGATCGTCGGCGAGGACGAGGCCGACATCAAACTGGGCAAGATCTCCTGTACCTCCCCGGTAGGCAAGGCGCTCATCGGGCACAAGCTGGACGATACCGTCCGCGTCAGTGTCCCCTCCGGCATGAAGGAATACGAGATCATCGAGATCCGCTACGAATAGATGGACCGGCTGTCTCGCGCTGCGCAGCGTGGCGTCGCGCGGCAGACGGCTTGACCAAAAGGGCGGGACGCTCCCGTCGGCAACGCAAACCAAACGCTTCGCGCGTAACAGGAGGATTTACATGGCTCAGGTAACCAAGGACATGACTTTTGCCGCAGTTATGAGGATGCACCCGGACGTCGTCAAGGTGCTTGCCAAATACAACCTCGGCTGCATCGGCTGCATGGGCGCTCAGAACGAGTCCCTGGAGCAGGGATGCGCGGCCCACGGCATCAACGTGGACGACATCGTCAACGACCTCAACCAGATCTTCGCCTAACAAAACGGCGCCCGGCGGAAGCAACCGCCGGGCGCTTTCCTTTTCCTCCCATGCCGATCATAACACTCGCGCCAGACGGGTCACTCCAACTTCCGGAAGAGCTCAGGAATTCCCTCAAGCTGTGTCCGGGTGACCGGGTCAGCGTCGAGATCGTCGACGGCGCCCTGCACATTACCAGGCACGCTCCCGCCCAGGACTCTGCAAAATCCAGGGCAAGCGCCTCCACGGCTGCGCCTGCCACGTCGTTGAAAACCGTTCCTGCAGCAGTATCACAACCGGAAGAGTTGAAGACCCCGATGACCGCCATCAAGGGGGTTGGGCCGAAGCTCGCCGACCTTTTCGCCAAGAAGGGGATCGTGACGGTCGAGGACGCCCTCTACCTGCTGCCGCATCGCTACGAGGACCGCCGCCAGTTGAAGCGGATCGCGGAACTGCGCCCTGGAAACAGCGAGGCATTCTTCGCGACCGTGGTATCCGCCGAGGCGCAGGTCACCAAGGGGGGGAGGCGCTACTTCGAGGCGATCGTCAGGGACGAGACCGGCAGCATGCCGCTCAAGTGGTTCAATTTCCAGCCCAACTTCCTGAAAAAGCAGTTCACCCCCGGCCGGCGCGGCATCTTCATCGGCGACGTGCACCAGTTCGGTTTCCAGCGCGAGATGCACCACCCCGAGGTGGAATGGGCCGGGGAGGGGGAGGGGATCGAGCAGGTTATGGCGCGCGACCCCGAGAATTTCGGCCGCATCCTCCCCGTCTATCCGCTCACCGAGGGGGTGAGCCAGAAGGTGATGCGCCGCATCATGCGCGAGGCGGTGCCGCGCTACAGCCGCTACGTGAAGGAGGCGCTCCCCGAGGTGCTGCTGCACCGGCATCACCTTTTGAGCCTTCCCGTGGCGCTTCGTGAGGCGCACCAGCCCGATCCCTCGGCCGCGATAACCGAGATGAACAGCGGACGCTCCAGGGCGCACCGCTCACTCGCCTTCGACGAGCTTTTCTTCCTGCAGCTTGGGCTCGCCATGAAAAAGCGCGGTGTCGCACTTGAGGACGGCATCAGCTTCAAGGTGACCCATCGTTACACCAAGGAGCTTTTGAAGCTTCTTCCCTTCAGCCTGACCGGCGCACAGAAACGCGTCCTCTCCGAGATCAAGGAGGACATGATGGCGCCGCACCCGATGCACCGTCTGGTGCAGGGGGACGTCGGCTGCGGCAAAACGCTGGTCGCGCTCATGGCCGCGCTCGTCAGCGTCGAGAACGAGTACCAGGTGGCCATCATGGCCCCGACCGAGCTTCTGGCCGAGCAGCACTACCTGAACATCCACCGCTTCTGCGAGCAGCTAGGCATATCGGTCGCACTTCTGACCGCCAGCATCAAGGGAAAGAGCGACACCCTGGACAAGATCGCTTCCGGCGAGACCCGCATCGTGGTCGGAACGCACGCCGTGATCCAGGACAAGGTCGAGTTTCACCGGCTGGGGCTCGGTGTCATCGACGAACAGCACCGCTTCGGCGTGGTGCAGCGCGCCCTCCTGAAGAAGAAGGGTGGCAACCCCGACATCCTCGTCATGACCGCGACCCCCATCCCGCGCACCCTCTCCATGACCGTTTTCGGCGATCTCTCCCTCTCCGTCATCGACGAACTCCCGCCGGGCAGGACCCCGATCGAGACCCGGATGGTGCGCGAATCGCGCCGGCGCGAGGTCTACTCGCTGGTACGTGAGGAGGTGCAAAAGGGTAGGCAGGCCTACGTCATCTACCCCCTCGTCGAGGAGTCGGAAAAGATCGACCTGAAGGCCGCGGTGCAGATGGCCGAGCATCTCGCGCAGGAGGTTTTTCCTGACCTGCGTGTGGCCGTCCTGCACGGAAGGATGAGCGCCGCCGAGAAGGAAGCGGTGATGAAGGGATTCAAGGCGGGGGAGACCGACATCCTCGTCTCCACCACGGTCATCGAGGTAGGGATCGACGTCCCGAACGCGACGGTGATGGTGATCGAGCACGCCGAGCGTTTCGGCCTGTCGCAACTGCATCAGCTGCGCGGCAGGGTAGGGCGCGGCAGCGAGCGCTCGCGCTGCATCCTGCTCGCCGGGGACAGGCTCTCCGAAGATGGGCAGAAGAGGCTCGAGGTGATGGTGAAGAGTTCCGACGGTTTCGTCATCGCCGAGGCGGACCTGCAGATCCGGGGGCCGGGAGATTTCCTTGGAACGCGTCAGGCGGGGCTTCCCGAGTTGCGCGTGGCGGATATCCTGCGTGACGGCGGTGTCCTCGAACAGGCGAGAAAGGAAGCCTTCGCGCTGGTGGAACACGATCCGGAACTGAGCATGCCGGGGCACGAAAGGCTGCGTGGAGAGTTGATGCTGCGCTGGGGCGGCAGGCTGGAACTCGCTTCTATCGGGTAGTCTCACCGAGAGATGACATTGACGATGAGGTTTGAAAAGCACGGTGCGCCGCACTCCGTGCTTTTTCTGTAAGGAAGGAGAAAGCTGTGGACAGTTTCCCCGTTTGTTCGATTCAACTGACAAATGTGTCGTATTTCGGGCGGCGGTCCGATGGTGGACGCGTGCGGTTGCTCGATTCCGTTTCCTTTTGCGCGAAGCCCGGCCAAATCACCGCCATCATCGGCCCTTCCGGTGGCGGCAAGAGTACCCTCATCCGCCTGATCAACCGCCTGACCGAGCCCGGTGAAGGGCGCATCGAACTTGACGGAAAGGATATAGCGACGCTTGACCCCCTTGAACTTAGGCGCCTGGTTGCTCTCGTGCCGCAGAAGCCTTTCATGTTCGACGGGACGGTCCTGGACAACCTGCAGATGCCCTTCAAATATCGGCAGACGACTCCTCCCGAGGCTGGCAGCGCCGATGTGCTGGATGTGTTGTCGTCCGCCAAGCTGGACCCGGGACTGCTGGAGCGAAACGCCCGTTCCTTGAGCCTTGGGCAGCAGCAAAGGGTCGGGGTTGCGCGGGCTTTGATCACCAAACCTCAAGTTATTCTTTTGGACGAGCCGACGAGTGCACTCGATCGCAGAACGTCGGACGAACTGGCGTCTACCCTGCGAGAAATCAGCCACGGGAAGAGCATCACCATGATCATGGTGACGCATGATCTGCGTCTGACGCAAAAGGTTGCCGACTACTGTTTCTACCTTGAGGCGGGGCGCATCCTTGAAGAGGGAAGGGCCGCCGAACTCCTGGCTCACCCGAATACGGCGGCATTGAGGGCCTTTCTCTCTGAACCGCTCGATCAGGAGGGGTAAATGGACAATCAGGGACTGGTGAATTTAAGCCTGCTGGACTTGCTCGCGGCTTACGGCTTGGTCATCGTTGCGGTGGTGCTCGCCCGGTTGAAGAGGATAGGGCAGGAAGGGCAGATGCTGTGGGCTTCCTTGCGCATGGTCTTTCAGCTTCTTGCCGTTGGCTATCTGCTGCATTTCATTTTCGCGGTGAAGAGTCCGTTGCCGGTTCTCGCCATACTGCTTCTGATGGGAGTCTTCTCCCTGCAGGTGATAGGCGGCCGCATCAAAACGAAGGTGCCGCGTTTTTACCGCGTGGTCGGCGTCTCGCTCCTCATCGGCTGCGGCAGCGTCACCTTTCTGTTTTGCACCCTCGTGGTGCATTACTCGCCCTGGTACGACCCGCGCTACCTTATCCCGCTGGCCGGGATGATTATCGGCAATTCTATGAACGGGGCGAGCCTCGCGGCGGAGCGTCTCGGGGCCGAGATGCGGGAGCGACGCGAGGAGATCGAGACCGCCCTCTGTCTGGGGGCGAGCGCACGCCAGTCGTCGAAGCCTGCGCTTAGAAACGCCTTCAAGGCGGCTATCATGCCCACGGTCAACACCATGGCAGCGATGGGAATCGTCTCGCTGCCGGGAATGATGACAGGGCAGATCCTCTCCGGGACGGAACCGATGGTGGCGGTGCGTTACCAGGTTGCGATCATGTGCGCCATCACCGGAGCCGTGGCCATAACCGCCTACCTTATAGTCCTGCAGGGCTACCGGCGCTACTTCACCAGAGCGCACCAGTTGGATTTTGAGCAGGGGGATAGTTGAGCTAGTTTTCTGGTACCTCTCCCTCTCGACTCGGTGCCCCCTGAGATGACGATAGGCTTTGACCGAAATGTGACGACTTTTTCGAAAAGCTGATAGATTTGGGCTCTAATCTGACGAGTTTTTTAAAAAGCTGACAGATTCGGGCTCTAATCTGACGAGTTTTCCAAAAAGTTGACAGATTTGTGCTCTAATCTGACGAGTTTTCCAAAAAGTTGATAGATTTGGGCTCTAATCTGACAACTTTTTCCAAAACTCGACAGATTCGTCCTTAAATGTCCCAGTTTTGCAGATGTTCTTTCTAAGCTAGGGGGCGGTATGAAGGGGAAAGCGCTGCGGGGTGTATGAACAAAAGAAGGGACGCCGAAACAAACGGCGTCCCTTCTGGCTTTATGGAGGATCAGGCGACCGAGGCCTTGATGTCGGCGACGAGCCGGGCGACTTCTTCGACCTTGGTGTCCCAGGAGCACATGAACCGGGCGCCACCGGAGCCTATGAAGGTGTAGAAGTGCCAACCCTTGGCGCGCAGGGCTTCCAACGCTTCCGGTGCCATTTCCAGAAACACCGAGTTGGCCTGGCTTTCGAACATGATACGCACCTGGGGGATCTTCTTGATCTCGTTGGCGAGGAGCCTCGCACAGCTGTTGGCGTGGGCCGCGTTCCTGAGCCACGCTCCGCTGTCGAGCATGCCGATCCAGGGGGCGGTGAGAAAGCGCATCTTCGAGGCGAGTTGCCCGGCCTGCTTGCAGCGGTAATCGAATTCGTGGGCGAGTTCCTTGTTGAAGAAGACCACCGCTTCACCCACGGCGAAGCCGTTCTTGGTCCCCCCGAAGGTAAGGACGTCGACCCCTGCCTGCCAGCTGATCTCCTTGGGGGCGACGTTCATGGACGCCACGGCGTTCGCGAACCGTGCGCCGTCCATATGCACTCTCAGGTTGTACTTCTTGGCCAGCTCCCCGATCCCCTGCAGCTCCTCGAGAGAATAGAGCGTCCCGAGCTCGGTCGCCTGGGTGATGCTCAGGGCACGGGCCTTCGGGTAGTGGATGTCGCTCCGTTTCGTGATGGTATGCTCGACGGCATCAAGGTTGATCTTGCCGTTTTCGCCCGGAACCAGCAGCACCTTGGTGCCGTTCGAGAAGAACTCGGTGGCGCCGCACTCGTCGGTTTCGATGTGCGCCATCTCGTGGCAGACGATGGAGTGGTATGACTGGCACAAAGAGGCAAGGGCGAGAGAGTTGGCCGCGGTGCCGTTGAAAACGAAAAAGACCTCGCAGTCCTTCTCGAACACTTCACGGATCTTCTCGCACGCCTGTGCGGTCCAGCGGTCGTCCCCGTAGGAGCTGGCGAGCCCGCTGTTCGCCTCGGCCATCGCCTGCCACGCTTCGCTGCAGATACCTGCGTAGTTATCGCTGGCAAAATGATGCTTGAGCTCGCTGTGATCTCCCGAGTTGATCATGTTTTCCCCTTCTTGCGCGGCAAAGCCGCTCGTGCATGTGATTAAAGTCTGGCCGGATTGAAAGAATTATTACAACCGCGAAACTCTGTCAACAGCCAAGTGCCGGTTCACCCTTCTGCGGCAACCGTAACGGCGTCATCGCTCTGGGTCCCGTCAGGAAGCAGTTCCGAAACGATCATCCCGGCAAGGATGAGGGCCGCTCCGATCATGCCGAAGATCCCGAGCCGTTCCCCGGCGGCGTAATAGGCGTAGGCTGCGGCGAAGACAGGTTCGGTGCAGAAGATGAGCGCGGTGTGGGCCGGGCTGATGAACTTCTGCATGGTGGTCTGCACCAGAAAGGCAAAGATGGTGGCGATCAGAACGCAGACCACCAGGGTCCAGAGGAGTTCCGGGTGCCAGATGAAGACCTCTTGGCCGCGAAAGGACGCGGAGGCCAGACTCAGCAGACCGACCACGGTGAGCTGCAAGGTGGTGAGAAGGTAGACGTCGTTACCGGCATGCCGGGCGAAGTGGCTCGTGTAAAGCAGGTGCAGCGCGACGCAGGCGCCGCATATGGCGCCTAGGACGTCACCCCGGTTGAAGCTGAGGCTGCCGTCGGTGCAGAGAAGGAAAAGGCCGGGCGTGGCGAGACCGACACCCCATCTGATGCCGCTGTCGATGGAATGCCTGAAAATCGCTGCGCCGAAAATCGGCACGAGTAAGACGCTTAGTCCGGTAAGAAAGCCGGTATTCGATGCACTGGTGTACTTCAGGGCCACGGTCTGGAAGGCGTAAGAAGCAAACAGCAGGACTCCAAGTATGGCGCCATGGCTAAGGGTTCTGGAGTTGATCTTATTGACCCGAAACAAGGCAAGAGGAAGCATGATCGCCGTCGCAAAAAGGAAACGCTGAGCCAGAAAAACGAATACGTCAACCTGACTGATCGCGTCCTTCACCACAGTGAAGGTGACGCCCCAGAAGAACGTCGTTATCAAAAGAAGTATACCGGCCCGAATTTTTTTCACAGATCCCAAAGTAATTTTGACCCCATAAAACCTTGAATTCACTTAATTGTGGTATGACAAGTTAACATGAGCTTAAAACCAGCGCAATCCCTAATTAATAAGTGGTTGACAAGAGGGTGGAATACCTTTAAAAGTATGCGGCGATAAAGCTGAATGGTGTACTCCGCCTAATATTAAACCAGATTAAGGAGGAAACATGAAATCACTTCGTATTATGACTGCAGTACTGGCTCTCGGGCTCTGCGTTGTGTCCGCGGCATTCGCCGCTCCCAAGAAGGCGATCACCGTCGCGTCCGACGCGACCTGGCCGCCGATGGAGTTTGTTGATGCCAACAAGAAGGTCGTTGGTTTCGACATCGACTTCATCAACGCCGTCGCCAAAGAGGCCGGTCTCCAGGTTACCGTAAAGAACACCGCTTGGGACGGCATCTTCGCCGGTGTTGAAGCCGGTCAGTACGACGCCATCATCTCTTCGGTCACCATCACCCCGGAGCGTCAGGCGAAGTACGATTTCACCATTCCTTACGTACAGATCGGTCAGATCCTCGTTGTTCCCAAGGCTGAGAAGGGGACCAAGATCGCTGACCTGAAGGGCAAGAAGCTCGGCGCCCAGATCGGCACCACCGGCGCAATGGAGATCAAGAAGGTCGCCGGCGTGGAGCTTAAGACCTACGACGAAGTCGGCCTGGCTTTTGAGGACATGGCTGCCGGCCGCATCGCCGGTGTCGTCTGCGACGAGCCGACCGCCATCACCTACGCGCTGCAGAAGAAAGAGTACAGCAGCAAGTTCAAGATCGTCGGCAAGTCCTTCACCAAGGAAGCCTACGGTATCGTCGTGAAGAAAGGCAACAAGGAACTGGTCGCACAGCTCAACAAGGGCATCGCAGCCGTCCAGAAGAAGAAAATCGACGCACAGCTCAAGAAGAAGTGGCAGCTTAAGTAACACCTCAAAAGCTCCTGCGGAATGAATGGCCCACGGCTGGGCCGCTTCCGCAGGAGCTTTCTTCGATTAATGGTAGGCAGGGTCTTAGCAGCAAATACACAAGCCGACAAGATATGCCGGCGCAGGACGGTCAGAAGAAAGCATGAGTATTGAAGCAAAGAAGCAGATCATTGATGTAGGGGACGGCGCGGCCATCCCCCGTAAGAGCGACCGCGGCCTCTTCACCGCGTGGCGCATCGCGTTCTTTGGCGCCATCGGCACCATCTCTTACCTCGCTTACACAAAACCCGACCCGTACCTCGAGATTCTCAAGTTCGTTCCCGACGGCATCGCAGTTACCTTCAAGGTGACCCTCGGGGCGATCCTTCTGGCCATCGTCATCGGCCTCATCACCGGTTTGGGCCGGATCTCCAAGAACCGCTTCTTCAACGGCATCGCTTCCCTCTATGTCGAGATCATCCGCGGGATCCCGCTTTTGGTGCAGATCTTCTATATCTACTATGCACTAGGCAATATCGTGAAGGTCCCCGCCATCCTTTCCGCCATTATCGCCATGGCCGTTTGCTATGGCGCGTATATGGGCGAGGTGGTCCGTGCGGGGATCGAGTCGATCGCCAAGGGGCAGCGCGAGGCGGCCCTTTCCCTGGGGATGAACGGCCGTCAGGCCATGATCCATGTCATTCTGCCGCAGGCGGTCAAGGTCATCCTGCCGCCGGTGGGCAACGAGTTCATCGCACTCTTGAAGGACTCTTCGCTCGTCTCCATCATCGCAGTTGCCGACCTTTTGCGTCGGGGCCGCGAGTACGCCTCCGAATCCTTCACCTATTTCGAGACCTACACGGTCATCGCGCTGATTTACCTGATCATCACCTTGTTCTTCTCGAAGATCATCGGCGTTATGGAGGAGCGTGTCAGTGTCAACAAATAACCGCAGGAAAATGGTAGAGGCAAAGGAGATCATCAAGGTCTACGGGTCGTTCCGCGCCCTTGACCGGGTCTCCCTGGATGTGTACGACGGCGAAAAGGTGGTCATCATCGGCCCTTCCGGGTCCGGGAAGTCCACGCTGCTTCGTTCCATCAACCGTCTCGAGGAAATCGACCGCGGCACCATCGTCGTCGACGGCATGGATCTCTACGACCCGAAGACGGACATCACCAAGGTGCGTGAAGAGGTGGGGATGGTTTTCCAGTCCTTCAACCTGTTCCCGCACAAGACCGTGCTCGACAACCTGACCCTCGCCCAGATCGTGGTGCGCAAGCGCTCCAGGCATGAGGCGGAGGAGAAGGCGATGGCGCTTCTCGAGCGCGTGGGCCTTGCTTCCAAGGCGAAGTCCTACCCGGGCAAGCTCTCGGGCGGTCAGCAGCAGCGTGTTGCTATCGCGCGTTCGCTCGCCATGGAGCCGAAACTGATGCTCTTCGACGAGCCGACTTCTGCGCTCGACCCGGAGATGATCGGTGAGGTTCTCGACGTCATGAAGGATCTTGCTAAAGAAGGCATGACCATGGCCGTTGTGACGCACGAGATGGGTTTCGCGCGCGAAGTGGCGGACCGCGTCATTTTCATGGACGCCGGTCGCATCGTGGAGGAGGGGACGCCAGAGCACTTCTTCACGCAGCCAACGCACGAGCGCGCCAAGTTGTTCCTGAGCCAGATATTGTAATTTCGCTGGCCCCTGCGTCAGTAGGGGCCAGTTTTTGTATCCGGTGTAATTTACTTCAGCAACAGGAAAGGGGTGATAGGTCTTTTTCTGACTTACCGTAGCACCGTTTCACAAGCTGGAATTGCAATTCACTAAAACAACGAGGAGGCAGTAATGAAGAACAAGAAGCTTGTAGTTGCAGTAGCAGCAGCTCTCACCGCAGCATCCGCAGTCCCGGCTCTCGCTCTGGAGAACCAGTTCACCGGCTCGTTCACCACCTTCTTCGACACCGGCAACTTTGCCAGCACCGGGGTCGTAGAAAAAAACTCTGATACCGCAAACTTTTTCGTTCAGCGCATGCGTCTGGGTTACACCGCGAAAGCCGACGACCATGTCAAACTGGTTACCAAGTTCGAGTTCGACTACAACTACTGGGGCAACAGCTCCTACGTGAACGCGCGCGGCGGCGGCGGCGCCCTTGGTGCCGACACCGTCAACATGGAGACCAAGAACATCTATCTGGACCTGAACTACCCCTCCATCAACGCCAAAATCGGTATGATGCCGAACACCGACTCCCTCAAAGGCATTCTGTTCGATGCCGACATGGCTGGTATCCTTGTTTCGCATGACTACTCCAACGCGAGCGTGTCTGCCGGTTTCTTCCGTTTCAACGATAAAGGCAACGTTCTTGGCGACAACACCGAGGACATGGTCTCCCTCGACGCCAAGTACAGCGTCAGCAAAAACTTCAAGGTCGGTGCCGCTTACTACTTCATCAAGGACAACCGCACCAACTCCACCACCATCGACGCCACTGGCGATGTTGCCGGTGTCGATGCCAACGGCAACCCGATTTTCCTCGACAACGCCAACTTCGTCCCCGCGTCTACTGTGACCACCAAAAACGACACCAAGGTTCATACCCTTGGGATCAATGCTGAAGGTGTGATCGGCCCGGTTTCTCTCAGCGGCTTCGCTGCCAAGCAGTTCGGCGACCTCACTGCTGACATGGACGCAAAAGGTTATGCCTTCAACCTGGGCGCTAAAATGGCTCTCGCCGGCGGTACCGCTCGCACCAACTTCCTCTACGTTTCCGGCGGCAAGGATGCCTTCTACGTAGCCACCAACGGTGGGGACTTTGCTACCGAGGGCGGCCAGTTCTACGACTCCGAGATGATCATGCTCGGCCGTGACAAGTGGGCGACCACCATCGACAACGCCCTGATCTACGACGTGAACAACAACAACGAAGGCGTAATCATGGGCACCCTCGGTTACGACTACGACTTCAGCGAAAAGGTCTCCGCAGCAGCTAACGTCGGTTTCGCCGCTACCGCTAAGGACACCGGCGTTGCAAGGCATGCAGGCGACAGCAACTACCTCGGTACCGAGTTCAACGCCGAGTGCTACTACAAGGTCTCCCCGAACGTCACCCTGGGTGCACGCGGTGGCTATCTCGTCGTGGGTGATTACTTCGCTAAAGGCTCCGACAACCTCTGGGACATGAAAGCCCTCGTTAACTACAGCTTCTAGTTCATAATCCCTCCCCGGTACAACCTGTGCCGGGGAGGGAATATTCAATGTCACTGTCTTGACAAAGGTATAGTGACTACTAGACTCTGTTGACGTACTGTAGCTTGGCACAATGTAATCAACCAAACTAAGGAGGTACTTGCATGAGCTTTAAGAAGATGAGCGCATTGCTTCTCGTCGCAATGCTCGCAGTCGGCGCGTTCGGCTGCAAGAAGAAGGAAGAGGCCGCTGCACCCGAGGCTGCTAAGCCGGCCGGCAACACCGTGAAGATCGGCTTCCTCGGCGCCCTCACCGGCGACGTCGCCATGTTCGGCAAGCCGACTCTCGAAGGCATGAAGATGGCTGCCGACGAGGTCAACGCTGCCGGCGGCGTTCTCGGCAAGAAGATCGAGATCGTCGAGGCTGATAACCGCGGCGACAAGCAGGAAGGCGCTTCTGTTACCCAGAAGTTCATCTCCCGCGACAACGTCACCGCCATCGTCGGCGACCCGACCACCGGCATCACCAAGGTTGCCGCTCCGATCGCACAGAAAGCAGGCGTAGTCCTCCTCTCCGCCGGCGCTACCGGCCCGGGCGTAGTTGAGGTAGGCGACTACATCTTCCGCGACACCCTGCTCGACTCCATCGCGATTCCCGCCTGCATCGAGTACTTCGCGAAAGACCTCGGCTTCAAGAAGGTTGCCATCGTGACCTCCGACAACAACGACTACTCCGTGGGTCTCTCCCAGACCTTCCGCGACGCGGCTGCCAAGGTTCCGTCCATCAAGATCGTAGCTGACGAGAAAGTGAAGGACGGCGACAAGGACTTCTCCGCCCAGATCACCAACATCAAGGCTAAGAAGCCGGACGTCATCCTGTTCTCCGGCTACTACACCGAAGGCGCCCTCATCATGAAGGAAGCGCGCAAGCAGGGCCTCAAGGCTCCGATGTTCGGCGGCGACGGCCTGTTCTCCCCGAAATTCATCGAGCTGGGCGGCCCGGCCGTCGAGGGCTCCATGTCCGCTCTCGGCTTCTCCACCGAGCAGGCATCCCCGGCTACCGCCAAGTTCATCGAGGCGTTCAAAGCCAAGCACAACGGCGAGCTCCCGGGCCTCTTCGACGCCCAGGGCTACGACGCTGTGATGCTCCTCGTCGACTCCATGAAGCGTGCTAACAGCGTTGACGCGAAAACCTTCAAGACCGCTCTGGCACAGACCAAGAAGTTCGAAGGTGTTTCCGGCACCATCAGCATGCAGGCAAACCGCGAGCCGATCAAGAGCCCGCTGTCCCTCCTGTACGTAAAAGACGGCAAGTTCGTCCTCAAGGCGAAAGTACCCGTCAAGATGGACTAACGTCTGACCTTGCAGCACAAAGCGGCCCCGTTTCGGCGGGGCCGCTTTTTTTTTCACTCAAAAACAAAATCTTCAACGCAAAGACGAGGAGGCGCAAAGACAAACCTTGAAACCATTTAACAGGGATGAAGGGGATGAACGGGATAAAGGCTTAAACCTTTAAATACGTGCGGGTTTTAAACCCAAATGGTTTTTGGTTTTATCCCCTTTATCCCCTTCATCCCTGTTTGTTTGGGTTTTAGGTTTTCCCCTGTCTTTGTTGTTACCGATTGCTCTTGACAACTGTCATAGGAAAAATTATATTTCGTACCATTAAAGGGGAGTAGTTATCGGCCGGAGACATGGCCGACCCGAGTTTCGTCAATACGGTCGCAAGACCCGGAACCGGGGCAGACATCCTGTCAACAAGACCTTTATCCTGGTAGCTATGCCGAGGGTAAAGGTCTTTTTATTTACCCTCAGCCGAAACAAGTCCTTCGGGACATCTTCAATCGTAGAGGTAAATACTATGCAAAGACTCAAAACTACATTTCTGCTGGCTCTTCTCACCGTTCTCATGGTGACCATGGGTAGCGCCATGGGGGGGCGGTCCGGCATGGTCACCGCCTTCGTCATCGCCCTTGGCATGAACTTCTTCTCCTACTGGTTCTCGGACAAGATCGTGCTCAAGATGTACGGCGCGCAGGAGATCGGCGAGCACGACCACCCCACCTTCTACAACCTCGTGCGTAACCTCGCCATGCGCGCAGGGCTACCCATGCCGAAGGTGTACATCATACCTTCCGACAGCCCCAACGCCTTCGCGACCGGCCGTAACCCGCAAAACGCCGCCGTTGCCGCAACGGAAGGGATCCTGCGCATCCTCTCGCCGGAGGAGCTGGAAGGGGTAATGGCGCACGAATTGGCCCACGTGCAAAACCGGGACATCCTGGTCGGCACCATCGCCGCCACCTTCGCCGGCGCTATTTCCATGATCGGCAACATGCTGCAGTGGGGTGCCATGTTCGGCGCCGGCCGCAGCGACGACGAGGACGGCGGCGGCATCGCCGGTCTGGTCGGGTCGCTCGCCATGGCGATCATCGCTCCGATCGCCGCGATGCTTATCCAGATGGCCGTTTCCAGGTCGCGCGAGTACCTCGCCGACGCCACCGGTGCCGAGATCTGTGGTCGTCCGCTGGCGCTCGCCTCGGCCCTGAGGAAACTGCACATGGCTTCGCACCAGTTGCCGATGCAGGAGGCGAGTCCCGCGACGGCTCACATGTTCATCGTGAACCCCTTGACTGGTGGCGGTCTGATGGAACTCTTCTCGACGCACCCTCCCATGGAGGAGCGCATCGCGCGGCTCGAACAGATGGCGGTCAGGCGCTAACACGGCGGCCTATTCTCCCTTTCCACCAGGGAGAGGGGATAAAAGGGGACGTTCCTTTGTCCGAACAATTCCTTCGTGATTAGTTATGATCTTCCGCTGCACAACGTCCACATTCCCTCTCCCTCCGGGAGAGGGTAGGGTGAGGGCATCGGCAGTTGCAACTACTCACTTCGTCGCAACGCCCTCACCCGCCCTACGGGCACCCTCTCCCTCCGGGAGAGGGGGACTAGCGGAAGGTCATCGCTAATCAGGATTTTTTTCAGGAGACACAATGGATTGGATCACCGACCCGCAGGTCTGGATGGCTCTCATCACGCTGACCGCGCTGGAGATCGTGCTCGGCATCGACAACATCATCTTCATCTCCATCCAGGCAAGCAAGCTCCCCGCGGCCCTGCAGGAGAAGGCGAGGCTCACCGGCCTCGGCCTCGCCATGTTCATCCGCGTGGCGCTTCTCTTCTCGCTTACCTGGCTCATGGGGCTCACCACGCCGCTTTTCAGCCTCTTCGGCAACGAGATCTCCGGTCGCGACCTGATCCTCATCAGCGGCGGTCTCTTTCTTATCTGGAAGAGCACGATGGAAATCCACGAGAAGCTGGAAGGCGAAGAGGTGGTGCACGCCTCCAAGGTCGGCGCCACCTTCGGTGCCGTCATCGTGCAGATCCTCTTGCTGGACATCGTTTTCTCGCTCGACTCCATCATCACCGCGATCGGCATGGCGAGCCAGCTCTTCATCATGGTCGCCGCGGTGGTAATCGCAGTCGGATTCATGATGCTTTTTTCCGGTAAGATCAGCGCCTTCGTCGAAAGACATCCGACCATCAAGATGCTCGCCCTCAGCTTCCTGCTGCTGATCGGCGTTTCGCTCATCGGCGAAGGCTTCGGGATGCACATCCCCAAGGGTTACATCTATTTCGCCATGGCGTTCTCTGTCATGGTCGAGATGCTCAACCTGAGAATGCGGCGCGGCAAGCCGGTCAAACTGCACGAACCGCATCTCGATAACGAATAAAGTAGAGGAACCTGCGACATGAACAGGGGAGGGGACAGCCCCCTCCCTTCTTTTCCCTTGACACGGCTCCGGCGCCTTAGCTATTTTCACCCCTGCATGAGAACCTTCATCCCCATCAGATTCCTTTCCGTACTACTTCTCGCCGTGACCTTCAGCACCCTGCTGGGCGGCGTACTCGACAGCGCACATGCCATGCAGCGGTGCGTCGCCGAAGCGGGCTGCGAGCAATCCCTGTCACCGCAAAACAGCGACTGCGACACTCCCGTTTGCCCCTCCGAAGACTCCGACCATGACGGCTGCGACCTCTGCTGCGATTGCGCCTGTCATCTCTCCGTGAACGTCGAACATTTCTCCTTCGCTTACCTCCCGCTACTTTCCGAGATCCGGACTACTGATCGTTTCGTCCATCTTCCCGAAGTCTTTCTCTCCAAGTTCGTCCCCCCTCAGTTGCGCGCCTAAATTCCCCTTTGCGGCTGTAATGCGTCCCGCGCCGAGGCTCGTCCTTGCCGGCACCGTCATGCCGTGCTTCGTCACAGCCATACCTTTTACATAATCTGATCCAGGAGGTTTTTCCTTTGGGAACCACAGCATTCAGGGGAGCGCGGCTTCTTCTGCCCGTAGCCCTATGCCTTTTGGCAGCTGCACCTGTGTTGGCCGATACGCAGTCCCTTACGTTGCGCCAGGCCGTTGAAATCGCCACCAAAAACAACCCGGAGATCGTTTCCTTCCGCAAGGAGTCAGGCATTCTCGATGCCTCAATTATGCGCGCCGGACTTCTTCACAACCCGACCCTTGAGATCGAGGGAGAGACGGGAGCACTGACCGGCAGCCGCGCCGACAGCACCCTCTCTCTCGGCGTCTCGCAGGAGTTCCTGCTTGGCGACAAGCGGAACAAGCGCCGCATGGTCGTCGAGCGTGACGCGGCAGCATACCGCTGGCAGGTGCTCGAGCGCGAACGCGATCTGAAAGAGCAGGTTCAGGGGGCGTATTACGACGCGCTGCTTGCAGGAGAGCGGCAAGTCCTGACCAATAAATCCATCGAACTGAACAAGCAACTGCTCCAGGTCGCCGAGGACCGTCTCGCCGCGGGGGACATACCCGAACTGGAGATGTACCTCGTCAAGGTGGAACTCGCCCGCAGCGAAGGCGCGCGCATCGATACCGAGCGCACCTTCATCGAAGCCGGCGCGAGGCTCTTCTCCCTGCTCGCTCTCCCTGCGGGGGAATCCCCGTCCCTTAGCGGCAGCCTTGACGACGATCGTCTGCAGATCGGAACCCTCGCCGAGCTGAAGCGTCTGGCCCTCGACCATCGTCCCGACCTCAAGGCGGCTCGCGCAGCCGCAGTTAAAAGTGATGCAGAAGTGACGCTCGCCGAAGCCGAGGCGATTCCCAACCTGACTGCGGGGATTGCGCTGGCCCGCGAGGCAAGCTCCATGGAAATCAGCGGGGTTGAGGGGAGAGAGACCGCCTACACCGTGGGCCTCAAGTTTTCCATGCCGATTCCGTTGTTCGACCGCAATCGCGCCGGGGTGCAGGAGGCGAGAGCCAGGCAAAGCGGCGCTGAAACCCGCGCCAAGGCCGCCGTCGCCAGTGTCGAGCGCGAAGTGGAGAGCGCTTGGGCTAGCCTCGTCAACGCGGAAAAGGTGGTTTCGCTCTACAAGTCCAGCGTCCTGCGTCAGCTCGAGGAGAACCTGAAGCTTACCCAGGAGGCGTACCGGTTGGGCGAGGTCGGCATCCTTGCGGTGATCGAGGAGCAGAAGAAGTTTTTCGAAGTGAGTGAAAGCTACCTTACCGCCCTGCATGCACGGCAGATGGCCATTACGAAACTTGAATCGGCGGTTGCCGCTGACATGAACGGAGGTGCGCAGTGAACAAGAAGGGAATCATCATCGGACTCATCCTCGCCATCGCCTTGGGCGGCGGCGTAGCTTATCGTCTCGCCAACTCTCCGGCGGCAGGGGAGCGCGCCGAACACGCCGAGCACGCCGAGGCGGGGCACGGGGACGAAAATAAAGAGGGACAAGCGGAAGGCAAGGAGGATAAGGAGCATGGAGGCCATGACGGGCACGCAGAGAAGCTCGTCAAGATGACCGCCGAGATACAAAAGAAGAACGGCGTGGTCGTCGCTGCCGCGAAGAAACTGCAGATGCCCGGCGTGATCAGCGCGACCGGCAAGGTTGAGGCCAACGCGGACCGTATCGCCCACGTCTCGCCGCGCATTTCCGGCAAGATCGTCGCCGTGCGCGCGTCCTTGGGGGACAGCGTCGGCGCGGGGCAGGTGCTCGCCACACTCGACAGCGTCGAGCTGGGCGAGGCGTTGAGCCGTTATCACCAGTCCAAAACCAGATTGTCACTCGCACAGTCGAACATGGAGCGCGTGAAGGCGCTCGTGGACAAGAAGATCGCGGCACGCAAGGAGATCCTGCAGGCCGAGACAGACTTCAAGACGGCACAAACGGAACTGCACACCGACCAGGAGCGGCTCGCGCTGTACGGCGTGTCCGCCGGTGATCTGAAGGCCGGAAGGAAGCCGTTGCTTCCGGTCCGCTCCCCCATAGGGGGCGTCATCACGGAAAAGCATGCCATCGTGGGCGAGTTGTCCGATCCCGCCAAGAGCCTTTACACCATCGCAGACCTCTCCTCGGTCTGGGTGCTGGTCGACATCCACGAAAAGGACCTGGTCAAGGTCCGGCGCGGCCAGGCGGCGACCGTCATGGTGAACGCGTTCCCTGCGGCGAAGTTCCGCGGCCGGATCACCTACCTGGCCGATGTGGTCGACGAGGCGACCCGCACGATAAAGGCGCGGGTTGAAGTGGCGAACCCGGGACGAAAGCTGAAGCCGGAGATGTTCGCCACGGTGGAGCTCGCAACTGCCGCGGATGCACCCGCCGTACTTGCGGTCCCCGAGGAGGCGGTCCAGGAACTGGAAGGGAAGAAGCTCATCTTCGTGGCCGAAGGGGAGGGGGCGTTCGAGCCCCGCGCGGTTGGGCTCGGTCGCGCCTCCGGCGGCATGGTCGAGGTCGTCTCCGGCCTGAAGGAAGGGGAGCAGCTCGCCGTGAAAGGCGGCTTCGTCCTGAAATCGGAACTGCAGAAGGGCGAAATCGAGGGGCACGATCACTAAGGAGACCATCACCCATGCTTGAAAAAACAGTCGCATTCATGCTGAAGCAAAAGGGTATGGTCATCTTCCTCGCGTTGGTGATCGTCGTCTTCGGCTTTTATTCCTATCTGAAACTACCCATAGATGCGTTCCCGGATGTCACCAACATCCAGGTGGAAGTGGTGAGCCACGCCGACGGGCTTTCGGCGGAGGAGATCGAAAGAAACGTAACCTATCCCATCGAAACGGCGATGCGCGGGCTTCCCGACATCGAACAGCTCCGCTCGGTAACGAAGTTCGGACTTTCCATCGTCACCGTCGTCTTCAAGGACAACGTCGACATCTATTTCGCCAGGCAGCTCGTCTTCGAGCGGCTGGCCGAGGCACGCGAACAGGTTCCCAAGGGAGTCGAGGTTTCCATGGGGCCGATCGGCACCGCGATGGGGGAGATCTACCAGTACACCCTCGAGGGTAAGATGCCCAAGGCCCCCGAGGGGCAACGCGCTTACCTCACCAACCTGCGCACCATCCAGGAATGGGTCATCGCCCCGCAACTGAAAGGGGTTGCCGGCGTCAACGAGATCAACTCGTTCGGCGGGTACTTCAAGCAGTACCAAGTGGAGGTTTCTCCCGAGAAGCTTTTGAAGTTCGGCGTGACGGTGGACGACGTCTACGGCGCCATCGGGAACAACAACAGCAACGTGGGGGGCAACGTCCTCGAGCGCGGCACCGACCAATACATCGTGCGCGGCGTCGGCCTCATCCAGACCACTGCGGACATCGAGAACATCGTCCTCAAGTCGCAGGGGGGGACGCCGGTCTACCTGCGCGACGTGGCCCAGGTGAAAATCGGCGAGGCGGTCCGCATGGGAGCCGCGATAAAGGACGCACAGGGCGAGGCGGTCGGGGGCATCGTGATGATGCTCAGGGGCGAGAACAGCCGCGACGTCGTGGCGCGCGTCGCGGCCAAGGTGAAGGAGATCAACGAGAGCAACATGCTTCCCGACGGCATCAAGATGGTGCCGTACTACGACAGAAGCGACATCGTGAAGGCGAGTGTGGGAACCGTGAACAAGGCGCTCGTCGAGGGGGCGCTCCTCGTCCTCGTCGTGTTGTACCTCCTCTTGAACAGCATCCGCGGCAGCATCGTCGTATTGCTCGCGTTGCCGCTGTCGCTTCTGGTCACCTTCATCGTGATGAAGCTAACCGGCATCACGGCGAACCTCATGTCGCTGGGCGGCCTTGCCATCTCCATCGGCATGATCATCGATACCACCATCATCCAGGTAGAGAACGTGCAGCGTCACCTGAGCGAGGAGGGGGAGCGGCAGCCGAAACTCGCTACCGTGCTGAAGGCGGTGATGGAGGTGCGCAAACCGAGCATCTTCGGCGAGCTGATCATCGCGCTCACCTTCATCCCGATCCTCACCCTGGAGGGGATCGAAGGGAAGATGTTCGGCCCCCTGGCCATCACCGTCGCCATCGCGCTCTTGTCCTCGCTGCTTCTGTCGATCTTCATCATCCCGGTGCTTTGCAGCCTGTTTCTCAAGCCGCAGCTCGAGAAGGAAAGCCGCATCATGCTGTACGCCAAGGAGCAGTATCTCCCGCTTCTGGAGTACGCGCTCAACCGCAGGAAAGTGGTGCTCGGCGTCGCGGGTGGACTCCTCGTCTTCTCCCTCTTCCTCGTGACGCGGCTAGGCACCGAGTTCATGCCCATCATGGATGAAGGGTCCTTCGATATGGACATCGCCATGCTCCCGGGCGTCTCGCTTGCGAAGGCGCTCGAGGTGAACCAGCAGGCGACGCAGAAGCTCAAGAAGTTCGAGGAACTCGATGTGGTGGTCGGCCGCATCGGGCAGACCGGCGTGGCGCTCGATACCCGCGGCCCCGACAAGACCGGATACGTAGGCGTCTTCAAGCCGAAAGAGCGGTGGAAACGCGACATCTCTAAGGAGGAGCTGACCAACGAGATGCGCGAAGAGCTGGAAAAGATCCCCGGGATCAGCTTCGGGTTCAGCCAGCCGATCCAGTGCCGCATCGACGAGCTTGTGGCGGGAACGCGCGCGCAGCTCATCGTGAAGCTTTTCGGCGATGATCTGAACGTCTTGCGCGACAAATCCGCCGAGATCGCCAGGGTGCTCGCCAAGGTGCGCGGCGGCACCGACCTCAACACCGAAAAAGTCTCGGGACAGCCGTACCTGACCGCGACCATCGACCGGGCGAAAATCGCACGCTACGGTCTCAACATAAGCGACGTGCAGAAGGTGATCGAGATCGCCGTGGCAGGGAAAGCCGCTTCCACCTTCTACGAGGCGAACCGCAGCTTCGACATCACGGTACGTCTCCCCGAGGAGAAGCGCAACTCGCTCGAGGCGATCCGGAACCTCCTCGTCACCACCAAGTCCGGGTTGAACGTGCCGCTCGAGCAACTGGCGGAAGTGAAGATGATGGAAGGACCGGTGCAGATCAGCCGCCAGGACGGTGTACGGCGGATCGGCATCGAGATGAATGTAAGCGGCAGGGATATCGGGAGTTTCGTTGCGGAGGCGAAAGAGAAGATTCGCTCGCAGGTTAAGCTGCCGCCGGGCTATTACCTCACCTGGGGCGGCCAGTTCGAGAACCAGCAACGGGCGATGAACCGGCTCATGATCATAGGTCCCGTCGCGGTGGCGCTCATACTGCTTCTGCTCTACGTGACCTTCCGGTCCATTCGGCTCGCGTTCCTGGTGATCGCGAACCTTCCCTTCGCCCTGATCGGCGGCATCTTCTCGCTGTTCCTCTCGGGGCAGTACTTGTCCGTTCCCGCGTCGGTCGGTTTCATCGTGCTCTTCGGCGTGGCGGTGCTGAACGGCCTGGTGCTGGTCTCCCGGATCGTGCAGTTGCGGGAGGAGGGGCTTTCGGTGGACGAGGCGGTGCGAAAGGGCGCCCTCGATCGTCTGCGGCCGGTGCTTATGACGGCATCGATCGCGATCTTCAGCCTGGTGCCGATGCTCCTGGCCGGTGGGACCGGCTCTGAGATTCAGAAGCCGCTGGCAACCGTCGTCGTGGGCGGCCTCATCACATCCACGCTGCTGACCCTCATGATCATCCCTGCCGTGTACGGGTGGTTTGAAAAGAAGACGGAAGCGGAATAGTAAAACAAACAGAATCTAACATTTTCAATGCAATTAGCGCCGTGACAACCTCCTCGTGTCACGGCGTTTTTTTTATCGGGTTAGCTATCAAAGGCAAATCCCCCCTGTCCCCCCTTCGTCAAGGCTATGGGGGGCGAGCTCCCCCTTCGCAAAGGGGGGACGGGGAGATTCACATCGTTCCTACGCTCCAGCGTGGGAACGCAAAGCCTCGGACGCTCCGGCGTCTGCTTAGGGACGCTGGAGCGTCCCTAACGTGCGTTCCCACGGAGGACCGTAGGAACGATCTCAAATGTGTCACCCATGTCCCCGGTCTATACACCCTTCGCAAAGGGGGGGACGTTAGGGCGTGCTCTCTGCTAGACAAGTAACACCATTGGCTACCCGGAATTCCCTTATGAACCTTCGCAAAAGGGGGGACGCTGAGGCTTGTGCAGCGCTTCGTGTGGTACCTGGATTTGGTTAAACAAGGGATGGCTATGACTGTAACCGTCCTTTGGGTGCAGTTGACAAAGAGTGGGTGTAAAACGGGCGCAAAGCGCGATGTCAAGATACAGATGCAAACAATTTTCGATTCAATCAAAAGTTTGCCTTTACTAAACAGGGGGAGCTGTTGTAAAGTGTCGCGCTGTCGAGCCGCGCTGCTCATTAAAGCTAGCGGCGGCGCTCGCAGCGGCATGTTGCCTGACCAGTGGAAGTGCGGGGCGTCGTGTTTTATTTTAAGCAAACGCTCATCAACCGTCCTGGATCTAAGAACAGCAATGCCTTGCACAATTCAAGCACTTTGTGGTATACGTTCATGGCATTCCGCTGTTCTATTTTTGTGAATCGCCGGTGATGAACGCGGATTATCCCGCTTTGGTCATACCGCAAGAAAAGCTCTCCAACAATCCCAGTCGGAAGGAAGTCGACATGTTCCTACAACAGTTAGTAAACGGCGTGGCCTTAGGTAGCGTATATGCGCTCATCGCTTTGGGCTACACCATGGTCTACGGTATCATCACCCTGATCAACTTCGCCCACGGCGAGATCTTCATGGCGGGCGCCTTCGTGGGCCTGCTCCTCGTCGCCACTTTCAAGGTGAACGTATTCGTCGCCATCATCGGCGCCATGGTCTTCTGCATGCTCAT
Source organism: Geomonas oryzae (assembly GCF_004117875.1). Taxonomy (GTDB): domain Bacteria; phylum Desulfobacterota; class Desulfuromonadia; order Geobacterales; family Geobacteraceae; genus Geomonas; species Geomonas oryzae. Next base: position 474,648 of record NZ_RAHW01000002.1, on the reverse strand, counting down.
GGGGGTGGTCATCGAACTGATCGCCTACCGCCCGCTCAGGAAGTCCTCCCGCTTGTCGGCGCTGATCTCGGCGATCGGTGTCTCCATCTTCTTAAGCTCGCTCGCCTTGATGGTATTCGGCGCCGACGCGAAAGGATTCCCCGACGGCGCATTCCCCGTCAAGCAGATCAAGGTCGGCTCCGCTGACATCTCGACGCTGCAGCTCCTCATCATCGGGGTTTCCGCTGCGCTCATGATGGGGCTCGAGTTCATCGTCCAGAAGACCAAGATCGGCAAGGCGATGCGCGCCACCTCCGAGGACTACAACACCTCCGCGCTCATGGGGATCAACGTAAACCGCGTCATCTCCTTCACCTTCGCTCTCGGTTCCGCGCTGGCTGCGGCGGGCGGGGTGCTGGTAGGGGTTCTGTTCAACGCGGTTTCCTTCAACATGGGTCTCATGGCCGGCCTCAAGGCCTTCGCCGCCGCGGTCCTGGGCGGGATCGGCTCCATTCCCGGCGCGATGTTGGGCGGCCTGCTGCTAGGCGTCTCCGAGGTCTTCGGCGTAGCCATCGGCTACTCCTCCTACCGTGACGCGATCGCCTTCACCATCCTGGTGTTGGTCCTCCTTGTCAAGCCGACCGGCCTGCTCGGACAAAAAATTACAAAGAAGGTATAGATTCGATGGCAGACTTCCTGAACAGCCTGGTCGGCTCAATCGACCCGTACATGTTGCAGATCCTCGTCAACGTCGGCATCGCTATCGTGCTGGCGCTGGGGCTCAACGTCATCACCGGCCTTACCGGGCAGCTGTCCCTGGGGCACGCCGCCTTCATGAGCATCGGTGCTTTCACGAGCGCCATGGTCACCATCAAGACCGGCCTTCCTTTCTTCGCCAACCTTGCCGTCACCGGTGTGGTCACCGCGATCGTCGCCGCCATGATCGGTTTCCCGATCCTGAGGTTGACCGGCGACTACCTCGCCATCTGCACCCTTGGTTTTGCCGAGATCGTGAAGGTTTTCTTCCTGAACTTCGAACCGACCAACAAGGCGCTCGGTCTTACCGTTCCTCCTGCCAAGACCGTCATCCCGATGCCGATCTACGTCTGGGTCGTAGCGATCCTCGCCATCGTCCTGGTGACCTTCGTGCAGAACTCCCGCTTCGGACGCGCGCTGAAGGCGATCCGTGAGGACGAGATCGCCGCCGACGCCATGGGCATCAACACGGCACGTTACAAGATCCAGGCCTTCGCGCTCGGCTCCTTCATGGCCGGTATCGGCGGCGGCCTTTATGCCCACTTCCTGAGCTACATCAACCCCTCGGATTTCGGCTTCCTCAAATCCGTCGATATCCTGTCCATGGTCGTTCTTGGCGGCCTGGGGTCGGTCCCCGGCTCGGTGATCGGTGCCTCGGTTCTGGCCTCGGCGCCTGAGTTCCTCCGCTTCATGTCGCAGTACCGCATGCTGGTCTACGGCGCGCTTCTCGTGTTCCTCATGGTCTTCCGTCCCAACGGGCTTCTGGGCGGCGTGAACGTGACCGAACTTTTACTGCGCGCCATCGGGAAGAAGCCGGCCGGCAAGGCCTAGCAGAAACAAGACAAATAACTCACGAAACGAGAGTAAAGCATGTCCATTCTTAAACTCGATAACGTCACCATCCGCTTCGGCGGCCTGGTCGCCGTAGACAAGGTAAACCTCGAGGTCGAGAAGGGGAGCATCATGGCCCTGATCGGACCGAACGGTGCCGGCAAGAGCACCATGTTCAACCTGATCACCGGCATCTACACCCCGACCGAAGGGCAGATCTCCTTCATGGGCGAGAGCATCTCGGGAAAGCCCGCTTTCAAGATCGCCGGTTCCGGCATCGGCAGGACCTTCCAGAACATCAGGCTCTTCACCCAGCTTACCGTTCTGGAGAACGTCCTGATCGGCGCCCACACCCAGGGGACCTTCGACCTGACCGGCGCCACCCTGAAGTTTCTGCCCTGGGTACGCCGCCAGGAGGCCGAGCTGAAGGAACTGGCCATGGCCTGCCTGAAGCAGGTGGACCTGACCCACAAGGCGTATGAGCTGGCCGGCAACCTGCCGTACGGCGAACAGCGCCGTCTCGAGATCGCTCGCGCACTCGCCATCAAGCCGCAGATCATCCTCCTGGACGAGCCGGCCGCCGGCATGAACCCGCAGGAGAAACTGGTACTTGCCGAGATGGTCAAAGCCATCAGCAAGACCGGCGTCACCGTCTTCCTGGTCGAGCACGACATGAAGTTCGTCATGGGGATCTCGGACCGCATCGCCGTCCTCGATTACGGGGTGAAGATCGCCGAGGGGACTCCGGAGGAAATCCGGAAGAACCCGAAGGTCATCGAGGCGTATCTCGGCAAAGGAGCAGCGGATGCTTAAGGTAGAGAACATCAGCGTTAATTACGGCGCCATCAAGGCGCTGCAAAACGTTTCCTTCCAGATCAACCAGGGCGAGATCGTCGCGCTGATCGGTGCCAACGGCGCGGGCAAGACGACCATCCTGAACACCATCTCCAACATCGTCCCGTCGGTGGCAGGCAAGATCACCTACCTCGACAAGGAGATCACGAAGCTCCAGCCGCACGAAATCGTGAAGCTCGGCATTTCGCAGGTACCGGAAGGGCGCCGCGTCTTCGCCAAGATGAGCGTGCTCGAGAACCTGGAGATGGGCGCCTACACGAGAAGCGACAACGAGGTCGCCTCGGACATGGAGAAGATCTTCCAGCGTTTCCCGCGTCTGAACGAGCGTAAGAAACAGCCGGCGAAGACCCTTTCCGGTGGCGAGCAGCAGATGCTGGCCATGGGGCGCGCGCTCATGTCCCGCCCGAAACTGCTCCTTCTCGACGAGCCCTCCATGGGTCTCGCCCCGATGCTGGTCGAGCAGATCTTCCAGATCATCCAGGAGATCAACGCGAGCGGCACCACCATCCTTCTGGTCGAGCAGAACGCCAACATGGCGCTCTCCATCGCCCACCGCGCCTACGTCCTCGAGACCGGCGAGGTGGTGCTGCAGGGCGACGCCAAGGAACTGGCGTCCAACCCCGAAGTGAGAAAGGCTTACCTGGGAGAGTAGGGTGTCCCCAACCGCCGCAACCAAGCCTTGGATCAACCCCTACCTGGCCATCCTGGTAGGGGTTTTTGCTGTCTCCTTCTCCTCAATCCTGGTGAGGGTCTGCACGGCTCCCCCCCTGGTGATCGCGGCTTACCGGCTCATCTTCACCTTCTGCTTTCTTGCGCCCTTCACCCTTTGGGGAGGTGCTCCCGCACTGCGCGGCATGTCCGCGCGCCAGATCGGCCTCTCCGCCGGGAGCGGCGTCTTTCTCGCGCTGCACTTCGTCACCTGGTTCATCTCGCTCAAGTACACCTCCATCGCCAGTTCCGTGGTCCTCGTGACCACGCAGCCGCTATTCGTGGTGCTCGGATCCTGGATCTTCTTCCGGGAAAGCGTGCCGCGCAAGGCGCTTTACGGCTGTCTCCTCGCCTTCGTGGGGAGCGTGGTCATAGGTGCCACCGATTTTCAGATCGGGCGGCAGGCGTTCATCGGGGATCTTCTCGCGCTTTTCGCCGCGGTCATGGTCTCCGGTTACCTGCTGATCGGCCGCAGGCTGCGTCACGGCGTTCCGCTTACCGGCTACACCTTCGTTACCTACGGCGCGAGCGCGCTGACTCTGAGTAGTGCTGCAGCTGTCGGCGGCGTTGCTTTTTATCCCTATCCCGCGCAGGACTGGCTCATCTTCGTGGCGTTGGCGCTGGTCTGCACCATTCTGGGGCATACCGTGTTCAACTGGGTGCTCCGCTACGTGCAGGCCTCAGTGGTATCGGTGAGCATACTTGGCGAGCCTTTGGGAGCGATCCTCTGGGCTGCCGTGTTTTTAGGTGAAAACCCGACACCGCGCCAGACGGTGGGAGGATCGATCATCTTCGCGGGACTGTATCTGTTCACCAGGGTTACGGCTAAAAGCGATAAACCATTAGCCACGGAGACAATCTGAGGACATCTGAGAGAGGCTTTAACCCGTTTAAAGGTTTTCTCCGATTTTCTCAGATTTTCTCCGTGGACAACGGTTTTCCGATTCTACGACTTTCGCAGGAGGAAGACAGGAATGGATTCAGCATTGAGCGCGAGCGCGAAAAGGGTACAGGATGCACTGAACAGCTTCGGCGTGGACTGCCGTGTCAAGGAACTGGGTGAGAGCACCCGTACCGCGGTCGACGCGGCGAACGCCGTCGGTTGCGAGGTGGGGCAGATCGTGAAGTCGCTTGTTTTCCGCGGCAAGGAAAGCGGCAAGGCGGTCTTCGTGGTGGCGAGCGGCTCCAACATGGTGAACGAGAAGGCGCTGGCGGCAATGGTCGGGGAGAAGATCGAGCGGGCGACGCCGGACTTCGTGCGCGAGCAGACCGGTTACGCCATCGGCGGCGTTTCGCCGGTCGGTCATCCGGCGCCGCTTACGACCTTTATCGACGAGGACCTGCTCGGCTACCAGGAGCTCTGGGCCGCAGCCGGCACTCCGAATGCGGTCTTCGCGCTGACGCCGGAACAACTCTGCCAGATAACATCCGGCCAGGTCGCCCACGTTAAGAAATAGTGGACTTCTCCTGTGCCCAGTCCATTCCCTCTCCCTTTGGGAGAGGGTGGCCGGAGGCCGGGTGAGGGAGCCGCCGCTAGCAGAATCTCGCCTATTGCAGCGCCCTCACCCCGACCCTCTCCCGGTGGGAGAGGGGGAGCCTGCAGTGCCGGTGTCGCAGGGCGAAGATGATTTACCATAGATTCGGCAATTCAACACCACGCGGCAATTTCGCCGCTATTTTAAAGGGAGCAGCCCAAAGTATTCGGGCACGAACTCATGCAAAACGTAACAGTAACGAAGGCACGGGACAGTTTTACCACCGGTTTGGGAGTAATCGCCGCAACGCTCGGCTCTGCGGTGGGGTTGGGGAACATCTGGAAGTTCCCGGCGCTGACCGGCCTTAACGGCGGGGCTGCGTTCATCATCGTCTATCTTCTCTCGACCCTCATGGCCGGCCTCGTGGTCATGGTCGCCGAACTCATGCTCGGGCGCCGTTCCAAGTCGGACGCGCTCACCACGTTCAAGGTGCTGCATCCCAAGAACGAATCCTGGGCGCTGATCGGCGCCGCGGGCGTTCTCTCCGCCTTTCTTATCCTCGCTTTCTACACCGAGGTCGCCGGCTGGGTCTTCGCCTACATCTTCAAGGCCGCCTCAGGGGCGGTGCTTTCGTCCGATCCCAAGGTGACCTCCGCGGGGTTCGAGAAACTGATCACCGATCCGGTGCAGTCGGTCTTCTGGCAGTGCCTCGTGCTGGTCTTCGTCGGCGCCATCATCGTCGCCGGTGTTTCCAAGGGGATCGAGAAGACCACGAAGCGCCTCATGCCGGTGCTCTTCCTCATCCTGGTGATGATCGGCGTCAGAAGCCTCATGCTCCCCGGCGCCGCCGCAGGCCTCGAGTTCCTGTTCCGCCCCGACTTCTCAAAGGTCACCGGCGGCGTCGTTCTTACCGCGATGGGCCTTGCCTTCTTCAAGCTTTCCGTCGGCATGGGGACCATGATCACCTACGGCAGCTACTTCCGTGACGACCAGAACGTCCCGATGACCGCACTGCGCGTCATGCTTGCCGACCTGACCGTGTCCATCCTGGCGGGCATCGCGATCTTCCCGGCCGTCTTCACCTACGGCTTCAAGCCCGAGGCTGGGCCGTCGCTGCTCTTCATCACCATCCCGGCCGTCTTCTCGCAGATGCCGTTCGGCAACATCTTCGTGGTGCTCTTCTTCGTCTTGGGTGCCATCGCCGCCACCGGCGCCATGCTCTCGATCCTCGAGGTGCCCGTAGCGTACCTGCACCAGCGCTTCGGCGTGTCCCGCTTCAAATCGACGGCACTAACCGTGATCCTGCTGGCCCTGATCGGTTCCACCGCGGCGCTTTCCAACAGCACCATGGCGAACTTCAAGTTCTTCGGCATGACCATGTTCGACTTCTACGATTTCCTCACTTCGAACGTCCTGATGCCGATAGGCGGTCTCTTCATCTGCATCTTCGTCGGCTGGGTCTGGGGCGAGGAGAAGGTGAGGGCGGCGCTTTCCAATGACGGGCAACTGCAGAACGGGCCGATCATCAGCATCTTCCTGTTCCTTGTGAAATACGTGGCACCGATTACCATTACCGTCATTTTGCTGCGCGGGCTGAAGATCATCTAACAGTTCCCTCCCCCGGAGGGGGAGGGCTAGGGAGGGGGAAGGGAGCTGTCCTTAGCTTCAGTCTTCCCCCCTCCCAGCCTCCCCCCTCCGGGGGGAGGAGCATGGACCCACTTACATGAGCGATAAATCCGAACATACCGAGCTCACCGCCGCGCAAAAAAGCCGCCAGGGCGTCATCTACGGCCTGGCGGCTTACCTTTGCTGGGGCTTCTTCCCTGTCTACTTCAAATCCGTCAAGGTCGTACCGCCCCTGGAGATGGTCTCGCACCGGATCGTCTGGTCGCTCGCCTTTTTGCTGCTGCTCATCACCTGGAAGGGGGCCTGGCCCGGCACCATCGAAGTGCTCAAGCGTCCCAAGTCTCTGGGCGTGCTACTCATCACCACGATCCTCATCGCCACCAACTGGCTTGTCTTTATCTACGCCATCAGCGTCGGCGAGGTGCTGCAGTCGAGCCTCGGCTATTTCATCAACCCGCTGGTGAACGTGCTGCTCGGATTTCTGTTCCTGCACGAGCGGCTTGAGCGCCCGCAATGGATCAGCCTCGGCCTCGCCGCCACCGGTGTCTTGTACCTGGCCATCCAGTACGGCGCCATTCCCTGGATTTCCCTGCTGCTTGCGCTCTCCTTCGGTCTCTACGGGCTGATCCGGAAAATGCTGCACGTCGAGCCGCTTGTCGGACTTACAGTAGAGACGCTGCTTCTCATGCCGATTGCTCTTTTCTACCTGGTGCAGTTGAATCAGAAGGGGACCGGCATCTTCCTCACCCATGGTCTCACCCTGGACATCCTGATCCCGATGTCGGGCGTGGTAACCGCGATTCCTTTGCTGCTCTTTGCCGCGGCCGGAAAGAAGCTGCGTCTGGCAACGATCGGCTTCCTCCAGTACATCACCCCCACGATGCACTTCCTGCTCGCCATAACACTCTTCGGCGAGACCTTCACCCACACGCACCTGATCAGCTTCATGTTCATCTGGGCGGGTTTGGTGCTCTACTCGGTGCACGCATACCGCACGATGAGGGCGTAATACGCGTCCCCTTGGTACATTACGGCAGATTACCTTCTTTCAGCCTCTTTAAATGCTCTTCGGTGGAGGATATGACGAATCGTCCTGCAGCGATATCCTCCTTATTTTGTGCCAAGGCCGCCTCCAATTCGCACTCTTTAAGGTAAAGGAAATGATCTAGGTGCATGACGACAAAACGGCCTTTACCGTGAACTGATATGATGGCAGTTGTCTCAGTCATCAATGCTGCTTCTAGTGCAGTTATTCCATTCGCTTCAATCTCTTCTTCATTTATAGAAGGCATTTTATAACCACCTCATTTATCGCGTTTATCAGCGTAGGAAAAAGGTATCATTACGTCTGCCTGACCGTCAATTTTTCCCTGATGAAGTTGAGTGTATTCCTGCTTGCATAGTTGAATGCAAATATGCATACTGGTCGCCGGCTAGACTTTTGCCGGAGGTTTTTATGACACAAGCAATTCCCGGTGCGGCTTTGGGGCACGACCTGGCGGAGATGGCGCGGCAGATGCGCGCTTTCCAGGATATTACGCGTGAGCTCGACGCGATCATCGATTCCTCTTCGGACGGACTCTGGATCTGCGACGCGGACGCCGTGGTCATCCGCATCAATCCGGCATCGGAGCGCATCAACAACATCACTGCCGCGGAAGTTATCGGCAAAAACATGCACGAACTACTGGACCAGGGCTTCATCGACCGCTCTGCTGCGCTCGAGGCACTGACTACCGGCAAGGTGGTGAGCCAGCTGCAAAACCGCCAGGGACGCAAGCTCATCTCGACCGGCACCCCGGTGCTGGACGGCAACGGCCGGGTGATCCGAGTCGTGGTGAGCGAGCGCGATGTGACCGAGATAGACAACTTGCAGCGCGAACTGGAGGAGCAGGAGGCGCTTCGCGACCAGTTCCGCAGCCACATGCTTGAGATGCAGCAGGCGGATCTCGCTTCGCGCAGCGTCATCGCTCGCAGCCCACTCATGGTCAACGCGCTCAAGCAGGCGCTCAAGGTGAGCGCGGTGAACTCGACGGTGCTGATCCTGGGAGAGTCGGGCGTCGGCAAGGGGCTCATCGCGGAACTGATCCACAAGAATTCAAGCCGTGCGGACAAACCGCTCATTGAGATCAACTGCGGCGCGATTCCGGAATCGCTCATCGAATCCGAGCTGTTCGGTTACGAGAAGGGCGCCTTCACCGGCGCGCAGGCGAGCGGAAAACCGGGGTACCTGGAGCTTGCCGACGGCGGCATCCTGTTCCTCGACGAGATCGCGGAACTGCCGCAGGCGGCGCAGGTGAAGCTGCTTCGCTTCCTTGAAAACGGTCGTGTCGTGAGGCTAGGCGGCACCAAGGCGAGGACGCTGGATGTCAGGATACTCGCGGCAACGCACCGCAACCTCGAGCAGATGGTAAAGGATGGGACCTTCAGGCTCGACCTTTATTACCGTCTGAACGTGATCCCGATCCACGTGCCCGCTCTCAGGGAAAGGCGGGACTGCATTCTGCCGCTAGTCCGGCATTACGTCGACTTGTTCGGCACGCGCGATTCGATCCGCAAGCGCCTGACCCGCGCCGCCTCCGACGCGCTTCTTGCCTATGATTACCCCGGCAACGTGCGGCAGTTGATGAACATCTGCGAGCGTCTCGTCGTCATGACCGAAACGGATCTCATCGACGTCAAGGATTTGCCTGCCGAAATTGCCTCCGGCGGCGCGACGTCGACCGGGGTGGGTGGCGTGTGGCACGACGAGGTGACCCTGCAGGAGACGCTGGACAAGGTGGAAAAGGCGGTTCTCGAAAAGGCGCTGGAAAAGCACGGCAACCAGGTGCGCATGGCCGAGGCGCTCGGGGTGAATCAATCGACCATCGCGAGGAAGTTGAAAAAGCACGGGATAGCATAACACTTCCTGCCGCTCGGCTTGCTCCTCCCCCCGGAGGGGGGAGGTTGGGAGGGGGGAAGCCGGAGTGAGCCGCTACGCGTCCCCCTCCCTGACCCTCCCCCTCCGGGGGAGGGGATGTGCTATGCATGCTTGCATATTTATTTGTTTCTCTCTCTGATCCAATACTACCTTTTCAGCGTCTCTCCCTTATCCAGTTCTATTTAATCCTTCCGCTCCCATTACCTTTCTCACCAGCTCTGCTATAATACTTCCGGGATGTTAGCCCAGTTACACGCCTTTACGATGCCTGTCCCTATCCCGACAAATGCTTCCGCGTCTCCACCATGAGCGAAATCGTATACCGGATGGCACAGCTTGTGCTCTAGCTTTACACGTTTATGATTTCCTCTTGGAACAACCTGTAATAAAGGAGCCTTTGGATGAACAACACCGAACTGAACAACAAAGTCATTGCACGGGGCAAGGAGTTCTTCTCCACCATCTCCGGCGAAAAGCCGTCCCTCTTCAACAAGGGGGCCTGGATGGGCAAGGTGATGGACTGGTCCATGCAGAACGAAACCTTCAAGATCCAGATGTTCCGCTTTGTCGACGTCTTCCCGTCCCTCACCACGGGCAAGCTCCTTACCGATCACATCCGTGAGTACTTCGGCGAGGAGAAGGACATGCCGCCGGTCCTCTCCACCGGCGCCAAGGTCGCAGGCATGCTCGGCTCCTTCGGCGGGGCGATGCTCAACAAGTTCCTCACCACCAACATCCAGGAGATGGCGCGCCAGTTCATCGTCGGCGAGAACACCAAGGAAGCCATCAAGAACATGGAGCGCCTGAGAAAGGACGGCTTCGCGTTCGTCGTGGACGTGCTCGGCGAGGCGACTCTCTCCGAGAAGGAAGCCGACATCTACATGAACACCTACCTTGAGCTCCTCGATTCGCTCAAGAAGGAATACAAGGACTGGAAACCGCTGCCGGGCAAGGGCGGGAACCCGAACCTCGACTGGGGACATGCTCCGAAGGTCAACGTCGCCGTCAAGCCGACCGCGCTCTTCTGCCTCGCCAACCCGCAGGACTTCGAAGGCTCTGTGGTCGCCATCCTCGACCGCGTCAGGAAGATCGCCAAGAAGGTCATGGAACTCGACGGCTTCCTCTGCATCGACATGGAGTCCTACCGTCACAAGGACATCATCATCGAGGTGTACAAGCGCCTGAAGCTCGAGTTCCCGAACTACGACCAGTTCGGCATCGTGCTCCAGGCTTACCTGGTCGACACCGACAAGGACCTCCCGGCACTTCTTTCCTGGGCGCGCCAGAACAAGGTGAACATCTCCATCCGCCTCGTTAAGGGCGCCTACTGGGATATGGAGACCGTCAAGGCCAAGCAGAACGACTGGGAGATTCCGGTCTGGACCATCAAGGCCGAGTCTGACGCCGCTTACGAGCGCCAGGCGAAGATGATCCTTGAGAGCTCCGACATCTGCCACTTCGCCTGCGCTTCCCACAACATCAGGACCATTTCGGCCGTGATGGAGATGGCAAAAGAGCTGAACGTTCCCGACGAGCGCTACGAGTTCCAGGTGCTCTACGGCATGGCCGAGCCGGTCAGAAGGGGCATCCTCAAGGTTGCCGGCCGCATCCGCCTTTACTGCCCGTACGGCGACATGGTGCCGGGCATGGGCTACCTGGTGCGCCGTCTGCTGGAGAACACCGCGAACGAGTCCTTCCTGCGTCAGAGCTTCGCCGAGGACGCGCAGATCGAGCGCCTGCTCGAAGACCCGGAGATCACCGCGCAGCGTGAGCGTGCGGCACGTGCCGCCAACAAGAAGCCGGAAGCTAAGGGACCCGCAGGCCTGAAGCCGTTCTACAACGAGGCGATGGTCGACTTCACCCGTGCCGACCACCGCGCCGCGTTCCCGAAAGAAATCGCCGAGGTAAGAAAGCAGCTTGGCAAGACCTATCCGCTCTTCATCAACGGCAAGGAAGTTAAGACCTCCGACACCATCCCGTCGGTCAACCCTAATAAACCGTCGGAAACCATCGGCGTGATCTGCCAGGCCGGAACCGCGGAAGTGGGCGACGCCATCGCCGCCGCCAAGAAGGCCTTCCCGGCATGGCGCGACACCGACCCGAAGGATCGCGCGCAGTACCTGATCAAGGCCGCCGCCGTGGCGCGCCGTCGCATCTTCGAGCTTTCCGCATGGCAGGTACTCGAAGTCGGCAAGCAGTGGGACCAGGCTTACGCCGACGTCTGCGAGGCGATCGACTTCTTGGAATACTACGCACGCGAGATGATCACCCTGGGCACGCCCAAGCGCGTCGGCAATGCACCGGGCGAGCTGAACCACTACTTCTACGAACCGAAAGGGGTGGCCGCGGTGATCGCGCCGTGGAACTTCCCGCTCGCCATCAGCCTCGGCATGACCTCCGCCGCCATCGTGGCCGGTAACTGCGTCGTGTTCAAGCCCTCCGGTCTCACCTCGGTGATCGGCTACCACATCGTGGAGCTTTTCCGCGAGGCGGGGCTCCCCGAAGGCGTCTTCAACTACACGCCGGGGCGCGGCTCGGTCATGGGCGACTACCTCGTCGACAGCCCGGACGTTTCCCTCATCGCCTTCACCGGCTCCATGGAGGTCGGTCTCAGGATCATCGACCGCGCCGCCAAGGTCTACCCGGGGCAGGAGAACGTCAAGAAGATCGTCTGCGAGATGGGGGGCAAGAACGCCATCATCATCGACGACGACGCCGACCTCGACGAGGCGGTGCCGCACGTCCTCTACTCCGCCTTCGGCTTCCAGGGGCAGAAGTGTTCCGCATGCTCCCGCGTCATCGTGCTCGATGCTGTGTACGACAAGTTCGTCGAGCGTCTGGTCTCCATGGCGCAGGCAACCCTGGTCGGTCCTTCCGAGGACCCGGCCAACTACATGGGCGCCGTCGCCGACGACAAAGCGATGAAGACCATCAAGGAGTACGCCGAGATCGGCAAAAAAGAAGGGCACGTGCTCTACGAGAGCAAGGTCCCGGCGGACGGCGGCTACTACGTCCCGATGACCATCATCGGCGGCATCAAGCCCGAGCACAGGATCGCCCAGGAGGAGATCTTCGGACCGGTCCTCGCCGTCATGCGCGCGAAGGATTTCGACCAGGCGATCGCTTGGGCTAACTCCACCAAGTTCGCCCTCACCGGCGGCGTCTTCTCCAGAAGCCCGGAGCATCTCGCACAGGCGCGCCGCGAATTCCGTGTCGGCAACCTGTACCTGAACCGCAACAACACCGGCGCCCTGGTCGGCCGTCAGCCTTTCGGCGGCTCCAAGATGTCCGGCGTCGGCACCAAGGCGGGTGGGCACGACTACCTGCTGCACTTCATGGATCCGAGGGTGGTCACCGAGAACACCATGCGTCGCGGCTTCGCACCGGTCGAGGAGGACGACGACTGGGTCGCTTAAGGAAGTGAAGCCTGCCACTCCTCCCCCCGGAGGGGGGAGGTTGGGAGTGGGGAAGTCAGTTTGAGTGAGGCGCTACGCGTCCCCCTCCCTAACCCTCCCCCTCCGGGGGCGGGGATCAATCTAGCGCCTGTACTTGTCATGAGTGCAGGCGCTTTTTTATGTCTCAGACGCCCATATTCCCTCTCCCCCCGGGAGAGGGCAGGGTGAGGGCCTTGCAAACAGCAACACAATTGCTGTTCGGCTACGCCCTCACCCGCCCTTCGGGCACCCTCTCCCGAAGGGAGAGGGGATGTGGAAAGAGTAGCCGCCAGACATAACCTATTGCTCTCACTATGTGGTCAATTTTGTTTACCAACTTCCTCTTCAGGTTTACCGTTTCACCCCTTTTTTTCCTTGCTTTGTGGCTTGTTTTGACTTACTCTACCGGGTCGTAAAATAATTTTAATTTAATCTTGGAGGGAGCTATGCCAGCTGCACCGGGAACTTCGAAATTCCAGATAGATCTGCGCCGCCACCTGCGCGGACAGAACATCAGTGACAACCTGGTTCACCTGATTTGTGAGATCGCTGAGGCGAGCAAGTACGTCATCAACGCCGTGCGCACCGGCGACCTCGGCGTCGCAGGTACCTCTAACCTCTACGGCGAGGAGCAATTAGCCCTCGACGTTCTCTCCGACCGCATCATGAGGAAGCGTCTCATCCACTCCGGCGTGGTCTGCAACATCGCCTCCGAGGAGATGGACGAGATCTACCAGGCGCAGGCCTCGGCCGACGGGCTTTACTCGGTTGCCTACGATCCCCTCGACGGCTCTTCGCTTGTCGACGTGAACCTTGCCGTCGGCACCATCGTCGGCATCTACGCCGGTTGCGACCTGCTGCAGCCCGGCCGTAACCAGGTGGCCGCGATGTACATCCTGTACGGTCCGCGCGTATCGCTCGTCTACACCGTGGGCGACGGCGTGCACGAGTTCACCATGAACAACCTGATGGAGTTCACGCTGACCCGCGAGAACATCACCATGCAGGAAGAGGGGAACATCTACGCACCGGGCGGTCTCAGGAACAAGTACAACGACGGCGACGAGAAATTCATCCGTCACCTCGAGGCGAAAGGGTGCAAGCTGCGCTACTCCGGCGGCTTCGTTCCCGACATCAACCAGGTGCTGATGAAAGGGAAGGGGCTCTTCATGTACCCCGCCCTCAAGGGCTCGCCCAACGGCAAGCTGCGCGTGCTGTTCGAACTGAACCCGATGGCCTTCATCATCGAGCATGCCGGCGGGGCTGCCAGCAACGGCCATATCCCGATCCTCGACATCGTCCCCGAGTCCCTGGATCAGAGGGCGCCGATCTACATCGGCTGCAAGAAGGACGTCAAGGTGGCCACCGACTTCCTCGAGGAAGGGAAAGCGGCGTCTGGCGACGCGGCATTTGTCAACGCCTAGCAATTTGTTGTATTATTGCCCGTCCGGCGGCGATTTTTTCTAAAGTTGCCGCATAGCATGGCGATAACTGTATTAACGAGTTATTTTCAGAGGTAAGGAATGGATACTGGTACCAAACGGTTGTGCAGCGAAATTCAGCTTTTCGATCTGTGCGACCTCGACACCTGCACATGCAAAGACGGGCGTTTCTGCACCAACCCCGCCATACTGGCGCGCTTCGAGGCGATCAAGGAGGAGGACGACCGCCCGCAGTACCTGGCCGACGAGTATGACGAGGAAGGCGAGGAGGATGCCGACGATCTTGATGCATTCGGTGACGATGATTACGAAGACGACGAGCAGTAACAGCTTTGATCTTTAGAAGGGGAGAGGCACCTGCGGAGCCAATCCCCGAAGCAACCAAGAGAACCGCTTCTCCAAAAAAGGGCGGTTCTTTTACTATCATCCTGATTCACACGACTGATTTCTGTCACGCGCGCCCCTGTCAACTGGGCGTGGTGGATTACAATAGCCCATCGGGGGACTGTTCATGACTGCTAAACTGCTCATTCTGGATGACGATCACGACATCCTGCTCATGCTGAAGACGATCTTCTCCGGCGAGGAGTACGAGCTCCTGCTGGAAAGCGACAGCGAGGGGGCCTTGAAGCGGATCATAGCGGATCGCCCCAACGTGGCCATCATGGACATCAGCCTCCCGCAGAAGTCCGGGATAGAGGTGCTCAAGGAGGCCAAGAAGATCGATCCGGGGCTCGCGGTCATCATGGCCACCGGCTACAAGACGACTCAGAACGCCATCGAGGCCATGAAGCACGGCGCCTTTGACTACGTCACCAAGCCTTTCGACATGAACAAGCTGAAGGGGGCGGTGAAAAAGGCGCTGGAGTGCAACCTTTTGAGCCGCAAGGTGCGCTACACGAAGGAACGCGCCCAGGTGGAGGAGGATCTGACCGAGGACCTGATGATCGGCTCCTCCCCCGAGATGATCGAGATCTGGAAGATGGTCGGGACCGTGGCCGATTCGGACGCCACCGTTCTCATCCAGGGGGAATCGGGCACCGGCAAGGAGCTTTTGGCCCGCGCCATCTACAACAACTCGAAGCGCAAAAACCGTCCCTTCCTGGCGGTGAACTGCGCGGCGCTTCCCGAGGCGCTGCTCGAGTCCGAACTTTTCGGTCACGAGAAGGGTGCCTTCACCGACGCCCATTCCCGCCGCATCGGCAAGTTCGAGCAGTGCAACGGCGGCACCATATTCCTCGATGAGATCGGTGAGATGAGCCTCGCCAACCAGGGGAAGTTCCTGCGCGTCCTGGAGAACCAGGAGTTCGAGAGGGTGGGGGGGAACGAGACCATCAAGGTGGACGTGCGCGTCATCGCCGCTACCAACCGCAGCCTCTTGAACAGCGTGAAGGAGAAGAGCTTCCGGATGGACCTCTTCTACCGGTTGCGCGTGGTGAACTTCTTCCTGCCGCCGCTTAAGGACCGCACCGAGGACATACCGCTTCTGGTCGACCTTTTCGTCAAGAAGTTCTCCAAGAAGTACGGCAAGAACGTGAAGGGGGTGGCGCCTGAGACCATGGCGCTCCTCATGACCCACCAGTTCGAGGGGAACATCAGGGAGCTTAAGAACGTCATCAACTCGGCCGTGGTCTTCTGCCGCGGCGACATCCTCGTTCCGGGGGACTTCGAATCCTTCCTGACCGCGAAGGCCGGCTTCAAGGAGGTCGATCTCGAGGCGGCGGGGGACGACTACTACGAGGTGTTCTGGAGCATGCTGGAGCCGGTCTTCGACGGCATCTGCCAGAAGAACAAGGGGGCCATCTACGAGAGCGTCAACATGGGGCTCGAGAAGGCGCTCATCCACATGGCGATGGAGAAGAGCAACAACAACCAGGTCTTCGCCGCCAAGCTCCTGGGGATCAGCCGCAACACGCTGCGCGACCGCCTGGAGAAGTACCGGATCGGGATGGCTGCGGAGGCGTAAGGCTGCTGCAGACAGCAACGGAAACGAGAAAGAGCCGGGGACCGATGGTCCGCCGGCTCTTCTTATTTCATCCCCTCTCCCCTCGGGAGAGGGCCAGGGTGAGGGCGCAGCGATAGGCGATATATCACTTCATGGCAACGCCCTCACCCGCCCTTCGGGCACCCTCTCCCGAAGGGAGAGGGGATATGTGTTGTCCTGTCGTTTTGGTTTACTGCTACAGTTTCTTTCCCGCCGCCTTTTCCCAATCCTCCTTGGGAATGGAGAGGAACACGTCGACGAGTTTCGGGTCGAACTGCTGACCCGAGCAGCGAATCACCTCGTCGAGCACCGCCTGGAAGGAGAGCGCCTTGCGGTACGGACGGTCCGAGGTCATGGCGTCCAGGGTGTCCACGAGGGCGAAGATGCGGGCGCTGATCGGTATCTGTTCTCCGGCAGCGCGATGGGGATACCCCGCGCCGTCATAGCGCTCATGATGGTACAAAACGAGTTCCGCCGCGCCGGTGAAGTACTTGATCCCCGCCAGGATGTCGTAGCCGATCTTCGGGTGCTGGCGCATGACCTTCCACTCCTCGTCGTCCAGCTTCGCCGGTTTCAGAAGGATGTTGTCGGATACGCCGATCTTGCCGATGTCGTGCAGAAGCGCCCCCTTGCCCATGATGATGCGCTCTTCTTCCGGAATCCCCGCCTTCTCGGCCAAAAGGCAGGTGTAGGCCATCACCCTTTCCGAGTGGGAGCCTACCTCCTTCTCGCGCGCGTCCAGGGCACGGATCAGCGCCGAGAGCGTGTGCTCGTAGGCGAGGTTGATCTCGCCCATAACGGTCCTGATCACCTCGGTCTGCTCGCGTACCTTCAACTCGAGGTTCGCCTGGTACTCCTTGTTCTCTATGATCAGGCGGCGCTTCTCCAGCGTGTTCTTGACGGTGAGCAGCACACGGTCCAGGTTGAACGGCTTCGTGATGTAGTCCTCGGCGCCGTTGTGGATGCAGGAGAGGGCGGTATCCATGTCGTTCATGGCGGTTATCATGAGGACCGTGGTGTCGGGGGTGATCTGCTTTATGTCCTTAAGAAGGTCGATCCCGGAACGCCCCGGCATCATGATGTCGAGCAGGGCGAGGTCCAACTGCTGGTTGTTGATTATCTCCATACCTTCTTCCGCGCTTGCCGCCTGGAAGCAGGTGAATCCTTCCTTCGACAGAGTGATGTTGATCAGTTCTCTGATCATATCCTCGTCATCGGCTATCAGTATGTTCCCTTTCAATTGCTACCTCCTAGAATCGCCCTTGACGCTTCTTGCGTCCCGGTTCCCTGCAGCGTATCCCGCACCTTTCTGATGAGAGCGTCGCCTGCAAAGGGCTTGGGCAGGAACTGCATCCCTTTTTCCAGTGTCTTCTCAAAGCCGGCCCGGTTCTCCATGTGTCCAGACATAAAGAGTACCTTGAGGTCGGGCTTTTTGCCTAGCAGTATATCTGCGAGCGTGGGGCCGCTCATAAACGGCATCACCACGTCGGTCAAGAGCATGTCTATGTCACCTTCGTGCTTGTCGAACAGGGCGATTCCCTGTTCGGGGTCCGTGCTCTCCAGCACCTTGAAACCGCGCATCCTGAGCGTGTGCACCACCAGATTCAGTACTCCTGGTTCATCCTCGACTACCAGGATGGTGTAGTCGGTGTCGATGGTCTCGTCGAGCTGCTGCCTTGACTGCGCCTCTCTGCTCTCAAGGGTGCGCGGCAGGTAGATGTCGAAGCGCGCCCCCTGTCCCGGCTCGCTGGTCACCTGGATGTAGCCGCCGCACTGCTTGACGATGCCGTATACGGTGGCAAGTCCCAAACCGGTGCCCCGGCCCATCTCCTTGGTGGTGAAGAACGGTTCGAAGAGCCGCAGCTTGACCTCTTCGGTCATCCCCTGGCCGCGGTCGGTGACGCTGAGTCTCACGTAGCTCCCCGCCTGCGAACCGGGATGCGTGCCGGTGAACGCATCGTCCAGTTCGCAGTTGGCCGTCTCCACCGTGATCACCCCGCCGGTGTCGGATGCGTCGCGCGCGTTCACGATGAGGTTCATCACGATCTGCTCGAGCTGCCCCGGGTCCATCTTGATGAGGCCCGTATCGGGGGAGAGGCTGGTGGCGAGGCGTATGTTCTCGCCGATCAGCCGCTCCAGCATCTTCTGCACCGACTTCACCTGTTTGTTGACGTCGAGCACCCGGGGCTCCATGATCTGGCGCCGGCTGAAGCCGAGCAACTGTCTGGTGAGGTCCGCTGCGCGCTCCCCGGCCCTGAGGATCTGTTCCGCCTCCTTGCGCATGGGGGAGTTCTCCTCCATGGCCCGGATGAGGAGCGTGCTGTAGCCGTTGATCACGGTGAGCAGGTTGTTGAAGTCGTGGGCGATACCGCCTGCCAACTGGCCGACCGCCTCCATCTTCTGCACCTGGCGCAGCTGTTCGATGGCGAACTTCCGCTCGGTTACATCCTCTTTGAGGGCTACGAAGTGGGTGATGGCCCCCTCGGGGTTCTTGACTGCCGAGATGGAGCAGCTCTCCCAGTAAAGTTCGCCGTTCTTCTTCCGGTTCTGGAGTTCGCCGTGCCACTCCTTGCCGGCGCAGATCGTGTCCCAGAGGTCGCGGTAGAAGGAGTCTTCCATGTTGCCCGACTTGACGATGCTCGGGCGCTCGCCGATCAGCTCCGCCTCGGAATAGCCGCTCACCTCGATGAATTTCGGGTTTACGTACTCGATCAGACCGCGCAGGTCGGTGATCACCACCGATACCGGGCTTTGCTCCACGGCCTGCCACAGCTTGCTGAGCTCGGCTTCGGCCCGCCTGCGCTCCGTGATGTCGAGCAGGGTGCCGATCACCGCGTCCGCACCGTTTATGACGGTTCTCGTGCCGTTCACCTCGAGATCGATGGTAACGCCGCTGCGGTGTTTGCCGCGGAAGAAGACGTGCAGCGGTTCGCTCCCTTCCTTGAGCGGGCGGAGAAAGCGCGTGATCACCCCGATCTGGTCGTCGCCGTGCACGAGTTCGAGCAGGTTTTTCTTCTCGATCAGCTCCTCGGGACGGTAACCGAAGACGTCGCCGAACTTCGGGTTCACGTAGATGATGATGTCGTCCTGGAGCATGAAGATGCCGACCAGCGACTGCTCCACGAGGCTTTGGAAGCGCGCCTCGGTCGCGGAAAGGGCCTCCTCGGCCGTGCGTCTTTCGCGTCTTTCCACCGCTTCGCGCAACTCGCGCTTGATGGCGGGGATGAGGCGTGAAAGCCGGTCCTTGAGCAGGTAGTCGTGCGCACCGGCGCGCATCGCCTCGACGGCGGCGTCCTCGCCCATTTGGCCCGACACCATGATGAAGGGGAGATCGATGCTGCGCTCGTGCATGAGCTTTAGGGCGGCGAGGCCCGAGAACCTGGGCATCACGTAGTCGGAGATGACGGCGTCCCAGCCGCCGCGATCCAGTGCCGCTTCCATCTCTTCGGGAGTCTCCACCCGCTCGTAGTCGGGAGCGAACTCCCTCTGCAGCTCGCGCACGATGAGCAGTGCGTCTTCGGCAGAATCGTCTACGATCAGGATGCGCAGTGGATGTTTCATCCGGCTGTGACCTCGCGTCATGCATATGTTCTCTGATGTTCCTTCACCTCCTTATCGGACGCCCCTCCCGATATATTTAGCAGCACCGAGTATTTTTATGAAAAAAGGAAAGAATATGGAACCCGGTTTCTTGGCTACTATTTGGGGGCGGTTTGTGCTATGAATCTTGCTGCCACAGCGGCTGAAAAGGAGAGAATCAGAGTGTTTACCACGTCCTTTATCCATCGTTTCACGGCTTTGTTCCTGCCTTTGCTTGTTACGGGCCTGTTAAACGCGGGGTGCGCCAAGGAAAAGGAAAAAACCAAGCAGAACGCTCCGGCGCCGGTCACCGTGGCACGGGCTGCGGTCAGGGACGTTCCCGTGGAACTGCGGGCCATCGGCAACGTCGAGGCATACTCCACCGTGGCGCTCAAGTCCCGCGTTGCCGGCATCATCACCGCGGTCCATTTCAAGGAGGGGGACGACGTAGCAAAGGGGGCGCTCCTCTTCACCATTGATCCGCGCCCCTTCCAGGCGTCTCTCACCCAGGCTAAGGCGAACCTCGCGCGCGACCGGGCAAGCGCCGAAAACGCGAAGGAACAGGCACGCCGCTATGCGAGCCTCTGGCAGGAGGGGATCGTCACCCGCGAACAGTACGACCAGTTGCAGGCGAACGCCGATTCGCTCGCCGCCTCGGTCGCCTCCCTATCCGCCGCGGTCGAAAGTGCGAAGCTCCAGCTCGATTACTGCTACATCCGCTCGCCCCTTTCCGGGCGCACCGGCGGGCTCACCACCCATGCCGGAAACCTCGTGAAGGAAAACGACACCCCGCTCGTCACGATCAACCAGATCACGCCGCTCTACGTCACCTTCTCGCTGCCGGAAAAGGATCTCGCCGCCATCAAGGGTAGGGTGGGGGGCAAACTCCCGGTGACGGCCACCGTTCCCGGGAGCCCGATCGCCGAGCAGGGGACGGTGAGTTTTCTCGACAACGGCGTCGACCCCGCCACCGGCACCATCAAGGTGAAGGGGACCTTCGCCAACCGTGAGCGCAAACTCTGGCCCGGCCAGTTCGTGAACGTGGCGCTCCGCCTCGACGTGAGGAAGGGGGCGGTCGTCGTGCCGACCCGCGCGCTGCAGACCGGGCAGCAGGGTGATTTCGTCTTCCTGGTGAAGCCCGATGCGACCGTCGAGGTGCGTCCGGTCACCGTCGGACCGGCGCAGGACGGCGTCACCGTGATCGAGAAGGGGATCGCCCCGGGCGACACGGTGGTGACCGACGGGCAGTTGAAACTCGTTCCGGGGGGTAAGGTGGCGGTCAAGGGGGGACGCCCCGCATGAACCTTGCGGACCTCTTCATCAGACGACCGGTGATGACCAGCCTGGTCATGCTCGCCATCGTGCTTGCGGGCGTGATGGGGTACCGGCTCCTGCCGGTGAACGATCTTCCGAGCGTCGATTATCCGACCATCCAGATCACCGCGAACCTTCCCGGCGCGAGTCCGGAAACCATGGCGAGCGCCGTGGCGACGCCGCTCGAGCGCCAGCTCTCCACCATCGCGGGGATCGACAGCATGAACTCCACGAGCGGCCAGGGGGTGACCCGGATCACCCTGCGTTTCGCCCTGGAGCGCGACATCGACGCCGCTGCGCAGGACGTCCAGTCGGCCATCACCAAGGCGGCGCGGCAGCTCCCGCAGGACATGCCCGCCCCGCCTTCCTTCCAGAAGGTGAACCCGGCGGACCAGCCGGTCCTCTACCTGGTGCTCTCCTCGAAAACCCTGCCGCTCTCCCAGGTGCACGAATACGCCGACACCATGATGGGGCAGCGCATCTCCATGGTCTCCGGTGTCGCGCAGGTGCAGGTGTACGGCGCACAGAAGTACGCGGTGCGCGCGCGGGTGAACCCGACGGCGCTGGCAGCCAGGAAGATCGGCATCGACGAGGTCTCCGACGCGCTCGCCAAGGGTAACGTGAACCTCCCCACCGGGACGCTTCAGGACGCCGACCGCTCCTTCGCCATCCAGTCCCAGGGGGAGCTGCTGAACGCCGCCGCCTACCGCCCCCTGATCGTCGCCTACCGAGGCGGCGCACCGGTGCGCCTCTCCGATGTCGGCACCGTGGTCGATTCCGTGGAAAACGACAAGATCGCGGGGTGGTTCAACGGAAACGAGCGGGCCATCATCTTAGCCGTGCAGCGCCAGCCAGGCACCAACACGATAGAGGTGGTGGACGCCATCAAGAAGCTCCTCCCGGGTTTTCGCGCGCAGCTCCCCGGTTCGGTCACCCTCTACGAGCTCTACGACCGTTCCCAGGCGATCCGGCACTCGGTGGCGGACGTGAAGTTCACCCTGGTGCTCACCATAGGCCTCGTGATCATGGTGATCTTCCTCTTTCTGCGCAACCTCTCCGCCACGGTGATCCCGAGCCTCGCCCTCCCGATTTCACTCGTCGGGACCTTCGCAGCCATGTACCTTCTGGGCTTCTCGGTGAACAACATCACCTTGATGGCGCTCACCCTTTCGGTCGGTTTCGTCGTGGACGACGCCATCGTCATGCTGGAAAACATCGTGCGCCACATGGAGCTTGGGGAGAGTCCCATGCAGGCGGCCTTCAAGGGGTCGAGGGAGATCGGCTTCACCATCGTCTCCATGACCATATCGCTCGTGGCCGTCTTCATCCCGGTGCTCTTCATGGGGGGGATGCTCGGGAGGCTTCTGCACGAGTTCGCCGTCACCATCACCTGCGCGATCCTCATCTCCGGCGTGGTCTCGCTCACCCTGACCCCCATGCTTTGCAGCCGCTTCCTGCGCCCTCCCGCCGAGGAGCGCCACGGCCGCATGTACCTTTTCCTCGAGCGCTTCTTCGATGCCATGCTCGCGGCCTACAGCAAGAGCCTCACCAAGGTGCTGGGGCTGCGCCGCACCACCCTGGCCCTCACCGTGATCATGATGGTTCTCACCGGGTATCTCTTCTGGAAGATGCCCATGGGGCTTCTCCCCAGCGAGGACCTGGATTCCTTCTACGTCACCACCGAGGGGGCGCAGGGGGCCTCCTTCGAGGAGATGGTCGCGCACCAGCAGGAACTCGCCAAGAGGATAGCGGCCAACCCGAACATCAAGGGGTTCATGTCGACGGTCGGCGCTTCCGGTTCCCGGGTCGGCTCCAATTCCGGCTTCATGTTTGTTACGCTCAAGCCGAGAAGTGAGAGGAAGGACTCGGTGGACAAGGTGATCCAGCAGTTGCGCCCGAAACTTTCCGAGGTGCCGGGGATTCTCGCCTTCATGCAGAACCCGCCGCCGATCCGGCTGGAGGCGCAGCTCTCGAAGAGCCAGTACCAGTTCATCCTGCAGAGCCCGGACACGCAGCTTCTCTACGACAATGCGGCTGCCTTCGAGCAGAAGCTCAAGCAGGTGCCGCAGTTGATCGACGTGACGAGCGACCTGCAGCTGAAAAATCCGCAGGTCGATGTGAAGATAGACCGGGACAAGGCGACCGCGCTCGGGGTCACCCAGCAGCAGGTGGAGGACGCCCTCTACTACGCCTACGGCTCGCGACAGGTCTCCACCATCTACGCGCCGACGAACCAGTACCAGGTGATCCTTGAGCTGGAGCCGCAGTACCGGCTCGATCCTTCGGCCCTTGGGCTCCTTTACGTGCGATCCTCGACCGGGGCGCTGGTGCCGCTTTCCACCATGGCCTCGCTTTCGAAGTCGCTCGGGCCTTTGTCGGTGAACCACCTGGGGCAGATCACGAGCGTCACGGTCTCCTTCAACGTGAAGCCCGGCGTCCCGTTGGGCGACGCGGTGGCGGCGGTCGAGAAGACGGCGCGCGAGTCGCTGCCGCCCGCGATCAACACCGGTTTCCAGGGGGCGGCGCAGGCGTTTCAGTCCTCGACGAGCGGGCTCACTTGGCTCCTCGTCGCGGCGGTGGTGGTGATCTACCTGGTGCTCGGCATCCTCTACGAGAGCTACATCCACCCGGTGACCATCCTCTCCGGACTTCCCGCGGCGGGGCTCGGCGCGCTCTTGACCCTCATGCTCTTTAACAAGGAGCTCGACCTGTACGCCTTCGTCGGGATCATCATGCTGGTCGGCATCGTTAAGAAAAATGCCATCATGATGATCGACTTCGCGCTCGAGGCGCAGCGCAACGAGGGTAAGAGCCCGCTGGAGGCGATCCACCAGGGATGCCTGATCCGTTTCCGCCCCATCATGATGACGACCATGGCGGCGCTCATGGGGACGCTTCCCATAGCGCTTGCCATCGGCGCCAGTTCGGAGGGGAGAAGGCCGCTCGGCCTCGCCGTGGTCGGGGGGCTCTTGGTGTCGCAGCTTCTGACGCTCTACATCACGCCGGTGGTGTACTACTACATGGACCGGGCCAAGGAGAGGGCGGCGCTTCTCTTTGCGAAGAAGGCGCCGGTGCCGCAGCAGTGACCCTTTAGGGACGCACCATGCTGATCAACGACGAATCACAAAAACAGGTCCTGACCATACTGGCGAAGACGGCGGTCACCCCGACCGCCGACGTGCAGCAGCGTGCGAGTTCGCTCCTGCAGCTGAACCCGGGGCAGCAGGTGAAGGCGGAGATCATCGCGAACCTCCCCAACAACCTCTACATGGCCCGGGTCGCGGGAGAGCTTTACAAGCTGGAGATCCCGCTCAACGTGCAGCCGGGCGAGACCCTGGAGATGACCTTCGTCACCGCCGATCCCCGCATCACTTTCCAGATGCAGCGTCCGAACACGGAGACGGTACAACTGAGCTCGCTGGGGAAATGGCTCTCCGACGTGGTGCAGGACGCGCCGGCGCTCGCTCCTCCGCAGGAGCCTCTCGTCGAGCATCCGGAACAGGCGGCCACGCAGCTAGCCGGAAAGCTCAAGGCGGGGCTTACGCAAAACGGCCTCTTCTACGAATCGCACCTGGCCCAGTGGGCAGTAGGGGGGCTTTCCGTGAAGGAGCTCCTGAAAGAGCCACAGGGAAAGCTCTCGCCGCTTCTGTCGGATGGGGATGACGTGCGGGAAGGGGAGGGGCAGGGGGCGATAGCGGACAGCCGGACGCTGCCGCTCATAAAGGAGCAGCTCCACCTTTTGAACACCGGCATCCTCGCCTGGCAGGGCGAGGCGTGGCCCGGCCAGCAGATGAAGCTCACCATAGGCGAGGGGAGTCCCGAACAGTGGGAGCAGGGGATCGAGGCGAACCTTTCCCTTGAGCTGCCGCGCCTCGGGGGGGTGGAGGCGAAGCTGCGCTTCACGCCGGAGGGGATCACGGTCGAGCTTGCCTGCGCGAATCCTGGAATGGCCGAGATGCTCCGGGAGAACAGCGGCGAGCTCCGCTCGTCGTTCGCAGCGAAGGGACTTCACCTGAACAAGCTGGCGGCGAAAGATGGCTAGGAAACCGTCCGACATGAAGCGGGCGGTGGCCATGGTGTACAACCCCGACGAGGCGGGTGCGCCGAGGGTCATAGCCAAAGGGGCCGGCATCAGCGCAGAGGCGATGATTTCGCTCGCGCGCGAGCACGGGGTCTACGTGCACCAGTCCCCGGAACTCGTCTCCATGCTGATGCAGGTGGATCTCGACGCCGAGATCCCGCCCGAGCTCTACCAGGCCGTAGCCGAGCTCCTTGCCTGGCTCTACCAGATGGACGAGCGGCTGGCCGGGATGCGAACCGAGCACCTTTGAAGTTTCCCCCCCGCCTCAATTCGAGCGATCAGAACGGCTCGATCAAAAGGTAGTCCGCGTCCTCCCTGGTGACGTTCCCCTGGTTCAAAGGGGGCATGGGAGGCAGGATGATCCGGTACGAAAGCCCGCCGCGCAGCTCCGAAGGAATCCCGCCGACACCCCTAACGTGCGCCCCCCCTGCGATCACCACCATCACCCGGTCCGGATCGGCGGCAAGGTAGGTCTCGATGCGCCGCGCCATCACCACGTTTCTCAGCATCTGCGCCTCGGCTATGTTGCGGAACCCCTCGGCATCCTTTCCGTGCGAGGGGGAATAGCCGCGCATGAAGCGGAGGTAGTTCTCGCTCACCGTGGCATTGGTCCCAGGGGGGAGTTGGGCCAGCTGTTCCTTCGTGAGGTCTGCGAAACCGTGCCGCGCCACCGCCTGCACCAATTCACGCGGCGCGTTCAGGCCGACGATCGGGATGCGGTTGTCCTTGGCGAAGTGGAAGATGTCGGCGTACATCTCCCAGGGGATGTAGCGCCAACTGAGCGCGTACACCTTCTTGAAGGCTCCCTCGGGGACCTTTCCCGCCGTGTAGGCGTCAAGCGCCGGCTGGCTCGTCTGCTCGAACATCTCCATGCCGATGGCTAGATGCTTTCCCTGCGCCTTGAGCGCCTCGAGGACCCGCAGTTGCAGCTCGTGGTGTGCCCCGGCATCGTGGGCCTCGCCGACGAAGATGATGCGTGCGCCGGAAACGTCGCTGATCATGGCGGGGACCTCCACCACGGTCCGGTCCTCAACCTTGAGCGCCTTGTTTATGGAACAGCCGGTGAGGAGGAAGAGGAAGAGAAACAATAGGAGGGCCTTAAAGGCTAGATGGCGCGGCGTGGATTGCAGGAAATGGAATGATCTCACAGCGACCCCCTTGCTTGAGATGTTGGACGTCCGATAACCCCTCTCCCTCGGGAGAGGGTGCCCGGAGGGCGGGTGAGGGAGTCGCCACGGAGTGCGATTTGACCGACAGCAGCGCCCTCACCCTGACCCTCTCCCGGAGGGAGAGGGGATGTGGACCTGTCCGGCGGATCAAGCCTGGCCGGAAAACGAAAAGACCCCGCCGGAGTCCGGCGGGGTCTTGATGACGGTTGTCTTTTGCTAGGCTCCGACCGTTACCACTCGGCCGTCCACCTTGAGGGCGCCTTCGCTGAAGAGCCTGATCGCCTCCGGGTAGATGCGGTGCTCTTCCTTTTGGATGCGGGCCGAGAGTGTGTCCTCGGTATCCCCCTCGATGACGGGAACGGCGGCCTGGATGATGATGGGGCCGGTGTCGCAGCCGCAGTCGACGAAGTGCACGGTGCAGCCGGCGACCTTGGCGCCGTAGTCGAGCGCCTGGCGCTGGGCGTGCAGCCCGGGGAAAGAGGGGAGGAGCGCCGGGTGGATGTTCATCACCCGCATCGGGAAGGCCTCCAACAGGACGGAGGTGATGATGCGCATGAACCCGGCAAGGACGACGAGCTCCACGCCGAACTCGCGCAGGCTTGCCACCAGTGCCTCGTCGTACGCCTCGCGCCCCGAATAGGCGCGGTGGTCCAGGTGCAGTGCCGGGATGCCCGCCTTCTTTGCGCGCTCAAGGCCGAAGGCGTCCGCCTTGTTGCTGATCACGCAGACGACGCGTCCGGCGATCTTTCCGGCGGCGCAGGCGTCGAGGATGGACTGCAGGTTGCTGCCGCTGCCGGAGATCAGCACCCCTATTTTAAGCTCTTTTCCCATACGGCTTTCGCGCGGACTAGACCAGCTCCACGCACTCCTTGCCCGGATCGCACTTGACCACTTCGCCGATCATGTACGCGGTTTCGTTCAGGCCGGAGAGCCTGATCATGATGTCGTCCGCTTCCCGCTCCGGCACCACCAGTACCATGCCGATGCCGCAGTTGAAGGTGCGGTACATCTCGTTTTCCTCGATGTTGCCACCCTTGCGGATGGTCTGGAAGATGGCCGGGATTTCCCAGCTATCCTTCTTGATCACCGCCTTGCAGCCGTTGGGGAGCACGCGCGGCACGTTCTCGAGGAGACCGCCGCCGGTGATGTGGGCGAGGCCGGAGATGTTGAAGTCGCGCAAAAGGTTCAGTACCGAGCGGACGTAGATGCGGGTCGGGGTGAGGAGTTCGTCGGCGACCGTCTTGTCGAGCCCCGGGAGCTTGTCGTTGATGCCGAGCCCCATGTGCTCGAGGATCACCTTGCGTGCCAGCGAGTAGCCGTTGGAGTGCAGGCCGGAGGAGGCGAGGCCGATCAGCTTGTTTCCCACGGTGATGGAGGAGCCGTCGATGATCTTCTCGCGCTCGACCACACCCACGGCGAAGCCGGCCATGTCGTACTCGTCGCCGGTGTAGAAACCGGGCATTTCGGCGGTCTCGCCGCCGATCAGGGCGCAGCCTGCCTGGACGCACCCTTCGGATACACCCTTGATGATGGAGGCGCCTTTCTCTGGGTGGAGCTTCGCGGTGGCAAGGTAGTCGAGGAAGAAGAGCGGCTCGGCGCCCTGCACGATGATGTCGTTCACGCACATCGCTACCAGGTCGATGCCGATCGTGTCATGGCGATCGGCAAGGAAGGCGATTTTCAGCTTGGTGCCGACTCCGTCGGTGCCCGAGACAAGCACAGGGTGCTTATACTTGCCGGTATTGAGTGAGAACAGCCCGCCAAAACCGCCGATGTCGGCAAGCACTTCCGGACGGGAAGTGGCTTTGACCAACGGCTTGATCATCTTTACAAAGGTGTTCCCGGCGTCTATGTCTACACCGGCATCTTTATATGTGATTTTCGTCTCTTCCAAGGTGAAACCTCCAATAAATTAAAGGAGAAATCTATCTCATATCCCCGTAAAAGTCAAAGTGAAAAAAATGTTTACTTCGCCTTATGCATTGCTTATCATGCCGGGCTGTGCCTGGCCCCGGGGAGAAAATAACGCTGCGTCGCATGCGTAGCGATGACCTTGATAGTGTCCTTCAAATCGAGACAGCTTCCTTTCCCCGCCCCTGGTCAAGAAAGCACTTCGAGGACGAAATTTCCGCCTCCGGGAGCCATCCGGTGGTGGCCGAGACTGACGAGATGTCGGTCGCCGGTTACCTCTGTCTGAAGCAGGTCCTGGACGAGGCGGAGATCCTCGATGTCGCCGTCGACTTAAGAGCAAGGGGGAGGGGCGTCGGGCGCGCACTGGTCAATTGGGCCGCCTCCTTCTGCCGCGAGCACGCGGTGGGCGTCCTGGCCCTGGAGGTGCGGGTCGGCAACCTCGAGGCGATCTCACTTTACGAGAGCATGGGGTTTCGCGAGGTCGGGCGGCGCCGGAAATACTATGAAAACGGCGACGACGCCATTTTGATGGATCTGAATATCGGTGAAACAGAGGAGTGCGATGCAGTTTAAAGCTATGGTTCTTTCGAACGTGGAGCTGTCGCCCGGTTACTTCCGGATGCGGATGACCGCTCCGCAGGAGTTGGCGTCTTCGGCGCCGGGGCAGTTTCTCATGCTCAAGGTGAACGACGCCATCGACCCGCTCTTGAGGCGTCCTTTCGGCCTCTTCGACGTCGGCAGCTTCCTCCCGGAGTACGCCGGCTGCGGCGCACAGGTTTACTGCGAGATCCTCTACAAGGTGGTGGGGAAGGGGACGAAGCTCCTCTCCGCGCTGCACCACGGCGATCTGGTGGACCTTTTGGCCCCGCTCGGCAAGGGATTCGACCTGGGGCCTGCCGGCGAGGAAAAGGTGCTGGTCGGAGGCGGCGTGGGACTGGCACCGCTTTACTATCTCGCGAAGGAGCTGAAAAGCCGCGGCGAGAAGGTGCGCCTCTTCGCGGGGGGGCGTAACCGCGACGACATCCTCTGCATCACGGAATTCGAACGGCTCGGCGTCGAGACCTACGTGGCGACCGACGACGGGACCCTCGGCGAGCGCGGCTTCGTGACCCAGGTGCTCGAACCGCACTTAGCCCCCGGGACGCGCATCTTCGCCTGCGGCCCGACCCCCATGCTGAACGCGGTGGCGAAAATGGCGCAGAAAAGCGGCGTTCCCTGCCAGGTCTCCATGGAGGCGTACATGGCCTGCGGCGTCGGTGCCTGCCTTGGCTGCGTCATGAAGGGGGCGAACCATACCGAGGAGACACCCGACTACCGCTGCGTCTGCAAGGACGGTCCCGTCTTCGACAGCTTCGAACTGCAATGGAGTTAACAATGCAACGACCTGACATGTCCGTGGCCATAGCCGGGATCGAGATGCGCAACCCCGTGATGACCGCCTCCGGCACCTTCGGCTACGGGGCCGAGTTCGCCGATTACCTCGATCTCGAGAGCATCGGCGCGATGATCACCAAGGGGCTCTCCCTCAAACCGAAGGCGGGCAACCCGACGCCGCGCATCGTGGAGACCTCCGGCGGGATGCTGAACGCGATCGGCCTGCAAAACGTCGGCATCGACGCCTTCATCGAGCAGAAGCTCCCCTACCTTGAAAACGTGAACACCCCGGTGATCGCGAACCTCTACGGCAACACCCTCGAGGAGTACGGCGAGGTGGCGAGCCGTTTGGACGGGCTGGCCGGTGTCGCCGGGATCGAGGTGAACATCTCCTGCCCGAACGTGAAGCAGGGGGGCATCGTCTTCGGGACCGACCCCTGCGCCGCGCAGGAGGTGGTTTCCCTGGTGAAGAGGAACACCTCGAAGCCGCTCATCGTGAAGCTCTCCCCCAACGTGACCGACGTCGTGGTAATGGCCAAGGCCTGCGCCGACGCCGGCGCCGACGCGCTCTCGCTCATCAACACCCTGACCGGCATGGCGATCGACCTGGAGCGCCGCCGCCCCGTGCTTGCCAACGTGACCGGCGGCCTTTCCGGCCCGGCCATCAAGCCGGTTGCGCTCAGGATGGTCTGGCAGGTGGCGAAGGCGGTTTCCCTTCCCATCATCGGCATCGGCGGCATCATGACCGGCCGTGACGCCCTCGAGTTCATGCTAGCAGGCGCCACCGCGGTCCAGGTCGGCACCGCGAGCTTCCTCGACCCTTCGGCGGCGCAGAGGATCGCCCGCGAGATGGAGGATTATCTCGTCGAGCACGACATCGCCTCGGTCCGTTCCCTGATCGGAGCCCTCGAGGTCTGATGGAAGCCTGGGAGAAGAGCCTTAGAAACTGCATCACCAGCCCGGAGGAGCTTTCCGGGCTTTTTCATGCGCAAGGTGAGGAACTGGGCCAGGTGGCGCGCCGCTACCCGATGCGGATCACCCCTTACTACCTGGGGCTCATCCGCGAGCCGGGGGACCCGATCTGGCGCCAGTGCGTCCCGGACCCGGAGGAGCTGCACGATCTTGCCCAGTCCCCCGATCCCCTTGACGAGGAGCGCCTCTCTCCGGTCCCAGGGCTCATCCACCGCTACCCGGACCGGGTCGTGTTCCTGGTTTCCACCGCCTGCGCCGTCTACTGCCGTTTCTGCATGAGAAAGCGCGGCGTCGGGTGCCAGGGGATGAGCCCCGCCCCGGTGGACGAGGCGGTGGCCTACATCGCGGCGCACCCCGAGATCCGCGACGTGATCCTGTCCGGAGGCGACCCCCTGCTTCTCTCCGACGAGCGCCTGGAAGCGATCCTCGCCGCGCTGCACCGCATCCCCCACGTGGAGATCATCAGGATCGGGACCCGCACCCCGGTCACCCTGCCGGAGCGCATCACCTGGAAGCTCGCGCGCATGCTGAAACGCTACCAGCCGCTCTACGTGAACACCCACTTCAACCATCCGCGCGAGGTTACCGAGGCGTCGGCCAAGGCATGCGCGCGTCTGGCCGACGCCGGCATCCAACTCGGCAACCAGACCGTCCTCTTGAAAGGGGTGAACGACGATCCCCTCGTAATGCGCGAGCTGATGCGGCGCCTGCTAGCCATCCGCGTGCGCCCCTACTACATCCACCAGATGGACCTCGTGCAGGGAACCGCGCACTTCAGGACGCGCGTGGCCGACGGCATGAAGGTCGTCGCCGCGCTGCGCGGGCACACCTCCGGGCTTGCCGTGCCGCATTACGTCATCGACCTGCCGGGTGGGAAGGGGAAGGTCGAGGTCTCTTCCGCGCGCTTCAGCGAGGACGGCAGGCGCCTGACGGTGACCAACTACCTGGGCGAGGAAATCGAATACCGGGAAACCTGAGCTGCGCATCGCGCATCTTCTTGAGCAAAAGCCGGATCAATCGCGATTCGGCTTTTTTTACGTCCGCGTTACGTTAATTCCTGTGGGCAGGAGACCTCTTGCCTTGTGCTTGCCATCGTGCTATAAGAATCGCTAAATTCTATTTTTAATATATAAGGTGTTTTGAATGCAGACTGAGTACCTGAAGACGCTGGTGGTGCTGGGGCAGGTGGGGAGCTTTTCGAAGACGGCGACGGATCTGTCCATCACCCAGTCCGCGGTGTCGCAAAGGATCAAGTTTCTCGAGGACTACTACGGACGGCAACTGGTGGACCGCGGCGGGAAGGTGCTGCTCTTAACCGATGCCGGGAAGCTTGTGGTGAGCCGCGCCGAACAGATCCTGCTCCTCGAGGCACAGCTCTCGAACGATCTGAAGCAGCAGGGGGAAAAGCTGCGCCTTTCCATCTGCTGTACCCCGACCTTCGGCGTCGCCTTCCTCCCTCAGGTCATGGAGCGTTTCATGCTCCGCGAGGCCGACAGCGTCGACCTTCGCTTCATGTTCCATTCCCTGGATCAGACCATCAAGGAGCTGCAGGAAAACGAGTTCGACCTGGCCGTGATCGAGCACTGCGACGAGATCGAGGTCGGCGGTTTCCATACCGTGGAGCTGCCCCGGGACGAGCTGGTCTTCGTGAGCTCGCCGGCGCTCGGGCTGCAGGAGAGGGAGGTTGAACTGGAGCAACTCTTCCAGCACTGTCTCATCGCGCGCAAGCCCGACTGCACTTCACGGAAGCTGCTCGACGTGAACCTCTCCCGGCACGGCCACAGGGTCGAGGACTTTAAAAGGGTCGTGATAGTGGACGACCTGCGTTTGGCGCTCGAGACGGTGTTGAGCGGCGGCGGGGTCTCCTTCGTTTCACGCAGCCTTGCGACCAAAGAGCTGGAAACGGGCCAGCTCGTCGAGCACTCGGTTCCCGGCTTCGAGCAGTTGCGCAGGCGCAGCGTGATCGTAAATGCCGAGCGCAAGGACGACCAGGAAGTATCGAGCTTTCTCGAGTGCATCAGCGCGTCCTTCCCGATGGGACGCGTCTGCTGAGGTTCAGGCAAAAAATGGCCCCGGAAGCTGCCGGCATCCGGGGCGTAATAGCAGTGCTGCAGGGAATTCTCTATATCTTTTCCTGTTTCCGGTTGAGGAAGTGTCACATTCCGGTTTTCACTGCCGCTGTGACTGAAGCTCGCTAAGACCGAGCCCTTCGGGCTTCACCTGTGTCTGATTTTATAAATTTCAGCTAACGATCGATCTATAGCAGCCTTTCATGTCTCCTGTCAAATAATTTTCACTGTATTTACACCCCGCCATTCCCTCTCGACAAACTCTCTTTTCCCAATCAAGTCTTGTGTCTGATTCATTTCCTGCCTTTCATTGCTATAATTGATTGCGGTTCGATTTTTTACATCAAGTTTCAAGAAGATTCTTATTTTATTATTAGTGTTTTTTATGTGTTTTCTCTCGTAAAGGGCAGGCCCCACGCTGCAGGGACGCCGCCCCCCAGCCGGTTCGACTTTTTGGGGTATACTGGTGCTGGTTTGAAAACGGCTCTTGCCAAGGAGGCCATATGAGAAGAGTGAGCACGGAAGAGGACATAGGGAAGGACCGCTCCGTCATCAAAGAGGGGACCGAGGTCTGTGCACTGTGCGGCTCGCAACTGGAGAGGGACAAGGAGAGCGGCGAGCTCTTTTGCCCCTTGTGCGATGTCGAGAACCTTCCCTGAGGCGCGTTTGTGCATGCACGTACATGGCGTCCCGGTGGACGCAAGGTGCAAAGGAGGACGAGATGCCGGAAAAGCTGACAGGCGACGAGCTGGAATTCAGAAACCTCTTGGCCGAGCACAAGCGCAGGCTGTGGGCCGAGTTGAGGGATGAGATCTTCGCGCAGACCGGCGCGGATCTCGCCACGCAGTACGACATACCGCAGGACCCCGGCGAGAAGAGCATCCTCGACAGTCTCTCCGACGCGGGACTTGCCGTAGCCGACATCAGGCGGCAGCAACTGACCCAGCTGGAAGAGGCGCAAAGGCGCATCGAGTCGGGGACTTACGGCAAGTGCGAGGGGTGCGGAGAGCCGATCGGCCTGGACCGGCTGAAGCTCATGCCTTTTACGGCGTACTGCATCGACTGTCAAAGGGATCGGGAAGTGCCGACGAAACCGCCGGGGACCAAGCTTTGAGGGGAGGGGAAGGTCGGGTTGAGGTTGAGGCGGGGACTGGTATCGATTTACCTGTCCCCGCCTCTTTTTTTACAGCAGAGCGTCTATCGCGGAGAAGTCCACGTCCTTCTCGGCGTTGGCCATGATCCAGTTGAGCTTTTCCTGGTCCTCGTAAGTGATCTTCGCCACGTCGTCGGATAGGGCGGTGAAGACGTCGGCGGTGGTCTCCTCCACCCTGATGAAGGGGATCCCCGAGTCGAAGAGGATCTGCTGGGTGACCTCGGAAACGGGGGCGTGGCCGGATACGACAAGACCGGCGATCTTTTCCTTGTATGCCGGGATGTGGTAAAGCGAGGAGAGCGTTACGACCAGCTCGTCCCTCGAGCTCGTCACGATCATCAGGGTGGAATCCAGAAGTCCGTCCACCACCCGCTGCGAGGAGGCGGCGCCCAGCTGGATGTTGTGGATGATCCGGCTCTTCTGTGTCATATCCCCTTGAAGCGGCAGGTCGAACAGTTTGGAGATGTGACTGAGGGTAGGGTTGGCGAGGATCGGAGAGTAGTTGAACCCGTCGATCACCTTTATCTTCGGTTCGAAGGCACGCTTCAGGTACTTGCAGGTCACTTCCTTCTTGCTCGGCATCATCTTGTTGACGATGATCCCCCTCACGTCCGCACCTTCGCGCTCATACAGGGCGAGGTTCAGGTGCACCGCGTCGATCACCTTGCCGATGCCGCTTTCGCTTACGATCACCACAGGCGCGTCGATCAGCTTCGCCACCTTTGCGTTGGAAAGCCCGATCACCGCACCCACGCCGCCATGTCCGGCCCCTTCGATGATCAGGAAGTCGTACTTCTTCTCGAGCTCCCGCACCGCCTCGAGGATGCAGTCGGAAAGCGAAAGGTCGTCCAGTTTTCCCGCCAGGTAGTCCTTGGTGAAGTCGCGGTGCAGGGCGACCGGCGACATGAGGGCGATGTCCTCCTCCATGCCGAAGGCCTTCGCCATCAAGAGGGCGTCCATGTCCACCATGAAATCGTCGTAGAGGAGCACCTTCGGGCCGAAAGGTTTCACGAATCCGACCCGCTTGTACTTCTTCCTCGCCTGGTGCATGAGCGAAATGCTGATGGTCGTCTTGCCACAGTTTTGTCCGGTCGCCGCAACGAAGATCTTTTTCGCCATATGCACACCCCTGAATCTTTTGAATGGCGTATGTTTACACCATCGCGGCGTGCATCGTCAAGAAAAGTAATCGGGCAAGGGGTCAGGGGAGGAACTTGAGGGCGAGCATGGAGATGTCGTCGTTGAAGGTGGCGCTGCCGGTGAAGGCGCGCAGTGCATCGAGGATCGCCTCTATGATGCCTGCGGCGGGCTTTTTGTGCTCGCGGGCCAGCACCCCCTTCAGCCTCTCTTTGCCGAAGAACTCGCCGTCGCCGTTTTCCGTCTCGGTGATGCCGTCGGTGTACAAGAGAAGCAGGTCACCTTTTTCCACCTGCATCGCCATTTCGTGGAAGGCGACGCGGCGTTGCACCCCGAGGATGAGCCCCTCGGCGTCGAGCTCGAAGAAGCGCTCCTCCGCCGGCCGGAACAGAAGGGGAGGGGGGTGGCCCGCGTTGCTGTAGCGCAGTTTGCCGGTGCCCCTCTGGTAGCTCAGGTAGGACATGGTGATGAAGAGTTCCGCGCGGCTCAGGTCGTCATGGAGGATCTCGTTCAGCGCCGCGACCACCTGGGCCGGGCCGTCCAGGGCCGGCATCTGGGCGTGCAGGACGCTTCTAGTCTCGACCATGATGAGTGCGGCTCCCACGCTGTGCCCCGACACGTCGGCGATGACCAAGTCGAGCCGTTCGCCGTGGGGGAGGATGTCGAAGTAGTCACCGCCGATGTGACTTGCCGGGACGCAGCGCCCGGCGCAGTCGATGCCGCTTAAAAGGGGAGGGGAGGCGGGGAGCAGCGAGAGCTGGATCTGCCGTGCGATCTCCATTTCCTTGTGGAGACTCGTGTTCTGCAACAGCGCCTGCTCGGCGAGTTTTCGTTCGGTGATGTCCTGCTTGATGCAGATGAAGTGCTTGATCCGCCCGGTCTCGTCGATCACCGGCGTGATGGTCTGCTCCTCGGGGTAGAGCTCGCCGTTCTTGCGCCGGTTCACCATCTCGCCGTGCCAGGTCCTGCCGGACATGATGGTGCTCCAGAGGTCTTCGTAGAAGTCGGGGGCGTGACGGTCCGATTTCAGGAAGCTGAGATCCCGTCCCAGCGCCTCGTCCTCGGTATAGCCGGTCATCCTGGTGAATGCGGCGTTCACCGAAAGCACCATGCCGCAGCTGTCGGTGATGACGATGGCGTTCGCCGCCGCCTCGAGCGCCGCACTTTGCACCTGCAGCGATTCTTCGGCACGCTTTCGTTCCGAGATGTCCGAGATGAGGCCGTCGTAGGCGATCAGTTCCCCGCGCTCGCTGTAGCGCGGCACGATGGTGTTGATGACCCAGCGCAGCGAGCCGTCCTTGTGGCGGATCCGGTGTTCCAGCGAGGGGACCTCCCTGCCGGCCTTCACCTCCTCGGTGAGTCCCGTCACCGCGGCGCGGTCCTCCTCGTGGATCATCTGGTACCAGAGGAAGGGGTTGTCGACGTACTCCTCGTTGCTGTACCCGGTAACCGAAAGGCATCCCGGGCCGTGTGTCGTGCGCACCACCTCGCCGTCGTTGAGGCTCACCGTGTAGATGTAGTCGGTGACCGCGGCGACGAGCCTTTTGTAGCGCCGCTCGCTTCGGACCAGTGCGGCTTCCGCCTCGCGTCT
Source organism: Geomonas oryzae (assembly GCF_004117875.1). Classification (GTDB taxonomy): domain Bacteria; phylum Desulfobacterota; class Desulfuromonadia; order Geobacterales; family Geobacteraceae; genus Geomonas; species Geomonas oryzae. Next base: position 438,288 of record NZ_RAHW01000002.1, on the reverse strand, counting down.
TTTGCGCCGCACCTCCGCCTCGTGCATCTCGCGCTCGATGGCCGGGATCAGGCGGGAGGTGTGCCCCTTGATCAGGTAGTCGTTGGCCCCCTCCTTCATGGCGCCCACCGCCGTGTCCTCGCCGATCTTGCCGGAAACGATGATGAAGGGGATGTCGAGACCGGACTCGCGCAGCACCTGCAGGGCTTCGAGCCCGGTGAAGCCGGGGAGGACGTAGTCCGAGATCACCACGTCCCACTCGTCCTCCTCCAGCGCCCGGCGCATCGCCTCCGCGGTCTCGACCCGCCTGGCGACGGGTGCGTAGTTGCCGCGGCGCAACTCGAAGGTGAGGAGCAGGGTGTCGTCCTCGGAGTCTTCCACAATCAGCACGCGGAGCGGTTTTCCCATGAAAACACCTGTAGAGAGGGACACATGATCGGTGCAGACCCGACTTGGGGGTAGGGCGCTAAAAATGCCCAGTGACGCTGCACCTTTAGCAGTATAGCATATTCCTTGGTCCGGTGCGGACCGGAGGCTAATTAGGATTAGGCAAGGGGGAGGGGGGGCGCGGGAGTGCCGAGGCCGAAATCGGCGAGCCAGTTCTCGAAGATGCGGACCTTTTCCTGGCTGAAGCGCGCGAGGTCGCTGCGCACCTGCTCGGTGCTCTTTTCCCGTTCCAGCTCGCCCCCTTTCTTGGAGTAGAAGAGGTCGGCAAGGGCCACGATGCGCTCGCAGTCGGTGACCGGTGACATCTCGCGCTCGGGAAGGGCTAGCTTTTGCTCCGCGATGTCCCGCGCGGTGAGCCCGACGCCTATGTGGCGCTCGCAGACCATGGCGTGGTGCGGCAGCCCCTCGGCATCGAGTATCGTGCGTCCGATGATGCCGTGGCTTAGGTAGGGCGCCTTGCCGAAGCAGTTGAGCTTGGGCGCGTAGACGCGTGAGACGCCTATGTCGTGCAGAAGCGCCGCCTCCTCGATGAAGCGCAGGTCGAGCTGCCTTCCTTTGACCCCTTCCGCTATGGCGAGCGCCTTGTCGGCCACCATGCGGCTGTGCCGGTACACTATCTCCAGCCCCTGGGGGTTGTCGTTGAAGTATTTTTCCAGGAGCGCTCTGGGATTCATATCAGCCTCCGTAGTTTATGGTCCTGCTCAAGGGCTAGATTAAGCCGATTACGCCTGTCATTGCAACATGATTGACGCGGGCTGGCGTCAGGAAAATATCCGCCTGTGACGAGAAGAAGGTTGAATAACGAAGCTTAACATTATATGATGTGAGCCCTTTAAGCATACTGTGTCTATCCGGGTGGTGTGATGAGAGTGAAAACGGTTGCCCAGCAACAGATGCTTGTCGTGGACGACGAACCGGGGATCCTCAACGAGGTCTCGCTGCTCCTTTCGTCCAGCGACATCCCCGAGGTAGCGACCATCTCCGACAGCCGCCAGGTGCTTCCTTACCTGCGGGAGCGCCGGGTGAGCGCCGTGGTTCTCGACTGGGTGATGCCCAACGTCTCGGGGGCGGAGATCCTTCAGAGCCTGACCGTGGAGCACCCGGAAGTCCCGGTGATCGTGATGACCGCGATGGGTGACGTGGAGACCGCGGTCGCCTGCATGCGCCAGGGGGCCTTCGACTTTCTGACCAAGCCGGTCGACCCGAACCGTCTGGTGGCGAGCGTCAAAAAGGCGATGCAGGTGAGCGAACTCGGGCAGCAGAACCGGATGCTCAAGGACTACCTCCTCGCCGACACCCTCGGAAACCCCGACGCCTTCGCCGGTATCGTCACCGAATCGAAGAAGATGCGCGGCATCTTCCAGTACATCGAGGCGATCGCCTCCTCGCGTCTGCCGGTGCTCATCACGGGAGAAACCGGGGTGGGAAAGGAGCTCCTCGCCCGCGCGGTCCACGAGGTCTCCGGGGTGTCGGGACCCTTCATCTCGCTGAACGCGGCCGGTCTCGACGATTTCATGTTTTCCGACACCCTCTTCGGGCACAAGAAGGGGGCCTTCACCGGTGCGGACAGCAAGCGCGACGGCCTGATCGCGGCTGCGGCTGGTGGGACCCTCTTTCTGGACGAGATCGGCGACCTGAACCACGCCTCGCAGATAAAACTCTTGAGGCTTTTGCAGGAGCGCGAGTACTACCGGTTGGGGTCGGACCTCCTTCTCAAAAGCGACGCCCGCATCGTTGCCGCCTCCAACATGGATTTCGCCGCGTTAAGGGGCGCAGGAACCTTCAGAAACGACCTCTACTTCCGCCTTTGCGCCCACGAGTTCCGCGTTCCCCCCTTGCGGGAGCGGCTCGAGGACCTGGAGGTGCTCGTCGACTACTTCGTGCGCCAGGTCGCGGCCGAGCAGGAAAAGCCGGTGCCCAGGGTGCCGCCTGCGGTGATCGCGGCGCTGCAGCAATGCAGCTTCCCGGGCAACGTTCGCGAACTCTACAACATGGTGCACCACGCTGTCACCTGCAACGACGGGTCCCCGTTGTCGGTTGCAGACTTCCCCGGGGTGACACCTGCCCCGGCCCGTGCCCCGCAGCCGGTGGACTGCGGCAACCCTCTCTTCGCGCTCTTCGGGAAGTTTCCGACTGTCATGCAGGTGGAGGAGTATCTGATTGCCGAGGCGATGAAGCTTACCAGCGGCAATCAGACACAGGCGGCCGAACTTCTGGGGGTGACCCGCCCGACCCTCAACAAGAGGCTGAAGCAGGAGCGCCACTAGGGGCGGGGGAGGATACGCCGCGCGCTGTGGGCACCTTCCTTGCCTCCCCCGATGTGCCCGTGTACGCCAAGTCCTGCTCCACGATCCGCTCAAGGGCGGCGTCGAAGTGGTCGCGCCGACAATCGACCTCGCTCACCGTCTTGTCCTGCAAAAGGTTCAGAAAGCGGCAACCGCCGAAGCAAAGCGGAAGGTAGGCGCAATCGAGGCAGGCGTCCACCCGCCAGTTGCCGACGGCGTGCGAAGCGCGGAAATCCCTGATTCCCTCGGCGAGGTTGCCGATGGAGAATCCGTCCCACCCCATGAGGGCCGGGCATTTGTAGAAATCCCCCTCGCAGTTGACCAGGAGGTTCTTTTCCAGTTCCACGATACAGGCGGAGACCTTCGGCTTGGAGGTCTTGAAGCCTCTCTTCAGGATCTCTTCGCGCAGGTAGAGCTGCGCTTCCACCAGCCATGGCGCGCTCGAACTGACGCACCCTGAACTGCGCTCCGAACATCCCGCCTTCGGCGTCACCGGTGTGAAGAGGACGCTTTGGATCTTCTCTTTGGTGATGCCGCGTTCCACCAATTGGTCGAGCAGGCGCGGGAAGTGCAGGTAGTTCTCGCTGCGGAAGTTCCCGCCGAGCTGGATCGGGACCAGGTCCCATATGGCGGCGATGTTGTCCACTATGGCGTCGAAACTCCCTGCCCCGGAGGCGTAGGGACGTTCGATATCGTGGATATGACGCGGGCCGTCCAGGGTGAACTTGGCCCCCTTGAGGCCAAGCTCCGCCAGTTCCCCGGCGCAGCGCCGGTTCAAAAGCGTGCCGTTGGTGACCACGGAGAACCGGTAGTCCACCCCGTGGCGCTCCGCTTGCTCCTTGAGGGGCCGGGAGATGCGGCGGATCAGGTCGAGCGACAGGAGGGGTTCGCCGCCGTAGAAGCTGAGCTCCGCGTCGAAGCCCCGGGTTATCTGCTCGCGCAAGAGGTACTCGACCAGGAGGTCGGCGGTGGCCTCGCTCATATATCGGCCGTCGCGAAACTCCGCCTCGTAGCAATACCCGCAGTTCAGGTTGCAGTCGAGGTTCAGCACCACCATCGCGGTGAAGCGTCGGCTTTTCGCGTTCACCCGGTCCAGCAAGCCGCGCATCTGTTCCCGTTCGCTGTCTGGATCGGGCACCAGCATGCCCAGGTGCGCGAGCTTGTCGCGCAAGGTGTCCGGAAGGGTACCTTTGCGGGCATGATCGAGGGCGGCGCCGGAGAGGATGGCGGCGGAAAGGCGCAGGGTCGAGTAGAGAAGGAAGTGATCGGGACGGTTTTTAGCGGGGTAGATCTTCAGGTAGCGTGACATGTGCATGGCTGGGTTCCATTCTGCGACGTGGTCATGGCATTTTCTGTAATGGCTTTGAAAGCGGCTGCGGCGTGCGCCCTGCATTCAGGGCGCACGCCGCAAGACGATGTTCTTACAGCGAGTTGTAGAAATACACAAACAGCGTATAGCAGCAGCTTACGCCTTCGGATTGAACTTCTACGTCCGTGCCTGTTTCGAGGACTTCCAATGCCAGGTTCTCTTTTGCCATTGCCATTCCCTCCTTGTTTTGTCAATTTGTTTTGCAATCTGCGTTAGCGCGTGCTAAGGTTAGCACCGTCTAAGCTTAATTGCAACTAATTTTAAAAAAAATTATTCAAGGGGGGTGCTGTTGAGCAATCGTAATGACTTGCATGAGCGGTGCTGTGCCAATATGGGAGGTTTGTTGGTGGCTGCGCTGCTATTACTGATACTGTTTGCAGGTGTCGCAAGTGCCAGCGATGATCTCAGTTCTCTTGAGCTCTTCAATGGCCCCGATACCGACGTAGTCACCGGCAGCAGATCGCCGCGCCCCGCCTCGCAGACCGCCGAAAACATAACCGTCGTGACCTCCAAGGAAATCGAGGATATAAACGCGCACAACCTGACCGACGTGCTTTACATCGTGACCGGGGTGCCGGTTGAGATGAACCGGACGCCTGGCTCGGTGAGCATCGCCCGCGTGCAGGGCGCAAACTTCAACCATGTCCTGGTTCTCGTCGACGGCATCCCCATCAATAACCTTGCCGACAATTTCGCCGACATAAGCTCCATCCCGGCGCAGATGATCGAGCGGGTCGAGATAGTGAAGGGGGCCGCCTCCTCTTCTTGGGGGAGCGCCCTGGGTGGCGTTATCAACGTCATAACGAAGAACCCTCACGACGACAGACCCTTCGGCGGGCTTGTTTCCGGCTCCACCGGTACCCGCGAAACGGCTGACGGCAGGGTCGAGGCGGGTGGGACCTTACATCGCTTTGGCTACTATCTGACCGCAGGAAAGCTTCGCTCCGACGGCCTGCTTCCCAACAACGATGTGAGCCTGGGCAGCTCGTACGGAAAATTACGCTACGAGCTGCCGGCAGACGGAACGATCACCCTCAGTTCCGGGTTCACCGAAAATGATAGCGGACAGACCGCTACAGATATGGTGCACGTAGATCAGGGCTCTCGACAGGTCATCTCGATGCTGTCCCTGCGCTACCCGCTTTCGCACCGGCTTGTCTTTGATGCGTCGCTGCAGGGGCGACGATACTCGTCGCATGTCTCCGTTCTCGATCCTACTGAAGCTTTGCAGTACCTGTCCACCCTCACGAAGGAGACCAGCCGTGGAGGGGGAGTGAAACTCTCGTGGCTCGGGGACACGCACCTGTTGGTCGGTGGGGTCGATTACGACCACGTGAAGGCCAAACTGGACCTCGCGGGAGAAGAGGCGGTATGGCGCGCCGATCGTGTCGGTGTCTACGCAATCGACACCATCACACTCGGCTCCTTCGCCATCACCCCCAGTGCCCGCTTCGACAGGACCGGATCCGGGGGGGATCACTTCAGCCCGAGCCTAGGCCTCACCTACGCCCTGACTGAAAACAGCGTGCTGCGTGCGTATACCGCCAAAGGGTACAGTCTCACCTCCCTCAACCGGTCCGATTCCACGGAAAAAGTATGGACTTCCCAGGTCGGCTTCGAAACCGGGGACGTCCCCTACCTCTGGCTCAAGGGAACCTTCTTCAGAAACGACACCAGTAACGTCCAGTCCGATGGGCCATTGGGACCAAAACAGCGGCAACTGAGGCAGGGGGTGGAGGTGGAGGCGAAAACCCTCCCGGTCCTCAACACCTCTCTTTCGGCAGGTTACACCTATGTCAGGGCCACCGATAAGGCCACCGGTGATGTCCTAAATGGTATTCCGGTGCACACCGTGAAGATCGGACTCAAGTATGACGTCGCTGAGCAGCTGCACGCGGAACTGATCGGCAACCTGGTCGACTGGAATGACCCGGGGCACTCCCGTACCGGGGGCGTCATCTGGGACGTGCACCTGAGAAAGTGGATCGCCACTACCGACATCTTCAGCCTCGAGATTTTTCTTTCCGTGCGCAACATATTCGATGGGCGGCAGTATTTGGACCCCATCTTTCGAAACACCGGACGTTGGGGCGAAGCGGGGGTGAGATGCAAGTTTTAAGGTCCCTGCTTTTTCTGTTGTTGCTGCTCAGTCCTTTGCCCGCTTTTGCCTACGATGTGCTCATCCTGCAGTCCATGCATGAAAAGGGGTACGAGGAGGCGGTCCGGGGGTTCAGGAAGGAATGCCGCGCCTCAAGCCGCATGATCGTCCTCGCCGACTACGCCGACCTCGACCTCGTCAGGATCGTGAGGGAGGAGCATCCCAAGGTGGTTATCGCCGTCGGGGACCGCGCCCTCGAACTCGCACAGAGGCAGGGGGATGCCCCCGTTTTGTGCATGATGGCGCTCAACGTGAAGCCGCGCCGCTCGGTGAGCGGCATCAGCATGCTCTTCGATCCGACCCGGTACCTCGCCCTCTTCCAATCGCTCGGTACCGAACGGGTAGGGGTGCTCTACGACCCCGGGCGCAGCGGCCTCTATGTGAAAAAGGCGCTGGCCGCCTCCAAGGGGCATCTCCGTCTCGTCCTGCGTGAGGTTCATGCGCCCAAGGAGACCCCGGCCATGCTCCAGTCGCTCAGGGGAAAAGTGGACGCGCTTTGGATGATTCCGGACGTCACCGCGGTTTCAGCCGCCTCGACGGAGGCCTACTTCCTGTTCTCGCAGTCCGAGAGGGTTCCGGTCGTAAGCTTCGCCGACGTCTACCTCACCATGGGGGCGGCGGTGGCGCTCACCATTGACCGGTTCGACATAGGAAGGCAACTTGGAGAGATGGCCCGTGACCTGCTCGAGGGGAGAGAGCCGGAAGACGGGATGGTTCCCCCGCGCAAGGTGCTGAGCAGGACCAACGACGGTGTGGTGCGCCAGCTGAAGCTAAACGGTCTGGGGGGGCATTGAGATGAAGATGAGGAGGAAAAAACTCAGGCTCCCTCCCTACGCGAAGAGCTTTCGTTTCCGTCTCTACCTGATCTTCACCGGGACCATTGCGCTTCTTACCGCCGCCTTCGTTTCCTTCTACGTTGTCACCGAGGCGGGAGCGTACCGCAGTAACCTGGAACGCGAGGGAAAACTCCTTGCCACTATCCTTGCGCACAACGCGCGGCTGCCGCTTTTCGCCGAGAACGTGAAGGCGCTCGAGTCGCTTGCCGAGAGTACCGCTCGCTATCCTTCGGTGCTCTCCGTCTCGATCAGCGACCGCGAGGGGAGGGTCTGCGCACGGCAGTTGAAGTCGGACCGCATCCCGGACGACGCCGTCACCATGGTGGTGCCCATCAGCCTGCCGAGCGGTCTTTCTCCCGAGTCGGCGCTTCTTGGTCACCGGGAGGGGAACGAGGAGCGGGTCATCGGAGAGGTGCGCCTGAGGCTCGATACCACCGGGGAGCGCGAGCGGGTGCTCACCCTGGTAGGCGCCTCCCTCGGTATCGGGACCCTTTTCTGGGTCGCGGTCTCGCTGCTGAGCTACCACGTCCTGAAGCGGGTGACCGGTTCCTTCAATCTCCTTCTGGGGGGGATCGAGGAGATCGGCTCGGGGAAGCTTTCGGCACGCGTCGATCTTGATGGCGACGACGAACTCGGTCGCGCCGCTAACGCCATAAACGCCATGGCCGCGTCGCTGGAGTTGCGCGAGCTGGAGAACCTCGCGCTGCAGGAGGAGCTCCTCAAAGCGATGAAACTCGAGGTGCAGGAGGAGAAGAAGCGGGTCATGGCGCGGCTTATCCAGACCAACAAGATGACCTCGCTCGGGCTTTTGCTCTCCTCGATGGCGCACGAGATCAACAACCCGAACGCTTCGATCCGCTTTTCCGGGCACATGATCGGCAAGATGCTGGCTGATGCGCTGCCGCTTCTGGACGGGGTATGGCAGGAAGAGGGGGACTTCTACCTCGGAGGGGTGCCGTACCACAAGGCGCGGCTCGTTCTGGTTGAAAACACGGGAAAGATCGTGGAGAACTCGGAGCGGATCGCCATGGTGGTGCAGGGGCTGAGGGACTACGGGGTAGGCTCCACCGTGCGGCAGCACCAGAAGCTGGACGTGAACGCGGCGGTCGGCGCGGCGTTGTCGGTGCTTGCCTGCCAGACCAACAAGGACATCCAGCTCCAGACCTCCCTGGGCACCGGGTTGCCGGTCGTCGCCGGCAGCCAGCAGCAGATCGAGCAGGTGCTCATCAACCTCATCCTGAACGCCATGCAGTCCTTCACCGGCGGCCAGGGGGAGATCCGCCTTACCACCCGCTGCAAGGCGGGGGGAGATGAGGTGTTGGTCGAGGTGCGTGACAACGGCAGCGGCATAGCGCCTGAAACGATGGAACGGCTTTTCGAGCCCTTCTATTCGACGAAGCTTGAGCGCGGCGGCAGCGGCCTCGGGCTCTACATCTCCCAGTACATCGTCGCCGAGCATGGCGGCAGTCTGGAGCTTACTTCTCGCCCGGGCGAGGGGACCCTCGCCACCGTGACGCTCCCGGCCGCCTCCTGCTAGTGGTGGACGTGTTCACCGCCTAGGACGGTCAGCATACCCCCGATCCGCTCCATCAGGTCGGTGAGTGCATCGCCGTGGTACCCTTCACCGCAAATCCTGCGCATCTGGCTCAAGAGCCCCTCAAAGACATCCTCGCCGCAGGAGCCCTTGACTACCTCGTTGGTCAGGGCGTCGTTCAGCAATAGCCTCTTCATCTGGATGAGTTGGATCTCCACCCGCAGCTTCTTTATGGTAGGCATGTCGCTTTGCTTCAGCAGTTGGAGGCACTGATTGATGATGCTGTACTGTTGGTCCATGATCCTCTCCCGGTAACGATGGCATCGACAACAGGGACCTTATTCCAATATGTATGCCAAGGCGGAGATCGGGAAAAATCATGTGGAAACGGCATGTTATGGCGACACTCGGGTGGGGTCGCCGCGCGGCGGGAGTGTGAAAAAATTTACACCTTCAGGGTGCCCCTTCTGCTAAACCGCGCACTTTCGCACCTTTGCGGCGGCCGGGTAAAAAAATGCACTGTTCGTTTTTTTACAACCTGCGCCGCTTTAGCTCTCGCGCGCCGGACCGCACTCTCCCTCAGGCCTGGGCCAGACAGCTGCGTACCGTGTCGGTGATCTGCGCCGCGGTGAAGGGCTTCAGGATGTAACCGTTCGCGCCGGCCTCGGCCATCAAGGCGCGCATCTCCGCTTCGCTCTTCGAGGAGAGGAGCAGGATCGGGATGTCGCGGCTCACCTCGTTCTCCTTCAAGAGCTTCGCCTTTTTGTTCCCGTCCAGCATCGGCATCATGATGTCCATGATGATCAGGTCCGGCCTCTCCTTGGAGAAGATGTACCGATTCGCCTCGATGCCGTTGGTGGCGGTAAGCACCAGGTATCCTGCCTGCTCCAGCGCGTCTTTCGCCATGGCGAGCACGAGCTCGCTGTCGTCTATGATGAGGATCTTCTCGTTCATGGTGGCTCCTTTATGTCAGGTAACGGGCGCTGGGGCGCCCGATGAGGGGGCGGTGCGTACATCTCCGAAGAGTCGTTCCAGGACGGCGGGGATCAGGTCCAGCGGGACCACCCGATCCACGGCGTCCAGGGTGATGGCGGCCTTGGGCATGCCGAAGACGGCGCAGGAGGGCTCGTCCTGCACGATGGTGGTCCCCCCCGCCTCACGGATGCGCAGCATCCCCTGCGCGCCGTCTCTTCCCATGCCGGTCAGCAGCACCGCCACGACCTGATCGCAGCGCTGCCGGGCGAGCGACGAGAAGAAGACGTCGATGGAGGGGCGGCAGCAGTTCACCGGGGGGGTGTCGACCAGGCGGATCGTGCCGTTGTCGAGGGTGAGGTGGCTGCCGTCGGGCGCGACCAGTACCTCGCCGGAGCTGCACGAGGCACCGTCCCGGGCCGTGGTGACCGGCAGGGCGCACTCCCTGTCCAGCCACTTGGCGTAGCCCCGTGCGAACCCGGGGGCTATGTGCTGCACCACGAAGACGGTTCCCGGGAAACCCGCGGGAAGCGACTTCAAAAGCCGCATCACCGCCTTCGGTCCCCCGGTTGACGCGCCGATGGCGAGGATGGTGTGGCCGGCGCCGCCGTGCGGGGGAGGGATCGCCTCGGGGAGCCGCAACCTGCGCCTTGGGTGCCGGATCACTCGGATCCTCGAGAGGAAAAGGATCTTCTCCCTGAGCGTCCGGGCGAATAGTTCCAGCGACGCCTCGTCCTCCAAAAGCGGTTTCTCCATGACGTCCAGGGCGCCCCGCTTGATGGCGGCGAAGGCGCGGTCCACCTCGTTCGCCTCGACGTTGCCGGAGAGGACGAGGACCGGGGTAGGGGTCTGGGACATGATCTCCTCGATGGCGTCCAACCCGTCCAGAACGGGCATGAGCAGGTCCATGACCACGAGGTCCGGGGCGAGTGACTGGGTCAGCTCGACCGCCTGCACGCCGTCGGCCGCCTCGGCCACCACCTCGATGCCGTCCACGCCGTGCAGCATGTCTTTCAAAAGCCGGCGCGCGAGGAGGGAATCGTCCGCCAGCACAATCCTCGTGGTCATGTCGCTCCTTTTCATCGGGCGCTTCCGCGCCCCTTCCCGGTCACCCTATGAGCATCTGCACCGTTTCCAGCAAAAGCCCCTGGTCGAAGGCGCCCTTAACGATATAGGCCTGCGCCCCCGCCTGAAGCGCCTGCCGCTTGTCCTCGTCACGCGACAGCGACGACACGATGATGATCGGGGTCTCCTGGTACGTCTCCGAGGCGCGCAGGAGCCGGGTGAGCTCGAAACCGTTCATCCCCGGCATTTCCACGTCCGAGATGATGAGGTCGAAAGATTCGGCCGCGCTCTTCTCCATGGCGTCCTCGCCCGAGACCGCGGTCACCACGTGGTACCCCTGGCCCGCGAGGATGCTCTGCTCCATGGTGCGGGTGGTGATCGAGTCGTCGACGACCAGGACCTTCGGACGGCGCCTGGCGGCCGCTTCCTCCTCGGGAGAGAGGACGGCGCGCGGCGCACCCCCTCCGGGCTGGAAGAGGTCCGGCACGTTCAGTATCAGGGCGGGGTTGCCGTCCCCCATGATGGTGGCGCCGAAGAGGTAGCGGACGGTTCCGAACTGCTTGCCGAGCCCCTTGACCACCACCTCGGAGTACCCCACGTGGCTTTCGACGATGCAGGCGATCCTCTGGTCGCAGTGCTTGAGCACCAGGACCGGCAGCGGGGCGTCCCCCGCGTCGCGCCGCGCCGGGAGTCCCAGCATCCCTGCCAGGCTGTAAAGAGGCGTGGTGGCCCCGCGCACCTTGATCACCTCGTCCGTCCCCATGGTGGTGATTTCCGACGGGCGCACCTTCAGTATCTCCTGCAGATAGGTGGCGGGGACGGCGAAGGTCTCGTCGCCGCAGGTGATGATGAGCGCGTCCAGCACCGAGAGGGTGAGCGGCAGCTGCAGGGTCACCCGGGTGAACCGGCCGGTCTCGCTCGACAGCGTCACGTTACCCTTGACGCGCTCGATGTTCTTCTTGACCACGTCCATGCCGACCCCGCGCCCGGAGATGTCGGTGACGATCTCGGCGGTGGAAAAGCCCGGGCGGAAGGTGAGGTAGAGGGCCTCCTCGTCGGTTAGCCCCTCGGCCTCGCGCGCCTCGATGACGCCGCGGGATACCGCGGCGGCCTTGATTGCGGCAGGGTCCATGCCGCGCCCGTCGTCCCGCACCTCGACGAGCACCGAATTCCCTTCGTGGCGCGCGCTTAAAAGGACGCTCCCCCGGCGCGGCTTGCCCGCCTTTTCGCGCGCCTCCGGGGGCTCGATGCCGTGGCTTAAGGCGTTGGTCAGCAGGTGGATGAGGATGGGCTTCAGCCCGTCGAGGAGCACCCGGTCCATCTCGATTCCCTGCCCCTCGATCTCGAACTGCACCTCGCGGGAAAGCTGCAGCGAGAGGTCGCGCACGAGCCGTTCGAGACCGTCCGAGATGGTCTTTAGCGGCAGCATCCTGAGCCCCATCGCCTTTTCGTGCAGGTCCTGGATCAAAAAGCCGAGGTAGAGGATGTCCTCCTCCAACTCCCCGCGAAAGGCGGTGAAGGGGGCCGCCTTCTCGGGGGGGAGCTCGTAGCAGAGCTCCTTCAGCCCGTCGAGCTTCGCCTCGAGGCGCTTTCTGTTGATGATCATCTCGCCGACCAGGTTCACCAGGTTGTCGAGGGTCTTCACGTCGGCGCGCACCGTATCCGCGACCGCTCCCTCCGCCTTCGCCTCGAGCGGCTCGGCCGGCAAAAGCCGTCCCGATTCTCCCCGCTCGTACTCGGCGACGAAGCGCTCCACGTCGATGTCCGGTGGAACGCCCCGCATGAGAGCCGAGGTGATGAGGGCCACCGCGTCGGCACCCTTCAGCAAAAGGTCGATCGTCCCGGCATCCACGCGGCGAAGGCCCTGCTCCATCCCCTTCAGGAGCTCCTCCATGGTGTGGGTGATGGCGCTTATGTCGGCAAGCCCCACCATGCGCGCCGACCCCTTAAGGGTGTGCGCGTTTCTCAAAAGCTCGTGCAAAAGCTCGGTCCGCGCCGGGTTCTTCTCCAGCACCAAAAGGCCGCTTTGCAGCGAGGCGAGATGTTCCTCCGCCTCCCGGCAGAAGATCTCGAGGTACCGGTTTCCCATCTAGGCCTCTTCCTCGGTGATCTCCTTGAGCCTCTGGGCGAGTTCCAGGATCTCGGCGATGGCACGCTCGGTTTCGTGTGCGGAGAGCGCCACCTGCTGCGCCACGTCGCGCACCTCGCTCATGGTCTCCGCCATCTGCTCGCAGGCGGAGGTCTGCTGCTGGGTGGAGAGGGTGATCTCCTTGGCCGTCCTCACCGTCTCCTGTGCGGTCGCCTGGATCGTGGCGAAGGAGTACTGCACCTTGTCCACCAGGTGCGAAGCGGCGTCGACCGCCTTGGTCCCCTCCTCGGTCACCATGATGGTGTTGTTGGTGGCGCGCTGGATTTCGCTGATGAGCCCCTTGATCTGGCGCGTCGCATCGACGGTGCGGTCGGCCAACCGCTTCACCTCCTGGGCCACGATGGCGAAGCGCTTGCCCGCCTCGCCGGCACCCGCCGCCTCGATGGCGGCGTTCAGGGCGAGGAGGTTCGTCTGGTCGCTGATCTCGTCGATGATCTCCACGATGCCGCCGATCTTCTGGCTGTTCTCGCCAAGCTCCAGCATGCTCTTCGCGATGCTCTGCACCTGGCTTCGCACCTGTCCCATCCCGTCGATGGCGTTCACGACGTCTTCGCGACCGCCGTTGCAGTTCTTCGTGGTGTCTTCGGCCACCGTCTCCACGCTCTTCGAGTTGGCCGTGATCATCTTGGCGGTGATGGCGATCTCCTCGCTCGTGGTGGTCACCTCCTGGACCGCGCTTGCCTGCTGGGTCGAGCCGGAGGCCTGTTGGGCGCTGATCGCCATCATCTCGTTGGCGGCGCTGGAGAGTTGGATCACCGCCTCCTTGACCGAGGCGATCAGGCGGCCGCTGCGGCCGATCTCGTCTTTCAGGTCGCGCACGATGACCGTGGTCATCACGTTGAAGGCCTCGGCGAGTTCACCTATCTCATCGTTACTCTCCACGGGGATGGTCTCGTCCAGGTCGCCGCCGGTTATCTTGTGCGCCTTCTCGGTGAGCTGCAAAAGGGGCCGCACCGCGCGGCTCACCACGAGGAGGATGGTGACGCTCGCAACAGCGAGCAGGATCGCCATGCTCCCGACGATCTGGTTTCTGAGCTCGGCCCCTTTCTGTTCGGTCTTCACCATGGAGAAGCCGATCCGGAAGGAGCCCCAGTGCTTGCCCCTGACGAAGACCGGGGAGGAGAGGTCCCACATGGTCTCGCCGGTGTCGCGCTGGTACACCTGCTTAAAGTAAGGCTCCCGGTTCTTGGATGCCGCAATCCCCACAGGGTCGCTGAAGATACGCTTGGTGCGGTTGTTGATCTTGTCCTTCTCCCGGTCACCGGTAAGCGGCACCGAGTACTTGGAATTGTGAGTAGCGATGTAGCCGTTTCGGTCGGTGAGGACGGCGAAGACGATCTGGTCGTCGTGCAGGAACTCGTCTTCGAGGGGCTGCACCGCCTGGTCCATGAACCGGTCGAACTGGGTGTGGTACTTCTGCGGCTCGGTGTTCGGTATCGGCACGTAGTGCTCGTCGAAGAGCTGCTCCATGGTGAGGTTGCCGTTCGCCACCGCCTCCTCGAGGATCCGCTCCATGGAGCGCGCGCCGGTCTGCGCGAGGATGCGTCCCTTGGAGAGAAGCTCCTGCTCCATGTTGGCGCGGCGCGAGCGGACGAAGTAGATCGAGAAGGCGGTCATGATGACCACCATGACCATGATGAGCACGCTGACGATTTTTACCGATAGCTTGTTGGACATGTCGAACCCCGGTCTCGTATTTTATCGGCCCCTCAAAGGGAGCCAGTGCGGTTATGCCTCGCCCACCAAAAGCTCCGGCGCGGCAAGGAGGGCCTCCATGTCGAGGAGCAGGATCGCCCCCTCCTCGAGGTTGAAGTGCCCCCGGATGAACTGTTTCCTTTCGGCTGAGAGCCCCGCCGTCGCGGTCTCGAACTGTTCCAGGTCGAGGGGCTGCACCCCGTGCGCCGCCTCCACCAGGATGCCGGTCGAGAAGAGGTCGCCGCGCACGACGAGGATCCTCCCGGTGGGGCCTAACTCCGGCTGTGCGAGCCCCAGCATGGGGCGGATGTCGATCGCCGCGGTGATGTCGCCGCGCAGGTTGAAAATCCCGGTGACGAGGCTTTGCACCGCGGGGACCCGGATGAGCTTCGGGATGCGGATCACCTCGCAGGCGAAGTGTGTCTCGAAGGCGTAGCGTTCTCCACCCAGGGTGAAAACGAGGCATTCGAGCATCTGCTTCGCTTCGCTCTCCTCCTCGGAAAGCGCTTCCCAGTACTCCTCGCGCATCTGGTTCAATATGCTGCGGATGTCGTATCCGTTGTCGTTGCCGGTTGCCATCGTCTACCTCGCGGGGGCCTTGCGGCCGTTTGTCACGCCACCCGTGCCAGCTCGTTTTGCAGCTGCACCATGCAGACCGCCCGGGTCAGCCCCCCCGAGAAGGGGATGGTCTGGTCGTCGCTCAACCGGGAGAGGATCCTGATGCTGTTTCTGAGCTCGCGGGCCGCGTCGTTCACGCGTCCTTGGCGCAGGTGCAGCCGCCCCATGTGGTAGCGCGGCATGATGAAGTCATGGTCCAGAAGAAGCGCCTTTCGGTACTCGGCGGCAGCCTCGGCAAGACGGTCCTCGGCGTCCAGGAGCACCCCCTTGAGAAAGTACGCCTCCGCCAGGAGGTCGTTGAGCTTCAGGGCGCGCTCGCAGCTATCCATGGCACGGGGAAGCTCTCCCTTGCCGGCAAGGATGAACCCGGTGAGAACAAGCGCCTCGGCGTACTCCGGCTTCTCTTGAGGCAGCTGCTCAAGTAGCGCCAGGGCGGCTTCGAACTCCTCCCGGTCGAAAAGCTCGCGGGCCTGGCGGCAGAGGTCCGAGTCGTCGCGCATGGCGGAAGCTGGGGGGAGAATAGGGAGGTCGGAGTCGGTTGTCGGCTGGTCCTGTGACTGCCCCGCCTGCACCGCAAGACCGGCCTGATCTGTCGGACCTGTCGGACCTGTCGGACCTGTATCTACGCTCGGCGCCTGCGCAGCAAGCCAGGCCGCGGCAAGCCGCATCTGCTCAGGTGTCAGCTCCCACTCCGGCTGCGGTGTACCCGGGTCGCGGCGCTCCCTTTGCGGCTGCCCCCCCTTCACGTAATAGAAGCTCCGCTCCTGGCGCCTGAGGCTCAAGGGGAGCCCTTCATGCTGCAGGAGCGTTTCGGAGTGCCCGAGGAAGAGGAGCCCCCCGGGGGCAAGAGCGTCGGCAAAGCGCTCCAGCATCTGCTCCGCGCTTTGCGTGGTGAAATAGATGAGGACGTTGCGACAGAAGATGGCGTCGAGTCCCTGCAACTCCTCGCAAAGCGGCTCGTGGCATGGGGCGGAGAGGTTCAGGTGCGAGAACTGCACGAGCTGCTTCACCTCGTCCCGGATCAGAAAACTCTCGCCGACCCGCCTGAAGTAGCGCTGCACCTGATCAGGTCTCGTGATCCTCATCGACCACGGGGAGTACACCCCCTCCCGGGCGCGCTTCAGCGAACGGTTGTTGATGTCGGTGGCGATGATCCGAATGTCACGCTCCCTCCAGTCGGGGAGCGCCTCCATCACGGTCATGGCGATGGAGTAGGGTTCCTCGCCGGTGGAGCAACCGGCCGACCAGATACGCACCGGAGCAGGGGCGTCCTTCAAAAGGGCGAGACGCTCCCTCAAGACATCGAAATGGGCCGGGTAACGGAAGAAGTACGTCTCGCCCACGGTCAGAAACTGCAGGAGCCGCTGGAGCTCGTGACGGTCCTCGCCGTGCAGCTTCAGGTACTGCAGGTATTCTTCGAAGCTCCACATGCGCAGTGCCGCCATGCGCTTGCGCAGCCCGCGCGCCAGGGCCGCCTGGTTGCGCGCCTCGAAGTGCAGCCCGGTATGCTTCAGTATGTGTCTTGAGAAGGCGCAGGCCAGACGGGAGGAAAGTTCTTCCTCTTGTTGGGGCCCGGACTTTCTGAGTGCGACAAGGGCCAGGTCGTCGAACAGGCGCTTCTCGTCCACCGGCGTCGGGATGAAGTCGAACACCTGGAGCAGTTCCGCCTCGAGCCTCAGGCAGTCTGATATGACGATGACCGGGACCGAGCGCGGCCCTTGCGGGGTCTGGACCCTGTGTTCCACCGCGAGCGAGGGGACGCTTGAGGCCTCCACCGCAAGGATGATCAGATCGGGTTTCCGTCTTCTGACCGCCGGAAACGCTTCTTCTGCAGGACAGACGGGGAGTGGGGTGTGACCCGCACTCTGAAGCAGGCCGCAGAGATAAGCAGCGAACGAATCGTTATCGCTTATGACGAGGATTTGCAAAGACAAGTGGCTGGTCCTCTTTCTGCTGCTTTAGGTTTTGGCGATAGCTTACTCTTCGGGTGTAGTGTGACTGTATTACATTGAAATAAAACGTTCTATCGTGACACGATTCCTTGCAATATCGGCCATGCTAGCATTTTTAATGATTGGGTCAACTAAAATTAATCTCATAGCTAAAATAATGTTTTGTACTAGCCTTTGCTTGCGCACGCATGCGCCGCCACGAGAGCGCAGCGGAGGGGGGCGACCGTGCCGATGGGCGATACCTGGAGAGACTGCCGGCGCCTGACCTCGTAAGATCACCCTTGACACCTGCTTACCCTGGATATAATATATTCGAAAGTTTGAATGTATACAGAAGGAGCGTGAGCAAATGCCTATCTTTGAGTACGTCTGCAACGCGTGCGGTCAGAAGTTCGAGAAACTGGAAAAAGGGAGCGCCGTCGAGGAGAAAAACTGCCCCGCCTGCGGGTCCGGTGACGTGAAAAAGGCGTTGTCCGTCTTCGCCGCATCCGGGAGCTCGGACAACAAGTGTTTCAGCGGCGGCTGAAGGTTCTGATGCATCGCGCCGGTCGGTGCGACGATTTGCAAAGGAAAAGGGAGGCTTCGGCCTCCCTTTTTCGCATATCCGGGGCAACGTCTCCTGGGGCCGCCGAACGCTGGAGCGTATACGGCGCATTTTGGAGGGGGGTGCCGTAAATATCTGTTGACATGAGGAAAACCGAATGTATATTGTGCAATTTCCACTAGGAGAGTTGGCAAAACAACGGGTAAAATGGCTGGCGCCGCGGACGGTGGCCGTCTCTTACCGGAGGATTTTGGGTGCGTAAAATGCGTCTTCCCGGCTATGGAACCCTTATTCCCGTCGCGTTGCTGCTCGGCTTTGCCCCCTTTTATCCGGAGCCGCACCTGGTCGGCAAGGTGAGGATGCTTCTTGCAGGGACCTTGTCGAGGCCGCTGGATGTTTTCGACCTGTTCTGGCATACGTGGCCGTTTGCGTTGCTGCTCGCGCGCATCGTCATCGACCTGAAGGGAAAAAGGGGCGCGTCTTAGCGGTGCTACGACCTAACGCATAAAGCATCAGACTGTAGTTGATTTGTCCGGTTCCATCGCCGGGCCTGGAATTGTCGTAAAAGAAGGAGAAGTGGATGAAGAGGAGAATCGTCGTGGTCGGCGCCAACGCAGCCGGCGCCAAGGCGGCTGCAAAGGCCAGAAGGATCAACCCGAGGGCGGAGATCACCGTGATCGACCGCGGCAGCTTCATATCTTATGGCGCTTGCGGCATCCCTTATTACGTATCCGATACGGTTCCCGACGTGAAGGAACTCATGAGCACCCCGGTCGGCGTGGTGCGTGACGCCAACTTCTTCAAGAAGGTGAAGGGGGTGTCGGTCAAGACCAACACCGAGGTGACCGGCATAGACCGCGAAGCGAAGGTGATACGGCTGCGCGAGGGCGCCGGAGCCGAGACATCGCTTCCCTACGACAAGCTGATCCTCGCTACAGGCAGTTCTCCTTTCGTCCCCAAGATCGAAAACGTCGGCCTGAAGAACATCCTCACCGTTAAGTCCATCGAGGACGCCGAACTCCTGAAAGAAAGCGCTCTTTCCTGCCGTGCTGCCTGCATCGTCGGTGGGGGGCTCATCGGCCTTGAGACCGCCGAGGCGTTGCGGCAAAAGGGGATGCAGGTGACCCTCGTGGAGATGCGTGACCAGTTGCTCCCTGGTGTGCTCGATGCCGAGGTCGCCGCGTCGGTGGAAAAACACGTGAAACAGCAGGGGGTGACCGTGCTCACCGGGTGCGCCGTGACCGGGTTCGCAGGCGAAGGTAGCGTCGCCAAGGTCATGGTCGGTGAGCGGGAAATCGAGGCCGATTTGGTCGTCCTGGCACCAGGCGCCACTCCGAACGTACAGCTGGCCCGTGAGGCGGGGCTCGCCATCGGCACCACCGGGGCGATCGCCGTCGACCAGATGCTGCGCACGAGCGATCCCGACATCTACGCCTGCGGCGACTGCTGCGAGACGACCCACCTCGTGACCGGCAAGAAAGTCTTCGTTCCCCTCGGAAGCACCGCCAACAAGCAGGGGCGCGTCGCCGGCATCAACGCCGCCGGAGGCGAGGCGACCTTCGCCGGCGTCATCGGGACCAGCATCTTGAAGGTCTTCACTTTCAACGCGGGAAAAACCGGGCTCACCGAGACCGAGGCGCGCGCAAACGGTTTCGACGTGGAAACGGTACTCTCGCCGGCGCCGGACCGGGCCCACTTCTTCCCCGGGGCGAAGCCGATCATGCTGAAGCTCGTTGCCGACCGCAGCACCGGCCGTATCCTCGGTCTGCAGGCGGCTGGCGAAGGGGCGGTTGACAAGCGCCTCGACGCGGCTGCTGCCGCCATCACCTTCAAGGCGACCGCCGAGCAGCTCTCCCAGCTAGACCTGGCCTACGCGCCGCCGTACGGCGCCGCCATGGACAACCTTATCGTCGCCGCCGACATCATGAAGAACAAGCTCTCCGGGCACGCGCGCGGTATTTCGGCCCGCGAGGTGAAGCGCAAGCTCGACGAAGAGGAGGATTTCATCCTGCTCGACGTCCGCTCGCCGGCCGAACATGGCGAGATCGGCATCGAGGGGGCGAAGCTGATCCCTCTCGGCGTGCTGCGCGAGAAGCTGGAGGAGCTCCCAAAGGACAAGGAGATCGTCACCTTCTGCAAGATAAGCCTCAGGGGGTACGAGGCGCAGAAGATCCTCGACGCCGCCGGGTTCACCAACGTGAAGTTCATGGATGGCGGCATCATGGCGTGGCCCTACAAGTTCAGGGGGCGCTGATCCGCTTTCGGTTCGAAGCAATAAAAGGGGGGATGCCTGCGGCATCCCCCCTTTCTTTTTTACGGCCGCCGCCACAAGGGGGGGCATCTGGTTGGTGAGCTATTTCAGGTTGCAGTCTGCGGACCACGCACAACCGGTGGTGAAAAAAGTACCGTCCGCCGTAGTAGGGTCTTTCTCGTAGACCCCTTTCGCGACCGTCTTCGCGTAAACCGTCTGGATGTCTGATGCGATGCCGAAGGCACGCGAACCGTTTTGGTGCTGCATGATAGCCGCGTAACCTGCATTGGTGGTATTGATGCTCGGCTTCACCCCGGTCGAGTTTTTCAGCAGGGCAACGTCCGCGGTGGATCCTTCCCTGCCGCCGTAGAGCGTCAGTCCGGTTCTGTTGAAATCGCTGTTCCCCATGGTGCCGCAGTACGCCGCTGTGAACGGGAACAGCATAAAGATCACGGCAATGCTCTTTTTCATCTCACACTCCTTTCCCCGGGCCTACCGGTATGCCACTACGGCAGGGTATTCCTGGTTTTCCAAAACGTAGCTCTCCATGCCGACCTTGAGGTTCTTCAAATCGCTCGCCGAGGCGCTGTTGAAGGCCTTTTCCCGGTAGGCGGTCATCTGCGGGATGGCGAGCGTGGCCAAAACGCCTATGATGAGCATGACGGCGATGAGCTCGAAGAGCGTAAACCCCTTTTGATCGCGAATCATTGCGGGCATCTGCGGACCCCTCCCTTTCTGAGGCGAAACCGCCTTCTTGATAAGGACTTGCTGCATGTGTGGTAGCGTCACATTTAGCAGGAAGGGGGGCTGGAGGTCTGCCCGCATGCATCGGATTATCTTGTAGGCGATTTTCTTAATTCGGGTGGGAAAGGGAGTGGAGGAAGGGGGCGCGCAAATCGGCGCCCCCCTTTGCGTGGCAGTTGTCAGGCCCAGCGGTTGCGTCTGATCTTGTCGTGCTGCAGCTTTTCGGCCGGCAGCGGCCTCGGGTGCTCGGCCGGGTGCCCTATGCCCAGGACGCACTCGACCTTGATCGTTTCGGGGAGGGCGAGAAGCTCCCGGATGTATGCCTCGGCGCTTTGCCGCGCGTCGTGCTTTCTGTTGCGGATCTGGGCCCAACAGCTTCCGAGGCCGAGCGAGACGGCGGTGCACTGGATGAGGATCGCGGCGATCGAGCAGTCCTCCACCCAGACGTCGGACTTGGTTTCGTCGGCACACACCACTATGGCAAGCGGTGCGCGTGCCACAAACTCCGAGCCGTGCTGCTTGGAGAGGGAAAGCTTCTGAAGCAGTTCCGGGTCGTCCACGACGATGAACTCCCACGGGTTGATGCTGCGCGAGGCGGGTGCTCTCAGAGCGGATTCTATGAGTGTTTCAACGGCCTCGACGGAAACCTTCTCGCTGGTAAACTTCCGTATGCTGCGGCGTTTGCGTAACAGTTCGATCATGGCTCTTCCTTTCAGGCGACATTGCGTGTGGCGCTGTAACAAAGGCGCAAATCTACTCCAAAAGCGAGGCGGAGTCAAACCGTTGGTCTCTGAGCGTCGCGGGCGCCAACTGTCAGATCTTTACGGCTTTTTAATCGTATTTTCCCTTTTGCCTTATTGACAGGCACGTCGGTGCGGGTCTATAAGGAATGAAGATTCATTCCGCGGGAGAAAGACGATGGATAAGACCGAAAAGTGTGAGAAGGCAGAGAAGTGTTGCGACAAGCGTGAGCTCATCATCCAGGCGGCGCTCGAACTCGTCGCCGAGCAGGGGTTCCACGGCGCCCCCATGGCGATGATCGCCGAGAAGGCGGGGGTAGGCGCCGGAACGATCTACCGCTACTTCGAGAACAAGGACGACCTGATCCGCTGGATCTACAAAAACGTAGAGGAGCGCTTCGTCGAGGTCATGATGCAGGGGTACCCCGAAAACGGTCCGGTGCGCGAGCGCCTTCTGCACATAGGGACCGCGCTGGTGCGCCACCTGATCAGGGAGCCTTTGCAACTGCGCTTCGTGGAGCAGTTCCACAACTCCCCGTACGGCGTGGACCACAGGAGGGAGAAGATCTTCGGCGAGGGTAGAAAGGACGTCATCAGCGAACTTTTCCAGGAGGCGCTTCAGCAACAGATCTTCAAGCCGCTGGAGCTCGCCATCCTCTTCTCGCTCTTCTTCGGGCCGCTGATCGACATCTGCCGCGATCACATCCTGGGCTTCATAAAGCTGGACGACGCCCTGATCGAGCAGGTGGTAGGCGCCTGCTGGGACGCCCTGCGGCGCTAATTTGGAATGACCGTTCATTCGCAAGAGGTACTGACGTCATGTTGATGAAACTATGTCTGATCCTGTTCGCCCTGACCTGGGGCGGCATCGTTCTGATCGTCTCCTTCAGACGCAAGTAAGGTGGCTCAGCCGCCATAGACCCTTTATCGAGGCAGTAAAAAACAAACGAGGTGTATATGCAGATCACGTACAGGGCACAGTTGTTATCCGTAGTTCTCATGTTGGGCGGCTCCCTGGTCCTTGCCGGGTGCGGCAAAAAGCAGCAGCCCGCCGGGCCGCCGCAGGGCCCCCCCGAAGTCGGGGTGATCGAGATCCAGCCGCAGCGCGTTGCCTTGACCACCGAACTTCCGGGGCGCACCTCCCCGTACCTGATCGCCGAGGTCCGTCCCCAGGTGACCGGCATCATCCAGAAGCGCGTCTTCACCGAGGGGAGCGACGTCAAGGCAGGCCAGGTGCTGTACCAGATCGATCCGGCCACCTACCAGGCGGCTTACGCGAGCGCCAAGGCCGCCGAGGCGCGGGCCGAGGCGAACGTACTTCCCGCGAAGCTGAAGGAAGAGCGTTTTCGTGAGCTCGTGAAGATCAACGCGGTCAGCAAGCAGGACTACGACTCCGCCTACGCGGCCCTCAAGCAGGCCGAAGCCGACGTCGCCTCCGCCAAGGCCCAGGTGGAAAGCGCGCGCATCAACCTCGCCTACACGAGGGTGACCGCCCCCATCTCCGGGCGCATCGGGCGTTCCAGCGTAACCGACGGTGCACTGGTCACCGCGAACCAGGCGGCGCCGCTCGCCACCATCCAGCAGCTCTCCACCATGTACGTCGACGTGACCCAGTCGAGCTCGGACATGCTGAAGCTGAAGCAGAGCCTGGCCCAGGGGCTCATGAAGCGCGACAAGGCCGGTGAGGCGCGGGTGAAACTCCTCCTCGAGGACGGCACCCAGTACCCGGTAACCGGTACCCTCAAGTTCTCCGATGTGACCGTGGACCAGAGCACCGGCTCGATCACGGTGCGCGCCGTCTTCCCGAACCCGAAGCAGACCCTGCTCCCCGGCATGTTCGTACGTGCCGTACTCGAGGAGGGGGTGAACGAGGCGGCCATCCTGGTGCCGCAGCGTGGTGTGACGAGGAATGCGGCCGGACAGGCCATCGTCATGGTCGTCGGCGCCGAGAACAAGGTGGAGCCGCGTCCGGTCCAGGTGGCCCGCACCCTGGGTGACAACTGGCTCGTAAGCGGCGGGTTGAAGGCCGGCGACAAGGTGATTCTCGAGGGGATCCAGAAGGCGCGCCCCGGCACTCCGGTGAAGGTGGTGCCGTTCCAGTCCCCCGAAGGTCACGGCGGCCCCGGCGGTGCAGCACAGGGCGGCCAGGGTGCCCCCGGCGCGAAGCCTGCCGCCCCCACAGCCCCGGCGGCCCCGGCCCAGACCCAGAAGAAGTAGCCGCGACGACCACAACAGGCACATCCGTTGACGTTAAGTCGAACGTTGAACGCTGAACGCTGAACGTTGAACGGAGTTTAAGGAGCTTTATCCATGTCCAGGTTTTTCATAAACAGACCCATCTTCGCCTGGGTCATCGCCATAGCCGTCATGCTGGCCGGCCTTCTGGCCATGAAGTCGCTGCCGGTCTCGCAGTACCCGCCCATCGCGCCGCCGCAGATCTCGATCAACGCCATGTACCCGGGCGCCTCCGCCCAGACGGTGCAGGACACCGTGACCCAGGTGATCGAGCAGAAGATGAACGGCATCGACAACCTGCTCTACATGTCCTCCACCAGCGACTCGGCCGGTGCGGTCTCCATCAACCTGACCTTCAGGGCCGGGACCGACCCGAACATCGCCCAGGTACAGGTGCAGAACAAGCTGCAGCTCGCCACGCCGCTTCTGCCGCAGGTGGTGCAGAAGCAGGGGATCCAGGTGGTCAAGTCCACCCGTAACTTCCTGATCATCGTCGGCATGGTTTCCGAGGATGGCTCGTTGAACCGCTACCAGCTCACCGACTACATGGTGTCCAACGTTCAGGACCTCGTGAGCCGCGTGGAGGGGGTAGGGGAGGTGACCGTCTTCGGTTCCCAGAACGCCATGCGCGTCTGGATGAACCCCGACAAGCTGAACAACTACAAGCTGACCCCGAACGACGTCTCCAACGCCCTCCAGGCCCAGAATGCGCAGGTATCCGCGGGCCAGTTCGGCGGCATGCCCGCAGCACAGGGGCAGCAGTTGAACGCCACCATCACGGCGCGGACGCTTCTGCAGAACCAGGAGCAGTTCGAGGAGATCGTGCTGCGCACCAACCCCGACGGCTCCACCGTGAAGCTCCGGGACGTGGCGAAGATCGACGTCGGCACCGAGAACTACGACATGATCGCCCGCTACAAAGGGAAGCCGGTGGCCGCGATGGCCTTGAGGCTTGCCGCGGGCGCCAACGCGCTCGACACCGCGGACCGCGTGAAAAGCAAGATGGCCGAGCTGGAGAAGTTCTTCCCCGCCGGTGCCAAGGTCGTCTACCCGTACGACACCACCCCCTTCGTTAAGATCTCCATGGAGGAGGTGGTGAAGACCCTGATGGAGGCGGTCTTCCTCGTCTTCATCATCATGTTCCTGTTCCTGCAGAACATCCGCGCAACCCTGATCCCGACCATCGCGGTGCCGGTCGTTCTCCTCGGTACCCTGGGCGTCCTCTTCGCGGCCGGCTTCTCGATCAACACCCTGACCATGTTCGCCCTGGTCATCGTCATCGGCCTTCTGGTCGACGACGCCATCGTCGTGGTCGAGAACGTCGAGAGGATCATGACCGAGGAGGGGCTATCGCCGCATGATGCAACGGTCAAGTCCATGGGGCAGATCACCTCGGCCCTTTGGGGCATCGCGACGGTGCTTTCCGCGGTCTTCATCCCGATGGCATTCTTCGGGGGCTCCACCGGGGTCATCTACCGCCAGTTCTCCATCACCATCGTCTCGGCGATGATCCTGTCGGTAATGACGGCACAGATCCTCACCCCGGCGCTCTGCGCGACGCTTTTGAAGCCGGTCACCAAGGGGCATGAGCCCTGCGAGTCGGGATGGTACTGCGGCTTTTTCCGCTGGTTCAACAAGATGTTCGACAAGGGGCGCCACAAGTACGAGTCCATCGTCGGGAACTCCTTCAGGAAGCCCTTGCGCTACTTCGTCTTCTACGGTTGCCTCGTGGCCGCCATGGCGTTCTTCTTCCTGCGTCTTCCTACGGCGTTTCTCCCGGACGAGGACCAGGGCTTCATCATCTGCCAGATCCAGCTCCCCGCAGGCGCCACCCAGGAGCGCACCATCAAGGTGCTCGAGAAGGTGGAGAAGCACTTCCTCGAGAACGAAAAGAAAACGGTCGACTCGCTCATCACCGTCGCGGGCTTCAGCTTCGCCGGCCGCGGCCAGAACATGGGTCTTGCCTTCGTGAAGCTCAAGGACTGGAAGCTGCGTCCCACCCCGGACCTCAAAGCTCCGGCCGTTGCCGGGCGCGCCATGGGCGCCTTCTCCCAGTTCCGTGACGGCATGGCCTTCGCCTTCTCCCCCCCCGCCGTGGTCGAGCTCGGTCAGGCGAACGGCTTCGACTTCCAGCTGCAGGACAGGGGCGGCCTCGGCCACCAGGCGCTCATGGACGCGAGGAACCAGCTCCTCGGAATGGCGAGCCAGAACAAGAAACTCATGGCGGTGCGTCCGAACGGCCAGGACGACACCCCGCAGTTCAAGCTGAACATAGACGACGTGCGCGCCGGTGCGCTCGGCGTCTCGCTTGCCGACATCAACAACACGCTGGCCACCGCGTGGGGCTCCTCCTACGTGAACGACTTCCTGCAAAACGGCAGGGTCAAGAAGGTGTACCTGCAGTCGGACGCGGCGTACCGCATGGTCCCCGAGGACATCAACAAGTGGTACGTGAAAAACGACAAGGGTGAGATGGTTCCCTTCTCTGCCTTCGCGACGGCGAAATGGCAGCACGCCTCGCCGCGCCTCGAACGCTACAACGGCATCCCGAGCGTCGAGATCATGGGCAACGCCGCCAAGGGGATCTCGACCGGCGAGGCGATGGCCGAGATGGAGGCCATGGCCGCCAAGCTCCCGCAGGGGATCAGCTACGAGTGGACCGGTCTCTCCTACGAGGAGAAGAACGCCGGCAAGCAGGCCCCGGCCCTTTACGCCATCTCGCTTCTCGTCGTCTTCCTGGCCGTCGCCGCACTCTACGAGAGCTGGAGCATCCCGTTCGTCAACCTGCTCATGCTTCCGCTGGGCCTGGTCGGCGCGGTCACCGCGGTCACCCTCAGGGTGCTCCCGAACGACATCTACCTGCAGATCGGCCTTCTGACCACGGTCGGCCTCTCCACGAAGAACGCGATCCTGATCATCCAGTTCATCAAGGATCAGTTGCACCAGGGGCACGAGCTGGTCGAGGCGACGCTCACCGCGGTGAAGATCAGGCTGAGGCCGGTCATCATGACCTCGCTAGCCTTCTTCTTCGGCACCCTGCCGCTCGCGCTCACCAAGGGGGCGGGGGCAGGCGCCCAGAACGCCATCGGCACCGCGGTCACCGGCGGCCTTTTGTCGGCGACCTTCATCGACCTTATCTTCATCCCGTTCTTCTTCGTCATGGTGACGAAGACGTTCTCCAAAAAGCACGCAACGGCCAAGGCCGCTGCCGCACCCGTCTCGGAGGTGCAATAGACATGACACGCATGACCTTTAAACCCCTGGCCGCCACCCTGTTCCTGTTCCTGGCAGGGTGCGCCTCCATGGCTCCCAAATACAGCCAGCCCGCGGCACCGGTTCCCGCCGCCTGGCCTGCAGGCCCCTCTTACCAGGCGACGCAGCCCGCGGCGCAGCAAAAGCCGCTTGCCGAGATCCCCTGGCAGGAGTTCTTCGTCGAGCCGCAACTGCAGAAGCTGATCGCGCTTTCCCTGGACAACAACCGCGACCTGAGGGTGGCGGTCCTCAACATGGACCGCTTCCGCGCCCTCTACCAGATCCAGCGCGCCGACCTCTTCCCGAGCGTCACCGGGGACGGCGGCCTCGCGGTGAAACGCACCGCCGACGACCTCTCCCAAGGCGGCAGGGGAGGGGTCAGCCACTCCTACGACGTCGGCGTCGGCATCAGCTCCTACGAGCTCGACCTCTTCGGAAGGGTGAGAAGCCTGAAGGACCAGGCGCTGGAGCAGTACCTCGCCACCGAACAGGCCCGCCGCAGCGTCCAGATCGCCCTGGTCTCCCAGGTGGCGACCGCCTACCTGACGCTCGGCTCCGACCTGGAGAGGGTGCAACTCGCCAAGGAGACCCTGGCGAACCAGCAGGAATCCTACCGGCTCTCCAAGAGCCGTTTCGAGGCGGGGGTCGCCTCGGCGCTCGACCTGCAGCAGGCCCAGACGAGCGTCGACTCGGCCCGCGTCGACATCGCCCGTTACACCACCCAGGTGGCGCAGGACCTGAACGCGCTTACCCTGGTGGTAGGTTCCGACGTGCCGCAGGATCTCTTGCCGAAGTCGCTCACCGAGAACCTCACCGCCGTGAAGGACGCCGCACCGGGACTTCCCTCCGACGTCCTTCTCTCCCGTCCCGACATCCTGCAGGCGGAATACAACCTGAAGGGGGCGAACGCCAACATAGGTGCCGCGCGCGCCGCCTTCTTCCCGCGCATCACCCTGACCACGAGCGTGGGCTTTGGCAGCGACCAGCTGACCGGCCTCTTCAAGGGAGGGAACCTCGCCTGGAACTTCGCGCCGAGGATCTCGGTGCCGATCTTCGAGGGGGGACGCAACAAGGCGAACCTCGAGGTGGCAAAGGTGGACCGCGACATAGCGGTAGCCCAGTACGAGAAGGCGATCCAGTCCGCCTTCCGCGAAGTGGCCGACGCCCTCGCCCAGCGCGGCACCATAGACGAGCAGGTGGCGGCACAGCAGTCCCTGACCGGCGCCACCTCCGAGACCTACCGCCTGTCCCAGGCGCGCTACCAGACCGGGGTGGACAGCTACCTGAACGTTCTGGACGCGCAGCGCTCGCTCTACGCGGCCCAGCAGGGGCTCATCACCACGCGGCTGGCAAGGCTCAACAACATGGTCACCCTCTACAAGGTGCTGGGCGGAGGGAGCAAGTAAGGCAGCATCGTTTCCCCGGGCCGTCACGGCCCGGGGGGGCGGTAACGCGCGGGGGGGCGAACCGTGTCGAATCCCCCGTTGCGGAAAGGAGCGCAGTTGTCCAGATTACGCATCACCATTTACTGCATCATCGCCGTCGTGGCATTGTTCGTTGCTTATTACACCCTGGCACCGGAGCCTCATCCCGACTGGCCGATCAATCTGGTTCATTTTCTTTTCAAACACTAGATTGGGTTTATAGTTTTAACTAAGCGCCCTCTTGCGGCTATGAGAGACTTTCCCGCTCCATGGTGCTTGCTGTAGCTTGTGAAGAATTCCTTGTGACAGAGGAGCACATTCATGGCACAGAAAGAAGAGGGCGACCAACGGGAGCCTGAACCTCCTCTGCGGCTCCCGCAGCCGCTCGTCCGCCTCCCCCGCACGCCGCACGCTTCGAATACCTCGATGCGCCCCCGCCGTATCTTTTTCGCACTGGCCGCTATCGTTACCGCTGCCGTCCTTGCCGGCTGTTCCCTAAAGCCCGCCTACCAGCGCCCCGCGCTTCCTGTCCCGCCGCAGTACCCCGGCGTATCGGATCGCGGTACGGCCGCCGGCGCCCCCGTCTCATGGAGCGTCTTCTTCACCGATCCCGAGCTTAAACGCCTTCTTTTCCTTGCCCACGTCAACAACCGGGACCTCCGCGTCGCGCGCGCCAAGGTCGAGGAGGCGCGCGCCCTTTACGGCATCCGCCGCGCGGACCTGCTCCCCGCGATCAGCGCGGGCGCGGGGTATGAGCGTTCGCGTACCCCCGCCGACCTCTCGGTGACTGGGGGAGCGATGATAACCGACGTTTTCAGTGCCGGTCTCTTCCTCACCGCCTGGGAGCTCGACTTCTGGGGGCGCTTGAGGAGCCTCAAGGAGGGTGCCCTCGAGAATTACCTCGCCACGGAAGAGGCCCGCCGCGCCATGCAGGTGAGCCTGACCGGCCAGGTCGCCCAGAGCTACCTGCAGGAGCGCGAGCTGGCGGAAAGGGTATCCCTCGCCGAGGCCACCATCGCGAGCCGCGAGGAATCGTGGCGCATCGCACGGCGCCGCTACGAGGTCGGCTCCGCCTCCAAGCTCGACGCGGTGCAGGCCGAGACCCTCTTGAACCAGGCGCGGGCCGAACTGAGCGCCATCAAGCGCCTGCGTGATCTAAACCTGAACGCGCTGGGGCTGCTGATCGGAGCGGAGGTACACCTCGATCCGCTTCCCCTTGCCGCCGTGGAGGAGAGGTTCCTCGCGGAAATCCCCCCAGGGCTTCCCTCCGAACTCCTCCTTTACCGCCCCGACGTCATCGCTGCCGAGCACGAGCTCAAATCGGCCAACGCGGCCATAGGTGCCGCGCGCGCCGCCTTCTTCCCGACCATCGCTCTCACCGGCAACTTCGGCACCGCAAGCAGCGCGTTAAGCGGGCTCTTCGCCTCGGGAAGCGGCGCCTGGAGCTTCGCCCCTGCCGTCTCCGTCCCTATCTTCCAGGGGGGGCGCAACGTCGCCAACCTGGAGCTCGCCCGGGCGCGCGAGGGTGAAGCGGTCGCCCAATACGAGCGCGTGGTGCAGCGCGCCTTTCGCGAGGTGTCCGACGCGCTGGCGCAGCGGCGCTGGCTGGGCGAACAGGTACAGGCGCAGCGGGCGACCCTCGCGGCCCAGACGGAGCGGACGAGACTTGCGCGCCTTCGCTACGACACCGGGGCGGCTCCCTACCTGGAGGTGCTCGACGCGGAAAGGGACCGATTCGCCGCCCAGCAGGCCCTGGTGCAGACGCGGCGCGCCATCCTTTCCGCCGGGGTGGACCTCTACGCCGCCCTGGGGGGAGGGGGTGAGGGGGACGTCGAGGGGAGACCCGGTGCGGCTGGTGCTGCGGGCGGGAAGGAGGCCATGCCATGAGAGGGTGGGGGAGGGGAAGGTTCATCGTTGCGTCGGGCGTTCTACTGGTGCTCTTCGCCCTGATCCTGTGGCAGCGCTTCGGCCGCAGCAGCGGGGATGAGGGGATCGTGAGCGGCAACGGGCGCATCGAGGCGGTGGAGATCGATGTCGGACCGAAGAGTCCCGGCCGGGTGCGCGAGATAAGCGTGCGCGAGGGGGATTTCGTCAGCTCAGGGCAGACCCTTGCCGTCATGGATACCGAGGTGCTCGAAGCCCAGCACCGGGAGGCCGGTGCGCAGTTGGTCAAGGCGCAAAATGCGGTGCTCACCTCGAAAAGCGAGATGATGCAGCGAGAAAGCGAGAAGGCGGCGGCCCGGGCGATGGTTGCGCAGCGGGAGGCGGAGCTCGCCCTCGCCGGGAAAAGGGTATCGCGTTCCTCCACCCTCGCCGCCGAGGGGGCCACCTCGAGGCAGGAGGCCGACGACGACCTCGCCCGCCTGGAGAGCGCGAAGGCATCGACCGCGGCGGCACGCGCCCAGGTGGCGGCGGCCGAGGCGGCAGTGGCCACCGCCAGGCAGAAGATGCTCGGGGAGCGTTCCAACGTGGCGGCGGCGCTTGCCACGCTGCAGCGCATCGAGGCGGACCTGAAGGACGCGGCACTCAAGTCGCCGCGCGACGGGCGGGTGCAGTACCGGGTGGCCCAGCCGGGCGAAGTGGTGGCTGCGGGGGGGCGCGTGCTGAGCCTCGTCGACTTAAGCGACGTCTACATGACCTTCTTTCTCCCCACCGCGGCGGCCGGGAGGGTGGCGCTCGGTACCGAGGTACGCCTCGTGCTCGACGCGGCGCCGCAGTACGTGATCCCGGCACGGGTCTCCTTCATCGCCGACGTGGCCCAGTTCACCCCGAAGACGGTGGAGACCGCAAGCGAGCGGGAGAAGCTCATGTTCAGGGTGAGAGCCCAGCTTCCGGTCGACCTGCTCAAAAGACACATCACCCAGGTCAAGACCGGTCTCCCGGGAGTCGCCTACCTAAGGCTCGACGAAAAACGCCCCTGGCCCGAGCGCCTTGGCAAGGTTGTCAGGTGAACCGCTCCGCGCCTCCAAAAGAACCGCAAGGGTCGGACGCCGTCAGCGTCGATGGCGTCACCCTGCGCTACGGAAAGACCATTGCGCTCGACTCGGTCACCCTTGCCGTTCCTGCCGGGCGCATGGTTGGGACCATCGGCCCTGACGGGGTAGGCAAATCGACCCTCTTCTCGCTCATCGCCGGCTCCCGCAGGCTGCAGACGGGGAGGGTGGAGGTGCTGGGCGGAAGCATGGCGGATGCCGCGCACAGAAGAAGCGTCTGTCCGCGCATCGCATACATGCCGCAGGGGCTCGGCCGAAACCTCTACCCGACCCTTTCCGTGTTCGAGAACGTCGACTTCTTTGCGAGGCTCTTCGGCCACGGCCGCACCGAGCGCGAGCGCCGCATCGGCGAGCTTTTGAGCGCCACCGGGCTGGAACCCTTCGCGGGGCGCCCCGCCGGCAAGCTCTCCGGGGGGATGAAGCAGAAACTGGGGCTTTGCTGCGCGCTGATCCACGACCCGGACCTCCTCATCCTGGACGAGCCGACCACCGGGGTCGATCCGCTGTCGCGGCGCCAGTTCTGGGAACTGATCGAAAGGATCCGCGAGCGCCGGCGCGGCATGAGCGTGCTGGTCGCCACCGCCTACATGGAGGAGGCGGCCCGCTTCGACTGGCTGGTGGCGCTGAACGCGGGGCGCGTCCTCGCTACAGGGACGCCGGCGGAACTGCTCGCCGGGACCGGGAGCCGGTCGCTCGAGGAGGCCTTCATAGCGCTTCTCCCCCCGTCGCAGCGCGCGGGGTACCGCCCGGTGCGGATCCCCAAAAGGGAGGGAGAGTCCGCCGCGGAAACCGCCATCGAGGCCTCCGGGCTCACCATGCGTTTCGGCGACTTCACCGCGGTGGACCGGGTCAGCTTCAAGATCGGCAAGGGGGAGATCTTCGGTTTTCTCGGCTCCAACGGCTGCGGCAAGACCACCACGATGAAGATGCTCACCGGGCTGCTTCCCGCGACGGAAGGGGAGGCGAGCCTCTTCGGCCGACCCGTCGATCCCGGAGACCTCGACGTCAGGCGCCGCGTGGGATACATGACCCAGTCTTTCTCGCTCTACACCGAACTCTCCGTGCGCCAGAACCTCGTGCTCCATGCGCGGCTCTTCCGCCTCCCGGAAAAGGCGATCCCGCCGCGCGTCGCCGAGATGGCGCGGCGTTTCGGGCTGGACGAGGTGATGGACGCCCTTCCCGAGTCGCTTCCGCTCGGGGTGCGCCAGCGCCTCTCCCTGGCGGTCGCCATGATCCACGGCCCGGAGCTTCTGATCCTGGACGAGCCGACCTCGGGCGTGGACCCGGTGGCACGGGACGCCTTCTGGCAGATCATGGTGGATCTGGCCCGTCTCGATCAGGTCACCATCTTCATCTCGACGCACTTCATGAACGAAGCGGAGCGCTGCGACAGGATCTCCCTGATGCATGCCGGGCGGGTTCTCGTGAGCGACGCCCCGGCACGCCTGGTGGAAAAAAAGGGAGCCGCCAACCTCGAGGATGCCTTCATCGCCTACCTGGAAGAGGCTTCCGTTGAGCCCGCCGCCGCGGACGGCGCCTTCGCACCCGGTGCTGCGAGCGACCCGGGTATCGGGGATGAGGGAGAGCACGGCGCCTCCCCCCCAGGGAACTTCAGCCTGCGCCGCCTGCTAAGCTACGCGCACCGCGAGTCCCTCGAACTCATCCGCGACCCGGTCCGCCTCTGCCTGGCGCTTCTTGGCTGCGTCATACTCATGTTCGTCATGGGGTACGGCATCACCATGGACGTGGAGGACCTGAGCTTCGCGGTCCTGGACCGGGACCAGAGCGTCCTGAGCCGCGACTACGCGCTGAACCTCTCCGGCTCGCGCTACTTCAGCGAGCGCCCGCCGCTGCACGACTACCGGGAACTCGACCGCCGCATGCGCGCAAGCGAGATCTCCCTCGCCATCGAGATTCCTCCCGGGTTCGCTAAAGACCTGCAGCACGGCAGGCCGGTCAGCGTCGGGGCCTGGATCGACGGAGCGATGCCCTCCCGCGCCGAGACGGTGAGCGGCTACGTCCAGGGGATGCACGCGCACTGGCTCGCCTCCCTGGCGCGGCAGCGTCTCACCTCGCCACCCGCGGCTTCCCTGGTGCGCATCGAGACCCGCTACCGTTACAACCCCGACGTGAAGAGTCTTCCGGCCATGGTTCCCGCAGTGATCCCGCTTCTTTTGATGATGATCCCGGCCATCGTCACCGCCCTTTCCGTGGTGCGCGAAAAGGAGCTCGGCTCCATCGTGAACCTCTACGTGACCCCGGTGACGAGGCTCGAGTTCCTGCTCGGAAAGCAGATGCCGTACCTGCTCCTGTCCATGGCGAGCTTTCTGCTTTTAACCCTCCAGGCGGTCTTCATCTTCCGCGTTCCGATGAAGGGGAGCTTCGCCGCCTTCTCTCTCGGGGGGCTCCTCTACGTCGGCACCGCCACCGGGCTTGGCCTGGTCATCTCCACTTTCATGAAAAGCCAGATCGCGGCGCTCTTCGGCACCGCGCTGCTCACCATCCTCCCGGCCGTCGAGTTCTGCGGCATGCTGGAGCCGGTCCGTTCGCTGGAGGGGGTGGGGGCGCTGATCGGCAGGGTCTATCCCACCACGTACTTCCTTCTGATCTCGCGCGGTACCTTCGGCAAGGGACTCGGTTTCGAAGAGCTGAAGCTCTTCTTCATCCCCCTGGCGCTTGCCGTCCCGCTCCTCATCCTGCTCGGGACCGCCCTCCTTAAAAAACAGGAGTCCTGACCATGCGCATGGCGAACGTCTTACACCTCGGTGTGAAGGAGCTCTTCAGCCTGCTGCGCGATCCGGTCATGCTGGTGTTGATCGTCTACGCCTTCTCGCTCGCCATCTACGCGGCAGCGACCGCGATGCCGGAAACGCTCCACAAGGCGCCCATCGCCGTGGTGGACGAGGACCGCTCCCAGCTCTCCACCCGCATCGTCGACGCCTTCTATCCGCCGCAGTTCTCCCCGCCGTCGCTGATCACCCGGGAGGAGATGGACGCGCGGATGGACGCGGGGCTCGACACCTTCGCACTCGCCATCCCGCCCGATTTCCAGCGCGACCTCCTCGCCGGGCGCCAGGCCGAGATCCAGCTGAACATCGATGCCACCAGGATGAGCCAGGCCTTCACCGGCAACAGCCACATCCAGACGATAGTCTCCAACGAGATCGGCACCTTCCTGAGGCGCTACCGCCCCGACGCCGGACAGCAGGTGGATCTCGCGCTCAGGGCGCGCTTCAACCCGGAGCTGAACAAGTCCTGGTTCGGTGCGGTCATGAAGATCATCGACAACATAACCCTTTTATCCATCATCCTGACCGGCGCCGCGCTGATCCGCGAGCGCGAGCACGGCACCGTCGAGCACCTCCTGGTCATGCCGGTAACCCCCTTCGAGATCATGACGGCGAAGGTGTGGGCCATGGCCCTCGTGGTACTTTGCGCCACCACCGCATCGCTATACCTGGTCGTCGAGGGGGCGCTCGGTGTGCCGGTAGAGGGATCGGTGCCGCTCTTTCTCGCGGGGACCGCGCTGCACCTCTTCGCCACCACCTCGCTCGGCATCTTCCTGGGGACCGTGGCGCGCAGCATGCCGCAGTTCGGCCTTCTGA
Source organism: Geomonas oryzae (assembly GCF_004117875.1). GTDB lineage: Bacteria > Desulfobacterota > Desulfuromonadia > Geobacterales > Geobacteraceae > Geomonas > Geomonas oryzae. The sequence continues at coordinate 403,441 of NZ_RAHW01000002.1, read as the reverse complement.
CCATGCTGGTGCTGCTGCCGCTGCAGATCCTCTCGGGAGGCACGACGCCCCGCGAGAGCATGCCTGCGCCGGTGCGCGGCGTCATGCTCGCCGCCCCGAACACGCACTTCGTCATGCTCGCCCAGGCGATCCTCTACCGGGGCGCCGGTTTCGAGGTGGTGTGGCCCCAGTTCGCCGCTCTCTTTCTCATCGGGTGCGTGCTCTTTGCCATATCGCTCTCCCGTTTCCGCAAAACGATCGGAACCATGGCCTGAGTCCAGCGTTGTCCGGTTAGGATGTCGCAATGGCCGAAAAATTCCCCCTCCCCTTGCGGGAGGGGGCTAGGGGGTGGGGGGAGGCGCCCCATTTTGAGCTGATGGCAACGTCACCCACCTCCCGCCCCCCTCCCGTCAAGGGAGGGGGAGAGTTGGAAGCGGTTCAATTTTGATAGTGCAAGTACCTAACCGCACAAGCTGCCTGAGTCCGCGTGTGGCGGAGCGAAAAGATGGTATAACTATGCCTTGTTGCCGATTTCCGGCTCAAAGGAGGAGGGACCCATGGATTTCCGCCGGCCGCCTGCGCCCAATCTGGCGCTCCTCGCAGTTGCCGCAATGTTTTTCCTGCTCTCACCCGCAAGGCTTCTTGCCGCACCGCTTCAGTCCCTGACCATCTCTTCAGGTACCACCACCAGTTCCTACTACGCTGCCGCCAGCGCGGTCGCAAAGGTATTCGACAAAAAGGCGAGGGTGTACGGCTTCAGACTGGCCAACACCGCTTCGGCCGGTTCCGTCGCCGACGTAGATGCCGTAGCCGAGGGGAAGGCCGACTTCGGCATCGCGGAGACCGAACTATTGAAGCGTGCCGCTGCCGGGGTGCGCCCATGGGAAGGTAAATCAAGGGGAAACCTGCGTGCCGTGCTGGGACTCTATCCTGCGACGGTCACCATCGTCGCCGCGGTTGACAGCGGTATAAGAAGCGTTTCCGACCTGAAGGGGAAGCGGCTCGGCATAGGCGCACCCGGCTCCATCGACAACACTTTCGCAGGTGCGTTTCTGCAGATGTCGGGGCTCAACCCGGGGGAGGTGATCATCACCGAGAAGTCCACGGCTCTCGCCCCCGAGCGTTTGCAAAAAGGGGAGATCGACGCCTACCTCTGCATCGTCGGCCATCCCAACCTGACCGTACTAGAGGCGAGCGCGGGGACGAGGAAGGTCCGCCTGGTACCCTTAAGCGACGCACTGATCGGGCAGGTGGCGGGGAGCAACCCACTTCTCGCACCGGTGGTCATCCCGACGCGGTACTACCCTGCGGTGGAGTTGGTGGGAGAGGTCAGAAGCCTCGGTATCCGCACTGTGTTCTTCACCCGCAGCGATGTACCCGATGAAAAGGTGTACGCCGTGGTACGCGAGATCATGGGGAATTTCGAGCTGTTCAGACGCCAGCACCCGATCCTGCAGCAGCTAACCCCCGAGCAGGCGGCCAGGGTGGCGGTGATCCCGCTGCACCCCGGCACCGCGCGTTACTTCAGAGAGTCCGGCCTCATCCCTTAAGGCCGCTAGCGGAGGTTCATCATGAAAAGTCTTCTGGTCCTTGCGCTACTCATGATTCTTCCCGCTGCCGCTTTCGCGGCGGCTCCCGTCCCGCCGACCTATTTCTATCCCTTCGTGAACCCGTACGAGGCGACGGTGATGGAGCTTCCCCGCGAGTTCGAGGTCCGCCTTCCAAGCGAGATCCCGGTGCGCGAATTCGTGGTGCATCCCTTTCCGAAGAGGCACATCCCCGAGGTGTTCTGGTACGAGAACGGCCTCACCTGCTCCCTCGCCTACCAGGATCGCGAAGCCCCCCTTGTCTTCCTGATCGCCGGATCGGGGTCGCGCTTCGACGTGCCGCGCATGCTCAAACTGCAGAAGGTCCTCTACAAGGCGGGATTCCACGTCATCTCGATCACTTCCCCGACCCACATGGATTTCGTGGTGAACGCGGCAGGCGGGCTCCCCGGCATCGCAAGCGACGATGCGAAGGACCTTTACCGGGTCATGGAGCTTGCCTGGCAGAAGGTGCGCGGGGATGTCCGGGTGTCCTCCTTCATGCTCGCCGGTTACAGTCTAGGCGGTTTCGATGCCGCATTCATAGCCAGGATCGACGAGCGCGAACACCGCTTCGATTTCAAGCGCGTGCTGCTCATCAACCCGCCGGTCTGCCTTTACGACTCGGTCACCGCCCTGGACCAGCTCCTGGTCGACAACGTCCCGGGTGGTATGGACAACTTCGATGCCTGGTTTAGGGGCGTCTTCAGCCAGACCATGCAGTTGGCCGAGTCCTGGGGACCGGGAGGACTCAGCGGTGAATCCATGTACCGCACCTACAAGCGGATGCAGCCAAGCGAGAGCAACTTGGCCGCGCTGATCGGCCTCACTGCACGCATGAACGCGGCGGACATGATCTTCAGCGCAGACGTCATGAACGGCGGCGGCTACATCGTCCCGAAAAACGTGCGCCTCACCTCGACCACCTCGCTCACCCGTTATGCCATCGTCGCCTACAAGACCAGTTTTGCCGATTACTTCAACGAATGGCTCTTGCCGCACTACCAGATGAAGGAACCGGGGCTGACGCGCGAGGCGCTCCTGCAGCGTGAGAACCTGCGGGCGCTGGAGCCGTACCTGAAGGGAAACGCGAAGTTCGGCCTGGTGCACAACGAGGACGACATCATCCTCGTACCGGGTGACATAGAGTACCTGGAACGGGTGTTCGGCGACCGGGCCTGGATTTTCCCGAGCGGCGGCCACATGGGGAACATGTTCCAGCCCGATGTGGTCTCGGCGATAACCGGATTTCTCAAGGGTAAGGAGGAGTGACCATGAAAAAGCACGCCCCTTGCAAAGTGTCCAATAACCTGCGCGGCCGACGCGGACGTGGACGCGCACGTCTTCTGGTAGTTGCGGCCGGACTCATTTTGGTTGCAGGCTGCAGCACCCTTCCCGAGACGACCGGGCCCGTGGAGCCGCCTCTGCGCCGTTACGAGGATTTCGCTAAACCGGGGCAGCTCAACATGCTCGAAGTGAAGGATTCCGTGGAGGGGTTCAACCGGGGGAGCTACCGCTTCAACTACTACTTCGACGAGTACCTGTACCGCCCTGTGGTGCGCGGCTACGAGATCATCATGCCCGACTACCTCGAGGACCGCGTCTCGGATGCCATCGACAACCTCAACGAAATAACTAACTTGACTAACAACCTGTTCCAGTTCAAATTGAAGGCCGCCGGGGTCACGGTGAGCCGCTTCGTGATCAACTCGACCGTGGGGGTTGCCGGGCTTTGGGACCCCGCCACCCGCTTCGGCCTCAAGCGCCAGAACGATGACTTCGGGCTCACCCTCGGGCACTACGGGACCGGCGGCGGGTCCTACCTCATGCTCCCGGTCCTCGGCGCGTCCAACGTCCGTGACACCGCAGGGTTTGTAGCCGACCTGGCAACCTTCGACTACATCGGCCCTTTGGCCTGGTTGAACGACAGCAACGCCACCTGGGCCTATTTCGGGGTGTATGCGGTCGACCGCAGGCACCGCACCCCGTTTCGGTACCGCCAGACCGGCTCTCCCTTCGAATACGAGCTGATCAGGACCCTCTACACCATGAAGCGCGACTTCGACATCGAGCAGACCAAAACAAAGGATGCAAAGTGATCTAGAAGCAGGAGGAAGCGTTGCTCAGGTTTTTCCAGTCCATCTTCCGCCGCCCCCGCAAAGAAGGGGGCGGTATCCCCGACTCCCTCGTCGTTAAAGCCATCGAGCGGGCCGTCGACGGCACCGATCCCTGGATCAGGGCCGTCTCAGGTTACCGCAAAAAACTGCGCCCCGCGGTGCTGCACGCCATCGAGCACGTCGTCGCCCTCGTGGACGGTACCGCTTCCCCGCTTGCGCTGGATCCTGCCGTCTACGACCGCGATCCCTACCTGCGCACCTATTTCATCTCTATTAACGAGCTGCGGAAATTCCTGGAACGGGAGCCGAACCTGGCCGAACTGCGCGAAAGGCACGGCATGCGCCACGGCGCGACCGCGCTGCTGCTCATGGAAAAGAGGGAGCGGGTGGGGCTTGGCGCCGAGATTTCCGGAGATGTCATCCTGAAGGACGTGCCGCAGGTGTCGGTCAGTTTCGAGGCGCACCGCCTCATGGACGTGAGCGGGAAGGAGGATGAGACCCGGTACCAGCTCAAACGTCGCGCCTACGACCACCTGCTGCGTATCGCCCTCGGCAGGATCGCCGAGATCAAGACGAGGCGCGGCGCGCTGGAAAAGCATCGCACCCTGCTGAACTCGAAGCTGTCGCTATTGCAGCGCGAGGGGTGGGGCTTCGATCCCACTACCGGTGAGAAGCCGAATGTAGCCGAGATGGAGAAAAACCTTGCCGAAATCGAGGCGAGGCTTTTGGAAATAGGTAAGGACGACAAGATGCTGGAGGTCTATCTCGGTGTGGTCGCCGACGTGCTTGGGCATGCCGAGGAGCACCTCTGGGTCGACAGGGAGACCTTGGTGGTCGACCGCATGGGGATCAAGCGCAAGGAGGTCTCCGTGGACGCCCGGGAGGTCCAACTGGACGTGCTTAAAGATGCGGCGGGAAGAAGGTTCGTGGTCGCGCTGGTTACCATCGCCGGTACCGCCGGCGGCGCCTAGATTCCTGAGGAATATGCTGCGAGTGTTGTCGGATATTCTCTACTCTTTTTGGGCGCAATTGTTTTGACTGCGTAAAATCAGCCTGTTACGGGTTGGCACGCCTGATGCTCATATCAAGGCAGGTAGCGCGGATGTCGCTACATAAAACCAACTCAGAACAGGAGGATTTACTATGAAACGCAAACTGGCAGTGCTGATGGCGGTATCCCTTTTCTCGGCAGCGGTTCCGGTGTGGGCGGAAAACACGACGACCCACGACATGATGCATCAGCATCAGGCCGGTGACGCCAACTGCGAGCGGGACTGCGCTCTTCTCATCAAGGACTGCAACAACCAGGTAGACAGCATCCAGGACAGGATCAGAAAACTTCAGACGGCCATCAACGAGAAGGGTGCCACCACCTACACCCGCGACGAACTGCAGATCCTGAACAAGAAGCTCCAGGAGGCCAACGAGACGCTGCGTCAGCTCATGAAGCACTAGGGGATCGATAGCCGCCTCCGCCGTGGGGCGGATGAGACCCGGAAAAGAAAGGGCCCGCTTCGATAGAGGCGGGCCCTTCTTTTATGGCTTCTCAGTTGTTCGGTCGAAAGCATTAGGGGGGCGCACCTCCCCCCGGAGGGGGGAGGCTGGGAGGGGGGAAGCTCTTAGCGTTGCCGCAGCATGGATTTAGCGAGTTCCAGGTTGTGATAGGCCACCCCCCTCAGCTTTGCTTTATCGTCCCCCTTGCGATCTGCCAACTGGGCAAGAAAATCATCTAGTTCCTTGCGGGCGGCCTCCGTCTTTTTCCTGTCGTAGGGAAGCGAGAAGTCGATCCCCTTCACGTCCCAGGCGTTCGCCGGGAGCAGGGCGAACGGGGCGAAATCTTCCAGCTTACGACTCCCCGCCGGTTCCGGTTTCTCCCAGGTCTGATCGGTGAACCTAAGCCCGTCCTTGTCGGCAAGCACCGTGTAGCTTCCCTTGAACGCCTTCTTCACGTCGGACTTCTCGAAGTAGTTCCAGGCCGATTTCCCCACCTGCACCGCGGAATCATGACACGTCCCGCAACCACGCGCTTTTCCAATGGCATGGCTCATCTTGTCCATCTGCACCCAAAGGATCGCCTTGTTGCCTGACGGGAGCCCGCCGCGCGTACCGACCCCGATGTAGGCGTCGTTGACATCGCGCGCGCTGCGCACCGCCTCGAAAGAGGCCGGCTCGCCGATGGCCGTGTTCCCCGGTATCTGACGTTTCGGGATCTCGCGGAACAATAGCCCGGTGGGGCCGAGTTCCATGGTCTGATTCATCACCGCCATCGGGTACGGTTTGACGCCGATCCAGCGTCCGTCTGCGTTCCTGATGATGGTGGGGAGGTCACGGGTGCCGTAATACTCCTTGTGCTTGCCGTAAGGGGTCTCCGTTCCGAAGGTGACGCCCGGGCCCCAGAAGGTGTACTGGTAGGCGCCGACCACGGTGACGTGACACGCCGCACAGTCGACCTTCGCGTGGGGGGACGCTTCAACCGCCTTGACGATTTCGGCATGGCACGTTTTGCAGGAACTGCGTGCCTGCTCGGAACCCAAGTGGCCGAACTTGTGGTTCGTGGGCTTGTGGCAATCGGTGCAGGTGATTCCGGCTTTGAAATGCACCTCCTGCGGAAGGTTGGGGGGGAAGGAGTAGTCGCCGCGGAAATAGCCGGCGCCGCGCCTTCTATCCATGGGACCGGCGTGACAGATGGTGCCGCGACCGCCGCCGTAGCAACTGGTCGTGTCGGGACGGCCGAAGCGGTGGCTGCCGGTCCCTGCGTGCGGCTTGTAGTGACAGTCGTTGCACCCGGCGTGGCACATGTTGCAGGCGCGGTTCGACGCGTCGTTTTGCGCTTCGGAGTAGGGGACCGCAGTCTGCTTTTTCAGGTTGTCGTAGTTCTGGCCGAACCACATGCCGCAGTTCTGGGGACCGGGGAGTTTCTCGGACCAACTGCGGAACGATCTCTGGTGCTTGTTCAACCCCATCTCCGAGTTTGCGTAGTCCTTCACCTCCTGCTCATGGCACCTGCCGCAGGTCTTGCGCGCGATGTCGGGGGAAAAGGCGAAGGTCTTCGGATCGCGGTCCTGCCAGTGGAGCCCCGTTGCCGCCTTGGCCCCCGCAGCCGCCAATTTCGCCGGGTCCCCCTCCGGGATCAGCGCTTCCATGTCGGACGAGCGCGGCACGAGGGCCTTGGTCGCCCCTACCGTCTGCCGGGATAGCGCCTCACCCTTCACCCTGGGACCCACCCCGACGACGAACGGACGCAGCATGCCGCGATGCGCCGCTTCCTTGTCCTTTTCCTTCCCCTCGCCCAGATGGCAGTCCACGCAGGTCGCTCCCGGCATGTTCACCTCGAGATCCACCTGCGCCGGGTCTAGGTACATCGACTCGGCGCCCATCGCCTTCAGCCCGGCCTTGTCACTGTGACACACTACGCACTGAGAGTCCGCATCGTAACCCCACACCTGGGCCGATACGATCAGAGACAGTACGATGAGCAGTGCGGCTTTCATTGATCCTCCCTTGTCAGCTTGTTTATTTCCTGCAGACCGCGTGGAAAATGTTACTGCCGTTTACTCGGTTGGCAACCGGGCAATGGCAGTGTGGCATAGTCTCTAACAGAAAAGGGGACAAGCTATTGAGTGCCTGTCCCCTTGTTTCTACTGTGAAAGAATTTCTCTGAACGACTTACGTTGTCACGCTCAGAACGGAACTTGATTGCGTGCTGCTGCTGTCCACGTACTTGGATAACGATTCTATCAGTTTCTGCAACTCGCTCACCTGGTCTTCCACAGATGTTCCTGAGTTTGCTTGCATCGCTGGAGGAGGCGGTCCTTGGGGCGGTGCGAATCCGTTCGCGTCCATGGCTCCTTTCAGTTCGTCCGCGCTCAGCACGCCGTCGCCGTCGCTGTCGTAGCCGGCGAAGGCCTCGTCGGTCACGTCCAGAGTCTGCCAGGTCGACTGCTGCATGTTCTGGGCAAGGACCTTCAGCTCGTCCTGTGATATGCCGCCGCTGCCGTCGGTGTCCGTGTCCTTGAAGAGACCGCCATGGCCGTGCTGCTTCCCGGCCTGGTTCGTTGTCCCGGCGGGGTCGGCATCTGCAGTGGAGGAGGCCGATAACTTGTCCAGTAGCGCCTTCAGGCTGTCGATCACGGAGCCGAGGTCGTCCTGGCTGCTGGTAGACGATCCGGAGGCGCTGTAGGCCTCCATCCCCTGTTGCGGCGGCACGGGAGGGGCGCTACCCTGCATGCCGAGCGCAGGGCCGAACCCGCTGTTCTGCATCACGCCGTTCAATTCGTCCATACTGAGCGAGCCGTCGCCGTCGCTGTCGTAGCCGCTGAAGGCCTCGTCGCTCGTGTCAAGCGTGGTGCCGCTCTTTTCCTTCAGTTTCTCCGCCATGGTCTGCAGCTCTGTCTGCGAAATGCCGCCGCTACTGTCGCTATCCACCTTTTTGTAGAAGTCCTGCGGGGTGTGCCGCATCCCTGCGCCGCCGATTCCATTCACCATACTGCCTCCTTTTGCCTTTCGTCTCGCCTGCTCGCTTGATTCTACCCGGTTCCCCGATCGCTTCAGTTAAGACCTGTTTCCGCAGTGTAAAGTTTTGTAAAAAACGGTAACCGTAGACATTTCAATTCTTTACAACGTGGAAACGCCTTTGTCGCTATACTGGGCGGGCTTTTAAAAGAACGATCACCAAGAGGATGAGATGAAGACTTCAACGCCGGTCCGCTTGCTTGTAGCGTGCGCCGCCATGGGGCTCGCCGGATGCGCCACCGTCGGCCCGAATTACGTCACCCCTGAGGTGAAGACGCCCGCCACCTGGCAGCAACTGGATGCCAAGGGAAGCACGCGCACCACCGTGGGCGAGAACTACGACCTGAGTCGATGGTGGCTCTCGCTGGACGACCCGTTTCTTTCGGAGCTGATCGAGAAGGCGCTTTCGGCGAGCCCGGATCTGCGCAGCGCGCAGGCGAAGCTGCGCGAGTCTCGCGCCCGGCGGAGCGTGGCCGCGGCGGACAGGTACCCCGGCATCACCGCATCGGGGAGCGCCGCGCACAGCCGCTCCAGCGAAAAGTCCGGCAGCGGCGCCACGGCAAACCTGTTCAGTGCCGGGTTCGACGCGAGCTGGGAACTCGACATCTTCGGAGGGGTGCGCCGCGGTGTCGAGGGGGCAAGCGCCGACCTCGAGGCGAGCACCGCCTCTTTGCAGGACGTACAGGTGACCCTGGCGGCCGAGACGGCCCAGAGCTACCTGGAGCTGCGCACCCTGCAGAAGAGGCTCGGCATCGCCCGCGACAACCTGGCGAGCCAGTCGGAGACGCTGCAGTTGACCCAGTGGCGCTCACAGGCGGGGCTGGTGAGCGTCCAGGACGTGGAGCAGGCGCGCAGCAACCGGGAACAGACGAAGGCCCAGATCCCGGTGTTCGAGACGAGCCTCGCCGAGGCGGAGCATCGCCTTGAGCTCCTTCTGGGGGAGACGCCTGGAACCCTGCAGGAAAGGCTCGCCGCGGTACGGGAACTCCCCGCCTTGCCCGCGGAGGTCGCGGTGGGCATCCCGGCGGAGACGCTGCGCCAGCGTCCCGACGTCAGGGGGGCGGAACGCAAACTCGCGGCTGAAACGGCGCGGGTGGGTGTGGCCGAGGCGGCACGCTACCCGTCCCTCAAGCTTTCCGGCTCCATCGGCGTGGAGGCGCTGACCGCAGGCGGGCTCTTCGGCGCATCGGCGGCCAAGTCCTCCATCATAGGCGGTATCACCGCACCGGTCTTTGACGCCGGCAAGCTGCGCGCGCAGGTGGAAGTCCAGGACGCGGTGCGTGAACAGGCGTTGGTCGCCTACCAAAAGTCGGTGCTGACCGCGCTGCAGGAAGTGGAGAACGCGCTGGTATCGCTGTCGCGAAACCAGGAACGTGAGAAGGCCCTCTCGACAGCGGTGACGGCGGCGCGCAGCGCGGCGGAAATGGCGCGGCAGCGCTACGGAGCCGGCCTCATCGACTTCCAGTCCGTAGTGGACACGGAACGAAACGTCTTGAGTGTGGAAGATACCCTTGCCGCCACCCGCGGTGACAGGCTCCAGTCCCTGGTCGCGCTGTACAAGGCGCTGGGGGGCGGCTGGCGTCAGGAAGGAGAACAATAAAAACGATGAAGGATACGCACATGCAGCAGGCAGAAGGGGCATCGCTCCAAAAGATACTGGAAGTCCGTACCGGCGCCTGGACCTGGAAACGCCGGCTCTTGATCATGCTAGCCGCGGTTATCCTCGTCGCGGCCGCCACCTACGCGCTGCGCCCTGCCGACAAGGAGGCGGCGCCGGCCTTCGCCACCGAAGCGGTCCGGCAGGACACCCTGGTGGTGAAGGTTTCGGCGACCGGGAACCTGCAGCCGACGAACCAGGTCGACGTGGGTAGTGAGCTCTCCGGCATGGTGGACCGGGTGCTCGTGGACGACAACGACCGGGTGAAGAAGGGGCAGGTGCTGGCGCTCCTCGATCTCTCCAAACTCAAAGACGCCGTGGTGAAGTCTGATGCGACGCTCGCCTCAGCCCGGGCCCAGGTGCTGCAGATGCAGGCGACCACGGCCGAGGCGAAGGCGGCGCTTGCCCGCTACCGCCAGGTCTCCCAGCTCTCCGGCGGCAAGGTCCCCTCCAAAGCGGAGATGGACAGCGCGGAGGCGAACCTGAAGCGCGCCGAGGCGAACGAGGCGAACGCGCGCGCCGCGGTGACGCAGGCCCGGGCGAACCTGCAGACGGACCGGACCAACCTTGATAAGGCGAGCATCCGTTCCCCGATCAACGGCGTTGTGCTCAAGCGGAGCATCGAGCCTGGGCAGACGGTGGCGGCTTCCTTCACCGCACCGACACTCTTCACCCTCGCCGAGGACCTCGCCAAGATGAAGCTCCAGGTGGACGTGGACGAGGCGGACGTCGGGCAGGTAAAGGTGGGACAGCAGGCGACCTTCACCGTGGATGCCTATCCCGGCCGTAAGTTCCAGGCGGTGATCACCCGCGTAAGTTACGGCTCCCAGACGAAGAACAACGTGGTCTCCTACCTCACCGTACTGCAGGTGGAAAACAGCGATCTCAGCCTGCGCCCCGGGATGACCGGGACCGCCGAGATAACCACGGTGACGCGCGACAAGGCGCTCCTCGTTCCCAACGCGGCGCTGCGCTTCACACCGCCCGAGAGCGCGCCCCAGGCAAAACGCTCGGGGGGCGTGCTCGGCGCACTGATGCCGCGTCCTCCCCAGGCCGCTCCGAAGCAGGCCGCCGTGACCACCAAGGACGGCCTGCACCAGGTGTGGGTGCTCAATGGGGGGAGGCCGACCGCGTTGGAGGTGAAGACAGGTGTTACCAACGGCAAGATGACCGAGATCGTCTCCGGCGCGCTTAAGCCCGGCATGCAGGTGATCACGGAAACCCTGGAGACGGCGAAATGAGTGCGTCTTCCCTTATCAGCCTCTCCGGCATCACCAAGACCTACGGCCGCGGCCACGCCGCCTTCCAGGCGCTAAAGGGGATCGACCTGGAGATCGACTCCGGCGACTTTCTCGCCATCATGGGGCCGAGCGGTTCGGGCAAGTCCACCACCATGAACATCCTCGGGTGCCTCGATACACCGACGAGCGGGAGCTATCGCCTGAAGGACGTGCAGGTGGAGCTGCTCGAGCGCAGCCAACGGGCCCTTCTGCGCCGACACTGCCTCGGCTTCGTGTTCCAGGGCTTCAACCTGCTGCCGCGCACCACCGCGCTGGAAAACGTGGAGCTGCCGCTCATCTACCGCGGCGAGCCCGCCTCGTCGCGCCACGAAGCCGCCCGGGCCGCCCTGGCGCAGGTGGGGCTTAAAGGGTGGGAGTCGCACACCCCGGCGGAGCTCTCGGGAGGTCAGCAGCAGCGCGTCGCCATCGCACGCGCCATCGTGACCCGTCCCGAGGTGCTTCTGGCCGACGAGCCGACCGGGAACCTCGACACCCGCACCAGCCGGGAGATCATGGATCTGATCGTCAGCCTGAACGAAGAACTCGGCATCACCGTCCTCATGGTGACCCACGAGCCGGACATCGCCGCCTACGCGCGGCGCGTCGTCCATTTCGTCGACGGGTTTCTCGACAGCGATGAGCGCAAAAGGGAGATCCTCTGATGTTCTGGAACACGCTGCTTCTTTCCCTGCGCGCCATCCGCCGCAACCTGATGCGCTCTTTTCTCACCGTGCTGGGGATCGTCATCGGCGTCGCCGCCGTGGTGGTCATGGTAACGCTCGGTAACGGCGCCACGAAGTCGGTCTCGGACCAGATCTCCAGCATGGGGAGCAACCTCCTCATGGTGATGCCAGGTCAGCGTTTCGGGCCGGGCTCGGACGCGGCCCCTAGCTTCAAGAGCGCCGACATCGAGGCGATCAGGAGCCAGATCTCCAGCGCCGAGTGGGTCGCGCCGATAACGGGCAAATCGGCCACCACGGTCTACCAGTCCAAGAACTGGCCGACGGTGGTAAGCGGCACCACCAACGACTATTTCCACGCGGGAAACTGGGAGCTTTCCGCCGGACGGATGTTCAGCGACGCGGAGGAGAGGGGAGGGAAAGCGGTCTGCGTCATCGGCGAAACGGTGCGCCAGAAGCTTTTCGGGCGCCAGAACCCGGTGGGGAGCGAGATCAGGGTGAAGGAGTTCTCCTGCGAGGTGGTGGGGGTGCTGAAATCGAAGGGGCAGTCCGGGATGGGGTCGGATCAGGACGACTCCATCATCATGCCGCTGAGGACGGTGCAACGCCGCCTGACCGGGACCCAGGACGTGAGCCGTTTCACCGTATCGGTGCGCAAGGGGGCCTCCATCGACGCCGCCACGAAACAGCTCACCCTCCTTTTGCGCGAGCGGCGCAAGATCGGGGAGAACGAGGAGGACGACTTCCGGGTCATGGACACCCGGCAGATCACCCAGACGCTGACGAGTACGACGAAGATCCTAACAATGCTGCTGAGCGCCGTCGCCGCGGTGAGCCTTCTGGTGGGCGGCATCGGCATCATGAACATCATGCTCGTCTCGGTGACGGAAAGGACGCGGGAGATCGGCATCCGTCTCGCCATCGGCGCCCTGGAACGGGAGGTGCTCCTGCAGTTCCTGGTCGAGGCGGTGGTGCTCTCCAGCATGGGCGGGGTGGCGGGGATCGTCCTCGCCACGCTCTCTTCCATGGCACTCGCCCACGCCATGAACATCCCGTACCTGTTCGACGTAAAGATCAACCTGTTATCCTTCTTGTTTTCTGCGGCGATCGGGGTTATCTTCGGCTTTTTCCCGGCGCGCCGGGCAGCCGGTCTCAACCCCATCGACGCCCTGCGTCACGAGTGAGGCCGCCAAGCGAAGAACAAGGAAGGGCACGCTTTGCCGGCAATGAACCACGTACCGCGCCTGCTGAAACTGGCAGGCCCCATGATACTTTCCACCTCCGCAATAACCCTGATGCAGATCGTCGACGCCATCGTCCTCTCGCGCTACTCCAGCGAGGCGGTGGCGGCGATCGGTCCGGCGGGGCTCGCCGTCATCCTGTTCCAGGGCTTTCTCTTCGGCACCGCCGGGTACGCCGGGACCTTCGTCGCCCATAACCACGGCCGCGGCGACCTCCCGGGCGTGCGCCGTTCCGCATGGCTCGGCATCCATACCTCGCTCGTTTCCGGGATAGCGGCACTGGCGCTCGCCTGGCCGCTTGCGCAGCTCTTCCTCTTTGCCGGGCACGCCCCGCAGGTCGCGCGCGACGAGACCGCCTATTTCGGGATCTGCATGGCGGGCTCGCTTTTTCCCGTGCTCGGTTCCGCACTCGCCGGCTGGCTCTCGGGGATCGGCAGACCGGCCCTGGTCACCGCGGTCACCTTTTTATCCTTTGTCGTCAACGCGTTGCTCGCCTTGGGACTGGTCCTCGGTGAATGGGGGCTGCCTCGCCTGGGAATCGCAGGCGCCGCGCTCGCCACCGTTTCCGCCCAGGCGGTTGCCGCCTTTCTTTACAGCGGCATCTTCATGGTTGCGGGAGGGTGGTCCGACCGTATCGCGAGGCGCCTTTCCAGGCCGGACTTCGCCCGCTTCTTGAAACTCGCCATGCCGATGGGGCTTCGCATCAGCGGCGAGCTCTGCGCCTGGACACTGTTCCTCGTCGCGCTCGGGCGGCTCGGCACCGTGGAACTCGCCGCCTCCAGTATCGCCTTCCGCATCAACGGCATGGCCTTCTTCCCGGCGCTCGGACTTGGTCAGGCGGCAGGGGTCCTGGTGGGGCACGCACGCGGGGCAGGGGAGGACGATCAGGTTCCAGAGATCGCGTTGCAGTCGCTTATCGTCTGCGAGGTCTGGATGTTCGCCATGGCGGTCCTCTTCGCCACCTGTCCGGGACCGCTCATGTCGCTTTTCGCCGGGGCCGGGCCGGAAAGTGCCCGCATCATCGAGACCGGCTCGGTGATCATGAAGTTCGTCGCCTTTTACTGCCTCTTCGACGCCGCCAACGTGATGACCGGCTGCGTCCTCTCTTCGGCGGGGGACACCGGCTGGGTCGCCCGCACCTTCCTCTACTCCTCGGCAGGTTTTCTCCTTCTGCTGTGGTTCATCTCCTGGCTGATCCCGAGCCTCATCGCGGAATGGACCCTTGCCACCTGTTTCGTCTTCTTCACCGCGGTGGTCTGGTCGTTGCGTTTCCGTTCCGGTGCCTGGAGGTCGATCCAGGTGCTGCATCAGCATCACTAGCCTGAGCTTCGCTTCCCCCTCCGCCGTCACCCCCATATCCTCAGCACCGGTCGCGCCGCGCTCCGGTCGCGCCTTTTTTTTGTTTTCCTACTCAACGTGTCGGCAATGGTTTGGATTTTGCTCTGAATCCCTTTGAAATTTCCTTGCGTCATGACATTTCACACAACCGATGAGATGTAGGATAGTCGTTTTGAAACAGTGTCTTAGCTGCAATTATCTGGCGTTGTTGAAGGGGCTGCTGCATGAGTTCGAATAAAACCTACTGATATTGTCTGCAATGGCTGTTATTTTTGTTGACTATGTTAGTGTGATAGGGTAAAAGGTGACTCAAGTTTTTTGAGAGGGAATACCTCCCGGCTCGAATCCATCCAAGAGGACGCCAACATGACATCTGTTCCCGAAATCGCCCCTAACGCAACCGCCCAGGAGATTCTCCGCCTCGGTGTGAGCGCAGCGCAAGGCCCCGTGAAGCTTGCCTGCTCGTTCTCCCTCGAGGACGTGGCCATCATCGAGCTGGCCCGGGAGGCCGGTCTGGAGGTCGGCGTCTTCGCGCTCGACACCGGCAGGCTGAACGAGGAGACCTACGAGGTGGCCGACGCCATCACGGAGCGCTACCGCATCCAGATCGACTGGTATTTCCCGAAGCACGAGGCGGTGGAAAAGCTGGAGCGCGAGAAGGGGCTCTTCTCCTTCCGCGAGTCGCTGGAGAACCGCCACGAGTGCTGCCACATCCGCAAGGTGGAGCCGCTCGGGCGCGCGCTCAAGGAGCTTTCCGGGTGGGTCACCGGCATGCGCCGTGAGCACAGCGTGACCAGGACGGATCTGAAGGCGATCGAACTGGATGCGCTGAACGGCGGCATCATCAAGATCAACCCGCTGCTCGACTGGAGCGAAGCCCGGTTGCTGGACTTCATACAGGAGCGTCGCCTGCCGCAGAACCGACTTCTGAAGCAGGGGTACCGCTCCATCGGCTGCGCCCCCTGCACAAGGGCGGTTCAGCCGGGAGAGGATTCCCGCGCGGGAAGGTGGTGGTGGGAGAACCCCGAACACAAGGAATGCGGCCTGCACCGGAGATAGACGGAGCGCGCCCGGCGCGACCGGCGCCGGTACAAAGATTCGATACGGGAAACGATATGAAGAAAAATCTGACGCACCTGCAGCAACTGGAAGCCGAGAGCATTCACATCATCCGCGAAGTGGTGGCCGAGTTCGAGAACCCGGTGATGCTCTACTCGATCGGCAAGGACTCCGCAGTCATGCTGCACCTGGCTCGCAAGGCCTTCTATCCGGCGCCGCCGCCTTTTCCGCTTTTGCACGTGGACACCACCTGGAAGTTCCGCGACATGATCGATTTCCGCGGCCGGATGGCGAAGGAATCAGGGATGGAGCTTCTCGTGCACGTGAACGAGGAAGGGGTGAAAAAAGGGGTCTCCCCGTTCACCCACGGCTCCGCCCTCTACACGGACGTCATGAAGACCGAGGGGCTCAAGCAGGCGCTCGATAAGTACAAGTTCGACGCCGCCTTCGGCGGGGCCCGTCGTGACGAAGAGAAGTCCCGTGCCAAGGAGCGCATCTTCTCCTTCCGGAGCGCGAACCACCGGTGGGACCCGAAGAACCAGCGCCCGGAACTCTGGAGTCTTTACAACACCCGCATCAAGCCGGGGGAGAGCATCCGGGTGTTCCCGCTCTCCAACTGGACCGAACTCGACATCTGGCAGTACATCCACCTGGAAGAGATCCCCATCGTCCCGCTCTATTACGCGGCGGTGCGCCCGGTGGTCGAGCGGGACGGCATGCTCATCATGGTCGATGACGACCGGCTCGAGTTGAAGCCCGGCGAGAAGATCGAACACAAGTCGGTCCGCTTCCGCACCCTGGGCTGCTACCCCCTGACCGGGGCGGTCGAGTCCGAGGCGGATACGCTGCCGGAAATCATCCAGGAAATGCTGCTCACCCGCACCTCCGAGCGTCAGGGCCGTCTGATCGACCATGACCAGGCCGGCTCCATGGAGAAGAAGAAACAGGAAGGGTACTTCTAATGGCACATCAATCGGAACTGATCGAGAAAGATATCCTTGCCTACCTGAAGAGCCAGGAAGAGAAGTCGCTTTTGCGCTTCATCACCTGCGGCAGCGTCGACGACGGCAAGAGCACCCTCATCGGGCGCCTTTTGTGGGACTCCAAGATGGTCTTCGAGGACCAGTTGGCGGCGCTCGAGGCCGACAGCAAGAAGGTGGGTACGCAAGGGGGCGCCATCGACTACGCCCTGCTTCTGGACGGGCTGCAGGCCGAGCGGGAACAGGGGATCACCATCGACGTCGCCTACCGTTTCTTCTCCACGGACCGGCGCAAGTTCATCGTCGCCGACACCCCGGGCCACGAGCAGTACACGAGAAACATGGTCACCGGGGCCTCGACCGCCAAGGTCGCCGTCATCCTGGTCGACGCTCGCAAGGGGCTGCTGACCCAGACCCGCAGGCACAGCTTCCTCGTTTCGCTGGTAGGCATCAGGCACATCGTGCTGGCGATCAACAAGATGGACCTGATCGGCTACGACGAGGAGAAATTCCGGGCCATCGAGGATGACTACCGCGCGTTCGCGGCGCCGCTCGGCTTCGAGAGCATAACTGCGCTCCCCATTTCGGCGCTGAACGGCGACAACATCATCGAGAAGAGCGCCGAGACCCCGTGGTACCAGGGGCCCACCCTGATGCACTTCCTGGAGACGGTGCAGGTCGAGGACGACAGGGACGAGCACCACTTCCGGCTTCCGGTGCAGTGGGTGAACCGTCCGAACCTCGATTTCCGCGGTTTCTGCGGCACCATCGCCTCCGGCACCATTCGTCCCGGCGACGATGTCCGCGTCGCGTCCTCCGGCCAAACGAGCCGGGTCGCCCGGATTGTGACCTTCAACGGCGATCTGGAAGAGGCGGTGGCCGGGCAGGCCGTAACGCTGACCCTCGAGGACGAGATTGACATCAGCCGCGGCGACATGCTCACGCGTCTGGACGCGCCCCCCCTTTACACGAGGCATCCCGAGGCGCACGTCGTCTGGATGCATGATGAGCCATTGCAGCCGGGGCAGCTTTACCTGGTGAAGACGGCGACCGGGGTGACCCCGGGGCGGGTTACCGCTGTGCAGTATGCGGTGGACGTGAACACCCTGGAGCAGAAGCAGGTTGCCACCCTGGGGCTTAACGAGATAGGTCTTGCCCGGCTCGAGCTGGACCGTCCGGTCTCCTTCGACCCGTACGGGACCAATCGCGACACGGGAAGCTTCATTCTCATCGACCGGTTCACCAATGCGACCGTAGCCGCCGGCATGGTCCTGGACGGGCCGGATGAAGCGCAGAAGGCGCATCTTTCACAGGAAGACAGCCCGTGGGCGCCGCGCCGCATCGTGCTCGATGCCGTCGCCGCGACCAACCTTAACGTGGTCGATCTGACCGAAGAGAAGGGGCTTTTCCTGCTGGATCTTGCCAGGAGCATCGAGGAGTACCTGGAAAAGGGGAACCGCATCCTCTTCCGGCTGCGGGACCTGGCCCAGTTGGAGTCGGTGGCGCAGTTGGCCTACGACAAGAACTTGGCCTTTGAGTTCGACCGCAACGGTGACGGCGCCAGTGTGCTGCTATTCAAGCGCGGCACAGCCCCCGCCAAGGGCTACGGCGATGATGGCACCGGTATCTAGCAGAGGATCAACATGGCCGGTCTGGCCAGTCCACCAGTCCGACCAGTCCGACCAGTCCGACTGGTCCGACTGGTCCGACTGGTCCGACTGGTCCGACTGGCTGCCGGCTAGCCTGCCGCGCTCACCATTAGCGCGGCCAGGGTCACGCCGCTGACCACGAGCCACAGCGTCACACCTTGCAGCATGGGGCGTACCCCGACCTTGCCCAAAACCTCTCTGCTAAGCCCCAGCCCCACGAAAAACAGGGAGACGCCCAGGCCGTGCCGGGCTAAAGCCGCAACCTGATTCCACTGCACCTCGAAAGCCGGCAATAGGGTCCGCATGGCTGCTGCTGCGATGAAGCCGATGATGAACAGCGGTACGCGTACCCTCTGGTCGGACTTTTTCAGCAGGGCCGCCCCGAAAACGACCGGCATGATCCACATGGCCCGGGTGAGCTTCACCGTGGTCCCGACCTTCAAGGCCTCTTCCCCGAACGCGGATGCCGCCCCGACGACGCTGCTCGTGTCGTGAATGGCAAGTCCAGCCCAAGTGCCGAACAGATCCTGGCGCAGGTTCAGCAGATGCCCTATCAGCGGAAATAGCAACAGAGCCACGGAGTTGAGGGTGAAGACGGTGCCGAGGGCCACCGCCGTCTCGTCGTCCTTGGCTTCCAGCACCGGCGCTAGCGCCGCAATCGCACTGCCGCCGCAAATTGCCGTTCCCGCAGATATCAGCGCAGATGTGTTGCTTTGAGTGCCGAAGAGCTTTCCCAACAGGTATCCGACGCCGAGAGTGAAACTAATCCCCACTATGGTGTACCCAAGGCTTTCCCTTCCCGTTTGCACCACTTCTCCCAGCTTTAGTCCAAAACCAAGCCCGACCACGGAGAGCTGCAGCGACACCCTGCTCAAGCTCGCGGTCCTTTGCGGCCAGTGGTTGCCCAAGGTCAGGGCGTAACCCGTCCCGAGGGCGAGGGCCAGGGCGGGGCCGCCCCATGGGGATATGGCCAGTGCCAGACATAGAATCATAACAACGCTTCGGACCTCAATGTGTCTCATTTTCCCCTCCTTAATGTGGAAATCTGTTGCCGATCATATGTCTTTTGAGATATAAATAAAAATTAGTAATTCAGATGAATAGCATCAGTTTGATTTATGCTTTCCGGGGGAGCTATGACGATAACGCTCAGGCAGCTTGAGATATTCGAGAAAGTCGCTTCATGCGGCGGGGTGACCCAGGCTAGCGGCCAACTGCTGTTGACCCAGTCTGCGGTCAGCATGGCGCTTGCCGAGCTGGAACGGCTGGCGGGAGCGCCCCTCTTCGAGCGGTCCGGCAGGCGGCTGTTTTTGAACGATAGGGGGCGGGAGCTGCTTCCTCAAGCGCGGGAGGTGCTTTCGCGCGTACGCATGATCGAGCTTTTCCTGGACGAGTCAGTCGGCGCACCTAAAGGGACTTTGGTCATCGGGGCGAGCACGACCATCGGCAACTACCTGTTGCCAGCGATAGTCGGCGAGTTCTCGAGGCGGTATTGCGACGCCAAAGCGCTGCTGCAGGTGGGCAACGCACTTCAGATAGAGCACGGGGTCGAGTCTGGTGAACTGGACCTTGGGCTCGTCGAAGGTCTGCCGCATCTTTCGTCGCTTGCTACCACCCCTTGGAGGCGGGATGAACTCGTGATCGTTGTCGGGCCGCAGCATCCTTGGGCGGTGGCTCGATCGGCCTCTCCTGACCTGCTGCGGGAAGCCCCGTGGATCGTGCGCGAGAAGGGCTCCGGAACAAGGGAGGTCTTCGAAGCGGCCATGGAGAGGGCAGGGGTGACTTATTCCATAGCCCTCGAGCTCGGTCATACCGAGGCGATCAAAAAGGCGGTGGAGGCGGGGCTCGGGGTTGGGTGCGTTTCCAGAATTGCGGTGCAGCGGGAACTTGATCACGGGTGGCTTTTAGAGGTTGCCAGCCCGGTGGATCTGCAGCGCACCCTGCTACTTGTCACCAGAAAAAACGACTACCGCACTGCGTTGATGCGAGCCTTCCTCGCGATGCTTGAAGAGAGCAGGGATGTGGACGAAGTGAGGGACGAGAAGGCGACGGAATCGGTTTGATGTTAAGAAGACCAAAATGATCTTTTTTATGTTGACTTGATGACGCCGCCGGTGTAGAACTAGATAACCTCAATTATGGGAAAGGAGATCAGGCAATGTGGACCTCTAAGTTTGCTATTCGTCCTGTATCGCACTGCAAAGAAGGTTGCAGTATTTAGCCCGTCTCTTAAGGGACGGGCGGCCCACAACCAAAAAGCCCCTGTAGAAATACAGGGGCTTTTTGTGTTTGTACCTCGAGGCGGCGCTCAGGCCGTATCTATGACTGCTGGTGATGGAATGGCAGCCGTAGAAGACGGCTTTACCTATGGCGCAACCAGTTTCCAGTTTACGCACGAAGAAGCGCGGAGGTCTTTTCTCTCCTTTATGGAAGGAGTAGCGACTGTCCCGTCGTGACAGGACATGCACAACCTCCCTTTGCCAAGTCGCGGATCGAAATCCTCGGGAACGGCGACATTGGCTGGAATGGCGAGCGCATATGTTTTCCCGGCCTTTGTCTGTTCGGCCTTGCTGTTCCACAACAGGCCACCCTCGGTAGTATCCTGGTGCGGGACATGACAGAACTGACACACCTTGCCCGTCCCCGGAACCGTGACGGGCGCGTTGGCCGCATGATCCGCTCCCTCGGAACTCGCACAAGGAGGCACGTCGGCTTCTGCGATGACGGCAATGCATAACACAGTAACAAAACTAATAACAAATCTGAGCATCGAGAGCTTGTACATGGCGATCTCTCCAGCCGGACCCGCTTTAAAGGCGCATTCGGCCGATGGATTTTGACGGTCACCTGTAGGTCAGGCTGCACCTCTTAAAAGCGACGGCATTCTACACATACATGACCTGATAAGCAAATGAAATATATATGTAGGAATAAATGAATATATCTTTCGGTATAGATTCCTACATTTTAGACGGACAAGCACGTATCGGAGCCTAGTGCCTCACCCCGACGGGACGCTTTTCATGCAGTCGTTGCCAATGAGGAGTGGTTCCTGCCAGATGGCTAATGCTTTCAAGCTTGAAGACTTTGAGGCAATACAGTAAGGTGCCGAGCTGCACGCGATGTCATCTTTTAGGAGGATGAAGGAGTTTATGAGAAGCGGTAAGAAGGGCGGTTTTGTGATGATACTGTTTTGCCTGCCATTCGTGCTGGAGTGGTGGTTCCTCAGCTCCATGCATTCCGGTCCGGCCATTGCGGTTGTCTTTTTACTGCTCGGGCTGCTTTTCCTCTGCTACTGTGCCATCGCCATGTTACTCCCGGAGCCGCCCGCCCCGCAGAGGATAGGAAACTTCTCGTTCTCCTCGCCGGATACTCTCCAGCGCAAATATCTTTCCTAGTTTTTTCCCACTTGTCCCGGCTCGGGCTGTCAGCCTCCATCGAAAGCAGCCTGACTTGCAGACATGTTAGCCCGCTATCTTTCTGTCGACCGTTCGCTGAGACAACCTTCCTTCGTACCAGCAACCCACTGTATACGCCGGGGGCTACCGAAATACTTGTCATATTCTCGCCTACACATGAATAAAATTTACTGTTTTTCGGAATTGCCCGGTTCTGGATATGCAGGCAGGATACTGCAGTGTAAACACCGCCAAGGTGCGCTTGCTTGTCCTTTGCGGTGCGTTTTGTCACGCCAAATCAAGTGTTTAATAGGGTGCTGGTAAATGGGGGGCATGATGATGCCGCCCGTGCATTCGAAGGTTCACTACGGCGCTCTCGGATTGCACAGTGCTGTCATAAGGGATATTTTTTTGTTGTGGGGGTAATTGTCTACAGTAATTTAAGTGAATATTTGCTATAAAAGCTTCCCAAGTCTGGAGGAGCATTAATGACCATTGAAGAAGCATTCGGCATAGTCGTACGAAGACTGAGAAGGGAACGCAACCTCTCTCAGGACAGGCTGTCTATGTTAAGCTGCCTGGACCGCAAATTCATATCCAACATCGAAGGCGGTAAACAGCAGCCGAGTCTCTTGTCCATTTTTGCCCTTGCCTCCGCCCTCAACGCATCCGCCTCCAGTATCATCTTCGAGACAGAATTCATCTTGAAAATAAACACTCCGGAAAGGATGAGGCCGGACGGGAGCAAGATCGACTGGATCAGTAGCATGGAGATCATGATGAACAAGATTAACAACTGCTACCAGGGGACAGAGACCATTCTGATCGTCGATGACGAGAAACAGTTGCGCGAGATGCTCTCTGATTTCCTCGTAAGCTACGGTTACCGGGTGATCACTGCTGAAGACGGTCAGGACGCGCTGGACAAGTACAAGCAGAACGAGCCGATACATCTGGTGGTCATGGACGTGGTCATGCCCCGCAAGGATGGCATCAGCTGTTTCAGGGAGATAAAGAAGGTGAACCCGGCCGCGAAGGCGGTGTTCATGAGCGGCTACCGCCCGGACCACCTGCAGGCCAAGCCGGATTTCCAGCTCATCCAGAAGCCGTTCTCGCCGGTCGAGATGATCAAGGCGATAAGGAGCGCGCTGGAGAGTGAGCAGGACGTGGCCTGCGATAGCTGATCTCTCTGGAGAATGATGGATACATGAAGGGACGTTCCGAGGAACGTCCCTTTTTTTTATCCCAGCTGGTACCAAAGGCTGAGCATCCACGCGGTGGCGAGGGTCGAGGAAAACCAGATGATGGCCCGCGGCGTGATGTCTTTGGGGATGTCGAGGTACGGCCGTTCGCCGCGCAGCGATTGAATCCTAAACTCTATGGTTTGCTTGCCGTGGACGAACACTGCGATGGAGACCGGAAACCAAACGGCTCCCGATAGGGTGAGAAGGGCGCTCAGCGGGCCTTCGAGGTGCTCCCCCATGGAGAGCAGAAGCGCCAGCGTGATCCCTGAAACAAACGCTGTGGTCTTGGTGGCGTAGGGTATTTTCATGGCAGGCCCCGTGCTGACCGGAGGTGGGTGCCGACCCACACAGCAAAGCACACAACGCCACATTAGCAAGTTAAAGACAGCGGAAGATGAGGGGGGATGTGAGGGGTAAGGGTTGACAGCTTGAGAGAGTTTGTGGTAGCAAGGGATTGGCGACGGCTCGCTAATTACCTGATTTATAGAGGTTTATGTGAAAGATGCAATGTTGTGCCGCAGGATGTTTCTCAAGTCCTCCGCCTTTTTTGCTGCGACCCTTATCGGTGCCAAATCGGCCTTTGCGAGGCTAGTCGACGGCGGTACCGGCGGCCTTACCGAGGGCAAACTCTCCCTGTACAACGTCAACTGCAACGAACGGTTGACCGTAACCTACCGCAACAGTCTCGGCGAGTACTGCGATGAAGCGCTGCAGTCCCTGAACTGGATCTTCCGCTGCCACCATACCAACCAGACCACGGAAATGGACCTGCGCGTCGTCGAATACCTGAACCGGCTGGACAACACCTTGGGGGGCGACAACGAGATTCACATCATCTCCGGTTACCGCTCTCCCGAATACAACGCCGAGTTGCGCCGCCGCTCAAAGGGGGTCGCGAAAGACAGCCTTCACATGAAGGGGATGGCCATCGACCTCGCCATACCGAAATTCGGGCTCGACCGGATAAGGAAAGGCGCCCTGACTCTTGCCGCGGGCGGCGTCGGTTACTACCCTCAGTCCGGTTTCGTTCACATCGACTCCGGGCACTTCAGGACCTGGGGATAGCCCGGATGCCACAGGACTGCGCAAGCATCAGCCGTCACCCAAAGATCCTCGTCTGCAGCAAGTAAACTCCTATCCCTCCGAAGTAGCCCAAAAGGGCAAGCCCGCTGATTCTCCTCACATACCAGAAGAAGTGCACCTTTTCGAGCCCCATGGCGGCCACCCCGGCGGCCGAGCCGATGACGAGAATGGAACCGCCGGTGCCGGCGCAGTAGGCCATGAATTCCCAGAGAAAACTGTCCGCCGGATGCGCTGCCAGGTTGTACATCCCCATGGAGGCGGCAACGAGCGGCACGTTGTCGACGATGGCGCTCACAAGCCCGATCAGGGTGACGATCAGGTCGAGGCGTCCCACGGTACGGTCGAGCCAGCCGGCGATTGCCGACAGGATGTGCGTGTGCTCAAGCGTTGCCACCGCGAGCAGGATGCCGATGAAGAAGACGATGGAGCTCATGTCGATCTTCTCCAGGGCGTGTGCCAGGGTGAAGTGCCGCTTGTCCATCTCCTCCTTGTTCCTGTGCACGAGGTCACCGGCGAGCCAGAGTATGCCGAGCCCGAGCAGTATCCCCATGAAAGGGGGGAGGTGGGTCACCGTCTTGAACACCGGGACGCTCACCAGGATGCCGATGCCGAGCAGGAACATGAGGTTGCGCTCGAAGAGGGTGCTCTGCGGAATGTCGCCGTTTTCCTCACGGACCGGAGCCACCACCTCGCGGCCTCTCAATTGGAACGCGACCACGGCAAGCGGCAGCAAAAGGTTCACCAGCGAAGGGGCGAGCACCCCCTTCATGATCGCCAGGGTGGTGATCTGACCGCCGATCCAGAGCATGGTGGTGGTGACATCGCCGATCGGGGTCCAGGCACCACCGGCGTTGGCGGCGATGACGATGAGACCGGCGAAGAAGAGGCGGTCCTCGTGGTTGTCGAGGAGCTTCTTCATCAGCGAGATCATGACGATGGTGGTGGTCAGGTTGTCGAGCACCGAACTCAGAAAGAAGGTGACGAAACCCACCAGCCACATGAGCGAGGCGAGCTTTCTGGTCCTTATGTGGGAGGTGATCACCTCGAACCCGTTGTGGGCGTCGATCACCTCCACGATGGTCATGGCGCCGATCAGGAAGAAGACGATCTGCGCCGTGGACGCGAGCGACTCGTTCAACTGGTGCACGACCAGGTGGGAGTCCGGGGTGGCGAGTGCGTAGACGGACCAGAGCAGCCCCGCGCCGAGAAGCGCCGAGGATGACTTGTTGATCCCGATGGGGTGTTCAAGGGCGATGGCCGCATAGGCGATTAAGAAGATGGCGACGAGCACGGTTACCATGGGAGTGACTTTCCTTGGGAGTGGCGCTTGGGGGACTCGGGCATTGATAGCGCAACTTGGTCAGCGGGTAAAGGTAAAAAGGGCCTGTCATCTGGACAGGCCCTTTTTCGTTCAACGGTTCGGCGATGCCGCTAGTAACCGAGTGCGCGCGGCAGCCACAGCGAGATGATCGGCACGTAGGTGACGAGAATCATGAAGCAGAGCATGGCGAGCAGCCAAGGCCAGACCGCCACGGTCAGCTCCGATATCCCCATCTTCGTGATGCCGCTCGATACGTAGAGGTTGAGTCCCACCGGCGGGTGGCACATGCCGACCTCCATGTTCACCGTGATGAGCACGCCGAAGTGCACCGGGTCTATGCCGAGCTGCATGGCGACCGGGAACAGGATCGGGGCGAGGATCAGGATGATGGAGGAGGGCTCCATGACGTTACCGGCCAGAAGCAGCAGCACGTTGGTCACCAAAAGGAAGGAGACCACGCCCAGGTTGTGGCCGAGGATCCAGTCCGCCATGAGCTGCGGGATGTTCTCGTGCGTCATCAGAAAGCTGAAGAGCACCGCGTTGGTGATGATGTACAGAAGCATCGCCGACATGCTCGCCGAGTCCAAGAGCACCTTCGGGACCTTCTTGAAGGGGACGTCGCGGTAGACGAAGACGGCGATGACGAAGGCGTACACCGCGCTCATCGCAGCCGCCTCGGTCGGGGTGAACATGCCGGAGTAGATGCCGCCCAGGACGATGACGATCAGGAACAGGCCCCAGACGCTGTCGCGGAAAGCCTTGGCCCGCTCGCCCCAGGTCGCCTTCTTCATGCGGGGGAGGTCCCCTTTCTTAGCGCGATACCAGGCCACGAGGCCGAGCAGGGTGGCCAGCATGAGTCCGGGGATGACCCCCCCCATGAAGAGCGCACCCACCGAGGAGTTGGTGGCGACGCAGTAGACCACCATCGGGATGGAGGGGGGGATCAGGATGCCCAGCGAACCCGACGTGGTGATGACGCCGGCGCCGAAGCGCTTCGGGTAGCCGGCGCGCACCATGGCGGGCATCATGATGGAGCCGATGGCGACGACGGTGGCGGGGCTCGACCCGGAGACCGCGGCGAAGAGGGCGCAGGCCATGACGCCGGCAAGTGCCAGGCCGCCGTGCCAGTGCCCGACCATGGAGGTGGCGAAGTTGATCATCCTCTTCGCCACGCCGCCGTGGGTCAGGAAGTTACCGGCCAGGATGAAGAACGGGATCGCCATGATCTCGAACTTCTCGATGCCGGTGAAGAGCTTCATGGCGACCGCCTCGGTCGGCACCTCCGAGAAGAAGAAGAGGAAGGTGAGCACGGTAAGGCCGAGTGCGATGGAGATGGGCATCCCCGTCAGCATAAGGGCCAATAGAAGCGCGAAGACGATGCCGGTGCTGCCGAGGGTGGCTATCGCTCCAAGGATCACGGCGATGGCGAGAAGCCAGGTCGCCGCCTTTTTCTTGGAAAACTGTTCCCAGCCGGCTACTGCAGTACTCATTTCACACCCCCAGCTTCCTTATGATTGAACTTGTGCTGCTCGTATTCCTCCAGCGCCTCGGTGGAGTCGAGCGTGCCGATCTCGTCGATGCCGTCGACGTGGGTGTGGTCGTGGCGCGGCAGCTCGCCGGTGCGCAGGAAGGCGTATCCCACCTGCAGGAAACGGAAGCACATGAGGTACGAGCCGAGCGGCACGGCGCAATAGACGATCCAGGTCGGCCACTCGAGGTCCGGGGTGGTGGGGCCTTCGATCAGGTCGGCGACGTTCATGCCGAGCTTGTTGAAGACGGCGTAGTGCATGCCGTTTTCCCAGACGAACTTGGCGCCCAGCGAGCCGATCAGGCCGGTGAAGATGACGCCGCCCAGGACCGCGATGATCACGGTGGTCTTGCGCCAGGAATCGGGGAGGCGGGTCACCAGAACGTCCACCCCCACGTGGATGCCGCTTCTGACGCCGTAGGCGGCGCCGAACTTGGCCATCCAGACGAACATGTAGATGCAGAGCTCCTGCGCCCAGCTCATGTTAATGGTCAGCAGCCAGTCCTGCAGCCCCGGGATCGGGAGGCCGGACAGGTAGCGATGGGCGACGGCGACGGCGATGATCACCGTGGCGGCGCCGATGAGGAAGGTGATGATGATTTCCTCAAGATGGTCAAGATACTTCATCATGATGGGCTTCTCCTGGAACTCTCGGCGACGGCCGCCTCGATGCGGCCGTCGCGTCAAGGTTCGGCGTGATTAGTTCGCGTTGTACCCGGTGGCTGCGTAGACTTCCTTCACGATGTCGGCGCCGATGCGGCCCATGTTCTCCTTGTGAGCCTTGTCCATCGCCTTCTTCCAGGCGGCACGTTCCTGCGGGGTGAGGGTGATCAGCTGGCTGCGGCCTGACTTCTTGACGGCCGCGAGCGCCTCGTCGTTGTCCTTCTTGGCGACGTCGTTGGCGAACTTGGTAGCGTCCTTCATGCACCCTTCGAGGATGGTGCGGATGTCGGCGGGCAGCCCCATCCAGAACTTCTTGTTCACGATGACCGCATAGCCTAAGTAGCCGTGGTCGGAGAGGGTGACGTACTTCTGCACCTCGTGCATCTTCTGGGTGTAGAGGTTGGAGGGGGGATTCTCGGTGCCGTCGACGACGCCGGTCTGCAGCGCCTGGTACACCTCGGAGAAGGCGAGTACCTGCGGGATGGCACCTACCGAGCGCATCTGGGAGTCGAGCACCTTGGAGGACTGGATGCGCATCTTCTGGCCCCTGAAGTCGGCGACGTTCTTGAGCGGCTTGTTGTCGCTCATCACCTTGAAGCCGTTATCCCAGTATGCGAGACCGAGGATCCCCTTCGGCTCGAGCTTCTTGAGGAGTTTGGCGCCTACCGGACCCTGGGTGACCTTGTGCAGTTCCTGGTAGTTGTCGAAGATGAAGGGGAGGTCGAACACCTCGAACTCCTTTACGCCGAGCGGTGCGAACTTCGCAAGGGAGGGGGCGAGCATCTGGACCGCGCCGAGCTGCAGGGCTTCCATCTCCTCCTTGTCCTTGTAAAGCTGGCTGTTCGGGTAGACCTCGACCTTCACGCGCCCCTTGGTGCGCTCTTCGGCGATCTTCTTGAAGTAATCGGCGGCCTGTCCTTTCGGGGTATGCTGCGCGACGACGTGGCTGAACTTGATCACGATCGGGGCTGCGAAGGCGTTCACCGGCAGGGCGAGTGCCGCCGCCATGGCCAACGTTTTAAAACAGGCTTTCAGGTTCATAGGGTATTCCTCCTTGGTTGTTGTCCTGCTGTTATGTGAAAATATTTATTAGTTTTGTAACTGCGCCTTGTATGTGGCCTGAAGTATGTCCGTATACGATACATTGTTCTGTTGCAACTGCGGTGCCATATGATGGGAGTCGTAACGTATTGATTAATGAATGTCGGCGCGGACAGAATGATGGTTGAAAGGTGAGGTGGTGGCGGAAAACGGCCACATGGGTGGCGGATATCTGCCAAAAGCGGTCTCGGCGGTCGGATTAAAAACTTTGTGCGGGTACGGCGGGTGAGGGTAGTTGCCGTTGGTGCGGGCTAATGTTGGCGGTGCGCCGAAAATAGAACGAGGCGGGCCTGCGGCCACGCCTCGTCATCTTTTCACAGCATCAGGTATTGCAAGGGCTAGAGGCCGTATTTGTCCATCTTGTAACGCAGGGTGCCGCGGGGGATCCTCAAAATCGTGGCGGTCTGCAGTACGTTGCCGCCCGCTTTCTGCAACGCCTGCCGGATGAGCGTCTTCTCGATGCTGTTGATCGCCTCCTCCAGCCCGACATCCTCCGGAACTTCTATCGCTGTTGCGGTGGTGACCATCGCCGCATGATCGCCGTCCTGGCTGTTCCTGATTTCAAGCGGCAGGTGCTCCGGCAGGAGGGTCGGTCCCGTGCGCATGATGCAGATGCGCTCGATGACGTTTCTGAGTTCGCGCACGTTTCCGGGCCAGGCGTACTGCGCCATGAGTTGTTCCGCCTCGGGTGAGATGTCGCGGAACTGGCGCCCGAAGGAGCGGCTGAACCCGTCGAGGAAGTAGGCGGCGAGGGCGGCTATGTCGGCGGTGCGCTCGCGCAGGGGCGGGATGTGGATCGGGAAGACGTTCAGGCGGTAGAAGAGGTCTTCCCGGAAGCTCTTCTCGGCGATGCGCTGCAAAAGGTCGCGGTTCGTCGCCGCGATCACCCGCACGTCGATGGTGACGTCCTTCACCGCGCCGACCCTCCGTATGGACCTCTCCTGCAGCACCCTCAGGAGCTTTGCCTGCATCGCCATGTCCATCTCACCGATCTCGTCGAGGAAAATGGTGCCGTGGTGCGCCTCCTCGAAGAGCCCCTTCTTGCGTCCGCTCGCACCGGTGAAGGACCCTTTCTCGTGGCCGAAGAGTTCGCTCTCAAGGAGCGTCGCCGGTATCGAGGCGCAGTTGATGGCGATGAAGGGGGCCTCCTTGCGGTCCGACAGGTCGTGGATGGCCCGGGCCACCAGTTCCTTGCCGGTCCCCGATTCGCCGGTGACCAGGACCGTAGAGGGGATGCGTGCTATTTCGCGCACCTGGGCCACCACCTCGTTGAAGGCATCGCTTTTCCCGATGATGGGGGAGGAACCAGGGAGCGAGGCGTTTCCCTGACGCAGCTTGCGCACCTCGCGCTTCAGGGTCTGGGTCTTCAGCGCGAGCTTTACGATGAGGCGCAAGGCGTCCGCCTTGAACGGCTTTTTCATGTAATGGAAGGCACCAAGCTGCAGCGATTCCACCGCGCTTTCGACCGAGCCGTACCCGGTTATGATGATCACCAGCAGCTCCGGGTCGAGCTCCTTCAGGGCCTTGAGGACGTCGATGCCGTTCTCGGTTCCGAGGTTCAGGTCCAAAAGGGCGAGATCGATCTGCTCCGAGGCGACGATGTCGCGGGCTTCCTGTCCGGTCTGGGCGGTGCAGACCTGGAACCCTTCTCCGGATAGGATGCGCTGCACGTTTTCGCAGATGAAGGCTTCGTCGTCGATGATCAGTATCTTTTCCATGCGTTCCTTTTCCTGTTCCGGATGCTCTGCACAGCTTTCACGCTTTACCGTCCCGGACTCAACCGGCTTACTGTTGATCGCCAAGCGGCAGCTCGACGGTGAACCGCGTGCCCCGGCCCGGCGCGCTTTCCACCTGTACCCGCCCCTGGTGTTCCTCGACGATGCGCTGGGTGATCGACAGCCCGAGACCGGTGCCGGCGCCCTTTCTCGTGAAGAACGGTTCGAAGATGAGAGGCTGGTCCTCGCTGGCGATGCCAGGGCCGTCGTCGCTGATGGTGATGACGGCGTAGCCCTCGGAAACCGAAGTGGAGACCTCGATGCGTCCGCCGCCGGGTAGGGCCTGCTGCGCGTTCTTGATGATGTTGAGCACCGCCTGCTTGATCTTCTCCGGGTCGAAACGGAAAGCGGGGACCTCCCCCTCGTTCATTACCAGTTGCACCTGCTGTTTCTCGCACGGTCGCCGCATCAGGAGCACGGTGTCGTTCACGAGCCGATTGAGGTCGCACTCCCTGAACTCCGCGCGCACCGGCGACGAGTAGTTCAAAAGGGCGTTGATCAGCTTTTCCACCCGTTCGATCTCGACGAGGGCCTTCTTGATGAGCTCCTTGTCCGCCGGGTTGGAGGTCGCCTGGTCGTGCAGGTCGTCCAGTAACAGCGAGATCCCGGTCAGCGGGTTGCGCACCTCGTGGGCGATCCCCGCCGAGAGCTTCCCAAGGGAGGCGAGCCGGTCGAGTCTCATCATCTCCTCGTGCAGATTCTCGCGCTCGGTCTCGTTGCGCAGGGTCACGGTAAGCCCCTGGTCGGAATCGACGCCGATGGGGAAGAAGCCGACGTCGAAATGGGTCTTGCCCGGTTCATGGTCGAAACGGAAGGTTTCGCGACCGTACCCGGAACCGGTTGCAAAGACGTCGGCGATACGGTCGCCCAGCATTCCCCAGCCGTTGAAAACCTCGCGGTAGTGCATCCCCGTCGTGATCCCTTCGCCCAAAAAGAGGCGGCCGGTGCTGTTGATGGAGGTGAGGAACCCCTCCGGGGAGAAGGTGACGATGCCGCTCGAGATACTCTGCAGCACGCTCTCCTTGAAGTTGCGTTCGTCCAGGATCTCCAGCCGTGACTGCTTGAGCTCATCCAGGGTGGCGAGGAGGCTGTGTTTGCGGCGGTCCAGCTCGTCGGCCATGTAGTTGAAGGTCTGGGCGAGGACGCCGATCTCGTCGGCCGAGTTCACCGCGACCCGGACCGCGCTGTCTCCGGCGGCAAGCTTTTTGGCGCTCACGGTGAGCTGCCTGAGCGGCACGCTGATGCCGCGTGACAAAAGCCAGGCTGAAAGCGCGGAGAAGACGGCGGTGATGAGGATGATGGCGGCGCTTGCCTTGCGGTGCTCCCCGAGCTGGCGGCTGATGAGCCTGCTTCCCTTGCGGGATGCCTCGTGGAAGCGGTCCACCTGGAAACCTATGGTGACGCCGCCGAAGATGCCGTGCTTCGCGTAGTCGCCGGTGTCGTAGAAGATCGGCGCATAGGCCATGATCTTCTTGGCACCCCCCACGTTGGTGATGTCCACGTGCCCCTCCCGCTTGGCGCGCACCGCCGCGGCCACCTGCGGGTATCCGGGATGGATGAAACCGGCGAAGTCGAGGTTGAAGGGGATGCGACCGCTTTCCACGTCCGCCTTGCTAGACCTGCTGCTGTAGGGGGGGACCAGCTTCCCGCCGGGGTCCACACCGCGGATGTCCCAGTACTTCGGGTGCGTGATGATCCACCCCTCGTCGTCGAACAAAAATGCGTAGTTGCCGCTTTGGTAGGAGGGAAAGAGCGACGCCGCGTTCTTGCCCGGGTCGATGTGCTGGGTGAACTCCATCAGGTGGCGGTGATCCAGGGAGAGGAGCACCATGCCTGCGAAGTTCCCTTTGCGGTCGAAAAGCGGCGCTCCGAAGCGGATCACACCCTGGTAAATCTTTCCGTCGTAGGCGCTTTCCGGGTCCGGGGCGCCCGCTAGCTGCTCCTGCTTGCTGACGTGAAAGCCGGTCAGGTGCGAGACGTAGATCTCGCCAGGTTTCAAGGCGCGCACGCGGCGGAAGTAATCCTCGCTTTTGAACTCCGTGTTCGCGGGGTCGGAGACGTCGGCAAGCTCCCTTTCCGGGACCAAGGTGCCGTTACGGATCGCCAGGCGCTCCCGCCCCTTTGCGTCGATGATTGCGATGGAGCGGTAGATGGGGCGGAACTCGTGGGTCCCCTGGGCTTCGGTGGCGCCGCCGCCGCGCTGCCAGACCTCTGAGAGCCTGGTCTGGTAGAAGTCGAGCAGGGTCTCCCGGTCCAGACGCGACCGGGAGACGAAGAGGAGGTCGCTCTCGCACTGGTGCAGGAAATCCTTTATGTTTTCCGCGAGGTCCCGCGCCCTCATCTGCAGCGACTCGACGGCCTGGCGGTCGTCGGATTCCGTTATCTCCGTCGAGAGCTTTGCGCTGGTCGCCTGCAGGTTGGCCAGGAGGATGACGGACGAGACGAAGAGCGGCAGCAGGGAGAGCAGCAGCGTGATGACTAGGATCTTTTTGAAGATGGTGAAACGTGGCACGTGGCTCTCCCATGCGGTTAATCAGTTCGGCAGGTTAGCACAAAAGGCGCTTTCAGAATAGTGTTTCGAGGCAAGGGGGGGAAGGGGACCGGCACCTGCGGAGCCGGTCCCCCCTGATACGGGATGCGGGGGCCCCGCCTGGGGCCTGTCTGCGAGCGGGCTCCGGGGGTCTTTTGTGTTGACTTGGCTGCGGGGCTGCATTAATAGTAGTCCGTTGTTCAGCTGGAATCTTCCGGAGGAATCGGTTGGGATATAGAGACCTTGCATCCTGCGTCGCTGACCTGGAGCGCACCGGCGCGCTGGTCAGGATCGACTGCGAACTTTCCGCGGAACTCGAGATCGGGTCGATCCAGCGCCGCGTCTACCAGGCGGGCGGCCCGGCGCTGCTCTTCACCAGGGTGAAGGGGAGCGCCTTCCCCATGCTCGGGAACCTCTTCGGGACCCTCGACCGCACGAGATACATCTTCAGGGACACACTCAAGGCGGTGGAGCGCCTGGTGAAGCTCAAGGTGGACCCGCGCACCGCGCTGAAGGAACCGACCACCCTGCTGGGCGCGGTCCCCGCCGCCTGGCACCTTCTCCCGAAAACGGTGACGGACGGCCCCGTTCTCGCCAATCGCACCACGGTCGCCGGCCTCCCGCAGCTGAAATCCTGGCCAGACGACGGCGGCGCCTTCATCACGCTTCCACAGGTCTATTCCGAGAGTGCGGCTCAACCGGGCTTGCGCCATTCGAACCTCGGCATGTACCGGGTGCAGCTCTCCGGCGGCGCCTATCGCGAGAACGAGGAGATCGGGCTGCACTACCAGATCCACCGCGGCATCGGCTTTCACCACGCCGAGGCGATCGAGCGGGGCGAGCCGTTCCGGGTCAACATCTTCGTCGGCGGCCCCCCGTCCATGACGGTCGCCGCGGTCATGCCGCTTCCCGAGGGGATGCCGGAACTCTCCTTCGCCGGGCTCCTGGCCGGGCACCGCATCGAAATGGTGCAGCGCGAGGGCAGGCTTCCCATCCCGGCGCAGGCGGATTTCTGCATCACCGGCATCGTCGACCCCAAAAGGACGCTCCCCGAGGGCCCCTTCGGCGACCATTTCGGCTATTACAGCCTCGCACACGACTTCCCGGTGGTGAAAGTGGAAGAAGTCTTCCACCGCGACGGCGCCATCTGGCCCTTCACCACGGTGGGACGCCCGCCGCAGGAGGATACCTCGTTCGGCGCCTTCATCCACGAGCTCACCGGACCGCTCATCCCGACCGTCATCCCCGGGGTGAAGGCGGTGCACGCGGTGGATGCGGCCGGGGTGCACCCGCTTTTATTCGCCGTCGGCAGCGAGCGCTACGTCCCCTACGGGGAGCGGCGCACGCCGCAGGAGCTTCTGACCATCGCGAACGCGGTCCTCGGGCAGGGGCAGCTCTCCCTGGCGAAGTACCTGATGATAGCCGCCCACGAGGACGCGCCGCGCCTGGACATCCACGACATACCGGCGTTTTTGGCCCACGTCCTGGAGCGTTTCGACCCGCGCCGCGACCTGCACTTCCAGACCGCAACCACCATGGACACCCTGGACTACTCCGGCTCGGGACTGAACAGCGGCTCCAAGGTGGTCATCGCCGCGATCGGGGAGAAGCGTCGCACCCTGGCTGCCGAGCTCCCCGCCGGGCTCAAGCTCCCCGCCGGCTTCGACGACCCCAGGCTCTGCCTCCCGGGCGTCATCGCGCTGCGCGGCCCCGCCTGCCGGACGAAGAAAGGGGAACCGGACGAGCGGATGGATGAGCTTTGCGAAACGCTTTCCGGCGTCGAGGGGCTGGAGGGGTTCCCGCTCATCGTGGTCTGCGACGACAGCCGTTTCACCGCGGCGGAACTGAACAACTTCCTCTGGGTCGCCTTCACCCGCAGCGATCCCGCCGCCGACATCTACGGCGTGGGCGCCTCCATGGTCTGCAAGCAGTGGGGGTGCACCGGACCCGTCGTGATCGACGCGCGTATAAAGCCGCACCACGCACCGCCCCTGGTCGAAGACCCCGCGGTGGAGCGCAAGGTGGACGAGCTCGCGGCACCCGGCGGACCGCTGCACGGGCTTTATTAAGAGAGAAGCGCGAAACAGAGATGCTTTTTACCCGAAACTTGTTTTTCTTTGCGACTTTGCGGCTTTGCGTGAGCCGGTTTTGATTTTGGAGTGACGGTGGCGAAGGAAAGACTGGACAAGCTGGTGTTCGAGCGGGGGCTTGCCCCCTCGCGGGAGAGGGCCAAGGCGCTCATCATGGCCGGACAGGTGGTGGTAAACGACCACCTGGCCGACAAGGCGGGGCTCATGGTCGCCCCCGAGGCTGAGATCCGCCTGAAGGGAGAGCCGCTGCCGTACGTAAGCCGCGGCGGACTGAAACTCGCCGAGGGGCTCGCCCGCTTCGGCATCGAGGTCAGCGGGCTTTGCGCCGTCGACGTCGGCGCCTCCACCGGAGGCTTCACCGATTGCCTTTTGCAGCGCGGCGCCCGGCGTGTCTTCGCCGTCGACGTGGGCTACGGGCAGCTCGCCTGGAAGCTGCGCGAGGACCCGCGGGTGGTGAACCTCGAGAAGACCAACATCCGCTACCTCGAGTCGCTCCCGGAAACCCCGGACCTGGCCGTCATCGACGCCTCGTTCATCTCGCTGGACAAGGTGCTTCCGCCGACTTTGCGCCTCATCAAGGAGGACGGCATCGTGGTGGCCCTGATCAAGCCGCAGTTCGAGGTGGGACGCGGGCAGGTGGGGAAGGGGGGCGTGGTGCGGGACGCGAAAAAGCACCAGGAGGTGGTCGACGGCATCACCGATCTCGCCCTTGGCCTGGGCCTTACCGTCCTCGGCGTTTGCGACTCCCCGATCCTCGGCCCTAAGGGGAACAAGGAGTTCCTGATCCATCTGAAAAAAGGCGGCGCGGTTCCCGAACCCGGGGACCCGATCGCTTCGGAGTAGATTTCCATCCCGCAGGAGGTGTTTCACATGAACGACTGTCTTTTCTGCAAGATGGCGGACGGGCGCATCCCGGTCAGGAAGGTCTACGAGGACGACCTCCTCTTCGCCATCGAGGACATCAACCCGGTGGCGCCGGTGCACATGCTCCTCATCCCGAAGAAGCACCTGGTGAACGCGCTTGACCTCGCCCCCGAGGACGACCTGCTGATCGGTGCGGTGCACCGGGTTGCCGCCTCCCTTGCCCGCGAGCGCGGCTTCGATCAGGAAGGGTTCCGCCTGGTGAACAACACCAACGCCGGCGCCGGCCAGTCCGTATTTCACATTCATTTCCACCTGTTGGCCGGGCGCAAGCTCGGGTGGCCTCCGGGGTAGGTTCGGGGTAACGGAACCTGAAACGGTACAGCCTAAGGAGAGAAAAGATGAAAAAACTGCTCGTGCTGTTGCTCCTGCTCTATCCGCTCTCGGCGATCGCGGAGACCTACCAGTGGACCGACGAGAGGGGAACGGTGAACTTCGCCGAGGACCTCGGAAAGGTTCCGAAGAAGTACCGGAAAAAGGCCAAAAGGCTCGGCGTCGATGAGGAGCCGGTGAAGATCATCAACGACGCCCCGGCGGAACCAAAGGCGAAGAAGGACGAGCCGGAAGCCGGCAAGAAGCTCTACGGCGGGAAGGACGAAGCGGCCTGGCGCAGGGAGTTTTCGCAGGCCGAGTTCAACCTGAAAAACGCCGAGTCCGATCTCGCAACGCTCAAAGGGAGGCTGCGTGATACCTCGACCATGAGCCGCTCCGAGTACCTCTCGATCCAGAACAGCATCAGGTACGCCGAGGACCGGGTCCAGGCGCAGCGCAAGAGACTCGAACTGCTTCAGGAGAGCGCCGACCGTCTCGGCGTCCCCGCCGAATACCGTAAATAACAAGACATCCCGCCAACCCCGGACCGGGCGCCGCCTCGTGCGGTTACCCGGTCCGGCCGGCATCACCGCCTGGAGAAAAGCATGGTTTTCCCGAACATCGACCCGGTCTTCCTGCGCCTTGGGCCGCTGGAATTCCGCTGGTACGGTCTCATGTACATCTGCGGCTTCGTCAGCGCCTACTTCATCATCCTCTCCGGCGTGAAGCGCAAGGGGCTGCCGCTCAACAAGGACCAGGTCGCCGACATCATCTTCACCGTCGCCCTCGGGGTGATCCTGGGCGGCCGCTTAGGCTACATACTCTTTTACAACCTCTCCTACTACCTGAGCCATCCGCTGAAACTGTTCGCGGTTTGGGAGGGGGGGATGTCCTTCCACGGCGGCCTGATCGGCGCCACCCTGGCGAGCCTTTACTACATCCGCAAGCACAAGCTCGCCTTCTATCCCCTGGCCGACATAGGTTTTCTGGCCGGCCCGGTGGGGCTTGGCTTCGGCAGGATCGGCAACTTCATCAACGGCGAGCTCTACGGCCGGGTCACCGACGTCCCCTGGGGGATCGTCTTCCCCAGCGGGGGGCCGCTGCCGCGCCATCCTTCCCAGCTCTACGAGGCGTTTCTCGAGGGGCCGGTCATGTTCACCGTGCTTTACCTGGTTTCGCGCAAGGTGAAAAAGGACGGGGTGGTGGTGTGGTCCTTCATCGCGTTGTACGGACTGTTCCGATTCCTGGTGGAGTTCGTCAGGGAGCCCGACGAGCAGATAGGTTTTCTCTTCGGAGGGCTGTCTATGGGACAGATGCTGAGCTTCCCGATGTTCCTTCTGGGGGTGGCGATGGTGATCAGGCGCTACCGCCGCGGATAGGGGTCAGGCGAGTTTCTTTTTCATCTCCAGCATGTTTTCCTTGCAGCTCTTTCTGTAAGCGACCGAGTCCATCAGGGTACGGATCAGGAATATGCCGCGTCCCCGGTCCTCCAACTCCTCGAAGTTGGGGGCGGGGATGGCGTTGATGTCGAATCCCTGACCGTCGTCGTAAACCCTGATGGTGAGATCGTCGCGATGCAGGCTTATCACGATGCGAACGAGCTTTTCCGGCTCCTTGGGGCCGGCATGCTTTATGGCGTTCACCATCGCCTCGGTGAGGACCAGATTCAGGTGGTAGGCGAGCACCTCCTTGTCGCCGCTGAAGCGCTCAAGCTCGCGGGCGATGTCCTCCCCGATCTTCCCGATAAGACTCAGGTACCTCGTCTTGTTGGGGACCTTTATGTCGACCTCGATCGTGTTCCCTTGCATCTGGAGCCTCGCTTCAGGACCATGGGCCCCGCCTAGGACTGAAAGTTCTCCACCGCCTCAACCGTGGATGGGAATATCTCGAACACCCGGTGCAGACGGGTCAGTTCGAACATCGATTTGACCTGAGACTGCAGCGAGGAGAGCTTCAGGTTCCCCTGGTGCGAAATGGCGTTCTTAAAACCGGACACCAGCGCGCCGAGACCGGAGCTGTCGATGAAGCGGACATCCTTCAGGTCCACCAGCACGTTCTTTTTCCCGTCCTCGAAAAGCTTCTGCACCGCACTCTTCAGCTCGGTGGAATTGTGCGCGTCCAGCCTTTCCTCCTTGACGTATATAATTACAACGTCGTTCCTCGTCTCGCTTGCTAGGTTCATGGCCTTCTCCTTGTTGTGAGGTCCGATACGGTATACAGCCTGCTTCATTGTGCAATAAGTGCCGACATTTAGCAAGAGGCGCCCCCTCTTGGGTCACGCCACCTTCATGACTACCATGGAAATGTCATCCTGTAAAGGTTGGGGCCAGGCGTGGGTTCCCACCTCGGTCAGCACTCTCTCGATCACCACCTCAGGCTCCTCTTTAAGCAGCCCGGAGAGCAGCCGGCAAAGCCGGTCCACCCCGAAGAAATCCCCCGCGTCGTTCTCCGCCTCGATGATGCCGTCCGTGTAAATGAAGAGGAGGTCCCCCGGTTCCAGGGGGGTATGGCGCTCCTCGAAAACGACATTTTTTTCGACACCCAGGATGAGCCCCTCGGCGTCCAACTCCTGCCAGCTCCCGCCGCGGAACAGGATGGGGCGGGTGTGACCGGCGTTGGCAAAGGTGAGGGCGCGCTTCGCGTCGTCGTACCTTGCGCAGAACATGGTGATGAAGAGTTCGGCACCGGTCAGGTCATCGTATAAAAGCTCGTTCAAAAGTTTCAGGAGGTCCTTGGGGGATCTCGACTCCTGCATCTGTGCGCGCAGTACGCTCCTCGTCTCGACCATGATGAGGGCGGCCCCGACGCTGTGCCCGGAGACGTCCCCCATCACCACGTCCATCACCCCGGTGCCGCGGTGGAAGAAGTCGTAGTAGTCGCCACCTACGTGTGCGGCGGGGACGCAGCGGCTGGCGATGTGCAGCCCGGGGAGGGACGGTGGGCTTTCCGGCAGGAGCGAGAGCTGGATCTGCTTGGCTAGCTCGAGGTCGCGGGTGACCCGCGCGTTCTCAAGAAGCGCCGCCTCCTTCTGGCGCCGCTCGCGCTCCTTCGCCTCGCGCTCCTCGACGATGCGCACCGCCTGGGCGAGCTGCCCGGCGAGGCTTTCAAGGAGCTCGACGAACTGCTCGGTGAAAAGGCCGATGATGGAGCGGGAGAAAACCGAAAGCACCCCGACCGGCGGGGACCCTTCGCTGGCGATCGGGATGTGGGCGAAGGATTTGATCCCCTCCTTCTGGAAGATCTCCTTGGCGATCGGCTTGGTTATGAAGGCGGTGTCGTTGAAGAATTCGGTCCGGCGCCCGAGAAACGCCTCGCCTACGTGGGTGTCTATCTCCAGGATGCGGTCCTCCGCCGTTATCCTTTCCCCGCCGACGCCGCGGTAGGAACGGACCTTCAGTACCGACTCCTCGTTTAAAAGCCGTATCACGGCGAGGTCGAGCTTGAACTCGCGCAGAAGAAGCTCCAGGAGGTCCCCCATGATGATGTCGAGCTCCAGCGAGCGGTTCATGATCTCCGAGGCGCGCAGCCTTACGAAGAGGGCCTCGCGGCTTTGGTCGCGCGAGGTGCGCACCGTGGAAAATATGTCGAACACCGGCTCCATCCTGGAGCCTATGTCGCTGAGAAAGCTCTCCACCACGGCGCCGGCTGCGGCACCACCGAGCGAGCCGGCGAGGGTCTTTTCCACGAAGCGCTTCAGGTTCGGAAGCTCGAATTCGGAGACCCCCCCCTTGCCGTCGATCTCGCGTTCCCCAAGGTAGTCCGCGATCGCGGCGTGGGCCTGCTGCTCGCCTATGAACTTGGACATGAGGGTGACGAACTGCACGATGGTGACCGGTTTCGAGAGGCGCTTGGTCTCCCACTGCGGTGTCCCCTCCGACGAGAAGACCCGCACGAAGCGGTTCATCTGTTCGCTCTCCTTCTCACCCTGGCCAAGGAGGATGGAGAGGGAGAGGTAGGCCGCGATGTTCATGAACATGCTCCAGAAGAGCGTGTGGGTGAACTCGTCGAGACCGGTCAGCCCGAAGAGCGCCTGGGGGCGCAAAATCCCGATCCCGAACGGGCCGTAGAGCAAAAGGTCGGTCTGCCAGCCTCCCGCCTGCAGCACGGAGGGGAGGAGCAGGGTGTAGAACCAGACCGCGAAGCCGAGCAACAGCCCGGTTATGGCGCCCGCCTTGTTGCCGCGCGGCCAGTAGAGGCCGCCGATCAGGGCGGGGGCGAACTGGACCGCGGCGGAGAAGGAGATGAGGCCCATGTTGGCGAGCATGTAGCTCTCGCCTACCGCGCTCTGGTACAGGTAGCCCAGCAGGATGACGAGCACGATGCCGAAGCGCTTCAGGTTGATGAGCAGGAGGGGAAACCAGGACTGCGGCCTGAAGCGGATCACGACCGGCATCAGCACGTGGTTCAAAAGCATGGTGGAGACCGCGATGGATTCGACCATCACCATTCCGGCCGATGCCGAGAACCCGCCCAGGAAGGCGACCAGGGCGATCCACGGTGAATCGAGCCGCATCGGCAGGGTGAGCACGAAATAGTCGGCGCCGTTGTTGCTCCCGGTCATCAGGATCCCGGCGAGGGCGATGGGCATGACGAACAGGTTCATGAGGAACATGTAGGCGGGAAAGCGCCAGGATGCGCTGTTCAGGTGCGCCTCGTGCGCGTTTTCCAGCACCATGACCTGGAACTGACGCGGCAGGAGCATGACTGCGCTCATCGAGAGCGCGAGGATGCTGAACATCGAGGCGTAGGAGTTCTCCCCGGTGGCGTCGAGCGTGACGAGGCGCGACAGCGTGTGCGGCTCCTTCTGGAACATGCGCCAGAAGATGTCCCCCATGCCGTCGAAGGCGAAGTAGGTGATGAAGGCGCCGACCACCAGCATGGCGACGAGTTTCACCACCGACTCGAGCGCGATGGCCGCCACGAGGCCGTCGTGGCGCTCGGTAGAGGTCAGGTGTCTCGCACCGAAGAGCACGCTGAACACCGCGAGCAGCAGCGCCGTGAAAAGCCCGGGGTGCGGGGAGGGGATGTAGACCCGCTCCATGAACCCCAGGTGGAAGTCGTGGTAGCCGGTGATGATGGTGAATGAGGTGGAGACCGCTTTCAGCTGCAGGGCGATGTAGGGCATCACCCCCATGACCGTGATCACCGTGATGATGGCGCCCAGCCACTGCGAGGAACCGTAGCGGGAGCTGATGAAGTCGGCGATGGAGGTGATGTTGTTCTCCTTGGAGATGCGCACCATCTTCTTCAGCAGAAACCACCAGGTAAAGGCGGTCAGGGTGGGGCCGAGGTAAACGGGGAGGAAGTCGATCCCGGTGGTGGCCGCCTTCCCGACGCTGCCGTAGAAGGTCCAGGATGTGGCGTAGACCGCGATGGAGAGGGAGTAGACCCAGGCGTTGGCGGTGATGCTGCGCCCGGCCTTCTGCCGCTGGTCGGCGTAGTAGGCGACCAGGAAGAGGAGGGCTATGTAGAGCAGGGCGGTGCCCCAGACCCAGTTGACCTCAAGCATCAAAGGTGCCCCTTGGTATCGCTGTCGCGGCGCGCGGCGCGGCTGAAAAGGTAGACGATGAAGATGGAAAAACTCCATCCGACCAGCAGGTACAGGTAGAGAAGCGGTATCCCGAAGGGGAGGACCTCCTTGTTGAAGATGCTGATAAACGGGTAGTTCATCATGACCAGGCCGAGCACGAAGCAGATGACCCAGGTGTCCTTCAATTTGAGCCGGTGTATCACCAGTTCCTTCAGTCTCTTTTTCATGACGGTAACCCCGCTGCCTCGATCACCAGGTCGACCCCTTGGCCCACGGGAAGGGCGCTGTCGACGACGATTGCCTCGCCCGGCCGCGGCGCCTCGAACTCCGCCTCCAACTGGCGGTAATGTTCCCAACGCGCGTCCGATACCTCTGCGGCATCGCCGTTTCTGGCCTCCAGGCGCCGGCGCGCGACCTCCTCGGAACAGCGCGTCTCGACGAGCAGAAACGGCACGCCGAGCCGCAAGGCGAGCTCGCGGAAGCGCTCCCGGTCCGCAATGCGCCGGAAGGTGGCATCCACCACCATCCCTTCACCCCGGGAAAGCGAGCGCTCCGCCTCTTTCAGGAGTGCGTCGTAGGTGGCCTGGTCCATTTCGCTGTTGTAGATCCCTGCGCGGTAGGACCGGGTGGGCGCCGCTCCCGCAGCGGGAACGCCGGCCAGTTCCTTGCGCACCACGTCGGAGCGCTTGAGGGCGAACCCGAGCTCCCGGCTGAGCGCGCGGGCGAGCGTGCTCTTGCCGCTTCCGATCATCCCGCAGGTGAGGACGAGCATGGGGCGCATTCCTGCCCTCAAGGTGTAGCCGCGCGCCAGCCTGAAGTAGCGGAGCGCCGCGTCTTTTACCTCGATACGCTCCGTCTCGGTGAGGGACGCGTGCTCGAGGCGCAGGCTGGTCACCTTGCCGCGCACGAAGGCGCGCTGGGCCTTGTAGAAGTCGAGCAGCGGCGCCATCCCGACGTCTCCGCTTGCCGCCTGGTAGGCGTTAAGAAGCTCGACGGCCAGGTCCTTTCGATCGGCGTATTCCAGGTCCATGAGCAGGAAGGCGAGGTCCGCCGCCGTGTCGATGTAACGGAACTTCTCGTTGAACTCTATGCAGTCGAAGATGCAAACCGGGTCGGTGAGGCAGATGTTGCCGGAG
The DNA here is from genome assembly GCF_004117875.1 of Geomonas oryzae. GTDB lineage: Bacteria > Desulfobacterota > Desulfuromonadia > Geobacterales > Geobacteraceae > Geomonas > Geomonas oryzae. Next base: position 360,731 of record NZ_RAHW01000002.1, on the reverse strand, counting down.
TGCAGGTCGCCGTCGCAGTCCCTGATGAAGCCACCGGTCACCCGCTCCCGAAAGAGTGCGTCGTTTTCCCGGAGAAAGGAGGTCACCCACTGCCGGATCTCCGTCATCTGGGGGGCTGAGACGGTTACACCTACGAAGGGGGCCGCCTGTCGGAAATTCTGCTCCCAGTTCTCGCGTATAACGCCGGTTTCTCCGCAGGCGTCGATCGCCGGACCGCGTTCGGCCCCCTCGTGGAAGCGGGCGACCGCCTGTGCGATGCGCGTCATGTCGCGGACTTCGACGTTCCCTTCGGCAAGGAGCCTGTCGAGCATGCGCTCCTGCGGCAGGCGCCGCATCTTCACGGCGTAGTCGAGCACCGGACCGGTACCGCCGAAACCCGGTCCGTCCTCGCTGTCGCGCAGTTCGACAACGCCCAGGTAGACCTCCGGACAAAGACGGCGGTTCAGGCGCACTTCCTCGTTGCAGTAGAAGCGGCGCCTGTCGACGGTGGTGAAGTCGAGAAAGCCGTAATTTACCGCCTTTTTCACCTTGTAGACGAAGTGATCGGTGAGGAATATGAAGGAGACGTGCGTCTCTACCAGGCGCACTTTCGTCGTCGGGTCTGGGTAGGCCTTAGCTTCAAGTAGCGATTTTATAACGTTTAGGATCATCGTTTTACCGGTAAGATGATGATTTCATTTGAGAATAGTACCATACCGCATTTGCGGCGCAACCTCCTAAAATGCAGCTAAATGTTGTTTGACGCTGCTACCTATTTATGCTAGCTTTCATGGTAATTAACCGCGCCACCCACGGATACTGTATCCAGAGAGGGTGCCGCGTTTTTTAGGTTTTTGCCCCAAATCTACCGAAGCCACAGGTACCCCATGACCAAGAAGTGTCTGCCGCTCCTTTTTCTACCCCTGTTGATCAACGCCTGCGCCACGGAGCAAGCTCCGGTTTCGAATCCGCTCGCCGATCTGGGCGCCATCACCGCGCCGGCTCCGCCCCCGGGGGGCGGGAAGACCATGTACCTGTTCGCTCTCGCGAGGCTGCGGGCGGCCGAAGGTGACCTGGACGCCGCGCAGGTCTTATTGCGCGAGGGGATAGCGGCCGATCCTGGCTCCGCGTTCCTGCATCACACATCGGCCCAGATCTACCTCCAGCAAAACCGTCCGGAAGAAGCGCTCGTGGAATGCCAGGCCGCCATCGCCATCGACCCGTCGTCCGTGCCGGCACAGCTTCTTTGCGGCAACATCCTGATGACGCTGCAGCGCGAAAAAGAGGCGGTCCAGCACTACAAGAAGGTGATCGAGCTCGATCCTTCCAAGGAAGACGTCTACCTGCACGTCGCCATCTACTACCTGAAGAGCTTCGAGTACGAGCAGGCGGTGGACACGCTGAAGGCACTGGTGAAGGCTTCGCCCGACTCGGCGCTTGGTTACTACTACCTCGCCAAGACCTACGAGCAGATGCGTCTGCCGAAGGAGGCGCTCACCTATTACAAGAAGGCCATCGAGATAAAGCCCGACTTCGAGCAGGCCCTGATCGAGATGGGGATCTCCCAGGAGACCCAGGGACTCATCCCTGACGCCATCGACAGCTACAAGGACCTTCTCGAGATAAACCCGAACAACGCCAACGTGATCCAGCACCTCGTGCAGCTTTACATCCAGCAAAAGCGCCTGGACGAGGCCCTCGCCCTGTTGCAGCAAAAGGGTGGGCGTTCACTGGAAAACTCCCGCAAGATAGGGCTTTTGCTGCTCGAGCTTGAGCGCTACGACGAGGCCATCAAGGTCTTCCAGGATATCTTAAAGGCCGAGCCGGACGCGCAGCAGGTCCGTTTCTATCTCGCCAGTGCCTTCGAGGAGAAAGAGGACGTAGATCAGGCCATCGAGCAGTTCCAGATGATCCCGCGGGACTCCGCCTATTACCTGGACTCTCTGGGGCACCTGGCCTACCTGTACAAGGAGAAGGGGCATCCGGAAAAAGGGGTCACCCTTTTGCTTGAGGAGATCGCGAAGCAGCCTTCCCGCATCGAAGCCTACCTGCACCTGGCCGGTTTTTACGAGTCTATGGAGCAGTACCAGCTCGGCATCAACACCCTGAAGTCGATGGACGCGAAGCTCCAGGCGGACCCGCGCGTCCTGTTCCGGCTGGGCATCATGTACGACAAGCTGGGACAGAAGGAACTCTCCGTCGACATGATGAAGAAGGTCATCGCCGCGACCCCGAACGACGCGCAGGCGCTCAACTACCTCGGGTACACCTACGCGGAGATGGGGGTGAACCTGGACGAGGCGCTTACCTACCTTAAAAAGGCGGTCGAACTGAAACCGGACGACGGGTTCATTCTGGACAGCCTCGGGTGGACCTACTTCAAGCTCAAGCGCTACAACGACGCGGTTACCCAACTCGAGCGTGCGGTCGAACTTTCCGACGGCGACGCCATCGTCATGGGGCACCTGGCCGATGCTTACTGCGCCGTCCGGGCCTACAAGAAGGCGCTGCCGCTCTACAAGAAGCTGCAGAAGATGGAGCCGGAGCAAAGCGCCGAGCTCGCCGAGAAGATCAAGCACTGCCGACAGGAAGCCGGCGAGAAATGATCCCGCTGCGTCGCCTTCTCCTCCTCGTCCTTCTGACGCTGACCGCCTGCAGCCAGGGTGCGCCCGCGGACCGGGCCGGGAGCCGCGGACCCGGCGCCAATGGTTCCTCCTTCGTCACCGGGAGCATAGGGGAGCCTTCGACCCTCATCCCGACCCTCGCTACCGATACCTCGTCGAGCGACATCGCCGGGCTCGTCTACAACGGCCTGGTCCGTTACGACAAGAACCTGAAGCTCGAGGGTGACCTTGCCGAGTCCTGGGAAGTCTCCCCGGACGGCCTGCAGATCACCTTCCACCTGCGCCGCGGCGTCAAGTGGCACGACGGCAAGGATTTCACCTCGCGCGACGTGCTCTACACCTACCGCGTCACCGTCGATCCCAAGACCCCGACCGCGTACGCCGAGGATTTCAAGCAGGTGCAGAGTGCCGAGGCGCCTGACGACTACACCTTCAAGGTCCGCTACGCGAAGCCTTTCGCGCCGGCTCTCGCCTCCTGGGGGATGAACATCCTCCCCGCCCATCTGCTGGAGGGTAAGGACATCACCAAGAGTCCGCTCGCGCGCAGCCCGATCGGCACCGGCCCCTATACCTTCAAGGAGTGGATCCCCGGACAGCGCCTGATCCTCGAGGCGAACCCGAATTACTGGGAGGGGAAGCCGCGCCTTTCCCGCTACGTCTACCGCATCATCCCCGACAGCTCCACCATGTACATGGAGCTGAAGGCCGGCGGGGTCGACATGATGGGGCTCTCCCCGGTGCAGTACCAGCGCCAGACCAACACGAAGGAGTTCCTGGCGCGCTTCAACAAGTACCGCTACCCGGCCTCCGCCTACACCTACCTCGGGTATAACCTGCGCCTCCCCATGTTCCAGGACGCGAGGGTGCGCCGGGCGATCACCTGCGCCATCAACAAGGAAGAGATCATCCAGGGGGTGCTGCTCGGGATGGGGCAGATCGCCCACGGCCCCTACAAGCCCGGGACCTGGGCCTACAAGGCGAAGGTGGAAAACGACCCCGCGTACGACCCGGCGCGCGCCCAGGCCCTCTTGCGTGAGGCTGGATACGTCATGGGGGCGGACGGCATCCTGGCGAAGGACGGCAAACCGCTCAGCTTCACCATCCTGACCAACCAGGGAAACGACCAGCGTCTGAAGGCGGCCCAGATCATCCAGATGCGCCTGAAGAAGGTCGGCATCGACGTGAAGATCCGGGTGGTGGAATGGGCGTCGTTTCTCACCAACTTCATCGACAAGGGGAAGTTCGAGGCGGTGCTCCTCGGGTGGACCATCTCCCAGGACCCGGACCTGTTCGACGTCTGGCACTCCTCGAAGACCGGCCCGAAGGAACTCAACTTCATCAACTACAAGAACCCGGAGCTTGACCGGCTCATCGTGGAGGGGAGGGGTACCTTCGACATGGAGAAGCGGCGCGACTGCTACTACCGGATCCAGGAGATCCTCGCGAAGGACCAGCCCTACACGTTCCTGTACGTCCCGGACGCCCTGCCGGTGGTCTCCTCCAGGATCAAGGGGATCGAGCCCGCTCCTGCGGGGATCATGCACAACTTCATCAAGTGGTACGTGGAATAGGCGATTATGGCCAACTACCTGATAAAAAGAATTCTGATGCTGATCCCGCTGCTTCTCGGGATCACGCTGATCACCTTCACGGTGATTCATCTCGCACCGGGCGAACCGGTGGAGATGCAGACGGCGATGAGCCCGAAGGTCTCGGCCCAGTCGCGGGCGAGGCTGCGCGAGTTCTACGGACTCGACAAGCCGCTGCACGTGCAGTACGCCAAGTGGCTAGGTAACCTCTCCCGGCTCGACTTCGGCCGCTCCTTCGCGCCGGACAACCGCCCGGTGCTCGACAAGATCAAGGAAAGGATCCCGATCACCATCTCGCTCAACGTGATCGCGCTGATCCTCGAATTCGGCCTAGCGCTTCCCATCGGCATCCTGGCGGCGGTGCACCGCGACACGCTGCTCGATCGCGCCATCTCGTTCTTCGTCTTCGTCGGTTTCGCCGTGCCGACCTTCTGGCTGGCCCTTTTGTGCATGTACTTCTTCGGGGTGAAACTCTCCTGGCTCCCGATCTCGGGCATACATTCGCTCGGCAGCGAGCAGCTACCCTTTTTCGGGCGCGTCCTCGATCTCGCGAAACACCTGGTGCTCCCCATCGCCATCGCCACCTTCGGGAGCCTTGCCGGCTTGTCGCGCTACATGCGCTCCACCATGATCGAGGTGCTCTCGCAGGACTACATCACCACCGCCCGCGCCAAAGGGGTGAAGGAGCGCGTGGTCATCTACCGGCACGCCCTCAAAAACGCGCTGCTCCCGGTGATCACCCTGCTCGGCTTTTCGCTACCCGCCCTGATCGGCGGCAGCGTCATCTTCGAGACCATCTTCTCCATCCCGGGAATGGGGCAGCTCTTCTACCAGGGCGTCATGGCGCGCGACTATCCCCTCGTCATGGGGATCCTGGTCATCGGCGCCTGCCTCACCCTGATCGGCAACCTCCTGGCCGACGTGAGCTACGCCCTCGCCGATCCCAGGATCAGGCACGGAAAGGGGTAGGGGATGAGTGCAAACAAGGTGAGCAGCCCGGCCAGGGAGTTCTGGGAGCGTTTCACGACCAACCGTTTCGCCACTGCGGGACTTATCATCATCGCGGTTTTGTTCCTGCTGTCTTTGGCGGCGGCCCTCGTTACGCCTTACAGCCCGGACACCATCGACGCATGGCACGTGCTGCTGCCCCCATCGACGGCACACTGGTTCGGCACCGATGAACTCGGGCGTGACGTCTTCACCCGCGTAGTCTACGGCGCACGCGTATCCCTGAAGGTGGGTTTCGTCGCGGTCGGCATCGCCGTAGTGGTCGGCACCGTGGTGGGGCTTTTCGCCGGGTTCTACGGCGGTTGGATCGACTCCGTGCTGATGCGCCTTGTCGACATCATGCTCTGCTTCCCGACCTTCTTCCTGATCCTTGCCGTCATCGCCATGCTGGAGCCCTCCATCTGGTACATCATGGTGATCATCGGACTTACCGGATGGATGGGGGTGGCGCGTCTGGTGCGTGCCGAGGTTCTCTCGCTTAAGAGCCGCGACTTCATCCTGGCCGCCCGGGTGCTCGGGGCGTCGGATCTGCGCATCATCTTCCGCCATGTCCTGCCCAACGCGCTTTCGCCGGTTTTGGTTTCGGCGACGCTCGGCGTTGCCGGCGCCATACTCACCGAGTCGGCGCTCTCCTTTCTAGGCATCGGGGTGCAGCCGCCGACGCCGAGCTGGGGGAACATCCTGACCTCCGGCAAGGACTACATAGAATTTGCCTGGTGGCTTTCCCTTTTCCCGGGACTCGCCATCCTGGTGACCGTGCTCTCCTACAACCTGGTAGGGGAGGGTATCCGCGACGCGCTCGACCCGAGAAGGAGAGGCTAACGGCCGTTCAACGTTCAACGTTCTACGTTCTACAAGATCCTGTCTCGTGGCACAGTACGATTCGACTGCCGCCAAGATGAAGGGGCGGACAAGGAAAGCCGTGGCGAACGTTGAACGTAGAACGTTGAACATTTTTAGGAAAAGAGGAGCACATGGCAGAACTTTGCGAAGAGGCATTTGACGTACTGAAGGTCGATAAAAGGGATTACGTTCCGACCACCCTCGAGGACGAGGTACGGGTCGACAAACTGGTCAGCGACCTGCTGCACCGCTTCTACGAGGAGATCCAGCTGACGGGCATGTCGCCGGAGCAGGCGACGGCACTGGCCGGTGCCGCCGATTACTTCACCCGCGATTTCGTCGTCTCCATCAAACAGCGCAGCATCTTCGACGAACGTGCGGGGATCGTGCGCCAGTTCGCGGGCAACTGGTACATCGTCAACACCATGGAGCCGCTCATCTCCGAGATCGAGGGTTACCTGGCGGGGGTCCGCGAGTTCTACCGTTTCATGTACGGGCACCAGTTGATCTCGCTCAAGTTCCTCCAGGCCATCGAGGCTGAGTGCGCGGAACTCGACTACTACGCCGGACGCATCGAGAGCTTCTGGGACATAGTCGGGGACGGGTATCTCGCCTGGGAGAAAGAGTGCACCCTTAAGGACTAGAGGCCGTTCTACGTTCTACGTTCTAAGTTCTACGTTCTAAGTTCTAAGTTGAAAACCTGTTCACTCGCACATCCTCCCTCTCCCTCCGGGAGAGGGGCGGGGTGAGGGCGTCGCCACGAAGAGACAGTGCAGCAACTGGCTTTGCCCTCACCCGGCCTGCGGCCTGCCCAGCCGACCTCCTCATCGCTCTCGCTATTCAACACTCACGGAGCCCATGCCGTTTGAAAGACCTACTCGCCAAAGTCCGCAACCAAAACCTCTTCTCCACCGGCGAAACCGTGGTGGTTGCGGTCTCGGGTGGCGCCGACTCGGTGGCGCTACTCGATATCCTCACCCGGCTCGATACTGAACGCCTGAAACTCATCGTCGCCCACCTGAACCACTGCCTAAGAGGCGCGGAATCCAACGAAGACGAACGCTTCGTCGCAGACCTAGCAGCCCGCTACCATATCCCTTTCCTCTCGATCCGGGTCGATGTCGCCTCGTTCGCCGCTGCGGAAGGGCTTTCCCTGGAAGATGCCGGACGTCAGGCGCGCTACGCCTTTTTCCGCGAGGTCGCCCGCCGTCACGGCGCGACCAGCATCGCTCTCGCCCATCACATGGACGATCAGGCCGAGACGGTGCTGATCCGACTTCTGCGCGGCTCCGGGGGCGCCGGGCTGAGCGCCATGTCTGCGGTGGGCGGCAACATGCTGAAACGGCCGCTCCTTAAGGTGACCCGCGCGGAACTGGAGCGTTACTTGAGAGAGCGTGACCTAAGCTGGCGCACCGACTCGACTAACGCGGACACCGCGATCCTGCGCAACAGCATCCGCCACGAGCTCATCCCACTGCTTAAAAAGTACAACCCCAAGGTGACCGAGCGGCTCGCCGCAACCGCGGAGATCCTCGCCTCGGACGAGGAACTCCTCGAGCAGTTGACCGACGCGACCTTCAAGCGGCTCGCCCGCAGTGAGGATGAAAGTGTCCGCCTGGGGATCGCATCCCTCCTCGGCGAGCGCCGCGGCCTGCGTTTGCGCCTGTACCGACACGTGCTGCGCGAACTGCGCGGCGACCTCATGCGCATCGCCCTGACGCACCTCGACGCGATCGACCGCCTCGTAGTCTCCAGTCGCCCCAACGCGAGCTTGAACCTCCCGGACGAGCTTCGCGTGGAGCGCAGTTACGACGAACTCCGCTTCACTTGCGTCGCGAAGCCCACCGAGCAGAACTGGGAGGTGACGATTTCCGGAGAGGGGAGCTACCCCTTGCCGAACGGCATGACGCTCAACGTGCAGCGGGTGCCACGGCCTGCCGACCTCGTTACCGGCTCCGAGAAGATCGCCTACGTGTCGGCGGAAGCGGCACCGTTTCCCTGGCTTGTGAGACCTTTCGCCGCTGGGGATCGCTTCACTCCACTGGGTCTGAACGGCTCGCAGAAGGTGAAGGAACTCTTCATCAACAAAAAACTCCCGCCGCACGAGCGCAGCAGAGTACCGCTTGTTTTCAGCGATGGGGACGTCATCTGGGTGGCCGGGGTGAGGCTTGCCGAGAAAGGACGGGTAAAACCTACAGCTGGCGCGGTTTTACGTTTGGAAATTCTTGAAATTACACCTTAAAGCTCTTGTCAACCTGCACCCTTTATGGTAATCCTTTTTACTCATTTGAATGCTTTTTCTTTCTTTCTCATAAATGCTTGGCATAAGACGAACTTCAACCTCGCAGCCCGTGCTATGTATCAACGGCAAACACTGATAGTACACGGAGTTGCGGCACACCGATTAATCGGGAGGAAACTTGAATCAATTCTATAAAAACTTGGCGCTCTGGCTCGTTATCAGCTTGATGATGATCCTGTTGTTCAACCTGTTCAACAAGCCGAAGCCGACCCAGGAAAAACTCGACTACAGCGACTTCATCGAGGCCGTGGAAACCGGCAAGGTGAAGAACGTGAACCGTCCGGTGGCGAGCGTCGTCATCCAGGGGGATGAGGTCTTAGGCAAGTTCGCCGACGGCAAGGAGTTCAGGACCTTCAAGCCGGCCGACGCGAAGCTTACCGACCTGCTGATCGAGAAAAAGATCGCCGTGTCGGCCCGCCCGGAGGAGGAGCACTTCTCCTGGTTCTCGCTGCTCATCTCCTGGTTCCCGATCATCTTCCTCGTAGCGGTCTGGATCTTCTTCATGCGCCAGATGCAGGGGGGCGGCGGCAAGGCGATGGCCTTCGGCAAGAGCCGCGCGAAGCTTCTCACCGAGGCGCAGGGGCGCGTCACCTTCGAGGACGTGGCAGGCATCGAGGAGGCCAAGGAGGAACTCGAGGAGATCATCTCCTTCCTGAAGGACCCGAAGAAATTCACCAAGCTCGGCGGCCGCATCCCGAAAGGCGTCCTGCTCATGGGCCCTCCGGGCACCGGCAAGACGCTTCTGGCCCGCGCCATCGCGGGTGAGGCGGGCGTTCCCTTCTTCTCCATTTCCGGTTCCGACTTCGTGGAGATGTTCGTCGGCGTCGGCGCCTCGCGCGTTCGCGACCTCTTCGTGCAAGGGAAGAAGAGTGCACCCTGCATCATCTTCATCGACGAGATCGACGCAGTCGGCCGTCACCGCGGCGCCGGCTTGGGCGGCGGTCACGACGAGCGCGAGCAGACCCTGAACCAGCTCCTGGTCGAGATGGACGGCTTCGAGTCCAACGAAGGGGTCATCCTCATCGCCGCCACCAACCGTCCCGACGTCCTCGACCCGGCGCTCCTTCGTCCGGGCCGCTTCGACCGCCAGGTCGTGGTGCCGCGTCCCGACGTGAAGGGGCGCGAGATGATCCTCAAGGTGCATTGCAAGAAGACCCCGCTCGCCCCGGACGTCGACCTCGGCGTCGTGGCCCGCGGTACCCCGGGCTTCTCCGGCGCGGACCTCTCCAACGTGGTCAACGAGGCCGCACTCCTTGCCGCACGCAAGGAAAAGAGCATGGTCGAGATGATCGACTTCGACGACGCGAAGGACAAGGTCCTCATGGGTGTCGAGCGCCGCTCCATGGTCATCTCCGACGAGGAGAAGAAGAACACCGCATACCACGAGGCGGGTCACACCCTCATCGCGAAACTCATCCCGGGCGCCGACCCGGTGCACAAGGTCTCCATCATCCCGCGTGGCCGCGCTCTCGGCGTGACCATGCAGCTCCCGATCGAGGACAAGCACAGCTACTCCCGCGAGTCGCTGCTTGACCGCATCGCCGTGCTCCTTGGCGGCCGCGTAGCAGAGGAGATCATCTTCAACTCCATGACCACCGGTGCGGGGAACGACATCGAGCGCGCCACCGACATCGCACGCAAGATGGTCTGCGAGTGGGGCATGAGCGAAAAACTGGGTCCGGTTTCCTTCGGCAAGAAGGACGAGCAGATCTTCCTCGGGCGCGACATGGCGCACCAGAAGAACTACTCCGAGGCGACCGCCATCGAGATCGACCACGAGATCAGGCTCATCGTCGAGCAGAACTACGCACGTGTTCAGGACCTGCTCAGGAGCAACCTCGACGCCCTGCACCGCATCTCGCACGCACTCATCGAGAAGGAAAACCTGACCGGCGAGGAAGTCGACCGCATCATCGAAGGCAAGGAGATCTCCTCCGAGCCTGCCGTGACCGAGTAACGATGCAGACTCAGAAGTGGGAACTTTCCCGACGCACCCTGTCCCTGGAGCGTCCGCAGATCATGGGCATCCTGAACGTGACTCCGGACTCCTTCTCGGACGGGGGGCGCTTCTTCTCCGTTGAGAGGGCCGTGGAGCGGGCCCGCGAGATGGAACGGGAGGGGGTCGACATCATCGATATCGGCGGCGAAAGCACCCGGCCCGATGCCCCTGCGGTAAGCCTGCAGGAGGAACTGGACCGGGTGCTTCCCGTTATAGAGGGGCTCAGAGGCAACATCTCCGTTCCCATCTCCATCGACACCTACAAGGCGGGGGTCGCGAGAGCCGCCTGTGTCGCCGGGGCCGAGATAGTCAACGACGTCACCGGGCTCATGTTCGATCCGGAGATGGCTGCGGTTGCGGCCGAGTCCGGCGCGGGAGTGGTGGTCATGCACACCCGCGGCATGCCCGACACCATGCAGAAGGACACGAACTACGACGATCTGATCGCCGACGTGAAGGAGTACCTGAAAGGCTCCATAGAAGTTGCCCGGCGCGCCGGGGTGGCCGATGGGCGCATCGTCGTCGACCCGGGGCTCGGCTTCGGCAAGAGCGTTCAGGGGAACCTGGAGCTGATCAAACGGCTGGAGGAATTCCGGCCGCTTGGCTGTCCCATCCTGGTAGGTCCTTCCCGAAAATCGTTCATCGGGGCGGTCACGGGAAGGGACGGAGTAGAGAGGATTTTCGGCACGGCAGCCGCGGTCGTCATGTCGATCGCGCACGGAGCCGCCATCATACGGGTGCATGACGTGGCAGCCATGAGGGATGTCGCCGTCATGACGCGGGCGCTCATGTAACCCGCAGGCCCGACAAACCGGAAGCGCTGCTTCCCGACCGGTGCGGATGAATTCATTCCTGCAAAATATAGGTGTACTGCGGGACCTCCTGGACCTGTCGCTCGCGATACTGATCGTCTCCAGGCTGGCGCGACTCCTCAAAGGGGTGCTCGCGCTGCGCATCCTAGCCATCCTTTCGGCACTCGTGGCCCTTCATCTCCTGGCGCGCTTTTTCTCCCTGCAGACCGTTCGGCTCATCATCGACCTGATCCTCGCTTCCTCCGTGGTGGGGCTAGCGGTCATCTTCCAGACCGACATCCGCAGGGCCTTCGCCACGCTGACCAGAAGCCGCACCGAGAAGGACGTCGAGATGTCCGACGTCATCGACGAGCTCGTCTTCGCCGTCGCGGGGCTTGCGCAGAAGAAGATCGGGGCGCTCATCGTCATCGAGCGGGCCATCTCGGTGGACAGCTACCTTGCCGTCGGCACCGACATCGACGCCAAGGTGACGAGCGAACTGATCTCCTCGATCTTCCTGCCGTATTCGCCGATCCACGACGGCGCCGTGATCATCCAGCACGGCAAGCTGACGAAGGCAGGGTGCTTTCTGCCGCTCACCCAGAACCTCGAGGTGAACAAAGCGCTCGGGACCAGGCACCGCGCCGCCATCGGCCTCTCCGAGCTGGTCGACGCCCTGGTCGTCGTGGTGTCAGAGGAAACCGGGACCGCCTCGGTGGTGGTGGGGGGCAAGAAGACCGACGTAGTAGACATGCCGTCCCTGGGCAAAACGCTTAGAAGGCTCGTCGAACCGAGGTGGCTCAAATGACGACCATGCACGCAAGAGGCCGTGAATGGCTGAAGGGGGTCAAGGCGCTTTCCGTGCTTCTGGCCGTTCTGATCTGGCTCAGCGTGATCCTGGAGCGCCCCGGGGAGATGGTGCTTGTCGTTCCCGTAGGACTCGATCGCATGCCGCCGGGGTTGCAGCTCGACGGGGGGGCGCCCGCCGAGGCGGAGGTCGTCGTCTCCGGGCCGCGGATTCTACTGTTCCTGCTGCCGTTTCACCAGACCCGTTGCAGGATCGATTTGACCGGTGCCACTGCCGGGCAGCAGCAGATCTCGCTGAAGGACGGTCTTTTCGATCTCGATCCGGAGATCAAGGTGGTTCACGTCGCACCGGCGGCGGTAACCATCGCCCTTACCAGCAGGGACCAGAAATAAGGCTGTTTCAGACTGACTATTTTTACGAGGTGAAGAGAATGAAGAAACTTTTCGGTACCGACGGGGTCCGCGGCGTGGCCAACGTCTACCCGATGACGGCGGAGATGGCGATGCAGATCGGCCGCGCCGCCGCCTACATATTCAAAAACGGCAAGAAACGCCACCGCATCGTCATCGGCAAGGACACCCGTCTTTCCGGCTACATGCTCGAGAGCGCGCTCATGGCCGGCATCTGCTCCATGGGCGTCGATGTCCTGCTGGTCGGCCCGCTTCCGACGCCGGGCATCGCCAACATCACCTCCTCGATGCGTGCCGACGCGGGGGTCGTGATCTCCGCCTCCCACAACCCGTTCGAGGACAACGGCATCAAGTTTTTCTCGCGCGACGGCTTCAAGCTCCCGGACGAGACCGAGCTGATGATCGAGGACCTGATCTTCTCGAAGCGCATCGACTCCCTGCGCCCGACCGCCAAAGAGGTCGGCAAGGCATACCGCATCGACGACGCCCAGGGGCGCTTCGTCGTCTTCCTGAAGAGCACCTTCCCGAAGGATCTCGACCTTTCCGGCCTGAAGATCGTGCTCGACTGCGCCAACGGCGCAGCCTACAAGGTCGCCCCGGCGGTGTTCGAGGAGCTGGGCGCCGAGGTGATAACGATCGGCGTTAAGCCCAACGGCACCAACATAAACGCGGACTGCGGCTCGCTGCACCCTGAGGTGATGAGCGAGGCGGTGAAGCAGCACGGCGCCGACCTCGGTATCGCGCTCGACGGCGACGCGGACCGCGTCATCTTCGTCGACGAGTACGGCAACGTCGTGGACGGCGACAAGATCATGGCCATCTGCGGGACCGAGATGATCCGGCAGGGGACCCTGAACAAGAACACCCTGGTCGCCACCGTGATGAGCAACATGGGCCTCGATATCGCCATGAAGCGCGCCGGGGGCGAGGTGATCAAGACCGCCGTCGGCGACCGCTACGTCGTGGAAGAGATGCTGAAGGGGGGCTACAACCTGGGCGGCGAGCAGTCCGGCCACATGATCTTCCTCGACCACAACACGACCGGCGACGGCATCCTCTCGGCACTGCAGGTGCTTGCCATCATGCAGCGCCGCCAGAAGCGCCTCTCCGAGCTCGCCCTCGTCATGCACTCCCTGCCGCAGGTGCTCGTGAACGTGCGCCTTTCGCAGAAGACCGACGTGATGCAGGTCCCCGAGATCGCGACCCTTATCAACGATGTAGAGGGTAGGCTGAAAGGGGAGGGGAGGGTGCTGATCCGCTGGTCCGGCACCGAACCGCTTTTGCGCATCATGCTCGAAGGGGACGACGAAACCAAAATTCGCAACTGGGCCAACGAGATCGCCGAAACCGCGGCGTCGGCCCTGGGAGGAGAGAACCGTGGCTAAACTGGGCGTCAACGTCGATCATGTGGCGACTCTGAGGCAGGCAAGAGGGGGGAGCGAGCCCGATCCGGTCGCGGCCGCGGCCATAGCGGAACTCGCCGGCGCCGACGGCATCACCATCCACCTGCGCGAGGACAGAAGGCATATCCAGGACCGTGATCTCAAGATCATGCGCCAAACCGTGCAGACCAAGCTGAACCTGGAGATGGCGGCTACCGACGAGATGATCGCCATCGCTCTCGCGGTGAAGCCGGAGTGCTGCACCCTGGTGCCGGAGAAGCGGGCCGAGCTGACCACCGAGGGGGGACTCGACGTCCGGATCCACCAGGAGGCGCTCAAGGTAGCCATCGAGAAGCTGCAGGCAGGGGGGATCATCGTGAGCCTCTTCATCGATCCCGATCCGGACCAGATCAAGGTCGCCAACAAGATCGGCGCCGATTACATCGAGATCCACACCGGTTCCTTCGCCGATGCCCCCACCTGGAAGGAAGAGGAGCAGGAGCTGATCAAGATCGAGAATGCCGTGAAGCTCGCGCGCAAGCTCGACCTCGGCGTCAACGCCGGGCACGGCCTCAACTACACCAACGTGAAAAAGGTCGCCGCGATCGGCGGCATCGAGGAATTCAACATCGGCCACTCCATCATGTCGCGCGCCATCCTGGTCGGTCTCGACCGCGCCGTGCGCGACATGTCCGAACTGGTTCGCTACGCATAAGGAGACTTACCATGGCAAGAGCTAAAGCGCGTCACATACTGGTGGAAACCGAGGCCGAGTGCCTCGCACTCAAGGAAAAGATCGAGGCGGGTGCCGACTTCGCCGAGGTCGCAAGGGAACACTCCCTCTGCCCGTCCGGCAACCAGGGTGGACTCCTGGGCGAGTTCGGCCCCGGCCAGATGGTGGAGGAATTCGACAAGGTCGTCTTCACCGGCGAGGTGGGCAAGGTGCTCGGCCCGGTGCGGACCCAGTTCGGCTACCACCTGATCGAGATCACGAGCCGCACTGCGTAAAACCTTTACGGAGGAAATCAGATGGCAGAGAAGCAATCCCTGGGAAGCCTCATTTTCAGCGCACCTTTCCTGCTCGGCATGGTCGGGGTCGGCTGCATGGTCTACGGAGTCGCCGAAGGGTTCAAGGTGATGCAGTTCTTCTTCGGGGTCTGCATCGTCCTCGGGAGTTTCGCTCTGCACTTCATCAGGAGGAAGGACTGGGACGCCCACTGGAAGGAAATGGACCAGATCCGCGAGGCCCACGAGAAGAGAATGGCTGACGAGGCGGAGAAAAAGAAATAGCAGGTGAACATGAAACCCGTAACTTTGGAAACCCCGCTGCAAACCTCGTTCGACAGGGTCGCCCCGCTTCTCGCCGATTTCTCGCTCTACTCGCAATGGAACCCGGTTTTTCCCAGGGTGACCCCGCTCGGTGACGATGGGCGCCACGACCTCGTCGTGCATCTGCCCGGGATGGAAATCTTCCACGTAACCGCTTCCCTCGTCACCGCCGAGCCCGGGCATGTTTCCTGGAAAAGCAGGCTCTTCTTTTCCGGCCTGCTCGCCTGGACTTTCTCCTTTCGCATCACGGTTGAGGCGCCCGACCGGCTTCTTTTTCTGCAGCGCTCCGAATTCACCGGCCTGCTGGCCCCCCTGTTTTGCCTCGCCCTGAACCGTCCCGCCGCCTCGGGGCTGGAAGAATTGTCCCGTGCCGTGCGCCGCTGGGGCGAAAAGGGCAACGTGCGCTGCCATAAATGCTGAAATGACATCGCAGTGCCAACTGCGTTGAAGGAGGAGAGATGAAAGAAACCTGCTGCCCGGACCACGCGTCCGTTCTCAACCTGCCCAAGGTACAGGGGCGCTGGCCCGGCTCCTGTTTCGTCTGTTCCGAAGGTCACCCCCACGGTCTCGGCCTTCGCTTCCATCACACCACCGACGGCGTAGCCTGCGTGACGAGCATCCCCGCCACCTATTGCGGCTTCGACGGCATGGTCCACGGCGGTATCATATCCGCCCTGATGGACGAGGCCGCCGCCTACGCTCTCTTCGCCCGCCACGGAAAGCTCGGCGTCACCCGCGACATCACGGTCCGTTTCCTGAAGCCGGTGCGGACCGGCACCGAGATCCGCGTCGTCGGCGAGATCGTCAGCTTCGATCCTCCCCAGGCCGAGGTCGCCATGGCGATCTACGACGCCGAAGGGGAGCGCCTCGCCGAAGGGCGCACCAACTGGTCCTTCCCGCGCCTTTCCCGCATCGCCGCTTTGGCCGGCGTCGAGGAAGATGTGCTCCAGGAATTCCTCGACGACTGCAAAAAGATGTGATTGACCGATACAGGAGAACTCAACGATGAGTAAATTGCTGATCCCCCGTACCCCGTCCGCATACGATTACCCTCTGCTGATCAAGAACATGCTGCTCTACCCGGTGGTCGACGACCCGGGGCAGGAGATCGTCTACCGCGACCTCTACCGCGGCTCCTACCGCGACTTGAGGGAACGGGTGCGTCGTGCCGCCGGGATGCTGACCGAACTCGGTGTCCGTCCCGGGCAGACCGTCGCGGTCATGGACTGGGACAGCCATCGCTACCTTGAACTCTTCTTCGCCGTGCCGATGATCGGGGCGGTGCTGCACACGATCAACGTCCGCCTCTCGGCCGAGCAGATCCTTTACACCATCGATCACGCCGAGGACGACGTGCTCCTCGTGAACGCCGAGTTTCTCCCGATCCTCGAGCAGATCCGCGGCAGGATTGACAACGTGCGCACCTACGTTCTCATCCGCGACGACGGCGAAAAGCACGACGGCACCGTCCCTTTCGCCGGGGAATACGAGGAGCTTCTCGCCAAGGCCGCGCCGATGTCGGATTTCCCGGACCTGGACGAGAACACGCGGGCGACCACCTTCTACACGACCGGCACCACCGGCATGCCCAAAGGGGTCTACTTCAGTCACCGGCAGCTCGTGCTGCACACCTTCGGTCTTCTGGCCACCCTGGGTTCTATTACGGCGCACGGCGGACTGCACCGCGACGACGTCTACATGCCGATCACCCCGATGTTCCATGTGCATGCCTGGGGGCTTCCTTACGTCGCCACCATGCTCGGACTGAAGCAGGTCTACCCCGGCCGCTATCTCCCGGAGACCCTGCTCGAGTTGAAGGAGAGAGAAGGTGTCACCTTCTCGCACTGCGTCCCGACCATCCTGCACATGATGCTTAAGCACCCGCACGCGGAGGGGATGGATCTCAGCGGCTGGAAGCTCATCATCGGCGGGGCCGCCATGTCGCGCAACCTTTGCGTCGAAGCGCTGAAGGCCGGCATCGACGTCTTCACCGGCTACGGCATGTCGGAGACCTGCCCGATCCTCACCATCTCGCAGCTGACCCCGGCCATGCTGGAGCTTCTTCCCGCCGAGCAGGCAGAGGTGCGCTGCAAGACCGGTCTCACCCTGCCGCTGGTCGACCTGCGCGTCGTCGACGCGGACCTTAACGAACTCCCCCGCGACGGCGTGAGTGCCGGCAACGTGGTGGTTCGCTCGCCGTGGCTCAGCCAGGGATACCTGAAGGATCACAAGGCCTCCGAGCGCCTCTGGACCGGCGGCTATCTGCACACCGGCGATGTTGCCGTGCGCGACGAACTAGGTTACGTGCGCATCACCGACCGGAGCAAGGACGTCATCAAGGTGGCGGGGGAGTGGGTCTCATCGCTTGAGCTCGAGGACATAATCGCGCATCACCCGCTGGTCGCCGAGGTGGCCGTGATCGGAAAGGCGGACGAGAAATGGGGCGAGCGTCCCTTCGCCCTGGTCGTACCGAAGCCTGCAACGAAGGTGACTGAGAAGGATATCTCCCATCACGTCAGGCAGTATGCCGACAAGGGTGTGGTGAGCAAGCAGGTTGTACTCGTCAAGGTGAAGTTCGTCGAAGCGATCGACAAGACGAGTGTGGGGAAGATCAACAAGGTTGCGCTCAGGGAGAAGTACCTCTCCTGATCGGGCACTTTTGAGGTGATGATGGCCAAGACGCCAAAGACAAACAGGGTAGTGGAGATGAACCCGCTGGAGATCGAGATCGCCATCGCTTCGCTGCACTCCACCGGGGATTACCAGGTGCTGCGCCGCCTGAACCTGGCGCGCGACGCGAGGCTCGGGCGCCCGGGGCCGGAGCACGCGCGTGTGGCCCTTTGCCTCGATACCGAGACCACTGGGCTTGATTTCCGGCGTGACAGGATCATCGAGCTCGGCGTGGTCGCCTTCGAATACGACGGTGAGACCGGTGAGATCTACCGCATCACTGACCGCTACTCCGGCTTCGAGGACCCCGGCTTCCCCATCCCGCCGGAGGTGCGGGAGATCACCGGGATTTCCGACGAGATGGTGCGCGGCCAGGCCTTCGACGATGCGTTCATGAATGCACTGGCGGCAAAGGCCGACCTGGTCATCGCCCACAACGCCGCCTTCGACCGGAAGTTCGTCGAGTCGCGTTATCCCGCCTATGCTAAACTCCCCTGGGCCTGCACCGTGTCGCAGATCGACTGGGGCGCCGAGCGGCTCTCCTCGCGCACCCTGGAGTTCCTGCTCTTCAAGACCGGCTCGCTCACCATCAACGCGCACCGCGCGCTCGATGACGCCGAGGGGGTGCTGGGGCTCCTTCTCGAGCGGCTGCCGGTGAGCGGCGCTTCCATTTTCCTGACCCTTTTGAAGCGGGCCCACGAGATCACCTCGCGCATCTTCGCCGTCTCCGCCCCCTTCGACAAGAAGGACGTCCTGAAGGAGCGCGGCTATCGCTGGAGCGACGGCTCGCAAGGGGGAAGCAAGGCGTGGTGGCGCGACGTTCCCGCTGACGAGGAAACCGAGGAGATGGCCTACCTCGCCCGTGAGATCTATCCCCGCGGTAACACGAGCGCCGTGCAGATTGTGCGCTGCGACGCCCTTGCACGCTTCTCCATCCGCGAGTAGCTTCGGGCTTCCTCTCTCCGGGGAGTAGAGGGAAGGGTAAGTGGCATCCACGGTAAGAGCATCTCACGAAGCGCTGCATGAGCCCTGAGGTTCCCCCCTTTGCGAAGGGGGGAGACAGGGGGGATTTGCCTTGTTAGGCCATGCAACGGGATCGCGGCATCTTCCGCGAACAAACCATCTGGAGGTTTGATCTATGAGCTTCGACAAAGCCGACATCCTCATCGTCGGGGCGGGCATCATCGGCCTCACCATAGCGCGCGAACTGGTGCGTACCGGCTACGGCGACATCGTCATCATCGAGAAGGAGGCGGAGCTCGGGGTGCACGCCTCGGGCCGCAACAGCGGCGTGCTGCACGCGGGGATCTACTACTCGCCGGACAGCATGAAGGCGAAGTCCTGCCTGAACGGCAACTTCCTGATGCGGGCCTACTGCAAGGAGAAGGGGCTTCCCCTGCTGGAGAGCGGCAAGGTCATCGTCACCCGCACCCCGGACGAACTCCCGGTCCTGGACGAACTCTTCCGCCGCGCCACCGCAAACGGCGCCAAGGTGGAGATGATCGACGAACGGCAGCTCTCCGCCATCGAGCCCAACGCACGCACCGTGGAGCGCGCCCTGTTCTCCCACTACACCGCCGTGGTCGATCCGAAGGCGGTGCTGAAGAGCCTCAGAAAGGATCTGGAGGAGAGCGGCCGGGTCACCTTCGTCATGGGGTGCCGCCTGACCGGGATCAAGGGGAGCGGTGTTGCGGTGACGAGCCGTGGGGAGATCCGTTTCAACCGGTTCGTGAACGCCGCGGGGGCCTTCTGCGACAAGGTGGCGGGCTTTTTCGGGGTAGGGGAGCAGTACCGTCTCATCCCCTTCAAGGGGGTGTACCGCCTGCTCAAAAAGGACGCTCCCTACACGGTCAACTCAAGTATCTACCCGGTCCCCGACATCCGTAACCCATTCCTCGGGGTACATTTCACCCGCAGCGTCCACGGCGACGTCTATCTCGGCCCCACCGCCATTCCCGCTTTCGGCCGGGAGAACTACGGCATCGTCGCCGGCATCGATGCCGAAGCGCTCTCGATCGCCTGGGAAGACCTGGTCCTCTTCATGACCAACAAGCAGTTTCGCAACGTGGCACTCAGCGAGCCTGCCAAGTACCTCCCGTCGGTGTTCTTCAAGGACGCCGCGCGGCTCGTGAAGGAGTTAAAGCCCGAAGACGTGGTGCCCGCCTCCAAGGTGGGGATCAGGCCGCAACTGGTGGATTGGGAGAAAAAGGAGCTGGTGATGGACTTCCTGGTGGTCGCCGAAGGGGAGGGTGTGCACGTCCTGAACCCCATCTCGCCCGCCTTCACCTCGTCCATGGACCTGGCACAGGGGATCGTCGCCAAGTACTTCTAACGGACGTTCGTCCACTTCCCTCTCCCCCCGGGAGAGGGCCAGGGTGAGGGCGTTGCATGCGAAACCTTCCCTAATGGCTGCGCCCTCACCCGGCCTTCGGCCACCCTCTCCCGGAGGTAGAGGGGACTGGCTGGGGAATCATCCTAAAAAAGAAACCGCCGGTTGCCCAAAGGCCCCGGCGGTTTCTTTTTTTCAAGTGTCCCTTCCTATACTTCAGGCGAACTGGGACTTCAGACGCTTGTTGAGAGTCTGCCGCGCCATGCCGAGGATGTTCGCGGCCAGCCCCTGGTTACCCTTCGCCATCTGCATCGCCTCGGCGATCATGTGCTCCTCCACCTCGGCTATGGTCGGGAACCGGCCGAAAATGGCGGCTAGTGCCTGCTCCAAAGTGGTAGGACGCGATGCGGTGAGTTCCGACGCGACGGGGGGCTCGCAGCCGATCGCGTTACGGAAGGTCTCCATGGAGAGGACTCCGCCGGTGTGGCGCAAAACCGCTTCGGAGACGAGCGCCTCCAGTTCGCGCACGTTCCCCGGAAAGCGATACAGGCTCAGCATGAGGGGGAGCTCCGGGGGCGGGGTCGGCTTCTTCTTTCCGAGGTCGGCCGACACCTTCTCGAGGAAGTGATCGAGCAAAAGCGGGACGTCGTCCAGTCTCTCGCGCAGGGGAGGGAGATGCACCCGGTGGCCGCAGAGCCGGTAGTAGAGGTCGTTTCTGAACTTCCCCTGCTTGATCAACTCCTGGAGGTCCCGGTTCGTCGCCATGACGATGCGGGCGTCGCTCTTCTTCACGAAATCGGAGCCGACCGGATAGTACTCCTGCTCCTGTAAAAGGCGCAGCAGCTTGATCTGCGACATCTCGCCCAGATCCCCGATCTCGTCGAGAAACAGCGTCCCCCCCGACGCCCGGGTGATGAGCCCGTCACGCGCCGTGTCGGCTCCGGTGAAGGCTCCCTTTACGTGGCCGAAAAGGGTGTCGGAAAACATGTTGTCGTCGAGCCCTGCGACGTTTAAAGGAACGAAGGGGCCACGGCGTCCGCTCAGGTCGTGAATGGCGCGGGCGGCGAGCTCCTTTCCCGTGCCGGTCTCGCCGGTTATGGTGACCGGCTGCCTGGTGCCGGCGACCACCTCGATGTACTGGAATACCGCGCGCATCGCCTTGTTCGATGAGACCATGCTGGAAAAGGCCTCCGGGTGATCCAGGCGGTCGGTGAACATGTACTGTTTCAACCTGGAGAGCTCGTTGGAGAGGCTCTTCAGCTCGAGCGCCTTCCTGACCGAGGTGAGCAACCGCTTCACGTCGATCGGTTTCACCATGTAGTCGAAGGCGCCCCCCTTCATGCAGCTCACCACCGTCTCCACCTCGTTACTTGCGGTAGCCACGATCACCTTGATCTGCGGGTGTCGGCTCACGATCTGCGGCAGCAGGTCGATCCCTGAGATGTTGGGCATGTGCAGGTCGAGCACGATGACATCGACTTCTTCGCGCTCCAGAAGCGGCAGCACCAGACGACTGTCGCTCTCGGTGAGGACATCGCCAAAGCCGCTGTTGCTCAGGCAGGCGCGGCAGCCGTAAAGGATGTCCGACTCATCGTCCACCAGCAAGATCCGTTGCGTGTTGCTTGCTTTCACTTCAGCATCCCCTCCTTCATGACTGCATAAAAAGCCCAGGCCGCATCACGTCCCGCTGTCGGGAGCCGGCAGGGTAAAAAAGAAACTTGCCCCTTTGTCGACTTCTCCTTCCGCCCACACCCGGCCGCCATGCCGCTGCACGATGCGCTGCACGGTGGCGAGTCCGACGCCGAACCCCTTGAACTCCCGGTCGGAGTGAAGCCGCTGGAAAGGGCTGAACAGCTTGCCGGCGTACACCATGTTGAACCCGGCGCCGTTGTCGCGCACGACGAAGGCCTCCGTACCGTCCACCTCCGTCTTCAGGAACTCGATGCGCGCTTCATCTTTTTGTGCCGAGTATTTGCAGGCGTTGGAGATGAGGTTTTGCAGCACCACCTTCAGGAGGTCCGGATCGCCGTAAGCGGTCAGGTCCGGCGCGATGGAAAAGGAGAAACGCCGCCCCGGCTCGGCCAACTGCTGCGCCGCCGCGATGAGAAGTGCCATGTCGCTCAGGTCGACCGGCTGCTTCGACAGCTCGGAGCGCGACACGCGCGAGAACTCCAGCAGTGTGCGGATCAGCTGGTTCATGTTCACCGTCTCGTTGAAGATGATGTCGATGAACTCCTTGCACCCAGGCTCGAGCTTTTCCCCGTAAAGCTCCAGGATCACCTGGCAGTAGCCGTTGATGTTGGTAAGCGGAGCGCGCAGGTCGTGTGAGACCGTGTAGCTGAAACCTTCGAGGTCGCGGTTGGCGATCTCAAGCTCCTGAGCCCGGGCGGAAAGGGATTCGTTCAGTTCCCTGATCTCGCGTTCGTTTTGCACCCGTTCGGTGATGTCCTCCAGCACCGCCACGAAGTTGCTGAGTGCGCCGGCCTCGTCGAAGACGGGCGATATGGAGGCTGCCTCGTGGAAGGGGGCACCGTGCTTGCGCGCCCCGGTCAGCTCTCCGTGCCACTGGTTACCGGCGGCTACCGAGGACCAGATGGCATCGCCACCCTGGAGGATGGTGGCAAGGTGGCGTCCCTTCACCTCGGACTCCGGGCGCTCGGTCAGCTCGACGAACTTCGGGTTCACGTACTCGATGAAGCCGCGTGGATCGGTGATCACGATGCTGCTCGGGCTTTGCTGCACGGCCCGGGAGAGCTTCCGCACGAACGCTTGCTGCGCTGCGAGCTCCCGCTCGATGGTCAGGGAGGCGAGGCAGGCCTCGATGGCGGCGAAGAGTTTCCCCGAGTCGATCGGCTTCAGCACGTAGCGTGACACGCCGAGCTCGATCGCCTCGATCAGGTACTCCATGTCGCTATGAGCGCTCGTTATGATGACCGGCAGGGACGGCTTCAGTTCGAGAAGCTGCCGTGACATCTCGATACCGCTCATGGAGGGCATCTTTATGTCGGTGACCACGAGGTCCGGGGTAATCCTGCCGAAAAGCTCCAGCCCCTTCGCCCCGTTTTCGGCGCCACGGATGGTCAGGCCGGGAAAACGGCGCGCGAGAAGGCCAAGCACCGTTTCACGCGTGACTTCCTCGTCTTCCACGTAGAGCAGGGTGAAACCCGCCCCTGGTTTTGTTGACATGTTAGACCTCGATCCTGAACTCCGCACCGATCCCGGTATTTCGGGCCGAGAGCGAGCCGTTCATGCTTTTTTCGACGATGTTCTTGGCCATGAACAGGCCGATGCCGGTGCCTTTCCCCTGTTCCTTGGTGGTGAAGTACGGCTCGAAGATGCGCCCCATGATGTTTTGGGGGATGCCGCCTGCGTTGTCGGCGATGGTGATGACGGATTTCTCCCCCTCGCGGGCCACCGTGACCTTGATCTTCGGGTCCGGTATCCCTTTATCGCAAAGGGCATCGGCGGCGTTGTTGATGATGTTCAAAAGCACCTGGGAAAATTCGTTGGGGTGCCCGACGATGGGAGGGACGTCTCCATCCGCGACCTCTACCCGGATACCCTTGTCGGCGAGACTCCCCTCCATGAGTGCCAGAGCGCGGCGGACCACCTTTTTCAGTTCGAACGCGCTCTTCTCCCGGTCCGGCGTAAAGAAGTTCCTGAAGTCGTCGATGGTCTGCGACATGTGCCGGACCATCTGCATGATCTTCCCGGTGCTCGTCTCCAGGTATTCACGGCTGAAGTTGCCGTACTCGTAGGAGAGGGTGAGGTCCTGGACCAACAGCCCCACGGCGTTTAGCGGCTGGCGCCACTGGTGCGCGATGTTGCCGATCATCTCGCCCATCGCAGCCTGGCGGCTTTGCTGCATGAGCACTTCGTCCTTCTTCCTCAACTCGTCCATCGCCTGCAGGCGTTCCGCGGTTTCCTGGGTGAGGGCCGCAGTCCGCTCAACGACGCGCTGCTCGAGTTCCCGGTTCAGGCTCGACAGGGATGCCTTCGCCCCGAGGAGTTCCTGGTTTTTTTCCGCTGCCATCTCGTAGGTGGCAAGGAGCAGTTCGATGGTGTGGGCGCAATCGGCCTGTACGCGGTAGTTTTTGCCGCGGTATGAGACGGCGACCTCCCCGTCGTTGTCACCCCGGCGGCAAACCCGCTCCCCGTTCAACACGGCGCCGATGCGGGACAGGAGCAGTTTCTTGCTGTACGGCTTCGATACGAAGTAGTTGGCGCCCACTTCGAGGCTGTGCAGCACGTCCGCGGGGTCGTTCAGGTGGGTGAGCAGGATGATCGGTGTTTCGCCTCCTGTCTTCGACTCTCTGATGCGACGGCAGAGCTCGAAACCGTCCATCCCCGGCATGAGGATGTCGCTGATGACCAGATCCGGCATCTGCGAGAGGGACTCGAGCGCCTCGTCTCCGTTTCTGGCCACGACGACCCGGTACCCCTGTTCGGCGAGCATCTGCTCGAGGAGCTTCGCCTGGGTGGGGCTGTCATCAACGATGAGGATGCGGTGCGGAACCGCTGTCGTGCTGCTTTGATTCATGTTCGTTGCCAACTCCTTCATTTCAAGGCGGCGGCGCCTTTTGCCGCCAGCGTGGTCAGCAGATCGATGATGCCGTCTGGCGATAGGACGTGCTGGGCGGCGTCGATCTGGATCGCTTCGCCCGGCATCCCGAAGACCATGGAGGTCTCCTTGTCCTGTGCTACGGTGACGCCTCCGCTGCTGCGGATCGTCTTGAGTTCCAGGGCCCCGTCCTTGCCCATGCCGGTCAAGAGCACCCCGACCGCATTACGACCGTAGTGCTGCGCCACCGTGCGGAAAAGCGCCGACACGGCGGGACGCACGCCGTTTTCCGGTGCCGTGCCGGTGAGGCGGATGCGCCCTTCTCGGGCTACTTCCATATGGTAGCTGTCCGGCGCCACGTAAACCCGCCCCGGTTCCAGCATCATGCCGTCGGCGGCGAGCAGCACCGGCATGGTGGAGTGCTGGTTCAGCCAGTGCACGAAGTTTTCCGTGAAGCCGACGGCCATGTGCTGCACCACGAGGACCGCGGCGGAAAAGGAGGCCGGGAGCCCTGCGAGGATGCGGCGCAAAAGGGGAGGGCCGCCGGTCGAGGCGCCGATGGCCACAACTTTTACCGGGGCGGCGGGGACGGTCCGGGGCGCCGGGACTGCGGCCGGGGAGGGCGCCATCTTCCCGGTCGGGAACACGCGGCGCACCACCTTGATCTCGGACATGAGCTTCACGTGGCGGATGAGGTCCGCCACCGACTCGCGGTAATCGGGAGAGCCGGGTGCTGCGGGCTTTGCCAGCACCATGAGGGCTCCCGCCTCCATGACCCGGAAGAGGGTGGCCGAGTCCTTCGGGTTCATCTTCCCGGTTACGATGACGATGGGGACCGGGCAGCTCGACATGATGGCGCGGGTGGCGTCGAAACCGTCCATGCCCGGGAGGTTGACGTCCATGGTGATGATGTCCGGCCTGAGGCTCCTTGCGGCCTCCACGGCGGCCTCGCCGCTCTCCGCCGTGCCGATCACGGTCAGATCGGGGTCCGCATCGAAAGCGGCCACCAGCGCCTGCTGCACGGTTTTCGAATCTTCAACTACGAGAACTCTGATCACGCGGCTTCCTTGTCAGGTGAGTTTCTGGATGACCTCGATGAGGTTGGTCTGGTCGAAGCTGCTCTTCACGAGGTAGGCGCTGGCGCCGACGTCGATGCCGCGCTCCCGGTCGGTGCGCGACTCGAGACCGGTGACGAGGATCACGGGGAGCGAGGCGAGCTTCGCGTCGGCGCGGATCGACCGGGTGAGCTCGAAGCCGTCCATGCGCGGCATCTCGATGTCGGAGACCACCACGTCGCACGGTTCGGTTTTAAGCTGCGCCATGGCGTCCGCCCCGTCGACCGCGGTGCGCACGAGGAAGCCGGAGGCCTCCAGGATGTTCTTCAGCAAGGTCCGCGAGGTGATGGAGTCTTCCGCAACCAGCACCGATACGCGCGCCCGGCGTGCCGGTGCCTTCGCTACCGGCAGGGAGGCGACGGCGGCACCACTCCCAAGGGCGGAGCGGAAGAGGTCGGCCACGTTCAAAACCGGGACCACGCGACCCGAACCGAGCACCGTGGCGCCGGCCACGTTGCGCACCCGCGAGAGCTGGCGCCCGAGCGGCTTCACCAGTATCTCCTGCACCCCGAGCACCTGATCGACGGCGAACGCGATGCGCCGGTCGGCGGCACGCAAGATGACGTAAGATACCGTGGCGTCCGGCTCGACGCTGCGGCGCCCCGTTTCCAGGATGCCGGCCAGTGAGACGAGGGGCCGCACCTCGCCCGCAGCGACCACGGTGTCGCGGTTTTCCACCCGTTTCACCTCTGCGAGCGGCACGCGTGCGCTCAGTTCGACCACCGTCGCCGGGATGGCGCAGTCGCGGCCGGCCACCTGCACCAAGAGCGCGCGCATCCGGGCGAACGAAAGCGGGAAGACGAGCCGGAAGGTGGTACCCGCTCCGGGCATGCTGGTGACGGTGACGTGTCCTCCAAGCCGCTCCAGCGTCTCCCGCACGATGGCGAGGCCGACCCCGCGTCCGGAGATGCTGCCGACGGTGCCGCTGGTGGAAAGCCCGGACTCGAAGATGAACTGAAGCGCCTCGGAGTCGGACATGCGCGCGAGGGCCTCGTCGGTCGCGAGTTCCCGGCGCAGCGCCGAACGTTTCACCTGCTCGATGTCGATGCCGCAGCCGTCGTCGGAGAGGACGAGCTCGGCACGATTTGCGTCCTGCAGCCTCACCTCCACGCTCACGGTGCCGCGGCGGGGCTTGCCCGAGGCTTCCCTTATCTCCGGCAGCTCGATGCCGTGGTCCACCGTGTTGCGCACGAGGTGCAGAAGCGGCTCCTTCAGCTCGGCCAGGATGCGGCGGTCGAACTCCAGTTCTCCGCCGGAAAGGGAGAAGTCGGCCTCCTTGCCGAGCTCGCGGGTGAGGTCGCGCACCAGCTTTGCGAAAGGGTCGAGGATGGAGGCGCAAGGGAGGAGCTGCAGTTTCTTCATCTCCTCGAGGAGCGGGTCGACGAGAGCCTGCAGCGAGCGGGTCTGTTTTTCCGCGTTTTTCTCCAGAAGGCGCAGGCGCCCCTCCACGGTACGTTCATGCCGGCACCCCTGTTCGAGAAGTCCGGCAAGCGAGGCCTCACCGCCGGTCCCCTTCTTCATGGCGCGCCTTGCCGCCGCGAGGGCGCGGTCGCGTTCGGCGCTCCGTTCGGCAACCTCACCGACCAGGGAGGAGAGTTCCTCCTGCAGTACCGAGGCGGCGAGTTTCGCGGAGACGAGCTCCTCGGACTGCAAAAGGAGCGTCTCGAGAAGCCGAGCGGAGACCCGCACCGTTTCGTCGGCGGCATGGACGGGCGCCGCGGGGCGCGGCTGCGCCGAAGCGGGCGCTTGGGCGGTCGCTTCGGCGACAACAGGCGGTGCGGGCGCCGTCGGAAGAGGGGAGGGGGGGGCGCTTTGAAGAGCGCCCTGTGGCGCCGGTGCAGGCGCGGCGGTGGGGGCGCCTGCCGGGAAGATGCGGGCCGAAAGCCGGTTTATCTCGCGGTGCAGGAGGTCGAAGGTTTCCACGCCGAACTCCGCCTCGCCACGCTTGATCCCTGCCAGCACCTCTTCCAGCTCCTGGCAGTCGTGGGCGACGTCGACGAGGTTGACGGCGTGCGCCGCCCCTTTCAGGGTGTGCACGCGGCGGAACACCCCTTCGAGCAGGCGCTGCCGCCCGGCCTCCTCCTCTTCGCGCTCCAGGGCGAGGAGATGGGAGGATAGGGCGTCCAGGTGTTCCTGCGCCTCTATCGCGAAGGTCGCGAGCAGTTCTTTCAACAGCGCCTCATGGTCGCTCATGTCGTAACAGTCACCTTTTATTCGTGATCGCCGCCGCGTAAGGGGATCAGGCGAGCCGGTAGCCGCTCACCAGCTTCTGCAGCTTCTGGTTCAACTCGTAAAGGTTCTTGGCCGCCGCCTCGATCTGGCGCGACCCCTCCACGTTCTGATCGCTTGCCTGGTTGATGCTCTGGATGGCGATGGCGATCTGGTCCATGCCGATCGCCTGTTCCTGTGTCGAGGTGACGATTTGCAGCGTGGCGTTGGAAGAGTCCTCGATGCTCGCGGCAAGCTGGCGGATCGACTCGCCCGCTTCGCTTGACTGCTTCATCCCCGCCTCGACCGCCTTGCTCCCTTGCTCGGTGGCGAGGACGGCCGCGGTGGTGGCTTTCTGGATCTGCCCTATGATGCTGCGCACCTGGGAGGTCGCCTGTTTCGACTGGGTGGCGAGGTTTTTCACCTCCTGGGCCACCACGGCGAACCCTTTGCCGTGCTCACCCGCTTTGGCGGCCTCGATGGCGGCGTTGACCGCGAGGAGGTTCGACTGCTCGGCTAGGTCGGCCACCGTGGCGATGATCTCGCCGATGGCTTGGCTCTGCTCGGAGAGGTTCACGATGCGCTCGGCGATGAAGCCCATGCGCTCGTCGATTCCCTGCATGCCGTCCAGGGTGCTGTTCACCGACTCACGGCCGGTCTTGGCGATCTGCGCGGAACGGTGCGCCCCTTCGTAAACCTGGCGCGACTTCTGCGAGGTGAGGTCGGTGGTCTGGCGGATCTCCTGGACCGTGGCGTTGGTTTCGGAGATGGAGGTGGCGGTCTGGGCCGAGCTGGAGGCAAGCTCGCTCACCGTGGTCATGATCTCGGCGGCGCTCCCGGCTAAGACGTTCACCACCTCGGAGATCTCGAGGCTCAAGTCCCTGAGGTTCCTGGTCATCACGCTGAAGGAGTTACCCAGGCGGTCTTTATCCGAGGCGGGGAGCACCTCGATGGTGAGATCCCCGGCCGCAATGCGGTCGGCGCTGGCGGCGAGCCTTTTCAGGGAGGCAACCATGTTGCTCATGGCGTTGCCGAAGACGTCGCGCTCGGAGAGGGGAACCACCTCGAGATCGAGGTCGCCGACGGCGATCCGGTTCGCGGTCTCCCCCATGCGGCGCAGGGAGAGCACCATTTTTCTCATCGCCCGTAAAAGCTGTCCCAGTTCGTCGGGAGAGGCGCTGTCGAGTTCGACGGAAACGTCCCCCTGGGCCAGTCGGTCGGCGGCCTGCACCGCGTCGTTCAGGGGCCTTGTGATGGAGGCGGTGATGGCGAAGGCGATTATGGCGGCGATGATGCAGGCCAGTGCCACGAGAATCGCGGTGACCGCGAAGGTGAGGCGCTGGTTCCGGGCTGATTCGGCGGCGAAGTTGTCGGCCATGGCGTGCGAAGCCTTCAGCACCTCTTCCACCTGGGCGTCGATCTGGGCAACGGTGCGGCGGGCGTAGTTCTTGTGGAAGGCGACCGCCTCCTTCACCTTGCCCTGGCGGGTGAGCGCGATGGTTTTGGCGCGGACCTCCTTCCACTGGTCCATCGACTCCTTGATCCGGTCGATCTTCGCCTGGTCGCCGGGGAATCGCTCGCGGGCGAGGGCGAGGCCGCGATAGACCTCCTGCTCGTACTTGGCGATCTCCGCAAGGGTTGCTTCCAGGTCTTCACGGTCGGCGGCATAGAGGACCACGTCCTTCATGCCGCGGTGCATGCGCGCGATGTTGGTGTCGACCTGCTGGATCGCGTTGGTCACCGCGAAGGGGTGCTCGTAGAACTCGCTGAGCAGGCGCCCCTCGGCGGCGAGGTTCTTGAGGGAGAGCGCGCCGATCAGGACCAGGAACACGAGCAGCACGGAAAAGCCTGCGATCAGTCTGGAGCGGATTTTAAGGGTGCTGAGCATGGAACCTCCAAAAGTCAGGTTGAGACGCAACCTCAACCTCGATCTTGATTTCAATAGGTCTACCCGACCTCTTCGTGCACGATGAGGCGCGGGTCGGCCAGTATCCTGGCCATGTCGAGCAGGGCAAGCCGCTCGGCAGTGACCCCGGCAAGGAACTCGCCTCTCATCCCGGTAAAGGTGTCGGGTGCCGGGTTGAGTTCCGACCGGGGCAGCGAGCGCATCCCCTCGACCCGGTCGGCCAGGACGCCGAATTCCATGGTGCCGTCGCTTACGACGATCACCCGGTTAAGGTCGGAAAGTCCGGCTGCCGGGAGTTCGAAAAAGCGGCGCAGGTCGACGATGGAGATGATTCTGCCGCGCACGCTGGTGATCCCCAAAACGAAGGGAGGGGTGCAGAACAAAGGGGTGAAGTCGGCCAGGGGAAGCGTGGCCGCGATGAAGGAGAGCTCTATGGCGTAGTGCTCGCCGGAGAGGGTGAACTCCAGGCAGTCGACGCAGGCAATGCTCCCGGCGTCCTCGGCAGGCTTTTGGCTCATGAGCCGGGCGCGTTCCTGAAGCAGCGCCTGCTCGCGCTCGTGGTCGTGCCGGTCCTGGAGAACGGCGTCGAAGGCCGCCTGCTGGCGGGTGAGCAGCGACGCCCAGTCTATGGCGGAACTTCTCTGCGACATCTGCTTCTCCTTCTAAGTAAGTAGCCCAGGCGTTCCCGCCCCCGGAGGGGGAGGGACAGGGAGGGGGAGCGTAGCGGCTTGACCCGACTTCCCCCCTCCCGGCCTCCCCCCTCCGGGGGGAGGTGCGCTGGGCAGGCTCGGCGCTTAAAACCTGCCGTGTTATCCCCGGCTGATGCCCTTGATCAGGTGGATCAACATGCCGGCCGTCATCCCCTCGGTGTCGGGGATGGCCTCGTTCGGGTCGAGCCGCTGCAAAAGGCGCAGGGCGTTGCCGAAACTCTGTTCCGCCTCCTGCCGCTCACCGCGCTTGCGGAAGAGGTTTCCGAGCGCGAAGTAGGCTAACAGGTAGTCGTGGTCGAGGTAGAGCGCGTGCTTAAGCGATGTGATGGCGCCTTCGTCGTCCCCCGCCTGCTCGCGGATCATGGAGAGGAGGTAGTGGCTGTGCGGGTTCAGTCGCTCGAGCCGGATCGATCTTTCGCACAATTCCCGTGCCTCGTCGTAACGCCCGAGGTTTGCGTAGCAGCGTGCCGCAAGGGCCAGGTGCTCGGCCTGCTGCGCTCCGGCGAGGGCGACCTCGGCCGCCCGTTCATAGGCTCCCGTTTCAAACAGCGACAGCGCCTGCTGCAGTGTGTCCGGGCTCTGCGGTGCGTCCGGTATCGCCTGCGCCGCAGGGAGTTCGGCTCCGGGCGCCGGTTTGCGAGCCGGGGGGCGCTTTTCGGCGATAGATGTCGCGTTGCGCCCGATCACCTGCCCCGCGTGTGCACCGGAAAGAGGCGCCGGCACGGCAGCGGGTACTGAAAGCGCGGCCCGGGTCGCTTTATGGCGTCCATCGCTTCTTTTCAGCGCCAAGGCGCCATCGAAGATGTGACAGGTGAAGCCTTCCACCCTGTGGTGGTCCACTTCGGTCGGTCCCATGAAGAGCCAGCCACCGGGCCTGAGCGCGGAACGGAACCTGGCGACGGTCTTCTCGATCTGCTCCTCGCGAAAATAGAGCATCACGTTACGGCAGAAGATGACATCGGCGCCCCCGGCGATGGGGGAGGGGGTATCGGTCTCCTCGGCAAGGTTCAGATGCCCGAAACGGACCATCTCCCTGATGCCGTATGCTATCTCGAAGCTGCCGTCCGGCCGCTGGGTGAAGTAATTCATGAGCCACCCCGGCGCGTTACGAAAGGACCACTTGCCGTACACCCCCAGCCGGGCTCGTTCCAGGGCGTGTTCGTTCAAGTCTGTGCCGAGGATGTTGATCTTCCAGCCGGTCGTGTCCCGAAGCACCCGGCTCAGGATGATGGCGATGCTGTAGGGCTCTTCGCCGGTGGAGCATCCGGCGCTCCAGATCCGGATGGTGCGGTTCCCGCGTCGCCTGGCCGCGACAAGTTCCGGGAGCACCCGCTCCTCGAGCACCCGGTAACTCTTCGGGTCGCGCAGGAAGTAAGTCTCACCGATGGTGAGGGCGCCTGCCAAAAGCCGCAGACGCTCCTTTCCCAGCGGGGCGGACATGAGCTGCAGCAGGAAGCGGTCCAGATCATCGACTCCTTCCTGCTGCGCAAGGGGAGCCATCTTCTGTGCCAGTTCCGCGAAGCGATCCTTGCGGAAGTGAAGCCCAAGTTCTTTTGCTACGAACGCGGCGAACAGCTGCAGCGTCGCGCTTGTCTGCGACTGCGCCATGTCAGGTGCGTGCCAGCGCCGCCGCGATCTGCTCCTCTTCGTGAGGGAAGAGCAGGGCGTCGAGGTCGTGGATCAGTACCAGTCCATCCGCGGTCCGCGTCACTCCGGCCACGAACCCGTCTCCTGCCACGATTTCGTCGGCGGCGACGATGTCGGCCGAAGGCGGCTCGATGACCCCTTCGGAACCGTCCACGACGAGGGCAAGGGTGAGCCTGCCGGTGCGTGCGATGACGAACTGGTCGCTCGAGGCGACGGGGCGCTCGGGGAGCTTGAAGCGCCTCCTCAGATTGATGACGGGAACGATCTCTCCGTGCAGGTCCAGGATGCCCATTACCACATCAGGAGCCTTGGGGAGCTGGGTGAGGGCCGCCGCCCGGACCACCCGTTTTACGTGGTCCAGACGCAACGCGTAACGCTGGTCGTCAAGGGTGAAGATGAGCAGTTGAATCGTGTCGATCGGTCTTCTCCAATTAGCGGCGTCTATGCGGCGCTCTAATGTACCTTGCTCCGGGCTCGGATTCAAGCGCAATGTAAGGTTTTTCGGCGAAAAGAGCAGAGGGAATTGCACTTTTGTAGCATAAGGAGATCTCTTTGGAGTGAGCGCCGAGGTCCGGCCGCCGGAGGGGAGGGGCAGGGAGGGAGACGGCATCGTTCCTACGCTCCAGCGTGGGAACGTAAAGCGTGGGACGCTCCGGCGTCTGCCTAAGGGGCGCTGGAGCGTCCCGAACGTGCGTTCCCACGGAGGACCGTGGGAACGATCTCAAAACTAGCTTGCCGATGAATTGCAAATTCTAAGGGGACCGCTAATATTGCAGCTGTTTTTGCCAAATCGGAACGTAAGCGGGAGGTGAGCCGATGCACGATATCGGCAGGCAGATCATGTTGAGACTAAGGGAGGCCCTGCCGTATGCGCGCGTCTATTGGGAGCGCGAACCGGAAGGCGATGGCCTGCGCGGCAGTGCGATAAGTGCGGAACTGGAAATGCGGAAGTTCACCATGCAGTTCGACGGTCCCCCGAAGGAGGAGTGCCCGGAAATGCTTGATCCGGCCCTTGTGGAACAGGTGGTCGACGATTTCGTCGACTTCTTCGCGCGCTCCATCTACCCGAAGGAAAAATTCACGCGCATCATCTGAACCGTTGCCGCGCCGAAGAAAGGGTCAGCGCCGGATGGTCTCCTCGGCAAAACGTCGAATGTCGGGGAGGAAGGCGTGGAAATCCTCTTGCAAGAAGCGGTAGTGGCGGGTAAGCTCCTGGCCGCCTGAAGCGAGCGGGTTCGCCCTCGGCACGCGTCGCGACATGCGGCGCAGCGCGTCGGCCACCCCTTCGGTGTCCAGGTAGGAAGGGATCATCTCCTCGAAGATCACCGGCACCAGTCCCTTGAGACGCTCGGGGAGCTGGTTCCGACGCGCCTCGACGCTCGCGCGTACGCGCTTGAGGTAGTCCGGGAGCGCTTCGGTGCTTAACTGTCGCCATCCCACGGCGAGGAAGTGGTCGTAGAAGATGTCGACCATGATGCCGCGGTACAGGCCGAAGTCAGCCCCCAGGCGCTTTCTGCTGGCGGTGAAACTCTCATGGTTCTGGGCGAAGGAATCGATGCGGCGGTGCAGCTCGATGCCGCGTCGCAGCTTGTCCGGGTAGGCGTCGGTGAGGCGCCCCTTCACGAAGTCGCCCATGAAGTTTCCGGTGAGGATGTCGGGATCGTCGCCGGAGAGGTATAGATGGAACAGGTAGTTCATGAGAAGGGATGATACCAGAACCGCACGAAGCGGGGTAGGGGGAATGCGCAATGCTGGGTGCTCTGACCGGAGACATCGTCGGCTCCATCTACGAATGGAACAACATAAAGAGCACGGAGTTCCCGCTCTTCCAGGATAGCTGCCGCTTTACCGACGACTCCGTGCTCACCGTGGCGCTCGCCGACGCGATCATGACCGGCGCGCCGTACGACGACACCATGAGGCATTACTACCGCAGCTACCCAGACGCGGGATACGGCAGGGGATTCGTCGCGTGGGCCGAGTCGGATGCGCCTAAGCCCTACAACAGCTGGGGCAATGGTGCCGCAATGCGCGTGAGCCCGGTGGGGTGGGCCTGCGATACGCTTGCCGACGCTTTGTCCCTGGCGAGGAGCTGCACCCTCCCGACCCACGGGCACCCCGAGGGGGTGAAGGGGGCGCAGGCCGTTGCCGGCGCGGTCTTTTTGGGGCGCACCGGCGCCTCGAAGGACGAGCTGCGCTGCTTCATCACCGGGGAATTCGGCTACGATCTCGCGCGCAGCTGCGATGAGATCAGGCCCTCGTACCGTTTCGACGTCTCCTGCCAGGGGACGGTTCCACAGGCCGTCACCGCGTTTCTCGAATCAAACGATTTCGAAAGCGCCATCCGCCTCGCCGTCTCACTGGGAGGGGACTCAGACACCCTGGCCTGCATCACCGGAGCAATTGCCGAGGCCTTCTACGGCGGGGTCCCGGCTCAAATCGCCAAGCGGACCATGGATTTTCTGGATGATCGGCTGAGGCGGGTGACGGCCGCTTTCGAAACGCGCTTCGTGGCGGGGCGCTTTGCCGCTGCAAAAGGCTGAACGCTGAAACAGCAAAGGCTGGTCGACCATCGGTCAACCAGCCTTTTAAGGTGCGGAGAAAAGAGGTGTCAGGCACCGTGCTCCCTCTGCCATTTCTCAACGGCGTACTGGTAGTTATCCTGCATTTCCTCAAGCATGGAATAAGCTTCGTCGGCTCTGTTACGTACCCCTCTATCCGTTGTCGCTGTCGTCTCTTCCGGCTCCTCGATACACGCCTCCGGCAGGATCGAGGCGAGCATCTCGATGATCTGTTGCAGCCGGTCCAGCACTTCCTTTTTGAAGGTCTCGTCGTCCATGGCACTCCCTCACCCCAGATGAGATAACGGGAAGGAGTATACCGTATGAGCGACGAGGCTCCAGTTACTTCATCAACTGTTTGCCGATGTCGAAACCCTGGCCCACTTTTTCGCCCAGGGCGTAGTAGCCGCGGTTGGTCGGGCTGTAGACGATGGGCTGCACCTTGGTCGGGTCCGGGAGGCCTGCTTCGTCGAGCACCGATGCGTCGGCCTTGACGTCGACGATCTCGCCGATGAACTGGGTGTGCACCCCGATTTCCACCGTCTGCAGCAGCTTGCACTCGATTACGAGCGGGAACTCGGCGACGTACGGTGCGTCGACGAGATCACTTTTCACCGGCGTGAGGCCTGCGGCGGCGAACTTGTCGGCGTTTTTGCCCGAGGCGATGCCTGCGTAGTCGGCGGCGACCACGAAGTCGCGGGAGGGGATATTAACCGTGAACGCCTGACGCTCCATGATGGCGTCGTAGCTGTGCCGTGCCTTTCGCAAGGAGACGGTGACCGCGGCCGGGTCGGAGCTGCAGACGCCCCCCCAGGCGACCGTGGCCAGGTTTGCTTTTCCTTCACTGTCGTAGGTGCCGACCAGCCAGACCGGCGTCGGCATGGCGTGCGTCGCCTTACCCAGGCTCTTTTTCATAGGTCCTCCTTGAATTGTTATTGCGGATGGCTCCGTTTATTTGATGATGTCGGAGAGGAGCTTGCCGCCGACGCCGATGTTGTCGCGCTCCATTTCGTTGATGAAGACGATGAACTTTTCAGCGGGGATCTGTGTTACAGTGCTGGCGGCTTCGGTCAAAGCCTGAACCAGTTCGCATTTTTTCTCTTTGTTCGCCATGGTTCCAAGGTCGATGGTGATGACGGGCATGCCGGTGCTCCTCCTTGAGGCGGATTTTTCCAGAAGTGCGGCACTGTAACAGATATCGCACGGCAGTTCAATACGGGCGGAAGTTACAAAGGGCGGGATGTGTAAGTGTGTGATCCGGTAAATCGGTAAGTATGAAATTTTTAGCGCTAGTTGCTGAAGTTATGCCAGTTGCAGCTACGTCGTATGTATAACAGTCACAGTAAGCAGGAAGGATGAACCATCAAATGATTGAGATTAGGGAAGCCGATATAAAAGTAGAGTTTTACCGCGCCTCGGGGCCCGGCGGGCAGCACCGCAACACGACGGATTCCGCGGTGCGCATACGCCATCTCCCGACAGGGATCGTGGCGCAGGCAAGCGAGAGCCGCTCGCAGCTTCAAAATCGGGAAAAGGCGCTCGAGCGCCTGGCCGAGATGCTGCGCAGGCGCGAGCAGAAGGCGAAGAAGAGAATCAAGACTAAGGTGCCCAGAGGCGCCAAAGAGAAACGGTTATCCGACAAGAAGGCGGTTTCTGATCGTAAGAAGAGTAGGGGGAGGCGCATTGACGATTGAGAGTCGTAAGTCCCCTCTCCCTTTGGGAGAGGGTGCCCGAAGGGCGGGTGAGGGCGTTGCCGCGAAGTGACAGGACGGCAGCTATCGCCCCCCCCCCTCACCCTGGCCCTCTCCCAGGGGGAGGGGGGGGGGGCTAATCAGGAAGCTGAATCCCCCTTGTACATCTCCGTCATGATGGTCCTGAAGGCCAGCGCCGCCGGCGAAAGTTCCCTTCCTTTGCGGCTCGCCAGGAAAAACTGTCTCTTCATGCTGACGCCGTCGATGGGAACCTGCACAAGCGACTTCTGCTCCAGTTCGTGCTGTACCGACACCGCGGAGACGAAGGAAACCCCGATCCCCGCCATGACCGCTCGCTTCACCGCCTCGTTGCTTCCAAGATGCGCCGCCACCTTGAGCCGTGCCGGATCTATCCCCGCCTCGCGCAACGCCTGAGCGGCAGCCTTCCCGGTGCCCGAACCTGTTTCACGCAGCACGACCTGCTCTCCCAACAAATCCTCCTTGCTGATACCCTTCTTGCCGCTCCAGCGATGCCCGGCGGGGGCGATGAGCACGAGTTCGTCGTCGGCAAGCGGCATGAACTCGAGGCTCTCCTCCTCGAAACGCCCGCCTACCACGCCCAGCTCAACCTCTTCCGAGATGAGCTTTCCCAGCACGTCGCGGCTGTCCCCCTGACGCAGCACTATGGTGACCCCGGGAAAACGGCTGATTAGAAGCGGCAGTGCCGCCGGTATCATGTACTCGCCCGGGATGCTGCTACCGGCGATGTTCAGCTCGGCCTCCTCGACGCCCTTGAAACGCGCCATGGCGACGGGGATCTCCTTCGCATAATCCATGAGCTTGCGTGCGCGCTCGAGCAGGATCTTCCCCCCCTCGGTCGGGAGTGCCCCCTTGCCGGTACGGTCCAGAAGCTTCATGCCGAACTCACCTTCCAGCGCGGATATGTGCTGGCTGACGGTGGATTGGGTGATGAAGGTAGCCTCCGCCCCCTTCGAGAAACTTCCGCTTTCCGCCACCTTTATGAACACTTCGAGCTGTTTCAGGTTCACCACACACCTCCTTATTGGTAGATGCGATACCTAGTATTTATTTGATCGAATTTATCAATTTGACTCTCGATGGTCAATTGGTTATTGATGTCAGGCCCTTATTCTCCTTCGGCCGCCTGAGAGATCCATAAAAACGAGGCACCATGATCGCAGCAGGAATCGATATAGGGTCGACGGGCACCAAGGCCGTTCTCTTTGACGGAGCGATTCGCGCCACCGCGGTAGTTCCTACCGGCTGGGATCCGGCCGGCGCCGGGGTTGCCGCCTTTCGCCAGGCTCTGGACGCCGCCGGTATAGCCGAGGGGGCGGTCGGAAGGGTGGTAGGGACCGGCTACGGACGGGTGTCGCTGCCCTTGTTCGACAAGAAGGTCACCGAGATCACCTGCCACGCCCGCGGCGCCCATTTCCTCCACCCGGAAACCCGTACCGTGCTGGATATCGGCGGACAGGACAGCAAGGTGATCAGCGTCGACGCCGAGGGAAAAGTCGTTGAATTTGCCATGAATGACAAATGTGCCGCCGGGACCGGACGCTTTCTTCAGGTCATGGCCGGCGTGCTTGGGGTATCGCTCGAAGAGCTGGGAAGCATCTCGGCGGGTGCCGAACCGGTGCGTATCTCGAGCATGTGCGCCGTTTTCGCCGAATCCGAGATCATCGGTCTGCTCGCGAAGGGGGTCGACAAGGGGCGCATCGCCGCCGGGGTCTTCCAGTCCATCGCTTCCAGGATGCAGGGACTCGCCGGCAAGGTCTCCGTTTCCGGGGGGATCACCTTCAGCGGCGGCGTCGCGCTGAACCCGGCCATCTGCCGTGCCATCGGCTCCGGCCTCGGCGCCGAGGTCCTAGTCCCTGCAGCCCCTCAGTTGGTGGGTGCCCTGGGCGCCGCCCTAGTCGGGTTTGAAGCATGAGCGAGGTTTGCACACCCACCCTGCAAGAGATCAGCGGCCTGCGGGAGAGAAACGCGATATCGCTTAAGATGGCCAAAGAGCGAGGCAAGAAGGTCGTCGGCACTTACTGCCTTTTCTCGCCGGTCGAGCTCATCGTCGCCGCCGGTGCCATCCCGGTTTCCCTGTGCGGCACCAGCCCCACGCCGATACCGGCCGCCGAGAAGGTGCTGCCGCGCTCGCTCTGCCCTCTCATCAAGTCGAGCTACGGATTCGCTCTCACCGATACCTGCCCGTTCTTTCATTTTTCCGACCTGCTGCTTGCGGAAACGACCTGTGACGGCAAGAAGAAGATGTACGAGCTGCTAGGCCGGATGAAGCCTTTGCACCTTATGCAGCTGCCGCAGGTGCAGGACGAGGCGGCCCTCGAGTACTGGATCCTTGAACTCAAACGCCTGATACGCCGACTCGAAGAGGAGTTCTCGGTGCAGATCACTCCGGAGCGTCTGGCATCCGCCGTGATGCTGCTCAACGAGGAGCGCCGGTCCCTCAAGGCGCTCCAGGACGTAATGAAACGTAAGCCCGCGCCGATCACCGGGATCGATCTTTTGACCGTGCTACACAACCGGGGCTTCACGGTGGACAAGCACGAGGCGATCGAACTTGTAAACCGGCTTACCGCCGAGCTCACCGAACTGGCCGAGCGAGGCGTTTCCCCCTTCGACAGCACCACCCCGCGCATCCTCCTCACCGGGGTACCCGTCGGCGTCGGGTCGGACAAGGTGGTGCGCCTGGTCGAGGAACTGGGTGGTTCCGTGGTCTGCTTCGAGAGCTGCGGGGCCTACAAGAAGGTCGATCCCGTCGTCCCCGGCGCGGATCTGCTCCGTAGCATCGCGGAGAAGTACCTGCGCATACCCTGCTCGTGCATGTCCCCAAACCACGGCAGGCTCTCCCTTTTGGAGCGGCTGGTCGACGAGTTCCAGGTCGACGGCGTCATCGACCTCACCTGGCAGGGGTGCCATACCTACAATGTGGAGTCGCTTAGCGTGAAGCACCATCTGCAGCAAGGACCCGGGACTCCGTTCCTGCAGATCGAAACCGACTACTCGGAGTCCGACACCGAGCAGCTCAGGGTGAGGATAGAGGCCTTTCTGGAGCTGATAAGCGCCAGGCTCGGAGGGTGACCGGTGAGACGGTACTGTCGCTCAGTTGTGTTCGAAAACCAGAGATGTCACGTTGATTTTTCAATGTCATGCATATCAATTGGAGGCAACTATGAACAGCGTCATCCGTTTACTGGGCAGGTCCACAGTCTCGCTGCTGACCCTTTTTCTTCTCTTGGCGACCGCACTGCCGCTTCCTGCCGCGGATGCCGACTTCAAGACCGTTTCCAGCGAGGCCCTGAGGGATATGCTGGATGAAAAGCGGAGCTTCACCCTGGTCGACGCGCGCACAAACGACGAATACCAAGTCGCCCACCTGGTCACTGCGGTGAACGTCACCGAGAAGGATTTCGAGAAGGGACTCGCGCTTCTTCCCAAAGACAAGGGAGCCCTCGTGGTCCTTTACTGCAACGGGGTTAAATGCGGCAAGAGCAAGAAGGTCGCCGCCAAGGCGAAAGCCGCGGGCTACACCAACCTGGTCATTTACCCGGACGGTTTCCCGGTCTGGGAGGAGAAGGGGTACCCCATCGTCGCGGGTCCCGATTACGCGAAGAAGATCGAGACGACCAAGCTCACGCCGGCGCAGTTGACCGCGATCCTGAAGGAGAAGAAGGACGCCTACGTCCTCGTGGACGTACGTGACGAGTTCGAGTTCGCCGAGGGGCACATCGAAGGGGCGATAAACATCCCGGCCGAAAATTTCGCCTCCAAGTCCGGTGTGCTCCAGAAGGAGAAGGGAATCATCGTGTACTGCAACAGCGGCGGGCGCAGCTACTCCGCCTACCGCAAGCTGATGAAGCTCGCTTATCCCTCCATTTACCAGGCCATCCTTTCCGAATGGAAAGAGGCCGGGCTGCCCGTAGTCAAGTCGCAACTGTAAGGCACCTGCTGGTGCCGTTGAATATCGAGTTAAACAAGGAGTTTGTATGAAAAGGTTGTTGCTCTCGCTGCTGGCCCTCTCCCTTAGCCTCGCGCCCGCCGCCTGGGCCCAGAGCCGCAGTGGTATCGTGAGCGTCGAAGTCGATCTTTCCCGTCAGGAAGCGGGCAAGGAGACGAAACTGTGGATACCCTATGCGGTATCCGACCGGTACCAGAACGTCACCGACGTGAAGGTTGCCGGCGACTTCGCAGCTTCGGCGGTCTACACCGACAAGGTGAACGGCACGCCGATGCTCTTCGCCAAGTGGGACAAGGACGCCAAGAGCCGCAAGCTCACCTACACCTTCAAGGTGGAGCGCGAGGAAATCCAGATGAAGAACCTGTCGGGCAAGGAACCGGCATGGAACCCTGCGGACTACGCCGAGTACCTTGCCCCGACCTCGATGGGGCCGGTGGACGGCGAGGTGAAGAAACTTGCCGAGTCCATCGTCAAAGGTAAAAAGACCGTTCTGGAGAAGGCGAGGGCGATCTATGACTGGACCTGCGAGAACATGTACCGCGACCCGGCGACGGTCGGCTGCGGCAAAGGGGATGTCTGCGAACTCCTGAAGAAGCCGGGCGGCAAGTGCACCGACATTTCCTCGGTCTACATCGCCCTTGCCCGTGCCGCCGGGGTGCCGGCGCGCGAGGTCTTCGGTCTGCGCCTCGGCAAGAAGGCGGAGGAGGACATCACCACCTGGCAGCACTGCTGGGTCGAGTTCTTCCTCCCCGGCACCGGCTGGGTCCCGGTGGATCCTGCCGACGTGAGAAAGGCGATGCTCGTCGAGAAGCTCGAGCTTGCCGACGCCAAGACACGCGCGTACCGCGAATACTTCTTGGGGGGCATCGATCCCTACCGCTTCAAGATCGCTTCGGGACGGGATGTCGTGCTGAATCCGCCACAGGCAGGCGCTCCGCTCAACACTTTCGGCTATCCCTATGCCGAGGTCGGCGGCGATATGCTCAACTGGTACGATCCGAAAGGGTTTAGCTACCGCATCAGCTACAAAGAAAAATAAAGAAGAAAACTACCTCAGTCTTTTTTAGGGCCGCGCTGCGACATGCGCGGCCCATTTTTTTTCTCGTTTAGCGATGCTCATCCGCTAGTCCCCCTCTCCCTGCGGGAGAGGGTGCCCGTAGGGCGGGTGAGGGCGTTGCCGCGAAGTGAGTAGTTGCAACTGCCGACGCCCTCACCCTGACCCTCTCCCGGAGGGAGAGGGAATGTAGACGTGGTGCTGCGGAAAATCATTGCATCGTTCCTACGCTCCAGCGTGGGAACGCAAAGCCTCGGACGCTCCGGCGTCTGTATAGGGGACGCTGGAGCGTTCCCAGCGTGCGTTCCCACGGAGGACCGTAGGAACGATCTCTAAACGGTGCATCGCTTTGTGGAGAGGTCACTGCACGTTCATTGCAATCACGAAAGACCTTTTTTGTTTGTCTGTCGGGTTCTATTGATGTATGTTCCCAGCAGTTTGACCGATTTTGTCAAAGGAGCTTACCCGTGCAAATCCGCATCGTTATCGCCGCATCCATCATCGGAGCCGGCTTCATCGCTTCCCATGCCATGGCTTCTGAAGCCCCGGCCGCTTCCCCTGCAGCTGCAATTCCGGCTGCCGTGGTCATGCCGCAGACCGGCGACCAGGCCGCAACCATAGCCGCACTCACGCAGGAGAACGCGCTCCTTCAGGAGAAGCTCAAGGCGCTGCAAAGCTGCAGCATCACCT
This sequence comes from Geomonas oryzae, assembly GCF_004117875.1. GTDB lineage: Bacteria > Desulfobacterota > Desulfuromonadia > Geobacterales > Geobacteraceae > Geomonas > Geomonas oryzae. The sequence goes on along the minus strand of NZ_RAHW01000002.1, from coordinate 318,534 downwards.
CGACCGATCTTGCCGCGCGCAACAGCAAGAGACTCAAGGAGATCACCGCTGACGTGCGTGCCCAGCGCCAGGCGATGGCCGATTTCGAGAGCTACGTCAAATGGATGTCCGGTCACGTCGCCGGATACTCCAAGTACATCCAGGCCGGCTCGGTAGCGGCTCGCTTCGCCAGGGTGTTGCCGATCCCCTACGCGGGACAGGCCTCGCTCTTCACCAAGTTCGTCTCCGACGCTGCGGTTTCCCTCGGGGCCGCCTCGGTCTCCATCAACAAGTATCTCGGCACCTCACAGCAGTTCCTGACCCGCGCGGATGCGCTCGATCCGAACAAGCCGAACTACGCCCAGGAGGTCTCCGACCTGGTCCGTTTCGCCGACCAGGATCTTCTCAAGGGGATGACGGACGTGCAGGAGCGTCTGACGACCACCTCACAGCTCTCCACCTCGTCGCTCTCGTTCCTCGAGAGCCTGAACCACTATGTCGGCACCACCGACGAATACTGGAACAAGACGAAGGCGCTTCTGAAAAGCGACGACAAGGCTGAGAAGAGCTTCCTCGCCGAGAGCACTGCGGCCCTCAAGAACAAGGCCCAGGTGTTCAACACGAAACTCACGCTCTTCGATGCGACGGTCAAGAAGACCTCGCCGCAGATCAAGGCGCTTGTGGCGTACGACGACCTGGTGCGGAGCATGGATCCGAGATTCGCGAAGCTCAAGTAGTTCTCAATCGCCGGAAAGTAAAAGTTTTGCCACCAAAAGTAAAAGTTTTTGCCCGGAAAGTAACAGTTTTGGTCCAAAAAAAATCAGTTTTTGCTCAAAAGCAATTGTTTTTGCTCGAAAAGCAATTGTTTTTACCTGAAAAGCAATTGTTTTTACCTGAAAAGCAACTGTTTTTACCTGAAAAGCAACTTTTTTCACCTGAAAAGTAAAAGTTTTTGCATCAAAACTTTCGGCTTTGCTCTGAAAAACAACGCTTTTTGCCTAAGGCTGCAAAATCTTTGGAAAAGAAAAGGCCTCTCCCGTCAGGGAAGAGGCCTTTTGCCATTAATATGCGGAATTTCCCTAGAACTTGTAGCCGACGGAGACCGCCACAAGGTGTGCGTCGTTTTCGTACTTGCCGTTCGCGGAGGTTTCGTCAACTCCGTAGAGCGTGTTGTGCTTGCTCCGGTTCTCGTAGAGCTGATAGGCGTAGGAGAGGGCGACGGTGACCGGCTTCAGGTTGAGATCCGTGCCGACGCAGAAGACGTGGGTCTTGGCATCGGGGATGGAGGGATCGAAGGTGCTGTCGGGTACCGCGGTGTCGCCGTACACGTAGCCGGCCAGGAGGGCGACGGTGTCGTCATACTGGTACCTGCCGCCCAGGTTGAGCCCCCAGCTGTCCTTCCAGTTTCTCGGCGTCTCGGTCTTGAAGCCGTTGTCTTGCTGGATGCTGAGTTCCTTGAATTTGGACCACCCCTCCCAGCGCATACCAGCCTCGAGGGTCAGTCTGTCGATGCCCTTGAAGGCGACCCCGGCGGTGAATTGCGGCGGCAGTGTGAGGCTGGTCTTGCCGCCGCTGTTGAAGGCGCTTACCGGCAACACCGGGCTGGAGAGGGTGGCGTCGCCTGAGATGTCGACATGTACCTGGCTGCGGTACGAGGCTCCCAAGGTGAGGTGCTCGCAAACGTCGTAGGCCGCGGCAAGGTTGTACCCTATGCCGGTACCGTCACCCTTGAATTTCACGCCGATATCGTACCCCCCCGGCATCCCATATGCGGCCAGACTGGAAGACGGCATCATGCGCTGCAGCGTGGCGTCGAGATAGAAGACGTCCAAACCTGCGGCCACGGTGAGCGAGGGGAGGACGCGGTAGGAGACGACCGGGTTGAAGTCGAAGGTGGTGAGTTCGGACTTGGTCGCGATGTAGCGGCCGTCCCACCCGTTGCCCCACTCGGTGCCGAGGCCGAAGGGATTGAAGACGCCGAAGCCCGCGCTCAGTTTGTCGTTGAATTTGTGGGTCACGTAGAAGGTGCTCGGAAAGAAGGCGGCATTGTCGGAGGTGGAGTTGCTGCCGACGGAGCTCGTGTACTCGCGGGAAGAGAAGATGGCAGTGGTGCCGACCTGGAGCTGGGTCCCCTCCAGTTTGTTCATCAGTGCGGGGTTGTAAAAAATGGTGCTCGGGTCGCTCGCGTGGGCGGTGACCGCGTTCCCCTGTCCCAGCGCGGACGCGCCGTGGGTGAATACTGCGTAGCCGGCGGCGTGGGCTGCGGACAAAGCTCCTGCTCCGAGTGTGACCGCCGAGGCAAACACGCCGGCGATCAGGCTCTTCCTGTAGTTCATGGATCCTCCTCAAGGATTGATTTCATTCGACGGAACCTTTTGCACCGCCCTAGGGCAGGCGGCATTCCAATTACCATAGCCTACCAATCTTGTAAAGCTTGCATGTGGCGGGCTTTGTCGTGACTGTGTGCTGAGCAGCTGGGGCATGCCCAACTGCCTGATTGACGAATCAGCGGCATATGTGATAAACCCTAATGATTCGAAAAGCTTAACAGGAGCGTTTGATGCAGTCAGACCGGAAGTACCTGATGGAGCACGCGGATGAATCGCTGCGGCTCGACATGAAGACCGACAACGCCGTTACCGGGGAGCAGGCACGCTGGGCGGGGCTCGCACCCGGGATGAGCGTAATCGATATCGGCTGCGGCCCGGGCAAGACCACGGCTATGCTCGGCGAACTGGTACAGCCAGGGGGGAGGGCGGTCGGCGTCGACTTCTCCGAGGAACGCATCGCCTACGCCCGCGAACACTACGGCTCGGACACCGTGAGTTTCGAGCGCTGCGACCTTTACCAGCCGCTCAACTACCTGGGGCAGTACGACTTCGCCTGGTGCAGGTTCTTCCTCGAATACCACCTCTCCAACTGCTACCAACTTGTGAAGAACATGTCCGAGGCGGTGAAGCCGGGAGGCATCCTCTGCCTCATCGACCTCGACTACAACTGCCTCAGCCACTTCGGCCATTCACCCCGGATGGAGCGTGCCGTCGCCGCAACGATCAGGAGCCTCGAGGTGAACGACGACTTCGACCCCTATGTCGGCCGCAAACTCTACTCTTTCCTGTACGACCTGGGCTACGAGGACATCGACGTGCAGGTCGGGGCGCATCACCAGATCTTCGGAGAGTTGAAGCAGGTCGACGAGTTCAACTGGACCAAGAAGGTCGAGGTCGCCGCCAAGAGGTCCGGGTACGGTTTCGACGAATACGCCGGGGGATACGAGGAATTCCTCGAGGAATTCCGCAGCTTCTTCGCCAACCCGCGCCGCTTCACCTACACGCCGATCATCTCCTGCCGCGGACGCAAACCTCAGGCTTCCTGAGCCGCTTGCCCCTCATCCTGTTCCGCCGCTCTCATGCGGCAGGTGATGAGCGCCTCGACGATGTTTCTGTCGAAATGGCTTCCGGCCCCTTCCCGGAGCAGCCGGAAGGCATCTTCCGTCTTCATCGGATCGCGGTAGTGGCGCTGCGAGGTGACCGCCTCGTAGAAGTCGGCAACGGCGATGATCTTCGCCCCCAGCGGTATGTCCTTTCCCCTTAATCCTTTCGGGTAGCCGGTCCCGTCGATCTTTTCGTGATGGGCGCCGGCTATCTCCGGCACCTCGCGGTAGATCCCTTCGAAGTTGACCTGTTCCAGGATGTCGCGCGTCTTGTGGCAGTGGGTCTTGACGATCTCGTACTCCATCTCCGAGAGCCGCCCGTTTTTCTTCAGTATCGCGTCGGGGACCCCGATCTTCCCGTAGTCGTGCAGAAGCGCCGCCACCCTGATCATCTCCCGCTCCGCCGCCTCAATGCCCAGCTCTTCGCAGATCTCTTCCGAGTACTCGGTGACCTTTTCGGAGTGACCTGCGGTGAGCGGGTCCCTGGCGTCGATGGATGCCGCCATGACCTTGAGAAACGAGCTGAACTGGTTCGACTTCGCCTCGTGCAGCTTTGCGTTTCTTATGCTGATGCCGATCACCGGCGCGATCCCCATCAAAAGCGAGACGTCGCTCTGCACGAGCGGCCGCTTCGACTTCAGGTTGTCGACGGCGATGATCCCGAGCGACTCCCCCTCGCATATGATCGGGCAGCAGATGAAGGTCTGGGAAAGGAGTTGCTTCGCGAAGTTCTGGCTCTTGCCGGAGAGGTTTCCTTCGATCTCCTTCACGTCGGCGACCAGGAAGGGGCGCTGCTCACGGAAGGATATGACGAACACCCCTTTGGAGTCGGGGCGGTCCAGGTGGAAGGTGGTCTTTCCGAGGAAGGCGAGCTGTTCGTCGTGGTATCCGAAGCCGGCCTGGAATACGAGCCGCGTCTTCTCCGGATTGGAGAGCAGGATGAGGCCGCGGCTGTAGTCCAGGCGTTTCTCCAGGATCTGCACCACGTTCTGCAGGATGTCGTTGACCGCGGTCTGCCTGCTGATCACCTGCCCGATCTCGTTGGTGACGAGAGCGTTTGTGTAGTTGATCTCCATCTTCTTGAAGAGGTTGTCGCTCAGGTCCTTGAGGCTTTTCTGGCTGGTGAAGAGGGCGGTCTTCTCGCTGCGCAGGGAGCCGATCTTCAGGGCGAGGAGCAGGGAGAGCGCCCACGGGGCGAGGAGGTAGACCGACCTCATCTGACCGGCGCGGAAGCAAAGAGCCGTCACGAGAAGGATGACGACGAAGGCGTAGTTCCTCGCGTAGCGCCAGAAGTTGATGCTCGACTTCTCCCAGGTGACTATGTACCGGCACACCGGGTCGCCGTTGAAGATGCACTCCGGATGCTCGATGCGGGGAAGCTTTGCCTGGAACAGGCTCGCCACCGCCTCGAAGAAGCCCATCCTGTTCTGGCACTGGAACGGCTCCTCCTGCGTGCCGGGCCTCGGGGTCACGATGATTTCATAGCTGTTGCTGCTGATCTGCCTGGAGGTGTAGGTGGAGGAGCGGACGAGGTTGCAGTTGACGGTATCGCCGATGAGGCTGAATGCGCGCGCGAGCCCTACGAGCCCTAAGAAATAGAGCCTGAGGATGCCGATGGCGTCGGGGGAGGCGGCGTAGCGTCCCGCTTCACGGGCGATGTTTTCATTGCCGGTAAGCTTCAGGAGGCGTTCGTAGAAGAGGTTGACCTGCTCCTGGGTGAACCAGTGCCCCGGGTCGGCCACCTCGAGCGGGGTCATCCCGGCGTAGCTCAGCAGTTCACCGACGTTGATGAAGTTGTACCGGTTCTTTATCAGCTTTATGTACGTGTCGATGATGCTGCTGTTGTATAACGGATCGTTCATCATCTGTTCCTTAAGTGCCTTGAGCCGACTCTGTTCCCTGCGTCCTTCTGTGCCTGTTGCGGTTGTGGAGGTCACCTAGGTACTTGATGAACTTGGAAGTGTGGGTCTGGATGTTGAACGCCCAGAGTGTGTACTTGCGTTCGAACGGGAGACTTGTGTGCTCGGCGTAGCTCGCCGGGTAGACGAGTACCGGCAGGTCGTTTTGCTGGTACTTGTGCGTGATGATGGACAGCGCTATGAGCAGGATGTCCTTGGGGAACTGTTCCTGGTCGATGATCAATACCGTGATGCAGTTGGTCAGGTCCGAGAGGTTCAGGCCGATGTCGGAGATGTTGACCATGACGACCGCCTTGGCCGTCCCGCCTCTTTTTAGCGTGTAGAGGTGCCGCTCCAGCTTGAAGCCCGCTTCCCGGTAATCCTGCGCGAGTTCGCCGCAGTCGCACCCGGGCTCCAGATCGAAGGCGTTCAGCATGAGGCCGCCTGAGTGCTGCTCGTAGAAGGCCTCGAGGTCGAACAGGTCTTCCCGGGTCGTGCGGGTGAGACTCCACGGGCCGGAGAAGTTCCAGTTGTCCGAGAAGGTGCGGTGGTAATGGAAGTAGGCGAAGGTATCGATGGAGCAACCCTTCTTGTCCCCCATGGCCTGCACCGCTTCGCCGAAGACCCGGTTCGGGAATTTGTTGTCCGGGCGGTAGTAGCAGATGAGGTAGTCCATCTTCGACGACTTCAGGTTGTAGGAGTCGTTGGTTGAGTGCGAGAGATGGTTCAGCACGATGAGCCCGCCGAGGCTCGACTCCGCCTTGTTCGAGGCGTGGTGGTGCACAAGCCAGCTCCCCCGGTAAAAACGGAGCATCGCCAGGTGTCCGAGGATGGTGCCGTGCTCCTGGTAGACGAAGTGGCGCGCGATGCTCGGATTCTCCGTGTAGAGGCGGCGGTAGGTCTCCTTCAACTGCGCCTTGTTCGCCTGCACGTAGTGGTACTTCTCCGGGTAGATGAAGCCGCTGTCGAAGAAGAACTGCCACAGTGCGTCGAGGTCGATCTGCGTGCTGATATAGGAGTGCTTGTCCTTGGCCAGGTAGAGAATGGAGAGCAGGCTCACATGGTCGCGGATGTCCATGTCGAGAAAGCACAGCCCGCACTTCACCAGGGAGGACTTTTCCTTTAACGGCTTGTCCTCGCGGTAGATCACCTGTGCGGAGCACCTCGTTGCGAAGCCGTTGCCGATGCGCAATTCCAGGTCGGGGATGATCATCCCCGGCAAAAGGACGCTCGACTCGAAATCCTCGCACACGGAAAAGCCGGAACCGGAGATGTCCAGTACCTTCAGGTCGATGTTTCTGTGACTGAAGGGGTGCCTGAATACGGCATTGGGCAAGGGGAGCAGTTCGTGGCGGAGGCTGCGGACCTCCTTCGCCTTGAAGCGCCTCATGTGGGCCTGCAGCGGTTCCAGGACGTAGATCCTGCGGCTGTTCCCGAGCGTCTGGGTCGCGATGCGGCACTCGGCCGAATAGAGGGTGGTGTGGTCGTCGCTGAAGATGACCTGCACCGGCGCTTCGTCGTTGATCCAGTTGAAGTTCCTGCTGCCGTCTCCCGTCGCCTCGACCCTGAAGGAGAGGGCGCTGAAATCGAGCAGGGTACCGTTCAGGCGCGCACCGTTTTGAAAGAGCTCGACGGCGATTCCCTGGCAGGGGTGCCGGCGCGACTTCCGGTAGTTCACCTCGATGCATTTGTCGGGAAGGAGGAAGGTGGCGCCTTCCTCGTCGATGCTGATCAGCTCGGGCTCGGCCATGATGAGCCGGTGGCCGCTCACGACGAATATGTTGTCGAAAACGCAGCCGACGGTCGACGCGTTCATGGCGTCGGTCGTGATCCAGCGGCATTCGAGCTTGTTGTTGAGACAGGGGAGGGGAGCCGCCTCGATGGTTACCGTGCGGGGGTACTTCGTGTGCCTGAAGTTGACAAGGATGGATTCTTCCTGGAAGTTGATGAAGTTCAGTTTGTTGATCAGTTTGTTTAGACCAACTTCCTTTTCTGAACCGGGTGCAAATTCTATTACTGTATCTGGCCGGGCAAATTGAAGAATCTTGCTGGCGTCTTTCATCAGTACCTCACATGGCGACAGGAGAAAGCAAAGGCTGTGCTGCCGAATTCAACCGGGACCGGCGGCTGTCAGCAGAGCGCAAAGCATGCTTCCGAAGCGCGATGTGATTATTAGCACGATTCGTACACATTTTCACTAATAAAACGCCGTGTGAAGCAACAAAAATACAGCAGTAGCCGAGGTTGTTTCAGGAGGGAAGGACGTTGAGCGTTCAGCTTGAGGGGACGTCATCCTTTGGACTGCAGCGAGGCCTCCAGGTAGGCGTTGAAATCGAGGGTTTTAGCGAGGGAAGACGCGCCCTGGCGCGGCTCCACGTCGACGCTTTTCTCGGCTTGCGGCGCGGAGCTTCGCGCCGCGACGGTGCGGTTTCTGCCGCGCGCCTTCGCCTCATAGAGCGCGACGTCGGAGGCGTGCACCAGATCGTGGAAGGTCCGGCCGTCCTCGGGGAAGGAGGCGACGCCGAGGCTTGCCGTCAGGCGCCTCAGCGGAATATCGCTCTCGCCTGGGAAGCGCTTGCCCTCGATCTCGGTGCGGATCCTCTCGGCGACTATCATGGCCTCGCTCTTCGAGGTCCCTGGAAGGACCGCGCAGAACTCCTCGCCGCCGTAGCGCGCGACGATATCCATCTCGCGCAGCGAGTCCTTGATGATGTCCGCGGTGATCTTGAGCGCCTCGTCCCCGGCCAGGTGCCCGCAAAGGTCGTTGTAGCTCTTGAAGAAGTCGAGGTCGATGAAGATGATGGTGAGGTTCAGGCTGTGGCGCGTGCTGCGGTTCAATTCCTCTTCGAGCCTGCTCTTCAGGAAGCGGCGGTTGTAAAGTCCGGTGAGGGCGTCGGTGACCGAAAGCTGCTCGAAACGTTCGGACTCCTCGAGCACCTCGGTGCGCTCGATCATGAGCGAGGCCAAGTTCGCGAACGAGGTGAGGAGCTGCAGATCCCCGTTGGTGAAGGGGCGGAGGTTCTTCTTGTCCGAGAGGTTCAAGACCCCGATCACCTTGTCCTTGAGTTTCAGCGGGATGCAGATGAGCGATTTGGACTTGAAGCGGAGCCGGTTGGCCATGGCGACGCGGCTGTCCTTCTCCACGTCGTTCACCAGGAGCGGCTGCCCGGTCTTCGCCACCATGCCGGCGATCCCCTTGCCGACCTTCAACTGCAGGCAGCGGGCGATGTTGAGCGTCATGCCGAGCGTGAAGACGATGTGCATCCCCTCGCCGTCCTTGTCGATCAGCATGATGGAACCCTGGGTTGCCTCGATCAGGTCGGACGCGATCTTCATGATCGCCTCGTAAAGCTGCTCCTTGCTGTCGATCTGCAGCAGCGTGTCGGTGAGCGACATGAGGCGCTCGGAGAGGGCGTTTTCCTTGGAGCGTTCCGCGTCCTTCACGATCCAGCGCATTTTGGCGGCCATGGCGCCGGTCAGCATGTTGACGAGCATGGCCGAGTTCTGCGGGATATCGCTCTCCGGTAGCGCCAAAAAGCCCAGCCGCTCCCCTTGCGACTTGAGAGGGAAGAAGGCGCACATGGCGGCGTTGAGCCCGGGGAGGGCGGCGCGCATCTTGGCGTCGCAGGGGACCGCTTTCCCCCCCTTGGCGGGCGCCAGGAACAGGTGCAGGGACTCGGCCGGAACGACCCCGATCTCGTCGGGCATCCCCCACACGCCGGTCACCGGATAGGATTTACCCTCGGCGTCTGGGAGCGCCACGGCGATGCGCGGGACCTCGAACTCGGCGGCTATGGTCTCGCAGCCGATGGCGACGCAGGCGGTGACCGAGGTACATCGGTCGATACGCTCGAGCGCCTGGGAGACGGCCTGAAGGCGCTGGTCGGTGACCGATTCGCAGGGAGCGGTGACGATCTGCGGGAGGGGGGGGCTTGCCGTCGGGAAGCGGTATTGCTCGATGGCGCGCCCCACTTCCTGAGCGACGTTTTCCACCTCTTCGTAACGCGCGGTGTGAAGCGATTCCACGTAGGGGAGCAGCGAAAAGGCATCCCCGCCCCCTTCGGTTCGGGAGAGGGCGGCAAGCTGCCACAGGTCGATGGACTCGTCGCGCACCCCGTCGCCCACGAGGCAGCAATCGTCGCCCCCGACGCCGAAGGGGATGAGAAAGCCGAGGAAGCCGCCGCCGTAGCGGCACACCGACGGAGTTCCCTCCTCGAAGAAGACGTCCATGTTTTCTTCGAAAAACTGGCGGGATACGTCGCGGCAGAGAGGGTCTTCGATGATGGTGGAGCAGGTTTCGAAATGTTGACAGGACGCGACGGCGCCGTTACGCCTGCGGTACAGGGTAAGGCTGTAGTGCGCGAGGGAGGGAAGCTCCTTCAGCTGCACCAGCAGGTCTTGAAGTGGTATGTCAGCCGTTTGCTGCGCCACGTTCCAGTCACTCCGGTTTGAAAGTTGCTTTTCACGGACGGCCGGCGTAACGGCCGCGCCCGGAATCACATCATAAGTGCACGTTTTGCGCCAAGGTCCGCCCTCTGTGTTTCGATCAAAAGGGCACAAGCTCCTTCATCAGCGGCGGACATTACATCTTGATAATTACCGGTTTCTTCGACTTCACTCAACGCCGCCAGACGGGAAACTCACTGGCGAAAGTTGATAGGGCTCACTGCATTTTGGGCTATGTTAATATTATGAACCTCATCCATAAAGTCAGTATTTTAAATCACATATATCGCAGTTTTATCTGCTGATATCAGGGAAGGGCCGGGCTACACCACAACATCGCCCTTGCGCGGCCCACCAAATAGCGAACTTGTCACGCCTGAGCCTTGGCTGATTAAAAGAACCTTTGTCTGGTGGAGCCCCCCGACGCCGGTTGACAGTGCGATATTCGCCTTGAATCTCGTGAGAAATAATTTGATTGATTCCCGCGCATTTAGCCGGTAAACTCCACGCTCCGTTGAAGCGTTAAAAGGGCATGGAATCCAGCGTTGCACGATACTCCGCTATACAACAGCCGCATTTTCGACTCTTACCTGAAGCTCCTCAGGCAGAAATACCCCCACATCGACACGGCGGCACTCCTCGCTCACGCCGGTATGAAGCCGCACGAGGTGGCCGACCCCGGGCACTGGTTCACGCAGCGCCAGGTGGACCGGTTTCACGACCGGCTGGTGCAGTTGACCGGCGGGCGCGGCATCGCCCGTGAGGCTGGCCGCTACGCCGCATCTCCTGAGGCCCTTGGGCCGCTGCGCTCCTTCATGCTCGGCATGGTGGGGCCCGAGTACATCTTTCACTTCATCAACAAGGTCGCCCCCAGGTTCACCCGCTCTTCACGCTGCACGCACCGCAGGACCGGTTCCCGCGAGATCGAGGTCACGGTGGCCTTCAACGAGGGGGTGCGGGAAAATCCGAACCAGTGCGAGAACAGGATGGGGTTTTTCGAGGCCGCCTTTCTCGTTTTCGGCCACGACTTCCCTGAGATCGAGCATACCGAATGCGTCTTCAACGGCGGCGAGGTCTGCCGGTACCTGATCAGGTGGCGCCCCTCACTGACTGCGCGCCTGTTGCTCGCACGGCGCATCACCTTCATCGCTTTGCTCGTTCTCTGCGTCTCCACCTTCTTTCTGAGCCATTTCCTGCTGGAGCCGGTCCTCATCTGCAGTCTGGTTTTCTACCTGCTGCTTGCCCTGCTCGGCAACCGTGTCGAGCGCAAGGACCTGCTTGCCTCGCTCACCAGCATGCGCAATTCCAGCGAAAAGCTGCTTGCCCAGGTACAGGAGAACTGCGACAGCGCTCTCACCATCAACGAGATCGGCAAGGTGATCTCGACCCGGACCGAGCTTGAGGACATCCTTGCCAGCGTGAACCAGGTGCTGCACAAGCGCCTAGGCTACGGGCGCGGCATCATGGTGCTGGCGGACAAGGAAAAAAATGCGCTTTTGCTGCGCGGCTGTTTCGGGCTCTCCCCGGAGGACGAGGAGAAGATCCGCCGCATCGAGCTTCCGCTCGACGACTCGGTCGCGCCCGGGGTCATCGTCAGCTGTTTCCGCACCCAAAACCCGATGCTCGTCGACAACATAGACGACGTGAGGGACCAGGCGATTCCCGAGAATTTCTCCCTCTTCGTGGCCCTCGGGGTACGCTCGTTCATCTGCGCGCCCATAGTCTGCGAAGGCGAAGCCCTGGGTGTCCTTGCCGTCGACGACGCGAACCGTGACGGTGGGCTGCTGCAAAGCGACCTGAACCTGATCCAGGGGGTCGCACCGGTGATCGGGGTCGCTATCCGCAACGCCATGCGGCTTGCCAACGAGCGCAAACTCTCCGATCAGCTGAGAAAGGCCTCGGAACAGTTGGAGCGGCGCGTCTCCGAGCGGACCGCTGAGCTGAGTCAGGCCTACGCTGAGCTCGAGTTCCTCTACGATTCGGTGTCGCATGACCTGCGCACCCCGCTCAGGGTGATCTACGGGTACGGGGAACTGCTCCTCGACGGTTACGGGGGGCGGCTGGACGAGACGGCGCGCGATTACCTCGCGAACATCATCAGCGGCGGCGAGCGGATGGAAGCGACGCTTGACCGGATGCTCGACATATCCGAGGCGCGTATTGCTCCCATCAAGGAGATCTGCGTTGATCTGAGTGCGATGGCGCAGCGTATCGTGGCCGAATTGAGGGTTACCGACGTAAAACGGGCCGTCTGCGTTGAGATCGAGGAAGGGGTGCAGGTGAACGGCGACGAGAAGCTCCTCGCCAGCGTGATGGAGAACCTACTGGGGAACGCCTGGAAGTACAGCGCGGGGAAACCGGAAACCGTGATCTCTTTCGGCAGGCGCGACGGGATCTGCTACGTGAAGGACAACGGCGTCGGGTTCGACATGTCGCAGGCGAACAAGCTCTTCCTGCCATTCCAGCGACTGCACCACGGCTCCGATTTCGCCGGACACGGCCTGGGTCTCTCCATGGTGCGGCGCATGATCGAGCGCATGGGGGGGACGGTATGGGGCGAGGGGAAGCCCGGCGAGGGGGCGACCTTCTACTTCACCATCCCGCCGGGTGACACCCCTTAGCCCAGCTTTATCAGTGAATTCCGGGGGATGGCTGAAAGTGTTCCCACGAAGCGCGGCAGGTGACCTCGCGCTCCCCCCTTTGCGAAGGGGGGACGGGGGGGATTTGCTTTTGATGAACCTTAGCCCACCTCTTCGTACTCGCGCTCGCGGAACTCGACCCCGAGCAATAGCGCAAGCTTGCGCACCTTCTCCACGTCCACCCCGGGTACCGTGACCGCGCTCGCCGTCACCTGCGGCACGTACCGCGGCGCCTCGCGCAGAAACTCGCACACCCCCTTAAAACCGCCCCCTCCGAACGGGGTATTGCAGAGCCTCTCGTACTCCTCGGCGTCCGACGCGTTGAGGCTTACCGAGAGCGCGTCGACGAGCCCGGAGAGCTCCGGCAGCACGTTCCTGCCGTGCACGAGGTTCGCCTGCCCGTCCGTGTTGATCCTCACCTTCAGTCCGCGCCGCTTCAGCTCTGCCGCCACCTCCTTGACCAGATCAAGCCTGATGAGCGGTTCCCCGAAGCCGCAGAACACCACCTCCTTGAAATCGGAAGCGGCGTCGACGGCCGCGATCACCTCGGCGTAGTTCGGCTCGTGCGAGAGCTTCAGCTCGTGTCCCTTTACCGAGAGTTCCTCGAATTTGGGGCAGAAGGTGCAGCGGTTCGAGCAGCGGTTGGTGATGTTCAGGTAAAGCGAGTTTCTTATCATGTAGGCGATGGTGTCGTCCTGCGCCGGCGGTTCAATCCGGAAAAGCCTGCGCGTGTTGAACGAGGTGATGCGCCCGACGTCGTCCGGCGATAGTCCCTTCAGTTCGGCGACCTTCTCCGCCGCGAAGCGCACGAAGGCCGGTTCGTTGCGCTTGCCGCGGTGCGGCACCGGCGTGAGGTACGGCGCGTCCGTCTCCACCATGAGCTTCTCGATCTTCACGCCGCGCACCACTTCCCTGAGCGCCTCGTTGGAGGGGTAGGTGATGGTCCCGGGGATCGAGATCATGAAGTTCATGTCGATGCAGGTGCGGGCCATCTCCAGGTCGCCGGAGAAGCAGTGCAGTACGCCGCCGACCTCTTCCGCCTTCTCCTCTTTCAGGATGGCGAGGATCCGGTCGTGGGCGTCCCGGTCGTGGATGATGAGCGGCAGCGCTAGTTCGCGCGCCATCCTGATGAAACGGCGGAACACCTCTTCCTGGGCCGGACGTGGGGAGCGGTCGCGGAAGAAGTCGAGCCCCACCTCGCCGATGGCGACGACCTTCGGGTTGTTGAGGGCGAGCTCGCGCACCGTCTGGTAATCCGCCTCGGTCACCCCCTCTGCGTCGTGGGGATGGATGCCGACCGAGCAGTAGATGTTGTCGCGCGTCTTGGCGAGTTCGCAGGCGGCGATGCTCGACTCCATGTCGGCGCCTACCGCCATGATGGTGCCGACACCCGCCTCTTCGGCGCGCGCCATCATCTCCTCGAAATCCTCTGCGAACTCTTCGCCGTATATGTGCGAATGGCTGTCGATCAGTTCCATGAAGTGCTCCTTGAGCTTTGAATAGGGGACTGGCTCCGCAGGTGCCTGTCCCCCTCGGCCTCGTCTCCGTCCGTGGTTTCCCCGCCCCCAGAGGGGGAGGGGTGTGCATGGAATAAGCCGCCGAAGGCGGAGGAGGGGGCAAGGCGGAAGTTCTATTTATACTGGATGGTTGCGCGAGACGCCAGATGTTTCTGCCTGGCATGGCAGCGCACTATTCGGTCACGCTGCGGATGGATGCCTCGATGCCGTCCATGAGGATGGCGAGCTCGTCCATGGAGATGGAAAGCGGCGGGAACACGACGATCACGTTGCCCAGGGGACGCAGGAAGAGGCCGTGCTTTCTCGCCTCCATGATGACTCTCACCCCGACGCGCTCCTCCCAGGGATACGGCTCGCGGGTGTGGCGGTCCCTGACCAGCTCGATCCCGCCGATCATCCCTTCCTGTCGCACGTCTCCCACGTGGGGGAGTTCCATGAGCCGCTGTAGACGGTCCTGGATGTAGTCGATCTTCTCGGGAAGCTGCTCCAGGAGGCGCTCCTTTTCGAAGAGATCGAGGCTAGCGAGGGCCGCGGCACAGGCGATCGGGTTGCCGGTGAAGGTGTGGCCGTGGAAGAAGGTCTTGAGCGCGCTGTAATCCCCCCAGAAGGCGTCGTAGACCTTGCGGGTGGTGAGCGTCGCGGCAAGCGGCAGGTATCCCGCCGAGATTCCTTTCGATATTGCCATGATGTCCGGCGTCACCCCTTCCTTGCCGCAGGCGAACATGGCGCCGGTGCGCCCGAAGCCGACGGCGACCTCGTCCGCGATCATGAGAACGTCGAAACGGTCGCAAAGCTCACGCACCCCTTTCACGAAGCCGGGAGGCTGGACGATCATCCCGCCTGCGCCCTGGACCGAGGGTTCTATCACGAGTCCCGCCAGCTCGTGCGCGTGCTCCTCCATGAGGCGCTCGAGCTCTTTAAGGCAGAGCAGGCCGCATTTGGTGCAGTCCCCCTCCGGCGAGAGCGGGCAGCGGTAGCAGTAAGGGGAGGGGGCCATGATGGTAGGGAAGAGGAGCGGCGCGTAGACCTCGTGGTAGATGGCGATGCCGCCCACGCTCATCGAGCCGACGGTGTCGCCGTGGTAGGCGTTGTCGAAGCGGATGAACTTCTTCTTGTCCTTGTTTCCGGTCTGCTGCTGGTACTGGAAGGCCATCTTCACGCCGATCTCCACCGCAGTGGAGCCGTTGTCGGAATAGAAAACCTTGGCGAGTCCGGAAGGAGCGATATCGATCAGGCGCTTGGCGAGAAGGGCCGCACGGTCGTTGGAGAGGCCCAGGAGGGTCGCGTGCTCGAGCCGGTCCACCTGCTCCTTGATCGCGTCGTTGATCTCCTTTTTGCAGTGGCCGTGCACGTTGGTCCAGATGGCCGCCACGCCGTCCAGGTAGCGGTTGCCGTCCGAGTCGATGATGTAGGAGCCCTCGCCCCTGGTGATGATGATGTTTTCCGCCCCCTCCCACTCGCTCATCTGGGTGAAGGGGTGCCAAAGGTAGTCGCTGTCGTAGCGCCTGAGAGTTTCCGTATCCAGTTCGACCACGTCATTCCTCCTGAAAAGGTTCTGCCGCCGCACCGTAAAGGTACCGGCGGCAGCGCCAAGCGTTGTCAATCGTCAACCGTCAATTGCCGATTGGTTATTCGAACATCTCGCGCAGCATGATCCCCGTTGCCGGGTGCTGCAGCAGACGATCGGTGACCTGGGTCACCGTCTCGCGCTCGTCGGCTCCCTGGATCTCAGGGAAGAGGCCTAGGAGCTGAGAGCCGGAAAGGGAATCGATCATGTGCGGCGCGTAGGACTCGGCCTGGTCCGGGGCGTCCGGGTAGCGGTTCACGATGACCCCTTTCACCTTCAACCCCATGGTGCGTGCGGTGAAGGTGGTGAGCAGGGTGTGGTTGATGGTGCCGAGGTTGGGACGCGCCACCACCACTATGGGGAGCCCCAGGTGCAGGGCGAGGTCGGCGACGAGAAGTCCTCCGGCGAGGGGGACCATGAGCCCGCCGGCCCCTTCGACGATGACGAACTCGTGCTTCTGGGCGAGCCGGTCGTAGGCCTCCTTGATCACCTGGAAGTTGATGCGGACGCCGTCCTGGCTTGCCGAGACCGAAGGGGCGAGGGGGGCTCTGAGTAGGTAGGGGGTGCAGTCCGGCGTAACCGGCACGCCGGCTCCGAAACAGAGGAGTTCGGCGTCCTCGGAGACGAGCTTTCCGTCCCGCTCGATGCAGCCGCTCGTTACCGGCTTCATCACGCCGACGCTGTGTCCCATCCTCCTGAGCAGCATGGCGATGGTCGCCGACGCGATGGTTTTTCCCACACCGGTATCGGTGCCGGTGATGAAGATGCTTTTTGCAGACATGTGGGTTCCTTTCCGCTTCGTGCTAATGCGCGCACATCACCGTGGTGAGGCCGAGATCGCTGAACATGGTCAGATCGGTGTCGACGTTGCGCCCGAGCGTAGTGAGATAGTTGCCGATCATGGTGCCGTTGGCGCCGGCGAAGAAGATCCAGGACTGCAGGTCGCGCAGGTTCTTTTCCCTGCCGCCGCAGATGGTGATGCGCTTCTCCGGCAGGATCAGGCGGTACACGGCGATGGTCTTGAGACATTCCATGGCGCTGATGAGGGCGGCCCCCTCGAGACGGGTCCCGTCGATCGGGTTCAGGAAGTTCATCGGCACCGAGTCGACGTCGAGCTCCTTCAGCGTGAAGGCCATCTCGACGCGCTGTGCGGCGCTCTCACCCATGCCGAAGATCCCGCCCGAGCAGACCTTTACCCCCGCTTTCTTCACGGCACGAACCGTCTCCACGTCCTCGCGGTACTCGTGCGTGGTGCAGATGTTGGGGAAGAAGCTCTCTGCGGTCTCGAGGTTGTGGTGATAGGTGTCCATCCCGGCGTCCTTCAGCTTGAGCGCGGTCTCCTCGTCGATGATCCCGAGCGAGCAGGAGGGGAGGATGGTGGTTTCCTTGCGGATGCGGCGCAGCGCGGCGAGGATCTGTTCCAGTTCCTGCCCTTTCACCGTGGTGCCGCTCGTGATGATGCCGAAGCAGGCGGAGCCGTTGGTCTCGGCCGTCTTGGCGCACTCCACCATCTGGTCCTCCTGGACCAGCGGGTAGACCGGCGCATCGGTTGTGTGGTGCGAGGACTGGGCGCAGAAGGCGCAGTTCTCAGCGCAGCGGCCGGACTTCGCGTTGATGATGGAACAAAGATGTACTTCGTTGCCGACGAAGTGTTCCTTGACGCGGGTGGCGGCGCGGAACAGGTCGTATATTGCCGAGCCCTCGGCCTCGGTGAGGCGGACGGCCTCCTCGGGCGTGATGGAGCCGCCGGCGATGATCCTTTGTGCAATTTCAGCGATGAATTTTTCCATGAACGATCCTCCAGCAGGTCGTGTATCACGCCGAGAAGCTGGTTGTCAACCTCTTCGAGAAATGTGGTTGACGATTTGTGATGCCGGTGTGGTGGGGGGGGGATCCATTCACCGGACGCCACTCGTTGCCGGTTCATACTCCTCCCCCTGGAGGGGGAGGTTGGGAGGGGGAGTGCGCAAGGACAGGGACTGCTGAACGCACGGGACGCGCTTGACTAGAGCTCTTCGGTGGTGAAGGCGACGACGTCGTCGATGCAGTCGGCGTCAAGGAGCACCATGACCAGGCGGTCGAGCCCGAGGGCGATGCCGGCCGCCTCGGGCATCCCGGACAGCGCGGCGAGAAACTTCTCCGGCATCGGGTAGGTCCGCTTCCCCTGCGTCGCGCGCTCGGCCGTTTCCGCCTCGAAGCGGGCACGCTGCTCGACCGGGTCGATCAGTTCGGAGAAGGCGTTGGCGATCTCGAGCCCGCCGATGTAGAGCTCGAAGCGCTCCGCCACCGTTGGGTCGGATGCCTTGAGCCTCGCGAGGGCCGAGCAACTGGCGGGGTAGTCGTAGATGAAGGTGGGACGCGTGAGGCCGAGCTGCGGTTCGATGCGCTCCACCATGAGCTCGTCGAAGCTCCCGTCGGCAAGAGCCGCCTCGGCCGTGGTGTCGGTGTGGCGCAGGAAAGCGTCGCGGACCGTGATCCGCTCCCAGGGAAGCGAAAGGTCGATCTTGTGGCCGCGGTAGTCGATGCTTTCCTTCCCGGCGGCGGCACGGACCAGTTCCTCGGTCTCGGCCATGAGGAAGAGGTAGTCCGCCTGCGCACGGTACCACTCGAGCATGGTGAACTCGCTTAAGTGGCGCGAGCCGCGCTCGCCGGCCCGCCAGCAGCGGCAGATCTGGAAGATGCGCGGATAGCCCGCGGCCAGAAGGCGCTTCATGCAGAGTTCCGGGGAGGTCTGCAGGAACCAGCCGTCGCTGGGGATGGCGTCGATCTGGGCCTCGGGGGCGGGAGCAGGTATGCGAAAAGGGGTCTCGACCTCGAGATACCCCTTTTCATGGAAAAACATCCTGATCCTGTTGAAGATCGCGCCACGCTGGGCCAGGGCCTGTGAGCGCCTGGCCAGTGGCCAACTTCCCGGCATCCGTTACCCCTTCACCCTGGTGGAGTACTCGCCGGTACGGGTGTCGATGGTGATCAGCTCGCCTTCCTCGATGAACGGCGGTACGCGCAGTACGTAGCCGGTCTCGACGGTGGCCGGCTTGGAGTCGCTGCCGGAGGTGTCGCCCTTGACCCACGGGTCGGTCTGCACGACGCGGAGGTTGACGAAGTTGGGAACCTCGACGCCGATCGCCTTCTCCCTGAAGAGGAGCACGTCAACCGGGAGGTTGTCGATCAGGTAGTTCTTGGCGTCGCCCATGGCGTCTTCGCTGATGTGGATCTGCTCGTAGGTGGTGTTGTCCATGAAGCAGTAGTGATCGTCTTCCTTGTAGAGGTACTGCATCTTGCGGTCCTCGAGCTGTGCGGGCTCGAAGGTCTCACCGGAACGGTAGGTGCGGTCCAGGGTGGAGCCGGTGATCATGTTCTTCAGCTTGGTGCGGTAAAGAGCCTGCCCCTTGCCCGGCTTCGCGAAGTCGAAGTGGGTGATGATGTACGGCTCGTTGTCGATGGCGATCTTCAGGCCTTTTCTCAGATCGGCTGCAGTGTACATAGGTTCTTCCTCGTTCTAAATTGGTATTTGGATAGGGCTCTAGCGTGCGGCGTGGGCGGCGCGCGCTAAACCGGTATCGGGTCTATGTTATCCGTATTGCCTTGCAGCGAAGCTGAGTGTGGCTGGGACAGACGCCGGTGACGTACGGGGGAGGACTACTTGGCGCGATAGGTGATGCGGCCGCGGCTCAGGTCATAGGGGGAGAGCTCTACGGTGACCTTGTCGCCCGGCAGGATCTTGATGAAGAACTTCCGCATCTTGCCGGAGATGTGTGCCAGCACGATGTGGTCGTTTTCCAGCTTCACCTTAAACATTGCGTTGGGAAGCGGCTCTATGACCGTCCCTTCGACTTCAATTGCTTCTTCCTTGCTCATTTTCGCTCCTGGCGGTATGTGTGGCTTGTTTTAACAACAGGCGAGTCTACAAATATTTACTTAAAAAAGCAAGCTGGTTTTCGCCGTCTGCTCCATTTTCCTCACGGTATCATCGCTATTTACAGAACACCCATAACATGCTAAAAAAATGACGAGATTTCTGCCAGAGGTGTCCTTTTACATGTCAAAACTGATCAGGGAGATCCCGCTCTCCAACGGGCTCACCGTTCGTTTCTTCGATGCGTCCCGCCGCTACTTCGGCGACTACCACCAAGTGAGGGTGAAGATAAGCTGCGACGTGCCTCTCACTCAGGACCTGTTTCAGGATGAGGCGTCCTATGAGACAGCCTTAAAGCTTCTCGGCGCCTGTGTCAGTTACCAGAAAGAGATCGAGCATCAGGGCGTTGCCGGCGCCTCGGTCGAGGAGACCGTCGACCGGGTGATCACCCATTTCGTAGAGCACTCCCTCGATTATTTCAGTGGTTCCGGTTTCCCTAAAAAACTCGCGCAGGCCGAACTCGTCAAGGCCCAGGGGCGCAAAAGAGGGTTCATCCCGCGGGGCGTCCATGGCTGAGCACGAGGTCTCCATCGACAGCCTTTGCTACGGCGGTGCCGGGTTCGCACGCCTCGACGGCAAGGCCTGTTTCGTGCCTTTCACTGCACCGGGAGACATTGCCCGCGTCCGTGTCGTCAAGGAGAAGCGCTCCTTCGTCGAGGCAGAGCTGCTCGAACTTGTGACGGCGTCCCCGCTGCGCATCGAGCCCTCCTGCCCGGTGTTCGGCGCCTGCGGCGGCTGCGACTGGCAGTTCCTTTCCTACGTCGACCAGTTGGCGAGCAAGGGGACCATTTTCACCGACACCTTGAGCCGCATCGGGAAGGTGCCGCGCGAGGTGGTCCTCCCGGTTTCCCCCTCGCCGGAGTGCTACGGCTACCGCTCCAGGGTCCAGTTGAAGGTCTCCCGGTACAAGGGCGCATTGAGGCTTGGTTTCTTCCGCACCGGTTCCCACGACGTAGTCGACTTCGGCGCCGGATGTCCCCTGGCCCACGAGCTGTTGAACCGGATGGCGGGTGAGCTCCGCTCTCTTTTGTCGCGGCTGCCGCGCGGCGAGGCGGTACAGCAACTCGATCTCGCCGTGGGCGACGACGGGGAGGGGATCGCCATCCTGCACTGCCGCGAGGCGCGGCCGGAGCAGATGGCGGAGGAGCTTGCCGCCGCACGCGATGTCATCCCGTCCGTGTCGGGAGCGTACGTGAAGGGGGGGGCGAAGGGGGAGTTAATCCGCGCCTTCGGCATCGATTCCCTGAGCTACCGCATCCCGGCCGACCTGTTTCCGGGGGGACGGGAGATGCGCCTTCGTTTCAGTCGCGGCGGCTTCTCCCAGGTGAACTACCGGCAAAACCTCGAGCTCATCCGCACCGTCTGGGAGTGGGCGGCCCTCACCGGCAAGGAGCGGGTGCTCGATCTTTACTGCGGCAACGGCAACATCTCAATCCCTCTTGCCCCTTACGCCGCCGAGGTCTTCGGGGTGGAAGGGTTTGCCCCCTCGATCCAGGACGCGGCGGCCAACGCGGAGGCAAACGGGGTCGACAACGTCTCGTTCCAGGTAAGCGACGCGGCACTCGCGGTCCGGCGTTTGGCGAAGCGCAAGGAGAGGTTCGATCTTGTCGTCCTAGACCCGCCTCGCGCGGGAGCCGAAGCCGCCGCAGAACTGGCCCTGCTCGAACCGCAGCGGATCATCTACGTCTCCTGCGATCCGACGACCCTCGCACGCGATCTCGCGCAACTGCAAGGCGCCGGCTATCGGGTCGCCCGGTCCAAGCCGGTCGACATGTTCCCGCAGACGTACCACCTAGAAAGTGTTACCGAACTCATTCGAATGTGATCTGAGTTTGTTATTTCCACCATTATCGGAGGCTGCATGTTTTTCGGACTGTTCGGCAAGAAGGATTTTCGTCACTACCAGAACCAGGGTGCGAAGCACCTCGCGGCGGAGCGTTTCGCGGATGCCCGCGTCGATTTCGAGGAAGCGCTGAGGCTTTGCCCCGAGGACGCGACGCAGGACGCTGCGGCGATCCGTGAGGGGCTCACCCTTGCCTGCGACCGCTTGGGCGAGTTGAACCTCCAGGAAGGGGAGCACGCCCTCAGGGCGGGCGAGGCGCAAAAAGCCTACGACCACTTCCGGCTTGCCGCCGATCTCGCCGTCGACCGCGGCATCAAGTCGCGCGCCGAGGCCGAGGCCCTGAAACTCGAGCAGCCCGCGGCCGCCCCAGCACCGGCTGCTGCTGCCGCCGGCGCAGCTGGCGGCGCTGCCGCCGGAGCTGCCGCGGCACCGGCTGCGGCACCGGCCGGTGTCGGCAACTACAAGCCGCACAGCGGCGGCTCCTGCACGAGCTGCAAGGGGCATGGCGGGCACCACCACGAGGAGCCGGCACCCATGGGAATGAGCCTCTCCGAGGAGGATCAGTTCTACCTCATGGTCCAGCCGCTCCCCGGCGACCTGCCGGGTCGCTATGCCGAGATGGGGCCGAAATTCGCCCGCGCCTACCTCCTGATTCATGAGGGTAACGACCGCGACGCTTTCACAATTTTGCAGGAAATGTTGTTATCTGGTGAAAATGACATTGTATTATACGAAGTGGCACTTATAATGTTCAGGGGCGGCCAAATTCATGAGAGCGAAAAGCTCCTGAATCGTGCTCTCGCCCTCAATCCGCAGAACGCTGCGGTATACCTCGCGCTGGTCCAGCTTTACGCAGGCGGCGGGGCTTATCCGCAGGCCATGGCGGTCGTGGAGAAGATGCTCGAGCTTGACATCCTCCCCGACCAGGCTCAGTTCATGCTGGGCGAGTTGCACGAGACCACGGGCAACACCGAGCGCGCCATGGAGCTTTGGACCAAGTCGCTCGAGCATCCGAGCGTGGCGCGTTCCGCCGCGGAAAGGCTCATTCCGATTCTCAACGGGCAGGGACGCACCGACGACGTGAAGTTCCTGACCAAAAAATATTTAAAGGGTTGTTGTTAAAGCAAGTGGTTCCCCGGAGGTGGACAATGAACAAATCAGAACTCATTGAATCTCTCGCTGCCAGAAAAACCCTCTCCTTCAAGAAAGCCGAGGAGGTGGTCAACGCGGTCTTCGCTTCGATGACCGAAGCCCTGCTGTCCGGTGACCGGATCGAGATCAGGGGCTTTGGAAGCTTCGTGGTGAAAGAGTACGACGCCTATACCGGAAGGAACCCCAAGACAGGCGAATCCATTGCAGTAAAGGCCAAGAAGCTTCCCTTCTTCAAGGTCGGCAAGGAACTGAAGGAAAAGGTCTCCGGTTAGCAGAAGCTTCCCTCGACGTCCGCGGGATCCGAAGATCTTCGTAGTCACCATTGCGCCCGCCGGCTTCCCGCCGGCGGGCGCCCATTGTTTTTGTAGCTGTAGTACAGCTTTTACAGAGCCAGAACCGGCCTTGCCATGTTTCCCACCTTTTGGTCGTATATCGTAGAGGCCCTCGGCGGCCTCGCGCTCTTCATCCTCGGCATGCGGACCATGTCGGAGGGGCTGCAAAAGGTCACCGGAGAGCGTCTGCGCCGCATCCTCGAGCGCACCACCGGAAACCGCCTCACCGCCCCTTTGCTCGGCAGCTGTCTCGCATCGCTGCTCCAGTCCGGCCCGGCTGCTTCGGTGCTCGTGGTAGGCTTCGTCAACGCGGGCCTCCTCTCGCTTTACCAGGCCCTGGGCGTATTGCTCGGCACCGGTATAGGCACCACGCTCGCCATCCAGTTCATCGCCTTCCGGGTCTCCGCGCTCGGGCTGCCGGCCATCACCCTCGGCGTGTTCTTCAGCTTCTTTTCGCGCAGCAGGAGGCTCTCCAACCTTGGCCGGATGCTCCTTGGCATCGGTCTCGTCTTCTTCGGCCTTTCCATCCTGGAGGGGGCCTGCCTGCCGCTCAGTGAGAGCGCCATCATCGCGGGTCTGCACCAGACGCTCCCTTCGCTTCGCCTGGTGGCGGTCCTTATCGGCGCCCTTCTTACCTTCGTGGTGCAGTCCGGCAGCGCCACCCTCGGTATCGTCATCGCACTCGCCTCGGCCGGTGTCCTCTCCTACGATTCCGCCATCGCCATGGTGATTGGCGAAGTGGCGGGTGCGGCGCTCATCCCGCTCATCGCCTCGATCGGCGGCAGCCAGACCGCGAAACGTGCGGTGATCATCTACCTCGGCATCAGTTGGGGCGCCATCGCGCTCGCGCTCATCTTTTTCCCGCTGTTTCTGCGCCTGGTCGGCCAGGTCTCGCCCGGCGACCTGACCCTTCTGCATCAGGGGGCTCCGCCTGAGGCGGTGGTGCAGGCCATGCGCCCGCATATCGCCCGGCACCTGGCCAACGCCCATACCATCTTCACCGTCGCGTCGCTGCTCGTGTTTCTCCCCACCATCGGCTTCTTCGCCCGTTCCGCCGAAACGCTCCTCCCGACGAGACGTTCCGAGAGCGAGCCGAGGCCCCGCTTCATCGACGTGCGCGTCATCAAGACGCCGACCATCGCCCTCGTGCAGGCGTGGAACGAACTGGCCCGCATGGGGAGCATCGCGGCCTCGATGTACGCCGACCTCGTTTCCCAGTTCGACGGCTTCAACCCGAAGGTAGCCGCCGCGGTACGGGACAAGGAGGTGGTCCTCGACGTCCTGCACCGCGACATGTCCCAGTTCCTGGTGGCCCTTTCGCGCGAGACCCTCTCGCTCGAGCGCGCCGTGGAGATTCCGGCCATGCTGGAGCTTGTGAACGAGATCGAGCAGGTGGGTGACCACATCGAGGCGGTGCTTAACTACCTCATGCGCAAGAAGGAAGAGCGATTGCGTTTTTCGTCGACCGCGATGGACGAGTTGAAGCGGTTTGCGGCGAGCGTGGGCGATGTGGTTAAGCTTTGCGAGGCGGTCCTGAAAGGAGAGGACGCCCCCGACATGACCCAGCTAAAGCTTGAGATCGCATCGCTTGAAAGCGAGCTGCAGGCAAGTCACCTGCGCCGTCTGAAAAGCGGCAAATGCAGCATCGTCTCCGGGCTTTTGTACGGCGACATGATCACATCGTTCTCAAAGGTCGCCCAGCTCGGTTTCTCCATGATCAACCAAAAGAAAGGAATAACCCCATGACCGAAAAAGTAGCCTCCATCGACCTCGGCACCAACACCGCGCGCCTCCTGATCGCCGGCCGGGATCCCTACCGCCAGATCCTGCTGAAAAGGATCATCACCAGGCTTGGGGGGGGCTTTACCAGGGAGTTCGGGCTCTCGGAAGAGGCGCAGTTGCGCTCGCTTGCGGCTCTCAAGGAATTTGCCGCCGACATGGCGGGACACGGCGTCCGTCGCGTGAGAGCCGTGACGACTTCCGCGGTACGCGACGCCAAAAACGGCGCGGAGTTCTGTCGTCGCGTGCAGGAAGAGACCGGCATCACCCTCGAGGTGATCGACGGCAACGAGGAGGCAGTCCTCACCCTCAGAGGGGTCGCCTCCATCCTCGACAACAAGGACGAGGATCTTGCCGTTTTCGACGTCGGAGGGGGGAGTACCGAGTACACGCTGGCCGCGCGGCAGCAGCCTTTATTCTCGCGCAGCCTTCCCATAGGGGTGGTGCGTCTCACGGAAGGGAAGGGGAGCGTCGCCGCCATGGAGGACAAGATCAGGCGCGAACTCGAAGGGCTCAAAAGGGAACTTCAGGGGGAAGGGCATCTCGAGCGTTTTGCCGCCGCGACCCTGGTCGGCACCGCCGGGACCGCTACCACCCTGGCCGCCATCGACCTCGGCATGACCGACTACGACTACCGCCGGGTGAACAACCACACCCTGCCGCTTGCGAAGGTCGAGGCGATGTTCGAGCGGCTGCTTCCCCTGACGCCTCAGGAGCGCCTCCTGGTGCCGGGACTCGAGCCGGGGAGGGAGGACCTCATCGTCGCCGGAGTGCTGGTGGTGCTGACCACCATGCGCGTCTTCGGTTTCGAAAGCTTCAAGGTGAGCGATTCCGGACTGCTGGAAGGGGCGATCCTCGGGGTCTAGCTGCGGCGGGGTTTTTTGACAACTTTCAAGGCGGCGTCTATACTCATTAACACTTCGGCCACCTACCGCTCATTATTTGCTGTCCGGCCGTGCATCCTTCGGATCCCGGTTCAGCCTTCTCCGCCCCGAAGGAGTACGTGTCATGGATCTCAGCAGCGTTTCATACCTAAAGATCATCGAAGAGCTGCGTGACGGTCTGTACATCGTCGACATGGACCGGAAGATCGTCTTCTGGAACCACGCCGCGGAAAGGATCTCCGGCTACAGCGCGGATGAGGTGGTCGGGAAGCCATGTGCCGACAACATCCTCTGCCATGTCGACGATATAGGTCTAAACCTCTGCTGCAGCGAATGTCCCCTCGCGAACACCATAGAATCCGGCACTCCGCACGAAGCGCACGTCTTTTTGCACCACAAAAACGGGCACCGGCTGCCGGTCTCGGTCCGGGTCGTGCCGCTCACCGATGACCAAGGCAAGGTAATCGGCGGCGTCGAGATGTTCTCCGACGACAGCTTTACCGCTGCCAACGAGATGCGGCTGCAGGAGCTGGAAAAGCTCGCCCTCCTGGACGGGCTCACCCAGCTTGCCAACCGCCGCTACCTGGACCGTGAGTTGGAATCACGCCTCGAGGAGCTGAACCGGTACGACATCCCCTTCGGCGTTCTCTTCATGGACCTGGACGACTTCAAGCGCATCAACGACTGCTACGGACACGAAACCGGTGACCGGGTGCTGCAGTTCGTTGCCGGAACGCTGAGCGCCAACTCCCGCCCCTTCGACCTCTACGGGCGCTGGGGAGGGGAGGAGTTCGTCGGCATCGTGCGCAACGTCACCGCGGCGAACCTGAAGCACATGGGGCAGCGCCTGCGCAAACTGGTAGAGAAGTCCTTCCTCCTCGTGGATGACGCGCATCTGCGCGTCACCATCTCCATCGGCGCCACCATGGCGCTCAAGACCGACACGCTGCAGACCCTCCTGCAGCGCGCCGATTCACTCATGTACCAGAGCAAGACGTCCGGCAAAAACCGGCTCAGCATCGGGTAGCGCGCCCCGCCGTTGGCAGGGACGGGGCGCCTCGATCCCGCTACAGCTTGAAGCGTGCGACGATCTTTTGCAGGTCGTCCGCCATCCGGTTCAGGTGGGCCGCGGCGTCCGCCGTTTCGTGGGCCCCCCGCGCGGTCTCAGAGACCACGTCCTTTATTTGGTGCACGTTCGTCGATATCTCGCCGGTCACCGCGGTCTGCTCCTCGGCGGCCGTCGCGATCAGGTCGATCTGGCGGTTCACCTCGTCGATCACCTCCAGGATGCGGTGCAGGGCCTCGCCGGATTTCCTGGAACTCTCCATCCCTTTTTCCACCTCGGCAACGCCCAGATTCATGGTCTCCACGGCGCCGCCGGTCTCGGACTGGATCGTCTTTATCATCTCCGCGATCTCCCGGGTCGCCCGTGTGGTGCGTTCGGCAAGGGCCCGCACCTCGTCCGCAACGACGGCGAAACCTCTTCCCTGTTCACCGGCACGCGCAGCCTCGATGGCCGCATTCAGCGCAAGCAGGTTCGTCTGGTCGGCTATGTCCTCTATGGTTCCCACGATCTCGCCGATCTGGTCCGAACGGGTCCCGAGGTTCGATACGGTGCGGGCCGATTCGCGCACGTTGGCCGCTATTTTCTCCATCCCCTGCAGCGTCTCGTGCAACACTTGGGCGCCACCTTGTGCCGTGTCGGTCGCCCGCTTGGAGGACATCGCCGCCTCACCGCAGTTTCTGGAAATCTCGTTCGAGGTTGCCGACATCTCTTCACTTGCGGTTGCCGCGGTACCGGATTGGAAGGCGACTTCCTCGGCCGCAGTGGCTATCTGTTCCGCCGTGCTGCTCAACTGGTGACAAGCGCTCGAGACTTCAACGGTACTCTTGGCTATCAGAGCGACGATGCCGTGCACGTTCTCGACAAAGCGGTTGAACCAGAGGCTTACTTCTCCCAGTTCATCCTTTCGTTCGGCAGTGAGCCTACTCGTCAGATCTCCCTCTCCCTGGGCGATGTCTTTCAGCATCGCGAGGAGTTGTGCGATGGGGTGTGTTATGCCGCGCATGATGATGAAACAGACAATGACGGTTACCACGCACAGGGCCAAGGTGGACAGAAGAGCCACGAGCAATGAGTGTCTTGCCTCGGCGGCCTGGCCTTCCGCAGTCACGATGATCCTTTTTGCCAGCTCATCCTCCAGCTCTTTCAGTACGTTTATTTTTTCCGAAGCGCTGGCGAACCATTCTTCCGGCGCGATGCCGAACCCTCCGCTCACCCCCTTGGCAAGGACAGCCGAGCGAATCTGCCGGGTTTTCTCGAAGCTTGGTTGAGCCGACTTCTCATCATACGAACGCAGGACCGATTCCGGCGCGAAGGTCCTGAACTGTTCGAGGTAGGTTTTCTGGGCGCCCGCGATGTCGAACGTTCTTTGGTAGGTCTCGTCGTCAAAGCGGTCCGCGCTCAGCACCGCGTTCAGCGTAGCGCGCTCTTTCCCGGCTTCTTCCTTCGCCTTGACGAAGGCGTAGTAGGCGGACGCTTCCCTCATGACCTCGGGGGCGCCGCTCGTTGTCGCCACCTTGGCGATGACCCTGGTGTACGCCTCGATGAGTTTCGTGTAGAACCCGAACGACTCGGAGCCTTGAATCTGCAGCGCGTCGATCCGGCCTCGTGTCTGCTGAAGGGAGGAGAGTACCGTGCCGGCTGCGTCGAACCCGGGTCCGGCTGCGGCAAGTACTGAGGCGTTGGTCGTAAATACCTGCTTTACCGCAGCAAGTTTCTGGTTCACCT
Organism: Geomonas oryzae; assembly: GCF_004117875.1. Lineage (GTDB taxonomy): Bacteria > Desulfobacterota > Desulfuromonadia > Geobacterales > Geobacteraceae > Geomonas > Geomonas oryzae. Next base: position 290,358 of record NZ_RAHW01000002.1, on the reverse strand, counting down.
TTTCACGTTGTCCGTTCAGCTCGGCACCAAACTTCGCCCCCTTTGTATTTATGAATCCGGAGGAATATCCTCGCTCCTTCTGGATTTCGTGGATCAGGTCACCTACCTGTACCGCGAATTTCGTAAGGGTCTCCGTCTGAACCATCCTCTGTGACAGGAGATAGTTGTTTCTTATCCCCCAGGAGGCGAACATCACCATGCCACACAAGGGTACGACGAGTAGCAGCAACAGTTTGTAGCGAATCTTCAGGTTCTGTAACATGTGCCCCCCAAAAGTGATAAATAAACCATTGAAAACGAGCTTGAAATACTTGTCGGTTACTTTAGTAACTTCTTTATATGTATACATCTTTGACTTAGGTCAAAAACGATCATCAATACCGCTGTCTGATTTATTCCTTTGTGCTGTTCCTATGACAGACTGCCGGGTGGGGGAGGACATCTGCAGAATTGGTGGTAGACTGTGGGGCGTTTTCCAATCAAACCATGAGTAAAAGGAGGCACAAATGCGGAGCAGGAAAGCAAGGTATCTTTCAGTTTTCGCTTTTATGACTGCGGTTTTGATCTGGAGTGCGTGCGTGCAGAAAAGAATGGACCCGGTAACCAGTGAAATGGCACCGGAAGGCAAGGTAGATCCAGCCGATGCCGCCATAGACCCGGCACGCTGGGGCAAGCTCTATCCCATTCACTACCAGCAGTGGAAACTGACCAGCGAGCCTACCCCGGCAGGTCTCAGCAAATACAAGAGGGGGTACGACGTCGGTGAGGAACGGCGCGACAAGCTGGATGAATACCCGTTCCTCGCTCTTTTGTACAACGGTTGGGGGTTCGGGGCCGAGTACAACGAGCCTCGCGGCCACTATTACATGGTGCAGGACCAGCTCGAGGTCGATCCGGGGAGGATCAAGGCGGGCGGCGCCTGTCTCACCTGCAAGACACCCTACGCGCCGAAGCTTGCCAAAGATATGGGGGCTGCCTATTTCCCGACACCGTACAAGGAAGTGTTGGCGAGGCTTCCCAAGGATAAGCAGACCCTGGGGGTTGCCTGCATCGATTGCCATGACAACAAGGGGATGGCCCTGAGGATCTCGCGCGGTTTCACGCTCGGTAAGGCGCTCAAGGAGATCGGGCTCGACGAGACGAAACTGACCAGGGAACAAAAGCGGACCTTCGTCTGTGCCCAATGTCACGTGACCTACATGATCCCGAAGGACAAGGACATGCACTCCACCAACGTGATCTTCCCCTGGGCCGGGAGCCAGGAAGGTCACATCACCATCGAGAACATCATCAAGCAGATCAAGAGCTCGCCTGCGAACGGGGAGTGGGTCCAGGCGGTTACCGGCTTCAAGCTCGGCTTCGTCCGCCACCCCGAGTACGAGTTCTACTCGAATCAGAGCCCGCACTACATGGCCGGCGTAACCTGTGCCGATTGCCACATGCCCGTGATGACCGCCGACGGCCAGGAGCTTACCGACCACAGGATCATGAGCCCCTTGAAGGGGAGCATGTCCGCCTGTGCCGCCTGCCACGGCGAGACTCCGACCCAGCTAAGGCAGAAGGTCATCGACATCCAGGATCGTTTCACCGACCGGTATCTGAAAGCCGGGTACGCCGTGGCGACCGATGCGAAACTGTTCGAGATGGCAAACCGGGCGAAAGGGGCCGGCAAGCAGATCGATCAGGAGCTGTACGGGATGGCGCGCGAGCACTACGAGCAGGCCTTCTACCGGCTCGTGTTCGTTGGGGCCGAGAATTCCACCGGTTTCCACAACCCCGCAGAGGGGATGCGTGTCCTGGAGGATGCGGTGAATCACGCCTCCGCAGCCGACATGCACCTGCGCCAGTTACTCGCCCAAGCCGGCGAGAAGGTACCAGAGAAGGTCGACCTTGAACTTCCGAAGTACCTCAACAACCGCGGCGCGAAGAAGCTCCAGTTCAGGCCGGAACACGAGGTGAAACCGCCGACGATAGTGCGGTAGACGTGTCCGTACTTAGTCCCTCTCCCTCCGGGAGAGGGTGCCCGAAGGGCGGGTGAGGGCGTTGCACAAGGCGAGACTGGAGCTTACCGCAACGCCCTCACCCTGGCCCTCTCCCGGAGGGAGAGGGGAGGTGGACGTACTAGCGGAACATGGTGGTCAGACAAAAAAAGGGCAACGGCTCGTTGGAAGACCTTCCCGCGCCGTTGCCCTTTTTGCTGCCTCTCTCTTCTCTCAGGCGAAGTCCTTGGCGTTGATCACGGTGCCGCTGCGCGTGCCGTGGATGCTCGACCAGTAGGCCTGTGCCACCTGCTCGGCGGGCATCCCGCCGGTCGCGTCCATGCCGAGCGCTTCGAGTGTTTCCTTGACCCACGGCGGGCTCACCACGTTGATGCGTATGCCGCGCGGCATCTCGAGTGCGGCGGCGCGCACGAAACCTTCCAACCCCGCGTTGATCATGCTGATCGAGGCGCTCCCCGGCATCGGGCTGTGGCTTAAGACCCCGCTCGTCAGGGTAAAGCAGCCGTTGTCGCTGATGTAGTTCATCCCCACCCGCACCAGGTTCACCTGGCCCATCAGCTTGCCGAAAAGCCCGGTCTGAAAGTCCTCGTCGGAAAGTTCCGCCAACGACCCGAAACGGGCGACCCCTGCGGCACAGGCGAGGGCATCGAAATGGCCCACCTCCTGGAACATCCGCTCGATGGACTCCTTGCTCGACATGTCCACCCTGTGGTCGCCGCTTCTGAAGGCGACCTTGACGACGTCGTGCTCGGTCGCCAGGAGTTTCGCCACCGCCTTCCCTATGGTTCCCGTCGCTCCCACCACGATAATCCGCATGTGCTCCTCCTGTTAAGCGGTTATGGTTTGAGGGCCCGGTGTTTCTCTTTAGAGCCCCAGGTACAGCGCGAAGTATATCTGATCTTCGCCGTCCTTGTTGAACCCGTGAGCAAATCCCAGCGCAGGGGTGACCTTGGCCCAGTAGCCGATGGTCAGATCGGCGCGCAATTCGACACCGGCGCCGACTCTCGTTTCGTCGCCTGCGAAGGGGCGCAGACCGCCCCAAACCTGACCCGCGTCTACGAAAAGGGCGGTGTGCAGCTTTTCTGCGAAGGCGGGAACGGTGCCCGGCCCGGAGAAGGGATACATGATCGGAGCCCTATACTCGATGGTTCCCGTTGCCACGTATTTGCCGGTCATGGAACGGAGCGGATAGCCGCGCAGCGGGTACGGGTTGAGGTCGGACGGCGCACCGCCCAACTGGAAGGCCTGCTGGCCGTATTGGAGGTCGCCATCGGCGAAGGCACCGGCCAGGCGCAGATACAGCACCTGGTTCCCCGGCTGCCGAATCGGCAGATGCAGGTACTCCTGCCAGGTCGCGCTGTACTCGGAGAGGTTGATGTCGCTCCCGAACCCTTTGTCGAAGCGGCGGTACAACAGCGATACCCTCCTGCCTTCCTCCGAACTGATCGAATAGGGGTACTTGAGCACGTTGTCGAAGTCTATTCCCGCGAAGAGGTTGTCCCTGCGCCCCTGAAAGACGGGAACGCCATGGAAGGTGCCGTCGCTCGCCACTTCGCTCAGCGCCTTCTGGTCGAGAAGTTCGTAGCCGGCCCGCAGGCGGTAGCGCGATTCGAGCCGGTTCAGGGGGACGGCGGCCTCGACGGATAACCCGCGGTTCAGTTCGTAGTAGTCGTTGCCCGTCTGGAAAAGGTCCCCGTACAGAAACGGTTCGTTGTGAGCCCTGAGGGTGAAGGTCGGGTAGAACGAGTCGTTCTGGTAGATAAGGCTTCCGTAGCCGCGTTTGCGGCCGTCACTGTAGGCGCCGCTTACGGCGTAGGTGTGGTAGCCGAGCGCGTCGCTCCCGGCGGTATAGGCGCCGATGGCGACCCCCTCGCCGTCGGCGTAGAAGCGCGGCAGCCAGAAGCGCGGCGCTATCGTCTTCATCGGCGAATAAGAGGTCGACGGCAGTAACGCCGGTGTCTCAGCTGTAACAGCCTGGACAGCAGTGGACTGGACAGTTGCAGCCTCCGTGGTCGCAGTATCGGGTCTGCCCCCTCCCGGTGCGGTCGGCTCCGATTGGGGAGAAGCGGGGAGGGCGCGGGTAAGCGGCAGTGAGGGACCGCGGCTTTCACTCCAGGCCGGGCGATCCAGTTGGAATGCCGCGATTCTGAAACCGTGCGAGGTGTAGTGCGCTATCAGCATGCGGCTTCCGTCGGGAGAAGGCTCGGGCTGCAGGGCGCCGGTCAGCAGGTGACTCACCTGGTAGCTCTTGCGTGCCTTGAGATCATAGGCAAAGACGTTGAAGACACCGGTCTCGTCCGAGATGTAATAGACGACCGCTCCGTCGGGCGACCAGGCGGGGTAGGCGAGGGAGTTGCCCGCGCTTATCAGGACGCGCTCGGATTTCCGGTCGATGTCATAAATCATGAGGGAACTACGGCCGTAATTGTCGGTCCGGACGTAGCTCAGCATGCGGCCGTCGGGCGACCAGCGCGGAGCGGAGACACGCTCCCCTTGGTAGCGGGTCACGGAGGAAGGCTTCGGGTTTTGCGGCCCAGCCGGATTCTCGAAGATCACGAGGTTCTGGCTCCCGGCGCCGCTTTGCACCGCAGCAAAGAGTTTCCCGTCCGGGGACAGCTGCACTTCGCCGAGGCGCTCGCCCTTGCTGATTCGTGTGGTGCGGTCATGGTCGAGATCGTGGACGTAGAGGTCCTGGTACAGGTCGAAGCCCCGGGTGATCTCGGCTTGGGTGAAGTAGATGCGTTTGCCGTCCGGCGACCAGCAGATGCTCCCGTCGGAGAACTGGCGCCGGAAGCTTGCCAGCACGCGCCGGCCGGTGGCATCGGTCACAACGATCGAGGTGTGATCGTGCGGGTCGCGCCTTGTGAACGCGATGCGGCCTCCATCCGGTGAAAAGCGCGGGGAGGTGAGGTTTTCACCTTCGTCGCTGATGCGGGAGAGCGGCGTAAAAGGCTTCTGCGCGAGGGTAGCGATCCTTGCGCTTTGCTCCTTTTTCAGCGCCGCGAGCATATCTTCGTACACATCGCGATAGCTGTTGCCGTTGAAATTCCTCTTGGCGGGCGCACTGATGGTGTATGGGACGCGCCCGGCATGGGCCTGGGTGAGCCTTCCCGCCGCATCCTCGCCGTAGGTCTTGGCGATGTAGCGCTGCAGGCGGTAGCCGTAGATGTAGGGGAGGCTGCCCGCGGGCCAGAAAGGCACGTCGCCGTTGATCTGGTCCACGCCCGGGAGGTTGTTTTCCGCTACGGCCGCACGGAAGATCATGTCGTAGTAGCTCCCCTTGCCGCGCCCCTGGCCGGTGTACTTCGTCTCGGCCCAGGTTGCCATCCCCTCGTGCCACCAGCGCGGCATGAAGGTGTTGGGCGGTGCCGTCGCGAGGAACATGACCACGGCGATGGGATCCATCCACGGAAGCGGTTTGCCGAAAATGGCGCGGGTCACCTTGGAGTAGCCGCGCGCCGGGTCGGCGGAGAGGATGTGGGCGTACTCGTGCGTGATCAACGTCCTCATCCAGTCGTCGTACTCCCCGAGCGTGGAGGCGAGTGAAGGGGGGACCACCTGCAGGTAGATCGTGTTGTACGGGATGGTGATGGCGAGCCCGTTGGTGAAGTCGCTGTCGTCGATTAGGACCACCTGGGTCTTTTCCGCCGGTTGCCACTTGAACTCCAGGGTGAGCTTTTCGTGCGCCTCCTCGGCCATGCGAGCGGCCTTTTGCGCCGCAGCCTCCAGCCCCTGGTGATAGTGGATGGCGAAGTGAGCGGTCTCAATGGTGGAGTAGCTGAACCCGGTGTCGAATTTGGCCGCCTGTGCGGTGGTTGCCAGGCAGAAGAGGGCGACGACGGCAAGCATCAGAGATTTCATGGGAACCTTTCCAAAGGGTGGAATTAGAGATCGTTCCTACGGTCCTCCGTGGGAACGCACGTTCCGGACGCTCCAGCGTCCCCGTAAGCAGACGCCGGAGCGTCCGAGGCTTTGCGTTCCCACGCTGGAGCGTAGGAACGATGCAAGGGTGGGATTGCTGTTGCTGGGGGGGGAGGCGGCAGCCTCAACTGACGGATGCGTGATCAACTAAGGCAAATCCCCCCTGTCCCCCCTTCGCAAAGGGGGGAACATAACGCCTGCTGCTCTGCTTCGTGGAAACGGTCACCCTGCTTTCCCGGAATTCCCTGATGAACCTTCGCAAAGGGGGGAACGCTGGGTCATATTTATTGCCTGCATTTTCCAGGGATTGATCGACCAAACTTACTCGAGCCCGACGAGGTCGCGCCCCTTCGGGTAGTCGATGACGATGTCGTAGGAGACCTTCCGCTTCTCGCCCGGCGCAAGTTCGAGCTTCCAGATGAGGGTGCCGTCCTCCTTGGTCTCCGCGGGTTTCAGCGAGAGTTCTTCAACCTTGACCCCGATCTCTGCGTTCCCCGGCAGCGGCTTCTGGTCTTTCAGTTGCACGGAAACCGGACGGGCCTTGAAGTTCTGCAGCTCGATATCGACATGATAAGTGACGCTGCTGTCAGCGATGAGCCCCCCTTTTTTCTTCACCCTTGCCACTTCGCGCTTCACCTTCACCTGGTCGTCGCTGCCGAAGTAAAGGTCGAAATCCTCGCCGGAAGCGACCGTTTTCAGCTGGCTTTTGCCTACGAAGACGGCGTCGTTGAAGATGTTGACCTCGCCGGCAAGAAGCGGATAGGTGGTGCGGTTGGTGACGGTGGACTTCAAATAGGCCCTTGGCGAGAGCTTGGGCACCGTCTCGTAGCCGACGGTGACCGGGAGCTTTTCCGTCGCGATCACGCTCTGCGCATGGCTGCCGTCGGCGGTGACGTCCACCGGCTGCACCACCTGGAACTGCACCGAAGTCTGTCCCTGCGCAACCTGGGCCGCACCGAACTCAGCCTGCTGCATCCGGTCCTCGGCGGGTGCCGCCGGGGCCGCGCCGTACGCCGGCGCAGCCATTTCCATCTTGGCGCGCGGCAGGTACGGAATGGGGCGCGGCGGCTCGTAGAAAGAAACGCGCCAAGGGAAAAGCTCGGGCGCACCGCCGCCGGAGGCGGGGCTTGCCGTGGAGAGGGTAAGCTTCACCCCGGGCCAGTCTTCACCGGTCATCTGCCAAACCTGCGCGCGATAGACAAGCTCCGCCTCTTTACCGTCCGCGGAGAGCCGCACGTCGTAGGTCGGAACCCAGGTCGCCTGGGGGACCAGGTAGCTGAGCTCCATGTCGAACTTCATCTCGCGCTCGGCCTCGATCGCCACCTGTACCGAGCGCACCTCCTTCATCCCGTCCGCCCGGTTCTGCTCCAGCTCCTTTTTCAGGGCGGCGATGCGGTCCTGAATGGGACGCTTCTCCGCCTCCGTATCGTAGATTTTCTCCTCGATCTTGCCGGTGTTCTCACCGACGAAGCGCATCGCCTGGTCGAGTTCTCCCGTGATCGGTTTTCCCGCGCCGATCTCTTTCGAGATCCTTTCACCATAGCCGACCCTGATCGAGTCGACGAATGCCTTCTGCGCCGCGAGCGCTTTGCGGCGGGCCTCGATGCTCTCGACCTTGCGGGTGAGTTGCACGATCTCGTCCTCAAGGTCGCGCACCCGCTGTTCACGGGTCCGGTCCAGGAAGACCTTTTTCACGGAGATGCCGGCGATGCGCGCGCGGCCGGATCCCTTTCCCTCGGCCCTGAGCGACTCCTCCATCATGAGCTGCGGCATGTCGTCGAAGTTCAAAAGGTTCATACCAGGCTTAAGGGTGAGGGCCGCATGACGGGTAACCTGGGCACGGTCGGAGAACACCGTGACCGCCGTGATCCTCGACTGCGCTTGCAGAGTGCCGGTAGCGGCGTGCAGGGAAAGCGGCCAGGCAAGCAGTAGGGTGATCAGGAACAATCTTAAAGCATGCATTTGACACCTCGGTTCCAAGTATCGGTTATCGTGAACGGCGGACGGATATCCTCTTGTGATGGCTTGCAAAATCCCTGTTTCTATAGCGCGTCCGTGATCGCAAGTCAATGAGTATGGACTCAGGGGTGCAGCGCGCGGCGCCGGAACCTGCCTCTTCTTTGCATCGGTCTCGAACTGCACGCATCACTTGATGGTAACACACCGGTTTTCCACGATATTTGAATACTCTACTTATTTTGTAGGCAATGTATCTATTTTTGTTGACTGAAATAGTTGAATAAAGTATCTTGCCTAAAATTGCACGCTCCGGTGTGCTTTGTTTTTTCGAATCGACGGTGGGGGGAGGGGCCATGAGGATAGACGAGAATAAAATGCGGGAGCTGGCAGCCCGGACTTCTCCGTTTTCTCCGGACGAACTGCGGCGGGAGGAGAACGTTTTCTTCATAGGTGGCAACCTTCCCGAACGCCAGACCATAGAGACCCTGTACGAGAGTCATTACCAGAGCAACGCCGCTCTGTTTCACCTCACCTTCGGCGATCGGGACCGCTTCGGCAACGGCGAGAACCTCGCCCGTCTTATCAAGAAGAACTTCAATGCGCGCTTGACCGGCAGGCTTGACTTCGCCGCTACCCCGCAGATGATCGATCGCGCCTATGCTGCCGGCATCGATATTCTCGACATCCCCCTGCACTTTTACGTTTCTGCATCCGCTGCTGGCGAGGGGGGCGAGCATGAAGAGCGGGTCAAGGCCCTGGCATACGCCCGCACCATATTCCCCAAGTGGTCCGTAGTCTCTACTCTAGACGCGGCCCAGGCGGCTCCCGCTGTCATCAAAGTCGGAATAGATGCACTGCTCGAAGATGGCATAGTCCCGCTGGTTGAGCTGTCGGGAGACGCTGCCGGGGGCGTTGAAAAGGACCTCACCCAGCTGTTCGGTCACCTACAGTCCGGTTGGCAGAAGAAAAAGGTGCTGGTGAAGCCGCTGCTGCCGCTCATTTACCTGATCACGCCCCTCGCGCCGGCGACGCGTAAGGGGATCCTGCGCGGCTTCATCGACAGCGTTGAAGACCGTCGCCTCCTCGCTACCTCCGACCTCAGGCGCTTGCTCCGTGTTAAGGAAGTGGCAGAATCTTTCGAGTCGTCCGGGCTGTAGCCTGTGTCATGCAATCGATCAATCAAGAGGGCAGTGTCGCACCGATGGAAAACAATCACCTCCTCGAAAAACCGCTCAAGATAGACAACCGCCCCATGTGGCTCATCCTCCTGGACCGTACCGCGCGCTACCAGGTCATGGCCGCCGTGGCCCTGGTCATCGCCGTGCTGGTTCGCCTGACTCCTCCCGAGGGACTCTCCGTGGAAGGTTATCGGGCGCTGGTCCTCTTCGGCGCCACGGTCTTCTTCTGGATTTCCGGCCTGCTCCCCATCGCGGTGACCGCGCTTTTGTCCATGGTCATGCTGCCGCTTCTCGGCATCATGGACGCGAAGAAGACCTACTCGATGTTCGGGAACGAATCCGTCTTTTTCATCCTCGGCGCCTTCATTCTGGCCGCCGCCATGACAGGCACCGGCATCTCGGCCCGCCTTGCCAGGGCCATGCTCGCCCGCTTCGGCCGGACTCCGACCAGGCTCGCCCTTACCGTGTTTCTCTTGTCCGCCTTCCTCTCCTTTATCATGAGCGAACACGCCGTCGCCGCCATGCTCTTCCCGGTGGTTACCGAACTCGCCACTGCGCTGCGCCTCGAGAAAGGAAAGAGCAGTTTCGGGAGGCTTCTTTTCATGTCCATGGCGTGGGGATGCATCATCGGCGGCATCGCGACCTTCCTTGGTGGTGCCCGCGCACCGCTCGCGGCCGGACTTCTCAAGGAGGCCACCGGACTTCACTTCTCCTTCGTGGAGTGGTCCACCGCCGCATGCATGATCGTCCTGCCGCTCCTCGTGCTCGGCTTCGTGATCCTTTTAAGGTTCTTCCCTTCCGACATCGACGATGTTGAAGTCGGACTTAAATTTCTGAACGGCAAGCGCCTGGAAATGGGGAAGATAAGCGGCGACGAAATCCTTACCGCGCTCGTCATGGTTGTGACGGTTGCCTGCTGGATGTTTCTGGGCGAGAAGACCGGCCTCGCTGCCATCGCCATCTTAGGCGCTGCCGCACTGTTCACCTTCCGGGTCGTTTCCTGGCAGAAGATCGAGGAGTACGTCAACTGGGGGATAATCCTGATGTACGGCGGCACCATCGCCCTTGCCTCGGCCCTCGAGAAGACCGGAGCCGCGGTCTGGGTGGTGAAAAAGGGGATGGGAGGCCAGGCGCACGAACCTCTCGCCGTGATCGCGGTGATCTCGCTGGTGGCGATCCTCGTGACCGAGTGCATCAGCCACGCGGCCGTCGTCGCCATCCTGATGCCGGTGGGGATGGGGCTTTGCCAGACCACTGGGATGGACCCCAAGGTGATGACCCTTTCCATCGCGCTTCCCGCCGGGCTTGCCTACTGCCTCCCCATGGGAACGCCCGCCACCGCAATAGCCTACGCCTCCGGGTACCTGAAAAGTCGCGACATCATCGTGGCAGGTGCAGTGGTGATGGCCGTCTCATGGTTGCTGTTCATGGGTTCGGTGGTGTTTGTCTGGCCGGTGCTCGGCCTGAAGATCTGACAGGAAAATCACATGATTTCAAAAAAAACCAAATACGGTCTGAAGGCGCTCATTTACCTGGCGCGGCGCTATGAGCAGGGACCGATCCTTATCGCCGACCTCGCACGCGACGAGAGCATTCCGAAGAAGTTCCTGGAGAACATCCTGCTCAACCTGAAAAATGCGGGGGTGCTGCAAAGCCGCAAGGGAAGGGGAGGGGGGTATGCGCTCGGACGACCGCCCGAGAAGATCACCTTCGGCCAGGCGATACGGCTGATGGAGGGGCCGCTCGCCCCGGTCCCCTGCGTGAGCGAGATGGCCTACGCCAGATGCACCGAGTGTGGCAGCGAGCTCACCTGCGGCATCAGGCTCGTGATGAAGGATGTGCGCGACGAGATGGCCAGGATTCTCGATGGTACGACGCTTGCCGACGTGCTGGTGAAGATCGATGGCGCCGAGGACCGGGGTCGCAACCTGATCGATTTCTGCATCTGATACCGGACGCGCTTTACATCGGCGTCGGTATCGCCGTATATTGCTCTGCGTTTATTTCGAACGAGGGGAGCGGCGATGAAATACGATGTGGTCGGTCTCGGCGTCTCAACCGTCGATCTCCTCATGGTGGTCGATGAGCTGCCGGGGAGTGAGCTGGTGCAGAAGGCGCATGCTACGGCGGTGGCGGGCGGAGGGCCGGTGGCAACGGCGCTGGTCGCACTGGCGCGGCTGGGAGCGAAAACGGCCATGCTCGACCGGCTGGGAGACGATCTCTTCGGCAGGATGATCATCGAGGAGTTCGGCCGCGAAGGAGTGGATACCTCCGGTATCGCGATAGCTCAGGGGAAGAGCTCGTCGCATGCGAGTATCCTGGTTCGGCGGCGCGACGGCGCCCGGGCCATCACCTTCGCCCCGGGCGACAGCGGCGAACTTGATGCCGCAGACCTCCCGGCTGACACGATCCGCGCCGCCAGGATTCTGCACCTGAACGGCCGCCACTGGGATGCCTCGCTGTGTGCGGCACAAATCGCACGGGAGGCCGGGGGACTGGTCTCCTTCGACGGCGGTTCCCATCGTTTTCAGCAAGCTCACCATGAGTTGATGCGGCTGGTCGATATCTGCATTGTCGCGGAACAGTACGCAACTGCCTATACGGGAGTTGCAGATCCTCAGGGGGCCGCCCAACAGTTGCTCATGGTCGGTCCGAAAATCGTGGTGGTGACATGTGGGACGGCAGGTAGCTACGTAACGTCAATAAGTGGAGAGTTCTTTCACCAGCCTGCATTCAACGTTGTCCCTGTTGTAGACACCACCGGTGCGGGGGATGCCTACCATGGCGCATTTCTCTTCGGCATAGCTCGCGGTCTTTCCCTGCGCGAAACGGCCGAGTACGCCAGTGCCGCTGGGGCTATTAATACCACGGCCCTCGGCGGTCGGGCGGCGTTGCCTAACTGTAGTCGTTTGACGGATTTGCTGAATAGCACTCTTCTGTAGCGCCCAACCTCTTTATCCCCACCAACCTCATTCTGTCCACGTCGATGTTCCGTGCAAGATACTGTCGGTTTGGCAACAGCCATCACTGATTTATCGGTCCTACTTGATTCTGCAGCACGGATGCTATGACGGTGTCTGGACGGGTTGAAAAAACGCAGTACAATTGGCGCGGTCAAATTGCGTGGAGGACTGGGGTATGTCTGAAGGCAAGATGAACAAAAAACGGGTCTTTGCCGTAACAGTCATCATTGCTACGATATTTTTGCTTACCTTTAAATATGCCTTTCCGCAAACGGATCTCCTTCACGTTTCAACCGTACTTACAGGAGTGGCGCTGCTCGTCGCATTGCTGATTGAGCTGCTGCTACGGACGAGAGGGTACTGATATGACGGCGAGATTCCTGAAGCTTTGCAGCATCGCATTGTTGATTGGAGCCTTCATTGCCGTTACGGGGTGCGCCAAACAAGCGGTAGCCCCAGTTCGAGCTTCCGAGCCGCCGCAGACGATGCCTGTTCCTGAACCTACGCCTGCTCATGAACCGGTAGCTGCTGAACCGGCACCTGCTGCTGAACCGATGCCACCCGTGCGTGCGCATGTCTGGGAGGAACTATACTCGGAAGGACAACCGGTGGCCCGCGAATTTGGCATGTACACCTACGTGTTGCTAAATCAGGATCTCAAACGTGACGAGGCCTCTCAAAAATTCTTGGAACTGGTTGAGGCCATAAGGTCGACCCCGCACTACGACTCCGGCCAAGTCTCCACTGAGGACTGCCGGCAGATCAACCTATTTCTGGTGCCGTACGATATGGGGGGGAAACTCAATCTTGAGTTGTCCAAGAGGTTGACCCGCAAGTTCGCGATGGTGGCACGGACAGAGAAGCTGAGGGGGAAGCTGGCCGCCAACCCCGGGCCTTTTCTGATCACCACTCCATACCCGCTGTACAGCCTGACGGGACGGCACGACGTACCTACACTGTATCTGGACCTCACTTCCGCAAATACTGCAGCAATTAGGGAAATTGTGGCGATTTACAAAAGAAGGCTGTCCTCTGCACCGGTCAGTACTGAGCAACAGTTCACGTCGGTCCGCATGTCCGTTTTGAACACCCTGCTGAACATGGACGATTGCATCAGCATCGTAAAGAACTCTTACGCTGCATGGATAGAGTAGTTGACGCGTAGGAGAACGTGACCGGCAAATTGCATCGCTGCCTTACCCAATTTTGCGCGGCGCCGGTTGCTGTCCCGCCCATATGCTCCACAAGACGAGTCCGCCTCCCAAAAGCTGCAGCGGGGTAAGCCTCTGCCCCAGCACGAGAAAGCCGAGCAGCGTCGCCATGACAGGGCTTAAAAGCCCGAGCAGGGAGACCGCCGACGGCTGCAGCCGTCTTATCCCCCAGAAGAAGATCATATAGGTGATCCCCGTCCCGAAGACGCCGAGGTAGGCGTATCCCATGACGTTCATGACGGTGAGGTGCGTGATCGGTTCCTCGAAGAAAAGCGCGAAGGGGAGCAGGAAGAGCCCGCCGAAGACAAGTTGCCAAGCGGTGTAGACGGCGAGCGGCAGCGGCGAGGTCCAGCGTTTGGTAAGCACGGTACCGAGCGCCATGCACCCCGCGCCGGCGAAGGCGGCGGCGACCCCGACTGCGTCGAGCCGTGCCGCCGGGGTGAGGACGAGCAGGGCAACGCCGATCACCCCGGTCCCGGCCGCCGCCCAGGCCAGCCGCGAGTGCCGAGCCTGCAAAAGTACCCGGGAGAGGCAGATCACGGCAAGGGGCTGGGTCGCGATCACCGTCGCGGCCACGCCGCCGGGGAGGCGGTAGGCGGCGATGAAGAGGAGCGCCTGAAAGACGCCGATATTCAAAAGCCCCAGGAACAAAAGGCGCCACCACCAGTTCCCTTTGGGAAGCGTGCGCAGCGCGAGGGCCATGAGCACGCCTATGGGGAGGACGCGCAAAAGTGCCGCGGTCAGGGGATGGTTGGGCGGCAGCATCTGCGTCGTGACCACGTAGGTGCTCCCCCAGATGCAGGGAGCGATGGCGGTGACTAGCGAAGTGCGCAGCGTGTGGCGGCTGTTGTCTTGGTGCATGTGCAGTCGAAACTCCTGGCAATCGGGGCGGGCTTAATGGGGACGGGACCGCTGTCTGCGCCTCTCCTTCCGCTTCCGGTTGCCGATTGATACACGCTTTGCACAGCCAAGTCAACCTCCCGAGACGTTCATGAACCTCATGTGGTCCTTGATTTAAATTAGTAAAAATTAGTTAAATAGTGTTGACTACTGCCTTGGCGACGGCATACTTCTCCCTGGCGCGTCTCCCGCCCATCATGAGAGCGGGGATGGTGCAAATTCATTGGGTGAGGAGGGAGCATGAAAGTAGCTTTGTTGGGTGCAGAGCTGGAAGAAAACCTTGGCCTGCGTTACATGGCTGCAGTTCTTGAGCGTGACGGACACCTGGTGGAGCTGGTCCCTTTTAACAGCGCGGGCGACATCCCCTCTGCCGTTACACGCGTCATTGAGTTCGGCGCCGATCTTGCCGGGCTTTCCATGGTCTTTACCGGCCGCGCGCGCGAATTCTGCCGTCTCGCTGCCGCTTTAAGGGAGGGTGGCTTCTCCGGGCACCTGACCTGTGGGGGGCATTTCGCCTGCCTCAATTGTGAATCCCTGCTGCGCGATTTTCCCGCCTTCGACTCGGTGGCGCTGGGTGAGGGAGAGAAGATCATCTGCGACCTCGCGAGGAACCTCGACGACGTAAGCCGCGTCGCCGGTATCTGCTATCGCGGCCGGGACGGTTCCGTCGCCCTCAACCCGTCGAGCGGCAATCCGCAGGATCTTGACGAGCTCCCCTTTCCCAAACGCACCACCTTCCACGACTATTTCGGGCGCAGGATCGCCAATATCCTGAGCACCAGGGGGTGTTACGCCGACTGCGCCTTCTGCAGCATCAACGCCTGGTACAAGCACGGCGGCGGCAAGAAATTCAGGCTGCGCAGCATCGAGAACCTGGTTGCAGAGATGACCGAGCTCTACCACCGGCACCAGATCCGGATCTTTAACTTCCATGACGACAATTTCTTCCACCCGGACCGTCAAGAGGCGGTGCGCCGCTTCGAAGCGCTGCGTGCGGGGCTCAGGCGGGAGGGGGTGGAGGATATCGCCTTCGCCGTCAAAGCGCGCCCCGACAGCATCACCAACGAGGCCATCGCCATCCTGGACGACCTGGGGCTCTTCCGGATCTTTCTCGGCGTGGAGAACGCCTCGCTGCGGGGGCTGCGCAACCTGAACCGCAAGTGCGACGTGGAGAGCATCTTGAACGCGCTGCGCATCCTGAACGACCATGACATCCACGTGGCGTACAACCTGCTCATGTTCGAGCCGGACACCGAGCTGGAAGACATCCTGGTCAACCTGCGCTTCATGGAGCGGCACATGGACAACCCGTTCAACTTCTGCCGCGCCGAGGTCTATTCCGGGACCGGGCTGCAGGCGAAGCTGGCCGCGGAGAACCGGCTGCTCGGCGACTACTTCGGCTATGACTACCGGCTCAAGGAGCCTCGCTCCGAGGCGTTCCACAAGATCGCCAACTACGCCTTCTTCGACAGGAACTTCGACGACATGGGGCTGCACTACCTGAACATGCAGGTGGACTTCCTGTTCCAGGTGCTTAGGCGCTTTCAGCCGGACGCGCTCACCCAGACCCTGCGCGGCGCGGTGCGCAACTTTGTCAAGGAGACCAACATCGACACCTACCAGTGTCTGTGCCGGATCTACGACTACGTCGAAGACGGCAAGAGGCTCGGAGAATTGGACGTGCGGACCTTCGCCAAAGAGATGCGGGGGCGGGTCGACGCGAAGAGCGCAGAGTTGAAGGAAAGGGGGGAGTACCTGCTGGCATGGCTAGAGGACGCGAACGCTGGACGCGGGTGGCGTGCGGGGATGCATCTGGACTATCCGCCCGTGGCAATGGTCGCCCCCGCCGCGGGAACAGGCTCACCGCAGCCGGTCGCGTACCTGGGGGCGCGCAGCCTTGAGCAGGTCGATTTTCTTGATCCGGCGAAGGGGTGGGTGGACGGCGGTTACAATTTCGGGCTGTCTCCCTCAGCCATCCCCTATCACGAGTTCAAGAGACAGCTTGCTGAAAGAGCAGTGGAAGACGGTGTGTCGATCCTAAGGGGATGAGCTGCCGTCCCGAGTGATCGACCCTACAGATGGGCAGCGAGGCAGTCAATCTAAAAGACAAGGGGGTATTTATGGCAGATCTGTCCGGTTTTCGCCCTCCTCCGGAGCCGGCGCACACCTCGGTCGTGAGACATTTCGAGGACCTGGTGGCGATCCTCAAGTACCTGCGCAAGTTCCAGGTGGAGATCGACCACGCCTTCGACGCTGTGGCGAGCCAGGTCGGCTTCGTGTTCACGACCACTCTTCCGGTGACGCTCAAGGTGGAGGATGAAGGTAAGAAGGTTGAGGTGGCGCTTTTGGGCGAGCACCTGTCGGGGACGTTATTCCACGACAGGCTCCTGAAAGAGGTGCTGGAGCCGAAACTCCTGGAATTCCCCGCCGGACGCGAGAACCAGTTGCGCAGCGGGACCTATCAGTTCTACGTCATCTGGCACGAGGCGCTCCGGCTGAAGCTCGGCAGCATCACTTTCCGTCCGCCTCCCGAACCGGTTCACTTCCGTCCGCCGCCGGAACCGGCCCATCCTTCCTTCGGCGGCGACCTCGCCGGCGCCCTTTCGGGGAGCCTCGCCGGCAGGCTCGCCGGCTTGGGCGGCACCATCTTCCGTCCGCCGCCGGAGCCTGCGCACTGGTTTGACCGTGCCTCGCTCATCTCCGAACTCGATCAGGTGCTCATAGTCGCCCTCGACGAGGTCTATCCGGAGTTGAAGCTGCTCGACCGCATCAACTCGGCGCGCCAAGTGTCCGGCTGACAGACGGCGCCATACCAAACGCTGGAAACAGGAAAGGCGGCCCGATGGGCCGTCTTTTTTGCGCCTTTCCGGGGAGGAGCCCGATTCTCTTCTTGACTTTTGGACCGACCGGTCCTAAAGTGCGCGCCATGGCGACCGGACGGCCCTTGAAATACCTCCCCGAGGAAGCGCTTGAGGCGGCGATGCACGTCTTCTGGCTGCACGGCTACGAGGCGACATCGCTGCAGGAGCTGCTGAAGGCGATGGGGCTTTCGAAGAGCAGCCTGTACCAAGGCTTCGGCGGCAAGAAGGATCTCTTTTTGCAGTGCATCCGGCTCTACTGCGAGCAGAGGGGGGACCGGTGGCGCGCTCTGCTGCGGAGCGCGGGTTCCGGGTACACGTTCATCGAGACCCTGCTTGTCACCGCAGGGTCAGAGGCGGAAACGAACGAGGTGCGCCGCGGCTGTCTGCTCATGAACACCGCGACGGAACTGGCGCACAAGGATCCTGAAATAGGCGCACGGGTGGGGCGCGCTTTCGACGGGCTGCGCTCCTTGCTGCGCGGCGCCGTGGTCGCGGCGCAAGAGGACGGCGACATCCCGGCGGAGAAGGACCCGGACGTGCTGGCGGCCTACCTGCTCACCTGCCTGGGAGGCATCAAGACCGTGGTCAAGGGGGGGATGGGCGCGGCGGAAACGAGGGAAGTGGTGCGGGTGATGATGGCGGCGCTGCGGTGAGGGCGCGCTCAAAGGAGAAGATCATGACGGAGCAGTCGAAGCATTACGCAGTCGAAGAGGTCGGGCCGTTCGCGTCGCTTATGGAACACGAGTTCCGGGGCGTCAAGGGTAAATACTTCCTAGGCAAGAACCTGGGGCTCACCGGGTGCGAGGTTTCGCTGAACCGCCTGCAGGCGGGGAAGGGGATGCCCTTTCTGCACGCCCACAGAAAAAACGAGGAGCTCTACATCTTCCTGTCGGGCAACGGCACCTTCTGCGTCGACGGCGAAGAATTCCCGGTCCGTGAAGGGAGTGTCGTGCGTGTGGCGCCGGAGGGGGCGCGTTCCTGGACCGCAGGCACCGAAGATCTCTACTTCATCTGCATCCAGGCCGAGGTCGGCACCCTGAGCGGCGCCACTCTTGAGGACGGATTCCGGCTCGAGGGGAAGGCTTCCTGGATGTGACGGCTCAGAGGAACTCCTCGAAATAGTCAAGATCCTTGTGGAAGGTTTCCTGCAGCCGTGACAGGGAGAAGAGCGCGATGGCGAGGGTTACCACCCCGACGGCGATGGCGCCTGCCTCCAGCCCCATGCTCTTTCTCGCCACCTGGAAGAGCATGGTGATCGGGATGGTCATGCCGCGCACGAAGTTGGGAACGGTGGTGGCAACGGTCGCACGCAGGTTGGTGCCGAACTGCTCCGCGGCCACGGTTACGAAGATGGCCCAGTAACCGATGCCGAAGCCGAGCAGGCAGCAGATCCCGTAGAAGGCGCCGGCGCTAACGCCTAAGGCGTTGAAATAGACCGCGACTCCTAAGACGGTGAGGAGCAGAAAGAGGAGCACCACCTTCTTGCGGCTTTGCATCAACTGGCTCAGTACGCCGCTCACCAAGTCTCCTCCTACCAGGCCGAGGTAGCAGTACATCACCGCGTTCCCCGCGTTCACGGTACCCTGTACGGCGAGCGCCTTGGCAAATTCGGGCGAGAAGGTGATGAGCACGCCGACCACGAACCAGGAGGGGAGCCCGATCAGGATGGAGTGCAGGAAGCGCCCGAAGCGGTCGCGGGAGGTGAAGAGGGCGAGGAAGTTCCCCTTGGAAACCTGAGCCCCCTCCATCCCCTTGAACATGCCGGACTCGGCGACGGAAAGGCGCAGTACGAGCAGCATGAGCCCCAGTATTCCGCCGATGACGAAGGCGGTACGCCAGTCGAACTGCTTCGCGACGAAGTTGGCGAGGATGGCCCCGGAGACTCCTACCGTGGCGACTATCATGGTGCCGTAGCCGCGGATGGAGCGGTGCAGCACCTCGGAAACCAGGGTGATGCCGGCTCCCAGTTCGCCCGCCAGCCCCACACCTGCCAGAAAGCGCAACGCGGCGTAGGCCTCGATGGAGCCGACCATGCCGTTGGCCAAATTGGCGAGCGAGTAAATGAAGATCGAGCCGAACATGATCTTGAGGCGCCCTTTGCGGTCGCCGAGGATCCCCCAGAGAATTCCCCCCAGCAGCATCCCCGCCATCTGCATGTTCAGCAGAAAGACCCCTTTGTCGATCAGTTCCTGTCCGG
Organism: Geomonas oryzae; assembly: GCF_004117875.1. Lineage (GTDB taxonomy): Bacteria > Desulfobacterota > Desulfuromonadia > Geobacterales > Geobacteraceae > Geomonas > Geomonas oryzae. Next base: position 271,168 of record NZ_RAHW01000002.1, on the reverse strand, counting down.
CGAGCCCGATTCCCTTCAGGCTCGGCACCCTCACGATGCTGAAGAGCACGAGATCGTAGATATCGACGAAGTAGCCGAGGGCGGCGACGATGACGGGGAGACCCAACACCTGGCGCAGCACGCCGGGGTCGCTCTGTTTCACTGATGACATTGATGACTCCGATGGTGGATTGAGGCTAGTTGTCGCAATGGCGTTCGGTCCAGTCCGGCAGCGGGGCGAGCCAAGGCGGCACCGGGCAACCTATCGCGTCGGCTACCCCCCTGAAGAGTTCCACCTCGTCCACCTTGACCACTTGGTCGTGCTCGAGGACCGCGAGGCAGGCCGCAAGGAGTTTCTTCTTTATGAGAGGACTGGTCCGCTCCAGGGCGCCGAAGGCATGCTGCAGGGATGCTCCGGTGCACTCCTCAGCCGGCAGGAAGACGAGTTCGGTCTTTTTTTCGTTCAGCAGCGTCGCTCCCGAGGCGAACGCAGCTGCCGCTGCAACCTCGTCCCGGTTGCCGACCCGGGCCAAGGTGGTGAGGACGCAGGAGCATTCCTTTTCGACGCCCCGCAACGCGTAAATCTGGGCGGCCCTGAAGGGCGCTGGGGAGAAGTGCTGATCGAGGTGGCGTTGCAGCAGGTGGCGCAGGGTGAGTTCGAAGACGCTCAAGCGCCGGTCCGCAGTCGAAAGCGCGTCCGTGGTCTTCCTGAAACGCTGGTACTCCGCGGGAGTAAGCCGCCGCAGGGCAGGGATCGCCAGGTCGAGAAGCGGCAGGCGTACCTGTAGCGGCATCAGGTCGAGCTCAGGGGCGATCCGTTCCAGGCAGGCTGCGGTTTCGTGCCCGTCCAAGTTGGTCACCAACTCGACCTGCCGCTTCCTGATCGCTTGATCGGCGTCGAGCAGCAGACCGTAGCTGAGGGCCGCGGCGCCAAGCGGGGTGCGTGTCGCGTCGCGTAGCGGCGGCGTCAACGTGCCCAGCAGCCTGCGCGCCATGTCGAGGTGTTGCTGCATCGGATCACCGACCGTTTCGAGAAGCGCAGCGATCGCTGCACCGGAAAGGAGAGGCTGAGCTGCCGCCGCCGACGTCTTGGGCCTCGCAACTGCCTGGGGCATCTTTTCGGTTTCGGGGATCGGAAGCGGCGCGACCTTCGGGAAAATGCCGCTGAAGCGTGGCTCCAGGCGTCGGATCCGCTCCTTGAGCGGCGGGTGCGTCGCCAGTGCCGGGAGCCAACTCTCTTCCAGCGCGTCGCCGAAGAACATGTGGCTCATCTCGATGGCGCGGGGGTGGTTCAGCCGCGATCCTGCACCTAGCCCTCCGATTTTCCTCAGCGCCCCCGCCAGCCCCTCGGGATTTCTGGTGAACTGGACCGCCGACGCGTCGGCCAGGTACTCGCGTTGCACGGAGACGGCGCTTTTGATCAGTTGTGCGAAGAAGTGACCGATGTATCCGATCACGTAGAGGGCGCCTCCGATGCAGAGAGCCGCTCCCGCCCCGCGCCCGCGCGCGTGCCGCACCCCGTTCACCATGACTTTGCCCGTCTGGGCTACCGCCTGGATCCCTCCCAACCAACCGAGGAGCCGGATGTTGAGCAGGACGTCGCCGTTCAGGATATGGCTGAATTCATGCGCCATGACCCCCTGCAGCTCATCACGGCTCAGCAGTTCGGCGGCGCCACGCGTCACGCAGATGACCGCGTCACGAGGCCCGATCCCGGCGGCAAAGGCGTTGATGCCGCGTTCCTTTTCCAGTAGGTAGAGTTCGGGAACCGGTACACCTGAGGCGATTGCCATCTCCTCCATGACGTTGCGCAAGAGTCGCTCTTTGGGATCGTTGGTATGCGGGGGGACCAGGCTTCCTCCAAGCGTCACCGCTAGCGAAGCACCCCCCTCACGAAGCTGCATGATCCTCCAGATAGAGGTTCCCATGACGACGGCGAGTGTGGCCAAGGTGGTCCACAGGAAGAGTGAAGGCTGCCAGAGGCTGATGTTCGTACCGTTCTTCAGAGCGACGAAGAAGTACAGAAAGGCCGCCAGCAGGTAGACGGCGGAGACGACGGCCGTCACCGCCAGAACGAATAGGAAAAGCAGCCGTCCCGTCTGACGCCTGGCGTCCTCCTGCCGTGCGAAGAAATCCTTCATAATGCAAGGCTCCTACGAGAAGGAGACCCGCGGGGCCTGGCGCTCCGAAGTCTCGATCTCGAGGACGAAAGCCGGCGCGAAGCCGAAGGAACCCGAGATGATTGAGGCGGGGAAAAGCTCTCGCGAGGTGTTGTAGGAGGTTACCGCGTCGTTGTAGGCCTGCCGGGCGAATGCGACGCGGTTTTCCGTGGAGGTTATCTCTTCGGAAAGCTGCATCATGGTCTGGTTCGCCTTCAGGTCAGGGTATGCCTCAGCCAGCGCGAAGAGCCTCCCCAGGGCGCCATTCAGGGCGTTCTCGGCGCCGGCAAGGGAAGCCATGGCCTGTGCGTTGCCGGGGGCGGCCGCGGCCTGCCGTTCCGATGCCGCCGCTTGGTTGCGCGCCGCGATCACCGCCTCCAGCGCTTCCCGCTCGTGTTTCATGTACGCCTTCGCCGTCTCAACCAGGTTCGGGATCAGATCGTAACGGCGCTTTAGCTGCACGTCTATCTGAGCGAAGGCGTTCTTGAACTGATTGCGCTGCCTGACCAGATTGTTGTAGATCCCTATGGCGAATAGTACGACCAGTGCTGCCAGTGCGAAGAAAACGGTGATTGAGATGTCCATTGCCTGTTCCTCGTCCCCCAAAAAGTCTCTGTGTCAGGATAGCGGGAGCTTATTAGAATTTTACTCTAATACACCGGTGATCGGCGCCAAGTCAACGACAATACAAGCAGAGGAGGGATTTTATGAGACGGTGGCGGGAGCCGCAGGGGGCAACTCCTGCCTTACCTGATATCACTTCGGCGGTTGCGGGAAGAGGATGAAGGGGCCTTGGGGTTCCTGCTCTGGAGGGAGATATGCCGGGGCCGCCTCGCCCTTTGGGCCGGAGGCCTTCACGTAGCGGTAGATCGCGCTCAGGTCCTCCCGGGACATGGCGCGCAGGTCGTACCAGGGCATGGGGGGCTTTGTCTCGGCGGTACGCGCGAAAGTGAGCCACTGCTTTTCCGTCATCTGCGCCATGAAGTTTCTGAGGTTGGCAGGGTACGTGGTGCCCCAGGGGCCCCTCCATCCGAGCCGGTCTCCGGTCAGCCAGTGCTCTTCGGCAACCTTGCCGGAAGCCATGGCATAGCCCCTCGTATGACAGTCATTGCAGCCCCCGATCCTCACGAGATAGCGTCCCCGCTCGATTGCACCTGAACTACTCGTGCTCTTCGCGGCCGCCCATGCCATTTGTGTCGATGCGGCTAGCGTCAGCAGCAGCGCCCCCGCGATGGTCCTGCTCAGTAAAGCCATGCTTGCCCCCCTTTGATTGGCTTAGAGATAGAAACCTGCACGATTTTACCATTGGGGATGTCGTCACGCAGCAAGCGTTGCAGGAAAAGAAACGGCCTATTCTGTATCTTCTGCCCCCATGATTTAGTTGGGAACTGCACCTGTTGCCGTTTTGGAGTTTTCGTTATCTTCCCTTACACAGGGAACGAAGCAGTGCGACGCCTTCATCGATCCGCTCAGGAAGCAGACCGCCGAATCCCAACAGCAGATGGGTCTCCGCAGGTGGGGTGCCGGCGCACATCTGCGAGAAGGGGACCAGCCGCATCCCGCTATCCTCGGCCCGGCGCAGGATCTCGGCCTCACCAGGGTTCTCCGAAACAAGGCGCAGTACCACGTGCAGACCGGCGTCGGCCCCGAGCACCACGCCGTCTGCGCCGAACTCCCGCCCGATAGCGGCAAGGAGCATGTCGTGCTTTTTCTGGTACAGCGTCCTCATGCGCCGCACGTGGCGCTCCCAGTACCCCTGCTCCATGAATTTCGCCATGCACCTTTGCTCCAATAGCGGCACCGTGGAGAAGTAGTTCCCGAAGTTTGCCTGGTAGGCGGGAAGCAGGGTGCGCGGCAGCACCATGTAGCTTAGGCGCAGGGTCGGCGAGAGCACCTTCGAAAAGGTGCCGAGGTAGACGATGTTGCCGTCGGGACGCAGCCCCTGCAATGAGGAGATCGGCTTGCCGTGGTAGCGCAGTTCGCTGTCGTAGTCGTCTTCAAGGATGAGGTTGTCGCCCGTCTGAGCCCATTCGATCAGCTTGAGCCGATTGGCGACCGGCATCACGTGCCCCAAGGGCAGCTGGTGCGAGGGGGTGACATAGACGATGCCGCTTCCGGTCGATCTGAGATGATCGATGTCGATGCCGCAGGGGTGCGCCGCGACCTGGTGCAGTTCGTACCCGTTGTTGGCGAACACCGCCCTCGGCAGGTGGTAGCCGGGCTCTTCCAGCGCGACCGATGGACGGCGTTCCCGCATCACGCGGCATAAAAGCTCCAGACCGTGCTGCAGCCCCGAGGTGATGATGATTTGCGCTTCGTCGCAGATCACGCCGCGTGACCGCTCCAGGTATTCGCGCAGGTTTGTCCGCAGCGCCCAATCTCCCTGGGGCTCCGTGTAGGTGGTGAGAGAATCGGAGCAATCGCGCAGCGTCTCGAGGTAGCAGTTGCGCCACTGCGCGACCGGGAAGGTCTTTGGCGCCAGGCGTGCCGGGTGAAAGTCGTAACGCAGGTGATCCGGTTCCCCTGACAGAGTAGGGCGGGGCGAAGGGTAGGGGAGCGCTGAGGCGAATCCCCGCTCCAGAGGTGATACGAAATACCCGCTGCGCTCGCGGCTGTAGATGAAGCCTTCCGAGTAGAGTTCCAGGTAGGCAGCGTCCACCGTGTTGCGGCTGGTGGAGAGCTCCACGGCCAGATCCCTGACGGAGGGGAGCTTCTGGTCCGGCGCGAGAGAGCCGGCAAGGATCTTCTCCCTGATCTGGTTGTAGAGCTGCTTATAGAAGGGAAGCGGAGTACTGTCGCTTAGGATGAACATAGTGGTATCCCTGAATCAACGGGCGTCATGCCCTCATAACAACGAAGGAGAAACGAGATGGTTGCTGAAAAATTGCTTGAGATACTGAAGCAGGATGGAGTAGTCGCCATAGCCACGCTGGGTGAGGACGGGCCGCACATGGTAAATACCTGGAACAGCTACATCCGGGTGACCGCTGACGGTAAGCTGCTGATTCCTGCGGGCTACATGCAGAAAACCGAAGCCAACGTCGCATTCAACCCCGAAGTCCTCATAACCGTCGGGAGCAGCAAGGTGCAGGGATTGCACGGGCCTGGCGCCGGCTTCCTGATTCGCGGCAAGGCAGCCTTTCTGACCTCGGGAGAGGAGTACGATTCTATGAAGGCGAAGTTCAGCTGGCTGCGCGCCGCGTTTGTGGTTACCCCTGATACGGTGACGCAGACCTGGTAGGGGCGCACTCTACTTGCCAGCCTTTTCCTTTGCCGCAACGGCCGCGGCCGCACAGCTTCCTTCGATGCGGTTGCGGCCGTTTTTCTTGGCGTCGTAAAGCGCCTCGTCGGCGCGCGCCAGGAGCTGCTGTATGGTGTCCCCATCCTCCGGGAACACCGCAATCCCTCCCGAAATGGTGACTCGCCCAAGAGACTGCCTTCCCACCACGAGCTGTAAATCCATTACCGCGCTTCTGATCCGATTGCCGATGTCTGAGGCCGTGTCGCAGTCCGCTTCAGGCAGGATGAGGGTGAACTCCTCGCCTCCGTAGCGGCAGGCGATGTCGCTTTCCCGGACCTGCTTCTGCAGCAGGTGCCCGAACTCCTTCAGCACGTGGTCGCCCGCCTCGTGCCCGTAAGTGTCGTTGAAATGTTTGAAGTGGTCGACGTCCATCATCAGCACGCTGAGCGGCTGCTTCGTCCTGGTGGCGCGGCTGATCTCTCGCAACAGCGATTCTTCCATGTGGCGCCGGTTCAACAGACCGGTGAGCGGATCGCGAATCGATAGTTCCCTCAGCTGTTCGCGCAACTGAAGGCTGCGTATGGCGAGGGCAACCTGTTCGGCAAAAGCCGTGGCCTTTGCTTTGAATTTTTCGAGCTCCGCCGTGGCCATCTCTTTTGGGTGATGCAGATCGAGGGTGCCCAGGGTCTCGTGGTGCGCCGAAAGGGGGATGCACAGGTGGGCTCCTTCCTTTGTCGCCACGTGCTGGCATCTCACATCCGTTTCCTTTGCCGAGAGGTGCGGCTGTCCAAGGCGCATGGCCCAGCAGTGATCTGGAGAAAAGGGGGCCTGTTCAGCCGTGCCCCAGACCGCGAGGTCGGACATCAAAGTTCTGGAGGCGTTGATCAGGTAGATGCCGCCTGTAGCTTCCGGGAAGAACTTGCTTCCGTAGCTCGAGAGTATGGAGCGCGCCTCCTGGAAGTCCGAGCATGACTGCAGCAATTGAGTCAAGTTGCTCAGGTCAGAGATGTCACGGTTCGAGGACTCAAGGTCGCTGGCGGCGAGCAGATGGCTGCGCGTTTCCCTGCGCGCGATGTAGTAGCTGAAACTGAGCAGGATGAAAGATATGAACATCCCCGACAGGATCACCATGGTGAGGACCATGAGCGAGGTCCGCTCCTCGGCGCGCCGTACTGCCAGCAGCCCCTTCTCATGGTTCTTCACATCCTCGATTCCGTTGCGCAGGTAACCCATCAGGGTCGACCCTTCCTCGGTGAACTGGGCCTGCGACTCGGCATTGAAGCCTTTTCTGTCGTAGTCGTTCATGGAGAGACGGAAGATGGTCAGCTTGCGGCTCATGTACTCCTGCAGCCGGTTCAGCCGCCCCTGCTGCGAGCCGTTGTCAAGGGTCAGCTTTTTCAGCTCCTGAAAATTGTCCTCGGTTCTCTGGGAAAAGGAGAGGCAACGCGCCTTCTCCTGCTGGTTTCCCGTCAGAACATAGCCGCGCCTGCTGCTTTCCGCCTGCAGTAGCGAGTTGTTGAGCTGGTCGACCGACATGATCACTTCGTAGGTGTGTTCCGTCAGTTTGTTCGACTGCGCCACTTCTATCCTGATGTGGTAGGCAAGGACCAGCATCGCTGCGAGAAGCAGCAAGGCGGATGAGAAGGTGAGATCGATGATCCTGACACGTTTATAGGAATGGTTTAGGTAGCTCACAAACAGCCCGCCAATGTTACGGCCGTGCACCGTCTATCGAAGAATTCGGTGGAGGCAGAGTTTTTCTTTCTTGTCGGTTAATAATAACCTGAAAATGAGCTTTTTGCTCCGATTCATTTCATGAGACGGCGATTGCGCCTGATTTACGTGCCCGGCTAAGCACTTTTGAGTTCTTCGATGATGGTCGCCGTGGCTGTGACGCGCGCAAAGGGAACCGACAGCGCGGCCATGTATGCGGCGTGAACGTCTGCTGCCGGAACTGTGCGCCCTTCGAAGGTGAGGTCGCGGGTGGCGCAGGCGTCGGCCGCCAAGGTGCAGGTAAAGCCCAGGTCGAACGCGGCGCGGACTGTGGTGTCGACGCACATGTGGCTCATGGCCCCGCAGACGGTGAGATTCGTCGCCTGCTGCGACTTGAGGAGATCGAGGAGTTCCGTCTCGCGGAAGGAGTTGGGGAAATGTTTTACGACGACAGGCTCAGATGCAATGGGGGCGACGCTATCGTTTATCTCCGCTCCCGGCGTGCCGGGGATAAAGAAGGTGGCGCCGGGGCGTGCGGCCAAATGCTGTATGTGGATGACCGGGCGCCCGGCCGCGCGGTAGGCGTCGAGCAGCAGGCGCGCATTCGCTGCGGCCTCCGGCATGCCGACCAGTTCCATGGTGCCGCCTGCGAAATAATCGTTTTGGATATCGATGATGATGAGACACATAAGGCTTCTCCCTTTCTTTTCGTAAAGTCGGACGGCTACAGCGTATCGGAATGCTAACGGGTGTTGTCTTTCAAACTTTCGGCAAGGTCGGCAAGTGATGAGACGGTGAGAGTCGGCTCGATCCCCCACGGGTCGTAGAGCGCGTCCGGGGAGCGCTTCACCCACGCGCCGTTCATCCCTGCGGAGATGGCGCCGATCACGTCGAAGGGATTGCTGGAGACGAGCCAGGCGCTTGCGCCGGTCGCGCTGGACCTGCGAAGGAAGTGGGCGTAGACCCCGGGATTGGGCTTGAAGGACTTCACCTCGTCCACGCTCACCACGTCGATGAAGTACTGACGGATGCCGGCGTGGGTGAGGAGCGTTTCCACCGCGGCGGCGCTTCCGTTAGAGAAGGCGTACATCCTGAAACCGGCGTCCTTGGCGCGTTGCAACCCGGGTTCCACGTCGTCGTAGGCGGGGAGGACCCGGTAAAGCGCCAGCAGATCTTCCTTCTCTGCTTCGGTCAGGCCGGTTTTATAGAAGGCGTTCGTGTAGTCGAGGGCGTCCTTCGTGCAGACGGCGAAGTTCTCGTAGTTCTGCATCAGGCCGCGACGGAAGGAGTATTCGAGCTGTTTTTCACGCCAGGTGCGCGAGAAGGCTGCGGCCCGGTCCCCGATCATCCTTTCCAGCGCGACGATGACGCCATGCGTGTCGATAAGGGTTCCGTAGACATCAAAGGCAAGGGTGATTTCCATTGTCGTGCCCTCCGTTGGTGAAAGTACGACGTCCGGTCGAACCCCTCTCCCTCCGGGAGAGGGGCAGGGGTGAGGGCGTCGGCGGATGCGTCATACGCGCTCGTGGCAAGGCCCTCACCCCCCTTCGCAAAGCTACGGGGGGCGTGCCCGGCCTCCAGCCACCCTCTCCCAGGGGGAGAGGGGATCACGGGCAGTTCCGATAAATGACTGAAATTCAGCCGTCCGCCCGCAAAAGTTGCAGCAACTCTTCGGCGCTCACCTTGCCGGAGAGGTCGCTCTCCTCGAGCAGACTGTCGGCGAGGCCGCGCTTTTGCTGGTGCAGCCCGACGATCTTCTCCTCGATGGTCCCTTTGCACACCAGCCGGTAGATGGTCACCGGACGCTGCTGACCGATGCGGTGCGCCCGGTCCGATGCCTGATCCTCGACCGCCGGGTTCCACCAGGGATCCATGTGGATTACATAGTCCGCCGCCGTGAGGTTCAGTCCGACCCCGCCTGCTTTGAGGCTGATCAGAAAGAGGTCCCCTTCGCCGGACTGGAAGGCGTCCACGCGCCGCTTACGCTCCGGCGCCGGAGTGGACCCGTCGAGGTACTGGTGCTGGATGCCGGCCCGCTCCACGTACTTGCGGATGATCTCCAGGTGGCCGACGAACTGGCTGAAGACGAGAGCCTTGTGACGGTTCTCCCGGAGTTCCTCGACGATCTCCCCAAAGGCGGCGAGCTTCGAGCTCGGGATGGCGCTGTCGGCAAGGATGAGGCGCGGGTTGCAGCAGGCGCGGCGCAGCCTCATGATCTCGGCCAGGATCTTCAGGTGCAGCTCTCCCTTTCCCTCCACCTTGCCGATGCCGGCGAGGTTCTCCAGTGCGCTTTTCCTTAGCGCCTCGTAGAGTGCGGCTTCCTCGTTCCCCATTTCGACGGCGACGGTGATCTCGGTGCGCGGCGGGAGTTCCTCCAGCACCTGGTTCTTGGTACGGCGCAGGATGAAGGGCTGGATGAGCCGCTTCAGGCGCTGGCGCGCTTTCTTGTCCTCGCTTTTCTCGATGGGTGAGGCGTAACGGACGTTGAACTGCTTGAGCGAGCCGAGAAGCCCCGGGTTGATGAAGCGGAAAACGTTCCAGAGCTCGCCCAGGTGATTCTCGATCGGGGTGCCTGTTGCGACCATCTTGAAGGCGCCGCAGAGCTGCATGGCGGCCTGGCTCCGCTTGGTGGACATGTTCTTGATCGCCTGGGCCTCGTCGAGCACGATCGCCTGCCACTGCACCGCGGCCAGCAGCTCGCCGTCCTGCTGCAAAAGGCCGTAACTGCAGACGACGAGGTCGAAAGGTCCCAGCCCCTTCAGAAGCTCTTCACGTTTGTTTCCGCCGTAGATGATGCACTTGAGCGTCGGTGCGAACTTGGCTGCCTCGCTCTCCCAGTTCAGACAGACCGAAGTGGGGGCGACGACGAGCGACGGCCCCTGCGCCGCCATTGTGAGCATCTGGGCCAGCGCCTGCACCGTCTTTCCCAACCCCATGTCGTCGGCAAGGCAGGCCCCGACGCCCCAGTATGCCAGGCGGTTCAGCCAGTTGAAACCCTCCACCTGGTAGCCGCGCAGCTCGGCCTGCAGCGTGTTCGGTATCTCGGGGCGAAAGCTCTGCGCCTCGCGCAGCCTTTTCAACTGCGTCCGCCACTGCGTGTCTCCTTCGAACTCCCCGGCGTCCGCCGCGAAATCCTCGAAGAGCGTTGCGGCTAGAGGGTGGAAGCGGAAGGTCGATCCGTGCGGGTCGCAGCAGGCGGCGAGGTCATCGAGGTACCTCCGCAGTTGCGCCGAGAGTGCGATGAACTCGCCGTCACCCAACTGCACGAAACGTCCCTGCGCACCGCGCGCCAACTCGACCAGTTCCCGAAGGTCAAGGGCGAGTTCCTCGTTCACCTTCACCTCGCCGGAGAGCTCGAAGTAATCCTTTGCCTGCCTCACGGAAAGCTTGCAACGTGAAGGGGTAACTACCTGCTTTATCTTGAAGCTCGCCCCCTGCGGCCACGACACGCGCGCAGATTCTCCTAAGGACTGCAACTGCAAAAGCAGCTCGAGCGCACTCTCGGTGGAGGGGACGAGCCATTCTCCTTCGTTCTCCTCCGCTTCGCCCAGCGCGGTGAGAAGGACGAGGGCCTCGGCGGCACGGCTTTCCTCGAGTTTGAGGTCGCGTTTCGCCTGCACCCGTTTCCCGTCCAGCTCGGCCATCACGGTCTCTCCGCCTGAACCAGGGCGGAAATAGGGGCCTGCGTCTGAGAACGGGCGAACGAGAACCTCGAGCCTCAGTCCGGCCTGATACGGGAGCAGGTGGAAACATGGGGTGACGTCTCCCGCGATAGTTTCGATCGAGGTGTCGCTTATGTCTGAGTGGACGGTGAGCACGGAGGAGAGGGCGTTCACCGCGCTTAACGCCTGCTCCTTCGCGCGTGCCGGAAGCGTCAGTCCGGTGCCGAGAATGGCGGCGATCTTCAAATATTCCGCCTTCGCCTCGAACACCTTGATGCGAGTCGGGCTTTCCTTCTGCAGGTAAAGCTTTTGCCCCTGCTGGAACGGCGGGACGAGCTGAAGCGTGAAACCATCCTTTTCCGCGATCAACTGGATCTCCGGCTCGCCGCGCACGAGTTCGAGCCGCACCGAAGCGCCGGTATCGAGGTAGATATGCGGATGTCCGATCATAAGCGGCACGGCCTGGTCCAGATCCATCTGGTAGCTGTCGCGCGCGTAGTAGCCGGAGCCTCTCTCTTTTTTTATGGACCCGCAGATGAGGCGGTCCTGTGGGGTCAGGTATTCAAAAGAATCAGCTTCTTCCGCGAGCCGTTTCAGCGCAACGGTGCGCCCAGCACTCCACTTGCCGTTGACTCCCTGCTTCTGTTCGCGCGGCGTAATCTGGAAGTGGTGGCGCAACTCCTCGAAGTGCCAGATGAGGCGCGACTGCGATCCAGTCGCCCCCGATTCCGGCGGTGCGCTGTTCAGACGCAGCAGCGCCGCGAGGGCGCTTTGCCAGGATTCCACCGGCTCAAGACAGCGGTACAGCGGGACGAGCCCCTGCTTCCGGAGGCTTTGAGAACCCTCCGGGGCGGCCGCGTATTGGACGCCGCACGCGGTGAGGAGGACTTCCAGGTCTTCGGCAAGCCAGAGCTGGGAGGCGTCCCGCAGCTTTGCGACCAGATGCTTTTGTTTCGTCGCCTCGGCCTTTCGCGTTTCCGAACCACACCAGAAAAGTGCGAGCAGGCGGACGAACGTCTCGATCGTGGAGGATTGGCTGCGATAGAGCCGGTTTTCCAGCTGCTCCTTGATTCCCGCCTCGCCGCGCCGGTCGGCGATGACGAGCTGCAACAGGTAATACACGTCCTGATCGGGCCAGTCACGTTTGGCGAGAACCCAGCGGCAGTGCTCGGCCGCCTCATCGAGCATGGCCGGATCGTTCGACGCCATGAGTGCGATGACGAAGAAGGGGCCGAGGCCGTCCTCGAAGAAGGTCTTGCGCTTGCCCGTCTCCTTCTTAAGCGCCGTCAGCGCGATGCGGAACCTGTCGACCGCGTCCTGCTGCGATCCGCGCCGCAGGGAACAGCAGCCGAGCACCGCGAGCTGTGCCGCACTGGCACCTTCGCGTGCCTCTTCTTCTGCCTCAACAACCCTGCCGCGCCATAGAAGCTCACGGCAGTACAGGTCGTGCAGCAGGTACGATGCCTTGGAATCGGAGGCGATCAAGTCGGCGAGCGCCTTGAACGGCGCGACGCAAGGGATCATCTGGCGGCGGGCGTAAGGAACGTGAACGAGCAGAGCGGCGCCCTGCAGTGCGTTGGGAAGGGAGCGGAACCATGCGTCGTCGTAAGGCATGAAGCAGGCGATTTGGAAGGGGTGGCAGCGCATCGCCTCGTAAGGGAACTGCTTCAGGTACCTTTCCGCGGCGTCGAATGCGCCGTCGGTATCGTTGCGGTAGAAGCAGATGCGCAGGTCGCGCAGGCCGTGTTCGGAGATGCGGTAGTAGCTGCTCCCCCACTCAGAGACCATGGGGATCTCGGACTGGACCGTTTTGGCCATCGCTTCGAAGCGCCCCTCAGCCTGGGCGCCGAGCGTCGCCGCATGGGCGATGATTGGATTGCAGGCGACGCCGCGGTCGCCGGTTCCGACCATGTCTAACGCCTTCAGTTCTTCGAGAATTTCGGAAAGTACGGCGCCGGTGTAGCTGCGACCGGGCGGGGCGGGCAACGGGACATGCTTGATGAGGTTCAGCAGGACGTGTTTGGAAATCGGCGCGTAGACGACGGAGAGAAGCTGGAGGACGGCCAGCTGTTCCTGCGTGCAGACTGCCAAGGCGTCAAGAAGCATTTGGTGTGGCGACTTGTCAGGCTTCACGGAGGGACCTCGTTCATTCTGAAGTAACAGTAACCATTGGCATCACGTTCCCACCCCTTGCAAAGGTTCTTCAGGAAATTCCGGGGAGCCAATGCTGTCACTGTCGTAGCAGAGAGCATGCCCTAACGTTCCCCCCTTTGCGAAGGGGGGAGCGCGAGGTCACCCGCGGCGCTTCGTGTAGAAACCTGATGCCGTTCCGGGGCAGGCCACAAAAGTGAAGCTAATCGCGGTAGCGCTTCACCAGTTCGCCGTAGGCGTCGATGCGGCGGTCGCGCAGGAAGGGCCAGATGCGGCGCACGTCCTCGCTGCGACCCATGTCGAGATCGACCACCAGAAGCTCCTCCTCTTCGCCTCCGCGCGCAAGGAACTCTCCCTGCGGGCCTGCGGCGAAACTCGAGCCCCAGAACTTGATGCCTGCGCCTGCGCCGCTCGGGTCGGCCTCGAAACCGACGCGGTTCACGCTCACCACCGGAATGCCGTTCGCTACGGCGTGCGAGCGCTGCACCGTCACCCAGGCGTCAAGCTGGCGCTGCTGCTCGTCCTTCTCGTCGCGCGGGTCCCAACCGATTGCGGTCGGGTAAATGAGGAGGTCGGCACCGGCAAGCGCCATCATGCGCGCCGCCTCGGGGTACCACTGGTCCCAGCAGACCAGGAGGCCCAATTTGCCCACCGAGGTTTGAATCGGTTCGAAACCGAGGTCGCCCGGTGTGAAGTAGAACTTCTCGTAGAAGGCGGGATCGTCCGGGATGTGCATCTTGCGGTACTTGCCGGCGATGCTCCCGTCCTTTTCCAGCACCACGGCGGTGTTGTGGTACAGCCCCGGCGCGCGGCGCTCGAAGAGCGAGGTGACGATGACGACGCCGAGTTCCTTTGCCACTGCGCCGAACTGTTCGGTGGAGGGGCCGGGGATGGTCTCGGCCATATCGAAGCAGGCGGTGTCCTCGGTCTGGCAGAAGTAGCTGCCGGTATGGAGTTCCTGGAGCACGACGAGCTGAGCCCCCTTGGCGGCTGCCTCGCGGATCCCGGCGATGGTGGCGGCGACCATGGCTTCACGCCCTTCCTGCAGGGCCTGCTGTACGAGGGCTACTTTCAGTTTTTTCATGTATTTCTCCGTCATTAGTTATAGAGCCCCCTCTCCCTCCGGGAGAGGGCCGGGGTGAGGGCGTTGCCACATGCAGGATCGTTCTTGGTAGCGGCGCCCTCACCCGGCCTGCGGCCACCCTCTCCCGGAGGAGAGGGGATGGACGAGAGGCGAGCCTAATCCTGAACGAAATGCCGTCAACCCTTCCTCTAATGCTACTTAAGCGTCCCTTTCGGCAGCTGCATGGTCACGCAGTGCAGCGAACCGTGCTGCAGGATGAGCGGCAGGCAGTCGATGCCGATGATCTCGTAACCCGGAAACGCCTCGCCGACGGCAACCAGCGCGGCGGCGTCCTTTTCGTCGTCGTAGGTCGGCACCAGCACGGCACCGTTGATCACCAGGAAGTTCGCGTAGGTCGCCGGAAGCCGATCCCCGTCTTCGTCGAACTTCGCACCGGGCCAGGGGAGAGGGATGCAGCGGTACGGCCGCCCGCCGTCGGTGCGGAAGGCGAGGATCTCGTCCTCCATCGCCTTGAGGGCAGGGTAGTGCTCGTCATCCGGGTCGTCGCAGCGCACGTAGGCGATGGTGTTGTCGGGGCAGAGGCGCGCGAGCGTGTCGACATGGGAGTCGGTGTCGTCGCCCGCCAGGTACCCGTTGGAAAGCCAGAGGAAGCGGTCGCTGCCGAAAAGCCCGTGCAGCTCCTCTTCCAACTCCTCGCGGGTCAGGTGCGGATTGCGATTATCGTTCATGAGGCATTCTTCGGTAGTGAGAATGGTCCCCCTGCCGTCGCTCTCGATGCTCCCCCCTTCGAGGATGAGGCCCACCGTTTCGAGCGGGGCCTTCCAGAGGCCTAGCGCCTGCAACTGCTTGTTGATCCGGTTGTCGAGGTCGGAGGGGAACTTGAGCCCCCAACCGTTGAAGCCGAAGTTGAGGAGCCTCGGCGCGCCGTCTTCCAAGACGGTGATGGGGCCGAAGTCGCGTGCCCAGGTGTCGTTGGTGTCGATGGGAAGGATGCGTACGTGCTCGAGGTCGGCCCCGGCTGCGGCAAGCGTTTCACGCACCTCTTCGGGGTCGTCGGCGGCTACCACTACCGTTTCGAAGCGGCTGATGACGGTGATGATGGCGGCGAAAACGGGGCGGACCTGGTCGAGATACGGCAGCCAGTCGCTGTTCTCGTGCGGCCATGCCAGGAGCACGCCGTCCTGGAGTTCCCATTCCGCCGGTAGTCTTCTGTTTTGGTTCACTTGATCTCCTGCGTGGGCCTCGGCCCGGGTATTGGCGAACGGAAAAAATACCATGGCGCGCGAAAGCAATGCAAGTCAAATGCTCTGAATGAAAAGGGCATTGCTTCCCTGTGCGGTTCCTGTATTATTCGACCTCATCGCAGGCCCCAGTCACGCAACAGGAGCGGTCCATGTCATACCCGGATACCATCAACCTTCCCTTTAATGGCGAGATCATAAGAACCAGATTTACCCAGCTGAAACCGGACGCGGCCGCAGATACCGGGCCGGGCTACTGGGTCCTCCTCCAGGGGGACGCGCTTCTCTTGCAGGATGGCGACCTCTACCGGGGCGAACTCCCCCCGTCTCTGAGCGACGACGGTCGCGCGCTGCAGTTCGGTGAGTGGGACGGAGCGCCGGTGCGTCTTTTGAGCCTCGGGAAGACCGAAGCGGTTCCCGATGCGCTTGTGCCCGTCCCGTGGACCGAGCTTCCGGACCAGCTGGCCACCATCTACGGCGTCGCCAAACAGATCCTTTACTGGGAGCGGCAAAGCAGCCACTGTTCGCGCTGCGGCAGCGGCGACATGACCCGCATCGCGCCCACCTGGGGCAAGCGCTGCGGCGGCTGCGGGCATGAACATTACCCGCACATCCATCCCTGCGTCATCGTTCTCATCAAGCGCGGCGACGAATTCCTGCTCGCGCGAAAGCCGGAATGGGCAACCGGGCGCTACAGCCTCGTTGCCGGTTTCGTGGATTTCGGAGAGTCGCTTGAGGAGTGCGTGGCGCGCGAGGTGTTCGAGGAGACCGGTCTCAAGGTAACCGACGTAAGCTATGTCGGAAGCCAGAACTGGCCTTTCCCGAGCCAGCTCATGGCAGGCTTCGTCGCGCGTCACGAGTCCGGCGAGATCAGGGTCGATCACGACGAGCTGGAGGATGCGCAGTGGTTCACCAAGGAGCGCATGCCCCCGGCGCTTCCCCCGAAGCGCAGCATCGCGCGCTGGATCATCGACAATTTCGCCCTAAAAGACGAGGGGTGAAAAAAATAATTAAAGTCCTGGAAGCTGTGTCCGAAGAGTGGTTGTGAACCTTGGAACACACTCCTGGGTCTCCTTTTCGAGGGGACGGTCGCTGCCGTCCCCATTTTTTTTGCCTCTTCCTCCCACTGCTCTCCTTTCCACAGTCGGCCATTCTGCAAGACGCGCACCCCTAAATAAAACTGATCCGTTGATGTCTGCGCCCACATCACTACAATTTGTTTGGTAGTGAGTACAATGCACTCGGTGTTGACCCCGATGCGTTCGTTGTTAATCGCGATGCGTTCGGAACTTTGCCGCGATGCATTTGGATCCAACCGCGATTCATTCGGACTCAACTGCGATTTATATGAACTCAACTGCGATTTATACGAACGCAATCACGATTTATTAAACGCTGATTACGATTTATTAGAAGTCAACTGCGATTTATTAAAAGTCAACGCCGATTTATAAGAAGTCAACTCCGATATATTAAAAGTCAACTCCGATATATTAAAAGTCAACGTCCATTTATAAGAAGTCAACTGCGATTTATTAAAAGTCAACGTTCATTTATAAGAAGTCAACCCCGATATATTAAAAGTCAACGTCGATATATTAGAAATAAACGTCGATATATTAGAAGTCAACTACGATTTATTAGAAGTCAACGACGATTTATCAAATGCGAGCTACGATTTGTTCGATTCGAACCCTGATAAATTGAATATAAACGACGATATGCTTGATCTTTACGGCGTTTTGTCCGGTATTTATGGCCATATAAATGGTAGGTAGGCGCACTGTTTTTGATGTTTATTGTCACAAACCCCGGGTCTTAGGGGCAGCTTTTTAAATCCACGGCAAGGCACTGTTGTATTCGGGCTCTGTTTCTGGTACCTTATACGATCCTTTGCTCGCACACCCGGGGAGTTCCCACGTGATTGACATTCCGTCCAACCCACTGCTGCGGCACCTGTTCCAGATGCCAGCGGCGGGCATCTACGCGCTGGCCGACAAGGTGCACCTCTTCAACGGCTTCGAGCTGTGCAAGAGGACTCCTGTCGCAAGCGTTGCCTGGCAGCAGGCCGGCGACGTCCTCGAGGTCGGCCTGTCGGATGCGGGGCAGACCTGCCGGGTATCCCTGTCGATCGCCCATGGCGAGTTCAACGGCAACTGCAATTGCGGCGTCTGGAGTCCGCACGGGCGCTGCCCGCACCTCGTCGCGGCCCTTGCCACCGTGAAAAAGGCGCTCGCCCCGGCTTCCCTTCCCATGCTTCAACTCCCCAACGATTACCTGACCGGAATCCGCGAGAAGCTCTACCTTGTTCCGATCAAAGAAGTAGCCGCCGAGGAGGGAGCGATCCCTGCTGAAAGCGGCTATGCCCTGGCGCTTGAAAGGCAGCAGGGTGAGGTGCGCCTCCGCCTCATGCAGAACCTCCTGCCGGTCGCACTCTACGACTCGGCTCTTCCCGCGTCCATGCGCGATTTCCTGAGACTGCTGCATTCCTCGGCGCTGCGCGGCCGTGTCGTGGAGGAGTTCCTCGGGCGTTTCAGGGGGCGCTTCCCGATCCTCTACCTTTCCGGGGATGAGGCAAGGCCGCTCTCTTTCGATGCCTCGGTGACCCGTGCCGTCCTGCTGCAACTCGACCTGGATAAAGGCGACGTTACCGCGAGTCTCTCCCTCGAGGACGGCTCCTCGATGGACGACGCGCTCTTCATCCACCAGGGATACCTCTTCGATCTCAAACGCAGCTTGATCCAGAAGGTCGATGACACCGGCCTGTGCCTCTATGGAAGCCTCACGGCCCTCCTTAAGCGGCTTCCCGACGCCCCGGCGGCGGAGGCGACCGGTTGCCGTTTCCCCGCGGCAATGTTCAACCGCCTTCAGTTCGATCTCGGCGCCGAGGGGGAGACGGCTTCGCGCCTCATCCTATCCGTCTCGGGCGTCTGCGTAACGCCCAGAGTCGTGGAACCGCGCTACCGGTTGAACATCCTCGAACTCGAAGATGTGGTGCCGCTGGTTGCCGAAGGGGTCGCCGGGGAGGCCGTCTTTTCCTTCTCCTCCGAGGCCTTCCGCTTCCTGAACGGAGACGGCCGCGCCTCATACCCGCAACCGTTGAAGGCGAAGAAGCGTGTCGCCGCCATCGTGAAGGCCTGCTTCGCCGCCTTTGGTTCCAATAACCTTGTGGAGCGCGACCGCCTTGTGCGTCAGACGCTGGAAGGGGCCGAATTCTTCAAGCGCGGCATCAGAGCCGACGCACGTGCCATCATCAACGGTTTCTGCGAGGAGGCGCGCAGGACCCTCACCTTGCTGCAGCTCTCCGACGCTGGAGAGTGGCTCGCCCTCGGGGTCGAGGTATCACGTCAGACGCGTATTCTCGAGATCCTTGCCGAGACCTTCGGCTTCGACATCTTCTGGCAGGCGGGGGAGGGGGAGCGCTTCTCCCTGGAGCGCAAGGTTTTCATGGGGCGCCTGGGAGAACTGAAGGCGGCGCTTGTCGCCGAGGGGTACGCCATCGCCCTTGCAGGCGAGGAGCTGCAGACCGTTTCCTGGACCTTCACCCTGGACGCCACCAGGTCGACCATCGACTGGTTCGAGCTGCGTCCCGAGATTCGTGCCGACGGCGAACTGGTCGACGAGGCGGAACTGATGGCCGCCTTGAACGGCGGCGGGGTCTTCCGCCGTGGGGGCGCCGTGTTCCTTCTCGACCCGCTCACGAGCAGCACCCTAGCCCTCTTCGCCCCCCATACCAAACGCGAGGTGGTGCGGGTGCCGCGCCTGCAGATCCTCGACTGGATCACGCTCAGGAAAAACGGCGTGCGGGTGCTTTTGTCCCCGGAGGACGAGCGCATCTTCGAGAGTCTCACCCGCTTCGAGGGGATACCGAAGCTCGAAGCGCCGGTCGGGCTCAAGGCGACCCTGCGAAACTACCAGCTCGAGGGGTACAGCTGGCTCGCCTTTCTCTACGAGCACCGCTTCGGGGCCTGCCTTGCCGACGACATGGGGCTCGGCAAGACCATCCAGGCCATCGCGCTGCTGGCCGGGCTGAAAGAGGGGACCATCGCCTCGGACGTCCCCCAAGAGGTGCCGCACCTCGTCGTGGTCCCGCCCACCCTCATCTTCAACTGGGAGAGCGAGCTCGCCCGCTTCTATCCGGACCTGAAGGTCGGCGTCTACCGCGGCCAGGGGCGCCGGGCCGAGTTCGCCGGTTTCGACGTCGTCCTCACCAGCTACGGCGTAGTGCAGCGCGACATCGAGGTGCTGCGCGAGATCCCGTTCCACGTCGTCGTCTTCGACGAGGCCCAGGCGGTGAAGAACATCCACGCCGAGACCACCGGTGCGGTGCGCAGGCTGAAGGGAACCTTCAAGGTGGCCCTCACCGGCACGCCGCTGGAAAACCACCTGGGTGAATATTTCTCCGTGATGGACCTGGCACTCCCCGGGCTGCTAGGCCCCTACGAACAGTTCCGCAAGCAGATGGGGCGCGAGGGAAGCGACTTCATCGAGACGCTGATCCGGCGCACCCGTCCCTTCATCCTGCGCCGCTCGAAGGACATGATCGCCGCGGAACTCCCCCCGAAGGTGGAGACCGACCTTTACCTGGAAATGAGCCCGAGGCAGAAGGCGCTTTACGCCCGGACCGTCACCGAGGTGCGCGAGACGGTGGCGCGTGCCTTCGCCTCCAACGCCGCCGGGCAGGCGCGCATCATAGCGCTCACCGCGATCCTGAAACTCCGCCAGATCTGCCTCTGCTCGCGACTCGTTCTCCCCGGGGCCAACGACCGCTCACCGAAGATCGAGTTCCTGGTGGACCAGTTGCAGGAACTCTTCGCGGAAGGGCACAGCGTCCTCGTCTTCTCGCAGTTCACCTCGTTTCTCGACATCGTGGAGCAGGGACTCACCCAGCACGGCATCGCCTCCTCGCGCCTGGACGGCTCCACGCCGGTTTCGCGCCGCAAGGAACTGGTGCAGAACTTCCAGGAAGCGACCGAGCCCGGCGTGTTTCTCTTGAGCCTGAAGGCGGGGGGGCGCGGCCTAAACCTGACCCGCGCCTCCTACGTCTTCCACCTGGACCCCTGGTGGAACCCGGCCGTGGAGAGCCAGGCCTCGGACCGGGCGCACCGCATCGGACAAAAGCGCCAGGTCACCATCACGAGGCTTTTGATGCGGCACAGCATCGAGGAGAAGATGATGGAGCTTAAAAAGCGCAAGCTGAAACTGTACCGTGCGCTTCTGGAGGAGGCGGAGCAGGGGGGGAGCGTCTCGATCGGGCGGGAGGACTTCGAGTTCCTCCTGGGGTAGGGGTCAGGCCTGGGGCTGGGTGAAGTAGCGGCAGAAGGAGAGGGTGTTTCTGCCGTTGTGGGAGCGGTAGCTCACCTCGTCCATGAGGGTCTCGATGATGAAGAGCCCCATGCCGTTTTCGGGGATGGATCCGATCACCTCGGGGTCGAACTCGAGGCTTCTCGGCGCGAAGTCCTCGATCGCGGTCCCCTCGTCGGAAACCTCGAAGGAGATGCGGTCGTGATGCAGCGTGATGGCCGTGTCGACGCGGTACCCTTCCTGGCGGCGGTAGGCGTGGGTGATGGCGTTGTTGAGCGCCTCCACCACGCACACTTCCATCTCACCGTAGATCTCCTCCTTGAGGGGCGAACAGGCACAGACGCCTCGCACCGCATGTCCCACGAGGGCCACGTCGCACAATCTGCTTTCGATGCTTAGATAGAGGGTTTTGCTCGGCTTCTTGTTTATCACGCTGTCCCGCTTTCGTAGTTTTCGGTGGGGTCAGGCAGGTGAGGCCGCCTGCTGTTTCTGCGCGTCCGGTTCCACCCAGGAGACCCAGGATTGCGCCACGGAAAGCTGCTTTAAGAATTCCGCCGCGAAGAGAAACTCCCCCTGCGGCGCCGCCACGTTGATGCTCTCCTCGCCGCGCTGGATCGAGAAGGCGTATCCCTTCCGGCCGTGGCGTTCGTAGCACTCCACACTGAGCCTCGTTATCGTCTCGCCGTCGGTGGATTCGTAGCGGTGCGTGAAGGTTTCCTTTCCGCCGCTTTCCTCCACCTGCGCTATCTTCCTGGAGATCTCGAAAGCCTCACACGGTTCCGCCACGAAGCGGATATGCTGGCGGCCTGCCGCGAGCCGGAAGAAGCGGAAGGCGACACGCCCCTCTTCGGGCCTGCCGTTTTGTTTTTTTTCACTGGGAGCTATTTCCACGCCGGTCTCTTTGGCGAAGATGGTCAGTTTCGGTATTCTCATTGGTCCCCCCCGGGCAACGCGTATAACTTTAGCGTCCTTGCCAAGGATGTCAAATACCTAGAGCAATACCGGGACCGGATGGGTGAGGCGTATCTCGCCTAGGGTGACCTGGGCCTGGTAAGCGAGGAGCTCGACGCCTGCCGCTGCCGCCTCACGCAGCAGCCTGCCGTAGACCGGGTCGATGGCGTCGGCGGGGGCAAGGGCGTCGCCGTCGCCGCGCTGCACCACGAAAAGGTTCACCGCGCGATGCCCCTGGCGCACCATCTCCATGAGCTCGCGCAGATGCTTCTGTCCGCGCGCGCTTACCGCGTCCGGGAAGAGGGCGCAGCGCTCCTTGACGAGGGTGACGTTCTTGGTCTCCACGTAGCAGAGGCCGCTCTCGCCGCTCAACAGGAGGTCGATCCTGCTTCCGGTGCCGTAGGGGACCTCCAGGGTGATCTTGTCGTATCCGGAAAGCTCCGCGATGGTCCCGTTGCGGATCGCCTCCCGTGCCAGCAGGTTGGGGAGCTGCGTGTTGATGCCGATCCACACGCCGTCCGCCTGCACCAGTTCCCAGCTGTGCGGGTACTTGCGCCCCGGGTTGCCGCTCACCGAAAGCACCACCCGGTTCCCCGGCACGGCGCACCCCATCATGCTCCCGGTGTTCGGGGTGTGCGCGGTGACGAGGGTGCCGTCGTCGAGTTCGACGTCGGCTAGAAAGCGGTGGTAGCGGCGGATCAGGGTTCCCTGGTACAGGGGGGAGGGGAGCATCATGTTTCTTCGTCCTCGTGTTGCGGCTTGTCTTGGGAGTTTTTCGTCGAGACCTTAACCGCGAACGCCGCTCGCTGTCCAGTGAAAACTGAGCCGTGAATACGGCGCCGCGACGAGAAAACTGTTGATCCGGTTGACCATTCTGCTAGACTCGTCTGCGCTGCCATTTAGGCGGCATGGGAGGCGGAAATGGCAAAGGGCGCGCAGCAAAACAAGGACCATCTGGAGGCGGTGCAGCTTTTCGGCAAGACCGTGAGCAAACGGGCGGCTTTCAAGTGCGAATGGTGCGAGGGGGGCGAGGAGCTGCGTCTGTGGGAATACCGGCCGGATGAAGAGCCTGTCGAGGACAACCTCGCGCTTTTGTGCCGCTCCTGCCGCGAGCTCGCCGTCATGAAAGCCCCCGATCCCAGGCGGCTGCGCTCGATCAGGAACGCGCTCTGGAGCCCGGTCCCGGCGGTCGCCGAAGGGGCCGCCGTGGTGCTTTCCCGCTGCAAGGAGCCCTGGGCGCGGGAGGCGATCGAGGAAAGCTTCATCGACGAGGCGCTCAAGGAGCGCCTGCTCTAGCGCGCCGGGCGTCGTAACGACCGGGACCGTACGGGATTATCTGTTTGACGCATGATGAGCCGCTGTGGTAGTAAATACAGTTTGTTAAATGTCAATTTTGCTTCTGGAAAGGTTGGTATGGCGCAAGGGATAAAAAAGGGGATCCTGTTGGCAGGCGGTGCCGGCAGCAGGCTCTACCCGCTCACGATGGTGGCCAGCAAGCAGTTGCAGCCGGTCTATGACAAGCCGATGATCTACTACCCGCTGGCGACCCTCATGATGGCGGGCATCTCCGACATACTGATCATCTCCACGCCGCATGACACCCCCCGTTTCCAGGCGCTGCTCGGCGACGGGTCGCGCTGGGGTATTCGCCTGAGCTATGCGGTGCAGCCCGAACCGAAGGGGATCGCCCAGGCCTTTCTCATCGGCGAAGAGTTCATCGCCGGCGAACCGGTCTGCCTGATTCTCGGCGACAACATCTTCTACGGCAAGATGGAGCTCGACAAGCTAATCGCCGACTTTGACGGCGGCGCGAAGATATTCGGCTACTACGTGCAGGACCCTGAACGCTACGGCGTGGTCGAGTTCGACGGCGACAACCGGGTGCTGAGCATCGAGGAGAAGCCGAAGGCCCCCAAGTCCAATTACGCGGTCCCGGGCCTCTACCTTTACGACGGGGATGTGGTCGAAGTGGCCAAGGCGCTCAAGCCTTCTGCGCGCGGTGAGCTCGAAATAACCGATATCAACCTCGATTACCTCAAACGCGGCACGTTGACGGTCGAGAAACTCGGACGCGGCATCGCATGGCTCGACACCGGCACGCACCAGAGTCTCTTGGAGGCCTCGCACTTCATCGGGACGCTGGAGGCCCGCCAGGGGCTGAAGATCGCCTGTCTTGAAGAGATCGCCCTGCGTATGGGATACCTCGACTGCGAGGCGATGGCCAAGGTCATCGAGCAGACGCCGAATTCCTCCTACCGCGATTACCTTCTGCGGGTGTACAACGAGACGGAACTTTGCGGGGGTGTGAAATGAGTGCGTCGGCAAAATATACCAAAGGGCGCATCCACGACGTGACGTGCAAGCCCCTGGGCAAGTTCCTTGACGAGCGGGGGTGGCTCACCGAGCTTTTCCGCTCCGACGAGCTGGAACCGGGCGTCATCCCCGCCATGGCGTACATCTCGATGACCCTGCCCGGAGTGGCGCGCGGTCCGCACGAGCACGTCGACCAGACCGACCTTTTCTGCTTCATGGGGCCTTCGAACTTCAAGGTGTACCTCTGGGACGCCCGCCCCGATTCGCCGAGCTACGGTATCAAGCAGGTGCTTTACGCCGGTGCGGACGCGCCGATGATGGTGATCGTGCCGCCGGGCGTCGTGCATGCCTACCGTAACATCGGTCTTGAGAGCGGCATCGTCTTCAACGCCCCGAACCGGCTGTACGCGGGTGAGGGGAAACGCGAGCCGGTCGACGAAATCCGCCACGAGGAACTCGAGGACTCTCCGTTTCAGCTTGACTGAGCGCCTCCGCTTCGCGGCGACATGCGATGACATCATTCGACAAATAGGGGGCCGCAGTGCCCCCTAAACCATTTCTGAGGCCGATGAAAAACCTTCTTAACCGCTACAGGCGATTCCTGCTGACCGCCCTGGTCCTGCTGACGGCGTTTCTCACTTACGCCATGAACCTGAGGAACAGGGATCACGCGAACCCGGTCGAGCGTACCGTGATGAGCATGACCGCACCGGTTGCCGGCTCCGCCGCGAGCGCCACCGGCTTTCTGAGCGACATCTGGAACAACTACATCGACCTGATCGACGTGCGCCGCGAGAACATCGAGCTCAGAAAGAGCGTGAAGCGTCTCAACGAGCGCATCGTCGCCAACAACGAGGCCATTGCCGCGAACCTCAGGTACAAACAGCTCCTGGAACTCAAGGAGAGCGTGGCCATCCCGTCGGTTGCCGTGTCGGTGATCGGTGAGGACAGCTCGGCCTGGTTCAAGACCCTCGTGGTGGACCGCGGTGCGGCCGACGGGCTTGCCGAGGGGATGCCGGTGGTCGCCGCAGGGGGCGTAGTAGGTCGTCTGGTCAAGGTGGCGCCGCACTCTTCGCGCGTGCTCCTTCTTACCGACCATGCCAGTGCCATCGCCTCCATCGTGCAGC
The DNA here is from genome assembly GCF_004117875.1 of Geomonas oryzae. Classification (GTDB taxonomy): domain Bacteria; phylum Desulfobacterota; class Desulfuromonadia; order Geobacterales; family Geobacteraceae; genus Geomonas; species Geomonas oryzae. Next base: position 246,243 of record NZ_RAHW01000002.1, on the reverse strand, counting down.
GCACCCGCGCCCGCGGCGTCGTGCGCGGCGCCGGCGGAGGGCGCTGCTCCATGGAGTTCACCGTGAAGGACGAGGACGTAAAGGTGGGTGACACCGTGGTCTCCTCCGGCATCGGCGGCGTCTTCCCGAAGGGGCTTCCCATCGGCGAGGTCACCATGGTGAAGAAGGGGGAGTACGGGGTGTTCCAGACCATCGAGGTGCGCCCCCTGGTCAACATCGGACAGCTTGAAGAGATGCTGGTGCTCGTCCGGCAGCGCGATGAGTAGGAATTTTCCGTGATGGCCTATTTAAAGATAGCCGCCGTGGTGGCGGCCGCCTGCCTCCTCCAGATGACGCTCCTGCCGAGGTACCTTCAGGACCCTTTCCAGCCCAACCTGATCATCATCCTGGTGGTGTACCTGGGGCTTAAGCTGCCGCACCGCTACTCGGGCATCGCCGTTTTCCTCCTGGGGCTTTTGCAGGACAGCTTCAGCGGCATCTACCTCGGGCTGCATGCCTTTTCCTATCTCTGCATCTACACGCTCCTGTCTGAGCTTGCCGACCGGCTCTACACCGACAACCGCGTCCTGTTCGTGCTGGTCGTCTTCATTGCAACGCTTGTGAGTGCCCTGTTGAACCTCTTGATGCTCCTCGTCTTCTCCGTCTCGAACGGCCTTTACGCCACGCTTTTGCCGGCGCTTTTGCCGCAGGCCCTGATCAACGCCCTGGTCGCCTCCCTGGTTTCCGGGGTGAGGCTCCCGGTGGAGGAGGCGCGATGAAGAATCTGAACAACATCATCCCCGACGACGACGGTGGCGGCCGCCGCATCATAGGCCTTTCCATCGGCGCCTTCGCCATGTTCTTCCTGCTCCTGTCGAGGCTTTGGTACCTGCAGGTGATCAGCGCCGAGGACCTGATCGACCAGTCCGAGAGCAACCGGCTCCGTTTCGTCCCGGTCGCGGCACCGCGCGGCGCCATCCTGGACCGAAACGGCAAGGTGCTCGTCTCCAACACGCCATCCTTCTCCGTCGCGGTCATCCCGCAGGACGTGAAGGACAAGGAACAGCTGATCGACAACCTCGCCCGCTACCTGAACCTCGACCGCAAGGAGATCGAGACCAAGTGGACCAAGGGGCAGGGGAGGGCGAAGTACTACCCGCTGGTCGTAGCCTCGGGCATCACCCGCGACCAGATGGAGTTCCTCGAGGAGAACCGTCTCGCCCTCTCCGGGGTCAACATCGAGATGAAGCCGATCCGCGCCTACGCGAACGGTTCGCTCGCCTCGCACCTGCTCGGTTACCTGGGCGAGGTCTCCGAGGACGAACTCAACTCCGAGCGCTACCGCGAGTACAACGCGGGCGATTACATCGGCAAAAGCGGCATCGAGCGGGCGTGGGAAACCTACCTGCACGGCACCGACGGCGGGCGCCAGATCGAGGTCGATGCGCGCGGCCGCTTCCTGCGCACCGTGGCCGAGACCGGTTCGAGCGTCGGCAACACGGTGATGCTCACCATCGATCTGGAGATGCAGAAGGCGGCCGAGCAGGCGCTCGGCGACAAGGCCGGCGCAGCCGTCGCCATGGACGTGAACACCGGCGAGATCCTGGCCTTCGTCTCGAGCCCCGACTTCGATCCCGCCCTCTTCACCGGCAGGATGCCCCCCGACATCTGGAAGAAGTACCTCGAGGACGAGCGGCATCCCCTGGAAAACAAGGCGCTGAAGGGGATGTACCCTCCCGGTTCCACCTTCAAGGTGATCACCGCGATCGCCGGGCTCGAGGAAGGGCTCATCGACGAGCACACGACGATCCAGTGCACCGGCTCCTACAAGTTCGGCAACGCCACCTTCCGCTGCTGGGACCACAAGGGGCACGGCAGCGTCGACCTCAAAAAATCGCTGCGCGAGTCGTGCGACGTCTACTACTACAAGCTCGCCGAGCGCCTCGGCGTGAACCGGATCGCGAAATACGCGAAGGCCTTCGGCCTCGGGGCGCCGCTCGGCATCGGCCTTGAGAACGAGAAGGGGGGCGTGATCCCGACCGAGGAGTGGAAGCTGAAACGCTTCGGCAAGAAGTGGTACGCGGGCGAGACGCTCCCGGTCGGCATCGGCCAGGGGTACGTGCTCACCACGCCGGTGCAGTTGGCCTCGATGATCGCGACCGTCGCCAACGAGGGGACCATCTACCGGCCGCACCTCGTCAAGCGCGTGGTGGACTCGGACGGCAAGGTGCTGCAGGATTACACGCCCCAGGTGATCGGCAAAACGGGACTCAAACCTTCCACCTACCGCTTCGTCAAGGAGGGGCTCTTGGCCGTCGTCAACGAGCCGCACGGCACCGGCGGCATGTCGAGGCTCTGGGAGGTCAAGGTAGCGGGAAAGACCGGCTCGTCGCAGGTCGTGAAGCTGCGCGACAGCAAAGGAGACATCCCGTACCGTTTCCGCGACCACGCTTTGTTCGTCGCGTTCGCGCCCTACGAAAAACCCGAAATCGCCATCGCCGTCATCGTCGAGCACGGCGAGCACGGCGGCTCCGCCGCAGCACCGATTTCCGGGAAGATCCTGCGCGCCTACTTCGAAGGGAAAGGGGTCATCAAGAAGCCGGTACCCAAGGCGGCGGTCAAGGAAGAAGCCGGGGGCGAGGGGGTTGCCGAACCCGATACCGGAGCGAAGGAAGAATGACGCACTCCGGCGACGCGGGGCTATGCCGCGACGCCTGAACCATACGAGGAAGAGATGTTCGACAGACGACTATTCACAAACTTCGACTGGACCCTCCTGGGCGTGGTGCTTCTCATCACCGTCTTCGGGGTGATCAACATATACAGCGCCTCGTCCTCCTACCGGGACATCGGCACGCCGTATTACCTAAAGCAGCTCTACTGGATCGTCGCCGGCCTTCTGCTGAGCCTCACCGTCTGCAGCCTCGACTACCACATGCTCGAGGACTTCGCCTACTGGCTTTACGGCGGTGTGGTCGTCCTGCTCCTGCTCGTCCTCGTCGCCGGCAAGACCACGATGGGGGCGACCCGCTGGATCAGCTTCGGCTTTTTCAACATGCAGCCCTCCGAGCCGATGAAGATCGTCATCATCATGACCTTCGCCCGCTTCTTCAGTCGCTATCCCGTTTTCAAGGGGCTGACCCTCAAGGAGCTGGTATATCCGCTGCTGCTTTTGGGAGTCCCGGCGGCGCTCATCATGAAGCAACCCGACCTCGGCACCGCGATCCTCGTATCCCTCATCGCAGGGACCATGCTCCTTTTCGTCGGCGTGCGCTGGTCCGCCCTCGGGACCCTTTTCGCCGCCGCGGTCCCGGTCGTAGTCGTCGCCTGGGAGTTCCTGCTGCACGACTACCAGAAAAAGCGCGTCTACAACTTCCTGAACCCCGATCTCGATCCTCTGGGGAGCGGCTACCACATCATTCAGAGCAAGATCGCCGTGGGCTCCGGTGCAACCCTCGGCAAGGGGTTCATGCAGGGGACCCAGTCGCAGCTTCGCTTCCTTCCGGAGCAGCACACGGACTTCGCCTTCTCCGTATTCGCCGAGGAATGGGGGTTCATCGGGTGCCTCCTCATGCTCGCCCTTTACCTGTTCCTGATCCTCTGGGGGCTCGGCATCGCCAAGAGGTGCAACGACCGTTTCGGCTCGCTGCTCGCCGTAGGGGTCACCGCGATGCTCTTCTGGCACATCGTCATCAACATGGGGATGGTGATCGGTCTCATGCCCGTGGTCGGCGTGCCGCTTCCGTTTTTCTCCTACGGCGGCACCTCGATGGTGACCTCGATGGTAGGGGTCGGGATCCTGCTGAACATCAGCATGCGCCGCTTCATGTTCTGAGGCGGCTTTCCCGCCGCAGGAGGCCAAAGATGCACATCGCCCTCGTCGAGCCCTATTGCACCGGGTCGCACGCCGCCTGGGCCAGGGAGTACGCCTCCCATTCGCGCCATGAGGTGGAACTCTTCACGCTCGCCGGCCGCAACTGGAAGTGGCGCATGCACGGCGGGGCGGTGACGCTTGCCTCGCGCTTTCTCGAAGGCGGCAGGCGTCCGGACCTGATCCTGGCGACCGACATGCTCGATCTCACCACCTTTCTGGCGCTCGCCCGGCCTCTTGCCGACGGCTGCCCGAGCGCCGTCTATTTCCACGAAAACCAGCTCACCTACCCGTGGTCCCCGGGCGACCCGGACCCTTCCCGTCAGCGCGACCTGCACTACGCCTTCATCAACTACGTGAGCGCGCTGGCGGCGGATGCGGTCCTTTTCAACTCCCGCTATCACATGGATTCCTTCCTCGGCGCGCTCCCCGACTTTCTGCGGCGCTTCCCGGACGCCGTCGATCTCGATTCCGTCGGCGGGATCGCGGTCAAGAGCCGCGTGCTGCCGCTCGGGCTCGATCTGGGGCGGTTCGACCGTCATCGCCCGGACGATGCCGCGGGGAAGAGGGCGCCCCTTTTGCTCTGGAACCACCGCTGGGAATTCGACAAGGCCCCGGAACCCTTCTTCGAGGCGCTTTACCAGCTGGACGAGGAGGGGGTGTCTTTCGAGGTCGCGGTGCTTGGGGAGTCCTTCGGGAGGGTGCCCGAGGTGTTCGAGAAGGCGCGTCGGCGCCTCGGGGCGCGCGTGGTGCAGTGGGGATACCAGGAGAGCTTCGCCGACTACGCGAAGTGGCTCTGGAGCGGTGACGTGCTGCCGGTTACTTCGCGTCAGGAGTTTTTCGGGGCGAGCGTGGTGCAGGCGCTTTACTGCGGCTGCGTTCCTTTGCTGCCGGACCGGCTTGCCTACCCGGAGCACGTGCCGCCGCACTTGTCCTCTCATGTTCTGTACCGCGAGGACGAGACTTTGGTGGACCGGCTCAGGTCGATTATAAAACAGCCGGACGAGGAGCGCGCGCGGTTGGACCGGCACGTTTCGCGTTACGACTGGGCGCGCCTTGCTCCGGTGTACGACGACTTTTTCGAGGGGATGGCTGCGGGTGAGCGTCAAGTGGTGCCCGAGGTTGCTTCGCTCCCGGGGTGAGTGGGGAAGTATTCGAGGAAGGAATCGGAGGGGGGGCGCTTGGGGCGCCCCCTTTCCCGTTTAGGCCGCTTTCCTGTTCACCGTGATGATCTTGCTGGCTTTCTCAAGCCAAATGGTGCCACAAGAGGTGCATTCCAGAAGGTCTTTAGCGTAACCGTCGGAATGCATGTCGATCTCGATTCCGATTTTGTTGCTGCAGTGCGGGCATTCCATGTTTGTTTCTCCTACGTTGGGGGTATTTTGATTTTGACAATATATAGAACATGCATGGTCGGTCAAGTGCTAATTTTCCGAAAAAATGACCTAAAACAGTAGTTTAGCTTTTCTGTGCCCCCGCCGTTACGAGCCTTAATTTTAAAACATCTCCGTCTTTTTCCAGGATAAGTTCTCCTGATCTCGTCGTAACACATGGAAATATCATGTCATTTCCCGCTATAAAACAAAGGTATGACATTTTTGAAGGATCAGGTTTACCTTTGCGTAAATGAGTAGCTTCTTCAACTTTTTTTTTGCACCTGGTACTTGTGGAACACCGGTTTGTGTCCGCGTATACAGCATCGCCATCCTTTTGCCGACGACGGCGGATGTCGCTAAATTTGCGCTGGAATTTTTTTTGCGTTAATGGTACGATTGGTCGCTGTTAATTTTGCCTTGACTCAACAAGGGAGGCGGCATGAAAGAGGCGATGTTCTACCAAAAGCTGGACGGGGGTAGGGTGCGCTGCGGGCTGTGCCGTTTTGGATGTCTTATCAGCAATGGACAGCGTGGGCGTTGCCGGGTCCGGGAAAACCGCGAAGGGACCCTGTACTCTCTGGTCTACGGCAATCTCGTGGCCGAGCACGTGGATCCCATCGAGAAGAAGCCCCTTTTCCACCTGCTTCCCGGGAGCCGCTCCTACTCCGTCGCCACGGTCGGGTGCAATTTCCGCTGCCTGCACTGCCAGAACTACACCATCGCCCAGCCCGACGAGGCGAGCGTCGAACGCTCGGGAAGTTTCGTTTCCCCCGAGACCGTCGTCGAGCGGGCCATCGCCACCGGGTGCCGTTCCATCGCCTACACCTACACCGAGCCGACCATCTTTTTCGAGTACGCGTACGAGACCGCACGGCTTGCCAAGGCCGCCGGGCTGAAAAACGTCTTCGTCACCAACGGCTATATCACCGCCGAGGCCCTCGCCGCCATCGCACCTTTCCTCGACGCCGCCAACATAGATCTCAAGGGGTTCACCGACTCTTTCTACCGCGATGTGGTGGGGGCGTCGCTCGCCGAGGTTCTCGACTGCATCCTCGATTACAAGCGGCACGGCATCTGGGTTGAACTCACCACCCTGGTGATACCGAATCGTAACGACTCCGAAGGGGAGCTTCGCGACCTGGCTCGGTTCATCGCGTCGGAGGTCGGGGTCGAGACGCCTTGGCACGTGACCCAGTTCTATCCTACGCACCGGCTGACCGACCAGCCCCGCACCCCGGTGGAGACGCTCAGGATGGCAAGCCGGATAGGCCTTGACGCAGGCCTTCGTTACGTGTACGAAGGAAACGTTCCCGGGGAAGGGGGAGAGAGCAGCTACTGCCCGTCCTGCGGGTTGCTCCTGATCAAGAGGTACGGCTATCTGGTGGAGAAAAATCTCCTCTCGGACGGTCACTGTCCCGGCTGCGGCGCGGGTATCGAGGGTGTATGGAATTAGTGCGTAAATTGTCCCGATTAACCCGGCTCGGTGAGCCGGGTGCAGCATCGTTTATCTGCCAGGCGCTCATCGGGGCCCTGCTGATCTTCATTTTTTGGCTCGCCGACGCGGTCATGGATTTCATGATCCAGGGAGACCGCACCTTCCTCGAGTTCCTGTTCCACCCCGATCCCCACGAGATGTCCGATTTCGCCTTGGTGCTCTTTCTCGTTTGCTGCCTGCTTTTGTACTCGCGCCGGTCGCACCGTGTCGAGACACGCCTCGAGGAGGCCCTGCAGCAGGCGCTCGACAAGGCCGAGCGGGAACGGGCGAAGCTTGAAGGGATCGTCGAGGCGATGGGGGATGCCATCTCCATTCAGGACCCGGACCTGAACGTCATCTACCAGAACCGCGCCCACCAGGAGTTGACCGGGTACAGCGTCGGTCGTCTTTGTTACGAGGCCTATCGCAAGAGGAGCACGGTCTGCGAGGACTGCCATCTCGTCGCCGCGTTCAAGGACGGGCTGGTGCACCGCACCGAGCTCGGGCCGGGCAACTCCGCCACCGGCGGCGATGTCGAGATCATCGGTTCCGCGCTGATGGACAGCGACGGTCGCCCCCTGTACGGTATCGAGGTCGTGCGCGACATTACGGCGAGAAAAACCGCCGAGCGCGAGGCTATCGAGCTGAACGCGACTCTCACCCGGCAGGCGCAGGAACTCAAACAGACCAACCAGGAACTCGAATCCTTCTGCCAGGCCATCTCCCATGACCTGCGGGCGCCGCTCACCCGCGTCTACAGCTCGGCCCAGGAGCTGAAGGGGTACCGCGAGCTTCTGGACGACAACGGCCGGTTCTTCGTCGACCTCGTGCACGACGGCTGCGTCCAGATGGAGGAATTGCTCGACTCCCTCATGGTCCTTTGCCGCGTGACCCAGGTGGAGATCGAACGCCGCGAGCTGGACCTCGTCCCGACTGCTCTCGAGATAGCGGCACGACTGCGTCAGGACTACGAGGGGCATCCGGTATCCTTCCGGCTTCCTGAGCGACTGGTCGCAAACGGCGATGCGAGCCTCGTCCGCGTGGTGCTGGAAAACCTGCTGTCCAACGCCTGGAAGTACACTTCCGGCATTCCTTCCCCTGCCGTCGAGCTCGGCACCATGGCCGACGCCTCAGGCGAAACGGTCTTTTTCGTACGGGACAACGGCGCGGGATTTGACGGCGCACGCGCCGACCAACTGTTCCAGCCTTTCAAGCGGCTGCACAGCTACCGCGACTTTCCCGGTACCGGTCTCGGACTTGCCACCGTGCGCCGCATCGTGCGCCGCCACAACGGCCGCATCTGGGCGGAGGGCGAGCCGGGCAAGGGGGCGAGCTTCTACTTCACCCTCCCGGGGTAAGGTGGGCTCGAAACGGTTGCCCCGGGTCCGGCATTCGTGCTATACCCATTCTTCGTAATGAAATCCACGTGATGAAGAGGTTATCTTCTTGAAGGTCTCATTTCTACGCCGCTTCTGGGTGACGTTCTCCATCTGGGTGATCGGCTTCTACGCTTCGTTTCTCAACCGCTTCCGCATCCTTGGGGGCGAGGCAATCCCGGGTAGCGGCGGCGTGCTCATCGCTTCCAACCACATCTCCGCTTACGACACGGTTTTCCTCCCATGGGCTGTCATCCGCAGCCACCCTATGCAGATGCTGTGGGCTCCCGCCAAGGAGGAGCTCTTCGAGAAGCCTTTCCCGGGTCTCATTTACCGCTCCTGGGGTGCCTTCCCGGTGAAGCGCGGGCGTGACGTCCGCGCCGGGAAGCAGATCAACGCTCTTTTGGCCGATCAGAAGGTGATGCTTTTTCCCGAGGGGACCCGCCACAAGGACGGCGTCCTCGGCAAAGGTAACCGCGGCGTCGGGAAGATCATTTACGACACGAGGCCGCACGTGATACCTACCGCCCTGGTCGGCATCAACCGGTGGAAGTTCCCCGGGGTGGGGCTGCAGGGAAGTGTCTCCTTCGGCGCGCCGCTCGATTTCTCCGACCTCTACCAGTTGGAGGACTGCAAAGAGACGCATCAGCTCATCGTGGACCGGGTCATGGCCGCCATTGCCGAACTGATCGAACGGCAAGGGGGGAAGCCTCATGCAAGTTGAGATATTCTGCGACGGCGCCTGCAGCGGCAACCCCGGTGTCGGCGGATGGGGCAGCATCCTGCGGTACGGGGACAAGGTGAAGGAGCTCTCCGGGGCCGAGGGGCAAACCACCAACAACCGGATGGAAATGAGCGCTGCGATCGGCGCTTTGGAGGCGCTCACCCGTCCCTGCGAGGTGGTCGTCACCACCGACTCGCAGTACCTGGTGAAGGGTATGACCGAATGGATCCACGGCTGGGTGAAGCGCGGTTGGGTCAACTCGAAGAAGGAGCCTGTCCTGAACCGGGAACTCTGGGAGCGCCTCATGGCCCTCTCCAGGACGCACAGGATCACCTGGGTCTGGGTGCGCGGCCACAACGGCCATGTCGAGAACGAGCGCTGCGACGAGCTCGCGCGTGCCGCGATCGACAGCTTCCGCCTGGGCGCAGGAAGATAGGGAAGGGGATGGATTACTTCATCATCGAGGTCTCCGAGGAGGAGATCCGGCGCGAACGCGAGAAGGGGCGTGAACTGCGGCGCACCCAGTGGTGGAAGAACCGGGTTGCCAAGGGTGTGTGTCACTGGTGCCGCGGGAAGTTCTCCCCGGACCAGCTTTCGATGGACCACATCGTGCCGGTGATCCGCGGCGGCAAATCGGCGCGGGGCAACGTGGTCCCCTGCTGCAAGGAATGCAACAACAAGAAGAAGCACATGCTCCCCATCGAGTGGCAGGAATACCTGGAACAGATGGGGACGGGGGAGGGTGAGCCTTCCCGTGGAGAATGACTTGAACAACGGCATCAAGGCGGTCATCTATGACTGCGACGGCGTCCTCTTCGACTCCTTCGAGGCGAACTACGCCTTCTACCACCTGATACTGGAGCGCTTCGGCAGGCCGCCGCTCGACCGGGCGGACGAAGAGACGATGCGCATCCTGCACACTTACAGCAACAAGGTCGTCCTGGAGCACATCTTCGCCGGCTGCGATTGCATGGACGAGGTCCGAGCCTTCTCGGCCGGCCTCGATTACCGCAGGCTCTTCCCCCTCATGGTGATGGAGACCGGGCTGCGCGAGACGCTTGACGCACTGAAGGGGCGGGTGGAACTGGCCGTCTGCACCAACCGCTCGAGTTCCATGGAGGCACTCCTCTCCACCTTCGGGTTGGACGGGTATTTCAGTTGCGTCATGACCGCGGCACGGGTGAAAAACCCGAAGCCGCACCCGGAGCCGGTCTTCAAGGTTCTTGAGCACTACGGAATAGCCCCGGAGGAGGCCGTCTTCATCGGGGATTCCGAGGTGGACCAGCGCGCTGCCGAAGGGGCGGGCGTCCGCTTCGTCTCGTACCGCGGCGATTTCCCCGCACCGCTTAGGATAGAGAAACACCAGGATCTGCTGTCACTGCTTTAACCCGGAGGTCGATCTATGGAGCCCGTGCCGCAGGAAGATGCGGAGAAGCTGACCAGCCGTGCCCTTTGCGCTTATTCCGCAGGGGAGTTCTCGTCCGCGCTCGCCCAGTTGGAGCGCGTGCTGAAGATCGGTGACAACCCTCAGCTCCACTCTTACCTGGGCTTTTGTATCGCCAAGGAGCGGGGACAGGTGAAAAAAGGGGCCGAGCTTTGCCACGCCTCGCTTGAGCACGAGCCGCAGAATCCGGCGCATTACCTGAACCTTGCCCGGGTGCACCAGGTGGCCGGCAACAAGCCACAGGCCATCGAGGTGCTGAGGAAAGGGATGGGTATCGGGGGGAGCGAAGAGATCGTCGACCTGCTCAGGAAGCTGGGGACGAGAAAGCCGCCGCCGCTCCCATTTCTCAGCCGCGACCACTTCCTGAACAAGTGGCTCGGGATCGGGTTGAGCCGCATAGGGCTTCGCTGAAGGTACACACAGCCTTATCGGCAAAATCCAACCTCGGTCAGGACGATCCCCTGTTCCCTCTCACCCCGGGGCGCGAATTGACCGGTCAGCGACGCCCTCACCCTAGCCCTCTCCCGGAGGGAGAGGGGACGTGGACGGGGCTGGCGTAAGATCATGTCATTTCTTCTAAAACAAAAGGCCGCGCCCCGGATCATACCGGTGGCGCGGCCTTTTTTTCTGCTCTTGCCCGCTGACTAGATGCCGAGAATCATCGAGAGCTCGTGCAGCTCGTCCTGGGTGGTCTTCTCGCTCACCACCACGGTTTCAAGAAGCGTGCTGCAGATCTCGCCGCAGCAAAGCCCCACCATCTTCCCCATCTCTCCCGCCAAAAGTTGCTCGACCGCGGCATGGCCGAAGCGGCTCCCGAGCAGCCGGTCGAACACCGACGGTGCGCCGCCGCGCTGGTAGTGGCCGAGCACGGTCACCCTGGTTTCGAAGCCGATGGCGTCCTTGATGTTGTCCGCGATGTTCTGGGCGCGACCTGCCCCTTCGGCGAGGATGATGATGGCGTTGCTGCGTCCTTCCTCGTAGCGCCTGCGCAACTGGTTGCAAAGGTCGGTCACGTCGTACTCGACCTCGGGGATGATGGCGTACTCGGCGCCGGTGGCGATGGCGGACATGCTGGCAAGGTAGCCGGAATTTCTCCCCATCACCTCGATGACGAAGGCGCGGTCGTGGGAGCTCGCCGTGTCCTTGATGCAGTCGACGGCGTAGATGATGTTGTTGAGGGCGGTGTCGACGCCGAGCGCCATGTCGGTGAAGGCTATGTCGTTGTCGATGCTGGCCGGGATCCCCATTACCGGAACCCCCATCTTGTGCAGGGCGAGGGCGCCGTTCAACGAGCCGTCCCCTCCGATCACGACGAGCCCCTCCACCCCGAAGTCCTGCAGGTGCCGCACCGCCTTCTCCCGCCCGAGCACGGTGCGGAACTCCTCGCTGCGCGCGGACTGCAGGAAGGTCCCGCCGCGGTGCAGAATGCCCGCCACGTCCTTCGACTTCATCTCGAAGAAGTCACCTTTCAGAAGGCCCGCGTACCCCTTGCGGAAACCAACCACCTCCACGCCGCGCCCGAGGGCGGTGCGCGTGGCGCTCCTTATCGCGGCGTTCATGCCGGAACAGTCGCCGCCGCTTGTCAGAATCCCTATCTTCTTCATCTGTCGCTCCGCTTTGATCTTGCCGCCCTTGACGTTTCCCTCCGCAGGAGGGGGCTCCAAGCAAGGGTTGAATATAGCATGCGTGGAATCGTTTTCAACGACAGGGGTAGGGCGCCGCTAGGCCTTCTCCCGCTCCCCCCTGATCCACTCCATGCGCTCCTTTATGCTCTTCTCGTAGCCGGAGGCTTTCGGCGTGTAAAAGCGCCTCCCGGCAAGCTCGTCCGGCAGATACTGCTGCTCCACGACGCCATCCTTGTGGTCGTGCGGGTAGAGGTAGCCTTTACCGTAGCCCAAGCCCTTCATCAGCTTGGTCGGTGCGTTGCGGATCTGCATCGGCACCGGGAGCCCGCCGGACTTTCTCACCTCGGCGAGCGCCTCGTTGATCCCCGCGTAGCTCGCGTTGGACTTGGGCGCGGTGGCCAGGTAGGTGACCGCCTGGCCTAGGATGATCCTCCCCTCCGGCATGCCGACCAGGCGGAACGCCTCGAGCGCCGAGACCGCCATCTGCAGCCCGCGCGGGTCGGCGTTGCCCACGTCCTCCGAGGCGAAGATCACCATGCGCCGCAAGATGAAAATCGGGTCCTCGCCCGCTTCCAACATGCGCGCGAGCCAGTAGAGCGCCGCGTCCGGGTCCGAGCCGCGCATCGACTTTATGAAGGCGGAGATGACGTTGTAGTGCTCCTCGCCCCCCTTGTCGTATAGCAGCGGCTTTTTCTGCAGCGCGTCGCGCGCCGTCTCCAGGGTGATGGTCCCCCCCTCGGCGAGGCGGGCCGCCATGTCCAAGGTGTTCAGCGCGATCCTCGCATCGCCTCCTGCCTGCTCCGCGATGAAGGCGAGCGCCTCGTCTGCCGCGGTGAGGCCGGCGGCGCCTAAGCCCCGCTCGGGGTCGGCGAGCGCCCCCTTGAGGATCTCGAGGATGTCCTCGTCGGAAAGCGGGTGCAACACGAGCACCTTGCAACGCGACAAAAGCGGCGCGATCACCTCGAAGGAGGGGTTTTCCGTGGTGGCGCCGATCATGGTGAAGGTGCCGCGTTCCACGTAAGGGAGAAAGGCGTCCTGCTGGCTCTTGTTGAAGCGGTGGATCTCGTCCACGAAGAGGATGGTCCGCTTCCCCTGGTACTTGAGGGTCTCCTCGGCTTCCTTGACCACCTCGCGGATCTCCTTCACGCCGCTCATGATGGCGGAGAAGAAGATGAAGTGGCTCTTGGTGGCCCCGGCGATGATGCGGGCGAGGGTGGTCTTGCCGGAGCCGGGAGGGCCCCAGAAGATGAGGGAGGTGATGCGGTCGCTCTCGATGAGCCTTCTGAGCATCTTCCCTTCACCCAGAAGGTGCCCCTGGCCCAGGTATTCGGAGATGGTGCGCGGCCGCATGCGCTCGGCGAGCGGCGCGAATTGTTCTTGGTTGCCGTTGAAAAGATCCAATCAGAGCCTCTGTAGTTCCACGGCCCCCGGGCGGATGTCGATCGGTTTGATGCCCCAGATCTCTCTGGCGTACTCGTCGATGGTCCTGTCGCTGGAGAATTTACCCATGCCGGCGCAGTTCAATATGGCGCGCCGCGCCCACTCACGCTGGTCCTTGAAGAGCGCGGCCACCTGCTCGTGGCAGGCGACGTACGAGGCGTAGTCGGCCAGGAGCATGTAGTGGTCGCCGAGGTCCAGAAGCGAATCGGTGAGCGGGGTGAAAAGCTCGGGAGCCCACGGGGAGAAGAACCCCGAGGAGATCATGTCGATGACACGTTTCAGTTCCCGGTTGCCGTTGTAGTATTCCCGCGGGTTGTAGCCGCGCTCGCGCAGCTGCGACACTTCGGCCGCGGTCATGCCGAAGATGAAGATGTTTTCGCGCCCCACCTCTTCCATGATCTCGATGTTGGCGCCGTCCAGGGTGCCGATGGTGAGCGCGCCGTTCAGGGCGAACTTCATGTTCCCGGTCCCGGACGCCTCGGTCCCGGCGGTGGAGATCTGCTCGGAGAGGTCGGAAGCGGGGAAGATCTTTTCCGCCAGCGAAACGCTGTAGTTGGCGAGGAACACCACCTTGATCCTGCCGGCCACGTCCGGGTCGTGGTTCACCACCGCGGCGACCGCGTTGATGAGCCTTATGATGAGCTTCGCCGCGGCGTACGCCGGAGCCGCCTTCCCGGCGAAGATGAAGGTGCGTGGGGCCACTTCCTGCGCCGGGTTGTCCTTGATGCGGTTGAAGAGGGTGATCACGTGCAGCACGTTCAGAAGCTGGCGCTTGTATTCGTGGATCCGCTTCACCTGCACGTCGAACATGGAGTCGGGATCGACGTCGATGTCGTTATGCTGCTTGATGTAGCGGCAGAGGTCCTCCTTGTTGCCCCGCTTCACCTGCTGCCAGCGCCCGATGAATTCCGGGTCCCCCGCGATGGCGCGGAGCTTCTCGAGCTCGAAGAGGTTCTTGGTCCAGCCGTCGCCTATGTACTCGTCGATGAGGGAGGAGAGGGCGGGGTTGGACATCTTTAGCCAGCGCCTCTGCGTGATGCCGTTGGTCTTGTTGTTGAAACGCTCCGGGTACATCTCGTAGAAGTCGTGGAAAAGCTCGTTTTTCAGGATCTCCGTGTGCAGCGCGGCGACGCCGTTCACCGAGTGGCTCCCGACGATGGCGAGATGCGCCATGCGGATCTTTCTCTCCCAGTGCTCCTCCACGATGGACATGCGGGTGAGGCGGTCGGGCTCGTCCGGGAAGCGCGCCTTGATATCCCTCAGGAACTGCTCGTTGATCTCGTAGATGATCTGCAGGTGCCTTGGGAGGATCTGCTCGAAGAACCAGACCGGCCACTGCTCCAGCGCCTCGGGGAGGATGGTGTGGTTCGTGTAGGCGAAGGTCTTCCTGGTGATCTCCCACGCCTCGTCCCAATCGACCCCTTCCTCGTCCATGAGCACGCGCATCAGCTCGGGGATGGCGAGGGTCGGGTGGGTGTCGTTCAACTGGATGGCAACCTTGTCGGGGAGCTGCCGCATGTCGTGGTGCTTCTTCTTGAAGCGGTACAGAACGTCGTGCACGGTGGCCGAGGCGAGGAAGTACTCCTGCTTGAAGCGGAGCTCCTTTCCTTCCACCACGTTGTCCGCGGGGTAGAGGACCTTGGAGATGGTCTCCGACTGCATCTTCTTTTCCACCGCGCGGATGTAGTTCCCTTCGTTGAAGAACTTCAGGTCGAATTCGCGGCTCGACTTGGCGCTCCAAAGCCTCAGCGTGTTGACGCTGTGGGTCTGGTAGCCCGGGATCGGGGTGTCGTAGGCCATGGCCATGACGTCGTCGGTGTCGACCCATTCGCGCACCAGCTTGCCGTTCTTGTCGAAGGTCGAGATGACCCGCCCGTAGAACTTCACCGTGTGCAGGTGCTCCTGCCGGTCGAGCTCCCAGGGGTTTCGGTAGCGCAGCCAGTTGTCCGGGATCTCCACCTGCGCGCCGTCGGCTATGTGCTGCCTGAAGATGCCGTACTCGTAGCGGATGCCGTAGCCGTAGGCCGGGATGGACATGGTGGCCATGGAGTCGAGGAAACAGGCGGCGAGCCGCCCGAGGCCGCCGTTACCGAGCCCCGCGTCCTGCTCCTCGTTGATGATCTGGTCGAAGTCGTTGCCGAGCGAGGTGACCGCGTCCTTGAAGTCTTCCCAGAGCCCCAGGTTGATGAGGCTGTTGGAGAGGGTTCTCCCCATCAGGAATTCCATCGACATGTAATAGACGCGCTTGTTGTCGGAATTGTAATAGGCCTGTTGTGTGTCGAGCCAGCGCTCAACCAGGTGGTCCCTTACCGCATAGGCGAGAGCGTTATACCTGTCATACGGGGTGGCGGAGTATTTGTCCTTCCCCAATGTGTATTCCAGGTGTTCCAGGAAGGACTTTATGATGAGCATCTGCTCGTCTAGTTCTTCGTTGATACCGATCTGCTCTTCGGTCATGAGTCACCCTGCATCTGCACGTAGTTATTACGGGAAAGGCGTCAATTGGAGCAGCCGCACCGCCCCAGTTTTCCGTTGGACATGATACAACAACTGTGCTAGTAAATCCTAGATTACAGTACAAGTAAAGGGCCAGTGATGAAAAAAATCGCCATTTTCGCCAAAGTGCACGATCCGCGCTGTCTCGGGGTCGCAGAGGAGCTCATCGAGTGGCTGGCGGCCCGCGGCGTCACCGCGCAGGTAGAGGAACACCTCTCCAGGCGTCTCAGGCGCACGA
The DNA here is from genome assembly GCF_004117875.1 of Geomonas oryzae. Lineage (GTDB taxonomy): Bacteria > Desulfobacterota > Desulfuromonadia > Geobacterales > Geobacteraceae > Geomonas > Geomonas oryzae. The sequence continues at coordinate 230,200 of NZ_RAHW01000002.1, read as the reverse complement.
CGCTGGCCGAAAGCGCCGAGAGCTCGGACGTCGCGCAGGATGCCGACCTGGTCGTGGTTTTAGGCGGCGACGGCACCCTCATCGCGGCGGCCCGGCTCTTGGGGGAGCGCGACGTACCGATCCTCGCGGTGAACCTTGGGAGCCTTGGCTTTCTCACCGAGATCACCCTTGGGGAGCTCTACCCCTCGGTCGAGCGCAGCCTAGCCGGCGATTTCGAGGTGAGCGAGCGCATGATGCTCATGGCGAGCGTCGAGCGCGACGGCGAGGTGGTCGAGCTGCACCGCGTGCTGAACGACGTGGTCATCAACAAGGGGGCGCTGGCGAGGATCATCGACATGGAGACCTCGGTGAACGGGCGCTACCTCACCACCTTCAAGGCGGACGGCCTCATCATATCGACCCCCACCGGCTCCACCGGTTACTCCCTCTCCGCGAACGGGCCGATCCTCCACCCCGAGCTCGAGTGCATCTCGCTTACGCCAATCTGCCCGCACACCCTGACCAACCGGCCGCTCGTCATGGCGGCGGACGCGCACATAGCGATAAAGCTGAACTACGCCCCCGACGAGTCCGTCTTTTTAACCCTCGACGGGCAGGTCGGCATGAAGCTCGTCTCCGGCGATACCGTTCAGATCACCAAGGCCGCGCACGTGACCCGGCTCATCCAGTCCCGCAGCAAGGACTACTTCGAGGTGCTCCGCACCAAGCTCAAGTGGGGTGAACGGTAAGTGCTCAGAGAACTCCAGATCACCAACCTCGCCATCATCGACAAACTCCACGTGGAATTCAGCCCCGGGCTCAACATCCTGACCGGCGAGACCGGTGCGGGAAAGTCGATCATCATCGATGCCGTGAACCTGATCCTCGGCGGACGCGGCAGCTCGGACCTGATCCGTTCCGGCGCGAAGGAGGCCTCCGTGGAAGCGGTCTTCGATCTCACCGGGCGGGACGCGCTTCTCGAGTCTCTTGCCGCGGCGGGGATCGAGTGCGACGGTGAGCTCCTCGTGCGTCGCTCGGTGGCGCCCGGCGGCAAGAACCGCGTCTTCATCGGCGGCGGGCTCGCCACCACGGCCCTTCTTGCCGAGGTGTGCCGCAGCCTGATCAACATCTACGGCCAGCACGACGCCCAGACCCTTTTGAAGACCGACCAGCACCTGCTGCTTCTGGACGGCTTCGCGGGGAGCCTCCCCCTGCGCCACGAGTTCGCCGCCCGCTTCGACGAGTACCAGGGGGCGAGGCAGGAACTGAAGGCGCTCGAGGAGGGTGAGCGCGAAGCGGCGCGCCGCCTCGACCTCATCGCCTTTCAAAGCGGCGAGATCGCCGACGCGAAGCTCGTCCCCGGCGAAGAGGAGGAACTCTCCGAGGAACGCGTGCGCCTTGCCCACAGCGGCAGACTCATGGAGGTTTCCCAGGGTGCCTTCGACGAGCTTTACGGCGGAGACGCCACCATCCTCGGCGGTCTCACCGGCGTGATCCAGGGGGTGGGCGACGCAGGGCGCATCGACCCGGCCCTGGCACCGGTCGCGGCTGCGCTGGAAACGGCCTACGCCCAGCTCGAGGACGCCGCCCTTTCCCTGCGCGACTACGCAGCACGCATCGATTCCGACCCGGCGCGCCTCGAGGAGCTCGAGGATCGGCTCGACCTCATCAACCGCCTGAAGAAGAAATACGGCGCAACGGTGGAGGAGATCCTCGCCTACCAGGCCGAGATCGACGCCGAACTCGCCGCGCTCACCAACCGGGGCGAGACCCGCGAGGAGCTGCTCTCGCGCATCGGTGCTCTCGAAGAGGAACTGGCGGCGCTCGGCGCAAAACTTACCGGCGCGCGCGAGGCGGGAGCCGTCCGGCTAAAGGAAGGGATGGAGCGCGAACTCTCCGAGCTCGCCATGAAACACGCCGTGTTCGAGACCTCCTTCGAGAGAAGCGCCGATCCCAAGTCTTTCGGCTTCGAACGGGCCGAGTTCCTCTTTTCCCCCAACCCGGGCGAGCCGCCGAGGGCGATCGCCAAGGTCGCCTCGGGGGGCGAACTCTCGCGCCTCATGCTCGCTTTGAAGCAGCTCCACCCCGACTCCGAGGTCCCCACCCTGATCTTCGACGAGGTGGATACAGGCATAGGGGGCGCGACCTCGGCGCTCGTAGGCGAAAAGCTGAAGCGCGTGGCGCGCGAACAGCAGGTGCTCGCCATCACCCATCTCCCGCAGGTGGCCGCCTTCGCGGACCAGCACCTGAAGGTGGAGAAGGGGGTGGAAAACGGAAGGACCGCCACCAGCGTCCAGCTCCTGGAAGGAGAGGAGCGGGTGGCCGAGGTGGCGCGCATGCTTTCGGGCGCGCGCGTCACCGACAAGACCCTGGAACACGCCAGGGAGATGATTCAGGAGGCGGCAAGATGATCAGAAAGGCCAGAATCGGCGACGTAAAAGACATCCAGAAACTGTTGACCAACTTCGCGAGCCGGGGCGAGATGCTCTCGCGCTCGCTTTCCGAACTATACGAGGCGCTGCGCGACTTCTACGTTTTCGAGGAGGACGGGCAGCTCTTGGGCACCTCGGCGCTGCACATCGTCTGGGAGGACCTGGCGGAGGTGCGCTCCGTGGCGGTCGCCGAGAGCGTCGGGCGGCGCGGCATCGGGAGCCAGGTGGTGGGCGCCTGCATCGATGAGGCGCGCTCGCTTGGGCTTAAGCGTCTTTTCTGCCTAACCTACAAGCCCGACTTCTTCGCGAAGTTCGGCTTCAAGGTGGCCGACAAGTCCGAACTCCCGCACAAGGTGTGGGGCGACTGCATCAAGTGCGTGAAGTTCCCCGACTGCGACGAGATCGCGATGATACTGGAGCTCTGAGGGGCCAACCAGTAGCTCTCTGCACCTCTTGAAGGGGCCTGCCCCTCTGGCGTCCCCGCCCCCGGAGGGGGAGGGACAGGGAGGGGGCGCAGCCCAGGTGACTGGCTCCGCAGGTGCCTGTCGCCCTTAGAATCTTCCCCCCTCCCAGCCTCCCCCCTCCGGAGGGAGGGGCGCTTCACGCAACTTTCTCAAGTTGACCAATTTTTGCGAGGTACCCATGGAACTGACCCGTCACGCTGAGACGGTGGAGCGCCTTATCAGGCAAAGGCGGATCGACGGCTGGGAGATCGCACTCTACGCCTCGCGCGATCTCGCCATCGAGGTGAAAGAGGGAAAGGTGGACGCCTTTCGCAGCGCGGAACCTTTCGGGGTGGCGGTGCGCCTCCTGGCAGGCGACGGGCTCGGCTTCTCCTTCTCCACCACGATGGACCCGGCCGCGCTCGAACGGATGGTGGACGCGGCCCTGGTCGCCGCCCGCATGCAGAGCCCGGATTCCTGGTACACCCTTCCCGGACCCGCCGCGGCCTACCCCGAACTTCCCTGGCTCTACGACCCCGCACTTCCTTCCATCGACGAGGAAATGAAGATCGGGCGCGCCCTCGAGCTCGAACGCCTGGTGCGCGCCTACGATCCGCGCGTGAAAAGGGTGAGAAAGTGCAGCTACGGCGAGTCGGTCTACCATACCCTGGTCCGGAACTCGCACGGCCTGAATGCCGCGACGATGGGAAGCTACAACAGCTGCAGCGTTTCCGCCGTGGCCGAGGCCGACGGCGACGCACAGACCGGCTGGGATTTCGCCTTTGCCCCGAGCTTTGCCGCCATCGATCTCGAAAAGGTGGCCGCCGGTGCCGGCCGCAAGGCGACGGCGCTTTTAGGCGCCCGCACTCTTCCCACCATGCGCTGCCAGGTCGTGCTCGACAACCGCGTGGCGGCGGACCTCCTCGACGTCTTAGCCACCTCCTTTCTCGCCGAGAGCGTGCACAAGGGGAAGTCGCTCCTCGCCGGGAGGGTAGGGGAGAGCATCTTTTCCGAGCTCGTCTCGGTGCGCGACAACGGGCTTCTCGAGGGGGGGATGGGGAGCGCCCCCTGCGACGGCGAGGGGGTGGCGCAGCAGGATACGCCGCTCGTCACCGCGGGCGTGCTTCAGGGGTATCTCTACGACAGTTACTGGGCGAAGCGCCTTGGTGCTGCCTCCACCGGGAACGCACAGCGCGGCGCCATCAAGAACCCGCCCCGGCTCGGTGCGAACAACCTCTTCATCGAGCCGGGAACGTCGGGCGCAGACGCGCTTGTCGGCGGCGTGGCCAAGGGTGTGCTCATCACCGACGTGATGGGGATGCATACGGCAAATCCCATTACCGGCGATTTCTCGGTGGGGGCCTCCGGTTTCTACGTGGAAGGGGGGGAGCTTAGGTATCCGGTGAAGGGGCTCGCCCTTGCCGGAAACCTGTTGGAACTCTTCAGGAAGGTGGATATGGTCGGCAGCGACCTGCGCTTCTTCGGATCAACCGGGGCGCCGTCGCTCAGGATCGCGGAACTGGACGTGAGCGGCACTTAAATGCCGCACCCCCAAAAGGGTGCGGCACAAAAGCCATTCCCGCCTGAATGCTTCTTTTACGGTTCGGCGTGCAGGATCTCGATCAGCCTGCGCACGAACGGGCTCACCACGGCGTAGTGCACCTCGACCCCGTCGCGGGTCCCCTCGATGATCCCCTTGTTCTTCAAAAGCGCCAGGTGCTGCGACACGGTCGCCTGCGGCAATGCGAGGCACTCCCAGATGTGCTTCACGTTGCACTCCTGGGCGCAAAGCCCCGCAACTATTTTCAGGCGGATCGGGTGCCCGAGCACCTTCAGCATTTCCGCTTCTTTCCCGTAATCCTTCGTCTTGTCAAATGCCAAGTTGGTATCCTCCGTCTGTGCTAGAAAACAATCTATATATGCTAATTGGACTTGTCAACGAATTACTTGCTGCCGCCTAGGTAGATTTCCTCAGAGAAATGACAGGCGGCTTTTTGTCCCGGTACCTTCTCAACGAGTTCGGGGCGCGTCCGGCTGCACACCTCGCGCGCGTACGGGCAGCGCGGGTGGAAGGGGCAGCCGCTGGGCGGCGACACCGGGGAGGGGAGCTCCCCCTTGGCGATCACGTGCTTTCTGCGCCTGCTCGGATCGATGCTCGGGATGGCGGAGAGCAGCGTCTCGGTATAAGGGTGCAGGGGGCGCGAGAGCACCGCGTCGCGGCTTCCGGTCTCTACGATCCTCCCGAGGTACATGACCGCCACCCGGTCGCTCATGTGTCTGAGCACCGAGAGGTCGTGGGTGATGAAGAGGAAGGCGAGCCCGAGGTCCTTTTTCACCTCCTGGAGCAGGTTGATGATCTGCGCCTGGATCGAGAGGTCGAGCGCGGAAACCGGTTCGTCGGCGATCACGAGCTTCGGGGCTACGGCGAGGGCGCGGGCGATCCCGATCCTCTGGCGCTGCCCGCCGGAAAACTCGTGGGGAAAACGCATCATCTGCTCGGGGGAAAGCCCCACTCGCTGCATGAGTTCCGCCACCCGTTCGCGCCGCTCCGACGCGTTGCCGATGCCGTGGATCGCGAGCGGCTCCCCGACGATCTCGGCGACCCGCATGCGCGGGTTCAGCGAGGAGAAGGGGTCCTGGAAGACCATCTGCACCTCGCTGCGGTAGCGGGTGAGCTCCTCCTTCGACATGGCGGCGAGTTCGCGACCATGATAGCGGATGCTCCCGGAGGTCGGCGCGGTGAGCCCGGTTAGAAGTCTCGCCATGGTCGATTTGCCGCAGCCGGACTCGCCGGCAAGACCCAGGGTCTCCCCCGGGTAAAGCTCCAGGTCCACCCCTGCGACGGCGGTCAAGGTCCTTTTTGGGGCGAACATCCCCCCGCGCACCGGGAACTCTTTCACCAGGTTTTCGGCGGTAAGTATGGGGGTCACGATACCTTCCTGCAGCGCACGAGATGTCCCGGCGCCACCTCGCGCATTTCGATGTCAGCTTTGCCGCACTCCGCGTCCCCGATCGGGCAGCGCTCCCTGAAGGGGCAGCCGACGAAGTCGCTTTTCAGGTCGGGGACCCCGCCGGCGAAGGTGGCGAGCTTTTCGCCCGGCGTGCCGAACTCTGGAAGCGAGGCGAGAAGCCCCTTCGTGTACGGGTGCAGCGGGTTTGCGAAGAGCTCCTCGGTGGCGGCGCTCTCGACGATCTCGCCGGCGTACATGATGGCGGTTTTGTGGGCGCGCTCGGCCACGATGCCGAGGTTGTGCGTGATCAGGACGAGCCCCATCTTGTTTTGCGCCATGAGCCGGTCCAAAAGCTCGAGGATCTGGGCCTGGATGGTGACGTCGAGGGCGGTGGTCGGCTCGTCGGCAATGACGAGCTCCGGTCCGCAGGCAAGCGCCATGGCGATCATCACGCGCTGGCGCATGCCCCCCGAGAGCTGGTGCGGGTAATCCCTGATGCGCTCTTTAGCCGCCGGAATCCCGACCTGGGTGAGGAGCTCGACCGCTTCGCGTTCGGCGGCTGCAGCCGAGAGGCCGCGGTGGATCCTGAGCCCCTCCGCCACCTGAGAGCCGACGGTGAAGACCGGGTTCAGAGAGGTCATAGGGTCCTGGAACACCATGGCGATCCGGTTGCCGCGGACCTCGCGCATACCCTCTTCGGAGAGCTCCAGGAGCTCCTTCCCCTTGAAACGGATCGAACCGGCGACGATTCTGCCCGGGGGAGGGACCAGGCGCAGTACTGAGGCGGCGGTGATGCTCTTGCCGCAGCCCGATTCGCCGACGAGCGCGAGGGTCTCCCCGGCCTCCACGGCGAGGTCCACGCCGCGCACCGCTTTCACCGTCCCGCCCTTCACGCGGAACTCGGTACGCAGTCCTGTTATTTCGAGAAGTGCCGGCACGAGGCTCTCCGGTTACCTGTTGGGGTACAAAAATGGCGCGAACCGGCTCTGCGGGCCGCGCTGCAAAAGTTTACCTTATACCATTATTCGGATTACTGGGCAATAAGGGAGTGTGACGCGTTGTTATTTGATTTCTGCGAGGCCGACACCACGTGCAGACCCAGGTACTCCTCGCGGTGCGGCAGGAAATTCGGCGTCTTCAACAGCTTGATGAAGATGGGCACGAGCTCGGGGTCGAACTGGGTTCCGGCATTTTCGGCGAGCTCCTGTATGGCTACCTCCAGCTTGAGCGCCTTGCGGTAGGGGCGGTCCGAGGTCATGGCGTCGAAGCTGTCGGCGATGGCGAGGATCCTGGACTCGAGGAGCAGCTCCTGGCCGGTGAGGCGGTTTGGGTACCCTTTGCCGTCGTAGCGCTCGTGGTGCTGTCCGATGCAAAGGCGGACGTCGTGCAAAAACTCGATCGGCTCCAGGATCTTCATCCCTATGCTCGGGTGCTGCTGCAACTCGGCTACATCCTCGCTGGTGAGGACGTCCTCCTTGTGCAAAAGCGAGAGGTCGATGCCGATCTTGCCGATGTCGTGCAAAATGGCGGCGCGCTCGATGACTTTAAGGCGGTTGGCCGGGAGCTCGAGTTTCCGGGCGAGGGCGAGGGAGAAACGGGTGACGCGCTCGGAGTGGCCCCGGGTGTAGCTGTCGGAGGCTTCGATGGCGGAGACGAGCGCCTGAATCGTGTTCAGGTAGGTCTTTTGCTGCTCGTCGTAGAGCATCGCGTTCTTCATGGCGATGGAGGCCTGGGCGGCGATGGTGGAGAGGAGCTCCAGCTCCTCGTGGTTGTAGACCGTGTTGTTCAGCTTGTTGACCACGGTGAGGGTGCCGATGATCTCGTCCTTCACCATGAGCGGCGCGCAGATCAGGGTCTTTCTCTCGAACCCGAGCGGGCTCACCCGGTCGAACTCCGGCGTCAGGGCGATGTCGGTGATGAGCAGCGGCTTGCTGTTCTGGATCACCCAGCTGGAAACGCTGGAGGGCTTCATCGGGACGCGCAGGTATTGCGCGTTCGGGTCGCGGTAGCCGATCAGGTTGGTGATGCGCAGCTCGCCGCGCTCGGCGTCGTACAGCACGATATAGCCGACCTGGGCCTGGAGCGTGTCCATGGTGGTCTTCACCACGAGCTGGTAGAGGTCCTCGACCTCGATGGTGGAGTTGATGGCGAGACCCAGGCGGTTCAGGGTGGAGAGTTTGGCCACCGCCTTCTCGAGGTTGGTGTTCTTGTCCTCCAGCTCCCCGGCGAGGTCGGCGATCTTGTAGTTCGCCTCCTCGATCTCCTCGATGCGCTCCTCGAGGGTGATGTTCAGGTTCTCGATCTCGCGGATCTGCTCCTCGAGCCTGCCGTTCATCTGGTGCGTTTCGCGGTGGTGTTCCAGCTTCTCCTGGGCGCGGGCGAGTTCCCGCTCGTGGTTGACCGTCGCCTCCATGAGGTTCGTCATGGTGCCGACCATGTGGTTGAAGCTGCTGCCGAGGGTGTACATCTCTTGGCTCGAGGTGAGGCTGATCTCCTGGTCGAATTCGCCGTGCTCCACCTTCTCCATGGAACGGATCAGCTTGCGTATCGGGCGCTCCACGTAGATGACGAGGAATACGAATATGGTCGCCACGGTGAGGAGCACGAGCATGATCGCGGAGACCACGGCTATGTTGCGCTCCCGGGTGATGAACCCGTTCATGTAGCCGAGCGAGAGCTTGATCTCGAGAAGACCGAGCGTCTCCTTGCTTGCCGGGTGGCATTTATAACACTGGGGGGCGTTGAAGATGCGCGCGTAGGAGAGGAAGACCCCGTCCTCGGGGAGCACGGAGAGGTTCCTGGTCGGCAGTTGCTGCCGCCCGAGCTCGGGGAGCGTAGTGCCGATCTCCTCGCGGTCGGCGGAGTTGAGGATCTTCCCCGACTCGTCGACGATCCGGATGGAGTTCACGAACTCGCGGGACTTGATCCGCGCGAAGATGGCGGCGACCTCGTCGGAACGGCCGGAGAGCATGGCGTTGGCAACGGAACTCTTTATCGTCTCTATGAGTACCGAGGTGTTGCGGTTCGCGATCTCGTGCAGCATTTCCTTCTGCTGCCGGTAGTTCTGATAGGCCACCGTAGAGATAATGACCACCAGTATGACAGTGACCAGGGTCAGTATCTTGATTTTAAGGGAGTTGCACATACGGTTCCGTACTTATAGGTGTGCGGCAAATCACGCAAAAACGCTAGGCCACTCAGCGATATAGCCTTTTTTTCGACTTCTGGCAACTGTTTATTTGGTGTCGGCGGCGCCGCGCCGACGGCTCCAAACCGATTGAGTTCGGCACTTTAGCGCGAGACGGGGGAGGGAACCCCTCCCGGGCGCAACGGTGCCGTCATACATTTAATGAGAATGATAGCAAAACGCTTGCCAATTCCGCCCCCTGCAGCCAAGCATTAGAACGACAAAATTATTGACTTTGTCGGCTGTTCCATGGTTTATATCTAGGGCTTTTCAGGCTCGCGCCAAACCCAAGTGTAAACGGAATTGATGAGTTTCTTCAGGACGTTGATCATAGTTGTCATCTGCCTCGTCGCCGGAGCGAGCGCCGCCGCGACGAGACCCGAGATGGTTCGGGTCGCTTTGATGAGAGGGGCGGAAACGGTCCGCATCGACGGCGACGGCGTGCTTCTCACCGACGGCAGCGGCGAACCGCTTCGGGTCGAGATGCCCCTCGAGGTGAAGAGGTCGGGAAGAGCGGTAACCGTGAACGGCAGGACCGTGAACCGGCTGGTCGCCTCGGCTTTTTCCCGCGTCACCGTGAACGGCAAAGGGTACCGTGCCCTCATCGAGGTCACCCCTGGAGACAAGGGGCTCCTCGTCGTGAACGAGCTGCCGCTCGAGGAATACCTGATCGGGCTCATCAACTGCGAGATCAGCTCCGCCTGGCCCATCGAGGCGATCAAGGCGCAGGCGGTCATCGCGCGTTCCTACGCCATGTACCAGATCCAGGCGCGCCGGGGTGCCGCGTACCAGCTCGAGTCGAGCGTGATGGACCAGGTCTACGACGGGGCCGACGCCGAGGACGGCCGCGCCGCCTACGGGGTGCGCGAGACCGCCGGAGAGGTCTTGACCTACGACGGCAAGATCATCCAGGCCTTCTACCATTCCAACTGCGCCGGGCACACCGAGTCCTCCCGCAACGTCTGGGGGCTCTCCATCCCGTATCTCCAGGGCGTCCCCTGCCGCTACTGCAGCGAGTCCAACCCCATAAGATGGGATGTTAACCTCACCATGCGCAAGGTGGAGAGCGCGCTCAGGTCGGCCGGGTATCAGGTCTCCGGGCTTAAAGAGCTGCGCGTGCGGGGCCGCAACCAAAGCGGCAGGGTGCAGGAAGTCGTTGCCGAGTGCGCCCGCGGGCAGGTGGCCGTTCCCGGCGTCGCCTTCAGAAAGGCGCTCGGCTACGGCGTCGTCAAGAGCACCAACTTCGAACTGCGCATGAAAGGCGACGACCTCCAGGTGGTCGGCACCGGCTCCGGGCACGGGGTAGGCCTTTGCCAGTGGGGCGCCAAGGGGCGCGCCAACGAGGGGTTCGCCTACAAGGAGATCCTGACCTACTACTACCCCGGGGTGAAGCTTGCCGAGGGGTACGGTCGATAACATGCGTCTTTCCGATTTCGACTACGAACTTCCGCCGGAGCTGATCGCGCAGCACCCGGCGAGCCGCAGGGACGCCTCCAGGCTTTTGACCCTGGACCGGGCAAGCGGGGCGGTTGCCGAGACCACCATCGCCTCCATAGCCGGAGAGTTCCGGGCGGGCGACCTGCTTATTTTGAACGACACCCGCGTCATCCCGGCGCGGCTCAAAGGGCAGAAGGAGACCGGCGGAGCGGTCGAGGTTTTCCTGGTGCGTCGCCTCCCCGGCACGGCCGAGATCTGGAGCTGCCTCATCAAGGCCTCCCGCTCTCCCGGCGAGGGGACCCGCATCCTCCTTACCGGCGGCGTCACCGCGACCGTGGTGTCGCGCGAGGACGGGGAGTGGCAGGTCCTCTTCGAGGGGGCGGCCGACTTCATGAGCTGGGTGGAGGGGGCCGGGAGCATGCCGCTTCCCCCTTACATCAAGCGGCAGCCCGAAGGGGAGGATCTGGAGCGCTACCAGACCGTGTTCGCCCGCGAGAAGGGGGCCGTCGCCGCCCCGACCGCCGGGCTTCATTTCACCCCGGAGCTCTTGGACGAGATCCGGAGCCGGGGCGTCGCGATCGCGCCGGTCACCCTGCACGTGGGGCTTGGGACCTTCATGCCGGTGCGGGTGGAGGAGCTCTCCGAGCACACCATGCACCGCGAGAGGTACCGGATCCCCGAGGAGACCGCCGCCGCCATCCGCCGCACCAAGGAGGCGGGGGGGAGGGTGATCGCCCTTGGAACCACCTCGCTTCGGGCCCTCGAGCATGCCGCGGCCTCCGGGGAACTCGTTGCCGGGGAGCGTGAGGCGGACATCTTCATCCTCCCCGGGTACCGTTTCCGCGTGGTCGATGCACTGATAACTAATTTTCATCTCCCCAAATCGACACTATTTATGTTAGTGTGCGCATTCGCCGGGAAGGAGACCATGCTTGAGGCCTACGGCGAGGCGGTGAAGCGGCGCTTCAGGTTCTTCAGCTACGGGGATGCGATGTTCATCTCCTAAGGGCCTTTACCACCCTTTGCGAAGGGGGGCAGGGGGGATTTGCCTTTGTCTAGCCGGCTGAAATCCCCCTAAATCCCCCTTCGCGAAGGGGGACTTAAAACCGATCACAGAATTCAGTAACGGGAACCATTTATTGTCAGCCATATCGTTTGAACTCATCAAGAAGGACCCGGGCTGCGCGGCCCGGGTCGGCTCTCTGACAACAACGCACGGCAGGATCGAGACCCCGATCTTCATGCCGGTCGGCACGCAGGCGACGGTCAAGGCGATGACGCCGGAGGAACTGGTCGAAGTCGGCTCCCAGATCATCCTGGCGAACACCTACCACCTCTACCTGCGCCCCGGGCACGAGCTGATCGGGCGTCTGGGCGGCCTGCACCGCTTCATGCACTGGGACCGCCCCATGCTGACCGATTCCGGCGGCTTCCAGGTCTTCTCCTTAGGCGAGCTGAGGAAGATCTCCGAAGAGGGGGTGAAGTTCCGCTCCCACATCGACGGCTCGCGCCACTTCATCTCTCCCGAGGTCTCCATCGCGATCCAGGAGGCGCTCGGCGCCGACATCGCCATGTGCTTCGACGAATGTCCGCCGTACCCGGCGGAGCGCCGCTACGTGGAGAAATCGCTCGAGCTGACCACGCGCTGGGCGAGGCGCTGCAAGGAGGCCCACAAGCGCGAGGACCAGGCCCTCTTCGGCATCGTCCAGGGGGGGATGCACGGGGACTTGAGGCGCGAGAGCGCGAAGCAGATCACCGACATAGGCTTCGACGGCTACGCGCTGGGCGGCCTCTCGGTAGGCGAAGAAAAGGAAGTGATGCACGGCATGATGGCCGAGTGCAGCGACATCCTTCCCGAAGACGCGCCGCGCTACATCATGGGGATCGGGGCGCCCGAGGACCTGGTCGAGGCGGTCTACAACGGCTTCGACATGTTCGACTGCGTCATGCCGACGAGAAACGCGCGCAACGGTGCGCTTTTCACGAGCTTCGGCAGGATCAACATCAAGGCCGCGCAGTTCGCCGAGGAGCAGGGGCCGATCGATCCCCTCTGCAACTGTTACGTCTGCCGCAACTACTCGAGGGCCTATCTAAGGCACCTGTACCGCAGCCAGGAGATCCTCGCCTCGCGGCTTAACAGCTGGCACAACCTGCACTTCTTCCTGAACCTGATGAAAGAGGTGCGGGAGGCGATCGGCAAGGGCGAATTCGTGCAGTTCAGGAAAGACTTTTATGCGGCAAGAAGCGCCGCTTTGCACCAGTGAAAAGAGCAAGAAAACAATCCAGGAGGTAACTAATGTTAGGTTTGGCGTTTGCGATGGCTGCTCCCACCCAGGGTGCTGCTGCGGGCGGAGGTATGATGGCCCAGTTCCAGGGGTTGATCCCGCTGGTATTCATGTTCGCCATCTTCTACTTCCTGCTCATCAGGCCGCAGCAGAAAAAGGCCAAGGAGCACAGGGCGCTTTTGGACGCGCTCAAGAAAGGCGATCAGGTCGTGACTGCCGGCGGCATGCACGGCAAGGTGACCGCACTGGACGACCAGGTGGTGACCCTCGAGATCGCTCCCGGCGTCAACGTCAGGATCAACAAGGGGTACATTGCGTCTGTGAAGCAGGACTAATGCATTGATCCAATTTTTCCGAAAGGAGCTTTTCCCATGAAGGGTTATACCTGGCGCATTTCTCTCATCCTCATTTTCATCATCGCCTCGTGCGTCTACCTGACGCCGACGCTGGTCGACACGCTCCCCACGTGGTGGAGCGGTCTGCTCCCCAAGGACAAGATCCACTTGGGTCTTGACCTGCAGGGGGGTACCCACCTCGTCATGGAGGTAGAGACCCAGAAGGCCGTCGAAGGCTCCCTCGAGCTGATCGCGACCGACCTGGAAGACTCGCTGAACGCCCAGAACCTCCGCTTCAAGAAGGTGGCCCGTCTTGGCGGCGACAAGGTGCAGCTCACCCTTTACGACCGCGGTTCCGCCGACAAGGTGCAGGCCATGGTCAAGAAGAAGTACCCCGACCTCGAAGCCCTTCCGCTCGTCGACGAGGGTGGCTTCGTCAACATGCAGCTGCGCATCAACGAGAAGGAAGCCCAGGCCAGGAAGGACCGCGCCGTGGCGCAGGCCCTGGAGACCATCCGCAACAGGATTGACCAGTTCGGCGTTTCCGAGCCGGTGATCCAGCGCGAGGGTATCAACCACATCGTCGTGCAGCTTCCGGGCATCAAGGATCCGAAGCGCGCCATCGAGCTGATCGGCAAGACCGCCCGTCTCGAGTTCAAGCTGGTCGACGAGTCCGTGAACGCGGCAACCGCGACCGCAGGCTCGCTCCCCGAGGACGACGAGCTCCTCTTCGAGAAGCGGACCGATCCCGCCACCGGCGCGGTCAGCGAGACGCCGCTCGTCGTGAAGAAGAAGGCGATGATCACCGGCGAGCTTTTGACCGACGCCCAGATCAGGATCGATTCCCAGTACAACCAGCCTTACGTCGCCATCGAGTTCAACTCGACCGGTGCGCGTCTGTTCGACCAGGTGACCGCTGCCAACGTGGGCAAGCGCTTCGCCATCGTGCTCGACAGCAACGTCTACTCCGCTCCGGTGATCCGCGAGAGGATCTCCGGCGGCAGTGCCCAGATCTCCGGCTCCTTCACCGAGAAGGACGCCGCCGACCTCGCCATCGTGCTGCGCGCCGGTTCGCTTCCCGCACCGGTCAAGATCCTGCAGAACATCACCGTCGGTCCTTCCCTCGGTCGCGACTCGATCCACAAGGGTCTCATGGCGGGCCTCATCGGCGTCGTCCTCGTCGTTGGCTTCATGGCGATGTACTACAAGATCTCCGGCATGGTGGCGAACTTCGGGATGGTGCTGAACATCCTCTTCCTGATGGGCGCGCTCTCGGCCCTGGGCGCCACCCTGACCCTGCCGGGCATCGCCGCTATCGTCCTGCTGGTCGGTATGTCGGTCGACTCCAACGTCCTCATCTTCGAGAGGATCAGGGAGGAGCTCCGGCTCGGCAAGACGCCGCACGCAGCCCTCGATGCCGGCTACGACAAGGCGTTTCTCACCATCATGGACTCGCACGTGACCGCTCTCATCACCGCGGCGGTGCTCTTCCAGTTCGGCACCGGTCCGGTCAAGGGTTTCGCCGTCTCCCTGAGCCTCGGTATCATCATCAACCTGTTCACGTCCCTCGTTTCCACCAAGGTGATCTTTGACGCCTTCCTGGAGCGCGTACACGTGAAGAGACTCAGCATATAAGGAGGGGGACGAACATGGAACTGATCAAGAAGACCAACATAGACTTCATCGGCATGAGGAAGTTCTCCTTCCTCGTCTCCGGCATCATGGCCATCATCGGCATTCTCGGCATCATCGCCATCGCCCGCGGCACCGCCAACATGGGGATCGACTTCTCCGGCGGCACCTCGATGCAGATCAAGTTCGCCCAGCCCGCCAACAGTCAGGCGGTGCGTGACGCGCTCGGCAAGGCCGGCATCAAGGAAGTGGAGCTGCAGGAGGTTACCGGCGGCAACCAGATCCTCATCAAGATGCACAAGTCGACCGGCAAGTCCGCCGACGCGGTTGCCGACGCGCTGAAAGCAGGCATCCCCGGAAACAGCTTCACCGTTGAAAGCTCCACCGAGATCGGCCCGTCCATCGGCGAGAAGCTGAAGCAGGATACCCTCGTCGCCGTGGCGCTCTCCATGCTCGGCATCATCCTCTACATCGCCTGGCGCTTCGACTTCAAATTCGGCGTCGGCGCGGTCGTCGCCACCATGCACGACGTGCTGGCCATGATCGCCGTGTTCTACGTGCTGCACCGCGAGGTCAACATCCTCTTCATCACCGCGGTGCTCACCATCGCAGGTTACTCGCTCACCGATACCGTCGTCGTCTTCGACCGTATCCGCGAGAACATGCACAAGAGTCTCAAGGACCCGATGCTCACCATCTTCAACCGCAGCATCAACGAGACCCTTTCCCGTACCATCATCACCTCGGTGACCACCTTCCTTGCCGCCGTCTCTCTCTACCTCTTCGGCGGCGAGGTGATCCACGACTTCGCCTTCGCGCTGGTCGTGGGGGTCGTGGTGGCCACCTATTCTTCCATCTTCGTGGCGAGCCCCATCGTCGCGGTCTGGGAAAAGAAAGCGGTCGAGGTTGAGGCCGTCTAAGGAGGTCCCGTGAACAGGGAAAACGTACTCACCATCGTGGTGGCGTTGATAGTGGGCCTTCTCGGCGGGTACCTGATCTTCAGCATCGCCGGGCACAACAAGGCGCCCCAGCAGACCATGTCGGTCCCGCAGGGCGCCGGTTCCCCGACCGATTACCAGCGCCGCATCACCGAGGCGGAGAAGATCGTCGCCAAGGATCCGGACAACCTGCAGGCGTGGATCCAGCTCGGAAACGACTACTTCGACACGGATCAGCCCCAGAAGGCGGTGAACGCCTACGGCAAAGCCCTGGAACTGGACCCGAAAAACCTGAACGTGATGACCGACCAGGGGATCATGTACCGCAAGATCGGCTGGTACGACAAGGCGATCGCCAACTTCGAGAAGGCGCAGACCATCGATCCCAAGCACCTGCAGAGCCTCTACAACCTGGGCGTGGTGTACTGGCAGGACCTGAAGCAGCCCGAAAAGGCCAAAGAGGTCTGGATGAAGTACCTGCAGTTCGACTCCACGAGCCCTACGGCGCAGCAGATCCAGAGCGATCTTGCTACCCTCGGGAACATGCCTCCAAGCTTCAAAAAGTAGAAGAAAAACCCGCTTCGGCGGGTTTTTTTTTGCCCGGCGCCGCCGCACATTAGGTTCGCGGGCGGGCGGCGCTTATGATATTATTGCTCACTGTTTTTCATTGGGCGGAGGGTGAATGAAACCTGTTACGGACAGATGCTGGCGGGAGAGGGAAGCCGATGCGGGGGCCGTCAAGGAACTCGCACGCAGCGGCGTCTCCCCGCTTATCGCGCGCCTTCTCGCGCAGCGCGGCGTTTCGACTCCGGACGAAGCCGAGGCGTACCTTAACCCGGTCCTCTCCAGGCTGCACGATCCGATGCTTTTAAAGGGAATGGCGCAGGCGGTGGAGCGGCTCTCGCGCGCCCTCTCCGACAACGAACGCGTCTGCGTGCACGGTGACTACGACGTGGACGGCGTCACCTCGTGCGCGCTTCTCATCAGCTTTTTCAGGCGCATCGGCATCGACTGCTTCCCATACATCCCGAAACGGCTCACCGAAGGGTACGGCCTTTCCGCCCAGGGCGTGTCCGCCGCGGCACAGGCGGGCGCGAAGGTCCTCGTCACGGTGGACTGCGGCATCACCGCGGTCGCCGAGGCTCTCCTTTGCCGCGAGGCAGGGGTCGACCTGATCGTCACCGATCATCACGCACCGGCTTCGGAACTGCCGGACGCCTGCGCCATCGTCAACCCGCTGCAGCCGGGCTGCCCGTTCCCCTTCAAATCGTTGGCCGGCGTAGGTGTCGCCTTTCATCTCGTCGTCGCCCTGCGTGCGCGGCTGCGCGAAGAGGGGCGCTTCGTGCGCGGCAACGAGCCCGACCTGAGGGAGTACCTGGACCTTGTGGCTCTCGGCACCATCGCGGACGTGGTGCCGCTTTTGGGGACGAACCGGGTGCTGACGAGCTACGGGCTGAAACAGCTCTGCTCGGGGAGCAGGGTCGGCATCGAGGCGCTCAAGGAGGTGGCGGGGATCGCGGACGACATCGGTTGCGGCGCGGTCGGCTTCCGTCTCGCCCCCCGCATCAACGCGGCCGGGAGGCTCGAGGACGCCGCCCTCGGGCTCGAGTTGTTGCTCTGCAACGATCCCTCGCGCGCACGAACCATTGCAAAGGAGCTCGACGAGGCGAACGCCGAGCGCCAGGCCCTGGAACGGGCCACCTTCGAAGAGGCGCGCGCCATGCTCGAGCAGGGTGCCTGCCGCGGGAGAAAGAGCATCGTACTCGGCTCCGAGATGTGGCATCCGGGGGTGATCGGCATCGTCGCGTCCCGCATCGTGGAGATGTTCCACCGTCCCGCCATCCTCTTCGCCTTCGAAGACGGCACCGGGCGGGGCTCCGGGCGCAGCATCTCGCGTTTTCACCTGCTGGACGCCATCAAAAGCTGCGCCGATCACCTGCTGCGCTTCGGCGGACACAGCCATGCCGCCGGCCTCTCCATAGCGCAGGACGAGCTGGAACGTTTCGCGCTCAGTTTCGATGAAGCGGCCCGGGAGGTCCTCGACGCCGATGCGCTTACGCCTACGCTCGCCTATGACCTGGAGCTCGAGGCCCGCGCCATCGACCAGGGGCTCGTGAAAGAGCTCGAGCGGCTGAAGCCGTTCGGCATGGGGAACCCGGAACCGCTCTTCGTTTTAAAGGGCGCCGTGGTCGAGGAGAGCCGCGTGCTGAGGGGAGGGCACCTGAAGCTCAGGGTAGGGCAGGGGGGGCGCAGTTTCGACGCCATCGCCTTCGGGCTTGCCGAGAAAGGGGTGCCCGAGGGGCGGGTCGATCTCCTCTTCTCGCCGGGGATCAACGTATGGAACGGCAGGACTTCGCTCCAGCTCACGGTGAAGGACCTGCGCCCGGAGGGCATATGCTGAGGGGCGAACGCTTCAACAAGGCGGACCGCGTGATCCGGATCGGCTTCTGGAGCAACGCCGTGCTCATGGTCGCTAAACTCGCCGCCGGCCATTTCGGACATTCCGAGGCAGTCTTCGCCGACGGCATCGAGAGCGCGTGCGATTTCATCGCCATAGGCTTGACCATCGTGGCCCTGAAGGTCGGACGAAAACCGTACGACGAGGATCATCCCTACGGGCACGGCAAGGTGGAAAGCCTCTCGGCGATCCTGATCTCGCTCGTCATCTTCGGCACCGGCGCCTGGGTCCTCTACGGGGCCGCCACGACGGTCATGGAGGGGCGCTATCCGGTCCCGGCGCTCGTCGCCGTCATCACTGCGGCGGCGACCATCGTCGCCAAGGAATCCTTGTACCGCTACACCATGCGGGTCGGGGGGGGGCTCGGGAGCCCGGCGCTTCTCGCCATAGCAAAGGACCACAGAAAGGACGCCGTCACCTCCATCGCCACCCTGGCCGGCGTCGGCGGCGCCTATCTGGGCGTCGGCATCATGGACCCGATCGCCGCCGGCGTCACCTCGCTCTTCATCTTTCACATCGGTATCCATACCTTCCGCACCTCGGCGCATGAGCTCATGGACGGCCAGCCGGAACAGGAGGTCCTCGACGCCATCTCGCGGCTTGCCGGATCGGTCGAGGGGGTGGACCAGGTGCACGAGATAAGGGCCCGTCACTCCGGACAGTACCTCATCGTGGACTTGAAACTCGACATGCCCCCCGACATGACGGTCAAGCACTCTCACGATATCGCCACCGAGGTCAAGCGGCGCATCTTCGACCACTTCAGCAACGTCGGGGATGTCATGATCCACATAAATCCTTCCGACGAACCCCACGAGGATCTCATCCGGCTGTGACTTACTCTTTACAGCACCTTTTCGGTCGACTTTTATCACAACTCTCTTGACAGATACTCATGTTAGGTAGTATTACGATCAGTCGATTGCAGTGAATACAATGTTATTTGGGGGAGGAATGATGAAAAAGAGTAGTCTGTCGCTGTTCATCGCGGCCTTGATTCTCGTCGCTTCCACGGCCTTTGCGGCCAAGATGGCGACTGTTGACATCCCGGAAAAGCCCGAGATGTACGCCACCGCTCCGGCTGCGCTTACCCCGCAGCAGTGCGCCCAGTGTCACACCGGGGCCTTCAACGGCCTGAAGAACGCCGGCGGCAAGCACCGTTTCGATTGCCAGGGCTGCCACACCGTGATCCACGCTTACAACCCGAAGAAGGGGAACTACGACGAAGTTATGCCGAAGTGCGCCTCCTGCCACACCGATATCCACGGCCCCACCGCGAAGGACTGCGCCAGCTGCCACAGCAACCCGCACACCCCGCGCAAGGTTGCCATGACCCCGCGGCTTGCCGGCGCCTGCGCCACCTGCCATGCCGACGAGAAGGCCGAGCTGGTCAAGTTCCCGAGCAAGCACACCAACGTTTCCTGCGACCGTTGCCACACCTCGCACGGCTACAAGCCGTCCTGCTTCATGTGCCACAGGCCGCACTACAGGGATCAGCCCGTTGAAGCCTGCGCCAAGTGCCACTCGGTTCACAAGCCGAAGATGGTCACCTACCAGGGGACCGACTGGAACCAGACCTGCGCTTCCTGCCACGGCAAGATCGCCGAGAAACTGAGGAAGACCGCAAGCCGCCACAACAAGGTCGCCTGCGCTTCCTGCCACAAATCGAAGCACGGCTACATCCCGCAGTGCACCGAGTGCCACAAGGCTCCGCATCCGAAGACCATCCTGGACCGCTTCCCGAAATGCCTGGGTTGCCACCTCGATGTTCACGACCTGCCGAGCATGAAGTAAGCTTCGCCTCTTCGGCAAACAAAAGGCCCCGGGAATCCCCGGGGCCTTTTGTTGTTTCAGCGCCCAAAACGTGACCTCCGTCACAAAAAAATCCACTCCGCTCCGGTATCGTAGCTAACAGCTTGGTTGCCCGCCCGGCATCCTCCTCCAGCAGAAGTTCAATCCGGCCACCCCGGCTAGTCGGAGCAGTCGGAGCAGTCCGGCGCTGCCGTGACGGCTTCTGCAAGGCAACGTCAACCGCAGTCCTAACTAGAAGTTTCTGTGGCAACACGGAACGTAAAAGGAAGCTCGTGCGCGTTATAGTCCTCTCCTTGCTGCTCCTGCTGTTCCCTCTGCTGGCTCCGGTCCAGCTCCATGCCGCCGTTGACCCCGCGGTCACCGCTCCCATCACCACTGCAAACCTCGATCGCCTTCTGGAGCGTGCCATGGCCGACGACCTCATCGCAGGCGGGGTGGTAGTGGTCGGCAATCACGAGGGGATCCTCGCCACCGCGGCGCGCGGCCAGGTGAGTTCCGCTGCCGGGGCGCCCGCCATCACCGACCGTACCGTTTTCGACGTCGCCTCCCTTACCAAGGTGATCGCCACCACCCCGGCCGTGATCAAACTCCTGGACGAGGGACGCATCGCACTCACCGATCCTCTTTCCCGCTGGTTCCCGGAACTTGCCGGCACCGACAAGGGAAGCATCACCATCCTCAACCTGATGACCCACACCTCGGGCCTTTCCGACGTGATGGTAGGTTCGGACCGCAGCGTTGAGGGGCTCGTGCGCAAGGTGGCCGTGCAGCGCTCCCGCCTGCCCGGATCCGGCTTCGAGTACGCCGACATAAACTTCATCCTCTTGGGGGAGATGGTCCGTCGCGTCTCAGGTGAGCGGCTGGACCAGTTCTGCCGCAAGGAGATCTACGATCCCCTCGGCACCCGCGATACCGCATTTCTTCCCTCCCGCGACGGCAGCAGCGACATCGCCCCCACCTCCGGCAACCAGAGTGGGGTGGTGCAGGATCAGAATGCCCGCCTGTTGGGCGGGGTCGCCGGTCACGCAGGCCTCTTCAGTTCGGCGTACGACTTGGCACGTTACGCAAGGCTCATGCTGGGCAAAGGGACCCTCGACGGCACCCGGATCCTCTCGGAAGAAGCGGTCGGCCAGATGACCACCCCGTATCTCTGCAACAACGGCAGGGTGAAGCGCGGTCTCGGCTGGGATATCTCGTCGCCGTTCTCCGCACCCAAGGGGACCTTGTTTTCCGATGCCTCCTACGGCCATACCGGCTACAGCGGCTCTTCGATCTGGATCGACCCCCAGCAGGACATGTTCGTGATCATGCTGACCAGGCGCGTCGATTACCGCAACGTGCACAACTTCAACCAGCTGCGCCGCAACGTTTCCACCGTTGCCGCCGCCGACTTCAGGGGCGGGGCTGGGGATGAGGTGCCTGTCGTCGAGGCGGAGGTCATGAAAGCCCGCGTCATCGCGGCGTCGACTGCCGCGTTCAGGAAGGAGCCGCGCCGTTTCAGGCTGGCCTTGTTCGGGCACCGTGACGATCGTCGCGCGGCGAAGTGTTCGGTCAAGCCGGGACGTCGTGTGGTCCAGGCCCGCGCCGGGCATCGCGGCAAGATCACCGCCAAGGTCGCCAAGAACGAAACCGGCAAGACACGCGCGGGCGTCAAAAAGCGCCGCACACTCTCAAGAAGCTGATCCGCAGACTTTGTCGTTCCGAGCACCGTCTCAAGAACCTTGCCTTAGCTTTCAGATTGTGTTACCATCGCCCAGATTAAAAACGGCACATGCTTTCGCTGGGGCTCTGACATGGAAACGTACGATACAGGTCTTGATCTTGGGATTCTCTGTCGCTGCTGTGACTGTCGCTCGTTTCGGCTGCCTGACACTACGGGGCTCACTGCCACACAGGTAGCTACCATTGAGAAGCTGTGCAAACTCTGCATCGAGATCAACAATCCCAATGTCTCCAACCTTTAGTCATTCACGCACCTGCAAGTTCCGCTCTTACTTTTCCATCTTAACCCTTTTACTGCTGGTCTGTTTCGGGACCGTCTCCGCAGCTCATGCCGAGACCCTCTTTAAGCGTTCCAGCGACCTGATGCAGCAGCTTGCGGCGAAGGCGTCGCCTAGCGACTACAGCTTCGTAGTGCTCGGTGACAGCCGCGGCAACGAGGCGGTCTTCAAGAAGGCGCTGAGCGTCGCGGCCACCTACCGGCCGCTCTTCATCCTCCATGGCGGCGATTATTCCGACAAGGGCGGCGAGGAGGAAACGAGGAAGTTCCTGTCGCTCGTGGAGAGCACCGTCCCGGCCATCCCGGTCTTCGTGGTCTTCGGCAACCATGAGAGCCCCGCCGTCTTCGAGAAGCTGGTTGCGCCGAGGCAATACCGGTTCGGGAGCAAGCGGCTCGGCCTCAGGGTGCTGGTCGTCGACAACGCCGGCGAGGAGCTGAAGGCGCCGGAGCTTTCCTTCCTCGAGAAGGAGCTCGCTACGGCGCCGCAAGCGACCTTTCTTGCCATGCACGTGCCGCCCGAGACTTCTCGCTGGCGAGGTCACACCTTTAGCGAAGGTGCCGCCGAGCTTCAGCGCGTCATCGCCTCTTCAAGTCCGGTCCAGGCAAGCTTCTTCGCCCACTCGCATGTCTACGACCGTGACCTCTTCGGCGGCAAGCCCGCCTTCATCTCAGGCGGGGCGGGGGCTCCGCTTGCCTGGATGAGCCGTTACGGCGAGCGCGTCTATCACATCATCGTGGTTCGGGTGAAAAACGGCCGGGCGAGCTACCAGATGGTGCCCCTCAAGTGACCGACGCTCCCTTCCTGCCCGCCGAGCGGTGCGGGGATGCCGACACCGCGTTGCTCGAGCAGTGCCGCCGCGAGGCGATCGCTCTTCTGCTGGAAAACTCCACCCCTTCAGGCGTGCTCGCCTCGGCGCGCAACGACCGCTCCAGCGCGCGCAACTACGACGCCATCTTCGGCCGCGATGCCGCCATCTGCGCCCTCGGCATGGCCGTTTCCGGCGATGACTCCCTCGTACTGGCGGCCGAGCGGGGGCTGCTGACCCTGGCACGGCACCAGGCGGGCAACGGCCAGATCCCGAAGTACGTGAAGCCGGAAACCGGAGAGGTCGACTTCTGGTACGCAGGGTGTATCGACGCGACCCTCTGGTGGCTGATCGCCCTCCACTTTTTTGACCGCACCCACCGCGAGCGTACCCTGGCCGAGCGGCTTTCCGCGCAATCCGACCGCGCCATCAAGTGGCTGCAATGCCAGGAACATCAGGGATGGCACCTTTTGCAGCAAAACGAGGCCTCGGACTGGGCCGACATCATGCCGCGCTCCGGTTTCGTCCTTTACACCAACGCGCTCTGGTACTGGGTCAAACGGCTCTACGAGCTTCCCTTTGCGGGCGAGACCAGGCGTTTCGCGCAGCAACTCTTCCACCCATTCGATGCAGCCGTCCCTCTCCAAAAGCGCGTGCGCCTCATGCGCCACTACATCCGCAACCGCAGCCGGTCCACCCCCTTCATGCTGAGCTGGGTCAACCTCTCCGCGTGGGGAGAGGAGGTCGACATCTTCGGCAACATCCTCGCCTACCTGACCGGTCTCGGGTACCCTTCCGACGCCTGTAAAATGGTTTCCGCGGTGGTCGCGCTCGGGGCGCACGAACCGCATCCGGTGCGCGTGGTCGGGGTTCCCATCGACGAGCGCTCGGGCTCCTGGCGCTCTTACATGGCGCGGCACAGACAGAACCTCCCCTGGCAGTACCATAACGGCGGCGCCTGGCCTTTTGTGGGAGGCTTCTGGGTGATGCTGCTCGCGGCACTTGGAGAGAAGGCGATGGCCCGGGAGGAACTGGTCAAGATGGCTCACAGCAGCAGCGTCAACGGATGGGAATTCAACGAGTGGTTCCACGGCAGGTCCGGGGAACCGATGGGAATGCCGAGGCAGTCGTGGAACGCCGCCATGTACCTGCTCGCCGGCTGCAGCCTGACCGGCGATCTTCGTCTCATCACCTGAGGCATACTGAAATTCCTTGTTTTTTCCGCTTAGAGGGTGACATTCGCCCCTCTCATGATTATTATTGTGCAATGCTATTCAAGGAGGATAAGACTATGAGACGCTTGATACTGATGTTCGTTGCGCTTTTGACCATCGCTTCCCTTTCCGGATGCGGCTATAACACCATGCAGGCCAAGGAAGAGGCCGTATTCGCAGCTTGGGGCGACGTGGAGGCCTCCTACCAGCGCCGCGCCGACCTGGTGCCCAACCTGGTCGAGGTGGTGAAAGGGTATGCGAAACACGAGGCGGATACGCTGAAGGCGGTCACCGAAGCGCGTGCCAAGGTGGGCTCGATGCAGGTCACCAAGGACGCCATCAACGACCCTAAGACGATGCAGAACTTCCAGCAGGCGCAGTCCCAGCTCTCCGGCGCCCTTTCCCGTCTGATGGTCGTCGTCGAGCGCTACCCTGAGCTCAAGGCCAATCAGAACTTCATGGACCTGCAGAACCAGCTGGAAGGGACCGAGAACCGCATCAACGTGGCGCGCGTGCGTTACAACCAGGTGGTCCAGGACTTCAACACCTCGATCCGCACCTTCCCAAATTCGCTCACCAACTCCGTTATGCTGCACCTGCAGCGCAAGGAGCCCTTCAAGGCCGAAGAGGGAGCGAAGGTGGCGCCGAAGGTCAAGTTCTAACTTTATCGGTTGGTCGAAACGCAGCAGGTTGCGAGCGAGGTGTGGGAGTTCATGAAGAAACTGCTCTTCCTTTTGATAGCGCTTCTGTTGGCGGGGGGCTCCTGGGCCGCCGAGGTGCCGCCCTTGCGCGGGCACGTGAACGATTACGCCTCGATGCTCTCTCCTCAGGCGGCACGTGAACTCGAGGACGAACTCACCGCCTTCGAGAAGAGCGACTCCACCCAGATCGTAGTCCTCACCATTCCGAGCCTGGAAGGGGAGGTCCTCGAGCAGTACTCGATAAAAGTCGTGGAGAAGTGGCAGATCGGTCGGAAAGGGAAGGACAACGGCGCGCTGCTTTTGGTTGTTAAGAACGATCGCAAGATCAGGATCGAGGTGGGGCGCGGTCTCGAAGGTACGCTGACCGACCTGATGTCCGGGCGCATCATCCGCAACGAGATCTCGCCCGCCTTCAAACAGGGGAACTTCGACGCCGGCATCGCCCGAGGTGTCTCAGCCATCATGGCCACGGTCCGCGGCGAGTACAAGGCCGAACCGACGACCGATCTGCGTCACGGCAAGAAGGGCGCTCCCCCCATCCTCACCCTGCTCCTGTTCGTGCTGGTCGCCTCCGTGTTCTTGGGCGGCATCTCCCGCTTTCTCGGCGGGGTGGCCGGAGCCGTCGGACTTCCCATCGCGGCTTTCATATCCTTCTCCGGGATCTCGATGCTGCTTCTGGGCATACTTGCCGTGGTAGGTTTTCTTGCCGGGCTGTTCATCGCCTTTCTCTTCTCCTCAGGCGGACGTGGCGGCTTCATGGGCGGACCACCTTTCTTCGGAGGTTTCGGAGGGGGTGGCTTCGGAGGAGGCGGGTTCGGCGGGGGAGGGGGCGGCTTTTCAGGCGGCGGCGGCAGTTTCGGCGGCGGCGGTGCTTCGGGAGACTGGTGATGGATCTTTCGCATAAGTCGATTGCTCACAATTACTTCAGCGACGCCGAAAAGGAGGCGATCCGTCAGGCCGTGGTTCGTGCCGAAGCGGCGTCCAGCGGAGAAATCGCCACCATGGTGGTCACGGAAAGCGACCGCTATCGTGAGGCGGAGGCTTTAGGCGCCCTGCTGCTCGCCGGTTTTTTCGGCGTCGCGGTCGCCGTCTTGTGGCACCACGTCACCATCTGGACCTACATACCGGTAGTGGCCCTGCTTTACCTGCCGCTGCTTTTTTTACTGCGCCGTTTTCCGCAGCTCAAGCTCTCCTTCGTCGGCCCCAGGCGTCTGACCGAGGCGGTGCATGAGCGCGCCCTGGTCGCCTTCTACCAGCAGGGGCTTTATAAGACCCGGGAGGAAACCGGGATCCTCATCTTCATCTCCCTGCTCGAGCGCAAGGTCTGGATCGTGGGTGACCGCGGCATCAACGAAAAGATACCCCCCGGCTACTGGAAGAAGCTCGCCGCAGTACTCGCCCAGGGGCTTAGAGCCGGTCGAGGCGGCGAGGCTGTCTGCGGCGTCATCGCCGCCTGCGGAGAAGAGCTCTCTCGTCACTTTCCCCGCAGGGCGGACGACCGCAACGAGCTGGCCGACAACCTCATCATTTCCTGATTATTTTTTTTGCGATCCTGCCGATATGAAGATTGACAGCCCGTCCCGTTGTTTCTCATTATCATGGCTCGCCCTGCGCCCGCCGCACCCCCGTCCGTTGCGACGGCCGGTCTTTCGGCCTCTGCGGCAGGGCGTCGTTCATACCATTTTTGTCCTGCAGGAGAAGTAGCATGACCGCAGATGTAAAACCCAGTCCCGCCCCCGCGCCGATCCGCAAGCCTCTCGGGGAGATCTTCGTAGAGCGCGGCCTCCTCACCAGGTCCTCCGTGGACCGTCTCATCGCGCACGCCAAGAGTAAAAACATACGCCTGGGCGAGCTTTTGGAGGTGATCGGCCTCGTGACGCCCGAAGAGCTGGCGGAGGCGCTGGCGATTCAGTACCACGTGAGAAAAATCGGCGACTTTGCCAAGTACAGCTATCAGGCCAACGTCCTCAGTCTCATTCCCATCGACATGGCGGTGAAACACTGCATCTTCCCGCTCAAGCTGGATGACGGCAGACTCGGGCTCGCCGTAGCCGACCCGACCACCGACCACCTTTTCGCGAGCATCTCGGCGCAGCATAACCTGAAACTCGTGCTCTACGTCGCCACCCGCCTCGACATCAACCGCGCCATCGCCCGGCACTACCTGGGTCAGACCATAGGCGGGGGCGCGAGCAAGACCATCCTCCTTGTCGAGGACGATCAGCTCTCCCGCGAGATGGTGGCGAAGATACTGACCCGCCAGGGGTACCAGGTGGAAACCGCCCTCGACGGCATGGATGCCTTCAGCAAGATCTTCACCCTGAAGCCCAAGCTGGTCATCACGGACAAGGTGATGCCCAAGCTTGGCGGGTACGAGTTTCTCTTCGCCATCCGCAACATCCCCGAGTTCCGCTACATGCCGGTGATCCTCATGACCGCCGCGGCGACCCCCGACGAGGAGAAGGAAGCCCTTGAGAAGGGTTTCTTCGACTTCGTGCTGAAACCGGTGAAGGAGATTGGGCTTCTCACCCGCGTGAAGCGGGCCTTTGCGAGCAGGGAAGCCCTCTATGGCAAAACGGCCTGATCCCTTCCTTTCCGGACGGCCGTTTTACGACGGCCGTCTCTTCCTCTTTTCCTCATATCCCAATTCAACTAATGAAATTATTGCGCTGTGCCGATAAGGTACCGGTAAGTACCGCCGCCGTGCGCGCTTCGTACGGCCGGTTAACGAGTTGACGTCCAGACCGCTGGAGATCAGATATGCGCAGTGCGCTGCCGGAAACAACAAAAACATCGGGGACTACGCTGATGGCGCGTACCGTTGCACTGGTTCTTGCCGTCAACCTCTTCGTCATCGTTTTGGGGACGGTGACCTTGCGCCAAAGTCGGGACCAGTACCTGCGCAACGCGGCAACCCAGGGGCGCAACCTCACCCAGATGCTCGTCTACAGTATCTCCGGCGTTTTCGACGCCGCGGACATCGCGCTTCTCAGCGTTGTGGACGAAGCCGAACGGCAGCATCGGCAGGGCGGGATTTCCACGGACGCCCTGAACGCTTTCATCATCGCGCAGCATACCCGGGTCCCGGCCCTGGACAGCATACGCATGGCCGACGGCAATGGGGACATCCTCTACGGCACCGGAGTCGAGCCCGGCTCGAACAAGAGCGTTGCGGAGCGCGATTATTTCATCAAGTTGCGCGACACCCCGCAGGCTGCGTTGGTCATTTCCAAGCCGGTACTGGGGCTCATCAGCGGCAAATGGGTGGTCATCCTCGCCCGTAGGGTTTCCGGCCCGAACGGTGCTTTCGCAGGAGTCGTTTACTGCGCCATCCCCCTGGAGAAGATACGGAACATGCTCTCGACCATCGACGTCGGTGCGAGGGGGCGCATCACGCTGCGGGACGAGTCTCTCGGATTGATCCTGCGCTTTCCGCAGCAGCTTCCGGTCAGCACCGACCTCGGACGCAAGCCCGCTTCCTCCGAGATGCAAAAGCGCATCGCCAAGGGGATGTCGACCGATACCTACTATGCCGAGCGGACCAACGACGGTACGCCGCGGCTCGTTGCCTTCAGCAAGGTCGGCCGTTATCCCATGTACGTCAGCATCGCTTTGCTTCCTGATGAGATCCTGGCCCGCTGGTACCGCGAGCTCACGCAGATCATGTCGCTTGTCGTGCTGTTCCTTATGGTCACCACCGCGATGTCCCGCGTTATCTATCTGCGTTTGCGGCGCCAGTTGCAGGCCGAGGAAGAACAACGACTGGCGAGGGAAGAGCTCGAGGTGAGGGTTGCAGAGAGAACCGAGGCGCAACGTCTCACCAACGAAAAACTGAAACTGGAGCTCGCCGTTAGGGAGCGCGCGGAAGAGGAACTGCGCCGCGGGCGCAACATGCTCGCCCAGATCATCAACACCATCCCCCAGTTCGTTTTCTGGAAGGACCGCGACAGCATCTACCAGGGGTGCAACATCGTCTTCGCCAAAGCGGCCGGACTGGACGACCCGGAGCTGATCGCCGGCAAGCGCGATTACGACCTCCCCTGGATGCGGGAGGAGAGCGACGCTTACCGCAACGACGACCGCACCGTCATGGATAGCAACCGTCCCAAGTACCACATCATAGAGCAGCAGTTGCAGGCGAGCGGTCGGCGCCTGTGGGTGGATACGACCAAGGTTCCCCTGTGCGACGATACGGGGACCGTGACCGGCATACTCGGCGTGTACGACAACATCACCGAGAGAAAGATGATCGAGGAGGCGCGCGACCGGGCTCTCGCCATGCTCGAATCGCTGCTTGCTTCCTCTCCCACCGCTATTCTCGTCTACGAAGGGGAGAGCGGCGCCTGCGTGAAGGCGAACCAGGCGGCGGCGGATCTGGCCGGCGGGACCGTGCAGCTGCTGCTCAGTCAGAATTTCCGGGAGGTTCCCTCCTGGGAGGCCGGGATGCGTGTTGCAGCCGAGCTTGTGCTCTCAGACGGCCAGACGAGGAGTATCGAGATCGATACGACATCCTCGTTCGGAAAACAGCTTCAAGTGGAATGCTTCCTGTCGCGTTTCGAGGTGGAGGGAAAACACCACTTGATGTTCATCGCCGTGGACATGACCGAGCGCAAACGCCTTGAACAGGAGAAGCGACTGATCGAATCCCAGATGCTCCACGTACAGAAACTCGAGAGCCTCGGGGTGCTGGCGGGAGGTATCGCCCACGACTTCAACAACATTTTAATGGTGATCCTCGGCAACGCCGACCTGGCGCTGATGCGGATGGCGCCCGATGCGCCAGCCTGCGAAAACCTGACCCAGATAGAGCAGGCCGCAAGCCGTGCCGCCGACCTCGCCCGGCAGATGCTCGCTTATTCGGGCAGAGGTAAGTTCGTCATCGAGAAACTCGACATGACCCGGCTGGTGCAGGAGATGGGGCAGATGCTCGAGGTCTCCATCTCCAAGAAGGTGATGCTGCGCTACGACTTCGCGCCGGAACTCCCGCCGGTAAGCGGCGACGCGACGCAACTGCGACAGGTCGTTTTAAACCTCGTGCTCAACGCGAGCGAAGCGGTGGGCGACGCCAACGGCATGATCGTCATCAGCACCAAGCGCTTTTACTGCGACCGCGCGTACCTCTCCGAATCGTGGATCGATGACCGGCTCCCCGAAGGGGACTACGTGGTGCTCGAAGTTTCCGACAACGGCTGCGGCATGGACCGCGAGGTGATACCCAGGATCTTCGATCCATTTTTCACCACCAAGTTCACGGGACGCGGACTCGGCATGGCAGCGGTTCTCGGGATCGTGAGGGCGCACCACGGTGCCATCAAGGTCTACAGCGAAAAGGGGAGGGGGAGTACCTTCCGCCTACTGCTCCCTTGCGTGGAGGGGGATGCCGATCACCACGAGCTTGCCGATCTTGGTCCCCTCTGGCGGGGGTGCGGCACCGTCCTGCTCGCCGACGACGAGGAGAGCATCCGGGGGCTCGGGCGCGACATGCTCGAGACCATGGGGTTCAGCGTGCTGGTCGCCTGCGACGGACAGGAGGCGCTTGAAATTTATCGCCGGCATAAAGAGGAGATCGTCTGCGTACTCCTGGACCTCACCATGCCCAATCTGGACGGCGAACAAACCTTCCGGGCTCTGCGGGAGTTGCAGCCCGATGTGAAGGTGGTCATCTCAAGCGGCTACAACGAGCAGGAGGTCACCATGAAGTTCGCAGGTGCCGGGCCTTCCGGGTTCATCCAAAAGCCGTATCGTGTGAGCGAGATGAGCAGGACGCTGCGGGGAGTGCTGGGGGAGTAAACCGTCGTCCGATTTAGTTTTTGCATCAACCAATTCCGCTTTTTGCCAGCGCCCCTCTCCCTTCGGGAGAGGGTGGCCGTAGGCCGGGTGAGGGCGCTGCCGCATGCAACACTCTTTCTTCGTAGGCGACTCCCTCACCCCGCCCCTCTCCCGGAGGGCGAGGGAGAGGCGGATGTAGTTGAAACAAGCTGGTGCAAACGCCAAACCGGACAACGCCGGGGATATGGCGGATTTGCTTATTGGTACTTGAAGAAATAAAAAGCCGGGAGGCTAAATACCTCCCGGCTTTCGTCATACGTAGTGCGTTGCCGCCTACTTGCCGCCGACCACCATGAGCTCGCTCACGAGCCTGGTGAAACGGAGCGGGTCCTTGATCGGGGAGCCTTCGGTCAGAAGGGCCTGGTCGAAGAGGAGCTCGCTGTAGTCGGCGAGTTTCGGGTTCGACTTGTCCTTCTCGTACATGGCGGTCATCACCTGCATGATCTGGTGCTCGGGGTTTAACTCGAGGATCCTTTTCGCTTCCGGCACTTCCTGGTTCATCGCCTTCAGGATCTTCTCCATGTTGGCGTTCAGCCCCATTTCGTCCGCCACCAGGCAGCAGGCGCTCTCGGTGAGACGGGAGGAGAGACGTACCTCCTTGACCCTATCCTTGAGCGTTTCCTGGATGAAGTCGAGGATGCTGCCGAACTCCTTCTTGGCCTCCTCCTTCTTCGCCTCTTTCTCCTTCTTTTCCTCCTCGCTGTCCAGCTCGAGGTCGCCCCTGTCGATCGCCTTCAGGTGTTTTTCCTGGTACTCGTTGATCGCCTGCACCACCCACTCGTCGACCGGGTCGGTCATGTAGAGGACCTCGTAGTCCTTCTTGCGCAGGGCCTCCATGTAGGGGGAGTTCTCAACGGACTCGCGCGACATGCCGGTGATGAAGTAGATCTCCTTCTGTCCTTCGGGCATGCGCTCGACGTACTCCTTTAGCGATACGAACTTCCCTTTCTCGGTCTTGGAGCTCTCGAAGAGGAGGAGGTCCTGCAGCTTCTCCTTGTTGGCGTAGTCGAAGTGGATCCCTTCCTTCAGCACCGGGCCGAACTCGCCGTAGAACTTCAGGTAGTCGTCGATGTTCTTCTCCTTCATCTCGGAGAGGGTGGATAGGATCTTGCCGACAAGCGACTTCTGGATGCGTTTGATCTGCACGTCCTCCTGCAGGAT
Source organism: Geomonas oryzae (assembly GCF_004117875.1). Taxonomy (GTDB): domain Bacteria; phylum Desulfobacterota; class Desulfuromonadia; order Geobacterales; family Geobacteraceae; genus Geomonas; species Geomonas oryzae. The sequence continues at coordinate 198,601 of NZ_RAHW01000002.1, read as the reverse complement.
CTCGCGGGAGACGTTGAGCGGCAGGTCCGCCGAGTCGACCACACCCTTGATGAAACGGAGGTAGTCCGGGAGGAGCGCCTCGCAGTTGTCGGTGATGTAGACCCGTTTCACGTAGAGGTGCACGCCCTTTTTGTGGTCGCGCAGGAAGAGGTCGTAGGGCTTGTGCGACGGGATGTAGACGATGGACTTGAACTCGCTCACCCCCTCGGCCGAGTAGTGGATGGTGGAGAGCGGCTTGTCGTAGTCGTGGGAGATGTGCTTGTAGAACTCCTCGTACTCCTCCTCGGTGATCTCGCTCTTCGGGCGGGTCCAGATCGCCTTCATGGAGTTCAAGGTCTCTTCTGCGGTTTTCTCGATGGTGCCGCCACCCTCGATGACGTTGCCGTCCTGGTCCTTAATCGGCTCGGTACGGGTCACGTCCATGACAACCGGGTACTGCACGTAGTCGGAGTACTTCTTCACGATGGAGCGGATCTTCCACTCGTCGAGGAACTCCTTCATGTCGTCTTTGAGGTGCAGCACGATCTCGGTGCCGCGCGTCTCCTTCTCGACCTCCTCGATGGAGTAGGAGCCGTCGCCGGCCGATTCCCAGCGACAGCCGTACTGCTTTTCGCCCGCCTTGCGGGTGGTCAGCTCCACCTTGTCGGCGACCATGAAGGAGGCGTAGAAGCCAACGCCGAACTGGCCGATCAGTTCCGGGTTCTCGGAAAGGTTCTTTTCCTTGAGGGCGGCCACGAAGCTCTTGGTGCCGGACTTGGCGATGGTGCCGATGTTGTCGGCCACCTCGTCCATGCTCATGCCGATGCCGTTGTCGGTGATGGTGAGGGTGCCGGCCTCCTTGTCGGCGTGCAGCTTTATCTTCCAGTCGGCATTCCCCTCCAGCAGTTCCATGTTGGAGTGGGACTCGAACTTTATCTTGTCGATCGCGTCAGATGCGTTAGAGATAAGCTCCCTGAGGAAGATCTCCTTGTTGGAGTAGAGGGAGTGGATCACCAGGTCCAAAAGCTGCTGGACCTCGGTCTCGAACTTCTTGACGGTTTTGGCCATGTCTTCGTGGTCTCCTTTGTGCTTGAGTGGGTGCTCGACGGAACATAAGCATTGCGGGTGCGGATTTCAAGGGGCGGGAGGAAAAAAAGGAAAAGCTTTACCACAGAGGTCACGGAGGTGCACAGAGGGCACCGAGGAAAGGCCTTAACGGTATAAAAACCCGCTTAATGCGGTTCCTCTGTGTGGGACTTGGCTTTTCCTCGGTGTCCTCTGTGTTCCGGTTCGTCCCGCCGCCGCAGGTTAACGTCATCCTGGACGCAATAACACTATTCGCGGCCGAATAGCGTTATCCGGCCGGGAATAACACTATTCGCGGCGAAATAAGCTTATCCGCGACGGAATAACACTATTCGCCGAGGAAATAAGCTTATCTGTGACGGAATAACACTATTCGCCGGCCAATAAGCTTATTGGGAGCGGGAATAACACTATTCGCGGCAGAATAAGCTTATCTGGGCGGGGATAGCGCTATTTGGGTCCCCGCCAACGCTATCCGCGAAAGGGATGACGTTATCGCGCAGGCGCCGGCACTGAAGCCTGCACCGTATTTTCAAAGTTTGAGGTACTGTCGCAGGATGGCTGGGTGGAGGTGCTCTTTCATCACCTCCCACGCCTCGCGCAGCGCCTCGGCGTCGTGCAGGGCGTGGTGCGGCGAAAGATCGCTTAAGGCGTCGTCGTGGGCCTGCTTCAGGATCGGGCGCAGTTCGGGAAGGCTCTCGCTGTAGAAATTGAGCGGGGTGGGGTAGAGGTTGGGGGGGAGTTCGTGATGCAAAAGCTCAAGCATGAGCACCCAGTCGTACCCCGGCGCATCGGTCACTACGCGTACCGGGACACCGAAACCGGCGAGCCATGCGCCCAACCGGCGCGCCGCGTAGCCGCTTTCCTGGAAGAATTCGCCGCCGGTCAATTGCGGCAGCACCTTCTCGACCACGAAAGCGGAGCACCCCTCGCGGCTCCATCCGTTTTCCAGTTCGGCGTAATAGCTCTCGCCGCTCTCGGCGACCAGGGCTATGCTGATCAACTGCGGATAATCGAAATCGGTGAACTCGGTGTCCAGGAAAAGTAGCTTCGGTCTTTGGGTGGCGAGGTTTGCGGGAATGGGGACGCTCTTCGCCTTATGGGGCCTGCGCTGCGCCGCGTGCAACGGACAGAGCGTCTTCGCGAAACCGTGGCCCAACTGAAGCGATCCCGGTTCGCCGCACTCCTCGCAGATTGCGGCCGCCCTGTGCTCCGCATCCCGAGCTAGCTCCTTCACGATGAAGGAACCGGACTCCACCCGGACCAAGAGCCCCCCCAGGCGCTCCTCGGCCTTGAAGTGCCCGATGCGCGGCATGCCGAGGTGCTCCATCGCCTCGATGGCGGTGCAGAGGTCCCATACAAGCTCATACCACCCCTCGCCGCAGCGCACGCTTCCGGCAGGCTCCTTAAGGTAGCGCGGGAAACGCGAGAGGAGCTTCTCCCGTGCGATGCTCCCCTCCGGTTTCACCCACTTGTCCCAGGAGAGGAACATCTTCTCCGTCGCGCGCTTGAAGCGGACGATCAGGTCGACCACCTTCAGGGCGAAGGCCGAAAGGCGCTTTTTAATTGTGTTCAGTACCGGCACGGTTTTCATTAGCAACAGATTCTACCAGAGTCCCCCGTTTCTTGACACCATTTCCCAGCTATGTTAATAAGGTCGGGCTAAAACTCTTTGCCCGGCAAGGGGATAGCCCCACCAAACACCTCGCAGCGCAACAAGGAGCCCCATGTATTTCCCCGATTTCGCTTCGTTCCAGACCCTGTCCGCACAAGGCAACCTGATTCCGGTCTACCGTGAGATCCTGGCCGACCTGGACACTCCGGTAGGTGCCTTCAAGAAGATCGACGACGGCCGTTTCGGTTTTCTGCTCGAGAGTATCGAGGGGGGGGAGAAGTGGGGGCGCTACACCTTCCTTGGCTCGTCGCCGGCCGTGGTGATTCGCGGCAAGGACAACTGGGTCGAGATCGTGGAGGGGGGTGCGGTGAGCCGCGTCGAGGTAACCGATCCGCTAAACTACGTCCGCGACTACATGGCCCGTTATCAGCCGGTCGAGGTGGCCGGGATCCCGAGGTTCTTCGGGGGCGCCGTAGGATATTTGGGGTACGATGCGGTGCGCCATTTCGAGACCCTGCCGGACAGCAACCCGAGGCTCATCGACACCTACGACGCCTACTTCATCATCACCGACACCATGATCATCTTCGACAGCCTGAGTCAGAAGATCAAGGTCGTCTCCAACGCGCATCTGGACGGCGGTACTTCTCCCGAGAAGGCCTACGTCGACGCGGTGAGCAAAATCGAAGGGCTCATCGAGCGCCTGAAGAAGCCCCTTCCCGTGCAGCCGAAGAAAGCCGCCACCGGGAAGGTGGAACTTACCTCCAACGTGAAGCGCGAGGAGTTCGAGCAGTCGGTGACGCGCGCCAAGGAGTACGTGAAAAGCGGCGACATCATCCAGGTGGTGCTCTCCCAGCGCTTCTCCGGCGAGCTGACCGTCGATCCTTTCGACATCTACCGCGTTTTGAGGACGCTGAACCCGTCGCCCTACATGTTTTTCCTCCGTCTCGAGGACACCATGGTGGTCGGAGCCTCTCCGGAGGTCATGGTGCGCAAGGAGGGGGAGCTCGTCGAGCTGCGCCCCATCGCCGGCACCCGTACGCGCGGTGCGACACCTGCCGCGGACGAGGAGCTGGCGCGGGACCTTCTGGCCGACCCCAAGGAGTGCGCCGAGCACGTCATGCTGGTCGATCTCGGGAGAAACGACCTCGGGCGCGTCTGCACCACGGGAAGCGTTAAGGTCTCCGAGCTGATGGTCATCGAGCGCTACTCCCACGTGATGCACATCGTCTCCAACGTGCAGGGGAACCTCGCCCCGGGCTTCGACGCCTTCGACGTGGTGCGCGCCACCTTCCCGGCCGGGACCCTTTCGGGAGCACCGAAGGTGCGCGCCATGGAGATCATCGACGAGCTGGAAGTCGCGCGGCGCGAGGTCTACGGCGGGGCAGTCGGCTACTTCTCCTTCTCGGGCAACATGGACATGGCCATCGCCATCAGGACCCTCGTCATCAAGGACGGCAAGGTGCATCTGCAGGCCGGTGCCGGCATCGTGGCAGACTCCGACCCCGCCTCCGAGTACATGGAGACGGTGAACAAGGCGAAGGCCGTGGTGAAGGCGATCGAGATGGCCGAGCGCGGCATCGAGTAGAGTCCATATCTTCTCAAGGCGTAAAAGGCGACCGGCATTCCCGGCCGCCTTTTTTATTGTCGGCTGGACGTTTCTTCTGAGGGGAGTGGCACTTCTTGCTGTTTACGTTCATTTGATAATTTTTCTACTGACTGCCGTTTTTCGATTACTGGCAAAGCATACCCTCACAAAGATTTTCACGCTGATCCGATATGTTAATCATTCACTATGTCCTGGGGCGTAATGCTTTTTCGAAAACCCAGGTGTAGATAATTCGTCAAAATGTGTGTAATTTAATTTTACAAATAGAAGGAAATAGCAGACAAGCGGAAAAAACATAGTAGAATTTTGCCGTTAATCCCACCTTCCGTCCGATCTGTTTAATGCCGCCGCAGGAGCCGATTGTATGGGTAGCGCTTGTCCCGTGAAGAAGGTCCTCATTGTCGAAGATGACGATTCCCACGCCGAACTGATACGGCGCGGCTTCAGCGAATGTACCGACCAGTACGAGCTGACCGTCGCCGGAAGCCTCGAGGAAGCCCTGGTCCGGGTGCGCAGCCGTGACTACGACATCGTGCTCACCGACTACCTTCTGCCTGACGGCAAGGGGGGAGATCTGGTGGCCCAGTCCGCCGACATCGCCCCGGTCGTGATGATGACCTCGCACGGCAACGAACAGGTTGCGGTCGAGGCGATGAAATCAGGTGCCATCGACTACGTGGTCAAGATGCCCGAGGTTTTCGAGGCCATGCCGCGCATCGTCGAGCGCGCCCTGCGCGAGTGGGACCACATCCTTGAGCACCGCCGGGCCGAGGAGGCGTTAAGGGTACAAAGCAACCGCCTGGAGCACGAGGTGGCGGAACGCGAAATGGCTCAAGAAGCGCTGCAGGAACAGGCACTTCTTCTGAAAAATGAGATCGCTGAACGAAAGCTCGCCCAGGAGACCCTGCGTCTTAGCGAGGAGAAATTTCACAAGGCCTTCGACAGCGCCCCTCTCATCATGGTCATCACCGACATGGAGGACGGTGTCTTCATCGACGTGAACCGCAAGTTCCTGGAACTGTCGGGTTACAGCCGAGAGGAGGTGCTCGGCAGAACCTCGACTTCCCTCGGCTGGATCGACGCGGCGGACCGCGCGACGCTGCTGGAAGAACTCAGCCGGCAGGGGGTCGTGACGGGGCACGTGGTCACGCTCCACGCGAAGGACGGCCGCGTTCTGAAAGGGGAGTATTACTGTGAGCGGATCGTCGTGGATGGAAGCGAGCGGCTTTTGGCCATCGCGCTCGACATCACCGAGCGTGTGAAGCTCGAGGAGCAGCTGCGCCACTCCCAAAAGCTCGAGGCGGTCGGGATCCTCGCGGGTGGCGTGGCCCACGACTTCAACAACATCCTCACCGTGATCGGCGGGTACTGCGAACTTTTGAAGCTGGATCTCCCGGACGGCAACCCTGTCAGGGACAAGGTGCTGCAGATCTCCGCCGCTGCGGATCGGGCCGCCAACCTGACCCGGAGCCTCCTCGCCTTCAGCCGAAAGGGAGAGGTAAAGGCTGCTCCGGCGAACCTGAACGAAATCGTCAAGGGGGTCGAGAAGTTCCTGCAGCGCATCATCGGCGAGGACATCGCTCTCACCACCTCCCTGTCCGAGGAGCCGCTCTGGGCCGTCGTCGATACGGGCCAGGTCGAGCAGGTGCTGATGAACCTTGGTGCCAACGCTCGCGACGCCATGCCCAAGGGAGGCCGGCTCATGGTCCAGACCGAGCACCACGAGATAGACGAGGACTTCGTGCACGCCCACGGCTTCGGTGAGCCGGGCCCGTACGCCCTTTTGACCATCTCCGACACCGGGGAGGGGATGGACGAGACGACGCGGAAGAAGATCTTCGATCCCTTCTTCACCACCAAGGTGGTCGGCAAGGGGACCGGGCTCGGTCTCGCCATCGTGTACGGGATCATCACGCAGCACAGGGGGTTCGTGAACGTCTACAGCGAGCCCGGCATCGGCTCCACCTTCCGCGTCTACCTTCCGGCCATCGCCACCGAAAAGCGCGAGAAAAGGGGGGCACCCGCACCCGAGCCGGTGATGCAGGGGACGGAGACCATCCTGGTCGCCGAAGATGACCTGCACGTCCTCGACCTGGTTTCCTCTATCCTGCAGCAGTTCGGCTACACCATCATCCATGCGGCAAACGGCCTGGAGGCGGTGCAGAAATTCAAGGAGAACCCGCAGATCAGCCTGGTGCTCATGGACATCATCATGCCCGTAATGAACGGCAAGGAGGCGGCCGAGCACATACGCGGCCTCTGCCCCGACGCCAAGATCCTCTTCACGAGCGGCTACACGGCCGACATCATCCGCAGCAGAAGCGATCTGGACGAGGGGGCCGAGCTCGTCATGAAGCCCGTGAAGCCTGCCGTCCTGCTCCAAAAGGTCCGCGACATGCTGGACCGTCCCTAGCGCCCAAAGGAGTAGCCGCAGGCATGGTAACCCAGATACGCACCATACGCCGTTTCTCCTTTGTGCTCGCCCTGTTCTGGACCGCGGGCATCGCGGCTTCCCTTGCATGGTTTTACAAGCACGAGCAGGACACCGTGATCGAGATCGCCCGCGCCGAGGCGCGGGCCACCTACGAGAAGGACAGCCTCTACCGCCGCTGGGCGACGAAGCACGGCGGCGTGTACGTCACGGTGAGCGCTTCCAACCCGCCCAACCCGAACCTCTCCCAGATCCCCGAGCGCGACATCCGCACCCCCTCCGGGCGCGCACTCACCCTGGTCAATCCCGCCTACATGACCCGCCAGGTCTTCGAACTCGCCGACAGCCAGAAAAACCTGGTGCGGGGCCACATAACGAGCCTGAAGCCGATCCGTTCCGAAAACGTACCGGACCCGTGGGAGGCCCGGGCTCTGGTCAAGTTCGAGCAAGGGGCAAAAGAGGTGAGCGAGGTGCAGGTCATGAACGGCCGCAGGTACATGAGGCTCATGCGCCCCTTCATCACCGAGGAGGGGTGCCTCAAGTGCCACGCCGGCCAGGGGTACAAGCTGGGGGACATCCGCGGCGGGATCAGCGCGTCGGTGCCCATAGAGCCGAACGAGGGGGCGTTCGCCTCGGTCATGATGGGTGGGGTGGCAAGCCATTCGATCCTCTGGCTTTTGGGTCTCGGCATGATCGGGACCGGGTCGCGCGTCCTGAGCCGCAGCGCCAGAGTTTTGGAGCAGAGCGAGGAGCGTTACCGCACCGTCGCCGATTACACCGACGACTGGGAGTACTGGCAGGCGCCGGACCGCAGCTTCAGGTACGTTTCCCCCTCCTGCAAGCAGCTTTGCGGGTACGGCCATGAAGAGTTCTATGCCGACCACACCCTCATCGAAAGGGTCATCCATCCGGACGACCTGGCCGCCTACCTGGACCACGAACACGCCTCATTCGAGGGGAACCCCAAGCCGATCGATTTCCGCATCGTGCGTCCGGACGGCGAAGTGCGCTGGATCTCGCACATCTGCCGCGTCGTCTACACGAAAGACGGCGCGGAAAACGGCGTCAGGGCGAGCAACCGCGACATCACCGACCGGAAACGCGCCGATGAAGCACTCAGGGAACAGGCGCTTCTGCTGGAAAGCGAGGTGCGCGAGCGCAAGGAGCGCGAACTCGAGTTGGAGGCGAAAAACGCCGAGCTCGAGCGCTTCACCTACACGGTGTCCCATGATCTCAAGAGTCCACTCATCACCATCAAGGGGTTCGCCGGCGCCGTCATCAAGGATCTCCAAAACGGCCAGTCGCAGCGACTCGACGGCGACGTGCGCCGCATCATGGCCGCCGCCGACAAGATGACCGCACTCCTTGAAGACCTTCTCGAGCTCTCCCGTGTCGGCCGCATCGTGAACCCGCCTTCCCTTATCGACATGAACACCCTGGCCCACGAGGTGCTCGCCCAACTGGCAGGCCCGCTGGAGCAGCGAGGCGTCGAGGTGCTGCTGCAGCAGGAACTCCCCACGGTGTGGGGCGACCAGCGACGCATCTGCGAGGTGCTCCAGAACCTTCTGGAAAACGCCATCAAGTATGCCGGTGATCAGCCGCACCCCCGCATCGAGATCGGGAAGCGTGACGGCGATGGCGGCGTGGTCTTCACGGTCCGCGACAACGGCATGGGGGTGGCGCAGCAGTACCATGAGACCATCTTCGGCCTCTTCAACAAGCTCGATGCCCGTTCCGAGGGGACCGGGATCGGGCTCGCCCTCGCGCGGCGCATCGTCGAGTTCCATGGCGGGAAGTTGTGGGTCGAGTCGGAGGGGGTAGGGGAGGGGAGCACCTTCTGTTTCACGCTCAACATGGCGCCGCCTGCCGCGGCGACGGATGCTTAAGAACGTCTGTTCGAACAACAGGGCCTGACTCCCCCTCCCTTGACGGGAGGGGGCTGATCTCTGTGCGAGATGAACTATTCAGAAGGGGGGAACACATGGTGGAAGGCGAACCGTTGTGCATTCTTTTGGTGGAAGACAACCCGGACCACGCGGAGCTTGCGCTCAGAAACCTCTCCGACGCGGGGCTTGCCAACCGCGTGTTCCATGTCGAGGACGGCGAGGCCGCTCTCGACTACCTGCACAACCGCGGACGCTTCGTCGACCAGTTGAGCTACCCGCGCCCGCACCTCGTACTGCTTGACCTGCGGCTACCGAAAGTCGACGGCATAGAGGTGCTCAAACAGGTGAAGGCTTCGGAACAGTTGAAGGCGATACCGGTAGTCATCCTGACCACCTCGGCGGCCGAGCGTGACCTCGCCCAGGCCTACGACCATTACGCCAACAGCTATCTCACCAAGCCGGTGGATTTCGACTCCTTCAGCCGCCTGCTGCAAGACCTCGGTTTCTACTGGCTTGCGTGGAACAAACGCCCCTCCGGCTAGGGAGGGCAAAATTCTTTTTGGGGGTGTGAAATATTCCCGCACCGTCGGCTCGGATATCCCCCCTTTTTACCTGCCGCGCCCCCTCCCGATCCGCCTCTTTTGTGCATTTCCTGTCGGAATCTCTTGAGTTTCTTCGGCAAAACCTTTATATTTTTGCGATTCGCATTAAGACACCAAAAGAGTGGGGTTCCGCTGCGCCGCGTCAGCGCCTCCGGTTCCCGCAGGTTACCAGCCATGCTCCTGATGATAGACAACTATGACTCCTTCACCTACAACATCGTCCAGTATCTCGGCGAACTGGGTGAGGAGGTGAAGGTTTTCCGCAACGACAAGATCACCCTTGACGAGATCGAGGCGCTCGCGCCGGACCGGATCGTGGTCTCCCCCGGGCCGTGTTCACCCGAGGAGGCAGGCATCTCGGTCGAGGCGATCCGCCGCTTCGCCGGCAAGATCCCGATCCTCGGCGTCTGTCTGGGGCACCAGTCCATCGGCTACGCCTTCGGCGGGAAGATAATCCGGAGTGCCACCCTGATGCACGGCAAGACCTCGCCCATCCATCACGACGGTCAGGGACTTTTCAAGGGACTCCCGAACCCGTTCGCCGCCACCCGCTACCACTCCCTCATCGTCGAGCGCGATACGCTTCCCGCCGAGCTGGAGGTGACCGCCTGGGTCGAAGAGGGGGAGATCATGGGGATGCGGCACCGCACCCTGCCGCTATGGGGGGTGCAGTTCCACCCGGAATCCATTCTCACCCAGGGGGGGATGGACCTTTTGAGGAATTTCCTCGAGATGTCGAGATAGTATCCGGCCGGGAGAGCTCTCCCGGCCTTTCAATTCTTTTTTGAAGGAGTCGCCATGATTCGCAAGGCAATAGCACGCGTGGTCGAAAGGGAGAACCTGAGCGAGGCGGAGATGATCGAGGTGATGGACCAGATCATGTCCGGCGGCGCCACGCCCGCGCAGATCGCCTCCTTCATCACCGCCCTCAGGATGAAGGGGGAGACGGTGGACGAGATCACCGGCGCCGCGCGGGTCATGCGCGACCGTGCCATGCCGATCCGGGTCGGCAAGAGCGTCCTCGGCATCGACCGCGACGACATCAACCTCGACCGCGAGACCATCCTCGACACCTGCGGTACCGGCGGCTCCGGCACCAATTCCTTCAACATCTCCACCACCGTCGCCTTCATCGTCTCCGCCTGCGGCGTCAAGGTCGCCAAGCACGGAAACCGTGCGGTCTCTTCCTCCTGCGGTTCGGCGGACGTTTTGGAGGCGCTCGGCGTGAACCTCGACGTGACCCCCGAAACGGTCGAGCGCAGCATCGCGGAGATCGGCATCGGCTTTCTGTTCGCCCCGGCGCTGCACGGCGCCATGAAGCACGCCATAGGGCCGCGCCGCGAAATCGGCGTGCGTACCATCTTCAACATCCTGGGGCCGCTCACCAACCCGGCCGCGGCGGACTGCCAGGTGCTCGGCGTCTACCGCGAGGACCTGGTCGAAAAGCTCGCCCACGTGCTCAAAAAGCTCGGGTGCCGCCGCGGTTACGTGGTGCACGGCTGCGACGGGATGGATGAGGTCACCCTTACCGGCGAGAGCACCATCGGTGAGGTCGGACCTGATGGGGTCAAGGTGTACAAGATAACCCCTGAGCAGTTCGGCCTGGAGCGCGCGCCGCTTACCGAACTGCACGGCGGCGACGCCCAGGGCAACGCCGTCATCGTCCGGGACATCCTCTCCGGCAAGGACGGCGCCAAGCGCAGGATCGTGCTTCTGAACGCGGCCTACGCGCTGCTTGCCGCCGGCAAGGTGCAGGACGTCGCCGAGGGGCTCAGGCTTGCCGCCGAGACCATCGACTCCGGCCGGGGGCTGAAACAGCTTGAGCGGCTCGTCGCGCTCACGAACGAAGTGGAGTAGCAGATGACCCAGGTACCCGACGTACTTAAGAAGATCGTGGACTACAAGCAGGGCGAGCTGGAAGCGGCGATGTCCGACGTGCCGCTAAACGAGATCATGGACCGTTTAGGCGATCTCGAGGACACCCCGCGCGGCTTCCAGAACGCCATCATCAACTCGCTCGGATCCGGCTGGACCCCCATCATCGCAGAGGTCAAAAAGGGCTCCCCTTCGAAGGGGCTGATCAGGGCGGATTTCGATCCGCTGCAGATCGCCACCACCTACCAGGACAACGGCGCCACCTGCCTCTCCGTGCTCACCGACGAACATTTCTTCATGGGGCACCTGAGCTACCTGGCCCTGATCCGTGAACAGGTCTCGCTTCCTTTGCTGCGCAAGGATTTCATCTTCGATCCCTACCAGATCTACCAGGCCCGCGCCGCCGGGGCCGATGCCATCCTCCTCATCGCCGCCATGCTCGACGTGCCGCAGTTGCGCGACTTCCATTCTCTCGCGCGCGATCTTTCCATGGACGTGCTCCTCGAGGTGCACGACGAGCGTGAGCTCGAGATGGCGCTGCAGACCGACTGCAGCATGATCGGCATCAACAACCGGAACCTGCGCACTTTCGAGGTGGACATCGCCACTTCGGAGCGTCTGGCAGCCATGGTCCCCGCCGGGCGCATCATCGTCGCGGAGAGCGGCATCAACAAACGCGAGGAGATCGTGCACCTCATGGAAAAGGGGCTGCATGCTTTCCTGATCGGCGAATCGCTCATGCGCGAGGCCGACGTTGGCGCGAAGCTCGCCGAACTGGTGGGGTAGGGCGCCGTATTATGGAATGCAATGTTCCGACTGAAAAGGAGAGGCTATGAATACCAAGTTCCTGCTTGATGAATCGCGCATCCCGAAACAGTGGTACAACATCATCCCCGACATGCCGGGTCCCCTCGAGCCGGTGATCAACCCGGCGACCCTGAAGCCGGTTACCCCCGAGGACATGACCCCGATCTTCCCGATGTCGCTCATCGAGCAGGAGATGTCGAACCAGCGCTGGATCGACATCCCGGAAGAGGTGCGTGAGAAGTATCGCATCTGGCGTCCGACGCCCATGTTCCGTGCGCGCAGGCTCGAGCAGGCGCTCGGAACCCCGGCGAAGATCTACTACAAGTACGAAGGTGTGTCGCCTGCCGGCTCGCACAAGCCGAACAGCGCCATCCCGCAGGCCTGGTACAACAAGCAGGCCGGCATCCGCAGGCTCGCCACCGAGACCGGCGCCGGGCAGTGGGGGAGCTCCCTCGCCCTTGCCTGCTCCATGTTCGGCCTTGAGTGCACCATCTACATGGTCAAGGTCTCCTGCACGCAGAAGCCCTACAGAAAGAGCATGATGCAGCTTTGGGGCGCCACGGTGATCCCGTCACCCTCCGAGTTCACCAACGCCGGGCGCACCATCCTCGCGCACGACCCCGACAACCTTGGCAGTCTCGGCATCGCCATCTCCGAGGCGGTCGAGGACGCCGCGACCCACGACGACACCAATTACGCGCTCGGGAGCGTCTTGAACCACGTCTGTCTGCACCAGACCGTGATCGGCCTCGAGGCGAAAGAGCAGATGGCGCTCGCGCAGGACTACCCCGACGTGGTCATCGCCTGCTGCGGCGGCGGTTCCAACTTCGCCGGTCTTGCCTTCCCGTTCCTCAGCGACCGGGCCAACGGCAAGAAGGTGCGCTGCCTCGCCGTGGAGCCCGCCTCCTGCCCGACCCTCACCAAGGGGGTCTACGCCTTCGACTACGGCGACACGGCGAAACTCGCGCCGATCACCAAGATGTACACCCTGGGGCACGACTTCATGCCGCCGGGTATCCATGCCGGCGGGCTTCGTTACCACGGCGAGTCCGCGCTCATCTCGCAGCTCTACCATGCCGGCGAGATCGAGGCGAAGGCGTACAAGCAGAATGCCTGCTTCGAAGGGGCGCTTCTTTTCGCAAGGACCGAGGGGATCGTTCCGGCGCCCGAGTCTTCCCACGCGCTGCGTGCCGCCATCGACGAAGCGATGCTCGCCAAGGAGGAGGGGAAGGAGAAGACCATCCTCTTCGGGCTTTCCGGTCACGGTCAGCTCGACATGATGGCTTACGATGCGTACCTCTCCGGCAAGCTGGAAGACTACGAGTACCCCGAGGAGTCGATCCGCCAGTCGCTGGAAAGGCTCCCCAAGGTATGCCTGTAGAAGTCTGCCTCGGCGGGCCGTCGGCAGCAAATTGAACAATTCTAAGGGTATACGCCCATGACAAAGGTCAAGATCTGTGGCATAACATCGGTGGACGATGCTCTCCTTGCGGTTGATGCCGGAGCCGACGCCCTGGGTTTCGTCTTCTTCGAGAAGTCTCCCCGTCACGTCACCCCGGATGTTGCGGCCGGGATCATCGCCAAGCTCCCTCCGCTTGTGCAGGTCGTGGGACTATTCGTCAACGCCGATCCGGACGTGGTGAACCGGACCGCCGATCACTGCGGTCTCGATATCATCCAGCTGCACGGCGAGGAGAGCCCCGAGTTCTGCCGTCTGGTCAGGCGCCGCGTCATGAAGGCCTTTCGCGTCCGCGGACCCGAGAGCCTCGTCCCGCTGCCGGAATTCCACGTGGCCGCCTACCTGCTGGACGCGTACTCGCCCAACGCCTACGGGGGGACGGGCGAAGTGTTCGACTGGGAATGCGCCATAGCCGCCAAAGAGCACGGCCCCATCGTGCTTGCCGGAGGGCTCACCCCCGACAACATCTCCGCCGCCGTGACACAGGTGCGACCGTACGCGGTAGACGTCTCAAGCGGCGTCGAGGCTGCCCCTGGAAAGAAGGACCCCGACAAGGTGCGGCGCTTCATCCAGCTGGCAAAACATCCGCACCCGATCTGAAGCAGACTTAAACGTAGAAGGTAGAACGTAGAAAGTAGAACGGTTTCTAACCCAAAGCAAAGGAGTGGCAATGAAGATTATCGTAACCGATGAGGTGGCTCAGGAAGGACTGGCAATTTTGCAGCGTGACCCGCGCGTGCAGATGGACATCAAGCTGGGACTGAAGAAAGAAGAGCTTTACTCGATCATTGGTGATTACGACGTTATCATCACCAGAAGCGGCACCACCGTTGACAAGCCCCTGCTCGACGCAGCGACCAACCTGAAGCTCGTCGCCCGCGCCGGCGTAGGCGTCGACAACGTCGACGTGGACTATGCCTCCGCCAAAGGCGTCATCGTAGTCAACGCACCCTTCGGCAACACCAACAGCGCGGCCGAACACGCCATGGCGCTGCTTCTTTCCTTCTGCCGCAATGTCACCAAGGCGAACGGCTCCCTCAAGGGTGGCGCCTGGAAACGCGCTCCCTTCACCGGCTATGAGCTCAAAGGCCGGACCGCAGGCGTCATCGGCCTCGGCAAGGTCGGCGGCCGCGTCGCCACCCGTCTGAAAGCGTTCGAGTGCGAGGTTCTCGCCTGCGACCCGTATATCGCCGAGAAGCGCGCCCATGACCTCGGCGTGAAGCTGGTGACCCTGGACGAAATCATCAAGAACTGCGACATCATCACCGTGCACACCCCGCTCACCAGCGAGACGCACAACATGATCGGCAAAAAGGAACTGGCCGCCATGAAGGACGGCGTGATCATCATCAACGCCGCCCGCGGCGGGATCATCAACGAAGAGGCGATGCTGGAAGCACTCGATTCCGGCCGCGTAGCCGGTGCAGCCTTCGACGTATGGAGCCAGGAGCCGCCCGACAGCGAGGTCCTCAAGAAGCTCATCGGTCACGAAAAGATGGTCGTCACCCCGCACCTCGGCGCCAACACCTTCGAGGCGCAGGTCAACGTAGCCGTGGACGTGGCCAAGGAAATCCTGCGTTACATGGACGAGCAGCCGATCGAGAACGCCATCAACATCCCGAAGTTCGACGCCTCCCTCATGGGGCAGATGCGTCCGTACCTGAACCTCGTGAACGTGCTGGCCGACTTCATCATCCAGCTGGTCGACACCAACCTGAACAAGATCACCTTCACTTACACCGGCGGCCTCGCTCAGTACGACTGCACCCCGATCACCGTCTGCGGCCTCGCTTCCCTCTTGAACCGCAGGGTCGAGCAGGAAGTGAACATGGTTAACGCCCAGCTCGTCGCCGACAACATGGGGATCGTGGTCGAAGAAGTGAAGAGCACCCACTCCGATGACTTCTCCAACATGATCACCGTTACCATCGAGGGCTCCGGCGAGAAACGCCTGATCTCTGGTACCGTGTTCGAAGGGGTGCCGCGCATCGTGAAGCTGCGCGACTACCAGATGGATTTCCGCCCGGAAGAGCACATGCTGCTTCTGGCCTACGGCGACCGCCCGGGCATCATCGGCAAGATCGGCACCATCCTCGGCAAGCACGAGATCAACATCGCCGCCATGAACCTCGGGCGCCGCGAGAAGAAAGGGGAGGCGATGGTCATCCTCTCCCTCGACTCCGCAGTCCCCACCGAGGTCGTGGAAGAGGTGAGGGAGGCGACCGAAGCCAACTTCGTGAAACCGCTCTACCTCGTCACCGCGAAGTAGCGTTGCGATGACAGCAGAACGAAAAAGCCCCCCGGCGTCAGCTCGGGGGGCTTTTTTTATCGGTCAGTTTTTTAAAACCCGGATCACAGAGGTCACAGAGGATAAGCCAAAGCGGTCACAGAGGATTTGAAAGTCGCAAATAATTATTTGCCTGTTTTACACCTCTGTGTCCTCTGTGGACCTCCGAGACCTCTGTGTTCCGGGGGTGACTCGGTTTATGCCACCTTCCTCCCGCCGCAGGCCTTCAGCCTTTGGTGCGCTTCGCGCAGGGCCTTTTCGGTGGTATCCCAGCAGATGCAGCTGTCGGTGATGGATACGCCGTATTCGAGTTCGGCCAGGTTCTTCGGCAGCGCCTGGTTGCCGTCTTTGAGGTAGCTCTCGATCATCACGCCGGAGATGGAACGGTTGCCTGCGACGATCTGGTCGACGACGGCTCTAAGCACCTCGGGCTGGCGCTCGTACTTCTTCTCCGAGTTGCCGTGGCTGCAGTCCACCATGAGGGTCGGGGTGAGGCCCGCCTTCTTGAGCATCTCCTCGCTTTTCGCGATGTCTTCGGGGTAGTAGTTCGGCTTCTTGTTGCCGCCCCTGAGCACCATGTGGACGTCGGGGTTGCCGGTGGTCTGGATGATCGAGGAGAGCCCGTCGCGGTTGATGCCGAGGAAGCTGTGCGAATGGAGCGCAGCCTTCATGGCGTCGATGGCGATCTGAAGGTTTCCGTCGGTGCCGTTTTTGAAACCGATCGGGAAGGAAAGCCCGCTCGCCATCTCGCGGTGCGTCTGCGATTCCGTGGTCCGCGCGCCGATGGCGCCCCAGGAAAGGAGGTCGGCCAGGTACTCGGGGGTGATGGGATCGAGCATCTCGGTCGCTACCGGAAGCCCCATCTCGGTCACCTTGCAGAGAAGGCCCCTCGCGATGCCCAATCCCTTGGAGATGAGATGCGTGCCGTCCATGCCCGGGTCGTTGATGAGCCCTTTCCACCCGACCGTGGTGCGCGGCTTCTCGAAGTAGACGCGCATGATGAGGAGGAGCTCCTCCGATACTTCCTTCGAGAGGGCGGCGAGCTTCTCCGCGTACTCCAGCGCCCCCTTGGGATCGTGGATGGAGCAGGGGCCGACCACAACCATGAGCCTCTTGTCCTCGCCCCGCAGTATCTTGGCGATGGCTGCGCGACTCTCGGTTACGCAGTTGCCCGACTGCTCGGAGATCGGAAAGACCTGCCGCAAGTCGGTCGGTGCAATGATCGGGGTGATGCTTTTGATCTTCAGGTTGTTGGTCTTAATCATCGTGGACTCCGCGCTAGCAGTTTTTAATGTGGCGTAATCTAGCGCGTTTCCAATCCGCTGTCAAAAAAAAATGCCCGGGGGCGTTGGAATTTTGCCCTGAGCATATTTTTGTTCAGCCGCGTCCGGCGTGATCCGCGCCGTTTCGGTCCGCGGTGAGCGCGAGGCGCACCGAGTCGAAGGACGCCTCCTCGGCACCCGCCTCCAGCATCGCCTTGGCAGCGCGATGGGAATCGCCCGGCTCAACGTCCACGCCGCGTATCGCGTCGGTTAGGAGCGTGACGGCAAAGCCTTCCTTTAGTGCCTCCATGACCGTTTCCTTGACGCAGTAATCGGTGGCGAGGCCGCCGACGTAGAGGCGGTCCAAGGCCATGCGCTGCAACAGCATGGTGAGCCGGGTCCCGTTTCCCGTAACGCCACCCATTGCGGAGTAGCCGTCGTCCCAGTCGGCCATCCCCTTCGAGACGACTATGGTTCCTTCCGGGAACCTCAGGCGGGGGTGAAAGGCAGCTCCGGCGGTTCCCTGGACGCAGTGCGGCGGCCAGATTCCTCCGTTTTCCCGGAAATGCTTGCTGGTCGGCGGGTGCCAGTCCCGGGAGGCGAATATGGGGGTACTCGCCTCGCTGAAGAGATCGAGGTAGCGGTTGAGCGGCGCCAGGACCTGGTCGCCTTCCGGAACGGCCAACGCTCCGCCGGGGCAGAAATCAACCTGAACATCTACGACAAGAAGGGCGGCTCTCCTTTTCATCGAGACCTCCTTTGCAGGCGTTGAGCGGTTACCCGCCGTACCTGCTCTGGATCTGGGACATCAATTTAAGACGAAGCGTGTTGACACCCGCGCTGATGGAGACCTTGTACAAGTGCGGGTTGACGAGGCGCAGACAACCCTCGGGCAGCCGTCTTAGTTCGCGGCTGGATAGCTCGGCACAGCTTTGCAGGGTAGGGGAAGGGGCGCACCTTTTGCCGTGCTCCATCACCGTGCTCCGTAACTCTACCAGTCGTGCTTCTTGCGGTATCCGCTTGTGCTGGATCGGGTTGGCCGGATCGAAGACCTGTGCCCCCGGGAGGACCTCCTCGTCATGCAGGGCGATGACATCCTGGATGAAGGAGCCGTCGGGGGCCACGGCGCGCAGCACCCGCTTGCGGTCCGGCAGGGTCGCCTTAGCCAGGTCGCTCGTTATCTTAAGCTTCGCCTCGCCGTCTATCTTCACGAGCTTGTAGACTCCGCCGAGGGCGCCTCCCCCTTCGCCCGCGCAGGTGGCGAGCCGGGTCCCGACGCCGTAGATATCCACCTGCCCCCCTTCGCTTCTGATCGATTCGATGACGAACTCGTCCAGTTCGTTGGAGGCTACGATCTTAACACCGGGAAAGCCGGCTGCGTCGAAGGCGCTTCTGACCTGGCGCGAGAGATAGGCCAAGTCTCCCGAATCGATGCGCACGCCGACCAATTCATGGCCGCGCTCCCGCAGTTCCCGGGCGACGGCGAGGGCGTTGGGAAGCCCGCTTCCGAGTGTGTCGTAGGTGTCGATGAGGAGGATGCAGCTGTCGGGGAAATTGTCCGCGTAGCTGCGGAATGCGGTCAGTTCGTCAGGAAAAGCCATGATCCAGCTGTGGGCGTGGGTGCCCCTCACCGGGATGCCGTAGCGCATGCCGGCCAGGACGTTACTCGTGCTGCACACCCCGCCTACGTAAGCGGCCCGGGCCTCCGACAAACCGCCGTCCGGACCCTGGGCCCGCCTGAGGCCGAATTCGAGGACGGTGGCGTCCCCGGCGGCCTGTTTGATGCGCGCGGCCTTTGTGGCGACGAGGGTCTGGAAGTTGATGATGTTCAAAAGTGCCGTTTCCACGAACTGGGCCTCGGCGAGTCCTCCCTCGATGGTGACAAGCGGCTCGGTGCCGAACACCACGGTCCCTTCCGCGGGTGCGGTGACCTTTCCTTGGAAACTGAATCCGGCGAGGTATGCGAGAAACGACGGGCGGAAGAGTTTCAGGCTCTCTAAGTAGGCGAGCTCCTCCTCGCTGAAGGAGAGCTCTTCCAGGTAGGAAAGCGCCTGCTCCAAACCGGCAAAGACGGCGTATCCACCCTTGAACGGGTTGTGACGGAAAAAGAGGTCGAAAACGGCGGGACGTTCGTGCATCCCCTGCTCATGGTAGCCTGCGAGCATGGTTAGCTCATAAAGGTCGGTAATCAGCGGCGAGTAACGCATGGCGCCTCCCTTTCAGTCATTTGGCACCCTGAATTATCGCACGATGCAGCTTTTCTGCCAGTTCCGGGTCGATGATTTTCAGTAATAGGTACTCCGCCTGTGCCTTGCCGGCATCGTTCAGCATGAGATGTGACAGTCCCAGCTTGTAAAGTGCGTTTGCATTACCGGGCCAGAGAGAGAGGAGATCCTTGTAAGCGGTCGCCGCTTCCCCGTAGCGGTCCACCCTGAAATAGACTTCGCCGAGGTTGGATATGGCAAGGGCGAGATAAGGATCGAGCTCCACCGACTTCCTGAGCGAGTCTATGGCGTGCGGGTAATCACCGGCGAGCGCCTGGGCGGTGCCCAGGTTCAACCAGGACAGCGCGTTGCGCGGCTCAAGAGCGATGCTTCTGCTGAACGCCTCGGCCGCCTCCGGATAATTCCCGTCGCCGTTCAGCTCCACCCCTGCCTCGAACCAGTCGTCCGCTTCGAAATACTCCTCAAAACCGATCCTGAGCGGTTCATCCATTGGGGCAAGGGCGCCGGTGGCAAAGCCGGTGACGATGAGCAGTGCGAGGTATGTGCCCTTGCGGTGCTTCATAGCGAACCTCCGCGGAAAGCACAAAGATAGCATGTTAGAAAATATTTACAAAAAGGGGCGGCCCCGGCGCTGTCCAGGTTTTTGCTGACATACCCGGCGCCATTTGGTAGATAAAGGAAGCGCCGCGGGACTTGTCGTGGCGGGGAATAATTCGGAAAGGGGATCGTATGGAACATCTGCTTGTCATCGGCTGCGGCGCCATCGGGCGCAGGGTCGCTTCTCTCGCGCTGGAGCGGGGTATGAAGGTCTGCACCTTCAACAGGGGAGAGGTTCCTCCGCTGGAGGGGGTAACGCACTGCGCCGGGAACCTGGATGAGCCGCAAACGCTGGCGGTGCTTCCTACCCGCGGTGCCGGCGTCATCTACCTGGCTCCTCCGCCGGGCGGAGGGATCGAGGACACCAGGATGCGTAACTTCCTTGCCGTTATCGGCGCCGGCAACGAGCCGGAGAAGATCGTCTATATAAGTACGAGCGGCGTCTACGGGGACCACGGCAGCGAGGTGGTCACCGAGGAAACCGAGGCGGTGCCGCAGACCGCGCGCGGCAAGAGACGGCTGCACGCGGAGCGCATAGTTCAACAATGGGGCTCGGAGCACGGCGTTCCGGTGGTCGTGCTACGTGTAACGGGGATCTACGCGCCGGACCGCCTGCCGGTGTCGCAGCTTACCACGGGCCAGCCGGTCTTGCGCGAGGAGGAGGCGCTTCCCAGCAACAGGATCCATGCCGACGATCTCTCGCGCATCTGCCTTGCCGCCCTCGACAGGGGGCCGGATGGCGCGATCTACAACGTAAGCGACGGGGCCCCCAGCACGATGACCTCCTACTTCAACGCCGCCGCCGACAAGCTTGGACTGCAAAGGCCCAGGCAGGTCACCATGGAAGAGGCGCGCAAGGTGATGACGCCGCTCATGATCTCCTATTTCTCCGAAGGGCGCATCGTCGATAACGCCAAGATGCTGAGGGAACTCGGCATCACCCTGCTTTACCCGAATCTGGAGGAGGGGCTCAAGGGGTGAACGTACAGGCTTGCGGTGCATGGTAAGGACCGCCGCGGCTCACCAGTCGCGGCCGTTTTTGTGCCGTGTGGACGTGGAAAAGTGGTGCCTAAAAAAGAGGCAAAATGCTATCATTAGCGACGGTAACGCCACTTTCTAAACTTCAGGCCAGGTTTTCCCACAGAGTTTTCCACAGGTTTTGTGGAATATCGGTAGCGACATTTGCCCTGATAATATAACTACTTATATTTATGAGGCGTTGTAGCGGGGTGTGACGCATATCTTTGATTTATAAGGACTTAATAAAGAAGGCCCATGGATGTCCATGGGCCTTTTCGTACATTGGCGTTAAAGCGGAACACTTTCTTCCAATCCGTCGGTGAAGCGTCGCGGTCGTTGCTGCGTGGTCGGTGCCGCCGCGCAGCAGTTTTCCGTTTGGCACCCCTTTTTCAAGCGGCGAACCGCCTGGCGGATGAGATAAGTCGCTTTCAGCGTTGTTCCCAGTAACGCCAATTTGGTTGCTCCGGAACACCGTGCGGGAAGACTTGGATTACTGACCTCTGTCGCAACATTCCCCGGTGAGACGCTTCAGGCTTCCCTCTGCCTATGAGGGCTTGCACACCACGTCTGAAACCAGAGACAGTGTGATGAAAAGGTAGTCAGGGACCCAAATGGATGCGCTACGAGTATTCCAGAGCGGCTCGCACTCTCATGCGAAAGCTTGATGGTATTGTAGCAACGCTCCAGAGAGTGTCAACATGGAGATGAAATTAATTTCATCTGATGCAAATGGCTGAAAAACTGCATTTTTTTGTGTTATGCCTGTCCCTTAAAGCGGCAGTTATTTCGCCGTCTTTTCCCCCGCGACATAGCGGCTCCGGGGACCTGTCTGACCAGTTTTATTGCTTGTTGGTATGACAGTTGCCCTTCACCTGGATGTCATGTTCCGTGTCAGGGTGCAACAAAAGTTGCTTCCTGACCGCGCCCCGAGTCAGCACCGGGTCCCTAAGTTACAGTGGGAAAGTGTGGACCGAACACGAGATACACGGATCGTAACAGCGGATCAGCCGTTCGAGCGCGGCGGTCATGCGCGCCGTTTCTTCGCCCTCCATGCCGCGTGCCAGCGCCAGCAGGTCCCGCCCCATCGCCGCCTGGTTCAGGGCGGTCGGGGTGATCACGTCGGCTTGCGTGCAAATGCCAGCGTCGTCGAATGAATAGCTGTGAATGAGCACCCCGCGCGGCGCTTCGCACGCCGCGGTTCCCGTGCCGCCGTGCGGCGCCGCAGCGATGCCGGCTTCGGGGGCGGCTCCCAGTTCCAATAGACGCTCGACGAGTTCCAGGGCGCGCTCGGCAGCGTCGCAGAGTTCGATGGCCTGGGCGAGGTTGTTGCCGCGTATGTCCTTCCCGATCAGTTCATGCCTGTGTGCCTTGAAGATCTCACGCGCGCCTTCGCTCAAGGCGGGTCCGTGATGCAGGCGGGCCAGGGCTCCCACGGTCGCATCCACCCCCATCACCTTGGAAAGTTTTGCGTTGGAGTGCGGAAGGAGCGTTTCCTCTACATGTTCCCGATATTCCCTTACGGCGAAGGAGCGGTCACCACCGAGGCGCAAGCGCCGCGAGGCGAGCGGAGCCGAGGACGGCTCGAGGGCGAGAAAGGCGGGCTCCGGGAGTCTCGGGAAGGGAAACGGGGTGCTGAAGAGTCGGCAGACCTCCCTGCAGGCGGGAAGCGCGAGGCGCAGCTCGTCTCTTAGTTGCGTAAGTTCATGCTTCGGGATCGCGCGTCCCAGCCCGCCAAGGCGGATGTTCACCGGATGGATCAGGCGCCCCCCGACCGTCTCCTGGATGAGGCTCCCGACCTTTTTGACGGCGAGTCCCTGCTTGACAAGTTCCGGCGCCGTGCCCGCAAGCTCTGCGACGCCCTGAACGCCCAGCAGGTCGGGGAGCACCAGGAAATACAGGTGCAGCGCATGGTCCTGGACCGTGGCGCCGTTCAGCATGAGTTCCCTGGTGAGCGAGGTCCGCTCGGAGACCTCGATGCCGAGAGCGTCCTCGACGGCGAGCAGCGCCGTGACCTTGTGCACCGTCGAGCAGAGTGAGCAGATGCGGCAGACGATGTCGGGGACCTCGGCATAGCTCTTCCCGACCAGGAGGGCCTCGAAGAGGCGAGGGGACTCGCTCAGGTGCAGCTCCACCCGTTCGACGCGGGCACCATCAAGGTAGACCTTGACGCTGCCGTGCCCTTCGAGTCTCGTCAACGGGTTTATCTCAACGACGCTGCCCATAGTCCCACCCCGGCTTGAACCTGTTCATCCTGCGTTCGATCTCGTCGCGACCGAAACCGCGCTCGAGGAGCAATTCCAGCTCCTGTGCCACGTTCGCTTCCCGCACCGGGCCGCGGCAACCCTCGCAGGCGATGCCCGTTGCCGGGCAGCGCGCGTTGCACCCCCCCTGTATGACCGGCCCAAGGCACAACTCCCCTTTTTCCAAAAGGAGGCAGAGGTTTTCCCTGCTGCGGCACTCGGTGCAGACCGGGTAGGACCTAACCGGCGGGAGGGTCCCCGCAAGGAGTGCCGCCAGCAGTTCCACGACCTCATCCTTCTCGGGAGGGCAGCCGCGTATGGTCCAGTCAACGCTCACGAAGTTGCCGAAGGGCGCCGGTGCAAAGCTCTCAGGCAGGCTCCCCTGCCCACCGTACACGGTCCGGAGCAATTCCTCCCTCGTTGACTGGCCGTTGTTCATGGCAGCAACGCCGCCGAAAGCGGCGCAGGTTCCGTACGCCACGAGCAGGCGGCTCGCGTTTCTCAGGCTGAAGAGCATGTCGAGATCTGCCGGAGTGGAAACGGCACCCTCGACGAGGGCGGCGTCGAACGGTCCTTCCTTGCGGCCGCCGCTTTGCGCCATCGGGAAATAAACGAGCTCGAAGCGCCGCAGCACATCCGCGAGTTCGTCCTCGCAGTTGAGCAGGGTGAGCTGGCAGCCGGAGCAGGCGGTGAGTCCGGCTATGGCGAGCCTTACAGGTTTCACAGCGCCTCCGGTATCGCTTTCAGTTCGCCTGCCCGAAAGACCGGGCCGTCCACGCAGCAAAGTTTCTGCCCGATGCCGCAGTGGCAACAGCGCCCCACGCCGCAGCGCATCCTGCGTTCGAGGCTCAGCATGATGCGTCCCGACGCCACCCCCGCCTGTTCGAGATCGGCGATGAGGCAGCGGTAAAGGGGAGGGGGACCGCACACCGCGGCGTAGGTCGCGGCGGCGTCGAAGCGGAACCCCTTCAGGAGATCCGGCAGCAGCCCGACCGCGCAGGACTGGATGCCGTTCGTCTCCGGTGCGAAATCGACGGTGAGGTACAGCCGCATCTCCCCGCGGGCGGCGAGCGCAGCCAGCTCCTCGCGAAACAGCATGACCCTCGGCTGGCGGGCTCCGTACATCAGGGTTATCTCGCCGAAACGGTCGCGGTGCCTGAGAAGATGCATGAGAAGGGAGCGCAGCGGAGCGATGCCGAGCCCGCCGGCGAGCAGGAGGACGGGATGCCCGGCCATTTCCTTAAGAGGAAATCCGTTGCCGAAAGGGCCGCGGATGCCGAGCGGTGCACCCGGGAGCTGTTGGTGCAACAGCTCGGTCACGTGCCCCACGCGGCGCACGCACAGTTCAAGCGTTCCGTCACCTCCCGGGAGATCGGCGGGCGAGATCGGGACTTCTCCGGCGCCGGGAACGGAGATCTGAACGAACTGACCGGGGACGAAACGGGACAGCTGCGGGAGGGCCGCCTCCTCGGGGGCGATGCGGAAGAGGGCGGTATCCTCGGTGAGTTCGGTCCGCTCCAAAAGACGCGCGGTGAACGGCAGGTGCATGTCTCTCACCCTTTCGCTCATGACGACATCTCCCCGCCTGCCGCACAAAAGAGCTCGCGCAGGTCGATGCCGACGGGACAAACGGCCTTGCAGCGCCCGCAGCCCACGCACGAGGTGATCCCCTGCAGCGGCGTGAAGCCGCAGTATTTGTGCAGGAAACGGTAGCGCAGGCGGTCGAGGCGCGTGGGGCGGAAGTTCGCGCCCGCCACCTCTCCGTGCGTTGCGAAGAGGCAATTGTCCCACTCCCTGATGCGCACGCCCCCGCCGTCCAGAGCGGGGTATTCACGCACGTCGAAACAGTAACAGGTGGGGCAGCAGACCGAACAGGCACCGCATGAGACGCAGGTGTCGGCAAACTTCTGCCAGAGCGGGTTGTCCGAGAAGCGCAGTTCCGGGTCCTGGGGGGCGACGCCCGTTCCCGACTGCAGCGCTGCCGCCGGCTGAGACACGTCGGATGCGCTGAGCAGATCAGCTGCCGCCGCGGCGATTTCCTCTCCCCGCGCGGTAAGCGCTGAGAAGAGGTATCCGTTCTTGGTCGTCGCGAGGAATGCGTCGCAGTTTGCCGCGGCATCAGGAGCAGAACAGAAGCAGAAGTCGTCAGGCTCGCATGAGATGCCGACCAGGGTGAGCCGCGCCCTGCGCGCCGCATACCCCGGATCGGTGTTGTCGCCGAGGAAGACGCGGTCCAGGTAGGCGATCCCGGCCAGGTCGCAGGGATGAAGGGCGAAAAGGACGATGGCGGGGGGGGCTTCGGCGGGCTCGGCGTAGCGCCCGTCCCGGTAGCTCAGGAGTTGTTCCCTGAAAGGGAGCAGGTATTTCTTGGGGGGGATCTGGGTCCTGCGGTAATCCGTTAAGAGTTGTGCGGGGTCGGTAACGGGGGCGAAGGTGGTGACTCCGGCGTCGGTCACGGTCGGACCGTGCAATGCGCCGAACAGCCGTAGCTTCTCAAGGAAACCGTTTAGCCGTGTCGCTTCGAGGAAGGACTTCTCCATTTTTACCCCCTTGCACAAGGCTCAATTTTATCGGCGGAGAAGGCAAAGGCAAGTGCCATACTGCGACGGCGAGCGTTTCAGGTTCAGGTTCCAAGGAGAAACGGTATTTTTTACCGGCGATTTTTGACTTCGACCGGCATAGGTGCTACAGAAACTATATGGAGAAAGATTTCACTGACTATCACTGCCATATAGTGCCTGCCGTTGACGACGGTGCGACCGATCTCGAAGAGTCCATTGCCATCGCAAAGATCCTCAGTGAGTTCGGGTTCGGTACCGTAGTCTGCACCCCGCACATGATCCGCGGTTGCTTTGAGAATAATCCCTCCCGCGTTGCCAGCGCGGTGACCGTGCTGCAGGGGCATATAAACGACGCCGGCATCCCTCTTCGACTCTTGCCGGGATGCGAACACTATCTCGACGAGTTTCTGCCTGAGTTGCTGCTCGAATCGGTCCACGCGAGGCCGGAGGAGAGGAGGATGCTGGTGGAGGTCCCCTTTCGGGACGGCCCCGAACTGCTGCACCCCATGGTGGAGAGATTCTTCCGGCTCGGTCTCGAACCCTTGATCGCGCATCCGGAGCGGTGCCGCGCCTTCGATCCGCAGGTGCGGGAGCACGGCCTGCATGGAGCGCTATGCTCGGTCATGGGGTGGCAGAAGACGCCCGAACTGTCGGACGACTCGACGATCATGGAGATGAAGCGCGCGGGGTGCGTGTTTCAGGGCAACCTCGGCAGCTTCGCCGGGCGTTACGGGAACGAGGTCCGGGAGCGTGCCCTGCTGTTTCTGCGTCACGGTCTCTATGCCTGCATCGGCAGCGATGCGCACCGTCCCGAGGGGCTCGCCGAGATGCTGCAAAAAGGGAGGGAGGCCATAACGGCCGAGGTCGGCGAGGAGGCCGCCTTGGCGTTTCTGAAAGGGATCCAACTGCAGTCATCGTAAAAGCAGCGCATTTTTGCCTCAAGCACCTCCAGAGGGAAGCCGATAACGGTTGACGGAGTGAACGAACCCCTCTGAGAGGTAACGATGAGCAAGTCCAAGATATCAAGGTTCAGTATTCTGCAACTGATCGTCACCATGGCGGCAGTCTCTATCGCAGGACTGATCCTGGTTTCCATCACGGCGCATTCCATCATAAACAGGGTAAAGGTTAACGGCCCTGTTTACGCCCAGATCGTCCAGGGGAAGGATCTCGTTGCCGACATCCTTCCCCCTCCCGAGTACATCATCGAGTCCTACCTCGTCGTACTGCAGGCCTCCCGTGAGACCGATCCCGCCAAGCTGCAAAAACTGCAGGAATCCTTCAAGGAGCTTAAGGGTGAATACGAAGAGCGCCACGCCTTCTGGGGCAAGGAGCTTGCCGCGGGCGAGGAGAAGACCCTGCTCGTTGAGTCCTCCTATCGGCCTGCGGAGCAGTTTTACCGCACCGCGACGGATGAATTCTTCCCCGCAGTCGCCTCGGGCGATGCCTCAAAGGCCGGCGAAGTTTTGAACAGACTCACCGGCCTGTACGAGGAGCACCGCTCGATCATCGACAAGCTGGTGCAAATCGCCAACAGCAAGGGGAGCGCCCTGGAAAAAACGACGGTCAGCGAGCTGTCGCGCTCGCTTGCCGTGCTCATCGTCCTGTGCATCGCGGTCACCCTCGGCTGCGTGCTCCTGAGCCTCTTCATCATCAGGAGCATCCAGGGGTCTTTTTCCGCCTGCACCACGGTCCTCGAGCGTATCGCCGGGGGGGATCTTTCCGTGCAGGTTGCCGTAGAGGGGAGGGGGAGCGTCAGGACGATGATGGAGACCATGAAGGCGATGGTCGAGCGCTTCGCCGAGGTGATGCACCAGATAAACGCCACCTCGACCACCCTCGTCAGCGCTGCGGATCAGCTCTCGGTCGCCTCCGGGCAGATAGCGGGCAACGCCGGGGTCGTCGCTACCGAGACCGTCACCATCGCCACCGCCAGCGAAGAGATGGCGGCAACGTCCCAGGAGATATCGAGGACCTGCCAACACGCAGCGGACAATTCGCGCACCACGAGCGACATAGCTGAAACGGGCGTGTCGGTGGTAGGCAACACCATCACCGTGATGCAGCGCATCGCCGAGCGGGTAAAAGGGCTTTCCACGACCGTCGAACAGCTCGGAGAACGCAGCGACCAGATCGGGCTCATCATCGGGACCATCGAGGACATCGCGGACCAGACCAACCTTCTCGCCCTGAACGCGGCCATCGAGGCGGCCCGTGCCGGCGAGCAGGGGCGTGGCTTCGCCGTCGTCGCCGACGAGGTGAGGGCCCTTGCCGAGCGGACCACCAGGGCGACGAGGGAAATTGCCGACATGATCAAGGCGATCCAGTCCGATACCAAGGAGGTCGTTTCCGCCATGGAGGAAGGGGTGCACGAGGTCGAAAACGGCACCGCCGAGGCGACCAAATCGAGCACGGCGCTCAAAGAGATCCTGGAGCAGGTGAACGCCGTCGCGGGAGAAGTGGTACAGATCGCCCAGGCTGCCGAGGAGCAGACCTCGACCACCGGGATGATCAGCGGCAACATAAGGCAGATCACCGACCTGGTGCAGGGGACCGCCGATGGGGCGAACCAGTGCGCGGGGCAGGCCTCCCAGCTCACCGGATGCGTCAAGGATCTCGAACGCATCGTGAGCCGGTTCACGCTCGCCGGCTGAGCCGACCGACATTTTACAGCAGGAAAGGGGGCGGCCTCACATGAAGCCGCCCCCTTCTCTTTGGATCTTCTAAAGACTCTCCTTGGCGCTACGGATTCACCTCCCACGAAGCGCTGGATGAGCCCTGAGTTCCCCCCCTTTGCGAAGGGGGGGGATAGGGGGGATTTGCCGTGGCCGGTTAATGCCCTCCCTTCGCAGATTAGGGGAGCGCGAGCTCAGGAAATCGCTTCGCGGGCATCTATCCGTCTCTCGGGGGGGCCGCATCTTTTCGCACTGCAATGCGCATTCGACGTCATCCTGCTGCTTTAAATTTCAGCAAACGCCCGCGGCGTAGGCCCGGACGCTCATTCCGCAGCGCGATGATGCCTGAAAACAAGGGCGTTTCAGCGTTTACTGCATCTGGAACGGAACCTGCTAGAAGATGGCCATCACAGCGAGGTGAGCCATGCCCCTTCTGAGCAGTGCCGATTGCGACGCCATCATCCTCTCCCTCAAGGTAGCCCTTACGGCGACCCTGATCAGTCTCCCACTGGGCTTTCTCTACGCCTACCTGATGACCTTCTTCCGCTTCCGGGCCAAGGTGCTGCTCGAGGTGCTGGTCAACCTTCCGCTTACGCTGCCTCCCGTCGTCATGGGGTACCTGCT
The DNA here is from genome assembly GCF_004117875.1 of Geomonas oryzae. Taxonomy (GTDB): domain Bacteria; phylum Desulfobacterota; class Desulfuromonadia; order Geobacterales; family Geobacteraceae; genus Geomonas; species Geomonas oryzae. Next base: position 169,761 of record NZ_RAHW01000002.1, on the reverse strand, counting down.
GCTGGTCTCCCTGGGCAGAAACGGCTGGCTTGCACCTCTGCTCGATCTGTTCGGCGTGCGTCTCATCTTCAACTGGAAGGCTGCCGTTTTGGCGTCGGCCATCGTCGGCTTTCCGCTTCTGGTCAGATCGATCAGGATCGCCATGGAGGGGATCGACGGCAGGCTGGTGCAGGCATCGCGCACCCTGGGAGCCGGGCCCGTCGACACGCTTCTGTCCGTGATCCTCCCCTTGTCCGTCTCCGGTGTCGTCTCCGGCGCGTCCCTCATGTTCGCGAGAAGCCTCGGTGAATTCGGCGCAACCATCATCGTCGCCGGGAACATGCCGGGCAGCACCCAGACGATTCCGCTCGCCATCTACGATTACGCATCATCGCCGGGCGGTGAGCGGGCCGCCCTTTCTTTGTGCGCCGTCGCCGTAGGCATTTCCGTTTTCGTGCTTAGCGGCCACGAGGCGCTCGTCAAGCGCCTGGCAAGGAGGACCTGATGGAGCTGAGTCTCAACCTGCGCAAGAGTTTCGGAGGTCCCTTCAACCTCGACCTCGACTGCACTGCCTCCGGTAGCCAGGTCGGCATCTTCGGCGCCTCAGGAAGCGGCAAGTCCACCCTGGTCAGGCTGATCGCAGGACTCGAGAGGCCCGAGGAGGGAGAGATATGGCTGGACGGGGAGTGCCTCTTCAGCAGCAAGAGGGGGATCAACGTACCGCCGCAGCGGCGCTGCATCTCGCTCGTCTTCCAGGATGCCTGCCTGTTCCCGCATCTGAGCGTCGAGGCGAACTTGAGGTACGGGTACAAAAGGAGCCGGGCAGGGCGGCGCAGCGTCGATTTCGCCACCCTGGTGTCGGTGCTCCAGCTCGGGGAACTCCTGGGGCGCGGCGTGAACCGCCTCTCGGGAGGGGAGCGTCAGCGCGTGGCGCTCGGTCGCGCCATCCTGGCCAATCCGCGCCTCCTGCTCATGGACGAGCCCCTCTCCGCGCTCGACGACGGCCTCAAGCTGCCGATCATCCATTACCTGAAACGTGCCGGTGAAAGGTTCGGGATTCCTTACCTTTTCATCTCGCACTCGCTCCTCGAGATCAGGCTCATGACGGACCGGGTCATCTCCATGGCGGGCGGCCGTGTGCTGGCGCAGACGTCGCCGGAAGAGCTCGCTCGAGAGCGGATGGGGGGGAGCCAGGTGGGTTACATCAACGTGCTGCAGCTGGAGAAGCTGCGCAAGATGGGTGGGCTGTACGTGTACCGGTGGGGGCTGGAGGAGCTCTTCGTCTCGGCAGGGGACGAGGAGCCGATGGCGGTCTTCGAGCTCTCCTCGCGCGACATCATCCTGTTCACGCGCCACCCGGAGGCGGTGAGCGCCAGGAACCTTCTGAAATGCACCGTGGTGGACACCTTCCCGTCCGGGAACAAGGTGGGGGTGGAGCTGCGCTGCGGCCACGAGACCCTGATCGCCGAGGTGGTGGTCCAGGCCGCGGACGATCTGGCCATTCAGGCGCGCAACGAGGTTTATGCGGTGATCAAGGCCGCCTCTTTCAGGCGTCTCAGCTGAAGGTCAGCGTATCCACCCGCCGCCTACCACCCGGTCGCCGTCGTAGAGGACCGCGGCCTGTCCCGGGGTGACGCCGGACTGCGGGGTGTCGAACTCGATGCTGAGCCTGCCGTCCGCCTGCAGTTCGGCGCGGCAAGGGACCGGCTGCTGCCGGTAGCGGATGCTGCAGGTGCCGTTGAAGACCCCTGAGATGGGTGTGGAGGTCCAGGTGAGCTGGTCGGCGACAAGCGAGGTGCGCAAAAGCTCCTCTTTCGGGCCCACCACGACCCGCGCGTTTTCGGCATCGAGTGCGGTCACGTAGAGGGGCTCTTTCCAGGCGATGCCGAGCCCGCGCCGCTGCCCCACCGTGTACCGGTGGATGCCGTCGTGGCCGCCGAGCCTCTTGCCTTCCCGGTCCGTGATCTCGCCTGCGGGCAGGGTGACGCCTGCTTCCTCCAGGAAGCGGACGTAGTCGTTGTCCGGGATGAAGCAGATCTCCTGGCTTTCCTGCTTGCCGGCCACCGGAAGATTGAAGCGGGCGGCTATGGCGCGCACCTCGGGCTTTTCCAGTCGACCGACCGGGAAGATGGTCCGCGAGAGCTGCTGCTGGTTCATGGCGAACAGGAAGTAGGTCTGATCCTTTCGGGGATCGTCCCCCTTGCGGAGCTGGAATATGCCCGCCTCGTCCTGTTCGATGCGCGCGTAGTGCCCGGTGGCGAGGAGTTCGGCGTTCAGGGCGTCGGCCGTCTCGAGGAGCAGGCCGAACTTGATCCTTTCGTTGCAGCGTGCGCAGGGGTTCGGGGTGCGCCCGGCCGCGTACTCGGCGACGAAGTCGTCGATCACCAGCTCCTTGAAGCGCCCGCGCATGTCGATGACCTGGAAGGGGATGCCTATGCGCTTCGCCACCCGGGCCGCGTCCATGACGTCGGTGAGCGAGCAGCAGGTCTTGCCGCCGGAGGGGGTGTTCTCTGGACGATCGTAGAGCTGCAGCGACACCCCGATCACGTCGTAACCCTGTTCCTTCAAAAGCGCGGCGGTCACCGAGGAATCGACGCCGCCGCTCATTGCCACAAGTACTCTTTTTCTTTCTGACATCTCTTTCATTCCCGCTGAAGCGCCTGCCTCTTAATCCGCACCCTTTTCCAGGAGAAGCGTGTAGTAACCGTCCTGCTCCTTCAGGCCGAGCAGCTTGTGCCCCTCGTCCTTCAGGCTTCGCGGCACGTTCTTGACCGGTTCCCCGTCGTCGAGCAGAAACTCGACGGTGGTGCCCGCCTCGATATCCTCGAGCTCGAGCTTTGCCATGACGAAGTTGGTCGGGCAGGTTACACCCCTTAAATCGATGGTTTGCATGCTGATTCCTTTACCGGTGCTTCAGGCCTGGCCCGGAAGCGGTATCTGGTTGACGATTACCTGCGGGGGGACGGTTTCGGCGACGACGAAACCCGCGAAGTCGCGGCGCAGGTGGTCGAGAAGCGACTGACAACCCTCGCGGATGATGATGTCGCCAAGACGCACGCGGCCGGCTCCTTCCGCCTTCTCCTGGTACCAGGCGAGGACGGCGGCGATGAAGTCTACGGCACGCTCCTCCGGAAGGAAGGTGGCGTAAAGCGTTCCCACCAGGGGGCGGCGTCCCCACTTTCCGCCGATGCGGACCGTGTACCCTTTTTTCGCCGCGCTCCAGGCGCCGGTGGGGCAGACCTTGATGCAGTCGCCGCAGTAGATGCATTTTTGTGCGTCGAATACCGGTTTGCCGTCCGCCATGGCGAGGGCACCCTCGGTGCACGATTTCGCGCACAGCCCGCAACCGATGCAGGCGTCAGCGTCGAGGCTGGGCCAGACGGCACCCTGGAAGCCGACGTCGTTGATGGACGACTTGGGACAGTCGAAGGGGCAACCGGCGAAACATACCTTGAACTTGTGATGGCCGGTGGCGGTGCCGAAGAGCTTCTCGTCCACCTCGAGGGCCGATTTCTGGGTGTCGATGAGGCCGTTGGGGTTGTACTCGCAGCCGCCGCAGGCGGTCGGAACGCGCACCCGGGCGCCGCAGGATGCGACCTTCTGCTGCTCTTCGCCCAGTTCCGCGACCACCGCGTCGAAATCGGCGAAGTTCACGTTGATGAGCTCGATGGACTGGCGCACCGACAGGTGCACGTACCCCTTGCCGTACTTCTGCGCAACTTCCGCGATCTTCGCCAGGCGGTCCACGGAAAGCCTCCCGCCCGGGACGCGCAGGCGCACCGTGAACAAATCCTTGCCGCGCTCCTTGATGAAGCCGCCGGCCTTCAGGTTCCTCAGATCTATCTTCTGTTCTGCCAAAACGCTCTCCTGTTCGATAGCAAAGGGTAGGGGGGGCTACCCTGCGATGGTAAGTTGCACGGGCTCAACGACCCCGGCGGTGATTCGGAACGCCTTCGCCACCGGCTCGCCCGGTCTTTCCAGGGAGACGATCAGGTGGTGGACGTTCGGGGTGAGGGCGAGCCGGATGTCCTCCTGGGAGGGGCGGGCCGGCGACTCGGGGTGCGAGTGGTAGATGACCAGCATCTCCTCGCCCGCGGCGCGCATCGCCTTGACCACGGCGAACTGCTCCTTCGGGTCCATGGTGAAGTGTTCGTTGCTCGCGTCGGTGTTGGTCATGGGGTAGCGCGTGGTGACTCGGTGTCCCACCCCGCCCATCATGCCGCACACCTCGAGGGGGAAACCCTCCTGCGCCTGGGCGAAGGTCGCCTCCAGTATCTCCCTGGGGATCTCCAGCATGCTAGTGCCCCAGGTCGCAGACGGTCATGGCGTCGAGTTCGTCCTTCACCTCGGTGATGGTCGGGTGCTCGCCGCAGATCGGGCATTTCGGGCTCCTGCGGATGGGAACCTCACGAAAACGCATGCGCAGGGCGTTGTAGGTGAGGAGCCTTCCGTGCAGAAGTTCCCCGATCCCGAGGAGGTACTTGATCGCCTCGGTCGCCTGCAGGGTTCCGATGATGCCGGGGAGGACGCCGATGACGCCCGCCCTGGAGCAGGTGGGGATGACGTCCTTGGGGGGAGGCTCCGGGAAGACGCAGCGGTAGCAGGGGGACTCACCCGGTGCCACCGTGAAGGTCTGCCCGTCGAACTGCAGGATGCCGCCGTGCGAGTAGGGCTTGCCGGCGAGCACGCAGGCGTCGTTGATGAGGAACTTTGCCGCGAAGTTGTCGGTGCCGTCGATGACGAAGTCGTAATCCTCGATCATGGAGAGGATGTTGTCCGCGTTCACCCATGTCTCGTAGGTGACCACGTTAGCTTCCGGGTTGATGGCGAGCATCTTCTCCTTGGCCGAAAGGACCTTCGCCTTGCCGACGTCCGGGGTGCCGTGGATGATCTGGCGCTGCAGGTTGGAGAGGTCGACCTGGTCGGCGTCGGCGACGCCGATGGTCCCGACGCCCGCTGCGGCGAGATACAGCGCGATCGGGGAGCCGAGGCCGCCGGCGCCGATCACGAGCACCTTGCCGTTCATCAGCTTCATTTGTCCCTTGCCGCCGACCTCTTTAAGAAGGATGTGACGCGAATAGCGGTTGATCTGCTCTTCGGTGAGCTTCACGGTCTACCTCCACCCATGAAATAAAGAAACTCTACGGTATCGCCGTTCTGCACCTTCGTCCCGTCGAACTGCGCGCGGTCTAAGATGTCGCCGTTCAGTTCCACGGTGACGTACTCGCGCTGTTCCACCTGCAGCGCCTCGAGCAGGTAGGTGATGGAGACGGGTTCTGTTTCGGTGATGCTGGCAGGCTTGCCGTTGACCATAAGGTTCATTAGATGCGCTCCTCGTTTGATAGCATAGAAATAAGGCAAAAAACAGCGTTAAACCTGTTCCAAAGCGGCGGCGAAGTCGTCCTGGATGTCCTCCGGCGCCTCGATTCCGACCGATACCCGTATCAGCTCCTCGGAGACGCCCATGAGCGCCTTCACCTCGGGCGTGTAATCGGCGCAGATGGTGGAGGCCGGGTGAATGACGAGGGTCTTCGTGTCCCCGATGTTGGCGAGGTTCTTCGCGAGGGAGAGGCCGTTGATGAACCGGAAGGCGGCGGCCCGGTCGGCAAGGCCGAAGGTCAGCAGCCCGCCGAAGCGCCCGTTGAACTGGCGTCTCGCGACGTTGTGGAACGGCGAGTCGGCAAGCCCCGGGTAGTTAACCCAGGCGACCTTCTGGTGTGCGTGCAGGAAGGTGGCGAGTTTCATGGCGTTCGAGCAGTGACGCTCCATCCTGAGGGCCAGCGTCTCGAGCCCCTCGCCCGAGAGAAACGCGTTCAGCGGTGCCGCGCAGGCCCCGAAGTCCTTGTGGATCAGCTTCCTCACCCGTGCCGTGAAGGCGAAGTTGCGATACTTCTTGAAAAAGGGCTCGAAATGCGGGAAGAGGGCGCTGTTCCAGTTGAAGCTGCCCGCATCGACGATGGCCCCTCCGATGGAGTTGGCCGTGCCGTTTATGTACTTGCTGGTCGAGTGGACGATGATGTCGGCGCCAAACTCGCGCATGCGCGCTAGGTAGGGCGTCGAGACGGTCGCATCCACCATGAGCGGGATGCCGTGCTTTTTCGCCACCGCCGAGAATGCCGCGATATCGGGGACGTCCATCTTCGGGTTGCCAATGGTCTCCACGAAGATGAGTCTGGTCCGCTCGCTGATCCCAGCCTCCAGGGCCCACAGGTCGCCCGGATCGAAAAAACGGGTGGTGATGCCGTAGTTCGCAAGGGTGTCGTGGAACAGGGAGTAGGTGCCGCCGAAAAGCGACGAGGAGGAAAGGATCTCGTCTCCGCTGCGCACAACGGCCATGACCGCCGTGGTGATGGCCGACATTCCCGAAGAGGTGACGACGGCCGCTATGCCGTCTTCCACCGCGGCGAGTCGCTTTTCCAGGCTCTCGAAGGTCGGGTTGCCGATTCTCGTATAAACCTGGCCTACCGCTCTTCCCCTGAAGACGTCTTCCAATTCTTCTGCGGTCTCGTAGGCGAAGGCTGAGGCCTGGACGATCGGTGTCTTGGTGGCGCCGGAAGCGTCCCTGATTGTCCCGCCATGGATCAGCTTCGTATCGAGCCTCAATTTGCCGTCAACTACTCCCACGGTCACTCCTTCGATTCCTTTTGCATGGCACCGAGTAATCACCGCTCGGCGCAAGGGTTGTGCGAGGGTAATTTTAGTTACTCATTTTGTCAAGAAATTTATCGGGTATCTACCGTGTGCAAGTGTGGAAAGGTTTTCCGCCTAAAATCAGCTGCTGATCAACTAAATCATATCTGGTGATGATTTTTTATCCTGTGCGATGTCATGAGCTCAAGTAGCTGCTATTATTCACTTAATAGCCGATTTATTTAGTATTTCACGCAACAATATTCTACGGTTTTTTATAAAATTACTTGACTAATAAATTCGGGTAATGTTAAGGCTATGTCCACTTGTTTGGTAGAGTAGATGGGTTCGGGCGCGCCGCAACCGTCTCTCATCCGTGTCATGTAGCTTTTCGATAACCGCGAGCCGCTTTCCCCGTAATACGGTGCTGCGGCCCGCCAAAAAAGGAGGGAAAAATGTATCGTATTATCGTGCTGTTGCTGGTCGTAACACTCTTTCACGTATCACAGGGGTTTGCCGCCACCGAGCTGCTCAACGTCTCCTACGATCCGACCAGAGAGCTTTACCAGGAGTACAACAAGGCCTTTACCCGGTACTGGAAACAGAAGTCTGGTCAGGATGTGACCGTGAAGCAGTCGCACGGCGGGTCGGGTAAGCAGGCTAGGGCGGTCATCGACGGCCTTGATGCCGACGTGGTCACGCTCGCCCTTGCCTATGACGTGGACGAGATCCACAACAAGGCCAAGCTCATTCCCAAGGAGTGGCAGAAACGGCTGCCCAAAAACAGCTCACCCTACAGCTCCACGATCGTCTTCCTCGTGCGCAAGGGAAACCCCAAGCAGATCAGGGACTGGAACGATCTGGTGCGCCCTGGGGTAAGCGTCATCACCCCTAACCCGAAGACGTCCGGTGGCGCGCGGTGGAATTACCTTGCCGCATGGGCCTACGCCCTGAAACAGAAAGGGGGCAGCGAGGCTTCCGCCCGGGAGTTCGTCGGAAAGCTCTTCCGCAACGTGCCCGTGCTCGATTCCGGTGCCAGAGGGTCCACGACCACCTTCGTTCAGCGCGGGCAGGGGGATGTCCTCATCGCTTGGGAGAACGAGGCCTTTCTGGCCGTGAACGAGTTGGGGAGGGACCGGTTTGAAATCGTGGTGCCTTCGCTCAGCATCCTGGCAGAGCCTCCCGTCACACTCGTGGACAAGGTAGTCGACCGCAAGGGAACCCGCGTCGTCGCGCAGGAGTATCTGAAATACCTTTACTCGCAGGAAGGGCAGGAAATCGCGGCCCGGAACTACTACCGTCCCTCGGACCGGAAGGTGGCCGGCAAATACGCGAAACTCTTTCCGAAGCTCAAGCTCGTGACGGTTGATCAGACCTTCGGCGGGTGGACCAGGGCCCAGAAGACCCATTTTGCTGACGGCGGTACCTTCGACCAGATCTACAGGCCGGGCAGGTGATGTCATGGCAAGAAGCTTGCGGAAAAATGGCACCGCCGGGTGGGGCACCCTGCCCGGCTTCGCCCCTACCATGGGGTATACGCTCCTCTGCCTGGTCATAGTCGTGCTCGTCCCCTTGTCGACCCTTTTTTTCGAGGCGGCCACCCTGACCTGGGACGACTTCGTGGGCGCCGTCGCCGCGCCGCGCGTGCTGGCCTCCTACCGCGTCACCTTCGGCGCCGCGCTGCTCGCGGCCCTGACCAACGCCTTTTCCGGCGTCATCGTCGCTTGGACCCTGGTCCGCTACCGGTTTCCAGGAAGGAGGATGCTCGACGCACTCGTCGATCTTCCCTTCGCGCTCCCGACCGCGGTCGCGGGCATCACCCTAGCCGGCATCTTCGCCTCCAACGGCTGGCTCGGAAAAGTGCTGGAACCGCTTGGCGTGAAAGTCGCCTTCACGCCGGTGGGCATCTGGTTGGCCATGGTGTTCATCGGTCTCCCCTTCGTGGTGCGCACCGTGCAGCCGGTGCTTGAGGAGTTCGATCGCGAGGTGGAGGAGGCGGCGGCGTGCCTCGGCGGAAACCGCTGGCAGATCTTTTCGAGGGTCGTATTCCCCCTTATGTTTCCGGCGGTCCTGACCGGCTTCACCCTCGCCTTCGCGCGTGCGGTGGGCGAATACGGCTCGATCGTCTTCATCGCCGGCAACATGCCGATGGTGTCCGAGATCACGCCGCTGCTGATCATCACCAAGCTGGAGCAGTACGATTACGCAGGCGCCACGGCGGTAGCCGTGGTGATGCTCGTGATTTCCTTCATGGTGCTTTTGGCGCTGAACCTGCTTCAGAAATGGAGCCGACGCTATGCGGAGCAATGACATGAACAGATCCCGTTATCCAGGCGCCTTTAGCGTCCAAAAGGCTGGGGCTCTCGCCGAGCCCCTGGCCGTCCGGCTGCTCCTGGTTGGCTGCACCCTTTTCTTTCTCTCTCTATTTCTGCTGATGCCGCTGGGAGCCCTTTTTTCCGAAGCGCTCTCGAAGGGGTGGCAGGAGTACCGGGCGGCGCTTATCGAACCCGACGCCCTCTCCGCAATGAGGCTAACCCTCGTCACGGCAGTTTTCTGCGTGCCGTTCAACCTCTTTTTCGGCATCGTCGCCTCCTGGTGCACCGCGAAGTTCACCTTTCCAGGGAAAAGCCTGCTCGTGACCCTGATCGATCTTCCCTTCTCGGTCTCTCCGGTGGTCTCGGGGCTAGTCTACGTCCTCGTCTTCGGGCTGCAGGGGTGGCTGGGCCCTTGGCTCCAGGCGCACGACATAAAGATCATCTTCGCCGTGCCCGGCATCGTGCTCGCCACCGTGTTCGTCACCTTCCCGTTCGTCGCGCGAGAGCTGATCCCGCTGATGGAGGCACAGGGGCGCGAAGAAGAGGAGGCCGCGCTCACCCTCGGGGCCGGGGGGCTGCAAACCTTTTTCCGGGTCACATTGCCAAACGTGAAATGGGGACTTCTGTACGGGGTTATCCTCTGCAACGCGCGTGCGATGGGGGAGTTCGGTGCCGTCTCCGTCGTCTCCGGGCACGTGCGCGGCGCGACCAACACCGTTCCGCTGCAGGTGGAGATCCTTTACAACGAGTACAATTTCGTCGCCGCATTCGCGGTGGCCTCGCTGCTTGCCCTGCTGGCGCTGGTTTCCCTTGCGCTCAAGACGTTTACCGAGTGGAAGCTGCGCCAGTTTCAGAAGGGCGGGGCGTGAAAGGAGAAAAGATGAGCATTGAAATAGAAAATGTGAGCAAACGGTTCGGCGCATTCGCAGCTCTGGAAGACGTCAGCCTCTCGGTACCCTCCGGGGAACTGGTCGCCCTCCTTGGCCCGTCAGGATCGGGCAAGACGACCCTATTGCGCATCATCGCCGGACTGGAGAGCGTCGACGATGGGAGAGTCCTTCTGAACGGGGAGGATGCGAGCCCGCACGACGCCCGACAGCGCAAGGTGGGCTTCGTCTTCCAGCATTACGCCCTGTTTCGGCACATGAACGTCTTCGACAACGTTGCCTTCGGGCTCTCAGTGAAGCCGAAAAAGACCCGGCCCGACAAGGAGGCGATCAGGAGCAAGGTCTTCGAACTGCTGAAGCTCATCCAGATGGAGCATCTGTGGGACCGGTACCCATCGCAACTCTCGGGGGGGCAGAGGCAGCGGGTCGCCCTTGCGCGTGCGCTGGCCGTCGAACCCCGTGTGCTGCTGCTGGATGAGCCGTTCGGAGCCCTGGACGCGAAGGTGCGCCAGGAACTGCGCCGCTGGCTGCGGCAACTGCACGACGAGATCCATGTCACCAGCGTCTTCGTGACCCACGATCAGGAGGAGGCGCTCGAAGTCGCAGACCGGATCGTCGTGATGAACCGGGGCAAGGTCGTGCAGGAAGGGACGCCGAGCGAAGTCTACGACCACCCGGCGAACCCCTTCGTCTTCGATTTTCTCGGCAAGGTCAACCTCTTCCACGGCAGAATCGATAACGGCGTGGCACAGCTCGGCGGGGTGCGGCTTCCCACTTCGGTTCCCATTTCCGGCGGCGATGGTCCCGCGATCGGATACGTACGCACGCACGATATCGAGATATCACGGCACGGTAACGGGATTGAAGACATCACGGCCCAGGTGCGTGGCGTACTGCGTGTGGGGCCCCTGGTGCGGGTTGACCTGCTGCATGCAGGAGGTGAGCAGCTCGAGGTTGATCTTTCACGCGATGTGGCGGAGGTACTTGCCCTGCAGGTGGGTGAGCAAGTGTTCGCCAGCCCGCGCAACGTTCGTTTTTTTGTCAATGATTACCAGATATAGCGGCGCCCCGGATCAAAGTACAGTCTGTCTATCAAGAACGTAAATAAAATAGTTGACAATGTTACAGGTTAAATATAAAAATACAAAACGCCTGCAAGAAACATATGCATCCGGCACCATGCGCCGGGATCCAAACAAAAAGGAGAGCAACCGCCATGTCACGTATCTATCTGGACAACTCCCAATCCATCGGTAACACGCCGCTCGTGCGTCTGAACCATGTGACCAAGGGGGCCAAGGCAACCGTTCTGGCCAAGGTCGAGGGGCGCAATCCCGCCTACTCGGTCAAGTGCCGTATCGGCGCCAACATGATCTGGGATGCCGAGGAGCGTGGCGTGCTTAAGCCGGGTGTCGAGATCGTGGAACCGACCAGCGGAAACACCGGCATCGCGCTGGCGTATGTTGCCGCCGCCCGCGGCTACAAGCTGACCCTCACCATGCCCGAGACCATGAGCATCGAGCGTCGCAGGGTCCTGGCCGCACTCGGGGTGAACCTCATCCTTACCCCTGGTTCCGCCGGGATGAAGGGGGCCATCGCCAAGGCAGAGGAGATCGTGGCCTCCGATCCGGCGCGCTATTTCCTGCCGCAGCAGTTCAAGAACCCGGCTAACCCGGCCATTCACGAGAAAACGACCGGCCCCGAGATCTGGGCCGATACCGACGGCGCCGTCGACGTCATCGTCTCCGGCGTAGGCACCGGCGGCACCATCTCCGGCATCACGCGCTATTTGAAGCAGACCAAGGGGAAGAACGTCGTCGCGGTGGCCGTCGAGCCGAAGGAAAGCGCGGTGATCACGCAGAAACTCGCCGGTCAGGAACTGCGCCCCGGCCCGCACAAGATCCAGGGGATCGGTGCCGGTTTCATCCCCGACACACTCGATCTTTCGCTCATCGACCGCGTCGAGCAGGTCGAGAGCAACGAGGCGATCGAATTCGCCAAGCGGCTCACCAAGGAGGAAGGGCTCCTGGTCGGGATTTCCAGCGGTGCCGCAGCGGCAGCCGCCGTCCGCCTCGCCAACCTGGACGAGTTCGCCGGGAAGACCATCGTGGTGATCCTCCCCGACCTCGCCGAGCGCTACCTCTCCACCGCACTCTTCGACGAGGCATAAGAGAGACTCTCCTCTCATCAATAAAGAAAAGCCCCGGATTTCTCCGGGGCTTTTTTCGTTCCAGCCGGTTACTTTATTCGGAAGTTCACCTCCTGACGGGAATGTCAGCCTTATTCCCTTCCTTGGCGCCGCTTGTCACGATCCACCAAAGCACGAAGGGGACCGCGAGCAGCAGCCCGTGTTGGATCGTCATGTAAGCGTCGAATGCCTTTTTCCCGTGCACGGCCATCTGGTACACCGAACTTGCCATCAAAATGGCGTTGAGCAGAAGCGCGCTGACGACGGTGAATAACGTCAACCCGAGGGTCTTCATGTCCCCCTTCCTCTGCAACGGCAGGACGAGTCCTGCCAGCACCGCCACGTTGCAATAGTCGAGGTTGAACGGAACGGTACAGGCAACGCCTTTCGCATGCCCCAGTATATCGCCGGAAACATAGGCTGTTTCCGCACCGGGGTCCAAGGCAATCAGCTTGAGTGCCGCCGTTGCCACGGCGGCGAGCATCGAACCATACGTAGGCGACTGGGACGTCAGCAGGTAGAAAAACGCTGAAGACGCCACGACGACGAGGGCGATCTGCGTTATTGCCGTTTTCTTCAGGACGAGCCTCTTGTCCACCCACACCTTCCATATCCCGAAGATGAGAAGCGAGAAGAGCGCGACCCAAAGGTACTCGTGGACGAAGTTGAACAGATTCATGGATACGGTCCCGGCAAATCCCGAAATGACCAGGCGCAGCGCGTTGAGGATAACCACGAGCGGGGCTGCGACGAGCACCCCGGCGAGCCTGTATTGCAGCGTGTGCCGGGGGTAGAAAAGTATCGCCGTCGACAGGATCAGTACGTAATTGAAAGCGGTGCACTCGTGGATGATCCGCATCGGGAACCCGTTGACCGTAAGGATGTCCCCGCCCGAGGTTACCGTCATCCCGGTCAACGCTCCCATAAGGGATGCGCCTTTTATGGCAAGCTCGCGCCATAAAGTGAAAAAAGCAGGCGGCAGCAGGGACGTGACCGCCACCGACGCTGCAACGAGCAGGATGAACAGCATGCCAGCTTCGGGCTTCGTATTCTTTTCGCAAACCGCGGCATCCATCTCATTTTCCTCCATTTACAAACCGGCCAGCACCTTTTCACCGCCTTCCGGATCCCGTAAGCGGTTATGACCAGAAAGGCCGCGCACACACACCGTAGCCTCATAGCATGAGGGAGCGGTGCCTTTTTCCTACTGCTGCTCTACGATCAGCAAAAGCTTCTCGGTCTTCCCCGGTCCTGGTGCGGGAATGCTGCATTTGTGCCCGTCAAGAACGATGTGCCGCTTCTGGTCTTCAATGGTCAGCCTCGTCCCGCGCGGCATCCTGCTCTGGTCAGGGTCCAGCTCGATCCAGAGCGGGATGCCCACGGGAAGACTCGACCGTATCGACACCTCCCACATCATTTTGGCCGCGGGTGACCTGATGTCGTTGCGCATCTCTCGCGCCGGCTTCCATTCCGGATGTGGGGCCACGACGCTGATGTAAGGCTCCCCCATGTCTGCGTTGAGGTTTCCCGGAGAGATGATGTCGTAGGCGTTGTCGAAGCCCTCCGTCGCCTTTGGATGTTCGCCGATCACGATGTAGTCGTACAGCTGCCCGTTCGAAACCTTTAACGTGGCGGTCATGGGAGAGAGTCCCATGGCCGCCACGCTGGCGGCAAGAAATAGCGACGCGGTGAAGGATATGAAACTAGAAAGAGACATCATTTGGCCCCAGGTTGGGCAAGTGGCGCCTGAGCCCCGGGAACTCCATTTCGAATCCCCGGGGCTCAGGCAGCCGCTTGCGCTTCGGCTGCGTTACTTGCGGCTCTTCCACAGGCCGTAGGCGGCAATGGCGATCATGGTTAAAGCGCTTGACTCGGCGCCCCCGACCGGCGTAGACGGGATGCTCGGCGGTGCAGGTGGCCCCGCCCAGCATGTGGTTGCGCAAAACAGGGTGAATGTTACGGCCAGGCCGGTTTTGCAGTAGTTTATTTTCATCGTTTGTTCCTCTCTCTTTGGGGTAAAGCCCCGCCTGGTATGAAATATCTACTTGATGGTTAACGAATGGTTTGTGGAGTCGAGGTTCAGGATCCAATACCCTTTCCACGGCTCGATTTGCGGATTGCCGTTCACGATGGACCAGGAGTCGTACGTGGTTCCGTTCCACCAGTAGATGCCGCCGCCGATCTTGTTGGCGACGACCGCGGTGCCGAGCGGTGAGCCGTCCACGAGCCAGTTGGTGGCGATGTCGGTCTTGACCGTGCTGTTGGGGTTCGCGATCATGGTCCAGCCCGGTTTGAGGATCACGTCGACGTTCTGCGGCGCCGAGCTTCCGCTGTAGGCGAAGGTGGTTCCCGCCGTACCCGCCTTCACGAAGTAGCCGTAACCCGGCAGGAGCGTGGTCACGTTCTTGTAAAAGCCGAGCACCGCGGTGCTGTCCTCGGCGGTGGCGCCGCTGGGGGTCCACTGGTACACGGCGCTCACCTGGCTGCCGAAAAGCGAGCTGGGCGAGATTCCCGATGCGAGGTCGAACGGCACCGCGACGATGTTCCACCCGGTGTAGAGCGGCGTGCGCACCGACATGAGTTCTGTTGCTCCCTCGCTGTCTGAGGCGACGCTGTAGGTGTAGATGGTGTTGGGCGTGAGTGTTCCGCTGTCGGTAAAGCTTTTCTGCGTGCCGCTGTACACGGTCGCACTGCCTGTCGCGCTCTGGCGCGTGACCGTGAAGCTTGAGCCGGACTTACCGTCGTAGGTCGCAGACGGCTGTCCGTCGGTGTTCACCGTGTAGGTGGCGCTGTTGACCGCTTCCGTATCGAAGTCGTCCTTCGCCAGAAACTTCACCGTTTGCGTCCCGGTAACAGCAATCGGTCCGCTGTAGGTCTTAGGTGAGAGAAGGGGGGTGGTTCCGTCGGTGGTGTAGTAAATGGTCGCACCCGGCCTGCTGGCGGAAAGTCGCACAAGTAGGGTCCCCCCCGAGTAGGTGCCCGGTGCCGGTTTGGCTGTGCTGGTCAGGGGCACCACTTGGGCGGGATCGGGTGTGAAGGTCGCGGAAACGGCGCAACTCCCCGTGATCGCCGCGGTTGTGAACACGTTGCCGGACAGGGTCCCTCCGCAGCCGGCAACCGACTTGATCAGGTACCCTTGAGCGGGCTGAACGGCGAGGGCCAACTGGTATCCGCTGAAAACCTGCTGGCTTGCCGGGGCGATCGTTCCACCGGAACCTGACGTGGCCGTCACTGTGAAGCTTGTCGGGGCGGCCCCGCCAAGCGTCAGCTGCTGCGTACCTCCCTGCGTACTGTTGCCGGAGCCGTCAACGGCCTGCGGTGCCACGTAGTAGGTGGTGCCCGGCACAAGGTTGTAGAGGGTTACCGCATGGGACGTCCGCGAACCGGAGACGGAGACCTGGCCGGTCAGAGCCAGGGGGGTGGTGCCGTACCTGAGCACTGTGGTCGAGGGTTCATCCGTATTCCATTTCACGTCGATCTTGCGGTCACCACCTAAAGCGGAGATGGCGGAGATGACGGGAGGGGTCGTGTCGGGCAACGCGGCGGTGGTGAAGGAATAGACGCCGGACTCCGTCGTGTTCCCTGCGGGATCGGTGGATCTGATCTTGAACTGGTACGTGGTGCCGGCCTGCAGGTTGGTCAGGGCGACGGAGTGCCCGGCCGATTTTACGATGCTGCCCGCCGCGTTGGTCAGGGGTTGTCCCTGGAGCGCGTAAAGTACCTGAGAGTCTGCTATCTCGTCGGTGAGCCAGTGGATGCGGGCCATGTTCGATGTGACGGCGATCGCCTGCGGTATTTCTGTGATGACCGGGGCGGTGGTGTCGGCTACGGACTTGGTCATGAACCCGTTGCCCGCGGCACCGATCACGGCGTCGCTCAGGATGAAGGCGTAGTTCATGGCCAGGTAGGTGGAGGGAGTGCCGGCCGATGCCACCACGGTGTTGCCCGACATGTCGGTGCAGGAGACCTGTACCGTGTAGGAGGTGTTACCTTCCAGGTTGGTGAGCGTCGTCTGGTGCTCGTTGACCTTGTCGCTGCTGGATTTCTGCAGCCCGAGGCTGCCGTTCGGACCGTACTTGATCACGGTATCGCACGGTTTGTCCGTTTCGAACGCTATGGTCGCCGCCCTGTCGTTCGAGTAGATGACCGCCGCCTCCTTGGTGATGACCGGAGGATTGGTGTCTGGGATCAACTCCGTTTTGAAGGAGTAGGTTTTGCTCGTGACGGTGTTCTTGGCTGCGTCGTTGGCAACCACGCGGAAGTAGTAGATCGTGCCTGGGAGAAGGCCGGTGAGCGCCCTGTTGTGGACCATGTTCAGCTCGGTCTTCGCGTCCTCCATGCCGAGAGACTCGCTGGTGCCGTACTGGATGGTGCATGCGGCTCCCTCGTCGGTTTCCCAGTAAAGAACCACCGACTGGTGCGTCGTGTTCTTCACGATCGGGATCTGGGTGAAGACAGGCGCCGCGGTGTCGGGAGCGGCCTTGGTGGTGAAGCTCCCTTCCTTGCTGAGGGTAGGGCCGTTGCCGAAGGTGTCCTTCGAGGAGACGGTGAAGTTATAGGTCTTGGTCGGGGCGAGTCCCGTAAGTTTCGCCGAATGGCTGGTGGTGAGCGTGTCGTCATTGTAGACGCCGTGGGCGACACCGTCGTTGTAGGAAACGCCGGTCGTCGAAGGTTCGTCCGTCACCCATTCGACGGTTGCACCTGTGTCGCTGACGCTGGTGACCATGGGGCCTTCGTTGATGACCGGTGCGGTTGTGTCCGGGGCTGCCAGCGTCCTGAACGAGGAGCCAATGGCGGAAACAGGACCGTTGCCGGCCGTGTCGGTTGCCGTCACCTTTAGGTAGTAATCGGTCTCGCTCGAGAGGCCGGTCAGGGTGATGCGGTGCGTGGTGGACGTTACCGTGTCCGTCACCGTCTGGTCGGGCGTCGCGGTAAGGCCGTAGATGACTCCGCCGGTCGTCGGTTCGTCAGTCGTCCACTCAACGACCGTCGACGCCTGGGTTATGCTGCTCACCGTGGGGCCGGTGAGGATCGTGGGAGGCGTCTTGTCAGGGGTAGGCATCGTGGTGAAGCTGATGACCGTGCTCGTTGCCGGGCCGTTACCGTACAGGTCCGTCGCGTTCACCCGCACGTAGTAGGTGGTGTTGGCGATAAGCCCTGTGAGTTGCACGGAATGCGTGGTTGCAAAGGATGCTTCCGCCGCGGTCGTTCCGGGAGGATCGCTCACCCCGTAGACGGCGCCACCCTTGGCCGGTTCGTCGGTCTGCCACTCTATGGTGGCGGTGGTGTCGGTCTTCGAAGCTACCGTCGGCCCGGTGAGGATGACCGGTGCCGCCTTGTCGGGGAGGGCGAGAATGATGTTCTGCCGCACGTTTGTCGTTATGCCGGTGGTCAGGCGCAGGGTGCCGAACCCGCTACCGGTGGGGGGCGTGATGGTTAAGCCGTAATCGCTCATGCTGAGCACGGTCATACTGTAGTTGCCGCCAGCGTCGGTTGTGACCGTCTGGCCCTCTATATAGGTCGTATAATAGCCACCTAGGTAGGTTCCGTAATTGTATTTGTAATCACGATACACCTGTACATTAGGTATGCCGACGCCCACGCTATCCGTGGTTTTGCCGCTTAAGGTAACCATAGGGAGTGTCGCACCAGGCAGATTAGTAGCCCCGCTAACTACCTGATTGCTCCAGAGCCTATGATAAAAATAACTAGGTGTAGGGACGTTGGTCGTTCCGTAGCTTTGAACCATCACTATATAGGTACCAGATACAGCATTTATGAAGAAGTTACCGCTGGAGTCTGTAATAGATGATCCCTGTCCTATGCCGTTCTGATCTATAGCGGTCACTTTGAGGTTACTTATGCCAATCCCGTTAGGGGCCTTGACCACCCCGGAAATACTTGAATCAATCGCCGGCACGATAAAATTATATGTAGTGTCTGAAGATAAGTTAATATTGAAGGTGGCCGCACCGTAACCCGTGCCACTGGCGGGGGTTATGGTGAAATTGTAACCGGTGTTGGCTAACACCGTCATTGAGTAGTTTCCGTTAGAGTCTGAAGTTACACTCTGCGAGGAGACGTAGCTTGCGTAGTAATTTGCGATGCCAGATGAGGTGTTGTAATTATAGTTCCTGTATATTCCAACACCTGGGACGATTGCACCGCCGCCGGTGACCGTTTTGCCGCTTAAAGTAAGAAGTGGTAGCGTGGCTTGAGGAAGAATAGTCGCGCCGCTGACGGACTGATTGCTCCACATCTTATAGTAGAAGTAATTTGGTACTGGTACGTTGGTCGTTCCATACGTTTCCACAATGATGGCATAGGTTCCAGCTATGACGCTGACGGTAAAGGCGCCGTTGGCATCAGTGATTGCGGAACCTTGAAATAAGCCGCCATTTTGGTCAAACACCTTAACTCTAACATTGCTGATGCCTGTCCCGTCAGGAGATCTAACGACGCCTGAAACGCTTGCGTCTGCTCCTTGGAGCGCCAGATCCATGCTCACGTCGGTAGTAATGCCCTGGTTGTTAACTGTGGTGATGGCAAGGCCGCTGCCCGTCGGTGGGGTGAGTGTGAAACTGTAAGTGCCTGACAGCAACGTCATCTTGAAATTCCCTGAGCTGTCAGAAGTGACCGTTTGGGTGTAGACAGCGGATTTGTAATAGCCGCTTGTGGTGTCCCATGTGTCGCCAGTTTTTACTTGGACGCCAGCGATCGCTTCACCTTTGTTGTTTGTCGTCTTACCGCTCAGTGTAACCAGTGGGAGTGTTGCGTTGGGAAGTGTGACTGAGCCAGTAATGGTTGCGTTGTTCCAGAGCCTGTAATAGAACCCGCCGCTTGGGAGTGGAACATTTGATACTCCGTTATAATAGACTTCGATGAAATAAGTGCCTGACATTATGCTGCAATTAAATGCTCCGTTCGTGTCGGTGACGGCTGTCCCATCCACGTAATTGGTTACTGAATTGATGATCCTGATGTAGAGGTTGCTGATGCCCGTGCCGTCCGGGGCTCGCACGACCCCGCTCACGGTTGCGTTCGTCTGCGACATGAGGACGACGTTCTGGACCACGTCGCCACCGCTTATGACGATGCCGTTCACCACCGACTCCGAGAAGCCGCTTCCCGCGGCGGGGGTGATGGTCATGTTGTAGCTGCCGTCGGAGACGGTTAGCGAATATCCGCCTGTGGCGGTCGTGCTCGCCGTGCCGGCGGCAGTCGCGTCGGCCGCGTTACTGAGCTTCACGGTGGCGCCGGACATCGGCGTGCTGCCGCCGTAGACCGTGCCTGAGAGAGTCCAGGCGAATGCCAGACCGCTTGTCCCGAGCAGCATGACGAGCAGGGCGGCCAGAAAAAGCGCCGTATGTTTCCAATTCGATTTCATATCAGTCCCTCGCTGTGTATTTGCCGGGTCCGGCTATTTCTTTGGCTGCAATACAAGTGACACCCCGTTTCCCTCGAACATCCTCGCCGGCAGGGCCGCCGCCGTGAACGATTGGCCGTCCGCGCCTCTCACCTGGATCAGCGCCTCCAGAAAATCGACGTCGGGAATTGTGAAACGGCCGGCGGCGTCGGTTTTGAGGCTGTAACTTCCGACGTCCAGCAGTTCCACCTTCACGTCCGCGCCCGAGGCCGGTTTGCCGTCAGGGTAGGAGACCCTTCCTCCAATCGCCCACGCGATCTGTGTGAATGCCACCATGCCTATGACCATTCCTGTCAAACTCAAAGCTCCTTTTCTCATCACATGTTCCTCCATCGAATAAGTGCTGCGATAGCTAGCGTCTATGTCGCAATACGGGTCCTTTCACCGTTGGACGGATTGGGACCTGTATTGGCAAATCCCGGGCCAACCATGCGGGTAAAGGATTTCGTATACTTAGAAAATTATTAAAAATAGGATTTGTACGTATACGGTACGAACTGTACGGAAAACGTACAGCCGGCATGATCGGGAAGCTGCGCTGAAACAGGCGTTATGTGCGGGGAGAGAGTTACTTCAGGCGGTAAAACACCCTGCGGTCGGTCTTCAACAGCTGGGCAGCGAGGGATTTGTTATTGTTGCAGCGGGTGAGGGTGATGTGCAGCACCTTGTTTATGATGTTCTCCAGGGAGAACTCATCGGGGTCGAGGGTGAGATGCAGTTCGAACGGGTGGTCGTTGCCGCCGCTCAACCTAAGCCTGCGGCGCTCCCTTCTTCCCTCGGGATGTCCCGGACTGAGAAAGGCAAGGTGCGACGGGGTGATAAGCTCGTTTTCCACCATGATGGCTGCGCGCTCGAGCGAGTTCTTCAGCTCCCTTATGTTGCCAGGCCAGTCGTACCCCATGATGAAGTCCATGCCGCGTTTGGATATCCCTGGTAGCGGTTTCCCCATCTCCTTTCTGAGATGGTTCAGGCAGTTGTCGACCAGCAGCGGGATCTCCTCCTTTCTCTCTCGAAGGGGCGGTATCGTTATCGGAAAGGCGTTCACGCGGTGGTACAGGTCGGAGCGGAACCGTCCTTCCTGAACGAGCTGCCTCAGATCGTGATGGGTCGCGACTATGACTCGGAAGTCCGCCTTTATCTGCCGTGCGGAGCCAAGCGGTGTGTATCTGCGCTCCTCTATCACGCGCAGCAGTTTGACCTGGAGCTCAAGCGGCATGTCGCCTATCTCGTCCAGGAGTATGGTGCCCCCCTTGGCCAGGCTGAACATCCCCTCGCGGTCACGGTCGGCTCCGGTGAAGGCGCCCCGCACGTGGCCGCACAACTCGCTTTCCAGGAGGTTCGCCGGAATGCCGGCGCAGTTGACCGCCACGAACCTGCTTTCGTCGCGCCCGCTTGCCGCGTGGATGGCGCGGGCCAACACCTCCTTGCCGACACCGCTCTCCCCGTAAAGCGCGACGGTGGTCTGGGGGTAGTATGAGACCTGTTGCGCCATCTGCAGGACCCGCACCATTTTGGGAGAGCTGCTGGAAATCTGCTGGAAGGTGAAACCGCCGTCTTGCGTCTCGCTGGCGGGCGGGGTGTTGTCAAGGGCCCTGGCGATCCGGCAGAGGAGGTCGTCCGGGTCGAAAGGCTGCGCAAGGAAGTCCGTGGCCCCTGCCTTCACGCTGGTGATGGCGGATTCCAGGGAAGAGGCGCTTGATACGACTATGAAGGGGACATGCGGGAAGAGTTTTCTCGACTGGGCCAGCACGGAGATCCCGTCCATGTGGGGCGGGGCATGTTCCAGGAGCACGAGATCGATCTTGTCGATGGCGAGAAGATCGGGAGCGCGGCATGCGCTATCGGCAAGGATGGGGCAGTACCCTGACGCTGCCAACTGTGTTTCCAGCATCGAGCGAGTGTGAACGTCACTGCCTATGACAAGAATTTTTTCATTTGCCATGGGTCGTACCTGAGAATGCGAAGTGTCATAGAGCTCAACAAACCTGCGCTGTGTAAAGGGTTTCGAACGCCTGTACTGGTGTTGGGGACTATAAAGCATCGTATTTATTTTTGCCACGGATAATTAACCACAATTTTTGCAAAGGGGCAGCCACGTTTTCGGACCTCATCCGATGTCGTCCCAGTCGACGAGACGATCCCTCTCCTGCTCTGGTTGCACCGTTCGAGCAGCCGTAGTGGGTGGTATTCGGAATTGTTGAGGGCGGCTCTGCTTGACGCTAAAGTCCACGCCGGGTAGACTTGCCGGGTTCAATGATTTCAGCACGATGGTCGTCTTGGCGCCTGCAAGGACGACCTCGGCTCTTCAGGGGGGAGTGTGGAAAAGAAAGAATGGTCGCCCGCGACACTGCTTGAGACTTCCGGAAGCTACTGGAGCACCTGTACCCTTCACGCCGGTGTTAAACTCAACGTATTCACGCCCTTATCCGCCGCGCCGTCATCCGCTCAAAGGCTTGCCGAAGAGATCGGCTGCGACGGCCGCGGTCTCGCCATGCTCCTCGATGCCCTGGCGGCACTGGGGCTTCTCGAAAAGAGGGAAGGGGAGTACCTCGCCACCCCCTTCGCCGCAAAGTTCCTCTCCCGCACCTCACCCGACTACCTCGGGCACATCATCATGCATCACCATCACCTGGTGAACGGGTGGAGCAGGCTCGACGAAGCCGTGCAGACCGGTCATCCCGTGCGGGAGCGCGTCTCGCACGAGGACGCCGAGAGCGCAAGGGAAAGCTTCCTCATGGGGATGTTCAACTTGGCCCAGATGATCGCCCCAAAGATCGTGCCGCAGATCGATCTCAGCGGGCGCAGGCGCCTGATGGATCTGGGTGGTGGTCCCGGCACCTACGCGATACATTTCTGCCGGCAAAACCCGGGACTCGACGCCGTCATCTGCGATCTTCCGACTACGCGCGGTTTCGCGGAGCGGACCGTCGCCCGCTTCGACCTTTCCGACCGCATCGGCTTCATCGCCGTCGACTTCGAGCAGGATGATCTGCCGGGCGGTTTCGACGTCGCCTGGCTTTCCCATGTGCTGCACGGTATCGGTCCCGATGCCTGTCGGAGCGTGCTGAAAAAGGCGGTCGCCGCGCTCGAACCGGGAGGGATGATCCTGGTCCAGGAGTTCATCCTCGACGACACGAGGGACGCCCCGGTTTTCCCCGCGCTCTTCTCGCTGAACATGCTGCTCGGCACTCCGGACGGGCAGTCCTACAGCGAGAGCGAGCTTTTCGGGATGCTTGAGTCGGCCGGAGCGAAGGGCGTGCGCCGCCTGCCTATAGAACTGCCCAACGGTGCCGGCGTGGTCGCCGGCATCGTCCCCTGACCGGCTCAAGGTGCCGGCGTAGCGTCTTGGTGGAATCGGGGTGACGTCCCGAATGGAGGGTGTATGGAAGAGAAGAGACCTTCAGCCGCCGGAACAAGTCTGGTTCTGCCGTTATTCGCCGCTGCATGCGCAGCCTGCGCCTTCCTGCTGCTACTTTCGTCCGGCCCCGGCGCCAGGCTGAACCTTTGGAACTTCAGGACCGGTTTCGCCATGATAAAGGCCGCCGGCTACATCGGTTTCGGTTGCGCCGTGCTGGCCCTCGCGTCCTCCGTGGTGTCGGTCCGGCGGCGGCACTTCAAGGGGATCTTCATCTCCTTGCTTGCCCTCATCGTGGCGCTGTTCGCCTTCGCCGTTCCGGTTTACTGGAATTTCCAGGCGCAAAGCTACCCGCGCATCCACGACATCAGCACCGATCTCAGTAACCCGCCTCATTTCGTGGCGATCAGCAGCGCGCGCGGCGCCGGGGTTCGCTACGGGGGAATCGACGTCGCCACGCAGCAGTTGAAGGCGTATCCGGACCTTAAGACCGTGGTGCTCTCGATGCCCGCGGGCGAGGCGTACAAAAGGGCGCTTTTGACCGCGCGGGAGCTGAAGTGGACCGTGGTGGCCGAGCGTCCGGCGGAGGGGGTCATAGAGGCGACCGACACGACGCGCTGGTTCGGGTTCAAGGACGACATCGCGATCAGGATCGTGCCGGCCGGCGACCGTTCGCTGCTCGACGTCCGTTCCGTTTCCAGGGTCGGTATCAGCGATGTCGGGACCAATGCGAAGAGGATCCGGGCGTTCCTGGCGAAGATGGTTCCCGGGCATATCTAGCTGCACCGGCACTTGAAGAAATGCGCCATCCGGACGATGGCGGGAGAGGATCGTGAAGTTGACTGGAAGAGATTGGTTGATGGTGGCGGCGTGTTTGGGACTGGTCGCCGTTTTGTCCGTTGGAGTCGGTAAAGGTAAGGGAAAAACAGTCCCGCGGGACGAGCGGCATAAACCGATTTACGCGGCGGTAAAGGGCGGGCAGAGTCAGCCTGAAACCGAGGCTCTCTGCGCCGCCTGTCATCGCAAAAGCTCAACACCGCTGCCTAAGAACCACCCGCCGAAAGAGCAGTGTCTGATTTGTCACCCTATGCTGACTAACTGAGTCCTAAACCACTTCGCCTAGTTATCAGAATCGACTAGGACCTCCTCACCGTATTTCCCCGGGTGGTATCCCCCCTTGTTGGTCGACATCCTGCTCCGCTCCACCCTGATCGGTCTTACCTTGTCGCCTTTGACCTGCATGGAATATTCGATGTCGGTGTCGGCATCGCCGTAATAGATCCGCGTTCCGGTTTTCTCAAGGTACGGAGTCTTCGACTTCTCGTTGGTGCAGAAGACTTGCGAGCTGAGAGCGAAAAGCCTGTTCAGGCGCTTTTGGATCACCTCGGCATCGTCGTCATAACAGTTTCGCTTGGTGATGAAGACGATGGTGTCACCGCGACGCTTGTGCATAGCGATCAGTTCCTCACCTGCTTTCTTCTTCATGCTGAACTTGTCCAGGTCCTGGTTCAGGTCCTTGCGGAACTGCGGGTTGGCCAGATAGTCGGAGCCGTAGCGGTTCGTGCCGCCGGGACCTTCCCCGTTGTTGGCGCCGTAGTAGTAGGCTGGGGTGGAAAAGAGCACGGTGTCGTCGATGTCGAACCCGGCGACGATGGGAGTGGCGGGTAGGCTTTTTTCCAGTCCCTCAAGGGTGACGTAGTGGGTGGTTGCCGCGCTCGCGCTGCTGCCGAGTGCGCTTAACAGTGCAAGGGACACTATTGCCGCGTTGATTCTTCTCATTGCAGATCTCCTTGATGTCTTCTTGCCGCAGGATTCTATAACTTCGGAGGCAGATGGGGTGGGGGGCTAGAAAGCCTCGTGCTGCGGACTGACCAGGCACCTTACGAGGTTGAGATAGATCCTGGTCAGCGTGTCCGCTTCTTCGGTGCAAAGGGCTTCCAGGTCGCCTGCGATAGCCTTCAAGTCGGCCGACACGTAAAAGGCACGGCGGTACTCGGTGAGCGGCAGCACGTGTGTAAAGTCCCCGGATATGGTGGACTCGCTGCTCAGTTCGGATACGGTGCTGAAGAATGGGAAACAGGCGAAAACCTTGAGTTCACCTCGCTTGGCTAGCTCCCTGATTCTCAGGTCGTAAGGCGTTTCCGGCGGGAAAGCGTGCTCCATCATCTGCAGGAACCTATCCATGCTGCGCTTGTTGACGAAGTATGAGCTGGCGCCAGCGAATTCCCACGACCCGATATCTAGAAATGAGATGGAACCGGTGGCGGACAGCTTTTGATATCTTTCGTGCAGAAACTTGAAGAGGTAGAGGTCCGGCGGCAGAAAAATGTCGGTCATGAGGATATCCCACTCATCATCTCGCTTGACCTCCACGAACTTCTCGAATACCCGGTCGATGTCGTTGTGCAGCACGGCGTCATCCTCAAGAACGTGGATGTGCCGTTCTTTGCCTAGCTGGCTTTTTATGACGCTGAGATGGCTCAACGTGCATCCTAGTATGGTGGTTCCGCGGGCGGCGTCCGGACCGTAGGTGATGGCGCTGCCGTCGATGGCTGGAAAACGCAGGTATTTTCCCGCCAAGCCGCTCTCCGATAGCCGTTGCTCAAGGGCTTCCCTTCTCCGTACGGAGCGTTCGAGATTGATGTAAAAGCCCTGGTACGAACCTTTATTTCCCTGCACGTATCCTCCTTACCTGCCACACAACACTGTCCTGATGGTGTTGTATATTTCCCTTGCTTCGAATGGTTTCTTCAGAACCCCCTTCGCACCGACCTTGAGCACCGCTTGCGTGTCGCTTGCGCAGTCTGAGGCGCTGCTCGTCAGGACATTTGCACTCCGGTCGATGGCGAGGATCTCACGCGTGGCGTCGATGCCGTTTTTCTCAGGCATGTAGACGTCCATGATGGTGATGTGCGGTCGGTGGGTCAGATATTGCCGCACCGCCTGTCTGCCGTCTGCCGCCTCCCCAACCACGGTGAAACCGATTCTCTCTAGCGTCTCCCGCAGCGAATCGCGGAAAAAGGACTCGTCATCAACGATAAGTATCCGTACGTCTTTCAAAGCCATGGCATGTGCCTCCGTTCTGGACAATTGAAAACCGGAATATGCAGATGTGGAATGATTGGTTCGCGGATCATAGCACCGGGGTTAATGTGGAACAACGAAAAACTTCAAAGAGAGTACTTCTATGACCAACCTGTCGTCCTTATCAATAGCGTTTCCCGGCGCTGGACGACTCATTGTGCCGCTATTTTAAGCGCTCCGCATAACGCCAGGTCAGCCTCCACCAGTATTCGGTGCTCCACGGGGCGCAATGGTGACACCTTGGAAACACCGTAATCTTTGCTGCTTACAGTTCTGTGTGCGCCTGTATACCGAGCACCGGCATTCATCTGGCACAGCTCCTGCTGAAGGTTTGCTCAGACTGCGGCTGGCGCAGTTTCCGGGCAACGGCGCCCGTTACGCTTTGACACGGGGACGCATGTTCCCCGGAAGGAGGCGACATGGGTGAGGACGTGAAGGTACGTATCGGTGACACCACGTTGCGTGACGGCGAGCAGACCGCTGGTGTCGTCTTCAGCGCACGAGAGAAGATCGCCATCGCGCGACATCTGGACGCCATGGGGGTCCACGAACTGGAATGCGGCATTCCTGCGATGGGGGAGGAGGAGAGGGCGTCGATCAGGGCCCTCGTAGAACTCGGCCTGTCGGCGCGGCTCATCACCTGGAACCGCGCGGTAATCCCGGACATCGAGGCGAGTCTTGCCTGCGGCGTCGAGGCCGTCGACATTTCCCTCTCCGTCTCGGACATCATGATCGAGCACAAGATCAACAAAACGAGGGATTGGGTGAAGGATCAGTTGAAGCGGGCTCTCGATTTCGCTAAGGGAAAGGGGCTCTACGCGTGTGTCGGAGGTGAGGACGCAAGCCGGGCCGATGGCGACTTCCTGATTGAGCTTCTCTCCATTGCCAGAGAACACGGCGCCGACCGTTTTCGCTTCTGCGACACCCTGGGCGTCCTGGAACCGTTCGGGATGTACGAGAAGGTGGCGCGACTTACCGCGGCCGTGCCGGAGTTGGAGATCGAGGTGCACACCCACAACGACCTTGGGCTCGCGACGGCGAACGCCCTTGCCGGGGTGAGGGGAGGGGCGCGCAGCATCAGCACCACGGTGAACGGTCTCGGAGAGCGGGCGGGCAACGCGGCTCTCGAAGAGGTGGTGATGGCGCTCAAAGTTGCCTGCGGCATAGACGTCGGTATCGACACGAGACGCTTCCGGGGCGTTTCGCGGCTCGTCGGGCGGGCCTCTAATCGTGAGGTCCCGGCCTGGAAAGCGGTGGTGGGGGAGAAGGTGTTCGCGCACGAGTCCGGGCTGCACGCGGACGGGGTTTTGAAGGACCCGCGCAACTACGAGCTCTTTTCACCGGAGGAGGTTGGGCTCACGCGTCACATCGTCGCCGGGAAACATTCCGGCACCAACGGAATCGTGGAGAGCTATCGTCAGATCGGCATACCCATTTCGAGGGAAGAGGCGCAGGAGCTTATGGAAAAGGTGCGCAGCACAGCGCAGCGCATCAAGGGCCCACTGGCCCCCCGGGACCTGTTGAAGCTGCACGAGGGGCGCGGCGTGTCGTTGGCGGCGTAACTGCTTGGGCCGGCTAAGGCAAATCCCCCCTGTCCCCCCCGTTGTCCCGTTTCCAACTCTCCCCCACCCTTGACGGGAGGGGGCCGGGGGGGTGGGTGAAGCCACAAGATACCTAAATGATTGCACCTTCCCCCACCCCCTGCCCCCCTCCCGCAAGGGGAGGGGGACTCGATGCCGCGCTTTGTAGTGATAGTCCCAGAAGTCCCAGAAGTCGCCACCGCACGCTGCACAATACTTGGGCAGTTGCCCCGGTATACAACTTCGAAGGCGGCAGAAGAAGCACACGGTCAGGGGTAAAACCAAGCAATAGCCTACAATTACAACTTGGCACGGTAGCTGCTAAGAGTAAGGCAACAATCGAATAAAGGATACGACGTCGTATTCGATTCCGCAGTTTTGGCAAAGGCGCCCACGTTAGCAGTAACGGAGCGCCTTTTTTATTTAGGCCCCGCACATCAAAAGAGCCTCGCACCGCTATCGGCCCCGACAGGAGCATGCCAGGTGCCAGGATCGCCGGACTGGCCGGCGACGGTGACTAAGCGCTCCCCCCTGAGGGCGGCGGCGGTCGGCGGGGCAACCAAAAGGAGAGAAGACATGAGACAGATCGCGATTTACGGCAAGGGCGGCATCGGCAAATCCACCACCACCCAGAACACCGTGGCAGGCCTCGCCTCCATCGGCAAGAAGGTCATGATCGTAGGCTGCGATCCGAAGGCGGACTCCACCCGCCTCATCCTGCACGCGAAGGCCCAGGACACCGTCATGGACCTCGTCAGGGATCTCGGCACCGTCGAGGATCTCGAAATCGAAGACGTCATGAAGGTCGGCTTCGGCGACGTCAAATGCGTCGAGTCCGGCGGACCGGAGCCGGGTGTGGGCTGTGCCGGGCGCGGCGTCATCACCGCCATCAACTTCCTCGAGGAAAACGGCGCCTACACCCCGGACCTCGACTTCGTCTTCTATGACGTTCTGGGCGACGTCGTCTGCGGCGGTTTCGCCATGCCGATCCGCGAAGGAAAAGCGGAAGAGATCTACATCGTCTGCTCCGGCGAGATGATGGCCATGTACGCGGCCAACAACATCGCCAAGGGGATCCTGAAGTACGCCTCCTCCGGCAAGGTACGCCTGGGCGGCCTCATCTGCAACTCCAGGAAAACGGACAAGGAATACGAACTGATCGAGGCGCTCGCCAAGAAGCTCGGCACCCAGATGATTCACTTCGTTCCCCGCGACAACCAGGTGCAGCGCGCCGAGCTGCGCAGGATGACGGTCATCGAGTACTCCCCGGAACACCCGCAGGCGAACGAGTACCGCACCCTGGCGCAGAAGATCGCCGAGAACAAGATGCTGGTGGTTCCGACCCCGCTCGAGATGGAAGAGCTCGAAGACCTGCTCATGGAGTACGGCATCATGGAAGCCGAGGACGAGAGCATCGTGGGCGTGGCCGAGGCGGCAGCGGTCTAAATTCGGGAGGGGCGGCCCGCGCCGCCCCTTAAAAGGAGCCAGTTATGTCTGAAAAAGCGAAGAAGAAGGTAGAAGGGATCACCATGGAATCGACCCAGGCGATGATCGATGCTGCCATGGAGATCTATCCCGATAAAGCGAAGAAGAAAAGGGCGCCGCACCTTGCCCCGAACGCGGGGGAGGGGGCTTGCGTCAAGAGCAACAGGAAGACCGTTCCCGGCATCATGAGCGCCCGCGGTTGCGCCTATGCCGGTGCCAAAGGGGTCGTCTGGGGCCCGATCCGCGACATGGTGCACGTCTCCCACGGCCCGGTCGGCTGCGGCTGGTACTCCTGGGGCACGCGCCGCAACCTGGTCACCGGCGTGAACGGCGTCTCACAGTTCGCCATGCAGTTCACCTCGGACTTCCAGGAGAAGGACATCGTCTACGGCGGCGACAAGAAGCTAAGGACGCTCCTCGAAGAGGCCCACGAGCTCTTCCCGCTCGCCAAGGGGATCTCGGTCCTCTCCGAGTGCCCGGTAGGCCTTATCGGTGACGATATCAACTCGGTCGCGAAGACCGCGTCGAAGGACTTGGACATCCCGGTCATCCCCTGCAACTGCGAGGGCTTCCGCGGCGTTTCCCAGTCCCTTGGCCACCACATCTCCAACGACACGATCCGCGACCACATCATCGGGACCCGCGAATTCCGCGAGCCGGAAAGCCCGTACGACATCGCCCTGATCGGCGACTACAACATCGGCGGCGACGTCTGGAGCGTTAAACCTCTGCTTGAAGAAATAGGACTCAACGTCAAGGCGGTATGGACCGGCGACGGCGAACTGGAGAAGATCGCCGCAACACACACGGTGAAGCTGAACCTGATCCACTGCTACCGCTCCATGAACTACATGTGCCGCGTCATGGAAGAGAAATACGGCATCCCCTGGGTCGAGTTCAACTTCTTCGGCCCGACCAAGATCCGCGAGAGCCTGAGAAAGATCGCCGAGTACTTCGACGACTACATCAAGGAAAGGGTCGAGGCGGTCATCGCCAAGTACGACCCGATCATGCAGGCGGTCATCGACGAGTACCGTCCGCGCCTGGAAGGTAAGACGGTAATGCTCTACGTCGGCGGCCTGCGTCCCCGCCACACCGTGAACGCCTACGCGGACCTCGGCATGACCGTGGTCGGTTCCGGTTACGAGTTCGCCCACGGCGACGACTACGAGAGGACCTCACCCGAGATGCCCGAAGCGACCGTCATCTACGACGACGCCTCCGAGCACGAGCTCGAGCAGTTCGTCCACGAACTGCGTCCCGATCTCATCGGTTCCGGCATCAAGGAGAAGTACCTGTTCCAGAAGATGGGCATCCCGTTCCGCCAGATGCACTCCTGGGATTACTCCGGTCCGTACCACGCCTACAACGGCTTCCCGATCTTCGCCCGCGACATCGACATGGCGGTGAACAGCCCGACCTGGAAGCTCGTCAACGCGCCTTTCTAGTACGCCAGAACCTCAACCCGTTTTTAACTTCCGCCGTGTGACGGATTAGTCTCCGGCCGAAAGGAGCAATACTATGACTGCAGAAGCTGCCGTGAAATATGTCACCGAGATACCCGAAGAGGAAGTGACCCGGGTCTCCGAGTGGATCAATAGCGAGGAGTACAAGGAGAAGAACTTCGCCCGCCAGGCGCTGGTGATCAACCCCGCACACGCCTGTCAGCCGCTCGGCGCGGAACTCGCCGCGCACGGTTTCGAGGGGACGCTTCCCTTCGTGCACGGCTCCCAGGGGTGCGCCTCCTACTACCGTTCCACCTTCAACCGTCACTTCCGCGAGCCTGCGCCGGCCGTATCCGACGCCATGACCGAAGACGGCGCGGTGTTCGGGGGACAGAACAACCTGCACGAGGGTCTGGAGAACGCCTACACCATCTACAAGCCGAAGATGATGGCGATCTTCACCTCCTGCATGCCGGAGGTCATCGGCGACGACCTGACCACGTTCATCAAGAACGCGCGGAACAAGGGAATCGTGCCGCAGGACTACCCGCTCCCCTACGCCAACACCCCGAGCTTCAACGGCTCGCACGTTCACGGCTACGACGCGATGCTCCTCTCCATCCTGCAGACCCTCACCGATGGGAAGAAGATCGAGGGACGCTGCACCGGTAAGTTGAACCTGATCGCCGGGTTCGACGCCAATACCGGCAACTACCGCGAGTACAAGAGGATCCTCAAGGAAATCGGGATCCCGAACACGCTCCTTGCCGACATCTCCGAGTCCTTCGACTCCCCGCTCGACGGCACCTACCGTGCCTATCCCGGTGGCACACCGCTCGAGGATGCGGCGGACTCGATCAACGGGAAGGTGACCCTCACCGTCGCCCCCTACGCGAGCACCAAGACCTTCGGCTGGATCAAGGAGAACTTCTCCGGCAAGCACATCTCCATGCCGACCCCGTTCGGCGTCGCGAAGACCGACCAACTCCTGATGACCCTAGCCAAGGAATTCGGCAAGGCGATCCCCGAGTCGCTGAAGGCGGAGAGGGGACGCGCCGTCGATGCCATGACCGACGCGCACCAGTACATCCACGGCAAGAAGTTCGCCCTCTACGGCGATCCCGACTACCTGATCGGGTACGTCACCTTCCTTCTGGAGATGGGTGCGCGGCCGTACCACATCCTGTGCAGCAAGGGGACGAAGAAGCTCGAGAAGGAACTGCAGGCGCTGCTTGACGCTTCCCCCTACGGCGCCGGGTGCAAGATCTACATCAACAAGGACCTCTGGCACATGAGGAGCCTCCTCATGACCGACCCGGTCGACGCCGTCATCGGCGACACCCACGGCAAGTTCATGGCCCGCGACGCGAAGGTGCCGCTGTTCCGCTTCGGCTTCCCGATTTTCGACCGCGTGAACCTGCACCGCATGCCGCTTATCGGCTACCAGGGCGCCATCAACATGCTCACCACCATCTGCAACAAGTTCATCGACATCCGTGACGAGACCTGCGACGACCGTAACTTCGAGATGATGAGATAAAACCCCAAAAACCATAGCCACGGAGACAATCTGAGAAAATCGGAGAGAGGCAAAAACCAAGGTTTTAACTTCAAGCGTTTTGGTTTTCTCAGATGTTCTCAGAAGTTCTCCGTGGCTAATGGTTTTCCCCTCGGCCCCACACGAAAGGAGGCTCCAATGGCGAAGCCGGATTGGTACGACACGACAGATTGCGAAACACACGACGCCGGGGCTCCCAAGTTCTGCAAGAAATCCGAACCGGGCGAAGGGACCGAGAGAAGCTGCGCCTACGACGGCGCGCGCGTCGTCCTCATGCCCATAACCGACGTGATTCACCTGGTGCACGGCCCCATAGCCTGCGCCGGAAACTCCTGGGACAACCGCGGCGCGCGTTCCTCCGACTCCCAGATCTACCGCCGCGGCTTCACCACCGAAATGCTGCAAAACGACGTGATCTTCGGCGGCGAGAAGAAGCTCTACCGCGCCATTCAGGAACTGGCGGCGCGCTACCCCGAGGCGAAGGCCATCTTCGTCTACGCCACCTGCGTCACCTCCATGACCGGAGACGATATCGAAGCGGTCTGCAAGGCGGCCCGCGACAAGGTGAGCGTACCGGTGATCCCGGTGAACACCCCCGGTTTCATCGGCGACAAGAACATCGGCAACCGCCTGGCGGGCGAGACCCTCTTCAAGTACGTGATCGGCACCGCCGAGCCCGAATACACCACCGACTACGACATCAACCTGATCGGCGAGTACAACATCGCCGGCGATCTGTGGGGGATGCTGCCGCTCTTCGACCGGCTCGGCATTCGCGTCCTCTCCTGCATCAGCGGCGACGCGAAATTCGAGGACCTGCGCTACGCACACCGTGCGAAGCTGAACGTCATCGTCTGCTCCAAGAGCCTCACGAACCTCGCCAAGAAAATGCAGAAGAATTACGGCATCCCGTACCTGGAGGAATCCTTTTACGGCATGACCGATGTGGCGAAGGCGCTGCGCGACATCGCCCGCGAACTGGACGACCAAGTGAACGGCCTGGAGAAGCGGGTCATGCAGGAGCGGGTCGAGGCGCTCATCGCCGAGTGCGAGGCGGCCTGCCGCGCCGAACTGGCGCCCTACCGCGAGCGGCTCGCCGGGAAGAGGGCGGTTCTCTTCACCGGCGGCGTCAAGACCTGGTCCATGGTGAACGCACTCGCCGAGCTTGGTGTCGACATCCTCGCGGCCGGAACGCAGAACTCCACGCTTGAGGACTTCTACCGCATGAAGGCGCTCATGCACGAGGACGCCTCCATCATCGCGGACACGAGCACCGCCGGGCTTCTATCCGTCATGTACGACAAGCTTCCCGACCTGATCGTTGCCGGAGGAAAGACCAAATACCTGGCCCTCAAGACCAAGACGCCTTTTCTGGATATCAACCACGGCCGCAGTCACCCCTACGCCGGTTATTCCGGCATGGTCACCTTCGCGAAGCAGCTGGATCTGACCGTGAACAACCCGATCTGGTCCGCGCTGAACGGGAAGGCCCCCTGGGAGAAGGATGAAGCGGCTCTCGAGGCGGATGTTGCGTTCACCGCGGGACACGCGGCGCGTCTTGCCTCAGTTGATATGAAGGGCTCACGGGTGAAGGTCCCGACGAAAAACGCGACGGTGAACCCGCAGAAGAACTCGCCGGCCCTCGGCGCAACGCTCGCCTACCTCGGTATCGACGGCATGCTCGGGCTTTTGCACGGCGCGCAGGGGTGCTCCACCTTCATCAGGCTGCAGCTCTCGCGTCACTTCAAGGAGTCCATCGCGCTCAACTCGACCAGCATGAGCGAGGAGGCCGCCATCTTCGGCGGTTGGGAGAATCTGAAACTCGGGCTCAACCGGGTCATGGAGAAGTTCAAGCCTGCCGTCGTCGGTGTGATGACCACCGGACTGACCGAGACCATGGGCGACGATGTGAGGAGTGCGATCGTGAAGTTCCGCGAGTCCCATCCCGAGCATGACCACATCCCGGTGATCCATGCGTCCACCCCGGATTATTGCGGCTCCATGCAGGAAGGGTATGCCGCCGCGGTCGAGGCGATTCTCGCTACCATTCCGGAATGGGATATCCCCATACCTGGACAGGTAAGTATCCTGCCCGGATGTCATCTGACACCGGCTGAAGTCGAGGAAATCGGAGAGTTATGCCAGGCTTTCGGGCTCGACCCGATCATTGTTCCCGACATCTCCAACGCACTGGACGGACACATAGACGCGACGGTCTCGGCACTGTCGGTAGGTGGGATCGCCGTGGAACGGATCAAGGCTGCGGGTAGAAGCGTGGCAACGCTCTACTTTGGAGATTCTCTCGCTGATGCCGCCGCAGTTCTGAAGGACAAGTACGGCATCCCAAGTTACGGCTTCACCTCGATCACCGGACTCGCAGAGTGCGACCTCCTGATGGCGACGCTTGCCAAGGTTTCCGGGCGTCCCGTTCCCGAGAAGCTCAGGCGCTGGAGGAGTCGCCTCATGGACGCCATGGTCGACTGCCATTACCAGTTCGGGCAGAAGAAGATCGCTCTTGCGCTTGAGGCAGACCACCTGAAGGGGATGACCGCTTTCCTTGCGAGCCTTGGCTGCGAGATCCAAGTAGCCATCGCCGCGACGAGGACGCGCGGGCTGGACCTGTTGCCGGTAGAGAACCTTTTCGTGGGTGACCTGGAGGATCTGGAAAGCACCGCAGCCGGCGCAGACCTGCTGGTGGCGAATTCGAACGGCAGGCAGGCCGCCAAGAAGCTGGGCATAGGGGCACATCTGAGGACGGGGATGCCGGTCTTCGACCGGCTCGGCTCGCATCACAAGATGTGGGTCGGCTACCAGGGGACGCTGAACCTCATCTTCGAAGTTGCCAACATCTTCCAGGCAAACGCGAAAGAAGCGCAGAAGCTGGCGCACAACTGAACCCGACGAGGCTAGAGGCTTCCCCCCTCCCAACCTCCCCCCTCCGGGGGGAGGAGTTATCTGGCCGGGCTTTTACAATTCCCGCCCCCGGAGGGGGAGGGGCAGGGAGGGGGCGCGAAGCGGCACGATCAGACTTACCCCTCCCAGCCTCCCCCGTGGGTAGGACCTATTTGCCGCTGACGAGACGCTTTACCTCAATTCAAAAGGAGACCGCTATGAAAATCGCTTTTACGAGCAAGACCGGTGAATCCATCGATATGCATTTCGGGCAGGCTGATGCCTTCCACGTGTGGGAAGTTGGGCCGGAGGAGGCGCATTACGTTCAGACCCTCACTGTCGGCGAAAGCGGCAGTGATGAGGAGGACCGCATTGCTGCAAGGGCGAATCTCCTGTCCGACTGCGCCATCGTCTATACCATGCAGATCGGTGGACCGGCCGCTGCCAAGCTGGTCGCCAAGCGGATCCACCCCATGAAGACCAACGTCGAGGTGGGGCTAAAGGAGTCGATCGAACGGATGCAGGAAGTTTTGCGCGGCAATCCTCCCCCCTGGTTGCGCAAGGCGATGAACAAGGACCACGCGGCATCCTTCCTCGACGAGGAATAGTAACTCCTCCCCCCGGAGGGGGGAGGTTGGGAGGGGGGAAGCTTTATCAAGCCGCTGCGCGCCCCCTCCCTGGCCCTCCCCCTCCAGGGGAGGGGACGTTGTTGCAGGAGTGTTAAAAGTTCAAGCAATGAATCTATAAGCGGCAATCAATACATCGAAAAAAGGAGATAAATCATGGCTTACATCACCGGCTTGACCAAGGACAAGAAAGAGTGGACCCCGCAGTTCATCACCTCCATTGACGAGGAAACCTGCATCGGCTGCGGCCGTTGCTTCAAGGTCTGCGCCCACGGCGTACTCAACTTCGAAGAGGTCGACGAGGACGATTCGGCCAAGATGTTCATGAAGGTTGAGAATCCCGGCAACTGTATCGGTTGCCAGGCCTGCGGCAGGACCTGCTCCAAGAAGTGCTTCACCTTCGAGCCGGTGGTGGCATAAAGGTAAGGGGGACTGGCTCCGCAGGTGCCTGTCCCCCTTTCTCGCCAATCCCCCTCTCCCGCCGGGAGAGGGTGCCCGAAGGGCGGGTGAGGGCTTGGCCACGAAGCGACAGGTTGCCTGATCGCAATGCCCTCACCCTAGCCCTCTCCCAAAGGGAGAGGGGACTTATACGGATAAGACAGGTGGCATACGCGGTGGAGTTCGTCTTTCTCTGTCTTTAGGAGGTCTCTATGCTTTTCGCAGTCGCGTCCAGGGATGGCAAGGAAATCAACCAGCACTTCGGGCACGTCGAACGCTTCCTGATCTACCAGGTCGAGGACGAGGTCGTCACCTTTCTGGAAGAGCGCCCAGTTGAGAAGTACTGTCGCTTCGACCCGGAGCATCCGCTCAGGGCTCATACGTTGAAAGATACCGCCGACGCCCTCAAAGGATGCCGTGCCGTCGTATGTTCAATGATCGGTGAAGCCCCCAAGGGCGAACTCGAACGTCTGGGCGTCGAGCCGTACGTGATAGAAGGCGAGATAGAGCCCGTCTTGAAGGATCTTGCCAAAGTGCTGTAGGACACCAGTTGCTTGCTGGAAACTCCGGCTAAGCCGTGCAGGTCCCGGTTTCAACCTCAACCTCAATCCGTATCAAAAGTGGCGATTCAATGGAGAATTCATTCAACCACTGCAACCTTCCCCCGTGGGTAATCGCTTCCCGTCACTTCAACGACCACCCGCAAACCCTCGAGATCCAGGGCGTGCGCGCGGTGAACCGGTTCCTTTTCGACAAACTCGACGGCATAAGCTCCGCCGAAGAGCGCGCCTCGGTCTTCAACGACTACATGTCGGTGAAATTCCAGCTGCATCAATGGCAGCAGGAAACGGCCCTGGCGCGAAAGAGCCTTAAAAACAGCTATCTCCGCTTTCTAAGAGGGTGGATGATGGATTCAAACTCCGTGGAGGGAGCAGTGCTGAAAGGATGGGTGGAGAGCCGGATGGGGCTTGCACCTACCTTCCACAACGTACGCATCGCCGGTATCCACGACGAAAACTACTTGCAGTACGCCATCGACCGCACCAAGGGTAGCGCGCGCACCTCCGCCATCAACTCCCAGCTCGATCTGCTCTACGAATACTGCCAGTACGAACTCGCCAAACGATATCCCGACCGCAAGCATCTCACCCTGTACCGAGGCACCTTCGAACGCTGCGAGCATGATAAACTGGAGACGCTTTCGAAGCGTGAAGAGATCGTGCGGCTCAACAACCTGAACTCATTCACGACCGACGAAGAGCGCGCCTGGGAGTTTGGTTTCATTGTCTGGGAGGTGCAGGTCCCGCTCGCCAAGATCTTCTTTTTCAGTGAACTCTTGCCCAACTCGATATTAAAAGGGGAGGGGGAGTGCCTTGTAGTCGGCGGGGAGTTCCGGGTCAGACGGCTCATGTGCACTGCATAGATGGATAAGTGAAAGTTGTCCAGAGCGACAGATAAGTTGTCCGGAACGATAGATAAGTCGTGCAGAGCGTCGGACAAGTTGTTCAGAGCGATAGATAAGTCGTGCAGAGCGTCGGACAAGTTGTCCAGAGCGATGGATAAGTTGTGCAGAGCGATGGATAAGTTGTGCAGAGCGATGGATAAGTTGTGCAGTGCGACGGGTAAGTTGTGCAGAGCGACGGGTAAGTTGTCCAGAACGACGGATAAGTTGTCCAGAGCGACGGATAAGTTGGGCAGAGCTACGGATAAGTTGTGCAGAGCGACAGACAAGTTGTGCAGAGCGACAGACAAGTTGTGCAGAGCGACGGATAAGTTGTCCAGAGCGATAGATAAGTTGTGCAGAGCAATGGATAAGTTGTCCGGAGCGGTAGATAAATTGTGCAGAGCGATGGATAAGTTGTGCAGAGCGATGGATAAGTTATCCGGAGCGGTAGATAAATCATCCGGAGCGGTGGAGCAGTAGGATTTTATTCTGATTTTCTTTAAATAGCGGCGATAGCTGCACCAACTGCTCCGAGAGTTCAACAATCTCGCTCACAAGTCCCTTGGGCAGCTTCTTCTTCCACCGTAGAGGAATCGCTTCCTCGCCGTAGTACGCACCGGCAAGTGCGCCGGCTATGGCGCCTGTCGTGTCGGCGTCGCCTCCCTGGTTTACCGTTTCCGTCACACATCCTTCGAAAGAACGTGATCTGAAGAAGCAGTGGAAGACGGTCTGCATGGTGTCGACCACGTACCCTGACGCTAGCCCCTTGTACGGCTCGAAGTTGAAATTCGGGTAGAGGGCAATCAGGTCGGCTGCTTCGCGCCTTATGCGCTGCATGGAGCGGCCGGTAAGGGCCAGATGCAGCAACCGGCCGAGATAAAGGGTGGCCGCGTCGGAGAGAGGATGGTTGTGGGTCAGGTGGGCATGGTCGATGGTGCAGGTCTCGAGAAGGGTGGCGTCGCCAACGGTACAAAGGGCGATGGGCAGGGTCCGCATAGCGGCGCCGTTGCCGCCGTCCCATTCGTTCGGTGGGGTCTCGGTGGTGCCGTGCAGCATGTAGTTCCGAATGCCGCGCCGGCAGGTGTCTCCGACATCTATCGGCTTGGATTTCAGCCATCCCGCCAAGTTGTCGGCGGCATCCTTCAGACTCCAACCTCCGGCACGGCTGATTGCCCGTGCGAGGCAGAGCGACATCTCCGTGTCGTCGGTCACTTGTCCCGGTTTGAGTCTAAGCCATCCGCCTCCCACCATTTCTCTTAAGACGCCATACTTCCCCTTTATCTCGCCACGGGTCATGAATTCCACCGGAGCTCCGAGCGCGTCCCCGACCGCGAGCCCGATGAAAGCGCCCCTTGCCCTGGAAAGAACCTCGCTATGGAAAGAATGGCCAGTCATGCAATTTGCGCTGCAATATCCACTCCGGCTTCCCTCTAAAAAATCTTGTCGCTTCAGGAAATTCCGGGGAGCCACTGGGGTTACTCGTTCGTACCAGAGAGCATGCTCTAACGTTCCCCCCTTTGCGAAGGGGGGACAGAGGGGATTTGCCCAGGTAAACACCCGCTGAAGCGGTCATCGTGCAAGCAGACGCTAGAAGCCGAGCAACCGCGGTGATAGACGCAACACCTTTGGATTCAGTCCAACCGGCGTAGTGCGGCGAACACAAGGCTAAATCCCCCCCGTCCCCCCTTCGCAAAGGGGGGAGCGCGAGGTCACCTGCGTCGCTTCGTGGCCACACTTTGTGCCGTCCCCGCAATTTTCTGAAGAACTTTAGCTGCGGAGATTGCCGCCATCACGCCGCGTCACTGTGCACAAAAAATAGTCTCATGGGTATCTGATAGGCATTAGAGCCTGTAGCCGACTCCGCAAATGCCGGTTTCCAAACGGCGTGGTCGGACACACGCATATGCTACGGCGGCGACGTCGGGAAAAAGCGCCTAAACCCTTTTGCGGCAACGAATGCTGCAGTGCGGATCTCCAGAAAGGACGGGTTCGGCGGATTGTGTAGACGTGCTCAGCCAGTGGGACTGGCACGCTAAATGCTCAACGAGGATCAACAGATACAAAGAGGTATCTCACATTGACGGCAACGATGCCCGGCGGAGAACACTATCCGACCGGGCATTTTTCGTTTCAGGGGCAGCCTGGAGCGAGGATCAAGGAGGATGTCATGGCAACAGCGTGCAAAAAGATGGAGAAGATCCAGGGGCATCCCTGCTTTGGCGGCAACCACCACAAAAACGGCAGGATGCATCTCGCCGTGGCTCCCAAGTGCAACATCAAGTGCGGTTACTGCACCAGGCGCCACGACTGCGCCAATGAATCGCGCCCCGGCGTGACCAGCCGGTTGCTTTCCCCCGAAGAGGCGATCGTCAGAGTCCGCGAGGTGATGGCGAGCCCCATCACCGGCCCGATCATCAAGGTGATCGGTATAGCAGGTCCGGGTGATCCGCTTTTCAACGACGAGACCTTCCGGACCTTCCAGCTTGTGGATCAGGAATTCCCGCACCTTATCAAGTGCATGAGCACCAACGGTCTGCTGTTGCCTGACAAGATGCCGGTTCTGCATGCGCTTGGGTTGCACAGCCTCACCGTAACGCTCAATACCCTCGATCCCAGGGTGGGGGGCAGGATCTACTCCCATGTGCATTACAACGGCACCACCTACACCGGCGAAGAAGGGGGCGAGATACTGGTGAGAAAACAACTGGAGGGGATCAGTCTTGCGGCCGAGCTCGGGATGACCATTAAGATCAACACGGTGCTCATCCCGGGAATAAACGACGATCAGATCCCGCTCATCTCCAAAAAGGTCAAGGAACTTGGCGCCTTTGTGATGAACATCATGCCCCTCATTCCGCAGGCCGATTTCGCCCACATCGAAGCACCTTCAGCGGAAAGGCTCGATGCGTTGCGACGCGACAACGAGAAAACGATCGGGCAGTTCAAACACTGCAAACAGTGCCGTGCCGACGCGGTTGGGCTCATTGGCGAGAACCTGCAGCTAGCCACGGCGCCCCTCTGATCATGACGGCACCGTTTCGCAACGACGATATAGCCCCTTTTATCGCCATGGCTACCGCCGAGGGGTGGATCTGCGACGAGTGGGAACTGAAGTTCCTGCTGCAGGCCTTCCCCCAGGGGTGCTTGGTGAAGCGGGACGGAAACGAAGCCGTGGGTTACGTGACTTCGGTGCGTCACGACGAAAGCGGATGGATCGGCAACCTGCTCGTTTCCCCGCAACATCGCAGGCGCGGCATAGGGATGGAACTGATGCGCGGCGCCATTGACGCGCTGCTTTGTGCGGGTGTGCAAACGATCTGGCTCACGGCATCGGCGAAAGGTGCGTATCTTTACCGCAAGCTCGGCTTCGTCACCATCGACAGTATCAACCGCTGGGTGGGGGAGGGGAGTGCGGCTCCCAAACTCTTTTCCGCCGCTCCCATTGATCGGAAAGTTATCGCAGAGGTGGATGCTTACGGCTGGGGCGACCGGCGTGAGGCTCTGCTTCAGGTAACCAGCAGCAGAGGGCGGGTGTTTTGCGGGGAGTGCTCCTTTCTTTGCACGCAGCATTGGGAGGGGGGGATGCAAGTGGGGCCGTGGGGAGCGCTCGGAGATGAGCAGGGAGCAGCTCTCTTTGAACTCGCCTTAGGGAGTACCGGCGAGGCGGTCTTTCTGGATGTTCCCGCCGGCAATGTCGCTGCAGCCTCGCTGCTTACACGCAAAGGTTTCTCGATCCGCGGCAACAACTCGCTGATGTATCTTGGAGTCGTTCCTGCTTACCATCCTCAAAGCGTCTTTGCCTTGGCAAGTATGGGAAGTATGGGGTGATTAGTTATGCCAGGCTGTAAGTCGATAATTTGATATGTCGGTACAGCTGTAAGGCGGTAAGTACAAAGTTCAACCCGTTGCTATGCCAATAATGGAGGGCTTATGATTGTGGTCGCCTGTATCAAACAGGTTCCCGATACGACGCAGGTACAGATCGATCCCGTGACCAACACGCTGGTGAGAGACGGGATTCCTTTCATCATCAACCCCTATGACAGTCACGCCCTGGAGGAGAGTCTGCGCCTCAAGGACAGCCATGGTTTCAAGGCGGTGGCGCTTTCCATGGGACCACCCAACGCGGAAGCCACGCTCAGAAAAGCGCTCGCGCTCGGAGTAGACCGAAGCGTCCTTCTCTCCGACCGGGTCTTCGGCGGTGCCGATACCTTGTCCACCAGCAACGTGCTTTCCGCTGCCATAGCCAAGCTCCGCGAAGATGAAGAAGTGGGAATCGTTTTTTGCGGCAAGCAGACCATCGACGGTGACACCGCCCAGGTCGGTCCCGGTATCGCGGTGCGCCTTGACTTTTCCCAGCTGACCCTTGTCGACCGGATCGAGAAAATAGATCTGGTGGAGAGGACGATCACGGTGAGGCGCAAGCTGGAGGGGCGTTACGAGATCGTGGAAGCGCGACTGCCGGCGATGATCACCGTGGTGCGCGAATTGAATCGGCCGCGTTACCCGACCGTACCCATGCGGCTTGCTTCAGCCAAAGCCGAAGTGGAGGTGTGGAGCAACGAGCAGTTGCAGCTTGATGTGAACAGCGTCGGACTCAAGGGGTCCCCCACCTGGGTAAGCCGGATCTTCTCACCGGAGAGGAAGGAAGGGGAGATCGTCGGCGACGGCATGAACGACCCCGCGGGCGCCGCCCGCTTGCTGCTCGAGCGGCTGATTGCAGGTGACATGCTGGCCGTCTAGCCCCAGTCGGACCAGTCCGACCAGTCGGATGGCCGACACCATATAAAAAAGGTGAACCCATGACTGAACCACAAAAGTTGAAAAGGCCGCGCGGCAAGGCGCGGGTGATAAGCGGCAAGTGCATCGCCTGCGGCGCACGCTGCCAGAGCGTTTGCCCCGTGAACGGCGTAGAGATGAGCGAACAGGGCGAACCGATCATCGCTGCCGACAAATGCATCGGCTGCGTGAAGTGCGTTAAGGCGTGCCCGGCCGGCGCCCTGGAGATGTTCTACACCCCTGAGGAACTTGCCATCATCGCAAGCTTTGAGAAACACGGCGGCGAGGAGGTGGACGAGGAGGAGCTCGAACGCCGTCGCAGGATCTCGGCC
The DNA here is from genome assembly GCF_004117875.1 of Geomonas oryzae. Taxonomy (GTDB): domain Bacteria; phylum Desulfobacterota; class Desulfuromonadia; order Geobacterales; family Geobacteraceae; genus Geomonas; species Geomonas oryzae. Next base: position 127,318 of record NZ_RAHW01000002.1, on the reverse strand, counting down.
TACAAGGGGGTCTGGGTCTTCATCGAACAAAACGACGGTGAAGCGGCCAAAGTCTCCTGGGAGCTCACCGGGATCGGGCGCGAACTCGCCGACAAGCTCGGCGTGCCGCTCTCGGCGGTTATCATCGGCAGCGGCATCCAGCCTCTCGCCGACCTCGCCTTCAGCTACGGGGCCGACCAGGCGTATCTCATAAACGATCCCGTGTTCCGCCAGTACCGCACCGAGCCCTTCCTGGAGGCGATGTGTTATCTCATCGGCAAGCACAAGCCGGAGGTCGTGTTGATGGGGGCGACGGGGATGGGACGTGATCTCGCAGGCGCCGTGGCGACACGGGTAAAGACCGGGCTCACCGCGGACTGCACCGGTCTCGGCATCGATGATAAGGGGAACCTGATGCAGACCCGCCCGGCCTTCGGCGGCAACATCATGGCCACCATCATGTGCGACCGATTCCGTCCCCAGATGGCGACGGTCCGTCCGCACGTGATGCCCATGCCGGCGCAGCGCACAGGCACCACCGGCACAATCATGGAGGAGAGTTGTCCCGTATCGGAAGCGTCGATTTTCACACGCGTACTCGAGGTCATCACCGAAAAGGGGAGTAAGGAGAAGGTCGACGTGGCGGGAGCCGAGTTCATCGTTTCAGGCGGTCGCGGCCTCATGGCCAAGGAGAACTTCGCCATGCTTGAAGAGCTTGCCGAGGAACTCGGTGGTGTGGTGGGGGGCTCGCGCAGCGCCGTCGACGCAGGTTGGCTCCCGCAGGACCGACAGGTCGGACAGACCGGAAAGACGGTGCGTCCGAAGATCTACATCGCCTGCGGCATCTCGGGCGCCATACAGCACCTGGTCGGGATGCAGGACTCCGACGTCATCATAGCCATCAACCGCGACGCCGAGGCGCCCATCTTCGAGGTGGCGACCTTCGGCATCGTCGGCGACCTTTTCGAGGTGGTTCCGGCACTCACCGCCGGGATCAGGGATGTGAAGGGAAGGGCGGCAGCTTCGACCTCACTGGCTTGACGGGGCCTTTGCAATCCCCTCTCCCTCCGGGAGAGGGGCAGGGTGAGGGCGCGGCAATTAGCGAGCTGTCCCTGTATGGCGGCGCCCTCACCCGCCCTTCGGGCACCCTCTCCCGGAGGGAGAGGGAATGTGAACCCAGTCGTCCTAATATCGACTTAACGGAGCACCCATGGAACAGACTCTATTCATCACCCTTTTGACTCTTTCTCTCGCCGCGTTCGCGGTGAGCTGTTATCGCCGTTTGGCGCTGGTCGCCGTCGGCACAAGTGAAAACCGCTTCGACCGACCGGTTGCCCGCTTCAGAGAGATGCTCATCTATGCCGTCGGGCAGAAGCGGGTGGTTAGCCGCCCCTTCGGCGTGAACCACGGCGTCATCTTCTGGGCCTTCCTGGTCCTCGCCGCGGCGAACCTTGAGTTTCTCGTTTCCGGCGTCATCCCTGCGCTATCCTTCGATCTTCTCCCCGGACCGATACACGCCGCTCTCCTGTTACTGTTCGATATCTGCTCGCTCGCCGCGCTGCTCGCGGTGTGCGTGGCCGCCTTGCGCCGCACCGTGGCTCCGCCCTTTGAAGGAGCACGAACCTTCGAGGCTTACTTCATCCTGACGATGATCGCGACACTGATGCTTGCCTACTTCGGGCTGAACGGCGTGCGCATCGTGCAGGGGACACTCACCACTTCCGCAGCAACGCCCGTGTCCAACCTGGCCGCGCATCTGCTCCAGGCATCTCCGCTTGCCGGAAACCTGGATTTTGCGCAACGCCTCTTCTGGTGGATCCATGCCGTGGTGCTGCTCGGCTTCATGAACTTCCTGCCGTACAGCAAGCACATGCACATCCTTACCGCCGTACCCAACGTCTTCTTGCGCACCATGGGAAAGAGCAATACCCAGGAGCGCGAGGAGTTCGCCGAAGGAAACCGCTTCGGCGCCGCCACCGTGGACCGGCTCTCGTGGAAGGATCTGCTAGATTCTTTTTCCTGCACTGAGTGCGGCCGCTGCCAACAGTCTTGCCCCGCAGCAGCGACCGGCAAAACGCTGAATCCGCGAGAGGTGATCCATGCCATCAAGGAGAACGTGCTGCGAAACGGCGCCGTGATGGAAAAGCTGGTCGGCGATGCCGATGCCGAACGCTGCGTCTCGCTCATCGGGGCGAACGGCAAGGACGCGACCAGCGAGGCCGCACTTTGGAGTTGTACTTCTTGCGGCGCGTGCATGGAGGCGTGCCCGGTCTTCATCGAACACCTGCCGAAAATCGTGAAGATGCGGCGTCACCTGGTGCAGATGGAGGCGCGGTTTCCGGAGGAACTGCTGAACCTCTTCGAAAACATGGAGCAGCGCTCAAATCCGTGGGGGATGGCGCCTTCGGAACGGAGCAAGTGGAGTTCGCAACTGGAACTGCGCCCGTTTGAGGCGGGGAAGACAGAGTATCTTCTCTATGTCGGCTGCTCCGGGGCGTTCGATGCACGCAACAAACAGGTGAGCGTCGCTCTCACGCGGGTGCTCGATGCGGCGGGTGTTTCCTACGGGGTCCTTGGAAGGGATGAAAAATGCTGCGGTGACAGCGTCCGCCGCCTCGGCAACGAATACCTCTTCGACCTGATGGCGCGGGAGAACGTGCGGCAGTTCCGGGAGAAAGGGGTCGTGAAGGTCATTACCCAATGCCCGCACTGCTTCACCGCGCTCAAAAACGACTATCGCCAGTACGGCATGGAGCTTGAGGTCGTGCACCACAGCGAGCTGATCAGGGACCTCATGCAACGTGGCAGGCTCGACTTGTCTCAGACGGTCGATCTAGGGAAGGTGGTGTTTCACGATTCCTGCTACCTTGGGCGTCACAACGAGGTGTACGATGCGCCGCGCGAGGTGCTGCGGGAAAGCACCAAAGCGGAATTGGTGGAGATGGAGCGCAGCCGCGAGAACGCCTTCTGCTGCGGCGCAGGGGGCGGGAGGATGTGGCTCGAAGAGCACGAGGGGACGCCGATCAACCGGAACAGGGTTGGGGAAGCGCTGGCGCAAAACCCGGCTACCGTCTGTGTCAGTTGTCCGTTTTGCATGACCATGTTCGAGGACGGCATAAAGGAAGTAGCGGGAAGCACGACTCAGGTGAAGGACATCGCCGAGGTCGTCGCTCTTGCGCTTTAGTGCCGGACGGTTTCATGTCGAAGGCCGGCGTCCTTCCTCGAGCCACTTCATAAGCGCGACCGCCTGCTCCTCGGTCATGTGCAGGTTCGAGTAAAGGTATTCCGCCTCGGTCTCGGGATGCACCAGCTTCCTTATGTCGGCGAATTCCGTCGCATTGAGCACCCGGATGATGCATGGCTGGAGCGTCGTCGGTGGTATGCCGTAGACCTGACTTGTGAAGGCGGACACCTTCGTCGGTCTCGGGTAAAGTCGCGATTCTTCCCGTACCGTATCGACTATGGTCTGGCAGGCGTCGCTGACCGCGGATCTCGCAAGCATGGTCGCGTACTTCTCGGTTACATGGGCGTCGCAGTAGAGGTAAAGTTCGCCGTTCGTGGAAGAGACCGTCTTTATGTCACGGTAGTGCGCCTGTGTCTGCATCTCGTTCAGCATGGAGCAGACCTTCACCGGAGTCATCTCATGGAACTGCGCGAACATGGCGTTCAGTGGCGTGAGTGCCGTGGCGATGCGTGAGTCCCGGCGGATCCTTTGCGCCATGGCGAACTTCACTTCCTCGAGCTGTCCCTTCGTCGCGGCATCTTCGATGCTCATATGTGCGATCGAGTAGAAGAAGAGCTGCCCCGAAGGGGTCAAAAGCGTGCGGATGTCGCTGCAGAGCGGGTCGTGCGAGATGGATTCCAGAAGCGGGCGATGAAAGTCGGCGGGAAGATCCTGGGCCAGGACGGTCAGGATGTGAGAGGAGGTGAGGACGCCGTACCTTTTCGAGTTTCTTCTGACATTGTGAATCAGCTTTGCTTTTACCTCGGCGGCCTGCCCCGAGATAGAGGTACGATGAAACGCTTGTGCTGCGGGACTGTGGCTGTGGTTGCCCAGGAAATCCTCGTGCATTGTCATTGACACCTCGCAGTGAGACTGGCATGTGAAGACAATGGCTATGATAGATGATTTTGTTCCTGTGTAAACGAGGATGGTTAATTTTTTTTCATAGCCACTCGCAACTCCATCGCTGAACGGGAGACCATGCGCCACATTAATGGTAGGCATGCTTGACATTAATTTAGGCTAATATATATTTGCCACGCTGGATCCTGAGATCACAACGAAGGAGGTCGGCGTGGTATATTCCGGGTTCATTCTGGTGCTGGGGTGCGTGCTCCCTTGTCTGGGACTGGGACTGTTTTGTTACCTGTTCAAGTTGTACCTCGACTACCTGTCCGAATTGCGCGGGCCGTCCAAGTCGGAACCTGAGTACGTTAGGGAAATCAACAGAAAGCTCCACATGAACAACGTCGAGACGGAACGCGATCTGCTGTAGGGTGTTGCTTCTGTTGCGTTACTCCTGTTAAACTGCCGCCTGCATCCTCCGCCGTGAGCGGATACAAGGCGGTCCTTCCATGCTTCGAACCGGTTTATTCAACCTCGTCCTTATCGTTTTTCTGAGTGCCGGCGCTGCCTTTGGCGGTGCCCTCGATGACTGCGGAGAGTATGCAGCCTTCGGCGTCCCGGGTCATTCCGGCGATCTTTTGTGCCGCAAGGGGTACCTGTTGAGCCATGATGCCGGCAAAAAGACCCCGGTCTGGGTCGCCGAGCGCATGACGCGGGAGCGCTTGCTTTCGAAGCTGAAAAGGGGAAACAACTTCCGACCCGACGTCGATCTCCCGAGGGGGAGTCGCGCCGAGCTTTCCGATTACAAGGGATCGGGGTACGACAGGGGGCACATGGCTCCTGCGGCGGATATGGCGTGGGACGAGCAGGCCATGTCCGAAAGCTTCTACCTCTCGAACATGGTGCCCCAGGCGGGTGAGGGGATGAATCGGGGCATCTGGGCCGAGCTGGAGGGGAAGGTGCGCGCGTGGGTCCAAAAGCGCGGCGAGCTTTTCATCTACAGCGGCCCGATCTATCCGGTTACCGGCGGAAAGACCATCGGTCGCAACCGGGTCGCGGTTCCCGAGGCGCTATACAAGGTGATTCTCGATCCGAAACGGCGCGAGGCGATCGCCGTCATCATGCCCAACGAGCCGCTCGAAACGGAGGACATGCCAAAGTACCTAGTCCCGGTGCGCGAGGTGGAAAAGCGGACCGGGCTCGACTTCTTCTCGGTCCTGCCGCGCGAGGAGCAGGACCGGATCGAAACGGCGCAACCGGCAGGGCTCTGGCAGTAGAGGCGCTTTAGCGCTTTACGGCCGAGCCGATGAACCGTGCGGCGTCCTTTTTGAGCTGCACCAGCGCTTCCGTCTCGAGATACATCATGTGTCCGGAGCGGTAACGCCTGATGGTCACGTTCTCCCGCAATTTTTCATCGATCCCCAGGTGAGCCATGGTGTACTCGGCTGCGTAGTGCGGCGTGGCGAGGTCGAAGAGGCCGGAGGCGACCCAGACCTTAAGGTACGGATTCTTCACCATGGCGTTGCGCAGGTTTTCCGCCGTGTCGGCATAGCTGTTCTTCGCCTCCCAATCCCACCGCCCTATACCGCCCCCCAGTGTGAAATACTCCTGATCCGACTGGTAGCCGAGCTCCTCGCGCAGATAAGTGTTGATCGCCGCGGTGAAGGGGGGGCGGATCGTGGCGATCGTCGCATCGAAACCGGCGGATTTCGCCGGTTCCGGGTTCTCGGCGTTGAACCTGCTGTCCATGAACCCCACCATCCGTCCCTCGTTATGCAGAATCTCACGCGCGAAATCCCTGTTGTCGACGCGCAGGTTTCGGTTCATTACGAACGCAGGATCCAGCCCGGTCAGCCGCGCAAACTCCGCCGCCACTCTCTTTTTCCCTTCCGCGTCAAGCCGGTCGCCTTTTTCCAGCGCCTGTGCGTATTCCGTCGATGCCCACCGCTCCGCCTGCGCGAGAGTCCGATCCAGATCTGCCATGAGCTCGGGTGCGAGCTTTTTGTGATACCAGGCGGTTGCCGTGTAACTCGGAAGGATCAGCTGGTAGGGAAGATCATTGCCGTAGTCGAAAGCGATGGTCTGGAAGTTCAGGATGCTGGAGATGAGGATGACGCCGTTTAGCGCTACGCCGTGCTCCAGCAGTTGTTCGGAAAGACCGGCGCAGCGGAAGGTGCCGTAGCTTTCCCCGACAAGAAAGAGCGGGGCGCTCCAGGCCTGGTTGCGGGTCAGGTAGAGCCTGATGAAGCGTTGCAGAGAGTCGATGTCCGGCTGTACCGCGGAGAACTTCTTGGTGAGCTCCGGTTTGGTGCCGCGGCTGTAGCCGGTTCCTACCGGATCGACGAAGACCAGATCGCCGAGGTCGAGCCAGCTCGAGGCGTTTTCGGTGAGCTTGAACGGAGGGGCCGGCATGTTGCCGTCGGGAAGCATCTGCACCCGTTTCGGCCCGAGCGCTCCGAGGTGCAGCCACACCGAGGCGGCGCCGGGGCCGCCGTTGAAGATGAAGAGCAGTGGGCGTGGAGGCGCCGTTTTCGCCTGCGGTACGCGGTACGAGACGTAGAAGATCTCCGCTTCGGTTTCCCCCGCGTCGTTTTGCACCGGGAGTGTCCCCGCACTCGCCTCGTAGGCGATTTCCCTGCCGTCGATGCGCACCTTGTGTTTGGTCACCTCGGCGGCAGCTGCAGGCGGGATCGGTTGCATTTCCTTTTTGGCGGCAGGCTCCTGCTTTGTGTCGGTCGGGGGCGCGGCGAAAGAAGGGGTGGAAAGTGAGGATGCGAGCAGGACAAGCAGCAGGGCGAGCAGTTTCATTGTTTGAGCGCCTCCTTGACGACAATTGCAGGACATCACAAGGAGTCATAGTAGCTGAAGGCGCTCTCCGGGTCAAACCCGCACATTAAATGGAGGCCTCGGCAGGGTCCCTCTCCCTTTGGGAGAGGGTGCCCGGAGGGCGGGTGAGGGCGCTGTCCCGAAGCGACCATGTTCGCCATGGCAACGCCCTCACCCCGGCCCTCTCCCGGAGGGAGAGGGGGATCGGGTGGAGGAGGCGTCGGAAAGTGATTTGCGTGCGCTCTATCAGTACGCCACGTACGGCCCGGTGCCGAGCGTGGAACTTTCTCCTTCGATGCCGAAGGCGACGCTGCGTCCCATGAAGAAGGGAAGTCCCCAGTCGAAGCCGAAACTGGACGGACCGCCGATATCGACGAAAACGTTATTCGATGTATTGAACAGCGTTTCAAGACTGGAGATGCTGAAACTGACGGTAGAGGACGGTGAGCCGTTCGCCGCGGTGTTGGTCGCGGAAAGTGTCCTCGTTGCCGGTGGGCAGTACCAGTCCGTGTTCGGCGAGGGGCAGACCGGTAGCAGTGAAGAATCCGGGTTCGGGAAGAACAGCGCGTTCGACCCGGTGTCGAAGAAACCGAAGGAACTGATGCTGTCGATCACGGTGGTCACGTCTCCGGCGGAATCGGTACGCAAAACGGTCGGGGAGGTGAGCGTGTTGTTGCTCCTAGTGCCGATCCCGAGGATGAGCGAACCGTCGATGGACGAGGCGCCGCCAAAAGGTACCGACGGTAGCCGCACGATGACGCCGTTGCCGTCAGTGGCCAGGGCTGCCACCGGGTTTTGCACCTGGTCCGACAGCGGGACGGCAACGCCGGTGCAGGATGTGCCGATGCAGCTGTAGTACACCCCGTTAGCGGCGGTGAAGGCACAGTCGAGACCGCAGTCCTCCTTGAAGAGGCCGACCCCGAGGATGCCGTTGAAGCCGGAAGATACCGGTGTGGGGTCGGCGTTGGCGCAGGGGAGGGGGAGCGACCCGAAGCTCGAGTTGATTACCTGGATCGGCACCGAGGCGTACGGCTCGTCGCCAAGCTTCACCATCGCCCTGCGGATTGGTCCCCAAAGCGAGCTCCCGTCGGCGAATTCTACGCATCCGGTGAGGGCGCCCGTGCCGCTTGCGACCGTCGGCAGGGTAAGGTTGGGGATGGCCTGTTGGAAAATGCGCAGGCCGAAGCTGCCGGTATCGAGCAGGATGTCGTTAACCGTCTGGCAGGCGGAGAGGTCTGGATTGCAGATGGTGACGCTGACACACGGCTTGTTGATGTAGCTCCCTGCGGCACACAACGATCCGTTCACAGTAATCTTCATCACGTTTGCCGCGTTGGCGGATGGTGTCGTAGTAAGCGCCGTGGAGTCGGAAAAATCGCCCAGTGTGGCGGTTATGGTTACCGGCCCTTGGGAGATGACCGTTACCAGCCCCTTGCTACCCTGCGTGTTGCTTACCGTCGCCGTGCCTGCGGCTGACGAACTCCAGGTGACGTCGTTGGTGATGTCCTTGGTGCTGTTGTCGGAGTAGGTGCCTGTCGCGGTGAGCTGCGTGGTCGAGCCGACGGCGAGCGTGGAGGCGTCAGGCGTGATCGTGATCGAGGTCAGGGAGGGGTGCGAACCACCGCCACCCCCGCCGCCGCAACCGGCCATGAAGAAGAGGTAACAGATGGTGAGCAACGCCGATAGGTTAACGTATCTCATCGATGTTCACTCCTTCGGGGAGCAGTGCCGGAAGGTATGCCCGCCCTTGCAGATTGCGCATGTGTCCCCACGTCTCCACAACCAGCCGCCCCGACACGAGTTTCATCTCGCGGCGCCCGGGGGTGCGAGCCCGCCGCGAGAGCGCCTTTCGGTAGTCGTCGTGGTAGGAGCCGAGGAGCACCTTGAGATCAGGGTGAACGAGTCCGTTCCAAGCCACCGCGAAGACGACACCGGTGGGAGTCACGTACTCCCTGATAGCGGTTCTGGTCGTTCCGGATGCCATTTGCTGCACCCGAAAACGTGCGCTGCTGAGCGACTTTTGGGACACGGCCGCCAACGCCTTTTTGTCCTTTGCGATCGTGTCTGCCGGTTCGCCAAGGGTTGCTTCTGCCCGGCCGTGACAGAAGCAGATGGTGGCCGCAAGACAGAGCGACATGAGGCAACGCAGGTTCATGATTTCCCCCTTCATGTTGTGGAAATTCCTTCCGGACGCGAACAAGGGGGGATTCTACCATGCACCGGCAAGGTTTGTTGGAGGTTGTTAATTTTTTGCAAAGTGAAGGGGGGGAAAGCAGAATGCCAAGCAGAGACAGGTGGGACAAAAAAAGCCGCCCCTTGGTAAAGTGGGGCGGCTCCGGTTTAACGGGTTAAATGCGGGTTACTTGGACTTGGCCATGAAGGCTATGATCTCCTCAGTGAGGTCCTTCGGTTTAACCTTGTCGTCGAGGAAGAGCACGGCTTTTTCCTCGGCAATGAGGAGGTACCCGTTCGCCTTCGCGAAGTCGGAGGACGCCTTCTTGATAACCCCTCCGACCTCCTTGGTCAGCCTGTCCTGCAGCTTGGTAACCTCGAGTTCGCTGGCGCGCACCATCTTCTGGTATTCGTCGACCTTTTTCTCGAACTCCTTCCCTTTGGCGGCACGCTCCTTCGGAGTCATGCTGGGAAGCTTCGCCTGAATGGCCTCTTTCTGTTTCTCCAGCTGCTTCTGCTGAGCCTCGATCTTCTTACGAAGCTTCTCGGACTTCGCCTTCAAAGCGTCGGTTGCGGCCTTTCCCTCTGCGCTTTCCTCGGCGATCTTGCTCATGTCGACGAAACCGATTTTGATTGCTGCCAAAGTGGCATCGACAGATGCTGCGGGAGCGGCAGGAGCGACGGCGGCCGGAGCGGCAGGTGTTGCAGCGGGCTTTGCCGCTTCAGGTGCGGACTCGGCGGCGAAACCATAGGCGGCGACAAGCGTGCTGAGGGCGGAGCCGATGAGTAACGTTGCGAACCTGTTCATGTAATCGTCCTTTTGTCTGTGTAGTGGTGACTGCGATTGCAGAGCATAGAACCTTTATTGCGGTTTGGCAATTAAAAGAAACGCTCTGATCGTGCGTGTAGAGCGCGTCGAAGCAGCGAAAACGGCTGCTGCGTGAGCACATAAACGCTGTTGACTCGTATACGGCACGCTGCTAGGATGCCTCCACTCAAGAGGAGCGATCTATGACCGATATACTACAGAAGCTGCAGTCGGCGATCGAAAGCCAAAGTGCGGAGACGGAGCTGTTGCAGGAGGCTCTGCAAGAGATCCGCGAGATGAAACAGAAAAGGGATGCCCTTGAGGAGATCCTCATCGTGCTTGCCCGCACCAAGCTTCCCTGGGACGATGAAGAAGACCCCGTTGAGGCTCTGCCGCACTTCAAGGAGCGTTACCTGAACGCGATGCACGAGGCGTCCAGGTTGCTCGGTCTCGACGTGCGCAGCACCATAACGCGGACCGAACCCAAGACATGAGTAGATTAAAAGGAGAGGGGCGGGGTGAGGGCGTCGGCAGATGCAATTCCTAGCTCGAAACCTGATGCCGCCGTCATTGGAATGGCGGCCATAACATGGAGCAGACATGCCTAAAGAGATCATGGAGTGGGGCTACATCGGCGTCTTTTTCCTGTTGCCCGGGCTTATCGGCGCCTGGGTCGCCTACACCAAGGGGAGAAATCCCCTCCTGTGGTTCCTGCTTAACTTCTGCTTTCCTCCCACCGTGATGGTCACCTTCTTCCAGCGCCCGCTGCGCCCGGTAGACGGACATTATCGCCAGTGCCCGAAGTGCCGCGAATTCTCCAAATGGCGTGAGACCTCGTGCCGGTTCTGCGGCACCGAGCTTTCCTGAGTTCCACATGCTTTTCTGGAAACAGCCCGATTTTGCCCAGTTGCTCCGTGAACTGGGGGGCTTCACCCGCCGGGACGTCACCCAGGGGCTGAAGCTTGCCCGGTATCGCAAGGCGGCGCATTCCCTGCTCAAGAAGGACCCTGTCTCGGCGCATGCCCTGCTCGGCATGGTGGCCTGTCTCGAACACAACATCGAGGCGATGACTGCTGAATACGCCCAGGCTATCGAGCTTTCCCCGTCCCACCTGGGCCTCATGTATTATGCCTATTCCCTCGAAACCTCCTGTCTTTGGAACGAGTCCGCCAAGTACACCCTGCTCGCGTTAGACCGTGCGCCGAAGGACCAGAAGCTTCTGAACGCTGCGATCGGCATTGCTCCGCTGACCGGTCGTTTTTCCCTCTTGAACAAGCTCCTCTCCCAGTGGCAGGAGAGTCACGAGGGGGTACACCACCCGCGGCAGGGGGACTTCGAAAAGGTGACGGCGATCCTTGCCGCCCAAGGGCTTGCGGAACAGGATCTCAAGGTCGTTTTGGCTGCGATAGGCACCGCATTTTCAGAGACCGACGTCATCCTCTCTAGTTACCGTTACGAACTGGTCGCCGGCAGGGCTTCCTCCTTCATCCATTACCGGTTCGTGCTTCCGGACAACCTGGTAGCCACCTACTACGAGGACCTGATTGCCGAGAGGCTCGCGACCGTCGCCTGTCATCCCCGCATTTTCGATGTCTTCTCCTTCTCCGTCGAGAACGGGACCATATACGAACTCTATGACTACATGGAGCGTGAGCTGGCCGGCAGCGCCGACAACATCAAGGTACCGGACCCGGACAAGATGAAGCTGATCGAGGAACTGGTCAGAGGCGTGGAGGTCTGATCATGGTGAGTAACGAGTCGCGCATCCGCTTCCACGCCGCGTTCGAGCAGGTGCTGGACGAGCTGATAAACGTGGTGGCGAAGGAGCGGGAGAGGAACCCGCAGACGTACATGAACTCGCCGCAGGCGAAGCTTCTGGCGCGGGTTTATCGGGCGATCAAGGACGAGATACCGGCGGACCCGCAGCACGCCTCTTATTACCAGGGTGAGGCCGAGGGGCACGCCTACCGGCAGTGGCGCAGGGCGAAGCCGACCAAGGAGCACCGGCTCTTCTTCAAGTGGGACAAGGAGACCAACGCGATCATCTACGCCTGGCTGAATAGCGAGGTGAGCCTCACCAAGTACAAGAGTCACATGGATGCGTACCGGGCGTTCAGGATGAAATAGTGGGGCGGTTCCCTCGCCCGGAGGGAGAGGGGGATGGACGCGAGGCAAGGCTAATCTGATGCAGTTCTAGAAACAGCTATTACTGTACTGAAAGCGCGAGCGAGGCGCAGTAGCCGGGACCGGAGTCGAGATCAATGATGCTCCATCTTTGAACCTCGCCCGAATCCCCGCGATGCCCGAGCAGGGCCGGAGGCTCGCCGGGAAGAAGCGACACGTCGAAACCGGTGGAAGGCTGCGAAAAGCCGCTTCCAGTCCCCTTCATGTACGCTTCCTTCCTGGTCCAGCAGCGGTAGAAGGCCTCCAGCTGTTCCCCCGGCTCCAGTCCGAAAAGCTCCTCTTTCTCCCGCAAAGAAAAATAGCGCTCCGCCATGGGGCGAAACGCCAGATCCTCTCTGGTCTCTTCCAGATCGACGCCGATCTCGCGGCCGCGGCTTACCGCCATAAGCAGCGTCGCTCCCGAATGGGAGACGTTGAAGCGAACCCCGTCGCCGAGTCCTTGCTGGTCGCGCAGATACGGCTTCCCGAATTCCCCTTCGCAGAATTCGACTTCACGAGGCTCCACGCACAGAAGCTTAGCGAGCATCTCCCGCAGCAGTCCGCGCCCTACCAGGAACTCCTCGCGCTTTTTAGCGTCCAACAGCCTCGCACCGCGGCGCAGTTCCGCCTCGGACAGAAACCCGATAAGGCGGAGTCGCTCGTCCGGATCACGCTGGAGGGAAAGAATGCGGTAGCGTACCGCCGCGCCTTCCAATCCGGCAACTTCGATCACCGTTCACTCCCGAAGGACCGGCGCAGCAGCTCCATCCCTTCGTCGATGCTGACGCGCGGGGCGTAACCGAGATCCCTGCGCGCCGCCGAGAGGTCGAACCAGTGTGCGGTGGCGAGTTCCTTCGCTACGAAGCGCGTCATGGGCGGCTCGCCGGAAAGCTTAAGGTGCTTCCAGAGGAACTCGCATGCGACGCCGGCAGCGTATGCAACGGCGGGAGGGACGGTGCGGGTCACCGGGGCAACGCCCGCGGCGCCGAGGATCCGGTTCACCATGTCCCAAAGGGGAATAGGCTCACCGTTGGAGATGAAATACGCCTTGCCGGCAAGCGGCGCCCCGGGGGCGAGGCGGTCGGCTGCGTTCAGGTGCGCCTCGGCCGCGTTCTCCACGAAAACGGTGTCGACGAGGCATGCCCTTTTACCGATGCGTTTGAGCTTTCCCGCACGTCCCTTGGCCACGATGCGCGGCACCAGGTGGTTGTCCCCCGGCCCCCAGATGAGGTGCGGGCGCAGGGAAACGGTCGCGAGCTCGGGTGAGTTCGCGGCCAGCACGGCCTTTTCCGCGAGCGCCTTGGTCTGCGGGTAGGGCGCCTCGAAATGGGCGGGGTAGGGGAGCGCTTCGTCCGCCCCCTCGACGTCGGAACCGTCGAAGACCACGCTCGGCGAGCTGGTGTAGACGAGGCGTTTGATGCCGAGCGCTCGGCAGGCGGCGATGACGTTCTCCGTACCGGTCACGTTGGCGCGGAAATATTCCTCGTAATCGCCCCAGATCCCCGCCTTCGCGGCGACGTGGAAGACGATGTCGCATCCTGCTGCGGCCTGCAAAACGGCCTGCGGGTCGGCCAGGTCGCCGTGTCGCTGCTCGACGCCGAGCGCGGCAAGCTCGGGGTAGTCGCCGCGCGAGAAGCTGATCACCTCGTCGCCGCGGGCGTGCAGTTGCCGCACGATGGCCAAGCCGAGGAACCCGCCTCCGCCCGTGACTAGCGCGCGCATTTGAGGCTCTCCGCGGCCCAGACCGCGAGCTTCTCGCGGAAGATCTTCGCGTTGTGCCTGATGTCAACCGGGAAGGAAGGATGGAAGAGGAAGGTGTCGATGGAGCTCGTGTGGATGTGCTCCTGCGCGAGCGCCGCGAGTTCCTTGCGCACCTTCTCCTGGTCGACCTGAACCCCTTTCTCGAGCTCGATGCAGATGACCGGTCGCTGGCTGCCGGGCTCGCCTACGCCGACGAGCGCGCTCCTGAAGACGGCGGGGTGGGTGTTGAAGACCGCCTCGCAGGGGATGGTGTAGAAGGGACCGGCCTCGGTCTCGACGCGGTGCGACTTGCGGCCGCAGAACCAGACGCGACCCTCCTCGTCCATCCCGCCGAGATCACCCATGCGGTGGAAGAAGGAATCGGTCGCCGGGTCGGCGATCTTCGAGAGGTGGTCCGATTCCGGGCGGTTGTAGTAGCCGCGCGTCACCTGCTCGCCCTGCACCACGATCTCCCCGATCTTCCCGGCCGGCACGCGCAGCGAGTCATCCCAGCCGCAGATCGGGTTGTCGGTGATCTGGACGATCTCGAGGCGGATCCCATCGACCGGCCGTCCCACGCAGACGCCGCCCCCGGCATCGGTGATCTTGCGCGTCTCCTCGAGGATCTCCCTGCTGCCGATGGAGCAGACCGGGAGCGCCTCGGTGGCGCCGTAGGGGGTGAAGACCTGGACGCCGGGGTTCAGCATGCTGGTGAAGCGCTCGAGTACCGAGGCGGGAACCGGCGCGCCTGCCGAGATGGCGCGGCGCAGGGTCGGCAGCTTTACCCCGTGCTCGACGCCGTAGCGTCCGACGCGGTTGATGAGCGCCGGGGAGCCGAACATGGTGGTCACGCCGTACTCGTTGATGGGGCCGACGATCTTCTTCGGATCGACGGAACCGGGGCGGGTGAAATCCATCTCCGGGATAACGGCGGTCATGCCGAGCGCGGGGGCGAAGAGGGCGAAGAGGGGGAAGGTGGGGAGGTCGATCTCGCCCGGCTCGATGCCGTACACCTGTTTGAGCGCCTGCACCTGGGCGGCGAAGTTGCCGTGGCTGTAGACGGCCCCCTTGGGGACGCCGGTGCTGCCGCTCGTGAAGAGGATCGCGGCGACGTCCTCCTTCATGGTCGGCGCCAGGGTGAAGGGGGAATCGTCCTTTTGGTTCGCGATGATGGCGGCGAGGGTGGTCCCCTCCCAGAAGAGGCGCGGGCCGACGGTGACGCAGGTGCGGATGGTCTCCTTACCCCAGGAGAAGAGCTTGCGGGCGACGTGCGCCTTCGGGATTCCGATGAAGGCGTGCGGTTGCGCCTCGGCGAAGCACTGCTTGAGGTTTTTGATTCCGAGGCCCGGATCGATGAGCACCGGCACCGCGCCCACCTTGAAGAGGGCGAAGGTGAGGGCGAAGAACTCGGGGCTCGGCGTCACCATGAGCACGGTGCGCACGCCGCGGCAGATGCTGTTGTCGAGCAAACCGCGCGCGATCCGGTCGCTCAGCCGGTTCAGTTCCGAGAAGGAGAGGCTTCGTTTCCCCTTCGGGAAGATGATCGCCCTGGTGTCGGGCTGGCGGCGGGCCATCTCCGGCAGGTGCGCGGCTATGTTGACGAGTTCGGTCTCTGCCATGGTCTCAGGTGCTCCGGTCAGGTGCGTTTCAGGAAGTCGGCGATCTGCGGCACCACCTCGTCCTTCATGTCTTCGAGGATGTAGTGCCCGGCGTCGGGGTAGCTTTGCACTTGGGCCTTCGGGAAGCGGCGCTTCCACTCGGCAAGGAAGGTGGTGTCGAAAACGAAATCGAGCTCGCCCCAGAAGATCGCCATGGGGATCTCGGCGAAGCGGTGCAGTCCGTCCGCGATCTCGCTCACGAGCGCGTAATTGCGGTCGCCGGGCGCTAGCGGGATGTCCTGCACGAAGCGCAGCGTCGCGATCCGGTTTGCCCAGGAATCGTACGGCGCACGGTACGCCTGCATCAGCTCGTTCGACATCGGGTTCTTCTTGCATCCGACGATGGAGGCGCCGATGCTGAAGGCGTTGAAGCCGCGTACGAGCAGGGTCCCGAGCAGGGTGTCACGGCAGATCTTGAGCCCGAGCGGGAAGGTCTTCTCCTTCGGGAGATGGAAGGCCGCCGTGTTGAGGATGACGATGCGGCCGATGCGCTCCGGGTGGCGGCTCGCGTAACCCATGCCGATCATCCCGCCCCAGTCGTGCACCACGAGGTTGATCTTCCCCTCCAGGTTAAGGGAGTCGATCAGGCGCTCGAGGTCGTCGATGCGGCGCGAGAGGGTGTAATCGTAGCGGTCGTCGCCCGGCTTATCCGAGAAGCCGCAGCCGATGTGGTCGGGCACGATGCAGCGGTAGCGGTCCCTGAGCGCGAGCACGAGGTTTCGGTAGTAGAAGGACCACGAGGGGTTCCCGTGCACCATGACCACGGGCTCGCCGGTACCTTCGTCGAGGTAGTGGTAGGAGAGGCCGTCGAGATCGAGGGTGCGGCCGGTGAAGGGGTAGTGCTTTTTTACTTCGTCTCTCACCAGTCGACCCCCAGCATGAGGCAGTTAAGTCCGCTGCCGATCCCGAGCAGGGCGACCCGGTCCCCTGCGGAGAGGACGTCGCGCTCGTCGGCGAGGGCCGCGGTGAGCGGCAGGGAGACGGTACCCATGTTGCCGAGGAATTCGTAAGTGGTGAAGTCCTTGTGCAGCGGAATGCCGAGCGTCTTAAGGATGGCGCTTTGGTGTGCGCTCCCGACCTGGTGGCAGACGACGCGGTCGACGTCGCTCTCGCGCCACCCCACCTCGGGGAGGAACTCATCCCAGGTGCGGCGCCCGAGGTCGACGCCGTAGTTCATCACGCTCACCGCGTCGGTGCTCATGGACTGCTCGTAGCCACCCTTGCCGTCCGGGGTGATGCCCCAGAGGCAGAGCGCGTGGTGTTCCGGTGCGGCATGGGTGATGCCGCCGCGCAGCCTCCTGCGGCCGGATTTGGAGAAGGAGCCGTCGGTGAGGAGTACCGCCACTGCGCCGGAGCCGCCGGTGAGGGTGGCGAGAGAACTTGCGAAGTTCTCCATGCTGCGGTCTTCGAGCATCTTCTTGATCATGATGTCGTTGATGTCGCGTGCGCTCTCGCAGGAGACCACGAGGCCCGCCCTGATCTGGCCGAGTTCGATGCGGTTCGCCACCTCGAGGATGCCGTTTAAGACGCCGAGGCAGGCGTTGGAGAGGTCGAAGACCGCGGCGTTTCCGGAGACGCCCAGGCCTGCGGCAACGCGGCATGCGGTGGCCGGTTCGAAGCGTTCGCGGCAGACGCCGGTGTAGAGGAGGGCGCCGAGGTCGCCGGCGGAGATCCCCGCAGCGGAAAGGGCCTTCTTGCCCGCCGCGATGGCCCCCTTGGAGAGCTGGAAGCCCGGCTCCCACCAGCGGCGTTCGCGGATCCCCGTCAGCGCCTGGAGCTGTCCGGGGGAGAAGTGCAGCGTCTTGTAAAGCGGCTCGAGGCGCGCTTCCAGTTCGTCGGAAGTGACCACGACCGGCGCGAGCTCGTAGCCGAAAGATTCGATATATACCTTGGAATACTTCATCTATCACCTTAAGTTGAATTGCTTTAAAGCTTTAAAAGCGGAACACAGAGGACTCTGAGGTCCACAGAGGGCGCGGAGGAAAAAACTTATTCATGTAAAAGGCAAAAAACTCTGAACCCTCTTCTCTCCATCTCTATCTACTGGAGATCCCACTACCCTCTCCCCCCGGGAGAGGGTGCCCGAAGGGCGGGTGAGGGCGTTGCCACGAAGTGACAAATTGCAGACAGCAGCGCCCTCACCCCGACCCTCTCCCGGAGGGAGAGGGGGCGTTGGACGGAGGTTAAGCCGTCACTTGGACGGTGAAATCCTCCATCTGGTAGATGGCCCTGCCGTCCACGTAGAGGTAACCGGCGGCGGTCAGGATGCGCCTTTCTTCGTCGACGGCGGTGATCCAGGCCAGCACGGTGACTTCCTTGTCGGTCGGCACCACCTGGCCGCGGTAAAGCCAGCGGTGCTTGTGCCCGAGAGCCACGGCGGCGAGGGTGTCCCCCTGGTGCCATCCCCAGCGCTGCACGGCGGCGAACTTGACGAGCTGCAGGAACGACTCGAGCCCCAGCGACCCAGGCGTGACCGGGTCTTCGTAGAAATGCGCCTTGAAGTACCAGTCCTCGGCGACCACCCGCTTGGTCCCCTTCAGGTAGCCAAGCCCGGCGGGGCCGCCGTCGGCCACGTACAGCTCGATCCGGTCGATCATGCGGAGCGACTTCTCCGGGAAGGGATGGGACTCGGGGTAGGGGAGCGAACGCCCGCGCGACACCTCGGCTGCGGTGGGCTGGTACGGTGCGGCTTCGCGTATCCCGACCTGGTTCGCCAGCGCTTCCTTGGCGAAGAACCCGAACATGGTCTCCCCCTCGTAGATGACGCCTTGGCGGTCGGATACCGAGAAGTCGAACTCCTGGATGATCATGCCCCCCGAGGTGGCCGCCTTGGTGAGCTTCGCGGTGGCGGTCAGGGTGCCGCTTTGCGGGGTGACCGGACGGTGCTGCACCGCGGTGCCGCCAAGGTTCCTGAAGGAGATGTCGGTCGGGCTCATGAGCGCGGAGCCCACGTAGGCGGCGAGCCAGCCGCAGGGCTGCAGCGCGGCCTCGAGCAGCACGCAGAAAGGCATGCGCGGCTGGCGGTCTGCAGCGAAGTACCACTCATCCACCGGTATGTCGTACTGCGCCTCGGCCATGGCCCCCGGCGCCATCACCCACGGCTCGCCCGCGACGGCGGTGACCCGGTCCATGAACTGGAAGGGAGGGCCCGGCAGACGGGCGATCTTTCTCTCACTGTCGAACACCTTGTAGCGGTCGCCGAACCCCTCGGACGGCTTTCCGTTACTGTAGGCGAGGATCTGCTCTTTGGTGTAAATCGCGGGTTTGCGGTCGTAATCCGCCGCAGGTTGGGCCGCCTGGAGCGCCGCGGCGGGAGCTGCACCTTGCCAGAGACGCTGCAGCGTCTGCTGATCGGTCCCGGTCAGGCGGGCCGACATGTTGGTGATCTCCACGATCGGCTTGCCGTCGGCGTACATGAGCGCGTCAACGATGGCGTATGGCTCGGGGCGGTAGCCGAGTTCCCGTACCGTCACTTCGTAGGTGACCACCTTGGTCGTCTCGAGCACCTGTCCGCGGCAGCAGAGCTGGCTTGCCACGCCGGGGACCGGCTGCCACGCGGCGCCGTCGGACTCGGCGACCCAGCCGAGGCGGAGCAGGAAGATGCGCAGCGTGTGCATGCAGCACTCGTACATGAGCGTGCCGGGCATGACGCGGTCGTCGACGAAATGGCAGGTGATGAACCAGTCGTCCGGGTGGATGTCCGCCTCGGCCCTGATGAAGCCGAGCCCGCAGCGCCCGCCGTCCGGGGAAAGCTCGGTGACGCGATGCACGAGCTCCATGCGTCCCCCCGGGATGGTGAGCGGGCGCTTGATCGGCAGACCGGCGAAGAGCGGGCCGAAGCAGCCGGCGAGGTCGCCGCGCCTGAGGGCAGAGAGGTGCGCCGCGCTGAAGGAAGCGGGCTGCATCGGCACCAGGTAGCGCCAGTCCGCCGGGAGCTTTCCGGTGCGCGGGCGCAGGTCGATCGCGCCGCGCACGATCCCCTTGCCGGCGTCGAGCTCCTCCTGGGAGAAGAACCCGGCGCAGCCGTTGCGCATGGAGAGAAGCGGCTCTCCGTTCACCGTCGCCTCGAAGTGGAAACGGAACAGGTAGGTCTCTCCCTGCCTGAAAAAGCGCTCGATGCGGATGTCGTAGTTGATGGTCTCGCCCGGAGCCGGAAGCTCGCGGTGGAAGGTCACCACGGCGTCGAGGAGCCGGTAGACGGCGAGTCCCTTGGTGATGAAGTCGATGCCGAGGTAGCCGGAAAGGAACAGGTCCGCCTGGCCCGCTTCGACGGCGATGCAGGTCGGGATGCGGCCGCCGTCCAGGTACCAGGCCCCGGGATGCACGTCGTGCTGGGTGACCACGCGGCCGTGCGTCATCGATTTCGGCTCCCCCTCGAGGGCGACGATGCGGTGCACGAGCTGCAGCGGCACGTCCGGCAGCCTTACCCTGGTCGGGTAGCTGTCGATTTCGGTGAACTCCGGGCCGAGCATCTTGGCGGCGGAACCTATCGCGAACTCGAGGCACGCGTCGTAATCGTACAGTGCGGGGAGGGCGCCGGGGTAGGGGGCGGGTGCAGGGATAGGGGAGGCGGACGGCTGAGCCGCGAGTCCTTGCGTCAGCGAGCCCGGCGCTGCTGCGTGTGTCGCCTCTTCGACCGGAATCCCCGCCGCGAGCATCTGTTGCTGGAGCGAGATCTGCAGCGCGAGGGTCTGCGCGATGGAACGGTTCAGATCGTCGGCAATGCGCAGGTAGGCCTCGTGGGCCTGACGGCTCGCGTCCTGCGTCTGGGCGAACTGACGCAGCAGCGGTTCGGTAACCTGCCCGATTTCGGGTTCAAGGGGCGCTGCGGTGGGCCTTGCTTGAGCTTCCGGCTGCTTCATCTGCGACTCCATTGCCGGTGCCTGGGCCGCATGTGAAGCGGTCGGCGCTGCAGGTGCGGGTTGTGCAAACACATGTGACGTAACAGGATTTTGCCGGGTAAGTACCGGCGCATCTGCGCCTTGCCTTATCTGTGTCGCCGTGCCCGAGGCGTGAACCGCAGCCGGTTCTTTTGCGGCAGGCGCGGCACTCGAACCAAGCGCGGCTCTGGACGGCGCGGCGGCAGGCGCCGGCTCCGGCTGCGCCGGTCGCACAGTTTGCGGAGCGGTCGGGGCGAACGGGGTTCCGCCGGTGGTGAAGCGCAGGCCTTTCTTCGCTGCGGACGGCAGGACGGTCGATATCGCGGTCGCGGCGAAGAGCGGTTCCAGGTCGACCGGCACCCTCTCGGCGGTCAACTGCGCCAGGAGCCTCAAAAGTGCCGAGTTGGCGTCGGTGCCGGGCTGGCAGACGGAGCGGGCCACGTGGGGGCGGTTCCCGAGTATGCGTCCGATCATGCGGCTGCAGGATGCGCCCGGCCCCATCTCGATGAAGTAGCGCACCCCTTCGGCGTAGGCCGCTTCGATCACCTTCGGGTAGTCGATCCCCTCGACCGCCTGGGAAAGGATCGATTCGGCGGCGCTGCGGCGGTTCACCTGGTAGGCACTACCGGCGGCGCCGCTGTAGAAGGTGACCCCAGCGGGCGGGTTGGTGTTGAAGACGTGCAGGTCGCGGTAGGCGTTGGCGACCTCGCGCGCCACCTCGCAGTGGACCGTGGTAACTCCCTGCAGCGGGAAGAAACGGCAGTCCAGCATGGCGACCAGGTGTTTCACCCACTTCACGTCGCCGCCGATGACGCACTCGTCCGGCGTGTTCACGATGAGAAGGTAGACGCGGGAGGTCTTCTTCAGCGCGCGGCGTACCTCGCGCTCCGGTGCGTCGACGACGCCGATGCACCAGTTGATCTCCTTCCCTTCGGGCTCGCCCCACGCCTTGCGTGCGGCGCGGCATTCTCCGGCGAGGTCACGGGTGAAGAGGGTCGATGCCTTCATCCGGGTGAGCATGAGGTCGCGCTCGGTCCAGGTCCGGGTGCCGAAGAGACCGGCCGATTCGCCCAGGCTGTAGCTGATCACCGCGTTCGGGTTGATACCGAAGCGCTGCACCACGTCGGTAACGGCGCATCCGGTCGCAACCTGGCCGAAGATGACGGCGAGGTGGTTTTCATTGACGCTCTCCAGCGAAGCGCCGTTCCAGAAATGCTCGGGCTGGAACTGGTCGCGCAGGTAGAGGTTTTCCGCGTCCTGGCGCCGGTAGATCTCAGGCCAGCGCGCCGAGAGCTCCATCCCCATGCCGATGAAATGGTTCCCGGAACCGGGATAGACGAAGCCGATCTTCGCTGCGGCGCCCATCGGGTCCGCGCTGAAGAAGAGCCGGTCGCGCAGCGACGGGTGCAGCACCGCGTCGGCGTAAGCTGCGTCTTCTTGAAGCAAACGCTCCCCCTGCAGGCAAAGCGATGCCAGTTCGGAGGCGCTGCGTGCCACGAGCGCCACGGCAAGTGGCGCCTCGGCGCCTTCCTTGGCGTCGGAGCAGGTCTTCCGGGAGAGGACGGCGAGGTCCGGGGCGGGCTTTGCCTCCGCTGCTTCACGCAACTGCCGCAGCCTCTCGGAGAGTTCCTGACGGTCGGAACCGGTGAGGCAGAAGAGGAACTCGTCCCATGCGCCAAGCGGCGCCACGCGTTCCTGTGCGGCGCGTTCCGGAACCTTCTCGTAACCCTTCAGCACCACGTGGCTCACGCTGCCGTCCACCCCGAAGACGCTGACGCCCGCGTGGCGTGCGCCTTCGCTGCGGTTTCTGAGCCAGTAGCGCGACCCGGCGGGTAGGAAGAGGGCGCCTGAGCCGGAGACGGCGTCGAGCGGGCGTTCGCCCGTACGGGCACCGGGGATGATCTCCTGGTAGAGAGCCAGGCAGCCGCGCACGAGCGAGGCAAGGCCGGAGGCGGCGCCGGTGTGGCCGATGTCCCCCTTGACGCTCGCAACGGCGAGACGGCGCGGCTTGGCCACGGCACCGGGCTCGTCGAAGAAAGCGCTCAGGGCTGCCGCTTCCATGCGGTCTTCACCGGCGTAGCCGCTGCCGTGGGCCTCGATGAAGTCGACGCTCTGCTGCGTCAACCCTGCTTCGCCGTAGGCACGCTCCAGGGCGTGGCGGTAGGCGTCCGCGCCGGGGAGGATCACTTCGCCGCTGGCGGCGCCGATCCCCTCGATTACGGCGTAGATGCGGTCGCCGTCGCGCTCCGCGTCCTCGAGTCGCTTGAGGACCACGGTGGCCGCCCCTTCGCCGATGACGGTGCCGTCGGCGGACTGGTCGAACGGGGTGGCGCTCCCGAAGGCGGAGTACGGGCGGTTCAGGTGCTGCGCGATGACCGCCCTCAGGTCGCCCGCGAGGTCTACTGCACCAACGATGGCCCGGTCGATCTCTTCGGACTGCAGTTGGCGCACCGCGGTCTCCAGGGCGCGCAGGCCCGAGCTTTCCTCGCTCGACATGGTGAAGCTTGGGCCGCCGCAGCGGAACTCGCGCGCGACGCGGCTCGCCACCACGCTCCCGAGGGCGCCCATGGTGCGGTTCGCTGTCAGGGCCGGCCCGCTCTCTTCGCGCAGCTCGGCGATCCACGCCTCAAGCTCGGCGTCGGAAAGTTCCAGGCCAAGCCCCTTCGCCCATTCACGTGCCTTCTCCGCGATGGACCAGCGGAAGGCGAAGTTGGTGCTGTTCAGGTCGAGGGCGATGCCGACGAAGACGCCGGCGCGCAGGTTGTCGCTGTTGTCGAGTCCCGCATCCTTCATCGCGGCGGCAGCAGATTGCAGCATGAGAAGCTGCTGCGGGAGCATCTCCTCGAGCTCGCGCGGCGGGATGCGGAACTGGTCCGTTCCCTGGGAGAACTCGTCCAGGAAGTAGCCGGTGAACGGGGTCTCCTTGAACTTTTCACGGTCGAACCAGGCGCACTTATCGGCGCCCCACCAGTCGGTGGGACGGGAAGGCTTCGCCCCCTCGTCGCCGCCGAGGACGCGGGTACGGAAGGAGGTGAGGTCCTGCCACTTGCCGAAGCGGGCGTCGAGGCCGACCACTGCCACCGCTCCAACCTGCTTCGAAGGCGCGGCTGTCGCGGCTTTTGCTTCCGGGAGCCATTCCTCGACGAGGAGGTGGGCGTTGATGCCGCCGAAGCCGAAAGCGGAGACCGCGGCGCGGCGCGGTACGCCGTCGGCGCGCCTCTTCCATGGCTTGGCCTGGGTCAGGACGCGGAACGGGCTTTCCTCGAGCCGGAAGGTTTCGGGCGCCTGGCTGAAGTTGGCGGTCGGAGGGAGCGTCTCCTCGTTCATGGCGAGAAGCACCTTGGTGAGCGCTGCGGAACCGGCGGCGGTGAGCAGGTGCCCTATGTTCGACTTGACCGACCCTATCACGCACGGCTTGCCCGGGACCTCGCCCCAGAGCTCCCTGAGGCTCGCGACTTCGGTCGCGTCCCCGACCGGGGTGCCGGTGGCGTGGCACTCGATCAGGTCGACGTCCTGCGGGTTCCAGCCGGCCTTCACGTAGGCCGCACGCATGGCGCGCAACTGGCCGTCCGCCATAGGGGCGAGCAGGCTTCCCCCCACGTCGTTGGAAAGGCCGATCCCCCTGATGACGCCGTAGATCCTGTCACCTTGGGCTATGGCGTCGTCGAGGCGCTTCAGGACGAAGATGCCGGCACCCTCACCGACGACCAGGCCGTCGCCGGAGGCGTCGAACGGCGAGCAGATGCCGCGGCGCGAGAGGGCGCGCAACTGCGAGAAGCCCATCTGGGTGAAGAGGGGATCGGGCCGGGAGAGACCGCCGGTGAGCATGGCGTCGGCGCGCCCGGCAAGGAGTTCGTCGCAGGCGAGCTTGATGGCGTAGAGCGACGAGGCGCAGGCGGCATCCAGGGTGCAGCAGCCGCCGCCAAGGCCTAGAGCGGAGGCGAGAAGCCCGGCGGGAAGACCTGCGACGTAGCGGTTAAGGGGATTGGGGATCGGGTCGCTTCCGGCGTGCCCCAGGAGCTTTTCCTTGAAGGAGCGCCCGAGGAGGGCGCGGGAGAGCTGCGCCGACGATTCGCTCGGCAGGGCAAGGTTGCCGATGATGACGCCGATGCGGGAACGGTCGAGTTTAGCGGTTACCGCGCTGTCGAAGGCCCTTTTGCCGGCGTTCAGCAGGAGGTGGCAGGCGGGATCAAGCCCGTCGGCGAGCTTCGGGTCCAACTGCAGGCCCGAAAGCTCGGAAACGGAGGGGATCGCCTCGATGAAGCAACCGCGCCTGGAATAGACGTGGTCCGGCTTACCGGCCTCCGGGTGGAAGGCGGTATCGGCGGAGACGGCCCAGCGCCCCTGCGGGACCTCACGGGCGGCGCTTTTACCGTTGCGGATGTTCTCCCAAAAGACGGTCAGTTCCGGCGCGTCGGGAAAGATCCCGCCGAGGCCGACGATTGCTACGGATGGGGACTGCTGCTTCATGCCTATGCCGCCCCCACGACCGTCACGGTGCGCAGCTTGTTGCGCTGGAAGGCCTGTTTGAGGGACGGATCGATGACGCACTCATAACCTTCGAGACGCGCAACGAGTTTGCCGCTGGCGCGGTCGAGGAACTCCATGTCGGCGCTGGCGCCGTGCGCGCTCTCCTGCGTTACGCGGATCACCGCCTGCACCCCTTCGCGCGGGAAGGATTCCTGGAACTGGCGGTAGCGTGCCGCGAAGCACGGCAGCGAGCCTGCACCGAAGCGCTCGAAGCTCCAGAGGATCATCATCTGGAAGGCGCTGTCGAGAACGAGCGGATCGGTGATCCAGGCGCTTCTGAGCGGTCGCCTGATCCATTTCCCGGGTGCCGGGGCGCCCTTCACCGTGGCGGCGATTCCCTTCGCGGAGCAGCCGTCCACCTGCTCGATGCCGTGCAGGTCGGGGCCGTGGAAGAGGCGCTCGTTATTGTAGATCACCCCTTCGAGCGGCTGGTAGGGGGTGTTCGGGATCTCGGTTATGGAGCGGATCCCCTCCGGGTGCTTCGTGGCGAGTACGATCTCGGCGCGGGCGTGAAGGATGGTCTTCCCGTTGACGCCCGGGCTGCAGAGCTCGACCGGAACGAGCCAGAAGGACTCGCGTTTCACGGCGCGCCCGGCCATCACGTTCACCGTGAAGGGGGTGTTGTCCTCGAAGACGACCCCTTTGCAGATGCGCAGGTCGTTGAAACCGTGGAAGCGGAAGCCGGGATTTCCGTGCAGCGCGCCGTGGGCGAGCCACTCGACGATGACCGCCATGGGGAGGACCGCCTTGCCGTCCAGCACGTGGGAGCGCAGGAAGGGGTACTCGGGCACGGTGAGGGTGAGCGCGAAGGCCTCGGAGAGGTTCTGCGCCCTGGCCGGTGCGGGGGCAGCGACGCTTGCCTGCTCGGGAAGCTCGGCGATGGCGACTATTTCCACCGGCGCGTCGTCGGCTGCGATCTCGCGGGCCAGGAACGAGCCACCCTCGGTGAGACCGATCACGCCGATCCCTTCCGAAGCGAACACCTTTTTGAGGGCAGGGGTGACCATGCCGCCGTCCCATGGGCCCCAGTTGATGCTGACGCAGCGGCAGCCGGAGCGGCGACGCGCCTCGACCTGGGCGGTCTTGTTGAGCACCTCGTTGGCGACCGCGTAGTCCACCTGGCCTACGCGGCCGAAGCGGCCGGTGGAGGAGGAGAAGAGGGCGATGACCTTCAGCTCGTCGTTGCGGGTCGCGTGCAGCAGGGAGCGGAGGCCGTGCACCTTGGTGCTGTAGACCTGCTCGAACTGTTCGGCCGTTTTGTCGACGATGAGGCGGTCGGCGAGGACCCCGGCGCCGTGGACGATGCCGCGGATCGGGCCGTGGGCGCGGCGCACCTCACCCAGAAGGAGTTCCATGGCGCTCTGGTCGCGGATGTCGACCGAACGGTAGATGGCCTGGGCGCCGGTGGCGGCGATGCTTTCAAGGGTGGCGCGCAGCTCGCGGCCGGCCACCACGGAGCGGTAGCGCTCCTCTATCTCGCGCGGGTGCAGCTTGCCGGTTGCGTTCTGCATGATGGCGCGCTTGATGTCCGCCTCCTCGGTGAGGCCTGCGAGGTAAGAGGGCTCTTCCTGCGGTTCGGGCGAGCGGCCCAAAAGTACCAGGAAGGGGTGGTACTCGTTTGCCAGCGCCAGGGCGGAGACCGCGGTAACACCGCGTCCGCCGCCGGTGATCACGACCACGTCGCCTTTTTCCAGCGCGGGGACTTCCGGCGCGGGAGCCGTTTCAAGCACGGTGGTCTGCAGTGCGAAGCGCCCTTCCGGGGTGAGGCCGATCTCGTTCGGGCCGCGGCGCAGCATCTCGATGGCGACGGCGCCGGCCGAAGCGGCGGGATGTGCGAACTCCCCGAGGTCGATAGCTTTGCAGGAGACTTCCGGCCACTCGTAACCTGCGGTCTTGGCGAGGCCGGCGAGGCCGCCGGAGAGCGGGTCCTTGAGGGACTTGGCGGGGCCGAAACCGAACGCCCCGTCAAGGCGCGAAACGGTGACGAAGACGGCGCCTTCGGCGCTGGCGGACTCGACGAGTGCCGCTGACGCGTCTTTCGCGAGGAGGAAGGCGTTTTCCAGGAACTGGTCGTCGGTGCCGGTTACCGGAGCGCAGATTACCAGGCCGGAAAGCTTGCCGGCCGGGGCGATCTGGCCTGCCTGTGCCGCGTTCACCTTGCGCACCGAGCAGCCGTGCTCGAGCAGGATGCCGCAGAGTTCCGCCGCGAAGGCGGAGCCGTCGTCGGTGACCCAGATTTCGCCGTCGTTGGCGAGTGTGATGGTGTCGGCATCGTCGTTCTCGGTGAGGAGCATGGGGACGACGGTGCTGCGCTGGATGTTTTGCGGTGCGGCCTGTACCGGCTCGGCGACGGGGGCCGGGATTGCTTCTGCGGCGGGTGTCGCGGGCTCTACGGCCGGGGCGGCGGCTTTCGCGGGAGCGGCGAGGTAATCGGCGATGTCGCCCAGGGTGCGCAGGGTGCCCAGGTGCTCGGGGCCGATGGTCGGGCACTCGGGGAGGCGCTCCTGAAGGGTGGACAGGATCTCTACGCGCTTGATGCTGTCGATGCCGAGGTCGGAGTCCATGCCCATGGTGAGTTCGAGCATTTCGGCGGGGTAGCCGGTTTTGTCGCTCACGACCGCCAGGAGGGTTTCGGTGACTTGGGCGGCGCTGATGGTGGACACCGTGGACCCGGTGGACGCGATGGACGCCGTGGACGTCGTGGACGCGGCGACTGCTGCCGGGGCAGCTGCGGCGCCTGCGGCGAGGTGACCGGCGATGTCGCCCAAGGTGCGCAGGGTGCCCAAGTGCTCGGGACCGATGGTCGGGCACTCGGGGAGACGCTCTTGAAGGGTGGAGAGGATCTCGACGCGCTTGATGCTGTCGATGCCGAGGTCGGAGTCCATACCCATGGTGAGTTCGAGCATTTCGGCAGGATAGCCGGTTTTGTCGCTCACCACCGCGAGAAGGGTCTCGGTGATCTGGGCGGCGCTGACGGTGGACACCGTGGACCCTGTGGACGCGCCGGACGCCGTGGACGCGGCGACTGCTGCCGGGGCGGCTGAAGCGGCGCCTGCGGCGAGGTGACCGGCGATGTCGCCCAAGGTGCGCAGGGTGCCCAGGTGCTCGGGACCGATGGTCGGACAATCGGGGAGACGCTCCTGCAGCGTGGAGAGGATCTCAACGCGCTTGATGCTGTCGATGCCGAGATCGGAATCCATGCCCATGGTGAGTTCGAGCATTTCGGCAGGGTAGCCGGTTTTCTCGCTCACTACTGCGAGGAGGGTCTCGGTGATTTGGGCGGAGCTGGCGGTGGACACCGTGGACGTCGCGGACGCAATGGACCCGGTGGACGCGGCAACTGCTACCGGGGCCGCGGACACGGCGCCTGCGGCAAGGTGACCGGCGATGTCGCCGAGAGTGCGCAGGGTGCCTAAATGCTCGGGACCGATCACCGGGGCGCCGGGGAGACGCTCCTGTAGTGTGGAGAGAATCTCGACGCGCTTGATGCTGTCGATGCCGAGGTCGGAGTCCATGCCCATGTCGAGCTCGAGCATCTCCATGGGATAACCGGTTTTTTCGCTCACCACCGCGAGAAGGGTTTCGGTGACCTTGGCTGCACCGTCGGAGGACCCGGTGGGCGCGGCTGCGCTAGGCGCGGTGGCAGCGGGGGCTGCAACCGGGGCTGCGGCTGCGGAGCCTGCCGTGAGGTGGCCGGCGATGTCCCCCAAGGTGCGCAGGGTGCCTAAGTGCTCGGGGCCGATTACCGGGCTGCCGGGCAGACGCTCTTGCAGCGCGGAAAGGATCTCCACGCGCTTGATGCTGTCGATGCCGAGATCGGAATCCATGCCCATGTCGAGCTCGAGCATCTCAACCGGATAGCCGGTTTTTTCGGCGATCACGGCGAGCAGGGCCTGGGTGATGTGCTCATTGTCCGCAGCGGGCTTGGCAGATGCTACGGGTGCGCCCTGTGCCACGACGGCTGCTGCCTGAACAGCGGCTGCGGGCTGCGAGACTGCTGCCGGTGCTGCCGGTGCTGTGACAGGTACCGACGGCACGGCTGCCGGAGTATAGGCGGGTGCGGGCGCGACAAACGCTGCGGCTTGTACCGGTGCCGCGGGCGCAACTTGAGGCGCGACGGTCGCCGCAGGGGCTCTCATGCCGCCCATGACGAGCTGCTGTTGCTGTTCGAGAAGCGCCTGGAAGGTCTTGGCGGCGACTTCCTGCCCTTCGAGGAAACGACGGTGCAATTGGGCGGTGTCTTCCTGCATCTTCTGCAGTACTGCCATCCCTTCACGCGCCAGACGCAACGATTCGCTGAGCGACTCCTGGCCTGCCGCCTGCACGGGCGCAAAGGTCGGCTGCGCCACGGGCGCTGACGGCGCCGCAACCTGCTGGGACGCCTGGGGACGCTGCGCCGCATGCTGAACCGGAGCGGCGACCTGGCTTGTGCTTGCTGGGGCTGCCTGCACAGTAGCAACGGGCGCCGCGACGGGCTTGGGCGGAACCGGCGGTTTCTTCTGCTTCGGTTTCACGTAGTTCGCGCCGCTGATCGGGATGCTGAGGGCAGGTTTCTTTCCCGTTGCTAGGGCAGGACGATGGCCTTCGTCCCAGAGGGCGAGGTTGACGCCGTAACCGAGCACGCTCAACTGAGCCAGAACCCGGGCGAGATCAGCGATGCCGGAACGCTTGCCGGAAGAGGCGTCGAGGGCTACCGCGAGATGCGGACGCTCGGAAAGGATCGCCTGGGCGAGACCGGTCAGCCTGTTGCCGGGGCCTACTTCGACGAAGGTGGTGACGCCTGCCGCGTACATGGCCTCGATTTCCGCTACGAACTCAACCGGTTTGGCCAGCTGGGCGGCAAGCTGCGCCTTCGCCTGGGCCGTGTCGGCCGGATAGAGGGCGGCGGTGGTGTTGGCGTAGACCGGGATCCGGCCCTGCGGCATGTCGATCTTTTCCAGTGCGGCCAAAAACGGCTTTGCCGCGTCGGCGACGAGCGAACTGTGGAACGCTGCCGCTACCGGCAGTTCCTTGCAGGTGAGCCCGCGCTCCTTGAAGATGGCTACGGCGCGCTTGATCTCGGCGGTGGCACCGGAGAGTACTGCCTGGGTCGGGGCGTTCTTGTTGGCGATGACGAGATCGAGCTTTTCGGCTGCAACCACTTCGGCAATCTTTGCGAGCGGGGCGGAAACCGCAAGCATGCTCCCCTTGTCCCCGTCGCCTGCGCCCATCAGCTTGCCGCGCAGGCGGGAGAGTTCGTGGAAGGCGCCTTCGTCGAGCCTTTCGGCGGCGCAGAGCGCGGTCAGTTCGCCGTAGCTGTGACCGGCGACCGCTTCCGGGGCGACGCCGAAGGCCTGGAGCAGGCGGAGCGCACCGAGGCTCGTCGCACCGATGGCGGGCTGGGCGGCCTCTGTTGCGCGAAGCGCCTCTTCCTGCTGCGTGCGCGTCGCCTGGTCGTAGGCGGACGGGGGATAGATGAGATCGGACAGCCTCGATCCGTTGTCGGAGAGGAAGCCTTGGTCTGCGGCGACGACGGCATCGAGCACCTGCGGGAAGGCGCAGGCGAGGTCGTTCAGCATGCCGTTGTACTGCGAGCCCTGGCCAGGGAAGAGGACGCCGAGCTTCCCGGGGATGCTGCCGCAGGCGAAGTAGGCGCCGTCCGGTGTCTGCCAGGCCGACTTGTCGTTCTTTGCCAGCATGGCGCGGGCATTTTTCACCAGCGAGAAGAGGTTCGTCCTGTCGCGTTCCACGACGAGCGCGAGGCGGCAGGCGGCCTTGGCGTCGAACGAGGAACGGGAGGCGAGGGCGAAATCCCGCACCGCGGTCCAGGCCGAAGCGGCTTCCGCGCTCCCTGCCGGGACGGTGTCGAGCTTTGCCGAGATGGCTGCCGCGTCGGCACCGCAAAGGGCGATGATCTGGGTGTGGCCGTCCCAGTCCGCCGCCTCTTTCTCAGGGCGGTACTCCTCGAGTACGACGTGGAAGTTGGATCCGCCGAAGCCGAAGGCGGAAACGCCCGCCCGGCGCGGTACGTCGGGACGCGGGAACCAGGGGCGCTTGCTGTTCGGGAGGTAGAACGGCGAGTTGTCCGCGACCACTTCTTTCTGCGGGGTCTGCACCTTGATGGTGGGCGGAATCACCTTGTTGTGCAGCGCGAGGGCGGCCTTGATAAGGCCCGCCGACCCCGCCGCCGCCTTCGCGTGGCCGATCTGCGATTTAACCGAGCCGAGCGCGCACCACGGTGCGTCGGCCTTGCCGTAAACATCGCGCAGCGCGCTCACTTCGACGGCATCGCCGACCTTGGTGCCGGTGCCGTGCGCTTCCAAAAGGCCGATGCTCTGCGGCGTGACGTCGGCGTTCTTGTAGGCGTCGAGGAGAGCCTTCTTCTGCCCGGCCGCGCTCGGTGCGTAGATCGCGTCACCTTTGCCGTCGCTGGAGGAGCCCACACCGCGGACCACGGCGTAGATCCGGTCGCCGTCGCGTTCGGCGTCCGCCAGCCGCTTCAGCACCACGATCCCGAGCCCTTCGCCGAGGATGGTCCCGTCCGCCGAGACGTCGAAAGGCTTCGCGTTGCCGCTTGGGGAGAGTGCGGGGGTCTTGCTGAAGCACATGTACATGAAGATGTCGTTGAAGGTGTCGATGCCACCGGTCACGACGATGTCGGATTTGCCGGAATTGAGCTCCATGGAGGCGAGATGCAGG
Source organism: Geomonas oryzae (assembly GCF_004117875.1). Classification (GTDB taxonomy): domain Bacteria; phylum Desulfobacterota; class Desulfuromonadia; order Geobacterales; family Geobacteraceae; genus Geomonas; species Geomonas oryzae. The sequence continues at coordinate 95,815 of NZ_RAHW01000002.1, read as the reverse complement.
GCGCTGAAGGAGCTGGCGCAGGCGGCGTCGACGACGCAGTTGGTCCCGCCCAGGTCGTACTGTTTGCTGATCCTGCCCGCGACGACGTTGCCGAGAAGCCCCGGGAAGGAGTTTTCCTGCCAGGAGACGTAGGAGTCGGAGATGCGCTCGACCACGTCCTTGGCGGTATCCTCGTCGACACCCGCGTCCTTGAGGGCGGAGCGCCAGATCGGGTGCCCGAGGCGCGCTCCCAGCGGGATGACCAGTTCCAGCGTGCCGGTGACCCCGAGGATGACGGAAACGTTGCTCTTGTCCCAGGTACGCTCGGGGCCGTAACCCGCGTCTTTGAGCGCCTGGCCTGCGGCGATGAGACCCAGAAGCTGCGAGGTGTCGATCGCCTCGAGCACGTTCGGAGGGATGTTGAACTCCATCGGGTTGAAATCGACCGGAGAAAGGAACCCGCCGCGACGGCCGTAGGTGCGGTCCGGGCTCTTCTGGTCCTCGTCGAAATAGGCGTCCACCGGCCAGTGCGTGGGGGGGACTTCGGTGATCGCGTCGACCCCGTCGGTGATGTTCGCCCAGTAGGCGTCCTTGTCACCGGCCTGCGGGAAGAGGCAACCGATGCCTATGATGGCAAGCTGATTTCCGTTGCTGGAAGTGGCGGGCTTCAGATCATCAGTTTTCAACAAAGGTACTCCTTGATTTGTGCGATATCGAGAGGTTGCGGTGCGATCTCTTCCTGTTTGAGCTCGATCCCCTGGGCGCGCAGGAAGTTGGCACGGGTAAGGTGCGCCGCACCGTGCAGGATGTTGAGCGCTACGGTGACGATCCTGCGCTCGGCGGGCGTCTCCAGGAAGGTGCCCGCGGTCCATTCGTTGAAGGCCCCCATCGCGGGGCCGCACCATACCTGGTAGTCCATCTTGCGGTTTTCCACGCCGTCCTTCGCCCAGTGGGCGCCCATGCCGAGGTACCAGCGGAAGACGAGCGCCATCTTGTGCTTGGGATCGCGCTCGCTGCGCTCGACCTGGGACGGGTCGCGCTTCAGGAAGTAGTCCCGGGTGCCGCGCCAGATCTCCTCGAGCGGCGCGAGGAACATGGTCTTTTCCAGCTTCTCGCGCTCTGGCGCCGGGATCTCCTCGAGGCTGCCGTAGGCGCGGTAGATCTCGTAGAGTTTCGCGGCCCGCATCGGGAACATGGTGCCGCGTTTGAGGACCTGAACGGTGACCCCCATCTCGAACATGTCGGCGGCTGGGGCCATGGTGACGTCGGCCTGGCGGGTGCCTGCCAGAAGGGCGCGCACGGTATCGGAGGTGCCGGACTCGACGCAGGCCTGGTTGACGGAACCGGTCATGACGTAGGCTGCTCCCATGGCGAATGCTGCAGCGCAGGACGCCGGGGTCGAGATGCCGCCGCCGAGACCGACGCGCAGGCGGCAGTCGTAGCCGTACTGGCGCTCCAGGCGCGCGGCGAGCGAGAGGATGGTCGGGAAGAGCGCCATGGCGGGGCGGTTGTCGGTATGCCCGCCGGAATCCGCCTCGGCGGTCACGTCCTGGGCCAGGGGGACATGGGCGGCGAGCTCGGCTTGCTCGGGCGTGATGGAGCCGTTCTCCACCAGCGCGCGCAGGAGCTTTTCCGGGGCGGGGGCGAAGAACTTGGCGGCGAGCTCCTCGCGCGAAACCTTGGCGATGATCCGGTTCGGCGTGACGATGCTTCCGTCCGCGGCGCGATGGATGCCGTGCAGGCGGTAGCGAACCAGGGGGAGCGTGAGGCCGAGGAACGCCGACGCCTCGATGATGCGGACACCCTTTTGGATGTATAGCTCGGCCAGTTCCTTCTCGAGTTCGGGCTCGTGCGGGGAATGGATCAGGTTGAAGCCGTACGGGATGTCGCCCAAGGAAGCCTTCAGGCGGTCGGCCGTTTCGGCGACCTTCGCTATCGGGAGTCCGGCTGCGCCGAAGAAGCCGAGCATGCCGGCGCGCCCAAGTTCTTCGGCCATGGCGGCGGAACTGATCCCTTTGGCCATGGAGCCGCCCAGGTATGGGTAGCGGATGCCGAGCTCACGGCAAAAGGACGGGTCGCCCAGGTTTTCCGGGAGGCACGCGGGGGCGTATCCGGCGAAGGAAGTCAGTCCCTCGGCACTCCCAAGGTTTGGGACGAGGCGACCGTCTTTCTTCTGCAGGTACAGGGGATGGCGTATCTCACGAAGCGCGTCGTTGAGGCTCATAGCGTCAGGCTCGAAACTGTCGGGTCTGGCAGAGCGAACGCTTGCATCGCCCTGAAGTGAAAAAAGATCCAAACGGGATTCTCCTGTTGCCAGCGAATCAGCAGCGGAATTGCGGTGGCGTAAAGGTGTTGAATCGGCAGAAGGACAAGAGTCGGGAGTTGAGGAGACTGGTCCACCGACTGTAAGCAAAGATGCCCAGTTTAACAGAGCATCTGTACATTAAATCGAGCGAAAAAGCAAGAGAAGACGCGGGTTCAGGGCAACTTTTAGCCGTTTCCGAATGGTCAGCGCCGCGTCTTCTGACTTATCGCCTTGATGACATAGGGGTAGATGTTTTCGGTCACGATGGCGTACCCCTTGCCGGTCGGATGGACGCCGTCTGAGAGGTTTAGCCCTTCCTTGCCCGCGACCTTGTCCAGGAAAAAGGGGATCAGGATGGTCTTGTGCTCCTTGGCGACGCGTCGGTACACCTCGGCGAACTTGCTCGTGTAGGCGGGACCCAGGTTTTTCAGCATGCGCATTCCGGCGAGCACCACGACCACGTTTTTGGACTGTAGCTTCGTGATGATGCTGTCGAGGTTCTTCCGGGTGAGCTCCGGGTCCTGCCCGCGCAGGCCGTCGTTGGCGCCGGTTTCCAGGATGACGATATCGGGTTTGAGCTTCATGACCCAGTCGACGCGGGCAAGCGCTCCGGAGCTTGTCTCGCCGCTGATGCCTGCGTTGATCACGGTCCACTGAAGCCCGTTGTCATGCAGCTTGCGCTGCAATTGCGCGGGGTAGGAGTCGCTTTCGGCAACGCCGTAGCCTGCGGTGAGGCTGTCGCCGAAGGCGACTATGGTGCCCTTTGAGGAGGTTGCCGCGGGCTTCGCGGTGCCGGCGGCGATGGCGGGGCCCACACCCATGGTCGAGCAGAGGGTTAGGGTGAAGAGGGTGAGCAGTTGGCGGGGGGTGGGGTGGCGCATGGGTGGGGCTCCTTTAAAGGCTGGGATGGGAATTATGGGATTAATGGGAGGCCTGGGAATAATGGGAAAACTTTTGAACGACGACTATTCATCGGTTTGCTCGCGGAGGAAGATCACCGGCTTTTGACGGACCAGGGGGATTGTTGCGGCCAGCGCAACCACTTCTACCAGCGCGGTGGTCGCCGCCACCAGCAAGAGGCTGTCGACGGGATAGGGGGCATAGGCCATGTCCAGACCCTTCGTGCAGATCAGCCGGCTGGCAACCTGGGACATCAACAGGGCGATGAACCCGCTTACACTGCCGATCACAAGGTTCTCCACGGCAAATACGCCGAGCACGAACCGCCTCCTCGCTCCCAAAACGGTGAAATAAATGGCTTCCTGTATGCGCGCATATCGGGTGGCGAACACGGAACCTACCACGATCAACACCCCGGCGACGATGCTGAACGAGGTGAAGAATCGGACGATGGTGGAGAGCTTCCCCATGATCCTGCCGAAGAGCTGGGCGGTCTCGGTAAGATCGATCACGTTGACGTTGGGGAAACGGGCCACCACCTGGTTCTGCAACGCGGAAATCTTCCGTTTGTCCACGCGCACTGCCGCGAAGATCGTGTGCGGCGCGTCGGAGAGCGCCTGCTCGGGAAAGACGAAATAAAAAAACGGGGTGAAGCCGCTGCTGGCGCGGGTCCTGATGCTGGCAACCCGCGCGGTCATCGGCACCCCCTGGATCCGGAAGGTGATGCGGTCGCCCACCTTCATCTCGTGCATCTTGAGCACGGTGTCCAGCACGGAGACCTGCATGGCGTCGCCCCAGTCCTTCCTGAACAGGGTTTGCCCCGACACGATCTTCTCGTCGGACAAAAGCCCGTTCCGGTAGGTCAGGTTCATCTCGCGGCCGAGGTTGTCTCCCCGCGACTGCCGCTCCTTTTCCGGATCGATGACCGCTCCGTTGATGGCGCTCACCGTCCCCTTGACGGTGGGGTAGTAAGTGGCGCCTGGGCCGAGAAGACCGGCGACCTCGTCCTTCTGCCCTGCCTGGATGTCGATCAGGAAGACGTTTGGTGCCCCCGGGGGGAACGATTCGATGAAGGAGGCGTCGAGGTTCTTCTCCACCAGGGTTATCGAGAAGATGACGCCGAGTGCCGCCGAGAGCGTGACCATGATGGAGAGGGTCGCGTTGTGCGGCCGGAAGAGCCCCTTCAACGCCTGCCGCAGCACGAGGTTTCCCGGAGCGCTCCTTCTGAGCAGGTGCAACGCCAGACCGGCAAGCAGGTAGGATACGAGAATGAGGAGTACCAGTGCGGCCATGAAGTAGAGCCCCGTCTTCAGGTCGCGCAGCCGCACCAGCACCATGCCGAGGAAAAAAAGGGTCCCCGCACCGGCGATGAGCCAGGTGGAGCGGCTCCATAGGGCGGTCGTCTCCTCCTTTCCGAAGATGGCGCGCGGCTTCACTTCCTTCAGGCGGTACAGGGGGAGGGCGGTGAAAAGCAATACCGCCATGAGGCCTATCGACATCCCCTGCCAGACGGCGTTGAACGAGATCTGCAACGTCACCCGCGCAGGGATGAGGCCGCTGAAAAGCGCGGGAAGCAGATGCTGCAGGAAGACGCTGCCGCAAAGCCCAAGGAGGGACCCGATGAAACCGAGCACCAGGGTCAGGGCGAGGAAGTGCCCGATGATGAAACGGCTTCCGGCACCGAGGGCCTTCATCACCGCTATGGTCTTCTCCTGTTCCTTAAGGAGGGCGAAAAGCGTGCTCTGGATCCCGAAGCCGGAGAGGAGCAGGGTGAAGATGCCGCTCAGGTTCAGGAAGAAAAGGAGGTTGTCGAAGAAGCGCTTCACCCGGGAGCCGGCGTTCCGGTAGGTCTCCACGCGCACCCGGGACTGGTCGGCCAGCTTGCCCAGGCGCTCCGCCGTCGCATCGAGCTTTCCCTGGTCTGCGAGCTGCAGAAGGGTCACGTGATCGACCCGGCTGCCTAGCCCGATCAGCCCGAGTGTCTCGCGATCGGCGGCGGCTACGAAAACGCGCGGACCAAGCGAGAAGAAGTTCACCGGCCGGTCCGGCTCGGCGAGCACCACGTCGCGCACGATGAGCGTCGCGTTGCCGACCTTGACGGCATCCCCCAGACGCACCTGCAAACGGTCCAGGAACTGCTGCTCGACGACCGCGCTCCCGGCTTTCAGCACCTCTTTAAGCGGACGGCCGGAACGAAGCGTCACCTGCCCGTAAAAGGGGTATGCGGGCTCCGCTACCTTCACGTCGCACAGAAGCGATCCTTCATCCTTTGCTTTCTGGACCACGGTGTAAAAGTCCCAGTAGCGGGCGCTTTTCAGCTCACCGGACCGAACGAGCCGCGCGATTTCATTCTCGAGGGGAGCGGGTAGGGGGGCGTGCGACCTGACGATGATGTCGCCGGCGTGCAGCGACTGGGCGTCGCGCAAGAGCGAGCGGTCGACGCTCTCCCTGAAGCTGCCCAAGGAGACGAGGGTGACCATGGAGAGGGCGACGCAGAGGATGAAGACGGCGCACTGGCGTTTCGCGCCGGTCATCTGGCGCAGGATGAAGCGGGTGTTAACCATGGTCGGCGCCCGTGACGATCCGGCCGTCTTTCAGCGTGATCACCCGGTCGGCGCTTTTGGCTATTTCCGGGCTGTGGGTGACGAGGATCATGGTGGTGCCGCGCTCGCGCTGCAATTCCAGCAAAAGGGCGAGGATCGCCTCGCCGTTCGCGGAATCGAGGTTGCCGGTAGGCTCGTCGGCGAAGATGAGGCGCGGGGCGTTGATAAGCGCCCGGCAGATGGCGCAGCGCTGTTTCTCCCCTCCCGAGAGCTGGTGCGGGAAGCTGGCGACCCGGTGTGCTAAGCCTACCCGGTCGAGAAGGGCAAGCGCCTTGGTGCGCGCCTCCTTGTCCCCCTTGAGCTCGGCCGGGAACATGACGTTTTCCAGCGCGCTAAGGGAGGGGACCAGATGGAAGGACTGGAAGACGAAGCCGAAGGCGCTGTTTCTAAGGGGGGCTAAGGCATCTTCGTCCAGGTCGGTGATGTCGCGCCCCTCGATTGAGATGCGGCCGCGGTCCGGGCGGTCCAGGCCCGAGAGGATGGTGAGGAGCGTCGACTTGCCGCTGCCGCTCTCACCCTTCACCACCAGGAATTCTCCTTGGGCCACCTCCAGGGTGACGCTGTCTAGGACGGTGATGTCCCGGTTGCCGATGCGGTACTTTTTCGTGATCTCGTTGGCTTGCAGGATGGTCATCTGGTGTGGTTCCGGTGCCGCGCACTCTTTCCGGCTTTTTTGCCGACCGGGTTTACAGTTAAGGAATTTTTATTATACTCTCCCGCACTACGCAACCAGGAGAGGGCGCCATGGCCATTGTCAAAAGTCGATGCCGAAAAAGAGGTGACCGCTACGACGACTGCAGGACCAGCAGCGTCGGTGCCGTGATGCCCGGACTAGGCAGGGAGCTTTTTTACTGCTGCCTCGACGAGACCGAGTGCGGCTACGCCCTGCCGGTCGGCTATGACGTAGTCTGCAAACATCCGGAGTCTGAGCGGTTCCAGGAGTTGCCGACTGTGAGAGCGCCACGCCAAAGTGAGGCAGGTCTCAAAAAGAAGAGCAGGTCATAAGACCTGCTCCGCAGGTTGTTCGTCCAGCCGGTAATTTCGCTTTTGTCAGTGCGGTTCTTCCGCCAGGGGCTCGAAGAAGCTCTTGGCCGCCTCGCACACGGGGCAGTGCCAGTCAGGGAGCAGTTCTTCGAAGGATACATCAGGCGGGACATCGTTGACAGGATCACCTTCGGCAGGGTCGTAAACGTACTGACAGATGGTACAGATCCATCTCTGCATGGGCATTCTCCCGTCGCCTCCGCGACTACCACTCGACCGATTCGGGTTCGCGCTTTATGAGCAGGATGCTGCAAGGCATCCTGCGCAGGACGGCGTCGTTGTCCCGTCCGAAGAGCATGTGCTCCAGGCGGCCCTCCTCGTGGGAAAGGAGCACCATCAGGTCGATCCGCTCGTCTTTCACCGTCTGCACGATCTCGTCAACCGGTTTGCCTTCCTTGATGATCACCTTGATCGGCAGTCCCGACCGGATCTCCTGTCCGATCATCTGTTCCAACTCGTCCTTTGCACGCTCCTGGGTGCTCGCGTAGTTCTTCACCTCGTCGGGAATGGCGCTCGGGGCGTTCAGCGCACCCCCCGCCATGCTCAAGGTTCCTTCCGTGCTGGTGGCGATATGCAGCACCATGAGCTCCGAGCCGTACTTCCTGGCAATCGAGATCCCCGCCTGCACCGCATCCCGACAGTACTCACTCATCCTGTTTACCACGAGAACGCGTTTGAAATTTTCCATCGCTTGCCTCCTGATTTGGTGGATGTGGCCCCGGGTCCGGGCTTTCGGCCGACGAGACCCACCCAGTATATACGATTGCCAACCCGCAGCAACTTGGTATAAGTATTCGGGTCTTTTGCCCGGGCACCGGATGAGCCGCCGTGATCACGAAAACTTCAGCCTGTTGTCGGAGGTGTCACATGCGTAACATGCTCAGGATAGCCGTCCTTATCTGCCTCACCGCCATGCTTTGCTCCTGCGCCTCGGTCTCGATGGTCGATACCTGGCGCAACCCCACGCTGCGCGGCGAAGGGATCCGCAAGGTGCTGGTGGTCGGGTTCGCCCCGAAACAGTCGAGCCGCGTGGTGTACGAGGACACCCTGGTGAGCGAACTGAGCCGCCACGGCGTCGAAGGGGTCGCGAGCTACTCGGTCATCCCTGGCAATGCGCTTCCCGACTGGTACGCGCTGGACCGCGCCGTGAGACGGGTCGGGGCGCAGGCCGTTCTTACCGTGCAGACCATCAAGGTCGAGCGCCAGACCACGGTGCAGCCGAGCGCCGTCGCCACGCCGTACCCCGGCTACTGGTACCCGCCCGCCTTCCCGGACTGGGATTTCCCCGGCTATTACCGCTCCATGGCCATGTACGGGCCGACCTACGTGACCACCTACGACATCGCCACCATGCAGGTGAACCTCTTCGATGCACGATCGGACAAGCTGCTCTGGGCCGGGACCGTCGAGGCGACCGAACCGGAGAAGGTGACCCGCGTCGGCAAGGAGTTGGCCGGCAAGGTGGTCAAGGCGCTCCGCAAGGAAGGTGTTCTTTAGGTGCGGCGGTGCGCTCCCTCCCTTTGACACCGCTGCCGCGTTCCTTCTACGATCGGGACACGGTAACCGTCGCACACGATCTCTTAGGGGCCTACCTCGTACACGATGTCGCCGGAGAGACGCGGGTGGGGAAGATCGTCGAAGTCGAGGCCTACCTGGGGGAGGAGGATCTTGCCGCTCACTCCTCCAGGGGGCTCACCCCGCGCACCCGCATCCTCTTCGGTCCCCCCGGATTTGCCTACGTCTACCTCATCTATGGCATCCACTGCTGCTTGAACGTGGTAACCGAGCGTGAAGGAAACGCCTGTGCCGTGCTCTTGCGCGCCCTCGAGCCGGTGCGAAACGTACACGAGCGAACCTGCGGCCCCGGCCTTCTCTGTCGCGCCATGGGAGTCGATTTGCGCTGTAACGGGCACGATCTATTGAGCGGAGACCTCTTCGTCGCGGCGCGCAGGGACGAAGAGGAGAGGCGCATCGTCGCGCGTCCGCGCATCGGCGTCGCCTACGCCGGTGATTGGGCCGCCAAGCCGCTACGCTTCTACCTTTCGGAAAATCCCCACGTATCAAAACGCTGACACCCGCCAAAGCGCCACCATTCCACCCACGCCATCGCCGAACTATGCCTGTGCGACCACAGGCTCCCGCACCGATCCGTTGCCACTGCCCGGGCGTCCGCCGCTCAAGTTTGCTAAAGGGCACTACCAGTTGTGAAACATTGGTGCAATCTAATAACTCTCCGCTATACTCTTCTGCGTTTGCCCAGGGAGAGGCCATCATGGACATGGAACAGGCCGAACAACTCTACCGACTGATGTTCACCAACATGAGAGAAGGGCTGGCAATCCTGCGTCTGGACGTGAGAAACCCGGAGGCAATGCCCCTCATCATCGAGATGAACCCGGCAGCCGTCAAATTATGTCAGTGCCGGTCCTTCAACTTCGGCAATTGCAGGGTCAGCGACTGCTTCCCGGGGTGGCTGGAGGCGGAGGGGTTCCGTGAGACCTGTCACCGGATCGCGGCCTTCGGCGGGTCCCAGGAACTGGGCGAGGTAAGCCACGAAGGCCACTTCTACCGGATCAGGATCTTCGCGCTCACCGAAGAGCATCTGGGCTTCGTGATCAGCGATTGCACGAAGTACCGGCAGGAGGAGGAAAAGATAGCGCAATTGAACGCGCGCCTGGAATACGAGGCCGCGACCCTTGAACGCCGTGTCGCGGAACGTACCTCCCAGCTCGAGGAGATCAACGAGGAGCTCGACACCTTCGCGTTCTCGGTTTCCCATGACCTGCGCGCTCCCATCCGCGCCATGCACGCCTTCGCGGAAATCCTGCTAGACGATGAATTCCAGTCCCCTGCCGAGCGAAACGCCTACCTCGTGCGCATAAAGACGGCGGCCCAGGGGATGGACCGGCTGATCCAGGACCTTCTGGCTTACAGCCGTGTGAGCCGCCAGGAGATCACCCTGGAGCCGGTCAGCCTGCAACAGGCGGTCCGGGATGCCTCTCAGCAGCTGGAACTCGCAAGCGGCGGCAAGGGGTACCGCCTTGAGGTTGCCGGAGATCTCCCCGATGTGATCGCGCACCACACGGTGCTCGTGCAGGTGCTGCTGAACCTGATGACCAACGGCATCAAGTTCGTGCCGAAGGGGGTGGTCCCGCTGCTGCGCATCTGGGCCGAGGATGCCGGTGAGTACTGCCGCCTCTACATCCAGGACAACGGCATCGGCATCCCGCCGCAACATCAGGAGAGGATCTTCAAGATCTTCGAACGGCTGCACAGTATCGAAAGTTACCCGGGTACCGGGGTGGGGCTTGCCATCGTCCGAAAAGCCGTGCAGCGGCTGGGGGGGCACATAGGGCTCGAGTCGCAGGAAGGGGAGGGGAGCCGGTTCTGGATCGAACTCAGGAAGGAGCAGTAGGGAGGCTTGGCCATGAGCTACGTGCACCACACCGTTCTCCTTGTCGACAGCGACACCGATCAGGCGCATTTCACCCGTCTCGCCCTGCAGCGGGTCGGGGTGATCACGCCGGTGCAACTGGCGCACGATGGCGAAGAGGCCATCGCCTACCTAAGCGGCGCTGGAGACTTCGGTGACCGCGAACTGCATCCCCTGCCCATGCTGATGCTTCTCGACCTCAAGCTGCCGCACATCTCGGGGGTGGGGCTTCTCTCTTGGCTGCGCGAACAGCCGGCGCTCAGGCGGCTGCCCGTCGTGGTGCTCACCGTCCCCGTTCCCGCAGGGGACCTGAACCGTGCCTACGAACTCGGCTGCAACTCCTTTCTTATCAAACCCAATTCCTTCAACGCCCTCCTGGTGCTGATGCAGGGGGTGGCGCAGTACTGGCTCGGCTTCAACGTTCCTCCCGGGGTCGGCGCGGAAGCTGCGGAGGCCGGTGGAGAGTACGGCCCTGCCGCCTAGGCGGCGTCTGTAACCAGCCCCGACTGCGCCACGCCGCGCTCCCCGGGGTCACCCTGCGAGGTAGCCATGGGAGACGCGGTACCGAGACTTCATCTTGTTCCCTCCGATACGGAAAGTCCTGCCACCGGCAAGAGTGTCAGCCGCAGTCATCTGGTTAACCGCCTGAACTACATCAATTTCCAGAACCAGTCCATCCTGGTGGCGCTCAGGCACGTAGCCTACGACGAGTCCATCTTCCTGAAGGCACGGCCTCTTCCCTGTGCGGGTGAGAGGCTTGACTGTCTGTGGGAGGACGTGCCGAGCCTCAGGGAACTCCTGAAGAGCTACCGCTTCGATTACCTCCTCATAGCCGACGGCAGGAAATACCTGGTGGTGAATCCCGAGCCGGTCACCATTGACGACTGCGGCTTTGCTCTCATGCTCCCACCGGCCTGTCGCGAGTTCCAGGCGCGCAGGATCCGGCGGCACCTCTCGGACGGAGTTTCCGCGCAACTCATGCAAAACGGCGTCCTCTTCGACGGGAGCCTGGTCGACTACACCCCGGTATCGCTGCGTATTTCCGGCACGTGGGAGAAACCGGAAACGCTGCGCTGGATCAACACGGAAGAGCCGGTGCACCTGCGCCTTTTTCGCGGCGAAACCATGCTCTATTCCGGTGTCTTCGACGTCCATGCCATGGAGTCCGCCGGCGGCTCCTGCTCTTTTGTCCTTAGCCTGCGGCACAGCTCGATACGCCGCTTCAAGGCGAAGAAGTATCGCAACTACCGCCAGGAACTCGTCCCGACGCCGAACGTCGTCTTCAATCACCCCCTGATAGGGAAGCGCGTTAACCTGATGGTCACCGACATATCAGGCACCGGTTTCTCGGTCCAGGAGAGCGAGGGGGATTCTCTGCTCATGCCCGGTTTGATGATCCCCGGTCTCAAGATCACCTTCGGGCACGGCATGAGCCTTTGCTGTCTTGCCCAGGTGCTTTCCCGCAACCCGGCAGGCGAAAAGGGGGACGAGAAGCTGGTGCGCTGCGGCCTCGCCATTTTGGACATGGAAATAGGCGACCACGTGAAACTCCTCTCGCTGCTGCACCAGGTGACGAACCGCAAGTCCTACGTCGACACCGAGGTCGATCTCGACGACCTGTGGGATTTCTTCTTCCAGACCGGGTTCATCTACCCGGCAAAATACGCCCATTTCCAGGAGAACAAGGAGAGGATCAAGGAGACCTACGCGCGGCTTTACAGCGGCAATCCCCAGATCGCCCGCCACTTCATCTACCTGGACCACGGCGTCATCTTAGGGCACCTGGCCATGGTCCGCTTCTACAGCAATGCGTGGCTGATACATCACCACGCGGCGCGCAAGTCTGCCGTCAAGGCGGGGATCGCCGTACTGGACCAGGTAAGCCACTACCTGAGTGAACTCGAGAGTTTCGCCTTCGCGCGGCTGCGCTATGCCTTTTGTTACTACCGTCCCGACAACCGTTTCCCGGCGCGTGTCTTCGGCGGTTTCGCGACGAAGCATGCGGACCAGCGTACCTGCTCGCTCGACCTGTTCGCCTATTTTCACTACCAAAACGAGGGGTGCGGCGAAGAGCTTCCGCCGCAGTGGGAACTCTCCAAAAGCAGCGCCTTCGATCTTTCCGAGATGGGGAGCTTCTACCGGCACGTCTCAGGCGGTGCCCTCATCGAGGCTTTCGACCTTCGCCCGGGGGACAACGGAGACAAGGGGCTCGCGCGCGAATACCACGAACTCGGCTTTCGCAAGGAAGTCCACCTTTACTCCCTGCGCCGCAAGGGGAGCCTGAAGGCCTTTTTGCTCGTCAACTGCACCGACGCCGGTTTCAACATGGCGGAACTCACCAACTGCGTGACCCTCTTCGTAATCGATGACAGCTTGCCGCGCGCTTTGATCGAGCTGTCGCTGCGCCATGTGAGCAGGCACTACGAGGGAGGGGGGATGCCGGCCTTGGTTTTTCCGCACTCCTATGCCGTGGAAAAGGACCTTCCCGTCGAAAAGACCTACCTGCTCTGGGTCCTCGACATGCGTTACACGGACCATTTTCTGCACTACTGCGACGGTCTCCTCAAAGGGCCGCGCAAGGCGCAGTGATACCCGGAGCCGACATGGAAGTTTCCCAGCGCGACAAGCCGCTATACAACAGCAGGATCATCAATTCCTTCATCCTGCTCATAAAACACAAGTACAGCCACGTCGACATCGCTGAGCTCCTGGAGTACGCGGGGATGAAGGAGTACGAGGTGGCCGACCAGGCGCACTGGTTCAGCCAGAGCCAGGTGGACCGCTTCTACGAAAAGCTCCTGCAGATGACGGGCAACCCGCGTATCGCGCGGGAGGCGGGACGCTACGCCGCCTCTCCGGACGTGCTTGGCGCCATGCGCCAGTACATACTGGGGCTCGTGGACGCCTCGAGCACCTTCGAGATCATCAGCAAGGCGACCGCGAACTTCACCAGAAGTACGAGCTACCGGTCGCGCCGCCTCGCCTCGAACTCCGTCGAGATCACGGTCACGCCCGTCGAGCAGGGGCTGGAGCAGCAATACCAGTGCGAAAACCGCATCGGGTTTTTCGAGGCGATCGTCCTCATGTTCAACCACAAGCTGACCGACCTGCAGTACTTCCCCGAAATCAGGCACCTCCCCACCATCCAGCAGCCCGAGTGCATCTTTCGAGGCGACCCGGTTTGCCGTTACGTGGTCACCTGGGAGAAGAGCGCCTACACCTACCTGAAGAAGCTGCGCAATACCCTCGTGCCGACCCTGGCGCTTATAAACGTAGCCCTTGCCGTCGTCGGGACGGCTTCGGGGTACGCCCTGCTCGGGTCGCTCATCCTGCTGCTCCTGGTGGCTCTCGCCGCGGAGGGGAGCGAGAAGCGGGCCGTCAAGGACAGCCTTAGCAGCACCAAGGACTCCATCGACAACCTTCTGGAACAGATCGACCTGAACTACAACACCGCGATGCTGACGAACGAGATCGGGCAGCGGCTCGGCAATTTCACGCGCATCGAGGAGATGCTCATCGATGTCGCCGACATCATGCAGCGCCGGCTCGAATACGACCGGGGCGCCATTTTCCTCGCCGACGGCAACAGCGGGAGGCTCGAGTTGCGCGCCTCGTACGGCTACGGCGCACGGGAGCTTGAATGTCTGAACGGGCTGACGCTTCCGTTGGATCAAAACGGTGCCGGCCGTGACGTCTACGTCGCCTGCTTCAACGAAAAACGCCCCTTCCTGGTAAACGACCTCGAACGGGAACAGGAGACCCTCGGCAGGCGCACCCTGGCCTGCGCCGTCAAAAACGGCACGAGGTCGTTCATCTGCTGTCCCATCACCTCGGAGGGGATGTCCATCGGGGTTTTGACCGCGGAGAACGCGAGGAGCAAGCGCCCTCTCGTGGAGCGTGACGTGAGCCTCATGATGGGCACGGCCTCGGTGATCGGCATCAGCTACCGCAACTGCGAGCTCATCGGCGCGCTTGAGCAGGCAAAGGAGGATCTGGAGGCCCGGGTGGCCGAACGGACCGCCGATCTCGAGTTGAGCCGGAAGAAAGTGGAACTGCAGCATGAGGAGCTTTCGCGGACCCTTTTCGAGCTGGAGGAGGAGACCGCGCAGAGGCTGAAGGCGCTTGAGGAGTTGGGTGAAAAGGAGCGCATGCTGCTGCAGCAAAGCCGCCTGGCGGCGTTAGGCGAGATGATCAGCAACATCGCGCACCAGTGGCGTCAGCCGTTGAACGAGCTAGGGCTCATCGTGCAGGAGCTCCCCGTCATGTACGACCACGGCAGCTTCACCCGTGACTACCTAAACGACAGCGTGGAGAGGTTCATGAAGGTGCTGAACCATACCTCGCGCACCATCGACGATTTCCGCAACTTCTTCAGGCCCGACAAGGCCGCGGCACCCTTCAAGGTCGCCGATGTGGTGGGGCGCACGCTGTCGCTGGTCCGGGAAAGCTTCCGCCACCTGCACATCGACGTAGCGTTCGACGCCGCGGATGACCCGGTGGTGACGGGCCACCAGAACGAGTTTTCCCAGGCCATCCTCAACATCCTGTTCAACGCCCGCGACGCCTTTCTGGATCGCAAGGTCGAACGACGCATCATCACCATCACCGTCAACACAGAGGGGGGGTACGCCGCGGTCAGGATACTGGATAACGCGGGCGGGGTTCCTGAAGAGATCATGGACCGCATCTTCGACCCCTATTTCACTACCAGAGGCCCCGAGCAGGGGACGGGAATAGGTTTGTACATGTCCAAGGTGATCATTGAAAAGAACATCCCGGGGCGGCTCACTGTCCGCAACGTGGACAAGGGGGCTGAGTTCACCATTGAGGTTCCCATTGGGTGAAGTAGGGAAGGCGCGGTTTGACAAGGTGGTGCATGTGGTTAGAATAAGCGGGTGCTAATGTGTGGCGATAAATGCAGTGCGGCGCAGCACAGTCAGCCGAGCCGAAACCTTCCTCCAAACGCTCGGCTGTTTTGCGGTCTGCAGCTACCCTCAGGGGCACGGAGAAGCCGATGGCTCAGTCATTCATCCTGCTCGTTGAAGATAACCCCGACGACGTGTTTCTGGCCAGTCGCATCATACGTAAGGTCTGCACTGACGAGATACTGGTCGCACGGGACGGCGAAGAGGCGAGTGAGCTTTTGCGGCGCGTGGAACAGGAAGGTAGTCAGGACCTGATCAGGCTGGTGCTTTTGGATCTGAAGCTTCCAAAGATAAGCGGCCTCGACATCCTCCAGTTCGTACGTCAAAACGAGCGGCTGCGCGAACTTCCCGTTGCCATACTGACCTCCTCGGACAACGAGACCGATCAGGAAACATGCTGGGAGCTAGGCGTCGTCGATTACATCTACAAGCCGATGACCGCGGACCGGCTCAGAACTGTCCTGTCGCGGGGCGGAGGGCGCGCATGAGCGAAGGGGCCAGGGAATTGGGTGCAGCCAGCATGCTCTACGTCGAGGACGAGGCTGATGCCCGTCAGATGGTGACGAGGATGCTCGCCATGAACTACCCGATGCTCGAGGTCTACGTCGCGGAGAACGGGCTCGCCGCAGTGGAACTTTACCGGGAGCATAAAGCCGACATCGTCATGACCGACATCAACATGCCGCTCATGGACGGGATCAGGATGTCGCGCGAGATAAAGGAGATGAACCCCGCGGTGACGATCATAGCAGTCACGGCCCACAGCGACACCTCCTACCTTTTGAGCGCCATAGAGATCGGCGTGCACAACTACGTGCTGAAACCCCTCAACTACCAGGAACTCTTTTCGGTTTTAGACAAGGTGCTGGAACAGATCGCCTTGAAGCGGCTCGTGGAGCGGCAGCACCGGCGTCTTGAAGAAAACGAGCGGCAGCTTGCCGTGGCGCAGCGCATAGCACGACTGGGGAGCTGGCAGCAGGATCTCGAATCGGGTGCCATGAGCTGGTCCGACGAGCTGTACCGCATCTGCGGCGTGGAGCCCGGCGCCGTCACCCCCTCGCCGGCCTCCTTTCTGGAGCGCTTCGTCCCGGAAGACCGCGACCTCGTTCTTCGGTCGATCTGGGGGGCAGGGGAGGCGGGGCTTGCCGGGCCGCTTTTTTGCCGCGTCCTGCGCCCGGAGGGCTCGTTAAGGACGGTAAGACTCGAGGCGGAGACTTTAATCGACACCTGCGGTGTCAGGACCGTGATCGGCACCTGCCATGACGTGACTGAGCTGAAACGGGCCGAGGAGCAGGTGCGCACCCTCACCGGGGAACTGGAGCGGCGTGTGGAGCAGCGGACTTCGCTGCTTCAGGCTACGGTGAGCGAACTGGAGAGCTTCAGCTATTTCGTCTCTCACGACCTCAGGGCGCCGGTGGCCCGCTTGGAGGGGTACTGCACCGCGCTTTTGGAGGACTGCGGCACCTGCGGCCACGCCGACTGCCGCCAGTACGCCGAGCGGGCGGGGCTCGTGGTGCAGCAGATCAAGCTGATCATGGACGCCTTCAACAGCCTTACCCACCTCGCGCGCTGCACCCTCTCCATCGTCGACGCCGATTTGAGCGGCATCGCAAAAACCGTTGCCGGTAATCTCGCGGTCTCACATCCCAGACGCGAGGTGGAGTTCGTCATAGCCGATGGGCTGAGGGTGAACGGAGACCCGGCCCTGCTGAAAAAGGCGCTCGAGCATCTGCTGTACAACGCCTGGAAGTTCACCTCCAAAAGGGAGCGCGCCCGCATCGAGTTCGGTGTCGCCGAGCAGCAAGGGGTGCCGGTCTACTTCGTCAGGGACAACGGCGTCGGGTTCAACATGAAATACGCCGACAAGCTCTTCAAACCTTTCCAGACCATCCACACGCCCGGCGAGTTCGCCTGGAACGGTACCGGCATCGGGCTCGCCATCGTGCACAGCATCGTGCTCAGGCACGGCGGGCGCATCTGGGCGGAAGGGGAGGTGGGCGAGGGTGCCACCTTTTATTTCACCCTGGCTGAGAACCCGGAGTCTGGCAGCTATCTAAGGCAGGGATGAGCACCCAGCGAGGCGTCATGACAGGTAAACCCGGCGCAATTCAGACCGCAGGTAACGAAGAGGCCATGGCTCATCTTGCCGCCATTGTCGATTCCTCCGATGACGCGATACTGAGCAAGACCCGTGATGGGGTCATCACCAGTTGGAACCACGCCGCCGAAACGCTCTACGGCTACAGCGCCGAAGAGGCGGTCGGACGCAACATATCCTTCCTCGTCCCGGACAGCAGACGTGACGAGCTGCGCGAGATCACCGAGAAGATCCTGCGCGGCGAGCGCATCCGCAACCTGCAGACGGTGCGCCTGGCCAAAGGGGGACGCGAAGTCCCCGTGTCCCTCACCCTTTCCCCGATCCTCGATAGCAGCGGAAATCTGACCGGCATCTCCATCATCGCCCGCGAAGACGCCGAGCGGGTCCAGATGGAGCGCCTTTTGAGGGAAAGCGAGCGCTACTACCGTAATCTCGTGGAGATGGCCCCGGACCCGGTGCTCGTGCACCGCGACGGCGACTTTCTCTACGCGAACTGCGCCGCGCTCGGCGTCTTCGGCGCGCGTGATCTCCACACCCTGCGCCGTCACTCGCTGTACGAACTGATGCACCATGACGACAGGGAGGCCATTGCCGAGAAGATCGGGGCGATGAAGGACGGTGAGGAAATTCCGCTGCTCGAGTTCCGCATCAGGCGCCTGGACGGCGAGGAGCGGTTCATGGAAGGCTCGTCCACCGTCATCGTGTACCGGGGAAGCCCTGCGGTCCAGACCATCGCACGCGACGTCTCGGAGCGCAAGGCGGCCCAGGCCGAGCACGAGGCCATGCTCCGCGAGCTTGCTTTCCAGCAGAACCGCTTCGAGATGGTAGTCGAGCAGCTTCCGGTCGGCGTGGTGGTGGCCGAGGCATCCTCCGGGAAGGTCGTGTACCAAAACGACATCATCCGTGCCATCTTCCGCGTTCAACCGGAGGAGACGACCACCGTTTCCGATTTCGACAGCTGGAAACTGTACCGGTTGGACGGACGCCATGTCCCGGCAGAGGAAATACCGTTGAGCCGCGCCATAACGAAGGGGGAGACCGTGCCCGGTGAAGAGTACCAGGTGCTCAGGGGGGACGGCTCACGCGGTTTTGTGAGCATCAACGCGACCCCGCTGCGCGACATGTCCGGCAGCATCATCTCCGGGCTTGCCACTTTTACCGATGTTACGGAAAGCCGGATGGCGGCCAAGGCGCTTGCCGAGAGCGAGGAGCGCCTGAAGCTTGCTCTTGATGCCGCCGAGATGGGGGCCTGTGACATCGACGTAGCTACCGGAGATGGGACCTGGTCACGCAGGCACTTCCTCCTCATGGGATACCCGGCGCCGGAGAAGGATCCCGCCCCCGCCTCGCTTTCCATGTGGCAGGACCTGATCCACGCCGAGGACAAGGAACGGGTCCGCTCGGCTCTTGATGAGGCCTGTCGCCGTGGCCAACTCTTCAGCTCGGAGCACCGGATCATCCGCGCTGACAGCGGTGATGCCGTGTGGGTCAACGTGATCGGACGTTTCATCTGCGAGCCGGTGGGAAGCTCCTGCCGTTTCATAGGTGTCATCTTCGATGTGACCCGCCGCAAGGCGACCGAGGAGGAGCTCCTGCGTTCCACGAGGAGGCTTCGCAACCTCGCCGACTCCATGCCCCAAATCGTCTGGACGGCGGAACCCGACGGCACCATCGATTACCTGAACGCCCACTTTCACAGCTATACAGGCATCGGCGCCGATTTCCTGCAGGACAGCGGCGAGGCACCTTCGGAACTGATAGCGTGTTGCATACACCCGGACGACCGGCGGCGGACGGCCGAGCTATGGGCCGAGTCGATCGCCACCGGGAAGACTTACCAGAACGAACAGCGCGTTCTAGGTGCCGACGGTAGCTATCGCTGGCACCTAAGCCGGGCCACGGCCGAACGCGACGAACGGGGCGGGGTGGTCAAATGGTACGGTACCGCCACCGACATAGACGAACTTAGGGGGGTACAGGAACGGCTACGTTCCAGCGAGACGAGATTCCGCTGGCTTTACGAGTCGAACCTGATCGCCATCTTCTTCTGGAACCGCGACGGCAGGATCACCGATGCCAACGACGCCTACTGCGACCTGATCGGCCACACCGGGACGGAGTGCCGAAGCGGCGACCTGAATCTCGCCGATGTCACCGCCCCCGAGGACTACGCAAAAGACAGGTGCGCGATGGACGAGATCATCTCCCGCGGTATAAGCAAGACTTACGAGAAGGTGTTCGTACGGTCAAAGAACGGACAGAGGGTCGCGGCGCTCACCGCCCTTGCGCGCATGGCTGACACCGACGACGAAGGGATCGGCTTCGCCGTGGATCTCACGGAACTCAAGCGGGCCGAACAGGCGCTCAAGGACAGCGAGGCGACCCTGAAACTCGCGGTGGAGACGACCGGTCTCGGCATCTTCTCCATGGACCTGGCCACCGGCGCCGGGGAGTGGTCGGCGATCGCGCGGCAACATTACGGCCTCCCAAAGGATGCCCAAACCGATCTGGCCACGGTGCTGCAGCGTGTCCACCCGGAAGACAGGGGGAGGCTTGAGCAGATCGTGAATGACGCACGCACTCCCGCAGGGGCCGGGCTCTACAGCGCGGAGTACCGCACCGTCGGATATCTGGACGGCAAGGTGCGCTGGCTCAGCATGCGGGCGCGGGTCTCCTATTCCGAAGACGGCAAACCGCTCAGGCTGGTCGGCGCATGCATGAACATATCGGATATCGTCATGTCCCAGGAGGCGCTCAGGGAGGAGATGACCGAGCGTCTAAGGGCGGTGGAGGAATTGCGCCGGCAGGAACAGCTTCTCATCAGGCAGGGGCGGCTTGCCGCCATGGGGGAGATGATCGCCAACATCGCGCACCAGTGGCGTCAGCCCCTGAACACCCTGGGGCTCATCGTGCAGGAACTCCCCACTTACTACGACCGGGGGCTCTTCAACAAGGATTACCTCGACACGAGCGTGGCCCGCGCCATGAAGGTGATCAACTACATGTCCCAGACCATCGACGGTTTCAGGAACTTCTTCGGCCCCGACAAGGAAAAGCAGCGGTTCCGTGCCCTGGACGTCCTGGAGCAGACCTTGGCCATCCTCCAGGGGGCCTTCGCTGCGGCAAAGGTGGAGATCGACCTGCAGGCCGATCCGGACGCCAGGGTGGTCGGCATCCCGAACGAGTTCGCGCAGGTGCTACTAAATATCCTCATGAACGCGAAGGATGCCCTGGTGGAGCGAAAAGTCGAGCACCCTCGGGTGGAAGTGAGGCTCTATACGGCGGAAGGTAAGACGGTGATCACCATCGAGGACAACGCGGGAGGGATCCCCCGGGAGATCATCGAAAAGGTCTTCGATCCGTACTTCACCACCAAAGGGCCGGACAAGGGGACCGGCATAGGGCTTTTCATGTCCAAGACCATCGTGGAAAAGAACATGAACGGAGCGCTCACGGTGACCAACACCGGCGAAGGCGCACGTTTCCGTATCGAGGTGTAGCCTTGGACCGGGCCGGAAAGCTCTTCAGCGGAGCGGCGCTTCTGCTCGTCGAGGACGAGGTCGAAGCGCGCGAGATGCTCGGGAGGATGCTCTCGCTGAACTACCCCGAGGCGAAGATCTACCAGGCCGACGACGGTGCCGCCGGTCTCGAGATGTACCGTGAATACAAGCCGGAGGTTGTGATCACCGACCTCAACATGCCCCGCATGAACGGCATCGCGATGGCCCGCGAGATCAAGGAGATCGACCGGGATGCCACCATCGTCGCCGTCACCGCACACAGCGAAACGTCCTACCTCTTGAACGCCATCGAGATCGGCATCGACCATTACCTGCTCAAACCGGTGAACTACCCGGAACTGTTCCGCATCATGGAAAGGGTAGGGGAGAAGATCAAGCTAAGGCGCATGGAACAGCTCATGATGCACCAGGCGCAGCACGATACGCTCACCGACCTGCCGAACCGGAAGCTGTTCATGGACTTTCTCACCCTGGAGCTTGCCCAGGCGCGCCGCAACAAAAAGAGCCTCGCCGTGCTCTTTCTGGACCTGGACCACTTCAAGCAGATCAACGACACCCTGGGGCACGCCGCGGGAGATGAACTCCTGCAATCGGTCGCCCGCAGGTTGAAAGGTTGCGTGCGCGAGTCCGACACGGTAGCGCGCATCGGCGGGGACGAGTTCAACGTCCTCATGCCGGACCTGTCCCAGACCGACGACGTGGGGTTGGTCGTGCACAAGATCATGGGGGTGTTCGAAGCCCCCTTCCGGCTGGAGGGGGTCGAGGTGAAGGCGACCACCAGCGTCGGCGTCAGCATGTACCCGGAAGACGGAGACGGCACCGAGGAGCTGCTGAAAAAAGCGGATGCGGCTATGTATGCGGCGAAGCAGCGCGACGGGAGCAGCTACCAGTTTTACAACGACGAGATCAACGCGCGGACTGCCAACCGTCAAACCCTCCTGCGGAGTCTGCGCGTGGCGGCTCATAACGGGGAACTCGAGCTTTTGTATCAGCCGCTTTACAGCCTGGGAAGTCGATGCATCTGCGGCGCCGAGGCGCTTTTACGCTGGCGCCACCCCCGGCAAGGCGTGCTCCTGCCCGCACAGTTTTTAACAGTGGCCGAAGAGACCGGCGCCATCATACCGATCGGTGCCTGGGTGATAAGTCGTGCCTGTGCACAGGCAAGGAGATGGCAGGAGCTGGGGCTCGACCTGAAACTCACCGTGAATCTCACCGGCCGCGAACTGCAGCAGCCCGACCTGCCGGAGATGGTGTTGCGGGAACTTTCTGATAACGGGCTGAGCCCCTGGTCCCTCGAGATGGACGTTCCCGAGCGCGCCATCATGGACGGCGGGACGCTCGGCCAAAAGAACATGCACCGGCTCACCGAGCGAGGCGTCGCGTTTGCCGTCGACGACTTCGGCACCGGCGCATCGTCGCTGCAGAGGATCAGACGGCTTCCCGTCGCGAAACTGAAGATCGACCGTAGTTTCATCAGCAACACCGTCATCGAGCCGGAGGCGCTCGATGTGGTGACGGCGGTGGTCTGCATGTCGCACAGCATGAGGCTGCGGGTAAGTGCGGTCGGCGTCGAGAGCCCCGAGCAACTGTTGCTCATGGAGAGCAGGGGCTGCGACGAGGTGCAGGGTGATCTGATCGGCAAGCCGCTTGCGGCGGTCGAATTCGAGAGGCTGGTCGTACCGGCTCCGCCATGACGTGCAGGAGGCAACCGCTATCTGCCGAAGGCGCGTAGAAACTGAGGCAAAAGCAGCGGGTTGTCGCATACGATCGCACCGGAAAGAAAATCCATGATTCCGGGCCGGTACCCTTCGTACCAGATCTTTCGGAAGATCTCGGCGCTGGTAGCACAGTCGCAGTCCGCAACAGCCGTACCGTCTCTTTCCACCTGGTAGCCATCCCCATCCACGGTTATCACGATGGTGGTATCTTCAAGTCGAAACCTGAAGGTCGTTTTCTTGCTGAAGATACCTTTGCAGAATGCGGACTCCATCTCCGAAATCATGGTTTCTATCATAGTTAACTCCTTGCGCTTTGAAGCTTTTTTTAAAAGTGCCGAATGCCTTACCGCAAGCTGAACGACTGTATCTGCGGCTCGGATCCCTTCTGAAGAAAACCTAAGTGAGGGGCAATACATATTGCCGGATAGTATTGATCTACCGCTGACTTGTCAAATCCTTCATCTCCAAAATGCTGCGACTGTCACGTAAGTCACTGACAACAACAGATACTGTCTTTTTTTGCCACGGGCTCTCTTTCTGCTTGTAATGCGCATTGCATCCATTATCTTTTAACTATGGGAGATGTTTTTCCTACTCCGAGGAGTCTGCCGTGGAAAAGGTGCCGTTTCGATCCATACCTGACCTGCTGCGGCATCAGGCGACCAAACAGGACGCCCGGCTTGCCGTGAAGTTCAGAAAGCAGGGAAACTGGGTCACCCTGAGCTACGCCCAGTTCTACAACCGCGCCCTCATGGTGGCGCGCGGCCTGCGCAAACTCGGCATTAAGCCTGGCGACAAGGTTGCCATTCTCTCGGAAAACCGTGTCGGTTGGATCATCGCTGACATGGGCATCCTTTGTGCCGGTGCCGTCACCGTTCCCGTTTATCCGAGCAACACGCCGGATCAGATCGCACACACCCTGAATCACGGCGATGCGCGCATCGTTTTCATCTCCGGAAAATGGCAGTACCGGAAGCTTCTAAAGGTGAAAGACGCCATCCCCATGGTGCAGCTCGTCGTCTCATTCGAGCGTTTTCTCGGGGAGCCCGGACTGCCGCTCACCACGTTCTACCAGCTCTCCGAGATCGACGACCCGATCACCGAACATGAGCGGGCCGAGCTGGAGGCGGTCGTGGATGCCATCGAGCCGGAAAGCCTCGCGTCCATCATCTACACCTCGGGCACGACCGGGATTCCGAGGGGCGCCATGCTGTCGCACCGGAACATCCTCTTCGACGTCTTTGCCACCATGGAGAAGGTCGCGGTCTTGGGGGACGGCGAGGTGTTTCTTAGTTTTCTACCCTTGAGCCACGTACTCGAGAGGACCACCGGCTACTATCTTCCCATCGCGAAGGGGGCGATGATCGCCTTTGCGGACAGCATCGAGAAGATCGCGGAGAACATGCTCGAGATACAGCCGAGTATCATGGTCTGCGTGCCGAGGCTTTTCGAGAAGATCCATTCGCGCATCTACGAGCACGTGCACCAGCTCTCGCTCTACAAGAGAAAGCTCTTCAGGACGGTCCTCGCCATAGGCCGCGCCTGGGTCCAGGCGCAGTACGTGGATAAAAAGGTCCCGCTCATGCTCGCCCTTAAGCACGCCATCGCGGACCGGATCGTGTTCAGCAAACTGCGCCTTCGTTTCGGGGAGAACCTGAAGTTCTGCTCCAGCGGCGGCGCCCCCCTCGATCCCGCGATCAACGAGTTTTTCTGGAGCATCGGCGTGCCGATCCTCGAGGGGTACGGGCTCACCGAGACGAGTCCCGTCGTCTGCGCCAATACCTTTTCGGAAATGCGCTTTGGCAGCGTCGGCACTCCGCTTGAGGGAACCGAGATCGCCGTGGCCGAGGACGGAGAAATCCTCGTCCGCGGTCCGCAGGTGATGATGGGGTACTACAAGGAGGAGGCGGAGACCCGGGAGGCGCTGCATGACGGGTGGTTCAAAACCGGCGACATCGGCCGCATCGAGGGGCGCTTCGTATTCGTCACGGACCGGAAAAAGGAGCTGATCGTCACGGCAGGGGGTAAGAACGTCGCCCCCCAGCCGATCGAGAACCTCCTGAAACGCGACAAATACATCTCCCAGGCATACGTCTGCGGCGACCGCAGGCCCTACCTGACCGCGCTTCTCGTCCCGACGCTGGAGAAGCTCCTCGAGTTCGCGCGCGAACAGAAGATCGCCTATAACGACCTCGGCGACCTCGTGGTGCACGAACCGGTGCTTGAGTTGTACCGGCAGCGCGTGGAGGCGGTGAACGAGGAACTCGCCCACTACGAGACGATCAAGAACTTCGTGCTGCTGCCGCGCGATTTCACCCTGGAGGCGGGCGAACTCACCCCGACCCTCAAGCTGAAGCGGCGCGTGATTTCGGAACGTTACAAGGACGCCATCGACAGGATGTACGCCGCCGACAACTAAAGCCGGCGTTTAGCGGGAGGATTTATGAGACAGATCAACAAGGTTGCCGTGCTGGGCGCAGGTGTCATGGGCGCCGCCATCGCAGCGCATCTCGCCAATGCTGGGCTCGAGGTGCTGCTGCTCGACCTGGTACCGGATGAGGCCGGAACCAACCGCAGCGTCGTCGCGCGGCGGGCGCTCGCCGCCCTTTCGGAGGCAAAGCCTGCGGCGCTCTACCTCCCCGAGTACGCCCGCTGCATCGAGACCGGCAATTTCGAGGACGATGCGCAGCGGCTCAAAGAGTGCGATTGGGTCATCGAGGTGGTCGTGGAAAACCTCGAAGTGAAGAAACGGCTCTTGCAGGACGTGGTGGTGCCCAACCTCTCAGAGGACGCCGTGCTTTCCACCAACACGAGCGGGCTGTCGGTCAACGAACTGGCCCGGGTGCTCCCCGCTTCACTGCGCCCCCGCTTCATGGTGACCCATTTTTTCAACCCTCCGCGCTACATGCGCCTCATGGAGATGGTCCCCTGCGCCGAGACCGACCCCGGGACGTTCAAGGCGATGGCCGGTTTCCTGCGCAGACGCCTCGGCAAGGGGGTGGTTTTCGCCAAGGACACCCCTAACTTCATCGCAAACCGGATCGGCACCTACGCCGGCGCCGCAACCTGGCGCCACATGGAGGAGATGGGACTCACCGTCGAGGAGGTGGACGCCGTGACCGGCCAGGCGATGGCGCGCCCGAAAACGGCGACCTTCGCCCTTTGGGACCTGGTCGGCATCGATACCGTGGTCCGCGTGATGGACAACAGCTACGAACTTCTTGACGGCGACGACGAACGCGAGCTGTTCCGCGTGCCGGAGAGCGTGCGGCGCATGGTGGCCGTAGGCCTTACCGGCCGCAAAGGGAAGGGGGGCTTCTTCAAGCGCGAGACCGTCGACGGCGTCAGCACCAAGTTCTTCTACGACCCGGCGAGCGGCGCGTTTCACCCGGCCGCATCCCCCAAGTTCCCCTCGGTGGGCGCGGCAAAACAGGTCGACGACCCGGCGGCCCGGGTGAGGTCCCTGATCCGGGGGGACGACAAGGGCGCCCGCCTCGCCTGGTGCACGCTCAGGGACACGCTGATCTACACGGTGAAACGCATCCCGGAGATCGCCGACGACGTGGTGAACGTCGATAACGCCATGCGGTGGGGGTACAACTGGGAACTCGGCCCCTTCGAGCTCCTCGATGCAATCGGGGTCGCAGCCTTCGTGGAGCGCGCCGGCAAGGACGGCGTCGCCGTGCCTCAGCTTCTAAACGAGGTGGAAAGCTTCTACCGCACCGAGGATGGCAAGCGCCTTTTCTACGGCATCGCGGACCGGGAGTGGCGCGAGGTGCCGAGAAGCGAAGGGGAGATCTCCCTCACCCTGCTTAAAAACGCAGGGAATGTGGTGGAGAAGAACGGCGCCGCCTCCCTCGTCGATCTGGGCGACGGGGTCTTCTGCCTCGAGTTCCACTCCAAGATGAACACCATCGGCAACGACACCCTCGCCATGATCCGGAATGGGGTGCGCAGGACCGAACAGGACGGCATCGGCATGGTCATCGCCAACGATGGGAGCCTTTTCTCCGCCGGGGCGAACCTCATGCTGATCGCCATGGCCGTGGCGGAAGGGGAGTGGGACGACCTGAACCTCACGGTACGCGCCTTCCAGCGTGCCATGATGGCGATCAAGTACGCGAAGGTCCCGGTGGTGGCGGCGCCGCACGCCCTGGTGATGGGGGGCGGATGCGAGACCTGCCTGCATGCGGACGCCATGAACGCCCATGCCGAGACCTATATGGGACTCGTGGAGATCGGGGTGGGACTGATCCCGGCGGGCGGCGGCACGAAGGAAATGGCTTTACGCGCCATCAGGCTTGCCGAGGAGCAGGACGCCGACGTGACGCCGTTCATCCTCAAGAACTACCGCAATATAGCCATGGCCAAGGTGAGCACCTCCGCCGCCGAGCTTTTGCGGATGGGGCTTATGCGTCCGGGCGACGGCATCTCCCTGGCACTCGACCGGCGCATTCATGACGCGAAGCTCAAGGCGATCGCGCTCGCGTCGAACTACCGTCCCGGCCGACCGGCGACCGATCTCAAAGCCCCGGGGCGCTCCATCGCGGCAAGCATCAAGACGCAGCTTTGGAACCTTGAAGAGGGGGGCTTCATCTCGGCCTACGACCGCTACCTCGCCTCCGGAATCGCCGACGTCATCACCGGCGGCGACGTGCCGGCCGGGACCATGATCACCGAGGAGCATCTTCTCGACCTGGAGCGCGAGATGTTCCTCAAGTTCTGCGGTCAGAAAAAGACCCTGGAGCGCATCCAGCACATGCTGAAGAAAGGAAAGCCGCTACGGAACTAAGGGCGCCTTCCCGTTGGGCGGAAACGAAAAAGGAGCGAGCCATGCGCGCAGCATACATAGTCGAAGCAGTACGCACCCCGGCCACCAGGGCCTACAAAGGAAAACTGAAGGACGTCCGCCCGGACGACCTGGCCGCCGCCGCCCTGCGGGGGCTTGTGGAGCGCACCGGGGTCGACCCGATGCAGGTCGAGGACGTCATCCTCGGGTGCGCCTTTCCGGAAGGGGAGCAGGGGATGAACGTCGCGCGCATAGCCGCGCTGAGGGCGGGGATCCCCTACCAGGTCCCCTGCCAGACCGTGAACCGGTTCTGCTCCTCGGGGCTGCAGACCATCGCCGCGGCGGCGGACCGGATCATCGCGGGCTTCGCCGATTGCATCATCGCGGGGGGGACCGAGAGCATGTCCATGATCCCCATGGGGGGCAACAAGTACAGCGCCAATCCCGGGCTTGTCGCGTCCTGGCCCGAGAGCTATGCCTCGATGGGGATCACGGCGGAACTCCTCGCGGCGAAGTACGGCATATCCCGCGAGGATCAAGACGCCTTCGCCCTTGGAAGCCACCAAAAGGCCGCGCGCGCCATCGCCGAGGGGAAGTTCGCCGAAGAGATCATCCCGGTACCCGCCTCTCGTTGCGTCCTCGAAAAGGGGAAGATGAAGTGCCATGAAGAGGTGGTCGACGCGGACGACGGGGTGAGAAGCGACACCACGCTGGAGGCCCTTGCAAAGCTGAAACCTGCCTTCAAGGTGAACGGTACGGTCACCGCCGGGAACTCTTCCCAGATGACGGACGGCGCCGCGGCCGTCCTTGTAGTCTCCGAGGAGTTCCTCAAAAGAAGCGGCATGAAACCGCTCGCCCGCTTCATCTGCTTCGCCGTCAGAGGCGTCCCCCCCGAGATCATGGGTATCGGTCCGGTCGAGGCTGTGCCGGCTGCGCTCAAGATGGCGGGGCTTGCCGCCGAGCAAATAGATCTTTTCGAATTCAACGAGGCCTTCGCGGTGCAGACGCTTGCCTGTTTAGGTGAGCTTAAACTCGACCCCGCGCGGGTGAACGTGAACGGCGGCGCCATCGCGCTTGGGCACCCGCTTGGGTGCACCGGGTCCAAACTGACGGCCACCTTGCTGCACGAGATGCGGCGCCGGCAGGCGCGCCACGGCATGGTAACCATGTGCATCGGCGGCGGCATGGGGGCGGCCGGGATCTTCGAACTGCTCTGAGCCTTGGAGCAGCAACCACCATTTCGTGAGGTGTGTCATGGCAGCGAAAATATTCAAGGGAGCGGAATTCCTGATCACCGAGACGGGCAAGGACGACGTCTTCGTCCCTGAGGACTTCAGCGACGAACAGCGCCAGATCGGCGCCACCACCGAGCAGTTCGTAGTGAACGAGGTGATCCCGGTCCGGGACGACATAGAGCACCAGGACTTCGAGAAGGTCGTGCACCTTTTGCGCCGCTGCGGCGAACTGGGGCTCCTGATGATCGACGTCCCCGAGGAGTACGGCGGACTGGAACTCGACAAGGCAACCAGCATGCTGGCGGCCGAGAAGATCTCCGGCTCGGGTTCCTTCTCGGTCGTCTACGCGGCCCACAGCGGCATCGGGACGCTTCCTCTCGTCTATTACGGCACCGAAGAGCAGAAGGCGCGCTACCTGGAGAAACTGACCACGGGGGAGTGGGTGGCCGCCTACTGCCTCACCGAGCCCGAGTCCGGCAGTGACGCCCTCGGGGCGAGGGCTTACGCCACACTCTCCGCCGACGGCACCCATTACGTCTTGAACGGCACCAAGCAGTTCACCACCAACGGCGCCATCGCAGACCTTTACACCGTGTTCGCGAAAATCGACAAGGAGCACTTCACCGCGTTCCTCGTCGAGCGGAGCATGGAAGGTGTGAGCGTCGGCCCCGAAGAGAAGAAGATGGGGATCAAGGGATCATCGACCACCCAGGTGATTCTCGACAACGTGAAGGTGCCGGTGGAGAACCTTTTGGGCGAGATCGGCAAGGGGCACAAGATAGCCTTCAACGTGCTGAACATAGGACGCTTCAAGCTCGGTGCTGCGGTCACCGGCTCGGCCAAGGGCGCCCTTGCCGACGGCGCCAAGTACGCGGTACTGAGAAAGCAGTTCGGTCGTCCCATCGCCTCGTTCGGCGCCATTCGGGAGAAACTCGCCGACATGGCCGCCGGGATCTTCGCCTCCGAATCGGTCGTCTATCGCCTTGCCGGACTGATCGACGACCGGCTCGCCACCATCCCGAAGGAGACCCCGAACTACTACGACGTCTACCAGCGGGGCATCGAGGAGTACGCCATGGAGTGCGCCATCGCCAAGGTGTTCTGCTCCGAGGTGCTCGCTTTCGTGGCCGACGAGGTGGTGCAGATCCACGGCGGTTACGGTTTCATCCAGGAGTATCCGGCGGAGCGCTACTATCGGGACGAGCGCATCAACCGGATCTTCGAGGGGACCAACGAGATCAACCGTCTGCTCATCCCCGGCACCCTTTTGACCCGGGCGATGAAGGGGGAGCTCCAGCTTGAGCGCGAGGCGATGAAGGCGCTCGACGCCCTCACCACCCCGTCCTTCGAAGAGTTCGACGAGTCGGTTCCCTTCGCGCGCGAAAAGGCGCTCCTTGCGGGTCTCAAGCAGCTCTTCCTCGTCCTTGCTGGCTCCGCGGCGCGGAAATACCAGGCCCGGATCAAGGAGGAGCAGGAGCTTCTCCTCGCTCTTGCCGACGTGGTGATCGGCATCTTCGCCCTTGAGAGCGTCGTGCTGCGCGCGGAGAAAATCCTGCCCGCCCTCAGCGAGGCACGCCGGAAAACCGTCGCCGCAGCGGTGCTCACCTTCGCCTTCAGCGCGAACGAACAGGCGGCCTCCGCGGCACGAAAGGCAGCTTTCTACTCGGAAGAGGGGGATGCGCTGGCCGTCTTGCTGGGAGCGGTCAGGCGTTTCACCAAGTACGGCGCGTCCGGTCTTCTGGATGCAAAGCGGCTTTTAGCCGACGCGGTCATAGAATCCGAAAAATATCCTTTCTAGCACGGCAGCAGTGCATAAAGAGCCGGCGTACACTGCCGTGTCGCCGGCTCATGTCGTTTCCGGAAAACCGCTTGTCCGGTCGTAAAGACTCTCTGATGACCACCCTTTTCTGACATAGTCTTTTGTAAGAACAAAAATAATGCAGTCGGGGATAGTCTGAAGGCAATTCTTGTGGCACAATGTCCCTTTAAGAGAGTTTTAAGGTTCTCTGTGCCAGTAGCGTAGGGAGGGAAAGATGGCGGGGCCGAAAAGCGTCGTTGATGAGCACGGAAAGCATGGGACCACGGCTGCGGCCGCGGCTGAGCCCGCAGCGAAGCGTGATGCCGGGCACGAGACGCGCGGAAGCGCCGAGGAGTTGGAACTCCGTCTTGAGCAAGCGGAGGCGAAGCTCAAACAGGAGCAGGCCGCACGCGCCGAAGCCGAGAGGGAACTTGGCCGGCTGCACGACGAGACGGTGCGCCTGAAGGCTTCCCTGGACAACGTGAGCCGCGAGCTCGAATCCCTCAGTTACTCCATCTCCCACGACCTGCGCGCCCCCGTCAGGCATATGATCGGCTTCAGCAACGCTTTGCAGGAAGATTTCGGCGACAAGCTGGAAGCCACGGCGCACAGCTACCTCGAATGCATCATCAGGGCGGGGCGGAAGATGGAGAACCTGGTCGAGGCTCTCCTTGGGCTTTCCAGGATCGGGCGGCAGGAGATGACCCTGCTGAACCTCGATTTGAGCCAGATGGCAACGAGTCACGCTGCGACTTTGAAGGAGGCGGATCCGGCACGGAAGGCGGAGTTCAAGATCCAGGAGCATCTGCATGCGCACGGTGACGCGGTCCTTATGAGAGCCGTCCTTGAACAACTGATCGGGAACGCCTGGAAGTTCACCGCGATGAGAGACCCCGCCGTAATCGAGGTGGGGAGCAGGGAGGAGGGGGGAGAGCGCGTCTTCTTCGTGCGCGACAACGGCGTCGGCTTCGATATGCGCTTCGCCGACCGGCTTTTCAGCCCGTTTCAGCGCATGCACCGCGAGGAGGATTTCCCGGGGCTCGGGGTAGGGCTAGCGACGGTGCAGCGCATCGTGCACCGCCATGGCGGCAGGGTCTGGGCCGAGGCGCAGCCCGACGTCGGCGCTTCTTTTTATTTCACCATCGCCACGTGAGAACGCCCCCGGTTCAGGCGGGTGCCGGCAGTTCACCCTGCAGCGGGCCGAAACAATTCTTGAAATCGTTCAGCCTGAAGAGCATGGCCGTGCGGGTGATGTTCTCGGCCAGCAGCGCGTTGCCGGCACTTGCCGCGGCGAGCATCTCGCGGTAGTAGCTGCGCAGTTGCAGCCGGTGTTTCTCTTTGGTGAAAAGCGAAGACCTGAGCTTCGAGTAGACGCCGGAAAAGCTGTTCAGTACGAGCGGGTAGACGCGGTTTCCGGACATGACGGCCATGGCAAGGTGCAACTCCCAGTCGAACTTCACTAGTGCCGAGGCGCAGTTGCGCAACTTTTCGGCCTTGCTGAGGATCGCGGCGACCCCGGCCGCGTTGTTTTCGATCGCCCTGCGCGCATAGTCAGGGGCGAACTGGAGTCTCAACTCCAAAAGATGGGCGGCCAGGTCCGGCGGGAACTCCTCGCTGTTTCTCGTGATCGAGGAAAGGATTTCCAGGTCGCCGTGAGACCAAAAATCGTTGACGACGGTGGTGTGGCGCTCTTGCACCGAGATCCACCCGGCGCTCTGCAGCTTCTGAAGCGCCTCCCGCACCGTAGCCCTGCTGACCCCGAACCGTGCCGCAAGTTCCCGTTCACTCGACAGCGGACACCCCGGTTTGAACTCCCCTTTGAGCAGTCCTTCCACCAAGGCCCTTTCCACCATCTGGCAGCTTTTTTTCATAAAGCCCTCGCACGTGAGACCGCAGGCGACTCTTGTCGCGCTGTTTACGGTGTCGCTATTCATGGTAACCGGAACTTTGTTAATTGTAAAACATAGTTTTGTCGAAATGACAACTTTTTTTCTTGCGGGCAGGTAGAAAAAATGTCGTATCGAGGCGGATTGAAAGGATACGCGAGGGCAAAAGCGCTTTAATGGGTGCAGCGCCGGCAACTTTGGTGATGGTGATGATACGGGTGTGGTTGGTTTATTGGACGCTGTTTTAAAGTGGGAAGGGGTGTGGTGCAAGCCGACCGAGAGGGGGGACCCCCCCTCTCAGGCCTTGCGGGGGTGGGAAAGGGTGAAGTAGAAGGTCGCCCCTTCGCCCTCTTTTCCTTCGGCCCAGATGCTCCCCCCGTGACGCTCGATGATGCGGCGCACCGTCGCGAGCCCGATGCCGGTCCCCTCGAATTCGGAGCCATGCAGGCGCTGGAAGGGCTGGAACAGCTTTTCCACGTAGGCCATGTCGAAGCCTACGCCGTTGTCCCTGACGAAGAATACCGAAGCACCGTTGACCGTGGTCTGGCCGAACTCGATGCGCGGATTGGGATTCCTGGAAGAGTACTTCACCGAGTTGCCGAGCAGGTTTTGCAGCACGAGCCGCACCAGTGCGGCGTCGCCGTATGCGTCGATGGCGGGATGCACCACGAATTCCGCAGCGTTGGACACATCGTCATCCTGGATCATGTCGACGACTTCCGCGGCCAGCTGGCTGATGTTAAAGGTGGTGCGTTTCATGATGGCGCGACCTACCCGGGTGAGGGCGAGCAGATCGTCGATCTGTTTCCCCATTCTGTTGCTTGCCGTGCAGATCCGCTCCAGGTAGTAGCGTGCCTCATCCGGCAGGGCGGCCCCGTGCTCCTCCACCAGAATCGAGCTGTAACTGTTGATGTGCCTAAGCGGCGCACGCAGGTCGTGAGAGACGGAATAGCTGAACGATTCGATCTCCTTTTTCGCGGCAACGAGCTGTGAAGTGCGCTCGATGACCCTGCGGTCCAATTCGTTGTTTAGGTTGCGGATCGCCTCTTCGGCCGCCTTTCGTTCCGTGATGTCTTTTATCGTCCCGATCATGCGCCGTTTCTTGCCGGCGGTGTCCCGTGTCACTTCGCAACACTCGGTCACCCAGCGCTCTTCGCCGTCGCTGTGTCGCTTGATCATGTACTCCATTTCGAAGGGGCGGGAGTGGGCGATCGCCGAACGGTAGCTTTCAACGAACCGGGCACGGAACTCCTCGTGAACGAGGTCGAAATGACCCTGAAGGGTCATCGGGTAGCGCTCGTCGATGCCGAGGATCTCGCGCAGCTTGCTGGAGCATCCCCAGTGCTGCTGTTCAAGGTCCAGGACGTAACTCCCCAGTTGCGCTATCCTCTGGGTTTCCCGCAACAGGTGGTCGTTGTCCGAGATGACCTGTTCCCGCCTTTTCTGTTCCGTTACATCCTCGAGGGTCACTACGGTGCCGCTCACCTTGCTCGCCTTGTCGAGAAAAGGTGCGGTGCTTATGGAGAGAAATACGCTGGAGCCGTCGGGACGCGTGAAGAGAAAACAGGCGTTTTGCAGGCATACCCCCTGGCGCAGCACATCTTCCAGCGATTCCTCCTCGCCGCTGTCTTTCTCCGGCGACCGGATCGTCCTTAAGAGGGACCACTCCCCGCGTGTAAGCATCTCTTTCTTGGCAAGCCCCAGGATTTTTTCAGCTCTTGGATTGGCGAAAGCGGTGTTGCCGTCGGGCTCGATGAACATGATACCCACGGGGCTTGTTGCCGTGATCAGGTTCAGCAGGTCGTGCTCCATGCGCAGCAGATGTTCCATCATCTTGGCCTGGTTGACGTCCAGAAGGGTGCCCGCCAGCCGGAAACCGCGTCCGAAGGCATCCCTCGTCGCCGCCTTGCCGGTGCAACGGAACCAGCGCCACTTTCCCTCGTTGGTCTTCAGGCGGAATTCTAGTTCGAACTTGTCGATGCGGCCTTCGATGCACTCCTCAAGAGACCTGCGCGCGTTTTCCAGGTATTCCGGATGGATGATGTTGATCCAGTCGGCAAGGCTCCCTTGCATCTGGCCCGGGGCATAACCGAGCATTTCGAAACAGTAAGGGCTGAAGAAACAGTTGCCTGTCAAGACGTCCAGATCCCAGATACCGAGTCCGGCGGCCTCGATCGCCAGCCTCTGGCGCTCCTCGGTGACCGCAACTTCGTGTTGCTCTTGCACCTCATGCGTCACGTCGGTGGTGAACCCCTGATAGCCGATCTGGGTACCGCCGGCATCGCCAAGTTTTGCGATGACGGTCTGCAGCCAACGGAGGCGGCCATCGGCGGCGCGACGGCAAAAGCGCTGCGACCACTGGGCCTCGTTTTCCATGGCGCAGCGAAAGCTTTCAGTGAGGGATTTGCGCTCCGCCGCAGACAATCGGACCCGGTTTTCTACGGCTGTTGCGTCCGACCGGGAGGGCACCTGTCCGGTGAGGTCGGTCCGGTAAAGCCCCAACGGCGTGTGCTCCAAAATGTTGCACAAAACCTGTTCCCAGGAAAGGGTGGGGGGCGTAGGGCTCCCGGCCCGGCTGACGGAGCTGTTCCGGCCCTGGTTCTTCACGTGATTTTGCAGATGCGCAACTCGATTCATGTCTTTACCCCTTTGGGCAATCATGATCTTCCTCATAACGTCGAGCCTTTTTCCCGAATAGTTTACCGGAAACAAACTGAGCCACAGCCCCATTACTGTTAGTGCTGTCAGTGTCTGGCAGTGACCCGGCGGCCGCATGGCTGATAAGACCGGTATTAACAATGCTTTCTAATATAAACACAAATTTTCTCTCTGGCAACTGTAAATTATGAAAAAGTTTTCTAGAAAGTTTGCATGAGGACAGGGCAGGTCTGGCCTTGTGCCAGAAGCCACGGAACCTATTGACTGCAAATGCCCCTTTGCAGTACCTTCTGAGAGCCGGAATCGGCCATTTTGAGGCAAGGAGACGTCATGGAAACTAAAGTCTGCCAATGTGGAGCTGAGCACAAAGGACATATATGCATGCTTAAGAGCATGGGGCGCTTTGAAGAGATCGAGCACATAACGACAAACCCCACCGTGGTCTGCTTTACCTGCGGAGTCGAGGCAAACTCCACGGAGAACGTCTGCAACCCGATGCCGCTCGATAAGTAAAAGGAACCTCGATGCCTGAACTGCCGGAAGTCGAAGTCACCCGTCTAGGTATCACCCGTGCCCTTACCGGTGCCCGCATCAGGGCGGTTTACGTACACGGCGCAAAGCTGCGCGCCATGGTCCCGGCCGGCCTGCCGCATCTTTTGTGCGGCGGGACCGTTGCGTCGGTTGAGCGTCGCGGCAAATACCTGATCCTTCAGTTTCCCAACGGGTCTTTGCTGCTTCACCTCGGCATGACCGGGCACCTGCGGCTCGTGCCTGCCACGACGGCGCCCGGGCCGCACGACCACTTCGACCTGGTACTGGACTCGGGGCTCGTCCTGCGCCTTAACGACTACCGTCGCTTCGGCTCGATCCACTGGACCGACCAGGACCCCATGCAGCATCATCTGCTGAGAAAGATCGGGCCGGAGCCGCTGACCGACGCCTTAAACACCGGGTACCTGTACCGTTTGAGCCGCAACAGGAAGGTTGCCATACAGCGCTTCATCATGGACACCGCCGTTGTAGCCGGGATCGGAAACATCTACGCGGCCGAAAGCCTTTTCCGCTGCCGCATGCTCCCCGACACCCTCGCGGGGAGCCTGAGCGAGGCGCAATGCGCGGCCCTCGTCGACGCCGTGAAGGAGACGCTGTCCGTCTCCATCGCCACCGGCAGCTCCAGCATGGACTTCACCCGCACCGAAGAGAAGCTCGCCTACTTTCCGCAGCAGCTCTACGTTTACGGCCGGGAGAAGAAACCGTGCCGGGAATGCGGGGCGCCCGTCCGACGAGGCAGGCTCGGCAACCGTTCCACTTTTTACTGCGCTCACTGCCAGCGCTGAACAGAGCCCCCTTCAGGGCATGACGTCTCCTTTGGAGCATGCTCCCTTCCTCTCTCATTGAAATTGATGCGCTGCCTGGTAAACTGCCGCAGATGTCAAACAACCTGGAGGTCATCTCAACATGAGCCGTCTTTTCACCCCGCTTACCCTGCGCGAACTGGTCATCAAAAATCGCATTTTCGTCTCTCCGATGTGCATGTACTCCAGCAGGGACGGGCTCCCTACCGACTGGCACATGGTGCATCTGGGAAGCCGTGCCGTCGGGGGAGCCGGACTGGTCATGGTGGAGGCCACCGCGGTGACGCCGCAGGGAAGGATCTCGCCTGACGACAGCGGCATCTGGAGCGCCGAGCACGCCGCAGCCTTCGCACCGATAACCCGTTTCATCAAGGAGCACGGCTCCGTACCCGGGATCCAGTTGGCCCATGCCGGGCGCAAAGCCTCCACCGATCTCCCGTGGAAGGGGGGGCGCCCCGTGGACGCCGGAAACCGCGGCTGGCAGACCGTCGCGCCGAGTTCGGTCCCTTTCTCGAAAGAGGAGCCGGTACTCCCCAGGGAAGCCACCGTTCAGGACCTGGAGACCCTTTTAGGCCAGTTCGCCGCAGCAGCCCGCCGCAGTATCGACGCCGGCTTCGAGGTCGTGGAGATCCACATGGCGCACGGTTATCTCCTGCACGAGTTCCTCTCGCCGCTTTCGAACCGGCGCAGCGACGATTTCGGCGGGTCGCTTGAGAACCGTTGCCGCTTTCCTCTCAGGGTTGCGAAAGCCGTGCGCGACATCTGGCCCGAGCACCTCCCCGTGTTCGTCCGGGTGTCCGCTTCTGACTGGATGGAGGGGGGCTGGGACCTGGAACAGACCCTTTACCTCGTCCGGGCGCTCAAGGAGATGGGGATCGATTTTATCGACTGTTCCTCGGGGGGACTCGTTCCGGAGGCTATGCCGCCGTTTGGACCGGGCTTCCAGGTACCGTTTGCTGCCGAGATAAGGAAGGAGGTGGGGATAGCCACCGGGGCCGTCGGGGTCATCACCGATCCTGCGCAAGCCGAACAGATCGTTGCCACCGGGCTTGCCGACGCCGTGCTGCTCGCGCGCGCCATGCTGAGAGACCCGTACTGGCCGCTGCATGCCGCCAAGGCGCTCGGGGTGGACCTGCCGTGGCCCTTGCAGTATGAAAGGGCGAAATAGGGTGCAGTGGTGGTAAGGGTAGGGGAGTTTACGGTAAGGGCGGCAGGAAGTTTTTCCTGCCGCCCTTTTTTGGGTGGCTAGTCTGCTGCCACCACATGAATGGCCACGATCGCCGCGACGGCGCCGACCCAGTACACCCAACGGTACTCGCCGAAGTGGACGTCGCAGAATTCCTTGAAGGTAAGACCGGTGTGCGTCTTTTTCGGGCGCTCTTCCCGGGTCCCCTGTACATCGTTCGCAGCCAGGACCACGCCGGTACGGTTTTCCCGGGGCATCAGGTTGACCGTGGCCGGGGCCTCCTCCGCAGGCTGGGCCTGGGCGAGCGTGGTCACCTCCTGGGCGCCGGCTGCGGCCGGGACCATCGAAATGATACAGACAAGGATGGCTGATTTCTTCAACATGGTACGTCCTCCTTTATATGTGCGGCAAAAGCCGTAATAGCGGCGTCTTCTTTCGACGCTCGCCGAAACGAAAGCCTAGATTGTATCACGCAGCCTTGAAAATTCCGGTGGCGGTGTTTATTTTGATGCCCTGGTGTCAGTTGTAATGGTATAAATGATGGCTGAGCTGAAACTACGAACATGACCTCCGGTTCTAAAAGAGTCGGACACACAAGGAGCATCAATGGAAAGATACCAGACGCAGTACAGAACGATAACCGTCGCAAACAGCTCTGTGATGCGCGGCGTCTACGGCTGGATGGGGGGAGGGTTGTTCCTCACCGCCTTCGTCGCCATGGTTACCGCATCTTCGCCGGTTCTTTTACAGGCCATCTTAGGCAACCGGCTGCTCTTCTACGCCCTCGTTTTCGGCGAACTCGGCCTCGTGGTTGCCATTAGCGGTGCCATCAACAGGATCAGCAGCGCCACGGCGAGCGCCCTTTTCCTCGTCTATGCAGCCTTGAACGGCGTCACCATGTCCACGATCTTCGTCGCCTATACCCAATCCTCGATCGCGTCGACCTTTCTGGTGACAGCAGGCATGTTCGGTGCCATGAGCCTCTACGGCTACCTCACCAAAAGCGACCTCTCTTCCTGGGGGAGCTTTCTCTTCATGGGGCTCATCGGTGTGGTGATCGCATCTCTTGTGAACATCTTCCTGCAAAGCCCGATGGTCAACTGGGTCATGAGCCTTTGCGGCGTCATAGTGTTCACCGGTCTCACCGCCTATGACACCCAGAGGATCAAGCAGATGGGCGGCTCGGGAGGGAAGGGGGCCATCCTCGGCGCGCTGACCCTTTACCTCGACTTCATCAACATGTTCCTGCTCCTGCTCAGGTTCTTCGGTAACCGCAGGTAAAAACAGCGGGGGACGCTCCCTACGTAGAAAATAAAAGAGCCCCGGCGTGTCGACCACCCGGGGCTCTTTTAGTCGCTGCAAACAGACTAGCGCAGCCTGATCCCGTCCTTCGTTATCTCGATGACCCCCTCCTTGTAGAGGTTGCCGATCAAGGTCTTGAAGCTCTTTTTGCTCATCCTGAACATCTCGGCGATGAGTTCCGGAGGGGACTTGTCCCCGACCGGCAGAAAACCGCCGCGCTCGCTCAGAATCCGCAGCAGCGTTTCCCGGCCGCCGGCGGCGTCCTGTTTTCCTGACTTGCGCAAGGTCACGTCGATCTTGCCGTCGTTTCTGATCTTGCCGATATAGCCGGGAAGGGTGTCGCCCACCTGGTAGCTGCCGAAAAGCTCGCTTCTGAATAAGAGGCCGTCATAGCGCCCGTCGATGATCACCTTGGCGCCCAGGTCGCCGAATTCGTACAAGGTGAGCTCTACCTCTTGCCCTTCCTTCAGCCCGGCAGGGGACTTCTCCAGGAACTTGGCGAGCCGCGCCGAAGCCGCGATACGGCCGGACGGGTCGAGGTAAACCCGCACCATGTACCTTTCCCCTTTTTGCATCGGGCGGGGCTGTTCCCTGAACGGCACCAGGAGGTCCTTTTCCAGCCCCCATTCGAGAAAAGCCCCCACGCGGCTTACGTCCTTCACCTCGAGGAGGGCGAACTCGCCGACCTGCGCCTTTGGCTCCAGGGTAGTGGCGATGAGGCGGTCCTCCGAGTCGAGATAGACGAACACCTTCAGGTGCTCGCCGTGGTGCAACCCGGGGGGCATGTACTTGGTCGGCAGCAGGATCTCTCCAAGCTCCGAGTCCAGATAGGCGCCGATGGCGCTCAGCTTCTTAACTTCAAGGCGGTTGTACTTGCCGATCTCCAGCATTTGTTTCGCTCCTTTTCCTAATGCATTGCCGGCGAGGCACCGATACTATAACAGATCGCTTCCTCAGCCTAACGATCTTTTTCACTTCTTAGATGCAACACGGCCAGGCTTAGTCGGGTATGGCGGGAAGACCGCAATCAAACAGGCTTTTCCGCTATCCCTGCCGGCCATGTTTTATATAGACATCGCTTCTTCTTTCATACTATGTTTGCAAGTCGTGCGTGCAGTCGTCGTGCGATAACTCCGCCATAAAAGGAGGCCGCTTGCGGTCCTTCAGCATGAAGACCAAGATGACGGTTGCCATCTCCCTGCTTTTCGCCGGGTTGCTTACCGTTCTTGCGCTCACCGCCCAGTTGTACTTCGTCGACCAGCTAAAGGCCCTGTTGTTCACCCAGCAGTTCAACATGGTTTCCGCCGTCGCGGACCAGATCGACGACAGGTTCCGCATCATGCAGACGGAACTCGTCGCCACGGCGAGCACGCTTAAAAAAGAGGACCTGCATAACCCCGCCGCACTGAGCCGTTTTTTCGCGGAGCGCCCCGATACTCTTGCCATGTTCGACAACGGGCTGTTCCTTTTCTCCCCCCAGGGGACCCTGGTCTCAGGGAACCCGTACGAACCTGGTATCATCGGGAAGAATTTTCTCTACCGTGACTACCTGAAGGAGACCCTGGCCACGCGCCAGCCCCGTATCTCCCAACCGTTCATCTCCGCTCAGCCGCACCATCATCCCATCGTCATGCTGACCGCGCCGTTACTGGATGAGCACGGCGAGGTGGCGGGCGTTCTCGCAGGGAGCCTTGACCTCACGAGGCCCAACGTCCTCACCAAGCTGGGGACCATAGTCCTTGGGGAAAAAGGTTATATCTACCTCTACAACAGGGACCGGGTGATGATTGCCCACCCCGATCGCAGCCGGATCCTGAAACAGGACGTCCCTGCTGGGGTGAACGTGCTTTATGACAAGGCGATCGCCGGGTTCGAAGGTACCGGGGAGACGACAAATTCACGCGGCGTCCATGTGATCAGCTCCTTCAAGCGGCTCAAAACCACCGGCTGGATCCTCGCCAGCAACTTTCCGCAGCAGGAGGCATACGCCCCGATCCGCAAGGTCCGCAGTTACATCGCAGGCGCCCTCGTCGTGGTGCTGCTCGCATCCACTCTCGTCGTGTGGCTGTGCATGAAATTCCTCACTGCACCGCTTGTATCCTTCACCGAGCAAATCAGGAAGCTCGCCCAGGGCAAAGAAGAGCAGGCAACGCCCATCGTCGTCGAAACCGGCGACGAACTCGGTGTGCTGGGAGATGCCTTCAACCAGCTTCTTCACGAGCTGGATCAGCAAAAGACCGAACTGCAGCGGCAGTTGGAGTTCTCACAGAAGCTTATCGAGGTGACCCCGATACCGGTTTTCTACAAGGGGCCCGACGGCAGGTACCTCGGCTGCAACCAGGCCTTCCTCGATTTCACCGGTACGACCAGGGAGGCCGTACTCGGCAAGACGGTGCTGGATCTAACCACTCCCGCGCTTGCCGACATCCATCAGCGCGCCGACCTGGAGCTTCTGTCCAAAGGCGGGGTGCAGGTGTACGAAAGCCGGGCTTACGACGGCCAGCATACCCCCAGGGAAGTCATGTTCTTCAAGACCAGCTTTGCCGCACCAAGCGGCTCATGCGGCGGTCTGGTCGGAGTCATGCTCGACATCACCGAGCGAAAACATGCGGAAGCAGCGCTCCAGGCGCAGAAGGAGTTTGCGGAAAGTTTGGTTCTCAACTCCGCGATGCCGACCTTCGTGCTGGATAGCGAGCACCGCGTCATCATCTGGAATTACGCATTCGAAGCCTTGACCGGTGTGAAGGCGGCTGACGTTCTCGGACAACGACAGATCGCAAGCCTCTTTTACGACGATGGCCGGCCTTTACTTGCCGACCTCGTCCTGGACGGCGACATCGCAGGGATAGAGAGGTACTTCAGCAACAACATGAGCTCTGGGCTGATTGCCGGGGCGATTCAAGCGGAGACTTCCTATCACGATCCTAAAGGTGAGCTCCATCATCTGACGCTGACCGCAGCTCCGATACGTGACAGGAACGGCACGGTGTTAGGTGCGATCCAGACCGTCGAGGACATAACGGCCCGCAAGAACGCCCAGGAGGCGCATGAAAAGACAAGGCGCCAATTTCAGCTCATCCTCGATGCTGCCGGCGAGGGGATCAACGGCGTCGACAGGGACGGCAGAATCACCTTTGCCAATCCCGCTGCAGCCCAGATGGTCGGTTGGTCCCAGGAAGAGCTCTTGGGCAGATCCCAGCATGCCCTCATGCATCACACCCGCGAGGATGGCTCTCACTACCCGGAAGATGAATGCGCCATGGCCGCCGCCTGTTGCGAGGGACGCCCCTACCAGGGGAGTGACGAGCTGTTCTGGCGCAAGGACGGTTCCAGTTTCTATGCGGAATACACCTGCAGTCCCATCCGTGAAGGTGGTGAATTGGTCGGTTCCGTGGTGATCTACAAGGATGTGACGGAGCGGAGGCAGTCGGAGGAACAGTTGCTGAAGCTCTCCCAGGCCGTCATGCAGAGCCCGGTCTCCATACTGATCACCGATCCGCACGGCAATATAGAGTATGTGAACCCTAAATTCACCCAGGTGAGCGGCTATACCACAGACGAAGTGACCGGTCAGAATCCCCGCATCTTCAAGAGCGGTACGACCGCTCCGGAACTGTACCGGGGGATGTGGGAGACCATCTCGGCGGGACGAGTCTGGACCGGAGAGCTTTACAACCGTCGCAAGGACGGCAGCATGATCTGGGAACATGCCACCATCTCGCCCATCCGTAACGCTTCCGGCGCGATCAGCCATTACATGGCCTTCATGGAGAACATAGGCGAGCGCAAAAAGCTCGAAGAACAGTTGCGTCAGGCCCAGAAGATGGAGGCGGTCGGTCAATTGGCAGGCGGCGTTGCGCACGACTTCAACAACATCCTCACGGTGATCATGGGGTTTGGCCAGTTACTCCAGCACTCGCTGCCCGAAGGGGATCCCATGCTCGAAAACATGGAGCAGATCCTCGATGCCGCGGACCGTGCGACGCACCTGACGAAGAGTCTGCTCGCGTTCAGCAGGAAGCAGGTCATGGTGATGCAGCAGGTCGAACTAAACGAGCTGGCGCGCCGGCATTCCAAATTCCTCATGCGCATCATCGGCGAAGACGTCGCTCTGAAGGCCGATTTCAGCGAGGTGCCGCTGCCGGTGATGGCCGACAGCGGGCAGTTGGAACAGGTGCTGATGAACCTTGCTACCAACGCAAGGGACGCCATGCCCGGCGGCGGGGAGCTCAGCATCAAGACGGCGGCGGTCACCCTCGACAACGAATTCCATCGCCTGCACGGCTACGGCGTTCCAGGGCGCTATGCCCTTGTCACCGTTGCCGATACGGGGGGCGGGATGGACGCCGAGACACAGCGGAAGATCTTCGAGCCCTTCTTCACCACCAAGCTCCCGGGACGCGGCACCGGCCTAGGTCTCTCCATTGTCTACGGCATCATCAAGCAGCATGGAGGCTACATCACCATAAGCAGCCAGAAAGGCTTCGGCACCACTTTCAGCATCTACCTTCCGCTGGCAGAGAAGGCCATCAAGTCGAAAGAAGCCGCCCAGACGTTCATTCCCGAAGGGGGGAACGAAACCATCCTTGTAGTCGAAGATGACCCGGCTGTGGGGAGGCTCGTGGAATCGGTCTTGAGGCGTTACGGCTATCGGGTCATGCTGGCAGGCAGCGGCGAGGACGCCCTGGAATTGTTCGAGTCGAACGGACACGACATAAGTCTGGCGCTGCTCGACGTGATCATGCCCAAGATGAACGGAAAACAGCTCTGTGAGGCTCTCCGGGAGCGCTCCCCGCACCTTAAGGTTTTGGCCCTGAGCGGCTACACGGCGGACGTCATCGAGGACAAGGGGATTTTCATGGAAGGGGTCGATATCATTAAAAAACCTGCGAAGCCGCTCGAACTCGCGAGAAAGGTCCGGGAGATGCTCGACGCATAGCCGTCTCCCCTCTTCGTCCTGTAGAGAGGGGAGGGTGGTTAAACCCAATAAAAACGAACACCTAGGCGGTAAAATGATCGTTGAAAACATGACCATGGAGGAATTCGCCGCGGGATTGCGCACTTGCAAGACCGTATACATACCGTTTGGTTCCGTCGAGGAACACGGGAGTCATTTGCCTTTGTCGACGGACACCATCGAGGCATACGAAGTCGGCAAGCGTGCCGCCGAGCGCATACCGCTCTTTGTGGTGCCGCCGATCCATTACGGTTCCTGCCGGTCCACGTCGCGTCATCCCGGCACGATTTCCATCAGCACCGGAACCTTGAAGGCGCTTCTCAAGGACATCGTACGTTCGCTGCATGCACAGGGACTGGCGAACTTCATAGTTTTGACCGGACATGCCGGTGGATCGCATCGCATGGCGCTGCAGGACGCCGGTGAAGAACTGATTCAGGAGTTGCCGGAGATAAACATGGCCGTGGTCACGGAGTACGACCTGGCGAAGGAAACTGGCGCGCACCTGATCGAGACGCGCGGCGACGCACATGCCGGCGAGATCGAGACCTCGCGTATCATGCATTCGCATCCGCATCTGGTCAAGGGTACCGCCGCAGCCGAATATCCGAGTTTTCCGACCGGCATCCTGGTGCGCGACAAGCGCAGCTTCTGGCCGGGCGGTGTCTGGGGAGATCCCGGCAAAGCCACCGCGGAAAAAGGCAAGTTGTTGGAATCACTGGTGGCTGACAAGGTCGTGGAGCTGGTTCGGGCGCTCGAAAGCAGGCGCTGGTGAGGCGCCGAAAAACCGGCCTCCAAATTTGCCGTTTAAAGGGACTTTTTGATCCGGTGCAGGGGTAGGCCTGCACCTGATTTTGCGTTCATGGCGTCAACAGGTGATGTCACGGGCAAATCGGCGTGCCGACATGGGCAGGCTGTCGTTCTGGCAGGAATGTGCGAAGCATCGTGACGCGGCCCCTGAACGTCGAGTGCGACG
Organism: Geomonas oryzae; assembly: GCF_004117875.1. Taxonomy (GTDB): domain Bacteria; phylum Desulfobacterota; class Desulfuromonadia; order Geobacterales; family Geobacteraceae; genus Geomonas; species Geomonas oryzae. Next base: position 51,147 of record NZ_RAHW01000002.1, on the reverse strand, counting down.
AATGGGACGGGCGGAGTCGGAGCAGAGTAGGAGCAATGGACGGCAGTGGATGCTCCATCCGATGTCGATTCCAGACCAGATCGTGAAACGAGCTTCGGTAATGGGACACCAGCTATAGGCCTCGTATCGTGGGCAAGGGAGGTCGGCGCCGCATCACTTCGCCAAAAGACATCTTCAACTTGACATAATATATCTTATGGGACGTAACATGAAGGGAAGGCGGGGGCGGCATCAAGACGGTCGAGGACGGGAGTTGCTCTCTCCTCTCTTCCAGACTGCGTTGCGCCGAAATGGCGGATTGCTACTACTCGGAGACAGGTGGCGCCCATTTAAAGGTGGGACCGGTTTTTTTGGCGGGTGACGGCTGCTCATTCACTGTGGGCTGCTGTCCCGGCTTTTCTCCTTTGAAGAAGTCCCTCATCTTTTCCGGCAGCGGTACTGCCGTCACTTCTTTTAGTCTGATGTCCTGAACTTCCTTGGCCTTGCCTTCCAGTTCGACCGTCTGAACCTTCCCGGAACTGTAGGTGATCTCGACAGTATCTGCCCCGGCCACCCCCGCACCACGCACAAGGCTCATCACCGCAAATATTGCAAGAGTCGTTTTCTTCATTGTTCTCCCTTTCCAGAACGTATTTTCTGTCATAGTGATTGATGATATTAGACTCAAATTATAAATCAAGCAGCAATGACTGACATTTCCCAAATACATGGTATTAATATCTTGGTCGTGAGGTTTTTATGACCAAAGCAGCTGAGCTCATACGTGGAGGGAGATGATGTTTTACCTCAAGAATGGCTTTTGTTGTCTTACGTTGTTACTGCTTCTGCTGATTGCCCTCCCCTGCTCCTCTTCGGCGGCCGAAAGGGTTTACACCCTTGCCGTCGTACCTAACCTCCCCGCGGTCACCTTGCACAAGAACTGGAGACCGCTCGTGGAGCATCTATCCAAAGAAACCGGCGTCAGGATCGAGCTCAAGCTTTACGACAAGATCAATACCTTCCTGGCCGATGCGCAGGCCGGGCAGACCGACTTTCTCTACGCCCCTCCCAACATGTTCTTCCTCGCTTACCAGAAGCAGAAGTACATTCCGCTGGTGCGCAGCTCCCACATGATCCGCGGACAGGTTTTCGTGCGCAAGGACTCGCCTTATACCAAGGTGAACGAATTAAAGGGAAAGACCATCGCCTTTGTCGGACCGAAGAACGTCTGCAGCGTCATCACGCGCCATTCCATGCTGACCGGACAGGGTGCGATCGACTACAACGTCTCGTTCAGCGGGTCGACCATCAATGTAGCGAAGAGCGTTCTGGTCGGAAAGGCCGACGCGGGAGCCACGCTCGACACCAGCATGATGAACGACGTACCCGAGATGCGAAAGGAGTTCCGCGTCATCCTGGAAACGGAAAGAATGGCACCCCACCCTTTCGCTGCCCACCCGCGCGTGCCGAAGCACGTACAGGAAACGGTGACAGCGGCCCTGCTTCGACTGGACGAGTCCGACCAGGGTAGAAAGATCCTGGACACGGTGAAACTGTCAAAGCCGATCCGTGCCGACTATAACCGTGATTACTCCTTCTTCGCCAAAGTGGACTTCGAGCGATTGGACAAACAGCAGCCGAAATAACCGGGATTCACTCAATGTTCAAACGTCTCGACGTAAAAATCATCGTCTCCCTCACCATGATCCTCACTGCGATGATCGCGGTGTACGGCTGGCGCATAGGCAGCAGGCAACAGTCAGTCTACGTGCAGTCTCTGTCGAACAACCTTCGAGTGCTGTCTCACAGCTACGCAGATAATGCCGCGAATTTTCTGGTTGTTAAGGATTATGCCGGGCTGGAAAGCCAGATGATGAATGCGGCCCACATCCCGGAGGTGCTGAGCGTCCTGGTCATCGAGCCGGACGGCAACGTGCTGTGCAACGTGGTACGTCCCTCGCGCGGAGAGGCGCCGCACCTGACCTACGATGTCAGGCATTTCCCTGCGCCGCGCGGGCGCGAGCCGAGTCTCGGCCGCGAAGGTGACCAACTGGTCAGCTGGGCTCCGATCCTGGCCGGAGACCACCTCGGTTGGGTGCGGATGGCACTAACGCTGGAAACCGCGCGCGATTTGCAGCACGCCGCATGGCGCAGCTCACTCCAGATCGGCGCGCTCTGGATCCTCGTGGGAACCTTGTTGATGGTCCTGGTGGTGCGTCCGCCGCTGCGCGCGATCCGCGAACTGAGCCGGTTCGCCGGGGAGTTGCAGGACCGCAAAGGGGCGCAAGTGCCGGTCCAGCGCGGGGTCTTGGAGATCGACAGCCTTGCCGACGCGCTCAACCACTCGTCCGCGCGCCTGCATGAGGCGGAAAAGCGCCTTGTGGCAGAGCAGGAACGTCTCGCAGTCACCTTGCAGTCCATCGGCGATGGCGTGATCGCTACCGATACCGGGTGCAGGATCGTCTTTTTGAACCACGTTGCCGAGACGCTCACCGGATGGAAGCAGGATGAGGTTCAAGGGGAGCACCTGGACCGCGTGCTGCGGATCGAGGGGGGCGCCGGTGACGCAGACGCTTTGCGTGAGCTGCTCTCCGTGCTTGAGGCACGACGCACGCTGGAGCTGCCGGGCACGCGTCGGTTGCGCTCGAAAAACGGTACCGACCGTACGGTGACCGTCAACGGCGCTCCGATTCTTGACGCGGCCGATCAGCTGGGCGGCATGGTGCTGGTGATCAAGGACGTTACCGAGAAGGCCGAGATGGAGGAAGAGCGGCGCGTGCTCGCGCACCAGCTCGCGCAGTCGCAGAAGATGGAGGCCATCGGGCAACTCGCCGGCGGTGTAGCCCATGATTTCAACAACATGCTCGGGGTTATCATCGGCCATGCGGAACTTGCCCTGTTGGCAAACGACCTTTCCGGGCAGATGCAGGACAGGCTTCGGGAGATTCTGGACGCGGCAAGCCGCTCCGCAGAGATAACCAGGCAACTCCTCGCCTTTTCCCGCCAGCAGCACGCCGAGCCCAAAGTGCTCGACCTGAACGAGACCATCGCCAGGATGCTCAAGATGCTGCACCGCCTCATCGGAGAGGACATCGATCTCTCCTGGTCCCCGGGCTTCGAGTTGAGCCATGTGCGACTCGATCCAAGCCAGTTGGACCAGGTCATGGCGAACCTTTGCGTCAACGCCCGCGATGCCATTGCCGGCATCGGCAAGATCGAGATTTTCACAGACAACGTCATGGTTGGCAGTGCGGAACGGGCCCGTGTCGGAGACCTCGCTCCAGGGGCGTACGTCAGACTGGTGGTGGCGGACAGCGGTTGCGGCATGAGCGCGGAGGTGATGGAGAGGATCTTCGAGCCTTTCTACACGACGAAGCAGCTCGGACGCGGGACCGGACTCGGGCTTGCGACCGTCTTCGGCATAGTGAAGCAAAACGGCGGACACATAGAGGTCACCAGCTCGGTTGGAAAAGGGTCCGTATTCACCGTGTATTTTCCGGCAGTTGCAACCAGTTCCCGAGAAGTGACGCAGGAGAAGAAACGTCCGGCCGGAGGGACGGAATCGGTACTGCTGGTCGAGGACGAGCCCGCCATCATGGAAATCGGCGCCACCATCTTGAAGCAGCTTGGGTATCGAGTCTATCCGGCCGCCTCACCCGAGGAAGCGATCGACATATCCGAGAACAGCAAAGAGAAGATCGACCTGCTTTTGACCGACATCATCATGCCGGGCATGAACGGCAGAGACCTGTCGGAACGGCTGTTGGAAAGCCGCCCGGAAATGAAGTGCCTGTTCATGTCCGGATACACGTCGGACGTCATAGCCGAAAGGGGCAAGATAGGAGCGGAGATGTGCTTTCTGCAGAAGCCTTTCAGCGTGGAGTCGCTCGCCTTGAAGGTTCGCGAGGCGTTAGCGAGTTGAAAGACGAAGGCGCCCGGCTGGTGTGATCCGGGCGCCCGGTCCGGCGTTACATCCCCATGCCGCCGCTCCCCATCATGCCTTGGCGATAGTACGAAGACATGTTGTGGAAGGGTTGCGCGATGCTGATCGTGTCAAGCGTGGAGGTCATCTGATTCATCAGCTGAGTCATGTCCGTATTGGTGTTCGCCGCGCGCACCGAGGACATGTTGCTGAACATGGCCCCCATCATGCCGCGGTAGCGGTTCACGTCCACCGTAGTCGTCGAGCCGGAAGTGGCGAACACTTGTCCCATCTGCCCCCCCATGATGGTCGCCATGTTTTGTGCCGTGCTGTGCATGGTCGGGTTCTGCCCTTCGATGTAATCGCCCATAACGTTCGACCCCGAATCAAGGTGGAGCCTGTCCCTTAACTGGGTCATCGCCTGGTCCATCGTGTAGTTTCCGGTCTCCAGCATCTCGCGTACCTGGGTCGTGAGCGGACTGATGAAGTTGCTGCTCACCGTGCCGGAGACGCTTTCCTTCGGCATGCTCATCAGGTAGCTCTTGGCCACCTTCATGCCGGTATCCTTGTCGATGGTAACGCCCTGCACCGCCATGGCGACGATGGGGTATTTCCCGACGTCGGCAGGATCTACGGTGAGCGTGTATGCGCCGTTTTCGTCGGTCTGGGCGGAAGGCTCACCCGCGTCGGGGAGGTAGTTTCCGTTTTTGTCCATGAACACGGTGGCGTACTGCAGATAGCCGTCAGCCACTTTCCCTGCGACCTTGGTCGTATCCGTCGTAGAAGAACCACCGCCGCCACAGCCTGCCAACATCCCTGCCGCGACGACCGCCGCAAACCCGATGAACCGTGTTTTCATATCATCCTCCTGTAACTGTTCTTATAACTGGGAATTTAGAAATCGTAAGTAATGGAAATCCCGCTGGTGAAATCGGGGCTGCTGCGGGTCCAACCTTTGCCGGCATAGGCTTCGATGCCGGTGCTGGTGGTCGCCAGATACTTCAGCTTGAGTCGTGTCTCCAGCAGTTGACTGCTCCCCGAGATGGGCGCCGAAGACGTTTTCACGATCAGCATCGGGAGCAGCTTTTCTGTTACCGCGTAACCGGTTCCGGCGTTGAAGCTCACGTAATCCTTGAGAGGCAGGACCGACGAGTGCCCCTGAAAGGTGTAGCCAACTTCTGCGAAGGAGTACCAGTTGCCAAGCTGTTTGAAAAACTCGACCGCGGCCCCCTCATCGAAGGAGCCGGTACCGAGGGCGCGGTCTTTGTCCCCGGTGGGGAACTTCACCGACAGGTAAGGCCTGATCCTGGGCATGAGCTCCCCTTCCTCCACCAGCACATACCCCGCCTTCGCCGTTACATCCCCTACTCCGCTGGCGGAACGTCCGTAGTTATCAGGAGCGGCCGACGACATCGTACCGCCTCCGCTCCCGCTTGAGGTTCCGCCCATGGAACCGCCCATGGCAGCAACCTGTTTCCGCATCCCCGCCATCTGGCCGCCGGAGCCGAGGAGCACTCCGGTGTTGACCGCCGAGTTGCTCTGGTAGACGTAAGGTACTTCAAGTGAGAAGCCGAGTCTTTCGGTAGGCGCGACGGTCAGGGTAAAGGGGAGGTAAAGCGAGCGCGTCGTGGTTCCTGTTCCGTAGTCGCCCGAAGCAAACTCGAAGCCAAGCGAGGCCGAGACGGCTGGTCCCGCCCCCATCGCGGTTCCAGGGGCCGCGAAAGCGGCTGCCAGCAGTAAGCCGAACCAGACCTTGCTACGGTGAAACGTGTTTATCATCACCTCTCCATCGCGCCGCCGCTAGCGCCGCATCATGCCGCCGCCCATCATGCCGCCGCCTCGCATGAATCCGCCACCGAAGCGTCCGTCCTGGGAACGAAACCCAGAAGAACCCGAACTTTTGCCGGACCAGACCGGGGCACCGTTTTCGTTGCGCAGTTCTGCCGTGGTGCCCGTGGTACGATTCACCAGCTTCTGGGTAAGCAGGTACTGCTTCCCATCCTGCCCCTGTGCTTTCGCGCCTTTGGCGCTGATTTCGTCGTTGATTCGGACGGCGATCCCGGATTTTTGCCAGTAAGAGCCCGGCCCGACGGTCACGTCGACGGGGCCGCCCCCGGTTTGGATCTCGAAGGCGTACTGCCCATTTTCAACTGCGTGCGGCAACGACGAGACATGCCCGTTCACGACCCCTACGGTGTTGAGGTCGTAGCCCCGGTTGAAGTCCAACCCGGTTTTCCCTTTCTCCTCGGAACCGAAACCGAGAAATCCGGCGGAAGCGTTTCCCGCGGGACCGCTGAGAAAGATCGACAAGATCAGCGTTAAGGTCAACCTCCTGTACGACATAACATTTCACCACCTTGTCATTGGTCACCACATCGGATGCAACATGCAGCATCCGTTAAGCAGCACCGCGGCCGATATCACTACCAATGCGACTGCCAATACTCTCATCGTTCTCCCCTCTCAGTCCGTTGCCTTGGAGTCGCGAACTGCAGATCCGCAAACTCCTCCCTTTGGTGCACCACGATCAGTAGATGAGCACGGTCCGTGCCACCGTAAGACAATCGGGTAAGAGCCTGTAATAGTGCGCTTTCAATGAAAGAGTGTTTTTGATGAGGGTGTTATTCGGTGCAAAAAGCTGCACATCCCGGCCGGCCGTTTGCACCACCTAGCTCTCCTCGAGCAAGCCGTGTTCCTTCAACTTGTACTGCAGCGAACGGCGCGACATGCCGAGCTCCTCGGCGGCAAGACGCCTGTTGCCGCCGTGCCTGGTAAGCGCCTGGGTGATCATCTCACGTTCCGTCCCTTTCAGCCGGTCACGGCTGCAGAGGCATCGTCCCTCCGACTGGCAAATGATTTCTTCCGGTAGCGCCTCCTGCCTCACCAGGTCCCTGGAAAGGATGACGGCGCGCTCCATGACGTTTTGCAGTTCCCGGATGTTCCCGGGCCAGTGATAGCGGCGCAGCGTCGTGATCGCATCGTAATCGATCCCTTTGAGGGATTTCCCCATCTGCTGACAAAAGCGCTGCATGAAGTATTCGACCAGGATGGGGATGGCGTCCTCCCTGTCGCGCAGCGGCGGCAGCGGCAGAGGAAAGACGTTCAGCCGGTAGTACAGGTCCTCGCGGAAGCGCTTCTCAGCCACCTCTTCGCGCAGGTTGCGGTTGGTGGCGGCGATGATCCTGACGTCCGCCTTGATTTCCCGCGTCCCCCCTACCCTTTCAAAAGCGCGCTCCTGGATCACGCGCAACAGCTTGGCCTGCAGGGGAAGCGGCATCTCGCCGATCTCGTCCAGGAAGATGGTCCCCCCTTTGGCAAGCTCGAACTTCCCCTGCCGGGCCTGAACGGCACCGGTGAAGGCGCCTTTCTCGTGGCCGAAGAGTTCGCTCTCCAGGAGGTTTTCGGGGATCGCGGCGCAGTTGATGGCGACGAAGGCGGCGTTTTTGCGCGGGCTCAAGAGGTGCACGGTGCGCGCGATAAGCTCCTTGCCGGTTCCGCTCTCCCCCATGATGAGGACGTTCGCCATGGTGCCGGAGACGTCGTACACAAGCTGGCGCACCACGCGCATCGCGTCCCCGGCGAAGAGAAGTTCCTCCGGAGGGAGTCCTGCCGCCACCGCCTCTTTGAGGGAAAGGTACTCGCGCGCCCTTCCTTCAGCCTCTATGGTGCGGCTAACGAGCGCAATGAGCGCCTGCGGGTCGTGCAGCGGTTTGGTCAGAAAATCGACCGCTCCCTCCTTGATGGCGGAGACCGCCTCCTCTACGGCGCCGAAGGCGGTGAGGAAGATGAATGGCGGGGCGGCCAAGTCTGCGCGCGTCTCGCGGAAGATCTCGAGGCCGCTCTTTCCGGGGAGCTTCAGGTCGGAGACCACCACGTCGAAGCTGCGCCGGCGCAACTCGCGCAAGGCTTTCGCGCCGTCCGCCGCGCATTCGACCTCGTACCCTGCGTCCTGCAGGATGGTCTGCAGGAAACTGCGAAAAGTGTCGTCGTCCTCGATTACCAACACGGTTCCCTTCATCTCGGCTCCTTCCTTTATCTATGCGCAGCTGCCGGAAGGCTGAGGACAACCCTGGTCCCTTCCCCTTCCCTGCTATGCAGCGTGATGCTGCCGCCGTTTCCTTCCACGATCTTCTTGCACAGGGCGAGTCCCAAGCCGGTGCCGCGCGACTTGGTGGTGAAAAACGGCTCAAATACGTGCGGGCGGTGCTCTTCTGCGATGCCGTGTCCGTTATCCTCCACGGTGATGACCGTCTCCCTTCCTTGCCCCTCTGCGGTGAACCGCAACGTCCCGCCGTCCGGCATGGCCTGGAGTGCGTTCCTGCCGAGGTTCAAAAGGGCCTGTTCCACCCGGTCCCGGTTCGCCCGGGCCGAAACGCCGCCGGCACACTCAACCGTCATCTCGACCCCTTGGGCGCGCGCCTCCGGCTCCAGCAGGGAAAGGACTTGATCGAGCAGGTCGCAGAGCTGGAAATCCCCGATTGCCGACGGCTCGTGCGCCGCGTAGGCGAGCAGATCGTTGACGAGGGCCTCGAGGCGTACCGCTTCGGTAACGATGCTTTGGGCGAAAGGACCGTTGCGCGCCTCCTGCGGTTTTGCCGCGATGACCTGGGCAAACCCCTTGATGCCGGCCAAAGGGTTGCGGATTTCGTGGGCCAGCAGTGCCCCCATCTCGCCCAGTTTGGCGAGAGCCTCGCGTCGGGCCAGTTCCTGCTTGTGGCGTTCCTCCCGTCGCTCATACCGGATCAGCACGATGCAGAAGAGCCATCCGGCAAGGACAAGGCCAATGACGATGGTCGCGTTGAGGCGGGCCCGGCGGATAACCGCGTCGGCGCGGTAGGTATGCAGGGTGAGCACCAAGGCAAGAGGCTCCCCCTGCACGGTTACCGGCGAGGTGAACTGGTAGGCGCGCTCTCCGGTGCCAAGGAGCACACGGGTTTCCGACCGGGTCTCCAGCGGAGTTCCCCCTGCGGATTTAGGATCGGATGCGATGCCGATGAGATCCTTGTTGGAGTGGAAACGGTAGACACCGCGACGGTCGATGAACGCGAAGTAGGCGACATCGACCGGGTGGAAGGCGTGCAGGGGCTTGAAAGAAGGATCGTTCGCGGCCAGGTTTTCTATGGCCGTGGTGAGGGAAAGGGCAAGACCGCGCAGGTTCTCCTGTGCGATCGGGCCTGCCTGCCGGTAATCGTAAATCGAGAACCAGAGCATGGGGAAAGTGACGAGGATGATCAGCAGCAGCGCTGCCTTCTTAAACATGAGCTTTAACCGTCATCTTTCGGATCGGTGACTGTGCCACCGCCTCCCTCAACGTTCGCAACAGCGCCGACTAAGGTCAGTGCTCTTTTACTTCCAAAGCGACATCGGTGTCGCCCGATGAGGCCCGGCCGATCTTGTCGACCACCTTCCAGTGCACCTTGATGGTGGTTCCCGGCGGGTATGGTTGCGGCTTCTTCGCTTTCAGAACACCCGCCATGTCGAACACCGACTGGTAGATTTCCCCTTCGATCTTCTTGCCGTCAGCGGAGAGCGTGAGTTCCTTGATGTCGACCGGACGGTCGAAAAACGCGTCGATCTCCTCTATGTCGGATCGCCCCTTCTCCTTCATCCCGGTTACGCCCAGAAGTCTGGGCGGAGCGAGCGGGAGAACGCCCTTTTCGTCGACGGATGCGGTGAGTTTGTTGAGCGGGGTATCCGCACCGTCCACCTTGATGGCCACGCGGGATACGCCTGAGAACTGCCGCAGGGTCAGGACGACCGCGCTGACCAGGGACTGCTGCGCCTTTGTGTCGAGCTGCGTACCGGCAAGTTCCTTGCTGAAGTTGACGGTCACGGTGTCGCCCGCCTGCGAGACATCCAGGACACGGGTACCGGCGGGAAACGGCTGCGCCAGCTCTCCATGGTAGGCGGGAAGATCTCCCATGCCGGCCACCAGTTTGCCCAGAGCCACCTTCTTGAGGCTCCCCTCGTCGAAGCTGAAGAACGGGAAAGGAAGCACCCTGCCCGGCTCCTTAGCCGAAGGGAAGTAGATGACGAAGCCGTAGCAGGTTCCTTTGTCGATGGGTGGGACCGGACCGAACTGGGAAACGAAGGCGCCGGTGGCGTTCACCCTGCCCTTAGCCTCGGCGGGAGGCTCCTTGCGGGCGTTGCATCCGGCAAAGACGACCATCAGGAAAAGGAGTGCGGCCAAACTGGAGAGCCTGAAGAGGTTAGAATTTTCCATAGAATGATCCTCTAAGCCATTTTCGGTAAAAACGCCAGATGATTAATCTAATACTTCAATAAGATACGCTTCAAAACAGCTGTAGCAGGGACGGAAGAAGATGAGCGAAGTGCGGTGTGGGAGGCGGAACGGGGGCGGCTCCTTACGCGGAAGCCGCCCCCGGATGAACTACTTTACGGTGTACCAGAACTTGGAGCTGCGCACCTGCCCGTCTTTCACCTTGAACTTGCACATGACGCCGTACTTCCCTTTTTTGGAGAAGTCGAAGTCCGCGCCGAAATGCCCCTGCATCCCCATCAGGTCCTTGGTCTGATCGGCTTTGTCAGGCCCCTGTACCTTCACCTTCACGTCGCCTTCGGTGATCGGCTTGCCGGTCTTGGCGTCCTTGAATTCTACGGCAAGGTGATGAGTCTCTTTCATCCCCTTGGGAAGTTCCATCTTCATAGCAGCCATGTGCTCTTTCATGCTCATGACCTTGAAGGTTGCCTTCACGCCATTGACGACTTCTTCGTGTGCAACGCCGCCCATGTCGTGGCCGCCGTGCTCCATGTTCATGGAACCGTGATCCATGGCGAAGGAAGCGATCGGTGCGGTCAGTGCGAGTGCTGCTGCTACGAGGACGATGAGTTTCTTCATGTTCATTCTCCTTTGATGTGAAAAAGTAATCATGCTTCGTTTAGCACACGTTGTGCCAATAGTTAAACCTGCGTATTTACTGATCTAGTCGCTTCTGTCACAGGGGCGTCTGAAGAATATTCCACTGCCATCGTGGCATATTCTCCTGTCAGTGCTTCATGCCGGAGTACTTAAGTTTCCCCTTCTTGAGATCGTGCTTCTTCATCAGGACGAAGATCACGGGCGTCATGATGAGTACGTGCACCGCCGAGGAGATCATGCCGCCGATCATCGGTGCCGCGATCGGCTTCATCACGTCGGCGCCGGTTCCCGACGACCACATGATCGGCACGAGACCGAGAAGCGCGACGGCAACGGTCATGAGCTTCGGTCTCAGGCGCAAGACGGCCCCCTCGAAGGTCGCGTCGTAGATGTCCTGCTCGGTGACCGGCCCTTTGAGGAGCCGCCGGTCCAACGCCTCGTGCAGGTAGATGACCATGACGACCCCGGTCTCGACCGCGATGCCGTAAAGGGCGATGAACCCCACCCAGACCGCGACGGACATGTTGTACCCCAAAAGCTTCACCAGGTAGACCCCGCCCACCAGGGCGAATGGTACGGAGAGCATGACCATGCTCGCCTCGAGCGCCGAGTGGAAGGTGAAGTAGAGCAGGATGAAGATGATCAGGATGCCTGCAGGCACCAGCATCTGCAGCCTCGCCTTCGCGCGGACCTGGTTTTCCCACTGCCCCGACCACGCGACGTAATATCCCGGGGGAAGTTTCAGCTGTTTTTCGAGTACCGTCTTCGCTTCGTTCACGAAACCGCCCATGTCGCGTCCGCGCACGTTCAGGAAGACGATGGAGCGCAAAAGCCCCCCCTCGCTGTTGATCTCGGGCGCACCGGTGGAAACCTTCAGCTTCGTGACCAGGGAAAGCGGGACCTGCGATCCCTCCATGCCGGAGACCAGGATGCGCTGGATGGAGGGGATGTCGCTGCGCAACTCGCGCATGTAGCGCAGGCGGATCGGGAAGCGGTTGCGCCCCTCTACCGAGGTGGAAAGCATCTCGCCGCCAAGTGCCGTGGAGATGACCTCCTGGATGTCGCCTACCTGCACGCCGTAGCGCGCCGCCGCTTCGCGGTCGATATCGATGTCGATGTAGTTGCCGCCGGTAACACGCTCGGCGACGACGTCGGCGGCGCCCGGCACCGTCTTCAGGATCCCCTCGGCCTGCACCGCCAGATCCTTCAGGACGTTCAGGTCGGAGCCGAAGATCTTGACGCCCAGGTCGGTGCGGACACCGGTGGAGAGCATGTTGATGCGGTTGATGATCGGCTGGGTCCAGCCGTTTCTGACACCTATCTGCTGCAGTTTGCCGTCAAGTTCCGAGACGATGTCCGCCTTGGTTACTCCCGGACGCCATTGGTCCTTGGGTTTGAGGATGATGATGCTCTCGAACATGGAGACCGGCGCCGGGTCGGTCGATGTCTCGGCGCGACCCACCTTGCCGAGCACGTGCTCCACCTCCGGGACGCTCTTGATCACGGTGTCCTGCACCTGGATCAGGCGTTTCGCCTCGTTGATCGAGATGTTCGGAAGCGTTACCGGCATGTAAAGGAGCGACCCCTCGTCCAGGGGAGGCATGAATTCGCTGCCTATGCTCATGAACATCGGGATGGCGATGGCGAGCGCGACGACGTTCAGGGCGATGGTGGTCTTCTTCCACTTGAGCACCCACCTGATGACCGGCGAGTAAAGCTTTATGAAGAAGCTGGAGACCGGGTTGGAGCTCTCCGGCGGCATCTTCCCCTTCATGAAGAAGTACATGAGCACCGGGACCAGCGTGATGGCGATGAAGGCCGAGCCCATCATGGAGAAGGTCTTGGTGAAGGCGAGCGGGTGGAACATCTTCCCTTCCTGTCCCTCGAGCAGGAAGACCGGGACGAAGGAGAGGATGATGATGGCGAGCGAGAAGAAGATGGCGCGCCCAACCTGCTTGGCCGAGGCGATGATCACCTCCAGGCGCTTCTCCTGGCGCTCCTCGGGCGTCATCTCGGAGAGGTGCCGGTAGCAGTTCTCCACCATGATGACGCCCGCATCGACCAGGACGCCGATCGCGATGGCGATGCCACCGAGCGACATGATGTTGGAGGTGACCCCCATGAGCTTCATGGTGATGAAGGAGACCAGCACGGCGATGGGCAGGGTCAGCACGATGACCAGCGCGCTCTGGAAGTGGAGCAGGAACACGAGGATCACCAGCGAGACGACGATCGACTCCTCTATGAGCGAGTGTTTCAGCGTGTCGATGGCGCGGGCGATCAGGTCGCTTCGGTCGTAGGAAACCATGATCTTCACGCCGGGAGGAAGCCCCTTCTCGAGCGAAACGATCTTCTCCTTGACCCGGTCGATGACGTCCTTGGCGTTCTCGCCGTAGCGCATGACCACGATGCCGCCAACCGCCTCACCCTGCCCGTTCATGTCGAGCATGCCGCGTCGGATGGCGCCGCCCAACTGCACCGTACCTAGGTTTTTCACGTAGATCGGGGTGCCGCGCATGTCGGCGCCCACGACGATGTTTTCAAGGTCGGCGGTCGACTTCACGTAGCCGCGGCCGCGGATCAGGTACTCCGCGTCGGCCTGCTCGAGGAGCCTGCCCCCCACGTCGTTGTTCGACTTCTTGATCGCATCGGCCACCTGCCCCACCTTGATGTTGTAGGCGAAGAGGCGATTCGGATCCAGGTCTACCTGGTACTCGCGCACGAACCCGCCGATGGAGGCGACCTCGGCCACGCCGGGAACCGTGTTCAACTGGTAGCGGACGAACCAGTCCTGCAGCGTGCGCAGCTGTTCGAGGTCGTACCCCTTCCCTTCCAGGGTGTACCAGAAGACGTGGCCGACACCGGTGCCGTCGGGACCGAGGGTCGGCACAACACCTGCAGGAAGCAGCGATGCCGCGTAGTTCAGGCGTTCCAGGACGCGGGTCCTCGCCCAGTAGATGTCCGCCTTGTCCTCGAAGATCACGTAGATCATGGAGAAACCGAAGGCGGAGGAGGCACGCACCGCGCGAACCTGCGGGAGCCCTTGCAGGTTCACCGCGAGGGGATAGGTCACCTGGTCCTCGACCACCTGCGGCGAGCGGCCGGGGTAGTCGGTGAAGACGATTACCTGGTTGTCGGAAAGGTCCGGGATGGCATCCACCGGCGTCTTATAGACGGCCCACACCCCCCACGCGATCAGAAGGGCGAACATCATCAGGATGATGACTCGGTTGCGGGCGGAATATTCGATGATCTTTTCAATCATGTAAAACCTCAGTGTTCAATGGAGTGCCCGCAGTTACATCTTCATGTCGCCCATGTCCAGACCGCCACCCTTCTTCGGAGCGGCCGGTGCGGCCGGGGCGCCGTGTCCCTCGTGGCCGCCCGCACCCGGAGCAGCGGGAGCGCCTTGCTTGGGAGCCGCCCCGCCGTGCCCTTCGTGCGCGCCGCCGCCGGAGCCGCCGGAAAGCTGCGACTCGGAGTCGATCAGGTAGCCGCCGGAAGCCGCGACCTTCTCGCCCTGTTTCACGCCGGAGAGGATTTGCACCTTGTCCCCCACACGGGCGCCCACCTGCACGTCGCGCGGCTCGAACATCCCCGGCTGTGACTCGACCCAGACCACCTGGCGCTTCCCGGTGTCCATGAGCGCGGTGGCCGGAACCACCAGTGCCTTTCCAAGCGGCGCCTTGATGCTCGCGTTGACGAACATGTCCGGCTTGAGCTTCAACCCGGGGTTCGGCAGATCCACCCTAACCTTCACGGTCCTGGTTTTCGGATCCAGGAAGGGATAGATGAAGGAGACGCGCCCGGCGAAGGTCTTGCCCGGGTAGGACTGCGAAACGATCTCGACGTGCTGCCCCATCTTCACGAAGGAGAACTCGTTTTCGTACACCTCGACCTCGACCCAAACGCTGGAGAGGTCTGCGATGCTGAAGAGGGGATCGCCCATGTTGACGTATTGCCCCTCCTGGACGATCTTCTCGATCACGATCCCGGAGAGCGGCGTGTAGACGGGGAGCTTGATGTTGGGGTGCCCGGCCTTCTCGAGGCCTGCTATCTGCGCATCCTTCACGCCAAGAAGCTTGAGCCTTTGGCGCGCCGAGGCGACCAACCCCTCGCCTCCCTGCGAAATCGCGTCTATGCTCGACTTCTTGAACTGGTCGCGGCTTCTAAGGGCGAGAAGGTACTCCTGCTGGGCGGCAACGAGGTCCGGCGAGTAGACCTCCGCGACCGGCCTCCCCTTCGAGACGTAGGCACCTACCGTGTTCACGTTCAGCTTGTCGATGCGCCCCGCGACCCACGCGGTGACCTTAGCCTGCTTCGCCTGGTCGTACTGCACGATGCCGACCGCGTTGATCTCCTTGGAGAGCGGCTCGTAGTCTGCCGGCACCGTCGCAACGTTGGCCATGACCGACTGGGTCGGCGAGAGGGAGACATGGCCGAGCATCTTCTGCTCTTCCGGGCTCGCCTGCGCCCCTTCGACTTTCTTGATCAGCTGCATCCCGCAGATGGGGCAGGTTCCCGGCTTGTCCTTGATGATGAACGGGTGCATCGCGCAGGTGTAGAGCACCGGCCCT
Organism: Geomonas oryzae; assembly: GCF_004117875.1. Classification (GTDB taxonomy): domain Bacteria; phylum Desulfobacterota; class Desulfuromonadia; order Geobacterales; family Geobacteraceae; genus Geomonas; species Geomonas oryzae. The sequence continues at coordinate 35,789 of NZ_RAHW01000002.1, read as the reverse complement.
TGGGCGGTTTTTTCCTTTCCCGCGGGAGCCTGGTGTTTCTGCTGCCAAAAGTAGTATCCGCCGCCCGCTGCCGCGACCAGGACCAGGATGATGGGAACCGCAACCTTCAAGCTTTTGTTCATAGGTAGATACCTCGTGGGTGGAAATTAAATAACATCACTGGTGCCCTGCGGCATGTTCGCTCCGGCTGCTCGGCTCCTGCACCGGAGGTGCATCAGAGGTAGGCGCAGAAGAGAGATCCCTGCCGACCAGCGCTTCCAACTGGGCAAGCTTCATCTGGTAGTCCGCCATGGAGTCGTAATACTCGCGCTCGTAGTTGAAGAGGGTCACCCGGTTGTCGAGCAGGGTCAGGAAGTCGACCTTGTTGACCCGGTAGCCGATGACGGCAGATTCAAGCGACTGCTCGGCCTGCGGGATGATCCCGGTGGTGTAGAGATCGACCAGTTTCCTGCGCCGATCCATCTGGGCGAGAAGATCGTTGATACCGGAGGAGATGGTGTTTCTGACCGCCGCGAGCTCGGCGTCACCCATGCTCACCTCGGAGGTGGACTCGGCCACCATCGCCTGGCGGCGCGCCTTCTGGATGGGGAGGTTGAAGGTGACGCCCAGCGAGTACATGTCGGAGCCGTCGCTTCCCATCGCCTTGTCGCGCTGCATGTATTCGAAGGAGACGTTGAAGTCCGGGTAGGATTCCTTCTGCGCCAAGAGGCGCCCCGCCTTACCCTTCTCGATCTGGGCCCGGACCGTCTTCAACTGCGGACGGCTCTCCTCGGCCATGTCGAGCAACTGATCCGGTGTGTAACCGAACGGGGTGAGCTTGAAGTCGCTTATCTCGCCCACCTTGGTGGTCTGCGGACGGTTCAGCAGCAGGTTGAGGTTGACCTCGAGGCTTCTGCGCTGCTGTTCGAGGGAAATCTTCATGTCGAGCATCTTGGAGCGCTCCAGGAGCGCCTTGTAGATGTCCTGCTGCGCCCCCTGCCCCACCGAGTACTTGGTCTGGGCCAGGGTGATGAAGTCGTCGAGGATCTTGATGTTCTTGTCGAGGATGGCGAGGGAGTGGTCGGTGGAGTAGATCTGGTAGTAGGTTTCCTTCACCATCCGAGTGAGTTCAAGTTTTCTTTCCTCGACGCTCCAGTGGTACCCTTCCGCCTCGGCGGCGGCGATGTCCTCCTTGAGCTGCCGTTTTCCGGCGAAGGGGAACAACTGGCTTATGCCGATCACCTTCTGGGTCATGCCGTCGCGCTTGAAGTTGACCGGGTCGGTGACGACACCGTTCTGGATCTTCAGCATCAGCATGGGATCTTCGAGGGCGCCCGCCTGCTTGATGCGGTTTCTGTACATCTGCCACCGCGCGGAGGATGACTTCAGTTCAGGGTTGTTCTCCAGGGCGGATTGCACCAGCTGGTCGAGGTTTTCGGTGGCGGGCTTCGCGGCGTCGGCGTGGGCCGCGGGGGCGACCAACAGCAGCGACAGTAACAGGTACAGCGGAAATAGCCGGTATTTCATGGTGACTCCGGAAACTTGGCGATATCTTTAGCTTTGGCGTTACACGATCCGTGCCGGGCGCGTAACATACTGACTTAGAAGTGATTCACTGCAGAAGATGCTGCTGTGCGAGAAGGATATTCACCAGACGGCGTGGAATATTATACAGCCACCGGGGAATATTTAACGCAATACCCTGATATTTTTCGGCATAAAAGGAAAAATCTGAAGAACACTGAGTGAAAAAAAGCGTGTTCTCCAGATTCCTCAGGCTGAAGTCGTGTTTTCCCCCCCTCACATGACAAAGGACCGCGAGGGGCTTGCGATACTAGTCGCTGATAAGACCGTCCTTCAAGTGTATGGTCCGATCCGAATAAGCACCGTTTTCGGGGTTGTGCGTGACCATTACCACGGTCTGCCCCGCCTCGTTCAGTTGCCTGAACAGCGCCATGACTTCCTCGCTCGTCTTGGAGTCGAGGTTCCCCGTCGGCTCGTCGGCAAGAAGGATGTGCGGGTTGTTCACGATGGCGCGGGCGATGGCGACGCGCTCCTGCTCGCCGCCGGAGAGCTGGTTCGGAAGCCGGTCCGTTTTCGCGCCGAGACCGACCCGCTCGAGCGCCTTTTGCGCCGCATCCCTCTTCTGCGCCGTGCTCATCTTCACGATGGCAAGCGGGAGCATGACGTTTTCCAGCGCGGTGAGGTACTGGATCAGGTGAAAGGACTGGAACACGAACCCGAGGTTCTGGGCCCGGAAGTCGGCTAACTGCTCGCTTCCCAACTGGTACAGCTTGACCCCTGCCATCTCGACGTCACCGCTAGTGGGATGGTTCATGCCGCCGAGAACGGACAGCAGGGTACTCTTCCCTGAACCGGACTGCCCCATGATGGTGATGAACTCACCGGCCTCGATGGTTATGTCCACTCCGCGCAGCGCCTCAACCAGATCCGCTCCGGTCTGATACTGCTTCTTCACGTTCTTGATTTCTATGATAGCCATGTCGTCCTCTTAAAGGGCCCTGAGGGCTTCGGTCGGATCCATCTTGCTTGCGTGCAGTGCCGGGTAGAGGCTCGCCAGGATGCCCAGGAGCAGCGCGAGCCCTACCGAGCCGAAGGCGATCGTCGTGTCCCACACGAGATGCGCGTTCTTGGTTTCGGCCATGAACGGCAGGGCGAGCTTCGCCCCGCCCATACCGGCCGCGTAGCCTAGCAGACCGGCCAGGATGCTGACCAACGCCGCCTCGAGCAGGATGATGCGCATGATGTGGCTCTTCCTGAAGCCGATGGCGCGGAAGACGCCGATCTCCGTGGTGCGCTCGTTCACGCTACCCATCATGGTCACGAAGACGATGAGGGAGCCGATGAAGACGACCACGCCCGCCATGGCGTAGGAGAAACGTTTGAACTGGTCCAGCGCTTTAAGACGCCCGGCGACTACCTGCTGAATTGCGGAAACCTTGCTGTCCGGAAGCAGTTCGGCGATCTGGTTCACCATGTCGCTGATCGGGCAGCCGGAGCAGAGGGCGGCCACCTCGGCCATGGTGATCTTTCCTTCCTTGCCGAGGACCTTCTGTGCTTTCGGAAGCGAGGCGAAAACCAGCGAATCGTCCTGTGAGCCGGTCTGGTTCAGCACCCCCGCCACCTTGAACTTTTCACCTTTTATCTCGATGGTGTCGCCGGAACTTGCGTTCAACGTATTGGACGCGTCACTGCCGAGGAGTATGTCGTGCTCACCCTTCGGTTCCTCGCCGAAAATCTGCCACCACTGCTTCATCTTCAGTTCGGCGGGGAATTCGACGCCGACCAGCAGCACGTCGTGGCCGTTTATCTTCACGCCGCCAAGCACCTTGGGCGAGATCGCCGAGATGTTCTTGTTGTTCTTGATCTTGCGGACCTTCTCCAGGTCTTCCTGCTTGATCTCGCGCTGGTCGAAGGTGACGCCGCCAAGGCTGATGCCGCCGTAGTTCATGGACAGGCCGTTACTCTGCGGTGTGATCAGGATGTTCGCGCCGAACTCGTCCATCTTGCGTTCTATGTCGTTGGACATGGAACGGGTCAGGGTGACGAGGGTCACGATGGTGGCGATGCCGACCATGAGGCCGATGGTGAGGAAAGCCATCTTCGCCTTGCGTCGTTTCAGGTTGTTGATCGAGATGGTGTGCAGTTTCATCTTGTCTCCGTGATGCGGGGTCGATTCGTGGGGTGCTCGGTCGATGCCGTGGGACCGAGGAGGCGGTATCCCACGGCATCTGTCTTCAACGACTACCGGCCTTCTCATTATCAAGGTGCGTGCCAAGCCTTTGGATCTGTCTCAAGTAGCCGAAACTTCGTTGCATCCTGACGCGGAAGGGAAAAACGAGGCACGGCCGCGGAAGAATATTCAACGTGCCTCGAGGAATATTCCACACACGGCCGTCTTGCTACTTCCCGACTTCGTCGCTTTTTACCAGCTTCATGCCGCAGATCGAGCAATCCGCGGTCGGGTCGCTGCTGGTAATCCAGGGATGCATGGGGCAGGCATAGAGGGCGCCCTTCGGTGATGAAGGTTGGGTCGCGCTCTTCTTCCCGAAAAAGAACCAGAGGGTGAAGGCTATCAGGGCGATGCCGCCCAAGGTGACTATGATCGGTGCGGTATCCATGATCTATCCCCTTTCCACGGTGAACCCGCGCAGGCGCAGGGCGTTGGTGACGACGCTTACCGACGACATCGCCATGGTCAGCGAGGCGATGATCGGGCTCAACAGCCAGCCGGTGAACGGGTACAGGATGCCCGCCGCAATCGGGATGCCGAGGATGTTGTAGATGAAGGCGAAGAAAAGGTTTTGCTTGATGTTGGCGATGGTGGCCCGCGACAGGGCGATGCTCGAGATGACGCCGTTCAGGTCCCCTTTTACGAGGGTGATGTCGGCCGCCTCGATGGCGACGTCGGTGCCGCTTCCCATCGCGATGCCGACGTCCGCCTGGGCCAGGGCCGGTGCGTCGTTGATGCCGTCGCCAACCATGGCGACCACCTTGCCCTGCGCCTGCAGTTTCCTGATTTCCTCCCCCTTGCCGTCCGGGAGGACCTCGGCGACGACACGGTCGAGCCCGACCTGCCGTGCGATGGAGTCGGCGGTGCGCCTGTTGTCGCCGGTCAGCATGATCACTTCCAGTCCGAGTTCATGCAGCCTTTTTACGGCTCCGGCAGAACCATCCTTGATCGGGTCGGCAATGGCTATGACACCGGCGTAGGCACCATCCACGGCCGCGAAAATCGGCGTTTTCCCTGCATCGGCGAGGTCGTGAGCGGATGCGGCATCGACCTCTATGCCGTGATTCTTGAGCAGCAGCGGCGTTCCGATCAGCACCTTCCTGCCGCCGACCTCGGCTTCGATGCCGTGTCCCGGGATGGCGTTGAAGCCGGAGACCGGGAGCTTCTCGATCCCCTCCTCTTCCGCGCTGCGCAGGATCGCTTCGCCAAGAGGATGCTCGCTTCCCGCTTCAGCTGAGGCGGCCAACTGGAGCAGAGTTCTACGGTCCATCCCCTGCGCTTCGATATCCGTCACCGACGGGACCCCGCGTGTGATGGTGCCGGTCTTGTCGAGAACGATGGTGGTCAGCTTGTGCGCCGTCTCGAGCGCCTCGCCCCCTTTGATGAGGATGCCGCTTTGCGCGCCGCGCCCGGTGCCTACCATGATGGCGGTTGGCGTGGCGAGCCCGAGTGCGCACGGGCAGGCGATGATCAGCACGGAGACGAAGGTCAGAACGGCCATGTTGAGCCGGGTCTCCTGCGGAGAGACGTCGAACCAGACCACGAAGGTCGCGATGGCGAGGCTGATCACCACCGGGACGAAGTAGCTCGCGATCAGGTCGGCCAGACGCTGGATGGGCGCCTTGCTCCCCTGCGCCTGCTGCACCAGTCGGACGATCTGCTGCAGTACGGTGTCCTTGCCGATCCTGGTGGCGCGCATGCGGAAGGAGCCGGTCTTGTTCATGGTGGCGCCGATAACGGTGTCCCCGGTCTGCTTTTGCACCGGCAACGGTTCACCGGTCAGCATGCTCTCGTCGACTGATGAATTCCCCTCGATCACCTCGCCGTCCACCGGGACCTTCTCGCCGGGACGCACCACGATGACATCGCCCAACTGCACCTCGGCAATCGGGATGTCCTGTTCCTTGCCGTCGCGCACGACGCGCGCGAGCTTCGGCTGCAGGCCGATGAGGGCGTGGATGGCACCGCTTGTCTTGCTGCGGGCGCGCGCCTCGAGCAGGCGCCCCATGAGGATCAGGGTGACGATGATGGCGGCGACCTCGTAGTAGACGCCTACCGGTGCCGCCATGCCGTGGGCATGTCCCGCTGCCGCGCCGTCCGCGGCGGAGGTCCCGGCCATGAGCCATTCGGGCGCTATGGTGGCAACGAGGCTGAAGATGTAGGCGGACAGGGTACCCAAGGCGACCAGGGTGTTCATGTCCGCGACGCGATGCTTGGCGGCCGCCCAGGCACCGGTGAAGAACTCGCGCCCGGCCCAGAAAAGAACCGGCGTGGTGAGTGCAAGTTCAACCCATGCGCGGCCGGGGAAGTTGAGAGCGTCGGCCAGGGCCGGAACCACGTGCCCTGCCATCGCCAGGAAGGCGACCGGTATGGTGAGGGCGAGCGCTATGAAAAACCTGGTCCTGTTTTTGCGGTACTGCGCCTCGTGCACCTGCGTCTGGGCCTCCAGCATCTCGGCCTCGTCGGTTGCCTCGCCGCCGGCGCCCGCTTCCAGCACGTCGTAGCCCATGTCCCGCACCACCTGTTTCAGGGCATCCGGGCCGGTGGCGTTCGGGTCGTATTTGACCGTAGCGCGCGTCGTCGCGAAGTTCACCGCGGCGGTGACGACGCCCGGAGTCGTGTTCAGCGTCTTCTCTATGCGCCCGGCGCACCCTGCGCAGTTCATCCCCAAGAGGGGGAACTCGCACTGATCCACCGTTCCCGGTGCGGGTGCGGCCTTCGGCGCGTCGGCGGGCGCCTCCTTGAGAAACTTCTCCGGCGAAGCGACGAACTTCTCCATGCAGCTTGCCGAGCAGAACTTGTAGGTGACATCCTCGTGCACGGCGCTAAACGGCGCGGATTTCGACACGTCCATGCCGCAGACGGGGTCGCGTAAAACCAGTTGTTCCGACATATCCATTTCCTCCCTTTGCTACTTCAAAAAACGCGACAGCGCCGTCTTCACCTCGTCCAGCAGCTGCTGCTGGCTCATCGGCTTGGCGCTTTCGTGCTGCTTCTCGCCCCCCTGCCCCAACACGCAGTTCTCCAGGTGCCGGGTCAAGAGTTCCACCCCCAGTGCATCCAGCGCCGAGCGTACGGCGGAGATCTGGTTCAGGATGTCGACGCAATAGCGCTTCTCATCCAGCATCCGCTCGATCCCGGCCACCTGCCCGGCGATCCTCTTGACGCGCATTGTCAGCTTGTCTTTAGGTGAGTCAGTCATGGCTCCCTCCTGCTCTTTTGATACCCCCACGGGGTATGCATTCCGAAATAAACATACCCCCCATGGGTATCCACTGTCAAGATGGAAAAGGTCGTCCAGGAGTTGGTGTGGAGCCTCTCCCATGGGGGGGGAGGTCGGGAGGGGGGAAGCTCCCCCTCCCCAGCCCTCCCCCTCCAGGGGAGGGAGTTAAGAGCGGCCGGGAGGGGGCGCTTGTCGGTCGGATTACGCCTTGAGGAACTGTCTGAGCACGTACGGCAGGATGCCGCCGTGGTGGTAATAGTCGAGCTCGTTGGAGGTGTCGATGCGGGCTAGGACCTTGAAGGACCCGGTGCTCCCGTCGACCCTGGAGAACGCGACCTCAACCTCCTGACCCGGAACAAGTGCGTCGAGGCCGGCGATCTCGAAGGTCTCGGTCCCGTCCAGCCCGATGCTCTTGTAGTTGTCACCCGGAAGGAACTGCAGCGGCAGAATGCCCATCCCCACCAGGTTCGAGCGGTGAATCCTCTCGAAACTCTCGGCAATGACCGCGCGGATGCCGAGGAGCTTGGTTCCTTTGGCCGCCCAGTCGCGGGAAGAGCCGGTGCCGTACTCCTTGCCTGCGATGACGACCAGCGAAACCCCTTCGGACTGGTACTTCTCTGAGGCCTCGAAGATCGACGTCTGAGTGCCGGTGGCGTCCCCTTGGGCGAAATGCCTGGTGACACCACCTTCAACACCGGCTACCAGCGCGTTCCTGATCCTCGTGTTCGCGAAGGTGCCGCGCACCATCACCTCGTGGTTGCCGCGGCGTGCCCCGTAGGAGTTGAAGTCCTTCGGCTCGATGCCGAGCGACATCAGGTAGCGTCCTGCCGGAGTGCCCTTGCCGATCGAGCCCGCCGGTGAAATGTGGTCGGTGGTGATGGAATCGCCGAGCAGTGCCAGGCAGCGCGCCCCCTTGATGTCCGCGATCGACTCGGGTTGCGCCGGCAGATCGAGGAAGAACGGCGGCTCCTTGATATAGGTGGAGTCCTGCTGCCACTGGTACAACTCGCCGCTCGGGACGGAGAGCCCGCGCCACTGGTCGTCGCCATGGAAGACGTCCGCGTAGTTGGTGGCGAAGGACTCGGCGTGCACGCAACTTTGAACGAGCTGGGCGACTTCCTTGTCATCCGGCCAGATGTCCTTCAGGTAGACCGGCATGCCGTTCGGGTCGGTGCCGAGCGGATCGCGGGTCAGGTCGATGTTGATGTTGCCCGCCAGCGCGTACGCGACCACGAGCGGCGGCGAGGCGAGGTAGTTGGCCCGGACGTGTGCGTTGATGCGCCCCTCGAAGTTGCGGTTGCCGGAAAGCACCGCCGCGACGGCGAGGTCACCCTCCACCACGGCGCGCGAGATATGGTCCGCCAGCGGACCGCTGTTGCCGATGCAGGTGGTACAGCCGTACCCCACCAGGTGGAAGCGCAGGGCGTCCAGGTACGGGGTGAGTCCGGCCGCGGCGAGGTAATCGGTGACCACCTTGGAGCCGGGAGCGAGGCTCGTCTTCACCCAGGGGCGCACCTGGAGCCCGCGGCGCACCGCGTTTCTCGCCAGCACACCTGCGCCGATCATGACCGACGGGTTCGAGGTGTTGGTGCAGCTCGTGATGGCCGCGATGACGATGGAGCCGTGACAGAGGTTGTAGCTCGTTCCGTCCGGCTGGCGCACCGGGACGCATTGTCCCAGGTTACCAAGCGCCTTGTCGGGGTGCTCGGCCATCAGTTCGGGCGCCACGGTGACCGGCGAGCCCCCTTCGCCGAGCCAGCGGTTCAGGGTCTCCTTGTCGACGTGCGCCGCGTCCTGCTGCTTCAGGGTGACGAGCTGTTTTCTGAACGAGCCGCGCACCTCCTTCAAGCGGACCCGGTCCATCGGGCGGCTCGGTCCGGCAAGGGACGGTTCCACGTCGGCGAGGTCGAGCTCGAGGGTGTCGCTGAAGACAGGCTCGGGTCGGTCTGAGGAACGCCACAACTCCTGCTCGCGGAAATACGCCTCCACGAGCGGTACGAACTTGCCCCTGCCGGAGAGCTGCAGGTATGCCGTGGTCTGCTCGTCCACCGGGAATACGCCGATGGTGGCGCCGTATTCGGGCGCCATGTTGCCTATGGTCGCGCGGTCGGCGATGTTGAGCGAAGCGGCGCCGGGGCCGTAGAACTCGACGAACTTGCCTACCACCCCCTTCTTCCTCAGCATCTGGGTGATGGTAAGCACGAGGTCGGTCGCCGTGGCACCTGGACTTAGGGAACCGGTCAACCGGAAGCCGACCACCTGCGGGATCAGCATGGAACAGGGCTGCCCGAGCATGGCCGCCTCGGCCTCGATCCCCCCCACGCCCCAGCCGACTACGCCGAGACCGTTGATCATGGTGGTGTGGGAGTCCGTCCCCACCAGGGTGTCCGGGAGCACCCAATCCTCTCCGTCGACCGTGTTAACAAGGGCCACCTGTGCGAGGTACTCGAGGTTCACCTGGTGACAGATGCCGGTCGCCGGGGGGACGACGCTGAAGTTTCTGAAGGCGGACTGCCCCCAGCGCAGGAACTGGTAACGCTCGTGGTTTCTTTCGAATTCGAGAACCGAGTTTGCCTGGAGGGCGAGCTGGCTGCCGTACTGGTCCACCTGGACCGAGTGGTCGATGACGAGATCGGCGCGCTGCATCGGGTTGATGTCGGCGGGGCGTCCGCCGAGCCGGTCCAGCGCCGAGCGCATCGCGGCCAAGTCTGCGACGGCGGGGACGCCGGTGAAATCCTGCAACAGGATGCGCGCAGGCATGAACTGCAGCTCCTTGTCCGGTTCCGCCTTCGCATCCCAGCGGGCGACCGCCTCGATGTCCTCTTTCTTCACCACGACACCGTCTTCGCGGCGCAGAAGGTTCTCAAGGAGGATCTTCATGGAGTACGGAAGTTTGGAGATGTCGATGCCGGAGTTGGCCGCGAAAGCCTTCAGCGAGTGATACCGATAGGTCTTGCCGTCCACGTTGAGCGTGGAGAGGGTGTTGTAGCTGTTGTTGGCCATGCTGGTCTCCTCAGACTTTTTTTACGGCGACGTTTGCCGCCACGAGAACCGGGTCCCAAACCGGTGCGTACGGAGGGGAGTAACTAAGGTCGAGCTCGGCTACTTCGAAAACGGTCATACCCTTGTAGATAGCGGTCGCGAGCACGTCGAGCCTTTTCGCCACCACGTCCTCGCCGACCATCTGGCACCCGAGCACGAGGCCGCTTCCCTTCTCGCAGAAAAGGACGATGCGCATGGTGCCGCCGCCGGGGAACTCGCCGCGCGTGGGGGCATCCACCGTCACCTTGACCACGTTCTTTCCAAGCGTCTGCATCTGCAACTCCGAAAGGCCGGTGGTGGCGACGGTGTAGTCGAAGAACTTGAAGACGGCGGTCTGGTCGACGCCCCAGAACTCGGCCATCTTTTCCGGGTTGCAGATGTTCTGGCCGATAAGGCGCCCCTGCTTGTTGGCCGCGGGTCCGAGGGGGAAGTAGGAATTCCGCCCGAGCTGCCGCACGTAGTGTTCCGCGCAATCGCCGCCGGAGAAGACGCCGTCCAGGTTGGTGCGCAGGAAACGGTCCACCTTCACCGCGCCCGCGACGCCGAGTTCACCGCCTGCCGCCGCGAAGAGAGCGGTGTTCGGGCGCGCACCTGCGGCGACTACGACCATGTCCGCCTCGAAGGCGCCCGCCGAGGTGCGGACCACACGTCCGGCCTTTTCCTCGATATCCACCCCGGTCAGGAGCTCGAGCCCCTTCTCGGCCGCCTTTTCCATCACCTTGGCGCGCACTTCCTCGCAAAAGGAGGGAAGGATCATGGCCGCCTTTTCGACGATCACCGGCTTCAGTTTCATGTTGGTGAGGACGTCGGCAACTTCGAGGTTGGTGTAACCGGCGCCTATCAGCAGCACCTTGGCGGGCGGTTTCTCATAGAGGAAAGACTTGGCCCGGCGGGTATCTTCCAGAGTTCTGAAGTAGAAGACGTCTTCGCTGTCAAAGCCGGGGTAATCCAGGCGGATCGCCTTGTTGCCCGTCGCATAAACAAGGAAGTCGTAACTTTCACGGTAGCTGTGACCGCTCTTCAGATCGGTCACATCGACACTCTTTCCTGACGCGTCGATCCTGGTGACCTCATGATACAGCCGGTAGTCCACCCCCCTCTCCTTCCGGATCGTGTCGAGGGGCATCGCGTACAGCTTTTCCACCGGCTTTTCCTTGAAATACAGGTTGTAGGGCATGCCGCAGGCCGCGTAGGAGACGTCGCCGCTTTTCTCCAGCACAACCACCTCGGCTTCGGGATCCTGCCTCTTGATCTGGCTCGCCGCGGACAACCCGGCGGCAATGCCGCCTATGATGACAGTCTTCATGGATACTCCGAAGTTAGGCGGGCTCGAACATGCTCTTATCTACGCCGCAGACAGGACAGACCCAGTCTTCGGGAATGTCTTCAAAGGCAGTCCCCGGGGCCACACCACTGTCGATGTCGCCTACTTCCGGGTCATAGATATAACCACACACTGTGCAACGAAATTTCTGCATGACATCCTCCTTTTTCACCGCGAGTTACTGTACCGGTTTTAAGTCATTCACCCATCCGGGTGCCGAAAAAACATCCATAAAAAGTAGCCGCCGCCAAAGTAATGTCAAGTCGTCCAGATCATTAGAGAGAGCAGTATATACAGCGGGAATTATTGGTGCTAAAGATAGCCGACCGCGCTGCTCGTTAATTGTGCGCGACAGCGAAAAATCACGACACTGGAGTACCGATGAAAGCTGCACCAGGCAAACTAGACACCTCATTGCTTTCCTCCGAGCAGCGCCCGATGCTGCGCTTTCTGGTGGTGCTTACCGCCGCTTCCACCATCGGGCTTCAGGGATACACCATCCTTTTCAATAACTTCGCCGCCGAGATGGTGCACCTGAACGGCAGCCAGGTCGGCATCACCCAGTCGGTCCGGGAGATCCCCGGCCTTTTGACGCTGCTCGTAGTGTTCGTGCTTTTGCTGGTCCGTGAACACAAACTCGCCGCGCTCTCCGTCGCGCTTTTGGGGCTCGGCACCGGGATCACCGCTCTCATCCCCTCCTACGGCTGGGTCATCTTCACCACCGTGGTGATGAGCTTCGGGTTCCACTACTACGAGACCACCAACCAGTCCCTCACGCTGCAGTACTTCTCTACGGCGGTCTCACCGCTCATCTTCGGGCGGTTACGCGCGCTTGCCGCCGTATCGAGTGTCATAGCCGGCATCATCGTCTTCTGTCTTAGCGGGGTTGTTCAGTACCGGGGGATGTACCTGGCCATCGGTGCTATCGTACTTGCCGCCGGCATCTGGGGACTCTTCCAGAACCCGACCCACGCGGGGATCGTGCCGCAGCGCAAAAAGATGATCCTGAGGCGCCGCTACTCGCTCTTTTACATCCTGACCCTGCTATCCGGCGCCCGCCGTCAGATCTTCGTCGTCTTCTCCATCCTGCTTCTCGTCCAGGTCTTCCACTTCACCGTGCGCGAGATGACCATTCTTTTCATCGTCAACAACGTGGTCGCCTACGTCTTGAACTCCCAGATCGGCAAGGCGATCAACCATTTCGGGGAACGCTCCATCTCCTCCATCGAGTACAGCGGCGTCATCGTCATCTTCCTCGTCTATGCCTTCACCTCGTCGAAAAATCTCGTCATGTTCATGTACATACTGGACAACATCCTCTACAATTTCGACGTTGCCATCCGGACCTACTTCCAGAAGGTGGCCGATCCGGCCGATATCGCGTCATCAATGTCAGTCGGATTCACCATCAATCACATAGCAGCCGTTTTCCTGCCCGCCCTGGGCGGTTACTTCTGGATGATGGATTACCGCATCCCTTTCATAGCAGGCAGCGTGCTAGGAGTCATTTCGCTCATCGCGGCACAGTGGATGCGGGTTCCAGGCAAGACGCAGGATGCTACACTCATTGAGAATCCAAACTGAATTTCTGCACTGATAAAGCGGTAAGTACATACACCGATAAAGAGGTCATCATGTTCAAGCGAATCGATCATATAGAGATAATCCCTACCGACTTGGAGCGCTCGATCGCGTTTTACACGGACATCCTGGGGTTTTCCGTTAAACAAAGGATGTCCGTGACAGCTGCGCCGCTGGAGGAAATTGCGTACCTGGCGCTGGGCGATACCGTGCTGGAGCTGATGCGGGTCAAGGACCCGACGATAACCGCGGCAGAGCCATGGGGAACCGGTTACCGGATGATGGCGCTGGAGGTGGAGGACATGGATGCCGCCCTCGCCTATCTTGCCGGCAAAGGCATCACCCCAAGTTGGGGACCCGTGACACTTGGGCCTTCCAAACGGGCCGAAATTCATGACTGCGACGGCTTTCCCATCGAACTGAGACAGTGGTAGCCACCAAAGGAGGAAATATGATGATCCCGGAGAAGATGAAAGAAGTGATGGCGCACGAAGGCGTGGTGGCGATTGTGACACAGGGGATCGAAGGCCCCCACATGGTCAACACCTGGAACAGCTACCTGAGGATCAGCGACGACGGCAAGCTTCTTGTGCCGGTGGGCTACATGCACCTCACGGAAAACAACCTGGCGCAGAACCCGAGGGTCCTCATGACGCTGGGAACCCGTGAAGTCGAAGGAACGCACGGTCCGGGCACAGGTTTTCTCGTTGAAGGTCAAGGGACCGTGGTGGACAGCGGCGCCACCTACGACTCCACCAAGGCCCAGTTCCCCTGGGCGCGCGCCGTTCTCGAGATAAAAATCACCTCGGCAAAGCAGACCCTGTAAGACGGCATAAGGCCTCAGGTTCCCCCCTTTGCGAAGGGGGAGCCTGCCCCACGTAGCCTTGGCGAAGGGGGAGCCTGCCCCACGTAGCCTTGGCGAAGGGGGGACAGGGCGGATCTGCTTTGTGCGTACAAACACCCCAAAGACATCAACTACCTTGCCGCATCTCCCCTACCCAGCCGATTTTTTCACAAAAAAACACCTGAAGGCCCAGGGCCGACAGGTGTTTGTAATACGTCTTTTGCGTGAAAACTGACTACTTGAAAGTGGCGAGGATGTACTTGGCGATGGCCTTGGCCTCGGCATCGGGCACCGCCTTGGCGTCGAACTTGGTCATGCCCGGACCGGGGTTGCGCATCTTCGCGACGATGTCCTTCTCGGACTTGACCCCGTTTTCGGCAAGGGACTTCTTGCTGAGCGTCTTTTTCGGGTTGATGATGTTGCCACCTTTGGGGTGGCAGGCGGCACAGTGCTGATCGAATTTCGCCTTCGCGTCTACCTTCGCTGCAGCAAAGGCGGGAGCGACCATCACAGACATAGACATTACGGCGACAACTGCAACGATAGTTTTCTTCATCTGATTCCTCCTTGGATGTTTTCCTGCGCCCAACAGTTCACAGCGGTCAAGGCTGTGACTTTAGGACGGCAAAAGCGGAATCAATGCTAGTCTAGATTTTCCTGTTGTCAATGACCCTGGAGGCTTTGCCTTCGGCCCTCGGGATGCTGTTCGGCTCGACCAGTTTCACCACGGCGCCGACGCCGAGTACCGAGTCGATCTTCTTCTCGACCTTGTCGAGGAAGGCCTTCTGCATCTTCATCTCGTCGAAGAAGATGTTCTCGGTCACCTCGATGCGGATCTCCAGGGTGTCCAGCGCCCCCTTGCGGTCGACGACCAGTTGGTAGTGCGGCTGGCACCCCTCGATGGCGAACAGCACGTCCTCGATCTGCGAGGGATAGACGTTCACCCCCTTGATGATGAGCATGTCGTCGGAGCGCCCCATGGTCTTCTTCATGCGGACGAAGGTCCTGCCGCAATCGCATTTCGCGTAGTCGAGCGAGGTGATGTCGCGGGTCCGGTAGCGCACCATCGGGAACGCCTCCTTGGTGAGCGAGGTGAGCACGAGTTCGCCGACGCTCCCCGGGGGGAGCACCGCGCCGGTATCGGGATCGATGATCTCGGCGATGAAATGATCCTCCGAGATGTGCATGCCGCGCTTGCAGAGACACTCGCCGGCGACACCCGGGCCGATGACCTCGGAGAGTCCGTAGTTGTCGGTGGCGGTGATGCCGAGACGCTCCTCGATCTCGCGGCGCATCGCCTCGGACCAGGGCTCGCCGCCGAAGAGGCCGACCTTGAGGGTGAGGCTTTTCGGGTCGACGCCCATCTTCTCCATGCGCTCGGCGATGGTGACCGCGTAGCTCGGGGTGGAAACGAGCGCGGTGGTGCGGTAGTCCTGCATGATCATGATCTGCTTCTCGGTGTTGCCTGCACCCATCGGGATGACCGAGGCGCCGATCATCTCCGAGCCGTAGTGCAGGCCGAAGGCACCGGTGAAGAGGCCGTAGCCGAAGGCGATCTGGACCACGTCGTCGCTGTTGACCCCCGCCGCGGTCATGAACCGCGAGACCAGGGTCGACCACACCTTGAGGTCGTTCTTCGTGTAGCCGACGACGGTCGGCTTGCCGGTGGTGCCGCTAGAGGAATGGATGCGCACGACCTCGCGCAGCGGCACCGCGAACATGCCGTACGGGTAGTTAAGACGCAGGTCTTCTTTGGTGGTGAACGGGAGTTTCGAAAGGTCGGCGAGGGAGCGTACATCCTCGGGGACGATCCCCATCTCCTTGAACCTGTTGCGGTAGCAGGTGACGTTCTTGTAGACGCGGTTCAGAGTAGCCTGGAGCCGTTCCAGTTGAAGCTGCTCGATTTCTTCTCGCGGCATGCACTCGTAATCGGGATCCCAAATCTGCATGTAAAACCTCTCTTCAATTACAGTATCAACGCTCCCAAATTTCCTTCTTATCCCGGCCAAGGTAGGCGCGCTGGACATCCTTGTTTTCCAGTAACTCGGACGCCTTTCCTTCAAGAATCACTTTACCTGTTTCGAGGACGTAACCGCGATCGGCGACCTTCAGGGCGGCACGCGCGTTCTGCTCGACGAGCAGGATGGTGGTACCCTCCTCGCCCCTCAGACGCTCGATGACCTTGAAGATGTCCTGCACGACCAGAGGTGCGAGCCCCATGGACGGCTCGTCCAAAAGCAATAGCCTCGGACGCGCCATGAGGGCCCGGCCGATGGCGAGCATCTGCTGTTCGCCGCCGGAAAGGGTCCCTGCGGCCTGGCGCCTGCGCTCCTTCAGCCTCGGGAACATCAGGAACATCTTCTCCAGATCCGCGGCGATCTCACTCTTCTCGCCCCTCGTGCGATAACGGAGATAAGCGCCGAGCTCGAGGTTCTCCTCGACGGTGAGCGGGTTGAAAACCTGGCGCCCCTCGGGCACCTGCGAAAGCCCTAGAGAAACGATGCGGTCCGCGGAAAGCCCCGCGACGTCCCTCCCCTCCAGCACGATCTCGCCGCTTGCGGTCGGGATGATGCCTGAAAGGGTGTTGAGAAGCGTCGTCTTCCCCGCGCCGTTCGCGCCTATGAGGGTGACTATCTCGCCCGGCTTCAGGTGCAGCGACACGTTTTTCAGGGCGTGCACCTTGCCGTAGTAGGCGTTTATGTTCTTGATCTTAAGCATCTCTGTCCTCGCCTACTCTTCCCCGAGGTAAGCCGTGATGACCGCCTTGTTGTCCTGGATCTCGCGCGGCGTCCCCTGCGCCAGCTTGGTCCCCAGGTTCAGCACGACGAGATGGTCGCAGATGTCCATGACCAGTTCCATGTCGTGCTCGACGAGGGCCACGGTTACGCCCAGGTCCCGGATACGCTTGATCAAATCGCCCAATTCCGCGGTCTCGCCGCTGTTTAGTCCGGCGGCAGGCTCATCCATGAGCAAAAGCTTCGGCTCGAGCGCCATGGCGCGTGCAATCTCAAGCAGGCGTCCCTTGCCGAACGAGAGCGTTCCCGCCTGCACATCGGCCAGTTCCGGGATGCCGACGAACTCGAGCAGTTCGAGGGCCCGTTCGCGGATGCGGCGCTCCTCCTTCATCTGCCACGGCATCCTGAACGAGCAGGCGAAGAGCCCCGAGCCGCTTTGCGTGTGCAGCCCGACCATCACGTTCTCGAGAACGGTCATCTTCCCGAAAAGCTCGATGTTCTGGAAGGTTCGCACCAGACCCAGGCGCGCGCGCCCTTCCGGCGGGAGTTTGGAGATGTCCTTCCCCTCGAAAAGCACGGCACCACAGGAAGGGGGATAAATTCCTGTCGCGACGTTGAAAAGGGTGGTCTTTCCGGCACCGTTGGGGCCGATGATGCCGGTGATGGCCCCCTTCCCTACCTCGAAACTGATACCGTCGAGAGCGGTGAGCCCGCCGAACCTCTTGCCGATGCCGTTCAGGCTAAGCATTGCCCACCTCCGAGCCTTTCTTCGCCGGCATGATGAGCCTGAACAGTGCGGGTATCCCTTGGACCAGCCCGCCCGGCATGTAGATGGTCATGGTGACGAGCAGCAGGCCGTACACGATGATGTCGTAGTCCTGGAAGGCGCGCAGCATCTCCGGGAGCAGGGTCAGCAAGAGTGCCCCGAGGATTGAGCCGTAGACGCTTCCCAGACCGCCGATGACCACCATGGTGAGAACCTCGACGGAAAAGCCGAACCCGAAGGAGGCGGGCGAGATGAAGGTCATGACATGGCAGTAGAGGCTCCCCATGATGGCGGACATGAACGCGGAGAGCGTGAAGACCTGCACCTTCATGAGCCTTGCGTTCACCCCCATGACGCGCGCCGCCACCTCGGAGTCGTGGATCGCCCTGAGCGCCCTGCCGAAGCGGGAGTTGACGAGGTTCAGCGAGAGAAGGATCATACCGAGCGCGAAGCACCAGACGAGGTAGTAGTTCTTGAGGTCCGAGTCGAAGGTGAGCGTGCCGATGGCGAGGTTCGGGATGCCGGATAGCCCGGAGGGGCCGCCGGTGAGGTCGACGGTCTCGTTGAAGGCGATGTTTGCGATGACGCCGACGCCGAGGGTCGCCATGGCGAGGTAATGCCCTTTCAGGCGCAGCACCGGGAAGCCGAGGGCGAAGGCGAAAACGGCGACGCACAGGGCCACCACGACCATCGCCACCCACGGATTGAAGCCGAACTGGGTGGTGAGCACCCCCGAGCCGTAAGCGCCCAAACCGAAGAAGGCTGCCTGCCCGAGCGAGATCTGCCCGGCGTAACCTAGCAGGAGGTTCAGCCCGAGCGCCAGCACGCCGTTGATCCCGACGAAGATGAGGACGTTGGTCAGGTACCCCCCCGACAACGGCAGCGGTAACAGCAGCACTACAAGAGCGAAAACGATGAATTTAATTCTGTCGGATCTCAAAGTAAACCTTGTCGTTCAGCGTCGTTTGTAAAACGGGAACCGCTTCAAAAGAGAGCGTCACACCCGCTCGGTTTCGCCCTTCTTGAAAAGCCCCTGAGGACGGATGAAGAGGATCAGGAGCAGGATGAAAAACGCGATGGCGTCCTTGTAGCCTGAAGAAACGAGACCTGCACCGAGGGACTCCAGGGTGCCGAGGATCAGCCCGCCGAGCACCGTCCCGAGACCGCTCCCCATCCCTCCCATGATCGCGGCACAAAACCCCTTGAGGCCTAACATCACCCCGACGTCGTAGGAGGTCATGGTGAGGGGCGCGATGATGACCCCCGCCAGCGAGCCGACCGCCGCGCTGATCACGAAGGAAAAGAGCACCATGCGCCCGACGCTTATGCCGACGAGGTTCGCGGCACGGCGGTTGAAGGAACAGGCGCGCATCGCCTTGCCGCTGATGGTGTGGTTGAAGAAAAGGCGGCAGCCGACGATGACCATCACGGTGACGCCGAAGATCCAAAGGTGCTGCGGCAGAAGCGTCGCTCCCGCGACGGTGATGGGGTCGGTCCCGGAAAAGGCCGGGAGTGCCTGGGTGTCTTTCCCCCAGAGGAGCATGACCACGCCGCGGATGAGGATGCTCGCGCCGATGGTGATGATGATGAGAGCAAGCGGCGTCGCGTTCTTGAGCGGTCGGATCGCCAGCCGTTCGAAGAGGATGCCTATTACCGTGGTCACCGCCACGGCGGCCACGATGGCCGCCGCAAGCGGTAATTGCAGCACGTTCAGCGAAAAGATGGTCAGCACCCCGCCCAGCATGACGAACTCACCCTGGGCGAAGTTGATGATCCCCGTCGAGTTGAAGATGATGGCGAAGCTCAGTCCGATCAGGGCGTAGATGGAACCGGTGGCGAGCCCCGATATGACGAACTGCGTTACCTGGTTTAGAAGCTCCATGAATCCTCTTTACTTGACCAGCACCCAGTCTTTCTTACGTACTTCGACCAAGGTGAAGGCGTCCTTGGTGAGCCCCGCATGGTCCTTGGCGGAGTAGCTGAACACGCCGCCGATGCCTGCGAAATTGCGGGTCGCTTCCAGGGCGTTGCGGATCCCGGCGGGGGTGTCCCCTCCCCTCTCGATGGCACCTTTCAGAAGCATCATGGCGTCCCACGCGTGGCCGCCGAAGTGGTCGCCTTCCGCCCTGTAGTGGTTCTGGTAGTCCTTGATGAAGGCGAGCAGGGAACCCTTCTGCTTGTCGCTCTTGGGCAGCAGGTCGGCAACGAGCACTTTCCCGGACGGAAGCCTGATCCCCTCGGCCGCATCGCCGGCAAGCTCGATGAACTTCTTGGAGGATACGCCGTGGCTCATGTAGAGCGGAATGGCAAGCCCGAGCTGTTTCGCGTTCCTCGCGATGACCGCGGGACCGGGGTTGGTGCCCCAGCAGATGATGGCGTCCGGCTTGGCCGACTTGATCTTCGTGAGCTGCGGCGTCATGTCGGTGTCTTTCGGACCGTAGGTGTCATCTGAGATGATCTGGATGCCGAAATGCCTGGCCTGCGCCTTAAGCTGCTCGCGCCCAGAGGAGCCGAAGGAGTCGGACACGGTGAGGATGGCGACCTTGCTCTTTTTCTCCTTCTTCAGTTGCTCATAGATGCGCGCGACGGCGAGGGTATCGTTCTGGGCGGTCTTGAAGACCCACTTCTTCACCGGATCGGTGATCTTGATGCCGGCCGAGCAGGAGATGAGCGGCACCTGGGCCTTCTCGACGACCGGGATGACCGCCATGGTGTCGCCGGTGGTGCTCGGGCCGATGATGGCGACGACCTGGTCGTTCTTCACCAGCTTGTTGGCGAGCTGGACGGCCTTGGTGGCGTCCCCGCCGGTGTCGTAGGTGATCAGTTCCAGCTTGCGCCCCTTCACGCCGCCTGCCTTGTTGATCTCGTCGACCACCATCTGGGCGGTGTTGCGCTCGGGCTCGCCCAAGAAAGAAGCCGGGCCTGTTACGGCGAAGAGCGCGCCGATCTTGATCGGAGGAGCCGCCAGTGCGGCGGTGGACAGACAAAACAACGCAAGCGAAGCAAAAGCAGTCGAGACCAGTTTTTTCACAGATCCTCCCTCCCCTTTGGTGCGGCGTTAGCCGCGATTCTCATTTCACGATTACCCAGTCGCCCTTGACGATGCGCACCATCTCGAAAGCACCGAGGTCGAGCCCGTTGTGGTCCGCCGGGGTCATCTTGAAGATGCCGGATACCCCGACCAGCCGGCCGTTTTTCTCGATGCCGTCGCGGATCTGCGCCGGGGTGGTGGCACCCTTCTTCACCGCGGCCAGTATGAGCTGGAACCCGTCATAGGCATAGCCGCCGAAAGTGGAAGCCTCAACGCCGTAGCTCTTCTTGTACGAGGTGTTGTAGTCCTTGAGCAGTTTCGCCTGCGGGTCGCTGCTTTTCAGCAGGTCGAAGACGGCGAGCTTGCCAGCCGGCAGCATGATCCCTTCGGATGCCTGCGGAGTCGCCAGCTCGATGTACTTCTTGGAGGCAACGCCGTGGCTCTGGTAGATCTGGGTTTTGATGCCGAGCTGCTGGATGTTCCTGGTGATGATGGCGGGGCCGGGGTTCGTTCCCCAGCAGATGATGGCATCCGGTTTGGCCGCCTTGATCTTGGTGAGCTGCGGCGTCATATCGGTGTCCTTCGGCGAGTAAACCTCGTCCGCCACGATCTTGAAGCCGCGCTTGGCCGCCATCTGTTTCAGCTGTTCGCGCCCGGAGGAGCCGAAGGAATCGGAAACGGTGATGAGCGCTATGTTCTTCTGCTTCAGCTTTTCAGCCTGGATGAGGATCTTCTCCGCGGCGACATGGTCGTTCGCCGGGGTCTTGAAGACCCATTTCTTCACCGGTTCGGTGATCTTGATCCCGGCGGCGCAGGAGATGAGCGGGACCTGCTCCTTTTCCGCGATGGGGACAACCGCCATGGACTCGCCGGTGGTGCTCGGTCCGACGATGGCGACGACCTTGTCGTTCTTGATCAGCTTGTTGGCGAGCTGGAGAGCCTTGGTGACGTCCCCGCCGGTATCGTAGATGACGACCTCGACCTTGGAGCCGTTGATGCCGCCTTTGGCGTTTAGTTCGTTGGCAAGAAGCTCAAGGGTCTTCTTTTCCGGTTCACCGAGGAAAGAGGCAGGGCCGGTGACGGCGAAGAGTCCGCCGATCTTGATGGTGCCGGCGGCAAAGGCCGCGGTGGCGGTGGTCAGAAGCAGCATGGTGATACTGATTACAGCGAGCATCTTTCTCATCTGTTGCCCCCCTCTACTTGGTTAATCGCATTGAATATGAACAGGTCGTACAGAAACTACATGCTGTAGAGTCTCTCCCCCGGCAGCACGTTGAAGTTTTTGGAGGTCAAGGTGGTGATCGCTTTTTGCGTCTCGTCGAAGCGGAAGATCATCACGGCATTCTCGCCGCAGCGCTCGACAAACGCGTACATGTACTCGACGTTGATCCCGTCGCCGTCCAGCACCTGGAGGATGTCGGCGAGCCCGCCGGGACGATCCGGGATTTCGACAGCTACGACGTCGGTCTTGCTGACGGTGAAGCCGCGCTCCTTGAGCACGGTCCGCGCCTTCTCCGTGTCGTTCACGATGAGGCGCAGGATGCCGAAGTCGGAGGTGTCCGCCAAGGAAAGGGTGCGGATGTTGACACCGGCATCACCCAGTATGCGGGTCACTTCCGCCAGACGTCCGAACTTGTTTTCGATGAATATGGAGATCTGTTCTACGTACATGACTTTTCCCCCTTAGGCTTTGTTCCTGTTGTCGATGACGCGTTTCGCCTTCCCTTCGCTGCGGGTGATGCTTTTCGGTTCCACGAGCCTTACGCGGCAGGTGACGCCGAGCATCTCCTTGATCTGCTTCTCGATCTTGGACGAGAGTGCCTGGAGATGCTTGATCTCGTCGGAGAAGAGGTTCTCGCCCACCTCGACCTGGACCTCCAGTGTATCGAGGTTGTCCTTTCTCTCCACGATGAGGACGTAGTGCGGCTCGACCCCCTCGACACCCATGAGGATCGCCTCGATCTGGGACGGGAAGACGTTGACGCCGCGGATGATGAGCATGTCGTCGCTTCTGCCGCTCATGCGCGCGATGCGGGCGTGGGTCCTGCCGCAGATGCAGGGTTCGTAGGTGATGGAGGTGATGTCGCGGGTGCGGTAGCGGATGAGCGGGATCCCCTCCTTGGTGATGGTGGTGATGACCAGCTCGCCCATCTGACCCTCGGGAAGCACCACGCAGGTCTCCGGGTTGATGATCTCCGGGATGAAGTGGTCCTCCCAGATGTGGAGCCCCTTCTTCGCCTCGCAGCACTCGATGGCGACGCCCGGTCCCATGATCTCGGAAAGGCCGTAGATGTCGACGGCGGAGAGGTTCAGCTTCCCTTCGATGTCGCGGCGCATCTCCTCGGACCAGGGCTCGGCGCCGAAGATGCCGACCCTGAGTTTCAGGTCGCGGAAATCGATCCCCTCTTCTTTCGCTGCCTCGGCCATGAAGAGCGAGTAGGAAGGGGTGCAGGTGAGCACGGTGGAACCGAAGTCCTGCATGATCATGATCTGTTTCTTCGTGTTGCCGCCCGACATCGGGATGACCGAAGCGCCCAGCCGCTCGGCGCCGTAGTGTGCGCCAAGGCCGCCGGTGAAGAGGCCGTAGCCGTAGGAGTTGTGGATGATGTCACCCTTGTGCACACCGGCCGCCATGAAGGAGCGCGCCATGAGCTCGCTCCAGGTCTCGATGTCCTTCTTGGTGTAGCCGACGACGGTCGGTTTGCCGGTGGTGCCGGAGGAGGCGTGGATACGAACGATGTCCTCCATGGGCACGGCGAAAAGGTTGTACGGGTAGGAGTCCCGCATGTCCTGCTTGTAGGTGAAGGGGAGCCGCTGCAGATCCTTGAGCGACTGGATCGAGTCCGCGGTGACGCCCGCCTTGGCGAGCGCCTCCTTGTAGAAGGGAACCGATTTCTCGACGCGCGCCACCATCGCCTTCAGCCTCTTCAGCTGCAGCGCCTCGAGCGCCTCCCTCGGCAGTGTCTCGAATTCCTCGTTGAAAAACATGACTGACTCCTTAACTGATACTGACAGCGCAGGCTTAAAGACTCTCAAGGCTTATTTAACGCAAAGCCGCAAGGGCGCAAAGAATACCTAAAACTGGTTTAACCCCTAAATGCTTTTGCCTTTGTCTGTCTTAGCGTCTTTGCGTCTTTGCGTTACAAATATGCTTTTGACGTTACTTGAGCCCGCGCCCCATCTGGAACGCCTTGAGGTTCACCTCGAGCGCCTTTTTCGGCACCATCTTCTCGATTGCCTCAATCCAGTACTTCTCCTCGATATCGAGACGCTTGGACACGGCGCCGAGCAGCACGGTATTCGCGGCGCGCGCGTTGCCCGCCTGGATGGCGAGATTCTGGCCGTCGACGAGCAGGCAGTCCGGGAAGAGCTCCTGGATCTTGAGCGCCATGTCGGCCGGGTACTGCTCCTGGCCGATGAGCACGGAGGGAGGCGCGATGCAGAGGTCGTTCACCACCACGGTCCCACCCGGTTTCAAAAGGGAAAGGTAGCGGTAGCTCTCCATAAGCTCGAAACCAAAGAGGATGTCGCCGTCGCCTTCCGGCACCATCGGGGAGAACACCTCTTTGCCATAACGGACGTGCGACACGACGGAACCGCCGCGCTGGGACATGCCGTGGATCTCGCTCTTCTTGACGTCGAAGCCTGCCAGCATGAAGGTCTCGGAAAGGATCTCGGCGGCGAGCAGAATGCCCTGGCCGCCAACGCCTACCAGGACGATATTGGTTACCTTGTCGCTCATTTTGCCTCCTTGATCGCAGAGAACTTGCACAGCTGGCTGCAGACGTCGCAACCGTTGCACAGAAGCGGATCGATGTGGGCCTTGCCCTTCTTGCCGCTCCCAGGAATCCACTCGATGGCCGGGCAGCCGATCTTCAAACAGGCGCGGCAGCCGGCACAGGCATCGTCAACCACCTGCAGCGGTGCGCCCGGCTTGAACACCCCTTCCCTCTTGATGAGGACGCAGGGCTTGTCGGTGATGATCACCGAGGTCTCGGGACGCTCCATCTCTTCGGCGATGACGGTGCGGCACTCGTCCAGGTCGAGCGGGTTGATGGTGCGCACGTTCTTGACGCCGATCGCCTTGCACAGGAGCTCGAAATCCACCTCGTTGGTGGGATCGTTCATCAGGGTATGGCCGGAACCGGGGTTTTCCTGGCGTCCGGTCATCGCGGTGATCCTGTTGTCCAGGATGATCACCGTCGCAGCCCCCTTGTTATAGACCATGTCCATGAGGCCGTTGATGCCGGTGTGCAGGAAGGTCGAGTCGCCGATCACGGCCACTACCTTCTTCCTCTCCTCGGGAGGAAGTACCTTCGCCGCGCCTGTCGCCATGCCGATGGAGGCACCCATGCATACGCAGGTATCCATCGCGGAGAGAGGCGGCATGAAGCCCAGGGTGTAGCAGCCGATGTCGCCGGAGACGTAGGCGTTCAATTGCTTAAGGGTGTAGAAGACGCCGCGGTGCGGGCAGCCCGGACACATGTTGGGGGGACGCCCGGGGAGTTTTTCGACGGTAGAGGACGCGTTCTCGGGGAGACCGAAGGCCTTTCTCACCCTTCCCGGGGTAAGCTCGCCGCAGATCGGGATGATCTCCTTGCCGGTGACAGGGATGCCGATCGCCTTGACCTGCTCCTCGATGAACGGGTCCAGTTCCTCGACCACGTAGAGCTTGTCGACCTTGGAGGCGAACTCGCGGATCAGGTCGAAAGGAAGCGGGTGCACCATGCCGAGCTTCAAAACGGACGCCTCGGGAAGCGCCTCGCGCACGTGCTGATAGCTGATACCGGCGGTGATGACCCCCATCTTCGTTCCGCGCATCTCGACTCGGTTGATGGGGAGCGAGACGCCGTCCTTGGAAAGCTGGAGGGTACGATCCTCGACCACATAGTGGCGCCCGCGCGCGTTCCCGGGGAGCATGACGAACTTGGCCGGGTTCCTTTCGAGCTTCGCATCCTTGATCGTGTCGATGCGCTCGCCAAAGGTCACCACGGATTTGCTGTGCGAGATGCGGGTGGTGGTCCTCAGCATCACAGGGGTGTCGTACTTCTCGGAGATCTCGTAGGCGAGCCTGGTGAAGTCGAGGCACTCCTGGGAATCGGAAGGCTCCAGCATCGGGATTTTGACGAACTTGGCGTAGTTGCGGCTATCCTGCTCGTCCTGGGAGGAATGCAACTCCGGATCGTCGGCGCAGACAAGCACAAGGCCGCCGTTAACGCCGGTGTAGGAGAGCGTGAAAAGAGGGTCGGCCGCGACGTTGACGCCGACGTGCTTCATGGTGACCAGAGATCTGGCCCCGACGAAAGAAGCGCCGATGCCTACCTCGAGAGCAACCTTCTCGTTGGTGGCCCAAGAAGAATCGATCTCCTTGTAGCGGACGGTGTTTTCAAGTATCTCGGTGGAAGGGGTGCCCGGGTAGGCGCAGGCGACTTTCACTCCTGCCTCGTAGGCACCTCTGGCAATGGCTTCGTTGCCGGAAAGTATTTCCTTCATAGATAGACGGTCCTCTTTATTAATGTGAGAGTCGGCGAAATATACTAGAGTATTGGCTGCGCTGTCAACTGCTTTATAGGAACGAGTTAATCGCTAAAATAAGTATTTATGCGGAGTTAGGCGCGATGAGATGAGCCTTTTGAGCAGTGTTAGAAAGATTTATGACATACTAGAGACGGCATGTTTACTGTCATAATTAACATCGTTTTGACGTGCTCAAACCCGAAGGTGAAACAAGATCTTTTAGTTGGTCATGTCAAAGAGTCCATTGCCCCATTTCCTGACAAATGGTTCTACTCAGATTTCGGTGAAGCGCTGAGCACAACTGGCCACAACGTGTTGCATAAGCACCATAGTTCCCCCCTTTGCGAAGGGGGAGCCTGCCCCCCGTAGCCTTTGCGAAGGGGGGACAGGGGGGATTTGCCTTTACCTGCCGCGTAACCGGAGCCAGGAGGCATATAAAAGTTCGTTCATTCCGAACACAGCAATGTTCAACTTGTGCTTAAGGAGAATCAGGTATAATTTGCGGGTCTTTGGGAAGGATTAAAGGAGGTTCGACGTGGGAATCATCATCAAGTGGTTGTTAAACGGCCTAGCGATCGTTATCACAGCATATCTTCTGCCGGGCGTTAGCCTCACCGGCTTCGGTGCAGCACTCATCACGGCACTGGTTCTGGGGTTGATCAACACCTTCATCAAGCCGGTGCTGTTGCTGCTCACCCTCCCCTTGAACATCCTGACGCTTGGACTGCTCACTTTCGTCATCAATGCCTTGCTCATCATGCTGACAAGCGCGTTGGTGAGCGGCTTCACGGTGCACGGCTTCGGATGGGCGCTTTTGTTCAGCCTGGTGCTCTCGATCGTGAGCTTCCTGTTGAACCATATCGTTCTTTAGATCGGCTCTCCCATGAGCAGCCGGTTTTTCGGGGTGATGTCGCCGGGGATGGTCTGGGTGTAGACCCGGTATCCCTGCGCGCGCAGCCAGGCAGCACGGGTGACGTCTATGGCGAGCGGCCCGTCGAGCCACCCCTTGAGGCTTCCGTCATCGCAGGTCAGCAGGTCGTGACAGCACGGAAGCACCGCGACCCGGCAGCGCGCAGCAGCGGCACGCCGCAGAACGAGATCGGTCAGTGCGCCGCAGGCGTGGGCCGAAACGACCAGGTCGCTGGGGTTCAGTTCTACTTCATTGAGATCCTGCTGCAGGATTTGAAAGCGCGCCGCAGCGGCGGGCCAGTCGGCGGCCACCTCGGCGGCCAGGCGCGCCGCGCTCTCAGGAATACGGAGGTCGACGGCAACCGCCGACGATATGTCTCGATCGAGGATAAGCAGCACCTGCGCCAGCAGGCCATGTCCCGCGGCGAGGTCCACGACCCGTCCGCCACGGAAGCGCCGGTGCACCCGTCGCGCCACCTCCCATGCCTCGTAAAGCTCCTTGCGCGGCAGACATCCCGCCCGGCACACCGCACGGGCAATGCGATCAAAAAGGGTATCCCCCGCGAAGTGCGGCAGCATGTGCTGGGTCAGACGGTTCTTGGAAGATCGATCCATTACCATTTCCCTTTTCGAGTGTGCGGCGCCCGACAATAGCGCATTCCCTTGAATTGGACTCCTCCCCCTGGAGAGGGGAGGTTGGGAGGGGGGGAAGCCGTTAAAAGACGCTG
Source organism: Geomonas oryzae (assembly GCF_004117875.1). Taxonomy (GTDB): domain Bacteria; phylum Desulfobacterota; class Desulfuromonadia; order Geobacterales; family Geobacteraceae; genus Geomonas; species Geomonas oryzae. The sequence continues at coordinate 8,356 of NZ_RAHW01000002.1, read as the reverse complement.
TGCGACCCCTCCCTGTCCCTCCCCCTCCGGGAGAGGGGACGCCTCTGCTACTGAAAAGGAGAGTTCGGAGGCTACTATGGCACCGGGCAGAATCCGTATCGGCACCTGCTCCTGGACGGAAAGCAGTCTCATCGAAAGCGGTGCCTTCTATCCGCACGGCGCCGGCACGCCCAAGGCCCGGTTAAAGTACTACTCCCACCGCTTCGACACCGTTGAGATCGAAAGCTCCTATTACCAGATCCCCACCCTTGAGATGGCCCACGCATGGGTCAGCCGCACCCCGCCGAACTTTCTCTTTCATGCCAAGGCATTCGGTGCCCTGACCGGCCACAACATCGACCCCAGAAGGCTCCCTGAGCATTTGCGACTGATGCTGCCGGAGTCAGATCGGGTGAAAGAGGAGTTGCACCTAGCCGAGCCCGAATTGCTGAAGGGGGTTGCCCGGGAGATGCTGGAAGCGCTGGCGCCGCTTAAGGAAGCGCGCAAGATGGGATTCGTCATATTCCAGTTCCCGCCGTGGTTCGGCTTCAGCAAGGCGAACCTCGCCTACCTTGGCTACTGCAGGGAATTGATGACTGGAGTACCGATTGCCGTCGAGTTCAGGCACGGCAGTTGGTTCACCGCGCATCACCGCGATCAGGTCTTCGCCTTTCTCCGAGAGCACAAGATCACCTACATCACCTGCGACGAACCCCAGTACGGCAACCTCTCAACCGCCCCTTTCCACCCCGAAGCGACCACCGGCATCGCCTATTTGAGGCTGCACGGCAGAAACGGCGACTCCTGGCACGGCGGAGCGCCCACCGACGAGTACTTGTACCCCGAAGCGGAACTGGAAGAGATCGCCCGTCACGCCTTGCGCCTGAGCGAGACTGCGCGAACCACCTTCATCATGTTCAACAACTGCCGCCGCGGCTACGCCGCGACAAACGCCCTACGCATGCGCGACCACTGCCTACGAAAGAGCGAAAATTGCGGGGGGGATAGGGACAATCTCGAGGAGCAAGGTGTGTGTTCCCACGAAGCGCCGCACGAGCGCTGACGTCCCCCCCTTTGCGAAGGGGGAGCCTGCCCCCCGTAGCCTTGGCGAAGGGGGGACAGGGGGGATTTGCCTTAGTTGGACCAGCCAACCAGCAATTGAAAAGCCCTCCCAATCAGGAAACTACTCCTTCCGCGCCCCCAACAGGTCATTCACCACGACCCCCGCCATAGTCAGTCCGAAGATGGAAGGAATAAAGGAAACGCTCCCTAAGATCACGCGCCGGTGCTCGCAGGAAAACTTCTGGTCTTCCTTGTTCGGGCAGATGCAGTTCCCCTTGCAGCCGCCGTCCTTAACCTCCTGCTCGCGGTACTCCTCGGTGGAGAAAACCACCTTCACGCCGCTCTCGATCCCCTGCTTCTTCAACAGTTTCCTTACCGAGCGCGCCATGCGGCACTTGTGGGTCTGGGAGATGTCGGCGACCCCGATCTTGGTCGGGTCGAGCTTTGCGGCCGCCCCCATGCTGGAGATGATCGGGATGTTCCTCTCGCGGCAGGTGCGGATGAGGTGCAGCTTGCTGGTGATATGGTCGATGGCGTCGACCACGTAATCGTAGTCTTCACCCAGCAGGAATTCGCTGTTTTCCGCGGAATAGAAGTCCTGGTACGGGACGATCTCCGCCTGCGGGTTGATCTGGCGCATCCTTTCGGCCATGACCATGGCCTTGGCCTTGCCGACGGTGCCGTCCATGGCGTGGAGCTGTCGGTTGACGTTGGTGAGGCAGATCTCGTCGAAGTCGACGATGACGAGACGCCCTACCCCGGCGCGCACAAGGGCCTCGGCGGCGTAGCTCCCTACCCCGCCCAGTCCGAAGATGGCGACGGTTGCATTTTTGAGGGTGTTGAGTCCGGCGGGTCCGATGAGAAGTTCGGTACGGGAGAAGCGGTGCAGATGTGACATGTTTCCTTTGCCTTAAACGCTATCGAGGTGATGGTGACGGCAAAGTATCGCACAGGTGGGACGTATCTTGGAAGTGAAAGTTTAACCGGCGGCTCAACAACTATCAGCGCCTCGGCAGAGGGTTTCCCGACTCCGTACGTATCCGTTCGAAGTTCTCTTCTTGGGCAACCTTCTCGTCATAGGTGAAGAAGATGGCGTAGTTGCTCCCCACGCCGTGAGGATCGAGCTGAATCCCCTTCTCTTCCCACCTTTTGAACAGCTCGAGGTTCTCCTCGAAGTTGCGGATCAAGTCACCGATGGTCCGCGCCCCGACCGCGGTGAACTTGATCTGGTGAACATGCTCGTAGCGCATCCTTTGCATAGAGACCTCCCGGCCGGCGTTAGCACCCGCCAATTCTAGCGTGCTTCAGCCGGGAGGCAAATCCATTACTGACGCATTTGCTACTTCATTTTTTCATAGAGTGGGTCGGCCTGGGTTTCGCTGACCTGTACCCCTTCACGCTCGAGAATTTCGCCGGTCACCCGCCACAGTTGCGTTATCGCGTTGTTGTAATCAACCAGCGCCTGGATCTGGTTTCCCTTCGCAGCAACAAGGTCGTTCTCCACGTCGAAGACGTCTTTCGTTGTGGCGAGCCCCACATCGTGGCGTTTCTGGAAGGCGCGCAGCCGGTCTTCCGCGTACGCCCTCCCCCGCGCAGTCACGTCCAGCTGCAGAAAGTTTGCGTTTACCAGCCGTATCGCCGTTTTAACATCCCGGGTGATTCCGGATTCCAGGCTCTGCAACTGGGTCCTGGACTGTTCGAGCGCCAGCTTCTTCCTGATGTAGTCGTTCTCCGCCGCGCGGTTGCCGAGCGGATAACTGAACTGCACGCCGACACCCCAGGTAGGCTCGTCGATGGTCGCCGTTTTCTCAAGTCCGCTCAAGAAACCGCGGTCAAAACCGCCGGTCCCGACCGTCGCGTTGAGGGTCAGATCCGGCAGCGTCTGATTCTTCGCCACGCGCTGCTGCAGGTCGTTGATCCTGATGACGTCGCGTTGGGTCGCGAGCTCCGGGCGGCTCGCTATGGCACGGGACAGGGCCTGATCCTCGGCGACGGCGTAATCGCCGCGAAACGGCTCGTCGGCAAGCACGATCTCGCTTCCGGAAGGAAGCTGCAGCTCGACGCGCAGCACATCCATCTGGTCGCGCACCGCGCGCTCCGCGTCGATGACCTGCTTCTCGCGGGTCGCCACCTGGAACTCCGAGTTCAAGAGTTCGTAGGCCGGCAGTACACCCGCCTTCACCCTACCACGGTCGTCCTGGAGGATGCGCTGCGCCAGCGCGAGCGAGGTCTTGCGCACCTCGAGAATCTCGCGCAGGTTGTACAGCTTGAAATAGTCGTTGCGCACCTGGACGATGGTGTCGCTCAGCCGGGTCCTGAACGCGTTCAGCGTTTCCGACTTGGTGAAGCGCGAAACGTTGATGGCCAGTTCCGTGTTCTCGCGACCGAAGCCCTTGAGCAGCGGCTGCTGGAGGGTCAGGTCGAGCGCGGTCGAGTAGTAACGCGTGGAGTTATTCACCCAACCGCTCGTCACCGTTGCGCCTAGGAGGGTGCCGGTCGGAAGCAGCTGGCTCACCCCGGCGTTTGCCGTAACCTGGTCGATCGCCTGCGGCCTGAAGGTCAGGGTGTTGGTGCTGTTTGAGCGCTGGTAGTTTGCGCCCAGGGTGAGCAGCGGGTCGTAGATGCCTAAATTGCGCCGGATGTCGGCCTCCGCCATCGCCGGGTTGTAGAGCTCGACCTTGAGGTCGAGGTTCTTCTCGAACGCCATGGTGATGGCGTCCTGCAGTTTCAGGCTGACGGTGGGCTGTGCCGAGGCGGTGACTGCGGTACCGAGCACGATACTGAAGGCACATGCGACCACGGTATTTCTGTTTCTCTTCATAGGTGCGATCCTTTCGATCAGCGATGTTGCGTGATTACTCATATCTCAGGGCGTCGATCGGGTTCAGCGCCGCAGCCTTGCGTGCCGGATAGAAACCGAAGAAGACCCCTACCCCGGCGGAAAAGCCGAAGGCGATGATGATGGTGTTGACCGAGATCAGGGTGGGCCACCCGATGAGGCTCGCCACGAGACGCGCCCCCGCGACGCCTAAAAGCATGCCGATGATCCCGCCGCAGGTGGTCAAAAGCACCGCTTCGGTCAGAAACTGCAGCATGATGTCACGTTTTTTCGCGCCGATGGCGATGCGGATGCCGATCTCCCTGGTCCTCTCGGTGACGGAAACCAGCATGATGTTCATGATACCGATCCCCCCGACTACGAGGGAGATGGAAGCGACCGCCCCGAGGAGAATGGACATGACCTTTGAGGACTGCTCGGTGACGGCGAGTAGCTCGGAGAGGTTCCTGATCGTGTAGTCCACCTCGCGGTTCGGTCCGATGCGGTGGCGCTGGTTCAAAAGTTCGGTGACCTCTTCCTCGGCCTTGTCGAGCACCTCGGCGTCCTTCGCCTGCACCATGATCGAGCCGACCACGTTGGGAAACTGGCTTCCCAGAAGCTTTCTCTGGGCGGTTCTGAGCGGAACGTAGATCACGTCGTCCTGGTCCTGCCCCTGGGGAGATTGTCCCTTGCGTCCGAGAATACCCACCACGGTGAAGGGGATCTTCTTTATCCTGATGATCTTCCCCATCGGGTCCGTGCCGCCGAAGAGATTATCAACGACGGTCTGACCGATCAAGCAGTTCTTGGTGGCGCCGTCGACGTCGGACTGGGTGATGTTTCGACCCGCCACGATGGTCCAGTCGCGCACAGTCACCATGTCGGGAGTGACGCCGAAGAGCACGGTGGACCAGTTCTGGTTGCCGAAGACCACCTGGCCCGAGCCCCGCACGCTGGGAGCCACCGCTCCGACCGACGGGCATTCCGCCTTGATGGCCCGGGCGTCGTCGTAGGTGAGCGTTTGGGTACCGCCCGCGCCCGAACGCATGCCGCCGCTCGTCACCGAACCGGGCAACACCAGGAGGAGGTTGGAGCCGATGCTTGAGATCTGGTCGGAGATCATCTTGCTCGCGCCGGAGCCGATGGCGACCATGGCGATCACAGCACCGATGCCGATGATGATCCCGAGCATGGTGAGGAGAGCGCGCATCTTGTTCACCCGCAACGCGCGCAGCGCTATGAGAAGGCTTTGCCACAGGGTCGTCATAGCTTTTCCACCTCGACAGGCGGGACCGCGGTCTTCGCCTGGTACGGTTCGTCCGATATGATCAGGCCGTCACGGAAGATGATGTGCCGACTGGTGAATTCGGCGACATCAGGCTCGTGCGTCACCATGATGATGGTGATCCCCTGACGGTTCAACTCCTGGAAGATGGCCATGATCTCGATGGTGGTCCTCGAGTCCAGGTTGCCGGTCGGCTCGTCGGCCAGGATGATGGACGGGCGGTTCACCAGGGCGCGGGCGATGGCCACGCGCTGCTGCTGTCCGCCGGAGAGCTGATTCGAGTAGTGACCCTCACGGCTTGCAAGCCCCACCTTCTCCAGTGCCTCGAGCGCACGGCTTTTCCTCTCGGCTGCGGGGATCTGGGCGTACACGAGCGGCAACTCCACATTCTGGCGCGCCGTGGTCCGGGCGAGGAGGTTGAAGCCCTGGAAAACGAAGCCGAGTTTCTTGTTGCGCACCTCGGCGAGCGCGTCGGCGGAAAGCTCGCCGACGTTCACGCCGTCCAAGAGGTAACTGCCGCTGGTGGGAACGTCCAGACAACCCAGGATGTTCATGCAGGTGGACTTGCCGCTCCCGGAGGCACCCATGATGGAGACGAACTCGCCGCGGTTCACGGTGAAGGAGACCCCCTTCATCGCCTCGACGCGCTCCTCCCCCATCGTGTATATCTTCACCACGTCGTTTAGCCGAACCACTTCGTCCATTTAGAACCTCGGCCCCATCGGCGATCCCATGCCGCCCTTCTTCTTGTCCTGGCCCGCCTGCTCGATGATGACGTCGTCCCCTTCCTTCAGGTTTCCGCTCACCACCTCGACCATGCCGCCGTCGGAGATGCCGGTGCTTATCGATACCGGAACCGCCTTTTCCCCCTTGAGCAGGTAGACGGTCTGCCCGCGCTCCTTCCCGCCCGGCTTTCCTCCGGGGCCGGTTCCCGCGCCGGAACCGCCGCCGGTGCCGGTCATGCTTCCCGGTCCGGTCTTTCCTTTGGCGGCCTTCTCTTTGCCTGACTTGGGCTTGAAGCGCAGCGCGGCGGCCGGGACCTTGAGCAGGTTGTCCTTCTTCTCCGTCTCGATGGAAACGTTCGCCGTCATGCCGGGCTTCAACTTGAGGTCCTTGTTGTCGACGGCGATCACGGTCACGTAGGTGACGACGTTCTGGGTCACCACCGGGGCATTGCGGATCTGAACGACCGTCCCCTCAAACTGCTGGTCCGAATAGGCATCCACGGTGAAGGTAGCCTTCTGGCCCACCTTCAGTTTGCTGATGTCGGACTCGTCCACGCTCGTGTCGATCTGCATCTTGGTCAGGTCCTGGGCGATGGTGAAAAGAGTCGGCGTCTGGAAAGAAGCGGCGACGGTCTGGCCGACGTCGACGTTTCTGGACACGACGATGCCGTCCACGGGCGACCTGATCGTCGAATAGTTGAGGTTCGTCTCGGCCTGTTTCAAGGCGCCGCGGGTCTGCATCACCGCGGCTTCCGCGGCCCTGACGCCGGCTACGGCCGCGTCATAAGCGGTCTGTGCTGCGTCCATGTCGCTCTGGGCAACGATCCCTTCCTTCAGAAGTTCCTTGTTGCGCGCCATGGTCCGTTTGGTATCGCTCACGGTAACGCGTGCCTTGGCGAGGTTGGCCTCGGCGTTAAGCGCGTTGCCCCGCGCCTGCTGGACCGCCGAATTGAAGAGCGCCGGGTCGATCTGGGCGATCGGCTGCCCCTTTTTCACCTGGGAATTGAAATCGACGTAAAGCTTCGCGATGGTGCCGGAAACCTGGGTACCGACCTGGACGGTGACCACGGCGTTCAGCGTGCCGGTCGCCGAGACGGATGAGGCTATGGCGCCCCGCTCGACCTTTTGCGTCTTGTACTCGACCTTGGGCGGCTGTTTGAAGTAGAAGAAACCGGCCGTTACCAGAACGGAAAGGAGTATTACGGCGCCTATGATTCTTTTCACTGATCCACCTCATTCATGATCATTATCCCTGCAATAGCATCTGAGCCTCCGCATCGAGGTCATCTGCCCAGTACGGTAAATGCTAAATGTGCAAGAAAGATGAAATGATTGCAGCATTTTCTCTTTCCTGCGGCCAAACCAGCACTTTAAACATCCTGCAACTAAGGGTCAACAAAAATTACCTTTCCCTCACCGAACGTCCCCGCTTTCGAGGTTATCGCAGGATGTCGACCGGTCGAATCGTGAGAGTATGGTTGCGCGGCAACAGATGCGCCCAAGGATTTGACAGGGCTAATCGTTCCTATACAATTGGGCCGTGTTTTTGCTGGCCGGTAAATCCAACAAAAGGAGACAGAATATGGCGGCGTTCACGGCGAAAGACTTCTCGGAACTGATAGGCATGCCAGGGTTTAGCGAGGCGCTCCTCAACAACCACTTCACGCTGTACCAGGGGTACGTCAAAAACACCAACACCCTGGACGAACAGCTCATCCAACTGCGCAAGGACGGCAAGGGAGCCGATCCCATGTTTGCGGAGATGAAGCGGCGTTTCGGCTGGGAATTCAACGGCATGAGACTGCACGAGCTTTACTTCGAGAACCTGGGCGGGAACACGCCCATCAACCAGGACGGCAGACTGGCCGCGCGGTTGCACCAGGACTTCGGTAGTTTCGATGAGTGGGTGCAGGACTTCAAATCGGTGGGCGCCATGCGCGGCATCGGGTGGGCGATCCTGTACCAGGACGTGACCAACGGCAGGCTTTTGAACTTCTGGATTAACGAACACGACACCGGGCATCCAGCAGGCTGCGTTCCCATCCTCGTCATGGACGTATTCGAGCACGCCTTCATGACCGACTACGGGCTGAAGCGCGCCGACTACATCAACTCCTTCTTCCAGAACATCGAGTGGACCAAAGCCGAGGAAAGGATGCAGATGTAATCAGGGCAGTCCGGGTTGAAGAGTAAAGGAAAGGGCCTCGCAAACGGAGGCCCTTTCCTTTTTTCTTCATAGATGTCGACGAAGCGCTGCATGAGCATGACGCCCCCCTTTGCGAAGGTTCATCCGGGAGTTTCGGGGAATGACGGGTGTGTCCACGAAGCGCTGCAGGTGACCTCGCGCTCCCCCCTTTGCGAAGGTTCTTCAGGAAATTCCGGGAACGGGGCACAAAAAATAAATGCGACAACGACAGCACTGGGTTATTTTGAGGTTCCCCAACCAACAAATACTCAGGAGGCCGCCGTTGTCGCAACCCGATCTTA
>NZ_RAHW01000018.1 GCF_004117875.1 Geomonas oryzae | reverse complement strand
TGTATAGACCGGAGACATAGGTTACACATGTTCGGAGACATGGGTGACACTTATTACCAAGAAGTGACTTTCCTCTTTGGAGGTGGGCATGCCTTGGCAAGAGGTGACAACCATGACCCTCAGGGCAGAATTCGTGATGTTAGCCGTTCAAGATGGCAGCAACATCTCTCAGCTTTGTCGGCTGTTCAACATCAGCCGCGACAAAGGCTACAAGTGGATCCGTCGGTTCAAGGAGCATGGAGATGCTGGCCTATATGACTGCTCTCGACGCCCCCATAACAGTCCCGTACAGACTGATGCCTCGGTCGAGAGTGCAATCCTTGCGCTTAGAAAAGAGCATCCGGCGTGGGGTGGCCGCAAGATTAAGGCTTGTCTGGAAGCAGACGGGAAACAAATGTTCCCTGCAGCTTCCACGATTACTGAGATCTTGCGCCGTAACGGCCAGTTAGACCCGGCGGAGTCCGCAAAGCACAAGGCTTTTATTCGTTTCGAGCATTCCAGCCCGAATGCTCTATGGCAGATGGACTTCAAAGGCCATTTTCCAACCCGTCAGGGCCGCTGTCACCCGTTGACGGTTCTAGATGACCACTCTCGCTACAACCTGGTGCTCCAGGCTTGTTACGACGAGACAACTGCTAGCGTAAAGAGTGCTCTTGTTGCCGCCTTTCGAAACTACGGGTTGCCAGACCGAATGACCATGGATAATGGCAGCCCCTGGGGAAACGACGGGGAATATCAACTCACTGTGCTGACAGCCTGGTTAATCAGGCTCGGAGTAGGTGTGAGCCATTCACGGCCATACCACCCTCAGACCCAGGGTAAAGACGAACGCTTTCACCGCACCCTACTTGTGGAAGCAATAGCCGGTAGAAATTTCGACAATTTAGCTCAATGCCAACAAGTTTTTGACGAGTTTAGAGTCGTGTACAACTCCAAGCGGCCGCATGAGTCATTAGGGCAAAAGCCGCCAGTTACACGCTATCAGCCAAGTGTACGGATGTACCCCGAGGTGCCACCGCGAATCGAATATGCCCCCGGTGATCACGTCCGAAAAGTGCAGGACAAAGGGACCGTCTTCTTCAAGGGCCACGTGTTCCAGGTCTCTAGGGCGTTACGGGGGGAACCAGTTGCTTTTCGCCCCACGGATCAGGACGGAACATTTTTAATTTACTACTGCCACCATAAGCTCCGGGAGATCCGGATCGGCGATAAAAAAGTGTCACCCATGTCTCCGAACGACTGTCACCCTTGACTCCGGTCTATACA
>NZ_RAHW01000017.1 GCF_004117875.1 Geomonas oryzae | reverse complement strand
AAGGTTCATCCGGGAATTCCGGGAAATGCTGCTCTGATTTTGAGAAAGAAGTAGTCATGGTCCCGGTATCCATAGGCTACTCTTTTGATCACTTTGATCTTGTTGTTGATGCCTTCGAGGATGCCTGTGTGCAAGGGCCAGAGACAGTGATTGAGTATGCCTTGGATGTACCCTTGCAACCTTTGCGCAAACAGCACCAGTTGTGGAATCTTGCTGCTGATTGCTTTTGAAAACCAATGTTCCCAGAACAGTTCTGCTTCCTCTCGGCACTTGAAACGCCAGAGTTGCTTAAGTTCGTCCTTTAGAACATAGACTGTGAACAATGGCTTGTTAGCATCCAGCAGCTCTTGAAGTCGAAGCATGTCGTCGCCTCTGACATTTCTGCTGTTGCGTAGCAGCAACCAGCGTGACGTCTGAATCACTTTGCGTGCCTTCTTGTCGTCCTTCAGTCGGTTAGCCTCGGCGTTGCGGACCCGGCTGATGACCTCTCTGCTGTACTTAGCAACTACGTGAAAGAGATCGTAAACGATGGCAGCCTGAGGGCAGCGAGCCTTAACCTCCTCTTCAAAGGCACCATTCATATCCATGACAACGGCCTTGAGCTGGCTGCAGCCATCAAGGCCGAGGTCATCGAAGAAGGGCCTGATGCTCTCGCGGCCACGGCCTTTGGCAACATATAGAACCTGTCTACGGTGTGGCTCAACGATGACAGTCGCATAACGATGCCCTTTTTGGAGAGCAAATTCGTCCATGCCGATGATGTCGATGTCGGAAAGGTCTACAGAGCCCACACGTTCCGTCAACGAGCGTTTGTCGATCTCTTTAACTTGATCCCAGGAGAGACAAAAGAAGTTAGCAACGTGCTTGATCGACAGGACATTGCATAGTTTGGCTACGCTATCTGCCAGTCTGTTTGTCACACGGGCATATTTACCCAACCACGATAGGGCCTCAAGGACCGGACCGCACTGCGGGCACCGAAATCTTCGCCGGTGAACGAGCAACTTGGTTCGAGCATCCAGGATCGGCAAGTCCCGAATGATACGAGTTGTAGTCTCGTGAACTCTTATGCACCGCCCACCGCAGGTGGGGCACTGCAGCGACTGCTGCGGTAACGGAACAAGTTCGATTTGAAGCTCTTTTTCTTTGCCCGTGCCGATCGTGGTGGTTTTAGCTACACGATATCCTTCCCACCCTCCGGCATATGATATAAGATCGGGTTGCGACAACGGCGGCCTCCTGAGTATTTGTTGGTTGGGGAACCTCAAAATAACCCAGTGCTGTCGTTGTCGCATTTATTTTTTGTGCCCCGTTCCCGGAATTTCCTGAAGAACCTT
>NZ_RAHW01000016.1 GCF_004117875.1 Geomonas oryzae | reverse complement strand
CTTCGGTGACGTACCCGGAGTCGGCGCCACTGAAGGTCGGAATGTCGTTGGTCCCGTTGATCGTGATGACGATGTCGTGGCTGGTGCCGTCGACGCTCTGGACAGTGAAGGTTTCGACTTTGGTTTCACCATTGCCGAGATACTGCACGTCGGCGTTGGCAACGCTGTAAGTCCAGTGACCGGCGCTGTCGATGGTGATGTGGCCCAGAGCGCCTTCGCTCGCCACCGGTGCAACGGCCGTATTGATCGCCGACTGATGCTGATCAGCGTCGGTGACAACCAGCGTCCCATTTGTGGACAACGTCACGGTCTCGACGCTCGGGGTGTCTTCGGTGACGTACCCGGAGTCGGCGCCACTGAAGGTCGGAATGTCGTTGGTCCCGTTGATAGTTATGACGATGTCATGGCTGGTGCCGTCGACACTCTGGACGGTGAAGGTTTCGACTTTGGTTTCACCATTGCCGAGGTACTGCACATCGGCATTGGCAACGCTGTAAGTCCAGTGACCGGCGCTGTCGATGGTGATGTGGCCCAGGGCGCCTTCGCTCGCAACCGGGGCGACGGCAGTATTGATTGCAGACTGATGCTGATCCGCGTCGGCAACTACCAGTGTGCCATTAGTGGACAACGTCACGGTCTCAGCACTCGGGGTGTCTTCGGTGACGTACCCGGAGTCGGCACCGCTGAAGGTCGGGACGTCATTGGTGCCGTTGATAGTTATGACGATGTCGTGGCTGGTGCCGTCGACGCTCTGCACCGTGAAGGTTTCGACTTTGGTTTCACCATTGCCGAGGTACTGCACATCGGCGTTGGCAACGCTGTAAGTCCAGTGACCGGCGCTGTCGATGGTGATGTGGCCCAGGGCGCCTTCGCTCGCCACCGGTGCAACGGCCGTATTGATCGCCGACTGATGCTGATCAGCGTCGGCAACTACCAACGTTCCAGCGGTAGTCAGGTTGATAGTCTCAGCGCTCGGAGTGTCCTCGGTCACGAAGCCCGAGTCTGCCCCGGTGAAGGTCGGGATGTCATTTGTCCCGTTGATCGTGATGACGATGTCGTGGCTGGTGCCGTCGACGCTCTGCACTGTGAAGGTTTCGACTTTGGTTTCACCGTTGCCGAGGTACTGCACATCAGCATTGGCAACGCTGTAAGTCCAGTGGCCCGCGCTGTCGATGGTGATGTGGCCCAGGGCGCCTTCGCTCGCAACCGGGGCAACTGCAGTATTGATTGCAGACTGATGCTGATCCGCGTCGGCAACTACCAGTGTGCCATTAGTGGACAATGTCACGGTCTCAGCACTCGGGGTGTCTTCGGTGACGTACCCGGAGTCGGCGCCACTGAAGGTCGGGACGTCATTGGTGCCGTTGATCGTGATGACGATGTCGTGGCTGGTGCCGTCAACGCTCTGGACAGTGAAGGTTTCGACTTTGGTTTCGCCATTGCCCAAGTACTGCACATCGGCATTGGCAACGCTGTAAGTCCAGTGACCGGCGCTGTCGATAGTGATGTGACCGAGTGCGCCTTCGCTCGCCACCGGTGCGACGGCCGTATTGATCGCCGACTGATGCTGATCAGCGTCGGTGACAACCAGCGTCCCATTTGTGGACAACGTCACGGTCTCGACGCTCGGGGTGTCTT
>NZ_RAHW01000014.1:0-2500 GCF_004117875.1 Geomonas oryzae | reverse complement strand
CGTCTTGCGACTTTGCAGAGTCCTATGTTTTTAGTAAACAGTCGCTACCGCCATTTCTCTGCGACCCTCAAAAGCTTCACGTGCGAATCGCTACACTCTCAAGGGCATACCTTCTCCCGAAGTTACGGTATCATTTTGCCGAGTTCCTTAACCAGTGTTCTCTCAAGCACCTTAGGACATTTATCCTCACCCACCTGAGTCGGTTTACGGTACGGTCACCTGCTGTCTGAAGCTTAGAGGCTTTTCTTGGAAGCATGGGATCAACGACTTTACGGGGATACCCCCTCGTCATCAGTTCTCAGCGTTGAATGGAAGAAGGGATTTGCCTCCTCTTCCCGCCTACAACCTTAAACCAGGACAACCAGCGCCTGGATCGCCTACCCTACTCCGTCCCCCCATCGCAACAACAGGTGGTACGGGAATATTAACCCGTTTCCCATCAACTACGCCTTTCGGCCTCGCCTTAGGGACCGACTAACCCTACGCAGATTACCTTTACGTAGGAAACCTTGGGTTTTCGGTGACAAGGTTTCTCACCTTGTTTTTCGCTACTCATGTCAGCATAATCTCTTGTGATACCTCCAGCCGTCCTCGCGGTCGACCTTCGCAGGCTTACACAATGCTCCCCTACCACTGGATGCTTAAGCATCCAATCCGCAGCTTCGGTACTACGCTTAGCCCCGTTACATTTTCCGCGCAGACCCACTCGACCAGTGAGCTATTACGCTTTCTTTAAAGGGTGGCTGCTTCTAAGCCAACCTCCTGGTTGTCTGGGCATTTCCACATCGTTTTCCACTTAGCGTAGATTTTGGGACCTTAGCTGGCGGTCTGGGCTCTTTCCCTTTTGACTACGGATCTTATCACCCGCAGTCTGACTCCCACAATAACAGTTAGCGGTATTCGGAGTTTGGTTAGGTTTGGTAACCTGGTGAGGCCCCTAGCCCATCCAGTGCTCTACCCCCGCTACTTACTTTGTGAGGCTATACCTAAATATATTTCGGGGAGAACCAGCTATCTCCGAGTTTGATTAGCCTTTCACTCCTATCCACACCTCATCCCCTGGCTTTTCAACGCCAGTGGGTTCGGGCCTCCACGAAGTGTTACCTTCCTTTCACCCTGGACATGGATAGATCACCCGGTTTCGGGTCTACCCCCAGCAACTAATGCGCCCTATTAAGACTCGCTTTCGCTACGGCTCCGTTCTATGAACTTAACCTCGCTGCTGAGGGTAACTCGCTGACTCATTATGCAAAAGGCACGCGGTCACACTGAACGAATCATAGTGCTCCCACTGCTTGTAGGCATACGGTTTCAGGTTCTATTTCACCCTCCTCATTGGAGTACTTTTCACCTTTCCCTCACGGTACTAGTGCACTATCGGTCAGAGAGTAGTATTTAGCCTTGGGAGATGGTCCTCCCGGATTCCCACGAGGTTTCACGTGCCTCGCAGTACTCGGGGACACCCTAGGGTGAATCAAGATTTCGGATACGGGGCTATCACCCACTATGGCCGGACTTTCCAGACCGTTCGCCTATCCTTCATCAATCCCATGTCGGGGCCCCACAACCCCCGTGCCATCGAAATGGTACGGGTTTGGGCTGTTCCGCTTTCGCTCGCCGCTACTGACGGAATCACTATTGTTTTCTTTTCCTGAGGGTACTTAGATGTTTCAGTTCCCCTCGTTCGCCACGCATGGCTATGTATTCACCATGCGTTACTGGAGCATTACCTCCAGTAGGTTTCCCCATTCGGAAATCTCCGGGTCAAAGCCTGTTTAGCGGCTAACCGAAGCTTATCGCAGCTTACCACGTCCTTCATCGCCTCTCTCTGCCTAGGCATCCACCGTACGCCCTTAATAGCTTGACCATAAAAAAACTGTAAATGATCAATTCCATCTTCGCCCGAAAGCTAGATGGACACGTTTCGAAAAACGTGCTGCCGTGCATACATCCCGAAATGTCGCCATTTCGGTTGTTACCTACAGATCACTTCTATGCAATTGTCAAAGAACAAGTAGAATGCTCACCTTCGCTTGACGCCTTCGCTTTCGCTACGGCAGCTTCGGTGGGCATTTTTCCCGTTTCACGGGGAAAATTGGTGGAGGTGAACGGGATCGAACCGATGACCCCCTGCGTGCAAGGCAGGTGCTCTCCCAGCTGAGCTACACCCCCAATTCCTTGGAGAATAAATGGTGGGCCTGGGAGGACTTGAACCTCCGACCTCACGATTATCAGTCGTGTGCTCTAGCCAGCTGAGCTACAGGCCCTTTCAGTAACGACGATGCACGCATCGTGAGCCTGGCAGTCATCGCTAACCATTCATCTCGAAATTTTAGAGAACAAAAAGTCCGCGAGTAAACAAAAGCCTCGCGGGCTTGGTCCTTCAAAACTAAATAGTAGACAGTAATGTAAGATTGACCTGGATTACCATGACCAGCATCTTACGTGAGCAAGCTCACTGGCTGGTTAGGCTCCTTAGAAAGGAGGTGATCCAGCCGCA
>NZ_RAHW01000013.1 GCF_004117875.1 Geomonas oryzae | reverse complement strand
GGACCACCGACGTTACCGGCGTGGTTGACCTCGAAGCCGGCGTCGAGATGGTTATGCCGGGCGACAACGTCTCGGTTACCGTCAACCTGATCACCCCGATCGCAATGGACGAAGGTCTGCGCTTCGCTATCCGCGAAGGCGGCCGTACCGTCGGTGCAGGGGTCGTTGCCTCCATCATCGAGTAAGAATAGAAAAACATACGGTTTTCAGGTCCGGGTTTCCGGGCGGGCACGCGAGTGTCCCTCCCGGAAATCACCGGCTGTAAACTGAAAAACTTGTTTCATCACGAGGAAGAGATGCCTAGTCAGAAAATTAGAATCCGCTTGAAAGCATACGACCACAAGCTCCTTGATACTTCCGTTGGCGAGATCGTCGACACCGCTAAGAGGACCG
The DNA here is from genome assembly GCF_004117875.1 of Geomonas oryzae. Classification (GTDB taxonomy): domain Bacteria; phylum Desulfobacterota; class Desulfuromonadia; order Geobacterales; family Geobacteraceae; genus Geomonas; species Geomonas oryzae. The sequence goes on along the minus strand of NZ_RAHW01000013.1, from coordinate 25,785 downwards.
GCGCACGCGTTGCCGGCCCGATTCCGCTGCCGACCGTCATCAACAAGTACTGCGTGCTGCGTGGACCGCACGTCGACAAGAAGTCGCGCGAGCAGTTCGAAATCAGGACCCACAAGCGCCTGATCGATATTCTCGAGCCGACTCAGCAGACTGTCGACGCTCTGATGAAACTCGACCTCTCCGCTGGTGTGGACGTCGAGATCAAGCTTTAATACAAGGATAGGAAGTCGACCATGAATAAGGGATTGATTGGGAAAAAACTGGGCATGACCCAGATATTTGCCGAGGACGGCAGGCGCATCGCCGTGACCGTCGTCGAGGCTGGGCCGTGCGTCGTCCTGCAGAAGAAGACCGTTGAGAAGGACGGCTACAGCGCCATCCAGGTCGGATTCGGCGCGAAGGACGCCTCCAAGGCCAACGCGGCCCAGGTAGGCCACTGCAAGGGCGCCGGCGCGGGCGTGTTCACCACCTACCGCGAACTGCGCATGGACGATACCAGCGCCTACAACGTGGGCGACGTGATCGAAGCCGGCGTGTTCGAAGAGGGCGACCTGGTCGACGTGACCGGCACCTCCATCGGTAAGGGTTTTGCCGGCGTCATCAAGCGCTGGGGCTTCAAAGGCGGTCGGTCGAGCCACGGCTCCCGCTTCCACCGCGCCCCGGGCTCCATCGGCTGCTCCGCTACCCCTTCCAGGGTTTTCAAGAACAAGAAGATGCCGGGCCAGCTCGGTAACGAGAAGGTGACCGTGCAGCGCCTGAAAGTTGTGCGCGTGGACGCTGCTGACAATCTGATTCTGCTCGGTGGAGCGATCCCCGGTTCCGCCAACGGCGTTGTCCTGATCAAGGACTCCGTCAAGGCGACGAGATAACGGGGGCTGGAGATAGACATGGCAAAGTTAGACGTATTTGACATCAAAAAAGCAAAGGTCGGTGAGATCGAAGTCTCCGACGCCGTCTTCAACGACGACGTGCGCGAGTACCTGATCCACGAGGCCGTCAAGATCCAGCTCGCTAACCGCAGGCAGGGCACCGTTGCCGTCAAGAACCGCGCCGCGGTTTCCGGCTCCGGCAAGAAGCCGTTCAAGCAGAAGGGTACCGGCCAGGCTCGTCAGGGCTGCAGCCGCGCTCCCCAGTACCCCGGCGGCGGCGTGGCCTTCGGCCCGCAGCCGAAGACATACAGCCTCTCCATGAACAAGAAGGCTAGGAAGGCTGCTCTCAGAAGCGCACTTTCCATGCTCTATAAGAAAGAGGCGATCACTGTTCTGAATAACTTTGAGCTTCCCGCCATCAAGACAAAGGCATTTGTCGAGGTACTAAATGCTTTTAACCTTGACAAGACGCTCGTTATCACAGATACTGCGAATCTTACTTTGGAGCTCTCCGCTCGCAATGTGAAAAACGTCAAAGTGCTGGGTCCCGAAGGTCTCAATATTTTCGACATCATGAAATACCAGAGCGTCGTCTTTACCGAGGCCGCCGTTCGTCGTGTTGAAGGAGCATTACAGTCATGAACATCTATGACGTCATAAAGAAACCGCTCATCACTGAGAAGACCACGGTGGAGAAAGACGACAAGAACGTCATCGCCTTCGTGGTGAACGGCGCCGCCAACAAGATCGAGATCAAGGCCGCCGTCGAGCAGCTCTTCAACGCGCAGGTCGCCGCCGTGAACACCGTCAACGTGGCCGGCAAGACCAAGCGCACCGTGAGGGGCATCGGCAAGCGTTCCAACTGGAAGAAAGCGTACGTGACCCTGAAAGAGGGCTCCAACGTCGACTTCTTCGAAGCATAAAAACTCTGTGGGGATTTAGATAATGGCTATCAAAACTTACAAACCTACTTCTCCGGGTAGAAGGGCGCAGACCTGCTCGACCTTCGAGGAGATCACTGCCTGCAAGCCTGAGAAGTCTCTTGTTGAGAACCTCAAGAAAAGCGGCGGCAGAAACTCGAACGGTCGCGTCACTTCCAGGAACGTCGGCGGCGGTCACAAGCAGAAGTACCGCATCATCGACTTCCGTCGTGACAAAACCGACATCCCGGCAAAGGTTGCCAGCATCGAGTACGATCCGTGCCGCAGCGCGCGCATCGCACTCCTCAACTACGCCGACGGCGAGAAGCGCTACATCCTGGCTCCGCTCTCCCTGAAAGTGGGTGACACCGTTATCTCCAGCGAGCAGGCCGACATCAAGCCGGGCAACACGCTCCCTATCAGGTGCATCCCGCTGGGTACCATCATCCACAACATCGAGCTGAAGATCGGCAAGGGCGCCCAGTTGGCCCGTTCCGCCGGGACCTTCGCGCAGCTCATGTCCAAGGAAGGAAAGTACGCCCAGGTCAAGCTCCCCTCTTCGGAAGTCCGCATGATCCTCATGGACTGCAAGGCGACCATCGGCCAGGTGGGCAACGTGGACCACGAGAACGTCTCCATCGGCAAGGCAGGTCGCTCCCGCTGGCTCGGCGTACGTCCCCACGTAAGGGGCGTCGCGATGAACCCGGTCGACCACCCGCACGGCGGTGGCGAGGGCAGGACCTCCGGTGGTCGTCACCCGGTAACCCCGTGGGGTATCCCCACCAAGGGCTACAAGACGCGCACCAACAAGCGGTCCACGGCCTTCATCGTGAAGAAGCGCAGCAAATAACTCATCTGGATAGAGGATTTTAAAAGATGGCAAGATCTATAAAGAAGGGGCCTTTCGTTGACGCGCATCTCGAAGCGAAAGCCCAGGCAGAACAGGCCGGCAGCAAGAAAGTGATCAAGACCTGGTCGCGTCGTTCGACCATCACCCCGGATTTCATCGGGCTCACTTTCGCGGTGCACAACGGCAAGAAGTTCATCCCTGTGTTCGTCACTGAGAACATGGTCGGCCACAAGATGGGCGAGTTCTCACCTACCAGAACCTTCTACGGCCACGCTGCTGACAAGAAGAGCAAGCTCAAGAAGAAGTAAGGTCCTAAAGGAGTTTTGTAATGGAATCATCCGCTAAATTATCCTCTGTCCGCCTCTCCCCGAGGAAAACACGCCTGGTCGTGGACCTCGTCAGGGGCAAGGGCATTCAGACTGCGCTGAACACCCTGCGCTTTTCGCCGCAACCGTCGGCGAAGCTTATCTCGAAGCTGCTCTCCTCGGCTGTAGCCAACGCCGAGCAGAAGGGCTGCTCCGATGTGGACAAGCTCTTCGTCAAGACGATTTTCGTCGATGGCGGCGCAGTACTTAAGCGCTTCACCCCCCGCGCCATGGGCCGGGCTAGCAAGATCAGAAAACCGACGAGCCACATTACCGTGGTCCTTGCGGAAAAGAAATAAGAACGGGTCGGAGGTGATGTTTTGGGTCAGAAAGTAAATCCTATCGGGTTCAGGCTCGGGGTTATTAAAACCTGGGATTCCAAATGGTACGCAGAAAAAGATTATGCAAAGCTTCTTCACGAAGATCTGAAGCTGCGCAACTTCCTTAAGAAAAGGCTGTATCATTCCGGCGTCTCCAAGATCGAGATAGAGCGCGCTGCGGGCAAGGCGAAGATCAACATCTTCACCGCTCGTCCGGGCCTCATCATCGGTAAGAAGGGCTCCGAGGTCGAGACCCTGAAGAAGGAGCTGGCCAAGCTCACCGACAAAGAGGTCTACCTTAACATACAGGAAGTCAGGAAGCCGGAGCTGGACGCACAGCTTGTGGCCGAGAACGTGGCCATGCAGCTCGAGCGCCGCATCGCCTTCAGGCGTGCCATGAAAAAGAGCGTGACTTCCACGCTCAAGTTCGGCGCCAAGGGGATCAGGATCACCTGCTCCGGTCGCCTGGGTGGGGCAGAGATGTCGAGGACCGAATGGTACCGTGAGGGCCGGGTGCCGCTGCACACGCTGCGCGCGGACATCGATTACGGTTTCGCTGAGGCGAAGACCACCTACGGTATCATCGGCGTAAAAGTGCTCCTCTTCAAGGGTGAAGTGCTCTCCGCTAAAAAATAGGAACAGGAGTTTTTTGCGATGTTAATGCCCAAGAAAGTTAAGCATAGAAAACAGATGAAGGGTCGCATGACCGGGACCCCGCAGCGCGGCGTTGAGCTCGCGTTCGGCGAGTTCGGTCTGCAGGCTACCGAGTGCGGCTGGCTGGATTCCCGCCAGATCGAGGCCGCCCGTATCGCCATGACCCGCTACATCAAGAGGGGTGGCAAGATCTGGATCCGTATCTTCCCGGACAAGCCGCTCACCGCGAAACCCGCCGAAACCCGTATGGGTAAGGGGAAAGGCTCCCCGGACTCGTGGGTCTGCGTCATCAAGCCCGGCCGTGTCCTCTACGAGATGGAGGGGGTCAGCGAGGAAGTGGCGCGCGAGGCATTCAGGCTTGCGGCGCACAAGCTCCCCGTAGCCACCAAGTACATTACGAGGGCGGAAATCAATGAAGGCTAACGAACTGAAAAACGCGACGGCAGCAGAACTCGAGACCAAGAGCGCCGAGCTTACCAAAGAACTCTTCAACGTGAAGTTTCAGCTTCACACCGGGCGTCTGGAAAACACCGCCAAGGTGTCCAACATCAAGAAGGACATCGCCCGCGTGAAGACCATACTCCGCGAAAAGAGAGGCTAAGAGATAGATATGAGCGAAAGAGGCAACAGGAAAACTCAGATCGGCGTGGTCGTCTCGGACAAGATGGACAAGACCGCAGTAGTCAAGGTCGACCGTCTGGTGAAGCACCCCGTCTACAACAAGTACATCAAGCGCTCCGCCAAGTACAAGGCGCACGATATCGACAACGCCGCCAAGATCGGCGACCGTGTCCTCATCGTGGAAACCCGTCCGCTGTCCAAGGACAAGCGCTGGAAGATCAGACAGATTATCGAGTCCAAGGCTTAAGGGCTCGCCGGGAGTTAAACAATGATTCAGATGCAGACCATATTGGACGTGGCGGACAACTCCGGCGCGAAGAAGCTCTTTTGCATTAAAGTGCTTGGCGGTTCCAAGCGCCGTTACGCCGGGATTGGCGACATCATCGTCGCTTCCGTGAAGGAAGCACTCCCCAATTCGAAGGTGAAAAAGGGTGACGTGGTGAAGGCCGTCGTGGTGCGTACCGCCAAGGCCGTTGGGCGCCCGGACGGCTCCTACATCCGTTTCGACACCAACTCCGGCGTGGTCATCAACAACGCCAAGGAGCCTGTCGGCACTCGTATCTTCGGGCCGGTCGCCAGGGAACTTCGCGCCAAGAAGTTCATGAAGATCATATCCCTCGCCCCCGAGGTACTTTAAGACTAGATCCTGGAGAATAGAGATGCTGGGCAAAAAATTACATGTAAAGAAAAACGATACCGTCGTGATCACTGCGGGCAAGGATCGTTCCAAGAGCGGCAAGGTGCTCTCCATCGCGCCCAAGAAGGACGGCGTGATCGTCGAGGGGATCAACGTGGTCAAGCGCCACGTGAAGCCGCGCGGTTCCGAGCAGGGGGGGATCCTCGAGAAAGAGGCTCCGGTGCACATCTCCAATGTGATGCTGCTCTGCCCGAAGTGCAACAAGGCGGTAAGGACCAGGACCACCGTTCTGGAAGACGGTAAAAAGGCGCGCTGCTGTGTCAAATGCGGCGAGTCCTTTGATAAATAGTTTTGGAGGATTCAATGGCACGGCTGGCTGAGCTTTACAATAAAGAGATGGTCCCGCAACTGATGAAGGACCATAACTACAATAACATCATGGAAGTCCCCAAGCTCGTGAAGATCGTCCTGAACATGGGCCTCGGCGAAGCGATCCAGAACGTCAAGATTCTGGATTCCGCAGCCGACGAGCTGGCGGCCATCGCCGGCCAGAAGCCCGTGATCACCAAGGCGAAGAAGTCCATCGCGGGCTTCAAGCTGCGTCAGGGCATGCCGATCGGCTGCGCGGTGACGCTGCGTCGCGAGAAAATGTACGAGTTCCTCGACCGCCTGGTAAGCGTTTCGCTGCCGCGCGTACGTGACTTCAAGGGGATCTCCGGCAAGGGCTTCGACGGCAAGGGCAACTACTCCCTTGGCATCAAGGAGCATCTGATCTTCCCCGAGATCGATTACGACAAGGTCGACAAGATCAAGGGTCTCAACATCACGATCGTGACCACGGCAAAGACCGACGCTGAGGGCAAGGCGCTTCTCAAGCTCATGGGCCTGCCGTTCAGGAACTAATACAGGTTTGGAGGAATTCCGTGGCTAAGACATCTATGATCATAAAAGCTTCGAGGGCCAAGTACAAAGTGCGCGAGCGTAATCGCTGCACCGTCTGCGGTCGCCCGAGAGCTTACTACCGGAAATTTGAAATGTGCAGGATCTGCTTGAGGAAGTTCTCGAACTCCGGCCAGATTCCCGGTGTTATCAAGTCCAGTTGGTAAAAAGATTCCGCTTTAGGAAAGAGGAGTAGTTTCATATGTGCATGACAGATCCAGTTGCCGACATGCTGACCAGAATCAGGAACGCTGGTATGGCAAAACACCAGAAAGTTGACATCCCTTCGTCGAACCTCAAGGTGAGCCTCGCGACGGTGCTTCGCGCCGAGGGTTTCATCAAGAACTTCAAGGTTATCGCCGACAACAAGCAGGGGATTCTGCGTATATACCTCAAGTTCATCGATGAGAAGGAACCGGTCATCAACGAGATCAAGAGGATCAGCAAGCCCGGCGGCAGGGTCTATGTCCACTCCGACAAGATCAAGCAGGTGAAAAACGGACTGGGCGTTGCCATCCTTTCGACTTCCAAAGGGCTGGTAACCGACAAGACCGCTCGCGAGCTGAACATCGGCGGCGAGATCCTTTGCACGGTCTGGTAGTCATTTCGCTTTAAGGAGCTTTGCATGTCTAGAATAGGAAAACTTCCCATCGCGATCCCTGCGGGGGTGAAAGTCATATACAACGCGCCGGAGATCAAGGTAGAGGGCCCGAAAGGGAAGCTCGCCCGCGTGCTCGGCGGCGGCGTTACCGTCGACGTGACCGATAAGGCCGTCACCGTTACGCGTAACGACGACACCATCAAGTCCCGCTCGGCTCACGGTCTGACCAGGACCCTGATCAACAACATGGTCTTGGGTGTCTCCAAGGGCTTCGAGTCCCTCCTCGAGATCAACGGCGTCGGTTACCGTGCCGAGGTGAAGGGCAACGTGCTCAACCTGGCGCTCGGCTACTCTCATCCGATCAACTTCGAACTCCCGGCCGGGATCACCGTCGAAGTCGAGAAGATGACCAAGGTCAAGGTGATGGGGATCGACAAGGAGCTTGTAGGCCAGACCGCCGCCAAGATCCGCGACTTCCGTGGTCCCGAGCCCTACAAGGGCAAGGGCATCAAGTACGCTGACGAAACCATTCTCAGAAAAGCCGGCAAAACCGGTAAAAAATAGCATTAGCAAGGAGAAGTGCCTTGAGTTCTTTAGCCCAAAAACAGGTAGCTCGCCTGAAAAGACAGACCAGGGTCAGGAAGAAAATCACCGGTTCGCCGGAGCGTCCGAGACTGAACGTCTTCAAGAGTGCACGTCACATATACGCCCAGCTGATCGACGACACCACCGGCGCGACGCTCGCCTCCGCCTCCACCCTGGTGGGCGAGGTAGCCGAAGGGCTTTCGTACACCGGCAACATCGAGGCCGCCACCAAGGTTGGCGCCGCCATCGCCAAGAAGGCTCTGGAGAAGGACATCAAAGCGGTCGTCTTCGACCGTAACGGTTTCCTTTACCACGGTAGGATCAAAGCTCTGGCTGAGGCCGCACGCGAAAACGGTCTGTCCTTCTAGGGCAGGTAAGGAGGAATGAGTTTGCTTAAGATCAATGCCAGTGAAATGAATCTTACCGATAGGGTTGTCCATATCAGCCGTGTTGCCAAAGTCGTCAAGGGTGGCCGCAGGTTCAGCTTCTCCGCCCTCGTGGTGGTAGGCGACGGCAACGGCGTGGTGGGCTACGGCCTGGGCAAGGCCAACGAGGTCCCCGAGGCGATCCGCAAGGGCGTCGAGCAGGCCAAGAAGAACCTGATCAAGGTCCCCATCGTGGCCGGCCAGACCATCCCGTTTGAAGTGCTCGGTCACTTCGGCGCCGGGAAGGTGCTCATGATGCCCGCATCCCCGGGTACCGGCGTCATCGCCGGCGGTGCTGCCCGCGCGGTCTTCGAGTCCGCAGGCCTGCACAACATCCTCGCCAAGTGCCTGGGCTCCAACAACCCGCACAACGTGGTCAAGGCCGCTTTCGCGGGCCTGGGCCAGCTGAAGACTGCGGAAGAGCTGATGGCGCGCCGCGGCATCACCGAATAGTACTTAAGGAGCTGAACATGTCTGAACTGAAGGTTACGCTCGTCAAGAGCGCCATCGGTCAATCCGAGAAAATGAAGGGCCGCCTGCTCGGCATGGGGCTCACCAAGCGTGAGAAGACCGTGGTCCTGAAGGATACCCCGGAGATCCGTGGGATGATCGCCAAGGTCGCCCACATGGTACGCGTCGAAGAGTAATTCCCCCTAAAGGTGACAATCATGCAATTGAATACCATCAAACCGGCCATCGGGTCGACCAAGAATAGAAAGCGCATCGGCAGGGGCACCGGCTCCGGCCACGGCAAGACCGCGACCAAGGGTCACAAGGGGCAGAAGGCGCGCTCCGGCGGCTCCGTGAAGCCCGGCTTCGAAGGCGGCCAGATGCCGATGCACAGAAGGCTCCCCAAGCGCGGCTTCACTCCGCTCACCAAGAAGGTCTACGCGCTGGTCAACCTCTGCCAGCTCGAGATTTTCGAGGCGGGCAGCGTGGTGGACGCCGAGGCGCTTCAGAAGAGCGGCATCATCAACGAGATCTGCGACGGCATCAAGGTGCTGGCAACCGGTGACCTGACCCGCGCTCTGACCATCAAGGCTCACAAATTCAGCGCATCTGCACGTGAAAAAATCACTGCGGCAGGCGGTACCGTCGAGGAGATCTAGTCTTGATAGAAGCCTTCCAGAACATTTTCAAGATCCCCGAGCTTAAAAAGAAGGTTTTGTTTTCCCTGATGATGCTGGCCGTCTACCGGGTAGGGTGTCACATCCCTACTCCGGGTATTGACGCCTTGGCGCTCTCGCAGTTCTTCAAGGCTGCGCAGGGCACGTTGCTCGGTATGTTCGACATGTTTTCTGGCGGGGCTCTCGAGAAGCTGACCGTCTTCGCCCTCGGCATCATGCCGTACATCTCCTCCTCCATCATCTTCCAGCTTCTCACCGTCGTGGTCCCGGCCATCGAGAAGCTCTCGAAGGAAGGGGATGCCGGCAGGAAGAAGATCATCCAGTACACCCGTTACGGCACCGTGGTGCTGTCGGTGGTGCAGTCCTTCGGTATCTCCATCGGCCTTGAGGCGATGCGCGGTCCGGCGGGCGAACTGGTCGTTCCGAACCCGGGTTGGGCTTTCCGTCTGATGACCGTGATCACGCTGACCGCAGGCACCGCCTTCATCATGTGGATGGGCGAGCAGATGTCCGAGAAGGGGATCGGTAACGGCATCTCCCTGATCATCTTCGCCGGCATCGTGGCGCGTATCCCGAACGCCATCGGCAACAGCTTCCGCCTGATCAAGACCGGCGAGCTTTCCCTGTTTGTGCTGATCCTCGTGATCGCCGTGATGTTTCTGGTCATCGCAGCCGTCGTCTTCATGGAGCGCGGCCAGCGCAGGATCCCGATTCACTACGCGAAGCGCGTGGTAGGTCTCAAGACCGTCGGCGCCCAGAGTTCGCACCTGCCGCTCAAGGTGAACATGGCCGGCGTCATCCCGCCGATCTTCGCATCGTCGATCATCATGTTCCCGGCAACGGTGGGCAACTTCATCGACGTTCCCTGGGTGCAGGCCGCCTCCAAGCAGCTGGCCCCCGGAAAGTTGCTCTACGAGATTTTATTTGTTGCCTTTATCGTCTTTTTTTGCTATTTCTACACGGCTGTGACTTTCAACCCGGTTGATGTCGCCGACAACGTCAAGAAGCAGGGCGGTTACGTGCCCGGGATCCGTCCCGGCAAAGAGACCTCCGACTTCCTCGACGCGGTGCTCACCAAGCTGACCTTTGCGGGTGCGATTTACATCTCCGCAGTCTGTGTGCTCCCTTCGATCCTGATCGGGAAATTCAACCTTCCCTTCTATTTCGGCGGCACCTCGCTGCTGATCGCGGTCGGTGTCGGTATGGACACACTGGCTCAGATCGAGGCGCACCTCATCACGCGCAGCTACGAAGGGTTCATGAAAGGCGTTCGCATTCAGGGTAGAAAATAGGAGGCCCCGATGAACCTCATCCTCCTTGGACCCCCGGGCGTAGGCAAGGGGACCCAGGCGAAACTCCTCATAGACAGGTTCGGCATCCCGCAGATATCCACCGGCGATATACTGCGGGCTGCCGTTAAGGACCTCACCCCGATGGGTGTGAAGGCCAAGGGCTTCATGGACGCGGGTGCCCTGGTTCCCGACGAGGTCGTGATCGGCATCGTCGAGGAGCGCCTCGCGCAGCAGGACTGCCAGAAAGGTTTCATCCTCGACGGCTTCCCGCGCACCGTGCCCCAGGCCGACGCCCTCGGCAAGGTTCTCTCCGGCATGGGCAAGCAGATCGACCACGTCGTCTCGCTTTCCGTGAACAAGGACGAGCTCCTGAAGCGTCTCACCGGCAGGCGTGCCTGCTCCAAGTGCGGCGCCGGCTACCATGTCGACTTCGCACCTTCCAAGGTTGCAGGCATCTGCGATGCATGCGGTGGAGATCTCTTCCAGCGCGAGGACGACAAAGAGGCGACCATTCTGAACCGTCTCGCCGTTTACGAGGCGCAGACCGCTCCGCTCATCTCTTACTACGGCGCGGCCGGGCTGCTTCGCTCGGTCGACGGTCTCGGCACCGTCGAAGGCGTGCAGACGGAGATCATCGCGGTACTGCAGGGCGCACGGTGATAGTACTCAAATCCAGGGCCGAAATCGAGAAGATGGCCGCCGCGGGCAGGATGGTGGCGGAGATTCTTGCCGGCCTTAGGGAGATGGTGGCACCGGGCGTCACCCTGGCCCAACTTGACGCTTACGCGGAGAGGGAAACGCTGAAGAGGAAGGCGAAGCCTGCCTTCAAGGGTTACAGCGGCTTCCCCTTTTCGCTTTGTTGCTCCGTGAACGAGCAGGTGGTACACGGCTTCGCCACGCAGCGCACCCTGGTCTCCGGGGATATCGTAAGCCTCGATTTCGGCGTGCTCTACAACGGCTTCTACGGTGACTCGGCCATCACGGTTCCCGTAGGCGAAATCTCCCAGGCCGCCGCAAAGCTGATCAAGGCGACCGAAGAGTCGCTCTACCGCGCCATCGACGTAGCCGATACGGCGCACCGGCTCTCGGACATAGCCCACGCGGTGCAGTCCTGGGTCGAGCCGCGGGGCTTCTCGGTGGTCCGGGACTTCGTCGGCCACGGTATCGGGAAAGAACTGCACGAGGGACCTCAGATACCCAACTTCGGTCAGCCGGGGAAGGGACCCAAGCTGAAAAGCGGCATGGTCCTCGCCATCGAGCCGATGATCAACGAGAAGGGATACGAGGTCAGGGTGCTCGAGGATGGCTGGACCGCGGTGACCGCCGACGGAGGCCTCTCGGCCCACTTCGAGCACACGGTGGCAATTACGGACAACGGTCCGCAGATACTTACGAAAATCTAGACATAGATTGGGAAAACGTCTTCAAAAGGAAGTGAACTATGAAGGTTCGGGCATCGGTTAAGAAGATCTGTGTAAAGTGCAAGATTGTCAAGCGCAAGGGCATAGTCCGCGTTATCTGCGAGACCCCCAAGCATTCACAGAGACAGGGCTAATAGGAGGAGCGGGCATTGGCACGTATCGCAGGGGTAGATTTACCCAGAAATAAGAGAATAGAGATCGCACTCACCTACATCTACGGCATCGGCAGATCTCTTTCCCAGGAAATTCTCACCGCAACCGGGATCGACATGAACACCCGTTGCGACAACCTGACCGAGGCGGAAGTCTCCAAGATCAGGGATTACATCGACAAGAACGTGAAAGTCGAGGGCGACCTGCGCCGCGACATTTCCATGAGCATAAAGCGTCTGATGGATCTCGGCTGCTACCGCGGCCTCCGTCACAGGAAAGGTCTTCCCTGCCGCGGGCAGCGTACCAAGACCAATGCACGCACCAGGAAAGGGCCGGCTCGTACGGTCGCTGGCAAGAAGAAATAAGATTCTGGAGGGATAATGGCGAGCCCGGCAAAGAAGGTCGTTAAGAAGAAGAAAGAGAAAAAGAATATACCCACCGGCGTGGCCCACATTCAGGCTACGTTCAACAATACCATGATCACCATCACCGACCCGGTCGGTAACGTGGTGGCCTGGTGCACCTCCGGTGCCAAGGGTTTCAAGGGCTCCAGGAAGAGCACCCCGTTCGCAGCCCAGATGGCTGCTGAGGACGCGGCTAAGAAGGCCATGGAGCACGGCATGCGCTCCATCGAGGTGTACGTGAAGGGTCCCGGCTCCGGCCGCGAGTCCGCGCTGCGCGCGCTGCAGGCTGCCGGTTTCTCCGTCAGCTTCATCCGCGACGTAACGCCGATTCCGCACAACGGCTGCCGTCCCCCGAAGAGAAGAAGGGTCTAGGCCCGTTTTCACGGACCTGGAGTCACAGAACTATCAGTTAGGATCATAGGAGGTCTTCATTGGCTAGGTATACAGGGCCCTCATGCAGGTTGTGCAGGCGCGAAGGATCGGAACTTTTTCTGAAGGGTGAGCGTTGCTACACCGACAAGTGCGCCATCAAGAGAAGGAGCTATCCCCCGGGGCAGCACGGTCAGGGTCGCATCAAAGTTTCCGATTACGGTGTTCAGCTGCGCGAAAAACAGAAGGTGCGTCGTATCTACGGCATCCTCGAGAACCAGTTCCGCGGGTACTTCGAGACCGCAGACCGGATGAAGGGCGTGACCGGCGAAAACCTCCTCTTCCTTCTGGAGAGAAGGCTCGATAACGTCGTCTACCGTCTCGGCTTCGCCACCTCCCGTGACGAGGCGCGCCAGCTGGTGCGTCACAGCCACTTCACCCTGAACGGGCGCAAAGCGAACATCCCGTCCATCCAGGTGAAAGCCGGCGACGTGATTCAGCTCCGCGAGAAGAGCCGCAAGATCACGGTGATCAACGAGTCCCTCGAAGGCGTAGTGCGCAGGGGCATCCCGCAGTGGCTCGAGCTCGACAAGGATGCCTTCAAAGGCACCATCAAGGCTCTGCCGGTCCGCGAGGACATCACCATGCCGATTCAGGAGCAGTTGATCGTCGAACTCTACTCCAAGTAAAGGCTGACCAACAACCGATACAGGGGGATCTAAATGTATAGAAATTGGCGCGATCTGATCAGGCCGAAGAAGCTTCAGGTTGAGACAGAATCGCTGACTAATACATACGGCAAGTTCTACGCCGAACCTTTCGAAAGGGGGTTCGGTACCACCCTCGGAACGGGGCTGCGTAGGGTCCTCATCTCCAGCCTGCAGGGGGCGGCCATCGTCTCCGTAAAGGCAAAGGGCGTATTGCACGAATTCTCCGCTGTCCCGGGTGTGACCGAGGACATGACGGACATCATCCTCAACCTGAAAGGGGTGCGCCTCAAGGTGCACGGCAACGAGTCCCGGATGATCCGGATCGTGCAGAAGGGTGAAGGGGTGGTCAAGGCGAAGGATATCATCACCGACAACAACGTCGAGATCCTGAACCCGGAACATCACATCGCAACCTGCTCCAAGGACGCCAACCTGGAGATGGACCTCATGGTGAAAGTCGGCAAGGGTTATGTCCCGGCTGACCGCAACCGTGACGAGAAGGCACCGGTCGGGACCATTCCGATCGATGCGATCTTCTCCCCGATTCACAAGGTGAACTTCACCGTCACCAACGCTCGCGTGGGTCAGATCACCGACTACGACAAGCTTACTATCGAAGTCTGGACCGACGGCAGCGTGAAACCGCAGGACGCGGTGGCCTACGCTTCCAAGATCCTCAAGGACCAGCTTTCCATCTTCATCAACTTCGATGAGGACGTGGAGCCCCAGGAGGAGGCGGAGCCGGAAGAGGAGCGCGAGCGCTTCAACGAGAACCTCTATCGCTCGGTAGACGAGCTGGAGCTCTCGGTTCGCTCCGCGAACTGCCTGAAGAACGCTGGCATCAAGCTGATCGGCGAACTGGTCTCCAGGACCGAGGCCGAGATGCTGAAGACCCAGAACTTCGGCAGGAAATCGCTGAACGAAATCAAGGACATCCTCGTAGACATGGGTCTCACCCTCGGCATGAAACTGGAGAACTTCCCGGATCCCGAGATCATGAGGCGCCTGCGCGGGGAACAGAAAGAAGAATAGTCCGTACGACTTCATTTATAGATCGAAAGGAAGTGAAAAGATATGCGTCACAACAGCGCGGGTAGAAGATTTGGTAGGACCACAAGCCACAGGATCGCTATGTTCAGGAACATGGTGACTTCCTTTCTCCAGCACGAAAAGATCACCACGACCGATGCCAAGGCGAAAGAGCTCCGCTCCATCGCCGAGAAGATGATCACCCTGGGCAAGAGGGGCGACCTTCACGCCACCAGGCAGGCAGCGGCCTACATCCGCGACAAGAAAGTCGTGACCAAGCTTTTCACCGAGATCGCGCCGCGTTACGCCGAGCGTCCGGGTGGCTACACCAGGATCATCAAGCTCGGCATCCGCCCGGGCGATACCGCTCCGGTGTCCGTCATCGAGCTCGTTGAAGCCGAGATGACCCCGAAGAAGGCTGCCAAGCCGGCTCCGGCCGCCAAGGCTCCGAAGGCTGCCAAGGCCGCCAAGGCTGCTCCGGTTGCCGAAGAGGCTCCCGCAGTTGAAGAAGCTCCGGTGGCAGAGGCTGCTGAAGAGAAGACCGAAGCCTAGGTCTGCTACGAACGAACGAAAAAGGGACATGGGAAACCATGTCCCTTTTTGCATTTCCCGTAAGCCGCACTCCCCTCCATCTTCCCCTTTACATTAAAACCCCCTCTCTGATAAGATGCGCAGCTCATGAAGATCAAAAGACTAGAAATCCACGGATTCAAATCCTTTCAAGATAAGGTCGTTCTGGACTTCAACCAGCCCATCACCGGCGTGGTAGGTCCCAACGGCTGCGGCAAGTCCAACGTCGTCGATGCGATCCGCTGGGTCATGGGGGAGCAGTCCGCCAAGAACCTGCGCGGCAAGTCGATGGAGGACATCATCTTCAACGGCACCGAGTTCAGGAAACCGCTCGGGATGGCCGAAGTCTCCCTGTTTTTCTCCACCGAGGACGGTCGCGTCCCGGCGAAATACCTCAACTTCTCCGAGATACAGGTCACCCGCAGGCTCTACCGCGACGGCGAGAGCGACTACCTGCTGAACAAGACCCCGTGCAGGCTGCTCGACATCGCCGAGCTGTTCATGGACACCGGCATCGGCGCCAAGGCGTACTCGATCATCGAGCAGGGGAAGATCGGCATGATCCTCCACGCCAAGCCGGAGGAGCGCCGCTTCCTGATCGAGGAGGCCGCGGGCGTCACCAAGTTCAAGGCGCGCAAGGTCGTCGCCATGAAGAAGATGGAGGCCACGCGCCAGAACCTTTTGCGCATCGGCGACATCATCTCCGAAATCAAACGCCAGATGAACGGCCTGCAGCGCCAGGCCAAGAAGGCGGAGCGTTTCCGCGAGGTGAGGCAGGAGCTGAAGGAAATCGAGCTTCTCTTCGCCGCCAAGGGGTACGCGACGGTCGAGAGGGACAAGAGCACGCTCGAGCGCGAGATCGCCGAGCTCGAGTCGAAGCTCGTCGACGTCACGGCAAAACTCAACGATGCGGAGCTTTCCGTCGAGCAAAAGCGTCTCGCCCTCCTGGAGACGGAACGGGAGCTGACCGCCGCCCAGGAAGAGATCTTCCGCTGGAAGAGTGAACTGCAGGGAGGGGAGAACCGTCTCGAGTTCCAGCGCAAGGAACTGGTGAACCTCGAGCGCCACGGCGCGCGTTTCGAGGAAGAGCTCCAGGGACTGCGCGACCAGTTGGCGGGTTCGGAGCGCGAGATCGGCACACTGCAGGCCCAGCGCGTCTCGCTGCAGGAGGAGTTGACTAGGGAAAGCGAGGCGCTCGAATACCGCGAATCGCTTCTCGAGGAGATGGCCGCCGGGGAGGCGGGGGTGACCCGCGAACTGGATGAGGCGCGGCGCGCCATGTTCGCCGCTCTCTCCGAAGGAGCCCAGGCCACCAACCAGCACGGCGCCGCACAGAAACGGCTCGCCGGACTCGCCGAGCGGCTGCAGGCGAGCCAACGGGAGCGTATCCTGCTCGGGGAACGCCTGGCCGAAGCGAGCGGCAAGGTCGATGCGCTGAAACAGGAACGCGAGCAGCTCGCCCGCGAGAAGGCGCTGGCCGACGAAGAGCTCGCCATGGCGGGAAGCCGCGAGGCCGAGCTGAAGCAGGCCCAGGAGGCCGGTGACAGACTGCTCCAGCAGCGCCGGGACGAGTTCTCCAGCGCCGCTTCGCGCCTCAAGTCGTTGCAGGAGTTGGAGGCACAGTTCGCCGGTTACGGACAAGGGGTGCGCAACCTCCTTCTCGCCGAGCCTTTCAAGAACGCCCCCCTCACCATGATCGCGGACGCTCTCGAAGTGGAGGAGGAATTCGAGGTGGCCCTCGAGGCGGTTCTCGGTGAGCGCCTGCAGTATCTGCTGTGCGACTCGCCCACCACCGCTTTGGACGCCGTCGCGCACCTGAAGGGGAGCTCGGGCGGCCGTTGCAGCTTCGTGACGGCACCCCCGTGGCGTCATCAGGTCAAGGACCTCCCAGCGGAGGCGGCGCCGCTATGGGAGCGGGTAACCGTTCCGACCCAGTACGCCCACCTGGTCGAGCCGCTTCTTGCCGGCGCCTATCTCGCCCGGGACCTGGGACACGCCCTGGAGCTCGCCGCCTCTTACCCGACCTCAACCTTCGTTACCCTGGACGGTGACCTGGCCCACGGCGGCGGTATCGTCAACGGCGGCTCCGCCGAGCCGGCCCAGCAGGGGATCATCCACAAGAAAAGGGAGATCAAGGCCCTGGGAGCCGAGGTGGAGCGTCTCGAGGCCGAGGTTCGTGATCTTTCCGCGGCACGCGAGAAGCGAAAAGGCGAGATAGCCGACGCTGAGGCGCACCGCGTCGAGCTGCGCCAGACCTTGCACCGCCTGGATATCAGGATCATCAATGCCGACAAGGATCTGCAGACGGTGCTCGCCGAATGCCACAGGATCGAGGAGAACGGCGCGGTTCGCGAGGCAGAGGAAGATCAGCTCGCGGAGGAAAAGGACCTCGTGGCCGCGGAGATGGCGCAGGCCGATGCGAAACGGGCCCAAGCCGACGAGCGCAAGGGGGCACTTGAGAGCACGGTGGCCGCGCTGCAGGCCCGCCTCGAGGGTTCCCGCTTCGAGATGGAGGAAGCGCGCGAGATGGTCACCTCGATGAAGGTGCGCGTGGCCGCTCTCAGGGAGAAGGGGGACTCGACCGAGCGCGCCTTGCGGCGCGTGGAAGGTCTCTGCGCCGATCTCACCAATCGCATCGCCTCCCGGACCCGTGAACTGGAAGGTTCCGGCGACGAGCGCACCCGACTTCTTTCCGCGATAGCCGAAGGGGAAGAGGCGCTGCGTGCGGTGGTAAAGCAGCAGCTTGCCAGCGAGCAGGCACTGCTACAGGTGAAGGACCGTTACGAGGCCGAAGCGGCGAAAGTCCAGGAGGAGGAAACGCTCCTGAAGGGGGTGCGCGCCGACAGCGTTGCGGTTCGGGAGCAACTGAACGCGAGGAGCCTGCGCCTGACTGAGGTCAGCATGAGGCTTGCCCATCTTGAGGAGACCCTCAAGGAAAAGCACCGCATGGAGATCGCCGATGCGCTTTTGGGCTACGCCAAGGTCGAGTGGGACGAGGCGGAGAGTGGCAAACGGCAGGCAGAGCTGCAAAAAACCATCAACGACATGGGCGAGGTCAACCTCATGGCGATCGAGGAATTCAAGGAGATGGAGGAGCGCTTCTCCTTCCTCTCCACGCAGAAGGACGACCTCGAGGAGTCGATGAACGCGCTGCAGAAGGCTATCCAGCGGATCAACCGCACCACGAGGAAGCGTTTCCTTGAGACGTTCCAGTTGGTGAACGAGAAGTTCCAGCAGATCTTCCCGAGGCTTTTCTGCGGCGGCCACGCCGAATTGCGTCTTACCGACGAAGAGGACCTGCTGAATACCGGCCTGGAGATCGTCGTGCAGCCGCCGGGCAAGAAACTGCAGAACGTCTCCCTTCTTTCCGGCGGAGAGAAGGCGCTCACCGCGGTTGCCCTCATCTTCTCGATCTTCTTGATCAAGCCCTCGCCGTTCTGCCTGCTTGACGAAGTCGACGCTCCGCTCGACGACGCCAACATCGGCAGGTTCAACGACATGGTGCGAGAGATGAGCGCCAACTCCCAGTTCATCATCATCACCCACAACCGCGCCACCATGGCCGTAGCCGATACCCTGTACGGCGTCACCATGGAAGAGCCCGGCGTGTCGAAGCTGGTCTCGGTTCGCTTGAACCGCTAGGAGCGGCGGCACCCAGGCCGATTGCAGGTTGCAGGTTGCAGGTCCGACTGGTCCGACTTTGCGCAGTCGGCCAGCACAATATTGTTTGCAGTAGGAGCTTGACGTGCCCTTCAAGAGACTGTTGACTACATTGGTTGAAGCCGTGCCGGGGGCGAGTGGCGCCATCCTGGCCGACTGGGAGGGGGAAGCCGTCGAGCAGTTCACCCACGGCGACCCGTTCGAGATCAAGGTTACCGCCGCCCACTGGGGGATCATGCTTGCCCAGTTGAAGGATGTGCACCAAAAACACGATGCCGGGTCCATAAAAGAGGGCGTGATCAGCACGGACGAACAGCACGTCATCGTGGGGAGCATCGGCGACGACTATGCCCTGGTGATGACCCTGCAGCGCAACGCGCTGCCGCTCCTGGCTCTGAGGAAGTTCCGGGAGACCGCGCAGCTTTTGCATAAGGAGATTTATTAATGGCCGAGGAAAACAAAGGCTTTTTCAAAGGTCTTTTCAAGAAGCTCGGGATGGGGGGCGCCGAGGAGGCTCCTCCGACCGTTGAGGAAAAGCAGGCCGAGGAGCTCGATCAAACGGAAGCGGCTCCTAAAGAGCCTGTTTCCGTACCTGAACTTGCGGCAGAACCGACTCGCGTCGACGCCGTGGCGCCCGCTCCTTCCGCGCCGCGGCAGGTCTGGACCGAACCGGTGGCTCCGGCTCCCGTTCCGGAACCCGAACCGACCGAGCAGGCCAAACCAAGCTTCTTCGATCGCCTAAAGCGCAGCCTCAGCAAGACCCACGAAAGCATCATCGGCCGCGTCGATACCCTGTTGATGGGGCGGAAAGAGATCGACACGGACACCCTCGAGGAACTCGAGGAGATCCTGATCACTGCCGATCTTGGTGTGAAAACCACCGTCGACCTCATCCGCACCCTCGAACAGCGCCTAAAGCGCGCCGAGCTCCAGGACGGCGCCGCTTTGAAGCGGGCCCTCAAGGACGAGATCCAGCTGAGGCTCATGGAACACCACGCCCCCCTGGTCGTCACGGACAAGAAGCCGTTCGTCATCATGGTCATCGGCGTGAACGGCGTGGGCAAGACCACCACCATCGGCAAGCTTGCCGCTCGCTACGCTGGTGAAGGGAAGAAAGTCCTCCTCGCCGCGGCAGACACCTTCCGCGCCGCCGCCGCCGAACAGCTGGAGACATGGGCGAAACGGGTCGGGGCGGACATCGTGCGCCATAAGGAAGGAGCCGATCCTTCCGCCGTGGTGTTCGACGCCTGCAAGGCCGCCATCGCGCGCGGCACCGATGTCCTCATCATCGACACCGCCGGCCGCATGCACACAAAGGTCAACCTGATGGAGGAGATGAAGAAGATTCGCCGGGTGCTCACCCGCGAGATTCCAGACGGTCCGCATGAAACGCTACTCGTTCTGGACGCTGCGACGGGGCAGAACGCGCTCTCACAGGCGAAGCTTTTCAAGGAGGCTGCGGACGTCTCCGGCGTGGTCCTTACCAAGCTTGACGGGAGTGCCAAAGGGGGCATCGTGGTGGCGGTAAGTAATGAATACGCCCTTCCCATCAGATTCATTGGTGTTGGCGAGTCGGTGGAAGACCTTCGCGCCTTTGATCCGGTCCAGTTCGTAGAGGCTCTTTTCCAATAATTGCCTTGACTTTTGAGTACTTGTCGCCTAAGATTTCCCCGCAAAAGGTGAAATAATGAGTGATGACTTGTTTAATGAGCTTGAGAAGCGCGTGGTTTCTCTAATTAACGTTGTCGATGAGTTGAAGCTCGAGAACGTGAGGCTCAAAAACGAGAACGACCGACTCGCTGCAGAGAAGGTCGGACTCAAATCGCGGATTGACGCGATACTCAAGAAGTTGGAAGGGGTCTGACGACTTGGTCGCCACACACAGCATCAGGGTTCTGGGGAGGGATCTCCAGGTAAAGAGCGTCGCGACACCCGAGCATGTGGCGCAGGTCGAGGCTCTGGTAAACCAGAAGCTGGCGGAGGCGGAGGGTGCAGTCCCCGGCGGCGATACCCAGATGGTAGTGATTCTTGCCTTGATGAACCTGGCCGAATCCTGCCTCAGCGCACAGAAAGATTTGGCAGAAGAGCGGCGTGTCTGCGGTGAGCGGATCGCCGGGCTCATTGAACGGTTGGACCGGCAGTTTTAGAGTTTCAGGTCTCTTGCGGGAGATTCAACATATAGCTGATTGGGTTGTACGGTTGCAAAGCTTTGCCAGAACCTGCGTGGAGGAGACGGTCTTTTTCACGTTTGCTGATAGTAGCCTAAAGACGTTAAGCAGCATGTCCTGGGGTTAATGGCTGCATTTACATAAAGTTCAAATTTGGCGCTTCATTTGAACGCGGCCCACTCTATCAAAACCTGTCAACGCAGCACCTGCTACATCCACTCGCATTCTCCCTCCAAGAGCATCTGTCATCACGGACGTCTAGCCGTCCACCAGTCTGTTTCGCTACGCCTTTTTGGAACCTTATGCCTAAACGCGCCCACAGAGCTGCAGTGCTCGCGCGGCGCCGGGAGCTGACAGCATCGCAGGTAGTCAGCCTGAGCCTGGCCCTGCAGCGGCGCTTTCTCGAGCTTCCCGAGTATCGGTCGGCTCGTGAGGTGGTGCTATATGCACCGATCCAGGGCGAAGTCGGCACGGCCGAGGTCGCCGCAGCTGCCCTTTCCGCAGGGAAGAAGCTGCTTTACCCGGCGGTAGTCGGCGATGATCTTAAGTTCTGTCGAGTCACGGCTCTGACCGAGCTGAAGCCCGGCCGCTTCGGCATTCTTGAGCCGGACGGTCCCGGGTGTGATCCGGCGGGTGCCGATCTGGTGGTGGTTCCGGGAGTTGCCTTCGATATGGAAGGGCGGCGCATCGGTTACGGCAAAGGGTATTACGACAGGTCGCTGCACCGTCTGGAGGGAAGCGGAAAGCTGGTGGCGTTTTGCTACGACTTTCAACTGCTTCAGGAGATAGTCGGCGAACCGCACGATGTGACGATGGATTTGATCGTCACGGAAAGTCGCGTGGTTCGCGTTAATAAACATATACGTGAGGGGGAGCAACAGTGAAAATCGACATAACTATTGCCATATTGCTGGTGCTTATCGCGGCCGCCATCGGCTACGTGATAGGCAACATCCTGCGCAAGCGGCTCTCTGATGCCCTGGTTTCCGACGCGGAGACTCTGGCCGCCAAGATGATCGAGGACGCGAAGCGACAGGCGGACGTCGTGGCCATGGAAGCCGCGGTCCAGGCGAAGGATGTGGTTTACCAGGCTAAGGAAGAGTTGGAGAGGCAGTTCGAGCAGGAGAGCCGTGAGAAGCGCAAGGATCTTCAGGCTCTGGAGAAGAGGCTGCAGCAAAAAGAAGAGAACCTCGATAAAAAGACCAACCTGTTCGACCAGCGCGACGCCGACTTCCTGAAAAGGGAGCAGGGGCTTGCGCAGCGCGAGCAGTCCCTGTCGAACAAGGAGCAGGGACTTACTCAGAAGGAAGAGAAACTCGATGCCCTCGTCGGCGAGCAGAAGGCTAAGCTGGAGCAGATAGCCGGCATGACCGCCGCGGAGGCCAAGAAGTTCCTGATGGACTCCATGGAAGATGAGGCGAAGCTCGACGTTGCCAAGCTGATCAAGGCGATGGAAGAGGAGGCCCGCGAGACCGCGGACAAGAAGGCGAAGGAAGTGCTCGCTCTCGCCATGCAGCGTTACGCCGGCGAATACGTCGCCGAGCGCAGCGTTTCCGTCGTTACCCTCCCCTCGGACGAAATGAAGGGACGCATCATCGGCCGCGAAGGGCGCAACATCAGGGCGCTCGAAGCTGCGACCGGCATCGACCTCATCATCGACGACACCCCCGAGGCGGTCATCCTCTCCGGCTTCAACCCGGTGAGAAGGGAAGTCGCCAAGCTCTCCCTGCAGAAGCTGATCGCGGACGGCCGCATCCATCCGGGCCGCATCGAAGAGGTGGTCGCCAAATCGCAGGAAGAAATCGAGCAGGCCATGAAGGAAGCGGGCGAGCAGGCAGCCTTCGACCTCGGCGTGCACGGCATCCACCCCGAGATCCTGAAACTGATCGGTCGTCTGAAGTACCGCACCTCCTACAGCCAGAACGTCTACCAGCATTCGCTGGAAGTGGCGTTCCTCTGTGGCATCATGGCCGCCGAACTCGGCATCAACGTGAAGCAGGCGAAGAGGGCCGGTCTTCTGCACGACCTCGGCAAGGCGGTCGACCACGAGATCGAAGGTTCCCACGCGGTCATCGGCGCCGACATCGCCAAGAAGTACGGCGAATCGCCGAAGATCGTTCACGCCATCATGGCGCACCATGAAGACGAGAAGCCTTCCACTGTCCTGGCCATTCTGGTCCAGGCCGCCGACGCCCTCTCCGGTGCGCGCCCCGGCGCCCGTCGCGAGATGATGGAGACCTACGTAAAGCGCCTCGACGACCTCGAGAGGATCGCGACTTCCTTCGACGGCGTCGTGACCTCCTTCGCCATCCAGGCCGGCCGCGAGATCCGCGTCATGGTTTCCAGCGACCAGGTAACGGACGACCGCGCACTCGTGCTGGCCAAAGACATTGCCAAGAAGATCGAGACCGAGATGACCTACCCCGGCCAGATCAAGGTCAACGTGATCAGGGAAACCAGGGCAACCGAATATGCCCGTTAAGCTTCTTTTCATAGGTGACGTAATCGGCAAACCCGGGCGCGAAGCGCTCTCCCGCGAGCTGCACCGCATCGTCGACCGGCACATGGTCGACCTGGTGATAGCCAACGGCGAGAACGCCGCCGGCGGCTTCGGTCTCACCGAGGAAACCGCGCAGGATCTCTTCAAGTGCGGCGTTCAGATGATCACCTCGGGCAACCACATCTGGGACAAGAAGGACGCGCTGGAGTACATCAAGCGTGAGGACCGCATAGTGCGCCCGGCGAACTATCCGGAAGGGACCCCGGGCAAGGGGACGACCATCGTCAAGACCCCGGGCGGCGTCAAGGTCGGCATTCTCAATCTCGAGGGGCGGGTCTTTATGAACAACCTCGACTGCCCCTTTCGTTGCGCCGACAAGGAAATCGCCAAGCTGAAGGAAGAGACGCCGATAGTTTTCGTCGATTTCCACGCCGAGGCGACCAGCGAGAAAGTCTCGTTGGGGTGGTACCTGGATGGGCGCGTTGCCGCGGTCATCGGCACCCACACCCACGTGCAGACCGCCGATGAGCGCATCCTGACCGCTGGAACGGCATATATGACCGACGCCGGGATGACCGGATCTTTTGATTCCGTCATCGGCGTGAAGAAGGAAGAAGCGATTCAGAAGTTCGTCACCCAGCGTCCCTCGAAGTTCGAGGTCGCCAAGAAGGACATCCGCATCAACGCGGTGGTCATCGAGGTGGATGAGAAGACGGGTCTTGCACGCAGCATCGAAAGACTGAACATCGCCTGCGGTTAGATAGTAGGAAACCCTCTCTTGAGTACGCAGCCGGCGCGTCCCCTCTCTGAAATCCGGAGGGACAAGGCGAGGGGCTTTTGAAATAACATTGGAGGGAAAGTGATGACCGTTGCAGAGCAAATGGAAGTTATCAAGAGGGGCGCTGTAGAGATTCTGGTGGAGAAGGAGCTCGTTGAGAAGCTCGAGAAATCCGCCAAGACCGGCGTGCCTCTCAAGATCAAGGCCGGTTTTGATCCGACCGCGCCGGACCTGCATCTGGGGCACACCGTGCTTTTGCACAAGATGCGTCAATTCCAGAAGCTCGGCCACGAGGTGTATTTTCTGATCGGCGACTTCACCGGGATGATCGGCGACCCCACCGGCAAGTCCGAGACCAGGAAGGTGCTGACCCGCGAAGACGTCCTGAAGAATGCGGAGACCTATAAAGAGCAGGTCTTCAAGATTCTCGATCCCAAGCTTACCAAGGTTGTATTCAACTCCGAGTGGCTCGGCAAGCTGAACGCTTCCGATATGATCGGCCTCGCTTCCAAGTACACAGTGGCGAGGATGCTGGAGCGCGAGGACTTCAGCAACCGTTTCACCAATCAACTCCCGATCAGCATTCACGAATTCATGTATCCGCTGGTGCAGGGTTACGACTCCGTGGCCCTCAAGGCAGACGTTGAACTTGGCGGTACCGATCAGAAGTTCAACCTCCTCGTCGGACGCGAACTGCAGAGAGAGTGGGGGCAGGCGCCCCAGTGCGTCATCACCATGCCGCTTCTCGAAGGACTCGACGGCGTCAACAAGATGAGCAAGTCGCTGGGCAACTACATCGGTATCAACGAACCAGCCGACGAGATCTATGGGAAGGTGATGTCCACTTCCGACGAGCTGATGGTTCGTTACTACGAACTGCTGAGCGACCTGACCATGGCCGAGTTCGAGCAGTTGAAAGCCGACCTGAAGAGTGGTGCGAAGCACCCGATGGAAGCCAAGAAGCAGCTTGCTAGAGAGATGGTCGCGCGCTACCACGGTGCCGAAGCAGCCCAGCTCGCCGACGACAACTTCGTGAAGCGCTTCAAGAACAATGAGACGCCTGACGAGATGCCCGAGTTCACTCTCAAGCCGGAAGGTGAGAAAGTGCTGCTTTGCAAAGTTCTGGCAGAAGCACAGTTGGTCAAGTCCAACAGTGAAGGCCGTCGTTCCATTCAGGGTGGCGGAGTCAAAGTGAACGGCGAGAAGATCTCTGATGAGAATCTGGAAATTGCCTGTGCCGGTGAGTATGTGATCCAGGTAGGCAAGCGCCGGTTTGCCAAAGTACGTTTCGCTTAAGTTTCAGACGGCAGTGCCGATATAAAGGGGGCGATGCGAAAGCATCGCCCTTTTTACTGACAGCGGTCCTCCACCAGGTCCATCAGGGTGGCGCCATAGCAGTTTGGCCAGCAGTTGCTGTCGGTTAAGCTGCTTGAGAAAAAACTAACAACAAACTCGTTGACGGGCAGGGGAGCATTTGTTATAACCACCCTCCGCTGACGCACGAGACACCTTCGAGTCAGCAGCCGACAAAAAATGCATTGACAGCCGAAACGGCCTTTGCTATAAAGTTGGACTTCGCAGCAACGACGTTCTCTTCAACCGAATATTTGAACCGGCAGTCACCGCGGGAAAGTTGCGGCGGCTGCAAATCTGAGAAAGATTTAAGAAAAGAAAGTCTTGACAGGTTGGAACGGTTCAGGTAGGGTGCTGAGTCTGTCGCAAACGGCGGCTTGGTCTTTGAAAACTAAATAGTAGACGAAACAGTAATGTAGGTTTTTAAGTAAGTCAGTTGTTTCAAACTAGAATCGGATTTTCCGG
>NZ_RAHW01000012.1 GCF_004117875.1 Geomonas oryzae | reverse complement strand
CCGGAAAATCCGATTCTAGTTTGAAACAACTGACTTACTTAAAAACCTACATTACTGTTTCGTCTACTATTTAGTTTTCAAAGACCAAGCCGCCGTTTGCGACAGACTCAGCACCCTACCTGAACCGCTCCAACCTGTCAAGACTTTCTTTTCTTAAATCTTTCTCAGATTCGCCGCCGTCGCAACTTTCCTGCGGTGACTGCCGGCTCAAATATTCGGTTGAAGAGAACGTCGTTGCTGCGAAGTCCAACTTTATAGCAAAGGCCGTTTCGGCTGTCAATGCTTTTTTCGTCGGCCGCTGGCTCGAAAGTGTCTCGTGCGTCAGCGGAGGGTGGTTATAACAAATGCCCCCCTGCCCGTCAACGGGTTTGTTGTTAGTTTTTTCTCAACAGGCTTAAGCTATAACAATTGCTCGCGCGCAATCACCTTGTGGCCCTTGTGGACCGCGCCCCCCAAACGACCAAGGGCGATGCTTGCGCATCGCCCTTGGCTTTACTGCTATGGCTACTTATTATGCCTGCTTACTCAGGCTTGGGCAGCTTTGAGTGCCTGGTCCAGGTCGGCTATTATGTCCTTCACGTCTTCTATGCCGATGGAAAGCCTGATGAAGTCGGGGCTTACTCCTGTAGCCAACTGCTCGGCCGGGCTCAATTGCTGGTGCGTGGTGGATGCCGGGTGTATGACGAGGCTCTTTGCATCGCCGATATTGGCAAGATGGGACAAAAGCTTCACATTGTCGATGAACTTCGTGCCTGCATCCAACCCACCCTTGATACCGAAGCCTATGATGGCTCCCGTGCCATTGGGCAGATACTTCTTCGCATTCGCATGATCTTTGTGACTAGGCAACCCGGGGTAGTTGACCCAGCTCACCAGCGGGTTCTGTTCAAGCCACTCGGCTACCTTCTGGGCATTTTCTACGTGACGCGCCATCCTTACGTGCAGGGTCTCAAGCCCTTGCAGGATCTGGAAGGCGTTGAACGGCGAAAGGCATGCACCCATGTCACGCAGCAACTCAACCCTCATCTTGATGATGTATGAGATGTTCCCCAGCGCATCCCAGAATTTGAGACCGTGGTAGGAGGGATCAGGCTCGGTGAACTCGGGGAACTTGCCGTTGTTCCAAGGGAAGGTACCGCCATCGACTACACAACCGCCGATGCTGGTGCCATGGCCGCCCATGAACTTGGTCAGCGAATAAACGACTATGTCGGCACCGTGCTGCAGCGGCTTGAACACATACGGGGTCGCCGCGGTATTGTCCACGATGTAAGGAATCCCCGCATCATGGGCAACCTTGGCGATCGCCTCGAAGTCGTCGACGTTGTTCTTCGGGTTCCCTATCGCTTCGCTGTAAACAAGACGAGTGTTCTCATCGATGGTTTTGCGGATGTTCTCCGGATCCGAAGAGTCGACGAACTTTACGGTTATGCCGAGCTTCGGCAGGGTGTAGTGGAACAGGTTGTAGGTACCGCCATAGAGATAACTGGTAGAGATTATGTTCTGGCCGGCGCTCGCTATGTTGAGCACGGCGTAGGTGGTTGCTGCCTGACCGGATGCTACGGCGAGCGCTGCGACACCGCCATCCAGCTCGGCCACCCTTTTTTCGAGTACGTCAGTCGTCGGGTTCATCAGACGGGTGTAGATATTGCCGAATTCCTTAAGCCCGAAAAGGTTGGCCGCATGCTCGGAACTTTTGAACGCGTACGAAGAGGTCTGATAGATCGGGACGGCACGGGACAGGGTGGTGGGATCTACAGTCTGGCCGGCATGAAGCGCAAGGGTATCAAATCCGAATTCTTTTTCTGACATAATCTCTCCCGTCCTTTCTGAAGCTGTTTCGTAAAGAATATATAGTGCTTACTCTATAACGAAACTTCACCCTCTTTGTCAATAATTTTGGAATTAAAACTCCACCATTTCAGTCTGGTAGCCTTCCGTACAGCTCGGTAGCCCGCGAGAGCTTCGTAGCAAGCTTTCCGGTGAAGGCATCCGCCGGGCACCTCCAACTCCAGTTGCCTCCCGCGACACCCGGCACGTTCATCCTCCCGGTACTCGGCAACTCGAGCAGGTCCTGCATCGGTATGATGGCGTAATCTGCCACGGAAGCGAGCGCGCAGCGCACCATGTGCCACACGATGTCGGCGCCGTCCCGATCGAAATAGGCCAGCACGTTCTTTTGCTCCTTACCCTTCAAGGAGTGAAACCACCCCGTGGTGGTGTCGTTGTCGTGGGTGCCGGTGTAGACGACGCAGGAGCGAACGTGGTTGTGCGGCAGATACGGGTTCTCCGGGCCGGACCCGAAGGCGAACTGCAGAATCTTCATGCCCGGAAATCCGAACTGATCGCGCAACGCCTCCACTTCCGGCGTTATGATGCCGAGGTCTTCCGCGATGATGGGAAGGCTCCCCAGTGCGTTTCTCAGGGCATGGAAGAGCGCCTCGCCCGGTCCCTTGACCCAACGGCCGTTGATCGCGGTCTTCTCCCACATCGGGACCTCCCAAAAGGCCTCGAAACCGCGGAAGTGGTCGATGCGGACCATGTCGTACAGGGAGAGATCGTTACGCAGGCGTGCGATCCACCAGCCGAACCCCTCCTGGGCCATCCGGTCCCAGTTGTAGAGTGGGTTACCCCAGAGTTGGCCGGTCTTGCTGAAGTAATCAGGGGGGACACCGGCTACGACAATGGGAATCCCTTTCTCATCCAGATGGAATAGGTGCGGGTTGGCCCAGACATCGGCTGAGTCGTAGGCGACGAAGATGGGGAGATCCCCCACGATGGATATGCCGAGGACGTTGGCGTACGTTTTGAGCTGCTTCCACTGGCGCGCGAATTGCCATTGCTGGTATTTCTGTTCACCTATGGCAGTTCCTAGTTTTTCGCTCCAGGTGGAAAGGGCTTCCGGCTCCCGCTTTGCCAGTGCGTCAGGCCAATCCTTCCAACTCACCTCTTTGAACTGTTCTTTCAGTGCCATGAAAAGGGCATAGTCGTGCAGCCAGAAGGTGTTGTCGCAGAATTGCCAGAATTCCTCCTTGCGTTTTTGCGGTGCCTCGGCAAAGAAGCGTGCCGCAGCTTCCTTGAGCCTGGCCGACTTGTACAGTTCGGTCGCCCCGTAATCGACGCGGGTGAAATCCAGTTCCGGTCTTGCCTCTCCGGGGAGCAGGTCCCCCTCGTCCTCAAGAGCCTCGAGGTTTATGAGCAGAGGATTTCCGGCGAAGGCCGAGTAGCACGAATAGGGAGAGTTGCCGTACGCGGTAGGACCAAGTGGAAGGATCTGCCACAGGGACTGTCCTGCTTTGTGGAGAAAATCAACGAACCGCTTTGCCTCGTCACCGAAGGAGCCTATGCCACCCGGTCCAGGCAAAGACGTCGGGTGCAACAGTATCCCGCTTTTTCTCTTCCTCGCCATCCACACCTCCATTGCATTGAATAAACGCTCAGAATCCTTCTGAAATTTGAGCAGACACTACTATGACACAATTCACATGCAATGCAATCCTCCAAAGCCTTTACCGCACTTTCAACACATGATATAGTGCCGGCCATGGAAACTATAAAGACTGCATCGTTCGAATCTTTGATGGAGCTGGCTGTACCTGATGGTGAAGGCTACGTCTTTACCTTGGATGGCGAGACATTCCGGATCAAGGACACACTTGAGATATCCGCGATCGCTACCAGGAAGGGATACATCATCATTTATTAAGCCAGGGGCTTTTGTGACGGGCCAACCGTCAAGTCCCCGCTGAAGGCGTCTGCGGCCAGGATCTCATCCACACGTCGGCCATCGAGGGTCTCCTCATCCAGAAGGGCCAGCGCCAACGCGTCCAGTTTGCTGCGATTTGCCGTTACCAACTCCATCGACTTACCTTCAGCGGCACGAATCAATGCCGCGATCTCCTGATCGATAAGCCAGGCCATCTCTTCTGAAAAGGTCTTCTCCTCGGCCAGCTTCATCCCCAAAAACGGATGCTCCTCCCCGCGCGGGAAGGTCATCGCCCCGATCTTTTCGCTCATCCCCCATTGGCAGACCATCTTTTCCGCCAGCTCGGTCACGTGCTTCAGGTCGCTTTGCGCGCCGGACGAGACGTCGTGAAAGACGATCCGCTCGGCGACCCTCCCCCCCAAAGCGACGCAGAGCCGGTTCACCAGGTACGCGCGCGGGTAGTGGTACCGATCGTCCTCGGGGAGTTGCTGGGTGACGCCCAGAGCCCGCCCTCTCGGCAGGATGGTCACCTTGTGCACCGGATCCGTACTCGGCAGCAACCTGGCAACGAGGGCATGCCCTGCCTCGTGGTACGCTGTGATCCTTTTTTCCTCTTCAGAGATCACCATGCGCCGCTCCCCTCCCATCAGGATCTTATCCTTGGCGCGCTCGAGCTCCTCGAGCCCTACGACCTGTTTGTTGTCCCGTGCCGCCAGGATGGCGGCCTCGTTGACGAGCCCCTCAAGGTCGGCGCCGGTCATACCGGGGGTCCCCTTCGCGATGATGGCGAGATCGACGTCCGGGGTGAGCGGCACCTTCCGGGTGTGCACCTTCAGGATCTTCTCACGGTCGCGCCAGTCCGGACGTTCTATCACGACGTTGCGGTCGAAGCGCCCGGGGCGCAGCAGGGCCGGGTCGAGGACGTCGGGGCGGTTGGTGGCGGCGATCACCACGACCTCGGTGTGCGGGTCGAAACCGTCCATCTCCGACAAAAGCTGGTTCAGGGTCTGTTCACGCTCGTCGTGCCCGCCGCCGAAACCTGCGCCGCGGCTTCTGCCCACCGCGTCCAGTTCGTCGATGAAGATGATGCTGGGGAGCATCTTCCGTGCACCGGCGAAGAGGTCGCGCACGCGGCTTGCGCCCACGCCCACGAACATCTCGATGAAAGCCGAGGCGGATATGGAAAAGAAGGGAACCCCCGCCTCCCCCGCCACCGCCCGGGCAAGCAGGGTCTTCCCCGTCCCCGGAGGACCTACGAGCAGCACCCCCTTGGGCACCTTCCCGCCGATCTGCTGGAACTTCCGCGGGTCCTTCAGGTACTCGACCACCTCGCGCAACTCCTGCTTCGCCTCCTCCATGCCGGCCACGTCGGCGAAGGTCACGTCGATACGCTCCGAGGTGTAGGCCTTCGCTCCGGAGCGGGCAAAGCCTCCCATCATGCCGGTCGGCCCCTGTTTCCGCATCCCCCTCATGACGAAAAGCCAAACCCCGATGATGATCGCCCAGGGGAGCAGGTAGAGAATTATGGAGCCGAAGGCGGAGCTCTCGGTCGACACGACGTCCACGTCGACCCGCCGCGCGCTCAGCTCCGGAAGAAGGCTTGGGTCCTCCATGGAAGGGAGGGTGGTGCTGAAGGCCGCGGCACTGACCATCTTCCCCTTTTCCTCGACAGCGGTAGCCGGAACCGAGATGGGAGTGCGGAACTGCCCCTTAGCACTCCTCCCCCTGAGGGTCAGCTTCGTCACGTTGTTGGCGGAGAGTTCCTGCCTGAACCTGCTGTAGGTGATCTCGACCCCGCGCTCAGCCGTCTGCTTCACCATCGCCCCGTAAAAGAGGTCCAGCAAGAGCACGAACAGTGCGGTGATCAGCAGCGGTCTCCAAAAGGACTGGGCCATGACCGGCTCCTGTACTCAGGGGGGGGGTAAAACGGCACCAGGGTATTCTAGCCAAGCCGGCAGGCATTACAAGTTTTTAATCTTTCAGCGTGATGAGGAAAGGAAGAGCGGGTGCGTGACAGGAGTTGCAGGAGGCCGTCCGGGTTAGGGCTCCAGGCGATAGCTGCCGAAGCCGAACGGGGCGCCTTTTCCGAGGTGGGTGGCGACGCCAAGCTGCAGGAGAAGATGGAAGGGCTCCAGGTCCCCCTGAAACCGCGCCACCCCGACGATGCCGGCGGGACGGCCGTTCCACGAGACGAAGCGGCAGTCGGACGTGACGGTCCGGATGTCTTCGCTGCACCGGGAAAGCCACCGGTAGTCGAGATCGGGCTCGGTGCCCTCGTAGTGGTAGGCCAGGGAGGAGACCCTGCGCATGAGCGAGCGGGCGAGATGCGCGAAGGTGTAGTTTTTGAGCAGGCGGCCGTCCTGGACGAGCTTTAGCGGCGTCAGGAAGCGAAGGGAGAGTGCCTCGGTCGACAGCGGCCCGGCCATGTCCGGGTCGAGCGAGCCAAGTAGCGGCAGTTCGGGGTGATCCTGTACCGCCACCGCGCTGCGCGCCCCGCCGGGAGACTCGGCTTGCACCGAGGTCACGGTCGCACGCCTGGCCTCCATGAGAAAGCGGACCGCGGCAAGGTAGACGGCAAAATGCTGCACCGCACTCCCCACCAACGTAAGGGACAGCTCGCAGGCAGCACCCGCATTGGGGCGGGGGGGCAAAACCGGGAACCGGAAGATGAACGGAAGCGGCGGCTTCTGATGGCGACGCACCGCCTCCGGGTCCTTCGCTATCTCTTGCCCGAAGGTGGCCGGGAAGGCGCAGTGCGCAAGGGCGGCACACCCCCGGCAGTCCCCCCTTTTGCAGGAGAGGGCCCTGCGAAAGGCGTCTTCGAACTCGGCACGGCCGGCGAAAAAGGCGTAGGGATCGGCGATGTCGTCCCTGAGGACGAAGCTGAACCAGAGTCTCGCGTAGTGCAGTTCCAAGCGCCCCCCTACCCTTCCGCCTCGAGCCTGCGCTCAAGATGCTCCCGCACCTGCGCCAGGACCTCGCGGACCGGACGCTCATCCGGGAGCATGGCGGCAAAGTGGTCCAGGATGCCGCGCTCGCTGACCAGTCGCAGCGCCTTCAGGTAGTTGATGTCGTAGATCCAGGAGACCTGCAGCAGTTTGAAATCGTTGAGACTCTTCAGGGTGGAGAGCTGAACCATGTGCCCGGCCGTGACGGCGGCAAGCGGCTCGGGGGAGCAGCCTGGCAGGTCGGGAAAGCCGAGTCCCGCCGCCGAGGCGCGCTCTGCTTCGGGGGCGTCGAAGTATTCGACGAAGATGCCCCAGATATCCAGCTTGTCGGCGTCGCGCAGAAGCCTCAGCAGGGCGTCGGCCTCAGAATGGAGTCCCGTTGGGACATGAAAGGCGTTGTGCATGCGTACCGCGGTGTCGACGTGGGAGAACTCTTCAGCGGAAAGGAAATGCAGTGGTGCGTGCCGCTTCATGATCTGCGCGGAGAGGTGGGCGTGGTTCAGCGATTCGCTGTCCTTGAAGGTGCCGTAGTCACGGTACTGCGGGAAGCGCCCCAGGTCGTGGCACAGGGCGGCAACTTCGGCAAGAACCAGGAAACGCCGGGGCATCCCTTGCGCCACGATGAGGGCATCGCGGCAGACGTTGGCGGTGTGCTGCTGCTTCAGATCGTAGTTGCGCTGCACCGCGGGGTCGGCGGTGCGAAAGGAGTCACAGTAGGAGGTGAACCAGTCGCGCAGCGGCGCGAGGTCCGCAAGGGCCACCTCATCACTCATCGTGCATCTTCTTGACGATGTACTCCGAGAACTCAGCCATGACCTTGGATTCGTCCCCCCCCTGGTAGGAGATGATGCTGCGCAGGTGGGCGAAGGATTCGACGTCCATCTTGTCGAACGCACAGCCGATGCCGCCTGGAACGAGACGGGCAACGGTCCCCTTCACGTTGATGACGATCGGCTCGGCGGCCGAGGATAGATAGATGGTGACCTCAACGGGAGAACCGACCGGGATCTTCTCCTCGGTCTCCATGTACAGCCCGTGCAGGCTGATGTCGGTCACTTCGCCCTTTATGGCGACGCCTTCCGCCTGCAAGAGCGCCGAAACCCTGAAATCAACCCGCGAAAAGTTACGCCTGTCGTTCATCATGTTCCCCTTTCGGTCAGCCGGCGGAAAAAGGGGGCGCTTGGCCCCCTCTTTTTTGCCTGCTGTATGCTGCTAGTCCTCGAAGTTACCCTCGGGCCCCTTGTCGCGCGAGAGCCCCTTGGCCTGCTTGGGAAGCTGCTCCTTGGTCCACTCCGCCGGGTTCTCGATGCGCTTCCCTTTCGGGCCGAGATCGTAGGAACCGGCCTTGATGATGGCTTCGATGGCAAGCGGAGCGGTGTCGGCCGCATTGAAGACGTTGGCGATGAGGTTGTAGGCGAAGTCCTCCACCCTCTTGCACATCCGCTCGCGCACTTCCTTCGTCTGAGCCAGGAGCTTGTTCTCGAACGGGAGGTTCAGGTTCTTGTAGTCCCCCTTCTTCCACCCCTTGGACTCGGCGAAGGCGACCATCTCGGCCCAGAGCTCCTCGCTCATCCCCTCGCCCTTCACCTTGATGAAGTTGCCGTTCGCGTCGAGGTTGGCGTTGCCGTACTCGTTCACCTCGAGGCCCCAGGAAACGAACTGCAGCGCCGTGGCGACGTTGGCCTTGGTGGTGCGGGTGTTCTGTGCGATCTGGCGCAGCCTGTCGTAGCTGTTGCCCGAGGTGCCGTGCTGTGCGCCGTTCACGCCGTAGGCCTTGATCGCCTCGTGGATCTCGGCGGTAAGCTCGACCTGGATGCCGGCGTCGGATGCCTCGATGCCGTGCGTGGTGCCGTTGTTGAGCGCGATCCAGTCCGGGAAGATGTCATGGGCGTTCAGGCCGCGGATCAGGAAGAGCGCCTCGGGGACGGTGGAGAGCCCCTCCTTACCCTTGATCTCGCCTACCTCGGTCTCGAGACCGGCCCAGGCCGGGATCACGCCGTTCAGCTCGAGGTTGGCAAGGAGGTTCTCCTCGTCCGGCAGGTGCGAGGCGTCGATGGCGATGGAGGTGATGCCGGCGTCGAACATGCTCGGGATCTCGACCTTGGCGGACTTCACGTCCCCCTCCCCCTTGATGCCGTAGTGGTCGGCATGGATGGCGACCGGGATGGTGATGCCGAGCTCGTTGGCCACCGCGTCGACCTGACGCGCCATGTTCCAGTAGTTGACCGGGCAGTAGGCCTTCTGTCCGCCTTCGCTCTTGGCGATCTCGATGATGACGGCTGCGTTGGCCTTCTGGGCTGCTGCGAGCACGCCGCGGATGACGAAGTGGTTGCGGCCGTTGGCGGCCAGGGCCAGGGCGTGTCCCTTGGCGTTCATGGCGCGGTCGATGACCTTGCCGCTTACCAGCAGTGCTTTTGAATTGGGGAAGAGTTTCGCTACGTTGGGGGGACGCCCGACTTCAAGCGCTTTGACGAAATCTGAAGATGTTGCGGTCATATCTCCTCCTTTTGGTGGGAATATCAATTCATGGCAAAAAGCCGCTTCCTTATAGCATCTTAATCATGCAAAGGCAAGAGCCTTCGCTACCGGTCCAGGGTGAACTCGGTGCCCCCTCCCCCTGGGAACGGGGCACTACCCAAGTACTCGCCGCTCCAGTAGAGCGAGGCTTCCCCCGGGGGGAGGCCGGCCTCGACTGCGGCGAAGGTGAAGCGTGCCGTCGGCCTGTCGCCGGTCGCGGTGACAGCGAGCGGGTAACGTGCGAGGACCGGAAAGTCACCCCGCACCGTTTCCGCGGCCATCGGTTGCGCCGCACTGCCGCGCGACACGAAGCACTGCACCCCTTTCTCGCGCGGGGGGAGCTTCGCATGCATCAAAAGCTCGCCGCGTCCCTCGCCGGAAAGGCGGAGGTCGTAGCTTGGAGTCCAGCGCTCATCCCGCACAAGGTAGGAAACCCGCGCCCTGCTCCCGACCACCCAGATGCGCGCCGAGGCCACCCCCTTGCCGGCGGTCGCGATCTCCCGCTCCAGCGCGTCGAGGGCCGAGCGGCATTTGCGCTTGCTGCGCAAGACCGCCTCCATCTGGCTCAAGGCGAAGTCGGTACCCTGCTGCAGGGCGGCCACCGGATCGGGGTTCGCCTTGGTCCTGCGCGGCGCCTTGCCGCTTTGCGACTTCGCCGCTGCGCTGAAGATCTCCTCGCGCCGGTCCAGTGCGGCCATCCGGTCGAGCAGCTCGCCCCTGCGCTCCTTGAGCCGTGCCAGTTCTCCGGAGCGGCGCCGGTCCTTTTCGGCCGTCACCAGCTCGACCCGCAGTACCGTCCCGCCGGGGGCCTTCACCCTGAGCGAGCCGGGGGCAAAGCTCTCGGGAAGAGGCACCTCCGCGTAGCCGCCGGGGGCACCCACTTCCTGCTCCACCCGGGCTCCGTCGGTGAAGTAAGTGACGCTCTTCGTCCCGGCGAACGCCTGCCGGCAGAGCAGGGACGAAAGAAGGATAACGGCCAGGGGGAGAAGGCGCATGCGGCACCTCGCTGACGGCTTGGGATGAAAAGACAGAGGACAACTTTACAGTCCCACCCGAGCCATTGCAAGAAGCCGCGCCGCTTACTTCTCTACGTCCAGGAGCTCCACTTCAAAGATCAGGGTCGCGTTGGGGGGGATCACCCCGCCGGCGCCGTTCGCCCCGTAGCCCAGCTGCGGCGGGACGATGAGCTTCCTTTTGCCGCCGACCTTCATGGACATCACCCCTTCGTCCCACCCGGGGATCACCTCGCCGGCGCCGATCCGGAAGACGAAGGGCTGGCCGCGGTCGAGCGAGCTGTCGAACTTGGTGCCGTTCTCAAGCGTGCCTGTGTAATGGACGGTGACGCTCTTGCCCGAGGTGGGCGAAGCGCC
The DNA here is from genome assembly GCF_004117875.1 of Geomonas oryzae. GTDB lineage: Bacteria > Desulfobacterota > Desulfuromonadia > Geobacterales > Geobacteraceae > Geomonas > Geomonas oryzae. The sequence goes on along the minus strand of NZ_RAHW01000012.1, from coordinate 34,354 downwards.
GGTCCCTACCGCGAGGTCGGTGTAGGAAAGGCCGGAAGCGGTGGTCACCGCACCGGCTGCACTTTTCTTTTCCGTCTTTTCGGCTGCCGCCGGCTTGGTCGGTTCCTTCTGGGAGCAGGCGGGTATGGCCACCGCCGCCATGAGCAGCAGCAGCACGAGGAACTTCTCAACGTTACGCATCAATCTCCTCCGTCAGGTGTGATTAATCGTTTTAATCCAGCAGGTGGATAAAGAGACCGCTTCTTAGCTTCGGTTCGAACCAGGTCGACTTCGGGGGCATGATCTTGTCCTCGTCGGCAAGCGACATGAGCTCCTCGATCGAAGTCGGGAACAAGGAGAAGGCGACCATGTACTCGCCGGAATTCACCACCCGCTCCAGCTCCTCGACGCCGCGGATCCCCCCCACGAAGTGGATGCGCTGGTCGGTGCGCGGGTTGCGCACGCCGAGGACCGGGCTTAGGAGGTTGTCCTGCAGGATGGAGACGTCCATGGAAGCGACCGGATCGTTTTCAGGGAAGGAGTCCTCGCGCGGGACGAGCACGTACCATTTCCCTCCCAGGTACATGCCGAACTGGTGCCGCTCGGCGGGCTGCACCGCGCCGGAGACCGGGGTCGCCTCGAAACGCTCGCCGACGCGCGCCATGAACTCGGCGAAGCTGCGGCCGTTCAGGTCCTTCACCACCCGGTTGTATGGCATGATGGTCATCTCGTTGTCCGGGAAGATGACGGTGAGGAAGAAGTTGTATTCCTCGCTGCCGGTGTGCTTCGGGTTGGCGTCCTTTCTCAGGTCGCGCACCCGGCTCGCCGCAGCGCTGCGATGGTGGCCGTCGGCGACGTAGAGGGTCGGGATCGCGGCGAAGCTGGCGGTCAGGGAGTCGATGAGCGCCTGGTCGGCGATGTCCCACAGGGTGTGGGAGACGCCGTCGTCGGTGGTGAAGTCGTAAAGCGGCTCACCCTTGGTCACCTGGTCGATGGTCGCCGTGATGGCCGGCGCGTTGCGGTAGGTGTAGAAGACCGGCTCGTCGTTCGCGTTCAGAGCGTCGATATGCTTTACGCGATCCTCCTCCTTGTCCGCCCTGGTCAGCTCGTGCTTTTTGATAGTGCCGCTTTGGTAGTCGTCGACCCCGGCGCAGACCACGAGGCCGGTCTGGGTGATGTTGCCCATCTTCTGGCGGTACACGTAGTAGCGCTCGGTGTCGTCCTGCAGCAGCACCCCTTCCTTCATGAACTTCGCGAGGTTCTCGCGCCCCTGTACGTAAACCGGGTCGGAGTGCACGTCGATGTCTTCGGGCAGATCGATCTCCGGGCGGGAGATGTGCAGAAAGCTCGCCGGATTGCCGGCCGCCATCGCCATGGCCTCCTGCGTGTTCATCACGTCATAGGGAAGAGCGGCGACCTTCTCCGCCAGATCCTTTTCGGGGCGCACCGCCTTGAACGGCTTGATAAATGCCATAACTGCTCCTGTCTTTTAATTCTCGTTCTACGTTCTATGTTCTACGTTCTGCGTTATCCGTTTTTGTGTCCTGCACTCTCATCGGCTAAGACAAGCAAAGGCTTAAAAGTAACGCTTGGCACCGACGAAACGCTTCAAGAAGTAGGAGTCGTCCATGGAACTGACCTTGATGTCGTCGCCGCGACGGGGTGCATGCACGAAGCGCCCGTTGCCGACGAAGATGCCGACGTGGTTGATCTCGTCCGGGGAGGCCCCGAAGAAAACCAGATCGCCGTCCTTCAGTTCCTCGCGCCCCACGGCGTCACCCACCCGGTACTGCTCGCGGGAGGTGCGCGGGATGTTGACGCCGCACAGGTTGTAGACGGCGCGCACGAAACCGCTGCAGTCCATGCCGTCCACCACGGTGTCCCCGCCCCAACGGTACGGGATGCCGACGAAACGCTCGGCGGTCCGGGCGGCGATACCGCCCATGTCGCTGCGGTCGCGCTTCACCGGCTCTTCCTTCTTCTTCACGGGCTTCGCCGGCTTGGTGATCGAGGGGGCCGGCGCCTTCTCGATCACGGTCTCGCGCAGCGCGGCGCTACGCTCGGGCTGCGGCGCGGCGATGAAATAGGAGCCGATGGTCCTCTCCTTCACGAGCTTCTGCGCCGCTTTGCGCGCATCGTCGCGACGGGGGAAGTCCCCGAAGCGCACGGCGTAGATGCCGTTTTCCCTTTTGAAGTAGAAGGCCTCGATCCCCTGTTCCTGGAGTTTTTTGGTCAGCCGCTCGGCGTTTTTCACGTCGGAGAAGGCCCCCACCTGGATGGCGAAGCCGACGCTCGTAAGCCCCGCACGCTGGGCGGCGCAGCCGGTGGCCGCGGGGGCCAGCAGCAACAGATATATGACTAGAAGTCTTACCGTCTTAAGCATTAATAGTTCCTTGTCAGGGCTTTCGCCCCGAAAACCCGCCCCTAGATGTCGCTCGTCTCGCGGCGCACGCCCATGAGGTAGGGGACCACGAAGTCGTCGAGGGCGCCGTCCAGCACGTTGTCTGGGTTGCCGCTCTCGACGCCGGTGCGCAGGTCCTTCACCATCTTGTAGGGGTGCAAGACGTAGGAGCGGATCTGGCTACCCCAGCCGATTTCCTTCTTCTCCCCGGCGATGTCGGCCGCCTTGGCCTCGCGCTCCCTGAGCTCCATCTCGTAGAGCTTGGAGCGGAGCACCTTCATCGCGGTCGCCTTGTTCATGTGCTGGCTCCGCTCGCTCTGGCAGGCCACCACGGTCCCGGTGGGAAGGTGGGTGATCCTGATCGCGGAGTCGGTGGTGTTGACGTGCTGCCCCCCCGCCCCCGAGGAGCGGTAGGTGTCGACCCTCAGGTCGCTCTCCGATATCTTGATGTCGATGTCCTCTTCCTCCAGGATCGGGAAGACGAACACGGAGGCGAACGAGGTATGACGCCGGGCGGAACTGTCAAAGGGCGATATGCGCACCAGGCGGTGGATCCCCGCCTCCGCCTTCAGGTACCCGTAGGCGAACTCGCCGGTCGCCGCGAAGGTGACCCCCTTGACCCCTGCCCCGTCCCCTTCCTGGTAGTCGGTGATCTCGGTCTTCCACCCCTTCTTCTCGCTGTAACGCAGGTACATGCGCAGGAGCATCTCGGCCCAGTCCTGCGACTCCGTCCCGCCTGCACCGGAGTTGATGGAGACGAAGGCGCCCGAGGCGTCGTGCGGCCCGGAGAGCATGCGGCGGAATTCCGCCTGACTCACCCCGGTCTCCAGCTGCGCGTTCATGGCGCGCACCTCGGCGAGGGTCGCCTCGTCCTCTTCCTCGCTCCCCAGTTCGATCAGTTCCCTGATGTCGCCTGCCTGCCGCTCGAGCGATTCCCAGGTGGTGACGTCCTTCTCCATGGCCATCCTGGCCTTGAGGATCTTCTGGGCATTCTCGGCGTCGTTCCAAAAATCGGGGCGGGAGGTCACCTCTTCGAGTTCCTGCATCCGCTCCCTCTTGTCATCTACGTCAAAGAGACCCCCGGAGGTTGTTGATGCGCTCCACGAGCTCTTCTATCTTGGCTGTTTCCTCTCTGAACATCGGTACGGCTCCTCATGTCGCATCGCCTTCAGGCGATATGGGTTGTTGTCGAAAAATCAGTCCCGCCGTCTGCGACGGTAGCAGGCGACCGCCATCCCAGCGCTCCCGGACAGACAGAGCAGCGCGAAGAGATCGCCGAAACGGGTGTAGAAGGTCTCCCGCTGGCCGGTGCGGATCTCCCCGGCGAGGGTTCCCTCCTGGTAAAGCGGCGTCACCCCGCGGATGTGCCCCTTGCTGTCGATCACCGCGCTGATCCCGGTGTTGGCGGCACGCACCAGGGGAACCCGGTTCTCCACGGCCCGGAACACGGTCATGGAGAGATGCTGGTACGGAGCCGAGGTGCGCCCGAACCAGGCATCGTTGGTGATGTTCACCAGGAGCCCTCCCCCTTGCTCGACGTAGGCACGGGCGATCTCCGGGAAGATCCCCTCGAAGCAGACCAGCACGCCCAGCTTCCCAGCGGAAGAGGAGAGCACCTGGGCGCTTTTCCCCGGGGAGAAATCGCCGACGCCGGTAACCAGCCTGTTCACGAACGGCAAAAGCGGGGCAAGCGGCACGTACTCGCCGAAGGGGACCAGGTGCAGCTTGTCGCTTCGTCCGGCCGCGACGCCCTCTTCGGTGACGAGAAAGGCGCTGTTCAGGTAGCGTACCCTCCCCCCCTCCTGCTCGAAGGCGGGGCTCCCCACCACGATGGGGCTCTTAACTTCCCTGGCGAGGTTCTTCAGCCGCTCCGCGTACGCGGGCTCCTGCTGCAGGAAAAACGGCAGGGCGCTCTCGGGCCAGACCACGAGCGTCCCGGGCTCGCGGCACCCCTCGCGGGTCAGCCGCTCGTAGGTCTTCACGGTGGCATCCTGCATGGCCGGGGACCACTTGACCTCCTGCGGGATGTTCCCCTGCACCATGAGCACCCGCTGCGTAACGCCTTTCTCGGCACGGGTGAGCCGGGCTACACCGTACACCATGGTGGCGGCAAGCAGCAGCAACAGCATGATGAGCGCGCGCACCGGGTAGGGCTTTTTGTGCCGCATGGAAACCCAGATCCGGTAAAAGACGACGTTTGCGAAGGCGATCAGAAAGCTCACGCCGTAAACCCCGGTGAGGTCGCTGATCTGGATCAGCGGCAGGGTCCGGTATTGCGAGTACCCGAGGTTCGCCCACGGAAAGCCGGTGAACGCGTAGGAGCGGACCGCCTCCCCCGCGACCCACAGAAGCGGAAAGGAGCAAAGCAGCGGAATCCCGTTCTCCTCGCAGCGCCGCACCATCCACAAAACCGCGGCGGGGTAGAGTGCCAGGTAGCCTGCAAGCAGGAGAAAGAGCGTGCCGCTAACACTCCAGTGCAGCCTGCCGTACCCCGTCATCACCACGTTCAGCCAGTACAGAAGGGCCGCGTAGGCCGCGCTGCCGGCGACGAACCCGAGCCTGAAGCCGAACCTCGGGGAGACGCCGTCGGCGGCGACAAACAGCGGCACGAAGGCGATCCACGCGAGCACCGAGATGCCGGGAAGCGGAAAGGAAAGCGCGAGCAGCGCACCCGAGCAAAGCGCCGGCAGGTAGCGCCCTGCAGTCGCCGCGCCGGGGTTCACCGTCTTGCCGGTCACGACTCCTCGGACTCCCGCTCCAGCTCTTCTTTACGGGCGATGTGCACCTTGGCGATGCGCCTCTCATCCGCTTCGAGCACGGTGAGTACCAGGGTCTCGCTCTCGATCACCTCGCCCGCCAGCGGGATGCGGCCGGTCAGGTGGAAGATGAGCCCCCCCACCGTCTCGAAGTTGTCCTTCTCGATGGAGACGTGGAAATGCTCCTCCACCTCCTCGATGGTGAGCCTGCCGTCGGCGACGATGGAACCGTCCCCCTGCACCGAGAGGCGCTCGGTCTCCAGGTCGTACTCGTCCTGGATGTCCCCCACGATCTCCTCGAGCAGGTCCTCGATGGTGACGAGCCCCGCGGTGCCGCCGTACTCGTCGATGACCACCGCCATGTGGACGCGCCGCTTCTTGAAGTCGTGCAGCAGTTCCTCCAGGTTCTTGGTCTCGGGGACGAAGAAGGGTGCACGGATCAGCTTCCGCAGTTCGATGGCGTCGTCCGGCTCGCCCCAGTATTTAAGGAGGTCCTTCGCATAGATGAGGCCGATGACGTTGTCGATGGTCCCTTCGTAGACCGGCAGGCGCGAGTGGCCGGAGGCGATGATCGACTTCAGCACCTCGCTCACCTCGTCCTGGATGGAAACGCAGGACATCTCCATGCGCGGCAGCATGATCTCGCGCACCATGGAGTCACCCAGGGTGAGGATGGAGCGGATCATCGCGTTCTCCTCCTGGTTGATGACCCCTTCTTCCTCGCCGGCGTCCATGATCTCCTGGATCTCGGCCCCGGTGACCCTCTTTTTGCCGTACAAGAGCCGGGTCAGGGATTCGATGAGCCCCTGTCCCTTGCGTCCGTTACCCTCTTCCAAGGATGTTTCTCCTTACTGTTGCTGCGTTGTCGGTCAAGACTTTCACCCGAAGGCGCGAAACAGCAGATGCACCGCCACGGTGATCGCCACCCCGACGAGCCCCCCCGCCACGACTTCCCTCATACGGTGGATCCTCAAAAGAAGGCGCGAATGGCTCACCATGGCGGCGAGGATGAAGCAGAAAACCGCTATGAGCGGGTCCTGGGTGTGCAGCGCGACCGAGGTGGCGATGGAAAAGCCGACCGCCGAGTGGCCGCTCACGCCCCCCCCTTCGAGCGGGGTCCCTGTGCCGCCGCGTGCCTTCATGATCACCACGACGATGAGCACGAGGACCACCGAAACCACCATCCCCGTCCCCGATTCGGTACCGATCATCTCGAGCCCCGTTCTCTGCCAGGGGAGCACGTACCTGGCGAGCACCAGGTACCCCATGATGGCGGTGCCGAAGGCCGCCACGAGCACGGCGCCCGCGGCGACGTCTTTGGCGAGCTTCGCCATCGGGTGGTATTCGGGGGAAATCATGTCCACCACGATCTCGACCGCCGTGTTCATGAGTTCGGCGAAGAGGACGAAGCTGACCGCCAGGGCGAGCAGCATGAACTCCATGGAGGAGACCCGCAGCAAGAGGGCGGTGAAGAGCACGGCGAGCGCCGCCAGGAAGTGGTAGCGCATGTGCTTTTGCGTGCGCGTTGCGTGGAGGATCCCCTCGATCGCGCAGTTCACCGAGTCGATGAAGCGGGTCGGCTTCATGCTACGGCTTTCCCGGGCTAGACAAGCCCTTCCTCGACGAGCAGGGCGAAGATCTCACGCTCTTTCGCCTCCATGCGGGCGGCCTCGGCCTCCCCGCTTCTTTCGTGGTCGTAGCCGGTGATGTGCAGGATGCCGTGCATGAGCAGGAAGTACAGGCGGCGCAAAAAGGTGTCGCCGGACTCCTCGGCCTCGCGCGCCGCGGTGTCCACGGAGATCACCACGTCCCCCAGCACCTCCGGGTTGATGGCCCCGAACTCCCCTTCCTGCATGGCAAACGAGATCACGTTGGTCGCCTTGTCGCGCCCCAGGTACTCGCGGTTCAGGACCCGGATGGCCCGGTCGCCGACGATGCTCACCGACAGTTCCGCCTCAGGACATCCCAAGGCGTCTAAGATCCTCTGTGCCACCCTTCGCAGGTCCTTCTTCGCGACCGGTATCCGCCTTTGGCGGTTCGCTATCGATATCTTCTGGCTTCCTGGCAATCGTCTTCTCCTTGTAGGCAGGCTCGGGGTAATCGATACGCTGGTGGTAGATCCCCACGAGTATCTGGTTGAAGCTCTTGGCTATCTCGTGCAGGTTTTTGAGCGTCAGCTCGCACTCGTCCAGCTGCCCGTCGATGAAGATGTTGTTGATGATCTTCTGTACGAGCCCCTGGATCCTCGCCGGGGTCGGGTCGGCGAGCGTGCGCGAGGCGGCCTCGACGCAGTCCGCCAGGAGCACGAGCCCCGCCTCCCTGGTCTGAGGCTTCGGGCCCGGGTAGCGGAAGTCGCGTTCCTCCACCGGCGGGGTGCCCGGCGTCTCCAGCCCCTTCGCCTTCAGGTAGAAGTAATTGATGAGCGAGGTGCCGTGGGACTGACGGATGATCTCGATGATCGGCTGCCCCAGGCGGTGCTCCTTGGCGAGCTCGACACCGTCTTTCATGTGCGAGATCAGGATGAGCGCACTCATGCTCGGAGAGAGCTTGTCGTGGCGGTTCTCCCCGTCGCGGATGTTCTCGATGAAGTACTGCGGCTTCTTCAGCTTGCCGACGTCGTGGTAGTAAGCGGCGACGCGGGCAAGCAGCGGGTTCGCGCTGATCGCCTCGGCGCCGGCCTCGACCATGTTGCCGACGAGGACGCTGTGATGGTAGGTCCCGGGAGCCCGGATCATCAGCTCGCGCAGAAGCGGCGAGTTGAGGTTCGCAAGCTCCAGGAGCTTCACGTCGGTGGTGTACTGGAACACCGCCTCGATGAGCGGAATCATCCCGGATACGTAGGCGGCGTTGATGAAGCCGCCTAAAAAGGCGAAGACGATGCCGTAAACCGGCTGCAGCGAGATCGGGCTGTCGTTGTAGACGTGGAAGCAGAAGGCGAGCGCCATGTTCACCGCGCTGACCTTGAGCCCCGCGCTGTAGATGGTCCCCCGATCCTTGCACTGGCGCACGCCGTGCGCGCCGACGATGCCGCCCAAAAGGGCGTAGACGACGACCTGGAGCGAGTTGTTCAGCATGATCCCGGTAAGCGGCGCCGTGATGGTGCAGTAGACCAGGGCGACCTCGGAGTTCAGGATGATCCTGACCACGATGGCGGAGGCCGCGAAGGGGAAGAGGTAGAAGTAGTTCGCCGTGTCGATGGCGGGGAAGAGCCCCCCCATGGCGGTGGAAACGGTGGAGACCAGCTTCAGCACCCCGAAATTCACCACGGTGAGCAGCGACAGGAGCAGGATGTCCTTGTTGGTCGGGTTGAACTTCCTGATGTTCTTGCGTCCGAAGCGGAAGGGGGCGTAGCAGAGCACCAGGATGAGCCCGAAGATGCCGAGGCCGGTGAGGATCGGGGCGCTGTTGCGCGCGCTGAAGACGCGCTCTAGCTTCATCGCCTGCTCGGAGGTGACCCGCTCGCCGACACGCACCAGCATCTCGCCCCGCTTCATCTTGAAGAGTACCGGACGCACCGCTCCCCGCGCCTGGCTCTTCTTCTCGTCCGTGCCGTTGCGGTCGAAGGTGAGGTTCGGGGCGATCATGCGCAGCGCGAGCCCCTTCAGGATCTCGAGGTCGCGGGGGGCGGCCCCCTGGGTAAGGTTCATCCCCAAAAAGGCGCGGCGCGCCCCGGCGAGATCGAGGCTCGCGGAGTAGTCCCCTCCCGCCACGTCCTGCTTGGTCGTTTCGTCCACCACCACGATGCCGTGGCGCAGGTCCGCGGCGAAGTGCCCCTTGTCCGCCACGATGCGCTGCCGGTACAGGGGAGCGAGCTGCCGTCCGAGATCGGAGAGGAAGGCGCGCTGCTGCTTAACCCGCGAGAGCGCGGCCAGTTCCTGGGGCGAGACGTCCACGCCGACCGCCGCGATCACCGCCTTGCGCCTCGCCTCCCCGTGCAGGGACCCGTCGTCCATCAGCTCGAGGGCGTCCTCCAGACGGCGCACCAGGTCGATGTTGCCGTTGGGCGCGAGCGTATAGACGAAGGGGGCCGCAGCCTCGGCCTCGGCGCGCTTCTTCTCGGTGAGGAGCAGGTCCTCGATGAGGTAGTCCTGCGTGGCGCGGATGTCGGAGGTGGCGATATCCCCCTCCCGGTAGTGCACCGAGAGGAACTGCGGGCTCGGGATGATGAACAGGGTGAGGAATAAGGCGGTGAGGAAGAGCATGATGAAGCGGCTGCGCTTCTCATAACGGTCGCAGGTGAAACCTTGGGCGACCGCTTCCATCCAGCTGTCACACAACCGGATCAGCGAACTCTTCTGAATTGTCTGTTTGTCGCCGCTTTCAGTGGGCATTATTTCAATGTTTCCCGTGTCGTAAGGACAGAGACTGCAAGGCTAGCAGCAAGGGGACAATATATCCCTTTTATTCCAGCACTGTCAATCTAAACGAAAACTCGGGAACCGCTGTCACGACGGCATGTTAGCAAATTTTTACAAAAGTTCCTTCCCTTTGAGCACCGTTATGTTATATAACGGAACTCCATTAAGACGGGCGGTGCCGCCCGTTCACAATTCAAAATCCATTGCAGGGAGGGGAGAGATGAGCCAGATAACCGACGTTTACGCCAGAGAGATCCTTGATTCCAGGGGGAACCCGACACTCGAGGTCGAAGTGTTCCTGGATTCCGGTGCCATGGGTAGAGCCGCGGTTCCTTCCGGCGCATCTACCGGCGAGCGCGAGGCTTTGGAGCTGCGTGACGGCGACAAGGGGCGCTACCTCGGCAAGGGTGTCGAGAAGGCCGTCTCCAACGTCAACGACATCATCGCCGACGAGATCACCGGCATGGACGCCACCGACCAGGTCGGCATCGACAAGAAGATGCTCGAACTGGACGGCACCGAGTTTAAGAGCCGCCTGGGCGCCAACGCGATCCTCGGCGTTTCGCTCGCCGTGGCAAAGGCCGCAGCCGACGAGGTGGGTCTGCCGCTTTACCAGTACATCGGCGGCTCCAACGCCAAGGAACTGCCGCTGCCCATGATGAACATCATCAACGGCGGCGCGCACGCCGACAACAACGTCGATATCCAGGAATTCATGATCATGCCGGCGGGGGCCAAGAGCTTCAAGGAAGCGCTCCGCATGGGTGCCGAGATCTTCCACGCGCTGAAATCCGTCCTGAAGGCTAAGGGTTACAACACCGCGGTGGGCGACGAGGGCGGCTTCGCGCCGAACCTCAAATCCAACGAGGAGGCGCTCCAGGTGATCATGGAAGCGATCGTGAAGGCCGGCTACAAGCCGGGCGAGGAAGTGGTTCTCGCCCTCGACGTCGCCTCTTCCGAGCTCTTCGAAAACGGTGTGTACACCCTCGAGAACGAGACAGAGCAGAAGAAGACCGCCGACCAGATGGTCGACTTCTATGAGAACCTGGTCAACAAGTACCCGATCGTCTCCATCGAGGACGGCATGGCCGAGAACGACTGGGACGGCTGGAAAAAGCTCACCGACCGCCTCGGCAAGCGCATCCAGATCGTCGGCGACGACCTTTTCGTCACCAACCCCTCCATCCTCAAGGAAGGGATCAAGAAGGGGATCGCGAACTCCATCCTCATCAAGCTGAACCAGATCGGCACCCTGACCGAGACCCTCGACGCCATCGAGATGGCCAAGCGCGCCGGTTACACCTGCGTCATCTCGCACCGCTCCGGCGAGACCGAGGACGTGACCCTTGCCGACCTCGCCGTCGCGGTCAACGCGGGCCAGATCAAGACCGGTTCGCTCTGCCGCACCGACCGCGTCGCGAAATACAACCAGCTCCTGAGGATCGAGGACGAGCTCGACGAGGTCGCCATCTTCAGGGGACACGACGTGTTCTACAACGTGAAAAAGTAGGCGCGACCGATCCTTCGCCCGCTTCTTGTTGCATAAGGGCGCACCCTAACCGGTGCGCCCTTTCTATTTGTCCGTCCCCCTCTCCCCCCTTCCCCTCACCCCGCCGCCGGATTCCCTTGCGCCTTCATCCTCATGAAGGTATACTCCGTCGCATGTTAACCTACCAGATAGCGGCCAAAGACCACTTGCGGCGCGTGGACAGCTTCATGCGGAACCTGCTCCCAAGTGCCCAGTTCTCCTACATCAAGAAGCTCATCGCCTCCGGGCACCTAAAACTGAACGGCGCCCCCGCCGAGCCCGGCGAACTGCTCCGCCTGGGCGACCAGATCACCATCAAGGAGAGTTCCAAAACGGCGGCGCTCCTGGCCCGCCTCACCCCGGAACTCGACATCCTCTTCGAAGACACCTGGATCCTCTGCCTGAACAAGCCCGCCGGGATCGCGGTGCACCGTACCGACGACCCGGAGGAGATCACCCTGGTCGACCTCGCGGAGACCCTCCTCAAAAAGCGCGACGGCGCCGGGAAATTGCGCCCGGTGAACCGGCTCGACAAGGGTACTTCCGGCGCGATCATCCTGGCGAAGAGCGCGGTCGCCGCCGGCATGTTCGGCAAGATGGTGCAGGAGGAAGGGCTGGGAAAGCTGTATCTCGCGGTGGTGGAGGGGAAGCTGCAGAAGCAGGGGACCATCGATGCCGCCCTGGACGGCAAGGAATCACAGACGAGCTACGTGAGACTTCTGCAGGGAGGCGGGATCGCCTTGGTGGCGGTCTACCCGCTGACCGGGAGGATGCACCAGATAAGACAGCATTTCCGGATGATCGGGCACCCGATCCTCGGAGACAAACGCTACGGCGGCAGGAGCCTCACCGGCTTCGCCGGCCATGCGCTTCACTCCTTCCGCACCACCCTCATGCACCCCGCCACCGGGGAGGAGGTCGACGTCCCGGCGCCGCTTCCCGATCAGCTGCTGCGTCTCGCCTCCCGTTTCGGCTCCATGGGGGAGGAGGCCCTCCTGACGGCGCTCGGCGAGATTCCCGCAGCCGATGCAGCATCCCTTTCCTAGTCCTTCCAACCTTCGGCCCCGATGAGGGGAACGAAACGGACGCCGCAGAGCTCCTCGTAGCGGAGCTCTCCTCCCGCCAGGCGGCGCACCCGCACGAGCTCCTGCATGTGCTGGCTGCGCCCCACCGGAATCACGAGCCTTCCCCCCGGGGCAAGCTGCTCCAGGAGCGTCTCGGGCACCTCGGGCGCCCCGGCGGTCACCACGATGCCGTCGTATGGGGCGTGCTCCGGCCACCCCAGCGTCCCGTCGCCCAGGTGCACCGTCACGTTGCGGTAGCCCAGCTCACGAAGCCGTTGCTCCGCGCTGCGGGCAAGGTACGAAAGGCGCTCGACGGTGAACACGCGGGCGGCGCAAAGGCTCAGCACGGCGGCGGCATAGCCCGATCCGGTCCCGATCTCCAGCACCCTCTCGGTCCCTTTAAGTTCCAGGGCCTCGATCATGTAGGCGACGATGTACGGCTGGGAGATGGTCTGTCCCTCCTGGATCGGCAGCGGGCCGTCCTCGTAGGCGAGAAACTCCATCTCCGGCGGTAAAAACGACTCGCGCGGCACCTCGCGCATCGCCTGCAGCACGGCGCCGTCCCTGATGCCGCGCCCCGCCAGGTGTTCGGCCAGCATCCGCTCTTTCCTCGCCGTCAGTTCTCTCTTGAGGTCGCTTGTCATGGCATCCTCCCGAAGGCGCAATGTTACCACAGGGATCAATGGTCTCAACCGCGCGTCCCCGCACGTGCTTCGACTGGATCTGGTAACCGGGAACAGCGCACTGTCAAGTAGCAGCAAGCGCGGCACATGACATTAGCGAGTACCAATCGACAGCCGGAATGCCTCACACTCAACCTGTTGACTCCTATATAGGGCAGGCGTACACTTAAATCAGATGAAAGGCTCTTTGAAAATAGCTCTGGAGTACAGGTAGAGGTGGCGTGAGGTACCCTGATTATTCCACACTTATGGTTTCCCAGGTTTCAGACGTGGTGTGCAGTTCCCGATGCTTCTACGGAATTACCTAAAGCGTTTTCCGGGGAGATGCTTCACAAAAGAGCGTGGTCTCACATAAACCTTTACGGCACTTTGGAGCTAGTGACTGGCGCTTACGGAGATCAAGCCGATTGGCCTAAAATAATCTCATCCGCCATGCGCGTCAAAACCGCTTCAAAAAGGGGAAGGAACCCGGAGCAACGGGCAACACGGTCCCGCCGGAGCGCGTTCTCCGCCCCCGGCACCCACCTTCCACCGACGGATAGGGGTAAAGGATCTCATAAAGTGGCGCCAGTTACATTTTTTAAGGCCCGGTGCATCAAGCACCGGGCCTTTTTCGTGCCGCGATGCTGACCTCCCCCATGCAGCGCTGCAAGCGGGTGCTATAATGGGTGCGCGCTAATTATGGCGAATCTAAAAGGACGGAGGTTGCCATGCCACGCGGAGCCAGGATAACCATGGAGGAAAAGGGACAAATGACCACCCGCAGCCTTGAGCCTTACCTGCCCAAGCGCGGGCTGCCGGACGGAACCGTGTGCAAGGGGTGCGGCATCGTCTACCACAACAAACGCTGGCAGATCGTCGAGGGAAGCGTCCCGGCACAAAAGGGGGACGTCCTCTGCCCCGCCTGCCGGCGCATCGTCGGAGAAGACCCGGCGGGCGTGGTGACGCTCTCCGGGCCGTACCTGACGCAGCACCGTGAAGAGATCATGAACACGGTGAAGCAGCAGGAGTCTAAGCACCGGGAAAAAAACCCGCTCGGGCGCATCATGGAGATCAAGGAGGAAAACGGCGGCATCGTGGTGACGACGACCGAGGACAAGCTGGCGCAGAAGATCGGGCGCGAGCTGTACAAGTCCCAGCGCGGCGAGCTTCACTACAAGTGGAGCCACGACCAGCGCATGGTCCGGGTCGACTGGACGCGCTAGGAAGGCGCGCCGCGCGGAAAGAAAAAAGCCCCTCTCGCCAGGCGAGAGGGGCTTTTTTCGTGCGTAGGTTGCCGATGGATGTGACCTGCTACCCGCGTCGCAGCGGCTCGAACAGGTACTCGAGGCCGTTCGCCTTCACCTCGTACATGCATGCGAGCATCGCCCCGAGCTCCCCGCCGGGAAACCCCTTCTGCCTCATCCATACGAGGTAGGGTTCCGGAAGGTCGACGAGCAGAAAGCCGGCGTACTTCCCGTAGGGCATCCTGGTGCGGGCCAGCTGCAGCAGCCGGTCCGGATCAGGGAAAAGCTCCTCCACGGGCTACCCCTTCAGCTTTGCCTTGAGCAGATCGCCCAGGGTCCCCATCCCTTTGGGGGCCTCGGAAACGGTCTTCTTGTAGGCGTCCATGCTGGCGGTCTGCTCTTCCTGAGCGCGGCTCACGGAAGCAAGCGACAGGGAGATCTTCTTCGCCTCGCGGTCCACCGACTCTACCTTCACCTCGACCTCCTGCCCTTCGGCGAGGACCTCGCGGGGGTGCTGGATCCGCTTGCCCGCGCCGAGCTTCGAGATGTGGATGAGACCGTCCACGCCGGCTGCCAGGGTAACGAAGGCGCCGAACGGGGTGAGCCTTGCCACCTTGCCGTTTTGGTAGGAACCTTCCGGGAACGCGCTTGCCGCCTCTTCCCACGGGTCGGCCAGGGTGTCCTTCAGGGAGAAGGAGATGCGGTTCTTGTCCCAGTCGATCCCCTTGATCACCACCTCGACTTCCTGTCCGACCGAGAGCACATCGCTTACGTGGTTCACCCGCGCCCAGGCGACCTCGGAAACGGGCAGGAGCCCCTCCACCGCCCCGATGGAGACGAAGGCGCCGAAGTCGCGCAGCGAGGTGACGGTCCCCTTCACGCGGTCGCCGACCTTGAGGGTTTCCTTGAGCGCCTCTTTCTGCGCCTGCTGCTCCTCCTCGAGGAGGGCACGGTGCGACAGCACGATGTTGCGCCCCTTCTCGGAGTATTCGGTGATCTTGAACGACATGTGTTTGCCGAGAAGCGCCGCGGTGTCCTCGACCCTTCTCAGGGCGATCTGGGAGAACGGGCAGAAGGCGCGCGAGCCAGCCACCTTGACCTCGAAACCACCCTTCACTTCCTTCTCCACCACGCCCTCGACCGGGATGCCGGCCGCGAAGGCTTCCTCGAGCTGCGCGTTGCCGGCTGCTTGGCCGCTCCCCGCGCCGACCTTGGTGGTGAAACGCATCTCGTTGTTGCGCGAAGAGAGGAACCAGGCGGTGACCTTGTCGCCTACCTTGACGGTCACATTGCCGTCGGCGTCAAGGACTTCCTTGATGTCGAGGATCCCTTCGCCTTTACGGCCGGTATCCAGAAAGACCCAGTCTTTGGCGATCTGCAGTACGGTCGCCTCGACCTTGGCACCCGGCTCAAGGCGGCCGGCGTCCTTCTGACTCCGCTCGAACAGATCGGCAAAGCTCTCCTCTTCGGTTTCCATCTCTTCCCTGTGATCGATATCCATTTAAATACCTCTGAACGTTTTGTTGCGCTTTAGCACCCAAGGAGCATACAGGGGACCCCGTACCCTTGTCAACTACTTGAGCTGCTTTGAAAGATCTTTCTGGCGCTCCGCTATCGCTGACAGAGTGAGGGGATGAAAACCTGCGGTAGCGGAAAGAAAGAGACCGCCATGAAAAGTAGTTAAAGCCTTAACGTCCCCGTTCCGATAGGAACAAAAAATGGCCACTGTCACTAATGAAGGAGAGACCGATGGGCGTGCTTGTCTGCTACGACGATTTCACCTACGACGTCATCAACGATTACTACCTCGAACACCTGCTGGAAACGGGCTGCATCCTGGGCTATGACAGGTCGGAGCACTGGGTGAAACAGGAAGCGGCGCCTGCCGCGCCGCCTCTCCACTCAGTTGCATCCGGCTCGGCCTGAGAGGAAAGCCCGCCGTCTCTCTCCCCAAGCGCCTCCTAAGGCCCGGCAACCCCGAACAGGTGTGGTAACATCTCCAGGGTTAAGCGTCAGCCGAGCATAAGACGGAGGAACCATGAACGTACCAGCCGCGCTCAAGCGCATTTCCGACACGATCTGGGAGCTCCCGGTGAGCTACAAGACGGGGATGCTCGTCCCCGCAAGGATCGTGGCCAGCGAGAAACTCATCAACGAGATGGACGCCGGCGTCTTCGAGCAGGTGAGCAACGTCGCCACCCTACCCGGCATCCAACGCTACGCCTTTTGCATGCCCGACGGGCACTGGGGCTACGGCTTCCCCATCGGCGGGGTCGCCGCCATGGATCCCGGCTCGGGGGTGATCTCCCCGGGGGGGATCGGCTTCGACATCAACTGCGGCATGCGTCTCGTACTCACCACCCTCTCCGCCGAAGAAGTAAAGCCCAAGCTCCACCAGCTGGTCGACCGCCTCTTCGCCCGCATCCCGACCGGCGTGGGATGCCAGGGGTTCGTGAAACTGAAGCACGACGACTTCCGAACCGTGGTGCAGCAGGGGTCGCGCTGGTGCCTTAAAAACGGCTTCGCGACCCGGCACGACCTGGAGATGACCGAGGAGGGGGGCTGCTTTGCCGGTGCCGATCCATCGCACGTAAGCGAGAGGGCGATCGAGCGCGGCTACAACCAGCTAGGCACCCTGGGGAGCGGCAACCACTACTGCGAGATCCAGGTGGTGCGCCCGGAAAACATCATGGACCGCGAGCTTGCCGACGCCTTCGGGCTCACCGCCGTCCCGAACCAGGTCGTCATCATGTTCCACTGCGGCAGCCGGGGGTTCGGCCACCAGGTCGCCACCGATTACCTGAAGCTCTTCCTCTCCGTCATGGAAAGAAAGTACGGCATAAAAATCGTCGACCGGGAGCTTGCCTGCGCCCCCTTCCATTCTCCGGAGGGGCAGGCCTACTTCAGCGCCATGAAGTGCGCGGTCAACATGGCCTTTGCCAACCGTCAGGTGATCCTGCACCGGATCAGGGAGGTCTTCTCGGACGTCTTTCACGCCTCTCCGGACGAGCTCGGCCTGCGCATGGTCTACGACGTGGCGCACAACACGGCGAAGCTCGAGCGGCACGCCGTGCACGGTACGAAAAAGGAATTCCTGGTGCACCGCAAGGGATCGACGCGCGCCTGGCCTCCCGAAGGTGAAGGGCTGCCGGAATGCTACGAGAAGACCGGCCAGCCGGTGATCATCGGGGGGAGCATGGAGACCGGCTCCTACCTCCTCGCGGGCATGTCCAGCGGCGCCGACGCCTTTTTCACCACGGCGCACGGCAGCGGCAGGACCATGAGCCGGCACGAGGCGAAGAAGAGTTTCCGGGGGGACAAGCTGCAGCGCGACATGGAGCAGCGCGGCATCTACGTCCGTACCGACTCCTTCGGCGGGCTCGCCGAGGAGGCGGGCCCCGCCTACAAGAACATCGACGAGGTGGTGGCGGCGACCGAGCTGGCCGGGCTCAGCAAGCGCGTCGCGCGTCTCGTGCCGATCGGGAACATCAAGGGTTAACGGAGGGGATATGCCGTTTGAATACCGCGGGGACATAGCGCACGCCGACGTCGCCTTCGACGCCTGGGCGCCGACCCTGGAGGAGCTCTTCTGCGACGCGGCGCGTGCGACCATGCAGGTCATGGTGGAGAACCTCTCCGAGGTGCGTCCGGCGCAGACGCTAGAGGTGAAACTGGAAGAGGAAAACGAGGAGATGCTCCTTTTCGATTTTCTGAACGAGCTCATCTTCTACAAGGATGCCAGACGGTTGCTGCTGCTTCCCGCCGAGGTGAACGTCACCCCCTCGGACGGCGGTTTCGTGTTGCGGGCGAGGCTCTCCGGTGAGGAGATCGACGTCGTTCGGCATCAGATGAACACGGACGTGAAGGCGGTCACCATGCTCCGCTACAAGCTGGAACAGGTGGCCGATGGGTGGCGGGCGACGGTGGTGCTGGACGTCTAGCCCCCCGCCTCGACGGTGAAGGCGGGGTCCACGATACGTTCGCTGCGACAGACCGGGCAGCGCCCCGGCTTTTTCACACGCTCCCTTTTCTGAAAGGAAAAACCGCACTCCAGGCAACGGGACGGGGTTACCACCAGCCTGCCATGGAGTGCGGTTTTTATATGCTCGAGGTGCTCCAGCACCTCCTTCTCGGATATCCCCACCATGCCGGAGAGCTCCTTCGCGGTGAGCGTCTCCCCACGTAGCAGCGCAACCAGTTCCCGGCGCGTCGTCTCGTGGCGCCGCACCGGGACGAATGGCTGTTTCGGTCGTTCCTTCACCCGGTTACCACCAGGCGGTTCACCACCTCGTTCACGCCGAGCACGTACCAGACGTCCGACTCGGCGGCCCTCCTGTTGTTCGGCGTCGGCACCGTCCCCTCGAGGGTCACGACCCCTTCCCTGCTGCGCGCCGTGATCTGCGAGGCGTTCACCAGGGGATCCTTCTCCAGGACGATCCTGATCAGGTCGACCAGTTCCTCGTCGTTTTCCTCGGTGTCGGACCAGACCTCGATGCCGTTCACCACGTCCCTGCTGCCGGGGACCCACCAGGCGAGCACGCCGGCTAAGCGCTTGTGCGACACGCTCTCGGCCCGGCCGTTCAGGACGACGACACCGCCCGTGACCTCGACCTCGATCACCCGCTCGAGCCCTCTTTGTGCCGTGCCGCGCACCTCCTCCAGCTCCTGCTTCACCACCGCCTGGACGGCGTACTGCATGAAGGCCGGCTCGCTGGAAAGCGCGTTGCAGACGTGGTCCCGGATGGCACCGTCCTCCATCTCTTCGGAGGGCTCGACGCGCAGCCGGTCCACGACCCCGGTGACCGGCGCGGGGCTTGCGGCGATCTCGAGGGCGAGCTTCTTCGCGGCGATCCCGCCTACCTCGCCCGAGATGGTGACCACGCCGTCGGCGAAAGCAAGCTCGATGGGGTGCCCGTGCAGGTTCACCCGCGCTTCCCTCTCCAGGGCGGCACGGATGGTTCCGACAACCTCTTCCGCTCTAATCATGTTCTCCCCCTTTCCCGGCTGCCCGTGAAAGAGCACTGAACCGGGTCCCCATGTGACGCACTGCTTCGGTGCATTAATAATAGGCCAGGCGACAACGGGAAGATTGTAGCACGCGGCAGGGGGTTGTCGAACGGAAGGGGGGAGTGCGGAGAGGCAAAAAGGCCGGCGGCAGGGTCGCCGCCGCCGGCTTTTTGGATTTTAGAGGATGCGGTTCAGGAAGGATTTGATGCGGTCGTGTTCCATCTGGTTGGCGAAGAAGTCCTCGGGGGTCCCTTGGGCCACGAAGGAGCCCTTCTCCATGAAGATGACCCGGTCCGCCATCTCCTTGGCGAACCCCATCTGGTGCGTGACGATGATCATCGTCATTCCCTCTTTGCCGAGGTCGCGGATGGTGTCGAACACCTCGCCGATCAACTCCGGGTCGAGCGCGGAGGTCGGCTCGTCGAAGAGCATGAGCTTCGGTCGCATGGCGAGCGCCCGGGCGATGGCGACGCGCTGTTTCTGGCCGCCCGAGAGGGTCGCCGGGTAGACGTCGCGCTTGTCGGAGAGGCCGACCTTCGCCAGCATGTCGAGGGCGATCTCGCGCGCCTCCTCCGGGCTCTTCTTCTGCACGGTGAGCGGACCTTCCATCACGTTGCCGAGGACGGTCATGTGCGGGAAGAGGTTGAAGTGCTGGAACACCATGCCGATCTCGGAACGCAGCGCGCATATCTTGTGCGGCGCGTCCAGGTGCCGGCGCCCGTGCTTGCTGGTCACGTAACCGATCTCCTGCCCCTCGAAGAGGATGGTCCCTTCCTCGATCTCCTCCAGGAAGTTGACCGAGCGCAAAAGCGTCGATTTTCCGGAACCGGAGGGACCGATGATGACCACGATCTCCCCCGGGCAGACGTCCAGGTCGACGCCGTTCACGGCGGTGAGCGAGCCGAAGTGCTTGGTGATCCCCTTGAGGCTTAACAACGGTTGGTTAGCGGTTTTCATAGATGCCGGCCCGAATCTCGATCTTTTCGAAGATGAAGGTGAAGATGGTGGTGAAGAGCAGGTAGATGAGCGCCGCCAGGATCAACGCGGTCACGTTGAAGTAGGCGTTGAACATCTGGTCCGCGGAGCGCATCAGCTCGACCATCGCGATGGTGGAAACGAGGGCGGTGTCCTTTATGAGCGCGATGAACTCGTTGCCGATAGGGGGCATGAGGCGCTTGTAGGTCTGCGGGATGATCACCCGGCGCATCGCCTGCCAGTAGCTCATGCCGATCGCCTTCGCAGCCTCCATCTGCCCGTGCTCGATACTCTGGATCCCGCCGCGGATGATCTCGCCGAGATACGCGGAGTAGTTGAGCCCGAGGCCCAGGATGGCTGCGGTGAACGGCTTGAAGGTGATGCCGAGGGACGGAAGGCCGTAGTAGATGAAGAAGAGCTGCAGAAGAAGCGGCGTGCCGCGGAAGAGCCAGATGAAGAACCAGCAGAGGCCGGAGACCGGCTTGAAAGTGCTGATGCGCCCGAGCGCGATGAGGAGCCCCCCGAGAGGAGAGATCAGGATGATGCAGACCACCAGGGTGATCGTCATCACGGCTCCCTTCAGAAGCTGGGGCAGAAAGCGGAGGCAGTCCTCGATGAACACCTTGTAGCGGGGCTTTTGCTCCTGTTGCACCGAGGCCATGAAGTTGAGCGCCTCGCTGTTGTCGGGGTAGACGGCGAGCACCTCCTTGGCGGCGGCACTGGCGGCGTCCATGTCTTTGAGGGCGAACTGCAGGCGCGCGATCTGCATCCTGCTCCTGACGAAGGCGCCGCTTTCGTCCCCCTTCTCGAACTCCACCTTCTTCAGGATTTTGATGGCGGCGGGGAGGTCACCCTGAGCCATCGCGTCGTTGGCGTCGCTGAAAAGCTGGTCGTAATCCTTGGCGAAACAGATGGAGGCTGCGAAGAGCAGCACGCACGAAAAAAGCAGGATCGACCTTTTGGCAATCCTGCCGTTAAAAAATTTCATCGGCACACCTGACTGGGTTTATAACTCTTCCCCTCCCCGCGAGGGGGAGGGGAAAGCGGTTGACTATTTCCACTTCTTCGGGTTGGTGATGTCCTCACCGAACCACTTCTTGGAGATCTTCGCCATGGTGCCGTCTTTTACCATCTTGTCGAGGGTCTTCTGTACGGCTTCACGCAGTTCGACATCTTCCTTGCGGAAGGCGACGCCGAACGGCTCCTTGGTGATGTTGCCCGGCAGGATGCGGAACTTGCCGGGGCGCTTGGCGATGAAGTCACGGCCGGTTGCGTCGTCGATGATGACGGTGTCAAGACGGTCGGACTCGAGATCGAGCAGCGCTTTCGGGTTGTCCTCGTACTCGCGTACTTCGCCTGCGGCAGCGGGAAGCTTCTTGACCGCCTCGACGGCGGAGGAACCTTTCTGAACGCCCACTTTGGCGCCTTTGAGGTCGCCAAGTTTCTTGTGCTTCTTGTCGGCGAAGCGGACCACGGCTACCTGGCCGTCCATCTTGTACGGCTTGGTGAAGGCGACCTCTTTCTTGCGCTCATCGGTGATGGTCATGCCGTTCCAGATGCAGTCGAACTTCTTGGAGTTGAGAGCGTGGATGACGCCGTCCCATGCGGTCGGCTGCCAGTTGATCTTGATGCCCAGACGCTTGCCCACTTCCTCGGCGGCATCGATGTCGAAGCCTACCAACTGCCCCTTGTCGTTACGGTAGCCCATGGGGGGGAACGCGTCATCGAGCCCGATGGTCATGGCACCGGCGCTTTTCACCCTTTTGAAGGACCCGTCGCCGGCGAAGGCCGAGACGGCGCAGGCAAGGACGAGCAGAGACGACAGGATAACCCAGATCTTTTTCACGTTTACGCTCCTTTTCTTTGCTGTAGTCGGTGATGGTGAAGCTTAGAAAAATTTGATGTAAACAAACAGGCGTTTGGACCGGCGGATTATTGCAGAATCCTGTTCAACCGTCAAGAAGATAACGGGAAGCGGGAGTGGGTGAAGACGCTCCGGTCCTGACAGAGCGGCGTAGCAGGAGGGCTTGCGAAGAGAGGCGTGGCGGTACCGTATACCATGTTGCCCCCATTTTGCCAAATCAGTATAATCCGGGTGAATAGCTGAACTACGTCCGAGAGGACCGCAAAGAGGCTACAAACTGATGTGCAAGAAGATTTTCATAGCCGCGACCGGGCAGCATGTAGGGAAGACGACGATCAGTCTTTCGCTGCTGCACCTCGCGAAGAAGAAGTACGCCCGCGTAGGCTTCATAAAGCCGATCGGCCCGAAGGTATTCATGCTGGACGGCGTCGAGATGGACATGGACGCGGCCCTCATCGCCGCGGTCTACGGTCTGGAGGCCGACCGCAAGCTCATGTCGCCGGTCGTCGTCGGCAAGGGGTACACGAAGAAGTACCTCTCCGGCGAGATCGCGCCCGAAGCGCCGCTTGAGGCGATCAAAAAGGCGTGCCGCGAACTAGAGGCGAAGAACGATTTCCTCATCATCGAGGGTTCCGGACACGGCGGCGTGGGCTCGGTGGTCGGCATCAACAACGCCCAGGTGGCGAGAACGCTCGATGCGCCGGTGATCATGGTCGGCGCGGGCGGCATCGGCTGCGTGATCGACTCGGTGCAGTTGAACCTTTCCCTGTTCCAGCAGCAGGGCGCCGACGTGAAGCTCGTCCTCGTGAACAAGCTCCTCGCCGCCAAGCGCGAAGAGACCCTCGGGTTCCTGCGGACCTTCTTCGAAAGCCGCCAGCAACGCGTGGCCGGCGCCTTCGATTACTCCCCCACCCTGGCCAACCCGACCCTGCTCGACCTCTCCAAGCTTTTGAAGCTGCCGCTGCAGGGGGATCAGGAAGGGAAGAACCGGATCATCAACCACATCCAGCTCGGCGCCGCCTCCTCGCAGCGGGTCATCGACACCCTGCAGGACTCGACGCTCCTCATCACCACCAGTTCGCGCGACGAGCTCATCGTGACCGCATCGGCGCTGTACAACATACCGGCCTACCGGCGCAAGCTGGCGGGGATGGTCATCCCGGGCTCGGCCCCGGTATCCGCCATCACCCAGAAGATCCTGGACGACAGCAACATCCCGTACCTGCGCACCTCGCAGAACACGGCCGACGCCTTCCTCACCCTGACCGAGCACGTCTCGAAGATGACCGCGGACGACGTGGAGAAGATCAGCCTGATCCAGTCCACCGCGGAAAGCGTCTTCGATTTCGAGGCGATCGACGCGATGGCCCGCTAGAAAAAGAAGCCCGCAAGAGAAAAGCCGGAAGGGAATGGATCCCCTCCGGCTTTTTTATTGCCCTGCCACCGCCTGCCGTTACCTACCCGAGCCGCTCCACCAGCGCGTCGTAGATCCCGTAGGGGGTCGATTCGACGACCTGGACCGGGGCACCCAGCTGCTGTTCGACGTCATGCAGGCTGAGGTCGTCCAGGAAGACCCCCTCCCCCTCCTTGAGCATCACGTCGGGGACGAGTACCGCATCGCCAAGATCCACCCCCTGCAGGGCGGCCACCACGTCGGCGCCGCACACGAGCCCCGTCACGGTGACGGTGGGACCGAAGAGCCGGTTGCGTACCGGTACCGGATGCATGGCGACCCCCGTGGCGCCGGAGAGGCGCTCCAGGAACTCCGCGAGGAAGCGGTAAGGGGATTCGCCGGTCACCACGGTGAAACGCCCCGACTTCAGCTTTTCGGCATCCTGCAGCACCTGATCGGCCTCGGAGAGGAAAAGCGGTATCATCCCGACGCCGTTCTCCAACTGCGGCAGGTCGCCGTAGCTCGCCACGTCCGGGAAAGGGATCTCCCCCTTTATGTAGAATTCATCCGCCAGGAAGAGAAACGGCGCACCGAGGCGCTCCTCGAGGAGCTGCGACTGCGGGAACCACTTCCCCACAAAGGCGGCGGCGAACTCCTTGGTGACCGGCGCCAAGGGTGGAAGGTTCTGGCGGTGCTCGGTGAGACCGACCGGCACGACGGCAAGCGACGCCACCCACGGGTGCAGCGCCGCCAGGTCTTCTACGGTCTTCGCGAAGGCGTCGCCGTCGTTCCAACCGGGGCAGAGTACCACCTGGGTGTGCATGGTGATGCGCGCCTCGGCGAGCTCGCGGATCACGTCGAGGATGGACAGGATGCCGCTCTTGCCGAGGAGCTTCTCCCGCAGCGCCGGTTCCGTCGCATGCACCGAGATGTAGAGCGGCGAAAGGCGCTGCTCCTTGATCCGCTCCAACTCGGCCCGCCCGATGTTCGCCATGGTGACGTAGTTGCCGTAAAGAAAGGAAAGCCGGTAATCCTCATCCTTGACGTAGAGAGGACCGCGCAGCCCGCGGGGGAGCTGGTGCACGAAGCAGAACACGCAGTTGTTGCCGCAGCGCGCCGGAGCGGGCGCCTGGAACGAGAGCCCCAACGGCTCCCCCTCCTCGCGCTCGACCTCGAGTTCCCAAAGCTCCCCGTCCGCCTTCTCAACTTGCAGCTCGAGCTCGTCGTCCGCGGCGTAAAAGTTGTAGTCGATGACATCGCGCAGTTGATGACCGTTCACCGCGACGAGCCGGTCACCGGGCTGGAGCTCCAGCTCCTCCGCTATGCTTCCCGGTAAGATCCGGTCTATGGTAAGCCCTGACATGGGGTTCCTCCTGTGATGTGCATGCCTTGCAGCAGACGCAGGTATTTCCGGCTGCGGAAACTGCCGCTCTCTCGGCGCGGGGCGGAGCAGGCGGCGCGCATGCAGGTTTAATGATAGGAGGAGAAGGAGGTTTTTGGCAACAGATAAAAAACGAACCGGCCCTCACGGGCCGGCTGGGGATAGGACTTCGGTGAACCAGAGGGGACGCACCGATGGATCTAGGTCCGCGCCGAATGGTTCTTCTGTGGCTTTTCCCTGGGTATTGAACTACTGGTGCAGACGGAATACACCGTCTACCGAGGTGATGCTGCAGATCGCGTGCTTGTAGATGAGGATATCACCGTGCACTTCCATCAACACGGAGAAGTTGTCGAAGGATTTGATATGCCCTTCCAGCTTTTCGCCGGACATGAGCTGCACCAGGACCTTTACACGCTCCTTGCGGGACTGGTTTAGGTACTGGTCCTGAATGTTAAAAGGCGTTTTCGGCATGATTCCGCTCCTTTACCCAAAAAATTCAATCACATGACCAAGGATACTAGCAAAACCTGTAGGATATTCAAGCCAATAAATTTCATTTTCCCTGCCGAACCATGTCATCTGACGCTTGGCGTAACGCCTCGTGTCCCTCTTTATCAGCGTAACTGCTTCATCCAGCGTTATTTCCCCATCCAGATGGGCGCAGATCTCCTTGTAGCCGATGGAGCGCATGGCCTTCATCTCGCGGCGGTACCCTGAGGCGAGCAGACCTTTCACCTCGTCCACAAGTCCTGCGGCCATCATCCGCTCCACCCTGAGTTCGAGGCGTCGGTAGAGCTCCTGGCGCTCCACGGATATGGCCGCCTTGAACGCCTGGTAATGGTCTCCTGAAAAGCCGTGCTCGGCACGAAAGGCGGAGATGGGGCGACCGGTCTGGAGGTAGACCTCGAGGGCGCGGATCAGGCGGACCCGGTCGTTTGGGTGCAGCCGGGCCGCGGTCTCCGGGTCGGCCAGCATCAGGCGACGGTGCAACTCCTCCCCCGGAACATCGTCGAACTGGCGGCGCAACTCGGGATCGCCGGTCGGGGAGTCGAGCAGCCCCTCCAGGAGGGCACGCAGGTAAAGACCGGTCCCTCCGACGACGATCGCCTTCTTACCGCGCCGGTCGATCTCCTCGATGGCGGCGGAGGCGGCACTGCGGAATTCCGAGGCGGTGAAGTCCTCGTCCGGCGACACGATGTCGATCAGGTGGTGCGGCACGCGGGCGAGTTCCTCGGGGCTCGGCTTCGCGGTGCCGATGTCCATGCCCCGGTAGACCTGCATCGAGTCGGCGTTGACGATCTCCGCGCCGATCGCTTCCGCGAGCCTGAGGGCGAGATCGCTCTTCCCCGAGCCGGTCGGGCCGCCGATCACCAAAAGCTTGATTTTCTTCTTCACCATCTCCGTCACGTCCCGCTACACCCTCTTGAACATCTTCTCGACCTCGGAGAGGGTGAGCGTCTGCATCACGGGCCGGCCGTGCGGGCAGTTGCTGGAGAAGTCGGTCTCATCCATCTGCTTGAAAAGAGCCGCAATCTCCTGGGCGCTCAAAGAGCGCCGGCCACGCACCACGCTGTGGCAGGCGATACGCGCCAGCAGCTCTTCCTGCACGTCGGTGAAGGTGCGGCTGCGGCTAAGGCTCGCGAGTTCCTCCAGAATGTCGCGCACGGTACGCAGGTAGTCGCTCCCGGCCAAAAGCTGCGGCACGGCATTTAAAAGCCACGTGTTGCCGCCGAACTCCTCGAAGGAGAAGCCGAGTCGGCGCAACTCCTCCAGATGCTCCTTGAGCACCGCCGATTCCTTGAAGGAGAGTTCCAGCGTCTCCGGAAAGAGAAGCCCCTGGCTGTCCACCGCCCTCCCGGAAAACTCCCCCTTCAGCCTCTCGAACGCGACGCGCTCGTGCGCCGCATGCTGGTCGATGAGCACAAGGTCGGTGCCCCGCTGGCACAGGATGTAAGAGGCGTTGAACTGGCCGATCACGGCAAGTGAGGAGAAATAACCCGCCACGCCGCTTTCCGCCTCCTCTTCCTTGATCGGCTGCGGCACGACCGGGGGTTCGGGCTCCGGCTGCGGCTTTTCCGCCTGGGAGGGGAAGTGCAGCTGCTGCCGCAGGGGGGGCTGAGGCTTGGCCTGGTACCCGGTGAGCAGTTCGCGAATCTCCGCCACCTTGGTCTCGCTCACCGACGGCGCCGGTTGCTCCTGGGCGGGCGCCGCCGCGGGCACCTCGAAGCGCTCCTGCTTCGGCGGGAGAGCCTGGAGGGAAGGCGCCGCCTGCGTCCAGAGCGGCCTCGTCGCCGTGCTCGCCGCCGCGGCTCGCGTCTCCGTCGGGCGCGCAGCGTCCGTCGCGGCAGGACGTTTCAGCCACGGCGTCTGTTTCAGGACGCTTTCCACGGCGTACTGGATCGCGTCGTGCACCCGTCCCTGCTGCCTGAACCTCACCTCGTGCTTGGTCGGATGCACGTTCACGTCGACTTCGCCCGGGGGTATATCGATGAAGACGGCGACTACCGGATAGCGTCCACGCTCCATGAAGTTGCGGTAGGCCTGGAGCACGGCGTGCTGCACCACCTTGTCCTTGATGAAGCGGCCGTTTATGTAGGTATAGAGATGGCTTGCCGCGCTGCGGCTGCACTCGGGCGCCGCCACGAGGCCGCTTACCTTTACCCCCCCGTCCTCGTACGAGACGGGGTAGAGGAAGGAAGCGATGGAGCGGCCGAGAAGCGTCGCCACCCGCTCCTTAAGGTCGGCGTCCAGAGCACGGAAGACGACCTTGCCGTCGTTTTTGTAGGTGAAGCGGACGTCCGGGCGGGAGATGGCAAGCCGCGTCAAGAGCTCGCCCACGTGCCCCCCCTCGGTCTCCGCGCTCTTCATGAACTTGAGGCGCGCCGGCGTGTTGAAGAAGAGGTTGCGCACCTCGATCACCGTCCCCGAGGCCATGCCGCACTCCTTGACCTCCTTGATGCGTCCCCCCTCGACGTAGATCTCGGCGCCTTCCAGGGTTTCCGCGGTACGGGTGGCGATGGTGAGCCGCGACACCGAGGCGACCGACGGCAGCGCCTCGCCACGGAAACCAAGGGTGGTCAGGGAAAAGAGGTCGTCGTCGCTGGCGATTTTGCTCGTGGCGTGGCGTTCGAGGGCGAGGAGGGCGTCCTCGCGGGACATGCCGCTCCCCGAATCGGTGACCTTGATGAGCCGCCTGCCGCCGGACTCTATCTCCACCGTCACCTCTTTCGAACCCGCGTCCAGCGCGTTTTCCACCAGTTCCTTGACGACGGAGGCGGGGCGCTCCACTACCTCGCCGGCAGCGATCTTGTTGGTGAGATTTTCAGGAAGAATGCGGATCTTTGTAGCCAATGTGGTCCCTCACAGCAATC
Organism: Geomonas oryzae; assembly: GCF_004117875.1. Lineage (GTDB taxonomy): Bacteria > Desulfobacterota > Desulfuromonadia > Geobacterales > Geobacteraceae > Geomonas > Geomonas oryzae. The sequence goes on along the minus strand of NZ_RAHW01000012.1, from coordinate 6,365 downwards.
GCGATAATCGAGGGAGCAAAGATACCTTAACCGGCGACGGTTTGTAAATCCAAGATTGCTCAGTGAGGCGGGACGGTCCGCTCGCGCGTTGCGGCCCCTGCAAAGGATGCTATAACGTGCAGGATGAAAATTTTCTCATCAATAAAGCGAGGTCTCATCCTTTCCCTTTTGGTCTGCGCCCCCTTCCCCCACGCAGTCGCAGCGTCGAACTACCCGGCACCTACCTATCTGCTGAAGATCGACGGGCACATCTACCGCGAGCGCAACGCCTCTTTGAGGCGTGCACCGGCAAGCCTCACCAAGATGATGACCGCCCTCGTGGTGATGGAGCGCTGCGATCTGGACGACGTGGTGACCGTTTCCCGTGCGGCATCCCGCGAAACCGGGAGCAGGATAGGTCTGCGCGCCGGCCAGAGGTTCAGGGTGCGGGATCTCCTTGCCGCGACCCTTATCGCCTCGGCCAACGACGCATGCCGGGCGCTCGCCGATCACGCCTGTGGCAATCAGAAAAAATTCGTGCTACAGATGAACGCGCGCGCCCGGGCGCTGGGCCTCGAGGACACCCGTTTCAGCAACGCCTGCGGCCACGACAGTGCCGGGCTCTACTCGAGCGCCCACGACCTCGCACGCCTTGCCGAGGCGGGGATGCGGGTACCGTCTTTTGCTAGACTTGTCGCCAAACAGAGCATGCACATCTCGACCATCGACGGCAGGCGAAGCTTCTACTTCCGAAACAAGAACAGGCTGATCGGGCGCTACCCCGGAGCCGTCGGCGTGAAAACGGGCACCACTCCCAACGCCGGACAGTGCCTCGTGGCGATCGCCGAGCGCGAGGAGCGCAAGGTGCTCCTGGTCATCATGCATTCACCCAACCGCTGGAAGGCTGCTCCGGCCCTGCTCGACGCAGCCTTCGCCGCAGGCTCGCCGCCACGCGAGACCAAGCGGGCGGAGACTACACAAACAAGGAGTCCAGATGAAGCACCACCGGAAGGAACTGTGGTTCCAGATCAAGAGCAGACGGGGGTTCGTTAACATCACCCGCGACTTGGAGGCGGCCATCGCGGAAAGCGGCATAAGGGAAGGGCTGCTTCTTTGCAACGCCATGCACATCACCGCCAGTGTCTTTATAAACGACGACGAAAGCGGGCTGCACCATGACTTCGAGCAGTGGCTGGAAGAGCTCGCCCCGGAAAAACCGCACAGCCGTTACCGGCACAACGTCGGCGAGGATAACGGCGACGCTCATCTGAAGAGGACGATCATGGGGCGCGAGGTCGTCGTTGCGGTGACGGCGGGGAAGCTGGATCTAGGTCCCTGGGAGCAGGTCTTTTACGGGGAGTTCGACGGCATGCGGAGAAAGCGCGTGCTGGTAAAGATCATCGGCGAGTAGGAGAGTTAGAGCCGGTCGGCATCCGGCGGGGGGACTCACAGCGCTCGCAGCACCAGTACGGTGATGTCGTCCGGCTGCGGATCCGGCTTGTCGGTGAGGGCGATCAGGCTGTCCACCATCTCGAGGGCGCTCTCCTTGCCGGCCAGTTGCCGGGCGATCAGCTCGTAGGTCAGCTCCAGCTGGGGCTTCGCATCCACCAGGCCGTCGCTGTAAAGGACCATGACGTCCCCCCTCCCGAAGCGGATCCTCCCTTCCTGGTAGACCTCCTCCCCTTTCACGCCGAGAGGAAGCCCCCGCGGCGACAGCGTCTCCACCTTCCCGTTCGCGCGCCGGACGAAAACATAGCCGTGGCCGCAGTCGACAAAGGAGAGGGTCTTCGTGCCGGCGTCGAGCTGGGCGTGAAAGAGGGTAACGAAGCTCTCGGAATTCTCCAGGTCCTCGTTCAGCGCCTTCTCTGCAAGATGCACGGCCTGGGCGGGCTGGTTGTACAGGGTGACCGCGTGCAGCGCCGCCCGTACCGTCGCCATGAGCATGGCCGCTGCCATCCCCTTCCCCATCACGTCTCCCAGGGTTAGGTTGAACAGCGTCGGCGACACCTGCTGCCAGTCGTAGAAGTCCCCGCCAACCTGCTTGGCCGGAAGGCATCGGGCGGCCATCTCGAAGTGCGGGATCTGAGGGTAGCAGCGCGGCAAAAGCTTCGCCTGGATCTCGGCCGCGTACACGAGCTCCATCTGAAGTTGCATGCGGCGCAGCTCGCTCTCACGCAGGTCGGCTTCCGCCTTCTTGCGTTCGCTTATATCCCTGAAAATGGAGATGTTGCCGGTCACCTTGCCGAAGCGGTCCAGACGTTTCATCGCGAACAACTCGCCGATGAAAACCTCGCCGTGCTTTCTGCGGAAGTGCAGTTCTGACAGCGCTCCCTTCACCGGGGCCTGCACGTCGAACACCTCTTTACCGGTGCGTTCGTGGTCATGCTTGTCGGCATATAGAATTCTGCTGCTTTTGCCGACTACCTCTTCGGATTCATAACCGAAGATGTCGCGCAGGGCGGGCTGGTTTACATGCAGGATGGTCCGGTGGTGATCGGAGACCACGATCACGTCGCGGATGCTGTTGAAGAGGTTCCGGTAGTCCTCGGCCCTCTTCTCAATCTCGGCGTGGGCGACCTCCAGTTCCCGTTCGGTCTCCCGCTGCCTCGCCCGCTCCTTCGCCTCGGTGAGTGCGCGTTGCACCGCGGGAACCAGTCGAGACAGCCGACTTTTCAGCACGTAGTCCGTCGCTCCGCTTTTCAGGGACTCGATCGCCGCTTCTTCGCCCAGCTTGCCTGACACGAAAACAAAGGGGAGGTCGGGGAGTTTAACCCGCACCATGGCGAGGGCCGTCATCCCGTCAAACGCCGGAAGGGCGAAGTCGGCGAGGATGAGATCCATCCCGCCCCGTTCCAGAGCGCTTTGGAACTCCTCACGCCTTGATACCACCTCGACTTCACAATCCATCCCCTCCGCGCTGAGCGCCATCAAAACCAGCTCGGCATCCATCGGATCGTCTTCAAGATGTAATATGCGCAGGCGCTGCGTCATTTATTCAAACCTCGGGAAGACATCGGGGGTGGTTCATTGACGATGGCCCAGAAGGCACCGATTTCCTTGACGGCCGTGATGAATTCGGAAAAGTTCACCGGCTTGACGACGTAGGCGTTGACGCCGAGCCGGTAGCTCTCAACGACGTCTCTTTCTTCACGTGATGAGGTGAGAACTACCACCGGGATGAATCTCAGCTTCTCGTCAGCCTTAATAGCGCTCAACACCTCAAGGCCGTCGACTTTGGGTAGTTTCAGATCCAGAAGGATAACGGCCAGGTTGCCCGGTTCATACTCTGAGTATTTACCCCTCTGGTAGAGGTAATCCAGAGCTTCGGCACCGTCCCTGACAACATCGACTCCATTGGCGAGGTTGTGCTCTGCCAACGCCTCCAACGTGAGTTCGGCATCGTTTGCGTTATCCTCCACCAACAGAATGCGCTTTAGCTTTACCATTTCCCGCATCTCCGTGTCTGTCGTGTCAGATGGTTAGGAGCATCGGCCGGATAGGCTGTCCCGTGAACAGACAGATTTTACCACGTCTTCAAAGCGATGTACCAAGGAGCTGCCACTTCATTTCGGTAAAGGTTGTGCGACGCGCCTGAAAGGCAATCGACAAAGGAGACTCAGGAAGGCAGCTGGAGCCGTGCTGGAGTAAACGGTGCAGGAATGAAGAATTACCGACAGGCAGCCCTGCTGAATAACCCCGCCCCGCCAGGTACTCCGACAGGAATGAAGGCAACACGGTCACCCGGGCGAACCAAGTGGTCCAGCGGGTAAACCCTGTGGTTGATAAAAACTCCGTCAATCCGGTTGAGGGGCAGTTCCAGCGCTTCCGCTATCGCGCTGGCAGTACAACCGTCAGCCGGGATGTCAACATCGACTACAGAAGGTAACCCGCGGTCCCTTCTGATACCATGCAGGGCTCCGAACATCCTCACAGTAGTTGCTGCTTGCACTGCCATAACGGCCTCCTAAAAAGAGAATTATGGTCTCAGGCCAGCACTGTCACCTTTTCTCAATCCCCGGCAGTGAGCAGATGCTAACGAGCGGCGCATTTCGGATAATAGACCTCTCACATTTGCTGTCAAGAGCAAGTAAATGGGAAGCAGACAGAGCAATTCACGGAAAACCTGATATATGTTGAGTCATATCAGTTCAAAACACCCGTGACAAAGGAGTTGCAATGAGACATGTGATTGCATTGGGAGCTGCTGCGACACTCATTTACACCGGTACTGTGCCTGCTGCACAATTCCCCTCGTCAGGTAAGGACCTGGGCGCGGTGACCGGCGGGACTTTCAAGGAAGCGCACCTGGTAATAGACAAGAAATGCGTCTCATGCCATACCGCAGAGCGCATCGAGAGCGCCATTGCCGCAGGCAAGGACATGCAAAAGATCCAGCACAGGATGGAACTCAAAGGGGTGAAGCTCACCGCTGACGAACAGAGCGTTCTCGGGATTTTCTACAAGCAAAGCCCGCTGAAACCAAAGAAGTAATTTCTGCCACGGACCTTTCCGATGGAGGTGTGCCACCCTCCATCGGAAAGACCAATCATCACCGGATCAAGGTCACCTCAACCGGATATCCCCTCTTCTCGGAAACCGCCCTGACCGCCAGGCTGATGTCAATCTTAGCCAGGAGCCCGAGCCGCGCCATCTGGTGCAGCACCTCGCCGGGCTCTGCCTGGTAATTCCCGTCTCCGTGTACCTCCAGGAAGACCTTGCCCTCTTTTAGGCCAACCTTGACAGGGCGGTTCACGATAAGCACCTGGGTCCCCCTTCCCACACATGCGAACAGCCGCACCATGTCTTCCGGATAGAGTCTGATGCACCCGTGGCTCGAACGCCTGCCTATCCCCCAGGGGCGGTTTGTGCCATGAATCAGGATGTCGTTGCCGGAGAGATGCAGGGCTCGGGTTCCCAGTGGGTTATCCGGGCCGGGAGGAACAACGGGTGGGAGATCTTCTCTTTGTTGCCGTATGGAGGCAGGTACATGCCATGAAGGGTCAAGGGACTTTCGATCCACGGTATAAAGGCCGAGCGGCGTGTCGGTCCCTTCATCTCCGATACCGATCGGGAAGGAAAGGAGTGGGTCGGCTGGGTCCTTCGGGAAAAAGTACAAGCGCAGTTCCGCCAGATTGACCACGATCGAGGGGCGTGGAGATGACTCGGGCGGGATCCACGCAGTCGGGATGGTGATTAAAGTGCCGGGAAGAGGCAGATAGGGGTCGACGCCTGCGTTGGCGGCGGTTACTTCGTTGAAGCCGAGATCAAAACGGCGACCAATCTCCAAAAGCGATTCCCCTTCGCGCACCCGGTACGTGAAGACTTTTCCGAGGTGGCCGCCGTAGTAGACCGCATCGACAGGCGCCTGCGCCGCTGTCGTTGCAAGGGCCACAAGACCAGGTGAAGCAATTACCGTGGCGAGGCTGCGAAGCATCTGAGTTTGGCGCAGCTTATTTCTTCTGCCCTAGCTCGAAGATCTTTTGAGCCCGTTCCGCCGACTGTGCTGCCGAAGATGCGGCTGATTCCGCCCTCTGGGCGCTGTCGGCTGCCTTTGCGGTAGCTTCATCCAGCATTGCCTTGTTGGCAAGCTGTGCCTGGCTTACCTGCCCCTCGATGGTGGCAAGCCGGGTTTCCAGTGCGTTGAGGCGCTGCTCGTCAGAGGCACTCCTGGTCTCCGCTGCACCCATTTTGGACTCGAGGACATCCACCCTGCACGACACGGGATCGATCTGTCTTTCTACATAGCCTTTGCTGGCGCAACCAGCCAGGAGCACTGCCAACGGGATTACGCACAACAAGTTTCCCATGAGACACCTCCCTTAAAATTAGCCAGCCCACATTCTAACCAGTACGCGAAGAAATGCAATTACACGCGAAAGAAGAAAGGGGTTTGATCTACGATAGAGGAAGAGGTCAGGGACGAGAACCCTGTTATGCGGGGAAGATGATATGGCAGGTGACAAAGCCAAACTGGAGAAAAGCGAAAAGCCCCACCGGGATTCCGGTGGGGCTTCTCTATTAAATTCCCTGCGGCGACCTACTCTCCCACACCGTTACCAGTGCAGTACCATCGGCCCAGAGAGGCTTAACTTCCGTGTTCGGGATGGGAACGGGTGTGACCCTCTCGGCATTGCCACAGAGAAACTTTTACGCGCTTGGCGCGAAGCTCTCTATTGTCGGACGTCGGACCAGTCGGACTGGTCAGACTAGTCTGACAGTTTCACAATTGCATTTCGTGATCGTAGGATTCGGCAGTATATGATCGGGGGGTGGAGGTCCACCCCCCTCTCGAGTAATTTTTTATGGTCAAGCCTCACGGCCGATTAGTACCGGTAAGCTGAATGCATTGCTGCACTTACACACCCGGCCTATCAACGTTGTGGTCT
>NZ_RAHW01000011.1 GCF_004117875.1 Geomonas oryzae | reverse complement strand
TGACGGTGGTGTAGGTGTAGGCCGGCTTGGTGGCGGTTGCCGGCACGGTGGTGGTGGTAGAGGTGGTGGCCGGAGCGGTGACGCTGATGTAGACCGGGTTGGTGACGTTGACGAGCTTGTAGCTGGTTGCGGCAGCGCCGTCGACGTTGGTCACGGTGAGGGCGACCCTGTAGGTGCCGGCCTTGGTGAAGGTGATGCCGGTTGTTGCTGCGGTTGCTGCAGCGATGGTTGCGCCGTCGCCAGCGTTGGTGGCCCACTGGAACTTGGCACCGGCAGCCGGGGCGGTGGCCGGAGCGAAGTTGTAGGAGGAACCTTTGACGAGCGGAGCCGCGGTGGTGCCGGTCTCGCCGTTGACTGCCGCGATGGTTGCGACCGGCTGCACGCCGACGCCTGCAGCTGCGGCGTCGAAGTTCGCCGCGATGGTTTCCATGTACGCGGCATACTCGCGACCGGTCATGGGTACTGCGCCGGCCTTGACGCTGCCGTCGTCGTTGGTGTCAGCGATCTTGTAGTAGATGGCGCCGTCCTCATCAGGATAGAGGACGTCGGCACGCTCGAGATCGGTGGTCCAGGTGTAGGTCGCATCGCTCTTCTGGAACTTCACGGTGCGTGCCTGGCCCAGCTTGTTGAAGCCTTCGAATGCGGTGCGCAGATCGCCGTTGTAGGCTTTCACGCGGACCGGCTCCAGCGGACGGCTCATCAGGTTGCTGGCGGAGTCGAGGCCCGGGATGCCAGGCATGCGGGTGACCGTGCCGGTGGACTGGTCGATGCTGACCTGGGAGGTCGGGTTGAAGGTGCGGTCAGCCGGGATTGCGGTGCCGACCATGTCGAAGCCGCCGGTGAAGAACCCTTTCTCGGGGGCGTGGCAGTCGGCGCAGCTCTTGCCGACTACGTGCTCACGTACGGACTTGACGCCGTGGGTGACCATGAACGGAGCGCCGATGTAGGCGAGTTCGGTGCCGTTCCAGCTCTTCTGCAGAGCTGCGGGTTTCTGGCTCTCGAGGGCGTTGCGGTAGTTCTTGTAGTCGCGGATCTGGTTCGGCTCGGTGAAGGTGACCGCGCCGCTCCAAACACTGACGTACTTCCAGTAGTTGGCCGGAGAGAAGGTGCCGTCCGGCATGAATGCGGAGCCGGAAGCGGTGCTCATCGGGTCGTTGAAGCCGATGGAGATGACGGAGAGGGCGGAAGGACCGAAGTTCATGCCGGCCTTCAGGTCGCGCTGGATCCACGGGTCGTAGATCGGCTCGCCGTAGCCCTGGGTGTTGTTCTTGTGCGGAGCTTTCTCGTCGAATACGTCGGTGTAGCCGGCCAGCGAAGGCTTGACGGTACGGCCGAGTTCGTCGTTGTCGCCGATCAGCAGGCCGCCCGGGACGGTGTCGCCGTTTGCGTCGACGTTCGGGTCGGTGTTGTTCCAGATGACCGCGGAGATCGCGTTGCTGAGGTAGATCTTGCGACGGTACTGCATGCCGCTCTTGGTGCCGTTGCCGAAGGTGAGCGGAGCTTCCATGTTGCCGAGCCTCTGCCAGAGGTGCAGCGGTTTCCACTCTTTGAGCTGGCCGCCCACAACGTGGGTGCCGGCCGGGATGGGTGCGTTGTAGCCCGGCATGCCGGCGGTGAGGCCCATGGCCTGGTTGATGGCCGCGTACATCTGGTTGTACTGATCGACTGCGCCCGCGTTGAAGGATGCCGGAGCCGGATCCTCGAACAGGCCGATCATCCCCTTGGAGGAGTCGGTGCCGACGATGGCCGGGAAGCGCATGCCGGAGGTGGCGTCGAGGGCGCGAACCGCCATGCTGACCTTCTTGACGTGGCAGACGGTGCAGTCCATCGCGTCGAGGTGGTTGCCGCGGCCGAGCTTGGTGTTATCAGTGGTGAAGTTGGTGTGCTCGGAGATCCCCTGCCCGCCGTAACCGGTGCTGGAGATGTCGACCTTGTCGGCGATCTGGACGATGTTGTTCTTCAGACCGTACTGGGTGTGAGCCGCATCCGGGTTCGGTGCGCCGAAGGTCTGGATGGCGTTGCCGTAGTAGTCCTTGCCGGTGATGTGGCAGAACTCGCAGCGCTTGACGGTGTTGCGGGTGTCGTGCTTCTGAACCGCTGCGCCCGCCTCGGTGGCGTTTGCGGCCACGATCGGCTTGCCGTCCGCGTCGAAGTCCTTGACGACCTGACGCTTCCAAAGCGGCGGAACGCCGTCTGCGGTGGTGCTGGACATGTCGAAGCCGCGGCCCGGGTCGCACTGGTTCTTGTTGGTGCTGTTGCCGGTGAAGTGGCAGCCGGCGCAACCGAAGGAACCGTGGACATCCTGGCCTGCCTGCCATGCGTCGCCGCGCTTGAACCACTCAGCACGCGGGAACGGCATGGTGGAGCGCTTGAGGGCGTTCTGGTCGGGCATGGAGCCGTCGCCGTTGTAGTAGTAGAGCGGGCCGGACATGGCCGGGTTGCCGCCGCCCAGGAAGCCGGTCTCGCTGGCTGCGCTCTTGAAGGTCTGCTGAGCCTGCAGGTACGGCATGCCCGGCATCATGTACTGGGTGTAGTTGCCGAAGTTGATGACCGGGGAGGACCCGCTGGTCAGCCACATGGCGTTGATGTCGTAGGAGGTCATCCTCTTGCCGTTGGGGCCGACGGCGTTGGCCGGGTCGTAGATCATCGGCGCGGAGGAGAGGAAGCCGCTGCTGCCGCCGGTGACGCCGAACATCTCGGGGAGATCCTTCAGGGTCTTGGTGGCGTGGCACTGCATGCAGTTGTTGGACTCCGGGGCGGCCTTGATGCGGCCGATGAAGGTCGGGGAGAACGACACCATCTGCATGTTGTTCGCATCCGGATCCGTGAAGGTCACGTTGCCGTTCTGCGAGTTGTAACCCATGTAGGTCGGGCTGGCCGGGTTCATGTCGAAGAGCATGGCGCCGGCGCCCGGGGCGGCGTTCAGGCTGCCGGCCTGGGTCATGACGGAGGACATGACGTTGTCGTAGCCGGAGAGGTGGCAGAACAGGCAGTCCATCTCCTTCACGTTCGGCATCATGAGCTGGCCGGAGAACACCGGCATCATCGCCTTGGTGTTCGGCTCGAGCATGTCCATCGCCTTGACGCCGAGTGCGACGGGGTTACCCATGGGGTCGGTCTTCACCCATGCGTTGGCGAGGCTCGGAAGGAGCACCGGGCCGTTGGCCGGGTTGTTACCCTTGTACTGCGGGTAGACCCAGGGGGCGATGGTTGCGAAGGAGCTTTCGATCCCCTGCGCGCTGAACTGTTCCCAAACCGTGGTGGTGAAGGGGTTCACGTTGCCCATGGCCATGTCGGTCAGGGTCTTGAAGGGGAGGCGGTTGCCGTTTCTGTCTTCCTCGTAGGTTACGCCGCCCGGATGGCAGGTCGCGCACATGGTCGCCTGGTCCCAAAGGGAGAGGTCGACTTTCGGATACGCCTGGCCGTTAACGGTGCCGCCGTTCAGGAAGATGTAGAGCTTGGTGCCGGGGGTCTTGGAGTCGAGAACCGGGTCGCCGGTGTTCGGGGTGCCCGGATAGGTGATGCCTTTGCCGTCTGCTTTTTTCTGTAAGTCCGCCACCTGGCGGAGCGAGGGGGTTCACCACTTGCCGTTGTGGCCGTGGGACTGCAGCCAGGGTTTCTGCGGGTTGAGGCCCGTCTGCTTGCCGTTTTCCATGAAGAGGCCGCTGTCGGAGTTGTCCATCCACTCAGCGACGCCGAGGGTGGCGTGGAAGGCCCCTTTCGACATGTCTTCGTAGCTCTTGAGCCCGACGGTGTTACCAGCGGTGTGGCAGCTCATGGAGCCGCCGCCCATGCAGGTCTGTTTCGGGCTGTACGGCATGCCCTGCTTCGAGGTCTGGTCGACCATAACCGGCATGGCGGGTACGCCGTACTGCTGCGCTACCTCCTGATAGGTGTAAAGCTGGATTGCCGGATGCGCCGCTTGGGCAATCGTCCCGCCTACGGTGAGGCCGGCTACCGCCGAGGCCCCCGCCAAAAGCGAGATTTTCAATCCCCTTTTTTTCATAGGTTGTTTCCCTCTCAGTCTCTTGATTGGATTTGAAATGAATTGCATTGTGCTGCCTTCTTTGTTGCTGCTACTTCGGACCTTCAGGCCGCCGCGTGAATGGGGGCACGTGACGACTGCGCCGGACCAGGTTTTAAGGCATCACCGGTACGGTGTGAAGAGAGCTTGACTGGATAATAGCAATTGTCGTACCTGCGATGCCGGTCGCCGCGCGTCAGGGGCGAAAAAAAACAACCCGGAAGGAGATGAGGCTTGGAAACTTATATAATAATTGATATATTGCACTCGCTTTAAAACACCGCGATGCCCCGACGGGAGGAGGTCCCCTTGACGTCCGGTCCCGCGAAGGGACGCCGAGTCTTGAAAAGGTGCGGTGATATCCCCCGCATGGGGGACCATTGGGGTGAAATCGCCCACGATCGGATGGCGCCGCCCGAGGTGCCGGCGGGGGGAGGGAGGCGGATGCCCCGCAAGGACGCGAAGCTGCGTCGATGTGCCGGGGCGCACCTTGCGCGGCTCAGATGCGACTGATGTTGGCAGAGACGTTGCACGGCTTAGCGTGCAGTATCTTATCTATACCAGGAGGTCGGATGATGAAGAGGGTTGGTTTGTTGGTTGTTGGCGCGTTGTTGGGCGGTTGCGCGCACCAGGCTGTGAAAAGTGAAGTGGCACCGGCAGCGGCAACCGCTCCGGCACCCAAGAAGGTCGAGCTGAGCGAGGCGTCCCTTGCCGAGCTTATCGTGAAGGACAAGACCACCAAGGCCGAGGTGCTCGCGGCCTACGGGAGCCCGGTGGCGGTGGAGCAGAACAAGCGCCAGCTTTCCAAGGATATGCTCGCCACCATAAAGGTGCCCCTGCCGCCCATCGCGCGCACGAAGGAGTTCTGGACCTACAACGCCTCCCCCTTCAACGCCGACGGTTCCATGAAGAGCAAGGTTCTCAGCACGATGATCTTCATCGACGACAACGGCGTCGTGGTCGACTACCTGACCTCTTACACCCATGTAGCGCCTCCCCAGTAGCGCTCGGCATGCATCGCCCTCGGGTACGCCTGATCGGTGCGGCGCGCGACGGCAACGAAAAAGGCTCCTCTTCTTGCGAAGGGGAGCCTTTTTCGTTCTTGCGATGGCGCGTCTAAAGCTGGGGGCGGGAGCGTTGCGGGTGGCAGCTCATCGAGACGCCGCCCGCGCAGCTTTGCACCATCACGTTTGCCGCATCTGAGCCTTGCCCGGTCACCTCGGTGGCAAGGCTCGCGGGCCGCTCCAGCCCCCTCGGGGTCATCTCGACCCGGGGGGCCAGTCCGATACCCGCTGCGAGGCAGGTGAGGGCGCCTACGAGGATCGCCGTGCACTTCTTGCTGAGTCTTTCCATTTTCAGCTGCTCCTTACCCCTTTGCTACCGCGTGGGCAGGTTTTTCTGCACCTGCTTGAAGGTGGAGAGCTCGTCCACGGGATAGCCCGCCACCGGCTTGGCGAGGTTGTACGTCTGGGTCGGGTCCACCGTGGACATGAGGTTCTTGTCGGTCACCGTGTCGCCGTCGAGTTCGAAGACGGTCCAGGTGTTGCCGGCCTTGTTGGGGACGGTGTAACTCTTCACCAGGGTGGTGCCGCGGTAAAGCTTGAGCTGTGCGCCCGACTCGGCGAGGTAACCGGCGGCCGAGTTGTTGTAGACGTAGAAACGGTAGACGCCTGCCTGTTGGGTCAGGATGGTGAAGGTTTCGCTGCCGTTGTCGACGCCGTGGTTCGCTTGATCCTGGTCGAGGTATGCCTCGGTGGTAGCCCCGGGGATGTTCCTGAGGGTCGTGCCTGTGATGGCGCTGCCGTACGGGTAGCTCACCTGGGGGTCGGAGGTGCTGGTGCCGACATGGAACCTCGGGGTGTTGCTGGACCCAATGGTGGTGGAGGTGTCGTCCGGGTTCAGGGGACCGGTGACGTGGAGGTCGAGGTCGCGCTCGGCGCTCCCCCAGCTGAGGACGGCGCGGTAGGTGGTGGACGGCGTCGTCCCGGTGTCCGCGGTGAAGTTCTGGCTGTTGTTGTAGGTTGATACCCCGGGGACGGAGTAGACGGTGAAGTAGCCGTAGCTCGTTTCCGCCCCGTCAACGAGCTTCAACACCTCCGCCGTGTAGCACCCGGCGGGGAAGTAGTCCTTGTAGTAATACCCGTAGCCGTCGGCCGTCTTGGCCAGGTAGTTGCCTGTGGTGGCGCCCAGCCCCGGGCGGAACCTGAGGGTCAGGGCCGCACCGGTGTTGTTGGAGGCGTTCAGGACATAGCCGTTGATCGACGTGGTGAGCGAAGCCTTGTCGGTCGTGAGCATGAGTACGGTTTCCAGTGCGGTGGCGGCACTCTGGCTCGGCTTGACGCCGTAGTAGTTCACGTCGGCGTAGCCGGTTTTGCTGAACACGAGCTGGTAGGTGCCGGCCGCCGAGAGTCCTGAGAAACTGTAGCTGCCGGTGCTTTGCACCGTGGCGGTTGCCGCGGGGGTGCTTGCGCCGTCGGCGTACGCGGTCACGGTCGCCCCGGTGACGGCGAGCCCGGAGATCGGGTCCTTCACAGTGCCGGTCACGGCAAGCGCCGGGATCATCACCGGGAGCCCGAGGTAGGCGTTGACCACGTTGCGCAGCTCTGTTATCGTGACCGCGCCGCTTTGGTCGGTGTCCACGCAGGATGCCACCGTCTTCGTGCCGAGGAACATGTTGATCGCCCCCTGCACCTCGATCATGGTGACGCTTCCGTTGCCGTCGCAGTCCCCGGGTAGCGCGGTGGCGAACGCGGAAAGGTTGGAAATGAGGAGGGCGGCGCAGGCGAGCGCGACGATGAGTCCCCGTTTGTACAGGTCTGCCAGCTTCATGTAGGTTCTCCTGCTTTGCGGTGCGAAAAATGGCCCGTGCGTCCTGCTGCGGCGCCACGGCGGCTGCCTTTTTCCAGCAAATAGGGTGCCACTTGCCCCGTGCGCCGTGAGTGCCTCCCCCGCGCGGGTTTGCGTGTTTCGCCTCACGGGGAGATGGGGGATATGCCCCAGTTTTTCTCGGGCGCCGAGGTCGGAGGTGGGGCAAATCGCTCGATTGTGCCCCGGGAGCGGGGCTCACCCCCGTCTGCAGGCACGTCCGGCGCTCTGGCGCAGGTTTTGCTCCGCTGCACTTCATTTACGGCGAGGTGATCATGAGTACCAACCTTTTTACCAGCATCGTGCTTAACCTGACCGACGGGATCTACGTGATCCAGGAGGGGAAGGCGATTTTTTTGAACGACCGCTTCGGGGCCATTTTCGGCTACGCGAGCGTCGAGGGGCTGATCGGGCGCGACATGTACGCCGATGTCTACCCCGACCGGCAGAGCGTCGACCTGTTCCGCCACGTGCACGAGCAGCTCTTGAAGGGAGAGCGCTCGACGGTCTCCTGGGGGCAGCCGTCGGCCAGGCTTGACGGCAGCGTCTTCTGGATCGAGGTGGAAGCGCGTCTCATCGAGGTGGAAGGCAAACCCGCCATCTTCGGGACCTTTCTGGACCGCACCGACTGCAAGCTGATCGGCGAGGCGATGCATGCGACCCAGGAGACCCTTAGGCTTCTTTTGGACGCCATGGAGGACCGCGTTTACGTCGTCACCGACGACTACCGCATCGTCTATGCAAACCGCAAGATGCGCGAGGGGCTTTTGGGGGACCTCGAACAGGACTTCTGCTACCAGGTCTGCCGCGGCCAGCAGACCCGCTGCGAGGACTGCTGCGTCGACGACGGGTTCTTCGACTCCGAGCGCCCCCTGCACAAGGAGTTCTACAACGAGGTGACCAAGCTTTGGTACTCGGTCATCGAACTTCCCGTCCGGATGCCCGGCATCGAGCAGCGCACGAAACTGGCCGTTGCCCGCGACATCACCGTGCGACGCGAGGCCGAGAACAAGGTGCGCGCCCTCACCCGGAAACTTTTGAGCGTGCAGGAAGACGAGAGAAAGCATCTCTCCAGGGAGCTGCACGACGACCTAGGTCAGCGCCTGAACGCCGCGAAGATCATCGTCGACGTTCTCGCCGAGGACCTCGCCTCTTCCCCGGGTGATGCTCCCGCCCGGATGCGTCATCTCTCCGAGGTGCTCAGGGACAGCGTGCAGTCGATCCGCACCATCTGCGCCGGCCTGCGTCCCTCGCCGCTGGAGAAGCTGGGGCTTGTCGACGCCATCCGCCACGACTGCGACAGTTTCTCGACCCATCACGGGGTGAACGTCCGCGTTTCCGCCCACGGCCTCGACGGGGTGCGCCTCCCCCATGAGGGTGAAATAACCCTATACCGGGTCTTCCAGGAGGCGCTGCATAACGTGGTGAAGCACGCGCGGGCAAGCGAGGTGACCGTAAGCCTCGTCGTTTCCCACCCGGTGCTCAGGATGCGCATCACCGACAACGGCAGGGGGTTCGACCCCGCCCGCGCCGTTCCTGCCGGGAAGGGTGGGCTCGGGCTTGTCGGCATGGCCGAGCGGGTCGAGCTTTTAAACGGCTCCTTCGAGCTCACCTCGCGCCCCGGGAAGGGGACGCGCATCGCCGTGGAGATTCCCATCGCCTAGCGCCCCTTGCGGCGCCGGCTTCAATTCGAGGAGGTTTTTTGCATGGAAGGAAAAAGCAGGGTCATCATCGTTGACGATCACCCACTGTTTCGGGAAGGGGTGAAGGGGCTTGTGGAGCGAACCTCCGAGTACAACTGCATCGGTGAAGCGGGAAGCGGCGCCGAGGCGCTGGCGCTTGCCAGGGAGCTGAAGCCCGAACTCATGACCATGGATATCTCGCTTCCCGATATAAGCGGCATCGAGGCGGTGCGCCAGATCATGCGCGAGGTCCCGTCGGTGAAGATACTCATGCTGAGCATGCATCCCAAGTTCGAATACGTCGCCGAGGCCCTGAGGGCCGGAGCGCGCGGCTACGTGATGAAGGAGGCGACCAGTACGCGACTGGTGGCCGCCATGGACGCCCTAAGCCGCGGCGAGTACTTCCTGGACGGGCAGGTCTCGCAGGACATCGTGGCGAACCTGGGGAATTCCGGTCAGGGGGAAGCCACGGTGTGCGACGAACGGTACGCGCTTTTGTCCCCCAGGGAGCAGCAGGTGATGCGCCTGGTCGCCGAAGGTGGGGTGATACGACAGATCGCGTCGGATTTGGGGCTCAGCGTGAAGACGGTGGAGAACCACCTCACAAACCTCATGAAGAAGCTCGATGTGCACAGCCGGATGGAACTCGTGCGGTATGCGGCGCGTCTTGGTGTTATTGATCTGGAACAGTGGAAATAGGTGGGAGTTTGGAGGGCCCCGCCGGCAGATGTGACTGCTGCCGGCGGGGCCGAAGCGGTCGTTAAAGCCTTGCGGTCGCGTCTTTTTTGTTCTGCTGTTCCTGCATTTCCTGCTGTTTCTTGCGTTCCTTGAGGATCTCCTGGGCCTTGTGCTCCCTTTCTTCCGCCGCCTTGCGGTAGGCGGCATCGTAGTCCACCCCCTTCAGCTTGCCAAGGCCGTACACCCCGATCTTGTTCTCGCCGAACTGGTTCGCCACGAAGATCACCTCGGTGAGCTCGAAGTTCTTCTCCGCGAGCTTCTGGAAGTAATCCAGGTTCTTTTTGCTGATGGAGATGTCGCTCGGCAGGTTCATCCCCCCGACCGGGAGCTTCGCGGATCCGAAGTAGCCAAGCAGGCGCCCCTTGTCGGTGAAGATCTGCACGTTCTGGTGCCCGGAGTCGACCACGTAGACGTATCCGTTCTCGTCCGTGGTGATACCCTTCGGGCGGGCGAACTGCCCCATGCCGTCGCCGAACTTGCCGAAGGTGCCGAGGAAGTGGCCGTCGCGGTCGTAGGAGGTCACCGTGCCCCTGCCGGCGTTGGTGACCCAGAAGACCCCTTTATCGTCCAGGCTCATACGGGTGGGGAGGCTCAGGGACTGGTTCGGGTCGTCCGTCTTTCCGATCTCGCGGATCTGCGATCCCGTCATCGGGTTCAGTACGCGGATCACGGATTTCCTCGTGTCGAGCACGTACAGGTTCTCGTCGTCGACCGCGATGTCGGTCGGCGTGAAGCCCAGATCTCCCCCTATCGCTTTCAGGTACTCGCCGTTGTTGTCATAGATGAGCACCTCCTTGCGTTCGATGTCGGAAACGAACACAAAGCCCGTGCTGTCTACGGCAACCCCCACCGGTTTCTTCAGCTTGCCCATCCCGTCGTTCCCCTTTAGCTGCTCCATCTTCTTGTTGGGGAGGTCCACGACGAAGAGCTGCCCGGCGATGTCGGTCACGTAGAGCTTGCCGTTTTGGGTGGTGATGCCGCTGGGTTTTATGATCCTGCTCACCTTCTGCTCTTCCTGTTTGCCGAAGGAGACGATGGACACCGAGTCGCCGGAGCTTCCCGCTACGTCTGCGGAGTTGCTGAAACTGGTCAGGTACTGGAGCCTTGGGAGGTTCGGGGAGGGAGGGAAGAACACCGGGCCGTGGCTTTGCTGGCTCGGGCCGGTGGCGCAACCGGCGGTTAGGGTGAGAACGGAGGCAGCGAGGAGCGCTACTGCGGAACGAAAAAGACGAACATGCATGTCTTGTACTCCTGTTTCTGTGTTGCGGTTGCCTGTTTCTCTTTTTTACCGTCCCGGGGTCACCCCCGGGACGGTCGACTGCTTGTTACTTGTCGTGGCACATCACGCAGAACTGCGAGTTAAGCTGCTTCTCGTAGAGGAACGCGGTGTCCTTGTTGTCCTTGTTGTGGACGTCGTGGCAGGAAGCGCAGGTCATGAGCATCTGCCCTTTGCCGTTGTTGAAGCCGAGGGTGGTGATCGGCTGGGTGTTGAGGGTGCTGTTGTTCGGGGCCTTCAGGGTGTCCCTGATGCCGGGGTCGGTGGTGTGGATGCCGGTCAGGTCGAACCCGATCGGGTGGTCGTTGGAGAGGTCGGAGAACTTGCCGATGGCGATGTCGCCGAAGCCGTCAGCGGTGATCTTGCCGCCGAGAGCGGTACCGGTGTTGCCGTAGTGCTGGTCGACTGCGATGACGCCGTCATGGCAGCTCATGCAGAGGCGGCTCGGGCCTGCGAGCGGGTCGCCGGCGATGGTGCTGTTGAAGGTCACGGACTCGTACGGAGCGAAGCTCGTGTCAACGTTCACTTTGTGGGACCAGAGCGGGTTGTAGTCGAGCTCGGTAGCCTCGACCTTGTGGTGCGGGGTGTGGCAGAAGGCGCAGACGCGGCCCTGGGAATCCGGTGCGGCGCCAGAGAGCATGTTCATGTCGTGCTTGGAGCCGACGACCCCGCCGCCGTCGGCAGTGTAGCCGTAGGCGAGAGAGGCACCGAGGGTGAGACCGGCAATGGCGGTCAGGATGGTGATCTTCTTCATAGAGAGTTTTCCTCCGTCTTTTTCATTGAATGTAGAAAAGTTTTCAGCTTGCCTACGCAATGCTGCGGCTCTCTTCCGCTGCACCTGCCGACGTGCCTCCCCCCCAGGAGACGCGCCGGTTGCCGAATCGAATGCAATGTTGGTGCCCGCATCATGCCGTTTTTGCAAGAGCGGGTAACCACTGGGGTTTTACCTTTGCTCGACGGGGATCCACGGGAAAGCCGGGGCGGTTGGGGGGGATTTGCCCCCATCACCCCCGGCGTTATGGGTGAAATGTCTCACACGGATCAACGCACCGCGCTTCCCTCGAACCCGTTTGTCTGACTGCGGCTGGGTTCATGGGGTATTTTCCCCAAGGTGGCAAGGTCCTTGCTGTCAGGGGAGACACTATTAAGAATGCTCGGGAGGTGACATGAAATTTGTAACTCTGGCGGCGGCAGCGCTTCTGGCGGCCTTTGCCGCGGCGCCCGCGTGCGGATATGACGGCGTCGACGTGGTACAGCTGAAAAAGCAGGCCGAGGCGGGGAGTGCCGAGGCCCAGTCCCGTCTCGGCGTGCTCTACGCGACCGGGGTGGGGACCCCCCGGGATGTGCAGGAGGCGGCACGCTGGTATCGGAAATCTGCCGATCAGGGGTTCGTCCTCGGGCAATACAACCTCGCCATGCTGTACCTGCGGGGGGAGGGGCTTGCGGAAGACCCGGTCAAGGGGCGCGAGCTCCTTTTGAAGGCGGCCGAGCAGTGGCTCCCGGCGGCACAGTACGACCTGGGCGTTGCGTACCTCTACGGTGTGGGGGGCGAGAAAAACCGCGACGAGGCGGAGAAATGGCTGCGCCGCGCCTCGACCCAGGGGTACCGCGCGGCGAAAAAGAAGCTCGAGGAGCTTGCCGACGCGCGCTAGTGGGAGAGATTTAACTTGCCTGGCTCGGCAAATGCCGCTAAGTAAACGGGGGGGACGGCCGGTGCCGTTTCCCCCATTGCTTTTAGCGGCATGAACCAGGGTGGTCCCGCAGCCTCATGTTCGTGCCGCCGGGGTGTGCATATGAAGACGCGACAGTTCAAGAAGATCGAGTTGGCCGCTCCCAAGCGCGAGAAGGTCTGCACCCCTTCCCAGGATCCCGACGCCCCCCCTTGCTGAGGGCCGCGTACCTCCGCCGGTGGCGGAGAGATCACGGAAAAGGTGCCCGGGTTCATGCGCTGGCTCGAGACCGAAGGAGGGCGTGTCCCGCAGGTGACCTCCCGGCTCACCCCGGCCGACCATCTGGGCGCCTGCAAAGCCCGTTGGGGCATCAACAGGATGAACTTCCTCGTTCCCCCCGGCCTCTACGCGGTGGGCGAGCCCGACGCACAGGCGCCGGTCGTGGTGACCGCGAACTACCGGATGACCTACGACATCGTCCGGGGCGCGCTTTCCGGGCGCAGCGTCTGGCTCCTCGTGCTGGAGACTTTCGGGATCAACGTCTGGTGCGCGGCCGGCAAGGGGACCTTCGGCACCGGCGAACTGGTGCGGCGCATCGAGGCCGTCATGCTTAGCGAAGTGGTCGGGCACCGGCGCCTCATCCTCCCCATCATGGGGGCGGCCGGCGTCTCTGCGCATCGGGTGAAAAAACAGAGCGGTTTCGAGGTGGCCTACGCCTGCGCCTACGCCGCCGATCTCCCCGAATACCTGGACAACGGCCAGGTCACCACGCCTCGCATGCGCGAGCTCTCCTTCAACTGGTACGACCGGCTGGTACTGATCCCGGTGGAACTGGTCCTCGCGGTAAAGCCGATCGCCCCGGTGGCGCTCCTCGTTTTCCTGGCAGGCTGGCTCCTCTTCGGGATTGCCGCCGCAACCGCCGCGACCCTTGCCTTCTTGGGGGCGGTCTTCACCGGGGTGGCGGTCGGCCCCGCGCTCCTTCCCCTGCTCCCCTCGCGCAGCTTTGCCGTCAAGGGGGCCTTTGCCGGGCTCGCCTACTGCGCTCTGCTCTACCTCTTTTGCGGAGGGAACGGGTGGGGGGGGACGACGGCGCTGGCCGCTTTCCTCGCCCTCCCAGCGGTCTCCTCTTTCTACACCCTGAACTTCACCGGCTGCACCACCTATACCTCGAGATCCGGGGTGAAAAAGGAGATGCGCCTGGGACTTCCGGTCATGGCGGGGGCGGTTTGCGTCGCGCTTCTGGTCCTTATCGCCGGCCGGGTCCTCACCTGGGGGATGTCATGAAAGGGTTCAGGTACCTGGCATCGGTGGTGACGCTCGAACTGAACGCTGCGCTTTGCGTCGGCTGCGGCAGGTGCGTCGAGGTCTGCCCGCACCAGGTGTTCCGCATCGAGGAGAAAAAGGCGGCCCTTGCCGACCGCGACGCCTGCATGGAGTGCGGCGCCTGCGCCCTCAACTGCCCCACCTCCGCCATCAAGGTGGACGCAGGGGTCGGGTGCGCGAGCGGCCTCATCAACGAGTGGCTGAGGGAGAAGAAGCTCCCGGGCCTTAAGGGATCCGGTTGCTGCGACTAGCGGCGCACCCTCCGGCTTGACTATCTAACCCGGTCTGTTAAAAACTCCCAATGCGCGAAGGGGGCCGAAAGGAGACAGACTATGGAAAAGCAGATGGTCAAGATCACTTCCTGCAACGTTACGCAGTGCGCCTACAACAAACACAATTCCTGCCACACGCTCGCCATCACCGTTGGCGGTCCCGGTGACACCTGCCCCGAGTGCGACACCTTCATGCAAGGGAGCCAGAAGGGGGGCATCATCGATGTCCAGGGGGGCATCGGGGCCTGCAAGGTGGAGAACTGCAGTTACAACCAGTCCCTCGAATGCACCGCCTCCGCCGTTGATGTCGGCATGCACGAATCGCATCCCGACTGCTTTACCTACAAACCGAAGTAACCACCTCGCGGCGCTTCCCCGTCAACCGGCCCCCTTCCGCATACCCATTGCCGCACGCGCCGCGATCGTTAGACTTTTTCCCGCCATCGTGTATCTTTTACCCGTTTTGATCATGGCAGGCGCGAGGAGGGAGACCATGGGGAGCGAGCCGTACGTGGACCAGGAGATATGTATAGGATGCGGGCTTTGCGTCGGCATCGCGCCGGAGGTGTTCCGGCTTAACGAAAGCGGCGTCTCCGAGGTCTACGCCAATGACCCGGGGGAACGTGACAAGGTACAGCAGGCAATAGACAGCTGCCCGGTCAACTGCATCAGCTGGCGCTAGGCACCGGGAGGGGAGGGGGCGATGACGAACGAGCTGCGGGACGAGAGGCTGAAAGAGCTGGCCGAGAGCAACTACGTGATCCTGAAGCAGACCTACTGCTCGATGCGGCAGCTAAAGGATCTGGTGGACCGCCTCCACGAGCGGTACCTCGAGCAGGGTACCACCTTCGAGATGGATACGGTGAGCGCGCTCAAGCTGACCGCCGATGGCGCTTTCGAGGAGCTGGAGCGCTACCTGCGCCCTGAATGCGATCCCGACAGCGCCGATGACAAGGCCCGGGCGGAATGAGCAAGGCCGCCCCCCCCCTGCATGGAAAAAGCCCGCCGTTACGGCGGGCTTTTCCTTGTCCCGGACCTTTTTCCCGCTACAGCTCCCTCAGGTTGCTGAACTCACCCCATTCAAGGTAGGTCCTGGGCGTCTCCACGAAGGAGTAGATGTTCTCGATCTTCTCCAGGTGCCGGCGCTCTTCCGCCGCCAGCATCTTCAGGCTCCTGCGGGTCCTCCGGTCCGGGGCCGCGGCCGCCAGCTCCTCGTAAAAGCGGATGTCCCGCTCTTCGTTTCCCACCGCGAAACGGTACAGGTTCGGATCCCGCTCGCACTCATCCAGGAGTTCCCGCTGACTCAGAAGCGGCCTGAAGCTGCAGGCTCCGTGGTTGAGCCCCGTCACCGCTCCCCCTTCCATCCGTTGTTTCAGCCTCAAAAGTCTGCCTTTGTGTTCCTCTTCCGAGGCGGCCAGCATGGAGAAGAGCATCTTCATCTCGGGCTCCATGGCCTCCTCCTTCAGTCCCTCGTAGTATTCCCTCGTCTCTTCCTCTATCTTTATCGCGCAATCGAAAACGTTCATCGTGTGCCTCCTTTGCACAGTGACAGTGCTGCTGTCTGTCCATGACCAATTATACCAAAACGCGCATCGTTAATGATAGATCAACGCTCTGCTGTGAGATGAGGTAAACACGGTGGAAAAGCGGGCGTGATTGAGGTATCTTTGTCCTCCGCCGCGGCCGCGGCCGCGCAAAAGAGCAATTGCATCATCGGGAGGTCCCTTTCATGGCACAGGAAGAAAAAAAAGAGCCTTGGCTCAACTACCTCGCCCTCACCACCGTGGTCCTGGCCGTCTGCGCCACCCTGGCCACCTTCAAGGGGGGCGGCTATTCGACGAGGTCCATCCTGGTGCAGAACCAGGCCTCGGACCAGTGGGCCTTCTACCAGGCCAAGAGCATCAAGCAGTCGCTCGCCGAGATGGACCGCGGCCTTTTGGAGCGCGAAGCGCACCGGGGGGGGAAGACGTCCGATCCGGCGGCGGTGGCGGCCCTCAAGGCCTCCGGCGACCGCATCGCCAAGTACGAGAAGGAGAAGGCGGAGATAAAGCAGAAGGCGGAGCTTTTGGAGAAGGAGCGGGACGCGGCCCAGCGCCACGGGCGTCCGTTCGGGGTGGCGGTCATCTTCCTGCAGGTCGCGATCCTGCTCTCCTCGATCGCCGCTTTGTTGAAGAAGAAGTACGTCTGGGTCGCCGGCGTCTCGGTCGGTCTCATCGGCCTCGTCGAATTCGCGAACGGCTTCCTCCTCTTCATGTAACGGGAGAAAGCCCGGCCTAAGGCGCGCGGCACCGCTGCCTTGACCCGGAAGGAGGAGAAGTGCGGTTTTCATCCGGACAAATCTGCGCCGTTCTTGCCGCCGTTATGTTCGGCGTGTCACCGGTTTTGTGCAAGCTCGTCATAGGCGGGATGTCGCCGCCCCTTCTTGCCGGGCTTCTCTACCTCGGCTCCGGAGTCGGGCTGCAGGGTGTGCTCCTCGCGCAGAAGAAAAGCTCACTTCGGGAACTGCGCGGGCTCTCTCTTAGGCACCGGCTGAAGTTGGCGGGTGCCGTGGTCGCCGGGGGCGTCATCGCCCCGGTCTGCCTTGCCTTCGGCATCAAGCACGGCACCGCCTCCGAGGTGTCGCTTCTTCTGAACCTGGAGACCGTGGCCACCACCCTCATCGCCTGGCTTGTTTTCAGGGAGTACATAGGTCCCTACGTCTGGTCCGGCAAGGTGCTCATCCTGGCCGGGGCGTGCCTCGTGGTCCTGAAGGCGCAGGGAGGGCTCACCTTTTCCCTGCCGGGACTCCTGGTGGTAGTCGCCTGCGTCTTCTGGGGGATCGACAACAACCTCACCCGCGACGTCGACGAGATCTCCTCCACTGTGCTCGCCTCGGTGAAGGGGCTTTGCGCCGGTGCCTTCTCCTTGCTCCTCGCCCTCATATTCCCCGGTGGGGCGGTGACGGCGGGACAGGTGATCGGGGCGATGTCGATCGGCGCCGTGAGCTACGGGCTGAGCCTCGTCCTCTTCGTCGAGGCGCTGCGCAGGATCGGTGCCGCGAGGACCGCGACCTTTTTCGCCGTGGGCCCCTTCTTCGGGACGCTTCTGGCTGTCGTGCTTCTGGGTGAGCGCCCCCCCGCCGCCTATTGGGTCGCCACCGCACTCATGCTTGCGGGGATCTTCCTGCTTTACCTCGAGGTTCACTGCCACCGCCACAGCCACGAGGAACTGGCGCATGCCCATCCCCACGTGCACGACGAGCATCACTTGCACGAGCACGAGGAGGGAGAGAAGGGGGAGCCGCACCATCACTTCCACGTCCATCACCCCGTGACCCACTCCCACGTCCACGCACCCGACCCGCACCACCGGCACGGGCACTGAGCTAGAGCCAGCCAAGCCGCTTCGAGGCGCCGTAGACGAGGTAGATGCCGAGGCCGGTAAGGAAGACCCCGAACATGAGGCGCAAATGCGGTCCCTTCATCTCGTTGGCCAAATAGGCCCCCATCCAGGCCCCGACCAGCATGGTCGCCGCGATGAAGAGCGCCGCCTTTATGTCCACGTTGCCGTGCCGGTAGTACTCGAGCGCCGCGGCGAGCCCGATGGGGGGAAGGAGGACGGCGAGGCTCGTGCCGGTCGCCCGGTGCTGGGAGAAGCCCGCCCAGTAAACCAGCGCGGGGACGATGACGATCCCTCCCCCCACCCCGAAAAGCCCCGAAGCCACCCCTCCGCATATCCCTATGATGCAAAACAGCACCCACTGCGGCATGTTCACCTCCCTGCCTCATTAGTTCGGCACGACCGCCTTTGAGAGTACCAGATGCGGTCCCCTTTTCACCTCCGCGCCTGCCCCGGCTGCCTGCTGCGCGCACCCGATCGATTGTAAAAATAAAATTAAAGTTTACAAATTCGCATCCGATATCCCACCCATGCTCTTGAAACCGCGCGGAAGCGGCCGGCCTCCGCGCACCACGACAAAGCCAGGGAGGGTATATGTCGCTTGCTTCGAGGTATTCGTTGGCAACCAAGTTGGGAGTGGGGCAGGGGGTGGTGATCATCGCCGTCATGGCAGTTCTGACCGCGGTCCTCACCGCCGCAGTGAGCAGGCGGGTAACCGGGGACGCCGAGCGGCACTTCGCGCTGCAGACCGAGCTATTGGTAAGCTCCATGTCCTCCTACCATGGCGCGCTCAGCGACGGCGCCGTGAAACTCGGCGACCTCTTCCGTTCCGGTTTCCCCGGAAGCTTCGAGGTGGACCACTCAAGTACGGTCAGGACCGGAGAGCGGGAAACTCCGGTGATGCTTGCCGGCACCACGGTCCTTAACGGGAACACCGGGATCGTGGACCGCTTCACCAAGGCGACCAGGGGTGTCGCCACCGTCTTCGTCAGAAGCGGCGACGATTTCATCCGCGTCGCCACCTCGCTGACGAAGGAGGACGGCAGCCGCGCCCTAGGTACCGCGCTCGACCGCAACCACCCCGCCTACCGGCGCCTTTTAAACGGCGAGGACTTCACCGGCAAGGCGACCCTTTTCAACAAGGACTACATGACGCGCTACCTGCCGCTTAAAAACGGCCAGGGGCGGGTGATCGGGACCCTGTTCGTCGGGCTTGATTTCACCGACGGCCTGAAGGCGCTTAAGGAACGGTTCAAGGGGGCCGTGGTGGGGAAATCCGGTTACGCCTTCGCTCTGGAGGCGAAAGACGGACCGGACCAGGGGAAGATGGTCATCGAGCCGGCGAGTGCCGCGGCGCTTCCCGCGGAGGTCGGCAAGTCGGTCCGGGATATGGTGCTCAGGAAGTCGGGGGTGAGCCGCTACGCCGCGGCCGGGACGGGGGAGGAAAGGGTTCTGTTCTTTCGGTACTTCCCCGAGTGGAACTGGATCGTCTGCATCGGCGCAGCCGATGAAGAGCTCCACGCCGTGGCCCACGTGGTGCGGAACACGGTTGCAGGCTCCATCGCCGTTGTCTGCCTCCTGCTGGTCGGCGTATCCACCCTGCTCGTGCGCCGGTGGGTGACCCGCCCGGTGGTGCGCCTGCTCGATGGGATCGCGAGCTATGCCGCCGGGGACTTTGCCTCGGTCGGTTCTGTGACGGAGGACGCGGCGGAGCCGGTGGATGAAGTGGAGCGCCTCACCAGGGGGGTGGATGCCATGGCGCTTTCGCTCAGGCAGATCCTGGTCAGGGTGTCGGACTCCGCCCGGGAGGTGAGCGCCGCCGCGGCACAGGTGAGCGTTTCGGCCGAGCAGATCGCGACCGGCGCGGACGAGGTGGTCGGCAAGACCGCAGGTGTTGCGACCGCCGGGGAGGAGATGTCGGCGACCTCCAACGACATCGCCCAGAACTGCCAGATGGCGGTCGAGGAGGCCCAGCGGGCGACCCAGTCGGCGCATAACGGCATGGAGGTGGTGGGGAGAACGGTTGCGGTGATGGACCAGATCGCGGCCAAGGTGCAGGAGTCGACGGCGACCGTGGCGAGCCTCGGCGCGCGCAGCGACCAGATCGGGGAGATCATCGGCACCATCGAGGACATCGCCGACCAGACGAACCTCCTGGCATTGAACGCCGCCATAGAGGCGGCCCGCGCCGGAGAGCAGGGGCGCGGCTTCGCCGTCGTGGCCGACGAAGTGAGGGCACTCGCCGAACGGACCACCAGGGCCACCCAGGAGATCGGCGTGATGATCAAGGCGATCCAGGCGGAGACCAAGGACGCCGTGGCGGTGATGGATCAGGGGGTGCAGGAGGTGAAGGCGGGGACCGACGAGGCCTCCCGCTCGGGGGCGGCACTTGCCGGAATCCGGGAGCGCATCGAGGCCTTCACCATGCAGATAAACCAGATCGCCACGGCGGCCGAGGAGCAGACCGCCACCACCTCCGAGATCTCGCAAAGCCTCCTGCAGGTGACCGACGTGGTGCAGGGTACCGCTTCGTCGGCACGCGAGTCCGCCGTCGCCGCGGCCCAGCTAAACGGCACCGCGCAGGAGTTGCAGCGCCTGGTCGGCCGGTTCCGGCTCGCCTGATGGGCCGGAACATCAGGGCGCGCCGTTGCAACGTAGCCCCATCGAGGTAGCACTTTCCAGCCGCTGAATCTGAACACCCCCCCGGATGTCTTTAGTTGTTTGACACGGAAAACTGTATATGGTATTGAAGTGCGCAAATACCATTATATGGTTTTGTCGGGCAGCCGCGGGGGGCGTTCAGAGGAAGCGGGCCATGAAAAAGGGGAAGGAAAAAACGGACTTCAACCGGAGCGTCATCCGGGCGCTCGACGTTCTGGAACAGTTCCTCGGGGACGACCACGAAATCAGCTTGACCGAGCTGAGCCGCCGCCTCGGGCTGCCCAAAAACAACATATTCCGGTTGCTGGCCACCTTGGAAGTGCACAATTACCTCGGCAAGGACGCTTTGACGGAACGGTACCATCTCGGCTTCAAGACGGTCGAACTCTCCCAAAACGCCTTCAGGCAGCGTGGGCTGGGAAGGTCGCGTGGTGTTATGGAGCGGCTTGTCACCGCCTGCAACGAAACCGCCTGCGTCTCCATCATGTCCGACTACAGCGTGATCAACCTGGACGCCGTGCAGTGCGATCACAACCTGCGCGTCATGCCCCCCCTCGGCGTGCAGCTCCCCGCCTACTGCACCGCGCCGGGGAAATCCCTCCTGGCCCACTTCGCCGAGGAGGCCATCGTCAGGTATGCCTCCACCAACAAATTCGAAAAGCACACACCCCACACCATCGTCGATCCGGAGCGCTGGAGACACCAACTGCGGTTGGTCGCCCAGCAGGGGTACGCGGTCGAGATGGAGGAATTGAACGAGGGGGTGACGAGTGTCGGAGCGCCGATCCGCGACTACACCTCGCGCGTCATCGGTGCGCTCAGCATCCTGGGGCCTTCGCAGCGTTTCCCGCTCGAGCGGATGGAGCGGGAGCTGGTGCCGTTGTTGAAACAGGGCGCCGCCGACATCTCGGCCAGGTTCGGGTATTAGACGGCGCCGGTCGCGAAACGGGCGACGGCCGACTGTGGATGAAATGGGTTCAATACATATGCGCTGCCGAAGTCGAACATTTCCAGTTCTCCCCTCCCTCGACGGGGTGGGGCTGGCGGTGGAGTTGCTGAACAGATAGCCGGGAGTTTCAGGAGATCGCCATGCGAGCATACGCAGGGTTCGAACAGGGCCCCATACGTCCCCCAAGCGAGGCGGAAAGCCTCCTCATCCGCGTGAACCGGAACTGCCCCTGGAACCGGTGCACCTTCTGCTCCCTCTACAAGAAGCGGAAGTTCTCCATTCGGCCGCCGGAGGAGGTGATCCGCGACATCGACTGCATTCATCACTTCATCAAAAGGATCGCTGCGGGCGAGCCGCTCCAGTCACTGGTCGGGAACCGGCAGGAGGTGCCGGCGGCCTGGAGCTGGTACTGCTCGGGAATGGAATCGGTGTTCCTTCAGGATGCCGACGCCCTCACCTACCGCCCGGAGCACCTGGTGCGGGTTCTCGTCCACCTGAAGGAGCGGTTCCCGGAGGTGAAGAGGATCACCTGCTACGCACGCTCCGCGAGTCTCGCCCGCATACCGGACGCAGCCCTCAAGGAGCTCGCCGCCGCCGGGCTGAACCGGATCCACGTCGGGATGGAGACCGGCTCCGACAAGCTTTTAAAGCTGGTGCGAAAGGGGGTGACGAAGGAGGAACAGATCGTGGCCGGCCTGAAGGTGAAGGGGGCCGGGCTGGAACTCTCCGAGTACTTCCTGGCCGGGCTCGGCGGGACGGAGTTTTCGCGGGAGCACGCCGAGGAGAGCGCCGAGGTGATCAACAGGATCAACCCTGACTTCATCCGCTTCAGGACGCTGCACATCCTGGAGGGACAGGATCTCTTCCCCTCGAACGACATGGATTTCCGCTTCGCGCCGGACCTGGTGCTCGCGAGGGAAATCCTCACGTTCCTGGAAGGGCTTGGCGGCATCACCAGCTCGGTCAGAAGCGACCACGGCTACAACCTCTTCCAGGAGTTGAACTGCGACCTCCCCGGCTGCAGGGAGCGGATGGCCGCGGTGCCGAGAAGGTTCCTCGAGCTTGAGCCGGAGCAGCGGATGTATTTCCAGGTGGGGAAGCGGACCGGGCACCTGCTGCGGCTGGACCAACTGAAGGAGACCGGGCGGATAGCCGCCGTGCGCGATATCTGCCTGAGAAATGGGGTCACGCCCGAAAATGTCGATGCGCGGATGCACGAGCTGATGCAGGAGCGGATGAGAAGAGGGATCTACGGGTAGCGTGTGCCGAGCCTTCAGAGGTGAAAATGCCCGGTTGTTCATTGTTGATTCAATTCCTTGTCCTAATGCCGTAGTTGCCAGTCGCTTAATACCCGATATGCTCATTAATAACGCACGCAAAGAAGCTGCGTCTCTACGTCCGCGCGTCCGGCACGGAAGCTCTTAATATCGGGAGGGCATATGGAACTGGAAAACCTGTTGCTGGAAGTGACGGATCGCATCGCAACGGTGACGATCAACCGCCCCACGGCCATGAACGCGATGACGAGGGGTACCCTGGAGGAGCTCGAGCAGGTCGTCGTCGAGATCGAGCGGGACCAGGAGGTAAGGGCGGTCATCGTGACCGGGGCGGGGGCGAAGGCGTTCGTGGCGGGTGCGGACATCGCGGTCATGCGTGACATGATCTCGGCCGAGGCGCGGGAACTCGCGCTTTTGGCGCACCGCATTTTCGCCTCGATGGAGGCTTCCTCCAAGCCCTTCATCGCCGCCGTCAACGGCTACGCCCTCGGCGGCGGGTGCGAGCTGGCGCTCGCCTGCGACATCCGCCTCGCCTCGCAAAACGCGAAGTTCGGCCAGCCCGAGATAAACATCGGCATCCTCCCCGGCTTCGGCGGGTCGCAGCGGCTTCCAAGGCTTATCGGCAAGGGGAGGGCGCTCGAGATGATCCTGACCGGGGAGATGATCGACGCCGCCGAGGCGTTGCGCATAGGGCTCGTGAACCGGGTGGTCCCCCAGGATGAACTGCTTTTAGAGGCGCGTACCCTGGCGGCTAAGATCGCCTCCAAGGGGCGCGTCGCGGCGAGGCTCTGCAAGGAGGCGGTCGTGCACGGCCTGGAGATGGACCTTGCGCGTGCCTGCTTCTACGAGGCGGAGCTCTTCGGCTACAGCTTCTCTACCTTCGACCAGAAGGAGGGGATGGGGGCGTTTTTGGAGAAGCGGCCGCCGGAGTTCCAGGACCGCTGACGGGGCGGGGGGATCACCCCTTTTTCTTGATCACGAAGAGGGCGCGGAATTCGGCCACCTTCGTCTCGCCGTTGTAGATGTCGGCCTCCCCTGCGATCTTTCTCTCCCCCTGCGGGACTGCCCTTGCCTCGGCACGGACCGTCCCCTCATGTACCGGGGCGAGGAACTTCAGATTCATCTCCACGGTGACGAAGTCGGTCCCCTCGGGGACCATGCTCTTGATGGCCATGGCGACGGCGGTGTCGGCGATGGAGGTGACCGCGCCGCCGTGCATGAGCCCCTTTCCCTGCGCGAGCTTCACCTTGAACGGCATGCTGAGCACGGCGCGGCCGTCCCTCACCTCGTCGATCCGCATCCCCAGGTATTCCTCGAAGGGGGCGCAGGCGATCCATCCCGGCAGCCGGAATCCCGGCCGGTCAGCGCTTACCAGCTCCTCGTAGTCGTACATCTGTCGCTTTCCCCCCTCATGGTCGTTCCCCCCCGCACATGCTAAGCACCTCGTCCATGGCCTTCTCGTCGATCCGGTGCCCGGTGTCGCAGACGACGTGGCGGTACTCCATGCCGCGGCTGAAGCTCAGCCAGGCGTAGCAGTCGAGGACGTAGTTGTTGGCGAAGATCTCGATGACGCGGCCCCCCGGCTGCGACCAGACCACGTTGGTGAGGCCGGCGCCGTGCGTCCCCACCACCGTCTCCGCATCGTGAAAGACCCGTATCTGCTCGGCGAAGGATAAATCCTCGCAGTGCAGGATGGTGAAGCCGATCTCCTTCAGCCGCTGCTCCAGCAGTTCTTCGCCGGCCAACCGCCGCCTGCTTTTCCCCCTCGAGACGTAGATCCTGCCGCCGCGTCCTGCACGCGGTAGAGCCCCATCCGCCACTACCTTCCCCTTCACCGCGCTTTGCAGCATGGCGATCACCCGGGGATCGGTGAATTCCGGCTGGGTGTGGTACTGCGGCACCACCAGTCGCTCGACACGTACCGGGCCCGGACATCGGATGAAGCGCTTCTCCGCGTCGGTGCCGAGCGCGGTGGAAAGCCCTTCGCTCACGTAGCGCGGCACCTCTTCCGGGAGAACGATCCTCACCTCGGGGAACCTGGCAACGGTGAAAAGCAGGTTCGGCAGCACCTCCATGAGCCAGTGAAAGTAGTTTGCGGGGTGGCAAACCACCACAGGCTCCGCACTCGCAAGTGCGGTCACCGGCAGGAGCGGCTCGTGCAGCACGTCCCCCCAGTCCATGATGCGGCGCAGGGAACCGACGCTCTCTTCGATGATCCGGTTCCCGATCCAGGCCATGCCGGAGAATGGGGAAACCGTGGCGTCATTCAAGAGGTAGAGGTTGCGCCTGTTGAATACCGCCTCGGTTCTTATGAATGGTGGATACGTGGCGCGGGTCTCGTGTTTCACGATGCGCGCGTCGGTTACCGGGATGATGTCGAGGATGTGTCTGCGGATGTTCGGGAAGTACGAGGCCTTCTCAAGGGACTCGATGCTCGATTTCGGCATCCTGCCCACCACCGGCCCGAGCAGGTCCCTCGATATGAAGCGCAAAAGCTGCTGGCGCCTTTTTGCCGTCGTTTCGCTTGCCTTCATGGCCTAGAGCCTGTTCGCCTCGTTCTTGTGGTAGACGTCGAAGAAGATGACGCTGTTGTCGGTGACTTCGGAGCAGAAGCCGCATTGGGAGTGAAGCTTGTGCCCTTCCTTGCGGCAGAGCTCGCACCAGTGGTAGATGAGCCGGTAGTCGCGCCGCCCCACGTACTTCTTCAGGCGGCCGTGGTACTCTCCGTGCATCCAGCCGTCGGCGTCGCTCGGGTTCAAAAGGAGCCGGTCGATGACCGACTGGATGCGCGCGTGACCCGGCGGGTCGTGTTTTTCGATCTTCGCGATCTTCGTCTTGAAGGAAGGGGTGGCGAAAAAACTAAAGGGCGTCATAACGACCTCTTCGGCATCGGACGGCTCCGGGAGCCGTCGGGATTTTCCTGACGTGCGGCCGGGCCCGATGCTAGCACACCGCATCTCTTCTTTCAATGGCCTCCCTGCAGCCTGAAGGCGCCGGTCCCCTCACGCAGGACGCCCACCTGGCCGGTGAGCTTCGCCGCCCCCGCCTCGAGAAGCGCCGCGGCCTGCAGGCAGCGGTCCGCGTCGGCGTTGATCTCGGCCACCGCCGCTGCGATCTGGGTGCTCTCCTTGGCCTGCACCGCGCAGGCCTTTTCGATCTTCTGCGACATGTCCGAGACGTCCAGGATCGAATTTGAGATGTCGCGCCCCACCTTGCTCTGCTCGCGGGTCGCCCACTGGAACTGTGCGGCCAATTCTTTCATCTGCTCAGAGGCAACCATGATCGCTTCCTTGGCTCCGGACTGCTCCCTGATGGCGCGTTCGATCCGCTCGGTCATGTCGGTCACCCGGTCCATCGCCTCCCGGATGAGGCCCGTCCCCTTCGCCTGTTCCGCCGTGGCCCGCGCGATGCCGCTTATGTGGCTTCTCGCGGTGGAGACGCCGCTCACGATCTTCTCCAGGGCGTCGCCGGAGCGTGAACTCAGCTCCTCTCCCGCCGCGATGCGCTGATCCGTCTCCTTGAGCGCGTTCACCGCCCGCTCGGTCTCTTCCTGCACGCCGGCGATCAGGCCGGCTATCTCGCTGGTGGAACGGGCGGTGCTCGAGGCGAGCATCTTGATCTCCTCGGCGACCACCGCGAAAGCCTTGCCGTGCTGGCCGGCCTGCGCCGCGATGATGCTTGCGTTCAGCGCGAGCAGCGAGGTTCTCTTGGCGATGTCGTCGATCACGGAGGATATCGCCCCGATCTCGTGCGTCCTCGCGGTGAGCGTCGTGATGACCTGGTTGGTGACCCCGGACGAGGCGCGGATCTCGCTTATCCCCTGGCGCATCGCCCGTACCGCCTCGACCCCCTTGAGGGCGTCTTGTTCCACGACCTCCGCCACCTCTGCGGTGAGCACGGCGTTTCCCTTTACCGTGTTGGTGGCCGCTTCCATCTCCAGGATCGATGACGCCGTCGACATGGAGGAGGAGACGAGCGCCACGGTGTGTTCGCCGATCTCGCCGCTGGCGCTCGCGCTCTGCATGATCGAGGCGGTCACCTCGGCGATCAGCGAGGTGAGTCGCTCCGCGTTGAGGGCTACCTCCTCCGTTGTCGCCGTCATCTCCAGGATCGATGCGGAGGACTCCGACGCAGCACGGGCGAGCCGCTGCGTTTCATTCTCGATCTCCTCGGCCTTGCCGGCGATGGTCTCGACGTAGGACGACGTCTCGATCACTTTGCCCTGCTGGCGGCGCGCGGCCGCCACAGCACCCGCGGCTTCGGCGGAGAGGTCGGCCGATATTCCCTGCACGCTTTCCGCGGACCCGCTCACCCTGCTGATCATGCCGCGCAGCTCGGTCACCATTGCCCTCAACGACTCGAGGAGTTTACCGGCCTCGTCGTCTCCACCCGCCGGAATCGCCACGGTGAGGTCCCCCGTCGCCACGGCCTCGGTGATGGAAACCGCCTTCTTCAGCGGGGCGAGCAGCAGGCGCGTGAACCAGGCGGCGATGCAGCTGGCGAAAAGGGTGAAGGCAAATGCCAGGGCGATCACCGTCGTTCGCGTGTGTTCGAAGGATTGGAGGAAATCCGCGGTCTTCACCCCGACGTATAAAGCGCCGATCACCTGCCCGCTGTTGTCACGGATCGGATCGTAGGCGGTGAAGTAGGGGGTGTTGAGGATCGGCGCGACGCCACGGTAACCTTCCCCCTTCTTGAAGAGGGCATCGTAGGCGGGACCCTCGAGCCTCGTCCCCACCGCTCGGCTGCCGTCCTCCTTCACTACGTTGGTGGCCACCCTGACGTCATTCATGAAGATGGTGGCCGTCCCGCCGCAGATCTTCGCCACCTTGTCGGGAAGCTCGTTGTCGCCGTTTAGGACGCAGTCCCCCGCCATCAGGCGGCTCCCTTCGACCCGGCATGCTCCCTTTTGCCTGAGCAGCTCCCAAAAGGTGTTGAGCCTGCTTTCCTGTGACGCGGTGGCCACGCGCACCATCTCCCGCCTCATTTTGGCCAAAGAGACGTACGTGGTGACGCTCACCGCGGTAATGACGATGGTGACGGTCAGTATGGTGCCCTTCTTTACGATGCTCAAATTCACCTGTGATCCTTGTCGTAACTTAGAAAGCGGTCGTTGCCGGTATAAAAGTTGGATGTTGTCGTGCATGAAAAGCTTTTCGATAAGACATGCACAATTAACCGTTTCACTTGGTGATTGTCGTGGTGCGGTTTGTAGTGCAATATTCGGTAACGTAATTTTAAAATTACGTATATATCACACGGCCGGGAAGAAAATAAAGCGCGATCCCGGCCTTTGATGTATACGGTATCCTGCTTGTAACTTATCGACTGGCCGTTTTATTTTTCAATAACAGATGGCGATCGGTCAATAACTTCTTAAGTGGCGAAACGAAGGAACTTTGCGGGCAGGGGCCAGTAGAAAGGTACTGTAGATAATTCTGGGAAAACAGGGCGTCGGTCTCCACGAAGTGCCGCACTCGGCTTCAGGTTCCCCCCCCTTGTGAGGTTCATCCGGGAATTCCGGGGATGGCAACAGGAGTGTCCACGAACAACAAGAGTGTCCACGAAGCGCTGCAACTGGCGTCGCGTTCCCCCCTTTGCGAAGGGGGAGCCTGCCCCCCGTAGCCTTGGCAAAGGGGGGGCAGGGGGATTTGATTTAAATGGGGGGACTTACTTTAGGGGCTGCTTCTTCTCAGGCATCCGAGGGAGACCCCCGCCCCGATGAGAGAGGCGCCGGCCGCGAAGCGCAGCAACCGGGAGACGCCCGAGCCTACGCTGCAGCGACCTAAACGCGAGGAAGACGCTGCGTAGATGATGAGCACGCAGGAAGCGGTGGAGAGGTGAATGAGCGCGAGGGCGGCAAGTTGGACGGCAATCGGCTTGCCCGGCGTCACGAACTGCGGGACGAGGGACCCGAAGTACAAAAGCGCCTTCGGGTTTGCCGCGTGCAGGGCGAAACCGCCCAGGAAGGAGCGACCCGTGCCGCAGTTGGCTGTGGCTGTCTGCCGCGCAACCGAAGCGGAGAGCCCCGAAAGCAAGATCCGCACGCCCAGGTAGACCAGGTAGACGGCGCCGGCCCATTTCATGATGGTGAACAGTTGGTACGATGCGGCGAGTATCGCGGAGAGTCCCGTCACGGAGAGGACGATATAGAAGGCGTCGGCGGCAAGGATGCCTAGTGCGGCCGGAAGTCCGGAGCGCATGCCGCCGCGCATCCCCTGCGTTGTCACGTACAGGACCGCCGGTCCGGGGATGGCGGTTGACGCCAATGAGACCAGAAAGAAGAGGGTGAGCAGCTTCATCGCGGCGCGGTGGTCAGTATTCCCTGGGGGGCTCGGCGTAACCGCACTCGGGGTTTTCCTTGAGATGCACGAAGTGCGCGACGTGCTTGTCTCCCGCCGCGCGCGGGCGGACCGGTTTGCCGCATTTGTCGCATTCGAAAAGAAGGGAGTACTTCTGTTCTGCCGTAGCGCCCTCGCGTATGGCGAGCGCTTTGTCGACGCTGATGATGTGGCCGAAGAACTTGCACTGTAATGCCATGCCCATTTCCTGCTCCTTCACGAACTCGGTCTGTTTTTTCGGGCGGATAGCCGGATGCTTCAAGCTCTGCTCCCCCGTAGCACCACATCTCCAGCAAACGCGACGGTGGTGCCGGATTGCTAAAACAATGTATTATTTTTCGTCAAAGTTGTCAACGGTGCATATCGGTGCCAGGGAGAGGGGCGTGCCGGAGGTGATGATGGAAGGGGGGCTTTTCATTTTGTATTACTAACTTTATTGTATGTGTTTTGCGCCGTTGCTGTATGAAATGTCCCAAAACCAACACTCTTTACTGTTACTCGCAGTCAACGACTGTATCTACATTCAAGCGTCCTCTGTAAGATTCGTAAAAAAATGCACACGTGAAAATTTTTACAGTGTCTTTAAATGGCAGTAATAATTCAAAAATACCGCGAGTGACAAGTTGCTAGTAAAAAATGGAACACTTAATGTTTTTTCAGCAAGGAAGCGCGGTAGTGATTTCGCATGCTTACAAAAGGCATGCTTTGTGTTTCAAGTGAGATTGCATATTCCGCGTCCGCGGTATGCGGGCTCTACGAGCCGATCCCAGCAAAGGAGGACAGTCGCATGAAACTACGGATTCTCACGGCAGCATTACTGATGGCGGCACTTACCGCTGTCGCAACTGCAGCGCAGGCAGGCCCCTATGTTGGGGTCAACGGTGGAGTCGCATTCTTCCATGACAGTGATTTCAACGATGGCATCGAGACGACAACCCTTACCTATGACCTGGGCTTTGCCGTCGGGGCCAGCGTCGGATTTCAGTGGGAGAACGGAGTCCGCCTGGAGGCCGAGTTCGGCTATCGAAAGGCGGATACTGATACCATCGATCTCGTAGGGATGGGTGCGGTGCCCGTCGAGGGGGATCTCAGGGTGATGAGCTACATGCTCAATGGTTTCTATGACTTCCCGATCAAGTCGGTTGTGCGTCCCTTCCTTGGGGCGGGTATAGGTTTGCTCGACGGCAGGCTCTCCGACACTGAAGAGCATGCGAGCGACACCGTTTTCGGGTACCAGGCCATGGCCGGCGTGGCCTTAAAGGCGGCCCCGCACATCACCTTGGACCTCTCTTACCGCTACCAGGGCGCGGCAAAAGACTTCAGCCTGAAGGGTACCGAACTCTCCTACGGTTCCAGCAACGTCATGTTCGGGGTGCGTTACGATTTCTAAGCTGCCGGTTGCTCAGTTCCGGTAGAAGTCCATGAACTGGTTCCTCAGCCGCTCGTCGGGGTTTTGTTCGTAGAACTCGTCCTCGGTGAACGAGAAGCGGTACCCTGCTACGTACTCCGAAACGATCCGGTAGGCCGCGTTTATCAGGCGGATCCTTTCCGGGTCCCCCTGCGCACCGGCATCGGGATGATGGCGCTTGACCAGCTCCCGGTGCCGGGCCTTTATCTCGCCCAGCGTCGCCCGCTCCCCAAGCCCCAGTATCTGCAGCGCCTCCTGCAGGTTCACGTAGGTCATGTCAGCGGCTCCTAAAGAGAGCGTCCAGCGTCGCGTCTATCTCGGCCAACACCTCGTCGGGCAAGCGCTCTATGTGCACGATCCGCTGCACGAGATCGGCCTGGACGAAGTCGGGGAGGAGCTTCACGATCTCGCCGGCGTCTTGCGCCGGGAGACGGGCGAGAAGGACCGCGATGGTCTGCGGCTGTTCCTGCAACAGCTTTTTCGCTATGGCTCGGTAGTTCATGCTCTGCTCCTTTGCGGCCGGGTCTCCCGCCCGCTGCACTATGGCACCTCGGCCTCCCGGCGCGGCGCGTTCTTGAGGAAAAGGGCCGCGAGCAGGGGAAGGGTGAAGATAAATGCGTAGAAGAGGAAGTAGAAGCTGCGCGCCACCCCCGCCGCGTCGGCCAGCTTTCCCACCAGCGGACCGCTCACCACGAAAAGAATCCTGAAGGAGACCGATTGCAGCGAGAGGGTCGCCGCCCGGTTCGCGCTCGATGACTCCTGCTGGGTGTGGGAGAGCATCATCGGTCCCCGGAAGCCGCGCATGCAGGTGAGCAGGTAGTAAAAGAGGAAACCCCAAATCCCCGCGCAGAGTCCGAGGCCTAGGTACCCCGCCGCCGTCAGCGCGAGAAAGAGCAGCACCATGCCGCGGTCGCCCAAGCGGTTGTGCAGCCGGTGACTCCCCAAGGCGCAAAGCGCCACGGTGAGGTTGGCGCCGGCCCAGACGGGACCGAACCAGGCGACCGGCACGCGGGCGTGCTGCATGTAGGGCTGGATCAGCCAGACCGGGTAGAAGGACGCGACCCCCAGCACCGTGTTGAGGAGGATCGTATAGCGCAGGTGCCGGTTCTCCTTAAAGGCGTAGCGTGCGGTGGCGATCGCCTCGGCGAGATGGGAGCGGGCGGGCGTATGCTCCCGTGGCGTTTCGACAAGGCGGCTCGTGACGGCGAGACCGGCTCCCCATACCGCGACCTGCAGCACGAAGGGGAGCCTCGGCTCGAAGGCGTAGATCACCCCGGCCATCACCGCTCCGGCTGCCTCGCCGATCTGGGCGAAGCCGTGCATGCGTCCCTGATGCAGGGCGTAGGAACGCTCGTCCCCCTGTGCGCGCAGCGTCTCATAGAGAAGGGCGCTGTCCGAGCCGCTTATGAAGGAGAGCGACATCCCGAGGGTGATCTCCGCCAGCAGCACGGTGGTGAAGGAGTTCGCATAGATGTAGATGCCCCAGCCCGCCATGCCGAGGGCCGCGGCGATGTTGAGGGCGCAGCGGTAGCCGACCCGGTCGCTTATGTAGCCGGCCGGGTAATCGAGTGCCAGGGTCGCCACCGAGAAGATGCTTTGCAAAAGCAGGATCTGGGTCAGCGAAAGCCCGATGTGGTCCTTCCAGAAGAGGGTTATGATCGCCATCGGAAACAGCATCATCTGCAGGAAAGAGAAGACGTAGAGCTTTCGTATGTTCCCGGAGAGACTATTCATCACAGCATCCGTACCCGCTCACGTGCGAATTTGCAAGGAGATTCTGGACGATCGGCGGCGTCAGTCGACCGGAGCGGGCATGAATCTGTTGACATTCAAGAAGTTGTATATATATGATTGGGCAACGGAAGCATCCCCGAAAGAGCGGTTGCGACAGTTACCGTCAGGCTTGGGAAAGGTTCTTCAGAGAATACTGGGGAACGGGAGTGCAGCTTCCCACGAAGCACTGCGTGAGCCTGACGAGGGGGGATTTAGCCTGGCCTGCCTGGCATCCGGGTGAGCAACGGAGCGCTTTTGTTCCCTTTGTAAAAACGGGAACCCTGGGCGCGGCGACGGCAGGTTTAGTGGGGCTACTTCAGTCAGAATAAGAGTTCAAGGG
This sequence comes from Geomonas oryzae, assembly GCF_004117875.1. GTDB lineage: Bacteria > Desulfobacterota > Desulfuromonadia > Geobacterales > Geobacteraceae > Geomonas > Geomonas oryzae. The sequence goes on along the minus strand of NZ_RAHW01000011.1, from coordinate 101,143 downwards.
GAGGGACATGGCCGTACTTATCTTCATCATATGCTGCATCTGGCTCGCGATCGCGCTCATAGCGCTATTCTGCAAGTCCGATTGCTTCACCAGGTGGTAGGGGGCGTCATGGAGGCGTTACGCGAGAAGATGGAGACCTGCTGCAGGGACCTTCGGTCCGCACCGCAGTCTGCCCGCCGCTAAAAGTCCGGCAGGAACTCCTTATCGCACGGGCAAAGCAAGCGGGTGAGAACTCCCCCGACTGCCGGACCGCCTCCCCTTGTTGACGCCCACATGCAAAGATGCTAGGGTTGGGAACCTTAACGACTAAAAGATTCGAGGAAAACACAGCCGTGATCTCAACCCGTCTTTTTCATGCCGCCCTTTTTACCCGCCTGACCGCAGCCGCGTTGCTGCGCGGTCTCGCACGTTCCATGTCGGTGCCGGAGGGAAGGGTTTAGCTTTTATCGTACAGACCAACACCAAGACCCCCGCCGGCATGAGCCCGCGGGGGTTTTTTATTGCCCGAAAAAAGGAGAATAAAATGAAGCAAAGCGGTAAGGGTAGGCAGATATTCATCACGGAGTTCGACCTGGAGCGTCTCGAGGAGATGATCGGCGGTGTCGAACAAAGGTCGTCGCGCGACGGCAGATACCTTGCGGAACTGGAGCAGGAATTGACAAGGGCAGAGGTGGTCCCCTCCGCGGGCATCCCCCCTGACGTCATAACCATGAACTCGCGGGTGCGTCTGCAGGATCTCGATTCCGGCGAGGAGTTGGAATATACCCTCGTGTTCCCGGCAGACGCAGATCTGGAAAAGGGACGGATATCGGTGCTAGCCCCGGTAGGGACCGCGCTGATAGGCTATCGTGCCGGCGATCGCATCGCCTGGGCGGTGCCCGGCGGAAAGAAGAAGCTGAAGGTGAAGAAGGTCCTCTACCAGCCTGAAGCGGCGGGAGATTTCCACCTGTAACTGCGGTCAGAGCAAGCCCCGCCGGAGGCGCAGTCCCGGCGGGGAGCATGGTGTCAGGCGGTGAGGCGTGTCAGCCAGTAGACGGCGGGGATGGTTCCGAAGGAGAGGATGATGCCTATCCCTATCATGGCCACGGCGAGGTCGGCCTCCATCCCGGCGACGACGGCGAGCGCACCGGCCGTCACCATAGGCGGCATGGCCGCTTCGAGGATCGACACGTCGACCACCATGCCGGCAACCCCCGCCATCCGGCAGACCGCGAGGGCGAGGAGCGGTGCCGCCGCGAGCTTCAGCGACAGCCCGAAGGCAAGCGGCCCGAGCACCCTGCGCGGCAGTCTCAGCCTCATCTGCAGGCCGATCGCCGTCATGACCACTGGGACGAGGGTGAGAGAGACGTTTTGCAGCGCCTGGGCGAGCTTCTCCGGGTAAGGCCAGGAGCGGGCGGCAAGGGCGACCAGCAGGGCGATGGTGGGGGGGAAGAGAAGCATCTTGCGCACCATGGCCGACAGGCGCACCGATCCGTCCTTGCCGTAGAGGGCAAGAATCATCGAGCCGTAGGTCACCATGATGATCATGGTTCCCAACTGGTCGTAGATGATGAGGTAGGGAAGGCCGGCCGCTCCGAAGAAAGCCTGGACCATGGGGACGCCAAGAAACGAGGTGTTGCCTAGCGGTACCACGAGGAGCAGCACCCCGACCGATGCACGATCCCAGTGCCACAGCCGTGCCGCCCCGAGTACTGCGGCCACCGACAGGAAGAGCATCCCCCAAGGCACGAGCGCGGCGGTGAGGATGTCGCGTGAGAAGACGATCTGCGGCACCTTGAGGAGGATAAGCGCCGGCAGCGACACGTAGAGGGCGAACATGTTCAGCACTTGCGCCGAATCCTTCGGGAAGGCCTCGAGACGGCGAAAGAGCATCCCGAGCAGTACGAACACGCCGATGATGATGAAATTTTCCATTCCTGCCTGATTCTCCTGCAATGCCGCAACCGGCAACTCAGATCCGGTTCACGTCTATCATAGCCTCGCCCATGACGTACTCCGTCTTCGCGTCCCTGGACGCTTCCGCCAGTCGCGCCACGATGCGGCGTATCTTGTCCAGCTCAAGCTGCATGTCCGAAAGATGCGTCCGGACCTTTTCTTCATCGCCGACATCGCGGGAGGCGAGGCGGAGGTGCCAGAGGATCGCGGTGAGCGGGTTGTTGAATTCGTGGCTTATCGCGACCGCCATTTCCCGCAGCAACTTGAGCCTTTCGAGCTCTAGGGCCATCTGCTTTTCACGCCTCGAAGCGAGGTGTAGTGAGACCCGCGCCAGGAGTTCCTCGGGGTGGAAAGGCTTCACGATGTAGTCGTCCGCCCCTGCCTCGAACCCCTTCACCTTTTCCCCCCCGGAATCGCAGCCGGTGAGGAATATGATGGGGATCTCGCGCGTCCTCACATCACCCTTCAACCGGCGGCAAACGTCATAGCCGTTCATCACCGGGAGGTTCACGTCGAGCAGAATCAAGTCCGGGGGCATTTCCACCACGGCGGAGAGCGCCGATGCGCCGTCTTCTTCCACCCTGACCTCATATGCGCCTTCGAGTATGTCGCGCAGATGGGCCTGCGACACCTTGCTGTCTTCTACGGCGAGTATCTTTTTCATAGGTGCTCCCGAAAGACCTGATCTCCCGCTAGGCCAAGTACCATTTCATAAAAAGGGGAGTTTGCCAATGCAAAAAAGGTCCGATGGTCAAGTGATCGTCGTCGAAGGAGCGGTGCCTTGGAATGAAGGGACCGGTTGGGGAGGTCGGTACGGGCAGCGCCGAGTTTTTTGCAAAGGCAGGAAAAGTGGGGAAATAAAACACGAGAACCCGCCGCCGCGGGTTCTCGTGTAAGTCTCTTGCGGGTGTTGTGGCGCTGTCAGATGTCTAGATCTCCGGTGAGTAGCGCTTCTCGCACTCGTTTTTGAGTTTCAGGTACTCATCCTTTGAGATGGTACCCGCTGCGAGTTTCGAGTCGAGCGTCGTGATCTCCTTGTTGCGTTTCTTCTCAACCACCGATACCGTGCTCATGTAGTTGAGCGTTTCGGCACCGTTGTACCCGCTGACCGGGTCCCATGCCACGGATATCGGCCAGCAAAGCAGGTTGACGATGCCTATGCCGTAGTTCCTGGTATAGAAGGACCCTCCACCAGGAAGGATGCCCAGCCATGCCGCCGTAGCGGGATCCTTCTCCTGGACCGCCAGTCCGTTGTTGCGGTACCACTTGAGCTCCGCTTTTTGCGGTCCGCTCAACTCCGTGGCACAACCGGCGAGCACCGCGAGCAGCAAGATCACCGCTGTCGTCATTGAGGCAACTGTCCCTTTAGATCTCATGATCGTCCCTCCTTTTCCGATTTCGGTGCGGCAAAAGGGTGCCGGGTTTTCCGGCCCGGTCGACGCCCCTTGTTGCTTAAAGTCGGGGAGATCTGTATCAGTGGAGCAGCGCCTTGTATCCGGCAATGATTAAAGAGGACCATGCATCACAGACCTCTGTCAAAAGAGTATGTCTTAGTGAGATGAAGTCAAGCTCTTTGATGCATGAAAAAGAGTGTAAGTTTCTGATTAGCTGCATGAATTGCATTGAAAAGAGGGTGGGCAGGAGACTGCATCGGGCCGACGGCAAAAACCGGAGCTCCTCTGCGAGAGGCTCCGGTTTTTGCATCCGGTCACTTAACCAGCTCAGACAGCGCCCGTTGCGCAAAAATGGAATGCACCTTCTCCGTTGGATGTATGCCGTCCCAGAACAGGAAGGTGTTGGGAGTGCTACAGGCGTAGGGGGCGAAGCCGGGCGTGACGCAGGTGGCGTCGACGACGCTGAGTCCGAATTCGGCCGGGTTGCCGACTATTTCTCCCAGCGTGCTGAAAAGGTCGACTCTTACCACCTCCATGTCGGCTAGCTGGGAGGACATCGAGGTCAGAAGGTAGTCGAGCAGGTAGTTGTAGTATTGCGATATCTGGCGGGCTGCGGTAGCCGCTCCCGGCACTACTTTGTCGGTAGCGATGAGCGCCGGGGTAAGAGAGAGATCCGGAGCGAAGCAGACCAGGAACTTCCTGGCGCCTGCGTTGTAAAGGGCGGTGATGTTTGACTGTACCGACGACACCGCCTGATCGATGATGCCGGGATTCTGCTCATCGAGGGCGTCCCTTATGTCATTGCCTCCGAATTCAATGACGTAAAGGGCGTCTGCCGGGGCGTGGCCGCCGAAAACGTTGAGGAAGGTGTTTACCTCGTAGCTCATGGTTGCCTTGCCTGCCTTGTCGCATGCCCTGGCCCCGCCGATTGCGTAGTTGGTCGCGGCGCCCCCGAAGTCGCGGAAGGCCGGACGGGTGTTGCCCGAAAGCGAGAGCTGACGTGCCAACTGCTCGATCCAGGTCATGCCGTTGCTGAAGTGGTGGCCGCCTCTTGCGTAAGGCCTGTCTGGTATCAGCAACTCGTCGAGGAACTGGTAGGGAGGTGTGTTTGCCGTGCCGGAGATGGCAAATGCGTTGCCAGGGTCGGAGAGGCTGTCGCCGAAGACGATGATCCGGTTGAATGATGTCTGTGCCCCGGCCCACGCCGGTACCATAAGTGAGAAGACCAGAAGAAGCCCCAGTGTTGCCCGCAGCTTGGGAAGAATCGTTGCCATAGAATCCTCCTTTTGAGTGACTGCTTGTGACAGCAACTAAAGATCCATCCTGCTCGAGCCGCCTACCCTCCTTTCTGCAGGTGCAATGAGTGCAAGTCTATGACTTTTAGTGCTTCCTGCAACTTTTATTGATACAGTAAGCCCACATCTTTTCCCCGGTCCGCCTGAGACGGCACTACTTCCGTTGCTGGTTTGCCCCGTGACCTGCCAGCCAAACTCCGGCGGCAGTCAGCATCGTTTCCATTCCGGCGCGCATCCCCCCACAAACCAATAGTACCCGCATTGATAGGTCCAATACTACATGCTCAGCGCGTCCGTCTTAATGCCACCCTCGTTACTACTTTGCTTCTTGTTTCATGCGGTGCGGCTTCCGACCCGTGACGCTACGCCACGGGCATTCGTTAAGCGATCCACCGGGTATGGGGGGGAGCGGTGGTGAGACGAGCCACTTGACGGCGTGGAATGCTCTGGTAGATTGGAGAAAATTCATTTTACGGGAGGAGAGACATGAACCCTACGGACAGATTCGTGATGAACCATGCGAGTATGGCCCCTCCGCAATTTGTGACGTGGCTCGATGATGCCGCCACTTTACAGGCTGCGCACATCAAGATCAGTACCCTGATGGACTCATGGGTGCCGACGTCACCGCAATTCAGGATCCACAAGGAAAACATCGCGAATGAATGGGAGAAGGCTTTGGCGCTTAACTTGCGCACGACGAAAGGACTCCAGATGGCCACCTCGGCGGCGGTGGACGATGTTTATATCAACGCCGCCTACCTCGTGATCAGGGCAAAGAAGGATAAAGACGAGGCGTGGCTTCATAACAACGGCTTCACCTTGAAGGAAAAGACTAAAAGGATTTACGCCCGGCCCGTTTCTTTTTTAGGCCACGTGCTTAGGGTGAAGAACGGCCCGCAAATCGGGGAGGTCACCGTGAGTTGGGATAAAGACCCCGGGGCCGGTTCCTACCAATTGCAGATTTGCAAGGGACATCCGCAGGGGGAAGAATCATTCGAAGATTACGCTCAGTTGACGTTGGTTCGGACCATCATTGGCAATCGGGAACGGGCGACCTGGTATTATTTCAGAGTCAGAAGTGTCGGCAACAACGAGTACGGTCCGTGGAGTGAACCCGTTGGGATCGTTATTACCTAGCCCGCCGACGTGACCGCAGCAATCGGCCGGTCCCTATGCTGCGGGGACCGGCCCCCGCCTCCATGCATCTTGTCACATCATCCGTTCAACATCCGGAAGGCCCCTCGGTCCGCGAACCCATTCTTGGAGTGACGGAACGCTTCCCTGCCCCGAAGAATGCATCCGTCGAGTGACGGAAGGCTTCCGTGTCCCGAGGAATGCATCCGCTGAGTGACGGAACGCTTCCCTGCCCCGAAGAATGCATCCGTCGAGTGACGGAAGGCTTCCGTGCCCCGAGGAATGCATCCGCTGAGCGACGGAACGCTTCCCTGTCCCGAAGAATGCATCCGTCGAGCGACGGAACGCTTCCGTGCCCCGAGGAATGCATCCGCTGAGCGACGGAGCGCTTCCGTGCCCGGAGGAATGCATCTGTCGAGCGACGGAGCGCTTCCGTGCCCCGAAGAATGCATCCGCCGAGCGACGGAACGCTTCCGTGCCCCGAGGAATGCATCCGCTGAGCGACGGAACGCTTCCGTGCCCCGAGGAATGCATCCGCTGAGCGACGGAACGCTTCCGTGACCCGAAGAATGCATTCGTTGAGCGACGGAACGCTTCCGTGCACCGAAGAACGCATTCGTTGAGCGACGGAACGCTTCCGTGCCCCGAGGAACGCATTCGCCGGGCGACGGAACGCTTCCGTCACACGAGGAATGTCTTCCTAATAGGATCTCAGGCATTTAACGTTGTTTGTCACGATCATTTGTTGTATTAAAATATTTTGCCTTCGTCGCCCTGCATGGTTGAAGCTCTGAAATGTGAGGCAGGCGGCGGTGATGAATTTCAATGAAGGAGGAGACTGCTACATGAAGAAAATGATTACGGCTGTACTGGGAGGAGTGCTTTTGACCGCGGGCGCGGCCCACGCGGAGCACAAATTGCTCGTCACGGAGGTTCTCAATAAGAACCAAGTTGAGGCACAGGCGCAGTTCGAGTACGCCCACGCAAGCGGCGACGTGAAAGGCGCTGTTGAATCGGGCAAAATTTTTACGAACACTACGGAATCCATCTACTCCCTCGGTGTCGGCCTTGGGCACGGCTTGGAAGTGTCCGCTTTCATGCCATACGTTTTCAGCGAACGGATGAAAGTGCAGGTTGACGGGCTCGAGCCCGAGTATGAGAAACGGGACGGCTTTGGGGACTTCGCACTCCAGGCGAAATACCGCCTGCTCGGCGGTGAGGAAGAGCCGTTCACGGTGGTTGCGGGCCTGGGCCTCAAATTCGATACGGCAGGCAACGATGACGCCGGCACCGGCACCACCGACGTGAGCCCCTTCATCGCCGCGAGCACCAACCTGGGTGATCATAACACCCCGTATGCCATCTATCGCGCCACCATTCGCAATCACGGCGAGCAGGACACCCATACCATCTCTCTGGGCCTGGAGAAGGAAATGAACCATACGGTGACCCTCGACGCGAAGATCGACGCCAACTTCAACACCTCAACGAGCAATGTTACGGCCAATGAGGAATTCAACTTCGAACTTGCCAGCTATATCCAGATGGCGCACAACCTCTATCTGCTTCCGAGCGTCGCCTACGTAGTCGCCACTGACCAGAAAGAAAAAGGATCCGACATCCGCCTCGAATCCGTGGACGGTTACCGCGCCGGGCTTTCCCTGTATTACCTCTTCTAGCAGGAGAGTAGAATCAGGTAGTAGCCGCCCGCTTCAGGACATGCTGAAGCGGGCGTTTTTTCAGGTCGGGATATTTTGTAAGCCAAAGGCTAGGGGGGGGCATCAGGGCTGGTTCGAAAACGAAAAGGGGACCGCACATGCATGCGGCCCCCTTCGTGTAATGCTACTTCATTTTTACTCTTTGCTCAGCGCGTCTTTAAGACCCCTCGCAGCTGTCCCTTCAAACTACCTCGCTACGCGCACTCGGAGTAGCCGCAGACGCGGCAGACGGCGCAGCCGCCTTCGTGCTCCACGACACCGCCGCACTCGGGGCAGGCGCCTTTCTCGAAGGCGGGGGCTTCGACGACTTCACCATGGCCGGTGATCGCCAGGTGCGACTGGATCGCCTTGGCGACTGCGTCGGCGCAGGAAAGGATCTTGTTGTCGCCGAAACCGCTCGGGCTGTGGCAGGAGATGCCGAGGAGCTGCTTCACGACCTGACGTGCCTGCACGCCGCTTCTCCAGGCAAGCGACACCATGCGACCGATCGCCTCGGACTGGCTGGCGGCGCAACCGCCTGCTTTGCCCATGGTGGTGAAGACTTCGAAGAGGCCGGTGGCGTCTTCGTTGATGGTGATGTACAGCGGCCCGCAGCCGGTCTGCATCTGGTAGGTCCAACCCTTGAGCGCCTTCGGACGCTCGCGCTTGTTGCGCTTCTCTTCCGCGGTCATCGGCGCGACAACCTTCGGCTCTTCCTTCTTGCCGACGGAGAGAACCTGCTCGTCGCGGGAGCCGTCACGGTAGATGGTCACCCCTTTGCAGTTCATCTCGTAGGCGAGACGGTACACCTTCTCGACGTCTTCGATGGTCGCTTCACGCGGGAAGTTGACCGTCTTCGATACCGCATTGTCGGTGTGGCGCTGGAAGGCCGCCTGCATGGTGATGTGCTCTTCGGGGGTGATGTCGTGGGCGGTGACGAACACGTCGCGCACGTCCTCGGGAATGGCGCTGATGTCTTGTACGGTGCCGTGCTCGGCGATACGCTGCATCAGCTCGTCGCTGTAGAAGCCCTGGTCCTTGGCGATCTTCTCGAAGAGCGGGTTCACCTCCACGAGGATGTTCTTGTCCATCACCTGGCGCACGAAGGAGACGGCGAAGAGCGGCTCGACGCCGGAGGAGGCGTTGGCGATGATGGAGATGGTGCCGGTCGGGGCGATGGTGGTGACGGTGGCGTTTCTCACCGCGGCGCCGCCGGGGACGTCGTACACGCTACCCTTGAAGTTCGGGAACGCGCCGCGGGTTTTGGCGAGCTCGCGGGAGGCGGCGTGCCCTTCGTCGTTGATGAACTGCATCACCTTCTCGCCGAGTTCGATGGACTCCTCGGAGCCGTAGGGGACGCCGAGCATGATCAGCATGTCGGCCCACCCCATGACGCCGAGGCCGATCTTCCTGTTGGAGCGGGTCATCTCGTCGATCTGGGCCAAGGGGTAGTTGTTCACCTCGATGACGTTGTCGAGGAAGTGCACGGCGGTCTTCACCGTCTCTTTCAGCTTGTCCCAGTTCACCTTGCCGCCGGCCACCATCTTGCCGAGGTTGATGGAGCCCAGGTTGCAGGACTCGTACGGAAGCAACGGCTGCTCGCCGCAGGGGTTGGTCGACTCGATCTCGCCTATGTGCGGGGTCGGGTTGTCCTTGTTCAGACGGTCGAGGAAGATGATGCCCGGCTCGCCGTTTTCCCAGGCCTGCTTCACGATGCGCGCGAACACCTTGCGGGCGTTCTGGCTGCCGGCCGGTTTCTTGTCGCGCGGGTTCATCAGGGTGTAGTCGCGGTCCGCGTCGACGGCCTTCATGAACTCCTCGGTGATGCCGACGGAGATGTTGAAGTTGTTCAGCTGGCGCTGGTCGTTCTTGCACATGATGAAGTCCATGATGTCGGGATGGTCGACACGCAGGATCGCCATGTTCGCACCGCGGCGGGTGCCGCCCTGCTTGATGGTCTCGGTGGCGACGTCGAAGACGCGCATGAAGGAGAGCGGGCCGCTGGAGATGCCGGTGGTGGACATGACCACGTCGTTGGCCGGGCGCAGGCGGGAGAAGGAGAAGCCGGTGCCGCCGCCGGACTTGTGGATCAGCGCGGTGTGCTTGACCGACTCGAAGATTTCGTCCATGCTGTCGCCCACCGGAAGCACGAAGCAGGCGGAGAGCTGCCCAAGCTCGCGCCCCGCGTTCATGAGGGTCGGGGAGTTCGGGAGGAACTCGAAGTTGGTCATCATCGCGTAGAACTTGTCGGAGAGCGCGGAGAGGTCGGCTTTCTTGTCGAAGACGGCGTCGGCCTGGGCGATCGCGGTCGCCACGCGACGGAACATGTCGGCGGGGGTCTCAAGAGGCTTGCCTGACTGGTCCCTCTTCAGGTAGCGCTTCTCTAGTACTGTCTGTGCGTTCTTGGTGAGGCCCGGGATCTGTCCCTTTTCGGCGGTCTTCTTCATAACGTTTCGTTCTCCTTGGATAAATTATCATGTCGCCATGCGAATCGCTCAATACCACATTTAGTGGGCGGCGAGAAATAAACCACAAGATGTATGACGAAGTCAAGCGTTAATAGATTAAAATTTCGGGCCGTCATAAAAAACGAAAATGCCGGTGTTTACGCCTCAGGGGCATTTACAACGGGAGCCCCGCTGTGTTATTAATGACGGGTTAATTTTCCTTCCCGGAGGCTCCATGAGCCAGTGTGATTGCAATAGCCAGAAGGAGTCGCTTGAGTCCCAGGTAAAGGGGCTCAAGGATCTGATAGAGGTCGCCAAAGCCGTCGTCTCTACCTTGGATCTGGACACGGTGCTGCAGGCGATCCTGACGAGCGCGATGCGGTTCGCGGGCACCCCGGCGGGGAGCGTCGCGCTCTACTACGATGCGAGGCGCGAGCTTAGCCTGCACGCGCACTCGGGTCTCACCGCCGATTTCGTGAAGAAGGAGCGCTGGGAGGTGACCCCCGGAGGGCTCACCGAGCAGGTGCTTCTGGCCGGCGAGATCTTTTACATCGAGGACACCCAGCAGACCCCGTTCTTCAAGAACCCGATTGCCCTAAAGGAAGGGATCCGCTCGCTTGTGTGTGTTCCGCTCGTTTTCCAGGAACGCATCGTCGGCATCCTTTATCTCGATGACTTCGAGCCTAGGTGCTTCGACCGCGACAAGCTGAACCTCCTCTCGATTCTCGCGTCCTTCGCCGCGATGGCGATCCATAACGCGACGCTGCACAAGCGGACCAAGCTTCTGGCCATCACCGATTCGCTCACCGGACTGCACAACCACCGTTACTTCAAGCAGTACTTCCGGCAGGAGATGGCGCGCGCCAAGCGGTACCACAAGCCGTTCTCGATCATCATGATGGACGTGGACGACTTCAAGAGCTACAACGACAGCTTCGGTCACGCCACGGGCGACAGACTCCTCGAGCTCATGGGGGAGCTGATCCTGCAGACGATCCGCTCCGTAGACGTCGCCTTCCGCTACGGCGGCGAAGAGTTCATCGTGCTTTTACCCGAAACCCGCCTCGACCAGGCGATCCTCGCCGCGGAGCGCCTGCGTGACAGCGTGCAGCAGGGGACCGCGAAGAGGCCCGTGGACGGGGCGAACCGCGGCGTCACCGTGAGTATCGGTGTCGCGAGCTACCCGGACAACGCGGACAAGATGGACGAGCTGTTCAACATCGTCGACTCCCTGCTCTACCTGGCCAAGCGCCGCGGCAAGAACAAGGTCTATCACCAGGAAAGCCTGCAGATACCACCAAAATGAAGAGATATCCCATACTACTTATCCACGGGCTGCTTCTGGCGGCCCTTTTTTGCCATCAGGCCCAGGCCGCCGATACTCCCGCCGCCGCCGCGCCGACCGCGCCTGCTTCTGCCCCCGTTCCCGCTCCCGCTCCCGAGCGCGCCGAGGCGCCGTTCAAGCCGCAGAGCACCTTTGCCGACCGTGTTCTCGCCGAGGACACCGTCTGGAAGGGGGAGGTGCTTGTCGAGGGGGCGGTGACCGTGGCCCCACAGGCGACGCTCACCGTCGAGCCCGGGACCGTGGTTCGTTTCAAGAAAGGGGCCGGGGACCCGGTCCTCGTGGTGCAAGGACGGCTGGTCGCCTCCGGGAGCAAGGAGGAGCCGATCCGTTTCACGTCGCTCTTCGCGGCGCCCGCCGCCGGTGACTGGCAGGGGATCGTCCTACTCGGTAGCGAGAAGAACAACCTCCTGGAAAACTGCCGCATCGAAGGGGCGGCCGCCGGGGTCGAAGCGCTTTTCGCGAACGTGACCCTGAAGGGGGTGCGCGCCGAGCGCAGCACCACCGGGATGCGTTTCCAGGATGCCCTTGTGACCATGGAGGGAGGGGGCGCCTCCGACTGCGACACCGGCATGAGCTTTTTGCAGAGCGAGGCGACCGTACGCGGCGTGAGCGTGGTCGGCAACCGGGTCGGTATCGAGGCGCGGCACACTTCGATCTACCTGCAGGACGGAAGTCTTGCCATGAACCGCTCCGCCTTTTCCTGCGACAGCTGCAGGTTGAAGCTCGCCGGCGGGGCGGTGCTCGACAACGGCCGCGGCGTTACCCTGTTCGAGACCGAGGGGAGCGTGACCGGTGCGAAGCTTGCCAGAAACAGCGACTACGGGCTTTCGCTCACCGGTTCGCGGGTGAGGGTGAGCGACAACGTGATCACCGGCAACGGTGCACAGGGAGTGCTCGTCTTCGACGGTTCCGCAGTAGCGTGGGACAACGTGATCTCCGGTAACGGCGGGCATGATATCTACAACGCAGGCAACGAGGAGTTCCGCGTCCCCAACAACCGCTGGGGCGAGGGTGGACCTAAGATCTACGACAACGGCGGACGGGGCAGGGTGAACGTGAACCCGAAGCGGTGAAGCCGTTCTACGTTCGGCGTTCAACGTTAGGGCTTTGACCTTTGCTGAAAGCTAGGGCAGACGTGGCGGCACGGACCGCTGTACGAGAAAATGATAGTATCCGCGCTTGTTCGAGCGGGTATACAGAACCAGCAAACAATTAACGTAACTGCTGCAAGGTTGGCAAATGACACGTTGAACGCTGAACGTTGAACGTTGAACCGGTTTTAAAGGAGCTTTATGACACGCAGAAACGGCCGTGCGGCTGATGCATTGAGGGAAGTAAAAATCACGCGCAATTACCTGAAACACGCCGAGGGATCGGTGCTGATCGAGTTCGGGGACACCAAGGTCATCTGCAACGCGACCATCGAGGGCAAGGTCCCTTCCTTCCTGAAAGGTAAGGGGACGGGCTGGGTCACCGCGGAGTACTGCATGCTGCCGCGCGCAACGCACACCAGAAACCAGCGAGAGTCGGCAAAGGGGAAACTCTCCGGACGCACCCACGAGATCCAGCGCCTGATCGGCAGATCGCTGCGCGCGGTGGTCGACCTGGAAAAACTGGGCGAGCGCTCCATCCTCATCGACTGCGACGTGATCCAGGCCGACGGCGGCACCCGCACCGCTTCGATCACCGGAGCTTACGTCGCGCTGGCCGACGCCCTGCAGACCCTGGTCGACGCCGGGGAACTCTCCCAGAGCCCGCTGCGCGAGGCGGTCGCCGCGGTGAGCGTCGGCATCGTCGATGGAACCCCCTTCCTCGACCTCGACTATCCCGAGGACTCCTCGGCAGAGGTGGACATGAACTTCGTGATGACCTCCTCGATGCGTTTTGTCGAGGTGCAGGGAACGGCCGAGGCGGAGCCTTTCACCCTCGACCAGATGGACGCGATGCGCGGCCACGCCATGCTGGGGCTCACCCGTCTCTTCGAGATCCAGAGAGAGGCGCTTCAGGCATGAAAGAGCTCCTGGTCGCATCGGGAAACAAGGGGAAACTGCGCGAGTTCGGAGAACTGTTGCGGGGCGTGGTGGATACCATACTCTCGCCGGCCGACTTCCCCGATCTCCCGGACGTCGTGGAGGACGGGGCGACCTTTGAGGAGAACGCGATAAAGAAGGCGCTCTCCGCGGCGCGTTGCACCGGGCGGCCGGTTCTTGCCGACGACTCGGGGCTTTGCGTAGATCATCTCTGCGGTCGCCCAGGCGTCTACTCGGCGCGCTTCGCCGGTGAGGGGGCGACCGACGCCGACAACAACGCGCTCCTCTTGCGCGAGCTTGAGGGCGTTCCGATGGAGAAGAGGGGCGCCGCGTTTCACTGCGTCATAGCGCTCTGCCTTCCCGACGGGACCTGCCGGACCTTCGACGGCGCCCTTGCCGGGGTGATCCTGGAGGCGCCGCGGGGGGAGGGGGGCTTCGGTTACGATCCCCTCTTCATGGTACCGGAGTACGGGCAGACCTTCTCCGAGCTTCCCATGGAGATCAAGAACGCCATCAGCCACCGCGGACGCGCCATGCAGATGCTCAAAGAGGCACTCACGCAAAGCAGCTAAGACGCAAGCAAAGCGGAAAACCGTTTAACAGGGATGAAGGGGATAAAGGGGATAAAGGGGATAAGGTCAAAGTCCCTTCGAAAGCAAGAAAGGGCTTTGCCTATCAACGCAAATAAGCCAATGGGCGGAGATGCAAGGAAGGCAAGGCTGGGTAAATATTATCTTTTTTGCATATCCTCTTTGTGTCTTTGCTGCTTCGCGTCTTTACCTTGAAGGGGTTGTAAAACGGCTTCGAGAAAAACTCGGGGGGCATAAAAAAGGTGTTGCGCGGCTCCAGAGGCTGTGCTATAAACGTGCTTCTTGAATCGGGGTGTAGCGCAGCCTGGCTAGCGCACCTGCCTTGGGAGCAGGGGGCCGGAGGTTCGAATCCTCTCACCCCGACCACTCAACAGCAGGCTTTACTTCTGCGCCTGTAGCTCAGCTGGATAGAGCAACGGCCTTCTAAGCCGTAGGTCAGAGGTTCGAACCCTCTCAGGCGTGCCACAACTGAATATGGTGGGTATGGTGAAGCGGTTAACACAAACGACTGTGACTCGTTCATACGTGGGTTCGAATCCCACTACCCACCCCAACCATAAAGGCCAACCCCGTTAACAGCGGGGTTTGTCGTTTCAAGCGTACGATTTTGCGAGAGTGGCGGAATTGGCAGACGCACCAGACTTAGGATCTGGCACCGCAAGGTATAGGGGTTCAAGTCCCCTCTCTCGCACCACCCGTCATTCAAAAGGGTTACCTCTTCCGGGGTAACCCTTTTTGTTTGTGCAGCAGTTCGTGTAACCTTTCGTGCGACCTATCATGCCCCCTCTGGGGGTGCGGCTTGCTTCAAGTCTGCACTATCCGGGGGATCAGTTCGCAACCTCGGCTGATGCCCGGTTTGCCGGTTCTTCTGTGTGTGCCGCAAGTTCGACAGCTTTGCGGCAAGGCGGCTTTGCACGCTGTGCTGGCGAAGTGCGACGGTGTGATCGACTCACATCTGGTTCAGGACCACCCCAATGATCTTGCGCTGAGGCAACCTGGCCATGGCATTTACGATTTCCTTTCTAGGTGTCCTGCCTGATCTGACCACGACGATGATGCCGTCAACCAGCGGGGCCAGCGCCATGGTGTCGGCGCAGGAAAGAACCGGCGGTGCATCGAAAACTATGAACCGCTCTGGGTAGCGGTCTCTCATTTCTTCGGTCAGGCTGCGCATCCTCGGGGAACCGAGCAGGTCGCTGAATCCGTTCATCGTCTTGCCGCCGGAGACGACAGTCAGCTTTTCAATCCCGGGCCAGACTACGATCTCCGAAAACGGGACGTCATGCAGCAGGTGGTCAATGAGCCCCTTGCTGCTCTCATAGCAAAGTAGCCGGTGCACGTGCTGTTGCCGGAAGTCGCAATCCACCAGCAGGGCCGTTTGGCTGAACTCCTTGGCGAGGGTAATGGCCAGGTTGATCGCCGTCGTTGTCTTTCCTTCCCCCGGGACGGCACTGGTGACCATCAGCGTCTTGCCGCACCCCATTTCCTCAAATCGGCTCATGATCTGTGCGCGCAGAATTCTGTACGTCTCTACCTCCGGGATCCGGTTGTCAATCGCGATGCATCTGTTATTAAGCACCGTCTGCATGTCGAGTCGCACAGTACGGGAGACGGAATACACCGGGGAAAGCCATCCGACCTTCGCCTTGTCCCATGACGTTTCCGCCATTTCCTGCTCCTCCGAAGGCGCAATCACTTGCTCCATTTCCTTCGGCTCCAGGTGGGCGGCCGCCTCGTTCTCCTGCAGCTTTTGCGCCATCTCCGGCAGTTTTATGAGCCGAACCGCGTCGGCACTGTTCTCCATGGACATGATGGTCTCCTCTTCTAACCTGGCGATTTGCGATAAATCTGCGTCAAGAGGACATTCAGATCCATCACCAGGTAGTGTACGGCAACGAGGCCGATGATGGCCCCAAAGGCTACCAGGGCCGTGGCCAGGTAGCGCCTGTTCCTGGCTGAGCCCCGATCCGTCGCGGTGACGATGTGCGGGACGGTCACGAGGACCGTGACGCCGGTGAGCTCGGCGAGAGCGTCCGCTGATCTGACCGATTGGTCGCAGGCCTCCTTTACGGCCGCCCATCCCACCCCCGAGCCGATGCCGAGTGCCAGTCCGATCAGGATGATCGCCGGCACGTTGGGGCTGAAGGGGCGCTCCGGCAGCCGGGCCGGGTCGACCAGGGTGAAACGCTCGCCAAGCTGCTCTTTCTCCATGCTGTGGGCCATCCTGACGTCCATGGATTTTTTGGATAGGTCGTCGTATTTTTGCTGCAGGTTGTTCCGCTCGACCATCAGGCTTTTGTACGCCTCTTCTACATGGGGGGTCGCGAAAATCCGGCTCTGGTAGCTTGCACGCCGCTTGGCGGTGTCGGCAATCTGGCGCCTCACCGATTCGATTTCGGAACGGGTTCCTGCCAGTTGGGATTGCAGGTTGATGTAGGCCGGGTTGTCCGGCGTACCTACGGCCGGCTCACGGTTGGCTGACCGGATCCGCTGCTCTAGCTCTGCAATCTCTCTCCTCGTCTTGATCACGTCCGGGTAGCGGTCGGAAAAACGGCTGGTCAGATCGGCCAGCCTCAAATGAAGTTGCCTCAGCGCCTCCTTGTCGTTCGCGGCGAGTTCCGGCTGCACGTTGCTCAGCTGGCTTTGCAGGAACTCTTCTCTCTCCCTGAGGGTTCTCATCTGGTCGTTCAGCTGCCTTATGTCGCGGTCGGCCTGGTCGTATGACTGCATGTTGACCTGCGACAGCTCGGGAAGCGACTGGATGTTCCTTTTTTTGAATGCCGCGATTCTCCCCTCGATGTCGGCAAGGCTTGCCTGGACCGCCTCCATCTCGCCCTGGAAAAACTTGGAGGTCCCAAGGGACTGCTTCTCCCGTTCCTTGAGGTTTTCCTCCATGTATAGCGATGAAAGTTCGGTGGTCACCTGTTGTGCGACCTCCGGCGTGGTGCCGGTGTAGCTGATGGAAAACGCGATGGTCGCCTGGGCCGGTCTGCCCGAGCGGGGGTCGATGACGTCCGCGCTTATCGTGGTGAATTTGATGTCCTTGACCATCTCCGCCACCACGTCCTCCAGGGATACCTTGTTGCGCAGATCCGCATACAGGTTCAGCCGCTTGATCAAATCGATGAGCCTCGGCGTCCCCATGATCCGTTTGTTGATCGCCTGCAGTCGCTGATCCGCAAAACTGGTGATGTTCGCCTTGATGTACTCGCTCGGCACTTCCTGCGCCTCGATCAGGATCGTTGCGGTCGAGCGGTACTTCCGCGGCAGGGTCAGGGCGGCAACGACGGCAACCAGGAGGATGATCGCTGCGGGAACGAGGAGCTGACGCCTGCGCCTCTTGAGAATTTCCACGATGTCCTGAACGCTTTTGATTTCGCTGTCCACTGCACCCTCCCTGTCCTGACACTTCACTCGAAAAGATCGGTCCGGGCCGTCAGCTGAACGAACAGCTTGTTCCGGAAGGCGGTCCCGGCCGGGCTCTCATTGTCGAGGAGAAAGCATTCGTAGCCTAAGTCTGCGGTAAAGCTGCGGTTGAACTCGTAGCGCAGCGACAGCGAGCCCCGCACGCTGGACTCGTCCGCGTTCCCAAGAAGTGCGGAGACCGCATCCGCCTTGCTTCGGTAGTACCCGGCACCGGCCAGCGCGAAGAGTTGGTAACTGATCCGTTGACGCAGGTTGAGGGTCACGATGTTCCTTTCCACAGACGTTCCGTAGCTTCCCGACGCGTTGCTGAGTTCCCTTGCGTATGCGAGGCTCCCGTTGAACTTCTCCCCTGTGTAATCAAGCGCCCCCCTGAAGGTCCATCCGGCGCCGTGGTGCGCCATGCTGTAGGTGGGAAGTGAGGCCCCCTGGAGCTCGGTTTTCGTGTAGCGTCCCCCCGTATCGACGGAGAAGGACCAGAGTTCGTTTAACTGCATGCTGCCGCCGACGCTCAACTCGTAGTTCTCGGTGAGCGAGGCCGTGTACTCGCTGCGGCTGAAACGCAGGGCGCAGCGTAATTTGAGCAGGGATAGAAGCCGCTGCGCGTCGTAGCCAAGGGCGGCCCCAAGGCTCTGGACGGTCACGTCGGATAAGGCATCGTCACGGGCGTAGTCGATCCTTTCGTAGCGGTAGTCAAGGAGGACCGACGTCAGTTCGCCGACACGGCGTTCGGCCCGGGCTCCGTAATTGTGGCGTCGGCTGGCACTGCTTAGCGGCTGGCCGCTGCTCTCGATTTCGCGGTCGGGCCACGACTCCCTCCGGTATGAAGCGTCAGCGGCAAGGGCGAGCAACGGCGTCAGGCGCCAGGTGCCGTTCCCTTCATAGATCTGGTCCACTTTGTCCATCTGGCTGTCCCTGCTGTAATGCAGCGCATCGAGCCGCGCCGCCAGGGAACCGCTCAAGAGCTCGTTCCTGCCGGTCACGCGTATCCCGGGTCTGGCGTGGGAGATGAAGGTTTGGAAGCGGTGAGAGGAACTGGTGAAAAGGTTGTCCGTGTATTCCTGCATCACTGACAGCGACGGGGTGAGCGCGGTCTGGGCAGCGGGCGCCGCCGCGGGGTGAGCCAGCGGGAGCAGCATGGCGCAAACGGCCCCGGCGCACCAAATCCCCTTGGGGTTGCTACGGCACGAAGAGCACATCGCTGCGTTTGAGTGTGATGTTGTCCTGGAGGCGTGCGCCGCTTGTCACGTCGTCGTAGTCGAAGGGGATGATCCGGGTTGCGCCATCTTCCTCCCGGAATATCTTGATGCTCCCCCGCTTGGCGTAGGGGTTGAGCCCTCCTGCCATGGCGAGTGCCTGCAGGACGTTGACATTACCGTTCAATTGGAGCCGGCCGGGGTTGTTCACCCGCCCAAGGACATAGACGAACAGGCTGTTCACCTGCTTCACCTCGAGGGTCAGGTTCGTCTCCGGGACATAGATCGAGATCCGCTCTGCGAGCTCGCTTCTGAGCGCTGCCACGCTTTTGCCGCCAGCCGCCACTTCGCCGATCAACGGGAAAACGATCTTGCCGTCGGCGAGGACGACCACGGTCCTAGTAAGGCTTGGATCCTTCCATACCTCGATGCCCAGGATGTCCCCCGGTCCGACAAGGTACTCGCCGACGGTGGTGGGGAGCGCCGCGGGAGGGGCCGCCTGGGCGCAGCTGACGCCAAGGCAGAGTACGGCGGTGACTGCTAGCGAAACGATCTTCAGCATGACCGAACTGACGGTTTCCAGCATGGCTGATCCCCTTTCTGCCGTGAGGTTCTGATCTTCACGGCGCATGCACCGTTTAGGCATGGCATGGCCGGTTCTGCCGATGTCAGAGCTGGCTCAGCATCGTGGATGCAGTCTGTTTCTCCGGGAAATCACCCCCTGCCAGCGCCTTGCTCAAACAGTTGCGGGCTTGGTCTTTTTTACCCACACGCATGCATGCCATGCCGAGGTGGTAGCTTATCGTCTGGTGCCCCGGTCGCCTGGCGTCCGCTTTTTCCAGCAGTTCCATCGCTTTTGGGTAGTTTCCGCGTTTGTACTCGATCCAGCCGAGGGTATCCAGGAGGCTCGGGTCGTCCGGCCGCTTTCGCGCCAGATCGCCGACCAGCCGTCCGGCCCGCTCCAGGTCGGCGGGAGAACCGCCGTTTTCGGCGAGGAAGTATG
Source organism: Geomonas oryzae (assembly GCF_004117875.1). GTDB lineage: Bacteria > Desulfobacterota > Desulfuromonadia > Geobacterales > Geobacteraceae > Geomonas > Geomonas oryzae. Next base: position 81,651 of record NZ_RAHW01000011.1, on the reverse strand, counting down.
CGTAATCGTTCACTACGCGCCACTCTTTCTGATGGCTGGCGAAAAGCCTCTCGTAGGTTTTCTTCGCCTTCGACACCTGAGAGGCGCGCGCGTAGAGGCCTGCCAGGGCGAGTGACGCCTGGACGTTGTCGGGGCTCACTTTGCCGACCACGACTTCCATTTCCGAAGCGGCGCGTGCCGGGTTCCCTTCCTGCGCATGCAGGTCGCTAAGGCGCCAGTAAGGGAGTGGCGAACCGGGCGCCTTTTGCTTCACATGCCTGTACGCCGTCTCGGCCCCGCGGTAATTTCCGGCCAGGAAGTGGAGGTCGCCCAACTCCAGTTGCGCCTCGAGGTCGTCAGGGTGCCTTGCCAGGTACTGCGTCATTCTCCGTTCCCCCTGGCGATACTCTTTTTGCAGCAACGACAACCGCGCGAAGGCCCGGTTGACCCGCAGCGAATCCGGCTCCAACCGTTCCGCCTGCTGCAGCGTTTCCAGGGCCAGCTTCGGCTCGCCGTTGATCTGCTGGGCATCGGCCAGGAACAGGTAGCCGTCGATTTCCTGGGGGCGGTCACTGGTGACGGTGCGGAAAGCGGTCATCGCCGCCAGGCCTTCCTTCCTTGCCAGGTGTATGCGCCCCTTCAGGTAGGTGGCGTCGATGTTGCGGGGGCTCGCTTTCAGCACCTCGGCCAGGTATCCTTCCGCCGCGCCGAGCTCGCCCCTCAGGAAGCAGCCGCGGGCGAGCAGGTTGTTTGCCTGGATCGCTTCAGGTTTTTTGGCGTTCCCGGCGAGAGCGATGCACTCCTTGAGCAGGACGGTTGCCTGCTCGTTTCTTCCCGTTGCCGCATACAGCTCGCTAAGCGCGGTGCGGAGACGGAAGCTTTCAGGAACATTCACGATCCCCTCTTTGAGAAGCGCTTCGGCTTCGTTTTGCTGCCGGTGCAGCAAGTAGAACCGTCCCAGGTCCAGCAGGCACTGTTCATGTTTGGGGTGCGTGGCCCGCAGCTTTGCCAGGAGGGCGCGGGCGTCGTCCAGTCGGCCGGCATCCCAGTACAGGCCGGCGAGGGTGATGCCGTACCCGTACTTGGCCGGTTCCAGCCTCATCATCTCGCTGATGCTCCCCGCAGCGTCGTCCACCCGATTCTTCGCCGCGTAAAGATCCGCCAGCGACTTCAGGATGCCGACAGAGGTCGGATTCCTGCGCGCCCCTTCCTTCAGTGTCGCCTCGGCACCCGCGTCATCCTTCATGGCCCGGCGCGCCAGGGCGAGGCTCTGGTATGCGTCCGGCTTCGTTACCCCTCCCGCGATCAGCCGCTCGAGTATTTCGCGCCCCCGTCCCCAGTCCTTTCTGACCATATGGATGGCTGCCTGCAGCATCATCCCTTCCCCGTGGTCCGGGCGCGCCTTGAGTACCAGGTCGGCCTTTTCCTGGGCCTGGGCCTTCCCCTTTTCGTCCAGAAGCAAAAGAAGCTTGCCCAGTTCCACCTGGCCATTTAGGTGGTCGGGGGCGATCTGCACGACCTTCTGGAAGCACTGGAAGGCCCGGAATACGTTCCCCTTGCGCAACTCAACCAGGCCCAGCAGGTAATGCGCGTCGGCGAATTTCGGGTCGATCTGGATGGCGTTCCTCATTTCCAGGGAGGCCTTTACCAGGTCCCCCTTGTCCATGAGTTCCTTCCCCTTGTTGTAGAAACGCATCTTCTTCTCGTCGGGGCTGCTGCACCCGTTCAGGAAGGTGAGCAGCGCGAGCACGAGCACTACCGTTGCGCGAGGCATATCGTCCTCCCTTGCCGATATGAATGGCATCACACGGCCCACCGTACCACCGGTATCGCCAGGGCGGCTACCGTGCCGCCCGCCAAGACTGCGTACTCCCCTCGCAATTCAGCCATCAGCACCTCGCAGCCGTAATAGAGGATCAGGATCTTCACTGCGACCATGCCGAGCCTGAAATCGGGCGTCGCCGCTTCCGGCAGCAGCGCAGCCGCGGCCAGGAAGACGATGAGGAAATCCATCGGGGTGCTTTTGAAGGCCGCGTTGCGTCGCGTCACCTTGGGGACCAGGATGAAAAGGAACGTGACGAGGCCGAACACGACGTTGCATGCCCTGGCCGCAAGGGGCGCCTGGCTGTCGAGCCACTGCCCCGAGAGGTAGACCCCGTAGGGGACGATTAGGTAGATGATGGCGTGGAGCAGAGGTTCAAAGCCCGCCGGGAGCAAAAAACGCATGGCGGCCAGCGCCAGCATGAACACAACGGCCGAAAGGGCAAAAGGGGTGCTGGGAGGTCCTGACAAGGCGAAGGTCAGAACGAGTAGCGCCGGGTACAGAAAGCACAACGCGCGAAACATGTAGATGACCACCGGCGTCTCGTCGCGCATGACGCGCAGGCGCTCCTTGACACGCGTCAACGCCCGGGTGCGCCTTGGCTCCCAATTCCTTTTCCGCGACAGGGCAAAAAGGGCAAGCACCGCCGTCGAAAAGAGCAGATAACCTCCGAGCAGGAGCCAGTCGGAGAAGAAGCGCAGGTAATAGGCCGCCACCACGAGGGAGACCTGGATCAGGTAGATCACCAGGACCGATTCGGTATGGTGCAGGCCCAGGGCAAGGAGGTTATGGTGGAAGTGGGTCTTGTCGGCCGCGAAAGGGGAGCATCCCCGGGCGATGCGCCCTGTCATCACCGTCATAGTGTCGAGAACCGGGAAGCCGAGGATGAGCAGCGGAACGACCGGGCTAAGGGGCGTCACACCCTGGGTCAGGGACAGTGCGAGCGTGATCGCCGAAAAGCCCAGGAACTGGCTTCCGGTGTCTCCCATAAAGACCGATGCGGGAAAGGTGTTGTAGCGCAGGAAGCCGAAGATGGCGCCGCAAAGCGCCACGGCGATGAGGCAGATGATGGCGTCGCCCTCCTGCCAGGCCATGAAGCCGATCTCGGCGATGCACAGCAGGCTAATCCCCCCGGCCAGGCCGTCCAGCCCGTCCGCCAGGTTGATGGCGTTGGTCACGCCGACGATGGTGATCAGGGTCAATGCCGTCAGCATCCAGGCCGGGACGGTCAGCCATGCGGGCAACAACGAGCCGAGGGTCGCGATGCGCACCCCTCCCTCGACGATGATTACCGTTGCGGCGATGGACTGGCCGCATAATTTCCAGAGTGGGGAAATGTCCCACAGGTCGTCCGCCAGGCCGAAGAGGACCAGGACCAGCGCGCCCGCAAGGTAGGCGTGCAGGAACTCGTTCCCCCATTCCCAGCGGATGAGCGGCGCGCAGGTTCCCAGCACCATGGCGAGGCCTCCCACCCTGGGGATCGGCCGGTTGTGCACCTTGCGCTCGTTTGGGAGATCGACCAGGTTACACCAAAGCGCCACCCGTGACAGGATCGGGATGGCCACGGCTGTCAGCAGCATCGATGCGATGAGTGTGGTCAGTAGGTTCATTTAACGACTCGGCAGAAACGTTGCCAGGACCGGCATGGCCTGCCGGGCGAAGTCGGCAACCCGGCGTTCCGAATCGGCGGCCTGTTCACCGGCATCAATAGGCGTAATCAATCGCACGAGGGCCCCGTCGGTACGGCGAAGCATGAGTGCGTCCCAAAAAGCGTAAAGCTTCAGTTCAAGCATGTTCGTCAGCACCCGCCCTCGCTGGGGGAACCAGTAGTAGACAAGAAGCCTCTCGCCGTTTTTCTGCAGCGCGGCCCGGTTGACAGAACAGAGTTCGCCACGGGGGCCGATGGGGAGCATCGTCAGTCCGGAACCTTCAAAGAGCCAACCGCTTCCGGGGAGGCAGCTGGAGGGTGAATGGCTTGATTCGCCCTTGCGCTGGCTCTCGTTATATGCCACGTACAGGCTCACCGTTTTGGCACCGGTGTCCCTGAAATCAGCCAGCAGGTAATCGCTCGGTTTGAGGGAATCAAGAGTTGCGCGTTCCATCGTCAATCGATTTCCTTGCCACTGGCCGAGGGATCGGGGGAATTCCGACAGAGGCTTGGCCAGCGGCACCCGCTCACGGAAATCCACCACCCTCACCGTTATCACCAGCCCGGCCAGCAGAAGGGCTGCGCACCACTTGAGCCAGAGCGCCGAAGCGCCGCCGGCAGCGATGTCGTGACGGCTGCATTTCGGGGACGAAGGTTCAGCCGGGTTTTCCGGGAGCCGTTTCAGCAGCCGCATTTCCCCAAGCAGGGCCACAAGGCTCACCATGAAGATCAGCCAGCCGGAAAAATCGTGGAAAAATCCTTCTGCCACCTGTGCGCCGAAGACGGGATAGAGCAGCCCCACACTAGCGATACGCATACCGTTGACGATGATGGTCAGCGGGACGGTCGAAACAACCAGCAGCGCACGTTTCCAAAACGGCGCGCGAAAGAAATAGGCCAGCAACACCCCGAGAATTAGCAACGGCAACAGGTAGCGCAACCCGCTGCAGGCATCCACCACTTGCAGTCGGGTGAAGCCCAGGTCGATCACGTTGCCCTCGCGAAACGCGGTGACGCCCAATACCTGCAGGATGTGCACGCCGAGCGCCGAGGAGACCAGCTTAAGGTTGAGGGACAGGGTGTTGTTGATGAGACCCGGAAAGGGGAATATGGCCATGCTGAAGAGCAGGGGGAACAGGATAACGCGGAGCTTTTGCCATCCGAGGTGCATCAATAGCAGCCCTGCTACCATGCACCAGGATGAGAGGAAGAGCGTGTAGAACTCCCCTCCCAAATCCCCTAACAGGTAGAGCAAAATCCCGACTCCCAACGGCAGTAGCCCCCACGCGGAAGGAGTTGAGGGGCGAGCCCTCAACATGCAGCGCTTATCCCAGAGGAGGTATCCCACGATGAACGGGACAACATAGCAGTAGGTATGCTCCTCACCGTTCCACATCCTGATCAAGTAGGAGGTGCTCTCCCTGAACAGGAGTAACAAAAGAATCAGGTAGATGCTTGCCAACACGCGCTGATGCATGAAGGAAATTCCCATGACGTTACAGGTCAGGATGCCGTTGTTGTGAGGCGGAGCGTTCTACCAGGGCGGTAAGTGCGTCCATAAAACCGGGCGTGCGGGGATGGTCTATCGCTTGAAGAGAATCTTGTATTTTTCACGGGCGATCCAGTAAAGGAATATGGGGGTCGATCTCATATTCCTCTCCCAAAGTCGACAAGGTTCATGCAAAAAACGGGGGAGCCATTCAAGTCCAACCTTCTGCCAAAAAACGGAGGAGCGTTTCTTGGTACCGGCGTAAAAATCAAACACTGCTCCGATTCCAGCGATAAACGGCACGGTGAGTTTGTTCCTGTTCCGGTATATCCACTTTTCCTGCTTCGGAGCAGTCATGCCCACCCACAAAACATCTGGCTTAGATGCGTTGATCGCTGAAATTATCGATTCATTTTCTGTGTCACTAAACTCTTTAGTGAATGAAGGTGAGAGTGTTCCGCATACCGTTATCGATGGAAATTCACGATTCAGTCGTACTGTTATCTCATTTAAGACATGATTTGAAGAGCCGAGAAAAAAATATCGTCCCCCCCCTAACCGATCTAAAGTCTTTGTGAGCCCATAAAAAAACTCGAAGCCTGCAACCCGACTCAATGTAGTTTGATTGAGAGTTCGCGAAGCGAGAACAATTCCTACGCCATCTGGGAGCAGAAGATCCGCTTGCAGAAGGGCTGTGTGGAAAGGTGCGTCTCTTGATGCGATCACGAGTGAATGGGGGTTTGCGCAGGCCATGTACTGTCCGTGGTGTCCCACGAAAATCAATCGACACGCTTGTTCAATGTCGCCGCTAACGCCGCGGGCGCTGACTTGATATCCAAAGATGTCAACCACCGGTGTGTGTTGTGTCATTTTGATAAAAATAATTTTATGGCATCGGGGTTGAGAACCTTCTGAGAAATGTGAAGTAACATTTTATGAAAAAAGTGATTAAGTGTAGTAACGTTGAGTGAGACAGATGACGTTTGTTTATTTTGCTAAAATTTTTTATTTCTGTAATCAATGGCAAATTGATAAATTTGGATAAGCTCATTGTAGTTAACATCTGCTGTATATTTTTGCAAAAATGATTCTCTTGCGTTTGTACCCATAGTTGATAATTTGTGATCATTTTCCCAAATATTTTGTATCTTGTCTAAGAGATCTTTGGCATCTCCTGGCTGGAATAGTGTCCCCGTACTCTCTTCTGCAATTATCCAAGGCATTGATCCAAGTCTGGAAGCTACTACTGGGATGCCGAAAGCAAAGGCTTCCCGAATGACCATTGGGAACCCCTCGAAGCAGAGCGATGGGATTACTAGCAGGCGAGCCGTTGACAGCCTTGTCTGTGCCTCATTGAAGGATAATTGGCCTCGGAAAATTATCTTTTTAGATAAACCGGCAGCAGATACTGAATCTTCAAGTTTTGAACGCTCAGGACCATCTCCAATGATCTCGAGGAGTGGTGCCTCACGGCCCCACAGTTTCCACGTCTTTATGAGGACGTTGCAGCCTTTTTCAACACTGAGCCGCCCGATAAACGCAACCTTGCGTATTCTTTCCCCCCACGGCAATGGCTCTGGAGGGGTAGGGTAAAAGTTGGGTTTTACGAATACACGGGCGCTAGGGAGTCCGGCATTGCAGAGGATATATTTCTGGAATTCGGTCAACGCTATAAAAGCGTCAACCTGCTTCTCCCAGGTTTTCAGTGTGCGGTGAAGCCATATCATAGTCGCCAGAGGGGCCGTTGCGAAGATTCCACCCCTGTAACATTTGTGGCGTAAGGCTGGGCCAACGCTTCGCTTATCAAGGCATTCGGTACATGGACGTCCCTCCCGCATCAGGATGCCGGCTGCACAGAAGGTTCGGAAGTTATGAAGGGTTAGAACCGTTGCTGGCCTTGAGTTCTTTGCGGCATAAAATACTGAAGGTGAGAGAAGTGGGAAAGTGTTGTGGATATGGAGAATATCAAATGATTTCGTCCTGCTTAACTGTTCTGTGGCCCATTCGCTAAAAGGATTCCAAGGAGCACTCAGCGCGCCACGTACGCAGCCCCACACTCCCTGGTTTCGAATCTCGTCATTGTGCCGCACTAACTGTGTAAGCGTGTGTCCGTGCTGGCGCAATAACAAGACCTCCGCATCGAAAGCCATGTTTTCGCCACTGGGTGATGATGAACCATAGTAGTTATGACCTAAGATAATATTCATTGCTTTGCTAGAAGGTCTTCGATTGGTTTTGCCGACTAATTCTGCCTGTGTTTGAATGCCTCGGCAGAGACAGCTTCGATGTAAAGTTCCCTTTGAGCGTATCCCTGCTGCTCCCAGAGAAACTCTTCCAATCGCCTTCTTCCCTCAGCGCCGAGCGCCTGCCTCAACGCCTTGTCATTGCCTAGATGAATGAGCGCTGCGGCTAAATCTTCTACTGCTTGACGTGGGTTCTTGAGAGTGATCTTGATGCCGGATGCTTCAGTTACGACCTCGCCAGGCCCCCCGCAATTCAAGCAAACTACCGGGATTCCGACTGCCATGGCCTCAAAGATGACGGAACAGGCAGAGTCTTTCAGGCTTGGGTGTAGTAAAATATCAGCTTTTTCAAAGTGGCCCAAGGCTTCCTGGTGGCTCGTTTGGCCGTGAAAAATGACCTTCTCGCCGATACCAATGGACGAACAAAGGCTTCTCAGGTGTTTCTCTTCCGGGCCTGATCCGACAATATGTAATTTTGCGGCAGTGTTAGCCGTAGCCAATCTTTTAAAGGCCTGGATTCCCATGTCAAATCCTTTCCAGTGGATCATTCTTCCCACCATTAGCACGTTGAGTATGGGCGTATCAATTGGGTTGCAATAACTCAAAAATTTATCTTCAATTTCGTATCTGTTAAGACCATTTCCTGGCATAGATCGAATCTTGCCTGGAAATGCTTTTAACAATGCTAATTCGGTCTCAAAAGTGCGACTTATTATAATTGACGCCTTTTCCCCTGTTCTCATGGTTAAAGGATCAAGATAGCGTGCCCAGAACCGAATTAGGCATCTGATGAATTCAAACAACTTCCATTTCAATTTGAACATCCTCCAAAATGTCAGAGGAATTGTTTCGTACCCCCCCAGTGGCCCCCAAATAAAAGGAATTGGTAGCTTCCAAAGGAGGGTGGGGAGCCAGACGTTGCCAAACGTCAGGTGGTGTGCTAGATCAAAGTCGATTTCTCTAAGAAGGCGTTTTGCGTGACGGTAAGCCGCAACCTGCCAGAGACAGTAGTAAATATGGAGTCCTTTTGCGCCTCTTTTCCAAAAACAAAACCAACCAGGTAAATCTATGTATATAAAGTGCAAAGACGTGCAAGGATTTAAACGCATTTCCTCCTCAATCACTTCGCGATTGTTCCTTCTGGTCAGCACCCATACTTCATGGAACAGGGCAGCTTGTTTTGCCAGATTCCATCCAATTCCTGGTTCTGAACCTTTATTGGGTTCGCAGGCATAGGCGGAGACGAGTACTTTCATGTGATGTCTGGATAGTTTGATTGCAAAAGGAGACTGTGTATGCAGGCGAGGACATAGGACGTGGAGGTGTTTTCTGAAATGGCAACGGTTTCTTGACGGGTTACCTGCCTCAACAGGTAAAGCATTAGATACCCGGGTAACTCATGATCGCGCACTCCTGAATAGTCCAGTATCGGCCCCCAAAAGGTGTCATTGCGTATGGACAGCAGGCGCATGATGAGTTGCTTCGGGGAGAGAGATTCACTCAACTTGGCCGGCATGAAAATTCGGTGGAAGAAATCCTGCAATGCAGGCGCTTGGACATCGAAATATTCCCAGTCAAATACATAGAGGGAGTTGTCACTGAGCAGCAGGGTGTTCCACGGGGCGTAGTCTCCGTGGCTGGGCCACGCACGCGCAGCGCTTTCCTTGAAACTGGTTCTCACGAAGTCTATGGCGCTAGTCAGAACTAAGGGGAGGGCGCTTTCGTAATAGTGTGTGACAATGTTCGTAAGGAGGTCGTTTAACTGAATTGATGCTGACTCTGCATCTATCCAGTACGTAAGAAACAACCTGTCCAAGTGGTCCGGTTTTAGATGTCGTGCGTGTGAACCATTTTCTGGCCCACTAAGGAATAAATACCGAATGTTTTCCACTATTGCGTCATAGAGAACTACGGGATGCCTGAATGGAGTCGCTTGAGATTTAGTAATTAACGTCAGGGCAGCGTTCTCTGTATCAAAAAGTACTTTAAGTGTGTTGTTTATGTCGAGCTTGACATACGCGCTTACTGTATCGTCCACTGCGACCTGGGCTACCGTTTTGCGGTGCGGTCCTGGAGTGCCTGTGGCAAAACTGACTGTGGCTGTTGGCTCAGATAAGATACTTTGTATTGTCTTGGAATATTGACACAGCCTTTCAACTACTGCTGATGATGGCAATGTGCGGAAGAGTAAACGGGTGGACAGAGGGGATGGGAGAATTGACGCGACAGATTTTGCCAACCGCCCTGTCGTTGATGCGGGATGATACAATTGTAGCGCTCTCCGTGGGGGGACTTTGGGGTGTCGCCAGACTTTGGTGCCGGAACGGGGCCCAAATCCAACCCATGTCAGAACGTGTTTAAGACGTTGACCGGTAACCCGTGCTGATTCTTCCAAAATTTCGAACTGTACCCTCTGGATTGAACTCAATTCATCTGTTCCCGTGTCAATTTCAACTGTTGGCTCGTTGACGAGAAGAAGATCGAATTTATCAATTTGAGTCTTGATTTCTTCGGTAGTCAATTCTGGCTTGCGTCTATAAACTTCAGTCGCTGAAGCCTTCAGCATAAAAACAATATCAGGTCTCGGCACAAATCTTTGTCCAAACCGCAAAACAGAAGAAGGGAGGCGGAAGCCATAGCGTTGCGGATTAACGATGATGTCATAATACCATCGCTCGCCGACAATGAGGGCGGTTGCCACTTTTTGTGGGTAGACCAGAAACCAATAGCCAAATGTGAAATCGGTAAGATAGTATAGATACCTCACAAATGAAGTGACTGTTCCGTAAACGGCTTCTCGTTGTGGTTCAGGACTCGCTGGAGTTGGTCTCTGCATATATCTGGAGAGTTTTGGCAGAAAACCGGGACGCCAATGGAAAGACCATGATCGCCTGTATATTCGTGGTCGTTTCTGGGTTACGGCTTGGGCGATCGTGGATTTTCCACAACCGTCTGGCCCCACAAGAACTACGAAAAGGCCCGTGGGGTGTAACAGTCGGTGAGTCAGCCGGAGAAAGTTTCTCCACAGACTGTGAAGCCACAGCAACGGGTGTCTACTCCAGCGATGTTTTCCCCAGGCTTGCCAAACGCGCATTATTGCTGAGTTGGCATCTTTTAAGGTTTTTGCTGTCCCAATGGATTTGATGATTCCCTCTGTATCGCAGCCTTGGAAACTCTCTTTTATTATAAGGTAATCCGCCGCTTGCAGTCGTTGAAGAATTTGCTGTAGATTGTCCAGTTGGCTCTTGTTAGTAGTGAGCATGAAATGGGCAGCTTTGGCCGCTCTTTTTTTCAAAAAATAGACGGCAAGGTCTACATCGCTAGCCCGGTACCCCCATTGCTCCTTTACCCGTCTTGCCACCAACTCAAGAGTATTTATGTTGTAACGACTGATGCCATAAGGATCCCAGAGGCAATCGAGGGACAAAATATCTTGATTTTGTTGCTCGTTTGAAACCAATGTGTAGCAAAAGCCTGCCGGCACCTCGTAGTACAACCGCTGAAGGATCTTAACCTCTCCTAGACCCTGCATTTCTAGAAGAATAGGCTCTATTGTGCTTCTAGGATCAGCATCAAGCGCCAGATCAACATCGGAAGTAGTGTCAGGGACCTGACCGCTAGCGGGCGTTAAGATGGCGTAGGGGACATGTCTTGCCTCAATCCTTTCGAGAATCGCCAAAAGGAGGTATGATCTAGACGTTTCAGTTCCTGTCATAGCGATGTTCCTTCTTCTTCTCTAATGGCCTGAGTGTACGTAAAGGGAAGGAGTTGCTTGGGGAACAACATCAGGAATGCAGTGCTCTCTCGCATGCATAGGCTAAGGAGTCTACAGCCTTGTCCAAGGTGTAGGCAGAAGCAATTTCGAGTGACCTCCTGCTGAAATGGGGGATAATAGCTGGCGACTCCAGAAAGCGTGAGAGGATTTCGACCAAAGCCTTGGTATCTCGCGGTTCGATTGAAAATCCATTTCGCCCCTCGTCAACGGTTTCTCCGATGCCACCGTCATGAATAGAAGCTATGATTGGCAGTGCCATGGATATTGCCTCGAACGGTGCCAAGGCCCGATAATCCCCTAACGTTGGGAATAAAAATACGTCGGCTTCCTTATACCACGCCCATAATCCAGAATATGGTTGTTTTCCATGGAAGACAACGTGATCGGATAATCCCAAAGCGTGGGATTGTTGCTCCAGGTTTTCTCTGTATGGTCCATCTCCCACGACATCAAATATGAAACGCCCACGATACTTGTGCATAAGTAACTTCATACCATCTAGTACATACTGCAGTCCTTTCAGTTCGACTAGACGCCCTACGAAAAGGAAACGTATTGTGGGGGGGGACTTCCTTGAGGGTTGACCTTTACAAAGATCGTTTCTTGCTATTCCGGACATTAATGCCATATCAGATACTACATAAGGGCGTACTACAATATTTCTCTCTGGAGCATGCAATACATCGACAAGATAATCCTGTCCCTCAAGGTTATTTGTAAGGATGACATCAACATTATTGGCTACTGCAGTACGAAGTACCCGCCTAAGAAGTGATATTAGTTTATTTTGGGCAAAACAAGGCCGTGTTTCCATCACCAGTAATACGCGGACTCCATTAAATAGTAGACGATAAATTATTGCGTAAAGGGACAAGAGGCTGAATTCATTCGTTATGAGAAGGTCAGGGCGGTAATAGCGTAGAGGTGCCATTACTGCAGGATTGATCAGGCAGATTTCATCAAGGCGCCCCTGTGTTCCCTGGTTGGCTATCCTTTCGGGCGGGTACATCCTTCTGATTCCGCCAAGGCATTCAACTTTGAATTTCAAAGGCTCCTTGTCTCCATGGAATTCGGTCGTAAATACACGGAAAGAGTGGCAGCGTTCCGAAAGAGATTCAAACAAGGATTGATTGTATAGAAGGCTACCGCCTGAGCCTAGAATTGGCACAAGCCAACCAACGGTAGCATTTCGAAGTTTTAACATGTTGAGCCGTTCATTTTGTGTGGAGAAGCGCTCGGGTTTCTGGTTCCATACTTGGAGTCGCTGTAGGGAGCGACCTGATCGGGTCTACCCGTGGCCGCAGATTAGTTTATTGATGGACGACTATACGGCGAATGGCAGAGGCACAGACCATTACGAAAACAAAAATCGTAAGGTTAAAGTTGAGATTTTGAAAGGATGGGCCTGTTAAACTACGAAAGAAAAGGAAAATAAAGATCACGGCGATTTCTGTCCAAATCAGCCGATGTTCAAGCGACCCAGTGCACGCTTTATGTCTGGATAGCCAGATGTTGTACGTGACGCTTGCGACAACGATCGAAAAGGCAGCAAGCCCGATAATTCCAAGTCCGAGTAATACCTCAAGATACGTATTGTCGACGCTCGGCACGCCGAACAGCATAAACTGACTGGCATAGAAGCCATGTCCAACGATGGGAGATTTATAAACTTGGTCAAGGACTAAGGGCCAGAAAAGAGTACGTCCTGTGAGAGAGGTGAAATGCTCAGACGACTGACCTCTCATAAAATAACTCATCAAGAAGTCGCATAAAGGGAGAACTAATGTCATAAACGCTCCCAGGGTTATGAATGAAGCAGCTAAAAGTATTTTCCTGTATGTTATAACCACCAATGTCGTGGCAGCTATAAAAGCAAACAGTGAGGTGCGGCTATGAGCCAGGATCATGGTAGTGATGCTGACACAGAGAATGATTGAGAGTCCTATGTAACTATTGTGTCTTTGCTGAGTGAACAACCAAGAAATGACACACACGGCTAAGATCCCGGAAAATTGTGTCAGGGAGTTTGGATTGATGGCTGGGAAAACACCTCCAAAGGTAAATGTAAAAGAGTTATCAACAAGCGGATTGCCCAACGCCTCTTTATGGGCAAGTGCTATTCCGACCGAGGCAGAAAGTACGAGGTACCATACCGATACGAGAACAATATTAACTGCATCTTCTATATCGCGCCACGTGTGGAGATAGGCGCCTACCGCGAGCCCTAAAGCCACAAATGTGATTACTTCAAATGCTTTATACATGGATAACATTGGGAATAAGGAATAAGTCCCTGACAACATCGCAAGAAGACCGTAAATGGCGAAAAAGAATAAACTGGCACTGGCGCTAGCTCGCTTACTTTTCAATAGATAGGCCAATAGCGCCATTGTACACATTACGGAAAGAATGATGATTCGGAGAAGACGCAGCGCGTCAATTAGTTCGTCACCCACGGCTTTACCCTCTCGTGCGCCGCTTAGAAAGATTGCTGCGACGAGTGACAGGAATACGAGGAACGCCACAAGCGGCTTTCTTCTTAAAGACATGAACCAGTCCCGCGGTCCTGGCAGAAATAGGCTGAGGACGAAAAAGCAAATAGTGGTGGCTGCTATTATAAAATGGTTGTTTTTCACGATTGTTTTGTTCGTGATTTACACTTTGCACAGCTAGTACATGTATTTACTTTGAAGGCAAATTTAGGGGCCTGATTCCGGTTAGATCAGTGGCTGAATCGTCATTTACCAGCCTTTTGAGCGCATTGAAAATTTCCTCGTGTTTACGTATGGTGTCAAATCTGGGATGGTACTTCCTTGCGTTATCGCTTAAACGTTTTCTTAGTTCCTTGTCCTTGTATAATGTGAACAACTTTCCTGCAAGATCATCAGCATCTCCAGCCCGATGTAGGATTCCGTCTTCTCCATCTACGATCATCTCAGAAATTCCAGCGACTTTAGCTGCGAGCACAACTTTCCCTTCTGTCATATACTCCATTACCTTGGTTGGATAAAGTTGAGCATTGTCAACCTCATTGCGCCATGGGATGACACAGACATTTGCTCGCCTGATCATGTTCATTAATTGCTTATGCTCCAAAAAGCCAAAATACTCTACATCCTCGACGGCAGCAAATTGTTTAATCGAGGATTCAGCATCCTCTCTAATTTTCCCAATGATCCAAAGACGAGAATCTGGTGCTTGAGCTTTAAATATTGAAAAAGCCCGCAGGAGGATATCCAGACCGCATTCATGAGAATGCAAACTCTTCATGCATAACACGTTGAATGGAGAGAATTCATTATCGCTTGCGTCCATACTTTGTTCTGGTAACCATATTGTGGTTTGCCAAGCAAGGATCTTCCTCTCTGGAATTCGGTAAAATTCAAACTGAAAATTAGTTTTGATACCCACAATAAACAGATCTGCAGTTTTGTAGACCAACCTCATGACTCGTCTGGTGAGCGCGATGCGGAATTCAGCAAGTCCGTTTACTGTGTCAGGACTCTTGATGTGTCTAATGGGGATATCCCAAACGTCAACGATCCATTTGATGTTGGCGAAGTGTTTTGCGATGAAACCTACCACACCTGTCACTGTGGGCTCACAAACTAATATGGCATCATCCAGATACTTACGGTGCTTAAATAACCAGTAAGTTGAGTAAAAAATCAGGCCTAATTTCCCAGAAAAAGGAGATCTGACGGTCTTGGTGCCCGGATGAAGGTAGCGGTCAAAATTTGCTCCAGATGTGACTATGATGGTGAGTGCTGAGAATCTGCTTAGGAAAATGACCCTCATGATATGTTCGAAGTTTTGGCCTTCGTCTCCCTGTGAGGCCGTTATGAATATGCTTTTAAACATGTTGGTATTCCTTGTTGTGATAAAAGAGGATGCTACCGTTTTAAGCTTCACAGTACGTCAATGTTTTTTCTAAAACTTGCATTGATTTGTAACCAAATCTCATGCCTGATTGGATGAAACCACATTGAAGTCAGGATAAGTAAAGACACTACAGTTAAAACTAAACTGTAAACTGCGCTTATTGAATCAAATGAAACGTGGTATAACAAATTTAATGAAATAGAGGCGACAATACCCAATGAACAGGCGCTGAACATTAACCTACTTGATTCTGGCAACAAATCCTTCAATGAGATACCGTTCTTGAAGTGAAATGAACTGGTTATTACACAACTCCCTAGTGCAATGGAGCACGCTCGACCTGCAACAACTCCTGCCCCTCCGAAAATAAGGCCAAGTAAAATTCCTATGAGTGTGTTAGAAACTGCGATGGTGACATGTGAGAACGTATTCCAGTAAAGATCGCCTGTTCCAAGGTAAGCGAAGTAGGCCGGGCTGTTCAAGGAATTAAGAAGCCATCCAACTGTGAGAAATGTTGCAAATATTACAAAGCTTGGTTCGTAATGGCCTATCCATAACTTGGAAACAAAAGGTGCGATCATTATCACAAACGAATATGACGGTAGTGATATATAAAACATTGCTTGGTAAGAAGTTAGATAGAGATGTTTGATCTTCTCCGGTGATTTTTCCTGTAATTCTGCTACAACAGGAACAATGACACCGTTGGCAGAGGTAGTGACAGATTGCAGTTGCGCTACCATTCGCGACGCCATCTCGTAATATCCGACAAGAGTGAGTTCGCCGAACTTGCTAAGTATCGCTTTTGTAATTGGATCATAAAGCATGCTCATCAACGACATGACCTGGAAGCTTGTCCCATACCCGATCATTTCTTTAAATAATGATCTGTCCCAACTTTGTGGAAAAAGTGAGATTTGTGGATGATATCTTTTCAGTAAAAAGCAGCTTGAGGCAACAATGTAGAAATTTTGGATGATTCTGGCCCATGCCAAGCCAAGCAGGCCGAAATCCCTCACAAGCAGAAGGCAGAACGCGAGGTAGACCAGCGCCCCTGTTATCTGCGTTGTACTCCTCAGGTCCATTCTTTGGACACCGTCCAAGCAAGATTGAAAAACCGTGCCTATCAACATGATCCAAACTGCAATAAGAGCATGAGGCAAGACTGCTAATGCTTCCGGTAACCTGTTTGAAGTTAAGACCAAAGATAGAACGTAGTAACATGCAGGATAAGAAAGTAAAAGCATTAGCCCGCTCACAACTGTTAATGCTAACAAAGCAGTTTGAACCACGCCATTTACTTTTTCTGGTTCACACTGTGAAAAGTATTTGGCTACGAATTTGACTATCCCTCCTGACATACCCATGTTTGCAATCTGAGAAATTGACGTTGAGGCAAGTACTAGTGACCAAATTCCAACTTTATCCACACCTATGGTCCGAAGAAGGAATCGGTATAGGAAAAGGAGAGTACTAGTTACGACCAGTGGTTGGATGATCGCTCCTAGAATGTTTATGAAGAGTCGCCGTTTGTTTAAATGTGCACCGGGCATTTAGATAA
Organism: Geomonas oryzae; assembly: GCF_004117875.1. Classification (GTDB taxonomy): domain Bacteria; phylum Desulfobacterota; class Desulfuromonadia; order Geobacterales; family Geobacteraceae; genus Geomonas; species Geomonas oryzae. The sequence continues at coordinate 65,252 of NZ_RAHW01000011.1, read as the reverse complement.
TGGGAGCTGCTTTAAGTAGAGTTATTGCAGCGATCCTTGAATAGCGCCTCTGAAGGGGGCGTTGCCAGGAGTTTGGCCGAAATAATCGACATTGTACTCAAGCGGCAGGTCGGGCTCCAAAGTAGTTACAGAAAACGGTCCACTTTTCGGGCGAGCTCCCACTGGAGGAAGCAGCTTTATCCAGGCAGGTGACGCTGGTGATGGGACAAAATGCTCGGGTCGTGTCAATGATGTATCTGCAAATAATGGATCGCCGACTGAAGACCCTTTTTCACCTCCTGTTTGAGCACGCCACCCCGCGAAGTTTAGTGTTCTTAAAAGCTGAATTCCGAACAGACCAGTGCCATCAGGAAAGTAAAGGTTTTCTGCGAAAATATTTTGACTCAAAGGGACTTCGAGTAACACATGGAATGAAAGAGGTGAAAAAGATATGTTTTTACTGATAATTGCATAATCTGTTAAAGAATATAGATAAATGTTCACGTCATTTCGTGCTAGGGTATTGTGAATAAAGAAATTTTTGCCACGATTCGATCGGTTTATCCTCAAACCACCATCGAACCCATCTCTTGATCCGTTATCTGTAATAATATTGTATATCCACCTATTGTTTGAGCTATTATCCTGACCTTCTCCCGTCAGGGCCATGCCAAATTTCTGGTTGTGATGTGAGTAGTTTCTAGCAATGATATTGTTGTCACTTCTACGGTCGAGACTTGTCCAGATTATAGGTCCGGTATTGTTGTACCTAAACTCATTTTTGCCGAAATAGCTATTGCTGGTATTTTGGACTCCAAGACCGTGACCATCTAAGGTCTTATGTTTCCAGACCTCATTGAAGTCGTTATACTCCACAACATTTTCGACTACGTTTATCTTTTCTAGTCCTGCAGCTCCGTTTTCTGAAATTAAGTATATCCCGTTTCCATTCCAGCCTATGGTGTTCCCTTGTATTAAGATGTTTGAACTCGGCGAGCCGGCCTTAGTCGGGTCATTCTTTATTCCTATTCCAGCCCAAGCGTTGGCTGTAATTGTGCAGTTTATTATCTGTATATTGCTAGAGTTCACCACTCCTACTCCTATGCCGGCCCCTCCATAAAAGGCTATATTTTTTAGAGTAACATAGTTTTGTGCAAGGATCTGGACGACGGTCAGCTTGCATCCTTCGACACTATGGTCACTAGCAGAGCCGGTTGTAGGTTTATAGTAAATTCTTGCTCCATCAAAATACCAGCTTCCATCCAAAAGCTCAGAGGTAGATGCTCTAGTAAGAGGTAATCCATCTTGGAGCAAGCCTTCACATGTACCAGTATAATCTAAATAAAATTTACCTTCTGCGCTATTAGTCCAGCCAGATAAGACTACACTCCCATTGATTACCGGCATTGATCCGCTACCATATGTACTATATTCAATGCTGTTGCTAGAATTACCTGAATACGAAATAATTATGCCTGGGCCTTCGCGCCAAACATCACCTTTTTTCAGATATATATGGTCGCCTGGACTCAATATCGTGTGATTGAGTTTGTACAGCGATTTCCATGGTGTATCAGGATACAACCCAGAATTATTGTCTGATCCTAACGATGAACTGACATAATAATCAACTGCTAAAGCCCTAGCTGTGCAGCACATGGTTAATAGTATTGCTGTAAGTAACACACACACAATATTTTTACTCTTCCCCAAGAACTGAGGCCATTTATTGTTGTGGTCATAGCTAATCCCTCACACGCATGTTCCAGTTGTTCGCGGGAGATGTACCCGGTGGCAACGAGTAGTTCTCCAAGTCTTAAAGGGCTTTCGGCGGTGGCATCCTGGCTCTGCTGAAAATCAAGTAGGGCGGTTAGCTGCCTCCTGGTGAGCAGGCCGAGGCGGATAAACACCTCACCCAGCCTCTCCCCGCTGCGCTTTTGTTCGGCAATCGCCTGGTCGAGCTGTCCGCTGCCGATCTGGCCGGACTCGACTAGCAGGGCACCAAGCAACCGACGCTCTCCTGCCGCAACCTTTACCGCGTCCTCGATGTGGTTTAGGTGTCCTTGCAGGTGAAGGGTGATATCGACCTCTGGCGACGTCAGTACCCCCATCCTGACAAGTGTCTGTCCCAATAGTTCCTTGGTGCGCTTTAGGTTTGTCAGGGCGCTTTCGAGGTTATGCGGGGATAGAAGCTTGCCATCGACTAACAGCTTCCCGAGAGGGCGTCTCGACAGATTCAGCATGACATGCACTCCTTCCTTCCAGAGAGGAAAGTATTGCACTTATAGGGAGGGGAGGGGTATAGCTTCGCCGTGTCAGTCACATTCGGTAACTCCTGCCGAATGGCCGAGCGTTGCATCGCTATGGGGGAGGGGGCTACTTCTCAGAGTCGGCTTTTGTCCTAGGCCAGTTCCACTTCATCCTGATACATCTTCACGGCAACGCATCTTCCCATGATCGTCACGTTTACGTGCAGGAACAACTGGCCGTTCTTTCTACATATGCATCCTTCCACGCCCTTCAAGGGACCTCTGGTTATCCGCACGACCTTCCCAGGCTCCAGCTCCGGATGGACGTCCAGCTCACGATCGTTTGCCAGCAGGATCTTCAGGGCGGCGATCTGCGCTTCTGGCACCGGAGTGGGTGTCCCCGGGACCGTTGAAAGGATGCGGATGACACCTTGCGTTTTCAATAAATCCAAAAACTGGTCATGTACGGGAAGCAATCGGGTGAAGAGGTAGCCGGGGAAAAAGGGGGAATCGATGCGTTTTATCCTGTCTTTCCAGTGCCGCATCCTGTTTATGGTAGGGAGGTATACTTCAAATCCTTTTTCCCAAACGTGCTTTTGCACAACAAATTCGTGGTGCGCTTTCACGTACAAGGCGAACCATGCGGCAGATCCGCCCGTCGCTCTGTCTACTGGGAGTATCAAAGGCTGTCTCCTGATGACCGACCCTTGGAGGGAGTGCTCTACGGTTCAGTAGAGCGTCAGTCGGAGCGCGGGCCGCCTGTTGAATGTAGTTGCAATTCTGCCTTTTGGTAATGGATTTAGCAGCTCATTTGACGCAATTCTAGATAGCAAACCCACGTTGTCAAACCGCTCCACTGTGAGAAAAAAAGACGCAAGGCTGTGAAAAGTGACTACGATGGGGCCTGCTGACCTCATGCTTGCAAAGTGAAAGCGGGAGGATAGAATGGGCTCGGCATCTTGGTAAACTTTGTGAGTCACACAGAAAGTGATGAGACCATAACACCCTGTTTACACACAGAAGTCGGATCCATCTGCGACTCTCATTTTGAAACGTGGTTCAATGCTTGTGTGGGCAAGTCCAGCATGCATGCTAAACGCCGTGTACGAAATGAAAGGTGGTGGTGGCGATTGGGGATGGCCGTGCGCGGCCCGTTGTTTACCGTAATCATTACAGTATTTTCAACACCAAACTGGCTTCGTGAACAGATGGAGGATAATATGAAATGGTCATTTCGAAACATCCTCACATTGGTCGCCTGCCTCACGATCATACCAACTACTGCACTAGCATTGAGCTCTGACAGCTATACCTTGAGCACCAGCAACATCGGCCTTACGGGAGGGCCATACGCTACCGTAACGGCCGCTGTTTCCGGTCCGACGGCAACCTTTACTTTCGACGCCTACGATGGTTACAAACTCGGCGCCATAGGCCTGAATCTGATTCCTGATCCAGCTACGGTCAGTTGGACCAGTGACCCTGGGGGGCTTTACAACAATCCCACCGAACGGAACATGGATGGTCTTGGCGTTTTCAACTACACCTTTTCCATGATTGGCAGCGAAGGGCTTGCGGGAGCCGTTGATGGAGTCACCCTCACCCTGACGTGGGATGGCCTGAACCTAACCGACCTGAGCCAAATCATAGCGCTCAATGCCAAAGATAACTTCCTGGCCGCTCACGTCCTACCCCTGACCGGTGACACGTTCTACGCTACAACACCTATCCCAGCGACGGCCTGGCTGCTCGCCAGCGGCCTTCTCGGACTGCTAGGTGTCAGGAGGCGGATGCAAAGCTGAGGTCCCAGTTCCAAAGAGTCGGGTAACCGCAAGCGTGCTGGAAAACTTGCCCACCAACGAGGCCGCCGAATTCGGCGGCCTCGTTTTTCTTTGACTGTCAGTGCTCGCAAGCATATGAGTCAATGCTTCGACCAAAGCCTTCGCTCTGGCTGCGCACCGGCGCCGCTTAATACGTCTCAGCCATGGCGAGGGCGCGCTCTACTTTCACGGCGAGGGTGGCTTCGCGCAGCGGCTTCGGGATGAAATCGAAAAAGCCGCGCTTGAGTGCGGTAGCCTCCTCGTCCACCGTGGCGGTGGAGGTGATCAGGATCACGGGCACTTTCTCGGTTTCGGGGAAGGTGCGCAGGCTCTCCAGAACGGCGTAACCGTTCAGCTTGGGCATCTCCTTGTCGGTGATCACGAGGTCGAAGCGGTTCGACATGATTTCGCGGAAGGCTTCCATGCCGTCGCCGGCGCACACGGCATGATAACCCTTGCGCCTAAGCGATGCGGAGATGAAGCTGCTCACCGCCTTGTCGTCATCGACGACGAGCACGGCTTTCCTGTCGCCGGCTGCGGCCGGGGTCGATTTCAGGTAGTGCAGCTTGATCGCGGTCATGATCTCCCGCCGCGTGGAGACGTACGGCATTACCGTCACGCCGTGCTCTTTCTCGATGGCCTGCAGCACATCGCGCAGGGTGGGATCGCTGGTCGCGACGGCAAGCCTGTTCCCCTGCAGCTTCAGCGGGAAGACGAGGTTCGCCATGGCCACCTTGGGCGGAATCATCTTGAGCAGTTCGTCGGAAAACCTGTGGCGGTGAAAGTCGCCCAGGAACTTCTGGTTGTGCTGCCGCGCAAGGGCCTCGGCAAGCTCGTCCGGCGTCACCAGTTCCAGTTCTTCGAGTACGGTCCCGAATCGTTTTCCCTTCTTGCGGGCGTACGCAACGAGCCTTTCCACCGTCAGGGCGGACAGGATCCCCTGCTCCACGAAAATCTCGCCCAGCTTCTTCCTGGAACTCCCTTGGCCTTGTTGTGCCGCCTGATTTGGTGGGTTCATCGGGGCCTCCCTGGTAGCTCCGGCTTCTCTTCTGGACACAAAAAAGCCGGGGCTGAATATCGCATTGGATACTTCGGCAACCCGGCTGTCTCTTGGAGACCCTTTAGGCTTTCCGCCCCACTCTCGCGAATGGTTTAGTATTGTCGTTTATCGCTGAAATTATTTTCATTATGCTTACACTCATAGGCCTTCTTTTGTCAAGATGAAACAAGATGCGGTAATGACATACTTCTTCCGGACGCCGATCCTGACCGATCAGGACAACGAATAGCTCTGTGATTCGGGTACTCTCACAAGCTGGAGTTTTTCCGGTTCTATGTAATAGTTGTTAAACTTTCACTCAGGGAGGTCGCATCATGCAAAAGCTGATTCGCATCGAGCCGTCCAAGTGCATCGGCTGCAAGAGCTGCGAGATGGCCTGTTCCTTCAGGCATCGCGGCGAATTCGCGCCGAGCAAGTCCCGCATCATCAACGAGGTGTTCATGGAGGAAGCCCAGTTCATCACGGTGACCTGCATGCAGTGCAACGAGCCGTGGTGCATGAAGGCGTGTCCGAAGGGGGCCATAGAGAAGGACATGGCGTCGGGCATCGTCACCGTGGACGAGATGAAGTGCGTAGGGTGCAGAACATGCGTCAGCGCCTGCCCCTTCGGGATGATCAAGTACCTGGACGAGACCGGTAAAGCGGACAAGTGCAACCTGTGCGGCCCTGATTTCCCCGAGTGCGTCGCCTTCTGCCCGACCCATTGCCTGCAGTATTCCGAGGAGGATCTGCCGCTGAGGGAGAAGGTGCTGAGATTCGCGAGAACGATGAAAGACGGCCAGGGGGAGGTGTGATATGGGAAACGGCTGGCATGGCAAAGTGCTGCGTGTGAATCTGACCGACAAGAGCTGTACCGTTGAGCCCCTCAACATGGAGTGGGCGGCCGCCTTCATCGGGGGGCGCGGACTTGCTTCCAAATACTTAACCAGCGAGGTCGATGCGACCGTCGACCCATTTTCCGCCGAAAACAAGCTGATCCTCGCCACCGGCCCGCTCACCGGGACCTACGGCGCCGCGAACGGCCGGTACATGGTGGTGACGAAGTCGCCGCTCACCGGGACCATCGCCTGTTCCAACTCGGGGGGGTACTTCCCCTGCGAGCTTAAGTACGCGGGGTACGACCTCGTCATCATCGAGGGGAAGGCGGAGAGCCCGGTTTACCTGAAGATCAAAAACGGCGAGGCGGAGCTCGCCGACGCGGGACATCTCTGGGGGAAGACCACCGCCGAGACCGAGGACGCCATCCGCGCCGAATTCCACGGCGACGCCAAGGTCGCCTGCATCGGCCCCGCCGGCGAGTCGCTCGTGCACTACGCCTGCATCGTGAACGACAAGCACCGGGCCGCCGGACGCAGCGGCGTCGGTGCGGTCATGGGGAGCAAGAACCTTAAAGCCGTGGCGGTGCGCGGCACCGGTGGCGTGGCGACCGCAGACAACGCCGCCTTCCGCGCCGCGGCCCGCGACACCATGAAGATGCTGCGCCAGCATCCGGTGACCTCGGAGGGGCTCCCGGCGCTCGGGACGGCGGTCCTCGTCAACATCATCAACCAGAGCGGCGCGATGCCGACGCGCAACTCGCAATGCGGGACTTTCGACAAGGCCGAGGATATCTCGGGCGAGCGCCTGGCGCAGACCTATCTGAAGCGCAACAAGGGGTGCATGGGGTGCGTCATCGCCTGCGGGCGGGTGACCAGGCTTGCCGACCCGCGCTTCTCTGGTACCGGGGAGGGGCCGGAGTACGAAACGCTCTGGTCGCTCGGTGCTGCCTGCGGCGTCTCGGACCTCGCTGCCATCGTCCAGGCGAACTACCTCTGCGACGAGTACGGCATGGACACCATCACCATGGGGTCGACGGTGGCATGCGCCATGGAGCTCTACGAGCGCGGCCTGCTCGGCGACGCCGAGACCGGGATGCCGCTTAAGTTCGGCGACGGGGACGCGATGGTCAAGCTCGTGGAGATGACCGGCAAGGGGGAAGGCTTCGGTGTCAGGGCGGGGCTTGGTTCCTACCGTCTCGCGGAAAGCTGCGGTGCGCCGGAGCTTTCCATGTCGGTGAAGAAGCAGGAGTTCCCCGCCTACGACGGCAGGGCGATCCAGGGGATGGGGCTCGAGTACGCGACCAGTAACCGCGGTGCGTGCCACGTGCGCGGCTATCTGGTCTCCCCGGAAATCCTCGGCGTCCCGGAGAAGCTCGATCCCGAGGCGGTGGCCGGAAAGGCGGTATGGGCGAAGGCGTTCCAGGACGTGACCGCGGTGGTTGACTCCGCCGGGGTATGCCTTTTCACCACCTTCGGTATCGGCATTCCGCAGGTGACCAGGCTTTTCAACGCGGCGACCGGCAGCGGCTATTCCGACGAGCAGATGATGGAAATCGGCGACCGGATCTATACCCTGGAGCGCCTGTTCAACCTGAAGGCCGGGATCGACCCGTCCCAGGACACCCTCCCGAAACGCATCCTCGAGGAGCCTTTGCCGGACGGCCCGATGAAGGGGGCGGTGTCGCACCTGCCTGAGATGCTGGCGGAATACTACGACGTGCGTGGATGGGAGAAGGGGATTCCGACGGCGGAGAAGGTGAAGTCGCTGGGGCTTGCATAGGGGGCAAGGGATGACCATGTTGCAGTTCGACATCGTGATCGTCGGCAACAGCGCGGCGGGACTCCAGGCGATAAGGACAATACGCCGCCACAACCGCACGGTGCGCGTAGCGCTCGTGGACCGGGAGGCTTGTCCCGCCTACTCCCGGGTGCTCACCCCGTATTTCATCGGGGGGAAGACGCCCCGGGAGAACCTCTACATCGTGGATCTCCCCTTCTACGACGGGATGGGGGTGACGACGTTCTTCGGCAAAAGCGCCGTCTCCCTCGACCCCGAGCGCCGCGAGCTCGGCCTTTCGGACGGCACGACGCTCAGGTTCGGCTCGCTCCTGCTTGCCATGGGGAGCGAGGCGCGCCCCTTCAAAACCGGTTCCCGGCGCATCAGTACGCTCAGGCACATGGCGGACGCGGAGAAGCTCGCGTCCCTTTTGCAACCGGCCAGGAGCGTCACCGCGCTCGGCGCGGGGCTCGTGAGCGTGCCGGTGCTTTCCCATCTCTCCCGGGACGTTGAACGGCACCTGATCGTCGCCTCGGGGCGCATCTTCAGCCGTCTGCTCGACGCGGAGTCGGCGGCGCTTTTGGAGGAGCACTTCGGTACCGCCGGTGTAACCCTGCACAAACACGACGAGATCGCAGAGGTTCGGGAAGGGGAGCGGCTGCAACTAACCCTAGCCTCGGGAGGGACGCTCGCTACCGATGCCCTCGTCGTGGGGAAGGGGGTGATCCCGAACACCAGGCTCGCCGCCGGGGCGGGGCTTGCCGTGAAAGACGGCATCCTCATCGACGCGCGGTGCCGCACCTCGATCCCCAACGTGTACGCAGCCGGGGACGCGGCCGAAGGGAAGGACTTCGTCACCGGGGAGACGACGGTGCAGGGTAACTGGATCACCGCCGTCGAGCAGGGGGAGGTGGCGGCCTGCAACATGCTCGGGCTGGAGCACGTCTATGAAGGGAGCATGAAAAACAACATCACCGAGGTCTTCGGCCTCGAGGTGGCGGCCATCGGGTTCTGTTCCGACGAGGCGCCGCGCTCTATCGTGCACGGCTCGCCAGCCGCGGGGCGGTTCCGCAAGGTGTTTCTCGACGAGAGGGACCGGGTGATCGGCGCCGTGGTGGTCGGGGAGACCAACGATTCCGGGCTCTACTACCAGATGGTGCGCGCGCGACTGCCGTTTCCGGGGAAGCGGGCGCTGCAGGGGGAGAACCGGTACGCGGGCTTCATGCGGCAGATCGCCTGAGGGGCCGCGCTCATGGTGCTTCTTCGCATTTACGGAACGTTGCGCATGATGCTTGGGGGAAGGGAGTCCGTGGAACTCCCCTGGCGCGAGGGGGATACCGTGGGGGCGCTTCTCGCGCGCTTCCAGGCCGGCGAGCGGATTCCGGTGACCCACAAACTCGTCGACGACCGCTGCATGCTGCACACGGGAACCATCATCCTTTTGAACCGGCGCAACATCCTGCACCTGGACAGGCTTGAGACGCCGGTGCGGGACGGGGACGTCCTGGCGCTCTTTCCACCCGGTGCCGGAGGGTAGCATGGAGGAGCGTTACGCGAGGCAGCGGCTTTTCTGGGGTGATGAGCGGCAGCGCCTGATAGGGGAGAGCGAGCTCCTCGTTGCAGGCGTAGGCGGGCTTGGAGCCACGGTGTGCCAGATCATGGCGCGCGCGGGGGTGGGGCGCCTGCTTCTCGTTGACGATGGTGCGGTGGCCCTTGAGGACCTGCACCGCCAGAGCCTCTACGGGGAGTGCGATCTCGGCAGGAAAAAGGTGCTCGTGGCGCGGGAGCGTCTTCAGGCGATCAATTCGACCGTGGAAATCGTGGTTCGCGAGGAGAGGATCGGCTGCGGTTTCGCCGTTCCCGGCGGTGTCCCGCTCGTCGCCGACTGTCTCGACAACTACGAGGGTCGTTTCGCGCTCTGGGACGCGCTGCCTGCCGGATGCCGCTTGGTCCACGGTGGTGTGCAGGGGGACCGCGGGCAGGTGCTGACCCTGGTGAAAGGGGAGTCGCAGCCGCTGAACGAGATCTACGCGGGGAGCGTGCAGCCGGCGGGGGCGATAGAGGTGAGCCCTTACAGCGTCTTCGTCATAGCGGGGCTCATGTGCAGTGAGCTTTGCCACGTCATCGGGGGCTCAGCCAAGCTTCTCGACCGCTTCCTGGTGGTCGATCTCGTCGACCTTTCCCTATCCTTCCTCGACGTCTGATTTTCACCGAAGCCATTATTTTGATGGCCGCTTACAGGTCTCTCGCCTAATCCTTCAGGATGGGGAGGCGCATGGTGACCCTCGTGCCTCTCCCCGGTGTTGATTCGAATTCCAGGCTGCCGCCATGCTCTTTGACGATGGAGGAAGAGATGTACAGTCCGAGCCCGGTCCCCCCTTTATCGATTCTCATGGTGAAAAACGGCTCGGTCAACCGCGCGAGCACCTCCTCCGACATGCCGCTCCCCTGATCCTCGACACTCAGGTTCACCGTCGTCCGCTCAAGGTCGCACCATGTCCGGATCAGCACACCGCTGTTCTTGTCGGGCAGCGACTGCAGCGCGTTCATGACCAGGTTGATCACCACCTGGTCGATCTGCTGCTGGCTCCCCTGCACCGCGGGAAGGTCCCGTGCGAGCTCCAGGCGGCAGTTGTCCGTGTGGCGCTGGATATGGTGCCACAGGATCGAGGCGGCATTCTCCACCGAGCGGTTCACCTCGATGGTCCCCTGCATGTCCAGCTCGGCGGGCTTGCTGAAGTTCTTCATGTCCCGCACGATCTTGTCGATCTGCAGCGACCCTTCCCTGATGCCGTCATGCAGCTTGGGGACCATCTCCAGTACCTCGTCGTAGGGGAAGCCGCCGAGGCTGAAGTTCCCCTCCTCCTCCCTCAGCGCCAGCAGGCGGACCAGGGCGTCCCTCACGATCTGGGTGAGCACGGTGTTGTTTATGGAGATGCAATGGTTCGGGTTGTTGATCTCGTGCGCCACGCTGGAGACGAGCATCCCAAGCGAGCTCATCTTGTTGGTCTGGATCAGCTTCGCCTGGGTGGCCCGGATCTCATCCTCGAGCCGGAGCTTTTCGGAGATGTCGCGGATGGAGCAGAGCACGAGCTCCTCGTCTTTGAGCCTGATCCGTGTTCCCCTGAAGGAGATCACGATCTTTTCGCCCCCCGCCTTGTAGCTCACCGCCCGCTGCAGGACCCCCTGCGAGCCGTCGTGGTGGGCGAGCGCCCCCCTGATTCTCTCCAGGTCCCCCGCTTCGATCAGCGACTTCACGTCGAGGCGCGGCAGTTCTTCGTGGCGCAGCCCGTAGAGCGCCAGTGCCGCGGGGTTTGCGTCGATCACCTGCAGGGTCTCAAGCTTCATGAGGATGACGGGGTCGTCGTTCTGCACGAAGACCTGGTAGAAGCGCTCCTCGCTCTCCTTCAGTTCGCTCTTCGCCTGGGCGAAGTCGGTGATGTCGCGCCCCTCGGCGATCAGGTAGATCACCGCCCCCTCCTCGTCGCGGATCGGGGAGAGTGAGAAGTCGATGTGGTGTACCCCCCCCTCCTGGTCCAGGTGTGTGGCCCCGAAGCGGGCCGGGACCCCCTGCGCGCCGATCGATATCGAGGTGCGCAGCCGCTTGCGCAGTTCGGCGTCGTGGTTCCACCACGGGGTGTCCCAGTAGGGGAGGCCCAAGACCGCCTCCTTCTCGGCTCCGATGAGGGCGAGCGCGGTGCGGTTCGCGTCGACCAGGGTCCCGTCGGGGGTGAGAAGCCCCTGGTAGTGGAAGGCGTGGTCGGTGATGGAGCGCAGGAGCCTCTCGCTTTCCATGAGCTGCTGTTCCCGGTGCTGGATCTCGTTCGCCATGCTCTGCAGGTCTTCCGCCAACTGCTCGACCTCGGCGATATCCCCCTTTTGCCAGCGGGGAGACCTCTCGCCGCCGGCCACCCTGCGGGCGAAGGCGGCCAGTTCCTCCAGGCGGCGCGAGAGGCGGCGGGCAAGAAAGAGCGAGGCGGAAAGGGCGAGGAGCAGGGCGGCAAGCGCCCCGGCGGCCACGTTGCGCGTGGTGATGACCACGGAACGGTAGGCGGTCTGCACCGGCTGGGTCACCAGGACGTACCACCCCATGTGCGTGGACTTCATCATGGTTCCCACCAGGGTGCGCCCCTTGAGGGTGAACTCGCCGCTCACCGGCTTTTCCGAGAGGAGTCCGCGGCGCACCAGCGGGATGTCGCCCAGAAAGCGGGGAGGAGAGGGGGCGGTCCCATCCTTGGCGGCGATCACCTGGCCGTTGTGGTCGATCAGCACGATCTCCTGCCCGGTGCTCCCGGCGATGTCGCGCAGGGAACCGATCAGCTTCGCGAGGTCGATCTCGCCGATCACCACGAGGTCCCCGCTCGGGACCCCGACCGCGACCGACACGCCCCTGCCGGGTGCCGAAAAAAAGGTGTTGGACCAGACGATCCCAGCATAGTGGCGGGTGTCGCGGAAGAGCCGGTCCCGGGCGAGGCTCGTCCGCTCCAGGGCGCGGTGGTCCCGTTCGGTATGGCGGTGGTCCTTGCGGATGCCTGCCGCCTTGATCGTTCCGTCCGGGAGGACGGTGTAAAGCACGTTGAGCGATGCGGACGCCTCGACCTCGGCGTCGAGGATCTCCTGGAGGTCTCCGAAATAGTCCGGTTTGCGCAGTGGGAGGGCGGCCACCGCCTTGACGTCGGTGAGCGCGGCGGAGAGGTAGTGGTCCATGGCCACGCCGAAGGCGCGCGCCAGTTCCCGTTGCCCCGACTCCACGTCCTCCTTTATGTGCGGGAGCAGCAGGAATACGTTCAAAACGGCGACCAGCAGGAAGGGGATGGCGGCCAGAAGGGTGGACTGCAGCGACAGTATCCTGCGAAAACGGTGCGTAGTCACGGTACTCCTTGCCGTCTAACGCCCCAGCGCGGGGCACCGGCCATGGGAATGGTCATAAAAAATTCTTTTACTTATTAACATTTTGACGATAAGGTGGCAAACGGTCATTTGACTATGTGCATTAGCCGATAGTAAGCCGCGACGGAGCACACATGTCAGCACAGGGAAAAAACAAGGGGATGGCGGACCAGATACTGCTGGTGGACGACGAGCCCCACATCCTGTTCGGGTCCTCGGTCATGCTGCGGCAGGCAGGCTTTGCGCGGGTGAAGACCCTGGACGACATCCGCCAGCTGCTGCCGATGCTCATGGAGGAAGAGCCCGGGGTGATCGTCCTCGACCTGCAGATGCCGCACATATCCGGCAAGGAGATGCTCGGCGAGCTCAACTGCAGTTACCCGGCCATCCCGGTTATCATCGTCACCGCGGCGAACGAGCTGGAAACGGCCATCGACTGCATGAAGCTCGGCGCCTTCGACTACATCGTGAAGCCGGTGGACGCCACCCGCTTCGTGACGAGCGTCAGGAAGGCGCTGGACCGAAACGCCATGCAGCGCGAGATAGAGTCGCTGCGCGAGTCGCTTTTGGGCGGAGCCCCGGCGAACGAGAAGGCCTTTTCCGCCATCAAGACCAGAAGTCCACGCATGAAGGCGATCTTCAGCTACCTGGAGGCGGTGGCTCCCACGGAGCAGCCGGTCCTCATCACGGGAGAGACCGGGGTCGGCAAGGAGCTGATCGCCCGCGCCCTGCATGAGCTTAGCGGACGCCGGGGGGCCTTCGTCCCGGTCAACAGCGCCGGGGTGGACGACCACGTCTTCTCGGACACCCTCTTCGGGCACAGGAAGGGGGCCTTCACCGGCGCCGACCACGCGCGCGACGGCATGATCGTTCGGGCCGCCGGGGGGACGCTCTTTCTGGACGAGATCGGCGAGACCTCCCCGGCCACCCAGGTGAAGCTTTTGCGGCTTCTGCAGGAAGGGGAGTACTACCCGCTCGGCTCCGATCTCCCCGCCGCCAACCAGGCCCGCGTGGTGGTGGCGACCAACCGCGATCTACCCGCAGCCATCTCCGAGGGGAGCTTCCGCCGCGATCTGTACTACCGTCTCTGCGCCCACCAGGTGAACGTGCCGCCCCTGCGCGAGCGCACCGAAGACATCCCGCTTCTTCTGGAGACCTTCGTGGAGGAGGCGGCGCGCACGCTGCACAGGGAGGCGCCGGGATACCCGTACGAACTCGCGAGCCTCCTGGCCGGCTACTCCTTTCCGGGAAACGTGAGGGAGTTGCGCGCCATGGTGTTCGACGCGGTGACGCGGCAGCAGGGGGGGACGCTTTCGGTTGCCGCCTTCCGCGACGCCACCGGGGCGAAGCTTCCGACGCCTGCCCCGGGCCTGGAAGAGGGGGGAGAATGGCTGGATCTCTCCGCAGGTTTTCCCACCCTGGCCGAGATCACCCAGAGCCTGATCCGGGCCGCCTTGAGCCGTTCCGGCGGCAACCAGCGTGCGGCCGCCGAGCTGCTGGGGATCACCCGGCAGGCCCTCAACCAGCGCATTAGCAGGAAATAATTCCCCTTTTTCCCCCACGATTCGCCCACCGCAGGAGGTTTCGCCCCCCGCCTGACCACCTCCGGCGGCAAGAAACCTTGTCACTGTCAACTTTTCTTGCTCGTCTCGATAAACCCCGGTAATACGCGGGACAAACCTCTCCGATCCCCCCTTTGTCAAGAAAGCTTGCTCCGCTTCTCTCGCCGCCGGATCGCATCCGTCGGCGCAACTAGCCGTATACAGTGACGGAATTCTTCCTACGCCGGATGGCACGCCCTTTGCCTTAATGAGGAAGCTGCGGTGCCGTGCCTTCTGGAAAGGGCGCCGTTTCGCGCAAGAACAAGGATACGACGAGGTGCGTGATGCTTAAAAAAGTGCTGGTGGTTGATGATTCCGAGATGATCCACAAGATGTACCGCCTGGTTCTGAACCGTTACGAGTGCGAGATCCTCGACGCCATGAACGGTCAGGAGGCGCTCAACCTGCTGGACCTGCACCGGGACACCGGGCTCATCCTGCTCGACATCAACATGCCGGTCATGAACGGGGTGCAGTTTCTGGAGAAGGCGGGTGCGCTGGGGATCACCGCAAGGGTTCCGGTCATCATCATCAGCACCGAAGGGAAGGAAAGCGACACGATCCGCGGCCTGCAGTTGGGCGCCAAGGGGTACGTGAAGAAGCCCTTCAATCCCACCCTTTTGCACGACCTGATCGGGAAACTCGTGCTCCCTTCGCCCGCGCCCCCCCGGTTCGAAGAGCGCTGCTGCGCCACCCTTTAACCATCGCCGGAAGGGGCATGGCTTGCGCCGGTGCCCTGCCGAGGCACTGAAAGGGAAAAGCAGATGAAACTGAAAAAAGTCCTCGTAGTGGATGATTCTCCCCTGATCCGCCAGATGTACCACCTGGTCCTGGCGCGCTACCGCTGCCAGATCCTGGACGCCGGAAACGGGCAGGAGGCGCTCGACATCCTGGTGCGGCAGGACGACGTGCAGCTCGTGCTTTTGGACATCAACATGCCGGTCATGAACGGGGTGAAGTTTCTGGAAAAGGCCTCGCTTCTGGGGCTCGCGCAGAGGACCCCGGTGATCATCGTCAGCACCGAGGGGAGCGAAGCGGACACCGTCCAGGGGCTTAGGTGCGGCGCGAGCGGGTACCTCACCAAGCCGTTCACCCCGAGCCAGCTGCATGAGGTGATCGTAAGGGTGCTTCAGGCGGGCGGGGCCTGTCCGGAGCCGGAGGAGATGGCCTTTGAACGGTGAGTGCGATTTTTCAGCCCTGGCCCGGGATTTCGTCGAGGACGCGGGGGGACACCTGGACGCGGTCGAGGAATGCCTCCTCGAACTGGAGCGGCGCGCCTCGGGCGGGTGCGACCCCGAGCTGGTCACCACGATCCAGGGGCACCTCCATACCCTCAAGGGGAACTCCGGGATGATGGGGCTTTCCCCCGTGCAGCAGTACGTGCACCGGCTTGAGGAAGTGATGAAGGAGCTCGGGGCGGGGCTTTTGCCTCTCGGCCCCGCCTTCTTCTCCGCTCTCTACGGCGGCGTCAACGCGCTCCGCTTTGCCCTCTCCCGCTTCGCCGAGTCCCCCGACACCGGCTTCGATTTCACCGGCGAAGAGACCGCGCTCGAGCTGCTGCGCTCCGCTCCCGGGCCCGCGGCCGCCCCCCTTGCATCCCAACCCGCGCCCGCAGCGGAGTTCGGCTACATCACCAGGAAAAGCAGCACCCTGAAGGTCGATTTCGAAAAGCTCGACGAGCTTTTGAACCTCATGGGCGAGCTCGTCGTCCAGCGCACCGCCCTTGCCGCCATGGAAAAGCGCCTGCGCGAGCAGGTGTCCGACCGGGAGCTTTTGAGCGCCTTCAGCGAGACGAGCCAGCTGATCGTGAAGAGCACCGACGACCTGCGCCAGTCCATCATGAAGGTGCGCATGCTGCCGGTGAAGAGCGTGTTCCAGCGCTTCCAGCGCCTGGTGCGCGACCTCTCGCTCGCCCACGGCAAGAGGGTGCGCCTGATGTTCGAAGGGGAGGATACCGAACTGGACAAGACGGTCCTCGACGAGATCGGCGAGCCCCTTTTGCACCTGATCAGAAACGCCGTCGACCACGGTCTCGAGACCCCCGCCGAGCGGCGCGGCTGCGGCAAGGATGAATGCGGCACCCTGACGCTCAGGGCACGCCATGAAAGCAACCACATCGTCATCCAGGTCTGCGACGACGGACGGGGGATGGACCATGAGGAGATCCGCGGCAAGGCGGTGGCCCGCGGCGTGCTGGAGCCGGAGGCGGCCCGCGCTATGGGGGAGGCCGAGCTGCGGCAGCTCGTGTTTCTCCCCGGTTTCTCGACGAGAAGCGAGGTGACCGAGACCTCCGGGCGGGGGATCGGGCTCGACGTGGTCAAAAAGATCGTCACCTCCCTAAACGGCATCATCGAGATCGATTCAAGGGGGGGGCGCGGCACCACCTTCACCATGATGCTTCCCCTGACCCTGGCGATCATCACCGCCCTCATGGTGGAAGTGGCGGGCGAGACCTACGCGGTGCCGCTCTCCGGGGTCCTCGAAAGCGTCCAGGTGCAGGCGGGAGATTGCCACGACACGGGAAACGGCGAGGTGATCGTGCTGCGTGACCGGGTACTCCCGCTTTACCGGCTGGACCGCTTCTTCGGTCGGGAAGGCGAGGCGCAAAGGGAGCAGGAATACGTGGTGGTGGTGGCAAGCGGCGACAAAAGGGGAGGGCTCGTGGTGGACCGGCTGGTCGGCCAGCAGGAGATCGTCATCAAGGGCCTGGACGATTACCTGGGCGAACTCCCGGGGATCTCGGGCGGCACCGTGCTGGGTGACGGCCGGGTCTCGCTCATCGTGGACATCCCCTCGATTCTGGGGACGTGACCCCGAAAGGCGTCAGAGTTTTCAAAAAGGAGAAAGGCATGGCAGAGCAATTTTCCCTACCAAGCTCCGGGCTCGCCGAGGACGTGCTGGCCCGGTTCATCGAACAGGCCCAGCTGGAGGTGGACCGGGACGTGACGGTCTCTTCCGGCGCAGAGGGGGAGGCGACGCTGCAGTTGGTCACCTTCAGGCTCGGCAAGGAGGAGTACGGGGTCGACATCAACAGCGTCCAGGAGATCATCCGCGGGGGGGGGATCACCGCTGTCCCGGGGGCTCCACCCCACGTGAGCGGCGTCATCAACCTGCGCGGCAAGATCATCCCGGTGGTGGATCTGCGCCGGCGCTTCTCGCGCCCCGAAATCGAGGCGAACGAGGAACAGCGCATAGTGGTGGTGGAACTTGGCGAGAAGCGCCTTGGGATGCTCGTCGACTCGGTGCGCCAGGTGATCCGGTTCTCGACCTCCCTCGTCGAGGAGATGCCCGAGGACGCCACCACGGCCGAGGCGAGCTACATCCGCGGCATGGGGAAACTCGACGGCCGCCTCATCATCATTTTGAACCTCAACCGGGCACTGCTGCTCTAGTACGGGCACTACCAGTAAAGGAGAAGGAGATGTTAAAGAACGTTCGCATAGGGGGCCGGCTCGGCCTTGGTTTCGGCATCATGCTGCTCATCGTCATCGCCGTCGGCGGTACCGGCTACTGGGGGGTGAGGGAGAGCACCCAGACCACCATCGCCATGCTCCAGGGGGACGCCAGCATCTCGGAACACGCCTCGAGGGCGCGGGCCAACGTGGTGGGGATGCGGCGCTACGAGAAGGACCTCTACCTGAACATCGGTGACCGGGGCAAGGAGAAGGAGTACCTCGGCAAGTGGAGCGAGCAGCGCGACCACCTCTTGAACCGCCTGAAGGACCTCGAGAAGATCGTGGTGCTGCAGAAGGAAAAGGACGAAATCAAGGCGATGCGGGAGGAACTCGCCGCCTACGAGGCCGGTTTCAACAAGATCTACCAGGGGATCGAGTCGGGGCGCATCAAGAGCCCGGCACAGGCGAACGCGGCCATCGATCCGTACAAGGCGGGGATCCACAAGTTCGAGGAGGTCTCCAAGGATATCGCCGACGAGAGCAACCAGCGCATGGACAGCAAGGAGAAGGTCATGAACGACCTCGCCCGGCACGTGTCGCTCCTGGTGGTGGCGAGCATCCTGGTGAGCCTCATCGTGGGGATCCTGGTGAGCTTTTTGATCACCCGCAGCATCACCGTGCCGATCAACGCGGCGGTCGAGGTGGCGAAGACCGTGGCAAGGGGCGACCTCACCGTGGCGGTAGTGGTGAACTCGAAGGACGAGGTGGGCGAGCTTTTGGCCGCCATGCAGACCATGGTGCAGAGCCTTCTGGCCATGATCGGCAAGATCCGCGGCACCTCGGGCGAGGTCGCCTCGGCCGCCGGGCAGATCTCGGCCAACACCCAGCAGCTCACCAAGTCCGCCCACGGCCAGGCCTCGGCCACCGAGGAAACCTCGGCCACCATGGTGCAGATGGCCGCCTCCATCCAGACCGTGGCCGGCAACGCCGATTCCCTCGCCGCCAACGCGGATGAGGTCTCCTCCTCCATCGAGGAGCTCGGCGCCTCCAGCGAGCAGGTGGCGAAGAGCGCCGACGTGATGGCGAGCGCGGTCGCCGAGACCTCGGCCACCATCGAGCAGATGACCATATCCATCGAGAACGTGGCGCAAAACGCCGAAGAGCTCATGTCCTCGGTCGCCGAAACCTCGGCCACCATCGAGCAGATCACCGTCTCCATCGACCAGGTGGCCGGCAACTCCCAGGAGCTGCAGAAGGTGATGGCCGACTCCTCCGCAACCATCGAGGAGATGGCCGCATCGATCCGCCAGGTGGCGAAGAACGTGGAGGAGGCGGACCGCGTGGCCAAGGGGGCGGCCAAGGAGGGTGAGGCGGGCCTCGAGGCCGGGCAGCAGGCGGTCGCCGCCATGGGGCGCGTGGCCCAGGTGATCGAGAAGACCTCCGACTCCATCCTGAACCTCGGGCGTCGCTCCGAGGAGATCGGCAACATCGTCAAGGTGATCGGCGAGATCGCCGACCAGACCAACCTCCTCGCGCTGAACGCCGCCATCGAGGCGGCGCGCGCCGGCGACGCCGGGCGCGGCTTCGCCGTGGTGGCCGACGAGGTGAGAAAACTCGCCGAGCGGAGCATGTCGGCCACCAAGGAGATCGCCATGGTGATCCGCCAGGTGCAGGCGGATACCGGCGAGTCGGTGAAGTTCGGCGAGGTCGCCTCGCAGGAGGCGAAGAACTCCATGGAGCTCATCACGCTTGCGGGCACCGCGCTTGATAACATCGTCACCAGCATCGACCGCACCAGCACCCTCATGTCCGACATCGCCCGCATGACCGCCGAGCAGTCCAACGCCTCCAACCAGGTGATGCGCGCGGTGGAGCAGATGAGCGGGGCCTCCGACGTGGTGGCCAACGCCGCCCGCGAGCAGGCGACCGGCGGCAGGCAGATCCGCATCGCCGTGGAGCGGATGAACCAGTTGACCCAGGAGGTGACCGGCTCGGCCAAGGAGCAGGCGCTCGGGAGCCGCCAGATCCGCATCGCGGTCGAGAACATGAACCAGGTGACGAGCCAGGTGACCGTCGCCACCCGCGAACAGTCCCTCTCCGCGCGCCAGATCGTCTCCGCGGTGAACAGCATGACCGCCATGACCCAGGCGGTGGCCAACGCCACCGCCGAGCAGAAGAAGGGGGGCGAGATGGTGGTGGTCGCCATGGACAACATAAGCGACATCACCCGGGAGAACCTCTCCGCCGTCGAGCAGCTCTCGCGTGCGGCCCAGAACCTCACCCAGCAGGCCGAGGAAATGACGGCCCTGGTGGGGACCTTCAAGGTGGCCTGACATGGAAACGGCGGCAAGCCGGGCATACGGGGACGAGCTCCCCGACCCCTGTCTGGACCGGATCAGGGAGCGGGTCTTCCAGCTGAGCAGGCTCTACTTCGCCCCCCGCAAGCTCTCCCTGTTCCGGCAGCGTGTGGAAAGCAGGCTCGCGCAGCTCGGGTTTGCCGACTGCTGCGGCTACCTGGACCACCTGGAGCGGACCCCCGGCGAGTACGCCACCCTGCTCGACCTCTTGACCATCAACGAGACCTTCTTCTTCCGAAACCCGGACCAGTTCACCCACCTGCGCCAGGTGGTGCTGCCGGAACTGGAGCTTGTCCGGGGGCGGGAGATGATGCGCTCGTGGGGGGGGAGCGGGGAGGGGGGGCAGGGGATCATGAAGCTGCGCATCCTCTGCGCCGGCTGTTCCACCGGCGAGGAACCCTACTCGGTCGCGATGACCCTTTTGGAGGGGCTGCGTTATCCCAGGGCCTGGGACATCGAGGTCGTCGCCGGCGACATCAGCAAGAGCTGCCTCAACGCCGCGCGGGAGGGGTTCTACGAGATCGAGCGGCTGCACAACATCCCGCCCCAACTGATCCGTAAGTACTTCACCGCCACGGCCGGCGGGGCCTTCGTGGGGGAGGAACTCAAGTCGCTCGTGCGGGTCATCCCGCTCAACCTGAACGACCTCATGAAGGGGGAGCTTCCCGCCGGGATCGATGCAGGCTGGGGGGAGTTCGACCTCGTCTTCTGCCGCAACGTGATGATCTACTTCTCGCCCGCCTGCCAGCAGCTCCTCGTGGAAACCCTCTCCCGGCTGCTGGCGCCGGGAGGGCACCTTTTCACCGGCGACGCCGAGCCCCTGCACCTTTTCGACCACGACCTCGTCGCGGTCCCCAAAGCCGGCTGTCTCGTGTACCGCAAAGTGGAGAACATAGAACATGCTTCATCCTTATGAGCCCGTTGGAGAGGAATTGACCCGCTTGCAGGAACGTTCGCTATCGGAGCTCCTCGCGTTCGTCGGTGACGGCGAGCGCGGGCGCAAGAGCGAGGCGCTGGACATCATCATCGGCCGCGGCCTGGAAGGGATCTATCCCGCGCTGGAAGCGGCGGTGCGCGACAACGACAACGCCGACCTGAGAAACGGCGCCATGGAGGTGCTGGTCAAGTTCGGCGGGGAGGCGGTGCCGTGCCTTAGCCGGCTTCTTTCCGACGGCGATGAGGAGATCCGCAACTTCAGCGCGGTCATGTTGGGCGACATCGGCAGCCGCGACGCGGTGAAAGACCTGATCGCGGCGCTCACCGACCCCGACAGCAACGTGAGTCATTCGGCGGCCGAGGCGCTGGGCAAGATCGGCGACCGCAGCGCGCTCGTGCCGCTATTGGAACTGTTGAAGGGGGATTTCTGGCTGCAGTATCCCGCCGTCTGCGCCATCGGTGAACTCAGAGACTATCGCGCCGTCCCCCACCTCTTGCCGCTGCTCGGCGACGAAATGCTGCGCGGCGCGGTGGTCGAGGCCCTGGGGAAGGTCGGCGACCAACGCGCACTCTACGCCCTGGCCGGCATCCTTCCCTTCGTGGAACAGGAGTTGGCGCGCAGCGTGGCGTGCGCCATGGTCTCCATCATCAACATCCTGAACGAGCTGGAGAGCTACAAAAACCGCATCGAGGTGGGGACCCGGGAGGAACGGCTGCTCCGGCTGGTCTCCCCGCGCGGGGTGGAACGGCTGAAGTCGATGCTCCGGGAACAGGATGATCTGCAAGCGTCGCAGGCGGCTGCGATGCTGCTTGGGTGGATGGGGGAACTCTCGGCCCTGGAGGGACTCTTCACGCTGCTTGCCGACGAGCGCAACCACGAGGTCGTGGAGAACGCGGTCCTCGCCATCGGGAGGCGGGCCGAGGGGGAGCTGCTGGCGGCGCTTGATCATGACAGCGCCGCCGTCCGACTGGTCGCGCTGCGCGCGTTGCGCTCGCTCGGCCTTCCCTGCCACCCCGGAGAACTGGCGCGCCTGCTCGCCAAGGAGGACGAGCAGGGACAACTCGAGGTGTTGGAGACGCTGCAATCCTTCCCGGATGAGTCGTTCCTGCCGCAGCTGCAACTCCTGCTGGCAAAGGGGAGCGATGCACTGGCGCGCCGGGCGGCCCTCGCCATGGCGCACCATCGCGTAGGTCCCGTGCTGGATCTTTTCGCGAAGCTCGCGCATTCTCCCGAGCCGCAGTCGCGCCGCCGCGCCGCCATGCTCCTTGGGTGCCTCGACAAGGGGGGGGGCATCGAGAACCTGCGCCTGCTAAGCCTCGACGACGATGCCGAAGTGCGGGGGGAGCTCGCGCGTTCCATAGGGAAACAGCGGGTATTGCAGGCCGTGCCGCTTTTGTGCCGCGCGCTGTGCGATCCGGAGGAGCTGGTGCGCGAGGCTGCGGTCCTGGCCGCGGCGGAACTGGGGGAGCCGATGCTCGTGGATGAGCTCCTGGCACTTTTGGGGAGCGGACGCGAGGATCTCGACTACTGCGTGATCCGGGCCTTGGGCGACATCGGGGCGCGTGAGGCGGGCGCCTTCCTGGTGGAGTACCTTTCCCGGGGCGTGTCGCGTCAGTTGGAGTACGCCATCGTGGAAACCCTGGGCAAACTGGCCTACCGGGAGGCGTCCGATCTGGTCACCGGGCGTTACCTGCAGCATGATGATCCCGACATCAGGCGCCTGGCGGTCTATACCCTGGGCGAGCTGGCCGACCGGGACTCGCTCAAGGCGGTGGAGGACGCGGTAGGCGACCCCCACTGGAGCGTGCGCATCGCGGCCCTGCGCGTCCTGGGCAAGATCGGCGGCGGTCGCGAGCTCCCTTTGCTGCTCAAGGGGGTGAACGATGCCGATGCCATGGTGCGCAAGCACGCCATCACGGTCCTCGGGGAGCTGCGCAACCCCGTCTCCGTCCCGGAACTGGTTGCGCTGCTTGAGGACCCGGAGGTGGGGAAAGACGCCTTCGAGGCGCTCGTGGCGTTCGGGCGCGGCGGGCTCCCCTGGCTGCATCGTCTCATGAAGAAGAACGACGGCGCGGAGCTGCGCGAGCGGGTCATCGACGTCATCGGCAAGATAGCCGACGGCAAGAGCGTGGAGCCGCTCCTGGAACTGCTCGACGACGAAAGCGAGATCGTCAGGCTCGCCTGCATCGACGCGATGTGCCACTGCTACGACACCCTCCCCTTGAAGCGGCTGATCCAGGTGAGAAAGGAGGATCAGAGCGCCGAAGTGCGGGCGAGGGCGGAATTGGCCCTGATGAGTTTCGCACAGCGGGAATTGCTCGGATGACGGCGGAGAAGACCGCCATGCAGGCTGAGGAGTTCAGGCTGTTCAAGGAGCATGTGGCCGAATCCCTGGGGCTCGTGCTGGAGGAGGGTAGCCGGAGGAACCTGGCGGCGAAGCTTTGGCCGCGGCTGGAAGAGCTGCGGCTGAAAAGCTTCACCGAGTACTACTGCTACCTGAAGTTCTCGCCGGGAAGAGAGGCCGAGTGGCAGCGCCTGGTTCCGCTGCTCACCAACAACGAGACCTACTTCTATCGGGAAGCGGCCCAGTTGTCGGTCCTCGCGCAGGAGGTGCTGCCGGCGCTCAAGGAGAGGAAGACGGCCCGGGGCGAGCGCGCCATCCGCATCCTCTCCGCCGGCTGCTCGAGCGGCGAGGAGGTCTACACCCTGGCGATGCTTCTTTTGGAGTCGGGGTGTTTCTCCTGGGACTGGGACGTGCGCATCACCGGCGTCGATATCGACACGCGGGTCCTCGACGCGGCGCGGCAGGGGCTCTACGCCCAGCGGGCCTTCTGGGCCGCCGACCCGGAGCTCGTGCGCAGGTACCTGACCCCCCATGGGGACAAACTCGCCGTCAGGCCGATCCTGCGGAAATGGACCTGCTTCGCGGAAGGGAACCTGCTCGACCTTAGGGAGCGGCTGGCCGGGGAGCGCTTCGACGTCATCCTGTGCCGCAACGTCCTGATCTATTTCGCGGAGGAAACCGTCAAACGGGTGGTGGACAACTTCACGGCGCTGCAGGCGTCCGGAGATTACCTGTTCCTCGGGCATTCGGAATCCCTTTCCAGGACGGGCGCCTCCTATGTGCCGCTTCGTTTTCCGGGTGCCATCATCTATCAGAAAAGGACGTGACGCTTTGGGGGACTTGAACGGGAAAATAAGGGTGCTGGTGGTCGATGACTCCGCCTTCGTGCGGCGCGCCATCATGCGGATGTTCGAGGAGAGCCCGGAGATCGAGGTGGTCGGTGTCGCGGCCAACGGCGAGAGGGCGGTGGAACTGGCGAGGTGCCTGCGCCCGGACGTGATCACCCTCGACGTGCAGATGCCGGTCCTTGACGGCCTTTCCGCGCTGGAAGCGATCATGAACGAGTGCCCCGCGCCTGTGATCATGTTCAGCAGCCTGACCGGCAAGGGGGGGGAGAAGACCCTCAAAGCGCTGGAGATCGGGGCGGTGGACTTCATCGACAAGAGCTCGGCGGGGGGCGCCATGGACATCGGCGCCCTGGCGAGGGAGCTGGCCGGCAAGATCAAGGTGGCGGCCTGCGTCGACCTGGAAAAGCTGCACGGTGCTGCGCGCAAGCGGGAAGCCGCGCCCGCCTCGCCGGGTAAAGCGCGCAGCGCAGGGACCGACGTCGTGGTCATCGGGACCTCGACCGGCGGCCCCCCGGCACTGCAACAGGTCTTGAGCCGGCTCGAGCCCACACCCTGCCCGATCCTCATCGTCCAGCACATGCCGCCGGGGTTCACCACCTCGCTCGCCGCGCGGTTGGACCGTTGCAGCACCCTCACGGTGCGGGAGGCGAGCGACGGGGAGACGGTGCTCGCGGGCAACGTCTACGTCGCGCCGGCCGGCTGGCACATGCGGCTTCGGCGCAAGGAGGGCGCCCTCCAGGTATGGCTCGATCCGGAGTCCGGAGGACACCTGCATTGCCCGTCCGTCGACGCGCTCTTCGAGTCGGCTGCCGAGGTCTGCGGCAGCCGCTCCCTGGGGGTCGTCCTGACCGGCATGGGCAAGGACGGGGCGGCCGGCGCCCGCGCCATCAAAAAGGTCGGGGGGCGGGTCGTCGTCGAGTCGGAGGAGACCGCGATAGTCTACGGGATGCCGAAGGCGGTGGCGGAAACGGTCTGCGTCGACGCCGCGGTCCCGCTCTACCAGGTCGCCGATACCATAGCGGGCATGGTCCAGGGGACGGCACGGGCAAAGCGTTCGTAATTAAAGGGGCAGGAGCTTAAATTTCCCGGCCGGCTGCCGATAAGGGTAAAGACATCCGCACTCGGGAGCCAACGCCACATGCCCAACACCACCAGAATACTCGCCGTCGACGATGAACCGGTCTTCCGTTTCCTACTGGAAAAGCAGCTGCGCGACATAGGCTATACCGTCCACACCGCGGTTGACGGCCTGCAGGCGCTGGAGCTGCTGGACCAGCAGCCGATCGACCTGATCCTCTCCGACCTGGTCATGCCGAGGATGGACGGGCTCGCCCTGATCGAGGAGGTGCAAAAGCGCAAAGCGGCCCCTCCCATCATCGTCATCACGGCCCACGGCAGCGTCGAGAGCGCCGTGGAGGCGATGCGGCGCGGCGCCTACGACTACCTGGAAAAACCCTACCAGCCCGACGACCTGCGCATCACCATCAAGCGCGCCATCGATTACCAGCACATCGTCCGGGAAAACGAGCAGATCAAGGGGCTGCTCTCGGACCGGTACACCTTCCAGAGCGTCGTCACCGTGAATGCCGCCATGAAGCAGGTGCTGGAACTCGCCGCGCGCGTCGCGGCGGCGCGACAGACCACGGTGGCGATCTACGGCGAGAGCGGTTCGGGCAAAGAGGTGCTGGCGCGCGCCATCCACTTCGCGGGGAAGGGGCTTCCCGCCGAGTTCGTGGCGGTGAACTGCGCGGCAATTCCCGAGCACCTGATGGAGAGCGAGCTCTTCGGACACGTGCGCGGCGCCTTCACCGGAGCGGACCGGGACCGCGAGGGGAAGTTCAGCCTCGCCCGCAAGGGAACCATCCTCTTAGATGAGATCGGCGACATGCCGCTCGCACTGCAGGCGAAGCTTCTGCGCGTCCTGCAGGAGCGCGTCTTCGAGAAGATCGGCAGCAACACCCCCATCCCCGTTTCCTGCCGCGTCATCGTCGCCACCAACAGAAGTCTCGCCGAACTGGTCGCCGCCGGCCGCTTCCGTGAGGACCTGTACCACCGTATCAACGTCTTCCCGCTCACCATTCCGCCTCTTTGCGAAAGAAAGGACGACATCCCGATCCTGTGCGACCACATCCTCGAACAGCTGCGCCAGCACCTGGGGAAGCCTTTGCCTGGGATCTCGCCGCAGGCTATGGAGGTGATGCTCAACTACCGCTGGCCGGGAAACGTGCGCGAACTGCGCAACTGCCTTGAGCGGGCGGCGATCCTCACCGACAACGAACTGATCCGTCCCGCGCACCTGGCCCTGGCCGGTGCCTCCCCCGGGGCCGCGGAACCGGCAGCGGAGGGAGACCGTGTCAGCTACCACCTCTCGCTTCCACCGGACCAGCTCTCTCTCGATGCCCTCACCGAGCAGATCCTCGACGTCACCCTGCAGCGCTGCGGCGGCAACAAGTCGAAAGCGGCACAGCTTCTCAAGGTGAACCGCAAGGCCTTCTACCGCTCCTGACGGGACTCGGTCCGCAGCAATGCCGTCGCCGTCCCTCCCCAGCTCTAGCGCCTTGTCATATTCCCGTCCCCAATCCGTACAGGGTGTCCCTTCGGGGGACACTCCGGTGCTCCTCTTCTTGAGGTAAGTCCTCGAAAACACGAAAAAACATTCTTGGCACCAGTCGTGCTACTTACTGCAGTACAGACGCCGCACTGTTCCGCAGGGAACAGGGGCAAACCGACCGGCCGGAGAGGCAGCCTTCAAGGCTTCGCGGCCACTAAGCAGTCAAGGGAGGATTCACAATGAGAACGATAAGGGATCTCAAGGTAGGAACGAAGCTGGCGGCCGGGTTCGCCTGCGTTGCGGTCATAGCGGCGGTGATCGGCTTCATCGGGATAAGGGTGACCAACAACCTCAACGCGGAAGGGAAAAGGACCTACGAGAGAGTGACCGTCCCGCTCGGGCAGCTGGCCGGGATGTCGGTCAGCTTCCAGCGGGTAAGGATCAACGTGCGGGATGCGGTCGAGGCGACCGACCCGGCACAGCGAAAACTCTACGTCGACACCGTGGTGAGCCTGCGCCGGAAGATAACCGATCTGGCCGGCCAGTACGAGAAGAGCATCGGTAGTGAGGATGGGCGCCGTCTCTTTGCCGACTTCAGCAAGGCCCGGGTGAGCTACCTGGGGTACGTCGACAAGATCCTCGCCCTGGACGAGTCGGGCCAAAAGGCGGAGGCCAGGGAGATCCTGCACGGCGTGGCGAAGCAGGCCGCCCTCGATCAGCAGGCGCTCCTCGACAAGATGATGTCGGTCAAGGAGGAGCAGGGGAAAGTGACGGCGCACAACAACGAACTAGCCGCCGTGGCAGCCGGCCGCACCATCGGTGCGCTGCTGGTCCTGGGGCTTATCCTCGCTCTGGTCCTGGGTGTCACGATCACCCGCATGATCACCCGCCCCCTGGACAAGGCGGTCAAGGTGGCGAACCGGCTCGCCGAGGGGGACCTCACCGTCGAGGTGGTGGTCGATTCCAAGGACGAGACCGGGCAACTTCAGGCGGCCATGGGGCACATGGTGGCGAACTTGAGGGAACTGGTTTCCCAGACGGTGCACATCTCGAGCAGCATAGCCTCCGCCTCGACGCAGCTGCAGGGAACTTCGGCACAGATCGCCACCGGCGCCGAAGAGGTCGCCTCGCAGACCGGCACCGTGGCGACCGGCAGCGAGGAGATGGCGGCGACGAGCGCGGACATCGCCCGCAATTGCGTGCTGGCCGCCGAGGCGTCGCGTCAGTCGACCGAGTCGGCCCAGGGGGGCGCCAAGGTGGTGCAGGAAACCATCGTCGGCATGGGCGAGATCGCAGCCCGTGTGCGCAACACCTCGAAGACCGTCGAGGCACTGGGGGTTCGCTCCGAAGAGATAGGGGACATCGTCGGGACCATCGAGGACATCGCCGACCAGACGAACCTGCTGGCGCTAAACGCCGCCATCGAGGCGGCCAGGGCCGGCGAGCAGGGGCGCGGTTTCGCGGTGGTGGCCGACGAGGTCCGGGCGCTCGCCGAGCGCACCAGCAAGGCGACCAAGGAGATCGGCGCCATGATCAAGGCGATCCAGGGCGAGACGCGCGAGGCGGTGCGTGCCATGGACGAGGGGGTGCAGGAGGCCGAGAAGGGGGCGGTGTCGTCGCAGCGCTCCGGAGAGGCCCTGGAAGATATCCTCAGGTGCATCAGCGAGGTTTCCATGCAGGTGAGCCAGATCGCGACCGCGGCGGAAGAGCAGACCGCAACCACCACCGAGGTGACCAGCAACATCCAGCAGATCACGGACGTAGTGCACCACACGGCGCGCGGCGCCGAAGAGACGGCGATGGCGGCGGCGCAACTCGCCCGGCAGGCCGAGGAACTGCAGCAACTGGTGAGCCGCTTCAAGCTCGCGGCCTAGGAAAAGGAGAACGGTCATGGCAAACGATCTTCAGATAGTAAGGGGTGATGCGCAGCAGCTGCTCCAATTGGTCACCTTTCACGTCGGGGGCGAAGGGTTCGCGGTGGAGGTGGCGAGTGTCAGGGAGATCATGCGGCTTCCCGTCATCACGAGCCTCCCGAACGCCCCGTCATACGTCGACGGCATCATCAACCTGCGCGGCGGGGTGATCCCGATCATCTCCCTGCGCGAGCGCTTCGGCCTCTGCGCCGTGGAAAACGACAGCCACACGCGCATCATGGTGATGACCGTGGGGGAAAAGGTGGTGGGGTTCCGGGTGGACGCGGTCTCCGAGGTGATCCGGGTCCCGCAGGGACAGCTCCAGCCTCCGCCGCCGCTTGTCGCCGCAGGCGGCGGGCGCCAGTGCGTCACAGGCGTCATCGAACGCGGCGAACGCCTCCTGATCGTCCTCGATCCGGAGCAGCTCCTGCTGCTGAGCGAGCTGGACTGGGAGGCGCACGCCGCCTAGCCGCGGCAGAGCACCGACGGTGAGGATGGAAGAAGTCAGAGGGAACCGTGATGAGCGTGGAACGTGGGCTTAAGATAACGGCGGGGGGGACCCTGCTGGCGGTGGTCCTGCTGGCGGCGCACGGCAGCAGGATGCCCGACCTGCGGCTGTACGCCCTGCTCATCTCCTGCGGCGTGCTCGCGTGGTTCCTCGCCTGGTGCTGGGCGCCGGGACGGAAGTGCCCGGAGGGGGAGGCCGGGGAACGGGCGAGCCTCCTTCTGGAATCGGTGGAGGAAGGGGTGGTGGCGGTGGACGGCGCCGGCACGGTGGTCTTTGCCAACCGTGCCGCCCTCGAGCTCCTGGGCTACGGCGACGGTGAGCTGGAGGGGCGGGACCTGCGCACGGTGCTGCACGAAGGGGGCGCCGCACGCTGCGCCGAGTGCGGCAAGACGAACTGCCTGATGAACCCGGCCTTCGGCGGCAGCCGCCGGCGCTCCTTCGACGAGCTCATGTGGCGCAAGGACGGGACCTCCTTTCATGCCGACTTGAGTTGCAGCTCGCTTGGCGGGGGCGCGCATCGCGGCGCGGTGCTCTCCTTCCGGGACGTAACCAAGCGCAGGGAGGCCGAGGAGGCGCTCAGGCAGAGCACCCGGGCGCAGGAGGAGGCGAACCGCCAACTGCTGCGGACGGTGCAGCACGCGAACGAACTCGCCGTGAAGGCGGACCGCGCCTCCGCGGCGAAGAGCGAGTTTCTGGCCAACATGAGCCACGAGATCCGCACGCCGATGAACGCCATCGTAGGGGCAAGCCACCTCCTGTCCGGGACCGAGCTCACGCCGCAGCAGAGCGATTACCTGCAGACCCTGATGATCTCGGCGGACCTGCTCCTGAAGGTGATCAACGATATCCTCGACTTTTCAAAGATCGAGGCGGGCAAGCTCGAGGTCGAACGGGTGGAATTTTCGGTACGCGACGTGGTGGAAGAGCTCCTCTCCGTCTACTCGGCGCGGGCCCGGCAGCAGGGGCTGGATCTATCCGTCGAACTCGACCCTGAGATCCCCCCGTCGCTTATCGGCGACCCTATGCGTCTCTCCCAGATCCTCAACAACCTGCTGAGCAACGCCCTCAAATTCACCCGGCACGGCTACATCCGTATATCGGTACGGCTCGCAAACCGCGACGGCGCCTCGGCGGAACTCCTCTTCGCGGTACGCGACTCCGGCATCGGCATGCTGGCGGAGGAGCAGGCGCAGCTCTTCCAGGCCTTCACCCAGGTCGACGGCTCCATCACCCGCACCTACGGCGGAACCGGGCTCGGTCTCGCCATATGCAGGCGCCTTTGCGCCGTGATGAAGGGGGAGATCTGGTGCGAAAGCATAGCCGGTCTCGGGAGCACCTTCTCCTTCCGCCTGCCGTTCGGCATCGCGAGCGTAAGGGGGCAGGCGCCGCAACGCAGGGAACCCTCGGTCGCCATGTTCCGGCAGCAGCGCGTGCTCCTCGTCGAGGATAACCAGTTCAACCAGAAGGTGGCTCTGGCGCTTTTGGAGCGGGCCGGGTTGCAGGTATCGGTGGCCGGTAACGGTGCGGATGCGGTGGAGCAGGTGAAGCGCAACGCTTTCGACCTGGTGTTGATGGACATCCAGATGCCGGTCATGGACGGGCTCACGGCGGCCCGGCACATACGGGCCCTCAACACCCCCGGAGCCGCCTCGCTTCCCATCCTTGCCATCTCCGCGAACGCCATGGAACGAGATGTTGAGGCAAGCCTCGCCGCCGGGATGAACGCGCACATCGCGAAGCCATTCACCCCCGAGACGCTTTACGGCGCCATCGCGGTCTGGCTCGATGACAGCGGGGCCGTGCCGACGAGGGGGGCGTCAAACGATGTGGCGGAAGCGTCGACGGCCGGACCGATGCTGCCGCGGCTGGATTTCGCGACCGGCGTGCGGCAGACCGGCGGTGACCGGCGCCTGTACCTGGACCTGTTAAGACAGTTCGAGCTCGAGTACCGCGACCGGGGCGAGGAGATCGAGCGGGAGGTGGCCGCAGGAAGGCTGGATGAGGCGGCGCGGCTTGCCCACTCGGTGAAGGGGATCGCGGGGGTACTGGCGGCCCAGCCGCTGCAACGGGCGGCGCAGAGGCTCGAAAGCGCACTCAAGGGGGATGGTGAGTCGGCGCAGGCGCTGGCCGATTTCCGACTGGAGTTGAAGCTCACCATCGCCGCCCTGCGTGCCGAAGCGAGGCCGCTCACCGAAAGCGGCGAGCGCGGCGGCGCGGGGGAGGTGGTCGAGGAGCGGTCGAGCGCCTGAAAACGTGCAGCTGGCGGGCTCTTTGATGGCCATAAAAGAAAAGGTGCGTCCTCGTGGGAGGGCGCACCTTTTTTGTTTCCAACCATGTTCCAGCGAAGGGGTAAGTGTTCTCGGCTGGGCGGAAGCTCCTCACTAAGCGCAGCCTGAGCCCCGACGTCCCCCCCTTGGCGAAGGGGGGGCAGGGGGGATTTTCAAAAGCTGAAATTACTGTTTCGCCTTGATCATCTCGATCTCGAGGTTGATGTCCACTTCCTCGCCTACCGCCACGCCGCCGGTCTCGAGGGCCGCGTTGTAGACCAGGCCGAAGTCCTTGCGGTTGATCTTGGTGCTAGCCACGACGCCGCTTCTGATGTTGCCCCACGGGTCCTTGCTCTCCTTCGCCGGCCCTTCGACGTTCAGCACCACCTGCTTGGTCACCCCGTGCAGCGTCAGGTCGCCGGTCACCCTGAGTTTTCCCTTGCCGGCCTTGGCGACACTCTTCGATACGAAGGTCATGGTCGGGTACTTGGCGGCGTCGAAGAAGTCCGCGCTTCTTAAGTGCTCGTCACGCTTGGCTACGTTGGTGTTCACCGAGGCGGTCTCGATGGTGACGGCAACCTTCGACTTGGTGATGTCCTTGTCGTTGATTTCGACGGTCCCCTTGTGCTTTTCGAAGCTCCCCTTCACGTTGCTTACCATAAGGTGACGGACCTTGAAGCCGACGTTTGAGTGGTCCGGGTCGATGTTCCAGGTCGATGCGGAGGCAAGGGCGGGAAGGGCGAAAGCTGCTACTGCGGCGATGGTTGCGATGGTTCTTTTCATGGCGTTTCTCCTTTTTCTCTGTACGAGTTTTCTTTTTGTTTGGTTTGAATTGTTGTCTTTTGATGTTGAACTATTATCTCAAAAAAAAGCCTCTTTATTCCTGCCCGTCATCCCTCCCGTAATCCGAGTTTTTTGCAGATCCTGCCCAGGGTTTGTTGTTCTTCATCGGTCAGCACCCCCATCTCGGCGACGATGGCCGCCTCGACCTCGGCGAAGGTGGCCTCGATCAGCGTGCGTCCCTTCTGGGTGAGGATGACGGTGCAGAAGCGGCGGTCTTCCAGGGAACGCTCGCGCAGGACGAGCCCCTGCTTTTCCAGGTTGTCGATGACGAGGGTGATGTTGCCGGTGCTTTTCAGTATCTTCGACGCGACGTCGCGCTGGCACAGGGGACCCTTGTGCAGGAGGGCCTCGAGCACGCCGAACTGGCTTATGGTGAGACCGGCTTCCGACATCTTGCGTCCGACTCTTCCGGTCACGGATTCGGCGCCACGCATCAGCTTCGTGTAGGTGTTCAACGCGAGTTTGGAAGTGCCGTCCTTTTTCATGATCTCTCTCCGTTTGCTCTCAACATCTTGTCGATGATGTAAAGCTATAACTGAAACGATTAAATGTCAAACTATTTTTTTACGGGTATGCGAAAAAACGGTAAGTCATCGTCAGGCAAGGGTAACCGGCGTGGCGGTACTTGCCAACGCCGGCTTTTAATGGAAGAATAGCGCGGGTGTCCCAATGAAAAAGGAAGGCGAAAGCGTTAAGAAATTTGAGCCGGTTATTGCGGAGCCGTGCCTGGGCTTCCACGGGAGGTGCACAGATGAAACGGTTTTTACTGGTCATGTTGATGCTTGCCCTGCCGTTCAGCCTAACGGCGCAGGAGCCGCAGGTCGGGCTTATCTCGCTGCGCGGGCCGATCAACCCGGTGACCACCTCCTTCTTGAAGGACAACCTGACCCAGGCGGCTGCGCGGGGGGAGCGACTCGTCCTCGTTGAGCTGGATACCCCGGGAGGGCTCGATCTCGCCATGCGTGAGGCTGTGCAGGCGATCTTCGCCGCGCCGGTTCCCGTGGTGGTCTACGTCACTCCGTCCGGGGCGCGCGCCGCATCAGCCGGAGCGGTCATCGGCCTTGCCGCGGACGTTCTCGCCATGGCGCCCGGCACCAACATCGGCGCGGCACACCCGGTGTCACTTTCAGGCAAACCCGATCCGGTTATGGAAGCTAAGATCGTGAACGACGCCGAGGCCTACGTGGAGGGAATCGCCGGGAAGCGGGGGAGAAACGTCCAGCTCGCCGGGAAGATGGTGCGGGAGAGCATATCGCTCACGGCCGAGGCGGCGCTCAAGGAAAAGGTGATCGATCTGGTCGCCCCGAGCAGGGAAGAGCTCCTCACCCGGTTGGAGGGGCGCACCCTTTTGCGCGGCGGCAAGGAGAGCGTGCTGCATCTCTTAGGCGCCCGCGTGGTGCACCACGAGATGGGGACGCGGGACCGCATCCTCGACGCGATCAGTAACCCCGACGTGGCCTACATGCTGATGCTCCTGGGGATCCTGGGGCTTTTCTTCGAACTCTCCAACCCGGGCGTCATCCTCCCCGGGGTGATCGGCGGCATTTCGCTGCTGCTCTCCTTTTTCGCCCTGCAGACCCTGCCGGTCAATTACGCGGGATTCGCCCTCATCCTGCTCGGCATCGTCCTGTTCATCGCCGAGATCAAGGTGGTCTCCCACGGGATGCTGGCGGTGGGCGGGGTGGTTGCCATGGTCATGGGATCTCTGATACTCTTCCCGTCTCCCGAGCCCTACCTGCGCCTGTCCCTTAAGGTGATCGCACTGACCGTCGGCATCACCGCGCTCTTTTTCACCGTGGTGATCGTGAAGGTGATCCAGGCGCACCGGGAGCCTCCCATCACCGGCGTCGAGGGGATGATCGGAGCCGTCGGGGTGGCCGACACCGACCTCGATCCGGACGGGAAGGTGGTGGTGCATGGGGAGTACTGGAATGCGACCTGCGCCGAGCCGGTGCTGCGTGGAGAAAAGGTGCGCGTGGTCGGGGTGAGCGGCCTGCTGGTCACGGTGGAAAAGGAGGAGTTGAAACGTTGAGGCGGAAGGAGAGGGGCCATGGCGGGCGGTAGCAGGCGGCAATCCGGGGACGTGAGGCTCGGTGACGCCCTTTTAGGGCTTCCCTGCCTGCAGCGGCAGCGGGCGAACCTCACCGGCGGGCTGCGGGAGACCTGGGAGGCGCTGCACGGCGAGACCTGTCCGGTGTGCGGCATGGAAGCGGACGAACTCGTCATTGAAGAAAGCATGCCTGGAAATACGGGCTTGGTCGGGCGCGTGCAGGAGAGGTTTCCCGGATGGCAGCCCGAGGACGGCCTGTGCCGGCCGTGCCTCGAGCTGTTTTGTGGGACGGAAAGCTAGAAGTGCTTAGGCACCGGGAGGCACCCCTCTTCGCTCAGCGCGTTCAGGTACGTTGTGCGCAGCTGGACGAAGGCCTGGGTGAGCCGGTCGATGAGGGCCGTGTTGCTGCAGCCGACCAGCTCCAGGAGCCCGTTTTGTTTGTTCGCGACGAGGCGCTCGATGTGCGCCGCCCTGCGGTTGATGTCCACGTGGGTGTGCCCCTGGGCGTGGCTTACCAGGCTCAGCATGGCGTCGGTGACGAAGACATCGATGGAGTAGATCGCCACCACCTGCGGGTGTTCTTTAAGCTGGAACACCACACGGATGTCGGGGTGGGGGAATTCGATGCCGGGAAGGTGGTCAGGGCCCATGTAATAAGAAGACGCCACCGGCAGCACTTCGATGTAGCAGTTGAGCAGTGTCGATTCGATATCGATAGGTGTCTGTACCGGCAGTTTGAGTGCCGCCCGTGAAAACTGTTCGCCGTGTTCGAGGTATAGTGAGAGCCGCATATGGTCACCTGTGAGTAGGAAGTTCAACGAACCACACAATAAAAATAATACCGACACTCCGTAAAAAGCAAGTGACCGACCGCAATTATCCCGGCCTCTTTCGGAGGTTTTGCCGGCAGTGTTTCAGGCGAAGTCGATTGACAGCGCTGCCCGGTCTATGTCATTAATTTCCCATTGTCCGCTCCGGTTAATCCCCAGTAAAGGTGCCCTGTCCTTGCCTTTTTTTACCTTCCATAGGGAAAAGCCCTCCACAGGCGGTGCGAAGCGCCCCGGCGCAGTCGTGGCCATCTGGGCTTCGCTGCTCTTCCTGCTGCTCGGTTTCGCCCCCGCGCTGCACGCCGACACTGCGGGACCCGGTGGGGGAGGCAAGGGCGTGGTCGTAGTCGGCGGCGATTACAACTACCCCCCCTACGAGTTTGTCGATCACGAAGGGAAGCCGACCGGCTTCAACGTGGAATTGACCAAGGCCATCGCCGAGGTGATGGGTTTCAAGGTGGAGATCACCCTGGGGCCCTGGGACGGCATGCGCCGTGCCCTGGACCGTGGGGACGTCGACATCCTGCAGGGAATGGCCTTCTCTCAGGAGCGCACGAACGAGGTGGACTTCTCCACGCCTCACGCGCTTTTGTTCCAGTCCATCTGGATCAGGCGTGACAGCCGGAAGATCAGGTCGATCGAGGACGTGCGCGGCAAAGAGGTCATCGTGATGAAGAACAGCATCATGCATGATTTCATGACGAGTTACGCCCCCACCTCGAAGCTCATCCTGACCGACACCCTTGCCGAGGCGCTGAGACTTTTGAACCAGGGGCGGGGGGACTGTGCGCTCGTCTCGCGGCTGACCGGCATGTACCTGGAGAAGGAACTGGGGCTGAAGAGGATCATCCCGGTGGCCGAGCCGATCATGACCCAGGCCTACGGCTACGCGGTGAAGAAGGGAAACGCCGAGGTGCTCGCCCGCTTCAACGAGGGGCTAGCCATCCTGAAGCGCTCCGGACAGTTCCAGGAGATCCACAACAAGTGGCTCGGCGTTATGGAGTCGCAGCCGGTGTCGTGGGCGCGCGTGGTGCGCTACGTGACCCTCGTCGCGGCGCCGCTTCTCATCATCCTTTTGGGGACCGTGGTCTGGTCGCGGACCCTGCAGAAGAAGGTGGCGCAGCGCACCGAGGAGCTCGCGCGCGAGGTGGCCGAGAAGCAGGCGGCCCTGGAGAAACTGAGGATGCACCAGGACCAACTGGTGCAGGCGGACAAGATGGCCTCGCTGGGCGTGCTGGTCGCCGGGGTCGCCCACGAGATCAACAACCCGAACGGCCTGATCCTGTTGAACCTTCCCCGGTTCGAGGAGGTGTTCCGCGGCTCGCAGCCGATCCTCGACGAATACCGCGAGCGGCACGGCGACTTCAAGCTCGGGCGGCACAGCTACGACCGGCTGCGCGAAGAGTTGCCGCACATGCTGTCGGAGACGCAGGACGCGGCGAAGAGGATCAAGCGTATCGTCACCGAGCTGAAGGATTTCGCGCGCCGCGACAGCGCCGATCTCACCGAGCTTGTGGATCTGAACCAGTGTGCCCAGGCGGCGTTGCGGCTGGTGGAGAACACCGTGGTGAAGAGCGCGCACGACATCGTCGTGAACCTCTCCGACGCGCTGCCGCCGGTGAAAGGGAACAGCCAGCGCATCGAGCAGGTGATCGTGAATCTGCTTTTGAACGCGAGCCAGTCGCTTCAAGGGAGCGGCAAGAGCGTCCACGTCGCCACGAGGCACGACCGTTTCCGCGACCTCGTGCTCTTGAGCGTGCGGGACGAGGGGAGGGGGGTGGAGCCGGAGCACCTGGCGCGGCTTACCGATCCCTTCTTCACCACCAAGCGCGAGGAAGGGGGGTGCGGGCTCGGCCTCTCCATCTCGGCGGGGATCGTGAAGCAGCACGGCGGGACGCTGATCTTCGACTCGCAGCCGGGCTTCGGCACCACGGTGACCATGGAGCTGCCGGCGCTTAGGGGACGGGGCGAGGGGTAATGGCGGACTTCCCGCTAGCCTTTAGCGCGTCGGATGCAAACGTCCCCTCCCCTGGAGGGGGAGGGCTGGGAGGGGGCGCGCAGCGTCTTGTCGGGCTTCCCCCCTCCCATCCTCCCCCCTCCGGGGGGAGGGGCTCCTATGCACGGTCCAGCCGGATCTGCAGTGGGGCATCGTTCCTACGGTCCACCGTGGGAACGAAAGCCCCGGACGCTCCAGCGTCCGCAGTACGAGACGCGGGAGCGTCTCCCGATTGCATTCCCACGCTGGAGCGTGGGAACGATTTCTTTCCGCGAGGAGTTGCAATGAGCGAAGCACTTTATCCGGCCTTCGGCGTGCTTTTAGTTGACGATGAGGCGCCGTGGCTGCGCAGCCTGCGCATGACCCTGGAGGGGCCGGGGGCGATCAGCAACATCATGACGCTCACCGACAGCCGCGAGGTGATGGGGGTGCTGGACAAGGGGCACATCGGCCTCGTGCTCCTCGACCTCACCATGCCGTACCTCTCGGGGCAGGAGCTCCTGGCGCGCATCGCCGAGGAACACCCCGAGGTGACAGTGGTCATCCTCTCCGGTCTGAACCAGATCGAGACGGCGGTTTCCTGCATGAGGCTCGGCGCCTTCGACTACCTCGTGAAGACCGACGAGGAGGACCGGATCCTCGACTCGGTGCGGCGCGCGATCCGGATGCAGGAGCTGCAGCTGGAAAACAAGGAGATGCGGCGCCGCTTTTTGAACGACCGGCTCGAGTGCCCCGAGGCGTTCGCGCCGCTTGTGACGAACAACAAGGCGATGCGCTCCATCTTCCAATACATCGAGGCGGTCGCGAAGAGCACGCAGCCGATCCTGATCACCGGCGAGAGCGGCGTCGGAAAGGAGCTCATCGCACGCGCCGTGCACACCTTGAGCCGCGGCGACGGGCCGCTCGTCCCGGTGAACGTGGCCGGGCTCGAGGACAACGTATTCACCGACACGCTTTTCGGGCACAAGAAAGGGGCCTTCACCGGCGCCGACGAGAGCCGCAGCGGCATGGTGGAGCAGGCCGCCGAGGGGACCCTTTTCCTCGACGAGATCGGCGACCTCTCGCTTGCCTGCCAGGTGAAGCTCCTGAGGCTCTTGCAGGAGGGGGAGTACTACCCGCTTGGGAGCGACCAGCCCAAGCAGCTGCGTGCCCGCATCGTGGTGGCTACGCACCACGACCTCTCGCGGAAAAAGGACGCGGGAAGCTTCCGTAAGGACCTCTATTTCCGTCTGCGGGCGCACCACGTGCACATACCCCCTTTGCGCGAGCGAAAGGACGACATCCCGCTTTTGCTCGATCACTTCCTGAAGGAAAGTGCGGAGGTCTTCGGGAAGAAGGTGCCGAGCTACCCGAAGGAACTTCTGACCCTCCTCGCCAACTACGGTTTCCCGGGCAACCTGCGCGAATTGCGCTCCATGGTCTTTGACGCGATGAGCGTCCACTCCTCGCGCATGCTTTCGATGAACAGCTTCAGGCAGGCGATGGAGGTGAAAGGGGGGGAGCATGGTGAGACGACGGTGCCGGATCGTGGTGCCGTGAGCGGTGAACAAAACGTCTTCGCCTCCCTGTGTGAGATCCCCACGCTCAGTTCCGCGGTTGAACAGCTGGTGATCGAAGCGATGCGACGCGCCGACAACAACCAGAGCATGGCCTCCCGCATGCTCGGCATTTCCCAGCCTGCGCTGAGCAAACGGCTCAAGCTGCAAAGAAGCGGAAGGGATAAGGACGATTGACGATTGACGATTGACGATTGACGATTGACGATTGACGATTGACGATTGACGATTGACGCGTCCGTCTCTTTACCCGCAAGGGGCACATTCTCCTCCCCCCGGAGGGGGGCGGTCGGGAGGGGGGAAGCCGGATCGAGCCGCTTCGCGCCCCCTCCAACCTTTTGGCGGCCGTGGCATTACTTCCTTTTGACGGTCCATCCTCCCT
Source organism: Geomonas oryzae (assembly GCF_004117875.1). Classification (GTDB taxonomy): domain Bacteria; phylum Desulfobacterota; class Desulfuromonadia; order Geobacterales; family Geobacteraceae; genus Geomonas; species Geomonas oryzae. The sequence continues at coordinate 26,284 of NZ_RAHW01000011.1, read as the reverse complement.
CTCCCCCCGGGAGAGGGGCGGGGTGAGGGCACCGGCAGCTGCAATCTGGTCTTTTCGTGGCAACGCCCTCACCCTCCCTCCGGGCACCCTCTCCCGGAGGGAGAGGGACTGGCGCCGGCCCCTGTGCGTTGTGCTGCGGCCGATCTGCCTAACTTGCAGGCAGCGTCCTTCCCCGTGTCGTTCTCCCTTGCCGAGGGGCAAGCGCTGTTTTTGCCTCCTTTTTCAGCAACCCCTCCCGGGCCGCCGCGGCACCGTATGAACCTCCCGCCTTACCGTCGTCTGCATGGGGTATAACTTTTGTTAACTCTATGAGAATTGTTATACCCCTGCTAAACCGCCCTTTCTTGGTCCCTTTCCCTTTTCTCTGAAACGTCTTTCTGCTAACGGTTATACCCCTTTGTTTCTAATGCGACGTTTCAAAGTCCTGTATTCGGATATTAATCCGAGTTCTTAGCCGTTTACGCCCGCGTTGGCACCCCCCTTGCTATATATGAGGTCGCTTCATTAGCATACTGCCGAGGCCGGCGGTGAAACGGTGGTTCGCGCCGGGCGTTAAAGGCGGAACTGCCCATATCCTGTGCAGCAGCTTCGACTGACTCGATTGGCAACAAATAGAAAAGGAGCAGCAGATGATCAAGTTTGAAGGGGTCCACAAGTGGTTCAAAAAGCTTCACGTGCTCAACGGGATTGACCTCCACGTCAAGCAGGGGGAGGTGGTCGTTGTCTGCGGTCCGTCGGGGTCCGGCAAATCCACCCTGATCCGCACCATCAACCAGCTGGAACCCATCCAGGAGGGAGGCCTCATCGTTGACGGCATGGACCTCAGGAGCAAGAAGACCGATATCAACAAGCTGCGCGCCGAGGTCGGCTTCGTGTTCCAGCAGTTCAACCTCTACCCGCACCTCTCGGTGATCGACAACATCACGCTGGCTCCGATCAAGATCCGTAAGAGTTCGAAGAAGGAAGCACAGGAGCAGGCGATGGAGCTTCTCGAGCGCGTTGGTCTCGCCGTGAAACGCGACGCCTACCCGACCCAGCTCTCCGGCGGTCAGCAGCAGCGCGTCGCCATCGCACGCGCGCTCGCCATGAAGCCGCGCATCATGCTCTTCGACGAACCGACCTCCGCCCTCGACCCCGAGATGATCGGGGAGGTGCTCTCCGTCATGCAGGACCTGGCATCTTCCGGCATGACCATGGTCTGTGTGACCCACGAGATGGGCTTTGCCCGCGAGGTCTCCGACCGCGTCGTCTTCATGGACCACGGCGTGATCCTCGAGGAGGCCCAGCCGGAAGAATTCTTCCGCAACCCGCAGCACGACCGCGCCAAGCAGTTCTTGAAGCAGCTGCTGTCGCCGATGCACTAGAACTTGCCTGTCTTCGGACCTGCCGGAGGCGCTTGTTAAATACCGAACATCAAAAGGAGATTCACTGTGAAAAGATTGGCTGCTGTTGTTATTGGTCTGGCTGCGCTCATGGGGACTTTCGGAAAGGCGATCGCCGCGGCTCCGGCCGACACCCTCGCCGAGGTAAAGAAGAAAGGCGTTCTCGTGGCGGGCGTTAAGGATTCCCTCCCTCCTTTTGGTTATGTCGATGAGAAAAGCCGCGAGATCGTAGGTTACGACGTGGACTTCGTGAAGGCGATCGCCAAGAAGCTGGGCGTCAAGGTCGAGCTGAAGCCGGTAACCTCCGCTTCCCGCATGCCGCAACTCATGGAAGGGAACATCGACATCATCGCCGCCACCATGACCAAGAACCCGGAGCGCGCGAAGCAGATAGGCTTCAGCCACACCTACTTCGCCACCGGCCAGAAGTTCATCACCGTGAAGGGTAAGGTCAAGAGCCTGAAGGACCTCGCGGGCAAGAAGATCGGCACCGCCAAAGGTTCCACCTCCGAGCAGAACGTGAAGACCGCCATCCCGACCGCCACCGTGCTCTCCTTCGACGACTATCCGCAGGCGTTCCTCGCGCTGCAGCAGGGCAAGGTCGCCGCGGTGACCACCGACGAGGCGATCCTGGCCGGCATCCTCGCCAAGGCCCCGAACAAGGCGAAGTTCGAGATCCCGAACGTCCAGATCTCCAACGAGCCGTACGGCCTCGGCATGAGGAAGGAAGACGCCAAATTCATCGCCTTCGTGAACAAGACCATCCTCGAGATGGAGAAGAGCGGCGAAGCGAAGCGCATCTTCGAGAAGTGGTTCGGCAAAGGGACCCCGTTCGCGCTGAAGAGAACCTTCAAGATCGTGGCTGACAAGTAAAAAAACAGGTCAAGGTTGAGGTCGGGGTCGAGAAAAATCACACGGCTCTCAACCTTGACCTGTCGTTTAACAGTAAACCAGGTTGTCGCTGAGCTTTAGTCGAGAGAAGGGGATTTAGTTGTCAGCCTTTCTCTCAACTTGACCTTAACCGCAACCTGCCTTCAAGGGGTTTTACGTGCTAAAGTACTCATTTGACTGGTCCATCGTCACTTCCGGCAAGTATTTCGAATGGCTGGTATCCGGGCTCAAGGTCACCCTGGAGCTCTCCGCCGTCGGTATCGTCTGCGCCTTCATCCTGGGGCTGATCATCGCGGTCTTAAGGATGAGCCACTTCCGTCCCGTGCGCTGGATCGCCACCGCGTACCTCGAGTTCTTCCGGAACACGCCGCTTCTGGTCCAGATCTTCTTCTGGTACTTCGGCTCCTATAAGGTGCTTCCGGCGGTGGTGAACGACTGGCTGAACAGCACGAACTTCGAGTTCGCGGCGGCAGCCATCGCGCTCACCATCTACACCTCGGCCTTCATCGCCGAGGACATCCGGTCCGGCATCCTCTCCATTCCCAAGGAGCAGATGGAGGCGGCGAGAAGCGCCGGGTTCTCCTATCTGCGCTCCATGCAGTACATCATCCTGCCGCAGGCCGTGCGCATCACCGTGCCTCCCCTGGTGAACCAGTTCCTGAACCTCGCCAAGAACTCCTCGCTCGCCATGAGCATCGGCGTCATGGAACTCACCTACCAGGCGCGCCAGGTGGAAAGCTACACCTTCAAGGGGTTCGAGGCCTTCACCGCGGCCACCGTGGTGTACCTGGCGCTCTCCGTGGTCATCACGGCGCTCATGGACCTCTACAACAAGAAGGTGCTCAACCCGCACCGCGCCTAGGACGCGCTCGCTTCGGGATCGAAAACGGCAGATTTTCCTGCGGGAAATGGAGAACATAAATGGAAGAAGCACTTAACTTTCAGGTAATCATCGACAACTTGACCTACTTCATGATCGGGCGCTACCCCAACGGCCCGCTCGGGGGGCTTGGGCTCACCATGTACCTCGCGGTGGTCTCCTGCGTCCTCTCCTTCTTCGGGGGACTCATCTTGGGCCTTTTGAGCCTGTCGCGCCACGCCTGGATCCGGCACCCGGTGAACCTCTTCATCAACGCGGTGCGCGGCATCCCGCTTTTGATGGTCATCTTCTGGATGTACTTCCTGCTCCCGGCCCTGATGGGCAAGACGGTGCCCGAGGCGACCACGGTCATCATGGGACTCACCATCTTCACCTCGGCCTACATGTCGCAGATCGTGCGCGCCGGCATCCAGGGGATACCGAAGGGGCAGACCGAGGCGGCCATCTCCACGGGGCTCAAGCCCTGGCAGGCGATGCTCTACATCATCCTGCCGCAGGGGTTGAGGAATATGATCCCGTCCTTCGTGAACCAGTTCGTCTCGCTCATCAAGGACACTTCGCTCGCCTTCATCGTCGGGGTCTCCGAGCTCACCCACGTCGGCACCCAGATCAACAACCGCACCATGGCGTATCCGACCGAGATCTTCATCTTCATCGCCGCGGTCTACTTCGTGCTCTGCTTCGCCTTCACCAGCTTCTCGCGCTGGCTCGAGGGAAGGCTCGCCTGGAGAAAGTCGATCTAGTCCTCTTTGCCGCAACGTTTCCGAACGCCCCCCTTGGTCCGCCAAGGGGGGCGTTTTTCGTGGACCCTTGCCAAGCTGGACGGTCTGTCTTATCCTTTGGCTGGCCGATATCGGCTAATGTGAGGGCAGGGGAGGGGAGATCATGAAGGCTGAGGTCGTTTCGGTGCGCTACCGCATCCCGCTTACCGAGGTGCAGGCGGAGAAACTCAGGCGCACCTGGCCCAACGGCGATCCGTTTTACCCGTACGAGAAGATGGAGCGCTACCTGGAGCCGCTCCTCGTCGAGGACCTGAACTGGCACCACTACTCCGGGGACTACCTCTACTTCACCGTCTACGGCGACGACATCGAGGCGACCCTCGCCGATGCCCTGAAGGTTTTCGAGGAGAGACTCGCGCTTTTGGAGGGGAAAAGACGATGAGAAGGATACTGCAGGGTGTCATCTTCCTTTTTTGCATGACCGCAATTTTCCCGGTCGGAGGCGGCGTCGCTTTCGGCGCGCAGGCGGGAGAAGCGGACCTCGCGCGTCAGGTGCTCGCCGAGACCAACCTCGCGCGCACCGCTCCGCAGCGCTACGCGAACTACATACGGGAGTTCCGGAAGAGTTTCGTCGGGAAGGCGTACCGGGTGCCGGGGACCTACAACATGGTGATGACCTCGGAGGGGACGAAGGCCCTGGACGAGGCGCTGCGTTATTTAGCGCGGCAGCGCCCGGTGCCGGCGCTTTCCTGGTCGTCCGGGCTTGCCGAGGCCGCAGCCGACCTGGTGCGGGTGCAGACCGAGTCGGGTGAGACGGGGCACGGGGAAGCGGGAGGACTAAAGGGGAGGATCGAGGGGCACGGTTCCTGGACCTCGACCATTGGGGAGAACATAAGCTACGGCCCCGACACCGCACGCATGGTGGTGATGGGGCTCATCATAGACGACGGGGTCCCGAACCGGGGACACCGCAAAAACATCTTCAACCGCGCCTTCGCCACGGCGGGCGCCGCATGCGGGCCGCATCCGGTGTACCGCACCGTCTGCGTCATGGACTTCGCCGGCGCCTTCAAGGAGCGCTAGCCGCGCTACCCCCGGTTGATGAGGAGTGCCAGGCTCAGCCGGTTTCCGGCCGGCAGCTTGCCGTAGATCGAGGTGAGGTGCGCCTTCACGGTGCGCTCCACGATGCCGAGTTCGGCTGCTATTTCGAGGTTGGTCCTCCCCCCGGCGATCAGTTCGGCCACCTTGCGCTCCATGGGGCTAAGCGGCGCCAGGAGTTCGTCGAGCCGCCTCTCCCTTCCCGCCGCGGCGTTTTGCGCCGCCTCCAGGATCAGTTGCTGGATCACCTGCTGCCCGAGCCACACCCCGCCCCCGTCGATCACGTTCAGCGCTTCCTTCAGGCGCTCCGCCGAGATGTACGTGTTGGCGTATCCCACGATCCCCACCTTCAAAAAGGCGAGACCCTCGTCCGGTTCCGGCCGGTCGGAGAGGAGAAAGAGCCTGGTCGCAGGCGACGCGGTGCGCAGGGCGGCGCACTCCGCCTGGTCCACCAGGTCGCGGTGCAGCATGACCAGGTCGGGCCTTGCCGAAGGGACCGTCCGCCTCAGCTCATCGAGAGTGCGGACCTGTAAGATCTCGTTTCCATCGGCAAGCAGTCCCTGCCAACGGGTGAGGACGGTTCCGCTTGCGCTTGCCAGCAGGATGATCATGCGTTACCTCTCGCGCAGTGCGCTGTACTTCGCCTTCAGGATCGGTTTGAGGATGTACGAGAGGATGGTGCGTTTACCGGCCAGGATGTCGACCGTGGCGACCATGCCCGGTATGATGGGGAGCGGCTTCTCCTTGGTGCCCAGGTAGTTGCGGTCCGTCCTGAGCGTCACCAGGTAGTAGCTCTCCTTCTTTTCGTCGGTGATGCTGTCGGCCCCGATCTGTTCCAGCCGCGCATCGAGCCCGCCGTAGATGGTGTAGTCGTAGGCCGAGAACTTCACCATCGCCTTCTGGTTCGGCTTCAAAAAGCCGATGTCGGCCGGCTTTATCTTCGCCTCGATGAGGAGGGTCCCCTCGGTCGGGACGATCTCCACGATGTTCATGCCGGGCTGGATCACGCCCCCTATCGTGTTGACGAGGATGCGGTTCACCGTGCCGTTCACCGGAGAGCGCACCAGGGTGCGGTCCAGGCGGTCCTTGAGCGCCATCGAGGAGGCGGCCTCCTCGCCCAGCTGTGCCGCGACCTCGTTGTACTCGGTCTTCGCCTTGTTCGCGAAATTGAGCTTCAGCTCCCGCATCGCGGAATAGCTCTCGCTGATCTTCGACTGGATGCGCGGGATCGACTGCTTTATGGTCTCGATCTCCCCCTTCATCTCGCTCGCCTTGCGCTCGAGCTGCAAAAGTTCCATGTCGGAGACGGCACCCTTGGCGACCAGCGGCCTCGTGATGTTGATCTCCTTCTGATAAAGGGAGTAGGTCTGGCTGAGCTCCTTGAGCCTCGTGTTCAGCTCCCTCAATTCCCCCTGGCGCTGGTCGATCTGCGACTGTTTCACGTCGAGGGAGTTCTTCAGTTCGGCGCGGCGCGATTCGAACAGGGCGCGCTCGCTGGCGGCGATGGCCGGGGGGGCGTCGGCGGGCGGGGTGAAGCTGGTACTTCCCGCCGCCTCGGCGCGCAGACGGGCGGCCTTCGCCTTGTTGGCACCGGATTTCGCCTGGCTTTGCTCGAGCGAGGAGACAAAGCGGGTCTCGTCGATCTTCAAAAGGAGCTGCCCCTTCTTAACCGTGTCGCCCACCTTCACGTGCAGTTCCGAGAGGATGCCCCCCTCCAGGTTCTGGATCACCTGCACCTGGCTTGCCGGGATCACCTTTCCTTCGCCCCGCGTGGTCTGCTCCACCTCGGAATAGCCGGCCCAGACGAGGAAAATGACGAAGAGGAGCAGGGTCGACCAGAGGATGGCGCGCCCCCCGCGCGGGGACTGCACCAGGATCGAGGTCTTGATGTCGGTCACGAAATCGACTTCTTCTTCGGGCATCCTGCGGAACACCCCGTTCGCCTTGTTCTTGTTTATCTCCACGACAGTTCTCCGCTAGATGTTCAGATGCCCGCGTTGCAGCGCTTCGAGGACCGCCCCTTTCGGGCCGTCGGCCACCACGGTGCCGTTGTCGATGACGATGATGCGGTCCACGAGCTCGAGCAGCGAGGCGCGGTGCGTGATCAGGATCATGGTCTTTTCCTTCGCCCCTTCGGCGAGGTTGTTCTTGAGCCTCAACTCGGAACGGCTGTCCATGTTGCTGGTCGGCTCGTCGAGGACGAGGACCGGCGGGTCGAGAAGGAGCGCCCGGGCGATGGCGACGCACTGGCGCTGCCCGCCGGAGAGCCCGCGGCCGAACTCCGCAACCTCCATGTCGAAGCCGAGCGGGTGTTTCTTCACGAACTCGCCGACCCCGGCAAGCTCCGCGGCCCGCATGATGGAATGGTCGTCGACGTCGTCCGCACCGAGGGTCAGGTTCTCGCGCACCGTCCCTTTGAAGAGCGAGATGTCCTGCGGAACGTACCCCACGTAGTGGCGCAGCTCGGCGGGGTCGATCTGCCTGAGATCGGTGTCGTCCATGGTCACCATGCCGCTTCCCGGCTCGAAGAGCCCCAAAAGCAGCTTGCCGAGCGTGGTCTTCCCGGAACCGATCGGGCCGATGATGCCGACCTTCTCCCCCGCCTCGATGTTCAGGGTGATGTTGTTGAGCGCGTTCACCGACTGGCCGGGGTAGGCAAAGGAGAGCCCGCGCACGCCGATCCCTCCGTGGAAGCGGGTGCGGTGCAGGAAGGTCTTGCCTGCCGGGCGCTCCACCGGGAGCTTCATGATGTCGTCGAGGGTCTTGTACGCCTCCTTGGCGCGGTGGAAGCGGGTGGCGAGGTTCGCGACCTGGGCGACCGGGGCCACCACCTGGCGCGAGAGGATCACGAGGGCGACGAGTCCCCCCTGGGTGAGCTTGCCGACGGAGATGGCGTAGACACCGGCGACGACGAGGGCGACGACGGCCAGGTTCTGCACGAGGTAGGCGACCTGGTTCACCGAGGAGGAGAGAAAGCGCGAGCGCGCGCTCCATGTCGCGATGTAGCCGACGGCATCCTCCCAACTGCGCTGCACGTGGGATTCGGCACCTAGCATCTTCACGGTCTCGAGCCCGGCAAGCCCCTCGACCAGGATGGCGTTTTTCTGGCTGGAGGCGGCGAAGGTGTTTTCCACCGCGCGGCGCAGGGGCGCCTGGATGCAGGCGGCGTAGGCGATCATGATGACGATGCTGGCGATGAAGATGGCGAGGATGACCTCGCCGCCGATGTACCAGATCACCCCGAGCCCGAGGATGATGAAGGGGACGTCGATCAGGGTGGTGATGGAGAATGAGGTGATGAAGTCGAGGATGGACTCGAATTCCCGCAGGTTGTTGGAGAAGGAGCCGACCGACTGCGGCCTCACCTCGAGGCGCAGGTTGAGGACGCGCTGCAAAAGTACCGAGGAGATCCTGAGGTTCGCCTTTTTCCCCGCCTCGTCGATGAAGTAACCGCGCAGCCCCTGCATCAGCACCCCGAAGAGGTAGACGACGGTGACACCTATGGAGAGCACCCAGAGGGTCTCGAAGGCGCTGTTCGGGATGACCCGGTCGTAGACGTTCAGGACGTAGAAGGTGCTGACGAGTCCGAAGACGTTGATGAGTAAGGAGGCGACGATGACGTCGCGGTAGATGCGCCAGGAGGAGGTGAGGGTGCCCCAGAACCAGTGCCCCGTACCCTCGGCCTCGCGGGCGACGCCCCCCTCCCGCCCGATGCGGTACTTGGGGCGGACGAAGATGGCGAAACCGGCGTAGAGCTTCTCGAGCTCGGCACGGGTGATGCTCTTTTCTCCCGTCCCCGCCTCGGGAAGAAGGATCTTGAAGGTGTCCTCCTCGAGGTCGCGCTCAACGACCGCCACCGCCTGACGGTTATGCAAAAGCAGGACGGCGGGGAGCTGCAACTGGCTTATGCGGTTCAGCGGCCGCTTGACGACGCGGCTGGAGAGACCGGCGCGCTCGGCGCAGCGGGGGAAAAGTTCCACCGTGACGCGATTTTGCACGAGCGGCAGTCCCGCCACGATGCCGGTACGCGAAGCCGGCAGCCCGTGCAGCTTGGCGACCAGCATCAGCGCGTCGAGAAGGGGATCGTCGTGACGATCCATGTCCTCGCCAAGGTTCCACTGTGTTTCAGGGGCGGTTCTATCTGTCTCTTGCACGTCGTTTCCTCTTTATGCAGACAAGCCGTCAAAAACAAAAAGGTGGATTATTGTAGCATAATAGATTTCACATTGGTAATCGTTTTGCGTTATACTTGGGCCTGTTGTCCGGTGTCAATGATTTTCGACTAATGCCTTCGCCCGCAGATCACAGAGAGGAAAACGCATGCTCTACATAGAGAGAGGAGAGGACGGCAAAATCGTCGCCCTGCATCAGACCCCCGTCAACCAGACCGCGGAGCAGAAGCCGCTCATGGACCCGGAGGTGCTCGCCTTTTTGAACGAGTCCGGCGCTTGGGGCGAGTCGCTCGCCTTCTCCGACGCCGCCACGGTCCGCGTCATCGAGGACCTTGTCGACCTTTTGGTCAGAAAGAACGTGATCAACTTCACCGAGCTTCCCGAACAGGCGCAGCAGAGGATCAAGACGCGCCAGAGCCTGCGCGAGAAGATCTCCGCCAGCGACCTCCTCGTGCACGACATCATCTAGGTGAATGAAGAGAGCGGCTTCGGCCTGCCGAAGAAGTAACCCTGCATGGCGTCGAGGTTCAGCTCCTTCAACACCGCCGCCTGCTCTTCGGATTCGACCCCTTCCGCCACCACGGCGATGTCGATGCTGTGCGCCACGCTGCAGAGCGAGGCGACGTAGAAGCCGCTGTCGTTCTCCCCGCTCAAGAGCTCCCCGGTGTAGGCACGGTCGATCTTCACGTACTCGGGACGCAGCGACTTCAGGTAGCCGAGTTTCGAGAAGCTCCTGCCGTAGTGGTCGAGGCCGATGCCGTGTCCGCAGGCACGCACCGCGGCGGCGAACTCCCTGATCAGTTCCAGATGCTGCACCGCGGCGAACTCGGAGAACTCGAAGTTTATGTGCGGTGAGCCGGAGGGAAGCCCCTTCAGGTAGCCGTGCAGCCAGCCGCGGAACGCCTCGTCCTCGAGCGACGTGGGGGAGATGTTGACGGCGATGCGCTCGACGCCGATGGTGCGGAAGTCAAAGCGCAGCGCCTCCTCGATCACCATCCGGTCGATGGCGGAAACAAGCTTCAGGCGCTCGGCGATCGGCAGGAAGAGGGCGGCGTCGAGTGCCGTGCCGTCCTCCTGCGCTATGCGGGCGAAGAGCTCCAGCTGCTTTACCTTGCGCTCCTTTGTGTTCGCGATGACCGCCTGGGCGTCCAGGGTCACGCGCCGCTCCTCGAGCGCCTGCACGAGCGATTCCTTCCACTGCTGCTGCCCCATGGGGAGCGCCGATTCCCCGCTCACCGCGCGCAGTTCCCAACCGTTCGCCCCTTTGCTTTGCGCCGCCGAGAGCGCCAGGTCCGCCTCGGAGAGAAGCCGCGACAGGGTGATGCTCCCCTCGTAGGCCGCAACGCCCAGGTTGGCGATGTTGTCGGAGAGTGAGAGCCTCTCGCGGGCGAGGCGCCCTAAGTCGTTCGCAATCTCGGTGGCGATGATTTCCGCTTCGGAAGAGGAGTGGTGCGGCAGGAAGATGCCGAAGTCGCCGCCGGTGAGTCTGCTCAGTACCGCTTCGCCGTAGCCCGAAACCGCTTCCTGCAAAAGCACGGCGACCCGCTTCAAAAGCTCGTCCCCCGCTTGCAGTCCGCGCTCCGTGTTGAGCGCCTCAAGGGCATGCACGCGGGCCAGCATGAGCAGGCCGCGCCCTTGCCCCTCGGTAAGATCGGCTCCCACCTGGGTCTCGAAGAAGCGCCGGTTTCCGATGCCGGTCAGCGGATCGTGGTAGGCCCGCTCCTGCAGCCCCTCGGCCCTCGCCGCCTGTTCCCCGAACATCTCCTTCACCTTCACCGTCATCCGGTTCATCGCCTCGGCAACGCTCTTGAATTCGCGGGTGCGCGGGAGGGGATCCTGCAGCTCGTACTCGCCGCGCCCCAGGGCGTCCGCCTGGCGCTCCACGGCGGCAAGCGGCTTTAATAGGAGCTTGAGCCCTATGCCGACCGCGGCAAGCATGAAGACGGCGCAGCCGGCGAACCAGACGGTCATGGAGATGACCTCGTTCCAGAGCGTCTCGTAGGCGTAGCCCGGGTGGCTCTTCACCAGGATGGTTCCCCCCTGGTTCCAACCCGCCATCACGTCGGCCTCCGCCTCGGGGGTCTTGAGCGGCACGAGTTTCACGAACCACTGCGGCACGTCCTCGACTTTCACCGGGAGCGTCCTGTCGATGAGCACCTCGCCGCGCGGGCCGGTGTAGGTGATCTTCTGGTAGTAGCCCCGGTCGAATAGGGCGTTGATCATGCCTTCCACCGTGGTGAGGTCCTTTTGCGCCACGTGGGGGGAGATGGAGAGGGCGAGCGAGGTCGCGGTATCCTGCACGTGGGACTCCAACTGGTCGGTCAGGAAGGTGCGGGTGTTGGCGAGCTTCGCGTACCAGGTCCCGGTGAAGAGGAGCAGGAAAAGGACGACGGTGAAGATGATGAGCTGTCGATACAGAGTCATATGTTTTTCCTTTGCCCGTTACAGTTTGTTCTCGGACATCTTCTGCAAAAGATCCTGCCAGAGCCTGAGCCGGTTCGACTTGCCGGCGAGTTTACCCTTGCCCCTTTGTTTCGCGAGCCACAGCCCGGAGCCGTTGAAGCTCAGGATCGGCATGAGGTCGGAGCGTTTGGAGGCGTGGTCTATGGAGTCGACCAGGTTGTCGAGCACGAGCGGCTCGGCCTCGGGGTCGCTGTAGTAGGTGAGCACCATGTGATGGATGTTGTAGCGCAGCGCCTTGACGTAGGTGATGCGCAGCTTGTCGTCGTCGACCCCCATCGCCTTGAGGGAAAAGTACTTGGCGATGGCGAAGTCCTCGCAGTCGCCGGCCCCCTTGGCCAGGAACTCCACCGGGGTCGCCCAGTAGTCCTCTACGCCCCACACCTCGCGGTCGGAAGCGAAACGGATCCGCTCGTTGAAGAAGCGGTTCACCTTCTCGAGTTTCTCCCGGTCGTGGCGGCTCCTGTCGCGTGCGATGAGCTCCTCCCAGGCGACCAGGCGCTGGTAGGCCTCCCGGCCGTACTTCTTTTCCGCCTGCTGCAATAGCTGCCGGTCGACGCTGAAGTTGCCGGCGGTGAAGACGGTGCCGGCAACGCAAAGCGCCGCCAAAAAGGCGGCCAGGGACAGCGATAGTAGTCGTTTAAGGTAGATGCCCACGGCGCTCCAGGGAAAGCCCCTTTTGTTAAAAAAAAGCCCGGACCGTCGGTGACTCGCGGCGATCCGGGACTCTGTGTCACGTCTGTTGGCGGGAGGCTACGGCGCGCTGCTTGCCGTGGTCACCTTCCCGCCGGCGTCCGGCGCCTGCAGGCCGAGGGTTGGCAGAAGGCGCGACATCCCGTTCAGAATCCGGTATTCGGCGTACCTCTGGTCGTATTGCGCGTTCACCAGGCTTGCCTTCGCGTTGATGAGCTCGGCCTGGGTGTCGAGAAGGTCGAACATGGTCCTTCTGCCGATGGACCACTGGGCCGCGAAGGCGTCGGCGGTCTGGGCGGCGGCCTTCACGTAGTCGTCGAGGAACTTCAGGCGCTCCTGCGCGGATTTGTTCGCGTCCCAGGAGAGACGGATCGACTGCACCGTCTGCCTTTTCGTGTTGTTGAGGATCTCCTCCGCCTCGTACACCTCGCTTCTGGTCTGCCCAAGGCGCGCCTTGTTCCAGCCGCCGTTGAAGATGTTGAAGGAGATGGTGGCGGTGCCGAGGAACTCCTCGCGGCGTCCCGGCAAGTCGTTGTAATCCTTTTGCCAGCGATAATCAAGGGCGAGATCGAGGGTGGGGTAGAGAAGGCTCTTCGCGGCCTCGTGCTGTGCCTTTCTCTCCTGCAGGTCGGCGCCTGCCGACTTCAGGGTCCGGTTACCCTGTACGGCGAGCTCCTCGGCCTCTTCCTTGCTCTTCGGGAGCTCCGCCGCGACCGATGCGGGCTCGGCCAGTTCGCCGGGGAGGTAGCCTACCACGGCCTGGTAATCGGCGAGGCTGTCGTCGAGGTTCGCTTGTGCTGCGGCGACGTTGGACTGCGCCAGGGCCAGACGCCCCTTCACCTGCTCGAAGTCGGCGCGGCGGTCCACGCCGGACTCGCTTCTGAGCCGCACCTGGTCATGGATCCTCAGGTGGTTGGTCAGGTTCTCCTGGGCGAGCGCCAGGAGTTTCTCGTTTCTGAGCACGTTCAGGTACACCCTGGAGGCGAGCAGGGCGTTGTTCTCGGCGGTCCCCCCGAGGAGGTACTCGCGGGATCTCGCCCGCGCTTCCTGGCGCTCCACCTCGTGCTGCGTGCCGAAGAAGCGGAAGACGTTCTGGCGCACGCTCACCACGGCGGTTGCGGGGGCGACGGTGTTGAAGATGGGCTCATGCTGGCGCGCTACGCCCGCCGACGCGGATGCGTCGATGGTGGGGAGGTACCCTGCCTTGGCCTGGCGCACTTCTTTCTCGCGCGCCACCTTGTTGTAGTACTGCGCCCGTACTTCGGGGTTGGATTGCAACATGTACTTCACGGCGTCCTGTAGTGTCTCGGCGTGGGCCGTGCCCGCCGCAGAGGTTAACATGCCAAGCGCCACAACGGTCATTACCTTCCTGTTCAGTGCCATAAACTACCTTCCTGTTCGTGGTATCAAGCTAACCACCATTGCACATGCTTCACAAACCGCATGACAAATGGAGCAACTCATGTTGACACACATATTATATGTGAATAATAAATTTGCAAATGGTAATTTTGTATGGTTAATTATATGCAAAGCGCCCAGTAGTCAAGTATAAAAATTTCTAAGAAACGGGAGCATTTGACATGGCAGAATTTGATAGTAGCTTAGTAGTACCTTATGGCAAGCCTATGAGGCAGGCACGCTATCCCAGTGACAGTGCGCCTCCGGGGCTCATTCAGAAACCGAAACGGAGACGTGACTTGAAAACGAATTCATTGGCCATCATGACTGCAGCACTGCTATGCGCCGCCTCCCTCCCCGGGACCGTGTCAGCAGCTACGACCTCACCCTTCTCCATCTCACCGATGGTGGGCGGTGTTTCCTTCGCCGGAAAGGAACACCTGGAAACCTCTCCGGTCTTCGGGTTGCGTGCCGGCTACAACTTCACGAAAAACCTGGAGCTCGAAGCGCTCTACGACTACGCGAAGCTCAGAAACAGCCGCAACGGCAGCGAGCACGACTTCAACCGCTACGGCGCTGACCTTTTGTGGAACTTCCGCCCTAATGAGAAGTTCGTCCCGAACCTCGCCGCAGGTTACGCGGGCGTACAGCTTCCTCCCGGCACCAAGGGGGCCTTCGATCTTGGCGGGGGCTTCAAGTACTTCGTGACCGAGGACGTCGCCTGGCGCGGCGACGTGCGCGGCATCTTCTACAACAACAAGCTCGACGACTACGTGGTCGAGTACACCACGGGGCTGTACATCCCCTTCGGCGGAGCTCCTGCCGTTGCCAAGCTTCCCGAGCCGCCGGCTCCGCCGCAGTCGGCGCCCCGCACCATGCCGCAGGCGCAACCGACGCTGAACCTGACCGTTCCGCCTCCGCCTCCTCCGGTCGTGGTCGCGGCTCCCGAGGTGGCGCTCGCCGCCTCCCCCACTTCGATCAAGAAGGGGGAGCGCTCCATCTTGAGCTGGAAGAGCAAGCGCGCCGACAACTGCGAGATGCGCCCGGACCTGGGTGATGTCGCCGTGAACGGCTCGATGACGGTGACCCCGGCGGTCGACACCGTCTACTCCCTGACCTGCACGGGCAAGGGGGGGACCGGCGCCGCCAACGCCGCGGTCATGGTGGCCCAGCCGACCAAGGCCGAAAAGAGGTTCTGCAACCAGCCCGCGGTGCTCATGATCAACTTCGACACCGACAAGTGGAACGTGAAGCCGCAGTACCACGCCGAGCTCAAATCGGTGGGCGACTTCCTGAACGAGTTCCCCGAGGCGTACGGTGAGATCTCCGGTCACACCGACGGCACCGCCAGCGTCGACCACAACCAGCGGCTCTCCGAGCGGCGCGCCCAGGCGGTGCGCGACTACATCGTGAAGAACTTCCACATCGATCCCAAGCGGTTGACCGCCAAGGGTTACGGCAAGAGCCGCCCCATAGCGAACAACAAGACCGCCGTGGGACGCGCGAAGAACAGGCGCATCGAGGCGAACCTCGTGTGCAAGAAAAGGGAAGCCCTACCGGTGACGGCTCCGGCACCTGCCGCCGTGCAAAAGGAGAGCTCGCTCGGAAAAAAGCCCTTAGCCCTGGAGACAGCGAAGGGTAACGCACCGCTTGACGGCGGCGTTACCCCGGCCTATCGCCAGGGTGAACCGGAAAAACTGTTCGTACCGCAGGCCGGCGCGGCCGACCTGCCCGCAGCACAGCGCAAGGGGGAGACGGAAGCGGTTTTGCTCCCCTCCGCGCCGACAACCGCAGTAGCGGAGGGGGCCGTCCCCCCTCCGCTCCCCTCGGCGCAGCGCAAGAAGGAAATCGACTCCTCCTACGTGGACCGTCCCGTAGAGGCCGCCCCGCAGGGTGCCGCGGCACCCGCGGCGCTCCCCGCGGCGCAGCTTGCACCGCAGCCTGCCCCGCTTGCCGAGGGAGAACCTGCCCCCGGGGAGGTTGCCGCGGCGAAACTGCCGCCTGAACTCCCCTCTGCACAAAGGGCAAAGGAAGTGACCGCCCCCGCCGCAGATACTCCCGCCGCACCGCAGCCGACGCTCCCCGCTGTAGCCGCACCGGAGGTACCGCTGCTCGTTCCCGTTCCGGAAGCCGAGCCGGTCTCGTCCGCGCTCAGAAAGCAGGAGCCGGTGCCGCCCCTCCCCGACGAGGAACCCTTCGTCCTCAAGGGCGCCCCATCAACGCCGACACCCGAGGGAAAGATCGCCCTGACCGGGGTCACCATCGACAAGAACGGATTGAGCCTCTTCACCAACGGCAAGGTCAGCGACTTCCGCGTGATCACCATGGTGGAGCCCTACAGCCTGGTCATCGACCTCATCGGTGCGGTGAACGGCATGGGGGCTCAAGGCGCTGCGGTCGACAAGTTCGACCTCACCAACGTCCGCTTCCGCGAATTCCCCGATTATCTCCAGATCACCCTCGACGCCGGCCGGGAGGAAATCATCCCGTACCGCACCTTCAAGATCGACACGGGGTTGAGGATCAACATCAAGCCGAGAAGTACCCATCACATAGGACCCTGACCGGCGCGGGGCGCGATGCCGCTCCGGGCAGTGGATCACGATAGATGAGCTCGCAAAAGCTCATTCGTGAGAGGAGTCGGATATGGATCACAGCGTTGCATTACGATGGAAAACGGCCGTCGTGGTGACGGCAGTGGTGTCACTTCTTAACGCCTCGGCGCTTTTCGCCGCCGAGCCGCAGGGCGTTGCCGCGCCCGTTCAGGAGCCGACCTCGGAGCAGGCGAACGACCTAGGGCTCGAGCTCAGGCTGCAGACGGTGAAGAAGGATCTGCTTGTCTTTCTCAACTTCGCCGAGCATTTCATCGCGAGCGGCGAGACCAAGACCGCGGCGCAGCTCCAGGCACCGCTTGACGACTACTTGAGAAGGCACGTCGACTATCTGGTGACGCAGGCGGTGGACGGCTCCAACATCGAGATGACGCAGCTCTCGGCCGAGATCGCCCTCGTCAAGACGCGCCTTCTCATCGTGCTCAACTACCGGGACGATGCGGGGAGCGTACTCGCCGAGATGAAGAGGCTGTACGCCCCCTACCAGAAGATGTCGGTACAGATCCAGGGCAAGACCACCACGCTGGACGAAGCCATCCGCCAGTTGGACAGCGACCTGGCGCGCATCGCCAAGAAATAACGCCAAGGAGCCGACGACATGGACATTCTGGGCCTCATCACCATCAACCCCATGAGCTTCAACATCTGGTCGCTCAGGATCTCGCTCACCTTGACCACCAGCATCTTCATCATCGCCATGGTCCTCGCGGTGCGTGCGTTCATCCACGCGAAGTCGCTGGACCACAAGCACCTGGACAGCGTGAAGGACAAGCATGCCTCGCCGCAGGACACCCTCTCCGAGAGTGTCGCGAAGATGCTCTGGGCGACAAGCCAGAGTGAAGGGGCCGCGGGGCAGCCGGCGCCGAAGGAGTTCCTCTACGATGCCACCCGCGAGGTGGCGCAGAACAATTTCAACGGCCTTTTCGTGAACCGCATCTACATGTGCGCGAACCTGCTCCCCCCCATCGGGCTTTGGGGCACCGTGGCGGGGATGATCGTCATCTTCCTCTATACCGGCGACCCGGGGAGCGCCATCAACAACGGGGCCATCGGCGCGAAGCTCTGGTCCACCTATTTCGCCCTCATGTACTACGTGCTGCTGCAGGGGATCTGCGTCTGCCTCGACGTCGTCGCGAAACGCTCGATCAACCGCGGCCTGCAGGTGAAGATCTAGGGGGACGCCATGCGCACCGTCGGAACATCCAGGAACCAATGGCTCATCTCCTTCACCGACGTCGCCTTTCTGCTCCTTCTGGTCTTCACCCAGATGTCGAGGATGGACACCTCCAGCAGCCAGGTCGCCGAGATGAACCTCCCCGCCCCGGTGGTGGAGCGAAGCCCCGAGCTCGTGGCGATGCAGTCGAACCCCGATTACCATCAGCTTCTCGTGGACCGGCACGGCGCGAGGCCCTATTGCCTCGTGCACGTCGTGCGCGGCAAGGAGGCGGCGAGGACCGCGCTGCTTTCCTACGACGAACTCTGCTCCGCGCTGAAAAACCTCCAGGAGACGAACCGGGAACATCCGCGCCCGGTGGTGGTGCCGCTTCCCGAATCGTACAGCAGTGATCTGTTGTCCGCGGCGGCGGTGGTGAGCAAGTACTGGAGTGCGGACGGCCTTGCGGTGGTGCGGACCTCGCGCACCGGTGATAAAAGATGAGCGCGCGCGTCCAGAGCACCTGCGGCTATGGCGGCACGCGGCTGAAACGGATCCTCGTTTGCGCGGACCATGAGCTGCGCCCCCCGGTCCCGTCTTGGCTGCGTCTCTTCGTCGCCCTCGTGCTCGCAACGGTCGCGCTTTGCGTGAGCCGGTTCCAGATGCCGGGCGTACCGGTGTCGAAACGCACCATCATGGACGTGAGCAAACTGGATCTGAAGGCCCCCCCGGCGCAACCGAAAAAGCAGGTGCCGCCTGAGCATCCGGTCGCGGAAAAGGTCCAGCGGCAGCGCACCGTGTACGCCCTGGATGCCAAGCCGCCGCAGTACAACGCGCCGGTGGAAGAGGGGAGGCGCCCGGAGGCGACCTCACCCGGCAAAGCCGCAAAGCGGCACGAGGCGAATTACCCTGCCGAGGCGCCTTACCCGGTCGTCGCCCGGTCCTACGGGTACCAGAGCGGGTCCGAAGTCTCGGTTTCCCCGGTGGTCACCCGCGAGCGTCAGGCCCCCGAGGGATTCGAGCCGGCCGCCGCAGGCAGCATCGGCACCCCGGCGACGAGGCTGAGGAAGGAGGCGACCGCGGAGGTGGGGGCGCGCCCTTCGACGAAGAGTACCTATATCTACCGCGTGCGCGGAGGACCCACGGCCGCACTCCCCTCGGCCAGCGAACCGGCCCTCTCGCCGCAGCGCCCGACCAGGCCGGTCGAGGTTGCTGCGAGCGCCCCGGCGCCGCGTGTCGCCGCGGTACGAAGTGTATCCGAGGCGACCATCGAGGAGCCGAAGGCAAAAACGTCCCCGGCTGCCCGGGAGCGCAGCAAGAGCCCGGCGGGAAGTGCCGCTGCCGGCTCCGACGTCTCGTTGTCGCGCGGGGTGTCCCTTATGAGCCTCAAGATCTGCGACAGCGCGTTACAACAGGAGGAAGCGATCAAGGCGGTGCTGAGCGTCGTCGGCTCGCGCCACAGTTGCACCAATGACAAGGGTGAGTTCCAGTTCAAGGGAACCAAACGGGTATCGTCCTTCAACCTCATCATCTTCCCCTCCAGGGGACGAGAGCCATCCCAGCGATGCGAGGAGTTGGAATATGCGTACGACTGCCTTAGGAAAAACTAGCCCGAAACGGATACTGTCATTCATCATCTTCTGCGCCATCTGCCTTTTGCTGGCGATCGCACCCTCCTGGGGCGCCACCAAGAAAAAAGGGCACGCCGCACCGGCCAAGAAGGAACACAAGACGACCCCGGCCAAGGTCGCCGCCCCGGTTGCCGCCCCGCAGATCAGGGAGTGGGGGCCGTATCTCGATGTCGCCTACGAGCTGACCTACTGGGACAAGAACGAGATCAAGGATTGGCGTGAAAAACGCGACCAGGAGATCGGCGAGACCCTCGCCTCCTACATCGCCACCTGGAGCGGAAAACTGGCGCCCGGGCAAAAGGGAGCCGAGCGTCACGGGGAGCAGCCGCAGCTCTTTCGCGACCGCGACTACCTGAGGCTCGCCATCGCCCAGACCATCGATTACCTGCAAAGCGACAACCCGGAGAGCCTCGCCGCCGCGGCGAAGACCATCGAGAGCCTGAAAGGGAAGGCCTCCATGCCCGAGATCGCCTACTGGAGCGGCATGGTGAAGGCGCTGCAGGCCCTGGAGCGTGACGACGCCGATGATTTCGTGGCGCAGGTCTACGGCATCTGGAACGGGTCGATCCTCTACATCGAGAAGAACGAGATCGCCACCGGGGCGACGAGCGGCGCGGTGCCGACCAACACCCCCTTCTACTATCGAAACCTCATCAACCTCGTGGTGAACCGGGCCATCATCGCCCGCAAGCTGGACGGTCTGAACGCGCTGGGGCCCCTGTTCGTCATGATGAACGACAGGAACCTCGGAGAGAAGGACAGCGAAGGGAAGTACACGAAGACGCTGGTGCAGCGCATCGTGGACGGGCTTGGCGCTCCGGATTCGGACCGCTACCGGCTCAACTTCACCGTCGCGGCGATCGAGTCGAAGCGCCTGCAGCAGGTGGCAAGTTCCAAACTCGACGCCGAGGGGATGACCGAGTCGGTGCAGAAGACCTACGAGCGGGCGAAGACCTTCAACGACCTCTGCTTCAAGTGGGCTGCGGGACCCAGGTCGAGCGGCGTGGTCATGGCGGCGGTGGACTACCTCGACATGACCAGTTTCGCCATTCCGCGCCTTGCCGACAACGAGAACGCGGCCGCCTACAAGTTCTTCTCGACCCTCCCCGACCAGGAGGGGCGCACCGCGTTATTGAAGTCGATGGCGATCTTCAACGACATCGCCCCGTACTCCGCGGGAGGGTGGGAGCGTGCCGGCTACCAGAGCCGGGAGCTGTACCTCAAGTCGACGCACCGTCTCTGGCGGGCCATCATGGAGCTCTCCCTTTGGACCGGCGACTATTACCTCGTGAAGCTCAACACGACGCAGGACGCGCAGAGCATCCAGAGCTACGCCACCTCGATGCAGATGGCGCTCAACTCCTACCTGAACTTCCTCACCGCGCAGCAGGGTAGGGGGTTCAACGACGTCATCCCGGATTCGGCGTACTTCGGGGCCTTCGAGGCCTCCGACAAGGTCTCCTATGCCTACCGCAGGGTGAGCGAATTCAGCACGGACAACGGCGCCTACAACCTGTGGTTCACGCACCGCCTGCTTTCGGCCGAGCTCTTCCCGCTCTCCTTGCGCGAGGTGCGCCAGACCTCGGCGGCGCTCAAGAAGGACGGGCGTTACAACCTGTACCTCGACTACTTCCTGCCGCTGGCGAGCCGGATCAAGCAGTCCCCGGCGATCAAGAAATGGGTGAGCGCGCAGCGTCCCGAGACGGCGACGTCGAGCCTTGCCTACATAAACGCGGTAGACAAGCTCTTCGCCGGCACGGCCCCGGCCGACGTACCGACCGACACGCAGCTCGTCGCGTCGTTCCAGAGCATGCGCGAAGAGATGCAGAGAAACCCCGATCATCCGACCCACAACCTGTTGAAGCTCTTCTACCTGGAGGAGATCCAGAAGAACTCGAACTTCACGAAACTCGTGAAGGAGCCCAACCGACTGGATCGGCCGTTCTGATTTCAGGCTGTGCTACGAAGCGCTGTTTGTGAACCAGAGATCTCCTTTTGGGCGCAGGTTCTTCGAAGAATGTCGGGGGAAGTGCAGTAACAGTATCTACGCAGCGCCGTATGCGAACACACGTTCCCCCCTTTGCGAAGGGGGGGCAGGGGGGATTTGCTTCTGCCCCTCAATCATAAAAAAAGCCCTCTGTCTCAAGGAGGGCTTTTCTTGTCAGTCCAAAGGCAGCGGTTCTGGCAGACGAATTATCCGTTGTCACGGCAGCAGATATACAGGACGACTGAAGGTGAATGAGCTCCGTGTAATCTTAATCACTATGTCAATCTAGTACCAAGGTACAATAGACATAGTCCTGCCTGAGAGATATGTTTACGCTAACCGAATTTAGACAAGCCCCCTTCAGCCAATAAATCTAACAGTGGAGAATGGTCATGGCACAGAACACTCACGCAGCAACGGCAGGCGCCGGGAACCAGGTGGTTGGTAAGGTTGTGATTCTGTACGGGACGGTGAAAGCGATATCCCCGGATGGAGCGGTAAGACTCCTCATGCCGAACAGCCCGATCTATGCGAATGATCGTATCGTCACCGAGAGTGACGGCAGCGCCTCGATCGTTTTTGACGGAGCGCAGGAGAATCATCTGGATCTGGGGCGTATGACCAATGTGACCATCGACCATGATGTATATGCGACGGTGACCCCCGAAGAGGTATCCGATGCGGTGTCAGAAGTAGAGCAGATTCAGCAGGCCCTTCTGACCGGCGATCAGCCCATCGAGCTCGAAGCTCCGGCAGCCGGTGGTCCCGCCAGCGCCGGCGGTACCCATCCGATCTTCGTCGTAGCGCCGACCGGCGCGGAAGTCACCCCCACAAGTGGTGTGACGACCACCGGCGTTACTTTCGGCGCCACGGGAACCATCGAGGCGGCGGCCGCAGACGTACAGTCCCCCGCTCTTACAGGGCCTGGCCTTGGTTCTGATCACGGATCCGTTTCCGAAGATGCATCGAACCCCAATCTTTCCACTACTGGGACGCTAACCGTTTCTGATGTGTATGGTAACCAGTACAGCGTTAATACGACTGTCGCACCTGTCGCTAGCGAGGGTGCCTTGGGCCACATCACGATCGACAGTGCGGGGCACTGGACTTACAGCGTTTCCAATTCCGCCGTTCAATATCTCGGCAATGGAGAGACAAAAGTCGAGACCTTCACGGTGCAGAGCGTTGACGGCACCACCCACGAAATCGTCATCACGATCAACGGCACCAACGACATCCCGACCTTCACCGGTGCCGACCATGGCTCCGTGACCGAAGACACCCCGAGCGCTCAAACTGTCAATCTGACTACCACCGGGACGTTGGTTGTAACTGATGCGGACCAGCACCAGTCTGCAATCAATACGGCAGTCGCACCTGTTGCAAGCGAGGGTGCTCTTGGCCACATCACGATCGACAGCGCCGGCCACTGGGCTTACAGCGTTGCCAACGCCGACGTCCAGTACCTTGGCAGCGGCGAGAGCAGGGTTGAAACCTTCACGGTGCAGAGCGTTGACGGCACCACCCATGACATCGTCATAACGATCAACGGCACCAACGACGTTCCGACCTTCAGCGGTGCCGACTCCGGGTACGTCACCGAAGACACCCCGAGTGCTGAGACCGTTACGTTGTCCACTAATGGCACACTGGTAGTTGCCGATGCTGATCAGCACCAGTCGGCGATCAATACGGCCGTCGCACCTGTCGCCAGCGAAGGCGCCCTGGGCCACATCACCATCGACAGCGCCGGTCACTGGACTTACAGCGTTGCCAACGCCGATGTGCAGTACCTTGGCAATGGCGAAACCAAAGTCGAAACCTTCACTGTCCAGAGTGTCGACGGCACCAGCCACGACATCGTCATCACGATCAACGGGACGAATGACATCCCGACCTTCAGCGGTGCCGATTCCGGCTTCGTGACTGAGGACACTCCGAGCGCCGAAACTGTCAATCTGACTACCGCTGGAACGTTGGTAGTTGCCGACGCGGATCAGCACCAGTCTGCAATCAATACTGCCGTTGCCCCGGTTGCGAGCGAAGGCGCTCTGGGTCACATCACCATCGACAGCGCCGGTCACTGGACTTACAGCGTTGCCAACGCCGACGTGCAGTACCTTGGCAATGGCGAAACCAAAGTCGAAACCTTCACCGTGCAGAGCGTCGACGGCACCAGCCACGACATTGTCATCACGATCAACGGTACGAATGACATCCCGACCTTCAGTGGCGCCGATTCCGGCTTCGTGACTGAGGACACTCCGAGCGCCGAAACTGTCAATCTGACTACCGCTGGAACGTTGGTAGTTGCCGACGCGGATCAGCATCAGTCTGCAATCAATACTGCCGTTGCCCCGGTTGCGAGCGAAGGCGCCTTGGGCCACATCACCATCGACAGCGCCGGTCACTGGACTTACAGCGTTGCCAACGCCGATGTGCAGTACCTTGGCAATGGCGAAACCAAAGTCGAAACCTTCACTGTCCAGAGTGTCGACGGCACCAGCCACGACATCGTCATCACGATCAACGGGACGAATGACATCCCGACCTTCAGCGGTGCCGATTCCGGCTTCGTGACCGAGGACACTCCGAGCGCCGAAACTGTCAACCTGACTACCGCTGGAACGTTGGTAGTTGCCGATGCGGATCAGCATCAGTCGGCCATCAACACGGCCGTCGCACCTGTCGCCAGCGAAGGCGCCCTGGGCCACATCACCATCGACAGCGCCGGTCACTGGACTTACAGCGTTGCCAACGCCGATGTGCAGTACCTCGGCAATGGTGAAACCAAAGTCGAAACCTTCACCGTGCAGAGCGTCGACGGCACCAGCCACGACATTGTCATCACGATCAACGGGACGAATGACATCCCGACCTTCAGTGGCGCCGATTCCGGCTTCGTGACTGAGGACACTCCGAGCGCCGAAACTGTCAATCTGACTACCGCTGGAACGTTGGTAGTTGCCGACGCGGATCAGCACCAGTCGGCCATCAACACTGCCGTCGCACCTGTCGCCAGTGAAGGTGCACTCGGTCACATCACTATCGACAGCGCCGGTCACTGGACTTACAGCGTTGCCAACGCCGACGTGCAGTATCTCGGCAATGGTGAAACCAAAGTTGAAACCTTCACGGTGCAGAGCGTCGACGGCACCAGCCACGACATCGTCATCACGATCAACGGTACGAATGACATCCCGACCTTCAGTGGCGCCGATTCCGGCTTCGTGACTGAGGACACTCCGAGCGCCGAAACTGTCAATCTGACTACCGCTGGAACGTTGGTAGTTGCCGACGCGGATCAGCATCAGTCTGCAATCAATACTGCAGTTGCCCCGGTTGCGAGCGAAGGCGCCTTGGGCCACATCACCATCGACAGCGCCGGTCACTGGACTTACAGCGTTGCCAACGCCGACGTGCAGTATCTCGGCAATGGTGAAACCAAAGTTGAAACCTTCACGGTGCAGAGCGTTGACGGCACCAGCCATGACATCGTCATCACGATCAACGGTACGAATGACATCCCGACCTTCAGTGGCGCCGATTCCGGCTTCGTGACCGAGGACACTCCGAGTGCCGAAACTGTCAACCTGACTACCGCTGGAACGTTGGTAGTTGCCGACGCGGATCAGCATCAGTCTGCAATCAATACTGCAGTTGCCCCGGTTGCGAGCGAAGGCGCCCTGGGTCACATCACCATCGACAGCGCAGGGCACTGGACTTACAGCGTTGCCAACGCCGACGTGCAGTATCTCGGCAATGGTGAAACCAAAGTTGAAACCTTCACGGTGCCGAGCGTCGACGGCACCAGCCACGACATCGTCATCACGATCAACGGCACCAACGACATTCCGACCTTCAGCGGTGCCGACTCCGGGTACGTCACCGAAGACACCCCGAGTGCTGAGACCGTGACGTTGTCCACTAATGGCACACTGGTAGTTGCCGACGCGGATCAGCATCAGTCTGCAATCAATACTGCCGTTGCCCCGGTTGCGAGCGAAGGCGCCTTGGGCCACATCACCATCGACAGCGCCGGTCACTGGACTTACAGCGTTGCCAACGCCGACGTGCAGTATCTCGGCAATGGTGAAACCAAAGTTGAAACTTTCACCGTGCAGAGTGTCGACGGCACCAGCCACGACATCGTCATCACGATCAACGGGACGAATGACATCCCGACCTTCACCGGGGCAGACTCGGGCTTCGTGACCGAGGACACTCCGAGCGCCGAAACTGTCAATCTGACTACCGCCGGGACGTTGGTAGTTGCCGATGCGGATCAGCACCAGTCGGCGATCAACACTGCCGTCGCACCTGTCGCCAGCGAAGGCGCCCTCGGTCACATCACTATCGACAGCGCGGGCCACTGGACTTACAGCGTTGCCAATGCCGATGTGCAGTACCTCGGCAATGGTGAAACCAAAGTCGAAACCTTCACTGTCCAGAGTGTCGACGGCACCAGCCACGACATCGTCATCACGATCAACGGGACGAATGACATCCCGACCTTCAGTGGCGCCGATTCCGGCTTCGTGACCGAGGACACTCCGAGCGCCGAAACTGTCAATCTGACTACCGCCGGGACGCTGGTAGTTGCCGATGCGGATCAGCACCAGTCGGCGATCAACACTGCCGTCGCACCTGTCGCCAGCGAAGGCGCCCTCGGTCACATCACTATCGACAGCACGGGCCACTGGACTTACAGCGTTGCCAATGCCGATGTGCAGTACTTGGGAAATGGCGAAACCAAAGTCGAAACCTTCACTGTCCAGAGTGTCGACGGCACCAGCCACGACATCGTCATCACGATCAACGGCACCAATGACGTCCCGACCTTCAGTGGCGCCGACTCCGGGTACGTCACCGAAGACACCCCGAGTGCTGAGACCGTTACGTTGTCCACTAATGGCACACTGGTAGTTGCCGATGCGGATCAGCACCAGTCGGCGATCAACACGGCGGTCGCGCCTGTCGCCAGCGAAGGCGCTCTGGGCCACATCACCATCGACAGCGCCGGTCACTGGACTTACAGCGTTGCCAACGCCGACGTGCAGTATCTCGGCAATGGCGAAACCAAAGTCGAAACCTTCACTGTCCAGAGCGTCGACGGCACCAGCCACGACATCGTCATCACGATCAACGGGACCAACGACATTCCGACCTTCAGTGGCGCCGACTCCGGGTACGTCACCGAAG
>NZ_RAHW01000010.1 GCF_004117875.1 Geomonas oryzae | reverse complement strand
AGACCACAACGTTGATAGGCCGGGTGTGTAAGTGCAGCAATGCATTCAGCTTACCGGTACTAATCGGCCGTGAGGCTTGACCATAAAAAATTACTAGAGAGGGGGGTGGACCTCCACCCCCCGATCATATACTGCCGAATCCTACGATCACGAAATGCAATTGTAAAACTGTCAGACCAGTCTGACCAGTCCGACTGGTCCGACGTCCGACGATAGAGAGCTTCGCGCTAAGCGCGTAAAAGTTTCTCTGTGGCAATGCCGAGAGGGTCACACCCGTTCCCATCCCGAACACGGAAGTTAAGCCTCTCTGGGCCGATGGTACTGCACTGGTAACGGTGTGGGAGAGTAGGTCGCCGCAGGGGATTTAATAGAGAAGCCCCACCGGAATCCCGGTGGGGCTTTTCGTTTTTCCGCCTCAAGCCAACTGTCACGCCCGTCGGCGTCGGTCAAGCCTCAGCCTGAATCATAGGACATTCCGCCGGCGGCACGAAGACCGTACCTGATTTGAAATACGCCTCCCGGAAGCAGTACCCCGCCTTGCTTTGGCATTTAGCCAGATCCTTGCAGTCGTAGCATGCCGCGCCCTTGAACTGCTCCGACCTCGGATGCGCGAAGTTCCGCAACGCATCGCTGTTCCAAACCTCGGCTATCGAGTCCTTTGACACGTCTCCCACGAACAGCATCTCGTCTCGTGGCACCGTGTCGTACAACATCACCTTGCCGTCGGGCGTGATGGTCATGCTGCTGTGGGCTCCGTAGCGTCCTTCCTCCCTGCAGAGTGTTATCTTATCCGCGATTCCCTGGTCCTCCCCGGGCAGTGGCACCAATGGTTCACCGTATCTGTCCCCGGACCGCTCACCCTGCTCCAGCCCAGCGGTTGCGAGGTCAATTTCCGGGAAATCAATCCGCGCCTGACGGCATTGCTCCAGTATGGAGTTGCGCTCTTCCGTCCCGAGGAACATCTTGTCTGTGTTGCCTGTCAGGCTTCTATTGTAGGCCGCGATGGATATCTGGCGTACCCCCATGTCCTGAAGTTCCTCAACCCATTGGTAAACGTGTGGAGCGGTCAATGCCGTCACAACGGATTTGACTCTGAGGTTGAACCCCCTCTTCAGAAGGTTTCGGATACTGCGCACGGCCCTGTTGTAGTATCCCGGGCTGCCGGCAAGTTTGTCGGCAGTAGGTTCATCTGGATCCATGCTTAGTTGGATCTCCCGGACGTACTGGTTAACTGGCTGTGTCATGCCTATTGCGACGAGGCTGTCTGCAATTTCCTCGGTTATATGGCACTTCGTCGAAAGCGTGAATAGCATCTCCAGCGCGATCATTTCCTCGATCAACTGCAGCGCATCCTTTCTCAAAAGGGGATCACCGCCGGAAAGCGTGACTTGATCGATGCCAAGCCCCTTCGCCTCCCGCAGCAACTCTTTCCAGCGCTCGGTCGACAACAACTTTCCTTCCGGGACACAGTGCCCTTTGGCGAAGCAGTAAGCACAGTTAGGCTGACAGTCGTTGCTGAACATTACGTTTAAAGAAATCGGGTTGGCGAGCCGCTGCTGCTCCTTCCACCTGGACGCTTTTACCACGAAATCAAAAGGGTCGATGCGTTTTACGTACGCCTCCAACTCCGGAGTCATGTTGACGACGGCATCATCTTCTCGGTTCGCTTCACTTATTATTCTGGTGATGAATTCCTGTGATTTTTCCGGCGACTCCAGGTTAAATGCGTACTGTGCGATCATGGTCAGGTGTCTGACCGTTAGTCGCCCGTCCATAAGTGCCAAGGCGGCACCAGCCTTGGGAGAGAGGACGCAGTAGCGGGGCCGCTCGTGATCGTAACGACACAATAGTGTCCAGTGGCCGTTCCGCTTCAGGCGCCAATAAGGGGAAATGACCGGAATGGTGGTTTCTGTTATGGCGACGTCCTTTCCTAGAACAGCACACTCTAGTGGCATTTGATTGCTCCTCCTTGGAGAGTCGGTTCCCCGATTTTGCAACCCCACCAGTCTACTTCGGCATTAAAACCTGTCAATGTTTGTTGCGGGTGACTCAGCCCCAAGAATTCGGACAACAAAACCCATCATCGTTCCAACGCACCCGTGTCCGGCAAGATTTTCTTGGATCGTGGCTGTTAGATGTGCTAATTTCCGGCTGCGTCACACCAACATGCGGAGCATTTAGTCATGTCGATCGAAGCACAGATACGGCTTGAAGAGAGCTGGAAATCACACCTTCTGGAAGAGTTCGAGAAACCGTACATGTGCGCCTTGAAGGAGTTTTTAAGGCAGGAGATCTTGAAGCGGAAGGTCATTTATCCAAAAGGAAGTGAGTACTTCAATGCTCTTAACACCACCTCCTTCGACAGGGTAAAAGTGGTCATCCTCGGACAGGATCCTTACCACGGACCGGACCAAGCCCACGGCCTGTGTTTCTCGGTCCGCAAAGGGGTCGATATCCCCCCGTCGCTCGTCAATATATACAAGGAGATCCAGAGCGACCTCGGGCTGCCTGCTTCGGCGTTCAGCCATGGACACCTGGCTTCATGGGCCGAGCAGGGGGTGTTGCTTTTGAACAGCGTGCTGACGGTGGAGGCGGGCAGGGCGGCGTCGCACCAGGGAAAAGGGTGGGAGGCCTTCACGGACCGGGTCATCTCCGTTCTCAACGAGAAGAAGGACCACGTGGTGTTCATGCTGTGGGGGGCTTATGCCCACAAGAAGGGGGCCGTCATCGACGAAAGGAGGCATCTTGTGCTGCGCGCTCCGCACCCCTCGCCTCTGTCCGCCCATCGCGGTTTCCTGGGATGCCGGCATTTTTCCAAAGCCAATGCCTACCTCGTCCGGCACGGGCTTGATCCGATCGACTGGACACCATAAACGAAAGGCCCGGGTGATTCACCCGGGCCTTTTTCACATGCGCCTATTTCACCGCTGTCAGAACCTGAATTTCCTGATCTGCCCCTTCAGGTTTTCCGACAGGTTGTTCAACTGGTTCGCTGTGGCCATCGATTCGCGGTTTGCCCTGGCAGCCCCTTGAATGATGCCGGTAATCAGGTGCACGTTGTTGCTGATTTCGCGGCTGGTCGCGCTTTGCTCCTCGGCAGCGGTGGCGATCTGGCCTATCTGCTGGGTCACCTCGTTGATCTGCCTTTGAATCTCCTCTAGGCTCTGCCCCGACTTGACCGAATCTTCCGCGCCCTTGGACGCCTCCGTGGCGCTCTCCTGCATTACCTGCACCGCCTTCGTCGTCTCTTCCTGAATCGAGCGGATGTTCACCTCGATCTGCTTCGTAGCGTTGGTGGTCCTTTCGGCGAGTCGGCGCACCTCGTCGGCCACCACGGCGAAGCCGCGTCCCTGCTCTCCGGCCCGCGCAGCCTCTATCGCCGCGTTGAGCGCCAGCAGGTTGGTCTGGTCCGCGATGTCCTGGATGGTGCTGATGATGTCACCGATCTGCTCGGATTTGGCACCCAGGGAGCTCACACTCTCCGAGGTGAGATGGACCTTTTCATTGATCAGCTGCATGCCGCGAATGCTGCGCTGCACGTCGGCTGCACCGATCGTGGCCAGATCGCAGGCGCGCTGGGCGCTCTCGACCGCCTGGAGGCAGTTGTGCGATATGTCGGCCGAGGTCGCAGCCATCTCTTCACCTGCGGTAGAAACAGATTCGGTTTGCCCGGCGACATCTTCCGAGGTTTGTGCAAGCTTTTGGGTGCTGCCGTGCAGTTCGGAGCTCGCGTTGGCGACGGAGTTGGCATTGTCAGCCACCGACTCGACGATCGCGTGGACCTGTTCGATGAACCTGTTGAAGTAGCGGCTCGCCGTGCCGATCTCGTCGTTTGATTCCTTGAGTCGGTGGGTGAGATTGCCATCCCCTTCGGCTACGTCCTTAAGAGTCGCGATCAGGGCACGCATCGGCTCCAAGGCACGGTGCATGACCAGGTAGGCAACGAGGGCAAGCAGGCCGGCGAGCAGCGCGGATATGGCGAAGCTCAGGTATTTGAGCTGGTCGAAGACGGCCAGGAACTGTGATTTCTTCTCACCGACGAAGAGGGCGCCGATCACCTTGCCGCTGCCGTCCTGCAGCGGCAGATATGAGGCGAAGTGAGGCGTCCCGAGGATCTTCGCTTCCCCTAGGTAGCTGGAGGCCCGGTCGATGACTGCATCGCGGGCGGGGCCCTGGAGGCTCGTGCCGACCGCGCGGGTGCCGTCGTCCTTCTTTATGGTGGTCGCAACCCGCGTGTCCCCCCGGAAAATGGTGGCTTCGCCGCCGAAGATTTCCTTCATTTTGTCGGTCACATCGTTGCGGCCGTCGAGGGGCAGTCCGTTTGCCTGCAGCTTCCCGTCGGCAAGGGTGAACGATGCGCCGTTGGGCGCGACGAGTTCCTTGAATGCTTTCGTGCGAGAGGTAAGCCCGACGGTGACTTGCCTGGTTATCTCCTTCTTGATTACGTACAGTGTGATCGCCGACGTCGTTACGGTAGCGATCAGGACGATGGCTACGTTGGCGATGAAGATCTTTTTGCTGATGTTCATTGGTAAGACCTCTTGTTGCAAACGGGTGTTGTGAAAACCATTACGCTTTTGAAGCTCTATCGGCTTACTGTCGAGAATCTTTAGAAAATGTATGACAAAAATTGTATACACTTTGTGGCCAGAAAGGGAGCAGAGACGGGGGAGAGGCCCACTGTCACAGGGGAAAGGATGGGGGCTACGAAGCTTTCGTAATCAGTGTGAAAACCAGGTGTTGATTGATAATGATTTTTAGTTGCAAAGCCTGAGGGGTCTCTTCTATACTTTCAGCATGGAGTAGAATAGAAAAGGAGGTTTGCCATGAAACGACTTGTGAGAACATTTGCTGTCGTTACGACTGTCTCTCTCATGTCAGTAATTTCCGTACTGGCAGCCGACACCGGAATGGGGATGAGCCCTGACAACAGCTCGAACAAAGACCAATGCCTGCTGGTCGCTCAGACTTGCAAAGACAGTGTAGACTCACTGCAGCAGAGAATCGACCGGCTGCACCGTGAGATCAGCAAAGGAAACAGCGTGTACACGAATGAGGAGTTGAGGAGCCTGGAGTCTCAGCTTAAAGATGCAATAAGCACCATGGAGGTCCTGACGCGGGGAGGGGCTTGACGGTTCATGCATCAACACTCGGGCGAAAAATGGAGGCTGCGGTTCATGCCTCCATTTTTGTTGCCGCAGCGTCGTTGCCGCAGGCAACTGCGACGAAAGCTGCGTATGCCTCCTGCAACTGACGGTACAGTCCTGGGAGCGGCCCCATCTGCTGCGCCTTGGCGAGGGCTTCCATCTCGGCAGCAAGGTTTCGCATGCGTACCGCGCCCATGTTGCCGGCCGTTCCGGCGATGGTGTGGGACTTGAAATAGCAGGTTTCGTGGTCGCCATTTTGCAGCGCTTCGCCGAGCAGATGCAGGTGCTCCGAAACTGCACTAACGAACTTCTCGACGAAGACGCCCACCATCTCCTGGTCGCCGCCCAGGCGCTCGAGCAGATCCTCGACATCGAAGTCCATGGGGGCTGCAGGAGGAGGCGGCGCTTCCGCCTCGTCGGTCGGAGCGCCCGCGGCGGGATACTCCGACGCAACCTCTGCCGTGATCCTGCGAATCACCGACTTCAGGTCGCGCTCCCGCACCGGCTTGGAAATATGGCTGTCCATGCCGGCCTCCCGGCAGATGGCGACGTCTTCCTTCATCGCGTTGGCGGTCATGGCGCAGATGTGAATACGTCGGCCCGTGCCGCGTTCCCGCTCGCGGATGGTCCTCGTTGCCTCCAGTCCGTCCATCACCGGCATCTGTACGTCCATGAAGATGAGGTCGTACTCCCCCCGGTCCCACTTCTCCAGCGCCTCCTTGCCGTTTTCGGCGCAGTCGACCTCGTGGTTGCCCGTCTTGCCGATCAGCTTGAGCGATATGAGTTGGTTGATGGGGACGTCGTCGACCAGCAGGATGCGCAGCGGTCGAGCCGTATGTACCGGCTGTTCATCGCCTTCATCGACGGCGGGGAACTCCCCTGGCTGGGGAAGCCTGCTCTTCAGGGTGAAGCTGAAGACGCTTCCCTCCCCGAGGCGGCTCTCCACGACGATCTTGCCCCCCATCAGTTCCACGAGGCTCCTGCTTATGGAGAGTCCGAGTCCGGTCCCACCGTAGAGACGGGTGGTCGAACTGTCGGCCTGGGAGAACTTCTCGAAGATGACGTCGAGTGCGTGCGGGGCGATACCGATACCGGTATCCGCAACGGCGAACTTGAGCCGGACCTCACCGTCGCTCTTGCCAAGGAGCAGGCACTTCACGGTGATCGATCCTTTGTGGGTGAACTTGAGCGCGTTACCGACCAGGTTGCCGAGCACCTGCCCTATCCTGACCGGGTCGCCGACTACGAACTGCGGCAGGTCGGGGCCGGCGTCTAGAAGCACCTGCACCCCCTTTTCCTGCCCGCGCAGCATGAAGGGTTGGAGGCAGCGGTCGAGGAAACGGTGCAGGTCGAACACGATCGCCTCGAGGGTGATCATCCCGGCCTCCACCTTGGAGATGTCGAGGATCTCGTTGATGATGGTGAGAAGGCTTTCCGCACAGTCTGAAAGCGACTCGAGATAGTTTCGCTGCACCTTGTCGAGAGGGGTTTCCATGAGGAGCCTCGCGAGACCTATGACACCGTTCATCGGTGTCCTTATCTCGTGGCTCATGTTGGCGAGAAAGACGCTCTTCGCTGCGGTGGCCGCCTCGGCGCGTACCAGGGCGTGCTCCAGTTCTGTGGTCCGCTGCTGTACCTTGAGTTCCAGGTTCTGCATGTGTTCCTGGAGCATTTCGTACAGCTCCGAGTTCTCCACCGCATAGGCTGTGTTGATCAGGATGCTGCTCAGGGCGTTGAGGGTCGAGACCTCGGCGCTCAGGTGGCTTCCCCGCATGATGCCGGCGAACATCCCCCTGATGCGGCTGTTGGTGGCAAGTACGTGCAAGACGAGGGTGTCGGTCCCGGAGACGGTGGGGACCACCACCGGATGGTTCTGGTTCAGGGCCCACGCGAAGGTGCCGTCCTGGACACGGGCCTCGACCTCCTTCCTTATCGCGGCCCCGGCCCGTTCCGGTTCGCAGACCGTGAGGTCGAAGGAGGAATCGTCGTCGATGCCGAACATGGAGAGGGTGGCGAATGGGATCAGGCGCTTCAACTGCCCGAAGACGGCCCTGATCACGAAGGACGACTCCTTCACCCGGTAGATGTCCGACTGCAGATCACTGCAGGCGGTGAGGACGTCGAGGGTGCGGACGTAGTTCAGGTTCGTCTCTTCGAGGAAACTCACCCGCTCCTGGAGGTTCCTGATCTGGATATCCCTGGGGTCATCGGGCGCCATCTTCACCCCCGAAAAGGACCGAGACCGTCTGCTCGTAGGTCGTGTCCACCTGCTTGATAAGCGTGGGGAGGAAGTAGCAGGAGATCTGCAGCCGCTCCCAGACCGCGTGGTCCAGTTGCGGCACGAAGATCTCGCCGCTGTTGCCGATCTGCATGGCGTGGGCGATGATGTCGGCGAAATGCAGTATGGAGGCCTCGCGGGGGTACTGGTCCGCCTTGCTGCAGTTGTGGTGCGTCCCCACCGGCTCGGCCACGCGCGGCGGGATCTTCCAGCGCTTCAGGAGGGCTCCGCCGACGTCGGCGTGGTCGAAGCCGAAGCGCTCGCGTTCGGCGCAGTGCAGGATCATGCCGCTGCTCCGGCATTCCTCGAGGAGTTCGAGGCAGATCTCCGGGACCCTCACGTACATGACGAGCCTTCCCACGTCGTGCAGGATGCCGGCGACGAAGAAGCGCTCCAGGTTCGCCTCCCGCTGGCTGGTGGCGAGAGTCCTGGCAGCCAGGCCGGTCGCGATGCTGTGCTTCCAGAACTGCTCCATGTTGACGAGGTCTTCCGGTATCCCCTTGAAGACGTCCATGACGGAAAGGGCGAGGGCCAGGTCGCGCACCTGCAGTACGCCTATGATGGTGACCGCCTGGGTGATGGTGTCGATCTTGGAGAAGTAGCCGAAGAGAGGGCTGTTGGCGAGCTTTAGGATCCTCGCGGTGAGCCCCTGGTCTTCCGAGATGATCTTGGCGATGTCACCAATCGAGCTGCGGGGGTGATCGATCGCCTCGGAAAGCTGCGAGTAGAAAAGCGGGAGCGAATGTATGGTGGAGACATCCTCAACCATGTGCTCGACGGAGAGTTGGGGTTTACGCAGCACGGGTCGCCCTCCTCTCGGTGCAGATGCGCATCAGCTCCTTTATCGCGGGATGCTCGGGGTCGTTGTAGACGAAAAGGTGCTCCACCTCGGCGCGCGCCTCGGCCAGGAGCTCCGGATCGATCTCCGTGCTTGTGGAGGGGGGGGCTTCCGGGTCCTCCGTGATGGTCTCCCCGACGATTTCGACTTCGAGGACACCCCACATGCGGAAGATGGAGAAATGCTTGTCGGTGAGCTCGGCACCGGCCGGCAAAAGGAGCCGTCCGCTGCGGTCACAGACGTTGCGGCTGAGGACCATGCCCGGTGCGAGGTTGTCGATGTGAACCACTGCCAAAATTGATCCTCCTCTGCGCTGGCACCAGCTCTTATGGTGTCTGCCCCACATATCGGTCCCGCTCGAAAATTCTTTAGCACCGGGTGCGCTTAAAAGAGAGCCTCCGATAAGAGCGGCACGACGCGGGAGAAATTGTGTCACAACATCTGTTGACATATCGACCTGCCCCTGTCTTTAATATGCCGATGCATACGACGACACAAGACGACCCGCGCTCTGCCAGAGCGACCTTCTGGCTGATACTGACCACCGTGTTCTGGGGGGGCAGCTTCATCTTCAACAAGATCGGTTTCCGCGAGATCCCGCCGCTCGATTTCTTCTTTTACCGGTTCGCGTTGGCTACGCTTCTCATGGCGGTTATCTGCCTGCCGCGCCTGAAACGGTTCGACCGCGGCACCTTCAAGACCGGGGTTTTGGTCGGGCTGCCGCTCGCGGCGACGAACCTCTCTTTCGTCCTCGGGGTGAGCGGCACCAGCGTCTCGCGCGCGGGCTTTCTGAACAACCTGTTCGTTCTGCTCATTCCGCTTCTGTGCTTCGCATTCTGGCGCGAGCGCCTGGACCGCTGGAGCGCGGGAGGACTCTTCCTCGCCCTGGCCGGTCTCTGGCTTTTAGCCAAGGGGGGCGTGGACGGCTTCAACCAGGGGGACCTCCTCTCCACCCTGTGCGCCCTCTTCATCGCGCTGCAGATCATCGCCGTTTCCAGGCTCGTCGGCACGGAGGACGTCTACCTTTTGAGCCTGATCCAGTTCGCCACCGTGGCCGCGGTCGGCGCCGTGCTGAACGTCGCCCTCCCGTCTCCCCCCTTAACGGTGACCTGGGTCTCGTTGGGGGCGCTTCTGTACTGCGCCGTCTTCCCCACCGTGGTCTGCTTCACCCTGCAAAACGCCTATCAGCGTTACACGACCCCCACCAAGGCGGGGCTCATCTACACGATGGACCCGGTCTGGAGCATGCTCGGGGGGACCCTTCTCCTTGGCGAGAGACTCACCGCCGAGGAATGGACCGGTTGCGCCCTCATCTTCGCCGCGGTAGTGCTTCCACTTTCGGTGAAGCGCCTGCGTGAGCGCTACTCCGGCATCGGTTGCGAGGCCGAAGGGGCCGCCGCCGACTGAGCACCCGTCGCTTTGACACCCGGGATATCATCGACTACGCTGCAAGCACATCAAAGCGCCGCCTGCGGCACGAGGAGGAGCATGCCTGAGCTTCCTGATCTTACCGTCTATGCCGAAAACCTTGGGAAGGCCCTCGTGGGGAAGAGGATCGAGAAAGGCGAGTACCACGGGAGGGGCCGCCTCAACGCCGCCGCCGAGGAACTTGCCGCCGCCGTCGCTGGTGCCGAGGTGACCGCTGTGGAGCGCACCGGCAAACAGGTGACCTTCCGCCTGGGCAACGGCAACACGCTGAAAGTCCACCTGATGCTTACCGGAGGGTTCGCCCTCACCGGTCCTTCCGAGGCGAAGGAGGTCCGCTACCCGGTGCTCACCCTGCTCTTTGCCGACGGTACCGCCCTTGTCGTGGCGGACGAGAAGGGATGGGCGAGCGTCACCCTGAACCCCGGCGCCGAGAAGGAAGCGCCCGATGCGCTAAAGATCACCGAGGAGGAGCTGCAGCGGTTGTGCGCCAGGAAGCCCCGCGCCATGATCAAGCCTTTGCTTCTCGACCAGGCGCTGATCGGGGGCATCGGCAACGCCTATGCCGACGAGATCCTCTGGGCCGCGCGCATCTCCCCCAAATCCCCTGCCGGCAAGCTCCCCCCGGAGGCGGTGCGGGCGCTCGCCGAGGCGATCCCGGCGGTCTTGAACGATGCCATCGCGGAGTTGAGAAAACGCCACCCGGATATGGTCTCCGGTGAGTACCGCGAGTTTCTGAAGGTGCACCGCCCCGAACTCAGGACCTCCCCCACCGGTGCGAGGATCCTCAAGGAGAACGTCCAGTCCAAGCGGACCTACTACACCGAGGAACAACTGCTGTACCAGTAGCATCTTCCGCTCCTCCTGACCCGCCGTTACCGAGCCTGAAGCGCCCCCTTAGGGGCGCTTTTTTATTGTCCTTCGCGAACCGGGCGAAGGTGCCGGAGCGGTTGACAAGAAGCCAAAGCCGGATACCTTTTCACGGTTAGATTTTGCTAATCTGACAAACCCCACGGCTTCGGCCACAAAAGGAGGCAACATGAAAAGGAGATTGGTATGGATGGCGGTGGTTTCCCTGTTCGCATTCTGCAGCATGCTTCTTCCGGCACTGGCGGCTGACAAGCTGACCATGTCCGAGAAGTCGTTCGTCAAGAAGGCGGCGAGCGGCGGGATGATGGAGGTCGAACTGGGACAGTTGGCCAAGGAAAAGGCAAAGTCACAGGAAGTGAAGGATTTCGCCCAGATGATGGTGACCGATCACGGCAAGGCCAACGACGAGCTGAAGACGGCGGTGGGCAACAAGTACAAGCTTCCCGCCAAGATGGAACTGAAGCACAAGGCGATGGTCGAGAAACTTCAGAAGACCTCCGCCGACGAGTTCGACAAGAAGTACGCGGAAGCGATGGTGAAAGACCACAAGAAGGACGTCGAGGACTTCAAAAAGGCGAGCAAGAAGGTGAAGGACCCCGAGATCAAGGCGTGGATCGACAAGACCCTGCCGACCCTGGAGCAGCACCTGCAGCATGCGAAGGATATGGCCCAGAAGGTGGGCGCCGCGAAGAAGTAATCGGGGTGACAAAAGGGCAAAAGGAGAGGGGCTCCGCCGCGAGGCAAAGCCCCTCTTTTTCGTTCATTCTAAAGGCTAGAGCACCCTCAGGAAGGCGACCAGGTCGTTTTGCTCCTGCTGGGTGAGCCTCAAGCCGAGCACCAGGTCGAAGAACTTCACCGTGTCCTCAAGGGTGAGGCAGCGGCCGTCGTGCATGTAGGGGGGGCTTTCCTTGATGCCGCGCAGGGTGAAGGTCTTGATGGGACCGTCGCCGGGCTCCCTGGTAAAGCGATCAAGCTGCAGGTCGTGCATCATGTGGTCGAGGTAGAACGGAGCGGGATGGCAGACGCCGCACCTCCCCTTGCCGAAGAAGACCTGCTGCCCCGCCATTTCCGACTGGGTCGCTTTGGCGGGGTCGAGGAAGCCGGCGGGGTCGAGCTTCGGGGCGGGGGGGACGTCGAACATGTTCTGCATCTGGGCCATGTGCGATACCTGGACCCGGCTGATGATGTTCATCCCTTTTTTGGCAGCGTGGATCTCATCGCCGTTGAAGTAGGCGGTGCGCTGTTCGAATTCGGAGAAGTCCTCCACGGAACGGAGGCTGCGCTTGGAGGAGTGGATCTGTTGGTTGAAAAGCCCCCTGAGGCTTACCGTGTCGAGCCGGAAGCGCCGCTCCTGGGGACGGATGTCGGGGCTTAGGTGAAACTGTGCCGTGGTGTGACCGTTCACGTGGCAGTCGAGGCAGGCGACGCCTAGGCTTGCCTGGGGGGACTTGCGGTCGTCGGTCGGGTTGAACTCCTCCTGGGGGAAGGGGGTCACCAGCATGCGCAGGCCGTCCAGCTGGACCGGGGTGAGGAGGTCCTTGAAGAGACGGTAGTAGTTGTTGATGGAGACCACCTCGCCGCGCGAGACGTCCCCCAGCTCCGGGCGGTTCTGCAGGAATATCGCCGGTGGAAACTCGGGGAGGAAGGCGTCGGGAAGGTCGAAGTCGACGTCAAAGCGCTGCAGCCTCGGAAACATGTCGATCTGCATCTGCGGGAAGACCTGGCCGCCGTTCACCTGCTTGGGATGGGGCAGCGGCGGGTAGGGGAAGATGTTCTTCGATCTCATCTCCGCCGGGTTCATCGCGGCCAGACTCTCCCAGGTCGCGCCCTTTGCCAGTCGTGCCGTGGGGCCCATGGCTATGGGCT
The DNA here is from genome assembly GCF_004117875.1 of Geomonas oryzae. Taxonomy (GTDB): domain Bacteria; phylum Desulfobacterota; class Desulfuromonadia; order Geobacterales; family Geobacteraceae; genus Geomonas; species Geomonas oryzae. The sequence goes on along the minus strand of NZ_RAHW01000010.1, from coordinate 130,823 downwards.
TGCCGCGCGACATCTTTACGTCAGGCGACAGGCGCGGGCGCAGGTCGTAGCGCGCCTCGAGAAGCCGCCTCTGCGTTTCCATCACCTTGGGTTTTTCGGCGGAGTCCTTCTGGTAGACCTCCTGGAAGGTCATCATCGGCTTCTTCGCGTCCAGCGGGTCCCTGTAAAAATTGAACCCGAGGATCTTCCCCTCGTCCGGCTGGTTCTTGAATGCTGTCGACGAAGGCTCGGCTGTCGTCGCCTTGAAGATATCGGACTGATCGTGGTTTCCCCTTTGCTGCTCAGGGCGGGTCGCCGGCACATCCCTCGGCGTCTGGGCTTCCATCACCGCGTCCGGCGGCGCCTTGCGGGAGGGCTGCCCCTCCGCGGTCCATGAGTTGACGGCGGGTAGGATGAGAGCTGCTGCTAGAAACAGTGACGATACAACGGTGGCGTCTTTTCTCATACCAGGCTCCTTTTTGGGTGTAATATTGGAACCCGCTAATTTTTCCACGGTCACCGGGGAAGTCAAACCGTACTGCGGACTCCGGCGCCTTTAGGGATGACAGGCAGAGTGAAGGACGCGGTGCCTTTTCATGTCGCATCGATAGGATCTGTTGCCGTGTGCCGCGGTTTCTTTCTTAGTTTTTGCAGATACAGCGGCGGCGTTGTACAATAAGTTGGTCATTAAAGCCCGCGAAAAAGGAGGGCACGTCATGAAAAGCCACCGTATTTGCACCCTGCTTCTTCCACTGTTTCTTGTTGCAGCGTCAATAACTTCAACCGTCGCGACCAGTCATGCTGATTCCGGCGGACGAGGTGACAGGGCTGTCACTCGCTCGGTAGGGCGCTCCGGCGGATCGGTTACCTATGGCGGCCGCGGGAGCTATACGCGGTACGTGGGGCCCCGGCACGACTCTCACTTCTCGGGGAGCATCTGGATCGGACCGGGATGGGGGTACTATGACCCCTTCTTCTACCCGTATTATTACAACTACCCAGCCTATCCGTACTACTACTCCCCACCGACCGTCGTCGTGCCGCAGGAGCCGCAGGAGTACATCTCCCCCGACACGCAGCAGGAGCAAGAAGGCGGGCAGTACTGGTACTACTGCCGCAAACCGCAGGGGTACTATCCCTACGTGGAGCGCTGCCCCGGAGGGTGGTTGAAAGTGGTGCCGGACACGACGCCGCCCAGCCAGGAACAGGAAGACAAGGAGGAATGATCATGACAAGGACTTTGACCAACTTTTGCTCGCTGCTTGCCTTGCTGGTTCTGGGGGGGTGCGTAACCATGCCGACTGGGCCGAGCGTCCGCGTGCTCCCCGCGCCGGGGAAGACCTTCGAGCAGTTCATGGCTGAGGATGCCGTCTGCCGCAGGTATGCCGAGCAGCAACTCGGCATGAGTCCGCAGGATACGGCGAACCAGAACACCGCGACGAGCGCCGTGGTGGGGACCGCCATCGGTGCCGGGGTCGGGGCGGCTCTCGGCGCGGCGAGCGGCAATGCGGGGGCGGGGGCGGCCATCGGCGGCGGCACCGGCCTTCTCTTCGGTGCGGCGAGCGGCTCCGAGGCGGGCCGGGTCTACGGCTACGAGGCGCAGCGGCGCTACGACAACACCTACGTGCAGTGCATGTACGCCAAGGGGAACCAGATTCCGGGGAGCGTGCGCAAGACGCGCCGCGTGAGGAGTTATGTTCCTCCGCCACCTCCGGGGGTGTACTCGGTGCCGCCGGATTACTATCCGGAGCGTTACTGAGAAGAGGGCGCCTGTTAGGGCGCCCTTTTTATTTGGGGAAAAGCTGGGAATCATGGGAGGACTGGGAAGCCTGGGAGCAATGGGAATGCCGGAGGCTGGAGGCTGGAAGCTGGTGGGCTGGTGGGCTGGTGGGCTGGTGGGGGGAGATGCCGCCGGTGAAGGCGTGCCTCCCAGGCAAAAGGTGTAGGAAAGGGTCAGGTTCCTCTCAAGCACATCTATCGGCCTGCGCCGGCGCCCTGCCGGATTGTGGTTGTCATGCCGTTGTGGTATCGTGCGGGGGCGCGCGAGGCGCCATCAACAAAAAACAGAGGTCGTTTTGACTACTTCCAGCAACTCCCACCCCTTTGCTCCCTGGGGCGCCGCCATTCTGACCGGCATCCTGATGTTCCTGGGTTACGCCGGCTTCGACCAGTTCTACCTCGAGTGGATCTTTCTTCTCCCGCTTCTCTGGGCCATCCGCGACGTGCGCCCGCGACGCGCCTTCCTCCTCGGCTGGGTCGCCGGTATCGTGGGACACGGCGGCGGCTTCTACTGGATCATCCAGATGTTCCAGCAGTTCGCCGGTGCCCCAATGGCGGTCGGCGTCATCGGACTCGTCCTTTTGGCTGCGGCCAACGGGGTCGTGCTGGCGGCCTGGGCCTGGGGGGTGAGTCTCCTCACCCGCGGACAGGAGCGCCACCTGGTCTGGATCGCTCCCGTGCTCTGGACCGCCATGGAGAAGGTCTGGCCCGAGGTATTCCCGAACTACCTGGGCGCGAGCCAGTACAAGGTCCCGCACCTCACCCAGATCGCCGACTTCGCCGGTGTCCTCGGCGTCTCTTTCCTCGTGGTCTACATCAACGCGACGCTGTACCGCCTCCTTGCCTGCCGGCTCGAAGGTAAAGGGATGCCGTGGCGCGCGGCGGCTGCGCTCGGGGTTACCCTGGCTCTTGTGGTCGCTTACGGCGAGTTCCGCATCCGCGAGGTGGACCGCAAGGTCGCCGGGGCCAAGCAGCTAACCGTCGGTCTCGTGCAGACCAACCGCGGCGCGGCCGACCTCCACCTTTCGCCGGAAGCGATACAGCAGGAGCACCGCGATATGTCGAAGGCACTGCTCGCGGCGAAGAAGGCCGACCTCGTGGTCTGGCCGGAGGGAGTGCTGAGCCTGGGGCTTTCCTCGCGCGAGGGGACCATACCGACTTGGGCCCTCGGTGACCTGAAGGTTCCGCTGCTCTTCGGGGCCTGCCTCCAGTTGAACGAGGAGGGGGAGACCCGTTTCTACAACAGCGCACTTCTTGCCGACGCCTCGGGCAAGATCCTCGGGACCTACGACAAGACCGTACTCGTTCCCTTCGGCGAGTACATCCCCTTCGGCGACGTTTTCCCGATCCTGTACTCCTGGTCCCCGTACAGCAGCAAATTCTTCTCCGGGAAAAGCGTCGAGCCGCTCAAACTCGGACCGCACCTCCTGTCGGTGAGCATCTGCTACGAGGACATCTTCCCCACCCATATCAGGAAGCTGATGCGCGGGGGGCGCGAGGGGCGGACCCCGGCGGTCATGTTCAACCTGACCAACGACTCCTGGTACGGAAACTCCACGGAACCGATGGAGCACCTGGCTCTCGCTAGCTTTCGTTCCATCGAAAACCGCCGCTCCCTGGTGCGGGTCACCAACACCGGGATCTCCGCCTTCGTCGACCCGGCCGGACGCATCACGAGCCGCACCGGTGTCTGGACCAGGGAGGTGCTTGTGGACCGGGTGCCGCTTCTGGAGGGGAAAACAGTCTACGGCGCTGTTGGCGACTGGATCGGCTGGCTCTGCGCAGTCATCGCGCTCGGTGCCACTGTCTTCGTGACTGTATCAAACAGGCGCGGTTTGACTGGGAACCAGGATGCTTTATAGTCTGACAGGGGAAAAGTGAGTCTCACAGCCTCCCAGCTAGAGCATGTTCAACGGGGCGGAAGCTATCATGGCCAATTCGAGCGGAAGATCGGTTAGGAAGAACGCGGAGCAGCTCAAGGGAAACACCTCGCCCCTGGGCGCGACCGTCACCCCCGGCGGGGTGAACTTCAGCGTCTTCGCCAGGGATTGCAGCGGCGTCGAACTGCTCCTCTTCGACCGCGCCGACGACGCAGTCCCTTCCCGTGTCATCACCCTCGATCCTAAACAGAACCGCACCTACCACTACTGGCACGTCTTCGTTCCGGGCATCGGCGCGGGGCAGCTCTACGGTTACCGCGTCGCGGGTCCCTTCGAACCGCAGCGCGGGCGCCGCTTCGATCCCGGCAAGGTCCTCATCGACCCCTACGGCCGTGCCGTCGCCGTTCCGGACGGCTACTGCCGGGGGGACGCGTGCCTTCCCGGCGACAACGCGGCGAGCGCCATGAAGAGTGTCGTGGCCGATCCCCGCGGCTACAACTGGGAGGGGGACCAGCCGCTCAAGCGTCCCTATTCCAGTACCGTCATCTACGAGATGCACGTGGCCGGGTTCACCAGGCACCCATCCTCGGGAGTCTCCGGCGACAAACGCGGCACCTACGCGGGGCTCATCGAGAAGATCCCCTACCTGAAGGAGTTGGGCATCACCGCGGTGGAACTGCTCCCGGTATTCCAGTTCGACCCTCTCGACGCTCCCCTCGGGCTGCGCAACTACTGGGGCTACAGCCCGGTCTCCTTCTTCGCTCCCCACGCCGCCTACAGCTCCAAGCAGGGACCGCTAGGTCCCCTGGACGAGTTCCGGGACATGGTGAAGGCGCTGCACAAGGCCGGGATCGAGGTGATCCTCGACGTGGTCTACAACCACACCTCCGAGGGGGACCACAACGGCCCCACCTTCTGCTTCCGCGGCTTCGCCAACGACGTCTACTACTCGCTCGCCCCCGACGGCAGCTACTTAAACCACACCGGCTGCGGCAACACGCTTAACGCGAACCACCACGTGGTGCGCCGGCTCATCATCGACTCCCTGCATTACTGGGTGAAGGAGATGCACGTCGACGGCTTCCGTTTCGACCTCGCCTCCATACTTTCCCGCGACGGCCAAGGGCGTCCGCTCAAGGATCCCCCCATCCTCTGGGACATCGAGTCCGACCCGGCGTTGGCAGGCATAAAGCTCATCGCCGAGGCGTGGGACGCAGGGGGGCTCTACCAGGTGGGGAGCTTCATCGGGGACAGCTGGAAGGAGTGGAACGGCGAGTTCCGCGACGACGTGCGCAGCTTCCTGAAGGGGGACGAGGGGATGGTTTCCCGCTTTGCCGCGCGCATCCTGGCAAGCCCCGATATCTACGGGCACCAGGAGCGCGAGCCGGAGCAGAGCATCAACTTCGTCACCTGCCATGACGGCTTCACCCTGAACGACCTCGTCTCATACAACAAAAAGCACAACGAGGCGAACGGTGAAGGAAACCGCGACGGCTCCGACGCGAACGCAAGCTGGAACTGCGGCGTGGAGGGGCCGACGGATAATGCCGCCATCGAGGCGCTGCGCAAGCGCCAGGTGAAGAACTTCGTCGCGGTCACCCTGCTCGCCCTCGGAACGCCGATGATCCTGATGGGTGACGAGGCGCGGCGCACCCAGCTTGGAAACAACAACGCCTACTGCCAGGACAACGAGATCGGCTGGTTCGACTGGAACAAGGTCGAGGAACATGCCGACATCCACCGCTTCACGAAGGAACTGATCCGGGCACGCCTCAGGCAGAGCGAGGCGTCGTCGGATTCCATCTCGCTCAGCCGGCTGCTCGGGCAGGCGCGCCTTGAGTGGCATGGCGTCCGCCTCGGGACGCCGGACTGGAGCCACGAGTCGCACAGCATCGCCCTCACCGTCCGCAGCAACACGAAGAGCCTCGTGTTCCATTACATGGTGAACGCCTACTGGGAGCCGCTCTCTTTCATGCTCCCCTCGCCCAGGAAGCTTCCGGGGGGGAGATGGCACCGCTGGATCGACACCTCCCTCGATGCCCCGGACGACATCGCCCCGTGGGACGAGTTGCCGCTCGTCGAGGGGGAGAGTTACCGTCTTCCACCCCGCAGCCTCGTCGTGGTCGTGGCTAAGAACCGCACGGCGGGCAGGACAAGGAGCTGAACATGTCATCGGTATTCGGAACGATCTTCAGGGTTTCCACCTTCGGCGAGAGCCACTGCAAGGCGGTCGGCGCCGTCATCGACGGGGCTCCGGCCGGGATGCAACTGTCCGAGGCGGACATCCAGCCGCAGCTCGACCGCCGCCGTCCCGGGCAGAGCGAGCTCAGCACTCCCCGCGAGGAGGAGGACATCGTCACCATCCTTTCCGGCGTCGAGGGGGGTGTCACCCTCGGGACCCCCATCGGCCTCATGGTGCATAACCGCGACCAGCGCCCGGGGGACTACGAGGAGATGGCGGAGGTTCCCCGCCCCTCCCATGCCGACTACACCTACCAGATGAAGTACGGCGTGCGCGCCTCGAGCGGCGGCGGACGCTCCTCCGCGCGCGAGACCATCGGCCGGGTGGCGGCGGGCGCCATCGCCGAGAAGTACCTCTTCGAGCGTTACGGGATCGAGATCGTCGCCTGGGTGGACGCCGTCGGGGCGATCGATGCCGGGCCGGTCGACCTCGCGGGGATCACCCGCAAGGTGGTGGACGCACACCCGGTGCGCTGCGGCAACCCCGCCATGGCCCAGGCGATGGCCGACCTGATCGCCCAGGTGCGCGACAACAGGGACTCGGTAGGTGGAATGGTCTCCTGCGTCTGCCGCAACATCCCGGCCGGGCTCGGCGAGCCGGTCTTCGACAAGCTGGACGCCCTTTTGGCCCATGCCATGCTCTCCATCCCCGCATCCAAAGGGTTCGAGATCGGCTCCGGTTTCGGCGGCAGCCGCATGCTGGGAAGTGCCCACAACGACCCCTTCGTCAGTAAGGGAGAAAGGCTCGGGACCTCCAGCAACTATTCGGGCGGGGTGCAGGGGGGGATTTCCAACGGGGAGCCGGTCTACTTCCGTGTGGCGTTCAAGCCGCCGGCCACGGTGGCGCTGCCGCAGAAGACGGCTCGCTTCGACGGCAGCGAAGCGGTGCTCGAGGCGAAGGGGCGCCACGATCCGTGCATCGTGCCGCGCGCCGTCCCCGTCGTCGAGGCGATGGCCGCCCTGGTGCTCATGGACCTCGTGCTCAGGCAGGAATACCGGAAGCGTTGACGGTTAGCGGGTGCAGGCCTGTCCGAGGACGAGCCCCATCCTGGTATCGGGGGGGAGGTACTCCCATTGGGTGACGGCGGAGAGGTCGGTGCTTCTCAGCGTGCCGCCTTTCCTGTCGAGGTGGGTCGCGGCCAGGAGGTGCCCCTCCCGCTCCGTGCAGTTGATCTCGTAGCTGTAGAGGGTTTCATACAGCGGCGCCGAGTCCGGCAGCTCCTTGAGGACCTTCAGGGCATCCTTTCTTCCTTGGTCACTGTACACCACCCGCGTCCTCACCTGGAGGACCCCTTCCCGCAACGGGGTCACGCCGCTTCGGTCGAAGAAGAAGCTCGAGTCCTCGTTTTCGTCCAGCATGAACCAGTCGGGCGACGCCGCGAAGGCCGACGCCGTCAGCATCCCCACCGCAACCGTGTTGAGCAGAAAAAGTTTAACCCGCATCTCTCACCCCCTCGCATCCAATTCTTCAGCCCGCGAACGTATCTTCTGCATCTCCGTCTCCAGGTCGGTGATGATCTCCTCTTCCTCCCGTACCAGTCCGTGAACCTGGAGGGACTTTCGTAAGAGATCCAGGTCGTACTCGAGGTAGAGCGGCGCCACCGGGCTCTGCCGGGCCGATTTCAGGATCTTGCGGACGATGAAGCCGGTGAACTGCGGGTGCTCCAGCAGTTCGTGGCGCATCTCCCCGTCGTAGGGGCGCAGAATCACCCGCTCCCGCACCGGATCGCCGTGTACTGTCATCTCGGATATGAAAGTATCCGGTGCTTCCTCGGAGAGACGCACGTCGGCGATCCCCAGTGCGTAGCGCTCCGGGTGGTGCAGCCGGTCGACCAGCATGTCCCACAGCGTCTTGTGTTCGCAATGAACCACCACCTGAAGGGTGCGGATGAGCATGGGAGCCTCCTTGTGCGTGTCGTGCCTGCCGGGTATTTTGAACTAGCCAATTATAAAACGCCCTCTCATGCGGTCAAGCCGACGGCGGTGTTGAAACCATGCGACGACAAAGGGTGGTGCCCAAAATTGACAGGCGCTCGGGCGTCGTTACAATGGGCGAGGTTCCGCTGGGCACTGGAAATAAAACAGCGAGATCGCAAGGGGGTGTGTCATGGCAACGGGAAGTGACGGTTCGATGACGCAGAGGCATCCGGTCCTTGTCGCGATGGCCGCCGGCTTGATTGCCGGTGCGGCGGCGAACGCCTCGGACAGGCTCCTGGACCGGCTGGTCAGCGAGAGGCAGAAAAGGCGCGACCGGCGTGTGCGCGAGGCGCCGGCGCACCAGGTGGCCGGGCCGCGCTTCGCCGAAAGAATCGCGGGACGCAGGCTGAAAAGAGAGGAGAAGGAGCGCGCCAAGGCGGTGTTCGGCGTGCTCTACGGGCTGGGGTGGGGAGCGATCCATGGCGGGCTGCGGAGGAGGTTCCCGGCACTTTCCAGCTGGGGCGGGCTCCCCTTCGCGATCCCCTTCTTCTTCGCCTGCGACGGCGTGATCGCGCCGGCGCTCGGCATGTCGCCGGGGCTGAACCGCATCCCGTGGCAGCCAAGCGTGAAGGAAATGGGAAACCACATAACATGGACGGTGGTCGCTGAACTGGTGCATCGTCTGCTTGGGAAAGGGCGTTGAATGAGGTTGCAGAGGAGGGGTGTACATGGCAAGGACCGTTGACCCGATGAGACGGGAGCTTCCCCGGTGGTTGAACGCGTTGCTGATCGTCGGCACCGTGGCAACCGTAGCCGTCATGGAACTCAGACGCCCGCTCAGGAAAGAGCGGGAAGACAAGCTGAGGAGAAACGGACGCAACGCCGCCTTCGCCCTCATCGCGGCGACCACGGTCGGCCTCGCCGAGAAGCCGGCGGTGGTTCCCCTAGCCCATCATGTGCAGAAAAACCGGCTGGGGGCGGTCAAACTCCTGGGCCTTCCCAGGTTTGCCGAGGTGGCGCTGTCGGTTCTGCTTCTGGACTACACGCTGTTCATCTGGCATGTGCTGACCCACAAGATCCCGCTCCTTTGGCGCTTCCACAAGCCGCACCACGTAGACCTCGATCTGGACGCGAGCACGGCGCTTCGTTTCCACTTCGGCGAGTTGCTCCTGTCCGTACCGTGGCGGGCGGCCCAGGTCCGGCTGATCGGCGTCTCCCCCTTCGCCCTTGCCATGTGGCAGACCCTTACCCTCATGGCGATTCTGTTCCATCACTCGAACGTGAGACTCCCGCACCGGGTCGAGCGGCGTCTGTGCCGGCTGATCGTGACACCAAGGATGCACGGCATCCACCATTCCGTCGTCAGGTGGGAGACCGACTCCAACTGGAGCACCATCTTTTCATGGCCGGATCACCTGCATCGCACCCTGAAGCTGAACGTCCTTCAGGACTCGGTGACCATCGGTGTTGCCGGCTTCCAGGACCCGGCGCAGCTCACCCTTGCAAAGACCCTCGGCATGCCCTTTGTCAGGCAGGTGGAGGTGGAGGGGCCGAAACGGGAGGCGCTGCCGCTGCCGCCGACGGTGCTGGCAGTCTAGAGAGGCTGCCGGAGCCGGAAACGCGAAGAGACCCGTCGGGTACCCGGCGGGTCTCTTTTTTTGCGGCACGAGGAGGCGTCCGATCAGGCGAGCGGCCCCCGCGGCGGGTCCTTCGGGCGGGTGTGCACCACGCCGGTCAGGATGCCGATACCCAGGAGTATGATGCAGACGATGGCGATCTTGAAGACGGCGATGCCTGCGGTGACCAGGGCCCAGGCGACCCCGGAGATGATGAGGATGAAGCCGATGATGTAGAGCGCGAATGACATGGGTACCTCCGCGGACAGCCGTGTTGGAGTTTTCCAATCTTGCGACAGCTCAATGCTAGCGGGAGGGCTTCCGTTGTCAATGCGCGGGAGGAAGTCTCGAAGGGGCTATGCGGGGGGATTTTCCTTGTAGAGCGCCCCGGCCGTTTCCAGGCAGGTCAGGTACAGCCTGGTGTCGAACTCGAGCTGGTGGTAGTCGGGCTCCATGTACTCGCAGAGCTGGTAGAAGGCCTTGTTGTGCTCCTTCTCCTTCAGGTGGGCGAGCTCGTGCACGACGATCATCCTCAGGAACTCCACCGGGGCGACCCGGAACATGCTCGCCACCCTGATCTCGTTTTTGGCGGTGAGCTTCGCGCCCTGCACCCGCGAGACGAAGCTGTGGAGCCCCAAGGCGTGGTTGATCACGCTGATCTTCGGATCGTAGACCACCTTGCTGAGCGGCTGCGACTTGCGGAGGTACTCGTTCTTTATGCCCATGGTGAAGTCGTAGAGCGACCGGTCCGTGGTGAAGCCGTGCGGGGTGGGGTATTTGGAAAGGAGCACACTGCCGAGTTCGTTGGCTTCGAGGAGCCGCTGCACCTTGGAGGTCACCTGCTCCGAATAGCCCGCCAGATATTTTAGTCCACGCATCACTGCTTCCCTTTCGCTTTTACCTGCCGAGATTGCCCGACCGCGAAGGTAGCACATCGTCATTCCGAGTGCAAACGTCCCGGCGCGTGAATCCTGCCGGGTGTGCCGCGATATTTGAATAATCGCATGCAGTTGTCAACCAGTGCGGGTTGTCAGGTTGACGTCCCCCGGCCGCTGTGCTAATAACAGAGGCTCGACTCACCCTGAGCGGAAAGGAGAGGCCGTGCCGACATTCGCAGAAGAACTGGATAAATTGCGTGAAGAGGGGCTGTACCGCAGCATGAGGGTGATCAGCGGCGCGCAGGGAAGTCACGTGGAGCTGGAAGGAAGGCGTGTGCTCATGCTCTGCTCCAACAACTACCTGGGGCTTGCCGACCACCCGGCGCTGCGCAGTGCGGCGGTCATGGGGGTGGCGTTCGGGGTAGGCAGCGGCGCGTCGCGCCTGGTATCAGGCACCATGGAGCTGCACGCGCGTCTCGAGGAGCGCATTGCCAGGTTCAAAGGGACCGAGCGGGCCCTCGTCTTCAACTCCGGTTATGCCGCCAACACCGGTATCATCTCGGCCCTGGTCGGCCGCGGCGACGCCATCTTCTCCGACAAACTGAACCACGCGAGCATCGTGGACGGCGCCCTCCTTTCCCGAGCCAACTTCCATCGCTTCGGTCACCGCGACATGGCGGGGTTGGAGCGGCTGCTCGAGGATAAGGGGGGGAGCGGCCGGCGCCTCATCGTGACCGACGGCGTCTTCAGCATGGACGGCGACATCGCTCCGCTCAAGGAGATGGTGCGGCTAGCCAGGCGCTACGACGCGCTCCTCATGGTCGACGACGCTCACGGCACCGGCGTCCTCGGCGCCACCGGTCGCGGCACCGCCGAGCTCTTGGGCGTCATGGGCGACGTCGACATCCACATGGGGACGCTGGGGAAGGGGCTGGGGAGCTTCGGCGCCTATGCCGCGGCATCGGAAACGATCTGCGACTACCTCGTCAACAAGGCGAGGAGCTTCATCTTCTCCACCTCGATGCCCCCTGCGGTGCTCGCCCCGTCCATCGCGGCGCTCGACCTGGTCGACTCGGCGGAAGGGAAGGAGCTGCGCGACAGGCTGGCGGCAAACGTAGCACTCTTCAAGGAGCGGCTGACGGGAGCCGGCTTCGACACCATGGGGAGCGAGACCCAGATCGTCCCGATCTTCGTCGGTCCGGCGGAGGCCACCATGCGCTTCAGCCAGGAACTCCTCGAGGAGGGGATCTTCCTGCAGGGGATCCGCCCCCCGACCGTTCCGGCCGGGAGCTGCCGCCTGCGTTGCACCATCATGGCCACCCACGAGCCTGCGGATCTTGAGACCGCCGCCGACGCAATCGCCCGCGTGGGTAAGAAACTGGGCGTAGTTTAAATCAAAAGCCTGATCACAGAGGTCACAGAGGAAAAGCCAGTGCAGCACAGAGGAAAACCTGTCTTGTAGTAACCAAAGGATGCTTTTCCTCCGTGTCCTCTGTGTTGAGCTTTAGAGGTTTTACCATGATGCATTTTCAGGAAATAGGGGCCGGAAGGCCGGTGGTATTCTTGCACGGCTGGGCCATGTCCGGAAAGGCCTGGAGCTTTCAGCGTGAGCTCGCCGATACGGCGCGCCTGATCTTCCTGGACCTGCGGGGGCACGGCCAGTCGGCTCCGGCGGGTTCTTACACCCTGGACGACTACGCCTCCGACCTCGTCTCCTTTTTTGAGGGGCACGCGCTCACGGATGCGGTCCTCGTCGGCTGGTCCATGGGGACGCAGGTGGCGCTGCACGCCTTCCCCGCGCTCAGGGAACGCCTGGCCGGGATGGTGCTGGTGGGCGGTAACCCGAGGTACGCAAGCTGCGACGACTACCCGCACGGCAAGCCCCCGGTCGAGGTGAAGGGGATGGGGCTCAGGCTGCGGCGTGATCGCCAGAAGACCATGGGGGACTTCTTCAAGGGGATGTTCGCCGAGGGGGAGCTGGATCACGCGCTGTACCAGCGCATCGTCCACGAGATCGTGATGGGTGGGCGCGGACCGGACTCCGAGGCGGCGCTACGGTCGCTGGACATCCTGTCGAGCGCCGACCTGCGGGACGGACTCCCCGGCGTGGACCGGCCGGTGCTCCTCGTGCACGGCGAACTCGACACCGTCTGTCCCGCCTCGGCCTCGCGCTACATGGGGGAGCGGCTTCCGGAAGCGCGCGTGGAGATCTACCCGGGGTGCGGGCATGCACCCTTCATGAGCAGGCCGGAACAGTTCAACGCGCAGCTCAGGGAGTTCATCGCGGGACTGTAGTCAGATCAGACGCGGCAGCGGCCGGCAAACTCCCCCCTCCGGGGGAGGGGACGTTATTCGAAAGGTGGTTATGGCGGCAGATATAGACAGAGAGAGGGTGCGGGATTCGTTTCACCGGCAGGCCGCCGATTACGACAGTCACGCCGTCGTGCAGGGGCGCGTGGTCGAGAAGGTGATCGGGCTTTTGCAGGCGGAGCGGGTTGCACCGGTGCGGCTTTTGGACATCGGCGCCGGAACCGGACGGCTCCTTGCGCGCCTTACCGGGCTCTACCCGGAGATGGAGGCCGTCGGGGTGGATTTGGCACCCGGGATGTGCGCCACCGCGGCGGGGAACCTCGCCGGGCGGCGGGTGCGGGTGATGCCCGCCGATGCGGAGGCGCTCCCCTTCGAGGCGGACTTCTTCGACGTCGTCGTTTCCACCTCGACCTACCAGTGGCTTCCCTGTCTGGACAAGGCGTTCGGCGAGGCGCTGCGCGTGCTGGACCCGGGAGGCGTCTTCTGCTTCGCCCTTTTCGGCGACAAGACTTTGTTCGAGTTGCGCGATTCTTACCGGAGCGTGCTGCAGGGGGGGGATGACCGCACGCACAGTTTCTTTTCGTGCACCGAGGTGCTGGAAGCGCTCGAGCGGGCCGGTTTCAGAGGCGCGCGCGTGAGTTCCGAGCTGGAGGTGGAGCTGCACCCCGACGTGCCGGAGCTTCTGCGCTCGCTCAAGAAGATCGGCGCCGGGAGCACCGCACCGGCAAGCGGGAAGGGGCTTGCCGAGCGGCGGGTCATGCTGGACATGATGCGGAGCTACCGCGAGCATTTCGGAGGCGAAGCGGGGATACCCGCCACCTACGAGGTGGTGTACGGCGTGGTGCGCAAGGAAAGGCAGTCGGACTCGGACCGGTCGGCCTAGTCGGACGGGTCGGACGGGTCGGACAAAAAAACAGAGGGGCGGCCATTATGGCCGCCCCTCTTTGCTTTGCGCGCGATGCTTGGCGCTCTACGCCCTGGTGAGCTGGCGGTACCTGATGCGGTGCGGCTGGTCGGCCGCGGTCCCCAGGCGGGCGTGGCGGTCTTCCTCGTACTCGGAATAGTTCCCCTCGAACCAGACCACCTTGCTGTCACCCTCGAAGGCGAGGATGTGGGTGGCGATCCTGTCCAGGAACCAGCGGTCGTGGGAGATGACCACGGCGCAACCGGCGAAGTTCTCGAGCGCTTCCTCGAGCGCACGCATCGTGTTCACGTCCAGGTCGTTGGTCGGTTCGTCCAGAAGGATGACGTTGCCGCCGTCTTTCAACATCTTCGCCAGGTGCACGCGGTTTCTTTCCCCGCCGGAAAGCATCCCCACCTTCTTCTGCTGGTCGGCACCGGAGAAGTTGAAGCGGGCGACGTAGGCGCGGGAATTCACCAGCTGCTTGCCGAGCTGCAGCTGCTCCTGCCCCTCGGAGATCACCTCCCAGATGGTCTTGTCCGGATCGAGCGCGTCCCTGCTCTGGTCCACGTAGGCAAGCTTCACCGTCTCGCCGGTCTTGAAGCTGCCGGAGTCCGGCTTTTCGTCGCCGGTGATCATCCTGAAAAGGGTGGTCTTGCCGGCGCCGTTGGGGCCGATGACGCCGACGATGCCGCCCGGCGGGAGGCGGAACTCCATCCCCTCGATGAGGAGCTTGTCGCCGTATCCTTTGCTGACGTTTTCGGCCTCGACCACCACGCCGCCAAGACGCGGCCCGGGCGGGATGAAGATCTCGAGGTCCTTCGCACGCTGCTCGCTCTCGGTGTTCAGCATGTCCTCGTAGGAGTTGATGCGCGCCTTACCTTTGGCGTGACGCCCCTTCGGGGACATCCTGATCCACTCGAGCTCGCGCTTCAAAGTCTTCTGACGCTCGCTCTCGGTCTTCTCTTCCTGGGCCAGGCGCTTCTCCTTCTGCTCGAGCCAGGACGAGTAATTACCCTGCCACGGGATACCCTGGCCGCGGTCGAGCTCGAGGATCCACCCTGCCACGTTGTCGAGGAAGTAACGGTCGTGGGTCACCGCGATGACGGTGCCGGCGTAGCGCTGCAGGTGCTGCTCGAGCCAGGCGACGCTCTCGGCATCCAGGTGGTTCGTCGGCTCGTCCAGAAGCAGGATGTCCGGCTTCTGCAAAAGCAGGCGGCAAAGGGCGACGCGGCGCTTCTCACCGCCGGAGAGGTTCGCCACGTTGGTCTCGGGCGGGGGGCAGCGCAGGGCGTCCATGGCGAGCTCCAGGCGGCTGTCCAGGTCCCAGGCATCCAGGTGGTCTAGCTTCTCCTGCACCTTCGCCTGGCGGTCGCAGAGCTTCTCCATGTCGGCGTCGCTCATCTCCTCACCGAACTTCATGTTTATCTCGTTGAACTCGTTGACGAGGTCGACGATTTCCTGCACCCCTTCCTCGACGCACTGACGTACCGTCTTGGTCGGGTCGAGCTGCGGCTCCTGCGCCAAGTAGCCGACCGTGTAGCCCGGGGAGAGGATGGTCTTGCCGTTGAACTCCTTGTCCACGCCGGCGAGGATCTTCAAAAGGGAGCTCTTGCCCGAGCCGTTAAGACCGAGCACGCCGATCTTCGCGCCGTAGAAGTAGGAGAGGTAGATGTCCTTCAGCACCGGTTTCTTGTCGTAGAACTTGCTTACCCCGATCATGGAGTAGATGACCTTGTTCGGGTCGATCGCCATTTTTATCGTCACCTCCGTATGGATTTGTCAGCATTTGTAGCCATTTGTTAAGCGGCCATTATTACATGCAACGACCGCGGCGTGTCAACCGCGATCGGCCAGGAGTCCGTCCTTGACATTCTAGTTTATGTATAGTTAAATCCGCCGGATTGTACTAACTCACAAGGGGTCCCCTCATGCAAATCAGCAGGCGTTTCGGGTTCTTTATCTGCGCCGGGCTTCTCTCTGCCGCCCTCCACGGCTGCGGCGGCTCATCCTCCAAAGACACAATCCCTTCCACGGTCTCCATCTTCTACGAGCACAGCCTCATCTTCAGAAACCACACCACCTTCACCATGGGGTACAACGGTTTCGGGCAACTCGGGGACGGAACCCTCGATCGGCGCGAGAGCGCCACACCGGTGCCGGGGATGACCGGCATGACCAAGGGGGCCGTAGGCGCCGAGCACAGCATGGTCATGAACGGTACCAAAGAGATTCATACCTGGGGTTACAACCTCTACGGCCAGTTGGGGAGCAGCGCCGTTTCGACGAGCTATCCCGACGCGTACAGCAGCTCCCCGGTGACGGTTACCTTCTCCGACACGGTGACCGACATCGCCGCGGGCGGGTACCACTCCCTCGCCATCGCCGGAGGAAAACTTTACGGCTGGGGCTCCAACGGCTATCGCCAGGTCGGCAACGACTCAAGCATCGAGTCGAAGACCCCTGCTCCGCTCTCCACCGGGCATGACGGTGAGGACCTGACCCAACTGACCGCAAACAACGTGACGGCGGGGTGGCTGCACTCCATGGCCCTTTTCTCCAACGGTGACCTGTACGCCTGGGGGAGCAACGCGAAGGGGCAGCTCGCCTTCAGCACGTACTCGAGCACCAGCTCGCGCCCGAAAAAGGTGACCATCCCGGAGGCGACCGGAAAGATCGAGCAGATCGCCGCGCTCTCCAGGGGGAGCCTCGCACTCGAGGTGCAGCGTGACGCTCAGGACAACATCACCAGCCAGACCCTGTGGGGATGGGGCTACAACGACTCCGGCGAGCTCGGCTCGCTGATCCCGCTGCTATCATTCAGCGCCGTGCCGGTCAAGGTCATCCCGACCATCGCCGTCACGGGCGGGCAGACCTTCGTCATAAAGAAGATCGTCACCGGGATCAATCACGTGCTGCTCCTCATGGGGCCGCGCGACACCCTCGTAAACGACGGTTCCTGGTTCGTGCAGGGGCTGGGGCTTAACTTCTACGGCCAGCTCGGCAACAACACGACCACCGACACCAGCAGTCTGGTCGCGGTCTACACCGCGCTCAACCCCGAGTGGAGCGCCGGCGTTTCCGACATCGCCGCCTTCGGCACCGCTTCCTTCGCCCTCGTGAACGGCGTCTGGTACGGCTGGGGCAACAACGATCTCGGACAGCTCGGCAACCCCGTGGTGAAGGATACCGTGGCGTTTTTCGAGACGCCGGTGACGGTGAAGTTCAAGTAGGGATAATCGCCCGCGCGCGTGGGGTTTTAAGCCTTGACTTGATTGACGCAAATAGTTTAGTTTGACGGATTGTTTCACAGCCCAAAGCGGTAAAGAAAGGTTGCAGATAACATGGAAGAGTTGAGCGAACTGCTGCTGCAGAGAAGACGTAAGGTAGATGCATTGTGGGAGGCGGGGATCAACCCGTACCCGAACGATTACAAGCCTCAGCATACCTCGGCCGACGTGCGCGCCGCCTACGGTGACAAGGAGGTCATCGAGGAGGACCCGCAGACCTTCGTGGTCGCCGGCCGCATCATCATGCGCCGTTCCTTCGGCAAGGCCGCCTTCGTGCAGGTGCAGGACCGCAAGGGACGCATGCAGCTTTACATGAAGAAGGACACCCTTGGCGAGGAGCTCTTCGCCGAGTTCGAGAACTACGATATCGGCGACATCATCGGCGCCACCGGGACCCCGTTCCGCACCAAGACCGGCGAGCTCTCCCTGGCCGTCTCCGCGGTGCGCCTCTTGACCAAGTCGCTTCTGCCGCTTCCCGAGAAGTTCCACGGCCTGACCGACGTGGAGACCCGCTACCGCCAGCGCTACGTCGACCTGATCGTCTCCCCCGAGGTGCGTGAGGTGTTCCACAAGCGCTCCCGCATCGTGCATCTCATCCGCGAGTTCATGACGAAGAACGACTTCCTCGAGGTCGAGACCCCGATGATGCAGCCGATCCCCGGCGGCGCCACCGCGAAGCCGTTCGTCACGCACCATAACGCGCTCGACATGGAGCTCTTTTTGCGCATCGCCCCGGAGCTCTACCTGAAGCGCCTCGTGGTCGGCGGCTTCGATCGCGTCTTCGAGATCAACCGCAACTTCAGAAACGAAGGGATCTCGGTGCGTCACAACCCCGAGTTCACCATGATGGAGTTCTACCAGGCCTACGCCACCTTCGAGGACCTGATGAATTTCACCGAAGAGCTCTTGTGCCACGTGACCCAGGAACTCCTCGGGACGCTCGACTTCACCTACGGCGGCGAGCCGATCAGCTTCCAGCGCCCCTGGAAACGCTTCACCGTGAAGGAAGCCATCCTCGAGTACGGCGACATCGATGCGAAGAGCCTCGAGGACCGCGACTTGGCCTACGCCTATGCCCAGAAAATCGGCCTGGAACTCCCCGAGGACGTAGGCTACGGCAAGCTCATCACCGAGATCTTCGAGGAGGTCGCCGAGACCAAGCTGATCCAGCCGACCTTCATCACCAACTACCCGACCGAGGTCTCCCCCCTTTCCAGGAAGAACGACCACGACCCCGACTACGTCGACCGCTTCGAATTCTTCTGCGCCGGGCGCGAGATGGCCAACGCCTTCTCCGAGCTGAACGACCCGCGCGACCAGAAGGAGCGCTTCCTGGCGCAGGTCGCCGCCAAGGCCAAAGGGGACGAAGAGGCGCACTACATGGACGAGGACTACATCCGCGCCCTGGAGTACGGTCTGCCTCCGACCGCGGGGGAGGGGATCGGCATCGACCGCCTGGTCATGCTGCTCACCGATTCCCCGTCGATCCGCGACGTCATCCTCTTCCCGCAACTGCGTAAAGAGGGCAAGTAATGCCCTTTGAGCTCCTCATAGGGCTGCGCTACCTGAAGGCGAAGCGCAAATCGACCTTCATCTCGCTGATCACCCTGATCTCCGTAGCCGGCGTGGCGCTCGGCGTCATGGCCCTCATCATCGTGCTGGCGGTGATGACCGGCTTCGAGGAGGACTTGAAGGACAAGATCCTCGGGACCAACGCGCACATCGTCGTCTTAAACGGCCTCGGCGCGGTGCAGGACTACCCGCAGGTCGTGAAGAAGCTCGAGGGTATGGACGGCGTGGTCGCTGCCACCCCGTTCATCTACAACCAGGTGATGCTCTCCACCGGCAGGACCGTCTCCGGGGTCGTGCTGCGCGGCATCGAGGTGCAGACAGACGCCAAGGTGACCAACCTGCACAAGTCCATGGTGGAGGGGAGCCTCGCCTCGCTCGACGCGGAGGTCGGAAAGACGCCTGGGGTGGTGATCGGCAAGGAGCTCGCCAAGAACCTGGGGCTCATCCTGGGCGACACGGTGGACGTCATCTCGCCGATGGGCAACATCACCCCGCTCGGCATGATGCCCAAGCTGAACCGCTTCCGCATCACCGGCATCTTCAACACCGGCATGTTCGAGTACGACTCGACGCTCGCCTACGTCTCGCTGAAAGAGGCCCAGCAGTTCCTGGGGCTTGGCGACGTGGTGACCGGGATCCAGCTCAAGGTGCGCGACGTGTACAAGACGGGCGAGCTCGCCCAGGCGATCGACAAGGAACTAGGTCCCCCGTACCACGCCCGCGACTGGATGCAGATGAACAAGAACATCCTCTTCGCGCTGAAGACCGAGAAGAGCGTCATGTTCATCATCCTGACCCTGATCGTGCTCGTGGCCGCCTTCGGCATCGCCTCGACGCTCTTCATGGTGGTCATGGAGAAAACGCGCGACATCGCCATCCTGAAGTCGATGGGGGCGACGAGCCGTAGCATCATGCGCATCTTCGTCTTCGAAGGGGTCATCATCGGGGTCTTCGGCACCATCATCGGCGTGCTGGGCGGTCTCCTGGTCGCGCTGAACCTCGAGCCGATCGTCGGCGCCATCCAGAAGGTGACCGGCTTCGAGCTCTTCAGCAAGGACATCTACTACCTGGACCATTTTCCGTCCCAGGTGATCCCGTCCGACGTCGTGCTGATCAGCGTGACCGCCGTGATCATCTCCTTCGCCGCGACGCTCTACCCTTCCTGGGCCGCCTCGCGCATGGCCCCGGCGGAGGCTCTGCGCTATGAGTAACCTCCTCGAGGTAAGGGGACTCTTCAAGTCCTACGGCGGCAACGGCGCCACGGTCGAGGTGCTGAAGGGGATCGACCTCGACGTCGCGGCGGGCGACACCATCGCGCTCGTCGGCCCCTCGGGCGCCGGCAAGAGCACGCTCTTGCACGTGATGGGGACCATCGACCGTCCCACCTCCGGGGAGGTGCTCTTCGAAGGGGAGAGGATCTTCAACCTCTCGGACCAGCCGCTTGCCGCCTTCCGCAACCGCTCCATAGGTTTCGTCTTCCAGTTTCATCACCTCCTGCCGGAGTTCTCGGCGCTGGAAAACGTGATGATGCCGCTGCTCATCGGCGGCGAGAGGCGCTCCCGCGCCGAAGGGCGCGCGCTCGAACTCCTGAAGGGTGTGGGTCTCTCGCACCGGGTGACGCACCGGCCGGGGGAACTATCCGGGGGGGAACAGCAGCGCGTCGCGATCGCGCGGGCGCTCGTGCGCGAGCCGAAGCTGCTTTTGGCCGACGAGCCGACCGGCAACCTGGACATGAAGACCAGCGAAGAGGTGCACGCGCTTTTGTACGAGATCCAGCGGCAGACCGGCATCGCCCTGGTCATCGTGACGCACAACGAACAACTGGCCGCGGGTATGGCCCGCACCATCAGGATGGTGGACGGCAAGGTCGTCGAGTCGGCGTAAGGCCGCTTCGGCGACGGCTCTTTTGTAGCCGCATATTTTCTTTTGGCTTTTTCGGGGGGACCCTTTGCTGCGTAAATCGTTATCAGCTCTGCTTGTCGTTCAGCTTATCGGGGCTTCCTACGCCCTGGCCGAACCGCCCGCTGCCGGAAAGGCCGCACCGGACGCCACCTCCACGGGGAAGAGCGCGGCTGACAAGGGCGCCGCAAAGCCCGTCGAGGAGAAGCCGGCAAGCGACAAGATAGCCGCGGTCAGGATAAGCGGCAACCACCGCATCGAGAGCGCCGCCGTCCTGCAGGCGGTCCGGCTCAAGGCGGGGGACGTCCTCGATCCGGACAAGGTGGATGCCGACATCCGCGCCATCTATAAGCTCGGGCACTTCACCGACGTGAAGGCGCAGACCGAGGTGAAGGACGGGGCGCTCGTCCTCGAATACGTCGTGACCGAGAAGCCGATCGTCCGTGAGATAAAGGTCGAGGGGGCCAAGGAGATCAGCGCGGACAAGGTGCGCGAGGCCGTCGAGATCAAGCCCAATTCCGTCTTTTCCGCCAAGGCGCTGCAAAAGAGCGTCAAGAAGGTGAAGAAGCTGTACGCGGACGAGGGGTATTACCTAGCCGAGGTCTCCGGCGACATAAGCCAGCGCTCCGACACCGATATCCACGTCATCTTCCGCATCAAGGAAGGGGACAAGGTCCTCATCCAGAAGATCGAGTTCGACGGCAACCACGCCTTCACCGACAAGAAGCTCAAAAAGGCGATGGAGACCGACGAGAAGTGGTTCCTCTCCTGGCTCACCGGGGCCGGTACTTACAAGGAGGAGGTGCTCAAAAACGACGTCAACCTCCTTACCGAGCTCTACATGAACAACGGCTACGTCAACGTGAAGGTGGGCGAGCCTAAGGTCGAGCTCCTCACCGACCGCACCGGCCTCAAGGTCAGCATCGGGATCACCGAGGGGGAGCAGTACCGCCTCGGCAAGCTCGCCTTCAAGGGGGACCTCCTCGAGAACGAGAGCGTGCTCGCCGGAAAGCTCAAGGAGAAGAGCGGCCAGCTCTTCAGCCGCGCCGACCTGCGCACCGACGTCTTCGCCCTCACCGACCTCTACGCCGACAAGGGGTACGCCTTCGCCAACGCGTCGCCGCTCACCAAGCTGAACGCGGAGAGCCGCACCATCGACATCACCTTCGACATGGAAAAGGGACAGAAGGTGACCATCGACCGGATCAACATCTCCGGCAACACGAAGACGCGCGACAAGGTCGTGCGCCGTGAACTGAGGCTCGACGAGGGAGACCAGTACAGCTCCACCGGGCTGAAGCGCAGCAAGCAGAACCTGATGAACACCGGCTACTTCGAGGAGGCGAACATCGCCACCGTGAAGGGAAGCGCCCCGGACAAGCTCGACATGAACGTCGAGGTGAAGGAGAAGCCGACCGGCACCTTCAGCATCGGCGCCGGCTACAGCTCGCTCGACGGCATCATCGGGCAGGGGTCGGTCCAGCAGGCGAACTTCCTGGGGCTCGGGCTCAAGATGACCGCGGCCGCCAGCCTCGGCAGCAAGTCGCAGACCTACAACCTGGGGCTCACCGACCCGTACTTCATGGACACCAAGTGGACCGTGGGGGGCGACATCTACCGCACCGAGCGGAAGTACCTCGACTACACCCGCAGGGCGACCGGCGGTGACATCAAGGCGGGGTACTCCCTCTCCGACACGCTGGGCACTTTCTGGCTTTACAAGTACGAGCAGAAGGAGATCTTCGACGAGTCCGAGGACCTCCTGCAGAACATCCACAACGGATCGGTGATCGCGCCGGAGGCGACCTCCACGACGAGCGCCATCGTCGCCAGCCTCACCAGCAACACCACCGATTACCGTCCCGATCCGTCCAACGGCATGATCAACACGCTCTCCATAGAGTTCGCCGGTCTTGGCGGCAGCAACAGGTACATCAAGTACCTGACCGAGCACACCCTGTTCCACCCGGTGCTGTGGGGTGTGGGGTCGCTGCGCGGCACCGTGGGGTACGTGCAGTCCTACGGCGGCAAGGACGTCCCGATCGACGAGAAATTCTACCTGGGCGGCATCAGCTCGCTGCGCGGCTTCTCCTCGAGAACGGTGAGCCCCTACAAAACGAGCCTGGTACCGAAGATCGGTGTCGGCGGCGCCGACGGCAAAAGCGACAACCGTGTCTACTTGGGCGGTGCGGTCGAGGCGGTGGCCAACGCCGAGTACACCTTCCCGCTGTTGAAGGAGGCGGGGCTCAAGGCGGTACTCTTCTTCGACGCGGGCAACTGCGAAAACAACTTCAAGTCCACCTTCTCGAACGTACTCACCAGTTACGGCGGCGGCATCAGGTGGTTCTCCCCGATCGGACCGCTGAGGCTCGAGTACGGCATTCCGATCAACCCGAGGGAAGGGATAGACAGCAAAGGCGGCAAGTTGGAGTTCTCCATAGGGAGCATTTTCTAAAATCGATGCACTGCAAGGAGCAAGTCATGAAACGTTTCATCATCGCATTATCGCTGGTTCTGGCACTTCCGCTGTCCGTGATGGCCGCCGATGGTTCAAAGATCGGTTCGGTCGATGTGCAGAAGGTGCTGCTGACCTCCGATGCAGGGAAGGAAGCGAAGGAACAGCTCGCCCAGAAGGCCAGCAAGTACGAGGCGGAAAAGGCGAGCAAGGAAGGTGAGCTGAAGAAGCTCAAAGGCGAGCTGGAGAGCCAGGGGGCGCTGTTGAACGACTCGGCCCGTGGTGCGAAGGAGCGTGACTACCAGCAGCGCCTGAAAGAGTACCAGCGTTTCCTCAAGGACGCCCAGGACGACCTGCAGGCGAAGAACGACGAGTTCACCGGCAAGATCGTGGACGAGATCGTGAAGGTGGCGCAGGAGTTCGGGAAGAAGAACGGCTTCACCGCCATCTTCGTGAAGAACGAAACCATGATCTTCCTCGATCCCTCCGCCGACGTCACCGACGCGGTGCTGAAGGCGTTCAACGAGAACAGGAAGAAATAAACCCCGTTCAACGTTCAACGTTCTACGTTACGACCACTCCCCCCTCCTGCCCGGAGGGGCAGGCTGGGGCTGACACCGTGTCGAGTGCGGGTGGCAGTCGCCTGACTGCTCCTGAAGGCCGGGGGGGGAATTGTCGTTTTTGAGAGGGGACAAGTCAGTGTTACGCGTCTTTAATGGCGCAAACTTTTCAGGAACGTTGAACGCTGAACGTTGAACGTTTTTTGAGGTCTACATGAAAAAGACGCTTCGAGAAATAGCCGAGTATCTCGGGGGGACGGTTTCGGGCGACGGCGAGGTGCTGATCGGCGGACTGGGGACCCTCGACGACGCGGGCGAAGGGCAGCTCACCTTCCTCGCCAACCCGAAGTACGCAAGCAAGGTGGCCACCACGGGCGCCTCGGCGGTGCTCATGGGGACGGGGGGGAACACCCACGGCAAAAACGCCATCTTCCACGCGAACCCCTACTTGGCCTTCGCCAAGCTTTTGACCCTGTTCTACACCCAGCCGGCACCCCGCCTCGGCGTGCTCCCGGGCGCCTTCGTGGCGCCGGGTGCGAAAATAGGCCAGGAAGTCACCATCTACCCGGGTGCGACCGTCGGCCCCGGCGTCACCGTCGGCGACCGCGTGACCCTCTACCCCGGCGTGGTCCTCTACCCCGGCGCGAGCGTCGGCGACGACGTCACCCTCTACGCCAACGTGAGCGTCCGCGAGCGCTGCCGCATCGGCAACCGCGTCATCATCCACGACGGAACGGTGATCGGCTCGGACGGCTTCGGCTACGCACCGGACGGCAGCTCCTGGTACAAGATCCCGCAGATCGGCATCGTGGTGGTCGAGGACGACGTCGAGATAGGCTCCAACGCGGTCATCGACCGCGCCGCGCTCGAGGTGACCCGCATCAGGCGCGGCACCAAGATCGACAACCTCGTGCAGATCGGCCACAACTGCGTGATCGGCGAGGACTGCATGATCGTCTCGCAGGTCGGGATCTCCGGCAGCACCCAGCTCGGCAACCACGTCATCCTGGGAGGGCAGGTAGGCGTCGCCGGACACATCAAGATCGGCGACAACGTCATGGTCGGCGCGAAGTCCGGCGTGGCGGGGAACCTGGAGCCGAACCAGGTCCTTTCCGGGATCCCGGTCATGCCGCACCGCGAGTGGCTCAAATCCTCCAACCTGCTCCCGAAGCTTCCCGAGTTCAGAAAGACCATGAACGCCCTGGAGAAGCGCGTGGCCGAGCTGGAGGCGAAGCTCGCGGAAAAAGGGGAATAACCACACAACCCGGCTGTAACACCCCCTCTCCCCCCGGGAGAGGGACGGGGTGAGGGCGCTGCCATTGGCGGGTCCTTTCCCTTTTGCATCTCCCTCACCCGGCCTTCGGCCACCCTCTCCCGGGGGGAGAGGGGGACGGACGCACCCGCGGGGGAGTTAAACAATGCGATTACTTCGGCTCAAGCCCTCAGGCTTGGAAGCCGATGCAAGGAGAGGACAGGCAATGCTTGATATCGTCCAGATAATGGAAATTCTGCCGCACCGTTACCCGTTTCTGCTCATCGACAAGGTCACCGACCTGGATCCGGGAAAGCGGATCGTGGCCATCAAGAACGTGACCATGAACGAGCCCTTCTTCCAGGGGCACTTCCCCGGTTTCCCGGTCATGCCGGGTGTGCTGATCATCGAGGCGATGGCCCAGGCCGCCGCAACCATGGCGTACCTCAGCTTGGAGGACGGCGGGAAGGACAAGGTGAGCTACTTCATGGCCATCGACAACGCGCGTTTCAGGAAGCCGGTAAAGCCCGGTGACACCCTGAGAATCGAGGTGGAGACCCTCTTCAACAAGCGCGGCATCTGGAGCTGCGCCGCCAAGGCTTACGTCGGTGAGACGCTTATGACCGAAGCGGAACTGAAGGCAACGCTCGCCGACAAGTAGGCACGGAGAACATCTATGATCCACAGCACCGCAATCATCCATCCCGGAGCCAAGATCGCCGAAGGGGTCGAGATCGGCCCGTACGCCGTGATCGGCGAGAACGTGAGCATCGGCAAGGGGACCAAGGTGGGGCCGCATGCCGTCATCGACGGCTGGACCGAGATCGGCGAGAACAACACCATCTTCCACATGGCGTCGGTCGGGGCGATCCCGCAGGACCTCAAATACCGCGGCGAGAAGACCTGGCTCAAGATCGGCAACGGCAACACCATCCGCGAGTTCGCAAGCCTGCACCTCGGGACCGTGACCGGCGACGGCGAGACGACGGTCGGCGACAACAACCTGTTCATGGCCTACTCCCACGTCGCGCACGACTGCCACATCGGCAACAACGTCATCATGGCCAACTCGGCCACCCTGGCGGGGCACGTCGTCGTCGAGGACTACGCGATCCTCGGCGGGCTCTGCGCGGTGCTGCAGTTCATGCGCATCGGCGCCCACGTCATGGTGGGTGGGATGACCTCGGTGCCGCTCGACGTTCCGCCGTACACGATCATCACCGGCGACCGTTCCGAAAGCCGCCTGCGCGGTCTGAACCTGGTCGGGCTGAAGCGGCGCGGTTTCTCCGACGAGACCATCTCCAGCCTGAAAAAGGCCTACAAGCTTCTCTCCATGTCGGGACTGAAACTTGCCGAGGCGGTCGAGAAGATGAAGGCCGAGGTGCCGAAGTGCCCCGAGGTGGACCACTTCATCGAGTTCATCGAAAGCGCGAAGCGCGGCGTCACGAGGTAAAAAAGGAGCGTCAAGGTCGGGAGCGGGACGGACTTTTCTCCGGCCCGTGCCTCGACCTTGATCTCTTTTAGAGGTTCTATTTGCAAGAAAAGCAACAGTCAGTGATGATCGTCGCCGGGGAGGCTTCCGGCGAGATGTACGGCGCGCAGATCGCCTCCGCGATACGCACCCTCTCCCCCGATACCCGCTTTTTCGGGATGGGGGGAAACTGCATGCGCGAGGCCGGGGTGGAAACCCTGGTCGACGCCAACGTGATGGCGGTGATGGGGCTCGTGGAAGTGGTGGCGCACCTGCCGACCATCATAAACGGCTTCAACACGCTGAAAAACAAACTCCACACCGATCCTCCCGACCTCCTGATCCTGATCGACTACCCGGATTTCAACCTGAGGCTCGCCAAGGTGGCGAAGAAGGCGGGCATCAAGGTGCTCTACTTCATCTCCCCGCAGGTCTGGGCCTGGAGAAGCCACCGCGTGCACGGCATCGGCCGCGTCGTCGACATGATGGCGGTGCTCTTCCCCTTCGAGGTCCCCTTCTACCAGAAGGCCGGGGTTCCGGTCACCTTCGTCGGGCACCCGCTGCTCGACCTGGTGAAACCGACCATGCGGCGCGACGAGGCGCTCGCCTCGCTGGGGCTCGACCCGCAAAGGCGCTGCGTGGGACTTTTCCCCGGCAGCCGCCACGCGGAAGTGAAGAAGCTCCTTCCCGTCATCCTCGACGCGGCGCGCATCCTGAAAGAGCGCATGCCGGACCTGCAGTTCGTGCTGCCGCGCGCCTCCTCGTTGAAAGAGGAGGATCTCGCCCCCTACCTTTCCGGGGCGGGGCTCGAGGTCGCCGTGATCGCCGGGAGAAACCACGACGTGATGACCGCCTGCGACGCGGTGATCGCGGCGTCCGGTACCGTGGTCATGGAACTCGCCCTGGTCGGCGTGCCCCACGTGATCATCTACAAGATGTCCAGGTTCACCTACGAGGTGGGGAAGCGGGTCATCAACGTGCCGCACATAGGGATCAGCAACATCGTCGCCGAAAAGCGGATGGTGCAGGAACTGTTGCAAGACGAAGCGGAGCCGCTGCCGATCGCGAACGAGATCGACGCGCTCCTGAACAACCCC
The DNA here is from genome assembly GCF_004117875.1 of Geomonas oryzae. Classification (GTDB taxonomy): domain Bacteria; phylum Desulfobacterota; class Desulfuromonadia; order Geobacterales; family Geobacteraceae; genus Geomonas; species Geomonas oryzae. The sequence continues at coordinate 103,726 of NZ_RAHW01000010.1, read as the reverse complement.
GGTTACGCGGCCGCGATGCGGGACGATTTCGCCGCGATGAGAGTTAAGCTGGGCAGCGGCGGCGCCTTGGGCCGCGTGGCCCGGCTCGCCATGGAGATGATGAAATGAGTGCAACACCCCCGAAGAAAATGAACGTTTTCATGCGGCTGGTCGGCTACAGCCGTCCTCACTGGTGGCGCATCGCGCTTGCCGCCGTGGGCTCGCTCGGGGTGGGCGGGATGGACGGCGCCATGGCCTACCTCGTCGAGCCGGTCCTCAGGAAGATGTTTTCCGGCAAGGACACCGCCATCTTCATGCTGCTGCCGGTAGGCATCGTGCTGCTCTACGCCCTGCGCGGCGTCTGCCGCTACACGAACGACTACTTCATCAAGAGCGCCGGGCAGCTCGCGGTCCAGGACGTGAGAAACGACCTGTACGCGAAGAACATGCGCCTGAGCGTCGGGTACTTCCACCGCAACGAGACCGGCACGCTCATGTCGCGCGTTCTGGCCGACGTAGGGATGATGCAGGAGGGGGTGGCGAACGTCATCAGCGGCCTGTTCCGCGACGGGCTCTCTGCCGTCGCCCTTTTGGGCGTCATCTTCTACCGCGACTGGCAGCTCGCCCTGATCTCCTTCGTGGTGATCCCGCTCACCGTGATCCCGGCGACGAAGATCGGCAAGAGGATCAAGCGGGTGGCGCGCCAGGGGCAGGAGAAGATGGGGGACCTCGCGAGCATACTCCAGGAGACCTACTCCGGCATCAAGGTGGTGAAGGCCTTCGGCCTCGAGGACCGCGAAATCGAGCGCTTCAAGGCGCGCAACAGCGACTTCTACCACTTCACCAGGAAGAACATAAAGTACGACGGCCTCTCGACCCCGATCATGGAGTTCATCACCTCCTTCGGCGTGGCGGCTGTCATCTGGGTCGGCGGCAGCAGCGTCATGCACGGCACGAAGAGCGCCTCGGAGTTCTTCTCCTTCATCACCGGCATGGTGCTCGTCTTCAACCCGATCAAGAGGCTTCTCTCCTCCTACAACAACCTGCAGCGCTCCGTGGGCGCGGCGGAACGCGTCTTCGAGGTGATGGACGAGAAACCCGAAATCGTGGATGCGCCGGACGCCCGGGACCTCGGCAAGGTGAACGGCGAGGTGGAGTTCCGCGACGTCCGCTTCAAGTACGAGGACGACTACGTGCTGCAGGGGGTGAACCTGAAGGCGAAAAAGGGGGAGGTGATCGCCCTGGTCGGCCCCTCCGGCGGCGGCAAGACCACCCTCGTCTCCCTCATCACCCGCTTCTACGATCCGACCGGCGGCGCGGTGCTCATGGACGGCGTCGACATCCGCAAGCGGACCATGCAGAACCTCTTGCAGCAGATCGCCCTGGTCGACCAGGAGACGATCCTCTTCAACGACACCATCGCCAACAACATCCGCTACGGACGCTCGCAGGCGACCGACGCCGAGGTCGAGGCCGCGGCGCGGGCCGCCTTCGCCCACGACTTCATCCTGGAGCTCCCGGAGGGGTACCGGACCAACATCGGCGACCGCGGCGTACGCCTCTCCGGCGGACAGCGCCAGAGGCTCTGCATCGCCCGGGCCATCCTGAAGGACGCCCCCATCCTCATCCTCGACGAGGCGACCAGCGCGCTCGACACCGAGAGCGAGCAGATGGTGCAAAAGGCGCTCAACAACCTCATGAAGAACCGCACCACCTTCGTCATCGCGCACCGCCTCTCCACCATCACCCATGCCGACCGCATCGTGGTGCTGGAAAAGGGTGTCGTCGCGGAGATGGGGACCCACGAAGAACTGCTGCGGCATGAAGGGACCTACAGCCGTCTGCACGGCATGCAGTTCAAGGAGACCAAATCGTGGCCCGCAGGGTAACTGCGACGAGAAAGCTGCGCTGGAGACTGGAGTCGCTGCTGTTCATGGCGGTCTCCAACCTGGTGGCGCGCCTTCCGCTTGGTGCCGCCAACGCGGCGGGACCGGCTCTCGGAAGGCTCTTGTTCCGTCTGTTGAAGCGGCGTCGCGACGTCGCGGTGCAAAACATCGAGCGCTCGCTTCCCTTCCTGGAAGCCCAACCGGGGTGGGAGCGGAGGAGTGCCGTCGAGCTTGCCCGCGAGACCTTCGAGAACCTCGGTCGCACCGCGGTCGAGGTCTGCCGCCTGTACCACGACAAGGGGCAGGCGATGATCGACGCAGTGGAGTTCCGGGGACTGGAGCACTTCGAAAAGGCGCGCGAGCGGGGGCGGGGGGTGGCGCTTCTCACCGGCCACTGCGGCAACTGGGAGCTCATGGCGCTCTCCTTCGGCAGCCGGGTGCAAAACATCAGCGTGGTGGCGAAACGCCAGGACAACCAGTCGCTGAACGCCGTGCTGGAGAAGGTGCGCGGCCGTCACGGGAACTCGGTCATCTACGCCGACGGGGCCCTGCGCAACATGATGGTCCAGTTCCGCAGAAACGGCGTGGTGGGGCTCCTGATCGACCAGGCCACCTGGACCCGCAACGGCGTGCTGGTGGATTTCCTCGGCCGACCGGCCTGGACCACCAACATGCTCGCCCTTTTGGCGCGCAAAAACCAGGTGCCGCTGGTGCCCGCCTTCATCCACCGTGAAGGGGACCGTCAGGTGGTCGAGTTCCATCCGGAACTGGAACTCGGGGCGGCGCACGGGGATATCGAGGTGCAGGACACGGTGCAGATGACCCGCTGCCTCGAGGATTACGTGGTGCGGCACCCGACCGAGTGGTATTGGGTCCATCAGCGCTGGAAGCGCGCCCCGCAGCCGGCGGGGCAGGCGGACGGGACGAAGCCGTAAACCCTCACGCTCCGCCGACCGCCCTCCCTGCGTTTGATCGCATCGGTGCCGGCGGCTTCCCCCACTAATGGTTCCCGGATTATTTTGGAGGCCGGATGACGGCAGACCCCGCAGCAACCCGTATCGTCAACCCCGATTCGTACCTTCAGTTTGTCGTCGCCGGCAGGCGGGTGGTGGCGCGCGCCTGGGCTGCAGACGCCGTGCGCGAGGCTTTGACCGCGCCGACTCTGCACGACTGGGCGGCGGCCCGGACGGAGCGCGACGTGATGCACGGCCGCGGCGCCTGCTACGGCGTCACCCTCCCGGGGGCGGAGCCGGTACCCGTCGTGGTGCGCCGCAACCGGCACGGCGGCCTCTTGCGCTACTTAACCGGTGAGCGCTTTCTACCCCCCACCCGCGCGCCGCTGGAACTCGCCAACGCGGTCCGGCTTGCCGAGGCCGGGGTCCCGACCCCCGAGGTGATCGCCTACGCGCTCTACCCCGCGGCGTTTCCCTTCGTGCGCTGCGACGTGATGACCCGGCGCCTCCCTGCCGGGGGGGACCTGCCGGAGCGCTGGCAGGCGAGCGACGCGGCGGAGCGCGAGGCGCTGCTGCAGGCGGTGGCGCTCCTTTTGCGCCGGCTGGAAGGGTGCGGTGCCTGGCACCCCGACCTCAACATGAAAAACATCTACGTGACCCTCGCCCCGGTCCCCACCGCCTACCTCCTCGACGTGGACCGTGTGCTGTTTCCTCCGGAAGCGGAGGTCGCCCGGCGCAACTATGAGCGGCTCGCCCGCTCGGCGCGCAAGTGGCGCGACCGGTGGGGATTGCAAATCGACGAGGAGGCGCTGGCGCGGCTGGCATCCCTCGCTATGGAGAAAAATTGATGCGTTTTGCCACAGATAGGGTCTGTATCGTCATGATGAGCGCAGTAGGGGACACCGTGCACGTGCTGCCGGTGCTTCACTCGCTAAAGCGCGCCAATCCGGCCATGAAGGTGACCTGGATCCTGCAGCCCGGGCCGGCGATGCTGGTGCGCGGGCACGCGCTGGTTGACGAGATCATCCTGTTCGACCGCAGCAAGGGGTGGCGCGGCTACCTGGAGGTACGGGAGCAGCTGAAGTCGCGCCGCTTCGACCTCGTGCTCGACCTGCAGGTCTACTTCAAGGCCAACATCATCTGCTCTTTCGTGAACGCGCCGGTGAAGCTCGGCTTCGACTTCGCCCGTGCCCGCGACCTCAACTGGCTCTTCACCACGCACCGCATCCCGCCGCATGCCATGCAGCACGTCCAGGACCAGTACCTGGAATTCTGCGAGTACCTCGGTGCGCCGACCTCCCCGGTGGAATGGAACCTTGGGCCCTGGAACGACCAGGAGCGCGCGTGGCAGCGCGATTTCTACGCGCAGTTCGACCGTCCGGTGGTGCCCATCGTGGTCGCCACCAGCAAGGCCCAGAAGGACTGGATTCCCGAGCGCTGGGCGGAGGTGTGCGACGCGCTCGCCGGCGACTTCGGCCTGCAGCCGGTCCTTGTGGGGGGACGCTCCCCGCGCGAGGAGAACGCGGAACGGATCATCATGGAGAAGGCGCGCATCAAGCCCTTCAACAACCTGGGCAACGGCGGCCTGCGGGGGCTCGTAGGGGTGCTCGACAAGGCGGCGCTCGTGCTGTCGCTCGACACCGGCCCGCTGCACATGACCGTCGCCCTGGATCGTCCCGTGATCGCCCTCATGGGGTACTCGAACCCGAAGCGCGTCGGCCCGTACCGCAAGTTCGGCGACCTGGCCATCGACGCCTACGGCGAGCCGGGCGAGGATTACCCGATCACCATGGAGAACCATCCCGACCGGATGGCGCGCATCACGGTGCAAGACGTCCTCGACAAGGTCGAGGTGTGGCGCAGCCGTTACCGCCAAAGCGAGGCGGGCGCCTAGCGCTTGAGGCGCCCCGACCACGGTCCCGCCGTCAGGCGCGACCCCCCGTCCCCAGCCGGACACCCGGGACGGGAGAGAGAGCTGCATGTTCCTTCTTTTCTACAACCTGGCCGCCCTCATCCTTTCCCCCGCGCTGCTGGCGTTTCATCTTTTCCAGCTCCTGGCCGGGAAAAACCCGCCGGCACTTGCCGAGCGCCTGGGTGCGGTCTCGGCCGAGCAGATGCAAAAGATCCGCGGGCGGAAGGTGATCTGGGTCCACGCGGTCTCGGTCGGCGAGACCCTGGCGGCGCGCCCCCTCCTGAAGGCCCTGAAGGAGCGCCGCCCCGACTGGGCCCTCGTGGTCTCCAACACCACCGCCACCGGCCGGGCCGTCTCGGCCGGGATCCCCGAAATCGACGCCGTCGTCTGCTTCCCCTTCGATTTTCTCCCCTCGGTGCGGCACGCCCTCACGGCCGTCGCGCCAGAGCTCGTGGTGATCATGGAAACGGAGATCTGGCCCAACTTCACCCGCGAGGCGGCGCGCCGCGACATCCCGGTGGTCCTTGCCAACGGCAGGATCTCGGAGCGCTCCTTCCCGCGTTACCGCAAGTTCGACTGGTTCTTCCGCCCGACGCTGCGCCTGTTTTCCCTGCTTTGCATGCAGGCCGAGGGGGACCTTGAGCGGGTGCTCGCGATCGGCGCCCCGCCGGAGCGGAGCGTGGTGACCGGAAACCTGAAATACGACGTCCCGTATCGCGAAGTGCCGGCCGCGGAAAGGGCGCAACTCCGGGAAGACTACCGCGTCCCGGCCGCCGCCACCGTCATCTGCGCGGGGAGCACGAGGCCCGGGGAGGAGGCGTACCTGCTCGCCTCCTACCGGGAGCTCAAGCGGGAGCGCGACGACCTGTTCCTCGTCCTCGCGCCGCGCCACCCGGAGCGCACCGCGGAGATCGCGGCACTTCTGGAGCGGGAGGGCTTTACCTACCGGCGCTGCAGCGTGCTCGAAGGGTGGAGCGGTTCCTTTGCGCCGGGCGAGGTGCTCCTGGTGGACGGGGTGGGACAGTTGATGCGGCTCTACGCCCTCTCCGACCTCTGCTTCGTCGGGGGAAGTCTCGTGGAGCTCGGCGGGCACAACCTGCTGGAGCCCGCCTCGTGCGGCATCCCTTCCACCTTCGGGCCATACATGAACAACTTCCGCGACATCGCGGCGCTCGTCAAGCGCTACCGCGGCGGGGTGCAGGTGCCGTCGCCGGAGCAGTTGACCCAGGTCTGGCGCGAACTGATAGCCGATCCGGAGCGGCGCCGTGAACTGGGACATAACGCCCTCTCCATGATGCGGGAGAGCGGCGGGGCGACCGCGAAACACATGGCGCTCATGGACCGGTTCCTGGACAAACTCCCTTAATTTACTTCCCATATCGGCGTGGTTATGGCATCATTGCCCGATTTCAACGCCCGAGAAAGCCAATAATGCAACCAGTTTCACGTTTTGATAACTCCGCTCGTCCCGCCGGTCCGTCCTGCGCTGGGTCAAGCCCCAGCGGCGTCACGGGTGCCCGATGAAGACTATAGACCGCAGCCGCGTCCGCAAAATCCTCATCCGCGCCGTCAACTGGATCGGCGATGCCGTGATGACCACCCCGGCCGTCGACACCGTTCGCGCCAATTTCCCCGAAGCCGAAATCACCGTGCTTGCCAACGAGGCCGTCTCCGAGGTCTTTCGCGTCTATGACGGCGTGGACCGGGTGATCACCTTCCACCGAAACGGCCGTCACAAGGGCGCCCTCGGGCGTCTGCGGCTCGCCGCCGAACTGCGCCGCAGCCGCTTCGACCTGGCCGTCATGCTTCCGAACTCCTTCGATGCCGCCCTCGTCCCCTGGCTTGCCGGGATCCCGCAGCGCGTCGGCAAGGACAGCGACGCCCGCAGCATCATCCTCACGCACCGGTTTCCCCGCGTACTGCTTAAGCCGGACACGCATCAGGTGCTGAACTACCTGACCATGCTGGAGTATTTCGGCTTGAAGCCGTCGCCGGCACAGCTCAGGCTGCAGACCTCGGCCGCCGAAGATGCCGAGATGGATGCGCTCCTCGCGGCGCGTGGGATCGCACCCGGGGAGTTCGTGCTCGGCGTGAACCCCGGCGCCACCTACGGCTCCGCCAAGCGCTGGTACCCCGAGCGTTTCGCCGAGACCGCGCGCGAGTTGGCCAAGCGCTGGGGCGCCCGGGTCATCATCACCGGAGGCCCCGGAGAAACCGAGATGGCGGGAAAGATAGCCGAGTTGCTGGAAGGAGACTGCGCCGACTTCGCCGGAAAGACCTCGGTGAGGCAGCTCATGGCGCTCATCAAGCGCTGCAACTTCTTCATCACCAACGACTCGGGCCCGATGCACATCGCCGCGGCCTTCGACGTCCCGCTTGTCGCCATCTTCGGTCCCACCGACCACCGCACCACCAGCGCCTTCTTCGAGCGCGGCGCCATCGTGCGCCGGGGGGCCGACTGCGCTCCCTGCATGAAGCGGGAGTGCCCCATCGATCACCGCTGCATGACCGCGGTGACCGCGGGCGACGTGATCGAGGCAGCGGACGGGCTCTACCATCGGCTGGGTCTGGGCAAGGGGGGGCGGTGAAGCTTCCCTCGGAGCACTACTACCGCGATCTCGTGGAAGGAAAGCGTGAGGGGGTGCGGGACCGGCTCCTCCTCGCGCTGCTGCGGGCTCTGGCCATACCCTACGCGGGGGTGCTGAGCCTCAGGGCGGCTGCCTACCGGATCGGCCTGCTGCCGTCGCACCGCCTCCCGGTCCCGGTCATCTCGGTCGGGAACATCGCTCTCGGCGGCACCGGCAAGACGCCGGTGGTCGCATGGCTTGCGCGGCACCTCATCGAGCGCGGCAAGCGGGTCGCCGTTCTTTCCCGCGGGTACGGCGGTTCCGCCGAAGGGGAGCTCCGCATCGTCTGCGACGGCAAGAACATGCTTATTCCCCCCGAAGCATCCGGGGATGAGCCGTACCTCTTGGCGCAGAAGGTCCCGGGACTCATGACCGTCATCGGAGCGAACCGCTACCGCGCCGGGCTCTTCGCACTGAACGAATTGCAGCCGGACGTCTTCATCCTGGACGACGGGTTCCAGCACCTGCGCTTGAAGCGCGATCTCGACATCCTGCTCCTTGACGCAAAGCGTCCGTTTGCAGGCGGCCGGACCCTTCCCGCGGGCTTTCTGAGGGAGCCTGCAAAAGCGGTGCAGCGTGCCGATCTCATCGTCTATACCCGCTGCGCCCCGGGGCTCGCACCCGAGCCGGTCGCGGGAAAGCCCGCCTGCCGCAGCAGCCACCGGCTCACCGGCCTGGTACCGCTCGGCGGGGGCGACCGCGTCGGTCTCGACAGCGCCGCTGGGGCGCGGGTGACCGCCTTTTCCGGCATCGCCGACCCCGCCGGTTTCTTCGACCTTTTGGAGGCGGGCGGGGTGAGGCTCACCGCGACCCTGGCCTTTCCGGACCACGCAAGCTACGGCGAGGACGAGATCGCCGCCATCTGCCGGCTGCGGGACGCCTCGCGCAGCACCGTTCTCATCACCACCGAGAAGGATGCCGTGAAGCTCGCGCCGTACCGGGAGAGGCTCGGCAACTGTTTCGTGACGCTGCTCGAGATCGACTTCGAGGAGAGCGGCCTACTTCTGGATAAGCTGGACAAGCTGTTTCGATAACCCTTGCTCGCAGAAGGCTCTATGCGCGTACTAATCATCAAGACCTCGCCCCTGGGCGAGCTGGCCATCGCACTCTCGGTGCTCGACTACCTGAAAAAGGCGTCGCCCGGCATCGAGATCGACTGGGTGGTCGACGAGTCGCTGCGGCAGGTGCTGGAAGGACATCCGGACCTGAGCCTGCTGCACACGGTCCGCCCCGACGCCTGGCGCCGGCAGCTGTTCGCCGCCTCGACCCGAAACGAGGTGGCGGCGCTCAAGGGTGCGCTCGGCGAGCGCGAGTACGACATCGTCTTCGACCTGCAGGGGGACCTGAAAAGCGGCCTCATCTGCAAGCTGACCGGCTGCCCGAACCGCATCGGTTTCGAGAAGGAGGATCTGAAGGAGGGGGTGAACGTCTATTTCACCACGCGCCGGATCCCGATGCGGCGCCAGGACCAGCACCTGGCCGACAAGTACCTGCGCCTGGTGAGCATCCCCTTCGGCAAGGATTTCAGGCAGATGCCGCTTTGCGCCACGGTCGGCGTCTCTCCCGACGACGACGCCGATGCGGCGGCGCTCTTTGCGACCCTTTCCGACGGGCTCGTCTTCCTCTTCCAGTGCGGCAGCGCGCTGCCGACCAAGCTCTGGAGCGAGGCGGGGTGGATCGCCCTGGGCGCCGCGCTTTTGGAGCGTTTCCCGGATGCGACCATGCTGCTTCCCTGGGGAGACGCCGGTGAGAAAGGGACGGTGACCCGCATCGCCGCGGGTATCGGGCGCGGTGCACGCGTGCTCGAGGCGTACCGTCTGAAGGGGCTCGCGGCGGTGATGAAAAAGGCGGACCTCGTGGTGGGGGTCGACTCCGGACCGCTGCACCTGGCGGCCGCACTCGGCACCCCAACGGTCTCCCTCTACCGCTCCACCGATGCCCGCAGCGTCGGCCCGCGCGGAGAGCAGCACGCCGTCATCCAGTCCCCCATGCACTGCGCCCGCTGCCTGCGCAAACAATGCGACAAAGACCTCGCCTGCCGCGAAACCATCAAGGCGGAGGCGGTGCTCGCCTGCGTCGAGAAACTGTTGACGGATCATTCATGAAGATAAGCGCCACCATCATCACCCTGAACGAAGAGAAGTTCATCGGCGACTGTTTGAAGAGCCTCGACTTTGCCGACGAGATCGTGGTGGTCGACTCCGGGAGCACCGACCGCACCGAGGCGATCTGCCGCGAAAACCCGAAGGTCCGCTTCGAGTACCGGGCATGGCCCGGCTTCGGCAGGCAGAAAAACGCCGCGGCGGAGCTTGCGCAAAACGACTGGATCTTCAACATCGACGCGGACGAGCGGGTCTCGCCCCGGCTCAAGGAGTCGATCCTGAAGGTTTCCGAGGGGGGGGCTCCCTGCTACCGGGTGGCGCGCGAGAACTACTTCGGCGACCGCTGGATCAGGCGTTGCGGCTGGTACCCCGATTTCAACAAGCGGCTCTACGACCGCAGGGAATGCACCTTCAGCGAGAAAGAGGTCCACGAGGCGCTGGAGTGCCGGGGGAAGGTGGGGGAGCTCGACGGGAACCTGGTGCACAAAACCTATTCCGGTCTCTCCGACTACGTCACCCGGATGGAGCGCTATTCCACCCTGGCGGCCCGGGAACTGGTCAAAAAGGGGAAGCGCCCCGGGCTTCTCCATCTTCTTTTCAAACCCCTCTTCACCTTCTTCAAGATGTACGTTTTGAAGCTCGGTTTCCTGGAAGGGGGGATGGGGTTCGTGCTGAGCACCATTTACGCCCATTACACCTTCTACAAGTACGGCAAGGCGATCGAGCTGAACCGCGCGGAAAGGGAGCTTCGTCGCGGCTAGGGCCGGGGGCGATGCCGCGGCCGACGGTGCCGCGGGAAGGATACAGGTTCAAAGAGTGACAGAAAAAGCAAGCATGCAGGAAAAGAAAAGCCGCACCTTCAACATCCTCCACACCGAGTGGTCCCCGGACGGCTGGGGCGGGCAGGAGAGGCGCGTCATCCAGGAGTGCCTCAGGGTGCGCGAGATGGGGCACAACGTGGTGATCGCCTGCCAGCCGGGGAGCGCGGTGCTCGAGAACGCGAAGCGCGTCGGCATCCCGGTGGAAGAGGTGCCGATGCGCAGGGTCCTCGACCCCGCCGCGGTATGGAAGATCTACCGCGCCATCAAAAAGCACCGCATCAACGTCGTGAGCACGCACAGCAGCAAGGACAGCTGGTCAGGAGGCCTGGCGGCCAAGCTGGCCGGGGTCGAGCTGTTGATCAGGACCCGCCACATGGCGAACCCGATCTCGCAGAGCCCGTTCAATTTCGTCTACCGCATGCCCGACGGCATCGTCACTACGGGCGAAGCGGTCCGGGAGGCGATGATCAAGGACAACGGCATGGCGCCGGAGCGGATAGTCTCCATCGCCACCGGCGTTTCCCTGGAGCGCTTCGACCCGAGCCGACCGGTCAACCCCGGGCTCAGGGAGGAGCTGGGGATACCGGAGGACGCCCCCGTGATCACCATGATCGCCATGCTGAGAAGGGGGAAGCGCTACGACGTCATGGTGGCTGCGGCGCAACTGCTGAAGGATGAGTTCCCGCAGGCGCGCTACCTGTTCGTCGGCGACGGTGCGGGGCGTGCCACGATCGAGGGACTGGTCCGCGAGGCGGGCGTCGAGCACCAGGTGATTCTGACCGGCTACCGCAGCGACATCCCGGAGCTGCTCGCCATTTCGGACGTGGCGGTGCTCACCTCGGAGCTGGAAGGGGTGCCGCAGGGAATCACGCAGTCGATGGCCATGGGGCTCCCCGTGGTGGCTGCCCCGGTGGGGGGGCTCGCCGAACTGGTCCTGGACGGCAAAACCGGCTTTCGCGCGCAAAGCGGCGACCCGGCGTCCTACGCCACGGCCATCGCGACGCTGCTGCGCGACGAGGCGCTGCGCAGAACGCTCGGCACCGCCGCGCGCAACCTCGTGCTCCAGGGGTACACCGAAGAGATGATGGCGCGCAGGACGCTGGATTTCTACCACCGGATTCTGGACGCGAGGAAGAAGGGACGGTGAGCGCCTGTAGGGCACGGCAGGCCGGACCCGGCGCGGTCACGGCAGGACGCGGCCGGCCGGCGTCGTGGCAAAGGAGTGGTTCCTGTTGATCAACAAGGCGGTTACCTTTAAAAGGACCGGTCCCCGCAGCACCCTATTGCGCTGGACGGCGTGGTTCACCGCGGCCAACGCGGTGGTGCTCATGCTGATATCCGTGCAGTACCTGAAGCTTATGCCGCCGCCGGACACGGCGCTCGCGACCGCTACTCTGGGCATCTCCTACCTCGGGCATTTCTTCTCCCTGGCCTTTTACCTGTTCCCGGCAAGCGCGCTCTTGATCGCCCTCTACCCGCGCCGCTGGGCGGTTTCCGGGCTCTCCATCGCGCTGCAGCTTGCCCTGGTGCTTGGCGTCGTCATCGACACCCTGGTGTTCGCCCAGTACCGTTTTCACCTGAACGGGATGGTGTTGAACCTGCTCGCCAGCGGCGCCGCCGGTGAGGTGCTCCCGATGACCGGAAAGCTCTGGTTCCTTCTGGCTCTCGCCGTGCTGGTCGCGGCACTCGCCGAGTGTGCCATCGCCTGGGTTTGCTGGCGCTGGGTCGAGAAAAGAAGACGCAGCGTGGGGGGAGGTGTCGCCCTTGCCGTGGCGCTCCTCATCCTCTCCACCCACGCCGTGTACGCCTGGGCCGACGCCAACTACGTCACCTCCATCACGAGCCAGGCGCGCTACCTCCCCGCCTTCATGCCCCTCACCGCGAAGCGTCTGCTCGCAAAGCTCGGGCTTGCCGGCAAGCGGGAAGGGGGGGGGCTCGCCATGCCCGACCGGCACAGCGGCCTGCGCTATCCCCTGGAGCAGCTCTCCTTCCGGGAGCCGACGCGACGGCTGAACCTCCTGGTCATCGCCATCGACAGCTGGCGCTTCGACAACCTGACCGCCGAGGAGACCCCCAACATCTGGCGCCTGTCGCAAAAAGCGTGGCGCTTCGACAACCACCTAAGCTCCGGCAACGCGACGCGCTTCGGGATCTTCGGCCTGTTTTACGGCCTCTACGGCACCTACTGGCACGCGGTGCTCGCCGAGGAGCGGAGCCCCGTGCTGATGCGGGAGCTTTTGCGCCGCGGCTACCGGATGGGGATCTACGCCAGCGCCCCGCTCGTGAGCCCCGAATTCGACCGCACCGTCTTCGCCGATATACGCGGCAGGATCGACCTGCACACCGAGGGGGACTCCCCAGTCACGAAGGACCGGGCCATCACGGACAAGATGCTCAAGTTCATCGGAGCCCAGTCCGCGGACGCCCCGTTCTTCGGCTTTCTCTTTTACGACGCGCCGCACACGGCAGGTCACCCCCCCGGGGTCGCACCGTTTCAGCCGGAGCTTAAAGAGGTCGATTACCTCAAGCTGAACAACGAGTACGACCCGCGCCCCTTCTACAACAGGTACCGCAACTCGGTGTACTACGCGGACACCCTGGTGGGAGAGGTGCTCGCGGCCCTGGAGAAAAAGGGGCTCATGGAAGAGACCGTGGTGGTGATCACCGGGGACCACGGTGAGGAGTTCAACGACCTGAGGCTCAACTACTGGGGGCACGGGGGCAACTTCTCGAAGTACCAGACGCGGACCCCGATGGTGATCCGGTGGCCGGGCAAGGGGGCGCACGTCTACAGCCACGCCACCACTCACCTGGACCTGGCCCCCATGCTGATGAAGGAGCTCTTCGGCTGCCAGAGCGAACCCGGGGCCTTCAGCAACGGCCGCTCCCTGCTGGATGCCGGGGCGCGCCCTTTCACCGTGATCAGCTCCTGGGACACCTTCAGCGTCAACGAGCCCGACCGCATCACGGTGACCCACCCCTCAGGCGATATCGAGGTGCTCGATGCCGCCTACCGCCCGATCAAGGGGGCGACGCCGCGTCCCGGAATATCCGTGGAAGCCATGCGCGGCATGGGGAAGTTCTTCGCCCGATAGGGCATCAGGAGGAGTTATGACAAAGCCGCTGGTTTCCATCTGCATCCCCGCGTACAACGGCGCGGCGTTCATAGGAGAGACCCTCGAATCGGTGATCGCGCAGAGCTACCGAAACGTCGAGATCCTGGTGGGGAACAACTGCTCCACCGACGCCACCGGCGAGATCGTCGACAGCTTCAGCGCACGCGACCCGCGGGTAGTCCACGTACGGCACGAGAAAAACCTGGGGTACGTAGGGAACCTGAACACCCTTTTCGCCATGGCCAAGGGGGAGTACGTCGCCTTCTACCATGCCGACGACGTGTACCACCCCGCGCTGGTGCAAAAAGAGGTGGAGATCCTCGAGGGGAACGCGGAAGTAGGCGCCGTCTTCTGCAAGGCGAAGAACTTCTGCGACGACCTGGAGCAGGCGCGCCGCTGCAAGCAGCGCTTCCTGAAGCCGGGGGGCGCCATGAAGCAGGGGGACGGGTACCTCTGGGGGGGGATGGACGCCTTTTTGCCCATCTTCCTCAGGGAAGGGAACTTCATCGTCTGCTCCAGCTTCATGACCAGGAGGGGTGCGCTGGAGCGGGCCGGGCTCTGGAGCGACGCGTACGTCGGCCCGGAGGATCTGAACCTGTGGCTGCGTTACCTTAAAAACGGCCTCCCGCTCGCCGTGATCACCGACTACCTCATCTATTACAGAAAGCACAGCGCCTCCGGAACCGCCTCGCTCAGGGCCATCTCCCCCGGCTTCCAGCGCGACAACCACTTCCGGCTCATGGACGACTTCATCGGGGAGAACCCGACGGCGGCCCCCGCGCATCACCTGCGGGCCTACCGCAAGCGGAAGGCGAAGATCATGCTCAAGGTTGCCGGGGCCTACCGGGAGATGGGGGATGCGGCGAACTACCGCGAGTACGTGGAACGCTCGGTGCAGTCCTTCCGCCTTCCGCTCCTGACCAAGCGGGGGCTGGTGCAGCGCTTCCCGCAGCTCGCCTTCCGGCTGGGCATGCCGTGAAAGTCGCCCTGATCCGTCAGAAATACACCCCCTTCGGGGGGGCGGAGCGCTACATGGTGCGGCTCATCGAGGAGCTTGTCGCCCTGGGGCACGAGGTGCACGTCCTCGCGTCGAGCTGGGACGCGGAGGGTGGGGAGAAGATCCGGTTGCACCCGGTCTCCGCGGCCAGAAAGCCGGGGTGGCTCAAGTCGCTCACCTTCTCGCTCGGATGCAAGCGCATCATCGAAAGCGAGCGCTTCGACGTGGTCTTCAGCCTGGAGCGGACGCTCAGGCAGGACATCTACCGCGCCGGCGACGGCTGCCACCGGATCTGGCTCAGGCGCAAGAACCTGGGGCGGGGGTGGCTCGCGCGGCTTGCCACTTACCTGAGCCCCTTCCAGCTCGCCTACATGGCCCTGGAGCGACGGCTCTACACCGACCCCGCCCTCAGCGCGGTGATCGCCAACTCCGAGATGGGCAAGCGCGAGATCGTGGAGCTCTACGGAGTCCCCGAGGATAAGATAAGGGTGGTGTACAACGGGGTTGATGCCGCCCACTTCCCGCTGCAAAGGCGCGAGGAGTACCGGGCGCGGTTAGCCGAAACGTACGGGCTCGGGGAAGAGCTGCGCATCCTCTACGTGGGGAGCGGCTTCAAGCGCAAGGGGGTACCCGCCCTGATCGAGGCCGCGGCGAAAATCACCGTTCCCTTCAAGCTCTTCATCGTGGGGAAAGGGCGCACCGGGGCACTTATGGGCCGGGCGCAGCGCCTCGGGGTGGCGGAAAAGGTGGTGTTCACCGGGCCGGTGCGCGACGTGGAGCGCTTCTACCTGGGGTGCGACATCTTCGCCTTCCCGACCCTCTACGACCCCTTCAGCAACGCCACGCTCGAGGCGATGGCCTGCGGGCTTCCCGTAATCACCTCGCGCTACAACGGTGTAGCGGAGCTGGTTCGCGACGGGGAGCAGGGGATCGTGTTGCGCGATCCTCTCGATGCGGGAGAGATCGCGGCGGCCGTGGTGCAGTTCGCCGACCCGCAGCGCCGCCAAAGGATGGGGGCGGCGGCCGCCGAAGCGGCGGCACCCCTTACCATGCAGCGTAACAGCAGGGAAACCCTGGAGGTGATCGGGGAGGTTCTGGAGAAAAGGTCAGGGACGGTGTTGCGGAAAACGTAAAAAAAGATTTACTTGTGCTCCGCTAAGGTGGCATATAATCCGTTTCCGTATCCGGTGCGGCCAGGGCTTTCCGCGGCAGCGCCCCCCGCCGCTGCACCGGACCCATTGGGAGGTAAACATGAAGAAGATACTGGTTACCGGCGCAGCCGGTTTCATCGGCTTTCACCTGTCGCAGCGGCTTTTGGCACGCGGCGATCAGGTGGTGGGGATCGACAACCTAAACGACTACTACGACGTGAACCTGAAGCTCGGGAGGCTCGATCTGCTCAAGGAGCGCGACGGCTTCCGCTTCCTGAAGATGGGGCTCGAGGAGCGGGAACCGCTGCACCGCCTGTTCGAGGAGGAGCGTTTCGACGTCGTGGTGAACCTCGCGGCGCAGGCGGGGGTGCGCTACTCGCTCGTCAACCCCTACGCCTACATCGACAGCAACATCCAGGGGTTCGTCAACATCCTCGAGGGGTGCCGGCACCACGGCGTGAAGCACCTGGTCTACGCCTCCTCCAGCTCGGTCTACGGCGCCAACACCACCATGCCGTTCTCCGTGCATCACAACGTCGACCACCCGGTCTCCCTCTACGCCGCCACGAAGAAGGCGAACGAGCTCATGGCCCACACCTATTCGAGCCTGTACGGCATCCCCACCACGGGGTTGCGCTTCTTCACCGTCTACGGACCGTGGGGACGGCCGGACATGGCGCTCTTTCTCTTCACCAAGGCGATCCTCGAGGGGCGTCCCATCGACATCTTCAACTACGGCAAGATGCGCCGCGACTTCACCTTCGTCGACGACATCGTCGAGGGGGTGATCCGGGTGAGCGACAAGGTGCCGCAGGGGAATCCCGCCTGGAGCGGCGACGCCCCGGACCCGGGCACGAGCTACGCCCCGTACAAGATCTACAACATCGGCAACAACTCCCCGGTGGAGCTGCTCCGGTTCATCGAGGTGCTTGAGGAAACGCTCGGGAAAAAGGCGGAGAAGAACCTCCTCCCCATCCAGCCGGGCGACGTGCCGGCGACCTACGCCGACGTGGACGACCTGATGGCGGACGTGGGTTTCAAGCCCGCCACCTCCATCGAGGAGGGGATCGGGCGCTTCGTCAAGTGGTACCGGGAGTTTTACCGCGTCTAGCCCCGGCCGGGTGTCCCGGAGTTCCCGCTGCCTGCCGAGGGGGGCTCCGGCGCCACGGTCGCACCGGCGGCGATTTGTCATGCAATAACGAACATCTCAGGAGAGCGCATGAAGGTAGTGATACTGGCCGGCGGTTTCGGCACCAGAATCAGCGAGGAGTCCCACCTAAAACCGAAGCCGATGATCGAGATCGGCGAACGTCCCATCCTCTGGCACATCATGAAGATGTACTCCAACTACGGTTTCAACGACTTCGTGGTCTGCCTTGGCTACAAGGGGTACTGCATCAAGGAGTACTTCGCGCATTACTTCCTGCACGAGTCCGACGTCACCTTCGACTTCAGGAACTCCAACGAGCGTGTAGTCCATAATCATTCCGCCGAACCATGGTCGGTGACCTTGGTCAACACCGGGCTGGAGACCATGACCGGCGGCCGCGTGAAGAGGGTACGCGACTATCTCGACGGCGAGACCTTCATGCTGACCTACGGCGACGGCGTCTCCGACGTCCCCATCGACAAGCTCCTGGAATATCACCGAAAGCACGGCAAGCTGGCGACGGTGACCTCGACGCAGCCATCCGGGCGCTTCGGCGCCCTGGATCTCACCGGCGATAACCAGGTTCGAGGTTTTCAGGAAAAGCCAAAGGGGGATGGGTCCTGGATCAACGCCGGGTTCTTCGTCATGGAGCCCGCGGTGCTCGACCTGATCGAAGGGGACTCTACCATTCTGGAAAAAGGGCCTATGGAGTCGCTGGCGAAAAGCGACCAGTTGGTAGCCTTCAAACACGACGGCTTCTGGCAGCCCATGGACACTTTGCGCGACAAGAACTACTTGGAAGATCTCTGGAAGTCGGGACAGGCCCCGTGGAAACAATGGTGATAACTCCTCCCGCAGATGGGAGGGGGCAGAAGGAACAATCTCGATGAGCCACAAAAAGCAGCACCATTTCGATCCGGAATTCTTCCGGGGCAGGCGAATTCTGGTCACCGGCCACACCGGCTTCAAGGGAAGCTGGCTTTCGCTTTGGCTGCACATGCTCGGTGCACAGGTGACGGGGTACGCACTATCCCCCCCGACTAATCCGAGTCTCTTCGACTTGGCCGGCGTGGCGGGGCTGGTGCATTCGGTGACCGGCGACGTGCGCGACCAGGCGGCGCTTTCGGCCGCCGTGAAGGCAGCGGCCCCAGAAATAGTGATCCATATGGCGGCGCAGCCACTGGTGCGTGAGTCGTACCTGAACCCGGTCGACACCTATTCGACCAACGTGATGGGAACGGTCCACATCTTGGAAGCGGTGAGAAAGAGCCAGGGCGTCAAGGCGGTGCTGAATGTCACCACCGACAAGTGCTACGAGAACCGGGAGTGGCCCTGGGGGTACCGCGAGAACGAGCCGATGGGCGGGTACGACCCCTACTCCAGCAGCAAGGGGTGTTCGGAGCTGGTTACCGCCGCTTACCGCAACTCCTACTTCAATGAGGCCCGTTATGCAGACCACGGAGTGGCGCTGGCCTCGGCCCGTGCAGGAAACGTCATCGGCGGCGGCGACTGGGCGGCGGACCGTCTCATCCCCGACTGCGTCGCCGCACTCCTGAAGAACCAGCCGGTGCGGATCAGGAACCCGCACGCCATACGCCCCTGGCAGCATGTGCTGGAGCCGCTGTCCGGCTACCTTGCCCTTGCCCAGAGGCTGTACCAGGATGGGCCGCGATTCGTCGGCGCCTGGAACTTCGGTCCTGGAGACGACGACGCCCGCGAGGTCGAATGGATTGTGCAGAGGATGTGCAGCCGCTGGCAGGGTGATGCTCATTACGTGGTGGACCAGGGCGAGCACCCGCACGAGGCGCACTACCTGAAGCTGGACTGTTCCAAGGCCAAGGCGAAGCTCGGCTGGAGGCCCAGATGGAGCCTGGAGACGACGCTGGACAAGATCGTCGACTGGACCCTCGCCTACCAGAGGGGGGACGATCTGCGCGAGATCTGCCTTGAGCAGATCTCAGCTTACACCGCTGCGGATAGCGAGAGCCGGCAGTGACGCCCTTCCCCTCGACCAAGCGGATCGCCATTCTTGGCGCCACGAGCCACATTGCTAAGGGGCTCATTCACCAGTTCTGCCTGGCACAGGATGCGGAGCTTTACCTGTTTGCCCGCAACGCCCAGCGGCTGCGTAGCTTCCTTGTCTCAATCGGAGCGACGCAGCAGGTCCGTGTGCTCCCATTCGATGAGTTCCCGATCCACCGCTATGACACCGTGATAAACTGCGTCGGGATCGGCAGCCCCGGCAAACTTGTCCAAGAACCGTACGCCGTCTTCGATATCACCGAAAGGTTCGACGACTTGGTCCTGCGCTACCTGGAAAGGGAGCCGGAAACTCTCTTCGTGAGCCTCAGCAGTGGGGCCGCCTACGGGACCGACTTCTCCAAACCACCAACTGAAAGTAGCGAGGCGCGGTTCAACGCCAATGCTCTGCAGCCCACAGAGTACTACGGCGTCGCGAAACTCTGCTCCGAAGCGAAACACCGTGCCCGGAAGGAACTCAACATCGTCGACTTACGGGTCTTCGGCTACTTCAGTCGGTTCATAGACCTGGATGAGAAATTCCTTCTGAGCGAGTTGGTCAGCTGCATCAAGCACGGCCGGGAGTTCGTCACAGGCGCACACGACCTGGTTCGGGATTTCGTCCACCCGGAAGACTTAACGGAGCTGGTACGCTGCCTGATGCGGCAGAAGCGCATCAACGACGTCTTAGACGTTTACAGCGCGGGGCCGGTAGGGAAATTCGAGATCATCGCGGCGTTCACCGCATCCGGGGCGCTTGCCTACCGCGTCGCGGAACAGCATGCCGCAGTGACAGCCACCGGCGTCAAGAGCAACTATTTCTCAGAAAACCGCAGAGCGGCGGCATTCGGCTACCGACCTCGGTTCACCTCGCTTGATTGCATACTGCGGGAGACCGAGGCGATACTGTCGGGGACACGGGGCGCGAGCTAGCGGCAAGGATGCACCGGTTTTCCAGGAACCCCGGCGTGATCTTTGGAATATCTTGCCAGATATGCCGGCATCGTGGCATATAGGACATTCCTGCGCCAGGGACGCGGCGATTACTACGATCAGAGGAAGGAGCGGTCATTTGGTAGATAGCGACGGACAGGAGAAGCTTTTACGACAGCAAGCCATAGACGCCGCCGTAAGGTATTACGAATTCAAGCACAAGAAGGATCGGGTTTTTTCCCCTGGGGACCGCATCTCTTACGCCGGCAGGGTCTTCGACGGCAGGGAGATCGCCTCTCTCATCGACTCGTCGCTCGACTTTTGGCTCACCACTGGGCGCTACGCGGATCGTTTCGAGTCCGAATTCGCCCGGTTCATCGGGGTGCAGCACTGCTCCCTCACCAATTCGGGGTCCTCGGCGAACCTCCTCGCCTTCATGGCGCTCACCTCCCCAAAGCTCGGCGAAAAACGGATCAAAAAGGGGGACGAGGTCATCACGGTGGCCGCCGGGTTCCCGACCACCATCGCGCCGATCATCCAGTTCGGGGCGGTGCCGGTGTTCGTCGACGTCTCCTTCCCTACCTACAACATCGACTGCTCACAGCTGGAAAACGCCCTCTCTGACAAGACAAGGGCAGTAATGGTGGCGCACACGCTGGGCAATCCCTTCGACCTCGCGGCCGTGAAAGAGTTTTGCGACCGCAACAATCTCTGGCTCATCGAGGACAACTGCGATGCCCTCGGCTCCAGGTATCTCCATCAGGGCGAATGGCGCTACACCGGTACCATAGGCGACATCGGTACCTCCAGCTTTTATCCGCCACACCACATGACAATGGGGGAGGGGGGGGCTGTCTACACCGACGACACCGTGCTAAAGCGCCTTGTGGAGTCCTTCCGTGACTGGGGGCGCGACTGCTGGTGCCCCTCCGGCAAGGACAACACCTGCAGCAACCGCTTCGGCCAGCAGTTCGGCGAACTTCCCTACGGTTACGACCACAAGTACGTCTACTCGCACTTCGGCTACAACCTCAAGGTCACCGAAATGCAGGCGGCCATCGGCTGCGCGCAGTTGGAGAAACTTCCGGATTTCATCGATGCACGGAAGAATAACTGGCGGACGCTACGCGATGGTCTGGAGGAGGTCGCGGATCGCCTGATCTTGCCGGAGCCGACCGAACACTCGGACCCCTCCTGGTTCGGCTTTCTCCTTACCGTGCGCCAGGGGACGGGCCTTGGACGCGGCAAGATCGTGGACCGGTTGGAGAACAATGGCATCCAGACCCGCATGCTCTTTGCCGGCAACCTGATCAAGCACCCCTGCTTCGACGAGATGAGAAAGACCGGCACCGGCTACCGGGTGGTCGGCGACCTGGCAACCACGGACCGGATCATGAACGATACCTTCTGGGTCGGGGTCTACCCCGGCATGACTGAAGAGATGCTCTCCTTCATGGTCGATACCATCAAAGGCGCCTGCCGCTAGGCTCCTGGGCGGATGCCCCTATGGGGGGTATCCCGCAGAACAAGGTGACGCTATGCATCAAAATCCACTGAAGAAAAAGCTGGCCGAGGGGAAGCCCGTTCTCGGGATGTGGTCCATACTGCCGTCCCAGACCCTGTCCGAGATTTTCGGACGCGCCGGGCTCGATTTCCTGATCCTCGACATGGAGCACGGTCCTTTCGGACTGAAGGAACTCGACGCCTGCGTGCGTGCCTGCGAGGGGGCGGGGTGCTCGCCGCTGGTCCGTGTGCCGGGGCCAAGCCAGTTCACGATCCAGTCGGTGATGGACCTTGGGATCCATGGCTTGATCGTTCCCCAGGTGCAGGACGCGGCCTCGGTACGGGAGGCGCTTCGCTGCATGAAGTACGCCCCCGAAGGCATCCGGGGCTACAACCCGTTCACCCGCGCCGCAGGCTACGCCGGCGCTGCGACCAACCAGGCAGGGAAGTTGAACAATGGCTTCTCGTTCAAATCGATCATCGTCGAGAACCAGTCTGCCTGCGACTCGATCGACGCCATACTGGAGATAGAAGATCTGGACATGGTGTACATCGGCGTCTACGACTTGTCGGTGGCGATGGGGTGCCAGGGTGATACGCAGCATCCCAGGGTCACCTCTTTTCTGGAAACGGCCGTGAAGAAATGCCGCGCTGCGGGGAAGGCTGCGGGCATGATGGTCCGTTCCGAGGCGGAGATCGGTGCGGCCCTTTCGCTTGGCGCGAACTTCCTGGTCTATTCGGTCGACAGTTACTTCATTCACCGCGCTGCCAGTGACGTGGTGGAATCGTTGGCGAGGATCACGGGGCAGAATTAATGTTCGTACTTCTGTGACGCCTACCTTTAGGAGAGTTTTCACCAATGGAAATGCGAGTCTCTGATTACATAGCCAAGCATCTGGCCGATTACGGCGCCCGGACCGCTTTCATGCTTTCGGGTGGTGGAATGATGCACTTGATCGACGCGGTTGGGCGCGAAGAAAGGATCCGTTACTACTGCAACCACCACGAGCAGGCTTCCGCCATGGCCGCAGAGGGGTACGCCCGTCAGACCGGGAAACTGGCCGTCTGCTACGGTACCAGCGGCCCGGGAGGGACCAATCTCGTGACGGGGATTGCCGGCGCCTGGCTCGACTCCTCACCGATCCTATTCCTGACGGGGCAGAGCAAGCTCCCTTGCACCATCCACGGCTCCGGCATCTCGGGGCTGCGCCAGTATGGCACCTTCGAGGTCAACATCGTCCCCATCGTCAGTTCGATCACCAAGTACTCGGTGCTGCTGGACGACCCGAAGCTGGTCCGGTACCACCTGGAAAAGGCGATCCACCTCGCCACCGGCGGTCGTCCTGGGCCCGTGCTTCTCGACGTGCCGCTGGACATCCAGGGGGCGAGGGTGAAGGTGGACGAACTGGTCGGCTTCACCCCGGAGCCTGCCGATACGGAGGAGCTGGAAGGGGCCTTGCTGGAACGGATTCTCGTGAAACTCAAGGAGGCGAAACGTCCGTTGATCCTCGCCGGACACGGCATCAACTGCGCGGGTCGCGCGGAGCAGTTTCGCACTTTCGCCTCGGCACTGAACGTCCCTGTGGTCACCACGCAGCTGGCGAAGGATCTCCTTCCCTACGATTCCCCGATTTTCGTCGGACATCCCGGCGTGAAAGGGGACCGGGCGGGGAATTTCGCGGTGCAAAACGCCGACCTGATTCTCTCGCTCGGGTCGAGCCTGCACGAGCAGACCACGGGCTACGAGGCGGACGGCTTCGCCCCTGACGCCTATAAGATTCAGGTGGAGATGGACCGCGCCGTATTGCAACGCGAGCACGTGGGGGTCGACCTGAAGGTGAACTGCAGTGTGCAGACCTTCCTGGGAAAGGGAGTTTCCCTCCCCGGAGCTCTGGCGGATGGCGGCCGTGAAACGGCAACTGCGCGGGCGGCGTGGCTGGAGCGCTGTGTGGCATGGAAGAGGACGTACGCCGTAACGGCGGAGCCACACCTCCTGGAAGGGGATATCAACTACTACGAGTTCGCTGACCGCTTGAGCGACGCCGTCTCTGAAGACGCAACCGTGGTGACCGATGCGGGTTCAGCATTCTACGTGATGGGGCAGGCCTTCAAGGCCAAGAAGGGGCAGCGTTACATCGTCTCGGGTGCCCTGGGCGCTATGGGGTACGCCCTTCCGGCTAGTATCGGTGCCAGCGTCGCCGACCCGGAGCGGACGGTTGTCTGCGTCACCGGGGACGGTTCTCTGCATTTGAACTGCCACGAGTTGCAGGTGGTGCGACACCACAACCTGAACTTAAAGCTGTTCGTGGTGAACAACGGCGGTTACGTCTCGATCAGGAACACTCAGAACTCCTTCTTCAACGGGAACCTTGTTGGAGCGAGCGACGACTCCGGCGTCTCCATTCCACCCCTGGACAAGCTGGCACAGGCCTACGGGCTCCCCTACCTCGACTGCTCCGGCAGGGACCGGCTGGACGAGGTTCTGGCCCGGGCGCTTGCCGTGCAAGGGCCGGTGTTGGTGGATATTCGGGCCCAGTACGACCAGAAGATCATCCCGTCGGTCTCCTCGAAGGTGATGCCGGACGGGAGCATGAAATCGATGCCGCTGCATCACATGTTCCCCTTCCTGGACGACGTGGAGATAGCGGGAAACATGAAGAACTGAAGACGGATAGAGGTGAATATGGAAAAGCTAAAGGTCGCCATACTCGGCAGCGGCAACATCGGCACCGATCTCTTGTACAAGGTGCTGCGTTCATCGTGGCTCGAGTGTTCTATGTTTATAGGCCGCAACCTTTCCTCAAAGGGGATGTCGCGTGCTCTGAGCCTCGGGGTCCCGGTCTCAGACAAGGGGATCGAGTGCATCAGGGAGAACCCGGAGTGCTGCGATATAGTCTTCGATTGCACCTCGGCCATGAGCCACAACCTACACGCGCCGCTACTGGCCCAGCTCGGCATCATCGCCATAGACCTCACCCCGGCGAAACTCGGGCCGTTCTGCATACCAGCGATCAACCTCGACGCCTGCCTGAACGACGTCAACATCAACATGATCACCTGCGGCGGACAGGCCTCGATTCCACTGGCTTGGGTCATCGGCCAGACGCAGAAGAACGTGGATTACATCGAGGTTGTCTCCACCATTGCCTCCAAGAGCGCCGGACCCGCGACGCGTCTGAATCTGGACGAGTACATAGAGACCACCGAGAAGGGGGTGAAGATGTTCTCCGGTTGCGGCCGGGCCAAGGCAATTCTGAACCTGAACCCGGCGGAGCCGTGCATCGACATGCAGACCACCGTCTACGCGAAGCTCCCCGAAGTTGACCTCCCGGCTCTGCAGCAGGGAGTCCGGGACATGGTCGAGAAGATTCAGCAGTACGTGCCGAGCTACAAACTGGTGATCCCCCCGACCTACGAGAACAACCGGGTCATCATGTCGGTAAGGGTGAAGGGAATCGGGGACTTCCTGCCTAGCTACGCCGGGAACCTTGACATCATCAACTGCGCCGCCATCGCCGTCGCCGAGGAATTCGCAAAAAAACGCAGTGAACAGGGGGTGATATGAGGAATGTCATCATCAGCGACGCAACGTTGAGAGACGGTTCCCACGCGCTGTCCCACCAACTTACCAAGGGGCAGATCGCCGCGTATGCCCAAGCCGCCGACGCCGCCGGGGTGCCGATTGTGGAAGTCGGGCACGGCAACGGGCTCGGGGCGTCCTCACTGCAGGTGGGGCTCAGCCTGCTCGACGACCGGGAGATGCTGCAGACGGCCCGTGAAAACCTCTCCCGTTCGCGCCTGGGGATCCACGTCATCCCCGGATTCGCCACCATCAATAACGACCTCCGCTTCGCCTTCGATTACGGCGTAGACGTGGTGCGGGTGGCGAGCCACTGCACCGAGGCCGACATCACCGAGCGCCACATAAGCTTCACCCGCGAACAGGGCAAGGAGGCGTACGGTGTCCTGATGATGAGCCACATGGCTCCCAAGGAGGTGCTGCTGGACGAGGCGCTCAAGATGCAGTCCTATGGCGCCGAGGCTGTCATCATCATGGACTCCGCCGGCGCATATCTCCCGACGGACGTGATGGATCGGGTTGGGCATCTTGCGCGCTCTTTGAAGATCCCCGTCGGCTTCCATGCCCACAACAACCTCGGTATGGCCGTGGCGAATTCGGTGGCGGCAGTGGAGGCCGGCGCTCGCATCATAGACGGGGCTTCCAGGGGACTTGGCGCCGGCGCCGGCAACGCCCAGATGGAGGTCGTCGTGGCCGTGTTCGAGCGTCTGCAGATCAAGACGGGGATCGACCTTTACAAGGCACTGGACGCGGCCGATATCGTGGAAAAGAGCATCATGGCCAGCATCCCGTACATCAGCAGCGTGAGCCTCGTGAGCGGGCTCTCCGGCGTCTTCTCCGGTTTTTCAAAGCACGTGACCCTCGCGGCGATCGAATACGGCGTGGATCCAAGGGACATCTTCTTCGAACTGGGAGCGCGCAAGGTGGTCGGCGGGCAGGAGGACAAGATCGTCGAGGTGGCGATGGAACTCAAGGACAGGAGAGAGCGAGGCTGACATGGAAAAACTGCTGAGGGAAATGATCGCAGCCGACTGTCAGGAAGTGGTCGGCTCCTCGCCGGAAGCGCTGGATAAGCTGCGCAACCGGCTTTTGTACGTTACCGGAGGCACCGGCTTCGTCGGCACCTGGATCGCTGAAATGGTCTGCTACCTGAACCAGGTGCACGGTTTCGGTACCGGATTGATCCTGCTGGCGCGCGACCTCGATACCTTCAGGAAGAAGGCCCCGCACCTGGTGCGATGCCCAGAGATCCGGCTAGTCGGTTCGGACGTGCGCGACGTGATCGACCTGCCGTCCGAAGTCGACTACGTCATCCATGCGGCCGCCACCCCGGACAACAGGCAGCACATGACGAACCCGATCAGCGTCATGGACACCATCACCAGGGGGACGGCCACCATACTCGACGCGGCGGCGAACCTCCCGCACCTCGCAAAGATCCTGAACGTGAGCTCCGGCCAGGTCTACGGGCGCCAGTCCCTGGCCGGTACGGCCATAACCGAGGACACCGTAGGCGAGATACCGGTCAACTCCATCACCTCGGTCTACCCCGGCGCCAAGCGCTACGCCGAGACGCTCTGCAGCGCCTACTGGAGTTCTCGCAAACTTCCCATCGTCACGGCGCGCCCTTTCGCCTTCATGGGGCCTTACCAGTCGCTGGACAAGCCTTGGGCCATCAACAACTTCATCCGTGACGCCCTTACCGACAACGCCATCCGCATCCTGAGCGACGGGAAGGCGGTCCGAAGTTACATGTACCCGAGTGACATGGCGTACTGGCTGCTGCGTATGCTGGTAGACGGAGGCTCGGGGATGGCCTACAACCTGGGGAGCCCCTACGGGATCAGTCTGAGGGAGGTGGCGGAGAAGGTGAAGGAATTCTCTGGCATGGCCTCTGAGGTCTTGGTGAGGGGGATGCACGAGGACAACTCGGTCTTCGTCCCGGACCCGGGGCTGGTGTCCGCAAGCCTCAAGCTCGAGGTGAAGGTTGATATAGACCAGACGCTGAAACGCTCGCTGCGATGGTTCCGCGAGACGGTGAAGCGTTGAGCCCGGTCTCCGCAGAGGCCGGCAGATCACATATGCAAGGTAAAAGGAAGATATGAGCTACCAACCAATGGATTTCTCCGGTGTCACCACCTATCCCATCGCTACGCGCAAGAACAAGATGAACGTGAAGGACGACTTCGGGGAGCCGGTGCGTTCCGGCATGACCGTATCCGATCTGCTCGCCGCCATGCCGAACCAGTTGGGGGCGCAGGCCCTGAACCGGATCATCGATGCCGTCGTCGCCGCCAGGAAAAAAGGGAAGCCGGTCGTCATGGCGATGGGGGGGCACGTCATCAAGTGCGGGCTGCAGCCGGTCTTGAAGGCGCTGATCGAGGCCGACGTGATCACCGCGGTCGCCCTTAACGGCGCCGGTTCCATCCACGATTTCGAGATCGCGCTCATCGGCGCCACCAGCGAGGATGTGGGCGTCGTGCTGCACGCGGGCAACTTCGGCATGGCCGAGGAGACCGGGGCGCAGATCAACGCCGCGCTCAAGGAAGGGGTCGCCAAGGGGCTCGGGCACGGCGAGTCGCTCGGCAGGATGATACTGGAGCGCGAGCTCCCGTTTCGCGAGCAGAGCCTTCTTGCCACCTGCGTGAAGAAGGGGATCCCGATCACCGTCCATGTCGCGGTCGGTACCGACATCACCCACCAGCACCCCTCCGCCGACGGCGCGGTCATCGGCGCGGCGAGCTACACCGATTTCCAGATCTTCACCTCCGTGGTCTCGCAGTTGGGTGACGGCGGCGTTTATCTCAACATCGGCAGCGCCGTGCTTCTGCCCGAGGTGTTCCTGAAGGCCCTCTCCATCGCGCAGAACCTCGGGCACCACGTCGATCACTTCACCACGGCGAACTTCGACATGCAGCAGCACTACCGTCCGCTTACCAACGTCGTGAAGCGGCCGACTTCCGGCAAGAGCCACGGCTACACCGTGACCGGGCACCACGAGATCATGATCCCCCTCCTCGCGGCGGGCATCTTGGACAGGATGGCCTAAACCCGTTCAACGTTCAACGTTCGACGTTCAAGAAAACTTGCCTGTTAGCCGAATAGGAGGTGACGTCTTGAGAATAGAGCGCTTTGAAGATGTTGATTCATGGAAACAAGCTCGTTTACTTGTGGCGGATATCTATAAACTCCTTGGTGAATGCAAGGATTATGGATTCAAGGATCAGATACAGCGAGCAGCCGTATCGGTTATGTCCAATATCGCGGAAGGCTTTGACAGAGGCAGCAACAGGGAATTGATTCAGTACCTCATCGTTTCCCGTGGGTCCCTTTCCGAGGTCAAAAGTCTTGCCTATGCCGGCTTGGACATCGGTTATTTCAGCCATGCATCATTTGAAGAAGTCATCATGCGCTGTAACCGGATTAGCAACACACTAAATGGATTCATCAGGTTCTTGAAGACGTCCGAACGTAAGGGATAGCCGGCCTGGAAGAAGTTGTCGACGAACGTTGAACGTTGAACGCTGAACGTTTTTTGGAGAGAGTTATGGATAGAAGAGAAATAGAATCACTTTTCGAGCGCGCCGGATCGATACGGGTTTTGGTCATAGGCGATCTCATGCTGGACGAGTACCTGTGGGGCAAGGCCGAGCGCATCTCGCCGGAGGCACCGGTCCAGGTGGTCGAGGTGTCCCATGAGGACCTGCGTCTCGGCGGCGCGGGCAACGTGGTAAACAACCTGATCGCCCTGGGATGCCAGGTGGCGGTCTGCTCGGTGATCGGCGGCGACGAGGACGGAGAACTGCTGCGAGGCGCCATGGAGGAAAAAGGCGTGGACCTCGCGGGGCTCTTCCAGGACCCCGAAAGAAAAACGAGCAAGAAGACCCGCGTGCTCGCCGCGCACCAGCAGATCGTGCGCATCGACCGGGAAACGAAGTCGGTGCTTGGTCTTGCGACCGAAAGGGTGCTCCTTGACTACGTGGAGGCGCACCTGTCGGGCTTCGACGTCGTCGTGGTCTCGGACTACATGAAGGGGGTGCTCACCCCGGCGGTCCTCTCCGCCATCTGCAAAAAGGGGCGCGCACTCGGCGTGCCGGTGGTCGTCGACCCGAAGGGGAACGACTTCGGCAAGTACCGCGGCGCAACGCTGCTCACCCCGAACCGCAAGGAGGCGGAGATCGCCTCGGGGACCGCCATCACCGACATGACTTCGCTGGAAAAGGCGGCCGACACCATCCTCTCCGACCTCGAGCTCGATGCGCTCCTCATCACCCGCAGCGAAGCGGGGATGTCGCTCTTCCCGGTCCGCGGGGAGGCTGTGCACATCCCGACCGTGGCCCGCGAGGTCTTCGACGTGACCGGGGCGGGCGATACCGTCATCTCGGTCCTCTCCCTGGGGATCGCCTGCGGCCTCACCATAGCCGACGCCGCCTGGGTGGCCAACGTCGCCGCCGGCATCGCCGTGGGTAAGCTCGGCACCTCCACCGTCTCCCCGGAGGAGATCGTCGCCGAGGCGGCGCACGGCCTGAGCGACAGCGACGCCAAGATCAAGAACCTCGACGTCCTCACCCACCTGATCGCCAAGGCGCACGAGCGCGGCAAGAAGGTGGTCTTCACCAACGGCTGCTTCGATCTATTGCACGTGGGGCACGTGAAGTATCTGCAGAAGGCGCGCGAGTTGGGCGACATCCTCGTCGTGGGGCTCAACACGGACGCCTCGGTGCGCCGCCTTAAAGGGGAGGGGAGACCGCTCATCCAGGAGTCGGAGCGGGCGCACATCCTCGCGGCGCTCGGCTGCATCGACTACGTCGTGCTCTTCGACGAGGACACCCCGCTCAAGGTGATCGAGGCGCTGCGCCCGGCCATCCTGGTCAAGGGGGGAGACTACAGCATCGAGAACGTGGTCGGGCGCGAGGTGGTCGAGGCCAACGGCGGCAGGGTCGCCCTCATCGAGTTCGTCGACGGCCGCTCCACGACCAGGATTATCGAAAAGATCCTTGCTTCGGGGTAAAAGTGCGCCGCCAGGGCTTGAGGTGCGCCGCTTCTATGTTATTCATTTTGAGTTCTTTATTTTCCCGGAGGGGTCATGAAAAAAGCGTTCATCACGGGGATCACCGGACAGGACGGCTCGTATCTGGCGGAACTGCTGCTCTCCAAGGGGTACGAGGTGCACGGCATGATCCGCCGCTCCTCCTCCTTCAACACCGGCAGGATCGATCACATCTACCGCGACCCGCATGAGGAGGATACCCGCCTCTTTCTCCACTACGGCGACCTGAACGACGCGAGTTCCATCAACCGCCTCTTGCGCGAAGTCCACCCCGACGAGATCTACAACCTGGGCGCCCAGAGCCACGTCCGCGTCTCCTTCGACGTCCCGGAGTACACCGGCGAGGTCGACGCGCTCGGCGCGGTGCGCATCCTGGAGGGGATCCGGGAGGCGGGGCTCAACACCCGCTTCTACCAGGCCTCCTCCTCGGAGCTCTACGGCAAGGTGGTCGAGACGCCGCAGCGCGAGACGACTCCCTTCTACCCCCGCTCCCCGTACGCCTGCGCCAAGGCATACGCCTTCTACATCACCATGAACTACCGCGAGAGCTACGGCATGTTCGCCTGCAACGGCATCCTCTTCAACCACGAGTCGCCGCGCCGCGGCGAGACCTTCGTCACGAGGAAGATCACTCGCGCCGCGGCGCGCATAAAACTCGGGCTGCAGGAGCGTCTCTACCTGGGGAACCTGGAGGCGAAGAGGGACTGGGGCTTTGCCGGCGATTACGTGGAGGCGATGTGGCGCATGCTGCAGGCGGACCAGCCTGCCGATTACGTGGTGGCGACGGGCGAGACCCACAGCGTGCGCGAGTTCGCCGAGATCGTCTTCGGCAGCCTCGACATGCCGCTTGCCTGGGAAGGAACTGGGGAAAAGGAAGTCGGCATCAACCGGGCCACCGGCAAGACCGTCATCGAGATCGACCCGCGCTACTTCCGCCCCGCCGAGGTGGACCTTCTCCTGGGCGACGCGGGCAAGGCCAAGCGCGAGCTCGGGTGGGAGCCGAAGACGTCTTTCGCCGAGCTGGTGCGGATGATGACGCAGGCCGACCTGGCCTACGCCGAACGGGAGCAACGGGCGGATGGAAAATAACGCGAAGATCTTCGTCGCCGGCCATCGCGGCCTGGTGGGGTCCGCCCTGGTGCGGGAACTGGAGCGTCGCGGCTTCGAGAACCTCGTGCTGCGCAAAAGCTCCGAGGTCGACCTGCGCGACCAGGCGGCGGCGCGCGCCTTCTTCGAGGCGGAGCGCCCCGATTACGTTCTCCTGGCCGCCGCCAAGGTGGGGGGAATCGTCGCCAACAACAGCTTCCCGGCCGACTTCATCTACGACAACCTGATGATCCAGAACAACGTGATCCACTCGAGCTACCTCGTCGGCGTAAAGAAGCTCCTCATGCTCGGCTCCACCTGCATCTATCCGAGGCTCGCGCCGCAGCCGATCCGGGAGGAGTCCCTGCTCACCGGTCCGCTCGAGCCGACCAACGAGCCGTACGCCATCGCGAAGATCGCCGGCATCAAGATGTGCCAGTCCTACAACCGCCAGTACGGCACCAGGTTCATCTGCGCCATGCCGACGAACCTTTACGGCCCGAACGACAACTTCGACCTCACCACCTCGCACGTGCTCCCCGCCCTCATCCGCAGGTTCCACGAGGCGAAGGCGTCGGGCGCCGCCGATGTCACCATCTGGGGGACCGGCACCCCGTACCGCGAGTTCGTGCACGTGGACGACGTGGCGCGCGCCTCGCTCTTTCTCATGGAGCGCTACGAGGGGTGGGACCCGGTGAACGTGGGGAGCGGGGAGGAGATCACCATAGCGGATCTGGCGCAGAAGATCGCCGCCGTCGTCGGCTTCACGGGAAAGATCCTCTTCGACAGCTCCAAGCCAGACGGCACCCCCAGAAAACTCTGCGACGTGAGCCGGATTCACGAACTCGGCTGGCGCCACGAGATCGAGCTCGACGAGGGGCTCGCGGGTACCTACCGGTGGTACCTGGAAAACCGCGCCTGAACCGTCAACTTTCCCGACATCCTGCCGTACTGATCGCCCCGGTTTTGCCGGGGCGGTCGTCTCTCATCTGGACCGCAGCCCCGCATCCTAAGCCCCGTGAACTGCCGTTTTTTTGCCTTTTTCAATCTTTGTGCCAAAACTTTCACGGCGCAGCAAAATGCGCTTTACAGTGAATTTTTTAGATGCTATACTTTGCCTCGAAATCATGCATAACTTCAATAATTTCAAGCGATTCCTCGGCTTCCTGGCAGTAGTTGCCTCCCTGTTGGTGATAGCCACCATAGTTTTCCGAATGCAGCAGGAAGCTGCGCCGAGACTCGCGGTGCGCAAGCTTCCCGTGCAGGTGGATGTCTCCCTGCAGAAGTTCCATTACACGGAAACCAAACAGGGGGTTAAACGGTGGGAACTCGCCGCGGACCGGGCCGAGTATAACAAGAAATCCGACATCTCCTATCTGACGGGGGTGCGGATGCTGGTGCATGGTGCGGGCGGCGTGGGCGATCTCGAGATCACCGCGCAGCATGCCGAGTACCATAACGGCACCAGGGATGTCGCCCTCATCGGAGACGTGCGTGGGAAAAGCGACAAGGGGTACGGCTTTTTTGCTCCCCGCGTCAACTACATCGCGGCGCGCACCCTGTTGACGACCGCGGAGCGGGTAAGGCTCACCGATGTCGGGAGCCAGTTGGAAGGAACGGGAATGGAGTATCAGACGCAGACGAGGAAGTTCAAGTTGATGAAAGACGTAACCGCAACGTACCGGCAGGAGGGGAAATGATGAGACGTATCCTCTTCGGCTCGGTTCTAGCTCTTTCGCTCTTCGCGGCGGCGGCCTTCGGCGCCCAGGGGACGGGCAGCAGCAAAGAGCCTTTAAAAGTAAAGTCCGACACGCTTACCACCGATAACGAGAAGAAGACCGCCACCTTCGAAGGGAAAGTGGTCGCGCGCCAGGGGGACATGACGCTCTACGCGGACCGTCTCGTCGTCTCCTACAGCGGCCCCGGCAATGAGGTGAGCCAGGTCGAGGCCTTCGGAAACGTACGCATCGTGCAACTGGAGCGGCAGGCGACCGGCGCCCACGGCGTCTACGACCCGAAGACGGCGCGCATCACACTGGACGGCAACCCGAGGGTGGTATCCGGCGAAGACGTCGTCACCGGAAAGGTCATCGTATATTACGTGAACGAGCAGAAAAGCGTCGTCACCAGCGGTCCGAAGGAGCGGGTGGAAGCGGTCATCCATCCGGGGGGTAAAGATGCCGGGCAGAAGCGGTAGCACCCTCTACACCAAGGGGCTCGCCAAGGGTTTCAACAAGCGGATGGTGGTGAAGGGGGTCGACCTCGAACTCCACGCCGGAGAGGTCGTGGGGCTTTTGGGTCCCAACGGCGCCGGCAAGACCACCACCTTCTACATGGTGGTGGGGCTCACCAGACCGGACGAGGGGGAGGTTTTCCTCGACGGCGACCCGATCACCGGGCTCCCCATGTACCAGCGGGCGCGGCGCGGCATCAGCTACCTGCCGCAGGAGCCGTCCGTGTTTCGGCGCCTGACGGTGAGGGACAACCTTCTGGCCGTTTTGGAGACCATGGACCTCACCCCGGTAAGGCGTCGCGAGCGCGTCGAGGAGCTCCTCGCCGAGTTTCGCATCGGTCACATCGCGGGGAGCCGCGGCTACGCCCTCTCCGGTGGAGAGAGGCGCCGCGTCGAGATCGCCCGGGCGCTTGCCACCGATCCCGCCTTCATCCTCCTTGATGAGCCGTTCGCGGGGATCGATCCGATCGCGGTGATCGACATCCAGAGCATCATCACCGCGTTGAAGGAGAAGGGGCTCGGTGTCCTCATTTCCGACCACAACGTCCGCGAGACCTTGGGTGTTTGCGACAAGGCCTACATCATGAACGCGGGCGAGGTGCTCGAAGTGGGCGATCCGGTGCAGATTTCCCAAAGCAAGAAGGCGCGCGAGATCTATCTCGGGGACAAGTTCAAGCTGTAAAACGAGAAGACGTTCAACGTTCAGCGTTCAACGTTCTAATAAGAAAAGACGAATAGCGGTTTCTATTGCAGCGGAGTACGCTATAATGAGATCAAAGGTTCCCGCTATTCATGAATTGCATGCGAAGAACTGCGGCGGCAAGCCTTGAGTAAACGAAGAACTTGCAACAAACGTTGAACGTTGAACGTTGAACGGGTTCCAAGGTGTCAGTGAGGATTTATGGCAATTGAGATGCGCCAGCAGATGAAGATGAGTCAGCAACTGGTGATGACCCCCCAGTTGCAGCAGGCCATCAAGCTGCTCCAGCTCTCCCGGCTGGAACTCCAGGACGTGGTGCGGCAGGAGCTGGAAGAGAACCCGATCCTCGACGAGGTGATCGAGCAGGAGGAGGTGCGCGAGCCCGAGCAGCTCGAACTGCGCGAGAAGGAGGCCGAACCGGAGGCCGCCGCGAGCGACTTCCAGGAGGTGCGCGCCGGCGAGGAGACCCGCGAGGCGGACTGGGACTCCTACATCGACGGCTACAACTACAGCTCCGGCGAACAGTACTACGACGACGAGGACCGTCCCTCTTTCGAGAACCTCCTCACCAAGAAATCGACCCTTTTCGACCACCTCATCTGGCAGTTGAGCCTCACCCGCCTCACCGACCGCGAGATGGCGATAGGGGCGGAGATCATCGGGAACATCGACGAGGACGGCTACCTGCGTGCCGGGCTCGACGACGTGGCGCAGGCCTGCGTGCAGGCCACCCCCTTCCGCGAGGAGGCGCTCGAGTGGGGCGGGGTCGCCGGTGACGCACCGGAAGAGCAGGTCAACGACACCTTTGACGGCTACGCCGGGAGCGTCCTCGTGCCGCTCGTCGATGCCGTGCTCAAAAGGGTCCAGGAGTTCGATCCGGTAGGCGTCGGCGCCCGCGACCTGCGCGAGTGCCTGCTGTTGCAGGTGGCAAGCCTCGGCATGGGGGGAAGCCTCGTCGAAGCGCTTCTGCGCGACCACCTAAAGGACCTGGAGAGCCACAAGTACAAGCAGGCCGCCAAGGTGCTCGGGGTGGACGTGAACGACATCCTGGCCGCCACCCGCATCATCGCCGAGCTCGACCCGAAGCCCGGGCGCGTCTTCGGCAGCGACGACGTGCAGTACATCTCGGCCGACATCTTCGTGCACAAGGTGGGCGACGAGTACGTGGTGATGCTGAACGACGAGGGGATGCCGAACCTGAGGATCAACCCGCTCTACGCGCCGGACGCCAAGGCGAGCCGTCCGGTGGACAAGGTGGCCGAGGACTACATCGGCGAGAAGATGCGCTCCGCCATCTGGCTCATAAAGAGCATCCAGCAGCGCCAGCGCACCATCTTCAAGGTGGCGAAGAGCATCGTGAAGTTCCAGCGCGACTTCCTGGACCGCGGCATCGAGCACCTGCGCCCGCTGGTTCTGCGCGACATCGCCGAGGACATCGGCATGCACGAGTCCACCATCAGCCGCGTCACCACCAACAAATACATGCAGACCCCCCAGGGGCTCTTCGAACTCAAGTACTTCTTCAACTCGGGGATCTCCACCGGCGAGGGGGATTTCATCGCCTCGGAGAGCGTCAAGAGCAAGATCAAGGAACTCGTCGACAACGAGGACCCCAAGCGCCCCTATTCGGACCAGCGCCTGGCCGAGCTCCTCTCCGACCACAACATCGTCATCGCGCGGCGCACCGTCACCAAGTACCGCGAGATGCTCCGTATCGGCTCCTCCTCGGAGCGCAAGAAGCATTTCTAACGCGGACACCGCCGTCGGCGGCGGCGGGCGGATCGCGTGTATTGACAATAAAGGGAGGTACTTCGTATGCAGATAACCACGACATTCAGGCACATGGAACCGAGCGAAGCCCTGAAAAGCTACGCTGAGGAGAAGCTGGAGAGGGTTAAGAAATATATCGACGACCCGATCGTCGTCCAGGTCTTTTTGACCGTGGAAAAGATCCGCCACCTGGCCGAGGTGACCATTACCGCCAAAGGGATCACCATCAAGGCAGCGGAAGAGACCAACGACATGTACGCCTCCATCGACGCGGTATCCGACAAGATCGAGCGTCAGCTGCGCCGCTTCAAGGAGCGCATCAAGGCGCACAAGCCGGCCGCCGACGCCCGCGAGCGCCAGGTGCAGAAGGCTATCGTTCAGGCCCAGGGTATCGAGGAAGGGACCCAGGCCCCGGTCATCATCAAGACCAAGAGTTTCACCATGAAGCCCATGTCCGTCGAGGAGGCGGTGATGCAGATGGAACTTCTGCACAAGGACTTCCTGGTTTACACCGAGTCCTCCACCGAAACCATCAACGTGGTTTACCGCAGAAAGGACGGCAACTACGGCCTCATCTCTCCGGAGAACCCGTAGTTACTTCCTGACAACTCGATAGCTCCCCGGGGATTTCCCCGGGGACAAGGAAGCGAGGGGAGGCGTCCCCGTGGCGCCTCCCGTTGCGATAACGGCCCCTCGCGGGGCTTTTCGCTTGCACGGGGGAAGGGTCGCAGCATTGACAAGCATGAGCCTCAGCATCAAGGACCTCCTGGAAGACAAGGCGTACGGCCTCGACCTGCAGCTTTTGTGCGGCGACGCGGGGCTCGTCAACCGGCTTTACAGCTCGCGCATCCAGAAACCCGGCTTGGCCCTCACCGGCTACACCGAGCATCTGCATCCGGACCGGGTCCAGGTGCTGGGCAACACCGAGATCTCGTACCTGAGCCAGATCCCCGAGGAGGTCGGCTCGCGCCATATCGAGAAGCTCTGCACCTACCCCATCGCCTGCTTCATCGTCACCAAGGGGCTTGATCCCCCCGAATTCCTGAAGCGCTCGGCGCAAGGGGCGGGGATCCCGCTTCTGGTCACCCATCACCAGTCCTCCACCTTCATAAGCCTCATCACCAAGTTCCTGGAGGAGAGCCTGCTCCCCTCGACCCACATCCACGGCGTTCTCGTGGACGTCTTGGGCGTTGGGGTGCTTTTGCTCGGCAAAAGCGGCATCGGCAAGAGCGAGTGCGCCCTGGACCTCGTGATCCGCGGCCACCGGCTGGTCGCCGACGACGTGATCCACATCAAGAAGAAGATGCCGGCGGCGCTCGTAGGGCAGGCGGGGGAGACCATCCAGTACCACATGGAGATCCGCGGCCTCGGCATCATCAACATCAAGGACCTCTACGGGGTCTCCTCGATCCGCGAGAAGAAGATCATCGACATGGTGCTGGAACTGGTTGAGTGGGACGCGAACCAGGAGTACGAGCGGCTCGGCATCGACGAACCGATGAAGACCATCTTGGGTGTCGACCTGCCGCACGTGAAGATCCCGGTCCGACCGGGGCGCAACCTGACCTCGATCATCGAGGTCGCCGCCAGGAACTTCCTCCTGAAGGGGATGGGATACCACTCGGCCCGGGAGTTCCACGAAAAGCTCCTGGCACGCCTGGAGTTCCGCCCCCTGGGCAACGAGGTGGAGTAGATGCGCATCGTCATCATAACCGGCCTCTCCGGCTCGGGAAAATCGACGGCGGTGAAGGCGCTCGAGGACGAGGGGTTCTTCTGCCTGGACAACCTCCCGGTTTCGCTCGTCGCCACCTTCATAGAGCTCGTCGAGCATTCCCGTGAGGACATCAAGGACGTCGCCCTGGTGATGGACATCAGGAGCCGGGACTTCATCAAGGGGTACGACCAGGTATTCCAGGCCATCGCCTCGGCCGGTCACAGCGTCAAGATCCTCTACTTCGATGCCACCGACCAGGTGCTCATCCGCCGCTTCTCCGAGACCCGGCGCCGCCACCCTGCGCTGGAGGGGGCGAGCGTTCCCGAGGGGATCCGCTTCGAGCGCGACCAGCTCGCGGGCTTAAGGCGCATCGCCACGGCCATCATCGACACCTCGGAGATGAACGTGCACCGCCTGCGCGAGGTGGTGATCGGCCTCGTGAAGGGGAGCGAGGGGGCGCTCGAGATGCAGGTCAACCTGCAGTCGTTCGGCTTCCGTTACGGGCTGCCGCTGGAGAGCGACCTGGTCATGGACGTCCGTTTCCTCCCGAACCCCTATTTCGTGGCGGCGCTGCGTCCCTACTCGGGCCTCGAACCCGCGGTGCGCGACTACGTCCTGGGGCAGAAGGAGACCGAGGTCTTCCTGGAGCGCTTCCGGGACATGCTTGAGTTTTTGCTGCCGGGGTACCGGCGCGAGGGGAAATCGTACCTCTCGGTTTCCATCGGCTGCACCGGCGGCAGGCACCGCTCGGTGGCCATAGCAGAAGAGTTGTACCACTACTTCCGGCAACGGAACGTGAACATAAACGTATCCCACCGGGATATAGAGAAGGGACAGGGATGATAGGACTGCTTTTGGTAGCACACGCCGGCGTGGCAGGGGAGCTTCTCGCCGCGGCGGAGATGATAGTAGGAAAGCTGGAATTAGCCGAGGCGGTGGGGATCGCGCCCGACGCGTCGGCCACCGACGTCATGGCCTCGATAAAGGAGGCGGTTGGGCGTGTTTCCGGCGACGGGGCGATCATCATGACCGACATGTTCGGCGGCACCCCCTCCAACATGAGCATCTCCTTCCTGCAGGAAGGGAAGGTCGAGGTATTGACCGGGGTGAATCTCCCCATGCTGATCCGCTTCACCCAGGAGCGCGGGCGCTCTAGCGTCGCCGAGCTCGCACTGAAGCTGAAGGAGAGCGCCCAGGAAGGGATCACCGTAGCCGGCGATTTCCTGAAGAAGTAATTATAAAGAGGGTTTACCCGCCGTAGCCTCGGCGTAGACCTTTGGAAAAGCAATTATTTAGGAGGGTTTGCCCACCGTAGCCTCGGCGCAGGTGGGTGAGGGCAGATATGATAGAAGGCGAATACGTCATACCCAACAAGCTGGGGCTGCATGCGAGGGCCTCGGCGCTTTTGGTGAAAACGGCCAGCGGTTTCTCCTCCGAGATCAGGATCGAGCGCGAGGGGATCGAGGTGAACGGCAAGAGCATCATGGGGATCATGATGCTTGCGGCGGCAAAGGGGAGCACCGTCACGCTCAAGTGCGAAGGAGCGGACGAGGTGGAGGCCTACGCCGCTCTGGGGGAACTGATCCGCAATGGATTCGGAGAGGAGTGAGTCGAGACAACTGAAGGGGATCGGCGCCTCCGCCGGCATCGCCATCGGCGAGGTGCGCATCACCGACCGCCGCCGCGTGGCGGTGACCGAGGTGGTGGTGGCCCGCGAAGAGATCCCCTGCGAGGTGGAGCGCTTCACGTGCGCCCTCGAGCGGGCGAAGGGGGAGCTTTACGCCCTGAAGGACCAGCTCGCCAGCACCCACGGCCCCGAGCACCTCTGCGTCATCGACGCGCACCTCATGCTCCTCGACGACACCATGCTGGTCGGGGAGACCACCCAGTACATCGAGCGGCTCGGCATCAACGCGGAAGGGGCGCTGAAACGGACCCTCGGGCGCTTCAAGGCGTTCTTCGAGGGGGTGGAGGACGACTACCTGCGCGAGCGCGGCAATGACGTGGAAACGGTCGTCGAGCGGGTGCTCAGGAACATGGTGGGGGAAAAGCAGGAGCCGCTCACGAGGATCGACGGCAAGGCGATCGTGGTGGCCCACGACCTCTCCCCGGCCGACATCCTGCAGATCGACAAGGAGAAGGTGATGGGGTTCATCACCGACCTGGGGGGCAAGACCTCGCACTCCTCCATACTCGCGCGCGCCTTCGAGATCCCCGGCGTGGTCGGCCTTGAGCGGATCACGACGGAGGTGCAGGACGGCGACACCCTGATCATCGACGGCGCTACCGGCGTCGTCATCGTCAACCCGAGCCAGGAAGAATTCAAGGAATACCTGCAGAAAAAGCAGCGCTACGAGTACGTGGAACGCGAGCTTTTGAAGCTGCGCGACCTCCCGGCGGAGACCCTCGACGGGCACCGCATGCTTCTAAAGGGGAACGTGGAGGTCATTGAGGAGGTCGCCTCGCTGGAGAAGCACGGCAGCGACGGGATCGGCCTGTATCGCACCGAGATGCTCTTCTTCAACCGCAGTACGCTGCCGACCGAGGAGGAGCAGTTCGAGGCCTACGCGGCCCTGGTGAAGAAGATGGCGCCGCTGCCGGTCACCATCCGCACCCTGGACATAGGCGGCGACAAGTGCCTCACCGATCTCGACCTCTCAGACGAGATGAACCCGGCCCTGGGGCTGCGCGCGATACGGCTTTCCTTGCGCCAGCCCGAGGCGTTCAAGGCCCAGTTGAGGGCGATCCTCAGGGCGAGCGCCTTCGGCGAGGTGAAGCTCTTCTTCCCGATGGTGTCGGGGGTGGCCGAGGTGCGCGCCGCCAAGGCGCTTTTGGAGGAGGTGAAGGAGGAGCTGCGCGGCAGGCACCCCTTCGACGAGAAGGTGCAGGTCGGGATCATGATCGAGATCCCGTCCGCGGTGGTGATCGCCGATCTCTTGGCGGCCGAGGTCGACTTCTTCAGCGTCGGCACCAACGACCTCATCCAGTACACCCTCGCCATCGACCGCACCAACGAACACCTCTCCTCGCTGTTCCAGCCGCTGCACCCCGCGGTGCTCAGATCGCTAAAGACCATCGTCGACGCGGCCCATGCCGCCGGGATCGAGGCCTGCATCTGCGGCGAGATGGCGGGTGACCCGGAGTACCTCCCCATCCTGCTTGGGCTCGGCTACGACGAACTCTCGATGAACGCGGTCTCCATCCCGCGGGTGAAGAAGATCCTGCGCCGCTGCACCCTCGAGGAAGCGCGCGCCGTGGCGCAGAAGGCGCTGAACTTCGCCACCGCGGCCGAGGCGGACGCCTACCTGAAGGGGGAGATCGCGGCACGCTTCTCGGAGAGCTTCGACTAGAGCCGGCTCAGGACTCCCTGGCGAGCGCCTGCAGGGTGAGCTCCACCGCCAGGGCAAGCGTTCTTCCCGCCTTGCGCGTATTCCCGGAAAGCCTGATCAACTGCGGCACCAGCAAGGGGCGCTTCGCGATGGCGAGCGCCACGCGCCAGGGACTCAGGTTCAGCTCCGCGTCGCAGAAATCCTCGATGGCAAACCCCAACTCCTCGTCGGCCGCGTCGCTCACGCTCCTAAGCGCGAAAAGCGGTATCCCCGCCTCCTGAGCTTCTTGGAGGACGGCTGCCGTTTCCATCTCGAGAAGCGGCAAGGGGGTGGCCGCGCCGATGCGGCTTGCCATCTCCCGCTTGTTCTTGATGGCGCTCGAGGTCACGAAGCCGCCGCGCCGCAACTGCACCCCGACTTTGCAGCAGTGCTCCGAGGCGAGGGTGGCAAGGAGCGGGTCAGGCGGGGGGAGTTCGCGGAGGAGATCGCCTTCCAGGTGGAAAACCCGCTCGGCCAGCACCAGTTCCGCGACCTCCAGCCCCGGAAGCACGGCGCCTCCGAACCCGAAGTTCACGAGCGCCTCGGGGGCTGCGTGAGCGATGAGTGCACGCGTCGCCGCCGCGGCGTGCTTGGGTCCCATGCCGGACTCGATCAGAAAGACCGGCCTGCCGTCCACCGGGAAGCGGTACAGGTTCCGGCCGGCGAGCGTGTCTTGGCGGAAACCCTTTATGCGCGCGAGAACCGGCGCGATCTCCTGGGGCATGGCGGCCACCACCCCCAGACTTCTTTTTTCCGTAGTCATAGCGGTTCGTTCCTCTCGACCGGCCACTTTAACAGAGGGGAGGCACGGCCGCAACGCTTTCCGAACCCGGCCAGGGTTCGCCTTGACAAACCGCCCCTGCCGTCTTATAGTCAGGGTTCTTTTTTGTTTGACTTCATTAATCTGGAGGGGACATGAAGCCGCTGTTTTTGAACCCGCCCACCTTCGAGGATTTCGACGGAGGCGCCGGAGCGCGTTACCAGGCCTCCCGGGAGGTAACCTCTTTCTGGTTTCCCGGCTGGCTAACCTACCCCGCGGGGATGATCCCGGGGGCGCGCGTCGTTGACGCACCGGTGCAGCGGCTTGATCTCGACGCCTGCCTGAAGATCGCCAAGGATTTCGACATGGTGGTGATGTACACCTCCACCCCGACCCTCGCCATCGACGTGGAAACGGCGCGCCGGGTCAAGGCGCAGCGTCCGGAGACGGTGACCGTGCTCACCGGCCCGCACGTGAGCGTGCTCCCCGAGGAGAGCCTGCGCTTCGCCGACGGCGCGGTCGACATCGTCTGCCGCGGTGAGTTCGACTACTCCACCGCGGAGCTGTGCGCGGGGAAACCCTGGGAGGAGGTCGACGGCATCAGCTTCA
The DNA here is from genome assembly GCF_004117875.1 of Geomonas oryzae. Lineage (GTDB taxonomy): Bacteria > Desulfobacterota > Desulfuromonadia > Geobacterales > Geobacteraceae > Geomonas > Geomonas oryzae. The sequence goes on along the minus strand of NZ_RAHW01000010.1, from coordinate 61,707 downwards.
TGAAGGACGGCAAGGTGCAGCACACCAAGGACCGTCCCCCGATTCAGGACCTCGACGCACTCCCCTTCGCGAGCCAGGTGTACAAGCGGGACCTCCCCATCGAGGAGTACGTCATCCCGCACTTCAAGCATCCCTACGTTTCCATCTACGCAAGCCGCGGCTGCCCGTCGCGCTGCATCTACTGCCTCTGGCCGCAGACCTTCTCCGGGAGAACCCTCAGAAAGAGAAGTCCCGAGAACGTCTACGAGGAGGTGAAGTGGATCAAGGAGAACCTCCCCCAGGTGAAGGACATCTCCTTTGACGACGACACCTTCACCGCCGACAAGCAGCACGCCATCGCCATCGCCCGGGCCATCAAGCCGTTGAACGTCTCCTGGGTGATCAACGCGCGCGCCAACTGCGACTACGAGACCCTGAAGGAGCTCTCCGACGCCGGCATGCACCACGTCGTGGTCGGCTACGAGTCGGGCAACGAGCAGATCCTCAAGAACATCAAGAAGGGGGTCACCAAGGCGCAGGCGATCGAGTTCACCAAGAACTGCAAGAAGCTCGGCATCACGGTGCACGGCGCCTTCGTGCTCGGGCTCCCCGGCGAGACGCGGGAAACCATCAAGGAGACCATCGCCTACGCCATCGACCTCGACCTCACCTCGATCCAGGTCTCCCTGGCCTCGCCGTACCCCGGCACCGAGTTCTACCAGATGGCGAAGGAAAACGGCTGGATCGCCTCCGACAGCTTCCTGGACGCCACCGGGCACCAGAAGTGCGTCATCAACTACCCGGACCTCACCAACCAGGAGATCTTCGACGCCGTGGAGCTCTTCTACAACAAGTTCTACTTCCGCCCCCGCTATATCGCGCGCAGCATCTACAGCATGCTGGTCGATGCGAAGGTACGCAGAAAGCTCCTGAAGGAAGGGGCGCAGTACCTAAGCTACATGAAAAAGCGCAAGAAGGCCGCCTGCTAGCAGTTACTCCCTCCCCTGGAGGGGGAGGGGCGGGGAGGGGGAAGCGCTGCCTGTTGCGTATTCCCCCCCTCCCGACCTCCCCCCTCCAGGGGGAGGAGATGATAGGTCTTTATGAAAGAAGTGATCCTGAACGCCGACGACTTCGGGCTGAGCACCGGCGCGAACCGCGGCATCGTAAGAGCATGGCAGGAGGGGATGCTGACCGGCACCTCCCTCATGGTGGGAGGGGACGCCTTCGAGGAGGCGGCGGCCTTCGCACGTGCGAACCCCGCGCTGCAGGTGGGGCTGCACCTCACCCTGGTGCAAGGGAGCGCGGTGCTAAGGCAGCAGGGGCTTCCCGCCCTGACCGACGCCGGGGGCGCGTTCACCGACGACCCGGTGCTTGCCGGGATGCGCTATTTCTTCCTCAAGGGGCTCAGGAAGAAGCTCCGCCAGGAGATCGACGCGCAGCTCGCGAAGTGCCGGGACGCAGGAGTCGAGCTCACCCACGTGGACGGTCACCTGAACATCCACATGCACCCGGTGGTGTTCGACATCCTCTGCGAGCTGATCCCCGCCTACGGCATCAAGAGCTTCCGGCTCACCAGGGAAAACCTCCCCGCAAACCTCGCGCTGGACAGGAGGCGCATCGTAGGCAAGTGCGCCGACGCCTTCATCTTCGCCCGACTCGCCGACCGCTGCCGTCCGCGCCTGGACCGGCTCGGCATCCGCTATGCCGCCGAGGTGAAGGGGCTTTTGAACTCCGGGCACATGACCGAGGAATACCTGCTCTCGGCTCTTGACGGGGTGGGGGAGGGGGTCACCGAGATCTACTTCCATCCCGGCTGCCATCCCTGTTCCACCCTGAAACGGCGCATGCCCGATTATCAGCACGAGGCGGAACTGGCGGCGCTCACCAGCCCGCGCGTGCGAGAGAAAATGGCCCGGCTCGGCCTAAGGCTGAGAAATTACCGGGGAGAGGAAAAGACGTATGTTTAAGACGGTAGTGGTCATGCTGGCCGCGGTTACCGCCGGTACCATCGGCGACCTGCTCCTGGCCAGCGGCATGAAGGAACTGGGCGACATCTCGACCATGAACCTGAAGGGCATCCTCCGGGTCGCCGTGCAGGCACTCACCACGCCGAAGCTCGTCTTCGGCACGGCGATGCTCGCCGTCTTCTTCTTCCTCTGGCTCGCCGTCCTCTCATGGGAAGACCTCTCCGTCGCCCTCCCCATGCAGGCGCTCAACTACATCCTGGTCGCCTTCCTTTCCCAGTACCTCCTGCACGAGGTGGTGAGTCCCATGCGCTGGGCCGGCACGGTGCTGGTCGCCATCGGTGTCATCATGATCACCAAGAGCAGCGGCGCGTAGAGCTTCCCGCCTGTCCCGGTGCGATGACGGCGCAGCCAGTCCGTCGGCTTCGTGTGAGTGTTCTAACATTAGGTAATCCCTACGTTTTTTCCCTTGAAAAAATGAGCGGCGAGGGGCTAATCTGTGGACATGAAACTTTCAGCATTATTGTCCCTTGTCGCAGTTCTCGTCCTTTCCCTGTCCGCCGCTCCGGCCGGTGCCATGAGTCCCAACGAGAAGTTGATCTACGACGTCAGCTGGACCGGCGTCAAGGCGGGTACTACTGTGCAGGAGGCGGTCACCAAGGGGGGGGAGATCCACATCGTCACCACCACCCGCTCGATGCCGTGGCTGGATACCTTCTTCAAGGTGGACGACCGCGCCGAATCCGTCGTGCAGCGCGGCAGCGGCGACCGGTTCGGTGTCCCCACCTATTTCCGCAACAAGATCAGCGAAGGGAACCATCGAAAGCTCAAGGAGGCGCATTTCGACCAGCAGAAACTGAAGGTCGAATCACGGGACCTCCTGCATAAGACCCAGCGCGTCGACGACATAGGACCCAACACCTTCGATCCCCTCTCCATCGTCTATTACGTGCGCAGTCTGCAACTCACCCCGGGCAAGTCGCTGCATGTCGATATCTACGACTGCAAGAAACTCTGGAACACCGAGGTGAAGGTGCTGAACCGCGAGGAAATCGACACGCCGGTCGGGCGCTTCAAGACCATAGTGGTGCAGCCGGTCATGAAAGCGGACGGTTTCTTCAACCGTTCCGGCGAGATCAAGGTGTGGCTCACCGACGACGCGCTCAAGATCCCGGTCATGGTCACCACCAAGGTGAAGATCGGCAAGATCAAGGCGATGCTGGTCGGGGGGAGTTACTGGCCGCAGAGTGCGCAGCGCTAGGAAGCTGCTCTCTTAGTGAAACAAAAGAGGCAAAGGCCGCGCGGCCCTTGCCTCTTTTTATTGCCCGCTCTGGAAGCGAAGCGTCCCTAGAACTCCGCGTGCCTCGGTGTCCTCGGGAACGGGATGACGTCCCTTATGTTCTCCATCCCGGTCAGGTACATGATCAGCCGCTCGAAGCCGAGCCCGAAACCGGCGTGCGGCGTGGAGCCCCAGCGCCGGGTATCCAGGTACCACGAAAGCGACTCCGGCTCGATCCCCGTCTCCAGCATGCGCCGCTCCAGAAGTTCCAGCCGCTCCTCGCGCTGGCTCCCGCCGATGATCTCCCCGACTTTCGGGACCAGGAGGTCCATGGCCGCGACGGTCTTGCCGTCGTCGTTCTGCCTCATGTAGAACGCCTTGATCTCCTTCGGGTAGTTCATGATGAAGACCGGCCCCCCCACCACCTGTTCGGTCAGGTAGCGCTCGTGCTCCGACTGCAGGTCTAGCCCCCACTCCACCGGGAACTGGAACGATACCGGCGCCTTTTTCAGCCGCTCGATCGCCTCACCGTAATCCATGCGGGCAAACGAGGCTTCCGCGACCCCTTCGATGCGCTCGAGGAGCCCCTTGTCGATCTGCGCGTTGAAGAAGCTCATGTCTTCCTGGCAGTTGTCGAGGGAGAAGCGGCAGAGCCTTTTCAGGAAGGCTTCGGCGAGATCGGCATCGTCGGAGAGGTCGGCGAAGGCCATCTCCGGCTCGATCATCCAGAACTCGGCGGCGTGGCGCGCCGTGTTGGAGTTTTCGGCCCGGAAGGTCGGGCCGAAGGTGTAGATGTCGGAGAAGGCCTGGGCGAAAAGCTCGCCCTCCAACTGGCCGCTCACGGTGAGACCGGTGGCCCTGCCGAAGAAGTCGCCGGAGAAGTCGACCGCGCCGTTTTCCAGCGGGGGGTGGGCCATGTCGAGGGTGGTCACCCGGAAGAGCTCCCCAGCCCCCTCGCAGTCGTTCGAGGTGATGATCGGGGTGTGTACGTAGAGAAAGCCGCGTTCGGCGAAGAAGCGGTGCACCTCCTGGGCCAGGGCGGAACGGACGCGGAAGACGGCTCCGAAGGTGTTGCTGCGCAGCCGCAGATGGGCGATGGTGCGCAGGTACTCGAAGGTGTGCCGCTTCTTCTGCATCGGATAATCCTGGTCGGCGCCCCCCACCACCTCAATGACGCCCGCTTTGAGCTCGAGCGCCTGCCCGGCGGCGGGAGACTCCTGCAGCACACCGGTGACCGCCAGGGCACTGCCGGTTCCGATTCCGGTGATCTCGCGGTAGTTGACAAGCTCCGGCTCGACCACCACCTGAATCCCGGACAGGCAGGAACCGTCGTTCAAGGAGATGAAGGTGACCTCCTTGCTGTTCCGTATCGTGCGCACCCACCCCTTCACGAGGATGGTGCTGCCGGGGCGTCCTTGGGAGAGGGCTTCTTTCACCTTGGTTCGAAGAGTCATATGGGTAGCTCCGTTGGTGGATTTGGACGCATCATTTATAACACAGAGGGAAAAGCTCGGCAAAAGCATAGTTGACAGCCGGGGCGCCCTTCGTATAAGTTGACGCCCCATGATCAGAATAATGTGTCTATTACAACTTTTGCTCCTGCTCGCCCTGCCTGTGTCCGGCGAGGGGTCCGCTTTCGGCGGGGTCGGCATCGACGGCGTCCCAAGGGCCGACGGCACCATAGCGGTGCGGCAGCTGGTGGCGGGAGGCCCCGCGCATCTGGCCGGCATCAAGGCGGGAGACATCATCGTTCAGGTGGACGGCACGCCGACCGCGGGAAGCGACTTCAAGTTCATCGTGGATCGGCGCCTGAGGGGGCGCGCCGGGACTCCGGTCCTGATCCTCGTGCGCCGTCCCGGCAACCCTAAAACGTTAAGTTTCAAGATGATCCGGCGGCAGCTCACCGTCGGCGGCAACAAAACAAAAAACAAGGGAGACTGATAGACATGCGTATTGTGCTGACCGCCATCCTGGCTGCATCCCTGCTGCTCCCGCTTGCCGGCTTCGGTGCCGAACAGCAGCTTCCCCAGAGTCCGCTGGGGGGGCGCGCGCAGGAAGTGAAGTATCCGAAGATCGTCCTCTTCTCCACCTCCTGGTGCCCGCACTGCAGGGCGGCCAAGGAGTATTTCACCAGGAACAACATCCCGTTCATAAATCGTGACGTCGAGGTGGACCCCGACGCGATGGCGCTTGTGACCGGCAAGTACAAGAGCCAGGGCGTTCCGGTCATCGTCATCGGTGACGACGCCAAGATCCTCAAGGGGTTCGAGGCGGCACGCTTCGAAAAGGCGGTCGAACAGGCGCGCAAGAAGAAATAGCGTCGGTCGCACGGAAACGAAGAGGGGGGAGCATGACATGCTCCCCCCTCTTTTTGTTTGCCCGGGCACGATGGACGATTAATCTAACGCGATGGATAAGTTGTACACCGCGATGGATGATTAATCTAACGCGATGGATAAGTTGTACACCGCGATGGATAATTAATCTAACGCGATGGATAAGTTGTACAGGACTATGGATGATTAATCCAACGCGGTGGATAAGTCGTACACCGCGATGGATGATTAATCTAACGCGATGGATAAGTTGTGCACCGCGATGGATGATTAATCTAACGCGATGGATAAGTTGCACACCCCGATGGATGATTAATCCAACGCGATGGATAAGTCGTGCACCGCGATGGATGATTAATCCAACGCGATGGATAAGTCGTGCACCGTGATGGATGATTAATCTAACGCGATGGATAAGTCGTGCACCGCGATGGATGATTTATCCAACGCGATGGATAAGTCGTGCACCGCGACGGATGATTGATCTACCAAGCAATGTAGCGGCTTTGCCGATCCACCTGACTACAGGTTGCATCCGGCGGCGCCCTGAATCCTCATTGCCCCTCGTCACACCTCGCTCGGTTCCTCCTCGGCAAGCAGCTCGAAGAGCACTTCGACCAGCTTCGGATCGAGGTTCGACCCGCTCATCCCCTTCATGGTCCAGAGAAGCTCGTCCCGGTCGAAACCCTTGCGGTAGGGACGGTCCATGGTGAGCGCGTCGCAGATGTCGGCGGTGGCGACGATCTGCGCCTCCAGCGGGATCTTGTCGCCGGCAAGACCGTACGGGTATCCCTTGCCGTCGTAGCGCTCGTGGTGGTACAGGACGATCTCCTGGACCGTCTTCGAGAGGTTCGCCTTGCGCACCACCTCTCGCCCCCATTCCGGGTGCTTCATCACGATGGAGAACTCCTCCTCGGTGAGGGCGCGTTCCGCGTTGAGGATCGCTTCCGGTACGCCGATCTTGCCGCAGTCGTGCAGCCAGCTGCCGTACCTTATCTCCTGCTGGATCTCCTCCGAGATCCCCAGACGCTCCGCCAGGCGCAGCGCAAGTGTCGCCACGCGGTCGCAATGCCCCTTCGTCGAGGCGTCCTTCAGCTCGATGGTCTGCGCGAGGGAGTGCAGGATGAACTCGTCCTCCCGCTTGATCGCCTGCAAAACGCGGTAGCGGCGGATGCCGTCCTTCACCGCGCGCAGCATCTCCGCCTTTTTCCAGGGCTTCAGCACGAAGCGGAAGACCTCTCCGCTGTTGATCGCGGCAAGGGTGGTCGCAAGATCGGCGCTGCCGGTCATCATGATCTTCACCGTGTGCGGCGAGATCTCCTTGATCCGCGACAGCAGCTCGATCCCCCGCATACCCGGCATCTCGTTATCCGAGACCACAACGGCGACCGAGTGATGCTCCACGATCTCCAGGGCCTCCACGGCCGAGCCGGCGGTGAGGATGTTGAGGCCCCGGTTCTCGAAGAGTTCGCTTGTATAGGCAAGGTAGCTCTTCTCGTCGTCGACGAACAGGACCGTCTCGCGTTGTAGCTCTCTGGTCGGCATCTTCAAGGTCTCCGATGGCTCATTAAGCAGCCGCCTTGTACTTATCGGCAGGAAAGCTCATTGGAAAAGCAAAAAAAGCACATGCGGCAAACTTGTAATGTTTTTGCGGTGCTAGCTCCCCGCGCTGCTTGACATGGCAGGCAAGAGCGGTACCATCCAACGGTGGAATCTGTAATTAAAACCGAGCCCGCGCCCTTTTATTGGAACGCATCCAAGCTGCGGCCGGAGCCGGTTAAAGGGGGATATCATGCTGGCATCGAAGACCTGGTTCACGGTGGCGCAAGCCTGCGAGCACTTCGGCGTGGAAGAGGAGCGCCTGCAGGTATGGATCGACGAAGGGGTGATCCGCACCGAGGAAGAAAACGGGAAGGTGGTGAGGGTAAACGGGGACGACATCGAGCTTAAAGTGGCGGAGTTGACGGGAATCTGAACCAATTGACAATCGACGCTCGACGATTGACAACGTTTGCCGCACGGCAGGCAGATGACGCGCAATTTGTGTCATGTATACGCATCGCTAAAGCTTTTGCGGTGAATGACGAATAGCAAGGGTAGCGACGCAATTGCCCTCACTGTTTTTCATTGTCAATTGTCCATCGTCAATCATCAATTGTTGTAAAGGGGGTTGCCTTGAGCAACAGCATAACGTTCGAAGAGATCATGTTCACCATCATGTCGGCCACCCAGGACACCTTCAAGAGCTACATGAACACGGACATCTTTGCCGGCAAGGTAGAGAAGAAGATCAACCCGCTGCACTCCGACGTGGTCGGGATCGTGGGGGTTGCCGGCGACCGTGTCGGCTACATCATCTTCGCCACGGAGAAAGGGCCCGCGGAGCAGATCGCCAAGGACCTGCTGATGATCGAGGAGGCCGATGACGAAGCCATCTCGGATGCGGTCGGCGAGGTGGCGAACAACATCGCCGGCGTGTTCAAGACCAAGTACCACGAACAGTACGGCAGCGTCGCCCTGGGCCTTCCCCTGGTGCTGTCGGGGCGGCTGCGCCCCATGACAGACCCCCCCGAGGCCTGCACCACGGACGGGAGCATGAGCGTGCAGTGTAAAGGGGTTACCATCCCGTTTACCACCATGGACGGGAGGCTCCATTTCAGGGTGATGGTGTATATGTAAAAGGTTCTTGTGGAGGCCTCAAGGGACCGAACAGAAAAGCCCCCGCTGCCATTACGGCAACGGGGGCTTTTTTCGTCCTGCGGTCTGTCTTACCTGTTAGATCCCGAGCTGCTTGAAGAAGTCGTTCCCCTTGTCATCCACGAGGATGAACGCCGGGAAGTCCTCCACCTCGATCTTCCAGACCGCCTCCATGCCGAGCTCGGGGAAGTCGATGCACTCGACCTTCTTGATGTTCTCCTCGGCGAGGATGGCGGCCGGGCCGCCGATGGAGCCTAAGTAGAAGCCGCCGTGCTTCTTGCACGCGTCGGTAACCTGCTGCGAGCGGTTACCCTTGGCGATCATCACCATGGAGCCGCCGTTGGCCTGCAGGAGGTCGACGTAGGAGTCCATGCGCCCCGCGGTGGTCGGGCCGAAGGAGCCGGAGGGCTTCCCTTTCGGGGTCTTCGCCGGGCCGGCGTAGTAGATCGGGTGGTTCTTCAGGTACTCGGGAAGCGGCTTGCCGGAGTCGAGGATCTCCTTGAACTTCGCATGCGCGATGTCGCGGCCGACCACGATGGTCCCGGAGAGCAAGAGCGGAGTGGAGACCGGGTGCTTGGAAAGCTCGGCGAGGATCTCTTTCATCGGCTGGTTCAGGTTGATCCTGACGCCGTGCTCGTGCTTGCCGCGGAAACGCTCGGGGATCAGGCGGCCCGGGTTGTCGTCCATCTGCTCGACCCAGATCCCTTCCTTGTTGATCTTCGCCTTGATGTTGCGGTCCGCGGAGCAGGATACGCCCATGCCGACCGGGCAGGAGGCGCCGTGGCGCGGCAGACGGATGATGCGCACGTCGTGGGCGAAGTACTTGCCGCCGAACTGGGCGCCGATACCGCTTTTCTGCGCTTCTTCGAGGATGAGTTTTTCAAGCTCGATGTCGCGGAAGGCCTGGCCGTGCTCGTTGCCGCTGGTGGGGAGCGCGTCGAGGTACTTGGCGCTGGCAAGCTTCACGGTCTTCAGGTTGGCCTCGGCGCTGGTGCCGCCGATGGCGAAGGCCAAGTGGTACGGCGGGCATGCCGCGGTGCCGAGCGTCTTCATCTTGGCGACCAGGAACTTCACGAGGCTTTCCGGGTTGAGGAGCGCCTTGGTCTCCTGGTAGAGGTAAGTCTTGTTGGCGGAGCCGCCACCCTTGGCCATGAAGAGGAACTTGTACTCGGCCCCCTTGGTGGCGTAGAGGTCGATCTGGGCCGGGAGGTTCGTCCCGGTGTTGGTCTCTTTGTACATGTCGAGCGCGACGGTCTGGGAGTAGCGCAGGTTCTCCTCGGTGTAGGTCCTGTAAACCCCCTTGGAGAGGTACTCCTCGTCGTTGGCGCCGGTCCAGACCTGCTGCCCCTTCTTGCCCATGACGATGGCGGTGCCGGTGTCCTGGCAGATGGGGAGTTCGAAGTTGGCGGCGACCTCGGCGTTTCTCAGGAAGGCGAGGGCGACCCCCTTGTCGTTCTGGGAAGCTTCCGGATCGGTCAGGATCTTCGCGACCATCTCGTTGTGCTCGGGGCGAAGCAGGAAGGAGAGATCCCTCATAGCGGTGTTGGCCACCACGGTGAGGGCCTCGGGAGCGACCTTCAAGATCTCCTGGCCATCGAAGTTGGCGACCGAAACGTACTGCTTGGAGTCCGGGATCAGGCGGTACTTGGTGGTGTCCGGCCCGAGCGGGAAAGCTTCCTGGTACTTGAACTCTGGAGTTGCCATCGGTTCTGTTCTCCTTTGCGTGGGATTGATGGTGATCGGCTGGTAATGGGGCCTGCCGGGAGTGCGGCAGGGAAAATGTATACAGTACCGCCGGAATATATTGCAAATGGCCCGCTTTGTCGAGAGGTAAGTTGAACGAAATCACGGCGAAAGAAAGGTCCGCCCGGAAATGCCGGACGGACCTTCTGTCGTTCAGGGGGAGGATGGAAGGGATGGGCGCGGTCAGTAGCGCGGCGTCAAAACTTTCATCACCCGCGGCGCAAGCACCCGGTAACGGGGCGTTGTTCCCGCCGCCTCGACGCGCGGAAGTGCCGCCGAGGTTACCGTCGGGTCGACGGCGATCCCGTTGCGGACGAAGTACACCATCTGGCGCTGGGCGAGCTGGAAGGTGACCGGGGAGGATGCCTGGTCGATGAGCATGCCGTGCGTCGCGTCGGGTTGGTCGAACTGGAAATACCCCTCGCGCGGTGCGGTCGCCGCGGCACTCCCCGCCGCGGGGGCTATTTTGAAGACCGGTGCGCCGTCGGCGAGCGTCATCATGAACGGCGCCGGGACCCGCCCCGAGAGGTAGCTCAACTGGTCGAAGCCGGGCGCCACGGCGAGCGCCGCCGGGGTGCCGAGGACGCCGCGTCCGCCGAGGGCGTCACCCAGGTAGCGGGTCGCCGAGTTCGGGATCACCAGGTCGCCGTTCAGTGGGCGCCCGTCGGCGAAGCTCGTGGTGGTCGCCTCCTGCATCAGGACGCGTCCGGAGAGACAGGCGACAGGATCTGCCGTGCCCGGAGTGCGGGACCGGTGGGGGGGGATGTGCTCAGTGCACCGTCTTTTCCCGCACCATCCCTTCCAGCATGCGGCGCAGGGCATCCTCCTCGACGAAGCAGAACAGTGCGCTGGAGCCGAAGGCGATCTCGACGGAGCCTCTTCTCTTTTTCATGGTGACGTCCACCTCGTGCACGCCGTTGCCGAGCAGCCCGTGGTAGACCTGCTGGACGCTCCTCCCGCTTCTGAGCGCTTCCTTGCTCCGCATTTCGAAATAAACGACCTGGTCCAGCGCGTCATTGGTCAGATAGATCATGGTGCACCTCCTGTTTTTTACAGGAAACCACGGGTGTGCGACGAAATATGTCGCAATCTGCGGGCGGCGCTTCGGACGGAGTGGAAAGCGGCGCGGCGCGGCGCCGAAAAGCTTGACAATCCGGCGGGAAATGCCACATATGGGCCATCTTCGGGACAGGGGGGCGCGATGGAGTCAGACCGTATCAAGTGGGACGAGCGTTACAGCGGGACGGAGCATTTCTTTTCTTTCGGTCCCTCACGGCTTCTGGCGAAGAGCCTTGAGCAGATCCTTGCCCTGGTGCCGGGGAGGCGCGCCCTCGACCTTGCCTGCGGAGAAGGGCGTAACGCCATCTTTCTTGCCCAGCACGGTTTTAAGGCCTGCGGCGTGGACATCTCTCCCAGGGGGCTGGAGCGGGCTGGACGCCGTGCGGCCGAGGTCGGGGTTGCCGTGGAGTTTGTCGAGGCGGACCTGGACCTGTGGCGTCCGAGCGGGAGCTACGACCTGATCCTCAACTTCAATTTTCTGATGCGGGAACTGATTCCGAGCCTGATGGCGGCGCTTGCGCCGGGGGGCATCCTGTTGATGGAGACCATCCTCGACGCACCCGGGATGCCGGGAGAGCACCGGAAGGATTTCTTGTTGCAGCCGGGAGAGCTGGGGCGGATCTTCGGGGCCTATCCGGGGAAGGTGCTGCTGCTTGAGGAGGATGTGGACGCCCCGGAGATGCCGGTGGCGCGGGTCATGTTTCAGAAGCAGGTTGAGCTTGAAATAAAGGTTAAGAACGGCGGATGAAGGCAAATTCCCCCTGTCCCCCCTTCGCCGAGGCTACGGGGGCAGGCCCCCCCTCGCAAAGGGGGACGCGGCATCTCATGCCGCACTTCGTGGACAAAAGAAAAGGCCGCGGTCACTGACCACAGCCTTTTTCTCAACCTTAACCTCAACCTCAGCCTGTCTCTATTTGGTTCCCACGTAGACCGTGGCGATGCCGCCGGTCAGGTCGAAGTGGTGCACGTCCTTGAACCCCACCTGGCTCATCATCCCCTTGAACTCGTCGCGGGAGGGGAACTCCAGCACGGAGTCGGGGAGGTACTGGTAGGCGCTGAAGCGGGAGAAGGCGCCGCCGATCCTCGGGAGCACCTTCAGGAAGTAGAAATGGTACAGATCCTTGAAGACGGGCATGGTCGGCGTGGAGAACTCGAGGATGACGATCCTGCCCCCCGCCTTGAGGGCGCGGTGCATCTCGGTGAGCCCCTTGATGCGGTCCACGACGTTGCGGATCCCGAAAGAGATGGTGGCGGCGTCGAAGGTGCCGTCCTCGTACGGGATGTCCTCGCAGGGGGCGACCTGGAGCTGGATACGCTGCGCGTGGCGCGACTGCTGCACCTTGACGCGCCCGAGCTCGATCATCTCCGGGGTGAAGTCGATGCCGACGATTTCAACGGAGGCGGGGGTCTGCGAGGCGATCTCGAGGGCGACATCGCCGGTGCCGGTGGCGACGTCGAGAACCTTGCCCGGACCCTTCACACCGATCTTGCCTACCGCGAAACGACGCCAGCGCCGGTCGATCCCGAGCGACAGCAGTCTGTTCAACAGATCGTAGCGCGGGGCGATGCTCCCGAACATGGCGCGAATTCGTTCACCCTTCTCCGACAATGCGTACATTTTCCCTACCTTTTTCGTCCGTGAAATGCTATAAAATCTAGCCTCTTCCCTGTGGGAGAGCCCAGCGCAAGGCTTGATTCTTAACACAAAGCGCACCGGCATGCCAGCAAAAAGCGGCCGCTATCGCCTCACCGCCCGCGCCCCGCCGCCGCACGCCCATCCGTCCGCGCCGCCCAAGGAGGCACCTGTTGTTCCCGCAAATCAGGCCCCAGGACATCGCTGACATCCTGATCATGACCTTCCTGGTCTATCAGCTCTACAGCTGGTTCAAGAATTCGAAAGCGCTTCAGGTCGTGATGGGGCTCATGTTCCTCGGCGTGATCTATTTCGTCACCAAGAGCCTCGGCCTTTTTATGACCAGCTGGATCCTGCAGGAGTTGGGGACCGTGCTCCTCGTCCTGCTGATCGTAGTTTTTCAGGCCGAGATCCGGCAGGCCCTTTACCGCCTGAGCCTTTTGCGCAACCTCTTCGAACACCAGGAGAGCACGGTCCGCCTGGACCTTCTGGAGTTCTCCGCCACCATCTTCACATTGGCCTCCCAGCGCACCGGCGCCCTGGTCGTCTTCCAGCGCGAGGAACTCCTCGACGATCTCATCCTGCACGGCGTCCCCATGGACTCCCTGGTGAGCGGCTCCCTCATCGCGAGCATCTTCATACCGGGAGCGCCGCTGCACGACGGTGCGGTCCTCGTTAAAGACGGCAGGGTGGCCCTTGCCTCGTGCCATCTGCCGCTTTCGGTGAGTGCGGAGGTGCCGCAGCACCTGGGGACGCGGCACCGCGCCGCGCTGGGGCTGTCGGAGCGCTCGGACGCGGCGGTAGTGGTCGTTTCCGAGGAGCGCGGGCTGGTATCGCTTGCCGTGGACGGAAAGCTCGAGGCGATCGCGTCGCAGGCGCAACTGCACGAGAGGCTTACCTCGCTTTTGCAGCCGCTGTCGCGCGAGGCGGAGCGGGTGGGGATCATCCGGCGGCTCTTCGCCAACTTCTGGCCCAAGGTCGCCATCTTCTGCGTCGTGGTGGCAAGCTGGCTTCTGATCACCTACCGGCAGGGAGAGATCCTGAGCGTCACCGCGCCGGTCACCTTCCACAACCTCCCGGAGAACCTGACTTTAACCCGCAGTTATCCCGACGAGATCGACCTGCAACTGAAGACCTTCTCTAACCTGGTCGGCTCTCCGAAGAACCTCGATATCGTCGTCGATCTCGACCTGGCCAAGGTGCACGAGGGGACCAACACGGTGCAGATCAGCAAGGACCAGATAAAGCTGCCGCCGGGGGTCGTGGTGGTGAACCTGGACCGCTCCCTGGTGCGTGTGACGGCCGAAAAGAAACAGCCGAAAGCGTCGGGGCGCAAGCGATAACTCCCTAAATGTTTTGGTCATCCGTCCGATACGGAGGTAAAGGGTTGTCATAAAAGTTGACAGGGTGCGCCGTTTGTTATATAAATTGACGCACCCGCTGTTTTTTCTAAAACAATGAAGGAGGACTCATGATAAGAAGCCTGAAGCTCTTGACCGTGTGCATCATCATGCTCTCCCTACCTTCGCTCGCCTTCGCCGCAAAGACCCATCGCGTAAAAAAGCACGAAACCCTATATTCGCTCGCCAAAAAATACAACGTCACCGTGGAAGAACTGAAGGCCGCCAACAACCTGGTGGGCAACAGCGTCAAGCCGCGCGTGCTCCTGGTCATCCCGCCGCGCTCCGTCTCTGAAGGCAAGAGCGCATCCGCCGGCGATGCCAAGACGTACAAGGTGAAAAAAGGCGAGACCCTTACCCGCATTGCCAAGAAGACCGGGGTTTCCGTTGCCGAACTGAAGAGGCTGAACGGCCTCAGCAGCGTGAAGGTGAAGCCCGGGAAGATGCTGGTACTCAGGGAGAGTGCACCTGCGGACGAGCCGAAGGTCAAGGTAGCAAAGAAGCTCCAGCTGCGTCATCCGGACCTCTTCAACGAGAAGGATTACGAGCAGAGCCTGCAGGAGCTGGCCACGCTCGAACCCGAGCAGCAGGTCGACCTCGCCAAGAACGCCGAGTTGAAGGTGGACAGCATCAAGGAGCTGAAGAAGTCCGCCTACGGCTTCCTCGGTACCCGCTACCGCTTCGGCGGCAGCTCCCGCTCCGGCATCGACTGTTCCAGCTTCGTGCAGCACGTCTTCAAGGAACTGGAAGTATCGCTGCCGCGCACCGCGCGCGAGCAGTTCGAGGTGGGCAACGCCGTCGCGCCGGGGGACCTGCAGAGGGGTGACCTGATCTTCTTCGCCACCTACGCTTCTTATCCCTCCCATGTCGGTATCTACCTAGGCAACAACAAGATGATCCATGCCTCCTCGCGCGACCGCAAAGTGGTGATCTCCTCCCTCAATACCTCCTACTACCGCTCCCGGTTCCTGGGGGCCAAACGCATCGCCAAGGTGAACCCGGAAGTCTTCAGGCTCGACGACCTGATCCTCGGTGTCGAAGAGGACAACTCCGACAACGCCATGGAAGAGGACGGCCTCTCCAGCAACTAGCCCCGTCCCAGACAAACATTCAACGAATCCGGCCCTCGGGCCGGATTTTTTTATGGACGCAGCATGAAGATACTCCTCGCCTATAAATGCCATCCGGAAGGGGCCGCCGACCCGTACACCTCGCTTCTGCCGGTGGGGCTTCTCTCGCTTAGCGCCGTCTTGAAGCGTGCCGGACACGAGGTCACCCTCGCCAACCTCTCCTCCTTCTCCACCGAAGCGATCCGTGCCTTGGTACGCCGGACGGCCCCGGAGCTGGTCGGCATCTCCCAGTTCACCCACAACAGAAGCGAGTCCGTGGAGCTTGCGCGGCTGGCGAAGGAGATCGCCCCCGGGTGTTTCACCCTGCTCGGCGGACCGCATGCGACGCATGCCTGGCAGGAACAGCTGGAGCGGTACCCCGAGATCGATGCCGTCGTGCTCGGAGAAGGGGAGGAGACCCTGCTCGAGCTCGTGGAGGCCCGCCGGGAGGGAAGATGTCTCGCCTCGGTCCCCGGCCTCGCCTGGCGCGCAGAGGGGAAGCCGGTCCGCACCGCGCCGCGCGGGGCGATCACCGCCCTGGACGCGCTCCCTCTTGCCGCGGAAGAGCTCGGTGCAACGGTCGGCGTCGACCTGAGGCGCCAGCTCGAGTTCATCATCACCTCGCGCGGCTGTCCGGCCAGCTGCCTGTTCTGCTCCTCGCCCCTTTTCTGGGGGCGCGGCGTGCGCTTTCGCTCCCCCGAGTCGGTGGTGCGCGAGCTGCGCCTGGTCAAGGAGCGTTACGGCCTCATCTACTTCTCCTTCCGTGACGACACCTTCACCGCCAACCGCTCGCGCGTCATGGAGATCTGCCGGCTCATCGAAGAGGAGCGCCTGCACATCCTCTGGAACTGCCAGTCGCGGGTCAACGCGGTGGACGAGGAGATGCTCGTCGCCATGAAGCGCGCCGGCTGCGAATGCATCCAGTTCGGGGTCGAGTCCGGGTCGCCGGAGATGCTGAAGGCGCTCGGGAAAAGGATCCTGCCGGCCGACGTGGAACGTGCCGCGGCGGCGGTGCGCCGGGCGGGGATCAACCTCTCGGTCTACCTCATCACCGGGATACCGGGCGAAGGGGACGCCGACCTGAAGGAGACGGTGCGGCTCATCGAGCGGATCAAGCCCCAGGACGGGCAGGTCTCCCCGCTCGTCTACTACCCCGGGACGGAGCTTCTCATGCGCGCCGTGCGGCAGCGCGAGGTCCCCGAGCACCTCTTCGAGGAGCCGGAAGGGGAAGGGTTCCTGGTGCGCCGGGACCCCTTCGTCGAACGCTCCCGGCAGGCGATGCTGAAGGCGCTGGAAAAGGCCGGCGAAAAGGCTCCCTTTACCCGTGCTGAATTCGCGGCGCAGCGCAAGGTGGTCGGATACTCCTTCGTTACCGAGATGCTGGAGGCGGAGGCGTTGGAGCAGGAGGGGGACTGGGACGCTGCACTCGGGATATACCGCGGCATGGTGCGCAAGGAGCCGGACAACCCGTGGGGATGGCTGCAGATGGGTGCCATGCAGGGACGGGACGGGGATCTTTCCGGGGCGCTGCGCTGTTACGGAAAGCTCGCGCAACTGGTGCCCGGGCATCTCCCCGCCTGGCTCGCCCTGGGGGAGCTGGCGCTCGCGGCGGGCGACAGGGAGGCTGCCGCCAGGCACTACGCCCGGGCCCTTGAGCTTGCACCGGAGGACGAGGCCGCGCTGGAGGGGGCGGCGCTCGCGGCACGCGGGCGCGGCGGAAAACGCGGAAAACGGAAACAATAAAAAAGGCGCCTCCTTGCGGGGGCGCCTTTTTCAATCTGCTCTGCCGAGGGCCTACTTGTTGACGGCAAGGCCCGGAGCGAAGATGATCTTGTCGAAGGTGCGCTTCAGAGTCTTGCTCTGGAAGTTGATCATCGGCGGGGAGTCCTGGAACTCGATGGTGTCGCCGACTTTGACCGGGGTCTGCATGGAAGCAACCCAGATTTTCTCGCCTTTCTCTTCGATCTGTGCGTAGGTGTACCCGCCGGAGTCCATGGTCTCAAGGACTTTGCCCTTGTGGCCTGCGCCCGGTTTGACTTCCTGGGGTTTCAGGCCGGCATGCGGGTCGGTGCCCGGAGCGACTGCGGGCATCTGGGTTGCGGGAGCTGCAGCCGGTGCCTGTGCAGGGGCCTGCGGTGCTTCTTCTTTTTTCTTGCAGCCGGCAGCTGCCACAGCAACGATTGCCAACATTACAACCAAAGTCTTCTTCACAGTTTCCTCCAAGTTGGATGGATTTAAGAAATGGACAGCGCTGCAAAATTTAGCATAACCGTCTCGGACTTTACAACTAAAAAAAGTCTGGTATACCGCCCCTCTTTTCCCGGCTAGCGGCCGATGACAACCTCTCCCGTGTCGGTGATGAGGCGGGCGGGAAGCTCGAACACCCGCTTGAAGATGTTGAAAACCCCCTTCGCCAGCGACTTCACCGGGACCGCGGTGACCTGGGGATCGTCGATGCGCCCTTTCGCCTCGAAATAGGTGGTGATGAGGCTCTTGTCCTTGCCGGTAAGGATCCAGCCGACGATGGGGATCTTGCTCACCACCTTGTCCACGGTCTGCAGCGGCTGGACCCCTATGTTCAGGTCCACCTCGTTTTTCACGAGGTCCATCTTTCCCACCGCCGAGATGTTCATGGCGTTGCTGTCCAGAAACAGGTTCTGCGTCGAGGCGATGCCGTTGTTGAAGGCGATGTCGCCGGTGATCCTGTTGAAGGGCATCCCCCCGGAGACCATGTCCGGGAGCTCCCCCTTGAAGAGCTGCGAGACGTTCAGGATCGAGAAGACCTTGGAGAGCGTCGAGAACTTGCGGATCGTGCCGCGCTCGATGCGGGCCTTGGCACTCCCCTGGACGCTCCTTTTCAGTTCCGCACCGCTCTCGCCGCGTGCGGTCAGCTCGGCCTGCAGCGACAGCGATCCCGTCACCTGCTGTTTCTTCACCCCGAGCGCGTGCAGCAGGCGGTCCGCGGAGACCTTCTGCGCGCTGCAGGACAGGGCGTGCCGCGGCTGCCCGCCGTTGAACTCGGTGCGCAGCCTGCCGGTCACCTCTCCCTCGAAGGAGGCGAATTCGAAGGGGAGCAGCTGCAGCACGCGGTTTTCGTAGAAGACGCTGGTGCGCAGGTGCTGGAAAGGGAAGTCGTTCAGGGCGCCTTCCGCGGCGGTGACGTGGGCGCGCACCGTCACGCGGCTGTCGCCCCCCTGGTTGCCGCCGAAAAGCGGCAGGAGGTCGTCCGGGTCGAGATAGCCTGCGTTCACCTGGAGCTCGATTGCCGGGTGCTGCAGGTCCTTCACGCTCCCCTTCAACTGCAGCGAGCTTTTGCCCAGGTTGGCGGCAAGCGAGGCGATCTGCAGGCTGTCGTTGTGTAGGGTGATGCTGCCGTGCACCCGCTCCACGCGGAGCGTCGGAGCACCGCCGGCGTAACCGAGGTCGGCCGGGTCGACCGACGGGGAGCTGAAGGTGATCTGCCAGATCGGGTTCTGCATCCCGGTAACGACGCCGCGCCCGGAAAAGAGCGTGCTGCCGAGCCGCACCTGGAGTTGGGAGGTCTCGAAGCTCTCGCCGTTGATCTTCACCGTCCCGTTCACCCCGGTCAAAAGCTTCCCCTTGTCCCAGGGCTTCAGGGTCACCCCGGCGAGCCCCACGTTGCCGGTCCAGAATAGCCGGTCCATGTCGGGGCCGGCGGCGTGGAGGGCAAGCTGCACCTGGCCGGTCGGGTGGTATTTCTTCACCATGGGGACGAGCTGTCCCACTTCGTTGCCTTGGAACTGGTTGGTCCGGATGTCGAAGCTCACCGGGCCGTCGTAGCGGCTCACCGCGGTGGCGGAGAGGGCGGCGGGGTAGAGCTGGTAGTTGAGGGCGGTGATGCGGAACTTTTCCTTGTCGAAGTCCATGCTGAAGGAGACGCTGTTGGGACGTCCCGCCGGCTTGGCGACCAGGTCCTTGAAGACGTAGGAGGCGGTGGTGAGGTCGCTGTCACCCGAGAGACGGTAAAGCGCGGTGGTCCCTTCCCCCTTGAGGTTCACGATGCCGTTCGTCGTGAACGAGGCGATCCCTTTCCCCAAAAGCCATACCACCTCCGGCTGTCTGGGCTGCACCTTGGCGGTGAACGGGTACTGGCACGGGTGGTCGAGGGGGTAGTCGGTGATGCGCCCTTCGAGCGACATGGGGGAGGTGCCGAAACGGCCGGTCATCCCCTTCAGGAGGAAATCCTTGCCGGAGAGTTCGAGCTGCCCCTTGACGCCGGTGAAAACCGGGATCCCCGAGCCGTAGTTCACCACGCCGTCCTCGACGTGCGCCTTTATGTAGAGGACGTTGTAGTTCTGTCCCCTCTCCATGTGCAGGATCTGGCTCACCCGGCCGTCCAGGCGTCCCTGGTCCAGGCGGTAGACGCCGCCGGTGATCTTCTGCTCGATGAAGTGCGACGTGTCGTCGACGATGATGCCGTAGGGGATGTACTGCCGGTAGTTGCGCAGGTTGAAGCTGTTCGTGGTGGCTTCGGCGGTGATGCGGATGTCCCCCGAATGAAGGTCGGAGAGCTTCACCTTGCCGCTCACCTTGAAGCCGTCCAGGTCGACCTTCACGTGGTCGATGGCGAGGTCGCGGTTGCTGAGTTCCAGGGAACAGGAACCTTTGAAGAGCTTCGGGGCGAGCCGGGCGTGGAACACCTGCGGGTAGTCGAGGTTCAGCCTGGTGAAGCGGTATTCATTTTTCGCGGTGAAGGCGTTCAGGCGCCCCTTTATGCTCGCCTCGAGCGCCAGTTCGCCGGCCATGCTCTTGAAGGGGACGAAGCGGCTGTAATAGGGCCAGAAGTGCCCGACGTCGACCGGGCCGGTCTTGATCTTGCCGTGGATCGGCATCGCCCCGAGGGAGGCGCCGGCAGCGGGGATCTCGGCGACCCCGGAAAGCTCGATGGGGACCAAGGACCTTCCCGAGGCGAGCTGCCCGGAGAGTTTGAAGTCGCAGTCCTTGCCGCGGATGATGCGGCTTAGCTGCAGGTCGGTGTCGGAGAGTTCGGTCACCACCGGCTGTTCGGAAAAGGCGTAATCGGCGAAGCGGATCTTGGCCTTTTTCAGCTCGACGCGCCTGATGCCCGGGGCCTCGCCGCCGCTTGGGGTGAGCATGTCGGAGATGTTGAAAACACCCTGACGGTCGCGCCATAGATGGACGACGGGGCGCTCCAGCTGGATGCGGGAGAGCACGAGCTTGCCGCTTAAAAGAGGGAGGATGGCGATGCGCACGGTGAGCCGGTCGGCGCTCGCGAAGTCGGAGCTGCCGTCCTTCTCCTTGATGGTGACGCCGGTGAAGGTGAAGGCCGGGGTGAGGCGGACGGTGAAGGCGCCGGACTGGTACTGCAGGTCGCGTTTCAGGGCGCTCTTCACCTGTGCCAGGATGTCGGCCTTGTAGGTGTCGAGGTCCAGCAGCCGCGGGAGAAGACTCGACGCAAGTACCGCGATGGTGACTATCGTTGCGATGAGCGGCAAGAGCCACGCGCGCACACGTTTAAGTTTCATGTCGATATCTCTGTAACGGGAAGCGGCGGCAATCCTCCCGCCGTCCTTGGGGGCAAATGGTGATGGCCGATCCGGTGCCCTGCCGCTAGGCGTCGGCAGGCAGCTCGATGATGAAGCGGCTTCCCTTCGGGTAGTTCTCCTTGGCGCGGATGAAACCGTGGTGGTCGGAGATGATGGTGTTCACGATGGCAAGTCCCAGGCCGGTGCCGCTTTTTTTCCTGGAGAAGTACGGCTCGAACAGGCGCGGCCGGTCCTCGGCGGGGATGCCGTGGCCGGTGTCGGATACGGTGAAGGTGGCCATCTTGAGCGTGCTGTCGTAGCAGGTGGCGAGTTCGACCTCTCCCTCACCCTCGATGGCGGCGACCGCGTTGTCCAGGAGGTTGATCACCACGCGCTTTATCTGGTCCCGGTCCAGCATGATCGGCGGCATCTTCTCGTCGGCGTCGAGCGAGAAACGTATGTGGCGGTGCCCCTCCTCGTAGAGGGTGAGCGCCTCCTTCAGGATGTCGTTCAGGTCGTTTAGCTTCGGGACCGAGGCCGGCATCCGGGCGAAGTTGGAGAACTCGTTCACGAGCCCCTTCAATTCGTCCACCGACTTGATGATCATGGCGGTGCACTGGTCGAAGACCTCCTCCTCCCCCTCGAAGCGTGAGAGGTAGCGTTTTCTGAGCCGCTGCGCCGAGAGCTGGATCGGGGTGAGCGGGTTCTTGATCTCGTGGGCGATCCTTCTCGCCACCTCGCGCCAGGCCGCCATCCTCTGCGCCTTGATCAGGGAGGTCAGGTCGTCGAGCACGACCACCATCCCCATGAAGGCGTCGTTCTCGTCCTTCAGGACGGTCAGGTTGGTGAGCAGGGTGAGCTCGCCGTCGCGCATCGGGATGGTCACCTGGCGCACGATGGAGTCGTGTTTCTGGAGCACCATGTCGCGCAAAAGCCCCTTCACGATGTCCAGGTGCTCGGGCTGCAGCACCTCGCGGAAGTTCTTGCCGTTCACCTTCTCGCTGTTGATGAGCAGGAGCTTTTCGGCCGACTTGTTCACCGTGGTGAGGAGCCCGTCCTTGTCCACCGAGATGATGCCGGCGGTCACGTTGGCAAGGACCGCCTCCATGTAGCGGCGCCGCTGCTCGAGCTCCATGTTGCTCTTTTGCAGCTCCTCGTTGGTGTGCTGCAGGGCGAGCTGGTTCGCGCGCAGGTCCTCGGTCATCCGGTTGAAGGAGGCGATGAGCATGCCGATCTCGTCGCCGCTTCCCTCGCCTAAGTGCACGTCCAGGTTCCCCTCCGCAACCTGCCGGGTCGCCTCGGCCAGTTCCTGGATCGGGATGGTGAGGCTGCGGGCGAGGTACACCCCGAACCAGACCGCGAGGAACACGATCACCATGGTGATCAGGAAAAGGGTGAGGATGTAGCCGGTGGCGATCGGGTGCTTGAGGATCTTCAGCTGCCGGAACTCGTGGTAGGAGGCGGAGATCTCGCGCATCTTCGAGACGAGGGAGTAGGGGACGTAGTAGTTTACGACGATGACGCCGACGACGTCCTTGTCGTTGAAATTGCTCCTGATCGGCACGATGCCGCGGATCAGGTCCGCCTTGCCGATCGCGTTCACCCGGGTGAGCTTCTGTCCCGCGAGCCCGACGTTTATGTCCTCGGAGGAGGGATTGGTGAACTCGCCCAGGGGGAGTTTCGGGTTCCCGGCGCGGAAGAGCTCCTCGCGCTGCGCCGAGAAGACCTCGACGACGCCCAGGTTGTACTCCTCCTGCTTCTGGCGCACCAGGGCCTTCAACTGGGGGAGGTTCTCGTCGTTTAGGAGCTTTCTCTCCTTGATGGTGTCGCTTATCTGCTGACCGTAGTAGAGGGAGTTGGCCGCGGAGGTCTTGTAGTAGACCTGTGCCACCTCCATCGACTCGTTCAGCGAGGTCTCCACCTGTTTGTTGAACCAGTTCTGGATGCTGTTGGTGATGAAACCGGCCGACACGAAGAAAAGGAGCATGGTCGGCACGAGCGAGAGGGTGACGAAGGCGAGTACGAGCTTCGTACGCAGCTTGGCCCCCGGGGTGTTCTTGCGTCGCTCGAGGAACAGCTTGGTGATGTTCCTGAACACGAGATAAACGAGGAGGATGATGAGGAGGATGATGACGTTGATGATGCCGAAGATGACGATGTTGCTTACCATCGGCACCTCGGAGGAGAGGCGCGACAGGTGGATCTCGAAGTAGGTGAGCAGGACGATCGAGATGAGCGAAACGACGACGATGACCGCCTCGCGCTTTCTCTTTCTGATCTCGCTGGGGGAAAGATCGCTTCCCTGGCCGTGCGGGGGAAGCTCTCCTTTTTTGGCAGACATTGGCATCAGGCCACTCTATACGAACGGGCTAGGGATTTCAAGCACTTCGACACGGTCCTGGAAACGAGAAAAGCAGCCCCCGTAAGGAGCTGCTTTCTTTTTTATCTCGATCTCGATCCGACCCTCGGTCTGCCTCTATGCCTCCAGCCAGGAAAGCTCCGGCAGGGCGATGTTGAAGGGGGCGTTGAAGGCCTGCGGGGTGAACTCGATCAGGGTGTAGCAGTCCGGACGTTTCAAAAGCTCCATGACCAGCTTGTGGTTCAGGTCATGTCCGGACTTGGACGCCTTCACGTGGCCGATCAGGCGGTGGCCGGCGAGCGACATGTCCCCTACGGAATCGAGGATCTTGTGACGCACGAACTCGTCCTGGAACCTGAGCCCCTCCGGGTTCAGCACACCCTGATCGCCGATGACGATGGCGTTGTCGAGCGAGCCGCCGAGCGCCAGGCCGTGCGCCTTCATCATCTCGACCTCGGCCAGGAAGCAGAAGGTGCGCGCGGAGGCGAACTCGTCGGCGAAGGTGCTCTGGCTGAACTCGAGCGAACGGGACTGGCTCTTCACCGCCGGGTGCGGGAAGTTCAGGTCGAATGAGATCTTGTAGTGACGCGAGGGGATGATGGACGCCTTCTTGTCCCCCTCGGTGACGGTAACCGGCTTCTTCACCACCAGGTACTTGCGTGCCTTTTTCGACTCCTTCACGCCGGCCTTGGCAATGGCCGCGATGAAGGGGGCGGCGGAGCCGTCCATGATGGGGACTTCCGGGCCGTTGATGTCGATGTGGGCGTTGTCGATGCCGCAGCCGTAGAGGGCCGCCATCAGGTGCTCGATGGTGGAGACGGTTGCCTCGCCGTTGCCGATGGTGGTGTTCAGCTTCGTGTTCACGACG
This sequence comes from Geomonas oryzae, assembly GCF_004117875.1. Lineage (GTDB taxonomy): Bacteria > Desulfobacterota > Desulfuromonadia > Geobacterales > Geobacteraceae > Geomonas > Geomonas oryzae. Next base: position 37,774 of record NZ_RAHW01000010.1, on the reverse strand, counting down.
TTCGTTGCGTGTGCTTCTATGGAAACCGCCGGGGTGAGGTCAACCCTGTGGAAGACGACGCCGGTGCCGGGATCCGCCGGGCGCAGCGTAATGGTGATCGTCTTGCCGGTGTGCAGGCCGATGCCGCTGAAGGTTACCTTGTTCCCCAAAGTCTGTTGGAATATCATCTGCTTGCTCCTGATAATCAGTATGCTTACCATCAAGCAAGTTGTGCGCCAAATCGGCCGCCGTGCTTCTCATTGGAAAAAAGCACGCTGCTACGGTCTTGTAGACGGGGTGGTTTACTGGAGAGGGAGGAAAAACGGGTGTGGTAAAAATGCGCCTGTGGTGTCAGTGCAACGAGGAGTGTTGCGTTTTTGCTACAGTCTGCCGGAGCGGAGGATGGCGATCATCCACCAGATGCCGACGAGGCCCGCGCAGGTGTAACCGAAGAAGGCGAAGGCGGGGAGCCCCCAGAGCATCGGGCCGCGGTTTCCCTGCATGGCGATGGATGAGCCGATCAGCAGGGCGGCGATGATGAGGGAGAGGCAGAGCCGGTTCGCCGAGCGGTCCAGCTCCTTGGAGAAGCGGTCCAGGCCGCGGTGCTCCAGGTCGATGCGGAACTTGTTGCGGTTTACCTTGTTGAGGATCTCCTTCACGTCGCGCGGCAGGTTGCGGGCGAGGGTCAGGTAACCCTCGACCCCCTGCTCCACCTCGTGGAAAAGGCGTCCCGGGGAGCGTTGCCGGCGGAACTCGCGCTCCAGGAAGGGACGCAGGTGCCCGACCATGTCGAAGTCCGGGTCGAGCCGGCGCCCCATCCCCTCGACCACCACCAGCACCTTCACCAGCATGGTGAGGTCCGGATGCACCTTGATGCGGTGCGTGGAGATCAGGTCGATGAACTCCATGAGCATGCGCCCTACCTCGATCTCCTTGAGCGGGATCTCGAAGTAGCTGTCGATGAATTCGGCGAGCGCCTTCTTGAGCGCCTGCATGTTGACCGTCTCGGCGGCGTCGCCCGCCTCCACGATGACGTAGGCGAGCCCCTCGACGTCGCGGTTGATCACCGCCACGAGGACGTCGGTCAGGTAGCGTTTCACCGAGGGGTCGAGCCTTCCCACCATGCCGAAATCGAGGAGGCAGATCACGTTGTCCTTCAGGATCAGGACGTTGCCGGGATGGGGGTCGCCGTGGAAGAAGCCGTGGTCGAGCACCATCTTCAGAAAGACCCTGGCACCGCGTGCGGCGATCTCGCGGCCGTCGAGTCCAGCCTTCTCGATGGCCACGGTGTCGCTCACCTTGATCCCTTCCACGTACTCGGTGGTGAGCACCCCTTTCGAAGTCGCCTCCCAGTAGACCTTCGGGAAGTAGAGGGTGGCGTCCCCCTTGAAGTTGTCCCGGATCTTCTCGATGGCGTGCCCTTCGCGGGTGAGGTCCAGCTCCCGCCTGATGGTGTAGGAGAACTCGCGCACCACCCCGACCGGATCGTAGATGTCGCTGCGGGCCATGTGGCGCTCCAAAAGAAGCGCCACCCCCATGAGGATGTCGATGTCGGTTTCCACCGCCTCGACCACCCCCGGGCGCCTCACCTTCACCACCACGTCCTCGCCGGTAACCAGCGTGGCGCGGTGCACCTGCGCGATGGAGGCCCCCGCGATCGCCTCGGGCTCCACGTACAGGAAGCGCTGCTCCAAGGGGACGCCGAGCTCGTGCTCGATCTGCTCTTTGATCTCCTCGAAGGGGAGGCACGGGATCTTGTCCTGCAGGTGGGTGAGCTCCTGGACGAAGGAGGCCGGGATGATGTCGGCGCGGGTGGAGAGGAGCTGCCCCAACTTGATGAAAGTGGTGCCGAGCTCCTCGAGGGCCAGACGCAGGCGCTCCGGCGCCGACAGGTGGGCGGCCTTCGGGGGGCGACGCCTCAGGACCCGGCGCGAGAAGTCCAGCACCTGCCCGAGGTTCAGGTACTCGAGCAGATGCCCGAGCCCGTACCCCCCGATGACGGTGATGATCTGGCGGTAGCGCCTGATGCTCCTGACGTTGCGGTTTATGTTTACTATCCTAAACACTCATCCTCCGGCTGCGAGGTGGCGCTCTGGGCCTGCAGCGCCTCGAGTGTCTTCACGCGCCGTTCCAGCTTTTCGAACTCCTCGCGCGACACCATCCCCATCCGGTCCAGCGCCTTTTTCACTTCGGTCTCGGCCATCTCGGCGCTCTTTTGCTGCCCGGTGCGCGCCATCTCCTGGATCCGCTCAAGGAAGGCCCGTCCTTCCTCCTCGCTGATCTTGTAGCGCGACTTCATCTCCTGGACCATCTCCTCGCCCTTTTTCTGGGTGATCGCCGCCGCACCGAGAGCCGTCAGCACTGCCTTCTCGAAAAGTTCAAACATGGTACCCCTCCTCTGGCATCTTTAGTGGATCGCCTCGCCTCATAGGCGCAATCTAATGATATCGGCGGAGGCTTCTTTGTCAAACTTGCACCTCCTTGACATCACTAAGTTTCTCGCGGATACTCGCAGGTTTATTCCCATTAAAGGTGGAGCCATGCAGAAAAAGAAGGCGGTGACCATAAGAAACGTCGCGCTCATCCTCCTGCAGCGCGAGCTGATCGGCCGCGAGCAGTTCGAGGAACTCATGCAGAAGGGGGAGGCGCAGGCCCACCGGCTGGCCGGGGCGCAGCAGGCGGGTTATTCGCGCAGGCTGCAGCAGGGGCCGGAGAAGCCTTCTCCCGCCGAGGTCATCGCGTCGCTCAACCTGGAGATCGCCGGATCCGGCGGCAGGCTTCTCACCGAGGACGCCATCACCGAGGTGCTGGCCGCCGCCGTCGGCCTGCCGTACATGAAGATCAACCCGATGAAGCTCGACCTGGACGTGGTTACCGCGCACATCTCGCGCCCCTTCGCCTTGCGGCACATGATCGTCCCGGTGGGGAGTGACGACGGCGTGGTGACCCTCGCGGTCGCGGACCCCTTCAACGACGAGGTGATCGAGGAGCTTAGGAGCCTGAAGAGGGTCGAGTTTCGCCGCGTGCTCGCCTCGCGCAACGACATCCTGAAGATCCTGAGGGAGTTCTTCGGTTTCAGGGCGTCGGTGCTGGCCGCCGAGAGCGAGGTCGCCGCCTCCGTCGACCTCGGCAACCTCGAGCAGTTCGTGCGCCTGAAAAGCGGGCACGAGATCGAGGGTACGGACCGCAACATCATCTCGGCTGTCGATTTCCTGCTGCAGTACGCCTTCGACCAGAGGGCGAGCGACATCCACATCGAGCCCAAGCGGGAGAAGTCCCTGGTGCGCCTTAGGGTGGACGGGGTGCTGCACAACGTGCACACGGTCCCCAAACAGTTGCATCCCCCCATCGTCTCCCGTATCAAGATGCTCTCCCGCATGGATCTGGCCGAGAAAAGGCGCCCGCAGGACGGCAGGATCAAGACGAGCCATGACGGTCGCGAAGTCGAGCTGCGCGTCTCGACCCTTCCGGTCGCCTTCGGGGAGAAGGTGGTGATAAGGATCTTCGACCCGGACGTCCTGATGCAGGAACTGGACACCATCGGCTTTTATCCTCGGGAGTACCAGCTCTACAGCTCCTTTTTGCGCCGCCCGAACGGCATCATCCTGGTCACCGGTCCCACCGGCAGCGGCAAGACCACGACGCTCTACTCGTCGCTTCGGACCCTCTCCTCGCCCGAGGTGAACATCGTGACCGTCGAGGATCCGATCGAGATGGTGATGGAGGAGTTCAACCAGGTCGGCGTGCAGTCGGGGATCGGGGTGACCTTCGACAAGGTGCTGAGAAACGTGCTCAGGCAGGACCCGGACATCATCATGATCGGCGAGATAAGGGACAGGGAAACGGCGGAAAACGCGGTGCAGGCCGCGCTCACCGGGCACCTGGTGCTCTCAACGCTGCACACCAACGATGCCCCGTCCTCGGTGACGCGGCTTTTGGATCTCGGCGTCCCCTCCTTTTTGATCTCCTCCACCGTGGTCGGCATCATCGCGCAGCGGCTTTTGCGCAAGATCTGCCCGGCCTGCAAGAAGGAGCGTCACCTGAGCGCGGAGGAGGCCGAGTACCTCGGGCTCAAGCGTTCCCCGGCGGTCTGGGCCGGGGAGGGGTGTCCCGAGTGTCGCGGCACCGGCTACAAGGGAAGGACCGGGATCTTCGAGGTGCTGGACGTGAACGAGGCGGTGAAGGCGGTGATCACCGAGCGGATGGACCTGGGCGAGTTGCAGGCGGCCGCCCGCAACGACGGCCTGGTGACCCTGCGGGAGCTCGCGGTGAGGAAGATGCTGGAGGGAATAACCACCTACGAAGAGGTCATCGCGGTGACCGGGTGAGGCGTCGGACCAGTCGGACCAGTCGGACCAGTCGGACGCGGCGCCAAGGGCGCCAAAGGAGAAGCCATGGAAAACCGTTCCACAAACCCAGCCACCCAGACCGCCATCTTCGCCGGCGGCTGCTTCTGGTGCATGGAGCCGGTCTTCGACAGCATCCCCGGCGTCCTTTCGGTGATGCCCGGTTACAGCGGCGGCTTTCTGCCCGACCCAAGCTACCAGCAGGTCTGCGAGGGTGAAACGGGGCACCTCGAGGCGGTGGAAATCGTCTTCGACCCGTCGCGGGTGAGCTACCGGGAACTGCTGCTGGTCTTCTGGCGCAACATAGACCCCACCACGAAAAACAGGCAGTTCTGCGACTACGGCCCCCAGTACCAGACCGCGGTATTTTACCTCGACGAGGAACAGCGCCGGGAAGCCGAGGAGTCGCGCGACGAGGCGCAACGGATGAACCTTCTGGGGGCGCAGGTGCTCACGGAGATACGCCCGGCGTCGGAGTTCTACCCGGCCGAGGAGTACCACCGGCAGTACTACAAGAAGAACCCGTATCACTACCAGCGCTACCATGACGGATGCGGTCGCAACTGGCGCTTGAAGGAATTGTGGGGCGAAAAGAAGGGATAGGGGGCTCCCGGTGCGCTACCGGCGGCAGGCCACCTTTTCAAGCGTCTGCTGCAGGTCGCTGCAACGGTACGGTTTCACCACCGCCGCGCAGAAGCCGTACTCGGTGTAGCTTGCCATGACCGGGTCGTTCGAGTAGCCGCTTGAAACGATCAATTTCGCCTGCGGGTCGAATTCCAGGATCCGCTGCGCCGCCTCCTTTCCCCCCATCCCCGCAGGTATGGTCAGGTCCATGATGGCCGCCGCGAACACCTCTCCCCCCTCGAACGCTTCCCGATAGAGCCGTACCGCCTCTTCGCCCGTGCCGCAGGTCGCCACGCGATAACCCAGGTACTGCAGCATCTCCTGCGCCAGGGTCCTTATCGGCTCTTCGTCGTCCATCACGAGGACGCTTGCCCCGCCCCCGCCGCGAGGCGCCGCGGGCTCCTTCTGCGCTTCCTGCTCCGGTGCGGCTTCCCCCGCCGAGGGGAGGTAGAAGGTGAGCGTGGTACCCTCGCCCGGTACGGAATCGACCTCCACCTTGCCGCCGTGCCTGCTGACGATGGAGTGGACCGAGGCGAGCCCGAGACCGCTACCCCCGGGCTTCGTGCTGTAGTAGGGATCGAAGATCCGCTTCTGCTCCTGGTACGGGATGCCGCACCCCGCATCGGTGAAGGATACCTTCACGTACTCCCCCGCCGGCAGCATCATGGGGTTTACTGCAGGGAGCCGGAGATTTTCCGCCTTGACCGAGATGGCGCCCCCGCCGGGCATGGCCTGGCAGGCGTTGATGATCACGTTGCTGAAGGCCTGGTTTATCTGCCCCTCGTCCGCCTCGATGGCGTGCAGGTCGGCGGGAAGGTCCACTTTCGTCTGCACCTTGGTGCCGTGCAGCGCAAGGGAAAGGGATTCCTGCACCAGCTTCGCGACCGATACCACCTTCTTGATCGGCTGCCCCCCTTTGGAAAAAGTGAGGAGCTGGTGTGCGAGCTCGGCGGCGCGCTGCGACGCCTTCTCGGCGTTTTTGATCGGACCCAGGGCCGGGTGGTTTCCCTCCAGCATCAGTTCCGCGAAGGAGAGGTTGCCGAGGATCCCGGTGAGGATGTTGTTGAAGTCGTGCGCGATGCCTCCTGCCAGGACCCCCAGTGACTCGAGCTTCTGGGCCTTCAGGATCTCGCTTTGCATTGCTTCCCATTTGGAGATGTCGGTGAAGGTGAACAGGATGCGGTGGTAAACCAGGCGGGTGTTCAGGATGACGTGCCGCAAGGTGCCGTCGATGCAGGTGATCTTCGCTTCGATGGGGGCGATGACGCCGCTCTCCAGGGTCTCGCCGATCCCGGCGCGCCAGGCACCCAGGATCTCGTCGCGGTAGGAGGGGTCGGGAAGGGCCCGCTGCATGAGCTCCTCCATGGTGGGGCGGTCGGCGGAGGTGAAGCCCAACCAGTCGCTCACGTAACCGTTCACGTACTCGATGACCCCCGCCTCGTTGGCCCATGCGACCCCCGCCGGCATCTCCTCCATGAGGACCTTCAGGATCTCCTCGTTCTGTCTGAGCGCCTCCTCGATCTCCTTGCGCGCGGTGATGTCGCGCACCAGCACGATGATCCGGTCGATGCCGCCGATCTCGGCGCGGCGCAGGCTCACCTCGGACCAGAACAGGGTGCCGTCCTTTTTCCTGCTGCGCCATTCGAAGGTCTGCGCCGTCCCCCGGGCCGCCAGTTCGAGGCGCCGCCGCGCCTCTTCCTCGGAGTAGGGGGGCTCGCCCAGGCTCAACTGCTGCAGCGTGAGGTTTATCGCCTCCTCTTGCGTGTAGCCGAACATGTCGCACATGGTCCGGTTCACGTCGACGAGGGCGCCGCTCGCAGCATCGTGTATGAAGAGGGCGTCGTTGACGTTGTGGTAGATCGTCTGGAAGCGCGCCTCGCTCTGCTCCAGTTTCACCATCGATTCGGCGAGGCGTCCGGCGAAGCGCCCGATCAACTGGTAGAGCAGGAACGAGGTGACCAGGATGAAGAGGAGCCCCTTGTAGACCTCGATCTGGTCGGCGATGTGGCGGTCGGTGACCAGCCAGATCAGGGCGTACCCCGAAAGGTAGATCCAGGCGCTGCCGAAAAGGGCGTAGACCCCCACGATCTTGTGAATCTCACGTTGCTGGCTCTTCTTGATTGCTCCCCGCATGCGTGCTCCCGCCGGAAGGCGTCTGGCTGCGGTGGCCGAAGAGGTTTCTTTTTTCTGTTTCCTTCGTTACGACGCCAGAGATACCACCACGATCCCGGATTCGGTCACCCGGTACCCCTTGGCGCGGTCCTGCTCGTGATCGAAGCCGATCTCGGAACCGTCGGGGATGACGACGTTCTTGTCGATGATGGCCCGCTTGATCTTCACGTGGCGCCCTACCGTCACGTTCTCGAAGAGGATGGAATCCTCGACGATGCTGTAGCTGTTCACCTTGCAGCGCGGTCCCAGGATGGTGCGGGTCACCGTGGCGCCGCTCGTGATGCACCCGGCGCAGACGTAGGAGTCGATGTTGACGCCGCGCCTTCCTTCCTCGTCGAAAACGGTCTTCGCGGGCGGCAGGTTCCCCTGGTTGGTGAGGATCGGCCACTTGTAGTTGTAAAGGTTTAGCTGCGGCGAGACGTGGATCAGGTCCATGTTCGCCTCGTAGTATGACTCGATGGTCCCCACGTCCTTCCAGTACCCCTTCTCCTCGGCCTTCATCCCCGGGATGATGTTGTCGTTGAAGTTGTAGGCGAACACCTTGTCCCGGTTTTCCAGCATCATGGGGATGACGTGCTTGCCGAAGTCGAGGTCCTCGTGCCTCTTCTTCCCCTCCAAGAGCACCTCGATCAGTTTCTTGGTCGAGAAGATGTAGTTCCCCATGGAGGCGAAGCAGGTGTCCCGGCCGGGGATGCTCTCCGGCTGCTTCGGTTTCTCCTTGAAGTCGGTGATCTTGTAGTCCTCGTCGACGGAGAAGACCCCGAAGCGGGTTGCCTCCTGGACGGGCACCTCCAGCGCCGCGACGGTGAGGTCGGCCCGGTTCCTGCGGTGATAATCGATCATCTGGCTCACGTCCATCTTGTAGATGTGGTCACCGCCGAAGATGGCGACGTAGTCGGCGTCGGAGGATTCCACGAAGCGCAGGTACTGCAGGATCGCGTCGGCGGTCCCCTTGAACCACTCCTCGCTCTCCGAGCTCGTCTCCGGGGAAATCGCCACGAAGAACTCGCCCAGGCCGGTCCATTTTCCCCACGATTCGCGAATGTGCTTGTTGAGCGAGTAGGCGCGGTACTGGGTCAGGATGTAGACCTTCTTGATCCCCGAGTTGAAGAGGTTGCTCAACACGAAGTCGATGATCTTGTATTTGCCACCGAACATGACGCTCGGTTTGGCCCTTCTGATGGTGAGGGGGCTCAGCCTTTCCCCCTTGCCTCCGGCAAGCACCATGGCGATGGTGTTCCCGGCATTACTCATGGCATACATGACATATCCTCCTGGATGCTTTTGCGATTACCTGCCGGGTCACGGCTTGCCGTGCTGATGCGCTTTCCCTTCCTTGAACAGCACCTCGAGGGAGAGCGTCTCCCCCTTGCGTTCCACCTTCAGTCTGGATTTGTCCCCCGGGTGCTTCTGCTTGATGGCCCAAACGAGATCGAAGGATTCCTTCAGCGGTTCACCGTCCATCTCGAGGACCACGTCCCCCTCCTGGAGCCCGGCGCGCGAGGCGTTGGAATCCGGCAGGACCATTTTCACGGTAAGGCCGGAGCCCTTGCCGGTCGGCTCGAACATGACGCCCAACTGGACCTCGGGCTGGGGAAGCCCCTCGTAGGCGTAGTGCACCAGGAAGTCGTACGGCGGCGAGGGAAAGTCCGGCAGATCGACGTTCATGGTCACCGGCGCTTCTGTTCTGGTAACCACCACCTCGCGGCCGCCGATTGAGACGTAGGAGGTGGGGACGCGGCGAAACACCCGGCGCGGGATGCCGAAGCCGTAGCCTATGTGGTTCCCTCCCGCGATGATGACGAGGCTGCGTTCCTTGCCGGCGGGGCTTAAAAGGTAGCGCGCCGCCGTCTCGGCCATGGTTTCGTCCCACAGGGTCTGGACCCGCAGGAACCCCTCGACGGCCATCTTGCCGTGGCTGTGGTCGGCGAAGATGCTTTCAGTCTGGGCGCGCTGGTACCGGTCGGTGAGATCCATTTCGGGGAGCTGGGCCTTCTGCTCCGCGGTGAGTGCGGAAAGATCGCCGCTGCGCACCGCCTGCACGATTTCCTTCTCGGCGTTCAGGGCGATCACCGGGATGTGCTTATCCCTGCAGAAAAGGAGCAGATCTCGGTAGTAGCCGAAGTCCATCCTCCAGGTGTCGAACCAGTGCGACTCTTTGATGAAGGTCTTCTCGTCCAACTCCCCCGCCACCCACCGGTCCAGCACCGGTTGTTGCGAGCGCGTGAACATCTCCATTCCGAGCGCGACCTTACCGGGTCGGCGCTCCTCCATCGCCTTCAGGACGTCCAGCTCCAGGCGGTGCGCCGCCGGGTTGTCGTGGGTCTCCCCGACGTAGACGACCCGTGCGTCGGTAACCACCGCGTTCATCTGCTGCGGTGTCACCAGTATCCCGGTCGGAAGATGGATGATGTCGCCGACCTTGGGAGGTGCGGAGAGCGGGTACGGGTTTTCGGGGTTGCCGAGCACGTGGCTTCCGGCGGAGGTTGTGGAACAGGCGGTCATGGCAAGAAGGGAGAGGACGGCGGCGAGCCGCCCCAAGCGGGCTGCGAATGGCATTGCGTCTCCTGAATCAGATGTAGTCGTTTCGGTTTTGCCGGCATGATGTCACGGCTCCGGAAAAGGATGTTCGGTTGCGCAGGTAATGATACCTTCTCTAATGAACTTGTCCAGCAGCCCCTCGTCATGAACGGGGGACGAGGAGGGGGCGAGCAGCGCCGCATAGCGAGTGCGGCTGCACTGAAACGGTGCGGAGAAATGTAGCACAACCCTTCATTGAGATAAACTAAAAGTTTTACCGTTCTCTAATAAAACCGTTGTCGCACTGTTCTTTTTCTTACTTTGACTGGATGAGACGTTGCCGTTTTAACTCTGGTCATGGTTTGGGACGCTAAACGTATGTTTGACGGCCTTTTTTATGTTGACAATATGACAGTCCCGCAAATAGAATCGCCTATTTAATACATATCGGAGGTTGTGCAATGGGACAGCTTTTTAAGGTAGCGGTGCTGCCGGGTGACGGTATAGGTCCGGAGGTAATGGCAGAGGCACTCAAGGTGCTCGATGCGGTCGAGACACGCTATGACGTGAAATTCGAGCGGACGCACGCGAACGTGGGCGGCGCAGGCATCGATCTCGAGGGGCGCGCCCTTCCCGAGACCACCGTAAACATATGCAAGGCTGCCGATGCCATCCTCTTCGGTTCCGTGGGCGGGCCCAAGTGGGAAACCCTGCCGCCGGACGAGCAGCCGGAGCGAGGCGCCCTTTTGCCGCTCAGAAAGATCTTCGGCCTCTACGCGAACCTGCGTCCCGCCATCATCTTCCCGTCGCTGACCAGCGCCTCCTCGTTAAAGGAAGAGGTGATCGCAGGCGGCTTCGACATCCTGGTGATCCGCGAGCTGACCGGCGGCATCTACTTCTCCCAGCCCAAGGGTATCGACGGGGAAGGGCGTGAGCGCGTCGGCGTCGACACCATGCGCTACAGCGTCCCGGAGATCGAGCGCATCGCCCACGTCGCCTTCCAGGCGGCTAGGAAACGCGGCAAGAAGGTCTGCTCCATCGACAAGGCGAACGTGCTTTCCACCTCGGTGCTCTGGCGCGAGATCGTGATCAACATCGCCAAGGAATACCCGGACGTCGAACTCTCCCACATGTATGTGGACAACGCCGCCATGCAGCTGGTAAGGTGGCCGAAGCAATTTGACGTCATCCTCTGCGAGAACATGTTCGGCGACATCCTCTCCGACGAGGCCGCCATGCTCACCGGCTCGCTCGGGATGCTCCCCTCCGCCTCGCTTGCCGAGGGGACCTTCGGCATGTACGAGCCCTCCGGCGGCAGTGCCCCGGACATCGCGGGCCAGGGGATCGCGAACCCGATCGCCCAGATCCTTTCCGCAGGGATGATGCTTCGTTACTCCTTCGGCATGGTCGAGGCGGCCGACGCCATCGACAACGCCGTCGCCAAGGTGCTCGACGAGGGTTACCGCACTCGCGACATCTACCAGGAGAAGGCGGGCGAGAAGCTGGTCAACACGAAGGAGATCGGCGACGCCATCATCGCGAATCTTTAATCACAGTGGAGGCAGGTCCGCCTGCCGGTGCATATAAAACAATTCAACAGAAAGGAAGATCGCCTATGAAAGTCGGTATGGTCGGTTGGCGTGGCATGGTTGGCTCCGTTCTCATGCAGCGCATGCAGGAAGAGAACGATTTTGCTGGAATCGAACCGGTATTCTTCACAACCTCGCAGGTGGGGCAGGCAGCTCCCATGAACGCGGGGACGCTCAAGGATGCCTCGGACATCAACGAGCTGAAGAAACTGGACGTGATCATCACCTGCCAGGGGGGTGACTACACCAAGGCGATCCGTCCCGAGTTGAAGAAGGCCGGCTGGAACGGCTACTGGATCGACGCGGCGAGCACCCTGCGCATGGAGGACGACGCGGTCATCATCCTCGATCCGATCAACCGCAACGTCATCGACGCGGCGCTCTCCAAGGGGATCAAGGACTACATCGGCGGCAACTGCACCGTGAGCCTCATGCTCATGGGCCTGGGCGGCCTCTTCAAGGCGGGCGTTGTGGAATGGCTCTCCTCGATGACTTATCAGGCGGCTTCCGGCGCAGGCGCTCCGAACATGCGCGAGCTTCTCTCCCAGATGGGCGTGCTGCACGGCGCCGTGGCCGAACAGCTCGCCACCCCGGGCTCCGCGATCCTCGAGATCGACAGGAAGGTTACCGCGACCCTGAGAAGCGCTGAGCTGCCGACCAAAGAGTTCGGTTTCCCGCTCGCCGGCAGCGTGCTTCCGTGGATCGACCGCGAGGTCGAAGACGGCCAGAGCCGCGAGGAGTGGAAGGGGTACGCCGAGACCAACAAGATCCTAGGCGCCACCAACCCGATCCCGGTGGACGGCATCTGCGTGCGCGTGGGCGCCATGCGCTGCCACAGCCAGGCGATCACCATGAAGCTCACCAAGGACATCCCGATCGGCGAGATCGAGGAGATGATCAAGAACGACAACCAGTGGGTGAAGTTCATTCCCAACAACAAGGCCGACTCCCTGGCGGGGCTTACCCCGGCAGCCGTTTCCGGTTCGCTCACCGTACCGGTGGGCCGCGTGCGCAAGATGAAGATGGGGCCGCAGTACCTCTCCGCCTTCACCTGCGGTGATCAGCTTCTTTGGGGTGCCGCCGAGCCGCTGCGCCGCATGCTGCAGATCCTGAAGGAGCGGTAGAAACAGCGGACAATTGGGCAATTGACGATTGTCCGAATGGTCGAACCACAACGGAGCGCGTCGCCCCTTTCTTTCACGGGTGGCGCGCTCCCGTTTTTGTCTTTGGAGGAGATGTAAAGAGTATGAAGAAAACGTGGAACGTAGCAGTGGTGGGCGCGACCGGCGCCGTGGGGACCCAGATGATCGAGTGTCTCGTGGAGAGGAACTTCCCGGTAGGGAAGATCAAGTTCCTGGCGAGCTCGAGAAGTGCCGGGCAGGTGCTCGAATACGACGGCAAGCCGGTGACGGTAGAGGAGTTGACCCACGATTCCTTCGAGGGGATCGACATCGCCCTCTTCTCGGCGGGAGGTGCCCGCTCCGAGGAGTTTTGCCCCTCCGCCGTAAAGGCGGGCGCCGTCTGCATCGACAATTCGAGCGCCTGGCGCATGAACCCGGACGTGCCGCTCGTGGTGCCCGAGGTGAACCCGCACGCCATTGCCGATTACAAGAAAAAGGGGATCATCGCGAACCCCAACTGCTCCACCATCCAGATGGTGGTGGCGCTCAAGCCTTTGCACGACTTCGGCACCATCAAGAGGATCGTCGTCTCTACCTATCAGGCGGTTTCCGGGACCGGGAACAAGGCGATCGACGAGCTGCGCATCCAGACCGGCGAGCTCTTGAACGGCCGTCCTCCGAAGGTCGAGGTTTACCCGCACCGCATCGCCTTCAACTGTCTGCCGCAGATCGACTCCTTCTGCGACAACGGTTACACGAAGGAAGAGATGAAGATGGTGAACGAGACCAGGAAGATCATGGAGGCGGATATCGCCACCACCGCCACCTGTGTCAGGGTGCCGGTTTTCTACGGGCATTCCGAGTCGGTGAACATCGAGACGGAGAAGAAGATCACCGTCGCCAAGGCGCGTGAGATTCTGGAAGATGCGCCGGGGGTGGAGCTGGTGGATAACCCGGGTAACGGTGAGTACCCGATGGCGATGGACGTGGCCGGAGAGGACCTCACCCTGGTGGGGCGCATCCGCGAGGACGTCACCATCAAGAACGGCCTGAACCTCTGGATCGTTGCCGACAACCTGAGAAAAGGTGCCGCCACCAACGCCGTGCAGATCGCCGAGCTGCTGATCGAGGATTATCTGCAGTAGCCGTTGAAGTCAGACAGTCTGACCTGTCCGACTGGTCCGACTGCTGACCCCGGAACACATATGCGCAACATCAAGCTGATAATAGAATACGACGGCACCGCCTATGCCGGGTGGCAGGTGCAGCCCAACGGGCTCACCATCCAGGAGGTCATGGAAAAGGCGCTCGCGCAGATGCTCGGCGAGCGAACCACTCTGCACGCCTCCGGCCGCACCGACGCGGGGGTGCACGCCCGCGGCATGGTCGCCTGCTTCAAGACCGAACGCACCATGCCGCTGCGCGCCTTCCGCGAGGGGCTGAACTCGCTCCTCCCAAGCGACATCGCGGTGCGCGAGGCGGCCGAGGTGCCGCTCGACTTCCACCCGCGCTTCGATGCGCAGGCGAAGCACTACCGCTACACCATGCTCCTGGACGACCTCCGTTCGCCGCTTGCCCGCCACACCGCCTGGCGCGTGAAGGGAAAGCTCGACGTCGAAGCGATGCGCGCGGCCTGCAAGGTCTTCGTGGGCGAGCACGACTTCGCCGCCTTCCGGGGCTCGAACTGCGCCGCGAAAACCACCGTGCGCCGCATCTACAGCATGGAGCTCGTACAGGATGGCCGCCTGCTTCACTTGGACATCAACGGCAGCGGCTTTCTCAAAAACATGGTGCGCATCATCACCGGCACACTCATAGAGGTGGGGCAGGGAAGGCTCTCTGTTGCCGATGTGGCGCGCCTTCTCAAAGGGGGAAATCGTCAGCACGCAGGGATGACGGTTCCGCCCCAAGGGCTCTGTCTTATGCAGGTTTTTTACCCCGGACAGGACGGGGAATGACGGGCTTTTAACAGTCCTTTAATTTTCTGCCCGGTTTTTTGTCTTGACATGGGCGGACGATTCGATTAAATTCTCAATCTTCTGTAAGTTTATGTGCTAATTCCAGATAGCTGTGAGGTTTCGATGAAGACGCAAGTTGCCAAAAAAGAAGAAGTGACCAGGGATTGGTACCTGGTTGATGTGGATAATAAGGTGCTCGGCCGTGTCGCGACTGAAATCGCCAACGTGCTGCGCGGCAAGAACAAGCCGACCTTTACCCCGAGTGTGGACACCGGCGACTTCGTCATCGTCGTGAACGCAGAGAAGATCGCCCTCACCGGCAAAAAGCTTTCCGACAAGACCTACTACAGCCACTCTGCGTTCCCGGGCGGCCTGAAAGAGATCTCCGCCGGTAAGCTCATCGACAAGAAGCCGGAAGAGCTGATCAAGAAAGCCGTGAAGGGCATGCTTCCCAAGAACAAGCTCGCCCGCCACATGCTCAAGAAGCTGAAGATCTACAGCGGCGGCGCTCATCCGCATGCTGCTCAGAATCCGAAGAATCTGAACATTTAATTCGTTCATCAGGAGATAGAAAATGGCAGTGAGTTTTTACGCAACTGGGAAAAGGAAGTCGTCCATCGCCAGGGTTTGGCTCAAGCCCGGCAACGGCGAGATCATTGTAAATACCAAGACTCTTGACAGCTACTTCGGCCGCGAGACCTCCAAGATGGTCGTCATGCAGCCCCTTGAGCTGACCGAGAACGTCGGCAAGTTCGACATCTTCTGCACCGTTAAGGGCGGTGGTGACTCCGGCCAGGCCGGTGCCATCAAGCACGGCATCACCAAGGCACTCATCGAGGCCGATGCCGACCTGCGCGGTACCCTGAAGAAGGCCGGGTTCATCACCCGCGACTCGCGCATCAAGGAAAGAAAGAAGTACGGCAAGAAGGCTGCTCGCGCAAGCTTCCAGTTCTCCAAGCGTTAATTCTTCGCTGGGAACAATTGCTGTTTCATTGCAAAGGAGGAATCCGTCAGGGTTCCTCCTTTTGCTGTTTCAAAAACCTTAAGAGCAAAACCGTTGGCCACGCTTGCGGGCCGTAGCGCATCAGCGCGAAGGCTCGGAGAAAATCTGAGGACATCTGAGAAAACCAAAGCAAAAAAGTTTTGTTTCTCTCAGATTTTCTCCGAAGTTCTCCGTGGCAAACGGTTTAAAGGTTTTGAGTGTCAATCTGTCTGGGAGCTGTGTTAACATCAAGCTTCCATTTTTTCCGTTATGAGAAGGGAGGCCTTTATGATCAAGGTTGCCATAGTCGGTGCCAGCGGTTACACCGGCGTCGAACTGATCCGTATTCTGCACGCCCACCCCGAGGTGGCCGTTACCTGCGTTACTTCCGAACAAAGCGCCGGGCGCCCGGTGAGCGATGTGTTCCCGACCCTGCGCGGCAGGTGCGATCTCATTCTCGAGCCCCTGGAGCCGGTAGGGATCGCCGAGCAGGTTGACGTGGTCTTCACCGCGCTGCCGCACAAGGCGGCCATGGCGGTGGTGCCTACCTTCCTCAAGATGGGGAAGGACGTCGTCGACCTCTCCGCCGATTACCGTCTGCACGACGCCGACGTCTATGGGAAGTGGTACGAAAAGCACCTCACCCCAGAGCTCCTCCCGCAGGCCGTGTACGGCATCCCCGAACTGCGTCGTGACAAGATCAAGGAGGCATTCCTCATCGCGAACCCCGGCTGCTACCCGACCAGCGTCATCCTCGGGCTCGCGCCGCTTCTGAAGGGGAAGGTGATCGACCCGAAGAGCATCATCGTCGACGCCAAATCCGGCACCTCCGGTGCGGGGCGCGGCGCCAAGGTCGACAACCTCTACTGCGAGGTGAACGAGGGCTTCAAGGCCTACGGCGTCGGCGGGGTGCACCGTCACATCCCGGAGATCGAGCAGGAACTTTCCCTGCTCGCGGGGAGCCCGCTGACCATCTCCTTCACGCCGCACCTGGTCCCGATGGACCGCGGCATCCTCTCCACCATCTACAGTGTGCCGACCGGCAAGGTGAGCGCGGCCGAACTCATCACGCTGTACGAGACCTTCTATGAGGGCGAGCCGTTCGTGAGGGTGCTCCCGGAGGGGGTTCTTCCGTCCACGGCGCACGTGAGAGGTTCGAATTTCTGCGACATCGGTGTCGTAGTGGATGAAAGGACCGGTCGGATCATCGTCGTTTCGGCGATCGACAACCTGGTGAAGGGGGCTTCCGGTCAGGCGGTTCAGAATATGAACCTGATGTGCGGCCTCCCCGAGACTCTCGGTCTCGATTTCCTCGGGATCTTCCCGTAAAGGCAAAACCGTTAGCCACGGAGAACTTCGGAGAAAATCTGAGAGAAGCAAAACCGGAAATCTTTTGGTTTTGACTTTCTCAGATGTCCTCAGATTTTCTCCGTGGCCAATGGTTTTAAGGTTTTTATGAAACAGGCACGACCCGCAAAGAAGCAGGCAGTACATAATCCTCCCAAAACGTCTACCGCGCAGTTTCTCCCCATCACCTTAGCCGAAGCCCGGGCACGCGGCTGGAACGAACTCGACGTCATTTTCGTCTCCGGCGACGCCTACGTGGACCACCCCTCCTTCGGGGTTCCGCTCCTCGCACGCCTGCTCGAGTCGAAGGGGTTGCGGGTCGGCATCATCCCGCAACCGGACTGGCGCAGCAAGGACCCCTTCATGGCGCTTGGGCGTCCGCGCCTTTTCTTCGCCGTGGCTGCCGGCGCCATGGACTCCATGGTCGCGCACTACACCCCGGCAAGAAAACTGCGCCGCGACGACGCCTACACCCCCGGCAACCGGCACGGCGCCCGCCCCAACCGCGCCACCATCATCTACACCTCGAGGCTGAAGGAGGCCTACCGCGACGTACCGGTGGTGATAGGCGGGATCGAGGCGAGCCTCAGGCGCTTCGCCCACTACGATTATTGGGAAGACAAGGTGCGCCGCTCAGCGCTCTTTGACGCGAAGGCCGACCTCCTTATCTACGGCATGGGGGAAAGCCCGCTTCTCGAGCTTGTCGAGCGGCTGCGCAAGGGGGAGCCCTTCGCCTCGATCCGCGACATCCGCGGCACAGCCTGCGCCGCGTCCGCCATCCCTGAGGCTGCCGGCGAGGTGGTCGAGTTGCCTGCCTACGAGAAGGTGGCGGCGGACAAATCGGCTTACGGCGAATCATTCCGTCTTCTTTCGCGCGAGCAGAACCCGGGCTGCGCCAAAATCGTGATCCAGCAGCACGCCACACGTTACCTGGTATGCAACCCGCCGGCCTGGCCCCTTTCAAAGACCGAGCTTGACGCGATCTACGCGCTTCCTTTCGTGAAGGCGCCACACCCGAGCTACAAGGAACCTATTCCCGCTTACGAACAGATCCGCAATTCCATCACGACGCACCGTGGCTGCTTCGGCGGGTGCGCTTTCTGCGCCATCACGCATCACCAGGGAAAGACCATACAGTCGAGAAGCGAACAAAGCGTCCTGCTAGAGCTGGAGCAACTGGCCTCCTTTCCCTGGTTCCGCGGCAGCGTGAGCGACCTCGGCGGGCCGACCGCGAACATGTTCGGGCTCTCCTGCGGCGATAAGGAGGCGGGGGACAAGTGTCGCCGGGATAGCTGCCTTTTCCCGAAGATCTGCAAAAACCTGGTCACCGACGACGCCGCCAGTGCGAGGCTCCTCGCCAAAGCGCGCCGCGTCTCGGGCGTCAAGCACGTCGCCGTTTCGTCCGGGGTCCGCTACGACCTCATGGAGCGACAGCCGCGCTACCTGCGCGAACTGGTCTCGCAGCACGTGAGCGGCCTTTTGAAGGTCGCGCCGGAGCACCTCACCGACCGGGTTACCTCGGTGATGCGCAAGCCGGGGCGCGACTGCTTTGAGCGCTTCAGGGATTCCTTTCAGAAGGAGAGCGCCAAGGCCGGGAAAAGACAGTACATCGTCCCGTACTTCATCTCCGGACACCCCGGATGTACTTTGTCCGACATGGTCGATCTGGCGCTCATGCTGAAAAGGTGGGGGATGCGTGTGGAGCAGGTCCAGGACTTCACCCCCACGCCCGGAACGCTCTCCACCTGCATTTACCACACGGGGGTCGATCCTTTCACCGGTCAGAAAGTGTACGTGGCACGAACGGACAGGGAGAAGGGGCTGCAGAAGGCGCTGCTTCTGTACCACGTGCCGGAAGAACGGAAAAACTGCCTGGCGGCGCTTAGGGAATGCGGCCGTGAGGACGCCGCTGCCGAATTGTTCGGCGGCAACAACAGGAGGTAGGCATGCATTATCTTTTGCTGTACGAGGTGGCGCCCGATTACCTGGAGCGCCGCGGCGAGTTCCGCGATGAGCACCTGGCGCTTGCATGGGAAGCGGCGGCGCGTGGCGAGTTGCTCCTTGGCGGTGCCCTCACCGACCCGGCCGACGGTGCCGTTCTACTTTTCGCGGCGGATTCGCCCGATGTTCCTGCCGCTTTCGCCAAGGCCGATCCTTATGTCCTGAACGGACTGGTTACCAAGTGGACCGTCCGCGGCTGGCATACCGTGGTAGGCCCACAGGCCCACGCCCCGGTGCATCCTTCCTGACCGTTTCTCAGCCGTATTTTATATCTCCGGGGAGTGTTGTCCGCTGCATGCTCGATGTTGTCGACGCAGAATTTTGCCGACGCGAGCGCTTCAGCCAGGGCTATGCACCCTTTTTCGAGCTCGAAGCCGGAACCCGCACGGATCACGTAGTCCCGCCCGTCACCGATGGTTATCCAGAGGGCTCCTTGGGTGCAGTGCAGCCGCAAACCGCTCCCCCCGCCAAGCCGCAAAACCTCCCCTTTTTCAAGCGAGCAGTCCATGGTCGCCTCCTTCCTGCGTGATGAGGCAACTATACCTGTGCACTGGAGATGAGTACAGATACAGGGCGGTTGTTTAGGCCCCCCGACAGTTGCCGGTATCTGGTGCTGTCTCTGCAAGGAATTGGAGAAACTGTACCCGTTGCTGACATTTTTAGGGTGCGGGTAGCGAGTCGTCTGTGCTCCTGTGACCGATGAGAGACGATGTCCACTCTTCACGCGGTCCACAGGACGAAGAGTGCGGTAGCTGGGACGAAGAAGGCGGTCGCCACGAAGACGCTCGTTGTCGCGGAAAATGAATGATGTTGGCTCTTACCGGAGTCAGTTCCTGCAAGACCTCCGTTACTGCAACGGACTGGCAGGCGAACCCCGCGATACTTCGGTGTTTACCTCGCGGCTTCGCAGTGGGGGCGGCCTGGCGAGGAGATTGTATACAACAGGGGGCGAAAAATATTTTGAACGCCGAGAAAAAAGATGTTGACAGTGAGACCCTTTTGCTTTAGAACAGGGATTCGCTTCGCAACACAAGGCGCTGAAGCAAAAAAGGTAGCAGATGATGGCGAATCAGGCTGGCGTAGCTCAATTGGTAGAGCAGCTGACTTGTAATCAGCAGGTTGCGGGTTCGAGTCCCATCGTCAGCTCCAGATTGAAAAAAGAATAGCATCACTTCTGTCTGGAGGGATTCCCGAGCGGCCAAAGGGAACAGACTGTAAATCTGTCGTCATCGACTTCGGAGGTTCGAATCCTCCTCCCTCCACCATATAAACTTCAGATGAGATGAGCTTCTGCTCAAATCAGGAGATCCTGGCGGATCGCTGGTACTGGTTGAGTGGAGAGTGATTCGAGTCAAAAAACTTCAGAGCAGGGAATTGGCGGGAATAGCTCAGTTGGCTAGAGCATCAGCCTTCCAAGCTGAGGGTCGCGGGTTCGAGTCCCGTTTCCCGCTCCAAAACAGAATACGCCCACATAGCTCAGTAGGTAGAGCACTTCCTTGGTAAGGAAGAGGTCACCGGTTCGAATCCGGTTGTGGGCTCCATCCCTTCTAGAAAAAAGCAAAAAAGCATCCAAACATAAAGGCTGTAGTAGATACATCAGGGAGGATTCCTCATGGCTAAAGCTAAATTCGAAAGAACTAAACCGCATGTAAACATAGGGACCATCGGTCACGTCGACCACGGCAAGACCACCCTGACCGCAGCCATCACCAAGGTGCTCGCCGGCAAGGGCCAGGCCGAGTTCAAGGCGTTCGACCAGATCGACAACGCACCGGAAGAGCGTGAGCGTGGTATCACCATCGCTACCGCCCACGTCGAGTACGAGACCGAGAAGCGTCACTACGCTCACGTCGACTGCCCGGGCCACGCCGACTACGTAAAGAACATGATCACCGGTGCTGCGCAGATGGACGGCGCGATCCTGGTTGTTTCCGCAGCTGACGGCCCGATGCCGCAGACCCGTGAGCACATCCTGCTCGCACGTCAGGTCGGCGTCCCCTACATCGTCGTGTTCCTGAACAAGGCCGACATGGTGGACGACGAGGAGCTCCTCGAGCTCGTCGAGCTGGAAGTTCGCGAACTCCTCTCCTCCTACGACTTCCCGGGCGACGATATCCCCATCATCAAGGGTTCCGCTCTGAAAGGGCTCGAGGGTGACCCGGGCGAACTCGGCGAGCAGGCCATCATGAAGCTGATGGACGCAGTCGACGCCTACATCCCGGAGCCGCAGCGCGCCATCGACAAGCCGTTCCTCATGCCGGTCGAGGACGTGTTCTCCATCTCCGGTCGTGGTACCGTTGCAACCGGTCGTGTCGAGCGCGGCATCGTGAAGGTCGGCGAGGAAGTCGAGATCGTCGGCATCAAGGCAACCGCCAAGACCACCGTTACCGGTGTTGAGATGTTCCGCAAGCTGCTCGACGAAGGTCGTGCAGGCGACAACATCGGCGCACTGCTCCGCGGTGTCAAGCGTGAGGAGATCGAGCGTGGCCAGGTTCTCGCCAAGCCGGGCTCCATCACCCCGCACACCAAGTTCAAGGCAGAGGCGTACATCCTCTCCAAGGAAGAGGGCGGCCGTCACACCCCGTTCTTCAACGGCTACCGTCCGCAGTTCTACTTCAGGACCACCGACGTTACCGGCGTGGTTGACCTCGAAGCCGGCGTCGAGATGGTTATGCCGGGCGACAACGTCTCGGTTACCGTCAACCTGATCACCCCGATCGCAATGGACGAAGGTCTGCGCTTCGCAATCCGCGAAGGCGGCCGTACCGTCGGCGCAGGCGTGGTTGCCTCCATCATCGAGTAACAGCGACGGACTCTGAGTCCCGGAAGTTCGGGATGAGAAAATAGTTTTAAAAGGATGAAAGACAATGCCTAGAGACATCATTACCCTTGGCTGCACCGAGTGCAAACAGCGTAACTATACGACTACGAAGAACAAGAAAAATACGCCGCAGAAGCTGGAGTTCAACAAGTACTGCCGCTTCTGCCAGAAGCACACGCTGCACAAGGAAACCAAATAGTTTGACTTGGGGTTCCCGGAACTGTCCGGGAACCTCCGCCGCAGGCCAGTAGCTCTAACGGCTAGAGCACCGGTCTCCAAAACCGGGTGTTGGGGGTTCGAATCCCTCCTGGCCTGCCATTTTTTTATCTTCACGAAGTGAGGAGTGACAAGTGATCGCGAAAGCCAAGACTTTTTTTGAGGATGTTCAGGCGGAGCTCGCCAAGGTAACTTGGCCTACCCGCAAGGAGACCTTCTCTACCGCTCAGGTAGTTGTTGTCATCATAGTGGTCATCTCACTTTACCTTGGCGCCTGCGACGTGGTCCTTACTAAGCTCATCAGGTCGATACTCCGCTAGAGGACTGAAAATGGCACACAAATGGTACGGCGTACATACCTACTCCGGCTTTGAGAACAAGGTGCGGCTCACGCTTGCTGAGCGCATCAAGAACCTCGGCATGGAGGAGTTCTTCGGCGAGATCCTGATCCCGTGCGAAACCGTCGTCGAACTTAAGAAGGGGGAGAAGAAGACTTCGTCCAGGAAGTTCTTCCCCGGATACATCCTGGTCAACATGGAATTGAACGACGATACCTGGCACGTGGTCAAAGAGACCGCGAAGGTGACCGGGTTCGTCGGCGGCAACAACCCCTTCCCGATTCCGGACGACGAAGTCAACAAGATCACCAAGAGGATGGAAGAGGGTGCCGAGAAGCCCCGTCCGAAGGTCCTCTTCGAAGTTGGCGAGACGGTCAGGGTCATCGACGGTCCGTTCCTCAACTTCTCCGGCGTGGTCGAGGACGTGAAGCCGGACAAGGGGAAACTGAAGGTCATGGTAAGCATCTTCGGGCGCGCCACCCCGGTCGAGCTCGAATTCATGCAGGTAGAAAAGCAGTAGGGTCACCCCGCTGTTAGTGATAGAAGAATCAGGCAGTTCGAAGGAAAGATAAAGGAGTAGGAAAATGGCGAAAAAAATTACCGGTTACATAAAGCTGCAGGTACCCGCAGGGAAGGCTAACCCGTCTCCTCCGATCGGTCCGGCACTCGGTCAGCACGGCGTCAACATCATGGAGTTCTGCAAGGCTTTCAACGCGAAGACCCAGGCGGACGAAGGGACCATCACTCCGGTCGTCATCACTGTCTACGCCGACAGGTCCTTCACCTTCATCACCAAGACTCCGCCGGCTCCGGTTCTCATCAAGAAAGCTCTCGGCCTCCAGAGCGGCTCCGCGGTCCCCAACAAGACCAAGGTCGGCAAGCTGACCAAGGAGCAGGTGCGCGAGATCGCAACTAAGAAGATGCCCGACCTCAATGCCGCGAGCCTTGAGGCTGCCATGAGGACCATTGAAGGTACCGCGCGCAGCATGGGCGTTGAAATAGCTTAAGATAAAGAGAGGGTTATCAGAAATGTCTATGACTAAAAAAGCCAAAGAGGCTCGCGCCAAGGTCGACAGGACCAAAACCTATCCCCTGTCCGAGGGTCTTGAGCTCGTTAAAGGCGCAGCTTACGCCAAGTTCGACGAGACCGTCGACCTGGTGGTCAAGCTGGGTGTCGATCCCCGTCACGCCGACCAGATGGTGCGCGGCGCCGTCGTGCTCCCCAACGGCCTCGGCAAGGACGTGCGCGTCCTCGTCTTCGCCAAGGGCGAGAAAGAGAAAGAGGCCCGCGAGGCCGGTGCCGATTTCGTCGGCGCCGACGACCTGGTCACCAAGATCCAGGAAGGGTGGTTCGAATTCGACACCGCCATCGCGACCCCGGACATGATGGGTGTGGTCGGCAAGATCGGTAAGCTCCTCGGTCCCCGCGGCCTGATGCCGAACCCGAAAGTCGGCACCGTCACCTTCGACGTGGCCCGCGCCGTGAAGGAGTCCAAGTCCGGTAAGGTCGAGTTCCGCGTCGAGAAGGCCGGTATCATCCATGCCCCGGTGGGCAAGGTCTCCTTCACCGCCGAGACCCTGAAGCAGAACGTTGCAGCCCTGGTCGAAGCGCTTCAGAAGGCCAAGCCGGCTGCCGCCAAGGGCACCTACATGAAGAAGATCAGCGTATCTTCCACCATGGGCCCGGGCGTGAACATCGATCTCGCTGACATCAGCGCGATCTTGAAATAAAGGCAGTATCCGCAGTAAAGCCAAAGTCAAAGACAGTGGGTGCGCCAGTTGCATCGTCGGTGCTTAATCGCCTTGGGCGGCCAACCGAGACTTGCAAGATGTTGCGTGAAAAAGCATGTTCCGCAACTTCCTGACTTTGGCGGGGTTCCGTACCCGTATACCAAAAGAAAGGAGGAAGGCGCTTGAATAAGGAAACCAAACAAGAACTTGTTACCGAGATGCACGACAAGCTCCTGAAGGCCCAGGCAGTGTTCCTCGCGGATTTCCGCGGGATGAACGTCGGCCAGGCGACCGAGCTCAGAAACGAGCTCAGGAAGGCAAACGCCGAGTACAAGGTCGTCAAGAACACCCTGCTCGAGATCGCTTCCAAAGGGACCGACAAGGAAGGTCTGAGCCAGTACTACGCTGGCCCGACCGCCATTGCCCTTTGCTATGACGATCCCGTCGCAGCGGCCAAGGTGCTGTCGCGTTTCAACAAGGAAGCCACCAACCCGTTCACTCTGAAGGCTGGCGTGCTTACCGGCAAGACCATCAACGTGGCCGAGATCCAGGCTCTCGCCGATCTGCCGAGCCGCGAAGTGCTTATCGCCAAGATGCTGGGCAGCATGCAGGCACCGGCAAGCAACTTCGTACGCGTTCTCGCGGCTGTCCCGGGCGGGTTCGTACGCGCGCTGGAACAGATCAGGATCCAGAAGGCTGCCTAGTCGCAGTCACCGACAATTTTCGCTTTAAACATCTAACAATATTCTCTGGAGGAGAAAGAAATGGCTATCACCAAAGAAGAAGTAATCAGCTTCATTGAGAACATGTCCGTCCTCGAACTTGCCGGCCTCGTGAAAGAGCTCGAGGAGAAGTTCGGCGTTTCCGCAGCCGCTCCGGTTGCCGTTGCTGCTGCCGGCGCTCCGGCTGCTGCCGCTGAAGCTGCTGAAGAGAAGACCGAGTTCGACGTCATCCTCAAAAACGCTGGCGCTAACAAGATCGCTGTCATCAAGGTCGTTCGTGGCCTTACGTCCCTCGGCCTCAAAGAAGCCAAGGACCTGGTCGACGGCGCTCCGCAGCCGGTCAAAACCGGTATCTCCAAGGAAGAAGCTGCCGACGCACAGAAGCAGCTGGTCGAAGCCGGCGCAGAAGTGGAAGTCAAGTAGTCATTTCCGCACCGATCTTTACCAAAGCCAAGGTCGCTTTTTGCGGCCTTGGCTGTTCTATTTTAGTTTGAGGCCGCTTCACCCCGCAGCCCCGCCCGACCAAAACAGCAGGAAATTCAAGGGGGTGGAGGTCTTCCAAGGCGTTCACCACAAGGAGAAGATATGGCTTATTCAATCGCGAATAACCCCCTGTTGCGCAAGAACTTCGCCAAGATCAACAAGATCATCGACATACCGAACCTCATCGACATCCAGAAAAACTCCTACAAGAGATTCCTCCAGCTCGACACTCCCGTAGACGCACGCAAGAACTCCGGCCTCGAGGCCGTTTTCCGCAGCGTTTTCCCGATCAGGGACTTCAGCGACACCGCATCGCTTGAGTACGTTTCGTATTCGCTCGGCGCGCCGAAGTACGACGTGGAGGAGTGCCACCAGAGGGGCATGACCTTTGCCGCCCCCATGAAGGTGAAAGTAAGGCTGGTTGTCTGGGACGTGGCGAAGGATCCGGGCACCAGGTCGATCCGCGACATCAAGGAGCAGGAGGTTTATTTCGGCGAAATCCCGCTGATGACCGACAACGGGACCTTTATCATAAACGGCACCGAGCGTGTTATCGTCAGCCAGCTGCATCGCTCCCCCGGTGTGTTCTACGACCACGACAAGGGGAAGACCCACTCCAGCGGCAAGGTGCTCTACTCGGCCCGCGTGATTCCGTACCGCGGTTCGTGGCTTGACTTTGAATTTGACCATAAAGACATCCTTTATGTTCGCATAGACAGGCGTCGCAAGATGCCGGCCACCGTGCTTCTCAAGGCCCTTGGCTACTCCAACGACGCGCTCATCAATTACTTCTACAAGTCCGAGGAAGTGAAGGTCGGTGAGAACGGCGCCATGACGAAACTCGTGGACGCGGAGCTCCTCTCCAACCAGAAGGCGACCGCGGACATCGTGGACCCGGCTACCGCCGAGGTGATCCTCAAGGCGAACCGCAAGTTCACCAAGGCAGCGCTCCGGAAGATGGCCGAGCACGGCATCAAGGAGATCCCGATCGCCGAGGAGGAAGTGGTCGGCAAGGTCGCTTCGCACGACATCTACGATCCCGCCACCGGCGAGATCCTGGTCGAGTGCAACGAGGAGATCACCCAGGCGAAGCTCGAGGAGATGGTCCAGAAGGGGATCACCTCCTTCCAGGTGCTCTTCATCGACAACCTGCACGTCACCTCCAGCTTCCGCGACACCATCCTGATCGACAAGATCGGCTCCACCGACGAGGCGCTCATCGAGATCTACCGCCGTCTGCGTCCGGGCGATCCGCCGACTTTGAAGAGCGCGCTGGTTCTCTTCGAGAACCTGTTCTTCAACGCGGAACGCTACGACCTCTCCGCCGTCGGCCGCCTGAAGCTCAACTACAAGCTCGGCGTGGACGTGCCGCTTGACTGCATGACGCTCACCCGCGAGGACATCCTCGAGGTGGTGCGTTACCTGATCGAGCTCAAAAACGGCAAGGGCAACATCGACGACATCGACCACCTGGGCAACCGCCGCGTGCGCGCCGTGGGTGAGCTCCTCGAAAACCAGTACCGTATCGGCCTGGTGAGGATGGAGCGCGCCATCAAGGAGCGCATGAGCCTCCAGGAAGTCGAGAACCTGATGCCGCACGACCTGATCAACTCCAAGCCGGTTTCCGCGGTAGTGAAGGAGTTCTTCGGTTCCTCGCAGCTCTCCCAGTTCATGGACCAGACGAACCCGCTCTCCGAGGTCACGCACAAGCGTCGTCTCTCGGCTCTCGGACCGGGCGGTCTTACCCGCGAGCGCGCGGGCTTCGAGGTCCGCGACGTACACCCGACCCACTACGGCCGCGTCTGCCCGATCGAGACTCCTGAGGGTCCGAACATCGGTCTCATCGCGTCGCTCTCCACCTACGCGCGCATCAACGAGCACGGCTTCGTCGAGACGCCGTACCGCGTGGTCAAAGAGGGTAAGGTGACCGACGAGGTCCGCTTCTTCTCAGCACTGGAGGAGGAAGGTCACGCCATCGCCCAGGCCAACGCCGACGTCGACGAGACCGGCCGCTTCGTCGCCGACTACATCTCCGCCAGGAAGTCCGGCGAATTCGTGCTGGTCGGTCGCGACGAGCTCGAGCTCATGGACGTGGCGCCGATGCAGCTCGTTTCCGTCGCTGCTTCGCTCATCCCGTTCCTCGAGAACGACGACGCGAACCGCGCACTCATGGGTTCGAACATGCAGCGCCAGGCCGTGCCGCTTCTGCGTGCCGACTCACCGCTCGTCGGTACCGGCATGGAGCGCGTCGTGGCCAGGGACTCCGGGGTTTCCTCGGTCGCCCGCCACAACGGCGTCGTAGAGAGCGTCGACGCTTCCCGCATCGTCGTGAAGATCGACGAGGACCAGTACGATGCAACCGGCACCGGTGTCGACATCTACAACCTGATCAAGTTCGCCCGTTCCAACCAGAACACCTGCATCAACCAGAGGCCGGTGGTGAAGGTGGGCGACCACGTGAAGGCGGGCGACATCATCGCCGACGGTCCTTCCACCGACATGGGCGAGCTGGCTCTCGGCCAGAACGTGCTCATCGCGTTCATGCCGTGGGGCGGTTACAACTACGAGGACTCCATCCTCATCTCCGAGCGTCTCGTCAAGGACGACCGCTACACCTCGATCCACATCGAGGAGTTCGAGGCCGTGGCCCGCGACACGAAGCTCGGCAAGGAAGAGATCACCTCCGACATCCCGAACCTAGGCGAAGAGACCCTCAAGGATCTCGACGAGTCGGGCATCATCAGGATCGGCGCCGAGGTTCGTCCGGGCGACATCCTGGTCGGCAAGATCACCCCGAAAGGCGAGACCCAGCTCTCCCCGGAAGAGAAGCTCTTAAGGGCGATCTTCGGCGAGAAGGCGGGCGACGTGCGCGACACCTCGCTCAGGGTTCCGCCGGGGGTCGAAGGAACCGTCATCGGCGCCAAGATCTTCTCCAGGAAGGGTGCCGACAAGGACGCCCGTACCGAGATCATCGAAAAGGCCGAGGAGCAGCGCCTGCGCAAGGACGAGCAGGACGAGATCCGCATCATCCGCGACTCCGCCCGCGGGAAGCTGAAGAAGCTTCTCATCGGCAAGACCGCGGCGGTCAAGATCGAAGGGATCGACGGCAAGGTGCTCATCCCGAAAGGGTCGGCCATCACCGAGGAGATGCTGAACTCCTTCACCATGGACCGCTGGGACGAGATCTCCATCGCCGACGACGACACCATCGACGAGAAAGTGGCGCAGACCCTTTCCACGCTGAACCAGCAGATCGACATCATCAAGTACGTCTTCGACGACAAGGTGCAGAAGCTGCGTCGCGGCGACGACCTGCCGCCGGGCGTCATCAAGATGGTCAAGGTCTACATCGCCATCAAGCGTAAGCTCCAGGTGGGCGACAAGATGGCAGGCCGTCACGGTAACAAGGGTGTCGTCTCCAGGATCCTTCCGGAAGAAGACATGCCGTACATGGAAGACGGCCGTCCGGTCGAGATCGTGCTGAACCCGCTGGGCGTTCCGTCCCGTATGAACGTGGGGCAGATCCTCGAGATGCACTTAGGCTGGGGCGCCAAGGGCCTTGGGTGGAAGATCGAGGAATTCCTCGAGAAGAACACCCCGCACGACGAGATCAAGAAGTTCCTGAAGGGTGTCTACGGCAACCCGGAAATGGACCGCTTCTTAGACACCCTCGAGGGTGAGGAACTCCTCAACGTGGCAAGGCGCCTGAAGCGCGGCATCCCGATGTCGTCGCCGGTCTTCGAGGGGGCGAGCGAGGAGTCGATCCAGTCGATGCTGACCCACGCAGGCTTCAGCACCACCGGTCAGGTCACCCTCTACGACGGCAAGAGCGGCGACAAGTTCATGCACCAGGTCACCGTCGGGATCATGTACTTCCTGAAGCTGCACCACCTGGTCGACGACAAGATCCACGCGAGGAGCATCGGTCCCTA
Organism: Geomonas oryzae; assembly: GCF_004117875.1. GTDB lineage: Bacteria > Desulfobacterota > Desulfuromonadia > Geobacterales > Geobacteraceae > Geomonas > Geomonas oryzae. Next base: position 8,892 of record NZ_RAHW01000010.1, on the reverse strand, counting down.
CTCCCTGGTCACCCAGCAACCGCTGGGGGGCAAGGCGCAGTTCGGTGGTCAGCGACTCGGGGAGATGGAGGTCTGGGCGATGGAGGCCTACGGCGCCGCATACGCGCTGCAGGAGTTCCTCACCGTCAAGTCCGACGACGTGGCGGGCCGCACCAGGATGTACGAGGCGATCGTCAAAGGGAAGCACACCCTTGAGCCGGGTCTGCCGGAGTCGTTCAACGTCCTCATCAAGGAACTCCAGTCCTTGGGGCTCGACGTGGAACTCTTGGAAAGCGACGAGGACTAGGACACTGTTTGTCTGACCGGTCCGATTAGTCCGACCGGTCAGACGTCAGACAGTCCGACAAGCTGCTTGGAACAGATAACGTAACTCCTACCGCTAAGGAGGAAAATACTTTGGAAGATATTTTCAATTTTTTCGATAAGCCGAAAGATCCGCTCCACTTCTCGTCGATCAAGATCTCGATCTCGTCGCCGGACAAGATCCGCGAGCGTTCCTTCGGGGAAGTGAAGAAGCCGGAGACCATCAACTACCGCACCTTCAAGCCGGAGCGCGACGGCCTCTTCTGCGCCAAGATCTTCGGACCGACCAAGGACTACGAGTGCAACTGCGGCAAGTACAAGCGCATGAAGCACCGCGGCATCGTCTGCGAGAAGTGCGGCGTCGAGGTCATCCCGTCCAAGGTGCGCCGCGAGCGCCTGGGGCACATCGACCTCGCCACCCCGGTGGCGCACATCTGGTTCCTGAAGTCCCTGCCGTCCAGGATCGGCAACCTGATGGACATCACCCTGAAGGACCTCGAGAAGGTGCTCTACTTCGAGGCCTACGTGGTGACCGACCCGAAAGAGACCGGCATGCCGTTCGGCACCGTGCTCTCCGAGGACCAGTACCAGAAGGCGCTCGAGGAGTACAACTACGGCTTCGAGGCCGGCATGGGCGCCGCGGCGATCCGCACCTGCCTCACCTCCATGGACCTCGACCAGCTCTCCGAGCAGCTCAGGATCGAAATGCAGGAGGCGACCAGCGAGGCGAAGCGCAAGAAGACCGCCAAGCGTCTTAAGGTCATCGAGGCCTTCAAAAACTCGGGCAACAAGCCGGAGTGGATGATCCTCGAGTGCATCCCGGTCCTGCCGCCGGAGCTTCGTCCGCTCGTCCCCCTGGACGGCGGCCGCTTCGCAACAAGCGACCTGAACGACCTGTACCGCCGCGTCATCAACCGCAACAACCGCTTGAAGCGCCTGATGGAGCTGCAGGCCCCCGAGGTCATCATCAGGAACGAGAAGCGCATGCTGCAGGAGGCGGTCGACGCGCTGTTCGACAACGGCCGCCGCGGCCGCGCCATCGCAGGCCCCAACAAGCGCCCCCTCAAGTCGCTCTCCGACATGCTGAAGGGCAAGTCGGGCCGCTTCCGTCAGAACCTGCTCGGTAAGCGTGTCGACTACTCCGGCCGTTCCGTTATCGTCGTCGGTCCCGAGCTTCGCCTGCACCAGTGCGGTCTGCCGAAGAAGATGGCTCTCGAGCTCTTCAAGCCGTTCATCTACAACAAGCTCGAGGAGCGCGGTTTCGTCACCACCATCAAGAGCGCCAAGAAGATGGTGGAGAAGGAGAAACCGGAGGTCTGGGACGTTCTCGAAGAGGTCATCAAGGAGCATCCGGTCCTCTTGAACCGCGCACCGACCCTGCACCGTCTCGGCATCCAGGCCTTCGAACCGGTCCTCATCGAGGGCAAGGCGATCCAGCTCCATCCGCTCGTCTGCACCGCCTTCAACGCGGACTTCGACGGCGACCAGATGGCGGTTCACCTCCCCCTCTCGGTTGAGAGCCAGGTGGAGGCGCGCGTCCTCATGATGTCGACCAACAACATCCTGTCCCCGGCGCACGGCAAGCCGATCATCGTGCCGAGCCAGGACATGGTTCTCGGTATCTACTACATGACCCGCGAGAAGCACTTCGCGCTCGGCGACGGCAAAACATTCGCCTCCCCGGACGAGGTCTCCATCGCCTGGGATGCGGCCGAGGTGCACCTCCAGGCCCGCATCAAGGTCAGGATGAAAAACCTCGTCACCGACGAGAAGCCGTCCATCATAGAGACAACGGTCGGGCGCGTGCTCTTGCGCGAGATCCTTCCGGACCTGGTGCCGTTCTCGGCGATCAACAAGGTCATGACGAAGAAGGAACTCTCCAACCTCGTCGACACCTGCTACCGTCTGGCCGGCAACAAGGAAACCGTCATCCTCGCCGACAAGCTGAAGTCCATCGGCTTCCGCTACGCGGCGAAGGCGGGTATCTCGATCTCGATCAACGACATGGTCATCCCGGAAGGGAAGTCCGCCATCATCAACCGCGCCACCGAAGAGGTGCAGGAGATCCAGAACCAGTACACCGAGGGTCTCATCACCGACGGCGAGCGTTACAACAAGGTCATCGACATCTGGGCGAAATCGACCGAGGACATCGCGAAAGAGATGCTGGACAACCTCTCCCGCGACACCATCACCGACCCGCAGGGGAACGAGGTGAAGGTGCCGTCCTTCAACGCGATCCACATGATGGCCGACTCCGGCGCGAGGGGTAGCGCCCAGCAGATCCGCCAGCTGGCGGGGATGAGGGGACTCATGGCGAAGCCGTCGGGCGAGATCATCGAGACCCCGATCACCGCGAACTTCCGCGAAGGCCTCACCGTGCTCCAGTACTTCATCTCGACCCACGGTGCACGTAAAGGTCTGGCCGATACCGCGCTCAAGACGGCGAACTCCGGTTACCTCACCCGTCGTCTGGTCGACGTCGCCCAGGACGCCATCATCACCGAGGAGGATTGCGGCACCATCGACGGCCTGACCGTCTCCTCCCTCACCGAGGGTGGCGAGGTCATCGAGCACATCGGCGACCGTATCCTCGGCCGCGTGGCCCTGGACGACATCCTCGACCCGGTCACCGGCGACGTGCTGGTGGCGGCGAACCAGGAGATCGACGAGACCCTGGTCTCGAAGATCGAGGCGGCAGGTCTCGAGAAGGTCAAGATCCGTTCCGTGCTCACCTGCGAGAGCCGTCGCGGCATCTGCGCCAAGTGCTACGGCCGCGACCTGGCACGCGGCCACCTGGTGAACCGCGGCGAAGCGGTCGGCGTCATCGCCGCCCAGTCCATCGGCGAGCCGGGCACCCAGCTGACCATGCGTACCTTCCACATCGGTGGTACCGCATCCCGTCGCGCCGAGCAGACCTCCATGGATGCGAGGAACGAGGGCTACGCCAAGTTCATCAACCTGCATTACGTAACCAACTCCGAAGGGCACCACATCGTTATGAACCGTAACGGTGAGCTGGCCATCGTGGACGAGACCGGGCGTGAGCGCGAGAAGTACGGCATCGTCTACGGTGCGAAGATCAAGGTGAGCCCGGAAGAGAAGGTCACCCAGGGGCAGTCGCTGGCCGAGTGGGACCCGTACACCATGCCGATCCTCACCGAGATCTCCGGCCGCATCAAGTTCGGGGATGTCATCGAGGGCGTCACCATGGAGGAGCAGGTCGACGAAGTCACCGGCCTCTCCAGGAAGGTCATCATCGAGACCCGCGACTCCGACAAGCGTCCGCGCATCACCATCAAGGACGAGTCCGGCAAGACCGCCAAGGTCGGCGAGAGCATGGCACGCTACTACCTGCCGGTCGGCTCCAACATCAACGTCCTCGAGGACACCGTGGTGAACGCGGGTGACGTGATCGCCAAGATCCCGCGCGAAACCACCAAGACCAAGGACATCACCGGTGGTCTGCCGCGTGTCGCCGAGCTCTTCGAGGCGAGGAAGCCCAAAGACTTCGCGGTCATCACCGAGATCGACGGCGTGGTCGCCTTCGGCAAGGACGCCAAAGGCAAGCGCAAGGTCATCGTCACCCCCGAGGTCGGCGAGCCGAAGGAATACCTCATCCCCAAAGGGAAGCACATCAGCGTCCACGAAGGGGATCATGTCCGCGCCGGCGAGGCGCTCATGGACGGCTCCTCCAACCCGCACGACATCCTCCGCGTCCTCGGCCAGAAGGAACTGGCCAAGTACCTGGTCGACGAGGTGCAGGAGGTCTACCGTCTCCAGGGCGTCAAGATCAACGACAAGCACATCGAGACCATCGTACGTCAGATGCTGCGTCGCGTCAGGGTGAAGGACGTGGGCGACACGAACCTCTTGATCGACGATCAGATCGAGCGTTGGGTCTTCGGGGAAGAGAACGAAAAGGCAATGGATAAGGGCGGGCGTCCTGCCACGGCAGAGTCTCTGCTCCTTGGCATAACCAAGGCATCGCTCTCGACTGAGTCATTTATTTCTGCTGCTTCCTTCCAGGAGACAACAAAAGTCTTGACACAGGCATCCATTGAAGGTAAAGTCGACAGTCTGCGTGGTCTGAAAGAGAACGTGATCATGGGCCGCTTGATCCCGGCGGGTACGGGATTGGCTCTTTACCGCAACCTGCGCATGGTTGCTGAGGAGCCAGTAATCATTCCGGAGCCAGTTGAACCGGAAGATGAAGAGATCTACGAAGAAGAAGCCTAGTCCAGTATCCGGCCAGTGAGAGCGGGTTCCCTGCTTCACTGGCCGGCGTCTCACTTTTTTCAAATAAAACTTGACAAGCACGTTCGTTGTTGCTATTTTCGTCGCTTCCGCGCGCGGGGTGCGTCTGCGCGTGGATAAGAATCGCGTGAGAGGAATGTATGCCAACTATTAATCAGCTTATTCGTCATGGTCGGGAGTCAAAGGGTGAAAAATCCACTGCTCCGGCACTCAGGAGCTGCCCGCAGAAGAGGGGCGTTTGCACCAGGGTTTACACCACAACCCCGAAGAAACCGAACTCCGCGCTTCGTAAAGTCGCAAGGGTAAGGCTTACCAACGGCGTCGAGGTGACCTCCTACATTCCGGGTGTTGGTCACAACCTCCAGGAACACTCCGTTGTCCTCATCAGGGGCGGCAGGGTGAAGGACCTTCCGGGTGTTCGTTACCACATCGTCCGCGGTACGCTCGACTCTGTCGGCGTCAAGGGTCGCATGAAGAGCCGTTCCAAGTACGGTGCGAAAAGGCCCAAGTAACCGTACGGTTCAAAGAGACCCAAGTAACCGATTTTAAGTGAGAGGTTAAGACATGCCAAGAAGAAGAGAAGTAGCAAAGCGGGTGATCCTCCCGGACCCGAAATACGGTGACAGGGTGGTTGCCAAGCTGATCAATATAATCATGCTGGACGGCAAGAAGTCCACCGCCGAGAAAGCCCTCTACGGTGCCCTTGAAATCGCTGCCGGCAAGGCCGGCGACGAGCCGGTCAAGGTCCTCAAGAAGTGCCTCGACAACATCAAGCCGATGCTGGAAGTCAAGTCCCGCAGGGTCGGTGGTTCCACCTACCAGGTTCCGGTCGAGGTTCGTCCGGAGCGCCGCATGTCTCTGGCCATGCGCTGGCTGGTGAAGTACTCCAACGCCCGCAGCGAGAAGACCGTTACCGACAAGCTTGCCGGCGAGATTCTCGACGCTTACAACAACCGCGGCTCCGCGGTGAAGAAGCGCGAGGATACCCACAAGATGGCAGAGGCGAACCGCGCCTTCGCCCATTACCGCTGGTAGTCTTCGGCGGCACCCATTAAGGCTTAGAAAGCAACTCGGAGGAATAGTAAGTGGCACGTCAGGTTTCGTTGGAAATGACCCGTAATATCGGGATCATGGCTCACATAGATGCAGGGAAGACCACCACCACGGAGCGTATTCTCTACTACACCGGTGTTTCCCACAAGATCGGCGAGGTCCATGACGGCGCCGCTACTATGGACTGGATGGAGCAGGAGCAGGAGCGTGGCATCACCATCACCTCCGCAGCAACCACCTGCAACTGGAAGGACCATCGTATCAACATCATCGACACCCCGGGTCACGTCGACTTCACCATCGAGGTAGAGCGCTCCCTGCGTGTTCTCGACGGCGCAGTCGCCGTATTCTGCTCGGTCGGTGGCGTTGAGCCGCAGTCCGAGACCGTATGGCGTCAGGCGGACAAGTACCGCGTACCGCGTATCGCGTTCATCAACAAGATGGACCGCATCGGTGCTGACTTCTTCCGCGGCATCGCCATGATCAAGGATCGCCTCAAGGCGAACCCGGTCGCCCTGCAGATCCCGATCGGCAGCGAGGAGAACTACAAAGGCCTCGTCGACCTGATCGAGATGAAAGGGATCGTCTTCAACGACGAGACCATGGGTGCGGTGTACGATGTCGTCGATATCCCGGCCGACCTGATGGACCAGGCCCAGGAATACCGCGAGGCGCTCATCGAGGAAGTTGCTTCCCACGACGATGCCCTCATGGAGAAATACCTGGGCGGCGAGGAGATCTCCATCCCCGAGCTGAAGGCCGCGATCCGTCAGGCCACCCTCGACATCAAGATCTGCCCGGTCATCTGCGGTTCCGCCTTCAAGAACAAGGGCGTGCAGCACCTGCTCGACGCGGTCCTCGACTACATGCCGGCTCCGACCGACATCCCGGCGATCCAGGGTGTCGATGCCAACACTGAGGCTCCCATCGAGCGTCATGCGTCCGACGCCGAGCCGTTCGCGGCCTTGGGCTTCAAGATCATGACCGACCCGTTCGTTGGGCAGCTCTGCTTCTTCCGCGTCTACTCCGGCGTGATCCAGTCCGGTTCCTACGTGTACAACGCCACCAAGGGCAAGCGCGAAAGGATCGGCCGTATCCTGAAGATGCACGCCAACAAGCGTGAAGAGATCAAAGAAGTCTACGCGGGCGACATCGCCGCAGCGGTAGGCCTTAAATACACCACCACCGGCGACACCCTCTGCGACGAGAACGCGGCCGTCATCCTCGAGTCGATCGAGTTCCCCGAGCCGGTCATCTCCATCGCCATCGAGCCGAAGACCAAGGCCGACCAGGAGAAGCTGGGCCTGTCGCTTGGCAAGCTCGCTTCCGAGGACCCGTCCTTCCGCGTCAAGACCGACGAGGAAACCGGCCAGACCATCATCTCCGGCATGGGCGAGCTGCACCTCGAGATCATCGTGGACCGTCTCTTCCGCGAGTTCAAGGTTGAGGCGAACGTCGGCAAGCCGCAGGTCGCCTACCGCGAGACCATCACCAAGAAGGTCAAGGCGGAAGGGAAGTTCGTACGCCAGTCCGGCGGTCGCGGTCAGTTCGGTCACGTCTGGCTCGAGATCGAGCCGCAGGAGGCGGGCAAGGGTTACGAGTTCGTCGACGCCATCAAGGGCGGCGTCGTTCCCCGCGAGTACATCCCGGCGGTCGACAAAGGCATCAAGGAGTCGCTGGACAACGGCGTCATGGCCGGCTTCCCGGTGGTCGACGTCAAGGTCACCCTGGTCGACGGTTCCTACCACGAGGTCGACTCCTCGGAGATGGCGTTCAAGATCGCCGGCTCCATGGGCTTCAAAGAGGGCTGCGCCAAGGCCGCCCCGATCATCCTCGAGCCGATCATGTCGGTAGAGGTCGTGGTTCCGGAAGAGTACATGGGCGACGTCATCGGCGACCTGAACTCCCGCCGTGGCCGCATCATGGGCATGGAAGGGCGCGCAGGCGCTCAGGTGGTCAACTCGATGGTGCCGCTGGCACAGATGTTCGGTTACTCCACCGACCTGCGCTCCGCGACCCAGGGTCGTGCGACCTACTCCATGACCTTCGATCATTACGAGCCGGTACCGAAGTCGGTTGCCGAGGAGATAGTTGCGAAGGCCAAAGGCTAAGATAATTCAATTTCCCTACTGAGGAGGATTCCGAAATGGCAAAAGCTAAATTTGAAAGAACTAAGCCGCACGTAAACATCGGCACCATCGGCCACGTCGACCACGGCAAGACCACCCTGACCGCAGCGATCACCAAGGTGCTCGCAGGCAAGGGCCAGGCCGAGTTCAAGGCGTTCGACCAGATCGACAACGCTCCGGAAGAGCGTGAGCGTGGTATCACCATCGCTACCGCCCACGTCGAGTACGAGACCGAGAAGCGTCACTACGCTCACGTCGACTGCCCGGGCCACGCCGACTACGTAAAGAACATGATCACCGGTGCTGCGCAGATGGACGGCGCGATCCTGGTTGTTTCCGCAGCTGACGGCCCGATGCCGCAGACCCGTGAGCACATCCTGCTCGCACGTCAGGTCGGCGTCCCCTACATCGTCGTGTTCCTGAACAAGGCCGACATGGTGGACGACGAGGAGCTCCTCGAGCTCGTCGAGCTGGAAGTTCGCGAACTCCTCTCCTCCTACGACTTCCCGGGCGACGATATCCCCATCATCAAGGGTTCCGCTCTGAAAGGGCTCGAGGGTGACCCGGGCGAACTCGGCGAGCAGGCCATCATGAAGCTGATGGACGCAGTCGACGCCTACATCCCGGAGCCGCAGCGCGCCATCGACAAGCCGTTCCTCATGCCGGTCGAGGACGTGTTCTCCATCTCCGGTCGTGGTACCGTTGCAACCGGTCGTGTCGAGCGCGGCATCGTGAAGGTCGGCGAGGAAGTCGAGATCGTCGGCATCAAGGCAACCGCCAAGACCACCGTTACCGGTGTTGAGATGTTCCGCAAGCTGCTCGACGAAGGTCGTGCAGGCGACAACATCGGCGCACTGCTCCGCGGTGTCAAGCGTGAGGAGATCGAGCGTGGCCAGGTTCTCGCCAAGCCGGGCTCCATCACCCCGCACACCAAGTTCAAGGCAGAGGCGTACATCCTCTCCAAGGAAGAGGGCGGCCGTCACACCCCGTTCTTCAACGGCTACCGTCCGCAGTTCTACTTCAGGACCACCGACGTTACCGGCGTGGTTGACCTCGAAGCCGGCGTCGAGATGGTTATGCCGGGCGACAACGTCTCGGTTACCGTCAACCTGATCACCCCGATCGCAATGGACGAAGGTCTGCGCTTCGC
>NZ_RAHW01000001.1 GCF_004117875.1 Geomonas oryzae | reverse complement strand
TGCCCTGAGGGTCATGGTTGTCACCTCTTGCCAAGGCATGCCCACCTCCAAAGAGGAAAGTCACTTCTTGGTAATAAGTGTCACCCATGTCTCCGAACATGTGTAACCTATGTCTCCGGTCTATACACCCTTCGCAAAGGGGGGAACGTAGGGCTCGTTTTTTCTCATTCGTTGGAGCGCACTGTCCACAGAAGCACAGTAAAAAGGGCCCCTCGCCGATGCCGGGGAGGGGCCCATTCGTGCTACTTAATCACCGCGCGCTAGCGGCCACGTCCCTCATCCATGTCCTGTGCGCGCCCCCTGCCCTGGCCGCCGCCCCTCTCGGGGCCGCCACCTCTTTCCATCTTCTCCGGCATCCTTTCCTGGCGCTGTTCCATGCGCTGCTCCATGCGAGGCTCGTGTCCCCTTGGAGGCTCCATGGCCTTCGGTGCGTGCTGCGCAGGAGGCTGCATCCTCGGTTCATGCTGCATCGGTGCCTGCCGCTCGCGTTCAGGGCCGCGCTGCATCTGGGCCGGCGGCATTGCCCCCGGGCCTCTCATCTCGGGACGCTCCTGGCGTACCGGCGGACCTGCCGGACGTTTTTCCACCTCTCTCAGATGTTGCCGCACCGCCGTATTCCTGGGCTGGTACCGGTAGCTGTCACGGCGCAGTCTCTGCTGCTGTTCATAGGAAGAGGGGTAGCGATCACCGGTATAGCGACGCTGGTAGGTGGGAAGCGGCGCCCTGCCGGGCGTGCGGCTTCTGTCCCAGCGGTCCCAGCCGTGGCGGCGTTCCTCCCATCCGCGTCCCCAGTGCTGTCCCCAGCGCGGCGGATAGTTGGGCGCCCAGGACCTGAAGTAGACCGGCGGCTCAACATAATACCGCACCGGTACGCGCAGGATGTAGACCGGTACCGTGTAGGGGTCCACGAGGGCCCATGGACCGTTGTACCAGGAGCTCACGTACCAGTTGTCGTTCCAGAAGCTCCAGTACATGCCGTCATAGAAGAAGTAGTTGCCGGGGACGTTTGGGGCATAATAGACGGGGTATCCAGGTATAGGGCGCAGGTCGGGGTAGCCGCCAAGGTTGATCCCGATGCTCACGTTGGGAAGCCCGATCCCTATGCCAACGCTGACTGAGGCTGTTGCGGTAGTGGACAGACAGAACAACAAGCCCAGTACTATGAAGCAATGACGCAATCTTCGCATATTGTCCTCCATTTACTCAGCAGGTGTTGTAGGTATCTCACAGCAAGGCGCGGCCTTCTCTTACAGCATCGCGCCGCATAACAGCATACCACATTCCGGCTGATGCACCCAAACGGCAGCCCACTATCTCACCCTTCATAGGTGCTGGCTGATTATTCGCCCCACCCCACACAAGAAAAGCCACCCCGTGGGGTGGCTTTTAGGTACTGCTTAGATTACATCGAATTGCGATTAGTGTTCTTCAACGTGCCCGCCGGTCATCCCTGCGCTGAAGGTATGGCAGTTGCTGCAGTCATACCCTTTGCCCTGGACGTGCCTGCTGTGGATGTCGTTGGCATTGGTGAAGGTCTCCCTGCTGTGGCAGTTGTCGCACAGGGTGGTGGTCGGCTCCTTCAGCGGGTACCCGGTGCCGTGGCAGGCCGCGCAGTTCTTGCGGTCGCGGTGGTTGCTGTGGAGCGAGGTGAAGCTCGTGTAGGTCTTGGCGCCGTGGCATACGTCGCACAGTTGAGCGGTGGTGCCGCGACGGGTGTAGCCGAGGCTTGCGAACGGAATGCGGTTCGCGCCGGCGGTGACCTGCGGGTGGCAGCCGCCGTTGGAGCAGGATACGGCGGTGGTCTTCGGACCTACGCCGTGGAAGATCCCCTCGTACTGCTCGGTCGGGACGAAGGTGTGGGCGTTGTAGGTCATCCCCTGAGCGGCTGCGCCGAGCTGGATGGCGGTGGTCACGTCGCCGGTCTCGAAGGCGTACTTGTTCTTCAAGGGGAGGAGCTGCTTCGTGGTGGTCTCCATCGGCTGCGAACCGGTGTGGAGCTTGAACGGGAAGAGCTTCGAGAACTTCCCGGTCGGATCCTCGAATGCACCATCAGGCTTGCTGATCACCTGCACGCCGCGGGAGTCGAGGCTGACGGCGTCCTTGAACTTGTAGAAGTGGCTGAAGCCGTTGAACCAGGCGTAGGTCGGCATCACGTTGGTCGCCTTTGCCATCGTTGGATCCCACAGCGCCTTCGCGGTGTCGATCTCCATCACGGACCAATCCCTGTTCATGTCGGTCGGAATGGTCTTCGCGAAGGTCGGCACGTGGCAGACGGAGCAGTTCACCTTGTCGCTGTGGCGGTTCAGATCGGTGTAGTTCACGTTGGTGGAGCGGTGCGGGATGCGGGAGTGGCAGTTCTCGCAGGAAAGCACGCGGGTGGTGTCGAGGGCGCGCATATCGGAGCCGCGGCCCGCCATCCTGTGCCCTTCGGTCCTGTGGCACTCCTGGCAGGCGAAGTTCTGCCCGTCGCTCCCCATGTGGACGTCGTAAGCCTTGGTGCAGACCTTGTTGGTCGATTCGATGTCGCCGCGCTTGTAGTTGTCGCCGCCGCCGGACTTCTCGTGGCAGCGCATGCAGGTGGCGCGCGTCGGACGGATCACGTTCTGCGCGATGGAGAGCACGTTCAGGCCGTCGGCCGGTACCATGGAGAAGGTGAGGTCGGCATTCTGGATCACCTTCCTGGAGTACCCGTTGCCGTGGCACATGAGGCAGTCGATGTTCTCAAGCTGCGCCTGGCTGGAAGTCGCGGAGGGCTTCAGGCCGTTGCCCGCGTGGCATACCGCGCAGCCGCCGGGGCCGGTGGTGCCGTCGGTTTTGGCGAAGATGGTCAGCCAGTTCATGTCCGGCTGGATGCAGAAGTTGTTGATCCCGCCCATCTTCGATGCCTTGGAGCCGGAAGCTGCAAGTTCGATCGCCTTCTGGTTGTCGCCGGTCCACTGGTAGTGCACCGAGCCGAACATGGCGGTCGCCTGGCTTGCGTGGCAGGCGCTGGTGATGCAGGTGGCCGGGCCGTTGTACGCGGTCACGTAGCTTACGTGGCTCGGCACCGGGAGCTGCACCTTAAAAGTGGTGGAGCCGGAGCCGGTGTTGCTGCTCGAGTCGGTGAAGCTGACCGTCGCGGTGTAGGTCCCTTTCGGAGCGGAGCTGGAGAGGGTGTAGTTGTAGTAGGCGAACCCGGTGTACGGGTCCTTGCTCATGGCGACACCGTTCAAGAGCGTGGTCCCGGTAGGGCTCTTTATGGTGACGTTGGCGTAGCGGATCTGGGACGTGGTGATCCTGGTGGTGCCGTTCTCGGCGTTGGCCTTCACGGTGACGACGGTGCTCGGACCATAGTTCAGCTTGTTGGTCGCCGTCTGCACCGAAAGCGTCGCCGCGAAAGCGGAGCCATAGAAGGAAGCGGCCAGCAGCACGCCCCCAACCAGTGCGGATTTCTTCATGTCAACCTCCTTGGATGTGTTCCCTGCATTGCGAACTATTTGCCGTGGCCACGGTCTCAATGCTCACAAGTGGGGTCAATTAGCAACACTTATACCAAGATGGGCCGACCCTAATAAGTAGCCGATTATGCAGAAGAAAAGTCGGGCGTATTCCTACACGACCCGGACGTCAGGGTAAAGTTCCTCATGAAATTGGGTGTTATACACCACCCGCTGGGGTGAAATACCCATTAGTAGAGAAACGTTGACATATTAAGCAAAATTTCATACAAGTCCCCTGCTGACCATCACCTGCTCCAAGAGAGCCGTTCCAAGAGAGGCATCATGAAGACAGCCATCCGTGCCGTGATAACCGCCATCCTGCTTTTCCCGGCGTTCGTGAACGCTGCCGACGTCACCATCACCCGCATCAGCAACGGCGCGGGGACGAAACAGTTCCCGGACATATACGGAGACCGGGTGGTCTGGCAGGACACCCGCAACGGCAAGGCCGATGTATACCTCTACGACATCGCCTCCGGCACCGAGACGCGCATAACCCAAGGTGGGCACGACCACAAGAAGCCGCGCATCTTCGGGGACAGGATCTACTGGCAGGACTACCGCAACGGGGTCTCGGACATCTACATGTACGATCTGGCGGAGAAAAAGGAGAAGCCGGTAGTGGTGTCGCCGACCCAGAAGATCGACCTTGCCGTCTCGGAACGCTACCTGGCCTGGACCGACCTGGGCGACGGGAAAGGGACGGTCTGCCTTTACGATCCGGCAACGAAAAGGGAAAAGCGGATGACATCCGGGCAGGCGCCGCAGGGTTTCGCTGCCCTGTCGGCGCAGTACCTGGTCTGGAAGGACGAGCGCAACGATTCGGGCGACATCTACCTCTACGACATCGCGAAAGGAAAAGAGGCGAGGATCACCAGCAACCCGGAGGCCCAATGGTCGCCGGCCGCGTACGGGAACCTGGTGGTGTGGGAGGATAACCGGAACAAGGACGTGTTGCCCAACTACGACATCTACCTTTATGACACCGCCACAGGGAAGGAGAGACAGCTGACCAGAAGCGATGCCAACCAGCGCTTCCCGCGCGTCTGGGGAACCAGAGTCGTTTTCGTCGACAATTCCCGGGCCGAAGCCGAGGATATCCACCTGCTCGACTTGGTGACCGGCAAGGAAACCGCGCTGACCCACGGGACCACGGATTACTACACCCCGGCGATCTACGGCGACCGTGTTGTCTTCAGTGACTTGAAGAACATCTACCTGGCAACACTACCTGCAGGCGGCGCTAGGTAGCCGCCCACCCGACAAGGCGGGTGCGGGGACTGATCATGACTCGGGAGGCTTCTCCCTTTTATACTGTAGGCTTTCTTTCATTTCCTCGAAACAGGAGGGGCAGATGCCGTGGCTGAACATGGCATCGGTGTGCTCAGAGATGTACTGCTCCATCTGTTGCCAGATCTCCTCGTCTTTTCGGATCTTCTTGCAGTAGGAACAGATCGGGATCACCCCCTCGAGGATGCGCACCTTGGCAAGGGCAGCCTCCAACTCTTGAACTTTTGCGGCCAGCTCTCCCTGGATCACCTTGCGCTCCGCCACGTCCAGTTCCAATTTCCGGTTCAGTGTTTCAAGCTCCGCAGTCCTCTCCTTCACCTGCCCCACCAGCCCGTCCTTTTCGGCCCGCAGATGCCTGGACAGATCGTTGAAGGCGCCGGTCAACTGTTGCAGCTCTCGCCCCTGGGAGGGGAGAGCGATATCCTCTCCGAGCTTGCTGTCGTCGCGGATGATGGCCATGGTCCGGTCGCGAAGTTCCCCGAGCGGCCCAAGGAGCAACCGGTCCATGAACAGAAACTGCAGGGCCGATGAAACCCCGAGAATGGTCAACAGCAGCACGGAAAGCTTGAAAGAAAGTTCGTTGGCGCTGGCATAGGCCTGCTGCAGCGGGATGCGGATCGAGATGGCGGAGACGAGCTCGCGGTCCTGCCGGTTGAAACTTCGCGTCTCCCCGTATTGCCTGACCAGTTCCGCGGGCGCCGACTGCGGCATGCTGTGGCAGCGCAGGCAGCTCTTCTCCATGCTCTCCCCGCGACGCATGACGACGAAGTAGGGCTTTCCGTCTATCTGCCTTATGTCGGAACGGACATCGAGGGTGTTATTGCGCTTGAGGTCGGCGATGAAGGCGCGTTCGAGCGGGTCCGCCTCGTTCTTCGGGCTTCTCGCGTTAACCGCACATTCCTTGTAATAGTAATCACTCCTTGAGAAGGCTTTGTTGTAGGCGTCGATCTCACGTACCGCGTAGGTGGACGACATCCAGACCGGATCGAAGTACTCCGGCGGGCGGTAGCGGTCGCTGAGATCGAAAACATGCGGCTTCAGCTGGTTCGAGAAGTAGCTGTGGATGGCCATGTTGTGGTCCAGAATGAGGCGCGCCTTTTCCTGGGCCTCTGCCAGTGCCTGCCCTCGCTGGTGATAATTCACCGTAACGACAATGGCAGCCGCGACAGCAACAAAGGATGTCACATACAGAGCTAGAAACAGATTTTTGGCTGAAATCGCGCGCATTTGCCTTCCATCATGAGGTTTTCGCCACCCTACTGTCAGCAACAATGGCTGTCAATGGTTTTTTTAACCACTTCTGCTACCGCACCATCCCGGCCGCGGTACCGCTGAGGCTGCCCAGTACTCGCGGTCGCTCACATGGACTGGCGGAAGTGGCTCGGCGAGATCAGGCAATAGCGGACGGGATGACCACACTCAAGCAGGACGGCATACTCAAATGCCTGCAGGGGCTCACCGACATACACGAGGTGCGCCGCGTCTGTATCAAGTAGGAGGGTTGTTTTTCAGAGAGAGATCGGTTATAACTTGAAGTCTGTCAAAAGCCGGACGGTAATTACCAAAACATGATCAACAAAACTCTGCATCATAGATCACTTCTGGTATTTCTTACCTGCGTCACCACGCTCTGCGTCCTGACCTTCGGTATGCGGCTGCCGGACCTGTCGCAGCCCGGCCGCCCCAAGCCGAAACCCCGCGCCTACATAGAAGAGCAGTTCAAGAAGCACCACGAAACGGCGGTCAAGAAGTCACTGGACCACGTCCAGGCCGAATTGCCGACGGCTGTCGAACCGGTGCTTCATGCCACCTATCGCACCGAACTCCCCCACGCCTTCCACGGCGCGGCACTCTCCCCGCATTTCCCCAACCTTTCCCGGGCGCCACCTCACTCCGCAGCCTGACCCATTCAAACTATTAACCACAGCTCCGTTGCCACGAGATGGCAATCATGCGGTCGCTTGCGTCCGCGCGCGCCCTGTCGCGTCCAATAAACTACTGAAAGCAGAAGATGGAGGGTTCCATGAAGATGTCTCTCAAGCGTTTCGTTCCCGTTCTTTGCACCGCCCTTTTGATCGCAGGCGGCTGCGCCAAGCAGCAAGCCGTCAAAGCCGACCAGCCGATCGCTCCTTCGACCACCCAGCAGGCGGCGGCCCCCGCACAGGCCAAGCCGGCAGAGTCCAAACCGGCTACGGCTCCCACGACGGCCCTGCCGGATTCCAACATAAAGAGTGAAGGGCTCGCTCAGGCTCAGGCGGCCCCCTCGAAGGCTGCCAGCGTTTCCCAGGCTCTCGAAAAGATCTACTTCGACTTCGACTCCGACGTCCTGAGCGACGCCGCCCGCAAGACCCTCGCGGCCAACTTCGACAAACTGAAGGGCATGGGTAACGTCAAGGTCCGCGTCGAGGGCAACTGCGACGAGCGCGGCTCCGACGATTACAACCTTGCCCTCAGCGAGCGCCGCGCCCAGGCAGCGGTTAAGTACCTGACCGCACTCGGCATCCCCGCCAGCCGCCTCTCCTCCATAGGCTACGGCGAGGAAAAGCCTGTCGATGCCGCACACACCGAGGACGCCTGGGCCAAGAACAGGCGCGACGAATTCACCATCAGCAAGTAGTAGAGACGCGGGTAGGAAGGGACTGGCTCCGTTTAGGTGCCTGTCCCTCTCGCGGAACGCTCGATTCCGCCGCGACACCTTACCTAAGACCTAAGGGGACAGGCACCTGGCGGAGCCAGTCCCCTTCTTCTCCAGGGACGACAGTACAGCTCCCTCAGCAATACAAGGTGTGTCAATGAATCAGAATCTGAGACGCGGTGCCTTGCTCGCCGGCATCGTCCTTATCGCCTTTCTTTCCTGCGGCTTTACCTGGGGAGGCAAGGATAAATGCACGGAAGCACGTGAAACGATAGAAAAGATCACCCCAGAGAGTGCCGCCGCTGAGAGGGCCGAGGCGGAGCGCAAAGTGCGCGAGCTCTGCCCCGACGGAGGCGCGCCGCTCTACCTGAAGGGTATTTCCATGGAAGCGGCCCATGACATCGATGGCGCCGTGACCGCCTACCGCGACGCCCTCGCCAAGGATCCCCTCCTTTTGCAGGCAAGGGGGCGCCTCGGCCTTTTGCTCCTTGCCAAAGGTAACCGCGAGGAGGCTTCGGTGGCCCTCTTCGAAGCGGCGCGGCAAACGAAAGAGCCGCGCTTCGCACGGGCCCTTGCCGACATCTTCCTCGACGCCAAACTTTACGCCCTGGCCCTCAGCCAGTACCGCCAGGTCCAGCCCTCCTTCCCGGACGATGCGAACCTATACCTCGGCATCGCCCGCAGCTACCGCGGCCTGGGCGACCAGAACCACGCCCTGGAGGCTCTTCAGGATGCGCTCCGCCTGCAGGCCGGCAACGCCACGACCCATCTGGAGCTGGCCACCCTGTACCAGGAACGAAACGACTACGAGAAGGCGGCGGCACACCTGCGCCAGGCGATCATCGCAGATCCCGACAACGCCAGCTACCATTTCCGGCTGGCCCAACTGCTGGAACTCTCCGGGAAACGCGACGAAGCCGCCAAGGAATACGCGCGTTCCGGAGTGAAGCGCACCGACACGCTCGCCGACCACCTGAAGCGGGCGGCCAAATACGAAGACGAAGGCGAGTTCGCCCTCGCGGCGACCGAGTATCGCGCCATGCTGGTGAAAAATCCCGATGCCGCCGGTGTGCGCGAGAAACTGGGCGACGCCGAATTGTCCGCCGGCCACGACGCCGAGGCGATCGCGGCCTATGAGGATGCCCTGCGCAAGAAGGAGGACTCCGGGCGGGTGCGTTACCACCTGGGCACCCTCTACGAACGCAAGGGGGACCTTGACGAGGCGGTTCGCAACTTCAGCGCGTCGCTGAGACTCGATCCGGTCAACAGCGACGCCCGCAGGCGGCTCGCCGACATCTACGCCCTGCGCGGCGATCTTGAAGAAGCGATCCGGGCCTATCAGGACCTCATCTCGCGGCAGGCCGACAACCCGCTTAACTACCTGAAACTTGCACGGCTGCAGGAAAAGCGGCGTACCTACAAGGACGCCGTCGACTCCTACGAGAAGGCGCTCGCCCTTGATTCCGCGAACAGCGAGGCGCACCGCAGCATCGCCTTCCTGTTCCTGCGCCTGAAGCAGCCCGAGCAGGCCGAGCAGCACCTGCGCGAGGTGCTGAAACTCGACCCGAGAAACGCGCAGGCAAGGGACGCGCTCATCTCCTTGTCGGTGAAGCAGAAGAAGTACGACCAGGTGACCTCCCTTCTCGAGGAGGACGCGCAACTGAACCCGCAGAGCGCCGACAGCCAGTACCGGCTCGGCGTGATCTACGCCTTCAAACGCGAAGACGAAAAAGCCCTGCAACAGTTCGACGCAGCATTGAAGCTGAAGCCGGACCATGCCCGGGCTTTGAACGCGCTCGGCAAGCTCTACCTAAAGGAAGGGGAACGCGACAAGGCGCGCGAGGCGTTTGAAGCGGCGAGGAAGGCGGACCCCAACCTGCTGGAGCCGGTGGAACTTTGGAGCAAGCTGAGCACGCAGCCTAAGAAGTACGTGGAAAAGAAGAAAACATCGCGCAAGCATGCGCTGGAAAAGAACAAGAAGAAAAGCTCGAGCACGGCCGGTTCCAGGAAAACAAAGAAAAGCGCGGGCAAAGCCGAGTCGAAGAAGAAAAAGAGTTCGCAGAGAAAAACGCGGTAGGAGGATCATCCCCCGAAATGGAAGGAGGCGCGAAAGCGCCTCCTTTTGTTGCCTCTGGAGGTGCGACGTTACCTGCGCCAGCCGGCCCAGACCGGGACGCCGTTCGCGTCGCGCAGCGTCAACACCTCCTTCCCCTTTTTCACCTCGGCCGCGATGATTGCCGGTTTTCCGTCGAAGGTTATCCGGGAACCTTTCACCTCGACCCGGTCCCCCTTCGCGATCCGCTCATCGAGCCGCTCCACGAACCACGACGGGCCGAGATGCACCGGGATGGTACCCTGGTCGGTCTTCAACTGCAGGTGTATGCCGCTGCCCGGCCCCTTCCTGGCGGGCATGGTCTCCACCCGGACCACCTCGCCGCTCAGAGTCTCCACCTTGGCCGGATCGTAGAGACGCTGGTACGCACCGTTCATCCCCCATCCGCCGCTGCCGCGCCATCCCTGCCAGCGAGCGGCATAGGCCGATGCCGCGAATGTCACTGCGAGCAGCGTTGTCACAACTACGGAGACGCTTTTTGTTCTCATAAGAACCTCCTTGTGTGAAATAGGCTAAAAGCATATCACCGCACCGAACTTAGTCAGCTATAATGCCCGGGACCCTCACTGCGTCTCCCCCATCGGTGCGATCGATCCAGAGAAGAGTGCGCCGCACACCCAGAAGGCTGGGGACGCCTCGACGCCAGACAGAGAAAAAAGGACACAAGTGAACCGTAAGATAGTGGAACAGGTGACGCTCCTTGCCAGCGTGATCAAGTGGGCAAGTTACGCGTCCATCGTTGGAGTACTCGTCGGAGGCGGCACCACCGCCTTTTTGAAGGCTCTCTCCTGGACCTCGGCGCAATACGGGAAGGTGCCGGACTATTACCTGCTGCTGCCGGTAACGCTGGTGGCAAGCCTGCTCCTGGTCAGAACGTTCGCCCCGGACGCCGCCGGACACGGCACCGAGAAGGTCATCGAGGCGGTGCACCAGAGGATGGGGAGAATCCCGCTGGCCGTGGTTCCCGTGAAGCTGGCCGCTACCGTGATCACCCTCGCGGGAGGGGGGTCGGCTGGGAAAGAAGGACCCTGCGCCCAGATCGGCGCCGGACTCGCCTCCGGCTTTGCGAGTCTGCTGCGGTTGAACGACGTCGACCGCCGGAAGCTCGTCATCTGCGGCATCAGTGCCGGGTTCGCGACAGTCTTCGGCACACCGATCGCGGGGGCGCTCTTCGGCGTTGAGGTCCTCGTCCTCGGTCAGATGTTATACGATGTGCTCTTCCCTTCGTTCGTGGCTGGGATCGTCGGATTTCACGTGGCGGGAATGCTCGGAGTGAGCTACCCGCACCCGGCCGCCAAGATCATTCCCGCCGTCTCCGGCTGGACCTTCACCGAAATGATCCTGCTCGGCATCTGGTGCGGCATCGCCGCCCTCATTTTCATCGAGATCATGCAACTGGGGCACCGGCTGTTCGCGCGCCTTTCATGGCATCCGGTCGTGAAGGCGGTTTTCGGCGGGGCGCTGCTGGTACTGATCGGCAGGTTCATCTCGCAGCGCTACCTCGGGCTCGGGCTTGACAGCATCGACGCCGCGCTTAACGGGCAGGTGCTTCCCTTCGGCGCCACCTTCATGAAGATGATCGCCACCTCGATCACCCTGGGGTGCGGCGGCAGCGGCGGCGTGGTCACCCCGATCTTCTTCATCGGAACCGCGGCAGGAAACCTCTTCGCATCGCTTTTCCACGAACCGCTGGTCGCCACCTTCTCCGCGATCGGCATGGTCGCTCTTCTAGCCGGCGCCGCCAACACACCGATCGCCGCGTCAGTCATGGCCATGGAACTCTTCGGTGCCGGCATCGCCCCCCACGCCGCCGTCGCCTGCATGGTCAGTTTTCTCATCGTCGGATACCGCAGCATCTATCCGAGCCAGATCCTCGGCATTCAGAAGAGCACGTCCCTCAAGGTCGAGACCGGGCGGCCGCTCGGCCAGTTCAACCCGGAAAAGCTTCAGGACCTTTCCATCTCCTTCCCCACCTTCGTGGTGAAAGGGGCCAGGGTGCTTGGCAAAGGGCGCAAAATACGCAGGTAATCCACCGGCAAAAGCGCTCGACATAAATTAATTTTTTCACATCTGTTATCCTAATGGGCATTGCCTTGACCACCAGCACCAGCAATCGTCAGGAGGTCCATTATGAAAGCATCTTCCAGCAGGATTGTCGTTATCACCGGCGCTTCGGCCGGCGTCGGACGGGCGACGGCGCAGGCCTTCGCCCGCGAGGGGGCGCGCATCGGTCTTTTTGCGCGGAATCGTGAGCGGCTCGAAGCGGCCAGGGACGAGGTCGAGAGGCTCGGAGGACAGGCGCTCGTCCTCGTGGGGGACGTGGCCGACGCGAAGCGTATGGAGGAGGCCGCAGCGGAAGTCGAACGTGAATTCGGTCCCATCGAGGTCTGGGTGAACAACGCCATGACCTCGGTCTTCTCCCCTTTCGAGGAGATGACGCCCGAGGAGTTCAGAAGAGTCACCGAGGTGACGTACCTGGGCGCGGTGCACGGCACCATGGCTGCGCTTAAGAGGATGCTGCCGCGCGACGACGGGGTCATCATCCAGGTCGGCTCGGCCCTCTCCGACCGCAGCATCCCGCTGCAGTCCGCCTACTGCGGCGCGAAGCACGCCATGCGCGGCTTCACCGACTCGATCCGCTGTGAGCTCATCCACCGCAAAAGCCGCGTTCGCATGACCATGGTACAGCTACCCGCGATGAACACCCCCCAGTTCGATTGGGTGAAGTCGCGCCTGCCCAATCGCCCACAGCCGGTCCCCCCTATCTACCAACCGGACGTCGCAGCCGAGGCCATCGTCTGGGCCTCGAAACACCGGCGCAGGGAGATATACGTCGGCGCGCCGACGGTTCAGGCGATGTGGGGCAACAAGTTCATCCCGGGCCTGCTCGACCTGTACCTCGGCCTCACCGGGTACAAGTCGCAGCAAACCAACGAGCCGGAGCGGCCGGACCGGCCCACAAACCTCTGGGAAAGCGTGCCGGGGCCGTATCACGCGCACGGGCGTTTCGACGCACGCGCGAAGTCGTCCAGCATACAGGTATGGCTCTGCGAGAATAAGTGGAGTCTTGGCATCCTTCTGACGGGATGTGCTGCGGCTGTAGCCGCTTTCGCACAGGCTCGTGGATCAAAACGGTAAGTCGCTAATCAATATTGGTAGGTTCGCGAAGTGAGGGCTTGGGGAGTCGAAGTTGAAGATTCGGAGCCCAAAGTGAAGATTTGGAGGTCCGAAGTGATAGGTTCCGAATCCGAAGTCGCTGATTTCGGGCTTCAGTCCTTGCTCTTTTTGAAGTAGGCGAGGAATTCCTGCCGGGTGAGCCACTTCTTGCGCACCAGGTGCTCTATGGCGCGGCTCATGGCCTGGCGTTCCCCGTCCTTCATCTCCCCCTTCAAGAGCACGAAGAAGGGGATGTTCCTCGTCTGCGGGTATAGCCTGAAACGCTCTAGGAGCTCGAAGGCCGCCTGGTCCGGGAGCATCAGCGCGCAGAACATCATGTAGGGGTGCACGATGGTTCCGACAGCCACCGCCTCCTTGGCGGTGTAGGCGTTCACCACTTCGAACCCCATCTTGGTGAGCGCCTTCTGCACGTCCTCTTCGCCCCTGCGTGTCACCATCATCACCTGCAGGTCGTAATCCTCGGATTCCTCGGCGAGCCCAAGCTGGCTGAGTTTCCTCGTCATGTAGGGAACGTCCATCGGGAGGGTGAAGAAACCCGCCACCGGGAATACTGCCCCAACCTGGCCGATCTCGCTCAGATACATCGGAAGAATCGGGATCTCGCGAGTCGCCGGGTTCTCCTTCAGCTTCAAGAGCACCCCCCAGCCGTCGTCGGACCAGGGGGAAAGATCGAGGAGGATCGCCCTCGGCGTGCAACCGGTCAGTTCCGGGATCTTCGCGGTCCTTGCCCGGTGTCCTCCTTCCGCCAGATAGCTGCAGACGATGGCCCCACGCTCGACGCGCTCGCCCAGTCCCATGATCCAGAGTTCCCGCTCATCACATTCGATCATCTGCGCTCCTTATCGTACCTGCGCCCGGTCATGAACCTCTCCGGGGCGTACCTTTAATGGTGTGAAGAGCACCGCTGCCGCAAGCAGGCTCGCCGGCCGGGGGGCGGGATGCCGCTCCCACAGCGCCGTTCCGGCCTTGGGCCGTTGCGGTTCACTCAGAATTTTTAATAAATAACATATTTTTACTACAGAGCAAGAAAAAGTTGTGCAGTTGAATTGACCAGCGATATGTGATACCAATCGCTGACCGCTGTACGGGTGCAACCGCTAAAGGAGGGGAAGTTTATGAAGAGCAAGGTATTTTTCGCTGACATGCGCGCCGGAGCCAAGGAGAACCTTTTCGCCAAGATCGGGCGACTGATGCAGCAGGCTGGGCTTTCGGTTGCGATCGCCCCCGGCGACCTGGTCGCGGTGAAGGTGCACTTCGGCGAGCGGGGGAACCATACCTTCATCCGCCCGATCTTTTTGCGCCGCGTGGTCGACGAGATCAAAGGGTGCGAGGGGAAACCTTTCCTCACCGACTCCTCCACGCTCTACCCAGGTGAGCGCAAGGAAGCGGTATCGGCCCTTGCCTGCGCCGTCGAGAACGGTTTCGCCTACGCGGTGGTGAACGCGCCGCTCATCATGTGCGACGGCTTGAAGGGGCACAACGCGAAGGACGTGCAGGTGGATGGCGAGATCCTGAAGACGGTGAACATAGGGGCGGAGATCCTGGAGGCGGACGCCCTGATCGCGGTGTCGCACTTCAAGTGCCACGAGTTGACCGGCTTCGGCGGGACGCTTAAGAACCTCGGCATGGGATGCTCGAGCCGCACCGGGAAGATGCAGCAGCACTCGACGGTGGCCCCGAAAGTCGCGGAGCGTTTCTGCAACGGCTGCAGCGTCTGCCTGAAGTCCTGCGCCCATGCCGCCATCACCATCATCGAAGGGAAAGCCCGCATCGATGCGGACGCCTGCGTCGGCTGCAGCCGCTGCATCACCGCCTGCCAGAAAAAGGCGATCAACATCCAGTGGAACGAAAGCGCATCGCTCGTCATGCGCAAGATGGCCGAGTACGCCAAGGGGGCCCTGCACGGCAAGGCCGGCAAGACCCTGTTCCTCAACTTCATCACCCAGGTGTCGCCTGCCTGCGACTGTTACGGCCACGCCGACGCCCCCATTGTGAACGACATCGGCATCTGTGCCTCCACCGATCCGGTGGCGCTGGACCAGGCCTGCGCCGATCTGGTGAACAACGCTCGCGGCAACCAGGACACCGCGCTCGCCTCAGGGCACGAGCCGGGAGGGGACAAGTTCCGCGGTGTTCATCCCGAGATCGACTGGGAAGTGCAGCTGGAGCATGCCGAGAAGATCGGTATCGGCACCAGGAGCTATGAGCTGGTGAAGATCTAGCATATGTCGGGACACCCGCCAACTGCATAGCTGAGGCGTCCCCTCCCCCTGGAGGGGGGAGGTTGGGAGGGGGGGGAGCACCAAACATCCCCCTCCCTGTCCCTCCCCCTCCGGGGGCGGGGACGTCATGGCTCATGCAATGTATTGAAGGGGATTTCACCCCTGCGCGAGACGCCTACAAAAAGCCCCCACCGTCCAGCGAGATGAGCAGGGAAAAATCGTTCTCCCTGCGCTCCTCGGTCAAATTGTTGATGCCGTTGTACTCCCCCTTTATCCCCAGGGAGGGGGAGCGTGTCCACTTGAACAGCCCCGCCAGCGGGTAGAGGGCCTTCACCCGAGCGCCCAACACCTCGCGCCCCGCACCAGGCCCGGTGCTCTCCCTCTTGAAGCCCCCCTTCACCTCGTAATCGAGCCTCTTCTCCAAAAGGTTCCCGGTAACCCCGAGGTTAACCGCATACTGGTCGGTACGCTGGTCCGCGGCATAGTCGTTGGTCCGCTTCATGGAAAGATCGGGGAAAAGGGTGAAGTTCGCCGCCGAAAACTTGGGGAAGAACCCGACACTCGCGGTAGAAAGCTCCCGCTGCTGCTTGATCCGGTCGGTCCTCTGCGTCACGCCTCCGCGTAGCCCCAGATCCCATCGCCCGGCAAGGAGATTCACCTGCCCGGACATCGCGTCCTCGGCGACGTCCTTCGGAGCGTACCCCGCCGGCTCCTTGGTGCTGTCGATGAAGGTCTTACGGTACTGCAACGCGAGCGGGACCATCTTGAATCCCTTGAACTTGTAGTCGACGACCCCCTCGTAGCGGTACAGCCTCGGGTTGAGCGGGTCCCTCTCCGTGTTGTCGTTGTAGCGCGAAAGCCTAACGTCGAGGTCGTGCAGCTCCAAGGCGGTGGCCACACCGAAGCTCCCCCCCTCCCGGTCCCGCTCCGGCCCGTCTCCCATAAGGCGGTACCTCGGACCGGTCCTCTCGTAGAGCGCCGTGTAGCGGCTGCGCCCCCAGTCCCCGGTCATCTTGAACCGGTATGCGCTGTCGCGCAGCGCTGAGCCGGAATCGGCGGTGTTCGCATCATAAACGGAATAGTCGTACTCCGCTTCGGCGGCAAGCTTCCCCCTGACCGGCTCAAGGCGGGCAACGAATCCCACCACGTCACCCCTCTTGCCCCCCGCCGTCGGCCGGCGCCCCTCCCGGTCCAGCGAACTGCGACCGGAAACGAAGATGGTCTTGAAGAGCGCGCTGTCATCCAGAAGGGAAAGCTCTCCCGTCGCCCCCACCAAGGTGTCTTCAGGCCCCGGGTGAAGTGCCCCCGAGGTCGCGAAGGTCTTGAAGGTGGCGCGGTTACCGGCGCTTTCGGTCAAAAGCGAGAAACGCCCTCCCCTGCCCCGCGCATCCTGCAGCGTGTTGCCGGTCTCCTTGAGGCGCAGGTCCCCCATTTCGGCTAGCACCTTGAAGCCGCTCCCGCCGTACTCGCCCCGCTGCAAAACGAAGGACGGCTTGTTTTGCCGGTCGGTGAGCCAAGGCTCGGCCGGGTACTCAGCCAGAAATTCGCTGCGGAACGAAGAGGTCGGAACGACCAGGGGAGCGCCCAGGGCGAGCCCCGGGAGGGGAAGGGGAACGAAGTCCGGTGCCGGGGCAACCGGTGGTGGTAAAGCAAGGAGCGGAGGGACCGCTTCGGAATAGAAAGCGCAGGCGGACAACGGCGCCGCGAGATACGCCGCCAGCAGGACGAAGAACGCCCCGGCAGGGAATCTGCCAGGGCGAAGGATCATTTTTCGAAGGGATGTCTTGGGCATCCGGTCTGTACCAACTGCTGCGCCCTGCCCCAAAGGAGCAGGGAAACCTCCGGGGACAAGGCCTCCTATTTGAGGAAGCCGAATTTTTTCATGCGGTAACGGAAGGCGTCGATGCCGAGGTTCAGCTTCTTCGCCGCCTTGGACTGGTTCCAGTCGGTCATCTCGAGCGACTGCTTGATCAGCTCGCGCTCCACCTCCTCGATGTCGATCCCCTCCGCGGGAAGCTTGAAGGTGGTGAGGGGAACGGTCACCTGCGAGGCCTTGGCGATGATCTCGAGCGGGAGGTTCTCCATAAGCAGGGTGTCGTCGTTGCCAAGGATGATGGCGCGCTCGATGACGTTTTTCAGCTCCCGGATGTTGCCGGGCCAGTTGTACTCGACAAGGAGCTTTTCCGCCATGCTCGAAATCCCCTTGGTGGGCTTGCCGAACTCGCGGGAGAAGGACTCGATGAAGTGGTTGGCGATGAGCAGGATGTCATCCTTGCGCTCGCGCAGCGCCGGGAGGAAGATCGGGATCACCTGGAGACGGTAGTACAGGTCGTTTCTGAAGGTCTTCTCCTCGATCGCCTTCAAAAGGTCCTTGTTGGTCGCGGAAACGATCCTCACGTCTACCGGGATCATCTTGGAGCCGCCGATGCGCCGGAAGGTGCGGTCCTCGAGGAAGCGGAGTAGCTTCGCCTGCATGCCGAGTTCCATGTCGCCGATCTCGTCGAGGAAGACGGTGCCGCCGTCGGCCAGCTCGAAAAGCCCCTTCTTGGAGGTCTTCGCGTCGGTGAAGGCGCCCTTCTCGTGGCCGAAGAGCTCGCTCTCGAGGAGGGTGGCCGGGACCGCGGCGCAGTTGATGGCGACGAACGGCTTTTCCGCGCGGGAGGACTCGTAGTGGATGTACTTCGCCACCAGCTCCTTGCCGGTCCCCGATTCCCCCTGCACGAGGACGGTGGAGGCGTCGCTTTTGGCCACCTTCGCCATCATCTCGAGCACATTTTTCATGTGCTTGGAGTTACCGATGATCTTCGGCGGCCCCTGCTTCTTGTGCTCGCTTCTTAGCTGGACCACCTCGCGGCGCAGCTCGGAGGTCTCGAGCGCCTTCCTGACCACGAGCGACATCTCGTCCAGGTTGAAGGGCTTGTTTATGTAGTCGTACGCCCCGTGCCGCATGGTGTTCACGGCCGTCTCCAGCCCTCCCTGCGCGGTGACCATGATGACGAGCAACTCGTCGTCGATCTCCTTCAGGCGCTGCAGCACCTCGAGGCCGTTGATACCGGGGAGGTGGTAGTCGAGCAGCACCAATTCGGGCTGTTCCTCCCTGGCGAGCCTTATGGCGTCCTCTCCGGTCCCCGCCGTGCAGACCTCGTAACCCTGCTTCTTGAGGTTCTGCTCCAGGGACCACCGGATCAGGTGCTCGTCATCGACGACCATTATCTTAGCTCTGCGCATAGCGGCTCCTTAGGATGATGTGCCGGGCTCAGCACCGGAATGCGCCGGTTGCTGCCGTTACTGCCGTTTTCAACCGATGGTCCCCGAGCCCGCCATCGCCTCTTCCAGCTCGGCCTGCGTCGGGCAGTAGGCGGGGAGTTCCACGGTGAAGGTGGTTCCCGCGCCGTCCTGGCTTACGCAGGAGAGGCGCCCGCCATGCTGCTCGATGAGACGGTGGCTGATGGCGAGGCCAAGGCCGGTCCCCTGGGCCTTGGTGGTGAAGAACGGGGTGAAGATCTTCTCCAGAATCTGCGGCGGGATCCCCTGGCCGGTGTCGGCAACTTTCACCTGCACCATGTCCATATCGTCGATCCTCGCGAGCCTGCTCGTGACGGTGAGCGTTCCACCCGCCTGCATAGCCTGCACCGCGTTCAAGAAGAGGTTCAGGAAGACCTGCTGGATCTGCTTCGGGTCCACGTAGACCGGCGGCAGGTCCTCGGCGAGCTCCAGCTTCTTCTCGATGTTCTTGCCGCCCCTGTGCTGCGAAGCGAAGATGAGGATCTTCTTGAGGGCGCTGTTTATGTCCGTGCAGGTCGGCTCCGCAACGGTCGGCTTCCCGAAGAAGAGGAGGTCGTTCACCGTCTTGTCCAGACGCGAGATCTGCTCCAGTACCTCGCCGATGATCAGGGCGCGCCCGTCCTCCGGGGAAAAGTCGTCCTTCAAGACGGTGATGGCGGCCGCGATCCCGGTGAGCGGGTTCTTGATCTCGTGGGCTATGCCGGCGGCCATCTCACCAACCGAGGCGAGCCGGTCGGCGCGCTCCATCTGTTGGAAGTGGTAGGTCTCCAGCTCCCTTTTCGCACGGTCCAGCCGGTCCACCATGGAGTCGAAGGAGACGATGAGGCGCCCGATCTCGTCCTTGCCCTCCGGGGTCATGCGCACCGAGAGGTCGCCCGCCTCCACCCGCGCCATGTTCCTGGCAAGCTGGTGCAGCGGCTTCTTGACGAACTTCAGCATCACAAGGGAGATGGCAAGCGAAAGGAAGCCGATGATCGCGACGGTCGACATGACGAAGAGCTTGGTCAGCTCGACGATGCGGCGCCTGGTCTCGACCAGCGAGTAGTTGACGTTGAGAAGGCCGATGATGCGGCTTTTGGAGCCGTGGCACAGGTTGCACTGGCGGTTGTTGTAGATCGGCTTCACCATGCCGAGCACCTCGCCGTGCCCGTCCAGGGTGAAGACCCCCTCGCGCTTGTTGTCCAGGAAGAGTTTGAAGTCGTGGTCGTCTACGACGCGCCCCACCTCGGATCCCTGCGAGGACTTGAGGATGACGCCGTGGGGATGGAAGATGCGCACCCCCACGAGGTTCTCGCTCTGCCCCACCATCTCGAGGATGACCTTGACGTCCTCGGTGTTGCCGTGGCGCATGGAGTTGTACAGGGAGCGTTCGATGGTGTCCAGCAGCAGCTCGCTCGACTCCCGGGCGGAGTTGATGAGCTGCATCTGCTCGCGCCTGAGCGTCAGGAACGCGAAGGTCCCGATGCCGAAGACGAGCAGGCAGATGGAGAGCACGATAACGCGCGATGTGAGACTCTTGAAAATCAGGGTGCCTCCGGTTCCATCTGCCGGCTAGGGCGTAGTCGTCGTGGTTGAGTTACCGGTCGTTCCGGTCGTGCCGGTTCCGGTCGAAGTCGATTTGACGGAACTCTTGCTCCCCCCGAGGCCGGTTACGGCGCCGCCTGTTGCAGTGATCGGGGGGACGTGGTCATAGATGAATTCCCACTGGCTGTACTTTTGCTTCTTCTCGAAGTCCTGCGGATGCAGGTCGAAGGGGAAATTTCCCTGTTTGACCGGGTCCTGCGAGCTCGTCGATTTCACGCCGACGATCTTCCCTTCCACCCGGATCACGTCCCACTCCTTGCCTGTGATGGGATCGATGAGGCAGTAGGGTCTCAGGTAACGCTCCTTGGAAACGCTGTTGGGATCGCGCAGCAGCGCCTTCAGGTCCGTGGGTCCGGTAACCGCCGTAGGTGCTGCGGGCTGGGCGCCCGCGGCGGGTGTGACGCTAGAAACGAGCTTCCCGTCCACGACCTTCACCTTGTACCACTTGCGCAGCGCATCGCGGACCTGCGTGCCGCGGGAGAGGAGCTCCGCCTCGCGCTCGCGCTTGGCCGAGGTGCTCCAGACCGCGGCGGCCCTGGTGGCCATGACCCCTACGATCATGACCATCACCAGGGCGCCGATATAGGTGAAGCCCCCCTTGGACCGGAGCACCCTGGGCATCATTTCTTCCTCGAGACGATCTCCCTGGCCTCTTCGATGAGGGTTTCCGCGTTCAGCCCGAAATACTTGAGGAGTTCGTCAGACTTGCCGGAGGTACCGAAGCGGTCGTACACGCCGACGCGCTTCATGAGGGTCGGGCAGGTCTCGCCGAGGAACTCGGCAACCGCGCCGCCCAGGCCTCCGACCACGGAGTGCTCCTCGGCGGTGATGACGGCGCCGGTCTCACGTGCCGCCTCTTCCACGAGTTCCTTGTCGAGCGGCTTGATGGTGCCGATGTGCAGCACGCGCGCGGAGATCCCTTCAGCTTTAAGCTTCTCGGCGGCGATGACCGCCTGTGCGGTCATGAGGCCGGTGGTGATGAAGGTAAGGTCGGTGCCGGGAACGACGACGACCCCTTTGCCGATCTCGAACTTGTGACCCGCCGGGAAGACGCTCGGCACCTTGTTGCGGCCAAGGCGCACGTAGACGGGCCCCTTGTGCGCCGCGGCGGCGCGGATGGCCCCCTTGGTCTCCTCGCCGTCGGCGGGGACGATGACGGTCATGTTCGGGATGGCGCGCATGATGGCCACGTCCTCGACGGACTGGTGGCTTCCCCCGTCCTCACCGACGGTGACGCCGCCGTGGGTGGCGACGACCTTCACGTTCGCCTTCGGGTAGGCGAGCGCCTGCCGGATCTGCTCCCAGCCGCGGCCCGCGGCGAAGATGGCGAAGGTGGAGAGGAAGGGGATCTTGCCTACCGAGGCAAGACCTGCCGCGGTCCCCACCATATTGGCCTCCGCGATCCCCATGTTGAAGAAACGGTTCGGGAATTTCTTGGCGAATACGCCGGTCTTGGTGGAGCCGGAGAGGTCGGCGTCGAGCACCACTATCTTATCGTTCTCGCCCCCCAGCTCGGCCAGCACCTCGCCGTAGGCGTCCCTCGTTGCGATCATAGTCGTGTTCCTTTCTAGTAAGCCCCTGCCACCATGTTCCCTCCCCCGGAGGGGGAGGGTCAGGGAGGGGGAAAGATTTCGGTATCTTAGTCGAAGCAGCCAAGGCACTTGAGCGCCTCGGGAAGCTCTTCGTCGTTGGGGGTGACGCCGTGGTAGGACGCCTTGTTCTCGAACAGGTGCACGCCCTTGCCCTTCACCGTCTTGGCGACGATGGCGGTCGGTGCGCCCTTGTGCGCCTCGGCGGCATCGAGAGCGGCGATGATCTGCCCCATGTCATGGCCGTCGATCTCGATGACGTTCCAGCCGAAGGCCTTGAACTTGTCCGAGATAGAGGAGACGTTCATGACCTTGGAGACGTCGCCGTCGATCTGCAGGCCGTTGGAGTCGATAAGGGCGCAGAGGTTGTCGCTCTTGTAGTGGGCTGCGGCCATGGCGGCCTCCCACACCTGCCCTTCCTGCAGCTCGCCGTCGCCAAGGACCGCATAGACGCGGTTATCCTTGCCGTCGAGCTTCAGACCCAGTGCCATGCCGTTGGCCATCGAGAGCCCCTGGCCGAGGCTGCCGGTGCAGACGTCGACGCCCGGGGTCCCTTTGCTGTCCGGGTGTCCCTGGAGGTGGCTTCCGAGGCGGCGCAGCATCATCAGGTCCTCGGAGGGGAAGTAGCCGCACTCGGCCAGGGTCACGTAAAGCGCCGGAGCGGCGTGTCCCTTGCTGAGCACGAAGCGGTCACGCCCGTCCCAGGTAGGCTCCTGCGGGTTGTGGCGCATCTTGTTGAAGTACAGTGCGCACACCATGTCGATGGCGGAGAGCGACCCGCCGGTGTGCCCGGACTGCGACTTGTGCAGCGTCTTCACGATGGCGACGCGCAGGCGTCTCGCCTTTTCCTCCAGATCTGCAATCTTTTCTTTCACGAAGGTTCCTTTCAGGCTGGCTTTTTATTTGTCCTCGCCGGTGATGAGGTAATCGAGGATAACCTCATCCAGGCTGCGATTGGCTGGCGTTGTAGGGGGTGTGCCCTTGGGCGGTTCCGGTGCCTGCGGTGCGGCGGCCGGTGTCTGCTGTGCGGCGGCCTGGGTCTGGGCGGCCTGGGCCTGCGGCGCCGGTTCTTCCGGGGCTTGCGGTGCGACTGCCGGCTCCTGCGGCGCCGCCGCGGCCTCTGGGATCCGGGCGTCGAACTCGCCGTTTTTCAGGCGGCGCATCATATCCTTGTGCTGCTCTTTCATGATCGATTCGACCACCGCCTCCAGCTGCTCCACCTTGATGATGTCGGCGTAGCTGGTCTTGGCGGAAGCGATGATGGTTCCTTCACGGTAGAGCAGGGTGATTATGTGCGGGTTTGCCTTGCCGCTGTCCTCGGTCTGGACGTGGAAGAGAACCCCTTTGTACCTGATATTGTGGTTGAATCCCAAAACCATGAGCGCCCTCTACGCCAAATGGCGTACCTCGCTGGCACGTTAACACAGGGTGCTCGGCGTTGCAAGCGATAGTTGCGGACGCCGCGGGCCTACGATATGGCAAAAAAGCGTTTATTTTGCCAGCAGTTCCTTGATGCGCGCCACCGCCTCCATGGCGTCCTTGGCGTAGAGGTCGGCGCCGATCTCGTCGGCATACTGCTGGGTCACCACCGCGCCTCCCACCATGGTGAAGCTCTTCACCCCTTCCGACTTCAAAAGGGTCACCACCTTGTCCATCTGGGCCATGGTAGTGGTCATGAGCGCGGAGAGCCCCACCGCGTCCACCTGGTGCTCGCGCGCCGCGTCGAGGATCTTGGCCGCCGGGACGTTCTTGCCGAGGTCGATCACCTCGAACCCGTTGTTCTCAAGGAGGGTCACCAGGATGTTCTTGCCGATGTCGTGGATGTCCCCCTCGACGGTCGCCATGAGGATCTTCCCGATGCTCTTCAGCGCGCCGGTGGCGAGTTCGTTCTTGAGACGGGCGAAGGCGGCCTTCATGGTGTCCGCGGAGACCATGACCTGCGGGAGGAAGAAGGAGCCGTTGCCGAAGCGTTTGCCCACCTCGTCCAGGCCGACGAGGAGCGCCTCGGAGCTGATCTCCATCGGGGTAAGCCCTTGGGCTAACGCCTCCTCTACCAGGGCGACGACACCTTCCAGCTCGCCGTTGATGACCGCCTTGGCGAGGCGACCGCGGATCCCCTCCGGTTCCACGGCGGCTTCGACGGGGGCGCCGGCAGCGGCCGACGCGGGCTGGGTCGAGGCGGTCACCGCCAGCCCCTTGTAGGCGTCGATGTAGCCGGCGGCGTTCACGTCCTTGCCGAGGAGCACCATGGCGCTACGCCAAGCCGCCATCATGGGCGCCTCCTTCACGTTCACGATCGCCGAGGTGAGACCCGCGGCGAGCGCCATGGAGAAGAAGGTGGAGGAGATGAGCGGACGGCAGGGAAGGCCGAAGGAGATGTTGGACACCCCGAGGGTCGTGTTGAGGTTCAGCTCACTCACCTTACGCACCGCCTCGAGGGCGACGAGTCCCCCCTTCGGCTCCGCGCTCACGGTGAGGGTGAGGCAGTCGACGACGATGTCGCTCCGCTTGATCCCCATTTGCGCGGCACGCTCGGCGACCTTCTGCGCCACGGCCACCCTTCCGTCAGCCTCGACGGGAATGCCCGCCTCGTCGAGGGTGAGGCAGACGACGGCGGCGCCGTACTTCTTCGCGAGCGGCAGCACGGCGGCCATGCTCTTCTCCTCGCCGTTCACCGAGTTGATGAGCACCTTGCCGTCCGCGGCCTTGAGGCCACGCTCCAGCGCCTCGGGGGAAGAGGAGTCGAGCACGAGCGGGGTCTGCACCGCGCCGGTGATGCAGAAGACGGCGCGCTCCATGGCGGCCGGCTCGTCGATACCCGGGGTGCCGACGTTCACGTCCAGGAGGGTCGCCCCGAGTTCGGTCTGCTCCAGCGCCTCGCGGCGGATGTAGCTCACCTTCCCTTCCCGGAGTTCCTGCGAGTAGAGCTTCTTCCCGGTCGGGTTGATGCGCTCGCCGATGAGCGCGGCCGGGTGTTTGGCACCCATCGGTGCGAAGGAGCCGCGGCTCGAGATCCAGGTGGTGCCGTCATCCTCCTTCGGGACGAAGGGGGTCTGCTTTTCGGCGAGGGCGTCCTTGATGGCCCTGATGTGGGCGGGGGTCGTGCCGCAGCACCCGCCGATGACGCGCACGCCGAGGCCGATCATGCGATCGTGGTAGGCGGTCATCTCGTCCGGTGTGCCGGGGAATACGGTGACGCCGTCTTTCAGGACCGGCAGCCCCGCGTTCGCCTGGGAGATGAGCGGAAGCGAGGTCACCTTTCTCATGGCGCAGAGGATGTCGTAGATGCCGTCCACGCCGAGGCCGCAGTTCGAGCCGACGAGGGAGGCGCCGGCAGCCTCGAGGGTGATGGCCGCCGCCTCGGGCGGAGAGCCGAGTACGCTTCTTCCCTTCTCCTCGAAGGTGAGCATGGCGATAACCGGGATGTCGGCAGAGAGGTCGCGGATGGCGATGAGAGCCGCGCGGATCTCCTTGATGTCGAGGAAGGTTTCCAGCGAGATGAGGTCGGCGCCGGCGTCGATGAGCGCCTTCGCCTGTTCCTGGAACATGCCGTACGCCTCGTCGAAGCTCATGTCGCCGACCGGTTCCACGAAGCGGCCGGTGGGGCCGATGGAGCCCGCCACGTAGGCGTTTTCGCCGCAGACCTCGCGGGCCAGGCGCACCGCCTCCGCGTTGATGCGGGTCACCTGGTCGCCCAGGCCGTAGTGCTCCAGCTTCGCCTTGGTGCCGCCGAAGGTGTTGGTGACGATGATGTCGGCACCCGCCTCGAGGTAGGCGCGGTGCACGCCGGCCACCACCTCGGGGGCGGTCAGGTTCATCTCCTCCGGAGACTGCCCGGGTTTGAGCCCGCGCTCCTGCAGCATCGTCCCCATGGCGCCGTCCAGAACCAGCACCCGCTCCTTAACCGCCTGCATAAACGGCATCTTCATCTTAACCCCCAGGAAACGTTCAACGTTCTACGTTCAACGTTCAAAAAATTTCTTCCCTCCGGCCCGCCCCAGTGCCGCTGATGCAGCGCAACCGGTCAAGCCAGGAGCAACCTCAATGGCGAACGTTGAACGCTGAACGTTGAACGTTATTTCTTTTCCAGCGTGAAATCCGGTGCGATCGGGGTGGAGAGGTCGAGGTGCCCCTTGAGTTCCTTCACCGGCTTGCCGTCGATCAGGAACTGCACACCTTTCACCTGCGGGAAGTTGGCGGCCACGGTGTCGACCACGGAATACACCGCGGTCATCTCTGCGGAACTCCCCTCGGGAAGCCCCTCCACCAACTCGTGGGAGAAATCGACCTCGGCCAAATCCCCCTTCAGGTGCGCCCCGAGCACCCGCGCATTGTTCGGCAGGCTCGGCGCGAGACTCCCCAGGGGCCCCACCACCAGCTCGTCCACGACGCTTGCGACCATGTCGTCGGTGGTATCCTCCACGGCGATCTCACGCCCCTCCCGGGCAAGACCGGACCCCTCCTCGTTACCGAAGAAAAGGGTCACCACCCGCGTGTCGGGAGCCTGCTCGGTCTGCTGAGGCACCTCGGCCGGCTGGCTTGCGGTCCGGTACTTGCGCAAGACGAGAAGCCCCACGACGATGGCAAACACCAGGAATGCGACCAGGAGGACGCCTTTGGCCTTGTTAGTACGTCTCTTCACCGTCCTCGCCCTCCTGTTCCTGTTCCAGGCTCACCTGATAAACGTCCCCCAGTTCGCCACCGAGGAAACGGTTGCCGACCCTGATGAAGCCGGCCGGGATGTCGGTCACGTAGAAATGGTGGTTGCCGCGCTCGCACTCGGGACGCAAGAGTCCTTCCTCGGAGAGGATCTGCGCCACGGTACGCGCGGTCTCGGCGGCGGAGTCGACCAGGGCCACTTCCGGCCCCATCACCTCGGCGATCACTTCCTTCAGGATCGGGTAGTGGGTGCAGCCGAGCACCAGGGTGTCCACGCCCTGACGTTTCAGGTCCTCGAGGTAGATGCGCGCCGTCATCCTGGCGACCTCGTTGTCCACCCACCCTTCTTCGGCGAGCGGCACGAAGAGCGGGCAGGCGCGGTTCACCACCTCGATGTCCGGGTTGATCCTCTTGATGGCCTTGGTGTAGGCGGAGGAGGCGACCGTAGCGGCGGTACCGATCACGCCGACCTTCCCGCTTCTGGTGGCGGCGGCAGCGGCGCGGGCGCCCGGCTCGATCACCCCCACGATCGGGATGTCGAACTCCTGCTGCAGCGCGGCGAGCGCCACGGCGGAGGCCGTGTTGCAGGCGACGACCAGGAGCTTTATGTCGCGGTTCAGAAGGTAGCGCGCGATCTGGCGCGAGTAGCGGATCACCGTTTCCGGCGACTTGGTGCCGTAGGGAACGCGGGCGGTATCACCAAGGTAGATGGTGTCCTCCTGCGGGAGCGTGTGAATCACTTCCTTCAGGACGGTAAGACCGCCCACGCCGGAATCGAAGATGCCGATTGCTTTCCAGGCCAAAACTGTTTTCTCCATTCATTTATACTGGGGCGGATTCTTCGCCGACCCGCACGAACTGTCCACCCTGACCCTCTCCCTCGGGGAGAGGGTCAGGGTGAGGGCGTTGCCCACAGGTGATTTCTCGGCGCGTTGCGAATCCCTCACCCGCCCTCCGGGCACCCTCTCCCGGGGGGAGAGGGACTATAGAAAGGGGAACCGGTCCGTCCACCGTAGCGCTTTTGGCGAAGGTTGGATGTTATTAGATTTTTAGAGGGAGTGTCAAGGTTTACGTCCAGCGGAGAGGTCAGGAAGCGACGAAGAGCATGACCAGGGGAGGAGCCAGGAAAACCGCGGGGAGCAGGTTCCCCACCGGGACCCGTTTCACCCCGAGCATGTCGAGGCCGATGGCGAGGATCAAAAGCCCACCGACGGCATTCATCTCCTGCACCACGGCGGGGGTCATGATCTGCTGGGCAAAGGACGCGGAGAGGGTGATGGCGCCCTGGTAGGCGAAGAGCGGCAGCGCGGAGAAGAGAACCCCGATCCCGAGGGTGGAGGCGAGCGCCACCGAGGCGATGCCGTCCAGAGCGGCCTTGGCGTAAAGGATGTCCGGGCGCGATCCGAGACCGTCCTGCAACGCCCCCATGATGGCCATGGCGCCGACGCAGTACAAAAGGCTCGCGGTGACGAACCCCTCGGCCACCTTGCCGCTTCCCTTGAAACGGTCGCCGATCCAGTTCCCAAGCGCTTCCAGGCGCGCCTCGATGCCGAAGAGTTCGCCGATGATGCCGCCGCCGATGAGCGAACCGATAATTATCAACGGCTGCTGACTTTTCAAAGAGAGCTGCATGCCGATAAGTAGTACTGCGAGCCCGACCCCGGACATGACTGTACCCCTCACACGACTGGAGATGAGATGTCCCGCCTTGATGCCGATAAAGCCGCCGATGACGATTGCCGCCGCGTTTGCCGCCGTTCCTTGCATGATCATCGCGCCAAGATAAGGCAGGTGTCGGCGTCAAGGCAAGCAAAAAGCTGGCTCACACGCCTTGCTGAGGCCAAGGGGTCATACTTTAACCACAAGGAAATGGTTCCTACGCTCCAGCGTGGGAACGTAATCGTCAGACGCTCCCGCGTCTTGTACTGCTGACGCTGGACCGTCCAGGGCTTTCGTTCCCACGGTGGACCGCAGGAACGATGCCGCTGCATGTCTCGCCGTTTGGCGTGAGCATACAAAAATATAACTACATTCTGGATTGACATTCGAATTCGAATCTGCTTTTATATGCCACCTTTTTGAATACATAATTAAACCCTCAGAAATTAAAGAGAAATTGGTTTTACCAATAGAGCTGCACCTGTTTTATTATCGCAATAAAATTTCCACCATTTGTTTTAGTCTCGGTAAAAAACACCCCACTAAAGGAGAAGAAATGGAAGCTCGGAAATTCAGGAAGGTGATGGCAGCCAACCGCGGGGAGATCGCGATCAGGATCTTCCGCGCCTGCACCGAACTCGGCATCAGCACGGTTGCCATCTATTCGGACGAGGACAAGCTCTCACTGCACCGTTACAAGGCGGATGAAGCCTACCTGGTAGGAAAGGGGAAAGCCCCCATCGACGCCTACCTGGGGATCGACGAGATCATCGCGCTCGCCAAGAAGCGCGACGTCGACGCCATCCACCCCGGTTACGGCTTCCTGGCCGAGAACGCCGAGTTCGCCGAGAAGTGCGAGGCAAACGGCATCGCCTTCATCGGACCTACCGCCGAGATGCAGCGCGCCTTAGGCGACAAGGTCGCCGCGAGGAAGGTGGCGAAGGCCGCCGGCGTCGCTACGGTCCCCGGCACCGAGGAGCCCATCGTCCACGAGGAGGACGCGCTCAAGTTCGCCAAGAACCACGGCTACCCGATCATCATCAAGGCTGCGGCGGGGGGCGGCGGGCGCGGCATGCGCGTCGCCACCAACCAGAAAGAACTCCTCGAGGGACTGCAGTCGGCCTCTTCCGAGGCGAAAGCAGCTTTCGGCGACCCCTCCGTCTTCCTCGAGCGCTACCTGAAAAACCCGAAGCACATCGAGGTGCAGGTCTTAGGCGACGGCTACGGGAGCCTCGTGCACTTCTACGAGCGCGACTGCTCCATCCAGCGCCGCCACCAGAAGGTGGTCGAGTTCGCGCCGTCGCTCGCCCTTCCGGGCGACACCCGCTTGGCCCTTTGCACCGACGCCCTGAAGATCGCCAAACAGGTAGGGTACCGTAACGCCGGCACCGTCGAGTTCCTCCTCGACGAGGAAGGGCGTTACTACTTCATCGAGATGAACCCGCGCATCCAGGTCGAGCACACGGTGACCGAGATGATCACCGGCCGTAACCTCGTGCAGGCCCAGATCCTCATCGCCGAAGGGAAAAGGCTCTCCGACCCGGAGATCAACATCCCGAACCAGGGCTCCATCGAGATGCGCGGCTACGCCATCCAGTGCCGCATCACCACCGAGGACCCGACCAACAACTTCGCCCCCGACTTCGGCACGCTGACCACCTACCGCTCCTCGGCAGGCTGCGGCGTCCGCCTCGACGCGGGCAACGCCTTCACCGGCGCGCAGATCACGCCGCACTACGACTCGCTGCTCGTCAAAGTGAGCTCCTGGGGCCTCACCTTCACCGAGGCGGCGCACATCATGGATCGAAGCCTCCAGGAATTCCGCGTGCGCGGCGTGAAGACCAACATCGGCTTCTTGGAGAACGTGATCACCCACCCGGTCTTCCTGGCGGGCGAGTGCAACACCTCCTTCATCGACCAGCACCCCGAGCTCCTCGTCATCCCCGAGAAGAAGGACCGCGCCAACAAGGTGCTGAACTTCCTGGGCGACGTGATCGTGAACGGCTCCGCCGGCGTCGCGAAACCGCTGCGTTCGGCCGAACTCATCGAGGCCTGCGTCCCGCAGATCGAACCGTTCGCGCAAAAGCCGAAGGGGACCAAGGACATCCTGCGCGAGAAGGGGGCCGAGGGGCTCGCCAAGTGGGTTCTCGAGCAGAAGAAGCTCCTCCTCACCGACACCACGATGCGCGACGCGCACCAGTCGCTGCTCGCCACCCGCGTGAGGACCTACGATCTCCTGAAGATCGCCGAGCCGACCTCGCACCTCGCGAGCGACCTCTTCTCGCTGGAGCTTTGGGGGGGCGCCACCTTCGACGTCTCGATGCGCTTTTTGAAAGAGGACCCGTGGCAGAGGCTGCACGCCCTCTCCGAGGCGATCCCGAACGTCCTCTTCCAGATGCTTCTGAGGGGAGCGAACGCGGTCGGCTACACGAACTACCCGGACAACGTGGTGCAGCGCTTCGTGGCCCAGGCCGCCGAGAGCGGCGTCGACGTCTTCCGCGTCTTCGACTCGCTCAACTGGACCCGCGGCATGCAGGTCGCCATGGAGGCGGTGCAGAAGTCGGGCAAGATCTGCGAGGCCGCCATCTGCTACACCGGCGACATCTCCGACCCCACCCGCACCAAGTACCCCCTCTCCTACTACGTCTCGATGGCGAAGGAACTGGAGAAGATGGGGGCCCACATCCTCGCCATCAAGGACATGGCGGGCCTTTTGAAGCCGTACGCGGGGTACCAGCTCGTGAAGGCGCTGAAGGACGAGATCGGCATCCCGGTGCACCTGCACACCCACGACACCTCCGGCAACGGCGGCGCGCTCCTTCTCATGGCGGCGCAGGCCGGGGTCGACATCGTCGACGCGGCGCTCTCCTCCATCTCCGGCCTCACCTCGCAGCCCAACCTGAACGCCCTGGTGGCGACCCTCAAGGGAACCGAGCGCGACCCGCAGGTGGACGAGCGCGGCATGCAGCAGCTCGCCAACTACTGGGAGACGGTGCGCGACTACTACAGCCCCTTCGAGTCCGGGCTTAAAAGCGGCACCGCCGAGGTGTACCACCACGAGATCCCGGGGGGGCAGTACTCGAACTACAAGCCGCAGGTCGCGGGCTTGGGCCTCATCGAGCGCTGGGAGGAGTGCAAGGAGATGTACCACAAGGTGAACCTCCTCTTCGGCGACGTGGTCAAGGTCACCCCTTCCTCCAAGGTGGTCGGTGACATGGCGATGTTCCTCGTGAAGAACAACCTCGAGCCCGAGGACGTCTTCGCCCCCGGCGCGGACTTGGCATTCCCGGAATCGGTGGTCGGCTTCTTCAAGGGGATGATCGGCCAGCCCTACCAGGGCTTCCCGAAGGAGCTGCAGAAGATCATCCTCAAGGGGCAGGAGCCCATCACCTGCCGTCCGGGCGAGCTCCTGGAGCCTGCCGACTTCGAGAAGGAGCGCGCGACCGCCGAGGCGAAGGTAGGCCACCCTGTGAACGACGAGGAGCTCATGTCGTACATGATGTACCCGAGCGTCTACGTGGAGTACGCGAAGCACCGCCAGGAGTTCTCCGACGTCTCGGTGATCCCGACGCCGATCTTCTTCTACGGTCTCGAGCCGGGACAGGAGACCTCCATCGAGCTGCAGCCGGGCAAGACGCTCATCGTGAAGCTGAACGCCATCGGCAAGACCCAGCCCGACGGCACCAAGAAGATCTACTTCGAACTGAACGGCAACGCGAGGAGCGTCACCGTGCGCGACCAGTCGGTGCAAAGCGACGAGGCCGGCCACGAGAAGGCGGACAAGTCGAATCCGAAACAGGTCGGGGCTCCGATGCCGGGCAAGGTGATCAAGCTCAACGTGAAGCCGGGGGACGCGGTCAAGGCGGGGGACATCCTCGCGGTCACCGAGGCCATGAAGATGGAGACCAACATCAAGGCCAAGGAGGACGGCTGCATCGCCGAGGTGAAGTGCAAGGAGGGCGGAAAGGTGGAAAAAGAGGAGCTCCTTTTCGTTTTATCCTAAAGCGGCAAGGCCAAATGCACGCGAAAGGGGGGCACGAGCCCCCCTTTTTTTTCGCCCGGCCGCCAAAACCTTGGCGACACAGCAATAACGCCCTTTTACGCCGCCTAAAATTTAGGCAATTTGCTAGAAATATCCGGTTTGTTGCCAATAGTCCCCTTTCCCGCCCATTTCTCCACATACTTTTCCACAGGTCACGTGGATAGAAGAGCATCATCCAGCAACGCTCCGCACCGTAAACATCCCTAAGGCCTTGATAGTTGTCCACTTTGCCCGGACAAAACGAGTTCCCGACATTTCCTTGACGTTTTTGTCTCCCGGCCGGGTGCCGCCCCCACTGGTGCCGGGCAGGAAACCGTGTCACATCCCCCTGCGCAGGGCGGCGATTTGACACCCTATAATAAGTACGCTTTTATCTCTCACAAAAAGAAGGTAGAATCATTACCCCGTCGCCGAATTTGCTCATAGAGCGCGTTGTCATTTCTCACGGAACGTTTATAAGTTTTGCTGTGACTGGCTTTTGCCGGTCTTGAGCTGGCCTCTTGTGCGCCAATCGGAGTTCGTGTGCTTTTCAACAGCATGAAAACCAAGATGACGCTTGCCGTCTTCCTCATGGTCGGCGTACTGATGTCGGCGACCGCCGTCACCTCCCTGCTCTTTTTGCAAAGAACCTTCAAGCAGAACATCTCGCAGCAGCAGTCGATACTACTCGACTCTTTGGGCAACCAGATCGACGACCGCATCTTCGACTTCACCGCCGAACTGGGCCACCTGGCCAGTACCCTCCCCCCCGACATCCTGGAACACCCTAAAAAGGCGCAGCGTATTCTGGACTCCCAGATCAGGCAGCGCCCGTTCTTCGACAACTCCCTGTTTCTCTTTTCCGAGAAGGGGATCCTCGTCGCGGCCACTCCCCATGACCTCAACTACATCGGCCGGGATTTTTCCTTCCGTGAATATTTCAGGGAGACGGTGAGGCTGCGCAGAAACTACATCTCCGGCCCCTTCGCCTCTCTGCAGCGCCAGAGTCGGCCGATCATCATGTTCACCGTCCCCCTTTTCGGTCCGGGACAGAAGCTGATCGGGGTGCTGTCCGGCAGCATCGACCTGCGCGAACAGCATTTCCTGCGCTCCCTCGCCTCGCTGAAACTCGGCCCGAACGGATTCCTGTCCCTTTACGACGCGCACCGCAACGTGCTCATGCACCCGGATAAGAAGCGGGTGCTGCGCCGGGACCCTCCCGGCCGCAACGAGATGCTGGATCGCGCCCTGGCCGGTTTCCAGGGAACCGCCGAGACGATGACGCAAACCGGAATCCCCGTGCTCAGGTCGGTGAAACGTCTGAAGTCCACCGGGTGGGTACTAGCGGTCAGCTATCCGCTTGACGAGGCGTACGGGCCGCTGCGTACCGCCAGAAACTACCTGCTCGCCGGTTCGCTGGCGGCGGCGATCCTGTCGCTGCTCATCGTATGGCCCTTCATGCAACACCTCACGAGGCCGCTCGTTTCCTTCACGAGGCATCTGGAGCAGCTTCCGGCCATGGGGGAACTCGCGCAACGCCTCGCCCCGGTGACCTCGGAGGACGAGATCGGGCAGATGTCGCGCACCTTCAACCGGATGCTGCTCGAACTCGAGCGCTCGGCGGATTTCTACCTCACCCTCTTCGAGAATTTCCCCGCCCTGATCTGGCGCGTCGGCACCGACGGCGAGGCCAACTACTTCAACCACACCTGGCTTGAATTCACCGGTCGCCCCCTGGAGAACGAATTGGGAGACGGCTGGACCGAGGGGGTCCATCCCGAGGACGTGGCAGAGTGCGTCTCGATCTACCGCA
Source organism: Geomonas oryzae (assembly GCF_004117875.1). Taxonomy (GTDB): domain Bacteria; phylum Desulfobacterota; class Desulfuromonadia; order Geobacterales; family Geobacteraceae; genus Geomonas; species Geomonas oryzae. The sequence goes on along the minus strand of NZ_RAHW01000001.1, from coordinate 1,068,303 downwards.
ACGCTTTCGCCCTGCGGGCACCCTTCCAGATGCAGTACCGGCTGAGGCACCATAGCGGGAACTACCGGTGGGTCGTGGACATGGGAAGGCCTTTCAACGGGCTGGACGGGAACTTCGCCGGGTACATCGGGACCTGCTACGACGTGACCGACCGGCTCGAGGCGGAGGAGGCGAGAAGGGCACTGGAACACCAGCTGACCCAGTCCCAGAAGATGGAGGCGATCGGCACGCTGACAGGCGGGATCGCGCACGATTTCAACAACATCCTGACCGCGATCATCGGGTACAGCACCATGATACAGCTGCAGCTCGAGCCCGAACACCCCATGCAGGCGAAGGTGGCCGAAATCGTGCGCGCCTCCGAGCGTGCCGCGAGCCTCACCCGCAGCCTGCTCGCCTACAGCCGCAAGCAGGTGAGCAACCCGGTTCCGGTCGGCACGAACGCCATTCTCTCCAACGTCCAGGCGATGCTGCGACGACTGATCCCGGAACATATCGAGTTCAGGATGCAGCTTTGCCAGGAGGAACTCTCCGTACTCGCCGATGCGGGCCAGATCGAGCAGGTCGTGATGAACCTGGCCGTGAACGCGCGGGACGCCATGGCCAAAGGGGGGATCCTGCGCATCAGCACCGATCCGATCATCCTGGACCAGGAGTTCATCGACTCCCACGGCTACGGGGAGCCGGGCAGTTACGCCCTGATCACCGTCGCAGACACCGGCACAGGGATGGACGAAAAGACCCGTGACCGTATCTTCGAGCCGTTCTTCACCACGAAGGAGCCGGGCAAGGGGACCGGCCTCGGGCTCGCCATGGTGTACGGCATCGTGAAGCAGCACGGCGGCTTCATCAACTGCTACAGCGAGCTCGGGCACGGCACCGTGTTCCGGGTGTACCTTCCGCTGATCGACCTCCCTGCGGGAAGCGAGAGTGCGCCAGAAGACCAGGCGGTGCGGGGTGGGGACGAGACCATCCTTCTCGTCGAGGACGATGCGGTGATCCGGGACATGGTGCGGGAGCTTTTGCAGGATTTCGGGTACCGGGTGATCACCGCGGTGGACGGGATCGACGCGGTGGAGAAGTTCAAGGTGGCGGGAGACCGGATTGCGCTGGTGATCCTGGACGTGATCATGCCGCGCATGAACGGGCGCGACGCCTACGAGGCGATAGCCGCCATCTCTCCCGGGGTGAAGGCGATGTTCATGAGTGGGTACACCGCGGACATCGTCACCGACACGCTGACCAAGGGGGACCCCCGCCACTTCGTGTCGAAGCCGATCAAGATCAACGAACTACTCGGGAAGGTGAGGGAGATACTGGACGAGGCTTAAACGGACGTTCAACGTTCAACGTTCAACGTTTTACGGCGGGCATCCGGCATTCATGTCGTCTGGATACGGCTTACGCAGGTGGGAGCTCCCCTCGCCCTCCGGGAGAGGGGCGGGGGTGAGGGCGCCGGCGGCTGCGCCAGGAGCTCTTCCTGGCACCTTCTTCACCCGAGCGGAAAAGGGGACAGGCACCTGCGGAGCCAGTCCCCTTCCGGCGCAGAAGCGAGAGGGGTTTTCAACGTAGAACGTAGAACGTAGAACGTTTTTTAGACTTCCTTGACCGCCGCTATGAGCTGGGCCAGGGTGAGCCCCTGCTGCACCGGCTCGGCGAAGGGGCCGGCACCGGCACGGTACAGGTCGAAACGCGGCGCGCGCCCGGCCTGGTCGTTCACCAGACGCGAAGCGACGATCCCCGCCTGAGCGAGCTGCGGCTGGGCGCAGCAGTTCGGACAACCGGAAATGGCCCAGTTCAGGGCCAGCGCCTCCTCGCCAAGCTCCGCCACCACGGCGGCCGCCACCTCCCGGGTCGGGGCAAGCCCCATGATGCACTCGTGGCTCCCCGGGCAGCACCGGAAGACCACCCGCTCCGCCGCGCTCTCTCCGGCAAACCCGGCCTGCGCCAGGGCCTCGCGCGCCTTCTCCCGATCCGCCCCCTCTACCACGTGCATCACCACGGTCTGGTTCCCGGTCACCATGAGGACCCCTCCGCAAAACTGCGCCGCCACACGGGCAAGGGCGGCGAGACCTTCAGCCTGAAGCTCCCCGGCAAAGACGTGCGCCTCGAGCCGATCCTCGGAATGGGCGGGTACCGGCACCAGGCTTCCGGTCAGGGTGGGAACGGTGGTGAGCTCCTCGAGCGCCCCTTCCCCCATCACCCTGCGGCGGAACTCCTCCTGCCCGATCTCGCGCACGAGGTGCTTCAGACGCTTGGGCGGCGGGGTGTTCGCCTCGTACTCCCTTAAAACGTTCTCGGTCAGCGGGATGAGCGCGTCCTCCAAAACCCCCTGCGCCAGCAAAAAGCCCGGGGTCGGTTCGCGCCCGAGCCCGCCGGCGGCGTAGACGTCGTAGCGCGACCGCTCGTCATCGGAGGGGACCGGGATGAAGCAGAGGTCCTGGATCAGGTGCCTGCGGCTTGCCGTGTCCGCCTCGACGCCGATCTTGAACTTCTTCGGGAGCCTTTCGAAGCGGGGGTTACCGGTGAAGTGCCGGTGGATCTTCCTGACCAGCGCTTCCAGGGCGGGGGCTCCGGCTGCGGAGAGGCTGCCGCAGATGACGCCGCGCACCGCGCCCCCGCAGGCGCCGCGGTTGTACAACCCGACCTGGGCGAGCTGGGCCGCGACCGACGGGAGCGCCTCCTCGGAAAGCCAGTGCAGCTCGATGCTCCCCCTCGTGGTGAGATGCACGAGGCCGCGCGCGTGGACCCCGGCTAGCTGCGCCACCTTTTGCGCCTGGTCGGCGGAGATGATCCCGGCCGGGAGCTTGACGCGCTGCATGAAAAACTCCTTCTGGCGCTGGGGGTAGATCCCCTCCAGGCGCAGGTTTCTGTCTATGGACATGGGTTTTGTCTCCTGTACGTTAAAAGCCGGCGCAGCCGGCATGGTCACGGATACTACAGGAAAAGCGTCAGGTACGGCAACGAAAAAGGCTTCAGTGGATGTCACCCCCCGCCGATGAGAAAGGTGCGCCGGAGAGGCAAACGACGGCGCCGCCCAGAAACACGCCGATGCGGGTTTGGACCTATGACCGAATTCCCAGAGCAGCCTGAAATACTCGTCGTTGACGACAGCGCCGCCATACGCAGCTACGTGGTTGCCCTCCTCTCCCAGGACGGTTACCGGGTGCGCGAGGCGGTGGACGGGGCGAGCGCCCTCGTCGCTTTGACCAGCGCTCCTCCGGACGTGATGCTCCTCGACGTCGAGATGCCGGGGCTCTCGGGCCTCGACGTGCTGCGCGCGCCCCCGCTGCACGACCGCATGTACTCCGTGATCCTCTTCACCTCCCAGGGGACCCACGAGCAGATCGCCGCAGGCCTCGACCTTGGGGCCGATGACTACATCGTGAAGCCGTTCCAGGAGATCGACCTCCTCGCCCGCATCCGTGCCGCCGTGCGCAATACCCGCCAGAAGACCGCCCTCACCAGGGCGCGACACGAAATTGAGCAGACCCTCGCCAAGCTGCAGAAGACCCAGAGGAAACTGGTCGAACAGGAAAAAGTGGGTGCCGTCGCACGCCTTGCCGCCGGGGCCGCCCACTACATCAACAACCCTTTGGGGTTCGTGATGAGCAACCTCTCGACCCTGGAGCGTTACGCCTTCGCCCTGCAGCAGCACGCAAACGCGCTCACGGACCTTTTGCGTGCCGCCGACCCCGACTCCGCCCAGGCGATCCTGCAACTGGAAAAGAAGCACCGCCTGCGCCAGATAAACCTCGACCTCCCCGCCCTCTTGTACGAGACGAGGGAGGGGGGGCAGCGTATCGCCCTCATCGTGCAGCAGATGGCGCAGTTGGAACTGGGCCTTGCGAACCAGGCGATGCAGGAGTTGGAACTCGTCGGCCTCATGAAGCCGCTCGTGGACATGATTACGGTGCTCACCCCCCCGGGAACCCAGGTGCATTGGTCCCAGCCCGAGCACGGCGTCTTCGTGCAGGGGGCGCTCACCCTCTTGAACACCGCGCTGGTCGCCCTTTTGAAAAACGCCTGCGAGGCGCTCGGCAGCGCCCCGGGCACCATCAACGTCTCGGTCGCCGCGCAGGGCGAACTCGCCGAGATCGTCATCGCCGACAGCGGACCCGGCATCCCGCCGGAAAACCTCCCCTCGCTTTTCGATCCCTTCTTCACCACCAAGGCCCCTGACAGCCACGTAGGCCTCGGCCTGACCATCGCCCAGCGCTTCATCGCCGGGCACGGCGGGCGCATCCTCATCTCCAGCGACGCCTCCGGAACCTGCGTTCGCGTCGAACTCCCCCTCTCCCGGCACCTCGCCGGCGCGACCACTCTGAATTAAAAGACTTTAACCTTTTCATTCCGGCAAGTTAGCGCAATATTCCTCTTAAGAAAACAGCGTTTTTTCCGATGGGAAGAGCAAGCGGGATGGAGACTAGTCTCGTCACGCGAAGTCGCCCTACGCCCTCTGCGGAGCGCAAGCAATGAGGATCAAGACCAAGATATCGGGGCCGGTATTCCTGCTGGTGTCATCGCTTATGGTGCTGCTCACCCTGGCGGGGTACCGCTACCTCTCCCACGCACTGACCGAGACCGTGACGCGGCAGCACGCGGCGACGCTGGCCCTCGCCTCGCGCTACATCGATGACGAGCTTTTGCACTCGCGGCAGATGCTCGATCTGATGGCCAAGGGAATCGACCCCGCCCTGCTCGAAGACCCGAAGAAGATGCAGCAGGCGCTCGACCAGTTCCGCGCGGCGCGCACCTTTTTCAACGGCGGGCTGGAGGTGATCGATGCGGAAGGGCGCAGCATCGCGCAAAGCCCCCGTACGGCACTGAGCCCGATCAAGAAGGGGAACAGCTACGTCGCCTTCACCCTCGCGACCGGCAAGCCGTACATCTCCGCCCCCTACTTCTCCTCCGTCCCCCCCAAACACCCCCTGATCAGCTTCGGGGTCCCCATCCTGCGCGCCAACGGCAGCGTGGCCGGGCTCTTGGCTGGACATCACGACCTCTACGAAGACGGCAGAACCGACCGGGCGCTCCACACGGTCGGAAAGCGCGGGCGCCTGCTGGTTATGGAGAGAAACCGCACCATCGTCTGGCATCCGGACCAAAGCCAGGTGATGTCCTACCTGACCCCCGGGGAGAACCCTGCCATAGACGACGCGCTGCAGAGAAACGTCATGGCCGGCGGCGAGACCCGGGACGCCGCGGGAGAGACCTGGATCACCACGGCCCTTCCGCTGAAAAACGCGAACTTCATCGTGGCGGTGCAGTACCCCGAAGCGGAGGCGTACGAACCGCTCAGGGAGGCGCGCCTTTATTTCGCCGCGGCCCTCTTCATCATCCTCATTTTGACCCAGGTGACGCTATGGCGCCTGATCCGGCACGTCACCGAACCGCTCGCCCGGCTGGTGAACCACGTCGGCACCCTGAGCCAAAAGAAGGGGCCTGAACGGCTCGTATCCATAGCGACCGGCGACGAGCTGGAGCACCTGGCGCTTGCGGTGAACGACATGGTGATAACCATGGACAAACGGCAGGAAACCCTGGAGGAGAACCAGGAGCTCTACCGCATCATCGCCGAGTTCACCTCGGAACTCGCCATACTCACCAACCCCGACGGCTCGCTGCGCTACATCTCCTCGAACTGCGAGTCGCTGACCGGCCACACCGACCGCGAGTTCCTGGCCGACCGCGGCCTTTTGGAAAGCATCATCCACCCCGAAGACCGCGAGCTGTGGTGCAGAAGCGGCAACTGTGCGGACCGGGACAAGCCGGCGTCCCCGGTGGAGTTGCGCCTCAACACGAAGAACGGGGAGCAGCGCTGGTTCAAGTACACCTGCCGGGTGGTGCGCGGCGCCGACGACGAGAACCTGGGCATGCGGGGCAGCTTCAGGGACATCTCCATGGACCGACACCTGGAGGGGATGCTGGAGGAGGAGCGCCGTTTCGTCGAGAGCCTTCTGGAGAACACCTCGACGCCGCTCTTCGTCATCGACAGAAACCACCGCATCATCGTCTGGAACCGCGCCATCGCGGAGCTCACCGGTATGCCGGCGACCGAGATGCTAGGCACCGACCGGCAGTGGGAACCCTTCTACCCGAGCAAACGCCCCACCCTTTGCGACCTGCTCATGTCGGGGGAGACCGACCGGGCCGGCGAGCTCTACCCGACCTACAGCTGCGACGTGGTGATGAAGGGGATCATCAGGGCCGAGGGGTGGTACCACAACCTGAACGGCAGGGAACGCTACCTCTTCTTCGATGCGGCACCGGTCACCAGGGACGGCGAGACCATCGCGGTGGTGGAAACGCTGTACGACATCACCGAGCGGGCCCGCGCCGAGGAATCCCTGCACCTGTTCTCGCAGGCGGTGGAACAGAGTGCGAGTGCCATCGTGATCACGGACGCCCAGGGGGTGATCCAGTACGTGAACCGGAAGTTCTGCGAGGTGAGCGGCTTCGAGAAGGAGGAAGCGCTCGGGCAAAAGCCGAGCATCCTGAAGTCGGGACGGCAGTTGGAGGAAACCTACCGGCAACTGTGGGAGACCATAACGGCCGGGAAGGAATGGCACGGCGAGTTCAACAACAAGCGCAAGGACGGCACCTTCTTCTGGGAGAACGCAACCATCGCCCCGATCTGCGACCAGCAGGGGCGCATCACCCACTTCCTCGGGGTGAAAGAGGAGATCACGGCGAAGAAGAACGCCGAGCGCCAGCTTTTGAAGAACCAGGCGGAGATGGTACTGAAGCACGAGCAGCTCTCGGAGCTGTTCCGGCAGGTGGAGAAGGGGAAACGGGAATGGGAACAGACCATGGACTGCGTCGACGACCTGGTGGCCATGGTGGACAGCCAGGGGCGGGTCAGGCGCTGCAACCGCGCGTTCAAGCAGCTGACCGGCAACTCCTACTCGCGCCTGGTCTCGGCCAACTGGCGCGATCTCATGCAGGGGGCGGGGCTCGACCTTAGCACCCTGGACCGCGGGCAGGCCGAGCTGCAGCACGAGGCATCCGGGCGCTGGTTCACCCTCAGGATCTATCCGTACGGCGAACAGGGATCGCAGGTGATCATGCTGCACGACCTGACCGAAATAAAGCGGGTCTCCGAGGAGCTCATCGTCGCCTACCAGGAGTTGAAGGCGACCCACTCGCAGCTTTTGCAGCAGGAGAAGATGGCCTCGATAGGGCAGCTGGCGGCGGGGGTCGCCCACGAGATCAACAACCCCATGGGGTTCATCTCCAGCAACCTCGGCACCATGGGGAAATACCTCGAGCGGCTGGAAGGATTCCTGGAGGCCCAGTCCGACGGGCTCGCCGCGGCGCCGCCGGAGGCGAGGGAGCGCATCGCCCAGGCGCGCAAGAAATTCAAGGTGGATTACATCCTCGAGGATGCGCGGAGCCTTTTGGCCGAGTCCCAGGACGGAGCGGAGAGGGTGCGCAACATCGTGCAGAACCTGAAGAGCTTCTCCAGGGTGGACGACGCGCAGGCCACCTACGTGGACCTGAACGAATGCATCGAGAGCACCATCACCATCGCCTGGAACGAGCTCAAGTACAAGACCACGCTCATCCGCGACTACGGCGAGCTCCCGCCGGTGAAGTGCCTCCCCCAGCAGTTGAACCAGGTGTTCCTGAACATGCTGGTGAACGCGGCGCACGCCATCGAGAAACAGGGTGAGATCACCGTAGCCACCAGGCGCGAGGGGGATCAGGTCGCCGTCGCCATCAGCGACACGGGTGGCGGCATACCCGAGGAGCTCAGAAGCCGCATCTTCGAACCGTTTTTCACCACCAAGGAGGTCGGCAAGGGGACCGGGCTCGGCCTCTCCATCAGTTACGACATCATCAAGAAACATCACGGGAGCATCGAGGTGGAAAGCGAGGTCGGGGTCGGCACCACCTTCACCATCAGGCTCCCGATAGAGGGGGTTGGCTCAGATGAGTGATCACCAGACCAGGATCCTGTGCGTGGACGACGAGCGCAACGTGCTCCGCGCCCTAGAGCGCATCTTCATCGACGACGACTACGAGATACTCACCGCAGCCTCCGGCGAGGAGGGGCTCGAACTTCTGAACGCCTCGCCGCAGGTGCAGGTGGTGATCTCGGACTTCCGGATGCCGGGTATGAACGGGGTCGAGTTCCTGAAGGAGGTGTTCAAGACCCATCCAGAGACGATCCGTATCGTCCTCTCCGGGTACGCGGACACCGCGGCGGTGGTCGCCGCCATCAACGAGGGGAAGATCTACAAGTTCATCCCGAAGCCGTGGAACGACGACGAGCTGAGGGTGACCGTAGCCAAGGCGCTGGAACATTTCGCCACCCAGCGCAGGAACGAGCAGCTGGCCGAGGAGTTAAGGCGCAAGACGGACGAGTTGAGAGAGCTGAACGCTGACCTCGCGCGGCGGGCCGCCTCTTGCTCCTGCGGTTTCATGCAGGAACACGAGGCGCTGGCGCACGCGGCCGTCATCCTGGACCATCTGCCGTTCGGGGTGCTCGCCCTGAACGGCGACGGCGTCGTGCTGCAGATGAACCGGGAGGCGGCGGATCTTCTGCAGGTCGCCGACGGGCAACTGGTGGGGCGGCGCCTCGCCGAAGCGCTGCCGCAGTTCGCAGACCTCTCCGACGGGCTTTCCGCGTCGACGCCCGGCTCCGGCGCCATCGAGACCGGGGGATACCGGCTGAACCTGCGGCAGTTCCACCCGCCGGGTGACGGTGCGGTGGAGCTGGTGGTCACCATCGCCCGCGCGGCGTGAGGTGACGCGGCGTAAGGCGCCCTCTGCGGCGCACGCGCCCTATGACGCAAACGAGGAGCAACAGATGGACATACAAACCGAAACCGCACCGCACAAGGTGCTTCTGGTCGACGACGAGGAGAACATCACCCGATCCATTTCTCGGCTGCTCATGGAGCAGGAGGTGGAGCTCGAGGTGCTGCGGGCCTCTTCCGGGGCCGAGGGGCTGGAGAGGCTCAGGGAGCACCCCGACGTCGCCCTCATCCTCTCGGACCAGCGCATGCCCGGCATGAGCGGCGCGCAGTTCCTTGAGCAGGCGCGGGGACTCGTCCCGGACGCGGTGCGCATGGTTTTAACCGGCTATGCCGACATGGCGGCCACCATGGACGCCATCAACAAGGGTGGCGCCTCGCGCTACCTCCTGAAACCTTGGGACGACGACGTGCTCGTGCGCACCATCCAGGAGGGGGTGCAGCAGTACCACCTGGTTCAGGAGAACCGGCGCCTGACCGCCCTCGTCGAGGAGCAAAACCGCCAACTTTCCGCCTGGAACGACAACCTGAAGGGGCGCGTTTTGGAGCAGACGGCGACCATCAGGCGGCAGAACGAGGAGTTGAAGGAGCGCAACCGGCGCGTGGGGCACGCCTTCCGCGAGACCATCGTCGCCTTCTCCCGGCTCATCGAGCTCCACTCGAGCCGGCTGCAGGAACACACCCGAAACGTCACCGAGCTGAGCGTGCGGCTCGCCAGCGAGGCGGGGCTCTCCCCCGAAGATGTCGAGACGGTACGCACCGCCGCTCTTCTGCACGACATCGGCGTGATCGGGATCAGCCAGGAGATCCTGCAGAAGCGGATGGCCGCGATGACCCGCGAGGAAACCGGCATCTTCCTGCAGCACGCGGTGCGCGGACAGGCGACGCTTGACGCGGTCGAGGAGCTGCGCGAGGCGGGGGTGCTGATAAGGCACCACCACGAGCGCTACGACGGCGCCGGGTTCCCCGACGGGCTGAGCGGCACCGGCATCCCCCTGGGCGCCCGCATCATCGCCATGGCCGACTTCGTGGACCGCGAGCTCACCGAGCAGCGCGGTGACGATCCACTCCCCGCCCTCTTTACGCGCATCACTAAGGAGCTCGGCAAGAGCCTCGACCCGGAACTCTACCCCGCCGCGGAACGGCACGTGCGCGAGCTCTACTTGGCAGCGTACTCCAGGCGCGCCGAGGCGGCTGAGAAGGAGCTCCGCCCGAAGCAGCTTCTCGAGGGGATGACCATCACCCGCGACCTCCACAGCGGGTCCGGTGCGCTCATCGCGGAACGCGGCACCGTGCTCGACGCGGGACGCATCATGGCCGTCGTACGCAGCTACCAGGTCGATCCCCCGTCGGGGGGGATTTTCGTCAGCTGGGCCCCCTCAGGGCGCAGCGAGGCGGGGAGCGTGAAGATCACCGTGACCGAGGCGGTGCCCGAGCGCGAGGTCGAGCCGAAGCGGCTCAAGGAAGGGATGCGGCTCACCAGGAACCTCTACAGCGGGACGGGGCTTCTGCTTTTGACCGAGGGGACGCAGTTGAACCGCGGCAGCATCGAGGCCGTGCTGCGCTACTACCAGATCGACCCCCCCTCGTGCGGGGTCTACGTGACGGACGAGAAGGCGCGATGATCGAGTTCGACGAGAAAGAGCGGCGCATGGTGCTTAAGCTGGTCTACTACGGCCCGGCGCTCTCTGGGAAAACCACCAACCTGTTGCAGCTGCACGACCTGCTCACCCGGCAGGGGCGCGGCGAGCTCATGGTGCTCGACACGAGCGGAGACCGGACCATCTACTTCGATCTCCTCCCCTTCTTCCTCACCGCGCCGAGCGGGCTGAAGATCAAGGTGAAGGTCTACACGGTGCCGGGGCAGGTCTGCCACGACGCGACGAGAAAGGCGGTCCTGCAGCGCGCCGACGGCGTGGTCTTCGTCGCCGACTCGAACCGCGCAGAAGCGGGAAGCAACGTGACGAGCTTCGACAACCTGGAAAGAAACCTCTCCCTGGTCGGGCTCGACATCGACAGCATCCCGCTGGTGATCCAGTTCAACAAGCGCGACCTCCCGGCAGCGGTCCCCGAGGAGGAGATCCGCACCACCTGGGACCCCACCGGAATCCCGGTGGTGCTGGCGAGCGCGCTGAACGGGGTGGGGGTTTCCGAGACCTTCGCCGTGCTGGCGGGGCTCGTCTACGACCGGATCGACGCCCGCTTCGCCCTCGCCGCAACGCACGGGCTTACGCGCGAGCGCTTCATCGCCCAGCTCACCTCGCTCAAGGAGGAGCCATGAGCGCAGACACGCTGCATTTCGTGGTCGGGGAAGAGAAAAAGGTGCGCGAACTACTGCTCGACGCGGACGTCATCCCGCTGCTCAAGGGGGCGCTCGCGGCTGGGGCTTCGTGCGCCCGGGTCACCGGGGACGACGGCGAGGAACTATGGGGGGCGTGTGCTCCAGCCGGACGGGGCGAGCTCATCCGCACCCTGCCGCTTTTGCTCGAGGGGGAACCGGTGGCACATCTGGAGCTCTTCGGGGCACCGGAGGGGCGCGAGCGTCTTGAACCGCTCGCCTCGCTCCTTATCGTGGCGCTCGACACCGTGCTCAGGAACTCCCTGAAGCGGGTCCTCACCACGGAGATCCACACCTCTGTGGTGAACAGCTCGCACGAGGAGCTCGTCGCCATGAACGCGGAGCTCACCAAAAGCGAGGCGCGCTACCGCGAGCTCGCGGAGAACCTGGAACTGCGCGTGAAGGAGCGGACCGCGGAACTGCGGCGCACCCAGGCGCACCTGCTGCAGCAGGAGAGAATGGCTGCGGTGGGTCAGCTCGCCGCCGGGGTCGCCCACGAGATCAACAACCCGCTAGGCTTCATCACCTCCAACCTGCACACGCTGCAGAAGTACGTGGCCCGTTTCTGCGCCATGCTGCAGTTCTACCGCGAGCACCTGGAGCTCGAGCAGCCGCGCGAACGGCTCGTTGCCGAGGCCGAGACGAAGTGGCGCGAGTTGAAGCTCCCGCATGTCATGGCCGACGTCGGCGACCTGATGGCACAGAGCCTCGCCGGGGCCGAGCGGGTCTCCCGCATCGTCGCCGACCTGAAGGGTTTCTCCCATGTCGACGAGAGCGGCGACAGCGTCGTGGACCTGAACCAGGAGCTGGAGCGGACCCTCACGCTTTTATCGCACCAGTTGGCCGGCCGCGCCGAGATCGTCAAGGAGCTGCAGCCGCTCCCGGAGATCAAATGCCAGGGGCAGCTCCCCGGGCAGATCTTTTTGAACCTGATCCAGAACGCCCTCACCCACGCCGGGGCCTCGCCGCGCATCACCCTCTCGAGCTGCTTCGACGGGGAGAGGATCAGGATCAGCATCGCCGACAACGGCCCCGGCATCCCCTCAGCGCTCAGGGGGCAGATCTTCGACCCGTTCTTCACCACGCTGCCGGTCGGCTCCGGGACCGGCATGGGGCTCGCCGTGGTCTGGGAGGCGGTACTCAAGCTGCAAGGAACCGTTGCCGTAGCCGACGCCCCGGGGGGAGGCGCCGACTTCATCATCACCATCCCCGCAGGTAGGAACTAGACGATGTCGAGATATTCACAGCTATTCAAGACGGCGGCCAAGGGGGAGGAACGGGAGGTGCAGGAACCCTCCGCCAAGAGTTTCGGCGTCCTCTTCGTCGACGACGAGGCAGGTGTCCTCTCCGCGATGCGCCGCATCTTCATGGAGGAGAACTACCGTCTCTTCACCGCGGCAAGCGGCGCGGAAGCGCTCACCGTGATGGAGGAGAACGAGGTGCAGCTCATCGTCTCGGACCACCGCATGCCCGGCATGACCGGCGCGGAGCTTCTGAAGACGGTGAAGGAACGCTGGCCCCAGGTGATCAGGATCATGCTCACCGGGCATGCCGACGTGAACTCGGTGATGGGAGCGGTGAAGGACGGCGCGGTCTACAAGTTCATCACCAAGCCCTGGAACGACGACGACCTGCGCCTCACGGTGAGCCTCGCCCTGCAACAGTACGTGCTGATGCAGGAAAACCAGAACCTCAAAGAGCTCACCCGCTCGCAGCAGCAGCGCATCAAGAATTACGCGAGCCTCTTCGACGAGAACCGCGGCATGGCCGGCAACATCCTCTTGAAGGCGGGGGCGGTGACGAGGGAGGATCTGGCGCGCGCCGCGACGGAACGCTCCCAGGGCGAACTGGTCACCGACGCCCTGGTGCGCTTAGGCGTCGTCACCGAAGGGGAGGTGGTGAAGGCGCTGCAGGGCGCGTTGAACATCGACTACGTGGATCTCGCCTCGGCGGAGATCACGCCCCAGGCGGTGCGCTTTCTGCCGCGCGACCTGTGCGAGAGAAACCGCATGGTCCCGATCCGCATGACCGGCCGCCAGCTCACCGTGGCCATGGCCGACCCCTCCGACATCTACAAGGTCGACAACATCTCCATGATGACCGGGCTCGCCGTGGTCCCCCTCATCGCCACCGGCTCCGAGATCCTCGCCCTGTTGGAACGGGCCTGGGCCGAGGGGCCGGAGCTGGAGCAGGCGGCGGACCTGGAGCCGATCGACGAGATCGACATCATCATCGACGACGAGGAAAGCCAGGTGAGCGTCACCGAGCTCATCGGCTCCTCCGAAATCCCGCCGGTGATCCGGATCGTGAACGCGGTGATCTCCGAGGCGATCCGTTACCACGCAAGCGACATCCACATCGAGGGGAAGACCAAGTACACCCTGGTGCGCTTCCGCATCGACGGGCTTTTGCACAGCAAGATCAAGATCCCGGCCGACCTGCACCCAGCCATCGTCTCGCGCGTGAAGATCCTCGCCAAGATGGACATCTCCGAACGGAGAAAGCCCCAGGACGGTCGCATCACCGTGAAGGCGGGGACCCGGATCGTCGACATGCGCGTCTCGTCCATGCCGACTTTGAACGGCGAGAAGCTCGTCCTGCGCATCCTGGACAAGAGCGCCTCGATCAAGGAGCTTCCCGACCTCGGCGTGCTGCCGGACGGGCTTAAGAAGATCCGCACCCTGGTGAAGAAGCCGCAGGGGGTGATCATCGCGACCGGCCCCACGGGGAGCGGCAAGACCACCATGCTCTACTCGATCCTCTCCACCATGCTCGAGGGGAGCAGGAACTTCGAGACCATCGAGGAGCCGGTGGAGTACTTCGTCGAAGAGGCGAACCAGGTCGCGGTGCGGGAGAAGATCGGACTCTCCTTCGCGAGCGTCTTGCGCTCCACCTTGCGCCAGGACCCGGACGTGATCCTGGTCGGAGAGATCCGCGACGCCGAGACCGCGGACGTCGCCTTCAAGGCGGCGCTCACCGGCCACATGGTCCTCTCCACGCTGCACACGAACTCCGCGGTCGGCTCCATCACGCGGCTCATCGACATGGGGGTGAAGCCTTACATCATCGCCTCGGCGCTCGAAGGGCTCTTCGCGCAGCGCCTGGTGCGGCGCGTCTGCCCCGCCTGCAGCACCGAGGTCGACCCGGACCGGGAGATCATGGAGATGCTGCGCGTGCCGCCGGGGTACCTCGACGGGGCGGTGCGCCGCGGCAAGGGTTGCGATCAGTGCAACAAGACCGGCTACCGGGGGAGGACCGGGGTCTTCGAGCTCTTCACCATGAACGAGGACTTCCGGCATTTCATCAGCACGAGCTACAAGGAGACCGAGCTCTTCGACATGGCGCGCGCCGGCGGGATGCGGACCCTACTCGAGGACGGCCTCGAGAAGGTGCGCCTGGGGCTCACCACCCTCGAGGAGCTGTTGCGGGTCCTGGGGCCGCAGCTTCTGCACCAGCGCCGGTGCGACTGCTGCAACCGCATGGTGGACGCGAAATACCTCTTCTGCCCCTTCTGCGGCACCCTGCGCCGCAACCTCTGCCGCGACTGCAAGCTCCCCCTGGAGCCCGAGTGGGCGAACTGCCCGCACTGCGGAGCGGCAAGGGAGTAGCGGGCATCTTTGCTGAAAAATGAGGTCTTTAAGCTCCCCCCTTTGCGAAGGGGGGCTGGGGCAGCGTTGTCCGGTTTGGTGCTTGCACTATTAAAATCCAGACGTTTCGAGCCTCCCCCTCCCTTGACGGGAGGGGGCCGGGGGGGTGGGTGAAGCCGCAAGCCAATGGAGATAATGGCACCTTCCCCCACCCCCTAACCCCCTCCCGCAAGGGGAGGGGGGCTTTTCGGCGGCTGCAACAACCTAACCGGACAACGCTGGGGCTGGGGGGATTTGCTTTTTTTCGGCACGTCCGGACAGAAGTCAGCATCTGTCATCCGCCTGCCCAGTTTGCGTGATCGCACTGGTTACATGGCCTATCAAGGCAAATCCCCCCTGTCCCCCCTTCGCAAAGGGGGGAACGTGAGTGCCACGATTCCCGAAAGGGGATGAAAAGCCGCCATCCACACACCGACTGCGTCACTGTGGAGTCGAAGTACCGGAGGTACAAGATGAACGATGAAACGAGGATCCTGTTAGTAGACGACGAGCCGCACGTGATCTCGGCCCTGGTGCGCGGGCTGGACGAGGAGCCCTACCTGATCACGGGGGCGCACGGGGGAAAGGAGGCGCTCGACCTCATGGCGCAGCACCGCTACAAGGTGGTCATTTCCGACGAGAAGATGCCGGGGATGGACGGCGCGGAGTTCCTGGGCGCGGTTAAGGATCTCTACCCGGAAACGGTGCGCATCATGCTCACCGGGCACGCAAGCGTCGAAGCGACCATGCGCGCGGTCAACAGCGGCGAGATATACCGGTTCTTCACGAAACCATGGGACGAAACGGAGCTGAAGCTTGCGCTGAGAAGCGCCGTGGAGAAGTACGACCTGGAAGAGGAAAACCGCCGCCTGTTGAGGACGGTGAAGCGCCAGTCGCAGGAGCTTAAGTACCTGGAGAAGAGTTACCCGGGGATTACGGAACTGCGCCGGGAAGCGGACGGCGCGATCCGGATCGACGAAGAGGTCACCGAGGAGGAGATAGCGAGCATCATCGCCGGGTGCAACGATGCCGAGCGGTCCCCCTAAGCTACCTGGTCGCGCCCGTCGCTCTTCGCCCGGTAGAGGTTGCGGTCGGCGCGGCGCAGCACCTGCATGAGGTCTTCGTCCCCCTCCTCCACCGTGGTCATGCCGATGCTGGCGGTGAGCTTAAGGGGAGCCCCATCGAGGCTGAAAGGCTCCCGCCGGATCAGCGTGAGGATCTTCTCCGCCACCGCGCGGGTCTGTGCCGGGTCCGAACCGGGGATAACCACCAGGAACTCCTCCCCTCCGAATCGCCCCAGCGAATCGTAGCTTCTAAGCGACGCGGCGATCCGCTCGGCGAACTGACGCAAAAGGTCGTCGCCGGCCAGGTGCCCGTGGCGGTCGTTCACCTCCTTGAAGCGGTCGATGTCGATCATCAGGAAGCCGCTTCCCGCACCGGAAATCCCCTTCTCCATGCGCCGCAAGGCATGCGCGAATTCCCTCCGCCCGATCAGTTCTATCTGCCGCTTGTTGAAGGTTCCCGTCAGCGGATCGGTGATGGTCTGTCTGCGGAGCACCTCCTGGGTCTCCTTGAGCTCCCGGGTCCCCCTGCGGATGACGAAGTAGGAGATGCCGAAGACGGCTACCAGGATGGCGACCAGGGACGCCAGCGAGAGGAGCCCGGCGTTGACGCTCTGCCTGCGGTAACCGGTGACATCCATGTAGACCTCGAAGCTCCCGATCACCCGGCCATGGTCCCGGATCGGGATGTAGGTCTCCACCACGTCCACGTTGAACTTCCGCTCGTCCGCTAAGTCCTTCACCTCTTCCTTTCTCTCCAGCTTGGAATCGTTCGCGCCGGCAAGGGCGTTCGCAAGCCGCTTGTTGCCGCGGTCAGTCTCGCCGATCAGCTTCGCCTCGGTGCTGTAGACGATACGGGCATCGGAGGAATAGATCTTTATCTTCACGATGTCGAAAGGGGCGAGGAATTTTCTCAGCCGGTCGTCGAGCTCGCCTAGGTCCTCCGGCGCCACGGCGACCCTGCTGCCGCTGCCGTCGACCGAGAGGATGCGTTTGCGCTGATTCTCAAGAAGCGCCTGGCTCACCTTGACGGCGTCGTCCTCGGCGCTGACGATCACGTTTCGGTACAGGAGATGGAAGAAGGCGTAACCGGCCCCGGAGGTGATCAGGACCATGGAAAGGAGGGCGATGGAAACGAACAGGCGCAGCAGGGAATCGGGGTCCCTCTTGGCGTCGGCGTAGGTAAAGATGCGTAACAGCTTCACGGTGATTCCTTGGTCCCGGCGTACCGGGAGCCGCGTCAGGCCCAACGCCAGAGCGACAGTATCAGCACGATGAGGAAGACGATGCTGAGGTTCATGTAGGCCATGAAGAAGAAGACCCGCTCGTGCAGTGGGGCCTTGCGCTCTCCGGTCGAGAGCGTCCCCACCTGCGGCATGGCGAGCACCTTCTCCGGGCCGTGCGGCGCGAGCTTGAGCGCCTCGCTAAGGTCTTCGCCTGCGTTGTGGCGCCCCATGTGCACTCCCTGCTTCCAGAGGCGGCTGGCACTCGCGTCGTAGAGCTTCCCGTCGTAGGCGAACCAGGTGGGACGCCCCTCCTTGCCGTCGAAGGAGCCGAGTTCGTCCACGGTCAGTTCGCTCCCGGCGGGAAGGGCGACCGGCTCCCTCCGTTTCGCCTTGAGTTTCGGCCCGATGAAGAGGACCACGTAGGCGGCGGAAAGGACCATGACCAGGTAGAGGGAGATCTTTATCAAAAGCAGCACCCCGAAACGGGTGTGCAGCAGCATGTCCAGTGAGGTGATGCGGAAGTGGGTGAGCACGGCGCCGGTGACCCCCATGACGACCATGGAAAGGACGCCGACCCGGACCTCGCCCCGCGGCAGCCCACCCGCGGCATAAGCCGGCTTCAACACGAGGTGGACGTAGAGGATGGTGCCGAACCAGAGGATGGCGGTAAGCATGTGCAGATAGCCGACCACGAAACGGAAGGCCTTGGCGGCGCCCCCCATGGCGGGCGCCTCGCTCTTCGCGGTGCGGGAGGCGGCAAATTGTTTGCCCGCCGCGGTGAGCTCCCCGCCGCCTGCCGGGTCGAGGTGACAGACCTCGCAGCTCTTGCCGGTCTGCTGCGCGTAAATTTCGGTGGCGGCGGCCGGGACGGCCGTCCAGAGACAGGAAACGAAAAGGATCAGGAGGAGGGCTCTTTTCATGCGCACCTGTATATCCCCATCTACCTGTAAAGTCAACATTTCCCCCATTACCCCGGCGACGTTTTCTCTCAAAACGCTACGGGCTATGGCAGGAATATCCCACTAAGAGCGCCCGGGCGTTGAAAAGAGAGTGCCGTGCCGGTACAATAGCTCCCTTGTCCAGCGTAAATACCACCTTGAGAGGGAAACCATGTCACAGTGCCGGCACCAGACCATCCATCAGAAAGACTACACCGTTCCCGACTACCTGATTGAGTCAGTCGAACTGGAGTTCGACCTCGATCCGGAAGAGACCCGGGTGGTCTCGCGCCTCTCCCTGCGCAGCAACCACGACCGCGGCGCGGCTCCGCGCCCGCTCGTTTTGGACGGCGAGGAGCTGACCCTGCTGTCGCTGAAGCTGGACGGCGCCGAGCTGGCACCCGAGCGCTACCGGGTCGAGGAGGAAAGGCTCGTCATCGAGGCACCGCCGGAGCGCTTCGTCCTCGAAGTGACCACCAGGATAAACCCCGCGGCGAACACCGCCCTCTCCGGCCTCTACGCCTCCGGCCCCATGCTCTGCACCCAGTGCGAGGCGGAGGGGTTCCGGCGCATCACCTACTTTTTGGACCGCCCCGACGTCATGGCGGTCTACACCGTGACGCTCAGGGCCAACAAGGCGGCCTGCCCGGTCCTTCTTTCCAACGGCAACTGCGTGGAAAAGGGAGACCTTCCGGACGGGCGCCACTACGCCGTCTGGTGCGACCCCTTCAAGAAGCCGAGCTACCTCTTCGCGGTCGTCGCAGGCGACCTCGTGCACATCTCGGATCGCTTCACCACCATGAGCGGGCGCGAGGTGACGCTCGAGATCTACGTCGAGGAGAGAAACCGCGACAAGTGCGGCCACGCGCTTCTCTCGCTCGCGAACGCGATGCGCTGGGACGAGGAGAAGTTCGGCCGCGAGTACGACCTGGACGTCTACATGGTGGTCGCGGTGGACGATTTCAACATGGGCGCCATGGAGAACAAGGGTTTGAACGTCTTCAACTCGCGCTACGTGCTGGCAAGCCCGGAGAGCGCCACCGACGACGACTATCAGGCGATCGAGGAGGTGATCGGGCACGAGTACTTCCACAACTGGACCGGCAACCGCATCACCTGCCGCGACTGGTTCCAGCTCTCGCTGAAGGAGGGGCTCACCATCTTCCGCGACCAGGAATTCTCGGCCGACATGCAGTCGCGCCCGGTGAAGAGGATCGCCGACGTGAAGAGCCTGAGAAGCGCCCAGTTCGCCGAGGACGCGGGGCCCCTGGCCCACCCGGTGCGCCCGGAGTCGTACGTCGAGATCAACAACTTCTACAGCATGACCGTGTACCACAAGGGTGGCGAGGTGATCCGGATGCTCGAGACCCTGCTCGGCCGGGAGGGTTTCCGCAAGGGGATGGACCTCTACTTCGAGCGGCACGACGGCCAGGCGGTCCGGGTCGACGAGTTCGTGCAGGCGATGGCGGACGCCGGCGGGCGCGACCTCTCGCAGTTCATGCTCTGGTACGACCAGGCCGGCACCCCGGTCCTCACGGTCACCGACGCCTGGGACGCGGCAAGCGGCAGCTACACCCTCACCGTCACGCAGAGCTGCCCGCCGACGCCGGGGCAGCCCGAGAAGAAGCCCTTCCACATGCCGCTCGCCATGGGGCTTTTGGACCGAGACGGGAACGAACTTCCGCTTGCGCTCGCAGGTGAAGCCGCCCCGTCCGGGACGCAGCGGGTGCTTGAACTTACCCGGGAGACGGAGAACTTCGTCTTCACGGGGCTCTCGAGCCGCCCGGTCCCCTCGCTGAACAGGAACTTCTCCGCCCCGGTGAAGCTCGACTACCCCTACAGCGACGAGGACCTCACCCTCCTCATGACCCGCGACAGCGATCCCTTCGTGCGCTGGGAGGCGGGACAGGTGCAGGCGGTGAAGCAGATCATGGGGCTCGTCGCCGACTTCCAGACGGGGCGCGATGCACGCGTTTCCGAAAGCTTCATCGAGTCGTTCCGCAGGCTTTTAGACGACGACCGCCAGGACCGGGCCTTCCTCGCCGAGGCGCTCACCCTCCCCGCCGAGAGTTACCTCGCCGAGCAGATGGAGGTGATCGATCCCTCGGCGATCCACGCGGCCCGCGAGCTCGTGCGCGCGACGGTTGGCGAGAGGCTGTCCGCCGAGCTATTGCGCGTGCGCGAGACTTGCGCGCCCGCCGCCCCCTACCGCCCCGACGACGGGCTCGCCGGTTGCCGCAGGCTTAAAAACCTCTGCCTTTCCTACCTGATGGCCGCAGGCGGGCAGGACGCCGTAGACATGTGCATGGCCCAGTTCAAAGGCGCCGACAACATGACCGACTCCCTCGGTGCCCTCGCGCCCCTGGCCGGATGCGCCTGCCCTGAGCGCGACGAGGCGCTCCGATTTTTCTACGACAAATGGCGCGGCGACCGCGGCGTCATCGACAAGTGGTTCTCGCTGCAGGCGACCTCGCGCCTTCCCGACACCATGGACCGCGTGCTCGCACTCCTGGAGCACCCCGACTTCGACATCCGCAACCCGAACCGGGTGCGCTCGTTGGTCGGCGCCTTCAGCCAGGCGAACCAGGTCCGTTTCCACGACGCCTCCGGTCGGGGTTACCGCTTCCTTTCCGACCAGATCCTGCGCCTGAACGCGATCAACCCGCAGATCGCCGCGCGCATGCTCACCCCGTTCAGCCGCTGGCGCCGCTTCGACGCAGCCCGCCAGGAGCTGATGAAGAAGGAGCTGGAGCGCATCCTCGCCGAGCCCGGGCTTGCCCGCGACGTCTACGAGCTGGCGGAGAAGAGCCTGTAGGTTCCTATCCCCTTCAGATAATGAAAAAGCGGCCGATAAGTAGCTCATCCGGAACCACTTTGGACGGAGGAGCCGCTTATCGGCCGACCTATGAAAGAAACCACGCCTCAAGACAACCTGCTGACCGCGCGGCCGCTGGCCATCCTCGGCCTGCTCCTCATGGTCACCTTCGTCACCGAATCCGTGGTGATGTCCCTTCTTTCCTACCTGTTCCCCTCCCTTGACGGGTTCCCCGCGGTCTTCACCGACGCCCTTTTCCTTACCGCCCTGAGCGCCCCGGCGGTCTGGTGGCTCATCGCACGTCCGCTGGAACTCCTCGCGCGTCGGGAATCGGCCACGGCCCGGACGGTACTTCGCTCCATCGCCGAAGCGGTGATCCTCTTCGACGCGAACGGGACCATCTACACCCTGAACCACGCCGCCGAAACCATCTTCGGCTACGCCGCCGGCGAAATGGAGGGACGCGACATCCTCCTCGTCCTGCCCGAAATCGCCCAAAGCGAAGCGCCCCTTTCCTGGCGGCGTCCCCCCGGCGAGAGCCGCGGCCGGCACCGGGACGGCACCCTCCTCCCCGTGGAGGTATCGGTGGGAGAGCTGGAACTGCCGCGCGGCGGGAAGTTCATCGCGATAGTCCGCGACATCAGGCCCCTGAAACGCGCGCTCGCCGCAGCCGAGGAACAGCATGCTCTTTTGGGGAGCCTCCTGCAGCAAAGCGCCGTCCCCGTCTTCGTGCTGGATCCCGAGCATCGCGTGCTGATCTGGAACCGCGCCTGCGAGGAGCTGACCGGCAGGACGTCGCGGGAGATGGTCGGGACGGACCTCGCCTGGCAAGCCTTCTACCCCTCCCCTACCCCGGTCCTCGCCGACCTCGTGATCACCGGCGAACTGGAAAGGGCGCGCGAGGGGTGCGGGCAGGTGCGGCAGTCCCATCTCATCCCGGAAGGGCTCCAGGCCGAGGGGTGGTACAGCGACCTGAACGGGCAGGACCGCTACATCGTGTTCGACGCCGCCCCGGTCCGCTCCGGGAGCGGGAAGCTCTTGGCGGTGATCGAGTCCCTCGAGGACATCACCCAGCGCAAGCGATACGAAGAGCAGCTCGAATACCAGGCGAGCTACGACCTCCTGACCGGGCTCGTGAACCGCAACCTGCTCGCCGACCGCATGCGCCAGGCGCTGCTTATGTCCCGCCGGGAGCGGCGCGAAGTCGCACTTTTCATGCTGGACCTGGACAGCTTCCAGGCGGTGAACGACGCCATCGGCCACGACGAGGGGGACCGCCTGCTCAAGGTGATCGCCGAACGCCTGGCCGGCTGCGTCAGGGCCGAAGACACCGTGGCGCGCCGCGACAGCGACGAATTCGTGGTGCTCATCTCGGATCCCGCCGCCTCCGACAACGCAGCCCTCATCGCCGGCAAGCTCCAGGAGGCAGTGGCCCGCCCGGTACGGCTTGCGGGGCGGGAGGTGGCGGTGACGGCGAGCGTCGGTATCGCGGTACATCCCAGGGACGGCGAGGACGCGCCGACGCTTTTGCGCAACGCCGAGGCCGCGCTCTACCGCGCCAAGGAACTGGGGCACCAGAACTTCCAGTTCCACACCGGCGAGATGAACGCGCGATCCCTCGCCCGGATGACCCTGGAAAACCACCTGCGCCACGCCCTGGAGCGTCAGGAGTTCGTCGTCTATTACCAGCCCAAGGCGAGCCTCTCCTCCGGCGCCGTGGTCGGGATGGAGGCCCTTTTACGCTGGCACAGCCCGGAGCTCGGGGTGGTCCCCCCCGACACCTTCATCCCGCTCGCCGAGGAGACCGGCCTCATCCTTTCCATCGGGGCCTGGGTGCTGAAGACGGCCTGCGCCCAGAACCGCGCCTGGCGCGACGCCGGGATACCGTCCCCCCCCGTGGCCGTCAACCTGTCGCCGCGCCAGTTCCGGCAGCATGACATAACCGCGGTGGTGGCGCAGGTCCTCGCCGAGACCGGGCTCGAACCGCATCTGCTCGAGCTGGAGATCACCGAGGGGATGGTGATGCAGGATGCGACTCGGGTCACCGCCGTGCTTGGGGAGCTGAAGCAGATGGGGCTCACCCTCGCCATGGACGACTTCGGGACCGGCTATTCAAGCCTCGGATACCTGAAGCGCTTCCCCTTCGACAAGCTTAAGATCGACAAGTCCTTCGTGCGGGAGATAACCCGCGATCCCGACAGCGCCGCCATCGCCAAGGCGGTAATCTCCATGGCGCACAGCCTGCACCTCAAGGTGATCGCCGAGGGGGTGGAGACCCAGGGGCAGTTGAACTACCTGCAGAGCCAGGGGTGCGACGAGATCCAGGGGTATTTCCTCAGCAAGCCGGTCCCGGCGGGTGAGTTCGAAAGGCTCCTCGCGGAACAAAGGCTGCTCCGGGTCCGCGAGCCGGGAGCCGTATGCCCGGAAAAAACGGTGCTGGTGGTGGACGACGACGAGGGGATCCTCGGGGCGCTGCAGCGTGTGCTTCTCGATGAGGGATACAACGTGCTTACGGCGACGTGCGCGGAGGAGGCTTTCGAACTGCTGTCGCTCAACCGGGTATTGGTGATCCTTTCCGACTTCAGGATGCCCGGGATGGACGGCGCCGAGTTTCTGCGCCGCGCGAGGGAGCTCTACCCGGACACGGTGCGCATCATGCTCTCCGGGTACGCCGACATCAACGCGATCACCAATGCGGTCAACCTCGGGGCGGTCTACAAGGTCATGTACAAACCGTGGGGTGAGAACGACATCAAGGAGAACGTGGGGGAGGCCTTCAGGCACTACGCGCTGCTGCACTCGAGCCGATAGGACACCTCACAGCC
Organism: Geomonas oryzae; assembly: GCF_004117875.1. Classification (GTDB taxonomy): domain Bacteria; phylum Desulfobacterota; class Desulfuromonadia; order Geobacterales; family Geobacteraceae; genus Geomonas; species Geomonas oryzae. The sequence continues at coordinate 1,044,712 of NZ_RAHW01000001.1, read as the reverse complement.
AGCGCTTCCTTCTGAAATAGATGAGCATGCCGCCGGCGATGGTGAGGCAGAGGATGAAGACCATGGGGTACCCGAAGCTCCAGTCCAGCTCGGGCATGTTTTTGAAGTTCATGCCGTACCAACCCACCACGAAGGCGAGCGGCATGAAGATGGTGGCTATGATGGTGAGCACCTTCATCACCTCGTTCAGCCGGTTCGAGACGCTCGAGAGGTAGATGTCCAGCATGCCGGAGAGCATGTCCCGCAGGGTCTCCAGGGTGTCCAGCACCTGGACGGTGTGGTCGTAGAGGTCCCTTAGGTAGATGATGGTGGCGTCGTCGATGAGCCGGGAGTCGCGCCGCTGCAGGCCGCTCACCACCTCGCGCAGCGGCCAGACCGCCTTGTGCAGGAAGAGCATCTGCCGCTTCAGGTGGTAGATGGACTGCACCGTGGCAGGGGCGGGATTTTCGATCACCTCGTCCTCGAGGTCCTCGATCCGGTCGGCGAGCTTCTCGAGCACCAGGAAGTAGTGGTCCACGATCACGTCCAAAAGGGCGTGCAGCAGGAAGTCCGCCCCCATGCCCCTCAGCCGCGCCTTCTCATTGCCGAGCCGGTTGCGGACCTGCTCGAACACGTCCCCCTCCAGCCCCTCCTGAAACGAGATGAGGTAGTTTCGCCCCAGGACCAGGCTCACCTGCTCGCTCTTGATCTCCCCCGTCGCGTCGTCCAGTTCGATCATCTTCAAGACAACGTAGAGGTAGTCCCCGTAGTCGGCGGCCTTCGGGCGCTGGTCCGTGGCAAGGATGTCCTCGAGGACCAGCGGATGGATGCCGTAGCAACTCCCGAAGTGCCTGAGTACCTCCAGGTCGGAGAGCCCCTCCACGTTGACCCACGAGACGGTCGGTGCGTCCGGCCGGATCAGGCAGCGGTCCAGGGAAGAGACCACGTGCTTCTCGAGGTGGGTCGCGTCGTATTCCACCAGGTCCACCCTGGTGGCGCCCGCCTTGGCGCGCCCCATATGGATCAGCGTGCCCGGCGCAAGGCCCGCCTTTTTCGAGCGCTTCTTTATGGATGTCATGGGAACCCCGGTTCTATGTTCCAGGTGCTATGTTCCGCGCGGTACTTCAGGGGGCGATGCCGGCGAGCTTCATGATCCTGTCCCACTCTTCCTTGCGCACCGGCTGGACCGACAGGCGGCTGCGGTTCAAGAGAGCCATCTCCGAGAGTTCCGGGATGGTCTTCAGCTCCGCCAGGGTCACCGGCCGCGGCAATGCGCGCACGAAGCGTACGTCCACCATGAACCAGGTCGGCTTTTCCGGATTGCTGCGCGGATCGAAGTACTTGCTTGCGGGGTCGAAAGCGGTGAAGTCGGGATACCCTTCCCGCACCACCTCGGCGAGCCCCACGACGGCGGGCTCCGCGATGTTGCTGTGGTAGAAGAGGACCTGGTCACCGACCTTGATCTGGTCGCGCAGGAAGTTGCGCGCCTGGAAGTTGCGGACCCCGTCCCAGTGCTCGGTGGCATCGGGACGGCTTTTGAGATCGTCGAGGGAGAAACTGGAGGGTTCGCTCTTGAAGAGCCAGTAGTTTGGCATGTCTTGTGTTCCTTTCATTGTGCTCCTCACTTCGTTTTCTTCCTTTTCAACCGCTTCAGCAGTTCCTCCGCCGACAGCGTGTTCAGCACGTCCTCCCGCTCGAGCCAGCCGCGCTGTGCCACGGAAATTCCCCAAGGCAGAGTCTCGAACTGCAGCTTCGCGTGCGTGTCCGTGTTGATGGCGATCTTCACGCCGAGTTCCTTCGCGCGGCGCACGTAGCGGTCCTCGAGGTCGAGCCGCAGGGGATAGGCGTTGATCTCGAGCGCCGTCCCGGTCTCCTTCGCGACCTGCAGCACCTCTTCCATGTCGAGCTGGTACCCCTCACGTTCCCCGATGATGCGGCCGGTCGGATGCGCGATGATGTGCACGTGCGGGTTGCGCATGGCGGCCACGATGCGCGCCGTCATCGCTTCCTTCGTCCCGTTGAAGCCGGAATGGATCGATGCCACCACCACGTCGAGCTTCGCCAGCACCTCGTCGGGAAAATCAAGGGAGCCGTCATTGCGGATGTCCATCTCGGTGCCGTGCAGCACCCGGAAACCGACGAGCTCCCGGTTCAGTGCCCGGATCTCCGCCTGCTGCTCCATGAGGCGCTCCACGGTGAGACCGCGGGCGACGCCGAGCCCCTGGGAATGGTCGGTAACAGCGATGTAGGAGAGCCCCCTGAGCCGGGCGGCCTCGACGAGCTCCGCGATGCCGTGGGCGCCGTCGCTCCAACGGGAGTGGACGTGGAGGTCCCCCTGCACATCCTGCGCGGTGATCAGTCGCGGCAGCCGCCCCTTGAGCGCCGCCTCGATCTCACCTAAGTCCTCGCGCAAAACCGCAGGGACGAAGGAAAGCTCCAGCAGGCGGTAGATGTCCTCCTCGTTCTCGCCCCCGAGCCGGGCGTTGTCCTCCTCGCGAAAGATGCCGTACTCGTTGATCTTCAGCCCACGTTTCTGCGCCATCTCCCTCAAGCGAACGTTGTGGGACTGGCTACCGGTCAGGTAGGCGAGCGCCGCGCCGTACGAGGCTGGCTCGACCACGCGCAGATCCACCTGCACCCCCTCCCGAATCGTGACGCTGGCCCGGGTCGGTCCCCTCATGATCACGTCGTGCACCTGGGTGAGGCCGAGAAAGGCCTCCATCACAGCCGCGGGATCGGGAGAGGTGGCGACGATGTCGATGTCCTTGATGGTATCGCGGCGACGCCGGATGCTCCCGGCCACCTCGATGCGCTCGATGGGCGCCTTTTCTTTAAGCGCCGCCACCAGCTCTTCGGCCGCCGGCAGCATGCGCCCGAGCGGCTGGCGCTCGCGCCCCCGCTTCACCGCCTGTATCCCCTTGAGAATGTTCTCCTCGGTCTTCTCTTTTATCCCCTTGATGCCGCTCAAGCGGTGTTCCAGGGCGGCCTTCTCCAGCTCTTCGAGGCTCGCTATCTGCAGGGCGTCGTAGATCGCCTTGGCGGTCTTCGGGCCCAGGTCCGGGACGGCCAGCATGTTGAACACCCCCGCCGGGATCTCCTTCTTCAGTTGCTCGTAGTAGGCCATGGCGCCGGTCTGCAGGTATTCCTCTATGCGCGCCGCGAGGTCCGCCCCCACACCCGGGATCTCCAGGAGCTCCTTGTGCGTCATCTGGGCGAGGTCGCGGTTCAGCCCTTCAAGGTTCAGGGACGCCCTGCGGTAGGCCCTGATCTTGAAGATGTTGTCCTGCCGGATCTCCATGATGTCGGCGATCTCATCGAAGATCCGCGCTATCTCGCGGTTTTTCATACGGACCTCCCCCCTCCCTAGCCCTCCCCCTCCGGGGGAGGGGACGCTGCACGAACGATCAAGGCGGGTGGTGCGATGCGATTTCGTCTCCGTCGTCTAGCTCAGTGCCCGGCCTGGTCGCCCCAAAGCTCCTTCAGCCTGTGGTCGCGGCCGCAGCTCAAGCGGTAGTAAGAGTACCGCAACGGGTTCTTCTTGTAATAGTGCTGGTGATATTCCTCGGCCGGATAGAACTCAGTCGCCGGTACGATCTCGGTCACGATCGCCCCCCTGAACGGCTTGTTCGCCTCGAGGGCCTGCTTGGACTTGAGCGCCAGACGGCGCTGCTCCTCGTCGTGATAGAAGATGGCGCTGCGGTACTGGTGTCCTGAGTCGCAGAACTGGCGGTCCTTGGAGGTCGGGTCGATGTTGTGCCAGAAGCGCGTGAGGAGCTTGTCGTAACTTATCTTCCCGGGATCGTAGATGACCTGCACCGATTCGGCGTGGCCGGTGCCTCCCGCGGAAACCTCCTCATAGGTCGGGTTCCTGGTATGTCCGCCGGTGTACCCGGAGGTGACGGAAACCACCCCCGGCAGTTCGTCGAAGGGGTGCTCCATGCACCAGAAGCACCCCCCGGCGAAGGTCGCCTTCTGCAGCGGGGCGGCCGGCAGCGAACCCGCCGCCGTCAGCAGGAACAGGAAGGCAAGCGTCACTGCAGTCAGAGTTTTCATAGTCGTCTCTCCAAAACAGCCTTCAGCTACTTGGTCGCCACGAACTGCAGCGCCGCTGAGTTCATGCAGTAGCGCAGCCCGGTCGGCTTCGGACCGTCATTGAAGACGTGACCCAAATGCCCGCCGCAGCGGCGGCAAAGGACCTCGGTCCTGGTGGAGAAGAAGCTTCTGTCCACCGCCGTCTTCACGTTCTCCGGCGCGATGGGACGGGTGAAGCTTGGCCACCCGGTGCCCGACTCGAACTTGTCCTCCGACTTGAACAGGTCGAGCCCGCACCCGGCGCAACGGTAAACCCCGTGGTCATGGGTCGTCGCGTATTTGCCGGTGAAGGCGCGCTCGGTCCCTTTCTCACGGAGGATGTGGTACTGCTCCGGAGTGAGTATCTTCTTCCATTCCGCGTTGGTCTTTACTACCTCTTCAGTCATGATATAACTCCCCTTTTCCGCGGAGTACACTTTGAGCTTGGAAGCGGCGTCGGCCTCGATACCTAATGCCGTCGCCAGAAAGAACAAAAAGCCCATTATCAGTCCGGCCTTCTTCATGGCGTCTGCCTCCTCTACACTGTTGGAACGTCTTCTGTTGCACAGACTCAGGATAACATACGGCGTCAATTATTGCATGGCAGCTCCGGACTGAAGATTCATCGCTCTTTGCCGAAGAGTAATGCCAGTTTGGGGTTGAACAGGGAGAGCTTATCCTGAATAATAGGTAACGCTGCAAGTCAGCATCTGGAGGGAAGATGAAGGCGCTTCTGGCATTATTGCTGCTCACGTTTTCGGCCACCGCCGCGTCGGCCGACATTTACACCTGGAAAGACAACAAGGGAACCAGGTTTTACACCAACAGCCTGCACGAGATCCCTGCGAAGTACCTGAAAAAGGCTCGGGTCCTGGACGTGGCCACGGGCAAGCTGGGTGGCCTCGCCACCGCGCAGCCCGCTGCACCGGCGCAACCGGTGGCGTCCGCCACGGCAAGGGCGCCACTGGCGCTGCCGGCTCCGGCGACCGCGCAGCCTGCCGCACCGCCCACCGCGGCCCCCTCACCAGATCCTGCCGCAGCCGCTGCCGGGCAACCGGCGACGCCCCCGCCTGGGCCGGCCGCTGTAGCTCAGCCTCAGCCGGCACCGCAGCCGCAGGCGACCACGCCATCCTCTCGCCGCCCCACCAGCTTCGCCGAACGCCGGGCGGCCCGCAGGGCGCGGATCAACGCGGCGGACGAATAATACGCCCCGGAGGAACCCCGTGAAGAGATCCATGGCACCGGCAATCCTGCTTCTTTTGCTGACCGGCACCGCCGGCGCGGAGGAACTCTTTTGCCGCGGCAACATCTTTAGCACCCAGGGGGAAGGGATCGTGGCGCGCAAGCACCGCTTCGAGGTGGCCGACGTCACCGGAAGCGACGTGAACGCGGTCCTCGCCCAATGCAAGATCATCGCGCGCGAACGCCAGGCAAGGGCGGCGCGCAAAAATCCCGGCGGCAATTTCAGGGCGGTCTCGGAGGTGGAGCTGCACTGCACCAGGGGGACGGAAAGCTTCGAGGTGCACCGCTCGCTGCAGACCTTGCCTTAGCACCTCATCCGAATAGTCGTAACTGCGGTCAAAACGGGAGCCCCATCGGGCTCCTTTTTTTTAAACTATGTTACTATTTACTCTTAATTTGAAATTCCACCCGTTGCTGCCGATAAGTCCCACATGCCGCTTGGCGATAAAGACAAGCAGAACGGACGCTTACCCCGCAAGCTCTGAAAATCCATAGCCGCATCAGAGGAGATCGTGATGAACATTCATGAGTATCAGGCCAAGGAGATACTGAATGCGTACGGCATCCCTATCCCGCGTGGCCGCGTGGCGCTCACCGCCGATCAGGTGGAACGAGCCGCCAAAGAGATGGGAGGCCGCTGCGTCGTCAAGGCCCAGATCTACGCCGGTGGCCGTGGCAAGGCAGGCGGCGTCAAGCTGATCCACCATCCCGAACAGGCACAGGAATACGCGAAGGAGCTTTTCGGCAAGACCCTCGTCACGCCGCAGACCGGTCCGGAGGGGCTCAAGGTGCGCCGCATCCTCGTGGAGGAGGCGGTGGACATCGCGCGCGAGTTCTACCTCTCCATAACGCTGGACCGCAGCAGTTCCCGCTACGTCCTGATCGCCTCCGCCGAAGGGGGGATGGAGATCGAGGAGGTCGCCAGCAAGACCCCGGAGAAGATCCACACCCTCACCATCGATCCCTTCACCGGTCTCAGGTCCTATCAGGCGCGGTGGATCGCACTGCAACTGGGGCTCTCAGGCAGCGTCTGCGAGGACTGCGTCAACCTGATCCTCAACCTCTACCGCGTCTGCCTGGAGAAGGACTGCGCGCTCGTGGAGATCAACCCGCTGGTCGTGACGCGGGCCGGATGGCTCATGGCGATGGACGCGAAGATCACCTTCGACGACAACGCCATCTTCAGGCACCGCGAGTACCCCGACATGATGGACTACTCGCAGCTCGACCCGCTCGAAATCAACGCCGGCAAGTACGACCTCGCCTACATCAAGCTCTCCGGCTCGATCGGCTGCCTGGTGAACGGCGCCGGGCTTGCCATGGCCACCCTGGACGTCCTGAAGGAGTACGGCGGCGAGCCCGCGAACTTCCTCGACGTCGGCGGCGGCGCCACCCGTGAAAAGGTCGCCGAGGCCTTCAAGATCATCCTGCAGGACGCCGACGTGAAAGGGATCTTCGTCAACATCTTCGGCGGCATCATGCGCTGCGACGTCATCGCCCACGGCATCATCGAGGCGGCCGGCGAGGTGAACTGCACCCTCCCCATCGTGGTGCGCATGGACGGCAGCCAGGTCGAGGAGGGGAAACGCCTCCTCACCGAGAGCGGCCTGAACGTCCAGTGCAGCGACAACCTGGGCGACGCGGCCTCCAAGATCGTGGGTATGCTTGGATAGCTCCCCCCAAAGGGGTAGGGATCGAAACTTCAGGGAGATAGCGACATGTCCATACTGGTAAATAAATCCTCGAAAATCGTGGTCCAAGGGATCACAGGCCGCAGCGGGCTCTTCCACACCCAGCAGTGCCGCGAGTACGGCAGCAACATCGTCGCGGGGGTGACTCCGGGCAAAGGCGGGATCCACATCGAGGGGATCCCGGTTTTCAACACGGTGGCCGAGGCCGTGAAATACACCAACGCCAACGTATCCATGATCTTCGTTCCGCCCCCGGGCGCGGCGGATGCCATCCTCGAGGCGGCTGACGCGGGGCTCGAGCTCGCCGTCTGCATAACCGAGGGGATCCCGGTCCGGGACATGGTCCCGGTGAAGGCGATCCTCAAGCAGAGCAAGATGCGCCTTGTCGGCCCCAACTGTCCCGGCGTCATAACCCCCGGCGAATGCAAGATCGGCATCATGCCTGGCCATATCCACAAACCCGGGAGCATCGGCGTCGTCTCGCGCAGCGGCACGCTGACCTACGAGGCGGTGAAGCAGCTCTCCGACGCGGGCCTCGGCCAGTCCACGGGCGTCGGGATCGGGGGAGACCCCATCATCGGCATGAACTTCGTCGACGTGCTCAAGCTCTTCAACGAGGACCCGGGTACCGAAGGGGTCTTCATGATAGGCGAGATCGGCGGGGCCGCTGAGGAAGAGGCGGCGCACTGGATCCAGGAGAACATGAAGAAGCCGGTGGCCGCCTTCATTGCGGGGGTGACCGCCCCGCCGGGCAAGAGGATGGGGCACGCCGGCGCCATCATCACCGGCGGCAAGGGGAAGGCGGAAGACAAGATCCGCACCCTTACCGAGTGCGGCGTCATCGTGGCATCGAGCCCGACGAGGATGGGAGAGGCGATGCAGATGGCGATGGCGGCGAAAGGGAAGGAAAAAGGATAACCGACCCGGCGACGTTACATGTACAGAGGGGCACTCAGCATCGGCTGGGTGCCCCTTTTTTTGCATTATTTTCCTCTAACTCCGTTGTTATCCTTGAAGAAACGTTCAAGTTCGAACCTCCTCCCCCGATAAGAGCCATGTCCGTTAAAGGATCACTGCTAGGCGTGAGGAACTGTTTCATTGGCAGCGGCTGCAACGCAAGGAGATGGAAATGACTCAAATCTGGAACTACTACCTAAACCTCACCATCAAATTCAGGCTGAGCCTCTTGTGCTTTTGCTACAGCCTCTGTCTCATCGCGGCAGCATGGGCAGCCCAGGCAGACTCGATCATCATCAAGTACGGCTCCGTCGCACTTTTCATCGTGCTGGGGGGGATCTTCGGCTGTATCAACATCTGGTCGATCAGGACTCCTCTGGTAAGGGCGGTCGGCTACCTGGAGACCATGGCGCAGGGCGATCTGAGCGAGGAAATCGTCATCAACCGCCGCAACGAGATCAGCCAGATGCTGCGTGCCCTGCAGAAGCTGCAAGGCTCGATGCGCGGCATGATCGCGGGGATTCAGCAAACCGCCGATCACCTGACCAGCGCCTCCAACGATCTGAGCAGCACCTCTACCATGATCGCCCAGGGAACCGAGCATGCCTCGCACCAGTCGCACTCGGTCTCGAGTGCGGTCGGGGAAATGGCCGGGGTGAGCAACAACATCGCCGAGAGCTGCCAGAAGATGGCCGAGCGCGCCGGCAGCACCAACAGCGCCACCAGCAAAGGGGAAGAGACCATCGCCCGGATGATCGCGGTGATGGATGAAATCGAGACGATGGTTACCGGTACCGTCGAGGCGGTGAAAGCACTGGGGACCAACTCCGACAAGATCGGCGACATCGTGGTGGCCATCCAGGACATCGCCGATCAGACCAACCTCCTGGCACTGAACGCCGCCATAGAGGCGGCGCGGGCCGGAGAGCAGGGGCGCGGCTTCGCCGTCGTGGCGGACGAGGTGAGAAGGCTTGCCGAGCGGACAACCTCGTCGACCAGGGAAGTCCAGACCATCATCGCATCGCTGCAGGGGGATGTAAGAAACGTCGTGGGGCTCATGGAGCGGAGCGCGACGAGCGTCAGAAGCGGGACGGAAGACGTGCATCACTCCAGCCGGGCCATCGGCACCATCAAGGAACAGATCACCCCGTTGCTGGACGACGTATCCCAGGTGGCCACCGCCGCCGAGGAGCAATCCGCGACGACCAACGACATTTCCGAGAGCATGCGACAGATCATGGACGTGGTGCGTGAGACGGCGAGCGGAGCCCAGGAGTCGGCCCTCGCCGCCGAGGAACTCGCCCGCTCCGCACAGTCGCTGCAGGAGATGGTGAACCGGTTTAAAACCAATTGACGACGTAAAGCGAAGAACCTGGGCGACAACTTAGCCGCAAACAAAAATGGGGGATGGACCGCCGCCGAAAGGCATCGCAGTCATCCCCCTTGTTTTTGCTCCCGAGGCACAGCGGGTTTAGTTGTCAATTGTCAATGGTCCATTGTCAATTGATCACACATGGAACTTGCGCGCCAGGTCGTTGTCGATTACGTACACGCAGATCTCCTTGGCGCACTGCTTGGTGTACTTGAACTTCTCGGAGCTCAGGTTGTTGATCAGGAAGGTGACGTCGTCGCGGATCCTCTTGTCGTAGGTCTTGAAGGCCTCGGTGTCGAAGTCCTTGATGGCGCGGCGGAAGTTCGCGTTCTCTAGGAACGGCTCGAGCACCTTTTCCTTCAGGTTGAAGACGTAGCGGTCGTGCAGCGACTGGTATAGCTGGGTCTCCTGGGCCCTTCTCCCCTCGACCATGATTTCCTGCGTCAGGGTCCGGCCGGTGTATTCGCGCTGGGTCTCCTGGCGGAAGGCGAGACGCGCCTCGTCCTCCACCTTCGCCCCCAGGAGGCGCCGCTCGATCGAGGCCAGGAACTCCTCGGTGATCTCGAGCTTCTCGCCGGTGAAGCGGCAGACCTCGACGGCGCCCGGCTCGAAGTTCACCGCGAACATGTAGTGCAGGATGTCGCGCTCGATCTGCGCCTCGTTGTAGTAGTAGAGCGCCTCCTTCACCTCCTGGAGCACCACGTAATCGTAGTTGTGCACGAGGCTCTCCATAAAGCCGTCCGGGATCGACTCCTTGAGTTCCTTGTGCCATCTCGTGAAGAAGGTGGACAGGTTGTTCATGTTGATCATCTTGTCCTTGCGCGCGTAGGCGGCGTAGAAGTCGGAGAAGATCTTGATCGACTCGCGCCCCGAGAAGCCGTGGTCCCCTTCGTGCTCGCTCTCGGCGATGATCTTCTTCCTCCGCTTCGCGTTCAGCCTCTTCCTGTCGTCTTCGGAGAGCCAGTCCGGGATGTGGCCGGTGTAGATCTCCATCTTCAGGATCTGCAGGTTCTCGTCGCAGTAGAGGCGGTACTTCTCCGGGTCCCCGATCCATTCCAAAAGCGCGTCGGACTTCACGTTCATCCTGGTGGAGATGATGACCCGGGCGAAGTTGTGCAAAACCCGCGGCAAAAAGCTCGCATCGATGTGCTTGCCGAAGATGTTGCGGTAGATCTCCACCTCGGTGTTCAGGTCCATGACGTAGGGGATGTTGATGAACTCGATGCGGTCCGAGAAGGACTGTACCCCCTCGATGCTCCGCTCGTCCTCGGGGTTCATGAGAGCGATGAAAAGGCTCCTCACGTTCTCCTCGATGTCCTCCACCTTGTGGATCCCCTCGCTGATGATGTTGTGCAGTTCGAGGAGCCGCTCCGCGTTGTGAGACTTAACGTCCATGAGGGCGTAGATGCCGTTGTTGGTCTTTGCGAAGTTCGAGAAGAGGTACTTCACCTCGTTGCTGTCCCCTAAAAGGAGATCGATCTTCCTCTGCAGCATGTCGTTGGTCAGGATGTTCTGTTTCATCGACTTGTCGCCGGGGTTGAAGACCGTGATCCCCTCGCCGAGCCTGCGGTTGAAGCGGTAGGGACGCACCTTGATCATGCTGAAGATCTCGGCCGGGTCCTCGAGCCGCGCAGAGAGTGCCTGGAAGATGGAGGTGCAGATGGTGCACGGGGAGTCGCGGAAGACCCAGTCGTACTCCTTCTCGGTGAAGAGCTTCCACTTGAAGGAATCGTTCTGGAACAGGTCGTCGAAGAAGGCCCGGCGCTGCGCCTTGTCGATCATGAGGAGCGGGCTGTCGTGCGACGGGCAGGGGACCTCGACGACGTCGCCGCCGCGCAACAGCGCCCGCGGGTCGATGTGGTCGTGGGTTTCCAGTTCGTATTCGTCCAGAAGGTGCGAAAGCTTCTCGACGAAGGCGCTCACCTGGTGCTCCTTGAAGCTCGCCAGGACGCGGCGGTCGAGGTGCCACACCACCTCGTAGGTCTTCCCCTCCTCGGTGCTCGCGTACTCCTCGAACTTCATCAGGAGGTTGTTCAGGAAGGTGCTCTTGCCGGAGCCCGGCGGCCCCTCGAAGATGTAGATCTTGTTCTGGCGCGCCCCGCTCTTCATGGCGGCCACATGGTTCATGAAGCGGTTGGCGAACAGGCGGTCCGCGAAGAAGGGGCGGTCGGAGTCGCGCACGAAGAGTTTCCCCGTGTCGTACGGGACGAAGTTGATGGACTCCGGGTCTTCGGGATACTCGTCGTTCCCTTCGTTCACGTAGCTCTGCACCATGTCGTGGAAAAGCTGGAAGATGTTGCGCATCACCCGTTCCGGCTGCTCCGTGGCGAGACGCATATACTCCTCGAACGACATGTTCGCCGCCTTCTTGTGCTCGACGATGGTGCGGCTCAACTGCTTCATGACTGTCTCTAGATCTGGCATAGCTTATCCGCCTGTCACAGTTCCTGCCGGCTGAGAACCTTGTCCTTCATGGTGTAGACCACCCGCTGCCAGGTGATGTCCGCTTCTTCCATCCCATCACGCCCTGCGCCGCCGCGCGGCTGCTCGATGTGCGCCTCGCTCGTTTCGAGCTGCACCGGCGCCCCCCAAAGGTATTCGATCCCCACCATGGTGTTGGCGATGTACTCGGAAACGAGCTGCTTTCCTTCGAAATGATGCACCAGATAAAGGCTCCCCTCCTCGCCCCGCTCCGGCGCGATCTCGATGTGGGGCGGGTGGTAAAGCGAGGCGAGCACCATGTCGCGATACTCCCCGGCGTCCCGGCTCTTCACGTAGTACTGCCAGACCATGCGCTGCGGGTCGAGCCTTTTGCCGGTCACGAAAAGGTCGTAGCGGTCGGTGAAGTCCTGGTCGATGAAGTCCTTGATGAAGAGGTAATCGCAGTAGTTGCTCCTGATCTTGAAGAGGTACTCTTCCCCCTTGCCGGCTTCGGTATCGAAGTGCCGCCTCTGCTCGCGGTCCGAGAGACGGTTGAACTCGTAACCGGTCTTCCCCTTGTCCCCCGCCTCCTTCAGCTGGTACATGAGGCGCATGCCGAGCGCATACGGGTTCATCCCCACCCGCGGCATCGAGGTGACCCCGGCGTGAACGCGGGCGAAGTCGACCTCGTGCCCCTTGATGCGGTCATCGACGAGGAAGAGCTTCTCGTGCCAGTAGCTCGCCCACCCCTCGTTCATGATCTTGGTGCGGATCTGCGGCTGGAAGAAGATCGAGGTCTTTCTCACCACCTCGAGGACGCTGCGCATCCACTGGTTCTCGTCGCGGGCGAGGAACTCCGAGTTCTCGATCAGGAACTTCATGAGGTCGCGGCGCTCCACCCTTTTGACGTTCTGCGCCTTGGCGAAATGCGCTTCCATTTCCGGGTACTTCGCGGTCACCTCGGCAAAGAAGATGCGCTCCCCCTCTTCCCTGTTCTGGGCGATGGCCTCGTTGTAACGCGCCACCTCTTTCAGGTAATCGCCTACCGGGAGCTTTTTCTCCACCTGCAAGAACACGTCGAAGTAGTAGTCGAGCCGGCTCGAGGTGGCGGCCTCCGGCGCCGCGAAGAGCGGGGAAAGCTCGTCGTGGTAGGCCACGAGGTTGTCGATGGAGCGGGCGAACTCGAGGATGTAGTCGACCCAGCGCCCCTTCTCCGCTCTCAGCTTCGCGATGACCCGTTTGTCGGAAAGGGCCTGACCGGTGAAGTCGTACTCCCAGGTGTGGCGGAAGTAGAGGTTGTTCTGGAAGAAGTCGATGTGTCCCAGCACGTGATAGAAGATCATCACGTTGAGCCAGTCCGGGTTGTTGTCGTTGTAGAAGGAGATGGGGGGACGGGTATTGATCACCGTCTCGTAGGGGTTGTGCGGGTAGAGCTCGTACTCCCCCTTGCCGCGGAGCACCTCGACGTCGTGCACCCAGTAGTCGTAGAGCGTCGGGATCATTACCTTCGGGGAGAGCTCGATCAGGTCGCGGTTCGTGACGATGTACTCGAGGCTCTCGTCGGTGAAGGTGAGCCCGGCGGCCCGCGCCCGCTCCTTGCACCCTTCCATGATCGCTTTGGTATGTTGGTTGATGAGTTCCATGACTGCCTCTTACGAGATGAGTCGCTTGATCCCCTCGATGACCCTGGCCTCCTCGGCGTCCTCGTGCATGATGTCCATGCGCAAAAGGTCGGGCTTGTCGCGCAGGAGCCCGGAGTTCTCAAGGTAGCGCGCCACCTCGGTCCACTGGGTACCGGCGTGCTCGGCGATGGTGACCCCCATGCGGCTCACGTAGCTTAGGATCTTCACCAGCTCGGGGATCGACTTGTCGCCGCCGGTGTCCCAGTCGTCGCCGTCGGTGCCGTGGAATACGTAGATGTTGTAGTCGGCGGCAAGGTTTTCCTTCTCCACGATCTCGTTCACCAGGCGGTAGGCGCTCGCCACCTCGGTCCCCCCCGCCACGCGCGAGTTGTAGTAAGTGTCGAAGTCCGGCACCTCCTTCGCCTCGGTGTCGTGCAGGATGAAACGGGACTCCACCTGCCCCGCGTACTGGTACAAAAGCCAGCTGTAGATCATCACGTGCTGGGTTGCCACGAGCTCGGTCACCTTGCCCGCCATGGATCCGGAGTAGTCGCGCAGGAAGAAGACCATGGCCTGGGGCTCGTAATCCTTCTCCTGCGAGAAGATGCGGTAGACCTTGTCCCGCGGCGAGATGAGGAACCGGGTGGGATCGAGGTCGGCCGGGTCGGGCAGGTTGCCGAGCGAGATGTTTGTTTCGACGATCTTTCTGAGCGTCGCCTTCTTGTCCATCACCTGCCCCGAGCCGCGGTTGCGGTCGGTGAGATCGTAGATGTAGCGGGTGAAGGAGCGCTTCTTCCCTTTCTCTTTCAGGTTCGGGAGCTGGAACTGTTCGGTGAGCACCCGCCCGAGTTCGTAAGCCGAGGCGCCCATCTCGTGGGCCTCCCCCTCACCCTGGCCGGGCCCCTGCCCCGGTTCTTCGCCGGTCTCGCGCACCTTCTGCTCGCCGATGACCTCACCTTCCTCACCCTTGCCGGAGCCGCCGGTGGAGCCCCCCTCACCGGGAGGGCGGATGGTCGGGTCGTGAAGGAACTTCTCCTCTTCCGTCGAGGGGACGACGACGATTTTCCCTTTACCCGCCTTGCCCGGCTTGATAAGCCGCCCCACCCGGATCTTCCTGGGGAAGCCGTCCTTCTCGCGCTGCCGGTCCCTTTCCAGAAGATCGTCCAGCGCCTTCATGTGGAGCTGGTAAGGGTTCGGCACCCGCTCCTGCCCCATGAGGACGGCGAGGTCTTGCCAGGCGTAGAGGCTTCGGGAGAAGTCGGGGAAAGGACCGTGCCCGCGGTCAGGAGGGAACTCCCTCGTCACGCGCAGCTCCTCCCTGAAGCGTTCCTCGCGCTCGGGCTCGAGCCCCTTGGCCTTCAGCTCTTCGAGGTATTTTTGAGGATCTTTCATGGCGTCTGCCGCCTCTATAAAGGCGGGCGAATGATCATTCGCCCCTATCGTTTGCGTCCACCCCCTCGCCCTTCGGGAGAGGGGCAGGGGTGAGGGCATCAGTCCCCTGCAATCCGTCTCTTCGCGGCAACGCCCTCACCCGGCCTCCGGCCACCCTCTCCCGGGGGGAGAGGGATCGGGCTTTCGCCGGCATCACTGAGCTAGCTCTCGTCCTCCTGGGTGCAGAAGTACTCGATGGTCTTCTGGGCGCAGGTGCGGCAGTAGCCGAGTTTTCCTAGCATGGTGACGATCATCCTGTCGTAGAGCTTCTGGTTCTCCTCGTTGGTCCGGTTGGCCAGCGCCCCGATGAGGCTCCCGGCGCCGGCGATGTCGGATTTCAGCCGCACGTCGGTGACCGCCTTCACCAGCTCCAGGTTGTCCATGAAGTCGTAGCTCGGGTCCACCGAGATTTTCTGGCCGTAGATCTTTCTGATCGAGGTCCGGAACGAGGCACGCTGCTCCTCGGTCTTGAGGCCGATGCGCTCCTCGACGCTCTTCACGTAGCGCTCGTCGATCTTCAAGGCCTTCAGCTCGCCGCTCTGCGGGTCCTTGTACTTCCACATCCGGTCCGGCCCCAGGTTCTCGGCGTCGATGCCTATGATCATGTTGACGTAGTTCTGCACGTCCTTCTTGATCGCGAAAGGCTCGTCCATGTAGGCGTTGAACATCTCGGTCATGATCCGTTCGCGGTATAGCTTCTTACCGGTCTTCAGGTCTTCGAGGTACTTGGCCCGCTCGTTCGGCTCGACCACGTAGTCAAGCACCACCCGCTCGAGGCTCTTGAAGACGTCGTAGGCGACCATGCAGCGCCCCTCGTTGGTCTCCGAGCTCTCCTTCAAAATCTGGATGCTCCTCCCGAGGCTGCGGTGCCCGAGCCCGCGCTGCCCGAAGCGCTTGGTGATGTCCGGCTCCTGCCCGAGCGTGTCGATCACCTCGGCGAGCGCCTTGATGCTCTTCTCGCCGGCCACCTCGCCCGCGGCGAGCTTCATGGTCTCGATCGGGGTGAGTTTTTCCGATCTCGGGAGCCTGGTCAGCACGACCCCCACCGATGCCGCGTAATTGAGGTTCGGGTCCTGGTGCAGCTCTTCCTTGGTGAGGGTGGTCTTCGACTCGCCGCCGATGGCGTAAGCGGTGAGCCCCTCCTGCATCCGGTAATTGGTGTTGTGGGAGACGTAGCAGATGCGGCAGCGGTCGACGATCGGCGCCTCCTCCTTCTCCGCCAGGAACCGGTTGAACTCGGAGTTGTTGCTCGTCGCGATGATCATGGAATCGATGGGCCACTTGTACCCGTCGATCTCGATGGCGCGGTTCTGGATCACCCCCAAGTACACCTGCACCAGGTCCTTCTTGTTCTTGAAGATCTCATCCGAGAAGTGGATGCCGCCGCCCGCCACGCGGGCGAGTGCGCCGCGACGCAGGTCGAAGCGGTACGGGTTGTTGGTGTCGGAGAGGTGCAAGAGGCGCTGTATCGACTCCTCGCCGAGGAGGTCGACCGCCGAAGAGGTGATCTTGTCCTTGGCCGGGTACTTGCCGGTCAACGTGCCGAGGCTCTCGCTCATCGGGACCGGTAGCACCGCGATAGAGTCGAGCACCTTCTCGATGTCGTTGTCGTGGTGCATCCGGATCTCGTTCAGGATGTAGCCGGTGCTCGCGCCGAGCGGCCGGTAGTTCCGGTACAGGTTGTCCAGCTCGACCTCCGAGAACCCCTGCTCGCCGATGAAGCGGCGGCTCTCCTCCGGGTCCTCGAAGAGGTTCATGGCGAGGATCATGGGGTCTTCGTACGTCTCCGAGTCGATCTCCCGGATGCGGCCGTAGTTCCCGAGCTGATCCATGTTCAGGAACCTGAAGCTGTACTTCCGGTTGCGACCTTGCAGGAAGTTGCGGTACTTGCCGCAGAGAAACTCCACGAAGAAGGTCTTGCCGTTGCCCGGTTCCCCCACAAGTACGAACGCCATCTCCTTGCTGGAGCCACCTTCGGCCGCGTCCTTCACGAAGGAGACGAAGCTGTTGATCTCGTCGTACATGCCGATGGTGTGTTTGCGCCCGGTCCGGAAGATGTTGAAGTCGTAGGTCGTCTTGCCGTTCACGACGACCTTCTCGAACCCCGGCTCCAGGATCATCCTGATGATCCCCTGGAAGGCGTTTTCGAATACCCTTTCTCCCGCCTTGACGGCGGCCAGGTGCTGACGGAGCGTTTCGTTCTTCGCTGTCATGGTTCCCTCCGCGTGTTATTAAGCTGCGGTTTTTCCGTCTTAATTGATTTTGATATCCAAAAAAAATTATACGCCCGCCCCCTTTACTTTTGCAAAGTCTTTAGGGGAGTGGTTCCGGGGAGCGTACCTGCCACACTGCTGCGCTGGATCCCGCTGTTAATGCCAGCACTTCGGCGTTTACATTAGAATTTAGCCAAGGTATTGTACCCGGCATTGGGGTTTGTGCAACCTGCCCCCTTAAACCGAAAACTGCTCGAGGAGACCCCTGCGTTGTCTTTTATTTTCCGTTTCCTCTGGTAGGATTTTGCGTGTTCCACCCGGGGGGACTCTAATTGGGATGAAGAAAAGGAGGTCTACATGAAGAGGAAGATTTTATGGCTGGTGCTGGCGGCGGTGCTTTTCGCACTGGCGGGATGCGGCGGCGGAAGCGACAGGCCGGTATTGGAAACGACCATCGAGAGCGATTTGAACGTCGACGGGGATATTTTCGAGCCGTTAAACGGCGACCCTCGCACGGTTACGCAGGGGGCAACCGTCCTGGTAGGGGTGACCGGCACCGGAGAGTACCGGGGATTCCTGAGCTTTCCGCTGAATGCCATTCCCTTGGATGCCTTCATACATTCGGCGACGTTGACCTTTACGCTCGTTCCGCCCACCGACGACATCCCGCTGGAAATGGAGTTGGTTTCCTTCCAACCGACAGGACTCCTCCCGTCTTTCTACCAGGAAGGGCTCACCGTCTACGCCTCGTCCCTGTACACCCTGCCGGCCCCGAACGCTTTCAACCAGGTATCCTTCAACGTCACGTCCCTGATGCGCGAGGCCCAGAGGCGAGGTTTTAACGACTTACAGCTCCGCATCCTGGAGAACCGCGACTTCACCGTCCAGGGGCTGGTGGAGTTCAGCGAATCCAACGCAACGCCTCCGAAGCTGGTCGTGGTCTACGACTAGCTAGAAAAACCTGCTCACGTCGAGGTCGTAATGGTAGGCGTCGAGCGTGGCGGTAACGGCCTGGGGGGAGCCGGGGGAGCCGAGAGCGACCACCTCTCCCCCCTCCACCCACTCACCGCCGCGGTCGGCGATGATGCGCACGAGCGGGTTGTCCCACTGCGCGGGGTCCTCGCTGTTGCCGACCACGACGGCCAGTTCCCCGCCGTCGAGAAGTAGGAGCGAGCCGACCGGGTGGATGCCGACGCAGCCGACGAAGAGTTTCAAGAGCGCCTGATCGTAGGATCTCCCGCTTTGGGAAAGCATCACCCTGAGCGCCTTGTGGGGTGGATAGGCGCTTCTGCCGCTCACGCGTGACGAGGTGAGGCCGTCGTAGCTGTCCGCGATGCTGATGATGCGCCCCAAAAGCCCCAGCTTCCGGTACCCGATCCGCGGGTAGCCCGAGAAATCCGCCATCAGGTGGTGCTCGAAGATCCCCGTGATGATGCGGGCGGAAAGATCGTCGAGCCCCTTCAGGTTCATCACCTTCCTCACCCCGTACAGGGGATGCCTCTCCATCACCTCCCGCTCCTCGGCGGTAAGCTCCCCCGGCTTGTCCAGCAACTCCGGCGGCAGATCGCAGTACCCTATGTCGTGGAAGAGCGCGGCAAGCCCCAGCTCGCAGAGATGGAACTTGTTCATCCCGAGGCGCTTGCCCATGACGAGCGAGAGGATGCAGACGTTGGCGGCGTGGTGCTGGGTGGAGCGGTCGTGGGAACGCATCGTGCTGAGCCCCAAAAGGTCGGCCTCGTGGGTGTAGAGGAGGTCGATCACCTGCTGCACCACGCGCTTCGACTCCCTAAGGCGCAGGCGGCGCCCGGAGGCCACCTCCGCCGCGACCTCGTCCATCGTCGCCAGCAGCTTTCGGTACAGCGGGCGGGCGGTGTGCCCCCCTCCCCTCACCCGACGCTGCCGCGTCGAAATGGTCAGCACCTCTTCCGCACGCAGGATATCGAACTCAAGCCCCGTGATCCCCCGCTCCTTGGCTGCATCGATAAACCCCTGGTACGGGGCGTCGCCGGGTTCCGGCTCGCGCAACAGGTACGCGAGACGCTGCACGTCCTCCGCGCTCACGTCGGGAGCGAAGGTGATTCTCCCGAGTTGGTGACGCTGCATGAGCTCGATGATGTAGCGGGGCCCCTCGAAACTGGCGATGTCAGGCTTGAGCCGCAGTTCGCCAAGGTACAGATGCGCTCCGGTCAGCTGGAGAGAGGCGTCCTCGCTTCTCGCAGCGATCTCCCGCACCACGGCAAGCAGGTTCGTCACCCGCTGCAGGACGGCCGCATGACCGGGGCTGTAGTTGGCGCAATTCTTCAAAAGGACGAAGAGGTGCGAGACCAGGGTTTTTCCCAGCCGCGCCATTTCGGTTCCCAGACGTTCCCGGTCTGTCTCGACGCTCACGACCACGCGCTCCCCCTCATCTCTTTCTACCGTCCTTGGCCGCCCTCGCTTCGCTCACCGCCTGGTCGAGAAGCTCGCGCAACTCGCCCCCCCTTTTTTGACTGCGCGCCTCCTCCAGAATGGGAAGGACGGCGGAGCCCCTGATGCGCGCAAGCCCCGCCAGGGCGAGCTGCAACGCCTCCTTTTCAGTTCCCTTGTTGAACCAATAGCGCTTCATGAGCAGCTCGCGCAGCATCGGGATGGCACGCTCCTGCCCCAGCTCCCCGAGGGCCTGGCAGATCGCCGTCCGCTCCGGGAAGGGACGCTCCTGGAAATCGTCGGCCGCGGCCAGGGCGAAGATCGGTTTAAAGGCAAAAGGGAGCCGCTCACGCGCCAATACCTGGAGCGCCTTGATGCGCAGCGCGCTCGACTCGTCGCGCAGGTACTTGAGGATGTACGGCTTGGATTTTTCGTCGTCGGTACGTTCGAGAAACCCGAGCACCTCGCGCCGTATGCGCGCCTCCCGGTGCGAGGTCAGCCCGAGGATCATCCTGAGCGCCTCGGGTGTGCCGATCAGGGTGAGGATCAGCACGAGGTTCCGTACCAGGTACCAGCGCGGGTCGTTCAGGAAGGGGCGGAAAACGGCGGGATCGTCGCGACCTAGTTCGACCAGGACCTCGACCAGGAGCTTGCGCACCTTGAGCTTTTCCACCCTTCCGAGCAGTTCGCAGATCGGCTGGAGAGCGGGGAGCCCGAGGATCAGGAGCAGCTCCTTCAGCTCGCCGTACCCGGTCGGGGCGTCGGCGGTGTCCAGGGAGACCTGCAGCGTCCGGACCGTCGCATCGGAGAGGACCGCGGCGAGCGCCGCTTCGAGCGGGGCCCGCTGTTCTTGCGCGATACCGCTGCGCTGCCTCATCCGGTCGAGGAATCGGACCAGCTTCAGGGCGTGCCCCATGTCGCCGGCCAGGAGCAAGGTGACGGCGAGGGTCTCCATCATCGCGATGAAGTCACGGTAGAGTTCGGGGTCCCGGGTCCCCGCCACCGTAGCGGCCAGGACGCCGATGACGTCTTCCAGCCCGCTGCAGCGCCCCTCGGCTTCCAGCGCGCCCTGCAGCCACTTCTCCTCGTCGACGTTCAGCATGAGGAGATGCTTCGGTATCATCCTCGGCGCGGGCGGGGGCTGCTCCGCGAG
This sequence comes from Geomonas oryzae, assembly GCF_004117875.1. Classification (GTDB taxonomy): domain Bacteria; phylum Desulfobacterota; class Desulfuromonadia; order Geobacterales; family Geobacteraceae; genus Geomonas; species Geomonas oryzae. The sequence goes on along the minus strand of NZ_RAHW01000001.1, from coordinate 1,024,154 downwards.
CGCCTGGCGGATACGCCCCAGGGCCTCGCGCTGGTCCCCGGAGGTGCCGGCCTCCTCGCTCGGAGCACCATCCCGGAAATCCTCCTCGGTCAGGTAGCCTATGTGCTGGAGGTTCCGCTCCCAGAGCTGGGTGACGATGTCGTCGTCGTTGCTTGTGCGGTCGAAACCGGCGATGCCGAGGAAGGCGGTGAGCTCCGCGCTCTGCACCCCCTGGTCGAAGAACAGGGCCCTGATGCCGTCGGCGTAAAGACGACTCGCGATGCTCTCCTTGGGATCGGTGTTCTCGTACACCTTGGCGCCCTGGCAGTGAAGGGCGAAGGGGTCGACCTCCAGGCTCAGCTCGCCGTAACGCGCCAAGTGCACCGTCATCCTGGTGCCGAGTTCGGAGATGAAACCGATGAGGACCGGGTTGTTCGGCAGATAGATCCTGAGCGCCTTGGAGGTCTTCACCATGGTCTGGATGATCTGCACCACCGAGGCGTGTTCCTCTTTGCCTATGGTGTCTTCTTGTTGCAGCGTCTCTTGCGTCATGCCCTTCCCTGGCGGCGGCCATGCCTCATGTGTTCCCGGCCCGAGTCGTTCTCATCTTTGCCCCGGGTAGTATACGCGGCGGGAGGGGGGCATGTAAAGACGACGTTCTCATGAAAAATGCGGGAAAGCTGCAAAGGGGATAGAAACCGTCCAAAGGGCGTCCTTGCCGGGTAAAAAAAAGGGGGGGGGACGACCTTGCGGTCATCCCCCCCCTTTACTGCCAAGTTACGGCTTTGGTTACATCATGCCGCCCATGCCTCCCATACCGCCCATGCCGCCCGGCATCGCCGGCATTGCCGGCTCTTCCCTCGGCTTGTCGGCGATCATGGCCTCGGTGGTCATCATGAGACCGGCCACGGAAGCGGCGTTTTGCAGCGCGCTCCTGGAGACCTTGGTCGGGTCGATGATGCCGGCCTGGATCATGTCGACGTAGACGTCTTCGGCCGCGTTGTAGCCGAAGGCCTCCTGGCCGTTTTTCACCTTGTCGACCACGATGGAGCCGTCGACGCCCGCGTTCTGGGCGATCTGACGGATCGGCTCCTCGAGGGCGCGCTTGATCACGTTCACGCCGAACTGCTGCTCGGGGGCAAGCTGGAGGTTGTCCAGCACCTTGAGGGCGCGCAGGTAAGCCACGCCGCCGCCAGGGACGATACCCTCGTCGACCGCCGCGCGGGTCGCGTGCAGCGCGTCCTCGACGCGTGCCTTCTTCTCCTTCATCTCGATCTCGGTAGCCGCACCGACCTTGATCACGGCGACGCCGCCGACCAGTTTCGCCAGACGCTCCTGGAGCTTCTCGCGGTCGTAGTCGGAGGAGGTCTCCTCGATCTGGGCACGGATCATCTTGACGCGACCCTGGATGTCCGCCTCGGCACCGTAGCCGTCGATGATGGTGGTGTTGTCCTTGTCGACGGTGATCTTCTTAGCCTGGCCGAGCATGTCGAGGGTGGTGTTCTCGAGCCTGAAGCCGACTTCCTCGGAGATGACCTTGCCGCCGGTGAGGATGGCGATGTCTTCGAGCATCGCTTTCCTGCGATCGCCGAAGCCCGGGGCCTTCACGGCGCAGACGTTCAGCACGCCGCGCAGCTTGTTGACCACCAGGGTGGCCAGCGCCTCGCCCTCGATGTCCTCGGCGATGATCAGGAGCGGACGGCCGGACTTGGCGGTCTGCTCGAGAACCGGGAGGAGGTCCTTCATGTTGGAGATCTTCTTGTCGTGGATCAGGATGGCGACGTTGTCCATGGCCGCTTCCATGCGCTCCGGATCGGTCACGAAGTACGGGGAGAGGTAGCCGCGGTCGAACTGCATACCCTCGACGGTCTCAAGGGTGGTCTCCATCGCTTTGGCTTCCTCGACGGTGATGACCCCTTCCTTGCCGACCTTCTCCATGGCCTCGGCGATGATGTCGCCGATGGTCTTGTCGTTGTTGGCGGAGATGGTGCCGACCTGCGCGATTTCCTTGTGGTCCTTGATCGGCTTGGAGATGCTCTTCAGCTCGGCGACCAGCGCCTCTACGGCCTGGTCGAGACCGCGCTTGATCTCCATCGGGTTGTGGCCGGCAGCGACCAGCTTGGCGCCCTGGCGGTAGATGGCCTGGGCGAGAACGGTTGCGGTGGTGGTGCCGTCACCGGCTACGTCGGAGGTCTTGGAGGCGACTTCCTTCACCAGCTGCGCGCCCATGTTCTCGAACTTGTCGTCCAGCTCGATTTCCTTGGCGACGGTAACGCCGTCCTTGGTGATGAGCGGTGCACCGTAGGACTTCTCGATGACGACGTTGCGCCCTTTGGGGCCCAGGGTCACCTTAACGGCATCTGCCAGGGTGTTGACGCCTTTGAGGATGCAGTTGCGTGCTTCCTGGTCGAACTTGATGATCTTTGCTGCCATTGTATATATCCTCCTTGGAAATTTTATGAATCACGATGCGCGTGATGGCGCGGGCTTGAAGGAATTACTTCTCGATAACGCCGAGGATGTCGTCCTCGCGCATGATGAGGTAATCCTCCCCCTCGAGCTTCACTTCGCTCCCAGCGTACTTGCCGAACAGCACCTTGTCGCCCACCTTGAGATCGATCGGGTACACCTTGCCGTCCTCGCCCCTCTTCCCGTTGCCGACTGCCACGACTTCGCCCTGCTGCGGCTTTTCCTTGGCGGTCTCCGGGATGTAAAGCCCACCGGCGGTCATGGTAGCTTCCTCAACCCTCTTCACGATGATGCGGTCCTGCAGCGGTCTAAGATTCATGCTTTTCCTCTCCTTTCCTTGAGATGCATACGATCTCTTGATATTGAAAAAATATTAGCACTCAAAACTACTGAGTGCTAAAGACCCGCTAAATATAAACAGCATGCCCCCAAAAATCAAGGGCGCTCTCCAAATTATTTTTCCGCGTGTTATACCCGCGTCACCACTTCCTTTTCGCCAGTTCCTCCGCATAAAACTTCTGGTACAGGATCTCCCATTCCCGGCTCCCGGGAACCTTGGCCTGGCTGTAGGAGGAGAGCTTCGCGCGCACCGCCTGGTCCACCTGCTCCATGATGGAGAAGAACCCCTCGATGGACCCCTTGATCGATTCCAGGGCGCGCCGCTCGTCCGGGAAGTCGGCCAGGTCGTCGTTGTAGAGCTTGTCGTATATCTTGTGGGCTATGTGCGAGATGCGGTCTTCAGAGATGTGCATGGTGGGCTCCTTGGTTGGCTTTACCGGCGAGGCCGGTCCTCACAGGACGATCTTCCTCTCCTTGGCCAGTTTGTCCTTGATCATCTTCAGCATCTTGTGCCGGTCGATCCCCGCCCCTCCCGTCGCCTTCAGGGTCTGTTCGAGAAGCGCCTCGGCATCGCGCTCCAGGTCCTCTTCACGCTTCAGATCCTGCGCGATGGCCGCCTTGATCGCGGTAAGGACGGCGCCGCGCCCCTGCTTCTGCTCCACGAGTTGGGCCCGTTCCAGGTCGCCCAGAACCTTCTCAGCCAGACGTGCGATCTGCTCCTCTTTAAGACGCATCTTCCCTCCCGTTTATGAGGATTTTTGGTTCGGCGCATTCTACGTCAACCGGGCAAAATTGCAACAGTTTTAGGGACAGGGCCGCAACGTTTCACATTAAAGAAAACAATGTTGCTTTCACATTTGGGCAACGCTACAATACAGCCACTTACTCGCTCTCTCTGCGTTGTCCGTGAGGTTATTAACGCCCCTGCGGAATAATTTATTGTACGGGAGCCTGTTTCGGTCGTGGTGAGCTGCCCCATTGCGCGGGAATTGCCTAAAGCGACCTACAGGAGCCCACCTGAATGGGAACTCGCTGTGAGGCCCCCCAACCAAACGACAAGGCGGAGAGAGCTGTAGCACTGAGGGGATCCGGAAACGGATCCCCTTTTTTCGTCTTGCGCTAAGCCCCATATGGATATATAGCAGGAGTTGCCCCGCCTCCCGGTCGCCCACGCAACGTAGAACGTAGAACATAGAACGTAGAACGGCTCCAAAGGAGGCCGCATGACTCCCCACTTCCTCCCCAGGCTCGTCAACCCACCCTTTGGCGACCCCGGCGTCTACGTCGACTTCCAGTTCGCCCGCCGTGCGCTCCTCTTCGACCTGGGCGAGATCGCCTCCCTCGGCGCACGGAAGATCCTAAGGCTTACCGACGTCTGCATCTCCCACACCCACATCGATCACTTCATCGGCTTCGATCTCATGCTGCGCATCATGCTCGGGCGGGATATGACGCTGCGCCTCTTCGGGCCGCCCGGCATCCTGAGCCAGGTCGAGCACCGGCTCGCCTCCTACAGCTGGAACCTGATCCAGAGCTATCCGACCGAGTTCGTCATCACCGTCACCGAACTGCATCCCGAAGGGCGGGCGCGACGCGCCCGCTTCAACTCCCGGCGCGTCTTCACGCGGGAAGATGAGGAAGAGTTCCCGTTCCGGGACGGCGTGGTCCACGAGGAGGAGAACCTGAGGCTCACCGTCACCTTCCTTGAGCACAGCATCCCCTGCCTCGGCTACGCCTTCGAGGAGAAGCTGCACGTGAACTTCATGAAGAACAGGCTCGCAGCCCTCGGCCTGCCGGTTGGGGCGTGGCTCTCCGAGGTGAAGCGCGCCGTGTTGCGCGGCGCGCCGGACGATACCGCCTTCACGATTGCGGCAGCCGAAGGCGGGATGCGCGAGTTCTCCCTCGGCGAGTTGAAGGAGCAGGTGCTGCAGGTCGTCCCGGGAGAGAAGATCGCCTACGTGACCGACACCGCGTACACGCCGGAAAACCGCCGCCGCATCGCGGAACTGGCCCGTGGGGCGGACTACCTCTTCATCGAGGCGGTCTTTCTCGATATCGACCGGGAAAGGGCACGCGAGCGCGCGCACCTGACCGCCAGGCAGGCCGGGACGCTCGCGCGCGAGGCGGGTGCGGCGCGCGTGATCCCCTTCCACTTCTCCCCGCGGCACCTGGGCGCCGAGGAGGAGCTGCGCCGGGAAGTGGCGGAAGCCTTCGGAGGCGGGGCCCAGCAAGCCCCCCTCTCCTCCCGGGAGAGGGGCCGGGGGTGAGGGCGCCGCATGTTCCGCAGGACAAAAAAGGGGACCCGGCACACCGGATCCCCTTTTCCTTTTGTCTCCTGACTTTATTGCGCGGCGCCTAGTCGATCCTGAGGGCCACGAACAGCGAGGCGTCGCCCCTTTTGAGCAGCATCTTCAGGTAACCGCCCTTCTTCACGGCCGCAATCGCCTTGCTGTAATCCTTCACGCTGGTGACCTTGACGCCGTTGATCTCCCGGATCACGTCCCCCTCGACGATGCCGGCACGCTCGGCCAGGCTATCCGCATCGACGTCGGTGACAAGCACCCCCTTCTCGCCCTGGAGCTTCATCTGCTGTGCGCGCTCCGCCGAAAGATCGGCCACCTTGAGGCCCAGACGGTCGCCGCTCACCGCTGCGTCTTCCTCCTCGCCGTCTTTCAGCTTCTCGATGGTGACCTGCAGCGGCACCTGTTTCCCGTCACGCAGCACCACGAGTTTCACCGTTCTTCCGACCGCAGTGGCGGCAACGCGGCGCGGCAGCTCGCTCATCTCCTTGATGTGGTGGCCGTCGTACTCGAGGATGATGTCCCCACCCTTGACGCCGGCCTTCTCGGCGGGGCTGTCCTTGATCACCTCGGCGACGAGCGCCCCCGCCTCCCCTTCCATGCCGAAGGACTGGGCGAGATCCTGGGTCACCTGCTGCACCGATACGCCGAGCCAGCCGCGGGTCACCTTGCCGCTCTCCTTCAACTGCGGAAGGATGTCCTTGGCCATGTTGATCGGGATGGCGAAACCGATCCCCTGGCCGCCCGAGACGATGGCAGTGTTGATCCCGATGACCTCGCCGTCGGTGTTGAAGAGCGGACCGCCGGAGTTGCCGGGGTTGATCGAGGCGTCGGTCTGGATGAAGTCGTCATAGGGCCCGCTGCCGATGACACGCCCCTGGGCGCTGATGATACCCGCGGTCACCGTCTGCGCAAGGCCGAAGGGGTTGCCGATCGCCATGACCCAGTCGCCCACTTCGCTCTTGTCGCTGTCCCCGAGAGGTGCCACCGGCAGATGCCCCTTGGCGGCGATCTTTATCAGCGCGAGGTCGAGCTTGTCGTCGCGCCCTTTGACCTCGCCCTTGAATTCGCGGCCATCGGAAAGCTTCACCTTGATCTCGTCGGCGTCCTTCACCACGTGGTTGTTGGTGATCAGGTAACCGTCATCGCTGATGATGAAGCCGGAGCCCATGCTCCTTTGCTTGTAGGGGTGCTGCCTGGGCGTTTCGAAGAACTTTTCGAAGTAATCCTGGAAGGGGTCGCCGCCGGGACCTACGTTCGGGTGCTTCTTCATGCCTACCGTTTTCGAAGTGCTGATGTTGACTACCGCCGGCTTTAGTTTCTTGGCCAGCTTGGCAAAGTCGGGGGTGAGGGTTGAGGCTCCCGCCACTGCTGAGAAAAGGGAAGAGAGGAATAAGCTTAACACCAGGAATCTTGCTACGATTGCTGCCTGCATGGCTACCTCCTGAGGGTTTGAGTAGGGTAAAGCTAATACCGCTCCCGGACTTTGTCAAGACTCCCGACACTTCCCCGCTTACAAAGAAAAAACGGACCCCTCCCGGTCGTGTTTCGACTGGAAAAGGTCCGTTTCATTCAGCAGGACAGGTGCCTTCGGCCTCTGTCTATTCTTCTTCTTTGAGGATGTAGCCTACGCCCCTCACGGTGTGGATGAGCTTCTTGTCGGCGTCGCGGTCGATCTTCTTACGCAGGTAGTTCACGTAGACGTCGATGATGTTCGTGAAGCTGTCGAAGGTGTAGTCCCAGACGTGCTCGGCGATCATGGTCCTGGTGAGCACCTGGTGCGGGTTGCGCATGAAGTACTCGAGCAGGCCGTACTCCTTCGCGGTAAGGTCGATCTCCTTGTCCTTGCGCCACACCTTGTGGGTGACCGGGTCGAGACGCAGGTCGGCGAAACGGATCTCGGCGCCGCGGTCGAGCTCGCTCCTCCTCATCAGTGCACGGACGCGGGCGAGCAGCTCGGCGAACGCGAACGGCTTGGTCAGGTAGTCGTCGGAACCGGAATCAAGACCAGCCACGATATCTTCTACGGAGTCCTTTGCAGTCAGCATCAGGATCGGGGTGACGTTCTTGCGCTCCCTGAGCTCCTTCAGAACGGACAGGCCGTCCTTTTTCGGGAGCATCCAGTCGAGCACGATCAGGTCGAACGGCTTCTCGAGCGCAAGCTTCAGCCCCTCTTCACCGTCTGCCGCGGTGGTGACTTCGTACTGCTCTTCTTCGAGCCCGCGCTTTATGAAGCTGGCAACCTTCTTCTCGTCTTCAACCACCAGAATTTTCATGTTGTTTTCCCTCTCTTTGTTAATTATGTCGACCTCTAATCGTGCCTGATATCACCATGGAGCCGGCTCAAGATCTCTGCCGCGGACTCCTCAACGGATTTGTTGGTTACATCGATGACCAGCCATGCGGGGTGGGCCCGGTAGAAGCGCCGGCAATACGCCAGCTCCTCCTCGACCAGCCTGAAATCCGCGTAACTGCCGCGCGGGCTCTGCCTGAGGTTTCTCAGGCGCGCCGAACGGATGTCTACCAGCCGCTGGGTGCTGATGATAAGGCCAACCACCCGCTCCGGCTCAACTTCTTCCAACTCCGGCGGCGGGTCGATCCCCTGGATGATCGGGACGTTCGCCACCTTGTACCCCTTGTGTGCCAGGTACATGGAAAGCGGCGTCTTGGAGGAGCGGGATACCCCGACCAGAACGATGTCGGCCTTGTGCAGGTTGCGCGGCTCCTGGCCGTCGTCCTGCTTTACCGTGAAATCCACCGCCTCCATGCGGCGGTAGTACTCCGAGTTCATCTCGTACTGCAGGCCGGGAAGCTTCTGCGGCCTCATTTCCAGGAACTCGGCCAGCTTGAAGAGAAGCGGCGTGATGAGATCCACCGCATCGAGCTGCCTTGCCTCGCATTCGTTTCTTACGAACTGCGCCAGTTCCGTGTTGACCAGCGTGTAAAAGATGATGCCGGGGGTCTTGGCGACCTCGTCCAGGGCTTTCAGGATGTCATCCTGGTTCCTGATCTGCCCGACCCGGCGCAGCCGGACGTCCACGTCCTTGAATTGGGTCAGCGCGGCCCGCGCCACCCGCTCGACCGTCTCACCCGTTGCATCCGAAAGTAAATAGACGTGATACATCTTTAATCACCCAAAATCCGCGGCCTTACTCGGTTCTTTACGCCCGCCCGGCCAAATTCATTAGATATATACCATGTTTTTTCATTTTAGGCAAAACTAAAATTTAATGGGAAAAGCTTCTCGATTTTTCTTATCGGCACATGCCCGAAAAATTTTAATTATAATTACGCCCGACTTTTTTTGGATGTCAAGGTTTTCATTGCCATTTCCTTTATTTCTCTGCTAGTTTAATCCGGCATTCGCAAACCCCAAAGGAGAAGAAAACTCATTATGATCACGGACTGGGCCGAAATCGCCTGCGACGTCCCCGCCGAAATGGTGGACACATTAGCGGACTTTCTCGTCGAACTGACCGGCAACGGCGTCGGCATCGACAACATGCACCTCGACACATTTTCCCTCGATTCCCTCGAGGATAGCAGCGTGAAGACCGTGAAAGGGTACCTCCCTCTCGACGACTCCCTCGAGGACATGCGCATCAAGGTTGAGCAGTTCCTCGCCACCCGCGGCCCCGAATTCGAGGGGTACGTCTACAAGCCTCCCGTCGTCACCGTCATCAAGAACGAGGACTGGGCCAACAACTGGAAGGTACATTTCAAGCCGGTCCGCATCGGCAGGCGCCTGGTCATCAAACCGACCTGGGAAGAGTACCAGGAAGTGGCAGGCGACCTGGTGATCCAGATCGACCCCGGCATGGCGTTCGGCACCGGCGCTCATCCCACCACTAAGATGTGCCTCGAATCGATGGAGCGGATCGCGCTCGACCATTGCGACGGCGTGCTCCCCTCTCCCGTTCTCGACGTCGGAACCGGCTCCGGCGTACTCAGCATAGCCGCCGCCCTTCTCGGCGCCGGCGCCATTACCGCCGTCGACATCGACCCCGAGGCGGTGCGCGTCACCCAGGAAAACCTCGAGCTGAACGGTGTCGCCGACCGGGTGGCCGCGTCCACCACGGACCTCGGCAAGCTGCCGGGGAGCTACCCCGTGGTCGTCGCCAACATCCTCGCCGAGGAACTGGTGCGCCTCTCCGATCAGCTCATCTCCCGCGTCGCCCCCGGCGGATGGCTCATCCTTTCCGGCATCCTGACCGAGAAGGAAGAGTTCGTCCTCGCAGGCTTCCCCTCGCTCTCCCTCGTGGAAAACCCCAGGGAGGCCGAGTGGTCATGCCTCACCCTGAGAAAGTCCCGGTAGCGAATGCGCAGCTTTTTCCTGGGCGACAACGCCATCAGTGACGGTGAAGCGGTCGTCACCGGTGAGCTCTACCGGCACATGGCTCGCGTGCTGCGGCTCAAAGAAGGGGCCGAGGTCGAGCTCATCGATGCCTGCGGGGTAAGGCATTGCGGTACCATCGCGGAGGTGGGGGCAAAAGCCCTCACCGTCCGCATCGCCGCGAACGCCGCACCTGCCGTAGAAGAACCCGCTCTCAGCATCACCCTCTACCAGGGACTCCCGAAGGGGGAGAAGCTGGACCTGATCCTGCAAAAGTGCACCGAACTCGGCATCTCCGAGGTGGTCACCTTCGACGGCGCGCGCTCCATCGTTAAATTCCGGGGTGAGAAGACGGCAGGAAAACTTGCGCGTTTCGAGAAGATCGTGCAGGAAGCGGCCCGACAGTCGGGGCGTGGCGGCGCGCCGAGGGTGGCGATAGGCGGGACTCTGAAGGAAGTGCTCAAGGAATCGCGGCAGGACGTGAAGCTATTGTTATGGGAGGGGGAGGACGAGAATACGCTGCGGGAAACGCTGGCCCGTCACACGGAGCCAAAGAGCGTGGCGATCGTCGTCGGCCCAGAGGGAGGGTTGAGTCCTGAGGAAGTAAAGGAAGCGCTCGCCTGCGGCTTCACCCCGGTCACCCTCGGCAAGCGGATCCTGCGCACGGAGACCGCCGGGCTCGCCATGGTTTCGATCCTGCAGTTCCACTGGGGCGACATCAGGTAGGAGAGAAATAATCGGTTGCGTCAAGGGAGTCCGCTCTGCACCTCCCTCCCCCGGAGGGGGAGGGCCGGGGAGGGGGAAAATCGCTGCGGCCGACGATACAGGCGCGGTGAGGAAGAGATCTATTTCCCCTTGCTCAGTTGAGCGCCACCACCAGCGCTGCAATGGCGACCAGCAACGAAACCGCCGTAGCCCCCATCAAAACCTTCTGACGGGCCATTACCACCTTCAGCGTCTTCACCGCAAGCTGCAAGTGCCCGGAGGTTTCAAGAAGCGCCTTCTCCAGCCTGCGGTTCTCCTCGTGGAGCTGCTGCAACCTCGCCTCCAGGTCGCTTGCAGCGCCTTCCCCCATGAACCGCCCCTTGGCCCGGTTCGCCATCTCCACCACCACCGGGAGGTTCTCGAACACCCTCCCCCACGGGATCTTCGTCGCCGCGATCTTCGCCACGCTCCAGATACTCATCCGTACCTCCCTTATTTGCCTTCCTCGAGCCGGCACCGGCCCTTGGTCTTGTATTGATCGGTCGTACTCCGGGGCACGCTCCTTGCCCCGGCCTCCTCATCCACCAGCAACGATATCGAGAAACTGCCGCGCGAACATCGGCCCCTTTGCGGCATCCTCATGCTTGAAGAAGACAAAAGCGTCATGCCACCCCTGCCTGTTGACCAGGTCCACCCACTTCCCCAATTCCGCAGCCCCGTACTCCTGGCGCCTGAGTCTCAGGTACCCCCACCCGGCGGTCGCCACCGCAGGCATGGCTTCGTCATCGTCGCTGTCCACCAGGCAGAGCGCCGCGTCGTTTCGCTGCAGGAGGGAGAAGACCTCGTCGTCAAGCCAGGAGCGGTTGCGAAACTGCAGGGCGACCCGGCGCCCGGGAGGAACGAGGGACAGAAAGTCGTGCAGCAGGGGGACATCCTTCTTCAGGCTCGGCGGTATCTGGAACAGCACCGCCCCCAGCCGCTCTCCCAGCGCCCCGGCCACGTCGAAGAAGTAAGAGACCGCGTCGTCGACCTCGCGCAGGCGCCGAACGTGGGTGATGCTCTGCGGCGCCTTGAGCGCGAAACGGAAAGTTTCCGGGACCTCACCGCGCCACCCTTCCAGCAACGAGAGCTTCGGCATCCGGTGGAAAGTGTTGTTGATCTCAACACCGTTGAAACGCGTGCCGTAAAAAGCGAGCATGTTTTGCCCCGCAAGGTGCTCGGGGTAGAAGTTCCCCTTCCATGCCGCGTACGAGAATCCGCTGGTCCCTACGTAAAGAGCCATCTGCTCCTCCGCCGATCGTTTCCCGCTCCAGCTTCATATTTATACAGCACCCCTTGCCCCGCACAAGGAGTTCTCATGGAAAACAGCAGGCGGCGAGACTCATTTACGAAAAAAGGCGGGTTCACAGGAACCCGCCTTTTCGGCACATCGATAGGTACGGTCTTTTAGGAAATGAGCGACGCGAGCTCATCACCGAACGCCTCGCGCTGCCAGCGCTTCAAAAGCGCGTTCTGAGAGGAGCCGGGCTCGGCCAGGGCCTCCAGAAGCGTGTTGTTGGCGACGAGGCCTACGCCGAGTCCGAGCTGGGCCGACTTCGCCTCGCGCCAGACCTTGAGCCGCTTCACTTTTTCGTCCTGGATCCGGTCCAGCACCGGACGACGCGACTGCTGGACCTGGGGGAGCTTGTCCTGCGGTACCGCGAGGCCGGCGGCGACCGCCTGCAGCAGGCCGCGACCCAGCCGCTCGATCAGCTTCGAGGACATGCTGTGGATGCCGACCAGCTCGAAGTTGTTCCTCGGCTGCTTCTCCGCCAGCTCGCGCAGCAGGTCGTTGCTCAGGATACGGAAGGGGGGGACGTCGGCGGTGCGCGCCTTCTCGTCCCGAAACTTAAGGAGTTCCTCGAGAACGGCAAGCTCGCGCGGCTTCATCTTGTTGGCGCCCTTGAAGCGCAGACACATGAGCTCCCCCTCGCGGGAAGGAGAACGCACCCCGGCCACCAGCTCCGATTCCTCCTCCACCCAGGTGAGGCGCCCCTTGCCGACCAGTTCCTTTTCGAGCTGACGGTAAAGCGGGATCAGGAGGGAGGTGTCCTTCATGGCGTATTCCAGCATCTCCGGCGAGAAGGGGCGCTTGCTCCAGTCCGCCTTCTGGTAACGCTTGTCCAACTCCACCCCGAAACGCTTCTTCAAGAGAGCCGCCAAGCCGAACTCGCTTTCGCCGAGGAACTGGCTGGCAATCATGGTGTCGAACAGGTTCACGACCTCGATGCCGAAGTCGCGGTACAGCGAGCGCATGTCGTAGTCTGCGCCGTGGAAGATCTTCTTGATGGCGGGGTTGGCGAAGATCGGAGCAAGCACCCTCACGTCGAGGTCGGCCAGCGGATCGATCAGGCGGTTTTCCTGTTCGGAGGAGACCTGGATCAGGCAGACCTTCTCGGTGTAGTGGTGCAGCGAGTCGGCCTCGAGATCGAAAGCCAGAACCGTCTCTTTCGCGAGCCGCTCAACGAGTTCATCCAGGGTCTTTTGGTCGGTGATGAGGTATGCCGCTGCGGGATTTGTAGCATTATGTCTGTTCTGCAAAAGTCTCCGTCCGTTTCTGCATCTCTGTATGCGGTCAAGATAGTTAGCTGGCAAGATGCCGATCGGCTGAGCCGGTCGACGCGCCAGCCGCAAAGATTACAACTTTTTCACCTTCTGCACAAGTGCCTGAATTTCTTTTTGCTAAAAAATTTCTGGTTTCCGGAAGCGGTTACCGCCCCGGGCCGATCTCGACCAGGGCCTGCACGGTGCGCTCCATCTCCTCTTTCGTTCCGATGCTGATACGCAGGCCGTGGCTGAGCTTCGGGTCGGTGAAGTGCCGCACGAGGATCTTTCTGTCGTAGAGCCCCTGGTAGACACGGGTGCCGTCACGGTCGGGGGGAGAAGCGAAGACGTAGTTCCCGCTGGATGGAATAACGTGGTAGCCGATCTTTTCAAGCTCGGCGGTGAACCAGGCGCGCGTCTCCTTGATCTTCGCGACGCAGCCGCGGAAGTACTCCTGGTCGCTCAGTGCGGCAGCCGCGGCGGTCTGGGCCAGGCGGTCCAGGTTGTAGTGGTCGCGGATCTTGTTGAGCGCAGCGATCACCTCGGGGCGTGCGATGGCAAGACCAAGCCTCATCCCGGCGAGCGAATAGCTCTTGGAGAAGGTCCGGGTGACCACGACGTTGTCAAGGGAGCGCACGAGCTCGAGCGAGTTCTCCTCGGCGAAATCGGCGTACGCCTCGTCCACGACGAGCACGCCGGAGAGCCGGCCGGCCAGATCCGCTATGTACTTTTGGCTGTAGGTGAAGCCAAGGGGCGCGTTCGGGTTGGTGAGGAAGAAGAGCTTCGCATCGTAGCGCTCCGGAATCCCCTGCGGCTCGAACGCCTCGGAGAGTCCGAAGGTACGTACCTTGGCGCCCTGGATCTCGGCAAGCGTCCCGTAATAAGAATAGGAGGGATGGATGTAGGCGACCTCCTCCCCCTCGCCGGCGAAGGCGCGGATCAGGTTGTTCAGCACCTCGTCCGAACCGTTGGCCATGATGATCCATGACGGATCGAAACCGTACAGCCTGCCGGCTTCCTCACGGGCCAGACGGCTCGCGGCGTCCGGGTAGCGGCGCAGCCCCTCGCCGACCTCGGCGTTTATCGCCTCGATCACCCGCGGTGACGGCGGATAGGGGTTCTCGTTCGTGTTCAGCTTGATGTAGGAGGCCGCATCTTCGGGCTGGAAGCCGGGGACATAGCCTGCCATATCTGCGATGTTTTTTCGCAGGGCACTCATGGCAACTCCTTTGCTGGCAGATTCAGGGTGTGAATATAACCAAATTGAACGTCAATTGACAATGGACGATTGAACAATTGGCGATGAAACAACAAGTTTTTCGGCTTGGTGGCCGGACCGGGCCGGGGGCAAGCGCCAGCCCCAACGCCAACGACATTGTAAATTGTCAATTTTCCATTGCCCCATCAGTAGCGCTCGAGCTCCCGGTAGAGGGTGGTGCGTCGGACCGGCGTGAAGCCGGCACCCTTGATCAGTTCGATCATCTGCTGCTGCGACATGCGGAAACGGCATCCCGCCGCGGCGACCACGTTCTCCTCGAGCATGGTCCCCCCGACGTCGTTCGCGCCGAAGAAGAGGGCGACCTGGGCCATCTTGGCCCCCTGGGTCACCCAGCTCGCCTGGATGTTCCGGATATTGCGCAGCACGATGCGTGAGAGCGCCAGCACCTTCAGGTATTCGACGCCGCTCGCCGTCTCGCCGCCGAGCTCGGTGTTCCCCGGCTGGTAGGTCCAGGGGATGAAGGCGGTGAAACTGCCACCCTCGGCCTGCAGGTCACGCACCCGGAACAGGTGCTCGACGATGTCCTCGACGCGCTCCTTGCTGCCGAACATCATGGTCGCCGTGGTGGACATGCCGAGTTTCGCCGCCTCGCGCATCACGGTCGCCCACCCCTGCCAGCCGATCTTCTTAGGTGAGATCTCGGCGCGCACGCTGTCCACGAGGATCTCGGCGCCGCCCCCCGGAACGGAATCGAGCCCCGCCTCCTTGAGGCGCGCGAGCGTCTCGGGGATGGAGAGCCCGGATAGCCTCGCGGTGTGGGTGATCTCCGCGGGAGAAAGCGAGTGGTTCTGCACGCCGGGGAAGCGGCGCTTGATCTCGCGGAAGAGCTTCTCGAAGTAGGTGACGTCGAGGGAAGGGTGCAGCCCCCCCTGCATCAGGAGCTGGGTACCCCCCTGGTCCACGAGTTCCTGGATCTTCGCCATGATCTCGCCGTTCTCCAGCAGGTAGGCGTCGGGGGCCTCGGCGTTTCTGTAGAACGCGCAGAACTTGCACTGCGACTCGCAGACGTTGGTGTAGTTCACGTTGCGGTCGACCACGAAGCTCACGCACCCATCCGGGTGCATGGTGCGGCGTATAGTGTCGGCGATGCGGCCGACGGCGACGAGGTCACCCTCGGTGAGGCACCAGAGGGCTTCTTCGCGGGTGAGTTCGGCGCCGGAGGCTACTTTTTCATTTATGGTGTTGAGCATGGTGAACCTGCCATTTTCTTTCGGCTCGCGGGCAACCGGGGTGTGGACCCGGTGGACCTGGTGGACGCGGTCAACTAATAAGCGCGCAGTTCGCGGTAAAGCGTGTCGCGCTCGACCGGGATACGCCCCGCTTTGCGGATCATGGCGACGATGGCGTCGCGGCTCATCGCCTGCGGCGTCTCGGCACCGGCATCGTGACCGATGCGCTCCTCTACCACGGTCCCGTCGAGATCGTTGACGCCGAAGCAGAGCGCGACCTGCGCGATCTTCTCCCCGAGCATGACCCAGTAGGCTTTCACGTTGGCGAAATTGTCGAGATAGATCCGCCCGACCGCCAGGGTCCGCAGGTCGTCGACGCCGCTTGTGCCGCTGCCGCCGATCTTAAGCTCCGAGTGCTCGGGCTGGAAGGCAAGCGGGATGAAAACCTGGAAGCCGCCGGTCAGGTCCTGCAGCTCCCTCAACTGACGCATGTGGTCGACGCGGTCGGCAACGCTCTCCAGGTGCCCGTAGAGCATGGTGGCGTTCGACTTAAGCCCTGCCTCGTGCACCTGTTTCATGATCGAGAGCCACTCTGCGCCGGTTATCTTCTCGGGGCAGAGCTGCTTGCGGATTTCCGGGGCGAAGATCTCGGCGCCGCCGCCGGGAAGCGAACCGAGCCCCGCCTCTTTAAGCTTCTCGAGGGTCTGCGGGATGGTGAGCTTGGCGAGGTCGGCCAGGTAAGCGATTTCGACCGCGGTGAAGGCCTTCACGTGCAGATCGGGGGAGACCGCCTTGATGGTAGCGAGCAGTTCCAGGTAGAACTCGAAGGGGAGATCGGGGTGCAGCCCGCCCACTACATGGATCTCGGTAGCCCCCTGCTGCAGCGCCTCCTCGGCCCGGGTGCGCACCTCGTCCAGTGACATCAGGTAAGCGCCCTTCTCGCCCGGCCTCCTGAAGAAGGCGCAGAAGCGGCAGCGGTTCACGCATATGTTGGTGTGGTTGATGTGGCGATTGACGTTGAAGAAGACCTTGCGGCCGTTACGCCGCTCGTTCACGGTCTGGGCCAGTTCACCAAGCGCCAGGAGGTCGGGGTACTCAAAGAGAAAGAGCGCCTCGGCTTCGTCGATGCGCACTCCGGAATGCACTTTTTCTGCTATTTCTGCAAAAGTCATTGCTGCTTTTTCCTTTCTTGTCGGACGTCTGACTGGTCTGACTGGTCTGACTGGTCTGACTGGCCAAGCTGGCCAAGCTGCAAGGCCCAGTTATCCTTCGGAGCCCCAGCGTTTGAAGAGATTGTGCTCGACCTGCACGCTGTCCAGCACCTTCCCCACCACGAAGTCCACCAGATCCTCAAGGCTTTGCGGCTTGTGATAGAAGCCGGGCATCGCGGGGACGATGCGCACACCCAACCGGGAGAGCTTCAGCATGTGCTCCAGGTGTATCGCATTGAAGGGGGTCTCCCGAGGCACCAGCACGAGCGGGCGCCCTTCTTTGAGCATCACGTCGGCGGCGCGCTCGAGCAGGTTCCCGGCGTTGCCGCAGCTGACTCGCGAGAGCGTCCCCATCGAGCAGGGAACCACCAGCATGGCATCCGGCGCGGAAGAACCGCTGGCGATGGGGGCGAAAAGGTCGTCGCAGGCGTAGTAACGCAGCCCGTCACCCTCGTACCCCAGCCGGCCGCGCAACTGCTCCTGCACCTCTGCCGCCGTCCCCCCCCAGCAAAGCCCGCACTCCTCGCGCAGGACGGCGAACCCCGCCGCGGTGATCAGGACGCTGACCCGGGCACCCCCCTTGAGCAGTTCCTCGACAACCCTAAGGCCGTACACGCTGCCTGAGGCACCGGTTATGGCGACGACGAAGTGCCGCTTGCTCACAGCGCACCTGCGGTCATCGTGTCCAGCAGAGTGGCGAAAAAGAGGGTTACGCTGATGTAGCCGTTCATGTTGAAGAAGGCGGCGTCGAGACAGGCGAGGTCTCCGCCCCGCAGCAGGTAATGCTCATACAACAGCATCCCGCAGGTGGCGACTACACCGGCCAGGAAGAAATGCCCGAGCCCGAGATGGAAATAAAGGCCGATCAGGAAGAGACAGGAAACGACATGGAAGATGCGCGAGGTCCAGAGCGACCCGTTGACGCCGAGTCTCGCGGGAATGGAGTGCAACCCGCTTTCGCGGTCGAAGTCCATGTCCTGCAGCGCGTAGAGGATGTCGAAACCGGCCACCCAGAACAGCACGGCGAAGGCGAGCAGGAAGGCGGGGAGATCGGCGCTGCCGCGAATGGCGATCCATGCGCCGAGCGGCGCGCCGGCAAGGCAGATGCCAAGCACCACGTGCGCCAGCGAGGTGAAACGCTTGCAGTACGAGTAGAGCAGGATGAAACCGAGCGCCACCGGTGAAAGGTAGAGGCAAAGCGGGTTCAGCATGCGCGCGGCGAAGAGCATGAGCAGCACGGAAATGACGATGAAGCAGAGCACGGCGCCGCGCCCCAGAAGGCCCGCCGGAATGGCGCGCCCGGCGGTGCGCGGATTTCTGCCGTCGATCTCGGCGTCGATCACCCGGTTGAGCCCCATTGCTGCGGTACGCGCACCGACCATGGCGAGGATGATCCACCCGGCCTGGGCCAGCGTCGGCACCCCGCGGGCGGCCAGCACGGCACCGGTAAAGGCGAAAGGAAGCGCGAAAATGGTGTGGCTGAACTTTATCATCTCCAGGAAAATTCTTACCCTGGCGTATATCGTCATCTCTACTCCTGCCTGACTGCTCATTAACTACCTTTCCCGCCCGTCGCCGTCAAAGAAGCCGTACTCCCGCCACCTCTTCTCCACCCGGGCGCTTACCGATGCGTCCTGCCGTACTTTATCCGAAGCAAGCCCCCCTTCCTCGGGAAGCTTGCCTGTCGCGTCGACCCCGAGGCAGCCGTCAGGCGTCACCACCAGGTCGCGCGGAAATCGAACCGCGTTCAGCGCCTGCCAAAACCCTTCAGCAAGGGTCAGCTCCCCTTCGGGCCGATTCACGACCACCAGGAGCTTCCCCCGTTTCAGCCATCCCTCGCTGCGCAGCCTCTCCAGCACCCGTCGCCCGTCCCCCGGCGCCTTCTTCTCTATGGCGACGATGGCGCAGCCGTGGAAGATCCCCTCCAAAGGCATGACCAGGTCGACGATCTCGGGACAGCCGCGCCGCAAAAGCGGGAGCAGCAGCCGCTCGCCGGCCTTGGCGAGGTAGCAGTCTTCCATGGGCGGGGGGCCGACCACGGTGGCCTGGCAGATGGGATCTTTCCTGTGGGTGATGCAGGTCACCCGCAGCAGCGGAACCTCTTCCCCCGGATCGTATGCGCCGGTGTGGTTCCCGAAAGGCCCCTCGGCCCGGGTCGCTCCCGGCTCGATCACCCCTTCGATCACCATCTCGGCCAGGGCCGGAACCAGGAGATCCGAATCGAGGCAGTGCGCCATCTCCACCGGTGCCCCTTCCAGGTAGCCGGCGAGGGAAACCTCGTCCACACCTTGCGGCAGGGGGAGCGCGGCAGCCAGGGTCAGTGCCGGAGCCGCACCCACCGCGATGGCGACCGGCATGGGTTCGCCCGCATCGCGGTACTTTTGCCAGTGCGCGTGGCCGCCGCTTCCCGGCTTCCACCTAATGCCCGCTGACCGGTCATCGAAGATGCGCACCCGGTACATGCCACAGTTGGTGGCGCCGGTATCGCGGTCGCGCGTGAAGACGAGGGGAAGTGTGATGAAGCGCCCTTGCTCGCCGGGCCAGCTCTTCAGGAAAGGGTAACGTCCCAGGTCCGGAGTACGACAGACCACTTCCCGGCAGGAAGGGTGCCGCACCAGGCTCGGCGCCGGTGCCAGGTCCGGGGACTCAAGCAGGTGTTCCATCTTGCCGGTCAGTTGGGAGAGGTTCTCAACCTGAAGCGCGAGCGCCATCCGCAGGGGTGAGCCGAAGAGGTTGGTTGCCAGCGGGTGTGAACTTCCCTTTACGCTCTCAAAGAGAAGCGCCTTACCGCCGCCTGGGAGCTTGCTCTGGCGGTCCGTGATGCAGGCGATCTCCAGTTCGGGATCGACCTCCGCATCCACCCGCTGCAGTTCTCCCGCCGCGTCCAGCTCGGCAAGAAAGCCGCGTAAGTCCCTGATGGCCATGCACACTCCGCAAATAACCTGAACTGCAAGTTTTTAACACTTCCACCGGGCGATGACAACGTTTTTCTTCCCCCCGACCGGGGCATCAAAAGCCTCTCGCACGGCCCCAGTCCCACTCTCCGGAATGCGCAGCTGTTCATGAACCATCACCCCGGAGTCGGCAGAGGCATGTTGCTAGCCAAGTTTGGTACAGCACCCCTCAAAGCTGTGCAAGCGCTGAACATCAACTTTTTGAAAATAGCGAGCAAAATTTCTCCAGTTCAGAAGAATTAATGCCGATAAGTGAACTACATACGACGATTCTTTCACATGAGAAAATTCTGGCACCGTGTATGTAATAGAGGTAGCAACCACGTAAACAGGGGGGCTTCCATGAACACCTACACCACCACAAACTACGCATCCCGCAAAAGCTCATTCAGCGCCAGGACCAGGGCGCTTCTTCTATCGATTGCCTTGGTGGTCATCGCCGGTTGCGGCGGTGGCGGAGGCGGCAGCGCCCCTGCAGGTGTCGACACGACTCCGACCGCGCCGAGCAACTCCTACACCATCACGAGCGACGGCTACGGGCTGGAAAAGGTGACCTACCTCTCCTCCAGCAAATCCGATCTCGGCATCGTGTTCCGCGCCGCCATCGCGACGAGCCTCACGGATCCGGACTACAAGACGGTCACCCGCATCGACATCAACCCCGGCGCAGCGATCACGCCGCAGGTGGCGTACTCCTTGGGGAGCGGCGGAGCGGCCCCGGCTTTCCCCGGCAGCGTCTACTTCCTCAACGGGCAACCGTCCACCCTGATCAGAACGATCGGTGGCACGATCAGCTTCACCCGTTACGGCAGCAACACCGGGGACAGGGTGAGCGGCAGCTACAACGCGATAATCGAAGACGACAACAACCCGGCCAAGCCTACCTACACGGTCGCCGCGAGCTTCGACTTCGTGATCGACAGCTACGGCCCGGCACCGGCCCCTTAAACAAACGTCACCTCCCCATAAAAAGCCTGACAAACCACCGCCGTCGGCAGCAACCCTGCCGGCGGCGGTTTCTTTTTTCCCCTCCAGACTGCCCCCTGATCGAAAAACGACTCATGAATGAACCAGGGCGCCACCTGTCACAGCGCCAAGACAGATGCGCCGACGCATTCGCCCCACCTCTCATTGGAAAAATAACTTTATATTTTTCAAGCAATTTGGTATTGTGGCGCGATTTTGTAGGACATAAGATGGCGGAGATCTAAGCACAACAGGAAGCGCCACTGGAGATCGACTCCGTAAGCGCTCGACAATATTGGTATAACCAGTTTTCAACCGATAAAAGGAAGGCATGGTTCCATAGTCCACGCAAAGACATAGCTTACTCCGATAACGGCAAACCCGGAGCAATCCGGCGACGCAAAGCCACGGGTCCACTGCAAGCAGCAGGGGATAGCCGGGTTACCGAAGAGCATCTGGAGTCAGGCCCGCAAGGGAAAGCTGCGCTTTCCCAACGGTCAGAGATGCCCGTCTCCATTTAATATGCAGACGGGCATTTTTGTATCAGAAGTATGAAAGCGTGAAAGCTGCCGTATAAGCGGCACTTATGCAGACAAGAAAGGTAAACAAAGAGCATCAAGCGTCACAACAAGGAGAAAAAATGAAAAGAACAAGCAATTTGTTGGCAGGCACCGTCGGTCTCATGCTGGCGGCAATGCCGCTGTCCGCATGGGCACAGCCCAAGGTGGCCATCACCATCAAGGCCGAGAAAGAGGTGAGCGTAACCGCCAAAGGGAAGCAGGTGAAGAAGCGGATCGCGGCGAAGGGCGTTCAGCCGGGCGAGGAGATCATCTACACCCTCAACTACGTGAACTCCGGCACCGATGCCGCCAAAGACGTGATCATCAGTGATCCGATCCCGGCCGGAACCTCGTACATCCCCGGCAGCGCGAGCGAAACCGGCGACCTCTCCTTCTCCATCGACAAGGGGAAAACCTTCAAGAAGCCGACGCTGCTCACCTACGAGGTGAAGGGAAGCACCGGGAAACCGGAGAAGAAAGTAGCGTCCCCGGACGATTACACCGATGTGCGCTGGACCATCCCCCAAGTGCCTGCAGGCGGCAAGGGATCGGTCAGCTTCAAGGTAAAAGTGAAATAGTTATAAACGCAGAACGACTAGAGGCAGACAAAAAGTCAAGTTACGTACAAAGGAGGCATATGACACAAGACTAACCCGAAGCCCCACAGACACAGCACTAACAGCACTAACAGCACTAACAGCAGTAACAGCAGTAACAGCAGTAACAGCAGTAACAGCAGGACCTTTTATTTTTTTATTGAAATGATGCAGTACAAAAAGGAGATCTTATGAAACGCAACCTCTTTGCCGTCCTGGCGCTCAGCGCCGTGGCGGCAGCCGCCGTTCCCGCTACGGCACTCGCCAACACTTCCGCCGGCGCTAAAGTGGTCAACGTAGTCGAAGTCACCTACAGCGACACCAGCGGCAAGAACACCTTCACCGCAGCAGCCTCCACCACCACCACGGTAAACCTGGTCAAATCCGCGCTCAACGCGACCACCGCCCCCTCCGGCGGGACCGTCGCCGGCCTTGGCTGCCTGGCCTCCGTCGACACCGTTTCCGGCGGCACCGTTTCCGCGATCTACGCCCTCAGCGCAACCGCCAACGGCGCGGACACCTACAGCCTCACCATGGGGGACAACACCCCCAGCACCACCGCAAACGTAACGGACATCACCAGGACCTACTCGACCCTCACCTACAACGGCGGCGTCGAGGCGACCAACCCCGCATCCAGGATACTCGGGAGCGCCATCCCCGTCGGCGTCAAGGACTCCCAGACTCTCCTCTTCCCGGGCGGCTCGCTGGACGGCTTCGCAGCGAACGACATCGTCCTCGTCGAGATCGGCCCGGTCGGCGGCAAGGTCAAGCGCGCCTTCAAGGTAGCCGAAGTATTCCAGGGCACCCCGGCGTCCCATGCGAACGCTGACGGCACCACCGCTTATACCAGCGGCAAACTCTCCGACACCCAGGCGGAGGTGCAGGGTTACCTGAAGCTCGCCGCCTATGAAAACACCACCGTGACCCTCAACGGGACCTCGTTCACCTTCGGCGGCGGCAGCGTTGCCCCGGCCTTCACCACCCCGGCTACCGCCCCCACCCTTGGTGTGCCGGTAGGGGAAATGGTGCTGGTGCAGGTTGACGTAAAAGCCAGCGCGTCGAGCGTGACCGCTGACGGATACGTCGGCTACACCGTCAACGCCACCAACGGCAGCAACAGCACCGACCTCACCTGCACCGCCGGCTTCTATAAACGCAGCCAGCTCTCCATCAGGAAAGAGGTGCGCAACGTCGCCAACACTACCTGGGGCGGGACCGCCACCGGCAATCCGCAGGACATCCTGGAATACCGCATCACCGTCAAGAACAACGGCGGCCAGGCGGCCATGGTGAGCATCAAGGACGCGGTACCGGCCTACACCACCCTCGTCACCCACAACACCTACGGTGACAAAGCGGGCGGCAGCGTCTTCGCCACCATCACCGACAGCCTCGGCAAAACCGTAGCGGTCACCACCGCAGTGGACGCTGATGCCCAGCCGACCGCCATCAAGACCGGGTTCGGCGACGCAGCCGGAACCGCGGCGACCAAGGCGATCAACTTCTACCTGGGTGACACCTCGACCCAGGGCAACGGGGGCACCGTGCCCTCCTGCAGCAACGGAGCACAGTCGACGCAGAGCGCGTGCCAAGCAAACGGCGGCACCTGGCTCGATACCTACACCATCCTCTACCAGGTCAGGATCGACTAACCGTTCGGGCGTCCCGGTCGCCATGGTGACCGGGACGCCGCAGGAGGCATCCCATGAAGTTTTTCGGCAAGAAGTGGCTGGCGCCCGCGCTGGCCGCTACGGCGGTGTTGTGCGCCCAGGCTGCGTTCGCCAGCACGGCCGCCAATACCGCCATCGTGAACAAGGCGGTCCTTTCCTATAACGGGGGGCTCACCGCCGAGAGCTCGGTCACGGTCAAGGTCGACCTGGTGCCGTCGCTCCCCAACGTCACCATCACCAGCGGCAGCGGCGCCTACCAGGGCCCCGACACCCCCGCCATCTCGAACACCGTCACGGTAACTTCGTCCGCAAACGGCCCGGCTGACTACACCGTCACGCCGTCCGTGGCGGCTGCGAGCAACACCACCGGTGCAACCGTTACCGGCGGCACCAGCATCAAACTCGGAGCGACCATCACCGCCGGCACCGGCACCACCACCTCCATCGTGGTCCCGGCACCGATCGGGGGCGCCGTCACCGCCGACGCCGAGGTGAACGGCATCGCCGTGAACGACATCATCGTCTTCACGGTGAACAGCCACACCTACACCCCGAAGGTGACCTCGACCCAGTACAACTCGGCGAACAACACCTTCACCATCAACTGGGCCAACACCCAGGCGATCGCCCCGGCCGATGTCCTCGGTGCCGGCGTGCAGATAGGCGAGCGCCAGGAGGTGACCCTCACCGCGAAGCCCGGCACCATCGCCACGCTCGGCCTGGACATCACCACCACGGTGAAGGCGGAGGTCACGGCCACCAACTTCCCGACCAATTCCGCCACCACCGCGCCGGCAAACAAGTGGACCTCCACGCCGCCGACCATCACCTTCCAGAAGTACTCCAGGAACGTGACGTCGCCGGTCACCGGCAGCGGTACCCCGCACTACAACTCCTCCATCGAGGGGAACACCGGCGCGGGTTCGCTTCCCTACTTCACCGGCGGGGTTACCGGGAAACCGGATGACGTGATCGAGTACGTCATCGAGGTGTCCAACAGCGGGTCCAGCACCTTCGACCTCACCACGTGCGCGGTCTCGGACCACATACCGACCGCCTACGTGACCGATCCGCTGCCGGCTTACACCGGCTCCCGTCCGATCTTCTACATCGACACCAACGCCGTCGCCTCAACCATCGCCGCCGGCGCCATCGGCGCCAACCAGGCGAGCTACGTGGCGGTGAACTCCCCGAACCTGATCGTCAACGTCGGAGATGGCGCCAACGCCACCACCGCCGGAACCATCCCGATCGGCAAAGGGGTCGCCGTGGCTTACCGCGTGAAGATCAAGTAGGGAGCATAACGGCAGCGTGATGATGAAACGGATCTGCAACATCTTGAGCAGTCTCCCCGGCCTTCGGGCCGGGGAGCTTGCCGGCGCTAAGAGTCGCCGGCCTCGCCGCGGTGCGTCTGCGCCGCGGGCTGCCCTCGAGTTGCGTCCGAAGCTGCGCCTCATCCCTGCCTCGCTGACACTTCTCATCCTCTCCCTTCTCCTGATGTTCGGGGGAAGGGAGGGTTTGGCCGCCGTCAACGGCGACCGGATCGTGAACCGCGCCACCTTCAGTTGCAGCCAGCTTCCGGAAGTTGCGACCCAGGTAACTGTGACGGTGATGGCACGCACCAGTTCGACCGCGGAGTTCCTCAAGTACTCCCCAGGCGTGACAGGTGCGAGCAGCGTCACCGTCCCAGCCACCTCCTTCTACGACGCGACCGGCACGCTCGCCAAGCTCGCCGCACCGGTCACCTCCGGAACCGAGAGCACCATCGACCTCTCCACGCCGGTGCAGCTATCCGCGTCCGACACGTTCCACGCCGGCGAACCCCTCTTCGTCAGGATCACCGATCCGGACCAGAACCTGGACAGGGAAAGCGCCGAAAGTGTGAAGGTGACGATTACCGATCCCGCTACCGGCGACAGCGAAACCCTGCTGCTCACGGAAACCGGTCCCGATACCGGCATCTTCGTCGGCTACATCCAGACCACGTCCCAGGCGGGAGTCGCAGGCAACGGCGTTCTCAGCGTGGCCGAGGCCTCCGACATAAAGGCGCGGTATGTAGACAAGATGGACGGCAGTGACAGCTCTGCGGCTGCCGCCATCGTCGACCCCTTCGGTATCGTCTTCGATTCGGTTACCGGACGACCGGTCGACGGGGTAACCGTTGAGCTCATCGACGCCGGCACCGGGCTTGGCGCTACGGTACTGGGCGACAACGGCGTCGCCGGCAACCTCTTCCCGAACAAAGTCGTATCCGGCGGCATCGCCCACGACAGCGAGGGGAGAACCTACGCTTTCAGCCCGGGGGGGTACCGCTTCCCTTACGTCGCTCCGGGCAACTACATCCTCAAGGTAACGACGCCGGACCGCTACACCGCCCCCTCCACCGTCGACACCGCGAAGCTGCAAACCCTCTCCGGGGCGCCGTATAAGATCCTGGAGCCGGGGTCGCGCGGTGAGGTCTTCGTGGTACCGGCGGGCCCCGCGATCCGTGTCGACCTCCCGATCGATCCGAAGATCGGCACCCTCTGGCTTAAGAAGAGTGCCGGCAAGAGCGTTGTTTCCACCGGCGAGTACCTGAGCTACGACGTCGCGGTGCAGAACACCGATTCGGTCGGCACCGTTTTCAACACCGTGATCACCGACAAGCTCCCCGCCGGGTTCCGCTACCAGAAGGGGTCCGTCCGTCTGAACGGCTCCGCCGTAGCAGATCCCGCGATCTCCGCCGACGGCAGCACGCTGACCTTCAGGATCGGGGACCTCGCTCCGAAAACCACCGCACTTCTGCGTTATGTCGTCGTGGTCGGGACAAGCGCGAGACCAGGCACCGCGGTGAACATCGCTTCCGCCACGAGCACACCAGCCGTCGGCGCGACACCGGCCACCGCTTCCGTAACGGTGCAGGAGCCGTTCATGCAGAGCCGCAACATCATCATGGGGCGCGTCTTCGTGGGCGCCTGCGGCGAGAA
The DNA here is from genome assembly GCF_004117875.1 of Geomonas oryzae. Taxonomy (GTDB): domain Bacteria; phylum Desulfobacterota; class Desulfuromonadia; order Geobacterales; family Geobacteraceae; genus Geomonas; species Geomonas oryzae. The sequence goes on along the minus strand of NZ_RAHW01000001.1, from coordinate 998,072 downwards.
CCCCGAGGACAACAAGAAGGGGATGGAAGGAGTCGGGATCTACCTCGAGGACGGCACCTTCGTGGTGAGTGACAAGCGCGGCATGTTCCACTTCGAGGGAGTGGCCTCGGGCACGCACGTAGTGCAGCTCGACATCGACTCACTACCAGAGGGTTACCAAGTGCAGCAGTGCGAGAAGAACAGCCGTTTCGCCGGGCGTGCCTACTCGCAGTTCGCCGAGCTGCAAGGCGGCACCATGTGGCGCACCGACTTCTACCTCTCCCGGCTGGGCGACAAGGCCAACACCCCCTCGTCGACTGCAGCACCGACTGCAGCACCGACTGCAGCACCGACTGCAGCACCGACCGCAGCACCGACTGCAGCACCGACTGCAGCACCGACCGCAGCACCGACCGCAGCGCCGATCGCGGCACCTACTGTAGTGCCCAACGGGCCCGCAGCAGTCACCGGCCCCCCCGCGTCCAACGCGTCCACCCCGCAGAACGAGGATCCGAGGTACCAGGGCGAGGTTGCCTTGGAGATGATCAGCACCCAAAGCGGCGAGGTCATCGAATACCAGATACCGATGCAGGCCGCTGGTGTGCCCCTTCAGAAGTTGCGTCTCGCTGTCACCCTGCCGCAGGGGGTGATCTACCGCAAGGGAAGCAGCAACCTGAGCGGCATGCCACAAAGCGATCCAGAGATCACCGGCAACGGCCTCGTCTTCGAACTCGGTGCAGCCGACGCGACCTGGAGCAAAGAGCTGCGTTTCAAGGCAGGCATCGATGGTGCCGCTCCGGGTTCACTGCAGACGAGGGCGGCCCTCACCTTCGACGCCCCCGACGCCAAGGATGTCGTCGCCCCCGAGGCAGACAACATGCTTACCCTCGTGCGTGAAGAGAGCCGCGTTTCGCTGCCGCCGATGGTGCTGCGCCCGCATTTCCCGACCTTCGGCGCCGAACTGAACGAAGAGGACCGCAAGCAGCTCGCAGCGCTGGCCGACCTACTCAAGCAATACAATATCGACCGGATCGACGTGACCGGGCACACCGACCAGGTCCGCATCTCCCCGCGCAGCCGCGCCGTCTATGCGGACAACACCGTCCTCTCCTTCGCACGCGCGAAGAACGTCGGGCGTTACCTGACCGCCGCGCTGCACCTTCCGCCTGAGGCGCTTTATCTTACCGGGCGGGGCGAGAAGGAGCCGGTAGCGAGCAACCGGACCGAAGCCGGGCGCGCGCAGAACCGTCGTGTGGAAGTGAAGGTTTCGCTCTCCCGACAGGTGCAGACCAGCCGGGTGACCATGGTGAAAGACAGAAGCGGCGTGAAGAAGCAGCCGCTGGCCGGGAGCAAACCGGCCGCCGCACCTGCGGTGGCAAGTGCGGCTGCACCCGCACCGGCCGCCACAACCGTACCGGCAGCGGTAGCCCAGGTAGCCCAGGTAGCCCAGGCAGCCCAGGCAGCCCAGGCAGCGTCTGCAGCTGCAGCTGCCGCCAGTCCGACCAGTCCGACCAGTCCGACCAGTCCGACAGCTACGACAGCCACGACAGCCTCGACAGCCAAGGCCGCACCTGCCGCCGCCGCAGCCGCTGCCCTCAAGGCCGAGCACGTCGAGCTCTACGCGGCCCTCAACGAGGGTGTCGTGCACCACCGCATCAAGCTGGCCGGCATGGACCAGGCGCTCAAGAACGTCACGGTGAACCTCGCGCTTCCGAAGAGCCTCCTCTACATGAACGGCACCTCCCGCCTGTGCGCGAGCGAAACCGCCGACCCCAAGGTCACCGACACCGAGCTTGTGTACCACTTCGACAAGCTCCCGGAGGACGGCAAATTCGACCTGCGTCTGCAGTCGCTCCTCGACCCCGACGTCAAGGAGGAGAACTCCAACACCAACGTCACCATCCGGATCTGCGACGCCGCCGGAAAGGCGATTAAGACGCTGAGCGCCACTGCGGAACTCTCCGACAGCATGGAAGAGATCAACCGCCCCGATGTCGCGCCGCAGCCCCAGGCTGCACAGACCCCGGCGAAAACGAACGAGGAGACCAGCGTCGAGTTCGAGGAAAAAGTCGCCAAAGGAAAGGCCGTTGCCGGCCAAGAGAAGTCGAACGACCTGCACGTAACCGAGAAGGAAGGCATCCTGTCCCTCGCCGACGGCACCGTGCTCGCCTCTCAGATCAACGCGGTTCAGGTCGTGCTCAACTCGGCCCTCACCCCGGTACTGATCCTGGACGGTCAGACCATCCCGGCTGACAAGATCGGCTTCAAGCTGAAAGACAGGGAGAGCGACAAGAGCCTCTACACCTACATCGGCCTGGACTTCGGTGACAAGGGCGAGCACGTCCTCCAGCTCAAGGGGACGGACACCTTCGGCACGGCCCGCTTCGACCAGAGCGTGAAAGTGATCAGAACCGGGGAGATCGCCGCCCTGCGCCTCGTCTCGGCGGACGGTAACGTCGCCGACGGCAGGACCCCGGTCATGGTGCGCATCGAGCTCATGGACCAGGACGGCAAGCCGGTTCCGGCAAACGCCCAGCTCGTGCTCAAAGGTGGTGAACTGCGCCCCTACATCGAGCCCGGCACCATCGCGGTCAGCGCAGGCAGCGGCCTCGCCTCGGTGGATGCCCAGGGGTGGATCAAGTTCCAGCCGGTTACCGCAAGCGGCGCGTATCGCACCCAGCTCTCCTACAACAAGGCGACCCTGGATGTGGAGACCTACGTGAAACCGAAGATGCGCGACTGGATCCTGGTCGGCCTTGCCGAGGGGACCGTCGGCTACAATACCGTGACCGGCCACATGCAGAACCTAAAGGATGCCGGGGCCGACGAGCACCTCTACGACGACGAGCGCCTCGCCTTCTACGCCAAGGGGAGCATCAAGGGGGAGTGGCTCCTCACCATGTCCTACGACAGCGCCAAGAAGAGCACCGGTCCGAACGGTAACTCGCTGTTCCAGAACATCGACCCTAACGCCTTCTACACGCTCTACGGCGACGCGACGGCCCAGGCCTACGACGCCTCCAGCCAGAGGAAACTCTTCCTGAAGGTGGAGCGCGACCAGTTCAGCGCCGTCTTCGGCGACTTCGACACCGGCCTGTCGGTCACCGAGCTCTCCCGCTACAGCCGCAGGCTGAACGGAGTGAAGACCGAATACCGCTCCAGGGAATATGAGGTGACCGCCTTCGGCAGCGAGACCGGCCAGTCCTTCGTCAAGGACGAGTTGCGCGGCGACGGCACCTCCGGCCTTTATCGCCTGAGCCGCAAAGGACTGGTGATCAACTCCGAGCAGATCGCCATCGAATCCCGCGACCGCTTCCACAGCGAACGCGTGGTCGAAAGCCGCACACTCTCCCGGTTCATCGACTACAGCATCGATTACGAAGCGGGGACCATCTTCTTCAAGAGCCCGGTCTTCAGCAAGGACGACCAGTTGAACCCGGTCTACATCGTCGTCGACTACGAGGTGAACGATGCCGGCGGCGAAGCACTCACCTACGGCGGGCGGGCCGGCGTGAAGCTCATGGACGGCAACCTGCGCATCGGGGGAAGCTACATCCGCGAGGGGCACATAAGCGGGGACAGCACGCTCTACGGCGCCGACGCCAGCATGAACGTCGGGCCGGGTACCAAGGCGCGCGCCGAAATCGCCACGTCCAGGCGCGACACCCCGCTGGAGAAGGAGAGCGGCAACGCCTACCTGGCGGAGATCACCCACATCGATCAGAAGCTCGAGGGAAAGGCGTACTACCGTGAACAGCAGGAAGGGTTCGGCCTGGGACAGCAGAAGGGGACCGAGTCCGGCACCCGCAAGTTCGGCGCCGAGGGAAGCTACCGGCTGAGCGAGAGGTTCACCCTGGAAAGCCAGTTCTACCGCCAGTACAACCTGATCGGCGACAGCATCAGGGATTTTGTCGAGGCGCAGGCAGGCTACGCCGATAAGGAGTTCACCGGGAAAGCGGGATTGCGCTACGCCAACGACACCCTGGCTGGCGGCAACAACGCCACCTCGGTGCTGGGTACCGTGGGGGGAAGCTGGAAGACCCTGAACCAGCGCCTGACCCTGCGTGCCGAGCATGAGCAGGCACTGCTTAGCAAGAACAACAACGCGGACTATCCTACCCGTACCGTGTTGGGCGCCGACTTCCAGGTCATGCCGTCGCTGCTGCTCTTCGCCCAGCAGGAACTCACCAGCGGCGATACCTCGGATACCAACACCACCAGGGTCGGGATGAAATCCACCCCCTGGACCGGCGGGACCTTCTCGAGCTCGGTCGGCAGCGACCGCAAAGAAAACGACCAGAGGACCTTCGCTACCGTAGGACTTGCCCAGAGGTGGCAGGTGAACAGCTTCTGGTCCGTCGACGGCGGCCTCGACCGCAACCAGACCATCCGCAGGAGCACCGGCTACCAGTTCGACGCCAAGGTCCCCAGCGCCTCGGGCGGCGAGGACTTCAGCGCCGTATCGCTCGGCGCCACCTACCAGGAGAAGAGACTCCTGTGGTCCAACCGGATCGAGTACCGCGACGGGGAGAGCGAAGACAAATGGGGGCTCATCTCCGGACTCACCAACGAGCAGGGACTCTACTGGGGTTGGACCGGAAGGCTGCAGGTGCTGCAGACCAGAGGCATCGACGGTTCCCGTACCACCGATGCCGATCTGCGGCTGGGGATGGCGTACCGGCCGCCGGTCACCCGCTGGATCGTGCTCGACCGCCTCGACCTGACCTTCAAGGACGCAAAGAGCAGCGGGAGCTCGACCCAGGGCAAAAGGATAATCAACAACCTGAACGCGAACTTCCGCCCGGACAAGCGCAACCAGCTTTCGCTTCAGTACGGCGCGAAGTACGTTTTGGAACAACTGGACGACGACGATTTCAGCGGCTACACCGATCTTATCGGCATCGAGGGGCGCCACGACCTGAGCGACACCTGGGACATCGGGATACGCAGCTCGGTGCTGCACAACTGGCAGGCCCGCCAGGCGAATTACAGCCTGGGCGCCTCGGTCGGCTGCAACGTGATGCAGAACGCGTGGCTCAGCCTGGGCTACAACCTGCTCGGCTTCCGCGATGCGGATTTCTCTGCCGCGAACTACACAGCCCAAGGCCCCTTCGTCCAGTTCCGCTTCAAGTTCGACCAGAACAGCGTGAAGGAAGGGCTGGCCGCGCTGAATCGCGGCGAGTAACACCAGCAGACCGTCGTTACCCCCTCGCCCTCCGTCCCTGCGCATATAAGCTGTGACTGGGAAGCGCGCGAGGGCGGCCTCAGGCCGGGTAAGGGGCTCCCTCGCGGCTTTACCTGTAGGAGAAGTAGATGCTCAAATGTTTCCACAAACAAAAAAGCCATTCCGGGTTACGATCATGGCGTCGCGCCTCCCTTGCCGCTCTTTTCTGCGTCATGGCCGCGCCCTCCCTCGGTCAGGCTCTCACCACCAGTGCGTGGCAGGATCAGACCTGCGTCGGCTACCGCACCGGCGGCCTTAACTGCACCGCCGGGGAATTCACCATAGCCCCCGTGTTCACGGCTCAGGCCAACACCCCACCGTTTTGCACCCTGGGGGGCGACTTCCGTTTCAAGGTGGAACTCGGGCTCTCCGGCACCAACACCGACCGCTACGACGTCGGCTTCTTCGTCGGGCAGCAGGGAAACGATCCGCGTGACACCACTCCGGGGAACATCTGCTCCGTAGCCACCTTCCCCACCACCCCGAGCCCGTGGCTCAACCTGGACGGAGACGGCTGCGGCGATTTCAAGGGTGGGGCCAACTTCACCACGACCGTCGACGAGATAAAGGTTCTCTGTACCGGTGACAGCACCGGCGCCCTCAGGATCCCCTACGTCGTGACCTACTGGCAAAACCCCGGAAACGTCTGCACCGGCCCCGGCGACGTCAGCAACGGCTCACCGTCCAAGTGCAATGCCGGGGTCGCCACCGTAGCGGGCAACGTCTCGGTCTATAGCGGCGCGTTCGTCGACGTGACCAAGCAGACCGTCCCTGACGGCAGCACCCAGGCGTTCACCTTCACCGCCACGGGCCCGGCAGGCTCCAAGGTGATCGTTCTCACCGGAGCCACCCTGTCTGGGACCTCCGCCACCGGGGGGACCTATACTCCGTCGACCGTCGCCACCGCAAGCAACAGCGTAAGCTTCACCCTGCGCGACAACGAGACGGCACGCGTCTTCATCGCCGCCCTAGCGACCGACCAGACCCTCACCATAACCGAAACGGCTGCCGGCGGCGACTGGGACAGCACCGCCGCGATCAGCTGCGCGCCGGTCGCCGGGAGCCCCCCCCTAAGCACAAGCCCCGCGGACCGCAGCATCAGCGCCACGCTGAACACCACAAACAGTGGTGCGGCCTGCACCGTCACTAACATGAAGCGTCCGCGCATCACCTTGGTGAAAAACGTTGCCGGTCGCATCAGCACCGGGGACCAGTTCACGGTAAGCGCAACCGGGGGCGGCACCCTTTCCGGCACCGCCTCGGCCACCACCTCAGGCACCCTGAGCAGCGTCAGCACCGTGTTCAACTCTTCCCCGGATGCCGCACTCACCCTGAACGACGTGAAGTCGGCGGGGACCACCGTAGCTTCAAAATACGCGGCGACCCTCACCTGCAGCAACGCGTACACCGGCACGGGTGCCACCCCCGCAGCAAGCCTTCCGAGCCGGCTTTTCGCCGCCAGCTACACCTTCGCGCCGAAGGCGGGGGATGAACTCACCTGCACCTTCACCAACACGCCGCGCCCGACGCTCACGAAAAGCTACACGAGCGGCAACATAGCGGTTGGGGGAAGCAGCACGCTGACCTTCAACGTCTTGAACGAGCCGACCTCGAAACCGGCCCAGTCTACCATTGCCTTCACGGACACCTTCCCTGCGGGGCTCACGGTGACCGGCGTCACCGGCATATCCGGCACCGGCTGCAGCGGCACGCCCTCCTACACCGCCGCGTCCGTCGCCCTCTCATCCGGAGCGATGACCCAGGGCACCTCGACCTGCAGTTTCAGCGCGACGGTGCGCGGCGATGCGGCGGCCTCCTACCTCAACAACAGCACGAGGTTCAGCGGCCAAGGGGGAGGACTCGACACGAGCAGCACCAGCGCCACGCTCAACGTCTTCGCCCCTCCGGCGACGGCGAAATCCTTCGGTTCCGCCAATGTCGCCCCCGGTGCACCGGTCGGCCTCACGCTCGTTCTCACCAACCCGGCCGCCAACGCAGCCCCCCTGACCGGCGTCAGCGTGACCGACAGCTTCCCCGCCGGGATGGTGCTGCGCGACACGAGCACAACCTTCATCCCTGTGGGCTGCGGCAGCGTGACCAACATCTCAGGCGGTCCGATCACCGCGAACGACGGCGGTGTCCGCTTCTCCGCGGCGTCACTCGTACCCGGCGCCAGTTGCCAGGTCACCATGAACGTAACCGCAACCAGCACCGGAACGTTGACAAACACCACCGCCGCCCCTCTCGCCACCGGTCCCCTCTCTCTCTCCGGGACCAGCGCCTCCGCCGCCGTCAGCGTCTCCGCGATGCCGCTCATATCGATCCTCAAGACCGCCGACCGCGCCAACGTAAACTCGGGACAGGACGTCATCTACACCATCCAGTTGGTGAACAGCGGCAGCGGCGCCGGAAGCAACGTTGTCCTCACCGATGATCTCGGTCCCTACACCTCCCTCTTCCTGGGCGGCGGCACACCCTTCGCTTTCACCGACAGCGCACCTGCATCCGGCGTGTCGCTCGGGACGCCGCAGTATTCGAGCGATAAAGGTGCGACCTGGACCTATCTACCGGCGACCGGCGCAGGCGGCGCGCCGCTCGGGTACGACGGCAACGTCACCGGCTGGCGCATCCCGATGACCGGCAACATCCGGTCCGGCGGGAGCTTCACCTTGCAATACCGGGTGAAAGTGAAGTAACAACGACGTGATTCCAAGGTATTGGCAGAGTCGGAGATAGAAAAAAGTGAATAATCACCCCTGACCCTTTCAAAGTGCTTGACATAGAGGCGGGAAAGCTGTTATATCTCTCCTCCTGATTGACCCGTCAGAGTTTCAAAGCCGGAATGTAGCGCAGCCTGGTAGCGCACCTGCTTCGGGAGCAGGGGGTCGGAGGTTCGAATCCTCTCATTCCGACCATTTATTGAAAAGGCCCTTGGAGAAATCCAAGGGCCTTTTTCGTTGTGGTTCTGATCCTCCTCCCATCCAAGATCAGCGCCTCACTTCGTCGGGTATGAGCCAGCGGGCTTCGACGTACCCCATATCCGGAGTGCCGTCGATGACTCGCGGGTTCCCTTCAAAATCAGTCTCAGGAAGATCGGTCGCATCGAGGGTCCCTGCATTGATGCACGGAGAGTGCTGCCGTAGTAAAAACCTGCCCCGCCTGAACATCGGATCGGCGTTGATGTTGCCGGCGCCGGCAAAGCCCCCCATGATGTCGGAATAGGTGACCTCGACGCTATCGGAGCGCAGCACTCCTATCTGATCCGGAAGGTTTCCCCAGATGATGGAGTTGGCAATTTGAAGGCGCACCCCGCTCTCCCCAACGGGGGAGTCGCAGTGTATCGCCCCACCGCCGACCCTGGCCTGGTTGTGGACGAATGTGCAATTGGTGAAGAAGCCCGACGGGAACATGTGGGGGCAGTAGACTGCGCCGCCGTGCTGCGCCTGATTCTCGCTGAAGAGACAGTTGATGAATCCTTGGTTGATCCCCCTGTTCATCCAGATCGCGCCGCCATCGAGGTCGGCGCTGTTACCGATAAAGGCGCAGTCGAGGATCCTGTCGAGATAGTAGCAGTTTATGGCCCCTCCGGACCCTGCGGACATATTTCTGGTGAACGAGCACCCCTCGATGCTTCCCCTTGTGCCGCCGCCGCTGATGGCGCTGCCATCGTTGGAGGAGACGTTCCCCGTGAATTCGCAATTTTTGATCTGAAAAGTCCCCTCATGTATAAATACCGCTCCGTCCCTGTTGTCGGTAAGCTTGCAGTTGCTCACCTCGAGGCTTCCGGAGATGGAAGCCTTGACGATTGCGCCATCCAGACAGCGAGTGATTTCCACTCCGTCGACGATCAGGCTGCCGGCTGATTGTTCTTTCACGATCCCCCGGAACCGGTTGTCGCCGTCGATGACCGTCTTGTGCTTTTCCCAGTCCCTTTGCGACAGTTCCGTCTCCCTGCCGTCGAAGCCGCCGTAGATGCGCGGCGAACCGCTGACATGGAGTTCTGCCGGGAGGTGGTAGGTGCCGTGCCTGATCCATACCTCGTACTCGGACCCTATCGGCAGGTTCTGCGGGAAAGCGGCCTGAAGGGAGTCGAATGCCGTCGCCCAGGATTTCCCGTCGCCACCGGGCCGCGCATCCAGGTCTACTCGGTAGACCGTTGTTTGTGTTACCTGGTCAGCGGCACTTTGAGTAGACAGTGCCCCGGACTGGGTAGAATCTCCACACCCAGCCGACAATCCGATAGCGGCGAGCAGCAGGATTTTTGTCGACGTTCTCATGGTTTACCTCCTTTGATCGGGTAGTGATGGCACCAGACCATGGCGCCACGCAAACATTAGGCCTCGGTAACAAAATGTCAACACCCGACCCGCGACCTCCCACCCGCAGCACCCTCGGACTACCCATCGGATTGCATGGTCTGTTCACCGCACCTGCTTCGGGAGCAGTTAGGCGGAGGTTCGAAGCCTCTCACTGCGACCATCAATAGAAAAGGCCCTTGGATTTCTCCAAGGGCCTTTTCGTGTTCGTTCTGGTCATCCTCCGGTCCCGCACATCGCTCAATCGACTGCAAGTCGAACCGGTGTTTCGCTTACTTTAAGACTAGCTAGAGCTTCGGCACGACATCGCAGGTCTGCTCCGACCACCTCAAGGTAAAGCCACTGCTTCGACATACCTGCGCCGGCTTTCGGCATACGTACTCCCTGCCGATGCGACCACGATGAGGCCGATGGCCAGTGCTTGCATCGCGGAGAGGTGCTCCGAGAGGAACAAGAAGCCGGAAACGGCGCCGATTACCGGCTCTAAACTGGTCAGAATACCGAATATTTTGGTGGGAAGTTGCTTCAGCGCAACCATTTCCAACGAGTAGGGAATGGCGCTCGACAGAACGGCGACACCGAAGACCTGCATCCAGAGGCGGGTATCCATCTGCACGACGTTTCCGGCGATCAATCCCACGGGGGACACCGCCAACGCAGCTGAAAGCATCCCCCACGCCACCATAACTCCGCCCCGCATACCGTCTTCTTTCCCGATGAGCGCCAAGCGCCGTCCGGTCAAAATGTAGGCGCCCCAGAATATTCCTGCTCCGAGTGCCAGCACCCCTCCCAGCGGGTCCAGGTGGGCGGACAAGTCCGTTATAGGCAGCAGCAAAGCGACACCCGTTACCGCGAACAACACCCACGCCAAATCCTGACGCCGGCGCATCCCGTAAAGCGCTACTGCCAGGGGACCCATGAATTCCAAGGCCAAAGCGATGCCCAGAGGAATCCGCGCGATGGCAAAATAAAACAGCAGGTTCATGGCTCCCAGCGTGGCGCCATAAGGAAGGATGCACATCAGTTCCTTCCGGCTGGGATGGTGCCGCCATGGACGGAACAAAACGGCAAGCACCGCTGCCGCCAGCCCAAGGCGCAGGAGAGTCGTCAATTCGGGGCCGATCACGGGAAAAACGATTTTTGCAAGTGTTGCCCCTGTGGTGATGGAGACCATGGATAAAATCATGCACATGACACCGCTATACATACTCGACCAACCCCGTCTTTAAAATGCCTTCTTAATCTTTCGCCGGGATATCAATCCTATGGCGGAAGCACCTCGGATTTTCCGGCCGTCTGCGCCCGACAATTGCCGCTGCCGGAGCCTACCCCGGCATACGATGTTTGTCAACGACGGGCGTCCTGGGCCTTCCCACCGACACCAAATCCGCCAAACCCGCGCCCTTGGGGAAATCCGAGGGTTTTTTGGTTATTATCGCTCGGGAAAGGATTTCCCAAAGGTGGTAATGCATTACAGCCAGGAGGGAGTTCAATTGATCGGCTGGAAATGCATTCCCAAAGGGTCGGAACGAACTTCGTAAGGAAGGTAAATGGATTCCGGTAGCTGCGGAACGCGTTTTTAACAAGCAGTAATGGTCTACCGCCGTGACCGAATGCTTTAACCAGCCACGGAAATTAATTCCGAGAAGGCGGAAATGAATTTCATGCTCGAAGTGCCGATTTCAGATCATCAGGGGATGCATGCGAAACGGGTGGGAACGTATCACGAGGAGGCAGGAATGCACTACACGAGAGCGAATTAGCTTTCAGAAGGTTCGATTTTGAAAGAAGCACCGCCCATTACGAGTAGACGGCGTCCTCAGGTGTCTCGGAAGGAGGAGAGGGCCGGGCTCTCTTCCGCCCGCCCGGATTGACAATGGTCAGACCGTCGAGACGAAACGCTGCAAAATCCGCCTCGCTCGCCACCGATTCCAGATAGCTGAAGATCTTGTCGAACGCGGCCGAGATTTCCCTCATCGTCTGGTTCCGCAGTGCGACCTGGCGCGTGTCCCTGAATGAGGCGCCCACGATACTGTCCTGCAACCGCTGCAACAAACTGCGGAGCATATCCGGGGCGGGGATCTGTCTTGGTCGGGACTGGTACAGCACCAGTTTCATGACGATATCAAGAAGCCGCCATGCTTCGGAAAGGAACTCCTTGTCGTTCTTCGGAAATGTGCGTTTGATGCGGTCTTTGATCCACCTCCTTTCCGTTGTCGGGTTCGTCAACGATACCGATGATCCGGTTCGACCGGCGTCAGTTTTAGGGGGCGCCATTCCCGGCCTGCGGTGAACGCCGGTGCAGTATCATGGCGGCGAATCAAACAAGGCCAAAGATTAGCGCATTTCTTCGGCGTGGCAAGGACGCAGCAGGGGAGACGGTGGTGACCTCCACTTGCAGGCACCGCCATGTCCGAATTAGCTGAACGTCACCCTCTTCAAACCTGGCGCTTTCCCTTGTGCATCTGGGTCAGCAGACGATCGAGCGACGAGGCGAAACGCTGACGGTCGGTGAGGCTGAACTGGGCAGGCCCTCCGGACACGAGTCCCCCATCCCGCAACTCCATCATGAAGTCCCTCATGGCGAGACGCTCGCCTACGTTCTCCTCGGTGAGCAGCTCGCCGCGCGGATCAATGGCGACGGCACCCTTGGCGACAATCCTCGCCGCTAAGGGGATGTCCGCGGTGATCACCACGTCGTCGGGACCGGCATGTTCGGCGATGTAGTCGTCGGCGACGTCGAACCCTTTGCCTACCACCACGGACCTGACCAGCTTGGTCTCATGCTTGGAGAGACTTTGATTGGCAACCAGGTACACCGGCATCTGTAAGCGTTCCGAAGCCCTGAAGACAATTTCCTTTATCACACGAGGACAAGCATCCGCGTCGATCCATATCGTTACCTTGCTTTCCACCAAAATCTTCTCCTTGCTGACTAGCGGCCGGGCGAGGGCGTTGCCCCGAAGTGAGGAGTCGCAGCTGCCGTCGCCCTCACCCTGGCCCTCTCCCGGAGGGAGAGGGGATGTGGACATCCTCTCGGCGAAGCGGATTATACGCAACAGGCGTTGATCCTCCAAGACATATCCAGGCAGAAGAACCGACCTCTGACAGAGCACGACGAAAAAAGGCCTCACCACAGGCAAGGCCTTTTCTCTTTCAGCTTTCGGTTCGAAGGAACAACTACATGACGCGCGGCCGGTTCCGGTTCAGGAACATGCGCACGGCAAGATAGACCACCGGCAGGATCCCAACGATGAAGAGGGTGTCGCCGGGCAGGCGCAGCCACTCGAATACGCGCACCATGGGATCGGCGAAAAATTCCGGCTGCCTCCCCTCCCAGTAGGAGGTGGCGAGGATCTTTCTCAACTGGAGCAGCCCCACCGGGAAGAGGTTGAGAAAGAGCATGCAGGCGAGCCCCAGGTTAGTGCACCAGAAGGCGATGGCCATGGCGCGGTTGCTGGCGCGGTCAAGGGGGACGAAGTAGCGCGCCACGAACATGAAAAAGCCCAAGGAGAGCATGCCGTACACCCCCATCATGGCGCCGTGGCCGTGGTTGGCGGTCCACTGGGTGCCGATCTCGTAGTAACTCACGATGGGCAGGTTGATCAGGAAGCCGAAAACGCCCGCACCGAGGAAGTTCCAGAACCCGACGGCGATCAGGAACATCACCGCCCACTTGTGCGGGAACATCTCGGCTGTGGTGCTCAGCATGGAAGTGCCGGTCGGAGCCCCCAGCCCCATGAACTTCCACGCCTCGTAGGTGAGAAGAAGCAGCGGGATGACCTCCATGGCTGAGAAGAACGCGCCGAAGGCCATGTGCACCTCGGGCTGTCCGCTGAAGTAGAGGTGGTGCATGGTCCCCAGCACCCCGCCTATGGAGTAGAGGATGATATCGAGGTAGATGATGGTGGTGGCGACCCGCACGCGCACCACGCCGATCAGCATGAAGACGTAGGCGACCATTATGGTGGTGAAGAGCTCGAGGAAGTCCTCCACCCAGAGATGCACCACCCAGAAACGCCAGAACTCGATCTGGTTGAAGTGGGTCGTCTTGCCGTAGAGCATGCCGGCGGCATAGAAAAGCGGGATGGAGACTGCGCTGTACACGAACAGCCACGGCATGTTTCCCGGGTGCTCCCCGCGCAGCCTCTCCCTCATACCGCGCACCAGGATCACCAGCCAGATCAGCATCCCGACCGTCAGCAGGATCTGCCACAACCGCCCCAGATCAAGGTACTCCCATCCCTGGGAGCCTACGTAGAACCAGGGGCCGCCCGTGGAAAGGGCCCCCTTGAGGCTCATCGCCTCCCCCGCCAGGCTCCCCACGACCACGACCACGAGCGCACCGAGAAGGACTAGCGCCAGTTTCTCCTGATGCGGCGGTTCCTTCCCAGCGATCATCGGGGTCAGGAAGATCCCCATGGCGAGAAAGCTCGAGGCGACGAAGAAGAGCGCAAGCTGCACGTGCCACATGCGCGAGAGGTTGTAGGGCAGGAAATTCTCCAGCGAGAACCCGTAAAAACCCGCGGGTTCCACGTGGTAGTGAGCGTTCACCCCGCCCAGAAGCCCCTGCAGGAGAAAGAGCCCGGAAACCACCAGGAAGTACCAGGCGACCGTGCGCTGCGACGGGGTAAGCTGCACCTTTTCCGGTGTCTCCATCTTCGACGAGTATTGGTCCGCCGCATGCCAGCCCAGGAAGTCGTAGCGCCCGAACGCGAACAGGGTTGCGCCGGTGCCGCACAAAAGGGCGATGAGACTCAGCACGCTCCACAACAGCGCTCCGGCGGTGGGTCGATTCCCCGCAAGATTGTCCGGGGGCCAGTTGTTGGTGTAGGAGTGCTCGGTGCCCGGGCGCTGTGCGGTGCTGGTCCAGGCGGCCCAGGAGAAATAGGCGGTGAGTTTCCTGATTTCCTCGGGGTCGCTGAGATATGGCCGCTTCAACCCCTGCTGCGTCTCAAGCGGTCCGAACCAGCCGCGGTAGTAGTCGATGAGCTCCGCGTGCGCGCGTGCCCTGGCGGGAGAAAAGGTAAGCTGACCGCTCTCCGGGAGATAACTGTTTTCCCTGAACTCTGCGCGCACCTTGGCCGCCGCATCCGCGGCGGAAAGTCCTTGCCCCGCAAGATACCCCGTCTGCTTTTCGCCGCTCAGGTGCAGGTACTCGGCGGTAAAGTCCGGGCCGAGGTATGCGCCGTGACCGAAGATGGTCCCGTACTGCATGAGCCCCAGTTTCTGGAAGATCTGCTGCCCGGCAATGACGTCGTCTCCGGTGTAGAGCACCGTGCCGTCCGTCACCCGCACTTCCCGCGGGACCGGCGGCCCCTCGTAGGCGTTGCGGTAGGCGAGATAGCCCATCACGGAAAATCCGAACAGGAAGGTGACCACTGCAGTCACCAGCCACCGGGGTGAAAGAACCAAGTTTTTATCGCGCACGTTCATGGAAACCTCCATTACTAGGTTTTGACGACAACCGGTTCAACACTTCGACTCTGCACTAGGCTTTACTATTATGGGAGATTTGGAGGAGGGGATTTCGAATGGCAACAAGTGAAGAATGTAACAGGCTCTCTTCGTGTGTCAAACATGGGGTGAGGAAGTGCCCATTACCCGGAACCGCTATCCCACGATCACGGCATTGGGTGAGCGTGGCGCACAGAGCCGGGCATGGGCACTCATCTGCATGATCAGTAAGCATTTACGCTCGAGACAAGCTCCTGCTGTCCCATATGCTCAATGCCGCTCCAGTAGATGGGCCAATTCTTGTCGGTGATCGGGTTGATGAACGTATCACTCACTGAAGCGGGCGCATTATGGCCCGAATAATAATGCCCCCGGTAAAGCGCCTGGTCGGGGCTGCTTGTTACCAAGGCCGGAGTGAGCCTTGCCAGGGAAGCGTCGAGATCTCCGTTCAGAGAATACGCAGCGGAGAAGGTGTAATAGCGCGAGAAGGTCGAAGAAGCGCCGGCAAGGTCGCAGTTGAAGGAGCTGTAATCGATTGGTTTGAGGGTACGACCGGAAATGGTGAAGACCTTGAATGCCGGGTTGTTCCCGAAGTACGGCGCTATGGCCGGCGTTATCTCCACCGTGTCCGAAGAGGGGAGCACGCGATATTCATCCATGTGGGTATGCCCGGCAAGGGTAAGTGAGATCACCCCCGGGTAGTTGGCGACTATCTGCAGAAACCTTGTCTGATACTGGGCCACCCACATCATGGTGGCGGTGGAAATATGGCCGTCTGCGTCCAGGTTGGCCGGCTGCGCCGTCGTGCCGAGATCGGCACCGGGAGGCGCGTGCATCAGCAGCCATACTTTTTTGCCCGCAACGGTAGCGGCGGCAAGCCTCGAGTCGAGCCAATCCAGTTGCTCCGCCACCGCGTCGTCATTCGCGCCGGGAGTCGGCGCCACCAGCGGAGAAAAAATGATGGTGTTCATCCCGATCACCATCAGGTTGGTTCCGGGCGGTTCCACGGAGTAATATCCGCCGGATGTGAAGGTCCTCTCGAATGCCTGACGGTCGCCGATGCCGGTAAGAAACGTCGTGTGGAAGAGTTCCTTCGTATTGGAAAGAAAGGTGCCGTCCGGCCCGTACCCGGTGTAGGAGTCGCCGTTGCCCAGCGCGAAAAAGACCGGCACTTTTCCGACGGCCGCGCGCACCTTTTCCATGAAAAAGGTGACCGCCTTATCGGTAAAGGCCTGCATCGCCGCAGTGTCCGACGCATCGCGGGGATTCGTGCTCCCGTTCAGATGGGAATAAAACATCTGCGGCAGACCGTGCCCGAGAATGTCCCCGGTGAAAATCACGAAGGGGCTCGCACCGAGCGACGCCTTCAGGCTTTCCAGGGCGACCTCGAGCAAGGGGTAGTTGGAATCCTTCCCCCAGGCCGAAGGGGATGTGATGGCCGATGTCTTGAAGACCGCATCCCATCCGCCCGCATCCGCTGCGACGAGCGCCTGGAAAAGCGTCCCGTCGTACAGAGGGTTGAAGTGCACGTCGGAGAAGACTACTACCGGAAAATCGCTGTTGCGGGTCGAGCTGCCGCAGGCGGCGGTTAATGCCCCGAGGTACAGGCACGCGACGGTCCCCGTCGAGTATTTCACGAAGTCCCGCCTGCTGATGCCGTACCTCCCTGATCCATTCCCCCCATTTTCTGCCATGCCATCCTCCTGGATGATTGAGATCTAAAGCTGTACCTCCGGCCGGTGTCGCGCCCCGGCATGCACTCCCACCCGGCGCTAGTTTAGCGCCACGGTGTAGCGGGCCAGCAGCTCTTTGCGGTTTTGCCGCAGGTTTTTCCCCGTTGGCTTCGCGGGATAGGGGCGCTCTCCCATCAATCCCTTCCAGAGGATGCGGTTGTACCTGGCGAAGTTGAACTTGTCTTCCGAGGAAAAATCCATCCCCTTCGTCACCTTAGCCCAGTATTTGGCGTCGTGCGTCGGTTTCGGCACCTGTGCCGTCTTGCTAAGCGGCGGAAGATTGACGAAAGGCGGCAAGGTGGTGCCGTAGAGGATCGGGGCGGGCTTGGCGGTAAAGCTCCAGGGCGCCGGTGTCGTGTTGAAGATGTCGGTCATCGGCCGGGCGAGTGCGTCGTTCAGGTTCATCGGTCGAAGCCCCAGTACCTCCTCTATGGTGCGCAGGAAGTTCACCGTGTTGTAGTGGGAGGAGACGAGCGCCCCCCGTTTCACGTAGGCACCCGCCACGAAGGCGATGCTGCGGTGGGAATCGACGTGGTCCCCGCCGTCCTGGGAGTCGTCCTCGATGACGAAGATGAGCGTGTTGTCCTTGTACCTGGGGCTTTTCGAGATCTTCTCGAGGAGGAGCCCGACGGCGTAGTCGTTGTCGGCCTGCTGTATCTCGGGGGTGTTCACCCCGTCGATCGCGGTGTTGAAGTTCCCGGTGTGGTCGTGCATGAGACGGACGAGGCTCAGCGCCGGGAGGTTCCCGTCCGCCTCATAGCCGTCGAATTCCCGCTCCCATTCCTTGAACCGATAGTAATCGGGGAAGGAATTATCGAAGCCGCGGTAGTAGATGTCGGTGCACGGGGCAAGCGCGGCACTGGAGGGGTACGCCACCTGAACATTGACGGAGGCGGGGTCCTTCAACAGGGCGATGCCGCCGGCGGCCATCGGGACGTTGTAGCGTGTCGTGTCCAGGAAAAACCCGTAGTTTCTGACCGAGAGCCCTTTGCGCAGTGCCGCGTCCCAGAGGTACCCCTTGTTCACTTCGTTGCCGGGGCCGTCCGGCGCGGCCACGTCGGTCTGTCCCGGGAGCAGGTCGTCGTCGTCCGGGGTGAGCGGGTTGGCCGCCCTTCGTTCGGCAAGGGTCGCGTAGGCCACGTTCACGCTGCGGTTGGTCCCCTCCGTATCCAGGCTGAGCCCCCTACCCGCGTATGCGACGGCATACTGGCGTTCGACCACGTCCGGCGCGCGCCCCGCCGTGGTCCACGCCCAGCCGTCGTTACTCACCTCGGCCGTGTCGTAAAAGTTGTCGAGCGTCACGAAGGTCCGGGCCACGGCATGCTGGTTCGGCGTGTAGCGTTCGCCGAACTCCGCCAGTGCGGGGTCGCCGTTACCCACCTCCAGGTCGCCGAGGATCTGGTCGTAGGTCCTGTTTTCCTTGATGATGAAGATGACGTGCTTCACGTTGGCCTGCAGTGCGCTCATGACCTCCCGGTCCCTCGCGCCGTCCGCATAGGAGAAGCGGTTGTTGGAGATCACCTGCGCCGTCAGCGGCGGCAGTTGGGCTGCGGCGGGAAGCGGGAAACTCTGGAGCCCGGCCTTGGTCAACTGCGGGTTGTAGTGGTTCGTAAGAAAACCGTTCGGGCGGGATGGAGGTCCGTAGCTGTAACGGAAATCGGGATTCGGTCCCGTCGCGGATTTCCCGTTGATCACGTAGAGCCAATTGCCGTCGGCGCTGGTACAGACCGAGTTGGGATACCACCCGGTGGGAATGAGCCCGATCACCTCGCCGCTTGCCCTGGTGTCGTTCAGCTCCACCACCGCGACGCTGTTCAGGTTGCCGTTCGTCACGAAGAGCCTTTTCTCGTCAGGCGACAAGGTGACGCTGTTGGGGTTTGCGCCACTGAGGCCCTCCAGCGAAGCGGGCACTACCGACGCCGGTGCGATGACCGGTATGGTGCCGACGATCGCGTTGTCGGCGGTGCGGATCACGTCCACCGAATCCGACTGGTCTTCGACCACGTAAAGCAGCGACTGGTCCTTGTTGAGCGCCATCTTGTTGGGCTGGCCGACGACCTTGATCCGCCCCGTCACGGCCGGTGCGCCATTCAGGCTGACGACGACGATTTCCCTGTCACGGATGCTCGACACGTAAGCCGTCGCGGTCCCGTCCGCCTCGCTCCCCTTCACGGCCACCCAGAAGGGATATTCCCCCCCGGCAACGCCCTTGGTCCCGCCGCTTTTGCCCGGACGCAGATCCAGTTCCGCTGCCGGCGTCCAGTTGTTCAGCCCTCCCCTGAAGACGGTTATGGAGTCGTTGTAGTAGTTGGCAACCACGAGCGTCTTGCCGTCGGCGGAAACGGCCACCCCGGCGGCGCACGGCTTCACTCCGATCTGAAGGTTTATCGAACCGTTCCCGAAGTTGGCGTTCCAGGGAAGACCGTTCCCGGTATTGTTGTGTCCCAGGGCAAGCGGTGTGTTCACCTCTCCCCAGGCCCCGTCGGCGATCCGGGTAAAGACATGCACGTTGTCGCTCACCCCGCCGCTCACATAGAAGGCCTTGCCCGACGGATCGAAGACGATCCCGTTGTAGCTGTTGGGAATCTGCACCACCTGCTTTTTCACCGGCGTGCCGGTTGAGATGTCGTAGATGAAAACGTACTCGTTGGAGTCCGGCGTGTACCAAGGGTAGGGAGTACTGGGGGTGGATGTATAAACGCGATTGTAGCCGCTGGTCAGTACCAGAAGGGTTTTGCCGTCGGGGCTTTTGACCGCCGTTACCGCTTGGCCCGCGAGCCAGTCCGGCTTGTCCGCCAAACCGGGGTTCAACGGCTCGAATCGGGAGCCCGACGGGGCAAGCGGCGTGATGTACTGGTTCATATTGGGAAGGAACTGCGCATCACCGACACTGCTGCTGCCGTTGCAACCCGAGAGCAAAGAGAGTGCTGCAGTCAGTACAAAGGCGAACCATAAGCCGGGTTTCATAAAAAACCTCCTCTTGTCAAATAGCTCCTCAATCCAGTCCGGTCGGCAATATTCGAGACAACAGTTCTCCAAGTCGGTCAGCATTATGAATTTCTTTAAAATTATTTTCTATTTGACGGATCCGGAGCCTGAAACGCAGTCACGACTCGAAGGCCAATCTGCCCCTGCAAACAGATTTAAAACTGCACCTGTACGATGAGGCCCCTGGAGGCATAATCTGACGCTTATCCTGCCGGCCGTGCAGTTAGAAGAGGGGATCGCCTCCCGCGTTGAGTCCTTGACGCGGGAACCATGTAGTGATGTGCCAATAGGAAGAGGTTTTGTTCCAAATGAAAAAAAGGAGAATCCAGTGCTTGAACGATTGAAATTAACCTTGGCCGCTTTGTCCTCGTTTATCGTGCTCTTTTCCGTGAGCCCCGTCGCTTTTGCGGAAGACCTCACCTTTCCGCTGGGGACGGCAACCCCCTCTGAAACGTGCGGCGCTTGCCATGGCGCCATCTACCGGGAGTACACCCTCGGCACCGGTAGCGATAACCGTAGTGCCCATGCACAGACGAAACACGGCAACCTCGCCATGCCCGCCAAGGTCAGCTCCTCGGCGACGGCTCATGCCACCGCTCTTTCCGAGTCGCGCGGCCAGGACAAGAAGGACTTTCACTGCGACAGCTGCCATTTCCCCGACGCCTTCAACATCAGCGACAAAGGTGCCGACGGCAAAGTAAAGCCAAAAACCGCCGCGGCGGCCAACGGCGGGCTCACCTGTGCAAGCTGCCACCTTACTCCCGACGGCAACATCCGCGCGTCACACAGCACGAGCGGCGCCCCGCATAAAACGGTGGTCGAGCCTGCGCTCCAGAGTTCCGTCATGTGCGGCCACTGCCACGGCTTCCAGTCCTCCGACAAACGGGTCCCAGGGAAGATGTTCCAGACCTTCCTCGAATGGCAGGAAGATTACTACAAGCCGGGCCTTGGAAAAGACCAGTGCCAGGACTGCCACATGCCCCGGACGCTTCGCAAGACCGCCGAGGACTTCGACGTTCCCCCCCGCAGCGTCGGGCGGCACACCTGGACGGGCGCCCATTCAAGGCAGCGTCATCTGAGCTCCCTTAGCGTCACCATCGTTCAGCCGTATGAAAACAAGCCGTC
This sequence comes from Geomonas oryzae, assembly GCF_004117875.1. Lineage (GTDB taxonomy): Bacteria > Desulfobacterota > Desulfuromonadia > Geobacterales > Geobacteraceae > Geomonas > Geomonas oryzae. Next base: position 977,250 of record NZ_RAHW01000001.1, on the reverse strand, counting down.
GCTCGACTTCGCGGTCGTGAATATCGGAGCGGGACACTCCGTGCCGACCGGCGAGCCGTCGCGTGCCGTCTACCTTCAGGTTGAGGTGTCGGATAAAAAGGGAGTAAGCACGAGCCGGAAGGAATGGATGTTCGCCCCGACCACGGACGGGCAGACCACCGACGTCATGGGACCGCACGAGTCTTCCATTCGTGCCGGTGAGGAACGGACGCTTCATTGGGACCCGGCTCTGGCACCGGGCGAGTACGCCGTGAAGGCGAAACTCTTCTATTGCACCGACCGTTTCCAGACCAAGCCGGTAAAGGAAGAAGTGACCAGCGCCACCCTCGTCATAACGGCAAAATAGAAATTTTCAGGGAGCTTCGCGAAAGCATGCGCGCGTTACGGCTGAGATGCCGGGAACGGAGCGTAAATCCCCCCCGTCCCCCCTTCGCAAAGGGGGGAGCGCGAGATCACCTGTAGAGTTTTAGTTGCAATACTTTTCGCCATTCCTAAATTCTCGGATGGCCCAAAAAGGGGGACGAACCTCGAGCAGTTGTTTCGGCCCCTGGCGAAAGCCAGGGGCCTCATAGTTTTCGGCTCTTTCCGCCGGCTGCCCGGAAAACAGCCCCCACAGGTCACCACCCGCCTTTTTTTCGCAGCCTCAGCGCACCCTGCAGGTACAACAGCAGCAGAGACCCTATCAGCAGGGCAATCCCCAGAAATCCGATCGAAGAGAAGCGCTCCCCGAAGAGGAACCAGGCCAGCAAAGTCGCGACCAACGGCTCCAGGAGGGTGCAGATACTCGCCGCCGTCGCCGAGGAGAAGCGCATCCCCCTGAAGAAGAGGACATAGGCGAGCGCCGTCGGTACCGCGCCTAGGTAGACAAGAACCGTCCAGGCAAAGGGAGGATAGGTCGTTACCATGCCGTGGAAATTGGCGACACCGAACAGTATCGCCGCACCGATGGCGAAACTGACCGCAAGAGACTGAAACGAGTCGTAACGCGCTGCGAGTCGTTGCGAGGCGATGGTCATCATCCCGTAGCTGAAGGCCGAGACAAAGGCCAGCGCAATGCCGCTTGCGTCCGCACCGCAGAGCTTTGACTGTTCCTGGGACAAAACCAGCAGGCCGGTTCCCGAAAGAGCGCCGACCAGGGCCGAAAGCGTCCCCCTCGAGGGCCCCTTCTTCGTCAAAGCGGCGGAAACGACGGCGACCATGACCGGCGCCGTGCAGAGCGTTATCACCGTTGCCACTGCGACCCCGGTACGGGCGACGGCTCCGAAGTAGCACGCCTGGTACAAAGCGGTCAGCAAACCGACGAGCGTCATCAGCCCGAGGTCGGCCCGGGCGATCCGAAACATCTCTCGGCCAAGCCTCGCCCAGCAGACCGCGAACAAGACGGGGATGGAGAACGCAAGACGAAAGAAACCGATGGAAAGCGGATTGGTGGCGGCGATTTGATAAATGGTCTTGGTGGAAATGCCGACGGTACCCCAAAGTACCGCGGCGAGCATGATCAGTAAAAGCCCGCGGCGCGACGCTGCGCGGGACGTGTGCAGTGACTGCATATGAAGTCTCCTTGAAGCTCAGAGGGAAAAGAAACACTCAGAGATCAAGGCAGAAAGGCGCAACTGTAGTGTGAACGCGGGATGCGAACCGGAAGGGTAGCCGCCAGACTGCCTTGCTAGGCGAGAATGGCTGCGGGAGGGGGCAGTATGCTTGAGAAGGGAAGATACATGCGGGACCTATATCAGTTGCCGGTACGCCTTGTCAAACCGATTGTTGATCAGCCAAGGCCGGAAGAGGCACCAAGCGGTACGCCGACGCGGGTCATGAGGTCCAGCAGGCGATCGGAAACGGCAGCGTCCAGTTGCTCATATACATTGCTTCGCGACCCGTGGAAGGCGACCAGGTTGCAGCCGGTGAGCGGCAACTGAGAGAACTCCGCTGAGGTAAGCGACAAAAGCCCGTAGTTCGTTGCGTAAAGTCGGGATCCTTCCGAGACCCAGGCACTGATGAGGTAGTCGATGTCGACGACACAGATGCGATAACCGATGGATTCAAGCCACGCGACATGGGACGGGACCGCCTCACCGAAGGGGAACGCACCACGTTCGGCATTGAACCCGAAAACGCCTTCGAAAACAAGGGTGGGAAATGATGATTCTATTACGCGGCGCGCCCCTTCAAGCACCAGGCGTTCGGCACCTTCAGTGTCGATCTTGATGAAGTCGGGAACTCGGCCGATCGAGCGCGAAAAATCATCCACCGTATCGGTCTCCACCAGGCAGCGACGCACCCCCGCTCCGAGCCGGCTCTCGCTTCCCAGCTCCGGCAGGATGCTGGAGGATTGCGCGGTCGCATCAGGCGCGAGGAAAAGCACCTGATGACCTGCAGTGGCCGAAATGGCCCGGCAGTAAGGGAATACGTTGGCGCACGGCTCCTCGCATGCGCGCATCGACAGCGCAAGGAAGTGCTCGGGGTGAGGCTCGAACGAGTACACCCGCCCCTCTTTCCCCGCCAACGCAGCAAAGAAAAGCGAGAGTTCCCCTTCGAAGGCGCCGATGTCGAAAACGGTGGCGCCAGGGGGAATCGCCAGCTTGAAAAGATCCTTCAGTAACATCCCGCACCTCGCTCTTTCCCGCTGAAAAGTCGTACCGCACGCGGCAGGCCGTTTACCGGCCGCATCAATCCCTATCGGAAGGATCAAGCCGCACTTTAAGAGAGAACACACTTCCCTCGACTCAGGGCAGACACATCTGCGACCCGGCGGACCGAATCACTCCTGAACGGAGCCGTTTTCCGCACACGCACCTTGGACCGTGCCCGCTCAACCAAGCCTTACACATCCCTTGATACTGCGTCTGTCAACGATCGCCTCCGGGGACACCGTCTCCCACTGTCATAAACACGAACCGCGTTCTTGCGCCGTCGAGCAAAGAGAGTAAAATTAGTTCCATTTAATTTTACTGACAGGAGGGAACGCTCTTATGTTATGGGAAAAGCACGTACGGCGTGCGGAGGCAGTGCTCGGTTCCTCGCGGCTCCCCGGAGCCGAAGAGATCATCTCCCTCATCAAGCAGGTCAACCCCACCTCGCTCCAGCTTTCAGAGGCCGACCGCGAAACGGGTTACCGGTTGAAGGACTCCCTGCAGAACCTGCTCCTGGAAAACTACGGCCAGAACTTCCGGCTCATCCCTCACCCCTACAGCGACGACATCCTGCTCATCAGACACAGATACAACTCGACCATCGACGCCTGCCATACCCATATCAGAGTGCTCTCGGTCAAGGCACTCGACGCCATCGATGAACCGGCACCGATCCAGGCACAGGCGACGACGAAGCCCCCCCCCAAGAAAAAGCAGAAACAGGTGAAGAGCGGCACTCCCGCACGGGAGGCCCTGGCCCTCGCTCAGCGCCTGCTGGTCGAGTACGACTACAGCGGCGCTGAGGAAACCCTCTCGGCCATCCGGGTCCGGGAACGAAACGAGTTGACGCCCCTGATCAAGGCGGTGCGCATCCTCGTGGAGGAGATGGGCGCGTACGAAAGCGCAGCAGCAACCATCCTCGCCCAACCGGACGACGTCCAGGCGGACCGGCAGGTGCGCGAGCTCCTGGCGCTCACCTGTTACGGCAGAGACATGATTCCCGAGGCGAGGGCCCTTTTCGAAAACCTCCGTCCCGACACCCTCGGCAAGAGCGCGCTTTTCGCCTGCGCCGACATATCCTTCCGTGACGGGAACCTCTCCGCCGCACTGTCGCTTTTGAAGCTTGCCGAGGCAAAAGAGGGGATCCTGCCGGCCGAAACCGAGCTGCGGAACAAGATCGAGCAGTCCATGCGGGCGGAGGCGGAGCCGCTTCTGCTGCAGGCCCGGCCGGCTCTGGCCGCAGGGGACCTCGATCAGGCTGAAGCGCTGATCCGGCAGGCTCTTGCGCGCTACCCGCACTATCCGGAGGGACGCGGCCTGCTCCGCGAAATCGAGGCGACACGGACGGAAGAGGAGATCAAGGCGCTATGGCTGGAGTATGAGAGGTCTGCATCACCGCAAGAGAGGCTGAAACGGCTCGTCGAGCTGCAGGAACTGGACAGAAACGGCGCGAGCCGGGTGAGAGCCCTCATCGAGAAGGAAAAGAGTGCACTGAAACTTCAATCGGTCGAACAGCGCCTGTGCGAACTGCGCGCCCTCGCCGCCGCCGAAGACTGGCCCGCCTGCTTCGACATCCTGATGTGGCTGTCACGCGAGGGGGGGACCGGGATACTAGAGGAGGCCCTCGCGGTGTCGCCGCTGTTTTCCGTGCTCCGGGGAAACCGCAGGCTTATGAAGGTGCCGGATGAGGAGGCCAGGGAGATATGGCTCAGCTTCGTCGCGGTGAAGGCACAGCTTCTGGCAGGCAAGCCCGAGGGATGTCTGGATCGCCTGGAGAAGCTCAAAGCGTACTTCAACGGTTATTCCTGTTTCGCCGATGAATACGATCTCCTGCTGGAGTTGAACTGGGAGTCCGTGAGAGACGCTGCCAGGGGCCTGCTGACGCAGATCATGTATGCCGGGTCTTTGGCGGAAGCAAGGAACTTCGCCGGCCGTTCACGCAGGGTGACGTCGAAACTCCCCGCGGACGAGGCAGCGAGAGCTCGCAAGAGTATCGACATGGCGCTCAGCTGTCACACCTACATCAACACCGAAGTTGACAACCTGGAAGACTACCGCCGCGCCCTTTTGATCGGCAATGCCGCGAGGGCGGCCGCGCTGCGCGGCTGCATCGGCAACGAGGAAAAGCTCGCCGATATCGACCGGGAAATCGCCGATTATTTCGCCATAGAAGTCGAACCAATTACCGTTATCGCCTCGACGGACGCGGACATGGATCTGGCGACCAAGCCGCGCTTCCCGTTGCCCCTGATCGGCGAATCGCTCCTGCACACGCTGTTCAGGGAGGACGATGAGACCATCCTCGTGGTCAACGTCGCAAAACGCACCGCAGCGCGGTACCGGTCCCCGCACTTCAAGGATCTTGGCTTTCTTGACTCCATACCCGACAGGGACCTCTTTCTCTTCGGCAACAAGGTCAGCCCCAACCACATGTGGCGGGCCAAGCTGTCGGAGACGGGAGCATGTTTTGTGGCCGAGGTACTCATGAATGAAAATTTCAATTATGAAGAGAACGCCTGGTTTCGGGGCGTACTCATGTCGAGCAGCAAGGACAACGATTACTACGCATGCATCGTTGAGGGAGAAAACATCAGGGTGGTACGACAGAGCCTCGACGTCGTCAGCACCGCGGTGAGAACCTTCCATGCCAAAGGCGAGGTTAGCTGCGTCGCCAGGGGATCGTACCACCCCGACACCATGTTCCTGGGGACCGATACGGGCACCTTTCTCCTCAACAGCAACCTTGACATCCCCCCCGGCCAGAGCCGGACGGCCCGCACCATCCCGATGGAGACCTTCGCCGTGGACTGCGAGAAGCTCCAGGTCTACATCAGAGAAGAAACCGTCAAGGTGCTGAACTCCAAGCTGAAGATCATAAAACAGTATCCCGATTCGATCGCGGGAGGCCTCATTTGCCAATCGGGCGTCCAGGGGGTATGCACCGAAACCCACGTCGCCCTCCTGTGTTTATCGGATGGGAAAGGGACCTTTTACAACCTCAACACGAACAAGTTCAGCCAGACGATATCGCTTGAACGGATCATCTGGACCGAAACGCCGACCAGGTGGCACGCCTATGATTACGACAAGGATGCCTCCACGCTGATCCTCTGGGACATCACGCACCGGTTGGACGCCCTTCTTGAGTGGCGGATCATCTGCACGGCGGATGAGGACGATGAAACGCAGGTAGCGAAGCTCAGACAGTTCGAGGACCCGGCCTTTTTCAGCCTCCCCCCCCGAACACCGGCGCAAGGGGACGCGGAAGACGAGCCGCTCAGGGAGGAGCACGACGTCGCCGACCCGTAATGGTCTCAACTTGAAGCGGCAAGCACCTCGGCGACCTTGCGGGCGAACTCGTTCAGCGCGAAGGGCTTCGCGATGTAGTGCGTCCCTTCGTCAAGCACCCCCTGGTGCACGATGGCGTTGCTCGTGTAGCCGGACATGTAGAGAACCTTCAGTCCCGCATCGGATTGCAGGAGCTTTCGGTGCAGTTGCGGGCCGGACATGTGCGGGAGCACCACGTCGGTGACGAGCAAATCCACGCGGCGCCCCTCGGAAAGTTTCAGCGCCTCCTTCGGGTCTCCGGCGATCAGCATCTCGAACCCCGCCTGCGCCAGAAGCTCGGCCACAAGCAGGCGCACCATCTCGTTGTCCTCGACCAGGAGGATGGTCCGCCTTGCTCCCTCCAGGCTGACCTTGTCGCCGGCATCGGCGCGCTCGGCAACCGCCGCCCCCTCCGCGAGCGGGAAGTAGCACTTGAAGACGGTCCCCTTGCCCGGTTCGCTGTACACCCAGATGTTGCCGCCATGCTGCCGCACGATGCCGTAGACGGTGGCAAGGCCGAGCCCGGTCCCCTTGCCGATCCCCTTGGTGGTGAAGAACGGCTCGAAGACGCGCTGCCGCGTCTCCTGGTCCATGCCGCAACCGTCGTCGGCGACGGCGAGCATCAGGTACCGCCCGGGGATGACGTCCTTGTGCAGGCGGGCGTACTCGTCGTCCAGAAGCACCGGTGCCGTCTCGATGGTTACCACGCCGTGCTCGCCGATGGCGTCCTGCGCGTTCACCACGAGGTTCATCACCACCTGCTCGATCTGGTTTTTGTCCGCCCTTACCGGATAGCTTCCTTCCGCAAGCGACATCTTGAGATCGATGCTCTCGCGGATGGTGCGCCGCAGTATGCTCTGGAAGTTGCCGACCGCCTGGTTCAGGTCGATCACCTTCATCTCCAGGACCTGCTTCCTGCTGAAGCTAAGCAGTTGCTGCACCAGCTCCTTCGCCCCTCCGGCGGCTTTCATCATGTTCCCGCAGCGTTCCTGAACCAGCGTGTTTTCCGGCAGGTCGAGCCGCAGCAGCTCGCAGTACCCCATGATTGGGGTCAACAGGTTGTTGAAGTCGTGGGCGATGCCTCCTGCGAGCCTGCCGATCGACTCCATCTTCTGCGCCTGGATCAGCTGGTCCTCGAGCAGCTTCCTCTGCGTCGCGTCGATGAAGGTGACCACCGCGCCGCATATCCTGCCGTCGTCCACCACCGGGTGCGCCCAGAGCTCGGTCTCCAGCGCCGTGCCGTCCGCACGCCACAGCACCTCGGCGGGAAGATGGGCACCGGCCCCGGTCCGAAACGTGTTGCAGACCGGACAGTCCTCGCCGGCGACGGTTTCACCGCTCACCCCCGGCGGGTGGATCAGGTCGTGAATCCGTTTGCCCAGGAGGTCTTCCTCCTGCCGGTAGCCGAGCAGTTGCAGGCACGACCGGTTGCAGAAGGTGCAGACGCCGTCCGGGTCGACACCGAAGATCCCTTCCTCCGTGCAGTCGAGCAGATTGTGTATCCGTTCGTCCTTGGCCCTGAGCTCTTCCTGTATCCTCGTCCGCTCCGCCAGCTCCTGCCGCAAGATCTCCGTCTGTTCCGTAAGACGCTGGAAGGCGTCGTTGACTACGTTCCCGACGATGTCGAATTCGGTAACGCCGGTCGGCTCCACCCTTCTGGATGAACTTACCGCCGCAACCATGCTCTCCACCGGGCGCTGCAGGTTTTTCCTGAGCACCAGGAATATACCGAAGACCATGAGAACGCAGCCGGTGGCGACGAGCGGAACAAGCATGCCGATCTTGCCTTCCTGCAGCAGGGTGTTGCGGACCCTGCTTACCGTCACCACCTTCCATCCCCACATGGGGAAGAGCTGGCCGAAGGTTCCGACGACCTCGTCTCCGATCTCTATGGAACGGTACCCGTCCGCCGCCTGGGCCGCGACGATCCGTGTGACGGGGATGGGTAGCGTCGTATAGAGCACGGCTCCCTTGGAGTCCATGAGGACGCCGCCGTGGCCGGGTGCGGACCAGAGCAGTCGCAGCGCCTCCATCACGCTTTTTTGTTTCGCTTCGGTTACTTCGTCATTTCCGGCGAGCAGGGCGGCGGTGAGGTCGTTGGCGGCAGTGGTGAGGACCTTGCGCACTTCGCCGTTGGCGGAGGCGAGGGTAAAGCGGACGTAGTCGTCGTGGACCCGGACGGTGATTGACTTGATGAGGAAAAGCAGAGCGAAGAAGACGACGGCGATGACGACGAGGCTGGGGGCTATCAGCTTGAAGCCGAGGCTTTTTCTATCGAATGCCATTACCTGCGTCCTTGAACATGTCGCGGATTCGGAAGACACCGACGAGGAAGTCCCGGTCGGGGGTGACGAAACCGTGCTTCACCTCGTCGTCCCAGTGGCTGACGAGCTCCCTGTCCCGGGCATTGGTAAGGGGTTTGAGCTTCAGCAAGGATGAAACGAGCCGGTCGCGCACCTTCGCGGGAAACGTGGGGAGGGCGCAGACGGCAAAATTGGGCAGGGGTTCCGAACGGGAGAGGACATGCAGCTTTTCACGGGAGACCTTCTGGTAGAGGCTCTCCTTTATTCCAGCCGCGGCGATGTCGCCGGTCAGCAGTGCGGATACGAGCTTGTCCTGGCTGCTGAGGAACACGGGGGATATGTCCGGCATGTAGACCCCGGCATCCTTGAGCATCCTCACCGGCACCACGTGTGCCGCGGTGGAGCCCTTGAAAAAGCCTACCCGCTTCCCTTTCAGGTCGCGCAGGTTCCGGATCGCCTGATCGCTCGACACGAAAACGGAGTGGTACACCGGTTTGCCGTTTTGAGCGAGCGCGACCAGAACGGGTCTTGCGCCGCAGGCCTCATAGGCGCGGGCGAGCGGAACCGGACCGGTGAAGGCCGCAGAGATCTTTCCGTTGCAGATGTCGTTGAGAAATTCGGCGTGATTCGGGTAGAGCTGGAGCTGCCATTTGTCACCGGTGGTCTTGCTGAGATAATTCACCACCGGTGTGAAAAGCGTCCAGATCTTCTCGGGACTGTAATAGGGAACGACGGCGAAGGTATACGTATCCTGTGATGCAGCACAGGCAACGTGCGCCGTCAGTAACAGGTTAAGGAAGAGACAACAGCCGGCGGCAAGTCTATTCATCGAAACACCTCGTGTCCCGAATAGGTATAACACACCGGCATCGGCCTACTCATAGGTGATTTCGAAAGAAACCTTTACCGAAGATATGATAACAATAATTGCGCCAGATCCAGTGCCATGCCGTTATCGCCCGAGATAGGTGTCTATCATCCTGCGCAGTTCAGCGATTCCGACTTTACCGTTGCTATCCACGTCGGCACATGGAGCGATGCTCTTCAGGTCATTCCAATGACCGGTCACGATAGATTTACTCAAGGACGTATTGCGTTTTCATACCGGCTGTTCTAGAATCCGGGGCCTTAGAGAGAGTAATACATGATTCAAGAAACCAACTTCACCTACCGCCCCATCGGGCTTTTAAAATCCCCCTATGCACGCCGCATCGACGCACCGCACCAGGGCACGGTGGTGGAGGGAACGCAGAGCGGCGAACCCGCATCGGCAACCCTTGTGCTCGAGGAATGGCTGGACGAGAAGGTCATTCAGGACTTGAGCGGCTTCGACAGGCTCTGGCTCATCTTCGCCTTTCACCTGAGCGAAGGGTGGAGAAGCAGCGTCAAACCGCCACGTGGGGGACCGAAACGGGGAGTGCTGGCCACCAGGTCGCCGCACCGCCCAAACTCAATCGGACTGTCAGCCGTCGAGCTGGTCGGGATCGAAGGAAAAACGCTGCACCTGCGCGGCGTGGACCTTCTGGACGGGACGCCCGTCCTCGACATAAAACCTTACGTCCCCTACGCCGACGCGTTTCCCGACGCAAAGGCGGGATGGATCGACGAGCTCGATGCCGCGCTCGGCCGCGGCTACGCACCCGGTCCGCGCAGGCCGAGATAGGCGCCCGCACCCCGGTGCGCTGCCACCGCCATCCGCGGGCCACGGCGCTGTTTACCACACAAGCGCCACATTAGTCGGGCAAAATAGCCTTTCGACAACGTCATATCTCCCCTCCGGCATCGCCGACGTCCCCACAATTGTCCCCGGAGCAACCACACCGTCCCCCTCCGGGACACCCGCTCCACAGACGCACGACGCAAACTCCCCGTCCGCCGCACCTTTGGCTGATGGCACGCCCCCTGCTCTACCCCCTGTCGATACACCGGCCGCGCCCCTTTCCTGTCTTCGTGCGGGACAACGGGTGCAGCCGCACTTCACCGGGGATGGAGAAAAAACATGTTTTCTGATCATTTACTTGCAAGAATCGGCAGCGACGGACCGGCTCTGGAAAAATCGCTCATCCAGGAGACGAGAAAGATCTTCTCGACCCTCCTCGGCATGGACCACCTGCTGCACCTGCCTCTCTCGGTCGATCCCGCCTCCAACTTCGCCGACTGCATCAGCGGCCTGGTCGGCCTTGCCGGAGAATACAACGGCCTGGTGAGCCTGCACGTCTCGACGCACCTCGCGCATCGCATGGCCTGCCAGATGCTCGATATCGATGAACCCACCGACGAGGAGGTGGAGGACGCCCTGGGCGAAGTCGCCAACGTCCTCGCCGGCGCCTTCAAGCGCTACCTCTCCGAGGAGTCCTTAGCGATCCGGCTTTCCACCCCTTCCATCGTCTCTGGAAAGCAGTACGTGATCCACGTGGCCAAGAAACCGGAGGTGATGACGCTGCTCTTCGATCTGGAGGACGAGTGGTTCATCGCGGCGCTCGCCGTGGAACGGGATTGATATCAGAACCTGAACACCCCTTTTGTCGCGATTGTGCAGAGGCTGAACACCCGGCACGAAATGGATTTTCAAGTTCCAGGATAAGTTCCAGTAATTACACGATTTATCGCACTGACGTTTTCACGGCACGCTGGCATCTTACTTGTAACGGTACGGTCAACACGCACCGAACAGGAGGAAGCCATGAGACCCCTGACAAGATTTCAAGCAAAGCTTTTCACCATACTGACACTCACCCTTACCGCCGTTGCCTTGGAGGGGCTCAACACCGCAGCCCGTGCCGACGAGACCCCGGCGGCGGCCGCGTCGACCAAGGGGATCTGCCCTTACTCCCTGATGCTGCAAAAGTCGGTCGAGGCGCAAAAGGCGTATCTTGCCAAGGTGGAAAAGGCGAAGCTGAACAGCCGGATCGATGACCGGGAGGAGACGGCCGACGCGGACGAAGGCGAGACCTCGGGAGAGCGCTCCTTCGCCCTGGTGAGCTTCTCATGGGGTTCCAGGACCAGGTAAACCGGAAAAGGCTTCTCCCCTAAAGTCCCGCCGGAGTGCCGCCGAAGAGATCGGACAGCACGTATTTTATGAACCGGCCTGCCAAGGGGGCAAACATGCCATGGAGCAATAGAAAAAGCGCACTGATCGCAGCAGCGGCGGCGCTTGTCATAGCCAACGCGGGTCCGGCACCGGCCGACGCACCGCCGGAGATCGACCCGCTGTCGAGGGAATGCATCGGCTGCCACGACGGCGCCGCAGGGCCGGATGTCCGGGTGAACCTGCGCAACAACGCGTCCAACAAGACGATGCATGTGCACTCATTCGACGGGGAGCACCCCATCGGAATGATCTATCAAAGCTACGTGAACAAGCAGGGGTACAAACCGATCTCGCCGCAGGAGCGCAACATGATCATGGTGAACGGCGCCGTGGGGTGCCTCACCTGCCATGATCCCTTGAACCCCGCCAAGGGGCACCTGATCAAGAGCGACAAGAACAGTGCGCTCTGCATCACCTGCCACGACAAATAGTCCCCATCAAGCAAGGCCCGGATTACCCTCCGGGCCTTGACGTTTTACCCCATCCGCTTTTTCCCTTGCAAAAAGAAGCCGCCGGTTCTAAGTTGCCGGCATCCCTTATCAAACCTCGGCGCTACGGAGGAAGCAAATGCAGCCCCTGAACGATTACTTCGCACTGCTCAACACGATGGAGTCCGGCGCGGGAGAGGTCGCCATAGACCGCAACCACAACATGTTCATCATCGGCACCCTCCTGTCGCAAAAGCCGGACGACGTGCTCGAACTCGGTATCGGCACCGGCTATCTCACCGTGAGCCTGATCCACGCGCTGCGTTACAACGGGAAAGGGAAGCTCACCTGCGTCGACAACTGGGGCGACGCGCGCGGCGGCGACATGGAGGACGTGGCGGGTAACCTGCGCATGGCCGGGGTGAACGTGGTCGCCCCGATGGAAGAGCGCACCTTCCTCGTGAACTCCCCCGACAACGCCTACGATTTCCTCATTTCGGACGCCGACCACGTGAACAGCGGCACCTGGGTGGACGAGCACCTGCGCGTGGTGCGCCCGGGCGGCATCCTCTTCTTCCACGACACCAACAACACCGTCGACTATCCGAACATGGCGCTCATCACGCAAAGGGTACGGGAGCTGGACCTCCCCCATTACCACTTCACGAAGAGCAGCAGGCCCGACGAGCGCTGCGAACGCGGTCTCCTCTTCGTCGTCAAACGCTGACAAGGGATCCGTGCGCAACATGACCCAGCTCCTTTCCCCTCTACTAAGCGGCTTCGGCCTCGGTGCCGGTCTCATCATCGCCATCGGGAGCCAGAACGCCTTCGTGCTGCGCCAGGGGCTCAAGCGGCAGCACGTCTTCACCGTCTGCACCATCTGCTTTCTCTGCGACTCCCTGCTCATCTCGCTCGGCGCGGGAGGCTTCAGCACCGTAGTCGCCTCCTCCCCTCTTTTCCTGAAGCTGACGCTCTGGGGAGGGGTCCTGTTTCTATTCGCCTACGGCCTGCGCGCCTTCGCCGCCGCCTTGAGGCCCGGCGCGCTGGAGGCGGAAGACGGCACCGTTTCCGAAGTACCGCTCAGGCAGGTGGCGCTCATGACCGTCTCCTTCAGCCTCCTGAACCCGCACGCCTTCCTGGACACGGTGCTTCTTTTGGGAAGCCTCGCCGGGCAGTACCCGGGAGTGTCCCGTCTCGCCTTCGCCGTCGGCGCCATGGCCGCCTCCCTCACCTGGTTCTACGGCATCGGCTACGGCGCACGCCTCATCGCTCCCCTTTTCCGCAAGCCCAAGGCCTGGCGGATGCTCGACATCATGGTCGGCTGCACCATGTGGATCATCGCCTTCAGGCTCGCCTTTCCCGCACGCTAGCCCCCTCCCCCGTTCGCTTTTTTGACCTGGGTCAAGGAAAAGACCGTTTTCATGTGGTTTACATGTTCCCCTGTTTTTTTATTCACAAAGGGGAGGTATTTCATGATCGATTGCTGTAAGAAGCTGGGAGGGGCGCTGGCGCTGGTACTCATGCTCGCCGGGGCGGCCTTCGCCGGGAAGAGCAACTGCATCACCTGTCACGAGAAGGTGACGCCCAACATCGTAAAGGATTTCCTGGAAGGGGAAATGGGCAAGAGCGGCAGCGTGGACTGCTCCAGCTGTCACGGCAAGGCGCACCAAAGCGCCGCCGACGTCGCCAAGGTGAGCATGCCGACCGAGAAGACCTGCAAGGAGTGCCACACCAAGCAGCACGACCAGTACGCTTCCGGCAAACATGCCGCCGCCTGGGTGGCCATGGACGCCATGCCGACCAACAAGCTCCAGCCCCACGCCTACATCCAGGGGATGAAGGGTTGCGGCGGCTGCCACAAGGTCGGTATCCGCGACGAGAAATCGCGCGCCGACGGGCAGTACGGCTCCCCCTGCAACTCCTGCCATACCCGTCACAAGTTCAGCAAGGCCGAGGCGAAGAAGCCGGAAGCCTGCCGCACCTGCCACATGGGCTTCGACCACCCGCAGTGGGAGATGTGGTCCAACTCCAAACACGGCTCCATCTACCAGATGGAAGGTGATACCGGCCGCGCGCCCACCTGCCAGACCTGCCACATGGGGGACGGCGACCACAACGTGATGACTTCCTGGGGCTTCCTGGCGCTGCGCCTCCCCGAGGAGGACGCCGAGTGGATGGGCTACCGCGTCACCATCCTTAAGGGTCTCGGTGTGCTCGACCCGGCAGGGAAGCCGACCGCGCGCCTCGACCTGGTGAAAGCCGGTAAGGTCGCCCGTCTCTCCAAGGAGGAGTGGCAGGCGTCCCGCGACAAGATGGTGGGGATCTGCAGCAAGTGCCACAGCGCCACCTACGCGAAGACCCAGCTCGGCAACGCCGACCAGATGATCAAGGAAGCCGACAAGCTGATGGCGGAGGCGATCACCATCGTCGCCGGTCTCTACGAGAAGGGGGTCATCAAGCCGCAGAAGGGGCAGCCCGCCTACCCGGACCTCCTCACCTTCTACGACACGAGGACGCCGATCGAGCAGACCCTCTACGTGATGTTCCTGGAGCACCGCATGCGCGCCTTCCAGGGGGCGTTCCACATGAACCCCGACTACGTCACCTGGTACGGCCTAGCCGAGCTGCAGAAGGACCTGGTGGATATCAGGACCGAGGCCGCGGCGATGACCCGCGAGGCGGAGCACAAGAAGTAGCCGGAAAGGGATCAAACAAGAGGCGGGGCGTCGCGAGGCGCCCCGCCTTTTTTGTTGCGCGCGGCATGGGAGTTACCATAAACGCAACGCGTAAAATAGCAAAGTTGCCCGCCGTTGTATTCGCGTTACACTCAAAGAGTCTCAGAGCGCTCTTTGTGAAGCGCCCCATCAATGAACGGAGGTGACTTATGCTGAAAAAACTCGCTTTGACAGTGACAATGCTTTCCATGATCACCGCCTGTGCGTCCACCCACACGAAGCAGGACGCCAACCCAGCCTATGCCTCCCACCAGTTCAGCAACCATGAAGTTGCCATCGTGTGGAAGGCACAGGAAACGGACAAAGGGGTCAGGATCGACGGCACGGTTCAAAACGTGCGTCAGGATCTCCCCTACACCTCGCTCCAGCTCACCGCAAAGCTCATCGACGCCAAAGGCAAGGTCATGGCAAAAGAGACCAAGGCCTTCACCGGGCGCTTCGCCGGCACCGAACCCTTCACCATCGAGATCCCGGTGGAAAACAAGGAGTGCCTCGACGAGTTGGACTTCTCCTACTCGTACGGGCGCGATGAGGACTTCTACAAAGGCGGCTTCCGCAGCGTTCCGTAACCAGCAGCGAGCCTCCAGAAAGCTTTCCGAAAAGGAAAAGGCCCTGGCTTTAATCGAGCCGAGGGCCTTTTTTTATCTTCAGCGATCATGCGCTTTGGCTTTGCCTAGTGCGGGCCGTGGTGCCGCCACCCTTTCCAGTGGCCCCAGTGACCGTGCTCGCCATGGCGGAAGGCCTTGATCGAACCTGCCACCACTCCGGCGGGAATCAGCACGAGCCAGGCGGTCAGGATTATCGCTACGATCGCCAGAAGCACGAGCAGTAACGTTTTCATGGTACGCCTCCTTTCCCCCTCTTAATAAGAAGTGTAGCACACGGGCTCTCACATGAACAAGCCGCTCCGGGGTTTGCAGGGGGCCGATCTCGGGTATCATTCATGACGGTCCGCATCGCAACGGGCATGCTGCGCGGGATCGAGGATCAAAGGGGGTGTGCCATGACGTCCCTTGAGGAAACCGGCAAAGAGGACAAACTGCAGCGCGACCTCGACTACCTCATGGAGTGTCTCGCGGAGATGTTCCACGGCCTGGGCGAGTCCCGGCTCGCCTCCTGCCTTCCCAAGAGCGGCTCGGTCGCCCCCTCCGAGGACTGCAAGTTCGTCAGGGCCTGGTCGGTCGCCTTCCAGCTCCTCGGGATGGCGGAGGAAAACGTCGCGGTCCAGACGAGACGGGCCCTCGAAACGAGCCAGGGGCTGGTCGCCGAACCGGGTCTTTGGGGGAGGGTCCTGGAGAAGCTCTCCCGAAGCGGGGTGCCCGAGGAGGAGATCGCCGCCATGCTCGGGGAGATCCGCGTGGAACCGGTGCTCACCGCCCACCCGACCGAGGCGAAGCGGGCATCGGTGCTGAGGCACCTGCGCGAACTCTACCTGCTCCTCGTGAAAAGGGAAAACACGGTCTGGACCCCCGCGGAGCGCGACGAGATCCGGGAGGAGATCGTGGCGATGCTGGAGCGGCTCTGGCGCACCGGCGAGGTGCACCTGGAAAAGCCGAAGGTGCTGAACGAACTCGCCACCATCATCTACCACCTGCGCGACATCTTCCCGCAGGTGATCCCGATCCTGGACCGCAGGGTCTGCCGGGCCTGGCGCGAGGCGGGGCTCAAGGGGGAACTGTCGCTTTTGACCGAGCGCCTCCCCCGCGTCTCCTTCAGCACCTGGGTGGGAGGGGACCGGGACGGGCACCCGCTGGTGACCGCGGAGGTGACCGAGGCGACCCTGAGGGAGCTTAGGCTGAACGCGCTCATGCTGGTGCACGGGCAGCTCACCACGCTTGGCAGTCGGCTCAGCATATCGCGCCGCCTCCTCGCCCCTCCCCCGGAGCTTACGCGGCGCCTGGAGGAGCTGAAAGCCTCGACCGGTGCGCCGGGGGAGGAGGCACTCAGGCGCAACCCAGAGGAGCCGTGGCGCCAGATGGTGAACATGATGCGCGCGAGGCTCCCGGTGGAGGTGACCGGCGACGGCGAGGTACTCTGCGGAGCCGAGGGCTCCCGCTATTGCCGGGCCGCCGAGCTGGAGGACGACCTGCGCCTTTTGCGGGACAGCCTGGTCGCGCGCGGCGCCGCCCGCCTGGCCGCAGCCGACGTGGTGCCGGTGTTGCGCAGCGTCGAGGTGTTCGGCTTCCACTTGGCCTCGCTGGACATAAGGCAAAACAGCGCCTTCCACGACGCCGCCCTGGAGCAGCTCATGACCGCCGCGACGGGGGAGAGCGGTTTTTTCCGGTGGAGCGAAGAGGAGCGCATCGCCTTTTTGGACCGCGAGCTCGCCTCGTCGCGCCCCTTCCTGCTCCCGGGGACGAAGCCGGTACGCGAGGCGGAAAGCGTCCTCAGCTGCTACCGCGTGCTCGCCGCCCATCTCGGCTCCTTCGGCGGCGCGGGGCTCGGCTCCCTCATCGTCAGCATGACGCGAGGCGTCTCCGATCTCCTCGTGGTCTACCTGCTCGCGCGCGAGGCGGGGCTTGCCGTCCGTGGGACGCAGGGGTTCGCCTGCCGCCTCCCGGTCGTCCCCCTTTTCGAGACCATCGACGACCTGGAGGGAAGCGCCGCAATCCTGGAGCGTTTCCTGGACCACCCGGTGACCGGGCGCACCCTCGCCGAGCTCCACGGCGGGAGACCGGTGCAACAGGTGATGATAGGCTACAGCGACAGCAACAAGGACGGCGGCATCATGGCGAGCCTTTGGGGGCTGTACCGGGCCCAGGAGGCGATGCTCGAGGTGGGACGGCGCAAAGGCGTGCGGCTGCGCTTTTTCCACGGCCGAGGCGGCACCATCAGCCGCGGCGCGGGGCCGACGAGCCGTTTCCTGCGCGGTCTCCCGGAAGGGTCCGCCGGCGGCGACCTGCGCCTGACCGAGCAGGGCGAGGTGATCTCGCAGAAGTACTCGAACCCGTTGAATGCCGCCTACCACCTGGAACTGTTGCTCGCCGGCACCGCCGGGGTGAGCATCCCCGAGCGCCGCGAACCGGGTACCGGGCACCCGCTGGAACCGGTGATGGACCGTCTGGCGCACCGCAGCCGCAGCGAGTACGAGAAGCTCCTGGCCCGCGACGGCTTCGTCACCTTCTTCCGGCAGGCCACCCCCATCGACGTCATCGAGTCGAGCAGCATCGGCTCCCGGCCGGCCCGTCGCACCGACCACGCCACCCTCGCCGACCTGCGCGCCATCCCGTGGGTCTTCAGCTGGAGCCAGGCGCGCTACTTCCTCTCCGGCTGGTACGGCATCGGTTCGGCGCTGGAGGAACTGATGCTCGAGGACGCCCCGCTCTTCGCGCAGTTCGTCCGCTCGACCCAGAGCTGGACCGCCCTGCACTACATCATCAGCAACGCCGCCACCAGCATCGCCAGCGCCGACCCCGCCATCATGGAGGCGTACGCGGGGCTCGTGCAGGAAGACGGGCTCAGGGAGCCCATCCTCGCCGCCATCCACGCAGAGTACCGGCGCACCGTGCGGGTCCTGGAAGAGATCTACGGCGGCCCCCTGGCGGAGCGCCGCCCCGCGGTCCACGTCCCGCTCGCCCGCCGCGCCGACGCGCTGCGCGTGCTGCACGAGCGCCAGATCGCCCTCCTGCGTCAATGGCGCCAGGAGGGGATGCGGCAGAACCGTGAGATGTCGCAAGAACTCCTTTTCCGTCTCCTGGAAACGGTGCACGCCATCGCCGCCGGCCTCGGCACCACCGGTTGACCCCCTCCGCGTAGGGGAATCCGCACCACCCCCCTCCTTAATTCCCCATTAGAGAAGGCCCGCTTTGCTCTTAAGAAAAGGGGCGTTACGCCGAAAAGTCCCACTGAATACGGGGAAATATCCCGTCACGGACCGCCGTCCCCTGAGTAAGGAGCATTGTGATGACCATCAAAGCAAAGCTGATGTTGAACGCCACCATCGTGGTGGTAGCCGTTGCGGCGGTCTCCGTCGCGAGCTTTCTGAGCATGAACTCAATCAGGGGCAAACTCTCGTACCTGACCGAGAAAAGCACGCCGTACCAGGTCCGCACCCTGGAGTTCCAGCGCGCCCTGCAGGGGGCGACCGCCGACCTCGTGAAGGTGGCGGCGGCCCGCAGCCAGACTGACTTCGCCGTAGCAAAGACGGAGGCGGAGAAATCGCTCGCCGAAGTCAGGGGCTCACAGGAAAAGCTGGAGGCGGTCTCGGGTGAGAAGCTCGAGGCGTCCACCGATTTCAACAGCATCGCCCAGGAGCTCTTCGCCACCATGACGGCCCGGCTCGCATCGGAGCGGGACTCGACCCAGGCGCACGCCCTCATCCTGCAGAAGAGCCAGGAAGCGAGCAGCCGCCTGCAGGAGCTGGAGGCGAAGGTCAGAAGCCTGCAGCAGTCGAGTTCGGCCGCCTACACCAAGGCAAACGACGAGACGGACAAGAGTTCGAGAAGCATCGCCAGCATAGAGACGCTGAAGGTCTCGCTCAAAGACATGAGGTACCTCCTCTACGACATACAGCGCTCCCCGGAGAAGAGACGCGTAACCCAGTACCAGGGAGGGCTGAAAAGGATCCAGCAAAACGGCAACATCAGACAGAACAAGCAGATAGGCGGCCTCTTCGCCACGTTCACCTCCAAGGCGGACCAGTTCGTCAAACTGGCCGTCGAGGGGGGTGACGCAAGCCGTGCCGATGCCGTGTTGAAGGAGGCCCTCGCGACGCTTTCCGAGGTCGAGGACCGCATCGAGGACGAGGTCGACCGGGCCCAGGTCCAGGTCGGGAAAATGTCGGACAAGCTGCCGGGGTATCTCTCCCGGGCCAACACCGCGGTGAACGTCCTCTCCTACAACACCGAGCTCGTCTCGCTCGGCAAGTCGCTCGAGGGGCTTTCCGGGCGGCTTTTCTTCGCCAACACACCGAAGGAGCTTGATGCCGTCGCCGCAGAGTTCGCAAAGGATTACGCCCGCCTCACCGTAGTGGAAAAGTCGGTCGCCCAGCTTTTGAAGGCGGCGGGCGCCGAGCGCGAGCTCAGGAACCTGAACGGGGTGGCCGCTTCGCTTGCCGGGGTGCGCGACACCGTCTTCGCCAAGGACGGCATCGTGGCCAAGCTGCACCAGAAGATGCAGCTCCAGGAAAAGGCGGCACAGGGAGGGGCCAGGCTGCGCGACGTGGTCGCGAAGCAGGCGGAAAAAGGGAAACAGACCGTTTCGGTGGCCCAGGAGGGGCAGGAACAGGCAATAGGGACCGTGAACCGCACCGTGCGCTACAGCATGACCCTCATCGTGGTGATCGCGCTCGTTTCCGCCGTCGTCGGCAACCTGGTCGGCATGTGGATCTTCCGCACCATCTCCCGCCCGATAGGCGAGCTGATCGCCATGGCGGAGCAGGCGGCCGAGGGGAACCTGGCCGTCGAGATCGCGGCGACGAGCGCGGACGAGGTGGGGAGGGTGCAGGGGGCGATGGCCCGCATGCTCGGGAGCCTTAGAAACGTGGTGGGGAGGATCGGCGAAGCGACCAGCACCCTCGCCGCGAGCTCCGAGCAGATGGCGGCCACCGCCGGGGTTTTGGAGGACGGCGCGGCGCGCCAGGCTCAGCGCGTAGAGGGTTCCGCCACCGCCATCTCCGAGATGACCACGACCACCATGGACATGGCGAGGAACACGGCGGACACCGCGAACGCGGCGGACACCATGATGGAGATCGCCAAGGAGGGGAAGGACGCGATGCAGCTGACCGCGGAAGAGCTCCGGCACTTCGCCGGAAGCTTCGCGGAAACGGCCCTCATGGTGGAGCAGTTGAGCGACCAGTCCGCACAGATCAGCGAGATCGGCGTCCTGATCAGGGACATCGCCGACCAGACGAACCTTCTCGCCCTGAACGCCGCCATCGAGGCGGCCCGGGCCGGTGAGCAGGGACGGGGCTTCGCCGTCGTCGCCGACAGCGTACGCCAGCTCGCCGAGCGTACCGCGGTCGCCACCGCCGACATCAACCAGACCGTAAAAGCGATGCAGGAGAGCGTGAACAAGTCGGTTACCAAGATGGGGGACGAGCGCAAGTGCGTGGACACCATCGTCGAGCGCGTGCAGGGGACCGGGGATGCGATCGACCGCATCGCGACCTACGTTGAGCAGGTGAACGAGATGGTGCGGCGCATCGCCGTCGCCACCGAGGAGCAGTCGGCATCGAGCAGCGAGGTCTCCCACAACGTGGACGAGATCGCGGGGCTGACCCGCGAGCTGCGCACCGCCTGCAGCGGCATCAGGGAGTCCTCCGCGGGGCTTTCGCACCTGGCCGGTGACCTCAAGGGGATGGTGGAATGGTTCAGGGTGTGACCCGAAGTACGCGCTGGAAATGAAGGAGGCCCCCCGGCACGTGCCGGGGGGCCTTTTTTATTGGTTTGATCCCGTAATTAAGGGGAACAAGTGCCTTTAGCCCCCCTCCCGTCAAAGGAGGGAGAGACCTCAAAGGGCGATTCCCCCGAAGTTTCGGGAAGAACCTTTGTTGCGAAGGGGCCCGGGTGATTCCTTGGTCCGGCCATTACGAGGCAGTTGTCGGTCGGCCTCAGGATGCGGCGCCGGAGAGGACCGACCTCACCTTGGCGGCGAGGCTTCTGACATCGAACGGTTTCTGCAGGAAGTTCACGCTGTCGTGCACCACGCCGTGGTCGGCGATGATGTCGGCGGTATAGCCGGACATGAAAAGGCATTTGAGTCCCGGTCTCAGGGCCTGGAGCCTTTGTGCGAGGTCGCGGCCGTTCATCCCCGGCATCACCACGTCGGTCAGCAGGAGATCGACCCCCCCTTTCGCTTCCGCCACAAGGCGCAGCGCCTCCTCCGGGTCCCTCGCCACCATGAGGCGGTACCCCAGGTTCTCGAGGATGGTGCGGCTCATCTCGATGACCGACGGCTCGTCCTCCACGAGGAGGATGGTCTCCTCCCCCCCCTGGATAGGTTCGACGACCTTCTCCTCCGGTCCCTCGGCTGCCCCGGTCTCGACCGCCGGGAGGAAGATAGCGAAGGTGGTCCCCTCCCCCTTGCGGCTTTCCACCCGGATCCCCCCCTGGTTCTGCTTCACGATGCCGAACACGGTGGCGAGGCCGAGCCCGGTCCCCTTCCCCATCTCCTTGGTGGTGAAGAAGGGCTCGAAGATGTGCTCGAGGAGCGGCTCGTCGATCCCTTCCCCGGTGTCGGTGACGGACAGGAGCACGTAGGCGCCGGGTATGAGGTCCCCCTTGCCGCGGCACTCCGCCTCGCTCAGGACGACGTTTTCCGTACGAATGGTCAGTTTGCCGATCCCGGCGATGGCGTCGCGGGCGTTGACGCAGAGGTTCGCGAGCATCTGGTCCACCTGGGCGGGGTCGATCTTCACCCGGCACGGTCCGGCGCCGGGGATCCAGACCAGCTCGATCCCTTCCCCGATCAGGCGCTCCAGCATGCGGAGCATGCCGGCCACCGTCCCGTTCAGGTCGAGGACCTTCGGCTCGGCGATCTGGCGCCGCGCGAAGGCCAGAAGCTGCTTGGTGATCTCGGCCGAGCGTGCACCGGCGTCGCGGATCGCCTCCAGGTGCCGGCGCTGCATCGGCGAGTGCTCCGGGTCCATCAGGCAAAGCTCGGCGTGCCCCAGGATCACGCTCAGCATGTTGTTGAAATCGTGGGCGACCCCGCCTGCGAGCCTCCCCACCGACTCCATCTTCTGCGCCTGGTAGAACTGCTCTTCCACCTTCCGGTACTGGGTGATGTCCATGACGATGGAAAGGAGCGCCTTGCGTCCGGCGAGGGTGATCACCTCGCCCCAGCGCCGGCAGAGGAGGGGTTCCCCGCTTCTCGTGCGGCAGGTGATCTCCAGGTCCTGGATCCGCCCCTCGCGGGCGAGCTTCTCGCGGATGACGACGGCGTCCTCGGGGCGGATCCAGCCGATTTCCACCGCCGTCTTACCGACCGCCTCCTCCCGGATGAACCCGGAGGTGGTGCAGAACTTGTTGTTCACGTCGAGAAAGCGCCAGTCGTCGAGCGAGGTGAGCGAGATCATCACGGGGGCGCTGTCCCAGGCGGCGGCGAACTTCTCGTTGCTCTCCCTGAGGCGCTCCTCCACCCTCGCCCGCCCGGTTATCTCCTGCTGCAGCTCGCGGTTCAGCGCCTCAAGCTGCAGGGTACGCTCGACCACGCGCTGTTCGAGCCCCTCTTGCGACTGCTTCAGCCGGTCCACCATGGCGTTGAAGGAATAGGCAAGCTCGATGGTCTCCCTGGTCCCCTCCAGGGGGACCCTGAGGGTCAGGTCGCCCCCCTCGATCTCCGCCGCGGTCCTGGCGATCCGCTCCAGGGGGCGCCCCAGCACCCGGGCCACCACGAGGGCGCAGCAAAGGGTGACCGCGATCCCGAGCGCGCTGAAGACGAGGGCGCGCTTGAGCTGCCGGCGCACCGGCGCCATCGCCTCGGCCTCGTCGATCTTCACCACCATCCCCCAGGAGACCTCGGGGTTTAACGGGATGTGCCTGAAGGCGGCGAGCACCGGGGCACCGCGGTAGTCGAGCGTCCTGATCGCCCCCTCGCTCCCCTCCGTGGCAAGGCGCGTCGCCTTGCCGCCGTCCACCGTGACAAGCGGTATCGCGGGGGTTCCCCCCGGCATCGGGTGCCTTGTGGTCATGAGGAAGCGGCGTTTGCCGTCCACCATGACCACCTCTCCGGAGCGCCCGAGGACCCCGGCGATGGAACCTTCCAGAAGCGGCTTCATGACCTGGTCCAGGTCCACGGAAAAGTCAAGGAGCAGGACCGGCCGCTCGTCCGGGGTCAGGTCCTGGCCTACCTGCCTGATCAGGTGCAGCCGCGCGCTGCGCCCGGGGCCGCCCGGGAGAAAGCTCACGGTTTCGTCGCTACCCGGGCGGGAAGCTTCCGCGAGGAGCGCCGGGGCGAGCGGGGGATCGGGGAGGTCATCGGTACCTCCCGCCACCAGCGCACCGGTTTGGGGGTCGACGATGCGGACCGCCTCGTAGCGGTAAGCGGAGCGCACCACCTCCAGCCACTCGCCAAGCGCCCGGTCCGCCGGCTGCTTGCCGGCGCGGACCCGTTGCACCGCGAGGGACCTGACGGCGGGGGCACTGGCGACGGAAAGGGTGTCGGAGTGGCGCTCCTCGAGCCAGGAGGTGATGAGCTTCTTGTTGCCGTCGGCGATGGAGGAAAGGACGGTGAGTTCCTTGGCGGTGCTGTCGGCGACCCTCCCCTTGGTCACCCCGAAGGGAAGGCCGTAGAGCTCGCTCAGTTGCACCGCCATGAGGACCAACAGGGAGAGGGTGCAGAAGGTGATGACGACCCGTCCGCCGATCCCGGAGTGCCAGGGCATGCGCGGCCTGGGATGTGCGGCCGTTTCCTCAGTCATAGTCGAACCTGGTGAGGCGGTACTGTTTCGGGTTTTTCATCACATGGTCGAGGTATTCGAACTTGAAGCTTCCCTTCAGCATGGACCACTGCACCGAAGCGGGCACCTTGCCGAGCTTTTTCAGGAAGAGGAACTCGTCGCAAAGGCTCGAGCCGTCCGCCTCGATCCCCCTCGGGAGCCGGGGCACCCTGCCTACCGCCTTAAAATCCGAGCGCAGGTCCTGGA
Organism: Geomonas oryzae; assembly: GCF_004117875.1. Lineage (GTDB taxonomy): Bacteria > Desulfobacterota > Desulfuromonadia > Geobacterales > Geobacteraceae > Geomonas > Geomonas oryzae. The sequence goes on along the minus strand of NZ_RAHW01000001.1, from coordinate 953,144 downwards.
CCAGGCGCGCCTGGGCGCCCTGCGGCAGCGGTTTGCCGTTCAGGGCCGCGATGTCCGCCGCATTCCACTGTGCGACTTTTTGCAGCGCGCCCCGGTCCCGTTCCACCCACATCAGGGCCCGCGTCAGCGCCGCGGCGAGCAGGCGGGGGACCTCCGGGTGGAGCTCGGCGACCTTGCCGCTCATGGCGAGGAAGGCGACGCTTTTTTGCTTGCCGATGGCGGCGAAGCGGTCAGGATAGCGCGCGAGGGTGAGTTCCGGGGTGGGGGCCCAGGCCGCGTAGGCGTCGATGCTCCCCTTCAGGAGGGCGTCCTCCATCTCGTTCACCTCCATCGGGACCAGCACCGCATCCGCTTCGCCCAGCCCGCTTCCGGCCAGGGTCTTCATGAGCGCGAAGTGCCCGGTGGTCCCGAAGGCGTTGCCGATCCGCTTTCCTTTCAGATCGGCGGCCATCATCCCCTTGGGACCGATCACGGAGACGTAGTTCTGCTTGAGCAGCGTCACGGCGCAAAGCGGCATCCCTGAGGCGACCGCCTTTATGAAGGGCATATCCCCAATCGTGGAGAGCACCGCGCGTCCCTGGGCAAGCTGCGTGACCGCCTCGCCCCCGTCGCGCACCGGGAGCATGGTCAGCTGGAAGCCTTGGCGGACAAGTGCATCGCGCAGGATGCGGTCGCGCTGCAGCGCCGCGGCGAGCGCCCCCCCCGGAGAGGCGAGCGGCTGGTAGCTGAAGCCAAGCGGCACCGGTTTCGCCGCTACCGCGGCGGGAACGAGGACGAGCAGCACGAGAAGCGCAAGATGCAGTCGGCGAAAACGAAGCAGGGCGTGGCACGCCCTGCGGGCGGGAGTGGCTGGCATACGTTATCCTCCGGCGCTCACGGCGCGTAGTCAAAGGTGGTCAGGCGAAACCGCGAGCGCCTGCCGAGGACGGACTCCAGAAGATCGGGACGGATGCTGGAACGAACCCGCTCACGCGAGGCGTTGGCCGGGATCCTGCCGATGCTCTTCAGGAAGTCGAACTCGCGCAGCAGGTTCGAGTTCGGGTCACGGTCCGCGGCTGAGATGAGCGGTGCCGCGGGGACGTCGAGGAGGTCGCTGCGGGTGATCGCCGCGATGTCGGCGGCGGTGACCTCCGCGTTCCTGCCGCTGAAGGCCGTCATCCCCTGGACCGCCCAGCGGCTGGCCGTGTTCAGGTTGCTCCCCTTCTTGAGCCAGCGCACGGCCCGGATGAGAGCCGCCAAGAGCGCGTCCGCCGCGGGACGGTTAACCTGCAGCAGCCCTCCGGAAAGGGCGAAGAAGGAAAGGCTCACCTGACGGTAGATGACGCAGAACTGTCCCGGGTACTTCTTCATGGTCATGGTCGGCGTCGGCTCCCAGGCGGCGAAGGCGTCGATACGCCCCTGTGCCAGCGCCTCCGGCAGCTTTTGCAACTCCATGGGGACCAGGTTCACCTCGCGCTCCGAGAGGCGGACCGAGGCGAGCGCCTGCAACAAGGCATAGTGGGAGGTGGAACCGGGAACGTTACCCACCTTTTTCCCGGCCAGCTGCTCCAGCACCACGTTGCTGCGCGCGAGCACCGAGGAATAGCTCCGCTTCACCGTCCCCGCGATGACGAGGTCGCTCGAGCTTGCCGCCTCGATGGCGGGCATGTCCGAGAACATCACCGCGTCGACCTGGCGGCTGTGCACCAGCGGGACCGCATCGGCTCCCTTGGCCAGGGTGCGAAACGCGATGCTGCAGCCGGCCCGCTCCAGCTCCCGCTTGAGCAGGCGGTCCCTTTTCAGCGTTTCCCCGAGAACGGCGACGGGGACCGCCATCGGGAAATAGACGAAGGTGATCACCGTCGGCTCCGCGGCGGGCCTTGTTACTTTGGAAGCCAAGGGCGCACCGGCAGCCGCAACGGCAAAGAACTGCAGAAGCAGCATCACCCAGATCACTTTGACTGCATAGCGGATGGCAATAGGAGATTGGTTCATCAGTCGCCTGTTTGAGACAGAATCAATGACACGTGAAGTTGGTTTACTGATCGGCGATGGACAGAGATAGCTTGAGCATTTTCCACACAGATAGTGCGGGTTTGGCAATATAAGATGACACAAGGGAAGTGGACAAGGAAATAGGTGATTGCGCACCGCTTGGGAAAGTGTGGAGGAAGGTTGACTTGAAGGTAAAATGCTGTATCTGAACAGCTTGTGCCGCAGCGCCCATCCAAGCCGGGGCCTAAAAAGCGCCCCAGAAGGAGGATAGCGATGAGTTTCATCACCGTGGGGAAGGAGAACTCCTGCAGCATCGACCTGTACTACGAGGACATGGGACAGGGGCAGCCGGTGGTTTTGATCCACGGCTGGCCGCTTAGCAGCCGGTCATGGGAGAAACAGGTGCCGGCGCTGCTGAAGGCAGGGTACCGGGTGGTCACTTACGACCGGCGCGGGTTCGGGGGGTCGGGCAGGCCGTCCACCGGGTACGACTACGATACGCTCGCCGCCGATCTAAACGTGCTGATGAACGCACTCGACCTGCGCGACGCGGTGCTGGTCGGTTTCTCGATGGGTGGGGGCGAGGTCGCGCGCTACCTGGGCCGCTACGGTGCCGAGCGGGTGCAAAAGGCGGTCTTCATGGGGGCGGTGCCCCCGTTTCTGCTGAAGACGCCGGAGAACCCCGCCGGGCTTGACGGGAGCATCTTCGAGGGGATCCGGCAGGGGATCGGGCGCGACCGGCTCTCTTTTCTGACGAGCTTTCTGGGGAATTTCTACAACGTGCATGCCCTGGGGAGGAGGCAGGTAAGCGAGGAGGTGCTGCGTCTTGGCTGGAACATCGCGGCGGGGGCGTCCCCCATCGGGACCCTGGCCTGCGTGACCTCCTGGCTCACCGATTTCAGGGACGACCTTCTGAGCATCAAGATCCCCACCCTGGTGATCCACGGCGACGACGACCGGATCCTCCCCTTCGCCGCCACCGGGAGCCGGACGCACGAGGCGGTGGCGGGAAGCCGCCTCGTCGTGGTCGCCGGCGCGCCGCACGGCCTCAACTGGACCCACGCCGAAGAGGTGAACGACGGGCTGATCGACTTTCTGCAGGAAGCGCTGTAGGAAGCAAGGAGCCTAGGACGACACCTCGAACTCCCTGAACCTGCGCACCGCCTCGGGAATGGCATCTTCGGTGACGTTCCCGAAGGCGAGGCGCAGGTACCCTTCCAGGCCGGGGCCGAACACCTCGCCCGGCAAAAGCAGCATCCCCGCCTCCTCCACCAGCCGCTTCACGACCTGGCGGCCGGTCTTCCCGCTGCACGGATGCGCCACCCACCCGAAGAACGGCCCGCTCGCCACCAGGCGAAACGGGTTGCCCGCCTTCTCCATCTCGGCACGGAACACCTCGTGGCGCCGCTCCATCATGACCCGGTTGCGCGCGACCCATTCACCCAGGTGCTCGAAACCGTATTTGACCGCGTGCTGGGTCACCCGCGGCTGGCAGACCGCCATGGTGTCCTGCACCTTGAGGGCGTGGCCGATGAACTCCTTGGAGGCGGCGAGCATCCCGGCACGGTAGCCGGTGAGGGCGAAGGTCTTGCCGAAGGAGGCGATGTGGACGAAGTGGTCCCCCCAGTTCGGGTCCTCGAAGAGCCGGTGCGGTCTCACGCCGCCGGTGATGAAGCTGTTGTAGGTCTCGTCGAGGACGAGCGCCAGGTTGCGGCGGCGGGCGAGCGCGTAGAGCTCGCGCACCGTGACCGGCGGGGTCACCGCACCGGTCGGGTTGCTCGGCGTGACGATGAGGATGGCGCGTGTTTTGTCGGTGATGAGCGCCTCTATGGCGGCGAGGTCCGGGAGTCCCCCCGTCTTCTCGTCGAAGGGGGCGAAGACGCAGCGGATGCCCAAGGAGGCGAGCGCCATGGGGTGGTCGAAGTAGGCGGGGAGCTGCACGATCACCTCGTCCCCCGCGCGGCACAGGGTCACCATGGCGAGCCACAGCGCCTGGCTCGCGCCGATGGTGAGGCAGATCCGGGAGGGGTCGATGCAGGCGCCGTAGAGTTCGCGGTAGCCGCGGCAGACCGCATCGCGCACCTCGGGGAGCCCCTCGTCGATGCTGTAGCGCGAGGTGAGCGGGTCGCGCATCACCTCTTCCAGGTGGTCGATCAGCTCGGGGGGGGGCGGGTAGTCGGGGATCGCCTGGCAGAGGTCGATGAGGGGGAGTTCCGGGCTCGCCGCGGCGAGCCATCCCTTCACCTCGGAGATGGGGGGCGGGTGCACTCCACGCACCAGGGGGGAAACCGGGAACTTCATGCGGCAGCTCCTGCAACGGCAAAAGCCGTTCAACGTTCAACGTTCAACGTTCAACGTTCAACGTTCAACGTCAGACCAGTCGGACGGGTCGGACCAGTCGGACGGGTCGGACGGGTCGGACGGGTCCGACCCTCGGACAAAAAAACGGCCCCTCCGTTTCCGGGGGGCCGTCCACAAAAGACTAATGCTCGGGGGGGGTGGTGAGGTACTGCTCGAACTGCCGCTTGTCCTGACAGCAGCGGTACGCCTCCTCCGGGCTCACACGCTTGGTCTTCAAAAGATCGAGGATGTGCTGGTCCATAAGCTGCATCCCGTCCTTTCGACCGGTCTGCATGATCGATGGGATCTGGAAGGTCTTCCCTTCCCGGATCAGGTTGCCGACCGCGGGGTTCCAGACCATGATCTCCTGGGCGGCCGCCCTCCCCTTCCCGTCGGCGGTCTTCAAAAGCTGCTGACAGACGACCCCCTTGAGCGACTCGGAGAGGATGGCGCGCGCCTGTTCCTGGGCGTCCTTCGGAAAGACGTCGATGATGCGGTCCACCGTCTTCGCGGCGGAGCTCGTGTGCAGTGTGCCGAAGACGAGGTGCCCGGTCTCGGCGGCGCTCATGGCGAGGCCGATGGTCTCCAGGTCGCGCATCTCGCCTACCAGGATCACGTCCGGGTCCTCCCTCAACGCCGCCCTTAAAGCGCTCGAAAAGCTCTCGGAATGCTCGCCGATCTGGCGCTGGTTGAAGAGCGACATCTTGTTCTCGTGGATGAACTCGAGCGGGTCCTCGAGGGTCAGGATGTGCTCGCGCCGCGTGCTGTTGATCAGGTCGATCATGGCGGCAAGGGTGGTGGACTTGCCGCTCCCGGTAGGCCCTGTGACGAGCACGAGCCCCTTCCTTAGCTTGGTCATGTTCCTGATACCGTCGGGAAGACCCAGATCGTCGGCCGAGAGGATCTTGCTCGGGATGATCCTGAACACGGCCGCGATGCCGCGGTGCTGCAACATGTAGTTGCCGCGGAAGCGCGCCAGCCCAGGTACCGAGTAGGCGAAGTCGAGGTCGTGCTTCTCCTCGAAGGTCTCGCGCTGCTTCGGCGTCAGGATCTCGAAGAGGATCGCCTTAAGCTCCTCGTGGGAAAGCGTTTTGAAGTTCTGACGCTCCATTTCGCCGCGCAAACGGAAAATCGGGGGAGAGCCCGCGGAGAGGTGCAAATCGGAAGCCCCGGCATCGTGCATCAGCTTGAACAGCGCATCAATCCTTGCCATATCTCATCTCCGTCACAGTAGTATCGAGGCGACATATTCGCCCGGGGAGATTTCCCCGCGCTCGAGGAGCTCGAGCCCCTCTTCGGCCACGCCACGGAAGCCGGACTCCCTTAAGTAGCGGAGCATCTCGTCGCTGTTGCGGATCATCTCAAGCGCCTCCAGGAGCTCGCCGTCGAAACGGAGCACCTCCAGGAGGTATTTCCTCCCCAGGTAGCCGGTCTGGTCGCAGGCCGGGCAGCCGACGGGGCGGAAAGAGGCGCGCTCGGCAGCCGGAAGCCTCAGTGCGGCCGACTCCTCCGGTGCGGGTACGTAGCGTTCCTTGCACTCGGGGCAGAGGAGGAAAACGCTGCGGCAGCCGATCACCCCCTTCAGATGGGTCGGGATCAGGAAGTTCTTCTGGATCAGGTAGAGAAGCTGTTTCAGCACCTCACCCTTGCTCCCGTGCGAGATCCCGGCAAGCACCAGTTTGCCGCGCATCACCGCCTTGCTCGCCGCGATGAAGGCGGGAAGCTCGGTTATGTCCTCGATGACGAGGGTGTCGGGATCGTGGTCCATGGCCCGGGTCACCACGGCGGCGGTGTCGTCGGCGATGCAACGCGCCAGGGGGAGGCGGGGAAAGCGCACCCTGCCGCGCCCGAGCCGCTCACCCACGATCATCACGTTGCGGTCGGTGTGGTCGCACGAGTCGAGGAAGAGGTCGATGAGCCTGCCGCGCGTCTCCGGCTCCCTGCCGTAGAAGAGGATGAGACCGTCGCGGACGCCGGTAAGGGCGTCGAGGTCGGCGCGCTGCCGCGGGGCGAGCCCCAGGTCGTCGAAGGAGGTTAGCTGCGGCGCGCTCACGTGCAGCCTGAGCGTCACGTACTCGCCGCCGTCCCCAGCCATGAGGAGCGCCTGGAAGGGGATCTTCTTTCCCTGCAACACGAACCTGAGCACGCCGTTCGCCGCCCCCTGGGTGGCAGCGGGGAGCGAGCAGAGGCGCCGGATGCGCTCGGTGAGAAGGGCGTAGTGGGTCCCGGCGAGGCTGCCGAGTTCGGTGGTCTTTCTCCCGGCGCGGGCGAGAAAGCGCACCCGTTCCCCCAGGGGCTGCAGGGCAAGGCTGTCGAACTTCTGCTGCACCACGCGCAAGAGGAGGTGGTTCAAAAGGGTCGCGCAGGTGAGGTCCGTGTTGATCGAGGAGAGAACGGCCGCGCTGAAAAGCCCCGAGGAGAAACCGAGTTCCGGCTCCGTGACGTCGGGCCCGTAGAGGATCTCGTGCATCTCGCGGATCTCGCGGATGAGACCGACGGAGATGTTGACGTGACACCCGGTGACGCGGGAGAGTTCCTCGATGGCGCCCTTGTCGAGCGGGTCGGCCATGGCGACCGAGAGCTCGGTGCCGGTAAGCACCACCGGACAGAGGCTGTAACGCCGCGCCAGCTCACCCGGGACCTTCTCCACGGCGGCGGGGTCGATGTTCTCCTTTTTGAGGCGTACGTAGGGGATGTTCAGCTGGTTGGCGAGCGCCCAGTCGATGTCCTCCTGGGTGACCACCCCCATGCGGACCAGCGCTTCGCCGACCCGGCATCCCGAGACCTTCTGCGCCTCGAGGGCGGCCCTCAACTCATGTTCGGTGATGATCTGCGATTTGAAAAGGACCTCACCGATGGATCCTTCCTTGACAAGCCCGTTCATTGCATTACCTCCGGGTTCCTGCAGATGGCGGTGCCACGGAAATGTACCCGAAAACGCTTCGAATGACAATTGACAATGGCAAGACACAAATCAATTGACAATTGACAGTGGACAATTGACAATGCCACGTTTGATGCAGGCATAGAAGCCTATTGCCACGTACCTCTACAAGCAGAACCTCAACGCAGATCCCCTTCCTGACTATCCGTAAGTCGCGTTGCAAGTCACTGCCATCATTACTGAAAAAGACAACAAGTTGTCAATTGCCAATTCTCAATTGTCAATTGAATAAGGAGTTTGCATGCAGAGAAAAGCCATCGCCCTGCTCTCGGGCGGACTTGATTCCACCCTCGCCGTGAAGGTGCTCCTCGAACAGGGGATCGCAGTAGAGGCGCTCAACTTCACCTCTCCCTTCTGCACCTGCACCGGAAAGAACGCCGGCTGCAAGTCGGAAGCGGTCCGGGTCGCGGAGGAGTTCAAGATCCCCATCAAGGTGATGCACAAGGGAACCGACTACCTCGAGATCGTCAGGAACCCGAAGCACGGCTACGGCAAGGGGATGAACCCCTGCGTCGACTGCCGCATCTTCCTTTTGCAGAAGGCGAAACAGTACATGGAGGAATCGGGCGCCGACTTCGTCATCACCGGCGAGGTGCTGGGCCAGCGCCCCATGAGCCAGCGCCGCGACACGCTGCGCGTGATCGAGCGCGAGAGCGGCCTCGAGGGGCTCCTCTTGCGCCCCCTCTCGGCGAAGCACTTCAACCCGACCATCCCCGAGCAGCAGGGGTGGGTGGACCGCGAGAAGCTCCTCTCCATCTCGGGGCGCTCCAGGAAGGAGCAGTTCGAGCTCGCCGAGGAGCTCGACGTGAAAAACTACCCCTGCCCGGCCGGCGGGTGCCTGTTGACCGAGCTCTCCTTTGTCGGCAAGATCCGCGACGTCTTCGACAACTCGGACGAACTGAACATGAGGGACTTCAGGCTCCTGAAACTCGGGCGCCACTTCAGGATCGGCCGTCGCACCAAGGTTATCGTCGGTAGAAACGAGGCGGAGAACGATCTCGTCGAGCGCAACATTCAGGCGGGCGAGGCGGCGCTGCGCTGGAAGGACGGCAAGAGCCCGCTCGCGGCGCTCATGGGGGAGAGCTCTCCCGAGCTCCTCGAGCGCGCGGCACAGATCCTTTTGCGCTACACCAAGGCGGAGCCGGGTGAAACCGCCACCATCGCAGTCACCTGCGACGGCGTCGAGAGCGAGTTCGTAACGGCCAACGCCTTGGACGAGGCGGCGGTGGAGAGCCTCAGGGTTTAAACGATGGTCTGATTAGATCATGCAAGAGCTGCCGAAGCACCTGGCGCGCAAGCCGACGTCAGAGTGAGACCAAAGGAAAATCGTTCCCACGGTGGACCGTAGGAACGATGCTTCGGGAATTACAGAGCAAAAAATCCCCCCCGTCCCCCCTTCGCAAAGGGGGGAGCACGAGGTCACCTGCAGCGCTTCGTGGACACACCTGTCCTCGTTCCACGGAGTTCCCGAAACCTTCGCAAAGGGGGAGCCTGCCCCCCGTCCCCCCTTCGCAAGAGGGGGAGCGCGAGGTCACCTGCAGCGCTTCTTGACACACCTGCCGTCGTTGCGGATTCGACAACGAACCTATGCGCCCAACGGCGCCTCGCAGTAGCGGTAGACGTTCTTGCCGTCCTGCTTGGCGCGGTACATGGCGCCGTCGGCGCAACGCACCATGCCATCCATATCGGTATCGCTGACGGGGTAGATGCAGATGCCGATGCTCACCCCGACCGACGCCTCCTCCCCTTCCAACTGGAAGGGGATCGAGAACGCCGCGATGATCCGCTCCGCAACCACCGCCGCGTCCTGCGGCTCCGCCATCTTGCTCAGGATGATGGTGAACTCGTCCCCTCCCATGCGCGCCACCATGTCGCAGGCGCGCACGCAATCCTTGAGGCGGCGTCCCGCCTCCACGAGCACCACGTCCCCCGCGGCATGACCGAAGCGATCGTTCACCTCCTTGAAGCAGTCGAGATCCAGGTACATGAGCGCCATCGGGTGATGGTAGCGCTTCGCCTCGGAGACCACGTGGTTCAACCGATCGAAGAAGAGCACCCGGTTCGGCAGGAAGGTGAGCGAGTCGTAGTGGGCAAGCGTTTCCAGACGCGCCTTGGCGAGTTTTCGCTCGGTGATGTCCCGAAAGATGACCTGCAGCGCTTTCTGTCCCCGGTACACGAAGGGCCCCACCCCGAGCTCCACCTCGATGGCGGTCCGGTCGCTGCGCAAGAGCCTCTCCTCGACCCACGGCGCGGTGGTGTCGCTCGACTCCGCGTAGCCCATCTGCTCCAGGAAGACCTCCTCAGACTCCCTTTGGATGAACTCCCGCATCTCGCGCCCCATGAGCTCTTCCGGAACCCCGCACCCGAGCATCTCGCACCCCGCCGGGTTGACGAAGACGAAGCAGCGGTCCACGAGGATGGCGATGCCGTCGAGGGAGAGCTCCACCAGGCGGCGGAAGCGCTCCTCGCTCTCGCCGATCGCCTCGACCATGTTCCTCAACTGCTCTTCGGTGTTGGCGCGCGTGGTCACGTCCTGCAGGGTCTGGATCGCCGCCAGAAGGTTCCCCTCGGCGTCACGGATCGGGGCGGCGTCGAAGCAGAGGTAGCGCTGTTTCCCCTTGAGCCGGTACCACCCCTCCGCCCGGAGCCCCTCCGGGATGAGGGCCGAGTCCGCGTAGCAGGGGTAGAGATCCGCCATCTCCTGCAGCGCTCCATCCACCACCACGTCGGCCAGCACCCGGCGCGGTTGCCCGTAGAAGGCGCGCCACGGCTCGGCCCCGCCGACCTGACGCGATGCCCCCACGCCGGTCAGCTCCTCCATCGCCCTGTTCCAGATGATGACCCGGTGCTGGGCATCGATGACGAAGCAGGGAACGGCGGAATGCTGCAACAGCTCTTCAGCGAAGCTCTTCTCCCGCTCCAGCAGGCGCCGCTGGCTGGCCAGCTCCTGCATCATCGCGTTGAAGGCCTGCACCAGCTCGCCGATCTCGTCCCCGCTTTGCAGCGGGATAGGCGTGAACGGGGTCCCGTCGCGCCCGGACTCGCGCACCCGGCCGGCGAACATCAGAAGCGGAGCGGTGAGACGGCCGACGAAGAGCCAGATGGTGATGAGCGCCAGCGGCAGTAGCGCACAGAGGCTGTAGAGGACGAGCCTTTCCGCCCGGGCGATCGGCTCGTAGGCCGTTGTGAGCGGGCGCTCCGCCGCGAGGATCCACCCCGTCGTCTTCAGCCGTTTGAAGGAGTAGATGCCGGCGACGCCCGAGGGGCTCAGCATCTCTCCGCTCCCCTCGTAACCGGCGATGACCCGGTCCAAGAGTTCCTTCTCTCCCTTGTGCACCATGGGAAGGCCGACCTTTTCCCGGTCCGGGTGCGCGATCATCTGGCGGTTATCGTTGAAGAGGAAGAAGTTGCCGCCGTCCCCCACATGCATGCGGGCCACCCGGCTCAGGAAATTCTCCTCCCGGAGTTCCACCTTACCCCCCAGCACCCCGATCACGCTGCCGTCGGCGCCCATGACCGGTGCGGTGAAGATCACGACCTGACGCCCCTCGCCCCGGGCCGAGGTGAAGGGTGGGGATATGTACGGCCTGCCTGAGGAGATCGTGCGCACGAAGTACTCGCGCGTGGCGAAACTTTTTCCGATGAGGGGGGTCTCCCCCGGCGCGTAGGCCAAGAGGGTGCCGGCAGGCGAGAAGAAGGCGGTGCCGTCGCTGAAAACCTGGTGCAGGTCGAGGCGGGCGTCGAGGAAATGCTGCAATTCGGCGGCGTCACCCGCCATGGAGGGGGGGATACTGAGTGCGACGGCGGTGAGCTCCCGCTGCGCCGCGGTGATGCGGTCGTCGAGCTCGCCGGCCATTGCGCTCACCACGGAGAACTGGCGACTAGCGGTGCTGGCCTTGAACTCCTGGATGAAGAACAGGAGTCCCAGCCCGGCGACCCCGGTGCTCACGGTGCCGACCAGGATGAAGACCACCGCAGCCAGCTTTATTTTCAGGCTGAACCTCGACATTGCCGTCGTCTGCTTCGTTTAGTCGGTGTGGGTGGCGAAAATCTGCTCGAAGTCTCCCGCCGCCCCCGCGAAGGCCTCCAGGACCTCCGGATCGAAATGGTGCGGCATGGTCCTGCCATCTCCCTTGGTGATGATCTCCACGGTCCTGTCGTGGTCAAGGGCGGGCTTGTAGACCCGCTTGCTCCGGAGCGCGTCGTACTGGTCCACCAGCATGACGATGCGCCCCTCCATGGGGGTCGCCTCCCCGACGAGTCGCGCGGGATAGCCGCTGCCGTCCCAGCGCTCATGATGGGTATTGGCGATGGAGGCCGCCATTTGCAGCACCATGTGGTTCGACCCGGCGAGGATCTTTCCGCCGATGGTGGTGTGCCCCTTCATGATCTCGAACTCCTCGCCGTTTAGCGGCCCGGCCTTGAGCAGGATGGCGTCCGGGATGCCGATCTTGCCGACGTCGTGCATCGGCGCCGACATGGCGATGGCGTCGATGAAATCGCGCGGCATGGCGAGCTGCTCGGCCAGCCGCTTCGCGTACAAGCCGATGCGGGCGATGTGTTTGCCCGTGTCCTCGTCCCTAAGCTCCGCCGCCGCGGTGAGCCTCTCGATGGTCTCCCGGCTCATGGCGCGCATCTGCACCAGCGCCTCCCCAAGCTCTCGGGTCCTGTCGAGGACCTGGCGCTCGAGCTCGGCCTTGTAGTTCTTCTCGACCAGGACCAGGCGCTGGTAGTTGATCCCCTTCTCGACGGCGTAGATCAGGTACGGGGTCTTGAAGGGCTTGATGATGAAGTCGAACGCCCCCTTCTTGATCGCCGAGACCGCCATCTCCAGCTCCGCATACGCGGTCATCAGGATCACCGGGATATCCTTGTCGAACTCGTGCACCTGTTCCAGGAGGTCGATACCGGTCATCTGGGGCATGTTGACGTCGGTCAGCACCACGTCCGGCGGCGACTGGCGCAAAAGTTCCAACGCCTCCATGCCGTTCGAGAAGGGATGCACCTCGAAGCCGCTCACCGACAGGAGCAGGGCGACGCTCTCCAGGACGTAAGGGTCGTCGTCAACCAGGATGACGCGACCGGACACAGTTGTTTCCATAGCTTCTCCGGATGTTTGGGCGATGCGTGCTCCCTTACGTAATGTCGGCAGATTTAATGGGAACTTGAGGGGGAGTTTTCTAAGGGAAGGCTAAGAGGTGCGGCGGGAGGGGGACGAAAGTGAAGAAGGGGACTGGCTCCGCAGGTGCCAGTCCCCTTTCGATGGTGATGATCTGATCGAGGAAGGGGGGAACTCCCGGGACGCTACTGCTTCTCCTGCGCCGGGGCCTCCTCCTTCGCGGGAGGAGCGCCTGCGTCCGGGGCTTTTTCCGGCGCGGGCTCGCCTGCGGCAGGCTGCTCGCCGGCTGCACCTCCCGAGGTCTCGGCGCCCCCCGTTCCCGGCTCGTCCGACAAGCCCTGCGGTACGGTGGCGCTGGTGCGGTTCGCCATGACCTCGACCTGCTTGATGCTCTCGTCGACCTTTCTCTGCAGGCGGCCGATGTTGGGCATCTCGGCCAGTGCCGCCTGGTATTCCCCGGAGGAGAGCACCCCCTTGTTGGCCAAAAGCCGCAGGATCATGTTCGAGCGCTTGAGCACCTTGTCCAGGTTCTTGTACGGGTTGTAGGCGACGCGGGGGCCGGGGAGCATGGCGGCGAGGAAAGCGCACTCGCGCGGGGTGAGCGCCGCCGCGGACTTGCCGAAGTAGTAGCGTGCGCCGTGCCCTATGCCGTGCACCATGGGCCCCAGTTCGATCACGTTCAGGTAGAGCTCGATGATGCGCCCCTTGGTGAGTTCCTGCTCCATCCGCTTCGCCAGGTAGAGCTCCTTCGCCTTCCTGGTCAGGGTCTTTTCCTGGGAGAGGAACAGGTTCTTGGCCACCTGCTGCGTGATGGTGGAGGCGCCGCGGGCGAAGCTCTGCTTCTCCAGGTCGTACTTGATCGCCTCCTTTATCGCCTTCACGTCGACCCCCTCGTGCTTGTAGAAGGAAGCGTCCTCGGCGAGGATTACCGCCCACTTCATCTCGGAGGGAATCTGGGAGAGCGGGGTCCAGTACTTGTTCTTCGGCCCCACCACCAGGGGGTGATAGTTACCCTGCCAGTCCTTCACCTGGATGGTCATGTTGGTCTTTTTGTTCTTGAGCGCGGTGACCGGCGGGAGGAAAAACAATGAGACGACGACATAGACGACATAAAGAGCGAGCAGTGCGGCGCCCCAGCGGAGGTATTTCTTCATGTTCATGTGATGCGATTCCTTTAAAGTGGGTCCACAGCTCCCTCTCCCCTCGGGAGAGGGTTGGGGTGAGGGAGGTGTCAATGGCAAAGATCACGGCTGGCTGCAACGCCCTCACCCGCCCTTCGGGCACCCTCTCCCAAGGGGAGAGGGTAATGGGATAGTCGCTGTCATCTTGGACGCGCCATCCGCGCCGCCATGACGAGGGCCGCCTTCATGCTGGCGGCGCTCGCTCGGCCGGTGCCGGCGAGATCGTAGGCGGTGCCGTGGTCCACCGAGGTGCGGATGATGGGAAGCCCCAGGGTCACGTTCACCCCGTCGTCGAAGTGGAGCAGCTTGAGCGGGATGAGCCCCTGGTCGTGGTACATGCAGACCACCGCGTCGTACCCCCCCTGCGCGGCAAAGTGGAAAAGGGTGTCGGCGGAGAGCGGTCCGCTCGCATCGATCCCTTCCGCCCTGGCCTGCGCGATGGCGGGCGCGATGATGCGGCTTTCCTCGTCGCCGAACATCCCCCCCTCGCCGCAATGCGGGTTGAGTGCGAGCACGGCCAGGCGCGGTGTCCTGCAGAACCAGCGGGATAGCGACGCGTTGGTGATCCGGATGGTGGAGAGGACACGCTCGAAGGTGACGAGTTCCGGGACCCGGGAGAGCGCCTCGTGGATGGTGACCAGGGTGACGCGCAGGCGCTCGCCGGCCAGCATCATCACCACTTCGTGGCCGCCGGTCAGCTCGGCGAGAAGTTCGGTGTGGCCGGGGAAATGATGCCCCGCGCTGTTCATCGACTCCTTGTTGATGGGGGCGGTCGCCATGGCGGCCGCGGTCCCGTCCATGCAGAGCCTCGCGGCCTCGCAGATGTAGCGGTAGCAGGCGTCACCCCCGGCGGGGGTGGGGCGGCCGAATTCCATCTGGCCGGGTTCCAGGGAGGAGAGCTCGCGCAGGTAGAGCGTCCCCGTGACCGCTTCCGCGTGAGGGATGAGGTCCGGGGCTGAGACGACGGCAAGGTCGACGCCGGCGACGGCGATGCCGCGCTCCATGGCGCCGCGGTCACCAAGGACCAGCGGCCGGCAAAGCGCGGTGACGGCGGGGTCGGCAAGCGCGGCGGCGATGATCTCCGGCCCGATGCCGCTCGGGTCACCCATAGTTAGGGCTATGATCGGTTTTTCCAAAGGGTTCTCCTTTAAAGCCCGCACAAAGGAATAGGGGCCTTTGAGCCCCTATCCGCTTTCCCAAAGGGGGACGACAGGCACCTGACGGAGCCAGTCCCCTTGCAGCCTACTTGCGCACGTTGAGCGGCAGGATCAGCTTCTGCACCTGGCCGGTCTCACGCTCGCGCCACTGCAGCCTCAGCTCCTTGGCGCTCGGGGCCTCGCCCGGGAAGAAGATGAAGCCGTTGGAAAGGCTGTCGGCGGGAATGGGACGTCCCTCCAGCCCCTTGCTCCTCAGGTCGTCCGAGATGCGGTTCTCGCGCTCGTTGGAGGTCCCCTCCTGGGTGCCGCCGATGATGGCGCCGCCTGCCGCACCGATCGCGGCCCCCTTGCCGAGACTCCCCGCCACGCTCTTGCCGGACACGATGCCGAGTGCGGCGCCGAGCACGGTACCCGCCGCGGCGCCTAGCAGCGCCCCCTTGCCGGCACCCTTGCCGAAGAAGGAGGCGAACTGGGTCGAGCTTTCCAGGCGGTCGAAGGCGACCTTGTTGGTGACCATGGGCCAGTAGTTCCCCCCCTCGTCCACCAGGAAGGTCTGCCCTGCCATGAGCTCCAGGGTCTTGCCGCTCTTGTTGTCCATGACGAGCATGACCGGCAAAAGCCCCGCTCCCTTGATGTCGAAACCGAAGGCCTGCTCTGCGGAGTCCGCGGTCGCGTACGCCTCGCCTCCGAGGGAGACACCACTTTGCTCCATGTGGTTCACGTATGCCTCGGGGGGACGGAAGGAAACGTACTGGCTCTTGTAATGGGTGCATCCGGAAAAGAGCATCATCGCGATCATCATGGCGGCTACTTTTCTCATGACTGGCCTCCTTGCATTCTCATTAGTATCACCGCAGTAACTATATACCCGTTTTCAGGCCCGCTCAAGCCCGGCGAAGCGCACGAGGAGCTTCTTCGGCCCGCCGAGCGAGTTGAACCAGACGATCACCTTCTGGTTGTCCCCCTCCCCCTCGATCTTCCGGATGGTGCCCGGACCGAACTGGGCGTGGCGCACCTTCATCCCCACCCAGATGCCGTCCTCGCCGTCTTCCGGGACCATGCGCACCTCGTTGTCCGCCACCTCCGGCTCCATCTCGTCCTCGAAGAGGGAGGCCAGGTTGTGCGAGGAGGAAGAGAAGTCGCGCGAGGGCTCGGAACGCTGCCAGAGGTCCCCCCCGTCCAGGAGCTCCTTCGGGATGTCCGCGATGAAGCGGGCCGGAGCGTTCATCTGCTCCTGGCCGAAGATGTGGCGCCGGCGCACGTTCAAAAGAAACAGGCGTTTTTTCGCCCGGGTCATCCCGACGTAGCAGAGCCTTCTCTCCTCCTCCATCTGCTCCGGATTCTCAAGGGCACGCGCGTGGGGGAAGAGCTTCTCCTCCATGCCGATCATGAAGACGAGCTGGAACTCGAGCCCCTTGGCCGAGTGCAGCGTCATAAGCGTAGCGGAAGCCTTCTTGCCGTCCCCCTCGTGCTCGAGGTCGGAAACCAGCGCCACCTGCTCCAGGAAATCGGCAAGCCCCTTCTCGCCCGGCCCGTTCTCGTAGACCTGCATGGCGGTCACCAATTCCTGCAGGTTCTCGATGCGGTCCTGCCCCTCGTCGCGGGGAAGGCTCTTCAGGCGCGCGTAATATCCGGAATCGTTGATGACGGCGGCGGTGAGCTCGGAGAGCGGGAGCTTCTCGGAGAGGGCCTTGTAACCCTCCATCTCGTTCACGAAGGCGGCGACCTTTCCCTTCGCGGCGGCGGGGAGCAGCGGCCCGTAGGCCCCCTCCAGCATGGCGTCGTGGAACGGGATCCCCTTCTCGTTGGCGAATTCGGCGATTTTTTGCACCGTCGTATTGCCGATGCCGCGCGGCGGGGTGTTGATGATGCGCTTTAACGAGACGTCGTCGGCCGGGTTGTCGAGCACTTTCAGGTAGGCGAGGATGTCCTTCACCTCGAGGCGGGCGTAGAACCGGACGCCGCCGACCATGTGGTACGGGACACTCGCCGCCACCATGGCGTCCTCGATGACGCGGGACTGCGCGTTGGTGCGGTAGAAGACGGCGACCTCGGAGAGATCCCCCCCCTCGGAGAGGAAGCGCTCGATCTCGCGGCAGACCAGACGCGCCTCCTCCCACTCGTTGGGGAGGGTGCGGTAGACGATCGCTTCCCCTTCCGGGTTGTCGGTCCAAAGCCTTTTGGGCTTTCTGCCCCGGTTCTTCTGCACCACGTGCCAGGCGCCGTCCAGGATGTTCTTGGTGGAACGGTAGTTCTGCTCGAGCTTCACTACCTTGACGTTCGGGAAATCCTTCTCGAATTCGAGGATGTTGCGGATGTCGGCGCCGCGCCAGCCGTAGATGGACTGGTCGTCGTCGCCGACCACGCAGAGGTTCTGCCTCTCCCCGGCGAGGAGCTGCACCAGGCGGTACTGCACCGGGTTCGTGTCCTGGTACTCGTCGACCATGATCCAGCGGTAGCGCTTCAGGTACTTTTCCAGCACCTCCGGGTGCTCTTCGAAGAGCTGCACGGTGAGGAGCAACAGGTCGCCGAAGTCGACCGCGTTGCAGCGCTTGAGACGCTCCTGGTAGCAGCGGTACACCCGGGCGAGCGTCGCCTGATAGGGGGAATCGGCCGGGACGTCGAAAGGGGTCATCCCCTGGTTCTTGAACTCGTCGATGGAGCTTCCCAAGAGCTTCACCGGATAGCGCTTCTCGTCCAGGTTCAGCTCGGCCGCGCAGTCCTTCAGGAGGCGTTCGCAGTCCTTGTCGTCGTAGATGGCGAAATTGGGGTCGTAGCCCAGGCTCTTGATGTCGTTTCTGAGAAAGCGGGCGCAGGTGGAATGGAAGGTGGAGACGAGCGGCGTCTCGCCGTCGCCCAGCATGTGCCGGATGCGCTCGCGCATCTCGCCTGCGGCCTTGTTGGTGAAGGTGACGGCCAGGATCTGCCAGGGGGGGACGCCCCGCTCGTGGATCAGGTAGGCGATGCGGTGTACGATGACGCGGGTCTTGCCGGAGCCCGCGCCGGCAAGGACCAGGAGCGGTCCCTCGCCGTGCTGCACGGCCTCCTTCTGCGGAGGGTTCAGGTTGTGGAGCAGTTTCATGGTTTTCCTTAAGGCCCGCCGGGGCTTAGGCGCCCCGGGAGGAAGCGCCTCTTTATACCACCTAAGCCCCGTTCAGGTCAAAAGGGAATCTCCCTACAGCTCCTCCAGGGCCCGGGCCAGCGCTCCCCGCAGCGGTTTCGGGAGCAGCGCGAACCTGACGCCGATCCCCTTGGGACGGGTCTTCCCGCTCTCGTAGGTCCAGACCACCTTGCAGGGGGTATCGACGGCGGTGCCGTCGGGGAGGGTAAAGGAGACATGGATGACGTTCCCGGACTTGGCGACGAGGTCGGTAGCGACATACGCCCCCTCCACACCCAGGTCGTGCAGCGTGCAGGGCGCGGAGACCCCGTTGCAGGAAAGGGTGGCCGGGAGGCTGCAGGGGATGCGCTTCTCGCGGCGGTCGATGTCCGGGATGAACTCGCGGGCGATCTCCAGAAACCGGTCGCGCCCGGCGGGCTTGGTGAGGAAGTAGTTGCAGCCGGCGGCAAGGCTCTCTTCGCGGTCCGACTCCGATGAGCTTGAGGAGACGATCACGACGGGGGTGTCGCCGTGCGACGGGGTGGCGCGGATCGCCTTGCAGCAGCTCGCACCATCCATGTTGGGCATCTGCAGGTCCATGAAAACGACGCGGGGACTGTGGGATTGCACCGCCTCCAGCGCCTCGACGCCGTCGCGCGCGGTAACGATTTTTACATCGGCATGCCGGAAAAAATCTCTCTCGATTTCGAGGAACATCTGCAGATCGTCAACGAGCAGAATGGTGGGTTGCAATGGCATCTTCTCCCTGCGAGGACAAATTTTGAATATAGAAATTTTTCAAATAAAATACGACTTACCGTACGCCAAGTCAAGGTACTGAAGTCCACGGAGCCGCGCCTGTCCGCACATGCGCCTGCAGGGCGCCCCCCGACCACCCTTAAAAACCCCACAAAGTGCCGGACTTTCGACTTTTCCGGTCGTGAGAGCATCGTAACCACAAGTAAGAGAAACTCCGACATCAAAATGGGCCCGCAGCTTATATATGGCGGGAGCAATTATTGTTACCTTTCAAGAGCTTTCCTGATCTGGCATCATCTTCCGCCGCCCCCCCGGCCCTTTCCCCGGCTGCAATAGAAAAGGGGACCGGCACCTGCGGAGCCAGTCCCCACGTGCATGGAGCAGCGCTTTTATGACAGCAAACAGCATGACCCGCATACCGCTCGTCGCCCTGGCCTACGCCGTTCTAGGCGCCCTCGGCCTCGCCCTGGCCATTCCGCCGGGCTATGCGAGCCCGGTCTTTCCCGCCGCCGGCCTCGCGGTCGCCGCGACGCTCTACTTCGGCAACCGCATCCTCCCCGGCATCTGGCTCGGCTCCCTCTTCATCAACCTTGCCGCCCCCTGTTACCACGGCACGTTGGACGCGGACTCTGCGGTAGTGGCCGTGCTTCTCGGCACCGGGGCGACACTGCAGGCTTACGCCGCGGCAGCCCTGGCGATCCGCTTTTTGGGAGAGAAGTGGCGCGTGCTCGAATCCGAGCGGGATATCGCCTGCTTCCTCATCTGCAGCGGCCCGGTCGCCTGTCTCATCTCGGCCACGGTCGGAATCGCGTCGCTCCACCTGGCCGGCATCATCCCGAACGAAGATCTTGCCTTCTCCTGGTGGAGCTGGTGGAGCGGCGACACGTTGGGGGTGGTGCTATTCGCCCCGCTCACCCTGATCTTCCTGCTCAGGGAATCTCCATGGAAGGAGCGTTTGCTGAACGTCACCGTCCCGATGACGGTAACGCTCATCCTGGTCGCGGCGGCCTACCTCGGCATCGCACGCTGGGAGCAAAGACAGCAGGAGGCACAGATCGCCGACCACGGCAGAAAGCTGACCCGGCTGCTCGATCACCGCCTGATCGCGCACCAGGAGGCCCTCGCCGCGCTGCGCCGGGTGATCGAGATGAACCCGGAGATGACCTTCCGGCAGTTCGAGTATTTCACCAGCATAACTTTGCGCGACAACCCGGACATCTTCGGGCTGAGCTTCAACCCCTTCGTGCCCCAAGCCGACCGCAGCCGCTTCGAAAGCGCGATGGCGGCCAAATCACCGACCGGCAGTTTCAGGATCACCGAGAGAAACGGCAGGAAAGAACTCGTCTCCGCCGGATCACGCCCGCACTACGTCTGTGTAGGCTACATCGCTCCCATCGCCGGGAACCTCCCCGCGATAGGTTTCGACATCAACTCGGAACCGATACGCCGCGCGGCCATCGACAAGGCCCTCAGTACCGGGCGCCCTGCGGTCACCGCGCCGATCCAGCTCGTGCAGGAGCAGCAGAAACGGGTCGGGGTACTGTTGATGCACCCCGCCTACCGCGGGTCCGGGGCGGCGGTCGCGACCGACCCCGCTTCGCCTCTGGGCTTCGCCGTCGCCGTCATCAAGGTTGACGAGATGATCCGCATCGCCGTCCGCGACCAGTTGCCCGAGGGGCTCGAACTGCGGGTCAGCGATCCCGCGGCGCCTGCGCCAAAACGCGTCCTCTTCCAGTCGGTAAGTGCGCGGCAGCCCGCCGATTCCTACGCCTGGCACGGCAAACTCACCATCGCCGACCGCCAGTGGATCGTAGACATCTTCCCCACCGCCGAGTACCTGGCCCAGCACCGGTCCTGGATCGCCTGGAGCGTCGGGATCATCGGGCTCCTCTTCGCCGCCCTCCTGCAGGTCATGATGCTCGCCATGACCGGACGCACATCGGTCATCCAGCGGCGGGTATCCGAACAGACCGTAGCCCTGATGCAGGCGAAGGAACAGGCAGACGCGGCAAACCAGGCCAAGGGAGAGTTCCTGGCCAACGTAAGCCACGAGATCCGCACGCCGATGAACGCCATCATCGGCATCGCCTATCTCATGCGCCGCGACGCCACCGGCCGGCAGCGCCAGCAGCTTTGCAAGATCGACCGGGCCGCCCGGCACCTGCTCGGCATCATCAACGACGTACTCGACTTCTCGAAGATCGATGCCAAGAAAATGACTCTGCAACCTACCGTATTCGGCGTCCCCTCCATCATCGAAACGATCCGCTCGGTACTCGCGGACCGGATCGAGCAGGCCCAGGTGGATTTTATCGTCGACGTACGCAACATCCCGCGCCGGGTGTACGGCGACGACCTTAAGTTGGAGCAGATATTGCTTAACTTCGTCAGCAACGCGTTCAAGTTCACCGAGCGTGGGACCATCGAGCTGCGCGGCGAGAAAATGCGTTGCGAAGGGGAGCAGGTCTGGCTCAGGTTCTCGGTGCGCGACACCGGCATCGGCATGACACCGGAGCAGCAGGAGAAGATCTTCAACGCCTTCGAGCAGGGGGACGGCTCCACGACCAGGCGCTACGGCGGGACCGGCCTAGGGCTCGCCATCTGCCAGCGCCTTGCGGAACTGATGGGTGGGCACATCCAGGTCGAGAGCACCCACGGTGCCGGTAGCACCTTCTCTTTCGAGGCACCTTTTGGCCTGGTGGACGGCGCCGAGGTCACCGATCGCAGCGTAGCAGCGGCAACGGCGCGGGCCGAGGCGGTTGACGTGGAGGCACGCCTTGCCCCCCATGCCGGCCAGAAGATCCTCCTTGCCGAGGACAACCCGCTCAACAGGGAAGTGATCATCGACCTTTTACAGCATGTGGGGCTCGAGGTGGATGCGGCGGTCGACGGCGAGAAGGCGTTGCAACTCGCCCGGCAAAAGCGTTACGACCTCGTGCTGCTCGACCTGCAGATGCCGGTGATGGGGGGGATCGAAACGGTGCAGCAACTGCGACAGCTTGCCGGGTACGGGTCGGCACCCGTGCTCGCGCTGACGGCGAACGCCCTGGAAGACGACGTGGAGGCGTGCCGCCGCGCCGGTATGAACGCCCACCTAAGCAAGCCGGTCGATCCGAACCAGCTCTACGCCACGCTGCTCAACTGGCTGCCGAAGCCGGCCGTCGCGCCGCGCCTGGTGGAAGGCCGGATCACGAACGAGGAGGGTACCAGCGCCAACGACCTCATCATGGCCATTCCGGGGTTGGACGTCGCGACGGCGCTGCGCAGCTTCCGCGGCAATGCGGCGCGCCTCGTCGCCATGCTGTCGCGCTTCAGCAGCTCGCACGCGGCGGACGCCATGATCATCGAGGAGGCGGTCGAACAGGGGAACCTTGCAGCGGTACGGCATCTCGCGCACAACCTGAAGGGTACCGCGGGGGCTCTCGGGCTCGCGGCCATTCAGCGGGCCGCGGGGGAGGTGGAAATGGCGGTGAGGGAGCAGCAGCCCAGGGAGGGCCTGTTGCCGCTTTGTCGGAACCTGCAGAGGAAGGTCGCCGAGGTTTCCCCCTTCCTGCAGTCCCTTCCGGGAGCGCACCCGGTGCCGGAGGCGGCCGTTCCCTGGCCCCGGCTGCGTGACGGCATGCAGCGGCTGCATGACCTGCTTGCCAATGACGACATCGAGGCGGTACAGTGCTTCGACGAATTGCGCGGCATGCTGTCCGAGACGGGGCTGGACGATACCCGGGAGCTCGCGCGACACGTCGAGGCATTTGCCTTCGACCGGGCGCTGGTTCAGCTGGGAGCGATGATGGAGCGGTTTCAACAGGCCCCGAAGTAAGAGCGGATGCCGATTGCGGCAGGGCAATGAAACGAGGAGGGTTTGATGAACAGGAAGAACGAGCGCCCGACGGTCCTCATCGTCGACGACACCCCGGACAACCTCGCCTTCATGGGACAGCTGCTCAAGGACGACTACCAGGTGCGGGTGGCCACCAACGGGGCGAAGGCCCTGCAGATCGCGCGGGACGCACGCCCTCTCGACGTCATCCTGCTCGACATAATGATGCCCGAGCTCGACGGCTACGAGGTGTGCCGTCTCCTGAAAAGCGATCCCGCCACGAGAGAAATCCCCGTCATCTTCCTTACCGCGAAATCGGATCCG
This sequence comes from Geomonas oryzae, assembly GCF_004117875.1. Classification (GTDB taxonomy): domain Bacteria; phylum Desulfobacterota; class Desulfuromonadia; order Geobacterales; family Geobacteraceae; genus Geomonas; species Geomonas oryzae. The sequence continues at coordinate 930,429 of NZ_RAHW01000001.1, read as the reverse complement.
GAGAGCGAGCGTCGCGGCCTGGAACTCGGTGCCGCCGACTACATCACGAAGCCGATCAGCCCCCCCATCGTCCTCGCACGCATCAAGACCCAATTGAACCTGAAGGCCGCCGCCGATTTCATGCGCAACAAAAACGAGCTTCTGGAGCGGGAAGTGGCCCAGCGCACCGGGGAACTGCAGAAGTCCAACCAGCAGTTGCGGCTATTGGCCGCCCGGGTGGAAACGGTAGCGGAGCAGGAGCGGATCGAGATCGCAAGGGAGCTGCACGACGAGTTGGGGCAGCTGCTGACCGCCTTGAAACTCGACCTCGCCTGGCTCAAAAGGCGCTCTCCCGAGGGAGACACGCCGGTCGCAGGTAAGATCGAGGCCATGGACCAGGTGATCAACGCAACCATCGGGACGGTGCGGCGCCTGACCACCGGCCTGCGCCCGAGGATGCTGGACGAGCTCGGTGTGGTTGCGGCGATAGAGGCGGAAGTGCAGGAAATGCGTAACCGGCACGTGGAGTGCACCCTCGCTGTCCCGCGGCGTGACACCGCCATCGACAAGGAGCGCCAGGTGTCGCTGTTCAGGATCTTCCAGGAGAGCATGACCAACGTCATGCGCCACTCCGGCGCCACCCGTGTCGAGATACTGCTCGACCTGGACGAGGAGCGCGCCCTGCTGCAGGTGGCCGACAACGGCTGCGGCATCGGCAGCGCGCCCGCCAACAACCGTTCCCTCGGCCTTGTCGGGATGCAGGAGCGCGCCCACCGCTGGGGCGGCAGCTTCGAAATCAAGGGAAGCCCCGGCGCCGGCACCACGGTCCGCGCCGTCATCCCGCTCAGGGAAAGCGGGGACGCCGGAAGTGGCATCCCCCTCACCTGATCTGTCCGTCCCACTTCCACGCACCGCCACCCCACCAGTGCCCGAGTCCACGCCTTTTCGGAGCCGGACGCCCCGTGATCCCGACTTGAAAGCTACGCCGACTTACCGCGCCTTTCCAGCAGCCGGTTCTTTATCCCCCGCGCCTCACGGAGCGCTTGCGGGCTCAGCCGGTCCGGAGCGACGTTCTCGCGGTCGGCGCGCCGCACCTCCTCGCAGAAGGCGATGCTCCCGAGCAGACGCTCCGGCGGTATCGCCGCTTCGATGAGGCGCAGGTCCTCCGCGTCGCGCACCTTGCTTCCCACCACGAAAACCTCCTCGATGCCTAAGTCCCCGGCGAGTTTCACGATCTGGTGCGCTGTCTGAAGGCTGCGCTGCCCCGGCTCCACCACGACCACCAGCGCGTCCACCGCTTCGGCGGTGCGGCGTCCCAGGTGTTCGAGCCCCGCCTCCATGTCCATGATGACCACTTCGTCACGCTCGAGGAGAAGGTGCCCCATGAGGCGCTTCACCAGGGTGCTTTCCGGGCAGGCACAGCCGCGTCCCCCCTGCTCCAGGGTGCCCATCCAGAGGAAACGGACCCCTTCGTGCTCCAGGCAGAACTGCTCCGGGAGGTCGCTCACCTTCGGGTTCAGCTTGAAGAATGAGCCATAGCCGCCGGCGGCCCCGGTGCGCTCCTCGGCGAGCTCCTTCATGCGCGCCACCGGCTGGAGGTCCGCCGCACGTTCCGCCGGGATGCCGAGTGCTGCGGCCAGATTTGCGTCGGGATCGGCGTCGACGGCCAGCACGCGGCCGCCGTCGTCGGTGAAGACGCGGCAGAGGAGGCTCGCGAAGGTGGTCTTCCCGACGCCCCCCTTGCCGGTGATGGCGATCTTCAGCCCCGGCCCGCGCTGCGGTACGGCGTGGAGATGGGGGTCGTGATGATGGCCGCCATGTCCATGATCGTGATGATGGTTATGATGGTGGTCGTGGTCATGCGCGTGGTTGTGATGGTCGCACATCCTTTCTATCTCCTTGTCTCGTCTCCCCCTCCCTTGACGGGAGGGGGCTGGGGGGGGTGGGTGAAGCTGCAACCGGCACCGCTGATGGCGAATTCCCCCACCCCCTGTCCCCCTCCCGCAAGGGGAGGGGGAAACTCGGGCGCCTATATCCCCAGCCCCTTCCTGCGCTCCTCGATCACCTCCAGGAGCTTGTCCGCCGCGACCTCCGGGTCAAGCTCGACCAGGAAGTATCCCCCCAGCAGATCCTTCGCGGTCCGGGTGAGGAGCTCGGTCACCTTGGCCGACCCAGTCACCTGCGGCATGGTGCCCAAATGGGTCGGGATACCGAGCGCGACGCTCCAGGTCCCGATGGCGACCGCCTTCTCCGACATCGCCTCGGGCGCCGAGGCAACGAGAGGAAGCTGATCGAGATCGACGCCCAGCTTGTCGGCGACCGCCACGGCCACCTGGACGGCGCGGCTGTTGTCCACGCAGGACCCCATGTGCAGCACCAGGGGGAGCGGCCCGTTCAGACCGGCCGAAGTACCGATCGCGGTCAGGACCGCCTTGAGCGACTCGCCTGCGTACTCGAGCGTCGCCTCCTGGGTCATCAGGCCGTGCTTCGCGAAGGACCCGGCGCCGCAGCCGGTAGCGAGCATGAGCACGTTGTTGGCGGCGAGTTTCTTCGCCATGGTGACGAAACTGCTGTCCTGCGCCACCTGGGTCGAGTTGCAGCCGGCGAAAAGAGCGATGCCGCGGATGTTGCCGTTGGCGATGTTCTCGATGAGCGGCTGGAGCGGATCTTCGGCGTTCAGGGTGGCCAGCGCCCCCACCACGGACTCGACGCCGAACCCGACGATGGCGGTCTGCTTGAAGTCCGGGATGTTCACCCTGCGCGGGTCGCGCCTCTTGTACGCCTCGATGGCGGTGGCGACGATACGGCGCGCGTTCTCCAAGGCGGTCTCCTCCTTGAAGTCGACGTGCGTTGCGCCAGGGATCTTGTTCTCCGCCATCGTGGTGATCACGGCGGTGTGGAAGCAAGCACCGATCTCGCTCACCGAGGGCATGATGCACTGCACGTCGACCACCATGGCGTCCACCGCGCCGGTGACGAGCGCGAGCTCCTGGGAGAGGTAGTTCGCCGCGAGCGGAATGCCGTGGCGCACCATCACCTCGTTCCCGGTGCAGCAGATGCCGACGATGTTGATCCCCTCCTTGGCGCCTGCCTTCCTCGCCTCCTCGTCCATCAGCCCCGCAACCTCGCAGACCACCTCGCTCAGAAGGGGATTGTGGCCATGCACCGCGATGTTGACCGCGTCCGGCTTGATGACGCCGAGGTTCGCCGCGGTCACCACGGGGGCGGGAGCGCCGAAGAGGGCGTCGGAGAGTTCAGTGGCAAGGCACATGCCGTCGAAGTCGGCGAGGGCTCCCTTGATGCCGCCCAGGATCAGGTTGACCGGGTCGGCGTCGCATCCCACCAGGGTGCGCCCCATGATCTGCGTGATCACCGCGTCGATGTTGTGCGGCAGTACGTGCAGGGCCTGCAGCCGCTCCAGCCGTTTCTTGGTGAGGGTGGCCTCGATCCAGTTGCAGGGGGCGTCGTGGTCCTGGTTCTGGAAGTCCTCGAGGGTCGCCTTGGCTACCGCCGCGGCGATGGCCGGAATGTCCCGTCCCTCGGTGCAGATGTCCAGCTTCGCCGCGACGGCGCGCAGCTTCGCTTCGTCGCGGATCTGGTAGGCGGGGAGCCTCCCCTCCGCCACTCCCTGCAGGGCGAGCGCCACGTGGCGGCCGTGCTCGGAGTGTCCCGCCGCGCCCGCCGCGATCATGCGGATCACGTTTCTCGCGACGATGGTGTCGGCATCCGCGCCGCAGATGCCGCGCTGCGGTCCGTCGCCGAACGGGTCGATGCGGCAGGGGCCCTTCCAGCAGATGCGGCAACAGACGCCCAACTGGCCGAAGCCGCACTGGGGCTGCATGGCGCGGTGGCGGTCCCAGACGGTGGAGATCCCTTCTTTTTTCGCGATGGGCAACAGGGTCGCCGCGGACGGATCGGTGCTGAGCTTCATGGTCATATCCTTGCCTTCCTTGATTTGAGATGTTGTAGGGACTGGGCCAGCTCGGCGGCCCGCGCCTCGATAAGGGTCTGACGGTACTCTTCCAGGTCGACAAGCGAGAGCGCCTTGGTCGGGCACCCCTCCACGCAGGCCGGGGCCTCGCGTCCGGTACCGGCGCAGAGGTCGCACTTGCGCGCGATACCGCCGTTGGTGCGGCAGCTCTCGGGCTCGCTCCCCTCGTGCTTCACGCTGATCGCGCCGAAAGGGCAGACCATGACGCAGACCTTGCACCCGACGCAGTTCTTCTCCCGCACCCCGACCTGCCCGCTTTCCTGCAGCATGGCCCCGGTGGGGCACGCCGCGGCACAGGGTGCGTCCTCGCACTGGCGGCACTGCACCGGCATCATGACGCCTCCCGCCGCCACCACCTTGTTGCGCGGTCTCAGGGTGAGTCCCGAGAGCGCCGCCTGGTGCAGCCCGGTGCCGGAATGGGCCACGGCGCAGGCGAGTTCGCAGCCGTGACAGCCGAGACAGCGCTCCGGGTAGGCAAAGACGATGGCATTTTCACGTTGTCGCTTCATTTGGTCTCCTTTGCATGTCCTGATTACATTCGATCTTCCACCCACTCGTCCACATTCCCTCTCCCTCTGGGAGAGGGGCAGGGCGAGGGTGTAGGCAGTGGCAAAATATCGGCAGGGGGCAGCGCCCTCACCCGCCCTTCGGGCACCCTCTCCCGGAGGGCGAGGGACTCAAAGCGGTTTCATCTTTGCTTCCAGGCTCTCCAGGTACAGCTCCCTCCCGCCGGTCATCTCGACCGCCCCTCCTCCGCAGCAAGGGCAGATGAAGCTGAACTTTTCTATCCTGAAGTCCGCCCCGCAGCCGCGACATCGGCCGGTGAGCGGCACCTCCTCGATCTCCAGTTGCGCCCCCTCGGCCACGGTCCCCTCGGCCACCACCTCGAAGCAGGCGGTAAGCGTCATCGGCTCGACCGCCGCGAGCGCCCCCACCTTCAGGCGTACCTTGGAGATGGACTCGATGCCGCGCGCCGCCACCTGCTCCTTGATGATTTCGAAAAGCCCGGTAACGAGGGTGATCTCGTGCATGGCGCCCCCCTAACGGTCCGTGCAGGCGATGCAGGGATCGATGCTGTTGACGATGAGCGGGATGTTCGCAACCGGCTCCCCCTTCAGCATCACCTTTAAGGCATCCCAGTTCATGTAGGAGGGGACGCGCCACTTGAGACGCACCGGCATGTCCGAACCGTCCGTCCTCAGGTAGTACATGAGCTCGCCCCGCGGCGCCTCGGACTTGGCAATCGCCTCCCCCGCCGGGATCTCGGGGAGGGTGTCTGCGCATACCGGACCGCGGGGAAGCCCCTTGAGGCACTGTTCGATGAGGGAGACCGACTGGCGCGCCTCGGCAAGACGCACCAGGTTGCGCGCCCGGACGTCCCCCGCCTCCTGCACGGCGACCTCGAACTCCAGCCGGTCGTAGGCGCAGTAAGGACTCTTCTTGCGCACGTCGTAGTCGATGCCGCACCCGCGCGCCACCGGCCCCACCACGGCGTACTCCAGCGCCGCCTCGCGCGGCAGCACCCCGACCCCGGCCATGCGCACGAGGAGTGCCGGGTTGTTCCCGTATTGCAGGTAGAGCTCGTCCAGCGGCTGTTTCATCGCCTCCATCTGCCGCGCGAGGAAAGCGGCCCCCTCGGCGCTCAGGTCGTAGCGCACGCCGCCGATCACGTTCGCCGCCAGGTCCATGCGGTTGCCGTAGATCGCCTCCTTGGCGCGCTGCATGATCTCGCGGACCTCCATGACGCGCCGAAAAAGTGCCGTTTCCCCAATCACGTTCGCCTGCACGGCGCAGCAGAAGAGGTGCGAGGCGATGCGCTTGATCTCGTCGGCCACGGCGCGCAGATACTCGGCCCGCTCGGGAATGGCGATGCCGGCCACCTCCTCCACCGCAGCGCAGAAGGTGCTCGGATGGCTGTTGGAACAAAGGGAGCAGAGGCGCTCCAGCAGGGTGATGTTCTGGTAGAAGTTGCGGCGCATCACCAGGTGTTCCATGCCGCGATGCACCTGACCTGGGAGAACGTCCAGGTCGGCGACCCGGTCCCCATCCAGTTGCACCCGAAAGTACATCGGCTCCTCGAGGGCCAACTGGTGCGGCCCAAGTTCGATGATCTTGGTCGTCATGCGTCCTCCCGCTCACCGGCCAGGACCTTGTCCCAGAGAGCCTTGCCGGTCGCCGCATTGGTGAAGGTGGAATAAGGCACCAGGCGCTCGAATGGGGCGTGGGGTAGCGAGTGATCGAGGAACAGGCGCCTCGGGTCGGGATGCCCCACCACCTGCACGTCGTAGAGTTCCATCAGCTCCCGCTCCTGCCAGTCACAGTTGCGGAAGATAGGGGTGAGCGAGGGAACCCGCGCCCACTGAAGCGGGAGAATAACGGTGAGAGTCAGCGTGGCGCCGTCCAGGTCGAAGTGGTAGGCGATCTCGCGCTCGCCCTTCTCCTTGCCCCTTTCCGGAAGGTATGCGGTCACCATGGCGAGCCGGCCCTTGAGCTCCGCCACGGCTCGCGCCGCCGGGAGCAAGGACTCGCCGCAAGGGAGCCAGCACCAGCCGGTCAGGACCCCCTTGCGGTCCCGGCGCCATTCAATCACCGTTTCTTCGCCCGCCGCGCAGGTCATTGCGGCGGCGACCTTAGTGATGAACCCGGTCAGAATGCCATCCCTCACCTCCCCTTCGGGCACCCTCTCCCCCCGGGAGAGGGCCGGGGTGAGGGCATCGGCAGTAACGAGCTCCTCACTTCGCGGCAACGCCCTCACCCGGCCTGCGGCCACCCTCTCCCGGAGGGAGAGGGGATTCTTTCCGGGATCGTCGTTTGTCAGTTTGATGCAATCGCTCATCGTCTGGGCACTCCTATGCTCATCTGCTGCCGGCAGGCCGGGCAGAGGCTTTTCAGTCGTTCGATGTCGGGGTTGGGGCGGCGGAAGGCGTCGTGCAGGAGCTGCGGGGCGGCCGGGATGATGGGCTCGCCGCAGCCGGCGCAGGGTGCGTAGGGGACCTCGCCCCGCTCGACTTGACGGAAGGTGTGAGCGGCGGGGTGGTCGAGGCGCCAGTCGCCGGTAACGGAGAGGGCGCCGGTGGGGCAGTAGTAGCTGCAAAGACCGCAGAAAACGCAGCTGTTATGCCAAAGGGTCAGGCGGACGCCGTTTTCTCCCTCTTCGAAGCGGATCGCGCCGGCGGCACAGACATGGCGGCACATGCGGCAGTCCACGCAGGCGCCGGCGTCGAAACTGAGCCTGCCTCGGGCGGGAAAGTTGTCGGTGTCACTTTGCTTCCGATCCCCCGGCGCCCGTTTCGGCTCCCCCCCCTCGTGCCGGGCATGGCGGATCTCCAGCGCTTCGCGGATCCCCGCCAGCAGGGCCTGGGGACGCGGCGGACAACCCGGGATGTTCACGTCGACCGGCAGGTAGCGCTCGAGCGGACCATCGACCGCGTAGCTGCCGCGGAAAACGCCTCCGGACACAGGGCATACGCCGACTGCGACAGTGACCTTTTCCCGCGGCGTCTCAGCGTAGAGCCGCAGCACCTCTTCCCTCGCGCGGACGGTCAGCGGCCCGGTTACGAGAACGATGTCCGCCTCGTGTGCCGACTCGGTGTAGCGGCAGTTAAGCTGCTCCACGTCGAATTCCGTCACCGCCGAGGTCACCGCCAGTTCCACGTCGCAGCCGTTGCAGGACCCGGTGTTGATGCGGAAGAGCCGCACCGGCTTTATCGCAGTTCCTTCTGCCTGGATGTGCATCAAGATCTCCCATTGCGGACAAGTTGCAGCATGGGAGGCAATGTAGGGGAAAAAGAGCGTGCGGTCTGTCGGAGAGCCGACAATTCGGGATTTTTCTTTTTTAGGCAGGAATTACCGGACCGACTGGATGTGGTTCCGGCAATGAACTATCGACGGGATCAGGGAATTTCCTTCATCTCTTTGAGCACGTCCAGGTCCTTGATGAGGAGGGTCTTGCGGTCGATCTTCTGCAACAGGTCTGCCTTGATGAAGTCGTTGACGATCTGCGAGATGGTCTGGCGGGTGGTGCCGACCAGGAGGGCGATGTCTTCGGTGCCGAGGCCTAACTGCACCACGGTCCCCTCCGGGGTCACACGCCCGCGGTCCGCCGCCGCACCCACAAGGAATTCCACCAGGCGCAGCCGGACGTCCTTAAAGGCAAGCCCCTCTATGGTCTGGATGGAACTCTGCAGCAGTTCGCCCAGCACCTTCACCATGGTGAGAGAGAATTCAGGGCGGCGGGCCAGCGCCTCCCGGAAGGTCGTTGTGCTGCAGACAAGGATCTCGGCCCCCTCGAGGGCCTGCACGAAGGCGGGGGTGTGGGTGCTGAAGACGTCTCCCTTCTCCAGGAGAGCCAGGGTGAACTCCTTGTCCTCGTAGGCGAGGTAGATGCGCAGCCTGCCGCTACGCACCACGAAGACGAGGTTTTTCTCCTCGAAGGGGGAATAGATGAGGGTCTTTCTGTCGTAGCGGCGCGGCGTGAAGCCTGCCTGAAAGTCGGGATCGGCCTGGAAGAGCGAGAGGAGGTCCGCGTCGGAAAGCTTCATCTTCTTATGCATCGATAGCTCCTCCAAGGAGAGTTACGGGCGCATTATGAAGCAGCCCGAACGCAAAAGGCAAGACGGGTGACGCGCCCTATGCGTATACGGCCGGTGACTGCAAGGCAACACCTGCCCGCTCAAATCTTGCCGCAGGCTCTTTTTTTGTTAGCCTTCTCCAATGTGATTTTAAACGGGGAGCGATTCATGGGAACGGGACGCGACATCCTGATCGTCGACGACAACGAGGTGGTGACTTCGGTCTTGGTCGAACTCTTCAGCAAGGAGGAGTACGACAGCTCAGGGGTCGCGACCGGCGAGGAGTGCCTCGAGGAACTGCAGCGGACGCCGCACAAGCTCGTCATGCTCGACGTGCGCCTGCCGGGGATCAGCGGCATCGAGGTGCTGCGCGCCATGGGGGAGACCCACCCCGGCGTCGACGTCATCATCATGACCAGCCACGTGTCGCTTGAGACCGCGGTGCAGGCGCTGCGCCTTGGGGCCCAGGATTACCTCTTCAAGCCCTTCGACGACCTCGAGATGGTGCTCGCCACCGTGAACAAGACGCTGGAGCGTCGTCGCCTCATGAGCGAGCACGACGACCTGGTGCGCACCCTGGCCGACCTCGCCGTCGAGAACACGCGCATCATGATGGAACTGCGTCAGGCGAACAGCGACCTAGAGGAGAAGGTGTCCCAGCGCACCGCGGAGCTCTCCCGGGCAAACCTGCACCAGAAGGCGATCATCGCGGAGCTCAAGCAGGCCAAGGAGGCGGCCGAAGCGGCGAACCGTGCGAAGTCGCAGTTTCTCGCCAACATGAGCCACGAGATCCGCACCCCGATGAACGGCGTGCTCGGCATGGCGGAGCTTTTGCTGCGCACCGACCTGGACCAGAGGCAGCGCGGCTACGCCGAGATGCTGCACCACTCAGGCGCGTCGCTGCTCGCCATCATCAACGACATCCTCAACATCTCGAAGATCGAGGCGGGGAAGCTGGAGCTGGAGAGAATCACCTTCGACCTGCACGACGCGGTGCAGGGGGCCGTCGAGCTGTACCGCGAGGTCGGGCGGCGCAAGGGGGTGGCGGTCGAGCTCGAGGTGGCGGCGGAGGTTCCGCGCCACGCCGTAGGGGACCCGAACCGCCTGCGCCAGGTGCTGATCAACATCATCAACAACGGCCTAAAGTTCACCGAGCAGGGGGCGGTCGAGGTCCGGGTCAATCTCGTGGAGGAAAGCGGAGCCGGGCATTGCGTCGGGTTCGAGGTGAAGGACACCGGCATCGGCATTCCGGCGCAGTCGCTCGGCACCGTCTTCGACCTCTTCGCCCAGGTGGACGGCTCCACCACGCGCCGATACGGAGGGACCGGTCTCGGGCTCGCCATCGCGAAACAGCTGGTCGAGCTGATGGGAGGCGAGATCGGCGTCGAAAGCGAGCCGGGGCGCGGCTCCACCTTCAGCTTCATCGTCTTTCTCGGCAAGGCCCCCCAGGCACCCGAGCTTCGGCGAGAGTTGCCCCGCCTGGAAGCGTGCGCGGGGGAGGAAAACTCCGCGGCGGCCTTTGCCGCGCACGTGCTCCTGGCCGAAGACAACCCGGTCAACTGCGAAGTGGCCCACGCCATGATCACCGCGCTCGGGTGCCAGGTCGACGTGGTGCAAAACGGGGTGCAGGCGATCGCCGCGCTCTCCTGCAAGGAGTACGATCTCGTCTTCATGGACTGCCAGATGCCGGAGCTCGACGGTTACGAGGCGACTCACGCGATACGCCTCAAGGAGCGCGGCACCGGCAGGCATACCACCATCGTCGCCCTCACCGCCCACGCCATGGCCGGCTCCCGCGAATTCTGTCTCGGCGCCGGCATGGACGACTATCTCAGCAAGCCCTTCAGCCTCGAGCAGCTCCGGGCAGTGATGGCGAGGTGGCTTAAGCCCTGCTGTCCCTCGGAATTCATCTCTCCGTGACGGTGAACCTGTCGAAGAAAACATAGGAATCGGCCTTCGACCAGAGGCCGATGCGACCGTCGACCGGTTCACTCCACGGCTCGTCCACATACTTCACCCCGTTCAGGTATCCGAGGATCCTCTTCCCTTCGACGACGACCTTGAGATCGTGCCACCGGCCGGATGGAACCGGCACCTTGCCGGCCCACTGCACCGTTGCCCGCCGCCCCTGCTCCATACGGAACAGGACCAGGTTGTCCTCCAGTGCGTTGGCGCGCAGCAACAGGTAGTCCCCGTTCGGCTTGATGTCGAAGGCGATCCCCGCCGCCTGGTCGATCGTGCCGCTCACCCCCTTGAAGGCCACCTCGATGCTCCCGCCGCGGAAGTTTCTGACCTCGTTGCAGATCGACAGCGGGAAGTAGCGGTACCGCTCCACTCCCGTGAGAAACTGTTGCGAGCCCGCTCCGTAGAGCGCCTTCGCCTTGACGGGGGCAGCCGGAGCCAGGACGCCCTGCTCCCAGCTTCGGCCGTCGACCGCGTAGACGGCGCGGATCCCGTCCCGGTCCACGTGCCACGTCCCGACCAGCGCGCTGAAACTCCGCGCTTCTGCTCCCGGCTTCTCCCCGGCAAAACCGATCTGCCCCTTGGCCAGGGCCGGTAACGCCGTTGTGACCATTGCCAAGGCCGTCGCCGTCGCCAGTATCGTCAATATTTTCCTGAAGGTCCTCTCCACCTGGCTCATCTGTCATCACTCCTGCCGGTACTAATGCGTTACCATCGGTTTCGGCGCGCCGGGAGCAAACGCTATCACTCCCGGCGCGCCCATTGCTCAGCTCTTCTTGATCTTGAAGGCCAGGGTGGCCCCGTTCATCTCGGTTTGGTCGTCGGCATAGGTGCGGCTGTTGTAACGGTTCAGGTCGTAGATGAGGCGCGCCTTCACAGTATAATCGCCGCTCGGCAACGCCGGGGTCCAGGTGAGGATGCGCTCCTCGCCGGCCCTTATGATCGCCTCATGCGGCCCTTGGGCATCGGCCTGACTCGCCGCGATCGCATCGGGACGCTTCTTGTCCTCCTCGAGAAATTTCCTGTCGTCCGGGCGGGGGCCGTAGGAAGGGGCGAACATCCATTCCCTGGTCGCTACGGGCTTGCCCATCCGGTCCAGGACCGTGACGTTCAGGTAGACTGCGCGACGGTTGGAACCAGTGGGAACCGAGTGTCCCGCGCCGATGTTGATCAGGTGGAAGGCGAGATCTGCCTTACCCTCGTCGGGCTGGCTGATCGCCATGCTGAGCGCGCTCGCCAGGCGCTGCTGGGAACGCCCACCGGTCCACAGGTGGCGAGCCACCGGGCGCTCCGGGTTGTCATAATCCTCGGCGACCTTGCGCATGGTGCGCGGCATGTGACAATCCTGACACTGCTGCTTGCCCAGCCCCGGTTTAAAGAAGTCGTCGCGCCACTCCAAGAAGGTCTGGGTCTGCTTGCCGACCGCGCGCTTGCCCATGCTGTGGCAGTAGGCGCACATGGCCGAAGTCTGAATGGCGGGATCGGCGACCGTGTCGTGCGGGGCATTAACGGCATGTGCGGAGCGGATCTTTCCTTCCGGGGTGAGATGGCAGCTCGCACAGGTGATGCCGACCGCCTCCTTCTCCTTGCCGCGCGCCTTGGGCTTGGTCATCTCCACCACGTTGATGTCGGGGACGGCGAAGGGCTCGGGATAATGGCAGACGTTGCAGGAACGACCTTCCTCCTCGGCCTCCCGGGCATGCACCGGATACCGTTCGGCCCCGGCGAAGGCGTGGGCGGTGGCCGTCGCCGAAACGCCGGCCGGCATCGGGATCGCCTCCCCTTCCTTCTGCGGGATGGTGGTCGGCTGGTAGTGCAGGTCGCTGCCGAAGCCGAAGGCGAACTCGCGGTAGATCGCCTTGTGGCAAGCACCACAGGTCTCAGCGGGGGTCGCGGTCCCCTGCGGGAAGTTCATCCCTGCGGCAGCGGCCAGCGTCGCCCCGGCCAACAGCATGACAATGGCCCCGGTGCATCCTGATACGATGGTCTTTTTCATTTTTCCTCCTGTGGCGGGCAGCGCCGCCTTTGTTACCCCGTCCAAGGTGATTTATGCCAGCGGGAACAGTAGGGTGAACCTGCAGCCCTGCCCCGCCTCGCTCTCCAATTCGATCCTGCCGCCGTTCAGCTCCACCGCCTGCCGCGTGATCGCAAGCCCCAGCCCCGCCCCCCCCTGCTCGCGCGACCGTCCCGGGTCGGCGCGGTAGAACCGGTCGAAAATCAGTTCCTGGTGCTCCCTCGCGATCCCCGGCCCCTGGTCCTGCACCTCCAACGCGGCCTCGCCCCGCTCCGTCCGGTGCACCCGAACCTCGATGCGTCCCTGCTGCGGTGAGTACTTCACCGCATTGTCCAAAAGGTTGATCAGCGCCTGGCGCAGCATCTCGGGATTCACCATCGCACAGACGCCCTGTTCACCCTGCATTCCGATCACCTGCCCCTTTTCTTCCGCCAGCACGCCGATCATCTCCGCCGCCTCCGCCGCCATCTCCCTGAGATCCACCCGCTCCCGCGTCGCAGTGAGCACCCCCGCGTCGCCGCGGCTCAAGGTCAGCAAGCTGTCCACCAACCTGGTCAGCCGGTCCGATTCCTCCAGCATGCTGGCAATCACCTCGCGGCAGCCGGCGACATCCAGCTCCCGCTGCAACCCTACTTCTCCCACGCTCCTGAGTGCGGTGAGCGGCGTGCGCAACTCGTGCGAGGCGTCGGCGCTGAAACGGCGCAGCCTTTCGAAGGAATCCTCCAGCCGTGCGAAGGTGCCGTTCAGCATGAGCGCCAAGCGGCCGAACTCGTCGTCGGGGTTTTCCACCGGGAGCCGCTCGGAAAGCCGCTCCGCCGTTATGGCACCTGCCCGCGCCGTCATCGTCTCGATGGGAACGAGGACCCGCCCCGCCAGCAGATACCCGCCCAACACCGCCGCGAGCACGGCCAGCGGGCTTCCCACGAGCAGGATGATGGCGATGCTTTCCAGACTCTTTCTCAGCGTCTGTTCGTTCTCGGCGACGACGACACGCGGCTGTCCCGGCAACTGCAGCACCGTGCTCCTGATCCGGAAGGGTTGCCCCCCTTGTGAACGCCAGGAGCGCGCGGGGCTCTCCGGCATCCCGGCGAGCGCCTTCTCCAGCACCTCCCTGCTCCACCCGGGCGTCTCGGCGACGACCACGTTCCCCTGGCTCACCTGGAAAAATTCCACCGAGCCGTGCTGCGCCAGTTCGTTGATCTCGAACGGCTCCTCGCGCAGCACCCGGGTCACCGTGACGAGGTCGCGCGCCAGTTGGGCGTCCATCTCGCGCAGCAGGCTGGCGCGGACGAAGAGGTAGACCCCGAGCGCGAAGGCGATCACGATGGCGGCCAGGGCGGCGGCGTACCAGACGGTCAAGCGCAACCGTATGCTGCGCGGTCTAAGCGTCATTGCCCTTGCTCCATGGTGAACCCGAGCCCTCGCACCGTCCTGAGCAGCTTACGCTCGAACGGGCCGTCCACCTTGCGCCTGAGCCTGGCGACGTGCACGTCGATCACGTTGTCGAGCGGGGTCGATCGTTCCTTCACCTGCCAGACGTCCCGCGCCAGCATCTCGCGGGTCACCACGCTCCCCTGGTTGCGCAACAGGTACTCGAGGAGCTGAAATTCCTTGACCGTCAGCTCGATTACCTCGCCGTCGCGCTTCACCTTCCGCCCCACTAGGTCCATCTCCAGTTCCCCCAGGGAGAGCTTCACCTGAGTCTCCTTCTTTTCCCGGCGCAGGATCAGCCTGATGCGGGCCAACAGCTCCGGGAACGCGAACGGCTTCACCAGGTACTCGTCGGCACCGCTGTCCAGCCCGAGAACGCGATCCTCGATCGAGTCGCGCGCGGTCAGTATCAGCACCGGAGTCTCAAAGCCGCGCTTTCTCATGGTGGTCAGGATCTCGAGCCCGTCGCGCCCCGGCAGCATCAGATCGAGCAGGACCAAATCGAAGAAGCCGGCACTCAGTTGATAGAACCCATCTTCACCGGTGTACGCCACGCTCACCTGGTACTGCTCGGCCTCGAGCCCAACCTTCAAGGCATCGGCCACCTTCTTCTCGTCCTCTATCACCAACACGTGCATGCACGCTCCTTGAACTGTTCGCAGTATCAGCGAAATTGTCATCCGGCTCAACTGAAGTTGTTCTGACAAAGAAGTAAGAATAGCCGTCAGGGCGCAGGCTTACCGATGCACGGCCGGTCCGCCCGGTTGATGACGGCAGAAGTTGACCTGAAGCCGGCCTTGCAACAATACCCGGACGGGAGATAGGAAGGCACCGTTGTCTGGCGGCGCGTAAAGCAAAGGCGTGGATCAAGGCTTCAGCTGATCGAAGAACTTCCCGTGATATGTAGCCGTTCCGATGCAGCGCTCGAAAACGAACTGGCAGATTCTCGTCCCCGGATAGAGCGCCAGCGGCTTGTGCCCCAGGTTCACGATTTCCAGCACCTGCCGGTTCGAGATTCCGGGTTGCATGAACCCGGCCGTGACATGAACCGCCAGACCGAAACGGGCGAAGCGGCTGCGTCCCTCGAGCCATCCGGCGATGGTCTCCGCAAGCGTTATGCGCTCCCTGGTGATACCTAGCACCATCTCGCAGGGTGCGATGGTGATGAACTCCCCTTCCGCCACGGACACCGCTTCGGTCACGTCGGCGAAATCCGACTCGTTGTGCACATGGCAGAGCCCGGTCTGCTTCTTGAAGATCCTGAAGTCGTTTCCGAGGGTGAGATCTACGGATCCCGGCCCGATCTGGGAAGGGTCCAGCGGCTCTATGGTTATCTCCCCGCGTCCGATCGCCGACGTTATCTCCCGGCCTACGAGTATCGACATTTTCCACCTCCCTGGTGTGCACTGGCTTCCTTATCCGGGCAGCCCCTTCGCCCTCTGTACATCCACCACCTCATTCCGCACGGACAGGCGTTCCAGGGTCCACACAAGCCACATAAGCCCCAGTACCCCGGCGAGCGGGACCAAGCTGATCGCGGTGACCGGGAAGGGGACCACCGGGCGGCACGGCACGACAAGGGCAGGGTCGCCCATGGCGATCATCGCTCGGTTCAGCGTGTCCGGCGGCACCATCAAAAGCACCCCGGCCATGATGGCTGCGTTGGTGAGGCCCACCGGGAACTGCCGCTCAACCAGCCGTTTCGCGACCAAGGCGGCAGGGATGGCTGACAGGACGAGATAGCAGTTCCAGGCGACCGGAGAGACCAGGATGCTGACGCAGACCATGAAAGCAAAGGCGGCATCGATGGAAAATCGCGCCAGGCGAGCGGCGGCGAACAAACCCACACCGAGCAGCGCTACCGGCGCGACGCACGCGAGGGGCCCGGCGAGTTCGGGTGAGCTCCACGCCGGGGCCGCCTTGACGCCGCACATAACAGGTGAGTCCGTTCCAGCGAAGAGCCTCGCGGCAAGGCTCCAGGCCGAGAAGTTGGAAGCGTGTCCGCGGTACAGCGAGGAGACCTGGGGCCCGACCTTGGTGTAGTAGGCGGTGACGGCGTCACTCCCGATGACCATGGCGGCGACGCCGTTGGCCGCGATGACGGTTACCGCCGCCGCGGCCACCGCCTTCCAGCGTCTCTGCACGGCAAGGAGAAGTACCAGCGGCCACGCGATGAATTTCACGGCGATTGCGGCACCGAGGAAAACGCCGCCGCCGGTATCCCGGCCGCTTCTTATCGAGTACCAGGCGCCGACAAGCAAGGCCAGTTTCAGGGTCATCAACTGGCCGAGCACCAGGTCCTGAAAAAACGGGCTCCAGGAGACTGCGAGAAAGAAGCAGGTGGCCACCGCGAAGGGCGTCGGCCGCACCGCGAGGCAGCGCAACACGCCGTACACCGACGCCGCCACGAGAGCGAGCTGGATGACGAACCACGTCTGCACCGCATGCTGGTAGGAAAGAAGGCCAAGCGGGGCAAAGAGCAGTCCGACGGCCGGGGGATGGGGTGTCGGATGCAGGAAAACCTCGTTGGCGAGCGGTCCGAGGAAGCGGGCCGCCAGGTCGGGAAGTGGAGCGTAGGGATCGGTGCCGGTGAGAACGGCCTTTGCCAGGAGGTACTCCTGGATAAAATCCTTCTGGTAGATGAAGTCGGGCGCGAAGTACTGGATCACGCGCTGGATGGAGAGCACTCCGAGGATGGCAATGAGAGTCGCCAGGACCGGCTTGACGAACGACGGCATCGAGACGACTATCCTCTTTATGACATGTCCGGACTCTGCCACACCCCCTCCGTTCACATTACGTCAGGATGTCATCACACCAAGATCAGCGTATGCAAGGTCTCGTTTCAGCCCAGCTTGCGCCCTATTTGAAAGAGTGAGTGAACGAGCCGATAGAATACTACCTCTGGAACAGAGGTCAAGCTGCTGCAGGAAGTCGAGCCCCAACAGGACGAGAAACGGCGAAGCGCAGATGGCGACAGCAGCCTGGTGCCTTGAGTGCTACCGCTCAGCCACCTGCAAGGGAACTTCACCAGTCACAAGATAGTGCTCCAGCGCCAGGTCATATCTTGAAAAGTGTACATGCAGGCCACTCCGAAGGTTCAGCAGTTCATCCACGCTGCAAAGACAACGGTGCCATTTGAAGCAGAGCGTTCCTATCTTCCTGCATAACCGTAGATGATCATAGCTGTGGGCTAAATACCCATCGTAACACAGACCCGACATGTAATAGTTTTCAGCTTCCATCAGCTCAATAGAATTCTTGAGCAAGCCTTGAAGCTCTTGTTCCACCATTTCCAGACGCCCAAGTTCCACCTCCCGTATGATCCCGTCAACCACACTGATGAGCTTTATGTATCTGCTGTCAGAACCATCCATGTGCGTGACGGCGTCATGGGTTGATTGCAAATTCACAGTTTGAGCTCCTCCTTTGCTATGAGAGCGCCCCGGATACCGGGGCGCTCTCATGCCTACACACCTTTTACAGCATATACGGGGGGAGAGTGGACCAATGAAACGCCACATTCACGACCGAAACAGTTTGCGCTCTTCCACCAAACGCACTCGTCCCCGCTAAAAGACCGGTACGAGGCCAAATCCTTTGGCCTGATACCCGATCAACGATATAAAGCCGTTGTTGACAAGCTTTAGTTCCGGCAACAACGAGTCGTTGGACACCTTGAAGAAGTTCGTGGCTATTTGGCATATCTCCATCTTGACCCCCATATTTTTAAGCCTTTTGACGGTAGCGGCGATCGAGGCAAGAGATTCCTGCTGTTTCGCCCCCAACTCGTCATCCGGTTTGGTTGTCAAAAAGCGAACGGTAGGGCCGACAAATACGATGACGAAATCCGGCCTTACTTTCTGGGCCGCCATGCTCTGGTGGGTACCTTCGATAATCTTCAGATATTGTGCCGTTTTCTGTGGGTTATCCAAGCTAATCAAAAAGATCCCCTTCCCCTGTTTCACCCCTTTGAGTGCGGCGGCATCGGTTGCTTGTGCGGCCCAGGCATCCATGCCTGTTGTGATGGTAAAAAAGACAAAGAGCACCATCATCACTATTTTTGCTGCGCTTCTTATCATCGTCCATTCTCCTTTTTTGTTTCCCCCGCAGAAAGCCCTTGGCATACCCGGCGATGCGCCCTGAGGGCGTCAATTACGCTTCATTCGTGCATCACTTGTGAGCAAGGCACGTATTTCATCCACCATCTTCCCACCGTCTATGCCCGCTTTCTGCAGCAATTCGCCCCAACTCGCCTCACCCTTTCTTACCTTCCTAAAAAGTTGACCGGGGCTTTGGCCGGTTTTGCGCGCCAGGAGCGAAACGATGATCGTCTCCTGGTCGGTGGCACCGTCCCCGCGCAGGGCCTCGAGGTCCCCGTGCTTCACTAGCACCTTTTCAACCAACAAACTATTGACGATGAAGCTGGAAAGCACCCCTTCGTCGACACCTCTGTTCAAGGTCGCTGCGAACTCTGGTGGCAGCTTACGCATGTCGATATGCAGGGAGGCTGCAGCGCCGCGCCAAGAGCCCTTGTCGCGCTTTGCTCTCAGCAATTCTCCGAACTCCTTGCCGGTCTTCAGTGAAAGCCAGTGTGCGACCCACACCCCTTCAGCGGTGACTCCCGGCTTCTGTTTGGTCAAAACGATATCCTTCTTTTCCTGGCTGAATAGCACCGCCATGAAGGCGTTTTGGGTGGTTGCCAAAAAGTAGGGGTCAGCAGTCGCCGGTTTTGCAGAGTCAAAGGACCGCGTCGGAAAACAATGACAGGGCATGGCGAAAGCCGGGGGGGTATGGATACCTAGGGCTAAAAGCGCCCAAAAGACGACTCTATGCATAAATCAACTCCGGTAAATGTTTCCAGGCAAGAGTGCCCGCTCCCATTGGATGCACGGCTTGTCCCTGACCTTAGGCCCTTAAAACCGCCATGCTAGTGAGAAGTCGACGGCATCTTCACTCAGTTTTGATTCCAGCTCTACCGGGTTTCCTCCAAAGGCGGACGGCAAAGTGCCGTCAGATTTGACGCTTGTCTGAAACGCGTGCATGTAGCCCACGTTGATGGCAACTGACTCGGTAAGGTTATACCCAGCACCCAGGGTGACGTGATGCTCGACAATTGCGGGGAACCCAATAACGCGCAGCGTTTCAAACCCGTAAGCGTTAACGTCTTTCCCTTGGACATTCACGATTCCGTCGCCATTGAAGGAGCGCCCTTTGATCGGATTCTTTCCGTAGTTGTAGCCAACCCGCAAGGCAAGCGAGTTAGACGGGCTGTATTGCACTCCAAGCGCATAGACCAACTGGTCATTCCACCCCAGGACGTCATACCCTTTTGCATCCGACCAATTGAGCCATTTCAGGTTCACCTCGAGCAAGAGATTGCCAGCTGGCTTCCAGGCCGCGCCAACACCTATCGTTTGCGGCGATTGGAGGGTGAAGTCGTCTTGGTCTTTGCTGCCGGTGGTCATTTCGTCAAGGTTGTACACGCTCTTGTGCTTCGTTCCGTGCATCTCCGATTGGTAGGTCGCTCCGAGGGACACGGCATCCGTCGGTTTGAAGATGATCCCGAGCTGACCGCCGACACCGTATGAAGATGACGTCCCCTGATTCAGATCGAGCTGCGAATTCACCATATGAAGGGCTCCACCCACCGACACCCTGTCCGTAACCTGCCAGGCAAGCGTCGGGGCTACCTTGAGTATCATCAACTGAGTGGAGTCGGCCGCCAGCATTCCTCCAGACAACTCAGAGTTGCGATGATCGACTCCGAGTCCGGTCACCCCATAGGCGGAAAGTCCCATCCGAAGCCGTGGTGTAATCGGAGTGGAGATGCCGAAGGCCGGCACGAGGTACGTTTTTTCATCGGCGCGGGATTGGTGATTTCCGGCAAGGGGACCTGAACCACCAATCGTTACCCTCCCGTCAATTTTGGGAGCAAAGAGTGTGGCTGCAAAATCAAACCCCGAACTCGGGCAGTAGGGCCCGGTGCAGATTGCTGCGGGATTGGCAAAGGTGGCGCTGATTACGTCCTGAGGGGCAGCAATGCCTACCCCACCCATGCTCCGGGCGATTGGTCCGACGGCGATCAGGTTGTCACCGTTGGTGGCAAACGCCGTGACTGGGATGTGCAATGAGGTCAGCATAAGTAACACCAGCAGGGTTCTTCGTTGCATGTGCTCGCTCCTTCGTTTGGTGATAAAAATGAGGCCGTCCCTCTGAGGGATTCTCATAGGGACGGCCTTTTCCTGACTCTTATTTGCGCGTTTTCTTGTACTTGTCCAATTCCTTGGCGGACAATGCCGCTGGCGCTTTCATGACGAACCCTTTTTCCAGATTGGGGAAGGTGAGGTCTTCATCTTTAAGAAACAGTTCCGGATTGCCGTGACAGTTCTCGCACATGACTTCCGCCCCTTTCTTGTGCTTGGGGGTGAGTTGAAGGAAATGCGTCGGGTAAGGGGCCCAGGTCGGCTTGGCTTCCAGATCCTTCTGGTTCAACTTGATGTCCATATGGGCGAACATATCCGCGGATATGTTGCCGGTAGTGTGTACGAACGGGTAGACCTTGCCGTTGAACATGCCCAATTTGAATATGTGCTCGGCATCAGGAGTGCGGCGGTGGCAGGAAATGCACGACTCGTATTCCGTCCCGTGACAGGCCTGGCAAGAAACAAAGTCGGTGTGCATGGAGTGGGCGTCGTTGGATTTATCGACCTGCTGGTGGCAGTTGTGACACGATGCTTCTATCAGGCCGGGCGTCATCATACCTTGGGGCTCCTCGGCACCTCCCCGACCATGGAACTGCTGCGCCGTGTTGTGGCATGAGACGCAATCCATGCCTACGGAGACATGAAGGTTTTTCTCCTGGGTGAAGAAGCCGGCGCCGGCCAGGTGATGGCAGGGGATGCAAACCTGGAGGTTGTCGGGACGACGTATGAAGCGGTGGTTCTTCTGAAGTCCGGCATTAGCTACCGGAGCCTGACCCACATGGCAGGTGCCGCAGGTCGCATGGCAGTTGAGACAATCTTCCGCCATGATCTTACCGACCACATCCGCCTTGTGGGGGGTGTTTCCCATGCGGTCGGTCAGCTTGGCCTTCACTCCTGACATCTTGAAATGAATGGAGTTCTGGAAGTTGTCGACCGTCTTTTGGTGGCAGGATGCGCACAATTTCTTCCCGCCGTCCGCGGTAGGATTCTTCGTCATGCCGGCATGCGCCTTTTTCGCGTCGGTGGCTTTAGGGTCGCCGCCATGGCAAAACTCGCAGGATTGCCTGCCGTGAATGCGATCGTTGACAAATTCCGGCGCGACGTAGAGACCCTGGGCAACGGTTTCCGCCGACACCGGATGGCCGTAGCCGTCTTTGGCATCCTTTACGACAGACCTCAGATAATCAAGTTGGCCGTGACAGCCAAGACAGCCGGTGGTATTCCGCTGATTGGCATATGATTTCGGCTGAACGCTTTTATTGCCTTCCCCACCTGCTGAGCTGGCAATCGCCCAGTTTGACAGTGAAAAACCCATAAGAATCGTGATCAAGATCGTGCTTAGCTTTCCCATTTACTCCTCCATTTTGTTGAATACTTGGGTGTGACCTTTCCCGAATGCGTTTAGACTCCGAACCGTCTCCTTTCTCGCCTTGGGGTACCGCGGTGACTATATACAGAACCGGCCCGCGCCCCTACAAACCGAGCGCTCGATCTGTAGCTGGATAAACTGATGGGACGACGTGGCCGCAGGAAAAGCGGCCGTCTGAGGCCGGCAGCCCAAGAAAACTTCAGCGTGACGCGTCAGCGAGGCTAATCTGGACCGCCAGCGTCAACATGCACTGCCATACCGTTTTGTACCTGCCGCTCCCACTCCGGATCGTTCAAGGGTCGGCCGCAGATAAAGAACGAGCGCTCGGTTTGTACCGCACCCGTAAAAAAAACACAACAAAAAAAGTTGCCGGCGCTTTTTTCAGCTGACGAGGGGGGAGGCTTTTAGCGGGCAACTCCGTGCCAAGCGCTATCCCAGACGGAATCGAGATGCTTGGAGAGAGGCCCTTCGATTGTGCAGTCCAGACGCAGGTTGATCAGGCGGAACATGCCGCCAAAGAGACAGCTGGTGGCAATGACGAGCTCCATGTCTTTGATCTCTTTGTTGGCGATGCCGAGTTGGACTATTTCACGCATCATGGTTAAAGGTTTGGAAGAACAGATGGGGGTAGCCGAAGGGATGAACTCACGGTGTTTAGCGTAGAGCATGAACTCCATCTCTGCAGGCCTGCTCTCCGTCAACTCAAAGAGCAGTGCCATGATGGCCTTGCACCGGTCATGAGCTGTATCGTGACGCTTCATTATATCTTCAAAAGCGCTTGTACTTTTCTCAAGCAGGTTGCTGTAAAGTACTTTTGCTATTTCCTCTTTACTTGAAAAGTGGTGATAGACAGCACCTATGCTGATATCCGCATCACGGCGAATATCTTGAGTAGAGGTGTTGAAATACCCTTTGGTGGTGAAAAGCACCAAGGCGGAATTAAGGATCTTCTCGCGGAGGTCCTCGTTGTCACTGATATTTTTAGGGCGTCTGCCCATTCCCCCCCCCTTGCCGATCATGTTTCAGCGTGACATCTTAACTGAATAAGGGGGAGACAGTAAACTATCTCCCCCAATCAGCCATGCTCAATGCAACTGCAGTGGCCTCACTTAGAAAGTAACTGGCCACAACTCATTTACCCTACCTGGCAATTTCCCAAGCTGATCCTGCCCTACTCGACTGTGACGCTCTTTGCCAGGTTCCTCGGCTGATCGACGTCGGTTCCCTTCAGGACGGCGACGTGATAGGCGAGGAGTTGCATCGGGATCGAGATGATGATCGGCATCACTTCCTCGCCGTCCTCCGGAACCTCCAGCGCCACCTCGACCTTGTCGGCCACCTCGGCGTCTCCCTTCGAGCAGACCGCGATGACGCGGCCGCCGCGGGCGATGACCTCTTCCATGTTGGAGAAGACCTTCTCGTAGGTCGCCCCCTTGGGGACCAGCACGACGACGGGCATGTGCTCGTCGATGAGGGCGATGGGGCCGTGCTTCATCTCGCCGGCCGCGTACCCCTCGGCGTGGATGTAGGAGATCTCCTTCAGCTTCAGGGCGCCTTCGAGGGCGATCGGGTAGTTCATGCCGCGCCCCAAGTACAGGAAGTCGCGGGCTGAGAGGTAGTTCCGCGCCACCTTTTCCACCTGCTCGTTCAGCTTGAGCGCCTCTTCCATGAGGGCGGGGACGCGCACGATGGCGGAGATGAGCTTTCTCCCCTTTTCCACGTCCATCGCGCCGCGGGCGCGCCCCAGGCGGATGGTGAAGAGGTAGAGCGCGATCAGCTGGGTGACGAAGGCCTTGGTGGAGGCTACGCCGATCTCGGGGCCGGCGTGGGTGTAGATGACGCCGTCGGCCTCGCGGGCGATGGAGGAATCCACCACGTTGCAGATGGCGACGCAGGCGCCGCCGCGACGCTTGGACTCGCGCATGGCGGCCAGGGTGTCGGCGGTTTCGCCGGACTGGGAGATCAGCATCACCAGGGTGTTGTCGTCCACCACAGGGTTTCTGTAACGGAACTCGGAGGCGATGTCCACCTCGACCGGTATGCGGCAGTACTCCTCGATGAGGAACTTGCCGACCAGCGCCGCGTGCCAGGAAGTGCCGCAGGCGACGATGCAGATGCGGTTGATGTCTTTCAGCTTTTCGTCGCTGAGGGAGAGGTCCTCGAGGTAGACGTCACCCTGCTCTTCGCGGAGCCTGCCGGCGATGGTGTCGCGCACGGCGCGGGGCTGCTCGAAGATCTCCTTGAGCATGAAGTGCTTGTAGCCACCCTTCTCGGCCATGTGCGGCGACCAGTCGATGTGGCGCGGCGTCTTCTCCAGCGCGTCCCCCTGCACGTTGCTGAACCGGGCGCTCCCCCCCTTGAAGACGGCCATCTCGCCGTCCTCCATGAAGATCATGGAGCGGGTGTGGGAGAGGATCGCCGGGATGTCGGAGGCGATGTAGAACTCCCCTTCGCCAAGCCCCACCACCATGGGGGCGCCGTGCTTCGCGGCGATCAGCTTGTCGGGCTCGCTCTCGCTCACGATGCAGATGGCGTAGGCGCCGCGCAAAACGCCCAGCGCCTGGCGCACCGCGCTCTCGAAGTCCCCCGCCCCTTTCATGTACTGGTCGATCAGGTGCGCGATGACCTCGGTGTCGGTCTCGCTCTTGAAGACGTGCCCCTGCGCCTTCAGCTCCTCGCGCAGCTGCAGATAGTTCTCGATGATGCCGTTATGCACCACGACGATAGGACCGGCTTGGTGCGGATGGGCGTTGATCTCGGAAGGACGACCGTGGGTGGCCCAGCGGGTGTGCCCGATGCCGACGGTACCGACGACCGGGCTCGCCGCAAGGAGCTTCTCCAGGTTGGAGAGCTTCCCTTCGCTGCGACGGATGCTCGCCTTCCCATCGCTGATGGTGCAGATACCGGCCGAGTCGTAGCCACGGTACTCGAGCTTTCTCAGCCCTTCAATGATGATGGAGGTGGCCTCCTGGTGGCCGGTGAATCCAACGATTCCGCACATGTATGACTCCGTTTCGTCGATTTCTTAATTAATAAAGGGGAGTTCCCCAAGACGTTACAGGATAACATCTAGCGGGAAGCAGCAACAGTTATTTTTTCCTGAGGGTCCACCCCTCCTTGTTCACCTGTGGCGAGCGGGCGATGGCGAGCGAGTCGGCGGGGACGTCCTTCGTCACCGTGGTTCCCGCGGCGATGAGAGAGTTTTTCCCTACCGTGACCGGGGCGACCAGCTGCACGTCGCTCCCCACGAAGACGCCGTCCTCGATTACGGTCTTGTGCTTGTTCACCCCGTCGTAGTTGCAGGTGATGGTGCCGCAGCCGATGTTGACGTCGCGGCCGATGGTGGCATCGCCCAGGTAGGTGAGGTGGGAGGCCTTGGATCCCTCCCCCATGAAGGCCTTCTTGGTCTCCACGAAGTTGCCGATCTTCACGTGGGCCGAGAGCTCGGTGCCCGGGCGCAGGTGCGCCATGGGGCCGATGGCGGCATCGGGACCGACGACGGACTCCTCGAGCACGCTCCCCGCTTTCACCGCCACGTCATCGGCGATGCGGCAGTCGACGATGAGGGTGTTCTGTTCGATGCGGCAGCGCTCGCCGATCACGGTGTTGCCGCGGATCACGGCGCCGGGATGGATCACGCTGTCGCGCCCGATCCGCACGCCGCGCTCGATGTAGGCCGCGTCCGGGTCGACCATGGTGACACCCGAGAGCATCAGCCCTTCGTTGATGCGCCGGCGCAGCACCCGGGAAGCCTCTGCCATCTGCACCCGGTCGTTCACCCCGGAGATCTCGCAGGGATCGTCCACCTGAAAGCTGCGGCAGCAAAGGCCCTTCGCCCGCGCCTGCCGCACCACGTCGGTCAGGTAGTATTCCTTCTGGGCGTTGTTGTTGTCGAGTCTGGCCACCGCCTCGGCGAGGAAGGCACGCTCCACGCAGTACACCCCGGCGTTCACCTCGCGGATCAGGCGCTCGGCTTCACTTGCGTCCTTCTGCTCGGTGATGGCCACCACGTTGCCCGCCGCGTCCTTCACGATCCGGCCGTAGCCGAACGGGTTCTCCACCGTCGCGGTCATGACGGTCACGCAGGCCCCGCTCTCCGCGTGCGCCTTCAGCATGGCGCACAGGCTCTGCTCGGTCAAAAGCGGCGTGTCGCCGCAGAGGACGAGGACGGTGTCGGCATCCCCGTCAATTTCGGGCATGGCGCAGGCTACCGCATGCCCGGTGCCGAGTTGCTCGGCCTGGACCGCGAAGCTCACCTCGGTGCGCCCGGCGAAGTAGTTGCGTACCTTCTCCTGCTGGTGCCCCACCACGAGGACGCAGCGCTCGACGCCGGAAGCGAAGGCTGCGGCTACGGGCCACTCTATCATGGGCGGGCCGGCGACCGGATGCATCACCTTGACCAGATCCGATTTCATCCTGGTCCCCATACCGGCTGCCAGCACTATTGCTGATGTCTTGTTCATGGTTTCCCCCTTGCGCCCGAGCAAATTGTTCTTTTTTAACAACAATGCCCACTTAGGTCAAGCTGTTTCGCCGCCCGCTTTCCACGCAGCGCGCCCTTTTTATCGTTTACTAATCCGTCACTTACGGCTATAGTCCTGCGGTGGAGGTTTCATGGGAGTCGCCGAGGACATAGCCAAGCTTGAGCTTGACCTGCGCGAGCTGATTATCAAGTACGAACAGTACTTTTTCGGCATCGAAAAGCGGGAACCGCTGCGCCTGCTCGACACGGTGGAGCGCGCGGTAAGACGCTACCAGAACGTGAGCATCCCGAACACCAGCCACAGGTTCAAGTACGAATCGTTAGTCTCCACGCTCAGCGTGCACAAGCAGAAGTGGGCCCGCACCAACCGCCTCATCGAGGAGGGGAAGTTCCAGCGCGACCGCTTCCGCATGTCGCTGCACCAGGCCGAACGTGCCGAGAAGGCGGAGAAGAGGAACGTCACCGCAGCTCCCCCACAGGACGCACAGATCGAGAACATCTACCAGCAGTACGTGAGCGCCCGCCGCGCCTGCAACCTCCCGGTCGAGAACGTGACTCGCGAGAAACTCGCCGAGGCGATCAACCGGCAAAAACCCGCACTCATGGAGAAGTACCGCTGCCGCGACGTCGAGTTCGTCGTCGTCATCGAGGGTGGCAAACCCTCCCTCAAGGCCCGCCCGAAGAACGCATGAAAATAGCCCTCATCGCCATTCACCCGTACCCGTCGCCGCAAGCGGTGCCGCTTGCCTGCGCCTTTCTCCGGGAAGCGCTTTTGTCCGACGCAGCCCTCGCCGGGCGTGTCGACACCGAGATCCTCGAGTTCTTCTCCGACGATGATCCCGCCGCGTGCGCCAGGACCGTCGCCTCCCACGCGCCCGATGTAGTCGCCTTCTCGGTCTACGTCTGGAGCCGCGAATGCGCCCTCGCCATTGCCGGGGCCCTTCGCCCGCTGCTTCCCGCCGCCATCTTGTGTGCCGGTGGCGCCGAGCCCACCGCCAACCCCGCCGGCCTTCTCGACGGCGCCTTCGATTTCGTGGTCCGCGGCGAAGGTGAAGCTGCCCTGCCGCAGGCGGTGCGCCGTCTCCTGGAGGGTGCGCAACCGGGCGGCATCCCCGGAGTCCTGCTTCCGGGTGCATCCTCCGCTTCTCTCCCCTCCCCCGCCGATCTGGAGACGATCCCGTCCCCTTACCTCTCGGGGAGGCTTGATCCTTCGGCCGTCGGCGGCGCGCTCTGGCAGCTCTCGCGCGGCTGCGACTTCGCCTGCTCGTTCTGCTTCGACCACAAGGGGGGAGGCGGGGTGCGCCGCTTTTCCATGGAGAGGGTCGAGGCGGAGCTGCGCCTTTTCGCCCGTCTCAAGGTCCCCCAGGTGTTCGTGCTCGACTCCACCTTCAACAAGGTGCCCAAGCGGGCGAAGGAGATCCTGCGCCTGATCAGGAAGGTGGCGCCGGACATCCACTTCCATTTCGAGGTGCGAAGCGAGTTCATCGACGCCGAGATGGCCGGACTCTTCGCCTCCATCACCTGCTCTCTGCAGATCGGGCTGCAAAGCGCCGACGCCGACGTGCTGCGCGGGGTGGGACGCGGCTTCGACCGCGACGATTTCGTGAACCGCGTCTTTCTCTTGAACCAAAGCGGCGCCATCTTCGGCTTCGACCTCATCTTCGGACTGCCGGGGGACACGCCGGAGCTTTTCCGTGCTTCACTCGACTTCGCCCTGTCGCTGTACCCGAACCACCTCGACATCTTCCCGCTCGCCGTACTGCCCGGGACGCGGCTTTACGGCAAGGCCGATACGCTCGGCCTCAGACACCTCGACGCCCCGCCTTACACCGTCCTCTCCACGCCGGGCTTCACGACGCAAGACCTGCATGAGGCGGGGAGGCTCGCCGCCGCATGCGACCTCTTCTACAGCAGGGGAAAGGCGGTTGCCTGGTTCAACTCGGTGGTGGCGGCCCTGCGCCTCACCCCGAGCGCCTTCCTCGCCGAGTTCGCGGCCTTCATGGGGGAGGCTGCGGAGGCCGAGATTCCGGAAGAGGCGGTGTGGGCGATGCAGCGCGCCTTCCTGGAGCGGATCTTCCACGAGCGGAAAAAGACGAAGCTCCTGCCGCTGGCCCTCGACCTGGCCGACTACCACCACCACTACGCGACTGCGCTCATGGCAGCGCCGCCAAAGCCCCCCTCAGCAAAGCGTCTGCGCGGGCTCGACCCGCTGCGCGAAGCGCTCGAGCTCTCCGCCAGCACCACCCTTGCACGCTTCAACTACGAGGTGCTGGAAATCCTGGATGCGGGGGAGCCGGACTTGGCCGACTTCGCGTCCTGCTTCCAGGCCACAGGTTCCTACGCCGTCATCTACCCCGCGCACGGCGAGGTCTGCACCGAATCGGTTTCTCCCGCCTACTTCGAACTGCTGCAGGCGCTGGACGGGAAGAAGAGCGCCCGGCAGCTGTGCCGCGAGGTTCGGCTGTCCGAAGCAGAAGGTCGCGAGTTCCTCGAGTTCGCCATCGCCGAGGGGATCGTGCGGCTCACATCCTCCCCGCGGGATTAATGGGACCATTTTAGTCTTCTTTCCCGAAGTTCATCGCCTCGCCTCCTCCGGCGTCCGATGTCATTAAATGGGCTAAAGGTTCCAGTAGAAACTCTTCTGCTTGATTCAGAGTGATTAATAGTTGTTTTGTCATCCTGCCAGATACTCCACCGATCCCCACTCAATAAGGCTTGCCGGTTACAAGGATTGGCTTAGTTTTCCCACATCGGTGTTTACACCGGATATTTCCCACAAAGCAGTGTGAAAATAATTGAACGAGAAGTTGTATCCTGCTTATTAATTGACGCTTTTTCAGTTGATTTCTTAAGCCGCGCGTATTAAAGTAGCCGCCGTTGCGAGCGCCGGCCCAGATTAAAGCGTTCTAAAACGATCCTAAATACAGGAGATCACAATGGTTCAAGTCTTCACACGCCTCATCCCGCTGCTACTGCTCCTCGCACTAGCCCGGCCCGGTTTCGCAGCACAGGGCCTGGCCATCGACCCGGCAACCTGCCTTGGCTGCCACGGCAACAAGATTTCTGCCGAGCAGATGGCCAACTCGGTGCACGGCAAAAACGGCTGCACCAGCTGCCACATCGAGATCGTTGAACTCGCCAAGCACATGAAAGGCGAGATCAAGGTGGGTAAGGTCCAGTGCGTGCGCTGCCACAAGAAGGAAGCGGCCGAACACGCAAGGAGTATCCACAGCGAGAAGGGCGTCGGGTGCGCGCAGTGCCACACCGACATGCACAGCCACACCTACTGGAACAAGGACAA
Source organism: Geomonas oryzae (assembly GCF_004117875.1). GTDB lineage: Bacteria > Desulfobacterota > Desulfuromonadia > Geobacterales > Geobacteraceae > Geomonas > Geomonas oryzae. The sequence continues at coordinate 901,122 of NZ_RAHW01000001.1, read as the reverse complement.
GCGTAGGGTCATCGTCAAGTGCACCCAGTGCCACAAAGACGAGCGCGGCTTCAGCCAGTCCGTACACGGCAAGGGCGTCCTCGCCGGGAACCAGGATTCGGCAGCTTGCAACGATTGCCACAACCTGCACGAGATCAAGGCGCTTGGCGACCCGACCTCCAAGGAGAACCGCGAGTTCCACACCAAGGTCTGCCTCCGCTGCCACGCCGACGAGAAACTCGTCGAGCGTAACCACATCTCCGAAGTGGCCGTGAAGAGCTACATGGAGAGCTACCACGGCAAGAACTACCGCCTCGGCTATCCGGAGAAGGTTGCCGGCTGCGCCGACTGCCACACCGCGCACGCCATCCTCCCCTCCAAGGATCCCAAGTCCTCGGTCAACCCGGCGAACCTGGTCCAGACCTGCAGCAAGTGCCACAGCAAGGGGAGCCAGCTCTTCACCAAGTTCTACGCACACGGTGAGCACAACGACCGCGAGAAGTACCCCATCCTGTTCTACACCTTCATCGCGATGACCGGCCTGCTGGTCGGTACCTTCACCGTCTTCTGGATCCACACCCTGCTCTGGATGATCCGCGGCTTCGTGGAGAACCGTGAGAAGGCGGCAGCACTCGAAGAAGGCATCATCCTGCACCACGTACCCGAAGGGCACAAGCAGTACCGCCGCTTCAAAAGGGTCCACGTGTTCATGCACCTTTTGGTCATCATCAGCTTCCTCGGCCTCTCCCTCACCGGTCTGCCGCTCAAGTTCAGCGACCAGGTATGGGCTAAGTTCCTCATGGACCTTTACGGCGGGGCACCCCACGCAGGCTTCTTCCACAGGATCTGCGCAGGCATCACCTTCGTTTACTTCGCGATGGCGCTCTTTATGAGCATCCACTTCCTCTTCATCAGGAAGGACATCAAGGGCAACCCGATCCAGAGGCTCTTCGGACCTGACTCCCTCTGCCCGAACCTGCGCGACATCAGCGACGTGATCGGCATGGTCCGCTGGTTCTTCTTCAAGGGTCCCAAGCCGACCTTTGAAAGGTGGACCTACTGGGAGAAATTCGACTTCATCGCAGTCTTCTGGGGTATGTTCGCCATCGGCGGCTCCGGCCTCATGCTCTGGTTCCCCGAGTTCTTCGGCATGTTCCTGCCGGGTTGGGCCTTCAACGTAGCGACCATCGTCCACTCCGACGAGGCGCTGCTGGCGACCGGCTTCATCTTCTCGGTCCACTTCTTCAACACCCACGGGCGTCCGGAGAAGTTCCCGATGGACTTCGTCATCTTCAACGGCCAGATGTCCAAGCACGAGTTCGTCGAAGAGCGTGGCGATCAGTGGGCACGTTACGAGAAGGACGGGATCACCGAGCAGTTCGCGGCCAAGAAGTCTTCCGGCATCTTCTACGACTTCTGCCTGAAGGCATTCGGCTTCACCGCGCTGTTCACCGGCATCACCCTGCTGATGCTGATGATCTACGCCTTCATGCACCCGCACCACTAAGCGGCTGCTGAACCTGCAGTAAAAAAGGGGCCTCCCGGATGGGAGGCCCCTTTTTTGTTTTGGCTATCGGGTTTTAAATGCCCCCTCGCCCGCCGGGAGAGGGGAAGGGGTGAGGGCGGTGCAGTCTGCACCGGACCTACTTCGTGGCAACGCCCTCACCCCGGCCCTCTCCCGAGGGGAGAGGGAGGAGTGTCTAAAGCATGTCCACCGGGTCCACGTCGATGGTGAGCCGCACCGTGGAGGGGTGGCTGAAACCGCCGCGGAAATGGAAGAGGAGCCGGTGCAGGTCGGCGCGCTCCACCCCTTTCAGCAGGATCTGCCAGCGGAACCTCCCGCGCACCTTCCCAAGCGGCGCGGTCACCGGCCCTAGCACCTCGACCCTCAAGCGCGTCTCCCGCTTGATCTTGCGCAACAAGGCCGCCGCCTCGTCCGCGGCGCTCTCCCCCTGACGCGCAGCCACCGCCGAGAAGGTGAGCGCCGCCAGGTGCGCGAAGGGGGGATACCCCACCTCCTCACGGAAGGCGATCTCCTCGCGGTAAAACGCCTCGTAGTCGTGGGCGACCGCATGGGTGAGGGCGTAGTGCCCGGGGGCCAGCGTCTGCACGAAGACGCGTCCCGGCTTGTCGCCGCGCCCGGCCCGTCCCAGCACCTGGGTAACCAACTGGAAGGTGCGCTCGGCGCTCCTGAAGTCGGGGAGGTTCAGCGAGGCGTCGGCGGAGAGCACCCCGACCAGGGTGACACCGGGGAAGTCGTGCCCCTTGGCGATCATCTGGGTCCCGATCAGGATGTCGACCGCCCCCTCCTCCAGCTCCTTCAGGACCCGTGCATGTCCCCCCTTGCCCCTCGTCGAGTCCCGATCCATGCGCGAGACCCTGGCGTCCGGGAAGAGTTTCTGGACCTGGTCCTCGACCCGCTCGGTGCCGCGCCCGAGGAGGGTGATCGCACCGCTCTTGCAGTCCGGGCAGCTGGCGGGGGGAAGCATGGTGAAGTCGCAGTAGTGGCAGACGTGCTTTCCCTTGATGCGGTGAAAGGTGAGCGTGACGGCGCAGTTCGGGCAGCGCAGCACGTGGCCGCAGGTCTCGCAGACGAGGTAGGTGGCGAAGCCGCGCCGGTTCAGGAAGAGAAGGGTCTGCCCACCGGCGTCGAGGTTCGCCCCCATCGCCTCGACGAGTTCGGGGAGGAAGGTCTCCCCCTTCTGGTTGCGGGCGTCCAGCATGGTCGTCTCGGGCATCGGGAGCTCGCGCACCCGGTCCGGGAGGTGCAGGTAGCCGAGCCGGCCGCGCATCGCGGCGTGGTAGCTCGTGACGAGCGGGGTGGCCGAGCCGAGGATGACGACGGCGCCGGCCTGCTTGCCGCGCACGAGCGCGAGGTCGCGGGCGTTGTAACGCACCCCCTCGGACTGCTTGTAGCTCCCCTCGTGCTCCTCGTCGACCACGATCACCCCTACCCCCTGCAAGGGGGCGAAGAGCGCGGAACGGGCACCGATGACGATGGCGGCCTCGCCGCGCCGGATGCGGCGCCACTCGTCGTAGCGCTCCCCGTCGGAAAGCCCGGAGTGCAGCACCGCGATGCCGCAGTCGAAGCGGCGCTTGAAGCGCCCGACCAACTGCGGGGTGAGGGCGATCTCGGGTACCAGTACGAGCGCCGTCTTCCCGGCGGCCAGGGCGGTCGCGATGGTCTGCAGGTAGACCTCGGTCTTGCCGCTCCCGGTAACCCCGTGCAGCAAAAAAGGTGCGAAGGAGCCCGCGTCCAGGGCGGCGGTGAGCCGTGCGAGCGCCGCGCCCTGGGCGGAGTTCAGGGGCAAGGGGGCGTCGTGTCCGAAACTCTGCGCCTTGAACGGGTCCCGGTACACCTCGCGCTGGGAGAGCCTTGCCGCGCCGAGTTCCACCAGGCGCGCGAGCTGCGCCGTGCAGCTCCCGAAGCGCTCCCTGAGCTCGGGTCCGGAGCACGGCCCCACGTCGAGAAGGTATTCAAGGATTTCCAGCCCCTTGCCGCGCGGACGCGCCGCGCACTCCGGGTCGGCCGTGTAGATCCGCTCGGTGCGCACGCTTTTCCCGCCTGCCAGATATTCCTTGAGGACCGGGGTGCCATCCTCGGACTCCTCGCAGCGGTAGCGGCTCACCAAGTTGATCCCGGCGGGAAGCGCCATCTTGATCACCTCGCCCAGCGGGTGCAGGTAATATCCGGCGATGAAACGGTAGAAGTCGAGTTCGGAGGGGGTGAAGAGCGGTTCCTCGTCGAGGACGTCGAGGACTTCCTTGAGCTCGCCGGTGCCAGGGTCGTCGGCGTCTCCCAGTAGGTAGCCGGTGACCTTGCGGCGACCGAAGGGTACGAGGACGCGTTTTCCGGCCAGCGCGGCGGACGAGAGGCGTTCGGGCACGTGGTAATGGAAGCTTCCCTCCAGGGGGAGGGGTATGGCGACCTCTACGATGTGCTGGCGGGCTGTCTGCATTGAGTAGAGAAGTTCTTGCGGGTAAGGGATCAGAGCTCCTCCCCCCGGAGGGGGAAGGCCGGGAGGGGGGAAAAGGGGGAACGGGACGCTGCGCGCCCCCTCCCTGCCCCTCCCCCTCCGGGGGAGGGAACGCTACGGGAACTGCTTTGCCTGCTGCGGTCCGGCGACCCTACTTCTTGAGGACCTCTTCTGCCACCGCACGTCCGAGGGCCTCGCACTCGGCGATCACCTCGGGCTTGGGCATGAAGGGGGAGCGCACGAAGGGGTGCGGGAGCTTGAAGTTCATGCTTTTCAGCCGCTCCTCCGCCATGCGGCACGCCTCGCCCGACCAGCCGTAGCTGCCGAAGATGCCGCCGACGTTTCCCTTGAGGCTTACCGTCGAGAGGTAGGCGAGCACGTCCCACATCGGCTTCGGGATGTCGCGGTTGATGGTGGGAGTGCCGAAGATGAGCGCGTCGCACTCTTCCATCAGGTCGCGGATGTCGGCCACGGAGGCATGGTTGATGTGACAAAGGGTGACGTGCACCCCGGCCTCGCCTGCCCCCTTAGCCACCGCCTCTGCCATCTGCTCCGTGTTGCCGTGCGGGGAGATGTAGAACACCGCGATGCGGCGCCCGGCCGCTTTCGGCTCGGACCACTTGCGGTACATGTCGATCGCTTTCCTCGCGTCGGCGCGGTAGACCGGGCCGTGACTCGGGCAGAGCATGTTCAGCTCGACGCCGTCGAGTTTCGCCACCGCCTGGAGGATGCGCTCCTTGAAGGGACGCATGATGCAGTCGAAGTAGAAGCGGGTCTCGCCGGAGAAATCGGGGCATTCGTCCGCGAAGAGGGCCTCGGGGGAGTAGTGGGAGCCGAAGGCGTCGCAGGAGAAAAGGACGCGGTCCTCCTCGAGCAGGGTGAACATGGTGTCCGGCCAGTGCAGAAACGGCGCGGCGATGAAACGCAGGGTGCGCCCGCCGAGCTCGATTTGGTCGTTGTCCTTCACGATCTTCGCTTCGAAGGGGACGTGGATCTGGTTCCCGAGGAAGGTGCGTGCCGCCTGGCTGGATACCACGGTCGCCTTCGGGCAGTGCTGCAGCAGCTTGGAGAGGGAGCCGGAGTGGTCCGGTTCGGAGTGGTTCACCACGATGTAGTCGACGCTCGCGGGATCGACCAGGGAACGGATCTTCTCGAGGTACTCGTCGAAGCGCTTGGCCTTGACGGTATCGATGATGGCTATCTTGCTCTCCCCCTGGATGAGGTAGGAGTTGTACGTGGTACCGTGTTCGGTGGGAAAGAGATCGTCGAAGACGGCGAGGCTCGGGTCCTTGACCCCGATCCAGTGGAGACCCTTCCCTAACTCGACTGCTGCAGACATGCCGCTACCCCCTGTCCTATCGTTCATGGCGGCCGATGCCGGCCGGCGCTCAGTTGACAAGCGGCCCCGCGGCGGTGCGCCGGGGGGCCGTATACACAGTTGCGAACTGTACCAAAATCAAAAGCTTAAAGCAAGGAAAAGGCTAGTTTCCGGCGCCGTCCCTGCCGCGGCGATACTCGACCACCACCTGCGCGTCGCGCCTTCCCGAGCGCCCTGCCGGGGCGGGACGCCCCCCCTGTCCGGGACGTCCGCCGTGACCTGCGCGCTCGCCCTGGCCGGGACGCCCCTTGGCGCCGAACGGCTTCTTCCTCGGGTCGAAACCGGGACGCCCTTTCCTGGCGCCGGGGCCGCCGTTGTTCCTTCTCAAGGGACGGGTCGGCTCGAAACCCTCGATGACGTGCTGCGGCAGCGGCTTGCCGGTCAGGCGCTCGATGCGGTCCAAGTAGGCCACTTCGTTCATGGAGCAGAAGGAGATGGCGATCCCGGTGGCGCCGGCGCGGCCGGTCCTGCCGATCCTGTGCACGTAGTCCTCGGCGAACTTCGGCAGATCGTAGTTGATGACGTGGCTGATCCCGGAGACGTCGAGGCCGCGGGCGGCGACGTCGGTGGCGACCAGCAGGCGCACCTTGCCGCGGCGCATGTTGGTGATGGTGCGGTTTCTCGCCCCCTGCGACATGTCTCCGTGCAGGGCGGCTGCGGCGTGCCCCTGGGAGTAGAGCTCGAAGGCGAGCTGGTCGGCGTCCTTCTTGGTCGCGGAGAAGATGATCGCCTTGGTGACGCTCGCGTCGGAGACCAGGTGCTGCAGCAGGCGGTTTTTGTGGCGCATGTCGTCGGTTACGTGCAGGCGCTGCTCGATCTGCTGGTTGGTGATCTGCTTTCCTTCCACGGCTACGCGGGCGGGGTCCTTCAGCAGGCGCTGGGCGAGTTTCGCCATGGCGTCGTCCATGGTCGCGGTGAAAAGAAGGGTCTGGCGCTCCTCCGGTGCCGCGGCGGCGATGCGGTCCACGTCCTCGGAGAAGCCCATGTCGAGCATGCGGTCCGCTTCGTCGAGAACCAGCATCTCCAGGCGCGAGAAGTTGATGGTGCGGCGGTCCAGGTGATCGATCAGGCGCCCCGGTGTGGCGACGATGATGTCGACCGGGCTGGAGAGGAGAATCATCTGGTCGCGGTAGGGCATGCCGCCCAGGATGGAGCCGCAGCGCACGCGCATGAACTTGCCGTAGGTCCTGACCGCGTCGACCACCTGGATGGCGAGTTCGCGGGTCGGCGTCAGCACGAGGACGCGCGGCCCTTTGCCGCGCACCGGCGACGGAACGAGCAGGCGCTCCAGAGCGGGGAGGACGAAGGAGGCGGTCTTCCCGGTGCCGGTCTGGGCGCTGCCGATCAGGTCGCGGCCGGAAAGCGCGAGCGGTATCGACTCGGCCTGGATCGGGGTCGGCTCGGTGTAGCCACAGGCGTTGATTGCTTTGACAAGAGGTGCGGAGAGTTTCAGTGCTTCAAAAGACATGTGTTTCCTTTACTTCCCTCGAGGCAATAAGCGACCGTGCTGCGTCCCGGACATCCCCGTGGGACGGACGCGGCTTCTTCGCCGGAGGGCGGTTAATGTGAGGCGTGCCAAACCCACCGCGACAGCGATTGTCGCAGGCTTAGCTAAATAGATGGATCGGCAACACGCAATATGACCGGCAAACCTTACATCGTCGCCAACCATGGTTGCTGCCGCATTTCTCGTGGGGATATACCTGAATGCGAGGGGTTGGATCGATGGGAGGGGGAGGTCCCCCGTTGGAACTGATGTCAGTCAGTCAGAGAGCAATACTACAGGAGGGGGACAAAAGGCAAGTTTTTATTGAAACGTATACGTTTACGAAAAAACCCCGCCGGTGAGGGCGGGGTTTTCGGTGCGTGCCGGGACGTTGCAACAGTCGTGGAGGGGCACGTCGCTGGCTGGTCCGTGATTACTTCTTCTTGGCTGCGATAGCGTCTTTCAGTGCCTTGCCCGGGCGGAACTTGGGAACCTTGGCTTCGGCGATCTTGATCTCCTTGCCGGTCTGCGGGTTCCTGCCGGTGCGTGCCTGGCGGCTAGCCACTTCGAAGCTGCCGAAGCCTACCAGAGTTACCCTGTCGCCCTTCTTCAGTGCGCCGCTCACGGTGGAGATGAATGCACCGACGGCCTTCTCGGCTGCGGCCTTGGGGATGTTTGCGGATTTCGCCACTGCTTCGACCAGTTCTGCTTTAGTCATGTGAGACCCTCCTTGGCTGGATTAAATTAACGCCACTATAATCATATATCGGTAATTTGCAAGGGTTTTCTTGATTCCCCCGTGATTTTTCCCGCGACTGGCGCGGCTTTAGCCCGTTTTTAAGGCGCGAAGCCGCTCCTGGCAAGGGTTTACCGCGGCAGGTTAAGCCATACGAAACAGCCCCGCGCCGACCGGAAAAACCCTGTGATTCCGAAAACTTACTGCACCGGGGCCGCGGCCTCGGCGGGCTCGGCAGCGTAGCTTGTGGGCTCGGTCCCGGAAACGAAGCACTCCTGCACGGCGCCGGGGGTCCCTTCACGCGCGAGTTTGCCGCTGCGCGGGTCGATGAGGGCGAAGGTGACGTTCCCCGGGGTGGGGAAGGATCGCACCGGCACCCCTGCGAGAGCGCGCTGCATGAACTCGGTCCAGATCGGCGCCGCCGCCTGGCCGCCCGAGCCGCCGGAACCCAGGCTCCTCTCCTGGTCGTAGCCGACCCACACCCCGGCCACCAGTTGTGGCACGTAGCCGACGAACCAGGCGTCCTTCATGTCGTTCGTGGTGCCGGTCTTGCCTGCCACCGGCCGCCCCAGGGCGCGGGCCCTGCTGCCGGTGCCGCTGGATACGACGCTCTGCATCAGGTTGGTCATAATGAAGGCGGTCTCAGGCGGGATGGCAGGCACGGCACCGCCGGTCGCCTCCGACATCACCGGGACCGGCTTGTTCTGTTTAAGCTCGATCGGCTTCGCGTCTCCACCGTCCCCGGTGCCGTCCCCCTCCCCTGCGGCATCCGGAGCCGCGCTCGACATCCGGGTGAACACCGGCACCTTCGGCTCCTGGACCTCCTCGAGGACGTTGCCGTCGCGGTCGAGCACCTTGGTGACGAAGTACGGCGTGGTGCGGTAGCCACCCGAGGCGAACACGGCGTAGGCGCTGGTGAGTTCGATGGGTGTGACGCTCGAGGAACCAAGGGCAAGGGTGAGGTTCGCCGCGAGAGGCGAGGTGATGCCGAGCTTCTTGGCGTAATCGATGGCGGAGCCGACCCCGATCTGCTCCAGGATCTTGACGCTCACCACGTTGATCGAGTTGGTGAGCGCCTCGCGCATGGTCACCGGGCCGCGGTAGACGTTGTCGTAGTTCTTCGGCTTCCACGCCTTGTCGCCGCCGCTTTCGTACTCCACCTGCGAGTCGTCGATGATGCTCGCCGTGGTCATGCCGTGCTCGAGGGCCGCCGCGTAGATGACCGGTTTGAAGGCGGAACCGGGGTTCCTCTTCGCCTGCATGGCACGGTTGAACTGGCTCTTCTTGAAGTCGTACCCGCCGACCATGGCGCGGACGCCGCCGGTGGTGGGATCGATGGCGATGAGAGCGGCCTGTGCCTCGGGCACCTGGTCGAGGGCGAAGACGGCGCCGGCGCGGTTCTTGTCCGGCTCCTTGACCTGCAGCTCCAGCACCGCGCCGAGGCCGATGGCGCGTTTGGCGGCCGGCTTGCCGTAGCTGTTCACGAGCTCGAGACGCCCGGCCCAGTCCATACCCTTCTTGGGCACGGTGCCGGTCCGCTCGCCCACCCTGACCGTCAGTTCCTGCTTGGCCGGGTTCACCCCGGTCACCACACCCTGGTAAACCGACCCCTGCTTGAGCGAGAGATCGTCGATGTCGTCCTCGACCTTCTTGCAGAAGGGATCGACCTCGGCCTCGGTCAGGTACTTCGCCGCCCCGCGGAAGCCCTGGCGCTTGTCCACCGCCTTCAGACCGTTCACCACCGCGTCGTAGGCCCCCTTCTGCATCTCGGCGTTCATGGTGGTGTAGATCTTCAGCCCGTCCTTGTAAAGCCGCTCCTCGCCGTACTTCTCCACGAGCTGCTGGCGTACCTGTTCCAGGAAGTACGCCGACTGCTCCGCATTAACCTTCTTGAGCGGCTGGATCACGATCGGGGTGGTCTTGGCGTAATCGGCCTCGGCCTGCGTTATGTACCCCTCCTTCACCATCCGCTCCAGGACGTACCCCTGGCGCTCCTTGGCGCGCTCCAGGTGCTTGATGGGGGAGTAGCTGTTGGGCGCCTTCGGGAGCCCGGCCAGCATGGCCATCTCGGCCAGGTTCAGCTTGTCGACCTCTTTGCCGAAGTAGGTTTCCGAGGCGAGCTGCACCCCGTAGGCCCCGGCTCCGAGGTAGATCTGGTTCAGGTAGATGTAAAGGATCTCGTCCTTGGTGAGACGCTCCTCCATCCTCTTCGCGAGGATCGCCTCCTTCAGCTTCCTGGAGAACTTCTTCTCCGGGGTGAGGAGCATGGACTTCGCGACCTGCTGCGTGATGGTCGAAGCCCCCTCCTTCTTGCGCATGGAGATCACGTTTTTGAAGGCCGCCCGCATGACGCCGATGTAGTCGATCCCCTTGTGCTGGTAGAAGTTGGAGTCTTCCGCCGCCACGAAGGCCTGGATCAGGCGCTTGGGCATCTTGTCCACCGGCACCACGGTGCGCCGCTCGAGGTAGAACTCGCCGACCAGGGTGCCGTCCTGGCCGAAGACCTGGGAAAGGATGGGCGGACGGTAGTCGGCCAGGCGATCGACCTTCGGCAGTGCGCCGAGAAGGTAGAAGAAATAGCCGATGAGGGCTAAGAGCATGATGGTGGAGCCGCCGGCGGCGCCCCAGAGGAGGTACTTCAGTGGGGAAGACTTTTTCAACCTGCGCTGCTGGCGCGGCTGCGCCTTGTAGGTTTCCATGTCGAGAGGATCTCCGATCGGGATTGATGCGTACGCTGGGGTATACCCGGAAGGCCGGTGCGGGCGAGGTGGAGAAGCTCCTTTGCCTGCGGCTGGGTGGAGCCGGTCGGGAACCTGCGGGTGCATCTGGTGTGCCGCGCCCCGGTGGGGCGCCAGGAGTGAAGATTATCCCAGATGGGCTCAGTAATTCAAGGTTAATGTGGGATGGGGAGGCCTTCTCACCGCGGCAGCAGCCGTTCGGGGAGGGCGCCTTATCGCCGCATAATGTATACACATTACGTTCTTGTGCGAAACGATGCTATTATTCCCCGGTGCATATGACTAAGTCCCGAGACATTCCCGAAGCGATGACGGCACACCTGGCAAGACTGACCCATAACCTGGTGCGCGGCGCCTTCATGGAGCTCTACCTCACCCCGAAACCGGGGCTGGTGGATCTCTGCGACAGCGGGTCGCATCCCGAGCTCTCGGTCGAGCGCATGGAGACCTCCTTGAAGATCGTCTCCCTGTACCTGCTCGACCTCTGCGACGCCGTCGCGCGCGGCGAGGAGTTGAACGAACAGGTTCGCCTCGGGGTTGCCGCGGAAAGCGCGGTGCAGCGGGCCATCGGCACCAGCTGTCACAAGGGGTACATCTTCCTGGCCGGGCTCATGCTCTGCGCCAGCGCCTGCAGCAACGGACGCGACGAAGGTGCGCTGCGCGTTTCGATCACCCGGCTGGCCTCCCTTTTCTTCGACCAGGGGGAGCCAGGTGCCGCTCACCGGATCAGAAACCGCTTCCAGGGAGGAGGCCTCAGGGAGGAGGCGCTGGCCGGGCTGCCGAGCCTCTTCGACGAAGCGCTCCCCGTTTTCAGACGCGAGATGGCAAGCGGCGGCAACCGCGGCAGCGCCATCTTCGCCATGCTAGGCAGGCTCATGCAGACCGTCGAGGACAGCACGGCGCTCCGCCGCTGCGGACGCAGCGGACTGAAAACGATCCGGGAGGACGGCAGGCACCTAGAGCGCATGGTCGCGCAAAGGGATGATTTCCTTGCCTTCCTGGCCGAGCGCAACGCTCACTACGCGAGCCGTAACCTCACCATGGGGGGCGTGGCCGGGCTCCTCGCCCTGGGTCTTGCCTGGTTGAGCCACACCGGCGAACTCGAAGCCGCCTGATGCACCCCTCCTCCGTTTTTGCGAAATCCCCAGCAATTCCCGTTTACTTAGCCCCGACCCCATGTTAGAATCTCCGCGCTGAACCCGCTCCTGCACACCCGCCGCCAGGCTAACAAGGGTACCGCCATGTCCTTCGAAGGCGATTTGGAACACCTTCCCTTAGTGGATGTCATCCAACTGCTGCATCAAACCGGCAAGACCGGCACCCTCACGCTCAAAAGCGGCAAGGGGGAGAGCCAGCTCGTCTTCCGGGACGGTTTCATCGTCAGCGCCAACCACGTCAACAACAGCATCCGCATCGGTCAGGTCATGATCGACATGGGGCTTTTAACCCGCGAGGCCCTGGAGCAGGCGCTGAAGGCTCAGCAAAAGGCCGGCTCGGAACGCAAGCCGATCATCCAGATGCTCATTGAGGAAGGGATCGTCGAGACCCAGGCGGCGTACCAGGGGCTCGAGGCGCTCATCGAGATGACCATCGTCGATGTCCTCACCTGGACCAGGGGGACTTTCTGCCTCGACGTCAACAAGATCGTAGTTTCCGATGACTACCGCTACTTCCCGGAAAAGGCGAACACGCAGATCCACATGAACACGCAGAGCATCCTGATGGACGCCCTGCGCATCTACGACGAGCGTAAGCGCGACGGCACCCTGACCCCGGAGTCCATCTTCGGCGCGCCGCCCGCCCCCGAACCCCAGTCGGGCTCCGAACCCCCGTCCCGCTCCGGGATCTCTGCCGCCGACCTCGGCCTCGAGGAACTGGAAGAGCTGGAAAGCCGTATCCCGAGGTACTTCTCCGCCATCAAGGAGGAGACCCCCGACACCATCGCCGGAAAGCTGCAGCACGAGCTCTCCGAAATTCCGGCACACGAGCGGCAGGAGCTTTTCGACTATCTGGAAGGTGCTTCCGCACGTGCCGCCGAAGCGGAAGCGACGCTCGGAGCGATCCTCGTCACCTCATCCAGGCTCATGCGTGAGTGCGTCTCGGCGGTGTGCGGCCCGCGCTTTGTCTGCGCCACCGACGACCCCCTCCAACTCGCCCCCTTTATCGAACAGACCCGCTCCCGCGACAGGTCTCCGCTGCTTCTTCTGGATGCAGGGGAGGACCGCGCCGGAAACGGCCGCGACGTCGCCGCACAGCTGCAGCAGGTCCGCGAGCGCCACCCGGCCCTCCCCATCGTGCTCTTCGCCGCACCGGACGACTTCGAGCTTGCCGCCTCGGCGCAGGAGTGCGGCGTGACGGCGGTGCTGCCGCGCGCCTGCCGCGATGATCGCGGCGAAAGCTTCATCGCCGACCTGATCGCCGGGTGCCGGGCACTTGCGGCATGCCTGAAACGACAGACGGGCGCCCCCGCCTCGCAGCTCCCTGCGCAGTTCCGCGCGCAGTTCTTCGCCCTTGCCGAGCAGCGCGAGGCCGCCGAGGTCACCTTCGCGCTGCTGCAGGCCGTCTGCGGCGTCTTTCGCCGCGGCGTCACTTTGGTCGTGGTCCGCTCGGAACTCATCGCAGAGCGCGCCATAGGGATCGGCGCGGACGGAGCCATCACTTCGGTCAAGCTTCGCCTGAGCGCACCCGAGGAGTCGCTGTACCGGAAGGCGTTGGGCGGCGAACTCTGCTACGGCGACGCGGACCAGTCGCTGCGCGACACCATCTACGGTGCCGTCGGGGCTCCGATCAGCGGCAAGGCCCTTCTCCTCCCGGTGAAAAGCTTCGGACGCGTCATCGCCCTCATCTATGCCGACTTCGGCGCCGGCGCCGGGACCGACCCGCAACTGCCGCTTCTAGAGATCCTCGCGCAGCACGCGGGGCTCGTTATCGACAACATCCTGTACCGCAAGCGCTGCGCCCAGAAGTAGGGTGGGCGTGCCGAGAGCACAAAAGGGGCAACCATGGATGCCAAGATCTTCGTCCAGATTCTTGAAATAGCCTTCAGCAAGAAGGTTTCCGACGTGCATTTCGAGGTGGACAACCCGCCCTTCTTCCGCGGGAAGGGGCAGATCATCCGTTCCAAGCTCCCGAGCCTCACCGCCGAGGACACCGAGTTCATCGCCGCGCAGATCATGGCGCACCACGGCCGCCGCTGGGAACCGGACCAGAAGGAGTTCGACACCTCCTTCTCGCTGCCGAGCGGGGCGCGCTTCCGCGTCAGCATCTTCCGGCAGCGCGGTCATTTCGGCATCATCATGAGGGTGATCCCGGCGCACATAGGGACCTTCGACGAACTGCGCCTCCCCCCGGTACTCGGCGAGATCGTGAAGGCCCCGAACGGCCTCATCCTCGTAACCGGCCCCACCGGCAACGGCAAGTCGACCACGCTCGCCTCGATGCTGCGCTACATCAACGAGAACTTCAGCTACAACTGCATCACCATCGAGGACCCCATCGAGTTCCTCTTCCGCTCCGAGAAAAGCTGCATCATCCAGCGCGAGGTCGGCATCGACACCGACAGCTTCAGCTCGGCGCTGAGGGCCGCGCTGCGCATGGACCCGGACCTGATCATGGTGGGCGAGATGCGCGACACCGACACCATCGAATCCTGCCTCATGGCCGCGGAGACGGGCCACCTGGTCATGTCTACGCTGCATACCCAGGGTGCGGTGTCGACCATCAACAGGATCGTCGGGCATTTCCCCCCCGACGCCCAGGAGATAGTGCGGCAGCGCCTGGCGGATATCCTGGTGGCGACCGTCTCCATCCGCCTCGTGATGAACAAGACCGGCGAGGCCATCATCCCCGTCCTCGAGATCATGCGCGCCACCACAACCATCCAAAGCTGCATCCGGGAGGGGAGGCTCGACGAAATCGAGGCGCACATGGAGAACGGCCGCAGCCAATACCAGATGCAGACCCTCGACCAGCACCTGATCCAGCTCCACGAACAGGAACAGATCACCATGGAGGAGGCAAAGCGCCTTTCCCACTCCATGGACCTCGAGCGGAAGCTCATGTTCACCAACTGACGCTACCGCAGCCGCATTCCAAGGGGAGCGCCGGATCACTCCGCGTTCCCCTTTTTTCATCTCCTTGCCGAACCCTCACGCACCCGCCAGTGTAGATTCCAAAATTAAAAAGAGTAAGTAATGTAAACTCCTTCCGGCCGACTGATCATTTTTACAGCAGCCGCGCACGGACACCCGACCGCGTTTTGCCTCCAAATTCAGCATACTTCCCGCGACATGCCTAATTTATTTGCATACGTGCACAAAAATGGTTCATCTCGTGCATAAATGAGTCCGCATTTTAGGCAGAGGCGGGGAGTATCTTCCCGATGCTGATTAAAGAGTGATCAAATGCAGTCATTACATGACCAAGGAGGATGTATGTCGCCGCAGATCGACGAGAAAGTAGAACCGATTTTTCAGGAAGTACTGAAGAGAAACCCCGGCGAGGTGGAGTTCCACCAGGCCGTCCGCGAAGTACTGGAATCGCTGGGACCCGTCCTGGTGAAGCACCCCGAATTCGCAGAGCGCAAGATCATCGAGAGGATCTGCGAGCCGGAGCGCCAGATCATCTTCCGGGTACCCTGGCAGGACGACCAAGGCAACGTGCACATCAACCGCGGTTTCCGCGTGGAGTTCAACAGCTCTCTCGGCCCCTTCAAGGGCGGGCTCCGTTTCCATCCCTCCGTCTACCTCGGAATCATCAAGTTCCTAGGCTTCGAGCAGATCTTCAAGAACTCCCTGACCGGCCTTCCGATCGGCGGCGGCAAGGGTGGGTCCGACTTTGATCCGAAGGGCAAGTCCGACAACGAGATCATGCGTTTCTGCCAGAGCTTCATGACCGAACTGTACCGTCACCTCGGTGAGCACACCGACGTCCCGGCAGGCGACATCGGCGTTGGCGGGCGTGAGATCGGCTACATGTTCGGCCAGTACAAGCGCATCACCAACCGATACGAGCCCGGCGTCCTGACCGGCAAGGGCCTTGACTGGGGCGGCTCGCTGGTACGCACCGAGGCGACCGGCTACGGTGCCAGCTTCTTCGTCGACGCCATGCTGAAGGTGCGCAAGGACTCCTTCGAGGGCAAAACCTGCTCGGTTTCCGGCTCCGGCAACGTCGCCATCTACACCATCGAAAAGATCCACCAGTTGGGCGGCAAGTGCGTCACCTGCTCCGACTCCAACGGCGTCATCTACCACGAGAAGGGGATCGACCTCGACCTGGTCAAGCAGCTCAAGGAAGTCGAGCGTCGCCGCATCGAGGACTACGCCAAGTACCACAAAGACGCGAAATACGTCGCAAACGGCAAGATCTGGGACATCCCCTGCCAGGTCGCCATGCCGTCCGCAACCCAGAACGAGATCAACGGCAAGGACGCCGCCACCCTGGTCAAAAACGGCTGCATCGCCGTCGGCGAAGGCGCCAACATGCCGACCACTCCGGAAGGCGTCAAGGTGTTCCTCGAGGCGGGCATCGCCTACGGCCCGGGCAAGGCCGCGAACGCAGGCGGCGTTGCCACCTCGGCGCTCGAGATGCAGCAGAACGCCTGCCGCGACGCGTGGACCTTCGAGTACACCGAGCAGCGTCTGGCCCAGATCATGAAAAACATCCATGACACCTGCTACCAGACCGCCGAGGAGTACGGCACCCCGGGCAACTACGTGAACGGCGCCAACATCGCCGGTTTCATCAAGGTCGCCAAGGCCATGGTGGCTCACGGGCTGATCTAGTCCAGGCTGCCGCATCACGCAACGAAGAAGGGCCCGGCCGCAACGCCGGGCCTTTTTTTGTGGTGTCAAAAGGAGATGAGTGAGGAGTGAGCCCGGGCGCGGAACATTACGGGGTGACACGGCGCCGCGGAAAATGTATTATGAACCGGGTCGCGCTCCGGCCACCCCGCCGGTTGACGCCCCTACCCCACTGAAGAGGAACCTGAAGATGGGTAAAGCCAGACTGCTTTACGCGGCTGCCGCCTTGACCCTGGCGCTGACAACAGACGCCTCGGCCTTCTGCTTCGAGGAAGCCGGCATCGAGTACGGCATCAACCCGCAGATCCTGCGGGCGATCGCCAAGGTCGAGTCCAATTTCAACCCCGCCGCAGTCAACTACAACACCAACGGAACCTACGATTTCGGCCTGATGCAGATCAATTCCAGCTGGGCCTCCACCATCGGCAAGCAGCGCTGGAACTCACTGGGCGACCCGTGTAACAGCGTGAAGACCGGCGCATGGATACTCTCCATGTGCATCGAGAAGTACGGCTACAACTGGAAGGCGATCGGCTGCTACAACAGCCAGACACCGGACAAGCGTGACCGTTATTCCAAGCGGGTTTTCGATCAGTTGCAGCGCGTGAAGCCGGTGAAGCAGGAGGCGGCCTACACGCCGCTCAAGGACAGCATAGAAGCACTGGTGCGGCAGAAGGTAGACGGCTGGGTAGACAATGCGGCACAGGGGAAGGGCGAGGAGTTCAAGGTGAAGACGAAGGGGAGCGTTCCCGCCCCGAAAGAAGTTATGCAGCAAAAGCCGCAGTCTGCTGAAACCACCGCGAAGACGACCTTCCCGGAGATTCCCACCGCGCAGGACAACGCGATGTCGCACGACAATATCGGTTACTACACGGAAGACGGGGAACGCTCGGCGATCCCCATCCCTTGATCTTTTTTATTTTGCGCCGCACCCCTTGGGCATGACCCACTTGTACCCGGCAGGGGGCGGCGCGTTGGTGATCAGCACACGTTTCCCCGCAGCATCGTCCTGCTGCAGCAGGAATCCTGGTCCCCGCACCCCCTCCTGCAGTGGGTGCTCTCCGTAGCCCGCCGTCAAACCCACCAGCTTGAACAGTTTTTCAGCTACTACCTTGAATTCCTCTTTTCCGCCCAGCATGAGCGCACGGTACCCCGCCGTCTCCAATATTCTGATCAGGGTGTAGTTGTACGGGTCGTTCTCGCCTATGCTGACGATGTAGCGCCCACCTTTGTACTCGAAGTAACGGTCCACCCTGATGCTGAACGGGGTTGCCGCACCGTCACCCGAATGGATGATCCTGTTACGGCTCCAGTTGGCGGAAAGCGCGTTCAGTACCGAATCGACGATACTCGCCGTGTCATGCTGGTTCACCGGACAGACCCACGTGGTCGCCTGCGGGACGGCCGGGATGACAGGCGGGGGCGGCGCAACCTTGGCCGGAGCTGTTTTGGGTGCCGGAGCAGGAGTCGGTGCCGCTGCCGGCGCCGCTGCCGGAGTCGGCGCCTGGGGCGACGCAGATTCGGATGTAGGCGCAGGACCCGGTTTAGGAACCGGTGCGGGCACCGGTTTAGCGGCCGGTGTCTGCGGAGCTGCAACGGCAGGTTCCGGAGCACGAGGTGCCTCGGCGGCAGGCTCGGGGGCCCGGGGAGCCGCCGCGGTAGCAGGTGCCGGAACCTTGGCGGGCTCGGCTTTCTTCTTCTCCCTGCCCTCCTTCGCCTCCTTCGCCTCCTTCGCCTCCTTCGCCTCCTTAGCCTCCTTAGCGGCCTTCGGCGCGTGCTCATGGAGCGCCGCCGCCGGGATCAGCAGGGTCTTCCCTACCTCAAGCGACTTGATATTGCGTATGCCGTTTATCTCGACGATGGAAGGGATGAGGCGCTCCGCCTGTTCGTTGGACAGGCCGAATCGAGCCACCAGGATCTTGAAGATGTGGTCCCCCGGCCGCACCGTGTAACGAACATACTCCCCTTGCGCCGCCTCAGGACGGGCCTTCTTCGCCGCGGGGGCCGCCTTGGCGGCCGGTTCCTTCTTGACGGGAGCCTGTTTCTTGCTCTTGGGCGCCTGTCTGGGTGACGGCTTGGCCGGCGCCGGCTGCTGTTGCCGCTCCAGTTCCTTAAGGTCGATCTGGAATTCAGGCGAAGCCGCGTTCAGTCGGGCGGGAAGCAGAAGGAGGGTGGCAAGGAGCGCGCCCTTTTTGGCATGGATCATCGGTAGCCTCGTATCAACGGTAGTAGACCACCAGGGCCTTTATCTTGCTGCTGTCCTTGTTGCGGTAGATGGTGAGCGCCAGGTTCCCGGGGGCGGAACACTGCTCGATGACGTACCCGTCTTTCGGAGCGCTCGACTCGACGCGGTAGCTCTCCACGGCACCGAACTGCCTCAGCACCCTCTTGAACAAGTCATCGGAGATGACCCCGCCGGAAACCGGTATCACCTGTATGGCCCGGTACAGGTTGTTCTCCTTGAAAAGCTTGTACTCTGCCCTCAGGCCGATGTAGCGCACCCAGCCCGGATTTTTCCTGCCGTACTCGGCATCGAGCTTGGTCCCTTCCAGCATCTCCGGGAGCTTTTCGATTCCCTTTTTAGGTGCTGCCTGCGCATTGGCGGAAGCGGACGGAGCAGGCGGCGCTGGGAGCACCTTTGCTGCGGGGGGCGCCCCAGGCGTTGAGCTTTGCACCGGTGCTGCCGCCTTCGGAGCAGCCTGCACGGCAGTGGGCGTGCTCCCGGGCTTGCGGGGCGCAGCGGGCTTAGCCAAAGGCTTCTCAGGAGGGGCCGACATCTTTCCCGCGAGGTAGGAGACCAGAGGCACGGCGAGAAGAAGCAGCACCGGCACGATAAAGAGGTACGGCCTGCGCCGCTTGGTCTGCTGGGCCTTGCGAAGCGCCTCAGCCACGGTCTCCCCGGCGTAATATCCCCCGCCCACCACCGGCGTCTCGTCGGCTGCCGCAGTGGACGGCGTTTGCCGGGAAGCGGCGTCCAACACTTTCCTGCCTACCTCGACGTGGTCCTCCACCTCTAGCATGGAGGCATCTATCGGCGCGATGTCCGCCTCAGCCCGCTGCATGACCTCCTCGAACGCCGAAGCAGCCGTTTTCCCGGCCGCGCGCGGCACCTGGGGATACTCCTCGGGTACCTGCGGTTCAGGTACTTCCGATTCCGGCGCTTTGGGAGTGAAGGCCTCCGGCTCCCAGGCCTTCGGCTGGAACGGAACGAAGGGAGGCGCCTCAGCCTCCTCCTCTTCCTGGCGCCCCTCTTCTTTACCAGCGCCGACCGGCGCCGCATCAGGGACGGGCGCGCCGCCCTTGACCTTCGCGGGCGTACGCTTTGCCGCCGCAGCGGCTTCCGGTATCTGCGGCTCCGGGGCTTGCGGCTCCTGCGCTTGGGTAACCTCTACCGGCCGCTCCTTTTCCGGCGGCTCAGGGAGCGCAATCCCGGCCAGAAGCGCGGCTACGCTTCGCTCCAGGAAGGCATCGGTCATGGTGAGGTCGAGCGAGGTCCTCCCCTGCCTTTTGGCCTGGAGGGCGTCCTCGCTGTCTCCGGCCAAAAGCACGAGTTTCCCGCCGGAGGGAAGCATCTTGTCGAGATGACGCAACAGGATGTCACCGGAAAAACCGGAGATGCGGCTCTGTACGAAGGTGAATTCCGGGGAAGAGGCGGAAAGTTCGAGCTCTCCCAGGGGGAGGGTCGAGGCGGTCTGCAACTGCAGGGACCCCTGCTCCGCCATGGACTGGAAGATACGTTGCACCCTTTCGGTGTCTGCAATGAGTAGGACGCGCGTCACTGTTTCCCCTTGTTTTTTAACGGCACATTTTAGGGGAGGTAAAACGAATAATCAACAGCATTCATTTATGTGAAGGCTTTAGAAGATGGCCACAGCGCGATTGGTTGCGCTGTCCGGCGGTAATGTGTTACATTTCCGCCGGGTCGGTAGCGCCGCCCGCCGGGAGTCCCAATGCACCCTGTCGTAAAAAAACTGTCCATGCTGGTGCTTGCGCTCATGCTGGCCGGCTGCAGCACGACCTATGTCCCCATCAGTTGGGGGCAGGGAGACCTGGCGAAGAAACTCTCCCGTGAGGACCCGTTTCTTTGTCTTCTCTTCGACCGTTACGACCCGCAGCGCAGCACCCTCAGTGTTTCCGGCGCCTCCTTCGAGGAGGTCATGATGCCGAGCGAGGTGAAGTACCACCTCGGCGCCTACCGGCGCGACTCGAAAACCATCTACCGCAACCTCTACCAGGAGTACACCCGCGACCAGCTCTGCTCTCTCATGCTGCACGAGTTCTCGCATCACATCTGGTATTACGGGATGAAACAGGAGCAACGCGACGCCTGGCGTGCGCACATGGCGGCACATCCCACGGCACTGCAGCAGATCGTGCGCAGCACGTACCGGGCCGGCTCCGACTTCGACACCGAGGACTTCGCCTTCACCGTAGAGCACGCCCGCCCCGTGGACCTGGACGAGCTGGCGGAGCTGAAGATCATCACTCCCGACGACCGGGACGCCATCATGGCCCTCAGGTTCCCCGGGAAGGCCGCAGCGGCGAAGATCCGCAGCGCAGGCACCGGGCACCCGGCCCCGACACAACTGCAAGCAAAGGAACATCTCGAGCGCCATGAAGATAATTGATCGACTGGACCGGAAGTTCGGCCGCTACGCCATCCCGAATCTCACCATCTACCTCATCGCGGGGCAATCCTTCTTCTACCTCATGTACATGACGGGGAAGCTGGACCGGATGGCGACCTATTTCTCCGCCGACCTCTTCATGTCGGGTGAATGGTGGCGCATCTTCACCATCCCGTTCGACCCGCCGAATTCCAGCCTCATCTTCACCCTGATCGCCTGGTATTTCTTCTACATGCTCGGCTCTACCCTTGAAGAGCACTGGGGCGCCTTCCGGTACAACGTCTACCTCCTTCTGGGGTGCCTGATCACCTTCCTGGCGTCCTTTTTGATACCGGCATACCCGGTGAACAACACCTTCCTGGCAGGCTCGGTCTTCCTCGCCTTCGCCACGCTCTTCCCGGAGTTCCAGATACTGCTCTTCTTCATCATCCCGGTACGCATCAAGTGGCTCGCACTGCTCACCTGGCTCGGCTACGCCTACCAGCTCGTCTTCGGGGGGTGGCCCGCCCGGGTCATGGTGCTTGCCGCCACGGCCAACTACCTGATCTTCTTCGCGCACGACATCTACCTGAACCTGCGCCACGGCAAGAGGCAGATCGCCAAGAAGGTGCGTTTCGCCCCGCGCGAAGAGGTGCTCGTGCACCGGTGCACCACCTGCGGCATCACGGAGAAGACGCACCCCGATATGGACTTCCGCTACTGTCCCAAGTGCAACGGGCAATACGGCTACTGCAGGGATCACATCTTCAGCCACGAACACAAGAAATAGGCGCTACCGGACAACGGCGCACAGGAGAAACAAGGGATGCTTGAAAAGCTGAGCGGCATACAGGGGAAGTTGAACAACTTGGGCGACGAGGTCTACCAGACCTGGAGCTACGAGCAGCGCCACGAAGAGATCGGCAAACTCGTGCAGGGGTACCGGAACGGTCTGCCGGTGCAGATCCTTTGCCAGCTCTCCGCCTCCATCGCCGGCGGCACCGTCGAGGCCGCCGAGCACCTCGGCATCCTCATCTCCCGCAGGGAGCGCAAGGCCATCGTGAACCGCGAGGCGGGAAGCGACAAGGCGCTGCGCGCCCTGCTGGAGGCGACCCTGCTGCCGGTGCGGCAGTAATCGCTAAGTCCCGGCCTCGTGCGGGAAATCGCCGCACACCCGCCGCTGGGGGTGACATGGAACGACTGACCTTGATAGGGATGCCAGGCTCCGGCAAAAGCGCCATCGGCCGCACCGTCGCCGCGCGGCTCGGCTGGGAGTTCATCGACACCGATCATTGCATCGAGCAGCGCTTCGGGAAAAAACTGCAGGCGGTGGTTGACGAGCTTGACGCGGAGGAGTTCCGCCGGGTCGAGGAGGAGACCGTGCTGGCGCTTGCCCCTGACGTCCACGTCGTCATCTCCACCGGGGGAAGCGTGGTCTATTCGGAGCCCGCCATGCGTCACCTCGCCTCGCTCTCCACCATCGTCTTCCTCGCCCTCCCGGTTCAAAAGCTGCATGAACGCATAGCAAGCGAAGCACCGCGCGGCATCGTCGGGATGAGTGAAGGCGGTCTCGATGAGCTGTACGAACGGCGCTTCGCACTGTATCAGAAGCATGCTCACCACGTCGTACTGCTGAACGACGAGACTCTCGAAGAGGCCGCAACCAGGGTACTGTCCCAGTGCCGTCTCACATCACACCACTGACAGCAACCGCCGCGTTGACTTTGCCGGTGCCGTGCCCTAATATCTATACCCATGTCTGAAACAGCCAGCACAAGAACGTCTTCACGGTTCAGTCTGTCCAACCTGACCCTGATCCAGAAGATAACGGCAGGCTACGCAGCCATGGCGCTCTTCACCGCCGCGGCCCTGGTCTTCTCTTCCTACAACATCTACCGCAGCACCAACATCTCCCGGGATATCGCCAACGACGAGTTACCCGTCATCAGCGCTCTCATCGAGTTGCGCTCCTCGCTACTGGCACAGGAGAGTTTCGCCGGAAAATACATCATCCTCAGGGACCCCGCGTTCATAGATCTCTTTCTCCAGCGGCAGGCCGAGGCGCAGACGAGCCTCACCATGCTGGAACGGACGCCCCCCACCGCCGACATCAAGGAGCTGAAGCGGCTCTATCTCGAATACCAGAAGGCGTCGGAAAAGCTCTTCTCCGGCCAATCGGCGGGCAACGGAGCGCTGCGCACCCCGGCGCTCAGGGTCCTGAACGCCATCGACACGAGCTACCTGAAACGCAGAGACAAGCTGAAGGTGGTGCTCGCACGCGCCGACGAACAGCAGAAACGGACCGTCTGGTGGACCATAGCCATATCCTGCACCGGCTTCCTCCTCGCCATCGGCGTCGCCCCGGTGGTCACCTACCGCACCTTCGGAGCGATCAGGGAACTGCAAAGCGCCACGCACCGGATCGCCGCCGGCGACTTCGACTACCGCCCCGAAGTCCCCTACGGCGACGAGATCAGCGACCTCGCCCGCGACTTCACCAAGATGGCGGCGCGGCTCAAGGTCCTCGAACAGGTTAGCCTCGACGCGAGCCCGCTCACCCGGCTTCCCGGGAACATCGCCATAGAACGGGTGCTCGAGGAGCGGCTGCAAGGAGGCGCCCCCTTCGCCTTCTGCTACGCCGACCTCGACAACTTCAAGCCGTACGGCGACCATTACGGCTACGCAAAGGGAAGCGAGCTGCTCCGCCTGACCGGCGACCTGATCCAGGCCGCGGTGAAAGAGAACGGGGGGAGCGAGGGCTTCGTCGGGCACGTGGGGGGGGACGACTTCGTCATGGTGATCCCGGTGGACCGGGTAAAACAGGTCTGCGAGGAAGTGATCCGCAGCTTCAATGCCGAGGTGACCAAACACTACTCCCCAGAAGACCTGAGGGCCGGCGGGATCGAGGGGAGCGACCGCTACGGCGTGCAGCGCTTCTTCCCGGTGACTACCATCTCCATCGCCGTGATCGTCTGCGGCAGGGACCAGTTCGCCTCCGCCGTCGAGATCGCAAGGGCCGCAGCCAAGGTGAAGGACCGGGCCAAGGGGAAGGCAGGAAGCACCTACCTGATCGGGACCCCGGAAAGGGAGAACGCATGAGAAAGACGCTGCTACTCGTCCTGCTCCTCCTGTCCTGCGGAGGGTGCGCCGGCACCCGTACCGGGGAGGCGAACCTCTTCGACCGCTACAGCGGATCGAGGCAGCTCGCGCGGGCTAACACCCTGCTCCAGGAAGGGGACGCCACCGGCGCCGCCGGGCTTCTGACCGCGGTCTGCAACGCACCCGGCGTGGCGGGAGTAACCGACGAGGCGCTCTTCCGGCTGGCCCTTCTGACCATGAAAACCAAGGCGGACCGTCCCGCATCGGCGCAGGCACAGCGCCTCTTGCGTCGGCTGAAGAAGGAGTATCCCGCGAGCCAGTGGACCCTGCTTGCGGCTCCGGTGACCGACCTCGTGAACCTGGCCGAAGAACAGAAACGACAAAACCGCGCCCTGCGCGCCAACAACCAATCGCTCAACCGCGAGATAGAGGAGCTGAGCCAGCGCATCGAGCAGTTGAAACACCTCGACCAGGAGCTGGAGAAGAAGTCCCGCTAGCGCGGTGCGGCGCGACGTGTAAAAAAAAAGAGGCGGCCCAATGGGTCGCCTCTTTTTTCTTGCAGGTCAGGGGAGTTCCAGCGGCGGCTCATCCAGCGCCGCCAGCTGCTCGCGCAACTGGAGCAGATGCTCGCCCCAATAGCGCACCGTGTTGAACCAGGGGAAGGCGACGGGGAAAGCGGGATCGTCCCAGCGCCGGGCAAGCCACGCGCTGTAATGCATCATGCGCAGCGCCCGCAGGGGCTCGATCAGGCGCAGCTCGGCCGGGTTGAAGTCGTAAAACTCGCGGTACCCCTTGACGAACTGGGCGAGCTGCGCCAGCTGGCGCGGCCGGTCTCCCGAGAGCATCATCCAGAGGTCCTGGACCGCCGGCGCCATGCGCGCATCGTCGAAGTCGACGAAATGGGGGGCGTCGTCGCGCCACAGGATGTTCCCGGCATGGCAGTCGCCGTGAGCCCGGACGCAGGCGAGCTGCGGTACCGAGGCGAAGGCGTCGTCGACCCCCTGCAAAAGCTGCCGCGTCACCGCCTGATAGCTCTCGCGATACTCGTCCGGGATGAAACGCTCGGCGATGAAGGCCGCGCTGTCGTAGCCGAAGTCGCCGCTTGTGAGCGCGGGGCGGTGCTCAAAGGGGCGCACCGCCCCGATACTGTGGATCCGGCCCAGCATGCGGCCGAGGATCAGGAGGTTCGCGTCGTTGTCGAACTCGGGGGCGTGCCCTCCCTGGCGCGGGTAGAGCGCGAAGCGAAACCCCTTGTAACGGAAAAGGCTCGCACCGGCCTGGTTCAGCCATGGGGCCACCACGGAGAGTTCGTGTCCGGCGAGTTCGAGGGTGAAGCGGTGCTCCTCGATGATCTGCTCGTCGCTCCAGCGCCCGGGCCGGTAGAACTTGGCGATGAGCGGCTTTTCCTCCTCTATCCCCACCTGGTAGACGCGGTTTTCGTAGCTGTTGAGGGCCGAGGTGCGGCAGTCGCAGCGGAACCCCTGGCTCTCCACGGCGTCCATGATGAAGTTCGGGGTCAGGGTATGGAACGGGTGCTGCGCGTCATGCATAGGACTCTCCTGCGTGATTTTGACCGATGCACAATAGCATCAATTGCCGCGGGAACCAAGAGATGAGTCGGGCAACCATGGGCCTCGACTTGCGGGCATAAAAAAGCCTGCAACGTCCGTCACGCTGCAGGCTGTGTAACCGTTTGCCCGGTCCTGTCAGAAGAGCGCCCTGGTGATCATGTCGGCAGGGGCCTGCAGCGGGCCGAGCGGATTGACCTGGTCCGTCATCTGGTCGATCTTCGGCTCGCCGCTGGAAAGCTTGTACGCCACATGGTGGTTCACGAAAACGACGAGTGCCTTGAAACGCCAGCCGGTCTCGTGAGTCTTGCGCTTGAAGTTCAGGATATCGAGCCAGAAGTTGCCGACCCGCTTGCTGTAGCTGCGTTTGGGCTCAAAGACGTAGGCGCGGCAATCCTCGCGCGCCCTCAGGCACGCCTGCAGCCCCGGGTCGAGGTCCTTCGCCGGCATCCCCTGCAGCATGGCGGCGATGTCCAGGTAGTTGAGGACCCGGATGTTGGGCGAAGACTTGATGTCGAACCCCATCTTTTGCAGGTCCTCTACGGTGGTCTTCCCGACGACGATGCTGTCAAAGGAGGCCTTCGCCGCTTCGTACTCCTGCCAAGGCGACTCTGTGATCGCCTTCGACCTGGGGAGCAGGTTGGAACAGCCGACCTGTGTCAGCAGCAGCAGAAACAGCATGATTTTGAGAAGCGATGCGTTGCACATAAGAAACTCCTTCCGTACACCGCCTGAAAAACAATGAGCAGATTATAACGTACTTTCTCGTTAAAGCGCCCCGTGCTATACCTTCTTTTTCCTGGCCTTCAGTCCGCAGTACGGGCACCGTTTCTCCGGGACCCCCTTGTTGCAGTCAGGACACCAGAACGGCTCGGGCTCCTCCTCCCGGCAGGCGGCGCAACCTTTTCTTTCCTCACCGGTGTGGCCGCATTTTTCGCCGCTTGCCATGGTCTCCTCCCCGTCCCCGTCGACTAGGGGAGCATCTTCGCGAGGTACTGCCCCGTGTAGGAGCGCTCGACGCGCGCCACCTGCTCCGGAGTGCCGACCGCGATGATCTCGCCGCCACGGTCCCCGCCTTCAGGACCTAGGTCGATGATCCAGTCCGCCGTCTTGATGACGTCCAGGTTGTGCTCGATCACCACGATGGTGTTGCCCGCCTCGACGAGCTTGTGCAGCACCTCCAGGAGTTTCGCGATGTCGGCGAAATGAAGGCCCGTGGTCGGCTCGTCAAGGATGTAGATGGTACGCCCGGTGGCGCGCTTTGAGAGTTCCTTCGCGAGCTTCACGCGCTGCGCCTCGCCGCCGGAGAGGGTCGTGGCCGACTGGCCGAGCTTTATGTAGCCGAGCCCTACCTCTTCCAGGGTCTGCAGCTTCGTCCTGATGCGCGGGATGTGCTCCAGGAAAACGAGGGCCTGCGAAACCGTCATGTCCAGGACCTCGGCGATGGAGTGCCCCTTGAAGCGCACCTCGAGGGTTTCACGGTTGTAACGGGCCCCCTTGCAGACCTCGCACTCCACGTACACGTCGGGGAGAAAGTGCATCTCTATCTTTATGATGCCGTCCCCCGAGCAGGCCTCGCAGCGCCCCCCCTTCACGTTGAAGGAGTAGCGTCCCGGCTTGTAGCCGCGCACCTTCGATTCCGGCAGCTGGGCGAAGATCTCCCGGATCTCGGTGAAGAGCCCGGTGTAGGTCGCCGGGTTCGAGCGCGGCGTCCGCCCGATGGGTGACTGGTCGATGTTGATGACCTTGTCGAGCACCTCGGTGCCGCGGATCGCCCGCACCGCCCCCGCCTTCTCGCGGCTCTTGTAGAGGCGCTGGTTCAGCGTCTTGTACAGGGTGTCGATGATGAGCGACGACTTCCCGGAACCCGAGACGCCGGTGATGCAGGTCATCACCCCCAGCGGCACGTCGACGCTCACGTTCTTCAGGTTGTTCTCCGCCGCCCCCTCGATGTGCAGGAAGCGGTTCCCTTTCCTGCGCTTCTTGGGGAGCGGGATGGTGAGCGCGCCGGAGAGGTAGCGCCCGGTCAGCGAGTGCGGGTTCGCCATGATCTCGGCCGGAGTCCCCTCGGCCACGACCTCGCCGCCGTGCACCCCTGCCCCCGGCCCCATGTCGATGACCCAGTCCGCCTCGGTGATGGTCTCCTCGTCGTGCTCGACGACGAGCACCGTGTTGCCGATGTCGCGCAGGTGCCGAAGCGTCGAGAGCAGGCGTCCGTTGTCGCGCTGGTGCAGCCCGATGGAGGGCTCGTCGAGGATGTAGAGGACGCCTACGAGCGAGGAGCCGATCTGGGTCGCGAGCCTGATCCTCTGCCCCTCACCCCCCGAAAGGGTGCCGGAGGAGCGGTCCAGGGAGAGGTAGTCGAGCCCTACGTTGACCAGGAAGTTCAGGCGCTCCCGGATCTCCTTCAGGATCCTGCGCGCGATGTCCTCCTCCTTGTCGGTGAGCGAAAGCGCGGCGAAGAAGGCGAGGCTGTCCTTGATGGAAAGCGCGGTCACCTGCCGGATGTTTCTCTCCCCCACCGTCACGTGGAGCGCCTCCTTTTTAAGGCGCGCCCCCTCGCAGGTCGGGCACGGCATCACCCCCATGTACTTCTCGAGCTCCTCGCGCACCTGCTCCGATTCGCTCTCGCGGTGGCGCCGCTCCAGGTTGTTCAGCACCCCTTCGAAGGCCTTCTTGTAGTTGTGCTTCTTCCCGGTCTCGTCGATCCACCAGAACTCGACCTGCTCCCCTTGCGAGCCGTTCAAGATCACGTCCTTCGCCTTCTTCGAGAGGCTCTTGAAGGGGGCGTGCATGTCGAAGCCGTAGGCCTTGGCGAGCGCGGCGAGCGTCTGCTGGTACCACCCGGAGAAGCGCTTCTCCCAGGGGGCGATGGCGCCGTCGGCGAGCGAGAGTTCAGGCTCCGGGATGACGAGCTCGGCGTCCAGGTACATGCGGGTCCCAAGACCGGTGCAGTCCGGGCACGCGCCGTAGGGGTTGTTGAAGGAGAACATGCGCGGGGTCATCTCGGGATAGGAGATGCCGCACTCGATGCAGGCCGCCGACTCCGAGAAGAGGAGGGTGTCCTCCTTCACGCCGCGGCTCTCATCCTCGGAGAGTGCCACCTTCACGATCCCGTCGGCGTGGGATAGCGCCGTCTCGAGAGAATCGGCCAGGCGCTTTTCGAAGCCGGGTTTCACCACCAGGCGGTCCACCACGATGTCTATGTCGTGTTTTTTCTTCTTGTCGAGAGTGATCTCCTCGGCGAGGTCGTGGGTCTCGCCGTCGACGACGACCCGGACGAAACCGTCCTTTCTGAGCTGCGCCAGTTCCTTTTTGTACTCCCCTTTTCTGCCGCGCACGATAGGAGAAAGCAGGGTCAGCTTCGCCCCCTGGGGGAGCGCCGCGATCTGGTCCACCATCTGCGAGACAGTCTGCGAGGTGATGAGCCGGCCGCAGTTGTAGCAGTGCGGCTTGCCGATGCGGGCGAAGAGCAGGCGGAGGTAATCGTAGATTTCGGTGACGGTCCCCACCGTCGACCGGGGGTTCTTGCTGGTAGTCTTCTGTTCGATGGAGATGGCCGGGGAGAGCCCCTCGATCGATTCGACGTCGGGTTTCTCCATCTGCTCCAGGAACTGGCGGGCGTAGGCGGAGAGGGACTCGACGTAGCGCCGTTGCCCCTCCGCGTAGATGGTGTCGAAGGCGAGCGTCGATTTCCCCGAGCCGGATATGCCGGTGATCACCACGAGCTGGTCGCGCGGGATTTCGACGTCTATGCATTTGAGGTTGTGCTCGCAGGCACCCTTTACGATGATCTTGTTCGTTGCCATGATGCTCCCGATGAATATTATCTGCGTGGCGCGCCGGGCGCGCGACTGTTAAATATAGCACACCGCCCCGCTTATTGTCGGGACGGCACCTCCATTATAATGAGAATTTCGTCCATACCACAAGGTAAACACCTTTCAGTTTTTTCGCACCCCTGCCGATAAGGGAACAAGCACACCCCCGGGACCAGTCCGGGGAGTCGGAACACGTTACGGAGGCGCCCATGAACCGCCCTTTTGCAGCGCATATCGCACGCATCACCCTCGCCGCCTGGCTGGCCGCGAGCTATCCCGTACTCGCAGTGGGGGCCGACGCCCCTGCACCCGCCCCCGCCAAGGAGGCCCCCGCCAAAGATAATGCGGCCAAGGACAACGCCGAGGCACAGACCCTGAAGGCGGCCGAGGCGAAGCTGGCCGCCCTCGCAAAGGAAGTGGAATCGGGTAAGTCCGCGGCCCAGGTCGGCAAAAAGAAAGGCGGTAAAAAACAGGCCAAGGGGAAGAAAAGGAAGGTAGCGAAGGGTAAGAGAAGCGCGAAGGCCAAGGGGGGGGGCGCGGCGGTCAAGGCGAAGGTCACGGACCGGCGCATGACCCAGCCCGAGGTGCAGAGGATACTCTCCTCCACGCGCGACTTCTCCGGCGCCGACTTGAGCGGCCTGAACCTGGTAGGGTACGACCTGGCGGGCGCCAAATTCAACCGCACCAACCTGCAGTCCGCGAACCTCGAGCGGGCCAACCTTGCGGAGACCGACCTCGAACTCGCCGACCTGACCGGCGCCAACCTGCGCGGCGCCTCGCTGAACCAGGCGCGCCTGAGGGGAACCCGAATGGCGGGTGCCAAGCTGGAGGGGGCGCTTTGGACCGACAAGACCATCTGCCGTTCAGGCTCGGTCGGCACCTGCATCGAGTAGCGGCAGGCTACGCCACAAAAAAAAGCCCCCGGAGCAATCCGGGGGCTTTTTGTCGTTTAAAGGTAGCTTTAAACCCTGACTACGTTGGCCGCCTGGAGACCTTTCGGCCCCTGCTGCACGTCGAAAGTTACGGAATCGCCTTCTGCCAGGGACTTGAAGCCCTCGGACTGGATCGCGGAGAAGTGTACGAACACATCCTCACCGTTCTCCTGCTCGATGAAACCAAAACCCTTGCTGTCATTGAACCACTTAACTACACCTTTAGCCATTACGACTTCTCCTGTTACTTCTCTTTCGTGATAAGCGGGACCATCCCCGGCACAGGTAAAGAGTTTATGCACGGGTCTGGTCCCTGTCAAGCGCTTTTGTTAGATTTCTTTCTTATTTCTCGAACTCCATTTCGGCCATCCGCTTGTACAGATCGTAGCGGCGTGCAGTGAGTTCCGCCGAGCGCGCCATGAGTGCAGCGGCGGCGTCCGGGTTGTTCTTCTTCAGTACGCGGTAGCGGTTCTCACCGTAGGCGTACTCCTCGAGAGAGATGCTCGGGTCCTTGCTGTCGAGGACGAGCGGGTTCTTGCCCTGCTCGGCGAGCTCCGGGTTGTAGCGGACCAGCGGCCAGTGGCCGGAGGCGACCGCGCGCTTCTGGGTCTCCACCGCGGTGGCCATGTCGATGCCGTGCGCGATGCAGTGGCTGTACGCGAGGATCAGGGACGGCCCGTCGTAGGCCTCCGCCTCGATGAACGCCTTGACGCACTGTGCCGGGTTGGAGAGGGAGACCTTGGCCACGTACACGTTGCCGTAGGCCATGGCGATCATGCCGAGGTCCTTCTTGGCCTGCGGCTTGCCGCCCGCGGCGAACTGAGCCACCGCGCCCATCGGGGTCGACTTGGATGCCTGACCGCCGGTGTTGGAGTAGACCTCGGTGTCGAGCACGAGGAGGTTCACGTTCTTGCCGGAGGCGATGACGTGGTCGAGGCCGCCGTAGCCGATGTCATAGGCCCAGCCGTCGCCGCCCACGATCCAGACCGACTTCTTCACGAGGTAGTCGGCAAGGGAGAGGAGCTGCTGTGCCGCCGGCTCCTTGCTGCCCGCAAGCGCCTGCTTCAGCGCTTCGACGCGTGCGCGCTGCGCCTCGACGCCGGCCTGGTTCTGCTGGTCGGCACCCTTGATCTGTGCTACCAGTTCCGCCGGGAGGGCAACCTGGTCCAGGAGCTCCTGGGCGGCCTGGTTGAACTTGTCGACGGCGAGCCTCATGCCGAAGCCGAACTCGGCGTTGTCCTCGAAGAGCGAGTTGGACCAGGCCGGGCCGCGCCCGTCCGCGTTCTTCGCCCACGGGGTGGTCGGGAGGTTGCCGCCGTAGATCGAGGAGCAGCCGGTGGCGTTGGCGATGAGCGCGCGGTCGCCGAAGAGCTGGGAGAGGAGCTTCAGGTACGGGGTCTCGCCGCAGCCGGCGCAGGCACCGGAGTACTCGAAGAGCGGACGCGCCAGCTGGCTCCCCTTCAGGGTTTCGACCTTGACGAGGCTCGGATCGGTCTCGGGGATGTTCAAGAAGAAGTCGTAGTTGGCCGCCTCGCTTGCCCTGAGCGGCGCCTGGAACTTCATGTTGATCGCCTTGTGCTTCGGATCCTCCTTGGACTTCGCCGGGCAGTTCGCCACGCAGGCACCGCAGCCGGTGCAGTCCTCGGGGGCTACCTGGACGGAGCACTTCATCCCCTTGAACTCGTTGCCGCGGGCGTCGGCGGACTTGAAGGTGGCCGGTGCGCCGGCGAGCTTGTCTGCGTCGTAGACCTTCATCCTGATGGAGGCGTGCGGGCAGATGAAGGAGCAGATGCCGCACTGGATGCAGAGCGCCTCGTCCCATACCGGGATGTCGACGGCGATGTTGCGCTTCTCGTACTGCGAGGTCGCAGTCGGGAAGGTGCCGTCGGCCGGGATCTTGGATACCGGGAGCTGGTCGCCCAGGCCCGCGATCATGGTCGAGGTCACGTTCTGGACGAAGTCGGGGGCGTGGGCGCCGACGACCGGGGGCTTTCTGAGGGCGCTCGTGGCGGTAGCCGGCACCTGCACCTCGAAGATGTTCTCGAGGGCCGCGTCCACCGCCTTGTTGTTCATCTCGACGACCTTCTCGCCGGACTTGCCGTAGGACTTCTTGATGGCGTCCTTGATCGCGGTGATGGCGGTGTCGAGCGGGATGATGTTGGAGATCTTGAAGAACGCGGTCTGCATGATCACGTTGATCCTGGCGCCGAGGCCCAGCTTCTCGGCGAGCTCGATCGCGTTGATCACGTAGAACTTGAGCTTCTTGGCGATCACCTGCTGCTGCACCTCGATCGGCATGGAGTCCCACACCTTGTCGTGCTCGAACGGGGAACAGAGGAGGAAGGTGGCCCCTTCCTTCGCGTTCGCCAGCATGTCGTACTTCTCGAGGAAGGAGAAGTTGTGGCAGGCGACGAAGTCGGCCTGGTCGATCAGGTACGGTGCGTGGATCGGGTTCTTGCCGAAACGCAGGTGCGAGGTGGTCACCGAGCCCGCCTTCTTGGAGTCGTACACGAAGTACGCCTGGACGTTGTTGTCGGTGGTCTCGCCGATGATCTTGATGGAGTTCTTGTTGGCGCCCACGGTGCCGTCGGAGCCCAGGCCGTAGAACATGGCGGCGTAGGTGCCGGCGGAGGGGTTCACGAACTTCGGATCGTACTCGAGGGAGGAGTTGGTCACGTCCTCGATGATGCCGACCACGAAGTGGTTCTTCGGCTTGTCGAGCTTCAGGTTGTCAAAGACCCCCTTGGCCATGCCCGGGGTGAACTCCTTGGAGCCGAGGCCGAAACGGCCGCCGACGATGATCGGGTACTGCTTGAAGTTGGTGAGCCCGTCGCCCATCGCCTCGCCGATCGCGGTCCTGACGTCGAGGTAGAGCGGCTCGCCCAGGGAGCCCGGCTCCTTGGTGCGGTCGAGTACGGCGATCTTCTTGACCGAGGCGGGGAGCGCCGCGGCGATGGCGGCGACCGGGAACGGCCTGAAGAGGCGGACCTTCAAAAGACCTACCTTCTCGCCGGCGGCGTTCAGGGTGGCCATGGTCTCCTGGACGGTGTCGGCGGCGGAGCCCATCACGATGATGACGCGCTCTGCGTCCGGGGCACCGACATACTCGGCGAGCTTGTACTGGCGGCCGGCCACCTTGGCGAACTTGTCCATCTCCTCCTGCACGATGGAGAGGCAGGCGGGGTAGTAGGGGTTGACGGTCTCGCGTCCCTGGAAGTAGACGTCCGGGTTCTGTGCGGTGCCGCGCATCACCGGGCGGTCCGGGGTCATGCAACGGTCGCGGTGCGCCTGGACCAGCTCCGGGGTGATCATCGCCCTCATGTCGTCGAAGGTGAGTTCCTCGACCTTCTGCACCTCGTGGGAGGTCCTGAAGCCGTCGAAGTAGTGCATGAAGGGGACGCGGGCCCTGAGGGTCGCGGCCTGGGCGATCAGGGCGAAGTCCATGACCTCCTGCACGTTGTTGGAACAGAGCATGCCCCAGCCGGTGGAGCGGGCCGACATGACGTCGGAATGGTCACCGAAGATGTTGAGCGCGGCCGCGGAGATGGCGCGGGCGGAGATGTGGAATACGGTCGAGGTGAGCTCGCCGGCGATCTTGAACATGTTCGGGATCATCAGCAGGAGCCCCTGGCTCGCGGTGAAGGTGGTGGTCAGTGCGCCCGCCTGCAGCGAGCCGTGTACGGCACCGGCGGCGCCCCCTTCCGACTGCATCTCGGCGACCGAAGGGACGGTCCCCCAGATGTTCTTCTCCCCCCGGGCGCTCTTCTCGTCCGAGATCTCCCCCATGACGGAAGAAGGGGTGATCGGGTAGATGGCGATCACCTCGTTGGTGGCGTGTGCCACGTGGGCTGCCGCGGTGTTACCGTCGATTGTTACCATTCTGCGGGACATTGATTTCCTCCTGTAGTTTGAAAATCTTGCATTGGCTTTACGGTAAAAGATCGTTCTACATTTCCATCGGTCGGCGGATCACAGCTCCGACCGTCCCTCCACCGCCCGCTGCACCGTCGCCGCATCCACGTATTCCAGATCGCTTCCGATGGGGATGCCGTGCGCCAGACGCGTCACCTTGATCCCCAACGGCTTGATCATCCTGGTGAGGTAGAGGGCGGTCGCCTCCCCTTCAACACTGAAGTTGGTGGCGATCAGCACCTCCCTTACCTCGCCCCCCTCAAGCCGCTGCATAAGCTCTGCGATCCTGAGGTCACGCGGTGTAACGCCGTTTAACGGTGAAAGAGCACCCTGCAGCACGTGGTAACGACCGCGAAAGGCGCGGCTTCTCTCCAGTGCGAGCAGGTCCTGCGGCTCCTCCACCACGCAGAGCGTGGCGGCGTCCCGCTCACCGGAGCAGATCCAGCAGGGATCGTCCTCGGTGATGGCAAAACAGACGGAACAAAAACGGACCCTTTCCTTCACCTGCATGAGGCTCTCGGCTAACGCCTCGATATTGCCGGGATATTTAAGCAGATGAAACGCGAGCCGCAAGGCACTTTTTTCACCGACGCCAGGCAGTTTCTTCAATTCTCCCACCAGCCTGGTCAGCGAGCCCGAAAAATGTAGCATATTCCCACCACGGATAAAACAAGTTTTTACTGGTTATTTTTACCAAAAAAAATTTGATCGTAGATTTTTATAATTAGAGGGTGCACACCAACCGGCATACACCCTCTCCCTTGCGTCAGGCGCCGCGCGGGCGCCAAGTACCTAGAACAGTCCCGGAATGCTCAGGCCGCCGGTGATCTTGCTCATCTCCTCCGCCATCGCCTGGTGCACCTTCTTGAGCGCCTCGTTGACGGCGGTCATCACCAGGTCCTGCAGCATCTCTACGTCTTCCGGGTCGACCGCTTCTTTCTTGATAACCAGGGAAAGCACCTGATTCTTGCCGTTAACAACCACCGTTACGGCACCGCCACCGGTGGTCACTTCGGCGGTGCGCTCCGCCGCCTCTTCCTGCAGCTTCCCCATCTTCTGCTGCATCATCTGCGCTTGTTTCATGATCTGCGCCAAACCTTTAGACATCTTATCCTCCAATTTATCTTTTATTGTCGCAGCGTACCGCGGAACATCGTTATGATTTTGTCGCTTCTTTTCGCGGTAATTCCTGCACCTCGGCGATTTCGCCGTCGAACATCTCCACCGCGGCGGCCACCAGCGGGTGCGCCTCGGCCTCGCGCCTCAGGGTTGCCTTTCGCTCGGCATCTTCAAGGCTTTTTTTTTCCGAAAGGGTCGGGGCGGCATCGGAGGGGGGGGCGCTGAGCGCGACCACCTTGACCTGCGTCGGCACCCCGAAGTGCGCCTGGGCAAGCCCCTTCAACTCGTTGATCTGGTCGGGGTCCTGCAGGCGGGTCAGCTGGAAGCTCCCCTGCAGACAGCCGATCTCCAGGTGCCCCTGCGACACCCGCACCGGGTAGACCTCCTCCAGGGCGCCGCCAAGCATGGGTTTCTTCGCCTTCACTGCACGGACGAAACCGCCCCAGAGATCGGCGGTGGCGGCACCGGCGAAACCGGTTGCTGCAGCTGCCGGTGAAGCCTGGGCTGCCGGGGCTGAATGGGAGGCATGGGAACCGTTGGAGTTTTGGGAAGCATGGGACGCCGACGCGGCGGCGACGGGGGCGGCTGCGGGACGCGCCGGGGCGGCGTGCTGCGGCGCGGGACGTGCCGCAGGGGCCTGCGGGCGCGGGGCATCGCTGCGCGGCGCTATGGGGCCTCCCTGCTCCAGGGTGTCCAAACGACGCAGAAGCTCCTGCACCGGGATCGCCGGCGCCAGCGCCGCCATCTTCATCAGCGCCAACTCAAGGATCAGGCGCGGGAAGCCGGCGTGGGCCATCTCGGCCTCGCTCTTCAGCAGGATGCTCAGGTGTCGCTGCAGATCCTGGTGCGCGCTCTTTTCACCGAAGCCGCGCAGTTCGGCAAGCTCGGCGTCGGAAAGCTCCAGAAGCTCTCCCGGCTCGCCCACCGCCTTCAAAATGGCGATGTTCCTGAACTGGTTGATTAGCTCATGGCAGAACTGGCGCATGCTGTAGCCGAAAGAATCCACCTGGGCCACGATCTCGAGCGCCCCTTTCACGTCGCTGTCCAGTACCGCGCGGCAGCCGTCCATGATGAGACGCCGGTCCACGACGCCAAGGAGCGCCGCCACATCGGCATCGGTGACGGAATCGCCGCAGAAGGCGAGCACCTGGTCGAGCGTGGAGAGCGAGTCGCGCATGCTCCCGTCGCCCTTTCGCGCCACTACGGCGAGTGCCTCGTCAGATATCTGCACCCCCTCCTGGTCGACGATGTAGCGCAGCCTCGAGACGATGCGCGGCAGCGCGATCCTCTTGAAGTCGAAACGCTGGCAGCGCGACAGGATGGTGATCGGGACCTTGTGCGGTTCGGTGGTGGCGAAGATGAACTTGACGTGCGGCGGGGGCTCCTCAAGCGTCTTCAACAGCGCGTTGAAGGCGTTGGTGGTGAGCATGTGCACTTCGTCGATGATGAAGATCTTGTAGCGCGAGCGGGACGGCAGGTACTTGATGTTGTCCCGCAGCTCGCGGATGTCGTCGACGCCGGTGTTCGAGGCGCCGTCGATCTCGAAGACGTCGACCGAGTTCCCGTCGGTGATCTCGAGGCAGGTAGTGCAGCTGTTGCACGGCTCGACGGTCAGCCCGCTCTCGCAGTTGAGCGCCTTCGCCAGGATGCGCGCGGAACTGGTCTTGCCGACGCCGCGTGCGCCGGTGAAAAGAAAGGCATGGGCCACCCTGCCGCCGTCGATGGCGTTTTTCAGGGTCTGACTGACGTGCTCCTGGCCGACCAGGTCGCTGAAGGTCTGGGGGCGCCATTTTCTAGCGAGAACGAGATAGGACAAGGCGGCGTACCTCTATGGCAACAAGTGGTTCATGGTTCGCGTGGGGCGTGGGGGGCAGGGGGGTTGCGGAAAGAGCTGATAGCTGGGCTACCCCGCGGCACACGGGGGCGGTTACTGCCGCTGCTTCCTTCCGGACCTGACGGGGTTCATAACCTTCCGTTGCGCGGGACCCAGCTATCAGGTCTATCCGCAATGGGTATAAATAAATATGGCGGAGAGAGAGGGATTCGAACCCTCGGTACGCTATTAACGTACACACGCTTTCCAGGCGTGCTCCTTCAACCACTCGGACATCTCTCCACAACAAGGAGGAGATATATAATACACGCCGAGTTAATTGTAAAGGGAATTCTTCATGGGGACGAAATACACCGGCAGCCCCGGCAGAAGCTGTGCGCCGGACCCGGCACCAGGACGCTCCGGTCAACCGGCGAGCTCGTCGGGGCCGCGCCGTTTCTTGCGCATGAAGATGGCCTGCAGCAGGGACTGCTTCTCCTTTTTCAAGAGTTGTTTCGCGATGATGGAACGGACCGACAGGAGCTCCATCCTGAGCGCCTCCGCGTCCTTTACCAGGCGACGCGCCCTCGGATCGCTCCTCACGTAGGGGGAGAGCAGGTGCACCGCCTCGCTGATCTTGCGGCTCACCAGGACGCGCTCCCGGTAGTCGTCAAGCCCCCCCGATTTGAGCCTTTCCTCTAGTGCGGCAAACTCCGTGGTGAAGTAGTTGATCACGTCGGAGTGTAGGACATCTTCTTGTTTCATAAGCTCACCAATCCTTAATGAAGGTTTGCACTTACACCGTTTCCCGACCTTCACAGAGCTATTCGGCTGCTCCATTTTTTTCTTTACTTTTATTTGGGGTCCGGGACAAAAGTTTGCGGCGCAACCGGCTGGATAATCGGCCCCGATTTTGCTATGCTCGGACCGTGCTGTCCGCTCCACCCACCAACGAGAAAGGCCCCCCTGCGACGATGACCATGCCCGTACCGCAGTATCTTAAACAGCTAAGCGAGAAGCTCTCCCTTTCCTCCTGCCAGGTGAGCGTGGCGGGACTCGCGGGGTCGGCCCCGGCCTACCTACTCTCCCGGCTCGCCGCCGACGACGCTCCGCCGCTCATCGTCCTCACCGCCGACCAGGAAAGCGCCGACGAGATCACCCGGGAACTCCGCTTCTTCTCGTCGCACCCCGAGACCGTGCTCCCCCTCCCCGCCTGGGACGTCACCCCCTTCGAGGCGGCCTCGCCGCACCCCGACATCGTGGGGGAACGGCTGAACGCCCTGGTGCGCCTCATGGACGGCGCGGTCCGCGCCCTCGTCCTCCCGGTGGCAAGCGCCATGCAGCGGGTGATCCCGCGCGACACCCTGGGTGGGGTGTGCCAGTACCTCGTGGCGGGCGAGGAGCTCGAGCGAGAGAGTCTGGTCGAGAAACTGGTGAAGCTGGGCTACTCCCACGTACCCCTGGTCGAGGACCGGGGCACCTTCTCGGTGCGCGGCGGCATCCTCGACATCTTCCCACCCGACCGGGAGATGCCGGTCAGGATCGAGTTCTTCGGCGACCTGGTCGAGACCATGCGCCTTTTCGACCCGGTGACCCAGCGCTCTCTAGAACCGCTCCCCGAGTTGGTGCTGCTTCCCTCCCGCGAGGTGATCCTCTCCGCGGAGGTGGTGAAGGAGCTGGCACCGAGACTCAAGCGGCGTTGCGACCACCTGGGGATCGGCGCGGACCGGCGCCGGGAGCTCCTCGACCAGCTGCAGCATGCCATCTACCCGCCGGGGGTCGATTTCCTGCAACCCCTTTTCCACCCCGGACTGCAAACCGTCTTCGACTACGCCGGCGCAGGAGCGGTGCGCGTCCTCGTCGATCCCGAGGCGATCCGCGAGGCGGCCGAGCGCTTCAGGGAGGAGCTCGACAGCGCGGTACGGCGGGCCGAACTGCGCGACGCCATCACGGGGGACCCCGCCGAGCTCTACCTGGGCGACGACGACTTCCAGCGCCTCCTTCTTGCCGGGCGCCGTCTCGAATTCCCGCGCCTTGAGATCGAGGGTGAGGGGGGCGAGAAGCTCCGCCTGAAGTGCGCCGGAAACCAGGACCTGAAGCTCGACGCCACCCCGGAAGGGGAGCGGGTGCTGGCGCCTCTCACCGAGAAGATGGTCGGATGGATCGCGGCCGGGAACCGCGTGCTCGTCCCCTGCCACCAGGCGGGGCAGGCGCGCAGGCTCTACGAGCTCCTCTCCCACTACCGGATGCCGCTGGAGCACTCCTCCGACCGCTTCGAGGTCGCGGCGGGACGCCCGCCGGGGCGTGTCGAGATCGTCATCGGCGAGATCTCGCGCGGCTTCCGTCTCGAGGAAGAGCGCCTTGTGGTGGTTGCCGAGGAGGAGATCTTCGGCAAGAGGGTGAAGCGGCGCGGCCTCTCCGAGGCGAAGAAGAAGCAGCTACTCACCTCGCTCGCCGAGCTGAAACCCGGCGACCATATGGTGCACGTCGACTTCGGCGTCGCCCTTTACCGGGGGCTTGAGCACCTAAGCCTCACCGGCCTCGAGGGGGACTTCCTGCTCCTCGAGTACGCCGGGGGCGACAAGCTCTACCTCCCGGTGGACCGCATAAACCTGGTGCAGCGCTACGTAGGTGCCGAGGGGATCGAGCCGAGGCTCGACAAGCTTGGCGGGGCGGGATGGGAGAAGGCGAAGGCGAAGGCCCGCGCCGAGATCGAGGAGATGGCCGCCGAACTTTTGAAGATCCACGCCGCGCGCGAGGTGCAGCAGGGGTACCGCTACTCCCCCGCCGACGACATGTACCGCGCCTTCGAGGCATCCTTCGCCT
Organism: Geomonas oryzae; assembly: GCF_004117875.1. Classification (GTDB taxonomy): domain Bacteria; phylum Desulfobacterota; class Desulfuromonadia; order Geobacterales; family Geobacteraceae; genus Geomonas; species Geomonas oryzae. Next base: position 861,330 of record NZ_RAHW01000001.1, on the reverse strand, counting down.
TCGAGGAGACCCCCGACCAGGCCGCCGCCATCGACCAGGTCATCGCCGACATGGAGAGCACCCGCCCCATGGACCGCCTGGTCTGCGGCGACGTAGGCTACGGCAAGACCGAGGTGGCCATGCGCGCCGCCTTCAAGGCGACCCTGGACGGCAAGCAGGTGGCGATCCTCGTCCCGACCACGGTCCTCGCCCAGCAGCATGCCGAGAGCTTCGCGGCGCGCTTCAAGGAGTACCCGGTCCGCGTGGAGATGCTGTCGCGCTTTCGCACCGCGCAGCAGCAAAGGGAGATCCTCGAGGGGGTGAAAAAAGGGGACGTGGACGTCGTCATCGGCACGCATCGCCTCCTGCAGAAGGACGTCGTCTTCAAGGATCTGGGGCTTCTCATCGTCGACGAGGAGCAGCGCTTCGGCGTCGCCCACAAGGAGCGGCTCAAGCAGTTCAGGGCCGTGGTGGACATCCTCACCCTCACCGCGACGCCGATCCCGCGCACCCTTTACATGTCGCTCATGGGGATACGCGACCTCTCCATCATCGACACCCCGCCGGTGGACCGGCTCGCCATCAAGACCTTCGTCTCCCGCTCCTCGGACGAGCTGATCCGCGAGGCGGTGCTGAGGGAGCTGAGGCGCGGCGGCCAGGTCTTCTTCGTGCACAACCGGGTGCAGACCATAGGCGCCATGGCCGAGGAGCTGAGGCGCATCGTCCCGGAAGCGAAGATCGCGGTAGGGCACGGGCAGATGGCCGAGAAGGAGCTGGAACAGGTGATGCTCTCCTTCATGCACGGCGAGACCAACCTCCTTCTGTGCACCACCATCATAGAGAGCGGCCTGGACATCCCGACCGCCAACACCCTCATCGTGAACCGCGCCGACACCTTCGGCCTCGCCCAGCTCTACCAGCTGCGCGGCAGGGTCGGCCGCTCCAAGACCCGCGCCTACGCCTATCTCCTCATCCCGGGGGAGGGGTCGATCTCGACGGACGCGCGCGAGCGGCTGAAGATCATCCAGGAGTTGACCGAGCTGGGGGCGGGCTTCCGCATCGCCACCCACGACCTCGAGATCCGCGGTGCCGGCGACCTTTTGGGCGCGCGGCAAAGCGGAGACATCGCTGCCGTCGGCTTCGAGCTTTATACCGAGCTCCTGGACGAGGCGGTACGCACCCTGAAGGGTGAGGAGCTCCCGGAGCGGGTCGAGCCGGAGATCAAGCTCAAGGTCCCGGCCTTCATCCCGGAGGAGTACGTGAGGGATCCGAACCAGCGCCTCATGATCTACAAGAAACTCACGCAGCCCGCCGACGAGGCGGAGATCGACGACATCAAGGAGGAGCTCGCCGACCGCTTCGGACCGCTACCTCCGGCGGCGCTCTACCTCATCGAGGTCATGCGCCTGCGCGTCGGGCTGAAGCGGCTCCTCGTCAAGGAGATCGAGCTCGCCGGCAACGAGATCGCCCTCGCCTTCCACGAGAGGACCCCGGTTTCCCCCGACGCCATCACCGGTCTCTTGCGCAAAGAGAAGGGAAAATACCGCTTTACGCCGGACTTCCGGCTCTACGTTCGGGTCGCCGACAGCTCCTTTGACGGGGTGCTGGCGGAGGCCAGAAATGTCTTGAAATGCTTAGTCTGATATGCTAGCGTTCACCGGATTGGAAATCATTTACGGAACTTATAAAAGGAGCTAACCGTGCAATTCAGCAAATCTGCCACCGTACTTTTACTCGCTCTCTGCGTTGCCGTGACCGGCTGCAAGAAAGAGGCGGCTACCGGGGCGAAACAGGAAGGCCCGGGTAAAGGGGTCGTCCTCGCCGAGGTGAATGGCGCCACCATCACGGACAACGATTTCTACAAAGAGCAGGCCGCTCTTCCCCCGTACCTGAAGCCGATGACCGAGACCCCGGAAGGGAAGAAGGAAATGATCGACACCATGGTGGTGCGCGAGCTGATCATGCAGCAGGCACAGAAGGAAGGGATCGACAAGAGCCCGGACGTCGCCGCCCGCCTGGAAGACCTGAAAAAGCGCGTCATCGTAGAGGCGTTCCTGAAGAAGAAGGTTGAAGAGATCGGCAAGGTCACCGACGCCGAGATGCAGGACTACTACAACAAGAACAAGGACAAGTTCCAGACCGGCGCACAGATCAGGGCGAGCCACATCCTGGTCAAGTCCGAGGACCAGGCGAAGGACATCGAGAAGCAGCTTAAGGCCGGTGCGAACTTCGAGGACCTGGCCAAGAAGTTCTCCATCGACGGCGCAGCCCAGAAAGGTGGCGATCTCGGCTGGTTCGGTAAAGGCTCCATGATCCCGGACTTCGAGAAGGTGGCATTCGGCATGAAGGAAGGGCAGACCTCCGGCATCGTGAAGACCCAGTTCGGCTACCACATCATCAAGGTGACCGGCCAGCGCCCCGCCGGCGCGCGCTCCCTCGAAGAGGTGAAGGACCAGATCAAGGCGGCCCTCCTCCCGGAGAAGCAGCAGGAGACCTTCAAGAAACTCAAGGACGACCTGAAGAAGCAGGCGAAGATCAGCGTGAAGGAAGACGCGCTGAAAGGGCTCAAGGCACCTGAGGGCGCCAAAGAGGGTGCACAGCCGGCAGCCGGCCAGCCCGCCCAGGCGAAATAGTCGGAATAACTAGGAATAACCGAAACAGCCAACGGCCGGGCGCAAGTCCGGCCGTTTTTGCACAAACGCCGCCTGAGCGGCTATAGAGAGACACCATGGCTAAGATCATCATGGCCTGCACCCTGCTGGCCCTCCTGGCAGTATCCCCCTTCCCCTCCCAGGCAAAACAGATCAGCGGCATCGCCGCCGTCGTCAACGACGAGGTGATCACCACCCTCGACCTCGACAAGGAATACGCCCAGATGCTGAAGGAGAGCGAGAAGCTCCCGCCGGCGGAGAAGATGGGGCTGAAAAGTGCGGCGCTGAACCGGCTTGTGGACAAGAAGCTGGTCGAGCAGAAGATCCGCGAGCTGGACATCAAGGTAGGCGAGGACGAACTGCGCGCTTCCATCGAGGACGTCAAGAAGCAGAACAACCTCACCCAGGAGGCGCTGGAACAGGCCCTGGCGGCCCAGGGGCTCACCTTCCCGCAGTACAAGGCACAGTTGAAAGAGCAATTGGAGCGGATGCGGCTCATGAGCCAGGAGGTCCGTTCCAAGATCCAGGTGGGTGAACGCGAGATGCGCGAGTACTACGACTCGCACCGCGACAGCTACGGCGGCGCCGAGACCTTCCACGCGCGGCACATCTTCTTCAAGCTCGATCCCAAAGCGAAACCGGAAGATGCCGCCGCCACCGAGAAGCTCGCCAACGAGGTGCTCGCGAAGGCGCGCGCGGGCGAGGACTTCGCCGCCCTCGCCAAGAAGTACTCCCAGGACTCCGCCGCAGCCAAGGACGGAGGGGACTTAGGCAGCTTCAAGAAGAGCGACATGCTGCCCGAAATCGGCGACACCGTCGCCGCCATGAAGCCCGGCGACGTAAGCTCCATCGTGCGCAGCCCGGCCGGGCTGCACATCATAAAGCTGGAGCAGAAGAGCCGCGAAGCGGGTCGCCCCTTCGAGGAGGTCAAGGACTCCATCGAGGAGCAGCTCTACAAGAAGAAGTCGGACGAGCGCTTCAACCAGTGGGTGAAGGATCTGCGCAACGCCGCCAGCATCGACATCAAGCAGCCCTAGCCTCTGCTCCCCAGAAACGAAAAATCCCCCTCGCCGGTCCGCGGCGAAGGGGATTTTTTTTTTGGCCGGTGCCGGAGGGGTCAGAGCCCTTCCGCCGCCAACTGGTCCAGCAGCTCGCGCTGGCGCGCGGTCAGCTTTTCCGGCACGTGCACCGCGACCCGCACGTACATGTCGCCGCGCCCCGACCCACCCATCAACGGGAAGCCGAGCCCCTTGAGACGGACCTTGGTGCCGGCCTGGATGCCGGCGGGGATCCTGATCCGCTTGGCCCCCTGCATGGTGGGCACCTCGATCTGTCCCCCGAGAACCGCCTCGGAGAAACGCACCTCGTGGTTCAGCACGATGTCGTTGCCCTCGCGTTGGAACAGGGGATCCGCGCTGACCAGGACGGTCAGGTAGAGGTCTCCCGAAGGCCCGCCCATGCGCCCCGGCCCGCCGCGTCCCGCCACCCTGAGCCGCGCGCCGTTCTCTATCCCGGGGGGGACCTTGACCGACAGCTCCTCGCGGGAGCCGTCGCGCATGAAGGCGACCCGCTTTTCCGCGCCGTCGTAGGAGTCCCGGAAGGTCACCTGGAGCTCCATGGAGAAATCCTCGCCCCTTGCGGCCGGTCTGCCGCGGCCGCCGCGCTGGCGCCGCATGGCGTCCCCGAATATGCGCGAGAAGATGTCGTCCGTACCGAACCCCTGGTCGCGGAACAGGTCGTCCACATTGAAGCCCCTGAAGATATCCTCCTGCGAGAAGCGCTGGTGGAAATTGGTGGAGCCGAACTGGTCGAACTGCTCCTTCTTCTGCGGATCGGAGAGGACGGCGTACGCCTCGTTGATCTCCTTGAAGCGCTCCTCGGCCTCTTTGTTCCCGGGGTTCTTGTCCGGGTGGTATTTCACCGCGAGCTTGCGGTAGGCCCGCTTGATTTCGTCGACCGAGGCGCCTTTTTTCAGGCCGAGCACCTCGTAGTAATCTCTCTGTGCCATAACGGAAGTCCTTTCAGTGATCCTGGGAATTGCTCCCCAGAATGTAATTGCTGCCCCCACTGTTGTCAACATGTTGTAAACCTTGACAACTCCGCGCGGGCGGGCTTATATAGGCTGCAATTAACGACCCTTAAAAACAGGAGCCGCCAGATGAAGCAATTCGACGCCATCGTGATAGGAGCAGGAATCAGCGGTCTCAGTTTCGCCAGTCATGCAGCCGCCAAGGGACTCAACACCCTGGTCCTTGAAAAGAGCGATCGTCCGGGCGGATGTTTCCATTCCCACCGCTTTCAGGGAAGTGCCGAAGGATTCTGGCTCGAACTCGGCGCCCACACCTGCTACAACTCTTACGGCGGGCTGCTCGAGCTCATGGAGCGCCACGGGCTGATGCAGAGCATCCTTCCGAGGGAAAAAGTCTCCTTCAAAATGCTGGTCGGCAACGAGGTCAAGAGTATCCCCTCACAGCTCTCTTTCGTCGAACTTTTCACCTCGGCCTGGCAGCTCTTCACCCTGAAGAAGGAGGGGGAGAGCGTCGCATCGTACTACGGGCGCATCGTGGGACGGAAGAACTATAAAAACGTATTCGGTCCCGCCTTCAACGCGGTCATCTCGCAGCGCGCCGACGACTTCCCCGCAGACATGCTTTTCAACAAGCGTCCGAGAAGAAAGGACGTCATCAAGAGTTTCACCCTGAAAGGTGGGCTGAACAGCGTCATCGACGGACTCGTCGCGGCCCGCGGCATCACCCTGGAGACCGGCGTGGAGGTGGTCCGCGTCTCCAAGGATGCGTCCGGTTATGAGGTGGAACTCTCCGACGGGACCGTTTACCGTGCGCCGAGGCTCACCCTGGCCGCCCCGCCGCCGGCGAGTGCGGCGCTGGCCGCCGGCATCGCCCCCGAGCTCGGCAAGGTACTTTCCGCGCTAAAGCTGGAAACCATTGAGACGGTGGGGGTGGCGGTTCAGAAGAGCAAACTGCAACTGCCGCTTCTGGCCGGTCTGATCCCGATCGGTGAGGAATTCTACTCCGCCGTTTCCCGGGATACCGTCGCCCACGACAGCTATCGGGGACTCAGTTTCCACTTCAAGTCCGGGAAGCTGCCGCTCGACGCGAAGCTGAAGCGGATCGCTTCGGTGCTGAAGGTAAGCATCGAGGATCTCGAGCAGGTAGTCGAGCGAGAGAGCCAGCTCCCGTCGCCGGTTGTGGGCCACAAGGCGCTCACCGATGAGATCGACCGTCTGCTGCAGGGAACGGACCTGTACGTTACCGGCAACTACTTTGCCGGGATGGCGGTGGAAGACTGCATCGTGCGTTCCAAGAGTGAGTTCGAAAGGATGGCGGCGACGCTATAAGCGAGCGGCTGGGATAAAAGGCAAGGCGAGCCCGCCTCCGCGAAAGTGGGGCGGGCTTTTTCGTGCCTGGCGCACCCGCCCCTAAAGTCCCGCCCGCCAGAAATAGAACCCGGCCGCACCGCCGTAGAGCAGCACCCCCGCAGGATTGGAAAGGGCAACCCTCACATCCTGCCCCGACGGAATCGAGCTGTAACTGAAAACATAAATGGCAACGTACATCAGCAGGGTGTGCGGCAGGTCCGGGGGAAACCACGTGTTCCACCCCAGATACAGATAGTAAGCGACCACGTTCAGCAAAAGCGGTGCAAGCGCCGAGGGTAGCGCGGAAATGACCCCGGCGTTACTGATGGTCACCGACCCCAGCACCCAGCGCCCATCGCCTTCCCGCCGCGGTATGATGCTGAACCCCACGGGCCTGCCACCGGTCACGGTAGCCACCACCAGGTGGGAAAGCTCATGCAGCAGCGTCCCCGGAAGGGCCCAGCAGATCTGCCATAAGGCACCTGCCCTCCCGACCCGCGCCTGCAACACCGCCATCGCTATCACTAGCAGGACCCCGGCAAAGTGATGCCAACGTTCCGGGTCGCCCGCCACCTCCATGATGCTGCCCATGCTCCCCCTCCCATAAAACCGGCCACAGCATAACCTGAAAGGACCGAGCTGACAACCGCAGCCTTATCCCTTGCCATTCATGCCCAGTCTGCTATGTTTAACCAGCTAATGAGAACCACATCCAAGGAGGCAGGTATGTCACTAGAAGGCCAGAAGGCGCCCGATTTCAGGCTCCAGGGGAGCGACGGGAAGGAGCATTCGCTGAAGGAGTACGCGGGGAAACTCGTGGTGCTTTTCTTCTACCCTAAAGACAACACCCCCGGCTGAACCGCCGAGGCGGTCGGCTTTGCAAAGCTGCAGCCGCTTTTCCTCCAGTTGGGGGTCGTGTTGGTAGGCATTTCCAGGGATTCGCTGAAGTCGCACGAGAAGTTCGTCGCGGACTTCAAGCTCCCGTTCACCCTCCTCTCCGACCCGGACGCGTCGGTGATGAAGGCATACGGCGCCTTCGGTGAGAAGGTCCAGTACGGCAAGACCACCATGGGGGTGATCCGCTCCACGGTGGTGCTCTCGCCTGAGGGAACCGTAATCAGGCACTGGACGAAGATCGCGAAGGCCTCGGAACACCCTGACAAGGTGCTCGACTTCTTCAAGATGCTGGCCAGAGGCTGAACCCGGACGATAAAAGGGGCGAAGACGTAAGTCTTCGCCCCTCATCGTCAGCAGAAGCGGAGGCGCGCGGACGCTGAGCCTGCCTGTCAGTCCACGTAGTTGTAGTTGGTTTCCGAATCCAGAATCTTCACCAGTGACTCTGCCGTGTAGGGGAACTCTCTCTGAGCCTCCTCGACCTTTCTGTCAGGCGGAGGCGTCCAGTGCAACACCCATTCTCCGTCACGCTGTTCCCTGGTCACCCGCCCGCGGCATCTTGCTTCAAGAGTGCGCCACATCTCATCCTCGTTGATCAGCTCGAATCCGTCGATGCTTTCGCTCTCTTTCAGGTTCTGCAGGAATCGGTCAAGCAGGTCGAAATCGATGAAGTCCTCCTCATTGCGCCACCACTTGATGAATACCATGTCGGGGTGAGCGCTCTTCGCATCTCTGATCTCTTTTACCAGCTGGTATCCTTTCATGGCCACCTCCCTCCGGCTGTCATCAACAGCCTCCTCCTGCCTGTTTACCGCCTATTAAATAGTACCTCCTGCGATATTTTTCCGCAACTAATGGGCTTTCCTACGACATGCATCCGGGCCATCGTGAAACCTGCTTGAATTTCTTCAAATTGCGGATACACCTTATGAGTTAGCATGCCCTAACCGCGTGGGGATACATCATGAAAAGCACACTCCTTCTGATAATCGCAGCACTCGTTCTGCTTCCCGTAACGGAAAGATCCGCTGCAGCCGGCAACTGGGGTCCGGTGGGGGTCAGAGGGGGGGTATCTGCAGACGGCGAGAATAACGCCTATCTCGTCGAAGCGTTTGGGATCTACCAACTCCCATGGGGCCTGCGCAACAAGGCAGGTTGGGGTGTATGGACCGAGGCAGCGATCACGGCAGGGACTTTGAGTACGGAAGAAGACAACGGGTTCATCGGCACCCTCGGGCCCGCCTTCAGGTTCGGCAATCCGGCCTTCCCGCTGGAGCTCGACCTCGGTGTCAGCGTCGCCATCATTTCCCGCGACCGCTTCGGATTGAAGGACTACAACGGCATCCAGCAGTTCGTCTCGCACGCCGAACTGATCTACCATGTCACACCCGGCTTCGGCCTTTCCTACCGTTTCCAGCACATGTCCAACGCCGGTTTCAACGGCGGCCCGAACCCGGGCATCAACATGCATCTGATCGGAATCAACTGGTACCCCTAGACAGATTCCTCCGCGCGTTATAGTATCTGTCGCCGTCACCCGACAGGTGACCTAAACATCTCTCAGGAAGGTTTCCCATCGTAGCGAACAAAAAGAAGCAACTGCACCGTCTCATCATCGACCGCCTCACCCATGACCTGGACACCCTGATGAAGGCCGCGAAGGCGGCCCACGAAGCGGCCATCCACGAAGAAAACATCCCCGACAACAAATACGACACCCTGAGCCTGGAGGCCTCTTACGTGGCGCAAGGGCAGGCAAACCGAGCCCAGGAGATAAAGCTCGCCCTGCAGGCCTACCGCGGGCTGTCGCTGCAGCCCTTCGACGCCTCGGCCGAGATCCGCCTCACCGCGCTGGTCACCCTGGAAGGGGACGACGGAGCGCTGAAAACGGTCTTCATCGGCCCGCAGGAAGGTGGCCTCAAACTGCTGCTGGACCACCAGGAAGTCCTCGTCATCACTGCGAGCTCCCCCATGGGGCGAGAGCTGATCGGCAAGTCCCCCGGCGACACGGTGGAAATAGGTAGCGCCTCGTACGAGATAGTCGACCTCTGCTGAGCGACAACGCCCCCCTTTGCTATTGACATCTACGTGAAGCGGCTCTAAATTGGCGCCTGACCGGCACGGTATGCCGCCCCAAAACGGCAGTTCGGCCCCCCTGCACCTGGTGCGGCCTGACCGGTCTTGCGATGCGATTTCATGTGATGGCGGAGGACGGTTTGGAGAAGATGAGATTGGGCGAAATGCTGGTCCAGGCGGGGAAGATCACGCCGTTCCAGCTCGAGGAGACCCTCAAGGGGCAAGCCATTTTCGGCGGTCGCTTCGGCACCAACCTCGTAGAGATGGGGTACCTCGACGAGCGCGACTTGGCTGAGTTTCTGAGCCAGAAGACCGGAGTCCCCCACGCTGTCCCGGAACAGTTGCTCGACATCCCCGACGACGTCATCAAGCTCATCTCTTACGACTACGTGAAGAAATACCGCGTGGTCCCCATCGAGCTGAACAAGCGCAAGCTCACCCTGGCCATGGTCGACCCTACCGACTTCCACGCCATTGACGAGATTTCCTTCGCCACCGGCCTCATCATCATGCCGGTGATCGCCCCGGAATTGCGCATCGTCACGGCGATGGAGAAGTACTACCGTATCAAGCGTGAGGTGCGCTACATAAGCGTGGAAGGGGGGAGCCGAAGCAGGAACCGGCACCATGCCGCGCATCAGTCCGCTCCTCAAGCCGCTTCACCGGCAAGCCGTGCGGCCGCCGCCACCCCTCCTCCCGCGCCCCCGAAGCCGACCCTCGAGTTATGGACGGCCCACGAAGAGGACGATATCCTCGACCTTCCGGTCCTCGAGGACCTGAGTTGCCTGGAAGTCCTGGAACAGATCGAAGAGCCGCAGGCCGCCCCGGCGCCGCAGTCGGCCACACCGGCTCCGGCTGCAGCCGCCCCGGCCGCAGCCATTCCACCGGTGGCGCCGGAAGGTGTGGCCGCTCCCACGCCTGCCGCGGAGCCCGCTGCACCGCAAACCGCGGCGGAGCCGACCGCAGTCCCCGCCGCCGAGGTCTACGAGGAGATTGAAGAACCGGAGCAGGATTACTCCCTGGAGAGCGTGCTTGCCGGACTTGCCGAGCCGGATGACCGGGACTGGATCGCGGAACTGGTCACCGGGTACCTGGGCTCCCAGTTCCGCCGGGTCGCCTTCTTCCTTCTGCGCGGCGGCCGTGCCTCCGGTTGGGTAGCCCGCGTGGACAACAGGCCGGTGCCGGAGTTCGAGGAACTGGAGCTCACCCTTAGCGAGCCGTCGGTGCTGAACGTGGTGGACCAGAGTAAGAACTTCTTCCTCGGCCCGATGCCCGCAACCGCTGGGAACCAGGCGATCATGGAGGCCCTTGGTGGCGGGACTCCCTTCAACAACCTCCTGGTCCCGCTCGTGATGATGGGGCGCGTCGTCGCCGTCCTCTATGTCGGCGGCGGGAGCACCCCTCTCGAGGAAAAACTTCCCGAAATTCAGAAGCTCATCGCAAAGGCAGCCATGGCCTTCGAGATACTCATCCTGAAGAGCAAGATCATGATGACCTAGACTCTAATGAAAGACTAAATTAACCGCGGGACAAATTGACTTTCATCCGCCCTACGCTAGATTATACGGGTACCAAAATCCCCTGATACTCTCATTGAAAGGTCGGCATGCCAGTAACCGCTCAGCAGGCAGAGTTCATTCCACTCGCCATCTACACCGCCGTCGCGGTAGGGCTCATCGCCCTGCTTTTAGCCGCGGCGTACTTCCTCGGCTCCGGCAAGGACTCGGCTGACAAGCACATCCCGTACGAATCGGGCGTCGTCCCCACCGGGGCCGCCCGCCACGCCTCACGCGTTCCCTTCTACCTCATCGCCATCTTTTTCATCGTCTTCGACGTGGAGGGCGCCTTCATCCTGACCTGGGCCACCGCCTGGGACCTTCTGGGCATCCCCGGCCTCGTCCACATCACCGCCTTCATCATCATCCTCATGCTGGGGCTCGTCTGGCTCTGGATCAAGGGTGGCCTTGAATGGGGACCTTCAGCCGTCCGCGAGCGAGGTAAACCTTGACCGAGAGGGCCGACGAAAAAATAACGGAAAACGTCCTCCTCACCAACCTGGACGACCTGATCAACTGGGGGAGGGCGAACTCGCTGTGGCCCATGTTCTTCGGGCTTTCCTGCTGCTTCGTGGAGATGATGGCCTCCTTCACCTCGCGCTACGACGTCTCGCGCTTCGGCGCCGAGGTCCTGCGCGGCACCCCGCGCGAGGCGGACCTCATGGTGATAGCGGGAACCGTCTTCAAGAAGATGGCGCCCAGTATCCTCAGGCTTTACGACCAGATGGCGGAGCCCAAGTGGGTCATCTCCATGGGAAGCTGCGCCAACTCAGGCGGGATGTACGACGTCTACAGCGTCGTGCAGGGGGTGAACCAGATCCTCCCCGTCGATCTCTACATCCCCGGCTGTCCGCCGCGCCCGGAATCCTTCCTGGAAGGGCTCATGCTGCTGCAGCAAAAGATCAGGACCGAGGAGCGCCCGACGCGTCCCGTGCTCCGCATGCAGGGGGGGACGCAGGGAACGGTCGCCCCGATCCTCGTCGACGGCGTCACCAAGTCGCGCGACACCCGCGGCCCCGGCATGGAGGGGACCGCCATCCGCGGCAGCGCCATGCAGCACCCGTACTTCGCGGCGCCCCGCTCCGATGAGCTCTGGCGCCCGAAACAGCCGCGCCTACCCTACCCCGACTTCGGCCTCGAAGGCGAACTGCAGGCAGCTTTCGGCGGCGAGGTGGCCGTCGATACGGCGGCCTGCGACATGCTCACCCTGCGCGCCCCCGCCCGGCTGGTGCCGGAACTCCTCGCGCACCTGAAGAAGCGTGGTTCCGCTCCGTTTCGTCGTCTCGAGGACATCGCCTGCGTCGACGAATCATGCCGGCGCGACCGCGACCGCTTCCGCGACTTCACCGTGAACTACCACCTCACCTGCTTCGACACCCCGGGGAGGATCCGGGTCAAGACCGAACTCGACGGGGCGTACCCGGAGATGCCGAGCGTCACCTCCGTCTTCCCCGCCGCGGACTGGTACGAGCGCGAGGCCTACGACATGTTCGGCATCCGCTTCGCCGGGCACAAAAACCTGACCCGCATCCTCATGCCGCCGGACTGGGAAGGTCATCCGCTCAGGAAGGAGCACCCCTCCCGCGCCACCGAGATGCCCCCATACACCGCCGACGAGGCGCGCCGGCGCAAGGCGCTTCCCGCCAGCGACTTCTTCGACCGCGTCGACGACGAGACCCTCATCCTGAACCTCGGCCCCCAGCACCCTGGGACCCACGGCGTGGTCCGCTTCGTGTTGAAGCTCTCCGGCGAGGAGATCGTCGACATGGACAGCGAGATCGGGTACCACCACCGCGGCGCCGAGAAGATCGGCGAACGCCAGAACTGGCACCAGTACATGCCGTACACGGACCGGGTCGACTACCTGGCCGGGGTGCAGAACAACCTGGCCTACCTGAACTCGGTCGAGAAGCTCTGCGGCATCGAGATCCCCGAGCGCGCGACCTACATCCGCGTCATGCTCTGCGAACTGTTCCGGATCGCGAACCACCTGGTATGGCTCGGGACCTTCGCCGCCGACATCGGCGCCATGACCCCGGTCTTCTATACCTTCACGGACCGCGAGAAGATCTTCGACATCGTCGAGCTGATCACCGGCGGTCGCATGCATCCGGCCTGGTTCAGGATCGGCGGCGTCGCCGACGACCTCCCGCCGGGGTGGCAGGAGAAGGTGCGCGCCTTCCTGGAGTGGTTCCCCCCGCGCCTTGCCGAGTACGAAAAGCTTCTGACCGGCAACCCGATCTTCACCGCGCGCCTCAAGGAGGTCTCCGCGATCACCGTTGCCCAGGCGATGGAATGGGGCCTCAGCGGGCCTATGCTGCGCGCCTGCGGCTTCGACTGGGACCTCAGGAAGAAGATGCCCTACGGCGGCTACGACCGCTTCAAGTTCGACGTCGCCGTCGCCGAGGGTGGCGATTGCTATGCCCGTTACCTCGTGCGCATGGAGGAGATGCGGCAGTCCTTCGCCATCGTGAAGCAGGCGGCCGAGGGGATGCCGGACGGCCGCTGGATTTCCCAGGACTACCGCTACACGCTCCCGCAGAAACGGGACGCGCTGAACGACATAGAGTCTCTGATCCACCACTTCGTGAACGCGACGCGCGGCATGTCGCCCCCCAAGGGGGAGTGCTACGCCCCGATCGAGGCACCCAAGGGTGAGTGCGGCTACTTCGCCGTCTCGGACGGCCTGCACACCGCCTACCGCATGCGGATCAGGACGCCGACCTTCCCGCACATCCAGTCGCTCCCCGTTTTGAGCCGCGGCTGGCTCGTGTCGGACTTTCTCGCCATCCTCGGTTCCATAGACTTCGTGCTGGCGGACCTGGACCGGTAACAACAAGGAGCAGAACTCGGGATGATACCGGAGACACTTAAAAAAGCGCTGGAGGCCAGGGTCGCCTCCGCCATCACCGCGCGGGAGGCCGCGGTGGACGTGATGAAGGAGCTGCAGGCCCATTACGGCTGGCTGACCGACGAGGCGGTCGAGGAGGCGGCAAGCCTTCTCGGGCTCTCGCCGCTGCAGGTCGAAGAGCTCGCCACCTTCTACGAGATGATCTACCGCCGCCCGGTGGGAAAGAAGGTGATCCACGTCTGCGATTCCATCTCCTGCTGGTGCGTCGACTGCGACGGCATCATCGAGCACCTGAAGGAGAAACTCGGCGTCGCCCTCGGCGGGACCACGGCGGACGGGATGTTCACCCTGCTCCCTTGCTGCTGCATGGGGATGTGCGGCGACGGCCCGGCCATGTCGGTCGGCGGCATTCCGTACGGGAAGCTCACTCCCGAGTTGGTGGACGAAATACTTGAGATGGAGCGGCAGAAGATCTAGAAGCACCCTCACCCCGACCCTCTCCCGGAGGGCGAGGAGGTATGAGCCTTCTCCCTCCGGGAGAAGGTGCCCCGAAGGGGCGGATGAGGGCGCTGCCACAGCCGCGCAAGTCACCGTAGGGGCAAACAATCATTCGCCCGACTCCCCTCCAGGTGAGGGCTGGCAGACAGGAACATATGACACTCCCGCTTTTCCGACATAACCGCGCGAACCGCGTGGTCACCTTCGACGAGTACCGCGAGGAAGGTGGCTTCGAGGGGCTCAAGAAGGCCTTCACAGGGATGAGCCCTGCCGAGGTGCAGCAGACCGTGATCGACTCCGGACTGCGCGGCCGCGGCGGCGCCGGTTTCCCGACCGGCCGCAAGTGGTCCTTCGTGCCGCGCGACCTCCCGGGGCCGCGCTGGCTCATCTGCAACTGCGACGAGATGGAGCCGGGCACCTACAAGGACCGGGTGCTCCTCGAGCACAACCCCTACTCGCTGATCGAGGGGATGACGCTTGCCTGCTACGCGCTCGGCGTGCGCCACGCCTTCATCTTCATCCGCAAGGGCTACGAGAAGGCGGCGGCGAACCTCGCGCACGGTATCGAGGAGGCAAAAAAGGCGGGACTCCTGGGGGAGAAGATCCTCGGGACCGAGCACTCCATCGACCTGGACCTGCACCTCTCCGCCGGCCGCTACATCTGCGGCGAGGAGACGGCGCTCATCAACGCCCTCGAGGGGAGACGGCCGAACCCGCGGCAAAAGCCCCCCTTCCCCGCCGTGAAGGGGCTCTGGCAGGGACCGACCGTGGTGAACAACGTGGAGACGCTCGCGAACATCCCGGCCATCATCGCCAACGGGTCTGCCTGGTTCAAGGGACTCGCGCTGAACCCGGAAGGGGCCGGGAGCAAGCTCTTCTGCGTGAGCGGCTCGGTCAAAAACCGCGCATGTGTCGAGCTCCCGATCGGGACCACCCTCGAGGCGGTCCTCGACGCCTGCGGCGGCATGCGCGAAGGGCGGAAGTTCAAGGCCTGCATCCCGGGTGGCGCCTCGACCCAGTTCCTGAAACCTGAGCACATGAAGCTTCCGATGGACTACGACACGGTGGCAAAGGCAGGCTCCCGGCTCGGCTCCGGCGGCGTGATCGTTTTCGACGAAAGCCACTGCCTCGTGGAGGCGACCCTGAACCTGATCACCTTCTTCGCCCGGGAATCCTGCGGCTGGTGCACCCCTTGCCGCGAGGGTCTCCCCTTCGTAAGAGAGATCCTCACCAGGATCGAGAACGGCCGCGGCGAGGAGGACGACATCGCCATCCTGCGCGAGCACGTGAAGTACCTGAATTACACCTTCTGCGCCCTAGCCCCCGGCGCCATGGCCCCACTGGACGGGCTTTTACGCGACTTCGAGGACGAGGTGCGGGAGCATATCGTGAAGAAGAGGTGCCCGCTGAAGTAGCGGTACCTGGAATTCCCGTTCAGCCACTGGAAGCTAAGAGCAAATCCCCCCTGTCCCCCCTTCGCAAAGGGGGGGACTTTTGGGCAGGCTTTCTACTTCGAGGAAACGGACGTTGTCCTCGGAATTTCTGAAGCCTGGCAAAGGGGAGAGAGAAACCACAAAAGAAGAGGACGATGCCCAAACTGATCATCGATGACATACCGGTTGAGGTCGCGCCGGGAACGAGCGTGCTGGAGGCGGCGCGAAGCGTCGGCATCACCATCCCGCACTTCTGCTACCATCCTGCGCTCGCCATCGCCGCGGCCTGCCGGCTCTGCGCCGTCAAACTCCTGGACGGCCCGGTGAAGGGAATCCAGATGTCGTGCGCCCTCCCGGCCCAGGACGGCATGGTGGTCTCGACCACCGACCCCGAAGCGCTCCGGATGCGCCAGTTGGTGATCGAGTGGCTCATGATCAACCACCCGCACGACTGCCCGGTCTGCGACGAGGGGGGCGAGTGCCTCCTGCAGGACTTCACCATCGCCGGGGGGCACAGCCGGCGTCGCTACCAGGGGAAGAAGAGGACCTTCCAGAACCAGTACCTGGGCGAGACGATCCACCACGAGATGAACCGCTGCATCGAGTGCTACCGCTGCGTCAGGTTCTACCAGGATTACGCCGGCGGCACCGATTTCGGTGTGACCGGGAGCGCCGGCCGGGTCTACTTCGGCAGGTTCCAGGAGGGGGCGCTCGAGTCTCCCTTCTCAGGCAACCTGGTCGACATCTGCCCGACCGGGGTGTTCACCGACAAGACCGGACGCTTCCGTGCCCGCTACTGGGACTACCAGTTCGCCCCCTCGGTCTGCCAGCACTGCTCGGTCGGCTGCAACACCGCACCGCAGAACTTCCAGAGGGAGACCATCAAGATCGTGGGACGCCGCAACGACCAGGTGAACGGCTGGTTCATCTGCGACCGCGCCCGTTTCGACAAGGGGTACCTGAACGACCCGCAGCGCCCGCGCGAAGCGCGCCTGGACGGCGCCACCTGCGGCTACGACGTCGCCATCGATGCGGCCGCCAAGGCGATCGGCAAGTTCGTCGCCCAAAACGGTGCCGAAAGCCTCGCCTTCGTCGGCTCCTCAAGGCTCTCCCTGGAGGGGATGATCCTGCTGGCGCAGCTCGCCCGCACCGTCGACGGCGCCAGGCTCTGCTATTTCACTGACGGGGGAGAGCTCACCGGCAGCGCGGCGGCGGCAAGACTCCTAAACGAGAAGAACAGCGCCTACCTGCGCGACATCGAAAAGGCTGAGTGCATCGCGCTCTATGCCCTCGATCTCATGGAGGAAGGCCCCATGCTGGCCCTGGCGGTGCGCAAGGCTTTTCTCGCCGGGGCACAGATCTACCTGGTGGACGGCGATCCGATTCCGGCCAGAGAAAAGCTTCCCTTCACCTTCACCGCGGTAGCCACCCTGGACGAGGTCCCGTTCGAGGGGGGCGGCAGGGGGGTGGTCATCGCAGGCGCCGGGAAGAAGGATGCGGACCTTTTGGACCAGCTCGCGTCCGGGGGAGCCAAGCTCGTGATGCTGCAGCCGGGTCCCAACGCCATGGCGGGAGGGCTCCTCTCCCTGGAATTCGGCGGGCAGGCGTTTTCGGAACTGGCTTCGGCCGGGAAGATAAAGGGTGTGGTCTGCTTCGAAGCCGACCTTCCCGAGGGGCTCATCGTCGACGTCGAGGTGGTGGCCTGTGCCGACTGGCGTACCGGCGCGGCTGCCGCGAAGGCGCCGGTCTTTCTCCCCACCACCACCTGGGTCGAGTCGGACGGCACCGCCATCAACTACGAAGGACGCGCGCAGCGCTTCCAGCGGACCCGGGTGCCGGGACTCCCCTTGAGGGGGCTCGACCCGAAGTACTACGGCTCCACAGCCGACGCGGTCGCCGAGCACCCGCCGCGGGTGCACAGAAAAGAGGTTCCCGGCGGCGCGGAGCGGGACGCCTGGCGCGTCATGGCGCAGCTCATCGAGAGACTGGGGGGACGCACCATCGAGGAGCCCCTCACCGGGAGATGGAGCAAACTGAAGGACCTCGATCCGGAAAGTGAAGGGGTCCGCGTCTTCAACCTGTTGCAGGGCGATCCAAGGACCGACTCATGACGTGGGATACCGTCGACATAGCGCTGATGCTCGGGAAGATCGTCTTCGTCTTCGCCGTCATCCTCACCTACGCAGCCTACCTGGTGCTGGCGGAGCGGCGCATACTCGGCTTTCTCCAGGATCGCATCGGTCCGAACCGCGTCGGCCCCTGGGGCCTCTTGCAGCCGCTGGCCGACGTGATCAAGATGCTCACCAAGGAGGACATGATCCCGAGCGCCGCGGACCGCCTCCTCTTCTCGTTGGCACCGGCCATGGCGGCGCTTCCCGCCATCCTCACCTTCGCCATCATCCCACTGGGTGCGCCGGTCGAGATCATGGGACACAAGGTGACCATGCAGGTCGCCGACCTGAACGTGGGTGTGCTCTACTTCATGGCGCTCTCCTCGGTCGCGGTCTACGGCGTCGCCCTGGGCGGCTGGGCCTCCAACTCGAAGTACGCGCTCCTCGGGAGCATCCGCGGCCTGTCCCAGCTCATCTCCTACGAGCTTTCCATGGGGCTCTCCTTGGTTCCCGTGGTCATGCTGGCCAAGTCGTTGAGCCTCGCCGACATCGTCAACGCCCAGGCGGATATGCCGTTCATCGTGTACCAGCCGCTCGCCTTCGCGATCTTCCTGGTCAGCATCCTGGCCGAGTGCCGCCGCATCCCCTTCGACCTCCCCGAGGCGGAAGGGGAGCTGGTCGCCGGGTTTCATACCGAGTATTCCGGTATGCGCTTCGGGCTCTTCTTCGTCGGGGAGTACATCAACATCATCTCTCTGGGCTCGCTCGCCTCGCTCTTCTTCCTGGGCGGATGGCGCGGCCCGCTACTGCCGCCGATCCTCTGGTTCTTCATCAAGGTCGGATTGTTCTCGTTCCTGTTCATCTGGGTCAGGGGAACCCTGCCCCGCCTTCGCTACGACCAGCTCATGCATCTGGGCTGGAAGTTCCTGACACCGCTAGCTCTTCTCAATATTCTGGTCACCGGTTGGTGGCTGGCTTTACGATAGGGGGCGTTGTACTGGGCAATGCATTCAACAAAGGAGGAACTGCGATGACGACAACAGTGGAAGTCGAGTTGGGGGCAGGGTTTACAGCACAGGTGGATGCGGTGGACAAAAACGGCCACACCGCACTCATGGACGCGGCAAAGGCCGGCAATCTGACGGAGGTGAGCGAGCTTTTGGAGCGCGGCGCCAGCATCACCGCCAGAAGCGACAAGGGAAAGACCCCGCTGCATTTCGCGGCGGCGCACGGCAGGGCCGACGTGGTACGCCTGCTGCTGCAAAAGGGGGCCGAGGTCGATGCCCGCGACCGTGACGGCCACACGCCTCTCATGCTGGCAGCCAACTACGGCTGCACCCAGACCAGCCAGCTGCTGGTCGACAGCGGCGCCGACCCCATGGCGCTGTCATACTCCGGAACCACCGCCCTGGCCTACGCAGAGAACAACCGTCACAAACAGACCCTCGAAGTCTTGCTGAAGGCACTACGGCCCAACTAACACCTCCTTCCGGCAGACAGCCCCGCGCTGTCTGCCGGGCCCCGGCCGCCTCTCCGAGCGCGGCGAACCCTGCCGAAGTTTGAAAAGCCGGCAGGCAACTTTCGGCAACAACAACATCGGGAACAGATGTCCATACTGACCGACATAAAAGAGATCTTTACCGGCCTTTCCATCACCCTGCGCCACATCTTCAGGAAGCCGGTCACGGTGCAGTTCCCCGAGGAGCGTCGGCCCATGCCCGAGCGCTTCCGCGGCAGCATCGTCCTGACCCGCGATCCCGACGGCGCCGAGCGCTGCGTCGCCTGCTATCTGTGCTCCGGGGCTTGCCCCGTCGACTGCATATCGATGGCGGCGGCCGAAGGCGAGAACGGCAGGCGTTACGCCGCCTGGTTCCGCATCAACTTCTCGCGCTGCATCCTGTGCGGCCTGTGCGCCGAGGCGTGCCCGACGCTCGCCATCCAGATGTCGCCCGAGATGTTCAACTGCAGGCGCCAGGTGATCGACATGGTGTACGAGAAGGAAGATCTGCTGATCGACGGGACAGGAAAGGACCCCGACTACAATTTCTACCGCCATGCCGGTATCGGCGTGGTGCAGCCGCGCGGTAGCGGCGACGGCGAGCAGGCCCCCTTCGACCCGAGGAGCCTGATGCCGTAGGGGGATCAAGCCTCCCTCTCCCCTTGGGAGAGGGGCGGGGTGAGGGCGCTGCATTAGGCGAGATCTTACTTCGTGGCAACGCCCTCACCCGGCCTTCGGCCACCCTCTCCCGGGGGGAGAGGGAATCTGGATACTTTGGAGAGAGATGGAAGCGATCATTTTCTACATACTGGCGGCGATACTGCTGATCGGAACGCTCTGCGCCATCACTGCGCGGCAGGCGGTGCGGGCCATCGTCTACCTGGTGGTTTCGTTCTTCGCGCTGGCCTTGATGTTCTACCTCCTGGGTGCACCGCTCATCGCCGCCTTCGAGGTCATCATCTACGCGGGCGCCATCATGGTGCTCTTCCTGTTCGTCATCATGATGCTGGAGCTGGAATCCCCCGAGAAGCTGCCCAAACCGCGCCTCTCCGACTGGTGGCCGGCCCTCGCCCTGGTGGTCGTGGTGGTGGGCGCGCTGGCTGTGCTGCTTCTCTCCCACGTGCGGGCGGTACCCCCCGGCTTCACCGATATCCCGGTGCGCCAGTTCGCCTACACGCTCTTCAAACAGTACGGGGTCGCCGTGGAGATCGTCTCCATGCAGCTCCTCTTCGCCCTGGTGGGCGCGCTGTACCTCGGGAGGCGCAAATGAGCGTACCGCTGTCGCACATCCTGATCGTCGCCTCGCTCATGTTCGCCATGGGGCTTGGCTGCGTGGTCGCCTGGCGCGCCAACGTGATCATGATGCTCATCGGGATCGAGATCATGCTGAACGCCGTCATGCTAACCTTCGTCGGGGGCTCTGCGCACTGGGGCATCGCCGACGGACAGCTCTTTTCGCTGATGCTCATGGCGCTCACCTCGGCCGAGGTGTCGCTTGCGCTCGCCATGGTCGTCTACCTGCACCGGCGCAAGCAGACGGTCAACACGGACCGGTTCGATTCGATGAAGGGATAATGATGCTCGCAACTTACCTGACATTGATGCTCCTCTTCCCGCTTCTTGGCGGGCTCACCTGCGCCGTCGCCGGGAGGAAACTGCCGCGCGTGCTGGTGGAGAGCCTCGCCTGCGCCGCCGTCTTCGGGAGCTTCGTCTGTGCGCTCCTCACCGCCCTCTCCTACACGGCGCCGACCGTGGTCACGCTGGCCGATTGGTTCGCTGCTTTCGACCTCGTCATCCCGATATCGCTCTACCTCGACCCCCTTTCGCTCTCGCTTTCCGTGATGATCGGCTTCGTGTGCGGCCTGATCCACCTCTACTCCGTCTTCTACATGCGCGAGGACGAGGACTACGCGCGCTACTTCGCCCTGCTGAACCTCTTCGTCTTCGCCATGCTGACCCTGGTTCTCGCCGAGAGCCTGCCGCTTCTCTACCTCGGCTGGGAGGGTGTCGGCTTCTGTTCGTACCTCCTGATCGGCTTCTGGTACCGGGACACGAACAACGCCGACGCGGGGAGAAAGGCGTTCATCACCACGAGGATCGGCGACACCGCCTTCATGATCGCGCTCGCCTGGCTCTTCCAGCTTTTCGGGACCCTTTCGGTGACCAAGCTGAACGGCATGGGCTTCCTGATGCCGGTCTCCGTACTCACCCTCCTCGGCATCCTTTTCCTCATCGCCGCCATGGGCAAGTCTGCCCAGGTCCCGCTCATGGTCTGGCTTCCGGACGCGATGGCCGGTCCCACGCCGGTCTCAGCCATGATCCACGCCGCCACCATGGTCACCGCCGGTGTCTATCTCCTGGCGCGCATGTACCCGCTCATTGCAGCCTCGCAGGCAGCGCTTGCCGCCATCGCCGTGACCGGCGCGGTCACAGCCTTCTACGGCGCCACCTGCGCCCTTGCGCAGCGCGACCTCAAACGGGTGCTCGCCTATTCCACCATCAGCCAGATCGGCTACATGATGCTCGGCGTCGGCGCGGAAGCGGTCACCGCGGCGACCTTCCACCTGCTGGTGCACGCCTTCTTCAAGGCGCTCCTCTTCCTCGGCGCCGGCTGCGTCATCGCCGCCATGCACCACGAACAGGACATCTTCAAGATGGGCGGGCTCAGGCGGACGCTGCCGCTCACCTTCTGGAACTTCCTCGCCGGCGCCGCTTGCCTAGCCGGCCTGCCGCTCACCGGCGGCTTCTTCAGCAAGGACGGCATCCTCATGGCGGTCTGGCACAAGGGGGGGGCGCTCTACCAGTCCCTGTACTTTTTGGGACTCCTGACCGCACTCATCACCGCCTTCTACAGTTTCCGTCTCGTCTTCCTGGTCTTCGGGGGGGGCAACGGGCACGTGCACCGCACTTCCGGCCTCGGCGTGATGCAGGCGGTGCTCATCCCCCTGGCCATACTCGGACTCTTCGGCGGCGTGCTGAACCTGCCGGGATACATGGGCGAGGGGCTCCTCACCCGCCTCTTCGCCGCGATCCCAGGCGGCGGCGCCGTTGAGGCGACGCACGAGCAGGAGATCGTCATGCAGGCGGTGGCCGGGGCGCTCGCACTCGCGGGACTCGCGGCGGCGTGGCTGCGCTACGGCAAGGGACGCGCGCACCGGATGCAGGAGGCGCAGTCGCCTCCCTCACCGCTCATCTCGTTCCTCGCCAACGGCTGGTATTTCGATGCACTGTACAACGTCCTTTTCGTCCGCCCCTACCGCGCCCTCGCCGGGATCCTGTGGGAGCGCATGGACGAAGGGATCATCGACGACTCGCTGGACGGCCTGGGCGAGGGGATCGGCTCGGTCGGACGAAGGCTCGGGCGCTGGAGCACCGGGCGCGTCGCCGTCTACCTGATCAGTTTCGCCGCCGGGGGAGCCCTCATCCTGGGCTACCTCGCGTGGCTCGTGCTGTAACGCAACCGGCGCAGACGCGCCAACGGGACCTCTGATGACATCTCTCATCCCGATACTTTCGCTGCTTATCTTCCTCCCGCTGGTGGGGGCGCTGCTCGTTTTTGCCGTTCGGCAAAGCGGGGCTGCCGCGCGCCTGCTCGCGCTCGCCTTCGGCTTGGCCGAGTTCGTCCTCGCCTGCGCCCCGCTCGCCCTCGATCGTCAGGCGGCGCATTTCGGCGCACCCGCAGGGTTCTTCCTGTACCAGGACCACGGCTGGATCGACCGTTTCGGCATCCGTTTCACCCTCGGGATGGACGGCATCAGCCTCGTCATGGTCCTCCTTACCGCCTTCATCACCATCGTCGCCGTTATCGCCTCCTGGAATGTGAAGGAGCGCCAGGGGCTCTACCTGTCACTGCTCCTCGCCCTGCAGGGGGCGGTGCAAGGGCTTTTCCTGAGCCTCGACCTCTTCCTCTTCTACCTTTTCTGGGAAGCGATGCTGATCCCGATGCTTTTCCTGATCGGCGTCTGGGGAACCGGCAGGCCGGTCTACTCGACCATCAAGTTCTTCCTCTACACCTTCGTCGGCTCGCTGCTCATGCTGCTGGCCATCATCGCGCTCTACCTGATGCACGGCGCCCAGACCGGTAGCTACACCTTCGCGCTGCCGGCGCTGATGCACACGACCGTCCCGTACCAACTGGGCCTCTGGCTTTTCGGCGCGTTCCTGCTCTCGTTCGCCATCAAGTTCCCGCTTTTCCCGCTCCACACCTGGCAGCCCGATGCATACTGCGACGCCCCCGTCGCCGGTACGCTGATGCTCGCGAGCCTACTCTCGAAGACCGCCGCCTACGGCCTCATCCGCATCGCCTATCCGCTTTTCCCCGAGGCCTCCCGCGCCCTCACGCCGCTCATCTACGTGGTTGCCGTGATCGGCATCTGCTACTTCGCCTGGGTCGCCTTCGCGCAGCGTGACATGAAGCGGATGCTCGCCTACTCGAGCGTGAGCCACATGGGATTCGTCGCGCTCGGGATCGCCGCGTGGAGCCCGGTGGCGGTTTCCGGAGCGCTCATGCAGATGGTGAACCACGCCATCACCACCGGTGCGCTGTTCGTCGTGGTCGGCATGCTCGACGAGCGTGCGGAGAGCCGCGACCTTTCCGACTTCGGCGGCGTATGGGGCAAGGTCCCCGTGCTCGCCTTCTTCTTCCTCGTCTTCAACATGGCGTCCGCCGGGGTGCCGGGGTTGAACAACTTCGTTAGTGAACTGATCGTCCTGGTAGGTGTCTTCAAGGTTGCCCCCGCCGCCGCACTGGGTGCGTTTCTGGGGAGCGTCCTGACGCTCATCTACACGGTGCGCCTGGTGCAGGAGGTGCTTTTCGGGAAGGAGAGCAAGCCGACGGTTCTCGCGGAGGTATCGCTTAGGGAAGGAAGCGTGCTGGTGCTGCTGGCCGTGGTGGTGGTGTATCTTGGCGTGCACCCCGGGCCGGTGCTGGACCTCTTCAAAGCGCCTTTGGAGCTTCTGCTGAATAAGTAACCCGGAATACAGAGAGCACGGAAGTCGTTCCTCTGAAACCTCTGTGTTTAGCTTTTGGAGCATTTAGAATGACCCTTACCGAACTTTACTGCCTCATGCCGATTGTGATCACGGGCTGCGCTGCGCTTTTCGTGCTGCTGTGCGGACCGCTGCTTCTTTCCTCGAGCCTTACCGCCATCGGAGTCACCGCTTCTGCTGCCGCCGGGATCTGGGCTGCCTTCACGGCGCCGGCACCGATCCAGTGCATCCCGGGGCTCGCCTTCACGCCGCTTGCCCAACTGCTGATCCCCCTTTTCAGCTTCGCCGCCGCGCTGACCCTGCTCCTCTCTCACGGCTACAACGAGCGTCGCATCCTCAAGGGAGAGGAATATCCCGCAACCGTCCTCTTCGCGCTTTTCGCCATGTGCGTGCTCCCCTGCGCCACCAACATGCTGATCCTCTTCCTTGCGCTGGAGTCGGTCTCCTTCGCCTTCTACATCTTAGTCAGCATGGACCTCAACCGCGCCGAATCGGGAGAGGCCGGGCTAAAGTACCTCCTGATGGGTGCCGTGGCTGCCGCCTTCACCGCCTTTGGCTTCGCCCTCATCTTCACGGGTAGCGGAACCCTCGCGCTTTCCGCAGCACTTGCGCGCCCCGAGAACAGGGCCATCATCTCCGCCGGGTGGGGTGTCCTCATCCTCGGCATGGCCTTCAAGCTCTCGCTGGTCCCCGCCCATCTCTGGACGCCCGACGTCTACCAGGGCGCACCGTCACCCGTCGCCGCCTTCCTCTCCACGAGCTCGAAGGTCGCCGCCGCGGCTCTGCTTCTCATCCTGCTCGGCCACTTCCCCCCGATGACCGAACTGCGCGTCCCGCTTGCCGCCCTCTCCGTTCTTTCCATGGTGCTCGGAAACCTCGCCGCGCTCAGGCAGACCAACATCAAGCGGATGCTCGCCTACTCCTCCGTCGCCCACATGGGATACCTGGCTCTCGCGCTACTGACCGGCTCCCGGGACGGCTATGCGGCGGTGCTTCTTTACGGCGCCATCTACACGGCAATGAACCTGGCCGCCTTCGGCGCCATCTCTTCGCTTTCCTTCGAAGAGGAGCGCGAGCAGCTCACCGATTTCACCGGAATCGGCTTCAGCACCCCGGTCCGTGGCGGCGTACTCGCCCTCGCCATGATCTCGCTGGCCGGCATCCCTCCGACGGCAGGCTTCATCGGAAAGTTCTTCATCTTCTATTCGGCCCTCAAAGGGGGCATCGTCCCGCTCGCAGTCGTGGGCATCCTGAGCGCTGCGGCTTCCGCCTATTTCTATCTCAGGGTGGTCGCGCAACTCTACATGCATCGCACCGAGGCCCCTGCTCCCAAGCCGGTAGGTTTCGCCGAGGGGCTCGCCCTTTGCGCCGCTTCAGCCGCCATTCTCGTCATCGGCGTCTATCCCGGACCGCTCCTGGAAATGGTGGAAACCGCCTTGCGCTAGATCGATCCGTTCGCCCCCTGTCAGCGCCGAACGCCCCTCCCCCTCCGTGGGCGGGGACGCCACGCGACTCACTCTTAAGCTGGTCACAACTGAGATACATAAAAGCCCCGCTGGTCCTGTTACCGGCGGGGCTTTATTGTTCAACAAGGGAGGGCACTGTCAGTTGAGACTGTCCCGGAAGGAGTTCAGGTACTGCAGATCGAAGGAACCGTCCATCTCGCCGTACATGATCTCCAAGGCGCTCTCCTTGGAAAGCGCTTGGCGATAGGACCTCGTCGTGGTGAGAGCGCTGAAGACGTCTGCGATCGCCGTTATCTTGGAACTCCGCGCGATGTCGTAGCTGGAAAGGCCGTCGGGATAGCCGCTGCCGTTCTCCTTTTCATGGTGATGCTTGACGATGCCCAAGGCCACCGGTGTGAAGATATCGAGGTCCTTCAGGGTGCTGAAACCGTACACTGGGTGCTTTTTTACCTCCTGAAACTCGCTCGCGGTCAGCCTCCCCGGCTTGTCCAGCAACTCCTTCGGAACGTAGACCTTCCCGTAGTCGTGGAAGAGCGACCCCATCCCGACGTCCATGAGCTCGTCGCTACTCAGCTCGAACATCCTGACATGCAAGGCTATTGAGTAAGTCGCAACCTGTACTGAGTGAACATAGGTGTAGGTGTTGTGGTCGACCAGACTGCTGAGTGCCGGCATGACACCGTTCGACTTCATCACGTCATCCAATATATGCTGGATCAAATTCCTGCAACGCTCCACGTTTTGCCTGATTGCGATCGCGGGGCTGTCGAATATCTCCTGAACGTAGTTGACCGAAGCCTGATACAGCATCGCCTGCTTGACCTCCGGCTCCAGGTTCTCGTCGTTCAGAGCCGCCGCGAGGTTGGCTTCTACGTACTGGTTGAAGATGGACATCTCGGCTGATTTCACGTAGAGGTGCGTCACGTTGTTATCCAGCAGCCGCTCCTTATCCCACTGTGTGAAGGAGAGATCCGGATTCTTGTAGAGCACGTGGTTATCACCGTGCTTGATGAACAGCGACACGCCCGGCAAAGTTTCGGGGACCAAGGATTCCAGCTGGATCATCCTGTACATGCCGACCTCCTGAAGAGTTCTGTCCGGCTCCCGGTTCAGCACCTGTCACAGTCCGACCACTTACAATGTATTAGAAATCACAAATATCGTAGTCTATCATGTCTTTTCGCAATTGCCGCCCGTAGCCCCCTTCCGCGCCGGCACCTCACAAAGAAAAAGGGGGAGAAGCTTGCGCCCCTCCCCCTTCAACACTCCACTATGTGCTACCCCTTACCAGGTCTCCTCCGGTTCGCCCCAAAGGTTGAAGGCGATGTCATCCAGAAGCTCGGCGATCCCCTCGCCGGTCGCGGCCGAAATCGGGAAGACCCTGATGCCGCGCTCCTCGAAGTAAGGGAGCACCTTCTCCAGGTTTTCCCGGACGTGCGGCAGGTCGATCTTGTTGATCACCACGGTCTGCCGCTTCTCGGCGAGCTCCGGGTTGAAGAGCGCGAGCTCGCGGTTGATCGCCTCGTACTCGGCGATGGGGTCACGGTCGGGCATCCAGGAGAGGTCGAGCAGGTGCAGCAACTGCCCGGTACGCTCCAGGTGCTTGAGGAAGCGGTGACCGAGACCGGCCCCCTCGCTTGCCCCCTCGATGAGACCCGGGATGTCGGCCATGACGAAGGTGCGGTAGTTCTTGTATTTCACCACGCCCAGGTTCGGCTTCAACGTGGTGAAGTGGTACTCGGCGATCTTCGGGCGCGCCGCGGAGATCTTGCTGATGAGCGAGGACTTCCCGACGCTCGGCATCCCCAGAAGGCCCACGTCCGCCATGAGCTTCAGCTCAAGCCGGATCCAGCGCTCCTCTCCCGGCTCGCCGGGCTGCGCGAACTTCGGCGCCTTGTGCGTCGCGGTCTTGAAGCGGGCGTTCCCCTGGCCGCCGCGCCCCCCTTTGAGGAGCACGATCGAGGAATCCGACTCGGTCAGGTCGGCGAGCGTTTCACCGGTCTCCGCGTCCTTGATCACGGTACCACGAGGCACAAGGATCTCTTTGGCCTCGCCGTTGGCGCCGTGCCGGTCGCTCCCCATGCCGTTTTTCCCGCGGCCTGCCTTCTGATGCGGGTGCTGGCGCAGGTCGAGCAGCGTCGCAAGATGCGGCGATACCTTGACCACCACGTCGCCACCCTTGCCGCCGTCGCCGCCGTCCGGGCCGCCCAGCGGGATGAACTTCTCGCGCCGGAAGGAAACGCACCCTGCGCCGCCGTCGCCGGACTTCACGTAAATTTTTACTTCATCAATAAAACTCATTAAGATTTTTCCTGTGCAAACGGCAAAAGCCCGGACCTTGCGGCTCCGGGCTTTCACACTTTCGTCTTGCTGCGCTGGCTAGTTGGCCGGGTAAACGGAGACCTTCTTGCGGTCCTTACCCATGCGCTCGAACTTCACCACGCCCTCGATCAGGGCAAACAGCGTGTAATCCTTGCCGAGACCCACGTTGTTGCCCGGGTGGATCTTGGTGCCCCGCTGACGGTAGATGATGTTCCCAGCCTTGACGGCCTCGCCGCCGAACTTCTTGCAACCAAGCCTTTGGCCGTCGGAGTCGCGACCGTTCCTGGAACTACCGACGCCTTTCTTGTGTGCCATTTTCTGCTCCTTCTGCCGGTAGCGGCCCTGATTCTAAAATCGCGGCTGCCGCACCGCCGTTTAAAATATTACCTAGGCGTTGATCTTCTCAATCTTGAGGATAGTCCTGAGTTGACGGTGCCCGTTAAGTTTCCTGGAGTTTTTCCGGCGCTTGGACTTGAAGACCAGAATCTTCTTGTCTTTGCCCTGCTCGACGATTTTGCCGACTACAGAGGCGCTGGGCACTAAAGGTGTTCCGATAACAACCTTATCGCCGCCAACCATCAGGATTTCGGAGAACTCGACGGTATCGCCTACCGCACCCTCCAGTTTTTCGACTTTCAGAAAGTCGCCTTCGGAAACTTTATATTGCTTCCCTCCGGTTTTGACTACTGCGTACATGAACTTCACCACCTTTACTCTGGATTTACAATTGAGCGGTCAAACTTATCTTGAAAAGTCTTTTGAGTCAACATTTTTTTGTGACATGGGCGTTTTTTCTGTGAGGGAAGCACAGACTACCCGAGATCAACGAATACCTCGTCACCGCGAATCTCTACGGGATAGACCGTAAGAGGACACTCCGGATGTTCTGGGCAGATGCCGGTCTCCAGGTCGAAGCGGTAGCCGTGACGCTGGCACGAGAGCTTGCCGGCTTCCTTGACCAGCGCACCCTGCAGCGGCGCCCCCTGATGCGGGCACTCATGCTCGCAGGCGTAGACCTTCCCCTTCGTCTTCACCAGGAGAACCTTCTCCCCCCCCACCTCAACCAGTTTCTTGCCGAACTCGGGAATCTCGGAAACTTTCGCTGCGAATACCATGGAAATGCCTCCTTACCTTTTAGTTCAAACAGCCCTTTTACCGGACATGGAATAAGCGAGTACGGCCAGCCCCGCGAAGAGCAGCGGGATCCCGGCCAGTGCCTTAGGGGTGAGTCGCTCGCCCAAGAACAGTATTCCAAGGAGCGCCGCCATAAGCGGCTCTGCGAGCGAAAGGGTTACCGCCGAGGCGACCGGCACACTGCGCAGCCCCATGGCGAACAGACAATAGGAAACCGCGGTGACCACCACGCCGAGGTAGAGCACGACGCCTATCCCCCGCGGCTGCGCGACCCAATGGAGGTCCACCATGAAGAGGACGGGGGCCAGGAGCAGGGCGCCCAGGCAGAAGACCACCGCCATTACCGCCTCGGAGGTCCGGCCGGGGAGGAGCACCTTGATGGCCATGGTGTAGCAGGCGTAGGAAGTGCCTGCGCCGAGAGCGAGGAGGACGCCCACCACATCTATGGCGACCCCGCCTCCGCCGGTGACCAGGAGGCTGCAACCGGCCAAGGCGAGCACGGTGGCGATCCCCCACGCACGTCCCGGGCGTTCTCCCCTGACGACGAAGCCGAGGATGCCGGCGATGACCGGCGAACTTCCGATGGCGACCAGGGTGCCGACGGCCACGCCGGTCCTGCTCACGGCGGTGAAGAAGGTGAGTTGGTAAATGGCAACGAAACCGCCCGCAGCCAGCGTGCCCCAGAAGGGCCAACGCCCTTTGCCGAGGCCGCCTTTCAGGACGGCGAGCAGCATGAGCGCCGCCCCCCCGACCAGCAGGCGCAATGCGCCGACGCTCCAAGGGCTGACACCTTCCGGCGCCAGGGCCTGCGAAGTGCCGGAGGTCCCCCAAAGGGTGGCGGCAGCAAGGACGAGCAGGGCCCCGCCGGCATTGCGTGCGGCCGGCGCTGCGACTACCGTGGTTTTTTCTGCCTGGTTGTCCATTGTCGCAGTGCCCTCTGAGATCTTGTACCAATCAGTCAGACGGTCCGACCAGTGGGACAAGCCAGACAAGTCGGACGGGTTGTGGCCTCGCGTCTAGCTGTGCTCGCGGGTGGCGTGGAAGGTGAGGTCCTTCCAGTTATCCATGGTGTTGTCCAGGCGCCACTGGCTCCCGGCCAGGTAGGCGAGGTTCCCTTCTCCGTCCAGGTAGAGGCTCATCGCCTCCTTCTTCTGGAAATCATCGAGCTTCTTCCGGTCGCCGGTGACCCAGCGGGCGGTGACGTAGGAGACCGGCTCGTAGGTCGCCTTGACGCCGTACTCGTGCTCGAGGCGGTGCATGACCACGTCGAACTGCAGCATACCCACCGCGCCCACGATCCAGTCGGCGCCCATCAGGGGACGGAAGACCTGGGTGGTCCCCTCCTCGGCCAGCTGCACGAGCCCTTTCTCCAGGGACTTCGACTTGAGCGGGTTCAGAATGCGCACCTTCCGGAAGTGCTCCGGCGCGAAGTTCGGGATCCCCGTGTACTTCAGCTCCTCGCCCTGCGTGAAGGTGTCGCCGATCTTGATGGTGCCGTGGTTATGGATGCCGATGATGTCGCCCGCATACGCCTCGTCGACGTTGGTGCGGTCCTGGGCCATGAAGATGGTCGCGTTGGAGATCTGTACCTCGCGGCCAAGACGCAGGTGCTTCACCTTCATGCCGCGCACGAACTTGCCGGAGCAGATGCGGAAGAAGGCGATGCGGTCGCGGTGTGCCGGGTCCATGTTCGCCTGGATCTTGAAAGTGAACCCGGTGAAGGGCTCCTCGTAGGGGGACACGGTGCGGGTGGTCGCTTCGCGCGGCAAGGGGGACGGAGCGTTCTCGACGAAGGAGTCGAGCAGTTGCTGCACGCCGAAGGTGTTGATGGCGGAGCCGAAGAAGACCGGGGTCTGCTTGCCGGCGAGGTACGCCTCGGCATCGAACGGGTGCGCCGCCCCTTCGAGGAGCTCCACGTCGTTACGCAACTCCTCCACCTGGCTTCCCAAAAGCTCGTCGAGGAGCGGGTCTTCCAGCCCCTTCACCGTGATCACCTCGCCGACGCCGCGATCCGCCTCCGGATCGTAGAAGGTGATCTCCTTGGTGTAGAGGTGGTAGGTGCCGCGGAAGCGTTTTCCCATCCCGATCGGCCAGGTCATGGGGGCGCACTGGATCTTCAAGGTGCTCTCGATGTCGTCGAGCAGGTCGAGCGGTTCGCGCCCCTCGCGGTCCAGCTTGTTGATGAAGGTCATGATCGGGGTGTTGCGCAGTCGGCAGACCTCGAGGAGTTTCTTCGTCTGGCTCTCGACACCTTTCACGGAGTCGATGACCATGAGCACCGAGTCGACCGCGGTCAGGGTGCGGTAGGTGTCCTCGGAAAAGTCGTTGTGGCCGGGGGTGTCCAGGAGGTTGATCTCGAAGTCGCGGTAGGTGAACTTCATGACCGAAGAAGTGACCGAAATACCACGCTGTTTTTCCATCTCCATCCAGTCGCTCGTGGCATGCCGTGCCGACTTTCTCGCCCGGACCTCGCCCGCCTGCTGGATGGCACCGCCGAATAGCAACAGCTTCTCGGTTATGGTAGTCTTACCGGCGTCCGGGTGACTGATAATGGCGAAGGTGCGCCGCTTCTCTATCTCTTGTTCGTTGTACCGTATCAACTTGAACTCCCGTTAAAATTCTCTGGACAAACGAAAGGCGAAGAGGGTATCTTCGCCAAGCGTTACAAATCGGCATAATTGCACAGCAAGCGCCTAAAGAGCAATAACTTTTTTCGGGTGGAACCGACCATGAACGACAACTACCAGAGGTTGCAACTAGCCGACGAGCAGCGTGACCGCACCGAGATCCTCGCGACCCTGGCCGCCATACGCTCCGGGAAGCTCAAAAACGACCTCAGGCTCCTCAACTTCTACCGTGAAGTCCCGGTAAGCTACGGTGCGGAAGTCCTCACCATCGAAGAAAACGACGCCGAACTGCTGGTGCACCAGGTGCAGGCCGTTGTCATAGCCCAGGAAAAACTCACCGTGTTGAAGAGCAGCCATTTCCGCAGGGATGTGGTCGCCTCGGTAACCTACGTCAACGTCGAGAAATCGCGTGTCATACTGTCCAATCCCGGTTACACGCTGGTCCGCGCCGACCGCCGCATGTCGGTGCGCGTGCAGCTTGGGGTGACCATCAAGGCCTGGTTCTCCGCGCCCGAACTCGAGGCGACGGTGCGCGGCAAGCTGCACGACATGTCGCTTACCGGCATGACGATGGATGTCGAACGCAACCCGGGGCTCCCCCTGAGCCAGAAAGGGGAACTCTCCATCGCCCTTCCTACCGGTACCATCGTGATCGCGGCATCACTGCTGAAGGTCATCGACAGGGACGGCACCTGCCGTCTCGTCTTCGAAATAGCGCCGACGCGTTCCGAGGAACTCAACATATCGCAGTACATATTCCAGCGCCAGGTGGAGATCATCAAGGAGCTCAAGGATCACCCCGGCGTCACCACCTGACTCCATGTTTTTTGACAGTCACTGCCACCTGGATGATCCGCAACTCCGCCCCCGCCTGGACACGCTCATACCGGAGGCGGAGCACGCCGGTGTGACCGCCTTCCTGGTCCCGGGCGTTGCCCCGGAAGGGTGGCCGGACATCGAAGCCGTCGCCCTCCGCTACCGCCAGGCCCTCCCAGCCTATGGCGTGCACCCCATGCACGCCGACCGGCTCACCCCCGCAACCCTCTCGGAACTCAGACGCTACGCTCAATGCGCCACGGCCATCGGCGAAATAGGGCTCGACTACCTGCTCCCTTCCCCATCCCGCGAAGTGCAACAGGAGGCCTTCCGGGCTCAATTGGAGATCGCCAGGGAAGCGGGGCTTCCCGTACTGCTGCACTGCCGCCGGGCTTTCGACGACCTGATCGCCATAATAAGGGAAGCGGGCATCCACGCCTTCGGCGGCGTCATGCATTCTTTTTCCGGCAGCCCGGAAACGGCAAGAACCTGCCTGCGGCTCGGGCTGCACATCTCCCTCTCCGGCACCGTAACCTATCTGAACGCCAGACGACCGGTCGACGTCGCAGCCGCCGTTCCCCTTGAACGATTACTGCTTGAAACCGACGCGCCGGACCTCCCGCCGGAGCCCTTTCGCGGGGAGGTGAACGTTCCCGCCCATCTCCTGGCGACGGCGCTGCGGGTTGCGCAGATCCGCGACATCCCGGTCGAGGAACTCGCCCGCATCACCTCCGATAACGCGAGGCGGCTCTTCAAGCTCGACCCCTCCCTGCGCCCCCAAACCAGACATTAGGCCGTATTCACTCGTTTTTTCGGGCATTTGACCTCCCCAGACGCTTCGATATACTCTTTGCCAAGCAATCCCACTGAAGCCTACGGAGGTGCAGCCATGTTCAAGGAGTACACACTGCAGGAAGCATTGAAGCTGGCGATCAAGACCGAGAAGGAGAGCATGGACTTCTACCGGCGCGCGGCTTCGGTGAGCAAGGACGAACGGTCGAAAAAGGTATTCGACCTTTTGGCCAGCGAAGAGGTCAATCACCTGAGGGCCTTCTTCGATTACTACCGCGGCGGCGACCTCGGCGACATCGACACCTACCTCGCCTCGCCGCCGGATAAGCAATCGGCGACCCACCTCGCCCTGGAGCAGGCGATCGCGGCGGACAGCCACGAGCAGAAGGCGCTGGAGATAGCACTCAAGGAGGAAAAGGCCTGTATCGACTTCTACACCATTCTGGTGAAGGACGTGGTCGACCCGCTGGTGCGCAAGGTGTTCGAAACGGTGATCAAGGAGACCCAGGGGCACTACGACATGATCGAGGACGAGTACATGCGCGTCATGACCATGGTGCACAGCTCGGATCAGAACATCTATGTGAGGGAGTAGGAAAAGGCGCCCGAAGGGCGCCGGTCACCTGGGCACCGGCACCGGCCGAGGGAGCGGCATACCGTGGACCTGGTGGACCTGGTGGACGTTAATGGACCTGATGGACGCTGCAAGTGCAATAAAAAGAAAGCCTCCGCACCTTTTGGTGCGGAGGCTTTTGTTTTTCGCCGGCTCTGAGCTGCTCTGGCTGCTGCTTCTAGGCCACGTACTGGGCGTAGTACCCTTTCACCTTCGCCAGGTACCCCCTCGTCTCGCGGGGGAGGCTCTCGGTGCCGTGACGGTCCACATTGCCGGGGCCCCAGTTGTAGGCGGCCAGGGCCTCATCCACGTTGCCGTTGTAGCGCTGCAGCATGTCCTTCAAAAAGCGGGTCCCGGCCATGACGTTCTGCTCGGGGTCGAAGGGGTCGGTGACACCCAGCCCGCGCGCGGTGGCCGGCATCAGCTGCATGAGCCCCTGCGCACCGGCTGAACTCACGGCCCGCGGGTTGAAGCCGCTCTCGGCCTTGATCACGGCGCGGATCAGCCCGCTGTCGACGCCGTAACGCCTGCTCGCCTTCTCTATGATTGCATCCGTGCCGCTGTCCGAACCGGCAACCGGTACCTCCGGCAGACGCCCGGCCGCGAAATTCGACTGCTGCGCCTGGAAGGCCGCCTCGGGACCATGGCCGACGACAGGCTCTCCGCCCCCGGCCGCCGCACTCCCGGATGGGAGCTGCTCGAGGAAACGGTTCAACAACCCCTGCACGTTCTCGGAACGCGACGGCGCCGTAGGCGCATCAGCATCACGGCCGATATCGAGGGCGGAACTCAGCATCTTGAGGCGCAGCACTTCGGCCGCCGCTTCCGGCGTCACCTCGCCTCCGGACGTTTTCGATGCCAGCATCTCCTCAAACGGAACAGCCGCACCCGTATTCCCGGACGCGGCTATCCCCTTCTTGGTTGCTTCGACGCCGCCAGGCGCCGTGGTTACCGGATTTATCGACATCAGACCCCCTGTTACGGGGAAACCGGATGCTCCCCGTAGACCAGTTTTTTCTTCTTCAGCTTCTCTATCAGCGTGGTCCGCTTCAGGTTCAAAAGCTCGGCGGCTTCCTTCTTGTTGCCGCCGCTGCGCTCCAGAGCCTGCAGGATCAGCCGGTTTTCGAACTCCTCGACGGCGCTGTTCAGGCAGAAACCGTCGTCGGGGAGGTTGATCATGTGCTCGCCGTGCACCGCCGGGGTGCTGCGGCCGCCTCGGTACTTCTCGGGAAGGTCGTGGATGTTGATCACCCCGCTCCCCTTGATGATCACCAGGCGCTCGACCAGGTTCTCCAGTTCACGGACGTTGCCGGGCCAGTCGTAGCTCCCCAGTATCTCCAGGACCTGCTTGTCAAAACCCTGTACCTTGCGCTGCTTGCTCCTGTTGAACTTCTCCAGGAAGCTGTTCAAAAGCAGTGGAACGTCGGCGCCGCGCTCCCGTAACGGGGGGAGCATGATCGGAATCACCGAGAGGCGGTAATAAAGATCCTCGCGGAACTCCTTCGACGCCACCATGTGATCCAGGTTCTGGTTGGTGGCAGCG
Source organism: Geomonas oryzae (assembly GCF_004117875.1). Taxonomy (GTDB): domain Bacteria; phylum Desulfobacterota; class Desulfuromonadia; order Geobacterales; family Geobacteraceae; genus Geomonas; species Geomonas oryzae. The sequence continues at coordinate 826,102 of NZ_RAHW01000001.1, read as the reverse complement.
ATGATCCTCACGTCCACCTTTTTCGACCTGGTGGAGCCAACCGGCTCCAGCTCCCGGCTTTGCAGCACGCGCAGCAGCTTCACCTGCAGGTTCGCCTTCATGTCCCCGATCTCGTCCAGGAACAGGGTCCCCTTGTCGGCCATCTCGAAACGGCCGACGCGAGTGGCGACGGCACCGGTGAAGGAGCCCTTCACGTGGCCGAAGAGCTCACTCTCCAGAAGCTCGTCGGGAATGGCCGCACAGTTGAGGGCGACGAAGTTTTTCTCAGAGCGGTTGGAGAGGTCATGGATGGCTCGCGCCACCAACTCCTTCCCGGTCCCCGACTCACCCTGGATCAGCACGGTGGAATCGGAGGTGGCGACCTTCTCGATCATCTCGAAGAGCGAGAGCATCTTCTCGCTTTCCCCGATGATGTTGTTGAGAAGCGCCCTGTTCTTTATGCAAGGCTTGGACCGGAAGCTCTTGCTCTGCAGCGCCTGGTGCTCGAGACCGCGCTTGACGTGCGTCTCCAACTCCTCGAGATTGAAGGGCTTTTCAAGATAGAAAAAAGCCCCCGCCTTCAGGAGATTGGCCGTCATCTCGTTATTGGCGAAGGCGCTGTAGGCTATGGTGACGATCTCCGGACGGAGCGATTTCAGCTGCCGGATGAACTCCAGTCCGTTCACCCGCGGCATCATGATGTCCGTGATGACCATCTGCACGTCGTGCGTTTCTATCTTCTGCAGGGCGTCCTGCCCATCAAAGGCCTGGTAAACCTGGTACCCCTTGTAGCTCAGGAAAGCGGCTACGAAGTCCCTGGTTTTCTTATCGTCGTCTGCTATCAGTATTTTCGGCGTTTCCATCATTTCCCCGGATTTCGTTAAAGTTGCCTCGAAATAAGCCGATACAAAAACGGTCCGATCGAAACTATAGCGAGTTCTCCCCCCAATGTCAATTAAATGACTTGCCCGGGAAGTCAGCCATGTCAATTTTTTGCTTACCGGGGTGTCGGAGCGGCAACGCCCGGGGTTCGACCCGCTCGGGACGGGCCTTTGTCGGAGAAGCCGCTTGAATTCGTTAGAGAAAAAAAATATTCAACCTTTATCCGGCATGGCCGAATAGCACAGTATGGCGGGCGCCCGCGCCCGTAGAGATTTCAGCGCAGAGGGAGGGTCCATGGAGACCGCACTCACTAAGGTAAAGAGCGAAGAGTACGGGGGCGAGCTGATCCAACTGGTGAGCTTCAACCTCGAGAAGGAAGAGTACGGCATCAACGTCCTGATGGTGCGTGAGATCATCCGGATGCTCAACATCACCCGCGTCCCCAACACGCCGCACTACGTGGAAGGGGTCATCAACCTGCGCGGCAAGGTCATTCCAATCATCAACCTGCGCAAGAAGTTCGACCTCATGGAGAACGACTACGACAAGCGCACCCGCATCATGGTGATGGAGGTGGTGGGCGAGCTGATGGGCTTCATCGTGGACGAGGTCTCCGAGGTGATCCGCATCTCGGAAAAAGAGATTCAGCCTCCTCCCCCTGTCGTTTCCAGCGGCATCGAGCAGGAATGCATGGCCGGCGTCATCAACCAGGCTAACCGGCTCCTCGTCCTGCTCGACCTGGAGAAGATGTTCACCGCCGACGAGAGGCGGCTGTTCAGCAACGTAGGATAAGGCACCAACAGGGGAAACGGTTTCCCCTTCCCGGAGCGCAACATGGCCATAGATTGCGAAGATCAGGAGCTACTTGACGGTTTCCTAGCCGAAACCACCGAACTCCTGGAAAAACTAGACGACGACCTGATCTCCCTGGAGAAGAGCCCGGAAGACGCGGACCTGATGAACCGGATCTTCCGGTCCATCCACACCGTTAAGGGGGCCTCCAGCTTCCTCGGCTTCGACATGCTCGTCAAGGTCACCCACAAGACCGAGGACGTCCTGAACCGCCTGCGTAAAGTCGAGCTCAGGCTGAACTCGGAGATCATGGACGTGATCCTCGAGGCGGTCGACCTGGTGAAGACTCTCGTGGCCGACATAAAGGCGGGTGAGATCGTCGAGCGGGACCTCGAGGGGACCATAGCCAAACTGATCCCGTTTCTCTCCGAGAACGCGGTCGAGGCGACCGTGCTCGCCCCAGTGTTTGCGCCCAAGGAGGAAAGCGCACCTGCAGCCGCCGGCGCCGCGCCCTCCACCGCGGCCGGGCCGGAACCGGTGAGCGAGCCCGAACCCGCCGCGGCAGAGTCTAAACAGGCGGCACCCCAGCCGGCAGCTCCGCAGCAGGCGGCTCCTCCCCCCCAGCCCAAACCGCAGCCGGTCAAGGAAGCGGCCAAACCCGCCCCTCCCAAGGGTGGCGAGGATCTTGCCGACAACTCTACGGTCAGGGTCGACGTGAAGCGCCTCGACGACCTGATGAACCAGGTGGGCGAGCTGGTGCTGGAGAGAAACCGCATGATCCAGCTCTACAGCGATTTCCAGACCGGCCTGGACCCCACCGGCTTCGGGGATGATTTCGGCAAGCTATCCAAAAGGCTCAACTTCGTCACCTCGGAACTGCAGATGCAGGTCCTCAAGATGCGCATGCTTCCGGTTGAGAAGGTCTTCAAGAAGTTCCCGCGCATCGTCAGGAACTTAGCCCGCGACCTCGGCAAGGAAGTCGACCTCATCATTTACGGTGAGGAGACCGAACTGGACCGCTCCGTCGTGGACGAGATCGGCGATCCCTTGATCCACCTGATCCGTAACGCGCTGGACCACGGCCTGGAGACTCCCGACGAGCGCCTCGCCGCCGGCAAGGGACGCACCGGCACCGTGGTGCTCTCCGCCGCCCACGAGGGAAACCAGATCGTCATCAGCATCAAGGACGACGGCCGCGGCATCAACCCGGACAAGATCGCGAGGAAGGCTATCGACAAGGGGCTCGTCAGCGAGGAACAGGTGGCCGCCATGGGGACCCGGGAGATCCTCGACCTCATCTTCCTCCCCGGCTTCTCCACCAAGGAGCAGACCACCGACCTCTCCGGCCGCGGCGTCGGCATGGACGTGGTGCGCACCAACATCAGGAAGCTGAACGGCATCATCGAGATCAAGAACGAGCTCGGCCACGGCAGCGAGTTCATCCTGAAGCTGCCGCTCACCCTGGCCATCATCCAGTCGCTCTTGGTCGAGGTCGAGGGCGAGGTCTACTCGATTCCGCTCGCCTCGGTCATCGAGACCATGCGGGTGAGCAAGAAGGAATTCCACATGATCGGCGGGCAGGAGGTGCTCAAGCTCAGGGACTCGGTGCTGCCGCTATTGCGCCTGCAGCAGGCCTTCGGCGTGAGCGAGGTCTACACCGAGCGCGACACCTGCTACGTGGTTATCGTCGGCGTCGCGGAAAAAAGAATCGGCTTGATCGTGACCCGGCTCCTAGGGCAGCAGGAGGTCGCCATCAAGTCGCTGGGCAAGTTCCTGGCAAACCTCCCGGGGATCGGCGGGTCGACCATCATGGGAGACGGCAGGGTGGCACTGATCGTGGATCCGATCGGACTGGTCGGGGGCGGGGCAGCCTGAGGGGACAACAATGGCCTTAGACATGAAACCATTTGACGCGAAGAGCGCCCCGAAGATTTCCGACAAGGATTTCGAACAGCTTCGGGACTACATATACAACGTCTGCGGCATCTACTTCCACAGCAGCAAGAAGTATTTCCTGGAGAGCAGGCTCGCGCGCAGGATGGAAGGGACCGGCTGCAAGACGCACGCGGACTACTACCAGTTCGTGCGCAGCCCGGCCACCGGCCGCAGCGAGCTCTCGAAGCTCCTCGATGAGATCACCACCAACGAGACCTGCTTCTTCAGGAACATGCCCCAGCTTAACGCACTGGAGAACAAGTTCCTCCCGGAGATCGTCGCGGCCAAAGGGAAGATCGGCTTCAAGAAGCTGCGCATCTGGAGCGCCGGCTCCTCTTCGGGGGAAGAGGCCTACACCATGGCGATGATCCTCCTCGAAAAGCGGCAGACCCTCCTGAAGGACTGGATCATCGAGATCGTCGGGACCGACATCAACGAGACGGTGCTGGCCCAGGCCCGCGAAGGGGTCTACAACAGCTACTCGGTGCGCAACACCCCGGACTACTACCTGAAGAAGTACTTCAAGGAAGAGGCTCCCGGGAAGTTCGTGCTCTCACCCGAGGTGAAGAAACTGGCCACCTTCAGCCAGCTGAACCTCTACGACGACAACAAGATGCTCTTCATGAAGAGCTTCGATTTCATCTTCTGCGCCAACGTGCTGATATACTTCGACACCTCGTCCAAGAGCAAGGTGGTGCAGCATTTCTACAACAACCTGCAGCCGTATGGCTACTTCTTCGTGGGGCAGTCCGAGTCGCTGCACGGGGTGAACGACAAATTCAAGACCGTACACTTCCCCGGCGGGTTCACCTACAACAAGTGAGGACGATGCAATGGATAAAAAAGCCATGATGCAGACCGCCCAGGAGATGGTCGAGAGTTTCATAGACCTCCCCACCATCCCGCACGTGGCCACCCGGGTGATCGAGCTCCTGGACCGCCCCGGTGTCGAGCTGGACGAGGTGGCCGACATGATCCTGGCCGACCAGGTCCTCGCGGCGCGAGTCATCAAGATGGTGAACTCCCCGCTCTACAAGCCGGCGAACGAGATCAAGTCGGTCAAAAGGGCGCTCATCTACTTAGGCTTCCGCCACATCCGCGAGCTCGCCTTCACCTGCTCCTTCGTCGACGTCTTCGAAGGAAGGGACGGCATCTTCGACGTCCGCTCCTTCTGGGAGCACTCCTTCGGCGTGGGTGTCGTGGCCAAGATCATCGCCCAGCGGGTGCGCTATCCGGATACCGAGAAGGCCTACCTGGTCGGCATCGTGCACGACATCGGGGAAGTCTTTCTCTCCTTCTACCGCAAGGACGCCTTCCGTGAACTCCTCGACTCGGTGAAGGGGCAGCCCTTCCGCCTGGTGGACAAGGAGGCGGAGTACCTCGGCACCTCGCACAGCGAGATCGGCTACTGCATCGCGAAGAAGTGGAACTTCCCGGCCGACTACTGCGAGGTGATCGCTCTGCACCACGCGCCGGAAGACGCGACCATCGACCCGACGCTCTGCGCCATCGTCAACCTGGCCGACCTCTTCTGCTCGGTGCGCCAGCTCGATTACGGCGGGACCTCCTGGGTCTCCTTCAACCTCGCCGAGGAGAAGGCCTGGGCCATCCTCAAGGCTTACGCCCCGAGCCTGGTCGATCTCGACGTCGAACGTTTCTGCTACGAATTAGACGACCGCGTCCCGGAAATCCAGGACATGGTCAAGTCGATTTTCCAGGGGATAGGAGCCTCAGAACCGTCATGATGCCCGCAATGCCGAAAAAACTCAGGGTGCTGATCGTCGACGATTCCTCCTTCATGCGCATGGCGATCAGGGGCATCCTCTCCAAGGCCCCCGGCGTCGAGATCGTCGGCATCGCCGCGGACGGCATGGAAGGGGTCGACAAGGCCCTGGCCCTCAAACCCGACCTCATCACCATGGACGTGGAGATGCCCCGCATGGACGGCATCGCCGCGCTCAAACAGATCATGGCGAAGCAGCCCACCCGGGTCATCATGGTCTCCACCCTTACCTGCGAGGGTGCCCGCTCCACCTTCGAGGCGCTCGAGGCAGGCGCCTTCGACTACGTCCCAAAGAACGTCAGCGACTCCAAGGACGCCCAGGCGGTGTTCCAGAAGGCGCTTCTCGAGAAGGTCCAGGAAGCCTCGGTGAGCAGCATCCCGAAGCGTCCGGGCGTAGGTCTCGTCCAACGCGTGACCCCCGCGCCCGCCGTGCGCCCCTCCCAGTTCGCCCACCGCCGCATCGGCTGCGTCGGCATCGGCGCCTCGACCGGGGGGCCGGTGGCGCTCCAGGAGGTCATCTCCCGCATCCCGGTTAACTTCCCGCACGGCATCGTCGTCGCCATCCACATGCCCAAGGCCTTCACCGGTCCTTATGCCGAGCGGCTGAACGCCAAGTGCTCCCTCACCGTCAAAGAGGCGGCGGACGGCGATATCGTCAAGGGAGGGCAGGTGCTGGTCGCCCCGGGCGGCATGCACACCACACTGGTCAAACAGGGGAGCAACATCGTGGTGAAGACCTCGCCGACGAGCGAGTTCCCGCAGTACATCTACATCCCCTCCGTCGACCAGATGATCACTTCGCTCGCGGACGCCAGCAACGGCGCCATGCTCGGCGTGATCCTGACCGGGATGGGGAACGACGGGTTCAAGGGGATGAAACATCTGAAGGAAAAAGGTGGGCTGACCCTGGTGCAGAACGAGGCGACTTCGACGATCTACGGGATGCCGCGCGCGTGCATCGACGGGAAGGTGGCCGACGTGGTGCTTCCGCTCGACCAGATCGGTTTCGAGATCGGCAAGATAGGTTAGACGCTAACGCCTGGCCTCCACCAGGAGGCCGCGCTTTTTTACCGTGACGCTGCAGCGGGAGAACCCCTCCCGCTTCAGGCGGAACAAGAGGCAGGGAGCGGCGATCGCCCGCACCTCCGCGAAGAAAAGACGCAACTCCCCCCGCACATCCAGGAACAGCCCCATCCCCCCACGGATCTCGCCCGGCTCGCACGCGCGCTCCTCCCCCACGGCGGAGGGTTGCGCCTTTCCCCCCTTCGACGGCAGCAGGGCAAGACAGATGAGGTGCAGGGTGCGCAGCGCTCGACGCATCAGGAGGCTTCCCGCGCTTCAGCCGACTGCTCGACCGCCCGCTCCGCAGATGCCTTCTGCACCTTTCCCTTGAGGCTTCCCCCAAAATACACGCCGGCCACCACCAGCATCCCTCCGAACAACTGAGGCAGCACGATCTTCTCGCCGAGAAGCAACGCGGCCTGAAGGGCGCCGAAGAACGGTACCAGGTTGACGAACACGGCCGCACGCGACGCCCCTATCCTCCCGACCCCCTGGTACCACCAGACGAACCCCGCCACCGTCCCGAGGAGGGCGAGCTGCAGTATGGAGAGCCAGCCGACCCAGGAAAAGGCGGGCCACGGTCCACCGAGCACCGCATGTTCCACCACGGCCGCCGGCACCAGCAGCATAGTCCCGAAAACAGCGGCGTAAGCCGTCGCCGCGAGCGGCGTGAAGGCGCCGAGCGCTTTTTTGCCGAGGATCGAGTAGAGCGCCCAGCAAAGGGGAGCCCCGAGCATGATGAGGTCCCCCTTGTTGAAGGCGAAGTTGGCGATCACCGCGAAGGACCCTTTTGAGATGACGATGGAGACGCCGACAAGGGAGATGAGAAGTCCCGCAGCCTGGGTGGCGGAAACCCGCTCCCTGAGCCAGAGCGCCGAGAGCACCGCGGTTAAGAGCGGGTTGATGGCGACGATGAGCGCGCCGCTGGTCGCCGTGGTGAGTTTTAGGCCGGTGAAAAAGACCGCGTTATAGCAGAAGATGCCGGTGAGCCCCAAGCTGAACAGGAGCGCGAACTCCCGGAAGGTTTTCGGCGCGGGAAAGCTCCGGCTCTCCCTGCGCGCGTGCCAGACGGTGAGAGCGACCAGGCAAAGCGCCGCGATGGCGAAGCGGCTGCTTGCCGCGAAGAAGGGAGGTGCCTCACGGACCGCAAGGCGCGCCGCCACGAAGGTCCCCCCCCAGAAAAACGTCGTGAGCACAAGCTTCAGATACACCGACTTCAAAGTACCGCTCATCCCCTCTGCCCCTTATGCCGCGTGGCGTCGCCGAAGCCACCCCACACGCTTGCCGCTCCCTTCCGTTCCAAGCATCCTCCCGTATCTGCCGGTCAAAACCAGCGGATCATCTCATGTTCCATGTCGACCTGGTAGCGGTGTCTGCGCAAAAAGTCCATGCCGAGCAGGCCGTCGTGCATGCCGGTCGCGCCGCCGTAGGAGATGAGCTCCACCTCCATCGGGCCGTGCGTGTTTGGGCCCACGGTCAGCGCGTCGATCTTCACGATCTTGGAACGGACCATGCGGCCGTCGGCGAGCTCCGCCAGCGCAGTCCTCGCAGAGGGTAAATCAATAGGGAGCCTGGTGGCAACAGTTTCGTGCAGCGCCGTCCGCGTCGCACCGGTATCCAGCAAGAGCTCAAGCCGTACCGAGACCCCGCCGTGCCGTACCGTGACCGGGACGAGCACCTGGTTATCGACCACGCGTACCCGGGTGCTTCCCTCCGGCATGGATGACGTCGCAGCACCGGCGAGCTGCTTGTCCGCGCGCGGGGCAGCGGTCTCCACCGAGCTCCTCTTCCCACCATCGGCCTCCTGCGTCCCCGCCGGTGCAGGTGCCGCCGCCTGAGCCCCACCCTGCCCCGGCCGGAGCCCCTTCTCCTGCGGGACTTCCGCCTGCGCGACAGCCTTGCGCGAGGTGGGCGGTGTGGCGTCCGGCAGGAACAGGTATCCCCCCGCTGACACAAGACCAAGGACCAGCGCACCTCCGACGAACTTCCAGGCTTTCGCGAGCCTCCGCTCCTGGTGCGAGACCGCCTTCCCCGACAGCTCCTTCGCGTAGGCGGTGAGCTTCTTCCCGATCAGAGGATCAGGGCATTCCGCCGCGAGTAAGGAGAACACCTCGACGCCCCGCTGGTCCCCGTTTCTCACCACCGGCATCGCCACGACGCCAAGGAGTTCCAGCACCGCGTCCTGCACCCGGCGCCGCTCACCCGGCTCCAGCGCCTTCCCCAATTCCGGGAGAACAACCTTTCCGATGTCGAGCAGGGCGGCCAGGAGCAGCTCCTGCCTGCTCGCCGCGTCTCCCCCCTCCCGCATCTCGAGGGCGACCCTTTCCTTTATCCCCGCGCACAGATGCTCGATATCCATGGAGATCACCCGTACCTGCCGCGTCCAGTGGTTTGAACCGCATCCGTCACCCGCGTGACGACAGGACATTCTAACGCAATAAGCGCCTACCGTCCCGAGACCATAATGGATCACTCTCCCGGCGCGTCAGCCTTTTGCAGTTCCAGGTTTTCGCCGTCCATCGCCGCGGCCAGACGCACCACGTACCCCATGATTATCAGCGCCGCTCCCCAGGTGACGAGCAGAATACCCCACCAGATACCGGAGAGCCCAAGTCCGAGCATATCCGCCAGGAGGTAGAAAACCGGGATCGGGAAGACGATCTGCCGGGCGAGCCCGATAACGAGCGGGAAAACGGGGCGCTTCAGCCCCTGCAGCACGGAAACGCTTGTGTAAAGGATCACGTAGGCGATGAAGACGAAGCACTCGATATGCAGGTAACCGACGCCGATGGCCACCACCTTCGCGTCCTTGCTGAAGATCCGCATCAGCGGTCCGGCAAAGAGGTAGGCGGCCGCGGTGCCGAAAGTCATGAGGATGATGCCGGCGCGCAGCGCCGTCCGTATGGTCAGCACCACCCGCTCATACTGCCGTGCGCCGCTGTTCTGGGCGACCAGCGCCAGCGTCGCCACGTTCATCCCCATCACCGGGAGCAGGGCGATCTGCTCTATGCGCGTCGCGATGCCGTAGGCCGCCACCGCGTCGGAGCCGAAGCGTCCCACGAACCAGGTGATCACGAAGATGCCGATGGCCACTGTCATCATGTTGAGGCTGGAGGGGAACCCCTGCTTCGCCAGCATGAAGTAGGCGTGACGGTCCGGTAGCAGTTCGCGCAACCGGAAGCGGGAGAGCATGCCGGCTCGTTTCACCCGCACCAGCATGTAGGCGTTGCCGATAGCCTGCACCAGCACCGTGGCCCACGCGATGCCGGGGAGTCCCATGGCTGGGATGCCGAAACCGCCGTACATGAACCAGGGATCGAGAGCCAGGTTCAGGAAGAAGCCGAGTACCAGGTAGTTGCGGAAACTGCGGCTGTCCCCGGTCGCGTTCAGGATCGCGTTCAGGACGTAGTTCACCAGGAAGAAGATGCTGCCGGTGAAGATGCAGTTCATGTACTGAAGGGCAAGGTCCTTGACGACCCCCTTCGCGCCCAGCAGGTCGAAGAGCAGGGGCGCCAGGACAAGACCGACTACGGCAAGGAGCACCCCGTGCACGAGGCCGAACGAGACGGTCTGGCCGGAGAGGTGGCGCGCACCTTCCCGGTCTCCCGCCCCGAGAGCGTGGCCGATAAGGGCGGTGGCCCCGGTGGAGATGCCTGCGCCTATGGCGATGATCAGAAAGAAGACAGGGAAGGAAAGGGAGAGCGCCGCCAGGGCGTCGGTGGAGATCCGCCCGCCGTAGAAGGTGTCCACCACGTTGAACATGGTGTTGAAGAAATAGCCGATGCTCGTCGGTAGGGCGATCTTGCGGATCAGCCCGGGGATGGGGTTCTTGAGCAGGTCGTAGCCGGGTTCTTGCATGGGTGCCTCGTACTTTGCTGCGGGCTTGTCCGGGCAAGCCGGCTTTCTCCGGCAGTCAGACAAGTCAGACAAGTCAGACCAGTCAGACGGGTCGGACGGGTCGGACGCCGGTGGACGCCGGTGGACGCTTGGCCGGGCCAAGCCGGAAAGCTTTAAGATTACCCGCTCCCAGGACAAAAAAAAAGAGCGGACGAGCCGCTCTTTTCATTTGTTTCTTGTCGCGTGAGGCTTAACGCCCGCCCGCCTTGCCGGCCACCTGCACCCTGATCAGGGCGCGCTCGAGAGCGGCCTGGTAGATGCGGAAGTTCTTGTCTTCCGGGGTGAGCGACTTGAGCTCGGTCTCGGCGCGGCCGAGAGCGGCCTTCGCACGCTCCAGGTCGATCTCGTCGGCACGCTCGGCGGTCTCGACCAGCACGGTCACCTGGTCGTTCTCCACTTCGAAGTAGCCCCAGTTGAGCGCCAGGTGATGCAGCACGCCGTCCTTTTTGTAGGCCAGCTCGCCGATCTTCAGCGAGGTGAGGAACGGGGCGTGGCCCGGAAGGACGCCGAACTCGCCAAGAGCACCGGTCGCGGTGATCTCGTCGACCTCTTCGGAGAGGACCTTCTTGTACGGGGTTACCAGTTCAACCTTCAGTTTTTCAGCCATATAAACCTCTTGAGGCAAAGGTTGCGGGAGAGGGGGACGGGCACCTGGCGGAGCCGGTCCCCTTAACCTTCAACCTTCAGCCGTACCAGATTAATTACACCGCGAGCTTCTGAGCTTTCTCGATGGCTTCCTCGATGGTGCCGACCATGTAGAAGGCCTGCTCCGGGAGGTCGTCGTGCTTGCCGGCGATGATCTCCTGGAAGCCCTTGATGGTGTCTTTGAGCTCGACGTACTTGCCCGGGGAACCGGTGAAGGCCTCTGCAACGTGGAACGGCTGGGAGAGGAACTTCTGGATCTTACGGGCGCGGGCAACGACCAGCTTGTCCTCTTCGGAAAGCTCGTCCATACCGAGAATCGCGATGATGTCCTGGAGGTCCTTGTACTTCTGGAGTACGTACTGAACCTGACGGGCTACGCCGTAGTGCTCCTCGCCGATGACCTGCGGATCGAGGATCCTGGAGGTCGAGTCGAGCGGGTCCACCGCCGGGTAGATGCCGAGCTCGGCGATCTGACGGGAAAGAACCGTGGTCGCGTCGAGGTGGGCGAAGGCGGTTGCCGGAGCCGGGTCGGTAAGGTCGTCGGCCGGTACGTAGATCGCCTGAACCGAGGTGATGGAACCCTTGGTGGTCGAGGTGATGCGCTCCTGCAGCTCACCCATCTCGGTAGCGAGGGTCGGCTGGTAACCGACGGCGCTCGGGATACGGCCCAGAAGCGCGGACACCTCGGAACCTGCCTGGGTGAAGCGGAAGATGTTGTCAACGAAGAGGAGCACGTCCTGGCCTTCCTCGTCACGGAAGTACTCTGCGATGGAGAGCGCGGAGAGAGCAACGCGGGCACGCGCCCCCGGGGGCTCGTTCATCTGGCCGTACACGAGGGCGGCCTTGTCGAGAACGCCGGACTCTTTCATCTCCATCCAGAGGTCGTTCCCTTCACGGGTACGCTCGCCGACGCCGGCGAAGACGGAGAAACCGCCGTGCTGCTTGGCGATGTTGTTGATGAGCTCCATGATGAGAACGGTCTTGCCGACGCCTGCGCCGCCGAAGAGGCCGATTTTACCGCCCCTTGCGTACGGTGCGAGCAGGTCGACGACCTTGATGCCGGTGGTGAACGCCTCGACCTTGGTCGACTGGTTCACGAATTCCGGTGCCTCGCGGTGGATGCCGTACTCTTTCTCGTTGCCTACCGGACCCATCTCGTCAACCGGCTCGCCGATGACGTTGAGGATGCGGCCCAGGGTCTTGCGACCGACCGGCACGGAGATCTGCTTGCCGGTGTCGAGGACCTGCTGGCCACGAACCAGACCGTCGGTACCGTCCATTGCGATGGTCCTGACGGCGTTCTCGCCCAGGTGCTGTGCGACTTCGAGAACCAGGTTGAACTCCTGGTCGTCGATCGCGGGGTTGGTTACCCTGAGAGCCTGGTAGATCGGGGGAAGCTTGCCCGGCTCGAATTCGACGTCGATAACTGCGCCGATGACCTGCGAAATTTTTCCGAAGTTCTGACTCATGTTTAAACCTCTTCCTTTTGCGGCCGAGAGGGCCACATATTTTTATAAGTGTTAACCCTTGATCGATTCAGCGCCGGAGATGATTTCCATCAGCTCGGTCGTGATGGCCGCCTGACGAGCCCTGTTGTAAATCAGGGTCAGCTTGGCGATCATCTCGGTGGCGTTTTTGGAGGCCGCATCCATCGCCGTCATCCTGGCGCCGTGCTCGGAAGCCACCGACTCGAGGAGGGCCTTGAAGACCTGTACCTCGATGTGCTTGGGAAGCAGTTCGTCAAGAAGCGCGCCTTTGGACGGCTCGTAGATGTACTCGGTCCCGATTTCGTCCTCTCCATCCGCCTTAGCCGCGATCGGCAGCAGCTGCTCCAGGGTGATGTCCTGGCTCATGACGCTCTTGAACGCGTTGTAGATGATGAAGACTTCATCGTACTCTTCCGCCAGGTACCCCTCGATCAGCTCGCCAGCCAAAAGCGCCGCGGTCTGGTAAGAGAGGGTGGAGAAGATGTTGCCGTGATGCTTGCGGACCGTGTGGCGGTTCCTCAGGAACTCATAACCCTTGCGGCCGATGGTCATCAGGGTCATTTCCTTGAAGTCGCCCTTGCGCTCCTTCATGAAGCGGTCGGCGGCCTTGGAGAGGTTGGCGTTGAAGCCGCCGCACAGGCCGCGATCCGAGGTCACCACCACCAGGAGGGCGCGACCGCCGTCGCGCTTCACCATGAGCGGATTGGCATCCGACTCCTGGGTCTTGGCGAGACGCTCAAGCACCTCAGCGAGCTTACCCGCGTAGGGACGCGCAGCGACCACGTTCTCCTGGGCGCGACGCAGCTTGGCGGCCGAGACCATCTTCATGGCCTTGGTGATCTGCCGGGTATTTTTTACGGATACGATCCGTTTCTTGATGCTCTTAAGGTTTGCCATTCGCTAAGTCCGTCCTTGGTTTAGGCAGTAAATTCCTTCTTGAACTCTTCGAGGCCGGCGATGATCTGAGCTTTCAGGTCGTCGTCGATCGCCTTCTTGTCGCGCAGGGTGGCGAGGACGTCCGCCTTCCTTGCGTCGAAGAACGCGTAGAGTTCCTGCTCGTACTTGCCAAGCGAGTTGACCGGGTAATCGTCGACGTAGCCGTTGTTGGCGGCGAAGATGACGAGAACCTGCTTCTCGTTGGAGAGCGGCTTGTACTGCGGCTGCTTCAGGATCTCGACCAGACGGGCACCACGGGCGAGCTGCATCTGGGTGGCCTTGTCGAGGTCGGAACCGAACTGGGCGAATGCCGCCATCTCACGGTACTGAGCGAGCGCCAGACGGAGGGTACCGGCAACCTGCTTCATCGACTTCATCTGTGCGGAACCGCCGACGCGGGACACGGACAGACCGACGTTGATGGCCGGGCGTACGCCGGAGTAGAACAGGTCGCTCTCCAGGTAGATCTGGCCGTCGGTGATGGAGATGACGTTGGTCGGGATGTACGCCGAAACGTCGCCTGCCTGGGTCTCGATGATCGGCAGAGCGGTGAGCGAACCGGCGCCGCAATCGTCGGATACCTTGCACGCACGCTCGAGGAGACGGCTGTGGAGGTAGAAGACGTCGCCCGGGTAAGCTTCACGCCCCGGCGGACGGCGAAGCAGCAGGGAAAGCTGGCGGTAAGCGACGGCCTGCTTGGAGAGGTCATCGTAGATGATCAGGGCGTGCTTGCCGGCATCGCGGAAGAACTCGCCCATGGTTACGCCGGTGTACGGTGCGATGAACTGCAGCGGAGCAGGCTCGGAAGCGGTAGCGGCAACGACGATGGTGTAGTCCATCGCGCCGTGCTCTTTCAGCTTGGAAACGACCTGGGCAACCGTGGAGCGCTTCTGGCCGATCGCGACGTAGATGCAGACGACGTCGCCGCCCTTCTGGTTGATGATGGTGTCGATGGCGACGGCGGTCTTGCCGGTCTGACGGTCGCCGATGATCAGCTCGCGCTGACCGCGCCCGATCGGAACCATGGAGTCGATAGCCTTGAGGCCGGTCTGCATCGGCTGGTGAACCGACTTACGCTTGACGATACCGGGGGCCTTCACTTCCACCTTACCGAAGGTGTCGGTGTTGATCGGGCCGAGGCCGTCGATCGGCTGGCCGATAGCGTTGACGACGCGGCCGACGAGAGCCTGGCCTACCGGGACCTCGACGATCCTGCCGGTACGCTTGACGGTGTCGCCTTCCTTGATCTCGGAGAACTCACCGAGGATCGCGGCGCCGACGTTGTCTTCCTCGAGGTTGAGGCACATGCCGGTGATGCCGTGCGGGAACTCGAGGAGCTCGCCTGCCATCGCCTTGTCAAGACCGTGGATACGGGCAATACCGTCACCGATGGAGATGATGGTACCGGTTTCGGCTACCGCCACCTCTTTGCCGTAATCCTTGATCTGCTTCTTGATAATCTCGCTGATTTCTTCCGCTTTGATTTCCATAGAACCGTCTCACCCCTTCTGTAATATATCCTGAATGTTAGCTAACTGTGTCCTTACCGAGCCGTCGAAGACTTTATCGCCGATCTGGGTGACCACGCCGCCGATGAGCGCCGGATCGACCACAACCTTCAGTTCAACCTTTTTCCCCGTCGACTTGGCGAGCGCCCCCTTGATCTCCT
Organism: Geomonas oryzae; assembly: GCF_004117875.1. Lineage (GTDB taxonomy): Bacteria > Desulfobacterota > Desulfuromonadia > Geobacterales > Geobacteraceae > Geomonas > Geomonas oryzae. The sequence goes on along the minus strand of NZ_RAHW01000001.1, from coordinate 811,035 downwards.
CGACCTGCGCCGCGTCGAGCGGCAGCCCGGAGGAGAGGGTCGGACGGATCACGCCGGAAAGCTCGTCGGCGAAGACGCCGTAGCTCTCCGCGATCTGCGGCAGCACCGAGATGCGGCTGCGCTCGAGGAGGAGCATGAGCAGGTTGGAGATCATCGGGGAGATGGAGAGCTTGGCCACCAGGTCCTTGAGGATCTCTTTCTTCTCTTCGATGCCGTAGGCCGGGTTCGCAAAGATTGCGGAAAGCTCGTTGCTGTCGGTCAGGACAGAGCTGAAGCGGGACAGTTCGCCGTTGAACCCTTCCACGCTCCCTGCTTCCGAGCCAATCTGCACGAGTGCCTTGGCGTAACGTTTGGCAATAGCGTTAGTACTCAATGTAGAGTCACCACCTTCGAGATATAGTCGCCCACCAGCTTGTCCTGGTCGCCTTTTGCAATGTTCTGCTTGATCTTCTGCTCGGCCAGTTCGACCGCGAGGCGTGCGGCCTCGGCGCGGAGCTCGTCTTTCGCCTTGAGGACTTCCTGCTCGGCGGCGGCCTCGGCCTGAGCCTTGATGCGGGCGGCGGCCTCTTTAGCCTCGGCGATGATGCGTTCCTTCTCGAGTTCGCCTTCACGCTTCATGTTGGCCGAGATCACCTCGATCTCCTTGTTGGCCTCGTCCAGACGCGTGGAGTACTCGGCGAACTTCTTCTCGGCGGCTTCCTTCGCCTCGACGGCTTCCTTGAGGGTCTTCTCGATCCCTTCGCGGCGAGCGGCCAGGGTCCCCTTCACGTCGGCCTTCTTGAGGGCCCAGACGGCGATGGCGACGAGGGCGGCGAAGTCGATGCAGCGCCACATGAAGTCCTTCATCTGGGCGCCGGAGTTCGCATGGTGACCGCCTTCGGCAGCCTCCTGGGCGAAGCCCATGGCGGCCAGGCCGAGGACGAGGGCGCTGACGGAGAGGGTATAAACCAGGGTACGTTTCTTCATGCTACAGGCTCCTCCCCAGAACTTTTTCACAGATTTCAGCGGACAGGGTCTCGGCGCTCGCGGTCAGGACGCGGCGTGCTTCCTCCGCCTCCTTGGCGACCTTCGCCTTGATGGAAGCCAGGGACTCGGTAGCCTCGGCACGGGCCTTGTCGAGGATGGCGGCCTCCTGCTGCTGGGCCTCCTTCTTCAGAGCCCCGCGCTCGTCGGCGGCGCCGGCGCGGATCTCGCGCATGCGTGCCTCGTAAGCGGCCAGCTTCTCCTGGACCTCCCTGTCAACCTCGGCGCTCTTCTGCTTCGCCCCGGCGACCTGGGCGGCGCGGTCGGCGAGCTGTTTCCTGAGCGGCTTATAGAGGAAGACGTTCAGGAGCAGTACCAGCACCAGGAAGTTCACCAGCTGGAATACAAATGCGATGTCTAAATTGATCACCAAACCACCTCTATTCGAACATTTTTAAAGGCGTATACGCCTTTGACTCTGTTTGGGGTCCGCGCAAAACAGGTGATTGCTATCACATAAATGCTTTTTGTGTCAAGCGATTTATCCGTTTGTGCGAAGAATTGTATACACTTTGACAAGGCCAAACATCAATGTCTTGTGGCTGTACCACTGGACCAATCGGACCACCCGGAAGCGGTCTCAAGGACGTGAACCGAGAGTTAGCGCGGGTTTTGTAGACAGGATCGTGTATGACATTTGGAACGACGTTCGGAACTGCTACCCAATGGGTAGTGAATCTGAAACAGGTACGGCAGGTGCTACTGAGGAAAAAGGAAGGAGCGACTTCTCACATGGCACGCCCTAACTCCTCCCCCCGGAGGGGGGAGGTTGGGAGGGGGGAAGCCGGAACAAAGCCGCTGCGCGCCCCCTCCCTGACCCTCCCCCTCCGGGGGCGGGGATTTGGGAGATGGGGACCACACCCACTTAGAGGTTCAAAAGCTCCACGATGCGGGTCAGCTCCTTCATGTCGCCGAAGCTGATCTCCAGCTTCCCGCCGCGCCCGGAGCGCTTGAGCGCGACCTTGGCGGCGAAATGGCGCTGCATGCGCTCGACGAGATCCTTCTGGTCCGGGTCGAGCGACGGCTTCGCCGCCTTCTTCGGCGGGCCCGCCTTCCTGCGCTTAACGAGCGCCTCGGTCTCGCGCACCGACAGATGCCCCTTCACGATCTCGTCGCGCACCGCCTTCTGCTCCTCGGCGTCCTCCAAGGTCAAAAGCGCACGCGCGTGCCCCATGGAGATGCGGTCCTCCGCGACGTCGCGCTTGATCTCCACCGGAAGGCGCAGAAGACGCAGGGCGTTCGCGATGGTCGAGCGTTCCTTGCCGACCCTCTTCGCAAGCTCCTCCTGGGAAAGCGAGAAACGCTCCAAAAGGGCGTGGTAGGCCTCGGCCTCCTCGACCGCGTTCAGGTCCTCGCGCTGGATGTTCTCGATGAGCGCCATCTCCAGGGCAGTCTCCTCGGAGACGTCCTGGATCACCACCGGGACTTCCCTGAGCCCCGCCTTCTGGGCCGCACGCCAGCGGCGCTCGCCGGCGATCAGCTCGTAGTGCCCCGCCTTCTTGACCACCACGAGGGGCTGGATGATCCCCTTCTCCCTGATGGAGGCGGCCAGTTCCTCAAGCTTCTCGTTGACGAAGGTCTTTCTCGGCTGTTCCTTGTTCGGTTTGATCTCTTCGATCGGGCAGGAGAAGTACTTCTTGCCGTGGTCCTCCACGACCGGGAGCAGCGCCCCCATCCCCTTGCCGAGTCCCATTTTCTTAACCATGCGACACCTCGCGCGCGATTATTTCCTTGGCCAGATCCATGTAGCTCGTCGCCCCCTTCGAGGTGATGTCGTACAGGCAGATCGGCTTGCCGTGCGACGGCGCCTCGGAGAGCCTCACGTTCCTCGGGATGACGGTCTGCATGGTCTCCCTGGGGAAGTGGGTCCGGATCTCCTCGCCGACCTGGCGCGAGAGGTTGTTCCTCGCGTCGAACATGGTGAGGAGGATCCCCTCGATGGCGAGCGACTTGTTCAGCCCCTGCTGGATCAGGTTGATGGTCTTCAGTATCTGCGAGAGCCCTTCCATCGCGTAGAACTCGCACTGCAGCGGGATCAGCACGGAGTGCGCCGCGGTCATCGCGTTGATGGTCAAGAGGTTCAGCGAAGGAGGGCAGTCGATGAAGATGTAGTCGTAGGAGCCGGCGAGGGAATCGAGAATCTTCTTCAGCTTCCTCTCGCGGTCGGTCACGCTCACGAGTTCCAGCTCGGCGCCGGCGAGGTCGGAGGTGGCCGGGAACAGGTGCAGGTAGGGGAGTTCCGTCTTCAGCACGATGCGCGCTGCGGGTGCATCGTTGATCAGGGCATCGTAGATGCTCTCTTCGAGGACATCCTTATCGGCGCCCACGCCGCTTCCCGCGTTCCCCTGCGGGTCCATGTCCACCAGGAGGACGCGCCGCTCGGCAACGGCCAGAGATGCTGCCAGGTTCACCGCCGTCGTGGTCTTGCCCACCCCACCCTTTTGATTCGCCACACAGATGATCTTAGCCATGATTTCTTCTCGATTTGTGAATGATCCGAGTCTTTCCCACAATGCAAAGCATGGAAAACTACCATACTGACGGGGCTATGAAAAGCGTTTTCTCAGGAAGCGAAGCCGCCGCTTCCTTGACTTTGGTCAAGGCGCCCACGCAGGCAAGGGTTTATGCTGCCCGCGCTGAAGCTGGATAGAAACCTGAAAAACGAAGGGGCCTCCCATGAAGAAACTGATTCCCGTTCTGCTGCTGTCACTCAGCGCCGGCGCCGCCTATGGCTTCGAGTGCAACGTCTGTCACAGCAAAAACCCGGCGATGGTCAAGATGCACAAGGCACTGAAGGGGAGAAACTGCTTCGACTGTCACAAGATGGGCGAGAAGCTGATGGGCAAAGGGGTCCCCAAGGACAAGGCCGCCCAGATCAAGCGCCGCGAGACCGAAGAGATCTGCTTCGAGTGCCACAAGAAATAACGGACGTTCTACGTTCTGCGTTCTACGTTAAAACCCCACAAACACTCTTTTTGCCCCGTCCGGCCCCTCCGCGGATGGGGCTTTTTTTTGCAGTTCGCACCTCCTCCGTTATACTTGGGACTTTAGTGCCATGGATTTCAGGAGGATACATGCCCCGCCCCTCAGATTTGTCCATCCGCAGCAAGTTCTTCGGACTCATGTCGCTGCTTCTGATAGCTCTCCTCCTCGCCACCGGCATCTTCACCTACCAGCGCCAGAAAGAGTTCATCCTCCGCTTCGCGGTGGATAACGCACGCAGCCTGGCGACTCAGTTGATCGAAACGCGGGAGTACATGTCGTCGGTGGTGAAGGACGAACCGGAACGCAACTACGGCCTCGTCCCGCAGGTGGTGGCAACCCAGGTGGCGAGACGGGTCACCCAGAACAGCAAGTTCTACGTGCGCCAGGTCTCCTTGCGTTACCGCAACCCGGAAAACCGCCCGGACGCTTACGAGACCGCCCAACTCACCAAGTTCATCACCCAGCCCGCCGCCGAGTCCTACGGCATCGTGGAAAGCGGCGACTCCAGCGTCTTCCGCTACCTGCTGCCGATGCGCGCAACCGCCTCCTGCCTCGAGTGCCACGGCAGCTACCAAAGCGCCCCGGACTTCGTCAGAAAACGCTTCCCCCCCGGCCACTATTCCTACAACTACAAGGTGGGCGAGGTGATCGGTGCCGTATCGGTCACCGTACCGGTCAAGGACCTCTACGCCCAGCTCGGCGCGAACCTGAAACTCGACATGATGGCGCGCGGCGCCGTCTTCCTCATCGTCACCATCGTCATGGCGTTCATCATGAGCCGGCTCATCATCGAGCCGGTCCGCCTTCTCTCCGCTGCGATCATCAACGTCACCAGGACGGGGAACTTTGAGGAGAAACTTCCGCAGAAGTCTCACGACGAGATCGGCATGCTCATCGGGGCCTTCGACGACCTGATGGACGAGCTTTCACGCCGCACGGTGCAGTCGCGTGAGGCGGACGAGCGTTACCGCCGCTTCATCGAGGTCGCCGCCTCGGCCGTGATCACCTTCCTGAAGGACGGCAAGATCGTCATCGCCAACGAGAAGGCGGAAGCTCTCCTCGGCCGGAACCGTCAGATGCTCCTCGGGGAAACCGTCTTCGACTTCCTCGAGGGGGGAGAGGAGCTGAAGGCGCGCATCGAACAACCCGGCGAATTCAAGGAGGAGACCACGCGGCAACGGGTGGTGAGCGCAGGGGGGAAAGTCGTCCCGGTGGAGATGGTGGTGTCGGCTTCGAAGACCGATGGTGAACCGCTTTTCACAGCGATCCTCAGGGAGCGTCGCGACGCCTGAACTCCCGTTTTCCGGTGACGATGTCGCAATCGTAAAGTCCCCCTCCCCTTGCGGGAGGGGGAGAACTGGAAGCAAGGAGCAAGCGGACAAGCGGCTAAAGGGGCGGCGCGAGAGAAACTTTGCGGCGCCGGGGCGTGTTGTGCTAGAGTGTGCCGACCAAATCAAGGAGAAACCGTTAAATGGCAAAAGCTGGCAAGGAACTTTACGTGGGAAGCCTGTCCTACGATATCACCGAATATGAAATCAATAAGTTGTTCTCCGTCTCCGGCAAGGTGACCTCCATCCACCTCATCACCGATCCGACGACCGGCCAGTTCAAAGGGTGCGGCTACGTGAGGATGTCCACCGAGGCGGAAGCCAAGGACGCGATCGACTCCCTGGACGGCGCATGGCTACTCGACAAGCAGATCACAGTCTCCTACGCCAACCCGCAGAAGATGAAGGCGGGCGGCGGCGGCGCCAAGGGGCTCCCGAGGTGGCGCGTCGAGGCGGCCGAAAAGAAGGCGGCTGAAAAGAAAGCGGCAGCGGCAACACCGGCTCCGGCAAAGCCTGCAGCTAAACCGGCTGCGAAACCTGCCGCGAAGGCCGCAGCGAAACCCGCCACACGCCCCGCGACGACCAAGCCCGCAGCCGGGTCGGCCAGACCGGCCGGTTCGAAGCCTGCGTCAGCCAAAGCCGGAGCGGCAAGGCCCGCAGGAGCGAAGCCCGCCGCGCGTCCCGGCAACGGTCCCAAGCCCGGCGGCAGGAGTGGGAAGCGCTAGCCGCTTGCTCCCCGCTCTCTAAGTCTCTCCCTCCCCCGGAGGGGGAGGGTCGGGGAGGGGGAAGAGGATGCCTGTAGCCGATAGCTTCCCCCCTCCCAGCCTCCCCCCTCCGGGGGGAGGAGCATATCCCCTCCTACGCACGTCCCACCTTCCCTTCTAATCAGCAACCGTCTATACTACGCCTCATGATTACCCAGGAGATGATCAAGAACTTCCCCACCTCCCCCGGCGTCTACCTCATGAAGACCTCGGACGGCACCGTCATTTACGTCGGCAAGGCACGCAACCTGAGAAACCGGGTCCGGGCCTACGTCGGCGACACCCGCGACTCCCGCGTTCACATCCGCTTCATGGTGCAACTCGTCGAATCGGTCGACTACCTGGTCACCGACACCGAGAAGGAAGCACTCATCCTCGAGAACACGCTGATCAAGCAGCACCGGCCGAAGTACAACATCAACCTGCGCGACGACAAGACCTACTTTTCGCTGCGCATGGACATGAAGGAAGACTTCCCCCGCCTCTCGCTGGTGCGCAAGATCCCTTCCGACGGCGCACGCTACTTCGGCCCCTACTCCTCCGCCACCGCCGCGAAAGAGGTGCTGAAGCAGCTCTACAAGATGTTCCCGCTGCGCCACTACCCGCTGGCGACCTGCATGGCCAGAAAGCGCCCCTGCCTCTACTACCAGATCAAGCAGTGCTCCGCCCCCTGCTGCGGCATGATCGGCAAGGAGGAGTACGCGGCGCTTGCCGAGGGGGCCGCCCTCTTCCTGGAAGGGAAGAACACCGAGATCGCCCGCCTGTACCGCGCGAAGATGAACCAGGCGAGCCAGGAGATGCGCTACGAGGACGCGGCCCGCTTCCGGGACCTGGTGCGCGCCATCGAGGTTACCGTGGAGCGCCAGAAGATGGTGGCGCAGGGGGGCGACAGCGACGTATTCGGCCTGCACCGCGACGGGGACCGGATGCAGATCGCCCTCTTGCACATCCGCGGAGGCACCGTGACCGGCGGACGCAGCTTCCTCTTCGAGTGGGAGATGGAAACCGAGGAAGGGCTCGCCTCGTTCCTGAACGAGTACTACGATCTGGACGCACCGATCCCCCCCCAGGTGCTGATCCCGATGGCGATACCCGAGCCGGGCCCGCTCGAGGAGCTCCTTTCCGAAAAGGCCGGAAAGAAGGTGAGCATAGCGGCGCCGCAGCGCGGCCCCAAGCTGGAGATGGTGAAGCTCGCGCAGAAGAACGCGGAGACGGCAGCCAAGGAGCGTCTGGCGAAGGAGAGCTCGTCCGAGACCCTGCTAGGCGAACTGGCCGACAAGCTGCACCTTTCCCGCCCCCCGAGAAGGATCGAATGCTACGACATCTCGAACATCCAGGGGGAGATGGCGGTGGGGAGCCGCGTCGTCTTCATCGACGGCAAGGCCGACAAGAACCTGTACCGGCGCTACCGGATCAAGGGGGTGCTGCAGTCCGACGACTTCGCCATGATGCGTGAGGTGCTGTCGCGCCGTTTCAAGGCGGAGACCACCGAGGAGCAGCCCGATCTCATCGTGGTCGACGGCGGTCTCGGGCAGTTGGGTGTCTTGAACGCGGTGCTCGAAGAGCTTGGCGTTTCAGGGGTTGAGGCCGCGGGCCTCGCCAAGAGCCGCACCTTCAGGGACATGGAAAGCGAGGAGATCTCGAAGAGCGACGAGCGCGTCTTCCGACCGGGGAGGAAGAACCCGATCGTGCTCCGGCAGAGTTCCGCTCCGCTGCTCCTTCTCGCGCGCATCCGCGACGAGGCGCACCGCTTCGCGGTCACCTACCACAAGGCGGTGCGCAGCAAGATCATGACCGGCTCCGAGCTCGACCAGGTGCCGGGGATCGGCGCGAAAAGGAAGAAAGCGCTCTTGAAGCACTTCGGGAGTCTGAAAGGAGTACGGGGAGCGACGCTGGAGGAACTGATGGCCGCGCCGGGGATGACCGAGAGCGCGGCAAAGGCGCTGCGAGAGAAACTGGAACCCCGGAAGGAGTCCGACTAGCTCCTCCCCCCGGAGGGGGGAGGTTGGGAGGGGGGAAGGCCTACAACCGCGCCCTCTTCCCCCTCCCCAACCCTCCCCCTCCGGGGGAGGGAGCTGAAACCAAAAAGGGGGCGCCGGTTCAACCGGCGCCCCCCTTCTTTTTATCTCGCAACCGCCGCCTTCGCGGTCCGGTTTACTTCCCTTTCTTCAGGTCGAACAGGATCAGCTTGGCGATCGCCTTCAGCGTCTCGAAGACCCCCTCGCCGGTGGTGGCACAGGCCTCGAAGTCGGGGACGCCGGTCGGGTTCAGCTCGCGGCGCAACTCATCCACGCTCACCACGTTCGGAAGGTCGCGCTTGTTGTACTGGACCACGTAGGGGATCTTGTCCAGGTCGTACCCCTGCTCGATCAGGTTGATGCGCAGGTTCTCGACGCTCTCGATGTTGGCGTCCATCCTCTCTTCCTGCGAGTCGGCGACGAAAACCACGCCGTCCACACCCTTCAGAATCAGCTTTCTCGACGCATCGTAGAAGACCTGCCCGGGGACGGTGTACAGGTGGAAGCGGGTCTTGAAACCGCGGATCTCGCCCAGGGCGAGGGGAAGGAAATCGAAGAAAAGGGTGCGCTCAGTCTCGGTCGCAAGACTGATCATCTTCCCTTTCGCGTCAGCAGCGGTCTTCTGGTAGACGTACTGCAGGTTCGTCGTCTTGCCGCAGAGACCCGGGCCGTAGTAGACGATCTTGCAGTTGATTTCTCGAGAAGCGTAGTTGATGAAAGACATCCGGCTTTACCTCTTATAGTTACTGCCTAGCTAAACAGGTTGTCGATATCGTCGTCGGTGATCTCGGCGAAGGGGAACTCGCTGTCGCCGGTCTTCTCCTTCTCCTCGCTCTTCTCCAAAAGCCGCGTGAAGATCGCCGTCAACTCCTCCGACGCCTTCTTCACCCTCAACCTGACGAGTCCCAGAGAGGACCTGGTATCGAAGAGCACCACCAGGATCACCCTTCCCGCCACGATGGAGATGTGCAGGTTGTCCTTCTCGCCCTCATGGAAGAGGATGGAGAACTCCTTCTCCCCGATCAGCTTGGCGAGGCCACCGGTCGCCGCGATGTTGCCTGCGGTGAGCGAAGCGAGCGAGGTAGTGTCAAAGCGCTCGGTCTCACCGCAGCCCGTAATCAACTGGCCGTTCTTGTCGACCAGGAAGATGACTTTGGCGTTGGCTTCGCGCAGCAGCTTGTCAAGCACTACGTTTATCTGTTTGAATTCCTCATCGTACATAATCAACTGAGGATTCGACATGAATGGCTCCTTGGGCAGGTACTGTTGATGCGAACTTATCTATAACAGAAGCGTTCAGCCATTTCAAGGTAATTGCCTTAGCGATAACCGCCCCTTACACGCTCGCAATACCTTTGGCCGCGTCCAGAAGCAGCGCCACCTTGGCGGGATCACCCGCCTCACTGTACAGCCTCAGCACCGGCTCGGTCCCGGAAGGACGGATGAGCAGCCAGGCGCCGTCCTCGAAGATGAACTTGAAACCGTCGCTGAAATTGCGCCCCGCTACGTCGAAACCGGCGATGCTGGTGATCTCCCCGGTCTGCATCTTCTGCAGCAGCGCTTTCTTCGCCTCGGCCTCAATAGGCAGATCGATGCGCGAGTAATGGAAGTGCCCGATCTCGTTCATCGTCTCCTCGAGGAGTGCACGCAGCCCCTTCCCGCTCATCGCCATCGCCTCGAGGAGCAGAAGCGCCATCAGGATCCCGTCACGCTCCGGGATGTGCCCTTTCACGCCAAGCCCCCCGGACTCCTCACCCCCCATCAGGATGTCGTTTTCGAGCATCATCTCGCAGATGTGCTTGAAACCGATCTGGGTTTCGAAAAGCTGCAGGTCGTACTTCCGGGCCAAAAGGTCGATCATCTGCGTCGTGGACACGGTCTTCACCACGCCGCCGCGCAGCCCTTTCCTCTCGTAGAGGTGGCGCAGCAAAACGGTGAAGATGCGGTGCGAGGAGAAGAATTCCCCGGTCTCGTCGACGGCACCGATCCGGTCCGCGTCGCCGTCCAGCGCGAGGCCGACCTGGAAGGCGCCTCCCTGCACCAGCGCGGCCAGTTCGCACAGGTGCTCGGCGATCGGCTCGGGAGGGTGTCCGCCGAAGGAGGGGTTCTCGATGCCGTGGATTTCTTCAAGGCCCGGGACGAGGGTGGGGAGCACGCCGCATCCCGCGCCGAACATGGGATCGACCACGGCCTTGATGCCGGAGGAACGGATCAGTTCCAGATCGACGTAGTGCCCGAGCTGGATCAGGTAGGGGGCGACGGCATCGAACTGCTCCACCTGTCCCGCAGCAAGCGCCTCGGCAAGCATCGTCGCCTGCACCGGGCGCTCCGCGGCGATGTTTTCCGCAACCATCTGCTCCAGGACCTTGGTGGTCGAGGGGCGCGCTGAGCCGCCGAAGGACTCTTTTACCTTGAAGCCGTTGTAACGTGGGGGGTTGTGGCTCGCGGTGATCATGACCCCTACACCGGCTTTTTTCTCATGCACGGCCCAGGAAAGGGCGGGGGTCGGTGTGTAGCCTTGGGCAAGCCAGGTCTTGATGCCGTTGCCGGCGGCAATGGCCGCCACGCGCTCGGCAAACTCCCTGGAGAGGAAACGGCGGTCGTAGCCGATCACCAGCCCCTTCCCGGCAAGCCCCTCCCGGTGCATGTAGTCCATGGTCGCCTGCGCCACCAGCGACAGGTTTTCGAAGGTGAAGGTGTCCGCGATCACGCCGCGCCAACCGTCGGTGCCGAATTGTATCTGCAAGAGAATCCTCCCTTTATATTAATGACTGCGCATTTTCCATGGCGCCGCCCGATCTGTCAACCTTTAACTTGTCCTAATCCGCCGGGAAGGGTTGACCGGCGCCGGTTATTGGCTTATAAGGATGCCACCCATTTTTCAATCCCAGAGGAGGTACGAAAACATGCTGAAGAGATTCATCCATGCGTTGGTGCTCGGGCTCTTTCTCGCCGGCGGTGCCATGGCAGCTGAAGCGAAGAACCCGGTAGTGCTCATCGAGACCAACCAGGGGAACGTGAAGGTCGAGCTGTTCCAGAAAGAGGCGCCGATCTCCGTCAAGAACTTCCTCGACTACGCGAAGAGCGGCTTCTACAAGGGGACCATCTTCCACCGCGTCATCCCCGGGTTCATGATCCAGGGGGGCGGCTTCACCCAGGACCTTGAGCAGAAGCAGACCAAGGCACCGATCAAGAACGAGGCCGCCAACGGGCTGAAGAACGAGCGCGGCACCCTCGCCATGGCGCGCACCAACGTGGTCGATTCGGCCACCGCGCAGTTCTTCATCAACGTGGTGAACAACGACTTCCTGAACCACCGCCCGACGGCCGGCCCGATGGGTTACGGCTACGCCGTCTTCGGCAAGGTCGTCGAGGGGATGGACGTGGTCGACAAGATCGCTGCGACGAGGACCGGAATAGGTTCGAACGGCATGCCGGACGTCCCGGTGCAGCCGATGGTGATCAAGGACATGAAGGTGATCAAGTAATCAAAAGGGGCGCCGCAAGGCGCCCCTTTCCGTTTCATCTCCCCCTGCGCTGCGCGAGCAGCATCAAGTTCCCCACGGTAAAGAGCAAAGCCCCCACGAACGCGGCAAGCGCCCCCGGCTCCCGGTGCACCTCGAAGAGCGCCACCGGCACCGGGCTGAGCGCCACGTCCTTTATGTAGATGCCGTATCCCTTATGGAAAAGGGGGTGATTCGGCTGCACGCCGTGCACCCCGTCCGCGGTCCTGAGGTCGGCGCGGTAGCCGCTCATCATCCCCATCGGCCCGACCTCCCCGGTGATCCGCTCAACCACGACCCGCTCGCCGTCCGGGAAGCCGAAGGAATCCCCCTGGGGCAGCTGCAGCTGCTGCTTGAAGCCCCCGTAGGCGGAAAGCAGATGGGCGAGGACGATGAGCAGGAAGCCCGCGTGCATGAGGTGCGGCGCCACGCTGCGCCCCTTTTTCCTGAGGGCGTCGATGGAGCAGACCAGCGCGTTCACGAAGAGGACGGCGATGCAGGCGATGCAGAGCCAGAGCCACCAGGAGTAGCCAAGCGGTGCCCTCTGCAGCCAGAAGAGAAGCGGCATGTCGTTCAACCCGCCCCCCTCGGAGCTTGCGCTCGAGAAGGAGCCTATGGCCAGGGTGACCATGACGCCGGTCATGAGCCAGAGGCCTAAGTTCAGCGAGCAGAAGGTGGCGTAGAGTTTTTTCAGCAAGGGCGTTTTTCCTCTTCTTGTCAGACCAGTCGGACTAGTCAGACCAGTAGGACCGGTCTGACCGTCCGACTAAAAGCTGTGCGAACTCCTCATCAGCATGCTGACGCCGAGATAGGTGAAGAGCGTGATGGCGAACCCCGCGATCCCCAGCCAGGCGAAGCCGCGCTCCCACGCCGGTCCCTTCAGGCGCAGGTGCAGGTAGAGCGAGTAGAACATCCAGAGAATCGAGGTCCAGAGCTCCTTCGCGGTCCAGAGCCAGTAGGTGCCCCAGGCGTAATACCCCCAGATGCCGCCGCAAACCATGGAGAGCGAGAAAAAGCTGTAACCGACCAGCGCCGCCCGGTACTGCAGATCGAGCGCAGGCCTTCCCGCACCGCGCAGAAACAACACCCCCAGCAGCGCCGCGATGCCGAACAGGGCATAGGCGAAGAAGGCGAGCGCCACGTGCAGCTCGAACCAGTAGGTGTCGAGGACGGGGGGAAGCGGCATGTTGAGGGTCGGGAAGGGAAGCGCCAGTGCGGCGAAGAGCGCCGCAAGCCCGCCGCACCCCCAGCAAAACCAGCGCACGCCGGAGAGCCGGCGGTCATAGACGAAGGGGAGCGCCATGAGCCCGATCGAGCCGGAGAAGAAGGCGAGGGTGTCCTGCGGCCCGATGAGCGGCAGACGCCCCAGCGCCACGCCGCGCGAGGCAAGATAGGCGAGGCTGCAGGCAAGGCCCGCCACGAAGACCGGGCGCCGGACCGACGCGGCGAACAAGAGCGCCGATGTGATGAGAAGCGGTTTCATGGAAGTTCCAGGAGCTTATGCGGTTGACATACCCTCCCCTGGAGGGGGAGGGCTAGGGAGGGGGCGCGCAGCGTCTTTCTGAGGCTTCCCCCCTCCCGACCTCCCCCCTCCAGGGGGAGGAGTGGCGGCAGCGCTCTATTTGTAATTCTTGCGCCTGAACAGGCCGGTCTTCAGCGAGGCGATGCGGTCCAGGAACAAAAAGCCGTCCAGGTGATCCATCTCGTGCTGGATGGCGACCGCCTCGAAACCGGAGGCGTCGAACTCGCGCACCTTGCCGTCAGGCTCGGTGAAACGCAGGGTGAGCTCGGTGGCGCGCTCGACGTCGCCGGTGTAGTCCGGGACGCTCATGCACCCTTCCCTCATCACGGCGGCGCCGCTTTTCGCGACGATCTCCGGGTTGATCATCAAGAGGAGCCCGTGGTTGTTCTCCTTGCCGTGCCGGTTCTTGGAGACGTCGATCACGCAGACCCGCATCGACACGCCGATCTGCGGCGCGGCGACGCCGACCGAACCGGGTCCGGCGTGCATGGTGTCCACCAGGTCTTCGATGAGGGTTTTGACCTCATCGTCTATGGCCTGCACCGGGGCGCAGACCTGCTTCAGAATGGGATCGGGGTAGGTAACTATCTCTTTGACTGCCATATAAAGATCAGAGGGAGACCGGTGTTATGAGACGGACCGAGATCTCGACGCTCAACTCCTTTTTCAGTTTTTCCAGGAGGGCGGACGCATCCTCCACCGTGAGCCCCTGCGGGAGCGCGGCCTCGAGCACGAGTACATAAACCGGGTCGGTCGGCTTGCCGATCAACTTCGTGTTGAGGTCGGTGATGCTCACGCCGCGGTCGGCAAGTTCGCGGGTGACGCGGTAGACGATGCCCGTCTTGTCCGAGCCGTAGACCGAGATGAGGCAGAGCTCCCCTTCCGGCCCCTGGTAGCAGACCTCATCATCCTTCAGCGCGCGGACGAAGGCGGAAAGGCCGGTCCCCGCGGTCTTGAGAGCAAACTCCTCCTCGAGCTTCTTCTTGGAGAAGGGCTTCTCGTGGGCGACGATCAGGATCATGGCAAACTCGCCCCCCAGCATGGTGCAGCTGGAGTCCTCGACGTTGCAGCCGAGCTTGTACAACACCTCGGAGGTGTCCGCGACGATGCCGGTGCGGTCCTTGCCGATGATGGTGACGGCGAAATGAGCCAGGTTGGGCTTGCGACAAAGGTTCATTGGGCCTCCTTGAAAGGGGACGGGCACCTGCGGAGCCGGTCCCCGGCTAGATCTTGTTGATGAAAACTTCTCTTGGCTTGCTGGTGCCGTCGGAGGGGCCGATGACACCTTCCTGCTCCATCTTCTCGATGATGCGGGCGGCACGGTTGTAGCCGATACGCAGGCGACGCTGGATCATGGAGATCGAGGCCTGCTTCGCCTCGGCAACGAGGGCCAGGGCGTCGTCGTAGCGCTCGTCGATCTCCTCCTCCTCGTCGCCGCCTCCCTTCTCGTCGGAGGCCTTCATCTCCAGGATCGATTTCTCGTAAACAGGTTTCCCCTGCTTCTTCAGGAACTCGACCACGCGCTGCACCTCCGCGTCGGAGACGAAGGCACCGTGCGAGCGGAGCATCTTCGAGGTTCCCGGCGGGAGAAAGAGCATGTCGCCCGCGCCCAGCAGCGACTCGGCGCCGTTGCCGTCCAAGATGGTGCGCGAGTCGATCTTCGAGGAAACCTGAAAGGATATCCTCGCCGGGAAGTTCGCCTTGATGAGGCCGGTGATGACGTCGACGGACGGGCGCTGCGTCGCGAGGATCAGGTGGATGCCGGCGGCACGGGCCATCTGGGCGAGCCGCGCTATGGACTCCTCGATCTCGCGCCCGGCAACCATCATCAGGTCGGCGAGTTCGTCGACGATGACCACGATGTAGGGGAGATGGCCGTGCTCCAGCTGGTCTTCCTTGGCGAGGAAGGCCTGGATCGCCGCCTCGCGCGCCTCCATATCCTCCGGGTCCTCGTGCTCTTCGAGCTCGTCCACGAGCTCCTCGACCACCACGGTCTCGCGCGCCAGGTTCTCCGCCTTCTCCCTTTCCTCCCGCTCCAGCTCGCGGTTGTAGGAGTCGATGTTCCTGACCCCCTTGTCCGACATGAGCCGGTAGCGCCGCCCCATCTCCTCGACCGCCCACTTGAGGGCGAGCGATGCCTTCTTCGGGTTGGTGACCACCGGAAGCAAAAGGTGCGGGATCCCCTCGTACACCGAGAGCTCCAGCATCTTGGGATCGACCATGATGATCCTCACGTCGGTCGGTGTCGAGGTGTAGAGAAGCGACAGGATCATGGTGTTGATGGCGACCGATTTACCCGAACCGGTGGCGCCTGCGACCAGGAGGTGCGGCATCTTGGCGAGGTCGGTGACCAGCGGGTTCCCGGCGATGTCCTTGCCGAGCGCCATCGGGAGCTTCATCTTGCCGCGGTGGAACTGCTCCGAACCGAAGATCTCCCTGAGCGACACCATTTCGCGATCGCGGTTCGGCAACTCGATGCCGACGACACCCTTGCCCGGAATCGGAGCGACGATGCGGATGGAGTGGGCCTGCAGCGCCATGGTCAGGTCGTCCTGCAGACCGGCGATGCGGCTCACCTTGATGCCGGGCCCCGGGGAGAACTCGTACATGGTGATGACCGGGCCGGGGCAGATCTCCACCACCTCCCCATCCACGCCGAAGTCCTTCAGCTTCTTCTCCATGAGCCTTGCGTTCATGGTGAGCGTTTCCTTGTCCTGGCGCTTCGCCCCCTCGGGCGGAGGATCAAGCAGGGAAAGCGGCGGGGTCTTGAAGTCCCCTTCAGCCTTGATGAAATCGAAGGCCTCCTGCACCGGCTCGCTCTTCTTCTCGTCCTTTTTCTTTTCCTTTTTGGCCACCGGTGCGGGAACCGGCGGCGGCACCACGGCGGGCTTGATGACCGGGGCCGCGTGCTGCCTCGGCTTTTCGTCCTTTTCCTTCTCCGAGGCGAGCTCGCGCGCGAGCGCCCGGCGCTGCTTGCTCTTTTCCCAGCTCTCCTTCAGCGCCGTCATCCACCAGTTGGCGAAGAGGACGAAGGAGAAGCGCGAAAGCAGCATGGCACTCGCCGCCAGCATCGGGAGGAGGATGAGGAGCGCCCCAACCGTTCCGAAAGCGCGCTTCAAAAGGGCGGAGCTCTGGAAGCCGATGAAGCCGCCGGTCGGGACGCGCTGCCCAAGGAACTCGGTGAACTGCAGGTTGAAGGCGAAAAGCCCCGCGACCGAGACCACCAGCAGGACGAAGCCTACGGCCTTGTAGCGCCGCCACCGGACCGGGTCCGAGGTGAAGGAGCGGTAGGCCAGGTAGATCAGGTTGCAGGGGAAGATGTAGGAGGCAAGCCCGAAGAGCTGCAGGAAGAAGTCCGCCAGCTCGGCTCCGAAGCGTCCCCCGAGGTTTTGGGTCTGGGCGAGGGTGGAGACGCTGTTGAAGGAGAGGTCCTCTCCGTGGTACGAGGCGAGCGCGACGAAGAGGAAGATGCCGGCGGCGCCGAACGCCATCCCCTTAACTTCCTTGGCAACCTTTTCCTTTTTTTCGATCTTCTCTTCAGTCGTCATGCGTTACCTGTGTTTTGAACTCCCTCCCCCGGAGGGGGAGGTTTGGGGAGGGGGCGGATTACATCTCCAAAACAAGCGGCAGGATCACCGGCCGCCTCTCTATGGTCTTGTTGAAGAAACGGCGCAGCACGCGGCGGACCTCGAGCTTCACCTCGCTCCAATCGGTGAGCGCCTCGGTACTCACCATTGCCAGGGTGTCCAGCACCACCTTCTTCGCCTCGTCCAGGTACTGCTGGCTCTCGTCCTCGAAGATGAAGCCGCGCGACACGATGTCCGGGCCGTAGATGATCTCGCCGCTCACCTGGTTGATGCCGACGATGACCACCACCATGCCGTCCTCGGAAAGATGCTTCCTGTCCTTCAGGACCACGTTGCCTACGTCGCCGACCCCCTTGCCGTCCACGAAGACCCGGCCGGTGTTCACCTGCTCCACGACGGCCGCCTCGCCCCCCTGGAAAAGAACCACGTCGCCGTTAACCGCAAGGATGCAGCGTTCCTCGGGTGTGCCGACCTTCTGGGCCAGTTGGGCGTGCTTCACGAGGTGGCGGTACTCGCCGTGCACCGGGACGAAGAAGCGCGGCCGCACCAGGTTGTGCAAAAGCTTAAGCTCCTCCTGGCTTGCATGCCCCGAGACGTGCACCTCGGATACCTTCTCGTGGATCACCTCGGCGCCGCGACGGTAGAGGTGGTTCATCAGGTCCGAGATGGTCTTCTCGTTCCCCGGAATGAAGCGCGAGGAGAGGATCACCGTGTCGCCCCGCTCCAGCTTGATCTGCTTGTGGTCGTCCATCGCGATCCGGATGAGCGAGCTTCTCGGCTCCCCCTGGCTCCCGGTGGTGATCATGCAGACCTGCTCTTTCGGGAGCTTCGGGAGCTCCTTCAGATCCATCAGGACGTCGTCGGGGACCCTCAGGTAACCGAGTTCACGCGCGATCTGCACGTTGGCGATCATGGAGCGGCCGTTCAAGAGCACCTTCCTGCCGCTCTTTCGCGCCGCGTCCACCACCTGCTGCACGCGATGGATGTTGCTCGAAAAGGCGGCGACGATGACGCGCCCCGCGCAGCTCGGGAAGATCTCGTCGAAGGCCTCCCCCACCACCCGCTCCGAGAGCGTGTACCCCTCGCGCTCCACGTTGGTGGAGTCGGCGAAGAGCGCGAGCACGCCCCTTTGGCCGTAACGGGCGAAGGTGGTGAGATCGGTGAGCTCTCCGTCCACCGGGGTCTGGTCGAGCTTGAAGTCGCCGGTGTGGACTACCACCCCTTCCGGGCAGGTGAGGGCCAGGGCGCAGCCGTCCACGGTGGAATGGGCGACGCGGATGAACTCCACGATGAAGTCGCCGAGCTCGATGACGTCCTTCGGTTTCACCACACGGAGATCGACCTTCTGGTCCAGCTCGAACTCCTTGAGCTTCTCCTTCACGAAGCCCAAGGTGAGGGCGGTGCCGTAGATGGGGGGATTGATGTCGCGCAGCACGTAGGGGAGCGCGCCGATGTGGTCCTCGTGACCGTGCGTGAGCAGGATGGCCCGGATGCGGTCGGCCCGCTCCATTAGGTAGCCGATGTCCGGGATGACCACGTCGATCCCCAGCATGTACGGCTCCGGGAACATAAGGCCGCAGTCGACGATGACGATGTCCTCGCCGTACTCGAAGGCCGCCATGTTCAGGCCGATCTCGCCGAGCCCTCCGAGCGCCACGAACTTCAGGCCGGTACTCTCGATACTGGTTGCTTCCAAGATGCTCCTTTGCCGGGAGACGTCGTCCCCCCGCTCCCCGCGCCTGCCGCTCGCCGGCCGCCTCACGACCGGACCGCGCCTTTGCGGAGTGATGTTGATCGGAAGTCCCCACAAGAGGTGATGCTTCTACCCTCTTTGCGAGGTTCTTCGGAGAATTCCGGGGAGCCACAGCGATGTTGTAATGCAGCGATGCCCGTGCCCTCGCGTCCCCCCCTTTGCGAAGGGGGAGCTTGCCCCCCGTAGCCTTGGCGAAGGGGGGACAGGGGGGATTTTGCCTGGGTAGCCGCTTCAGCTACCAAACCCCGTGGTCAATACCCCTAAGCCCCCGGCCGCCCCTTCTGCAGCAGCACGAGGTCCGCGATGCGGGCATCGCAGCGCGCGATCCAGTCCTGTCCCGGCGCGTAGGTGCCTGCCACCGCGTAGAAAGAGCTCCTCAGGGCACGGTAGGCGATGAGCGCCCGCGCCGTGTCGTGCCTCCCCTCGGCCATCTGGCCGAGATCCCACAGTTTCTGCGCGGCGCGCGGCACCACGGAGCTCCCCGGGGTGTACATGTGGATGGCCGCCTCGTACCCGGCCACCGCGGCGGTGAAGTCCCCGGAGAGCATCGCCTTCTCCCCCTTGTCGAACTGCACGTACTGCCGGTAGAGGGTGTTCCCCCAGAGCAGGGCAAGGGATATGGCGACGACTGCCGCTACGTTTATTGCTATGGTCTTGACCTTATCCATGTCGTTCCTGTTACTCCCCTGTCGCGTCATCCTCGGAAGAAGTTCGGGGCCACGGTGAGCAGCGTCCCGAGAAGGAGGAGCGCCACGCCCAGAAGCACGGCCGCCGCCGCGAGGACGTTCAAGGGGGAGCGCAGCCGGTGTGCGGCCGGGAGTCCCCAGAAGATGAGCGCGACGCCGAAAAGGGCCGGCACCAGGTACACGATCGCCATCTAGTCAACCTCCAGCTTTGCCGCGATCGCCGCGCGCACCCGTTCCAGGAGCTCGGCCTCGGCGACCCCCGCGACCTCGATCGGCGCGCCGAAGCTGACCCTGATGGTGCCGGGGCACAGCTCGATCCGGTTGCGCGGGTTGATGGCCCTGCTGCCGTTGATGGTGAATGGGACGATGGGAACCCCGGCGCGTGCCGCCAGCATGAAGGCGCCGCGCTTGAAGGGAAGGAGCGCGCCGTCCTTGGTGCGGGTCCCCTCCGGGAAGATGACCACGCTCGCACCGGAGGCGATGCGCTTGGCCGCCTGGTTCATGCTCTTAAGCGCCTTCCTGCCGTCGCTGCGGTCAAGCGGGATGTACCCGGCCCGGCGCATCGCGGCGCCGAAGACCGGCACCCGGAAGAGCTCCTCCTTGGCGACCCAGGAGAACAGACGCGGGATGGCGCGGGTCAGGGCCAGGATGTCGAAGTTGCCCTGGTGGTTCCCCATGTAGATGACGGGCCCCTCGGTCGGGACCATTTCCAGCCCCTCCACTTCGACACTGATCCGGGCCGCCCAGAGGGAGCCGAGGCTCCAGACCCTGGCGCAGGCGTGACCCGCCCGGCCGGAAGCGTCGAACAGGCCGCCTATCACGGCGGCGAGGCTGCATAACAACGTGTACGGAACGAAGAAAAGAAGGTAGATACGAGCTCTCAGCATGACCGGTTACGTTACTTTTTTTTACGATGAGAGTCAAACAATATCGCTTGCCATGAGGGCGCGATTTCTATACACTTCCCCAATTCAAAACGCAAAAGGAGAACACCCCCATGGCAAGTCTGAACAAGGTGATGCTCATAGGCAACCTGGGCAAGGACCCTGAGGTCCGTTACACCGCCGGCGGCACCGCCGTAGCCTCCTTCTCCCTGGCCACCACCGACCGGATCAAGGGCAAGGACGGCAACTGGGAAGACAAGACCGAATGGCACAACATCACCCTCTGGGCGCGTCTCGCCGAGATCGCCGGCGAGTACCTCGCCAAGGGTAAGACCGTATATATCGAGGGACGCCTGCAGACCCGCAAGTGGACCGACAAGGACGGCAAGGACCGCTACACCACCGAGATCGTCGGCGAGAAGATGCAGATGCTCTCCGCGAAAGGCGAGGGCGGCGCACCGCGCCAGGGCGGCGGCCGTCCGCAGCAGGATTACAACCAGGGCGGCGGCTACGAAGAGCCGGTCTTCAACCCGGACGACGAGATCCCGTTCTAGCGTAGTAACGCATAAAACGTAAAGAAAGAGCCGTAACCTTGTAGGTTGCGGCTCTTTTCGTAGTTCGTCACATCCCTTCCGCCTTCCCCCTGCCGCCTTCCGGCCCCGACAGTCCCCGAGGGGCCGTCCCTAACCAGGGTACAAAACCACCCCCGCAACGGCTGAAAGCGCAACGACGAGCAGCTCCGGCGTCTTGAACCGCCAAAGCACAAGAAGGGCTGTCCCCCCTATTAACGCCGTGTTCAGATCGATGACAGACTTCTCCGCCAGTATCACCGAAGCGCCTGCGATGGCGCCGGTTGCCGCCGCGGTCGCACCTTTCACAAAACCCTGCAGGGCCGGATGCTCACGGTACCGCAGGATATACCGCCCGATGAAGAGGACGAACAGGTACACCGGCAGAAAAACCGCAGCTGCAGCGATGACGGACCCAGTGACCCCGGCAACGAGATACCCCACGAAGGCCGCCGTAATCACCACCGGTCCCGGCGTGATGATGCCGACGGCGACCGCGTCGAGAAACTGGCGCTCGTTCAGCCAGTGGTGCTGCAGCACGACCCCCTGATGCAGGAAAGGAACTATGGCGAGGCCGCTGCCGAAAGTGAAGGCCCCCGCTTTGACAAAGAAAGCGCCTAGCGAGCCCAGCAGCGACAGGGAGAGGGCTTTGCCTGCCGCAGCAGGCAAAGCCAGGAGGGTGCTTTCGGGCTGCCGGTATCGCCGCCACTTTTGCGGCGGATGGTAAAGAAGCACCCCGATTCCACCAGAGACGACGAAAAGCCACGCTATTTCCGCCTTCGCGACAACAGTTATCACCGCCAGCGTCGCGAAAATCACCCAGAGCCTCTTGTCCTTCCCCACGAGCGTCCGCGCCAGGCGCTGGGCCGATAGCGCGACGACGGCGATCACCGCCGGCCCGATGCCGTAAAAGAGCGCTTGGACGACGGGGAGCCCGTGATAGGTGACGTACAGGAAGGCGACGATCAACACCATGAGGTAGGGGGGGAGAATGAACGCTATGCCGACCAGCGAGGCCCCCGTGGCGCCGTGACGGATGAACCCCATCCACATGGCCAGTTGGGCGGCTAGGGGCCCGGGACATGTCTGCGAAAATGCGAGACCTTCTTTGTACTCCTGCTCGGAGACCCAGCGCCGCGCCACGAGATCACGCTGCATGTAACCGGCAAGGGCGATGGGTCCGCCGAAGCCAAGGGCCCCGAGACGCAGGAAATACAGCACCAGCTCCCACAACCCCACCGGGATCAACGCATTTTCATCTCTTGCGTCCGTCATTTCTTTATGTCCGCCTTCTCCAGGGCCGCTTGCAGCCCCCGAGCCACTTTCTCCGGGTCGTCGTACGCCCACCAGTGCAGGAAAAAGAGGCGGGGCGTTTCGAAAAGCATGTGGCTGTGGACAGCCGTGACGGTGATGCCGTGTCGAGTAAGGACCTTGATGACCGGATTCACCTCTTTCCCCACCAGTACGAGGTCGCCTGTGCTGGCAGCCTTGCCCCCTACCATCTCCAGACGATCTTCCCGTCGCCAAAGGTGGTGCAAATCACACCACCACGCGGAACTTGGCACCCCCCTCGGCGTTCTCGACGGTGAGCGTTCCTCCCATGTTCCTCTCGATGATCATCTTCGCCATGTAAAGACCGATCCCCGCACCTTGCGGCCCTTTCGTGGTGAAGTAAGGGTCGAACACCTTGTCGAGGATCTCCTCCGGCACCCCCCCGGCGTTGTCGGCGACAGTCACCACCGACCGGCCGTTCTCTTCACCCACGTGGATCCGGATCGTCGGCTGGGGCGGCTTCGCCGCCACGAAGGCGTCCCGCGCGTTGATGAGAAGGTTCAAGAGCACCTGTGCGTACTCGTTCGGGTACCCGTCGACCTGCGGTTGCCCCGAGGAGGTGACTTCGATCCTTATCTGCACCTCGTGCAGGCTGATGTCCACCAGGGAGACCGTCTTCTCCACCGCCTCGAGCACTGAAAACCCGGTCTTCTCGGAAGCCGGGTTGAAAAAGCTCCTGAACTTGTCGATGGTCTGCGACATCTTCACGATGGCATCCATCATCTTCTCCACCTTCGTGTCCAGGTACTCCTCGGTCAGCTCACCAAGCCGCAGGGTGATGGGGAGGTCCTGTGCCAGGAGGGCGAGCACGTTCAGCGGCTGGCGCCACTGGTGCGCGATGTTGCTGATCAACTCCCCCATCGCCGCCAGCCGCCCCTGCTGGATCAGCATCCGGTCCATCTGCCTGAGCCGCTCCACAGCCTGCACCCGCTCCGCACTTTCCCGCTCCAGCTTCTCGTATGCGGTACAAAGCTCGGCGTTTCTCTCCTTCGTCTGCCGCTCGGCCAGGCGCCGGGTCACGATCTCCGACCTGAGCTGAATCTCCGTCATTACCGCGGCAGCCAGATCCTCCACTACGGAGATCTGCTCTCCGGTCCACTCTCTGGGCTTTCCGTCAAGGACGCAGAAAGAGCCGAGGATGTAGCCGTCCGCGCTGGTGAGGGGGATGCCGAGGTAGGCAATCACATTCAAGTCCCGGACGGCGAGGTTGTCCTTGAAAAGCGGATGCTCGCGCGCGTCCGTTATGACCAGCGGGGTCTTGGCGATGCGGTTGTACTGACAGAAGGAATGCGAAAGCGGAGTCTCCCGCCGTGACTGCCACGGCTCGGGAAGTCCGAGACAGCTTTTGAAGAATTGGCGATCCGAATCGATCAGGGAGACGAGGGCGGCCGGGGCACCGGTGAAGCGGGCCGCGAGCCTCGTCAGCCTGTCGAACGCTTCCTCGGCGGGTGTGTCGAGCAGGGCGACGGCACGCAAGGCCGCGAGCCTGGTCGGGTCTGTTACGTGTTCCAGAACGTCCCTCGCTTCTTTGCCTTTCATCGCTCCCCTCTTTCATAAAGGCCGAGACGCCGGCCGCCTTGGTCACCCGCGCACACAAGGGGATAAAGTATCAGATTTCCCGACACTTTCAAGCCGCCCCCCTTGGCAGCCCCATCTCGATGCCGCCCGCCGGTTCGTGAGTTTTTCCTTTTTATTTCAGCGTTTACACGACCGCAGCAAATAAAATAAGATATCAGTGGCCTCGCCGACCACAAACGATGCGGCCGGCAGGACCGGGGCACGTCACCCCGGTTGAAACACGCGCTGAAGGAAAAGGTATGGGCAAAATCATTTCGTTCGAGAAGATGCGGCAGGCGATCAGGAAAAGAAGGGAAGCGGAAGCGCACCTGCAGAACACCGAGGACGACATCACCGCGATCCTCAACGACTACTCCCTCTCCCCGGCCAACCGGCGCTGGAAACTGGAAAACATGCTGATGGACGTGGACGAGCAGTTGGAGCAGTACCGAAAAGAGCTCGAAGCCGCGGAAAGAAAGCTGAACGCGCTGGTGGCGAGCGCCGAGGGGGAGATCGCCCGCGCCTACGGCGATTTCGAGGCGAAGGTGCGCGGCATGACGGTCGCGGTGCGCAAGCTGACCGGTAACGGCATGGCTGCGGCAGAGGACGGCGCGAATCGCGGCTAGCCCTCCCCCTCTGCACCGGTCACCTCTTTTTGTTCTTCAGAGAGTTCCGGGGAGCCAATAGTGTTACTCGTCGTAGCAGAGAGCATGCCCTGACGTCCCCCCCTTTGCGAAGGTTCATCCAGGAATTCCGGAGAGCCAATGGTGTTACTTGTCTAGCAGAGAACATGCCCTAGCGTCCCCCCCTTTGCGAAGGGGGGACAGAGGGGATTTAGCCTTGGCCTTTTGCAGGGGGCGTCACGCAAGCAGACGCCAGATGACGAGCACCAGTAGCGATTTGTCAGCGGGGGAAGCGACACAACCCTGTTCAACGGGGTGATACTGGGAGCAAAAAGCAAATCCCCCCCGTCCCCCCTTCGCAAAGGGGGGAGCGCGAGGGCACCTGCATCGCTTCGCGTCTACACTTTCCCGCCGTCCCCGAAAAATCCCCGGTGACCCTTCTTTTTTCAGGTTATGGTTTTCAGCCCATGAGGTTTGTGCTAGTTATGTAGGCGTTCAACGCCACAGCACCGCACAGGGAGGTTGACCATGAAGATCCGCAAGAAGATTCTCGATTTCGAGTACGAGGAAGTCCTCGAGGAGAAGTACCGTGAGCTGATCCGCGTGGCATGCGCCGTAGCGGTCGGCTGCCCGGACTGACTCAAGAAACATTTCGCGGTCGCGAAAAATGCAGGCGCCACCGAGGCGGAGCTCAACGAGGCCATGGCCTACGGCATCATCGCACCTTCGGGCCGGGCGAAGAACTTCGTACGCAGCCAGGAAGAAGCCCTGAAGGAACTGTAACCTCCGCTCATCCTCGCCGGGACCACGGTCCCGGCGTTTGTCTTTTGAAGGAACGCCCGTCGTCTTGAAACGTCTTCTCTCTTCCAAAAACAGCAAGCGCATCTCGATCCGTCGCGACGTCGCCGCCCTCTCCATGCCGGTGCTTCTCTCTTCGCTTTTCCAGCGCCTGGTCTCCATCGTGGACATCTTCATGGTGGGGGGGCTCGGTGCCGCGGCGATCGCCGCCACCGGTCTCGGACAGCTCCTCATCTTCGTCACCATGACGGTCTTTTGGGGGCTTTCCACGGGAACCAACGTGGTGATCGCCCACCTGTGGGGTGCGGGACGGCGCACCGAGGCGAAGAGAGCCGGCTTCGCGTCGCTTCTCTTCTGCGCCCTTCTCGCCGTTGCGGCGAGCCTCCTCGGCATCTCCTTCGGCAAAGAGATCGCCGTCTTCATGGGGGCGCAGCCCGAGGTGCTCTCCTACGCCTCCGATTACATCCGCCTCGTCTTTCTGTACTTCGGCTTCACCGCGGGGCTGAACATCCTCTCCGCGATCATGCAGGGGACCGGCAACACGCGCACCCCGATGGAGGGGATCCTCCTCGTGAACGTCCTGCACGTGGCGATCGCCTACCCCCTCATCTACGGCCATTTCGGCTTTCCCCGCTTCGGCGTCGTCGGCGCGGCCTACGCCATCAACCTCTCCGAGGCGGCCGGCTTCTGCTATCTTCTCGTCCGGGCGTTCCGCGGCGGTTACCTGAAGATCGGGAAACCGGACCTGGTGCTGCTCAAGAAGGTGCTCGGCATAGGCTACCCGGTCGCCCTTGAGCGCATCGCCCAGCAGTCCGGCCAGCTCTTCTATTCCAAGTTCATCATCGGCTTTGGTACCGCCGCGTATGCCGCGCACCAGATCGGTCTTTCCATCGAGTCGCTCTCCTTCATGCCCGGCGCCGGGATGGGCATCGCGGCGGCAACCCTCATGGGGCAGGCGCTCGGGGCGAGGAAACTGAGACGCGCCCACATGAGCCACACCGAGGCGCTCAGGCTGGCAGTCCTGGTCATGGCCTTCATGGCGCTGCTCTTTTTCTTCCTGCCGCACCAGTTGATCGCCCTCTTCACCAGCGACCCGGACGTAATCGAGAAAGGGAGCGTCTTCCTGCGGCTGGTCGCCTTCGCGCAGGTGCCGCTCGCCCTCTCCTTCGTCTACGCCGGCAGCCTGCGCGGCACCGGCGACACGCACTTCGTCTTCCTGATCACCCTGGCCTCCATGTGGGGGGTCCGGGTGCTTTTTTCCTACATCGCCGCCGTCCCCCTCAAACTCTCGCTTTACGCGGTCTGGAGCGTCTTCGTCGTCGACTGGTTCGTCCGGGCCGGTGCTTTCTGGTGGCGCTACCAGCGCCGCGATCTGCACCAGGTGATCATCTAGCCGATGCGGCTCTCATTCGTCCCCACGACGGAGCCACAGGAGATCCGGGAGCGCCTGGGGCGGCTTCTTACGCCCGGCTCCCTCCTCGACGACCGGCTCGAACGGCGCATCGCGCGCCTAAAAGAACGCTTCCTGAGCTACGCGGCGAGCTATCCCCTGCCCCTTTGGGCACCCGGCCTCGAGATCACCCCAGAGATGCGCAGCATGACCGAGGCGCTCTTCCCGCTCGCTGATCCGCGCGCCCTGTTCGAAGAGGTGCTGCGGCGCGGCTGCCGTTTCGCCCCTTTGCTCTCCGGCACCTACCTTGAGAGTTCCGCGAGCTGGCTCGACCTGCTGCAGAGACTCTCGCCGCAGCTTACCTGCGCCGATCCGGCGCCGTCCCTGCGCCGGCTCGCCGGCGGCGACACCGCACGCACCGCGTTTCTTTTCGCGCTCATGCTTCCGCAGCATTTCGGCGGCGGCTTCGACCGCTATCCGCGTCAGCTCTCGTGGATTTCGATGTGGATGAAACGGTCGCGCCGTGCAGACGGCATCCGCGTGCTGGACGCCGCCTGCGGCAGCGGCGAAGGGACCTACCAGGTGGCGCAACTGCTTTTAGAGGCTGGAATGGGATTGGGAAGCGCCGTGCACGGCTCCACGCTGGAGCCGATCGAGCTCTTCGCCGGCGCGCACATGTACTTCCCGCACGCTTCCGGACGCGAGCGCGAGTACCGTAACCGCGCGGGGTCGCTCCTTGCGCCGGGTGCCAACGCCCCGGCAATGGAGTTCTACCTGGACCGCGTCGACGCCCCGCCTGCGCGCGAGCCATACGACCTGGTCCTTTGCAACGGTCTTCTGGGCGGTCCCCTGCTGCACGATCCTGATGAGCTCGCCTCCGCCTTCGCCGGGCTGTCCGCGCGGGTTGCTCCCGGCGGATTGCTGCTCGCCGCCGACCGTTTCCACGCCGGCTGGCGTCAGCGCGTTCCCGATGCGGACCTCATCGCCCTGATGCGGGCCCACGGCCTCACCCCGGTCGAGGTCCCCGAAGGGATCGCCGGGAAAAAAGCGGATCCCCCTCTCCCCCCGGGAGAGGGGCAGGGGTGAGGGCGCCGGCAGCGGCAATTTCTCCCTCCGCGGCAACGCCCTCACCCGCCCTTTGGGCACCCTCTCCCGGAGGGAGAGGGGTACTAGCGGAAGTCATCGATCATCAGGAAATAAAAAGGGGACGGAGCATCAAGCCCCATCCCCTTCATTATTGAACCCAGTGCAGAGCAGGCTTTTACGCCCTCAGCAGCACCCCTCCCCAGGAAAGCCCGCCGCCGAAGCCCATCATGAGCACCAGTTCGCCCGGCTTGATCTTCCCGTTTCTGCGATTCTCGTCCAGGGCAAGTCCCACCGACCCCGCCGCCGTGTTGCCGTAGCGGTCCAGGTTGAGCAGGAACTTCTCCTTGGGGATCCCGGTCTTCTTGGAGATGAAGTCGATGATGCGCACGTTCGCCTGGTGCGGGATGATGTGGTCGATATCCTCGGGACGGACACCGCCGCGCTCGGCGAGATCGGTGATGATGCGCGGGATGACGTCGACCGCGAAGGTGAAGACGCTTTTACCCGCCATCTTGAAGGTGTTTTCCTTTGCCGCGATGCTCTCGGCGCTCACCGGCTTTCTCGACCCCGAAGAGGGGACCTGAATCAGCTCCCAAC
Source organism: Geomonas oryzae (assembly GCF_004117875.1). Lineage (GTDB taxonomy): Bacteria > Desulfobacterota > Desulfuromonadia > Geobacterales > Geobacteraceae > Geomonas > Geomonas oryzae. Next base: position 783,030 of record NZ_RAHW01000001.1, on the reverse strand, counting down.
CGCAGCCGTCACTCTGCATCACGCTGTGCAGGATTCCCTTGCCGGAAACCCCGGCTCCAAGGATCACCGCACCCGCGCCGTCGCCGAAAAGAGGCGCGGTCCCGCGGTCGTCAAAGTCGAGGATCTTCGAATAGGTGTCGGCCCCGATCAGGAGCACCTTCTTGTACTTCCCGGACCGGATCAGGTTGTCCGCCATCTCCATGCCGTAGATGTAGCTGCTGCAGACCGCGTTCATATCGAAGGCGAAGGCCCTCGCGGCGCCGATGTTCTTCTGCACCATGCAGGCCGTGGCGGGGAGGATCATGTCGGGGGTGGAGGTGGCGACGATGATGCAGTCGATGTCGAGAGGGTCTACGTCCCCGTTTTCGAGGGCGAGGAGGGCGGCGCTGGTGGCGAGGTCAGAGGTGGCCTCTTCAGCTGCCGAGAAACGCCGTTCACGGATGCCGGTGCGGGAATGGATCCAGTGATCCGCGTCATCCACGAGGTAGTTGAAATAGGAGTTGGGGACAACCCGCGCCGGAACGTAGCCGCCGGTCCCCAGAATTTCCGAACGTATCATGTAGAGAGCGCCTCCTGGCCTCCCGCGTGGACACAGCAGGAAGCGCTCACGTTTATCTCATAATAAAATATTGTTTGTCAATTGTTCCCTTTATAAAAAGCGGCATCCACGACGCCGTAGGCCCAAACGATCATGAAACCGCCCAAAAGGTATTTTACGTAAGGGGCATCCACCTGGATCGCCGCGACCACCTGCTCCGGCGTGAGTCCCCCTTCCCGGCCGGCCACCATGAGCTTGCCTGCGCTTCTGAGTGCTACGAACAGCGCGCCGAGGATGAAGATGTTGTCCAGCAGGATCAGCACCCCTCCCTTGACGCGGCTTCCACGGTAGAGTTGTCCCAGCCCGGGAAGCACCAGGGCGGAAAGTGCAACGGATTTGATCCGGTTCGTCATCGGTTCGTTCTCCTTGTCGGCCACCTTGAACGGTGAACCCTTGTTAAGTAATCTGTCGTTTTGTGTTGTACAGCCGACGGATTTTTGTTAATTTTCGTCGCTATGGACCGAGCCGAACGCATCAAAAGACGCGACGCGATCATGCCGCTGCTCAAGGACCCCGATACCGAGGTACGTCAGGCAGCTTCGCGGGCACTGGAAGCGCTGGAAGCGGCGGAGAGCCTCGAGGAGGTCTTCGACCGCCTGAAGCGGGGCGACCGGGCCACCAAGGTCACCGCCATCTACGCTTTGGGGCGTATCCCCGACGACCGCGTGCTGCAGATACTGAACTACTGCGCCGCAAGGCCGGAGGAGGACATCCGGTGCGCCGCGGTCAGCGTTCTCGGCGAACTGGCGCGCCCCGAGGCGCTTCCCACGCTGGTCGAAAAGCTTGAGGACCCTTCCACCCCGGTGCGCGCCCTTGCCATCGCCGCGCTCTCCCGCTACCGGGATCGCTCGCTCATCCCGAAGCTCGTGCCGTTTCTGGAGGCGAACGACGGCTTCCTCGACGCCGAGGCAGCCCTCACCTTGGGGCGCATCGGTGACGCCACGCTGGCCGAAGCCATCACCAGGCTGCTCGGCTCCCCCCACGACAAAACCCGCGCCGCAGCGGCCACCGCGCTGGCGCAGCTCCCCTAGCCCCCCGCACCGTCTCCCCTCCCACGCAGTTCTCTTTCGTTCAGGGCGCATACGACCGGAAACGAGCGACAGATTCTATCTTAGCCGAGGAAAGCTTGTCAAACGCATACCGCGCCGCGCAGGTAAACGCGCCGTTGTTGACACCTTTTGGCAAAAAGCTTAGTATTACGTAGTTTTTCGGCCCGCCGCTGCGCGTCTGGAGTGATATGGCAAAAGTAAAGGTAAAGACCGGGTTCGTCTGCTCCGACTGCGGTGCGACCTACCCCAAATGGCAGGGGCACTGCTCCGCCTGCGACGCCTGGAGCACCATCAAGGAAGTACGCCTGGGGCCGGAACCACGTCCCGGGCGACGCGACGGTTTCGCCGGAACCACCTCGCCGGTCACCCTCCTCAAAGACGTGCAACTCACCGATGAGCATCGCTTCTCAAGCGGCAGCGAAGAGTTCGACCGGGTGCTCGGGGGAGGCTTCGTCCCCGGCTCGGTCATCCTGATCGGCGGCGACCCCGGCGCGGGGAAAAGCACCATCCTGCTGCAGACCATGTGTCACGCTGCGGAGAGCAGAGAGGTCCTCTACGTCTCCGGCGAGGAATCCCTGCAACAGATCGCCGGGCGGGCCAGGAGGCTGCAGCTTCCCCTCGACCGGGTCAAGATGCTCGCGGAAAGCTCGGTGGAACGGGTGCTGGAAGCCGCCGAGAGCGAACGGCCGGCGGTGGTGGTGATCGATTCGATCCAGGTGATGCAATCGGCCGCGGTAGACGCGGCACCGGGCGGCGTCTCCCAGGTAAGGGAATCGGCCGCCGCCTTCACCTGCTTTGCCAAGACTTCCGGAGTGGTCCTCATCATGGTGGGGCACGTCACCAAAGACCAGGCCCTCGCCGGTCCGATGACGCTCTCCCACATGGTGGACACCCAGGTGATGCTCTCCTCGACCGAGGACGCGCGCTACCGGCTCATGCGCACCACCAAGAACCGCTTCGGCCCGGTGAACGAGCTCGGCGTCTTCGCCATGACCGAGAAGGGGCTGCGGGAGGTGAAGAACCCCTCCGCGATCTTCCTCTCGCGCACCGAGAACGCCGCACCCGGGAGCCTCATCAGCGTCCTTTGGGAAGGGACGAGGCCGCTTCTGGTGGAGATCCAGTCGCTCGTGGTATCCGCTCAATACGGCTCGCCCAGGCGCCTCGGGATCGGACTCGACCAGAACCGCATCGCCATGGTCCTCGCCGTCATCAACAAGCACGGCGGCCTCGTATTGGCGGACCAGGACGTCTTCGTCAACGTCGTCGGCGGTATCCGGGTGCTGGAAACCAGCGCCGACCTGGCGGTAGCCCTCGCCATCGTCTCCAGCTTCAGGAACTCCGTCCTGCCGCAGGATCTCCTCGTCTTCGGAGAGGTCGGGCTTTCGGGCGAGATAAGGCCGGTCTCGAACGGGGAATCGAGACTCAAGGAAGGGGTGAAACACGGCTTTACCCGCGCCATCGTGCCGAAGGGTAACGCCCCCAAGAAGGAGATACCGGGAATGAAGGTGGTGGGAGTCACCTCGCTCTCCGAAGCCCTCGACGCCATCTGAGGCGGCTCCGGGAGCCCGTTTCGTCTCCCGGATCTTTGGTTAAGAGGAAAATTTCACTTTACTAATTTTGAAAAATCCTCTTTAATGTCGTATTGATTAGAAAGGGTAGGTGTCATGAATTCGGAAAAGCTCGAGTACTTCAGAGGAATCCTGCAGGAAGAGAAACGATCGCTCCTGGAAGAAGCTGGCCGGACCGTTATGGAGATGAACTCCGACACGACCAACTTCCCCGACCCGACCGACCGCGCCACCCAGGAGTCGGACCGCACTTTCGAACTGCGCATCCGTGACCGCGAGCGCAAGCTCATCAACAAGATCCAGGAGGCGCTAAACCGTATCGACAACGGCACCTTCGGGATCTGCGAGGTCTGTGAAGAGGACATCAGCGAAGCGCGCCTGAAGGCCCGCCCGGTGACCACCCTCTGCATCGACTGCAAGATGGAGCAGGAAAAGAAAGAAAGATTCCGCTAGATCTCCAATTCACCGTTTGTCTCTCGGAGTTCGCATGGCTGCCCGGAAGGTAGACAACCTGCTGGAGCAAGCGTTGGTCATTGCCCAGTCTTCCGGTCGCTCCCACCAGGCCCGGATCGGCAGCTTGCTCCGATTGGCGGCCCGCACCTTCGGCCTTGCCTCCGCCTCACTTTTCGTCCCCGACCCCACGGAACCGATACTCACCCAGCGTTACCTGGCCGGTGCCTCCGGCATTGCGCAGCGTTGCGCCATTCCTTTCGATATCGGCTGCGCCGGCCGCGCCGCGTCACAGCGGTTCGACGTCTTCTGCACCCACAGCGAGCTGCATCCTGAAGAACGCGGCGGCGCCGAAGCGACAGGCTACCATTCCCTTCCCGTTCTTGATGGCGACGACCGACTGGTCGGCGTGCTCGTGCTCGGCAGCGCGGACGCCTCCCTTTCCCCTGAAAGCCTCGCCCTTTGTAGAAAGTTGCTCCCGGTTTTCAGCCTGACCCTCGCCGCCCTCGCTGCCGCTGAACAGACGCAGGCATCAGGACGCACCATGGCGCTCCTCTCCGGCCTGGGGCATCTACTGGGATCCCCCTCCGCCGCCGGCACCCTGCTCCCAAGGATCGCGAGGCTCTGCACCGGCTCCGGGCTCGCAGGGCTCGCCGTGATCCGCCTGACCCCGAACGGCAGGAGCCGGGGGAGGGTTTTCAAGAGCTGCCAAAGCGGCTTCCGACAGGATCTCGAGGCGCTTCTCGACGCGGAGCAAAAGCTTTCCGCCTGCGCCCTCGCTGCCGGTGCAACACGCACCGATCAGGTTGTGCCAGCCGGAGCAGTTTACCGTGCACTGAGCGCCCCCTTGGGCAGCAACGGCAGCACCATGGGTGCCATCACCCTCTTCGGCGGCCCCGACCTCCTCTCACCCGAGCAGGTCGATGCAGCGGAGACGGTCGCCCGTCTTCTCTCCGGCACCCTTGCCGAAGCCATCTGCAAGGAAAGGGTGGCGAGCCTCGACAGCGAGAACGAGAAGAAGCTGAAGGAGCTCTCGCTGCTTTACCGGCTCAGCAACACCATGCTTTCCACCATCAAGCTGAACAAGCTGATTCACCTAACACTAACCGCGCTCACCTCCGGGCCGACCCCGTTCTTCGACCGCGCCATGCTCTTTCTGACGAACGAGCGTTCCGGTTCGCTGGTCGGCATGCTCGGCGTCACCACCGAGACCTCCCCCCCCCTCTCGATCCCGCAAGGAGGAGGCGAGGACATCCTCTCCAGCCGCTGGGACATCACAGAGGATGAGATGGCGGCACAGCGCGACTCCGACTTTTGCCGCAAGGTGCAGGGGAAGCGACTCCAGTTGGACGGCACCCTCAACATCGCCTCCCAGGCCGTCCTGGAAAAACGCCTGATCTACATCCCCGACGAAGCCGTGATCGGCGCCGATCCCGCCACCGCGCCGCGCACCGCCCTCGCCGCCTCGCCTCTCATCGCCCACGGCCAGACCGTCGGCGTGGTGCTCGTCGACAACGCGCTCACCCAGTCTCCGATCGCCCAGGAGCACCTCCGCTTCCTGCAGCTTTTCACCAACCAAGCAGGCATGGCGATCGAAAACTCGATGCTCTACAACAAGATCGAGGATGCCAACCGCCAGTTGAGCGAGGCGCAGGAGAGCCTGCTCCAGAAGGAGCGTCTGGCCGCCATAGGCGAGATGGCCGCCGGTATCGCCCATGAACTCAAGGGGCCGCTCGTCTCCATCGGCGGCTTCGCCGGGCGACTCGCGCGTAAACTCCCGAAGGAAAGCACGGAATGGGGACATGCCGACCTGATTGTGCGCGAGGTGGTCCGCCTGGAGGGAATCCTTTCCGAGATCCTGCTCTTTTCCAAGAAGACGACCCTCTGTTATACCCGCTGCAACATGGTCGATGTCGTCAAGGAGTCGCTGGCCGTGGTCACGCCCCCCCTTGAAGAGAAGCAGATCCGCATCACCACGAAATTCCCGCGCCAGCACCAAGTACTTTTGGGCGACAGCCAGCAGCTGAAGCAGGTGTTCATCAACATCATCCTGAACTCCCTCGACGCCATGGGCAGCGGCGGAGAGTTGATGGTGCAGGTGCTTTCCTGCGAGCTAGACGGCAAGGAAGCCGTCGCGGTAAAGATCGCCGATACCGGCGGTGGCATCCCGCTCGAGCAGTTGAACAGCATCTTCACGCCGTTTTTCACCACCAAGGAGAGCGGCACCGGACTTGGGCTACCCATCGCCAACCGGATCATCACGAACCACGGCGGCAAGATCCAGATCACGAACCAGCCCGGCCAGGGTGTAGAGTTCCGCATCGTCCTGCCCAAGCACTGGTAATTAGTCTCATCGCAATAATGGGGGTGTAGCTCAGCTGGGAGAGCGATGCGTTCGCAACGCATAGGTCGTCGGTTCGATCCCGATCATCTCCACCAAAAACGGTGTGCAACTTGTTGACTTACAACATGATTGCACTACGCTAATAAAAGGCTCTTTTCGATTGGTCCAGTTTTTGGTACAGTCGGGAGGAGCCTTTTGCTATTTCGCCGAGCGAAAACATATTATCTTCGGATCTGGGTCCCACTAGACTTGCGGGAACGCGTCGGTCAGAAGGAACTGAAGAAAAGTCTGAGGACACGAGACAGGCAGGAGGCAAAAGCTGTAGCTGCCGGGCTTGTGCGTGAAGCAGAAACCGCTTTCTGCAGACTGAGGATTGGGATGCTGACTGACAGGGAACTTGAACAGATAACCGCAAAGCTGGTGGCTGACTTCACTGGGCGGGTTGACCGTCACAGGAAGCAATACCGTGATGCCTTCGATTTTTTCAGCGACGGCGTACCGTTAGGGATCGATCCGAACAGGGACTTGCTGATAACAGAGAAGTCTTTCAGCTACCCAAAGTCGATGAACGATGTCAACTATGTCGTTGACCACTATGCCCAGTCCATCCGTCGCCTCGAAGATGAACTTGCGACTAGCATGTTCAGCCAGGAAACGCGCCTTCTTGCTGCACGCGTTGCGGAGGGGAAGGTCGAAATGCCTTGCGCTGAATGGTTCAATGAAAACGACGATGCTTGGCACTCCCCTCCTACCGTCGCATTCGCACAAATTTGCTCCGCCGTCATTTTAGGGTTGATCGAGAGTTACCGTGCTGAAATGGAACGTGTCCAAGGCAGAAGGACCCCTTCCATCGAAGCCGCTGTTGCTATAAGGGTCGAGCAGGCGAAACCTAAGAAGAAACTCTGTGACCTGTGGGAGTCCTACAAAAAAGACCGCCTGGCGGTCAAAAGCTGGGCTCCGAGCACCCTTGCTAAGTACGAAGGCTTCTTTTCCGTGTTTCTCGATATTCTCGGCGACTGTGAGATCGTTGCTTTCGAGGAGGATGGTGCTGCAGCAGATTTCATCGAAAACCTGCAGAAATACCCAAGAGGGAAAAACCAGATCACCAGCCCCTACAGGGGGAAACCCTTTTCCCCTTTGTGGTCCATGCAACCCGGCTTCAAGGGTCTGCAACGTGCACAGCTCAATGACATGTTGATCCAGCTGTGCGCCTGGTTTGAGTATGCGCTGGAAACACCCAAGGTCTGGGGGCTTACGCACAACCCCCTGAAGGGCAGACGTTTGCCCGAAACAGAATCAGATAGAAAACCGAAGTCGGCATACACTTCCGACGAGATCGTCAAGCTTATAGCGGGGCTGATGAAGCAGCGCCCCCTTGTTCAACCCGAACGGTTCTGGGTCCCTTTAATCGGCCTTCTTTCTGGTGCCAGGATCAGTGAGATCTGCCAGCTCCACGTCGCGGATATCAAAAATGCAGAGGGGCTATGGCACTTCCATTTTCGTCACGAACCTGAAGCACTACTACGCACGAAGGGGAGGAAGAGCCGCCACTGCCCTATCCACCCCACACTTATCAGCCTTGGTTTTGTTGACTACGTTTCTAAGCAACAGGCTGCTGGCAGCACGTTGCTCTTCTCCAACCTGAAACCGTTTAAGGGTAAGTGGAGCCAGTTTCTCGGGAAGTGGTACAACGAGACCTTCGAGCCTAAGTTCATCAGCTCCGCTGCGGACAAATCCTTCCACAGCACCCGCCACTCCTTCATCAGTTGGTTTAAGGCCAACAGCGAGATGTCTTTGCACAACCTGAGCGTCTTGAAAAGTATAGTGGGCCATCTCGATAATATCGACAGGGCACTGATCGGCATCAACCTGGATCACGACATGACCTGGGGAGAGAAAAACTATGGTGACAGGCACAGCCTGAAGGTGCAGTACGCCTTGCTGAAGAAGCTCAATTATGGTGTGGATTTTTCCTGCCTGAAAGCGCGGCTTAAATAAAATCGCCGCCTTTTGCTGTGACTCCCGAAGGGTTCAGCGACCAAACAGTTCATGCCGTAGGCCCCCCGCCGCTAGCCACGGGTGGAAGTTTCTGTTTAGTTTCTTTTGCCTCTCAATTACCTTGCCGTTTTCACGATCCGATACACGCTGGCGATCCCGATTCCCAGCCGGTCCGCCACTGCTTGCTTTGTCATCCCTTGCGACAGCAGTGCAACAACCTCCCCCTCTTTTGCCCTTGCCGTTGCCTTACGGCCTTTATATTTTCCTGCGGCCTTCGCTGCACGGATTCCTTCCCGCTGCCTCTCAAGCATGAGTTCACGTTCAAAAGTTGCAATTGCGGCCAACATGGTGAGCATTAATTTGCCAGTTGGGGTGGATGTGTCGAGGTTGATGTTCAGGCACCTGAATGCGACCCCCTTCGCTGTAAGGGTATTCACTATATCAAGGACGTCCTTCGTACTCCTACCGATCCGATCTAGTTTTGTGCATACGACGGTATCGCCTTCTCTGCAGTATTCCAGCATCCTCGCCAATTCTGGGCGATTCGGGTCTACAGCACTTCGCTGCTCGCTGAATATCTTATTGCACCCTTCAACTTTTAATGTGTCCACCTGCGGCTGGATATGCTGATCTGTCGTGCTCGTCCTAGCGTAACCTATTAACGACATGGCACCCCCCCTCTCAATTAAATCTTTGATGTAGAGATAATACCATATCAAATAACGCTTTGCCACTTCAGTGATAGGATATTTCGCGCACCTGCACCCCTATCAATAGCCCTTGGGCTATTGATAGATTTAATATCGGCTCTTCCGGCTTTTCCGTGGGCAACGTTTTCAATCTGGCCCCGCCGAGGTGGAAGGGCAGGCTGCCTTACGTTGAGGGGAAGTGGATCCCAACTTTGATCCAAAAGTTGATATTCGACCTGGCTGCCATGACCGGATCCCCAATTACGGCCTCGAACACGGATTTCCGCTTGCCCTGATGCGATCTTTGTTCTAAGGTGCCGTTAATAAGTTTCGGCGTTACCAAAACGGGGATTTACGGGAAGATATCAATACTGGCTATCTAATGTGCACAGACTAATCATCCTTTTTTGGGTGGATCACCAGTTCACGCGCACGCGTGAACCGCTCAATTAGGAGTTAGGTGGGTGAATATGAATGACGAAACTCGAAAATTTTTAGAAGATGAAAGATTCGAATCGTTATTTGAATCGCTGTATGCGACACATAAACCTGTTGGGACCGATATACCAGCTCAAACTTTTCAGGCAATTGGAAAGATAATCGTAACCTTCCAGCGACTCGAAATGATAATTCGCGATTTTATTGCCATTCTTGCCAATATGGCTGATGACCAAAATCTTGTGAATATACTCACTGTCAAATCATCATTTTCTAACCTACTGGCCACTTTATCGGCACTAGCTACTGAGAAAGGATTTCACAGGGTTGATGATCTTAATTGTGTATTGAAAAAAGCAGATAAAGCAGAGGATATTCGTAACCAAATCACACACTCAGTGTGGTCAAGCGGGCCAAGGTTCAAGACATGCATTGGTAGAAAAGGTTTAGTTCACCAGTCTGAGATGTATGAAGAGGGTGAGCTAGAGAGAATCTCCATTCAAATTAGGAAAATAGGAACTTCAATGGAAGCACTATATTTTGACTACATCATGAAGCAACACAAAGAGGGCAAAACTCCCAGCGGAGTGCGATTTATTGGACCGAACACCTAACTAGGGCCTTGGACGCCGACCGGGGCTGGAAAATGCCCGGCGCGGGTCAAGGCCCGGCCCGTTGAATGCCCCAATAATTAAGGAGTATGTACTTGAACTTTAATTCATTTTGTTCCGACACCCTTGCCACGATGATAGGGGGCATTTTCCTCACGCTTCTTTTCTTCTGGTTACGTGAAAAAATTTTTCCTCTACCCAAAGTAACCGGTCGCTGGCACTTCGAGATTTGCACAGTTCACACTGCATATAAGCCATACGAGAATATGGTTTTGCGGTACGTGGCGATGTTATGGCGGGAGGGAAATCGAATCGAGGGAACAGTTGAAAAAATCTACGAAAACTCGTCAACGGGAGAACGTGATTTCGTTGGAAAGAACCGTACTAGAGGAGAGGCTACAGGGTACATAGAGAAAAATTACTTCGCTAAGGATCGTATTTTTTTGCACATTGTCGAAAATGGACACGGTCGCGAGTCTACCAATTTTTATGAACTAATTCTAGATTCAAACGAAGAAATGTCCGGCACGTTCAGCTCAATGGTGGCCAATCAAGATGGCAGTGCAAAATGGAGACGCAAAGAATTTTAAAATATATCATCTATGCAATGTCACTTCCTCATATAGTGATGTCAAAAGTTGCCGAGCATCTCAAGATAGAATCTCTTGAAATTGACCTACACCGTTGTTTAGAGGTCATTGATATACATGGCATGAGCGTGCCACCGGTTTTCGTTGAGGCCTTAATTACTGCGGAAGATCATCGTAGCAATTTGCACCCCGGCATTGACCCAATCGCAATGCTTCGAGCACTCAAGGAACGTATATCCAAAGGTAATATTCAGGGGGCGAGCACTATTGAACAACAATTTGTGCGCGTCGTAACGGCTAGATACGAGTGCACTATTTCGAGGAAAATCAGGGAACAGATGCTCGCCATATCGCTGTCGAACCGTAGGCCAAAGCCCGCAATTGCATCCGCATACATGTCAATTGCATTTTTCGGCTCTGGATGCATAGGCCTTAAAGGTTTGAAGCGGCAATTCGGTAGTGATCTTACCAAAGTAAGTGATGGACAAGCATTGAAGTTTGTTGCACAACTCAAGTATCCACGCCCACTTGTGCCTTCGGCGACTTGGCAAATGAAAATTGATCGCCGGGTGCGCATTCTGAGTAATATGCGAGCCTGAGGGAAGCAGCTTTCATGTGGGTATTGAAGATTCTAAAATGAGGAACTAACTACGTTTTCAACAAGGCTTACGACCTGCCCTAAAACCCGGCAGGTCAAAGCCATACTCGTTGAATGCCAAATTTCAGTAAAAAGTTGGCTTTCACAGGAACGCAGTATCCCTGCAAAAATATAAGGGGGTACGGCATTTTTGTTACAGAGGAAATATTTTACCTAATATCTTAACAGCCATGTATCCTTTTCTTATTCAATGCCTTCAGGTTACCAAAAATTTCGTTGTCTGTATGCCGATGCATTTCTGGATACTGCTGGCACAGATACATTGATAGTCCATTGATATCATATATCCGTTTGACATTCACTGAATTGGGGTAATGTCCTTCAACGGGACCAAGTCCCCTATCCTCCTGATACTCAAATATCTCCTTATCCTTTTCGTCATGCTGTTTTCTCTTAAAGGCCCATGCAAGTCGTTGTTCTATCAATTTGATATCAAGAGGATCACCTGATGATGTCAATAACAGATGTACATGAGGTGTGTTGTACTCAGAGTATACGCCATAGAAACCGCATTGGTATGGAACTTTAGTTACTTTTTTTAGTGTGTGTTTGAGCTTTGATTCTAACATGTATGGATCGTATTCTGCTCCTAAGCTGATGGTTGCAAACAATTCAAAATCATATTCACATAGCCATTCAGAGAACGTTTCTTCATACAATTGGTTAGTTATCATTTCAGTTCCTTGAATTTTGGGTATAGTTTTAATCTGGCGATGGCATTTGCTACCGCAGTTTAAAGCACTGGAGCAGTTAACGGTGCTTCGCCTTTGGTGCCCATGCTCCACCGTCAATTGCATGGTACCGGTACTCAGCGAAATTTTCCCTTCCATTTCTTTTATACCCAGAACTCAACAAAATTATTTATGAACTTAAAAATGTTGTTTAACCGTCTTTACTACTGGGCGTCCCAGCGTTTCCCGTCCCAAACTGGTAACTGCTTATATACCCCCGATTGGCCATGTTTTATGTTTGTTTTTTTACCGCCACCACCTCCTACAATAAAACACCACCAGTTATGCAAAACGGGCGCAGTAGACTTAAATTGGTTGTCCACTGTGCCCGTTTTTGGTACAGTCTAACTACAGAAAGCACCAATTCCAAAGAGTCTGGAGACAAGGGTAAATCACCGTAATTCAAGCCGTTGCAAGATTTTACGGTTTACACCCGATCATCTCCACCAATAGGAACAGGCACTTGCGACATATCGCAGGTGCCTGTTTTTGTAATGGCTCCTTGCCCGCGCTTACACCAGTTCAAAACTTTTTGCTTGCGGTTCGCCTGGTATACCCCTTGTAAGATTAAAATTTTACAAAGGAGGTGCCGAATGCCATACGACGAGACAGACGACCCCGGGTTGATAGCTTGTCCGAAGCCGTGCTAGCAGCGTTCACCCCCGAGATGTACAGACACATGATTGCTGTTTATAAACGAACAAAGGGTCAGGTGAAATCACCTGACCCTTTGCTTTGATGGCGCGCCCGAAGAGATTCGAACTCCTGGCCCCAAGATTCGTAGTCTTGTGCTCTATCCAGCTGAGCTACGGGCGCAAACTGCTGTGCTGCGTTTTATGGCGCGCTCGGAGAGATTCGAACTCCCGACCTACGGATTCGTAGTCCGTTGCTCTATCCAGCTGAGCTACGAGCGCATTCTTTATCAACTGGCCGGCATGTAGTCGACCAGGGTGAAACCGTACTGCGGATGCTGGTAGGCATGCGCGGTGGGGTACAGCGAAAACAGCCACCCCTTGTAAATCTCCTTCCCGTTCTCCCGGATCACCAGCTGTGCCGCCGGGTTCACCAGGTCGTTCGACTGGGAAGTGAGGGTGGTGCCTTCCATCACGAAGTGCGGCAGGAACGTTTCCACCTTGAGCGTCAGATCCGATCCGGGAAGCTTGAAGTCGGAGCCTATGTTCAGGGTGTAAACCTTCTTCAGGTGGGCGTTCTTGTCGGCGACCCTGATCTGGACCGCCTTCCATTTGCCTTTCACCTGATCCGGAACCACAACAACCGAGGGAGCCTTTGCCGGGCTCGGTCTGTTTGCTTCCGGTTTCTGCTTCCCCTTATCGTTGCATCCTGTCGCGAAAGATAATGCTACCAGGGATAAAACCAGCAGTTTCAGCAACACCTTCACCAAAACCTCCGCTGACTGCAACAACCTTCAAGGCACTGCGTGCTGCAAAAAAAAGTGGCGGAGAGCGAGGGATTCGAACCCTCGATACCGGTTTCCCAGTATACACGCTTAGCAGGCGTGCGCCTTCGACCTACTCGGCCAGCTCTCCGTTTCAAACCGTACTGCTATTTCGTACTGCTAAAACCTATTGGCGGAGGAAGTAGGATTCGAACCCACGGAACTTTCGTTCAACGGTTTTCAAGACCGCCGCCTTCAACCACTCGGCCATTCCTCCAAAGCCTAGCTGATGCGCTCCGCTCCGCCCATGTAGGGCCTGAGCGCCTCGGGGATCAGCACCGAACCGTCGGCCTGCTGGTAGTTTTCCAGCACCGCCACTACGGTCCTTCCGACTGCGAGACCCGAGCCGTTCAGCGTGTGGACAAATTCCGGCTTCGCCTTCTCGTCCGGGCGGAAACGAATGCCTGCCCGACGCGCCTGAAAATCTTCGAAACAGCTACAGGAGGAGATCTCACGGTAGCAGTTCTGCCCCGGCAGCCAAACCTCGATGTCGAAGGTCTTGGCGGCGGAGAAACCGATGTCACCCGTGCACAGCTCCACGACCCGGTAAGGTATCTGCAACCTGCGCAGCACCTCCTCGGCGTGGCCGAGCAGCTTCTGCAACTCCTGGTAGGATTCCTCGGGGGAGGTGAACTTGACCAGCTCGACCTTGTTGAACTGGTGCTGCCTGATCAAGCCGCGGGTGTCTTTGCCGTACGAACCGGCCTCCTTACGGAAGCAGGGGGTGTAGGCGCAGTATGAAATCGGCAGGTCGGATCCTTTGAGAATCTCGCCGCGATGGATGTTGGTAACCGGAACCTCAGCCGTGGGGATGAGAAAAAAATCGACCCCTTCCAGATGGAAGAGATCTTCCTCAAACTTGGGCAGTTGGCCCGTACCGGTCATGCTGTCCCTGTTTACCATAAAGGGCGGGAGCATTTCAATATAATTGTGCTCGCCGGTATGCAGGTCCAGCATGAAGTTGATGAGCGCCCTTTCGAGCCTTGCACCGGCCCCTTTATAAAGGGTGAAACGCGCGCCTGTGAGCTTTGCGCCGCGCTCGAAATCCAGTATGCCGAGGCTCTCACCCAGTTCCCAGTGCGGTTTGGGCTCGAAAGAGTAGCTCGGGATCTCACCTTCAAGGCGGACCACCACGTTCTCTTCCTCGGACTTACCCACCGGGGTCGTCTCATTCGGTATGTTCGGGACGGTAAGGAGGAAGGATTGCAGTTCCTCTTCCACGCCCTTCAGTTCTTCGTCGATCCCCTTGATCTGCTGGGAGACCTCGCGCATCTGCGCCTTTTTATCCCCGGCCTGGCTCTTGTCCTGGAGGCGGGCTATCTCTTCGGTAACCTTGTTGCGCAGCGCCTTGAGCGTTTCACCCTGCAGCAGGAGTTCGCGACGACGCTCGTCCAGCTCCTTGAAGCGGACAAGACTGATCCCCTCGCCTCTGGTCTTGAGACGTGCTTCGACAGTATCCAGATTTTCACGTAAGTATCTAGCGTCAAGCATGGGTGGGCGCCTTTACTTTCAGATCACCAAAGCTATACTGTCTAGCATTCTCGCCCTGGTTAGTCAACCATTTTTTTGCGCCTACTGCAAACAGAGCTTCGCGCTGACAGGAGGAACCGTGGCCAGGCTTTTCATAGCGATAGAACTTCCCGATGAGATAAAGGAGACTCTCTCATCTTTTTGCTGTGATCTGCCGGGTATGCGCTGGGTGCCGACGGACCAGATACATCTCACCCTGCGCTTTCTGGGCGACGTGCAGCCAAAAGAGGCGGCCGGACTCAAGGAAGCCTTGGCCGCGATCGCCTTTGCGCCTTTTCCGCTTACCGTGCAGGGGGTCGGGCACTTCCCTCCCCACGGGCATCCGAGGGTGCTCTGGATCGGCCTTGAGGAATCGCGCCCCCTTCTCGAACTGCAGCAGCGAATAGAAACGGCCGTAGCCGGAGCCGGCATCGTACCGGAGGAGCGACGTTTTTCACCACACATAACGATCGCCCGCATTAAGGAAAACGCTTCCGCCGCGGTGAAGCTTTTCGAGGTCAAACATCGCCAACTCAGCTTTCCGCCTTTCACCGTCGAAGACTTCATCCTCTTCTCGAGTGTCCTGAGCCCGAAAGGGGCGACGCATCGCAGGGAGCGGACTTTCCGCTCCCGATCCTGACGCCGGCACCTCGACAAGGGGAGCCCGCCGTCAAAATACCGTCAGAAAACCTGGTTGGCGTCGATCTTCCGCTACCCCTCTCCCCGCGTCTGGTCCTGAACGCTTAAATATCCGAAAAAAGGCCCGAGGACCTGGCAAAGAACCACGTGTAATGGGCAAAAGAAAAGCTGCTTGCGAAGGGATTAGAGGGCGAGGCTGGCGGGGGATGAAAGGTCGTTCCGGAGGGGAAGCCCCCTCCGGAACGGGTTGAGGTTTAGAAGAGTTTGAGGACCGACTGCGCCGCCTGTGAAGACATGGAAAGCGAGGTGGTACCCAGGCTCTGACGGGTCTGCAACATCAGCATGTTGGCACCTTCCTGGTTCATATCGGCCAGTGTCAGGTTGTCGGCGCCGGTCTGCAGCGTGTTGATCATCGAGTCCGTGAAATTCTGACGGATGGTGATGACGTTCAGGTTCGCAGCCAGGGTCTGGGTGTTGGTCCTGAGGGTTGAGATCGCGGTGTCCATCTTCGCCTGGTCGGTAGTGATGTTGGCGTTGGTCTGCCAGTTGCTGGTGACGCCACCGAGGCTCAGACCGGTGGAGTTGGCGAGGAAGCCGACTACGTTGAGGCTGGAGCTTGCGTTCTCGTTGAAGTTGACGGTCAGGGTGTTGGTTGAGCTCAGCAGGTTGAGGCCGCGGTACCCGGAGTCCGAGGAGATGTTGTCGATCTGGGACTGGATTGTTGAATACTGGGCTCCCAACGTGGACCTGGTCGTGGTGTCGCTGGTGGAAAGTGCGGATTGCGCGATACCTTTTGCTGCGTTGATCAGGCCGGTGATGGCGGTGATGCCGGCGTTGGCGGCAGAAACGGTCTGCACCGCCTCCGCCATGCCGTCCTTGCGGTCGGCCAAGTCGCTGGCGCGCTGACTGGCGTTCTGCGCCGCAAAGTAGTTGGTCGGGTTGTCGAGTGCGCTATTCACCTGCTTGCCCGAGGAAAGCCTCTCCTGCGTTCTGTTCAGGAGCTTGCTGGTCGATTGCAGGTTGAGTAGGTTGGTCCTCATTCCCGCCGTTAAAGAGATTTCGCTGGTTGACATGGTGTTTCCCCCTTCTGGTTTGGTTCCCGGCTTTCTTGCCGGGTTTTTTGGTGCGGCCGATATGGGGGAGGCTCCTTTCACCATGCATGCCGTCAGATGGGAAAACTTTCCGACGGAAGAGAGGTCACGGGTCACGTGGCGCGGGGTGCAAACGGTAAAACATGTAAAATTTCAGTCTCTTGAGGCGTGCACGACGATCACGCACACCACCAAAGGGAGGGGAATTCGCCGGGGTGAACGATGTGTTTTCTTTAACGCAATCGGCTTCTTCGGAGCGGGAACGACACGCCGGATCATGTCTGAAACGGCCCACAGCCCTTCCCTGTCAAAAAACCGGCACAACGCCCGATGCCCCCACGCGTGGCGCGTCAAAAATTAAAAAGCCCGTCCATCGTCAGGATGAACGGGCTTTGCTGCTTGGTCCTTTCGGGCCGCCTACTCCACCACCATCGGCCCCTTCTGCAGTCTCTTATAGTAGAAATTCTGGCCGTAGAGGACGGCGGCGGGGTTGTGGCCGGTGACGCGGTCTTTGACGACCAGGGTGGTCACCGGGGCCTTCGAATACTTGTTGAAGAGCATGTCGTGCCCGACGCAGAGCCCTACGATGATGTTCATGTCGGTCCCAAGCCCGTTGCAAATCTCGGCCTGGGCGATCGGGTTGCACGCCGGCTCGAAGGTACCCGGACGCACCTTGTCGCTCTCGGCGAGCCCCAGATCATTCTTGTCGATGCTCCCCGCCTTGCAGCAGACGCTGTACGGCGTGACCCCCTGCGCCTTCAGGATGGCGACCAGGCGTTCGCACTCCTCCAGAAGCCCGATGCAGGTGGCGATGCCGATCTTCTGATACCCCATGAGCTTCGCGAAGGCGATGGTGTCCTCGACGCGGGTCCAGCGTGCGTTCACCGCGTCGCTCCCGGGGATGGGCTGGTAGCAAAGCCCCTCGACGCGCGCGGCAACGAAGGCCATCTTCGCGTCCTCCCCTTCCCCTTTCATCAGCTCGAGCGCCTCGGCGATCACCTCGCCGTGCGTCCCGGCGGGGCAGTTCCCCGGGCGCGGCGGGGCTACCGCCGGGTCGCCGCTCCAGCAGTTGGTGGTGCCTTTTTTGTGCCAGACCGCGCTGCAGTGCGAACAGGTGACTCCGGCTCCTTGCTCGTTTTCCATGCCGCCTCCTTCTACCCCTTTGCCGGGGCCGGTTCCTGGATCAAAACATAGGGAGAAATGATCAGGCAGTTGAAGGTCTTCCCCTGCTCCGCGTCCCACATGCGGATCTGCTCGAGAGACGGCTTGGTGAGCAGCGCGGAGGAAAGCCAGCGCTCGACCGTCTTCACATCATCGGCAGCCAACGTGCCTCCCACCTCGGCAAGCTCCAGCAGCGGGTCCACGATGATGACGCCGCCCCGCTCCAGGTGGGCCCTGAGCGACAGCCAGTCGGTGATGTCCACCTTCGTGGCGAGCTCTTCCTTGGAAACAGTCATGACAGCACTCCTATTCGAAAGATTTCCTGAATTCATCCATGGCCAGGCGCAGGGCCGCCACTTCCTCGCGCAGATCGGCCACCTCCTGTTCCAGTTTGGCGATCCTGTCGTCGCCCCCGCCGCTACGCGGGGCTTCCGGCGCCGCCGCTTCGCTGAGATCGGGCTCTCCGGCGAAGAGCTGACAGTAGCGCGACTCCTTGCGGCCGGGCTGGCGCGGCAGGCGAACCACCAGGGAAGGGGTCCGGTCCATGAGATCCTGCAGCACGCTTTCCACCTCGGCCAGGTCCGCGAAGGGATGCATCCGCTCGCCACGGGTCCTCAGCTCCCCGACGGTCTGCGGCCCGCGCAGCATCAGCTCGCACAGCACGGAGAGCTCCGCCGGGGAGAAGCGGAACTTCTCCACCAGGGTGTGACGGTACTTCGCGACGCGCCCGCCGGTGCCCGAGAGGAGGGCGAACTGCTTGAAACGGAGCGAGTCGAGGGCGCCGGTCACCTCGGCCTCGTCGAGGTTCAGCACCGGGTCGCGGTTCGACTTCTGGTTGCAGGCGTTCACCAGTGCGTTCAGGGAGAGGGGGTAGTATTCCGGGGTGGTGAGCTCTTTCTCGATAAGGGAACCCAGCACCCGCAGTTCGATTCCGTTCAGCGTCACATCCATTAAAGCTCCTCCTATTGCGCCATCTCGACGGGGAGCACGGGCTCCACAAAGTCGCCAATAGAACAGGATACGCCTGTCCGCAGACGCCCCCGCGGCGCGAAGTCGCTACAACTTACTAGATTCCACGTGGCGGTTCAATGCAAAAAGATGGTCGCGTGCCCGTCAGACTGGAAACTTGTAAAACAGGATTTTATTTGTTATGTTATTGCAAGCTGAGGCTGCAGCAGGCAACACCTACCAAAGGAGACGAAATGCCGGCTATCCTGGACCAGAAGAAGATCAACAAGACCGTAAAGATATTCGCCGTGGCGCAGTTCGGGCTTATCGCGCTGCTGGTGTACACCGCGGTGAAGTTCCAGCACCATCTGCTTGCCGTGGGGAGAGGGTATCGGTTCATGAACGGCGTGGTAGCCGCGTTCGTGATCGAGCTCCTGCTTTTCTACCCGATCTACCGCTTTGCGGCCAAGGAGGCCGAGCGCGATTTCTCGCTGATCGACAGGGAACTGAGCGACCGGGAGGCCAAGGAGTTCGCCAAAAAGAAACGCTGGGCCGACATCACCAAGATCTCCACCCTGGGCTTCTACTTCATCTTCTCGCTGGCCGCGCCTGCGGATCCCTTCATCCTGAGCATCATCATTTACAGCTTCCTGCTCACCATACTCACCTACCTGCAGTGCTACAGCTTCGCAGTGAAGAAGCTCAGCAAGTGATACAACCAGACAGTTGGAGATTGAGTAGAGACACATAGGACGGCGATTTCCTCCCGGGAGCAGGCTTGGCTCTCCCGGGAGATACGCGCAGATGGGTTTATTTCTTGGATTCCGCGGATTTCGAAGGGACCTGAGCGGTCCGTTCCTTGGGCAGCCCCAGCCACTCTTCGAAGCTCTCATGGCCGGAGGGGTTCTCTCTTTCAAACAGGGTATGCCAGTGCCCGAGCAGGTTATCGTCGACGCCCAGGGCTCTGAACCTGGAGTTGCGCTCTTCAACCGTCACTTTCTTCCTCGGTTCCGTCATGGCCGGTCCTCCTTCCCCCCTTTATTCAATGATTTCACATTGCCCATCACCCTGTAAAGCCCCGCGTATGCCTTCATGCGAGTGACGCCGAGTGCGGGACATTCGAGAAAAAAGGAGGCCGCGAGAGATTTTACTGGACGAGCGGGGGGCGTCCCACGTAACATCCCCCTGAACAGCCACGGGCTAGATATCAACCCCACAGAAGGAACAAATTAAATGGCATTTGCAAAAAAAGGCGACAAAGTTCTCATCAATTACACCGCAAGCCTGGAAGACGGTTCCGTCTTCGACACCACCATCAAGGAAGCCGGCTGCTGCGAAGACGACGACTGCGGCTGCGATGATGACTGCGGTTGCGACGACGACGGCTGCGGCTGCCACGAGACCGGTCCGCTCTCCATCACCATCGGCAACGAGGACTTCTTCCCGCAGATCGAGGAGGCCCTGGTAGGCATGGCTCCCGGCGAGAAGAAAACCATCGTGATCCCGGCTGCCGACGCTTTCGGCGAGTACGACGAGGACGAGGTCTTCGCCATCAGCCGCGAGCAGCTGACCGGCGACATCGTCCCGGAAGTAGGCATGGAGCTGGAGCTCACCGGTGAGGACGACGAACCGGTAGAGGTGGTCGTGGTCGAGGTGAACGAGAGCGCCATCGTGGTCGACGCGAACCACCCGCTGGCCGGCGAGGACATCACCTACGAAATCGAACTGCTCGAAATAGCTTAGATACCAGAAGAAGGAAGACCGGGAGGGGGATCAACCGTCGCGCAAGCGATCGGGAAGTCCCCCTTCCGGTCCCTCGTAAGATACCCCCTCGATGAACATGCCGACGTCAGAAGCAAGCATTCCAACCTCCCAACCGCAAACGAAGCACGTGCTCCCCTGGAACGCCGGGGAAAAGCCGCTCATGCTCGCGCCGATGCAGGGGCTCACCAACCGCGCCCTGCGCGAGGCGTTCACCACCTGGGTGCGCCCGGACGTGGTGTGGACGGAATTCATGCGGGTGAACTCCCAGTCCGAGAAAAAGCTCCTCATGCCGGGGGACCTGCGCGAGATAGCCCCTGAGGAAAACGGCGTGCCGCTCGTGGTGCAGCTGATCGGGCACGGGCGCGACGCGCTGGTCGCCGCAGCCAGGACGGCGCAGAACGCGGGGGCGGTGCACATCAACCTGAACATGGGATGCCCGTACGGCCGCATGACCAGCGGGCTGACCGGTGGGGGGATGCTGAAGCGCCCGGAGCTTCTAGAGGAGATCATCCCGGCGCTGCGGGAGACCATCCACGGCTCCTTCTCGGTGAAGATCCGCGCGGGCTACGAAGATCCCCGGCAGATCTTCTCGCTTCTTCCGCTCTTCGAAAGGGCGCGCGTCGACTTCCTCGTGCTGCATCCGCGCACGGTGCGCCAGGCGTACGAGGGGCTGGCCGACCACGCCATCACCGCCGAGGTGATCAGGGAGACTTCCATCCCGGTCATCGCCAACGGCGACATCAGGAGCACCGCTTTCGGCCTTAGGCTTCTACAGGAGACCGGTGCCGCCGGGCTCATGCTAGGACGCGGCGGCGTCGGTGAGCCGATGCTCTTCGAGAGGCTGCGCGGTCGTGCCGCAGCCGAGCCGGACCACGCGGAGCGGCGCGCCATGCTGCACCGCTTCCTGAGCGACCTCCTGCCCCGCTATTGCGCGCTCTTCTGCGGCGACATGCAGGTGCTCGGGAAGATCAAGGGGGTCGTCTCCCAGGTGGAGGACCCGGAACTCGAACGCGAGCTGAAGCAGCTCACCCGCGCCAAGAACCTGAACGCCTTCCGGGCCGCCATGGAAGCCCTCGCCGGTTAACCCTCCCCCTGCCTTTTATTTATTTTTCCCAGTAATCCCTTGCGAAGAAGAACATGGCCGCGGCCAGCGCCTGAACGCCGACCGGGAAAAGGAATGCCGAGTGGAAGGCCTGCGCCGTCGCTTCCGGCGTCGTCTTCCCGACCGCATCGATGATCCCCCCCATGATCTGCTGCACGGACGCCGCACCTAGCAGCACGAACAGGTTGATCGAGGTGAGGGCGGTGCCGACGATGGAGACCGGGAACATGGAACGGTTGATGGGGTAGATCATGACGCCGCTCGAAACGGCAAGCCCGAGGCAGAGGAAGAATACGGCCAGAAGCGGCATGGAGAGATGGTCGAGCGGCCCCTGGAAGGCCGTCATCAGGATGAGCAGGATGATCTGTCCGCCGAGAAAGGTCTTCTTGTAGGAACGGACCAGCTTCCGGGCGATGCTGTCGATGACGAGGCTGCCGCAGATGAAGCCGATCGAGGTGCACATGAGCATCCGCCCCGTCTCTTCCCGTGTAAGCTTCAACACCTCCATCAGGTAGGGACCGCCCCAAAGCCCCTGCACCGCGAGATAGCAGCCGTACCAGGCGAAGGCGAGCCCGGCCAGGAGCCAGAAGTCCCAGTTGCTCGTGATCCGCTTCCACGCCTCCAGCATCCCCATCGCGGCGGGCGCAGGCTCGCTCGCCGCCCCCTCTCCAACAGTCGTCGGGCGGTCCTTTACCACCAGGAAAACGAGCAGCGTCGCTACCGCCTGCATCACGCCGACGGTCAGAAACGAGTTGCGCCAGCCGATCCAGGAAACCGCCAGGGCAAGCGGCGCCGTTCCAGCCAGGTTCCCCATGTTCCCCACCGCGACCATGAGGCCCGACGCCTTGCCGAACTCCTGCTTGGTGAACCAGTGGCTGAAGAGGCTGAAAGTCGCCATGAGCACCGACGCGGTCCCGAGCCCGATGAGTATGCGCGCGACGAGCGCCTGTCCCATGCCGGACGCCTGCGAGAAGAGGATCCCGCCGACGGCGGTCAGCACGCCGCAGCCGCTGATCACAACGCGGCTCCCCAGCCGGTCGATCATAGGTCCCAGCGGAATCTGGGCCGCGGCATAGACATAGAAGAGGATGCTTGAGAGGGAACCTAGCTCGGCGGGTGTCAGCCTGAGGTCACGCGCGACGTCCTTGGCAACCACCGCGAGCGAGACGCGGTAGAAGTAAACGAGGATGTAGATCAGTGCAAGAATGCCAAAGATGATCCAGCGCTGACGGCGCTGACGGTGATCGAGCATGCGTAGTCCCCCCGGCGGCACTCTATCACACGCCCCCGCCAAACTCAACCAACCCGGCGAAATCACACGTTCCTTGTGCTCGACCCTTTTTACTGTACTCTCTTAACTGCTCCGACACAGGACGGGGTGAATCTAACACAGTACCGGAGGCGTCCAGATGTTTCTCGAGAGCGACGTAAAACTTGGATTCAGCGACGTGCTGATCAGACCGAAGCGCTCGAACCTGAAAAGCAGGTCGCAGGTCGATCTGCAGCGGCACTTCAGGTTCCTGCACAGCAAATACGACTGGACCGGGGTCCCGGTCATCGCCGCCAACATGGACACCACCGGCACCTTCGAGGTGGCGGACCGGCTGGCGGAACACGGGATGCTGACCGCGCTGCACAAGCACTACACCATCGCCCAGTGGGACGCCTGGCTCGAGAACCACAACCACGGCGACGACATCTACAACCGCATCATGGTGAGCACCGGCACCTCGGATGCCGATTTCGACAAGTTCTCCACCATCATCGCAAACCATCCGAAGCTGCAGTTCATCTGCATCGACGTCGCCAACGGCTATGCCGAGAGCTTCGTTGAGTTCGTGCAGCGGGTGCGCGACGCCTTCCAGGACAAGACCATCGTGGCGGGCAACGTGGTCACCGGCGAGATGGTCGAGGAGTTCCTCCTCTCGGGGGCCGACATCGTGAAGGTCGGCATCGGCCCCGGCTCGGTCTGCACCACGCGGGTCAAGGCGGGCGTCGGATATCCGCAGCTCTCCGCGGTGATCGAGTGCGCCGACGCGGCGCACGGTCTGGGGGGGAGGATCATCTCGGACGGCGGCTGCACCTGCCCCGGCGACGTCGCCAAGGCGTTCGGGGGAGGGGCCGATTTCGTGATGCTCGGCGGGATGTTCGCAGGCCACGACGAGAGCGGCGGCCAGGTGGTGGAGCGCGGAGGGCGGCAGTTCAAGCTTTTCTACGGCATGAGTTCGGCGACTGCGATGGACAAGCATTCCGGCGGCGTCGCCCATTACCGGGCATCCGAGGGGAAGACGGTGGAAGTCCCCTACCGGGGACCGATCGACGAGACGGTGCGCGACATACTGGGCGGGGTGCGTTCCGCCTGCACCTACGTCGGTGCTGGGGCGCTCAAGGAGCTTACCAAGCGGACGACCTTCATCCGGGTGCAGGAACAGGAAAACAGGATCTTCGGGTAACTCGGATAGGTTCATGCGGGAATTCGGCGGCGCCTTTAGAGATCGTTCCTACGGTCCTCCGTGGGAACGATGCAACCACCTCCCCTCTCCCTTCGGGAGAGGGCCAGGGTGAAGGCGTCGGCAGCTGCTATTACTCACTTCGAGGCAACGCCCTCACCCGCCCTCCGGGCACCCTCTCCCGGGGGGAGAGGGGACCTGGGGGACCGAACCCGCATCAATTGAGGGTGATCACCGCGTACCCCTTGTTCTGGTAGCCGATCAGCGAAGTGAGCCCGTTCCCCACCAGCTTCACCTCCGGGATCAACTGCGATGGGTCGGCCTTGAAGACCCGCACAGCCACCGCGCAGACCTCGAAACGCACCCCCTTTTTCTTCAGCCCCCTGATCAGCTCCAGCGCCTCCTTGTCGATCACGGAGGACATCAGCAGTTTCACACCCGGTCCGCGGAAGGAAACCACCATCTCCGGACGCACCCCCTGGGCCGTCATCCCTTCCAGCGTCTCGGCAAGGAGCTCCAGGTTGAAAACGAGCCTCTCCAGGTCCGGAACCCGGACATCGAAGATGACCCGCGCGCTCGTAAGCCCGGAAAGCGCCTCGTGGTCGTCAGGCTTGGGCGCCGCCTGCGACACTCCCGCGAACAGCAGCAAAAACAAAAGCGGCAGCAACCGTTTCAGCATACGTCACCTCCCGGGCACCCCCTGAAGGGCCACCCTCATGCGCCTGAGCGCCTCCCGCAAGAGTTCCCGACGGCAACCGAAGTTCAGCCTCACGTATCCGGGAAGCCCGAAGTCGCTCCCCCCGGAGAGCCCGACGCCAGCATCCTCGAAGAAGACCACGGGATCCTCGATGCCGGTGGACCTCACGTCGATCCAGGAAAGGTAGGTGGCCTCCACTCGCGCCACCGGTAGGCCCAGTGCGGTCATCTCCCGTTCCACGAGATCGCGGTTCTCGCGCAGGTAATCGACCAGTTCCCGGCGCCACGGCTCGCCGTGCCGGTAGGCCGCCTCGGCCGCGGTGTAACCCAGGAGGTTCACGTGCGGGACGATGCGCCCCATCGCCTTCCTGAAGGCGCGACGGAGGGTGTCGTCCGAGATCACGGCGAAGGAGCAGCCAAGCCCCGGGACGTTGTAGGTCTTGCTCGGCGCCATGAGCGTGATGGTGCGCCGGCTCGTCTCCGGGGAAAGGGTGGCGATGGGGATGTGGGCGACCCCGGGCTCGAGGACCAGCCCGGCGTGGATCTCGTCGCTGCAGATCACCATACCGTGGCGCGCGGCGAAGGCATCCAGCGCCGCCAGCTCGTCACGGCTCCAGACCCGTCCCACCGGGTTGTGCGGGCTGCACAGAAGGAGCTGGCGCGTCCTCGGGGTGACCGCCGCCTCGAGGGCGGCCAGGTCGAGGCCCCAGCGCCCGTCCTCGCAGACAAGCGGCACTTTGATCACGTTTCTTCCCGAGAGGGGCGGGGCCGACATGAAGGGGGGATAGACCGGGGTGAAGGTGACCACGTCGTCACCCGGCTCCCCCACGGCGCGGCAGGAGACGTTAAGGCCGGTGACGAGACCCGGCAGCCAGGTGATCCACTCCTTTTGGACCTGCCAGTTGTACTCCGCCTCAAGCGAGTCGATCACCGCAGCCGCGAGCCCCGCCGGGGGAGCGGTATAGCCGAAGACGCCGTGGCTCACCCGCTCGTGCAGCGCCTCGATGACCGGCGGAGGCGAGCGGAAATCCACGTCCGCCACCCAGAGCGGGATGATGTCCCGCCCCTCGTACTTGTCCCACTTCTCGCTCGCGGTGCCGCGCCGGTCGATGATCTCGTCGAAATCGAAGTTACCCGTCATTTAAGCTCCCATACGGTTAGTTGTGCGATGCTGTGCTGGAACTTCCTGCGTGTCTCCCGTATCACGAAGGGGACGTCGCGCGGCTCGCCCAGCATCCGGAAATGCGGCTCGAGCTCGGCCTTGAGCCCGTCCAGGGTCCAAACCGGCTCACCGGCCTCGCGGTACCCCCCGAGCCACTCCTCCTTCTTCGTGTACTCCTCGAGCCAAGTGTAAGGGGAGGCGAGGACCAGGAGGCCGCCCGGGTTAAGCCTGCTGCGGATTCCCGCGAGGAAGCGGCGCGGCGAGTAGAGACGGTCCAAAACGTTGGCCGCCAGCACGAGGTCGTAGCCGGTGAACTTATCGGGGAGGTTGCAGGCATCCCCCTGGAAGAAGATCACCCGGTCCCGCACCCCGGCAAGCCCCAGTTCCTCCAGGCCAAGCTCATGGTAGGAGACGATGTCCCCCTCCTCCGGCAGCGCGTAACGCAGGTACCCCTCCTCCTGCATCCGGGCCGCGAGCCTGAAGAAACGGCTGGAGAAGTCGATCCCTGTCACGTGGCCGAAGCCGCGCGCGAGCTCGAAACTCGCGCGCCCCACGGCGCAGCCGAGATCAAGGGCGTGGCCCGTCGTGCGCCCCGAGGCAAACTCCAGGCAGATCTCGGCGCAGGCTTTAGGGAAGTTGGGCACCCCGAAGTGCTCCGCCCCGTAGTGGGCGTCGCAGTACTGGGCCGCCAGCGTGTCCGTCTCGTAGGGGGCTTCGTGCAGCTCGATTGCGTGCGCGCTCTCCACGTAGCGGAAGCCCGCATGCTGGAAGAAGTGGCGCCGGAAGGCGTAGCGCGACTCGCGGGTCGCCTCGTTGCCGGTGGAGATCCAGGAACCTCCCTTGATCAGGTTGTGGCGCGTGTCGAAAGTCGGCGTCGAGAAATCGTCGTACCAGGGATGGATCCTGAAGCCGTGGAAGGCGTAGATGGGGGTCTCGGTCCACTGCCAGACGTTGCCGATGATATCGTAGAACGCGTCGAAACGGAAGCGGTCCACCGGGCAGGAAGAGGCCCAGTATGCGAGACTGATGTTGCCCGGCGCCTCGCCCCACCCCTGCGGGTCTTCGATCCCCGCCAGATCGTACATGCGATACCACTCGTCCTCGCTCGGCAGGCGGATCGCCTTGCCGGTCTTTGCCGCGAGCCAGTTGCAAAACGCCTTCGCCTCCAGGTAGTTCACCTCGACGGGCCAGTTCCAGGGGAGGTCGATCTCCTCTGCCATGGTGCGCAGTCCCCACCCCTCCCCGCGCTTCACCCAGAAAAGCGGATGCCCGGCGTTACGGAAGGTGCGCCAGCGCCACCCCTCCTCGGTCCACCAGCGCTCCTCGCCGTACCCTCCCCCCTCGACGAAGGCGAGGAACTCCCGGTTGGAGACCAGGTATTTCGAGGCGGCGAAGCCGCCGACCTCCGCCTCGTGGCGCCCGTACTCGTTGTCCCAGCCGTAGAGCGGGTGCCCCTCCTCTTTCCCCAGCACCACCTTTCCGCCCGGCACCGGGATAAGCTCGTTCACCGGCGCCTCGCCGGCGTCGCGGCAGATATCCCAGAAGTCGAGCCGGCGCACCCGGTCGAAGGGGAGCTGGCGGATAAGCACCGAGGAGGTCTCCAGGTGGATGCGTTCGTGCTCGATTCCCATCATGATGGCCCAGAAGGGGCTTTCCCAGGTGACGGGGAGGGTGAGCGGCAAGGTGGCGATGAGCCCCGCCACGAGTTCGCGCACCTGGTCGCGGTACGCCTTCACCTCGTCGCGGGTCGGCCAGTCGTAGTGCGCCTCGTTCAGGTCGTCCCAGGACATCTCGTCGACGCCGACGGCGAAGAGCGCCTCGAAGCGCGGGTTGATGCGCTTCTCGATGACGCGCGCGATGACGAGTTTGTTGATGAAGAAGGTCGCGGTGTGTCCGAAATAGAAAATGAGCGGGTGACGCAGCCGGTCCGGCCTCAGATAGAAGGCGCCGTCGTCGTTGAGCGTGTCATAGAGGAGTTCGTCAATGGAAAAGGTCGCGTGGAAATACTCAAGGATCTCCGCCCGCTTTTGTTCCGGGTCCCCGTCGTTCAGTACAACCGAGTGTGTTTTCTTCAGATCCATCTCAGCCCTCGCAGTTTATGGTCATAGCCGTATTTCTTTGAGAAGAAAGTTACCGTTAGAATAGTACCAGAACTTTCCCCTCAGGCATGACACAGGCAGGTGAAGGGGCGCAAAGAGTGGCCGACAGGTCGGGGTAAGATCGAGGCGGGATGCCGAACGTTGGCGGAGTCAGGCACGAACAGCTTCTGAAAAAAGAGGAGAGTGAACCGGCAAGGCGCGATCAGACGAAACCGAGCTCCACGCGCCTGCCGAAGACCTTCGCGATTTTCTCCAGCGTCTTTATGGTGGGGTTCGCCTTGCGGGGATTTTCCAGACGCTGGTACACCTGGTAGGCGATGTTCAACTGCCTGGCGATCTCCATCTGGGAGCGGCCCGCCCGCAGTGTCCTCAGCATGATGGCAACGGCGATGTGCGGCGCCACGGGAACCTGATACACGTTCTTGCCGACGATGCGTGACGGCTCGGGGATCTTGAAATTGCGTTCGAAGTCGGATTCAAGGCAACCGTTAAGCGCCTCTTCGGCGTTCAGCAATGCTTCTTCTGTCGTCAGGCCGTACGTGATCACGTTCTCGAAGTCTGGGAACGTCACCAGATAGCCGTCGGTATCCTTCTTTATGCGGGCCGCGTATGAAAGCATCGTCTACCCCTTTATCCCCGCCTGCCTCAGAATCGCGTGCACCAGTCCCTTGGGCAAATCCGCGTTGCCGTGGACCGGAACGGGGATCGAGCGTCGGTCTTCCTTTATCATGATGTGGTGGCTGCCCGAAATGCGGTCCAGTTGCCATCCCGATTCAAGCAGCAGCTTTTTAAGCTGTTTTCCGGTCATCCGGATGATATACAACTTATAAGGTGCATGTCAACGGCGGCTTTTAAATTGTAAAAGGCGTCACCGGTCCGCGGTGACGCCTTTTCTGTTACAGCTTCGACACGTAATCGCTCTGGAGGTGTCCGCGATGCGACGGGATTAGCGGCGGGCGGCATCCGTGACGGCATTCTCGATGCCGGCAAGGAACTGCTCCGAGGTGAAGGGCTTCGGGATGAAACTGACGCGATCGTGCTGTTGCGGGTTGTGCACCTCGACGTCGAAGGTGTAGCCGGAGATGTACAGTACCGGCAGGTCAGGGATGCCCGCCGTAAGACGCTCGTAAAGCTCGGGACCGCTCATCTCCGGCATGACCACGTCGGTTACCAGCAGGTCGATGGCAGTTCCCGGCTGGCCGGCTATCTGTTGCGCCCTAGAAGGCGTCTCGGCAACCAAAACCCGGTACCCCGACGCTTGCAGGAGCTCCACGGCCATCTCGCGGATCGCCTCGTTGTCGTCGACGACGAGGATGGTGGCGCGGTTGTCCTTACTTTCGACCTTCCGGGCAGCCTCCACGGCCGGCACCCCAGCAGCCGCCTCGGCGGCGCAGGCGGGGAAGTAGACCAGGAACGAGGAGCCCTGCCCCGCCCTGCTCTTCACTTTGATGCAACCGTTGTGCTGCTTTACGATGCCGTAGACCGTGGCGAGCCCGAGCCCCGTCCCCTCGCCCACCGGCTTCGTGGTGTAGAAAGGTTCGAAGATGTGCTGCAGCACTTCCTCCCTCATCCCGCAGCCGTTGTCGGTGAAGGAAAGGAGAACGTGGGGACCCGGCTTGGTCCCCGGGTTCACCCTCACGAACTCGTCGTCCAGGAGCACGTTCCCGGTCTCGATCACGATGGTCCCGTTCCCTTTTATGGCGTCCTGGGCGTTCACGGCAAAGTTGATCAGGACCTGCTCCACCTGCCCCCGGTCCGCGAAGATCCAGGCGCCGAAGTCGGTCAGGTTGGTTCTGATCTCGATGTTCGCCCTGATGGTGCGCTGCATCAGATCGAGCAGCGCCCGGATCACCTCGTTCAGTTCGATGACCTCCATGTTGAGCCGCTGCTTGCGCCCGAACGATAAAAGCTTCTTCGTCAGGTCGGCCGCCTTGTGCGCCGAGGAGAGGATCCCTTCCAGCTTCTTGCAGTTGGGATCGTCGGCCGCCATGCTCTTCCTGGCGATGTCGGCGTAGACGAAGATCGGGGTGAGCAGGTTGTTGAAGTCGTGGGCGAGCCCCCCCGCCAACTGCCCGATCGCCTCGATTTTCTGCATCTGCCTCATCTGTTCTTCGAGCCGGAAGCGGCTCTCATCGCTGCGCACCCGGCCGATGGCGATGCTCGCCATGTGCGCCGCCGACTCGATGAGCGCAAGCTCGGCATCGCCGGGGCTGCGGCAGCTCCGGTAGTAGACAGCGAAGGTGCCGAGGAGCTCCCCGTCCACCGACAGCACCGGCTCCGACCAGCAGGCCTTGAGCCCCGCGTCAAACGCAGGCTGGAATCCCTTCCAATAGGGATGGGTCTCCAGGTCATCGACGATCACCCGCCGCTTCAGAAATGCCGCGGTCCCGCACGATCCCATCCCCTCCCTGATCCTGATCCCGTTCACCGCCCGGTTGTACTCGGCCGGGAGACTCGGTGCCGCGCCGTGCATGAGCTGCGTCCCCTCTTCGTTGGCGAGAAGCACCGAGCAGAGGGCGCCCGGGCTCTCCTGTTCCACGAAGCCGACGATGCAGACCAGAAGTTCTTCCAGACTCGCCCCGGTCGCCATCAGCTCCAGGATCTTGAGCCTGGTGCTCTCGCGGCGCTCCACGAGTTTTCGCTTGGAGATGTCGCGCACGACGCTTAAGATCGCGGGGCGTCCCAGGTAATCGATGAGCCGGCTGCTCACCTCGATGGGGACCGCCGCGCCGTCCTTGGTCCGGTGCTCCGACTCGTACAGGGCGCGTCCTTCCTGCTTTAGCGCGGCCAGGCGCTCCGGGAGCTTCTCGCCCTGATGCGGTGCGTTGATCTCGTTCAGGGTGAGTTCCATGAACTCGTCGTGGCTGTAACCCATCCGGTCGCAGGCCGACTGGTTCACCTCCAGGATACGAAAATCGAAGTCGTGGATGTAGATGGCGTCGCCTGCGCTGTTGAACAGGAGCCGGAACCGCTCCTCGGTGAACTGCAGCTCGCGCTCGAGCCGCCTTCTCCGCTCGTTGTTGAAATAGAGGGCCGCGAGCGCGGAAACCACGAAGAGAGCGAAGATCGCACCGGTCCAGAAGGCCGTCTTGTTGACCGCGTAGAAGGAGACCGGCTCGTTGATGAGAAGCGACCCCGGAGGGAGCTTGCGCCGGTCGATGTCCCAGCGGCGCAGCACGGTGTCGTCGAACATGGGACGGGAAAGTGAGCCGGTGATGACCGGGATGGTCGACGGGTTTTCACCCGAAAGGACCCTCACCGCAAGCTCAGCCGCCTTCTCCCCCTGGCTCCTCCCCTCCATCATCATGCCGCCGACCACGCCGTATCCCAGCTGCGCGGCATGCACGGCGTAGACCGGCACCGGGCTCACCGCGGTTACTATGCGCGCGGCCTCGGCCTGGGTGAAGGAACGCCCGGTGCTCTTGTCCATGGTGTAGGAGAGCATCAAAACGAGCGCGTCGGGGGAAAGCCCCTTCAACTGCTGGGCCGCCTGTTCCAACGGCAGGTCGCCCAGGAAGCGGAAGGTGGTGTTGGGAAACTTCGCAGACGACGAGACCAGTTCGTGGCGCATGGCGCGGCCGGTATCGGAGTAGTCGCTTACTACGACCACCTCTTTTGTCCCGGGATGCAGGCGCAGCGCCAGGGCAACCGTCCCGATCATGTCGTGGTACTCCGCCACTCCGGTGACTTTCGACTGTCCGGCGACCATCTCCGGCTCGTAGTCGTTGATGCCGCAGAACACCAGGGGGACGTCGGGGAAGAGGCGCTCCCGGTAGCGCAGGGCAAACTCGAGGGCGGCGTTGTCGAGAGCAACCACCACGTCGAACCTGATGCCGCGATGCTTTATGGAAAAAAGGTTGGCGAGTTCCGGGAAGTGCCGCTTGTCAGGGAACTTCTTGGTATCGAGGTGCTCGACCAGCATCTCCATGCGGGGCAGCTTCTTGAGCAGCGTCGCCCGCAGCCCGCGCATTTCGTCGTCGGACCAGTCGTACCCGTAGTTGTAGGAGTTGATGACCAGCAGGTGGGGCACCGTGGACTGGGCGCAAAGCGGCGACGCGGTGAGCAGCAGCGCCAAAAGGCACCAGCCCAGCCACCACCGGACGCCGATAAGATGTGCAAGTTTGCTACGCATCGCGACCTCTGGGTGTTCGTTCCCAAGGGGACTGGCTCCGCAGGTGCCTGTCCCCCTTCCCGGGGATAGTACGCTCATTTATCGGCAGCTTACGGCGCCGGCTTGAAGCATTAATGGTGTGGAGGCACTCACGAAAAACAGGGGAGAGCGGTGAGGGAAGACCGCGGCCGCCGTGCAACCGACGACGCCGCGGCCGGGACGACGGGATTACAGCGGCCGCGGGTTGCAGAGGTAATCTTCCCCGTCAGCCTTGGCGCTGCACCTGTTGCAGACGAACTTCGGTTTCGCCGAGTGTTTGTCCATCTCCTCGATCCTTCCCTCGTGTTTCAACTGGCACATGTGCGCCTTGTGCTCTTTCGGTTTGGGGCAGCTTTCGTTTTCGCTCATGGCGTTCTCCTTTTTGCTTGGTGGCCCTCCTATCATAGCAGATCAGCTCCACAACCAGAACAGGCACATCTTTTCTCATTTGCTCCATATTTCATCCTCAATTTTCTCCTAACCTGACTTTACTGGTGAATGGTCCCAGTAAAGAGGAGAACTGAGATGAAAAAGCTTACTAGGATACTGTTGGCACTGGTCGTCCTCCCGGCGCTCCTGGCCGGTTGCATCCTCGTCCCGGTGGACGACGGCTATTATCACGGGCGGCACCATGGCGGAGGGTACTACGACTACGACGGCCGTTATGACCGCGGTGGGTATTACGGACGCAGGTATTGATTGAACGGAGCCCCGCTCCCCCTCGTTCTTCTTTTGCAGCGCGCGCTATTTACATGGCCTTCGATGTTGGTAACATTAATGAGCCGAAAACGGCCACCACATTAAAGGAGTCCCACCATGCAAAAGACGATGCGCGCGCTCGTGAAGAAATACCCGAAGCCGGGGTTGTGGATGGACGAGGTCCCGGTCCCGGAGGTGGGAATCAACGACGTGCTGATCAAGGTGCACAAGACGGCGATCTGCGGCACCGACCTGCACATCTGGGACTGGAACGCGTGGGCGCAAAAGACCATCCCGGTGCCGATGGTGATCGGGCACGAGTTCGTCGGGAGGGTCGCGGCGATCGGCAGCAACGTCGCCGACCTGAAGATCGGTGACATGGTCTCCGGCGAGGGGCACCTGGTCTGCGGCAGGTGCCGCAACTGCCTCGCCGGTCGACGCCACCTTTGCAAGGACACCAAGGGGATCGGGGTGAACCGCACCGGCGCCTTCGCCGAATACATCTGCATCCCGGTGACCAACGTCTGGCACGCCGACCAGAGCATCCCGATGGAGGTCTTGAGCATCTTCGACCCCTTCGGCAACGCGACCCACACCACACTTGCCTTCCCGGTCCTGGGAGAGGACGTCCTCATCACCGGCGCCGGTCCCATCGGCATCATGGCCACCGCCATCGCCCGCCACGCCGGGGCGCGCCACATCGTCACCACGGACATGAATCCCTACCGGCTCGACCTGGCGAAGAAGATGGGGGCGACCGTCGCGCTGAACGTGAAAGAGAGGACCCTCGCCGACGTGCGCCGCGAACTCGGGATGAAGGAGGGGTTCGACGTAGGGCTCGAGATGTCCGGCAACGGGTCCGCCTTCAAGGAGATGCTCGACAACATGTGCCACGGCGGGAAGATCGCCATGCTCGGCATCCCGTCCGGCGACCTCGCCATCGACTGGAACCAGGTGATCTTCAACATGCTCACCATCAAGGGGATCTACGGCCGCGAGATGTACGAGACCTGGTACCTGATGGAGTCGATGATCAAGACCGGGCTGGACATCACGCCGGTGATCACGCACCGGATGCCCTACACGGAATTCGAGACCGCCTTCGAGGCGATGGGGAGCGGCAACGCAGGCAAGGTCATCCTCAATTGGGTGGAGGAGTAGGGAGCTCCCTCCCCCGGAGGGGGAGGGTCGGGGAGGGGGAGCCTCAGGCGCTTCCCCCCTCCAACCTCCCCCCTCCGGGGGGAGGCTTCACACCTTTATAGGTTTTACTGGAGCTATACATGAGCGACAAATTCGCCTGGATCAACGAAGAGATGGGCGCCCTGGAAGCGCAGGGGCTAAAGACCAACATACGCACCATCGGCTCGGCCTGCGGCCCGTGGATGGTGGTGGACGGCAAGAAGGTGCTGAATTTCTGCACCAACAACTACCTTGGACTCGCCAACCACCCGCGCCTCAAGAAGGCGGCGCAGGACGCAGTGGGAGAGTGGGGGGTCGGCCCGGCGGCGGTACGGAGCATCGCCGGAACGCTCGAACTGCACCGCAGGCTCGAGTCGCGTCTGGCAGCTTTCAAGGGGGTGGAGGACGCGCTCTACGTGCAGTCCGGCTTCTGCGCCAACCAGGCCGCCATCCCTCCCATGGTCGGCAAGGGTGACGTCATCTTCACGGACCGGCTGAACCACGCGAGCATCATCGACGGCTGCCGCCTCTCCTCGGCGAAGATCCTGGTCTACGAGCACTGCGATCTCGAGGACTGCGAGCGGGTGATCCGGGAAAACATCGGGCAGTACCGGCGCGCGCTCCTCATCACCGACGGCGTCTTCTCCATGGACGGCGACATGGCACCCCTGGACCGGCTCTTCGAGCTTTGCGAGCGCCACGGCATCATCACCATGGTGGACGATGCGCACGGCGAGGGGGTGCTCGGGCGCGGCGGGCGCGGCATCGTGGATCACTTCGGGCTGAACGGCAAGTTCGACCTGGAGATCGGCACACTCTCCAAGGCGTTCGGTGTCATGGGGGGGGTGATCGCGGGGAAGAAGGTCGTCATCGACTGGATCAGGCAGAAGGCCCGCCCCTTCCTCTTCTCGAGTGCGATGACCGCGGCGGACACCGCCGCCTGCCTTGCCGCCGTCGATCTTCTGGAGGAGAGCAGCGCGCTCGTTGAAAAGCTCTGGGACAACACGCGCTACTTCAAGGAGGGGATGCAAAACGCGGGCTTCGACATCGGGGCGAGCGTCACCCCCATCACGCCGGTCATGCTCGGCGAGGCGACCGTGGCCCAGGAGTTCTCACGCAGGCTTTTCGCCGCCGAGCCCGGCATCTTCGCTATGCCGATCGGTTTTCCGACCGTTCCGCAAGGGAAGGCGCGCATCCGCGTGATGATCAGCGCGGCGCATACCCAGGGGGACCTGGAAACCGGCCTCGCGACTTTCACCCAAATCGGCCGGGAGCTCGGGGTCATCGGACGCAAGGGATAAACAAAGACAGGCGAAAACCGTTTAACAGGGATGAAGGGGATAAAAGGGATAAAAACTTAAGACCAAAAGGGAAAAGGCTCAAAAAACTTGATGTTTTAACGGCGCCAAGGCGTTGAGTGGCAAAGGATGGTTGAATCTTTGCGTCTCTGCGACTTGGCGCCTTTGCGTTCAGGGGGTGTGGTCGGTCAGCGCGCGGGCTTGATGCTTCTCGGGTTGCAGACCACGAGCGGGTCGTTCGCCTGCACCTTGCACTTGTTGCAGTAGACGATCGGGTGCTCCCCGTGCCGCTGATACTCGTCCATCCGTCCATCCTTCTTCAGCTTGCACATGTGTGCTTTGTGACGCGCAGGCTGTTCGCACTTTTCCTTGTCTGCCATGAAAACTCCTTCTCGGAAAGCCCCCGCCAAGGGAAGCTAGGGCGTGCTGTAAAGCGCCAGGGTGACCAGCGCCGGGAAAACGTTGATGCCGACGTAAGCTGCCGCCTCGAGACGCCGAAACGGCGTGAGCAGCAGCGGGACACAGAAGGCGAGGCACCAAAGGGATGCGTTGCTGCCGGCGATGAGGCCGAAGGCGGGAAGCATCAGGGTCGCCGCGACGACGGCGGCAAGCCAGAGCACGAGAAACGGCCCGGGACCGCGGAAACTCTGCGGCGCGAACAGCGGAAACCCGGCCAGCCGGTAATCGTCGGCGTGCCTTTTCTGCAGCATCCAGAAGTGGGGGACCTGCCAGAGGTACAGGATGCCGCACAAAAGGACGATCCTGAAATCGCCGAGCGCCCCCCCGGCTGCGCTCCAGCCGATGAGCGGCGGAAGGGCCCCGCAGAAGGCCCCGGCTAAGAGTGCGAAGGGGGTGCGCCGCTTGAGCGGCGTGTAGACGGCCAAGTACCAGGCAAGGGTCGCCAGGGCGAGGAGAAGGGGTGCTGCGCCAAGGGCGGCAAGGACGGCGGCACCCGACAGAAGGGTCAGTACGGCGATCATCGCCCCCCAGTGCGGTGCGAGCTCTCCCGCCGGAAGCGGGCGCGCCATGGTGCGGCGCATGAGGGCGTCCACGTCGCGCTCCATGACCTGATTGAAGGCCGAGGCCGCGCACGCCATGAGGGTCACGCCGGCAAAGAGCATGAGCCCGGACACGCCGGGACGCGCCTCGCGGCAGAGCAGGTACCCCCCAAGCGCGGCCGTCCCGTTCATGAGCGCCAACGGCAGCCTGAACAACCGGCTCATCCCGGCTATCGTGTTTCGTGCGGAAAAGGTCACTTCTCTCCTTCCAGGAACTCGACCATCACCTTCAGATCGCCTTCCGGAATGTCGCTCTTCGGCATGATCGGGGGGAAGCCTTCAACTATGGCCGCCCCCGGGTTCAGGATCGACTCGCGCAGGTACGCCTCGTCCGCCTTCACCGTCTCCGCCTTACCGCCGCGCGTCACCTTCACCTGGCTCCCGTAGAGCCCCTTGAAGGTCGGCCCCACCTTCGTCGAGCCGTCCAGTGAGTGGCAGCCGAGACAGCCGTGGCTCTCCAGCAGGGCCTTACCCTTGGCCGCCCCGCCTTCTGCCGCCTTCTCGTTCAGCCACGCCTCGAACTTGTCCGCCGGTACCGCTTCCACGGTCGTTATCATGGCGGAATGGCCGGTGCCGCAGTACTGCGAACAGAAGAGGTCGTAGGAGCCGGGCGAATTCGCGACGAACCATACGTGGTTCTTCATCCCCGGCACCACGTCGCGCTTGATGCGGAAGGCCGGGACGTAGAAGCCGTGGATCACGTCCTCGGACTCCAGGTTCACCTGCACCGCCCTTCCCACCGGGACGACCAGCTTCGGGCTGTGCTTGCCGTTTTGATAGATGAAGTCCCAGGACCACATGCGCGCCTCGGCCTTCACCTGCATGGCGTTCTTCGGCACGGTCCTCAAGGAGAGGTAGCTGGTCCAGCCGTAGTAGAACATCCCCATCACGAGGATAGTCGGCAACAAGGTCCAGACAACCTCGAGAAGCGGGCTTCCCGATACCTGCGAGGTCGGCTCCGGGTTCTTCGAGCGGCGGTAACGTACCACGAAGAAGATCATGGTTGCGGTGATCCCGACGAGCAGCACCAGGCAGGCGCCGAAGAGGAACATGAACACGGGATCGACAGCTTGCGTCGTTGAGAGTAGTTGATTTTCCACGTTCGCCCCTTTATCGGTAGAGTACGTCGAAGAAGGTTCCCCCGATGAAACCGGCCAGGGTGAAAAGAGCCACGAACAGGATGATGCGGAACAGCCGCGGCTCGTATTTCATGTGCATGAAGAAGGCGATCACGAGGCCCGATTTTATGCTCGCGATGGCAAGCGCCGCCCAGACCTTCCAGACGCCCAGCTCCACGCGCGTGACCATGATGGTCGCCGCCGTCAGCACCAACAGGGTGACCCAGACGGTAACCAGTTTCCCGTAACTCAGGATGTGTTCCGCGCTTTCGTTTGTCATGTTCATTTCTCCGGTATATCTCGACCCACGCCGCGACCCGCCGTTAAAGGATCAGGTAATAGAGCGGGAAGATGAAGATCCAGACCAGGTCGACCAGGTGCCAGTAGAGCGTCACGTTCTCGAGCGTCACGTTATCCCCTGCATGCAGCACCTCCCTCTGCACCATCACCGCGGTCCACGCCATAAGCACCGAACCGATGATCACGTGGATACCGTGCAGGCCGGTGGTTAAGTAGTACAGCCCGAAGAAGACCGATTCCCCCGGAGGCCCCGCAATCAGCTTCGGGGAGTTCGGGTAGATGCCGTGATGGAACTTGGCGCTCCACTCGAGGTACTTGATGAAGAGGAAGATGAGGGCGCAGCCGATGGTCCCCCCAAGCAGACCGAGCGTCACCTTTTTCGCGCCGCGCTTGATCGCGGTGACCGACATCGCCGCGAAAAGCGAGCTGGTCAGAAGAACCACCGTGTTGGTGGCGCCGTAGACCAGGTCGAGCTGTTTTCCACCCAGCCCGAACTCCCTGGGGTACCTGGTCAGGTAGACCGAATAAAGGATGAATACCCCGCCGAAGAGAAGTATCTCCGTGAACAGGAACAGCCACATGCCGAGTTTGGCTCCGAAAGTGTCCTTTTCCAGATGGCTCATGGGACCCCCGCCCCTTTGAAGTCGTACGGCCCGTGGGTCACCACGGGATCTTCCTCGAAATTCTCCGTCGGCGGCGGGGTCGGGATACTCCACTCGAGCGTTGCGCCCCCCCACGGGTTCCCGGTGAACGGCTCACCCTTCAAAAGCCCGCGCCACAGGTTCCAGAGCACGATGAGAATCCCGGCAACCATGATCCAGCTCCCCACCGTGGCAACGAGGTTCAGGCGGGCGAACTCGGGGAGGTAATCGTAGTAGCGCCTCGGCATCCCTTCCATCCCGAGCACCTGCATGGTGAAGTACAGGACGTTGAAGCCGATGAACATGAGCACCCAGCCGATGATGGCGGGCTTCTCCTCGTACCGCCTGCCGAAGTATTTGGGAAGCCAGTAATGCGCGGCGGCGAAGAAGGCGAAGCCGGTGCCGCCGAACATGACGTAATGGAAGTGCCCGACCACGAAGTGGGTGTCGTGGACATGGATATCGGTGGAAGCCGCGCCGAGGATCAGGCCGGAGAGCCCGCCGATGGAGAAGAGCAGGATGAAGGAGAGCGCGAAGAGCATGGGCGCCTCCAGCGATATCGACCCCTTGTACATGGTCGACACCCAGTTGAAGACCTTGATGGCCGACGGGATCGCCACCAGGAAGGTGAGGAAGGAGAAGACCATGACACCCAAGTCGCTCATCCCCGAGGTGTACATGTGGTGCCCCCAGACCGCGGAACCGGCCGCCGCGATGGCGAGACTCGAAAAGGCGATCATCTTGTACCCGAAGATCGGCTTCCGCGAGAAGACCGGGATGATGTCGGAGATCACCCCCATGCCGGGAAGGATCATGATGTAGACCGCCGGGTGCGAGTAGATCCAGAACATGTGCTGGAACATGATGGGATCGCCGCCGCGGCTGGGATCGAAAAGGCCGAGTCCCAGGATCCTCTCGGTCACCACCAATAGGAGCGTGATGGCGATGATGGGGGTGGCGAGGATCTGCACCCAGGCGGTCGCGTAGAGACTCCAGGTGAATAGCGGGATGCGCGTCCAGTTCATCCCCGGGGCCCTCATCCTGTGAATGGTGGTCACGAAGTTGATCCCGGTGAGGATCGAGGAGAAGCCTAGGATGAAGACGCCGAAAACGGCGAGGGAGACGTTCGTCGTGGTCCGGGCCGAAAAGGGGACGTAGAAGGTCCATCCCGTGTCGGGGGCGCCGCCGCCGGTGAAAAGCGAGACCAGGACGATCACCGCGCCGATGACGTAGAGCCACCACGAAAAGAGGTTCACCCTCGGGAAGGCCACGTCGCGCGCGCCCAACTGGATCGGCAGGACGAGGTTCCCGAACGACGCCGGTATCCCCGGGATGATGAAGAGGAAGATCATCACCACGCCGTGTACCGTGAAAAGTGCGTTGTAGGTCTGGGCGGTGACGATGGTCGGCCCCGGCGCGATCAACTCGAGCCTGATCAGTACCCCCAACAGGACGCCGACCATGAAGAAGCTCAGCACGCAGTAAAGGTACATAAGCCCTATGCGCTTGTGGTCAGTGGAGAAGATCCAGGACCCGATCCCGGTCTTGCCGGAATCGCTCCAGAACCCGCCTTCCGCAGTTGCCGTTTCTTGACTCATTTATTCCCCCGAAACCCTGCAGATTCGCAGTTTAGGTTTCCTTGCCTTTATTTTTGTCCGCCTTCTTGCCGCCGAGGATCAGGAAGATCAGGAAGCCGACCACGCAGACGATGATGACCGTCGCGCTCACCCTAAGCAGGTTGAACGCGTAACTCTTGCTCTCCGGATCGAAGCTGAAGCAGTAGCTCACCATCTTGCTGATGGTGGTCCCGATCCTCCCCTGTTTCGCCTCCATGAGCGCCAGGGTCAGGTCCTTGGGGAGGAACTGCGTGCCGTAGAGGTAGCGCACGATCATGCCGTCCTTAGCCACCACGAAGCTGACCACCGGATGGACGAAATCGTTTCCCTTGCGCTGGAAATGAAAGCCTGCCGCGTCGGTCAGCTTCCGGATGTTCGTGGGGTCCCCGGTCAGAAAGGTCCAATTCCCCTCCGGGAACTTCCCCTTCATCACCGTCTCGTACATGCGCTTGGAGCGCGCCGCCCGCTGCGGCGTCTCGCGCTCGTCGAAGCTGAGTGAAAGGACCCGGTAGTCCTTTCCAGGGGTGAGCTTGATGTCGGGGAGAACCCGCGCCAGCCCCTCCTGGAGGTAGTTGCATACGTTGGTGCAGGAATAATAGACGGGGAGGATGACGGTCGGACCGTTGATGAGCTCGGCGAGGCGCCGCTGCCGCCCGTTCTCGTCGGTGAACACCAGGTCGAGCGGGAGCTTTTTGCCCAGGTGCTCCTCAAGCCCCACGTTCCCCTCTTCTTGCTTCGACGCGCCCTGATGCGCAGCGTGCGGAGTTGTCTCTTCTTCAACATGGCACCTGGCAGAGGCGGGGAACAGCAACGCCACCATCGCTCCGACAAGTACCATGCGCCTTATGGCCGTAATGATCACCTATGACTCCGTCCGATCTCTCATGTGAAAAAAACAAGTGCTCATTATAAATGAGGATCTCTTGCTGTCCACCGCACTCGCAACAATTTCTCCGCAGACGGGCTTTTGACGCGTGTCCGACTATAGGTCTTCCCCCCGAAGAGCAGGCCGGAACAAAGATTAACCTTGACTTAATTTTCCATTACATTAGACTGTGCCAATATTTTTCCCGTCGAGGCAGTCCAGAGGAGCAACACCCGATATCCCCAAATCCAAAGGAGGCCGATTATGAAAGCTTTTCCCGCGAAACTTATCATGGCGGTGATCATCCTGTCCTGCGGCTTCGTGATGCAGGCCGAGCAGTCGGAAAAGGCGCGTCAGAAGCAGGACGGCGCCGCCCACAGGTTCGTCGCCGGTGCAATCGACCGCTCCCCGGGCACTGACGACACGCGCACCTCCTGGCGATAGGCGGAACAAGGGGCGCGCCACGCGATCCCCCA
The DNA here is from genome assembly GCF_004117875.1 of Geomonas oryzae. Lineage (GTDB taxonomy): Bacteria > Desulfobacterota > Desulfuromonadia > Geobacterales > Geobacteraceae > Geomonas > Geomonas oryzae. Next base: position 741,829 of record NZ_RAHW01000001.1, on the reverse strand, counting down.
CCACATCCTGCCGGGCACCCTCCGCATTCCCGTATATAAAACTCATGAATAGTTAAAGTTTCTGCCCGGTCAGACGATACACTCCTTGAAACTCCCAAAAGTCGTGTTTGCAAAGGAGATCGTCCATGTCTTTCAGCGCCCGCCTCATCACGATCAACTTGGTTGCCATTTGTGCGACGCTCGCCTCAACCATCTTCATCGGCAGTTGCGGCAACATCGCCGGGATGGTAGTTGCCGGCGTCATCATATTCCTACTCTCAGCGCTCCTGTGCTGGCAGGTTGCCCGCAGCGAAACCCGCGCCCTGCGTGATGTTGCGGAAGCGATCGAGGCTGCCGCGGCTGGCGACCTCTCCTGCCGGGTGGAACACATCGCCAGCGGCGAAATCGGTCGCATCGGCGCCTCCTTCAACAACATGATGGGGGACTGGAACAAGACCATGCACCAGTTCTTCACGGTGACCGACCTGGTGCGCGACTCCGTTGCGCTGGTGAGCGCCACCAACGACGCCATGGCGTCCGCGGCGGAAGACGTCGCCATGCAGGCCTCGACGATCGCCACGGCCAGCGAGGAGATGTCGGCCACCTCGGGAGACATCGCCCGCAACTGCCTCATGGCCGCCGAAAACGCCCACCGGGCCACCGACGAGACCAACGCCGGTGCCGCCATCGTCAGAAACAGCGCGCAGCTCATGGAGAACATCGCCCAGCGCGTCACCGCCACCTCGACCTCGGTTGCGGGCCTCGGCGAGCGCTCCGACCAGATCGGCGCCATCGCCGGCACCATCGAGGACATCGCCGACCAAACCAACCTCCTCGCCCTGAACGCCGCCATCGAGGCCGCGCGCGCCGGCGAGACCGGCCGCGGCTTCGCCGTAGTTGCCGACGAGGTCAGGGCGCTCGCGGAACGGACCACGAGGGCCACGAAAGAGATCGACGCCATGATCAAGTCGATCCAGAGCGAGACCCGCGAGGCCGTCGGCGCCATGAGCGAAGGGGTGGAACAGGTGAACCAGGGAACCGCGGAAACCTGCCGCTCCGGGGAGGCCCTCTCCGGAATCCTCGCCATGATCAACGACCTCACCATGCAGCTCTCCCAGATCGCGACCGCCGCCGAGGAGCAGACCGCCACCACCCACGAGATCACCAGCAACATCCAGATGATCACCAGCGTGGTGAACAGCAACGTGGAGAGCGCCCGGAACACGCGGGCGGCCACCGGTAAACTGGTGCAGCAGGTTGACGAATTGCACGAACTGGTGTCCCACTTCCAGCTCTCCGACGCCATGGTCTGGGACCCGAGCTACGCCACCACCATCAATACCTTCGACGATCAGCACAAGAAGCTCTTCGCCATGGTGAACGAACTTGCCCAGGCGATGCAGCACAAGCGGAGCAAGGACGCGATCGGATCCGTGCTGCAGCGTCTCATCGAGTACACCGGCAGCCATTTCGCCGCCGAGGAGGAGGCCTTCCGCAAGGCGGGCTACCCCGAGGAGACGGCACACGTTCAGCAACATAGGGACCTGGTGCGCCAGGTGCTCGAGCTTCAGGAGAAGTTCAAGTCGGGCGAGACCGTTCTTACCCACGACGTCATCGAGTTCCTGCAGAACTGGCTCGTGAACCACATCAAGGGGACCGACAAGCGCTACGGCCCACACCTCAGCAAAGCCGGCATCCGGTAAGCCGCCGCACCTTCGATCCCCTCCCCTGCCTGCGGGCCGTAGCCCTGCGATGGGCGAAGGCCCGGAGGGGGAGCGTAGCGACAGTAGTCCGCCTTCCCCCCTCCAACCTCCCCCCTCCGGGGGGAGGCTCTCAGACGCCTGCCACTAAAGAAACCCCTCCGCATCGCAGCTTCCCCTTCCAATGAATTAAACCAGTTCTCCTTCCTCACGTTTTCTGCTACATTTCTCGGGCTGCCAACTCCCCAGAAGAGGTCGTCATGTCAGAAAAAACCGCAGTCCTTTTGCTGCAAATGGGTGGCCCCGACTCGCTCGACGCCGTGCACCCTTTCCTCATGAACCTGTTCACGGACCGCGACATCATCAAGATCGGGCCGGCCTTCCTGCAGCCCTTCATCGCCCGGCGCATCGTAAACAAGCGCGCCCCGCACGTCGCGGAGTACTACCGCCAGATAGGCGGCAAGTCCCCGATACGGGAACTGACCGAGGCCCAGAGGGAGGGACTGCAGGCGCTTTTGGGTGACCAGTACCGCTGCTTCGTGGCGATGCGCTACTCCCGCCCCTCGACCATCGACGCCTTAGCCGCCATCAAGCGCGAGGGTATCCGGCGCATCGTGGTGCTGTCGCTCTACCCGCACTACTCCAAGGCGACCACCGGCTCCAGCGTTAACGAACTGCAGCGCGTCCTCAAGGAGGCGAAGGCAGACTTCGAGTTGACCTTCATCGACCGTTTCTACGACCACCCCCTCTACATCAAGGCACTCGCGGGCAAGGTCATGCGCGGGCTGCAGGCTTTCCCGGACCGAAAGGACGTGCAGATCGTCTTCTCCGCCCACTCGCTGCCGCAATCCTTCATCGACGAGGGGGACCCGTACCTCGACCACATCCAGGAAACAAGGCGCCTGGTGATGGAGCAGGTCGGCGAGGCGGAACATCTCTTGTGCTTCCAGTCGAAGGCGAGCCGGGTCAAGTGGCTCGAGCCCTCTACGGAGGCGACCATCGAGAAGCTCGCGAAGGAAGGGAGGCGCAACCTTTTGATGGTGCCCCTCTCCTTTGTCTCGGATCACATCGAGACGCTTTACGAAATCGACATACAGTACGGCGAGGAGGCGAAGGGGTACGGCATCGAGCGCTTCGAGCGGATCGAGTCGCTGAACTCCGACCCGATATTCCTGGACTGCCTGGCGGACCTGGTGAGAACGGCGAAGGCATGAAGACCTGCAGCATCTGTAAGATAAAATTCGACGAGAACGAGCCCGAGTCCCTGTACGGCGAGGCGGGCGAGTGGCTGGCCGAGGAGTTCTGGAAGGACGCGGGCGAACTCTGCCGCACCTGCCGGGAGAACCGCGCCCGGCTGGTGATGATGTACGGACACGAGATGAACACCTAAACCTGAAACAGGTTGCCACGGAGAAAATCTGAGGACATCTGAGAAAACCTAAAACGTAAAGCTTTGGTTTTGGTCCTCTCAGATTTTCTCCGAAGTTCTCCGTGGCAAATGGTTTAGTTATTTGGAGTTTTTATGGACCGGATCACGATTGACGGCATAAACCTGACCCTCGCCAACCCCATCGAGCTCCCGTTGCGCTGGGTGGGGGACGAGGAACTGCTCCGGCAGCTTCTGGCGGCCTGGATGGTGATAGACGAGCGCGACATCCCCTTCAACCCACGACTGATCGGCAAGCCGGGCGTGGGCAAGACGACGCTCGCCTACGCCGCCGCGAAGAGGCTCGGGCGCCAGGTCTACCTGTTCCAGGCCACCATGGACACCCGTCCCGAGGACCTGATCGTGACGCCGGTGATCGGTCCCGAGGGGGCGATACAGTACGCCGCATCCTCGCTCGTCTCCGCCATGATCTCCGGCGGCGTCCTCATTCTCGACGAGGGAAACCGGATGAGCGAGAAGGCATGGGCCTCACTCGCGCCGCTTCTGGACGACCGCCGCTACGTCGAGTCGATCATCACCGGGCTCAGGATCAAGGCCCATCCCGACTTCCGTATCGTCGTCACCATGAACGAGGATTCCTCCACCTTCGAGGTCCCCGAGTACATCCACTCCCGCCTGCAGCCCCAGCTCTTCATCGACTTCCCCGAGGCGGACGAGGAGCTGGCGATCCTGAAGGAGAACCTCCCCTTCGCCGGAAGCTCGATCCTCAACTACGTCGTGCAGTTCCTGCAGCGCGGCCACGCCGCCGACGAGCCGTACTCGGTGCGCGACGGCATCAACATAGCCCGCTACGCCCTGAAGATGATGTCGGCGACCAACAAGGACCCGCACGAGCTCCTGCCCCTCGCCGTCGAGCGCATACTCGGCGAAGAGGCGCTGCGGTACTTGAAATAGACTTCGGGACATTACCCTCTCCCCCCGGGAGAGGGTGGCCGCAGGCCGGGTGAGGGCGGCGCCACAAAGGTAAAGAGATTCCGTCAGCAACGTCTTAAGCATCTCCCTCACCCCTACCCCTCTCCCGGAGGGCGAGGGGGTGGACGACGGACATTACAACAAAACAAACTACTATGCCCGACCGACTCTACCTGGAACAATTCGGCAACGTCCACGCCCTCCCCGTCCTGCACTACAGGATGGAGTTCGCCCACCTGGTGCGCGAGGCGTTCGACCGCGTGAAGCCCGACTGCGTCGCCCTGGAGCTCCCGCAGACGCTGGAAGAGCAGTTCCTGCGCGGCATCCGGCGCCTCCCCGAGGTATCGGTCCTCGCCTACCATGTCGCCGCCCAGTCCGTATTCCTGCTCATCGAACCCGCCGACCCGCTTATCGAGGGGGCGCGGCTCGCCCTGGAGCGTAAGGTCCCGCTGCACCTCGTCGACATCGATGTCGATTCCTACCCGTCGCACCCGGAACACCTCCCGGATTCCTACTCGGTGCAGCGCATAGGCCTCGAGCCCTTCTACCGCGAGGTGGCGAAGCTCTACCGGGATATCCCCCCTTGCGAAGAGGACCGCCGCCGCGAGCGCGGCATGGCCTACCGCCTGAAGCAGCTCTCGGCGCAGCACGAACGCGTCCTCTTCATCTGCGGCATGTCGCACCTGGAGCGGATCCGGCACTCCTTCGACGCGCCGCTTGCCCAGCCGCTCACCCGAACCAGGCGCGAAGGGATCACCATCCTCAACCTGCACCCGGAATGCCTGCACGAGGTGCTCGCCGAGTACCCCTTTCTCTCAGCGGTCTACGAGACGCGCCGGACGCCGCTTGGTCCCGAGCCCGCCGCGAACGGGCCGTCGCTTCGCAAGAGCTTCAACGCCTTCGAGCTGATCCTGGGTGGTAAAGAGAGCATTCCCGAGGAAGAGGCCCTGGCGGAATCGGTGCAAAGGAGCGCCCACCGGATCGGAGCGGAAGGAGAGTTTCCCGACCGGCAAATGATCATGCTGCGCCTGTTCCTCGAGGCCGCCCGGCACTACCGCCAGGAGACCGGCGACAAGGTGCATTTCTGGCAGAAGCGCGCCTTCTTCCGCTTCGCCCGCAACTACGCGCTCATGACGCGCATGCTTCTTCCCGACCTGTTCCAGATGCTTGCCGCCGCCCGCGGCTGCCTGGACGACAACTTCGCCTATGCCTTTTTCCGGCTCGCCGCCCGTTATCCCTGGCAGCGCGAGACGAGTGATCTCCCGACGATCCGGCTTTCCGCCGACGAGCTCTGGTCCTCCACCAAGCGCATCCGTTTCCGGCCGCGCGAGCGGGTGCGGGCGAAGGGGTTCTCGCACCTGAAGATGATGAACCGGAAAAAGGAGAAGCGCCCGGGGGACTGGCTGGAGGGATTCGACGATCCGTACATCTGCTCCTATCCTCCCGAGGACCTGAGCATCGAGGAGTACGGGCGGAACCTGAAACGGATCGGAGCGCGGCAGCTGAGCGAAGAGGGGAGCAAAAGCGAGCCCTTCACGTCGTCCCTTCTGGACGGGGTCGACATGCGGGAGACGCTCCGGAACCTGCACGAGGGGAAGATTTACGTCAAGGAGAACAAGCGCCTGAAGAGCGGCGTGGGATGTGTTGTGGTGGTGTTCGACGAGGACAAGGAGGGGAGCAGGTACCCGTACTGCATGACCTGGCTTGGCGAGCACGCCCAGGAGTCCGACATGGCCTTCTACGCCACCCCGCCCACCGACAACATCGTCGGTCCCGGGATCTCACGCTGCGAGTACGGTGGGTTTCTCCTGAGCTACCCGCCGCGCCGCATGGTCGACGTATGGCACGACCCGGACTACCGGGGTGCCCTGGGTAAAGGCGAACTCCTCCTGATGGCCGGACTCGACTATTCGCTGGAGAAGGACGTGGTCTATGCGGCGGCGAAGCCCCCGAGGAGTTTCCTGAAGCAGCACGCCGCGCGGCTTAACAAGAGGATCATCTACCTGCCGCTCGGTAGCCTTTCCCCGGTCGCGCTTAAAAAGCTCCGCGCCTTTCATATCCTCTACGGCCGCGACAAACGCGACATCGCGAAGGATTACATCTGGTAAAAACAAGGCCTTAAACACAGAGGACACAGAGGTTCACAGGGGGGAAGACCTTGCCGCTGTCCTCAGTGCCCTCTGTGCTCCTCGGTGTCCTCTGTGGTAATGCTTTTCCCTTCTGTCTAACCCTTCCTGAGGATCCTCTTGTCACCCATGCGGATGGTGAGCTTCTCGGAGTCGAAATACTCCAGGAGCGGAATCATGAACTTCCGGGAAAGCCCCGTGACGTCGCGGAATTCGGGAGGGGTGATCTCCTTCTTCTCCTTGAGAAGGGCGACCAGTTTTTCGCGCAGCTCGGAAACCGCACCGGGGGCGTAGAAGATGTCTCCCTTGATCTTCGCCACCCTCCCCTCGCGAAACATCATGTTGGCGTGATCAAGCACCTGCTTCTCGGTGGCGCCGACCAAATCGCAAAGCTCCTTCAGGGTCGGCGGCTCGAACCACCCCTTGGTCAGTGCCTCTTCCAAGGTCCGCTGCACGCTGGCCTGGTCCTGGGTGACCCCCACCTTGCGCCCGGGGAGCTTCACGAGCTCGCGGTCCGAAAGGGCAAGGCCGTCCTTCTCGAGGCTCGCGAGCACCGGCCCGAAGAAGCGCGCGTCGCTGCGCCTCGGGATGCGCGACTTCAGTTCCTCCTTGCCGATACCCTCCTGCATCGGGTTCTCCTGCAGGTATTCCGCCAGCTCGTCGGAAAGCTTTTTCTTCAGCGTCGCAAAGGCATCCTTGCTCAGGAAGATGCGCGGTTCTTTGACCACCTGCAGCACGGCGCCGCTGGAAAGAAGCGGTGCGAGGGCTCCCTCGATCCTTTTGCCCGACATGCCGGAACGGTTCACCATCTCCTGGATGGAGATGCCGGAGAGGAGCGAGGAGTCAACGAGGAGCTTGATCCTGTCCTGATCCACGCCGGACTCTGCGGCGGCCAAAAGCTCGAGGGCCTCGGCGGAACGGCGACGGCGGCGCGGCGGTGCGGGATCTAGTACGGTGCCACCCCCGAGGGTCGCCTGCGGAGAATAAGTACGGAGCACGAAGGGGTCGCCCGGGAGCAGGAGTACCGGGTGCTCGAGACGCAACTGCACGTAGGCGCTCTCGCCGGGCTGCAGCGAGTCGCGGTCGAAGAGGATGATCTTAGCCGGGACCTCGTAAGTGGCCGAATGGAGTCGGATCGAAGCGCGATGCTTCAGTTCCTTCTGCGCCGAGGCGAGGTAGTTGAGCCGGACGTCGACGGCGGAGGTCGGCTTGTAAAGCCCCTTCGGGACGACGACATCCCCGCGCTGCACGTCGGTGTGATCCACCCCCTGCAGGTTGACCGCGAGTCGCTCACCCGCCCCACCCTTCTCGACCTTGGAGCCGAAGGACTGCACGCCGCGCACGCGGCAGGCGATGCCGGAGGGGAGGATCTCCACCTCGTCGCCGACGGTCACGGCACCGGCAAGGAGGGTGCCGGTTACCACGGTGCCGAAGCCGGTCACGGTGAAGACGCGGTCGACCGGGAGGCGGAAGGGCGAGTCGACCCGCTTTTGCTCGATCTCCTTCGCCATTTTGATAAGTTCAGCCTTCAAAGCGTCGATACCGTCGCCGGTACGGGAGGAAACCGCCACGACCGGGGCTCCGGCCAGGAAGCTGTCGGCGAGATAATCGCGCACCTCCTCGGTCACCAGGTCGAGCCAATCCGAGTCCACCATGTCCTTCTTGGTCAAGACGACGATGCCGCGCTTCACACCGAGGAGCTGGCAGATCTCCAAGTGCTCGCGGGTCTGGGGCATGATCCCCTCGTCTGCCGCGATGACGAGAAGAACGAGGTCCATCCCCCCCACCCCGGCAACCATGGTACGGACGAAACGCTCGTGTCCCGGTACGTCGACGATGCCGAAGCGGAGGTCGTTCGCGAGCTCGAGGTGTGCGAAACCAAGTTCGATGGTGATGCCGCGGGCCTTCTCCTCTTTGAGGCGGTCCGTGTCGACGCCCGTCAACGCCTTTACCAGCGAGGTCTTACCATGGTCAATGTGTCCGGCGGTGCCGAGTATCAGATGCTTCATCAGGGTGCTCCGTGAAAAAATTCTTTCCTATATCGCAATTTTTCTATCAAAGGTCAATCTTTCTCATTGATCGGAAGGAAGCCCCAGCCCTCGCCCTCCGGGAGAGGGCGGCCGTAGGCCGGGTGAGGGCTTTGCCACAAAGGGATAAAAGGTGCAGCTACCAGCGCCCTCGCCCCCGCCCCCGCCCCTCTCCCGGAGGGCGAGGGGGACCTAATCCTTGAACTGCAGCTGGTAAAGCCGGTAGTAGAGCCCGCGCGCGGCCATGAGCTCCGCGTGGGTGCCTTCCTCCGCCTTCTCTCCGCGGTGGATGACGGCGATGCGGTCGGCATCCCGGATCGTAGAGAGACGGTGCGCCACGACGAGCGTGGTCCGCCCCTGCATCAGCCCCTCAAGTCCCTGCTGGATAAGCCGCTCGCTCGCGGTGTCGACGCTCGCCGTCGCCTCGTCCAGTACCAGGATCTCCGGGTCGAAGGCGACCGCCCTGGCAAAGGAGATGAGCTGGCGCTCCCCTGCGGAGAAGTTCACACCGCGCTCACGCACCTCCTCGTCGTACCCCTTCGGAAGTTCCCGTATGAAACGGTCCGCGCCGACCACCGCCGCCGCCTGTTCCACCCTTTTCATCGCTTCCGGGTCGCCGAGCGAGATGTTGTAAGCGATGGTCCCGGAAAAGAGGTACGGGTCCTGGAGCACGACGCCGATCCTGCGGCGCAGCTGCTGCAGCGGCATGTCGCGCAGGTCGGTCCCGTCTATGGTGATCGAGCCGCGCTGCACGTCGTAGAGCCGGGATAAAAGCCGGGTTACCGTAGTCTTGCCGCCGCCGGTTTCCCCGACGAGCGCCACCTTCTCGCCGCGTTTCATCTGCAGCGAGACCCCTTTGAGCACATAGTCTTCGCCGTTGTAGGCAAACCAGACGTCGTTGAAGCAGATGCTCCGCAGCGCATCCTGCGGCGTCACTGCGCAGGCCGGTACAGCGGGTTCATCCTTGCTGGGCGCAGGCGCCGCCCCCGGCTCCCACTCCTTGTTGTCGAGGAGGGTGAAGATGCGCTCGAGCGACGCCATCGCCCCCTGCATCACCGAGTACTTCGCCGAGAGGTCGCGGATCGGTGAGAAGAACTTCTCTATGTACTGAATGAAGGCGACGAGCGCACCGAAGGAGAGCGTCCCCCTGATGATCTCCCCGCCGCCGTACCAGATGATCAGCGCAACCGCCACCGATGAGAGCGATTCGACGACGGCGTAGAGGGCGGCGTCCCATGTGATGACCGGGAGGTTCGCCTCCACGTAGGACTTGTTCAGCCGCTGGAATTCCCTGGCCTCGTCCCGCTCGCGGTTGAAGAGCTGCACCACCGCCATGCCGCCGAGGCTCTCGGTGAGGAAGGCGGAGAGGTTCGCCTGGCGGGAGCGCACCTGCCGGAAGGCGACGCGCATCCAGTTGCGGAAGGAGAAGGCGACCCAGATGAGCAGCGGCAGCACCGAGAAGGTGACCAGCGAGAGCTTCACGTTCATCCAGAGCATGATGCCGACGATCCCCGCCAGCACGAGGATGTCCCCGACCACGGTGACGATCCCCGCCGCGAACATCTCCCCCAGCACCTCTATGTCGCTGGTGAGGCGCGAGACGAGGCTCCCCACCGGGGTCTGGTCGAAGAAGCGGGCGGAGAGGCGCTGGATGTGGGTGAAGAGCTGCACGCGGATGTCGTACATGACCCGCTGTCCAACCCAGGTCAGCATGTAGACCTGCGCGAACATGAGGAGGGATTCGGCGAAGATGATGCCGAGGAAGGCGGCGGCAAGGGCGGGAAGTCCTTCCATCTGCCCCTTAACGATATGGCCGTCGATGGCCATCTTGAGGATCCAAGGCTGGGAGAGCTTAGTTACGGCGATGAAAGGAAGGAGGGCGAGCGCCGACACCAGCGTGCGCCGGTACGGCAGGATGTAGGCGAAGAAGCGCCCCATCAGGCGCCGATCGTACATCTTGCCGACTACTTCGTCCTCGTATATGCCGCCGAAGTGCATGTTTCTCCCTTTAAACCATTAAAAACCGAACACCTAACGCAAAGACGCAAAGGCGCAAAGAGAATCTTTGAAGGTTTACGACCCCATCCCATTCAGCGATCAGCTTCCGCTAGTCCCCTCTCCCGCCGGGAGAGGGTGCCCGGAGGGCGGGTGAGGGCATTGCCCCAAAGTGAGATGTTGCCGCTGCCGACGCCCTCACCCTGTCCCTCTCCCAGAGGGAGAGGGGATGTGGGCATTATGTTTTTTTTCTTTGCGTCTTTGCGTCTTTGCGTTAAGAAATTTGCCTTGAAAGCCTTTGTCTTTAAAGCCTTTCTATCTCCGCCTTCAACTGCTCTTCCCGGTGGATCGCGGCGTAGCGGCCGCCGAGCTCCAGAAGTTCCGCATGGCTCCCCTGCTCTACTATGCTCCCCTGCTCCAGCACGATGATCTCGTCGCAGCCGCGCAGTGGGGAGAGGCGATGCGAAACGATGAGCACGGTCCGCTCTCCGTAATAACCGGACAGGGCGGAGAGGATCTCCTCCTCGGTATCGGCATCGACGGCGGAGAGTGGATCGTCCAGTATCAGTATGCTCGGCTCCTTGATCAGCGCCCGGGCGATGGAAACGCGCTGCTTCTGCCCGCCGGATAGCGTTACGCCCCGCTCCCCCACCAGGGTGTCGAGCCCCTGAGGGAAACGCGCGATGTCCCCGGCAAGCCCCGCGATGCGCGCCGCGCGCTCGATCTCCTCGCGGGTTGCACCCGGTTTGCCGTAGCCTATGTTGTCGGCGATGGTGCGGGAAAAGAGAAAGGTCTCCTGCGGCACGAAGCCGACCGCGGAGCGGATGCCCTGCAGGGGAAGGCGGTTCACATCGATGCCGTCGATGAAGAGCGTCCCGTCGGCAACGGGGAAAAGCCGCGGGATGAGCCGCACCAGGGTCGACTTGCCGCTACCGACCACCCCCACGATGCCGATGCGGGACCCCTTCCTGATCTTCAGATCGATGCCGCGCAGCATGTCGGTGCCGCCGTAGGAGAAGGAGAGCCCCCGGTACTCGATATGCCCCCCGATGTGCCCGGGGTCCACCGGATCGTCCGATTCGACCACCTCGGGGCGGGCGTTCAGGATCTCTCCCAGGCGCCCCATGGAGGCCGCGCCCCTCTGCATCAGGTTCAGGATCCAGCCGAACATGATGGTCGGCCAGACCAGCATGGCGAGGTAGCCGTTGAAGGCAACGAAACCGCCGAGCGTCAAGCCGCCGCTGATTACCAGGTTTCCGCCGACGAAGAGCACCACCAGCGTCCCGAGCGCGCCGGTCGCCGCCATCACCGGCAGCATGAGCCCCCTGATCTTGGCGACGGCCATGCTCGCCTCGCTGTAGCTGTCGCACGCGGCCCCGAAGCTCGCGATCTCCCCGTCCTCGCGGCTGTAGGCACGCACCACGGCGGCGGCGGAGACGTTCTCCTCGACCCGGGTGGTGAGCCGCGCGAGCGCTTCCTGCATGAGTTTCGAGGTGCGGAACATGGAGGAACTGAGCCGCTTCACGATGAGCACCATGATCGGGAACGGACCGACGGCGCAAAGGGTGAGGAAAGGGGAGATGCGGGTCAACAGGATGAGTGATGCGGTGTAGATGATGACGGTGTTGAGCGAACTCAGCACGCCGAAGCCCAGGAGCATCCTGACGTTGGTGAGGTCGTTGGAGAGGCGGGAGAGGATGTCACCGGTGCGCCAGTTCGAGAAATAGGTACGGTCGAGGGTAAGCAGCCTCGCGTAGAGGTCTTCGCGCAGCCGGTACTCGATGCGCCGCCCCGCGTTCAGAAGCGTCGTGCGGGAGAATACGCGGATCACTCCCTGCCCCACCGCGGCGGCCGCGATCATGCCGCCGAACTGCGCCGGGGAATATCCCGCTTTCGCCGGGGCCTGCAGCGCCTCGATGGCGAGCTTCATGAGCCAGGGAATTGCGAGGCCGCACAGGTTGGTCCCCACCAGAAGGAGCGCTCCCAACAGGTAAGCCCCCCGGCAATCGCGCATGTAGCGGTATACTCTTCTCAACTCGCCGATGGTTCACCTCGCACGGATAACGCCCCGGTACTCTTATTACATTTGGCATTTTCTGTCAAAGTATTTGCGAATTCCAATCTCGCTGTTTGATTGTTTTAAAAAATTGTAAACACGCCCGAAGTCTCCTCTTAAGCCAGCCTCATCCACGCCGGCCGCCGGATAGGCGTCTTCTAACCAATTTCAACGGAACTTCAGTGACTTCCACGTCAAATTCCCGCACAACCCTTGTTGTTTTAAAATGGCGCATTTTTGTACAAATTCGCGACCGAAATTCAGCCAAAGAAAGGTCGTTTCTGCAGCCATTTTCATAAATATCATTGTTTTTCAAACCTTTCCGAAGCAAACAAATGCTTGCTTTTTTGTTTTAAAATGGCGTATAGTCCTCCCCAATTTCCTGTATGACAAAATAATCGCTCACTTTAAAACACTGTTCTCGCAAAACAGAAAAACCGTCCCTTAAGGGCTTGCCTTTTCCCTTTCCATGGGCGTATGATTTCGAACTGTTTATTAACAAGATGGTCGCTGGCCATTAACCAGTCACGAGGTCCGCAGTGAAAAACAAGTTGATGCACCTCTCCAACGAGACCATGAACGTCGGTTTCGTTAAAAAGGTGGAAGCGCTCTCCGGCAGCTCGGTCCGGCGCTGCTTCCAGTGCGGCAAGTGTTCCGCCGGCTGTCCCATGTCGACCTTCATGGAGCACCCGCCCAACCGGATCGTGCGCCTGCTGCAGTTAGGCCAGGGGCAGCGCGTCCTCGCCGGCCGCTCCATCTGGTACTGCGCCTCCTGCGAGACCTGCACCACCCGCTGTCCGAACAAGGTCGACCTCGCCGCCATCATGGACGCGCTCAGAAAACTCTCCTGGGACGCCGACGGCCCCTCCAAGGAAAGCTACGTGCAGCTCGCCAACCGGCTCTTCATCGAGAACATCCGCACCTACGGCCGCCAGTATGAACTGCGCCTGGGCGCCATCTTCAACATGAAGAGCGGCCAGTTCCTGAAGGACCTCATGCTCGGACCGAAGCTCATCTCCAAGGGAAAGCTGAAGATGTTCCATTCCAAGAACCGCAACATCGGTGAGATCGAGGGGATCTTCAAGAGAATCGAGGAGATGCGCAAGAAGGGGGAGGCACTGTGACGCCCGGCAAGAAAAAACTCAGTTATTCCTACTATCCCGGCTGTTCGCTGCACGCCTCCGGCCGCGAGTACGACATCTCCACCCGTGCCCTTTTCAAGGCGCTCAACGTCGGGCTCAAAGAAGTGCCGGACTGGTTCTGCTGCGGCGCGACCCCGGCCCACAACGTGGACGAGCTCCTGTCCCTTTCGCTTTGCGCGAAGAACCTCTCCCTCGCCGACCAGGTCGAGGGTGACCTGGCGGTCGCCTGCGCCGCCTGCTTTTCGCGCCTGAAGACCACGCAACACCACCTGAAAGAGGACGCTACCAAGAGAAAGCAGGTCGAATACGCCATCGACGGCCCCGCGTCGCTCAACAAGCCGGTGAAGCACATCCTCGAGATCCTCGCCCGCGAGTATGGCCTCGCGAAGCTCGAGGAGAGCGTGAAGAAGCCGCTCATGGGGCTCAAGGTCGCGGCCTACTACGGTTGCCTCCTCACCCGCCCCCCCGAGGTACCGGAACTCGACGACTGCGAGGACCCGAGCATCATGGAGGACATCCTGCGCGCGCTCGGCGCCGAGCCGGTCAAATGGTCGCACAGGATGGAGTGCTGCGGCGCCAACTTCACCCTCTCCCGTCCGGGCGTCGTGCTGAAGCTCTCCAACGCCATACTGGAATCGGCGCGCCTCGCCGGGGCGGACTGCATCATGGTCGCCTGCCCCCTGTGCCACGGCAACCTCGACATCCGCCAGAAGGAGATCAAGGAGGCCTTCGGCGCTCCCGACTCGACGCTGTTCGGCAGCATCTTCGGCTCCGACCTGCCCATTGCCAACACCAGCGAGGACCGGCGCGACCTCCCCATCTTCTACATCACCCAGCTTGCGGCCCTCGCCATGGGCGTCGCCTCGCAAAGCCTCGGTTTCGAGAGCGTCATCATCGACCCGAAACCGCTGTTGAGAGATAAACAGCTGCTCTAGCCCCCGGCGGCAGCAATGGATTGAGGAGCTTATGTCCAGAATCGGCGTTTTTGTTTGCCACTGCGGCGAGAACATCTCCCGCACCGTGGATGTGGAGCGGGTCGCCAAGGCCGCGGGAGAAATCCCGGGTGTGGCGTTCTCCTGCGATTACAAGTACATGTGCTCGGACCCGGGACAGAGCCTTCTGAAGAAGGCGGTCGCCGAGCACAAGCTGGACGGCGTGCTCGTCGCGGCCTGCAGCCCGCGCATGCACGAGAAGACCTTCCGGAAGGCGACCGAGTCCGCCGGGCTCAACCCGTACCTGTGCGAGATGGCGAACATCCGCGAGCACTGTTCCTGGGTCCACGAGGACCGGGAGAAGGCGACCGAGAAGGCGACCGACATCGTGAAGCTCATGGTGGAGCGGGTGCGCAAGGGTAAATCCCTCGCCCCGATCACCGTCCCGGTCACCAAGCGGGCGCTCGTCATCGGCGGCGGCATCGCCGGGATCCAGGCGGCGCTCGACATCGCCGACGCCGGGCACCGCGTGGTGCTGGTCGAGCGCGATCCCTCCATCGGCGGGCACATGGCCCAGCTCTCCGAGACCTTCCCGACGCTCGACTGTTCCCAGTGCATCATGACGCCCAAGATGGTCGACGTGGCGAACCACCCGAACATAACCCTCTACACCTACGCCGAGATAGAAAAGGTCGACGGCTACATCGGCAACTTCCAGGTCACGGTGAAGCACAAGGCGCGCTCCGTGGACCAGTCCAAGTGCACCGGCTGCGGCGTCTGCATGACCAAGTGCCCGAAGAAGAAGATCCCCAACGAGTTCGACCAGGGGCACGGCATGCGCCCCGCCATCTACGTTCCCTTCCCGCAGGCGGTACCCAACACGCCGGTCATCGACCGGGAGAACTGCACCATGTTCCAAAGCGGCAAGTGCGGCGTCTGTGCCAAGGTGTGCGGTCCCGGCGCGGTCGATTACGAGCAGCAGGACAGCTTCACCGTCGAGGACGTGGGGGCCATCGTGGTCGCCACCGGTTTCAAGCTCTACACCATCGACAGGAAGCCCGACGACAGCCCGATCCAGGGTTACGGCGAGTTCGGCTACGGCACCATTCCCGACGTCATCGACGGCCTTACCTTCGAGAGGCTCGCCTCCGCCTCCGGCCCGACCGGCGGGAAGATCCTGCGCCCCTCCGACGGCAAGGAACCGAAGCAGGTGGTCTTCATCCAGTGCGTCGGCTCGCGCGCCAGGGAAAAAGGGATCTCCTACTGTTCCAAGGTCTGCTGCATGTACACCGCCAAGCACACCATGCTCTACCACCACAAGGTGCACGACGGGCAGGCCTACGTCTTCTTCATGGACGCGCGTACCCCGGGCAAGGGTTACGACGAGTTCTGGCGCCGCGCCGTCGAGGAAGAGGAAGCGGTCTACATCAGGGGGATGGTCTCCCGCATGTATCAAAAGGGAGACAAGATCGTCGTGATGGGGAGCGACATCCAGGTCGGCGTCCAGGTGGAGATCGAGGCGGATCTCGTCGTGCTAGCCACCGCGGTGCAGGCCCAGGACGGCGCGGATCTCCTGGCCCAGAAGCTCGGCATCTCCTACGACAAGTACAACTTCTACTCCGAGGCCCACGCGAAGCTGAAGCCGGTCGAGTGCGCCACCGCCGGGATCTACTTGGCCGGTGCGTGCCAGGGGCCGAAGGACATCCCCGACACCGTCTCCCAGGCATCCGCGGCCGCGGCGAAGGTGATGACCCTGTTCGCGAAGGACCAGCTGGAGCGCGACCCGGTGGTCGCCAAGGTGAACGAGAAGTACTGCGTCGGCTGTTTCGCCTGCAAGAAGGTTTGTGCCTACGGAGCGATCGAGGAGAAGGAGATCAGGGACCGCCAGGGGAATCTGGTGAAGAAGGTAGCGTACGTGAATCCCGGCGTGTGCGGCGGCTGCGGCACCTGCCAGGCCACCTGCCCCTCCAAGTCCATCGAGCTCGACGGCTACACGGACGAGCAGATCATGGCGATGATCGAATCGCTGTAACGACCAGAGGCCGTTCAGCGTTCAACGTTCGACGTTCAGCAAGCCTTCAGGTGAATGGCTTCTTTGCGGTGACAAGTCGATCAACAGTAATGAAGCAAGTCAGTCTAATTTCCGTTCCGCCAGGGCGAGCACGTTATCGAACGTCGAACGCCGAACGTTGAACGGCCTCTGAGGTTTCCATGCCCGATTTTGAACCGAAGATAGTCGCCTTTGTCTGCACCTGGTGCACCTACGCGGGGGCGGACCTTGCCGGCACGAGCCGGATGCAGTACCCGCCCAACGTCAGGGTGCTCAAGTTCCCCTGCACCGGGAGGATCGACCCGGTCTTCATCCTGCGCGCCTTCCAGAAGGGGGCGGACGGGGTGCTCGTTTCCGGCTGCCACCCGGGCGACTGCCACTACATGGCCGGCAACTTCCACGCCCGGCGCCGCTTCGCCGCCTTCCGCGCCCTGCTCGACTTCGTGGGTGTCGACCTGAACCGGCTCCAGTTCTCCTGGGTCTCCGCCGCGGAGGGGGGTAAGTGGGTCGAGGTGGTGACCGAGCTGACCGAGCGGGTCCGCACCATGGGGCCGATGCCGGAGTTCAAGGAGCTCGAGCACGAGGAGTTGTGGTCCACCTTCGCCGGAGCTGCGGGTGGCAAGTCAGCGGTCCTCAACTCGCCGGAGCTGAAAGAGGCGTATGACAGCATAGGGTAGGAATGTTAGATGAAGCTCCCCCCGATAAACCAGCGCTGCGGCAATCACCACGGCGCCAACGGACAACGACATGAACGCTAGAGCAAACAAGAACCATCTGACCAGCATCGAACCGGCCTACTACGAGGCGGTCACCGAGGCGATCCGCAAGGAAGCGGTGAAGATCCTTAAAGAGGAGACGGTGGTCGGCGTGGTCGGCTACCTCCCCGGCCGCCGCAAAGGAACCGCCACCCCGGCGTTGGTGACCTCGGTGGAAGAAGCGGAAAAACTCATCTTCTCGCCCGCCTGCGTCAACAACCTCTCGGTCTACCTCACCAAGGCGAAGAAGGGCGTGCTGAAGCAGGGCAAGGTCGGCATCGTCGCCAAGGGTTGCGACATGCGCGCCCTAGCCGGCCTGATGACGGAATCGCAGCTCCAGCGAGAGGACCTCTTCATCATCGGCGTGGTCTGCCCAGGCGTGTACGGTTTCGGCGTCGAGCGGACCGGGACCTTGACCGAGGCCAACATCGCCCGCAAGTGCCGTGAGTGCACCGTGCACATGCCGGAGGGGGCCGACGTCGCCGCCGGAACCCATGCCGAGCTTGCCGACCTGACCCCGGAAGAGGCGGAGGAGATGGCCCGCATCGAGGCGATGCCGCAGGCGGAGCGCTGGGCTTTCTGGAAGGAACATTTCTCGCGCTGCATCCGCTGCATGGCTTGCCGCCAGGTCTGCCCCTTCTGCTACTGTGAACAGTGCCTGTGCGACAAGAATCGGCCGCAGGCGGTGGAGAGTTCGCCGCGTCCCGCCGGCAACATGGCTTGGCACCTCGTGCGCGCCATGCATCTCGCCGGACGTTGCGGCGGCTGCGCCGAATGCGAGCGCGTCTGCCCGATGGACATCCCGTTGAACCTGTTGAACCGCCGCATGGCAAAGGAACTGAAGGAGCTCTATGACTTCGAGGCGGGTCTCGCCCCGGTGGAAAAGGGGCCGCTCAACCAGTACAAGGAGGACGACGACCAGTCGTTCATCAAGTAGCTAGCCTGCCCTTTCCAACGCCCCCAGACATCCCCCTCGCCCACCGGGAGAGGGCCGGGGTGAGGGCGACGGCAACTGGCAGAAATGATTGCAGCAGCTTGATTATGCATCGCTATCGCTCCGCCCACCGCACCATTACATAAGCCGGCAGCGCCCTCACCCCTGCCCCTCTCCCGGAGGGAGAGGGGGAACCGGCGCAAGCAAAGAGAACCCTATGCAGATCATTACGGAACAGAACCTTCGCAATCTGATCGACCTCCTGGTCAAGGAGGCCAAACTCGTCGTCGGGCCGAAGCTGTCGGGATCGGTCGTCCTCTACGAACCGCTCACGGCGGGGACCGAGCTGACCCTCGACGCGCTGCCGCGCCGCTCCTCCAAGGAGCTGTTCTTCCCCGTCTGCGAGGACATCCTCTCCTACAAGCGGGAAGGCGGCGCCATGAAGGTGACCGACGTGGACCGTTCCAAATTCCCGGAAACGGTGCTGATCGGCGCGCCCCCCTGCGATGCCGGCTCCCCCTCCATCCTGGATGCCGTCATGTCCTGGGACTACAAGGACGAGTTCTACCTGGAGCGCCGCCGCAAGAGCACCATAGTCGGGATCGCCTGCACCAAGGGTGACGACGCCTGCTTCTGCCGCGCGGTAGGCCTCTCTCCGGACGCCGAGAACGGCAGCGATCTTTTCCTGACCCCGCTCAAGGACGGCTCCTACGCATGCAACGCCGTGACCGAGAAGGGACAGGCCCTGGTCGCCGCGCACAAGAACCTTTTCGCGGAAGGGGCCGGGGCCGAGCCCGTGCCGTTCGTGGATCAGGCAGTCCAGAAGCTCGATCTCGTCAAGATCAAGAAGTGGCTCGAAGAGCACTTCGAGGACCCGCTCTGGGAGAGAATCGCGGACATCTGTGTCGGGTGCGGCGCCTGCGCCTTCATCTGTCCGGCCTGCCACTGTTTCGACATCAACGACGAGGGGAGCACCGACGACGGCGTGCGGCGCAAGCACTGGGACGCCTGCGGCTTCGCGAAGTTCACCAACCACGCCTCGGGGCACAACCCGCGCGACGTGCAGAACAAGCGCTACAGAAACCGCATCATGCACAAGTTCAAGTACTACGACGACAAGTTCGGCAAGACCCTTTGCACCGGCTGCGGCCGCTGCATCCGCGCCTGCCCCGTCGGCATCGACATCGCCGAGATCCTGGAGACCATAAACGCCAAGCAGGACTAACCACATCTCTCCCCCTCCCTTGACGGGAGGGGGTCGGGGGGTGGGTGAAGGTGCCGACGACAACGCCGATGGCCACTTCCCCCCCACCCCGGCCCTCCCCCGCAAGGGGGGTGGGGGTACGAGAGAGTAAAGCTATGTGCCAATCTAATAACATCTACCTCCCCAACCTCGCCACCATCGAGGCCATCGTCGACGAGACCCCGGATGTCAGGACGCTGCGCCTGGTCTTCCAGGACGAAGAGGTCCGGGAGAAATTCGCCTTCAGGGCGGGCCAGTTCGCCGAGTACTCATCCTTCGGCTTCGGCGAGTCTACCTTCTGCATCGCCTCGGCCCCGACCCGCAAGGGTTACATCGAGTGCTGCTTCCGGAGCGTCGGCCGCGTGACCGAGTCGCTCAGAAGGCTCGAGGTCGGCGATACGGTCGGGGTGCGCGGCCCCTACGGCAACTCCTTCCCGATCGAGCAGTTCTACGGCAAGAGCCTCGTCTTCATCGCCGGCGGCATCGCGCTTCCGCCGCTTCGGACCGTGATCTGGAACTGTCTCGACCTGCGCGACAAGTTCAAGGACATCACCATCGTCTACGGCGCCCGCTCCGAGGCGGACCTGGTCTACAAGCACGAACTGAAGGAATGGCAGGAGCGCGACGACGTGCGCCTGGTGAAATGCGTCGACCCCGGCGGTGCGGGGCCCGACTTCGACGGCAAGGTGGGTTTCGTCCCGACCGTCCTCGAAGAGACTGCGCCGAGTTCCGAGAACACCATCGCCCTTGTTTGCGGTCCCCCGATCATGATCAAGTTCACGCTGCCGGTTCTGGAGCGTCTCGGGTTCTCCGACGACAACATCTACACGACCCTCGAGAACAGGATGAAGTGCGGCGTCGGCAAGTGCGGCCGCTGTAACGTGGGTAACGTCTACGTCTGCAAGGACGGCCCGGTTTTCACCGCACGCGAAGTGAAGGCTATGTCGCAGGAGTTCTAACTGTACGAAGGGGACTGGCTCCGCCAGGTGCCTGTCTCTTTACTCATAAATCCTTATTTCATCTTCCGAATGGAAGGGGACTGGCACCTTTGGAGCCAGTCCCCCTCGCCTCTATCGCCTTTATCCCCTTCATCCCTGTTCAATTTGCTTGACCAACCGTGCGAAATGAGAGAGTCTTTGCGCTTTGGCGCCGCCCTCACGGGCAATCTCCAGTTTACGGACCGTAGCGCTTGGCGCGCAGGTTCGCCATAGCAGGTGTCACCATGCCGTACCTCCTTCTTACCCTGAGCGCCCTCATCTGGTCCGGTAACTTCGTGATCAGCCGGGCGATGAACAACGTCATCCCTCCCGCGGGCTTCGTCTTCTGGCGCTGGGTCGTCGCCCTCGTCGTGCTCCTCCCGATCGCGCTGCCGCGCCTGCGTAAGGAATGGCCCATCCTGCGCGCCAACCTGCCCCTTGTCGCCATATCCGGCCTCTTCGCCGTCACCCTCTTCAACTATCTGATCTACATGGCGATGCACTGGACCACCGCCATCAACGCGGCCCTCGTCAACTCGGCCATCCCCATCTTCATCATCATGTTCGCGCGCATCTTCTACGGGCAGCGCGTCATGCTGCGCCAGCACGCCGGGGTCTTCCTGTCGCTCATCGGCGTCGCCGCCATCATCCTGCGCGGCGACCCGGCCCGCATCCTCACGCTCACCTTCAACCGCGGCGACCTCCTGGTGCTCCTCGCGGCAATCGCGTGGGCGCTCTACTCGGTGGCCATCAAGCGCTACCCCCAGGGACTGAACCCGTTCGTGTTCCTCTTTTCCATGACCGTGGTCGGCCTCGTGCTCCTCGCCCCGTTCTACGCCTGGGAGATCTCGGCCGGTCATCACATGACCATCAACCTCCCTACCGTGCTGAGCGTTCTGTACGTCGGCGTCCTCGCGTCGGTGGTCGCCTTCACCGCCTGGAACCACGGCCTGCGTAAGGTCGGGCCGCACGTCGGCGGGCAGTTCGTGCACCTGATGCCCGCCTTTTCCACCATCATGGCGGTTATGTTCTTAGGCGAAACGCTGCAGGGCTTCCACATCACGGGCATCGTGCTCATCTTCGCCGGCATCGTCTGCGCGACCTACAAGGTGAAGGCTTAGTCCCCCTCCCCTGCTCCTCCCACTCCTGCCGACTTCTCCCTCGCCCATCGGGAGAGGGCCGGGGTGAGGGCGTTGTAATGGCCGCCCAGGTAGCTTCCCACCACTCGTCAAAGTATCCCTTCGTGGCACCTCCCTCACCCGGCCTTCGGCCACCCTCTCCCGGGGGGAGAGGGGATGGACGGCATGGCGTTTGAGGCAACCTAGCCGTCCATTGTTGATCCTCCATTGTCAATTGTTCATTACCCCTGCTTTTCCGTATACTTCCTTGCCCTCCCCCCCTCGCTGCTGATATCGTATTCACTACGCTAAAACAGCTGCAGCATATCCTTTTCCAAGAAGGTGACCCCAATGTTCGAAGTTGTAAGCAACGAGATTCTCGCGGAAAACCTCCACAAGATGGTGCTGGTCGCCCCCCGCATCGCGCGTGCAAGAAAGGCTGGACAGTTCGTCATCGTCCGCCTCGACCAGGGCGAGGAACGCATCCCGCTCACCATCGGCGACGCCGATCAGGCCGCCGGGACCATCACCCTCTTCATCCAGGCCATCGGCGCCTCGACCCGGAAGATCGTGGCAACGCCCGCAGGCGGCTTCATCCGCGACGTCGCAGGCCCCCTGGGCAAGGAAACCCACATCACTAACTGGGGCAGAGTCGTCTGCGTCGGTGGCGGGGTCGGCACCGCAGTCCTCTTCCCGCTCGTGAAGGCGCTCGCCGAGGCGGGGAACGAGATCACCACCATCATCGGCGGTCGTTCCGAGAAGTACGTCATCCTGGCCGACGAGCTGGGCGCCCTCTCGAAAAACCTGATCATCACCACCGAGGACGGCAGCCAGGGGTACAAGGGGTTCGTGACCGGTCCTCTTTCCGAGATGCTCGCCGACCCAGAGCGCGTGCCGCAGGCGGTTTTCGCGGTCGGCCCGGTTCCGATGATGAAGGCGGTGGCGAACATCACCCGCGAGCCGGGGATCGAGACCATCGTGAGCCTCAACCCGATCATGATCGACGGCACCGGTATGTGTGGCGGCTGCCGCGTACAGGTGGGCAACCAGACCAAATTCGCCTGCGTGGACGGCCCCGAATTCGACGCGCACCTGGTTGACTTCGACGGCCTTTCCGACCGCCTCACCAGCTATCGCAAGGAAGAGGCGGCAAGGCACGCAGCCGAGGGCTGCAAACTGGCTAAGGAGGTGGCAAAGTGAGCAACGACCTTTCCCCCAAAGAGAGGATGGCGATAGACAGGGTACACATGCCGGAGCTGCCGGCGGACGAGCGGAACAAGAACTTCGAGGAGGTCAACCTGGGTCTCTCCGAGGATCAGGCGCTCTCCGAGGCGAAGCGCTGCCTGCAATGCAAGACGAGAAACTGCGTCGCGGGCTGTCCGGTGGGCGTTTCCATCCCGGAATTCATCGACGCGCTCGCCTGCGAGGACATGCCGCGTGCTGCCCAGATACTGCGCGGCGACAACGCGCTCCCGGCCGTTTGCGGCAGGGTCTGCCCCCAGGAGACCCAGTGCGAGGCGCTCTGCATCCGCGGCAAGAAGGGTGACGCGGTCGCCATCGGCTACCTCGAGCGCTACGTGGCCGACTGGGCCATGCAGCACCCGGACCGCCTTCTCTCCGAGCCCACGCCTGAGCCGACCGGCAAGTCGGTGGCCGTGGTCGGCTGCGGCCCCGCCGGGCTGACCGCCGCCGGAGAGCTTGCACGCCAGGGTCACAAGGTGACCATTTTTGAGGCGCTCCACGACACCGGCGGCGTGCTCCGCTACGGAATCCCGGAGTTCCGCCTACCCAAGGAGATCATCGACCGCGAGGTCGCCGTGCTCGCACAGTTGGGCGTCACCATCGAGTGCAACGTGATCATCGGCAAGACCCTCACCATCGCCGAGCTGCGCAGCGAGTTCGATGCGGTCTTCATCGCCAACGGCGCCGGGCTCCCCACCATGCTCAACATCCCGGGGGAGAACCTCAAGGGGGTGTACGCCGCCAACGAGTTCCTCACCCGCGTAAACCTCATGGAGGCGGGGCGCAGAGAGGACAGCGCCACGCCGATCCTGCAGCGCGACGAGGTCGCCGTCATCGGCGGCGGCAACACGGCGATGGACTGCGTCAGAACGGCGAAAAGGCTCGGCGCCAAGCGCGCCATGATCATCTACCGCCGCGGCGAAGCGGAGATGCCGGCGAGGGTAGAGGAGATCAAGCACGCCAAGGAAGAAGGGGTCGAGTTCATCATGCTCACCGCCCCTCTCGAGATCGTCGCCACCGAGGACGGCTGGGTTAAGGCGCTGCGCTGCCAGCGCATGGAGCTTGGACCCGCCGACGACTCCGGTCGCCGTCGTCCGCAGGCGATTCCCGGCTCCGAGTACGACATCCCGGCGGGAATCGTGATCAACGCGGTCGGCACCAACGCGAACCCGCTCTTGACCGCCACCGCACCGGACCTCAAGCTGAACAAGTGGGGCAACGTCGTCGCCGACGAGAACGGCGAGACCAGCATTCCCGGCGTCTTCGCCGGAGGCGACATCGTCAGGGGCGGCGCCACCGTCATCCTCGCCATGGGCGACGGCAAGCAGGCAGCCGCTTCCATCGATGCCTACCTGAAACGATAATTTAAGCAGTAACATCCGCGCAAAGAGGGGGAGGGCCTACGGCCCTCCCCCTTTTCTTTTATCCCATTGCTGTTACAGCAGCCCCCCTACAAGAACGAAAAGCAGATCCCACTGCCCCAAGGTCTTCAGGAAATTCTGGGGAGAGCGACGGTTCCATTAAGCAGAGCAGTAGGCGGCACGTTCCCCCCTTTGCGAAGGGGGAGCTTGCCCGCCGTAGCCTTGGCGAAGGGGGGACAGGGGGGATTTTGCCTTGGTTGGGACAGGCCCGCAGTTGACACATCGCCCCCTGGGGGTACCTTTTAATGGTTTTGCCCATCTCACCTTTCTAATAGGAGGCAGTCATGAAAAAGAGGGCGTCATTGTTGCTCGCACTACTTTGCCTTGGCAACTCCGCGTTCGCCGCCGATGAACTGACGACGCAGGCGAAGAAGCTCTTCAAACCGATCCCGTCCAAGGCTCCATCGCTGAAGGAGAACCCTGCCACCGCCGCGAAAATCGAACTTGGAAAGAAACTTTTCTTCGATCCGCGGCTTTCCAGCTCGCAGCTCATCAGCTGTAACACTTGCCATAACGTAGGGCTTTTCGGGGCGGATCTGCAGGAAACTGCAGTGGGGCACGGCTGGCAGAAAGGGCCGCGCAACTCTCCCACCGTCTTCAACGCGGTGTTCGATGCTGCACAGTTTTGGGACGGGAGGGCGAAGGACCTGCAGACGCAGGCGAAGGGGCCGGTCCAAGCCAACGTCGAGATGAACAGCAACCCGGAGCTCGTGGTGAAGACGCTGAAGAGTATCCCGGGGTATGGACCTCTTTTCCGGGCGGCCTTTCCAAAGCAGAAAGACCCCGTCAGCTTCGACAACATGGCGAGGGCAATCGAGGTCTTCGAGGCGACCCTGACCACCCCGAACGCCCCGTTTGACCGCTTCCTGGAAGGGGACGCCAAGGCCCTGAGCGCCGCGCAGAAAAGGGGGCTCAAGGTCTTCATGAACAAGGGGTGCGCCCCCTGTCACGCCGGGATCAACGTCGGCGGGGCCGATTACTACCCCTTCGGCGTGCGGGAGGCTCCCGCCACCGAGATCCGCCCGGCCGGCGATACCGGCCGCTTCATGGTCACCAACACCGAGAGCGACCGCTACGTCTTCAAGGCCCCTTCCCTGCGCAACGTCGCCTTCACCCAGCCCTACTTCCATTCAGGGAAGGTCTGGAAGCTGCGCGACGCGGTGGCGGTCATGGCTTCGGCTCAACTCGGCATCAAATTATCCGAACATGAGGTGGACGATACCGTGGCCTTCCTGCATGCGCTGACCGGCAAGGAGCCGAGGATCGGATACCCGCTCCTTCCGCCGAGCTCCGACACGACGCCACAGCCAAAGCTCAAGTAGCAGCGGTACCCCCGGACAGTGCGCCCAAGGCCTTCCTCAGGGATTCCAGGTCGTACGGTTTCTGTATGAACTGCGCCCCCTTCTGGCCGGAGAGCCTTCTTGCCTCCTCCGCCGCGCTGTAACCGCTTGAGAGCACGATTTTCACCCCCGGCCGAATGCGGCGCAACTCATCCGCCGCGGTGATCCCATCCATCCCTGGCATGGAGAGATCCATGATCACCGCGGCGATTTTTTCAGCGTGCTCCCGGAACAGGGCGACCGCTTCCGCACCGTCACCTGCGATCAAGGTCGGGTAGCCAAGCCCCCGCACCATGGCCCGGCAGACCAGTCGCACCATCTCCTCGTCGTCGACAATGAGCACCGTCCCCTCTTCCCCCGCATCCTCCGGGAGCGGTATCCCCGCCTCGGCGCCGGGTGAGCTCTTCGCCGCGTCCTCGCGCGCCACCGCTCTCTCGACGATGGTCGTCGGTTCGAGCTTTTCCGCAACGCTCTTCTCAACCGGTTGCGGTTCGGGAACGGGTAACAGCACCTTGACGCTGGTCCCCTCCCCTGTTTCAGAGCGCACCAGGATGGCTCCGCCGTGCCCGCGTACGATCCCCTGCACGGCGCAGAGTCCCAGCCCGCGCCCGGTAAACTTCGTAGAGAAGAATGGATCGAACATACGGTCGCAGGTGGCGCGGTCCATGCCGGCACCGTTGTCGGCGACCTCGAGGACGATGAAGCTCCCCGCCACCGGCTTCTCGTCCAGCCTGCTGATAGCAAGCTCCGCAGCACCCACCTCGGCCACGCCGGTGCTCACCGTGACGATACCCCCCTCCCCTACCGCTTCGAGGGCGTTGGTGATCAGGTTCACGATCACCTGCTGCATCTGCCCCGGGTCGGCTTCGAACGAAGGAACACCCGGCTGCAACTGCGCGGTGAGGACCGCTCCCTTGCGCACCGACGCCTTCATCAGGTCCACGTTCTCACCTACAAGCCGGTTCAGGTCGACCACCTGCAGGGTGTATCCCCCCTTGCCCGAGTACGCCAGCATCTGGCGGGTGAGATCGCCCGCGCGCTTGGCCGCCTGGTAGGCGTTGTCCAGGTACTTTATCGCCGGGCTCTCTGGTTCCACCACGTGACGGACCAGCTCGAGGTTCCCGCCGATAACCATGAGCAGGTTGTTGAAGTCGTGGGCCACCCCGCCCGCCAGCACGCCCAAACTCTCCAGCTTCTGGGTGTGCAGCAGCTGTCGCTCCAGTTCCCGTCGCTGCAGGTCTCCCTGGCGCTTCTCCGTGATGTCGGTTCCGGAACTCAGCACCCCCTGCACCTTGCCTTGATCGTCGCGCAGCAGGATGTTGTGCCACGAGATGAGACGCATCCCCTTGTCCCTGGTGACGATGCGGTTTTCGAAGAACTCGAGGAACTCGTGCTCGCCGCGCACCAGGCCGTCAAAGATCTCGCGGACTTCCCTCTTCTCCTCCGCCGGGACGAAGTTTTCGCACCAGTCCATGCCGCGGAGCTCCTCCACGGTCCCCCCCAGCAGCACGGCCCCGGTGCGGTTGATCATCGCTATGCGCCCGCCGGTATCCACGAGGAGCAGCATAACCGCGGCGACATCGAGGTAGCGGCGCGCGTTCTCCTTCTCCCGTTCCAGCTCCCTGGTCCTTTCGGCGACTTGCCGCTCCAGCTCCTCGTGCCAGTTGGCGATGCGTTCGGCCATGCTGTTGAAAGCCGCGCCAAGCTCGGCGATCTCTTTGGTGGCACCGTTAGCCGCGGCGGTACGGGCGGAGAAATCCCCCCCCTCGAGTGCGGCGACGCTTCTGCGCAACTCCCTGATCGGGCTCGCAATCCTGCCGGCTCCCCACCACACGAAGAGCAGTGCACCGGAAATCATGGCGAGTCCGAAGAGGGCCGCCCGGCTCCTCGTCGCCGCCAGGGGGGCGAAGGCCGTCTCCTCGTCGACCGCGACGGCGATGCCCCACCTCCCGCCCCCCCCGACCTCGAGGTAACGGTAGGTGGCGAAGAACCTTCTGCCGTCACGAAGCGTCTCCAATTGCGACGAAGCCGTCTTCCCGAGAACCCGCCCGGTCAGTTTTTCCGTGAGAGCATCCCTGCTTGTCGGGGTCCGTCTCTGTTCCGGAACCGATGCGAGCAGCTCGCCGCGCGGGCCCACGAGAATCATGACGCTTTGCGCACCGGCCGTGCCGGGAAGCAGCGTAAGAGCTTCGAAACTGGGCCGCGGGCCGGCCTCGGCAACCACCACCCCGGCGACGTCTCCGGTCACCTTCCCCGCCCGGTCCCGGACCAGCACCTTCCGGCCGATGAGGATCATCGGACCGCCGCTTTCGCCGACGACGTCGATGTGCTCGGCTGCACCGGCGGCGAGGGCGGCCTCCACGAACGCCTTGTTGCGGTAGCGGGCGCCGACAAGGTTCATCTCGCTCGCCGCCAGAACCTTTCCTGCCGGGCTGACCAGCACGACGGATGTATAAGTGTCCGGAGAGATGATCTTCAGTGTGCGCAGATTCTGGGAGAGTGACTGGATACCCGCCGCGTCGGGCTCGTCGCCTCCCGCCAGGGCCGACTCGGTCGTCCTCACGAAGTCGCGCGAGTTGGCGACAACGGTAAGCTCGGCACGCCTGGAGGCAAGCCAGGTCACCACCGACTCCACCTTCAAGTCAGCCGCGTCCTCCAGCTGACGCACGATCTCGCCCTGTTTGAGCGGGTAGATCCCTTCGATCCCCAGTCGGGCCGAGCCGTACACGAGAACGAGGATCAACGCCGCCGAGCCGGCAAGCGAGATGACGCTGAAGTAGGCGATGATCCGTTCGCGCATGCCGCACGAGGCGGGGTATGGTTTTTCTTTTACGGTCATGGTCGGTGGTCGGAACCCGGCGGCTCCGCATTTACGGCGGCCGGATCTGCAGTGCGCCGTTCGCCCGGTCAGGCAGCCTGGCGGGGCAGGGGAGGACAAGAGGCTGCGTACCGTAGGGGCAACGTGTGACGATTTCGGATCTTTTCCACCGAATTTATCGGCATATACGGCACTTTCTTGAGTTCATTGTTTTTGCGGGGTAGGGGGGACGTCTTTGGCAGGCAAAAAAAAAGCCCCCTCCGGCCGAGGGGGCTTCTGTTGCAAAGTGCTATCACGCTACATGAAATGCCATATGAGCCCGATATCGTACGAGGTTTCCCGTACCTTGGAAGAGAAGGTGTAAGTCCCGCTCGAGTCGCTCTCGCTCACGTTGTTGCTGAGGGCGCACATCCCGCCCAGGTGCGCTTCGAACGAGCCGGTGAACTGGTAGCCGACCCCGAAGGAAAAGTGGTGTTCGGCTATCGCCGGGAAGCCTATGATGCGCAGGTATTCGTACCCGACGTTGGAGACCGTGTTCCCCTGGATCTGCGTCGTCCCCATGAGGTCGTAGTTATTGTGCAGCCGCACCGGGTTCTTCCCGTAGTTGTAGCCCAGGCGCAGGGTGAGGCCGTCCGGGTCCTTGTACTGCATCCCCACCGCGTAGACCCACTGGTCCTTCCAGTCGAAATCCCGATAACCGTCGGCATCGCTCCAGTTGAGCCACTTCGCGTCGGCCTCGAGGAGCAGCTCATCGGTGGCGTGCCAGGCGACCCCCGCCGAAGCGGTCTGCGGCGACTCCATCTCCAGTTTCTTCTGCTCCGTGGTGCCGAAATCGGCCACCCTCTCGTGGGTCAGCTTCTCCGCAGTCGTATAGCTTGCCCCGACGGAACAGGGACCCATGCGGTAGATGGCGCCCACCTGCGCACCGACGCCGTAGTTGTGCGAGGTCCCTTCGCCGAGGTCGAGGGAGCCGTACAAAAGGTGCAGCGACGTTCCTATGGAGAAATTGGGGGTGACCAGGAAAGCCAGGTTGGGGGCGAACTTCAGGATCTGGAGCTGGGTGTAGATGTCACCCTCGGCACGGGGGGAGTTGGGGTTCAGGTCGATCCCCTTGTTCCGGTAGTCGACCCCCATCCCCGTGATCCCGAACATGCCGAGACCGAAGCGGAGCCGGTCGCTGATCGGCGTCACCATCCCCACGGCCGGTATGATGAAGGGCTTCATGTCGCTCTTGGCGCTGAAGACCTCGGGGCCGGCCGTGACCGTGGCCTTGACGGTCGGGTTGTAGATGGTCGAGGCGAAGACGACCTCGGTGCCGGGGCAGTAGGGCCCCATGCAGACCGCGGCTGGGTTCGCGAAGATGGCGCTTATGGCATCCTGCGGGGCGGCGACGCCAGCCCCCCCCATGGCGCGCGACGCAGGCGCCACCCCGATCAGGGTATCGCCGTTGGTTGCCCAGGCTTCGGGTGAGGAAACAGAAAGTAACAGTGCTGCTGCCGCAAGTACCGCCTTCTTTGCCATAAGTCCGCCTCAATTAATGAATTTCAAGCGGACCTTATAGCATTTTTCTTACAGAGTGTAAATAATCCATTTTTCCGTATACACAACTTAAAACCACTAGCGGTGAGGGAAAAGTCTACAGCCACCCCTTCCGCTTGAAATACCAGTAAGGTGCGATGCCGGAGAGGATCATCAGGGCCAGGGCCCAAGGGTATCCGAGTCCCATCTTCAGTTCGGGCATGTAGTCGAAGTTCATGCCGTAGATGCTGGCGACAAGGGTAGGGGGGAGGAAAACCACCGCGGCAATGGAAAAGATCTTAATGATCTGGTTTTGCTCGATGTTGATGAAGCCCTGGGTCGAGTCCATCAGGAAGTTGATCTTGTCGAACAGGAAGGTGGTGTGCGACATGAGGGTCTCGACGTCGCGTGCGATCTCCCGGAGCGTTTCGGCCTGGTCGGTGCGATCCCTCAAGTGGCGCAGCAAAAAGGAGATGTCGCGCTGGGTATCCATGAGGCAGAGGCGGATCTTTCCGTTGCTGTCCTCGAGCCGCGCCAGCTTGTCGATGGCGTCCTCCAGTTCCGCCTCCTCGTCTTCGAGCACCATGTGGCTCACCCCCTCGAGCTGACGGTGGATGTCCTCCAGGGTGTCTGCGTGGTTCTCCACCTTCTGATCCAGCAGGATGACTAGAAGCTCCGCTGCGGAACGGCACTCGACGTGACCGCGGCGGGCGCGCATGCGCAGCAGGCGGAAATCGGCCAGGTCTCCCTCGCGGATGGTGATCAGGTGGTTCGTCTGCAGAATGCAGGCGACGGTGAGCGTCATGTGACGCCCCTCGCTCTGGGAGAGGAAGAGCGGGTGGACGTGGATCCCGGCGGAATCGACGAAGCATCGGGCGGAGATCTCGATCTCGTCGACCTCGTCGTACTCGGGGATATCGGTATGCAGGAGGAGCTCCAGCAGCTCCCTCTCTTCGTCGTCCGGTTCGTGGGCGTCGATCCAGTCGGCCTTTAGGATCTGGTTGGGTAGGTCCTCCCGCTCGAACTCCATCTCTTTGATGAGTCCGCTTTCTATCTTGAAAAGCCTCAGCATGATGCGCTCCTGCCTGGTCCACCCCCTCGGTGCCGGCCGTGGCACTGCGGGGACCGGACCCCTTGCCCGGTTGAAACAAGAAGGGCGGCCTTATCGGCCGCCCCAGTCTGTGGTCCTGAATTATTTCTGCGACAGCCTGTGCACGCAGTCGACCATGAAGATCGCGTTTTCCGGCGGTACCGTGGGGAGGATGCCGTGCCCCAGGTTGAAGATGAGACCGGGCCTGCCGGCGTTCTCGTCCAGCACGCGCTTCACCTCGCGCTCGATGACCTCTTTCGGTGCGAAGAGCACGGTCGGATCGAGGTTGCCCTGCACCGCCATGTCGCCCAGGATGTCGCGGGCCTTGCCGAGGTTCACGTGCCAGTCGAGGCCCATGACGTCGCCGCCCGCCTCTTTCACGATCTCGAGCATGGTGCCGGCGCCCTTCACGAAATGGATCACCGGAACGTTGGTGCGGTTCAGGCCGTTGATGAGGCGCTGGGTGTACGGGAGGACGTAGCGCTCGTAGTCGGCGGGGGAGAGCATGCCGCCCCAGGTGTCGAAGATCTGGATCGCCTGCGCGCCGGCCTTGATCTGGGCGTTCAGGTACTCCATGTCCATGGTGGTGATCTTTTCCATGAGCGCCGCGTAGACTTCCGGCTCGGCGTACATCATCTTCTTGAGTGCTGCGAAGTCCTTGGAGCCTTTGCCCTCGACCATGTAGCAGGCGAGGGTGAAGGGGGCGCCGCCGAAGCCGATCAGCGGTACCTTGGCGGCGAGCTCTTTCCTGAGGAGTTTGACGGCGTCGAGTACGTAGGGGACGTCGGTCTCCATCTTCGGGATCTTGAGCGCCTCCACGTCGGCCATGGTGCGCACCGGCTTGGTGAAGACCGGACCCGGGGTGAAGTCGAGCTCCATGCCCATCGGCTCGATCGGGGTGAGGATGTCGGAGAAGAGGATCGCGGCGTCGACGCCCAGGATGTCCACCGGCTGGATGGTGACTTCAGCGGCGAGTTCCGGCGTCTTGCAGAGTTCCAGGAAGGTGCATTTGGAGCGGACGCGCATGTAATCGGGGAGGTAACGGCCGGCCTGACGCATAAGCCATACCGGTACGACGTCGACCGGCTTACCCCAACATGCGTCTAAAAATCGAGTATTCATAGTAAATCCTCCTGGGTGAAATTTTGAGGGATCTCGAAACCACAACATTACAGCGTGCAACCGCCCCGTTTTCCATTTGGTTGATGAAATCTGTCAACTTGGTTGAAGAGCCGGGCAAAAAAATATTTCGGATGGTGCAGCCCTCACCCTGTCCCTCTCCCGGAGGGAGAGGGGACGAAAGGGTAGGGTGACTCAGTTTTTCAACGTAGAACTTAGAACATAGAACGTAGAACGGAATTTAGTCCTTCTGCTTTCTCTGCACCTTGATCGGCACGTAGTTGCAGAACGGTTCCTCTTCCATGTAGTCGCCGTACACCGCATCGGCGCGGGCGCGGCAGCCGCCGCAGACGTTCAGGTACTCGCACTCACCGCACTTACCCTTGTAGGCTTTGAAGTCGCGCAGGTCCTTGAAGATCTCCGAGTTTTCCCAGAGCTCCTTGAACGGGGTCTCCTTCACGTTGCCGGCGGTGCGGTGGAAGTAGGAGCAGGGCTTCAGGTTGCCGAAGCAGTCGATGAGGCAGATGGTCTGGGCCGCGATGCACCCTTTGCCGCCGCCGGTGGAGAAGGTGAGGGAGCGACGCTCGAACTTCTCCCCCTCCGCCTTCGCCTTCTGCGGCACGATGCGGTAGTAGTGCGGTGCGCAGGTCGGGCGCATGAGGATGTCGTCCTCGTTTTTCTCCTGGTGGTAGTGCCAGTCGAGGATCTCTTCGTAGTCTTCCTTGGAAATCAGCTCGCTCATGATCTCCTCGCCGCGCCCGGTCGGAACGATCATGAACATGTACCAGGCGGTGGCGCCGATGGACTTGGCGACCTTGAAGGTGTTGGCGATGTCGGTCTGGTTCCTTTTGGTGAAGGAGGAGTTGACCAGGAACTTCTGGCCGTGCTTTCTGAAGAGCTCGGCGGCCTTCATCACGCCTTCGAAGGCGCCCGGGCACTGGCGGAAGTCGTCGTGCACGGCGGCGGTGGAGCCGTCCAGGGAGAGCGACACCATCTTGATGTCCGCCTTCTTCATCTTCTCGCACACCTCGTCCGTCACGAGGGAGCCGTTGGTCGCCATGCACATCCTGAGGCCGAGCGAGGTGCCGTACTCGGCGAGTTCAAAGATGTCCGGTCTCATGAGCGGCTCGCCGCCGGAGAGGACCACGACCGGCTTCGAGAAATCGGCGATCTCCTTGAGGAGCTTCTTCCCTTCCTCGGTGGTGAAGTCACCTTCCGACGAGGTCAGCTCAGACGAACAACGGCAGTGCACGCATTTGAGGTTGCAGCGCTGGGTGGTCTCCCAGGCGATCCATTTCGGTACGAACTCTTCGGCCATGGTATCTCCAATGTGACCCTGGAAAGCGTGCAGTGCGGCGGGGGGAATCGACTCGGGCAGGGAACGAATTCGCGCCAAAAACGGTCGGCTCTGCGACAAGGAACGCTTCGGCTGCCTCCTTCCCGACACGGTGTCGCAAGGGGCATCCAGGAGGTAAAAAGTTTACTGCGAACTTTACTATGAAAGGTGAGACGAACTCAAGAAGAATCGCTTATTCCGCCATTTTACGATTGAAGACGTATACGGCGACGGCGAAAGATACTGCCGCACTCAGAACCAGGTTGACCAGGTAGTGAGTGGGGACGGCACCAGTGAGGAGAGCGTCGCGAGCCCCCTCGAAAACAGCCGTGGTGGGAAGGAGCTCAATCAGTGGCAGTATTGATGAAGGGTAGGATGAGAGGGGAAAGAAGATGCCCGCCATGAAGATGAGCGGGACGATGATCACGGACTGCACCCGACCTATGTTTTCCGGCTTGTCTATGACAGTGCCGCAGATGGTGCCGAGGCAGGAGAAGGTCATGGAAGAGAGAGCGATGCAGCCGAGGTAGCTTGGGAGGTGCGTGTAGTCGATGCGGAACGGGGTGAGGGCGAGGATCACCAGGAAGACCACCGAACCCTTTACCGCCCCTTGCGAGAAGCCGGAGAAGATCTTGCCGATTACGATGTCGTAGACGGTCACCGGGGTGACGCGGTACTCCTCGATGGTGCGCTGCACGCGGCGGTGGAACCACATGCTCCAGGAGCTCTCGTCGAAGGCCGCGTTCACCGCGGTCATCGAGATGAGGCCGGGGGCGATGAAGAGAGGGTAGGGGACCCCGTTCACGGCGGTTATGTACCCTTTGAGTCCGAAGCCGAAGGCGAGGTAGAGGGTGAGGGGGTATGCCACCACCGAGACGAGCTCGGACACGATGCTGCGCCGCAGCACCAGCATGTCCCTGCCCCAGATGGAAAACGCGCCTTTGAACATTGGGCTCCCTCTTCTTGGTCTGACGTCGGACCAGTCAGACCAGTCTGACAGGTCCGACGTCCGACGCTACTCTCTGACCTTTTCCCCGGTCAGCGCGATGAACACGTCCTCCAGGGAGGGCTCCTTCAGACAGATGCGGCGGATGTCGGCGCCGCCCAGGTGATCCATGAGCGGCTTGATCGATTCCTCGTCGGCCAGGGTGATCTGGAAAACGGCTCCCTCCCGCTCCACCGCTTTCACGAACGATAAACCGGCCAACACCCCCTCGTACCGCTCGGCATCACGCTTAAACTCCACCTGGTAGGTGTGCGCCCTCGAATAGGCGTCCTTCAAATGCGCGGCGGTCCCGTCGGCGAGACACGCGCCGTGATCCATTATCATGATCCGGTCGCAAAGCGCGTCGGCCTCGTCCATGTAGTGGGTGGTGAGAAACACGGTCATCTTGCGGCGCAGACCGCGGATGTAGTCCCAAAGCGCACGCCGTGACTGGGGATCGAGCCCGGTGGTCGGCTCGTCGAGAAAAAGCACCCGCGGCTCGTGAACCAGGGCGCGCGCCACCACGAGCCTGCGCTGCATGCCGCCGGAAAAGGTGTCGGGGAAGTCGTTGCCGCGCGAGGCGAGCCCGGTCATCTCCAAAAGCTCGTCGATGCGGGGGTTGTAGGAAGCGGGGCGCATGCCGTGCAGCCTCGCGTGCAGGGTGAGGTTCTCGCGCGCGGTCAGGTAACGGTCCAGGTTGTTCTCCTGGGGGACCACGCCGATCAGGCGCCTGACCTCCTTGCCTGCCGTCAGCACGCTGTGCCCCTCTACGAAGGCGTCGCCCAGGCTCGGACGCATGAGGGTGGTGAGGATCTTGATGAGGGTGGTCTTGCCGGCGCCGTTCGGGCCGAGAAGGCCGAAGACGGTGCCGCGCGCGACCTCGAGCGAGAAGCGGTCCACCGCGGTGAACCCGTCGTAACTTTTGGTGATCTCGTGGAGCGTGATGGCGTGGCTCATGGTTGCCCCGGTCCTTTCGTTACTCCAGCGGGAAAAGCAGGGAGAAGGTGCTCCCGCCTCCTTCGGCCTCTTCCACCCACACCACACCCTCGTGCGCGTCCATGATGCCCCGCACGATGGAGAGCCCGAGCCCGCTCCCCTTGGACATGAATGCGGTGTCGCCGCTCGAGTGGTGGGCGATGTCTCCGACGCCGTAGAACTTGTCGAACACGCGCACGCGCTCGTCGGCGGGGATGCCGATGCCGTTGTCGCTCACCTGCAGCAGGTAGTAACTTTTCACCGCGGCGATGTTGTTGGGGAAGGAGGAGTAGAACTGGCGCACCAAAGGGGTCAACTCCTTCAGGCGCGCATGCTTGAGCGTCCGCCCGGTGAGCCGCACCTCGCCGCCGTCGCGCGTGAACTTGATGGCGTTCTCCATGAGGTTTCGCACCGCCAGGGTGACGAACCCTTCGTCCACCGGAACCGCGCTCTCCTCGCCGGTGATCTTCACGGCGATGTGCCGCTCGGAAAGCGGCAGCGCAAAGAGGTCGTGCACCTCGCGGCAGAGCTGGATCAGGTTTGCCGGCTTTTTCTGCGCCAGCGGCCCCTGGGCCTCGATCCTCGAGATGGAGAGAAGATCCTCGACCAGCTTTCTGAGCTGCACCGTTCCCTCGTAAACCGAGGTGAAGATGTTGTGCTGTTCGGGGGTCATCGGGATCCCCGAGTACTTCAGGAGGAACTCGACCCCACCCATGATCGAGGTGATCGGTGTTTTGAGTTCGTGGGACGCGATGCCGATGAAGTTGTTCTTGGCGGTGTTGAGGCGCCCGAGCTCGATGTTCGCCCGCTTGACCTTCTGCAGGTTCTCCTTGAGCTCCATCTTGCTCTTGTAGAGCTCCTCCGCCTTCTCCTTCATCTTGTCGTAGAGGCTGTAGTTGTCGATGAGAACGGCGAGCTGACCGGCGATGGAGCAGAGCAGGAAGACGTCGCGGTCGCTGTAGTTGCGCCCGGAGATGGTCCCCACCGTCATCACCCCCATCACTTCCTGCCCGATCTTCAAAGGCACCGTGCACCAGGAGCGCAGCCCCATGGCGACGGCCGCCTTCTTCGCCTTTTCCGGAAAGCGCGAGTCGGGCTCCTCGCCCAGGAAGGGACGCCCCCCTTGGGCGAGTTTGGTCCATTGCGCATCGGCGGGAAGCGTCTGCATCGCTTTTTCGAAGGGGGCGGAGAGCCCGAGGGAGGCGCGCATCTTGAGCCGCTCGCCCCCCTCGAAGAGATGGATGCAGGAAAAGTCCATCTGCAGCATGTTGTGCAGTTGGAAGAGGAGGTCGCCCATCACCTTCTCCACCCCTTTGGTGTACTGCAGGCGGAAGGCCACCGCGTAGAGGGTGAGGAGCTCGCGGTCGCTCGTCCGCTTCTCTTCCTCCACTTCGCGCCTTTTGGTGATGTCTTTTATGATGTGCACGAAGCCGGCGCGGTCGTTCCCCTCGATACGCATGGGGTAGCTCGCCACGTTGTACCAGCCGCTCAGGTTGGGGAAGCGGATGTCCTCTTCGGTTTCCCCCCCCATGTGCAGGAAACGGAAGACCTTTCCCTCCGGCTGTTCCGATCCGAAGAAAACCTCGTCGATGCGCTTGCCGAGGATGGCGTCGTAGCCGCCGGGGAAGTAGGAGAAGACCCGGCCGTTGCAGCGCGAGATGATCCCCTCGTTGTCGGTGATGATGATGAGGTCGGAGACCGCGTCGAAGACGGATTCCCATTCCGCCTTGCCGCGGCTCACCTTGTCCTGGGTGAGCCGGTGCGCCTTGCGCTCCTCCGCCTCGCGCAGCTCGCGCTCCACGACCGGCACGAGGCGCGCCAGGTTTCCCTTCATGAGGTAATCGTTCGCCCCCGACTTCATGGCGGCGACCGCCAGGTCTTCGCCGATCTTGCCGGAGACGATGATGAACGGGATGTCCTCCCCGCTTTCGTGCAGGATCTGCAGGGCGCCGAGCGCGTCGAAGGCCGGCATCCGGTAGTCGGAGATCACCACGTCCCACTGGTTATCCTGCAGCGCCTGGCGCATCCCTTCCGCGGTCTCGACGCGCCGGTGCTCCAGCTGATAGCCTCCGCGCACCAGCTCGCGTACCAGAAGCAGGCTGTCTTCCAGGGAATCCTCGACAAGCAGAACCTTCAAGGCAATTGATGATTGACGATCGACGATTGACAATGTACTACCTCCAGCAATTGACAGCTGGTAATGGTTCATTGACGATGGCAGCCCCAAAGGCCTCCACTGTCAATTGCCCATCACCATGACTTCATCCCCGCCTTCGTACCGCCAATAAAAGCTGTTCGATTCAGTTCCGGGCCTTACATTGTCAATTGTCAATCGTCAATTGTCAATCAGCCGCGTCACCGTTAGTACCCGTCGTCAATCGCCACTCGAAGCCAGGGTGAAGAAGATGGTAGTTCCCTTGCCGGGCGCGCTCTCCGCCCAGATCCTGCCGCCGTGCCGCGTCACGATGCGCTGCGCGATGGCGAGCCCCACGCCGCTCCCCTCGAATTCGTCGGCGCGGTGCAGCCTGTTGAACAGGGTGAAGAGCTTGCCGGCGTACGCCATGTCGAAGCCGGCGCCGTTGTCGGCAACGAAGTAGACCCTCTCTCCGTTCTCCTCCTTGACCCCGAGGCGAATGCGTGCCGAGCCCACCTTCGAGGTGAACTTCCAGGCATTGCCGATCAGCACCTCGAGGAGCTGCCTGGCGAGTTTCGGGTCCGCCTCCCCCTTGATCCCCTCCGG
Source organism: Geomonas oryzae (assembly GCF_004117875.1). Classification (GTDB taxonomy): domain Bacteria; phylum Desulfobacterota; class Desulfuromonadia; order Geobacterales; family Geobacteraceae; genus Geomonas; species Geomonas oryzae. Next base: position 703,852 of record NZ_RAHW01000001.1, on the reverse strand, counting down.
GATCTCGAATTCCGCCTGCCGCGCCGGATCGTTGTGCTTCAGCTCCAGGGAGATGACCTGGGCTTTCACGCTCAGGTCGATGGGCTGGCGGGTCAGCTCGCACCTACCCACCCTGACGAACTGCAGGATGGCGTCGATGAGTTGGGCCATCTTTCCCGTGGCTTGGCAGATGCGGGTCAGGTACTCCCGCCCTTGGTCTCCCAGCGTAGCGCCGAAGTCGTCCAAAACGGCGCGGCTGAAGCCGTCTATGTGCCTGAGCGGCGCCCTCAAGTCGTGCGAGATGGAATAGCTGAAGGCTTCCATCTCCCGCTGGGCCGCCTCCAGTTGCGCGAGCCTCTCCGCCAACTGCCGACGCAGCGACTCCTCGCCGGGTGAAACGGCGGGATTGCTGCGCGCCAGCACCAGGTGCGCCGGTTCCCCCTGAAAACCCAAGGGGCGCCAGGTGAGCTTCAGTTCCAGCTTGCTCCCGTCCCGGTGCCGCTGCCGGCAGGTAAGCTCCACATCCCCATCGCCGGCCGGGGAGAAGCAGGGATCGACGGAAAGCCCCGACAGACCCAGGGCAAGGAACTCGCCGCGCGCGTAGCCGTACAGGCGGAGCGCCGCCTCGTTCACCGCAAGGATCCGGCCGTCCTCCCGACGGCACACCCACATCGGCTCGGGATTTTCCTCGAACAATTCGCGGTACCCCGCGTCGCTTTCTCGCAGCGCCACTTGCCCCCCCATCCTCCCAGGATCATCTGCATAGTGCCGGGTTTTCCCATGAGAAGGTACCCCCTCTCGAACGAAGACATACTTTACTACAAATCACAAAACAAAAAATAGAATAATTAAAAGTACCTTCGAAAAACCCTATGAGGGTTTGGGGGATGCGTGGCTAATTAAACCTGTTCTTCGGGCTCCTCGGGAAGCGCCGGAAGAAGGATGGTGAAGACGCTTCCCTTTCCGGGTTCGCTCTCGGCCCAGATGAAACCTCCGTGGGCGTCCACCGCCTTGCGGCAGAAGGCGAGGCCCAAGCCGGTGCCGCGAGTCTTTCCCTGGCGCCGGTTTCTTGCCTGCACGAAACGGTCGAAGATGGAGCCGATGGACTCCTGAGGGATGCCGACGCCGCTGTCGCGCACGCGGATCCTGACGAAGTCCCCCTCTTTCGGGAGCTGGTCGTCCGCGTAGTTCTCCTCTGGAACCGTACCGATGATGGAGGAGGGATCCCTAACAAGATCGGCTGAGACCTCGATTTCTCCCTCTTCGGGAGTGAACTTCACCGCGTTGGAGAGGAGGTTTCCTATGATGCGGTTGAAGGAGGAGCGGTCCGCCGAAACCGACGGGAGATCCGGGACGACGGTGGTGAAGAGCCGGATGCCGCCCCGCTCGGCGACGGTCTGGAACTTGCTGACGCTGCGGGCCACCAGTGCGCCGGGCTCCTCGTCCCTGAAGGCAAGCTTCATCTTGCCCGCTTCGAACTTGTGGATGCCGAGCAAGGTATCGATCATCTCCACCATCTCTTCGCAGCTCTCGATGGCGGCGTTCAGGTACTCGCGCTGGTCCGCGGTCACCGTGCCGAGTTTTCCTTCCCGTACGAGGTCGATGGAGCCGACCACCGCGGTGATCGGTGACTTGAGGTCGTGGGAGAGCATGCTGACGAAATCTTCCTTCTCCTGCTCGAGTTCCTTCAGCTTGGAGATGTCCCTGATGATCTCGACGCTTCCCACCAGATCCCCCTCGGCGTTTGTGAGCGGCGCCGCCGAGGAAAGCACCGGAACGGCCCGGCCGCCGACGTGCAACGTGTAGGAGACGTAGAGGCACGATTCCCCTGTCCTGAGAACCGTCCGCGCCGGCAGTTCGCCTCCGGGCACCTCGGCCTTCAGCACCTCCTCGATCGGTTTCCCGCCGATGGTACCCTCGGCCCCCAGGACGCGTTCCGCCTCCCGGCTTGCGGTGATGATGCGCCCTTCGAGGTCGACCGCCAGCAGGAGATCGGCCATACCCTGCAGCACCGCCGCCATTTTCAGGCGCTCCTCGTCGAGTTGGCGCTGCAGCCTCGCGTTCTCCTTGCGGGTCCTGTCGATGCCTATGGCACGCTCCACCTTTTGCAGCATGTCGTCGGCGGAAAAGGGCTTTGAGATGTAGTCGAGGGCGCCGTTTTTCATCGCCTCCACCGCGATGTCCTCGCTGCCGTGGGCGGTCATCATCACCACCGGCGTCTCGTCGGTCCTTATCCGGCTCAGCACCTCGAGGCCGTCCATGCGCGGCATCTTGATGTCGAGCATGATCAGGGCGAAGCGCTCAGCGGCAACCGCCTCCAGGGCCTCCACGCCGTCGCGGGCGCGGACCGTCTCGAACCCGGCATCCTCCAGTTGCAGCTTGAGGATGAGGGCGATGTCCGCCTCGTCGTCGACGATCAGTATCTTATTTTTTTCCATCGGTCTCCCCTATGATTGGAACAGTGAAGCTGAAGGTGTTGCCGCGCTCCTGCGCCGCGGTATAGAAGATCCGGCCGTGGTGGCGCTCGACGATCTCCTTGCAGATGGCGAGCCCAAGGCCGGTCCCCCCCACTTTCCCGCGCTCCTGGCACTCTATCTGCTGGAATTTTTTGAAAAGTTTGTCGCGATCGGACCACTGGATCACGCGCCCCTTGTCCGCGACCGAGACCACCACGTAGTTTCCTTCCTGCTCGGCGCTGATCATAACCACCTTCCCCTCCGGCGAGAACTTCACCGCGTTGGAGAGGAGGTTCGTGAGCACCTGGATCAGGCGGTCGCTGTCGCCGTACACCATGGGGAGGTGCTCCCCGACCGTGTTGACGATGGTGATGTCGCGCCCCATGGCGTAGGACTTGATCTCCTCGACCGCGTAGACGGCGAGTTCGCCGATCGACACCGGCTTGAACTTGAAGACCATGCCGCCGGATTCGATGCCGGAGATGTCGAGGATCTCGCCGATGAGCCGGATCAGACGCTGGGTGTTGCGGAAACAGACGGTTAAGAGCTGCCTCTCCGTGTCGGTGAGCCACTTGCTGCGGGTCAAAAGGAGCTGCAGCGACCCCTTGATCGAGGTGAGCGGCGTCTTCAGCTCGTGAGACACCGTGGAGATGAATTCGGTCTTCATCTTGTCCACCTGCTGTTCCACGGTGACGTCGCGTATGGAGAAGACGATGCCGGCGAAGTTCCCCTTCTCGTCGGTGAGCGAGGAGAGGTAGACGTGGAGCCTTTTCCCCTTGACGGTCAACTCTTCCCTGCACCCTCCGGCTCCCGCCTGGGTGAACTCCCTGATGTGCGCGAGAAGGGGGGTGAAGCCCACCAGCTCGCAGACCTGCTCGATCGGCTTTCCGACCACCCTGTGCGGCACCATCTCGAAGAGCTGCTGGGCCGCCGGGTTGAAGAGGACCACCTTGTTGTCGAGGTCGGTAACCACGACCCCTTCGGCAAGGCTCGTGAGCACCGCCTCGAGCCTTCCCATCTCCATGGCGAGGGCGGAGGTCCTCTCGTCGACCATCCGCTCCAGTTGCTCGTTCAACTCCTGGAGATCGGAGGTCTTCCTGTTGATGATGGCGTCGCGCTCCTTGAGGGCCTGCACCATCTGGTTGAAGGAGGAGGCGAGCATGCCGACCTCGTCGTCCTGGTGCCCCTCGACCCTCTGGTCGAGATCCCCCTCCTCGATCCTGCTCGCGCTGGAGGCGAGCTCCCTGAGCGGGCGGGTCAGGTGCCTGGAGGCGAGGAAGGCAAGGCCGAAGGAGCAGAATATCCCGACCGCTGCGGCGGCAAGGATGTTCTCGAGGTTCTGCCTCCTGTTCTGCTTGAACCTTTCCGTGGCGACCGCAACGGAGAGCGAACCGACGAACTCGCCCCGACTGTTCAGGATGGGGTCGATGACGGTTTCGAACGATCTGGACCCGATCATGGCCTCACCGCGGTACACCTCGCCGCGTTCCAGGACGTCGACGACGGCCGGCGCCAGCGTGGAAGAATCGCGCAAGCTGCTCGGTAAGCTGCTCGCGATGCGCAGGTCGCGCTGGGTGACGGTGATCTCGACGTCCCGGCCCGAGACCTCCTGTAGCTCGTCGGGCAGGGTAGGGCGGTCGTTCAGCACCTCTCCGGCCACGATGCACCCAAGCACCCGGCCGTCCTCGGCCAGGATGGGAACCGCCACCGTCATGACGAGCGCCTCACTCTCACCGTCCCGCGCGCAGTAGCGCTCCACACCCGTCCTGCACAAGAGCGCCCCCTGCAGGATTTCGGTTGAGATGACGACGCGTTTGCCCGCCAAGGCCTGTTCCACCACCCCCGGCACTTCCAGCCTCTCGCCGGACTGGTCGTCCTTAAGGCTCGCCATCACCCGCTTGTCCGCATCGAGGAGCACGACGAATTCGAGGTAGGGAAGCACCTTGTGAATGCCCCGCAACCGGTCCGTCAGCCAGACCCGGTCCTCGTTCTTCATGTGCTCGTGAACGACCCTGGAAGTGGCCGGCTGCAGCAGGGAATACTTCACGATCTTGGCGCGGTCGGAAAACTGGCTGCGGGCGTAGGTGAGGTAGGTCTCGAGGTTACGGTCGACTTCCGAGCGCAGCGAGGCGCTCATGGTCTTCATCGTGGAGTAGATCAGGGTGGAATACGAGATGAGCAGGATGGCGAGGATGGAGAGGAGCAGTTTGGATCTTATGCCAAAGCGTGGTTGCATCAACCCATCCTTGAAAGGCGGACCAAGACCCGGATCGGGGTTGGGAAACGGTTCCCGATCCGGGTCTCGATCTTGATCTGTGGCTAAGCTCCTTCGGCCTTCAGGTTCCTGGTCATGAGTTCAAGAACCGCTTCGCGGGCCGGCTTGTCCTGGTAGAGCATCTGGTACATCTGCTCGATGATCGGCATCTCCACCCCGAGCTTCTTGGCCAGGTTGTAGGCGGATTCCGTGGTCTTCACCCCTTCGGCCACCATGCGCATCTCGCCCAGGATCTCCTCGAGGCGGCGCCCCTGGCCGATCTGGATGCCGACGCTGCGGTTTCGGGAGAGATCGCCGGTGCAGGTGAGCACGAGGTCGCCCATGCCGGCAAGCCCCGCAAAGGTGGCGGGCTGCGCCCCCATGGCCACACCCAGGCGCGTCATCTCGGCAAGGCCCCGGGTGATCAGGGCGGCGCGGGTGTTGCTGCCGAAGCCGAGACCGTCGGAGATACCCGCGGCGATGGCGATGACGTTCTTGATCGCCCCGCCGAGCTCGACCCCCACCACGTCGCTGTTGCGGTAGACCCGGAAGAAGTTGGTGGTGAAGGCCTCCTGCACGCGGCGCGCGATCTCTTCGGATGCCGCGGCGGCGGTCACCGCGGTCGGCATCTCCTGCGCGACCTCGCGGGCGAAGCTCGGACCGGAGAGCGCCGCGAACCTTTCGTACATGGCTTCGGGAAGGATGTCCCGGTAGATCTCGGACACGGTGGCGAGCGTGTCGACCTCGATCCCCTTGGATGCGGAAACGATCACCGCATCGCTCGGGATGAAGGGAACGGAGCGCCCCATGACCCGGCGCACCAGTTGCGACGGCACCACGCTCAGCACCATGGTGCAGTCGCGGTAGGCCTCCACGAGGTCGTTGGTGTAGGCGAGCTTTTCATGGAGGGTGATGCCGGGGAGAAAGAGGTCGTTCTCCCGGGTGTCGCGCATGGTCTGCACCAGCTCCGGCTCGTACGCCCACAGGGTTACCTGGTGTCCCTTCTTGGCCAAGAGGTCGGCAAGGGTGGTGCCCCAGCTTCCCGCTCCTATGACGGCGATTTTTTCCAGCATGTCTTCAAGCCCTCTCGTCGTATCCGTAGCCCTTCATGAGGACTTTTACCGTAGCACATATAATGAAAATTCCCCCTCCCGTCAAGGAGGGGGAAGCGATTTTGCGTGAAGTTACCGTGGTCAGCGGCGCTCCGGTCTCTATTCGACCGCTCTGAGCGGCAACTCGTCGCCCCGCTCGAGGGACTCGCGCGCGATCTCCATGCTTTCAAGGGCGAAGCGGCGCAGGAAAGGATGCAGGTATGCCGGCAGCGGGTTATCCACCATACTGTCCGCGAGCCCCACGACTTTGGCAACCTCGACTACGTCCCTGCCGCAATGGAGCATGAGGTCCGCGCTGATAAGGAGGCGTTCCCGGATCAGCTCCAGCTCCGGCGTGATCAGTTCGGCGCAGAAGCGCTCCAGGACCTGCTCGGAATCCTTCCCCTTCCGGTAATCCTCGGCGAAGTCGTAGACCCGCTGGGCCGCCATGTACCATCCTGAGAAGAAGGGATCCTCGAACAGGCGCTGGGCCAGCCGCTCTCCCTCCTGGAAGCTCAGGGGACGCGGCGCGGGAAGACCGGTCAGCCGCTCGGCGAGCGGGGCAGGGGAGAGGTCGACGCCTGCGAAGATGCCGCGCCTCATGTAGAAGTCGGCGGGAAGGTAGCAGAGATCGCGGCTCCAGTGCAGGGCATCGCGGATCAGATCGATGAGATATTCGGGAGCGACCTCGATCAGGTCGTCCTGCAGGCGGAACCCTTCCACCTCGGCGAGAAAATTCTCGACCGTCAGTTCCCCGGCGCCCCAGGCCGCCAGTACCCCGCGCCGCTCGTGTACCTGCATGTAAAGGACGCTCACCGTGTCGGCACCCGCCCAGCGTGACAGGAGCAGAGAACGGTAGCCGTCGCCGTCCGGAGGAGTCGCGTAACCGGCGTGGAAGGGGAGGTGTTCGCGCTGAGGCGGCACGGCGACGCCCAGGAAACGCAGGCGGCGCAGCGCCTTGTCGGCAACGGGAAGGAGGTCCTGGTCGCACTGTGCGATGAAGTCCTGCAGCACCCCGGCGGCCTGCGGGTCCCTGATGCGGCCGAGCGCCTGCAGTGCCGCGTGCACCACTTCACGCTCCGGATGCCAGAGCATCGCCTCGAGCATGAGCGGGGCGTGGCGGTCCCCGGAGCGGTACAGCTCGCGAATGACGATCTGCTGCACCTCGGGAGGGTGCGAGAGAAAATCGTCAAGGAAGGTAACCATCCCCTCCTCGCCCAGTTGCATCGCTCCCTGCACCTGCTGGCCCAGCGAGCTTGCGCCGGAACCGGACTTCTCTTGGCTGAAGGGTGCCGAGCTGACATCCACGCCGTACCCTTCCAGGGCGATCATGAGGGCCGCCTTGCCGTCCGCGGCGAGGTCCTGGCGTTTCAGGGCTATCTGGATCAGCTGGTCGAGCCAGTGCTCCGAGTCGAAGAAGTCCAGGATATAGGCGTACTTAGCGATGAGTTCGCCGGAATTTTCGCGCCAGAGTTCGCGCACGAGCGGGCGCAGCGCCCTTTTCCCGGCGTCCTGGAACCTGCGTCCGATCTGTTCCATCTCCTCGATGGAGATGCCGTCCCCTTTGAGCCGCCCCAGAAGATCCAGAATGTCGCGGCGCTCCTTCAAGGAGTTATCCACCTTCTCGCTCTGTTGCATGGGTCCTACCTTTTGTCACTGCATGGCACCCCTCCGGAATGGAGGGCAAAAATTGCATGTTAGGCTGCTGCTACTTGCTGCTGCTTTGTGGTTCTGTCGGACGGCTCTCTACCGAGTGGGGTAGGGCTTTACTCCTCCCCCTCGCCACCCTCCGCTTCGAGTTCCACGATATCGTCGATCTCGGAGCCGTCCTCGTTCTCGTCCTGATCCTCTTTCTCGGCGAGGCGCGCCACGGCGACCACGCGCTCGTTCTCTTCCTTCACCATCAGGCGCACACCCTGGGTGTTCCTGCCGATGATGGAGAAGCCCGCCACCGACACGCGCAGGATCTTGCCCTGATCTGTGATCAGCATGAGGTCGTTGTCGTCCACCACCTGCTTGATGTCCACCACCTGACCGTTTCTTTCGGTGGTCTTGATGGTGATGACCCCCTTGCCGCCGCGGGTCTGGGTCCGGTACTCGCTGATCTCGGTACGCTTGCCGTAGCCGTTCTCGGTGACGGTGAAGATGGTGGAGTCGGTGAAGTTCTCGTTCAGGATCTCCATGCCGATCACCACGTCGTCGTCCTCGAGGGTCATGCCGCGCACGCCGCGGGAGACGCGACCGACGGTGCGGACGTCGTCTTCCTTGAAGCGGATCGCCTTGCCGGTGGCGGTGGCGAGAAGCACGTCCTGCTTGCCGTCGGTGAGCGCCACGGAGATGAGCTTGTCCCCCTCGTCCAGGTTGACGGCGATGATGCCGCCCACCCTCGGGTGCGAGTACTCCATCAGGTTCGTCTTCTTCACGACGCCGTTTCTGGTCGCCATCATGATGAACTTGTCGTCCACGAACTCTTTCACCGGGAGGATGGTGGTGATCTTCTCGTTGTTGGCGAGATTCAGAAGGTTCACGATCGCCTTGCCGCGCGCGGCGCGACCCGCCTCGGGGATCTCGTACACCTTGAGCCAGTACACCTTGCCGGCATCGGTGAAGAACATGAGGTAGTCCTTGGTGGAGGCGATGAACAGCTGCTCCACGAAATCCTCCTCTTTGGTCTTCATCCCGGTCTTCCCTTTGCCGCCGCGGCGCTGGGCGCGGTACAGGGTGACCGCGTTGCGCTTGATGTAGCCGGTGTGGGAGATGGTGACCACCATGTCTTCCTCGACGATGGTGTCCTCGAGCGAGATGTCGGCGGTCTGCATGACGATCTCGGAGCGGCGCTTGTCGCCGAACTTGTCTTTCAACTCGAGCAGTTCGCCTACGATGATCTTCAGGATCTCGGCCTCGGAGGCGAGGATCTCTTTCAGGCGGGCGATGTACTTCAGGATCTCGCGCAGTTCCTCGAGGATCTTCTCGCGCTCGAGCCCGGTCAGGCGGTGCAGCCTCATGTCGAGGATCGCCTGGGCCTGCAGGTCGGAGAGCCCGAACTTCTCCATGAGCCCTACCTTCGCCTCGGCGGGCGATGCGCTCGCCTTGATGAGAGCGATCACCTCGTCCAGGTTGTCGAGGGCGATCTTCAAGCCTTCCAGGATGTGGGCCCTCGCCTCGGCCTTTTTCAGGTCGAAGATGGTGCGGCGGGTGACGATCTCTTTTCTGTGCTCGATGAAGAAGTCGATGGTTTCCCTGAGCGTCAGGACGCGCGGCCGGTTGTGCACGATGGCCAGCATGATGATGCCGAAGGAGGACTGCATCTGGGTCTGCTTGTACAGGTGGTTCAGGATGATGGTCGGGTTCTCGTCCTTCTTGAGCTCGATGACGACGCGCATACCCTCGCGGTCGCTCTCGTCACGTAGGTCCGAGATCCCCTCTATCTTCTTCTCCTTGACCAGCTCGGCGATCTTCTCGACCAGCCTCGCCTTGTTCACCTGGTACGGAATCTCGGTGACCACGATGGACTGGCGCTCGGTCTTCTTCTGGGTCTCGATCTGCACCTTGGCGCGCATCTGGATGATGCCGCGGCCGGTCGAATACGCCTTCATGATCCCTTCACGGCCGTAGATGAAGCCGCCGGTCGGGAAGTCCGGGCCCGGGATCAGTTCCACCAGCTCCTCGAAGGAGAGCTGCGGGTTTTCGATGATGGCGACGATGCCGTCGATCACCTCGGAGAGGTTGTGCGGCGGGATGTTCGTCGCCATGCCGACCGCGATGCCGGCGCTTCCGTTTACCAGCAGGTTCGGGAACTTGGAGGGAAGTACGAGCGGCTCCTTGAGGGAGTCGTCGTAGTTCGGGCCGAAAGCGACCGTTTCCTTGTCGAGGTCGTTCAGAAGCTCATGGGCCAGCTGCTCCATCCTGATCTCGGTGTAACGCATCGCCGCGGGGGAGTCGCCGTCGATGGAGCCGAAGTTCCCCTGGCCGTCTACCAGCGGGTACCTGAGCGAGAAGTCCTGGGCCATCCTGACCAGGGTGTCATAGACGGCGGTGTCGCCGTGCGGGTGGTACTTACCGATGACGTCGCCTACGACGCGGGCCGATTTCTTGTACGGCTTGTTCCAGTCGTTGGACATGTCGTACATGGCGTAGAGGCAGCGCCTGTGCACCGGTTTCAAGCCGTCGCGTACGTCCGGAAGCGCGCGGCCGACGATGACCGACATGGCGTAGTCCATGTAGGAGCGCTTCATCTCGTCTTCGATGTTTACCGATACCTTGTTCAGTTGATTCAGCATTTAAGGAACCCTTTCCGGTCAAAAGGCGGCAGATTTGGGTGAAATGCCCCGAAATATGCCCTCACAATTGATATGCAGTGAATATATGCAAAACGCTATCCCTCCCGGCGGGAGGGAAAATTTTTTTTATTTAAGCAGGGGTCCCCGCCCCCGGAGGGGGAGGGTCAGGGAGGGGGAAGATTCTCCCGTCCTTGACCTGCTTCCCCCCTCCCGACCTCCCCCCTCCAGGGGGAGGAGGAAGTTGGAAGGGGAGAGTAGATGCTAGACGTCCAGGTTGCTCACGTTCAAGGCGTTCTGCTCGATGAAGTCGCGGCGCGGCTCGACCTGGTCGCCCATGAGCACGGTGAAGATCTCCTCGGCGGCGACCGCATCCTCGATCTTCACCTGCAGGAGCACCCTGTTTTCCTGGTGCATGGTGGTCTCCCAGAGCTGCTCCGGGTTCATCTCGCCGAGACCTTTGTAGCGCTGGATGTAAAGGCCCTTCTTCGCGCTCTCCATGAACCAGGAAAGGATCTCGCCCTGGCTCTCGCTCTCGAACATGACCTTGTCTTCCGGTCCCAGGATGCTGCCGGGGCCCGTCCCCATGAGGGAGCGCACCCTCTTGTAGTTGTCCACCAGCATGCCGTACTCGTAGGAGTCGAGCACCTCGAATATCTGTGAGTCGATCTTCACGCGCAGGTTCCCGAAGGCGAAGATGATGCTGTCGGTGTACACCTGCGCGTCGGTCTCGGGGCAGGCCTCCTTCATCTTCGGCAAAAGTGCCGCGAGGTCCGCCATTTCCTCCAGCCCCTGCTTCACGCCGGACCTCAGGAACACGCGCAGCAACTGGTCGTTGATCCCCTTCTTGACCACTTTGTCCAGAAGATCGTTGAAATCGATGAGCTGGGTCAGGATCGGGATGATCTGCCTGCCGCGATAGACGCGCTCGTCGTCCCCGGAGCCGAGTTTCAGCGTCATGTCCTCGGTCCCTTCCTCGAGGAGATACGCCTGGAGCGCCGCCTCGTTCTTCAGGTACTGCTCCTTCCTGCCGCGCTTGATCTTGTACAGAGGCGGCTGGGCGATGTAGAGGTAGCCGCGCTCGATCAGTTCCATCATCTGGCGGAAGAAGAAGGTGAGCAAAAGCGTGAGGATGTGCGAACCGTCGACGTCCGCATCGGTCATGACGATGATGCGGTGGTAGCGAAGCTTTGCAATGTCGAAGTCTTCCTTGCCTATCGAGGTGCCCAGGGCCGAGATCAGGGTCCTGATCTCCTGGGAGGCGAGCATCTTGTCGAAGCGCGCCTTCTCGACGTTGAGGATCTTGCCCTTCAAGGGGAGAATCGCCTGGTACTTGCGGTCGCGCCCCTGCTTCGCCGAGCCCCCTGCGGAGTCACCCTCGACCAGGAACAGTTCGCAAAGCGCCGGGTCCTTCTCCTGGCAGTCGGCAAGCTTGCCCGGGAGCGTTCCCACCTCGAGCGCCCCTTTCCTGCGCGTCAGCTCGCGCGCCTTTCTGGCCGCTTCGCGGGCTCTGGCCGCGTCGATGGATTTTTCCAGGATCTTTCTCGCCATCGCCGGGTTCTCTTCCAGGTAGACCGCCAGCTTCTCGTTCATCAAGGTCTCGACGTACCCCTTCACCTCGGAGTTGCCGAGCTTCGTCTTCGTCTGCCCTTCGAACTGTGGCTGGGAGATCTTCACCGAGATGACCGCGGTAAGACCTTCGCGCAGGTCGTCGCCGGAGATCGCCACCTTCACGTTCTTCAAGAGGTTGTTGGCGGTCGCGTAGTTGTTCATGGTGCGGGTGAGCGACGCCTTGAAGCCGACCAGGTGCGTACCACCCTCGTGGGTGTTGATGTTGTTGGCGAAGGTAAAGACCTTCTCGTCGTACGAGTCGTTGTACTGCATGGCGATCTCGATATCGACGCCGCTTCTCTCACCCTTGATGTAGATCGGGTCAGGGTTGACCAGGTTCTTGTTCTTGTTCAGGTACTCGACGAAGCTCCTGATGCCACCCTCGTAGAAGAAGTCGTGATCCTTCTCGGTGCGCTCGTCGTGGATCTTGATGCGCACGCCCGCGTTCAGGAAGGCGAGTTCCCTGAGCCTTTTCGAAAGGACGTCGAAGGAGAACTCGGTGGTCTCGAAGATCTCACCGTCGGGAAGGAAGGTGATCTTGGTGCCCCGTTTCTTCGTCTCGCCGGTGATGGCGAGCGGCGCCTGGGGCACCCCTTTGCGGTAGCTTTGGGTGTAGATGTTGCCGTTTCGACGGATCTCCAGCTCGAGCTTCGTGGAAAGCGCGTTGACGACCGAGCTACCCACGCCGTGCAGGCCGCCGGAAACCTTGTAAGAGGAGTTGTCGAACTTGCCGCCGGCGTGCAGCACGGTGAGGACGACCTCCGCCGCACTTCTTCCTTCGGTCGGATGCATGTCGGTCGGGATGCCGCGGCCGTTGTCCTCGACGGTAACGGACCCATCCAGGTGAATGGTGACCTGGACGGCATCGCAGTAGCCGGCCAGCGCCTCGTCGATGGCATTGTCCACAAGTTCGTAAACCAGGTGGTGCAGACCCTGAGCAGCGGTGGAACCGATGTACATGGCCGGACGCTTTCTTACCGCTTCCAGTCCTTCGAGAATCTGGATCTTATCCGCCCCGTAATCGCTTTGTTCTTCTGAGCTCATCGTTACCTCTTTCAAGAAAATTCAGTTAACTAATCCCCTCCCCCGGAAGGGGAGGGTGAGGGAGGGGGATGCTTTTGTATCAGCCGGACTATCCCCCCACCCGACCTCCCCCCTCCAGGGTAGGAGTTTAAGGACTTGGGTGGGACATCTAATGCAAAATGCAGCCTTCCTTGATCCGGAAGGTCCTGTTCTCTTCCATCTCCTCGATCGCCACGTTGGCAAGCGACGTCGTGGTGATGAAGACCTGCATCTCCCTCTTTTTCAGGAAATCCATCAGGTTCCTGTTACGCTCCCGGTCGAGTTCGCTCGTCATGTCGTCCAAAAGGAGCACCGGAGGCGCCTCGAAGCACCTCGTGATGTACTCGATCTCCGCCATCTTCAGGGCCAGTACGAAGGAGCGCTGCTGTCCCTGCGAGGCGAAGTGACGTGCCGAGCGTCCGTTGAGACCGAAGTAGAGGTCGTCGCGGTGCGGTCCGATCGCCGTGGTCATGCGCCGCTTCTCCTCGGCCGCGTGTGCCTTCAGGGCATCGGCGAGTGCCGCCGCGGGATCGCGAAGGAATGCTTCTTCATTCACCCCGTGCAGCCGGTACTCGATCTGCACCGTCTCTTCGTTGCCGGAGATCTCGCTGTAAAAGCCCTGTAGAAGCTTTCCGATCTCAGAGAGATACGCCTTTCTTCTCTCGATCACGAGCTGCGCCGCCTGGATCAACTGCTCGGTCCAGACCTCGATCCCGGAACCTTCACCTATCTTCAGAAGGGCATTTCGGTTCTTAAGGATCTTCGAGTAATCGTGAAACGCCGACAGGTAACTGAGATCGCAGGTGAAGACCGCCCGGTCCAGATACCTGCGCCGCAGATCGGGTCCCCCGCGCACCATGGAGATCTCCTCCGGCGTGAAGAGGACCACGTTCAGGTTGCCGAAGAAATCATCCAGGCGTGTCGCGAGCTTGCTGTCGATCTTCGCCTTTTTGCCCTGCTTCTCCAAAAGGACCGCGATCTCCCGCGTGACGCGGTCCCGCTCGACCGATCCTTTCACCAGAGCGAACTCGGAACCGAACGCGATCAGCTCGACGTTCTTCGCCTGCTTGAATGACTTCATCGTCGCAAGGAGGTAGATCGATTCCAGCAGGTTGGTCTTGCCCTGGCCGTTGTTGCCGTAAAAAACGTTGAACTTCTTGCCCGGAGCAAGTTCCAAGTTTTGCAGGTTACGGAATGAAGCAAGTTTGAGTTTTATCAGTTTCATTCAGGAACAGGTCGAGGTTGAGAGAAAACACACGGAAAACATGCCTATGCCTTTAATTCTTGACCTTAACCTCCACCTCAACCTGCTTCTAAAGCCGCATCGGCATGATGACGGCCAGGAACTCCTCGCTCTCCACCGCTTTCATGATCACCGGCGAGAGCTCGTCCTTTAGCTTCAGCTCTACCTCGCGCTGCTCCATGACGGAGAGGACGTCGATCAGGTACTTGGCGTTGAAACGTGCGGAGATGCCGTTGCCGTCGTAATCGATCTCGATCTCCTCGCGCGCCTCGCCGAGCTCCGGGTTGCTGGAGGAGATGATCACCTGCTCGGGGCTCACGTCGATCTTCACCCCCTTGAACTTCTCGCTGGAGAGGATCGACATCCTCTTCAGGGAATGGAGGAACTTGTCCCGGCTGATCTGGACGATGCGGTCGTTGCTCATCGGAATGACCTTGGTGTAGTCCGGGAACTCGCCGTCGATGAGGCGCATCACAACCACGGTGTTCCCCTTCTTGATCACCGCGCTGTTGTCCATGAAGCCGAGCATGATCTCCCCGTCTTCCTCTTCGACCATCTTCTTCAACTCGAAGATACCCTTCCTCGGGAAGATGACCCCCTTGGAGAGCTCGGCGGTGATGTTGCCGTTGATCACCTTCTGGGAAACGGAAAGACGGTGGCCGTCGGTGGCGACCATCTTGAGGACGTTGGAGCCGTTCTCCTCGAACGCCTTGATGAAGACACCGTTCAGGTTGTACTTGGTTTCGTCGTAGCAGATGGCATAGGAGGTCTTCTCGATCATGTCCGCAAGGATCTCGTTCTTGAAAACCAGGAAGCTCTCTTCCTTCACTTTCGGGAAATAGGGGAACTCTTCCGAGGAAAGACCGACGATGTTGAAGCGCGCCTTGCCGCAGGTGATCTCCACCCAGTCGTTGTCCTTGGTGGTGAAGAGGATCTCTTCGTCCGGCATCTCCTTGACGATCTCGTAAAGCTTCTTGGCGGAGACGGTGATCTTCCCTTCGCGGATGACCTTGGTCGGGTAGGAGCTCTTCATGCCGACCTCGAGGTCAGTCGCCGTGATGAAGAGCTGGTCGTTCTGAACCTCGAGCAGGGCATTGGAGAGAATGGGCATGGTGTTGCGCTTTTCTACGATCCCCTGGATTCTCTGGAGGGCTTTCATAAAAATCTCTTTGCTGATTCTGAATTCCATGTCTTCTCTCCGGTTCTGTTTTTATTATTATGTTTATAAATAATGATCGTAGTAGTAGATAGTGGCCTGTTGATACTGTGGACAACCCTGCTTACCCTTTGAAAGTGCTGCGTTTTCGTCTCTGGAAATCGTGCTGGAAAACTTCCGCCTTTTTTCCCGTTTCTGCACAGCTTTTTTTGACAGGGCTTTATCCGGCCGGGTTATGCACAGTTATCCCCACTATGTGAACAGCCTTTTCTTGATGTCTTCCACAGTCGCTTTCAGGTCAGCGTCGGCCGCCAGCTGCTTCTCGATCTTCTTCACCGAGTGGATGATGGTAGAGTGGTCCTTGCCCCCGAACTTCTCGCCGATCTCCGGGTAGGACGCCTTGGTGAGCTCCCGGCATATGTATATGGCGATCTGGCGCGGCACCACGAGCGTCTTGATGCGTTTGTCCGATTTGAGCTCCGAGAGCTTGATGCGGAAGTGTTCCGCCACCGTCTTCTGGATCATCTCGACGGATATGTCGCGGGTCTTCTCGACGATGATGTCCTTCATCACCTCTTTGGCCATGGCGAGGGTTATCTCTTGGCCGGTGAGGCTTGCGAAGGCCTCCAGGCGGATCAGCATCCCCTCGAGCTCGCGGATGTTGCTCGTCGCCCCTTCAGCGAGGAAGAGCGCCACGTCGTCCGGGAGGTTGACCGCGTGCATGTCGGACTTCTTCTTGAGGATGGCGACCTTGGTCTCCACCCCCGGCGGCTGGATATCGGCGATGAGGCCCCACTCGAAACGCGATCTGAGGCGTTCTTCCAGACCGGGGATGTCCTTCGGGAACTTGTCCGAGGTCACCACGATCTGCTTGTGCGACTCGTACAGCGCGTTGAAGGTGTGGAAGAACTCTTCCTGGGTCGCTTCTTTTCCCGCCATGAACTGGATGTCGTCGATGAGCAGCAGGTCCATCTTCCTGAACTTGTTGCGGAACTCGTCCATCTTCTTGTAGCGCAGCGAGTTGATCATCTCGTTCATGAACTTCTCGGACGAGTAATAGCAGATCTTGGCCTTCGGGTTCTTGGCAAGGATCTGATTTCCGATCGCGTTCACGAGGTGCGTCTTCCCCAGACCCACGCCACCGTAGATGAAGAGGGGGTTGTAGTTCGTGGCCGGCTTGTTCGCAACCGCCTGGGAAGCGGCGTAGGCGAACTGGTTGCTGGGCCCCGAAACGAAGGACTCGAAAGTGTACTTGGAGTTGAGGTTAGGGACGAGTTCGTTCTTCTTGTCCTTCTCCTTTTCCTTCTCTTTTTCCGGTTCCTTCTCTTTATCCTTTTCCTTCCCCTTTGCCTTTGGCTCCTTTTCCACCTTAGGTTCGGCGGACTCCGGTTGGGGCTCGGCGACGTGGAATTCTATATGGTAGCTTTTCGAGGTGATCGCGGAGAGAACTTCCTTGATCATGGATAGGTACTTTTCGGTTACCCATTTCTGAAAGAAAACGCTCGGTACTTCGATGACAACGGTGTCGGCTGTGGCGCCGAGAAACTTCAACGGCTCGATCCAGGTCGTGTAAGTCTGTTCCGTTAATACTTGTTTAAGATTTGCCTGGGCTTCCAGCCAAATGTTTTCCATGGAGAGAGGCCTTTTTTTTCACTGTTTTTAAACAGCTTTATCAACAACTGTTGATAAGAAATAAGATTGGGAATTTCAACGGCTTATCGAATTTTAAACAGTCTAAGCCTATGTTAATTTTTTTAGCGTGTCAGACTAACATGCTGTCCCCTTTGTTGGCAAGGCAAAACTTGACGCAGCTAATGGCTCAGGAAAAAGCCCTTGACAAGAATTGGCGTTTATGTTTAAGTTCGACACTTGCCTTTAAAAGCATTGTTACCTCAAGACTTAAGGAGTAGATAAAGATGAAAAGAACCTACCAGCCGAGCAATACCTCCAGGAAGAGGACCCACGGTTTCCTCGTTCGTCAGTCCACCAAGAACGGCCGTCTCGTCATCAAGAGGAGAAGGGCTAAAGGGCGCAAGCGTCTTTCCGTAGGCATCGCCACCAAGTAATCTACTTTTTGTCCTGCTCGGATTTTCCCAAGGCTGAACGCCTGCGCAGGCGCCCCGAGTTCCTGCAGTTCAATGACGGCGCATCTAAGATGCACACGCCTCATTTTTTGCTGCTATGGAAAGTGAAGGAAGGGGGCGTCACACGGGTCGGGTTTACCGTTAGCAAGAAGGTGGGTAACGCCGTAGCCAGAAACTTCATCAAGCGAAGGCTGCGGGAGTTTTACAGGCAGAACAAGTCTCTTTTCATCTTGGCCGATCTCAACATCGTCGCCAAGAAAGGGGCGGACTTGCTTGACTTTCACCAGATCTCAACCGAGCTCGCAGCCGCCTTCGGGCGGCTGCGTAAAAAACATGGTCACTAGCATACTCAAAGGCCTTGTCGTTCTCTATCAGAGATTCATATCTCCGCTCAAGGCCCCATCCTGCCGTTTTTACCCCACCTGTTCGCATTACTCCTTACAAGCATTGGAAAAATACGGCCCTCTGAAAGGGTTGTGGCTGACGGCAGTGCGCATTTTGAAATGCCACCCGTTTCACCCGGGCGGTTACGATCCGGTCAAATAGTCTAGTCTCTCCAGGAGCATATAATGGAAAAACGTCTTATCGTAGCGATACTGCTCTCCATCGGGGTCCTGTACGCTTATACCTTTGTCTTTCCTCCCGCGAAGCCTGCACCCACCGGTAACGTAGCCAAGCAGGGGGCCGTGAGCTCCGCTACGGTAGCGACCGCAGCTACTGCCGCAGCACCGCAAGCCGCACCGGCTGCTCCCATAGCGGTTCCCGCGCAGCCTGCTTCCACTGCGCGTGACATCACAGTCGACACGGATTTCTACAGCGCCGTCTTCTCAACCCAGGGCGGAGCGCTCAAGAAGTTCGTGCTCAAGAAGTACAAGGATGTCGCCGGCCATAACGGCAAGGACATCGTGCTTGTCGACGAGACTGCAGCCAATCGTTTTAACCTTCTGAGCGACGCCCGCGAACTCGGTCTTAACCCGACCGCTCTTTACGGTGTGGCCGGGAACGACCTCAAGCTGACCAACGGCAGCAAGGGTACCCTCGAGTTCAGCACCACGACGCCGCAGGGTGTCGTGTTCAAGAAGAGCTACACCTTCTCCGGCGATTCCTACCGCATCGATCTCGTCGAGCAGGTACAAAACGCCGGCGCAGCCCCGGTCGCCGGTGCTCTCCACCTGCTGCAGACTGCCCGCGTCGTCGACCACAAGGGTCCCGGTGGCAGGTACGAGGTGTACGGTCCCTCTACCCTTACCGACAACGCCGTGAAGAGCGAGAAGCTCGACAACCTGCTCAAGGCTCCGGTGCAGTACGACAAGGGGATTCTCTGGTCCGCCTTCGCCGACAAGTACTTCATGGACAGCGTCATCGCCGAGAAGGGGAGCATCGCCCAGGTGCGTCTCTCAAGGCCCGGCACCGATTCCATGCAGAGGGATATCGTCTCTCCCGCCGTCAGCGTAGCCCCCGGGCAGACCGCTGCCGTAAGCTACGCGCTCTACTACGGACCCAAGGATCTCGACATCCTGAAGGCGCAGGGGAGCAGGCTCGAAGAGGTGATCGATTACGGCTGGTTCGCCGCCATCGCGAAGCCGCTCGTGGTCTTCCTCAAGTTCCTTTACAAGTACACCGGCAACTACGGCATAGCCATCATCATCATCACCTGCATCCTGAAGGCACTGTTCTTCCCGCTCACTCACAAGAGCTACAAGTCCATGAAGGACATGCAGAAGATTCAGCCCAAGATGAACGAGCTGAAGGAGAAGTACAAGAACGATCGCGACGCGATGAACCGCGCCGTGATGGAACTGTACAAGACCCACAAGGTCAACCCGCTGGGTGGCTGCCTCCCGATGCTGGTTCAGATCCCGGTCTTCTTCGGCCTGTACCGCGCGCTCATGTACTCCATCGAGCTCAGGCACGCGCCGTTCTACCTCTGGATCACCGACCTTTCTGCAAAAGACCCGTACTACGTGACGCCGCTCATCATGGGCGCCACCATGTTCATCCAGCAGAAGATGACCCCGTCCAACATGGACCCGGTCCAGGCGAAGATGATGCTGATGCTTCCCGTGGTGTTCACCTTCATGTTCCTGAACTTCCCGTCCGGCCTCGTCATCTACTGGCTGGTGAACAACGTGCTCACCATCGCTCAGCAGATGTACATCAACAAGACGGTAACGGATTAGCAAGAAACGGATACGACAATGTATGTACGCGACACAATTGCGGCAATAAGCACTCCGGTAGGGGAGGGGGGCATCGGGATCGTAAGGATCAGCGGCCCCGCCTCCCTGCCGATCGCCGAAAGCATCTTCAAAGCTAAGTCGAACGGTGGCCTAAAAAGCCACCGTTTTTCTTATGGCGCCGTGGTAACTCCGGAAAGCGACGAACTGGTCGACGAGGCCATGATCGTTTATATGAAGGGACCGAACTCATACACCAGGGAGGACGTGGTCGAGATCCAGTGTCACGGAGGCACTCTCGTAGTCTCCAGGATTCTCAGCCTTGTTCTCAGCGAAGGTGCGCGTCTGGCCGAACCAGGTGAGTTTACGAAGCGTGCTTTCCTGAACGGGCGGATCGACCTGGTACAGGCTGAAGCCGTGATGGATGTCATATCCAGCCGTACCGATGCAGCCCTGACTCTTGCCCAGCACCAGCGCGAAGGTCTCCTCTCCAGGCGGATTGCCACGGTTAAGGATGGGATAGTCTATGCCCTGGCGTATGTCGAGGCCCTCATAGACTTTCCTGAAGACGATGTCGACGTTGCCGTTGAGACCGACGTTCTGGGCAAGGTTTCTCCCGCACTGGCCGAACTTGATGCTTTGATTGACGGGTTTGACGAGGGGAGGGTGTTGCGTGATGGTGTGTCGGTCGTAATCGCCGGCAAACCAAACGTAGGCAAGTCCAGCCTTCTCAACACCCTTTTGAAGGAAAAGCGCGCCATCGTCACCTCTGTGCCTGGAACCACGAGGGACCTTATCGAGGAAGTGGTCAACATCAACGGCCTTCCGGTGAAGCTGCTGGATACCGCCGGTATCCGTGAGTCCGACGACCAGGTGGAACAGGAAGGTGTGCGTCTTTCCCTGGATCGCATACCGAAAGCCGATCTCGTCCTCTTCGTCGTGGACGGGTCGTCCGCTTTCAGTCCGGAGGACGCTGCTATCCTTCAGGCTATCGGTTCCAAAAGCTTCATCGTTGTTCGCAACAAATGTGATCTTCCCGTTAACGCTGTGCTGCCAGAAGCATGCGCCGGTTCCATAGTCGCCATTTCAACGCTTACCGGCGAAGGCGTTCCTGAACTGCGCGATGCCATCACCAATGCCTTCATGCACGGTCACGCGATAGACGGAAGGGAGTTTGTGGCTGTTTCCAAAGCGCGGCACCGCGATGCTCTGCTCAAGGCGCGCACTTCGTTACAGTCGTTTGTTGGGAATCTTGAGGCTGGTGTGAACATGGAATTGCTTCCCGTAGATCTCCGTGACGCTTTGGATGCTGTCGGGGAGGTCACCGGTGAGACCACGGCCGACGACGTGCTGGACAGGATTTTCTCCAGCTTCTGTATAGGAAAGTAGGGCCCAAATTGTCAGCAGTTTAGTTTGAACGGCTCCTGTTTCACGTGAAACAATTTTGCTTTCCTCTGCAGTTTTAACCGCTTGCTCACTACGCGACCCTGGTGACCTCGCGGTACGTTAGGGCATGCTCTCTGCTTGACAAGTAACTGCAGTTGTACTATAGCGGCCAATTTTGCTGTTATCAACGATCGTTTGTACGACATCAAAGGACGTTTGCACGAACTCAACCGGATTCTACGTGTTAGCGACGAAAGTTCGCATGGACTCAACCTAAATATACTCGAAGCCAGCTGCAATTTATGCGAAGCCAACCGATGTCGATGTGAAGGCAACCGGAGTTGATACGAACCCAACCGGAGTTGACACGAAGTAAATCCGAATTGGTACGAAGCAAACTCGAATTTGTACGAAGTAAACTCGAGTTTGCACGAAGTAAATCCGAATTTGTACGAAGTAAATCCGAGTTTGTACGAAGTAAACCCGAGTTTGCATGAAGTAAACCCGAGTTGACACGAAGTAAACCCGAGTTGACACGAAGTAAACTCGAGATTGTATGAAGTAAACTCGAGTTGATAAGAACTCAACCGGGGTTGATTAGAAATAAATCGGAGTTTATTAGAACTCAATCCGAGTTTATTAGAACTCAATCCGAATTTGCACGCCGTCGAAGAACCCTCACACAATGTCGAAGAGCCGTTGAGATTTGCCGGTGGCTCATTGAGCACTTCCGACGAGGAGGTGACTGGTTTCGGCTTGAGTTTGGTTGGGGTTGTGGTGGACAATGGTTTGAATTATAAGGTGTTTTTAGCGTTGTTTCACGTGGAACAACGCATCAGAAATGAAATAACCCGGTCACGGAGTCCCTTAATGCGGCCCTTACGGAGCATTTAAGTCCAAACTGGGAATGGAGTAAGGCTTGATAGTTTACGACAAGAAATATGATGTCATCGTCGTCGGTGCCGGACATGCCGGGTGTGAGGCCGCGCTTGCGTCTGCTCGCATGGGACAGTCGACCCTTATGCTCACCATCAACCTGGACGCCATCGCCCTTATGTCTTGCAACCCGGCTATCGGCGGCTTGGCAAAGGGTCACCTGGTCAAGGAGATCGATGCTCTTGGCGGTGAGATGGGGCGGAACATCGATGCGACCGGTATCCAGTTCCGGGTACTCAATACCAAGAAGGGGCCGGCCGTTCGTGCCTCCCGTGCCCAGGCGGACAAGCAGATGTACCGCCTGCGCATGAAGCACGTGATGGAGCAGCAGGACAACCTGGACCTGAAGCAGGTCGAAGTTACCGGACTCGTCATCGAGGGAGGCGAGGTCGTCGGGGTCGATACCAAGGGCGGTGTTCGCTTCATGGGCAAGACCGTCGTCCTCACCACCGGCACCTTCATGCGCGGCCTGATCCACATCGGCCTGGTGCATTACCCGGGCGGCAGGGCAGGGGACCTTCCTTCCATCGGTCTGTCCGACGGACTGAAAGATTACGGTTTCGATGTGGGCCGTCTGAAGACCGGAACTCCGGCGCGCCTTGACGGCAGAACCATCGACTTCGATCGGCTTGAAAAGCAGTACGGCGATGAAAATCCCATACCCTTTTCTTTCTCTTCGGACCGGATCGAGCAGAGCCAGGTGCCCTGCCACATCGCCTACACCAACCCGCGCTCCCATGAAATCATCCGCAGCGGTCTCGATCGTTCACCGCTCTACGCAGGGATCATCGAAGGTATCGGTCCGCGCTACTGCCCGTCCATAGAGGACAAGGTGGTGCGCTTCCCTGAAAAGGACCGTCACCAGACCTTCATCGAGCCAGAGGGGCGTGAGACGGTGGAGGTCTACCCGAGCGGCATGTCCACTTCCCTGCCTATTGATATTCAGTGGGCCTTCTACAGGAGTATCGAAGGGCTCGAGCGCGTCGAGATAATGCGTCCGGCCTACGCCATCGAGTACGACTACGTCAACCCCATCCAGTTGCATGCCTCGCTGGAGACGAAGCTGGTGCGTAACCTCTACCATGCCGGACAGATCAACGGGACGTCCGGTTACGAGGAGGCGGCGGCCCAGGGACTCATGGCCGGCATCAACGCGGCTCTGCGGGTCCAGGCGAAAGAACCGCTGGTGTTAGGCCGTAGCGAAGCGTACATCGGGGTGATGATCGATGATCTGGTCACCTTGGGCACCAAGGAACCCTACCGCATGTTCACCTCCCGAGCCGAATATCGTCTCCTGCTGCGCGAGGACAACGCCGATTTGCGCCTGAGGGAAAAGGGGCACGAGATCGGCTTGGTACCGGAGTCTCTCTATCAGGCCTTCGTGGCAAAGAAGGAACTGATCGACTCGCAGTTGGCCCATTTCTCAAGGGAAAGGCTGGCGCCGTCTGCCGCAGGCGAGGAACTGCTGGAGGAGTGGGGTCTGGTCGGCATGCAGAACGCCATCAGCTACGAACAGTTGCTGCGGCGTCCCGAATTCACCTGCCAGGACCTGTCCCGCATCTACCCCGAGGTCATGGAGCTGCCTGAACAGGTACGTGAGCAGATCGAAATCCAGATCAAGTACCAGGGCTATATTCAGCGGCAGCTTGAGCAGGTGGATCGCTCTGCACGACTTGAGAGCACGAAGATACCGGCAGACA
This sequence comes from Geomonas oryzae, assembly GCF_004117875.1. Classification (GTDB taxonomy): domain Bacteria; phylum Desulfobacterota; class Desulfuromonadia; order Geobacterales; family Geobacteraceae; genus Geomonas; species Geomonas oryzae. The sequence continues at coordinate 680,440 of NZ_RAHW01000001.1, read as the reverse complement.
TGGACTACAGCAGCGTTTCCGGGCTCTCCACCGAGGTGCGCGAGAAGCTGATCAAGTTCCAGCCGGATACGCTTGGGCAGGCATCCCGCATTCCCGGCATCACTCCTGCCGGCATCACCATTCTTTCTATTGCTCTGAAGGCGAGGTACGGCAGATGAACGAGCGCGCCAGGGATTTCCTGAAGAAAGGGGCTGCGGAGCTGGGCATCGAGCTCACTGCAGCGCAATTGAAGAGCCTGGATCTTTTCGCTGAAGAGCTGAAAAAGTGGAATCGCAAGATCAACCTGACCGCGATAACCGATGACGAAGGGATCGCGGTGAAGCACCTCGTCGACTCGCTCAGCCTTTTGAAGGTGGTGCGCGGGCCCGCACGCCTGCTTGATATCGGTTCCGGCGGAGGATTCCCTGGTATCCCGGTGAAAGTGGTGCAGCCTGATCTAGCCATCGTCTCCGTTGATGCGGTGGTTAAAAAGATCAGCTTTCAGAAACAGGCGGTTCGTTTGTTGGGTTTCCAAGATTTCGACGCGCTGCACGTCCGGGCGGAAACGCTCGCCGCCGATTACCCTGACTATTTCGACTGGGTTGTCTCCCGCGCCTTTTCGGATATACCTTCCTTCGTTGCCATGGCGCTGCCGGTCTTGAAGCCGGAGGGACGCATCGTTGCCATGAAGGGAAAGAATGCTGCCGAAGAGGTGTCGGCTGCGGAAGAGGAACTGCAGAAACTCGGAGCCAGGGTCGAGTCGGTGCTCGATTTCAATCTCCCTTGCTCCGGAGACGCCAGATCTCTGGTTATAATTGTTAAGAAATAGTTAATTTTAACTGTTTTCTTCGCACGCGACCAAAAACCGGTGTTTTGGCGGTTTTGTTCGTAGAGAAAGGCCAGTGCTTGTCCTGTTGTGAGAACGCCGGTTTTTGGTGCCAAATTGAAAGCCTAAATTTTGTGCAATTTGGCCAGAACCGGCGTCTTACCATGTGCCGTTGCGATACCCTCACCTCGAGCCACCCCTCCAACCCGGACCGAAACCATACGATTAGGGCGGTCTCACACTAAGAGAGTGAGTGGTGTGAGAGAAGAGGGACACAACAGTACTGAGTGAGTGAAGCTGGAAGATGGGATTGTGAGAGAGTTCTTTCGAAGAAGATATGATCTCTTCGAACCGATGTCGGCTCGACGAAACGAGTAAAAAGTCCCACTGACAACAAGGGAATACGCCAAAGCATTATTTTGACTTTTTGCCGGTTTATATGTTAGAAATAAAAACTTTTTTTGTTTACGACGGCAACTTCACCTCAACAGAAGGGGGATGACTTATGCATCACTTTCAGTACAAAGGTGACGAGCTCTTCGCTGAAGAGGTCGCGATCAAAGATATCGTTGCTGAAGTAGGAAGCCCCGTCTACATCTACTCCAGGGCAACTCTGGAGCGTCATTTCAAGGCGATGGACGACGCCTTTGCCGGTGCGCCTCACACGATCTGCTACTCGGTGAAGGCCAACTCCAATCTTGCCGTCCTCAAGACCTTCGTAAATCTCGGCGGTGGTGTGGATATCGTCTCGGGCGGGGAACTGTACCGGGCGCTGGCCGTCGGCGTCGATCCTAAAAAAGTGGTTTATTCCGGCGTGGGGAAAAGAGACGACGAGATCGCCTACGCTTTGAAAACCGGCATCCTGATGTTCAACGTGGAGTCGGAGCAGGAACTCGATCGGATCAACGAGGTGGCGGGGCGCCTGAACAAAAAGGCCGGCATCGCAATCCGCGTCAACCCGGACGTCGACCCGGAAACCCACCCCTATATCACCACGGGCCTGAAGAAGGCCAAGTTCGGCATCAATATCGAGCGCGCCCTCGGGCAGTACCAGCGCGCCAAGAGCATGAATAACCTGGAGATCCTCGGCGTCGACTGCCACATCGGCAGCCAGCTCACCAAGGTTTCTCCCTTTGTCGACGCCATCAAGAAGCTGAAGCGCCTTTTAAACGGCGTCAGGGACATGGGCATCGACGTGAAGTACCTTGACCTGGGTGGCGGCCTCGGCATCCAGTACAACGATGAAGCGCCGCCGCTTCCCGCCGACTACGGCTCCTCGATAATCGAGGAGACCAAGGACCTCGGGTTGCATCTGCTCTTCGAGCCAGGGAGGAACCTAGTAGGCAACGCCGGCATTTTAGTCGGCAGATGCCTCTACACTAAACAGGGCGAGGAAAAGAACTTCGTCATCGTCGACGCAGGCATGAACGACCTGGCCCGACCGGCGCTGTACGGTTCCTTCCACGGCGTCCGTCCGGTGGTGAGAAACCAAAGCGGGGTCATCGAAGGGGACATCGTCGGCCCGATCTGCGAGTCCGGCGACTTCCTGGTCAAGGACCGTGAGATCCCGGATTTCCAGCCCGGTGACCTGATCGCCTTCATGTCCGCAGGCGCTTACGGCTTCACCATGAGCAGCAACTACAACAGCCGCCCGCGGGTGGCCGAAGTGATGGTCGACGGAAAGAGATTCGAAGTGGTGCGAGAGCGAGAGACCCTGGCTGACCTGGTCAAGGGCGAGAGCGTCCCCACTTTCCTTTAAATTCATAAATCAATCGGATAGTTACCATAAGGAGGTAGCCAATGTTTCACGGAAGTATCGTAGCGATCGTAACACCGTTCAACAACCACGCGGTGGACGAAGAAAAACTGAGGGAACTTGTCGAGTTCCAGATTGCCAACGGAACCGACGCCATCGTGCCCTGCGGCACCACCGGCGAGTCCTCCACCCTGAGCTATGAAGAGCACGACAGGGTCATCCAGATCGTCGTGGAGCAGGTGAACAAGAGGGTCCCGGTCATCGCCGGCACCGGTTCCAACTCCACCCACGAAGCCATCGAGATCACCAAGCACGCCAAGGAACTGGGCGCCGATGGTGCGCTGCTGGTAACCCCTTACTACAACAAGCCTTCCCAGGAAGGTCTCTACCGCCACTACAAGGCGGTGGCCGACGCCGTGGCGCTGCCGCAGATCCTTTACAACGTACCGGGCCGCACCGGCGTGAACCTCCTCCCGGAGACCGTTGCTCGCCTTGCCGAGCACTCCAACATCGTCGCCATCAAGGAGGCTACCGGCTCGCTGCAGCAGGCTTCCGAGGTGCTGGCACTTTGCGGCGACAAGCTCGACGTCCTCTCCGGTGACGACTTCATCACCCTCCCCATGATGGCTGCAGGCGGCAAGGGGGTTATCTCGGTGACCGCCAACATCATGCCGAAGGAAGTCGCAGCGCTGGTGGACGCCTTCAACGCCGGGAACATGGAAGAGGCGAGGAGGCTGCACCTGTACCTGCTGAAGATCTCCAACGCGATGTTCATCGAGAGCAACCCGGTGCCGGTCAAGACCGCGGTTTCCCTGATGGGCAAGTGCAGCGACGAAGTACGCCTGCCGCTCGCCCCGCTCATGGAGGCCAACAAGGCGAAGCTCGTGGCCATCATGAAGGAATACAAGCTCATCTAAAGAGCAAGGACTATCGCCCGACTAGCTCCTCCCCCTGGAGGGGGGAGGTTGGGAGGGGGGATTTCTTGCCTGGACGAGCCGCTTCGCGCCCCCTCCCTGACCCTCCCCCTCCGGGGGAGGGACAGTTAGAAGGGAGGACGTGCATGTTGGGAAGGCATGGGTCTCCCCGCATGAATCAACATAATGGAGAAACCAATGGTTAAAATAGCTGTTTGCGGGGCTGCCGGCCGCATGGGCGGCCGTATCATCGCCGCCATCAAGGAATCGGAAGGCGTGGAGCTCTCGGGCGCCCTGGAGCGTCCCGGCCACCCGATGGTCGGACAGGACGCCGGTTACAATGCGGGGCTTGGCGCCATCGGCGTCACCATCAGCGACGATCTGAATGCCGTAGTGCAGGGTTGTGACGTGCTGATCGACTTCACCGCGCCGAAGGTGTCCCTGAAAAACCTGGAAGTCTGCGCCCTTTACAAGAAATCCATCGTCATCGGCTCGACCGGCTTCACCCCGGAAGAGCGCGCCCTGGCGGCGGAACTCGCCCGTGAGATTCCGGTGATCATCGCCCCGAACATGTCCGTCGGCGTGAACGTCTGCTTCAAGGTCCTTGCCGATGTCGCCAAGATCCTCGGCGACGACTTCGACGTGGAGATCGTCGAGGCGCACCATCGCCTGAAGAAGGACTCACCCTCCGGGACCGCCGTGAGGATGGGCGAGGTCGTGGCCAACGCCCTCGGGCGCGACTACAACAAGGTCGCCAACTACCACCGCGAGGGGATCTGCGGCGAGCGGACCCACGACGAGATCGGCATGCAGACCGTGCGCGGTGGCGACATCGTCGGCGAGCACACCGTGTACTTCATCGGAATGGGTGAGCGCATCGAGCTTACCCACCGCGCCCACACCCGCGACATGTTCTCCCGCGGCTCCGTGCGTGCCGCCAAGTGGGTGGTGACCGCGAAGCCCGGCGTCTGGGACATGCAGGACGTGCTCGGGCTTAGATAAGAACGACTGGCCAGAAACCTCAAGGAGAGGCATTGGCGTGCTGACTTCCACAGACATAGATCAGGTGTGTGAGACGATCGTGGATAGGCTGCATCCGAAAAGGATCTTCCTATTCGGATCCTACGCCAACGGCCATCAGACGGAAGACAGCGATATCGATCTCGTTGTTGTGATGGATTCAGACCTCGATCCACACCAGCGTAACGTCACGCTGAAAAGACTTTTCCCGCGCAGGAGCTTCTCTCTGGACGCCTTCGTCTTTACGCCTCAGGAATTTGAAAGGTACAAAGATGTTCCGGGTACCATAATCTACACTGCTGCTCATGAAGGCAGGTTGCTTTATGGATGAGGTGCAAACCGAAATAGTCCGGATGTGGTTCCACAAAGCCGACAATGACTTGCAAAACATCCGGAACAACTTGGCAGCCGGTGAAATCCCGACGGATACCATCTGCTTCCATGCACAACAGGCCATAGAAAAAAGCTTAAAAGGACTGCTGGTGGCTGAAGGAAAGAACGCCGGCAAGACGCATGATTTGGTAAGGCTGCTGACAGAAACGCTCGAATTTATGCCGGAACTGTCATCGTATGAGGAACTCCTTGAGGAAATAACGGAATACGGTGTTGCGGTTCGGTACCCTAACGGTTTCCCCGAGCCATCACTTGAGGAAGCAGTTAAGGCATACGAGACGGCAAATGCAATAAGAACCCAAATTTTAGAAAAGATGAATTTGAACTAGAGAAGGAAGGAGAAGTTATGGCAAAGATAAACGATAACTACCTGAAACTGAAAGCAGGTTACCTTTTCCCGGAGATCGGGCGCCGCGTGCGCGCCTTCGCCGCCGCCAACCCGGACGCGAAAGTGATCCGTCTCGGCATCGGCGACGTGACCCGTCCGCTGGCCCCGGCCGTAATCAAGGCGTTCCACGATGCGGTGGACGACCTCGCCACCGTGGAAAACTTCGCGGGCTACGGCCCCGAGCAGGGGTATGACTGGCTCATCAACGCCATCATCGAGAAGTCCTACAAGCCGCTCGGCGTCGACCTGAAGACCGAGGAGATGTTCGTCTCCGACGGCTCCAAGTGCGACTGCGCCAACATCCTCGACATCTTCGCCCTCGACAACGTGGTCGCCATCGGCGACCCCGTCTACCCGGTTTATAACGACACCAACGTCATGATCGGGCGCACCGGCGAGGCGGACGAGAAGGGCTACTACAAGGGGATCGTCTACCTTCCCTGCACCGAAGAAAACGGGTTCATCCCGTCGCTGCCGACCGAGAAGGTCGACATCATCTACCTCTGCTTCCCGAACAACCCGACCGGTACCGTGGCAAGCAAGGCCGAGCTGAAGAAGTGGGTCGACTACGCCCTCGCCAACGACGCCGTCATCTTCTACGACGCGGCTTACGAGGCCTTCATCACCGATCCGAGCATCCCGCACTCCATCTACGAGGTGGAAGGTGCTAAGAAGTGCGCCATCGAGTTCCGTTCCTTCTCCAAGACCGCCGGTTTCACCGGCGTGCGTTGCGGCCTTGTGGTCGTGCCGGAAGAGGTGACGGGTACCACGGCGACCGGCGAGAAATACTCCTTCAACAAGCTCTGGCTGCGCCGCACCACCACCAAGTTCAACGGCGCCTCCTACCCGGTGCAGAAGGCCGCTGCCGCGGTCTACTCCGAAGAGGGGTGGAAGCAGAACAAGGAAATCATCGACTACTACATGGAGAACGCCCGCATCATCCGTGAAGGTCTGGCCGACGCCGGTCTCACCGTGTACGGCGGCGTGAACGCCCCCTACATCTGGCTGAAGACCCCGGCCGGGCTCTCCTCCTGGGACTTCTTCGACAAGCTCCTCACCGAGTGCAACGTGGTAGGCACGCCGGGGAGCGGCTTTGGTCCCTCCGGCGAAGGGTACTTCCGCCTCTCCGCCTTCGGCAACCGCGACAACGTCATCGAAGCGGTGGAGCGGATCAAGAAGAACCTGAAGTAACAGCGGCATCAAGCAACGACAAAAAAGGCGGCCCCCCATCGGGAGCCGCCTTTTTTCGTCTTCGTTATTCTCGTTCACCCTCCCTCTCCCTCCGGGAGAGGGTCGGGGTGAGGGAGCAGCTGAAAAGGAAAGGATGCGCCTAAGGCAGCGCCCTCACCCGGCCTTCGGCCACCCTCTCCCGGAGGGAGAGGGGTAGTTAACCCTGCGCCTTCAGCATCCTGGTGAGTTCGCGGCAAAAGGCGGGGAGATCGTCCGGCTTTCTGGAGGTGATCAGGTTGCCGTCCACCAGTACCTCGATGTCCTCGTAGGAAGCGCCGGCGTCGCGCAGTTCCGGGGCCACCGACTCGTAGCAGGTGGCCTTGCGCCCCTTGAGAAGCCCGGCGGAAATGAGGATCTGGGGGCCGTGGCAGATGGCGGCAACCGGCTTGTTGGACGACATGAAGGCGCGGACGATCTCCTGGACCGCGGGGGTGTTTCTGATGGCGGCAGGGGCCTTTCCGCCCGGCAGCACGAGTACCGCGTAGTCGGCGGGGTTCAGGTCGGTGAAGACCCGGTCCACCGGTACCTCGTAGCCGTGTTTGCCGTGGATGGAGCCGCTTTTCTCGGAGGCGACTACGACGGAGTAGCCGACCTCACGCAAGCGATACAGGGGGACGAGCAGTTCGCTATCTTCGAAGTTGTCTGCGCTTAGGATCAATGCTTTCATGATTCCTCCCATCTCTATGGTTAATAAGGCGTAGGATCGCCGGGTTCACGGGGGGAAAACGCTGTGAAATCGACGCCCTCCAGTTTACCATGCCTTTGGGCCGCTGTATGCAAATGGAAAGAAAAAACTAATAAAAGGTGTTGGCGAAGGGGGGGCGGGGGGGATTTGCCTTTTGCTCCGGGGATGAGCCCGTTGAACTGGTAACACCATTGGCTCCCGGAATTCCCTGAAGAACTTGGCGCTAAGGGGGCAACGCCTATTTCAGCACGGTGTATCCGCTCTTGGCGTCCCAGCGGTACCCCTTGCCGCTCCAGATCGCCTCGATGGTCTTCCAGTCCAGGCCCAGACCTTTCATCTCTTCGCAGATGTAGTAGGCGGGCATGATCTCGTCGTCGTCGATGCGGCCGTCGCCGTTGCTGTCGGCCCAGTGGTAGGCGCCGATGTGGATCGAGGCGCTGCCGCCGACGCTTTCGGTGCGGTTGGTTCCCTCTCCGCCGTGGACCACGAGCTCCCCTTTCAACGCGGCATCCTTGCCGGATGGGAAGTTGGCGGGGACCTTCAAGGAATAGGAGACGGTGGCAGGGGCGCCGCCGGTCGGAACAAGCCATTTCCCCTCGGACTCGGTCGAAGAGGTGACGGGTAGGGCGGAGACGAGACGCGCCCCGGCGGGAAGCCGTTCTCTGAGGATGAAGCCGAAAGGGGAAGCGGGCTGGCGGGCGACTTTTACCTGGACCGGAATCACCTCGCCGGGGGCGGCAAAGCGTGGTGCCCAGCGTATGGCGCGCGGAGCAGGAGCGGGCTGGCGCAGCATAAAATAGAGCAGGGTGCCGAGGATAAGCAGCGCGAGTACGGAAAGGGGCAAGAGCACCCTCTTGCGGGAAGGGGCCTGCGGGGCAATCGTCTGCGTGTCCGGCTCTTCCGGGTCCTCCGCGCGCAGGATCTCTTCGAGGGCGACTTCGAGTGCGTCGGCGAGCTTCTGGGCGTTGTCCTTCTTTATGGAGGGGTAGCGGTTGTTCTCCCAGCGCGAAATGGTGTCGGTGGTGACGCCGACCACGTTTGCGACGTAGAGTTGGGTGAGCTTCTTCGCCTCCCGGATGTTCCTCGCCCTGTTGCCGTCGATGGCGACGCCGGCGGAAGCTCCCTTCTCAGTTTTGTCGGTGCTGTCCACCATCTCCAGTGCTCTCCGAGGGGGAAAAAAAGGGCGATCGGGACCCGACATGGGCTAAAAAGGACCCGACATCGGGTCGCATCGCTATAGATGTCGGTTACGGGACCGCAGGACAGGTGCTATTTTTACCACAGTTCCGCAGCAAAAAACCAAGAAGAAAAGGAGCAGACCCATGAAAAAGGTAATCGCCGCAGCAGCCCTCGTCGTCTTCAGCGCAGGAGCGGTACTGGCCGCCGATGTCATCACCCTCCAGGCCAAAAACGGCAACGTGACCTTCAATCACAAGAAGCACCAGGAGACCCTGAAGGACTGTAAGGTGTGCCACGAAAAGGGCCCCGGCAAGATCGAAGGGTTCGGCAAGGACTGGGCGCACAAGACCTGCAAGGGATGCCACGGGGACAAGGGCGCCGGCCCGACCAAGTGTGCCGACTGCCACAAGAAGTAGGGAAGCAGAAGACGCGCCGTTCCGTGACCCGGAACGTACAGGCGGCCATCCGAGAGGAGGCCGCCTTTTTTGATTTACTGCGCGAAAAGCTCGTCGACGGCGTCGAAGTCGAGGCGCTCCTCAGCCAGGGACCGGATCAGAGCCAGCTTCTCCGTGTCCTTCGCAGTGATCTTCGAAACGTCTTCGGTGATCATCTTATAGAGATCGGTCGTGGTCTGATCGGCCCGAAAATAAGGAATCCTGCTCCGATCTATGATGCGCTGGGTGATGTTGCTGACGGGGGCGACCCCGGAGATGACCAGACCGGCGATGAGCGGGTGAAACTCGGGCATCTGGTACAGGTTGGCGATGGTAACCAGCAGTTCGTCTCGGCTGCTCGTCACCAGCAGCAGCGAGGAAGCGCGCAGCATCTCGGTGACCCTCTGCGTGGAAGCGGCGCCGATCTGCACGTGATGGATGATCCTCTTCACCTCGCGGCGGTTGCCGTTCAAGGGAAGATCGAGCAGGCGCGCGACGCGCCCCAAGGAAGGGTTGGCGAGTACGGGTTTGTAATCGAAGCCGCCGATGACGGAAAAGGGTTGCCCGGCGAAGGCACGGTTCAGGTAGTCGAGCGTGACGTCGCGTTTTTCGGAAAAGAGTTTGTTCACCAGCACGCCGCGCACGTCGGCCCCTTCCAGCTTGAACAGCGCGGTGTTCATGGCAAGCGTGTCTATGACGTTTCCGAGTCCGCCGCCGCTGAGCATCAACACCGGCGCGTCGAGCATCTTCGCAATCCGAGCATTCGAGAGGTTCAAGACGCTGCCGACGCCTGGATGCCCGGACCCCTCGATCACGATGAAGTCGCAGTGCTTCTCCAGTTCCGCAAAGCTGGTGAGGATGCGCTCGCCCAGTTCCGGGAGGTTTATCTTGCCATCTATTGCCTGCCTCGTGGTGTCCGGATATACCACCACCGGGGACATGTAGCGCAAATCCCTGGTGAGTCCGAAGACCTGGGCCATGAGCGCGGCGTCCTTGTCCATAGGGATCCCGTGCAGGACGGTAGGCTTGGGCCCCAATGGTTTCATGAAGCCGACCCGGCCGTACTTCTTCTGCGCGAGGTGCAGAAGTGAAAGGCTGATGGTGGTCTTCCCTATGTTCTGCCCCGATGCGGCTACAAAGATTTTTCTTGCCAAGGGTGTCCTCCGCTCAGACATGCATGACAATGCTGTATACGAGGTCCACATGATCGTATCGAAGGGGCGGCTTGTCAAGCCGAAAGGGGAGGCGGGGCACGTTGCGGGGCAGGGGGCGGGGGTGTATCTTAAGCAGGTGTTTTTCAGCCGGACGGAGCGAACGATGGACGACGACGATCTGCAACAGCGGCTGTTCCACTACAGCGAGGCGGAAGAGCTGGCGAACCGCTGGACCCATGCTCCGGGCATCCTGCTGAGCGCGGCGGGAGCGTTCGCACTGGTGAACCTCGCCGTGCGGATGGGAGACACCCCGCGCATCGTCTCGGCATCGATCTACACCGCCACCCTGCTCATCTTCTACTGCATCTCGACCATATACCACAGCGTCCGCAGGCCGCGCCTGCGCTACCTCTTCCGCATCCTCGACCATGCCTGCGTCTACCTGGTCATCGCAGGAAGCTATACGCCGTTCGCCATGGTGACCCTCAAGGGGGCATGGGGATACTGGCTGCTGGTCACGGTGTGGGGGCTGGGGATGGTCGGGGCCTTCATGAAGCTCTTCACGACGCACCGTCTCCCTTACATCGGCCCGCTGCTCTACCTGGGGCTCGGGTGGCTGGCGGTCATCGCGATAAAACCTCTCGCCGCGGGACTGGCGCTGAACGGACTGGTGCTCCTCTTCGCCGGCGGGGCTGCCTACACCCTCGGGGTCGTCTTCTACCTCTGGGACCGCCTCCCTTACAACCACGCCATCTGGCATCTCTTCGTGCTGGCGGGGAGCGCCTGCCACTACGCCGCAATCTTCTACTACGTAACGGCACGCAATTCTTGAAGAAGCAACCTGCCTAAGCGGCACCTTCCTTAAGCCGGAGCGTGGACCTTTTCCAGGTGCCATGGACACTTGTTCAGCATCTTCGTGAGGGCGTAGAAATACACTTCGGCGCGTCCCTGCATGCCTCGGCAGTATTCGGGGTGGGGCCGTCGCGGATGGCCGGTCATGTCGTAATGGGTGGCGTAGCAGCCTCCGGCGCAGTCGTAGCGCAGCCAGCAGGCTTGGCACTGGTGCTGTCCGTCCACCTCGAACCCTTCGAGGCTTTGGTGCAGGTTCAAGCGCAGCGTGCCGTCGGCCTGCCCCATGGCGAACTCGTCGCGTTCGACGAAGGCGATACAGGGGAAGACCTTGCCATGGCTGTTGATGGCGAGGGTGTTGGCGCCTGCGCCGCAGGGCCTCGTGAAGCGGTTGCCGCGCCGGATCCTGGTGATGTTGTCCAGGACGTTGGATACGAATGGGATGTCGCGGGTGTCGTTGTACTCGCTTATGTAGTCGACGTAGTAGTCTACGAACTCGCGCAATTCGGCGATTTGCCGCTCGGGGGGGACGATCAGCTTCTCATAGATGGGGTTTTGATGGTAACCAGGTTCATGGCAGTATTCGAGCTGTATCCTCTTGATGCCGAGGGTGGTTAAGTGACGGAAGGTTTCCAGGTAGCTGTCGGAAAAGGTGGTGAGGGTGGCGCGGATCCCCAAAAGCTTCTGGTTCGGGAAGGCCTTGATGTTGTTCACGATGCGCTGCCAGGTCTCCTCGCCGTACTTCCCGGGTCGCTGCAGGTCATGGATCCTCTGGCTGCCGTCGAGGCTCACGCCGACCTGGGTGAAGTAGCGCGCGAGGAATTGGGCGGCAGGCCCGTCGAGCATGGTGCCGTTCGTGTCCAGGGTGAGGTGGAAGTTCTTCTCAAGCCGTGCCTCGTGTTGCAACAGTTCCTGGGTGACCTGCTGCAGCACCGGGAAATCGAGCAGCGGCTCGCCCCCGTAAAAGTTTATGAAGATCTTGTCTGCGCTGGAGCACTCGACAAGGGAGAGGATCAGGCGGGTGGCGCGCTGTGCCGTGTCCCATCCCATGAGATGTCCCGGTTTTCCGAAGGTACCGCCGCGGTTCCAGCAGTAGCAACAGGCCATGTTGCAGGTCTGGGCTAGGTAGATGGAGAAGGTCTGGTAGCTGTTGCCCTGAAGCATGTCGTGCTGCGGCTGCGGGACGGGAACCGGTGCCTTTATCTCCCGGCCGACGAGATCGCGCAACTCGCCGTAAAGGGAGCGCTCTTCCGCGGCAAGCGGGCGAGGCGGCTCGGGCGGGAAGTCCGCGGGATCGCAGGTCGGCGGGAAGAACTCCGCGAGCATCCCGAAGGCAAGCCGGCTGATCTGGTAGAGCCTCGCGGAGCGGGTGAAGAAGAGGTAGTGTTCACCGGCCTGCTCGAAGGTGTGATAGTCGGTCATGACTGGATCCCTGGCAAGGGCCTCACCCTACAGCCTTTCGCTGTAGACGAGGAGCCCGGTCGGTACCATGCGGACGGAGTACTTCCTGTCCAGATCGATGATGAACCAGACGCGCCCGGAATGCTGGACGGTCAGGCGCGCCGCCATGGAGAGCGGTGCCCCCTGCGCCTCGAATTCACGGTGCACTGCGGGGGGGATCACCCCCTGGTCCAATTCCCCTGCGTGTTCGAGGGGGAGCGAGAATACGTACATGTCGTTGGTGGGGAGGGTCATGCAGACGTTGTTGTAGGCCCTGAAGTTCTCCATCTGTTGCGGCGTTATGCAGCTTGCCACGATCTGGTCGGGAGACCAGCACTGAGCCCGCTGCGCCTCCGCCTCGCCACCCCCCTCGGAGACGAGCTTCACATGTATACCGCCATTGTCTTTCCCCTCCATTTTCTTTTCGGCCATTGCGCTCTCCTTTCAGGAAACATGATTAGCGATGATCTTCCGCCAGTCCCCCTCTCCCTCCGGGAGAGGGTGCCCGTAGGGCGGGTGAGGGCGTTGCTGCGAAGTGAGTATTTGCAACGGCCGACGCCCTCACCCTGACCCTCTCCCGGAGGGAGAGGGGATGTGGACGTAGTGCAGCGAAAGATCAATCAATCAGTCAGGAAATGACATCCGCACGGGACACGCCGCAAGCGGGATCCCGTGCGGTAACAAGGTGAGTTCGCATAACAGGTTCAACATGTTTCGCAAAAGACGGCGATACGCGCCGCGATCCTCCTGACCGCATAGCATTGCTGCCCGTCCTGGAGATGCCAAAACTTTCCGGTTTCGGATACGGTGAGGCTCGCCGCGGGACCGAGCTCGATTCCGACCAGCTGCAGCCGCTGGCGCAAGAGGCCGGGCAATGACTCCCGGTCCAGTTCCGTGGCGTACTCTGCCGGAATGGAACAAAGGGCGTTTCCGGGAGCGACGGTGCTCGTGGTTGGGCGATACACCGCGTGCTGTGCCTCCGTGGCGCACGGGTGGGTGGCTTGAAGTGAATCGATGCAGACCATCTCCGGACTGCGGGCCTGTGTTCCACCTCCCTCGGAGATCAATCTTATGTGCGAGGTGCTTCCCGTCTCGTGGTGGTGCAGGTCGTGGAAGGGGTCCCTCATGTGTGAATCTCCTTGCCCCGGTCCTTTAATTTGAGGTGGAGAGAAGGACTCTTTCCCCTCTACGGATCAGCCAACACATTGTGGATACGGGGATTCAAGCCGCGCGAAAGATAAGCGGGGGCGAGACGCCGACTTCATTATTGCGGGAAATTAAAAAATGTCAATCTTGTGCGCGGGGCTTTAATTGGATTGGCCGGTTTCAGGAGGGGGGGGCGAAAGAGGCGGAGGCGGCTGCCTCCGCCGGCAGGTGAGGTGCGTCGGTCACTACTTCTTGTGGCACTCGTTGCACTTGGCAGGGCCTTTACCCTTCTCCGTGTGGCACCCTTTGCAGGTCTTGTGCGCCCAGTCCTTGCCGAGGTCGGCGATCTTCCCCCCTTTGTCCGTTTCGTGGCAGTTGGTGCACTTCATCTCCGGCATGTCTTTGTGTTGTTTGTGCGGGAAGGTGACGTTGCCGTTCTTTGCCGGGAGCACAACCACGGCCTCATCGGCGGCAAAGGCGAAACCGGCACAGAAAAGGGACAGTACCGCGGCAGCTACGACTCTTCTCATGTTCTCTTCTCCTTTATGCATGTAATGAAAAAACACAGACAAGAGGATACCGGTTATGCGAGGCATTGCAACGCGGTGGGGATTCTTAGCTTGACAAAGAAGACGCTGTCATTAGAAAGTGGCGGAGAATCAACGGACTAAGGCCACATGAAACCAGCAAACGACATCATCAACGTACCGGTCGGGTACTTCGCCCTCCCGGTCCCGCGCTCGGGGCACATCGAGCCCCGCTCCGGCTATGACCGCTCCACCGCCGACGGGCGGGAAATCCACCAGCGCGTGCAGAAAAGGCGTGCCGAAGTGGACCCGTCTTACCGCGCGGAGGTGCCTGTGGGGCGCCTTCTCGAACGGGGAGGCTTCCTCTTCCAGGTCAACGGGCGCATGGACGGCATCTCCGGGGACGACTACGCCTGCATCGAGGAGATCAAGAGCTGCTTCGCCCTGGGCGAGCTGAAGCGCCGCCTGGCGGGCGATCCCTTCCTGGAGCCGTACTGCCTGCAGCTTCTCACCTACGGTTACTTCCACTGGCTCGAGCACGGTCGGGTGCCGCGCCTCACCTTCCACCTGGTTTCATCACGAAACGGCCACTCGGCGGACCTTGAAATCGGCCTCGACGTGGAACGCTACGAGATTTGGCTCGAGGCGAGGCTGGAAGAGCTGGCCGCGGAGGCGGGCCGTGCCAAAAAGCGCGCCGTGCGCAGGCGTGCGATGGCGGCGGATTTTCCCTTTCCATTTACCAAGCCGCGCAGCGGGCAGGTGGAGCTGATGGCGGAGATCGAGCAGGGGATGGCCCTCGGCCGGCGCATGCTGATCCAGGCGCCGACCGGGCTCGGCAAGACGGTGGGGGTGCTGCATCCGGTGCTGAAAGAGGGGCTCGCGCGGGGGCAGACGGTTTGCTACGTGACCCCGAAGAACAGTCAGCACGAGGTGGCCGAGGATGCCGTGGCGAGGTTTCGCGAGGCGGGGGCGAAGCTTCGTTCCCTCACCGTCACCGCCAAAGGGAAGATCTGCTTCCAGAACGAGCCGATCTGCACGCCGGAGTACTGCGACTACGCGAAGGACTACTACGGCAAGCTCGCCCGCCATGGCGTCGTCGAGCTTTTGGAGAGGAAGAGGACGCTGAAGGCAAGGACCTTCCGCGAGTTCGGGGAAAAGTACGAGGTCTGCCCCTTCGAGCTGCAGATCGACTGCGCGAAGCTCGCCGATGTCGTTATCTGCGACTACAACTACGTCTTCGCGCCCCGCTCGGCGCTGGGAAGGGCGGGGGGGCTCGCGGTGGAACAAAGCGGCAAGCCGAACCTCGTGATCGACGAGGCCCACAACCTACCGTCGCGCGCCATGGACTACTACTCGCCGAGCCTCTCGAGCCATGTGCTGGAGGGGATGCGGGAGGAGCTCGCGAACGTGCCGCATCTCTTCAGGCGCGAGGCCGCCTCCCTTTTGGACGACTGCGTGGCGGCGGTCCTTTCCTGCCGTGCGGGGAAGGGGGAGAGCGCCGCGCGGATCGAGCCTCCGATGGCCGCGTTCCTGGAACTGGACGGCAGGCTGCGCTCCCTTTTGTCGCGTTACCTCGAGGCGGACGTCGAAATCCGCCAGGAAGACCCGGTACTGCGTCTTTGCTATTACTGGACCGGTTTCACGGAGATGCTGGAACTTGCGGTGCGCTCGCAGCGGCAGGAATTCTTCACCTTGTACCAGCCGCTGGGGAGCGGCGGCAGCATCAAGGTCACCTGCTGCGACGCCTCCGACCTCATCGCCGAGCGGTACGCGGAATACCAGCAGGTGGTCGGATTCTCGGCGACGCTGAAACCGTTCGAGTATTACGCCCGGCTTTCCGGCCTCGACCCGCAGGAGGTGCACACCGCGGAGTTCCAGAGCCCCTTCCCGCAAGAGCGGCGCAAACTCCTCATCATCCCGCAGGTATCGACCCGGTATTCCAGGCGCGAGCGGAACTACGGGCGAATAGCCGATGCGCTCGCCCGCATCGTGGCCCTGCGCCCTGGCAACTACCTGGCCTTCTTCCCGAGCTTCGTCTTTCAGGAGCGGGTGGCCGAACTCTTCAGGGCGCCGGAGGGTTTCGAGGTGCTGCGGCAGGAGCGCAACATGAAGGGAGCGCGCACCGCGGAGATGCTCGAACACCTCCGCCAGGGGGGGACGCCGACCGTGGTCTTCGCGGTGCAGGGAGGATCGCTTTCCGAAGGGGTGGATTACGCGGGGGAGATGGTGATCGGCGCCTTCGTGATCGGGCCGCCGCTGCCGAATTTCGATCTCGAGCGTGAGGAGATGCGGGGCTACTACCAGCGTCACTACGGCAAGGGGTTCGAGTACGCCTACACCATACCGGCGATGGCGAAGGCGATCCAGTCGGCGGGAAGGGTGATTCGATCGGAGACCGACCGCGGCGTCATCGTCCTGATGGACGACCGCTTCCTGGAGAACGAGTACAGCGCCGCCATGCCGGCCGACTGGTTCGAAACGCAGGCGACGGAGCTCGTTTCCGGAGCCATTTTGAAGGATATCGGCGATTTCTGGGCGCAGCCGCAGGGGGGCGGGTAAAAATACAAATGTTCGGTTCTAAGGAGTACAGCTGTTCACGAAGCGCAGCATGAGCCCGAACGTTCCCCCCTTTGCGAAGGGGGAGCCATAATTCACGTGTGGCGCTAAACGGGCGCTCTTGTCGCTCTTCCACAATCCTTCAATAAAAAAGCCGCTCCCCCCAAAATTGAGAGAAGCGGCTTCCTGATTCGTCATCCTTTTCGATTATTTCCCCTGCACCACCAGCTCCTTGTAAGGCCACCCCTGCATGCCGTCCTCCAGGATGTGCAGGCGCGCCTCTGCGATCCCCTTGCTCTTCAGGTGATCGTAGGTGTTCTTGGCGCCGCCGCCACCGCGCGGGCAGACGATGACGATCTCCTCGCGGGTTGCCTTCAGTTGGGGAAGCACCCGGTCGAGCTTTGACTTCTCCTCGGCCGATTTCACCGGAAAGGCGTTGGTTTGCAGCGCACCCTTGAAATGGTGCTGCTGGAACTCGGCCGGGACCTGGATGTCGACGATCTGCACCTTCTTGCTCGTCTCAAGCCACTTCTTGAAATCCTCGGGAGCCACGTACTGGTAGTTGCCGCCGAAAAAGGGGACGGCCAGGGCCGCGGACGCGGCGAGGATGGTCACCATTGCGAGGACGAGGGCGATAATTCTCTTCATGCTTTGCTTCTCCTGTTTCAAATTGTTGATGTAGTCCGCTTCAACGGAAGCGTGAACTTTCCTCTCTTCGTGTCAGACACTCCCTCCCCTGGAGGGGGAGGGTGGGGGAGGGGGATCCTTTCAGGAGTTCCCCGCGTGCAGCGCAGCACCCAGGGCCCCAATGACCGAAGGATCCTCCGGAACCAGTACCGGCACCCCAAGCGTCGTCTCGAGCAGGGAAACGAGCGTCTTGTTGTTGGCGACCCCGCCGGTAAAGACGAGGTGCTGGCACTGGCAGGTCTTCGATACCATCGCAGCAAGGCGCGAGGCGACGGCTAGGTGCACGGAACGGGCAATCTCCTCCGGCGGCACGCCGCGGTTTTTCAGCGACACCACCTCGGATTCGGCGAACACGGCGCACATGCTGTTTATCGGGGTGCTGCCTTCGGCCACAGCCGCGGCTTCGCCGAATCCACGCAAGTCGTATCCCAGCGAAACGGCCATCATCTCGAGGAAACGCCCGGTGCCTGCGGCACACTTGTCGTTCATCTGGAAATTGACGATGCGCCCGTCCGCGCTCAGGTGGATTACCTTGCTGTCCTGCCCCCCGACGTCGAGGATCGCCCTGCAGTAGGGGAAGAGATGCCGGGCACCGAGGGCATGCGCCTTGATTTCCGTGATGATGTCGAGACCCGCCTGCTGCTGCATGAGATGCCGCCCGTAACCCGTTGCGACGGCACGCGCGCCGGGGTGTTCGCCGAGCATCTGCAACGCCTGACGGTGCGGCTCGAAGCCGCTTTCCACGACGCGGCGATGCAGAACGGTTCCCCCCATGAGGGCGACGGTCTTGATGGTGCGCGAACCTAGATCGATCCCTACCTGCATCGCTTACCCCTTGATCTGCTCGATGAACGCCTCGACGCGTGTCTGCAACTGCCCGACGTCATCGGGTGAGTAGTCCGTCTCGATGGCCATGAAGGGGATGCCGCGCGCTTCGCATGCCTCGCGCAGCTTCACCGCCTCGATGTTGTAGGTGTGGCAGAACTGCAGGCAGTAGTCGATGATCCCCTCGGCACCGGAAGCCTCGTACTCTTTGAGCACCTGCTCGATGCGGTCGTCGTTGGGAGTGAAGCAGGAACAGTCTATCTTCATGTAGCGCTCGGTCAGCCGCTCCAACTGCTGGTCCATATCCGACGATCCCTCGTCGATCAGGTCCTTGTAATAACGGGTGCCGATGCAGCTCTCCTCGTTGACCACTAGGGCCCCGGCTCCTTCGATGATGCTGTGCAGCTTCCAGTTCGGAAGCGCCATCGGCGTTCCCGAGACCAGGATGCGCGGCGCGGACTTGGGAGCCACGGCGATACCGGCTTGCACCCGTTTCTCGAGTTCGTCGCAGAGGTCGTGGACCTTCTGGGTGAAGCGCACCGGTTCGTCGTAGAAGGCGATCTGCTGGATGATGAGCATGTCCTTGCCGCTGATCGGAGAGGGGTTGTGGTGGCGCAGGGAGTTAAGGCGCTGCAGCGCGGCGCGTTTCGCGTTGATGGTCCTGATGCCGTCCGCAACTGCCTCGAAATCGGTCTCGTTGCCGGTGATGCGGTCGACGGCAACCTTGAAGTCCTTCACCTCTTCCTTCCAGAGCTGCTTGTCGCGCTCGCGCTTCATCTGGGGTATTTCCATGACGTGGGTCGGGACGTAGCGGTCCAGCAGCTCCCAGGTTTTCTTCTTGGCGTCGCAGGTGGTCTCCCCGTACACGAGGTCCACTACCTGGAAGTACGGGCAGATCTTGCCGACCTTGAAGCCGAAGGCGGATTTGACCATCGGGCAGATGTTGCGCGGCAGGATCTTTTCGGCGTCCGCGATGGAGCCTTGGGCGCCGCCGCAAAGGCCGATGCAGATGCCGCCCGCCGCCACCACCAACTCCTCGGGGACATAGACGCAGAACGTGCCGATCACCGGCTTTCCCCCGTCCTTCGCGTCGCAGATCTCCCGGATGCGCCCGGTGTGGATGTTGGCGACCATGTCGTCGAAGTAGGCCATCCGCTCCGGCCGGTTTTGTTGTGAAAGGAAGATGTTCCGGTAGGCGTTGGTCAGCATGGGGGGCATGCCCGAAAAGCGCGCCACGTCCATGCCGAGTTTTTCCCAGAGTTCCGGGTCGGATTTCACCACAAATTCATCACTCATCGCATTCCCTCCCGATTAGAAAAAGACAAAGGTATGAATATCTGTATATGTGCAGAGGGAAAATAAGTCAAACCGATAGTTTCGATACAAACTGTCGAAGTTATCGCTTGTGTCGATAGCATGTCTGGCGGCTGTGAAGCGCCGCAGGTGCCCTGGCGCTCCCCCCTTCGCGAAGGCTATTCAGGGAATTCCGGGAGAATCGCCCTTAAGTCCTCCCCCTCCCTTGACGGGAGGGGGCCGGGGGGTGGGTGAAGCCGCAAGGTACGTAAATGATGGCACCTTCCCCCACCCCCTAACCCCCTCCCGCAAGGGGAGGGGGACTAAAGGCGCCTGCTCCCCGGAATTTCCTGATGAACGCAAAAAAAAGCCCCCGGAGTGCGGGGGCAAGAGACTTACGGAGAGGTTGATGAAGGGATTAGCGGCTGGCCTGACGGGTGGAGAGCGACGCCTTCTTCAGCGCCATGTCGACGACCGGCAACGGTGGGACGGCCTTAAGGCCGTAAATCTTTTCGAGATCGATGTCTTTGGGGACCGCTTTCAGCAGCGCCTCGGCGACTTTCTGGTCCGCCTGCCGGTAGCGCAGCTTCACCTCGACGTTCAACTTCTTGACCCCTTTGAGGGCGGGAATGCCGTAGTACACGTCCTTGTACCCCCGGGGAGGGATGGTGTCGTGCCGCGAGAACGAGGTCACCACCCATGGGTCGATGGCGAAATGGAAGTTGTCCCCCATGCCGTCCGAGTTGAAGAGCCGCGCATCGGAGGGTAGTGACCCCTCCGGGCCGACCTGGCCGCTCGTCAGCACGGTCTTGCCCGCCTCGTCCTTCGCCACGATCTCAAGCCACATCTGGCGCACGTTGGTGAGCGAGGTGGGGAGGTTGTGCCCGGCGCGCACGTTTCTTACCCGGACCTGCAGCTCTTTCAGCTCCCCTTTCTGGTAGCTCGGGGTGATCTCGATGTCCGCGGCGGACTTCAGCCGGTCGACGGCCATCTGGTACTGCTTCATGAAAAGATCGGCCTGCTCCTGGTTTCCCGCCTTCTTCGCGGCGCCGGCGGCGAGGTAGCTCAACAGGTAGTTCGCGCCGTTGAAGTAATGACGGTACTCCTTGCGGTCGGGCTTCACGAACTGATCCGCCGCCTTCTTGAAAGAGGCGGTGTCGACCATGTGGCAGTCCTGGCAGAGGACGTTTTTCTGGGCGTACGGCCCGTGCTTCCACTCCAGGTAGGTCGCCTCGAGCGGGAAGTGCGCATCGTAGTGGTAGACCTGGTGACAGGAGGCGCAGAGGTCGGCCTGCAGGTGCAGCGAGCTCTCGGCGCAGTCGTGGAAGCCGCCGCCGCACTCCTCGCTCGGTTTGAAGGGGCCGCGCTTGACGAACCGGGGGCCGTCCTTGGTCTCCACGCCGGGGGTGAGGATGAAGGAGCCGTTCTCGGGCTCGTGGGACGGCGTCTGCCAGTGCGTTACGCCGCTTACCGAGTGGCAGATGTCGCAGGAGACTCCGGCCAGCGCCATCTCGCTCAGCCCCGCGTTGCCGGGACCCTTTATCTCGCCGGTGACCACGCCCGCGGGGGAGTGGCACCCCTCGCACTGGCGCGAGATCTCGTGGCCGACCGCTTTCACCGCCTTGTTCAGCTCCCCCTGGTAGACCGGGTCCTGAAAGGCGAGCTGATGCACGGACGCGCTCCACTCCTTGTACTGTTTCTCATGGCAACCCTGGCAGACGCTCGGCGGGGTGAAATCGAGGGTGGACTTGTTCCATTTGATGAGCGAGGGGTAGTAGGGGTAGAACTCGCGGTCGACGTCGAAGACCGGTGACGCGGCTATGGCGGAGCCGGCCAGCGTGGCGAATGCAAGCGCTGTGGCGAGGATGAACGCGGCTTTTCCTTTGACCAGCACGGTGCCCTCCATGTGGAACATTTCAGTGGTGTTGCATCATTCTTCTTTGTCGTCCGCCGGCCCTTCCTGACAGTGCTGCTTCTTGAGCATGCACTGCTTTACCTTCCTGACCGCTTCCTGGTCGTCGGGGTAAAGCGCGAAAGGAACGTTTTCCCCGCCGCTTTCCTTGTAGATCCGGTACCTGTTGCAGCTTTTATAGTCTCCAAAGCAGAGCTTGCTCTGGATGTACTCGGCCGCCTTGGGAAGGTCCTTCATGTTGTCCTTGAAGAACTGACAGCACTCGACGAGTTCACACGCCATGACTCACCTCGAAAATTAAATATCATCAAATTGCAGGATTACGGTTTAAATGTCGGACCCGCCGTACGGCGACGGGGAGGGATCCGGTCAAACTTTTCCGCGCACCCGGTCAAGCGTCGCCTGGATCGTGGCGGCACTCACGGCGTCACCAAAACATCCCGCCCCGGCATAGCTGTCGAACGCCTCGACCTGCTCCAGCAGGAGCTCGATCAGTGCCACGTCGCAACCTGGCGTCTGACCTTTTGCGATCTCCAGGATCTCATTGAGAAGCGACGCGGGGAGGTCGGCCTCCTCATGCTGCCGCCGAGCCGCCTCAGCCAGTCTCTCCACCACTTCCATGCATGCTCCTCTAGGAAAGGTCTCCGCAGGGGAGGGGGGCCAACTCTGCGGGGGCGCCGGCGATGGCGAGTGCTTTCTGGTGGACCAGCGCTTCGGCCACCTTGGCGCGGGCGGAGGCCAGCAGACGTTGCACCGTGCCGCGCGATATCCCCATGCACTCTCCGGCCTCTTCCTGGGTCTTCCCCTGCCCGTCGCACAGGTGGAGGGCGTCCAGTTCGTCGTGGGCGAGCCGCAAAAGTTCAAGCTCCTTGAGCGGCGTGCCGGCAGGCTTGAAGACAGCGGCGAAACCTGCGCGGTGCGGGCAGATACAGGTTCTCGGCTTGCGGGGACGCGGCATGATCAGTGCGAGCAGCCGTGGCTGTGACCGTGCCCGCCGCAGGTGTGGCCGGGAAGGTACTCCGGCAGTTCGTTCGCCTTGAAAAGGGCCATGTTTTCGGCAACCGTTCCCGGACGGGCCTGGAATACGCGCATCCCTGCGGCGTTCAGCTTGTACAGTGCGCCGCCGCCGATCCCGCCTACCACGATCGCGTCGACTTCATGGCCGCCAAGCCCGGCCACCGGGTTGCAGGCGCCGTGCTGATGCACGCGGTCACCGTTGTTGATGGCGGTGCATTCGTCGGTGTTGCTGTCCACCACGAGAAACCCGGGAGCGGAGCCGAAATGGCCGAAAACTGAGCTGGAAAGACCTTCGTTGCATTCGACGGGGAAACAGATCTTCATCCTTACCTCCGGGCGATATTGTGTATATGCACACGGCACAACTAACATTCAGAAAACAATATGTCAACAGGTTTTAAAGGAAAGATGCCATTTTCTCGCACGATCAATGCGGGAATGTTGCCGGGAAACGGCCTGAGAGCGCGCGCCGGAAGGGTGGGAAAGGATATTTGCTTTGACGGGGGCTTGCCGCTGGTGCTATAAGTGCCGCGAACTCCCTCGTTTTCCGTGCTCCTTCCTGGCATTACACCGGCATGTTGCGTCCAGGAGCCCCACTATGCTTACCAGATTCCTTTTGCTGTTGCTTGCCATAAGCCTCACCGTATCGGAGGTACAAGCCGAGCCGGTAGCGGGCCGCGACCTGAGTGTCATCGTCGTTGGCGGTAACAGCAACTACCCTCCATATCAGTTCCTGGACAAAAACGGCCAGCCGGCCGGTTACATCGTCGACCTCACCAGGGCCATCGCCCGCGTCATGGGGATGAAGGTCGAGATCAAGCTAGACGATTTCGGGAATATCCTCAAGGGGCTCGACAGCGGCGACATCGACATCCTGGAAGGGCTCTCCTATTCCGAGGCGCGGGCCCGCGAGTACGAGTTCTCTACGCCGCACTCCATCATCGTGCAGGCCATCTTTGCCCGGAAAGGAACGCCGGCGGTCAAGAGCCTGGAACAGCTCAGGGGGAAAAAGGTGCTGGTGCACAGAGGCGGCGGCATGCACGGCTACCTGCATGAAAAGCATTTCGACGCGGACCTCGTGCTGACCGACAGCCCGCGTGAAACCCTGCAAGAGCTGGCAGCCGGGCGCTGCGATTACGCCATCGTGGCCCTGCTCCCTGCGATGTACATCATCCGGGAAGAGAAGCTCGCAAACCTGGTACCGGTTGCCACCAACGTCGCCCCGCAGCGCTACTACTGCTACGCGGCCAAAAAGGGGAACGCCGAACTGGTGGCCCAGATGAACGAAGGGCTTTCCATCCTCAAGAAGACCGGGGAGTTCAACCGGATCTACGATAAGTGGATCGGCGTCCTCGAACCGCAGCGCACCTCATGGCTTGTCGTGGCCAAATACGCGGCACTGGTCGTCATACCGCTTTCACTCGTCCTGCTCGGCACCGTGCTCTGGTCCTACTCGCTGCGCAGGCAGGTGGCTCAGCGCACCGAATCGCTCTCGAACGCACTGGCGGAGCTGCAGAGAAACCAGCAGCAACTGGTGCAGGCCGACAAGATGGCGGCGCTCGGCATCCTGGTCTCCGGGGTGGCCCATGAGATCAACAACCCCACCGGTATCATCCTGATGAACATGCCCACCCTGAAAAAGATATTCCGGGACGCGGAGCGGATCCTGGACCGTTACCAGGAGGAAGAAGGTGACTTCGCCCTCGGAGGGATCCGGTACCAGAGGGTGCGCAAGGAGGTGCCGCTCATGCTGGACGAGATCCAGGACGGCGCCCAGCGCATCAAGAAAACGGTGGAGGATCTCAAGAACTTCGCGAGGAAGGACGACGAGGCCCGCAAGGAGATGCTCGATTTCAACCATGTGGTGCGGACGGCGGTACGCCTCGTGGACGTGGCGACGCGCAAGTTCACCAGCGATTTCACCGCATCGTATGAGGACGGGCTCCCCCCGGTATTCGGCAACGAGCAGCGGTTGGAGCAGGTGGTGGTGAACCTCGTCATGAATGCGGGGCAGGCCCTCACCGACCCGAGCAAAGCGATAGCCTTGCGGACCTGGCATGACGCCGCGACCGGCAGGGTGATGCTGTCCGTGCATGACGAGGGTGCCGGGATTTCGCCGGAGCACCTGAAGCACCTGACGGACCCTTTCTTCACCACCAAGCGCGAGAGCGGGGGGACCGGACTCGGGCTCTCCATATCCGCCAACATCATCAAGGACCACGGCGGCGAAATCGTCTTCGAGTCCGGCCTGGGAGAGGGGACCACGGTCACCCTCGCCTTGCCGGCCGCAGTGGCAGGGAGAAAAAATGGACAGTGAGCTCTACCCGTCTTTCAGGGTCCTCCTGGTGGACGACGAACCGGCCTGGCTGCGCTCGCTGTCGCTGGCGCTCGAGAGCAGCTGCGGCATCACCAACGTGGAGCTTTGCAGCGACAGCCGGAAGGTCATGGATATCATGGCGCAGGGGGAGGTAGGCCTCGTGCTGCTCGACCTCACCATGCCCCACGTCTCCGGCGAAGACCTCCTGGTCCGGATCGCGGAGAGCCATCCGGGTGTGGCGGTCATCGTGGTCAGCGGGCTGAACCAGGTAGGGAAGGTCGTCAACTGCATGAAGCTCGGCGCCTACGACTACTACGTTAAGACCGATGACGAAGAGCGCATCGTCTGCGGCGTACAGCGCGCCATCAAACACCTGGAGCTGCAGCGCGACAACAAGGAGATGACCCGGCGCTTCGTCTCGTGCGAGCTGCAGCACCCGGAGGCCTTTTCCGCCATCTGCACCGCCGACCGCGCCATGCAGGCGATTTTCGCCTACATCGAGGCGGTGGCGGTAAGTCCGCTTCCCCTCCTGATCACCGGCGAGAGCGGCTCGGGGAAGGAACTCCTCGCCCAGGCGACGCACCGGCTGAGCGGCTGCCGGGGCGAACTCGTCGCCGTGAACGTCGCGGGGCTCGACGATACCGTCTTCTCCGACACCCTTTTCGGGCACGTACGCGGTGCCTTCACCGGCGCGGAAGGGGTGCGCCGCGGCATGATCGAGGCGGCCGCCAACGGCACCCTTTTCCTCGATGAAATCGGGGACCTGAGCATCGCCTCGCAGGTGAAACTGTTGCGGCTCTTGCAGGAGGGGGAATATTTCGCGCTCGGCAGCGACCAGCCCAGGCGCCTCAAGGCGCGCATCGTGGTGGCGACGCATCAGAACCTCGAAGCAAAGGTGGCGCAGGGAACCTTCCGGTGCGACCTGTTCTACCGGCTGCGCACCCATCACGTCGAGGTGCCGCCGCTGAGAAGCCGCAAGGGGGACATCCCGTACCTGCTCGACCTGTTCCTCGAGGAGGCGGCCGGCATGCTGGGTAAGAAAAAGCCGACTCCTCCCCCCGGCCTCGTGCAGCTTCTCTCCACCTACAGCTTCCCGGGGAACGTGAGAGAGCTGAAAGCGATGGTCTTCGATGCCGTCAGCACCCATAAGGAGCGCATGCTCTCCATGGAGAGCTTCGTGAAAGCGATCAGCGCCGGGGGAGGCGTTTCCGAGCGGGTGCCGGACCAGAATCCCTTTGCCGGTTTCGAGCCTCTCCCCACCTTCGCCAACGCCGCGAACTACCTCCTCGAGGAGGCGATGGACCGCGCCGGCGGCAACCAGACGCTGGCTGCCAGGCTGCTCGGCATATCCCAACCCTCCCTCTGGAAGCGCCTGAAACTGGCCCGCGGCTGAACCCCTATTGCCGGAGTCTATAGCTATAGATTCCGGCAATACCTGCCTAACCTGCCGAATCCCCGATGGTTTTAAAACCCGCCTCAAAACTCCAATAGCCTGCGGCTATAGCGGATGCAGCCTGCTTCAAGCTCAGCTGCACCGAAAAACCTAACGAAACAGGCTGCTTATCTCCTTCGACAAACTTTGGTATCGATCCTGCTCTAGGTAAGACCAAAAGCAATCACGGGGCCTCGCGTCCCAACACTCTGAAGGAGAGGATCATGAAACAGCAGACGGCGGTGGTAATGGCAGGTTTTCTGGCGGTGATGGCTGCAGGGCACGATGTCCAGGCTAAGAGCCTTGAAGACATCCTGAAGGAAAAAGGTGTCATTACTGAGGCGGAGTACAAGGAAGCATCCAAAGCCAACCCTTTCGACTACAAACTCGGCAAAGGGTTCGTGCTCACCTCGCCGGACCAGAAGTTCCAGTTGCAGATCGGCGGGCAGATCCAGGCGCAGTATGAATTCGACGACTACGATCTCGCGAGCAAACAGGACGTGAGCCAGTTCAACCTGCGGCGCGTCAAGACCCTCCTGAGCGGCTACGCGTTCACCAAGGACCTCACCTACAAGGCGACGTACAACTGGGCCAACGTGGTGAAGGAGAATTCCAAGGCGATGGAAGAGGTGAACATGAAGTACCGCGTCGCCGACGAGCTTCAGATCATGCTGGGACAGGAGAAGATCCAGTACTCCAGGCAGTGGATCACCTCCAACACCGCGCAGCAGTTCGTGGACGGCTCCTTCGTAAGGAACGCCTTCATGCAGGGGTACGATACCGGCATCAACCTGCACGGCGACCTCTGGTCCGGCGTGGTCAAGTACGACGCGGGCCTGTTCGGCGGCGCCGGCCAGAACACCAAGAACAAGACCAACGACAACGCGTACAACTTCAGGGTTGCCGTCAACCCGCTTGGCGACATGAAGTACGGCGAGGGGGACCTCGAATATTCCGCCAAGCCCCTGGTCTCGGTTGGGAGCAGCTACTACCTGAACACCGTGAAGAAGACCGTTTCCGGCACCGGCACCTCGGCGACCTCGGCCATCGACAACAACAATTCCAACTTCGTTACCGACACCAACGGCTGGCTCGGCAAGGCGGTGAAGGGCAAATACTTCGGGACCGCGGCCGCCGAGGACATCAGCATCGACTCCTGGGAAGCGGATTTCGCGTGCAAGTGGCTGGGCGCCTCGATGCAGGGCGAGTACTTCTGGGGCAAGGCGGTGGGCGAGATCTCGGACAAGGAGCTGATCGCCAGGGGCGGTTACCTGCAGGCCGGCTACTTCGTGATCCCGAAGCGTCTTGAGCTTGCCGTCCGCTACGCCTGGATGGACCCGAACCGCAACATTTCCAACGACTCCATCTCCGAAATCCAGGGAGCGGTCAACTACTTCCTCTACGGCAACAACCTGAAGATCCAGGGCGACGTCGGCAACCGCCACACCTACAAGGACAAGACGGACGACCTCATGGCGCGCGCCCAGGTGCAGCTGCTCTTCTAGGGCGGCGTTGACGACGAAGTTACAGGAGAGAAAAAATGAGAAACAAAAAAATCGTACTGGCGCTGATGATGTCGGCAGCCCTGCTGGTCGGGGCCTCGCTGGGGTGGGGAGCGGACTCCTCCAAGAGCGCGTTTCTTTCGGGGATTCACAAGAAAAACAACGTGACCTGTGCCGATTGCCACGGGAAATCGATCGCGGTCGATGACAACGAGACCGCGCTCAACAAGAACTGCAAGGGGTGCCACGGCGGCTTTGCCGATCTGGCGGCGAAAACGAAGGAGCACATCAACCCGCACAGGTCGCACCTCGGCGAAACCAACTGCACCGCCTGCCACAAGGGGCACGTCGCCTCCAAGGCGTACTGTAACTACTGCCACAGCTTCGCCATGAAGATCCCGGCGATGGGCACGGAAAAGGAGTCGACGGACAAGAAGTGGGTGCAGGAAACCTCCAAGGGGGCGAAGGACCAGAAGTCGGTGCGGACGGAATCCGCCGATGTCGTCGTGATCGGTGCGGGTGGCTCCGGGTACGTGGCGGCCATCACCGCACATGACGCGGGGGCGAAGGTGATCCTCCTGGAGAAGATGCCCATCACCGGCGGCAACAGCATGCTAGCGGCCGGCGGGATCAATGCGGCCAGGACTCGTTACCAGGAGAGGCTCGGGATGCATGACGACCCGGCCGAGATGGTGAAGGAGACCATGAAGGGGGGAAGGGAGAAGAACGACCCGGAACTCGTGAAGGTGCTCGCCTACAAATCCGCCGACGCGGTCGACTTCCTCGTCTCGCTTGGTGCCGACATGACCGACCTGGTCCGTTCCGGCGGGGTAGCCGTGGACCGTACCCACCGTCCGGTAGGCGGCGCGGCGGTAGGGCCGCATCTCATCAAGGTGTATCGTGAGAACGCAGCCAAGCGCAACATCGACGTCAGGGTGAACTCCGAGGTCGTGCAGATCCTCTCCGACGGCAACGGGCGCGTCACCGGCGTCCAGGTGAAGGGCAAGCACAGCGGCGTCTATACCATCAAGTCCAAGGCGGTGATCGACACGGCCGGCGGTTTCGCCGCCAACAACGAGCTGGTCGGTTCCTACAAGCCGCAGTTCAAGGAAACCGCCTCCTCGAATCAGCCCGGCGCAACCGGTGAAGGGATGTTCCTCGCCGAAAAGGCAGGGGCGAAGCTCATCGACATGGAGCAGATCCAGATCCACCCGACCATGGGTGGAGAGACCAAGGTCCTCATCTCCGAGACCGTGCGCGGCAGCGGCGCGATCCTGGTGAACCATGCCGGCAAGCGCTTCGTGAACGAGCTGACCACCCGCGACAAGGCCTCCGCGGCCATCCTGGCGCAGCCCGAGAAGTCGGCCTTCTTGGTGCTCGGCGAGGAAATCCGCAAGAGTAACGTGCAGATCGACGGCTACATCGAGCTCGGGCTTGTCCAGCAGGCCGACAGCGTTGCTGCCCTCGCGGCCAAGATGGGGGTCCCCGCCGATGCGTTAGCTGCTACCGTGGAGAACTACAACAAGGCGTTCGCCGCGAAGAAGGACCCTGAGTTCCAGCGTCAGGATATCCCGAGGCCGGTAAGCGGGCCGAAATACTACGCCATCTGGGTGAAACCGGGGCGCCATCACACCATGGGAGGCGTGAAGATCAACACCGAGGCCCAGGTGATCGGCAAGGACGGGAAACCGCTGACCGGCTTCTACGCTGCCGGCGAAGTAACCGGCGGGGTGCACGGCTGGAACCGCCTGGGCGGTAACGCCATCACCGACACGGTCGTCTTCGGCCGGATCGCCGGTGCCAACGCGGCGCAGTTCGTCAAGGCAGCCAAGTAAGGTGACAGCTTGAAAAGGAGCGCCCTGCGTGACCGTATCCGCAGGGCGCTCAACTTAGGTACAAGGCCTCCGCCTTCGGCGCAGGCTGGTGCGCCCCCCGAAAGGGCGTGCCGCAGGGAACCCGGCATGAAGAACGGAAAACTTTTCAAGTCGCTGTTTCTGATCAACTTCGCAACGAGCCTCGGCTTCGGCATCGCCGACGCCTTCTTCTCCACCTACCTCTTCAGCCTCGGGGGGCGCGGCATCCTGCTGGGGCTGCCTCTGCTTCTTTTCTCACTCTCGAAGATCCTCTTCAGCCCGGTGATGGGCGCCTGCGTGGACCGCTTCGGCCCGAGGGCCGCCGTAACTTTCAGCCTCGCCCTGTACCTCCTGGTATCCCTTGGCTACCTTTTCAGTTCCGACCTGATGCTCATTACGGCGCTGCGCCTGATCCAGGGGGTTGCCTGCGCGATGTTTCGCCCGGTGATGCTCTCCCTGCTCGGTGCGGCGAGCGGTACGAAGGGGGAGGGGCGGGCGGCCGGGACCTTCGACATTTCCTTCTACCTTGCCATCGGGGTGGGGCCGGTCCTGGGGGGAGTGCTGCACGACCTGTGGGGCTTCTACGGCATCTTCGCGAGCCTTGCCCTTTTGTGCCTGCTGGCGCTCGCCGTAGCGCTGCGGTGCATCCCTTCCGCCCTGTGCGGCGGGACTTCGTCCGGAAAAGACAAGGCCTCACTGACGCTTCCCGCGGCCATCGAAGTGGCGCGCCACGGCGCCATGGGAGGGCTTCTCGTCTTCATTTTCGGAAGGGGGTGCGGCATCTCGCTTCTGGCGGGGTTTCTTCCCATCCTCTTGAACGCCAGGCTCGGGCTTACCGGCACCCAGACCGGTCTCGTGCTCGCCTCCAGCACCCTGGTCATCACGACGCTGCTGCGCCCGGTCGGCAGGCTGTCCGACTGCCGCTCACGAAAGGCCCTGGTGCTCCTGGGGGGCATCTCGGTGTCGCTGCTCTACTTCATGATTCCCGCGGCACACGGGTTCCACCAGGTGCTTATGCTGGGTGGCGGGATCGGGTTCTGCAGCGTGCTTTCGCAGCCTGCCAGCACCGCACTTCTTCTCGAGCAGGGGGAACGTCACGGGACGGGGCTCGCCGTCGGGATTTTCAATGCGGCGTTGAACCTCGGTTTCCTGGTGGGACCGCTCTTCGGGGGGTGGCTGCAGAGCCGATTCGGGCTTACCTCCGTCTTCTACGCCGCCGGCTGGATAGGCCTTGCCGCGGCGGTCCTCTTCGCCGCGAGCACCCTGAAGAAGGAGGGGACAGGCTCCGCCAGGTGCCTGTCCCCCTAGGGGTTCGGGGAATGCCGGCAGCATCGAGATTTTATCCACGAAGCGCCGCAGGTGGCCTCGCGTCCCCCCTTTTGCGAAGGGGGGGCAGGGGGGATTTGGCAGTCGGTGGGACGTGATGCCTACTCCTCGATCTTCTTGTCGATCCCCGCGCGGCCGTCGTCGCACTCCTCCTCGGGCTCGCCGGGACGGCTGTAGCGCGGGTCGCTGGTGGCGCTCACGCAGACCGGCGACGGTTCCTCGACGGCACCCGCGGCGGCCGGGACGCGGTCGTGAGTTCTCCCCCCGTCTTTCGGCACGTCCCCCTTGGTGGGCTGCCAGTCGGCCATGTCGCGCAGCGTGCGGAAGCGCTCCAGCGCCTCCTGTTCCATCTGTTCGCGCAACAGCTTCGCCACCTCCGGGTTCTGCTTCTCGAGTGCCTGGAAACGGACCTCCCCTGAGAGAAACTCGGCGAGCGAGCCGTCCGGCTTCTTGGACTCCAGGATGAACGGGTTCTTCCCTTCCCGCTTCAAAAGCGGGTTGTAGCGGTAAAGCGGCCAGTAGCCGGACTTGACCGCCAGCTGGCTCTCCTCTATCGATTTCCCCATCCCCTTCCTGATCCCCTGGTTGATGCAGGTGGAGTAGGCGATGATGAGCGACGGCCCCGGGTACGCCTCCGCCTCGGCGATCGCCCTCATGGTCTGGTTCTTGTCGGCCCCGATGGCGACCGAGGCTACGTAGACGTAGCCGTAGGTCATCGCCATGCGCCCGAGGTCCTTCTTCGAGGTCCGCTTCCCGGCGGCGGCGAAGCGCGCGATGGCGCCCAACTGGGTCGCCTTGGAGCACTGCCCCCCCGTGTTCGAGTAGAGCTCCGTGTCCATGACCAGCAGGTTCACGTCCTCCCCCGCGGCGATCACGTGGTCCAGGCCGCCAAAGCCTATGTCGTAGGCCCAGCCGTCACCGCCGTAGATCCAGATCGACTTCTTGGTGAAGAGATCGGCGCAGCCGGCGATCTGCTGCAAAAGCTCGTTGTTGCCCGCTTGCGGCAAAAGCTCCCTCAGCCGGTCGCCGTGGCGCCGGGAGAGCTCCGGATCCATCATGCCCTCAAGCCATGCCTCGAGCTCGCCCCTCAACTCCCCTTCCGGCAGGCTCTGCACGGCGTGGCGCACCTGGTCCGCCAGAAGCTCCCTTCTCTGCGTGACCGCCATGTGGTAGCCGAAACCGAACTCGGCGGCGTCCTCGAAAAGCGAGTTGTTCCAGGCCGGGCCGTGCCCGTCGGCGTTGGCGCAGTAAGGGGAAACCGGTGCCGAGGCGCCCCAGATCGAGCTGCAGCCGGTGGCGTTGGCGATCATCATCCGCTCGCCGAAGAGCTGGGTGATGATCCTCGCGTACGGCGTTTCGCCGCAGCCGGAGCAGGCCCCGGAAAACTCGAGAAGCGGCTTTTGAAACTGGCTTCCGAGCACCGTGGTGCGCTTCATCAGGTGCCCCTTCGGCGCGAGGGTCTCGGCGAACTTGCGGTTTTCCTCCTGCACCGCGGACTGGGTGTCGATCGGCTTCATGACGAGGGCCGGAACCTTGGCGGGGCAGATGTCGGCGCAGTTGCCGCACCCCATGCAGTCCATGGTGTAGACCTGGATGCGGAAGCGGTGCCCCTTCACCTCGCGGGCCTGGGCGGGAATCGTCTCGAAGCTTTCCGGCGCCCCGGCCATCTCCTCGTCGGTGGCGAGGAAGGGGCGGATCGTTGCGTGCGGGCAGATGTAGGAGCATTGGTTGCACTGGATGCAGTTCTCCTTGATCCACTCCGGCACGTTGATCGCGACGCCGCGCTTCTCGTAGCGCGCGGTGGAGAAGGGGAAGACGCCGTCCGGGGTGAAGGAGGAGACCGGCAGCTCGTCACCCTTTTGGCGCAGGATCGGGAAGACCATGTCGCGCATGTAGCCCGGCATCTCCTGGTGCAGACGGAAGTCCGTGCCGCGCTCGTCGTCCGCTTCGCGCCAGGAGTCGGGATAACCGACCTCAACGAGGCTTTGCACCGCCAGATCGACCGCGGCGAGGTTCATATCCACCACCTGCTCTCCCTTCCTGCCGTACTCCTTGCGGATGGAGTCCTTCAGCAGTTCCACGGCCCGCTCGAAGGGGAGCACCCCCGACAGCTTGAAGAAGGCGGTCTGCATGATCATGTTGATGCGTCCGCCAAGCCCGGCCGACTGCGCGATGCTGATCGCGTCGACGTTGTAGAACCGGATCTTCTTCGCCGCGATGGCCCGGCGCATCGTCGCAGGCAGGTGCTCCTTCATCGCCTCGACCGTGTTCCACGGAGAGTTCAGCAGGAAGGTCCCACCCTCCTTGATCCCCTCCAAAAGGTCGTAGATCTGCACGTACGGCGCCTTTTGGCAGGAGATGAAGTCTGCCGCGTCGACGAGATAGGTGGACTGGATCGGGCTTTTGCCGAAGCGCAGGTGCGAGACGGTGATCCCCCCGGATTTCTTCGAATCGTAGGAGAAGTAGGCCTGGACGTAGAGATCCGTGTTGTCGCCGATGATCTTGATCGCCGCCTTGTTCGCCCCGACGGTGCCGTCGGCCCCCATCCCCCAGAAGCGGCACTGGATGGTCCCCTCCGGCGTGGTGGAGAGGGTCCCCTGTGCCGGGAGCGAGGAGCCTGTCACGTCGTCCTCGATGCCCACGGTGAAGTGGCGCTTGCCGGGATTGCCGTTCATGTTGTCGAAGACGCCCTTCACGTGCACCGGGCGGAACTCCTTCGAGCCCAGGCCGTAGCGTCCGGCGTAGAGTTCGGGGACGCTGCCGCCGCGCTCCATGAAAGCGGTGCAGACATCCTGGTAGAGCGGGTCCCCCTGGGCGCCTGGCTCCTTGGTGCGGTCGAGCACGGTGATCTTCCGAGCGCTTTCCGGGATGACGGAAAGAAGCGCGCCGGCGTCGAAGGGGCGGTACAGGCGTACCTTCACAAGCCCCACCCGCTCGCCCGAGCCGTTCAGGTGGCGCACCACCTCCTCGGCGCACTCGCAGGAAGAACCCATGGTGATGACGACCCGGTCCGCCTCGGCGTGCCCCACGTAGTCGAAGAGCCGGTAACGGCGCCCGGTGAGCTGTCCGACCCGTTCCATGGTGGCGGTGACGATCTCGGGGAGGGCCTGGTAGAAGGGGTTTGCCCGCTCGCGGCCCTGGAAGTAGATATCGGGGTTCTGCGCCGTGCCGCGCAGGTCCGGGTGCTCCGGGTTCATCGCCTTCTTGCGGAAGAGGGCGAGCTTTTCGTAGTTCACCAGGCGCGCCATCTCCTCGTAGGGGATCACCTCGATCTTCTGCACCTCGTGCGAGGTACGGAAGCCGTCGAAAAAGTGCAGGAAGGGGATGCTTCCCTCCAGGGCTGCTAAGTGCGCCACGAGGGCCAGGTCCATCACCTCCTGCACCGAGGAGGAGCAGAGCATGGCGAAACCGGTCGGCCGGGCCGCCATGACATCCTGGTGGTCGCCGAAGATGGAGAGAGCGTGCGTCGCAATGGCGCGCGCCGAGACGTGGAACACGCCGGGGAGCTGCTCGCCGGCGATCTTGTACATGTTGGGGAGCATGAGCAAAAGCCCCTGGGACGCGGTGAAGGTGGTGGTGAGGGCCCCCGCGGCGAGCGAGCCGTGCACGGCCCCGGCGGCGCCCGCCTCCGACTGCAGCTCCTTGATGTTCAGCACCTGCCCGAAGATGTTCCTGCGCCCCTGCGCGGCCCATTCGTCCGCCACTTCCCCCATCGTCGACGAAGGGGTGATGGGGTAAATTGCCGCCGTCTCGCTCAGCGCGTAGGCTACGTGCGCCGCCGCCGTGTTGCCGTCCATCGTTTTCCTGGTTCCGCTCATGTGAACTGTCCCCCTTCCCGAGATATGGAAACCCGCGCCCGGCGGCACTCGCCGTACCAATGTGAGCCGGCGCCGGGCTGTCTTAACGAAGTTTAATATGCTACCACCGTTTCGTTTCAAGGGAAGGAGCGGGATGTGCTTTTGGGGGGGATTTAGCCTCGCGAAGTTCACCCATCCCCTCCGGCCAAAAGAGGGGGAGAACCGGAAAAGGACGCGGAAGTGAAGAGGAGGCGGCGAAGCCCCCGGGCTTGTGGAATCTAGCGGGAGACGAGCGACGCTGGAGGGGTGATCGAGAACCTGAGGAAGATCCCCGCGATCAGGTCGAACATGGACGGGTCGAGGTTCTTGTTCTTCTGCAATACCAGGCGTCGTGGGCGCGATGTGGCGAATCCTTCGACGTGGTGGCTGATGAGTGAGCCGTTGGCGAGGTGCTCGGCCACCAGGCTGCGCGAGATGAAAGTGATCCCCTCTCCCGACATGACCGCCCTGATGATGAATGGGATATCGTCGAAAAATATCGTATTGTTGAATTCACCGGCATCCCTGCCGAGGTCGGTCATGCTCTTTTCCAGGAAGCGGCGTGCGCAGCAGCCGCTCTTCTTGCAGTAAAGCCGTTCGCTCAATATCCTCTCAATCCCCACCACCTTGTCCTCTATGCCGAATCCGGGGGCGCTCACGAAAACCATCTCGTCATCCGGAAGAACGTAGGTGTCGAAGTCATCGAGGTTCAGGTCCTCGCAGAATTCGATCAGCACCAGATCGTAGACGTTTCCCGTCAGCCCTTTGAGGGCACCCTCAGGCATGTCGAACACGAAGCTCAGATCGCTAGTGCCGGAGTTGCGGGACATGAAACGGGTGAAGACGTCGGGAAGGTACGACATGCCGAAGGGGGGCGTGCAGCAGAAGGATATCTTCCGCTTGCTGGCAAGGACCTCGAGGTCGTGCATGAAGTCCTGTTCGATCTTAAGGACCTGACGGGCTCTGTCGAGGAGCAACTGCCCCGCCGCCGTGGGGCGCAGGGACATTCCGGTGCGGTCCAGGAGTAACTGCTCATAGTGGTCCTCGAGGAGCTTGATCCTTCTCGATACCGCTGACTGCGTCACACAGAGAATCTCGGCCGCTTTGGAAAAGCTGCCGCACTCAACTGACACGATGAGGGTTTTTAGAGTGACGAAATCCATGTAAGGCTCGCATACGTGTGCTATGCGAAAAACGCATAGGCTGTGTGAGAATATGTCGTTTGTGCATATTGCAAAAAACATTTATACATTGCAACTACGAAATGTATTAGCGCAAATATATGATTTAAAAATCATAGGTTCCGGCTTTGAGCTGTTCCTGGAGTGACGCAGTGGCTGTACTTCGAAACGAGTTGCATTGGCGGATGTTAATTACCATGCGTGTTGCGCATGACGCTATGAGTATCTTTCACTTGAGTAGTTCACCCCAGTGTCCGAAAGGGAACTCATTGCAGCGGTCCAGCGCGTCAAAATATTGTATGAAGGAAAAACCTATAAGTATCATGCGAATACGAAGCTTCACACAGATGTTGCTACATCTCTCTCAGAGTTTGAACCTCCTCGCGTTCCAATCTCAGTGGACCTCCAGCTCAAGAAGTCACATTCTTGACAATCCAAGAAAATATTTTAATTTCAACCGTAGAAACATATGTCCGGGTTAACTATTCGGAAAGGAGGATTAGTAGTAGCTAAGCCTTGTTGCGTCGCAAACTAACCAGCCAAAGGAGGTTGTATGTCGGAAAAGATGATGAAGAAAAGCAAACTGATGCTTGTAGGGCTGCTGAGCATTGCCCTCACGGTCCTCACCATCTGGGGCTGCGGGTCGACCACCTACGATACCCCGGCCGAGAAGGCGGTGACGACTAAGACTACGAGCGCGCTCATCACCGCGGGCGAGCTGAAAGGCTGGATGGATGCCGGTCTGGTCAACAAGTCGGGGGGATACGACCGCGTGGTCATCCTCGACGTAAACGCAAATGAGACCGACGGCTCGAACAAGTACAACACGGTCGGGCACATCCCGGGAGCGCAGCTGATTTCCGGCGGCTCCGCCGCCTTCATGGACAACACGCGCCCTGAAGGTCCCTTCAGCGTCACCGGCAGCATGGTCTGCAACGGCGCAACCATCGACGGCATCGTCCAGAACGCGGGCATCGACCAGAACACGACCATCGTCCTTACCAGCGCGAACCCTGCCGGGTTTGTCAACGTGGCGCGTGCCTACACGACCTTCCGCTACTGGGGCTTCCCGAAAACCCGCCTCAAGGTGCTGAACGGCGGCAACGCAGCCTGGGACGCCGCCTACGACCTGACAACCGTTGCCCCGACCATCAAAAAGTCTACCTACGGCGTGGCACAAAACGGTGTCAGCAACGTCAACACGGACATGCGCGTATCGCTTCCTGAGATGATCGCCTATGTGAATGGGATCGTAGCGGGCAACACCGCCAAGGTGACCCTGGTGGACACCGTGCGCGGCGCCTCCAATATCTCCTCGACCACCGACCTGCTTGCAACCGGTTACACCCCCTTCGACGGCGCCATCAAGGGGTCGTACTCCTACGTGGCCACCAGCATGACCTCGCCGGCTTCGACCCTCTACTTCAAGGACGCCGCCACCATCAAGGCCGACCTGAGCGCGGCCCTCGGCACCGACGGCACCACCGCCATGGGTGACACCACACGTAACGCCACCAAGACCTTCATCTCCTTCTGCCGCGCCGGCAACTACGCCTCGGTCGGCTTCTTCGCGCTCGACGGCATCGCCTACTACGATGACCCGAACGTGGACGTCAAATGGTACGACGGCTCCCTCGGGCAGTGGAACCTCCTGGCAAGTTCCGACCACACCGCGGTGGACACGACCGGCGCCACGGTCAACGCAGGCGGCAAACTTGCGGTCGGCTCCATCTGGGACACCACCTCGCTCATGGACAACCTCACCTGGAACGTGAGCCGTACGGTCAGCGCAACCAACCTCGCCCAGCGCACCATCGTCAACTACGCATCGCGCGTCTACGGTGTCGAACCTTCCTTCGCTGACGGCAACCAGATCGAGAAGGAAGACAAGGCGTATCGCAGCGCAGTCAGCGGCACGAGCGGCGGCGGTTCCGCTGGTGGCGGCGGTTGCTAGGCTGGAGACGCTTCGCGCCCTTGCGGGGGCTGACCTACAACAAAAGGAGTGAACTTATGCTGAAAATGCTCAAAATACCGACCCTCTCTGTTTTGACCCTGGGTACCGTACTGATGGCCGGCACCGCTTTCGCCGGCCCGCGAATGACGTTTGGTCCTAACGACGAAGGGGCGCTGCAACTGGACTACAAGGGACAGTTCCAGATGACCTTCCGTGACACCGGCTCGGGCGACAACAACGATGACACCACGGCCAACTTCAACTTCCGCCGCAACCGTCTCGCCCTCATGGGCAAGTACGGCGACATGATGTCGATCTACGTGCAGACCGAGTACACCGACGACCAGAACCTGACGCCGCTGGACGTCGCCGCCGAGAACCAGGGATCGAACTTCCAGCTCCTGGATGCGGTGGTGCGCTTCAAGCTGGACAACGCCTTCCGCGTGAACGTCGGTAAGTTCAAGTACAACCTCTCCCGTGAGAACCTCGAGGCGTGCGAGATGCCGCTCACCCTGGACCGCTCGCTCTTCATCCGCGCCCCCTTCACCACGACCCGCGACACCGGTGTCGCGGTCTGGGGCAACCTCTTCAACGACATGTTCCAGTACCGCCTGGACGCCATGGAAGGACGCAAGGCCCTCTCCGGCGACACTACGCCCGGCTCCAAGTTCCGCTACTCGGCACGCGCCCACGTGACGCTGCTCGATCCTGAGAACGACTACGGCTACAAGGGAACCTACCTCGGCAAGAAGAAAGTCGCCACCATCGGCGCCGCCTACCAGTTCGAGCCCGACGTCGCCTACGGCAACACCGTTCTCAAAACCGACGCGAAGGACTACAAGGCGTACACCTTTGACGGCTTCTTCGAGTACCCGGTGGAAGGGGTCGGCACCTTCACCGCTTCCGGCGCTTACGAGAAGATCGATCTGGACGACGCGTACCTCGGGGACAACCCGGACGCGGACGTGATCGGGATCAACGGCCAGAAGAACGGCTACTACTTCAAGGGGGGCTACATGCTTCCCAACATGCCGCTGCAGTTCTTCGTGCGTTACGAGAAATGGCGCTTCGCCAACCTGAACGGCATCTACGACCAGAAAATCGACTGGTACGGCGGCGGTGTGAACTACTACCTGCGCGACCAGAACCTGAAGCTCACCTTCGAGGCGAACTCCACCTCCTTCAACAAGGGGACCGGGACCTCGACCGACAAGACGGAAGACTTCATGACCTACGTGACCCAGCTGCAGGTCATCTTCTAACCCCGCAAACCACAGCCTGTCATCCCTTCTCCCTCCGGGAGAGGTGATGACAGGTGGTACCGATCGTTTGAGTCGTCGAGGCGTCCCCGCCCCCGGAGGGGGAGGGACAGGGAGGGGCTTGCGAGTTTCCCCCCCTCCCAACCTCCCCCCTCCGGGGGGAGGCTTTTCGACGGCCTGACAAGACGCAGCCTGGCTGCATAAGCAGCAAAGCCGGCATGACAAAGGAGGATGAAGATGTTTCGTAAAGCTATGAAGATCGCGGCTGCCGCCGTGATGACGATCGCCCTCGCGGCGACGGCCTTCGCGGCCGGTCCCGCCAAAGGGAAGGTAACCAAGGTGGAAGGGGAGCAGGTGACGGTGACCCTGGAAGCCGCGGCACCCGCCTTCGTGAAAAAGGGGGGCATGGTGTCCGCCCTTGGCGGCAGCCCCAAGGTTGTCGCCGTGCAGGGGAACGAAGTGACCCTGAAGTTCGGCAAGGCCAAGGCGGAGAAGATCAAGGTCGACTCCCCCATCTCCCTCACCGAGTGCGAAGGGGATGAACTGCAGGGCTGCTGATTTGCAAAGGGCGTCCCGCCTGCGCGGGGCGCCCGCCTGTATCGTCAACCGTAACGAGAAGAGGAACCCATGAAAAAACTGACAGTGCAAGGAAGCCTGGCGGCTGCCCTGCTCCTCGGGGTGCTGGCGGTGCCGGCGTTCGCGGGGAAGGCGGGTATCGGCTGGCAGGACACCATTGTTGCCAAATCGGGCAAGGCTAAGACCATGGCCGAGCTGGCCAAGATGTACGACTCGAGCTCCTGCGTTGAGTGCCACCAGGAGCAGCATGACCAGGCTCAGAAATCAATTCACTCGCGCTCCGTCTTCGGTACCGGGCGCACGGCGATGACCATAATGACCACTATCGAGAACGGCCTGATGGAGGAGCCCTATTCCGGGGTGAAAAGCAGGAAGGACGTCAAGGTCGAGCACCTGATGGGGTGCGCGAAGTGCCACCTCCCGCAGCTTGCCGACGCCGAGGACTCGGTGGCGCAGGAACTGGTCGATACCCTCTACGGCTGGAAGGACGCCCTCAAGAAGAAGGACAAGGAGACCGCCAAGAAGATGGAGGAAAAGCTGAAAAGCGTCTCCATCAACTGTCTTATCTGCCACAACCGTAACGCCATCACCCATAAATGGCAGGACGGCTATCCCAAGGCCGGTGTGGTGTACGGCTCCAAGGAAGGGGCGCACGACTCGCAGAAGTTCCCCAAGATGGCCGTTTCGCCGATCATGAAGGAGGCGATCCAGTGCGGGCAGTGCCACGGTCTCGGGCCGAACCTCGAACTCGACGAGCCGACCCAGTGCTGCACCTCGTACGGCAGCTACCTCTGGGCCTACAAGGCCGAGGTAGGGCAGGAAAACTGCCAGGACTGCCACATGAAGAACTCCAAGCTCGGGCATAACATCCAGTCCTATCGTGACGCGGCCATGACCGAGAAGGCGGTCGAGTTCAAGGCCGAGGCGTTCGGCTACTACTGGCGCGACGGCGCGAAGATCAGGCCGAGGGCCGTGGTCAAGGTCGAGATGGTGAACAAGGCCGGCCATTCCATACCCGACGGCTGACCGACCCCCAACCGACTGGTTCTGTCGGTAATCGGAAAGACGAAAGACGGCAAGGAAGTGTTCAATCAGGAAAAGATCTACATGCCGGTCCCGCAGCAGTTGGCCCGCGGCGACAGGATGGGGCGCGGCCCCTACGAGAAGAGCGGTCTCATCGAGGACACCGGCCTGCCGCCGGGCAAGCTCGTGAAGGAGCGTTTCGAAATCTTCTATCCGCTCGAAGAGGTTGAAGTGAACGGCAAGACGGTCGAGAAGCCTTCGGCCTACGACCTCGATATCGAAGTGAAACTTACCTACCTCCCGTTCGGCACCCCGAACAGCGATCCCTTCGTCTGGAAGGAGTTCACCAAGAGGGTGAGCATCAGCCAGAGCGGCAAATAGGGCAGGGGGTTAAAAAAGATCCTGGTTGTGATTGCCGGCATCCCCGCGATGCCGGCTTTTTTTTATCCTTGGCCTCATGAAAGGTTTTGGAGAACCGGGCCTAGTTGACTATAATGCGCGGGACTCCAGGGAAAGAAACAGCGGGCGACATGAAGGTGACAGAGAGCGGAAAATATCGGACTCCCCCCTCCGGGGGGAGGTCGGGAGGGGGGAGGTTCGGCAAACTGCTCCTTGCGTTCCTCGTTCTTACCGCCGCCGGCTGCGCCGGAAAGGGGACGCAACGGGAGAACTGCCTCTCCTGCCACGCGAAGATCGAGCATGTCTCTGCCGCGCACCCCGATTGCGTCCCGTGTCACGGCGGCGACCCGCTCGCCCGGGAGAAGGAGGCGGCGCACCGCGGCATGCACGGGCGGAGCAACCCCTCAGCACCCGAGCACTGGGACGGGACCTGCGGCTCCTGCCACCTCTACCAGCTCGACCGGGTCAAGTCGAACCTCATGTACACCACGACCGGGATGATCCGGAACATAAACCTCACCTGGGAAGGACCGGACGGGGAACTCTTCAGCAGCCGCGGCGGCGAGGTCTACGACCCGGAAGGAAAGGCGCAGCGCTTGAAGCCGGTCGCCGAGCTTAACCACGTATCGGGCGAGCTCTACCGGAAGTTCTGCTCCCAGTGCCACGTGGCACGCGAGAGCGGCGACGTCTACGGTGCAAGCCACGCCTCGGGATGCGCCGCCTGCCACTTCCCGTACAACGAGCGGGCGCAGTACGAAGGGAAGGACGCCACGGTGCGGGGTAGGGGACCTTACGCGGCGAGCCACGCCATGGAGCGGCTGCCCGGCAACGAGGTCTGCTCGCGCTGCCACAACCGAAGCGGTCGCATCGCCTATTCCTACCAGGGGCTGAACGACGGCAACAATTCGCTCGTGCCTACCAGGGGAGGGCGCCCCGGCCCGGTCATGGCGAGCGGCAACAGGAACCTGACCCACATCGCACAGGACGTGCATTTTACGGCGGGGATGGACTGCATCGACTGCCACACCTCGCGCGATCTGATGGGGGACGGCTACTCCTACCGCAACATGTACCTGCAGACCGAGATCGCCTGCGAGGACTGCCACGGCGGGGCGAAACCGCCGCGTTACAGGGAGATCGTCTCCGAGCACGACGAGGCGCTGCGCGAGTCCGCCGGGTACCGGATGCCGATGCGCCCCGGGATGAAGATGATCGTCACCGCGAAGGGGAGGAGCTACTCGAACGTCTTCTACCGCGACGGTGCGGTATGGGTGCTGGGCAAGCGCAGCGGCAAGCTGTTCAAAAGCCGGGTCGTCACCGGAACGCCGGAGCATACCGTCGTAGGGCACGGGCGGCTTGAGTGCTACTCGTGCCACTCCCGCACCGTGGTCCAGTGCTACGGCTGCCACACGACCTACGACAGGTCCGGCACCGCCATGGACTTCGTGAAGGGGGTTGAAACCCAGGGGCGCTTCAGCGAGAAGGAGGACTACCGGATGCTTTACCCCTTCCCGCTCGCCCTGAACCAGCGCGGCAAGATCTCGACGGTGACGCCGGGGTGCCAGACCTTCGTCTCTGTGGTGGAGCCGGACGGCAGCGTCTCGAAAAACGAGTACGTGGCGCGCTTCAAGGGGAAGCAGCAGCTCCGCTTCGCCCCCTTTTACTCCCACAACACCGGCAAGAAAGCGATACGGTGCGGCGAGTGCCACGGCAACCCCGCCTTCCTCGGTTTCGGCCAGCACGTCGTCTCCGGCCGCAGCATCGAGGGGACCATGATCTGCGAGCAGTCGGCGGACAAGCCGCTGGACGGCTTTCTCACCCTGCAGGACGGCAAGGTGCGCGCCTACTCGGCGATCACCCGTGAGCGCTCCCGCCCCTTGAACGGCGTCGAGGTGCGGCGCGCCCTGGCGGTGAACCTCTGCCTCGTCTGTCACGACAAGGCGGCCGATCCCATCTATAAAAAGGAGCTGGACCATGGTGCGCTTCATGATGCGCTGCATCGTCGCCTTCTCTCTGCTCCTTAGCGCGCTCCCCGCGCTCGCTGCCGAGAACTGCACCGTCTGCCACAAGAAGACGGTGAAGGGGGCGCACCGCGGTCTTCCCTGCCTATCCTGTCATCTGGACGAGGCTAAGACCCTTGCCGACCCCGCCTCCCGCGAGAGCGGTGCCGCCGGCTGCGTCGGCTGCCACAAGGGATACGCGGCGCTCTTCGGCAAGGCCATGGGGAGCCGCAAGGGGGAGCGCGACTTCGTCGCCCGGAGCTGGGGCAAAGCCGACCCCGACTTCTTCGCCAAGAACTGCAACGCCTGCCACCTGAAAGGGTGTACCGACTGCCACGGCGCCAAGGGGCACGAGATCGCGAAACCGAAGGACCGCGACTGCTTTACCTGCCACAAAGGGTACTTCGTCGGGACCGACTACTACGGCATGGCGCCGCGCGAGGACAGCATGCGCTACCAGCGCGGCGAGGTGGCCTACGGCGAGGCGTACCTGAAGATGACCCCGGACGTGCACGCCGAGGCGGGGCTTGCCTGCGCCGCCTGTCACACCATGGCGAGCCTCGCCGCGGGTAAAAAGAGCGCCAAGGGATGCCGGGAGTGCCACGAGCCGAAGCGAAACATCCCGGAGCACCGCATCGCGGCCCACCTGGAGAAGATGGAGTGTTACGCCTGCCACTCCGCCTGGTCGCCCCAGGAGTACGGCACCTTTTACCTGCGCTTCGACAGCGACAGCCCGTCGAAAGAGCGGTACCGGGTGCGCCGGGACCAGGCCGCCGAGGAGTACGTGAAGAGCACCTACCTGAGAAGGCAGGACGCGCCGCCGCTCGGTCTGAACCGGCAGGGGAGGGTGAGCCCGATCCGGCCGCAGTTCATCGCGTACTTCACCGATATCCGACACGACCGGGCCATCTGGGATGAAAACCGCCTCCTCGCGGCGCAGTGGAAGGCGTTCTTCCCGCACACCGTGCGGCGCGGGAGCGTCATGTGCGAGGGGTGCCACGACAACCCGCGCCGTTTCGTGCTCGAGCGCGAGGAGGAGCGGATCTACCGTCCGGCCGCCGAGGGGATGACCCTTCCCTCCTTCTGGGATGCGACGGGACAAGAGGTGGCAAACGGCGCTTTCTACCCGCAGGCGCGCTACCGGGAGATGAGCAGGAAGACGACCGCGTACCAAAGGGGATACCTGGAGAAATGGCAGAGCCTCGTCAATCACGTCGAAACTTCCTCGGCGCCCTGATCGCGCTCGCCGTCGGGGGATGGGGCCTTTCCAGGTTCCTCACGCCGCGGGTAAAGCGCAAGCAGACCATCCTCACCGTGACGC
This sequence comes from Geomonas oryzae, assembly GCF_004117875.1. Taxonomy (GTDB): domain Bacteria; phylum Desulfobacterota; class Desulfuromonadia; order Geobacterales; family Geobacteraceae; genus Geomonas; species Geomonas oryzae. Next base: position 636,251 of record NZ_RAHW01000001.1, on the reverse strand, counting down.
GGGAAGAGCTGCCGCAGGACGGAGCGCTCGTTTTCCGCGAGGCACGTATCGCTCTGATGCGCGACGGCGGGAGGGTCTACGCCCTGGACCTCGTCTGCACCCATCTCGGGTGCACGGTGAACGTGACTCCCACCGGACTCGTCTGTCCCTGCCACGGCTCGGCCTTCGACCGGGAGGGGAGGGTGCTGAAAGGCCCCGCCGATCGGGCGCTCAAACGCTACGAGGTGACGCAAGTGGGAGACAGCTACCACGTAAAGGTGTAGAGGCGAACAGTCTCCAAACAATGAGGCCCTTACGTTCCCCCCTTTGCGAAGGGGGGGCAGGGGGGATTTAGCCGAGGTAGCCACGGCATCCAAGTGAGCAGCGGAGTAAAATCACGGAATTGGAGCAGCTACACGTGATCAAGGATTTCATCAAACATCTATTCCCGCGTGCGGTGCTCGAGAGGAACCTGACCCTTTCCTACACCTTTTGCCTGGGAGGGCTCGCCTTCACCTGCCTCGTCCTACTGGTCGCCTCGGGAGGGCTTCTTCTGTTCTATTACCAGCCGACGCCCCCCGCGGCCTACCCGTCCATTCTCCTTTTGGAGTCGTCCGTGTGGGGGGGGCGCTACCTCAGGAGCCTGCACCGCCTTGCGAGCCACACCTTTTTGGTGCTCATCATGCTGCACACGCTGCGCGTCGTGTTGACCGGTGCCTACGAAAAGCCGCGCCAGATGAACTGGGTGATCGGTTGCGCGCTCTTTTTCCTGGCGGTGTTCGAGGGGTACACCGGGTACCTCCTCCCGATGGACCAACTAGCCCTCTGGGCCACGCAGACCGGCATGGAGCTTTTGCACATCATGCCGCTTGGGGGCGCGCTCCGCTCGGTGCTCGTGCCCGACGGGGTGGGTGAGGCCATGTCGCTTTTGCGCTTTTACGTGCTGCACATCCTCATGATCCCGGGCGCGCTCTTCCTTTTGAGTGCCCTGCACTTCTACCGGATCAGGAAAAACAAGGGGGTGCTCCCCTACCTATGAAACGAGGCTACCTAAAGTCATCACCGCATTTTTTCAGGCCGGTCAAGGCAGCCTTCGCGCTCACCGTCCTGCTGCTCCTGGCGCTCGCCTTTCTGGTACCGGCTCCCCTCCAGGAGCAGGCGAACCTCGCCCGGGTTCCGAATCCGGTGAAGTCCGCATGGTTTCTCCTCTGGATTCAGGAACTGGTCAGCTACTCGAAATACCTGATCTACCTCGTCGTGCTCCTCGCCGCCTCCTTCGTTGCCCTTCCCTGGCTCGTCCCCGGTGCCCCGACCGAGGGAGCCTCCTGGTTTGCGAGAAAGCGGCGCGCCCTCGATCTCCTCGCCCTTACCGTCTTTGCCGCCGTTCTCGCACTTACCGCAGTCGCCATGTACTTCCGAGGTGCCAATTGGCAGTTCGTCGCCCCCTTCTGATCACGCTCGCACTGCTTCTGTGCCTGTGCGGTGCTGCCCAGGGTGCGGGGATCTCCTGTCTCAAGTGCCATCGTCCCCACTACCAGAAGCTCGGTAAATGCGTCGACTGTCACCGTGGCGACCCCCGATCCGATCGCGCGCGCATCGCGCACCACGGTCTGATTCAGGGACGCTTCGCCTGGTTTGCCGTGCCGGGGTCCGCGCCGCTGGAAAAGGGGCGCCGGCTCATGGACACCTTCGCCTGCCGTCGCTGTCATACCTCGGCGGGAGACGGGAACCGCCTGGCCGGCAACCTGGACCGGCTTCCGGAAGGGACCACGGCGCAGGAGATCTCCGAGGCGATCAGGGTGCCGGCGCTCATGATGCCGCAGTTCCAGTTCGACGAGGCGCAAAGAGCGGCGTTGGTGAGTGCGATACTCGCGGGAGCGCGCCGGGCGGGGGTAAATGGAGAAAAGAGGGGAGAGCCGCCCCAGGTGGTGCATTTCAAGCGGGAGCGGGAAGAGGAGGACATCTTCGGCAAGCGGTGCGGACCCTGCCACCGTGCCCTCACCGCGACCCATGGGGGGCTGGGGCGCGGCAGCGTGGCGCCGAACCTTTCCGGGCTTTTCACCCGTTACTACCCGAAGACGGCCCCAAATGGAGCAGCATGGGAGGAGCGGTCGCTGAAAAAGTGGCTCGAAAACCCGAGGCGGGAGCGTCCCTTCACCCCGATGCGCCCGGTCCCCCTCGAACCGGCAGACCTGGAGCGCCTCCTAACCCTTTTGCGCGACGCCCAGCGGTAGAGATAAGGCCCTTACGTTCCCCCATTCGCCAAGGCTACGTGGGGCAGGTTCCCCCTTTGCGAAGGTTCATCAGGAAATTTCGGGTATACAGGGCGACCGATCCCATTAAGAGGAGCAGTAGGCCGCACGTCCCCCCCTTTGCGAAGGGGGGAGCGCGAGGTCATGTGCGGCACTTCGTGGGGCTGAAGGCTGCTGTTTCTACCAAGGGGGCGAGTAAAAGACAAAGAACCCCCGCCGGATACCGGGTCCGGCGGGGGTTCCCCAAGCCCGTCTCAAGGAGGTTAGAGGCGGGAGTGGGTTCTAGCCGCGCACGATCTCCTCGAGGTTGCTGGCGATGGTGGTGGAGGTTGCCGCCTGCTCCTCGCTCGCCGTGGCGATCTGCGCGATAACGTGTTCGATCTCCTCTATGGAGAGCACGATGTTCGTCAGCGAGGCGTCCACCTGGTGCGAGAGCGCCTCGCTTACCTCCGCCTCGTTCTTACCCTTCTCGATCGAATCGACCGCCAGGGCGGTCTCCTTCTGTATCTCGTCGACCATGAGCCGGATCTGCTTCGTCGAGGCCACGGTGCGGTCGGCCAGACTGCGCACCTCGTCGGCCACCACCGCGAAGCCGCGCCCCTGTTCGCCGGCGCGTGCCGCCTCGATGGCTGCATTCAACGCAAGGAGGTTCGTCTGGTCCGCGATGTCGTTGATCACCGCGACGAACTCGCCGATGCGCGCCGACTTGTCCCCCAGGTTTCCCACGATCCCCGCCGAACTCCGTACGATCTCAGCCACCTTGCGCATCTCGGTGACGGCACGATTCACCACGTCCTGCCCCTCCCGTGCGTTAGTCAGCACTTTGGTGGCCGAATCGGCGGCGTCGACCGTGCTGCGCGCCACCTCGTTCACCGTCATGCTCATCTCTTCCATGGCGGTGGCGATCTGGGTAACCCGGTTTTCCAGGTACTCCTTGCGCTCTATGGAATCGCGCTGGTGCTGCTCCACCGCCTTCTCCGCGGTGATGTCGTTCCAGCACGCCATGAAACAGAGCACCTTCGAGGGGTCCTTGCTGTCCCAGATGGGATAGGTAGTGGTGCGCAGCGTCACATCCCCGATGGGGATCTCCGCCTTGTGCGGCATCTTGGCGCGGGCGTTGGCGAAGATGTTGCGGATGCGCCCCGGGTCCTTGTGGTACTGGTGGATGCTCTTCCCTTCCGCGTTGGCCACGTCGGCCCCGCGTAACCCCGCGTTCAGAGCCGTGCGGTGCTGCTGCATGAGGGCCCGCGCCTGCCGGTTCATGTAGAAGATGTTGTTGTCGTTGGTGGTGTCGCAGAGCATGACGATGTTGTCGACGTTGTCGAGCATCTGTGTGAGCTTCGCGATTTCCGCAGCCTGATCGTCGACCTGCGTCTTGCAGGAATTGCCGAAGAGTTTCATGTAATAAGCTCCCTTCGCGCCGGAACCCGACGCCGCTTCAGTTGGCGCCCGCTCGGAATGACCAAAACCGGTGCCTGTTCTTTTCCTATCGGACATTGCACCGTGATCTTTAATGTTTTGGATAGGTTTTCCCGCACTCCCTGGGGGAATTTCCACCTATGGTTCTGCCCGTCTCGGCTTCGACGCGACCTGAAAGGGAGGCCTAGGCCCGAAGTCACTGTCTCTGAATCGTGATTCCACTCACAGGAAATGAAAAAAAGTGACAGAGCCACGATAAGCACCGGCGATTATTGGAACATTGGACGATTTTTAGATGGACTATTGGTAGAGGCGGGTGTACCTTGTTACAAAATCCTACACAGCTTTCCGTTCTTCCTACGTTTTGACAGATGTTGACTGAGTTCTTACTGCGCAACTTGCTATCCGGAGTGATACATGATTGTGTCGTACCCCACCGGCCACCTATCTGACGTATCTGCCCGTCCATCCGCCGATCTCCTTGAGCTCGCCCTGGTCAACATGGACCGGCTCGCCCTGCAGCGGATCTACTCGGCCTCCGGTCTTACCCCCCTTTTTTTCTGCGAACAGTTCATCACCCCGGCCCTTGCCGGCATCGGCGAGAAATGGGATCGCGGCGAACTCTCGCTGTCCCACGTGTACATGAGCGGGCGGCTGTGCGAGGATTTCATGGAACAATCCTTCCGCGGCGCTCCCCCGAACCGTAAAAGTGAGGACCGCGTCGCCCTCGCGGTTTTGGAGGACTACCACCTCCTCGGCAAGCGTCTCGTAGGGTTCGTGCTCAGGGGGGGCGGCGTCGATTACCTCGACTACGGCACGGTGACCGCCGCGGAACTGGTGCGGCGGGTGCAGGAGGACTCGGTCCGGGTGCTCCTCATCTCGGCGCTCATGCTCCCCTCGGCCCTCAAGGTGCGCGAGGTGCGCGACAAGCTGGACCGGGCAGGAGTCAGCTGCCGTATCATCGTCGGAGGGGCTCCTTTCCGGCTCGACCCGTCGCTTTGCGACGAGGTAGGCGCCGATTTCTGCTGCGCCGCCGCCTCTCAGGTGCTCCCGGCACTCAAACGGGTATCCGGAGGTGAGCCGTGACCAGCATGGAACGCGTCCTTACCGCCTTGTCGCACCGTGAACCGGACCGGGTCCCGCTCTTCCTGCTCCTCACCCTGCATGGCGCCAGGGAGCTCGGGCTTTCCATCGAGGAATACTTCTCCAGCTCGCAAAACGTGGTGCGCGGGCAGCTCGCCATGCTCCGGCGTTACGGACACGACTGCATCTATGCCTTCTTCCATGCCTCGCTCGAGGCGGAAGCCTGGGGGGGGAGCACCATTTTCAGGGACGACGGACCACCCAACGCGGGCGCCCCTCCGCTGAAGGCGGACGCCATCGAGTCGCTCGCCCCGCCGCGGGTGACCGATGTCCCCGGTCTCGTCCGGGTCCTCGAGGCGCAGCGCGGATTGAGGCAGGCGGTGGGGGATTCCGTACCGATCATCGGGGTCGTCATGTCGCCGTTCTCCCTCCCGGTCATGCAACTTGGTTTCGACGCGTACCTGGACCTCATGTTCGACCGCCCCGACCTCATGCAACGTCTCATGGAGGTGAACGCCGCCTTTTGCGCCGCATGGGGCAACGAACAGCTCGCCGCCGGGGCCCACGCCATCTGTTATTTCGATCCGCTCGCCTCTCCGAAGATGATAGACCCCTCCCTTTATCGTCGCTTCGGCTGGCCTGCAGCGCGCAGGGCTCTCAATGCCATCAAGGGCCCCACCGCCACCCACCTCGCCTCCGGACCGTGTCTCGGTGTGGTAGAGGACCTGGCGGGTAGCGGCACCGTGATGGTAGGCGTCGGCGGGGAGGAGGATCTCGCCGCGGTCAAGAAACGCTGCTGCGGCAGGCTGACCGTTTTCGGGAATCTGAACGGTATCGCCATGCGCTCCTGGGACGAAGCGGCTGCGATAGCCGAGGTGAAGGGCGCCATCGACGCCGCCGCGCAAGGGGGTGGCTTCATCCTGTCCGACCAGCACGGAGAGATCCCCTGGCAGGTGCCGGAACGGACCCTGGAGCAGGTAGCACAGGCGGCGCGGGAATACGGGCGCTACCCGCTCCAAGGCGGAAGGGGGTGAGCATGGAGACGACTTTGGTCTGCTGCTGCGAAACCCTCGGACCCGAGGTGAAGGGCGCCATCGTGCAGGGGCGCCTCGCCGGGTTCGACTGCCGGACCTTCCACGGCTGCTGCGGTCGTCCCCCCCTCAACTGGGAAGACGTCCGGCGCATCTGCGACGGCCAGCCCGCCATCCTCGTCGGCGGCGAGTGCCTTGCCTCCCTCGGCTCCGTTCCGGACGACCTCCACCGGGTTTTCGTCCTGAAGAAGCCGCACTGTGCCGCACTTGTCTGCGGCGAGCGCACCTTCGACCGCCTCACCGCTGCCGGGAGTTTCGTGGTTACCTCCGGGTGGGCCGCGAACTGGCGCGGCTTCCTCGACGGGTGGGGCTTCGACCGCACCACGGCCGTCGATTTCTTCGCCGAAAGCTGCGCCGGAATAACCCTTCTCGACACCGGATGCAACCCGGAGGGGGAGGAAGCGGTCCGGGCGTTCGGTACTTTCGTGCAGCGCCCGGTAGAGGTGCTGCCGGTGCCCCCGGAGCTTCTCGCCCTGCAGTTGGAGAAGGCGCGGGGAGAACTGCAGCGGCTGGAGGCTGAGGCCGGGGGGGGCGCCCCCGCCTCCGACTACGCGCTCCTTCTCGACATGCTTTCCCGGGTCGCCAAATCGGCCGGCGAGGAGCGGGTCGTCGACGACATGCTGGCCTTCTTCTCGCTTCTCTTCGGGGCAGAGGAACTCGCCTACATCCCCGCCGCCAAGGAGAAAGCGCTCAGGCGTTACGGGGCACGCGCGACCGGGGAGGAGACCCTGCGCGCGCTGGCGCAACGCATCATCGATGCCCCCTTCCACATCGAGGAGGCCGCGCGCTGCTTCATGGTGCGCCTTTCCCACGACGACGTCGTCGGCTGGCTCTGGTTCGGCGGCTTCGCGACCCCCGAGCACACGCGCAGCTACCTGGACCTCGCCGTCACGGCGGCCGACGTGTGCGCCATGGCCATCGCCTCGGCCCGGTCGGTACACCGGGACCTGAAGGAGCGCGAGGAGAAGTACCGTCTGCTCTTCGAGAACATGGGTAACGGCTTCGCGCTCCTGCAGATGCTCCTGGGACCCGGGGAGAGGGCGGCGGACTTCCGTTTCGTGGAGGTGAACCCCGCCTTCGAGTCCTTCACCGGCAAGAAGGCGCAGGAGCTGGTGGGGCGCACCCTGCTGGACGTGTTCCCCGGGTTCGACACGGCGCAGTTGGAGAGCCTGGGGCGGCTGGTGCAGGAAGGAAAACCGATCGCGCTGGAGCGCTACACGATAGACGCCAGGTGCTGCCAGGTCTGGCTCTTCAGGGCGAAGCCGGGTTACTGCGGCCTGATCATCAACGACATCACGAAGCAGAAGCTCCTCGAGGACAAGCTCAGGGAGTCCGTCAAAATGGAGTCGGTGGGCCGGCTGGCAGGGGGGGTGGCGCACGACTACAACAACATGCTCTCGGTGATCATCGGGTACGCCGAGCTGCTCCTCATGGAATTCCAAGGCAACCGGCGCATCACGGAGTGTCTGCGCGAGATATGCAAGGCGGCGGAGCACTCCCGCGACGTCACCGCGCAACTTCTCTCCTTTTCACGACAGCAGCTGATCTCGCCCAAGACCCTCGACATAAACGATGCGGTGTCCGCGCTGGCGGCCAGGTGGTCCGCCGTGTGGGGCGCCGGGGTCCGGGTCTCCCTATCCCTGGACGAGAGCCTGTGGAAGGTGAAGATCGATCCGGCCCAGATGGAGCAGGTGCTGTCGAACATCGTGCGCAACGCCGTCGCGGCCATGCCGGACGGAGGGGATCTCACCATCGTCACCCGCAACGTAACCCTCAGCGAGGATGACTGCAGCAGCCATCTCGACGCCCTCCCGGGGGATTACGTCGAGCTTGCCATCGCCGATACCGGCCACGGCATGGACGCCGAGACCAGCCGGCATATTTTCGAACCATTTTTCACCACGCGCGAGGTGGGGAGCGGCAGCGGGTTGGGGCTCGCCACGGTCTACGGCATGGTCACCCAAAACGGCGGCTTCGTGACCGTTGCCAGCGCGCCCGAGGCGGGCACGACCTTCAGGATCTACCTCCCGAGCTTCGTGGATCGCGCGGCTGAGCACCGGGCGCTCCCGGCGGCGCACGGCTCGGGGACCGTGCTGGTGATCGAGGATGACGAGATCGTGGGGAGGATGACGGAGAAGATGCTCGAGCACATGGGGTATCGCGTGCTCATGGCGGAGAACTCGGCCCAGGCGATCGAACTCTGCCGCGACCGCGGGACCGCAATCGACCTGGTGCTCTCCGACGTGATGCTCCCCGGGGCGAGCGGCAGGGAGGCGGTGGAAAGGATCCTCGCGCTGCGTCCGGGGCTCAAGATCATCTACATGTCCGGTTACGCGGCGGAGACCCTGCTCCAAAAAGGGGTGGACAGCGCGCGGGTCAACTTCCTGCAGAAGCCTTTCGACATGGCGAGTCTCAACGCGACGATAAAATCCGTACTCTCAGAAAGCTTCGCGATAGGCTAATCCCGGTCCTCCCGGTCCTCTCCCCCCCCCGCCTCCCGGAACAGCCAGGCGGCACCCGCGGCGAGCGCCAGGGTCGCCAGCAGAAGGAACAGCGAGGTCGTCGGGTCGTTCAGAAGCGCCGGCCGCGTGAGGAGCACCCCCCCAAGCCCGAGCATCATCACCCCCGATACCAGCTTCAGCACCCTCCCTTGCCATTCGCTCAGCTTCCTCCCCCCGAGCGTCACCGTGAAGATCACGACGATCACCGCCAGAGGCACGACGTAGACGGCGCAGTACAGGGCGAGGTATCCGTAATACGCGAGCCTGCCCATCTCGTGCAGCGTGAGCGCGCGGGTGAAGACCATGGGGAACCCTGCCGTGCAGAGAAGCTCGTAGCTGTTCGCCGCCACGGCTAGCACGGTGCTTCCGGCGAGCAGGGAAGGGAGCGATTCCGCCTTCAAAAGCCGCCTCATGCGGGCGAAGAGCCTGGGCTTCTTGTCTTCGGGGATGGAAAGGGAGATCCCCTTGTGGAACAGGAAGAAGTCCTTGATGTTGACGAGGGCGATGAAGAGCGCGAGGAGTCCGGCAGCCGCGGTGATGGCCGGAAGCGAACCGACGATCAGGAAGAGGTTCAGCCATGCCGCGAGGAAAAGGAAGTAGAGGACGCCGGAGGCGCCGACGAAGACCCCGCCGATGAGGAGCATGCGGCGCCGCGACCGGGCGTGGATCAGGAGACTCAGGAGGAAGAAGAGAACGAAGAAGGCGCAGGGGTTGAAGCTGTCGAGCGCCGCGATCACCAGGGTGAAGACGGGAAGCGAGTAGCGCTGCGGGTCGAGCTCACCAAGTCCCGGGAAGGCAAGCGGCGGCTGCGGCGCTGCGGCCCGGGGTGCTTTGGACGACGCTCCCCCAGCCGGGGTGAGAGCCTCGCGGACCGCGTTTTCCAACTGCGCGCGGGTCTGCTCCGAAAAGCCGCTCAGGTAGTGCGGTCCGATGATGAAGACCGGCACCCCGGTTGCTTCCCGGCCCCTTTCCTTCGCCATGAGCATGAGGCGCGGGATGTTCTCCCTATGCTGCAGCACCTCGGTCGCCTCGACCTTGAGGTCGGGGTACTTGCGCTTCAGCTCCTCGAGGAAAGGCTTTGCCTGCGCGCAGTGCGGGCAGCCGACGCCCCAGAAGTAGTACAGCGTGGCGCCGGGAGCAGCCCAGGCGAAGCGGCAGGTAAGGGAAACCATGCATAGCAGTGCGAGGCAAAGAATCAGGCGGAGCGAAAAGAGGCGCGGTGAGTCCCGCAGGCGAGAGTGCGGCGTCCGCTCGGGGAGGGGGGAAGGAGAAACGGCAAATGATGTCGGCATGGTGGCGGCCATGCAGCACATTCTACTATGAAAGTGCGTGTTGCCCAGCGTTCATGAATCAGACGAGCCGGTAGGCCCTGAGCTCTGATTTCAGCCAGGCGTACACCACCGGGGCGGCGACCAGGCCGGCGATGCCGAAGATCGCCTCCATGACGAGCATGGCGGTTAAAAGCTCCCAGACGTTCGCCTTCACCTCGCCTCCGACGATACGGGCGTTGGTGAAGTATTCGAGCTTATGGATCAGTACCAGGAAGGCCAGGGATGCCACGCCCACCATAGGTGACAAGCCGAGGCTGATCAGTACGATGGTGAAGTTGGAGATGAGGTTTCCGACCACCGGCAAAAGCCCGGCCACGAAGGTGAGCAGGATCAGCAGGGTCACCATGGGGAGGTGGATCCCCAGGAGCGGAAGGACCACGGCAAGGTAGAGCGCGGTAAGGAAGGTGTTCAGCGCCGAGATCTTCACCTGGGCGAAGACCACCTTGTCGAAGGCGTCGGCCAGGTTCAAAAGCCGGGCGTGCAGGTGGTAGGCGAGCAGGGGAAAGCCGTCCTCGAGGTTGAAGCGGTGCAGCACGGCGAGGCTTCCCACCACCATGCCGAGGATCAGGTGCGCGAAGGTCTTCACCCCCGACATCCCCACCGAGGAGATGTTCTTGCCGTGCTCGCGCAGCATGGTGACGATCTGTTCACGCAGTTCGTCCACCGTGTCCGGCAGCGCCGCGGTCAACTCTTCCGGGAGGGTCCGCTTAAGGTTGTCGAGCGTCTCGGCCGTCATGTCCAAAAGGTTCGCCATGCCGTGATGCCCGCGCAGAAACGACCAGAGCCCGAGGCAGATCCCGGACACGAGCGCGATGACGAAGAGGATGATCCCGGCGAGGGCCACCTTCTGGGTCAGTGCGCCCCAGCTCGCCGGGAGGCGCAGCGCAAGCTTCGCCGTAAGCGCGTACACGGCGAGACCGGCGAAGACGGCGGGGAGCAGGTGGAAATGGAGCACGGTCACCACGGCGAGTGCCGCGAGCAGGTAGCTCGCCATCTGTGTTTTGGGCATGATTCTCTCTTCCATGACGACCACTTTTACTATCACCAGGTGACTTCGTCCAGAAAAAACAAAAGGCGCCGCCGGTTGAACCGGGGGCGCCTCTGGTTTGCAACGGTGCGTCAGCTCAGGATCAGGCAAGCTCGCGTGCGGCGGCGATCACCGCCGCGTAGTCCGGCTCTTGGGTCACCTCGGGGACATGTTGAATGTAGCGGATGACGTTCTTTTTATCGATGACGAAGATGGAGCGGGAGAGAAGCTTCAGCTCCTCGATAAGTACGCCGTAGGCAAGGCCGAAAGAGCGGTCACGGTAGTCGGAGAGCGTGACGACCTTGTCGATACCGGCGGCACCGCACCACCTCTTCTGCGCGAACGGGAGATCGGCGCTGATGGTGAGAACCACCACGTCCCCCGGAAGCGACGCGGCTTCCTGGTTGAAGCGCCTCGTTTCCGTGTCACAGACCGGCGTATCCAGCGACGGTACCGCGCTGATGATCTTCACTTTTCCCTCATAGCTCGCCAGCGTTGTCTGGCTGAGAGCGTTGTCGACCACGGCGAAATTGGGAGCAGCGTCTCCCACCTTAAGTTCCGGTCCGACCAATGTCACCGGGTTTCCCTTGAATGTAACCTTAGGCATAGTTCCTCCTGAGCAAGTAGAATTCAGGGGTAAGGGTAAGACATTTTGACCGGATTGCAAGAGAGGGAGGCGTATGGGGATCACACCCCCGCTCCTCGCCGCTTACCCGAGGACCGCGCGCACCGCGTCGACGACCTTGGCGGCACCAAACGGCTTTTGCAGGTACCCTGCGGCGCCCGTTTCCCTCACGATCGTTTGCAGCTCGCTTTCGGGCTTGCCGGAGATGTAGAGGATCGGGATGTCGCGGGTCGCCTCGTTCCCCTTGTAAATCCCCGCCACCTTGTCGCCGGAGAGAAAGGGCATCATGAGGTCGAGGACGATGAGCGAAGGCTTGGCCCCCTCCCATATGTGCCGGTTTGCCTCGGCGGCGTTGCCGGCGATGCAGACCTCGAAACCGGCCCATTCCAGGATCCCCTGCAGCAGCGAGGTGATCGTTTCATCGTCGTCTATGACCAGGATCCTCTGTTTTCCCATGTCAACTCCTTGGTTCGGGGGAGGGGAGGGACTCTTCCTCCCTGAGTGCGGCGAGAAATTCCAGCGCCTGCCGGTGCTGTGATTCTATCTGTTGGAGAAGCGTCTCGGCGTCGGCGCCTCCCCCTTCCATCGTCAGGGCCTCCATGCGGCGGCAGGAATCGGAGAGGGCGATGCAGCCGAGCGAGGCGCTGCTCGATTTCAGCGTGTGCGCCGCACGGTGCACCTCCTGTTGGTCGTCGCGGTGCAGCCCCTCGCGCATGGCTGCGACGAGCAGCGGACTCGATTTCTCGTAGGAGCCGATCACCTTCCACAGCAGGCTTGGCTTCCCCGGCTGCTGCAGGGCCCGGATCTCTTCGAGCGCGGAAGGGTCGAACCCGTCGCCGGAAGGCTCGCAGCGCTGCGAGCCTTCCGCGCCGCCGGGCGCACACACCTCAGCCTCAGTGAGCCAGCGCTGCAGCATCGCCACCAGTTGCGCCTGCGTGAACGGTTTGGTCAGGTAGTCGTCCATGCCGGCGGCGAAGCACTGCTCTCGGTCGCCGCGCATGGCGTGCGCGGTCAGCGCGATGATGGTGCGTCGCATCCCGTCCGGGCCCGCATCCCGTTCCTTATCCCTGATCGCCCTGGTTGCGGCATAGCCGTCCATGATCGGCATCTGGCAGTCCATGAAGATGAGGTCGAACTCCTGCCGGGCGACGACGTGGAGCGCTTCGGAGCCGTTATTGGCGACGCTCACCCGGCAGCCGCAGCTTTCCAGCATCGCGGTGGCGACGTCCTGGTTCACCGGGTTGTCCTCAACCAGGAGTATCCTCGCACCGAACTGCGCCGGACCCGGCTGCGCCGTCAGCATCGGCTGTGCCGCACTGCTCATCCCCACTCCCAGAAGGTCTATGACGGCATTGAAAAGGCGCGACTGACGCACCGGCTTGCTGATGTAACATCCGATTCCGGCACGGATCGCCTCCTCCTCGTCACCGTATTGCCCGACGGAGGTGACCATGAGGAGCGGGGTAGCCTCCAGGGCGGGTTCCGACTTGATGGCGCGCGCTAACTGGATCCCGTTCATGCCGGGCATCTGCATGTCGAGTATCGCGAGCTGGTAGGGTGAGCCGGCGTCGACCGCGCTGCGCATGAGGTCGAGGGCGGTCCCGGCGTTGTCCGCCATGTCCGCGGTCATCCCCCATCCCGCCAGCTCGTGGTGCATGATGCTCAGGTTGGTCGAGTTGTCGTCAACGATGAGCGCGTGGTAGCCGGCCAGCGGGATCGGTTCGGTCGTGCCGTTGCGTACCGTGGGTTCCCTGCGCAGCCTAAGTGTGAACCAGAAGGTGGAACCGCGCCCGGGAACACTCTCGACACCGATTTCTCCCCTCATGAGCTCCACCAGCTGCCGGGCGATGGTGAGCCCGAGACCGGTGCCGCCGTACTTGCGTGTCGTCGAGTTGTCCGCCTGGGAGAAGCCGCTGAAGATGCGCTCCTTCACCTCATCGGGGATGCCGATGCCGGTGTCGGTTACCTTCATGAGCACCGTCACCTCGTCGCCGTTATCCTCCTGGAGCGTACCGGAGATGACCACCTCCCCCCGGTCGGTGAACTTCACCGCGTTCCCGACGAGGTTCATGAGGATCTGGTGCACCCTTACCTGATCTCCCAATAGCGAGGCGGGGACGTCCTTCTCGACCAGGGTCGCGATTTCCAGCCCCTTCCGGTGTGCGCTCTCCGCAAGGAGCTCGACCACGTCGGACACGGTATCCTGCAGGCTGAAGGTGGACTCTTCGAGCTCGAGCTTCCCGGCCTCGATCTTCGAGAAGTCCAGGATGTCGTTGATGATGGCGAGGAGCGCCTCCCCCGAGCGGCGCACCGAGGAGACGAAACGTTTCTGCTGCTCATCCAGTTTGGTCGCCATGAGAAGCTCGGTCATCCCCAGCATCCCGTTCATGGGGGTGCGGATCTCGTGGCTCATGTTGGCGAGGAACTGCGACTTCGCGCGGCTTGCCGCCTGGGCCGCCTCCATGGCGCGCTGGAGTTCTGCCACGGTGAGGTCGAGTTCCCTGGTGCGCTGGGCGACCTTCTGCTCGAGCTTATTGCGGTAGCTTGCGAGCTCCTCGTCCCTTCCCTGGATCTGCCCGAGCATCTCGTTGAAGCCGTCCATGAGCGCCCCGATCTCGTCGTCGCTCACCTTCTCCACGCGGATCGCGTAGTTCTGGTCCCGGGAGACCGCCGCCATGGTGCGGGCGAGTCCCCCTATGGGGGCCGAGATGACGCTCTGCAGCCGCGAAGACACGAAGTACGAGCAGGCGAGGCTTCCCAGCATCACGATGAGTACCGAGCCAAGGAACCAGGTCAACTGCGCGTTCAGCTCCCGGTAGTCTGCCCGGATCACCACGGTCCCCAGCGGTTGCCCCTCAAGGGAGATCCTGCGGGCCACCACCATGTCGCCGTCCATATCCCAGAAGCCATCTCGCGCCGCTTCCCTGGCCAGCTCCCTTCCAGATCTCGTCGATGATTGCGCTCCGGCCGCGCGGTACGAGGCGAAGGGCTGGAAGTCCTCTGAGAGGATGTGGGCCTCCAGGATGTACTTCCTGTCCTCGAGAAACTGCAGGGTGCGCCGTGCGTCGGTCCGGTCGCCGAAGGCCAGCGCCGCCGAGCTGTTGTGCCCGACGATCGAGGCGAGTGCCGAGAGCTCTTGCCGCATCGCGACGCGCGCCCATATGAAGGTCCCAGCCACGAAGGTGAGCGAGGCGAGAATGAGTGTGAACCCGCTGGTAATCATCAGGATCAGCATCATCTTTTTGCGTATCGGCAACCGATTGATCAGAGTCCGGCGCATCGCTTCGTCCCGTTCATTCTATGATCCTCTTTAGTGAGCTGTGTGGGACAGCTGAGGTATGCATCGACAGCCATAAAATGTGAAATGTCTCGTTCAGTGGGCTCTGTTGGACAAACGGATCCCGTTGAGCGTAGATATCGGCTCTATATGGCAGAACTTAAACCAATTCAAGAAGTGCTGTGAGGGAGGGGGAGGTGGACATGGTCCTGGCAAGGCAGGGACGCGCGGTGCCCTGTGCCTTGCCGCTACCATATTCATTGTAGGTTGGTTACGACCGGGATCAGTCGAGGGTGATGATGACAGGCTTTTTGTTGACCTTAGCCGCGTGAGCACCGAGATCTGCATCGCTCTGCGATATGTGTCTTACGAGCCATCCCCTGAGGAATGAGATGATCTCGAGAGAGATGGGAACTCCGCCGGTGGCAAAATCCCTCTGGATTTCACCGATCCTTTTTACGAAATAGGCGTGATCCAGCAGGTGTTCTTCCTTGCGGGGGTAGTCCGTCTCCTCCATGAGGAGCTCTTCCTGGGCGAAGTGGTACGTCGCATAGTCCGCCAGTTCATCGAGCACAGCGGCGATATGTTGAGCGGCTTTCTTTTCACAGAACTCGTCATACGCTTTATTGAGCAGTTCCACGAGGTGTTCGTGGTGTTCATCTATCATTTCGTGCCCGACCGCCAAGCTTCCGTCCCAAGTTACAATCGGCATGGTTCCTCCCTTTTCCCAGTTGCACATCTCATTGATCCATTCATCGGGAACCACAGAGCTAAACTTTAAGTAAAGGCGGAGGGAAAAAGCGTAACGCGTAGGTCTATAACTACCAATGGAGGTGGTTCAGCAGGGGGGGATGGACGCGTCAAAGTCTTCATGCCCGTTCTATGTCTTTGAAAAACCTGCTTGATTCGTGTTGACATGAGAAATGAAACAGTGTACTAGCAGGTAGCTTTTTTTGTGAGGACCAATAAGACTTATGCAATGATGTTCCTGGGGAGGGGATCATGTTTAAGGAGAATCTGAGGAGAAGTCTGTTCACCGCCGTTGCGGCGGCCATGTTGATGCCCTTTCCGGCGAGCGCCGGGACCGCTCTTCCGGGAGACCTGAACCTCGACGGCAAGGTCTCTCTCAGCGAGTTGCAAAGCGTGATCAACGCCTTTTTGAACGTCACGCCCGACGCCGTCCCGCCGACCGCCCCCACCAACCTGAGTGCGATCGCCCTCTCGACCACCCAGATAAAACTCACCTGGACCGCCGCGACCGACGACGTCGGGGTGGCCGCGTACAAAATCTTCCGTGGCGCTTCCCAGGTCGGCACGGTGACCGGGACGACTTTCACCGACACCGGGCTCGCTGCGGGTTCCAAGTACAGCTATACCGTGGTTGCGTATGACGCCTTCGGGAACGCGTCGCCTGCCACCGCCATCGCCACCGCCGTTACCGAATTCGGCACCGCTACCTCCAAGCTCGTGGGAAGCTGGTATGCCGCATATCCCAACGCGGGACAGGCGAAGGGGCCCGTCGTCATCAACTTCGTCGACGGCCAGAGGTTCATGATGGCTCATGACGGTGACGTGCAGGCCGATCCATCAGGGACGCCGGGGATGGAGTCCGGCACCTACACCTGGAATGAGAGCACCGGCGCCTTCATCCCCACCGTGACGGCGGATACCAACGGACAGTGGGGCTTCTCCAATGCAGGGCCGCTCAAACTGACCGTGTCGGCGGACAACAATACCCTTCTCGTCAACGATTCCGCCTTTGCGACCCGTGTCCTTCCTTCCGGCACCAACGCGCTCGTCGGTGGATGGTATCGCCCCGGCCCGGGAGGCTCCATCGCCATCACCATCATCAACGACACAACCTTCATGCTCGCCCACGATGGAACGCCCGATGGCAGCGGTTGGCCCGGCATCGAGAGTGGTACCTACACCTGGAACCCTGCGACCCATGTCATAACGACAAACGCTGCAGTCGATACCAACGGTGACTGGGGCGTCAACTCGGGAACCGGGAGTATTGCAGTCTCGGACGACAACAAAACGCTTATCGTCGACGGTGTCTCCTTCGCGTCGAGGATACCCTAGCGCGTTCTCGCTGGTCATGCTGCATCGAAAAAGCAAAGGCGTCGGCAATGCCGACGCCTTTTTGTTTTAGTGGAGACTTGCCGGAAGGGGCAGTGGGGGAGGGTGCCATCCTTTATGCCATTGTTACCAGCCGCTCGCCCATCTCGAACGCCTTGCGGCAGTTCTCCGGGAAGAGCACGCTGTGCCGTTCCCGCCGCTGCTCGGGGTCGTAGTAGCTGAAGACGTATTTGCTGTAGTCCGTAAGCTGAAGCGTCTCGTTGCAGTAAAGCGACTCGCACTCGCCGAAAATGGCCCGCAGGTAGTTCTCATTTCCCGACGTGTGGACCTGGTAGTTCCACTGCTGCATCAGTTCCTCCGGGACGTTCATGGTGTAGATGAACCCGGTGCGGATCTTGCTGCCGAACAGGGACGCCGGCGGCTGGGAGTAGACGAAGTACTGGAAGAGGAGCCTTTCCATGAAAGAGCTCATCTCACCGGTAACCCTTCCGAAATAGATCGGCGAGCCAAGCACCAGGGCGTCCGCCTGTGCGATCCTCTCCAAAACCGGCGTAAGCCCGTCTCTCATGGCGCACTTCCCGTAGCTCTTCCCGTCCTTCAGCTTGCAGGCAAAACAGCTCGTGCACCCCTTGAAGTCGACGTCGTACAGATGAATCAGTTCCGTCTCCGCCCCTTTCGCAGCTGCCCCGTCCAGCGCTTTTTGCAGCACCTGAGCAGTATTGAATTTCTTCCTCGGGCTGCCGTTGATTGCGATAACTTTCACGAAGGCCTCCTGTCCATAAAATGATTGCTGGTCACCCGCAGTGCCGCAGTGGCGGCAGCGGTTTCGGCAGCATAGAACATGGAGCCTTTCTTGAATAGTACGAACATTTTGGTGCCATAGTACCCGCGAAGAAACGTATCACATTTTTTTGTTGTATTTAATCTTGCTATTAACTAGCGTGAGCTGTTTTTTGATAAATTTTAAACATCCAGCAGTGGCGATATGAGCAGACCCTGCACGGAAGGGAGTTCGACGGTAACGGCATCGGGTTCGCCACGGTGCACCGCATCGTGCAGCGGCATAAGGGAAAGATCCGGGCGGAGTCGCAAAGGGGACAGGGGGCCATCTTCTTCTTCACGCTGCCGTAGCACCAACTCTCACAGCCTCTACTTTCACAGGACCAGTGATCACGCTGGTCCTTTTTTATTCTCTTTATTGATGTATCACTCATTTTCTTCTATACTGCCCCGATTGTTCACCGCTCATACTGCACAAGGAGGAAGTAATCATGAATGTGGCGATAGTCCATAAGGCGAATGTGAAGGACGAGGTGCTGGACGCCCTCGCGAAGGATGTCCCTTCCATCATTTCAGGGTTACTGGAAATCCGCGGCGGCAAGATGGCGATCCTCAAACCGGAGCAGATCTCGCTGCAGTTCTCCCAGGCGAGCGGCCGCGACACCGGGGCGGACCTGCGCATCATAGTGCTCGCACGCAGCCTCGGGCCCCGCACCGCCGTGGAGAACAAGCTGGCGGGAGCCATTCTCGAGAAGGTGGTGGCTTTGGTGAAGGGCGCAGGCTCGGACTGCTCCGTCACGGTCCGTCTCTACCTGACCGAAATCGGCGCCGCGGAGCATATCCCCGCCTAGTACGAACACCACACAGTAAAAACCGACGGAAAAAGGGCCAGCTTAACTGGCCCTTTTTCGTTTTCGGAAGGACTTTCCTCAGTCGCGTATCACCGTGCTAATTTTCGCGGAAGAACAGCCGAAAAGTGACATAGGTCAATTGGGAGAACAGGAAGTGAAGAAGGCTTATATGCTCAATTGCAATGTACCTTATGTATGATACGATTCCCCGCATTGCAACGGATACCAACTATTGGCGTTTAACAAAGTATCAGTTGCGAGACTTGACTTGGTTGTCCCGACTTCTATGTCGCATAGCAGTACAGGGGCGCAGATACAATATTAAACATTGACAATAATAATAAAATATTAAATGATCCGTTACCTATCAGGCAGCTTCGGCCACCTGCTTGATACATTGCAGCTCCTTCTTCCTCGGGCTCGTTGTTCCGACCAGCCGGCACTGGTACAGAGGAAGTGGATTGCTGGAGGAAGACGATGACAAGAAACCGTTGCAGGCTTCTGGTGTCCCTGGCCGGCTTGCTGCTCTCCCTGCTCTGCGGGACGGCGCGCGCGGATGACGCCGTCGAGCAGCCCGCCCAGGACCTGGGCGCCATGGACCTGGAACAGCTCACCAACCTGAAGGTGGAAAAGGTCTACGGCGTCTCCAAGTTCGAGCAGGTGGTGACCGAGGCGCCGGCGTCGGTGACCGTGGTGACCTCGGACGAGATCAGGCATTACGGGTGGCGCACCCTGGCGGACGTCTTGAAGGCGACGCGCGGCTTTTTCGCCACCTACGACCGCAACTACAGCTACATAGGGACGCGCGGCTTCAACCGCCCCGGCGACTACAACACCCGCGTTCTCCTGCTGCTCGACGGGCACCAGGTCAACGACGTCATCTACGAATCCGCCGCCATAGGTACCGAATTCATCCTCGACTTGGCCCTCGTCGACCGCATCGAGATCATCAGGGGACCAAGCTCCTCGCTCTACGGCGCGGGCGCCTTTTTCGGCGTCATCAACGTGATCAGCAAAAGCGGCAAGCAACTGGACGGCGTGGAGGCGGCGGGAAGCTTCGGGAGCCAGAAGAGCGGCTCGGGGCGCCTCACCTTCGGGAAGGCGTTCAACGGCGGCGAGTTCCTGGTCTCCGGTTCACGTTACGTAAGCCGCGGCGACGACCGCCTCTTCTATCCCGAGTTCAACGACCCCGCCACCAACAACGGCATCGCGGACAACATGGACCGCGACAGCAACTACTCGCTATTCGCCTCCGGGCACCTGCGCGACTTCACCCTGACCGGCGCCCTCGTCTCGCGCGACAAGCGCATCCCGACCGCATCCTTCGGCACCATCTTCGACGACCCCCGCACCAAGTCCACCGACCGGCGCAGCTTCCTCGATCTCAAATACGACAAGGCCTTCGAGGGGACCAGCGTGACCGCGCGGCTCTTCTACGACGAGTACCGCTTCATCGGCGACTTCGCCTACGAGCGCGACGCCCGAGATCCCATTTCTTATCCCGCCACCTACGTGAACCGGGACGACCACCTGGCGCGCTGGTGGGGCGCCGAGGCACAGGCAAGCCGGCAGGTGCTCCCGAGGCTGCAGCTGACCGGCGGCACCCGCTTTAGGGACACCTTCCAACTGGAAATCCCGAACGTAGACCTGGTCCCCGGGGGGCGCAGCGTGGAGAACGACCACAGCGACCTGTTCTGGGCCCTCTTCGGGCAGGCGGAGCTGCGCATCCTGGATGAACTGATCCTGAACGCGGGGGTGCGCTACGACCACTACGAAACCTTCGGCGGCGCGACGAGTCCGCGCCTGGCACTCATCTACACTCCCGTGGAGGGGACCGTCTTCAAGCTGATCTACGGCAAGGCGTTTCGGGCTCCCAACGCCTACGAGCTCTACTACAACGACGTCTTCAACGGTTACGCCACGAGCCCGTCGCTTAGGCCCGAGACGGTGCGCACTTACGAGGCGATCTGGGAGCAGTACTACGGCGACATCGTGCGCACCAGCGCGAGCCTCTTCTACAACAAGATCGACAACCTGATCAGTTACGAGGACGTCTCGGCAACGCAGGTGGCCTTCGCCAACATAGAGCGGGTTAAGGCGCTCGGAGGAGAGTTCGAGGTCGAGGGGCAGTGGAACACCGGCTTCTCGGCCCGAGCGAGTTACGGCTTCGTCTCGGCGCGAAACGACGTGACCGATGAGCGCCTGGACTACTCGCCCAGGCACCTGGTGAAGCTCAACGTGACGGCGCCCCTGTACCGGAAGAAGCTCTTCGCCGGTATCGAGCTGCAGGGGGTGAGCCGGCGCGACTTCACCCACAACGACGCCCAGGTGTCGGCGGGGGGGTACGCGGTCGCCAACGCGACGCTCTTCTCCACCGCCTTGCTCCCCGGGCTTGAAACCTCCGTCTCCGTCTACAACCTCCTGGACCGCCGTATTGTCGATCCCGCCACCACGGATCACGTGCAGAACGTGATTCCGCAGGACGGCAGGACCTACCGGCTCCAGGTGAGCTACCGGTTCTAGGGGAGATGCCGATGCCGAACCTTTTCAACATGACGCGCCGGCTTGCCGTGGGTCTTGTGGCCGCCTCCCTCTTTCTGTCCGGGCCCCGGCCCCTCGGGGCCGAGGGGGCGCAGGAGTACCAGGTGAAGGGGGCCATGGTCTACAACATGGCGAAGTACATCGAGTGGCCGGCGGGGGCCTTCGCCTCGAACGGCGCCCCCCTCATGATTTGCAGCATGGGGCGCGGCCCGTTTGCGGCGGCGCTGGAGCCGTACCGGGGCAAGACGGTGCTGGGGCATCCGGTCCTGGTGAGGCACCTGCAGGTCGGTGAAGAGCTGGGCGAGTGCCACGTTCTCGTGGTGAGCGGGGTGGAGAAACGCTACCTGGCGGGGGTCCTCGACCTGGCGCGAAGGAGGTCGGTGCTCACCGTCGGGGATGTCCCGGACTTCGCGCGCCAGGGGGGGATCATCGGGCTCGTGGAGCAGGAGGGGCGGGTCCGTTTCGAGATCAACATGAAGGCGGCGCACCAGTCCCGGTTCAAGATCAGCTCGCAACTCCTCAAGTTGGCCAGGATCCTAAAAGAGGGTGATTCATGAGCCGTCCCGGAGAGCATTTCATAAGAAACCTCCCGCTGCAACGCAAGCTGATGCTGATCATCATGCTTTGCTGCACGGCGACCCTCATCCTCGCCTCGCTCTTCTTCGTGGCGCGGGAGGCGAAGGTGCTTTACCGGGCCCAGGAGGAGGACCTCGTCTCCATAGCGGAGGTGATCGGGGAAAACAGCGCCTCCGCGGTCGTCTTCAACGACCCGAAGTCCGCGGAGGACACGGTGCGCCCCCTGGCGGCGAAGAGCTCCATCCTGGCGGCGTACATCATCACCAAGGACGGCCGACTCTTCGCCCGGTACCTGGCGCCGGGTGCGGCGCGGGCGAAGCTCCCCCTGGAGCTCCTTCCCGAGGGGGCGACACCCGCCGACATCACCCGGGCGGTACGACAGGTACAAGACGACGCCTACCGGAGCTCGTTTTCCTCCGGATACGCAAGCGCGGTGAAGACGATTTATCTCGACGGCGAGCCGGTCGGCACCGTGGTGCTCCATGCCAACGCCTCGGGGTTTCTGCGCAACCTGGGGTGGACCCTTCTCGCGGCGTTTTTGTTCATGGGCGCCGCCTTCGTGGCCGCCTACCTCTTTTCCGCACGGCTGCAGCAGATGGTGTCGTCGCCGCTTCTGGAACTGCTCGCCACCATGAAGGAGGTTTCCGCCAGCAAGAACTTCTCCCTGCGCGTGCAGAAGCCTTCGAACGACGAGATCGGCCTTCTCTACGACGGCTTCAACGAGATGCTCTGCGAGATCGAGGAGCGCAACCAGATCCTCAGGCAGCGCCAGGCGCACCTGCAGCAGCTGGCGCACTACGATCCCCTGACCCGGCTCCCGAACCGGACCCTGTTCTACGACCGGCTGAGCCAGGCCCTCTCGCTCGCAGGACGGGCACGGGAAGCGGTGGCGGTGATCTTCATCGACCTCGACCACTTCAAGGACATCAACGACACCCTCGGGCACCGGATCGGCGACCTGCTCCTCATCGAGGTGGCAAGCCGGCTTTCGACGGTGGTTAGAAGCTGCGACACCGTGGCGCGGCTGGGCGGCGACGAGTTCACCGTCTTCTGCCAGAACATCGCCACGCCGGAGAACGCGGCCCTCGTGGCGCAGAAACTGGTAGCTCTTTTTGCCGACACCTTCCGGCTCGGGGAAAGCGAGATTCACGTCACCGCGAGCATAGGCGTGACCCTCTTCCCCTACGACGGCAAGACGGTGGACGAGCTTTTGATGAACGCCGACATCGCCATGTATCACGCGAAGGGCGCCGGCAAGAACGTGTACGCCCTCTTCGAGAAGAGGATGAACGAGCACGCAAGCGAACGGGTCACCCTGCTCACCGACCTGCGCCAGGCGGTGGTGCAGGGTGAGTTCGTGCTGCACTACCAGCCCAAGGTCGACGTCCTGACCGGGAAGGTGACGAGCGTCGAGGCGCTGGTGCGCTGGATGCACCCGAGACTGGGGCTTTTGGGACCGGACCGCTTCATCCGCCTCGCCGAGGAGAGCGGCTTGATCGCCGAGCTCACCGACTGGGTCATGCGCACCGCGTGTCGGCAGGCGAAGGACTGGCAGGAGGCGGGGCATCCCCCGGTGCGGGTGGCGGTGAACCTTTCCCCCTTCCACTTCCAGCGCCAGGACGTGAAGGAGGCGATCCTCGCGGTGCTCGCGACGACGGAACTCGACCCGACGCTGCTCGAGATCGAGATCACCGAAGGGGCGCTCATGCAAAACGACGAGTACACCTGCCGTGTGCTTGGGGAGCTGCGCGGGATGGGGATCACCGTCTCCGTGGACGATTTCGGCACCGGCTACTCGTCGCTCTCCTATCTGCACCGGTTCCCCATCAACACGCTGAAGATAGACCGTACCTTCATCCTCAACATGATGAAGAGCACCGAGGATCAGGCCATCGTCACCGCGATCATCGCCATGGCCAAAAGCCTCAACATGCAGATCGTGGCGGAAGGCGTGGAGACGGTGGAACAGCTTGAGGCCCTGAAGGACCAGGGGTGCCACGAGATCCAGGGCTTCCTGATCTCGCGGCCGGTGAACGCCGAGAAAGTGGCACGTTTTTTCACCGATGAAGACCGTCTGATGCAAGACCGACGTACCGGCATCCAGGCCGGGGATGCGGCATAAACCCGGCGCGGGAGAGGCGCCGAGAGGTAACGAACATGAACGAATTGAGGATAAGGCTGAAAACCGGAGACGAGGTGAGGGGGGTACTCACCCGCTCCTTCAAGTATCAGGACAGCGAGATAGAGGTACAGGTGGAAGGGGGGAGGGAGACGCTCACCTTCTCGCTGGACGAGATCTGCTACATACGTTTCCTGAATCCCCCTGCGGGAATCGGCGGCGGGAAAGAGACCGTCGAGGAGGTGCAGACCATCGCCGGTGAGACCTTCAGGGTTGCCGTCCCGGCCAACGGCAAGTTCCTCAAGGGATTCCTCGGCATGCTGCAGGGGGAGGAGAGTTACTGCACCGCCTTCTTCACCGACTCGGGCGTAAGATACCGCCAGGACGACCGGCGCACCGGGCAGATCCTCGAGGACCAGGGGTACGTCTCACCGGAAAAGGTGGAGGCGGCGATAAGGCTGCAGTCCGAGCAGGCAAAGGGGGGCGATGCCGACGCCGCGATCCTTCTGGCCGATGCCGTCGACGAAGGTGAGGCGCAGGAGCACGCCCTCATGCACCACGCGAGGGTGGGGGACATCCTGGTCGAGTCCGGGCTCGTGACCCGCGAGCAGGTGGAGGCGGCCTTCAAGAGCCAGAAGGGGAAGAAGCTGCAGGTGGGCGAGCTTCTCATCATGAAGGGGCTCATCACCGAAGAGCAGCTCCTCTCGGCGCTCGCGACCAAGTTCAGGCTCCGCTACGTCGACCTCGACACGGTGATCCCGAGCGACGCGGCACTCGGCGCCATCTCCGAGGGGCTCGCCTCCCGCCTGAAGGTTTTCCCGATCTCGCTTGAGGGTAGGACCCTTACCGTCGCCACCTCTTCCCCCACCGATCTCAGCATCGGCGACAACCTGAGGTTCTCGACCAACTTCGCCACCGAGCTCGTCGTTGCCCCGCAGCAAAAGATCGCCGCGGCGATCGAGAAGTACTACCGGAACCGGATCGACACCGTGGATACCCTGCTGAACTCGATGAAGGGGGAGGCGGAGACGGTCACCATCGAGGAGGAGGCGGACGATACGCGCCTGCTCTTCGAGCCCGACTCGAAGATCATCTCGCTGGTGAACCGCATCCTCATCGACGCCTACAACCAGGGGGCCTCCGACATCCACTTCGAGCCGGGGAGCGGCAACGAGCCGCTGGGGATCCGCTACCGTATCGACGGGGAGTGCGTGGCGGCGCACAAGGTTTCCGCCTCCTACAAGGGTGCCATCCTGGTGCGCATAAAGATCATGGCGGACCTGAACATCGCCGAGCGGCGCCGTCCCCAAAGCGGCAAGATCCTGCTCCGTTACCGGCAAAAGATGCTCGAGTACCGCGTCGAGATCACCCCGATGGTGGGGGGGCGCGAGGCCGCGGTCCTGAGGCTTCTCGCCGCGAGCAAGCCCTACCCCCTGACCGGGCTAGGTCTCACGCCGCACAACCTGGAACGGTTCATAGATATCCTGGATAAGCCGCACGGCATCATCCTCTGCGTAGGACCTACCGGGTCGGGAAAGACCACCACGCTGCACTCGGCGCTCGGCCACATCAACACGCAGGAGCGCAAGATCTGGACCGCGGAGGACCCGGTCGAGATCACGCAGGCGGGGCTTTGCCAGGTGCAGGTGAACGCGAAGATCGGCTTCACCTTCGCCGAGGCGCTGCGCTCCTTTTTGCGCGCGGACCCGGACGTCATCATGATCGGAGAGATGCGCGACGCCGAGACTTCGAAGATCGCCATCGAGGCCTCACTCACCGGTCACCTCGTCTTCTCCACCCTGCACACCAACTCCGCCCCGGAGGCGGCGGTGCGCCTGATCGAGATGGGGATGGACCCCTTCAACTTCTCCGACGCGCTCCTCGGCATCCTGGCGCAACGCCTTGCCAAGAGGCTCTGCCCGAACTGCAAGAAGCCGGCGCCCGACCAGCGGCAGCGCTACGACGAGGCCGTGGCGGCGCTCAGGCAGATCGCGGGGGAGAGGCCGAACGTCATCCCCGAGTTCAAGGAAGTGAACTTCATGAAGGCGGTCGGCTGCGACAGCTGCGGGGGAACCGGCTACAAGGGGCGCATCGCGCTGCACGAGCTCATGACCGGGACCGAGGCGGTTAAGGTCGCCATCAGGCACGGCAAGGGTATGGACGAGCTGCGCGGCATCGCCATGGATGACGGGATGTGGACCCTGAAGATGGACGGCCTTTTGAAGATGATGCAGGGGGAGACGGACCTCGAGCAGGTGCTGAAGGTGTGCATGTAGCCTGATCCTGATACGCAGCCCCCGGGAAAGTGACCATGATTCGGATCGACATGCCAATGCGAAGTCGGGTGGTGCTCGTCGCGGTTAGCCTTGTGGCGGCCTTCCCGTTTCTTCTCGTCGAACTGTTCCCCTCAGCGCTTTACCTGGTGCTGGATGCGTCCGACTACCTGGTCTTCCACAACACCGTTGAATTCTTCAGCGTCATGGTTTCCCTCTCCATCTTCGGGGCCGCCTGGTTCTCGCACAGCCAAAGCGGAGACCGGCACACGCTCTTTCTCGGCGTCGCTTTCCTCGGGATCGGCCTCATGGACTTCATGCACACCATGGGTTACCCGGGGATGCCTTCCTTCATCACCCCCAACTCCCCAAACAAGTCCACCCAGTTCTGGATCGCGGTCCGCCTCTTCGGTGCGGCCTCTTTCCTCGCCAGCGGCTTCGTAGGCAAGGAGGGGCGTTCGGACCGGTTCGGGCGTTGGCCGCTTCTCGCCGCGGTCCTCGCGGTGACCGGCGCCGTCTTCGTCCTGGTCACCTTCTTTCCTGATGCGCTCCCCGCGACCTTCGTACCGGGCTACGGGCTCACCCCGTTCAAGAAGGGGGCGGAATGGCTCATCATCATCCTGCTCTGCCTCGCCACGGCGGTCTACCTCTGGCGGCTCAACGCGTCGGAGGAATTCCACTACCGCTGTTTCGTCTGCGCCTTCGTCCTCTGCATCTTCAGCGAGCTGGTCTTCACCGTCTATAAAAGCGTCTACGACACCTACAACGTGCTGGGGCACCTGTACAAGTTGATCGCCTTCGCCATGATCTACCACGGCGTGTTCGCCGCCGCGGTGCAGCGTCCCTACGGCGAGCTGCACCAGGCCCTGGAAGAGCTGCGCCTTACCAACGACGTCCTGCGCCACATCATGAACTCGATCCCGCAGTCGATCTTCTGGAAAGACCGGGACAGCGTCTACATGGGGTGCAACCGCGAGTTCGCCGCGGGTGCGGGGCTTGCCGACCCGTCCGAGGTGGTGGGGAAGACCGACCACGACCTCCCCTGGACCGATGAGGAGTGCGAGGGGTACCTGGCGGACGACCGGGCCGTCATGGAGAGCGGCCGGGCCAAGATGCACATCATCGAGAACCTGACCCAGGCGGACGGCAGCGTGATCTGGATCGACACGAGCAAGATGCCGCTGAGGGACAAGGGGGGGGCGATCTGGGGGGTGCTCGGGGTCTACGAGGACGTCACCGAGAAGAAGCTCCACGCGGAAAGGCTCTCGGACGCCCTGCAGTTCAGCCAGGAGATCATCAACAGTGCGCGCGAGGGGATCGTCGTGTACGACCGCGAGCTGCGCTACCTGGTCTGGAACCCGTACATGGAGGAGCTGAGCGGCGTCAAAGCCGCAGACGCGCTGGGGAAAAAAGCCGGTGAGGTCTTCCCTCAGCTCAAGGAGGAGGGGCTGCTGGCGCGCCTGGAGGAGCTTTTGAGAGGAGGGGCCCCGGTGACTCTGGAATTCAGCGGGCGCGACGCGGCCGGGCGGAGCATCTGGCTTTCGGACGCCTCCGCTCCCCTGCGCAGCGCCTCCGGGGAGGTGGTCGGGGTAATCGCCACGGTGCGCGACATCACCGAGCGCCGCGCCATCGAGGAGCAACTGCGCCAGGCCCAGAAGCTGGAATCGGTGGGGCGCCTGGCGGGCGGGGTGGCGCACGACTTCAACAACAAGCTCACCGTCATCCTGGGCAACGCCGAGCTCGCCTCCTTTAAGACGGAAGAGCCGGCGCTCAAAGAGCACCTGAGGCAGATCTTGAAGGCTGCGGAGCAGTCTCGCGACATCACCTCCCAGCTCCTTGCCTTCTCCCGGCAGCAGGTGGTCACGCCGAGGCCGGTCCAGGTCAACGCCATGCTGGATGATCTGCGCAAGTCGCTCGGGCGTCTGATCGGCGAGCACATCGCCATCGTCGTAGTGCCGGGGGAAGGTCTGTGGCAGATCAACATCGACCCGGTGCAACTGGACCAGATCATCATGAACCTCGCGGTGAACGCGCGCGATGCCATGCCGCAGGGGGGGACCATCACCATCGCCACCGGCAACTGCGAGTTGAGGGAGTCCCCGCCGGGCTCCCCTGGGGTGGCGCCGGGAGGTTTCGTCCGGATCGAGTGCCGGGATACCGGCGAGGGGATGGATGCCGAGACGCGCCGTCACATCTTCGAACCCTTCTACACGACGAAAGGACAAGGGAAGGGGACCGGGCTCGGGCTGGCGACGGTGTACGGCATCGTCACCCAGAACGGCGGCTTCATCGAGGTAGAGACCGAGCCCGGTTGCGGCAGCACCTTCAAGGTTTTCTTCCCGAGGTGCCGGGAAGCGCGGTGCCAGGAGCCGGAGCAGGAGGCGCCGGTCCCGGCTCGGGGGAGCGGAACGGTGCTCCTTGTGGAGGACGAGGACATGGTGCGCGACCTGACTACGTCCATGCTCGAAAGCATGGGGTACCGATGCCTTGCCATTGCCGATCCCCGCGAGGCGCTCGCCGTGGCGGAAAACCCTGAGGTGGAGATCGACCTCGTGCTGACCGACGTCCTCATGCCCGGGATGCGCGGGCAGGAGATGATGGCAGCCCTGCGCAAGGTGAGGCCGGGGGCTAAATGCATCTACATGTCCGGCTACACCGCCGCCATCCTCGACGACGAGAGCGTGAAGAGGGAAGGTGCCGCCTTTTTGAAGAAACCGTTCCAGATGGAAGAGCTCGCCAAGCTGGTGCAGGAGGTGCTCTCGGGGAAGGTTCTTAAATAAATTCGGGGGAACGACGGCAGGTGTGTCCACGAAGCGCTGCAGGTGACCTCGCGCCCCCCCCTTTGCGAAGGGGGGACGGGGGGGATTTGTCTTTATTTCGCATGAGCCTCCTGGAAGCGGGCTGCTCCCGTTCACCTGGAGGAGCTGAGCGAACGCAGGTAGGCGACCAGGGGCCAGCGGTGCCGCTGCGGCACCACACGTTCGAGCACCGGCTCGTGTCCCGCACCGGTCAGCATCCTTTGCAGCAATTCCCCGTCCGGGTAGGCGCCCACCGACGCATGGCGCAGGTCGGCGGGCCTCGGCACGTAGCTGTTTCCAACCGGCCCGTCACCGGCGCCGGCGACACCGTGGCAGAAAAGGCAGTAATAGCTGTAGTAGATCCTCCCTTGGGCGAGCAGCGCCGGAGTCGCCTTGGGTCCCGTCACCCCCCCTGCTCCCTCCTCGGCCGGTGCCGATGTGGCCGAGGTCACGCTCACGCTCCCCGGTGCGGGTCCCGGCAACACCATCTGGAATTCCCGAATGTGGTGCTGCACCGTCATCCTCGGTCCCCGGACCAGGATCCAGCTGAAAACCACCGCCCCGAACAACGGGGGTGCCAGGACCATGAAGGCGATCAGCTTCTTCATCTTTTCTCCCCGTCCTTGCCGCGTTTCTGTGCCGGTTGCAGCGGTATCGCCTCCGGCAGCGCCTGGATCTGGCGTTGCGCCGGTCTGCGCGGCTGCTCGCTCGAGTAGATCGACTCCGCCGGCGCGTCCGGCAGCTGCCCGAAGTCCCAGCGCCTCGCCCCGTCCTGGACGAGGAGGTAGACCAGCCAGCCGTACCCCATGAGGGCCGCGCTGAAGACGATCAGGATCACCCACTCCCAGGGGGATCGCAGCTCCTGCTGCTCGTCGTATTCCGGTTTTTCTTCCATGTTGGCCTCACCAGTTGGGGGGGATGCCGGCGTTGTACGAGATCTCGAAGCAGGTGAACGCGATGCAGGCCAGAAAGAGCAGGATGATGACCCAGGGCATGAAGGAGCGCAGCCAGGCGAGGAAGCTAGCCGGTCCCCTCACCTTGATCTCCTCGCTTTTTTTCTCGGTCCCGCGCGGCAGCCAGAGCGCCTGGTAGACGAGCGCGGTGGCGATTACGAGTGCCAGGCCGCACAAAAGCGCCATGACGAGCCACTGGTTTTGCAGCACGTAGAGGTAGAGGGTCAGCATGGACGCGTACCTCCCGCACCATTTTCGGTGCCTAGGCCTGTCTCATGACGTCCGGGCTGCGCAGACGCAGGCACCTGTGCAACTTCCCGGCAACCCCGTTCGGTCCTGCGCGGGTCCGGCAGCGTGGGGGGCTCCTCCTCGCAACCGGATTCCAGCGGCAGGTAGCGGGCGCGCTCCTGGTCTGCGAACTGGCCGTTGCGCATCCCCCAGAAGAAAAATAGCGCCGCCACGCTTCCAACAAGGAGCGGAAAGCCGATCCAGATGAGCACGAAGGCGGTGCTGTCGAGCGGGTTGTTCATGTCGGTGCTCCTCGCTCCCCCTCCCTTGACGGGAGGGGGCTGGGGGGTGGGTGAAGCTGCAACCTGTGACGCTGATGGCGTTTTCCCCCACCCCCTGCCCCCCTCCCGCAAGGGGAGGGGGATGTCCAGGCGACTGGCCCGATCCCGTCTACCGCCCCGGTGTCACCGCCGGCGGCAGGTACCGGTTCACCCACCCCCCCTCGTAGGAGGCGTCGATGCCGCGCGGATCGGTGTTGGCATCGGTGTAGCCGACGAAGGAAACGGCCAGGTAGTTGGCCAGGTCCCAGATCTTCTCCGACTCCAGGTGCTTCTTGAAGTACGGCATCGCGGTGCCGGTGATGCCGTTCATGATCTGGTAGTAGAAGATCCCGCCGATGTACCTGTTCTCCACGAGGTGACGCCTGAGTATGGTGAAGTTCAAGGGGGGCGGGCTCAGGTGCGGCTGGGCCGGGCCGTTGCCGTCGCCGATCGGGCTGTGGCAGTTGATGCACAGCTGCTGGTAGATCCTCTTGCCGCGCTGCAGCGCCGCCTCGGTCGCCGGGTAAGGGTTAGGCATCCTGCGCCACACCTCCGGGACCTGGCCGTGCAGCCACTCGATGTTCGCATCGACCCCGGCGGCGTAAGCCGCCACCGCCTGGCGTTTCCAATCCCGCTGCCGCTTTACCCTCAAGTCCGCCGCTTTCCCCCCGAGCCCCTGAACGTATGCCATGAGCGCCTCTATCTCACCGTCGGAGAGGAAGTCCCAGGCGGGCATGAGCGAGATCGGCGTCGTGTTGCGCGGGTCCAGGAAGTGCGCCCGGTTCCAGTCGTCGCTGTGCTCCCCCCCCTCCTGCGAGAGGTCCGGACCGGTGCGCTCGCTCCCCAGGATGGCCGGTTCGATCCCGACGTAGTCCCCCGCCTTGGCGATCCGCTCCGCCCCGATACCCCAGTCGATCACCCGGATGAACTGCGAGTGGCAATAGCTGCAGCCGTTCTCGACGTAGAGCCGGTGTCCCCGCGCTTCCAGCGGGGTGAGCGGGCGCCAGATCTCCGAGGGGGTCTCCTTCATGGTGAGCGACGGGATCCCGACGATGATGAAGGCGGAGGCCCAGAACACGAGGAGCGCTCCGACGATGACGAAGGCCGGAGTCATCTTCATGTCGCCTCCTCGAGGCGCCGCAGCGCTTCAGGCTCTTTTGCGCCGCGCAGCGTCATGTAGACGTTGAAGAGTCCCACGATCGAGGCGCTCAGGATGAAGACGCCGAGTGCCGCCCGCATCGCCATGAAGGGGATGAGTTGCGGCAGCACCCTGACCACGGTCTCGCCGTTGTACCAGGCCGTCCCCTGCACGAGCCCCGCCATGGTGAGGACGATGAAGAAGCCGGTGAGGCCGAAGGTGATCAGGCCGAACTGCAGGTTGATGAGCCGTTGCGAGTAGACGGGGCGGCCGCTCACCAGGGGAAGCGTGTGCCACATGGCGCCGAGGGCGATGTAGCCGCCGAAGCCGAGCATGGCGATGTGGGCGTGGCCTACGGTCCAGTTGTTGAAATGGGTCACGCGCTGCAGAAAGGGGAGCGACTGCAACGGCCCCTGGATGCAGGTGACGATGTACCAGACGACCCCCGCCATGACGAGCCGCGCCGACGGGTCGCTCCAGACCCGTCCGCCGACGAAGCGTGCGGTGAGCCAGAGGTTGATCACGACGATGGAGACCGGCAGCACCATGGAGATCGAGTCGACCACCGAGATCGTCTTCAGCCAGCTGGGAATGGGGGACTGCAGCACGTGGTGGCCGCCGATGTGGCTGTAGAGCGCGATCAGGAGCCAGAAGCCGAGAAGGGACAGGGTGTGCGAGTTGAGCGGGGTCTTCGCTACGCGCGGGATGACGTAGTAGGCGGCCCCGGTGGCAAGCGGGGTGATCAGAAGCCCCGGGAGGTTGTGTCCCCAAAACCAGAGGAAGATGGAATCGATCAGGCCGGGCATGGCGCCGGTGGCCGGGTGCCACATGACGTTGCCGAGCGGGTAATTGCAGGCGGTCCAGAGGAAGGTCGCCACGAAGTACCAGATGGAGACGTAGAGCTGCGGTTCGCGCCGGTGCATGATGGTGAGGGTCACGTTGACGATCATGCAGAGAACGGCGACGACCAGCGAGACGTCGGCGAGCCAGACGTACTCGTTGTACTCGCGCCCCTGGGTGAAGCCGAAGGCGAAACCTAACGGGCCGCTCAGGACGGTCAGGTTCCAGAAGAGGAAGGTGACCCACCCTAGAGGCTCGGACCAAAGGCGCGTCTTCAGGAGGGCCGGAACGTAGTGGAGGCCGATGCCGGTGAGCATGGTGCCGACGAAGCCGTAGAGCATGGTGTTGACGTGGACCGGGCGCTCCCGTCCGAAGACGAGCGGTGCCACGTGCGGCAGGAACTCCGGCGCCACCAGGTGTATGGCGGAAAACATGCCGTACACGGCGCCCACCACGAACCAGACCGCGCCGGCGACCATGAAGGCCAACGAAGCGCTCTGCGGCTTGCGGAACAGGTTGGTCATCGACTTCTCCTAAGACGTCCCTCTCCCTCCGGGAGAAGGGCAGGGTGAGGGCGTCGGCAGATGCAATTCTTCACTTCGTGGCAACGCCCTCACCCGCCCTGTGGGCACCCTCTCCCGGAGGGAGAGGGGGACTGGCGGAGGCTGAACCTTCCCTACCGATGGCAAACGAAGCAGTCGTGGGTGACCCGGTTCTCCTTGTGGCACCGGATGCAAAAGCCCATCTCGAACTTGCGCGCTCCCGCCACCCGGTCCATCTGCCGCACGTCGCCGTGGCAGTGACCGCAGTCCACGCCGCGCATGAGATGCATGGAATGGTCGAAATAGACGAACTCGGGGAGCCAGTTCACCCTCTCCCACACCACCGGCCGGTTCTGCGCCACGTGCCCCCTGAGCCGCGCGATCCACGGGTAGTTGCGGATGATGCGGGAGTGGCACAAAAGGCAGGTTTGAAGCGGCGGGATCCCGGCCCGGGAGGAGCGCGCGGCGGCGTCGTGGCACATGAAACAGCTGATCTGCTTGATCCCGGCATGCACCCGGTGACTGAACGGGATGGGCTGGCGCGGCCCGAGCCCCACCGGGTAGAGGCGGTTCAGGTAGACGAGTGCGGCGAGCGCCGAAGCGAGGATGGCGGTCGCGGCGGCATAAGACGCCCAGCGCGGCACCCCCTTTTTCTCCGGGCCGCTCAAGGAGCACCTCCGCTCTTGCGCGCGCCGAGCATGCCGAGACCGAGGATACCGGCGAAACCGGCGGCGAGGGAGAGTTCGGCGAGACCGAGGTGCGCCATCGGGTCGAAGGTAGGCGCCACCAGCCACCAGCGCTCAAGCCAGAGGCCGCACAGGACGATGAAGGCGACCGTCCCGAGGGCGACGCGGCTGCGCTTGGTCCGGATCGGGAGAAGAAGCACGAGCGGCCCGAAGTAGACGAGCCCCAAGAGGAAAAAGCTCAACGGGCGCCACTCGGGCGCGTGCATGCGCGGCAACAGGAACCTGATCTCGCGCGGCAGGTTCTCGTACCAGAAGGGTAGGAGGTGCGCGTACATGAGATAGGTGGTCATGAGGCTGAAGGCGACGGTCAGTTTCCCCAGGTCGTGGAGCTGATCCGGTCCCGCCTCGGGGTGCCAGGCGGACAAGAGGGCCCAGCAGGTCATGGCGATGTAGAGCCCGGAGATGAAGAAGTAGCCCCCCGCGAGGTTGCTGTGCCAGAGGGGATCGAGCGCCATGACCAGGTCGAAGCCGATGAGGGAGAAGGCGAGGCAGTAGACCAGCACCAGAACCGCGCCGGAGCGCGCGGCCTCTCCCTTCCGTTTGGCCCGCAGGTGGTACAGGGCAAGCCCCCAGAAGAGAAGGAGGACGGCCAGATCGCGCCCGAAGAGGAAGCCGGGGTGGAGCCACGCCCCCTGGTGGTGGTTCACGCCGTTCCAGGGGGACCAGCGCGCACTCCCCCACCACAGGATGAGGAGCGTTACGAGCGACGGAAGGGCGAAGGCGATGGCCGAGTTCGCCGGCCGCTCGACCGGGTGGTGCCATTTGCCGTTGCAGGTCGCGACGATGGCGGGCCAGACGACGAGTCCCGCCGAAAGCGGGGTGAAGAAGAGGAAGTTGACGAGGAGCGCCCGCCAGACGCGCGCCTCGTCCGCACCGTTCAGAAGGTAGAGCCAGACGGCGCACCCGGCGGCGGCGAGGACCAGCCAGAGCACGAGCCAGGATTTCGTCGAGGGCCGGTCACTGGTGGACATGGAGTTCCTCCGGATGGGCGGGGGCCAGTTGCGCCTTCAGGCGTTCGTACTCATCGGCGCCGCAGGAGATCAGCAGGCCGAACTTGTCGCGCGAGAAGCGCGGGTCGTAAAAGGGGTGCGGCTCGAGCCGGAACAGGCGCGCGAAGAGCACGAGCCCGGCCAGGTTGGCGAGACTCCCGATCAGAATGGTCCCTTCGAAGCCGACCACGCAGAAAGGAACCCAGGAGAGCGGAGGTTTTCCACCGACGACGAGGCGGTTCACCAGCGCGGTTCCGCCGGCGAGCCAGAAGCCGCCGGAAAGCCCCGCGAGGGCGCCCGCCAGGGTGAACCAGCGCACCGGGCTCTTCGCGTGCTTCATCACCCCGGAAAGCTCCTCGACCTTCACCGGCGAAAAGGTCTCCATCACCTTGAAGCCGCCGTCGCAGCATCCCTTGGCGGCCTGCAACAGGCGTCCGGCGTTGGAGAAGACGGCGAGCACGGCGGGACGATGTTGCGGCAGTCCGGGGCGCACGCGGTGGCTGCACGCGCCGGTCGGCACCACTTCCTTTTCGGCCAGGTGTCCCTTCAACTCGCTGAGCGGGACGGTCGGGAGGAGTTTCGTGAAGCCTAAAAAGAAGAGGAGGAAGAAGCCGAAGGAGCCGGCGGTGATGGTGAGTTCCACCCAGGTGGGGAGGTAGCGCCCGAAGTTGTGCGGCAGGAAGTCGTGCGCCAGCGAGGTGTAGATGATCATGAGCCGCTCGAACCACATGCCTAGGTTCACGAGGAGCGAGACCACCAGCAGGGGGAGGAACCTCGTGCGCATGCGCCGGAACACGAAGAGCCAGGGGACGAGCACGTTGCAGACGACGCAGAGCCAGTACATCCAGGCGACGGGGCCGAACACGCGCCACTTGTGGTTCTGCCACTCGGTGACATCCCCGGAGTACCAGGCGATGAACGCCTCGACCGCGTAGGCGTACCCGACGATGGTGGCGGTCAGCACGATGGTTTTGGCGAGCATCTCGAAGTGGTGCATCTCCACCAGGCGTTCAAGGTGCAAAAGCTTCCGCATCGGGATCATCAGGGTAAGCACCATGGCAAGTCCGGAGTGGATGGCGCCGGCAACGAAGTAGGGGGGGAAGATGGCGCTGTGCCAGCCGGGTAGCAGGCTCATGGCGAAGTCCCAGGAGACCACCGAGTGCACCGAGACCACGAGCGGCGTGGCCAGGGCGGCGAAGAAGAGGTAGGAACGGCCGTAGTGATGCCACTGGGTTCCCGACCCGGACCATCCGAGGGCGAGGGCGCGGTAGATCCTGCTCTTCAGGTGTTCCGGACCGAGTTCCGCGCGGTAGCGGTCGCGCGCCGCCGCGAGGTCGGGGACGAGGCCGATGTACCAGAAGATGAGGCTCACGGTGAGATAGGTGGTGACGGCGAGGACGTCCCAGACCAGGGGGCTCACGAAGTTGGGCCAGAGCTCGCGCTGAGAGGGGTAGGGGACGATGTAGTACGCGGCCCAAAGGCGTCCCAAGTGGATGAGCGGGAAGAGCCCCGCGGTCATGACGGCGAAGATGGTCATCGCCTCGGCGGATCGGGAGACGGCGTCGCGCCACTTGGCGCGCATGAGGTAGAGGATGGCGGAGATGAGGGTGCCGGAGTGGGCGATCCCTACCCAGAAGACGAAGTTGGTGATGTAGACCGCCCATCCCACGGGGCGGTTAAGTCCGGTGACCCCCATCCCCGCCTGGGTCTGGTACATGAGGCTGAGCGCCCCGAGCCCCGCAAGCCCCGCCAGCATCACGATGGCGAGCAGGTACGCGAGGCCGGGCTTGCCCATGGGGTTCAGGGCGTCATCGTTGATTTGGCCGTAGCTCATTTCAGGCAAGGGGGGCTCTCCATTGTCGGACTCAGTCAGACCGGTCCGACTAGTCCGACTAGTCCGACTAGTCTGACTGGTCCGACGTCCGACTCAAACCAGGTCGTTCTCCACTCTTCTAAGAAAGGTCACCGCGGGTTTGGTGTGCAGCTCGTGCAACAGGTGGTAGCGGCGCGGATCGGTGCGGGTGAGCCGGGTCACCGCGGCGTTCGGGTCCATGAGATCCCCGAAGGTGAACACCCCGGCAGGACAGGTCTGGGCGCAGGCGGGAACAATTTCGCCGTCCCGGACCGGCCGTCCCTCGCGCGCGGCCCTGTACTCGGCCTGCCGGATGCGCTGCACGCAAAAGGTGCACTTCTCCATGACGCCGCGCTGGCGCACCGTCACCTCCGGGTTCAGCTGCAGGTCCAGGGGCTTTTTCCACTCCAGGTTCACCCAGTT
The DNA here is from genome assembly GCF_004117875.1 of Geomonas oryzae. Taxonomy (GTDB): domain Bacteria; phylum Desulfobacterota; class Desulfuromonadia; order Geobacterales; family Geobacteraceae; genus Geomonas; species Geomonas oryzae. Next base: position 599,615 of record NZ_RAHW01000001.1, on the reverse strand, counting down.
GAAGCGGCGCACCTTGTAGGGGCAGTTGTTGGAACAGTAGCGCGTGCCGATGCAGCGGTTGTAGATCTGTGCGTTCAGCCCCTCCTCGTTGTGCACCGCCGCAAACACCGGGCAGACCGGCTCGCAGGGGGCGGCGTCGCAGTGCTGGCACAAAAGCGGCAGCCAGGCGTAGCGCCACGGCTTTTCCGGCACCCGGTAGGGGGGGACCCTGAGCCACGCCATCTCGCGCCCGTCCGCGACGAGCGCCCTCCCCACCACCGCTACGTTGTTCTCGGCGTAGCAGGCGACGGCGCAGGCACCGCAGCCGATGCAGCGCTGCAGGTCGACGACCATCCCCCAGCGGTGCTTGTTGTGCTGGTGCGGCGGGTACATGTCATGCTCCGGGCGGTAATCCTCGGGAAGCGGGAGATCCAGGCGGTCACCCTCCCCGGGTTTCATGGCGCGCAGCACGGAGAAACGCACCGACTGGACCACGTCGCGGTGCAACTGCTTGCTTTCTATCGAGGTGCGGATCGGGGGGAGGGCGTCTCCGGTCACGCGGCTGATGCGACAGGTGGTGAAGAAGCCGCTTTTTTGTCCGCCGAGGAGCACGAAGGCGTTCGCCCCAACGCCGCGCGCGTTCCTGCCGAGTGCCGCATGCCCTTGTCCCAGGCCGACCGCCACGGCGTGCTCGCTCACCTCGGTGGTGATGCGTACCGTCGCGCGGAGCGAACCGGAGGCGGTGGTGAGCTGCACCTGGTCCCCGTCGTCGATCTTCAACGTCGCCGCCTTCCGGGGGTGGAGGTCGATCCAGTTTCCCCAGACGAAGAAGGTCACCGGGTCGGGTGCCTCCTGCAGCCAACCGCGGTTCGCGAGCCTGCCGTCAAAGAGCATGATGGAGGGCCAGGGCCAGAGTTCCGCTTCGTCACGACGTACCGGAACAGCGGCCGGTCGCGCGGCGAAGGTCACGCCCTCGGGATGCAGCGAAGGCTTCCCGTCGGAACCCGATGCTGCCGTCTGCCACGCTCCTCCCTGTCCCAGAGCCGCATTCCAGTTTCGGTCGCTTCCGTTCCAACGTTCCCTGAGCCATCCCTGGAAGTCTTGGGGAGCCGATCCATGCTCCGTGACGAGCGGCCGTCCCGCCTTTCGCGCCAGGGCCAGGAAAACGTCCCCCGTACCGAGCGTGTCGTGGAGGCGCCCCATGGTCGGCTGCATCAGGCCGTTGATGCCCGGCTCGGGCTGGTACTCCCCCCAGGACTCGAGGGGCGTGTCGATGGGCAGGACCCAGTGCGCGAGGGAGGCGGTTTCATCCATCAGCGAGCCTAAGTACACCACCATCCCAGCCCTGCCGATCTGGGCCGCCGCCCCGCTTCTGCTGTAAGCAGGGTTCGTGTCGTGCACGAAGAGGACGTCCTGCGGTCCGAGTGACGAGAAGAAGAGATCGAGGTCCTGGTCGCGCGCGCTGTCACTCAGGGCATGGGGGCGGGAGAAGTCGACCGTGGTGTCGACGGCGCCTGCGGCGTAGTTCAAAAGGGCGACGCAAAGGGCCGCGTCGGTTGCCGCCGGGCCGCTCGCCGCCCCGGGTCCTGCCAGCGCCACCGGGCGGCGTGCATGGCTGAAGGCCTGCGCCAGGGCGACCAGGCTCCCCTGGTCGACGGCAGGCGGGGGGAAGGACGCGATGAGGGCCTCCACCGCCGGTCGCACCGCCGAGACGTCATTTCGAGACCAGCCGCGGTCCATGATGATCTTCAGAAGCGAGGCCGCAACAAGCCGGAGCTCTCCCGGTGCCGCCTGGAGGTAGTGATCCGCGTTGCTCGCCGTCATGGAGAGGCGCGGTCCCACGTAGGCCATCCGGTTCGGGGCGGCTCCTTCATGGTAGCCGTGCATGGCCGCGAACTGGCGCGCGTAGGAAACCGGGGAGACCCATGTCTCCAGGAAATCGGCGGCGAAGCTAAGGATGAAGTCGCTGTTTTCCAGGTCGTAGCGGGGGATGACGGGGAGTCCGAAAACGCGCTGGTGTGCGGCGCGTAGCGCCTCGTAGTTGAACGCCTCGTAGAAGAGGACCCGGTTCGAGCCGAAGGCGGCGGCGAAGCGTTTCATGAGATCGGCGAGGGCCCCGGTCTGCAGGCTGGAGAGGATGGCCGGCTTTCCCCCCGCGGCCAGGCGGGAGGAGATCGCGGAGAGCGCCTCGTCCCAGCTCTTACGTCCGGTCTTGCCGTCGCTTGCGCGCTGCAGCACGCTGACCACGCGGTCCGGGTCGTAGAGCCCCTGCAGGGAGGACTGTCCGCGCGCGCAGAGCCCGCCGCGGTTTACCGGGTGCTCCGGGTTTCCTTCGGCCTTCGTGACGCGGCCGTCCCGGTGCGCCACGTGCATGCCGCATCCGGCCGGACATTCGCGGCAGGTGGTCGCGTAGAAGGTCCAGTGCCCGGGCCGGATGTCCTCCGGTGGGACCACCTTGGGGATCAGCTTGTTGACCAGCTTGCGCGGAGGATCGGTCGCCAGCGCAATGCTGCTGCCACCCGTGATCCACAAGAAGGTGCGTCTGGAAATCTCGGACATCGCTCTCCCTCGCGCGGCGGTTTTCAAGGCCCAGGACCAATGAAAAGGAAGATGAAAAAAGATTAACCTTTTTTATCAAGGCGAGTTTGGTTGTCAAGGGAGCCCCGAAAAAACCGCGGCGGCGCGTCTGGGTTGACAATGCGGCCTCCCTCTCTAGACTGTTGGAGTCAAATTAGAATTAATCAATCTAATGAACAAGGGAGGTCACATGGCAACAGCCAGCGATTACCTGGTGCAGCGCCTCTACGACTGGGGGGTGCGCAGGGTGTACGGCTATCCCGGGGACGGCATCAACGGGGTGATGGGCGCCCTGAACCGGGAACAGGAGAAGGTCTCATTCATACAGACGCGCCACGAGGAGGAGGCCGCCTTCATGGCCTGCGCCCACGCTAAGTTCACCGGCGAGGTAGGGGTCTGCATCGCCACCTCCGGTCCGGGCGCCATCCATCTGTTGAACGGTCTTTACGACGCGAAGCTAGACCACCAGCCCGTGGTGGCGATCGTGGGGCAGCAGGCAACCACGGCCATGGGGGCGGACTACCAGCAGGAAGTCGACCTCCTCTCGCTTTACAAGGATGTGGCCCATCACTACGTGCAGATGGCGACCAGTGCGGCACAGGTCCGGCAGTTGGTGGACCGCGCCATACGGATCGCCCTAGCCGAGCGCACCGTCACCTGCGTCATCCTCCCCAGCGACGTCCAGGAGGAGGACGAGGTCGCCGCGCCCGTGCGCAAGCATGGCTCGACCTTCACCGGGCTTGGTTTTTCCCGGCCGGAGGTGCTTCCTCAGCGCGATGAGTTGCTGCGGGCAGCAGCAGTACTTAACGCGGGAAAGAAGGTGGCGATGTTGGTAGGCGCGGGGGCGCTGGGGGCCGGTGAAGAGGTTGCCATCGCAGCGGAGAAACTGGGCGCCGGTGTCGCCAAGGCGCTCCTCGGCAAGGCGGTCCTCCCGGATGATCTCCCTTACGTGACCGGTTCCATCGGTCTTCTGGGCACCAAGCCGAGTTGGGAGATGATGAAGGAGTGCGACACCCTGCTCATGATCGGCAGCGGCTTCCCTTATGCCGAGTTCCTCCCCAAGGAGGATCAGGCGCGCGGGGTGCAGATCGACATCAGCCCGAGGATGCTCGGCCTGCGCTACCCGATGGAGGTCAACCTGCAGGGAGACGCGAGGCTCACCCTGCGGGCGCTGATTCCGCTTCTGGAACAAAAACAGGACCGGTCGTGGCGTGAGGGGATCGAGAAGGACGTGGCGGAGTGGTGGGAGGTGCTCGAGGCGCGGGCGAAGCTCGCGGCGAGCCCGATCAACCCGCAACTCCTCTTCTGGGAGCTCTCGGCGCAACTGCCGGACCACGCCATCCTGACCTGCGATTCCGGCTCGGCGGCGAACTGGTACGCCCGCGACCTGAAGCTTCGCAGCGGCATGATGGCCTCGCTCTCCGGCGGGCTCGCCACCATGTGCCCGGGGGTTCCCTACGCCGTCGCCGCGAAGATGAACTACCCGGACCGTCCCGTGATCGCTATGGTCGGCGACGGAGCCATGCAGATGCAGGGGATCAACGGTCTCGTGAACATCGCCAAATACTGGAAACAGTGGAGCAACCCGAATCTAGTGATCCTGGTGCTGAACAACGGGGACCTGAACCAGGTGACCTGGGAGCAGCGGGTGATGAACGGCGACGCCAAGTTCGCAGCCTCACAGGACATCCCGCGCTTCCCGTACGCAGGGTACGCCGAGATGCTCGGCCTGGACGGGATCAGGGTGGAGGACCCGGGGCAGGTGCGTGAGGCGTGGAAGACCGCCCTGCAAGCGGGGCGGCCGGTGGTGATCGATGCCATGTGCGACCCGGACGTCCCACCCCTGCCGCCGCACATCACCTTCGACCAAGCAAAGGGTTTCGTCGCCTCGCTCTTCAAAGGTGACCCGAACCTCGGCGGCATCATGAGCCAGTCCGCCAAGCAGATGATGTCCAAGCTCCTGGTTAGAAACGAGAAGTAGTAGTCGTCCATCACTCCTCCCCCCGGAGGGGGGAGGTTGGGAGGGGGGAAGCCGCGGCACCCCGAAGAGCCCCCTCCCTGCCCCTCCCCCTCCGGGGGAGGGAACGTGGCGTCACGCTTGTCGTTGAGAGCGCCGATGCGGGCCAATGAACCTCAGGCTTTTGCACTCTCATTGAAAACCGGGCAAACTGCGCTAGCCTCAAACTGTCGCAACCGACGAGGAGAGGCGCATGAAGATTCCTACCGAGCAGTTCCGGGTGAAGCCGAAAGACCAAGTGAAGCTGGGAAAGTCCCCCACCTCGGTAGATCCGTTCTACCGATCCAAGGAGGAGTACCGCGAGCTTCTGAACGAGCAGATCGAACGCATGAGCGCCCTGCAGGGGCTCCTCTACGCGAACAACAGCTGGTCCATCCTGCTCATCTTCCAGGCGATGGACGCGGCTGGGAAGGACAGCATGATCAAGCACGTCCTGTCGGGAATCAACCCGCAGGGGTGCGAGGTCTACTCGTTCAAGCACCCGAGCGCGGAAGAGCTCGACCACGACTTTCTCTGGCGCAGCATGAGGCGTCTGCCGGAGCGCGGACGCATCGGCATCTTCAACCGCTCCTACTACGAGGAGGTGCTGATCGTCCGCGTGCACCCGGAGATCCTGGCCGGCGAGAACCTGCCCGATGCCCTGGCCGCCCGCAAGGGGATCTGGCGCGACCGTTTCCGCTCCATGACCGACCTGGAAGCGCACCTTGCCCGCAACGGCACGCGCGTCGTGAAGTTCTTCCTCCACATCTCCAAGGAGGAGCAGCGCAAGCGCTTCCTGGAGCGGATCGACAACCCGGAGAAGAACTGGAAGTTCGACCGTGGAGACATCGACGAGCGCAAGCTCTGGAAGCGGTATATGGATGCCTACGAGGAGTGCCTTAATGCGACCAGTACCAAGGAATCACCATGGTACGTCGTCCCGGCGGATGACAAGAAGAACGCGAGACTCATCGTGGCGCAGGTGCTGTTGGACCTTTTGGAGGGACTTAAGATGAAATATCCGGCTGTGTCCGAGGAAAGAAGAGAAGAATTGCAGAGCATCCGGCAGGAACTGGCTAAGGGGTGACAGCGAAGAGGCGGCTTGCGCCGCCTCGATTGAAGGTCGTACCTCATGCCGTGTCATCGAGTAATGCCGCGGCCAGCCAAGAGAGCTGCCACGAGCATCACTACGGCGACAACCAGGAACAGGTAGAAGAGCAGTTTTGCGATACCGGCCGCCGCTGTTGCAATGCCACCGAAACCGAATACCGCCGCGATGATCGCGATGATGAAGAATACCACTGCCCAATGTAGCATGACCTTTCACCTCCCTGCGGTTCATTAGCTTCCTTGAATAAAGTGTATCATGGGAGATTTCGGGTTTAATAGCTTGTCTTTTTTTAATATTTGGTGGCGGGGGAAAGTCACGGCAGGCAAGGAAAGGGCCGGCCTTGGGCCGGCCCCGTTTCTACTTGAGCTCCATCGGTTCGTCGCAGCAGGTCGCTTCGATCTCGCAGGCGGCACCGCAAGTCTTGGACTTGCAGGCCCGTGTGACGGTCAATTCAACCTCGCAATCTTCCGTGCTGCAGATAAGGACATCACCCTCTTCCACTTTCATGGCCCTTCCTCCTTTGTTGGATGATTTTAACCAGGCCCGATTATAGCCGTTGTCGCACCGCCCGCAACCTGTCATCTCCCTTCCAGATTTTCGATGCACCGTTCCAGATCGATGCCGGGACCTAGCACGCCGGCGAAGAGGTCGCCCATCCTCTCCAGGCGCCCAGGCATGGTCCGAATGGTGAACTGACCCGGGTCGAGCCCAGGCTTCACTTCCTCCCACTTTAGCGGAGTCGAGACAGGTGCGCCCGGACGGGGACGGATGCTGTAAGGGGCGGCTAGCGTCTGCCCCGGCTTGTTCTGGAGGAAGTCGAGATAGACCCGTTTCTGGCGCAGTTTTGGGCTGCGCACCAGGCTGGTGAACTCGGGGACCTTGTGATGCGCGAGGGTTGCGACGATCTTCGCGAAGCCGCCTGCGGTGTCATAGTCGTACTTCCCGCCGAGGGGGACGTAGATATGGATCCCGGTGGCGCCGGAGGTTTTGGGGAAGCTTGCGGCACCCGCCGTTTCCAAAACCTCCCTCACGGCAAGCGCGGCGTCGATGACCTTGGCGAAGGGGATGTCTTCCGGGTCGAGGTCGATGACGAAGTAATCGGGGTAGTCGAGCTGCTGCAGGCGCGAAAGCCAGGGGTTGATCTCGATGCAGCCGAGGTTCGCCATGTAGATGAGGGTCGCCTCGTCCTGGCAGATGAGGAATTTGATGTTCTTGTCTACGTGCTTGGAGTAAATCTCGCGGGTGGCGATCCAGGAGGGGGGGAGATCCCCGGTCTCCTTCTGGAAAAAGCCGGGTGCGGCGATGCCGTGAGGGGTGCGATACAGCGATTCGGGGCGGTCGACGAGGTGCGGCAGCATGGCGTGGGCCACGGTCCGGTAATAGGCTACCACGTCCCCCTTCGTGTACCCCTCCTGCGGCCAGAACACCTTGTCGAGGTTGGTGAGTTCGATGCGGTGCCCGTCGAGAACCAGGGTTTCGTTCCGGCCGTTGGCGGGGGAGCGCTCCTTTTTACGCGAGGCGGTGAAGCGGTTCTCCGCCGACGGGGGGGGGGCATCCGTGTTGAGAGGTGCAGGCGAGGCAGTAACCGGCGTAGCGGGGGGCTCCGGCTTCGCGGCAGACGGAGGTTCAAGCTCGGAGCGGACCAGTTCCCGCACCACGCTCCTCGGGTCCTTGTCCTCCCTGAGGCCGAGAAAGACGGGCTGGCGCATAACGTTCTCTTCGGTCCACTCGGAAAACTCCACCTCGCAGACCAACTGCGGCTCCACCCAGGTGATGGGCATGTCCGATTTCACCGACATTTCAAAGGGAGAATCCGCCCGGACCAGTGGCTGCAGCAGGTCGTACATCTCCTTGAGCCCGGCGTCGTCGAACCCGCCGCCGGCAAAGCCGATGCAGACGAGCCGGTCGTCCTCATAGACGCCCAGCACCAGGGCGCCGAACCCTTTCCTGCTGCGGCGCGGTTCGGTGAAGCCGCAGATCACAGCCTCCTGCTGCATGCGGATCTTGATTTTCAGCCAGTCCCTGCTCCTGCGGCCGGTCTGGTAGGTGCTCGACGCCCGCTTCGCGAGGATACCTTCCAGGTTGTTGCGGCGGGCGAGGTCGAAGAACTCCCTGCCGTACTCCATTATGTGGTCGCTGTAGCGGATGTCCGGTCGGTCGGGGAGCAGGGTGCGCAGTTTCTCCTTGCGGGCGAGAAGCGGCCGGTCGCGCAGGTCTTCCCCGTCCAGGTAAAGGAGATCGAAGGCGAAGTAGCAGATGTTGCCGCGCCCGGTGCGCTGGTAGTTCTGCAGCAGCTGGAAAGAGGATCTGCCGCTTTCGTCCAGGACCACCACCTCGCCGTCCAGGACGGCGTTAAGGCTAAGGGCGGCAAGGGAGCGCGCCAGGGAGGGGAATTTGCGGTTGAAGGAGAGGTTGTTGCGGGAGTAGAGGAGGACGTCGGCGCCGGAGAGTTCGGCTACGGTGCGGTAGCCGTCAAGCTTGATCTCGAAGAGCCAGTCCGGGTCGTCGAAGGGCTCTGCCGCCGAGGTGGCGAGCATGGGCGAGATTTGGTGGGGCATGTCGGCGGGGGCGGCGGTGATGGCCATTTCAGACCGGTCCGACCTGTCCGACCTGTCCGACTGGTCCGACTGGTCCGACTGAGTTGGCTGAGCCGCCGGAGCCCGGGCCGCCTCAAAGCCGCCGTACCTTCGCGCGGGCACTCTCCCGGCGCGCAGGTCCTCGATGGTCGCGTTGCTCACCACGGAGCGGTCTTGCAGGGTCACATCCTCGCTGCTTGCGAAGCGGTCGTTTTTCTTGATCAACAGCCAGGAGTTCCCCTTATCCCCCTTGATCCGCACCAGGGCAAACTCACCGCTCACCTTCTCGCCGCGCAGGATGAACTTCAGATCCCCTTTGCGCAGCCCTTCGCGCAGAAGCTCGAGGCTACGCTCACGCTCCTCCGAGGCGGCGGCGTGGAAGGTCCCTGTGTCCCAGATGATCACCTCCCCGGCGCCGTAGTTACCCTTCGGGATGACACCTTCGAAATCACCGTACTCATAGGGGTGATCCTCGACCATCATGGCGAGCCTTTTCACAGACGGATCCAGTGACGGCCCCTTCGGAATCGCCCAACTCTTCAACACCCCGTCGATCTCAAGGCGGAAATCGTAGTGCAGATGTGAGGCCGCATGCTTGTGGATCACAAAACGCAGCGCGTTCGACGCCTTGCCGCCTTGGCCCGCCGGCTCCGGTGTCTTTGCCAGGTCTCGCTTGCGATGGTATTCCTCCAGTCCCATGAGAACACCTCCTTTTGCTGCACATGAGTCTATCACAGCGTGGACCGCGGGCTCTCAGACACTTGATCATCAACACACCGTGAAGCGGCGGTTGGTACGCCTCCACCCGGAGGGGGGAGGTCGGGAGGGGGAAATCCCTGTCCCTCCCCCTCCGGGGGGGGGGCCGCATAGGCAACTTTATTCATCATTCGTCTTTGACAACGAGAGCGCGCTGGCTAGATTATTAGGCGTTGCCAATTTTCAAGAAGGGCGCCTACCGGGGCGCGGAAAGGAGAGGATGATGAAGGTTCAGCAGATCAAGGAAATAGCACAACGTATGGAGATCCCCTGCGGCAAGCTGAAAAAGGGCGAACTGATCCGCCTAATCCAAAGCAGAGAAGGGAATATCGCGTGTTTCGATTCGGGGCAGTCGGGGCAGTGCGGCCAGCAGGGGTGCCTCTGGGCCGAAGACTGCAACTGACCCCGTAACCGTAAAGGAGGCTCCATGGACTTCGACTACACCAAGTACCGCTACCTCCCCGAGTGCAAGGACGGCTGCGGCGCGATAACCGACTGGCTCCAGAGCAGGGAAATGGCCCGCGAGGCGGGGGAAAACCACAGTAAATCGACGGGGCACGACTGGGTCCTGCGCGAGAAGATGAAGGAGGAGTAACCGCAGTCCATGCTATCGGCGCTTCATGCTGCCTGCAGGAGGGAAAACAGTGCGGACAACCAAATCTATCCGGAGGTAACAGCATGAACAGGGACGACATTCTCAACCAATTGGAAAAACTGATCCAGCTCGACGTCGACGCAACCCATGCCTACGATCAGGCGATCAAGAACGTGAACGAGCCGATCATCAAGGACAAGCTGATCCAGTTCCAGGCCGACCACAGAAAGCACATCGACCTTCTATCGGCGAAGATGCTCGAACTGGGCGGAACGCCGCCGGAGCCCACCTCTGACTTCAAGGGGTTCCTCATCTCCGGCTTTACCGCGCTCAGGAGCATGACCGGTACGAAGGGTGCGCTCGAGGCGATGGAGAGCAACGAGCGACTCACCACCAGCCGCTACGAGGATGCCTCGAAACTCGATCTGCCCGTCGACATTTCCGCCATCGTGCGCGCCAACTACGCCGACGAACAGCGCCATCTCTCCTTCATCCGCGAGGCGCTGCCGACGGTACGCAAGTAATCCGGGAAGGTGGAATAAAAGCACCAATGCGGTGACAAGCCCGCGCGGTTGACCGATCAAAAGGGAGCCCGGGTCCGGCAGGATTCGGGCTCCCTTTTGTTAATGAATGTCAGGATGTTAGCGCACTTACCCTCTGCGGAACCGCGTCTTTGGGCGTGTTGACACGGGGGGGCTCTCATGTATCTTTGATGAGGTTTTTGCGCCGATGCGTAAGGCTCATGGCGGTGACGTCACGGGCCGGGAGGTGGCGTATGGTTGCAAGCGGTTGGCGGATGGAATCGGGTGCCACGGTGCTGGAGGAAGGTGCCGTTCAGTTCCGGGTCTGGGCTCCGAAGTCGAAGGGGGCGAGCGTCCTGATCCTGTCGGGCAAGGCGGCCGGGACGGTGCCGATGCAGCCTGAAGGAAAGGGGTACTACTCGGTGACCGTTCCCGGTGTGACGGACGGCGACCGCTACCTCTTTCAGCTGGATTCGGGAAAGACCTACCCCGACCCGTTCTCCCGTTATCAGCCCAACGGGGTGCATGAGCCTTCCCAGGTGGTGGACCCGGGGCTCTTCCACTGGATGGAGGAGGGGTGGCAGGGCATCCCGCTGGAAGAGTACCGGATCTACGAGATCCACGTCGGCACCTTCACCGGGGAGGGAACCTTCGAGGCGGTCATCGAGCACCTCGACTACCTGGTTGAGCTGGGAGTCTCCGCAATCGAACTCATGCCGGTCTCCCAGTACCCCGGAAGGCGCAACTGGGGGTACGACGGGGTGTACCATTTCGCCCCGCAGCACAGCTACGGCGGACCCGACGGCCTCAGGCGCCTCGTGAACGCCTGCCACAGGAAGGGGCTCGCCGTCCTCCTCGACGTGGTCTACAACCACTTCGGACCGGAGGGGTGCTACCTGGACGAATTCGGTCCCTACTTCACCGACAAGTACCGCACACCCTGGGGACGTGCCGTGAACCTGGACGGCGCCGACAGCGACCCCGTGCTCGACTATTTCATCTCCAACGCCGGTTACTGGATCAACGAGTTCCACTTGGACGGGCTGCGTCTGGACGCGGTGGACTGGATCTTCGACCAGACCCCCAAGCCGCTTTTAAGGCGCCTGGCCGACGAGGTACACCGGCATCGGGAGCGCCTTGGGCGCGGGATCTACCTCTTCGCCGAGAACGACACCAACGACGTCCGCCTGATCAACTCCCCGGACAAATGCGGATTCGGCCTCGATGCCCAGTGGTGCGACAACTTCCACCACGCCCTGCGCGCCCTGTTGACCGGAGAGACCACCGGCTACTACGAGGATTTCGGCCAGTTCGTGCAGTTGCAGAAGGCCTTCAGCGAGGCCTTCGTCTACACCGGCGAGTATTCCCGCTACCGCAGGCGGCGCCATGGCGGACCGACCGAGCGGCATCCCGGCTTCCAGTTCGTCGTCTTCTCCCAGAACCACGACCAGGTCGGCAACCGCAAATGCGGGGACCGGCTGAGCGCCACCCTTCCCCTCAACCAGCTCCTTTTGGCCGCGTCGGCGGTCATCCTTTCCCCTTACCTGCCGCTTCTCTTCATGGGGGAGGAATACGGCGAGCGCGCGCCCTTCCACTACTTCATCGACCACGGCGACCCGGAACTGGTCGACCTGGTGCGCAAAGGAAAGCACGAGGAGCACGCCTCCGGCGTCTGCGAGGGGGAGATCCCGGACCCGGCGGCGGAGGAGACCTTTCAGGAGTCGAAGGTGAGCGTGGGGAGTCCGAAAGAAGGGGAACAGGCGATCATCCTCGCCTTCTACAAGAAGCTCTTCTCGCTGCGCAGCGCGTTGCCCGCCCTGCGGGTTTTCCAGCGGGACGCCATGGAAATTTCCGGGCTGCCTGAGCAGAAGATGCTCTTTGTGAGAAGGTGGACGGACGCCGAAGCCGTCATCTGTCTGTTCAGCTTCAGCAACATTCAGCAGGAGGTCCCGCTCACCCTTCCCCGGGGGAGCTGGGAGCGGGTGCTCGACTCCTCGGCCGCGGAGTGGCGCGGGCCGGGCGAGGAGGCCCCGGAAAGGATCGAATCGGGTAACGGAGGAGATAAGGAAACGGTGCGGATCAACCCCTTCAGCGTGGTCGTGTACAACGCGAAGCTTTGAGGAGGAAGTCATGGCGCAGGAGAACGGTAACGGGCGTTACGTGTGCATCCATGGTCACTTCTACCAGCCTCCCAGGGAGAACCCGTGGCTCGAGGCTGTAGAGATACAAGATTCCGCTTCCCCATATCACGACTGGAACGAGCGGATCACCGCCGAGTGTTACGCGTCGAACTCGGCCTCCCGTGTCCTGGACGGCGACAGCCGCGTCATGGACATCTCCAGCAACTACGCGAAGATCAGCTTCAACTTCGGTCCCACCGTCCTCTCCTGGATGGAGCAGGCGGCCCCGAGGATCTACCAGGCGATCCTGGACGCGGACAAGCAGAGCATGGAGTGGCGCTCCGGTCACGGCTCGGCGATCGCCCAGGTCTACAACCACATGATCATGCCGCTCGCCAACGCGCGGGACAAGCGGACCCAGGTGGTCTGGGGCATCGCCGACTTCCAGAAACGCTTCCAGCGTTTCCCCGAGGGGATGTGGCTCGCCGAGACCGCGGTGGACTTGGAGACGCTCGACATCCTCGCCGAACAGGGGATCAAGTACACCATCCTGGCGCCGCACCAGGCCGCGGCCTACCGCGCCGTCGGCGAGGAGGAGTGGCTCGAGGCGGAAATCGACCCGACCCGCGCCTACCTCTGCAACCTCCCCTCCGGCCGCTCCATCAACCTTTTCTTCTACGACGGCCCAATCTCCCGCGCCGTCGCCTTCGAGAAGCTCCTGGAGAGCGGGGAGGCGCTCGCCGGAAGGCTCGTCGGCGGTTTCAACGACGAGCGCGGCTGGTCGCAGCTCATGCACATCGCCACGGACGGCGAGACCTACGGCCATCACCAGAAGTTCGGCGACATGGCGCTCGCCGCCTGCCTGAACCACATCGAGAGCAACAACCTCGCGCGGCTCACCAACTACGGCGAATACCTGGAGCTTTGCCCCCCGGACACCGAGGTGAGGATCCACGAACGGACCTCCTGGAGCTGCGCGCACGGGGTCGAACGCTGGAACAGCGACTGCGGCTGCTCGGGCGGCATGCCGGGATGGAACCAGCAGTGGCGCCATCCGCTGCGCGCTTCGCTCGACTGGCTGCGCGACCGGCTGGCGAAGGGGTTCGAGCAGCAGGGGCGCGAGCTCTTCAAGACCCCCTGGCGGGTGCGTGACGCTTACGTCGAGGTGATCCTGAACCGGGGCATGGAGGTGGCGGAGCAGTTCCTTTCCCGGCACGCGTTGCGGGAGCTTTCGGCGGAGGAGAAGATCCGGGCCCTCAAGCTTTTGGAGATGCAGCGGCACGCCATGCTCATGTACACGAGTTGCGGCTGGTTCTTCGACGAGCTCTCGGGGCTTGAGACCGTGCAGGTGATCGACTACGCGAGCCGCGCGCTGCAACTGGCCGAAGGGGTGGTGGATGGGCCGGTGGAGAAGGGATTCCTGGAGCGGCTCAAGGAGGCGAAGAGCAACATCCCCGATCACCACGACGGGCTCTGGATCTATCAGAATTTCGTGCTTCCGATCCGGCTCGACCTGGTGAAGGTCGGCGCCCACTACGCCTTCAGCTCACTCTACGAAGAGTACGAGGAGCATTCGCAGATCTACTGCTACGCCATCGCGAAGGAGGAGTACCACAAGATCGCGACTCCCGACGCGGTGATCGCCATGGGGCGCATCCACGTGGCGAGCGAGATCACCGAGGAGAAAGCCTGCCTCACTTTCTGCGTCATGCGCATCGGGAGCCACGACTTCAAAGGGGGCGTGAAGGAAGCCTGCGACCAGGAGGGATACGCCGCCATGCGCGAGGAGATGAGCGCCGCCTTCGACAAGGGGCTCTACTCCGACATGGTGCTTCTCATGGACAAGCACTTCGGCACGCACAGCTTCTCCCTTCTGAACCTCTTCACCGACGAACAGCGCAAGATCATCGGCGAGATCATCAACCGCAACCTCGAGGAGAGCATCGCGAGCTACCAGGAGATGTACGAGCGCGTCCGCCCCCTGATGGAATTCGTCAAGGAGACCCGGGTGCCGGTGCCGCACGTCTTCATGGCCGTGGCGCAGCCGGCGCTGAACGAGGCGCTCAAGCACGCCATGAGCGAGGACGAGGTCGACGAGGAGGCGGTGCGGCGCATCGTGGGTCAGATCAGAAAGTGGGGCGTAGGGATCGAGGAGCCGGAGACGGAATACTATATGCGGCGTCACCTGGAGAAGCTCTCGGCCCAGCTGCTTCAGGAGCCGTCCGACGTGAAGGTGATCGGCAGGATGCAGAAGTACATGGATCTTCTGAACGAGATCCCGATCAACCTGGTGCTGTGGCAGATGCAGAACGACTACTACACGCTGGCGAAGACCGTCTATCCCGAGTTCATCGAGCGCTCCCGCCGCGGCGAGGAGGGGGCGAGCCAGTGGCTCGAAGCCTTCCAGAGGCTGGGGGACACCATGCGCTTCAACACAGGAGCGGTGCTGCCGCAAGGATAGACGGGGGAGAGCATGGATCAGCACCTGCCGCAGGCCCGCATACCGAGCGCCACCTACCGGTTGCAGTTCAACTCCGGGTTCACTTTCGCCGACGCCGAAAGGATCGTCGGCTATCTGCACGACCTGGGGGTCAGCGACGTGTACGCCTCCTCCTACGTAGCCGCGAAGGAGGGGAGCGTGCACGGCTACGACGTCGTGAACCAGACCATCTTCAACAAGGAGCTCGGCGACGAGCAAAGCCACCAGGCCTTCGTCGACGAGCTCTCCCGCCATGACATGGGGCACATCCTCGACTTCGTCCCGAACCACATGTGCATCGAAAGCGGCGACAACGTCTGGTGGATGGACGTGCTCGAGAACGGGATGAGTTCCCTGTACGCCCACTTCTTCGACATCGACTGGGAGCCGGTGAAAAAGGAGCTGACCGGGAAGGTGCTGCTGCCGCTTCTGGGGGACCAGTACGGCAGGGTGCTCGAGGGGGGAGGGCTGCAACTCATCTTCCGCGACGGCGCCTTCTTCGTCCAGTGCAACGCGCTGCAGATCCCGGTGGAACCGCGCAGTTACCTGTTGATCCTGCAGCACCGGCTGGACGCACTGAGGGAGAAGCTCCCCCCGGAGGCCGCGCCGCTCCAGGAACTCCTTAGCATCGAGACCGCCCTGCAACACCTCCCCCTTCCCACCGAGCAGGACCCGGAGAAGATGAACGAGCGGCACCGCGAGAAAGAGATCATCAAGAAGCGCCTCGCCCAGCTCTGCCTGGGCTCCGCCGAAGTGGCGGAATTCGTGGAGGAAAACGTGAGGGTCTTCAACGGGACCAAGGGGGACGCCAATTCCTTTGATCTGCTGGACCGGCTGCTGCGGGACCAGGTGTACCGCCTCTCCTACTGGCGCGTCGCCACCGAGGAAATCAACTACCGGCGCTTTTTCGACATCAACGCCCTCGCCGCAATCCGGATGGAGGACCAGACCGTCTACGATCTGACCCACACCCTGCTGTTCCGGCTGATCCGGGAGGGGAAGGTGACCGGGGTTCGCATCGATCACGTGGACGGGCTCTACGACCCGGTCACCTACCTGCAGCACCTGCAGCAAAGCGCCTGGATGAACCTGAGGGAAAGAAGCGAGGGGGCTCCGCCCGAGGAGGGCGCCGAGGCGACCCGGGAGGAGTGGGAGCGCCAGTACGACGAGGTGCTGGAGGGTGACCCCGGGTACAAACCGTTCTACACCGTGGTGGAAAAGATCCTCATGAAGGGGGAGCTCCTCCCAGAGCAGTGGCCGGTCTGCGGCACCACCGGCTACGAGTTTTTGAACAGTGTGAACGGCATCTTCGTGGCGAGCGATACTGCGAAACAGTTCGACCGGATCTACGACCGCTTCGTGAAGCGCGAGTCCGATTTCACCGAGATCGTCTACGAGAAGAAGAAACTGGTGATGCAGGTCTCCCTCTCCGGCGAGGTGAACATGCTGGCGCACCAGTTGAACAATATCGCCGAGGAGGATCGCCTCACCCGCGACTTCACCCTGAACAGCCTGGCCCGCGCCATAAGCGAGGTGATCGCCTGCTTCCCGGTGTACCGCACCTACGCCAACTCCGCTTCGGTCCGTGACCGCGACGTGCAGTACATCGATGCGGCGGTCTCCAAGGCGAAGCGCCGCAACCCCGCCATCAGCGGCTCGGTCTTCGATTTCCTGCGCGACGTGCTCCTTTTGAGATCCCCCGAGCGCGCAAGCGAGGAGAGCCGCCGCGACTGGCTCTGCTTCGCCATGCGTTTCCAGCAGATCACCGGGCCGGTGATGGCCAAGGGGCTCGAGGATACCGCCTTCTACGTCTACCATCGGCTGATTTCCCTGAACGACGTCGGCGGCATGCCGGGTCGCTTCGGCACCACGCTCGAGGCCTTCCACGGGCAGAACCTGGAGCGGAACAAGAACTTCCCCCACGCCATGATCGCGACGGCGACGCACGATTCCAAGCGCGGCGAGGATGTGCGCACGAGGATCGACGCGCTCTCCGAGATCCCGGCGTTGTGGCAGAAACAGGTGGCGCGCTGGAGTCGGCTCAACAAGCGGCGCGGCTCTCTGATCGAAAACGCCAGGGTCCCGGAGCTCAACGAGGAGTACCTCCTGTACCAGACCCTGATCGGGGCCTGGCCGGTAGGCGATGTGGACGATGCCGGATTCGAGGTGTTCCGGGGACGCATCCGGGAGTACATGATAAAGGCGCTGCGCGAGGCGAAGGTGAACACGAGCTGGGTGAGCCCGAATGGGACTTATGAGGAGGCGGTGGTCGGTTTTATCGACGCCATTCTCGCGCGCACCCCTGACAACGAATTCCTGCGCGAGTTCCTGCCGCTGCAAAGGCGGCTCTCCCGTTGCGGCTTCTTCAGCTCGCTCTCCCAGACCCTTTTAAAGATGACCTCACCCGGCATTCCCGACTTCTACCAGGGGACCGAACTCATCGAGTTCACCTTGGTGGACCCGGACAACCGGCACCAGGTGGACTACGGCAGGAGGATCGAGGCGCTCACGGAGCTCAAGCGGCGCGAGCAGGAAGAGGGTGCGCCTTCGCTCTGGGGCGGGCTGCTGGAGCGGGAAGACGAGAGGGCGAAGCTCTTTCTCATCTACCGGGTGCTCAACTATCGCCTGGAGCACAAGGAACTCTTCGATGCCGGCGAGTACCTGCCGCTGGAGGCGAAAGGCGAGCGGGCTCGGCATCTGTGCGCCTTCGCACGCAAGGCGGGAGGAGGCGTGGTGATCGTCGCGGCGGCGCGGCTCGTGGCGACCCTGATGCCGGAGGAGGGGAGCAGTCCGCTGGGCGAGGCGGTCTGGCAGGACACGTTGCTGCTCCTTCCCGAAGGGATTGGTGGGCAGTTGCGCAACGTGGTGAACGACGCGGTGGTCGATGTCGTCCTCCACGAGGGCCAAAGCGTCATCCCGCTTGCGGCACTCTTCGGCGAGGTGAGCGTGGCGCTGCTGGAACAACTCCCCCTCCCTTGACGGGAGGGGGCAGGGGGGTGGGTGACGCTGCGACCTGCGACGCTCGTGGCGCCTTCCCCCTCACCCCAACCCTCCCCCGCCAGGGGGGAGGGAGAGATGGAGCGGACGGGCGTGGAGCGAGAGGTGAACTTATGGAAGGCAGGGCGCGGATAGCTATCGAGGCGGTGCATCCCCAGATCGACTGCGGCAGGTTCGCGGTGCAGCGCGTGGTCGGCGACGATATGGTGGTGCAGGCGGACGTCTTCAGCGACGGGCACGACGAGGTGGTGGCCGTACTGCTCTACCGACGCATGGGAGAGGAACACTGGCTGGAAACGCCGATGCAGCGCCTGGACAACGACCGCTGGCAGGGCTCATTTCTCCTGGGTACCCCCGGTTTCTACCAGTACACCATCCTCGGGTGGGTGGACCACTTCCGCACCTGGCAGCGGGACCTGCAGAAGCGCTTCGAGGCGGGACAGGACGTGGCGGTCGATCTGCAGATCGGCGGGAAGACCCTCGAGCAGGCGGTGGCGGAGGCGGGGGAGGAGGACGCAGCCCGGCTGCGCGAGGCGGTGGCGGCACTCTCCGCCGAGCGAAACCAGGAGGGGGCGGTGGCCTTAGGGCTCGACACGCGGCTCTCCGACCTCGTCAGCACCTGCTGCGCGCGCGGGTTCGCCACGCACTACGAGAAGGAACTGGTGGTCCGTGTGGACCGGCAGAAGGCGCTTTTCAGTTCCTGGTACGAGCTCTTCCCACGCTCCTTGGGAGGAGAAGGACGCCACGGCACCCTCTGCGACTGCATCGCGCTTCTCCCCGATGTGGCGGACCTAGGCTTCGACGTCCTCTACCTCCCCCCCATCCACCCAATCGGTTCCAGCAAGCGCAAGGGGAAGGCCAATGCGGTCGAGGCGGGGGCTGGCGACCCGGGGAGCCCCTGGGCCATCGGATCGGAGGCGGGCGGGCACAAGGCGGTGCACCCGGAACTCGGCACTATCGAAGACTTCCGCGACCTGGTAAGGGAGGCCGAAAAGCACGGCATCGAGGTCGCCCTGGACCTAGCCTTCCAGTGCTCGCCGGACCACCCCTACCTGAAGGAGCACCCGGAGTGGTTCAAATGGCTTCCCGACGGCTCGGTGCAGTACGCCGAGAACCCGCCGAAGAAGTACCAGGACATCGTGCCGATCAACTTCGAAACGCCGCAGTGGGAGGCGCTCTGGGAGGAACTGAAGGGGATCGTCTTCTTCTGGATGGATCAGGGGGTGCGCATCTTCCGGGTCGACAACCCGCACACGAAGCCCTTTCCCATGTGGGAATGGCTCATCGCAAAAGCGAAGGAGAAGTCGCACGACGTTATCTTCCTGGCCGAGGCGTTCACGAGACCCAAGATCATGGCGCGGCTCGCCAAGCTCGGTTTCAGTCAGTCCTACAGCTATTTCTCCTGGCGCAACAGCAAGCGGGAGATTACCGATTACCTGACGGAGCTGACGCGCGGCGACACGCGGGAGTTCATGCGTCCGAACTTCTGGCCCAACACACCGGACATCCTTACCGAGTTCCTGCAGTACGGCGGGCGTCCCGCCTTCATGATCAGGCTGGTCCTGGCCGGCACCCTCTCCTCCAGCTACGGGATTTACGGGCCGGTGTACGAGCTCTGCATCGGGATGCCGGAAAAGCAGGGCTCGGAGGAATACCTCGACGCCGAGAAGTACGAGATCAGGCAGTGGGACAGGAAGGCCCCGGGGAACATCAGGGAGCTCATCATCACCTTGAACCGGATCCGCCGGGAGTACACCGCGCTGCAGAGGACCAACAACGTCACCTTCCTGGAGTCGGATGACGACAGCATAATTTTCTACGCAAAGGTGGCTAAACAGCAGAAGAGTTCGCTCCTGGTGGCGGTGAATCTCGACCCCTTCCGGGCGCGCACCACGAAGCTGCGCGTGCCGCTCGATCTGTTCGGCGTAGCCCCCGGGCAGTCCTACCTGCTGCACGACCTGATCAGCGGCGAACGCTCCATCTGGGAGGGGGGGGTGACCACGGTCAGGCTGGACCCGCAGGTGAACCCGGCCTGCATCTACCGCATCAGCACCTGGCAAAAGCGCGAGTCGGACTTCGATTATTATTTTTAGGAGGAAGCCATGCCGTTTCGCAACGAGAAGAACCCGCTCTGGTTCAAGGATGCCGTGATCTACGAGGTGCACATCCGGAGCTTTTGCGACAGTAACGGCGACGGCATCGGGGACTTCCGCGGGCTGTTGCAGAAGCTTCCCTACCTGCGTGATCTGGGCGTCACCGCTGTCTGGGTGCTCCCCTTCTACCCCTCGCCGCTCAAAGACGACGGCTACGACATCGCAGACTACCGCACCGTTCACCCCGACTACGGCACGCTGCGCGATTTCCAGGACTTTCTGAAGGGGGCGCACGCCCTCGGCATGAGGGTCATCACGGAACTCGTCTTGAACCACACCTCGGACCAGCACCCCTGGTTCCAGAAGTCGCGCCGCGCGAAGCCCGGTTCCGCTTGGCGCGATTTCTACGTCTGGAGCGATACCCCGGACAAGTACCTGGACGCCCGCATCATCTTCAAGGACTTCGAGGTCTCGAACTGGACCCGCGACCCGATCGCCAAGAGCTACTACTGGCACCGCTTCTATTCGCACCAGCCCGATCTCAACTACGACAACCCGCGCGTGCACGAGGCGATGTTCAAGGTGATCGACTTCTGGCTCGGCATGGGGGTGGACGGCCTGAGGCTCGACGCGGTCCCCTACCTGTACGAGCGGGAGGGGACCAACTGCGAGAACCTCCCGGAGACCTACGAGTTCCTGAAGAAGCTGCGCGCCTACATCGACGCCAAGTACCCGAACCGGATGCTTTTAGCCGAGGCGAACCAGTGGCCCGAGGACGCCGCTTCCTATTTCGGAGGGGGGGCTGCCTGCCACATGGCCTTCCACTTCCCGCTCATGCCCCGCATGTTCATGGCGCTGCAGATGGAGGACTCCTTCCCCATCGTGAACATCATGCAGCAGACCCCCGCCATTCCGCCGCACTGCCAGTGGGCGATGTTTCTGAGAAACCACGACGAGCTCACCCTTGAGATGGTGACCGACGAGGAGCGGGACTACATGTACCGCATCTACGCCCGCGACCCGCGCGCCCGCATCAACCTCGGCATCCGGCGCCGACTCGCGCCGCTCATGGGAGACGACCGGCGCAAGATAGAGCTCATGAACGTGCTGCTCTTCACCATGCCGGGAACCCCCATCGTCTACTACGGCGACGAGATCGGCATGGGGGACAACTATTATCTCGGCGACAGAAACGGCGTGCGCACCCCGATGCAGTGGAGCCCGGACCGCAATGCCGGCTTCTCGCCTGCGAACCCACAGAAGCTCTACCTTCCCACCATAATCGACCCGGAGTACCACTACGAGGCGCGCAACGTCGAGAACCAGGCGAAGAACCCGTCCTCGCTTCTCTGGTGGATGAAGCGGATGATCGATCTCAGAAAGCGCTTCAAGGCGTTCGGCTGGGGGAGCCTCGAGTTCGTGCCGCTGGACAACCCGAAGGTGCTCGCCATGTTGCGCCAGTACGAGGACCAGACCATCCTTGTGCTGATCAACCTCTCCCGCGCCACCCAGTTCGTGCAGGTGAACCAGCCCCGTTTCGTCGGTTTCTACCCGGAGGAGATGTTCAGCCGCAACCGTTTCCCGGCCATCAAGGACTCCCCCTACGGGATCATCATGGGGGCGTACGACTACCATCTGCTCCTCTTGACCGACGGGCGCGAGAAGACCAAGCCGCGTGAGGAGGGGGCGCTGGAGGAGGTCTCGGTGCCGGGAAGCTGGGAGAACGTGCTGAGGTCCGCCGGTCTGCGCCAGCTGGAGCAGTCGGTCCTGCCGGAATACCTCAAAAAGGCCCGCTGGTTCCAGGGGAAGAGCCGCATCATGGTTCGCTTCTCCCTCGTTGACGAACTCACCGTTCCGATCGACGGCTCCTCGGTGATCCTCGCCTTCCTGGAGGTCACCTACAGCGAGGGGACCCCCGAGGTCTACCTGCTGCCGCTGCACTACGTACCGATGGACGGCGGCGGTGAAACGCTCCTCAGCGCATCCCCGGAGGCGGTGATCTGCCAGCTTAAGGTCGGCGACCGGCCGGGGCTTCTCTACGACGGTCTCTACAATTCGCACCTGCGCTGGGTGCTCTTCGAGCTCATCTGGCGCAGGAAATCTCTGAAGGGGGACGGCGGCCGACTCTCCGGACAGCCCGCCATCTCAATGTCGCCGCTCATGGAAGGGAAGAAGCCCCCCTTCCCGTCACAGGTGGGTAAGGCGGAGCAGAGCAACAGCTCCGTGCTCTTCGGCAACAGCTTCTTCTTGAAGCTGTACCGGCGCATGGAGGAGGGGGCCCATCCGGAGCTTGAGATCGGCAGGTTTCTCGACCGTGTCCGTTTCCCGCACGTGGCGCCACTGGGGGGGACCCTGGAGTACCGGCGCGGCAGCGGTGAGTCCTTCGCCCTGGGGCTCCTGCAGGGTTTCGTGCCGAACCAGGGTGACGCCTGGACCTTCACGCTCGGCGAGGTCGGCCAGTTCGTGGACCGCGTTCTCGCCTATCGTGAGGAGGCTAAGAAGTCGGGGTTCGAGCCCCATCCCGGCAACGAGTCGAGCGGCTATACGCCGGCGCTCCTGGAGCTGATCCAGGGGGTATATCCCGACATGGTGGCCCTGATCGGCAGGCGGACCGCCGAATTCCACATCGCCATCTCCTCGCGCAGCGACGACCCCGATTTCGCGCCGGAGCCGTTTGCGCTCCTGTACCAGCGCTCCGTCTACCAGTCCATGCGCACCCGCTGCAGGAAGGTGTTCGAGCTGCTGCGCAGGAACATGGCCGTGATCCCGCAGCACACGGCAAGCGACGCGGAGGGGCTTCTGGGCATTGAGAACGACCTTTACGCTGTCTTCCAGAAGTTCCTGGTGCGCAAGTTCGGCGCCATGAAAACCCGTATCCACGGCGACTACCACCTGGGGCAGCTCCTCTACACGGGCGACAATTTCCTCATCATCGACCTGGAAGGAGAGCCGATCAAGTCACTGAGCGAACGGAGGATAAAGCAGTCGCCGCTGCGTGACGTGGCGGGGATGATGCGCTCCTTCCACTACGCGGCGCACGCCGTCATCATGCAGCGGACCCAGGTGCGAGACGAGGATATCGCCTACCTCCTCCCCTGGGTCCATGCCTGGTACCAATACAACGCGAAAGCCTTCCTCGACGCCTACCGGGAAGGGACGGTCGGGGCCAATTTCATGCCTACCGAGGCGGACGAGATCGAGATCATGCTGCAGGCGTTCATGCTGGACAAGGCGGTCTACGAACTGGGTTACGAACTCAACAACCGTCCGGAGTGGGTCTCCATTCCGCTCTCGGGGATCCTGCAGCTTGTCGCTCTGGAGACGGGTATGACGAGATGAACGGCAATTGGGCGCACCACGGAAACTGCAGGACCGGAGCACAAAACTGGTAAAAAGGGGGAGCGACATGAAAAGACTACTGCTTTCACTTGCTTGCATGCTGACCCTTGCGCAGGTCCAAGCGGCCGGCGCGGAACAGAAGATCTTCCGGGCGACGCTTTCCGGGAAGCAGGAGGTCCCGAGCGTGAAGACTCCGGCCCGGGGGGACCTGAAGATGATCTACAAGGATGGCGAGATGAGCTACGAGCTCAACGTGAGCAGGATCACGAGTCCTACCGCCGCTCATATCCACCGCGGCAAGCCGGGACAAAACGGGTCGCCCCTGGTCGGTCTGTTCGGCGGCCCGACCAAGATGGGACCCTTCAAGGGGATCCTGGACGAGGGGCTCATCACCGACGAGGGCCTGCTCGGCGAACTGGAAGGTAAAACCGTGGAGGATCTGGTTCGAATCATCGAGGCGGGCGAGGCGTATGTCGACGTGCCGACGGTGACCTACCCGCTGGGCGAGATCCGCGGTCAGATCAAGTAACTTTCCTGCATCACCTCCCTATCAATAATCCCCTCTCCCGGAGGGAGAGGGTGGCCGTAGGCCGGGTGAGGGCGCTGCCCCGAAGTGAATAGTGGCAACTGCCGGCACCCTCACCCTAGCCCTCTCCCGAAGGGAGAGGGGACGTAACGCATAATAATCTGCCCTTGGTCGCCGTCTACGACTTAGCCGCCTCTTCCTTAGCCTTTTGCTGCGACTCCGCTTTGGAATGCGTGCCGCGTTCGACGGCGTGCTCCCCTTCCACCTTTTCCCCCGGTTCCTTCCCTTCCTCCGAGCTGTGTTCGATCACCGCGTTGATCACCGCACCGGCGAGGATGATCAGTCCGCTCAGGTAAAGCCAGAGCAGTAGCACGATCACCGCGCCGATGGAACCGTAGGTCTTGTCGTAGGAGCCGAAATTGTTGATGTAGAACGAGAAGGCGATGGACATGACGAGCCAGCACGGGATGGCGACGACGGCACCGGGGCTGATCCATTTCCATTGGTGCTCAACGTCCGGTGTGAAGTAGTAGATGATGGCGACGGCTAGTACCAGCAAGAACAGGGTGATCGGCACCAGCGCGATGACGAAAGCGGTCTTGAACGCCATGCCGAAGTTGATGAGGTTGGCGATGAAGTCTCCGATCTTGAGGCCGAACATGAGCAGGACCATGGCGCCCAGGAAGAGAAGGGAGAGGCCGAGCACGAGGGCGATGGCGATCAGGCGCACCTTCCAGAACGGGCGTCCCTCCTTTACGTCGTAGAGGTTGTTCATCGAGTCCATCAACGAGACGACGGCGTTCGAAGAGGCCCAGAGCGCCAGAAGGATACCGATGGAGAGGAGCCCTTCCTTTTTGTTCATGAAAAGCGCGCGGATATTGCTCTCGATCAACGAGAAGGCCTCCGATGGGAGGAAGCGCTGCGCGCTGGAGAGCATGTACTCCAGGAGGTGCGGGATGGGAAGGTAGCCGATCAGGGTGGTCAGAAAAAGGAGGAAGGGAAACGACGCGAAGAGGAAGTAGTACGCCATGGCCGCCGCATGCTCGGGGCAGTCCTCGTCGCTGAACTTGCGGAAGACCCGTTTCGCCAGATCCTTGTAGCTGGTGTCCCCGAGTTTGAAATAGGCGCGCATAGAGAACATGGTTGCACTCCTTGTGGTAGCGGCGCGGTGCGCCGGATTTCTCCCCTTACCCGCCGACGATGGTGCCGCCGTTTGGGTGCAGCACCTGGCCGGTCATGTAGGATCCTCCCTCGGAGGCGAGGAAGACGTAGCTGTGCGCCACCTCGACCGGCTGACCGGCGCGCTTCAGCGGCACCTCGGTCCCGAACTTCTCTGTCTTCTCTTCGGGGAAAGTACCCGGGATGAGCGGGGTCCAGATCGGGCCGGGAGCGACCGCGTTCACGAGGATCCCCCTCTCGGCGCGGGAATGGTGGGGTCATCGGTCACCTCCTGTTAGATGGACGGCTGCCGGTCTCATGCACCCTCACCTTGCGGCGCCTGCTAAGTACCCGTTGCACCTGCCTGCGGGTCGAGGACGATCTTGATGCAGGCGTCCTGCTTGTTTAGGAACATCTTGTACCCGTTCGGGGCCTCTTGCAGCGGGAGCCGGTGCGTGATGATGGAGGACGGGTTCAACTGCTGCTCCGCGACCAGCTTGACCAGGTGCGGCAGGTACTTGTGCACGTGCGCCTGGCCGCAGCGCAGGGTGAGCCCCTTGGCGAAGAGCGCGCCCATCGGGAACTTGTCGATGAAGCCTGCGTAAACGCCGACGATGGAGAGGGTGCCGCCCTTGCGGCATGCCTTGGCGAGCTGGCGCAGCGCCGAGGCCCGGTCGGTCTCCAGTCTGAGGGCCTGCTTCACCGAGTCGTAGATCCCCTCGAAGCCGGTCCCCACCGCCTCCAGGCCGACGGCGTCGATGCAGGAGTCGGGGCCGCGACCGCCGGTCATGTTCTGCAGAGCTTCGGCTACGTCCACCTCCTCGTAGTTGAGGACCTCCGCCTGGCACTGGGCACGCGCCGCCTGCAGCCGGTCCGGGAAGCGGTCGATCCCTATCACGCGTTCGGCGCCCAGGTGCCGTGCCGACATCATCGCCATGAGCCCGACCGGGCCGCACCCCCAGACGGCG
Organism: Geomonas oryzae; assembly: GCF_004117875.1. GTDB lineage: Bacteria > Desulfobacterota > Desulfuromonadia > Geobacterales > Geobacteraceae > Geomonas > Geomonas oryzae. The sequence goes on along the minus strand of NZ_RAHW01000001.1, from coordinate 573,824 downwards.
ACGGTGTCGCCGGGGTTGATATTGCAGTAGTCAGCGGCCTGGTACCCGGTCGGGAGGATGTCGGTAAGGAGCACCACCTGCTCGTAGGGAACGCCGCTCGGGATCCTCTCGAGCCCCACGTCGGCGAACGGGACGCGCACGTACTCGGCCTGCCCGCCCGCGAACCCGCCGTAGAGGTGGGAGTAGCCGAAGATGCCGCCTGTGTCGCCGTACATATGCTCGAGCATCCAGGCGTTCGGGTTACTGTTGTCGCAAAGGGCCCAGAGCTCGTGCTTGCAATACCAGCAGGCGCCGCACGAGATGGGAAACGGGACGATGACGCGGTCGCCGACATGGAAGCGGGTGACACCGCTCCCGACCTCGACGATCTCCCCCACGAACTCGTGGCCTAGGATGTCCCCCTTCTTCATGGTCGGGACGTAGCCGTTGTAAAGGTGCAGGTCGGAGCCGCAGATGCAGGTGAGCGCCACCTTCACGATCGCGTCGTTTTTGCTCAATATCTGCGGGTCGGCGACCTCGTCCACCCGCACGTCGTGCCTGCCGTGCCAGCAAACTGCCCTCATATCTCCTCCTTTCCCCGCAAGGCGGGGGAGCCGGGTTTATTCGGCGGTGCGCCGCGCCGTGGTTTCCTCGCCCACCTCGAGGATCTGCTTGAGCCGCTTCAGGTCCTCTTCCAGCTGCTGGGCGTTGATGCCGTGAGCGATCTTTGCTGCGGCCTTTCCTGCGGCGCCGCCGGGGGGGTAGTAATCGATGGTCACTCTCACCTCGGTGCCGCGGTTGCCCGGAGCCTCCTTGAATTCAACGCTCCCCTTGTTGGGGATGTCCGCCTCGCCCACCGAGTGCCAGCTGATCTGCTGTCCCGGGGTGTCCTCCATCATCTCGGCATCCCATTCCGCGCTGATGCCGCCGGGGCCGGTCGCCTTCCAGTGCGAGGTGCGCGGGCCGGTGACCTCGACCGCTTCCAGGTGTTTCATGAAGCGAGGCAGGTTTGACAGGTTGCGCCAGAACTCGTAGACCTCGTCCGGCGGCAGGCCGATGGTCACCGCCTTCTCTATCCTGAGCCCGCCCGGTTGCGTGTGCATCGTGTCCACCCCCATCGCGTCGTAGAGGCCGCAGTAGCCGGTCTGTCCCCGGTAGAGGAACATCCCCCCTGCGACGATCATGGCGAGGCCGGAGGCGTAATTTCTCCGGCTAAGATTCCTGAGTCCCGAAACGGCCAGGGCTGCCCCCCCGGCCAAGGATGCCTTCCGCTCTGCGGGACCGACGTTCATCTTCCGCGGCCTTTGCCACGATCTGGGTTCGCTGTGCTCGCTTTCGCTCTGTTCCATGCTGATTCCTCCTTGGAAGCTGCGGTGTTTGTTTCTTATTAAGGTGGGGTCAAAAAACAATTAGAGAAAACTAACAGGTCGGGGCGGGTTTGCAACAAGGGGGAGGGGAATTTGGGAGGCAGGATGATGGGAGTAATGGGGAGAATGGGAGTGATGAGAAGGGTTGAGAACGTGGGCGCGAGTGCGGCGGCGTTGACCTGGGGGAGTGGATCGGGGGCGGGGGCTGCGGGTTCACGGCGTGGGTTGGAGGCGTGGCCCCCTCCCCCGGAGGGGGAGGGTCGGGGAGGGGGAAGGGGGCTGCCGGACCTGCAAAGGGCAAAGTGGGGGCCGCCGGTTAGGCCGCTTCCTTGCGCTTTTGCTTCAGGCTTTCCTTCAACAGCGCCATCATGTCCGCCACCTTGGGCGGGGGCGGCGCCTTCGCAGCGACCGGTTGCCGCCCCTGCGCCTTCTCCTCGATCATCCGCTTCAGGTCGTCGATGTACTGGTCCTTGTATTTCCCCGGGTCGAACTTCGTCGTCAACTGGTCGATCAGGGTGAGCGCCAGCGCCACTTCCTGCTCTTTCACCTGCTCGTCGCCGGGAAGCTTCAGTTCCGCGGCGTCGCGTACCTCCTCGGCATACCTTATCTGGTTCAGCACGAGCAGATCCCCGAGCGGGCGCACGATCCCAAGACTGCCGCGGTTCCTCAACACGTAATAGGCAACGCCCACCTTGCCGGAGCGCTTCAGCGCCTCGCGCAACAGCGCGTACGCCTTCGGCCCGCTCTTGTCGGGCTCCAGGTAGTAGGGCTTCTCGAAGTAGCGCGTGTCGATCTCCTTCTCCTCGATGAAATCGACGATATCGATCAGATGGGTCTTTTCAAGGCTCGCGTTCTCGAAGTCCTTGTCGGTGAGCACGATGTACTCGCCGTCGCTGTACTCGTACCCCTTCACGATCTCCTCGTAAGGGACTTCCTTGTTGTCGAACTTGCAGACCCGCAGGTACTTGATCGGGCAGAGATCGCTCTTGCGCAGCATGTCCAGGTCGAGTGAGTTGCTCTGCGCCCCGCTGTAAAGCTTTACCGGGATGTTGACCAGCCCGAAACTGATGGAACCTGACCACATCGCTCTCATATCCACCTCCTATAGGCACCGAACCGGCCGCCGTTCTTGCCGGTTCAGCGCATCCCGGCACAGCACGAATTCTACCATGTCTGAGCCTGCTCGCCCCAAATCCACTGCTCCGGCGCCGCCCGGCAGAGGAGGCCGACCATGCAAGGTGCTTTGCCCTAAACAACCCCCGGCGATTGACAAAACAACCACGGTGCATACATTTATTAGCGTGTTTTCATCAAGCGGAGCGCGCGCAGCGGTAACCTGCGGAGATCATTATGGTTGAAGAGAAAGAGTTGCAGGGGCGAACACGCGGGGTTGCCGTGCCGAAGGTGCTGCTCTGGGTGGTCGGGGTGCTCATCGCCCTGGTCCTCCTCGTGTTCATCGCCAGTTTCTTCATCGACGAGCCGCTAAGGCGCACCACGGAAAAAAGGATGAACCAGAGCCTCAAGGGGTATTCGGTTCGTCTCCCAAAGCTGCACTTCAGCCTCATCGGTCTCTCCATCACGCTGAAAGGTCTCACCATATCCCAGCAGGCACACCCCAAGCCTCCGGTGGCCGAGTTCCCCTACCTGCGTGCCAGCGTGCAGTGGCGCGAGGTCCTTTCCGGAAAGCTCGTCGGTGACATGAGGCTCGACGGGCCGAAGATCCACGTCAATCTGAACCAGCTTCGCACCGAGGCGGCCAGCAAGGTCCCCATGAAGCAGAAGGGGTGGCAGCAGGCCTTCGAGGCGATCTACCCGCTTAAGATCAACCTTTTGAAGATCACCGACGCAAGCATCACTTACATCGATCTTGACGAAAAGCGACCCCTCAAGCTGACCAACCTGGCGCTGGAGGCGGACAACATCCGCAACATCCACCTCCCGGACAAGGTCTACCCTTCCAACTTCCACCTGGAGACGGACATCTTCGGCAGCGGTCACGGGACCGTGGACGGCAGGGCGAACTTCCTCGCCGAGCCGACCCCGGCGGTGAAGGCGGCCATCGAACTCGCCAAGGTTCCGCTCGGCTATTTCGCGCCGATGCTCGCCCGCACCAACATGAAGATCGAGGGGGGCGTGCTGAGCGCGGTCGGCAACGTGGAGTACGGGCGCAAGGTTCAGACGGCCAGGCTTAAAAAGCTCTCCATCCAGGGGGTGCGTCTCGACTACATCCATGCCCCGGAGACGGCGCGGGCCGAGAAAAGGCGCGTGGAGAAGGTCAAGAAGGCGGCGAAAGAGGTGACCAACAAGCCGAACCTGATCCTCACCGTGGAGCACTTCAGCCTGACCGATGCCAACATCGGTTTCGTGAACGATTACGGCGGGAAAAAGGTCCGCCTCTTCCTTTCCGATTCCAACCTCTACCTGGACAACTTCTCGAACCAGTTCTCGAAGGGGCCGGCCCGGGCGAAGCTTTCCGGCCGTTTCATGGGAAGCGGCGTTTCGGAGGCGACCGCCGCGTTTCGCCCCGAGGACAAAGGGCCCGATCTCGACCTCTACGTAAAGATCACGGGGACGCAGCTCGTGTCGCTGAACGACCTGCTGCGCACCTACGGCGATTTCGACGTGACCGCGGGGACTTTCTCCCTGGTGACCGAGCTCCATGTGAAGAACAACCGCGTGAACGGCTACATCAAACCGTTTTTCAAGGACATGAAGGTCTACGACCGGCGCCAGGACAAGAACAAGGGGTTCTTCCACCAGGTCTACGAGATGCTCGTGGGAGGGATCGCCAAGCTCCTGGAAAACAAGGAGCGCGACCAGGTCGCGACCAAGGCGGACATCTCGGGGCCGCTGCAGAGTCCGAAAACCAATACCTGGCAGGTCGTCGTGGAACTGGTGCGGAACGCGTTCTTCAAGGCGATACTCCCCACCTTCGAGAAGGAGGTGACGGCACTGGGGAGAAAGCGCTGACTTCCGGCGGCGGCAAAACAACCAGAAAGAAAAGGAGGAAGCCATGAGGTTGATACTGCTGATCATCCTGATCCTGTTGTTGCTCGGTTCGCTCCCCACGTGGCCGTACAGTTCCGGGTGGGGCTACTATCCCAGCGGGGGGCTGGGGCTCATCCTTTTGATCCTGCTGATCCTGATGCTGATGGGGCGCATCTAAGCGGCCGGTCGAGGGAAGGAAAAGGGAGGACGAGGCATGGCCAAGTACGGAAAGAAGGCGCAGGAAACGGTGCATGAGGTGATGGACAAGTTCAAGAAAGGGGAACTTAAGAGCGGTGGCAGCGGGAAAAAGGTGACGGACCGCAAGCAGGCCGTTGCCATCGGACTTTCGGAGGCGCGCGAGAAGGGAGCCAAGGTGCCTGAGCCTCCGAAGAAGAAGTGACGGGCACCGCAAACCTGTAGAAAGGAAAAGGAGGCTGTCATGGCAAAGAACACCGCAGTATTCGGGATCTACCGCAGCCGCGAGAGCGTCGAGCATGCCGTCGACTCTCTGCGTGCGGCGGACTTTCGCAACACGGACATCTCGGTGCTGTTCTCCGAGAACGTAGGCACCAAGGACTTCGCCCACGAAAAGCACACCAAGGTGCCTGAGGGGTCTGCTACCGGCGCGGGGACCGGTGCGGTGATCGGCGGCGCCCTCGGCTGGCTCTCCGGCATCGGTGCCCTGGCCATCCCCGGCGTCGGCCCGTTCATCGCGGCAGGTCCGATCGTGGCGGCACTGGCGGGTGTCGGTGCGGGCGGGGTAATCGGCGGGATCGCCGGCGCCCTTATCGGCATGGGGATTCCCGAGTACGAGGCGAAGCGTTATGAAGGAAGGGTGAAGGAAGGGGGCATCCTCCTCTCGGTACACTGCGACAACGCGGACTGGAAAAAGCGGGCCTTGGAGATTCTGAAGGATACGGGCGCGCAGGACATCGGGTCCGAAGGTGAGGCGAAGGCGGATTTCGCGGCCTCGGACAAACCGAAACCGAGAGGAATGGCGTAAGCCGGCTGAACCGTGGGGGCGGCGCAAGCCGCCTCCATCTGCCGGGATAACGGCGCAGGAGGAGACGAGATGCCAACGGACCGGAAGACGAGCGAGTCGCACGGCAAGGCAGAGATGACCATCTTCGACGTGCTGAAACAGGACCATGAAAAGGCGCGTTATCTTTTCGATAGGGCACAGAAGGCGGGGAAAAAGGAAATCGCCTCGTTGCAGAAGCTCTTCGCCCAGATCGAGGAAGAGCTGGAGCTGCACATGGAGGGGGAAGAGCGCTTCTTCTACAGTGCCCTCGAGCAGGACGAAGAGATGCGCGACCACGTCCTGCAGTCCTACGAGGAGCACCAGGTTGCCAAGATAATGCTCGGCACCTTCAAGTCGCTGGCGGTCGATGACGAGCGCTGGGTGGCGAAGCTCAAAGTGCTGAGTGAGATCGTCGAGCACCACATGCAGGAGGAAGAGCGCGAAATATTCAAGATGGCGCGAAAGGCTCTGGGTAAGGAACAGCAGCACGAGATCGCGCTGTCGTTCCAGAAGAGCAAGCGGGAAGGGCATCGGCCTTCGCGGGGGGCACCCGTGGAAGGTTAGCAGTACGACGGCACGCGGGAAAAAGGCGCCGCACCGGGTAGTTTGGCCGGGCGGCGTATTTTTTTGTCTTACAGTTGTAAAAGAGTGCTTGTGTGTAGCTTAATGTATGTTATAAAATAATTTCAAGCTCACAGGGACTGCGGTACAATGTCATAGCAATGCTCACAAGCACCGCTACCGTTTGCATCTCAGAAAATAATGTTGATATTTCAGCGGTATGAGTGAAATTGCGAGGCGGCGGCATTGCCTGTGCCATCGCTATGAGGACCACGACAGGCTCCGCTCAGGTGGATATCGACTCGAGGCAAGGTTTGAACGTGCTTAATAATTACTGCCAAGTTTTCAAGCGAGAACCCCAGTATGCCGGTCTGACCGGCCCCCGGAACGCAGTTTGTGGAGGCGCTATGCAAGACGCTGAGATTTTGCTGGTCGAAGATAACAGCAATTGCGAAGAACTCGCCTTGCGGGCCTTAAGAAAGGCGGGCTACAGCAATGTTGCGGTCGCGCGCGACGGTGCGGAAGCTTTGGGGATGCTTTTGGGCGGGGAGGTCGGCGGGGAGCACCACCCCAATTTCGTGCTCCTGGACATGAAACTGCCAAAGATAGACGGCGTTGGGGTGCTGCAGAGGCTGCGCAGCAACGAGCGCACCAGGAAGCTGAAGGTCTTCGCCCTCTCCTCGTCAGAGGACCCGGAGGACCTGGAGCAATGCCGCAACCTCGGCGTGGTGGCGGTCCTGCCCAAGCCGCTCGACGCGGAACAGCTCAAGCGCTGGCTGCACTGACCGCGGCGGCTGCCGTCAGTGGGATAGCACCGGCGTCTTGGCGTTATCTTCGATGATGATTTCCAACTCGGCGAGGGCGGTTTCCTTAAGCCCCAGCACCTGGGCCTCAGTCGAGGCGAACAGGAGCACGGACGGGTCGCGGTTGAGGCCCACGCCGATTTTCCTGCAGGTGAGATTGGACAGACGCACCATGGCGAGCAGCACGTTCGCCTGGTCCCAGCGCTCCTGCTCATGCCCGGCGACGATGTCGCAGTAGATCTGCGGCAGCTGCCACTGCACCATCAACTGGTGCCCCTGCTCCACGTGCAGGGTCGCCAGGACCTCCCTGAGCACCGGCTGAATCACCCCTCCCTTGAAGCGCTCCTCGCGCGACACCTCCTCCAGACACTTCAAAAGGAACAGCTTGCCCAGGTCGTGCAGGAGTCCGCCGAGAAAAGCCTCCTGCGCCTGCGCGCCGAAGCCGACCTTCTGGGCCAGCCAGCGGCTTCCCACGGCGCAGCAGAAGGCGTGCTTCCAAAGCGTCTGCATGATGGCGTTGAACCTGATGTCGTCGGACTTGTACAGGTCGCGCTGCGTAGTGACCATGGCAAGGTTCGCGACCTCCTTCGAGCCCAGGCGTATGATCGCCTCCCGGATGGTGCTCACCTTGCTGAGCCCGGCATAGAAGGAGGAGTTGGCGGCCCTGAGCACGCGGGTGGCGACCCCCGGGTCGGCATTTAGGAGCTGATGCACCTCCTTTATGTCGTAGTCGGGGCGGGCAAGCGCCTGCTGCAGCTTCACCGCCACGGCATGAAAGACCGGGACGCTGAGCGTGCCGGCGGCGAGCCGTTCCCTGATCACCTCTACGATAGAGGCCTGTTCGTTCATTCAGTATCTCCTTGCTGCTTCCCGTCGGTTCATCCGGGATGCACATAAGGGGACAGGCACCTTGCGGAGCCAGTACCCTCGCGCTCCCTCCTCCCCGTCAGCTGCCGAGGATGCGCTTCAATTCACGCAGCGGGCGGGGCGTCCCAATGCGCGGCAGGTCGCGCAGCACTTCCTGGATCGAGATCTTCCCGTCGGCCGCCTTCACCAACCCGTCTTCAAAAAGGGTAACCATACCGGACGTCTCGATGCTGAGCCGCCGGATCTCCGCAGAAGACTTGCTCTGCAGGATGGCCTCCTTTACCGGCTCGTTCATGATCAAAAGCTCGAAGACGGCGGTCCTGCCCCGGAACCCGGTAAAGCGGCACTGGGGGCAGCCGCGCCCGGTGCGGAAGGTGGCGCCGGCCAGGTCCTTGGCGGAGTACCCCATCCTGCCGTATTCGGCCGGTGTGGGGACGTAGGTCTCAGCGCAGTCGTTGCAAACCAGGCGGAGGAGGCGCTGTGCCACCACGCAGACCACGGTGGACGATATCAAAAAGGACTCGATCTGCATGTTCATCAGCCGCAAAAGCCCGCCGATGCTGTCCTCGGTGTGGAAAGTGGTGAGCACCTTGTGCCCGGTGAGCGCGGCCTGGATCGCGGTCTCGGCGGAGAAGGTGTCGCGAATCTCCCCGAGCACGATGACGTCCGGGTCCTGGCGCACCATGTGTCGCAGGGTTTCCTCGAAGGTGACGCCGATCTTCTGGTTGATCGAGCACTGCGACACCCCCTCGATGACGAACTCGACCGGGTCCTCGGCGGTGATGATGCTGGTGTTGATGTTGTTCAGATGGCTCACGCACCCGTAGAGGGTGGAGGTCTTGCCGCTGCCGGTGGGGCCGGTGATGATCATGACCCCGGAAGGGGTCTCCAGGGCGTCCTCCACGAACTGTTTGAGCATGCGCGGGGCCATCCCGATGTCGGAGATGGCGAGGATGGCCTCCTTCTTGTTGAGCAGTCGCAGGACGATCTTTTCCCCGAAGAGGGTGATGTAGAAGGAGACCCTCATGTCGAGGTTGAAACCGTGCTGCCTACTTTCGTAGAGGATGCGGCCGTCCTGGTGACGCCTTTTCTCGGCGATGTCCGCCTGTGACATGACCTTGATCCTGGAGGAGATCTGCGGCGCGATCTCGAGGGGGAGCTCCAGGTGCGGCATCATGACGCCGTCGTGGCGCATCCGGATACGGAGCCGGTCCCGGAGCGGCTCTATGTGGATGTCGCTGGCGCCGAGCGTCATGGCGTCGTCGAAGAGCTTGTTGATCATGCCGACGACGGTGTTCTCGTCGGGGGCGGCGCTTTCGCTCCCCGCCGATTTCTGCGCGGAGGCGACCGCGGCGAGTATGGCGCTCCGAGTGGCTATCGCGGGTCTCACCGTCCTGCCGAAGATGCGTTCGGCGCTCAGCCGCGAGTAGGTTTCGAGCGGATTGGCGAAGGCGACCAGGACGGCACCCTCGTCGTCCATCGCGTACGGCACGAACAGCTCGTCACGGAACACCTCGAAGGGTGCCTTCGCGAAGAGCTTGCGGTCCAGCTTGCGGAACTCGAGTTCTGCGACCGGAAAGCCGAGCTGGAACGAGAGCACCTCGACCAGCCTGCGCTCCTCGATGAACCCCTTCTCGATGATGATGTCGCCCAGCATCTTGCGCGGTGCCCCTTCCTGCTTCTGCAGGTTCAGGGCGGTGAGGAGCTCGCTCTGTTTGAGGTAGCCGAGTTCCACCAGGAGGTCGCCGATCCTTACCGAGAGGCTGTTCTCGCGCAGGATGCGCGCCACGTCCTCGCGTTTCAGAAACTCTAGTTCCTGGAGCACGTCGATGAGCGTTTTAGTTGACTGCAACTTGCCGTGCACGCGCTGGGCGTAGAGGAGCTGGTCCCGGGTTATCACGCCGGTGCTGACGAGAAGCTCGACGATCTGGCCGGCGCCCTGGGACGCGTGCGAATCCTTCTTTTTCATGATCCCCTCGGTGTCCCGTGCGGCGTCTTTATCGACGGCCCAAAAAACAAAGAGGTCCCCACAAGCTGCAGCGGGGACCTCTGTTTCGACGGGGCGGAAACTAATGAGCTGGAGCTAGCTCCCTTTCTTATCGTCATCCGGGCGGGTTGCTTTAATCTCGATTTCTTCCTTGCCGTTGGCGGCCTTCTTGAAGTTCCTGATGCTTTTGCCGAGCGCGCCGCCGATCTCGGGAAGCCGGCCTGCGCCGAACACCACGAGTACGATAACCAGAATTATGATGAGCTCCGGCATTCCGAATCCGAACATGTGACCCTCCCTTGGTGAGTTCCCTAAACGCGTGCAGTATGGCACATGGCCGTCGGAAAAAGCAACATTTGGATTAAGGGGCGCTTTAAAGGAAAATTATTAAAAATATTGCATCCAGCCGAAGGAATTGCTATACAGCTGCAGTCGCCATCTCTATCACGAGGAGAACTACGGTGAACAAGACCATCCTGCTGGTCGAAGACAACCCGGATGATGAGGCCCTGACCCTGAGGGCGATCAGAAAGCACATGCCTTACGGCATCGTGGTGGCGCGCGACGGCGCCGAGGCCCTGGAGCACCTGTTCGGCGGGGGGCAGGGTGCGGGGCGGCGCGAGGTCCCCGTCCCCATTCTCGTGTTGCTCGACCTGAAGCTTCCCAAGGTGAACGGCCTGGAGGTGCTCCGGCGCATGCGGGAGGAGTCCCGCACCCGCTCCATCCCCGTCATCGTGTTCACCTCCTCCACCGAGGAGCAGGACATTCTCGACAGCTACCGCCTGGGCGCCAACAGCTATATCCGGAAGCCGGTGGATTACGGCCAGTTCTGCGACAACATGAAGCAGGTGATGAACTACTGGCTCAGCGTGAACCAGCTCCCCCCCTCCCGAGGCTGCGCCGCAGCCTGATCCCCTGTTGCCAAGGCGCACCCCCTCCTGTTAGTATCGTCGGCATGGAAAAATTCGAACTGGTAACGGAATTCCAGGCGCGGGGCGACCAGCCGCGCGCCATCGACGAGCTCTCGGAAGGGGTGCTGCGCGGCGACCGGCACCAGGTCCTGCTCGGGGTGACCGGCTCCGGCAAGACCTTCACCATGGCGCAGGTGATCGCCCGGTGCAACCGACCCGCCCTCGTGCTCGCCCCCAACAAGACCCTGGCCGCCCAGCTCTACGGCGAGTTCAAGGAGCTTTTCCCCAACAACGCGGTCGAGTACTTCGTCTCCTACTACGACTACTACCAGCCGGAAGCCTACATCCCCGCCTCCGACACCTTCATCGAGAAGGACTCCTCGATCAACGACGAGATCGACAAGTTCCGCCACGCCGCCACCAGGAGCCTTCTGACCCGGCGCGACACCATCATAGTCGCCTCGGTCTCCTGCATCTACGGCATCGGCTCCCCCGAGTCGTACCAGCAGATGCAGATCCGCCTGCGCGAGGGTGACGAACTCGGGCGCGACGAACTTTTAAAGCGCCTGGTCGAAATCCAGTACGAGAGAAACGACGTCGACTTCCACCGCGGCAGCTTCCGGGTGCGCGGCGACACCGTCGAGGTCTTCCCGGCGCACGACGACGAGCGAGCCATCCGCGTCGAGTTCTGGGGCGACACCATCGACGCCATCTCCGAGATCGACCCCTTGCGCGGCGTGCAGCTGCAAAAGCTCGCCCGCTTCGCCATCTACCCCGCCTCGCACTACGTGGCGACGCGCCAGACCCTGGAGCGGGCCGTCGAGCAGATAAGATTGGAGGTGGAGGAGCGCATCCGTCACTTCAAGGAGCAGAACATGCTCCTGGAGGCGCAGCGCATCGAGCAGCGCACCTTCTTCGACATCGAGATGATGGAGCAGATGGGCTTTTGCCAGGGGATCGAGAACTACTCGCGCCACTTCGACGGCAGAAATGCGGGCGACCCGCCGTACACCCTGATCGACTACTTCCCGGACGACTTCCTGCTGGTGGTCGACGAGTCCCACATCACGGTCTCGCAGGTGGGAGGGATGTACCGCGGCGACCGCAGCCGGAAGGAGACCCTGGTGAACTTCGGTTTCCGGCTCCCCTCGGCGCTGGACAACCGGCCGCTTACCTTCCAGGAATTCACCAGGAAGCTGAACCAGGTGATCTACGTCTCGGCGACACCGGCGGAATACGAGCTGAAGATGTCCGAGGGGGTGGTGGTCGAGCAGCTCATCCGTCCCACCGGACTCATCGACCCGGTGATCGAGGTGCGTCCGGCGGCGGGGCAGGTGGACGACCTGCTGCACGAGGTGCGCGCCACCACCGAGCGGGGCGAGCGCATCCTCGTCACGACGCTCACCAAGCGGATGGCCGAGGAACTCACCGACTACTACCGCGAGCTCGGCATCCGTGTGCGCTACCTGCACTCGGACATCGACACCTTCCAGCGCATGGAGATCCTGCGCGACCTGCGTCTGGGCGAGTTCGACGTGTTGGTCGGCATCAACCTGCTCCGCGAGGGGCTCGACCTTCCCGAGGTCTCGCTGGTCGCGATCCTTGACGCCGACAAGGAGGGCTTCCTCCGCTCGACGCGCTCACTGATCCAGACTTGCGGCCGCGCGGCGCGCAACGTGTCCGGCCGGGTGCTCATGTACGCCGACAAGGTGACCGGATCCATGCGCGAGGCGATCGACGAGACGCAGAGGCGCCGCGAGCTGCAGCAGGCCTACAACGCCGAGCACGGCATCACGCCGGAGAGCGTGAGGCGTGTGATTGCCAACGTGCTGCAGGCGCCCGAAGAGAAGGACTGGGTCACCGTGCCGGTCAAGGCGGAGGAATTCCTGAGTCCCAAAGAGCTGGAGAAGACGCTGAAGCGGCTGAGAAAAGAGATGCTCGCGGCGGCGAAGGCGCAGGAGTTCGAGCGGGCGGCCGAGCTGAGGGACAAGATCAAGCGACTGGAAGTGGCGGAAATCACCTAACGATTGACGATGGACAATTGACAATTGACAATTGACAACGAAAAGCCCCTCGCACCCGGTGCGGTAGAGGGGCTTTCTTCATCTGCGCCTACTCCCTCCCCCGGAGGGGGAGGGTAGGGGAGGGGGAAGCGGGTAAAAAGGGCTTTATTCCGGCGCCGGCCCCGGCTTCTTGCGCCGCCTTCTCCGCCTGCGCTTCTTCTTCGGGGCCTCGACGGCCGCTTCGCTTCCGGCGGCCTCGATGGGCGCGCCCTGCGCCTCGAGCTGCTGTACGACGTAGCGCTCCCACCAGTCCGCGAGCGAGCGCTTGGGAGGGGTGAGTCGCTCCATGAAGCGCAGGTACTGCAGCGCGTCGCCGAACGAGGGACGCGCGATCACGCCGCGGCCGTTTCTCCCCGGTGTCTTGTGAAAGCGGTGCTGCAGGTTGAGGATGTCCCGCACCGTGACGAGCACCCGGTTCGGAACCGCCACGGTCGGGGAAAGCTCTCCGGCAAAGGCTGCCACAGCAGCGTCGGTCGCCTGCTGGGGCGGCAGCCCGGCCTCGCGGAAGGCGGCGACCTTCTCTTCGAGGTACTCGCCGAACATGAGCGCGATGAGCAGCGGTGCGGAGACCGGCATCCCCTGGCCCAACTGGTCATCGACCCATTCCAGCGCCTTGCTCACGCGCACGTGCGGGTACCCGTCCGATTCGCGGGAGAGCCAGGCGTCGAAGTGCGGGAAGAGCGGCTCGAACAGGCCGTTGTGGCGCATCATCTGGTAGGTGCGCTCCCCGGCTCCCATGAGGAGCAACTTCAGCACCTCCTCGTAGAGGCGTGGCGGCGTCGCCTTGTTGATGGTGCCGCAGAGCGCCTCGATGGCGGCCTCGGTGCGGGGCTCGATGTTGAAGCCGAGCATGGAGGCGAAACGGATGGCGCGGATCATGCGCACCGGGTCCTCGGTGAAGCGGACCATCGGATCGCCGATGGTGCGGATGAGGCCGTTTTTCAGGTCCTCCATGCCGCCCACGTGATCGATGATGGAGAAGTCGGAGATGTTGTAGAAAAGCGCGTTCACCGTGAAGTCGCGCCGTATGGCGTCCTCCTCGGGCGTGCCGAAGACGTTGTCCCTGAGGACCATGCCGTCCTCGCTCTTCAGGATGGGAGGCCCGTGGTGGTGCCGGCGCTTTCTGCGGTCGCGCTCGTTTTCGAGCTGTTCCGCCTCGGAAACGGCCTCGGCCTCTTCCGGCGGTGTCTCGGCGGCCTCCTCGAGGGCGGCCTCAGCCGCATCGACCGTGGAGCGGAAGGTGGCGACCTCTATGATTTCGTCGTGGAAATGGATGTGGGCCAGGCGGAAGCGGCGGCCGATCAGGCGGCAGTTGCGGAACAGCTTCTTGAGCTGGTTGGGAGTGGCATCGGTGACGACGTCGAAGTCTTTGGGTTCGCGCCCAAGGAGCAGGTCGCGCACTCCGCCTCCCACAAGGTAGGCGATGAAACCGTGTTCCCTGAGTTTGTACAGTACCTTCACGCCGTTCGGGCTAAGCAGCGAGCGCGAGATAGAGTGCTCCGCCCTCGGGATGATGACTTTTTCCATGTTAGTGTTCATTCGCGGGAAAATAGCACAGTTTACGTGCAAAGGCAAAGGATGCGTACTTGATTTTATTGACTTAAGTCATGAAGATGTGGGATTTCTTCTGCTATGGTTGCCAGCATGGAAAAGAAAGAAAAACAGGAAAAGGACATCAGGGTCCTGGAGACCTTCATCGGCTTCTACTGCCGCAGCAAGCACAAAAGCGCGAAGGGCGTGCTCTGTGAGGAATGCAGGGGGCTTCTTGATTACGCGAAGATGAAGCGGGAGAAGTGCCCGCTCGATCCGAAGCCGACCTGCAAACATTGCCACGTCCACTGCTACGGCAAGCTCCAGCGTGCGAAGATCCGCGAGGTGATGGCCTATTCCGGCAAGCACCTCCTGCTGCGCGGCAGGCTTGACCTTCTCTGGCACTACTTTTTTTAACGGACGTTCTGGGTTCTACGTTCTACGTGAGAACCGGAAGGTAAGAAAGTGGCGGCAGGTAACAGAGGCGTTGTGAGTTTTCAGTTTTTTAACTTAGAACATAGAACGTAGAACATAGAACCGGTTTTAAGGGGGTAGGGATGATCAGGAAAATCGTAAATATCGACCAGGAAAAATGTGACGGCTGCGGGCTCTGTGTTCCGTCCTGTGCCGAGGGGGCGATCAAAATAGTCAACGGCAAAGCACAGATCGCCGCGGACAACCTGTGCGACGGACTGGGCGCGTGCCTGGGTGAATGCCCGCAGGATGCCATCACCATCATCGAGCGTGACGCGGACGAATTCGACGAGGTTGCCGTCGAGAAACACCTGCAGGCCCAGGGGGCACCCGCCCACGGTCACGCCCATGCCCACGGTCACGGTCACGGTCACGGTCACGGTCACGGCGGCGGTTGCCCCGGTTCGCGCGTTCAGAGCTTCGCCCCGGCCCCGGCAGCGCCGGCTCAGCCCGCGGGCGCGGTGCAGAGCCAGCTGGCACAGTGGCCGGTGCAGTTGCACCTGGTGCCGGTGACGGCGCCGTACTTCAAGGGTGCGGAACTCCTCATCACGGCTGACTGCGTCCCCTTCGCCTACGCGAACTACCACCAGGACTTCCTCGCCGGAAAGGCGGTGGTGGTCGGCTGCCCGAAGCTAGACGACAACAACGCCTACCTGCAAAAGCTCACCGAGCTGTTCCGGGTCTCCGGCATCACGGGTATCACGGTGCTCAGGATGGAGGTCCCCTGCTGCGGCGGCATCGTGATGGCGGCGCGTCAGGCCCTGGCCGCCTCCGGGATGGAGATCCCCTTCCGTGAGGTAACCATCAGCATTCGCGGCGAAATCATCGAGCGGTAGGCGTGCAGGGTAGGAGGGACTCGGACGGCGCGACAGGGTAAAGGGACAAATAGGACGCTTTTTATCTTTTTTGATTGACAGAGGATTAGGGGGCTGGTACAGTTGCCTCCATTAGAAATCCCAATCAGCTGAAAGGAGAACAGCACTTATGAGTCTTACTACCTTGGTTACTAAGGAAGCACCCGATTTCACGGCGCAGGCGGTAATGCCAGACAACTCCTTCGCAGAGCTCACTCTGTCCAAATACCGCGGCAAATACGTCGTGCTCTTTTTCTACCCGCTCGACTTCACCTTCGTCTGCCCTTCCGAGATCCTCGCGTTCAACAAGAGGGTTGCAGAGTTCAAGGAGAAGAACTGCGAGGTGATCGGTGTTTCCGTCGACTCAAGGTTCACGCACCTGGCCTGGAAGAACACCTCGGTCGAGAACGGCGGTATAGGCAACGTCCAGTACCCGCTGGTCGAGGACCTCGACAAGTCCATCGCCAAGGCCTACGGGATCCTGCTCAACGAGTCGGTGGCACTGCGCGGGCTCTTCCTGATCGACACCAAGGGTGTTGTTCGCCACACCGTCATCAACGACCTGCCGCTTGGCCGCAGCGTCGGCGAGGCCCTCAGGATGCTGGATGCGCTCCAGTTCGTCGAGACCCACGGCGGCGAAGTCTGCCCGG
The DNA here is from genome assembly GCF_004117875.1 of Geomonas oryzae. Classification (GTDB taxonomy): domain Bacteria; phylum Desulfobacterota; class Desulfuromonadia; order Geobacterales; family Geobacteraceae; genus Geomonas; species Geomonas oryzae. Next base: position 557,769 of record NZ_RAHW01000001.1, on the reverse strand, counting down.
CCAACTGGCAGGAAGGCGAGGACTCTATGAAGGCTTCCACCGCCGGCGTTGCCGAGTATCTCGCCAAAAAGCACGGTAACAAGTAACTCGGATAACAAGTAACAAACTGACGAGGGCGCGGTTCGAGAGGACCGCGCCCTTTTCTTTTGGCCCTGAAAGAAAGGCACAAACAGTGTCGTCTTGCCAATGAAAGACATCTATGCTAAAAGAACAGAGCATTTACCGACATGTAGCTCAAAAGGAGTCAAAATGCGCACTAAGGCGACTTTGTTTTCCATGTTGCTGCTCATGGTTTTTGCCACCTCGTCTTTCGCCCTGGAGGGACAGCAGCCGGAGGCGATCGCCGAGAAGATGGCTTTCAAGTTGGTGCGCGGCGTGACGAACACCGCCACCTCCATCGTGGAAATTCCCAAGCAGTCCTACCTGACGGTGCGCGACCGCGGGGCCATCGGATACGCGGTGGGGCCTCTTAAGGGCGTGGGGATGGCATTCTACCGACTGCTGACCGGTCTGACGGAAACCGTCTTCTTTGCGGTGCCTCAGCCGGGTTATTACGATCCCATGATCAACCCGGAGTTCGTCTGGGAGGGGTGGGAGGAAAAACGGGTTGAACCGAGGGGGCAGAGCGAGGCCCAGCCGGTCGAGGCCAAGGGAGAATAGATGATGTCCAAGCGGTTTGTCTTTGTCGCCATGCTGGCGCTTGCCTTTGCCTTGGCAACGGGAGGGAAGGCGCATGCTGAAGGGCGTGACCTCGAGTCCGCTTCACCGCAGGAGGTCGTGGACGGCATGGCCAACAAGCTGGTGCGCGGTGTCGCCAACGTCGCGACCGGTTGGTTCGAGTTTCCCAAGCAGATCTATCTGACCTGCCGGGACGACGGAGCCGCCAAGTGCGTGACCGTGGGGCCCTTGAAGGGGGTCGGCATGACGCTGGTGCGCACCGTGGCGGGGGTAGGGGAGGCTGCCACCTTCTTCCTTGCCTACCCGGGCTTCTACGATCCCTACCTGGACCCCGGCTACGCCTGGCAGAAAGAGTAGGCTGCAAAGACATAAAGGTAAAAAAGATCCAAGGCAGTTGCCCTGGATCTTTTTTTGTGTCTGTTTTCTGGAATAAAAAAAGGCCGCATCGTGAGATGCGGCCTTTCGCAATTACCCGTTAAGGGGAAATTACTTTGCAGCCGGAGCAGCTTCAGCAGCCGGAGCTTTCTCGTCTTTCTTCTCGGCTTTCTTAGCAGCTTTCTTAGCAGCTTTCTTCTTCTTCGGAGCAGCTTTCTTAGCCGGAGCTTTTTCTTCTTTTTTTGCTTCCGGAGCAGCCGGAGCAGCTGCCGGAGCAGCGTCAGCAGCGAAAACAACACCAGCGAAAGCAACAGCAACGAGAGCAGCAACTACGGAAGAAACGATCTTTTTCATGGTAAATCTCCTTTACTGAAATGGGTTGGTATTGCGGATATTAGCAGGTAGCGTGCCAGCGTCTCATTATAACCGTAAACACTTAATAAACCTGGTGGGGCGGTCATGGAAGGGGTGCCGTTTCATGAAAACCTCGCCCCATATGCTCCAATCGATACCTCAAATGAGGTATACACTTCCCCTGCAGACCGTCCCGCGGCGGGTATTTGCCTTGCCAGGTATCAGGATAGTTTGTTATTATGGCCGGTCATGGCTTGACCGAGCTATCTGGGGGATTTTTGAGCAATAACATACTTTTGTCAGTCGAAAAGCCGGCCCGTTACATGGGCGGCGAGATGGGAACCGTTGCCGACCGGGAAGGGGCGCTCGGCTTCGTCCTTGCCTTTCCGGACGTATATGAAATAGGGATGAGCCATCTCGGGTTGCAGGTGCTCTACGGCGTGCTGAAAGAGCAGGCCTGGATCATGCCCGAGCGGGCCTATGCCCCGTGGCCCGACCTGGAAACGTCGCTGCGCGCCGGGGGAAAACCTCTGGCTACCCTGGAAGCCGGCACCCCGCTGGCAATGGCCGACATCCTCGGCTTCACCCTGCAGTACGAGCTTTCCTACACCAACATTCTGAACATGATGGACCTCTCCGGGATCCCGCTTTTGGCCGCCGAGCGACCGGAAGGATATCCGCTTGTCATCGGGGGCGGTCCATGCGCCTATAACCCCGAGCCTCTGGCCGACTTCTTCGACGCCTTCCTGATCGGTGACGGCGAGGAGGCCGTGATCGAGCTGGCCGCGTGCGTCAGGGCCGCCAAGGAAGCAGGGCTCTCGAAAGGCGAGCTCCTCGAGCGGCTGGCGCGGATAGAAGGTGTGTACGTCCCATCCTTCTTCGAGGTGAGCTACTTCCCGGACGGCCGGGTGGAGCGCATCACCCCCGTGCATGAGAACTACCGCAGCGTGCGGCGTCGTTTCGTCGCCGACCTGGAAACCGCCTACTACCCGACCTCTCCCATCGTTCCGTTCCTTAAAACGGTGCACGACCGGGTGAGCGTCGAGATATCCCGCGGCTGCACCAGGGGGTGCCGCTTCTGCCAGGCAGGCTACATCTACCGCCCCGTGCGCGAGCGCAGCCCCGAGCGCGTCTTCGAGATCATGGAGGAGGCGCTGGAGAACACGGGGTACGACGAAATCTCCCTCCTCTCCCTCTCAACCGGAGACTACGGCTGCCTCACGCCGCTTTTGAAAGGGCTCATGGACCGCTATTCCGCTCGCAAGAAGGCGGTTTCCCTGCCGTCGATGCGCGTCGGGAGCCTGAGCGACGAGATGGCCGAAGAGATCCGCCGCGTGCGCAAGACCGGCTTCACCCTCGCCCCCGAGGCAGGGAGCGAGCGTCTGCGCAGTGTCATCAACAAGGGGATCACCGAAGAGGCGCTGCTCGATAACGCGCGCTCGGTGTACGGCAACGGCTGGCGCCTGATCAAGCTCTACTTCATGATCGGCCTTCCGACCGAGACCATGGAGGACGTGGACGGCATCGTGGAACTTTCCCGCGAGGTGAAGCGGCAGGGGAAACTCGCCGGCAACGGCGGCGACGTGAACGTGTCGGTGTCGAGCTTCGTACCCAAGCCGCACACGCCGTTCCAGTGGGAGCCGCAGATCACCGAGGCCGAGATCGTCGAGAAGCAGCGCCACCTGCGCGACGCCCTCAAGAAAAAGAAGCTGATCATGAAGTGGCAGGATGCCTCCCTCTCCGGCATGGAAGGTGTCTTCGCCCGCGGGGACCGGCGCCTGTCGCGCCTTCTCGTCGAGGCGCACCGGCTCGGGTGCCGTTTCGACGGCTGGTGGGAGCACTTCGATCGCAGCAAGTGGGCGCAGGCCTTCGAGAATTCCGGGATCGACGCCTCCTTTTATCTGAGAAGGCGCGAAGCCGACGAGGTGCTTCCCTGGGACCACATCGACTGCGGCGTGACCAAGGAATTCCTCCTGAAGGAGCGCGAAGCGGCCCTTGTCGGGGCGGCGACGCCCGACTGCCGTTTCGACCGCTGCACCGGGTGCGGCGTCTGCGACTTCAAGGAAGTGAAGCTGAGACTGAACGATCCCGTCCCCTTCGGCACCTTCGCCTGCGAGACCGCGCAGCAGGAGCAGACCGAGGATGGGACCAGGATCCGCATTCGCTTCGAGAAGGTGGGGCGCATGCGTTTCCTGAGCCACCTCGAGATGCTGACCCTCTTCACCAGGGCGGTCGGCCGCTCCGGCATCCCGATCCGCTACTCCCAGGGATTCCATCCGCACCCGAAGTTCTCCTTCGCCACCGCGCTTTCCGTCGGCATCGAGTCCTACGCGGAATACATGGATTTCGAGGTGAACGCAGGCTACACGGCGGATGAGCTGAAGGAAGCGCTGAACGCGACCCTTCCCGAAGGGGTCCGGGTGCTGGAGTCGAGCGAGATACCGCTGCGGGCTCCCGCGCTCTCCGTCATCATGGACAAGGTGCGCTACCGCGTTACCCTCCCAGACGAGCTGGCCGTTTCGCTCCCGGAGAAGGCGGCAGCGTTTCTTGCCCTTGAGTCCGTACCGCTCAGGCGCGAGAAGAAGGGGAAGGCGATCGAGTTCGACCTGCGTCATGAGCTGGCCGAGCTGAAGGCGGAAGGAAACGTCCTGGAGATGGTGGTCGGGCGCGGCAAGCCCGTCGAGTTCGCCTGCGCCATCCTGGATGTCCCCGCCGAGGCCCTCAAGGAGGCGCGGCTGGAGAAGGTGGAAGTCTTATTTAGCTAAAGACGTTCAACGTTCGACGTTCCACGTTCGCAACCGGCGTGCTTGTCGGGAGGCAGCGGTGGCGGCTCGTGCACCGGCTCCGGCGCACAAGATGCTGCGCCGCATTCGCCTGTAGCACGTTTGGACGTGATCGCCGTTGCCGCCGGGACCATGGTGGCACGAGGTGGAAGAAGTCGAACGTTGAACGCTGAACGTTGAACGTGTTTTGAATTTTATATACAGGAAGGGGTTCACATGGGAAACGAGCTGGTTATCAACACCACCTCCCACGAGACCCGCATCGCGCTCATCGAAAACGGCACCATCGCGGAGCTGTACGTCGAAAGGAGCAGGGTGAAGGGGATCATCGGCAACATCTACAAGGGTAGGGTGGTCCGGGTGCTGCCGGGCATGCAGGCGGCGTTCGTGGACATCGGGCTGGAAAAGGCGGCCTTTCTCTACGTGGCGGACGTCTTCGACGCCATGGACGAGTACGACAGTTACATCGAGCCGGAGCAGGGTGAGGAGCCGGTGCCGCATCCGCTGCACCCGATCGAGGATCTCCTCCAGGAAGGGCAGGAACTCCTGGTGCAGATCTCCAAGGAACCGATCGGCACCAAAGGGGCGCGCATCACGGCGCACATCTCGCTCCCCGGGCGTCACCTGGTCTACATGCCGACCGTGGACCACGTCGGCATCTCCCGTCGCATCGAGGACGAGGTCGAGCGCGAGCGCCTGAAAGAGATCGTCGACCGCATCAAGCCGGTCGGCGGCGGCTTCATCGTCCGCACCGTCTCGGAGGGAAAGAGCGAGGAGGACCTGGTCGCCGACCTGCACTACCTCACCAAGCTCTGGGACGAGATCGTCAAGAAGAAGGACAAGGCCGGTGCGCCGAGCCTGATCCACTCGGATCTCGACGTCACCCAGAAGGTGGTGCGCGACATCCTGACCGAATCGGTCGAGCGCATCGTCGTCGACTCCAAGCCCGAGCACGACAAGATCGTCCAGTTCATCAGCACCTTCATGCCGAAGATGAAGTACTCCATCGAGCTCTACGACGAGGAGGAGCCGATCTTCGACCACTTCGGTCTCGAGGTGGAGATCAGTCGCGCCCTCGGCCGCAAGGTCTGGCTCAAGTCGGGCGGCTACATCATCATCGAGCAGACCGAGGCGCTCACCGCCATCGACGTGAACACCGGGCGCTACGTCGGCAAGCACAACCTCGAAGACACCATCCTGAAGACCAACCTCGAGGCGGTCAAGGAGATCGCCTACCAGCTCCGCCTGAGAAACCTGGGCGGGATCATCATCATCGACTTCATCGACATGGAGAAGGAGGTGAACCGGGAGAAGGTCTACGGGGCGCTCGAGGAGGCGTTGAAGAGCGACAAGTCGAAGACCAACATCCTGAAGATCTCAGAGCTGGGCCTCGTGGAGATGACCCGGAAGCGCGTGCGCGAAAGCCTCGGGCGCATGATGTGCGAGCCCTGCCCTTATTGCGAGGGGCGCGGCTACGTGAAGTCCAAGATCACCGTCTGCCACGAGATCTTCCGCGAACTGCGCCGCGAGATGCTCGACATCCGGGGCACCAAGGTGATGCTCACCGTGCACCCGCAGGTGGCCGACCTCCTCTACGACGAGGAGCGCCGCGGCCTCGAGGAGCTGGAGAAGAACTTCAAGAAGCGGATCACGGTCCGCGCGAAGCCCGGCTTCCACCAGGAACAGTTCGAAGTAGCCGTAACCTAAAAAATAGTCAGGAGAGAAGATGATCGGTACGCCGCTGAAGACAGGTGCGACGAGGATGATGCTTTTGGGCTCGGGGGAGCTCGGCAAGGAAGTGGCCATCGAGGCCCAGAGGTTCGGGATCGAGGTGGTGGCGGTGGACCGCTACGCGAACGCTCCGGCGATGCAGATCGCGCATAGAAGCCACGTGATCGACATGCTGAACCGCGAGGAGCTGGATCGGGTGGTGCGCCTGGAAAACCCCGCCTATATCGTCCCGGAGATCGAGGCGATCAACACCGAGTACCTCTTGGAACTCGAGAAGGAAGGGTTCAACGTCATCCCGACCGCGCGCGCCGCGAACCTCACCATGAACCGCGAGGGGATCCGCAGGCTCGCTGCCGAGGAACTCGGCCTTCCCACCGCGGCGTACCGTTTCGCCACCAGCATGGAAGAGTTCGCCGAGGCCGTCGCCGCCATCGGCCTTCCCTGTGTCGTCAAGCCGATCATGAGTTCGTCCGGCAAGGGGCAGAGCGTCCTGCGCGACGCGGCCGACATGGAGCGCTCCTTCCGCTACGCCATCGAGGGGGCGCGTGGCGCCTCCAACAAGGTGATCGTCGAGGAGTTCATCCCGTTCGATTACGAGATCACCCTCCTCACCGTGCGTCACGTCGCCGGCACCAGCTTCTGTCCGCCGATCGGTCACCGTCAGATCGACGGCGATTACCACGAGTCGTGGCAGCCGACCACGATGGTTCCCGCCGTGCTCGCCGAGGCGCAGCGCCAGGCCGAGGCCGTTACCGCGGCCCTAGGTGGACGCGGCATCTTCGGCGTCGAGTTCTTCGTCACCGGCGAGAAGGTCTGGTTCTCCGAAGTATCGCCCCGGCCGCACGACACCGGGATGGTCACCATGGTTTCCCAGAACCTCTCCGAGTTCGAGCTGCACGTGCGCGCGATCCTCGGGCTTCCGGTCCCCGAGGTGGAAAGCCTTGGCTGCGCCGCGTCGCACGTCATACTGGCTGAGGATGTCGCCGGAGAGGTTGCTTTCGAAGGGGTAGCCGAGGCGCTCGCCATGCCGGCGAGCAAGCTGCGTCTCTTCGGCAAGCCGGACACGAGGAAGGGGCGTCGCATGGGAGTGGCCCTGGTTCTCGGCAAGGATTGCGACGATGCCAGGGCGAAGGCGGAGCAGGCGGCGCACTGCGTGAGAATCGTGAAGCGCTAGGCCGAAGGTCAGCCTGTTGCAACCGGGGGGCGAACTACCAAAGTTCGCCCCCCTTTTTTTAGGTTTTTTCGGAGATGTTGAGGATGGCTGCCACAAAGTGCTGCACGTGGCTTCACGCTCCCCCCTTTGCGAAGGGGGGACGGGGGGGATTTGCATTACGTCGTGGCAACATACCCATTGCTTCCTGGGACGCTCCGATGCCTACTCGCTGATCCCCAGGAAATCAAGCAGCCGCTCCCACGAAGCGTTCACCACCTGCCCCTCGGCGATCCCCGCCTCGGCCGCGAGCTTGAGAGCCAGGTCGAACGCCCCGACCCCCTGGCAGATGTGCGCGTCGCTTCCTATCATCACCCGCGCCCCGATCCGCGCGCAGAGGCGGGCGATCTCGGTGCAGTTCCCTTCGCTCCCCTTGCGGCTCACCGCCGAGAGCGACGAGTTGTTCAGCTCGAGCGCCGTGTCGGTGGCGAGCGCACCCATCACGATCTCCTCGTAATCGAGCGGGAAAATGGGGTTACCCGGGTGCGAGATGCATTTCACCAGCGGGTTTTCCATCACGGCGAGAAGGGTCTTCGTGTTGCGCGCCCGGTCCTGGCCGCAAATGCCGCAGTCCTCGTGGAAGCCCGCCATGACGTAGTCGAGCGTCTCCAGTACGTCCGGCTCGAGGTCGAGTCTTCCCGAGTGGTCGAGGATGTTCGCCTCGATGCCGCGGAAGATCCTGACGCCGGATATGGTGGCAGGGACGAAGCGCATGGCGCAAAAGTGGAAGCGGTGCGGCCCGCCGGGAAGCCCCGGGCCGTGGTCGGTCACCGCGAGTCCGCGCAGCCCGGCCTGGGCGGCGGCATTAGCCAGTTCGTTGATGGTGGAGTAGGCGTGCCCTGAAGCGAGCGTGTGGGTGTGCATGTCGGCTATGATTTTCATGGCCGGACTATTTCATAGCGGGTGTGAAATGTCAAGGGAGGGGGGCGCTAGCGGAAGAGTGGAAGCCGGAATGAAAAAAGGGCACACCTTGCGGCGTGCCCTTTTTCAAGCTTCGTGTCGGTAACGAATTACTTCGCGACAGCTTTAGCCAGCTCGAGAGCAACTTCTTTGTACGGGTTGGCGAAGAGGATGATGAGGCAGACGACCAGGGCGTAGATCGCCAGGGACTCGATCATCGCCAGACCGATCATCATGGTGGTGAGGATTTTGCCGGAAGCGCCCGGGTTACGGGAAACGCCTTCAACAGCGCTCTTAACTGCGAGACCCTGGCCGATGCCGGTGCCGAGGGTGCCGAGAGCCATGCCGATGCCTGCTGCGAGTACACACATAGTAAAGAATTCCATTTGTTTCTCCTTTGCTGCGTATTTTTCCTAAATAGTATAGGAATTAAAAGTCGAGTTCTAAGTTCTATGTTCTATGTTGAGAAGCTTTGTGTATGGGTTCCCACGTAGAACGTAGAACCCGGAACGTAGAACCTGTTTGTCTAGTGCGCGTGCTCCAGCGAGCCCTGGATGTAGATCATCGCGAGGAGCATGAAGACGAAGGCCTGGATGAAGGAGACCAGCACGCCCATCAGCATCATCGGCAGCGGTACCAGGAACGGAGCCAGACCGAAGAAGATGATCAGGACGAGCTCGTGGCCGTTCATGTTACCGAAGAGACGCAGGGTGAGCGAGATCACGCGGCTCAGGTGACCGATCACCTCGATGAAGAACATCATCGGAGCAAGCCAGGCGATGGGGCCCAGGAAGTGCTTGATGTAAGCGGCACCGTGATGCTTCACGCCCACGATGTGGGTGGTGACGAACACGACGACAGCGCAGGCCGCGGTGGTGTTGATGTTCGCGGTCGGCGGGAAGAAGCCCGGGATGAGACCGATCAGGTTGGACACCAGGATGAACAGGGCCAGGGTGGCCACCAGCGGGAAGAACGGACGGCCGTGCTCGCCCATGGTTTCCACCAGCATGTTCTCGATGCCGCCCACGATCACTTCCATGAAGTTCTGGAGGCCGGAGGGAACCGCCTGCAGCCTTTTGGTTGCCGCGATGGACAGAAGCACAAGGCCGAGCATGATCAGCCAGGTGTAGACTACGGCGTCCGCACCTGCCTCGGAGAAACCGAGGGGGTGGAGCAACTCGCGGAAGAACTGAAGGAATAAAAACGGATGAACCATGAAGCTAGCCTCCTTTACGGGTCGACAAATATATCGAAAAAGCGATTATGTTGATCACGAGAACCGAGAGTCCGATCAAAAGGCCGAAGATGTCAGCCTTGAGGACCACGATCGCCAGGTACAAAAGCGCCGCCATGATGGCCAGCCGCAGGATGTAGCGCAGTACGGCGAAGCGCGAGGCGCTGCGGGGATGCAGGCGAAGCGCCGCTTCCAGACCGTTGCGGATCCAGAAGAAGTTCGCGATGGCGAGCATGCCGCCCGCGAAGAGCGAAACTCCGAACCTCGGTGAGACCAGCAAGGCACCTGCCGCGCCGAAAACCCCGCTCAGAAGGAGGCTTCCCCGCACCAGCCAGGAAAAGATGTTACTCTCGTTTATCCTTGTCGGACCCGTCATCGCGCAGCTCTTTTCCCGCTAATATGAAAATGTTGCGGAAGCCTGCCGCAATGCCGAAGAACAGGAAGATGAAGAAAAACCACGGGTCGGTACCGAACCAGTGATCCAGTTTCAACCCCACGTAGACGCCGATGGCGATGGCCACCGCGAACGCGATCCCCATGGTGGAGATCATGCCCAGCGTCCTCAGCAGGTTCTTCTTTTCTTGATCCATAACCGGATGTCCCCTGTCCCGTATACAATTCACGGGTAGAAAACCAAGGCTAAATAGCACGTAGACGGTGCTAATGTCAATTAATTTCCAAGACACGCCTCAACAAAAATAGCGATTTATCGCGGCATCTCGCCGTCGACGCCACGTGCGGATGGTACGACGCGGCGGGAAAAGGTTGCCCGTCGCGGGAAAGATGGTACCATCTTTTGCGTTGTGCACTTTTGGTATAACGCGATTGCGTTTCGGGGGAAGGAGCCGCATGACGGACCATGGCCGCGATGACAGCTGCAGACAGGATGAAGCGAGTGAAGCCCGGACCGGCGCCGCTCGTTCGGGACTCTGCGTCCGCTCGAAGATCTGGATCGAACTGGATGGGGAACCGGTCTTGGGACAGGGGCGCCTCGAGCTGCTGCGACTGGTGGGGAAGAGCGGTTCCATAAACGCCGCCGCGAAACAGATGGGGATCCCTTACCGCAAGGCGTGGACCTACATCGACTCGATGGAGAAGCGGCTCGGGTTTCCGCTCGTGCTCCGCTCCAAGGGGGGAAGCGGCGGCGGAGAGTCGACGCTCACCGCCGAGGCGGAAAACCTGCTCCAAAAGTTCGAGGCGCTGCAAAAGGGGTTCGATGAGCTCGTGAACAGCAAGTTCGCCGACCTGGGGTTCGCCCTATGACGCTTACCATCCTTCTCGCGCTCTTTCTCTGCATCCTGGTGGTCGCCGTCCTCTATTCCAGCGTCGGGCACGGCGGCGCCTCGGGCTACATCGCCCTCATGGCCCTTTTCGCCCTCCCGACCGCGTCGATAAAACCGACCGCGCTCGTCCTCAACATCCTCGTCGCCGGTATCGCCACCTGCACCTATCGTCGCGCCGGGCAGTTCCGCTGGTCCGTCTTCTGGCCCTTCGCGGTCACCTCCATCCCGATGAGCTTCGTGGGCGGCGCCCTGCAGCTCCCCGCGATCTACTTCAAGCCCCTGCTCGGGGCGGTGCTTCTCTTCGCCGCCTTCCGGCTGGTCTACCGCCAGGTCGAAAATCCGCTTCCCCCCTCGTCTCCCCCGCAGGCGGTCGCGGCGGCGATCGGCATGGTGCTGGGGTTCGTCTCCGGGCTCATCGGCGTCGGGGGAGGGATCTTCCTGAGCCCGCTGCTGCTTCTGTTCGGCTGGGCCACGCCCCGTCAGACCGCCGGCATCTCCGCGCTGTTCATCCTGGTGAATTCCGTCGCCGGGCTGCTCGGTCACGTCAGTTCGCTGGGTAACGTCATGCCCGGTTCCGCCTGGCTTGCCGCGGCGGCGGTTCTGGGCGGCCTCTTGGGCTCGGCGCTCGGCAGCCGGCTGCTCCCGGTGCCGGCCATACTGAAGACCCTTTCCCTGGTCACCTTTTCGGCGGCTCTGAAGCTGATCCTGACCTAGCGGGCACCAGGCTGAGCGCCAGTCCGGCGAGCGGGCAGACGGAGATGCACTCGCCGCACCCGGTGCAGAGCCCCTCGTCGATGACGATGCCGATTCCCGCGCCCAAGGAGAGCGCCCCCGCCTCGCACCTGTCGAGGCAGGTAAAGCAGCCGCAGCTTCGAGCCGGGCAGTATGCGGGGTCGACCCGCGCCACCCGCGCCCCCCCGGCCTCCTCCTCTCCGGCCGGATGCGCCGACAGGCCCGGCTCCTGCTCGCGCAGCCCACCCGCATCCGCCGGGACCCGGCCGGAATTCAGCAGGAACTCCCCCACCGCGTAGAAGCTGCCGCGAAAAAAATCCTTCCGGCTCAAGGTCATTTCTTGCCGCGCTTTCCTTTCTTCACGCTCTCCTTAGCACCCTGCACATGGCACTGGGTACAGTTGAGCCGCTCCGGGTGGCTCGTGGCGGGCGCCCCCTTCACTCCGTCGCGATGGCAGGCGTTGCACTCCTCGCCGTCCTGGTTCGCCTTCACGGCGTGCGGAATCACCGGGGGATCGCCGGGAGACTGCAGCGCATCCGCGGCCAGGTCGGGCGCCGTCTCTTCCGCCTCGTCGCCCCATGCCGGGGCCTGCAGCGCCAGCGCCAGGAAGGCGCAAAGGATGAGGGGGAGCAGGTTTTTCTTCATGTAAGACCTCCTATGGGGCGGACTTCTCGATAGGTCTCCCCTCGTCCGTTAAAGAGAGGGGCTCTTTCTTGAAACGAAACCCGACGCTCAGGGCGCGCTCGGGGCAGCTGTCGAGGCAGGCGAGGCAGCGGGTGCACGCCCCGGCGCGCACCCGGCACGCGTCACTTTGCCAGAGCGGATCCAGCACTTCCGGGACCGGGCAGGCGGCGACGCAGTCGCCGCACCCGGTGCAGCGCTCCCTGTGGAAGCCGACCTTCAGCGGACTGAAGCGGGCGATGAGCGCGTAGAAGGCGCCCAGCGGGCAGAGCGAGCGGCACCATACCCGGGGCGCGGCAAAGATTTCCACCAAAAGGATCGCCGCCGGGACCAAAAGCGGGACGAGGGAGGCGAAGGCGACGGCGCGCCCCATGATGCCGATGGGCGACAGCACCTCGAAAAGCGGGACCCCGGTCGCCGCCACGGTCGCGAGCACGACGAAAAGGACGTAGCGGCCGGTGGCAAGCGGCAGCCGCCGCCCCCCCCGCCTCGTCCTGCGCGAGAACTTTTCCGCAAGCTCGGTGAGAAAGCCGACCGGACAGACCCAGGCGCAGAAGCTGCGCCCCCCGAGCACGAAGTAAAAGGCAGTGACCAGGAGCGCCCCGAAGAGGAAAGAGGGGACAAGGACGCCGGAGCCGATCACCGCCTGCAGGCAGGCGAGCGGGTCCGAAAGGCGCACCCCGGCAAGTTCGGCGGAGGCCAGGTTGCCGCTGAAAAAGGTGAACCCCGCCGCCGGAGAGGCGAGCAGCAAAATGGTGCCGGTCTGCACCGCCCGGCGCGGCAGCCACCACCTAGAAGTCATAGCTGTCCCTCTGGACCTCCACCGTCTCCCGCACCACGATCACCGGTTTGGGGAGCACGCAGGCGTTCTCGCAGACCCCGCAGCCGACGCACTTCTCCCGGTGCACCACCGGCTCCATGATGGTGTGCTCGCCGGTCCGCGGGTTGTGCCGCGGCTCCAGGGTGATGGCCTGGTCGATGAGCGGGCACTGGCGGTAACAGACCTCGCAGCGCAGCCCGCGTATCGAGAGGCACCCCTCCCGGTCCACGATCTGCGCGGTCCCCATGCGCACCTTTTCCACCTCGGTGGTCTTTTGGTCGAGCGCGCCGGACGGGCAGGCCTTGACGCAGGGAAGATCGGGGCAGAGGTAGCAGGGGGTATGTCGCGCCGCTATGTACGGCGTCCCGATCCCGACGCCCCGGTCCTGGAGCCTGATCGAGTGGTAAGGGCAGGCCTGGGCGCACTTGCCGCAGCGCACGCAGGCGGCAAGGAAGCGGCGCGCCACGATGGCGCCGGGGGGCCTGAGCACGAAGCCGTGCGCCTCCCCCGGCCGCAGGTAGACCGTGCCCCCCCCCGCGGCCGCGAGTGCCAGCGCGAAAGGTGCCAGCGCTCCTTCCTTCAGGAACCGGCGTCGCGAGATGCCGCTATCGTCCCGCTCTTTCGTCACCTTGCTACGCCTTTTGCACCTTCACCGCGCACTTCTTGAAGTCAGGTTCCTTGGAGAGCGGGTCGAAGGCGTCGATGCAGATCTCGTTGACCAGCTTCTTCTCGTCGAAGAAGGTGGTGAAAACCGAGCCGCGCTCCGGGGTCCCCCTGCCGCCGATCTCCGCGGTTAGCACGATCGAGCCGCGCCGCGAGGTGATGCGGACTTGGTCCCGGTTTCTGATGCCGAGCCGCTTCGCGTCCTCCGGGTGCAGCTCCACCGTCGCCTGGGAGACCGCCCTTCTGAGCTCGGGGACGCGCCCGGTCATGGTGCCGGTGTGCCAGTGCTCGAGGAGCCTGCCGGTGCAGAACCAGAACGGGTAGTTGCGGTCCGGGACCTCGGCGGGGGGCTCGTAGGGGCGGAACCAGACCGAGACCTTGTTGTTGGGTGCCTTGTAGAACTTGATCCCCTCGCCTTTGGCGACGTGCTCGTCGTCCGCCTCGGTGTAGCGCCAGCGGGTCTCCGTGCCGTTTGCCTTAACCGGCCAGCGCAGCCCGCGCACCTTGGCGTAGACGCCGTAGGGGGCCAGATCCTTGCCGGTCCCCAAAGTGAACTTGCGGTACTCCTCGAAGATCGCCCGGTGCATCCCCTTCTCGGGGTAGGGGAAGAGCGCGCCGTGCCCCATCCTTTTCGCGAACTCGATCAGCTGCCAGACGTCCTCTCTCGCCTTGCCCGGGGCGTTCACCATCTTGAACCACTGCTGGGTGCGCCTTTCCGTGTTGCCGAAGACCCCCTCCTTCTCCACCCAGGAAGCCGAGGGGAGCACCACGTCGGCGAGCTCGGTGCTGCGGGTCGGGTAGATGTCCGAGACCACGATGAAGGCCTTTCTCGATTGGGCCGCCTTGCGCACCCGGTTCAGGTTCGGGAGCGACTGGAACGGGTTCGTGCACTGGATCCAGACGCACTTAAGCTCGCCGCGGTCGATGGCGCGGAACATCTCGACGGTGTGCAGCCCGACCTTGGCCGGTATCTTCTCCGCCGGGATCCCCCAGATCCCCGCCGCCTTCTTCCGGTGCGCCTCGTTCATCACCACCATGTCGGCCGGGAGCCTATGCGCGAAGGTGCCGACCTCGCGGGCGGTGCCGCAGGCCGAAGGCTGGCCGGTGAGCGAGAGCGGGTTCTCGCCCGGCTTGCAGATCTTCCCGGTCAAAAGGTGCAGGTTGTAGATCAGGTTGTTCACCCAGACCCCGCGGGAGTGCTGGTTCACCCCCATGGTCCAGAGCGAGTTCACCTTCCGGGACTTGTCCCCGTAGACCCTGGCGAGCTCCTCGATCTTCGCGGCGGGGATGCCGGAGACCTTCTGCGCCCACTGCGGGGTGTAAGGTTTCATGAGCGCCTTGTACTCCTCGAAGGTGAGGTTCTTCACGTCGGCCGGAGTCTCGTTGAACGCCTCCTTGTCCTTCAGGCCGTACGGGGCGTTCTCCTTCCCCCTCTTGAAGGAGACGTGCTTGGCGACGAACGCCTCGTCGTAGAGCTTGTCGCGCAGGATCACGTGGATGATGGCGTTCAGGGCGGCCAGGTCGCCGTGCGGCTTGATGGCGATGAACTCGTCCGCCATCTTCGTGGTGCGCGTGCGCCTCGTGGCGATGTCGATCAGCTTCACCTTCGGGTGCTTCAGCTTGTTGTCGATGAGGCGCGAGAAGAGGACCGGGTGCGCCTCCGCCATGTTGGCACCCCAAAGGACGTAGGTGTCGCCCAGGTCGAGATCGTCGTAGCACCCCATCGGCTCGTCCGAGCCGAAGGTGTTCATGAAGGCGACCACGGCGCTCGCCATGCAGAGCCTCGCGTTCGGCTCGAGGTTGTTGGTGCCGATCCCCCCCTTCATCAGTTTCGAGGCGACGTACCCCTCCTGGATGGTCCACTGCCCCGAGCCGTAGAGGGCGACCGAGTCGGGCCCGTGCTCGGCGATCGCCTTCTTGTACTGCGCGGCGATCAGGTCGAGCGCCTCGTCCCAGCTCGCCTCCACCATCCGGTTACCCTTGCGGATCAGCGGCGTCGTGAGACGGTCCTTGCCGTAGAGCGCCTTCGAGAGGAAGTACCCCTTGATGCAGTTGAGCCCCTTGTTCACCGGCCCGGCCGGGTCCCCCTTGGTGCTCACGATGCGCCCCCCCTTCACCCCGACGAGCACCGAGCAGCCGACGCCGCAGTACCGGCAGGGAGCCTTGCCCCAGGTGATGCCGTCCTCCGCCGCTTCCGCCCACTCGGGTCGTGCCGTCGTAACGCCTGCCGCGGCAAATGCGGCCGCAGCGGCACAGGCCTTGATGAAGTCTCGTCTGGAAAGTCCCATCGCGTCCTCCTTGAGGTTGATATTGAAAAGGTTAAAGACCGGCCGGGTGGGCCCCCTCGGGAGCCGCATCTTCGAAGTTGTGGTAGGCGAGCTGCACCGAGATCACCCCCTCCATCTGCTGCAGCCCGTTCACCAGGGCGACCTCGGCGTCGATGCTGTCGGCCTCGACGACGGCCACGATCTTGCCGTCGGCAAGCACGCCGTGCACCTCCACCCCCCGGTTGCCGGCGATTTTTTCGGCGATGCCGCCGGCCTCTTCGGGTCTGCATGACACAACGATTCCTGAAATGGGCATATCCCCTCCGGGTTGAATACGATTACTGGCATAGCGGGATGCAAAACGAAGACATACTACCATGCGTGCTGAATTTCGCAGGTCGATGCGGAAAAAACATTACATTAGGGTAGACTCAACAAGTCACAGGTGTTGCGGCCGAGCTGTCACGGCTAGAGTGCCGGATCTCCGGGAAGCCTCAGGATGGGTTGGCGTGCTTTCGCTGTCGGGAAGGCTAAGACAATCCCGTCGGCAGATCGGTTATGTGACATGCGGATAGCAGAACTCTATTGCGTCATAAGACAGTATTAAGTAGAATGTGCCAACTTTGTTGTTGCGGCTGTACCGTGTGTAGAAATCGGTGCAAGGAAACCAGGAGGTAACGGATGTCGGCGAAGCTTGGCGAGATGCTGCTCAAGGTCGGGGCCCTGACGAAAGGCCAGCTGGAACAGGTGCTGAAGGCGCAGGTGATCTACGGGGGGAGGATAGGGACCAACCTCGTGGAGATGGGGCTCGTGTCCGAAGAGGAACTCGCACATGTCCTGAGCGAACAGTCCGGGGCGCCCTGCGTCGAGCCTTTCGAGCTCGGCGAGCTCCCGCAAGAGGTGCTCAAGCTCGTCCCGCCGGAACTGGTGCGCAAGTATCGCGTGATGCCCCTGGCGCTCGACGGCAAGCGGCTCTCCCTCGCCATGGCCGATCCCCATGACTTCGACGCCGTGGAGGAGATCGGGTTCGTCACCGGGTACGTGGTGAAACCGAGGATCTGCACCGAGCTCAGGCTGAACGCGGCACTCGAGAGGTACTACCGCATCGCCCGTCCCACCCGCTTCATAAAGGTCGAAGGGGGTATGAGAACCTCCTTCGAGGCCGGTGCGGCAAGCGCCGCTTCGGCACCGCTCACCGCGGGAACGCGCTGGGTGAGCATGCCGGGGGAGAAGGCGCCGGCGGAGCAGTTCACCGTGAAAGACGTCGCCGAGATGTTGGCGGCTGCGGCGACCGAAATGGAGGTGGTGCAGGCATTGGTCGCCTACCTGGGAGGCGAGTTCGATCGCGGCGGGTTTTTACGCCTGAAATCGGGCAAGGTCTCCGGCGTGCAGGCCGTAGCCGACGGGGAGGCCGTGGAAGGGTTCGTCCGGTTCGAGGCGGACCTGGAGCAGCTGCCGCAGATGGCGCGCATGGTGGAGGAAAAGGGGCTCGTCATGTGCGAGCTTGCCAAGGGAGACGCCGACGGCCTGTTGGTGCGCTCACTGGGGGGGACGCTGCCCGCTTCCGCCCTGCTGCTCCCCGTTTCCATGGGAGGGCACGTGGTGGCGGCGATCTGTGCGAGCGACGGCAAGGGGCGGTTAGGCGGGGGCGCCTTCGAGCTGCAGCGCGTGGGCGTCATGGCCGAGCTGAGTCTCGAGATGCTCTCCCTGCGCAGGAAGATAAAATCGTCCTAGGCGGCCTTTTCGGCCACCGGTAACGGCACCAAAGAAAAAGAGGCGCCCGCAAACGCGGGCGCCTCTTTTTTGCGCAAGGGGAAGGCCGGGCCTAGAGCGCCTTGAAGCACTTGGCGGCTGCGGCGATGGTCTTCTCGAGGTCCTTCTCCGAGTGGGACGCGCCCACGAAGGCGGTCTCGAACTGGGAGCAGGCGAGGTAGACGCCTTCTTCGAGCATGCCGCGGAAGTAGGTGGCGAACGCCTTGGTGTCGCACTTCGCCGCGCTGTCCCAGTTGTAGACCGGCTCTTTGGAGAAGAAGCCGCAGAACATGGAGCCGACGCGGGTGGAGTAGAGCGGGAAGCCGGCATCCTTGGCCGCCTTGGCGATCCCTTCGGCGACGAACTTGCTCTTCTCCTCGAGCTTCTCGTAGAAGCCGGGCTCCTGCAAAAGCTTCAGCGTCTCGATCCCGGCGGTCATGGCGAGCGGGTTCCCGGAAAGGGTGCCCGCCTGGTAGACCCCGCCTGCCGGCGAGAGCTGGGACATGATCTCTTTCTTGCCGCCGAAGGCGCCTACCGGCAGACCGCCGCCGATGATCTTGCCGAGGGTGGTGAGGTCCGGGGTGATGCCGAAGCGCTCCTGGGCCCCGCCGTAGGCGACCCTGAAGCCGGACATGACCTCGTCGAAGATGAGCACGATCCCTTCCTCGGTGCAGATCTCGCGGAGCCCCTCGAGGAACCCTTCCTGCGGCGGAACGGTACCCATGTTCCCCGCCACCGGCTCGACGATGACGCAGGCGATGGTCCCCTTGTTGGCTGCGACCAGCGCACGCACCGAGTCGAGGTCGTTGTAGGTCGCGGTCAGGGTGTGCTTGGCGAGGTCGGCCGGAACGCCCGGGGAGTCGGGCACGCCGAAGGTGGCGAGGCCGGAGCCCGCTTTCACCAGGAGCGAATCGGAGTGGCCGTGATAGCAGCCGGAGAACTTCAGGATGTTGTCGCGCCCGGTGTAGCCGCGGGAGAGCCTGATGGCGCTCATGGTCGCCTCGGTCCCGGAGCTCACCATGCGCACCATCTCGATGGAGGGGACCGCCGCGATCACCATCTCGGCCAGGGTGATCTCGAGTTCGGTCGGCGCGCCGAAGGAAGCGCCGCTCTCGGCGGCCTTCTTGATCGCCTCGACGACTTTCGGGTGGCAGTGTCCCACGATCATCGGACCCCAGGAGCCCACGTAGTCGATGTAGCCGTTGCCGTCTTCGTCGAAAATCATGGGGCCGGCAGCGCTCTTTATGAACAGCGGATCGGAGCCCACCGAGCGGAAGGCACGCACGGGGGAGTTGACCCCGCCGGGGATGGATTTGAGCGCCTGCTGAAAGAGTTGCGAGGAACGGCTGTTTTGCATGACGGGGTTCTCCTAAATGGCTGGAAATTATTAACTATCGGGCTCTCTGGTAGCATAGCCGCCGATATTCTGTCAAGAATTAAAAACTTTTCTCGTATACGGCCGGAGGGGCGGAAGAGGCGCAGGAGGGGGGGGAGCGCTAAGGGTGTAATACAATTTGAGAAAAGTATACGCCGTTCTGTAAACGGTTCGGGGATAACTGCATAATTTCTGCTTGACAAAGATGGTGAAATGAAATAATTTTCGGTCGCAATGTTGTATACAGTATACCTTTTCGAAGGCGCAGCGCTTGCTAAGTATCGGAAGCGGCGGGGCTTGTTGGTCGAGAAGCGTGCAGTATACGGCATTTCCGCGCGCTTGAAAAGAAAATCAACAACAACCTGGTAGTACGGGAGGATAAGGGATGCTTGGTGCATATCTGCCAATCTTGGTGCTGGTCGTCATAGCCTGCTTGTTCGGTCTCGGGTCGGTGATCTTCTCATCGCTCATAGGCCAGAAAAAGCCGTCTCAGGTGAAGCTCGCACCTTACGAGTGCGGTTGCGAACCGGTGGGCAGCGCACGCGAGCGCTTCTCGGTCAAGTTCTACCTGATCGCGATGCTCTTCATCCTGTTCGACATCGAGGCCGTCTTCATGTACCCCTGGGCGGTCCTCTTCAAGCGCCTGGGCATGTTCGGCCTGGCCGAGATGGGTCTCTTCATCGTCATACTCTTCGTAGGCTACATCTACGTTTGGAAAAAAGGAGCACTGGAATGGGAGTAAATCAGCCGCTGGGCGACAACATCATCACGACTTCCCTGGACAGCCTCGTTAACTGGGCCAGGAAGTCCTCCATCTGGCCGATGACCTTTGGTCTTGCCTGCTGCGCGATCGAGATGATGGCGACCGGTGCGGCCAAGCACGACCTGGACCGTTTCGGTATCATCTTCCGCGCCTCCCCCCGCCAGGCGGACTGCATCATCATCGCCGGCACGGTCACCAAGAAGATGCTCCCGGTAATTCAGACCGTGTACGAGCAGATGCCGGAACCGAAGTGGGTGGTCGCCATGGGCGCCTGCGCCTGCTCGGGCGGGATCTTCGACACCTACTCCGTCGTGCAGGGCATCGACGAGGCGCTTCCGGTCGACGTTTACATCCCGGGGTGCCCGCCGCGTCCGGAGGCCCTTCTCTACGGCCTGATGAAGCTTCAGGACAAGATCGCCAACGAGAAGAACTCCTTCGGCTCTTCCATCGGCTTGGGCGACAGACTCGAACCCGCCGCATAATCCAAAACGACCAAAGGGAAAGGTAAGGCTGACATGGCAGAAAATAATCGCGCTGTAGTGAAGCTGAAGGAGCGTTACGCGGATGCCCTTCTCGAGTACAAGGAGCATCGCGGCGAGGTGACGGTGATCGTCAAGAAGGAGAGCGTTCTAGAGGTGCTGAAGTTCCTCAGGGACGACCTGCGTTACAACTTCCTCTCCGACCTCACCGCGGTCGACTACCTGGGCCAGGACCCGCGTTTCATGGTGGTCTACAACCTCCTCTCCATCCCCAACAAGGACCGGATCAGGGTTAAGGCGCCGGTGACCGAGGCGGACTGCTCCATCGAATCCGCCACCGCCCTCTGGAACTCCGCCAACTGGCTTGAGCGTGAGGCGTTCGACCTTTTCGGCATCGAGTTCAAGAACCACCCGAACCTGGTGCGCATCCTGATGACCGATGACTGGGTTGGGCACCCGCTCAGGAAGGACTACCCCCTCCAGGGACCCGACCGCGAGCCGTACAAGGGGCGCCTGTCTTAGGCGATAGTTCGAAACCAGGGAACGATTTCCATTTCCAAAAAATAGAGGCGATCAATGGCTAGTGAAATAATGACTTTGAACATGGGGCCCCAGCACCCCAGTACCCACGGCGTTCTGAGGCTCGTAGTGGAGCTGGACGGCGAGGTGATACAGAAGATCACCCCTCACATCGGCTACCTGCACCGGGGTATCGAGAAGCTCTCCGAGCACCGTACCTACCACCAGACCCTGCCCCTCACGGACCGCATGGACTACCTGGCCCCGATGCACAACAACCTGGGCTACGTGCTGGCCGTCGAGAAGCTTCTGGGCCTCGACGTCCCGGAGCGCGCGAAGCTCGTGCGCGTCATCATGGCGGAGCTCACCCGTCTTAAGAGCCACCTGGTCTGGATCGCCTGCCACGCACTCGACATCGGCGCGATGACCGTGTTCCTCTACGCCTTCCGCGAGCGCGAGATGGTGATGGACCTCTACGAGATGGTCTCCGGCGCGAGGATGACCTCCAACTACTTCCGCGTGGGCGGCCTGTCCCGCGAACTCCCGGCCGGCTTCGAGCAGAAGGTCCAGGAGATCGTCGACACCTTCCCGGGTCACTTCGACACCTACGAGGGGCTTCTCACCAAGAACACCATCTGGCTGCAGAGGACCATCGGCAACGGCGTCATCTCCGCTGAGGACGCCATCGACTACGGCATCTCCGGCCCGGCCTTGAGGGGCTCCGGCGTCGACTTCGACCTCCGCCGCGACCTCCCGTACTCCGGTTACGAGGACTTCGACTTCAAGGTTCCGGTCGGCGAGAACTGCGACACCTTCGACCGCTACAAGGTGCGTCTCGTGGAGATGCGCGAATCCGTGAAGATCATCGACCAGGCCCTGAAGCGGTTGAAGCCCGGACCGATCCTGGCCGACGCGCCGCAGGTCTGCTACCCGCCGAAGGAGAGCGTGTACAACTCCATCGAGGGTCTCATCCACCACTTCAAGATCGCTTCCGAGGGCTTCCCCGTCCCCGAGGGCGAGGTATACATGGCCGTCGAGAACCCGAAAGGGGAGCTCGGCTACTACATCGTGTCGGACGGCGGCAACATGCCGTACCGCATGAGGGTCCGCCCGCCGTCATTCGTGAACCTCTCCGCCATCGAGAAGATGGCCAAGGGTTCCATGCTGGCCGACCTGGTTGCCATCATCGGAACGCTAGACATCGTACTTGGCGAAATTGACCGTTAGATTTTAATCAACAAGTAAAGGAGATGGGGTAAATGTCTAACGCTCCAGCCGAAGAAATTCCGGCCGAAGAAATCGATCTGACCGAGGCCAACGAAGTCATCGACAAGTACCTGACACTGCCGGGCAACCTCATGCCGGTCCTGCAGGGGATCCAGGACGCTTACGGGTACGTCCCGAAGCCGACCATAGACCTGGTCGCCGAGCGGCTGAACGTCTACCCGAGCCAGATCTACGGCGTGCTCACCTTCTACGCCCAGTTCCACCTGAAGCCGCGCGGCAGATTCATCATCAGGGTCTGCGTCGGCACCGCCTGCCACGTACAGGGGGCGGAGCGCATCACCGAGACCTTCTTCGGGCGCCTGGGGATCGGGCACGCGGAAACCACGCCCGACCTGCGCTACACCTTCGAGAAGGTGGCCTGCCTGGGCGCCTGCGGCATGGCGCCTCTGGCCATGGTGAACGACGACACCTTCGGCAAGATGACGGTCCAGAAAGTGGACGAGATCATTGAAACCTACAACGCACGGCCGATGAAGTAAGCCAAGACGTCAATTTCTCAGCAGGGGACCTTTTGTCATGAGCGATAACGCAGGAATCAAAATACTTATCTGTCAGGGTACCGGCGGCATCTCGGCCGGCGCCAAGCAGGTCGAGGCCGAGTTCACCAGGCTGATAGCGGAGAAGGGGATCGTGGCCCAGGTCGGCAAGCGTTGCGACGTGGTCAAGACCGGCTGCCGCGGCCTGTGCGCCAACGACGTTCTCGTTGACGTCATCACCCCCGAACTGGGCAGGGTCACCTACGACTTCGTCGTGCCCGAGGACGTCGCGGCGATCCTCGACCAGCACATCGTCAACAACGAAGTCATCGAGAAGAAAAAGGCCAAGGCCTACTACAACACCTTCGTAGATCAGCAGATGCGCGTGGTCATGACCGGCTGCGGCCAGATCGACCCGGAGCGCATCGACGCCTTCCTCGAAGAGGACGGCTTCAAGGCGATCGAGAAGTGCGTGAAAGAGATGAAGCCCTCCGAGGTCATCGACGAGGTGAAGAAATCCGGACTTCGTGGCCGTGGGGGGGGTGGCTTCCCGACCGGCATGAAGTGGAGCTTCTGCGCCGCTTCCCCGGGCAACCACAAGTACCTCATCTGCAACGCCGACGAGGGTGACCCGGGCGCGTTCATGGACCGCTCCATCCTCGAAGGTGACCCGTACTGCGTCATCGAGGGCATGATGATCGCGGCCTACGCGATAGGCTGCGACGCAGGCTACGTCTACGTCCGCGCCGAGTACCCGCTCGCCATCGACCGTCTCCAGAAGGCGCTCGACACCTGCTACGAGAAGGGTTACCTGGGCAAGAATATCCAGGGTTGGGGCTTCGACTTCGACATGAGGATCAAGAAGGGCGCCGGCGCGTTCGTCTGCGGCGAGGAAACCGCCCTCATGGCCTCCATCGAAGGCGAGCGCGGCATGCCGCGTCCCCGTCCGCCGTTCCCGGCGGTCAAGGGCCTCTGGGGCTTCCCGACCAACATCAACAACGTCGAGACCTTCGCGAACGTCCGTCACATCATCAACAAGGGCTCCGACTGGTACGCATCGCTTGGTACCGACACCACCAAGGGGACCAAGATCTTCGCGGTCACCGGCAAGGTGAAGCACACCGGTCTCGTCGAGGTTCCGGCCGGTATGTCGGTCAGGGACGTCATCTACTCGGTCTGCGGCGGCATCGCCAACAACCGCAAGTTCAAGGCGGTTCAGGCAGGCGGTCCTTCCGGCGGCTGCATCCCGGCCGAGGTGCTCGACACCCCGGTCGACTACGACTCGCTCATCAAGGCGGGCGCCATGATGGGTTCCGGCGGTCTGGTCGTCATGGACGAGACCACCTGCATGGTCGACGTGGCCCGCTTCTTCCTGACCTTCACCAAGATGGAGTCCTGCGGCAAGTGCGTTCCCTGCCGTATCGGCCTGAAGGCCATGCTCGACATCCTGGAGAGGATCACCGAAGGTCGCGGCGAGATGGAAGACATCGACACCCTCCTGGAGATGGGCGCCACCATCAAAAAGGCATCCCTTTGCGGTCTGGGGCAGACGGCTCCGAACCCGATTCTCTCCACCGTGAAGTATTTCAGGCACGAGTACGAGGCGCACATCAAGGACAAGCGTTGCCCCTCCAACTCCTGCAAGGAGCTCCTCCTGTGGCAGGTGGTTCCCGAGAAGTGCGTCAAGTGCGGCGCTTGTCTCAGGGCCTGCCCGTCCAACGCCATCAAGTGGGAAAAGGGCGAGGTCGCCGAGCTGATCAAGGAAAACTGCACCAAGTGCAAGTCCTGCTACGACGCTTGCCGCTTCATGGCCATTGAGTAATAACGACCGTTCTAAGTTCTACGTTCTACGTTCTAAGTTGAAGCCTTAGCCGTGAACGTAGAACGCAGAACATAGAACGTAGAACCAGATTTATGACTCCGGGGAGACAGAGGTCGAGATGGTAAATCTTACGATAAACGGAAAACAGGTTGCGGTAGAAAAGGACGCCACCATTTACGACGCCGCCAAGGCGTGTGGTATCAAGATACCCATCCTTTGCCATGACAAAAAGCTGCACCCGTTCGGCGGCTGCCGCATGTGCCTCGTCGAGGTGGAGCAGATGAAGGGGCGTCTCATCCCCGCCTGCACCACCCCGGTCACCGAGGGGATGATCGTGCAGACCACCACCGACGAGATCGTGAAGGCGAGGAAGCTGGTCCTTGAGCTTTTGCTCCTCAAGCACCCGATCGACTGCCCGGTCTGTGACGCCGCGGGCGACTGCGACCTGCAGAACCTCACCTACGAGTACAAGGTGAACATGAACCGGTTCGTGGACGAGAAGTTCAACCACGAGATCGACTACGAGAACCCGCTCATCGAGCGCGACATGAACCGCTGCATCCACTGCGGCAAGTGCGCGAGGATCTGCGACGAGATCGTTTCCTACGGCGCCTACACCTTCATCAACCGCGGCATCGAGGCGAAGATGGGCACCGAGTTCGACGGCCCCCTGAACTGCGAGTTCTGCGGCTCCTGCGTCTCGGTCTGTCCGGTCGGCGCGCTGAACTCCCGCCCCTTCAAGTTCAAGGCCCGCTGGTGGGCGCTGCAGAAGACCAAGAGCGTATGCTCCTACTGCGGCACCGGCTGCCAGCTCACCCTGGGGAGCAAGGACGGCAAGGTTCTCACCACCATCTACGACGAGAACCAGGGCTTCCATAACGGCCAGCTCTGCACCCGCGGCCGCTTCGGCTACCAGTTCGTCAACTCCGAGAAGCGTCTCACCACCCCGCTCGTGAGGAAGAACGGCAAGCTCCAGGAAGCGACCTGGGAAGAGGCCCTCGCCGAGGTGACCTCCAGGCTTTCCGCCGGCAAGAGCGATCCCGCTTCCGTGGCGGCGCTTGCCACCGCGCGCCTGACCAACGAAGAACTCTTCCTCCTTGAGAAGCTCTTCCGCGGCACCATCGGCACCGACAACATCGACCACTCGGCGGGCTTCGCCCACGAGGCGCTCACCAAGGGGGCCGCTGCTTCCTTCGGCGTGGCCGCTTCCCCCTCCGAGATCGCCGACATCCAGAAGTCGAACCTGCTCCTCGTCGTGAAGTCCGACGCCTACGAGACCCACCCGGTCATCGGCTTCGAGATCAACCTCGGCGTCAAGAGGAAAGGGGTCGCCCTCAGGATCGTCTCCGACAAGAAAGGCAAACTCACCCGTCTGCCGGGCGCTAAGACCACGGTCCACACCCCGGGGAGCGAAGTCGCCCTCTTCAACGCGCTCTGCAAGTCGATCATCGACCAGGGGCTCGCAGCCGAAAGCGTTGCCGGTCTGGACGCACTGAAGGCGGCCGTAGCCGATGCCACCGCCGAGAAGGCAGGCGTCACCGCCGAAGAGATCGCGGCACTGGCGAAAGACTACGCCGCCGCCGAGAAGGCGCTCATCATCCTGCCGATCGGTCTCGGCTACCCCGGCCACAACGCGGCCCTCGCAAACGCCGCCGCGAACCTCGCCGTCCTCACCGGCAAGATCGGCAAGGAAGGCTCGGGTCTTCTCATCATGGGCGAGAAGAACAACAGCCAGGGTGCTGTCGACATGGGCATCTACCCGAAAGGGACCGGGCTTGCCGCCTCCGCCATCATCGACGGCTGCGCGAACGGGAACGTGAAGACCCTGTTCGTAGCGGGCGAGAACCCGGTGGTTTCCTACCCGAACCGCAAGAAGGTGGAGAAGGCGCTCGAGAACGTCGAGTTCATGGTCGTCGCCGACCTCTTCCTCACCGAGACGGCGGCACTTGCCGACGTGGTGCTCCCGGCCTGCTCCTTCGCGGAGAAGAACGGTACCTACACCTCGCTCGGGCGTCGCGTCCAGAACGTGAGGAAGGCGATTCCCGCCGTGGGCCTCGCGAAGAGCGACTTCGAGATCCTGAACGCGCTCTCCCAGGCTCTGGGCGGCGCCCGCTACAACAACCAGGGCGAGGTCTTCACCGAGATCGCGGCAACCGTCCCGGCCTACAAGGGTCTCACCCAGGCGGGGCTCAAGGACGAAGGCGCCGTTTACCCGGTCGCCGTCGCCGCGAAGCTGGTCCCGGTTCAGGCGAAAGCGGCCGCACCCGCGGCAGGCAAGCTCGCCATGGTCACCGGCAGCGCCCTTTACCACTGCGGCACCATGAGCCGCTTCGGCGAAGGCCCGATGTACGTCTGCCCGGACGCCTACGCGGAACTGAACACCGCCGACGCTGCGGCCTTGAAGATCGCCGAGGGTGACCAGGTCACCGTTACGAGCGCCACCGGCGCGGTGCAGGTTGCCGCCAAGGTCGGCAAGAGGGTGCCCCAGGGCGTCGTCTTCTCCCCCTACCACTTCGGTGAGGGGAGCGTCAACACCATCACTGACGGCGCCGAGGTCACCTACGTCACCGTCGCCAAGAAATAGCTGACAGCTAGAAAATCTATACAAGAGGGGAAGACTATCAGATGGATACGCTAATCTTAGGACTGCCGGTCGCGTACTACATAGCCATGGTTGCCAAAGTGCTCGTAGCCTTTGTCTTCGTACTGCTTACCGTGGCTTACGCCACCTACGCAGAGCGCAAGATCATCGGGCACATGCAGGTGCGTCTGGGTCCCATGAGGACCGGCTGGCACGGCCTGCTCCAGCCGATCGCGGACGGCGTCAAGCTGTTCTTCAAAGAGGAGATCGTCCCGTCCCAGGCGAGCAAGTTCGCTTTCCTGATAGCTCCCCTCGTCGCACTGATTCCGGCGTTCATCTCCTTCGCCGTCATCCCCTTCGGCGACAGCGTGACCATCGGCGGGTACACCGTGCCGCTGCAGATCGCCGCATACTACGATGAGGCCGGTAGGCAGGTCTTCGACATCAACGTCGGCGTACTCTACATCCTGGCCATGGCTTCCCTGGGCGTCTACGGCATCGTGCTCGCGGGTTGGGCCTCCAACTCCAAGTACTCCCTGCTCGGCGGGCTTCGCTCCGCGGCGCAGATGATCTCCTACGAGCTGGCCGCCGGCCTCGCCATCATCTCGGTCTTCATGCTCTCCGAGAGCCTCAGCCTGCACAAGATCGTAGCCGATCAGGCGGGCGGCGCATGGTACGCCTTCAAGCAGCCCTTCGCCTTCATCATCTTCTTCATCTGCTCGCTGGCCGAGATCAACAGGACCCCGTTCGACCTTCCCGAGGCCGAGACGGAGCTGGTATCCGGCTTCTGCACCGAGTACTCCTCCATGAAGTACGCGATGTTCTTCATGGCTGAGTATGCCAACATGATCACCGTCTGCGCCGTCACCACCACCCTGTTCCTGGGCGGCTGGCACGGTCCGGCCTTCCTCCCCGGCTGGTTCTGGTTCATCGCCAAGGTGTACTTCCTGATCTTCGTCTGCATGTGGGTCAGGGCCACCTACCCGCGTTACCGTTACGACCAGCTGATGCGTCTTGGCTGGAAGGTGTTCCTGCCGCTCACCCTGGTCAACGTAATGGCGACCGGCCTGTGGGTCATGTTCATCAGCAAGTAGTCAGACTTTAAGCTACACAACTTCTAGGCGAGGTGCCGCAAATGATAATGCCGCTCATAAAAGGTCTTCAGATCACCATTTCACATATGTTCAAGAAGCCGGTCACCCTGCAGTACCCGACCGAGCGTCCTGACGTCAAGCCCGGCTTCCGCGGACTGCACGCGCTGAACGTCTCCCACGACAAGGCGAAGTGTGTAGCCTGCTACCTCTGCCCCACCGTCTGCCCGGCCAAGTGCATCACGGTCGAGGCGGGCGAGGACGCAAACCACGACAAGTACGCTGCGAAATACGAAATCGACATGCTGCGCTGCATCTTCTGCGGCTACTGTGTGGAAGCGTGCCCGGTTGACGCGATTCGGATGACGGAACAGTTCGAACTCGCCAACTACTCGCGCGCTGACTTCACCTACACCAAAGACAGACTCTTAGAAAAGAAATAAAGGAGCAGCAATGGAATCGTTATTCTTTCTCGTCGTGGCTGCGGTGGCCGTCATTTCCAGCATCCTCGTGATCACCTGCAAAAACCCGATCAACAGCGCCCTGTCGCTGGTGATGACCTTCTTCTGCCTGGCGACCTTCTACGTCATGCTGGACGCCCCCTTCATGGCGGCCACCCAGGTGATCGTCTACGCGGGCGCCATCATGGTCCTGATCATCTTCGTGATCATGCTCCTGAACGTGAGGGTCGAGACCGTGAAGCGCGGCTCCCATGCGGTGATCGCCGGGAGCGCCATCGGGCTCTTCGTTCTCTTCCAGACCGTATGGTTCCTGATGAAAGGTTCCATGACCGGCCAGGTCGGGACCATGACCAAGGAGCAGATCGTCAGCGTCGGTCACGTCGAACTGATCGGCAAGGCGCTCTTCACCGATTTCCTGCTGCCGTTCGAGGTCACCTCGGTGCTTCTGCTGGCGGCGATCGTTGGCGCAGTCATCCTGGCCAAAAAGAAAATTTAACGCTACGAGGGGAACTGACATGCTAGCGATCGAAAATTACCTGATAGTTTCGGCCATCCTCTTCTCCATCGGGACCATCGGCGTCCTGACCAAGAGAAACGCCATCATCATCTTCATGTGCGTCGAGATGATGCTCAACGCGGTGAACCTTACCTTCATCGCCTTCTCGAGGCACCTGGGCAACATCGACGGGCAGGTCTTCGTGTTCTTCGTCATGACCGTCGCCGCGGCCGAGGCCGCAGTAGGCCTTGCGCTCATGATCGCCTTCTTCAAGAACCGCGAGTCCATCGACGTCGAGGACGTCAACCTGCTTAAACTCTAAAACCCGTTCAACGTTCAGCGTTCAACGTTCCGGGTTGAAAGCCGGAACCGGCGCGGACGGCAAGGGGTGGAGTCAGGGTTGGTCGAAACTTAGAACTTAGAACATAGAACTTAGAACTTTTAGTAATAAAAGGAGTCAGGGATGTTTGATTTAGTATGGTTGATCCCACTGTGCCCTCTCATCGGCTCGGTCATCAACGGCCTACTCGGCAAGAAGATCAAAAACGAGACCGTCATCGGCGGTATCGCGGCCGGTAGCGTGTTCGCCTCCTTCATGGTCGCCTGCGGAATCCTGTTCCAGCTCCTGAGCCTGCCGGGCGAGGAGCGGGTGTTCCAGAAGACGATCTTCACCTGGATCCAGTCGGGTAACTTCAAGGCCGACATCGGCTTCCTGATCGATCCGCTCTCGGCGACCATGCTGATGATCGTAACGGGGATCGGCTTCCTGATCCACCTCTACTCCATCGGTTACATGCACGGCGAGGAAGGGTTCTACCGCTACTTCTGCTACCTGAACCTCTTCACCTTCTCCATGCTCTGCCTCGTGTCGGGCAACAACCTGCTCCTCATGTTCATCGGCTGGGAGGGCGTGGGCCTTTGCTCCTACCTCCTGATCGGCTACTACTTCCACAAGAAGAGCGCGGGCGACGCAGGCAAGAAGGCATTCGTGATGAACAGGGTCGGCGACTTCGGTTTCCTCCTCGGTCTCTTCACCCTCTTCTGGTACCTGGGTCACAACCACAACGTCTGGACCATCAACTTCGTCGAGCTCGCGAAAAACGCCGACCTCCTCGTCCCGGGCGCCGTGGTGACCACCATCTGTCTCTGCTTCTTCCTGGGCGCTACCGGTAAGTCCGCCCAGATCCCGCTGTACACTTGGCTCCCGGACGCGATGGAAGGCCCGACTCCGGTCTCCGCCCTCATCCACGCGGCCACCATGGTCACCGCCGGCGTCTACATGATCGCCCGCATGAACTTCATCTACATCAAGAGCCCGACCGCGCTCTTAGTCGTCGCCTGCGTCGGCGCCGCCACCGCCCTCTTCGCGGCGACCATCGGCACCGCACAGAACGACATCAAGCGCGTCCTCGCATACTCCACCGTTTCCCAGCTCGGCTACATGTTCCTGGCCATGGGCGTCGGCGCCTTCACCGCCGGCGTGTTCCACCTGATGACCCACGCCTTCTTCAAGGCCTGCCTGTTCCTCGGTTCCGGCTCCGTCATCCACGCCATGCACCACGCGCTGCACCACGAGCATTCCGAAGCCGACCCGCAGGACATGAGGAACATGGGCGGTCTGTACAAGAAGATGCCGGTCACCTTCGGTACCTTCTTCATCGCCACCCTCGCCATCGCCGGCGTTCCGGGCCTTGCCGGCTTCTTCTCCAAGGACGAGATCCTCTGGCAGGCGTTCGCCAACCCGCATCACCATGACGTGAACTACGCCCTCTGGGCCGCCGGCGCAATCGCGGCCGGCCTCACCGCCTTCTACATGTTCCGCCTGGTCTGCATGACCTTCTTCGGCAAGACCCGTCTTTCCGAGAAGGCATGGCACCACCTGCACGAGTCCCCGTGGGTCATCACCGTGCCGCTCGTCTGCCTCGCCTTCCTCTCCCTCGTGGGCGGCTGGGTCGGCGTGCCTAAGCTCCTGGGCGAGGTGTTCGGCGACATGCCGAACTACTTCGAGCACTGGCTGGAGCCGGTCTTCGCCTACTCGACCCAGTACATGATCGCCCACGGCGCGCACGGCGTCCACTCCGTAGCCCTCGAGTGGGGCCTCATGGGGACCTCCGTCGTGATCGCCTTCGCCGGCATCGGCCTCGCTTTCGCGCTCTACGTCATCGCCCCGAGCATCCCCGAGAAGTTCACCTCGACCTTCCCGGCGCTGCACCGCGCGGTCTACAACAAGTGGTACATCGACGAGATCTACG
Organism: Geomonas oryzae; assembly: GCF_004117875.1. Classification (GTDB taxonomy): domain Bacteria; phylum Desulfobacterota; class Desulfuromonadia; order Geobacterales; family Geobacteraceae; genus Geomonas; species Geomonas oryzae. The sequence continues at coordinate 526,704 of NZ_RAHW01000001.1, read as the reverse complement.
ACTTCGTGTTCGTCAACCCCTGCAAGGCTCTCGGCAACTTCCTCTGGAAAGGGTTCGACGTGGTGGTGGTCGACGGCATCGTGAACGGCGTCGCCGCCGTGGTCCGCGGTTTCTCCGGCATCCTGCGCTACGTGCAGACCGGCTACGTTCACAACTACGCCTTCTCCATGGTTCTGGGCGTGGTGCTGATCGTCGCGGTATACCTCTTCCGTTAAGACTTGAAGACTTTCAGATAATTTTGACCTGAAGTAAAAGGAGCAGAGTAAATGAGCCAGCTACCGTTACTGAGCATATTAACCTTCACACCGCTGATCGGGGCGATACTGCTCCTCTTTGTGAACAAGAACAGCCACGGCGTGCTCCGTAGCATCGCCATGGCGGTGACGGTGGTGACGTTTATCCTCTCGCTGCCCCTGATCACCGGGTACAACGCGCCGGGCACCGACATCGGCGGGTTCCAGTTCCTCGAGAACATCCCCTGGATCGCGGCCGGCCCCTTCCAGATGAGCTACCACCTGGGCATCGACGGTATCAGCCTCTGGCTCGTCATCCTGACCACCTTCATCATGCCGATCGCCATCCTCTCCACCTACACGGCGGTTGAGGAGAAGGTGAAGGAATACATGATCTGCCTCCTGCTCCTCGAAGTCGGCATGATCGGAACCTTTATCTCGCTCGATCTCTTCCTCTTCTACATCTTCTGGGAGATCATGCTGATCCCGATGTACTTCATGATCGGTATCTGGGGCGGCAAGAACAGGATCTACGCGGCAGTCAAGTTCTTCATCTACACCGCGGTCGGCTCGCTCCTCATGCTGGTCGCTTTGATCGCCCTTTACTTCAAGGCAGGCGGCGGCGACTTCAGCATCCTGCGCTTCTACGAACTGCACCTTGACCCGGCCACCCAAATGTGGATGTTCCTGGCCTTCGCCCTGGCCTTCGCCATCAAGGTCCCGATGTTCCCGCTGCACACCTGGTTGCCCGATGCGCATACCGAAGCACCGACCGCAGGCTCCGTAATCCTGGCCGCCGTCATGCTGAAGTGCGGTACCTACGGTTACGTCCGCTTCGCGATGCCGCTCTTCCCGGACGCCAACGCACAGTTCACCCCGCTCATCGCGACCCTCTCCGTGATCGGCATCATCTACGCATCGCTCGTCGCTATGATGCAGCAGGACGTGAAGAAACTGGTCGCTTACTCCTCGGTAGCCCACCTGGGCTTCGTAATGCTGGGCGTCTACGCCCTCAACCAGCAGGGCGTCACCGGCGGCATGCTGCAGATGCTGAACCACGGCGTTTCCACCGGCGCGCTGTTCCTTATCGTCGGCTTCATCTACGAGCGTCGTCACACCCGTCTCATCTCCGACTTCGGCGGTCTGGCCAAGCAGATGCCGGTCTTCGCCACCATGTTCATGATCGTCACCTTCTCCTCCATCGGCCTGCCGGGCACCAACGGCTTCGTCGGTGAGTTCCTGGTGCTTTTGGGCTCCTTCGAGAGCAGCCTGCGCTGGTACGCGATCATCGCCACCTCCGGCGTCATCCTCTCCGCCGTCTACATGCTCTGGATGTTCCAGAGGGTCATGTTCGGCGAGCTGAAGAATCCGAAGAACCAGAACCTGAAGGACCTGAACGCACGCGAAGTCGCCATCATGCTGCCGCTCATCTTCCTCATCTTCTTCCTTGGCATCTACCCGCGTCCGGTCATCGACACCATGGCACCGTCCATCGACAAGATGATCGCGCAGACCAAGGTCCAGCAGCAGGTAGCCCAGCTTCCCGGCGCAGTACCGGCGCTTCCCCCGGGTCACATGGCCGTTCCCGGCATGCCCGAGGCAGGTGCGGCACCCGCCGGTCTGCCCGAAGGTCACCCTGCAGTCGGTGCAGAAGCGGCGCCCGCAGCAGCGCCCGCCGGTCTGCCCGAAGGACACCCGGCCATCCCCGCAAACAACGAAGCAAAATAGACCGCTTAGAACTACTGACGGAGGATTATAGATGGAAACAATTGCTATGCCGGCCATAAACCTGGCAGTGATCATGCCTGAGATACTACTCTCATGCATCGCCATGGTGCTGCTGCTCGTCAACGTCTTCGTGCCGGGCAATAACAAGGCCTACCTCGGTTACCTGAGCATCATCGGCCTTGCAGTGACCGCGGCGAGCGTGGTGGGCGGCTGGGGGCCGTCAGTATCGGCGTTCAACGGTTCGGTAGTGCAGGACAACTTCGCCACCTTCTTCAAGGTGATCTTCCTGGTATCAGCGGGGCTCGCGATCCTGATCGCCGACCGCTACATGGCCCAGGAAGAGTGCAACCAGGGTGAGCTCTACCCCCTGATTCTCTTCTCCACCGTCGGCATGATGCTGATGGCGGCCGGGACCGACCTGATGGTCATCTTCTTAGGTCTCGAGCTTCTCTCCATCTGCCTGTACGTGCTGGCCGGCTTCAACCGCAACAGCCTGAAGTCCAACGAGGCCGGGCTCAAGTACTTCCTGCTTGGCTCCTTCTCCACCGGCTTCCTGCTCTACGGCATGGCGCTCACCTACGGCGCCACCGGCAGCACCAAGATCCACGCCATCTCCGCTTACGTCATGGGTAACCCCGGTGTAGCGAGCAACACCCTCTTCGTGGTCGGCATGCTGCTCATGGCCACCGGCTTCGCCTTCAAGATCGCCGCGGCACCGTTCCACATGTGGACCCCGGACGTCTACGAAGGTGCGCCGACCCCGATCACCGCCTTCATGTCCGCAGGTCCTAAGGCAGCCGGCTTCGCCGCCTTCATCCGCGTGATGATCTTCGCCTTCCCGATGCTGAGGGTAGAGTGGGGGAACCTCCTGTGGATCCTGGCCGTCCTCACCATGACCGCCGGTAACATCATCGCCCTTTCCCAGGACAACGTGAAGAGGATGCTTGCTTACTCCTCCATCGCGCATGCAGGTTACGCCCTGGTAGGTTTCGCAGCCGTCAACGCAGAAGGTGCGGCAGGCATCCTGTTCTACATGCTCTCCTACGCGTTCATGAACATCGGCGCCTTCGCCGTCCTCGTGCTCATCACCAAGAAAGGCGAGAGCAACGGCAACGTGCAGGACCTCGCAGGTTTCGGCCACAAGAAGCCGCTTCTGGCGATGGTGCTCAGCATCTTCCTCTTCTCCCTGGCCGGCATGCCGCCGACCGCGGGCTTCATCGGGAAGTTCTACCTCTTCAGCGCCGCCATCAAGGCAGGTTACGTTTGGCTTGCCGTCATCGGCGTGCTGAACTCCGCAGCCTCCCTGTACTACTACCTGCGCGTCATGGTCTTCATGTACATGAAAGACCCGAGCGAAGACTTCGAGTGGGCAGGAGCCACCCCGGCCGTCGCCGTCTGCCTGCTGGTAGCCGTCGGTGCCACCCTGGCCCTCGGCATGGTACCGGGCACCGTCCTCGAGCTTGCGCAGAAGGCCGTGCAGTTCTAAGACAAGCCGGATAAGCGAAGTAAAACAAAGAGGGCACCCGTCACCGGGTGCCCTCTTTGCGTATATTACCGCAGCGTCTCAAAGGGGACTGGCTCCGCAGGTGCCAGTCCCCCTATTCCCCTACCTGAGTCCATAAAGCGCCTCACGTGCTCCCGCGCCCCCCCTTGCAACGGTTCATCCGGGAATTCCGCGGAAGAGCGAATGTTTCCATTCAGCATAGCAGTAGGCGGCACGTTCCCCCCTTTGCGAAGGGGGGACAGGGGGGATTTGCTTTTTCTTATCTGCCCCCAGAGGTGCCTCGTCAGTCTCCCTTTGACACCCCTTCCTCCCTTGGTACATTTTCATCTTCACGCCCCTCACCTACAGGAGCTTTTCGGATGGCGAACTCCCGAGTACCCAGAATCATCCTAGACGACGTAGGGGGACTACTAGCGCCTCGTACCCCAGGACCACTGGGACACAATGATGCAGCCGCCCCGCATAACGGATTAAAACACGCGAGGGGAGACACCCCAGGGCCTCTAGGGATCAACGATCATGGAGCCCCCAACACTCATACAAACGGGAGCAGGGCACCCCAAGCTCCTGTCCGCAAAGGTTGGGATCCATCCGCTGCGGCAGCATACCTGAGGAATCCGTGCAACGGGTGGGCTGGGAAACACTCACAAGGAAGGTGTGCTAGAGCCGTCCGACTAGCTATCAACGCTGGCCATCAGCCCACCCCTAATAATCCTGTCTCCGCGGCGGATTACAAAGACTACTTGCGGAGGCTAGGGTTTGAAGCTGTGAATATAGAAGGTTATGTGCCTAGTATAGGAGACATTGCAGTATTCCCCACCGATGTCCCAACAGGTCACGAGCATGGGCACATTGAGATGTTCACGGGAGAAAAGTGGCAGTCTGATTTCGTGCAGGAAGGAAGCGATAGAGATGGAAAGTATGGGCAAGGATTTTTTGCGCACCGTATCTGGACGTCCAAACCATTCTGTATCTTCAGAAGGAAGGAGGCGACATGAACTTCTTCGTTACCAAAGTCATGTTAGTGCTGGCAATAGCCCTCATAGCCGTTCCATCAGCAGCGAAAAGTAGCAAGGAACTCTTATCCTGTGACCCTGTTTTCGGAATTGGTTATTTGCCTTCAAAGGTTAGATTCGAACCCGCTCCTCCCGAGATCTTTCGTTGTACTTCTCTACTTGAGCCGCGTAGAAAATTGTGGGTCTTCGGTAAGCACAATAAAGGCAAGGTGACTTTCTATTATGTGTACGGATGGATTGAGGTCGATTTCGGTGCCGGTCCGACAGGAGAATTCGAGGCTGAAAATGACGACGGCATCATAGTTGTCGTTTCCCCAGAAGGATGCAAGGAGATAGGAGCGGGCTACGCGATGAGTTCGAATCCTGAAGCCCGCAAAGAGGCGAGAGATATCGGTATAACAGACGACGTATTGTCAGCCCTTTTGACGGATTTGATCCAACGGGAAGTTAAGGCATTCGGAGGTGTGGAACAGTTTTTAGGGAAGGTAAAGGCGACCGGCCTCGCCGAATCGACCCTTGATCCCCTGCTACGCGAAAAGCTTCAGGCCCTGCGGAAGAGAGCTGCAGCAACTGGCAACCAATCAGGCGCCAAAGCCAAGTGAGGATTGGAAATGCCGCGAGCACCCATAGGAGGCACTATGCCGGTGATCTCGATGTTCTACGGAATCATCATCCGCATGTATCTGCTGGACAACCATCACCATCGCTGCCCGCACTTTCACGCAAAATACGCGGAATACGAAGCCTCCATAAGCATCGAAGACGGTGAAGTTTTAGCTGGACAACTGCCTAGAAAACAATTTAGGCTGGTTCTTGCTTGGTTGGAGCTGCATCGTGACGAACTACAAGCGGACTGGGATCTCTCAGTTGAGGGTGAGAACCCGTACAAGATCGATCCACTGTGAGGAAATGATGTACTGGGATGTAAAAGTCGTAAAACCGCTACCGGACTACTGCATATACGTAGAAATCGAAGACGGACGCCAAGGGATCTTCGACCTGAAGCCGTACCTCGACCACGGCGTCTTTCGCGAGCTGAGGAACCCCGCATACTTCAATCGAGTGGGAATCGTGTTAGGAGCGGTTACATGGCCCAATGAACAGGACATAGCACCCGAAACCCTTCTCGCCGAAATGCGCCCCGCGACACCCCCTATCTCAAAATAGCTCCCGGCAGCCACCCGTGGCAGTGGTTGCGTTGCCTTTCCTCTGTGCTTCTCCGTCGACGTCAGCGTCCACTGTAGTCAAGCCTTCATCTGCTCTGATTACTTTTGCCCGGGCATTGGCTGCAAGTCGGCAGCTACGGTATCCGGACCCAGATCCTGCCCTTCCGGCCAGCCGATGCCGGTGAAGAAGAGTGACACTTGTCTGAAGTAAGATTCCTCATTCAAGTGCTGGAAAAACTCACTTTTTATGTAAGGCGCAACGTCGAATATGCCGGACCGACCATCAGAAAGCACCACGGCCACCTTTTTCCCATCCAAAGGTTTTACGGAAACAACTCTATTCATTTCTTACTCCAATGGCTTGATCGGCAACGGGTTCTGCCCGTTTACAGCTAGACGCCAGTCCGTGAGCAGGTCCTCTCTGTGTATCTCTATCCACGCCTGAACGAGCTTTCGTTTGTTTCTTGGGAACTCGCCCTCTAGCTGTTCGCCATCCTCAATGGAAAATACGGCGTCGTATTCACCAGCGGTGGCGTGCAGGTGCGGCAGGAAATGCTTCTTGTTATCGTAAAAGAACATGTAAATGACGATACCGTAAAACATGGAGATGGTGGGCATGATGGGCCTCCAACTTCAGCATTCTACGGGGTGGGTCATCGACTAATGATCTGCAAGCGCCAATATACAGCAAACACCAAAACAGCTCAACTAAGCTTGCTCCGCCCTTTCCCCCCCCGCCTTTCCTTTGCTATTCCTCTGTGTCCCTCAGTGCTCCTCAGTGTCCTCTGTGGTCATGCTTTTTGCCGGTTCACTCCCCGCAGCTCTTATCACGTCCCCGTCCACGACCACCCGTCCATCCTTTCCAGTGAGAAACGGCATCGTAGGCGAGAGCTTGATCCCCAGTTTGGCGTACGCGGCGACAAGAGCTTGCTTCGAAGCGACTCCGCCGTAATCCTTGAGCAGGGCGTGATGGAGAAGATCATCGAGCGTGGCGATGCCGCAGGTGTTGTCCTTCGCCACGAAGAAATCCTTCTGCCTGCCGATTTTGAGGAAGTTGGCACCGGACACGAGCAGGGAGTGGAGAAGAACCGGAGTCCAGGTGAGCCCCTGCGACAGTTCGGGCAATTCTCCAGGCCCGTCGAGTAGAAGCTCGCGGCATGAACCATAGGGCCGGCCCCCGGCATCACGTTGTTCGAGGTGCATGAGCGCCATCGCCTCGATCGCGTACTGCTTTTCATCATTCCACTCAAGGACTTTGCGTGCGATGACGGTATCATGCGTGTACCACAAGACCGTTTCCCTGTTGCCAAGCCACCGCTTGTAGAGATCTGACTGTTGCGGGTGAGCGCGGAAGGCCGAGAAGATGTCCATGGGCAGGCAAGGCTTTGCGAGATCTTCGAGGTATGACAGGACCCAGTCGGCTGGCGGCGCGGTCCGGCGTCGGGGCAAAGCGGCAGTTGCAGATATCTCAACCGTCTGGTTTTGGGGCTTGCGGCTCACGACTTTCCGGCGCTCGTGTTTGTGCGGCCAGTCTACCGTGCCGGGTAGAAAATGCTCCACGAAGCGAACCAGATCGTTAGCCCCGATGATGCCGAGTGATTCGCATGCCTTCTTGTGCTTTCGGAACAGCCGGGCCTTGAGAGGGCCGGTTCCTTCTTTCGGCGACGGAGGCTCGTCGACGATGCGGTGCAACTGATCCGTCACGATCTGCACGTTGTGGATATGAAGCAGGAGGTCGCCGATCTTCAGGATGTTGCGCGCCCGGCTTCTATGATAGGCTGCTTGCGGCATGGGGACACCAAGTCTGTCGACCTCGAAATCTTTCAGTTCCCAGCAGGTTACGGCACGGTGCGCCTTGGCGATGTACTGCTCGAGTAGCTGGGAAATCGAAGGCCTCGGGCCGGCATGGTCCTTCCTCTGTACGTAGGGAAATTCCTCCAGGCTCAGTTTGGGGTTGCCGACGATTTTCAGGCAGGAGTAGAAGGCGCGCGACGTGGGGATCCCCTCCGCTCGGAGCCGGTCGGCGTATCCCTCATAATGACCACCGTTGGCGCATAAGTAGGGGATATCGTACCGCTCCAATGCAGAGGCGAAATCTTCAAGAATTCCACTGATGAGCGAAACGGGTATGCTGAGCTGTTCACGGTGCTTGAAGATTCCGAGCCCCCATAGCACCGCCCACCTAAAACTCGTTAACCGACTGTGTATCGAGTGAGCTGAGGAGGAATTTCCCGGGAGAATCTGCTTCAACCGCCGTTGTACCTCGGTGAAATGCACCCCGTCCGGGGCGGAGAGCAGTATCCCCTCCAGTACATCCTGAAGGGGGGATTTTTGTTGCGGCAGTTCAAGGTGCAGCGCTTGGTCGTGAACCTTGAGCATCGGCGATTGGTCCGTGACGAATTCCACGAGGCTCAACGAGAACGAGGCGATCTTGCGCAACTCAGGGCACTGCAAACTCTGGCATTCGCCGATCATAACGTCGAGTGCCTGATGGACGGGAAGAGCGCCGTGTTCGGAGGCGGCGAGAGCCCCGGCGACGGCAAAGACGGCCGTCTCGCAGCCGACGCAGCACGGGACGGAAAGCGCGACACGCAGGGGAGAAGATTCCGTCGCTACCCGATATCTTGGCGATAACCCCATGATGAAGGCAAGAGTCTCTTCTGACGGGGGAGAAGACCAGCCGTGCATCGACTGCAAAGAGAGGCAAAGTTCGCTTATGTAGCGCCCCCCGCCTCCCGAAGCCATGAGGCGGTCGAGCAAACGCCAGAGGTAATCCAGGTGCCCGAGGTTCGTCTCGTCGTTGAGCCTTCGCAGCAACTTCGTTTCAACCTGCCGCACGCTCTCCCCGGTAATTCCGAAGTTATCCGCCAACTTGCGCAAAGAAATCTTTTTGTCGGTCGGTGCCAAGCGGTCCATGGACAGGCGGTATTCAAGAGCCAAGGTCTTCTTGTCGGACGGGCTCTGGTCCCGACCACTCCTGGTAACGTGCAAGTACCGGTCGATCAATTGGTTGAAGTCGAGATACGAATCAGTCGATATCCCGGCGGCAACGGACTCCGCGACGGAAAAGGCATGCCCCTGGAGAAGCCAAAGGTACCTGATGGCGCCCAGCGCGGTAACCGAGAACCCGAGAGTTTGCAGGACCGAGCGTTCCGTGATCTTCGCCACGGCGTTCCAGGAAACCGCCTCGGCGGGGCCGTCCGCAGGGTCGAGGAGGGCGGGGAAGGCGAAGTCCGGAACGATCAACGGATCGAGCATCCCTTCGGGGAACCCGGCATATAAAGAATAGTCAGCGGGGGTTACGGCAGGCGTTGGGAGGGCATCCCCCGGGAGCCCGGAAAGCCGGGCCACGACATGCAACAAGGCGGACATGGCCTGATCGCTCAATCCCGTCTCGAGCAGGTAGCCTACGGTGAACGAGCAAAGAAGATGCGCCGCGTCCTCGGGGAATATGCCCCTGGCGCGAAGCCGCATCAGGTCGGCAGGTGGGAGACGAAGCGTTCCCGCACTTTCCTGGAAAGAAGGCGAAGCGTTAACGGCGAAGAGCTCCGCGGCGGTCTTATTCAAGATGCTCCATCGCGCAGGTCCCGCAATAGGGATGCCGGAGGAAGTTTCGGGCCGGTTGCCTACGGCAACTGCACCCTCGTCACATCCGGAAGGGGAGCAGGAGTCAGAAGGGGAAGGGGGCTCAGCCGGTTCAAGTCGTACCCGTTCCAGCAGCAGTTTCAGTTCTTTCTTCGTTGTGGCGCCGCATCCCCGGACCCGTGGGAGCTTGAGCTTGCTCAATGCGATAAGGTCCTGGCGCGATTCGACCTTCAAATTGATCAGTGCGTTACGAGCCCTGGTGGAAAGTCCTGTGAGCCACTCGGGCGGCACGGCAGTAGGTTCGGTCATGGGTGGGAGGCTTCCGTGGCGGTGGATTGTGGGCCGGGTGAAAAAAGTATATTAGAGAATGATAATATTGCAAGCCCAGTTCCCACCCCCGGCCTGCGGGCCGAAGCCCTGCGGTGGCGAAGGCTCGAGGGGGAGGGTCAGGGAGGGGGTTAGTAGCGCCATTCTCCCTAGGTGATCGGTGGAGACGGACTTTACGATTAACTCGCATCCCCTGTAGTTAAGGCCTTAGGGCTTCCGCTGTAAAAAAGATGACCGGGTTCTTGACAATGGTTAACGTAGGCCAATAATTACTCCGGTAACTTCAACGCCACCAAGGGAGGAGACGATGTCAGAGATTTTCAATATTCCTGGCCTCAAGAGCCTGAGCGATGGGGAGTTGGCGGTTCAGGGGGAGAACGTGGCCGATCACCTGGATGAGCACGAAGCCTTCCAGGAGGACGTCAAGCCCGGGTGTGTTCCAGGCGGGGACCAAGTCAGGGGGGAGGCGCAGGAGGTCAAGCGCACCTCGTACGCGGCGAAGCAGGACCCGACCAAGGAACCGGAGTGTCAGGCGGCGCGGGACAAACTGATACAGTCGATCAGGTTCTCGTCCCAGTACGCCGTTATGTATTCCGTGCACGTCAACAAACCGAGCTTGCTCGACACTATCGGTGTTGACAGGGTCCACAAGACCCCCCGGGCCACAGGCGTGAAGGTTCCCAACAAGAAGTTCGACCGGTTCAAGGTCACGCATGGGAAGAAATCGGGAACCATCAAAATTTACGTTAACAGTTGGGAAGGCAAGGGGAGTGTCGTGGTGCAGATCTGCTACGGTGACCCAACGCAAGAGGATTCGTGGCAACACCTGAAACTATCTCATTACTGCCATTTCACCCAGGAAGGGCTGGAACCGGCACGTAGAGCGTACTTCAGGGCCAGGCTTGAAAACGATGCGGGAATCGGTCCTTGGAGTGACGTTGTCGAACTCATCATCCTCTGAACCAATAAGGGCGGGTGCACAACATGCACCCGCCCTTGTCGGTTTTCCCCAGCATTACCCCACCCCACTCCACACCCTAAGCAAACCTCGAGACTACAGTACCAGCCGGAAGATCGCCAGTAAGACCGTACGGAAGAATTTGACGATCCCAACTGCCATAGTCTGCGTCCGCGAGTCGCTAATGCAATTTCGTTGAAGATAGCGCTATTTCAACAAGGACTTTCTTATTCCGATGCGAATAGTGAGAACTCTAATGGAGATTGCGCTGTTCTTCCGCGAATAGTGAAAGTTGGAACCGAATAGTGCTATTCGATCGGAAATAGTGAGATTTCAAATTGGATTTGCATGATTCCGCCTGGAATAGTGCAAAATCATTTTGAATAACGCAAATTGGTTTCAAATAGTGCAAATCCGAACCGGTCTTGTCTTAATTCGTGGTGGATAGTGCAAACCAGACTCAGTATTGTCTTGATTGATGCAGAATAGTGCAATCTAGTTTCGAATAGTGAAATTCGGTACCCCGTTCATCCCCTCCACCCCTGTTAATCGCCTTTTTTTGCGCCTTAGCGTCTTTGCGTGAGCAAATGGGTTTGTCGTGTTGAATTTCCTTTAATAATGCCCGTGTATGTGTTAATGATGTTTAAGCTATCCCTCCCCAGGAGTTACGCAAAGTCCCATGGCCCGCAAAAAACGCACCAGTCCCTTGGAAGACATCGTCATCATCGCCAGCAAGTTCCCCTGGTGGATCTCCGTCGTTCTTGCTGGCGTAATCTTCTTCACTTTTCGTGCATTGCCCGCCCGAAATCCCGGGAACCTCGTGTCGCCGATGTTTGCGATGTTAGGTCAGTTCTTTGTAGCACCCGCCTTCCTTATCGGAGCAGGCATCTCCGCTTTCAACTCCATGAAGCAGCGCAAGCTCTACGAGACCGTCAAGTCCCGTGCGGACGTCGCGTCCCTGAACGAGATGAGCTGGGGCGAGTTCGAAACCCTGGTCGCCGAGCATTTCAAGCGCAAGGGATTTGAGGTCGCGCGAGAGGGAGGTAGCTGCCCGGATGGCGGCATCGATCTGGTCCTGCGCAAGGGAAGAGAGAAGCACCTGGTGCAGTGCAAACAATGGAAGGCATACAAGGTCAGCGTTCAGCCGGTGCGAGAATTTTACGGAGTAATGGCCGCCGCTGGAGCAGCTGGCGGGTACTTCGTAACCTCCGGCACCTTCACCGAAGACGCGAAGGCCTTCGTGCGTGGGCTCAATCTCGAACTCATCGACGGCCAGAAGCTGAAGTCCATGATCGGTACAGTTGCCAACGTAGCACCAGCGCCCTCCACCGCGCAGGTTGCACCGCCAGTTACGCCGCGATGCCCGAAATGTGGAGCGGCGATGCAAGTACGGCTAGCTCGAAAAGGTGCTAACGCAGGGCAGAAGTTCTGGGGCTGCAGCACCTATCCGAAATGTAATGGCACTCAGATCATCGAAGTCGCAGACCCGGCACCAGTATCACAGAATTCGGAGGCGTTGCAGCCGAAAGAGAAAGAAAAGCGGAGTTGCCCGGACTGCGGCAGCGAACTCGTCCTGAGGACTTTCCAGAGTGGACCGAAAGAGGGGCAGAGTTTTTACGCGTGCCTTCCGTGCAAGAAAGCATGGCCAGTACAGCCGAAAGAAGAACCGGAAAAGAGTCGCCCCGATTGTGGCAGCGAACTCGTCCTGAAGAAGTAAGTTCCAGAGCGGGCCGATAGAGGGCCAGAGCTTTTACGGGTGCCTTCCTTGTAAGAAAGCATGGCCAGTTGCCAAAGTCGAAGAAAAAGCAAACGCTTGACGAGGCTGACGCAGTAGTTCCACACTGGTAGAGTCAATGGAGTAAGGTGACAGATGCATGAGCTACCTACGTCCCTTCCTCTTTCGGATTACACTTTCTTACGAGAGTGCAATTAGTCCTGAGGCTTGTTATTTAGAAAACAATATTGCATAATCTTCCAGCCTTAAGTGTGAGAGTTGCATTTGGTTTTTATATTCTTCTTCTGGGCAGCTGAGGGGGGTGTCGTTCTATATGCATGGCGACGGGGAGTCTTGTCGTCGGGTCGGTTCATCAATGACTCCCATATGCGCTGATTTCAGGCTTCAAGCGAGACCTGAAGCGTGCCGCAACCTACCACTCTAGTGTTTGGGGGCCACACCCAGAGCACTAAATCCCTGTAGCACTTGCTGCCACAAACTCTGCAGTCTGTTGAAATGTCACCGGGGCATTCTATGCAGACAGTTCCACAGTACCCAGGACCACCGCCATTTACGCGTGGTCCAAAGAGGTGGCGTAGCCTAAATGATCGACTTTACGGATAGAGAAATGATTAACGCCTTTAGGATGCATAAACGGTCCTCTGCCCAGATGCCGCCATCTGGGACAAAAAGGTTAGTCCAGTTTTATGCCGTTGAGTGTGGCCTCAAAGCGTTACATATGCGAAATGAAGGCAAACGTCTAACTGGAGAATGCCCATACTTCAGCATCGTCCAGCATGACATAAGAGCGCTGCTTGGAAACCTCAATTTTCCGCCAAAACTTTATAGCAAGATTGCATCCACAATCCTCTCGCCTATAAATAAGAAAGGGAAATTAATAAAAAGAGAGGTGGCCCCAAGAGATTATAATCAAATGTGGCGATATGGTGCCGTTTCAAATGAAGATGAAATATTAGAAAAAGAACTTGATGCAATCATTGTAAAAATTGAGCAGGATTTGAGGTGAAAATGAGGCTGTTAACTTGGCTTGATATAAGACGACTACTAAAGCAAGCATTTCCACTCGGCAGATATCCGGCCCCCATAATCACTATTGACTGTTATTGGGACGTAATCGAGGTATACGTTTCGTCCATTGATGATATTGCTAATGCTGATGCTATTTTGCATGAGTGCTTTAGGAGTTGGTATAAATCAGTTACAGACGGAGAGGCTGGAGTATATCTGGAAACAAAATACAGCCGGTATATCCCCATTGCGTTTGTGGAAGACTCGGAACATGTGGAGCCAGAGCGCGAGATAAGGCCCTTTTGGGACGAGTTTGTTTACCGCCCGAGATTAGAAGACACGTCTGCCGAATTCTTCCCGTCAGTTTGGGTGGATGGGCCAAGTATGATTTTATTCCAATCTTTCAAGGGAGGGGTTGGTCGAACAACACACCTCGCTGCATATTTACAAGTCAAGATGGCGTCAGAATCAGTATCGAAAGTGCTTGTAGTTGACGCTGATGTTGAAGCTCCTGGACTAACCGTGTGGGATGACCACGAAATATCTGGAGCTGGAATTTCTTTTATTGATTTCATGGAGCTGGTCCACAATGATTTATCAGAAGGTGCTGAAAGTAGCCTTGATTTCATAACCAAAGAACTACAAAAAACTGGGCGAGAGAAAGGAAATTGTACCTGGTATTTTATGCCGGCTTATCGAACTCAAGAACAAATACTTGATTGGCCAATAAGACCGGAGCACATAGTGAAGGGCGAGTACGGGCCGTGGGCCCTGTCGGACTTACTTCAAAAGTTGGGAAAGAAACTTGGCGTGGACGTCGTTTTAATTGACCTTAGGGCGGGTGCCAGCGAGTTATCGAGTCCTCTCATGTTTGACTCAAGAATAAAGCGAGTTATTGTGACGACAATGAATGAGCAGTCTTTGAAGGGGACTGAGCTCATTATAAAACAAATAGCTAAACTTGCTCCTAACCGAAATCAAGTTGAACACGGGAGAAGTTCTGACCCTAATGTCATCATATCGATGGTTCAAAGTGATAAGATTGAAAACACCGAAATGGAAATGGTACACGAAAGGTTATTGAATTGTTATCCAGATTACAATGACAGCGATGATGATTCAACACCTTCTCGTCTTGCTATTTACACTTCCGAGTTTGCCCAGGAGCTTCTTCTTGTAAATAACTGGGATGACTTATCTCGTAGACTGGAAGGCACTGATCTGTATAAAACTGTGAAGGCTCTTGCAGAAAAAATTGAGGTAAAAGGGCCTGCCGTTGCTGAATCAGAAGTAGAATATAATGCTGTAATGGGTTCGGCTAAAACCCTCGGTGAGTTTTGTGAAATGTTCGAGTATGCCGAGAGCGGCAAGGGCACGGACATCCTAATAACGTCAGGTCTTCGAAAGCTTGGGCAAAGTTACAGGGATCGAATGCCTAATTTGGTGGTAATTGGCTCGAAAGGCGCTGGTAAGACATTTACCTACATTCAGCTTGCAAGATTGCAGCAGTGGTCCCATTTTATTCGGAAAGCTTTGCCTGGTGAGGGACAAGGTGACAGCGATGCACTTTTCTTCCCTCTCCTTGAACCAGTTGCCTCAATGCAAGAGGCAGCTATTGATGTCACGAATAATGCAAGGACCAAGGCGTGGAAGGCAATACACGGTAAAGACATTCCACGTTGGAGTGTTCGTGACATTATTAGCAATATTAAAGATGCCACTGTTAAATGTGCAAGTTGGTCAGAAACAGATTGGGAGAAGTTTTGGTTAAATGAGGTTGTCGCTGCCCTTGGGTTTGGCGGGGCAGAATCTTCTATCACTCCTGAATATTTAGATAACCTTGTTAAGCTTTCAGGTGTAAGAATCATCTTTCTGATTGACGGGCTTGAGACTACACTTCAAGAAATAGATGAAAGTCCGATTCAACAAAAAGCGTTAAGGGCACTTTTAGAATTACCTTCGGCCTTTAGCATGATAAGGGATTCAGCAATAGGGTTTATTATACTTGTGAGAAAGGACTTGGCAGCCACTGCAATCAAGCAGAATTTTGGCCAGTTTGCCGATAAGTATAAAGAATTCGCTCTGAATTGGGACTTCAGGGAGTCTCTTCAGCTTGTAGCTTGGTTATGCATTAATGCAAGCGTTTTGGAGTCTCTAAACATTGACTCCATGGTGAAGCTTAACACACGTGATCTTGAGCAGAAGCTTTATCCAATTTGGGGGGCAAAGCTTGGTTCTCCCACCGCAAATGAGGCTAGATCCAGCATTTGGGTCTACGCCGCTCTTTCAGATTTCAATGGACGTTTACAAGCAAGAGACCTTGTCAGGCTGCTTATCTATGCCGCGAGTAAAAGCCACTCGAGAACAGATAGGCTCCTCACCCCTACAGCCATAAGGCAGGCATTGCAACCTTGTAGTGCTAAGAAAGTTGACGAAGCTCAGCAAGAGTTCCCAGAGCTTAAAGAGATTAATGTCAAATTTCAGCAAGCAGATGAGAGCGCTAGGCACATTCCGTTCACAAGAGATGAACTAGGGATTACTGCTGATGAAGTGGAACGTCTAGAGAGAATCGGCATAGTCTTAAATCTCGATAACAAGCTGTATATGCCAGAGATCTACAGGTTTGGTTTCAATTTTAAATTGGAAGGTGGCGCAAGGCCTAAGGTACTAGCGTTGAAGAAGAAATTTTTAACCTCAATAGAAAATGAGTTGAGGTAGCGCGTGCTTGGCGGGACGTAGGTAACTAATGTAAAATATTAATGTACCTGTCATCAGGTTTACTGAAGGGGCAGCATTTGGTGGTTTTTAATCCATCAAGCGCTGCCCCTTTTTGCTAACGATCCATAAAATTGTGGATCTGGGATCACGGACTCCCCTCTTTCTTATTCGAGGGTTGGCGGACAAAACGGCGCAACGGTTCCCGCCCATATGAATACCAATGCCACCGTCTACATCGTCCGGCACGCGGAGGCGCACCCGGATTCCGGCTCTCATTTCGACGACGGCAACTACGTGGGGGCGGGGCAGTGGCGTGCTCTCTCGCTTGCCGACATGCTGAAGGACAGGATAACCAAACCCGACATGGTTTACTCCATCGACCCGGCCGGCATCTGGTATCCAAACGGCGCCGCCAACGTTTCCTATATCCGCCCCTCGCTCACCGTTTTGCCGTATGTGATCGCCAAGGGAATCTGGGGTCAGGCTTGCAAAGTTGCAAAGTTCAGTTAGCTTTGGGTAATGGCTCGTCGACAGCGGATACATTTCCCAGGTGCTTACTATCATGTGATCCTGCGGGGGAACGACCGGCAGGACATCTTCTATGACAAGGCGGACCGCTACAAGTTCTACCTGCTTCTCCAGGAGGGGATCGAAAGGTTTGGCCATTCGATCCTCTCCTTTTGTCTAATGACGAACCATGTTCACCTCCTCTGCCAAGTATCCGACACTCCTCTAGCGAGGATCATCCAGAATCTCGCTTTCAGGTATACCCGCTGGGTAAACTGGCGGCAGAATAGAGTTGGGCACCTCTTCCAGGGACGGTACAAGGCTATCCTAGTTGACGCCGACGAATACCTCCTTCAATTAACATCTTACATTCACCTCAATCCCATTCGTGCACGCCTCGTCAACGATCCTGTCGACTATCTCTGGAGCAGCCATCGTGCCTATGCCGACAAGGAGTTTCTGCCATGGTTGCGAACCAAACCTGTCCTTGGCTATTTCGGCACCAACATGCAACGTGCAAGACTCGCATTTCTGGACTTCGTCAAGCAGAACATGCGGGATGGTCATTGTGACGCTTTCAGCAGTGGAGATACTGCTGACTCACGGCTTCTTGGTGCGGATGATTTTATTGACATGGTCGTTGAGAAGATGGAGCCGGAGCGCTTGCGCAAACCAACCATAGTGGATGTAATAACAGCAGTAGAAATGCTGTATGGGCTGCCTAAAGGCGGTCTGGTTAACGCAGACCGAAGCTTTAAGATGGCAGAAGCGCGCAGTATGGCTGCTTGGGCGGTAAGGGAAATGAGCGACGAGACTCTTACATAACTTGGCCGTGTCTTAGCCCGCGACGTCACTAGTCTGAGCTCGTCTATAGCAAGGCTCACGGCTAGATGTAAAAGCGACGCTGGTCTTGCGGAACGGATGAAACAGTTGAAGACAAATCTTACCGACTTTGCAACTTTGCAAGCCTGACCCCAGCCTTTTTAATTTCATGGGCCCTCTGATTTTGGTTTTTTTTACTCCCGCGTGGGGGCCTTCTCTCGGGTGGAGAAGATCCTTATCGAGGAGGGGGCGTAGTCGTCGGGAAGGTAGGATTCCGGAATGGTGCTGCTGTTGCCGTCCCTCACCTGGGTGTAGTGCGGTGACATGATCTCCACCTGCGCCTCGTTGAAGGCGTCCTGGATGTTCTGGTGCAGGTCGGAGTAGAGCGTCGCCATCTGGTGGGGATGGTCGGTGTAGGCGTTCAACTCGTAATTCACGTAGAAGTCGTTGAGCGCGGTCTGCAGGACGAACGGGGCCGGAAGTTCGAGGATGTGCTCGGTTCTCTTCGCGGCATCCTTCAACAGCATGTGCACCTGGCGCCACGGCACGTCGTAGCCTATGGTGACGCTCGTGTTCAGGATGAGCCCGTACTCGGCCGCTGAGGAACTGAAGTTCGTTATGTGGCTCCCGAGGACCAGGGAGTTGGGGATGGTGATGTCGACGTTCTTGATGGTCCTCACCCGGGTGACGAGGAGGGTCTTTTCCGTGACGTCCCCGACCGTGTCGGCGATCTTGACCCTGTCGCCCAGCTTGAAGGCCCGCATGTAGGTCAGGATGACGCCGGCCACGATGTTGGCGACGGCGGAGGTGGAACCCAGGGACAAAAGGACGCCGAAGAAGATGGAGACGCCCTTGAAAGCGGGGGCGTCGGAACCGGGAAGGTAGGGGAAGGCGACGATCACCGAGAATACGAAGATCAGGAAGCGGACGATCTTGAAGGTGGGGTCGGCCCATTCGGGGAAAAAACCGGGGAGGCTTATCGTCCCTTTGCCGATTTCGGCGAAGAAGAGCCGCGTGAAGCGTATCACGAACAAGGTGACCGCCGAGATGACCACGATGAAGAAGAGGTTGGGGAGGTAATCGCCCACGGCGCGAAGCACGGCGAGAACCGGCTCGGAGATGTACCGGAAAAGGGTTTCGGCATACCCCCTGGTCCAGGGGAAGAAGCTGAAGACCAGCGGGACGTAGATGTAGAAGAGAAGCACGGTGGCTATGATGCGTCCGCCACGGGCGACGCTGGTCAGCATGGAGACGATGCGATCGGCGTTCACTATCTCGAAGGACTGGAACCTCAGTGACCTGATCTTCGTGCCGTGCAGGGATTGTATCTTCTGGTACAGTCGCGGGAAAGCCCGGCGGAATGACACGAGGAGAAAGACGAGCACCGCGGTGGCGAGGGCCGCGTAAAGCGATGAGAGCAGGATCCCGTTCGGGCCGTAGCTCTCCCGGTGCGCCGCGATGGCGCCTCTCATCGCGGCCGCGAATTGCCGCGCGGTTTCCTGCCTTGTCTTGCCCTCGGCGGCGGCATCCCGGTCCGTGACCGACATTATTATGGTGTCGCCTGCCAATATGTCGGTGGTGGTCTCGGTGTCGCTTGTGACGACGGCCTCGGCGGGGAGGCTTATGTCCTGCGCCAGCTTGCCGAGTTTGAACGAGACGGCTTTGGCCCGGTCGGAGGGTGAATAGGACAGGACCTTGTCCCGGATCAGAAACAGCGTCCGGCCATCAAAAATCACCGGGGACGGCTGCACGGACGGCTGATGCTGGACGGGTGCGGGCGACGCCTTCGGTGGGGCGCCGAAAGATGATGCTGCGGAAAGGACCATTAAAAGCGTGATCAGGATTCTGGTGGCGGTCACATCGTCTCCTGGCGCCCGCGGCGAAACGCTGCCGGAACATCGTCTCCCGCGGTTTTTCGTGACGTCCCGTGCCGTCTCTGTCTTCCGGCCCGCGCACCCTTTGGGGCGCGCTCGGCAAAGCCCGGATGGAAACTCATTTGAACGGCGTCCAAAGAATTTTAACAGATGAAGCGGCGTTGTCCCCCTACACCTTTCCGGACCGGCGGGTTTCCCCGCCGCTGCGCCCCTGTTTTGACGGGAAAGCGCGTTGCTGGTCCCTCCAGAGAGAAAAAGGCCACCTGCGATGCGGGTGGCCTCATTTGCTGCGGTTGTAAAAAGCGTCTTATTCGATGTCGAACGATTTGCTTATGTCGCTGGTCAGCGCCCTTGCCGCGGCCCTAAGTTCGTGGCAACTGTTACGCACCACTGCGGAGTTGAGGCAAAGTTTCACGTTGGCCGGTATGTCTTCATCTTTGACGGTCATGTCGACTCCATTTCCCTTCGTGATGTGGAGGGAATCGGTGTAGTCGATCTTGAAGTCGTCTTTATAGTCGCATCTCATCTCTCTCACCTCTTTTCACCTCTTCATTATGCCAGATCGTGACCCTGACGTGTAGGGGGATCCGTGTCACGGCCGCTTTGATGCCGCATCTATACCTTTCCCTTCAGTTAATTTGGGTATTTGAATGGACAACTATTTCCCTTGAGTGCCCCTCACCTGTGACGATAAGAAAGACATGCAGTCTTTGAATGGGATCGCAATGACGCTGGGCATGATGACGGCAAATATCGTCCCAAGAATTGAGCCAGTCATCAGATGTGAAATTCCAGGTCAATGAAGGAGGTGTGCGAGCTATGCAAGTTATAGCCACTACTGCAACGATCCCGCCGGGTCCCTGTGCCGCTTGAATTCGAGCCCCACACGTCTGACGTTTTGGACCAATATCGCATCCTGGAGGTCGTCCATGAGGAAGATGCCTGTCGTGATGTCGTTGCTGCTGTACCTGGCTGTGGTACTTTCCGTTGGGGGGTGCGGGTCTTCGTCTTCCTCCACCCAGCCCCTTGGTGCCGACAACACCAACCTGATCTTCGTGATCAGCCCCGATCTCGCCTTTCACGACAGCGGCGACGTAGCCCCGGATACCGCGAACCTCACCGGCCAGGGGCTGCAGCGTTCGCTCCTCCTGGCGAGCTACCTGAAAGAGCAGGTGCTGGGGGGGGATAACGTCACCAGCATCTACGCCGTCGAACCGATGACCCATCTGCAGACCGCATACGGGTATCCCGACATGGCACCCCTGGGGATCATCCAGCAGTTCGCCCTCCTGAACCAGACAACCCTGCCGATTGACCATAACGGAAACACCTACACCGGCAACAGTTTCCCGGTCAAGGCGTCATACGGGCAGGGGCAGGTCCCGGACGGGGTGGTCCCCCCGACGCCGCCCCTGTCGGTCCTCCCCACCTACTGCCCCGACTGCACCGGGCTCGATTTCCACGATGCCGGCGCCGCTAACGAAAGCCTGGTCTTCAACATCATCGATAACAAGAGAACGGGGTATTTCGTGTTTTCCGCGCCTTGGGAGACGGTCCATGCCCTGCTCAAGTCCATCAACGCCAAGTACGGCTACAACCTGGCGCTGCCGGAGGCATATCCGGGGGGGGACCGCATCCATGCGGTATCCATCCCGCCGTCAGGAGGCGCGCATCTGGTCACCTACTACAGCAAGGTGAAACCGTCGTCGTCCTATCCCGTTCTTCCCGCAGCTGTGGCAACGGTCGCCTGCACGGACACCCCTCTTTCCTATTCGAGGGTTGGCGGACAAAACGGCGCAACGGTTCCCGCCCATATGAATACCAATGCCACCGTCTACATCGTCCGGCACGCGGAGGCGCACCCGGATTCCGGCTCTCGTTTCGACGACGGCAACTATGTGGGGGCGGGGCAGTGGCGTGCTCTCTCGCTTGCCGACATGCTGAAGGGCAGGATAACAAAACCCGACATGGTTTACTCCATCGACCCGGCCGGCATCTGGTATCCAAACGGCGCCGCCAACGTTTCCTATATCCGCCCCTCGCTCACCGTTTTGCCGTACGTGATCGCCAACAACCTCCCATACCACTTGGCAACCACCTTCTCGCTCGGATCGGCTTTCACCCCGACCGACGACACCGTGGCCCAGGCCACCAAGGACTTTTTCTTCACCGGAGGCACGTTCTCGAACAAGACGTTGCTGGTGGCGTGGGAATCCGGTCACATAAAGCCGTTTCTCAAAAAACTCATCGAGAGCTACGGCGGCGACTATCCCGCCCTGCCGGACGGATGGACGGATTGGCAGGCGACAGACTACGATACCATCTGGACCGTGCGGCTGGACGCCCAGGGCAATTTGAGCGTGGACAATGCGAACTGTGAAGGGATCGATTCCGCGAGCCTCCCGGCTGCGGCGCCCCTGTTTTAGCGGGAGAGCGCCGGGCTCGGATACCGGTTGCCGGTCCCGGAGATACAAAGGCCACCTGCGAAGATGCGGGTGGCCTTTTCTATGAGGCTCTCGCTGAACGTGTGAAGCACTTGAAGAGAGTTCTCAGACAGGCCAGAGCTATGCCGGTTTCAGCACGTCGGCTTCGGTATTGAGCTGTTTCAGGCTCAGCTCGACGAGGTCACCGGCGCTTAGCTTTTGAAGACACGCCAGTACCAGTTGTTTCGCCAGGTCGTTGTACTCCTCCCCACCTATGACGTTGATCTCCGTGTTCGTAGAGAGACCGATCACCTTCAGGTGGACGTCGTTCCCAAGTAACATCACTCCGAAATCCTTGTCGCCGTCATCGCGCATGCAGAGCTGCAAAAGGTACAGAGCGACATTTTCCCACAGCTTTCCGATCTCGAACTCCCCGGTTTCCATAAAGCCTCCCTATCCTTTCGCAAGTGTGAGCGGCGCAGCCTTTTTGAGCGGCGTCTTGTGTAGTTCGTTCAGGCGTTGCACGCTGATCCTTCTCAGGCAGGAAAGAACCAACTGCTCAGCGAGCTCATAGTACCCCGTGCCGTACACCGTCATCGTGACTTCGCCTGTCGATTCCACGATTCTGATCCGCGTAGCACCGCTGCGAGTCCCGACATCGACGGAACGATCTTCCTCGTTTCCAACCGCCAACTCGAGCAGCGCGAACGTCATTGTTTGGTACAACGGCTCCAGTTCGAATCCCATGACTGCCTCCTTGTGTTGAAATCAAGTATTAGAAAATGCCAACAATACTGGGGCCTGTCAACCGGCGACCGAGCAAAAAACTGCAGCCCTCTGAGAGCACCTGAGGAGACCCGATAGCTGCGCAAGAATCTTAGAGGAGAAATACTGCGGGAAAGCGTTGCAGAGATTTTGACATTCGGTGGGGCGTTGTTAGAGTTGGGTCCGAAATGAGTGCGGGGGGGGCAAGGCCCTATGACTGCGAGCGCATCGTCCGCTTCGGCAACGGTGGCGACAAATGGAGAAATGACATGAAAAAGCCTGCAAAGAACACGATTTGCCTTTGGTACGATGGCGACGCGGAAGAGGCGGCGCGCTTTTACGCGGAGGTCTTTCCGGATTCGTCGGTTGACGCGGTGCACCTAGCACCGGGAGACTACCCCTCGGGGAAGCAGGGCGATGTGCTGACGGTCGAGTTTACCGTCATGGGCATCCCGTGCCTCGGACTGAACGGCGGACCCGAGGTCAAGCACAACGAGGCGTTCTCGTTCCAGGTCGCGACCGAGGATCAGGCGGAAACGGACCGCTACTGGAACGCGATCGTCGGCAACGGTGGGCAGGAGATCGTCTGCGGTTGGTGCAGGGACAAGTGGGGCATCTCGTGGCAGATTACACCGGTCGCGTTGACGGAAGCCATCACCGATCCCGACCCCGCCGCCGCGAAGCGCGCGTTCGACGCGATGATGCAGATGGTGAAGATCGACATCGCGGCGATCGAGGCCGCCCGCCGAGGCTAAGGTTTCGGGCCTGGTTATACCGGGGTAAGGAGGCTGCAAGATGAGAGTGATACTTGCGTTGATCTTGGCGGTGCTTGTTGCCGGCACCGCTCCGGCGAAGGAAATTGCAGGCGTGAAGGTCGAACCGCAAGTGACGGTGAATTCCGAAGCCCTGACCTTAAACGGCAGCGGCATCAGGAAGAAATTCTTCGTCAAAGTCTACGTCGGCTCCCTGTATTCCATGCGCCGCCTGACCAGCGGCCCGGAAGCGCTCCGTGACACCGGGGACAAGTTGATCAGGATGGCTTTCGTCTACCCGAAGGTGGAAAAGGAGAAGATCGTCGAGGCGTTCCAGGAGGGTTTTGCGAACAACTCGCCGGAGCTTGCCGATGCTGCGGAGGTGAAGAAATTCCTCTCCTTTTTCACGGTGGACTTCAAGCGCGGCGACGAGGTCGACATCTTCCTGGGCGGAGACGGGACGGTGACGGCCAAGCACAACGGCAAGCCCCTCGGGACCCTGGTCTCCAGACCGCTCGTGATCGCCGTCCTGGCCATCTACCTGGGAGATAAGCCGGCTGACGCAAGTCTGAAGAAGGGGATGCTCGGCAAGTAAATACGGCTTTGATTTGTTCACCGCTGCTGTCGTTTTGGCCTCGACCCTGATTTTGGCTCTTTATCCATCATGTAATACCTCTTTTGCTTTTCGTTCCAGATCAGAGGGGAATAGTAGTGGTCGCCGACGACGGTAGGGTCATAGACATCCACTCTTATTTCTGTTGGCACTTCAGATTTCCACTTTCCGAAATAAACGGCAGGCTCGGCTGGGGCTTCTACCGGGAAAATCTCTGGGAGTGTTCCTAAGACGTTCATGCGGTCATCAACAATAATGCTGTAAGGAAAGTCCTCCCATACCTTTGTCCGTTTAGTTCTAAGATAATCTTCAGTCCAAATGGAAATAATAGAGACCACTGCTTTTGATGATTTTTCCTTTTTTAAGGAACATATTTTTGTGAACGCCAGGTACTTGTGCCATGACGGTGGCAACTTCTTAGCCAGCTGTGGATCTATAGGGGTACAATTTCCAGGATTTAGTTCGGTAAAGCCAACGTAGCCTACAGCGAAGGAGACCTGGGCTGGCCATGACAAGGCGAGAGCGATAAAAAAGGTAAAGACTTTTTGCATGCACTGATCTCCTCAATTGTCCGCGTCATCTGGGGGGCTCATATGGTAAGGTAAGGCTGGTCGTGAACGCACTTTCGTATGTGAAATATTATCATTGAGGTATGTAATGTTTAAAAACAATAAAGCAAAAAGAGACATACCGCCGACGCATCCGGGGGCGATGCTGCGGGAAGACTTCTTGCCGGACTATGGTTTGACGGCTGGAGCGCTCGCGGGGACCTTGGGAGTATCCCGACAAACAATCAACGAGTTGTTACGGGAGCGCAGGGCGGTGAGCCCTGGCATGGCGCTTCGGCTTTCCCGGTTTTTCGGAAACAGCCCTGAATTTTGGTTGAACGCACAACGGGCTGTAGACCTATGGCAGGCGGAAAAGGATCTGGCAAAAGAACTGGCTGCGATCCGGTCGGTTCAAGCTGCATAGAGGGTTGAAGTTGGAGTTCCTTTGGCTTCAGCCCTTGGTTATTCCTCCAGATACCCTCTAATCAAAAACCACCTGCCGTTTATCGCTTCGAACTCCAGCTGGTAAAATCGGAAAGCATCCTTATTTTGTAGGTCCGTTTGGGTCAGTACTTTTTTGTCATGTATCAAGCCGAGAACGGTTTTCGATACAATCCTATTGCCAACTACCCGGTACTCTGATTGCATCAGGATCTTGCGGAAAATTGCTGGGAACTCACTTCTGTCATAGTACATGGCTGGTGTGTTGTCGCTGACCCCATATACTGCTAAGGGAAGCTTCGTCATCGAAATGATTTTTCTCTCGTCGTTAGCCAGTACGGCCTGCCTAAAGGAAGCCCAAAATTCGCCCGCAGTGAAACGATCCTGTGCAGCATCGCAGGTGACTCCAAAAAAAAGAACTAGGGTAAGAACCATTCGCATCATGTTATTTTTCCTCTTGTTCAATGGGCCACCGATGTCCTATAGGACGCCACCCCGCTCGGGGGTAACTTGATATTTTAACCATCTTGCTTTGATTGCCGCCTAACAACTTGAAATGATGACCATTGTCCTCTATCCAAATCCCTACATGGTAGCCGGAACGTGATGGGGGAGGATCTAGTTCGCGGATGACGGTGATAGAACCGACTCTTGGGCAGCAGATGGCTCCCCAATGAAGCCAACTTGTCGCCTGGGCGGAACGTGTTCCTTCTATTCCGGCTTCATGCAGGCACCAGTTGACGAAGGAGGAACACCACGCTGTTTCATCGGTTGTCGCACGAAGTGTTGTTGATGCATGGTATTGTAAGATTCGAGGATTCTGTCTTTCCCCGCGGAATTGTGCCTGGCCGATTTCCCGCACTGCTATACCGACCCAAGGCGCTCTAGTGAAATCTATGGCGATTGATTTGTGAGCACCTTCTTTAGGCTCTAGTCCCTGTTCCAGTGCTCCAGTGGTATGCAACCCGACAATTCCGTCAATACCGATCCCAACGGAAGCCTGATAGCGTCGGACCGCGGCTTCGGTGCGCGGGCCGAAAAAACCGTCTACCTTTAGGGCTGCACTTGGGTGAAGGTGTTTATTGAGAAGCTCCTGCATTCGTGCTACCTCATGCCCGTGGCTGCCTATACGGAGTGTAGATGCCATTGGAGTCTCCTCTGCCAACACGCTTTTATTTGAGGTAAGAATCTACCAATGTTGCTTGGGCTGTCAATTGTGGTCCGGTTCCCTTGCTTTGCCCCCCCCGGCTTTATCTGCCCTGACAGGTCAGTTTAAGGATGTTCATGGCTGCCGGTGCGGGAAGGGCCCGTGTGCAGCTTTGTAACGTCCGACTGTTCCAAAAGCGGTACTTGTTCCAGCTTTGACCGCTCTGATGTTCCGCTTTGTTCCACGTACTATGAAGTTCCTACCCGATTGAAACATCCCTGCCTGTACAAATAATCTTTGTTTACAAATAGTAATGGTGGAGTCCACAGAAATAGTGCGGCGCGAGTCGGTGTCGGTACATCAATTGCTATAAAGGCATTCTATTTAACTGTATCCAAAACTTCATGCACAACAGCTGCACGACGGTTCTGATACAGTACGTGTTTTGCTTTGTATTACATCTGCAAATATTGTCATACAAAAACATCTTTTGATGAAGCAGAACGCCTGTGGCCTATCATAAAGCCACTTTTTAAATAGATGCTGATGCAATGATGGAATCACTCAACCAGGGGGGAACATGCAGAAAAGTAAGATAACGATGCTGGCAGCGGTACTGGCTGTCGCTGCGAGCGCACAGTCAGTGCAGGCCTTCGAGATCGGCGGGACCAACGGGTGGAAGTTTTCCACGGACGGCTTCCTCAATGTCTTCGCCACCTACGAGTCGGTCGGGCGGCGCCCGGCAGGCGTCATCGGCGGCGAGATAGGCGGCGACCAGACGGGTACGGGCGAGAGCCAGCAGCAGTTCAGGGTGAGGACGGGCCTGCTCCCGGTGGGGGTGGGGCTGAACATCCAGTCTCCCACCGTCAACGGCGTAGATTACGCGGTGCGTCTCGGCCTGTACCCGCAGGTTCAGAACAACGGGGGGAGCCGCACCGACCTTTCGCCGAACATCGACTTCCGCGAGATCAACATGACGGCGACCGGCGCTTTCGGCCAGATTCTTGCCGGCCGCGCCATCAACCTGTACCAGGCGAAGAACATCCTCACCGACATGACGCTCTTCGGGGCCGGGGTGATCGGGCCGGTGGACAACGGGCCGACCATGGGGCACATCGGCTACGGCTACCTCTACCCCAACTTCGGGGCGCAGATCAGGTACACGACGCCGGATATGAAGGGCTTCAAGGTCGCCTTCAGCGTGAACGACACCAACGACATCGGTGCGGCGACGATCCGCAACGTGCCGCGCCTGGAGAGCGAGATCTCCTACGCTAAGGAGTTCTCCGGCGGGAAGTTCCAGGGGTGGGTGTCCGGGCTTTACCAGCAGGCAGGCTTCTCCTCCGCCCGGACGGTGACCGTTCCGGTGACGCTGAACCCGGACGGCAGCATCACGCCGGAGCATACCGTTGCAGCGGTGCGTCCGGGCGGTCACGTGACTTCGGTCGGCGGGGCGGGGGGCGTGCAGCTCGATGTGGGCGGGCTTCAGCTCCTCACCTCCTGCTACGGCGGAAAAGCCCTAGGCATGCTGGGGATGCAGGGCGCGGACGCGCTCTCCGCGGACGGCAGGGAGAGGACCAACTGGGGCTTTTTGAACCAGGCGACCTACAAGGTGACCCCTGTGGTGAAGTTGGGCGTCAACTACGGCCAGAGCAGGGCGGAGCTCGCCGGCAACGACACGGAGCTGAACATCCAGAAGCAGCAGGCGGCGGTGGTTGCGGTGACTTACAACGTGAACCCGTTCGTCCAGATCATCGGCGAGTACACCTGGGCGCAGGACCGCTGGTTCAACGGCGCCACCCAGGACGCCAACATCGGCGCCATCGGGACCTTCATCTACTGGTAGCGGCATCAAAAAGGCCACCCGCGAAGCGGGTGGCCTTTTACTTCGGTGCGTCGGGCTTGTTCAGGGGTGATGCCCTACCCGATGATCGCGGAGATCTGGTCGTTCCACACCGCGCCGACTGAAGGTATCGATTTGAAGGGGGGGAAACGAACGGTTGAACCGGTGAGGTAGGGCCTCATGACATCCCATGCCGCAATCACCCCGCCGCTCCCGGTCCGCAGCGAGGATATCTTGTCGTTCCAACTCGTGGTCCAGAACCAGAAGCCGCTCATGGCGACCTTGGTCAAGTCGGGGTAGGCGTGGCGGTACGCCAGGTTGAGCACGTGTCCGCCGTAGTTTATGTGCTCGTAGAAGGAATGCCCCGCCCCCGGCACATGGTTTCTCACGGCAACCTCGCTGGTGAGTTCCGCCCGGTATTCTTCCGGATCGTTCACCGCGGTCAGGAAGCCGTTCGCGGCCATTTCCGAACTCCAGATGAAGTGGAGGGGCTTGCCGTTGAAGCGCCGGATTTCCTCGGGATGGTAGCTGACGCCACCCAGGGTGAACGGCACCTTGGGCTGTTTGTGCTGCATGTCCCTGGCTGCGCTTTGGGCTTTGCTGCCAAACAGCAGCTCCATGATGGCCTCTTCCCTGCTTTTACCTTCCAACCCCGGCATCAGCGCGGACAACGGCTGGGGCTTCGAGTTCATCACCATCTCCAGCGTACGGGTGGCGAACCCGTCAAGATCGCGGATTCCCTGTTCCTGGAGGGACTGCAAGACCAGTTGCTTGGTGATTTGTTCCTGTTTCTCTTCCTTCATCAAGGACTTGATTTGATCGACAGCGTTCATTGAGCCTCCCTTTGTGCGTTGATTTCCGGCGCGCATCCTCGCTTCCCATGCCGTAATGCGTCGCCCTACCTGGTTTTGCCGGCCCGTATCGTGTCGCCGTGCCGGGCTGCGGCATCCGCAGCAATGTGAAAATATCTTAATGTCGTTCTTTGTCAATGCGGAGGGGCGGGAAAAGGGGGGAGAAAAGGCGCGGGCCGGGGTGTTGCCCGGCAACAGTGCGGGGTGCCCAGCGGCTTTTTGCTTCTTGCAGTAAGGGCCTACATTGAGCTAGAGTCGCCTTCATGTCACTGGAACAGTACCTGAGCGAGCAAGGCAGCAGCATGGAGATCGGCCTGGTGCTCCTGTCGGAGGATTGGGAGGTGCTCGGCATGAACGAGCATGCGCTGGGCGTGGCCGGTCCCGACATGGCGCCGGTGGGCCGGAACCTGTTCCAGATGCATCCTCCGAAGAGCCGGGAGAAGGTTCGCGGCGTCCTGAACGAGCTGTCGGGGGTGCAGGAGTCGAGGTCGAGATCGATGGTGATCGATTTCCTCGGCAAGGTCCTGATGATCAGCCTGTCGCGCCTCATGGTGCCGGGGAGCGCCATAGCTTGGGCGGTTTCCTTCATGGATCTCTCGGAACAGACCGGCGCCCGCACCAACCCGGCAAGCGGTCACCTCGAACTGAAAAAGATGCCGATCTACGAAAACGGCGCCTTCCATTTCCTCTCGGCGGACGAGGTACACCTGATCGAGGCCGACGGCAACTACTGCCGCATCCACACTCCCCGCAAGAAGTTTTACCTCCTGATGAGCCTCAAGGCGGTCCTGGAGCGCTTTCCCACCGCCGATTTTCTCAAGGTGCACAAGAGTTTCGTGGTCAACCTCCGGCACGTGAAGGCGATCGGGCCTGCCGGGGAGAGCCGCATGACGGTCTCCTTCCACGATCCCGCCATCCCCGCCGTCCCCGTTTCCCGCCGCCTGGTGCCGGCGGTGAAGAAGGCGCTCTCGTCCGCCATCACCGTTCGTCCCTCTGATTGACCCGTTCATCAAGTTCTCCTTGAGCCTCCGGAAGCTAAGTGGGATAGTGCGCGGCAACGGCGTTGCCCTGTATGGGGACATTTTCTGTTCGAAGGAGAAATGCTATGAGGTTCAGTAACTGCAGATCGATCACCCGTATGGCGGTCCTGCTGGTCTGTCTTGCCGTCCCGGCATGGGCCGGTGCGGGCGGGGCGCAGAGCCGGGAACAGTCGGAGCAGGCGACGGCATCAGCCCGGTCGTCGGAGGAGATCCTGAAGAGGAGCACCGCTTTCTTTGCGGCTCCGCCGTTCATGACGGCTGAGAACGTGTACGAGGATGTCGTGAAAGACCACGAGCAGGGGTATTTCATCGTGAGCCTGCAGCCCCGCGCCGAGTTCGCCAAGGGGCACGTGCCGGGTGCGGTGAACATCCCGTTCGAGGAGATCACGGAAGGGAAATCCCTGGCCTTGTTGCCGCGCGACAAGATGATCGTGTTGACCTGCGACGACGGACACCGTTCCATGGTTGCGTCGCTTTACTTCAACCAGCTGGGGTACCGCGCCACCACCATGCCCATGGGGCTAAGCCACTGGAACCGCGCCCAATCGGCGGCACCTTACACGGCTTCGGCCGGTTACCCGGTGAGCAGCGTGAACGCGGAAGCGGCACCCGGCGGGAAGATCCCCGCGGTTCCGGGTAAGGGGGCCGGGGGGGACGAGCTCATCACCGAGCGGACCAAAGCGGTGCTTGCCTCCGGCAAGCCTTTCTTCATGGACCGCGCCGAGCTTTACCGGGAGTCGGCCAAAGACGGGGGCAAGGGGGTATTCATCGTCAGCATCCAGCGCCCGGAGGACTACGCCATGGGGCATGTTCCCGGCGCGGTCAACATCCCCTTCTCCCAGGTCGCAACCAAGGAGAGCCTCGGGAAGCTGCCGACGGACCGGAAGATCGTCGTGGTCTGCTACATAGGGCACATCGGGGCGGCGGTCACCCTCATGCTGAACCAGCTGGGGTACGACGCCTACGATCTGCGCTTTGGTACCATGGGATGGAACGACACCACGGAGGGGCTCGGCAAGATGAAGGGATTTCTGCTGAGTCTCGGGCAGGACAACAACTACCCCGTGGAGGGGGAGAAGACGAAGTAGGTCCGAGAAAAAGGCACCCGGGAAACCGGGTGCCTTTTTTTGTTCGAGTGTCGCGGTCTAGTAGCCGCTCAGAAGGAGCGTAGTGTAAGTCAGGTTCCCCGCCTCGTCGCTCACCGTCACCACGACCTGGTTGACGCCGGGGGCAAGGTTGGAGACGGTGCAGTGCCACGTAGTGGCGGTCGGGTACTGTACCGGTTCCACGATGAGCGGTGCGGCGGCCATCACCGTCACTCTGGCGCCCGCCTCTAGGGTCCCCATGATGGTGTGCCCTTTGATCCCCATGGCGGGGGGCGTCCTGTCGATGGTGAGTGCGCCCGGGAACTGGGTCCACGCCGTCCAGCTGTCGGCGTTCAGGGCGAGGCGTGCCTGCCACTGATATTCTCCCTCGGGGAGCGCGACGGCTGCGGTGCTGTTGCCGGAAGCATCGGCAGCACCTCCCGTTGCGGTCGACTCACCGGTGAAGGGGGTTCCCTTCGGGCGGATTTCAAACTGGGCGAAATAGCCGGCCGGGATGCCTGAGACACGGAAGGAGACCGTCGCGTCTTTGATCGGCTTCAAGACCGGCGCGCCCGCTTCGTCGAGCTGCTGCAGCGAGGCCGATGTCGGTGAGGCGACCGCGGAGAGTTCGAGTTTCACCTCGTCCAGCCTGGGGCTCAGCCCGTTGGCGGTGAGTGCGGTCTCTATCTCGATGAACCTGCCTGCCTGGGTCCCCATGGCGAAAAGGGGGATCACCGTTTCAGTCCCTTCGGCGTTGGTCAGCGCACCCGAAGCGGTTTCGTCGTACCAGGTGGCGGCGGTCCCGTCCGGGCCGACGTATTTCGCGGCGGCGAGCCCTTCCTGGGTGGCGGCGCTTCTGACACGGAAGCGGATGTGCTGACCGGGCATCAGTTTCTCGTAGCTGTAGCGGAGGCTGTAGGCATCGAAGAGCGTCGCCCCCCCGGTGATGTCATGGGTATCGACGCGCAGGGCCACCTCGGCGGCGTCCCCTCCGATAATCCCGCGTGTTGCGTAATCACTGAGGTCGCAGACACCGCCTATGGTCGAATACCCTAAGAACATCCTGAAGACGAGGGTCTTTTTGTTGCTGTCGTTGAAGAAGGCCTGCGAAACCCCGGTACTTGGAAGGGGCAGCGTATTGAGAACGGCGCCGGACGTCGCATCCAGGACGTAGGCCATGGTGTCGTTTACGGCAATCAGGCGGTTACCGGCGGCATCGTAGGCGACGCGCTCGAAATTTTCCTTGCCGGCGAGCGTGGACCCGAAGTTTGCCACCACCTGGTCGGTGGCGGAGTCGAAGACGGTGATGCCGTTATAGGGGAAGTAGATGAGGGGGCTGTCGGGGGCGGCGGTGCCCCGGCCCTTGACAGGAACGGTGCCGAGGACGGTGTTCGTTGCACAGTCCAGCGCCCAGCCCCCGACATAGATCTTATTGGTCGCGGGTTGGAAGACCGCTTTGCCGTCCGAATAATAGCTGGAGTAAAATGAGCTGACTTGGACCCCCGTCTCCCCGTCGAGGATGGTTCCCGCTATGCTCCCGGTCTGAAAGAAGTAGACCTTGTCGCTGACGGAGTTGTAGATCCCCTCGGCGTAGTTGCTTGGAAGCGCCACGCGTGAGACGATCTCGTAGGTCGTGGTGTCCACGATGGACACGTAGTTACGGGCTTCCTCCAGTACAAAGAGTTTCTTGCCGTTGGGATTGACGACGGCGAGGTACGGGTTCTTTATCTTGACGACCTTCTCCATCTTCCCTGTGAGGGTGTTGATGACCAGAAGTTCGTCGCTCATCGCGTAGAGTTTGTTGCCTTGCGGGTCGTGGACGACGGTCCTGGCGGCAAGGTTTTTCTGCTTCGCGACGATGGTGTCCGTGGCGGTGTCGATGATGTATTCAGCTGCATAGAGGCGACCGCTTGTTGCGCTGCATGCCAGGTTGACGTTGACATAAGACGTGTCGTAAGGAATCGTTTTCAGGACCGTATCGTTGGCGGCGTTTATCACCGTGATCTTTTGGCCGTACACGATGGAAACGTAAATTTTGTTGTGGAGGCTGTCGTAGGTCACGTTGAGCGGGAAGGTCATCCAGGCGCCCAGGTGAGCTTGGTGATGGGTTTTCGGGCGGCAACGTCGATCACTTGCAAGTCGGCACCGCAAACCGCGTATATCTTGCTCCCGGTGGCGTTGACAGTTGCATTGACCAGTTTGGACGTTGAAGCGGCATCGTTGACGGTGATGGTGCCCACGATCTCATTGCTGCCGCCGTCCACGATGGAGATGTCGTGGTCGTTCAGGACGTACACCTTTTTATCGGCAGTGTTGTACACCCCGCCTGCCGGTGAAACGCCGACGGTCACCTTCGCTGCTACCTCGTCCACGGCCCCGTCGATCACGGACATGGTGCCGTTTTCATGCGTCAGGTAGACCTTTTCGGCATCGGAGTTATAGATGGAACCCGTTATGGGGTCGGTGAGGGGGATGGTTTTCAGGTATTCGTTGGTGTTAAGGTCGTAGACCCAGATGGTGCTTCCGTTCATGGCGTAGAGCTTGTTTGTCCGCGTGCTGATCAGCAGTGCGCCCGGTGTTTGGACCATCGGAATGAAGCCGATGGTTTCGTTGGTAGAGGCGTCGAGCACGCTCACGGTCTGGTCGCCCACGGTGTAAACGCGATTGGTTGTCGGGTTGATCGCTTGGGCGGTCGAAGACGAGGAACGGTTGTTCCTGAAAATGGCCCCATTGTTGCGCAACTGCTTGGGGCCGAGCTGCACCGACCCCGGAGCCGAGGCGGTGTCGATCTCCTGGCGTGCCGTCGGAGTCGCGGTGGTGGATTCGTTGTTCTCGAAGTCACCCTGTGTGCTCCAGGTGACACCGGCGGTCACAGCGTTTGCGGAGCCGATCATCGTGGTCGAAAAGACCGTCGCCGCAAGAATGAGAGCTGCCGCCAAACGAACCGGCCGTCGGCCCCCGCTGACTTCTTTTACTGACTTCATCCATTACCTCCTGTGTCTTTATTTGCCTCAGTCGCCGCGTGACGCGGCGCCGAAACTGGAACACAGGAGCAACCTTTATGCCCCTTTGCTGCGTTTATTTTAATTTTTGTTGTTTCATCTATCGTTCGGGCACATAGCGGCGCACTAAAACCAGTGGCTGCTGCAATCGACCGAGATCATAGGGCTTTAAGCGCAGAGACCTCGGAACCTGTGCGGCATTTGCCCCAGGCTTTTCATGCCTGCGTGAGGAAAAGCCAAGTCCGTATGCCTTAGGCAGCGATTCGTCCGCCATGCACGCCCTGGAAAAAACAAAGGCACCCGGTTCATCGGGTGCCTTTATTCGTTAGAAGAGAGTAAACGCGGGGGGCGTTTTCCCCCTAGTATCTTGGACGGTACCGCTCGCCGCGCGAGACGGGACGGTAGAGACGGCCGTCGTAGCGGCCGACATCACGCCGGTAGCGCCGGTATTCGACGTCGCGGTAGTGACGGATGTTGACCACCTCGTACTGGACGAAAAGCGGCGGGTAGGATGTCCTCGGAACGTAGGTCCAGGGACCGTTGTAGTAGGGACCGCGGAACCAGTTGCCGCCGCTGTAATAGTAATACTCGTTCCCGGTATAGACGAGCTCGTAGGGGACCGCGACCGCCACGTAGGCGTTCAACTGCGGCGAATAGATGAATTCGGGCGGCTCCTGCTCGTACTCTTCTGGCGCCGGGACGAGTACGGGCTCCGGAGGGGGTGGCGCGACCACGGGCGGCCCCGGAGGGGGTGGAGGCACGACGCGTATCGGAGCGGGCTCGGGCGGCGGCGGAGGCGGTACTGCCGCGACGCGGGTCGCTGCAGGCTGCCGCGCACCCGGGACCTGGTTGCCGTAGGTGTACATGCACTGGACGTAGGAGTTGTCGTAACGCCGCTGCGCTTCGGCACCGTAGACCTCCGAGGCGCCGGAACCGGCGGCGGCGCCGAAGAGAAGGCCGGTCGCGGCCCCGATCGCGGCGCCCGCTCCGGCGTGCCCGGAAGCGGCCCCGATCGCGGCTCCTGCACCGGTGCCGACCGCGGTGCCGACGACCGCGCTCGTCGCCATGTTCCGGTCATAGGTTTCCTGGACCGGAGAACCGAGCTGCGACTGCGCCCAATTCCTGCAGGTGGAATCCTCCTGCATGAAGGTCTCGAAGGACTTTCCCTTGGACGGAAGGACCCTGACGCTCGGGCCGTTGGGCACGGTCACGCACCCGCTCAGCATGGTAACCAACAAGATACTTTGTAGTACATGTCTTCTCATCGAATCCCCCAGCTCGTGCATCGTGTCTCGATGCGGCATGGTCTTAGGTATGCCGAAACGGATTCTTCCGCATCGTGCGCTGTTACAGTGACAAAGAAATAGGGAAAAAATGTGGCAGAAATGTGGAAAAAAGTAAAGGGAAGGTAAATGTAACGGTATTAATGGACCGGGAGTACTGTCTGAGTGGGCTATTTGAGGGTGAGAACCATCTCTCCGACCTTGAGCTTCGTCTTTATCTTCAGAGGGATGTGGCGGGAATCGTCGGAAAACCAGAAGGTGGTTCCGCCGACCGGCGAGGGGACGCCGTTCGCCTTGAGCGTCGAGACGACCACCAAGGCGGTGACCGTCCCCTGCCGTGTTGTCAGTTGTTGCCGCTTCGTCACGCGCGCCTCGGCGTTCCAGAGGCGTTTTCCATCGTAGATGTCGAAGAGGATACTCGTCCCGGGGGCAAGGGGGCGGGAGCGGAGGAAATAGAGGGATGAAAGGTCGTCATGGGTATCGGCCGTGATGGCCTCTTTCTTTCGGGTGTTCCTGACCTGGTCCGTTGTCTCGGCTTGCAGGCCCTTGAAGTCGAAAACGACTTCATTGCGGGTATGGTGTCTTCCCTCGTTGATCGAGGCGCGGTAGATACGCGGGCGGCCTTCCGCGGACATGACGGACTCGATCCGGTCTTCGATGCGGAAAATAGTGGAGACGAGGCCCGCGGAGCGGATCGTGTTCACGGCCTTGAACCCGGCGTCCTCCCTGGTGAGCTCTATGACGGCGCTCCCTGCGCTGATGCCGTTCCAGGTCGCGTCGTAGACGAGCCGCTCCGGTGGGGGGAAGGCGTGCGCCGGGTGGATGAGCACGGTGAGTAGCAGCACGGTTTCGAGGAGGAAATTTTTCATCCGAACAGCTTACCCTGCGAGGGGGAAATTTTAACCGGTGCCGCCGATTATTTTACGCCGTGGAGGAAGGAGGCGGCAGGGACCGGCGGAAGAGGGGGCTCAGGCGAGGTCTTCCCGGGCAACGGAAGCAGGGCGTCTCGAACGGATGCGGCGTATCACGACGGGGAGCAGGAACATCAGGGCGAGGATGATCAGCATGGTGGTCTCGGGATCCTTGATGTAGCGGTTGAGGCTGAGGGTGGAGTAGGCGATGACGCCGAAGTAGAGCATGTCTCCCGCGATGGCGAAGGCCCAGCCTGCGACGAAGCCGTGGCCTGCGGCGAGCGCCGAGGCGCGTCCGGTCATGGGATCGACGCCGAAGGCGATGAGGATGAGCCCGATGGGGCCGGCCGCGGTCCCCTGGTATTGGGCGGCGTGGCGCGCATTGGCCTCTTTCATGGCCGCTGCGAAACGGCGCAGGAAACGGATCTTTCCGCAGATGAGGGCGAGCACGCGCAGGATCGGCTCGAAGACGACGGCGAGGATGATGTCGGAGACGAGGTAGACGAGCGCCATCAACGGCCAGGCGAGCCCGCTCGACTTCGCGAGCAGGACGCCGGCGGGGATGCCGCCCCCTACCGGGATCAGGAAGAGCTTGAGAACGGAAAGCGCCGCCGAGATGGCCGGCGCGGTGAACGTTGGTTCGGTCATGAGTTGTGGCACCACGTGGCTTGTTGCCGGACGGACCGGGAGGGTGCGCTGAGGGCGCACCCCGTGGTGCATGGTATATGAAGAGCGGCGCTCGCCGCAACAGCTTTCGGTGGTTCACGTTGCAAACAGCAGGATCAGGTGCGTCGTCGGCTCTCCGCGCTTGGGGCTTGAGCAGTAGAGCAGCTCAGGCGGGCGTGCAGAAGAAGCGGCGACAGATCGCCGGGCGTTCTTCGTAGATGCTGCACCGGTTCCCGTCCAGGAATTCGCAGCCGTTTTCGATGATCAGTTTATGGGGGCCGTACAGGGAGAAATGCAGACGGGTGGCGCCAAGCTCCCCAAGACGCAGGTATTCTTCCCAGGTGAGATCGACGTTCGGGAAGGATCTGCAGCAAAGGGCCGCGCACTGCCTGCAGCAGGAAGGATCGTCCAAGGGGTGGTCCATCAGCAGGCCATGGCGCTTATCTTTATGGTGTCCGGCAAAGATCATGGTGCGCACCTAGCCGTCGGCGTGGCGGCTTACCTCGCGGTATCTGGCCGCATAAACGTTTAGCTGCTTGCGCCATGTGCAGGTATCGGGGTTGAAGCCGCATTGTTGGCAAGGGTTGCCCCCGGTCCGGAACCAGAGGTAGATGAAATGGTTTGCGTTGCTGACCGCTTCGCAACTACCGCCGACATAGTCCTGCATCGTTATTCTCATAGGCACCTCCAGTAGTGCATTTAATAGTAACCGCTTGCGGTCTGCATGCATTAGGAGTGTGCGGAATTGGGGGTGAGGTGGCTGGGCGGAATGGAGCGTTCCGCGAAAGGGACCGGCACCTGGCGGAGCCGGTCCCTTTCGCTGCAACTCATTCCCATTTGAAGGCGGCCATGGAGAGGGCGCCGTAGGTGTAACCGTCGTGCAAAACGCTCCCGCTCCCTCCGGCCCCCATCGCGACCAGCAGGGGGAGGAAATGCTCGGGGGTGGGGTGGTTGCGTCGCGCGTGGGGGGCGAGCCGTTCGTAGTCGACCAGGTCGTTCGCCCGCCCTTCCACCACGGCGTCTTTCAGCCATTCGGCGAATTCCCTCGCGTAGGGGAGCGGTTCGGCGTCGAGCGCGCGGCCGAAGAAGTCGCCGAGGTTGTGCGTGGCGGAGCCGCTGGCGAGGAGCAGGATACCCTCGTCCCTGAGTGGACGCAGGGCCTCGCCCATCTCCAGGTGGTGATGGGGACCGAGCCGGGGCTGGACCGAGAGCTGCACCACCGGGATGTCGGCATCCGGGTAGATGAGCATGAGCGGCGCCCAGGCACCGTGGTCCAGGCCGCGCTCCGGATCCATCCCGCCGTGAATGCCCGCCTTCTGCAGCAGGGAAAGAACGCTCCCGGCAAGTGCGGGGGCGCCGGGAGCGGCATAGCGCAGCTGGTACAGATCATCCGGGAAACCGCCGAAGTCGTGGATGGTCGGCGGCTGGGGGTGACCGGTCACGCTCGGGGTATCGGTGGTCCAGTGGGCCGAGACCGAGACGATGGCCTTGGGACGCCCGAGCTGCGCGCCGAGATCTTTCAGGAAATCCCGCGTCGGGCAATCCTCCAGCACGATGGCCGGAGAGCCGTGGGATACGAATACCGAGGGAAATCTTCGTGACATGACCTGCTCCTTCGCGATCCTCTAACTGTAGAGTTTCACGCGCCCTTCAAGCGGTGCGAACGCCTTCTCTCCCGGTGCCGCCGCCGGTTTGCCGAAGGGCATCTGGGCAACCAGCTTCCAGCTTTGCGGGACGTGCCACTGCTGTCTTACCGCGTCGTCGATCACCGGGTTGTAGTGCTGCAGCGAGGCGCCCCATCCTTCGGCCTCGAGGGCGGTCCATACCGCGAACTGCAGCATCCCTGAGGACTGCTGCGACCAGAGCGGGAAGTTCTCGCGGTACGCGGGAAAGCTCTCCTGCAGGCCTTGCACCACGTCGGTGTCCTCGAAGTAGAGGATGGTGCCGTAGCCGCTTCTGAAGGCGCCGTCTATCTTTTGCTGCGTGGCGCCGAAGCTTTCCGGCGGCACGATCTTCTTCAGTTCCGTCTTGGTGAGATCCCAAAGCCTGTCGTGCTCGGAGCCCAGCAGGATGAGCACCCGGCTGCTCTGCGAATTGAAGGACGACGGCACGTGTTGCACTGCTTCGCCGACAAGCTCGCGGATCCGCTCGTCGCTTGTCACCTGTTCCTTGTCCAGTGCGTAAAAAGTCCTGCGGTTTTTGACGGCGTCCCAGTATGTGGTTTTCATGGCGTATTCTCCCTTTCTCTTATCGTCGACATCATTGTTCGATGTCGTATGCTTTAACATTAAACTAAATCCGAGAGCCCGAAATGTCAACCCTCTTTTTTCTGCGAGAAAGTGAAGTGCGGCCGAAAATAAAAAAGCAGGGCGGCCCGATCGGACTGCCCTGCTCTTTTAAGCGAAACGACTGGAGCCTGCTGGCTAGATGTCCCAGTTGTCGATCTTCATGGTGCCGTTCTTGGCGAGGTTTACCTGCATCTTGAAGACGCGGTCCAAGAGCTGCGGCTCGTGGCCCGCCTTTCTCTCGATGCAGTCCTTCTTCGCCATGTCGAAGTACTCCTGCAGCAGCGGCTTGTAGTCCGGGTGCGCGCACTTGTCGATGATGAGCTGGGCGCGGCTTTTCGGGCTCAGGCCGCGCAGGTCGGCAAGGCCCTGCTCGGTGACCAGCACGTCGAGGTCGTGCTCGGTGTGGTCGACGTGCGGCACGTGGGGAACGACGCAGGTGATGCCGGTCGGGTCGGTCTTCGTCGGGCGCGCCGACGGGGTGTGCATGATGGAGAGGAAGGCGTTTCTCAGGAAGTCGCCCGAGCCGCCGATGCCGTTGATCATCCTGGTGCCGCCGACCAGCGTGGAGTTCGCGTGGGCGTAGATGTCGAACTCGACCGGGGTGTTCATGGCGATGCACCCCAGGCGACGGATCGGCTCCGGGTGGTTCGCGATGGAGAGCGGACGCATCATCACCTTGTTGCTGTACTTGTCCCAGTTCTCGTAGAAGCGCTTGAAGCCGTCCACGGAGAAGGAGAGGGAGACGGTGGAGGCGAAGTCGAGCTTCCCGGAGTCGAAGAAGTCGAGCATGGTGTCCTGCAGCACCTCGGTCCAGACCTTGAGCCCGGTGAAGGGGCCGTTGGCGAGGCCGCCGATGACCGCGTTGGCGATGGAGCCGACGCCGGACTGCAGCGGGAGGAGGTTTTTCGGCAGGCGGCCTGCCTTCACCTCGGCGGAGAAGAAGTCGATGATGTTGTTCGCGATCGCCTCGGAGGTGTCGTCCTGCTCGCTGAAGGCGCGGCCGTTGTCCGGACGGTTCGACTCGACGATGGCGACGATCTTGTCGTTGTCGACGCGGACGTAGGGGGAACCGGCGCGGTCATCGACGCGGCAGATCAGGTAGGGGAGGCGGTTCGGCGGGTTGATCGGCTCGACGATGTCGTGCAGCCCTTCGAAGTTCGGGATGGAGGTGTTGACCTCGATGATGATCTTGTCGGCGATCTGCACGATCTCGGGTACCGCGCCGCAGGAGGCGGTCAGCACCAGCTCCCCCTTCTCGGTGATGGCGGAGCATTCGATGATGGCGATGTCGAGGCGGCCGCCGTTATCCTTGGTGTAGAAGCCGTAGCCCAGGTCCTGCGCGAACATGGAGAGGTGTTTGTCGCCCATGCGGATGCGCCCGGTGTTGATGCCGGCCTGGATGTTCTTGCCGGTCTGGTAGGGCCAGCGGCGGTCGATCATGTCGAGCGACGCCCAGCGGTCTTCGGTCTCGACGCCTACGGAGGCGCCGATGAAGAGGTTGAACCTCAGTTTCCCCTGCAGGTTGTTCTTCTCGACGTGGTCGGCGAGGGCGATCGGGACCATCTTGGGATAGCCGGCCGGGGTGAACCCGGACCAGCCCACGTTCATGCCGTCTTTGAACATGGGGATGACCTGGTCCACGGTGGTGATCCGCTCGTGAAGGCTCGACTTCCTGATCCTGTTGTGCAATTCGGACATTTAGCTGCATCCTCCTGATATGATGTTGTTCCGCTGTGCGAACGGCGGAAAGTTGTGCGCTGGCGCCTTGTTGAATTTCGAACGTTCGTTCGAAAAACGAATACAACATATCAGTACGTCGTTTTATTTGCAATACAATTGGTAATTCACCGGCGATTTTGCTAATGTCTTGGCGGCCGACATCAACAGAGCCGGGGTGGAGCATGGAAAAGACCGGGATTCACAAGAAGCTTATGGAGGTGGGGACGCAGCTTTTCGCGGAGCGGGGTGTGAACGGCGTCAGCATAAGGGAGCTTTCCCTGGCGGCGGGGACCAGCATCTCGATGATCTCCTACCATTTCGGCAGCAAGGAAGGGCTTTACTCTGCGGTATTGCAGGAGCAGTTCGCCTGCTTTGCCGAGATACACGAGATCCGGCGCCAGGTCACCGATCCGGTGGAGATGGTGGAGAGTTATCTGCGCTGGACCTTCCAGAGGCACCGCAACAACCCGCACCTGTTGCGTTTCTACACGAGCGAACTGACGAACCCCACCCCTTTTTTCGAGACGCTGGTGGGGCCGGTGATCGATGAGGTGATCGTGATCATGGCGGAAGCGATCGCACAGGGACAGCAGCAGGGGAAATTCAGGGCGGAAGTGGACCCGGCCAATGCGGCGCTCGCGCTGGCCGGCATGGTGAACTACTTCTTTTTGAGCCTGCAGGCGACCAAGAAGCTGATCAGCCAGTCGCCTGAGCAGGACGAGAGCCTGGTGCGGCAGTACCTGGAGATCTTCATCCGCGGCATCGGCGTGTAATGGCCGGATGCCTTGCATGAACAAGAAAAGGCCACGGAGATCCGTGGCCTTTCTTTTTTGGTAAACGACGGTCGGGACGGCGCTTGGAAAGGGTCAGCGCTTTTCGAGGATTTCCCTCGCCCGCTCCATCTGGTTCGGGAACAGGTCGTCGAGTACGGCCTCTTTGCCGGCGGCCTTGCGCACCGTGTAGCGCGCGCACCCCTCGAAGTGGTCGGTGCAGTACATCATCTTGAAGACGTTGCTGGTGGAAGGCATGTTGGCCATCTGGTCGTTGAAGAAGATACATCCGCTAAGAAGCTCGCAGTCAGGCATCCCTACTCCTCCTATCATGGGTTGGCGGCCGGTCTGGGGGCCATCGGAAGGAAAGCGGTCGGCGAAGCGTTAAAGTCACACAGATTGTGCGGGAATATATACCCTTGCCGCCCGCACTGCAATATGTTTTTTTAATTGACGGCTCCTATTTAGCGTATACGAACGGTAGTGGTTCCAGCGGCATCCGGCAAAAAAAAGGGCGTCCCCGATGCGGGGCGCCCTTTTTCGTTCATGGCCCGTATCTCTAGAGCCGGAAACGCTGCACGAGATCCTGGAGCTGGGCCGCGTAGCCGGTCAGGTGGGATGCCTCGACCGCGGAGCGGTTCGCCCCCTGCGAAGTCTGGTGTACGATCTCGGTGATCCGGTGCATGTTGCCGGAGATCTCGCTCGTCGTTGCCGTCTGTTCTTCCACGGCGGTGGCGATCTGGCTCACCTGCATGGCGACGGCGTTCACCTGTTCCAGGATTTCCCTGAGCGCCGCCCCGGACTTGGCCGCCTCCTCGGTGCCTGCCGCCACCTGGGACACCCCTTGCTCCATCGCGGTCACCGCACCACGCGTCTCCGCCTGGATCGCCTTGATCATCTCCCCTATCTCGCGGGTGGCGCGCGTGGTCCGCTCGGCAAGCGCCCGCACCTCGTCTGCCACAACGGCGAAACCTCTTCCCTGCTCACCGGCGCGCGCGGCCTCGATGGCGGCGTTCAGCGCGAGCAGGTTGGTCTGGTCGGCGATGTCCTCGATGGTGCCGATGATGGCCCCGATCTGGTCGGAGCGCTCGCCGAGGCTCGACACGGTCCGCGCCGATTCCTGTACCTTGTCCGCGATCTGTCCCATGACGGCGACGGTGCGATCCACGACGGCGGCGCCGTCGCTGGCCGACTGCGCGGCGCGCTGCGCCCCTTCCGCCGCGCTCTGGCAGTTCATGGCGATGTCGCCGGAGGTCGCCGACATCTCCTCGCCGGCGGTGGAAACCGCGCCGGACTGGCTCGCCACCTCCTCTGCCTCTTCGGCGATCTGCCGGGAGATCTCGTGCATCTGGTTAGCGGCGGCGGTCACCTGCTCCGATGTGCTGCTCACCGCGCCGATCATGCCGCGCAGGTTCCCGGTCATGGTCTTCATGGTACCCATGAGCTGCCCGGTCTCGTCGCGGTAGGAAACGTCGAGGTCGCGCGAGAGATCGCCGGTCGCGATGGTGTCGGCGACGGTGACGAGACGTGCGAGGGGTACCGTGATGGAACGGGTGATGATGATGGAGAGGATGACCGCCATGGTGGCGGCGATGATGGCGATGACGGCGATGGAGAGCCTGATCCCGGAGGCCCCGGCTTGCGCCTCGGCAACCGTGTCGGCCATCTGCCGGGTCATCAGCTTGGAAAACTCGACCACCTGGGCTTCCGCCTGGTGCGTCGGCTTTTTGTACTCGTCGATGGCGTGGTTCGCGTCCTGGGTCGTGGTGATGCGGCCTCCCTGCACCTCATCGTAGACCTTGCGGAAGCCGGCGGCGTACGCCTCGCTGTCACGCTTGATGCCGGAGAGCATCTCCTTCTCGCGCGGGTGTTCGGCAAGTTTCATCATCTCGTCGTTGCGCGCCTGGAACCCGGCCATGTTCTCGTCCCATTTCTTCCGGTACTCCTCGAGCTTCCCGGCGTCGGCCATGTTGATGAATGCATCCTTTTCGAAGCGGCGCAGGACGTTGATGTCGGCACGGCTTGCCTGGGCGAGTTCGAGGAGCTTCGCGTGGGTGCCGGCAACGTCCTTGACGTGGTCGAGCATCCTGGCGGTACCGGTATATCCGAGGACGCCCAGAAGGATGATGATCATGGTGGCTATTGAAAAACAGACGTTTAGGCGGGTGCCGAT
This sequence comes from Geomonas oryzae, assembly GCF_004117875.1. Classification (GTDB taxonomy): domain Bacteria; phylum Desulfobacterota; class Desulfuromonadia; order Geobacterales; family Geobacteraceae; genus Geomonas; species Geomonas oryzae. The sequence goes on along the minus strand of NZ_RAHW01000001.1, from coordinate 483,203 downwards.
TCTGAAACGGCAAAGGATATCGAACATGGTGCTTCCTCCTGCTGCTGGTTTGCCGCGTGGGCATCACTCCCCGTATCGGTTTCGGCGCTGAATACTTGAGGGAGGATGGCGCGCCGAATGCCCCACCGTATCTTCGGGCGGTGTATTAGAGATCCCACCTGTACCTTGGATCCGGCCGTATCGTTGCAAAAGAGCGGCCTCAAGGTAGACTGAGTCTTTGTCTTTTCATAGTCCGATGGAGTGATCTCAAAAGGACTATTCGAAGCGGGCAAGCATGCACTTATGACTGTCATGTCTTGGAGGAAAAGAGGGTGGAAGAGGGGCCAACATTCAATCTTAAGGCTGTGGCAGCACTCCTGCTCCCCTTTTTCGCCTGTGCCGTACAGTGGCTTTTCTGGGATTTCCTGCAGCCCTACGCCTACATCCTGTTCTACCCCGCCGTCTATGTCAGTGCCCGCCTGGGAGGCAAGCGGATCGGCATCGCCGCGACCCTCATTTCCGGATTTTTGATCTCCTATCTGTTCATCCCCCCGCTTTATTCCTTAGCCGTCGTCCCGGCAAGCCGTGCGGTCTCAGTCTTGGCCTTCATCGTTGTCGGCGTCCTCTTCGCCTACATGCAGGAGCATTTGCAACAGGCAAGGTGCGGCGAGGTGGACGCGCGCGAAAAGGCGCAAAGCTCGGAAGAGGAGCTCCGCGAAGCGCGCATCGAACTTTTGGAACTGGAGCGGCGCCTGGCCGAAGAGCGCCTGCAGGAGAAAGAGGAACAGTTCCGGATCATGTTCATGGAGTCGAGCCTGGGCGAGGCGCAGATGGATCCGGCGACCGGCAGGTTCCTGAAGGTGAACCCGGCGCTGTGCCGCATGACCGGTTACCGCGAGGCGGACCTTTTGCAGCTGGGGCTCCCGGAGGTGACCCGGCCCGAGGAGAGGGAGCACTGCAGGGCGTACCTGAAAAGCCTGGTCGGTGAGCGCGGCGGCGTGGAGGCCGAGTTCAGCGTGTTGCGCTCCGACGGCTCGTCGGTCTGTTGCCAGGTGAACCTGAACCTCGCGCGCGACGCCGAGGGGCGTCCGGTATCGGTGCTCGCGGTGATCCAGGACGTGACCGAGCGGCGCCGGGCGGAGGAGGCGCTCCTGAAATCGGAGGAGAAATTCGCCCTCGCCTTCTCGGGAAACCCGGCCGCCATCGCGCTCACCCGGCTCGAGGACGGGGTCTTCCTGGATGTGAACGAGACCTGGCAGGCCATGACCGGGTACACCCGCGAAGAAGCGATCGGGAGATCCGGGCGCCACATCTGGCCCGACCCGGAGTCGGCGCGCCGCTTCGTCGAAGGGCTGCGCGCGACCGGAACGGTGCGGGGGTGGGAACAGCCTTTCCACAGAAAAGACGGCGAAATCTTCCTCGCGCAGCTCTGGTCGCAGCTTTTGACCGTAGGTGGGGAGCAGGTCATCCTCTCGACCCTGATCGACATCACGCCGCTCAAGCGGGCGGAGGCGGCGCTTCGGGACACCGAAACCAGGTTCAGAACCATCTTCGACCACGCGCCGGTGGCGATCGGCATCGGCGCCGTGGAAGACGGGCGCCTTTTGGAGGTCAACCCCGCCTGGCTCAGGCTCCTCGGCTACCGCCGTGAGGAGGTACTCGACCGCACCGCGGTGGAGCTCGGCATATACCTCGACGAGGCGACCCGCGACGAGGTGGTGGGGAAGGTGCGTCAGGGGGAGGGGGTGAGCCAGGAGCTGCAATTGAGGCGCAAGTCCGGGGAAGTGATCGACGTTCTTTTCTCTGCGGACGTGGTGGTGCTCGGCGGCCGTCCCTGCCTTCTGGTCATGCTGAACGACGTCACCATACAGAAACAGGCGGAGCGCGCGCTGCAAAAGAGCAAGCAGGAGTACCAGCAGCTCTTCCAGAACATGCTGGAGGGGTTCGCCTCCTGCCGGGTGGTCCGGGACGCCTCGGGCGCCGCGGAGGACTTCGTGTTTCTCAACGTGAACCGGGCTTTGCTGCATCTAAGCGGCCTCACCGACCTGACGGGGAAGCGGATCTCGCAGGTGATCCCGCAGGTCAGGGAGACGAATCCGGAGCTGCTGCAGGCATGCGGCCGGGTGGCGGAAAAAGGGGAGCCGGAGCACCTGGAGACCTACCTCGAACCGCTCGAGCAGTGGTACGCGGTGTCACTTTACGGCGTGGAGCAGGGCTACTTCGTCGCCCTTTGCGACAACATCACTTCGAGGAAGCGCGAGGAGATCCGCAGAAACGCGACGGTGGAGCTTTTGCGCATCTGCAACGAGGCGCAACGGGTGGATGAGCTGTTGTCGCGCACGGCGCGCTTTTTCAGCGATCTTTCCTGCTGCGAGGCGATCGGTATCAGGCTGCGTTGCGGAGACGACTACCCGTACTGCGAGACCATCGGCCTTTCCGAGTCCTTTGTCGGCGAGGAGAGGGGGCTTTGCGACCGCGACGCGCAGGGGAATCCCCTTCGCGACCCCCAGGGGCGTGCCGCGCTGCGCTGCCTGTGCGGCGAGGTGATCTCCGACCGCTGTCCGAGGGAGGCGGCATGCACGCCGCGGGGGAGTTACTGGACCGCGAACGGCACCGCGGAGACCGACGGCTACGGGAAGTGCCGGTGTCACAGCGAGGGGTACCGATCCCTGGCCCTGGTTCCGTTGCACTCCCACGGGGAGAGGATCGGGCTCTTCCAGTTCAGTGACCGGCGCCCGGGGCTCGTGTCGGCCGAGAAGGTCGCCCTCTACGAGGACCTCGTCGATTACATCGCGATCTCGTTTTCGAAGCTGAAGGCGGATCAGGCGCTTCTCGAGGCGAGCCAGTACAACGAGCAGATCATCGCGGGGGCCCAGGAGGGGATCATCGTCTACGACCGCGAGCTTTGTTACCAGGTCTGGAACCCGTACATGGAGCGCTTCACCGGCATCAAGGCCGAGGAGATCCTCGGGCGGCGTCCGCAGGACGTCCTCCCCTTCCTTCAGGAGACCGGCGTGATCGAAAAGCTGGCGCGCACCCTGGAGGGGGAGGAGTCGGGGTCGGTGGACTTTCCCTTCTACATAGAGAGCACCGGCGTCTCGGGATGGGCGGTCGACACGCGTGCACCGTTACGCGACGCGCAGGGGGAGATAATCGGCGTCATCGCCACTGTGCGAGACATCACGGCCGAGCGGCGCCTGGAGGAGCAGTTGAGGCAGGCGCAGAAGATGGAGGCGGTCGGGCAGCTCGCGGGCGGGGTCGCCCACGACTTCAACAACGTGCTGCAGGTGATCATGGGGTATTGCTCCCTGCTGGAGGTGGACCCGAAGCTTGGCGAAAAACAAAAAGGCGAGGTGGAGCAGATCATGGTCTCGGCGGAGCGGGCGGCCCAGCTCACCAAGGGACTTCTGGCCTTCAGCCGCAAGCAGGTGATGGAACCGAAACGGGTGAACCTGTGCGACATAGTGCAGCACGTGCAGAAGTTCCTCGTGCGCATCATCGGGGAGGACATCACCCTCAGGGCCGTCCCCTGCACGGAGAGCGTCATCACCATCATGGCCGACAGCGGCCATATCGAGCAGGTGCTGATCAACCTAGCCACCAACGCCCGCGACGCCATGTCCAAGGGGGGAACGCTCACCCTGAAAACGGAGAGCGTGGAGATCGAGGAAGGGGTGGAGAGCCCGTTCGGCCACAGCGAGCCGGGGCGCTACGCCTGCATCGTCATGGAGGACACCGGCTGCGGCATGGACGAGGAGACCCGGGCCAGGATCTTCGAGCCGTTCTTCACCACGAAGGAGGTGGGGAAGGGGACCGGGCTCGGTATGGCCATCGTGTACGGCATCGTGAAGCAGCATAACGGCTTCATCAACGTCTACAGCGAACCGGGGCACGGCACCACCTTCAGGGTTTTCCTGCCGCAGTTGGACGCGGGACTTCCCGCGGGTGGCGCGAGGGAGGAACTCCCTGCGCCGCGCGGCGGAAACGAGACCCTGCTCCTCGCCGAGGACGACGCCGAGGTGCGCAAGCTGCTTTTCACCGTCCTCACCAAGTTCGGCTACCGGGTGATCGCGGCGGAGGACGGCCAGCAGGCGGTGGAACTTTTCGCCGCGAACCGCGGCAGCATCGCCCTCGTGGTGATGGACCTCATCATGCCGAGGAAAAACGGCATGGAGGCGGGGGAGGAGATCGCCAGGCTCGAGCCGGGGGCGAAGATCCTCTATTCGAGCGGCTACACCTCGGACTTCATGGAGCGGCGCGGGGTGAGCGAGCAGGGGATCCAGCTCATCATGAAACCGGTGCAGCCGGTGGAGCTCTTGCGCAAGGTGCGCGAGATGCTGGACCGTTCCGAGCAGTGACCATTGGCACCAAGTTCCCCCCTTTGCAAAGGTTCATCCGGGAATTCCGGGGAACAGGCGCCTCTAGTCCCCCTCCCCTTGCGGGAGGGGGAGGGGGAGGCCTCAAAGGGCGTTTCTCCCGGAATTTCCTGAAGAACCTTTGCGAAGGGGGGACAGAGGGGATTTAGCCCGGCTAGATGTGCAGCACCTTTTGGGGGGGCGTCACGCAAGCAGACGCCGGAGCGTCCGAGGCTTTGCGTTCCCACGCTGGACCGTAGGAACGATGCAAAGGCAAATCCCCCCCGTCCCCCCTTCGCAAAGGGGGGAGCGCGTGGGCACCCGAGATGCTTCGTGGTCGCTGTTTTCTGCCATCCGCGGAATTCCATGAATAACCTTCCGCAAGTGGAGGGGGGCTTTGCGGCCGGTCCGGTTGACTTCGTTTTTAATTAGTTGTATGGTGCAACCAATGGACGCACTTACCGACTACAAACTGGACAAATCGCTGGGGCACCTGGCCTCCCGCTTTTCGAGGATGGTGCTCAGGCGTTTCAACGCGGTGCTCGTGCAAAACGAGGTGCCGATCACCTCGGAACAGTACTCGCTCCTCGTGCAGCTCTGGGAGTGCAACGGGCTGGCCCAGGGGATGCTGGCGGGAAAGACGGCGAAGGACAAGACCACCATGGCACGGCTCGCGGCGGTACTCGAGGAGCGCGGGCTCATCGTCCGGCTGCCAAGTCCCAACGACGCGCGCGAGCGCCTGCTCTACCTGACCGACCTGGGCAAGGAGGTCATGGACCGCGCCACCCGCCTCGCCCGGGGCATCCTCGAGGAAGCCCAGCAAGGGATCGGCGCAGGAGACCTCGAGATCTGCCGCGACGTCCTGCGCCGCGCCTGCGGCAATCTCGACCGCTAGTTTTTTTTCACCGAATAGTTGTATGAAGCAACTTTCGGCGCAGTGAGGTTTCGATGAACCCTGTTACAAAGCCGGCACCCCTCCACCCCTCTCAGATGAGCCGGCGCCAGCTGGCCGTCTTCGTGCTCATCCTCGGCGCCCTGACCGCTTTTTCCGCCATGTCCATAGACATGTACCTTCCTGCCTTCCCGCAGATGGCGCGCGACCTCCACGTGCCGCTCAGCACGGTGCAGCTCTCCGTCTCCGCCTTTCTCTTCGGCTCCGCGCTGGGACAGCTCTTCTACGGGCCGCTGGCGGACCGCTGGGGAAGGCGCAAGCCGCTTCTGCTCGGACTGTCGCTGTACGTCGCCTCGACCATCGGCTGCGCGCTGGTACACTCGGGAACCGCTCTTTTGCTCTGGCGCGTGATGATGGCGCTCGGGGGCGGGGCGGGGATGGTGATCTCCCGTGCGGTGGTGCGCGACCTCTACGACACGGCTGAGGCGGCGCGGATGTTTTCACTGCTCATGCTGGTGATGGGGCTTGCGCCGATTCTGGCGCCGCTTGCCGGGGGACAGCTGCTCCTCTTCACCGGATGGAGGGGGATCTTCGTCTTCCTGAGCATCTTCGGCCTCGCCTCCCTTGTGGCGGCGGCCCTGGCCCTTCCCGAGTCGCTCCCCCCGGAGCGGCGCGTAAAAAGAAGCACGGCCGACATGGTGGCGGTCTACGGTCACCTTTTGAAGAACCGCCGCTACCTGCGTTACGCGGTGGGGCTTGGCTGCGTGGCGGGGGTCAACTTCTCCTACATCTCCGGCGCCCCCTTCGTCTTCATCGAGCTGCACGGGCTCTCCCCTCAGTTTTTCGGCGTCTTCTTCGGCGTCAACGCCTGCGGCCTGATCGGCGCCTCGCAGATGAACCGCCGCCTGCTGCGCCGCTACGCCCCGAGGCGCATAGCACTCTTCGCCTTTCTGACCGCCGGGGTGTCCGGCTCCCTCCTCATCGCCGCGGCCGCGACCGGCTTCGGCGGGTTCCCGCTGCAGATGCTGTTCATCTTCGTCTGCCTCTGCATGACCGGTCTTCTCTACCCGAACATAACGGCACTCGCGCTCGCCCCCTTCGACAAGGCGGCCGGGAGCGCTTCCGCCCTGCTCGGCACCATCCAGTACCTCCTGGGCGCCTCCGGCGGGGCGCTCGTCGGGGCGATCCACGACGGCACCGCGGTCCCCATGACCGCCGCGATGGCGCTTTGCGGGGTGCTGGGACTGGTCGCGGTGATGACCGCCGGCGGGGAGTCTGAGCGCCCGCACGCCTAGATCATGCCGGCCTTCCCGCCACCTCGCTGCATTGCAACGGTAACGGCAGTATTTCCCGTTGCGACGGACCGACCGCCGCTGTCTCTCTCAAGGCATTAGACCCTCCTCACTGGCAGTGCGTTCCGTATACGATTAATAATAAGTAAATAATGTTGTCTCAGGATGGGCGGGTGATACTCTTTGTTGGCTTACATCTAACAAGGAGGTGCTTCATGGAACAAGTGTATCGGTCGCTCAAGAGTATCGTTGTACTTGCAGTGTTGTGCTCCCTGCTGGCAGCCTGTGGCGGGGGAGGATCCTCCTCCTCTTCGACCACGGTGAACGGTGTCGCCTCGAAAGGGCCGATCAAGGACGGTGCGGTGTCGGTGTACGCCGTCAACGCCGACGGGACCCGGGGCAGGCTTCTCGGCACCGGTACGACCGGGTCCGACGGCACGTACAAGGTGCAGAACCTCTCCTACAAGGGAAACCTCATCGTGATCGTCACCGGCGGCACCTACTTAGACGAGGCGACAGGGACGGCAGACGTGCCCAACACGGTGCTGAAGGCGGCGCTTTCCGATGTAACCGGCTCAGTAAACGTGGCGGTAACCCCGCTTACCGATGTCGCCTTCAAGCAGATGAGTTCGGCTGCGGGAGGCTTCAGCAAGACGAACATAGACCACAGTAACGCGGTGGTCAGCACCGCGTTCGGCGTGGACATCATCGGCACCCAGCCGGTCGACGTCACCGACGCGACCAAGGTCGCATCAGCTTCGAGCCAGACCGCCGTGGACTACGGTGTGGCCCTCGCCGCCATCTCCCAGATGGTCAAAAACGGCGACGCAAGCGACGTGAAAGACGCCATCGGGATGATCCAGTCCGATCTCTCCGCGGAAACCCCGATGCTTTCGACGACCGGGGGTGCCCTCACCCAGGCGATCGTCGCCCTGACCAGCGGCCCCGAGCCGATGCTCGCCCCCACCATCAACACCGAAACAACCTCCATGTACGGCACCATCCAGCATTTCACCGACAGCGAGGTGAATCCCCCCGAGAACCCGAACGGCGTGGCGCAGGCGAAGGCCATGATAAGCGACCTGCGCAACACGGTTCTCACCGTGGTCGACTACCACACAGGGGACGTGGGGAGCACGCTCAAGACCCCGTTCGACGCCACCGCGGCCGAACTGCAGACCACGGTCGGCCCCGAGCTTTCAAGCGTAGGCGATCTGGTGGGTTGGGTGGTCACCTCGGTCGGCGGCCTCACGGGCATCACCCCGGGGACGACCTATCCCTTCACCGATCCGGAGAAGCATCCCGGGCAGACGCTCACCATCGTCACGGGCAGCACCGGCACCACGGCGACGGTCACCATCGTCACCGACGCCAACGTGACCCTGCTCTCCGGCACCGTCACGGTGAACGACGTCAACATGCCGACGAGCGGGAGCGTCAACTTCACCACCCTGAAGACGGCAAGCGGCGGCAACGCCACCATGACCGCCTCCTACAGTGCGGTCGTCTCGGACACGACCATGGCGATTACCTTCAGGGGGAAACTCATTACGCCCGTGGCGTCCTTCGACTTCGACGACAGCGCGAACAACCGGAAGCTGACCTTCACCCTCACCCAGAACCCGACCATGCCGGACAGCGTCATGCTCACCAAGGCCTACTTCAGCGGGGTGGCGACCAGCTCCACGGCCCGCGTCACCGGCAGCATCGACATCCCGACGCTCGTGTGGAACCCCAACATAAGCCCCAACGAGGGGAATGCCACCATACCGACCCAGGCCGCCTTCAGCGGTAAGATCGAGGCGCTGGACCAGGGGACCGTCACCATGACGCTGCAGGGGACCCTGACCGGGACCTTCTCCAACGCATCCAGCTACAACCCGACCCTCGCCGACGACCAGACCAACTTCCCGCAGTGGAGCGGCATCTTCAACGGCTCTCTGGTGGCCGGCAACGGCGTCAATATCACGGCCATGCTGAAGGCAAGCATGTCTGTTTTCCAGGTGATCAACTTCGAGGTGAAGTACACGAGGACGCTGGCGAACGACGCGACCATCTGGCTCGATTGCACCGGAACCTACAACGTCTTTACGGAGGTGACCTCGGCGACCTTGTCGAACCAGGCGGGTCTTCATGGCACCATCGTCAACGACAAGAGTAAGCCGGCCGAGAGCAGGTTCAGCGGGAGCATGAAGGCAAGCGGCGGTGACGATGTCGCCACTTTCTCGAGCCCGCTCGGCGTCCCGAAGGTGACCTACGCCGACAGCTATTTCGAGACACTGATCTAGCCTCTCAAGCAGTACCTCCCGAAGGAAAACCTGATGAACCATGCATTGCAGGGAGGCCGCAAGGCCTCCCTTTTCCTGCCCCTTTTGAGAGCTGCCGCACTCCTTTGCGGCATCCCCATCATCTTTGCGGCGTCGCCGGCCCTGGGCGCCGTGCCCATGAGCGGTTTCAACCCCGCCCTGCTCGCAGGGCATAAGGATGGAGCCTTTCTGGAAGCTTCGGCCTTCGCCGCGGACACGGTGCTGCCGGTCATGAGCATCGTCGATGACAGCTGGAAGGGGCGCTTCACGCCGAAGGAGCACAACCTGGCCGACCTGTACTGGTATGCGGGAAGCGGGGTGGTGGCGCACAACTGGCGGGTGGCGGCATTCAACCGCGGCGAGCTCTTCGTAGACAGCAACCGTGACTCCATCGAGTTCATCTACAGCGTGAAGAAGAAACTCGACCTGACCACGGGGCGTCGCTACCAGGCGGACATCAGGATGAGGGGATGGACGGCAAGCGGCGTCGAGGTCTCGCGGGGTGCGAGCCTGGACGCGGTGCTCCAGGGGCTCTCCGCCGGGCTCACCCTGCGCGTCATGACGCCGCACTACCTGCAGTACGGCTCGATGAGCGGCGCGGTCACCGCGACCGGATCGAAAAGCTACGACTACGACCTGTACCTCGACTACGCCTACGGGCACAACATCCTCTACCGCGTGGACGACGAGACGCTCGGGTGGGGGTACGGCTACAGCGGGGACCTCGGGGCGAGCTACCGCAGGGGGGGGTGGCACGCCGAGCTGCTCTTAAGGGACCTGGCCGGCACGCTCATGTGGGATTCGGTCCCCTACACGAAGGCCTATGCGGTCAACCCCACCTCGACGACCGCGCCCAACGGGTACCAGGACTTCACCCCGAGCATCAGCGGATACGAGGGGAAAAAGAGCCTGCGGCAGACGATTCCGGTGAAGACAGACCTCTCCCTCGGTTACGACTACGGGAGTCTGAGCGCCGGGGGGACCTGCATCTTCGTGCAAGGGAGGCCGCGCACCTGGCTCTCGGCCGACTACCGTTTCCCCTGGGTTGATCTCTCCCTCGCCTACAACATCGAGTACGCAGCCTTCAGCCTCGCCGTGGCAAGCCACGGCTTCAGGGTGGGGGCTACCCTGAGCGACCCCAGCCCGCGCGATGCGCGCGCCCTAGGCGCGGAGCTTTCCTACCTTTACTCCTGGTAGTTCCGCTTCGTCGCCCTCCAAGACGGAAAAAGGCGCCCTGCAGCAAGCGGGACGCCTTTTTTGCCGCCGTTTTCCGGCGTCAGTGCGCGGTGACGGTCTGGCTCTTCGCCACCAGGAAGTAGACGATCCCCAGGATGAGGAGCGTCCCGGCGAGAAATGCCTGGGTCTCCAGGGCGTCGTGGCGCAGGGTCGAGATCAGGATCTCCCGGATCAGGGCGACGATGATCACGCCGATGAAGATCAGGATGTTGAACTTCCCTCCCTTGAGCGTCTTGATCTCGTTGTCCATGAGCTCGATCATCATCCAGAGGATGAGCAGCGAGCCGAGCGCGGAGAGGATACCCTTCTCGAAGTTCCCCTGGAAGATGTGGACCAGGTCATAGAAGAAGAGGGTCACCACGGAGAGGGAGACGCCGGTGAGCGCTATGACGAGGATGAGGTTCAAGCCGTAGGTGAAGCGCTCGGCGGCGTGGATGAGCTTGGACTCGAGCTTGTGCGAGACGAAGACCTTGCGCAGCTCCTCTTCCTGGTAGGAGGTGCTCATGACGTCCAGGTTGATGTCCAGGATCTTCTCGACCGCGATGCGGTACTTGCGCCGGACCGCGATGTCGGGGAAGTTCGCCTGCAGCATCTCGATCAGGAAGCGGCGCACCACGTTCATGGCGGCGTTCACGTAGTGGGCGCTCACCTTGATGCGCACGTGGGCCTGGCCGATCGCCTGCAGGGTGAGCATGTACTCGTTGTCGTAGTGCCCCGAGAAAAGGGAGAGGAACCATTCCGAATGGGTTCTCTTCAGCCGGGCGAGGTCCTTCGGGTCGCGCAGGAACACGGCGGTCTCGGGGATCTTCAGAAGGTACGAGTAGAACTCCTCGACCATGGCCTGGCTGTTCTCCTGCGCGAGCGGGAAAAGCTCTTTGAGCAGTTCGGCATCGGTTTCGGTGAAGTAATAGTGAGCTTTGATTTCCTGCATGGTAAGCATGTGGCTCTTCTCCTGTGCCATAAGTGCTGGATCAGCTATTGCAAATCCATCAATTGCGACAAAATAATCCGGAAAGTTTACCACAGCTGAACCATCTGTCTAAGCCGTATACGTCGTTGTGTCAGTAGGGAAGGGCCGAAAAAAGTGTAAGGTTCAGTCTTGCCCTGTTGAGGACCTGTCGTTGAGCGACAGGAGTGAGCAGGGCGGCATGAAGCGGGTAAGGGCTTGCTGTCGCTGAGGGGGGCTGTGTTGGGCTGAACTAATTGGGTATGTTTTCGCCCCGAGGATCGTCGGGCTCCCTCCCCTGACTTGTTTGCTGACCTGACTTACCAAAAAGGTGTAATTATTCGGTGGGCTTCGCAGATGTGGGGGGTTCGACCCACCTGTGGGTGTTGTGATCCAAATCACATTAACTTGAAGTCATTTGTCGGTTGGTCGGCTTGCATCGAGATTCCACATATATTTCAGCAGGAAAAGGGGTTTGGCGGCCGGTGTCGGAGCGTCATCGGCGTGTGAGATATTTTTTGGAATGCACTTTGCTTACTTAAGTTGTCGTGTTTGCTGCCGATAAGAGGAAGACATTTCTTTCGTCCGCGGCAACTCATAATATCTGTGAGGGAGAAGATGGATAAACAGGAGATCAACAACGCCATAAGCGAGCATGCCTTGTACAAGTACAGACTCAATGAGGTGATAGCCAAAGGGGAACTGGAAAGCCCCAAGGGACCGTGCACCGAACATGACTGTGCTTTCGGCAAGTGGTTCTACGGCAGCGAAATCCCCCCCAGGCACCGTGCCTCCGCCTACTACCAGAGGGTGAAGGAACTGCATGCCGAGTTTCACAAGGTGGCCTGCAACGTGGCGCATATGGCGGTTGAAGGTGACCCTGAGGGGGCGAAGCGGATGATGGAATTGGATGGGGAGTTCAGCCTGGTATCGAACCAGATGATGGAAGCGTTGATCAAATGGAGAGACAACATTTAGCCTTTTGATGAAAATGATTAAACTCAGCCTGCCGGGTGCCGATAAATGAGTCAGGGAGAGCATCGCCAGCATAGCGTGCTCTACGTGACATTGTGATGAGTGATCAGCAGGGTGAGCCACCCTGCGTGCAGTATCGGGCCGGGTGATTCAATGCCAAGCAAGACAAAGGGTTGTCTTCTTAAAAAGTACGGTATCTTCTCCATTGCCGTCTGGACCGTGGTCATCGTGGCGCTGGCGGCGACGGCGGTTACCGGCGACCGCAAAGAGATGCTGCAGCGGGCCGAAGACGAGGCCCGCGACTACTTCCGCCTCAATCTGCAGTACCGCGCCTGGGCCGCCAGGATGGGGGGCGTCTACGTTCCCGTCGGGAAGGCCGCTCCCAATCCCTATCTCACCGTTGTCCGCCGCGATGTAACCACCACCGAAGGGATGCGGCTTACCCTGGTGAATCCGGCCTACCTGACGCGCATGGTCTTTGCGACGGTCCCTTCCCCGCGCCAGGCGCCGCACCTCCCCCCTGTCACCAGCAGGATCACCAGTTTAAAACCCGTGAATCCCGTGAACGCCCCGGACCCCTGGGAGCGGGAGAGCCTGCTCGCCTTCGAGCGGGGTGAGTCCCGGGAGCGGTCCCAGGTTGCCAGTATCGCCGGGGCTCCCTATCTCCGTTTCATCTCCGCCTTCGTGACGGAAACCTCCTGCCTCACCTGCCACAGCGCATCGGGCGACAGGGAGGGCGCGGTGCGGGGCGCCCTGGTCATCTCGGTACCTTTGGTGGCGCGCTTGGAGCAGCAGGCGGCAAGTGACCGGAACACGGTCGGGCGCTACTTCCTGCTTTGGGTGCTCGGTACCGCCGGCATAGCGGTGTCGTCACGGCGCCGTTTCGAGGACACGCGGCGGCTGACGGCAAACGAACAGAAGTTCCGTACCGTGTGCGACTGGACCCAGGACTGGGAATACTGGGTGGGACCGGACGGGGCGATCAGGTACATGTCCCCTTCCTGCATCGAGCTCACCGGCTATGCGAGGGAGGAGTTCCAGGAGGAACCGGAGCTTTTGTACCGTGTGGTGCACCACGATTTCAGGGAGAGCCTGAGGGCACTGCACCAAGGGATACCCGACCCGTCCCGGCCGGCCAGAACGCTGGAGGTGCCCATCCTGACCCGCGGCGGAGAGCTGCGTTGGATCCAGCACCTGTGCCGCCCCATCTTCGAGGAAGGCGTGTTCCTCGGGCTCAGGGCCTCGAACCGGGACATCACGCGACAGCGGCAGGACACCGAGAAGATCAGGCTCAGCGAGTCGCGCCTGGTCACCCTTCTGGGGATCCTGCAGTACCCGTCCGAGTCGGTGCAGGGGTTCCTGGACAACGCGCTCGAAGAGGCGATCCGATTGACCGGAAGCCGGATCGGGTTCATCGGCCATTACGACGAGGAGCGTTCAGAGTTCACCCTGAACTGCTGGTCGCGCGACGTCATGCGGGAGTGCGGCCTCCCCGAGCGGGAGATCTTGTGCACCCTGGAAAAGACCGGGCTTTGGGGCGAGGTGGTACGCCAGCGCAGGGCGGTCGTCGTGAACGACTACGCCGCGGAGAGCGCGCTTAAAAAGGGGTATCCGCAAGGGCACGCGCATCTCAGCCGCTTCATGAGCATCCCGGTCTTCGCCGGCGACCGGATCGTCGCCGTGGTCGGCATGGCCAACAAGGAAAGCGAATACGACGACACCGACGTGCTGCAGTTGACCCTCCTCATGGAGTCGGTCTGGAAGTCGGTGGCGAACAAGCGGGCGGAGCAGGATCTGCTGGAGAGCAACGAGCGTTTCGCCGCGGCGTTCAACAACGCGCCCCTCATGCTGGCGGTCAGCTCGCTTGAGGACGGGGTCTACCTCGAGGTGAATCAGCGCTTCCTGGATGCGGTGCAGTGGAGCCGGGACGAGGTGATCGGAAAGCGCTCGGTGGACCTGGGGCTCGTGACGCAGACCCAGCGTGACCAGTTGAAAGAGCGGATGCTGAGGGATGGGCGGATCAAGGATCTGGAACTCACCCTGTACGCGAGCACGGGGCGGCCGGTGCTCTGCCGGATGTGGACCGAGACCATCGCGGTGGGGGGAGAGAAGCGGCTTTTCACCATCATCCTGGACATCACGGAGCAGCGGCGCGTCGAGCAGCAGTTCCTGCAGGCGCAGAAGATGGAGTCGGTCGGCCAGCTGGCCGGCGGTGTCGCCCACGACTTCAACAACATGCTGAGCGTCATCCTGGGGCACGCGGAGCTTGGGCTCATGGACGACGAGCTCGCTGAAGGGCAGCGCAGGCACCTGGAGGCGATCCTCGATGCCGCCAACCGCTCTTCCAGCATCACCAGGCAGCTTCTGACCTTCGCCAGACGCCAGAACGTGCTGCCGCGGGTGATCGAGGTGAACGAGGCGGTGGCCGGGATGCTGAAGATGCTCAGGCGGCTGATCGGCGAGGAGATCGAGCTGCTCTGGGTGCCGGGGGACGGGGTGGACCGGGTCAACATCGATCCCTCGCAGGTGGACCAGCTCCTCGCCAACCTCTGCGTCAACGCGCGCGACGCCATCGCCGGCGTCGGACGGATCACCATCAGCACGCAAAACGCGACCCTGTCGGGTAACCCGCTCGAGGCCGCCTCCGGGCTCGCCCCCGGCAGGTACGTGCTCCTCTCGGTGAGCGATACAGGGCAGGGGATGGCCGGGACGGTCCTCGACCACATCTTCGAGCCCTTCTACACGACCAAGGAGCCGGGAAAGGGGACGGGACTCGGCCTTGCCACCGTCTTCGGCATCGTGAAGCAAAACGGGGGAGGGATCAAGGTGGAGAGTGCCCCCGGGGAAGGGACCGTCTTCCGTATCTACCTTCCGTCCGTCCCGGATGAAGAGGGAGGCGTGCGGGGCGAGGAGGAGGCGCTCTACCAGAAGGGGGACGAGAGCATCCTCGTCGTGGAGGATGAGCTCTGGGTGCGCGAGATGGTTTCCGACATGCTGGTCAAGCTGGGGTATCGGGTCACCGTCGCCTCGACCCCGGAAGAGGCGCTTGCAACGGTCTCCCGGCTGGAGCGGGCCCCTGAGCTCCTCATCACCGACGTGATCATGCCGGGGATGAACGGCAGCGATCTGGCGCTGAAACTCGGGATCGCGAACCCCGGCGTCAAGACCCTTTTCATGTCCGGCTACGCTTCGGACTTCATCGCCCGCCACGGCGTAATCAACGAGGGGGTGCATTTCCTCCCCAAGCCGTTCACCCTCCCCACCCTTGCCGCGAAGGTCCGCGAGGTGCTAGACGGCGGCGGTTAGCCCCGCCGTCCGGAGGTGAAGCGCGCGGGATCGCTCCGCCCCGGGCGCCGCTCCTGCTCCGCTTTCGCATGTCGACTGTTTTGCTTGGTTTAATTAGATCAAAAAAAGGTGAACTGAATCAAAAAACGTGGTAGTTTCACGGGCCTTTTTTTTACTAATGAGCCAAGGAGAGCACCACAGATGAAGAGATCCATCCGCAGCGCCCTTTCCACCGGTTTCAAGGCCCTGGCCCTGGCCGCCCTGACACTCGCGCCGTTCGCCGCGACCGAGGCCCACGCGGGCGCCACGCTCTGGAACGAGACCAACATCCAGTACCTCTGGGGGGGGCAGTTCAAGAACCCGTTCACCGGCACCAAGGACACCCAGTCCACCATCACCGTCGAACATGCCAACGCCTGGAAGTACGGCGACACCTTCCTCTTTTTCGACGTGACCAATACCGAGAAGGACGACACCGGGATCTACGGCGAGCTCTCCCCGCGCCTTTCCATCGGCAAGATAACCGGCCGCGACCTCTCCGCTCCTTTCGTGAAGGACGTGCTGGTAGCCGGCACCCTGGAGATGGGTCAGGGCTTCCGCAACTACCTCTACGGCGTCGGCTTCAGCCTCAACCTGCCGAAGTTCAACTTCGCCGACCTGAACGTCTACGTGCGCAACGACCCGAAGCAGTCCGGCAGCACCTACCAGGTGACCCCCTGCTGGCAGCTTCCCTTCAGCGTGGGCAAGGCCGACATGCTCTTCGAAGGGTTCACCGACATCGCCGGCGGCGAAGGGAACCTCGTCTTCAACATCGACGCCCAGCCCCGCCTGCTCCTCGACCTCGGCAAGTTCTGGGACGCTCCGAAAAGCGTCTACTTCGGCACCGAGTTCATCTACTGGCACAACAAGTTCGGCGTAAGCGGCGTGAACGAGTACGCGCCGCAGGCGATGGTCAAGATCGTCATGTAGCAATTGACGATTGACGATGAAACCGGCCGGTGCCCGCGAGGTCATCGGCAATGGCAAAGAGGGGGGCGGATTTTTCCGCCCCTTTCTCATTGGAGCCTCTTGCCAAGGCGGCCCCGCCGCGCTAGAGTGTCGGTCATGCCCGATGCCGTCCGCCGCCACTACGAGCTTTACCCCTACCCGAGTTATCCCCTCTTTGCCTCGGTGCGCCGCGCCGACACCTACGCGAACAACCTCGACGCCCTCTGGTCCCTCTTCAACGGCGGACTTCCACCGACCGATCTCGCCCGCATCCTCATCGCCGGGTGCGGCACCTTCGCCCCCTATCCTTTCGCCGTCGCCAACCCGAAGGCCCGGATCACCGCCCTCGACCTCTCCGAGTCGAGCCTCAAGCGCGCCCGGCTGCACTGCCTCGTGCACGGGGTGACCGGGGTAGATTTCGTGGCCGGGGACCTCCTCGACCCGGCGCTCGCCGTCGGCCCCTACGGTTTCATCGACGCCTACGGGGTGCTGCACCACCTTCCGGAGCCGGAAGCGGGGGTGCGCGCGCTCGCCGCGCGCCTCGGGGAAGGGGGGATCATGAGGGTGATGGTCTACAGCCGCTACACCCGGCGCGAGGAGGATGCCATCCGGCGTGCGCTCAGGCTTTTGAAGGTGAAAGAGCCCGAGGCGGTTAAAAGGATGGTGGCGCGCAGCGCAAAAGGCTCCCGGCTGAGGGAGTTCTTCGAAAGTTCCGGCGAGGTGGCGAGCCGGGCGGGGCTCGCCGATGCCCTGCTGCATCCGCAGGTGAAAAGCTATCGCATAGGGGAGCTGATGGAGCTCGTCGCGGCAAGCGGGCTCACCCCGCTTCGTTTCGCGCACCGGGGCGCCCTCCCGGAGCCGGAGCGCGAGGTGGAACGGATCCTGACTATGGAGAAGGAGAAAAAGTCCCCCGGGAACTTCGTGCTGTACCTCGGGCGCCGCGTGAAGGGCCCTTGCCCCGACTCGAGCGCGGTCTTTCGCCTGAACCCCTGTCTTCTCCCGGCCCTTTCCCCCTGGCGGCTCACCCCGGTTCACATCCCGGGGCGGTTCGGAAACGAAAACGGCCCCCTAAACGGTGCGGAACGCCGCTTCCTGCGCCGCTTCCGTCGCCCCGTTACGGCGGCCGAACTCTCCCCTTCCGATCTCAAACGCGCCGGCAGCTACGCCGACCGTCTCTTCCTTTTGCGCTGCCGCGAGTTCTAGCGGTCCAGCATCTCCCGCACCTTTCTTAAAAGATCGGCCGGGCGCACCGGCTTCGTCATCAGCTCGGTGCCCTCCTCCAGGAGGTCGCGGCTCTTGATGATGTCCATGGTGTAGCCGCTCGTGTAGAGGACGCGCGCCGACGGAGCGATCCTGCGGATGGCGCCGCAGGCCTCTTTGCCGCTCATCCCCGGCATCACCATGTCCATGAGGATGAGGGCGATCTTCCCCT
Source organism: Geomonas oryzae (assembly GCF_004117875.1). Lineage (GTDB taxonomy): Bacteria > Desulfobacterota > Desulfuromonadia > Geobacterales > Geobacteraceae > Geomonas > Geomonas oryzae. The sequence continues at coordinate 465,518 of NZ_RAHW01000001.1, read as the reverse complement.
CGTTTCTTGCGAAGGTGTCGACGGCGACGGCGCCGTTTTCCGCCACCAGCACCTGATACCCGGCGCCGGAGAGGATCTGCTCCAGGAGGGTGCGCAGGTTCGCCTCGTCCTCGACCACGAGGATGGTCTCGCTCCCGCCGCGCGGGTGCTCCAGCTCCCTGAGCGCTTCGGCCGCCTCGAAGGCGGAGGGGCTGAGCGGCAGGTAGATCTTGAAGGTGGTGCCAAGGCCCGGCTCGCTGTAGACGTTGATGAAGCCGCCGTGCTGATTCACGATGCCGTACACGATGGACATGCCGAGCCCGGTCCCCTTGCCCAGCTCCTTGGTGGTGAAGAAGGGTTCGAAGATCCTCCTGCGCGTCGCCTCGTCCATCCCGCTGCCGGTGTCGGAGATGGAGACCACCGCGTAGGGGCCGGGCGAGCCGGCGTCGTTGGCATCGACGAACCCCTGGTCGATGCGCTGCAGCGACGTGGAGACGGTGAGTAGCCCCCCGCGCGGCATGGCGTCGCGCGCGTTGGTGGCGAGGTTCACCAGCACCTGTTCGATCTGGTTGCTGTCCATCTCCACCGGGAGCGGGTGCTCGGGAAGCTGCGACTTGAGCTGCACGTCCTCCCCGATGATGCGGGAGAGGAACTTTTCCACGCGCCGGATCACCTCGTTCAGGTCGACGGTCTGCGTCTTTATCACCTGCTTCCTGCTGAAGGTGAGCAGGCCGGCGGTGAGCTGGGCCGCCTTATCCGCGGCCTCCATGATCCGCTCCACCTGCTCCCGGTGTCCCGACGCCAGGGAGGGATCGCTTCTCAGCATGCTGCCGTACCCCATGATGACCATGAGGATGTTGTTGAAGTCGTGTGCCACCCCGCCGGCCAGCTGCCCGATCGCCTCCATCTTCTGGGATTGCAGGAGCTTCTCCTCGAGCTGTTTCTTCTCGGTGATGTCCTCGGCGATGCCCAGGAGGTAGCGAGCCTTTCCATGGTCGTCCATGAGGGGGATCTTCTTCGTGTGCAGGATACGGTTCCCGGCGGCGGTGCTGATCACCTCCTCGGGGATCTCGACCAGTTCACCCGACTCGAGGGTCTCCCGGTCCTTGGCGCTGAAGAAGTCGGCCTGCTCGCTTGGGAAGAGGTCGTGGTTGCTCCTGCCGAGGATCTCCTTGCGGGAAAAACCGAGGAGCTCCTCGCCGTACTTGTTGATGGTGATGAAGCGCAGCTTCGCGGCGTCCTTCGCGAAGACCATGGCGGGGATGTGATCGACCACGTTCTTCAGGAACTCCTCGCTCTGGCGCAGCGCCTCCTCGACGGCGCGGCGGGTGGTGATGTCGCGCGCCACCGCGAGGACGTATGCCTTGTCGCGAAACTGCGTCCGGTTCAGGGTGAGCTCGGCCCAGAAGCGCCCGCCCCCTTTTTTGTGCAGCTCGGTGACGATCAGTTCGCGCGGCTCTTCCCGGCGCTCCGGGGCGCGTATCAGCGCTTCGGCGCTGGAATGCCGCAGGTCGGATACCTCGAAGAGGGACTTTGCCAGGAGTTCCTCGCGGCTCCATCCCGTCTGGCGGCAGGCGGAGTCGTTCAGGTCCACGATCCGGCCGGTCACCGTTTCGACGAGGAAGATGGCGTCGTTGCTGTGATCGAGGAACGCCTTCAGCCGTTCCAGCTCCTCGAGGCGGTCCTGGAGTTCGGGGTAGTAGGTCTTGCGCAGCGAGTTCTCCCCGAAACCCGCGAGCTTGCGCTGCAGGGTCTCGAGGGAGTCGAGGTCGTCGCGTGGGGGGGAGTCGGGCGGATCAGAGGGATTCTTCATAGACGACCTCTATGTCCCTCTTTGAGGCGCGGCGCGGGTTGGTGGCCATACAGGGGTCTTTCAGTGCGTGCTCGCTGTACTGCTTGAGATCGTCGACCCCGACTCCCACCTCGGCCAGGGTGCGTGCCACGCCTGCCTGGGCCTTCATCGAACGCACATGCTCGATGAGGAGCTTCTTCTTCTGAAGGACGGGAATGCCGCGCAGGTCGAGTCCCATCGCCTGCGCGATGCGCTCGAAGCGTTCCGGAGCGGCGTCGAAGTTGAAGTCGATGACGTGATCGAGAAGGATGGCGTTGCATTCGCCGTGCGCGAGATCGAGGGCGCCGCCAAGGCTGTGCGCCATGGCGTGGTTGGCACCTAGGATCGCGTTGGAGAAGGCGAGCCCCGCCTGCAGGCTCCCCATCATCACCTGGCTCCTGAGCTCCTGGTCCTCCGGGTTGCGGATGCTGGGAATGAGGCTGGAGGAGAGGATCTTTACCGCTTCCAGCGCGTGCAGGTCGGTCATCGAAGAGCTGGCGGTGGAGACGAAGGCCTCGATGGCGTGGGTCATGGCGTCGAGACCGGTGCAGGCGGTGAGGTACGGATCCATCGTGGTGAGGGTGATGGGATCGATGAGGGCGATGTCGGGCACCACCGATTTGCTGATGATCGCGATCTTGACCCGTTCGAGCGGGTTGCTGATGATGGCGAACTGCGAGACGTCGGCCGAGGTTCCCCCGGTGGTCGGGATGCAGATCAGGGGAGGCATGGGCGCCTTCACCATGTCCACCCCCTCGAACTCGAGGATGTGCCTGTGGTTCGAGGAAACGATGCCGATCCCTTTGGCGCAGTCGATCGGGCTTCCCCCCCCCACCGCCACGATCACGTCGCAGCGCTCCTCGCGGTACAAGGCGACCCCGGCCATGACCTCCTCGGCCTTGGGGTTGGGGGTTAGTGCGGTGAAAAGGACGTAGGGGAGCCCCTCCGCCTCGAGGCTCTTGGTGACATCGGCGGTCCATCCCGCCCGGACCACGCCGGGGTCCGAGACCACGAGCACCTTCCGGCCGCCGAAGTTCCTGGCATAACGCCCGGCCAGTTCTCTAGCACCTGCTCCGAAGATGAATTCGGGTGCGAGAAATTTCCTCAGTTGCAGACCTTCCGCCATCTCCTGTCTCCCTGTTTCTGCACTACATGCAATTCACACAGAAGGATTAAGGCTGATAAATCTTTGACAACCACCGTAGTATAGCAACATTCGGTTTCGATTACTACTGCTCCGTCTGATAGACGTGTCGGGGGAATTGCTCGGAAACTTTAAGGAAAAAGCGCAGCGGTCGCCAAGTGAAGCAGGCGGCTTCGCTATGCTTTGCAAAGCTGCCGCGTATCCATATCGGTGCAAGCAGACGGGCAATCCCGTCGTTGGAAGATCCGTTGATGAGTCAGTGAGGTCCGGCACTATGACAGCGTCAGGGGGAACGAAAAAAAATTATGGGATAAATCGAGGCTAAGTATACGAAATGTCCCGGGTGACGCGAAGAGGGGGGGCGCTCGTGGGAGGTAAGGCGAAAAAAACACCTTAACTTCTGCAGTTAGCGGACGATATCGGTCTGCATTGAACCCGGATTGGCCGGGGTACTGTCACGACGGCGGAGGCGGGCGCGCCCCTCGCGTCGTCGGACGTGTTTCCTGCCGTATCGCATCACACACGCTGCCCGGCGTGAAAAAAAGGAGAAAGATGTGAGCTTTTTCAAGAACATGAAGATCGGTAAGAAGCTGTACCTAGTCTTTTCCATAATCATCGTGCTTGTCGCCACCCTGGTGGCGGTGGCTTACCTGAACCTCGCCTCCCTCGGCAAGGCCAACAGGATGAACGTCCATACCTACCAGGTGACCGAACAGGTCGGGAACCTGCTGACCGCCCTGGTGAACATCGAAACCGGCGAACGAGGCTTCGCCCTCACCGGGGAGGACAAGTTTCTCGAGCCGCTGAACGCCGGAAAGACCGATTTCTCCAAGGCATGGGAGGAGGCGAAGCGCCTCACCTCGGACAACCCGAAGCAGCAGGAGCGCTTGACGAAACTGTTCCAGTCCAAGGAGGACTGGCTGAAGGTCGACGTGGAGCCCCTCATCGCCCTCAGGCGGCAGGCCGGGAGCGGGGCCGGCGTGGAGCAGGTGGTGCGGATGGTGCAGCAGGCCAAGGGAAAACAGTTCATGGACGCGATGCGCGTCGTCCTGGCCGACATGCAGAAGGAGGAGATGTCACTCCTTGCCGTGCGCATGAAGGACGCCGAGGCGCTCGAGGCGAGGACCAAGGCGATCCTCGTGGGGGGCGGCATCCTGTGTGCCGTGCTCGCCTTCATCTTCGCCACCATGGTGGCCAACGCCATAACAAAGCCACTCGGCAGGGCGCTCGATGCGGCGAACAAGATCGCGTCGGGGAACCTGAACGTGAACCTCGACGCCGACTCCGAGGACGAGTCGGGCCAGTTGCTTGCCGCGCTCAAGGGGATGACGGAGCGCATCCAGGCGCTCGTCGACGACGCGAAAGCCCTTTCCCAGGCGGCCGTGGAAGGAAAGCTCGGGACGCGCGCCGACGCGGGGCGCCACGAGGGGGACTTCAGGCGCATCGTCGAGGGGGTGAACCAGACCCTGGACGCGGTGATCGGCCCGCTGCAGGTGGCCGCCGAATACGTCGACCGCATCGCCAAGGGTGACATGCCTGCACCGATACGGGAGGATTACCGCGGCGACTTCAACCAGATCAAGGAGAACCTGAACCAGCTGATCGCCGCCATCTCCGCGATCACGAGCGCGGCGAAGGAGGTGGCCGGCGGCAACCTCACCGTTCAGCTCGAGGAGCGCTCGGCGAACGACGAGCTGATGCGTTCCCTCTCGAGCATGGTGTCGAAGCTTTCCGCGGTGGTCACCGACGTCAAGGAGGCCGCCAACAACGTGGCCGCCGGCAGCCAGCAGATGTCGTCCGGGTCGCAGCAGCTCTCCCAGGGGGCGAGCGAGCAGGCGGCCGCGGCGGAGCAGGCCTCTTCCTCCATGGAGGAGATGTCCTCCAACATCAGGCAGAACGCTGACAACGCCATGCAGACCGAAAAGATCGCCGTGAAGTCCGCCCAGGACGCCCAGGAAGGTGGCAAGGCGGTGGCGCAAACGGTGCAGGCGATGAAGGACATCGCCGGGAAGATCTCCATCATCGAGGAGATCGCGCGGCAGACGAACCTCCTGGCGCTGAACGCGGCGATAGAGGCGGCCCGTGCCGGTGAGCACGGCAAGGGGTTCGCCGTGGTGGCAAGCGAAGTGAGAAAGCTCGCCGAGCGCTCGCAGAAGGCGGCCGCCGAGATCTCGGACCTCTCCTCGACGAGCGTGGAGGTGGCCGAGACGGCGGGTCAGATGCTGGACCGCATGCTCCCGGATATCCAGCGTACGGCGGAACTGGTGCAGGAGATCTCCGCCGCCTGCAAGGAGCAGGACAGCGGCGCGGCCCAGATCAACAAGGCGATCCAGCAGCTCGACCAGGTGATCCAGCAAAACGCCTCGGCGAGCGAGCAGATGTCCGCGACGGCGGAGGAGCTCTCTTCGCAGTCGGAACAACTGCAGGCGACCATCGGTTACTTCAACATAGGGCAGGAGCGCGGCGCCAAGGCGGCACCGGTGCGCTGGAAGGAGCCGCAGCCCGAAGTGCGGCCGGTGCGTAAGGAAGCCCCGGCCAAGGCGAAGGGAGGGAGGAACAAGCTCACCCAGTCCGGCCCGGTGACCGGTGCCGAGATCAACCTGAACGATCTCGACGAGCAGTTCGAGACCTTCTAGCGTACGGCGGCAACGTCTGCTGGAAACAGGGAGGCCCGACGGCAAGCGCCGTCGGGCCTCTTTGCCGTTTTGCCCCTAGTCGAATTTATCTTGACCCGTCTACCGCTTCACGGTTTAGTATCCCCGACTGTCATGGCCATGACGCCACCAAATATAAAAGGAGCGAGACTATGAGCAAGGTAACGGTAGACGAGTGGACCGCCCGGTTCCGGGCCATCGGGCTGGACGACGCGGCCATGGAGAAATGGCACCGCCTCTTCGAAACTGAGAATCCGGAGGGGCACCAGAGTTTCCTCGAGTGGCTGGGGCTCCCCGCAGAGCGGATCGCCGCCATCCGCGCGCACCACGCCTAACCTGCCGGCCCCGGGCGCCCGGGGCCGCTTTTTTCGAAGGAGCAGGCATGTACCGCATCAGCCAGCTGGCAAAGAGGTTCGGGCTTTCCCGGAGCACGCTTTTGTACTACGACCAGGAGGGGCTTTTGTCCCCGAGCGAGAGGAGCGAGGCGGGGTACCGCCTCTATTCGGAAGGCGACCTCGACCGGCTCGCCGCCATCGCCTCGTTCCGCAAGGCCGGTCTCTCCATTGACGAGATCCGCGCCATCCTCGCCGCCCCGGAAAAAGGAGAGCGCTCGGTCCTGCAGCGTCGGCTCGCCGCGATCGGTGAGGAGATCAGGGCGCTCAAGGCCCAGCAGAGCCTGCTCGCCCGCATGCTCCGGGTCCAGTCGGGAGAGTCGCTCCCGGAGAGCATGGACAAGGAAACCTGGGTCGCCATGCTGCGTGCGGCGGGCATGGACGACAGGGCCATGGAGACCTGGCACGCCGAGTTCGAGCGTCGCGCCCCCCAGGCGCACCACGCCTTCCTCCTCTCACTGGGCATCGGCGCAGAGGAGGTGCTGACCATACGGAGGCTCTCGGAGTCGGCCTGGGCCGGCGCCGAGGGGAGGGTGCCTTAGCAGAAAAAGGGCCCTGCTTGTCCCTGTCCGCATTGAATTCTCCGGCAAGGTGATTAGAATGTGCTAACTGTTGTGCCGACATTCCAACCACAAAGGAGAAGCCCATGAAGACATCCGAAATGTTCGCCGCCCACCCGAGAAAACTCACCATGGACGTCACCGCCGTGACCGAGTGCATCAGCTCTCTCGTCGAGTGTGCCGACGTCTGCACGAGCTGCGCCGATGCGTGCCTTGGTGAGGCGACGGTGCAAAACCTCACCAAGTGCATCCGCCTGAACCTCGACTGCGCCGACATCTGCCAGACCACCGCGCGCGTCCTGTCCCGCCAGACCGAAGCCGTCCCCCAGCTTTTGAGGACGCAGCTTGAGAGCTGCGCCGTCGCCTGCCGCCTCTGCATGCAGGAGTGCGAGGTGCACTCCGAGATGCACCAGCACTGCCGTATCTGCCGCTCGTCCTGCCAAAGCTGCGAAAAGATCTGCCAGGATCTGATCTCCCGCCTCTCCGAAGGGACCAGGACCACCTTCCTCTGACATGCTCCGGGGCGGCGCGAGCCGCCCCTTCCAGCGCGGTTTTCGAGAGAGGAGGTGGCGGATGAGCAAGCTTGCCTGTAACGTGGCCGCGTACCGTCCCGATCCGGTGATGCTGGCGGCAAGGTTCGATACCCGGCACACCGAGACGCTCCTGGCCGAGGCGGAACGGCTCCTGGAGCGCTGCATCGCGGACTTCAGGGAGTACGCCGCGCTGGATCGTGCCTGGCAGGAACTGAGCCACGACCTGTCCATCCTGGAAAAGGAGCTGGAGCTCGACCGGCAACGGGTCGAGTCGATGGAGCCGAACGAGCGGGAAGTCACTGCGCAAGAGGAGCCGGTCCCTCCGCGGGAGGAGACGCAGGAACAGGTACCGGGCGCTGAGACGGAAGCGGCGCCGCCGGCGGCGGAAGAAGAGGAGGCGCAGGAGGAGCCGGAAAAAGCCGAGGCGACCGGCATGATCGGCCTGCGCGGTGAGTCGATCCGGCGCAGGAAGGAGCTCGCCGCTCCGGGCGGCCCCCTGGCCATGAACGAGCAGCGCGACCTGGTGTTGAAAAGGCTATGCCGAGACTACGAGGCGGCGCTGGACCGGATCGCGGTGGCCGAGGAAGGGCTCATGCGCATCTACGGCCACGACGCTCCTTCGCCGCTTGGTTCCTGGTCCGAGACCTTGGGGGCGTCCATCGCGAGCTGCACGATCTGGACGCGCGACGCCCTGGAGTGGATCGCTTGCTACCAGCGCAGGGAGCAGGCCTTTACCCGCGCCTTCTCGGTACGCGCCCTGATGAACCGCAACGCGTGGGGACAGCTAAGGCACGCCCGTGACAGTTTCGCCGTGCGCGTGCAGGTGCCGCCGGAGCTTTTCCAGGGGCTCGAGAACTGCCGCTTCCGCGGCGTGAGCGCGTCCCTTCTGGGCGAGGCGGGGGCGGTCCCCTGGTCTGCCCTGGTGCGGCTTCCGGAGCGGGGGGTGTATTTAAGGCGCGGGGAGCGCGTGGAGGTGGACCAGAGGGGGCTTCCGCCGCTGCTCCTCGGGCGGGTGGAGAACCGCCGCTCGGTGCGGCGCTCCGAATTCTGCGGCATGGCGACCCACGAGAACGCGAGCCCGGTGGGGAAGGGGGCGAACGACGGGCTCTGGTCCGTCGAGCTCTTCCGGCCGGCGGGTGCCACGAGTGAGCAGTTCGCCCAGGTGGAGGATCTGGTGGTGGAGGTGAAGGTCTGCGGCGTGCCGCAGGAAGGCGTGGAGTAACAGGCGGGCCGGCGAAGGCCGGTCAAAGGGGGTGACTCATGGGAGAGATGCGGTTGACCAGCCCGGCCTTCAAGGACAACGGGCGCATTCCGGCAAGGTACACCTGCGATGGTGACAACATCAACCCGGAACTTAGGATCGAGCACGTGCCGGACGGCACCAAGTCCTTGGCTCTGGTCATGGAAGACCCGGACGCCCCGAACGGGCTCTGGGTGCACTGGATCCTTTGGAACATGGGGCCAAGGACCACCGAGCTCGTGGAACAGGCGGAGCCGCGCGAGGTGGTGATCGGCAAGAACAGCTGGGGGCACAACCAGTACGGCGGGCCCTGCCCCCCCTCCGGCACCCATCGCTACGTCTTCCGGTTGTACGCGCTCGACACGACGCTCGAGCTGGCGGGGACGGCGAGCAAGGGGCAACTGGACGTGGCGATGCAGGACCATGTCATCGAGGAGGCTGTGCTGACGGGGCTCTACGGCGGAGAGTAGCAAACAGGGAGTGGGAAAAGCGGCGTCCGGGATTCTTGCCGGACGCTTTTTTTTTACAACCGGGCCACTTCGGTCACGTACTGGGCAAGGGAGCGGTCCGTGTTCTGGATGTGCGCCACCAGCCAGTCCTTTAAAAAGACGAGGACGTCGATGGCGACGAAGGATTCCCCCGCCTCGAAACGGTCCCTGAAGTTGTGGATGGACTTGATGAAGGTGCGGTGGGCGGCGGTGTGGGCCTTCGCCGCCGGGTAGCGCGCCTCGTGCATCAGCGCTTCCTCGGTGCCGAAGTGGTACTGGGTATAATCCAGAAGTTCCACCACTATGTCATGCAGTTCGTGGGTGTGGTCGTGCTGCATGAGCGCGTTGTAGCAGCGGTTCAGGATCTCCACCAGCTTTTCGTGATCGGCGTCGATCCGCTGCACTCCCAGGATCAGGGTTTCATCCCATTCAACCAGCGTCATTAGTCGCTCCGGCTTATTAGTGGTGCTGCTTTCCATCCTTATCGGCGCGCTCGCGCCGTAACTGAAATCTCCCTACTTGAAGGCGATCACGTCGAGCCGGCCGTAATCCCCGCGCTGCGCCTTCATGGTGCGCCGCTCGAAGGCGATCTCCCTTCTTTTCTGCTCCTCAAGCCCCTCCTGTGCGCCGGTGGCGCCGACCCTGGAGAGTGCCTGTTGCAGCACGAAGCCTCCGGCCAGCAGCGAGGCGAGGGCGTACCTGCGCTTGGCGAGAAGCCCGACGGCGCCGGCTAAAAGCAGGTACGCAGGAGGGTCAAGCACGAAGTCGAGCAGGGCATGCGCCCCGAGCCTCACGTTCAGGCGCCGCAGTTGCGGGTCGAGGTTTTCTCTTTGGTCTTCGCGGAAGTTCAACGGCCGCTCGGCCCATTCGGTCAGTCTTTCGCCCATGACTCCCTCCTTGCCCGGGAATTGGCAACGACAAGTATCTTAGCAGGGCGCGTACTTTCCTCAACAGGATTGTTTGATTTTGTACGGTGCCCCCCCTCTTGACTTGGAACAGGCGACGGATAGAGTAAGACGTTGTTAATTTTTGGGGTGTCAGGGAGGTCGGCAGTGGCTATTGACGTTTCCCGCGAAGCGCTCGAGGCAGACCTCGGCAGCGGGGTGAGTCTCATCGATCCGCTGCGCAACCATCGCTGGGACCGGTTCGTTAACTCCCATCCCTACGGCTGGATCACCCACCTCTCCGGCTGGAAACGGGTGCTGGACAACAACTTTCCGCACATGTGCGGCTATTACCTGGCGCTCACCGCCCCCGGCGGCGGCATCAAGGCGGCTCTACCTATCTACGCGGTGCGGAGCTGGCTGACCGGCCGGCGCCTGGTGAGCATCCCCTTTGCCACCCTCTGCGATCCGCTGGTCTCGGAGCCGTCCGAGATGGAGATTTTGTGCGACGCGGTGCTGCGGCTTGCCGAGCACCTCGAGATCCCGCGCATCGAGATCAGGACGGCGCAGGCGCCACACCTGCTCGATCGGGAAAGGTTCCGCACCGACTGCGGTCTAAAGCACCACTTCATCAGGCTCTCCCGCGACCCGGAGGAGGTCAGGATGCGCTTCCACAGAAGCTGCGTGCGGCAGCGCATCCTTCGCGCCGAGCGATCGGGGCTGAACATCATCCGGGGAAGGCGCGAGAGGGACCTGATGGACTTCTACCTTCTGCACCGGGGCATGAGGAGGAAAAAGGGGCTTCCCCCGCAGCCGTACGCCTTGGTGAAGTCGCTCTGGCAGACCTTCTCCGGACAGGGGTTGGCGGAGCTCCTGCTCTGCCGCAAGGGTGCCGAGACGATCGCGGGGGTGCTGCTTTTCAACTACAAAGGACGTGTCTCCATCGAGTACTCCGCGATGAACACGGACCATATCAGCTGCAGCCCCCTGCATTTCCTGCTCTGGAACATCATCAAGGACGCCTGCCGCGCCGGGTACCAGCGGTTCGACTTCGGGCAGACCAAGGAGCAGAATAAAAGCCTGATGGACTTCAAGTCACACTGGGGGACCGAGATACTGGATCTTCCCCACTTCCTCTACCCAAGCGACTCTGAGCTCTCCCCCCCGATATACGACCGGTCGCTGGCGAGGAAGGCTTTGCATTACCTTTGCAACAAGGCGCCGGATACGGCGCTTGCCTATCTCGGGGAGTTCTGCTACCGCCACATGGGGTAGCGCTGCCTCCCGGGCGAAGCGCTCCGGCGGCAGGTGTCGGCAGCTTCGGATGCCGACACCGGACCGCCAGGAGGTGGGAGACAACAGCAGCAGTGGTCCAGGGGCCATCCTAAGGGGATGGAAGGAGGAAGTCATGGCCGAGGTGAAAAGGATCCAAGTTCAGGAGGCGCGCAGGAAGGTGCAGGACGGGGAGGCCCTCTTCGTCTGTGCCTACGACAGCGAGGAGATGTGCGGCGGAATCCGCCTGGAGAAGGGGCTGACCATGGGAGAGTTCAACGCGAGGCTCCCGGAGATCCCGAAGGAGAAGGAGATCATCTTCTACTGTAATTGACCGCAGGAACACACGTCTGCCGGTCGGGCAGCGGAGTTCCAGGAGATGGGGTTCAGCAAGGTGTCGGCGCTCAAGGGTGGCGTGAACGCCTGGAAGGAGGCGGGGTTCCGGTAGAAAGGGTTGAAATGCAAAAAGGGCCCTCCGATGCCGGAGGGCCCTTTCCTTATTCGTACTTCTCCTCCGCTTGCCGCGCCGCACCGGCTTCTTTCAGATAACGGTCGATCCCCTTACGGTTCCAAAGTACCACCTGTTTGCTCCTGAAAGGCTGCAGGAAGAAACACTCCCCCGCATCGATGGGCCGCTTGTCCGGCTCGTACGTGATGAGGGCAACCTTGTCGTGGGTCGCCACGTATGCTCCGACCTCATCCGCACTCCTAAGCTCCACCAGGGGGCGCTCCAACCTCCCCATGAAATGAAACTGACCGTGGTACTTGTCGGCGTGCAGCACCTCGTACCCTTCGGCCTGCTTCTCCCTGATCGCCTGAGCGATTGGGTGCAGGTCGTAGCGCATGAACATGGCCTGCCCCCCCAGCAGCACGAGCGCGCAGCAGGCAAGCGAGGCGGCGGCCACCCGGGTGACCAGGGCGGGCATGGTGCGGGGACGCAGGCAGAAGAGGAGAGCGCCGACCAGGGCGAGGCCGCCGGCCGCCCACCTCACCTCGTCCAGATCGAAGTGTCTGAGCACGCGTCCTTGATTGATGAACGAGGCGGTGAGCAGGCCGGCCCCCAGGATCAGGTATAGGAGCGCTATGGGGAGCCTCCAGCGCGCGACGTCCCCCTGCTCCTGGGCGATGCTCTTCGCCATGAGGAGGCTGAAGGCAGGAAGCACCGGGATCAGGTAGTGGACCTGCTTGCCGGAGAGCAGCGAGAAGACGAGGAGGCTCGCGCCGCCCCAGATCATGACCATGCGCGCCCCCGGATCTGCGGTGAGTCTTTTCCAGGCGCGCCAGGCCGGGGGGAACAGGGTCCACGGCAGGAGCAGGGTCGGAATCCAGGGGAGGTACCACCAGATGGGGCGCCTGTGGGCGAAGGAGTTGGCCATCCGGTTCACCGTCTGTCCCCAGAGGATGGCGCGGCGGTAGGTTTCGCCGCCGGTCAACGCCGCGGGGATGAGCCAGAAGGAAAGAACCCCGATGCCGATCACAAGGGAGAGCGCAATGGAGGCGTACCACCTGCCGGCGGGGCGCTCACCGGGTGCCCAGAAGGGTGCGAAGAGCGCGACCGGAAGGACGTAGACCAGAACCACGGGACCCTTGGTGAGGATGCCCAAGCCTATGGCGATGCCTAGCTGAATGAACCAGAAGAGGCGCTGCTCCTTCACCGCCGAGATCACCGCGTCCACCGCGAGCAGCACCCACAGGGTGAGCACGACGTCGAACATGATCACCGCGGACCACAGGAGGTAGGAGAGCATGGAGGCGAGGACGAGCGCGGCGTAGCGGGCGACCTGTTCGTCCTGCCAGAGCCTCTTCGCGATCCGGTGCACGAGGGCCACGTTCATCATGCTGAAGATGAGGGGGATGAAACGGAGCGTCCCTTCGTTCACGCCGAAAAGGAGCCAGTCGAGGTTGAAAAGCCAGAAAAGCAGCGGGGGTTTGTGGGAGTAGGGGAGTCCGTTTTGCAGCGGGACGATGTACGACCCCTTGTTCCACATCTCCCACCCGACCGAAAGGTAACGGGTTTCATCGACCGGGAAGTACGGGAGCAGAAGGGAAAATGCGATGACCGGAAAGGCAAGGATTGCGAAGGGAAGCCAGCTCTGACTACTCCATGGTTGACGCTGCGGCATCTTTCTTTTCCTTGTGGATGAAGAAGAGGTTTCTGACGTAGACCGTGGAGCCGAAGGCCTGTCCCAGGATGAACACCGGGTCCTTGCGGTACAGCGAGTAGACCAGGAGGATCAGCGAGCCGAATATGCTGAAGTACCAGAACGATTCAGGGATGACGCTCTTTCTCTTCCGTTCGGTGGCGATCCACTGCACGACGAAGCGCATGGTGAAGAAAAACTGCCCGGCGAGACCGATGCCTACCCAGGTTTTCTCGGAAAGCGTCATCAGTCGAGCCTCGTGATCTTGACGTTTTTGGCGCGCATGCGAAGCCAGCAGACGCCGAAGATGTCGACGATGCCGACCCACAACCTGTTCAGCGTGCCGTACTTGGAGACCCCGGCGGTGCGCGGACGGTGGTGCACCTCGACGGAGATGACGTCTCCACCTCTCATCCTGATCAGGGCCGGGAGGAAACGGTGCATGTGGTCGAAGAAGGGGAGCTCGAGAAAAGCGGCGCGGTAAAAGACTTTGAGGCCGCAACCGGTGTCCGGGGTCTCGTCCCTCAGGAAGAAGCGCCGGTAGGCGTTGGCGATCCTGGAGCTTATGATGCGCCAGGGGGAGTCGTCCCTCTTCTTGCGGTAGCCGGCCACCATCTTGAGGTTGGGGTTGGTGCTGTTCCGGATCGCCTCGATCATCTTCGGCAGGTCGGCGGGGTTATTCTGGCCGTCACCATCCAAGGTCCCGATCAGGGTGCCGCCGGCCTGCTTGATACCGGTCGCAACGGCGGCGCTCTGGCCGTAGGCGCGGTCGTGTTGCACCACCTTCAGGGAAGGAACGGACTTCTTCAAATCAAGCAGCCGCGCATGGGTGTCGTCGGTACTGCCATCGTCGACCACCACGATCTCACAGTCGAGGCCGGTCGCCACGATTTCCTGGACAAGGGACTCTATGTTCTCTGCTTCATTGTGGGCAGGTATCACTACCGAGATGTTCATATGGGTCTTTGCTTTTTGGAATAATATCTGTTGTTTTGCGAACCGTGCACGATAGCACAAGAGGGCGCCTGCATCATAGTTTTTTCTTAATACTGCCTGGATCTTGCCCGGGCTATGAGAGATCGGGTAACCCACCCTGATAGATCGGAAAAGTTTTTTTGGTATACGCGGTTACGTATACATATCTTTGGTGTTAGTCTTTGCGGATGGTTACTTCACTTCTCTCCACGGATGATCTCGGGCAGGCCCGGGCGCTGGTAGAAGCAAGCGGCCTTCGCTTCGAAGCCCCCTATGACGACCTGGTGGGCGTCTTCGAGGCGGGGCGCCTCGTGGCGGTCGGGGCGCGGCAGGGTCGCGTCCTCAAGATGCTCGCCGTGACACCCTCGCACCAGGGGGGGACGCTCCTCGACGAGGTGGTAACCGAACTGGTCGGCCGCGGTTATCAAGACGGCGTCGATTCCTTTTTCGTCTTCACCTCGCCAGCCCTCGTCCCGGGTTTCGAGGCGCTCAACTTCAACCTCCTGGTTGCCTCCGGCACGACCGCCCTCCTTGAATACGGCGACGGCCTGAGGCGCTATCTCTCCAGATACGCAAAGCAGATCCTCCCCGGCAACAACGGCGCCATCGTCGCCAACTGCAACCCCTTCACGCTCGGACACCGTTACCTGATCGAGCAGGCGGCCGCGGCCGTGGACCAGCTCTATCTCTTCGTCGTGCGCGAGGAGCGCTCCCTGTTCCCCTTTGGCGCCCGCCTGCGCATGGTGCAGGAGGGGACCGCGGACCTTGAAAACGTCGTCGTCCTCGATACCTCCTGGTACGCCGTTTCCAGCATCACCTTCCCCACCTACTTCCTCAAGGGGGGTGACCCCGGCGGGGCGATCCAGATGGAGCTCGACCTTTTGCTCTTCGCCCGGCACATCGCACCGCACTTCCACGTGAAAACCCGCTTTGTCGGCAGCGAACCATGGTGCGGCACCACCGCGGCCTACAACGAAGCGATGCACCGCATCCTCCCTCCGCTCGGCGTCGAGGTGCAGGAGGTCGAGAGAAAAAGCGCCATGGACCGTCCCATTTCGGCCTCGCGGGTGCGGGATATGCTCCTGAACGGCGAACTGGAGGGGATCGCGGAACTGGTGCCGGTAAGCACCCTGGATTTTCTCCTCTCCAGCGAGGGGATCAAGATCTGGGTAAAGGGAGGAGGCAAATGAAGATCGTGAAGAAGGCGCAGGCGGGGACGATGCAGTCCAGCGACCTGATGGTTTTCCTGGAGCCCGCGGAGACGCTTTCCGTGACCATCGAGTCGACGGTGGTGAAACAGTTCGGCGCGCTGATAAGGGCCAAGGTGGACGAGGTGCTGGAAAAGCACGGCATCGAGTCGGGCGAGGTGCGCATCACCGACCGCGGCGCCCTCGATTACGCCATAGAGGCGCGCCTCGAGACGGCCATCATGCGCGCCACGGAGGGATAGATGGAAGGTCTCTGGTACAAGGAGTGCACCAACGGCAGGCGCTTCATCATCAAGATCACCCCGGGAGAGCGCCTCACCACGAGGCTTTTGCAGTTCGCACACCTGACCGACGTGCGCTACGCCATGATCGTCTCGGCGCTCGGCAGCGTGAAGAACGTGAAGCTGCGCGGCATCAAGACCGGCGCGAAGCTCCCCATCACCACGCCGCGCATCACGATCCACGACATCGAGGGGCCCTGCGAGCTTCTGGGACTGCAAGGGAACATCGTGCCGGGCGAGGACGATCTTCTCGACTGCCACTTCCACATCATGATGTCCAAATCTTCCGGCGAGGTCGTCGGCGGGCACCTGTACGACGCCGAGGTCTTCGCCACCTGCGAGATCGTCCTGACCGAACTCGACGTCTCCGGCGTCGAACGCCACGTCTCCAAGGTCGGCGGCATCCCGACCATCTACATCGACGAGGAGTCCTCCTGATGGCCGACTTCAAGCTGCGACGCTCCCTGCTCTACGTTCCGGGCAACATGCCCTCCATGCTTCAAAACATCCCCATCTTCAACTGCGACTCGGTGATCATCGACCTGGAGGACGCGGTGCCGTTAGCCGAAAAGGACGCGGCGCGCCACCTGGTGAAGCGCTTCCTTTTGAACTACACCGACCGCAACAAGGAACTGTTGGTCCGCATCAACCCGCTCGACTCGAAGTGGGGGTACGAGGACCTCAAGGTGGTGCTTCCGGCCATGCCCGACGGCATCAGGCTCCCCAAGGCGGACACCCCCGAGATCGTGGAGCGCCTGGACACCCTCTTGACCGAGTTCGAGGAGGAGCTCGAGGTCGAGATCGGCCGCTTCGGCATCCTTCCCTCGCTGGAGAGCGCGCTTGGCGTCATCAATGCGGTAGGCATCGCCAACAGCTCGGAGCGCATCTTCGCCCTCGCTTTCGGTGCCGAGGACTACACGGCGAGCATGGAGATCGAGAGAAGCCGCGGCGGCGAGGAACTTTTCAACGCGCGTACCCGCGTCCTTTGGGCCGCCAAGGCGAAGGGGATCCAGGCGGTCGACACCATCTTCGCGGACGTCTCGGACATGGAGGGGCTCCGGGCCGAGACCGAGCTCGCCAAAAGGCTCGGCTACACCGGGAAGTGCCTGGTGAACCCGCGCCAGATCGAGGTGGTGCACGACGTCTTCGCGCCGAAAGAGCACGAGGTGGAGTACGCGCTCCAGGTGATCGAGGCGATCAAACGGGCGCGGCAGCTGGGGACCGGCGTCATCGCCCTCGGGGGGAAGATGGTCGACGCCCCGGTGGTGAAGCGGGCCGCCCGCGTTCTGCGCACCGCCTACGCCCACGGCATGGTGGACACCCTGATCGACGAGGAGGAGATTCATGGCGCTCAATAGCCTGGGACGTGAGATCCCGGATTCTTACGCGGGAAAAAGACTCGTCCCCTACGGCGACGCCTGGTCGCTGCGGCCGGAAGGGACCGTCGCCGCCCGCCCGGTGAAGCGCGTGAACCCGGGGCAGGGGAAGCGGCTCTCCTCGCTGAGGGAGGCGATCGAGGCGAGCGGCCTTGCCGACGGCATGACCATCGCCACGCACCACAGCTTGAGAAACGGCGATTTTCTGTTGAACCGCATCGTGGCCGAGATCGCGGCCATGGGGCTCAAGGGGATCTGGATCGCCTCCTCCTCGGTGCATCCGGTGCACGCCGAGATCATCCCGCACATTAAAAGCGGCGTCATCGCCGGGTTCCAGTGCGGCGTGAACGGCCTGATCGGCGAACTGGCGAGCCGCGGCGAGCTTTCCTGCCCCATCGTGGTCAGAACCCACGGCGGCCGGGCCCGCTCCATCATCGAGGGGAGCGTGAAGATCGACGTCGCCTTCATCGCGGCCCCCTGCTGCGACGAGTACGGCAACATGAACGGCTACTACGGCCCGTCCGCCTGCGGCAGCCTGGGTTACGCGCAGATCGACGCGGGCTACGCCTCCTGCGTCGTCGCGGTCACCGACAACCTGGTCCCCTTTCCCGCGGTTCCGGTCGGCATCCCGCAGACCCTCGTAGACTACGTGGTGGCGGTCGACCGCCTGGGGGACCCGGCGAAGATCGTCTCCACCACCACGCGGGTCACCACCGATCCGGTAGGCCTGCAGATCGCAAGCTACGCATCGCAGGTGATCGAGGCGTCCGGGCTTTTAAAGGACGGCTTCTCCTTCCAGACCGGCTCGGGTGGCATCTCGCTCGCCGTTGCGGAGAAGGTGCGTAACGCCATGCGCAAGGGTTCCATCAAGGGGAGCTTCGGCTGCGGCGGCATCACCGGTTACTTCGTCGAGATGCTCGAGGAGGGGCTTTTCTCGGCGCTCATGGACGTGCAGTGCTTCGACCAGGAGGCGGTGCGCTCCATCGGCGTGAACCGCGCACACCAGGAGATAAGCGCCGACATGTACGCGAACCCCTTCAACGCCGGGAGCGTGGTGAACCGGCTCGATTGCGTCATCCTGGGCGCCACCGAGGTCGACACCGCCTTCAACGTCAACGTGAACACCGAATCGAACGGCTATCTGCTGCACAACACCGGCGGACACTCCGATACCGCGGCCGGGGCCAAGCTCTCCATCATCGTCGCCCCCTCGATCCGAGGGCGCCTCCCCATCGTGCGCGACCGGGTCACCACCATCACCACCCCGGGGGACACCATCGGCGTCGTGGTCACCGAGCGCGGCATCGCGGTGAACGACAGGCACGCCGAGCTCAAGGAGGAGCTGATCAGAAGGAAGCTCCCGGTGAAGGATATCGCCGACCTGCAGCGCGAGATCTGCCGCGTCACCGGCACGCCGCGCCCCCTCGAGTTCGAGGACGAGGTGGTGGCGGCCATCGAGTACCGCGACGGGAGCATCATCGATGTCGTCAGACGCGTTAAGGAATAGCCTCTTGGCGGCGCGGGACCGCCGGCAGGAGCTTTTGGACACCCTGTTCCCGACCCTGTTTCCCGCGACGGTGATGCTCTCCTTGAACCTCCCGGGGGCGGAGAAGACCGGCGCACGGGCCGAACGGCTCTTCGCCTGGGGGGAACGGGCGCTCCTTCAGGCGATGAAGGGAAGCGCCGCCGCGCGCGGACGTGACGCCCTCGGCCCCTTCGTCCTTTATCGCACGCGGCTTCTCGCCACCCAGGTGAAGCGGCTGGGGATAGCCCTCGAGGGGGCGCACCCGGCGGGAAGGCTGCTCGACCTCGACGTCTACGACCACGCCGGGAACCAGATGGGACGCGCCGACCTCGACGTGGCCCCCAGAAGCTGCCTCATCTGCCGCGAACCGGCGCTCGCCTGCATCCGCGCCGGGCGCCACACAAGCGACGAACTGGCGCGCGCGGCCAGGGCCCTCATCGATGCGCTCTGAGCTCACGCATCTTTCGCGCAGCCTCGTGCGCGGCGCCTTCATGGAGCTCTACCTCACCCCGAAGCCCGGGCTCGTCGACCTGAACGACTCCGGATCCCACCGCGACCTCTCCGTCCCACGCATGGAAGCCTCCCTCGCCGTCGTCTCCGGGTACCTTGACCGGGTGAGCGACTCGCTCGCCGCAGGGGAGGTGCTCGCACAACAGGTGCGTCTCGGTGTGGAGGCCGAACGGGCCATGCTGGAGGAAACCGGCACCAACTGTCACCGCGGGTACATCTTTTTAAGTGGTCTGCTGCTTTGCGCGAGCGCGCGCACCGGCCGCCGCGACGAGGCGGCCTTGAGCGCCGCGGTGGCGCGGCTAGCCGGGGAACTCTTCGGTCCGGCGGACGCCTCGGGGAGTAACGGCAGCCGGGTGCGCGAGATTTACCGTGCCGATGGAATCCGGGGGGAGGCGCTGCGCGGTCTCCCGGCGCTCTTCGGCGAGGCGCTTCCGGTTTTCCGACGCGAGATGGCGGAGGGCGGCAACCGGGGGAGCGCGACATTCGCCATGCTGGGGCGGCTCATGGCGAGTGTCGAGGACACCACCGCCCTGCACCGCTGCGGTCGGCAAGGGCTGGAGACGGTGCGCGAGGACGGGGCGACCCTGGAGCTGCTGGTGGCACAACGCGAGGACTTCATCGCCTTTCTTGCCGAAAGAAACGCCCACTACGTGAGCCGCAACCTCACCATGGGAGGAGTGGCCGACATGCTGGCGCTTTCCTTCGCCTGGCTGAGCCACACCGGGGAACTCGAGGTGCCGCGCGCCGCTACGGTTTGACAAGGCATCATTGGTAATCTTTAATATCGCCTATGGTCAAATCCCCCCTGCACCATATCGCGACGGCTCTTCTTCTCCCCTTCGCCACGGCTACCCTGCCGGGGCCGGCCTCGGCGCTCCCCGTTGGCGGCGGCCTCGACCACCACTATGACCCCTACGTTCCTGCCGTAGCCGTAACCCGGCCTTTCACCGGCGGTTTCCTCCCGGTACTTTTGCACGGCGACGACCCGGACTCTCCTGCCGCCGGCACTGATCTTGGCAGTTCACCGCTCCGCAGCCTTTCGCTGCGCCCGCAGGTCACCGGTTCCGGCACCGGGTTGAGCTGCGAGCTGAGGTTTTAGCCATGGACCCCGGCAAGGAGGCGGCACTTACTGAAAGGGGCCCGTGGGAGGTGGCGCGGGCACGCACCGTGGCGATGCTGCTCGGGGAAAATCTGCGCGACGGCATGAGCGTTCTCGACGTCGACTGCGGGGACGGGTACCTCAGCAGGTCCCTCTGTGCGGCCTTGCCGGGCATCCGCGTCACCGCCGTGGTCGCCGACCTCACCGAAAGGACCGTTACGCGGCTCGTTCCGGCTCGGGGGGTGATCTACGTGCCGGACCTCCCCGCCGCCGGAAGGCGCTTCGAGTTGACCCTGCTTGTGGACGTGCTGGAGCGCGTCGAAGAAGACCGGCGGTTTCTCAAGCGGTTGGTATGGCAGCACGTTGCGGCCGGGGGGCACGTCCTCATCACGGTGCCCGCCTTCCCGTCGCTCTTCAGCGGAAGGGACTGGTTCCTCGGTCGCTACCGGCGCTATCGCCTCAAGGAGCTGAGGGAGGTTGCCGCAGCGTCAGGTCTCGCCGTCCTCTCCTCGGGCTACCTCTTCGGCTCCCTCCTCATCCCGAAGTTTTTGATGGACAGGTGCACCAAATGGCAGGGGGCGCAGGACCAGGGACCCTTCCGTCTCGGTGGACTTGTGAGCCGTGGCGTCGCCGGTATTTTGCATCTGGAAAACGCCATGATGATCGTTCTCGCACGTGCCGGTCTCGTCCTGCCGGGGGTGAGCGCCTGGGTGCTCTGCCGCAGCCGGGTTCCATCCAATTGACACATTGTTTTAATTTGACACGCCCATGCCCGATAACGTATACAGAATGGACAAAATTACCGGGGGTTACCGGGACGCGGTTGTTTCATGTCAGCAAACAGCCGGTCAGGGACCCACCGCACGGGGGACGGAAACCTACATGCTGAATCTGAAACCGGAAGTCGTTGCCCAGCTCGAACGCGTGCTGAGCTCTGTGGAAATGTTACTCCCCAAGGCCGTGAAGGCGGTCAAATGGGAAACCTGCCACGCCGCCAACTGGCGTCGTCACTCCTTCTCCGGTTACCTGGAGGCGGTGAAAGTCACCGACCAGACGAAGCTCGACGACCTGCTCGGGTGCGAGAAGCAGAAGGAGATCATGGTCAACAACACGCGCCAGTTCGTGAAGGGGCTCCCGGCCAACAACGCGCTCCTTTGGGGCTCGCGCGGGACCGGCAAGTCCTCCATGGTGAAGGCGCTCCTGAACGAATTCGCCGCTGAGGGGCTGCGCGTGATCCAGGTAGAGAAGGAAGACCTCATCTACCTATCCGAGATCTTCAGCGCCGTCGAGGATCAGCCCTACCGCTTCATCCTTTTGTGCGACGACTTGACCTTCGAGATCGGCGAACTCTCCTACAAGATGCTGAAAAGCGCCCTGGACGGCTCGGTGTACTGCGCTCCGGAAAACGTCCTCATCTACGTCACCTCAAACCGGCGCCACCTGCTTCCCCAGTACAACACCGACCTGCTCGGCGGCAAATACGTGAACGGCGAGCTGCAGGAGAGCGAGGCGATGGAGGAGAAGGTTTCCCTCTCGGACCGCTTCGGCCTCTGGGTCGCCTTCCACGTCTTCACCCAGGACCGCTACCTCGACGCGGTGCGCCAGTGCGTCGAGCGCGAGGCAAAGAGCCGCAACGTCACCATCCCCTGGAGCAAGGAACTGGAGCTGGATGCGATACAGTGGTCGCACGACAAGACCAAGCGCTGCGGTCGTACCGCCATGCAGTTCTCCAAGAACTACGTCGGACGCTACCTGCTGGACCAGCCCGGCGCCTGATCCCTCCCGGAATAAAAGCGTTAAGACCGGCGCGCTCACCTGCGGAGCGCGCCGGTCTTTTTTGTTGGCTTCCAAAAGTCCCTGCTCCCCTTTCGAAAGTTCCATTTAGGTCCTCGCTCCCGCCACATTTTTCATGTGGAAAGCGCGGTACCCTTTCTAAGCTGTTACAATGTTTCGGTCGTGAGATCCGATATGGGCTACTTAACCTATGCTTATAAGGTTATTACCTTGACAATCGGTCTCGGAGTATATATATAAGAATTCGAATATATCTCGACACAAGATCACAACTATGCCCGCAAGGAGGTTTCACGGGTGAATAGAAGGTTTGCACCGCTGCTCGCACTGCTCTTTTCCGTCCTGACGACGCCCGCCTTTGGAGAGGTGGTGACGCTGCAGCAGGCGGTGAAGCGCGCCCTCGAAAGCAACCATCTGCTGAAGGCCGCCGCGCTGGAGAAGGGGGCAGCGGAGCAGGGCGTTGCGGTGAGCCGCAGCCGTTACCTGCCTCGCGTGTCGCTGGAAAGCGGCGCGGTCCTCTCCAATACCCCGAGCACCGTTTTCATGATGAAGCTGGACGAAGCCCGCATCAGCCCCGCCAAGGACTTCGCCGCCGATCCCCTGAACAACCCCTCGCCGCGCGGCGACTTTAAAACCGCGGTGACGCTGGAGCAGCCGCTGCTTGATTTCGGCATCTCGAACGGCGTGGCAATGGCCGGGAAAGGGGCCGAGGCGGCGGCGCTTTCCGAAGAGGCACGGCGCGAGGAAATCGCCTTCCGCGTCTACGTGGCCTACCTGGAGGTGCGCAAGGCCCAGGCCTACCGCGAGGTTGCGGAGCAGTCCGTGATCAACGCGCGCGAGCACGACCGGTTGGCGGCGCTGCGCGAGAAGGACGGCATCGGGCTTAAGTCGGAGCGCCTGCGCACGGCAACCGCCGTGGCCGAGGCGGAGCAGCGCGTGGTGGCGGCGAACAACGCAGTGCTCATAGCGCGCATGCGGCTTAACCTCGTTGTCGGTGGTGCGCAGGGGGGGACGCTGGATATCGGCGACATGCCGCGCCTGGAGGAACCGGCGCCGGAAACGGAGCAGTTGATCGTCCTCGCGCAAAAGAACCGTCCCGACCTGAAGGCCGCCGAGAACGCGGTCGAGCGGGGCGAGCTCGCGGTGAAGCAGGCGAAAAACGCCTATCTCCCCACCCTCTACGCCCGCGGCAGCTACCAGTTGAACGACCGCGACATGCCGCTTGGCACCGACAAGGATTCGTGGAACGTCGGCGTCAACCTGCGCTGGGAGCTCTTCGACGGCATGCGGCGCTCCCATGAGAAGACGCAGGCGGAGCTCACCAAGAGAAGTGCCGCCGAGGTGCTGGAAAACGAGCGCCGCGAAGTCGCGCTCCAGGTGACCGAGAGCGTGCTGCACCGCCAGGAGGCGTTGCTTAGGCTTGAGAGCGCCCGTTCCGCGGTGCGGGACGCCGAGGAGAGCCGCCGCCTGGTGACGCTGCGCTTTGGCAACGGTCTCTCCCCGCTCGTCGAGGTGATGGACGCCGAGACCGCCCTCGACCGCGCCCGGGCGAACCTTGTGGAAGTTGAAAACGCCGGTTACGCCGCTACGGCAGAGGTCTATTTCCGTACCGGCGTCTTAATACAGGAGGTCATGCGATGAAAGCGTACCGGGCAGCCTTTTTTGC
Source organism: Geomonas oryzae (assembly GCF_004117875.1). Classification (GTDB taxonomy): domain Bacteria; phylum Desulfobacterota; class Desulfuromonadia; order Geobacterales; family Geobacteraceae; genus Geomonas; species Geomonas oryzae. The sequence continues at coordinate 441,966 of NZ_RAHW01000001.1, read as the reverse complement.
CCTTGTCATAGCAACAGGTTTCGGTTGCGGCGCGAAGAAGGAGCAGAGCGCCGCCCCGGCGGCACCCCCCGTGGTGCAGGGAGCCACCGTGGTTACCGTGGCGACCGAGGATCTGGCCGACGTCCAGGAGGCGGTCGGCACGGTGAAGGCACGCAACACCGCGCTCATCGCCGCGCGTATCGCCGGGAGTGTCAACCGCGTGTACGTGAGGGAAGGTGAGCGGGTCGGGCGCGGCAAGCTTTTGGCCGCCATCGATGCGGTCGAGAGCGGAGCGGCGGCAGCGGGAGCGGTCTCCGGCGTCGAGGAGGCGGCACGCGCCCTCTCCGAGGCACAGGCCCAGAAGAGGCTCGCCGATGTCACCTTCGAGCGCTACTCGCGCCTCGTCGCCGAGCAGGCGGTGACCCGCCAGGAGTTCGACACGAAAAAGACCGAGCAGGAGGTTGCCGCCCAGGGTGTGGCGCGTGCCGAGGCGAGGCTCGCCCAGGCGCGCCAGGGGGCGAGAGCCGCCGGTGCCGTCGCGGGTTACGGCAAGGTCACCTCTCCCATAGCCGGTGTGGTGGTTGCCAAGCAGGTCGAGGCGGGGCAGACCGTCTTCCCGGGGACGCCGCTTCTGACCGTTGAAGGTGACGACGGGTACCGTCTCGAGGTCTCCGCCCCGGAGACGCTGCTCGGCAAGGTGAAGGGGGGCGACCAGCTCGGCATCGCGGTAGAGGGGGCCCCGGCGACCGGGCGCGTCTCCGAGGTGGTGCCCGTGGTCGATCCCGCGACGCGGACTTTCACCGTCAAGGTAGATCTTCCCTCCCGCGGGCTGCGCTCCGGGAGCTACGGCAAGGCCTTCTTCAAGACCGGATCCCGTAAGGGGATCGCCGTCCCCGAGGGGGCCGTCGTGCAGCGTTCCTCGCTCACCTCGGTCTGGGTGGTGTCGCCCGACGGGTTCGCCCGCTTGCGGCTGGTGAAGCCCGGGCGCGCCCAGGGGGGACGTGTCGAGATCCTTTCCGGCCTCGCCCCCGGCGAGAAGGTGGTCACCGCCGGTATAGAGAAGATGGTCGACGGCGCGAAGGTGCAGTAGGTGGAAGTGAAGGTACCGCCATCATCGGAGATAGCATGAACAACCTGGGTTTCGCGGGGAAGATCGCCCGCGCCTTCATAGATTCCAAGCTGACGCCGCTCATCGTGGCCGCTTCGCTTTTGATCGGGCTCTACTCGGTCTTTGCGACGCCGCGCGAGGAAGAGCCGCAAATCGTCGTCCCCATGGTGGACATCTACCTCCCCATGCCCGGCTCTTCTCCTAAGGAGGTCGAGGAGCGGGTGGTGACCACCTTCGAGAAGAAGATCTGGGAGATCAACGGGGTCGAATACATCTACTCGGCAAGCCGCCAGGGGATGGGGATCATCACGGTCCGCTTCCTGGTCGGTGAGAGCATGGAAGATTCCCTCGTCAAGCTCTACAACAAGGTGATGAGCAACCGAAACCTCCTCCCGCCGGGCGCGGGGGAGCCGCTCGTGGTGTCGAAGTCGATCGACGACGTTCCTATCGTTTCGCTCACCCTCTGGTCGGACCGCTACGACCACCATGCCCTGAGAAAGGTGGCCCGCGAGCTCTGCGACGACCTCCAGAAAGTGGAGAACGTGGCGCATTCCGAGATCAAGGGAGGACTCTCACGCGAATTGAAGGTCCGCCTGGACCCGGTGCGGCTCTCCTCCTACGGTCTCACCCCGCTTGCCGTAGCTTCAGCGCTGGAGAAGGGGAACGTCTCGCAGCGCGCGGGCTCCTTCGCCTCGGGTAACCGCGAGTACAGCCTGGAGGCGGGTGGCTTCATCTCCGACCCCGCCGACGCGGGTAGGCTCGTCGTCAGCGTGAAGGACGGTCGCCCGGTGTACCTCTCGGACGTCGCCACGATCACCGACGGCGTCCAGGAACCGAAGGACTACGTCTTCTTCGGGCTCGGCCCCGCGGCGGCGCAGAAGCACCTGAAAGGGGGCGCGGCCGACTACCCGGCGGTCACCATCGCCATCGCCAAGCGCAAGGGGGCGAACGCGACCTGGGTCGCCGAGGACCTCCTGAAGCGGGTCGAGTTCCAGAAGGGGAAACTGATCCCCTCCGAGATGCAGGTGACCGTCACAAGGAACTACGGGGAGACCGCGAAGGACAAGAACAACGAGCTCCTGTTCCACATGTTCCTGGCCGCCATCTCGGTCACCCTGCTGATCGCGGTCTTCATGGGATGGCGCGCCGGCGCCGTGGCGGCGATCGCGATTCCGGTGACCCTCGCGCTCACCATGTTCATCTTCAACCGGATCGGCTACACGCTGAACCGGATCACCCTGTTCGCGCTCATCTTCTCCATCGGCATCCTGGTCGACGACGCCATCGTGGTGGTGGAGAACATCCACCGCTACTTCACCACGACCAAGTTCAAGCCGCTCGAGGCGGCGGTGCGGGCGGTGGACGAGATCGGGAACCCGACCATGCTGGCGACCCTTGCCGTCATCGCCTCCATCCTCCCGATGGGGTTCGTAGGCGGCCTCATGGGGCCGTACATGCGCCCGATCCCGGTCGGCGCGTCCATGGCCATGGTCTTCTCGCTGCTCATCGCGCTGATCGTCACGCCGTACTTCGCCTACCGCTTCATGAAGGGGGAGTCGCATTACGGCACCGACGCTCCCCCGGAAGAGTCATGGATGACGGGATTCTACCGGCGCATGATGGGGAGGCTTTTGCACGACAAGAAGGTGCGCTACGGCTTTCTTTCCATGGTGGTGATCCTTCTCCTCGTCTCCTGCTCGCTCGTCTACTTCAAGGCGGTGACGGTGAAGATGCTGCCGTTCGACAACAAGAGCGAGTTGCAGCTCATCATCGACGCCCCGGAGGGGACGACCCTCGAGGACAACGCGCGCATGGTGGCCGAACTGGGCGACGCGCTCAGGAAGGTCCCCGAGGTGACCGACTTCCAAAGCTACGTCGGCACGAGTTCCCCGTTCAACTTCAACGGCCTCGTGCGCCATTACTACCTGCGCCAGGGGCCGAGCGTCGCCGAGATCCAGGTCAACCTGGAAGGGAAGGAGGCGCGCTCCGCCCAGTCGCACGACATCGCGAAGAGGATCCGTCCGACGCTCAAGGCGATCACGGACCGCTACGGCGCGCGCCTCAAAGTGGCCGAGATCCCGCCGGGTCCGCCGGTCCTCTCGACGCTCGTCGCCGAGGTGTACGGCCCGGACCAGAAAACCCGCGTCGATATCGCCAAGAAGATCAGGGACATCTTCAAAAACACCGCCGGTGTCGTCGATGTCGACTGGTACCAGGAGGACGACCATCCCACGCTGCGCTTCGAGGTGGACCGGGAGAAGGCGGCGCTCTCAGGGGTGGACACGGCCCAGGTGGTGCAGACCCTTAAACTCGCGGTGGGGGGAACCGACGTGGGGATCATGCACGTGCCCCAGGAGAAGGAACCGGTGCGCATCAACCTGCGCCTCCCGGTCGGTTCCCGAAGCGACGTCTCCTCGCTCTCCTCCATCTACGTCGCCGGTAACAAGGGGAACGTACCCCTTTCCGAGCTGGTCCGCGTGGTGCGCGGCGTGGAAGACAAATCGCTCTACAGAAAGAACATGAAGAGCGTGGTGTACGTGATAGGCGACGTGGCCGGGGTGATCGAGGCGCCGGTGTACGCCATCCTCAAGATGCACAAGGACATCGACAACATAGCGCTTCCCGGCGGCTACCACATCGAGCAGCGCGCGGCGACCCAGCCCTGGAGCGAGGAGCGCCCCGGCATCAAGTGGGACGGCGAGTGGCACATCACCTACGAGGTCTTCCGCGACCTGGGTGCCGCCTTCGCCGCGGTCATGGTGCTCATCTACGTGCTGGTGGTGGCCTGGTTCAAGGATTTCACCACGCCGCTCGTGATCATGGCGCCGATCCCGCTCACCCTGATCGGCATCCTGCCCGGGCACGCCATCATGGGGGCTTTCTTCACGGCGACCAGCATGATAGGCTTCATCGCCCTGGCCGGCATCATCGTGCGAAACTCCATCATCCTCATCGATTTCGCCGAATTGCGCCGCCGCGAGGGGATGCCGCTCGACGAGGCGATCATCGACGCAGGCGCGGTCCGTTTCCGTCCCATGCTGCTCACCGCCGCCGCCGTCGTGGTGGGGAGCTTCGTAATCCTGTTCGACCCGATCTTCCAGGGGCTCGCCCTCGCCATGATGTGCGGCGAGATCGCCTCGACGACACTTTCCAGGATCACGATTCCGATCCTTTACTTCATGGTGCAGTCCTGGAAGGAAAAACATCAAAAAAAGCTCGCAGCTTAGGAGGTTGTAGTGTTTTGGCTTAGAAAGAACGTGGCAGAGAATGTGGAAGGCGCATCCGTTGCGGAAAAGGTCGCCACCGAGGCTGAAGGGTTCTACCGTTCCGGCAAGATGCATTGCGCCGAGGCGGTGCTCGCTTCGGTGAAAAACGAATTCCTACCCGAAGCCGGGGACGAACTGGTGCATCTGGCTTCCGGTTTCGGCGGCGGCTCGGGGGCGGGATGCATCTGCGGCGCGGTGGCCGGCGGGACCATGGCCATCGGCCTCGTGGTGAAGGATAGGAAGCTTTCCGCCGCGCTGACGAAGGAGTTGCACCACTGGTTCAAGGAGCAGTACCGGGTCACCTGCTGCAAGGCCCTCACCGCCAACGGCAAGAAGCGCTGCGTCGAATTCACCGCCAATACCGCAGGCAAGGTGGCGGAACTTTTGCAGAAAAAGTGACCGGACAAGGAGGTTATATGTACATCGACAGACTGCTTAGACTCATAGCCGGCACCTTCACCCTGATCTCCCTGGCGCTGGCCCATTACCACGATCCGCGCTGGCTCTGGTTCACCGCCTTCATCGGCTTGAACCTTTTGCAGTCCGGCTTCACCAACTGGTGCCCGATGATGACCATCCTGGACAAGCTCGGCGTTCCCAAGCTCCCGCCCAGGGAGTGCGGTAAATGATCTGCCGCATCAAGGTCCTTTGCGACAACACCGCCGGTGCGCTTTCCGGCACGCTGGGCGAGCACGGTTTCGCCGCGCTGGTGCAGGAGGGGGACCGGTCCCTTCTCTTCGACACCGGGGCGGGGCACACGCTTTTGCACAACGCCCAGCGCATGAACGTCGACCTGAAGGGGATCGACCAGGTCGTGTTGTCGCACGGGCACTGGGACCACGCGGGGGGGCTCTGGCCGCTTCTGCAGGTTGGCGGCCCGAAAAGGATCCTCGCGCACCCCGGCATCTTCACCCGGCGTTACTCCGTGCGGGAAGGGACCGCCCGCTCGGTGGGGGTGCCCTACTCCGAGGAGTTCCTGGCCGGTCTCGGGGCCGTCTTCTCCTACAGCGACGAGTTCCGCGAGGTGATGCCCGGCGTTTTCCTGACCGGCGAGGTGCCGCGCAGGACTCCTTACGAAGAAGGTGACGCGGGGCTTTTCTGCGACGAGGCGGGGTGCGAGAGGGACGAGATACGGGACGACCAGTCGCTCGTCGTGGTGACCGGGAAGGGGCTTTTGATCCTCCTCGGATGCTGCCATGCCGGGATGATCAACACCATCGAGCATGCTCGCGAGAAGACCGGGGTGGACCGGGTCTACGGGGTGGTGGGTGGGTGTCACTTGGCCTTCTCCTCCCAGCCGCAGGTCGACCAGACCATAAAGGCGCTCAAGAAGTACGGACTGAAGAAGATCTGCCCGGGGCACTGCACCGGGTTTCACGCGGCGGCCCGGCTCGCCCAGGCGTTCCCGGCAGGGTTCAAGCCGATGCAGGTGGGGTACGTGCTCGAAGCAGAATAGATGAATTGAAAAGTGAGGATTATTGATGAGACTGTTTGCCGTTTTGTTTGCCGTAGTCGTACTCACCGCTTCCCTTTCCCAGGCCGTAGGGCTTGCCAACGTGACATCGAAGCAGGCGCAGGCCGTGATGTCGAAGAACAAGAAGATGTTCCTGCTCGACGTGCGCACCCCGGACGAGTTCCGTCAGGCGCACCTGAAAGGTTCCGTGCTGATCCCGTTGGGCGAGCTGAACCGCAGGGTGCAGGAGGTTCCGCGTGACCGGCCGGTGCTCGTGTACTGCGCCGTCGGTGCCCGCTCCGCCACCGCCGCGAGCTTTCTCGCCTCCAAGGGGTACCGCGAGGTCTACAACATGACCGACGGCATCGTCGGCTGGTACCAGAACGGTCTGCCGCTGCAACTGGGCGGCAAGTAGGTTTTCCCCTCCCTGTCCCTCCCCCTCCGGACCTACGCCCACAGGCTACGGTCCGCAGGCGGGGGAAGGGACGCCTTCGGCAGCTACGGCTTAGCTGCCACCAGCCCCACCCCTACCGCCCGCACCCGCTCCAGCACCTGCCAGCACTGCCAGCACTGCCAGTCGGACCAGTCGGACCAGTCGGACCAGTCGGACCAGTCGGACCAGTCGGACTTTCTGCGCGGCCCCTCCCTTTCAAATTCTGGTAAACTTTTGCGGTCCTTTTGGCTCAAGGTATGCAGACAGGTTCCGATAAGCCCAAGCAGGGCCTAGGCCCATGGTGGAGGTAGCATGCAGGAGCAACTTGAAAACATAACCGCGTCCCTGCTTGAGGAGATCGATTCGGGGGTGGTCTACCTGGACGCCGGCGGCCACGTGCTGCTCATGAACCGTCGGGCGGAGGAGATCCTTCACATCGGCCGCGCCGAGGTCGTCGGCAAAAGGGTGGACATGCTGCCGCTTCGGACGCCGGTCTACCGCGTGCTCAGCGAGAACGTCCAGGACGAACCGGCGGAGGTGAGCATCGACGGCGCCGTGATCCAGGTCCGCTCTTCGAAGCTTCCGGGCGACACCCAGGGCGAACTATTCCAACTGCGCGATATCAGCGCGGACAAGAAGGAGAAGCGCCAGCGCGAGGAGTTCGTGGCGATGATGACCCACGACCTCAAGTCGCCGCTCACCGTGATCATGGGGTACATGCAGGCGCTCATCGGGGAGATGCCCACCAAGATGGACCCCTCGCTGCACCTGTTCGTGAAGGAGATGGACAAGAGCGCCGCGAAGATGCTTTCCATGATCGACGACGTCCTGGACGCCTACCGCCTTGAGGCGGGGCTTTTGCAGATAGACCGCCAACCGACCGACACCCGGGCCCTCCTCGAAGGATGCTGCCGCGACGGGGAACAGGAGGCGGCGGTGCACGGTTCCTACTTCCTGAGCGACCTCTGCGACGGAATCCCGACACTCGATCTTGACGCGAAGCAGATCACCAGGGTCTTCGCCAACCTGATCGGCAACGCGGTGAAGTTCACCCCGCGCCGCGGCACCATCAGCGTCAGCACAACGGTCGAGGAGGACCGCCTGCTCGTGGAGGTCGCCGACACCGGCATCGGCATCCCGGAAAACGAGGTCTCCCGCGTCTTCAACAAGTACTTCCGCTCCTCGGCGGCCCGCGGCTTCAAGGGGACCGGCCTTGGCCTCACCATCAGCAAGGCGATCGTCGAGGCGCACGGCGGCAGCATCCGCGTCGAGAGCACCGCCGGCAAAGGGAGCCGCTTCACCGTCTTGTTGCCGCTCAAGGGGGAGCGCACCACCTTCAGGCGCCAATTTAAAGGTTAAAGTTTCCAGCGATGACGGCCGATTAGGCACTCATCGGCCGCAAATGAAAGGCCATGCGGGCCAACCGCAGCAGCAAAATAAAGCCGCCGTGTGCGCGCATAGATAACAGCCAAGGAGGATAACAGCATGGGCAACGTATTGATAGTGGACGATTCCTCGACCATGAGAAAGATCATTTCCCGCAGCCTGCGCCAGGCGGGGCTTCCGGTAGACGACATCTACGAGGCCGGCGACGGCATCGAGGCACTCTCCGCCATGGAAGGCAAAACCATCGACCTGATCCTGTCCGACATCAACATGCCGAACATGGACGGGCTCGAATTCATCAAGTGCGTCCGGGGCAAGGGAGTGAACACCCCGATCGTCATGATCACCACCGAGGGTGGCGAGGACATCCTCAAGGAAGCGATCAGCAACGGCGCCAGCGACAGCATCAAAAAGCCGTTCACACCGGACCAGTTGAACGAGAAGCTCGGAGGACTCTTATGATGTCCCTCAACCAGGAAATCGCTACCGCGACACACCTGCAGGAGGCGGACCTGGCCACTTACGTCATCAACGCCACCAAAGAGGTGTTCGAAACCATGGTGATGATGGCCCTCGAGGATAGTTATCCCCTGAAGGAGCCCGTCACCTCCTTCCACTGCTCGGTCACCGGCATGGTCGGCCTGGCAGGGACCTACACCGGCATCCTCTCGATCCACTGCCCGCAGCACCTGGCACTCAGGATCACCTCGAACATGCTCGGCATGGACGTGGACGAGGTGGGCGAGGACGTGAACGACGCCCTGGGCGAGATCGCCAACATGCTCGGCGGCTACGTGAAGCAGATCCTCTCCAAGGGGGGGCTCGACATCAACCTCTCCATCCCGACGGTGATCTCGGGAGAGGACTACACGGTCAACTCGATGGCCGACAGCGACTGCGTCATCATCCCCTTCACCAACGAGGGTGACCGGTTCCTTGTCGGGCTCAAACTCAGGAAGGAAGTCTAGGCGGTAGATTCAAATGGCCGGATTCGAAAAACTACAATCGATGCTGGATGCCGCGATGAAGCAGGCGGGCGAGGAGAGCGGCATGCTCCTGGGCCAGGCCATGTCCGTGGCGGCTTCCGATGTCCTCAACACCAACCGCAAGAGCTACCTGGGTGACGAGGACAACCCGATCTACGTGGTCGGGGTGGAGTCGCGCGAGGCGTATCCGGGCTTCTTCTACCTCCTCTTTTCGCTTGGCGACACCATCGTGATGAGCTCCATCCTCCTGGGGATCCCGGGGCCCAGGATCCAGGAGAAACGCAGGCTTTCCATCCAGGAGCCGGACGACGTGGACGCCTTCGGCGAGATCGCCAACCAGATCATCGGCTCCTTCAACTCGGTGTTCCAGCCGAACCTCCCCGACAAGGTGCACCTGAAGCTCCTTCCGCCGCAGAAGTACGTGCCGGGGACCGACCCCCTCACCGACGACGTCCCCTTCCCGGACGGAGAATACCTGATGTACCGTGCCCCCCTGCAGATCGAGGGGCACGAGATGAACATGGTGGACATCCTGATCCCGCACCCGCTGGCGAACCTGTTCGATCCCCAGCCGGAAGAGGCGGCGGTCGAAGCGGCCGCGCCCGAGGTCGAGGCGGAGGTCGAGGAGGAGGCTCCTGCGGCCTCCATCCTGGTGCTGGGCGACGACGACGCGCGCCGGGAGCTGGTGGAGGGGCTTGCCGACAGCGGCATGAACCTCATCGACGCCCCACTCGGGGCCGATCTCCCGGGGCTCTTTGCCCAAGGGGAGGTGAGGGTCGCCTTCATCTCGCTCAAAAACACCACCGACCGCGACCTCGCCATCTGCAAGCGGGTGGTGCCGCTCGTAGATCGAAGCGGCGGCGCCGTGCTCCTTTGCGCCCACGAATGGACCCGGACCGCGGTCCTCAAAGCGCTCAAGGCGGGGGTGAAGGGTGTGGTGATGCCCCCCTTCGAGCCGCACGAGCTCACCGAGAAAGTGGCGAAATTCCTGCACTGACGCACGAGTCAAAAAAACATCCCCCGCCGCAGTTTTTTTGACTGGCGCGGCGCGCCGGCCCCTCTTTCGGCGCCGCCGGAAAAATCTCCCCGGATAAAACCCCGCAGTATCGGTAGCTTGGCGTGACGGCGCATCCCGCGCCGCTACGGCATGCCTTTTGCCATGCACTCTCCCATGATCCGCTTTCCGCGCAAAACCAGACCGTGGCTCCTCCTGGGGCTCGTCACGACGCTCTTCGCCTGCGCGCTCCCGACGGGCGCCTTCGCACAGCAGCAAAATCGACTGCTGCGCGTCGCCGTATATCCCCACCAAGGGTTCACCAGGGTCAGCCTCTCTTTCCTCTCTCCGCCGGATTACACGCTGCGCGTCCTCCCCGGGCGGGTACGGCTCGAGGTGCGCGATGCCGACGCCCCGAGCTTCAAAAAGCTGCGCAACCTGAACGACCGTATGATCGCGGGGGTCAACGCCTCCGAGACGCGCGGCGTACTGAACGTCTCGGTCCCGGTGCGCGTGGCCGATGCCTCGGCGCAAGCGATCTCCTGCGCCAACCCGAGCGTCCTTTCCATCGACATCGGACCGGCGATGACGCGCGTGAGCCGGGTGGACATAGCACCGGGGCGCGAGCCGATCCTCTCCGGCACCGAGCGCTTCGTGCGCGATTTCGATGCCGAGCCGGGCGGGGTTCCCTTCTCGCCTACGGACGGGAAGCTCCTGAAAGAGCTCCTCCCCGAGGGTGAGGCGCTTTTGTTTCAACAGGGGGAAAGCCTTTTGTACCGGGACCGCGCCGAGGAGGCGGTGAACGTCTTCGCCATGTTCGACAAGAAGGGGGATCGCGTGAAGGCGCTCGCCTCTTTCCGTTCGGGCGAGGCGTACGAGAAGCTGGGACGACACCAGGAGGCGCTCGCCTCCTTCCGCAATGCCGAAACCCTCTGGCCCGGGTACCTGAACCAGGCACCCGAGCTGATGCAGCCTTACTCCGACGCCCTCGCGCGCACCGGCGACTTCCCCGGCGCCAGGAGGATGCTGCTGCGCCTCATGGACCGCTACGTCGGCACCCCGTACCAGGCCGAGCTTTTGAACCGGCTCGCCGACCTGATCGAGCGCAACGGGCAGAAGGAGGCCGCCCTTGCCATGTACCGCAGCGTGGTCATGTACGCCGATGGGAGCGCCGCCGCGGGGAGGGCGCGCCTGAAGCTTGCCGACCGCGCGCTCTTCTCCATCTCGCGGGACCGCTACCGGCAGCTCCTCGCCAGGTACCAGGCGATTTACGGCGAGCCCGGCGACCCCTCCTCCCGTGACGAGGCGCTCTTCAAGATGTCGCTGCTGCTCGCGCTCTACGCCCCCCCGAAGGATGCGCTCGAAGCGGCGGTGACCTACAACCGGCGCTACCCGCGCGGCATCTTCTCCACCGTCCTCAGCAAGATGCGCGAGGAGATCCTGTTCCCCGTCTACCAGGAGACCGCCGCGGCCGGCAACGACGAGGGGCTCGTGCGCCTCGCCATGGACAACCGCGAGTACCTCTCACGCTGCTTCGGCGACGCGGGCTTCGCGCCGCGGCTCTCCCAGGCCTTCGAGAAGACCGGGAAGACGGCGCAGGAGCTCGAGCTCTTCAACTACCTGGACGGCAAGAACTGGGCTGCTTCGAGCGCCCCCTTCATGCTTTCGCGCATGGTGGACGACGCGGTCGTCTTGGGGAACGCACCGCTGGCCGAGGCGACGGCGCGCGACTTCCTCGGGCGCTACCCGCGCGACCCCAACCTCGGCAGGGTGCGGGAGCAGCTCGGGCGGCTCGCCTTCGAGAAGGGGGACCTCCCCGGGGCGGCGGCGCAGCTCGCCTTCCTGAAGGCACCCAAGGCCAAGGCCGCTCTCCCCGACAGCGAGTACTACCTCGGCAAGGCGCTCCAGGCCGCCAAAGATCACGGCGGCGCGGTGCGCAGCCTGGTCCGTTTCACGACGAGCGCGAAAAGCGGCAATCCCCTCCTCCCGGACGCCTACTACAACCTCGCCGTCGAGCTCGCCGAGGTGAAGGATTACCCGCACGCCCTCGCGGCCTGCCAGGTCGGCGCAAGCGTCGCCGGCGGCGAGATGGCGGGGCAGTTCCTGTTCAAGGCAGGCGAGCTGCAACTGAAGCTCGGGGCGGTGCGCGAGGCGAAGGGAAGCTGGGAGAAGGCGACCGCCACGGGGGGGACCTGGGGCAAGCTGGCCGGCGAGGCGCTGAACGACCTCAACTGGCGCATGAAGATCGCCGGGCAACTCCCCTGACGCTGTCAGAAATATGACTTTGCTGTCGTCGGCGCGTGCAAGCTGCCGATAACAGGGACCTGTCGCGCTGGTACGGCTTTTGCTGCTGCAGCTTGGCGACAAGGAGGAAGCACATGCCAGTACAAGGAATATTCGGGACGACCGTTGAACTTCTGGGGAAGACCCTGGATCTCAGGGCCAAGCGGCAGACGATGATCTCGTCGAACCTCGCCAACGTGGAGACCCCCGGCTACACGCCAACCGACGTCTCTTTCGAGAGCCAGCTGAAAAGCGCCCTCAAAGGGGGGGTGAAGGAAAGCGGGGTCACCAACCCGCGCCACATCCCGCTCAAGGGGCGCGCCGCATCGCTGGAGCGGGTGCAGGGGGACGTGGTCGAGGTCGGCACGCGCAGTATGAGCCCGGACGGCAACGGCGTCGAGATGGAGACCGAGATGGGGCGGCTGGCCGAGAACCAGATCATGTACAACGCCGGCGTGCAGCTTCTCAGCAAGAAGTTCGATGAGTTGAAGCAGGCGATAAGGGGTACCTTATAATGGACTTTTTCACCTCGATGGATATCAGCGCTTCGGCCCTCGCCGCCGAGCGCACCAGGATGAACCTCATCTCCTCCAACCTGGCCAACGTCAATTCCACCAGGACCGCGGAAGGGGGCCCGTACCGGCGCAAGGACGCGGTCTTCACCGCCACCCCGCTCAAGGAGGCCGGCTCATTCGGCGCGGCGCTCTCCCGCGCCAACGACGCCCGCAGCGTCCAGGTCACCCAGGTGAACGAGGACCAGCGCCCCCCGAGAATGCAGTACGAGCCGGGGCACCCGGACGCGGACCCGAACGGGTACGTGGCTTATCCCAACATCAACGTCGTCGAGGAGATGGCGGACATGATCACCGCAAGCCGCAGCTACGAGGCTAACATCACCGCGACCAACGCGGCGAAGAGCATGGCTCTCAAGACGCTCGATCTGCTGCGCTAGCGAGGAGGTAATCAATGGCAATGGAAATTTCGGCACTCACCAAGGTAGACGGCCTCGCGCAGGCCTTTCCCGCCAAGGAGGCGCAGGCCACCCAGGCAAACCCCACCGTCGGCTTCGGCAGCTTCCTCGAGGAGATGGTCTCCAAGGTGAACGAGCAGCAGGCGACCGCCGACAAGTCGATCCAGGCGATGGCGACCGGCGAGGGGAAAGGGCTGCACGAGGTCATGCTCGCGGTGGAAAAGGCGAACATCTCCTTCCAGCTCCTGACGCAGGTGCGCAACAAGGCGGTCGAGGCGTACCAGGAGATCATGAGGATGCCGGTATAACCTGCATAACTTGGAGACACCATGCCGGAAGGGCTTAAAAAATTGCTGGAACCTTTTCTCGCTCTGTCGACCGGGAAGCGGCTCGTCGTGGGTGGTGTGGCGCTCGCCTCGCTCCTCGCGTTCGCGGCGCTCATCACCGTGGCGAACAAGACGGACTACCGTCCGCTCTTCGCCAACCTGACAAGCGATGACGCCGGCGAGATCGTCAAAAAATTGAAAGAGCAGAAGGTGCCGTACCAGATCACCGACGACGGCAAGGCGATCATGGTCCCCTCGGACAAGGTCTACGACCTGAGGCTCTCCATGGCGAGCGACGGGCTCCCGCAGGGAGGCGGGGTAGGCTACGAGATCTTCGACCGCAAGAACTTCGGCATGACCGAGTTCGTGCAGAAGCTCAACTACCAGCGCGCCCTGCAGGGTGAGCTCTCGCGCACCATCGCCCAGATCGCCGGGGTCGAGTCGGCCCGCGTGCACTTAGCCATCCCGGAGAAGACGCTCTTCAAGGACGCCGAGAAACCGGCCACCGCCTCGGTCGTACTGAAGATGAAGTCGAACCGCGGCCTCAGGGAAGCCGAGGTGCAGGGGATCGTACACCTGGTCGCCTCCTCCATAGAGGGGATGGACCCCGAGCAGGTGACCGTTTTGGACAGCCGCGGCAAGATGCTCTCCGGCAACACCGCTTCCGACCCCGCCAGCAAGCTGACCGGATCGCGCCAGGAAACCCAGAGGAACTTCGAGAAGACCCAGGAAGACAAGCTGCAGAGCCTTCTGGACCGCGTGGTCGGCTCCGGCAAGTGCGTGGCCCGCGTCACCGCGACCTTCGACTTCAAGCAGGTCGAGAAGTACGAGGAGCGTTACGACCCCGAGTCCGCCGCGGTAAGGAGCGAACAGAGAAGCGAGGAGAAGGGGGGCACCACGGCCACCGCCTCCGGCGTCCCGGGAGCGCAGACGAACCTCGGGCGCACCGCGCCGGGCGGCGCGGGACAGTCCGGCGGCGGCTCCAAGACCGACGAAACCCTGAACTACGAGGTGAGCCGCTCCACGGCCCGCATCATCGAGCCGGTGGGGGCGCTCTCCAAGGTGTCGGTCGCGGTGCTGGTGGACGGCAAGTACGACCTCCCGGTCGGCGCGAAGCCCGGGTCTAACCCGAAATACCAGCCGCGCACCCCGGACGAGATGCAGAAGATCGATGCGCTGGTGAAGAGCGCGGTCGGCTTCAACGCCGAGCGCGGCGACCAGGTGACCGTGGCCAACATCCCGTTCCAGGAGACCGGCGAGGGCGCGGGCGAGAAGCCCCAGTGGTACGACGCCCCCATCGTGCAGGCCCTGATCAAGAACGGCCTGATCGGGCTCGGCTTCCTCGCCCTGATCCTGTTCGTGATCCGCCCGCTTCTGAAGATGCTCAAGGTGGAGAAGAAGCCCGCCTCCTCCTTCATGCCGATCCAGGACGACGCCGAGCAGGCACACATGCTCGAGATGCAGAAGCTCGCCCAGGAGAAGATGAGGGTCACCCAGATCGAGCTGGTGGAGAAGGTCAAGCAGGACCCCTACCAGGCCGCCCAGATCCTGCAGAACTGGCTGACGCGCAAGGACTAGATGAAATCCACGACCCCTAGAGGTGCAGCATGACCGGAGCCGAAAAGGCCGCCATACTCCTTTTATATCTGGGCCCCGAGGCAACCGCCAAGGTCTTCGGCCACATGGACGACGGCGACATAAAGAGGATCAGCCAGAGCATGTCGAAACTGGGCCACGTGCCGCGCGAGGAGATCGCGTCGGTGGTGGAGGAGTTCACCGACATCACGAACCCCGAGACCGGCTTCTTCTCCCAGGGGGAGGAGTTCGTCAAGAAGATCCTCGAGAAGGCCCTTGGTCCCCTGCGCGCCGAGACCCTGCTGCAGGAGATCCGCACCTCCGGCATCGGCGACATGGCCGACCTCCTCTCCACCATGGACCCCCGCACCATCGCGAACTTCTTCTCCCAGGAGCATCCGCAGACCATCGCCGTGGTGCTCGCCAAGCTGAAGCCTAAGCAGACCAGCGAGATCATCGCACTCCTGCCGCAGGAGCTGCAGGCCGAGGTGGTGATCAGGATCGCCGAGGTCGACCAGGTCTCCCCCGAGATCCTCTCCGAGATCGACGAGGTGATCCGGGTGGAGCTGACCGCCCTGGGCGGCGTGCAGCGCTTCAAGGTGGGCGGCGTCGAGAAGGTGGTCGACATGTTCGCGCATCTCGACAGAAGCCGCGAGAAGAAGATCCTCGACAAACTCGACACCATGAACCCGCCTCTGGCCGAGGTGATCAGGAAGCACCTCTTCACCTTCGAGGACATCTTCAAGCTGGACGACCGCGCCATCCAGTCCATCATGCGCGAGGTCTCCAACGACACCCTCACCCTCGCCATGAAGACTTCGCCGGACGAGGTGAAGGACAAGATCTTCCGCAACATCTCCAGCCGTGCGGCGGAGATGATCAAGGAGGACCTGGAGGTCATGGGGCCGGTACGCCTTTCCGACGTCGAGAAGGCGCAGAGCGAGATCATCAAGATCGTCCGGAAGATGGAGGAGGAAGGGAAGGTGGTCATCGCGGGACGCGGGGCGGAAGATGTCCTCGTCTAAGATCATCAGGAAGGGGTTCGAGTCCCAGGCCTTCACCCTGGAGCCGCTCGGCAACGAACTGGTCCCCCCCCCGGGGCAGGACGTGTTCCGCCAGGTTTCCCTCGCGGGCGAGGAACCGCTGCCGGTCGAGGAAGAGGAACCGGAGGTCCCCCCGGAGATGATAGCCGAGGAGGAGGCACTCAGGAGGATCCAGCAGGCGCACGCGGAAGGGATGAAGAAGGGTAGGCAGCAGGCCGAGGAGGATCTCGCCAAGGTGAGCGAGGCGATGGCCCAGGCCCTCTTGGCCACCGGCGCGGTGCGCGGCCAGCTCCTGCACGAGGCGGAGGAGGACCTCCTGAAGCTCTCGGTGATGATCGCCCGCAAGGTGATGATGCGCGAACTCGCCATCGACCCGGGGCTGATCGCGAACCTCGTGCACGGCGCGGTGGAGCTTGCCGCCGACGAGGGGGAGATCGTGGTCCGGCTGAACCCGGAGGAGTACCAGGTGGTGGCCTACTCCCCCCAGTTCCAGGCGCTCAGCCGGGACCGCAAGAAGATCGTTCTGCGCGAGGACCCCACGCTTGGGCCCGCCGCGTGCGTCGTGGAGACGGTGCGCGGCAACATCGACGCCGGCTTCGACGCGCAGCTCGAGGAGATCATGCGCCGGCTTTCCGAGGAGCGCAACGCGCGGCGGGAGGATGAAAACGGTGGGAATTGATCTGGCACGGTACCTGCCGGTGGTCGAGGCGGCCAAGCCGGTGCGTTTCAACGGGAAGGTGACCCAGGTGGTGGGGCTCGTGATCGAGGGGTTCTGCCCTGAGACCGCGGTCGGGAGCGTCTGCGAGGTGCATTCCGAGGGGCATGCACCGATTCCCGCCGAGGTGGTCGGCTTCCGCGAGAACAAGACGCTCCTGATGCCGCTGGGCGAGCTGAGGGGGGTGGGACTTGGCAGCGTCATCTCGGTCAGGCGCGAGAAGGCGGCCCTGGGGGTGGGCCCTGCCCTTTTGGGGCGGGTCATCGACGGCTTGGGTGACCCCATCGACGACAAGGGCCCCATCGAGACGGTGGACGAGTACCCGATCTACGCGCTGCCGGTGAACCCGATGAAGCGCCGCCCGATCAGGAAGCCTTTGAATCTCGGCATCCGCGCCATCAACGGGCTTTTGACCTGCGGCGAGGGGCAGAGGGTCGGCATCATGGCGGGCTCCGGCGTCGGCAAGTCGACCCTTCTCGGCATGATCGCCCGTTACACCGAGGCGGACGTCAACGTCATCGCCCTGATCGGCGAGCGCGGCCGCGAGCTGCGCGAGTTCATCGAGAAGGACCTGCAGGCGGAGGGGCTCAGAAAATCGGTGGTCGTTGTGGCGACGAGCGATCAGCCCCCCCTGGTGCGGATGCGCGGCGCCTACATCGCGACCACCATCGCCGAGTATTTCCAGGCGCAGGGGAAGAAGGTGCTCCTCATGATGGACTCCGCAACCCGTTTCGCCATGGCGATGCGCGAGGTGGGTCTTGCCATCGGCGAGCCCCCGACCACCAAGGGGTACACCCCGAGCGTCTTCGCCGCGCTCCCTAGGCTTCTGGAGCGGACCGGCAACTTCCAGGGTGGGAGCATCACCGGCCTTTATACCGTCCTCGTCGAAGGGGACGACTTCAACGAGCCGATCTCCGACGCGATGCGCAGCATCCTCGACGGGCACATCATCCTCACCCGAGAGCTTGCCGCCCGCAACATCTACCCCCCGATCGACCTCTTGAACAGTGCGAGCCGCGTCATGAGCGACGTGACCACGAGGGAACACCGGGCGCTCGCCGGGCAGTTCAAGGAGACCCTGGCGACCTACCGTCAGGCCGAGGACATGATCAACATCGGCGCCTACAAGGCGGGGAGCAACCCGAAGATCGACACGGCGGTGGCGCGGATGGACCGCATGGTCGCGTACCTGAAGCAGGACGTGGCCGACGAGGTCAATTTCGAGGAATCGATCGAGGCGCTCGCGAAGATCTTCCAGTAGCACGCTTTATGCAGCATGCTCTGCGGCCCCCGGCCGCGTGCCGGGATTTTGACACGCCGCCCTCGGCAGTATCAGGAAATGGCTGGACACGCCAAGGGGGTGGGCTGAACACACCCGGTTGCGGAGCTTGGCGAAGGCGGGAGGAAAGACCATGGCAGGACAGGAATTCAGGCTCGAACAGGTGCTCAAGTTCCGCAAGGAAGTGGAGAAGATGCACCAACTGGAACTCGCTGCGGCGAAGCAGCAGCACGAGAGCGCCAGGGAGCGGCTGAAAAACGAAAAGGCCATGATGGAGCAGCGGGAAAAGGAATGCGCCGAACGCCAGATGAACGGCATCGAGGCGAAGGACCTGCAGCTCTACGGCGACTTCTCCAGACGAAAGAGCCAGGAAATCCTGCAGTTGCGGGAAAGCCTGGTGGTCCTCGAGAAGGCGGTGCAGGAAAAGCGCGAGGCCCTTTTGGCCGCGGCGAAGGAAAAGAAGGCCCTTGAGGTTTTCAAGGAGAAGAAGATGCGGGACCTGAGGATGGAACAACTGAACCGGGAACGCGCCTTCCTGGACGAGATCGCGGTCCAGGGGAGGGGGCGCAAGTGAAAGGGGTGATACGGACCGCCGCCGTCGCGCTTGTCGCGCTGCCGCTTTTAAGCGGCGGTGGGGAAGGGCCCTCGGTGCAGGCGGCCGAGGTGAAGAATCCTCCCCGCTCCGCGGCTTCCGTCGAGGCCGCGGCACTCGAGGCGAAACGGCAGCAGCTGGCACAGAAGGAAGCGGTGCTGAACGCGAAGGAGGCCGAGCTGAACCGCCTTGCCGCCAAGCTCGACGCCCGGGTCGCGGAACTGAACGCGGCCAAGAAGGGGATCGAGGAGTCGCTCACCGCGAAGAACAAGCAGGACGACGAGCGCTACAAGAAAATGATCAAGATCTACAAGGGGTTGAAGCCGGAGGAGGCGGGTAACCTGCTCAACAAGCTGAACGAGAAGATGGTGATCCAGATGCTGAACCAGATGGATCAGAAGACCGCCGTCAAGCTCATCCCCTTCATAAGCCAGCCGCGGGTCCTTGAATGGACCAGGCTGAACCTCGCCGGCAAGTAGGCGAAGATACTGATTGAACCGCCTGCAAGGGCGGATTCGACCGGCGGCGGACGCCGCCGTAACGCCAAACAAAAAGGAGGTGATACGAGATGATGGTTCAAAACGCAGCATTTATTCCAGACGCCTTCCCGGCGGCTCCGGCCGGGTCGGCACCCGCGGCACCCTCCGGTACCGGCGGCTTCCAGCAGATGCTCCAGGGGAAACAGGCTCAGGCCTCCTCCCAGGGGAAAGCGGAAGCGAAGCAACCGGCGGCGGAAGGAAAACCCGCGAAGGAAGTCGGCGCGAAGGCCGAAGCGGCGCCGCCAGCCGCCCCCCGCAAGGGAGCGGGCTCCCAGGAGGCGCAGCCGGGAGATACCGTTGCCGCAAGGCAACGTCCGGCGCAGGATACCTCCGACGGCGCGGTGCGGGAAGCGACCGCGGCGACCGCAGAACCTGCGGAAAAGGCGCCTTCCAAAAAGGTGGGAACCCCGGAGGACGCGGCAACACCCGCGCAGGACACAACTTCCGTCGACCTGGTGCGGTCGGCGCAGGACAACGTCCCGGCGGGGCTCATCCCGGAACCCAACCCGGGACTGGTCGTGGCGCTGGCGCAAGTGGCGTCACACCAGGAGCAAAAGACAGGCGCGGGCAACGCCGACGAGGCGGGCGCTCAGGCGCTCTCCAGGCTGGAAGCCCTGCAGCAGCCGACTGTCGAGGCAAAAGGTCCCCAGGCCGGGGAGCCCGAGGCAGCACAGGCGGCGAAGCCGGCAGTCGGGCAGGAAGCGAAGCAGGAGGTTCAGCAGGACAAAACGGGAGACCGGCCCCTCATGGGCGCGGCAACCGGAGCCGAAACAGGCCAGAAGGCCGATGCGGCGCAGCTTCCCCGCGACGAGCGGGGAGCCAAGGTCATAACTCCGACGGGCACCACAGAAAGGGCGCAGGTCGAGAAGCCCCAGGCGCAGGAGGCGTCCGGGAAAGTGGCACAGCCGAAGGAGCTTCCCGAGGCGGCCAAAACATCGGTCGTCGCCGATCAGACGGCAGCGGCAGAGCGTCTCTCCGCGCGGCAGCAAGGGGAGGGGCGGTTCGTCGCCATGCCGGTACGCGACCTCTCCGTGCAGACGGCGGAGAACGCAAAGGCGGCGGCAACCGCTGTCACCGACGGCACGGTAACCGAGGCGACGGCCCCGGCACAGGGGGACGCTTCCACGGCGGCCAAGGAAACCTCCGGTGCCGTTGACGGCGCGACCCGGGAAGCGACGGCGAAGCAGGCAGCGGCCGAGGTGAAGGTGGCTTACGGCGAGGGGAAGAAGGAGAACGTTGCCGGCGCTGATCAGCAGACGACCCAGGCCACAGCAGACGCCGATTCCGCGACGGGGAAGGCCCAGCAGCACAGGGAGATGCGCCACGGCGAGTCCCCCGCAGGCAAGGAAGGGCGCGGCGCTGAGCAGGCTTTGCAGGCCGGCGCGGCGAAGAACTCCGGCGAAGAGGTTTCCGGCACCGGACGTGCAACACCCGCGGCAACCAAGCTGACCCAGGAACCTGGTGCGGTTCGTGAGGCTTCGGAAAGCCATGGCGGCGGGGCGCAGCAAAAAGGGGAGCAGCAAAACGGGCATTTGCTCGGCGCCGGGGTAGTGGCGCAGGGTAACACCGCCGACACGGTGCCTGTCGAAGCGAAACAGGCGCAGGCAAGGACCCCGCTGCACGAGAGCATACTGGCTCAGGTAAAGGAAGGGGTGGTGACCCATGACGGCAAGGGGAACGGCCAGATGAGCATCCGGCTGAACCCGGGGGAACTGGGCGAGTTGAAGATCCAGGTCCGCATGGAGAACAACCGGCTGAACGTGGAAGTCCAGGCCGACAACCGGATGGTCAAGGACCTGCTCCTCGGCAACCTCGACTCCCTCAAGGAGGCCCTTTCCGGCAAGAATCTCACCATGGACGGTTTCAACGTCTCCACCGGCGGTGGCGGCTTCAACGGGCCGCTCAACGAGGAGAGGGGGAACCAGAAACAGCAGCAGCCCCAGAGGTTCGCCAGGGGTGCAGGGTACGACGGCCAGGATGCACCTCGAGTCAATTATCTGACTGCCGAGGTCAACAGCCTGCTCGACGTGAGATTCTAAAAAGGAGGAAGGCATGATTACCGATGCAACATCGGCGGCAAGCACCTCGCAGGCGGCGGCCGCCATGAAACAGGCAACCGGGATGAACAAGGACGACTTCCTGAAGTTGTTCGTGACCCAGCTGCAGAACCAGGATCCCCTGAATCCGCAGGACGGCACGCAGTTCATCTCCCAGCTGGCCCAGCTGACCCAGGTCGAGCAGGCCTACAACACCAACACGAACCTCCAGAGCCTCTTGTCCCAGGGGAACAACGCGGGAACCCTCGCGGCGGTCTCCCTGATCGGCAAGGAGGTGGAGGCACCCGGCTCCCAGGTGGAGCTCACCTCGGGAAGCGCTTCCGCGGTCAACTACAACCTGGCGCGGAGCGCCACGACGGTCACCGTCTCGATCCTCGACGCCAACGGCAAGGTGGTGAAGACCATCGACGGCGGGGCGCAGGGCATCGGGAACAACAGCGTGAGCTGGGACGGCACCGACAACTCCGGCGCAACGCTCACCCCGGGCGCTTACAGCTTCAGCGTCTCGGCAAAGGATGCCACCGGCAACACGGTCACCAGCACGGGGCTGGTGCGCGGCAGGGTGAACGGCGTAGACATGTCCGGAACCACACCGGTACTCTCCGTCGGATCGCTCAAGCTGAACCTTACGGACGTCACTTCGGTAACCGAGGGGGCCTAGGATGATCGACAACAGCATCCTCTTTCCCCAACCGATCCAGGCACCGGTAAAACCCAACGCGAACGGGAACAAGCCCGCGGCGAAGGGTGCGGGGAGCGGCACGGCGTTCGCTCAGGTCCTGGACCAGAAACTCCCGGGGCAGCCGGTAAAGCTGTCGCAGCACGCCCAGGAGCGCCTGAAATCCCGCGGCATCACCCTCTCCGAAGCCGACATGAAGCAGTTGGAAGGGGCGGTGGACAGCGTGGCGCAAAAAGGTGGCAGGGAGTCCCTGATCCTGATGGGGGACGCGGCCCTAGTGGTAAGCGTCAAAAACCGGACAGTGGTCACCGCCATGGATCGTCAGGGGATGAAAGGAAACGTTTTCACCAACATCGACTCGGCAGTATTTTTCTAAACACGACAAACGAAACGGGCTGGCCCTCCAGAAGGAAAGCCCGCGGGACACCGACCGACCGAGGCGTCCCACAACCTAAGCCCAAGGAGGCAAAAAAATGAGCGTTACTTCCGCACTGTTTACCGGCGTTACCGGTCTCATCCAGAACGGCGAAGCGATGAACGTCATCGGCAACAACATCTCCAACGTCAACACCATCGGCTTCAAGGGGGCAAGGACCCTCTTCTCCGACATGCTCTCCCAGAACGTCGGCGGGGGCTCCCAGATCGGTAAAGGCGTGCAGATGCAGGTAGTGCAGAACATGTTCAGCCAAGGCTCCACCCAGACCTCGGAGAACGTAACCGACCTCTCCATCCAGGGGAACAGCTTCTTCGCGCTGGCGCCGCCGACCGCGACCTTCCCCATCGGCACCCAGAATTCCGCGTTTCTCTCCCGCGCCGGCGCCTTCCAGGTGGACAACAACCTGACCCTGGTGAACCCGGACGGCTACCAGGTGCTCGACACCCAGGGTAACCCGATCAAGTTCGTGAACTCCGGCACCGCGCCGACCACCGACTTCGGCAAGATCATCAGCGTCGACAACTCGGGGCTCATCACCTACCTCGCCACCGACGGCATCACCCAGAACTACTACAACACCTCCGGGGCGGTCGGTGTCCCTGCAACCACCGCCAACGCGGCCACCGTGCAGCGCCTTGCCCTGGTCACCGCTTCCGATCCGACCGCCCTCACCAAGATGGGTGGCTCGCTCTACCAGGCGACCACGGAATCCGGCGTTCCGACCACCGCCTTCTCCCTCGCCTCCAACAAGGCCAACGGCGTGAGCGAGAAGATCCTTTCCAACACCCTCGAGCAGAGCAACGTCGACATGGCGAGCGAGTTCGTCAAGATGATCGTCACGCAGAGGGCCTACTCCGCCAACTCCAAGACCATCACCACCACGGACCAGATGACGCAGGAAGTCCTGCAGCTGATCCGCTAGCGAAAGCGGGGGCGCGGCGGTAAGCCGCGCCCCCGATCCCTTCCCCGCGTCAAAGCCGCCCCCGACGTCGTAGCTCTGACACCCGCGTCGCCGACGGCGCGCTCGCCCTTTCCGGGGCTTTATCCCCTTCGTTTCCACTCCCGTATCCCGCATGCCGCGGGGAAATGCGCTCCCTGCGCCGCGTGCGCCGCACCGGCAGCCCGGGTTAACGGCGTGCCGGTCAAAAAGTTGACCCTGTTCCGGCCGCCGCATAGGGGCCCCTCATTCCCCGGCACATCACGATACAACGAGATATGGTGCAAGGCGCCGTAACATAAGGGTTTGCGAGCCGTTCCGCCGGTGCCGCCCCGCGCCCGTGCCGTCATAACAGGCGCGGCTTCGCGGATCTGGCATCTCGGTTGCAAGGGTGTTCAAACCGAATACACCAGCTCTCGCTGTTTAAAAGGAGAACCCAGCATGGCCGAACCGGCAAAGGCCCCAGAGACCCCCGAAAAGAACAACAAGAAGCTCTTCATCATCATCGGCGCCGTGGTGGCGGTCCTCGCCATCGGCGGGGCGGCCGCCTTTTTCATGGGAGGGGGCAAGAAGGCGAAAGCTCCCGAAGGCGCGAAGGTCGAGGCGAAGGCGGAAGGTGGTGGGGAGCATGGAGCACCGGCCAAGGAAGGGGGCGAGGGGGGGGGTGCCGTCGGCGGCACCATCTATCCCCTGGAGCCCTTCATCGTCAACATCTACGACGGTCAGGAACTGCGCTACCTGAAGATCAAGGTGGAGTTCGAGATGGCCAACCCCCAGGCGAAGGCCGAGCTCGACGCGAAGCTCGCACCGCTTCGGGACGCCATCCTCATCCTCCTGACCACCAAGACCATGCAGGAGATCCAGGACCTGCAGGGTAAAAACCAGCTGCGCGAACAGATCCTCGCCGCCGTTTCCAAGGTGGTGCCGCCCAGCAAGATAACCAAGGTCTATTTCACCGACTTCGTCGTGCAGTAGAGGTGCTCTCGATGGAAAAAATCCTCACCAAGGAAGAGATCGACGCCCTCGTGGCGGCCGTGTTCAGCGGGACCCTGGTCCTCGAGCGCGAGCTCCACTCGGAAAAGACCGCGCGGGTTCGCCGCACCGAATACGTGGTGCAGTAAAAGGTGCCATCGATGGAAAAACTCCTCACCAAGGAAGAGATTGACGCCCTCGTGGCGGCCGTTTTCGACGGGACCCTGGTCCCGGAAAACGAGCTCGCCAAGGAAGGGCCTCAGGCGGAGCAGTTCGACCTGCTCGATATCGAGGCTCATCGCGCCATCCCGAACCTTGACATCGTCTACGACGGTTTCATCCGCTACAACCGGGTCACCATGTCGAACCGGCTCGGGCGGATGGTGGACATCAAGAAGGAGGAGGCGGTCCCCTACAAGTTCGGGGATTTCCTGAGCGTGCTTCCTTCCCCGGTCTGTATGGCGATCTACAAGATGGACCCCCTGAAGGGTGCCGCCCTCATCGCCTTCGACAGCACCCTGGTCTTCACCATCGTGGACAGCATCCTGGGCGGTTCCGGCGTTACCTCGGGGCAGGGGATGAACCGCCTGTTCACCTCGATCGAACTCCGCCTCGTCGAGAAGATCGTCAAGGATGCGCTGGCCGACCTGGAGCGCGCATGGGCGCCGCTTTGCCCGGCGAGCATGAACCTCCTGCGCCTGGAGATGAACCCGCGCCTGGTGAACATCGTCCCCCCCGAATACCAGGTGGTCACCATGAGCATGAAGATCCAGATCGAGGAGACGGTGGGGAACATGATCCTCGCCATCCCGTTCCTGACCATCGAGCCGATCCGCGACAAGTTAAAGCGCGGCGTGCAGATGGACATGATGGTGGTGGACCCGCTCTGGTCCTACCGCCTCTCGGAGGAACTCATGGGAGCGCCGATGGACATCTCGGTCGAGATGGGTGGGGCGACCATATCGCTCGCCGACCTTACCGGCCTTTCGGCGGGTGACGTGGTCATGCTCGACACGAGCGGCAAGGACGAGCTCGTGGTGAAGGTGGGGGGGACCAAGAAGTTTATGGGAATTGCCGGGGTAAGCGGCGGCAACAAGGCGGTACAGATCACGCGTGCCCTGACTGGAGGTGAAGATTGAGCGAAAAACTCGCTTTGGACGAACAGAAGGAAGCCCCGCAGATGAAGAACCTGGACTTCATCATGGATATCCCGCTGCAGCTGACCGTCGAGCTCGGGCGCACCAAGCTCCTCGTGCGGGACGTTTTGCAGCTGAACCAGGGGTCGGTGGTGGAGCTCACCAAGCTGGCCGGCGAACCGCTGGACGTCTTCGTGAACTCGAAGCTCGTGGCGCGCGGCGAGGCGGTGGTGGTGAACGACAAGTTCGGCATCAGGCTCCTCGACATCGTGAGCCCGAACGAAAGGGTGGACAAGGTGTTATGAGAACGCTCGCCGCAGTGACCGCAGCGCTTTTGGCCCTTCCGGGGGCGGCACACGCCGAAGGGGGGCCCGACCTGGTCGGGAGCCTGGCCCAGATGGCGGGCTCGCTCATGCTCGTGATCGGGATCATCCTGATCCTCTATTACCTCGCCGGGCGCCTGATGAAGATGCCGCAGGGGAACCGGGGCGGTTACATCCGGGTGGTGGAGACGAAGCACCTGGCGCCCAAGAAGTCGCTCATGCTGGTGGAGGTGGGCGGAGAATACCTGCTCCTTAGCAACAGCGGCGAGGGGGTCACCCTCCTGAAGCAGGTGGAGATGCTGGAGGAGATCGAGGTGGTCCCCGAAGGGGTCGGGGGGCTGGTCGTACCGGCCGGGCTCAAGGACAAGCTGGCGGCGCTCAAGGGCGTGCTCCCGCGCAGGGAGGCGCCGCTCGCACAGTTAAGGAAAAGCGGTGGATGTGCGTGAAAGCTGACAAGATCCTCGGGGTCGTTCTTCTGGCGGCCCTCTCCCTCGTTCTGGTCGCGACTGCGGGTGCCGAGCCCCTCTCCCTCCCCACGGTGAGCGTCGGGGTCGGCAAGGTGAGCAAGCCGGGCGACGTCTCCGTGGTGCTGCAGATCTTCTTCATGATGACGGTCATCTCGCTGGCGCCAAGCCTTTTGATGATGACCACCTCCTTCACACGCATCGTCGTGGTGCTCTCCTTTCTCCGTTCGGCGCTCGGGACGCAGCAGGCCCCCTCGAACCAGATCATCGTCGGGCTGTCGCTGTTTCTCACCTTCTTCGTGATGGCGCCGGTCTGGCAGCAGGTGAACACCCAGGCGCTGCAGCCCTACAAGGCGAACACGATCACCCAGGAGGAGGCGCTCAAGCGCGGCGTGGCGCCGCTCAGGAAATTCATGCTCTCCCAGGTGCGCGAGAAGGACCTGGCGCTTTTCATCAGCCTCTCCAAGCTCCCGAGGCCGCGTAACGCCGACGACATCCCGACCATGACGCTGATCCCGGCCTACATGGTGAGCGAGCTGAAGACCGCGTTCCAGATCGGGTTTCTCATCTTCATCCCGTTCCTCGTGCTGGACATGGTGGTCGCCTCGGTGCTCATGTCGATGGGTATGATGATGCTGCCGCCGGTGATGATCTCGCTTCCCTTCAAGATCCTCCTCTTCGTGCTGGTGGACGGCTGGGGGCTCGTCATCGGGTCGCTCGTGAAGAGCTTCGGATAAGGAGTTGGTATGACCCCGGAAATGGTAGTGCAACTCGGCAGGCGGAGCTTCGAGGCGGTGATCCTCCTCTCGGCGCCGCTTCTCATCTGCGCCCTCGTGGTGGGCCTCCTCGTCAGCATCTTCCAGGCGGTGACCTCGATCAACGAGGCGACGCTCGCCTTCGCGCCCAAGATCATCGCGGTCATGGTCGCCATGGTCGTCTTCTTCCCCTGGATGATGATGTACATGAGCGACTTCACGCGCGAGATCTACGGCATGATCGCGAACATGAGGCACTAGGTGTGTTCGACTCCCTCCCCTTAAGCACCCTGGCCGACCTGATCCCCTTCGGCCTGGTTCTCGCCCGGGTGTCGGGACTCTTCATGGCGATCCCGATCTTCGGCGCCCGCGTGGTGCCAAACCGCGTCAAGGCGGTGCTCATCTTCGCCCTGACCCTGCTCATCTTCCCGATCATCCGGCCGCAGGCGATGACCGCGGCGAACGACTCCATCTCCCTCATCCTCCTGGTGGTGCAGGAAGCGCTCATCGGGCTCACCCTCGGGGCGATCTCGCAGTTCGTCTTCGCCGCGGTGGAGCTCTGCGGCCAGATGGTGGGTACCCAGATGGGGATATCAATCGCCGCCCAGTTCGACCCGACCACCCAGAACAACGTCCCGACCATGGCGATCTTCCAGGGGGCGCTCGCCACCCTCATCTTCCTTTCGCTCGGCGTGCACCACTTCTTCATCAGGGCGATGGTGGAGAGCTACCAGGTGATCCCGCTCGGGGCCTGGCACGTGAGCGGGGGGCTTTTGAAGTTCCTGGCCCAGGCGAGCACCGGGGTCTTCGTCATCGCGGTGAAGCTCGCGGCGCCGGTCTCGGTGGCCCTTTTGGCGACCACCGTGGCGCTCGGCATCGTGGCGAGAAGCTTCCCCGCCATGAACGTCTTCATGGTGAGCATGCCGCTCAACATCGGGATCGGCTTCCTCCTCCTCGGCATCTCCCTCCCGATCTTCCTCAGGGTGCTGCAGGGAAGCTTCGCCAACTTCACGGACCAGATGCGCACGCTCTTCAGGCTCTTAGCCTAAGGCCCTCCGATGTCCGACGACAAACACTCAAAAACAGAGAAACCTACAAGCAAGAAGATCTCCGACGCGAAGAGCAAGGGACAGGTCGCGCGCAGCCGCGAGATGACCTCGGCCTTCACCCTCATCGCGGCCATGATCGGCCTCTACGCGACCTCGGGGCTCATCCTTAAGACGCTGCAGGGGACCATGAGGGACATCTTCGGGGGGCTCGCCACCATCGAGGTGACCCCGGGCGGGGTGCATCACCTGATGATGAAGGAGTTCGCCAACCTGGCGATCATGGTCGCCCCGTTCATGCTGGTCTGCCTCATCGCGGGGATGGCGGTGGAGATCGGCCAGGGGGGGATCAACCTGAGCTCCGAGAAGTTGAAGTTCGACCTGGGGCGCCTGAACCCGGCGCAGGGGGTGTCGAGGCTCTTCAACAAGGACTCGGTCTTCGAGGTGGCGAAGTCCTTCATGAAGATGGCGATCGTGGGGTACATGGCCTACAAGATCCTCGCCGAGGAGATGGAGGGGATCGTCTTTCTGGTGGACCAGGACCTGCAGGGGATCCTGCAGTTCATAGGGCACCTCGCCTTCAAGATCGTGCTCCATACCTGCGGGGTGCTGATCCTCCTCGCGGTCC
Organism: Geomonas oryzae; assembly: GCF_004117875.1. GTDB lineage: Bacteria > Desulfobacterota > Desulfuromonadia > Geobacterales > Geobacteraceae > Geomonas > Geomonas oryzae. The sequence goes on along the minus strand of NZ_RAHW01000001.1, from coordinate 413,606 downwards.
TCGACCTCGCCTTCGTGAAGTGGCGTTTCACCGAGAACCTGATGATGACCAAGCAGGAGGTGAAGGACGAGCACAAGAACACGGAGGGGGACCCGGCCATCAAGGGGAAGCAGCGCCAGAAGGCCTTCCAGATGGCGCGCCGCCGCATGCGCCAGATCGTGCCGACGGCGGACGTCGTGGTCACCAACCCGACCCACTACGCCGTGGCGCTGAAATACGACCGCTTCAAGATGTCCGCCCCGATGGTGATCTTCAAGGGTGTCGACGAGATGGCGCTGCAGATCAAGATAGTGGCGCGGGAGAACGGGGTGACCCTGGTGGAAAACCGCTTCCTCGCCCGCGAGCTGCACGCCCAGGTGGACGAGGGGACCGAGATCCCGGAGGGGCTCTACGCCGCGGTCGCCGAGATCCTGGCCTACGTCTACAGCCTGAAGAAGAGGTGAGGCGGGCGCCTCACCTCCACGGAATCACCCCCAAAGGATCAGCCCCGGGTCGTACACGGTCCCCAGTTCCGGGTGCCGCGGCATGACCCTCAACATAAAGCCGTGCCGCCCGCAGAAGCGGCACTCAAGTTCTCCGCCGAAGTGACCGGCCCGTTCCGGGTCGGGTGCGGGGGCAAGCGGCACCACTTCCCCTCCCACGATCGATCCCCTCGAATCGAGCACCCCGAAGTACACCTCGACCGCGATTTCCGAGAGCGGCACCTCGCCGGGGGTGATCTGCACCGAGATGGGAACCCGCTCCCCGACGGTAACCTCCCGCGCGCACGTGGCCTCCACCGCCACGATGGAAAGCCCCCCCCACACGCCGTGCAGCCGCTCCTTCCAGCGCGCGAGCTCGACCGCGAGCCTCAGGTCGTCCCGGTTCAGCCGCTCCCAGTGCTCGAAGGCGGGGAGGTAGCAGCGACGGGCGTACTCCTGCACCATGCGGTGCGTGGAGAACACCGGGCAGAGGGTCTCCATCGATGTCTTCATGAAAGCGGTCCAGCCGCGCGGCACGCCGTCGCTCCCCCGGTTGTAGAAAAGCGGCACGATCTCCTTCTCCAGAAGGTCGTAGATGGCCCGGCTCTCCACCTCGTTCTGGTAGGTGAGGTCGTCGTAGACCTCCCCCCTGCCGATGGCCCATCCGTTGTTCCCGCGGTACCCCTCGCACCACCAGCCGTCCAGGATGCTCATGTTGAGCCCGCCGTTGAAGGCCGCCTTCATGCCGCTCGTGCCGCTTGCCTCCAAAGGTCTCAGCGGCGTGTTGAGCCAGACGTCCACCCCCTGCACGAGGCGCCGGGCCACCGAGATGTCGTAGTCTTCGAGGAAGAGGATGCGGCGCCGGAACTTCTCCTCTTTGGAAAGCTGCACGATCTGCCGGATGAGCTCCTTCCCCTGGTGGTCGGCGGGGTGCGCCTTCCCGGCGAAGACTATCTGCACCGGGCGCTCCGGGTGGTTCAGGATCCGGTCCAGGCGCTCCTTGTCGTGCAGAAGGAGCGTGCCGCGCTTGTAGGTCGCGAAGCGGCGCGCGAACCCGATGGTGAGGATCTCCGGGTCGAGTACGTCGCCGGCGCGATCGATCTCCTTGGTGCTCGCGTCGAGTTTCTGCAACTGGGTCTTCAGCGAATGCCTGGCGTAGTCCACGAGGCGCTCGGTGCCGCGGCGGTGCGTGCGCCAAAGCTCGGCGTCCGGGATGCGCGAGACCTTGCGCCAGAGGGCGTCGTCGCTCTGTTCGATCCAGCGGGTCCCTAAGTAGCGGGTCAGAAGGCCGCTCATCTCCTCGGAGAGCCAGCTCTTCTGGTGCACGCCGTTGGTCACGTAGGTGAGTGGGAGTTGTTCTTCGGGGAGGTCGGGCCAGACGTCGGCCCACATGCGGCGCGAGACCATGCCGTGCAGTTCGCTCACGCCGTTTGAATGCACCGAGAGCTTCATGGCGAGGACCGCCATGCAGAAGTTCTCGTTGCTCCTGCCGTGGTTCTGCATGCCGAGGGCCAGGAACTGCTCCCGGGAGAGCCCGAGGCGGCGGTAGTACTGCCCAAGGTAGCGCTCGAGAAGCTCGGGGGGGAAGTGGTCGATGCCCGCCTCGACCGGCGTGTGGGTGGTGAAGACGTTGCCGCCGCGCACCGCCTCCATCGCCTCGCCGAAGGTGAGCGAGCGCTCCTCCATCAGGAGGCGGATACGCTCCAGGGCGAGGAAGGCGGCATGCCCCTCGTTCATGTGGCAGACGTTGGGCTCTACCCCAAGAAGGCGCAGCGCCCGGACCCCGCCGATGCCGAGCAGGATCTCCTGGCGGATGCGCATCTCCTGGTCGCCGCCGTAAAGGCGCGTCGTGATCTCCCGGTCCGCGGGGGCGTTCTCTTCGAGGTTGGTGTCGAGCAGAAACAGGCGCACCCGCCCCACGATGACGCGCCAGATCTGCACCCGCACCGGGCGTCCGGGGTACTCGACCTCGAAGGAGAGCGGGTTGCCGTCGGCGTCGCGCTCGAGGGTGAGGGGAAGGTTGTAGAAGTCGTTTTCGGGGTAGATCTCCTGCTGCCACCCCTCGAGGTTCAGGTACTGGCGGAAGTAACCCTGCCGGTACAGGAGCCCGACCCCGACGAGCGGGAGCCCCAGGTCGCTCGCGGATTTGAGGTGGTCTCCGGCCAGGATGCCAAGCCCCCCCGAGTAGACCGGGAGCGACTCGTGCAGGCCGAACTCCATGGAGAAGTAGGCGATGCGGGCGTGCGGGTTGCCGTGCCGCTCGTACCAGGTGCGCGTGGCGAGGTACTCGCCAAGCCGCTCCTCCACGTGACAGAGGTGCGACATGAACCCCTCGTCCAGCATCAGGCTCTCGTAGGTCGCCTGCTGGAGGGAGCCGAGCATCTCGAGCGGGTTGTGGCGCGTGGTGCGCCAAAGCTCCGGGTCGAGCCGCTTGAAGAGGCCGATGGCCTCCGGCTCCCAGGTCCACCAAAGGTTGTATGCGATCCGTTGCAGCCCGGTGAGCTCCTTCGGGAGCGAGGGGACAACGGTGAAGCGGTGCAGCGTCGAGAAGAGGTTCATGCCGCCTCCTCGCTACTTACTCCGGCCTCCCGATACCGAACTTCTCCAGCCGGTATTGTAGCGTCTTGTAGCTCATGCCAAGAAGTGGTGCCGCTTTTGCGATGACCCAGTCGGCCCGTTCCATGGCCTTCGTGATCAGGTCGCGCTCCAGGTTGTCGATGGATATCCCCTCGGCCGGGAAGTCGAAGGGGAGCGACCCTGCCGGGGTCGCCTCGTTGTGCACCTCGGCCGGCAGGTCCTCGGGCTGAATGTAATCGCTTTCCGCCATGAGGACGCCGCGCTCGATCACCGACTCGAGCTGGCGCACGTTGCCGGGCCAGTTGTAGTCCAAAAGGATCTTGAGCGCTGGTTTGCCGATCCCCTTGACCGGTATCCCGGACGCCGCGCTGTACTTCTTCAGGAAGAAGTGCGCGAGGGTCACGATGTCGCTCCCCCGTTCGCGCAGCGGGGGGAGGGTGATGCGGATCACGTTCAGGCGGTAGAAGAGGTCCTCGCGGAAGTTTCCGCGCTTGGTTTCCTGCTCGAGGTCCTTGTTGGTGGCCGAGATGATCCTCACGTCGACCGGGATGTTCACCTTGCCGCCGACCCTGCGGATCTCCTTCTCCTGGATGGCGCGCAAAAGCTTCGCCTGCATGGCGACGTTCATCTCGCCGATCTCGTCCAGGAATACCGTGCCCCCCTCGGCCGCCTCGAAGATGCCGATCTCCCGGCTCCCTGCGCCGGTAAAGGACCCCTTTTCGTGCCCGAAGAGCTCGCTTTCCATGAGCGCGTCCGGGATGGCGGCGCAGTTGATGGCGAAGAACGCCTTGTCCTTTCTCGGGCTGCCGTCGTGGATCGCGCGCGCCACCAGTTCCTTGCCGGTTCCCGACTCGCCGTAGATGAGGACCGTGGTGGAGGTGGGGGCGATCTTGTGGATGATGCGGGCCACCTCCATCATCTTCGGGTGCTCCCCGATCATGTTCGGCAGCGTCCTCGTCTCGGCGAGCTTTTTCTGCAGCACCCGGTTTTCCTTCAGGAGCATGATGCGCTCGAAGGCGCGCTGCACGGTGAGGATCAGGTTTTCGCGTTCGAGCGGCTTCTCCAGGTAGTCGAAGGCCCCCTTCTTCATCGCCTCCACCGCGGAATCGATGGTGCCGTGGGCGGTCATCATGACCACGCACTGGGCGGGATTTTCCGCGAGTACCTGCTCCATGAGCTCCATCCCGGTCATCCCCTGCATCTTCAGGTCGGTGAGCAGGAGGTCGTACTCCGCGCGCCCCAACTCCTGCAGCGCCTCCTCCGCGCTCGGCACGGTGCAGAGGCGGTACCCCGCCTTGGTGAGGATGGCGCTCAGGATGTCCCGCTGCCCTTTCTCGTCGTCTACTACCAGGATGCTGCCGCTCATTACCACTCCTGTCTCATTCATGTCTTGATCGATGCCGGCGGCTTAGGCCTGCGCCGCCGCTTCCCGCGTTTCCTGCCTCTGCTGCGCCGCGCCGGGGGCCGGAAGGAGCACGGTGAAGGTGGTCCCTTCTCCCTTGCGGCTCGCAACCGAGATGCTGCCGCCGTGCTCCTTGATGATGCGCTCGGTGATGGCGAGGCCGAGACCTATGCCGGCCTCGCGCGTGGTGAAGTAGGGCTGGAAGACCTTCTCCAGGTCCTGCTCCTCGATCCCGGTGCCGTGGTCGCTGAAGGTGAGGCGGAAAACCCCGTTGTCGGCGTCGAGCGCCGCCCCCAGCGTGATGGGGCCCCCTTCGGGCATCGCCTGGGTGCTGTTGCTCAAGAAATTGCAGAGGCAGTTTCGCATCAGCTCCGGGTCGATTTGCAGGGGGGGGAGATCCGCCGGGATTTCCCTGACCACGGTGATGTTGCGCTCGACGAGCCGGTCCTGCATGATCTGCATCGCCTTGCTGACGAGGTCGTTGTAGCTCACCTGCTGCAGCTTCAGCTTGAGCGGCCGACCGTAGTTCATGAAGTTCAAGACCATGTAGTTCGCCTTGCGGACCTCTTCCTTGATGTTGTCCGCGATCGAGGTGAGCTCGCCCCCCTTGTCGCGGCAGGTCGGCAGCAGCTCGCTCTTCAAGTGGTCGATGGCGAGGCTTATGTAGTTCAGCGGGTTGCGGATCTCGTGGGCGATACCGGCGGCCAGCTGCCCCACCTTGGAGAGGTGTTCCGCCTCGTACAGCCTTTTTTCCAGCTGCTCCTTCTCCTTCAACTTCTTCACCATCTCGTTCAGGTTCGCTGCGAGTTCGCCGATCTCGTCGCCGCTTCCCGCCTCGAAGGTGACGCTCAGGTCCCCGGCGGAGACTTCCTTGACGCTGGTGGCCAGGCGCCTGATCGGGCTCGTGTAGCGGCGCGCCAGGAAGATGATGAGGATCATCCCCGCCATGAATACGAGCACCGTGGCGGAGAGGCGCCGGACGAAGTTCGCGTGCTGGATGTCGCGGATGTTGTCCAAAAGGAGGTTGATCTGCACGTAGCCCAGCTGCTCGTCCCCGACGATGACCGGCACGACGAGGTCGTAGGGCTTGAGCGATCCCCCTCCGCCGCCGCGGCGCGAGGCCTTGAGACCCTTCTCGAGTTTCTTGATCTCGCGCTTCTTGCCGACCTGCGCCGGGTCGGAGGAGTTGATGATCTCACCCTCGTTGTTGATGATGTTGATCTCGTTGATCCCTTTGTTCTTGGCGTGGCTTAGGTACTCGGAGAGGCGGGAGGATTCCTCTTCAGAGGTCAAGTCCTCCACGCTCAGCTGAATCGCCTTGGAGACCACCGTGGAACTCTCCTGGATCTCCTGCACCAGGTCGTTCTGGCTGAACTGGTTCAGGAGGAAGAGTACCAGCGTGGCGACTACCAGCATGGTGAGCATGATCATCACCAGCTTTGTATTTAGTTTCATAACACCCTTTCCGGACGGTGAGTTTTCACTAAGCTCCGAAGTATACTGCAGCGCCTTCACCCAGACAAGAGCGATCTCTCGCCGGAGGGCTGTTGCGGCTTCGGTTAATTGGCTTCCATTAGCGTGAACTTGCTGCTAAGATGCCGGTCGTTGATATTCATGACCAGAGGCGGCGGGAGGATCGGGAGCATGAGTTACATCGTCGACAGGATTTCGAACAACCTCAGGATCGACCCGGACGCGGGGGGGCAGGAGCAGCGGCGCAAGCGGGAAAAGCCGGGCCACAAGGCGGACCAGGCAGACAGCGTCAGCATCTCCGACGAGGCGAAAAAGCTGCTGCAGGAGGCCGAGGTGGGGGAAACTCCCGAGGCTTAGCTGGTGAAGAGGGCTTTGTCCTCGCCGAAGGCCTTGTCGAATATCTCCAGCATCTCCTCGGCCTTGTCCTCGCTTAGGTTCAGCATCTGGCCTGCCTTCGAGCCGGCGAGATCCACATCTTCCCGCGGCTCCCTGATGCCGATGCCGAGCTTGAGGCAGAACTGGTCCGCAAGCGAGGTGACCGCGGTGAGGTTGACCACCGCCGGGTCGTCCAGTTCGGTGAAGTCGAGGTTGTGGTGCTGCAGTATGGCGCTTGTCAGTATCTCCGGGAAGTTCCACTTCTTTATCACGTATGCCCCCACCTCGTCGTGGGTAAAGGGGTATATCCCGCGCTCCGCCTGCCCGAAGGTGATCCCCTCGTTGTAACAGTGCTGCATGACCTCCTGGAACTTGTCGCGGTCCAGGGTGTTCATGATGATCTTGCCGATGTCGTGGAACAGGCCGGCGAGGAAGGCCTCCTCCTCGTTTGCGGCGCGGGTGCGGCTCGCGATGATCCTGGCGGCGAGACCTGCGGCGAAGGAGTGCTCCCAGAGCATCTTCTCGGTGAGCCCGTACGGCTTGTAGACCTGCTTCACCGAGGCGGCTACGACGAGGCTGCGCAAGGTGCTGAAGCCCAGGATGACGATGGCGCTGGAGAGGGTCTGGATCTGGCGGCGGCAGCCGTAGAAAGATGAGTTGGATATCTTTAGGACGCGGGCCGCGACGGCCGGGTCCGAGGAAACGATCTTGGCCAGTTCTTCCGCCGTTGCCGTGTCACTCTCGATGAGCTGCATAACCTTGATGGCGACGATGGGGATGGTGGGGAGGTCCGCTGCGGTCATGATCGCAGTTTCGAGTTCTTTGTTCATGCCATGAGATCCTTGCGTGGGCTGGGACGGCGGGTTTCGGTCAGGTTCCAAAATATACCAAATCGTTAGCTTTAATCAAGCGGGGATTTAATGATTGAAAGGGGGGGCGGCGCGGTCTATACTGCGGCGAAAAAACAGGACAGGTCGGTACATTGATCGTAAAGACGACGCAGTTTATTAAAAGTGCAACAAGGCCCGCCCACTACCCCGAGGGGGACCTCCCCGAGATCGCCTTCGCCGGCCGTTCCAACGTGGGTAAATCTTCGCTGGTGAACGTGCTGGTTAACCGCAAGAACCTGGTGCGCACGAGCTCCACCCCGGGGCGTACCCAGCTCATCAACTTCTTCCAGGTGAACGACGACTTCATGCTGGTCGACCTGCCGGGTTACGGCTACGCCAAGGTGCCGCTCGCCGTGAAGAAGGACTGGCGCCCGATGATGGAGACCTACCTCGCGAAAAGGAAGAACCTGCGCGGCGTGGTGCTCATCCTGGATATCCGGAGGGTTCCCACCGAGGACGACCTGCAGATGCTCACTTGGCTGAGGGCCTATTCCGTCGCCCCCATCCTCGTGGTCACGAAGTGCGACAAGCTCTCGAAGAACGAGCGCGCGCGGCAGACCGCGGTGATTGCGGAGAAGCTCGGCGTGGCGAAAGGGGAGCTCACCTTTTTCTCCGCCCTGAACAAGGAGGGACGCGACGCGGTGTGGGCACGTATCGATGCCCTTTTGGCGCCCGAAGACGCCGAACCCGGCGAAATCGCGCCGGAAGCCTTGCCGGTTATTGATTGACAACCAGCGGCGCCTCTGTTAGTAAACATGGCGCTGTAAAAAATTAAGACGTTCGTCCTGGTGCCCCGAGGAGGGGTTAAAAGGGAAGAGGGTGTGAATCCCTCGCTGTCCCGCAACTGTGAACGGAGATGAAAGCCGCAACAACGCCACTGATCTTATCGGGAAGGCGCGGCGAGTAAGACGACCCGTGAGTCAGGAAACCTGCCAGGAAGGAAGCTACTGCAACCTCCGTGGCAGAGGGGCTAAAGCCGGAATCGCGCCCGTAGTGCGATTTTTGACCCGCCTTCCGTCCATGGAAGGGGGGTTTTTTTATGTCCAAAACGGTCCTGGTCACCGGCGGTGCGAGAAGCGGCAAGAGCCGTTTCGCCGAGGGGTTAGCCGAGAGCTACGCCCCCTTGCGCGGCTACCTCGCCACCGGCGAGGCGGGGGACGCCGAGATGGCCGAGCGCATCGAGCGGCACCGGGGAAGACGCGGGCCCGAGTGGCAGACCGTCGAGGAGCCCGTCGGGGTGGAGGCGGCGATCCGCGCCCATGAGCACCGCTTCAACGTGATCCTCATGGACTGCGTCACCCTATGGGTCACGAACCTCCTCTTTCGCTGCGAGGGGGGCGCGCAGGAGGCCCTGGCTCAGGTGAAGAGCTTCGCCGGAAGCTTCCCGCATTTAAATACACCACTCATCATCGTCACCAACGAGGTCGGCATGGGGATCGTCCCGGAGCACCCGCTCTCGCGGACCTTCCGGGACCTGGCGGGTGAGGCGAACGAGATCATAGCCGCGGCGGCCGACGAGGTGTACGTCACCATCTCCGGGCTGCCGCTCAGGCTCAAATGAAAGTTGCGATGACGCACAAGGAGGCAGGCATGACACTTCTGGAGGCCACCCTGGCCAAAATTCAGCCCGTGGACGAGGCGCTTCTCGCCAAGGCCCAGGCCAAACTCGACAACAAGACCAAGCCGCAGGGCTCGCTCGGGCGTCTGGAGGAGGTGGCGCGCCGTTTCGCCGCCATCACCGAGGACCTTTCCCCCGACACGACCAAGAAGGTCATCTTCACCTTCGCGGGCGATCACGGCATCGTCGAGGAAGGGGTCTCCCTCTTCCCCAAAGAGGTCACGCCGCAAATGGTGCTCAACTTCCTGCGCGGCGGCGCCGGGGTGAACGTGCTCGCGCGCCATTCGGGTGCCGAGGTGCGTGTGGTGGACGTCGGCGTCGACTACGACTTCGAGCCCGCTCCCGGACTCATCATCAGGAAAGTGGCAAAGGGAACCCGCAACTTCGCGAAAGGACCCGCCATGACCGCTGAAGAGGCGGTCGCCGCCGTCGAGGTCGGCATCGCGCTCGCCGACGAGGCAAAGAAGGAAGGGGTCGCCATGGTGGGCACCGGCGAGATGGGGATCGGCAACACGAGCCCCTCTTCCGCCATCATCGCCGCCATTGCCGGGTGCACCGTCCGCGAGGTGACGCACCGCGGCACCGGCATCGGCGACGAGGCGCTCGAGAACAAGATCCGGGTGATCCAGGCCGGCCTCGACCTGAACCGTCCCGACCCGAAGGACCCGCTCGACGTCCTCACCAAGGTGGGGGGGCTGGAGATCGCCGGGATCGCCGGACTCGTGCTCGGCGCCGCAGCGAACCGCATCCCGGTCGTTGTGGACGGCTTCATATCCACCGCCGGCGCGCTCATCGCCTCGGAGATGCATCCGTCGGTGCGCGATTACATCTTCACCGCGCACACCTCCGTCGAGATCGGGCACCAGATGATGATGGAGCGGATCGGGGTCAAGCCGCTTCTCGACCTGCAGTTCCGGCTCGGCGAGGGAACCGGCGCGGCGCTCGCCATGGGACTCATCGAGGCGGGCGTCAAGGTGCTCAAGGAGATGGCGACCTTCGAAGAAGCCGGGGTGGCCTCCTCTTAGGAGGCGGGAGGACCGATGCGTCTCTTCATCATCGCTTTCCAGTTCCTCACCATCGTGCCGCTGCCGGTAACGGTGCGCTGCGAGGAGGAGGACCTGGGGCGCTCCATGGCCTTTTTCCCGCTGGTGGGGCTCGCGGTCGGCGCCCTCATGGTGGGGGCCGACTTCCTGCTCGCGCCGCTTCTGCCGCGCCCGGTGGGCGACCTCGTGCTTGTCGCCCTCTTGAGTATCGTGACCGGGGCGCTGCACCTGGACGGGCTCTCAGACGTCTGTGACGGGCTGGCGGCGCGCGGCCCGAGGGAGCGCTTCCTCGAGATCATGAAGGATTCGCGCGTCGGCGCAGTCGGCGCGGTCGGTCTCGTGCTGGGGCTCATGCTCAAGTACCAGGCGCTTCTGGCGATCCCCGTCGAGCACAAGCGCGCGGCCCTTCTCTTCTTCCCGATGGCGGCGCGCTTCGCCCAGGTGCAGATGACGGTCGGCTCGAAGCGCGCCCGCAAGGACGGCCTCGGGCACGCCTTCGTCGGAGGTGCCGGGGCATTGCAGCTCGTCTTGGCCGGTGCCTGCACCGTGGCGGTCGGCGCGCTGCTTCTGGGGCTTTCGGGCCTCATCACCCTGCTCCTTTTGTTCGTGCTCACCTTAGGCGTCAAGGGGTGGGCGCACCGCAGGCTGGGCGGCGTAACCGGTGACGTGATCGGGTGCGCCAGCGAGCTGAACGAAATATTCTCCCTGCTCTTCCTGCTGGCCCTTCTCGGGCGGCTCGGGTAGTCCGGAGAAAGGACGTGACCATGGAAAGAACACGCATACACCTGATCCGTCACGGCGAGGTCGAGCGCTCCCATTGCTACAACGGGCACTTCGACGTCCGCCTCACCCAGCGCGGGGAGGAGATGTACCACCAGATGAAGCCGCGCCTCGACCCGGACCGGATCACCGCCCTCTACACGAGCGATCTCTACCGCACCGTGCGCGGCGGCGAGATCCTGGGGCCGTACCTCGGCGTGGCCCCGGTGAAGGTCCCTGCTCTCCGCGAGCTCAACTGCGGCGTGTGGGAGGGGCTTTCCGTCGCGCAGATCCAGGAGCAGCGACCGGACGAGTGGGCGGCACGGATCGCGGACCTGGAAAACTTCTGCGCCCCCGGCGGAGAAAGCCTCGGAGAGCTCGCGGCCCGCGTGCTGCCGGCCCTGAAAGAGATCGTGGAACGGCACCGCGGCGAGGACGTGCTCGTCGTGGCGCACGGCGGGGTGAACCGCATCGTCCTGCTGGACGCGATAAAGGCGCCCTTGGGCTCCTTCTTCAGCATCGACCAGCAGTACTGCGCCATGAACATCATCGACTACTGGGCCGACGGCAACACCGTGGTGCAGTTGGTGAACGGGTGACAGGATGGCTCCGATGAGACGATTCGTCATCGCAGCGCCGCACAGCGGCTCGGGGAAGACCACGGTCACACTCGGCATCATGGCCCTTCTGAGGCGGCGCGGGTTTGGCGTCGCCCCCTTCAAGGTGGGGCCGGACTTCATCGACCCCGGCTATCATCGGCTGGTTACCGGTGCACCCTCCGTGAACCTGGACGGCTGGATGTGTCCCCCTGACTTCGTCCGCTCTACCTTCGCCCGCCACGCAGCCGGTGCCGACGTCGCGGTTATCGAGGGGGTGATGGGGCTCTTCGACGGCATCGACGGCGTCTCCGAGTCCGGGAGCACGGCGCAGGTGGCGAAGCTCCTCGCGGCGCCGGTCGTGCTCGTCGTGGACGCCCGGAGCCAGGCCCGCAGCGCCGTCGCCCTTGTGCACGGCTTCGCGAGTTTCGATCCCGGTGTCAAGGTTGCCGGTGTCATCTTCAACAACGTGGCGAGCGCGAACCATGAGGCGATCCTGCGGGAGGCCGTGGCGGCCTCCCTGCCGCACGTCGCCGTGTTGGGGTGCCTTCCGAAGGACCCCGCGCTCGGCATTCCGTCGCGCCACCTCGGGCTGACGACGGCCGAGGATAACCCGCTCTCGGAGGAGTTTCTCGACCATCTGGCGCGGGTCATGGAGCGGCATCTTGACCTGGAACGTCTCCTCGATGCGGTGCAGGTGGAGTGTGCGGTCCAGGGTGAGGAACCCTGTGCCGGGGACGATGACGGCTTGCGCCCGGCGCGTATCGCGGTCGCACGCGACGCCGCCTTCTGTTTTGCCTATTCGGATAACTTGCGTCTTCTCGAGGAGGCGGGCGCCGAGCTTTGCTACTTCTCGCCCCTCGCCGACGCGGCGCTACCCGATGGTGTCGACGGCATCTACCTCCCCGGCGGCTATCCCGAGCTCTTCGCGGAGCGGCTCGCTGAGAACGTGGCGATGCGGGAGGCGATCTCGAGTGCGGTGGAGCATGACATGCCGGTGTACGCCGAGTGCGGCGGCTTCATATACCTGACCAGCGGGGTGGCGGCCGACGGTGGTGACCACGCAATGGTCGGGATCTTCCCGGTGCTGACCCGCATGCTGCCGCGCAGAAAGGCGCTCGGTTACCGCGAGGTGGAGCTTATGGCCGATGGCCCGGTGGGAAGTAAAGGCGTCGTCGCCCGCGGGCACGAATTTCATTATTCAGAGATGGAGGAGGTGCCGCAGCGTTTCGAGCGGCTCTACCGCGTCAGCAGGAAGGGGATCGACCTCGGCTTCGAGGGGTACCGCTACCGCAACTGCCTCGCCTCCTACATCCATTTACATTTCGGCAGCGCGCCGGGTATCGCACGGGACTTCGTGGGGCACTGCAGGGCATACCGGACCAGGAGTCTTACATGAAAACGCAGATCGAATCGGCGCGCGCGGGCATCGTCACCGCGCAGATGGCGCAGGTGGCATGTGACGAGAACGTGACGCCGGAGTACGTCCGGGAAAAGGTGGCGTTGGGGCAGATCGTCATCCCCTGGAACCACGTCAGGAAACCGAAGGTGGCCGGCATCGGCGCGGGGCTCAGGACCAAGGTGAACGCCTCCATCGGCACCTCCTCCGACATCATCGACTACGAGGCCGAGGTAAGAAAAGCTCATGCCGCGCAGCAGTCCGGAGCCGACACGCTCATGGAGCTCTCCGTAGGTGGAGACCTGGACCGGGTGCGTCGCGAGGTGATCGCCGCAGTCGACCTGCCGGTAGGCAACGTGCCGCTGTACCAGGCCTTTTGCGAGGCGGCCCGCAAATACGGCGACCCGAACAAGCTCGACGAGGAGATGCTCTTCGAGATCATCGAGCGCCAGTGCGCCGACGGCATGGCCTTCATGGCCGTGCATTGCGGCATCAACCTCTATACCCTTGAGCGGCTGAGGAAGCAGGGGTACCGTTACGGCGGCCTGGTCTCCAAGGGGGGCGTCAGCATGGCCGCCTGGATGCTCGCCAACAACCGAGAGAACCCGCTCTACGAGAAGTTCGACCGCGTGGTCGAGATCCTCAAACGCTACGATACCGTCCTCTCGCTGGGCAACGGTCTCAGGGCCGGCGCGATCCACGATTCGAGCGACCGCGCCCAGATCCAGGAACTCCTGATCAACTGCGAGCTCGCCGAGATCGGCCGCGACATGGGGTGCCAGATGCTCGTGGAAGGCCCCGGCCACGTGCCGCTGGACGAGATCGAAGGAAACATAAAGCTGCAGAAAAGGATGAGCGGCGGGGCGCCCTACTACATGCTGGGGCCGATCTCGACCGACGTCGCCCCCGGTTTCGACCACATCACCGCCGCCATCGGTGCCGCCCAGTCCTCGCGCTACGGTGCCGACCTGATCTGCTACATCACCCCTGCCGAGCACCTCGCCCTTCCCAACGAGGAGGACGTGAAGATGGGGGTCAAGGCGGCCAGGATCGCGGCCTACATCGGCGACATGAACAAGTACCCGGAGAAGGGTAGGGAGCGGGACAAGGAGATGAGCAAGGCGCGCCGTGACCTGAACTGGCAGCGCCAGTTCGAACTCGCGCTCTTCCCCGAGGACGCGGCCGAGATAAGGAAGAGCCGCGTTCCCGAGGACGAGCAGACCTGCACCATGTGTGGCGATTTCTGCGCCTCCCGCGGTGCCGGCAAGATCTTCGCCGCCGACCTGCGCGGAGACAAGATTTGATGCGGAGGGGGCGAATCACGGCAGCGTTCCTTGCCTTTTCCCACTCCACTCGCCGGAGGTTCCAACCTCCCCCTCCCTTGACGGGAGGGGGGCGGGGGGTGGGTGAAGCCGCAAGCTTTGTAAATGCCGGCACCTTACCCCACCCCCCAGCCCCCTCCCGCAAGGGGAGGGGGAGCGCGTGGGTGAGTGTGCTGCTGGTGGGAGCGCTTTTCGACTTCTTGGCGGCCACCCCGGCCTTCGCCATGCACATCTCCGAGGGTATCCTCCCGTTTTCCTGGGCGCTCGTCTGGTATCTCGTGCTCGTGCCGTTCCTGGCGTTGGGTGCGAGGCGGCTGAACGCCCTGGCGCGCGAGGACCTTTCCCTCAAGCCCCTGGTGGGCCTTTTGACCGCCGTCGTCTTCATCATCTCCTGTATGCCGATCCCGGTCCCCACCGCGGGTACCTGCTCGCACCCGTGCGGTACCGGCGTGTCCGCGATCCTGGTCGGCCCCCTGGTCAGCGTGGTGGTCGCGGCGGTATCACTGTTGATCCAGGCGCTCTTTCTCGCCCACGGCGGTCTGTCCACCTTGGGCGCGAACACCCTTTCCATGGGGGTTATCGGCTCCTTCTCCGCCTGGTTCACCTTCCGGGCCCTGCGTCGCATGGGGGGGAGCCTCGGCGTGGCCGGTTTCTTCGCCGGGATCGTTGCCGACTGGGCCACCTATTCTGCGACTTCCCTGTTCCTCGCCCTCGGAATCCGCGGAGACGCGCCGCTCTGGCCGCTCTTTACGAAGGTCGTGGTCGCCTTCCTTCCCACCCAGTTGCCCCTCGGCATCCTTGAAGGGGTGATCACGGCCGGTATGGTGACGCTTCTCTACCGCAAGCGGCCGGACCTCTTGGTCAGGATGAGGGTGATTTCCGAAAAGGAGGGCTCCGTCAATGCGTGACCGGAAACAGTGGAAAAAATCGCTCCGCTCTGCGATGATGCTCCCCGCGCTTTTGCTCGCCCTCTCCTGCGTCCCCTCCGTTTCCCATGCCTGGGACGGGGTCGATGAGGCCGTCGTGGAAAAAGTCGCCAAGGAGCACGGCCGGGAGGCGAAACCGCCCCTTCTCGATCTCTCCGGAGACCTGCTGCTGTTCGCCTTTCTCATGGCGGGCGCGGTGGGGGGCTTCGTGGCGGGATACTACTGGCGCGACCTGACGGCCCAAAAGCCGAGGAAAGATGATGCATCATCACTTAAGCACACATAGTTTTCGTGCGTCGCATGCCCTGGTAAAGATCGACGCCCGGGTCAAGCTTCTGAGCGCGCTCGCCTTGCTGGTCATGGTGATCACCTCGCAAGGGTCGGCGTTCCCGCTCGTCGTTGCCGCCGCGGGCATCTTCTTCTGTCTGCACCTCGGGACGCCGGTGCGCCTCCTGGCCTTGCGCTTTTCCGAGCCGATCTTCATCGCGGTCGTGGTGCTGCTGCTTAAGACCTTCTTTTCCGGTAACGCTCCACTTTTCAGTTTCGGGCTTTTGGGCTATGAACTGGTGGCGCACCGCGACGGCCTGGATGCCGGGCTCCTGATCGCGGGGCGCATCCTGGGCGGGGTCACCCTGCTGGGGGTGGTCGGGTTCTCGACGCCGTTCACCGAACTGATGGCCGCCCTCTCCTGGATGAGGGTGCCCCAGGTGCTCGTCGACGTGGCGCTCTTCGCGTGGCGCTACCTCTTCCTGCTTCTGGAGGACGCCCAGGTCGTTTACCACGCCCAGAAAAACCGGCTCGGCTACGTCGGCTGTCGTCGTGCCCTTGCTTCCTTCGGCACTCTCGCCGGGGTCATGGTGATCAAGGCGTTCGACAACAGCCAGAGCATTACGACGGCGATGGTGCAGCGCGGCTACGACGGCGTCATGCCTATGTCGATGCACCGGCCGCTGCGCGTCGCCGAGGTCGGCTCGGCGCTTCTTTTCGTCGGCGCCATGGCCGTCATCAGACTCATTTAGAGGAGCATCGTGGATACGAGAATTTCTGTCGACCTGGAGAGCTACAAATACCCCGACGGGACAGTCGCGCTCGCCGAGCTGCGGCTTGAGATCCGGCGCGGCGAGTTCACCGGGATCCTCGGCTCCAACGGCTCGGGGAAGACGACGCTTCTGAAGGTCATGGACGGACTGATCAAGGGGTATAAGGGCGAGGTGCTGCTCGACGGGGAGAACGTGCTGAAGCTGCATCCGCGCGACATCTACCGCAAGGTGGGGCTCGTGTTCCAGAACCCGGACGACCAGCTCTTCGCCACCACCGTCTTCGAGGACGCCGCTTTCGGGCCGCGCAACATGGGGTGCGGTGAGGCGGAGGTGAAAACCCGGGTCGAGGCGGCGCTAGCCAGCGTCGACATGGCGGAGTTCGCCGCCAAGGGGATCCACAACCTGAGCTATGGGCAGAAAAAGCGCGTCTGCATCGCGGGACTTCTCGCGATGGGGCACGAGATCCTGCTTCTGGATGAACCGACCGCGGGGCTCGATCCCATGGGAGAGTACCGGATGATGGAACTCTTGACCCGGCTGAATCGTGACCAGGGGGTGACCATCGTGATGGCTACGCACAGCGTCGATCTCGTGCCGATCTTCCTGCACCAGCTTCACATCTTAAGTCGCGGTCGGCTGATCCGCGGCGGCGCTCCCGAGGAAGTCTTCACCGCTCCCGATGAGCTCGCGAGCGTGAAGCTGCGCCTGCCCCACATCGCCGAGCTCATCTACCAGTTGAAGCACGAGGAGGGGTTTTCCTTCACGCGTCTACCCCTCACCATCGGCGAAGCGCGCCGGGAGATGGTAGAGGCGATGTCCCGAAAATAATGTGCAAGAAGGTGACTGGCTCCGCAGGTGCCAGTCACCCTTTAATTCATACATAACTCCGTCCCCCCCGCATTTAGCCTTCACCGCTCCACACCTAAGCACTCCGCCGTCGCAAATAAACTTCGCGGCGCCTTCCTTAAGCTTGTCACCGCTGCATGCAACCTTGCCCTCCTCGCGGTTAGTCTCGAAGACTTCGATGGCAGCTTCCGCATGCCTCGAGTTAATTTCCACGAGGCAACACCTACGCCGACTGACAGCACAGATAAGCAAGCAGAGGTCGCACTTAAGCAAACGCAGCTCGTGGTTAAGCAAAAGAGGTAGTGACTTTAGCTAACCGCACTTTTCATGAAGTTGCCGTCTCCCTTTCACTGATGAAAAACAGGCCTCCGGAGCATTAAATTCAGTTTTTTCAGCTAAAAGCAGGGGGCGAACAAGGCCAATATAAGTCAGCTGAGATAAAAGCGGGGTAAGTGGGACCGATGGTGGGGCTTAAGGGGTGAAGGGGGAACGTCGATTTGCCTATGCGTGACGTTACATTAATAAAAGCAGGTCTTGTTTTTCTTAACTCGCCTCTTGAGATGCTAAATGCAGATGTAACTTTGCTTAAAGTTGACCTCACATTTTTAAAAGCACGAGCGGGAAGCGTTAAGTCGGAGGAAGCGGGTTCACCTGCCCCCTTGATGTAAGCACACCTCCCCCCGGAGGGGGGAGGCAGGGAGGGGGGGAAGCCGGATTAAGCCCGCTGCGCTCCCCCCCCCTGTCCCTCCCCCTCCGGGGAAGGGCACGCCTCGCGCAATTTACTCAGTGCGATGATCTTTCGCCAGCTTCTCGTTCCTGAGAGCCCGCATGATTTTCTGCATCAGTAGCGCTTTTCCACTACCGTGGCGTGCGTCCTGCCTATCATACCCGCGATGCTTCCCATCTCATCAACGGAATCCCCTTCGATCAGCTTGATATGGGTGAGGCTTGCCGGAACTTCATTGAAGGTCGGGTCGATCGGCATCCACCCTCCATTCAGGTAGCTTTCGGCCCAACTGTGGTAGAGAAAGCCGTCCCCCTGGTAGACAAGGCCCGAGACGAAGCGGGTAGGGATACCTGCGGCGCGGGCGAGCGAGGTGTAGAGACGTGCATGGCTTTGGCAGTTGCCGCGACCCTTTTGCAGGGTTTCCAACGGCGACTGCGCGTCGGTTACGTCGGGCTTGATCTCTGCCGCGACCCACGCGGCGAGCCGGGCCGCTTTCTTTGCGGGATCCTTTTCGTCCCCGACGATGGCCTTCGCGCGTGCGATGATTTCGGGGTTGTCGCTGGGCGTCCGTTCTCCCGGTTGCACGTCCGCCTCGGCCGGAGGTGCAGCCGCTGCCGGGGTAGGGTTCGGCAGGGTGAACACGACGCTGCCGTCGGGCATCCGTTCCGCCTTCTGCCTCACCCCCTGCAAGAGCGGCTGCTCAGCCGGGATGCCATTCATCCGGACGACCAGTTTCTGCAGCCGCTCCGGATGCTCGATCGGGGGGGTGACCCGTATCAGGCTCAGGTCGAAGACAAGGTCCTTCTTAGCCATGGCGGCTTCGGTAAGTTCCGCCCTCGCCGCCGCCTCGTCCCGGGCCAGCGTGACCACGAGCCCGTCCCGAACCGATTCCTTCAGGACGTTCCCCTTCAAATCGATCCAGATGTCGTTGTCCACCATCGGGTAAAGGTTGTTTCTGAGGTGCACCACGGCCTTCCCGTCCAGGGTTTCCTGCCCGACCACTTCTACCTTCGCTTGCTTGACCTTCACCGCCTCCACGTCGAGGTACTGGATCTTGTAGCTCTTTCCCGGCACCGCCCCATGAATGAGCGGGTAGAGGTTCAGTGCGTGCGGCGGATAGACGGTACCTTTCACCTTGAGTTTATGCTCCTTCCTGCCGTTCCCGGAGCGGGTCACGACGCTGATCCCCTTTGGGGTGACCTCGCCGCTTACGGCCGAGGGGCTTCCGTCGATGCGGGTTTCCGCCTGGAAGGAGCGCAGTGCCAGGTCCGGGGCCACCTGGTAGGTCTCGGTGGAGCTTGCTTCTCTCGAGAAGCCCATCACCTTCATCTTCACGCTGCCGCGCGAGGCGATTTGGTACCCGTCCGCAGTACGGGTCACGGTGGTTTGGCCGAAGCCGACCTGCTCGTCCCCCATGATGATGGCAAACCAGCGCTCCCCTTCCGGAAGGGAGGGGATTTGCGGCAGGGGGGCGGCCAACAGGCGCAGCGGCAGAAGGACCATGATCAATGCGACCAGCAACTTCCAGTATTTCATATGGCGCGACATGGGCGGCTCCTCGATAGCTGTGGTGATTTACTGTGGTGCGTGCGGGGGCATTTATACCACACAACCCGCGGCGTGCGCAACGCGCTAACCGATCGGTAATTCTGATGAATGCCGGTGTCGTGCAACCTCATGAGATCAATGAAAAATATAATCCTTTGATTAAATGCACTTAAGCTGTTGCAGTCCGAAAACGGGACAAGTATAATGGGAACATAGATAAGAGTTGCGGGGGATCGTAGGATCCCCCTTCCCCTAGCTGACTTGCCCTCCTAGTCGCTAGGGTTTTTTTTGCCCGCGATCCCGCCTCCCGAGTGTGCCAACTGTTGCACACTTTTGTCGAATCCTATACAATCCGTTCGTCCTGTAATTCCATGACCTGCGAGGAAAGATGTACCCGATAGTCACCATTACCGATCAGTGCCGTAAGTGTTACTCCTGCGTGCGCAGCTGCCCCGTCAAGGCGATCAAGGTGGAGAAGAGCTACACCGAGATCATCTCCGAACGCTGCATCGGCTGCGGCAACTGCCTGAGCAACTGCCCCCAGCACGCCAAGGTCATCGCCGACAATGTCACCGTCACCGAGGCGCTGCTTACCTCCGGTGAGCCGGTCATCGCCGTTCTTGGCTGCTCCTTCCCGGCCTTCTTCCACTACTGCTCCCCCGGCCAGCTGTCGGCGGGTTTGCGCCAGCTTGGCTTTGCCGAGGTGCACGAGGGTGCGAGCGGGGTGGAGCTCATCGCGGACGAGTACAAAAACGCGATCAACAACGCGAGCCTGCCGCTCATCTCCTCGCACTGCCCTGCCGTAGTCGACCTGGTTGAGCGCCACTACCCGCAGCTCATAGAGAACATGGTCGGCGTGGTGACCCACATGGTCGCCATGGGGCGTTACCTGAAGCACGTCCTGGGCGATCACGTGAAAGTCGTCTACATCAGCTCGTGCATCGCCGGTAAGTTCGAGGTGCAGGCCGAGCAGACTAAGGGGGCGGTGGACGTCCTTTTGACCTACCGGGAGCTGGAATCGATCTTCAAGGAGCGCGGCATCGACCTCACCGCGCTTGAGGAAGAACCCTACGATGGGCGTGAACCGCACATGGGGCGCGTCTTCTCGCTTTCCCAAGGGTCCTTCCAGGCCTTTGGCATCAACCCGGACCCGCTCGATACTGAGATAGTAACGGCCGAGGGGGAAGTGAACGTCATGGGGATCATCAAGGACCTGGCAGCAGGGCGCATCAGCCCCAAGCTCGTCGATCTGCGCTTCTGCTATGACGGCTGCATCGGCGGCCCAGGGCGCAACAGGGAACTAACCGAGTTCTCCAGGCGCAACATGGTGATCTCCCATTTCCGCAGCGAGATTCCGTACCGGGTGGCGCCCCACTACAAGAAGGATTGGCAGATCGATTTCTCGCGCACCTTCTCGGACAAGTACGCGAAGCTCCCCATACCGAAGGGTGGCGACGTAAAGAAGATCCTGCAGGCGACCAACAAGTTCACCCAGAAGGACGAGCTTAACTGCCGCACCTGCGGCTACCGGACCTGCCGCGAGTACGCCGTCGCGGTGTTCCAGGGGCTTGCGGACCTGGAGATGTGCCTGCCGCACAACCTGCAGCAGCTCGAGGAGGAGCGCGGGCGCCTGATCCAGAAGTACGAGCTCGCCAAGAGGGAGCTGGACCGGGAGTACGGCGACGAGTTCATCGTGGGGAGCGACAGCCAGACCCTCGAGGCGCTGGACCAGATCAAGCAGGTCGGGCCGACCCCGACCACGGTGCTGATCCGTGGCGAGTCCGGGACCGGCAAGGAGCTCGCCGCGCGCGGGATCCATCGCTTCAGCAAGCGAAACGACAAGCCGCTCGTTACCGTGAACTGCACCACCATCACCGACTCGCTCCTTGAGAGCGAGCTCTTCGGCCACAAGAAAGGGTCCTTCACCGGCGCGATCACCGAGAAGAAGGGCCTTTTCGAGGCTGCCGACGGCGGGACCATCTTCCTCGACGAGATCGGCGACATCACCCCGAAGCTGCAGGCGGAGCTCTTGCGCGTGCTCGACCTGGGGGAGGTGCGGCCGGTGGGGGGCACCGTGGCGCGCCGCGTCGACGTCCGCCTCATCGCCGCGACCAACAAGTCGCTTGAGGACGGGGTGCGCGACGGTTGGTTCCGCGAGGACCTCTACTACCGACTGAACGTTTTCTCCATCACCATGCCCCCCCTGCGGGAGCGAGTGGAGTCGATTCCGCAGCTTGCGCACCACTTCCTGGAGAAGGCGCGCAACAAACTGAACAAGCACATCATAGGCATCGAGGAGCGCGCCATCAACGCCATGGTGAAGTACCCCTGGCCGGGTAACATCCGCGAGATGCAGAACGTCATCGAGCGTGCCGCCGTTCTCACGCATGACGACATCATCAAGCTCGGCAACCTCCCGCTCGCCTTCGCCGAGAGCTATGCCGACGAGGGTGAGGACGTCATCGACCTCCGCTCCTTCAAAAAGGAGCGCGAGCCGCACGTACTGCGGGTCGAGAAGAAGCTGATCCAGCGCTATCTGGCCGACGCGGGAGGCAATGTGTCAAAAGCGGCACAACTTGCCAACATCCCGAGACGCACCTTTTATCGTCTTTTGGCCAAGCACGGACTGAAAGGACGCACCATTCGCGCCAGAGAGGGCGAAGAGGAGTGATTTAGCCTCCGGGCGAAGCTGCAAAGTAGGACAAAATGATACAAATGGGCACAATTACGCAGCGTGTGCCAAAATTGGCGCACTTTGTATACACTGGAAGATAACAGGACTCTAATCCTAAAAATTCGGTATACGTGAAAACAACAACTTAGGCTGGCGGGCTGCTTTTTTTTCGCATTGGCACGCATGTAGCAATAGTGTAGACATCGTGTCACCAAATTTGAGCACTAACCAGAATAAGGAGAATACAAGATGGGCAGAATGAGAGAGAACCCGAGGTACAACGTAATTTCCATGAGGATCAGCGACGCAGAGCGCGAGACCCTTGAGCAGATCATGGACACCACCAAGAAGAGCGTTTCCGAAATCATGAGGGAAGCGATGGAACTGGTAAAGGCCAGAAGCGTTGAGATGGGCCAGAAGGCGGCTTAGGCCGCCTCGCAACTTACCCGTACCATAAAAAACGGCCGCGAAAGCGGCCTTTTTTTATATCCAGAATTAATGCGTTGCGAACTCTTGTCGCGGAGACTGGCTCCGCCAGGTGCCTGTCCCCTTATGCTTCGGTAAGGTGGCTGGGCTGAATGGAGCGTTCCGCTAGAGGGACAGGCACCTACGGAGCCAGTCCCTTCTGCACCCCCCGTCCCCTATTTCACCTTCCAGGTCGTCCCCTGTGCGCTGTCCAGAAGGACGATGTCCTTTTCCAGCAGCATATCCCTTATCTCGTCGCTGCGTTTGAAGTTCTTCGCCTTCCTTGCTTCGGCGCGCTCAGCAATCAGCGCCTCGATCTCTTCCACCGGGATCTCCATCTCCGATGTCTTGCGGTCCTTCATCCGCTGCATGAATTCGGCGGGAACCGAGTCGCACACGCCGAGCGTCACGGCGATCTTTGCGATCTCTTCCTTCACGCGCGCGAGGAGTGCAAGCGGGGAGACGGGGAGGGCGCGGTTCACGCTGCGCACCAGGTCGAAGATGTGGCCGAGCGCCATCGCGGTGTTGAAGTCATCGTCCATCGCATCGGCGAAGCGGGCCGCAATGGTGCCGCACTTCTCCTCGAGCTCGGCGCTCTCCGGGGTGGCGGCGTGGTCGGTGCCGGCGGCGAGGCGTTCGTCGATCCCGGCCAGCGCCTTGTAGATCCTCTCCAGGCCGAGTTCCGCCTCCTTCAGGTTCTGGTCCGAGAAGTCGATCGGCGAGCGGTAATGCGCGGAAAGGAGGAAGAAGCGGAGCACCTCGGCGTCGTAGCGCTCGAGCACCTGCTTGATGGTGAAGAAGTTGCCGAGCGACTTGGACATCTTTTCCGAGTTGATGTTCACGAAGCCGTTGTGCAGCCAGTACTTCACGAAGGGCTTGCCCGATGCCGCTTCGGACTGCGCGATCTCGTTCTCGTGGTGCGGGAAGACGAGGTCTTTGCCGCCGCCGTGGATGTCGAAGGTGTCCCCGAGGAACTTGGAGCTCATCGCGGAGCACTCGATGTGCCAACCCGGACGTCCCTGTCCCCAAGGCGACTCCCAGTACGGCTCGCCCGGCTTGGCACCCTTCCAGAGGGCGAAGTCCATCGGGTTTTCCTTCTTGTCGTCCACCTCGATCCTGGCGCCGGCCTGCATGTCCTCGAGGTTCCTCTTGGAAAGCTTCAGGTAACCCTCGAAGCGCTCGACGCGGAAGAAGACGTCGCCGCCGGACTGGTAGGCGTAACCTTTCTCGATGAGGCGCTCGACGAGCGCGATGATCTCGGGAATGTGCTCGGTCGCCTTCGGCTGGAAGGTCGGGAGCTGCAGCATGAGCCGCGCCATGTCCTTGTCGAACTCCTCGATGAAGCGCTCGGAGATCTCGTTGTAGGGGACACCGTCGCGGTTGGCGCGGTTGATGATCTTGTCGTCGATGTCGGTGTAGTTACGGACGTAGGTGACCTCGAGCCCCTTCGCCTGCAGGTAGCGGTAGATCATGTCGAAGACCACGTTGGCGCGCGCGTGCCCGATGTGGCAGTGATCGTAAACCGTTACGCCGCAGACATACATGCCGACCTTGCCGGGGTTGATCGGTACGAACTCTTCCTTGCTGCCGGTAAGGGTGTTGTAGACGCGTAAAGGCATGTGTCGGTTCCTCTTTTGAAAGTTAATAAGCCTCTGGGGCCATATCTGGTCTTACTTGTTAAGCCCTCTCCCGGAGGGCGAGGGGATGATGCTGAACTTTAGCGCTTCTGCTCGCTCCAGGAGTCCCTCAACGTGGCGGTCCTGTTGAAGACCGGCGCCTCGGGACGGGAGTCTTTCATGTCGAGGCAGAAGTATCCCAGCCGCTCGAACTGGAAGCGATCCTCGATGGTTGCCGAGGCGAGGGACGGCTCGAGCTTGCAACCCTTCAGCACTTCGATGGACTTCGGGTTCAGCGAGGTGCGGTAATCCGGTTCGTTCTTGCCGCCCGGATTCGGCGTGCTGAACAGGCGGTCGTAGAGACGGACCTCGGCGTCGACGGCGTGATCAGCACTCACCCAGTGGATGGTTCCCTTGATCTTCCTGCCGTCCGGCGCGCTCCCCCCGCGGGAGGCCGGGTCGTAGCTGCAGCGGACCTCGACGATCTCGCCTTTTTCGTCCTTCACCACCGACTCGCATTTCACGATGTAGGCGTAACGCAGGCGCACTTCCTTGCCCGGCGCCATCCTGAAGAACCCTTTGACCGGCTCCTCCTGAAAATCGTCGCGTTCGATGTAGACCGTGCCGCTGAAGGGAACCATGCGGCTTCCCATATCCGGGTTGTTCGGGTGGTTCGCCGCCTCGAACTCCTCGGTCTGCCCCTCCGGGTACCCTTCGATGACCACCTTCAGGGGACGCAGCACCGACATGGCGCGCGGGGCGCGGACGTTAAGGTCCTCGCGCACCGCGTCCTCAAGGATGCTCATGTCGATGAGGCTGTCGCTCTTGCCGACGCCGATGGTCTCGCAGAAGGCGCGGATCGACTCCGAGGTGAAGCCGCGGCGCCTGATGCCGACCAGGGTCGGCATGCGCGGGTCGTCCCAGCCGTCCACCAGTTTCTCCTGCACCAGTTCGAGGAGCTTTCTCTTGCTCATCACGGTGTAGTTCAGGTTGAGGCGGGCGAACTCGATCTGCTGCGGGTGGCAAGGGACCGGGAGCTGGTCGAGCACCCAGTCGTAGAGCGGGCGGTGATCTTCGAATTCGAGGGTGCAGATGGAGTGCGTGATCCCCTCGATGGCGTCGGAGATGCAGTGCGCGTAGTCGTACATCGGATAGATGCACCAGGCGTCGCCGGTCCTGTGGTGGTCGACCTTCTTGATGCGGTAGATGACCGGGTCGCGCAGGTTGATGTTCGGGGAGGCCATGTCGATCTTAAGGCGGAGCACCTGGGTACCGTCCTCGAATTCGCCTGCGCGCATGCGGGCGAAGAGGTCGAGGTTCTCGGCGACGCTGCGGCTGCGGTACGGACTTTCCTTCCCCGCCTCGTTCAGGGTGCCGCGCATGGCGCGGATCTCGTCGGCGCTGCTGCTGTCCACGTAGGCAAGCCCCTTCTCGATGAGGACGAGCGCGTACTGGTAGAACTTCTCGAAGTAGTTCGAGGCGTAGTACATGTGCTCGCCCCAGTCGAAGCCGAGCCACTTAACGTTCTCCTTGATGGAATCCTCGTACTCGATGTCTTCTTTCGCGGGATTCGTGTCGTCGAAGCGCAGGTGGCAACGGCCGCCGAAGTCGCGGGCGAGGCCGAAGTTGAGGCAGATGGACTTGGCGTGACCGATGTGCAGGTAGCCGTTGGGCTCCGGCGGAAAGCGGGTCACGATGCTCTTGTGTTTGCCGTTTTTGAGATCGTCGGTGACGATGTTGCGGATGAAGTTGGCCGCTTTCTCGACTACTGGTGTTTCTTCTGTTGTGCTCATATCGTCGTCCTGTCCGCAACCGGTACTACCCGGGCGTGCGTAAATTTGAATGAAATATGGTGCTGCCGTGTCGAAGGCGTTATGGGCAAACGCGCCGTAATATCTCCCTCTCCCTCAGGGAGAGGGGCGGGGTGAGGGCGTCGCTTATCTGCAAGGGGCTGCCGGGAGGTTGCTGGGTTGCTCATGGCAAGGCCCTCACCCGGCCTCCGGCCACCCTCTCCCGGTGGGCGAGGGGGTAAGCTCTTATTCCCTTCTTTGCAAAAGCGCCACGGAGTAGGCGGCGATCCCTTCGCCTCTGCCGGCGAAGCCGAGTTCCTCGGTGGTGGTCGCCTTGACGTTCACCCGGTCTTCCTCGGTGCCGAGCGTCGCCGCGATGTTGCTTCTCATCTGCGCGATGAACGGGGCCAGTTTCGGGCGCTGCGCGACCACGGTGGCGTCGACGTTGCCGATCCTGTATCCCTTGTTTTCCGCGAGGTCCATGACGTGGTGCAGAAGCTTCAGGCTGTCCGCCCCTTTGTAGGCCGGATCGGTGTCGGGAAAGTGCTTGCCTATGTCCCCTTCGCCGATGGCGCCCAGGATGGCGTCGGAGATGGCGTGCAGGAGCACGTCGGCGTCGGAATGCCCGAGAAGCCCTTTGACGTACGGGACGTCGACCCCCCCGAGGATCAGTTTGCGCCCCTCCACCAGTCTGTGTACGTCGTAGCCGTGTCCGATGCGCATCATTTCACTTCTTCTCCTTCAGAAAAGCCTCGGCGAGGATCATGTCCTCGGGAGTCGTAATCTTTATGTTCGTGTAGTCGCCTCTCACGACCTGCACCGGTTTCCCCTGGCGCTCCATGAGCGAGGCATCGTCGGTTCCGAGAAAACCATCGGCGGCGGCCTCGTCGTGAGCGGCGCGGATCAGGCCGTAGCGAAAGGCCTGCGGCGTCTGGGCAAGCCAGAGCTGCTCCCGCGCCGGCGTCTCGGCGATGACCCCATCGCGCACCACTTTGACGGTGTCCTTGACCGGGACCGCTACGATGGCGGCGCCTGAGGCTTGCGCTGCGGCGACCGACGCTTCGAGCATGGCGGCGGTGACGAAGGGGCGCACCCCGTCGTGGATCAGCACCAGGTCGTCCGGGGCGATTCCCTCTATGGCGCGCAGGCCGTTATGGACCGAGTGCTGCCGCTCCGCGCCTCCCGGTACGATGGCCCGCACTTTCGTGAAGCCGTAGCGTTCGACCACCTCGCTGCGGCAAAAGGGAATCTCCTGCTCGGGGGAGACGAGGTAGATGGCGTCGATGCAGGCGGCCTCCTGGAAGACCCGCACGGTGTGCGCGACGATCGGCATGCCGTCCAGCGCGAGGTACTGCTTGTTGTACCCCGCCCCCATCCTCTTTCCCATGCCCGCGGCTGGAATAAGCGCGAAAACCCTGGCCAAAACTAACCTCGATTGTGAGAGCGGCTTCCCCGAGGGGGAAAGCGCCGAATTATTACAGTTTGGCTGTGAAAAAACCAGTTAAATATCACCAAAGTGAGCGAGACACGCCGCCTGGAAAAGCGGATCGCTCCCTACCCGACCAAGGCGGTCAGGGCGGCGGCCAGATCCGGCAGGTCGTCGTCCTGCAGGGTGCGCGGGTCGAGCAGGAAGGCGTTCTTGCTGATCCTGCCGATGACCGGGATCTCCATCCCCCTGAGCCTCGATTCGATGTCGTTCGGGGAAAGCCCATCCACGGCGACCTCGATGAGCATGGTGGGGAGGTTCAGAAGCGGCAGGGTGCCGCCACCTGCCTGCGAGAATCCGTCGGTCAGCTTGAAGCTGACTGCGTCCGGCGTGCGGCGGCGCAACTGTCCCGCGATCTTCCTGGCGCGGGCGGTGAGCTCGGGGAGGGTGGCGGTCAACATGCGCAGGGTCGGCACCTCCTTGAAGGCCACCATCTCGTCGCGGTAGAGGGCTAGGGTCGCTTCGAGGCTCGCCAGGGTCAGCTTGTCCATCCTGAGCGCGCGCAAGAGCTGGTGCTTCTTCATCGCCTCGATGAAGTGCTTCTTGCCGACGATGATGCCTGCCTGCGGGCCGCCCAGGAGCTTGTCGCCGCTGAAGGTGATGACGTCGACACCGGCGCGCACGAAGTCCTGCACCGTCGGCTCGGGGCAGGGGAGCTTCCCGGATAGGTCTACGAGGTTCCCGCTCCCCATGTCGGCCAGGACCGGTACGCCCGCCTTTTTGCCGAGCTCCACCATCTCTTCCGCGCTCACCTCTTTGGTGAAGCCCAAAACCGCGAAGTTGCTGCAGTGCACTTTCAGAAAGACCGCGGTGTCTTCGTTCACCGCGTTCTGGTAGTCCTTCGGATGGGTCCGGTTCGTGGTGCCGACTTCCCTGAGCGTCACACCGGAAAGCCGCATCACTTCGGGTATCCGGAACGAGCCGCCGATCTCGACCAGCTCGCCGCGGGAGACCACCGCCTCGCGTCCCGCCGCCATTGCGCTCAAGGTCAGCAGCACCGCCGCAGCGTTGTTGTTCACCACGATGGCGGCCTCGGCACCGGTCAGCTCGCACAAGAGGGCCTCGACGTGGCTGTAGCGGCTCCCCCGTACCCCCTCGTCGAGGTCGAACTCGAGGTTCGAGTAAGAAAAGGCGATGGTGTTGAGGGCATCGCGGGCGGCCTCGGGGAGGATGGAGCGCCCGAGGTTCGTGTGGATGACGATGCCGGAGCCGTTGATGACCCGCCGCAGGCTCGGGCGGGTCAGCATGCGCAGTTCGCGCGCCACTGCGGCGCAGACCGCGTTTTCGGCAAAGGCCGCGTCGTCGAGGGAGCCGGCGCGTGCCCCGGCACGAAGCAGATCCAGCACCTGGCGTACCGCCTTCAGCACGAGCTCCCTCGGCTGCTCGGCGAGAAGCCGGCGCACCCCTTCCCATTCGAGAACCCGGTCCACTTTAGGGATCAATTTCAGCTGCTGCACGAAGCCCCTCCACTCATTGAAATGGCAAAGGGCTAATTTAACCCAAAGCGATGAATGAGGCAAAGAAAATCCACTGGTTCGGGGGGCAATTGATGATGGACGGTTGACAATTGGACAAGGGGAGGAGTGCCGGAAGTGACACGAGCGGTGCGGGCAAAAGAAAACCCGCGGGCTGAAAGGCTTCGCGGGTTTGAATGGCGGGCTAGAGGTCGAGTCCCTTGGCGGTCCACATCTCGGGGGAGTCTTCCTCCTCGATGAGGACCTTGCCGCCGTACTCGGCGTTTTTCTGCACGAGCATCTCGGCCATCACCGGATCGCGCATGCGGAATGCCTCGATGATCTTCTCGTGCTCCTCGACCGAGAGCTGCATCCTCCCGGGCTTCATGAGCGACGCCATGCGCAGACGCTGGAACTTCTTCAGCAGCTGGGCGATCATGTCGTGCAGCTTTTCGTTGCCGGCCCCCTTGATGAAGAGGTCGTGGAAGCTGTTGTGCACCTTGAAGAAGTGGCGCACGTCACCTTCCTCAGCGATCTCGCGCAGCTTCTCGTTTATCGCCTCAAGCTTGTTTATCTCGCGCGTGCTTAGCTGCATGCAGGCCTTGCGGGCGGCGTAACCTTCCAGAATGCTCTTTATGGCGTAGAACTCTTCGACGTCCTTGGCGGAGAAGCTGGCGACCAGCGCTCCCTTGCGCGGGATGACGGAAAGATATCCTTCGGATTCCAACTGGCGGAAGGCTTCCCGGATCGGCGTGCGGCTGATTCCGAAGCGGGCGGCAAGTTCGGGTTCGGCGACCTTTTCTCCAGGCTTGAGAGCGCCCGACATGATGGCGTCGCGGATGGTCTCAAGTATGCGTTCTCTAAGGGTAAGGTGCTTTTCTACGCTCTTCTTCATGCGGCCCCCTTGAATGATCGCCGTATTGTATACAGTATCCAAAGATTGTCAAGAACTTCCCTCTGAAATTTAGGGGGATGCACATGAAAATGCTTGAAATGTCCTGTCGCGGTCTGTATGTTGCGACGCTGAGGGAGTTTCGGCTATGGATCCGGTCCGGCATTTCAAAATTTCCATAGGGGTGTTGCTGCTCCTCCTTACCGTCGGCACCTGCGGGTACATGACGATTGAGGGGTGGAGTCTCTTGGACGCCCTGTACATGACGGTGATCACCCTCGGTACGGTCGGCTTCCGGGAGGTCCACGACCTGAGCCACGTGGGGAAGATGTTCACCATGATGCTGATTTTCTTCGGGGTCGGCGTCATCGGCTACATCGTGGGCAGTCTCGCCCAGATCATGTTCGAGGGGCAGTTCCAGAGGATCCTCGGGAGGAAAAAGGTGGAAAAGGCGATAGCGGCCCTGGACGGGCACTACATCATCTGCGGGTTCGGGCGCATCGGCTCCCTCATCTGCAAGGAATTCGCAGCCAAACCGCTTCCCTTCGTGGTGGTGGAAAAAGACACGGACATGATCGCCCAGATGGAGAAGGACGGCAACGGCTACCTGTTCCTGCCGGGCGACGCGACCATCGACGACGTGCTCCTGAAGGCGGGGATCAAGAAGGCGAAGGGGCTCATCTCCGTGGTCACCTCCGATACCGAGAACGTGTACATCACGCTCACCGCGCGCGGCTTGAACCCCGACCTATTCATCCTGGCCCGGGCGGGGGAGGAGGGGTCGGAGATCAAGCTGAAGCGCGCCGGGGCGAACAAGGTCGTTTCCCCCTACCTGATCGGCGGCTCGAGGATGGCGCAGGCGATCCTGCGGCCGACGGTGGTCGACTTCATCGAAATCGCCACCGGACGGGAGCACCTCGAATTGCAGATGGAGGAGATCCTGATCCCGATGCATTCCGGTTTCATCGGGGAGACCCTGGCGAGTTCCGGCTTCCGCAAGGAGACCGGCGTCATCATCGTCGGGGTCAAGAAGCAAAGCGGCAGGATGGTTTTCAACCCGGAGTCGCATACGAAGATCGAGGCGCATGACACGCTAATCGTGCTGGGAGAGCCGGCGGCGATACAGAAACTGGACCAGTTGGTGCGCTGCGACGGCTGCGCTGAGGAAATGATCAAGAAACACAGGAAGAAGGATGAATAAAAGAGTTTTCGCCCACGTACCGTACGCCCAGATCCGGGAGCATCTCCCCTTTGTCATGGAGCGCCGTCTGAGCCCGGAGATTTATCTCTCCGCCGACGCGCTCGACGCGGCCACCCCGGCGCATCTCGCGGAGACCGCGCGGACGCTGCAGGGTGAGGGGCTTTCCTGCACCATCCACGCGCCGTTCATGGACCTGAACCCGGGTTCGCTGGAGCGGCTGCTGCGCGATGCCACCATGCACCGTTTCCGGCAGGTGCTCGATGCTGCCGAGATCCTGCGCCCCGAGGTGATGGTGTTCCACCCGGGCTTTGACCGCTGGCGTTACGGAGAGGCGAGGGGTGCGTGGCTTGAGCTGAGCGTCGCCGCCTGGCAAAGCGTGCTGCAGCGGACCAAGGCGATCGGCGCGGCAGTCGCGGTGGAGAACATCTTCGAGGAAGAGCCGTCAACCCTGCAGGCGCTCTTCGAGGCGGTGGAGGACCCTTCCTTCGGGCACTGCTTCGACGTGGGGCACTGGAACCTTTTCAAGCAGGTTTCCATGGAGAGGTGGTTCGAGGCGCTGGGTGCGCGGATCAAGGAAGTGCACATCCATGACAACGGCGGGACGAAGGACGACCATGCACCCCCGGGAGAAGGGGCCGTCGATTTCGGACTTTTCTTCCAACTGATGGAAAGGTACGCGCCGGACGCCGCCTATACGATAGAGTCGCACAGCAAGCCGCATCTGGAGCGCTCTCTCGAGGTTTTGCGCCCGTACCTCGCTTAGCAGCGACGGGAGCTTCTCGAGCATTTGATGGCGGAGGCGAGGTAGCCTACGACACCCAGGTTGACCAGGAACACGGCGAGGCGCAGGGCGTCGGGCTTACGGAAGATCTCGAACATCTCGACGGGAAGGTAAACCGCTCCGGAGAGAAAGCCGAACCATTCCGCCCATCTCCTCTCGTGCCACAGCCCGTAAGCCTCGATAAGCCGGACCGAGGCGTAGGCGAGTGCGGAGAGCGCGAGCATCCAGAGCTGAAAATCGGTGACGCGGTTGGCGGCGTCGATGAAGATGCTCGGGTAGTGCCGCGCCGGGTTCATGTGCAAAAGCTGCACGAGCCGCACCGCGATATGGTGCAGGTCCTTGTGGATCAGCGTCAGTACCCCGCATCCCGCAAGGAGGACCACCGCCCCCTTCAGGGCCTCGAAGAACGACACCACGCGCAATCCGCGCCCCTTCGCGCTTCTCCCTTTCGCCGCCATACCCGTTCCCTCGCGTCTAAACCGGCTGCAGCACCTTGAGCGTCACCTCTTCCACGAGGTCCCGTACCCGCTCCTTGTATTCGAGCATGTGCGGCGAGGCGAGGTGTGCATGCAGCGCCTCCACGCTCTGCCATTTCTCGATGATGGTCACCACCTTTTCGTCGCGCACCTGCACGGGGAGAGCGGCGTCGACGTCGAGGGCCGGGAAATACTCGATGCATCCCGCCTCACCCTTCACCTTGGGGACGTTCTCGTTGAAGATGTCGAGGAACGCCTCGCGCGCGCCCTCCTTGACTCGAATCGAAGCCAGTACGCAGATCATCATTTGCTCCTTTTTTACCCGCGGAAGATGAAGAAGACCGCCCCCGCCATGCAGAGCCCGGCCCAGAGGTAGTCAAGTTTGAGTGGTTGCCCCATGTAGAAGACGGCGAACGGGACGAAGACGGACAGGGTGATGACTTCCTGCATTATCTTTAATTGTCCCAGGTTAAAGGTCCCGAACCCGGCGCGGTTCGCGGGGACCTGCAGCATGTACTCGAAAAGGGCGATGC
Source organism: Geomonas oryzae (assembly GCF_004117875.1). GTDB lineage: Bacteria > Desulfobacterota > Desulfuromonadia > Geobacterales > Geobacteraceae > Geomonas > Geomonas oryzae. The sequence goes on along the minus strand of NZ_RAHW01000001.1, from coordinate 381,236 downwards.
CCCAACTGGCCAGGATGGCGACGTAGACCGGCGCGCTGCGCAGGTCCTTCAGGTGGGCGTACCAGGCGAAGGTCATGAACACGTTGGAAAGGATCAGCAGTACGATGGTTCTCATTGCGTTTTCCGGGTCGATGAATTTGGGCCGATCGGCCGTGGCCGCAGCGGGCGCGCCGGGGCCTGCCGGCAACCGGGTGAAACGGCGGGGGCGGCTGTCGGCACAAGCCGGAAGGATAGCACGAGATAGGCGGCAAGTGCAAAGATTAGCGCGGCGCGAACGATGCCGATGTGATCGCCGTGCGAGCAAAATGTGCCGTAAATAATTAACAAAAACATTACTTAAATATCTCCCTGAACTTTCAATTGTTTACATCACGAAAATACTGTAGTATGCGGGAGTTTTGGCCGTTCCAGCTCCTGTCGTTCTGTCAACCGCGAAGTGATTCAGTGTACTTAGGCGATGCCCTCGGTGGCAGTTGACAGTAGTGCGTCGGCCCTGTGACACTTAAGTTTTGCGCCGGGAGCCTCTCGGAACTTCCCCGGCATTATCTTCCGCGAAGGGACGAACTATGAAGATTGAGAAACAGGAAGCTTATTTGAAGGAATGGCAGAGCCATGAGGAGCTTGCCGAGCGCATGCTCCCGATCATCGGTCACCTTTACCGCGACAACAACGTCGTCACCACCGTGTACGGCCGTTCGCTGGTAAACAGCCCGACCATCGAGATCCTCAAGGCGCATCGTTTCGCTCGTCTGGTCCTCGACGGCGAGCTGACCGTTCAGGAGACGTTCCCCGTTCTCGAGGCCGTGAGCAAGCTGGACATCGCGCCGGCACGCATCGACCTCGGCAGGCTTGCCGTCCGTTACCAGGCGCTGCAGGGCAAGGTCTCCGTCGACGACTTCGTGGCGAGCGAACTGGCCTCGGTCAACACCGGCCGCACATCGCTGCTCGACGAGCCGCAGGACATCGTGCTCTACGGTTTCGGCCGCATCGGCCGCCTGCTCGCCCGCATCCTCGTTGAAAAATCCGGCAGCGGCGAAAAACTCCGCCTGCGCGCAGCGGTAGTGCGCAAGGGAGGCCCCGACGATCTGGTGAAGCGTGCGAGCCTTTTGCGCCGCGACTCCGTGCACGGCCAGTTCAACGGCATCATCACCATCGACGAAGAAGAAAACGCGATCATCGCCAACGGCAACATGATCCGCATCATCTACTCCGATGCCCCTGAGAACGTCGATTACACCCAGTACGGCATCCGCAACGCCATTGTCATCGACAACACCGGCAAGTGGCGCGACCGCGAAGGTCTCGGCCGTCACCTGAAGGCGCCGGGCGTTTCCCAGGTGCTCCTCACCGCGCCGGGCAAGGGTGACATCCCCAACGTGGTCGCCGGCATCAACAACGAGCTGATCGTAGCGCAAGAGACCATCTTCTCCGCGGCTAGCTGCACCACCAACGCCATCGTTCCGGTGCTGAAGGCGGTGAGCGACAAGTTCGGCATCGTGAGCGGTCACGTCGAGACCTGCCACTCCTACACCAACGACCAGAACCTGATCGACAACTACCACAAGGCCGATCGCCGCGGGCGGAGCGCCCCGCTCAACATGGTCATCACCGAGACCGGCGCCGCCAAGGCCGTAGCCAAGGTGCTTCCGGAACTGACCGGCAAGCTGACCGGCAACGCGATCCGCGTCCCGACCCCGAACGTTTCGCTCGCGATCCTCAACCTGCAGCTCAAGCAGGAGACCGACGTGGAGACGCTGAACAGCTACCTGCGCGCCATCTCCCTCGACTCGCCGCTGCAGAACCAGATCGACTACACGAACTCCCCGGACGTCGTCTCCAGCGACTTCGTCGGTTCCCGTCACGCGGGCGTGGTCGACTCACTCGCCACCATCGTGCAGGGTAACCGCTGCGTGCTCTACGTCTGGTACGACAACGAGTTCGGCTACAGCTGCCAGGTCGTGCGCATGGTCCAGAAGATGGCCGGCCTCGAGCTTCCCGCACTGCCGGCCTAAGGGCGACAGTATTAGTTGGAAAAGGAAGGGGCGTCCGGAAAGCGGGCGCCCCTTTTTCGTTCCATCCCTCTCTCAAAGCCTCCTCCCGCTCCTGAAGCCCGTCCTTGCCCATCTTGACGATCCAAGGTAAAGTTCACCCTGCGAAGAAAGGGGTCACATGGGCAACGACGTCGGCAGAAAATTCACCTTAGAAGGGCCGGGACGGCTCGCAACCTTCTGCGCTGCCGCGCTGCTCGCCCTTATCCTGCTTATCTTCCTCGCGCTGGAAATCTATCTCGCCACCCCGCTTCCCGCCCGCCAGTTGTCTCGGTTCATCACCTCCACGCTCCAGCAGGAATTCACCGTGGCGAAGGTAGGGCTTTCGGGGCGCAGCGTAGTCCTGCGCGGGATCCGGTTGCACTCCCCGAAGGGATTTGCCGGACCCGACCTTGTCGCCGCCGATTCGGTGACCGTAACGCCCAAATGGTGGGACCTCTTGCGTGGGCGCCGCAACTTCGAGTCCATCTCCATCGAGAAGGGGAGCATCGACTTACGGAAGAACCCGGCAGGCGCATGGAACTTCTCGGAACTGAAGCGAAGACTTGCCGCGAAAAAGCCACCGGCGCGCCCCGCGCCCGAAACGGTAATCGGGAAGCTCGCGGTGGTGAACGGCTCGCTATCGGTGCAGGGCGAGGGCGTGCAGGGGATGAACCTGAAGCTTTTCAACCTCGCGACCGGCGGCTCGCGTAGCGCGCAGCTAGACCTCGTCTTCCAGGACCCGGCAGGTAATTCCTACCACTTGGGCGGGACCGCACGCCCGGGGGGCGAGGCCGCGCTGGATCTCTCCTTGAGCGCCCCCACCCTGTCCCTGCAGCGTGCCGCGGCTCTTTTCAAGCTGAAGACCCCGGAACCGTTCCGGAAAGCGGGGGGCTCTCTCGCCGTTACCGCCGTTCTCGCCAAAGGGGAACTCCGCTTCTCCGGCGCCTTCCGCTTCCGCGACATCCAGCTCCCCGCCGCCCGCGGCAGTTATCCCGTGGCCGGTTCCCTGAATTTCACCGGGACCTACGGTCTGGAAGAGGACCGTGCCGACCTTGCCGACGCGACTCTCGAGATAAAAGACGTGGCGCAACTGCACGGCGAAGGGAGCGTGTCCGGGGTAAGAAAGGAGCGTGAGTTCGCCCTCCTCTTCGCCGTAGACCGCGTCGATCTCGCCCTTTTGAACGCCCTGTTGGCGGACAAGGCCCGTGGCGGCCTTCTCTACGGCGGCCAGTTGCGCTGCGAGTCGCTACGCGTGGAGGGAAGCGCCCCTCGTGGGGTGGAAAGCGCCACCGGCGTTCTTGTCCTCGAGGAGGGGAGCCTTGCCAGGGGAGGTGAGACGTTGGTGAGCGGGCTTTCGGGAAAGGCGAACGTTGCCGGCAAGGGAGGGGGCGTTGCGCTGGCGGGTAGGCTCTCGGCGCCTCAGGCAACAGGCAAGGCCCTGGTCGAAGCCGTCGAGCTTCCTTTCGACCTCATCCTCACTCCGCAGCTTAAGCCGGTGCGCTTTGAAAGCAGCAAGGCGAGCGCGCGCCTGATGGGCATCCCTGCAACGGGCGATCTTGCCTTCGATGCCGCGCGTCCGGAGCCCATCTCCGCGTCCCTGAAGATCGGCGAGGCAAAGGTCTCCTCGCTGAACCCCTTGTTGAAGCGCTACGGTGCCGAGACCGGTACCGGAGTCCTTTCCGGTACGCTCGCCGCAAGCGGCAAGGGAGGAAGCGACTTCACCGCCACCGCAAAACTGCTCCTCTCAGGCGTCTCCGCAAAAAGAGGGAAGACATCAGCCGCCGTCAAAGACGGTGCGGTTACCGCGCAGTTCGGCCGCCGCGCCGGACGGCTTCAAGCTTCGGGGGAGGCACGTCTTGCCGGTCTCACCCTGGACGGCAAGGGAGGGGATGCACGCCTCGCCTACCGGGTCGACGGTACCAAGCTCACCCTCGAGGGGGTGCAGGGACGGCTGGGAGACACGCGTCTTGCCATCGCTCGTCTGAGCGGGGAACTACCTCCCAAGGGGGCAACCGGGCGCACCCCTCTGGCCTGGGAGCTCGAAGGCGGGGCGCTGCGGCAGGGCGATCTCGACCTTGCCGGTGTGGCAGGACGCTTCAGTGGACTACTGGTGCGCTCCGGGGAGGAGCGGTGGCTGGAAGGAAAAGCCCATATCTCGACCAAGTCGGTAACGCTCAAGGGAAAAGGGATCGGCGCCCCCGCTTTGCAGGCGGTCTTCTCCAGAGAGGGGGGGGAAGCAGAGGTGAGCGGCTCGCTCCTGGGAGGAAAGCTCGCCGGACAGGGTAAGTTCCGCCCCTTCACCCCGGACACGGGCCAGTTCTCTCTCTCCCTTACCGGTGCTGCGGCAGCCCAGGCGGCCGGTTTTCTGAAGCATGACGCGGCGACAAGGCCCACCGGCGGGGAGATCGACCTGCGCGCGAGCGGCAGCTATGCGGGGAAAAGGGGACTCGACTGCCGCTTCGATATCAAAGGACGCAACCTCTCGGCGTCCAAGGACGGCAAGCGTGCCCTTTCCGGCGGATCCCTGTTCCTCTCCGGGAACTACGCGTCGGGGAAACTGTCCATAGGTGAGGGACTCCTCTCCCCGGGGAAAGGGGTCGCCTTGCGGGTACGGGGCGAGGTGGCGCGTGCCGCGTCGCCGGCGCGGGAGGGCTCCCTCACCTTGTCCCTTCCCGAGACACCGGTGGATGCCCTCGTCGACACCGCCATCAACCTGATGCCGCAGGCGATACAGGAGGCGACCCTCAAGGGAACGCTCTCGGGGGGCGGGAAACTCGAGCTGCGTGGGGGACGGCAGCTCCTCGATGGACGGTTGGAGGTCCATGGCGGCGGCATCGATTCTCCATCACAGAAGCTCACCATTTCCGGCATCGACGGAACCCTCCCGGTTTCCATGGATTTCTCGGCGAAGGCCGCACCAAGGCCCCGCGACAGCAGGGAGTTCAGTCGCGGCAATTACCGGCGCGTCCTAGCGGAGCTCAAGGGGATGTCTGCGGGAGGCAACGCGCTGAACATCGACCGCATCTCCTACGGGACGCTGCAGCTCGAAAAGCTCGCCCTGCAGTTGCGCGCGTCAAACGGAGTGATGGAGGTGCTCCCCTTGCGTGCGACGCTCTACAAGGGCGCCATCCTCGGGACCGGCTATCTTGCCATGGGGACCAAGGCGAACTATCGGGCCGACCTTTTGGTGAACGGGGTGAGCCTGAAACAGCTCTGCGGCAGCATCCCGAGTGTCCAGGGGTATATCTCGGGGAAGGTGGACGGCGTCATCAGTTTTCGCGGTACGGGGGGCGGTATCGACGGCACCGCAGGCTTTGTGGAGCTGTGGGCCCGCGAAGGGAAGGATGAGAAGATGCTGGTCAGCAAGGAATTCCTGCAGCGGCTGGCGAAGCAGAAACTGAGCGGGTTCTTTTTGAGCCGCGATCGCCCCTACGACGCGGCGGAGATCAAGGCGACCCTGCAGGACGGCGACCTCACCTTCAACACCTTGAGGATCGTCAACACCAACTTCGTCGGGGTGAAGGATCTGAACGTCAACATAGCGCCGACCCAGAACCGCATAGGACTCGGCCATCTCCTGGAGTCGATCAGGGAGGCGGCGGTGCGCGGCAAGCCGGCAACCGGAGAGCCGGAGCAGAAAAAGGGCACGGCAGCGCCACCGCCGGAAGCGGCGCCGGAGTTCAAGTGGGAAGAGTGAAGGTGCTGTGCTATATTCATGAACGACGATACCAACGCCGGAGGCTTTTATGAAAACGAAACTGATCAAACTGCTGTTCTCTGTCTCCTGTATTTTCCTTGCCGCGTGTGCGGTGATCACGGTGAACGTCTATTTTCCGGAGAAGGCGGCCAAGGAGGCGTACAAGTCCCTTGACGACATGCTGCTGAAAACCGGTGAGGCTCCCGGCGGCCAGAAGGTTCCTCCCGGGGTGCCGCCCGCCGCGCCGCAGGAGAAGCCGCAGAGCCGGGTCTTTGATTTCTCCCTGGTCACCGCGGCTTATGCGGCCGACACCGATGCTGACGCCGATGCCCTGGCGGTGGAGCTCTCGAGCATGCCCGAGGTGCTGAAGGCCTACGACGACATGAGCAAGCGGCTCCCGCGGCTGAACACGCTTTTTGCCGGCGGTTCGGTCGGCCTCTCCAAACAGGGTCTCGTCGTGATACCTCCTTCGGCCAAAGGGAAGCTCGCCCCGCAGGACGAGGCGCTGGTCTCTTCGGAAAACCAGAGCCGCAAGGTCGTGGTGACGAGCATGGCGAAGGCGATCCTCAAGCTGCAAAAGCAGAAGGAGAGCAAGGAGGCGATGAACCAGGTATTGGGGAAAGCGGCCGCGACCTTCGCCGAGACGAAGCGTGAGGCGGCGCAGCCCGGGTGGTGGATGCAGCTGCAAAACGACCGCTGGGTGCAGAAGTAGCGGCGAGCTGAGCCGAAATAGGGAGGGCTTACCGAGGAGGCCACGTGCAATCACGTGGCCTCCTTTTATTTCTGTTTGCCGGATGGACGGGACGCCGGTTTGTGGGGAGGATTCAAGTGGTGCAACGCGGTGTGCAAGTTTTGAACTCCTGTTCAAAAACTGCAAAAGCTAAAGGTTATGAGGACTTGGCGCGGATAGCCGGTGCTGTTCAAGATTTACTGTGCAGAAGTTGAACTCTGCCCGTCGGCTGGCCGTTCGGAGTGTGTGGGTTGTTTCGCTCGTAAAATCAATCACTTTGGAAAAATTTTGCCTGCCGACACGGTTGGCATCGCTCTTGTAATAAGAAAGGCAAGAGCGGGCGAAACGAGCCGCTCGACCAACCAAAACCCAACTTTTGCGCCGACGGTGGAGTCCTCCTTTCGCTTCGGCGCTTTTTTTTGTCCTGATTTCGGATTTTCAGGCGAAGAGCAGCCTTCCAAGCTTCGCTTTTGCCGTTCCTCCGGAAAGATCGGGAACGAGTTCCAGTTCGAGAGCCGTCACCCCGGCCAGTTCCACCTGGTACTCCTCCTGTTCGACCGTGGTGCCGGGAGGAGCGAAGGTGAACTGCTGCCGCACGATCTCGCGGAAGGTATCGCTTCCCTCCTGCGCATAGCGCAACACGAACTCCTGGGTCCTGCCGACCTCTTCCTCGCTGATGAGCAGGTAGATCCGGGAAATCCTCTGGGGGTGGTCGAACAGCACGCGGATCCGCTGGGGGCCAGGCGCGTCGGCACACCAGCCCGGGGCGCCGATGGGCTGCAGCGCCGACTCGATCGGCTGCAGCGGGTCCTCTGAAGTGATCTCGACCCGCGCGATGCTCTCGAGATCCAACCAGTCGATCCCCTTCCCGGCGTCCGGGCTTTCCTGCGTAACGATGGATTTGCGCATGTTCTCTCCTTTTCCAGTGTGCTAGAGCTGCCCGTGGTCGGCAAAACTGTAGAACTCGTTTTCCCCGATGATGATGTGGTCGAGCACGCGGATGCCCATGAGCTGTCCAGCCTCGCAGAGACGGCGGGTGACCTCGAGATCCTCGGGGCTGGGAGTAGGGTCGCCGGTCGGGTGGTTGTGCAGAAGGATCATCGCCGCTGCGGACTGGCGCACCGCAGCGTTGAACACCTCTCTTGGATGCACGATGCTCTGATTCAGCGACCCCTCCGAGATCATGGCGCGGGTGATGATGCGGTTTTTGCCGTCGAGCAGGAGCGCCATGAACTGTTCCGTGTGGCGGTCCCGGAACTCGTGGTTCAGGTGTTCGAAGACCTGGGATGCGGAGGAGAAGCGGACGAAGGACTCGATGGGACGCCCCTCCTTTTCGCGGATGCGCCTTGAGAGGTCGAGGGCGGCGAGGATGCAGGCGGCCTTGGCCGGACCGATCCCCTTTACCTGCTGGATCTCGCTGCACGAGGCATCGGCCAGGGCGCGCAACGACTTGAACTGGAGCATGAGCTCGCGGCCGAGGTCGATAGCGCTGCGGCCGCTTGCGGCGTCCCCGCTCCCCAGGATCAGCGCGAGCAGTTCGGCTTCGGACAGGGCCGAGGCCCCTTTCCGCATCAGCTTTTCCCGGGGGCGTTCCGCCTCGGGCCAGCATTTGATACCGCCGCTCATGTGTCCTCCCGGATCGCGTCCTTAAGAATTAAGGATAAATAATACACAGGCAGGGGCGTCGCGCCAGTCCCTCTGGGCGCGCAATGGTAAACGCCAGGTCGCTAATTAGCGCTGTTGCATTACGTAATTCATTGTTTAATATTTGTCGCGGATGTGCTATATCTCCCCAGTTTGCAACTAGATTCGGCCTGGGGCCGACACCGATCGGAGGGTTAAATGTTTGGGTTGATACCGAAAGATGAAAAGTTTTTCGCCATGTTCAGGGATATGTCTCACAACATCATCGAGGGGGCGCAACTCCTTAAGGACATGCTGGACAACTTTGACGATCCGGTGGCGAGCCAGCGCAAGATCAAAGAGGTCGAGCACAAGGGCGACACCATCACCCACGACATCATCAAGAAGCTGAACAAGAGCTTCATCACCCCCTTCGACCGCGAGGACATCTACGCCCTCTCCTCGGCCCTTGACGACATCCTCGACCTGATCGACGCCTCCGCGCAGCGCTTCGTCATGTACAACGTCACCAAGCCGACTCCCGAGTCGAAGGAACTCGCCTTCCTGATCCTCAAGTCCTGCCAGACCATCGACAAGACGGTCGCCCTGCTGGGCGGCAAGCTCGAGCCGATCAGCGCCTACTGCATCGAGGTCAACGCCCTGGAGAACGAGGCGGACCGCGTCTGCCGCGAGGCTATCAGCCGTCTCTTCGCCGAGGAGAAGGACCCGATCCAGCTCATCAAGTGGAAGGAGATCTACGAGACCCTCGAGACGGCAACGGACAAGTGCGAGGATGCCGCGAACATCCTGGAAAGCGTGGTGGTAAAAAATGCCTGAGGTTACCCTGGTCCTGCTGGTCGCGGTAATCGGCGCGGCCTTGTTGTTCGACTACATCAACGGGTTCCACGATACCGCCAACGCCATCGCGACCTGCGTCTCCACCCGGGCCCTCACCGTGAGGACCGCCATCTTCATGGCTGCGGGCTTGAATTTCGTCGGGGCGATGATCTCCACCAAGGTCGCCGCGACCATCGGCAAGGGGATCGTGGACGCCAACAACATCACGCAGATGGTGGTGCTTGCCGGCATCACCGGCGCCATCATCTGGAACCTCATCACCTGGTACTGGGGGCTCCCTTCTTCCTCCTCGCACGCCATCATCGGCGGGCTGGCGGGTTCGGTGGTGGCACATGCCGGGACTTCGGCGCTGCACTGGGCGGGCCTTAAGAAGATCGTAACCGTCCTCATTGTGTCGCCGATCGTCGGCGCCTTCTTCGGCTTCCTGTTCATGGTGGGGATGATGTGGATCTTCAGGAACAAGGCGCCGTACAACCTGAACAAGGTGTTCCGCAAGCTGCAGATTTTCTCCGCCGCGGTTATGGCCTTCTCGCACGGCACCGCCGACGCCCAGAAGTCCATGGGGGTTATCACCATGGCGCTTGTGAGCTACGGCTCCCTCGCCACCTTCGAAGTTCCCAACTGGGTCAAGATCTCCTGTGCCGTGGCCATGGGCCTTGGCACCGCCGCGGGCGGCTGGAGGATCATCAAGACGGTCGGGCACGACTTCGTGAAGCTGCAGCCGGTGCACGGATTCTGCGTCGAAACCGCCTCCGCCGGGGTCATCCTGGGCGCCTCTGCCATGGGGCTTCCCACTTCGACCACGCACGTCATCACCTCCTCCATCCTCGGCGTGGGGCTGTCGAAGAGGATCTCGGCGGTGAACTGGGCGGTCGCCTACCGTATCGTCCTGGCGTGGATCATCACCATACCAGCATCGGCCACGGCCGGCTTCGTCAGCTACATCGTTTTCTCGCCGTTTCTGGGTAAGTAAAGCAGGAAGGAAATCGGGATGTGAATCGGGGGTGGCTGCTAAGCCGCTCCCGATTTTTTTTGGCTATTCCAGCTCTTCGCCGACCTTGTCCATCTCTTCGGCCTGCTCCGCCTGGGTGGCGTCCTTGGCGCGGAAGCGGAGCACCAGGTAATAACAGAGGAAGTAGGCGACGACCGCGGCAGCGAAGCCGAGGAGGGAGGAGCCGAGGACCAGCGACTTCGCGTAGCGCTCCAGGTTGTGCCACTCGAGCGCGCCGGAAACGGGGAGGTCCTTGATGGGACGTCCGCGCAGGAAGGCCCCCAGCTTGTAACTGATGCCGAGAACGGGAACCATCGTGATGGGGGTGTTGACCCAGGCGCCGGTGATGCAGGTGAGCTTGTTAAGTCGGAAGAGAAAGGCGGCGGCTACTGCGAGTGCGGTGTGGAGCCCGAAGAACGGGGTGAAGCTGATGAAGACGCCGACAGCGAACCCGGCGGCAATGTGCCCCGGATGGTTGTCTAGCGAAAGAATGCTGTAAATTCGTTTTTTCCACAGCTCTTTGTTCAGCAACAGTCACCTCGAGAATGTCGCACAGTCTAAAGACCGCCCCGGTCTTTGTCAATGAGTTTGAGCCGTGGCTTTCCTTAAGAAAATTGCCACGGAGTATGAATCGTGTTAGTATCCTGGCCTTTACTAAACGTTATCGGAACCCGGAATGCGTAAAGAACTGCTCAAAAAAGTTAAGAGAATCGTGGTGAAGATCGGCTCCGGCGTGTTGACCTGCGAGGACAACGGGGTCGACCCCGTATTTCTGAACGGTCTGGCATCGCAGATCGCGGGGCTTCGTGCGAAGGGGATCGAGGTGGTCGTGGTCTCCTCCGGTGCGGTGGCGGCGGGGCGTCCGGCGCTTGGCCTGCCGGATCGACCGCGCACCCTTCCGCAGAAGCAGGCCGCCGCAGCCGTCGGGCAGTCCCGCCTGATGCGTGCCTACGAGGAGGCCTTCTCCGGCTACGACCTGAAGGTCGCCCAGATCCTCCTGACCCGGGACGACCTGGCCAACCGGCGCCGCTTCCAGAATGCGCGCGGCACGCTCGATACGCTGCTTTCCTGCGGCATCATCCCGGTCATCAACGAGAACGACACGGTCGTCGTCGATGAGCTGAAGTTCGGCGACAACGACAACCTCTCGGCGCTGGTCACGAACCTCGTGGAGGCGCAGCTCCTCCTGATCATGACCGACATCGACGGTCTCTATACCGCCGACCCGCGCACCGACCCGGCGGCGACCCTCATCCACCAGGTGGGGGCGGTGACCCGGGAGATGGAGCGCGGCGCGGGGGGAAGCGGCACGAGCGTCGGGACCGGCGGCATGGCCACCAAGCTCGCCGCGGCGAAAAAGGTCGTGAAATCGGGCGTTGCCGCCATCATCTTCGCGGGGAAGGGTGAGGGTAACTTAGCTCGCGTCATGAGCGGGGAGCTTGTCGGCACGCTGTTTCTGCCGGCAGGCGAAGCGCTGAACCGCCGCAAGCACTGGATCGCCTTCACCATCAAGCCGGCGGGTAACCTGGTCGTCGATGCCGGTGCCAAGGGCGCCCTCGCCACCCACGGCAGGAGCCTTCTCCCCTCCGGGATCGTGAAAGTCGAAGGGCGCTTCGCCCGCGGGGCGTGCGTCAGGGTGCTCGACGCAGAGGGAAACGAGTTCGCCCGCGGCATCGTCGATTACTCAAGCCAAGAGATCGAAAAGATCTGTCGTCACAAAAGCGGCGAGATCGAGGAGATCCTGGGCTTCCGCTACGGGGACGACGTCATCCACCGGGACAACCTCGTAATTCTCTGAGAAACGTTCTACGTTCCGGGTTCTACGTTCTAGGTTAAAATCTGAGCCCCATAGCCCTCCGGCAGAGGGGCGGGGTGAGGGCTTGCCGGTTCAGCCTTACAAAAGTTGGAGGTACACATGTCAGTCGCCGAACAGATCCGCACCATCGCCGCCGAGGCCAGGCAGGCTTCCTTCGCCATGGCAAAACTCTCTTCCGCCGTCAAAAACGAGCTCCTGCTCGATATGGCGCACGGGCTGGTGAACAACTGCGAGGAGATCATCGCCGAGAACAAGAAGGACCTCGAAGCAGGGAAAGAGCACGGCCTTTCCGCTGCCATGCTGGACCGCCTCATGCTGAACGAGGTGCGCATCAAGGGTATGGCGGACGCCATCCGCGAGGTCGCCGCACTCCCCGACCCGGTGGGGGAGGTGACCGGCATGTGGAAGCGCCCCAACGACCTCATGGTCGGCAAGATGCGCATCCCGCTCGGGGTGATCGGCATCATCTACGAGTCCCGCCCGAACGTCACTTCGGACGCCGCGGTGCTCTGCCTTAAAAGCGGCAACGCGGTAGTGCTGCGCGGCGGCTCCGAGGCGATTCATTCGAACCTCGCCATCGCGGAGATCCTGAAAGCCGAGCTCGCCAAGCGCAACATCCCGGCGGCAGCCCTGTCGCTCATCCCCTTTACGGAGCGCGAGGGGGTGACCGAGATGCTCAAACAGGAGGAGTTCATCGACGTGATCATCCCGAGGGGGGGCGAGAGCCTGATCCGCTTCGTGGTCGAGAACTCGAAGATCCCGGTGATCAAGCACTACAAGGGGGTCTGCCACATCTTCGTGGACGCCACCGCCGACTTCGACATGGCGCGCGACATCATCATCAACGCCAAGGTGCAGCGCCCCGGCGTCTGCAACGCCCTGGAGACCCTGCTCATCCATAAGGACGTTGCCGAGCGCTTCGTCCCCTTCATTTATCAGGCGCTTTCCGAACAGAAGGTGGAGGTCCGGGGCGACGAGGAATTCCGCAAGTTCGCACCGCAGGCCGGGGCGGCGACCGAGGAGGACTGGTACGCCGAGTACCTGGAACTGATCCTGGCGGCGCGGGTGGTGGACGGGATGGATGCCGCCATCGACCACATCAACCGTTACTGCTCGCTGCACACCGAGTCCATCATCACCGGCGACTACGCCAACGCCCAGCGCTTCATCCGTGAGGTGAACTCGGGGGTGGTCATGGTGAACGCCTCGACCCGCTTCTCCGACGGCAACCAGCTCGGCCTGGGGGCGGAGATCGGCATCTCGACCACGAAGCTTCATTCCTTCGGCCCGATGGGGCTCACCGACCTCACCACCACCAAGTTCATCGTGTACGGGGCGGGGCAGGTGAGGCCTTAAAGCGTATTTAACGCAAAGCCGCAAAGGCGCAAAGAAAACAAGAAACCAGAGTTCCTGTTTTTGCTTTTCCCTTCGCGTCTTTGCGTCTTTGCGTTGCAAATTTGGTTTTCGTCCACAACCGGAGCCAGGAGAGCAATGAAAACGGGGATACTGGGGGGGACGTTCAACCCCATCCATAACGCGCACCTGCGCATCGCAGAGGAGGTGCGCGACCTGTTCCAACTGGACCGGGTCATCTTCATCCCGGCGGCGACCCCGCCGCACAAGCCGCAGGTGGGGGAGCTCTCCTTCGCGAGCCGTCTCGAGATGGTGCGCCTGGCGGTCGCCGACAACCCGTGCTTCGAGGTGTCGGATATGGAGGGGGTGCGCGGCGGTCGCTCCTATTCGGTGGACACCCTGCGCCAGTTGCGCGTCGAGCGCCCGGAGGACGAACTCTTCTTCATCATCGGTGCCGACTCCTTCAACGACATCGCCGCCTGGCACCGTTACGACGAGATCTTCACCCTTTGCAACGTGGTGAGCGTTCAGCGTCCCGGCTCCACCATCACCAGTCTCGCCAAGGCCCTCCCTGTTGCCATAGCAGGTGAGTTCTGCTATGATTCGGCGGCTAAACGCCTGAATCACAGCTCCGGGCACTGTGTTTATGCCCTGGACGGCGTGCTGCTCGACATATCTTCAAGTCACATCCGTCGGCTCGTTAAGGCCGGCCGCTCGATCAGGTACCTCCTTCCGGAGGCCGTCGAGCATTACATAAAGGAACAAGGGTTATACGTTGATGCAAGATAAAGTGGTAATTCCGGCCGTGGAACGCGCCGTGAAATGCGCGGCATTCGCGCTGGACAAGAAGGCGCTTAACGTCAAGGTGCTCGAGATCAAGAACATCTCCAGCATCGCCGACTACCTGGTGCTCGCCACCGGGCGCTCAGACCGCCAGGTGCAGGCCATGGCCGACTCGGTCAAGCAGGGTCTCAAGCCGATCGACATGGCGATAGACACCGAAGGTTACGACGAAGGGCGCTGGATCGTAGTCGACTTCGGGGACGTCATCGTGCACCTCTTCCAGGAGGAAGTACGCGCCATCTACAACCTGGACGAACTCTGGTCGCGGGCGCCGCAGGTAGAGATCCCCGAGGAGTACCTCTGGGAGCATAAGGAGAAATGAGACTTAAGCTCCTTTGGGTCGGCAAGACCCAGGAGAGCTGGGTCCGCACCGGCATCGATGAATACGCGGGAAGGGTGAGGCGTTACGCGCCGCTGGAGATCCTGGAAGCCCGCGAGGAGAAGGGGGCGCAGGCTGCCGCCATGCGCGAGCGCGAATGCGAGCGGCTCACCAAGCTCCTTCCGAAGGGGGGGAGGCTGGTGCTCCTCGACGAGCGGGGCGAGCAAATGAGCTCCCCCGAGTTCGCGTCCTTTCTCTCCAGGAACCGCGACCAGGGGACCCAGGACCTCGTCTTTGCCATCGGTGGCGCCTACGGCTTCACCGACGGCTTCCGCAAGGAGGCCTTCAAATCGATCTCGCTTTCCAAGATGACCTTCACGCACCAGATGGTCCGGGTGTTCCTGCTGGAGCAGATCTACCGCGGTTTCACCATAATGAACGGTGAGCCGTACCATCATGAGTAGCGTAAGATGCTGAATTAAAGGTGAAGACTTCCTGCTTCACCTTTTTTAATTGGATCTAATATCTCTAATGAGGGAGAAATGCCATGCCGAAGAAGCCTCTGCTTTTGATGATCCTTGACGGCTGGGGGATCAACCCCGAGACGGAAGCCAACGCCGTCGCTCAGGCCGCTACCCCCAACATGAACCGCCTGACCGCGGAGTACCCCTCCGGCCAGATCGACGGCTCCGGCCTCGCGGTGGGGCTTCCCGCCGGGCAGATGGGGAACTCCGAGGTCGGCCACACCAACATCGGCGCCGGCCGCGTGGTGTACCAGGACCTGACCAGGATCAGCAAGTCGATCATCGACGGCGACTTCTTCACCAACCCGGCTCTCATCGCCTGCATGGAAAAGGCGAAAGCGGGAACCGGGCGTCTGCACCTCGCCGGTCTTCTCTCCGACGGCGGCGTGCACTCCCACGACACCCATCTTTACGCCCTCATCGAAATGGCGAAGCGCCAGGGTATTTCCGAAGTATTGGTGCACTGCCTGCTGGACGGCCGCGATACCCCGCCTCAAAGCGGCGCCGATTACCTGAGGACCCTGGAGAACGAGATCGCGCGTCTTGGCTGCGGCAGGATCGCCACGGTGATCGGCCGTTATTACGCCATGGACCGCGACAACCGCTGGGACCGCGTCGAGAAGGCGTACCGCGCCATGGTCTCTGGGGAGGGAACTCCTTTCCCCAGTGCCGAGGCCGCGATCAGGCAGAGCTACGCCGACGGGGTCACCGACGAGTTTGTGTTGCCCAGCGTGATCATGAACGGGGGGATCCCGGTGGGGAGGATGCAGGACGGCGACGGCTTCATCTTCTTCAACTTCCGCTCCGACCGTGCCCGCGAGATCACCCGCGCCTTCACCGATCCCGCTTTCAGCGGCTTTACCCGCGACGTATGGCCGAGGCTTGCCTCCTACGTCTGCATGACGAGCTATGACGAGACCTTCGACCTTCCGGTGGCCTTCGGGCCGGAGGAACTGGTCAACATCTTCCCGGAGGTGATCAGCAACGCCGGGCTGACCCAGTTGCGGATCGCCGAGACCGAGAAGTACGCCCACGTCACCTTTTTCTTCAACGGCGGCAGGGAGGAGGCGTTTCCGGGTGAGGACCGCGCCCTGATTCCTTCGCCCAAAGAGGTGGCGACCTATGACCAGAAGCCGGAGATGAGTGCATATCTCGTTACCGAGGAGCTCATGAAGCGGCTTGACGAGGACAAGTACGACGTCATCATCCTGAACTTCGCCAACGCGGACATGGTCGGGCACACCGGGATCTTCGCCGCGGCGGTGAAGGCCGTCGAGGCAGTCGACGAGTGCGTCGGCAAACTGGTGCAGAAGGTGCGTGAGAAGGGCGGCATCACGATAATCACCGCCGACCACGGCAACGCGGAGATGATGCAGGACGACCAGGGGGGACCCCACACGGCCCACAC
Source organism: Geomonas oryzae (assembly GCF_004117875.1). Classification (GTDB taxonomy): domain Bacteria; phylum Desulfobacterota; class Desulfuromonadia; order Geobacterales; family Geobacteraceae; genus Geomonas; species Geomonas oryzae. The sequence goes on along the minus strand of NZ_RAHW01000001.1, from coordinate 365,044 downwards.
CTGCGACATGGCGCCGGTGGTGCTGGTGGACGACACCAGGAAGGGTGTGAAGCTGCGCGCCGGCGTGCTCGCCGATCTCGCGCCCACCATGCTGGAACTTCTCGGCCTGCCGCAGCCCAAGGAGATGGGCGGGAAGAGCTTGCTGGTGCACTAGCTTTCAAGAAATTTTCGGCCAGTTCTGCTGTCGGACCAGTCTGACCGGTCCGACCGGTCCGACTGGTCCGACGAGTCCGACGAGTCCGACTGACAAGGAGAAGCCGCATGAAAATCGTTGCCATCAACGGCAGCCCCCGTGGGATGAACGGCACCACCGGCAGGCTTTTGGAAGAGGTTCTGGCGGGCGCGGCCCAGGCCGGCGCCGACATCGAGGTGGTCTCGCTCTCGGAGACCCCGATCAAGCCGTGCGTCGCCTGCGACGCCTGCCACAAGGTCGGCATCTGCCCGGTGAAGGACGACTACGAAATCGTCAAGGACAAGCTCATGGCGGCGGACGCCTTCATCCTCGCGACGCCTAACTACCTCCTGAGCATCACGGCGCAGTTGAAGGCGTTTCTGGACCGCTGCAACGGTCTCATCCACCTGACGGCCCTGGAAGGGAAGTATTCGGCGCTGGTGGAGACCTCCGGCGGCGGGGGGGACGAGGAGCCGCTCGAGTACATGCAGCGCATCGTCAACGCCATGGGCGCCCAGAACGTCGGGAGCATCGGCTCGCCCGGGATGGGACCGCGCATGTTTCCCGACCAGGAGGTGCTGTTCCAGAAGGCGCGCGCCCTCGGCAAGGAACTTTGCGACAGCGTGCGCGAAAAGCGTTCTTTTCCCGAGCAGGACGGCTTCCGTCTCGGCTTCAAGGAGCGCATGGGCCACTTGATCGGTTTCATGGGTGAGTGCTGGCCGTACGAGAAGGAGTATCTGGCGAAGAGGTTAAAATAACTCCTCCCCCTGGAGGGGGGAGGTCGGGAGGGGGGAAGGCGGCAGCAGCTTGAAATCTTCCCCCTCCCTAACCCTCCCCCTCCGGGGGAGGGGACTGAGCGTTATTGGAGAAGAAATATGAGCAATACCGAAGAACTGAACAACTGGGCGTATGCCCATAAATGCAAGAAGGCGGTGGAGAACCTGAAGAAGAACGGCTTCGACGCGCTCTACTGTCATAACGGGGAAGAGGTCTTCCACTACATAGTGAACGAGTCCGAGCAGGCCAACAGCGTAGGCTTCGGCGGCTCCCTCTCCGTCGCGGACTTGAAGCTTGCCGACAAGCTGAAGGGGATGGGGAAGGAGATTCTTAACCACGGGGCGCCCGGTCTCTCCCCGGAGGAGAAGCTCGCCATCACCCGCCGGCAGCTTACCTGCGACCTTTTCCTGACCGGCAGTAACGCGGTCACCCTCTCCGGCGTGCTGGTGAACATCGACGGCAACGGCAACCGTGCCGCGGCCATGTTTTTCGGTCCGCAGAAGGTGATCGTCGTGGTGGGGCGCAACAAGCTTGTGGACGGCAGCATCGAGGACGCGGTGCAGCGGATAAGGACCTACGCTTCGCCTGCCAACGCTAAGCGGTTGAACCTCTCCACCCCCTGCACCACCACCGGCTTCTGCTCGGACTGCAACTCGCCGCAGCGCATCTGCCGCGTGACCACCATCATCGAGAAGAAGCCGCGCAACACCGACATCAAGGTGCTCGTGGTGAACGAGGATATGGGGCTCTAAAACCGGAAGACGTTCTACGTTCTGCGTTCTATGTTCTACGTTACCAGAAGACTGCAAGACTTTTGCAGAACTGCTCTTGGCAGCTGACTCTCTCTAACGTAGAACTTAGAACGTAGAACATAGAACTCGTTTCTCCGGGGTTGGCCATGTTCTTGCGCCCTCTGCTGGACCTCTTCTTTCCGCCGCTGTGCCATGTGTGCAGGGCGTACATCCCGCCGGGCGGTGAGGAGCACGGACTACCCCGCCCCTTCATCTGCAACGACTGCCTCGCCAAGATCGACTTCCTGGAAGCACCCCTTTGCACCACCTGCGGCATCCCCTTCGCCACTGAAAGCGGCGCTTCCCATACCTGCGGCGCCTGCCTGCAACATCCCCCTTTTCATAGCTGCCGCTCGGCTGCGGCCCTGAACGGACCGGTGCGCGAACTGATCCACCGCTTCAAATACCGAGACCGGCCGCACCTTAGCGAACCGCTCGGTCTCCTCGCCTTTCCGAGACTGGAGATATTCCTGAGGGAGTTCGTGCCGGAGTGCGTGGTGCCGGTGCCGCTGCACCGCAAAAGACTCCGGCAGCGCGGCTACAACCAGTCGCAACTGATCGCTGAGGTGCTTGCGAGGATGCTCGGCGCACCGCAGCAGGTGGGTAACCTGTGCCGGTTGCGCTGGACCGAACCGCAGACGGGGCTGGACGCTGGGGATAGGGTGGCGAACGTAGAGGGGGCCTTTGGGGTGCGCAACCCGGGAGGGCTTAAGGGGAAAAGGGTGCTGCTGGTGGACGACGTGCTGACCACAGGCAGCACCATGCGGGCCTGTGTCGATGCGCTGAGGGATGCGGAAGTCGACGCGGTCGCCGCAGTGACGGTGGCGCGGGGACTCCACTCTTAGTCGCGATGTCCTCCACTACTTCCCGAACTCGCGCTGGCGGATGTCGGTCGCTTGGCCGTTTTCAAACCGAATCGTGTAGCCGGGCAGATCCCGTCCGTAACGGTAGGTCCAATCCGTTACGGCTACGGAAGTACGCCGGGTGATCTCGCCGTCGGTACTCTCCACCACCTTGTCCGCCTGCTTCTCACGTGCAAGCGGTTCCCCGCACTTCAGATAGGCTTCCACCATGGTGTCGCCCACGGCAAGCCCCTCGCCGTTGCGGCAGTTGGGCATCATCGGGTCGCGCATGCTGCCGTACCCCAAAAGGCGCGTCTCGGCCACTTTCCCGTTGAGAAAGACGATGCTCTGCATGAACTCCTGCGCGCCGGTGTCGAAGATCCATTCCTCGTAGGTCGTTGTCGTCCGCTTCTTCGTTTTGCCGTCCGACTCCTCTTCCCAAAGATCACGCTTGTCCTTGAGGGTAGGGACCTGACACAGGGCCGCCACCTCGTTCATCGGTTGTCCCACCAGGATTTCCTGGTTGCACGGGGCGGCCTCCCCTCTCCCTGGGCAGGTCAGAAACGCCGCTACTGCCGCAGCGATTACTACAGCGCACCACTTACTACGACTCCTCATGCTCGCACCTCTTTGCGTAATCGGCCGGAAGAAGCGGCCACTTGTCCGCCACCTAATAGCACAACCAAATCGAAAGCGCCATCAACAATCCACGCTCCATGGCTGAGCAGGCCCGTCCTTTGGGCGGTAGTGGGGCGTCCGCCCCAAGTGGGGAGTCCGGGGTCGCCGCCCTTTCAGACCCACATGTATAGTGCTGATTTGTCATGGGATAGTGTGATCCGAATCACAAGGCGGGGACGACTCAATAGGGCAGTGATTTAAGCCTCTTAGGGCGATATACCTATGCGGCTGGGGCCATCCCCTCTGCGTAAAATAACCCCGGTTGGGTGTCGGTATTTGTCTGATGGGGATTTTGCCCCTCATTAATAGAGAAAACCCTATGTTTTTGGTCGCCTTCTTTTAATGAGTTAGTGGCTTTTAGACCACTGGCATATTCCCTGCTATTAAAAGCCCCGTCCGCATACCGGGTGCGGACAAATACAGTAGCCGGTTTGGCCGGGGTGAGGTACCCACCCTAGGCGGACCGGAGGGTTCTCCCCCCCCCGACAAAGGGGAGAATGGTTTCACATCAAAAAGGAGGTAACACAAGGCATGAAATTGAAGAAACTCGTACCTGCGCTGGCACTGACCGCAGCGGCCCTTACCGCCGTTGCCGCTCCGGCTCTTGCCGGCAGAACCACCACCCCCAGCTCCTACAAGGTGGTGGCTTGGAATGACCTTGGTATGCATTGCGCCTGCCCGACCTTCGCAGGGTTCCTGCTCCTTCCCCCGTTCAACACGGTCAGGGCTCAGGTCCTGGGATACGGCAGCAACGACCCCGTCATCATCGATTCGACCAATGCCGGCACCTACGGCGTGACCGTCAGCTACGCCATGGCAGACAACACCGAAGCCACCCTGCAGGCTGACCCCTACTTCCAGCAGTGGATCACCTACGCTCCGAAGCTCTTCCCGGGCTTCGTACCGGTTTCCGGCGGCAAGGTCCAGGGCCTGGCCGGCAACGGCATCTCCGGCAACATGACCTACGACACCAACCTGAAAGACTGGACTGCCGTAGGCATCCCCGCGTACCCGCTGGTTGACGCGAACACCGCGAAAAACATCATGACCGATCCGCTCGGCGGCGCGAACCGCAACCCGTACCCGATGACCAACGTGTACGTGAAGAACGCTTCCGGCACCATCCTGGCGCAGACCAGCACCGTGACCCCGGTTGCCTTCGGCGGCTGCTGCTCCTGCCACCTGTCGCTCGCCGCAGCCAACGGCTACCCGGCGACCTCGGCCGGTTCCTTCGCCTACCTCGGCAAGATGCACGGGATGAACTCCAGCAAGATCGACTTCAACTACCTTGACCCGACCGGCGACGGCACCTCCGGCCCGATCCGCTGCTCCTGGTGTCACTGGGATCCGGCGATGGGCGAGACCGCTGCACCGGGCCTTGCCAACGTCTGGCCGAACTACGTGATCATGGCCGGCGCAGGCTTCACCAAAGCTGACGTCAAGGTTTCCCAGTACTCCTTCTCCGACGTGCTGCACCGCTTCCACAGCCAGAGCACCAAGGTCCTCACCCAGTACGACGCAAACGTTGCCACCAACTGCTACGACTGCCACCCGGGCAACAACGTCAACTGCTACCGTGGTTCCCACAAGGCTAAGACCGCCCTCTGGTGCGTCGACTGCCACGGTAACCTGAACCAGCGTACCGCTGCCGGCCAGCTGACCCAGCCGTGGAAAGCTTCCACCCTGCCGTCCTGCACCGCTGCTAGCGCCGGCGCCAACCCGGCCTTCGCCTGCCACGCGACCAACACCGTGAACGGCACCGTGTACCCGACCAACCCGAGCCTCTTCGGCAAGTTCATCAACGGGCGCGGCCACAAAGGGAGCATCAAGTGCCAGACCTGCCACGGCTCCGCACACGCCGAGGCTCCGTCGACCATGACGCTTGACAACACCCAGCTGTCCAACCTGCAGGGTAGCACCAGCTACAGCTTCCCGGCCGGCAAAGACAAAACCTACGCTCTCGGCGTCTGCGTCTACTGCCACCCGACCAAGACCTCGACCTGGGGCACCCCGCCGCACCTCTAATTCAATGTAATGCAGTGCTGCCGGGGGGGGAGGATGTTACTCCCCCCCCTTATCCAACCCATTCAAAATTCCGCCGCACACGGAGTGATTTAATGTTCAAAAAAAGCTGCATGTTTCAGTTAGCCGCCGCTTTCGCCCTTTTCGTCGTCCTGGCCGCTCCCGCGCTTGCCAAGGAGAAGGCGAAGGGGACACACAAGGCGGTTGCAGAGTTCGATTTCAAGAAGACCAGTGCCTTCATCAAGGAGATGGAGGGGCGTCCTGATTTTCCGGTCGCAACCGTCATCGCCAATGACTACGTCTATACGCTCCTTGCCATGGGAGAAAAGATAGATGCAGGAAGGCAGAACGCGATCATCCTTGCCACCAAGCTCGCCCAGCAGAAAAACGGCGGGTTTACCCCGGACAAAAGCAACAAGAACGGTTCGATCCTTTACACGGATATCGCCCTGGAAACCCTGGCGCTGCTCGATGCGAACAACGCCATAGACCGCACCAAGGTGAAGACTTTCGCCGCTTCGCTGAAAAACGCCGACGGCGGTTTCGGCTTCAGCCCGGAAGCGAAAAAATCCTCGCTCGCCACCACCTACTACGCGGTGCACGTGTTGAAGGGGGTGAACGGACTGGACGCCGTGGACAAGGCGAAGACCGTGGAATACGTGAAAGGTTTCGCCAAGAAGGAGGGGGGCTTCGGGCCGGAGAAGGGGGCCGGTGTCGCCAACGCGCGCAGCACCTACATGGCGGCCTATGTCCTGAACGCCCTGGGCGCCATGGATGAGGCGACCGCCAAAAAGGCGGTGCAGTTCCTGGAGAAGACCCCGTACCTCGACAAGAAGAGCAAGGAGCGTCCGGAACTGGACGAGCAGCTTTACGCAATCCGGGCCCTGAAGGAAGTAGCTGCCGGCAACCGGGTCGACAAGGCGATCGCCCTCAACTTCATGAAGCGGCTGTACATCAAAGTGAACGGCGGTTTCGGTCCCCTCGAGGGGTACGGTTCCACCCCCGATTCCACAACCACCGCGCTGCGAATCCTGTCCGAAATAGGAAAGGCGAAGGGGGGGATTCCCCTGGTGGCAAAAAGGTAAAGGGCCGAACACCGTCGTGCCGATCAGGTGGTGACTCATCGTGACCGCCGAAAGCCCCAACGGGCGTAGCAACCGGGGGCTTTCCCAGAATTTTCTAACAATGGAGGAAAAGATGAAGAAGACAGTTATACGGTCTCTCGCGGCACTTGCCGCGTTGACCACGTTCGCCGGTGTGGCATCGGCGTACACCTATAAAGTAATCGCCAACAATGACCTCGGCATGCACTGTGCCTGCCCAACCTTCGAGGGTTTCCTGCTGCTGCCCCCCTTCAATACGATCAGGGCCCAGGTCATCCAGTACGGCGGCGATAAACCGATCGTCGTAAGCTCCGGCGTCACGGTGAGCTACTCGTTCGCCGAAGAGACCGATGCCACGTTGCAGGCGGACACGTACTTCTCCAGTTGGATCGCCAACGCCCCTAAGCTGTTCCCCGGCTTCCAGCCCGTAGTGAACGGCAAGGTAAAGGGCCTGACCGGCAAGGGAATCGCGGACCTCATGTCGTATGACAGCCAGTCCATGTCTTACGTGGCAGCGGGTGTCCCCGCGTATCCGGTAACCACCGGCAACACCGCCAAAGACATCATGACGGACCCGCTGGGCGGACCGAAACGCGACCCGTACCTCACCGCAAACATCACGGTTAAAAACGCGTCGGGCACCGTCCTGGCCACCACTTCGACCGTGGTTCCCGTCGCCTTCGGCGGATGCTGCTCCTGCCACCTCACCCTGGCGAGCCAGAACGGTTATCCGGCGACCCCCGCCGGCTCCTTCGCCTACCTCGGCAAGATGCACAGCCAGAACTCCAGCGGGATAGACATCTCCATGATCGATCCCGACGGCGACGGCAAAGGCGGCCCGGTGCGCTGCTCCTGGTGTCACTGGGATCCGGCTATGGGCGAGAGCGCAGCCCCCGGCTGGCCCACAGGAACCAAACTCCTTCCCGGGGCTACCTTCACGCTGAAAAAATCGGCTTATTCCTTCTCGGACGTGTTGCACCGCTTTCATTCCCAGAGCCAGAAGGTGCTGACCCAGTACGACCCGAACATCGCCAACAACTGCTACGATTGCCATCCCGGCAACAACGTGAACTGCTACCGCGGAGCACACAAGGGCAAGACCGCCATCTGGTGCTCCGACTGCCACGGCAACCTGAACCAGAGGGTAGCAACCAACCAACTTGCAAAACCGTGGCTGCAGGCAACCCTGCCGACCTGCTACAACCCCAGCCCGGGAGTAAACTCGGCGTTCGCATGCCACAGCGCGAACACCTACAAGACCAATGTGAGCTGGGATCCGAACCTGTTCGGTAAATACATCAATGCCCGCGGCCACTACACCAGCGTACTGCTCTGCCAGACCTGTCACGGAATGCCGCATGGCGAAAACCCCTCGACTTCGGCCCCGGACAACGTCCAGAACTCCACGCTGCAGGGCGCCATCAAGGCGGTGTACCCGACCGGCAAGGACAAGAGCTACGCACTGGGCGTATGTGACGTCTGCCACTACCAGAAATCGACCACCTGGTCGGTTCCGCCGCACGAGCTGTAATGAAGCGAGTAGGGGGAGCGCAAGCTCCCCCTACAACAAGTTGCGTACGCACTTTCACGTTCCGACCATTCATAAAATTCCGCCGCACACGGAGTAATGCCATGTTCATCAAAAGCCGTATGTTTCAGTTGCTGACCGCTCTTGCCCTTTCCGCCGCCCTGGTCGCCCCCGCGCTTGCCAAGGAAAAGGCGAAGGGGACACCCAAGGCGGCTGCAGAGTTCGATTTCAAAAAGACCAGCGCCTTCATAAAGGAAATGGAAGGTCGCCCGGATTTTCCGGTAGCAACCGTGATCGCCAACGACTACGTCTACACGCTCCTCGCCATGGGGGAAAAGATAGATGCCGGGAGGCAGAACGCCATCATCGTCAACGTGAAGCTCGGCCAGCAGAAAAACGGCGGGTTCACCCCGGATAAGACCAACAAGAACGCGTCGATCCTCTATACCGATGTCGCACTGGAGACCCTGTCGCTGCTTAATGCCGACAACGCCATCGACCGCGCCAAGGCGAAGAGCTTCGCCGCTTCCCTTAAAAACGCCGACGGCGGATTCGGCTTCAGTCAGGAGGCAAAAAAGTCCTCGCTCGCCACCACCTACTACGCGGTGCATGTGCTGAAGGCGGTGAACGGTATCGATGCCGTGGAAAAGTCGAAGACCGTCGAGTACGTGAAAGCATTCGCCAAGAAGGACGGAGGTTTCGGTCCGGAGAAGGGGGCCGGTGTCGCCAACGCGCGCAGCACCTACATGGCGGCCTATGTCCTGAACGCCCTGGGGGCACTTGACGAGGCGACCGCCAAAAAGGCGGTGCAGTTCCTGGAGAAGACCCCTTATCTCGACAAGAAGAGCAAGGAGCGTCCCGACCTCGACGAGCAGCTTTACGCCATCCGCGCCCTCAGGGAAGTCGGTGCGGCCAACCGGGTCGACAAGACCATCGCCCTCAATTTCATGAAGCGGCTGTACATCAAGGTGAATGGCGGCTTTGGCCCCCTCGAGGGGTACGGTTCCACCCCGGACTCCACCACCACTGCGCTGCGCATCCTGAGCGAAATCGGGAAGGCGAAAGGTGCGGTTCCGCTGGTGGCTAAAAGGTAAAGGAGATTAAGATGTTTTCGTTCAATAAGATGACACGATCGGCTGCCGCCGCTTCCCTCTTGGCCCTGGCGGCCTGCGCGGCTGAGCCGGCTAAGGATTCACCCCAGGCGGCGGTGGAGAAGGTGAACGGCGCCCCCATCACAAAAGCTCAGCTCGACCGGACGATAAAGGCCCTCGTCGGGCAGCGCGACCTGAAGCAACTGCCGCCGGACATGTTGAAGAAGGCGACCGAGGCGGCGCTGAACCAGCTGACCGCGGCGGAGCTCCTCTACCAGGACGGCCTGAAGCTGGGGGTCAAGGACCTGGACAAGCAGGTGACCGAGCGCATCACGCAGAGCAAGTACCAGTACCCCTCCCAGGCCGAGTTCGACAAGGCGCTCAAGTCGGTCGACATGACCCAGAAGGACCTGGAAGAGGCGGCACGCAAGGATATCGTCATCAACAACCTCATCGTGCAGCGTTTCGCCGACAAGGCTGTTGTCGCCGAGGCGGAGGTAAGGAAGTACTACGAGGAGAACAAGCAGAAGCAGTTCACACAAGGGGAGAGGCTCAAGGTGAGTCACATCCTGATCGGCGTGGCCAAGGACGCGTCCATCGACACCAAGCGGCAGGCGATGGAGAAGGCCATGGCGGTGCTGAAGCGGGTCAAGGGTGGGGAGCCCTTCGCCGACGTGGCGAAGAAGGAGTCGACATCGCCGACCAAGGACCAGGGTGGGAGCATCGGCATCATCGGCAAGGGGCAGACCATGCCGCCCTTCGAGAAGGCGGCCTTCGCCCTCAAGCCGGGTGAGATCAGCAACGTTGTGGAGACCGCGCTCGGCTACCACATCATCAAGGTCGAACAGAAACTGCCGCCTGCGACCGAGCGTTACGAGGATGTGAAGAATCAGATCGCCGGGAACATCAAGCGCGAGAAGATCCGCCAGCTGCTCGCCGCATACGTTGAACAACTGCGCGGCAAGGCGAAGATAGAAAAGGTTTAGTTTTCCGCTGCAGCGGAAATGCGATGCGGGGCGAGCTGAATGGGTCGGCGTCCCGCCCATGAAATGGAAAGGGCCAACCGTGCAGTTGGCCCTATTTTTTGATCAGCGCGAAGCGAAGAAGGTGTCCAGCCTGCGACAGATCTCATCTTCCGGCGCTTTCATGACCGAGACGCCGTGCAGCGCGGTCAAAAAGATCTTCCCGTAGTTCTTGGTGAGCACGCGGGAGTCGAGGATCAGCACGGCGCCCCGGTCTTCCTTGCTCCGTATCAGCCTTCCAAATCCCTGCTTGAACTTGATCACCGCCTGCGGGACGGTGTACCCCATGAAGGGGTCGCCTCCCTTGGCGGTGATGTGTTCGCTTCTCGCCTCCAGGATCGGCTCGGTAGGAACCCTGAAGGGGAGCCGGGTGATCACCACGAGTTCCAGCCCACGCCCCTGCACGTCCACACCTTCCCAAAAAGAGTCGGTACCGAAAAGAACCGGGTTCGTCGCGCTGCGGAACCTGGACAGGAGCATGTGCCGGTTGGTCTCCCCCTGGCGCATCGGGGTGAGCCCCGACGATTTCAGTGTCTCGGAAAGCCGGTTGTAGACCCGGACCAGGAGATCGTACGAGGTGAAGAGCACGAAGGCCCGCCCCTGAGAGATCCTGAGCGCATCCAGGAGGTGGCTGCAAAGGCGCGCCTCGAACATGGGGGAGGTCGGCTCCGGCATGTCGGAGGGGACGGCGACCAGCGCCTGGTGCTCGTAGTCGAAGGGGGAGGGGAGCAGCAGCTCGCTCACCCGCTCCTTGGCGAGGAGCTCGATGCCGGTGCGATGCTTCAGGAAGTCGAACTTCTCCCCGATGGCGAGGGTCGCCGAGGTGAGCACCACGGTCTTGAAGCGGTCGAGGATCGCCTTCTTGATCGACTCGGCCACCTCGAGCGGCGAGCAGCAGAGCTTCACCAGTGGGCCCTTTCTCAACTCGAACCAGCGGCAGAACTCCTCCTCCTGCGTCATGAAGAACCTGAGCGCATCCACCGCGCATTCGACCCTCCCCTTCACGCCGCGCAGGTCGGTGAGCGGACCGGCGAGCTTGTCCAGCACCTTGTCCGAGAGCTTCTCACACCCTTTCAAGAAGCTCTGCATGGCGAGGGCGTATTCAGAGAGCTCCTTGCACATCGCCTCGATGTGCGGCGTCACCTCCTGCCAGAGCGGCGTCCGGTAAAGCGCCGGTGTCACCCTCAGTTTCTGCTCCGCCCCGTTTTTGTTCAGCTTCTGGAAGAGCGCCTCGCCGATGGCGTCCATGCCGCGCGTGCAGGCGTCGAGAACGGCGACGCGGCGCGGGATGAGCGTTCCCTCCAGGACTTCGGCGATCTCGAGGTAGAGGTCGTCCTGCGACTCCGGCACCGCGGCGGAAAGCTGGGTGGAGAGTTGCGGGAGGACGCCTCGGTGCGCCTTTCTCGGGTGCTGCAGCTTACCCATGAGCTTCACGAGCCCCAGGCGGGAGACCTGGCTGGAGAGGAAATTGGTTGCGACGTCCTCGAGGTGGTGCCCCTCGTCGAAGACGAGCCGGGTGAAGGGAGGGAGGATGGCGGTGGCATCGTAGCCGGTTTCCTGGCGCACCGAGAGATCGGCTAGCAGCAGGGCGTGGTTCACCACGAGGAGATCGGCGCCGGCCGCCTCGCGTCTTGCCTTGTAGAAGAAGCAGCGCGGGTAGTCCGGGCACTTGACCCGGCCGCACTGGTCCGACTCGCAGCAGAGCTCCTCCCAGACCTCGTCCTTCGGTATGAAGGCCAGGTCGCCGCGACAGCCGTCGTCGGTCTTCTTGCTCCAGGCGACGATGGCGTCGAGCTCGCGGGCCGTGTCGTCCTTGAAGAGCGAGGCGTCCGCCGCGTTCACCTGCAGTTTTCTGAGGCAGAGGTAGTTGCCACGGCCCTTCACCAGCACGGCACGGAACGGCACCCCGGCATGTTTTTGCAGGAAGGGGATGTCCTTCTGGATCAGCTGCTCCTGGAGGTTGATGGTGTTCGTGGAGATCACCACCCGCTCCTTGTTGCGCACCGACCAGAGCGCGGAAGGGAGCAGGTAGGCGAGCGACTTCCCCGTGCCGGTCCCCGCCTCGACGATGGCGACCTTCTCCTCGTTGAAGGCCTCGGAGAGGTTCAGGGCCATCCTGGTCTGTTCGGGGCGGTGCTCGTAGCCGGACAGCGCCTGGGCCAGTACGCCGTCCGGGGCGTAGAAGTGCTCTATCTCCGGGTAGGAGAGGCGCTCGACCACCTTCCGCGCGAAGGGCGCGACCACCTGGTTCGCGCGGGAGGCGTCGTTGTTGACGATGTAGAAGCCGACCCCCTGGTTCCCCAGGAGGGATGCGATCTCGATATCGGGCTGCGAGGGGGTGAGGTTGCCGGAGGGGTGGTTGTGGATCACGACATCGCCGAAGGAGCAGGCGATCATGATGGCGGGAACGGCGTCCTTGTTGCCGCGGGCGAGCGGTTCGACCTGGACGACGATGCGTGCCTCGTCGGTGCGCCCGAGGAAGAAGACCTCGTTGCCGCCTGCTTCCTGTATGGCGTTTCTGAGCTGCTCGCTGGCGAGCGAGGAAAAGTACTTTTGCATGGCCCGGTTGAAGATACAGGGTTTGGGTGGGGGAGGCAACTGAAAAGCAGGCACCGCCTGGCGCGGTCATTGATCCGGTGCCGCCATATATGTTAGAAGAGAGGCCGAGGAGATTTCATGCAGCGTTACAACGCATTTTCGGAAGAGCTTAAGCGGGTGTTCGGCTGCAAGGTGCAGCGCCTCTCGGTGGACGCGGGCTTCACCTGCCCGAACCGCGACGGCGCCGTCGGGACGGACGGCTGCATCTTCTGCGGCGGGAAGGGCTCGGGCTCTTACGGCATCCTGCAGGGGGTGGGGGTCGCGGAGCAACTCGAGCACGCCAAGGAGGTGATGGTCCGAAAGTACAAGGCCTCCCGTTTCATCGCCTACTTCCAGTCCTACTCCAACACCTATGCGCCGGTGGAGCACCTGCGCCGGCTCTACGACGAGGCGCTTTCCGTGCCCGATGTGGTGGGGCTCATCGTCGGCACCCGGCCCGATTGCCTCCCGACCGAGACCCTCGATCTCCTCGCCGAATACGCCCGGCGCTGCTATTTTTGGCTCGAGCTCGGCCTGCAGTCGCCGCTGGAGCGCACCCTCACCGCGATCAACCGCGGTCACGATCTCGCCTCTTTCAGTACCGCCGTCAGCGAGTGTCAAAAACGCGGCATCCGCGTCTGCGCCCATATCATCCTGGGGCTCCCCGGGGAAAGCCGTGAAGAGATGCTCTCCGGAGCGGAGTTTCTGAACCGCTGCGGCGTCGACGGCGTAAAGATCCACCTCCTGCACGTGATGCGCGGCACAAGGCTCGCCGAGATGTACCAGGCCGGCCAAGTCCCCCTCCTGGACCGGGACAGCTACGTAGGACTGGTTTGCGATTTTCTTGAGCGGCTCGACCCGAGGATCGTAGTGCAGCGGCTGACCGGCGACGGCAACCGTAAGGACCTCATCGCGCCGCTTTGGTCACTGGCGAAGTTCGAGGTGCTGAACTGCATCGATCACGAGCTGGAGCGGAGAAACACCAAACAAGGCTCCCCAAGGGGACTGGCTCCGTAAGGTGCCTGTCCCCTTATTGCCTTGATCCCGCCGTTTAGTTCCAGGCGTGCGGCCTGGCAACCTGGCGGCGGCCGCCTTCATTCCGGGCCAGCATCTTCGGAGCTTCCAGTCTTTTCGCAAATGCCGGGCGCCAGAAATAGGAATCCGCCCCTTCCGCCCCGCCATCCCTTTTGATCCTCAGCAGCACGCCGGTTTCAGCCTCAGGTGCATAACAGAACTTGGTCAGCAGCCGCGCCGGCCTTTTCACTTCGAGGGTGTAGCTGCCGTTCCCCTCCTCGGTCAGACGGTCCTTCGCCCCAAGTTCGCTCACGCCCCGGTTCCGCTCGATGCCCTGTCCGTCGCGGCGCTTCTCCAGGTAACTAAGCCAGATCTTGCTCGGCTGGCCGACCACCGTTCTCAGTCCCACCTCGTCCTCGTAGCCGAATCGACCGAAGGAAACCGCCGCTATGTCGTCCCGGGTCAGCCCGCTGACCGGCTTGCCGTTGCCGTCCTGCGCGGTGAAGTCGATGTGCAGGGAGCCGTCGTTGGCGACGGTGACCCAGCCTATCTTCAACGCCATCCGTTCAGCCTGTTCATTTGCAGCGGTTTTATGGGTAACCTTGCCTGCCGTGCCGGCACGTTCTCCTGCCGCGGCGGTCATGGGAGACGCTGCCAGCAGAGCGGTGGCGATGATGGTCATGACGGTGAGGAAGTTCAGTTTTGCAGCTTTCATAAAGTCCTCCTGTGGTGGGGCGGCCCCCGCTTCAGGTGTGGGGGACGGTCCCTCGATATTTACAACGCTGTAAATGTGGTGTAAGGATAGGGCGCAAACAGTATCCCTGTGAAGGGCCACATTTCATAAATTTTATGGATACACTTCGTTTACGGTTTGCGGCAATGCCGGCGGCGAAGCGGGAGAACGCGCGATGATCTACCTGAACCCGGAGTCGAAAAAGCCTTTGTATCAGCAGCTTTACGAGCAGTTGAAACAGAACATCATCACCGGGGAATACGAGAAGGGGAGCCGGCTGACCTCGACCAGGGATCTGGCCAAAAATCTGTCCATCGCGCGCAACACGGTGGAGGCCGCTTACGACCAGCTCTGCATCGAGGGGTACGTGGAGGGAAGGCACGGGTCCGGTTTCGTGGTGCAGGATCTTCAGGAAGACCTGCTGTATTTCCCCGGCATGACGACGGACGAGGATGAGGCACCGTGCCTTCCGGCGGGGGGCGAGGCGCCGGGACCGGATGAGCCGGCGCCCGCACAGTCCCGGCCGGTGAAGTACAACTTCTCATACGGGGACTTCGACCCGCACTCCTTCCCCCACGCGCTCTGGCGCCGCCTGAACAACGAGGTGCTCACCTCGCTGAAGGTCGATTCCATCGCCTACTACGGGGACAAGCAGGGGGAGCTGCAACTGCGGCGTGAGCTGGCGAAATACCTGCGTCAGTCGCGCGGTGTCAAATGTTCGCCGGAGCAGATCGTGGTCGGCGCCGGGCTTCAGGACCTGGCCATGATGACCTGCCTGCTGTTTCCGCTCAAGGAGCGGATCCTCGGCATGGAAGAGCCGGGGTACGACTTCACCAGGGTCATCTTCGGCAACCACGGCTACCGGGTGCTTCCCATTCCCGTCGGCGAATCTGGCATCGACCCGGCGGAGCTGAAAAAGAGCGGGGCCCGACTCGCCTACGTCACCCCTTCGCATCAGCTCCCGACCGGGGTGGTGATGCCGATCCAGCACCGCATGCGGTTGCTGCAATGGGCGGAGCAAAGCGGTGGCGTCATCATCGAGGACGACTACGACAGCGAGTTCCGTTACCGAACCCGGCCGATCCCGGCCCTGCAATCGATCGATCGCCAGGAGCGCGTGATCTACCTCGGGACCTTTTCCAAGGCGTTCGCGCCGGGGCTGCGCATGGGGTACATGGTGCTGCCGCAATGGCTGCTCTCCAGGTACCACACCGTCTTCGAGCGCTACAAGTGCACCGTTCCGAGGCTGCAGCAGTACGTGGCGGCGAGCCTGTTGTCGGGGGGGCATTGGGACCGGCACTTGAGGAAGGTCTGTCTGGTCAACAAGAAGAAGCACGAAGTGCTGGTGCAGTCGATTCAGCGGGAGATGGGTGACCGGGTGCGGATTTACGGGCAGAACGCCGGGTTGCACGTGCTGCTCGAGCACTTCACCGGCGAGAGCCAGGAAGCGATGGTGGAGCGGGCGGCGGCGTATCGGGTTAAGGTGTCGCCGACGCGCCAGTTCTGGCAGAACCCCGAGTCCGCCCCGGAGAACCTGATCATGATAGGCTTTGGCGGTCTCTCAGCGGAGGAGATCGCCGAGGGGATCAAGCTGCTGAGCCGGGCCTGGTTCGGTTGAGGCTGACTGTTTAACACAGAACGTAGAACGTAGAACGTAGAACGTAGAACGTCCGTTAAAAAGGGTACCCAAGCCCCACGAACACCGCGGCGCCGTCCTTGCCGAAACCTACGTCGATGCGCCCCAGGATGTTGGGGCGGACCACGGCGCGGAAGCCGACCCCCGGGTTCACCTCGAGGTCCCGCAGGCGCAGATCCCCGAAGGAATCCATCACCCCCCCGATGTCGACGAAAGGCGCCAGCTCCCAGTCCGCCCGCACGTCGAAGACCTCCCACCTGAAGAGCCGGATGCGCTCCTCCAAGTTGCACAGCACGTACGAGTTGTCGACGAAGCGGTTCTTGCCGAATCCCCTGAGGGTGTTCTCGCCGCCCAGGATGCTCCGTTCCAAAAAGGGAATCGAACTGCCGCGCGTCTGACCGAAAGCGATGCGCCCGGCGCTGATGAAGCGGGTGTCAGGCACCGGGAAGAACCCCTTCACTTCCCCCTCGTAGCGGCCGAAGCCGGCGGTGCTTCCCAGCCCGGCGAGGCTTCCTTCCAGCGTGAGGCGTGCGCGGACCCCCGAGCTCGCCATCGCCGCTGCATCCAGGGTGCTGTAGACCAGGGAGACGGACTGGGCGTGGGTGACGAAGCCGTCGCTGCCGGGGATCTCGTCGATGGTGAAACGGTCGCGCAGGTAAGGGAGCTTCTTGACCGCCCCCTCGTCGACGGCCAGCTTTCTCACGCGATCACCGAGGAAGAGGACCGTATTGTCAAGAATGGGATAGCCGGCGGACGCGGTGAAGCCGTATTCAATGTCGGCGAAGTTGGTCTCGGCGTCGGCCTTGCTTTCCGGGCCGAAGCCGAAGAAGCGGGCCGAGCCGTCGGTGAAGCTGTACAAAAAGGCGTTCAGCTCCAGCTTTTGCTCCATGAGGTGCTGGTCGCGGACCCTCACCTCGTAGTCCTCGTTGACCCGGGTGGACTTGGAGAGGTTGAACTCGATGCTGCGCAAAGGCGACGGGTACATCGCGCCGTAGAGGGTGCCGGTGGTGCCGAAGTTCTCGTTCTGGTTCAACTGGGGCGCGAACAGCGCCGAGACTTCGTCCTTCTCGTTGTGCAGCAGAAACGCGGTAAGCGCCCCGTAGGTCACCCCCTCATTCGGGCTCGTGGCTATCACCGGGAGCGGGATGGTGACCATCTTCGTGTACGGTTGCGCCGGCGAGGAGGTGGGCAGGACCGTGGAGGGAATGAAGCTGGTACACCCGGCAAGGAGCGAGAAAAGGATCAGAAGTGATATGGATAACGCGCGCATAGGGTCCGTTTCGGTGAGGCTCTCGGGTGAGCGGTTTAGTTGACGTTTCCTCGTGGGGCTCCCGTTTGATTGTCCCCCCCCCTTCGCAAAGGGGGGAGCGCGAGGTCACCGGGAGGGAGAGCGGTGTCCCCAAAAAGCTCGGAAACCTTAACGGCTGCGGCGAATTTTGACAAGAAAAAAAGAGGACGTTAACCGGGCAGCGCGGGTGATGGTCAAAAAGTTGACCGGCCGCTCTCTTTAAAAATGACGTTCCCCACTACCCCCGGCTGCCCCGCTTTTACCCTGGAAAAGCCTCCCGCCTACCGGATTCATTCCTGTTTTTGCCCCCTAAGGGGTGTGGCCCGGAAATGGCATGACGGTTGCACAAACTGCGTGGGCACGGTGCCCCCACCGATAAAAACAGAGGAAATGACGCATGGCAAACCCCTCGACGGACGCCCTGGCGCTCCCGGGACCTAAAAGCAATTCGGACATCTACATGGCGGTCGCCCTGATCGGCGTGCTCGCCCTCATGGTGATCCCGCTGCCGGCGTTCATGCTCGACATCTTCCTGGCGACCAACATCACCGTCGCCCTCGTCATCCTGCTCGTCTGCCTCTACACGGTGCAGCCGCTCGATTTCTCGGTCTTCCCCTCCATCCTGCTGGTCACGACGCTCTTCCGACTAGCCTTGAACATCGCCTCCACGCGACTCATCCTCCTGCACGGCAGCGAAGGGGTCGAGGCCGCGGGCGGGGTGATCAAGGCGTTCGGCCAGTTCGTGGTCGGCGGCAACTACGTGGTGGGGGCGGTCATCTTCCTGATCCTCGTCATCATCAACTTCGTCGTCATCACGAAGGGCGCCGGGCGCGTCGCCGAGGTGGCCGCGAGGTTCACCCTGGACGCCATGCCGGGCAAGCAGATGGCCATCGACGCCGACCTCTCCAACGGCATCCTGACCGACAAGGAGGCGAAACTCAGGCGCAAGAAGATCGCACGCGAGGCCGACTTCTACGGCTCCATGGACGGTGCCTCCAAGTTCGTGCGCGGGGATGCCGTCGCCGGCATCATGATCGTCCTCGTCAACATCTGCGGCGGTTTCGTCATCGGTGTCTGGCAGAAGGGAATGCCGCTCGACGTGGCGCTGCAGAACTACACCCTGCTCACCATCGGCGAGGGGCTCGTGGCCCAGATCCCCGCCCTGATCATCTCCACCGCGGCGGGCGTCATCGTGACCCGCTCCGCCGACGAGAACAACTTCGGACACGAGATCGCGGGACAGCTCTTAAACTACCCGAAGGCCTTCCTGGTCGCTTCGGGCGTACTGTTCCTCTTCGCCATGATCCCGGGGCTGCCGCACTTCGCCTTCTTCCTCCTTTCCGGCATCGCCTACATGGTTAGCAAGATGGCGGTGGAGAAGAAGGCCGAGGTCGAGGATGTGGTGGAAACGCAGACGTCCGCGGAAGAAAGCGACCAGATCAGCAGCATCCGCCCCCTGGACATGCTGGAACTCGAGGTGGGCTACGGCCTGGTCCCGATGGTCGACGCAAGCCAGCAGGGAGAGCTCCTCGACCGCATCCGCTCCATCAGGAAACAGGTGGCGGACCGCATGGGCTTCATCGTTCCCCCGATCCACATCCACGACAACCTGCAGCTGAAACCCTACGAGTACAACATCCTCATCAACGGCGCCAAGGTCGGCGGCGGCGAACTTTCCGGCCAGTACCTCGCCATGGACTCCGGCGGCGCCATGGGCGGGCTCGACGGGATCAAGACCACCGAGCCTGTCTTCGGACTCCCCGCGGTCTGGATCAAGGGGAAGGAACGGGAGAAGGCGCAGGTCTCCGGCTACACCGTGGTGGACAACACCACCATCCTCGCCACCCACATCAGCGAAACCATCAAGAAGCACGCTCACGAGCTGGTGGGACGCCAGGAGCTGCAGCAGCTGCTCGACTCCATCGCGGCGACGCTTCCCAAGGTGGTCGAGGAACTGGTGCCGTCGCTCCTCTCCCTGGGGACCGTGCTGCGCGTCGTGAAGAACCTCTTGAAGGAGAACGTGTCGATCCGCGACCTGCGCTCCATCCTGGAGACCCTGGCCGACTACGGCGGGATGACCAAGGACCCGGAGATGCTCACCGAGTTCGTACGGCAGAGCCTCGGTCGCTACATCGTGGAGCAGTACAAGCGCGACGACGACACCCTCTGCGTGATCACCCTCGACCACGACATCGAGGAGGCGATCGTGGACTCGGTCCAGCTCTCCGAGCAGGGGAGCTACCTGGCCATCGACCCGCATCTCGCGCAGCGCATCCTGGCCGCGATCAGGAGAAACGCCGAGCAGTTCGACGCCATCGGCGCGCTGCCGGTACTCATGGCCTCGCCGACCATCCGCCGTCACGTGAAGAAACTGACCGAGCGGTTCATGCCCAATCTGGCGGTCATCTCGCACAACGAGATCCCGCCCAACATAAAAATCCAATCCTTAGGGGTGGTGGTGACCAATGCTAGTTAAAACTTTCCAAGCAGGCGAGATGTCGGAAGCTCTCAGGATGGTTAAGGCCGAGATGGGTCTGGACGCGATGATCCTTTCCTCGAAGAAGGAGCGCAAGAAGGGGATCTTCGGCTTCTTCTCCAAGCCGTATTACGAGGTGACCGCGGCACTGGACCCGAGGCCGGCGCCGAAGGCGAACCCGTACCGCGAAGAGGCCCCGGTGGTTCCGGAGCGCGAGCTTTCCACCCGCGAGGAGTTCCAGAACTCGATGCTGGGCCCCCTGGCCCGCGAGGTGCGCGAGCTGAAGCAGCGCATCGAGGCGCTCTCCAGGAAAGAGGCGCAGCAGCCGGCTCAACCGGCTCCCCAGGCGGCTGAAGCGCAGGGGGAAGCCCCCGCGGCACCGAGGACCTTCGGCAAGGAGGAACTCGAGGAGATCAAGCAGCTTCTCTACAACGCCGTCTCCGGCGGAAAAGAGAAGGGGGCCAAGCCGGTGACCTTCCCGCTCGCGGGGATGAACCTCGAGCAGGTGGTGAAGAGCGCGGTGCAGCCCGAGGCTGCGGCCGAGGCACCGGCACCGGTCGAGGAGAGGCCCCGTCCGACCCTCGAACTCGTCAGGGAAAGGGTTTCGGTAAGCGAGGAGGACGAACTCCTGCAGCGCCTGGCCGAGGAGTTAAGGGGAGAGGACGTGGGGCCCGCAGCGGTCCAGCGTCTCACCGAATCGGTGCGTGGCGCGGCCGAGGAGGGGGCATCCCTCGAGGAGTTGAGAGGCCTCATGGCCGACAACCTGGCCGGCATGGTGAAGTGCTCCGGCTCGCTGCGCATCAAGAAGAACGGGCCGCGCATCGTCGCCGTGGTCGGACCGACCGGCGTCGGCAAGACCACCACCATCGCGAAGATCGCCGCCATGTACGCCCTGAACCGCCGCGTCTCCGTTGCCATGGTCACCATGGACAACTTCAGGGTGGGGGCGGTAGAGCAGCTGAAAACCTACGCGAAGATCATGGACCTGCCGCTCGAGGTGGCCGGCAACTCCCAGGAACTCTCCAAGGCGCTCGCAAGGCACTCGGACAAGGACCTGATCCTGATCGACACCGCCGGCAGGAGCCCGAAAGACGCCGATCGTCTCGACGAACTGAAGGGTTACCTTGAGACCCAGACCGGCATAGACGTCTACCTTTGCCTCTCGGCAACGACGAGGAGCCGCGAGATCGACGAGATCATCGCCACCTTCGGGACGCTCCCGCTCACGAAGCTCCTCTTCACCAAGCTCGACGAAAGCCGGACCTTCGGCAGCATCGTCGACACCTGTTTGAAGCACAAGATCCCTCTTTCCTATTTCAGCACCGGCCAGAAGGTGCCCGAGGACATCGAGGTCGCCACCTCGAGAAAGCTCGTCGCCATGGTGGTGCAGGAGTCCAACAGATGACTATGTCTTGCCTAGCAACAACAGACCAGGCCGAGTCCCTCAGAAGGCTTGCGGGACGGGCAAAAAGCGAGGCGCCGGCGCCGGACCTCTTGCAGGTGCGCGAGGGGCTCCGGGTGATCTCGGTGACCAGCGGCAAGGGGGGGGTCGGCAAGACCTCCGTGGTGGTGAACCTGGCCGCCTCCCTCGCCGCGGCAGGGGAGCGGGTGCTCATCGTCGATTCCAACCCGGGGGTGGGCGACATCTGCCTGCGCCTCGGCAAGGATGCGCCGTACCGGATGGGGCAGGTCCTCGCCGGGGAGATCACCCTGAAGGACACCGTGGTCGACATCGGCGGGGGCGTCAAGGTGCTCCCGGCCGGGATGGACGTGCAGCAGTACAGCTCGCTTTCGCCGCGTGAGCGCAGCGCCCTTTTGCAGGCGATGCTCAGGCTGCAAAACGACTACGACTACTTCCTGATCGACACCGGGGCCGGCATCGCCGCGAACCTGACCGGCTTCGCCTCCATCGCCCGCGAAATCATGCTGGTGGTGACCCCGGAGCCGACCTCGATCACCGACGCCTACGCCCTCATCAAGATGCTCTCCGGACGCGACAGCTCCTTCCGCTTCCGGCTCCTGATCAACATGTGCCGCGACAATCAGGAGGGTGATACGCTCTTTTCAAAATTATCCGCAATTACGGGCCGCTTTTTGCAAGTACAGTTTGACCACGCGGGATCGATCCTGCACGACGAGCTCCTGGTGGAAAGTGTGAGGCGGCGCGGGGCTTTATGCCGCCTCTTCCCGGAAGCCAAGGCGTCGACAGGTTTCAAAATTTTGGCACAGAAAATCAATAAGGAGACGCCGGCGGTGGCAGAGGCCATGTCGGCGGCTTCGATGGCATCCAGCACGATGTGGAGGAACCATGAACTGTCTTCTTAAGGCGTACGAGCATGAGGCGCAACGCGGGGTCCCGATGAGCCGGGACGAGCTGGTGGTGAACCACCTCCCGCTGGTGAAGTTCATTGTTGACCGGATCGCCTCGTCACTCCCCCCGCACCTCGACCGTGACGATCTGAGGAGTGCGGCGGTGATCGGGCTGATCTCGGCCGCCGAGCGCTTCGACCCAAGCCGTGGGGTACAGTTCAAGACCTTCGCGGAACAGCGCATCCGAGGCACCATCATGGACGAGCTGCGGGCCCAGGACTGGCTCACCAGGAGCCTCAGGGACAAGTTCAAGAAGCTGGAGAAGGAGTTCTCCCAGCTCGAGCAGCGCCTCGGGAGGAACCCCTCCAGCGACGAGGTGGCCACCGCCATGGGGCTCGAGCTGAAGGACTACTTCCGGCTCCTCGAGGAGATCCACCTTCTCTCCTTCGTGTCGCTCGACGACGCGTGGCACGACGAGGACGGCGCACCGTTCGGCCTGCTCGACGTCCTGGAGGACAAGGGGACCGAGAGCCCGCAGAGCCAGCTGATCGCGCGTCAGACCGTGGAGCGCCTCGCCGAGGCGATCGACGCCCTCCCCGAGAAGGAGCGCATCGTGATCACGCTCTACTACTACGAGGAACTGAACCTGAAGGAGATCGGCGCGGTGCTCGATCTTACCGAATCGCGCATCTCCCAGCTGCACAGCCAGGCCATCATCAGGCTGCGCGGCAAGATGAAGCGGATGGGCTAGGGGAGAGACAAGATGAACAGCGGCATGTACGCAGCCCTCACCGGCAACCTTTCCGCCCAGCGCAGGCTTGACGTGGTCTCCAACAACCTCGCCAACGCGAACACCACCGGTTTCAAGGCGGACCGCATCCAGTTCGAGAGTGTCCTCGCCAATGTCAAAAATTCGACAGACGGGCCGGTCTTCAGCAACGACCGCTACTCCACCGACTTCTCCTCCGGCGCGCTGCAGCAGACCGGCAACGCGCTCGACGTGTCGCTCGAGGGTGACGGCTTCTTCGTGGTGAACACGCCGCAGGGGACCGCCTACACCAGGCAGGGGAGTTTTCACCTAAGCCCCACGGGGCGGCTCGTAACCGCGGACGGCTACGAGGTGCAGGGGGCGGGCGGTCCCATCACCGTGAACGGCGGCAAGGTGGAGATCGGCAACGACGGCACGGTATCGGTGCAGCAGCCGGGGCAGACTACGGTCAACACGGTCGGCACCATCGCCACGGTCGATTTCCCGAAGCCTTACGCCATGGAGAAGCTCGGCAACGGCCTCTTCCGGCCGAGCGATCCGCAGGCCGCGACCATCGCCTCGACCGCCGGGGTCAAGCAGGGGTACCTGGAGACCTCCAACGTGAAGGCGGTGGTGGAGATGTCGCGTCTCATCGAGGCGAGCCGCTACTTCGAGATCTGCGCCAAGGCGGTGAAGACCTACGACGACATGAACAACCGCGCGGCTAACGATCTTGGGAAGGTCTAGAAACCGTTCAACGTTCGACGTTCAACGTTCGACACGAGTACGGTTTCGGCCCCCTTCAACGCGGCGGCGGGAATTTCACAAGTCACGATTAAGAAGTCAAAAAAGGTTCAGTCGTCGAACGTTGAACGCTGAACGTTGAACGGCCGTTAAAGCCGTCAAGCCGTTAAGGAGAAAGAGATGATAAGAGCGCTTTGGACCGCCGCATCCGGGATGCAGGCTCAGCAGCTGAACATAGACGTGGTAGCCAACAACCTGGCCAACTCCAGCACCACCGGCTTCAAGAAAAGCCGCGCCGACTTCCAGGACCTCATGTACCAGACCGAGAAGACCACCGGCGCACCGGCCACCAACACCACCACCATCCCGACCGGCATCCAGGTGGGCCTGGGCGTCCGCCCCGGCTCGGTCTCCAAGATCTTCACCACCGGGACCATCGTCCACACCGGCAACGAACTCGACGTCGCCATCGAGGGGGACGGCTTCCTCCAGGTGCAGCAGTCCGACGGCACCACCGCCTACACCCGCGCCGGTTCCCTCAAGAAGGACGGCCAGGGACGCGTGGTCACCTCGGACGGGCAGCCCATCGTCCCGGAGATCGTCATTCCCAGCAACGCGACCAGCATCAACATAGGGAACGACGGCACCGTCTCGGTGCAGCAGGCGGGACAGACCGCGGCGACCACGGTCGGCACCATCCAGCTCGCTTCCTTCACCAACCCCGCGGGCCTGAACGCCATCGGCAAGAACCTCTTCCTCCCCACCGACTCCTCGGGTAACGCGACCACCGGCACCGCCGGACAAAACGGCCTCGGCACCCTCGACCAGGGGTACATCGAGCAGAGCAACGTGAGCGTCATGGAAGAGATGGTAAGCATGATCGTCTCCCAGCGCGCCTACGAGATCAACTCGAAGGCGATCCAGGCCTCCGACGACATGCTGCAGCAGGCCGCAGCGCTCAAGAGGTAACCTCTGATGCGCGCGTTCCTGTTCGCACTCGCGCTCCTCGCACTCCCCATGCCGGGGATCGCCCGCGCCGCCGTGCCGGCCCCCGTCAACCTCGTCACCGAGGCGACGGTGAAAGGGGCGATCACCGACTACCTGATGCAGAAAGCCGCCCCCCTGAACGCCCAGGTCACCGTGAAGAAGATCAATTACCAGGGGGACCTGAAGCTCCCCGCCGGGAAGGTGACCTTCGACGTGGTGGCCCCGGAGCGCTGGGAGGGGTACGGAAGCGCCTCGGTGGCCCTCGTGGTGCGGGTCGACGACCAGGTGAAGCGGAACCAGACCGTGCTCGTCGATGTCGAGGCGCTGGCCGACATGGTGGTGGCGGCGCGCACCCTGGAGCGGGGCGAGGTGCTGGCCCCCTCGGATCTCGCCGTCGCGAAACGTGACTTGGCCCAGGTGCAGGGGCGTTATTTCAACAACATCGACGAGGCGGTAGGGCTCAGGGTGAAGAGCACCATGAGGGCCAACGCCCCGGTAAGAAAGGACAACCTCGAGAAGGTGCCCGTCGTCAAGAGCGGCCAGGTGGTGACCATCGTGGCCGAGAACGACGTGGTGCGCATCACCGCGACGGGACGGGCCAAGGGGCCGGGCGCCCCGGGCGACCTGATCACGGTGCAGAACCTCTCCTCGCAGAAGGAGATCGCGGCGCGGGTGGTTGACGCGACCACGGTGAAGGTGGATTTCTGATGAACCGCAAGAAGAGCACCGGCTCTCAAATATTGAAGGCGGCGGCCCTGTGCCTGCCGCTTTTGTGGCTTGCCGGGTGCGCCCACGAGAGCGCCGAGGTGACCACACCGACCTTCGACCAGCAGATCCCGGCGCCGCAGATGAACTACGCCTCGGGATCGCTCTGGCAGGCCTCCTCGACGGGGCTCGCCGAGGACGTGAAGGCGAGAAGGCGCGGTGACATCGTCACCGTGGTCATCTCGGAAAACGCTAGCGCCAGCAAGAAGGCGGCCACCGGCACCTCGCGCGACTCTTCCATGAGCGCCGGCATCCCGAAGCTTCTGGGGCTCGAGAAGACGCCGATCAAGACCTGGGCCGACCTCGCGAACCTTTTGAGCGTAAGCAACAGCTCCAAGTTCGACGGCGCCGGTTCCACCTCGCGGCAGGAGACCCTTCAGGCGACCATCTCGGCCAAGGTGGTCGACGTGATCCCCAACGGCAACCTCCTCATCGAGGGGAGGCGCAACGTAAAGGTGAACAACGAGGACCAGGTGATCGTGCTGACCGGCACGGTGCGCGGGCGCGACATCAGCGCCGACAATACGGTGAATTCGGCCCTGATCGCCGATGCCAGGATTTCCTACTCCGGCAAGGGGGTCATCTCGGACCGGCAGAAACCGGGGTGGCTCATGAACGTGCTGGACAAGGTGTGGCCGTTCTAGGGGGGCGGCGTGTGCGGGAATTGACGTTTTGTGTCAAGTTTCCGACACGGCGCACCGAAAAGGGTTAGGTGAACCGCTTGAAAATTAACCTTTTATCAAAATACTCTTTCGCGCTCCTCGTCTTTTTGCTCCTCCCCGGGGTCGCCCTCGGGGCGCGCATCAAGGACATCGCCGCCTTCGACGGCGTGCGCCAGAACCAGCTCATCGGCTACGGCCTGGTGGTCGGCCTGAACGGCTCGGGCGATTCGGACCAGACCAAGTTCCCGGTGCAGTCGCTGGTGGGCGCCCTGGAGCGGCTGGGGCTCACGGTGAACCGCGGCGACATCACGGTGAAAAACGTGGCGGCCGTCATGGTGACCGCGGACCTCCCCCCCTTCGCGAAGCAGGGGAACCGGCTCGACGTGCTGGTCTCCTCGATGGGTGACGCGAAAAGCCTCGCCGGCGGCACGCTCATGATGGCACCCCTGAAGGGCGCCGACGGGCAGGTCTACGCGGTGGCGCAGGGACCGGTGCTCACCAACTCGTTCTCCTACGGCGGCCAGGCGGCCAGCGCGGTGAAGAACCATCCCACCGCCGGCACGGTCCCCGAGGGGGCCCTCGTGGAGCGGGAGCTCCCGAACGTGCTCGCGAACCGTTCGGTGCTGAAGCTGAACCTGCACCAGTCCGATTTCACCACGGCGAGCCGCATCGCTTCCGCCATCAACGGGCGCTTCCAGGGGTCCGCCTCGCTCACCGATCCGGGCAGCGTACAGGTCGCGATTCCCGCGGACTACCAAAACCGCGTCGTCGAGTTCGTGGCCGATCTGGAGCGCCTCGACGTGAACCCCGACGTGACCGCGAAGGTGGTCATGAACGAGCGGACCGGTACCATCGTCATGGGCGAGAACGTCCGCATCTCGACGGTGGCGGTCTCCCACGGCAACCTGACCGTCGTCGTCAAGGAGACCCCGAAGGTCTCCCAGCCCGCCCCCTTGTCCAAGGGGGGGACCACCGTCGTGGTGCCGAGGACCGACCTGAAGGTGGCCGAGGAGAAGGTGAACCTCTCCCTCGTCAGGGAGGGGGCGAACCTGGGCGATGTGGTACGGGGCTTGAATACCCTGGGGGTCACCCCGCGCGATCTTTTGGGGATCATGCAGGCGATCAAGGCGGCCGGCGCCCTAAACGCCGAGCTGAGCGTGATGTAGGAGAGCCGCATGGAGCTTAAGCCGATACCGGACAACACGCTGCCGGTCGCGGACCTGAGGGCGCAAAAGGGGAAGCAGGAGCAAAACCCCGAGCAGATCCGCAAGGTGGCGCGCGACTTCGAGGCGATGTTCGTCGCCATGATGCTCAAGTCGATGCGGGACACGGTGGGGAAGGACACTCTCACCGGCGGCGGCAAGGGTGAAGAGACCTTCCGCTCCCTGCTCGACCAGGAGTACGCCAACGCCGCGGTGCAGGGAGGCGGCATAGGACTGGCAAAGACCATAGAGAGGGAACTCTCTCGCGCTTACGGCGCACCGGCTCCGGCTAAGGGGGTGCACGATGCGGATTGAAGGCTCTGCCTACGTAGTCGACCTTAACCGCTCCCAGCAGGTCCGCAACGAAAATCAGCAGGCCCAGGCGGTCCAGGGCTCCCGTCCGGCCGGGCGGGTCATCAGCATCGACCGTGTGGAGATCTCCCAGAAGGCGAGGGAGCTGCAGACGCTCAAGGACGAGGTGGCGGCCATGCCGGACGTGAGACTCGACCGGGTGGCGCTTGCCAAACAGAACCTGCAGAGCGGAGGCTACCGCGTGGACCCCTCCGTTTTGGCGCAGAAGATGATGGACGCGTACGGAAAGTCGCGTTAAGGGGGAAGTGATGGATCGCAGCATAGCGGAACTGATAGCGGCCCTGTGCGAGAAGGGGATACTTCTGGACCAGTTGCAGGCCCTTCTCAAGGAGGAGGAGAGCTGCATGATCTCGCTGGACCTCGCGAGGATGGAGGAGAACCAGCAGGAGATCGCGGCGGGGATGGAGCGCCTGGCGAAGCTCTCCGAGCAGTGCCGGCTCATGATCGCGTCGGTCGGGGCCGAGCTCGGCATGCCGGGGAACCAGACGCTCTCGCCGATCATCGAGCGCGTGGGCGCCGCGCAAAAGCGGGCGCTTGCCGAGGCGCAGCAGTCGGTTACCGGCAACGCGAAGGCCCTGCAGGGGGCGCTTGCCCTGCACCGGCGCCTCATCGAGGACTCCCTGAACGTGGTGGGAAATTCGGTGAACTTCTTCAACCGCATCTTCAACCCCGGCCACACCTACGGCGTCGCGGGCGCCTTCGTGAACGGCGGACGCGGCACCTCCGGCTTCGTCAGCAAGGAGATCTAGCATGGGCCTCAACACCATCTTCGACATAGCCTCCTCCGGTATCACGGCGCAGCGTCTCGCTCTTGAGGTTACCGGCGAAAACATCGCCAACGTCAACACCGAGGGGTACTCCAGGCAGCGCGTGATCATGGAGAACAAGCCGGTGACCACGGCGAACGGCTTCCCGCTCGGGACCGGGGTCGAGGTCGCTTCGGTGCAACGCTCCTACGACAGCATGCTCCAGTTGCAGCTCGTGAACGCGAACAGCGGCTACCAGGAGAGCCTCGCCCAGCAGTCGTCCCTCGAGCAGATCGAGGCGAGCTTCAACTCGCTCACCTCCGACGGGCTCGGCACCGCGGTGACCAACTTCTTCGGCGCCTTCCAGGACCTCTCGGTGAACCCCTCCGGGGCGGCCGAAAGGCAGGCGGTGCTGACCCGGGGCCAGATCATGGTGGACAGCTTCCACCAGGCCGACTCGAGCCTCACCTCGATCGCCTCCACCGCGGACCAGAACCTGGTCGGCATCACCGCCGAGGTGACCGACAACGCGAGGAACCTCGCCCTGGTGAACCAGCAGATCCTCGCCACCAACGCGGTCGGGGGGAACGCCAACGAGCTCTTCGACCAGCGCGACCTCCTGCTCAGAAAGCTCTCCGAGCAGACCGGCATCTCGACCAGCGTCGGCAACGACGGCACCGCCTCGGTGACCCTCGCCGGGGGCGCCCAGTTGGTCGCCGGCACCAAATACGCCACCCTCTACACCAACGCGACCGGTACGCCCGCCGCGAACGACATCATGATCTCGGGGCTCGGCAACCCGCCTCCCGCCAACGCGCCGGGAACGGACACCGTCGTCGCCACGGTGGGGGACGGCGCCGCGATCGGCGGAAAGCTCGGCGGCACCATGCAGGTCAGGGACAGCATCGTTCCCAAGTACCGCTCCATGCTCGACGAGATGGCGAACCAGGTGGTCACCCAGGTGAACACGCTGCACGCGGCCGGTTACGCCCTGGACGGGACGACCGGCAACGACTTCTTCGACGCCTCCGGGGTAACCGCGAAGGGCATCGCGCTCGACTCGGGGATCTCCGCGGTGAAAATCGCCGCCGCCCTGCCGACCGCGAGCGACCCGGTGCCGACCAGCAGCGGCAACAACGTGAACGCCCTGAAGCTCGCCAACCTCTCGAGCACGAGCTTGGCCTTCAGCACCGGCAACGCGACCTTCGGCAACTTCTACAACTCCATGGTCTCCCAGGTGGGGGTGGATACCGAGGGGGTGCAGAACGTGACCACGCAGAACGCCGCCTTTTTGAAACAGCTGAACGCCCTGCGCGCCTCGAACTCCGAGGTCTCGCTCGACGAGGAACTTCTGAACCTCACCAAGTACCAGCGCGCCTTCCAGGGTGCCGCCAAGGTGGTCAATGCGGGAAGCGACATGCTCGACACCATCCTCGGCATGGTGCGATAGGAGACCGTCATGAGAATAACGCCCGGCATGAGCGCCGACAACGCGATCTACAACCTGCAGCAGGGGCGCAGCGCCATCGACCAGCTCCAGGAGCAGCTCGCCTCCGGCTACAACATCAACCGCCCCAGCGACGATCCGCTCTCTACAAGGCAACTGCTCGACCTGCAGGAGCAGATCGACGCCGGCAACCAGTACAGCTCCAACATCACGAAGACCGAGACCCTGCTGAACGTCTCCAACACCGCCCTCTCCAGCATGGCGGACCTGATGCAGCAGGTGAAGAAGATCTCCGGGGACATGGTGACCGGGACCCTCGACGCGACCACCACGGCGAGCGCTATCACCAACCTCACCCAGCTCAAAAGCCAGCTGATCGACATGGGGAACACCCGCCTCGGGGACCAGTACGTCTTCGGCGGCTACTCGACCAGCCAGCCCTTCGATGCCACGGGCGCCTTCAGCGGCACCACCGATATCCTGAAGGTCGAGGTCTCCCCGAACAGCTACGTGGGGGCCACCGTGAGCGGGGCGGACCTGTTGCGCGGCGGCAAACCGCCGGCAACGGTCGGGAGCGGCTCCACCGCGGGACAGGGACCGATCGACATCCTGGGCTCCATCGACGCCCTCATCACGGCGATCGGCAACAAGGACAGCGCGGGGATCCTCGACGGGGTGAAGAACCTGAAGGCGGGGGCGGACCAGGTCAACGTGGCGCTTTCCGACGTGGGTGGGAGGCTCGTGCGCCTGGACAACATGAAGAACATGATCACCAACAACCAGAACACGCTGAAGACCGTCTTCGGCGACATCCAGAACGTGGACTACGCGAAGGCAGGGGTGCTTTTGTCCCAGCAGACCACCGCCTTCAACGCGGCGCTTTCCTCAACGGCCAAGCTTAGCCAGCTTTCGCTTCTGGACTACATGAGCTAGCGGGGGACGCGCCCCTGCGCCGTCATGGGCCGGGCGAGCAGATGGCTCGTCCGGCCCTTTTCGTTCCTTTTTTCGATGCGGCGGCGGTTAGCGCTAAAGCTTTCCGCTGCACGTCCGAATAAAACACTATCGGCAGTATTAGGAACTTCGCCCGTGGGGGAGCGCATGATCAAGGTGACAACACGCGACGGCACCGAGATGTACCTGAACCCGGACCTGATCGAGATCATCACGGAGACCCCGGACACGCACATCACCCTTTCCAACGGCAACCGCTACCTCGTGCTGGAACCGGCGCGAGTGGTGATCGACCGGATCGCGACCTTCAAGGCGCACGTGTTCCGGCAGGCTTCGTCGAGCGTCGCCCGCCGCTACCTGCGCAGAAGGGACGCGGAGCGCTACCACCCGAACTGCAAGATCTAACCTCCCGATGACGGGAGCGCACAAGGTTGATCCGGAACCACTATGGATTTATCGACCATAATCGGAATCACGCTGGGACTTTTCGCGGTCTTTGGCGGCGCGGCACTCGAGGGGCTGCACATGTCGGCTCTCATACAGCCGACCGCTGCCATCATCGTGCTCGGCGGCACCGCTGCGGCGACCATCGTCAGCTTCCCGCTGCCGATCCTGCTCACCGCGGTGAAGGACCTGAAGAAGGTCTTCATGCCCCCGAAGGAAGACCCCGAAGGCGTGATCAAGAACATCATCAACTACGCCGCCAAGGCGCGCAGAAACGGCCTCATCTCCCTGGAACAGGAAGCCCAGACGGTGAAGGACTCCTTCACCAAGAAGGGGATCTCGCTCGTCGTCGACGGCATCGACCCGCAGAAGCTCAGGGAGACCATGGAGATCGAGCTCGGTTCCTTCGAGTCGCACGGCAAGCACAGCGCCGAGGTCTTCGAGGCGGCGGGGGGCTTCGCCCCGACCATCGGCATCATCGGCGCCGTGCTCGGCCTGATCCACGTCATGAGCAACCTCTCCGACCCGTCCAAGCTCGGCGGCGGTATCGCAGTCGCCTTCGTGGCAACCATCTACGGTCTCATGACCGCCAACATCTTCTGCATCCCCTTCGGCACCAAGCTGAAGATCCGCCTGAAGGAGGAGCTGTTGCAGAAGGAGATGGTCATCGAGGGGCTCATCGCCATTCAAAACGGCGAGAACCCCCACTTCATCGAGCAGAAGCTCAGGGCCTACCTGCATGAGTCTGCGGAGAAGAAGGGGAAGTAAATGGCTAAGAAGAAGGAACACGAGAAGGAACCGAACCACGAGCGCTGGCTCGTTTCCTATGCCGACTTCATCACCCTGCTCTTCGCGGTGTTCGTGACGCTCTACGCCATGAGCCAGACCGACAAGAAGAAGGCGGAAGAGGTGCTCGCCTCGATGCGTGAATCCTTCGGGTACAGCACCACCAGCGCAGGCGCGAAGCCCACCGTGATCGACACCGGCTCCATGAGCGTGATCCCCTCGATGCACAAGATGACCCAGGCCCCCAAGCGCGGCAAGAGCCGCGGCAGTGAGCAGGATTTCCGGGCCACCAAGGCCTCCATCGAGGCCTATCTGATGAAGGTGGGGGCGCAGAACAAGGTCTCCGTATCGGTCACCCAGCGCGGGCTCGTGGTGAGTCTCAAGGAAGCGGGGTTCTTCGACTCCGGAAGCGCCACCCTGAAGCAGAACTCCTACGCCCTCCTAAACGACGTGATGGCCTCGCTCGCCAGTTATTCCAACGGCGTGCGTGTCGAGGGGCACACCGACAACGTTCCCATCAGCTCCGCCGCTTTCCCGTCGAACTGGGAGCTTTCCACGGCGCGCGCCACCAACGTGCTGCGCTACCTGGTGAAGCAGGAAGATTTCGATCCCGCCAACATATCCGCCGCAGGGTACGGCGAGTACCGCCCGGTGGCCGACAACACCGATGCGGACGGTCGCGCCAAGAACCGCCGCGTCGACATCGTTCTCCTCAACGAGCAAAGCGAGCGCAACGAGCCGTAGCCCCCCTGCGCCCAGCAAGCCGCCCCCTCCAACCCCGTCCGCCCCGTCCGACTGGCGCGCCACCTTGACTCCCGCTGTCAAAGAAATGACCCGTAGCCCCTCCCGCTGACAAAATGCCTGCATTTCCGGGGCATTACCACCATGTCCTGCCTTCTGGTACGGTAGTTGCTGCCGTCTTGTGGCAGTCCTATCACCAACGAGAGGTCCATTCATGAAAGTATCGATGCCCAGCGGCTCCATGCACGGCTGGGGAGTTGCCGGAACCTACCTGGAACGCGAAATCGCCAAGCTTCCCCCGGTCCCCGGGGTCACGCTGCACTGCATGTCGAGGTCTCTGACCCCCCGCATGCCGGAGGCCTGGGACGCCATCAACATCGGCTACTGCTTCTTCGAGGATAATATCGAGATCCTGAACTTCACCCGAGAAGCGGCGAAAAACTGGGACTTCATCGTCGCCGGCTCCAAATGGTGCGAGTACCAGCTGAGGAGCGGCGGCGTGAAGAACTGCTGCACCATCCTCCAGGGGATCGACCCGCAACACTTCTTCCCGGTGCCGTTCCCCCCGGAGGACCGTTTCGTCGTCTTCTCCGGCGGCAAGTTCGAACTGAGAAAGGGGCAGGACATCGTCATCGCTGCCATGAAGGTGATGATGCAGCGGCACCCCGACGTCTACCTTTCCTGCAGCTGGACCAACCAGTGGCCCTTTTCCCTCGCCACCATGGCGGCGTCGCGCCTCATCACCTACCGCCACGACGAGGTCGATTTCCTCAACCTGCCCGGGCGCTGCGCCATGGAAAACGGCCTCGACCCGGTCCGCACCCTGGTACACCCCCTGGTGGACAACACGATGATGCGCCGGCTCTTCTCCGAAACCCACGTGGGGCTCTTCCCGAACCGCTGCGAGGGGGGGAACAACATGGTGATGTGCGAATACATGGCGTGCGGCCGGACCGTGATCGCCTCGGATTCTTCGGGCCATGCCGACGTCATCACCCCCTCCATCGCCTACCCGCTTACCCGCTACCTCCCCATGGTGGTGGGAAGCGGCGGCGTGCAGAGCGCGGTGTGGGAGGAACCGGTCCTGGAAGAGGTGATCGAGACGCTTGAGCGCGTCTACCGAAACCGCCACGAGCTCCCCGGGAAAGGGGTGCTGGCGGCGGAGGAGATGACGCGGCTCACCTGGGACGGCGCCGCACGCCAGTTCCACTACATCGCAACCAAGCTCGCCACCCGGGCGGAACTTGCCCGCATGCAGGGGGCCTGATCCATGGCCGGTGCTTCCGACCCGGCACGGGACTTCGCCCGCGCCATGGAGCTGCAGCGCGCCGGCCGCCTGGCCGAGGCGGAGGAGATCTATCGCCCGCTGGTCGCCGCGGGAGGGGCGCTGGCCGTGGACGCGCGCGTCAACCTGGGCGCGATCCTCGACGAGACGGGTCGCCCGTTAGAGGCGCTCGACGAGTACCGTGCGGCCCTCGCCGCGCGGGAGGGGAACCCCATCGCCCTGAACAACATGGGCTCTACCCTCTTCAGGCTCGGACGCTTTGCCGAGGCGGCGCGGCAGTTTCGCCTGGCGCTGGAGCGAATGCCGGACGCGCCTGAAATCGCCATCGCCCTCGGAGGCGCCCTGCAGCGCTCGGGCGACCTCGCGGGTGCGCTCGCCTGCTTCCGCGACCTGGTGCGGCGCCGCCCCGATGATGCCGACGCGCACTGGAACCTCGCCCTCGCCCTGCTCCTTGCCGGCGACTTCAAAGAGGGGTGGTCCGAGTACCAGTGGCGCTGGAAGCGCGACAGCTTCACCTCGCCCAGGCGCGCCTTCGACGTCCCCGCCTGGGACGGCGCGCCGTTGAACGGAAAGCGCATCCTCGTGCACGGCGAACAGGGGTACGGCGACACGATCCAGTTCGCCCGCTACCTCCCGATGGTGGCGCAACGGGGCGGCGTCGTCATCGCCGAGTGCCAGTCCGCCGCCCTCGTTCCCATCATGGAGACCATCCCCGGCGTGAGCGAGACCTGCGTCATGGGAGGGGAACTCCCCCATTTCGACCTCGAGACGCCGCTCCTCTCGCTCCCCCACATCTTCGGCACCGAACTCGATACCGTCCCGGACCGCGTCCCGTACCTCGCGCCCCCCCCGGATCGGCTCGCCCGCTGGCGCGAGAAGCTCTCCGGAAACCCTTCCCTGAAGGTCGGGCTGGTCTGGGCCGGCAAGCCGCTTCCCGACCCCTTCCGCAGCTGCCCCATCACGGAGCTCGCTCCCCTGGGCGAGGTTCCCGGGGTGACGCTCTACTCCCTCCAGGTGGGGGAGGAGGGGACGAAAGCCCATGAGTGCCCGGGGCTCGTCGACCTGACCGCCGGCATCCGCGACTTCGGCGACACCGCGGCGCTCGTCGCCGGGCTCGATCTCGTCGTCTCCGTCGACACCTCGGTGGCGCACCTGGCCGGGGGGCTCGGCAAGCCGGTCTGGCTTCTCCTCCCGATGGCGGGGGACTACCGCTGGCTCGTCACGCGTGAGGATTCCCCCTGGTACCCGACCATGCGTCTTTTCCGCCAGAAGCGGCAGGGGGAGTGGGGCGAAGTGGTGCAAAGGGTGCGTGCGGCGCTTGACGGCGCGGCGCTTTCCTTCTGGGAGGGGGCCCTCGCCAGGCGTCCCTTCGACGGGACAGCCCATTACTTCTGCGGAGCCCTCTTGGCCGCTACCGGCAAACCGCGCGAGGCGACGGTGCGCCTCTCAAAGGCGTCCCAGCTCCTGCACGGGCGCTGGGAGCCGCATTACGCCCTTGCCGGCGCGCTGCAGCAGATGGGGATGATGGCCGAGGCGCGCGAGGCGCTGGAGGCGGCCCTCGCCCTCGAGCGGGGAGCCCCCCTGCTGCACGAGGCGATAGGGATCGCGCGGCAGATGGAAGGGGATCTCTCGGGCGCCGCGGCCGGCTACCGGGAGGCGCTGCGCCTGGACCCTTCGCTGGTGAAGGCCCGTTACAACCTAGCCACCGCCTGCAAGGAGCTGGGGCTTTTCGAGGAGGCGCTGGAAGAGTTACGGGAGGTGGTGCGCCGCGCCCCGGAACACGGCGACGCACACTGGAACCTAGCCGTACTCCTGCTCATGCACGGCGACCTCGCCGCCGGGTGGCGCGAGTTCCCATGGCGCTTCAAAAAAAGCAGCGGCGCGCCGGTACGGCGCTTCGAGGGTGTTCCCGCCTGGGATGGCGCTCCCCTTGCCGGACGGACCCTCCTTTTGTGGGGCGAGCAGGGGGCGGGGGATACGCTGCAGTTTCTGCGCTACGCGCCGCTTGTCGCCGGGAGCGGCGGACGTCTGCTCGTTATGGTGCAGTCACCAGCGCTCGTCGAAATAGCGCGCAGCGTGGACGGGGTGGCGGGAGCCTTTGCCGGCGGTGACGAACTGCCACGCTTCGACCTGCAGGCCTCGCTCATGGACCTCCCCGGTATCTTCGGCACCGAGCTCGGCAACATCCCGAACCGGGTGCCTTACCTGCAGGTGGACCCGGTGCGCCTGGAGCGCTGTCGCTCCCTGGTCCGGGCGGACGGGACGCTCAGGGTCGGCCTCGTCTGGCGCGGCAACCCGGCCCACAATAACGACCTGAACCGCTCGCTCCCGTCGTCTGCGCTCGCAGCACTCGCCGCTCTTTCCCCAGTGACTTTTTATTCCCTGCAGATGGGGGAGGACGGGGCCCTCCCTCTTCCGGTGACCGACCTCACCCAGGCGATCCATGACTATGCCGATACCGCAGCGCTTTTGAGCCTACTCGACCTCGTCATCTCCGTCGACACCTCCGTCGCCCACCTTGCCGGCGCGCTCGGCGTCCCGGTCTGGCTCCTGGTCCCCTTCGTCCCCGACTGGCGTTGGATGACTGGTCGTGAGGACTCCCCCTGGTACCCGACCATGCGTCTCTTCCGGCAGGAGCGGGCCGGCGACTGGGATGGGGTACTTTCGCGCCTGCGTGCGGAGTTAACCGCGCTCGCGGCGGGAACCGACCCCGTGGCTCCCGCTGTCAACCCTCCCATAGCTGTCGTCAGCCAAGGCTCCCAAGCG
Organism: Geomonas oryzae; assembly: GCF_004117875.1. Lineage (GTDB taxonomy): Bacteria > Desulfobacterota > Desulfuromonadia > Geobacterales > Geobacteraceae > Geomonas > Geomonas oryzae. The sequence goes on along the minus strand of NZ_RAHW01000001.1, from coordinate 328,338 downwards.
GAGCTCCTAAACAACGAAGGGTGCGCGCTTGACGAGGCGGGGAGGCAGGGTGAGGCGGTCGAGCGCTACCGGGAGGCGATCCGGCTCGCTCCGGACTTCATCGCCCCCCACTACAACATGGGGAACAGCCTCTACACGCTCGGGCGTAACGGCGAAGCGATCGACTGCTACCGGCGCGCCCTGGCCCTCGACCCGGCGCTCGCGCAGGCCTGGCACAACCTGGCGCTTGCCCTGAAGGCGCAAGGGAAGCTTGAAGAGGCGCTGCACGCGCTCAAAAAAGCGATCGCGGCGGCTCCGGATTACCTCGCTGCCCGGCACAACCTGGGTGAGCTGTACCACGAGACGGGAGCCCTCGAGCGTGCCGAGGAGACCTTCCGCACGATCCTGGCGAGGGACCCCGGTTATCTCCCCTCATGGAACGCGCTCGGCATCACCCTGCAGGTCCAGGGACGCCTGGAGGATGCGGTGGAATGCTACCGCACCGCGCTCTCCCGCGACCCAGATTACCTGCACGCCCTCAACAACTTGGGCTCGGCGAGCCGCGCCCTCGGGCGCGTGGAGGAGGCGGTCACCTGCTACCTCAGGGTGCTGGAGCTCGACCCCTCCTACGTCGACGCCCGCTGGAATCTCTCCCTGATCGATCTGCAGCTCGGGCGCTACCGCGAAGGTTGGCTGGGCTACGAGGCACGCTTTGAGAAGATCGATCCCATCCCGCGCCAGGAACTCCCGGCACCCGCGTGGGACGGCTCCCCCCTTGCGGGGCGGACCATCCTGCTTCATGCCGAGCAGGGCTTCGGGGACACCTTCCAGTTCGTGCGCTACGCGCCGCTTCTCGCGGCACAGGGGGGGCGCGTGCTGGTGCAGTGCCAGGGGGCGCCAATCGCGGCGGTCCTTGCCAGCGTCCCGGGCGTTGAGAGGGTGCTCCTGCGCGAGGACCCCTTACCCCGCTTCGACTGCCACGCCTCGCTCATGAGCCTCCCTTTCCTGTGCGGCACCGAGCTCGCCACCGTGCCGGCGCACATACCCTACCTCTTCGCGGACCCGCTCCTCGTCGAGCGCTGGCGTCCCCGCATCCCAGGCGTCGGCTTGCGCGTGGGACTCGTCTGGGCCGGGAGGAAGAGCTACAAGGACGACCTGAAACGCTCGCTGTCGCTGCCGCTCTTCGCGCCGCTCGCCGGGGTTCCCGGCGTGAGCCTCTGCGCGCTGCAGGTGGGGGACGGCGCCGAACAGGCGGCCCACCCGCCGCCGGGGATGGAGCTTACCGACCTCGGAGGCGGCATCAAAAGCTTCGCCGACACTGCCGCCATCGTGGCCCAACTCGACCTCGTCATCTCCGCCGATACCGCGGTGGCGCACCTGGCCGGGGGGATGGGGGTGCCGGTCTGGGTGCTTTTACCCTCGGCCTGCGACTGGCGCTGGCTCATGGAGCGGGAGGACTCACCCTGGTACCCGACGGCGCGCCTTTTCAGGCAGAAGCGGCGCGGCGACTGGGGGGAGGTGCTCGAGCGGGTGGCGCGTGAGCTGGCAACCCTCACCGCTAAAGCCGATAAGGAGAACATCCCTTGACCGACCGTTTTACCGAATTGAACCAGGCGCTGTCGGAAAACCGCGTCGAGCGTGCGGGTGAGCTTTGCGCTGCGCTTTTGCGTGAGGAGCCCGACAACGTCGAGCTTTTGACCCTCTCCGGCGTCCTCGCCCGACAGCGGGGGGACCTGGTAGAGGCCTGCGAGCTTTTTTCCCGCGCCGCCTTGCTCGCTCCGGGCCTGGCCGAGGCGCATAACAATCTGGGGGTGATCCTGGAGGAGATGGGGCGACCGGATGAGGCGGCGGCATCGTACCGGCGCGCGCTCGGGTTGCGCCCGGAGTACCCGGAGGCGCAGGGGAACCTGGGAAACGCCCTGCTGAAGCTCGGCCGCTTCGCCGAGGCGGTTGAGCGTTACTGCGACGCCATAGCCCTCGATCCGAACTACGTCGACGCCTATTACCACCTGGGGCACGCCCTGCGCCGCCAGGCGGAGTGGGAGGGGGCGGTGCAGTGCTACCGCAAGGTTGTGGAGCTGCATCCGGGGCACGTGAAGGGATGGGTGAACCTTGGCGGTTCCCTCCTCGCGCTGAACCGCTTCGACGAGGCGATCGACGCGCAGCGCGCGGCGCTTTCGGTCGATCCGCAAAACGTGGATGCACACTGGAATCTGGCCCTCGTCCTTCTCGTTACCGGCGACTACACCGAGGGGTGGCGCGAGTACGAATGGCGCCTGAAGGATCCGCGCGCCGGACTGGCCGAAGGAGGGTGGGACGGCTCACCGCTTGCCGGGCGTATCCTCCTCGTGCGCGCTGAACAGGGTTTCGGCGACGCAATCCAGTTCTTCCGCTACGCCCAGTTGCTCGCCCGGCGCGGCGAGCGGGTCCTGCTCGAGTGTCGCCGCGAGCTCCTGCCGCTCTTCGCCGCACAAGGTGACGGCATCACCTTCGTCGCGGCGGGTGACGCCCCCCCACGCTTCGACACCTGGTGCTACCTTATGAGCCTGCCGCATCTCATGGGGACCACGCTTTCGAGCATCCCGGCGCAGTCCCCTCCCATCTCGGCGGACCGGGAGCGCGTCGCAGCCTGGCGCGACAGGCTCGCGCCCGAGGAAGGGTTCAAGATCGGCCTCGTGTGGGCCGGGAGCGCCAGTTACAAGAACGACCGCTTCCGGTCGCTGCCGGTGCGGGAACTCCTCCCGCTCGCCCGCATCCCGGGGGTGACGCTTTACAACCTGCAGTTAGGCGCCTCTCCCGAAGACGTAGCCCTGCTTTGCTCCTGCGGTGCGCTGCGCGACTATAGCGCCGACCTGAAGAACTTCGCCGACACCGCCGCCCTCATCGACCAGCTAGACGCGGTAGTTTCGGTAGACACTGCGGTGGCGCATCTGGCGGCGGCGATGGGTAAACCGGTGCACCTCATGCTTCCCTTCTCCTGCGACTGGCGCTGGCTCGTCGGACGCGCCGACTCCCCCTGGTACCCGAGCGTGACCATCTATCGGCAGGAGGCACCGGGGGATTGGGGGACGGTGGTCCCCGCGCTGACCGAACAGCTTTTCCTCGCCCCCCGTCCGGACCTCGACCCGAACCTCATCTTCCGGGAGGGTAACCGCCTGCGGGACGCAGGCAATCTCGACGGCGCGGTACGTGCCTACCGCGCGCTGCTCGCCCGGTGCCCCGACCTAGCCGAGGTGCACAACAACCTGGGACTCGCCCTGCAGGATCAGGGGGCCAGCGCCGAGGCGGAGGCGAGCTACCGGCGCGCCCTGGACCTGAACCCCGGCCTTGCCGACGCCTACAACAACCTCGGCGCGCTATTTGTGATGCGCGACGCGCACCAGGCCGCCCTTCCGCTGTTCCAGCGCGCACTGGAGCTGAACCCGGGGTACCTTCCCGCCTACGTCAATCTGGGCTGCTGCCTCCAGGTACTCGAGGAGCCGGCACAGGCGGTTGCGCTGTACCGCGAGGCGATCGCCCGGGACCCCCATTATCTGGAGGCACGCATCAACCTTGGGACCGCCTACCAGGACCTGATGCAGCCCCACGATGCCATTGCCACCTACGAGGAGCTCCTCGCCATGGTGCCGGGACATCAGGAAGGGCACTGGAACCTGGCGCTTAGCCTCCTCTCCACAGGTGCATTCGAGCGTGGCTGGCGCGAGTATGAGTGGCGCCTTGCGGGGAAAGATCCCGAGCTTTCGCTCCCCGTCTGGCGCGGCGAGGAGCTTCGTGGGCGCACCATCCTCTTGCAGTGCGAGCAAGGGCTTGGCGATACGCTGCAGTTCGTGCGCTACGCCCCGCTCGTAGCGGAGCGTGGGGGGAGGGTGGTGGTGCGCTGCCAGCTTCCGTCTCTTAAGCCGCTCATCGCTCGTGTTCCCGGGGTGAGCGCGGTCTGCGCCAAGGGTGAGGCGATCCCTGTCTGCGACCTCCAGGTGCAGCTTGCGAGCCTCCCCCACCTCTTTGGCACCACGCTCGAGCGGATGCCACCGTGGCGCCCCTACCTCATCCCGCACCCCCGGCGCGCGGCGCTCTGGGACCTCGTCCTGGAGGACGAGGGGCGCCTCAGGGTCGGCCTCGTCTGGCGCGGCGGTCCCCTGCCGAGAAACCGCGCCTGCCCCTTTAAGGAGTTCGCCCTTCTAGCCGATATGGAGGGGGTGACCTTCTATGCGCTGCAGCTTGGCGAGGCGCCCGATCCGGCGGTGCTCCCTGCCGCCGACCTCGCGCCCCGGATCGCGGATTTCGATGACAGCGCGGCGATCGTCGCCGGACTCGACCTTCTGGTCACCGTCGACACCGCGGCGGCCCACCTGGCCGGCGGGATGGGGGCGCCGGTATGGCTCATGCTCCCTTACTCCTGTGACTGGCGTTGGTTCGCCGACCGGGACGACTCCCCCTGGTACCCGTCCATGCGCATCTTCCGGCAGGAGCGCCCGGGCGACTGGCAGGGGGGGCTGTGCCGGATCCGCGCGGCTTTGGAGGAAAAACTGAAGCGTCGATAATTTGACAAAAATAATCGCAACGGGGCGATTTTTCGTTAAAGTTCCTACCCCCGAGTGTCGATATTCCTTACAAAAGCGCAGGACGCGCCGGCGAGTTTCGCCGTTGGGCAGGAGGCCCGGGACATAAGACCTCGTCGGAACGTAACCATCAACCAGGTTTCACAAGCCGGCAAGAATGCCGGTAAAAACCCAGAAAAGGAGAAACACCATGAGCACCAACGACATCTCTCTCACCGCAGGCATGAGGACCAACCTTCTCAACCTCCAACAGACCAGCAAGCTCCTGAACAGGACCCAGGAAAGGCTTTCCTCCGGCAAGCAGGTCAACAGCGCACTCGACAACCCGACCAACTACTTCGCGGCTCAGAACGCGAGCCAGCGCGCCAGCGACCTCGCCGACCGTAAGGACGGCATGGCAGAAGCGGTACAGACCGTTTCCGCAGCCAACGCCGGCATCACCGCCATCACTGGCCTGATCAACGCGGCAAAAGGTATCGCGCAATCCGCCCTTTCCACCAGCGACACCACGACCAGGTCCACCCTGGGGGCCCAGTACAGCACCATCCAGTCCCAGATCGACAACATCTCCTCGGACTCCGGGTACCGCGGCCTCAACCTGCTGAGCTCCACCAACACCCTGACCGTCAACTTCAACGAGAACGCGAGCTCCAGCCTCAACGTAGTCGGCTTCCTGGCCAACTCCACCGGCCTGAGCCTCGGCGGCACCGCCACCAGCAACTGGCAGACCAACGCCAACATCACCACCGACACCGCGAAGATGGACACCGCGATCTCGACCCTCAGGACCAACACCCAGACCCTGGCTGCTAACCTGAACGTAATCACCATCCGTCAGAACTTCACGGACTCGATGATCAACACCCTGCAGACCGGTGCTGACAACCTGACCCTGGCCGATATGAACCAGGAAGGCGCCAACATGCTGATGCTGCAGACCCGTCAGAGCTTGGGCACCACCTCGCTCTCGATGTCTTCCCAGGCAGCACAGGCCGTCCTCAGGCTGTTCTAACCCTAGCTTTGCGGAGCGGGGAAACCCGCTCCGCAATCCCTCTTCACCGGGGGTAGCATATGTTAATCGACCGGCTGCAACCAGAGAGCGTTCCTATCGCTTCCGCTTCTCTTCCCGCCTCACCCACTTCCCCCTCCAGCTACGCCCAGACTCCCCAGACCGAAAAACAAAAGCCGTCCGACCCCCTAATCGCCGACCAGGTGCTCGTTTCCGAGCAGACCGACTCCCGTATCGGCGACATCGTCAGGGAAAACGAGCGCAAAAACTCCGCCGCGGCTGCCATCCGCAGGACCGACGAGGCGGCGCGGGAGATGGGTCAAAGGATTGACAAGCTGAAGGAACCTCTCGAAACGATCGTGAAGAATTTCCCTCCCTTCGCACCGCAAGACAAGGAAAGGGTCCGGCTGCTCAGGTCCTACAACGCCCTCCGTAAGGAGATCGACCAGCTCACCATCCCTCCGCCACCTCCCGTCGTCGAGGCTCGCAAGCAGATGGAGCTTCCAGAGCCGCTCTCCATGAACTCGGACGACAGTCAAATTGCTGACCACGTTGACAAACTTGACGCAGCGGCCAGTTCGCTGCAGGCGATGCGCGGCGATATCGCCGCCGGCACCGCGTCCCTTTTGCGCGACGGGCGCTTCGCGGGCATATTCACCGCTTCCAAAGGCTCGGAATCCTTGGATTTGCTTCCGATTGCCTCGGACGCTGGTGCCGCGCAAAAAAGTGTCGAGGTTGGCCAGCAATTTGCAGATTCAGTTGCTCAGGGGGTGACGCTACACCGCCCTCAATTCCTGAAAGGGTTGAGCTAACCGACATGTCCCTGAAAATCACTCTGAAGAGCAACGAACGGCTGATCGTGGGCGGCGCAGTGGTCAGAAATGGCGGCAAGGGTACCGTCCTGTTCATCGAGAACACGGTTCCCATCCTGCGCGAAAAGGACATCCTGGGCGAGAAGGACATCACCACGCCCTGCAGGCGCGTCTATTTCACCATCCAGCTCATGTACATCGACGAGCCGAACGTGCCGACCTACGTCAAGACGTATGCGGAACTGGCCGGCGAGATACTGAAGGCGGCGCCGAGCACGAAGCCACTCATCGAGCAGTTGAACGAACGGATCGAGGCTGGCGGCTACTACCAGGCCCTCAAAATTGCGAAGAATCTCATCGAGTACGAAGAGGAGCTACTGAAAAATGCAAACTAACAACGCGATCAAGGAGTACGTCGGTATCCAGAAGGAGAGCATGTCGGGACGCGAACTCGAAGCCTCCGTGCTGACCAAGGCTGGGCTGATGCTGAAGGCGGTCCAGGATAACTGGGATGCCCCGGACCGCGAGGCGAAGATGCTTGAGGCGATCAAGTACAACCAGAAGGTCTGGAGTTTCTTCCAGGCCGAGCTCACCGAGCCGAATCACCCGATGCCTAAAAAGCTGAGGGAAGACATCCTCAACCTTAGCCTGTTCGTGGACAAGAGGTTGTTCGAGGTGATGGCTTACCCGGCCCCGGACAAACTCGCCATCGTCGTCGACATCAACTTCAACATCGCCGCCGGCCTGAGGACCACTCCCGCGACCGAAGGTTAGCTGCACGGCTGCGCTTCGGGGGGAGGAAGGACAAGGTTCCTTTCTCCCCTGCGAGGGGCCTCGCGCCGATCCCGCCTGAACCCTTTTTCACCCCCGACAACCCTATCGTCATTATGGCCGCTGCACGCCTCACCGGCCTATACTTCCCCGGCAGTGCCTTCTCTATACGTGCGCTCTTTCGCGACACCACTTACCCCACGCTGATACCAGAGCCTGTTCGAGGGTACGGGTGAAACCGGCCCCGTCGGTGAGAGGGGAGGCTGCCATCCGGGCGCGGAGCGTCTTTCTGATGGAGGCGAGTCGCGGCAGGTCCGAGGCGAGCATCCGGGCGGTCTCCACGAAGCGACAGGCGTCATCGGCCGCCAGTTCCGGGAGCCCCACCGTGCTAAGGAGCGAGACCCCGACCCGAGCGCGGTGTACCCCCCCCGAGAGGGTAACGACGGGCACCCCCATCCAGAGCGCTTCACAGGTGGTCGTGGTGCCGTTGTAGGGGAAGGTGTCCAGGGCGATGTCCACCTTCCCGTAGAGGGCCAGGTGATCGCGGTAGGAGGGGGTGTTGCCGGTGAGAGTCAGCCTCTCCCGGTCGATCCCGTGCGCAGCGAAGGCATCCATAAAGCGCCGGCTCGTTTCGGCGCAGGCTAGGGAATAACCCTTCAGCAAAAGGCGCGCGTCCGGCACGGCGTGTAGCACCTCAGACCAGAGCGCCACCGTTTCCGGCGTGATCTTCGCCGGGTTGTTGAAGGAGCCGAAGGTCACGTGGCGCGCCGTAAGCGCCGGCAGTTCGGCGACCTCGGGTGCCTCCTCGGGTGGGGCGAAGCATGAGAACGGACCGGGAAGTCGCAGCAGTTCCTCGGTGTGAAAGCGTTCGGTCGCCCCAGGTGGATCGCAGATGGCGTCGGTGATGCGGTAATCGATGGCAGCAAGTCCGGTCGAAAAGGGGTAGCCGATCCAGGTCATCTGCACCGGAACGGGCTTGTGCGCGAAGAGGGTCAGGCGGTTTCCCGCCGAGTGCCCCGAGAGGTCGATGAGGATGTCGATCCCGTCCCGGCGGAGAAGCTCGAAGAGCTGCGCGTCGGAAAGTCCCGCGATGCCGACGAAGCGGTCGCACAGGGCGGCGATCCGAGCGCTCCTGCCGTCGGGAACGGTGACGTTCGCATAGCAAAAGACCTGGAAACGCGTCCGGTCGTGGTTTTTCAGCACCGGCTCGATGAAGCGCGCCACGGCGTGTTCCCTGAAATCGGCAGAAAGGTACCCAAGCTTCAGTATCCGGCCGCTCGTCGGGGCGTTGTCGTGTGGGGGGGGCGCAAAACGGTGTGCGGCGCCGAAGGCTGCATGTTCGGCGAAAACGGCCTCTTCCCCTATGTGCGCCGGGTAAAGCAGGGTGAACAGGAGGCAGCTTAGTGCATCTTCGTAACCCGGCCTCAAGCGGAGCGCTTCGCGGTAATGCGCGATTGCCTCCGCGTGCCTTCCCTGCGCCTTGAGCGCCGTCCCGAGGTTGTGGTGCGCCTCGGGGAAATCCGGTTGCAGCCTGAGCGCCTCCAGGCAGGAGCGGATGGCGGCCGCGACGTGGCCGAAGCGCTCCAGCAGCACGGCGATGTTCGCGTGGTAGACGGGGGATAGCGGGTCGAGGCGGATCGCCTCCTTGAAGGCGGCATGGGCCTCTTCGCCGTGTCCGAGGGCGTTCAGCGCGAGACCGAGGTCGTTTTGGTAGTCCGCCCGGTCCGGCGCGAGTCCACATGCCCTTCGCAGTTCCTCGGCTGCTTCGGCCATGCGTCCCGACCGCGCAAGGGCCAAGCCGTACATGCCGTGCGCATCACTCCACTGAGGCTCGAGCCTCGCCGCGCACTCGAAATGCGGTAAGGCATCAGCCGGCCCCGAGAGCCGTTGCAAGGCGCACCCGAGGTTGTAGTGCGCCGGCGCGAGGTCGGGGGTTAGCCGCAGGGCGGCACGGTAGCATGCGACGGCGCCTTGCACATCTCCGGCGGTGTAACGCTCGTTCCCCCAGTCCAGGTACGCCTTTGCGTCGATGGCGGCGGAAGTTGTCTTGGTGGCGTCCGTCATATTGCCGAACCCCTTTTCTCCAACCGCTCCGCCAGTTCCCGCACCGGGACGGCAAGATCCCCGCGCTCCCCCCGGGCAAGTCCCGCAGCGTATTCAGTCAGGAAGTCGACGCAGTCATACCCCATTTGCGCCAGCCTGCGCGCGATCGCCTCCGCCTCGTCCGTCTCGCCGGCCAGGAGCCGGCAGACGCAGAGCAGGGAGAGCGCGGGAGGATACTCGGGCCATCTGAGCAGCATGTCGCTTGACAGTTCCGACGCGCGCTCCGTGTTCCCAAGGAAGAGTTCGCTCTTGGCGAGGTTGAACGCCGCTTCCTTCATGTCGGGTGCGAACTGCACCCCCTTCAGGGCGTAGTCGCGTGCCTTCCCGTAATGCGCGAGGCGCAGGTGCAGGTATCCGAGGTTGAAGTACGGCTCCCACGCATCCGGGGTCAGTTCGAGCACCTTGCGCCAGAGTTCCTGTGCCTCGGAAAACCGCTCGAGCTCGGTGGCCTGGATCGCCAGTTCGGTGAGCGCCTGGACGGTGGCGCCCCCCTCGGACAGCTTCTTCATCCCCAGGAGGTAATACTGCTCCTGCTTCTCGGCGCACTTCACGTTGTCGAGCTTCCCGTAATGGTGCACCGGGATGTCGCAGGATAGGACCGGGATGCCGCAGCGCGCCAGCGAGCCTTCCACCAGTTCGTGCACGGCCCCCTCGAAACGGACCCGGGTGTCGTTCGGGAAGAGCCGCACCTTGAGGCTCGGGGTCCAGCCGAGCCCGCGCTCTTCCGCCGGGTACTCCCCCGCATTCGCCGTCCAGTTCTTCCGGGCGACTTCGGTGGTGTAGTTTCTTGTGGTGACCGAGAAAGCGGCGGAACCCGCACGGGAAAGTAGCTCCTTCAATAACGGCAGGTCGCGTGCCGCCAGTACCTCGTCCGCGTCCAGCACCAGAATCCAATCCCCGCTCGCCTTAGCGAGCGAGAAGTTTCGCGCCTCTGAGAAGTCGCCGGTCCATGGGAAGGAGAATACGCGTGCCCCGAACAGACGGGCCAGGTCGCCGCTTCGATCGGTGGAACCGGTGTCGACGACAACCAATTCGGCGGCAAGCGGCTTAACCGAAGCAAGGGCCGCAGCAAGATGCCGCCTCTCATCCTTCACGATGATGCAGACGGAAACGGCGGCGCGGCAGGGTGAGTCGGAAAATGCTGGACCTGCGAGCCTTCTTATTTCCAGTGCCGCGTCGAGCCCTGCATCGTCGAGCCCGAAGCCGACCGCCGCACGCTCGATCTCGTCCATCGCTTGCAGGTAATGTCCTTGCCGGATCAGCACCTCGATGAGCCCGAAAGAGAGACCCTTGTGTTCAGGGTAGATAAGGCACGCCTCGCGCACCCTTTCTTCCTCGCGCGGCAGGGCTTCCATTTCCTCGGCCAGGCTGTGGAACAGGGCAAGGGCTGAGAGCTGCAGCGGAGAAAGGACGAACCCCTTTTCGGCAAGATCGAGCGCCTCGCGACGCTCACCCCGCTCCCGATGCATGATCGCGAGCTCGACCCAGGGGGGGGCGAACCCCGGGTCCGCCTGGCAGGAGCTTCGGAACATGGCCTCCGCATTTTTTGCGTCCCCCCTGGCGACCGCCGCTTTTCCCTGCAGGTAGAAGGAGACTGCGCTCTGCGGTGCAAGCCCCGCGACCTCTTCGGCCAGCGCCAGAGCCTCTCGCTCCTGTCCCAGCGCCATGCGGCAGCGCCAGCTAAGGTACAGGCGCTGCAACTGTTCCCCTTTTGGGACCTGCCCCAGCACATCCAGGGCGTTCTGGAAACTCCCCGCGTCGAGGAGCGCCTCGGCGAGAAGCAGGTACGGCACCGGTTCGCCCGGCGCGAGGGCGATCCCCTGCTGCAGGAACAGATCGACCGCTTCCTGAAGCCTCCCGCGCCTGGCGAGCTCCTGCGCCCGATAGAGCGCCTGGCGGCATGCCACTCGCTGCGCCAGTGCTTCGTCCAGCCCCCCAAGCGCCCATTTTTCGCGCAAGGAGAGTTTTCCTGGTTCAGGAGTTTCAACCGCCGTGCAAGTCGTGTGGTGGAGGAAGACATCTCCAGCGATCACGCAGCCAAAGCCGGCCAGGGCGGCGCGCAGGCAGAGGTCTTCTCCTCGGTCGGACCGCTTCAGCCGGGCGTCCAGAGCTCCTGCGGCCTCAAGCGTCTTGCGGGTCAAGAGGAAACAAAATGGGGCGACGGCCTGGACCGACATGCGGCGCCGGGCGTGTCGTGCCGCGAAGGAACGGGCGAATTCTGCCACGATGGCCTCGCTCTCGTCCCCGGGGCCTTGGGCTCTTTGCAGACCTGTCGCGCCGTCTCCCATGGGCCCGACGATGCCCGCACCCTCTTCCAGATCCAGGCAGGCGAGCATGTCGGTAAGCCACCCGGGAGTCACCACCACGCTTTGCTCCATCAGCACGATCACGTCGCCACGCGACTGCGCAAATCCTGCGTTGCGCGGGTCCGAGTCACCGGTCCGGGTGCCGCCGTCCACCAGGCGGCAGCCTCCATGCCGGTGGGCGAGCTGCTCTAGGCGGGCGAGATCCTGTGTGGCGTCATGGACCAGGAGCACCTCGTGCGCTTGCGGCGTGTGCCGCGCGATGTTGTCGAGGCAGCGCTCCAAACCTTCCAGGGGTCCGGCTGCCTCGATGACGATGGAGCAGAGGGTTTCCTCCGCGCGCGCCGGGACCTCCTCGTTGCAAGGCGGCTTTTCTGCGCTTTCTTCGCTCAGGGCCAACAGCCGCGCACGTACGTAAGCGGCGGCCTTCTCCCAGGTGAAGTTCCGGGCGATGTGCTGGGCTGCCGCCCTTCCCCTTTGCCGCGCTTCATCGCGATGCTTCGCCACGTGCCGCATAAGGTCGGTGAGGGCTGCGGCATCGGGCTCCGCGAGCCAGGGGTAATCCACCGTTTCCAGTACCCCCACCTGTTTCGTCGGCAGCTTTACCTCCCGCGCCGGTATCAGGTACGCCGTCTCGTCGGAGCAGAAATCAAGGGCGGCGCCATACCCGGTCACGATCGCGGGGAGGCCGCAGGCCATCGCCTCGGCCATGGGGAGCCCGAACCCCTCGCCTCGGTACGGGTGGACCAGGCAGTCGCAGGCCGTGTAGAGTCCGGCGAGTTCCCGCTCCGGGAGGAACCGGTCCAGGTATTCGACTTCGGGGAGTTCCGGGTTTTGCCGGTAGCGCGCGATCAGGTCCTGCGCGGTGCGCCCCTGGTAGAACGATCCCCCCCCCATGTCCTTGATGACCAGGCAGACGTCGTCGCTGCTGGTGAAGGCGGCGGAGTACGCCTGAAGCAGGATGTCGATCCCCTTGCGCGCGATGGTTCCACCGACGAAGAGGAACTTGAACCTCTTGCGGGTCTCAAGCGCGATGGGGGGAGCCTGCGGGTTGAAGAGCGCCGTGTTGACGCCGTTTGGGACGGTGAAGACCCGTTCCGGCCGGACCCCGCTGCGCAGGTAGCAGTCGCGCACGTAGGAGGAGGGGACCCACACCTCGTCGACCTTCTCGTTCATCGGCTCGATCCAACTGACGGGAAGGCTGCCAAACTCCCAGGGCTGAATCATGACCCAGCGCCCATGCGGGGGAGGGGTGAAATCGGGGGGCCACTGGTGCCGCACGTGCACCGCAGGCTGCGTGGGGAGCGGGCGCCGGACGGCCTCGGCGAGCAGGTGAAAGCGGGGATCAGCCTCGGCCCCGAACTCGTCCTCTTCGTAGGGGATGATGCTCAGCGGATAGCCGTCCCGGATCAGTTGCAGGCAGAGTTCCCGGTTCACCAGCGCGAGGGAGTGCCCGACGAACTGCGAACCCTCCCACACGACGGCGGGAAGGGAGGCGGGCGTCTTCTTCGTCCCAAGCCGGATGCGAAGCTCCAGCTCCGGCATAAGGAGAGGCTTTCGCTCCTTAAGGAGACGGTAGATCTCTGCGAGGTGCCCCATGTAGCGGTCGAAGGAGTGTGGCGAGGCGAGACTTCCCCGCATTCTGGCGACCATGCCGGGATCGGCGGCGCAGCGCTTAAGGCATGCGACGAGCTCCGCCAGCGAGTCGTGCCGGTACAAAAAGCCGTTCACCCCTTCCTCGACGAAATCCGGTATGCCGCCGATCTTCGCCCCGATGATCGGGAGCCTTAAGGCCATGAGCTCCAGAAGGACCAGCGGCGCGCAGTCCTCCCAGACGCTGGGCACCACGGCGACGTCGATCCCGGCTGCGATGGCTGGGAGATCGGCTTCACCGTATGCGCCGTGAAAGACGACCATGCCGCGCGAGTCGAGCGTTCGCAGCTCCTCCAGGTACCCCGTGGAGATGAATCCGTACACGTGGAATTCCGCCTCCCCGGGTTGGAAGAGCTGCGCCGCTCCGACCAGCATGTGCACCCCTTTGTGCGGCATGACCCCGCCGATGAAGCCGAAGCGCAGCGGCTTTTCGAGCACTCTCGCGCCGAGGGGGGCGAGCGCCGGGTCGTGCCACAGGAGGTCGGTGGAGCGGCTCGCCTGGTGCACCACCGCGATTCTTTCGGGTGAGGCGCCGAAATCTACGAGCAGCTCCTTCTGACGCGTCGATACCGCCAGGGTGACGTCGACCCACTCGTTGATGAGGCGCCGCGCGGTCTCGCTCCGCAGCCGGTATTGCGGCACCTTCTCCGGGTTGCGCGCCACCGCCTCAGAGTTCGCGATAAGGTCGGTCCCGTTCCAGAGCGAGAGGTCGCTGTTGAAAAGGTAGAGGTCGGGATCGATCATGTGGTAGTTGTGCGGCGTGTAGAGGCTCGGGATGCCGGCGCGCCTCGTCTCCTGCGCCATCGCGAGGGTGAGGCCGTGGAAATTGTGGAAATGCACCACGTCCGGAGCGCTCTCCAAAAGCACCTGCCGGAAGGCCATAAGCACCCCCTCGTCGAGCATCTCGCGTTCCGGGTGGTCCGGATCGGTGAAGCGCGCCGGCCGGTTGAAAAGGGCGAAGAGACGGACCCCCTCCTCTGAGGAGCTCTCCAGCGCGTATGCCGGCCGGGCGGGGTCGGTCGCAAGGGAAGCGTAGAAAACGGTGACGCGATGCCCCTGCCGGGCGAGCTCCAGCGCCACCGACCTCGGAAAGGTCGTGCCGCCGCCGGTCTCGTTCCAGCCGTACATGGTGAAAAGGATGCTGAGCCCATGAGCGGCAGGGGGGACGGGGTTGTGGTCGCCAGATCCGGCAAGCACCCCGCCGTCGATCTGCAGCGTTTCCCGCCACCGCTTTAGAAAGCGCCGCCTCCCCCGCCCCTCCTCGTTATCGACCCCTTTCTCGTAGTGGAACTGTTCCAGGCCGATGAGCCTTTTGGTGCGGGACTCGAGGTGCGTGACCACGCTCGCCGGGCAGTACATCACCTTGGCCCCCGCGGCCCTCACCTTCATGCAGAGATCCAGATCCTCGTGGCCGTTCACGTAGGCCTCGTCGAACCCGCCCACCTGCCGGTAGAGCCCGCTTCTGATCATAAGGCACGCGCCGGTCACCATCTGGTACTCGCGCGGGACGTTGACGAGCGGGCTGTCGGAGGGCTCGCACAGGTGCACGTGGTAGGGGTAGGGCTCGCCGTCGCGCAGGCCGACCACCACGCCTGCATGTTGGACGCGGTCGTCCGGGTAAAGGAGCTTGCTCCCTACGATGCCGACCGTCGCGTCCTGCCGCGCCATCGCGACGAGATGCTCCAGCCATCCGGGGTGCGGCAGCGTGTCGTTGTTGAGAAAGAGGATGAACTCCCCGTTGGCAGCCTGAGCCCCCTGGTTGCATGCCTTCGCAAACCCGAGGTTAGAGGCGTTGCTGATCACGGTGATCTCCGGCGCGCGGAGTCTCTCGAGCAGTGCCCGGGTCCCGTCCTTTGAGCCGTTGTCGACGATCACCACCCGGTACATCCCTTTGGGAGTGTTCGCGGCGATGGCCCTCAGGCAGTTCTCGGTGAGCTCGGCGCCGTTGTAGACCGGGATCACGATGGTCACCTCGGCCGCGCTTCCCGCCACGGCCTTCTGGCTTCCCTCGGCAGGGACGCTGCCTCCCCCTGCTTCCGGGGCCTCGCCTTTGCGGCCGACGACCGCGGCGTAGACGGCGGCCAGCTCCACCGCCTCGTCGTGCGACGTCTTCACCGGCGTTATCCCGGCCCTCAACCTTTGCAGCAGGGCGGGGTCGTCGATGAAGGCGTTCATGCACGCGGCGAGGTCCGCGTGGTCCCCGGATTTGAAGAGCAGGCCGTCCACCCCGTGGCGGACCGCCTCCGGCAGCGCACCGGCGTCCGAGACGATCACCGGGACGCCGGCCTGAAGGCACTCCCTGACGGTCTGGCAGAAGCTCTCGTTGCGGGAGGGAATCACCGCGACATCGATCGAGGCTAAGATGCCGGGCAAGTCGCTGCGCAGGTATGTCCCGTGACCGGTGACCGGCACCGGTGCGTTAAGTTCTCCCCCCGCCTCCCGGAAGTACGCCGGGTCGCGTACCTCCCCATGGATGGCGAGCTCGGCCCTGCCGGGGCGCAAAAGGTTCGCCGCACGCATCAGGACGTCGAGTCCCTTCACCGGGTGGATATGGCCGATGTAGCCGAAGCGGACCCTCCCCTGCGTCCCGTTTTTCCGGGGCAACGGGGAGAGCTCGGGCAGGCCGAGCGGGTGCACCATGCAGCGCGGGTGGTCGAGTCCGTGGCGCCTGAGCTTCTCCAGCATGAACCTGGAAGGGAAAAGGATCGTGTCGGCGAGTAAAAGCCGCGACAGGATGTAATCCCTGCGCTCAGCGAGGAGTTCCTCGAGAGCCTGGTCGCCCGGGCCGGGGGAGCCGCCGGTGAGGCAGCGCGTGCAGGCACGCGCCGGGACCGGTCCCTCTTCGCAATACGTGCCGTCAGGGCGGAAGAAATGGTACAGGGGGCAAACCGCCCAGCCGTCGTGGAGCGTCACCACGCTCGGTATGCCGCAGCGCGCCGCGGCGTCGAGCAGCGAGGCGGAGAGGTCGATGAAGTGGTGAAAGTGCACGAGGCGCGGCTTGATTCGTTGCAGAAAACGCTCGAAGTGGGCCGCGAGTCTCTCGTTGTGGAACTGTTCCCTGAGCTGCCGGATGCCGTCACTGCCGGAAGTGGGGTGGACGTTCATCTCGGCGACCAGGATGCCCTTCTCATCGCGTTCGACGATCTCCCCCTCCGGCCGGTCCGGGGCGTGCCCCGGTACCAGAACCACCACGTGAGCTCCCCCCAGGCGGAGTTCCCGAGCTAGGGACGCCACGTACAGTTCGGTCCCGCCTGTGTTTGCAGGAGGATAGCCGTGGCAGACAAGCAGGATCGGGCTTGGGAGCCGCGGTGTTTTCGCCATGGCGGTGTCCCGGGGGGGGAGGCCGGCGACGAGTTCCTGCTGGGACGGAAAGGCGAGGCCGGACGGCATGAGTTTAAGATCCGCCGGGGAACAACGATCGGCGGTTACCAGGCGGAGGTTCGCCGCCACGTCGCTGTCGGCGCCGCGTGAGACGAGCCGCTGCAGGATGCTGAGCGCCACATCGCGCTCCCCGTCATGAAAGGCGGCAACCGCCAGGTTGTTCCAGGGGGCGACGGCGTTGCCTGAGAGCTCGGCGGCGCGCCGGAAACAGAAAAGGGCGAGCTCCGGGTCCCGCTCCGGGCCCCCCTCCTTCCAGGGAGGGTAGAAGCGCAGCGCCCGAATGCCGAGGTCGAGAAGCGCCTGCGCCTTTTCGACGTCGTTTTCGCAGGGGACCCCCGCCGCGCGGTAGAGGCCGAAGACGGTTTCCTCGTTGTGGTAGGTCCTGCGCAAAAGGGTGTTTTCGTTCCCCATCCGGTTGTCACGGAACGAGATCGCGGTCGGCGCCTCCAGGTACAGTCCCAGCGGTTCCGGCAGATGCAGCGCCTTGCAGGCGAGCGCGAAGCGGATGTTGAAGTCGTAGTCCCCGGCGGCGTGGAAGGAGCCGTCGAAGAAGCCGATCTTTTCGTGCACCGAGCGCCGCCACATGGGCTGCGGGCCGAGCTGGTAGTGGAGCAGGGAAGCGGGCGCCAGGAAGTCCGGGTATCTGAAGAGCCTCTTCCGTGCGGACTCCGCATAGGTCTCGTTCTCGACAGTGGAGACGTAGCAGTCGCCGTAGACGAGATCGACCCCGGGGTTCGCCTCCAGCGCGGCCGCCATGACCTCCAGCGCGTCGGGTCGGTGCCGGTCGTCGGTGTTCGCGTTGGTGAGGAAGACGCCCCGGGCCGACTCGACGCCGCGGTTCCAGGCCGCGTAGAGGGTTTCGCGCTCGGTGCGCAGGTAGCTTATACGCTCCGGAAAACGCTGCTGCCAGCGCTTGACGATCTCCCCCTCCTGCTCGGGAGAGCCGCTGTCAATGACGACGATCTGCAGTTCGCCGCGGGCGAACAGGGTCTGGCCGGCGAGGTCAGTGAGGCACCCCTCCATGAAGCGCTCGGAGTTGTAGGTTGAGACTATAGCGGAAACTCGGAACTTGCTCATCCCTGCTCCCCACCGTTCGCGGCGCGCGCGAAGAAGGCCCAGTGCCATTTCCCTCCTTGCACGTCCAGCGTCCTAAGGGTGACCATCCTCAGGCCCGCCTCCTCGACGAGCGCCTCGATTTCGGGCGCGCTCCAGTTCACCGACGGCTCGTAGGTTTTCAGTTCCGCGTCTGTCGTGCCTCCGGAGAGCTCGGCGAACTGGCAAAGCCCCCTGCCGCGAGCCGACAGCTTTTGCGCCAGCCCGAACAGGTAGTCGCGCACCAGATCCCGGGTCAGGTGCTGGAAGACCGTTATGGAGTAGACGAAGTCGAGTTCGGCCTCGATCCCGCTGCGCCAATCCTGGGCCAGGACCGGGGTGAAATTGTGCACCCCTTTGGAGCCCAGGTACTCCTGGGCTTTCTTCAGGATGGTCGGGCTCACGTCGATGCCGTAGACCTGCTTTACCTGCGGCGCGATGGACAGGCTTTCCCTTCCGTAGCCGCAGCCGATAACTGCGGCGTTCATGGTCCGGTCGAGCGCCATGAACTCGGCGATAAAAGCCTTGTCACGTCTCGAGGTGTCCCTGGGTTCTCGGGGGTCGCTGCTGCCGAAGAGGCGCCGGTACTCCTGAGCACCGAACTTCTCCATCAGAAAGAAGTTCTGGTTTTCGAAATAACCTTTCTCCTGCATATGCTGCCAGTACTTTAGGTTGCTGCGTTCCACCTTCGGTGCCCCTCCGTCTTCCAGGTCGTGCGGTGCTGTGGGTGAGGTCGCCGCACCTACGCCGAAAAAGAGGGAGACCACCTGGACTACCGGATACTCCGGCGCGGGTTGGTCCGACTCGCTGCACGGGGTTTCGCGAGGCAGCAGTGCGTCCCATCCCGGCATGGCAGCCTGCGACGCCAGCCGGCCATCGGCTTCCTCATGGTAGCAGAAGCCGCACCAGGTACGTTCATGGGGAAGAGCGCGAAGCCGCACCGTCCCCCCGGGGGGGACCTCGGTCCCTATGCAGAGAAAGTGGAAGCGCTCCCCGTGGTAGCACCAGTGGTCCCAGGTCGAGTAGCGCCGGTGAAAGCCGCTCGCCGTGATTTCCACCTCGAGCAGCCCGGCCCTGGACCCGACCACGAGTTGGATCCCGGCCAGGTACCCTTCACCAGGGATGGCCAGTTCCTGTCCGGGAGCCATCTCCCACACGTGCGCATCCTTGAACTGCCGGGTGCATGGTTCTTGGGGGGATAACGAGAGTGTCTGCAGGTAGCGGGTGCCGAACAGAGGTGCCGGTACTGCGGAGAGATGCCCGCCACCTCCTTTGAGCAGCGTGGCGAGATGGGTGATGGTGGTGGCGGCGACGAACCGTGAGCCTTCCGGCGTGGTGTGTACCGCGTCCTTGATCACCTGCTGTAGTTCCAGCTCCCCTGCGGTGATGGCGCTGAAAAAGCGCGAGCAGACGTTGATACTCGGCACGCCGTAGTGCTGCGCTACCGACTCGTAGCAGGCAAGCCACGGGTTCTTTTCGTTGAAGAGATGGTCGGCGCGGTAGAGGTTCAGGAAGATCGGTTCGCACCCGATATTCCGCGCTCCGCGCACTATGGCTTCCAGCGCCGGGCCGATCTCCGGCAGCGGCGTGAGCCCGTCGTTCATCTCCCCGGTAAGAAGCTCGATGAAGCAGATCTGCGGGCGGAACTCGAAAAGTTCTTGCCCCACCTTCTGCAGGGCTGCTACCGACCCCATGGCACCGTAAGCGAGCACCACCTTTCCATGGTCCTGTCCTGTGAGGCGGCACAGGTGGTCGTGCAGGAATGCTACGTACGAGTCCTGCTGTGCCGAAACCGAGGCCCCCAGGTACCCGATCCGGCAGGGACCGCCGGTGAGTCGTTTAACCGTCTCCGTGGAGATCCCCGAGCGCGGGACGAACTCGGCTGCGAGCGGCTCGCTGCGCAGGTAGGGGAGTTGATCGTGGAAAAAAACTGCCGCGACGGGGCTCGCATAGATCCTGGCGGTCACGTCGTTGAACCCCTTTGGCCTGCGCACCCCCAGCATGTCGGCGAGCTCACCGCGTATCACCCCGAGCCGGTCGGGCCGGGGTGGTAGTGCCTCCCGCGGCTGCGCGGTCTCCCAGGCCACATCCCAAATGTCGAGGCCCGTGAAGTGCTCCCGGCCGTAGCGCGCGAACCAGGCGAGCACCTGCTCCATGCGCCAGTTGTCCGGCTTCTGGTAGCATTCGTGGTCAAACAGCGGGTAGCCGGAGAACCACGCCTCCGGCGCGCCCTTGAGGACCATGTTCCGTTCATCTTTGCTGGGGGCATATCGCTCGTTGATTTCGGCGTCGGGCTTTTCCGGGGTGCGAATGCGTTCCATGCACCGGTACCAAGCCTGCTTTAAAAGGAGGTTCGCCCAGTTGGTGAACTGGAAATGCATAAGCCCCACCTCTGGGCCGTTGACGCGGATCGTGCGGCCCGCGATCCCTTTGGGGATGCGGGGGGTGTGAATGAAGTCGCTGGTGTAGTGGCTGCTCCAGTTGTCTCTGAACGCCACCGCCTTGTAGCTGTTGCTCCAGATGCTGCCGTCGTCGCGGTAGTTGGAGGTGGAGCGCCACAACTGGAGCCACTGCAACTCCAAGATCTCGCCGGGCTGCAGGGAGAGCAGGGTTCGACGCAGGAAACCGTTCCGAAGCAGGTTCGCCGTGAAGCACTCGTCCGCATCCGTGACGATGAAATGGGTGCCGCCGATGGCGCGCCCTGCATTCAAGAGACGGTTGCGATCTCCCGGTTCATCGCGGAACCAACTCCGCTTGCGGATGATGTGCTCGACGCGGCAAGAGGCGGCGTAAGCCTCGCACACGGCCACGGTGTCGTCAGTCGAGGCGTCGTCGAGGAGCACGATGGCATCCGTGAACAGCGAGAGCAGGCGTAGGGCCTGCCCAACGATGGCGCTCTCGTTGCGCACGGTGACAAGCCCCACGATCTTCGGCGGTCTCTTGCTCCAGTCGAAGGGGACCGTCACCTGGTTGCGCTGTCGGTGCGGCTGCGGCGGCGGTTCCGGGAGTCCGGCGATGAGGGCGAGGTCGGCGGCGTCCTTCCCCTCGCCGCGCCGGTTCTTCATGGCGGCGATGATTCCCAGCGAACCGAACCTGATGCCGTGGAAGTAGAAGTGGTTGGCCGGGTTGAAGATGATGTCGTCGCGCGAGGTGACGTGATGGGCCGTGCAGAGGTTGTGCGATCCGATGAGGTCAGGGTCCCCGAAGGAGAGGTCGTCGATCCCTGTGTGCAGGAAGTCTAGGTCGCGGCATTCCCTGAGGCCGTAAGCGGAGAGGATGGCAGAGCCGTCGATGCAGTAATCGTCTGGGGTGGCGTCCTGTAGGTAGAGCCCCGCCTCGAAGCGGGTGAACAGGCCCCAGAAGTTTTCCATGTAGGTCATCCGGGCGTTGTTCAGGAAGTGCCTGCTGTTGGCGTTGAAGTAGATGCTCGCCAGCAACTGGGTCTCGCGGTGTGTGTCGTTGATGTGGACACTGTCGTTTTCCACAGCATAGACGGCACGAATCTCCTTCTTGAGCCGGCGCAGGTCGGCTCCCGGCCGGGGCTCGAAGAGGAGCGCACGCACCACGCCGTGCCCCGCCGGGAAGCAGCAGCTCGCCTTGTACCTGGTGCCCGGCCACTGCTGCACGGCGTCCCCCGCCCAAGATTCGTGCCGGTACATCTGCCAGATTAGGAGCGCGGGTCCGTCGCCGCGTACCTCCAACTCCCTGCCGTAGACGATGTCCCCCTGTTCCAGGAGCATGCGCAGCACCGCCTCGTCCTTGGTGCGGTCGGCGGCGGGAAAGAGCGTCACCATGATGCAGCGTGGGCTCCAGCGTACGTACTCGGTAGCAATGGCGTCACATGCTTCCTCCGACAGTCCGCGGTCACGGAACCAGCGGTAATCGTACACCGGTGCGATCCTGTCGCAGCGCAGCACCTGCACCGGCCGGTCGTGGTAAATTGATGCCGCTGCCCGGTGCGCTCCGTCCACCGGAGACCCTAGTGGATCCACCGGCAGGAGGCTCCGGTTCGGCAAAAAGCCTTCACTGCCGATGCTTTCAAGGGTGGCGCGGAAATCTGCTTCGAACGCCTCAAATCCCTCCTTTTCAGCGGTCTCCCTGATGCAGTTGAAGATGGCTAGGTGCTCGCGGTACAGCTCGACACCAAAGAGGGTGTCGTGCCCCTCAGTAGTGAGACGTGCATATATGAGCTTTGCCGGGATGTCGAAGCGTCGCGCCGAGAGGAGAGTTCGCGGTCCGGTGGAGGCTCTGGTGAGGCGCGCCTGCTCAAAGTAGCGGTTCTCCAGGAGGAACGGGTGCAGACGCGAGGCAACCGTGTCAAGAGTGACCGGCGTCTCAGGTTCGCTTTTCGCCATTACCAGTGAGAGCCCCCCCTGATGCAGCATGCGGTAGCCGAGCCCCTTGAGGCGTGAGACGGCCGGCTCCGCCCCTTCCCGGGGCCCGAGAACCACGACGGCGGGTTGTTGGTTTTGCCATTCGAACCCGGCGAGGACGGAGTCGGGGGCGGGGGTGTTGATGGCCAGCAGGTCGACCGTAGCAGTTGCAAGTGCCTCGAGAACCCGGTCGAAGGGTACCTCCGGGACGTCGCCGTCGGACTCCCTTCCAGGGCCTTGGACGCGGGCGCGTGCGCAGCGGACCGAGCTCCCGGCGTATGAGTCCGACAGTTGTTGAAAAACTTCTCTCCGGGGTTCGAGGCAGATGCCGCTCCAGCCGTGCTTTTCATGCAGGCGGCGCACCTTGCTTTCGGTGTATCCGTCCCCGGCACCGATCTCCACGAAACTGCGTGACGGTGCACCATGCCTGAGGAAATACTCCTCGATGATCAAGTCGGCTCCATCGTCGCAGTAGTAGCCCTCCATGCGACGCAGAAGGTCACGCGCCGCACCTGACTGCGGTTCCTGGGCGAGTACCCCCTGTGCAAGCATTCGTGCGGAGGTGAGGCATCCCATGCGCCTGCCCTGCTCCGCCAGGAGCAGCAGGTCTTCGCTTGCCATTATGCCGCCCTCGCCTTGCACCAGCGTCTTGACGAGCGACGGGGCGCGCTCCAGTTCGAGGAGTGTAGCTACAAGCTTTTCTTGATCTCCAGATCTTGCCGCGTCGGTCAGGGGGGATGACGCGCTCTCCCGTGCGGGCTTTCGCGGCGACCCATTAAGGGATAGTGATTGCGGGAGGGACGCCATGAAAAGGTCCTGCCCATTGTCCAGCAGCAGGGAGTAGCCATGGGCTCCGAGGAAGGCGAAGATCTCTTCCCTGTTGCTGCCGTATTCCACCACGATCAGCGTGGGACGATGGCGTCTGAAGTTGAGCCCCCTGAGGACTTCCAGGTCGTGCCCCTCGGCATCTACCGAGAGGAGGTCGAAATGGGCGACGTTGTTCTCGGCGAGGATGGAGTCGAGGGTCCTGACCCTGACCCGTTCTTTGCGCCAGACCGCGCCGTACTCCCTCTGCCATCGCTCAGTATCCTCTTCGGTGAGACTGGCCACGTCGCTCCCCCAGTCCGGGAGATGAGGGTAGGTCGATACGTTGAGTTCCGCCTCGCCTTCCTTCTCTCCGATGGCGCAGCGGACGCAGGTGACAGGCTTTCCGCGGTAGGACGAGGTAAGTTTGGCGAAGTTCTGTTCCACCGGCTCAATGGAGATGCCGCTCCAGCCATGCTGTTCGACGAGCCTTCTTACGTTGCTGTAGTGCACGCCGTCGAAAGCGCCCACTTCAACGAAGAACTTATCGGTCGGGGGCACCGAGGTGAAGAAGCTTTCTATAACGACGTCCTGCTCCTTTTGAGCATAAAAGCCGCGGGCATGCCTCGGGAGTTCGCGGGCGAACCAGAATTGGGGTGATATCTCTAGGACGATGCTGCAGGTGTAGTCGACAAGAGGGAGGTTTCCTGCGTCCCGCGCGACTTGCGCCAACCGCCAATAAAAATCCTGGTCCTCCACACCGGCAATCCGGGCCAGTTTTATCTGCCGTATTGCAGCATCGGTACGTCCCTGCGCTATGTTAGTTGCTATCTCTTCAGAAAGCTCCTGAAGCTTCACATCTGCTTCGGCCAATCCCATCTCTCCCCCAGTAAGCCGTGGTGTGCCGTGGGTGGCGCGAACCGGATCTTGGGGACTCGGTCGCACCGCTCGGCGTCGTGTCAATTTTTTGAAGAAATAGGGACGGATGTAGCGACTTGCCTTAAGTCATTCCCGTTCCACATTTTTTCAGACCGTTACGGGGCTGCAAAGCCTTGACGGCAGACGACTTTTCAGTTTCTGCAGATGTCGTGCCAGTGCCCGCGGATGTACGGTGTGGAAGGAGGGGGAAGGGGGGGGGAGGGGGGGGGAGGGGGGCGCGGCGCGAAGGGGGCGCTTCCCCGGGGTGAAGTGAGTCTAAAAGGGGCTTTCCGCCGCGCCGTCGAACTCGTCCGCGGTCGGGTCCATGATCTTGCCGCGGGCGTCGGTACCGGAGAACTTGAAGACCATGTGGGACGGGTCGACGGTCGCGTTATTGGTGGAGTTCTGGCTCAGCATAAAGGTGACGGTGGCGGATTGCTTCTCCTGGTCGTAGACCACGCTAATTGGGTTCTGCGGGATGTACGCCTCGGTTGGGAGCACTGGCAGAAGGTTGTTATAGTAACCGGCGGCGCCGCCGCTCGCCTTCGTGATGGTCCAGTTGCTCGTGTCCTGCACGGATGTCGGGTCCATCGCGGAATCGAAATAAAAGGTGAGACTGAAGGCCTTGGACTGGAGCGGCTGTCCAGTGGTGCTGTCGACCCCGAGGAGGCCGACGAGCGCAGTCCCGGACTCCAGCGCCGGGAAGAAGGTGTCGGTCTCGCCGCCGCCGCCTGCCACCATCTTCGGTTGGGCGATGGTCGCCTTCAAAAGTGCCCCCTGCGACGCGTCCAGCAAGGTCAGGGTGTTCACCTCCTGCTGGGCGTTAGTGCTGTCGCCGAGTTCGGAGTAGGCGACGCCCAGCTCGAAGTGGGCCGCTGCCATCTTCGGCCGGATCTTCACAGCCTTGGTCAGCTCCTTCACCGCCTCCTCGTACTTCCCCTCTTTGTTGTAGGTGACACCTAAGCTGTAGTAGGGGTTCGGATCGTTGGGGGCCATCTTGGCGACCTTCTTGAACTGCGCCTCCGCTTCACTCATGCGGTCGGTCTGCAGGTAGAGCTGTCCTAGTGTGTAGGGGGCTAGGGTGTCGCTGGGGTTCAGGCGCGCGGCCTCTTTGAACTCCTTCTCAGCCAAGTTGTACTTCTTTTGCTGCAGGTAGATGTTCCCGAGGTTTGTGTGCACAGAGTCCTGGGTGGGGTCAAGGGCGAGGGAGCTTTTGTAGGTCTTGATGGCCTCATCGGTCTTGTTCTGTGCGAGATAGGCGTTGGCGAGGAGGTTGTATGGCTGTGCGGTGGTGGGATCGAGCGAAATGGCGCGTTTGAACTCGTTGGCCGCGCGGGTGTAATCCTTCTTCTGGAAGAATGTCGCACCCGAGGCCATAGCGCCGGTCGCTGCCTGTGCCCTCATGGTGTCCTGCGAGGTAAGCGTATCGAACATGTCGCTTACGTAGTCCCATGCTGTTTTCATTGCCATAACGTCCTCCGCCTTGGGCTTGTCAGCCGCTGTACGTATCGGCGCAAGCCGGGCGAAACTTTAATAAAAACTTGCCCCGTCCCCAGTAAGACGGGGCCTGCCACGGTGTTGGTTGTAAACGTTCAATGCTGAACGTTGAACGTCCTCTCGGTTCTACCCGTTCACCGCCTGCTTTAGCGAGTTCAGGCTTTCGCGGGCTTCGCGGTTCCAGGGCTCCAGGTTGATCACCTTGCCATAGAAGCTTTCCGCCTCCGCAGGGCGGTCCAAAACGGTGCAGATCTTACCCAGACCCATCAGCGTCTCGATGTTCTTCGGTTCCTTCCGGAGCTCTTCCAGGTAGATGTTGATGGCGCCGTCCAGGTCGTACCCCTCCACGAAGTAGAAGTCGGCCAGGTTCTTCCGGAAGGTGCTGTTGCCCGGTTTCAGTTGCGCTGCCTTCTCGTAGTGGATTCTGGCGGTCTCATTGTCCCCATGCTCGTAGGCTAGGACAGCCAGATCGTTATGCGCAGGGGCGAAATCCGGGTAGAACTCGATGAGTTTGCGCAGGTTCGTCTCAGCACCTGAGCGGTCGCCGCTTTGCACCATCTGCTGCGAGACCTCGTAGAGCTCCTCCGCAGTCATCTCGTCATCCTCGCATGCCGGGGCGGGTGCCGCTGCCGTAGCGCTTGCTTGTGCCGGTGCGGCCGTGGCCTCCCTGAGCGCTTTCAAGCGCTCGCGTGCCGCTTGGTTCCAGGGCTCGATCTCGAGCACCCTCTGAAGGAACGATTCCGCCTCGGCCGGCTGCCCAACCCCCTCGCAGATGAGGCCCAGGTTCAGCAGGGTCTCCACGTCGCGCGGGGACTTCTCGTGGAGCTTCAGGTAGATGGAGATCGCTTCTTCGGTCCCGTCCGTCTCGACGTAGAGGAGATCGGCCAAATTCTTCAGGTAGACATCCTCGTCCGGCTGCAGGCGGACCGCCTCGCGGTAGTGCTTGAGAGCCTGCTCGCAATTGCCGAGTTGGTAGCTCACTGCGGCCAGATCGTTGTGCGCAACCGCGTGGTTCGGGTAGCGCAGCAGGTGCTCCTTGAGCACCCTTTCCGCCTTTTCCATGTCACCACCGGAAAGAACGGGTTTCAGGTTCGCGTACGCCTCGTCCGGGCCGAGCGGGGCCGGGGCAGGTTGTGCTGCCTGCGCCGGGGCGGCTTGCTCGAAGCTATGCAGCGGCTGCGAGGAAAACTGCTCCTGTACCGGCATCGCGGTCGCACGGGGCTCGGACTGGACGGCCTGGCCACTTGCAACAATCAGCTTGAGCCCGGTGAATTCTTCAATGTGCTGGATGCGGAAGCGCTCCACCGTCTTCAGTAGGAACTCGCGTATGCCGTGGTTCGGGTAACCTTCCGGCAGGAACCCGATGCTGTCGTGCAGCTCCCTGCGCCAAAGCGGGTGCGGTGCCACCTCGGAGAGCTGGGAGAGCTGCTGCACCGTGTAGTCGGGCCAGATCACCTTGCCGTAGCTTGTATGGTTTGCGAAGTTTTCGTGGGGGATGGCGGTAAAGCAGGTATCGCCGTAGGCCAGCATCGCGGTGGGGTTGGTTTCCAGCGTCGCGGCCAACTGCTCGTAGGCGTCGCGCCTCATGCGGTCGGTGGCGTCGAGGATGGTGAGGTACTTGCCCGACGCAATCTTGAGCGCCATGTTCACTGCTTTGACCGCGGATGCGGCGGGGACCTTGAGCATGACGAGCTTTCCGTACCGCCTTTGCAGGTCGGCCGCCACGGCCCATTCGCATTCGTCGGAGCCTTGGTCCACCAGGATGACCTCCATCCTGTCGGCGATGCTCTGCTCCATAAGGCCACTAAGGCACTCCCTGAGGTGGGATTCGCGGTTGCGGGTGACGACGATGGCTGAAACGAGCGTGCCGTTATCAACCACGGCGACCGGGCCGCCGTTTGGGCGGGTAACTAGCTGGCTCATGAGTATCTCCATTTACGGTTTGGTCGACAGCGTGCCCGCCGCGGGTCTAAGGCAAGGTGCGGGCGGGGCTGATCAGGATGATCGAAAGCAACTGCCATGCCAGAGGCGGGAGCGCCCGGCGGCTGGGCTATAAGACTCGGGGCGGTAAAGGCTGAGCGCGGCTTCCCGCGCCGGACGGAAGGCAGGCATGTAAGACCGGTGGGCGCCGATGACATATCCGTCAACATTTTGAAAAGGTTTCTTGCCGCGGTTTTGTCAATTTCCCGACGGCTCGCGGCGGTGCTGTTGCGGGCGACCGATCATCCGCCGAGCACGATGAGGAAGACGCCCGCCAGCATGATGAGGGTCGGGACGATGCCGCCGCGTTCCTTGAACAGGTAATGGCCGTACAGAACGCCGAAGAGAAGGCTCAGGCGCTTCACCGCGATCATGTAGGCGACGTTGGTCAGGTTGACCGCGTAGACGTGGGTGAGGGCCTGCAGCGCGTAGCAGACGCCGGGGAGCAGGGCGGACCGCACCGTGCCGTTGCGCGCGGCCTGCCCGAGTTCGCCGCGCGCCTTGTAAAGGGCGATAGGGGTGACGGCGAGAACCAGGAGCGGCAGGTAGACCGCGGCGAAGAAAAGGGGAGATGAGGCGGCGATGGCGCGCTTGCCGAGCGTCGAGGTGACGCTGTAGATCGCCGCGACGCCGAGCATGCACAGGGCCCCCTTTTCCCGCGCGATTGCTTTCAAGGGGGCGAGGACCCCGCTCTCCCCCTTGCCCGATTTCAGCAGGTAGCCACCCAGGGCGATGAGGAGGATCCCGGCACCCCCCATGGGGGAGATCCGTTCGCCCAAGAGCAGAAACGGCACCACCAAAAGGAGCAGCGGCGTAAGCGACAGAAGCGGCAGGGTGAGCGACAGCGGCGAGAGTTTGAGCGCCTTCGTGTAGAGGATGATGGCGATGGTCTCCAGCGGCAGTGCGGTGAAGACGCAGAAATAGAAGTCGTCACCGATTACCGGCACCGGGATGAAGGGGAGCGGCATCAGGAAGAGCGGCAGTGTCGGGACGATGCGCAGCCAGGTAACCAGATATTCGTTACGTCCCTCGAGGGCGCGCTTCGTCGTTGCATCGCTCGTGGCGAGGAAGAAAGCGGAGATCACTGTGAGAGGAAACCATAGGGGCATCATGTCGGAAATGATAACGGAAAAAAGCGGCGCCGCAGCGGCAACCCCGCGTATGCGCTCGAAAGAATGGCGTCGGGCGGTTGACTGTCGCGCAAAAAGGGGCCTAATTAGAGGTGTTAGGCCGGGGAATTAACCTGTACAGGAGGGTGCCATGTCCAAGAGCATTTTGATCCCTTCCATCGAGCAGAGGCTGCGCGGACTGATGGAGGTGGGGCGGAGGAACCTGCATGAGCACGGCTTCGTGGATGTGGAGCGGGGCAACCCGACGGTGACCATCACCCGAGAGTTCGGCTGCGAGGGGTACCCGGTGGCGGAAAGGCTGCAAGGGCTTTTGGAGAGCCGAAGCGGCAAGCCCTGGCTGGTGATGGATCGCGCCCTGCTCGATGCGGTGGCAAAGGACCATAACCTCAACCAGGAGATCCTGGAGAACCTGGGAACCAAGAACCGCTTCCTCGACGACATGCTCTCGACCTTCTCGTCGCGCTGGAAGAGCGACAAGGATTATTACCGCCTGCTCAGCCGCCAGATCCTGGCGCTTGCCACGGAGGGGAACGTGATCCTGGTGGGGCGTGGTGCCTCGATCCTCACCCAGGACACCGGCAATTGTTACCACTTTAGGATCGTTGCCCCGATGAGCTTCAAGGTGAAGTCGGTCGCCGCCCGCTGCGGCATTTCCGCGGACGAGGCCCAGGACAAGGTCCGGGACAAGCAGCGCCAGCGCGATGCCTTCCTGAAGGATTTCCTCGGGCGGGACATCACCGATCCGACCCTCTACCACCTCATCTTCAACAACAACCGGTTCACGGCGACGCAGATCGCCACCCTGATGGCCGACGTGGTGCTGCCCCAATCCGGGCGCTGAACTCCGCCCGACCCACCGAAGAACATCCCGGTCTGTCCATTCCCCCTCTCCCCTTGGGAGAGGGGCGGGGTGAGGGCGTTGCAATAGGCAATTAATGGCCCGTGGCGTCTCCCTCACCCGGCCTGCGGCCACCCTCTCCCGGGGGGAGAGGGGATGGACGTCGTCGTCTCCGCATGCTTACCAACTGCACATCTTTGACTTCCTCGATATCCAACGCTATCATGGCCGGCGATTCGAAAGGGGAGACGCAAGATGGCCGATTTCGCGGTGAGCGAGGAGAAAAACCGCTGGCTCAGGGAAAAGATGGAGCAGCTCGGGGTCGCGGAGAAGGATCTGGAAGAGCGCTTCGTGCACGCTTCAGGGCGCGGGGGGCAGCACGTGAACAAGAGTTCCTCGTGCGTGTACATAAAACATCTCCCGAGCGGCACCGAGGTCAAATGCATGGAGTCGCGCAGCCAGTCGCTGAACCGCTTCCTGGCCCGGCGCCTGCTTTTGGAGAAGCTGGAAGGTGCCGGTGGCGGCAAGACCAAGAAGGAACTGGCGGCGGAAAAGCTGAAACGGCAGAAGGCGCGCAGAAAACGTCGCGGCACCGTGAAATATGGCACCGTTGCTGCAAATGAAGCGGAGACGGAGCCGGAAAGCGGGGAAGATGCGTCAACCGGTCAGGATCTGTGACAATAAATTGACCGCGTTACGGTCACAGAACGCCCTGCTCTTCCATACCAAGTGCGTCTGATTTCCCCCGTAAAGCTTCTAAAAATAAAGTTGACAAGGTAATGAGGACAAGGGTATAAATTTCCATTATCCTCAATAAGACCTTTAGCAGACACCTTATATACCCCAAGCTTTCTCATTCCGAACCGACTCGACACCTCTAGAGTAAACCAGGGTTAATAATTCACAGATCCTTTACACGTTAGCGCTCATCAGGCACACCCCGCATGTACATCCATGCCGTTTCGGTGCGACATTCCCGTGCTTTCCATTCAGGCAAACGCCGCTAGCTCTATATTTGCGCCATATCAGGAGAACAGATGAACCTACAGGAACTTAAAGAAAAGAAAATCAACGATCTCACGGCCATTGCCAAGGCGTTGAACATCGAGGGGGCGTCCAGTCTCAGGAAACAGGACCTGATCTTCGCCATCCTCAACGCCCAGACCGAGAAGAACGGCATGATCTTCGGCGAGGGGGTCCTCGAGACCCTGCCTGACGGGTTCGGCTTCCTGAGGGCGCCGGATTACAACTACCTGCCGGGTCCGGACGACATCTACGTTTCGCCGTCCCAGATCCGCCGCTTCAACCTGCATACCGGCGACACCGTTGCCGGCCAGATCAGGCCGCCCAAGGAAGGCGAGCGCTACTTCGCGCTCCTCAAGGTCGAGACCGTCAACCACGAGTCTCCCGAGGTCGCCCGCGACAAGATCCTCTTCGACAACCTGACCCCGCTCTACCCGGAAGAGAAGCTCATCCTCGAGACCACCCCGGACAACATGTCGAGCCGCGTCATGGAACTGGTCGCGCCGATCGGCAAGGGGCAGAGGGGGCTCATCGTCGCTCCGCCGCGCACCGGCAAGACGATGCTCATCCAGAACATAGCCAACTCGATCGCGCTGAACCACCCCGAGGTGTTCCTGATCGTTCTCCTGATCGACGAGCGCCCGGAAGAGGTTACCGACATGCAGCGCTCCGTTAAGGGCGAGGTCATCTCCTCCACCTTCGACGAGCCGGCCTCCCGTCACATCCAGGTGGCCGAGATGGTCATCGAGAAGGCGAAGCGCCTCGTCGAGCACAAGCGCGACGTCGTCATCCTGCTCGACTCCATCACCCGTCTGGCACGCGCCTACAACACCGTGATCCCGCCGTCCGGCAAGATCCTCTCCGGCGGTGTCGATTCCAACGCACTGCACAAGCCGAAGCGCTTCTTCGGTGCCGCCCGCAACATCGAGGAAGGCGGATCGCTCACCATCATCGCCACCGCCCTGGTCGATACCGGCTCCAAGATGGACGAGGTCATCTTCGAGGAGTTCAAGGGCACCGGCAACATGGAACTCCACCTCGACAGGAAGCTCGTCGAGAAGAGGACCTTCCCCGCCATCGACATCAACAAGTCGGGCACCAGGAAGGAGGAACTCCTCATCCCGCAGGCCTCTCTTAACCGCATCTGGATCCTCAGAAAGGTGCTGCACCCGATGAACGTGGTCGATTCCATGGAGTTCCTGATCTCCAAGCTTCAGGGGACCAAGACCAACCAGGACTTCCTCGATTCCATGAGCAAGTAAAAAACTGTTGAAATTTTGCGGGGGAGGTGCTATTTATGGCTACTTTCCGGCATTACCTATCAAGCTAGATAACGGGGTGCGACCCCGCGAGGAGGAAGATAATGAAAGAAGGGATCCACCCCAAGTACGAAGAAATTACCGTAAAGTGCCTGTGCGGTAACGAGTTCCAGACCCGTTCCACCAAGGCTGAGATCAGCACCGAGATCTGCTCGCAGTGCCATCCGTTCTACACCGGCAAGCAGAAGCTGATCGACACCGCCGGCCGCGTCGAGCGCTTCCGCAAGAGATACAACCTGGAAAAGTAGATGCTTTCGCGTTTGCGAATCCGTTCGGAGGGGATTTTGTCACATGGCGAAATCCCCTTGTTTCGTTTTCTATGACCTGATTGCACAACCTGTTGTCTTTTGAAGGATCTTCATGAAGGTTGCCCTTCTGCAACACACCCCCGAGCCCGAGTTGACCATCGCCTTGGCGGCCCGGCTCTGCTATTCGTCGGCAGATATCGAGGCGCTCAAGGAGAAGCTTTCCGGCGCTGACGTAAAAAAATTCCTGGACAAGATCATGTCGCTTGGGCACCAGTCGGTGCTGGAGCACGCCTCGTTCACCTTCGGCGTGGACGGGATCTCGCGCGTCACCAGCCATCAGCTGGTGCGGCACCGGGTAGCCTCCTTTTCCCAGCAGTCCCAGCGCTACGTTTCCCACAAGGAACGTTTCGCGGTCGTGACCCCCGATTCCATCGCCGGCAACCCCGAGCACCTGAAGCTTTTCGAAGCGCAGGTGGCGGCGGTGCATGCCGCCTATGCCGCGCTGGTTGAGGCGGGCGTTCCGGCGGAGGATGCGCGTTACCTGCTCCCGAACGCGACCGAGACCAAGATCATCATCACCATGAACGCCAGGGAGCTTTTGCACTTCTTCGCGGTGCGCTGCTGCGAGCGGGCCCAGTGGGAGATCCGCGCCATGGCGATCGAGATGCTCCGGCTGGTGAAGCCGGTGGCGCCGACCGTCTTCGAGAAGGCCGGTCCCGGCTGCCTCGGCGGCCCCTGCCCCGAAGGCGCCATGTGCTGCGGCAAGATGGCACAAGTCAGAGAGTTTTTCCGGGAAATGTAGTTTTCCTTCGTTTCAACACACGAGGTAACACGTGTCAAAGATCAACATTGGCGGACAGGCGGTTCTGGAAGGTGTCATGATGCGGGCTCCGCGCTCGCTGGCCATTGCGGTACGGCGCCCTGACGGCGACATCTCGGTCAAGAGCGAGACGGTGATCCCCCTCTCCGAGCGGTTCCCGATCACCAAGCTCCCGATCGTGCGCGGTGCGGTGGCGCTCTTCTCCTCGCTCGCCACCGGCATCAAGGCGCTCAACTTCTCCGCGAACGAGGCGCTTGCCGAGGGCGAAGAGAAGGAAGAGATCAACAACTGGGCCATCGCCGGCACCATGGGTGCTGCCTTCGGCTTCGGCATCCTGCTTTTCTTCATCCTTCCGCTCTACCTCACCAAGCTGCTTGTTCCGGTCATCGGCGACTCGAACATCGTCTTCAACCTGGTGGACGGCGTGATCCGCGTGGCCGTGTTCCTCATCTACATCGTCGGCATATCGAGGATGAAGGACATCCAGCGGGTGTTCCAGTACCACGGCGCCGAGCACAAATCGATCTTCACCTTCGAGGCGGGCGAGGAACTCACCGTCGAGAACGTGCGCAAGTACAGCTGCCTCCACCCGCGTTGCGGCACGAGTTTTCTTCTCATCGTCATGCTGGTGAGCATCGTGGTGTTCTCCCTGATCCCGAAGCTCTGGCCGTTTTATTTCAAGGCCGGGTCGAGGATCATCCTGCTGCCGATGATCGCCGGGCTTTCCTACGAGGTACTCAGGTGGACCGCGAAGCATGACAACCACCCGCTGGTGAAGATGATCATCGCGCCGGGGCTTGCCCTGCAGCGCCTGACCACCCGCGAGCCGGACGACAGCCAGATCGAGGTCGCCATCAAGTCCATGCAGGTGGCGCTCGAGCTGAACGGCGGCCACAAGGACGACCGGCTGGTCGTGTAAATTAATAAAACACGTTCTATGTTCTACGTTCTACGTTCTACGTTAAGAGCACTGCCGTCTGCGGTTTGCTTTCAACGTAGAACGTAGAACATAGAACGTAGAACCTTTTTTGAGGTTTTAGATGTCCATCTTTGACAAAATCGCAGATCTTGAAGTCCGCTTCGGGGAACTTGAATCGCTCCTGTCCGATCCCGAGGTGCTGGCGAACCAGACCGAGTTCAGAAAGCTCTCCAAGGAGCACTCCGGCCTCGCCGAGCTGATCACCGCCTACCGCGAATACAAGAAGGTCCTTGCCGACATCGAAGGGAACAAGGAGCTCCTGAAAGAGCCGGACCAGGAGATGCGCGAGATGGCGCAGGCCGAGCTGGAGAGCCTTGAGGAGCGCCGCGAGACGCTGGAAGGCGAGATCAAGGTCCTGCTGCTTCCGAAAGACCCCAACGACGACAAGAGCGTCGTTCTCGAGATCCGCGCCGGTACCGGCGGTGACGAGTCCGCCCTCTTCGCCGGCGACCTTTTCCGCATGTACAGCCGCTTTGCCGAGGTGAACCGCTGGAAGGTCGAGATCATCTCCGCCTCCGAATCCGAGCGCGGAGGCTTCAAGGAGGTCATCGCGCTCGTCGAGGGTGACGGCGTCTTCGCGAGGTTGAAGTACGAGTCCGGCACGCACCGTGTGCAGCGCGTTCCCGAGACCGAGGCGCAGGGGCGCATCCACACGAGCGCCTGCACCGTCGCGGTCATGCCCGAGGCCGAAGACATCGACATCGAAATCAACCCTGCCGACCTGAAGATCGACGTGTACCGCTCCTCCGGGGCAGGTGGCCAGCACGTCAACACCACCGACTCCGCGGTCAGGATCACCCACCTCCCGACCGGCACCGTCGTGGCCTGCCAGGAAGAGCGCAGCCAGATCAAGAACCGTGCGAAGGCCATGAAGGTATTGAAGTCCAGGATCCTGGACAACATCGTGATGGAGCAGAACGCCAAGTTGGCCGCCGACAGGAAGAGCCAGGTAGGCAGCGGCGACCGCAGCGAGCGCATCAGGACCTACAACTTCCCGCAGGGGCGCATGACCGATCACCGCATCGGGCTCACCCTCTACCGTCTTGACTCGATCATGGCCGGTGACATCGCCGAGATTGCCGATGCCCTGCGTGCCCACTACCAGATGGAAGCCCTGCAAGCGCAGAGCGAAGGCATGTAGCAACGTCGTCGAAGGCTCCGTGAGCCGCCGGCTTGCCAAGCCCCTGGTTTATCAGGTCCACCGTGTCCATCGGGTCCACAAGGCCCACAACAAGCAGGTTGCCATGACCACCACCCCCGAAAAATGGGATGTCCTCAAGGTTCTCAACTGGACCAAAGGGTACCTTGCCGAAAAAGGCGTTGAGAACCCGCGCCTTGAAGCGGAGTGGATGCTCTGCGATGCGCTGTCCCTGGACCGGGTCGGCCTTTACCTCAACTTCGACAAGCCCCTGTCCGACGCCGAACTTGCCGCCTACCGCGGCATGGTGGCGCGGCGCGGCAAGCGCGAGCCTCTACAGTACATCCTCGGGACCCAGGAGTTCATGGGCCTCGAGTTCCGCGTCACCCCGGCGGTGCTGATCCCGCGTCACGACACCGAAGTCCTGGTAACCGAGGCCGCCAAGCGCGGCGGCGCCGCCAAGAGCATCCTCGACATCGGCACCGGGAGCGGCTGCGTCGCCGTGGCGCTCGCGAAAGCGTTGCCGCAATGCGAAGTGAGCAGCGTCGACGTCTCCGGCGAGGCCCTTACCGTCGCCCGTGGCAACGCCGAGGCCAACGGCGCCGCGGTGCAATTTTTTGAGGGCTCCCTGTTTGAACCGTTTGCCGGACGCCGCTTCGACATGGTAGTATCCAACCCGCCTTACATCCCCAACCATGAAATGGCGACATTGCAGCCCGAAGTGCGCGGCTTCGAACCGGCCGGAGCGCTGGACGGAGGGGCCGACGGCCTCGACTTCTACCGCAGCATCGTCGGCGCAGCTCCCGAGTACTTGAACGCCGGAGGCTGGCTTATCTTCGAGGTAGGCGCCGGCCAGGCCCCGCAGGTTCTTGGCCTGCTGAAGACAGGCGGCTTTACCGAGGAGACTTTCACGCAGACCGATCCCGCCGGCATCGAGCGGGTCGTCGGCGGCAGGCTGTGAGGGGATTAGACATTTCCATCCGCCCCAAGGGGCGCTGAACAAAAGAAAAGAGTACAGAGGTAACAGTGGAAAAACTGGTAATCAAAGGTGGCAACAAACTCTCCGGAGAAGTGACCGTCAGCGGGTCGAAGAACGCCGCCCTCCCCATATTCATCTCGACCATTCTGGCACCCGGGTGCCACACCATCAGCAACGTCCCCTTCCTTAGGGACATCAACACCACGATCAAGGTGCTCGAGAAACTGGGTGCCAAGGTCGACGGCCGCGGCAACGTCGTGAAGATCGACACCACCGACCTGAACAGCTGGGAGGCGACCTACGACCTGGTGCGCACCATGCGCGCCTCCGTCCTGGTGCTAGGCCCGCTCCTCGCCCGTTTCGGCCAGGCCCGCGTGTCGCTGCCCGGCGGCTGCGCCATCGGCGCCCGTCCGATCAACCTGCACCTGAAGGGTCTCGCCGCGCTTGGCGCCGAGATCACCCTTGAGCACGGCTACGTCGAAGCGAAGGCCAAGAAGCTCAAAGGCGCCCGCATCAACTTCGACATCTCCACCGTCGGCGGCACCGAACAACTCCTCATGGCCGCCGCCACCGCGCAGGGGGAAACGATCCTGGAGAATGCCGCGCGCGAGCCGGAGATCGTCGACCTGGCCGACATCCTCATAAAGATGGGCGCCGACATCGAAGGCGCCGGTACCGACACCATCCGGATCAAGGGTGTCGAGCAGTTGACCGCCGCCGAGCACGCCGTGATGCCGGACCGCATCGAGGCCGGGACCTTCATGATCGCCTCGGCCATCACCGGCGGCGACATCAAGATCAAGAACATGCGCCTGGAACACCTGGACGCCCTGACCTTCAAGCTGCAGGACGCCGGCGTCGAGATCACCAACAAGGACAACCTGGTCCGCGTCAAAGGGCCCAAGAAGATCAGGAACGTCAACATCAAGACCCGTCCGTACCCGGGCTTCCCGACCGACATGCAGGCCCAGTTCATGGCGCTCATGTGCATCGCCGAAGGCGCCAGCGTGATCTCCGAGAACATCTTCGAGAACCGCTTCATGCACGTTTCCGAGCTGCTGCGTTTCGGTGCCGACATCATCTGCGAGGGGAACAGCGCCACCGTGAAAGGCGTGAAGAAGCTCTCCGGCGCGCCCGTCATGGCGACCGATCTGAGGGCCTCCGCCTCGTTGATTCTGGCCGCCCTTGCCGCCGACAACACCAGCGAGATCTCGAGGATCTACCATCTGGACCGCGGTTACGAGAACATCGAGAAGAAGCTTGCCGGTCTCGGTGCCGACATCGTCCGCGTTCAGGACACCGAAGGCCCGTAGTTGGGCAGTGGAGGGCTGAGCCCCCGTTCGCCCCGCCGGTCCATTTGGTCCATCTGGTCCACCAGACCGCTGCCGTAAAATGCCATGCTCCACCGGAGTTTTTAAAATGACCGATTACGTCACCATAGCCATCCCCAAAGGCCGCATCCTTCAGGACTCCGTTGCCCTCTTCAAGAAGATCGGCATCGACTGCGAAGAGCTTCTCTCCGACACCCGCAAACTCGTCTTCGTGAACCATGAGCAGAAGATGCGTTACATGATCGTGCGCGCGACCGACGTCCCCACCTACGTCGAGTACGGCTGCGCCGACCTCGGCATCGTCGGCAAGGACACGCTGATGGAGGCGGAGAAGGACCTGTACGAACCGCTCGACCTGAAGTTCGGCTACTGCCGCCTGATGGTCGCCGAGCCGGTCGAGCTTTCAAGCAAGGACGATCCCGCCGCCTGGAACAACATCAGGATCGCCACCAAGTACCCCAACGTCACCGAGAAGTATTTTGCGGCGAAGGGTGTGCAGGTCGAGCTGATCAAGCTCTACGGCTCCATCGAGCTGGCCCCGCTGGTCGGGCTTTCCGAGCGCATCGTCGACCTCGTTTCCACCGGAGAGACGCTGAAGCAAAACGGCCTGGCTGAGATCGAGACCATCGCCGAGATCACCTGCCGCTTGATCGTCAACCGGGCGAGCCTCAAGACCAAGCACGAGCGGATCTCCAAGATCATCGAGGGGCTTGAGCAGCACATATAAGAGGTGCTGATTGACGAAAGCTATCGATGATGCGTTGCTGGATTTCTACCAGCAACTCCTCAAGCCGGAGTTTGATGCCATAAGGGCTACGCTGGATGAGCATCGCGACAAACTTGACGAAATATGTCGGCTGATGGAAAAGGCTGAGCAGCGCTTCAATTACAATGATATTAATCGCGAGGTTTAAACGATGCAGTTCCTCGACATTAGGGAAGCAGGTTTTCAGGCGAAGTTCGACGCCATCATCGAGCGCGGCGAAGAGTCGGGCCGCGAGGTGGAAGAGGTGGTGCTCGGCATCATCTCGGATGTGCGCAAGCGCGGCGACGATGCGCTCCTCGAGTACACGCATCGTTTCGACCGCCTTGAGTGCGACGCCGCCGGTCTGGAGATCACCGAAGCCGATTTCGAAAAGGCCTTCGCCCAGGTGGACGAAAGGGACCTCGCGGCTCTGAAACTCGCCGTCGAGCGCGTCGCCCGCTTCCACGAGAAACAAAAGCAGCAGACCTGGCTCTCCACCGAAGAAGCCGACATCATGCTGGGGCAAAAGGTGACACCGCTCGCCAAGGTCGGCATCTACGTCCCGGGCGGCAAGGCCTGCTACCCCTCCAGCGTCATCATGAACGCAGTCCCCGCGAAAGTCGCCGGTGTCGGCGAGATCGTCATGGTCGTCCCGACTCCGGGGGGCGAAACGAACCCGCACGTCCTGGTGGCCGCGAAACTCTCCGGCGTCGACCGCGTCTTCCGCATCGGCGGCGCTCAGGCCGTCGCGGCCCTCGCCTACGGCACCGCCACCGTCCCCAGGGTCGACAAGATCACCGGTCCGGGCAACATCTACGTCGCCACCGCGAAGAAGCTCGTATTCGGCCAGGTCGGCATCGACATGATCGCGGGCCCGAGCGAGATCCTCGTCATCAACGACGGCAGCGGCAACCCGGTCCACATCGCCGCCGACCTCCTCTCCCAGGCCGAGCACGACGAACTCGCCTCCTCGGTCCTTATCACCACCGACCGCTCCTTCGGCGAGAAGGTGGCCGCCGAGGTGGAGCGCCAGTTGAAGGAACTCTCCCGCGAGGCGATCGCCCGCAAGTCCTGGGAGTCCTTCGGCGTCATCATCGTGGCAGGGAACCTCGAGGAGGCCGTCGCCTTCTCCAACCGCATCGCTCCCGAGCACCTGGAACTCGCCGTTGAGAACCCCTTCGAGGTGATGCCGCTCATCACCAACGCAGGCGCCATCTTCATGGGGCACTACACCCCCGAGGCCTCCGGCGACTACCTTGCCGGGCCGAACCACACCCTCCCCACCGGCGGCACCGCGCGCTTCTTCTCGCCCCTTTCCGTGGACGACTTCGTGAAGAAAAGCTCCCTCATCTACTTCACCAAGGGAGGCCTGCAGCGGGTCGGTGAGGACGTGGTCAGGATCGCCAAGCTCGAGGGCCTCGACGCCCACGGCAGGTCGGTCAGCTTGAGGCTTCAGGACTGATTTTCAATTCATTGCAGCTTTGACATTCATGCAAGGAGGCGGCATGGCTAGATCGGCAAGTATCGAACGGATCACCAGGGAGACCCAGATCAAGCTCTCCCTCGAAATCGACGGCAAGGGTGAGGCGCAGGTCTGCACCTCCGTCCCCTTCCTGGATCACATGCTGGACCTCTTCGCCCGGCACGGCCTCTTCAACCTGAAGGTCGAAGCCCACGGCGACATCGACATCGATTTCCACCACACCGTCGAGGACATCGGCATCGTGCTCGGCAGCGCCTTCAAGGAGGCACTGGGCGACAAGTGCGGCATCCGCCGTTACGGCCAGGCAACCGTGCCGATGGACGAGACTTTGGCGAGCGTCGCCACCGACCTTTCCGGCCGTCCCTACCTGGTCTACAACGTCGATCTCCCCAAGGTGAAGATCGGTGACTTCGACGTCGAGCTGGTGCGCGAGTTCTTCCAGGCGTTCGTGAACCACTGCGGCGCGAACCTCCACCTGAACGTGATGTACGGCGACAACGTGCACCACATCGTCGAGGCCTGCTTCAAGGCCGCCGCCCGCGCCCTCGATATGGCCACCCAGATGGACCCCCGCATCGAAGGGGTCATGTCCACGAAAGGCAAGCTTTAAGGAAGGAACGAGATGATCGCGATCATAGATTACGGCATGGGGAATCTCCGCTCCGTGCAGAAAGGTTTCGAGAAGGTCGGCTGCGAGGCCGTGGTCACCTCCGATCCCAAGGTGCTCCTCGACGCCGAGCGCGTCGTGCTCCCGGGTGTGGGCGCGTTCCGTGACTGCATCAGGAACCTGGAGGAAGGTGGCTTTGTCGAGCCGATCCTCAAGGTCATCAAGGAAGGAAAGCCCTTCCTCGGCATCTGCCTGGGGCTTCAGCTTCTCTTCACCGAGAGCGAAGAGTTCGGCATCCACAAGGGGCTGAACGTCATCCCCGGCAAGGTGCTCCGCTTCCCGGAAGGGATGCAGGAGGCCGGCGAGGAGCTGAAGGTGCCGCACATGGGTTGGAACCAGCTCGACGTCAAGCGTCCTTCCCCGCTCTTCAACGGGATCGACAGCGGCTCCAACGTCTACTTCGTGCACTCCTACTACGTGAAGCCCGAGGACGAGAGCGTCGTCGCGGCGACCACCAATTACGGCATCGACTTCTGCGCCGCCATCTGGCGCGACAACGTAGTCGCGGCCCAGTTCCACCCGGAGAAGTCCCAGGAGAAGGGGCTCGCGATGCTGAAGAACTTCGCGCAGATGAAGTAGGCATCTTGCA
Organism: Geomonas oryzae; assembly: GCF_004117875.1. GTDB lineage: Bacteria > Desulfobacterota > Desulfuromonadia > Geobacterales > Geobacteraceae > Geomonas > Geomonas oryzae. Next base: position 287,815 of record NZ_RAHW01000001.1, on the reverse strand, counting down.
GCTGGAGAACCTGTCTCCCCTCGCCCTCCGGGAGAGGGGCGGGGGTGAGGGCGCTGTAATCTTCAACCGTCTCGCTTCGTAGCGACGCCCTCACCAGCCTTCGCAGCCCCAAGCTACGGCCGGCAGGCCCGGCCTCCGGCCACCCTCCCCCGGAGGGGGAGGGAGTGGGGGGATACTGAAATATCGATGAGGAATTGAAATGATCATTATTCCGGCAATAGATCTGAAGAACGGCTGCTGCGTGCGTCTCGAGCAGGGGCTGATGGAGAAGGACACCGTTTTCAACGACGATCCGGGTGCTCAGGCGGCCGAGTGGCAGCGCCAGGGCGGAGAGATCCTCCACATCGTCGACCTCGACGGCGCCTTCGCCGGCGAGCCGAAGAACCGCTCCGCCATCGAGTCCATCGTGAAATCCGTCACCATCCCGACCCAGTTGGGCGGCGGCATCCGCGACATAGCCACCATCGAAGCCTATCTTTCCCTCGGCATCGGCCGGGTCATCATCGGCACCGCCGCGCAGCGCAACCCCGCCTTCGTGAAGGAGGCCTGCGCCAAGTTCCCCGGCAAGATCGTCGTCGGCATCGACGCCAAGAACGGCATGGTCGCTGTGCAGGGGTGGGCCGAGGTTACCGGCATCACCGCGACCGAGCTCGCGAAACAGTTCGAAGGGGACGGCGTCTCCGCCATCATCTACACCGACATCAGCCGCGACGGCATGATGCAGGGGCCGAACATCGAGGCGACCAAGGCACTGGCAGAAGCGATCAACATCCCGGTGATAGCCTCCGGCGGGCTCTCCTCGCTGAAGGACATTGAAAACCTCATCTCCATCGAGTCTTCCGGCGTTACCGGTGTCATCACCGGCAAGGCCATCTATTCCGGCGCCATCAACCTCGCCGAAGCGATCGCGCTGACCAAAAAGCGGTAATCCGGAGTTTCAGATGCTGACAAAGAGAATCATCCCCTGCCTGGACGTGAAGGGGGGACGGGTAGTGAAAGGGGTCCAGTTCCTCGGTCTGCGTGACGCGGGTGACCCGGTGGAGATCGCCGAGCTTTACGACCAGCAGGGCGCCGACGAACTCACCTTCCTCGACATCACCGCTTCCTCGGACGAGCGCGACATCATCATCGACGTGGTGCGCCGCACCGCGGAGCGCGTCTTCATGCCGCTCACCGTCGGCGGCGGGGTCCGCACCGTTGACGATATCCGGCGTCTTCTGAACGCCGGGGCCGACAAGGTCTCCATCAACACGGCCGCGGTACATCGTCCCGAGTTCGTGAACGAGGCGGCTGAGAAGTTCGGCTCGCAGTGCACTGTGGTCGCCATCGACGCGCGCGCAAAGGCGAACGGCGGCTGGGAGGTTTACACCCACGGCGGCCGGAACCCGACCGGCATCGACGCGGTCGAGTGGGCGCAGCGCATGGAAGAACTCGGCGCGGGGGAGATCCTGCTCACCAGCATGGACCGCGACGGCACCAAGGACGGCTACGACCTGCCGCTGACCCGCGCAGTGGTCGATGCGGTCAGCATCCCGGTGATCGCATCCGGCGGCGTCGGCGGGCTGTCCCATCTCTACGACGGCTTCACCCAAGCCGGTGCCAGTGCCTGTCTCGCAGCCTCCATCTTCCACTACCGCGAGTACACCATCGAAGAGGCGAAGACCTACCTCCGCGGCCGCGGCGTCCCGGTAAGGCTCTAGATTCCACAGGAGTAAACAATGGAACACCCCAAAGACGACATCATCGCCGCGGTCTACCGCGTGATCCAGGAGCGCAAGGCCAACCCGAGCGAGAACTCCTATACGGCCAGCCTCATGGCCAAGGGGATCGACAAGATCCTCAAGAAGGTGGGTGAGGAAGCTACCGAGGTGGTCATCGCCGGCAAGGGTGGCAAGCGCGAGGAGATCGTCTACGAGACCGCCGACCTTATCTTCCACAGCCTCGTCCTCCTCGGCTTCTATGACATAGATCCGGAAGAGGTGTACTCAGAGCTGAGACGCCGCTTCGGCATGTCCGGCATAGAAGAGAAGAACTCCCGCGGATAACCTGTTCCACTCTGGCACAATTGCCTTGACAAAAAAGACGGCAATGGTATATTGCTGGTTCCTTGAATATTGTCTGCCGGCCCGTACCCACAAAGTTTGTAAATCTTGCTAGAGAAGGGGGGGGAATATGAATGCCGGGAGTAAAGGTAAAAGAAGCTGAACCGTTTGAGCTTGCACTGAAGAAATTCAAAAAGCAGTGTGAAAAAGCCGGGATCCTTTCTGAGGTCCGTAAAAGAGAGCACTACGAGAAGCCGAGCATCAAGAAGAAGAAAAAGGCTATCGCTGCTCGCAAACGCGCTCTGAAAAAACAGCGCAAGATGGTCGACTAAGAGGGTTTCATGCAACTGAGGGAGAGACTTAACGCGGAACTGAAGGAGGCGATGAAAAGTCGCGACACCCTGCGTTTATCAACGATCCGCATGGTACTCTCCTCGGTGAAAAACCGCGACATCGAACTCAGGCGTGAACTGAACGATAGCGAGATCACCGAAACCATCGTTACCCTCTGCAAGCAGCGCAGGGAATCCATCCGACTCTTTAAGGAAGCAGGCAGGCAGGAGTTGGTGGATAAAGAGGAAGCGGAGCTCGCGCTCCTTATGGGCTACCTCCCCCAGCAGCTGACACGGGAAGAGCTGGAAGCCCTGGTGATGAAAGTCATCGCGGAAGTCGGCGCTACCGGCGGCAAGGATATGGGCAAGGTCATGAAGACCATCCAGCCCCAGGTCGCCGGCCGTGCAGATGGTAAATTGGTGAGCGAAGTTGTGAAGGAAAAACTCGCGTGATTGAATTCCCCGGGACTCGCTCCCGGGGAGCTTCAGCGGGTTCGGGTGTCATGAGTAGGGGCGAATCGCAGCGATTCCCCCTTCTTTTGCTTTGTGGCTGCTGACCAGGTGTTTGCATGATCCTTCTCGACATCCTTATCTGGGTTGTACTGATTTTCTTCGTGGCAAAGGGATTTTCCAAGGGGCTGGTCCGTGAGGCCTGCTCTCTCTTGGGACTCGTCACGGGCGGCTGGGCCGCCTTCCGATACTATTCCTCTCTCAGTCTGGGGATCAGGCATTTCATCAACCTCCCTCCTCAGGTAGCGCAGCCGCTGGCGTTCCTCCTCATCTTCATGCTGCTCGGCATGCTCTTCTATTTCCTCGGGCATCTGCTAACCGTCGTCCTCAAGGTCATGCTTTTGGGCGGGATCAACCGGGCCGGCGGCATCGTGTTCGGCTTCTTGCAGGGAGGCTTCATCCTCTGCGTGATCCTGTACCTCGCAACGACGAAGCCGATGCCGGATAAGGTGAAGGGGTGGATAGGAAGCTCGAAGACCGCGGCCGCCTTTGCCACGACGGGAGCGGATATAGCGGCAGGCTGGGAAGGTGCCGTGGCGAGAAACAGCACGGAGAAGGCAAAGGAAAACGGCAGCGCCACACCCGGGACGCAGGTCTCGCACGGAGCGCATAAGAAATAAGGACCCACAGCAGTGTCGATGATACCGGACGACAAGGTCAGAGAGGTACGCGAGAGGGCTCCCATCCTCCAGGTCGTCTCCGACTACATGAGCCTCAAGAAGTCCGGGGCGAATTACCAGGGGGTCTGTCCCTTCCACGGCGAGAAGACCGCGTCGTTCAACGTGAACCCGGCGCGCGGCATCTTCCATTGCTTTGGTTGCGGCGTGGGCGGAAACGCCTTCGACTTCGTCATGCGCATCGAGGGACTTTCCTTCCCGCAGGCGGTCAAGTTCCTCGCAAAGAGGGTCGGCGTCGAGATTCCGGAGCGTCCCCTCACCCGGGAAGAGAAGCGCAAGGTTGACGAGCAGGAGCAGGCCTACCGGATCAACGAACTGGCCTGCGAGTTTTACCGCGGCGTGCTGGAATCGGACGAGGCGGGTGCCGCCGGAAGGGCCTACCTCCAGAAGCGCGGTGTTACTCCGGAAATCGCGGCCGTGTACCGCATGGGGTTCGCGCCGGCCGGGTGGGACAGCCTCACGCGCTACCTGCAGAGAAAGGGTATACCCGCTGCGGAGGCGGAGAAGCTGGGACTACTGAGGAAGCGGGAAGGGAAGGACGGCTATTACGACACCTTCAGAAACCGTCTCCTCTTCACCATAGCCGATCTGCACGGACGCCCGATCGGTTTCGGGGGGAGGGTCATGGACGACTCGCTCCCCAAGTACATCAACTCGCCCGAATCCATCGTCTACCGCAAAAGCGAGGTCCTCTTCGGGGTCGACCTGGCCAAGAAGGGGATGCGGGAAAAGGGGAGCGCCATCGTCGTCGAGGGGTATTTCGACCACCTGGCGCTGTACAAGGCGGGGTTCACCAACGCGGTCGCCACCTGCGGCACCGCGCTGACCCAGCCGCACGTGAAGCTTTTGCGCCGCTACGCCGACCGCACCTTCATGCTCTTTGACGGCGACGAGGCCGGGCGCAAGGCGACGGTCCGCTCCATGGAGCTCTTCCTGGAGGAGGCGTTCCCGGCACGGGTGGTCGAGGTCCCCTCGGGAGACGACCCGGACACCTTCATCAACCGCGAAGGGGGCGAGGCGTTCCAGCCGCTTTTGGACAAGGCGCTTCCCATCTTCGAGTCGTTCTACAAGGGGCTTTTGAAGCGCCTGGACGTGAGAAGCGTGGAGGGGAAGGTCGCCTTCGTGAACGAGGTCTCGCCCAGGCTGCAAAAGATCGTCGATCCGGTGGAGCGCGGGCTCTACGAGAAGGAGATCTGCCGGGCCTTAGGCATCGACCGCGCCATGCTGCTGCAGAAGGTCGGCATACCGGCACGGCCGGCACCGCGTCCCCAGCCGCAAAAGGGGGCGCCGCAGAAAACCGGCACCGAAGAGGTGCTTTTGACCCTGATGGCGAAGTACCCCGAAGTAGTGTCAAAAGTTCGGGAGCACGGCGCCGATAAGCTCTTCAGCGCAAGCCACCTAAAGCTCGCCGAGGCCATAGTGGCGCAGCCGGAGGACGGGGAACTCGATCTTCCCCTGTTGTTGGAACAGATCGAATCGCACGAGGAAAGAAGCCGTCTCTACTCACTGTTCGTGGAGGACGCGCACCTTGAGGACCTTGACCCGGTCAAGGCCTTCGAGCAGTGCCGCCAGGCTCTGGAACGGAGGGCGCTCAAGGGAGACGGCAAGGCCCTGGCGAGGGAACTTGCCACGGTCGATCCGGATTCTCCGCGCTACCTGGAAATCCTGGCTGAACTTGAGCGGTTGCGTAATAAAAAATCGAAATTACTATAGTATGATTCAAGCGGTAGCGGAGCTTGGTTCAAGCTGTAGCGGAGCGTGGTAAATGGCCAAGAAAAGCATGGATGAAGTGAAGCAGCTCATCGACCTGGGCAAGGAAAAAGGTTTCCTCACCTATGAGGAAGTGAACGACCTGCTTCCGCCCGACATCGTCTCTTCCGACCAGATCGACGACGTCATGAGCATGTTCGGCGATATGGACATCGAGATCGTGGACTCCGCCCAGAAGGTGAAGATCCCGAAGATCAAGATGGACCTCGAGGAAGAGGAAGAGCACGAAGGTAACGAAGAGGAAGTCGAGTTCGAGCCCGGCACCCTCGGCCGCACCAGCGATCCGGTGCGCATGTACCTGCGCGAGATGGGGTCCGTTTCCCTGCTTACCCGCGAGGGCGAAGTCGAGATCGCCAAGAGGATCGAAGTCGGCGAGCGCGACGTCGCGAGCGTCATCCTGAACACCCCCATCACCGTGCGCGAGGTAATCAACCTTGGCGAGCGGCTGCGCAAGCTGCAGATCGGCGCCATCGAGATCTCCAAGGACGTCGAGGAAGAGGTTCTCGAAGAGGGTGAAGAGGATCTCCAGGCTCTGCGTGTGCTCGGCATCATCGACGAGATCAGCGAGATGTCCCAGCGCATGGAGCAGATCCAGACCACGCTCGAGGGTAAGGTTTCCGCCAAGGAGAGCGAGGCGCTCAACGCCGAGCACGGCGAGCTGAAGGTCAAGATGGCCGAGACCCTCAAGTCGCTGCGCCTGAAGGACCGCCACATCGAGAAGATCGCCCAGCGCCTGAAGGAGCTTTCCTGCAAGGTCGACACCGTGATGCAGGAGATCACCGAGCTCGAGAAAGAGACCAGCACCGTCAAGGACGTCTTCCTTGCCGCTTTCGAGGGGCTTAAGGGGGCTTCCGAGGCCGACTTCTCCAAGAAGATGAACATGACGCTGGAGGAGGGGCAGAAGCTCGAGAAGCGCTACCGCTCCAGCGAGGCGAAGCTCAAGAAGATCGAGCAGGAGTCGGGCTTCAAGGCGAGCGAGCTTGCCAACGCGCTCCTCGCCATCGAGGAAGGGGAGCACAAGGCGAAACTCGCGAAGAGCGAGCTCGTCGAGGCGAACCTCCGTCTGGTCGTCTCCATCGCCAAGAAGTACACGAACCGCGGTCTGCAGTTCCTCGACCTGATCCAGGAAGGGAACATCGGCCTTATGAAGGCGGTGGACAAGTTCGAATACCAGCGCGGCTACAAGTTCTCCACCTACGCCACCTGGTGGATCCGTCAGGCCATCACCCGCGCCATCGCGGACCAGGCCCGCACCATCCGTATCCCGGTGCACATGATCGAGACCATCAACAAGCTGATCCGCACCAGCCGTCAGCTGGTCCAGGAAATCGGCCGCGAGCCCTCCCCGGAGGAGATCGCCGAGCGCATGGCGCTGCCGCTGGACAAGGTGAGAAAGGTCCTGAAGATCGCCAAGGAGCCGATCTCCCTGGAGACCCCGATCGGCGAGGAGGAGGATTCCCATCTTGGCGACTTCATCGAGGACAAGGGTGTGGTATCCCCCCTCGAGGCGGTCATCAAGGCGAACCTTTCCGAGCAGACCTCCCGCGTGCTCTCCACCCTGACGCCGCGTGAGGAGAAGGTCCTCAGGATGCGTTTCGGGATCGGCGAGAAGAGCGACCACACCCTGGAAGAGGTGGGCCAGGACTTCGAAGTCACCCGCGAGAGGATCCGGCAGATCGAGGCCAAGGCGCTCAGGAAGCTCAGGCACCCGAGCCGGGCGAAGAAGCTGAAGAGCTTCGTGGAGTAGTCGACAAGGCCGCACCGGAATCGCCGGCGCGGCCTTTTTCTTTGCAAAGAACACCGAGGTACGTGATGAAGAAAAAAGCGGTAATCCTTTACAGCGGCGGGCTTGACTCGACGACCTGCATGGCCATCGCCAAGCACCAGGGCTTCGAGCCCTACGCCATGAGCTTCAGCTACGGTCAGCGCCACCAGCATGAGCTGGCGGTATGCAAGCAGAACGCGCGCCCCATGGGGGCCGTCGACCACATGCTGGTCGAGTTCGACCTGAGGATGATGGGCGGCAGCGCCCTCACCTCCGACATCGCGGTCCCGAAGGAAGGGGTGGGTGAGGAGATCCCGGTCACCTACGTGCCGGCGCGTAACACCATTTTCCTCTCCTTCGCACTCGGCTGGGCCGAGACGCTGGGCGCCTTCGACATCTTCATCGGCGTGAATGCGCTCGACTACTCGGGCTACCCCGACTGCCGCCCGGAGTACATCGCGGCCTACGAGGCGATGGCGAACCTGGCGACCAAGGCGGGCGTTGAAGGGAAGAAGATGACCATCCACACCCCTCTCATCAGCCTCAGCAAGGCGGAGATCATCAGGACCGGGCTCACCCTGGGCGTTGATTACGGCAAGACCCATTCCTGCTACGATCCGGCCGAGGACGGCGCCTCCTGCGGCCTGTGCGATTCCTGCCGCCTGCGCCTGAAAGGTTTCGCCGAACTGGGCGTCACCGATCCGCTCCGTTACGTGAAGCGGTAATCCCACACCTGCAACTTCCCTCTTCTCCCTGAAAGTTTCCCCTCCCTTGACGGGAGGGGGCAGGGGGTGGGTGAAGTTGCCATCGGCGGCGCGGTCCGCAGCTACCCCCACCCCCTAACCCCCTCCCGCAAGGGGAGGGGGGACAGAAATGAGTAGCAAGCCTGAGGAAAGAGGCATGAGCAAAGTGACCGATCAGAACAAAGAAGCGAAACCACTCACCGACGTACAGCTGACCCGCGACACCCGCAACATCCCGATCAGCAAGGTCGGCGTGAAGGACGTCTCCTATCCCATCGTGGTGATGGACAAGAACAAGAAGTTCCAGAACACCATCGCCCGCATCAACATGTACGTCGACCTGCCGCACCACTTCAAGGGAACCCACATGAGCCGTTTCGTGGAGATCCTGAACAAGTACCGGGAGGAGATCGCCCTCGACAAGTTGGAGCTCATCCTCGCCACCATGAAGGAGAAACTCGGCGCATCGAACGCGCACCTCGAGATGGAGTTCCCCTACTTCGTAGAGAAAAAGGCGCCGGTGTCCAAGGCGAAGAGCCTCATGGAATACACCTGCACCTTCAGCGCCTCCCTTTCCGACAAGTTCGACTTCGTGCTCGGCATCAAGGTTCCGGTCACCTCGCTTTGCCCCTGCAGCAAGGAACTCTCCAGTTACGGCGCCCACAACCAGCGCTCCATCATGACCGTGCAGGTGCGCTACAGCGAGTTCATCTGGATCGAGGACCTGATCGAGATGATCGAGGAGTGCGGTTCATCGCCGGTTTACTCCCTGTTGAAACGGGAGGACGAGAAGTTCGTCACCGAGCGGGCCTACGAGAACCCGCGCTTCGTCGAGGACATGGTGCGCGAGGCGACGGTGCGCCTGCTATCTATGGAAAATATCACGTGGTTTTCCGTGGAGGCCGAAAACTTCGAGTCGATCCACAAGCACTCCGCCTACGCAGCCATCGAGCGCGACAAGCGGTAATACCCGGCGGTCAAGTCAACGGCTTGACGTGACGTGCTGTGGATAACTTTGTTGATAAGCCGGAAAACTGTGGACAACCCTAGCTTTTAATCCTTCATTTAACCTGCTTAAGGTTCGCCCATCTAATGAAACGCGCGCTCGCCATCTTTGCCAAAACTCCGCTACCCGGAAGGGTGAAGACCCGCCTGTCTCCGGCCCTGTCGCCGCAGCAGGCCGCCGACCTTTACCGCTGCATGCTCCTGGACACCCTGGAGCGGGTGGCGGCGCTTGACGCCGACAAGATCCTCTTCCACGACGGGGCAGCCGAGTTCTTCAGTGAGACGACGCCGGGGGTGTCATTGGTCGCCCAGGCAGGGGGCGGTCTCGGCACGAGGCTTGAGCACGCCTTGGACACGCTCCGGATCATGGGGTACGGGCCTTGCGTGGTGATCGGCACCGATGCACCCGACCTGCCCGTCGCTTACATCGAGGATGCCTTCAGGACGCTGGAGCAGGGGAGTGACGCGGTGTTCGGTCCGGCGGGGGACGGCGGTTACTACCTGGTCGGCTTGCGGGAAGGGTACGGTTCCCTGTTTCGGGACATCCCCTGGTCCACCGAGAAGGTGCTTGAGCAGAGCCTCGTACAGGCGAAGTGCTCCGGGTTCTCCACTCGCCTGCTTCCACCCTGGCACGACCTGGACTGCTACGAGGACCTGCTGCGCCCGGACCTCATGGACCCGGCGAACGGGGCCGCGAGGACCCAGTCCTTCATCGCCGGACTCGACCTCGCCCTCCCGCCGGCCGCCGGAGCCTTCTGACCGGCGACGGGTTGACAAGGTCCCCATACCTGTTTTCATCTATGCGGCCGGTAAAACTTCCCTGCCTGCAAAAGGCTTGACCATGCCCCTCTCCCCCATACAGATCCTCAACGATATCTTCGGCTACAAGGCCTTTCGTCCCCGGCAGCAGGAGGTCGTGGAGACGGTCATCTCCGGCAGGGATGCCTTCGTGCTCATGCCGACCGGTGGCGGCAAGTCGCTTTGCTACCAGGTCCCGGCCCTCTGCCTCCCCGGCACCGCCCTCATCGTCTCGCCTCTGATCTCCCTTATGAAGGACCAGGTCGACGCGTTGCGGGAAAACGGCATCGCCGCCGCCTGTTACAACTCCGCACTGGGCGAGGCCGAGGCGCGCCGCGTCCTGGCCGAGTTGCACGCGGGGGAGCTGAAGCTCCTCTACGTAGCGCCCGAACGTCTTCTCTCCGACGGCTTCATCGACCGCATCAAGAGCCTCGACATCTCCCTCTTCGCCATCGACGAGGCGCACTGCGTCTCCCAGTGGGGGCACGACTTCCGGCCCGAGTACGCCCAGCTCGGCATGCTGCGCGAGATCTTCCCGCACATCCCGATGGTAGCGCTCACCGCGACCGCCGACGCGCAGACCCGTGGCGACATCATCTCGCGCCTGGGGCTGAAGGATGCCGAGTGCTTCTTCACCGGCTTTGATCGCCCGAACATCCGCTACACCGTCGTCGAGAAGAACAAGCCCTTCAACCAGTTGATGGGGTTTCTCGCCAGCCGCAAGGATGAGGCGGGGATCGTCTACGCCCTGTCGAGGAAACGTGTCGAGGAGGTGGCGAGGAAGCTGTGCGAGGCCGGTGTCAAGGCCGCGGCATACCACGCGGGGCTGCCGGACCGGGAGCGCCACGAGGTCCAGGAGGCGTTTCTGCGCGACGACTACAAGGTCGTGGTGGCGACCGTAGCCTTCGGGATGGGGATCGACAAGTCCAACGTCCGCTTCGTGGTGCACTACGACATGCCCAAGAGCATCGAGAGTTACTACCAGGAGACCGGCCGTGCCGGGCGCGACGGGCTTCCCGCCGACGCGCTCCTGCTCTTTGGCTACGGCGACATCGCGGTCGCCCGCGGGTTGATCGGCAACGGCAACAACGAGGAGCAGAACCGGATCGAGCTGCACAAGCTGAACTGCATGGTGGGATTCGCCGAGGCGCAGACCTGCCGTCGCCGCGTCCTCTTGGGCTACTTCGGTGACAAGCTGGAGCACGACTGCGGCAACTGCGACATCTGCGAGAGTCCGCCCCAGCGCTTCGACGCCACCGAGGACGCGCAAAAGGCCCTTTCCTGCGTCTACCGGGTGGGGCAGCGTTTCGGCATGGGGCACGTCATCGACGTGCTGCGCGGCTCGCAGAACCAGAGGATCCTGGAGCTGAAGCACGACCACCTTTCCACCTTCGGAATAGGGAAGCACCATGCACAGGATGTCTGGGGGAGCCTGCTGCGGCAGCTGATACACCTGGGATACCTGGAGCAGGACCTGGCGAATTTTTCGGTGCTGAAGTTGACGGAAGCGGCGCGTCCCCTGTTGCGCGGTGAGGTCAGGCTCGAGCTGGCGAAGCCCAGGGACACGAGGGTGGTGGAGAAGAAGAGCGCGGCGAAGAAGCCGAGCTACGACGGCGCACTCTTCCAGGAGTTGCGGGAGCTGCGCAAGCACATCGCGGACGAGCAGCAGGTGCCCCCCTACGTCGTCTTCCCCGATGCGACCCTTGCCGAGATGGCGGCGCAGATGCCCAAGGACAAGTGGGAGCTCTTGAAGATAACCGGCGTGGGGCAGCACAAGCTGGCGCGCTACGGCGATGCGTTTTTAAGGGTGATAAAGGAGCACGGAGAGCAGGAGGAGCCGCCAGCCGAGGGATGAGTTACCTCATCACCTCGATCTGGTACCCGCACTTACCGAGGTGCCTGACCACCTCCTGGATGTGCTCGGCGCCGCGCGTCTCCAACTCAACCAGCACCTCGGTCCTCCCGATCGGGAGCGACTCGGAGCGCCGGTCGTGGGTGATGATGGAGATGTTGGCCCGCGCCTCGGCGATTTCCGTGGCGAGCCGCGCCAGGGCACCCGGCACGTCGTCCAGCTCCACCTTCAGCTTCAGGTAGCGCCCCGCCGCCAGAAGGCCGCGCTCGACCACCACGGCGATGGTCTTTACGTCGATGTTCCCGCCCGAAAGCAGCGCCACCGTCTTCCCGGAAAGCTTCTTCACCTTCCCGTTTAAAAGTGCAGCAAGGCCCACCGCACCCGCTCCCTCCACCATCAGCTTGTTACGTTCCATGAGCGACACGATGGCGAGGGCGATCTCTTCCTCGTCCACCAGCACGATCTCGTCGACGTACTCCTGCACCACGGGAAAGGTCTCGCTCCCCGCCGTCTTCACCGCGATGCCGTCGGCAAGACTCGCCCTGATCGGTATGGTGACGACTTCGCCCGCCTTCACGGCGTGACGCATCGAAGGGGCCGCGGCCGATTCGACGCCGATCACCCTGACATGGGGATGCGTCTCCTTGATGGCACGGGCGATCCCCGCGATCAGGCCGCCCCCCCCGATCGGTACCAGCACGTTCGCCACGTCAGGTATCTCCTCGAGGATCTCGAGGGCGATGGTCCCCTGGCCCGCCATGACGAGCGGGTCGTTGAAGGGGTGCACGAAGAGAGCCCCGGTCTGCTGTGCCTGCCTCAGTGCCGCGGCGCACGCCTCGTCGAAGTTCTTCCCCTCCAGCACGACCTCCGCACCGTAATCGCGGGTGGCGAAGACCTTCTGGGGCGGCGTGCTCTCCGGCATGTAGACGACCGCCTTCACGCCGAGCAGGTCCGCGGAAAAGGCGACTCCCTGGGCGTGGTTGCCCGCCGAGGCGGTGATGACGCCGCCGGAGAGGGCCTCGCGCGGCTGTGCCGTCATGAAGTTGAGCGCGCCGCGGATCTTGAAGGCGCCGGTGCGCTGCAGGTTTTCGCATTTGAAATAGAGGGGGAAGCCGAGCCGCTCGCTGAAGTGGTGGGCGTGGATCAGTTCCGTGCGACGCACCCTTTTCTTGAGCCGCTGGGCCGCGTCGAGGATCAATTCGTAATCAAGCATCTAGTCTACCGTCCAATCAATGTGTATGGTCGTGATGGTGCCCCGAGCAGCTGCCGTGCGGATGCTGGTGCGGGTGCGCATGGGCGTGTGCCACCGCGGAGGCGCGCGGCCGGTGCCGGAACTGCTTCATGCTTTGCGCTTCGGCGCAGCGGGTGTTCTCCAGTTGCAGCGTGGTGTGGGAGATGTGGAAGTGTTGGAAGAGCTTCTCCTCGATCTTCTCGATGATCCTGCCATGCTCCCCCAGGGATGTCTCCGGCACCACCACGTGGGCGGAAAGTGCGATGATGTGCGAGCAGATGGTCCAGATGTTCAGGTGATGCACCTCCTCGACCCCCTCGACCTCGCCGATGGCGAAAGCCACCTGCTTCACGTCGATCCCGCGCGGCACCCCTTCAAGGAGGATGTGCACCGATTCCCGCATCACGCGCCACGAACCCCAGAAGATGATGAAGCCGATCCCCATGGAGATGATCGCGTCGAGCAGGTACCAGTTGGTGAAGTACATGACGATGCCGCCGACGATGACGCCGACGGAGGCCGCGGCGTCGCCTATCACATGCAAAAACGCGCTGTGCACGTTGAGATCGTCGTGGGAATGCGAGTGAAGCGCGCTGGCGGAGAGCAGGTTCGCTATCAGGCCTACCGCGGCGATGATAAGCATCTCCAGGCTCTTCACCGCCTCGGGGCGCATGAAACGGTCAAACGCCTCGTAGCAGATGATGCCGGCGATGATGAAGACGGTGCTGCCGTTGATGAAGGAGGCGAAGACCTCGGTGCGGTGCCAGCCGAAGGTACGGGTGTCGCTCGCCGGGTAGGATGCGAGCTTGATGGCGCCCAGGGAGAGGAGCAGGGCGAACAGATCGAGGAACACGTGCGCCGCGTCGGATATGAGTGCGAGCGAGTTGGTCCAGATGCCTCCGACCAGTTCCGCCACCAGGGTCAGCGAGGTGAGGACTATGGCGTACTTGAAGCGTCCGGTGATGCTCTGGTCTAGATGGGCGTCGGCGTGCATGGTGTACCCCGGCGGGAGGGGCTTTGGCCCCTCCCGGGTGCAGTAGTTAGAAACTAAGGGCTCCCTTCAGCGAGTAGATGGGGCGCTCCTGGTATTCGACCTCGGCGGTGATGCCGAGAAGCGGGAACGGAGTGAGCTTTAAGCCGCCGAAGATGCGCGGCTGGAAAACATTTTCCGTGCCGAGCGGGGCCCCCGCGGTGGCCGCCATGGCCTTCAGGTCACCCTTTGCCTCGCTGTTCACCCATACCCCGCCCACGCCTGCGTACGGAGTGAGGAACAGGAACCCTTTGCTGATGGAGGCGTCGATCCCCGTGGTCTGCAGGTCGAGGTCGCTGACGCCGGAAAGCCTGGTGTAGGTGGCGCGTACGCCGAGCGCCGGCGTCGCGGCGGTCCCTTCCAGAATCGCCTTGCTCACCTCCACGCCCCAGAGCTTGATGTTGGAGTCGGGAACGTAAGAGTACATGGCGCCGACGTCGATGCCGAAGGGAAGCCCCTTCCTCGCGCGCAGTTTCGGAATCACGAGGTACGACGGTGCATCGTTGCCGAAGGCTGCTTCCCAGTAACCGCTGCCGCTGATGTCGATGGCCGAAACCTCTATCCCGGCATCGAAACCGGTGATGCCGAGCGGTTCCGCAGGTGCGGTATTGCGGTAGGAGAGGGCGGCACCCGCCTCCTTGGTAAGGTCCTTGAAAGCTTTCTGGGAGATGGCCCTGGAGAAGTTTATATCTCTGGCCATGGCCTGGGTACCCCCGAAAATGGACAAGGATAATGCAAGTAAAGCTACGATTTTTTTCACGATTCGCCTCCTTTTCATTATACGGAACAATGCCCTGAATCTTAACAGAGCTGACTATTCGGGTCAATGCGTTAGCGGCGTGGTACCTTGCAATTTTGAATATATACTGCTATCTTTCCGGCTAAATTTCAGTCGGAGGTTTTTACAAATGGAACCGATGCACCATCGTCTCATCATCTTAGGATCAGGTCCCGCCGGCTACACCGCAGCGATTTACGCTGCGCGTGCGAACCTGAACCCGGTCCTCATTACCGGGCTGCAGGCGGGGGGACAGTTGATGACGACGACCGAGGTGGATAACTGGCCGGGCGATGCTGCAGGGGTCATGGGCCCCGACCTGATGGAGCGGATGCGCCAGCACGCCGAGCGTTTCGGCACCCAGTTCATCTTCGACCACATCAACAAGGCACAGGTGATGAAGCCTCCTTTCGTCCTCGAAGGGGACAGCGGCGTGTACACCTGCGACGCCCTCATCATCGCCACGGGCGCCTCGGCGAAATACCTGGGGCTTCCGACCGAGCACGCCTTCAAGGGTAAAGGCGTTTCCGCCTGCGCCACCTGTGACGGCTTCTTTTACCGCAACAAGCCGGTCGCCGTCGTTGGGGGCGGCAGCACCGCGGTAGAGGAGGCGCTCTACCTCTCCAACATAGCAAGCCACGTCACCGTGATACACAGAAGGGACAAGTTCCGCGCCGAGAAGATCCTCGCCGACCGGCTGATCGAGAAGACCAAAAACGGCGGCAACGTCACCATCGAGTGGAACCACCAACTGGAAGAGGTGCTGGGGGACGAGTCCGGCGTGACCGGAGTCAGGCTGCGCCACAAGAGCGGTTCGGACAAGGTGATCGATGTGCATGGCTGCTTCATCGCCATCGGCCATCAGCCGAACACCCATCTCTTCGAGGGACAGCTCGACATGGACGAGGGGTACATCCGCACCGCCTGCGGCTACGAAGGGAACTCCACCGCGACCAGCACCCCCGGGGTCTTCGCCGCCGGCGACGTGCAGGACAGAAACTACAAGCAGGCCATCACCTCCGCGGGCACCGGCTGCATGGCCGCTCTCGACGCCGACCGCTACCTCGAAATGCTGAAAGCCTGATTATCCTTCCGGGGACTGGCTCCGCCAGGTGCCAGTCCCCTTTTCCCCCTTAGGGAGAGAGAAGGGCAGAGGGCCGCAGAACCAGAAGCAGCGCACCACCGCAGCCACCGCAGGAACTCACCCTTCACCTTCAGTTGGGGGTTCTCATGCTTGCCAAGGTCTTTTCCAGCGCGCTTGTGGGTATAGATGCCATTCTCGTCGACGTCGAGGTGGACATCGCCCAGGGGCTTCCCCAACTCTCCACCGTCGGCCTACCCGACGGCGCGGTCAAGGAAAGCAAGGACCGCGTCAAGGCCGCCCTCAAGAACTCCGGCTACGATTTCCCCAACCGCAAGATCACCGTCAACCTCGCCCCCGCAGACGTCAAGAAGGAAGGGGCCTCCTTCGACCTCCCCATTTCCATCGGCATCCTTGCCGCCACCGGCGTCATCAAGGAAGGGCTTTTGAAGCGCTACATCCTCTTGGGCGAGCTGTCGCTGGACGGCGGGGTGAAGCCGGTCCGCGGCTGCCTCTCCGTCGCCGTCGCCGCACGCGAGGCGGGACTCGCCGGGATCATCATCCCGGCCGAGAACGTAGCCGAGGGAGGCGTCGTCGAGGGGGTTGATGTGATCGGCGTGACGGAACTCGCCGAGGTGGTGGAGTTTCTGAACGGCAACCGCGACATCGTCCCGTACCGCGCCGACATCGAGGCCCTCTTCAGCCAGGGGGGCGATCCAGGCGACGACTTCAGCGAGGTGCGCGGGCAGGAGCACGCCAAACGCGCCCTCGAGGTGGCAGCGGCCGGAAGTCACAACCTTCTGATGATCGGCCCGCCGGGTTCCGGCAAGACCATGCTGGCGCGGCGCATCCCTTCCATCCTCCCACCGATGCTCTTCGAAGAGGCGATCGAGACCACCAAGGTCTACAGCGTCATGGGGCTTTTGGAGCGGGACCATGCCCTCATCTCCACCCGTCCCTTCCGTTCCCCGCACCACACCATCTCCGACGTTGGGCTGATCGGCGGCAGCAACACGCCGAAGCCCGGCGAGGTCTCGCTCTCGCACAACGGCGTGCTCTTTTTGGACGAGCTTCCCGAGTTCAAGCAGCACGTCCTCGAGGTGCTGCGCCAGCCCATGGAGGATGGCAGGGTCACCATCTCCCGCGCGCTCTCCTCGGTCACCTATCCCTCCCGCATCATGCTCGTCGCCGCGATGAACCCCTGCCCCTGCGGTTACCTCTCCGATCCCGTGCACCAATGCTCATGCACGCCGCTCATGATCCACCGCTACCGTTCCCGGGTTTCCGGACCGCTCCTGGATCGCATCGATATCCACATCGAGGTCCCCGCCGTGAAATATAGGGATCTTGCCGACCGCGGCGAGACCGAGAGCTCGGCGGAGATCGCCCTGCGCGTGTCGAGGTCGCGGGAAGTGCAGAAGGAGCGCTTCAAGGGAACCCGTGTCAGGAGCAACGCGCAGATGACTGCCCGGATGATCCGCAAGTTCTGCGAGCCGGACGAGGCCGGAAACCGCATGCTGGAAGTCGTCACCGACCGCCTCGGTCTCTCCGCCAGAAGCTACACGAGGATCCTTAAGGTCGCGCGGACCATAGCGGATCTGGCAGGAAGCGAAAACATCACGGAACAACACATCTCCGAGGCGATCCAGTACCGCAGCCTCGACCGCAAGACGTGAAAAGGGGACAGAAAAGGGGACTGGCTCCGCCAGGTGCCAGTCCCCCTTGCCTTGTCCGTCTTGGCCGAAAGGTGTCAGTCCCCCTTGCCTTGTGTCCACTCGGCCCTCCGTTTTCCTTCCTTTTTCTATCCCGGCAGTTCCGGCTTTCCGACCAGGGCGCTCCATCCTCCAAACTTTTGGCTTCCCCTTTTTGCCACCCCCGCTAGTCACTGCTGGGAAACAATAAAAAAATCCTAACGTCGTCTGGTCTTCTCCCCTCTTCGCGGTATAGATAGTGGGTCTCGCAAGCGGCATGTCCGCTGGGGCACCCGAAGGCGCAAGGAGGTGACCATGAAAACACGTGTGGGATTACTCGGGGCCGCGGTGGGCCTCGCCATTGGCTTCTCAATACTCACTGCTGACGCGGCAGCGCCCAGCGCTAAAAGAGGAGGCAACAGGAACCAGAACCTAGTCGAGATGACGCGGAATGCGCTGCAGGTGGAGGATGTGCTGGAAAAAGTCGTCTACCTGGCCTACACCCACGACGGCAAAATCGGGGAGGCTGTGAAAGGGAACTACGAGATCCTGCCGGAGACCATAATACCGTGGAGCATCTCGGATGAGAACTCCGTCTCCGTGGTAAAGGTGAAGACGAGTAAGGGGGGGAGCGCGAAGATGTACACCTTCGCCTTCATCTTCTCAGACGAGGGGCTGCAGTTGCTCCTTCTCTACCCTGGCGGCTCCAATGCGGACCCCACGCTCTTCAGCGACGTGCTCGTTACGGCTACAGGGGTCGCTCAGGCGGCTTTGAGTTCGGAGGAAGTGAACATCAAGGACACCCGCGTGCTCGGGCAGATCACCCCGGCTGGGTGGGCCGAAGAGTGGCTTTGGGTCAACGAGAATGGGAAAACCTACAAAATGGAGATATCGTTTTCCACCGGTGCTCCGGGACAGGGCACCGACTGGGACATCAGGGGCGCGCGCAAGTGACCCGAGATGACCGCAGCCCCGAAGGGGACTGGCTCCGCCAGGTGCCAGTCCCCTTCGGCTTTAGTTCCTACCGATAACCCCGCACGAAATTTACATCCCTCCCGCTGCTTGAAAAATTGGTGTCGTCTCATATAATGGCGCATGTGTTTCGGTTAATGTCCTGGGCGCAGCAAACGGGAACCCAGCCAACCTGGGGAAAGGAGGTAGGGATATGGTACGGCCATCGCAGAGTAGAATACTGAGGAATTATCGAAGCAAGACTCCGAGCCAGTTCTACACCATCTTGCTGAGGGTGTGGAAGTGCCTGACCGACAACCCGCACATCCCGGGGTCGGTATGGGCTGCGAATCCGGAACTGCTGTCGTTGTTTTTGGCCCTGGCGGCAAAGTACCACGAGGTGTACCAAAGAGCCTCCAGCTACTCCAGCAAGCTTGATATAGCCGAGCGAGAGGCTATCCAGGCGCAGTTGATCGCGTACATGGATGAGATCGCGTCGGTTTTGGAGGCGGCTGCTGTGCGTAATCCCGAGGTGCTCCTCACGTCGGGGTTCGATCTCGCCAAGGAACATAGGAACATCAACAGGGCGAGCGCACCGCAGGTCCCGTCTGAAGAAGTTAAGGTGCCTGGCACGGACACCAATTAAATCCTGATGACGTTGTGCGACCGGAGGACGCCATCCGCTGATCCTCAGTCGCGAGCACTAGCAATCACGAATAACGCAAGTTTGGGGGCTACCGGTTTCGGTACCCCCCTCTCTTTATCCTCTCGGCTCTCCCACCGATCGCCTCAGTACCATCCCATCCCCGGACGTGCGAGTTTCAACTTCCCACCGACGCATTCCAAGTTCCCACGGGCAGGTAACAAGTTCCCACTTGCAGGTGACAAGTTGCCACGTGCAGGTGACAAGTTGCCACGTGCAGGTGACAAGTTGCCACGTGCAGGTGACAAGTCACCACGTGCAGGTGACAAGTTCCCACGGGCAGGTGATAAGTCACCACGTGCAGGTGACAAGTCACCACGTGCAGGTGACAAGTCACCACGTGCAGGTGATAAGTTGCCACGTGCAGGTGACAAGTTGTCACGGGCAGGTGACAAGTCGCCACGTGCAGGTGACAAGTCGCCACGTGCAGGTGACAAGTTACCACGGGTAGGTGACAAGTTACCACGGGCTCGTTGCAAGTTGTCACGTGCAGGCGCTTGGATTGCCGGATGGTGAGAGGGGAAGAGGGGCTGTAAAGAATTTTGTGTGGAGATTAGATGGTACCAGATCAGATGGTGCCTGACCCCCTGGGAGTCTGCACCCATGGGTTTGCAGATCGGTATTCGGGCCCAATCTCCCACTGCTTTTGTATTACTTATGGCCACTGCATAATGCTCCGTTAAGAAAAGTGCTTAGGGATAAGCGGCTTCGCAGGCCTCGAGCTAACATCGTGTTTTAGTGATATTATCTGGTGAGTGAGTTGCCGGATGTGTATTCGTAATCTGAAACATATTTATCATCTTCAGTTGAAAGAATACGGGAGGAATTATGTCACCATTTGTCAGTCTCCTATCCGATCGGATCAAAAAGGCGCTCCCCATGGTCGAGGCCACCTATAAAGACCTCCACCAGAACCCCGAACTGGCGCTGCAAGAGACACGTACCGCAGGCATTGTTGCGCAGAAGTTGCGCGAAGCAGGGTTTGAGGTGACGGAAAAGGTGGGCAGAACGGGGGTGGTAGGCATCCTGAAAAACGGCGCAGGCCCGACGGTCATGCTGCGCGCGGACATGGACGCATTGCCGATGAAGGAGCATACCGGAGTGCCCTACGCCAGCACCAAGGAGGCGGTCAACGCCAAAGGTGAGACTGTGCCGGTCGCGCATGCCTGCGGGCATGACATGCACACGTCGTGGCTGGTCGGCGCCGCGACGGTCCTTGCTCAGGCACGGGAGGCATGGCACGGCACGCTCATGACGGTGTTCCAACCGGCGGAAGAAACAGCCCAAGGGGCGCAGGCCATGATCGATGACGGCCTCCTTGAGCGCTTCCCCAAGCCCGACGTCATCCTGGGACAGCATCTGCTGCAGTTTCGTGCCGGTACTGTCGGCTACCATGCGGGACAGATTCTCACCTCCGGCGACAGTCTGCTGGTGCGTTTTTTTGGCAAGGGTGCGCATGGCGGCATGCCGCAAAACGGCATCGACCCGATCGTGATGGCATCCGCGGCGGTGCTGCGCCTGCAGACCATCGTCAGCCGCGAGATTTCTCCGCAGGCCCAGGTCGTGGTTACGGTGGGCGAGTTCCATGGCGGGACGGCGGAAAACATAATTCCTGCGGAGGCTTATATAAAGCTCAACGTGCGGACCACGGACCAGGCAGCGCGTGATCATGTCTTGGCAGCGATCAAGCGCATCTGCGTCGCCGAGGCCCGCGCCTCCGATGCACCGAAAGATCCGGAGTTCGAAGAGATCAACAGTTATCCGCTAACCGTCAACGATGCGGAAGTGACCCGAAAGGTTACTGATGCGTTCCGTGGCCAGTTTGGTGATCAGTTGACCGAAGTGCCTTCCCAGGGGGCCAGCGAGGACTTCGGTCGTTATGGGAATGCCTGGAAAGCTCCCTACATGTACTGGTTCGTCGGCGGTACTGCGCCCGAAAAATACGATCAGGCGGTACGGGAAGGGGCGGTGGACCGACTGCCCGGGCCTCATTCGCCGTTTTGGGCCCCGGCGCTGTATCCGACCTTGCAAACAGGTCTTGAAACCATGCTGACCGCTGCCGGTGTTTGGTTGGTGAAATAGATCGAGAGATCGGGGAGGCTTGGACATGTCCAGCGATAATGGCAATGCTGCGATTGCAGTAGGCTCTCCGGCACCCGGCGTCTACCGGGGAAACGACAAGCTCCTGCTGGGTATCGTCCTGGCGGTCGTCACCTTCTGGCTCTTTGCCCAGACGACACTCAACGTGGCTCCCGACATGCGCGCCGAGCTGCGGATCGACGAGAGCTGGAGCAACCTCGCCGTGAGCATCACTGCCCTGTTTTCCGGCATTTTCATCGTAGTCATGGGGGGGGTCGCCGACCGCTTCGGGCGTGTGAGGATGGCGCTGATCGGCGTTGTTCTCAGTATGCTCGGGTCGTTGTTCATCGCAGCTTCGCCAACGGGAACCGTCGTCTTCCTCATGACGGGTCGGATCATCCAGGGACTTTCGGCAGCCTGCATAATGCCCTCCACCCTGGCACTGTTGAAGGCATACTACGACGGCGCGCAGCGGCAAAGGGCCGTCAGTTACTGGTCCATCGGTTCCTGGGGGGGCTCGGGGCTCTGCTCCCTGTTCGGCGGTATCGTCGCCTCGACGATCGGCTGGCGTTGGATCTTCTGGGTGGCGATTGCGGTCTCCATGATCAGTTACCTGCTGATTCGAGGAACGCCGGAAAGCAAGGTCGAGCAGTCCGGAGAGCGCCGCCGCATCGACTGGTCCGGTCTTATCACCTTCATGATTTCCATGGTAGCCCTCAATGTCATCATCGGGCAGGGATCAAAGCTTGGATGGACGAGCATGATGATCCTGGGACTCGCCGCGGTCTTCCTCGTGACGGCAATCGCCTTCTTGAAGATCGAACTGGGCGCGGAAAACGCCTTTGTGGACTTCAAGCTGTTCGCCAACAGCACGTACACCGGTGCGACCCTGTCCAATTTCCTGCTTAACGGTGCAGCGGGCACGTTGCTCGTATCCCTTACGCTCGTACAGACGGGAGCGGGGCTTTCCTCGCTGCAAGCCGGACTGCTTACCCTAGGCTACTTGGTCGCCATCCTGGCCACCATCCGGGTCGGTGAAAAGTTGTTGCAGTTGTGGGGAGCGCGCAAACCCATGCTGCTGGGGTGTGCCATAACCGCCCTCGGCATCCTGCTCACCTGTGCGACATTTCTCTATGCCAGGCAATACATGATCGTGGCCGTCATCGGGTTCACCCTCTTCGGCATCGGCCTGGGCTTCTACGCGACCCCCTCCACCGACGCTGCGCTGTCTAACGTCCCGCAGGACCAGGTAGGTTCCGCGGCAGGCATTTACAAAATGGCCTCGTCGCTCGGGGCGGCATTCGGCGTGGCGATTTCGGCGGCACTTTTCACCGGGTTGAGCGCCGGACACCTGACCTACGGGGCGGGCCTTTTCGTCGGGCGCACCGACAACGTCCAGGTACGCTACGCCGCCGCGGTTGCGCTGCTGTTCAACGCTTTCATGGTGATTGTTGCGATGATCGCTATCCTAAGGACCGTCCCCCCCGGCAGAAAAACGGAAAACTGAGTGGGAGGTGTCATGGAACCCGTTGGGATCACGCTGGTGAAAAAGGAACTGACGGTGGATCACCTCGTACTGATTCTCGATCTGCTCGGCACCTTCGTCTTTGCCCTCAGCGGAGCCATGGCGGCCGTTCGGCGACGGCTTGATCTCTTCGGGGTGCTGGTGCTCTCCTTTGCGGCAGCCACCTTCGGCGGGATCACCCGCGACCTCCTGATAGGAGCAGTGCCCCCGGCGGCGATCAACGACTGGCGTTATCTGGCGGTGTCGCTCTTGGCGGGAATCATCACCTTCTTCCGGCATCCCACGGTAAATCGGCTGGCAACCCGCGTTCTCATATTCGATGCAGCAGGGCTGGGGCTCTTCGCGGTCGCCGGAACGCATAAGGCCCTCTCCTACGGCCTCAATCCGGTCATGGCGGCTCTTTTTGGCATGGTGACGGGGATCGGCGGAGGAGTGGCGCGCGACGTGCTGTTGACTGAGATTCCTGTGGTCTTGCGAGCGGAGCTTTATGCCCTTGCCGCCTTGGCCGGTGCGACCGTGGTTGTCTGCGGTGCCGCGCTGCAGTTCCCGTCCGCCCTGGTGTCGGTCGTGGGAGCGGCCTTTTGTTTCGGGCTCAGGTACATGGCCATCCGCAACAGCTGGAAGCTCCCCGTAGCCGGCGGTCTCGAAGAGCCCACTGAGGAAACGCAGGGGACTCGAGACGCGAAAAAATGACGCCCTGCTCCCGAAGCGCAGATGTGCTGTTTAAGGGAAGCTTCAAGTCGATCGAGGCTCTTTGGGCTTGGCTTGGAGGCTGTGCGGAAGATGGGCTTCGAGGGGGTGGTGGCGCGGCAAGAAGTGGGTGGTTTGACGGGATGTGAGGGGGGATGTGGGGAAAAGTCGCAGTGCTGTAAAGGGACCATCAGGGCGGTTCGATCAGGGATGGTCCGCCCGGTCAACTGCAACCGTTACGAAAAGGGGGACTGGCACCTACGGAGCCAGTCCCCTTTGTGAAAACACGCGGGATGGGAAAATGTCACAAAGGTCTCTTTTTGTCGGTCTTTTGCTGATTTTGGGGTATTTTGTGACTGAACTCACACGATGTGGATGCATTAATGGTTGCGTATGGGTGACTGCTGGTATACTGTTAGCTGTCGTTTATGACCGTTCATTACAATTTTGATACTTCCCTGAGCTGCGCCTGTGAGTGAGCTATGCATAACATAGACATAAACGTGCACATGGTCGAACCGAATCCTGAAATGGAGATGGTTGCCGCAGCGAAGAAAACGCTGGGAGAGGGAGGACTCCGCTCCGCGCGCTTCCCGGAACCGCTGGAGTCCACCTTCGACAGGTACTACTGCGAAAAAACCCTGAAGCACGTGCGGGTTGCCCTCCTCACCGGCCTCATCCTCTACGCGGTGTTCGGTGTCGTAGACCTCATGCTTTTGCCTGCCGACCGGGCGCACATGTGGACCATCAGGTACGCCGTCGTCTGCCCCACCGTTATCGCCGGTCTCGTTTTCACCTATTTCGCCCACCTGAGACGCTTCACCCAGCCGGTCCTCTGGCTGGTGATGCTGGTGGGGAGCCTCGGCATCGTCGGGATGGTCTACTTCGACCCGACCCCCGCTAAAAACTACTATTACTCGGGTCTGCTGCTCCTCATAATGGGAGCCTTCACCTTCGTGAGCCTGAGGCTCCGCTATGCCGTCTCTTGGGCGGTGGCGACCACGCTCGCCTACGAGGCGGTGGCGATCTTCATCAACAAGACCGATGAAACCATCCTGATCCAGAACAGCTTCAGCATCGTGGCAACCATCATCATTGGCGCCTTCTCGAACTCCCTCATGGAGAACTACCTGCGCCGCGACTTCTTGAACGCCAACCTTTTGGAGCACGAAAACCGCCAGCTCCAGAAGGCGACCCTCGAACTGCGGCGCCTGTCGATATCCGATGCTCTGACGAACCTCGGCAACCGCAGGCACTTCGAGGTCATGCTCGACCAGGAGTGGGCGCGCGCCATGCGTTCCGAGATGCCGATCTCACTCATCCTTCTCGACATCGACTTCTTCAAGAACTTCAACGACAGCTACGGCCATCAGGCCGGAGACAACTGCCTGAAGGCGGTGGCCGACGCCATCGGCGCCCATGCCCGGCGCTCGGCCGACACCGCTGCACGCTACGGCGGTGAGGAATTCGTGCTGCTCTTGCCCGGGCTCACGCTGGACGAAGCGGCAGCCGTCGCCGAAGATTGCCGGCGCGCCGTGGAGGCACTTAACACCGCCCACGGCCATTCCGAGACCGCCGAGGTGGTAACCGTCAGCGCGGGAGTGGCGTCCATGGTGCCGCAGCGCGACGCAAACCGGCTGGATCTTGTCGAGGCGGCGGACAAGGCCCTGTACCGCGCCAAGACCAAGGGTAGAAACCGTGTCGTCCGCTGGGACGGAGAAGAGCACCGCTCCCCCAAGGCCTATCCCCATGCTGCGGTGTAAAGACCATTAGCCTAACTTCCCCCTTGTCGGTCGCACCCTTGTCGCCCCTGCGTTTTCCCTTCCTTCCTTGCTTGTTTCCCCACCCTCACTTGACCTTGTCACGTCAACCATTATCATTCATGAGTCTAAAACGGCACATCAACTCATCTACGCCGACGAGCGTTTCGTCGTTGCCGACCGGCAGGCGGAGCGGCAGTCGAATAGGAGGCGGTCATGGATTCGGAGGTACGGTTCAAGGCGCTGGTGGTCGAGAAGGCGCCGGACGGCTCTTTTACAAGGAGCATTGCGCAACGAAGCGTGGACGAACTCCCCGAGGGGGAGCTTCTGGTGCGGGTGCGCTACTCCTCGCTCAACTACAAGGACGCCCTGTCGGCCACCGGCCATCCGGGGGTGACCAGGCAGTTCCCGCACACCCCGGGGATCGATGCCGCGGGGGAGGTTGTTTCCTGCAGCGATGACGCCTTCGCACCGGGAGACGAAGTGATCGTGACCGGGTACGACCTCGGGATGGAGACCGACGGCGGCTGGGGGGAGTACATAAGGGTTCCGTCCAAGTGGGCGGTGCACCTCCCGCAGGGGCTTTCCCTGCGCCGGAGCATGATGCTCGGCACCGCTGGGTTCACGGCAGGTCTTTCCGTGCTGAAGCTCGAGTGGGCGGGGGTGAGGCCGGAAAGCGGCGACGTCCTCGTCACCGGCGCCACCGGCGGCGTCGGGAGCATCGCGGTGAGCATCCTGGCCAAGGCAGGGTACCGGGTGGTGGCGGCCACCGGCAAGGCGGCCGACGAGGCGTTTCTCAAGGAGTTGGGGGCGGCACAGGTCATTCCGCGCGAGGAGGTGACGGCGGGAGTGGAGCGCGCCCTTATGAAGGAACGCTGGGCCGGGGCGGTGGACGTGGTGGGAGGGGAGACTCTCTCTGCGGTGCTTAAGTCGACGCGCTACGGCGGGACCGTCACCTGCTGCGGCCTCGTCGGCTCGGCGGAACTCCCGGTCAACGTTCATCCCTTCATCCTCCGCGCCGTGACGCTCATCGGCATCGACTCCTCGCGTTGCCCTTCGGTTCCGAGGCAGGAGGTGTGGCGCCGTCTGGCCGGTCCCTGGGAGCCGCAAATGCTCGACGGCATGGCGACCGAGGTGACGCTCGACGGACTCGAGGAGAAGATCGGGGTGATCCTGCAAGGCGGTGTCAGGGGGAGGGTGGTTGTGCGGCTTTGAAGCTCGAAGCTGTTGTCGGAAACGTCGAGGGCCGCGTGAGCGGCCCTCTTTGCATCTTTTGTCTCCGACCTCTTCTCAGCTCACCTGCACCTCGATGCGCCGCGGCTTGGCGATCTCGGCCTTCGGTATGCGCAGGGTGAGGATGCCGTTTGCGAAGTCCGCCTTAGCCTTATTGTGATCGAGAGTTTCCGGGACGGTGAACTGCCGGAAATAGCTTCCGAGTTCGAATTCCCGGTAAACGGCAGTCCCGGGCATCGACACACCCGCAGGCGCGCTGATGGTAAGGACCCCTTTCTCCACGTTCACGTCGATGCTTTCCTTCGGGGCGCCGGGGAGGTCTGCGGTCACGAAGAGACCTTCGTCGGTTTCGATGATGTTGACCGCCGGGCGTATGAACCTCTCGTTGGACCTGGTTTCCTCGCGGGTTTCAACGTTCATTTCGTTTCTTTCCGTCAAGCTGTTGGGTGCCATAGTCATGACCTCCTTCCTCTTTATTAGTAGGCTTACGAAAGCTTGATCTCGATTTTCTTCGGTTTTGCATGCTCAGCCTTGGCCATGGTGACGGTCATGATGCCGTCCCTGCATTGCGCGGTGATCCGGTTCGGGTCGATGTCGACCGGGAGCTCTAGGGTGCGGCTGAACTTGCCGGAGCCGAGCTCGGTGCGGTGGATGATCCCCTTCACTTCTGCGAACGGTTTGCGCTCACCGCTGATGGTAAGGGTGTTCCTTAGCACGGAGAGATCAACGTCCTTCGGGTCGACGCCGGGGATCAGGGCCTGCACGTAGACGTTCCCCTCATCCTCGCTGAAGTTGACCATCGGGAAGCGACGGCCCGTGGTCGGTGAAAGGAACGTCGGTCCAAACGGCCTGTTAAAGCCCACGCCGCGGAACGCTTCGTCAATCTCCCTTCTCAGGTTGTCCAGCTCTCTGAAAACATCCCAACTTGCCATGTGGAATACCTCCTTTCGTGATCGGTGTGATCCGTTTCTGCGCCTAAAATAATCATCGTTTTTGCCATGTCAAGGGAGACGCCGGCGCAAAAAAATGACGCTCATCCGGCTGCTTGCGGAGGGGCGCACCCATGCGGGGTGCGGTATAATCCCCGCATCAAGACAAGGGGGTGGCACATGCACTCGGTGGGCAACGCGGAATTGTTGAAACTGCACAAGATCGCTTTCCTGTGTTCACGGCGATTTCCCCGCGAGGCGGCGGAGAGGGCTTACCGGTGGGCGGACGAGCAGCGCGAGGCGGGAACCTGCGTGATCTCGGGTTACCACTCCCCGGTGGAGAAGGAGGTGCTTTGCAGGCTGTTGCAGGGCGCCCAGCCCGTCATCATCGCGATGGCGCGGGGGCTTAACAGGCTGGCCCCGGAATGGGAGGGGGCTATCGGTGCAGGACGCTTGCTGGTCATCTCTCGCTACGCGCAGAGCGTCAGCCATCCCTGCGAGTCGAAATGTTATCAGCGCAACCTGATGATGGCTGACCTGGCCGACACTATTGTCATAGCGCATGTCGCGTCCGGCGGGAGCCTGGAGCGGCTGTGTATGGATTATCCCGACAAGGTCATCCTCCTCTAGCAACGCACGCTCTGAGAATTCTAAAAATAAAAATATTGACAACTCCGGCCGCCTCCTTTATAAACGAATTCAATTTTCAAAACCAACGCATGATCCCACCCGAGCATCGCATCAAGTAGCCGATTTACAGTCAGGTTTACCCTGCAGTTGAGCGGTCATGATGGAAGGCCTTTCAGCTCAATGAGCTTTTGCGTTTTTGATGAAAGTGGATGTCATTGTATTTGAGTGCCGGGAGGGAAGCCTCCTTCAAACCGAGGCGGTAGTGACTCAGAAAAAACAGAAGGTGAAAGAGCAGTTCCACCTTTTTCTCACCAAGAAAAGGCTCAAGGCGACCCTGCAGCGCAACCTGATACTCGATGCGTTCGTGGACCTTGATCGCCCCACCCATATGGACGAGCTGTACCTTGTCTTGCGCAGCAAGCACTCCCACATAGGCCATGCGACCGTTTACCGGGCACTGCGGCTCTTCGCCGCCGCGGGCATCGCCCGGGAATTCAGCCTGGGCGACGGGCTGACCCGCTACGAACTCGCGGGGCACGGCAAACGGCATGACTACCTGGTCTGCAGCGACTGCGGCACCGTCACCGAATTCGACAACAGCTCCATCGAGCAGCGTCAGTTGGCGGTGGCCCGCAGCATGGGCTTTACCGTGGAGGCGCTGAAGATCGAATTGCGCGGTGTGTGCAGCCGCTGCCTGACACAGTCGGGCTGAAAGTCCAGCCGTACCGTCATAGCCATAACGGTCGTCTCTGTTTCACGGCACATATGCAGTGTCACGGTCTCTTCTTTTGGAAGAACCGTAACACTGATAAAGGGACAACTGTTTTTTTAAATCACTAATGAAATTGGCATTCAGTTTTAGAAGCCGGGTCCGATAACTGTAAAAAGACTTACATCATAAGCTGATCCAATGATCATTGTTCTTGCTCTACGCTTGATACAGCAGCTGGAGTAACAAAGAGAAAGAGGAGGGAATCCATGTTCCAGATGAAGAAGATGAGTGTCGCCGCCGCGTTCCTTTTGGGGAACCTGTTCCTAAGCTCCGGGGCTGCCTTCGCCCTGCACCCGGATCTCGTCGTTCCGGAGAAGGTGGAGTGCAAACACAAGGCCTGCCAGGAGATCCTGCGTCTCGGGAACAAGTACCAGGTCGAGGGACTCTTCTCGAAGGAATTTCAGGAGGGGAAGGCGGAGTGCACCCGCATGGACGTGGCGCTTGCCGTGCATCTTCTGACCGAGAAAATGGCGGAAAAGGTGCTGAAGGACGGGAACCAGGCTGTGGACAAGGAGGACCTGGTGCTTCTTAGCGATCTCAAGGAGGAGCTGCGCGCCGAGATGCTTTTGGTCAACACGAGAACCTTCCAGAACCGCCACGAGGACCTCGGCACCAAGTTCACCGCCCTCACGAGGAACATCGCCCTTTCCGGCGGGATGGTCGGCGTGCTGCAGGGCTCCATCGGCAACAAGCCCAAGGACGGCACCGATGTGGTGGGGCGTGCCGACCTCGTCTTCAACTTCAAGGTGGGTGAAAACACCATCGCCGTGATCGACGTGGAAGCCACCGGCGGCGACGGCATCGATGCCAAGGCCGCCTCCTTCTCGGGGCTGAACGGCGTTGCCGGTTCGACCGGCGACCGTGTCCGCTTCCGCGAGGCCTGGATCGAGCACTCGGCCCTGAACGACCACCTGCTGCTCACCGCCGGCAAGGTCGACCTCTCCAACTACTTCGATTCGAACGCGGTCGCCAACGACGAGAACAGCCAGTTCCTCTCCTCCGCCTTCGTACACTCCGCGGTGCTCCCGTTCCCGGCCAACGGCCCCGGCGCGAGAATCCTGGCGAGGCTCGCCGAGCCGCTCACCTTGGGCATCGGCTACGGCAGCGGAGACGCCGACAGCGCGGACAACTCGGACAGCTCCGACATCTTCGACCACGGCTTCGGTGTCGCCGAACTGTCCTACAAGCACAAGGCAGGAGAGCTGGAGGGTAACTACCGTGTCTACGCGGCGGTGGACGGCTCCAAGGAGGACGGCGCAAACAAGCTGACCAGGAAGAACGCCTACAGCTTCGGCGTGAGCTTCGACCAGCAGGTGACCGACAAGCTGACCCTCTTCGCCCGTTACGGCGAGCGCGACAGGGACGTCTACGCCGTCAACCAGGCCTGGAGTGTCGGGGGGCAGTACCAGGGGGTGATCCCCTGCCGCAAGGACGACGTCTTGGGCTTCGCCTACGGCCAGGTGAAGGGGGCTGGCGCCGTGGCCGACGCCCAGGAAAAACTGACCGAGGTTTACTACAAGTACAAGGTGAGCGAGCAGATCGAGATCTCACCGGTGGTGCAGTATCTGGTCAACCCGGCGGGTATCAGCGCGAGCGACGACGTGGTGGCGCTGGCCTTGCGCACGAAGATCAGCTTCTAAAAAGAGAACGGCAAGGGTAAAGGAGCAGTCATGATTCCACTGGGACTTTTGAGCGCGGGAGAAAACGGCGAGATCGTCGAGATCATGCTCGGCAAGGGGGAAGGCGTCCCCGGCGGCGCCGGGATGGACAAGACTTCGGTCCGGGTGGAGGAGATGGGGCTCCGCATCGGCAAGAACGTGGAAATGCTGACCAACGGCGGCAACACCATCCTGCTCAGGGTGGACGAGGCGAGGATCGCCCTGGCCCGCCGCATGGCGATGAAAATCATGGTGAGGAGATAGTGCGATGAATCTGGCAAAGCTTAAGCCCGGTCAGAAGGGGAAGATCACCTCGATCGGGTCGATAGGCCCCCTGAAGCGGCGGCTCATGGACATGGGTGTTTTGGTGGGTGAAGACGTGAAGGTCCTGAAGGTTGCTCCCATGGGCGACCCCATCGAGGTCAGCATCAAAAGTTACAACCTTTCCCTCAGGAAAAAGGAGGCGGAAGGGATCGCGGTGGAGGTGGCGGGGTGAGCAACACGCAGCTTAAGTACAAGGACGACGAACAGGCGGCAGGCGGCACTCCGGCAGTGGCGCGCACCATCACCGTGGCGGTTGCCGGGAACCCGAACTCCGGGAAGTCCACCCTCATCAACGCCATCGCGGGTACACGACTTCACGTAGGCAACTGGGCGGGCGTTACGGTAGAGAAGAAGGAGGCGCTCTTCGAGTTCGGCGGCAGGAAGATCCGTCTCGTCGATCTCCCCGGCACCTATTCGCTCTCTCCCTACTCCCAGGAGGAGATCGTCGCCCGCGACTACCTGGTGCACGAGCGTCCCGACCTGATCGTCAACGTCGTCGACGCGACCAACCTGGAGCGCAACCTCTACCTCACCGTGCAGATCATGGAACTCGGCATCCCGGTTGTCATGGCGCTCAACATCTACGACGAGGCGCAGGAGAAGGGGTACCGGATCGACGTGAAGGGAATCGAGGAGATGCTCGGCGTCGCCGTCGTCCCCACCTCTGCCACCAAGAAGACTGGTCTGGACGAGTTGCTCAAGCGCGTGCTGGACGTTGCGGACGCCGGCGCGGGCCGTGCTCCAAGGAAACTCTCCTACGGCGAGGACGTGGAGACCGCCGCCGATTACGTGGCCGAGGCGCTGGAGCGGAACTACCCGTCTCTCCTGGAGCGTTACCCGAAGCGCTGGCTCCTTTTGAAGATCATGGAGCAGGACGGCCAGGTGCTGGAAAAGGTGAACCTTCCAGACCAGGGCTTCCTGGAAGAGGCGCTGCACCATCTGAAGCGCGCCCACGGCGAGGACATCGAGTCGATCATGGCCGACGTCCGTTACTCGCTCGCCTCCGGGCTCACGCGGGAGATCCTGGAGAAACCGGAGCTGCGCCAGACCGAGCTTACCGAGAAGATCGACCGCATCGTGCTGAACCGCTTTCTCGGCATCCCGATCTTCATGGCCGCCATGTGGCTTTTGTTCAAGTTGACCTTCGATCTCTCCGCGCCGTTCGGCGAGTGGATCGGGGCGATGACCGACGGACCCTTCAAGCGCTGGGCCTCCGCCATCCTGACCCCCTTGGGGGCGCCGGACTGGACCGTATCGCTGGTGAACGACGGCGTCATCGCCGGGGTCGGCTCCGTGCTGGTGTTCGTGCCGGTCATCTTCGCCATGATGTTCTTCATCACCTTCCTGGAAGGTAGCGGCTACATGGCCCGCGCCGCCTTCGTCATGGACCGCACCATGCATTCCATCGGTCTGCACGGGAAATCCTTCATCCCGATGCTGCTCGGTTTCGGCTGCAACGTGCCGGGGATCTACGCGACGCGCACCCTTGAGAACCCGAAGGACAAGGTGCTGACCGCGCTCCTCGTGCCGCTCATGTCCTGCGGCGCGCGCCTGCCGGTTTACGTGCTCTTCGTCGGGATCTTCTTTCCGAACAACTCGAGCACGGTGATCTGGTCCCTCTACATCATGGGTATCCTGCTCGCGGTGCTCATGGGGCTCGTCTTCAAGCGGACCCTCTTCCGGGGCGAGGCGCCCATGTTCATCATGGAGCTGCCGCCTTACCGCATGCCTTCCTTCAGCAGTCTGTGCGTGCACACCTGGGAGAAGGGGAAGCACTTCCTCTTCAAGGCGGGCACCTACATCTTTGCCGTCTCGGTCCTCGTCTGGTTCCTTCTGAACCTCCCCTGGGGCGTCGAACACAAGCGCGATTCCTACCTCGGCCAGGCGGGCGCCGCGGTGGCCCCCATCTTCGAGCCGGTCGGCTTCGGCACCTGGGAGGCGGCGTCCTCGCTCATCACCGGCGTCATCGCTAAAGAGATCGTCGTCGGGACCATGGGCGAGATCTACGCGCCCAAGCACGGCGAGGAGAAGAAGGAGATTCCCACCCTGCAGGAAGATCTGAAGGAGGTAGTCACTTCCTTCGGGGAGGCTTCGGTGAAGGCGGTGAAGACGCTTCTCTACCTCCCCCAGCCGGAAGAAAAGGAGGAGGACCGCGGCGGGTTGAAGTTGGCGATCCAGGGGGCCTTCACACCACTTACGTCGTACGCCTTCATGGTGTTCGTGCTGCTGTACATGCCTTGCGTGGTTGCCATCGCGGCGATGCGACAGGAGTTCGGCACCTGGAAGTGGGCCGGCGTGGGGCTTTTGTACCAGACGGCGCTCGCCTGGGGGGCGGCGCTGATAGTCTACCAGGGGGGACGTCTCCTGGGATTGGGAGGTTGACGTGGGAGTTGCAGACGTGATCATCGCGGCCGTCATCGTCGCCGGGGCATGCTACATCCTTTATGCGACGCTTTGGAAGAAGAAGGGGTGCTGCGGTTGCGAAGGTGGGAGCTGCTGCAAGAAGTAACGGGTTGAAAAGGCGACGGGCCGGAGGGAATTCCCTCCGGCCCGTCCTGTTTGGGTTGGCTGCTGGGTGGCTCAGGCGTAGGTGGAAAAACCTTCCTGAGGGTTCACCGCCGTCGCCTGCTGGGCCAGTATGTTCGCCATCTGCATCTGGGCGGCGGCTGCGTTTTTGACCAGTTCCATGGTGATGGCCTGTTGCGTGACTGATGCGGCGTTTGCTACCTGGGCGGCTGCTATGGTGCTTACATCCATGATTCTTACCTCCTGCCTAGTCTACCTCGGCCGTTGCAACCACTTATCGGCCCGGACTGCGGAAGCTTTAGGAAAACCTGATTCTACTACTCCTTCAGCGTGGTGTCGACGCGGATCTCGCTTGTCAGGGTGCGGTGCACCGGGCACTTCTCGGCGATCTCCAGGAGCTTCTGACGCTGGTCCTGGTCCAGGTCGCCGATGAGCTCCAGTTCGCGGGTGAACTTGTCGATGCGCCTGTCCTGCGACTCGCAGTCGCGGCAGTCCTCGGCGTGGATTTTGTGATGGGCCAGACGCACCAGGGCTTCGCCAAGCGGCCACCCCTTGCGTCGGGCGTACATCTGCACCGTCATGGTGGTGCACGCTCCGAGGGCGGACATGAGCAATTCGTAGGGGGACGGTCCCTCGTTGGTGCCGCCGTAGCTCACCGGCTCGTCCGCGACGAGGCTGAAACCGTTTGCGGAGATCTCGGTGCGGAACCCCTCCTCTCCCGTCCTTGCGGTTACGCGGTTGTCGGCGGCCTGGAAGTCGGGTTGCGCCATCGGCTCCCGGTCGACCACGTCCAGGTACCGTGCGGCCCAACTGGCGATGACCTCGCCTGCGTACCTCGAGTCGGCGGCGTCGGACAAGAGATGGTCGGCCTCACCAAGTGAGATGAAGCTCTTCGGGTGCCGCGCGGCCTGGAAAATCTGGGTGGCGTTTTCGATCTGAACGATGCTGTCCGCGGGAGAGTGCATGACGAGGAGCGCCCCTTTGAGCTGCGCCAGCGTCTCGGCCGGGCGCTGCCTCTCAAGGTCGTCGAGAAGCTCCTTGCGGATGTTGAAGTAGTTCTCGCCCAAGTGCACGGTTGCCTCGCCCTGCCGCTCGATCTCCTCCGCGGAGTCGCCGAGCAGTCTGCGCAGATGGGCCGGGTTGTAGGGGGCGGCGATGGTGACGACCGCGGCCGCCGAAGGTATCTCGGATGCTGCCACAAGGACTGCGGCACCTCCCAGGGAGTGCCCTACCAGCAGGCTCGGCGCCTGGTACTCGCTTTCAAGGAACCGTGCAGCCGCAACGAGGTCGCTCACCTGGGTGGTGAACGTGGTGCTCGAAAAGTCGCCTTCACTCTCCCCAAGGCCGGTGAAATCGAAGCGCAGGACCGCGATGCGCCGGCTGCTCATGGAGCGGCTGATGTTCACCGCCGCCTTTATGTTCTTAGAACAGGTGAAGCAATGTGCGAAGATGGCGTAGGCAACCGGCGGTTCCCCCTCGGGTAGTTCCAGGCGGGCTGCAAGCTCAAAACCGCTGCTGTTGGTAAAGGTAACCTTCTTGGTGTTCATGGGAAAACTCCTTTCAGGTACGTTGCGGTCTACAAGATAGCAATCATAGTGTCAGTTGGCTCCGCGTCAACAGCGTGTACAAGCGCTGTGTCGGGGGCGGACGTGATATGAGCCTTTATTGCTCTCTTAAATGCAGATAAAGCGATCTAAATCACAGCCAACGTTGTTTTAACCCTTTTCTCTTGCAAGCGAATAAGATATATAACTAATTCTTGTAGGAATATTATGAAATGCAATGCGTTGCCGGGAGTAATATGTTTGCCATGTGGTCCATCAAGAAGCGCGTCATAGTATCCGTTGTCTCTCTCTGTCTTGCAAGCATCACCATCCTAGGAATCTTCGCCTACCAATACCAGATGCACCAGATGCGGGAGGGGCTCAAAGACGAGGCCAGCAACAACGGCCGCCTATTCGAAGCGATCCTGAAGGGGGACGCCGAGGGACTCGCAAGGGCCCACACGGGACTGGACCGGCTCGACGTTCTGCTCGCCCCGTTTGCCGCCGGCAACAAGGACGCACTGCTCGCCGTGGCGAAGCCCATCTTCGGCGAGATCAAACAGAACAACAACATAACGCACATGTATTTCATACAGCCCGACGGCAAGGTGCTTTTGCGGGCTCACAAGCCCGAGCAGGACGGTGACATCCTGAAGCGGGAGACCTTCCTGAAGGCGCAGGCGACCAAACAGATGGCGTGGGGCCTGGAGATGGGCAAGAACTTCTTCTCCTTGCGCTGCGTGAAACCGGTCTCCTACCAGGGAAGGGCGCTGGGGTACATGGAGGTCGCCGAAGAGATCGACCATGTCTTCCAGCAGATGAAGCAGATCACCGGGAAAGAGATGAGCCTCTTTCTCACCAACGATTTCCTGAAGAGCAAAGGGACCGACGTCAAGACCGAGCAGTCAGGGAACTTCCGCATCCTTTACCCGACTCAGAAGGAAGTGGCCTTGGGGATCGCCGCCCAGCTCGCTCCGGAAATGACCCAGGCGCTCAAGGAGCCGCAACTCGCCATCATCTCCTACAAGGGGGGCAAGTACCTGGTCGGCATCGGGCCGGTCAAGGACGCATCCGGTGAGACCGTGGGGGTACTTTTCTCGCACAAGGAAATCGGTCCCCTGTTCGCCACGATGTGGAAGGGGGTGGCGGCCCAGATGGGTATCTTCATCGCCATTCTCTTGGCCGGTGTTACCTTTCTTTACCTGTCGCTAAAACCGAGCATCGCTCTCTTCGAGACCCTCAAGAAGCACATCGTCTCCGTGACCACGGACTGGGACCTCAACAAGCGCCTTCAGGTGGACACCCAGGATGAGATAGGCGAGCTTGCCGCCGACTTCAATACCATGACCGAGAAGCTTGCGCTTATGGTGCGGCAGGTGAACGTCTCCAGCGACGAGCTTGGAGCAGTCTCAGGCAACCTGGTGCAGGTCTCGAGCACCGTTATGGGAGCGGCCGAGCAGCAGTCTTCCTCGGTGCATG
This sequence comes from Geomonas oryzae, assembly GCF_004117875.1. Classification (GTDB taxonomy): domain Bacteria; phylum Desulfobacterota; class Desulfuromonadia; order Geobacterales; family Geobacteraceae; genus Geomonas; species Geomonas oryzae. The sequence continues at coordinate 251,707 of NZ_RAHW01000001.1, read as the reverse complement.
AAGCTTCCAGCGCCATGACTCAGATAACCTCCTCGATCAAGGGAGTTGGGAAGGCCGTCGAGGGGCTGTCCCAGTCGGCGTCCGAGAGCTCGTCGTCGATTCTCGAGATGGCTTCGAGTGTCGAGGAGGTGGCCCTGAACGCCGAGGCGCTCGCCCACCAGGTGGATGAGGTGGGATCGGCCATCATCGAGATGGCTGCATCCATAAAGCAGGTGGGAAGAAACGCGGATCTCCTGCTCGAAGAGGCGAGCATCAACTCCTCTTCCATCGTCGAGATGGACAGCACCATAAAAGAGGTGGAGAAGAACGCACTCAACACGGTGAAGATCTCCGAGTCTGTGAAGCAGGATGCCGAGTTCGGCAAGGGAGCGGTGGAGTCGACCATCCTCGGCATCAACGCCATCAGGCAATCCTCGCGCATCACCTCCGAGGTGATTGCGAACCTTTCCCAGCGCGCCGGTGATATCGGGGCGATCCTCTCCGTCATCGACGACGTTGCGGAGCAGACCAACCTTCTGGCGCTGAACGCCGCCATCATCGCCGCCCAGGCCGGGGAGCACGGCAAGGGCTTCGCGGTCGTGGCAGGTGAGATCAAGCAGCTTGCGGAAAGGACCAGCGCCTCGACCCGCAAGATAGCCGATGTGGTGAACGGGGTTCTCGCGGAGACCGACCGTGCGGTGGTTGCGATATCGCAGGCGGAACAGAACATCGCCCAAGGGGAAGAGCTGTCCAGGAAATCCGGCGAGGCGCTCGAGAAGATCGTGAGCGGCGTCCAGATGGCGACCGAGCAGGTCAACGGCATCGCCCGCGCCACCGGCGAACAGGCGCGCGGCAGCATGATGATCAGGGACACGACGGAAAAGGTCACCTCCATGGTGCGTCAGATCGCGACCGCCACGCGCGAGCAGGGAGAGGGAAGCAGTCTGGTTCTTTCCGCGGTGGAGAAGATGAGGACCCTGACCGAACAGGTGAAGAATTCGACGCGCGAACAGAGCAACGTGGGGAACTTTATCGCGAGTTCAACCGAGAACATCACCGACATGATCCGCCACATCCAGAAGGCGTGCGACGAGCAGAGCAGGGGGGCGGACCTGGTGCTGCCGGCGGTCGAGAGCATCAAGGGCGCCACCGAGAGCAACCTCGGCGCGGTCAAGGTGCTGGGCGAGAGCATGTCGGCGCTGGCGGCCCAGATCGAGGTGCTGCAGCAGGAGATCGACCGCTTCGACGTTTCATCCTCTTAAGCGCCAACCACCACACTTCGCGTGCGAGACCCCTTGCACGCGGCGCGAGACCTCTTGCACACGGTGCGAGACCCTTTGCACGCGGTGCAAGACCCTTTGCACGCGGTGCAAGACCCTTTGCACGCGGTGCAAGACCCTTTGCGCGCGGTGCAAGACCCTTTGCGCGCGGTGCGAGACCCTTTGCGCGCGGTGCGAGACCCTTTGCGCGCGGTGCAAGACCCTTTGCACGCGGTGCAAGACCCTTTGCACGCGGTGCAAGACCCTTTGCGCGCGGTGCGAGACCCTTTGCGCGCGGTGCGAGACCCTTTGCACGCGGTGCAAGACCCTTTGCACGCGGTGCGAGACCCTTTGCGCGCGGCGCGCGACCCCTTCCCAACGGTGAGAAACCTCCTCCAACCCGGCGGCATTCTTCCACACGTTTGACCGGCATCATCTGCCGTTGTTTTTCCCAAAGTGAAAGTTCCCGCACCTCTTGCCTGCGCCTCCCGGAAAACCGGGTATAATTCCTGTCGTTGTTTTTCCTATGGCTCCCTCGCGACTAGAAAGGGCGGCAGTCCGTATGATCCAAAGCAATGGCACCTTCACCGTCATGACCTACAACGTGCACCGGCTGACCGGCAATGATCGCCACACTTCAGCCGCGCGCATCGCACAGGTCATCGAAGCCTACCAGCCCGACATCGTTGCTCTTCAGGAACTTCCCGGGGCGCGTTTCCGCCCCGAAATCGGCGGCGCTTGCCAGGATTTGGCGCACGAGTTGGCGTTGGTGGTAAGAAGGGACGTCCACTACAACCTCGAGCGCGAGCGTTGGGGCAACGTGGTCTTCAGCCGGTTTCCCATGCGGCTGGTTCGGGCCGGGGGGCTGCACCCGGAGAACCGGTACCGGACCATGGTGCCGCGGGGCGCGATGTGGGTGGAGATCGACGTCAACGGACAGAAACTGCAGTTGGTGAACACACACCTGGGGCTCACCCCGCAGGAGCGCAACTACCAGGCGAAGGTGCTTACCGGTGAAGACTGGCTGGCCCATCCCGAGTGCCGGGCCCCGGTGGTCTTGTGTGGCGACTTCAACGCCATGCCCAGCTGGAGCATCCACAAGCGCCTCAGAAACGCGCTGCAGGATGAGCAGGAGCGGCTGAAGTTCGGGCACCGCCAGTTCACTTTCCCGAGCAACATGCCCATCGTCAGGTTCGACCACATCTTCATCTCGCCGGACCTGAGCGTGGAAAACGAGCTGATCCCGCGCACCAAGCTGACTGCCGTCGCTTCAGACCATCTTCCCCTGGTCGTGACGCTTCGCCTGGGCGCCAATGGGAAAAATGACGGTGGGAGATAGTCGCACTGAGAGGGGCAAAAGTCCTAAAGTTGTGACCGTGATCGGCCGATATGGAGTCAGAATAGGAACAACGTCCAACACTGGGAATGGAGAGGTGCCATGAGCGAATACACCGAGATGCCGGAAGATATGGAAGTACAGGAAGTGATCCTCGATAGGGTCCTGCAGAATACGGGGGCTTTGCTGGAAATCTGCCTGGTCAAGCACGGCAAGCAGTATGAAGCGGCCATTTTCGTTGATAAGAAGTACAAACCGGGCCCCCCGCTGCCCCGCCCGCTGGAGTCCCCCTCCGGCCAGGCCACCCACTGGATGGGGGTCCGTCCCAAGGTCGGGCTCTCGCAGGAGGAGACCGAGAAGATCATCTACGAGGTCCAGGGGGTGAACGCTCTGCACCGCATCCAGATGAAGGATACTTGGGGGAGTCTGCTGGACGCTGTCTAGTCAGGCGTCGAATCCCCAACCGAAGTGAAAAGGGCCGCTCCCGTGACGGAAGCGGCCCTTTTTGTGTTTTGGGATGGACGGCTGGTGGAGGGGCGGACAGTTACATCTCCACCCGGGTCAGAACGCCCTGCAGTTTGCTTGCGGGAAGCTGGTTGAACTGCACGAAGTTCGGGCTCAGTTTCTTGATGGCGTTGAAGATCTTCCAGATCGGGTTGGGGGTCGTGATGTCCTCCACGCCGTAGAAGATGACCTTCTCGTTGATGTTGTTCTTCTTGAGCAGGGTCTCGATGTCGATCACCTCCATGTACCCCGCGAAGATTTCGAAGGAATCAAGGCCGCTGCCGCGCTTCTCGGTCAGCTTGTAGGAGACCCCGAACGGCTCGTCGGTCCTGATGATGGAGATGAAGACGTTGCGCTCGTAGATGATGTTGCTCCGGATGATGCAGTGCACCACGTAAGGGGGGACCACCGCCCACTCACGGGTGAAGAAGAGCCCCGTGCCCGGGATGGTGCGTCCCTTGGAGAAGATCTGCTCGTAGGAGAGGAGGAAGGTCTCGACGTCGAGCGGCTTGAGTGCCTTGTAAAGCGCCCGCTGCCCCCTGGTCCAGATCAGAATGGTCATGAAGGGGACCGAGGCGAGGATGATGGACCAGTAGCCGCCGTGGGGGAGCTTGTTCAGGTTTGCGATCAGGAAGACGGCGTCGACGAGGGTGACCGCGAGGGCGATGGGCGCCTTCCACTTCTTGGTGGTGTTGGCGAAGATCCAGGTCATCATGATGCCGGTGATGGTCATGGTCCCGGTGACGGCAAGTCCGTATGCGGCCGCCAGGTTCTCCGACTTGCCGAACAAAAGCATGATGAAGATGACCAGCACCATGAGCGACCAGTTCACCGAGCCTATGTAGATCTGTGACTTGAGATGGCTCGATGTGTAATCGACCTTCATGAGCGGCATGATGCGCGTGGTGATCCCCTGATATACGATTGAGAACACCCCGCTTATGAGGGCCTGCGAGGCGATGACGGTCGCTAAGATGGTGAGGATCAGGAACGGGATGTAGAGGAACTGGGATTCCCCCTGCACCATCCCGAAAAGGGTGTTCTTCTCGTGCGGGTGCTCCAGCAGGAACGCGCCCTGGCCAAGGTAGTTGATCACCAAGGCCACGAAGACGAAGTACCAGGCCCTGACGATCGGCTTTCTGCCCAGATGTCCCATGTCGGCGTAAAGAGCTTCACCGCCGGTGGCGCACAGGATGACTTCCGAGAGAACGAAGAAACCTGAGAGGCCGTTGTCCAGGAAGAACTTTATGGCGTACCAGGGGGAGATCGCCTTGACGACCTCCGGGTGCCCGGCGATGGCGATGAGGCCTGTCACGGTGAGTGATGCGAACCAGAGCACCATGAGCGGGCCGAAAGCACCGGCCACTTTGTCCGTTCCCCGCGATTGGAAGATGAAGAGGGTGATGGCTATGACTGCCGCGATGAAGATCAGAACGCCCTGCGACAGGCCTGAGAACGTCGGGATCAGCACGAGACCTTCCACCGCGGAGAGGATGGAGATGGCCGGCGTGATGACGCCGTCACCCAGCAGCAGCGAAACGCCGATGAAGGAGAGCAGGCCGATGAAGCCCATGGCGCGTCCCCCCTTGAGCAGGCGGACCAGGATCTCCTTCAAAACGATGGTGCCGCCTTCACCCTTTCTCCCGAGGCTCATGGCGAGCCAGGCGTACTCGACGGTGACCAGGATGATCAGGGTCCAGACGATAAGCGACAGGATGCCGAAGATGTTCTCAGGCTTCGGAGGGGTGATGGCGAAAATGACGGAGAGGGTATAGATGGGGCTCGTACCGATGTCGCCAAAGACGAGGCCCATCGATTTGACTATCCCGCCCCAGTATGATTGTTCGTGCTTTTGCATGGAGAGGCCTCCAGTTATTCTAGCGGCGCAACTTATAGCACCGCTCTCCGCCTGACACAAGAAAAACCGCAAAAATTGCCGTTGTATCGGCAATCCGAGCCGCGTCCCGCTCGCCTTGTTGTGTGTGAAGCGCCTCTGCTTCGGACTCGTTCTGCTCGGTCGCCCTCGGAGCTGGATGAAACGCCGGACATCGCCGGATAATGAGTGGACAGCGCTGTCTAAACAGCGGAAATCCCTGTTTGCGCTTGACATTACTCGTTATAGCTTGTAGCTTAAGTCGTTTCTCTCACAGCTTAATCCGACAGCTTGGAGGCCGTTTACATGGATTACAAGGACACTCTCAATCTCCCCAGTACCAACTTCCCTATGAAGGGCAATCTGCCCCAGCGCGAGCCCGAGATGCTCAAGCACTGGAACGAGATCGACATAAACCAGAAGATCGATGAGGCGGGAGCAAACCGCCCGCGTTACATCCTGCACGACGGTCCTCCGTACGCCAACGGTCACATCCATATCGGCCACGCGCTGAACAAGATCCTCAAGGACATCGTCCTCAAGAGCAAGCGTATGGAAGGCTTCGCCGCCCCTTACGTGCCGGGGTGGGACTGCCACGGTCTCCCCATCGAGCTGCAGGTCGAGAAGAATCTCGGTTCGAAGAAGCACGAGATCTCCAAGCTAGAGATGCGCAAGCTCTGCCGCGAGTACGCCGCGAAGTTCGTCGGCATCCAGCGCGAGGAGTTCGAGCGTCTCGGCGTCTTCGGCGACTGGGACAACCCCTACCTGACCATGCACGCGAGCTACGAAGGGGCGACCGCCCGCGAACTGGCGCGCTTCGCCGAGAACGGCGGCCTCTACAAGGGTAAGAAACCGGTACACTGGTGCTCTTCCTGCGGCACGGCGCTCGCCGAGGCCGAGGTCGAGTACGCCGACCACAAGTCTCCCTCCGTGTTCGTGAAGTTCGCCCTGAAGGAGGATCTCGGGAACGCGGTGCCGGAGCTTTCCGGCAAGAAGGCCTCCATGGTGATCTGGACCACCACCCCCTGGACCCTTCCCGCGAACCTCGCCATCGCGCTGCACCCGGAACTCGACTACGTGGCGCTCGCGCTCAACAGCGGTGACGTGGTCATCGTGGCCGACGGCCTGAAGGAGAGCTTCCTGAAGGAGATCGGCGCGGAAGGCTCCGTGCTGGCCAAGTTCCCCTCCAAGATCCTGGAGAAGAAGCTCGCGCGCCATCCGTTCTACGATCAGGACTCCATCATCCTCTTAGGCGAGCACGTAACGCTGGAGGCCGGTACCGGCTGCGTCCACACCGCCCCCGGCCACGGCCAGGAGGACTACGAACTCGGCCTGCAGGCGGGGCTCGACATCTACAACCCGGTCGACAACCGCGGCCGTTTCTACGAGAACATCGAGTTCTTCGCCGGGCAGTTCGTTTTCGACGCCAACAAGAACGTGATCGAGAAGCTGACCGAGGTCGGTGCGCTTTTGGGCTCCAAGGAGATCTCCCACTCCTACCCGCACTGCTGGCGCTGCAAGAAGCCGGTCATCTTCCGCGCCACCGAGCAGTGGTTCATCTCCATGGAGAGGAACGACCTGCGCGGCAAGTCGCTTTCCGAGATCAACAACGTTAACTGGATCCCGAAGTGGGGTCGCGAGCGCATCTACGGCATGATCGAGAACCGCCCCGACTGGTGCGTTTCCCGTCAGCGCTCCTGGGGCGTCCCCATCGCCGCCTTCTACTGCAAGAGCTGCGGCCATGTGATGGCGGACGGCAAGGTGATGCACAAGGTCGCCGACCTCTTCGCCGAGCACACCTCCGACATCTGGTACGACTGGGATGCCGCCAAGTTCCTGCCGGAAGGGACCGTCTGCCCCTCCTGCGGCAAGAACGAGTTCGAGAAGGAAGGGGATATCCTCGACGTCTGGTTCGACTCCGGCACCTCGCATGCCGCCGTGCTCGAGCTGCGCGATAACCTCGGTTCCCCCGCCGACATGTACTTGGAAGGCAGCGACCAGCACCGCGGCTGGTTCCACTCTTCGCTCCTTGCGAGCGTCGGCACCCGCGGGCGCGCCCCCTACAAGAACGTGCTCACCCACGGCTTCGTCATGGACGGCTCCGGCCGCAAGATGAGCAAGTCGGTGGGCAACGTCGTAGCTCCCGAGGACGTCATCAAGAAGTTCGGCGCCGACGTGCTCCGTCTCTGGGTGGCGGCACAGGACTACCGTGACGACCTGCGCATCTCCCAGGAGATCCTGACCCGTCTCTCCGAGAGCTACCGCCGCATCAGGAACACCTGCCGCTACATCCTGGGCAACATCCACGACTTCAATCCCGACACCGATTGCGTCCCGTTCGAGCAGATGCCGGAGTTGGACCGCTGGGCGATGCACCAGCTGGAGCTTCTGAAGGAGAAGGTGCTCGCCTCCTACAACGACAGCGAGTTCCATATCCTCTACCATGCGGTGAACGGCTTCTGCACCGTCGAGATGAGCGCCTTCTACCTCGACATCCTGAAGGACCGCGTCTACACCTCGAAGAAGGATTCGGTGGCGAGGAGAAGCGGCCAGACCGTGATGTACAAGGTGCTCGACGCCCTGGTGCGCATGGTGGCACCGGTGCTCTCCTTCACCGCCGAAGAGGTCTGGGCGGAGATGCCCGGCAACCGCGAGTCGAGCGTGCACCTGGCGCTCTTCCCGGCGCTCACCCCCGAGGTGAAGGACGATGCGCTCGCCGTGCGCTGGGAGAAGATCATCAAGATCCGCTCCGAGGTCTCCAAGGCGCTAGAGCTTGCCCGTGTGAAGAAGGTGATCGGGCACTCGCTCGACGCCGCCGTCTCACTGAAGGCAACTGGCGACACCGAGGCGTTCCTCAAGGAGTACGCGGCGCAGCTTTCCGAGATATTCATCGTTTCCAAGGCCGAGCTTTGCGAGACGCTTTCCGGCGAGGTGTACCAGGCGGAGGGGATCGAAGGGCTAGAGGTGGCGGTTTCCGCCGCCCCCGGCGAGAAATGCGAGCGCTGCTGGTGCTACAGCGAGGAGTTGGGCCATGACGCCGACCATCCGGCCATCTGCCCGAAGTGCCTTGCGGCGGTAAAGTAACTCTGTAGAGGAAACAATCCCATTACCATGCCCTCTCCCCCTGGGAGAGGGTGCCCGCAGGGCGGGTGAGGGCCTTGCCACGAAGCGAGGAGATTGCATCTGCCGACGCCCTCACCCTGTCCCTCTCCCGGAGGGAGAGGGGATATCGGACCTAAAGGACTCTATGAAACTCAAATACATCATCCTCGCGGCGGTTTCGGCGCTGGTGCTGGTGCTGGACCAGTTGAGCAAGGTCTATATCGACAAGACCATGACCCTGCACAGCTCCTTCCCGGTCATCGAGGGGCTCTTCAACATCACCTATCTGCGCAACAAGGGGGCGGCCTTCGGCATCCTCGCCTCTTCGGCCTACCGGCTCCCCTTCTTCCTGATGATCTCCTCCATCGCCGTGGTGGTCATCCTGGTGGCGGTCAGCAAGCTGCGCGACGACCAGAAGCTGAACGTGGTGTCGCTGTCGCTGATCTTCTCGGGCGCGCTCGGCAACATGATCGACCGGATCCGCCTGGGTGAGGTGATCGACTTCCTCGACGTGTACTGGAAGGGACATCACTGGCCCGCCTTCAACATCGCCGATTCCGCCATCTGCGTCGGCGTTTTCATCCTGGCCATCGACATGCTGCTCGAGGAGCGCAGGGAAAAGCAGAAGAACACCCCGTCCGACGCACACTAAACGCCGCCTGGCTCCTTTCCCGCGCTGAGGACCACGGAGCATCTGTCCACGAAGCACCACAATAGCCCCCGCGTCCCCCCCTTTGCGAAGGGGGGACAGAGGGGATTTTTTTTAGGGATGTTCCGGGTTACGTAATTAGGTTGGAAGGCTGGCAGGTTTTGTTGGAAGATGCTGCGGTCTTTGAAGAGATGATGCGCCAAGCGAAGGCAAATCCCCCCTGTTCCCCCTTCGCCAAGGCTACGGGGGACAGGCTCCCCCTTCGCAAAGGGGGGACGTTAGGCATGCTCTCTGCTACAGGGCCTCTGCGACCTTTCGAGGGGACGTGTGACTGGCTTACAGTGCAGGGCGGCGCTGATGCCTCAAACTTACTATGGGTTCTCCTCCAAAAGCCTTGTGAACAGTTCCCTGATCTCGTTCGGCAGGCGCTTCGCCTTCATCTCGGGACTGACGCAGGCCAGCGTCACCTTCGCCTCCACTAGCAGTTTTTCGTCTTCCTTCCGAACCACCTGCTGCGCCACCGTGAAAGAACTGTTCTTAAGCACCGCGATTTGGGTGCGCACCTCCAGCAGGTCGTCCAGTCGCGCCGGTGCGCGGAAATTGGCGTCGATGTGCACCACGGGGAAGATGATCCCCATGTCGTGCATCTCCCTGACCGACAGCCCGTGCTTCCTCAGGAATTCGGTCCTCGCCCGCTCCATGTAGCTTATGTAATTGGAGTGGTAGACCACCCCGCCCGCGTCGGTGTCCTCGTAGTAAATCCGTACGTCCAATGCAACCTCCAAAAAGAAACAAGTCATTTACAGGGATAAAGGGGATAAAGGGGATAAAGGCTTTAATGGTTTAGATGTTATCCCCTGTATCCCCTTCATCCCTGTTAAACGCCTTTGGTGTTTCGCCCCCCAGGATCCTGCCGTACACCTCGCGCACCGCCTCGGTGACCCGCTCGTAATCGGCCATGAGCGCCTGCCCCGGGTTCTTGAGCATCGGATCGTAACCGAGCCTTCTCGCCAGCTTGTTCAGGTACTTGAGCGGTCCGCCCAGGTCGTTCATCGAGTAGTCGTGGATGATCCTCAGCCGGTTTTCCAGGCGGCGCAGGAAACGGTACCCTTCGGCCAAGGCCTGGTAATCCGGCTCGGAGAGAAGCCCTTGCATGCGCATCGCGTCCATCGCTTCGAGCGTGTTCGGACAGCGGATCTCACCATGCTCGCAGCCGTGTTTGAGCTGCAGGAACTGGATGATGAACTCGACGTCCACCATGCCGCCGCGTCCGGTCTTGATGTTGTAGCTGCCGGTCGACTCCTTGGCGAGCTCGTTCTCCATGCGCATCCTGAGTCGGTGAATCTCAGCCCGCACCCCGTCGTCGGCACTGGAGCTGTAAACGGTCTGCTCGATGACCCTTTCCACTGCTTCCTTAAGGCGAGGATCGCCGTAGGTTACCCGCGCCTTGGTTAGTGCCTGGCGCTCCCAGATCTGTGCCTCGTCGGCATGGTAGCTCTGGAAGGATTCGAGCGAGGTGACCAGCGGGCCTGCGTTGCCTGAAGGGCGCAACCGCGTGTCGATCTTGTAGGCGTACCCTTCTCTTGTCTGGGTGGTGAGGACCAGGATGATCTTCTGCCCCAGTTTGGCGAAGTACTCGCGGTTGGTGATGCTCTTCTCGCCGTCGGTGAACCCCTGTCCGTCGTAGATGTAGATGACGTCCAGGTCGGAATGGTAGTTGAGCTCGAAGCCCCCCAGTTTCCCCATGGCGACGATCGCGAAGGAGGCTTCGTGCTTCGTGCCGTCCTCCTCGACCACCATAGGGCGGCCGAATCGGGCGAGTTCCCCGGTCGCCATGCAGCAGGCGGCGGCGAGGGTCACGTCGGCGAGATCGGTCAGCTGCTGCGCCACTTCCGGCTGCTTCATCTTGCCGTAGATGTCGTTCATGCCGATGCGCAGGAACTCCTCGTGCCGGTAGCTCCGCATGGCATCAAGCTGCTCCTCGAAGCCGTCCGCCTGGGTGAGGAAGGTGTCGAGCTCCTTCGCCATGGCGGCGCGCTCCTTTTGCAGGTAGGCGTAGCCGTGCGAAGCCATGCTGTCGAGCAGTTCCGGGTGCCCGATGAAGATCTTGGAGAGGAACTCCGACATCCCGAAAAGCGAGGTGAGGAGCTTCAGGATGTCCCGGTTCTCGGCCAAAAGGGCGTAGATCGAGGACCTGGTCCGTTGCGAGGATAGGAAGCGCTCCAGGTTGGTGAGGGCGAGGTCCGGGTCGGGAGCCGAGAAGACCTCCTGCAAGAAGAGCGGCGCGATCTTCTCCAGGGTGCGGCGCCCCTGTTCGGTGAGGTTCACCTTGGCCGGGCCGTCGCGCAGCACGAGGAGGTTCTCGTAGGCGGCGTCCGGGTGCTCGAAGTGGCGCTCCTCCAGCATGTCCTTGATGAGGTCGGCGTCGGCGTTGTGATCGAAGAAGAAGTGGACCTCGGGGAGGACCTCCTCCTTGATCTTCTCGTCGCGCGACAGGAAGAGGTCGCCGTAGATGGCGGAGACGGCGCGGCGGTGCCGCTCCAGCGTCTCGCTGAAACGCTGCAGCCCGTCCTTTCTCAGGTACCCGCAGCGCCGCGCCAGTGCCAAAAGCTCCTCGTCCTTGCGCGGGAGGGCGTGGGTCTGGCGCTCCTGCACCACCTGGATGCGGTGCTCGACGGTGCGCAGGAAGCGGTAGGCGTCGGAGAGCGAGGCGCATTCGGCTTCTTTTATGAGGCGGGCCTGGTACAGGGTCTTCAGGGCCTTGAGCGAGTTGCGCTCCCTCAACTGCGGGTTCTTCCCGGCGTAGACCAGTTGCAGGGCCTGGATGAAGAACTCGATCTCGCGGATGCCGCCGCGCCCGAGCTTGATGTTGACCTCACCTTCCTGCTTCCTGGCGAGCGAGGCGTCGATCTTCTTCTTCATCGCCATCATGTCCTCGATGAGGTTGTAATCGAGGTAGCGGCGGTAGACGAAGGGGGTGAGCGCGGCGAGAAGGCGCTCACCAAGCTCGATGGAACCGGCGACGGGACGCGCCTTCATCATGGCGGCGCGCTCCCACGACTGTCCCCACGCCTCGTAGTAGACCTCGGCGGAGCGCATCGAGGTGGCGAGGTCCCCCCCCTTGCCGTCGGGTCTCAGCCCCATGTCGACGCGGAAGACGAAGCCGTCTTCGGTGACCTGTGAGATGGCGCGGCTCACCATCTCGGAGAGCTTCACGAAGAAGGCGTGCAGGGTCAGCTTGTTTCTGAACCCGCCGCGTCCGTCGGGGACGCCGGTGCATTCCCCCTTGTCGGACGAGTAGAAGTAGATGAGGTCGATGTCCGAGGAGAAGTTGAGTTCCCGCCCGCCGAACTTTCCCATGCCGATGATGGTGAACTCCGCCGGCACCGGTCCGTCGGGCCCTTCTTCCATGGGGGTGCCGTGTTCGCGCACGAGCTCCCGGTGGGCGGTCTCGTAGGCGATCTGAAGCGTCGCGGCAGCAAGGGAGGAAAGTTCCGCGGTGACTTCCTCCAGCGGGGCCAGGCCGTTCAGGTCGCGGGCGGCGATGCGCAGCATCTCGGCGTACTTGAAACGGCGCAGGTGGGAGAAGATCTCGGCGTAGCCGGTCCCTTCAGGGATGCGCAGGCGAAGGGCCTCCAGCATCTCCTCTTCGCTGCGCCGGATCATGATCTCGCGGTCCATGAAGAGTCGCTGCAAGGAGGAGGAATCGCGGCAGATGATCGTGGTGAGGAAGGGGGAGGAACCGCAGATGTTCATGAGCTGCGCGGTGAGGGCGCGGCGCGAGCAGAGGGTGACGAGCAGGTCGCGCGGGACGATGGTGCTGATGCGCTCGAGGCCGTTCAGCGCCATGTCCGGCATGGGAGCGGCGAGCGAGGCGATGGCCACCTCGACCAGCCGCTCGCCCGGCAGCACTTCGGAAAGAAGCCTCAGGTTTTCGACCGTGCGTGCACCGTAGCTGAAGCCTCCCTGTTCCAGGAGATGGGGGAGGTCACCTTTGTCCGGCTGCGACAGGGCGGACAGCAGCAGTGCGGCGAGGTCGGAAAGGCGGCTCATAGCCCGACCAGTGCTCTGAGTTCCTTCTCGTAATCGCCGCGCACCACCCCTTTTTCGGTGATGATGCCGGTGATGTAGCGGGCGGGGGTGACGTCGAAGGCGGGGTTTCTGACCTTGACCCCTTCAGGCGCGATGGATACCCCCTGCACCTTGGTGACTTCTTCCGGGGCGCGCTCTTCGATGGGGATCTGGTCGCCGTTGGAAAGCTTCAGGTCGAGGGTGGAGATGGGGGCCGCGACGTAGAAGGGGATCCGGTTCTCCTTGGCGAGGACGGCGACGGAGTAGGTGCCGATCTTGTTCGCGGTGTCGCCGTTTGCGGCGATGCGGTCGGCGCCGACCACGCAGAAGTCGATCTGCCCGCTCTTCATGAGCCAGCCCGCCATGTTGTCCGAGATGAGGGTGACCGGAATGGAGTCCTTCATCAGCTCCCAGGCGGTGAGGCGTGCGCCCTGGAGCCAGGGGCGGGTTTCGTCGGCGAAGACGCGGATGTTCTTGCCCGCATCGTGTGCGCCGCGGATCACGCCGAGCGCGGTGCCGTAGCCCGCGGTGGCGAGGCCGCCCGCGTTGCAATGGGTGAGGATGGAAGCACCCTCCTTGACGAGGGCGGCGCCGTGGCGGCCGATTTCCTTGCAGATGGCGAGGTCTTCGGCCTCGATGCTGATCGCCTCGGCCTTCAGGAGCTCACGGATGGAGTTCAGGTCCAGTTCCTTGTGCTGCAGCGCCACGCGCTTCATGCGCTCCAGTCCCCAGAAGAGGTTGACCGCGGTGGGGCGGGTGCGGCCGAGCACGTCGCAGACGTTCTCCAACTGGCGGTAGAAGGTGTCGAAGCCGTCCGCGATGATCTCGCGCGCGCCGATGGCGACCCCCATGGCGGCGGCGATGCCGATGGCCGGGGCTCCCCGGACCACCATGCCGCGGATCGCCTCGGCGACCCCCTGGAAGTCGGTGTACTCGTTGTAGACCTCCTCGGCCGGGAGCCTCGTCTGGTCTATCATGATCACCTTGTTGTCGCGCCACTCTATGGTTCTGAAGGACATATCTACCTCGATGGGAAGCTAACTTCAAAAAACGAGTTTTTTAACGCAAAGCCGCAAAGCCGCAAAGCCGCAAAGCCGCAAAGACGCAAAGTAAAACCGGTGCGAAAACCTCTTATAGTCTCTTGGTTTTCTTCGCGCCTTTGCGTCTTTGCGCTACATACAGCCTTTATGCCTTAAGCTTCTTCAGCAGCAGTTCGTTCACCACGGCGGGGTTCGCTTTCCCCTTGGAGGCGCGCATCACCTGCCCTACGAAGAAGCCGAAGACGGTCTCCTTGCCGCCGCGGTACTGCTCGACCTGGCCGGGGTTGGCGTTCAGCACCTCGTCGACCATCGCCTCGATGGCGCCGGTGTCGGAGACCTGCACCAGCCCCTTTTCCTCGACGATCTTCTCGGGCGCCTTGCCGGTCTTGTACATCTCGTCGAAGACGGTCTTCGCGATCTTGCCGGAGATGGTCCCCTTCTCCATGAGCTTCAGGAGGTCTGCGAGCAGGGCAGGGGTGACCGGGCAGTCGGTGATGGAGCGGTTGTTGTCCTCGTTGAGGGCGCGGGCCACCTCACCCATGACCCAGTTGGAAACGATCTTCGCCTGCGGGAATAGGGCGACGGTCTCCTCGTAGTACTGGGCGAGTTCGCGGCTCGAGACGAGCACCTCGGCGTCGTACTCGGGAAGCCCAAGCTCGGCGACGTAGCGGGCGCGTTTCGCTTCCGGCAGTTCCGGCAGTTCGGAGCGTACGTCCTCGATCCACTGGTCCGGGATCAGCACCGGGACGAGGTCCGGGTCCGGGAAGTAGCGGTAGTCGTGGGCCTCCTCCTTGCCGCGCATGGAGCGGGTGGTGCCGGTGTTCGGGTCGAAGAGGCGGGTTTCCTGGATCACCTTGCCGCCGTCGTCGAGGATCTCGGCCTGGCGCTCGATCTCGTACTCGATCGCCTGCTTGATGAACTTGAAGGAGTTGATGTTCTTCAGTTCCGCGCGGGTGCCGAAGACGGTGGAGCCGACCGGCATGAGCGAGACGTTCGCGTCGCAGCGGAAGCTTCCCTCCTCGAGGTTGCCGTCGCAGATGCCGAGGTACATGACGATCTGGTGCAGCTTCTTGAGGTACGCGATCGCCTCGTCCGGCGAGCGCATGTCCGGCTCGGATACGATCTCGAGGAGCGGTGTGCAGGCGCGGTTCAGGTCGACGCAGGAATCGTCCCCCACCCCCTGGATGTCGGCGTGTACCAGCTTGCCGGCGTCCTCCTCCATGTGGATACGCGTGATGCCGATCCTCTTCGTTTCCCCCTCAACCTCGATGTCGAGGTGTCCGTGCTGGCAGATGGGGAGGTCGAACTGGCTGATCTGGTAACCCTTCGGGAGGTCCGGGTAGAAGTAGTTCTTCCTGGCGAAGACGTTTCTCTGGGTGATGGAGCAGTTGGTGGCAAGGCCCGCGCGGATGGCGTATTCCACCACCTGCCGGTTGAGGACCGGAAGCGCGCCGGGGAAGCCTAGGCAAACCGGGCAGGTCTGGGAGTTCGGCTCCGAGCCGAACTTCGTCGAGCAGCCGCAGAAGATCTTGGTGTTGGTGGTGAGCTGGGTGTGTACCTCAAGCCCGATGACGACCTGATATTTCATATGAGCTCCAAAAAACCGAAAGGCTGTAAACCGTTAGCCACGGAGAAAATCTGAGGAAATCTGAGAAAACCAAAACAAAGCTTTTGGGTTGCCCCAAAGTCTTTTAAGTCTTTTAAGTCTTTTTGGGGGTCACGGTTTTCTCCGAAGTTCTCAGATTTTCTCCGTGGCCAATGGTTTTAAGGTTTTACAGCGGCGCTTTCTTCAAGTGCCACTGGGTCTCCTGCTCGAACGCGTACGCGGTGGAGAGGATGGTCGCTTCGCCGAACGGCTTCCCTATCAGCTGCAGGCCGATGGGAAGTCCCGCCGCGCTGAAGCCTGCGGGGATGCTGATGCCGCAGGTCCCGGCCAGGTTAACCGGAATGGTGAAGATGTCGGAGAGGTACATCTGCAGGGGGTCGGCCAGCTTCTCGCCGATCTTGAAGGGAGGGGTCGGCGCGATCGGGGTGAGCAGCACGTCCACCTCGTTGAAGGCGTTCAGGAAGTCCTGCATGATGAGCGTCCTGACCTTCTGGGCTTTGACGTAATAGGCGTCGTAGTACCCGGAGGAGAGGGCGTAGGTCCCGAGCATGATCCTTCTCTTCACCTCGGAGCCGAACCCTTCGGCGCGGGTCTTCGCGAACATCTCCTTCAGACCGCGGACCTCTTCGGCGCGGTGGCCGAAGCGGACGCCGTCGTAGCGGGCGAGGTTCGAGGACGCCTCGGCGGTGGCGATCAGGTAGTAGGTGGCGACGGCGTACTCGGTGTGCGGCAGGCTCACCTCGCGCAGCTCCGCGCCCAGGCTCTTATAGAGGGCGATCGCCTCGTCCATGGCCCGCTTCACGTCCGGGTCGAGCCCCTCGATGAAGTACTGCTTGGGAAGGCCGATCTTCAGCCCCTTGACGCCGCTCTTGAGACCGGCGAGGTAATCCGGCACCGGCGTGTTGACCGAGGTGGAGTCCTTCGGGTCGTAGCCTGCGACGGCACCCAAAAGAAGCGCGGCATCGGTCACGTCGCGGGTGAGCGGGCCTACCTGGTCGAGCGAGGAGGCGTAGGCGATGACGCCGTAGCGGGAGACGCGGCCGTAGGTCGGCTTCACGCCGACGCAGGAGCAGTGCGAGGCGGGTTGACGGATGGAGCCGCCGGTGTCGGTGCCGAGCGTCGCGGTAGCGGTGCGTGCGGCGATGGCCGCGGCGGAGCCGCCGGAAGAGCCGCCCGGGGTGCACTCGAGGTTCCACGGGTTCTTCACCGGACCGAAGTAGGAGGACTCGTTGGAGCTCCCCATGGCGAACTCGTCCTGGTTCAGCTTGCCCACGATGACTGCGCCCTGTTCCTTCAGCTTCGCTACCGCAGTGCCGTCGTAGGGAGGGACGAAGTTCTCAAGGATGCGGGAGCCGCAGGTGGTGCGGATCCCCTTGGTGATGAAGATGTCTTTGAGGCCCATCGGGATGCCGGTGAGGGGGGCGATGTCGCCTGCAGCGATGCGGCGGTCAGCGGCTTCCGCCTCGACGAGCGCCTGTTCCGGGGTGACCGTGATGTAGGCGTTCACCTGGCCGTCCACTGCCTCGATCCGGTCCAGCATGGCACGGGTCGCCTCCACCGAGGAGACCTCCTTCGCCTTAAGCTTTTCGTGCAGTTCGTGTATGGTAAGGTCGAAAATTTCCATTAAACACTCCAATTCTGAGATCGTCTGACCGGTCCGACTAGTCCGACCTGTCTGACTGGTCAGACAGCTATTCTATGACCTTGGGCACCCTGAAGAAGCTCTCGGCGCGCTGCGGCGCGTTGGCGAGGGCGTTCTCCACGCCGATCGAGCCGGTCGGCTCGTCGGCCCTGAAGGCGTTCTCCATGGGGACCGCGTGCGAGGTGGGGACGATGCCTTCGGTGTCCAGTGCGTTCAGCTTCTCCACGTAGGCGAGGATGCCGTCCATCTGGCCGGTAAAGGTGTCCAGTTCGGCGTCGGTAAGCTCCAGTCGGGCGAGCCGTGCTACGTGCTCGACCTCTGCTCTTGTGATCTTCATGCCTGCTCCAAATACGCCCCGCGAAGGGCGTCCTGATGTTAGTTAGCGTTCCCGGTTATTATCATGAACGACCTGAAAAGGCAACGGGCCTACTCCGGCAGCACTAGCCCGGCTTCGACGAGGTTCGAAGGGGCGCTCTCGACGGTGTCGGCACCGACCTTGGCCACGCTGGTCACCGTGTAGCGGTAGGTCAGCCCGAGCACCAGCTCCTGGTCCCGGTAGGTGGTGCCGGCAAGCGGCTCCTTGTTGACCGGAGCGAGCGGCGCCGGTTCGTCCTTCTTGCTCTTGTAGATGTTGTAGCCGACGAAGGTTCCCTCCTCCGGGGGGAGGGCGACGTAAGTCAGCTCGACCTCGTTCGGCGAGCCGTGCGCCTCCAGCACCGGTGGAAGCGGGGGCGTGACCGCGGAGCGCCGCACCTTGTTGGAGTCCTTGCTCTGCGCCCCGTCCTTGCTGTAGGAGCGCACCTTGTACTGATAGGTCCGCCCTTTCTGCAGGTCGAAGTCGTCGTAGATCCAGAGCCCGCCGGCCCGGCGCACCTTTTCGGGAAGCTCCAGGTCCACCTGGGCGAGCTGGCTGTAGGCGCCGGGGCACTCCTCGCAGTCTTCGGCGGGGGGGAGTACGTTGCGCCGGAACAGCAGAAAGCCGGCGAGGTCCTCAAGCTTTCCTCCCCCTTCCTGCTTGCCGGGAGCGCTCCAACTCACCTGCAGCTCGCCGCCCTTTTGCGCCACGGCAAGCGAGGCGATCGGTGCCGGAACCAGCGCCTCGGGGGGGACGAGCGGTCCTTTCTTGGCGCATCCGGTGAGCAGGGCAAGGCTCGCCGCAACCGCCATGGCGGGAAGGAGTCGACGCGAAGCCGCCACGGCTAGCGTCCTTCCTTCGCCCGGGCGATTTCGGCCTTCACGCGCTCGAGTGCGGTGCCGCCGGTCGCCTTGCGCGCGTTGACCGAGGCCTCGAGGGTGATGGCGTCGAATATGTCGTCCTCGATGCGCCCCGAGAAGATCTGCCACTCGGCGAGGGATAGCTCCGGGATGTCCATCTCGTTCTCGATGCAGTAGCGCACCGCCTTACCGACGATCTCGTGCGCGTCGCGGAACGGGATCCCCTTTCTGACCAGGTAGTCGGCCACGTCGGTCGCGGTGGAGAAACCCGCGGCGGCGGCCACCTTCATGCGGTCCGCGTTCACCTTCATCTCGCGCACCATGTCGGCGAAGATCTTCAGCGACCCTTTCACGGTGTCGATGGTGTCGAAGAGCGGCTCCTTGTCCTCCTGCATGTCCTTGTTGTAGGCGAGCGGGAGCGACTTCATCAGCGTGAGCAGGGACATGAGGTTCCCGTAGACACGGCCGGTCTTGCCGCGCACGAGCTCCGGGACGTCCGGGTTCTTCTTCTGCGGCATGATGGAGGAGCCGGTGCAGAAGGAGTCGGAGAGATCGACGAACTTGAACTCGCTGGTGGACCAGAGGATGAGTTCCTCGGCGAAGCGCGAGAGGTGCATCATCAGGATCGAGGACGCGGCGCAGAACTCGAGGGCGAAGTCGCGGTCGGAGACCGAGTCGAGGGAGTTCCTGGAAACCTCGGGGAACTCGAGGAGCTCCGCCACGTGCTCGCGGTCGATGGGGAAGGTGGTCCCGGCCAGTGCGCCCGCGCCGAGCGGCAGCACGTTGGTGCGCTTCAGGCAGTCCTCCATGCGCCCCTTGTCGCGCTTGAGCATCTCGTGGTAGGCCATCATGTGGTGCGAGAAGAGGATCGGCTGCGCGGTCTGCAGGTGGGTGAATCCCGGCATGATGACGCCCAGGTTCTCTTCCGCCTGGAAGATGAGGGCATCGATCAGAAGGTCGATGTATGCGGAGATCTCCACGAGTTCGTCGCGCATGTAGAGGCGGATGTCGAGCGCCACCTGGTCGTTTCTGGAGCGGCCGGTGTGGAGCCTCTTGCCCGCGTCGCCGATCTTCTCGGAGAGGCGCGCCTCGATGTTCATGTGGATGTCTTCCAGGGAGACCGAGAAGTCGAAATCGCCCGCCTCGATTTTCTCCAGGATTTCCCGGAGGCCGTGCACGATCGCCTCGACGTCCGCCACCGGGATGATCCCCTGCTTGCCGAGCATGGTGGCGTGGGCGATGGAGCCGCGGATGTCCTGGTGGTACAGGCGCTTGTCGAAGTTGATGGAGGCGGTGAACTCTTCTACGAACTTGTCGGTGGGCTGGGTGAAGCGTCCGCCCCACAGTTTGTCTTTGGACATGTCTTTCGGTCTCCTGCTGCTGATTTTTTGGAACTGCAACTTCTTTAACTCAAAGACGCCAAGGCGCGAGGGCGCAAAGAAAATTCATAAGGTTTACCCGTTACCGGTTTTACTTTGCGTCTCTGCGGCTTTGCGTTGAATATTGTTTTTACAAAACCTGCCCCTCGCCGTCGCCCACCTTGACCCATCCTTCGTCGTCGGTCCAGCGCAGCACCGAGTGCACCTTCAAAGGGACCCGCGAGCTTCTCGGGTCGAGTTCGTGGTAGAGCGGCAGGTTGAAGTAGTAAAGCCTCGTTCCCGTGCCGAACCTGAGCCGGCAGACCGGTGCGCCCTCGAAGTCGTCGCTGGCGAACTCACGGTCCTGGAAGGGGGACATCTTGTGGCGCGCGCTGATCGCCACGAAGGAAACCCCGTAACAGCTCTGGCAGCGCACCCCTTCGATCTCGCTTTCGTCCGAGCAGTTGCCGAAGACGGTCACCGTCTCGCGCACGCCGGGGGTGTCCTCCAGGAACTCGCCGTAGAAGCCGGTCAGCACCTCGCGGTAGGAGCGGTGCTCGGGCTTCGGGTTGCACTGGATCACGAAGAGGGCGTCGAGCGACTGCCTCATGGTGAAGAAGAGCCGGTTCGAGTGGTCGATTATCTGCTTGATGTTGGAGGAGTAGAGGTCCCGGTACAGATAATCAAGGCAGATGACCGTCATGAAGTTGAAGCAGGCCGGCTGGGCGCGGAACAGGTAGAAGTGCCGCCCCCGGTACAGGTCGTGGTCTTTGTCAAGGAACTCCTCGCCCCGGAAGGGGTGCGTCTTCGCCTCCAGAAAGACCCTGAGCCGTCCGTCACGCTCCTTGATGGCGATGCAGCACCAGTTGACCGGCATGCCCAGGATGTCGCCCGAGTCTATGTCGCGTTCCACGCAGTCGAGCGCGTCGGCGTTGTCCTCTTCGAAACGCCTGAGCAGCGCCCGGTACTGCTCCAGTCGGATCTGTTCGAGCCCGAACATGGTCACCGTGTTGGGGCGGAAACGCTCCTCGATGATGTTCAGAAGGTCGTCGAACCGGGAGAGCGGTACCGAGGTCTCGGGGAACATCAGGAAGTGCAGTCGTTTCAGGTTGCCGGAGCCTTCGGCGACCAGGTCGAGAACGCTGCGCACCAGGCGCCACTGCTCCTCGCCGTCGACGAGCGTGAACAGGTGCTCGCGGCGCTGCAACCGGTTCGGTATCTGCGCGATGAGGCAGTGCAGGTGATGACCCAGAGGGAAATCGAGCTGGACCTGTTTCTCGACGATCTTGACCATGGACTCATCCAGATGACGTAAGTTCCCTCTCCCTCCGGGAGAGGGCCAGGGTGAGGGCGACGGCAGTTGCAACTTCTCACTTCGCGGCAGCGCCCTCACCCGCCCTGCGGGCACCCTCTCCCAGAGGGAGAGGGGGGCAGCCTGTCAATTGGTTTCAAAGATCTTCGTGAGGATGAAGCGTGCGCCGGCGGGAATCTTGTAGTTCGGCAACTCCTCCGGCTCGACCCAGCGGGCCTCGGCCACTTCGTCCTTGTTGTGGTTCACGTCGCAGTAAAGCGGCGTGCACCGGTAATAGATGATGATGAAGTGGTAGTTGTCCTCTCCCGGCGTCACGTGTTCGAAGACGTCGATCAGGTTTCCCACTTCCACCTCGAGGCCGACCTCTTCCCAGACCTCGCGCTTGAGGGCCGCCACGATAGGTTCACCGAGGTCGATCTTGCCGCCGGGCATCACCCACTCCCCCTGGAAGGGGGGGACGTTCCTCTTGGTGAGGAGCACCCGGCCGTCGTTGTCGATGATGACCGCGACCACCGAAGTGACGATGTGACTCGCCTTGAAACCGTTTTGCTCCATATACACGGATAGGGGCACGAGTGTCTCGTGCCCCTATGAGCCTCCAGATACTTCCCTTTACCTACTTCTTGTTGGCCAGCATCAGGGAGCGGATCCTGAGCCTCAGCGAGTTCAGCTTGATGAAGCCTTCGGCGTCCGCCTGGTTGTAAACCTGGTCCTTCTCGAAGGTCGCGAAGTCGAGGTTGAAGAGGGAGTCGGACTCCGACTTCCTCCCCACGGTGCGCACGTGCCCTTTGTAGAGCTTGAGGCGTGCCACGCCGTTCACGGTCTTCTGCGAGTCGTCGATCAGGCACTGCATCATCTCGCGCTCCGGGGAGAACCAGTAGCCGTTGTAGATCATCTCGGCGTAGCGCGGGATGAGGGAATCCCTCAGGTGCATGACTTCGCGGTCCATGGTGATCTGCTCGACCGCCATGTGGGCTTCGCGCAGGATGGTGCCGCCCGGGGTCTCGTAGACGCCGCGGGACTTCATGCCGACCGAGCGGTTCTCGAGGAGGTCGACGCGGCCGATGCCGTGCTCGCCGCCGATGGTGTTCAGGTGGGCCAGAAGCTCGGCCGGGGACATACGCACGCCGTCGACGGCGACCGCGTTACCCTTCTCGAACTCGATCTCGATGTACTGCGGCTTGTTGGGGGCCTTCTCCGGCGCCTTGGTGAGCACGTACATGTTCTCGGGCGGCTCGAGCCAGGTGTCCTCCAGGATGCCCCCTTCGAAGGAGATGTGCAGGAGGTTCCTGTCGGAAGACCAGGGACGCTTCTTGGTGATCGGGATCGGGATGTCGTTTCTCTTCGCGTAGTTGATCAGTGCCTGGCGGGAGTTGAGCTTCCACTCCCTCCACGGGGCGACCACGGTGATGGCCGGGTTGAAGTGATAGTAGGCAAGCTCGAAGCGTACCTGGTCGTTCCCCTTGCCGGTCGCGCCGTGGGAGACGGCATCGCAACCCTCGATCTTGGCGATCTCCATCTGGCGCTTTGCGATGAGCGGACGGGCGATGGAGGTGCCGAGCAGGTAGGAACCCTCGTAGATCGCGTTGGCACGGAACATCGGGTACACGAAGTCGCGCACGAACTCCTCGCGCAGGTCGTCGATGTACACCTTGTCGGCGCCGGTCTTGAAGGCCTTCTCGCGTACCGGCTCGAGCTCGTCGCCCTGGCCCAGGTCTGCGGAGAACGTCACCACCTCGCAGCCGTACTCGTTCTTGAGCCACTTGAGGATGATGGAGGTGTCAAGCCCGCCCGAGTAGGCGAGGACGATCTTTTTCACTTCTTTCTTTGCCATGGGTTCTCCTTTGGTCGTTGATCGGCGGGCCGTCCCTTTCGGGTATGGCCTGTCTGTTCTTATTTCATCAGGGTGGCCATGATGGCCTTTTGCACGTGCAGGCGGTTTTCGGCTTCGTCCCAGACGACGGAGTTTGCGCCTTCGATCACGCCGTCGCTGATCTCCTCGCCGCGGTGCGCGGGGAGGCAGTGCAGCACGAGGGCGTCCTTCTTGGCGAGGGCTAAGAGGTTCTCGTCCAGCTGGTAGCCAGCGAAGACCTTCTCGCGGATCTTTTGCTCCTCTTCCTGTCCCATGCTGGCCCAGACGTCGGTGTTGAGGACATCGGCGTCTTTCGCGGCCTCTTTGGGGTCGCGGACGACCACGATCTTGGAGGTGCCGTTCTTTTTGGCCCACTCGAGCACCTGCGGGTTCGGGTCGTACCCTTCCGGGCAGGCGAGGGTCAGGTCGAAGCCGAAGATGGCCGCGGCCTCGATCCAGGAGTTGGCCATGTTGTTGCCGTCGCCGATCCAGGCGAACTTGAGCCCGTCGTAGCTCCCCTTGTGCTCGATCACGGTGAAGACGTCGGCCATGATCTGGCAGGGGTGGTGCAGGTCGGTGAGGCCGTTGATGACCGGGATGGAGGCGTATTTGGCGAACTCCTCGACGGTCTCCTGGGCGAAGGTGCGGATCATGACGCCGTCGCAGTAGCGTGCCATGACGCGCGCGGTGTCCTTGATCGGCTCGCCGCGGCCCATCTGGGAGTCCTTGCTGGAGATGAAGAGCGGGTGCCCGCCCAGCTGGTACATGCCGACCTCGAAGGAGATCCTGGTGCGGGTGGAGGACTTCTCGAAGATCATGGCAAGAGACTTGCCCTTCAGCAGGTGGTGCTCCTCACGTTTCTTGGTCTTGGCTTTCAGATCCTTGCAGAGGGCGAACATGGCGTCCAGTTCGGCCTTGGTGAACTGGCTCAGGGCCAGGAAGTCTTTTTTCATGTCGCGGTTCTCGCTTCTCTTTTTTTGATAGTGCCGGATGTGGGCACCTTGCAACGTCATCGCAGCTCTTTACAGCGCGGCCAGGATCTCGGTCAGTCCTGCGATCATCTCGTCCACTTCCTTCTTGCCGACGATAAGCGGCGGAACGAAACGGAGCACCTTCTCCTGGGCGCAGTTCAAGAGGAGCCCGCGGGAGAGCGCGGTCTTCACGATGTCGCCGCCGGGGATGGCGAGCTCGACGCCGATCATGAGGCCGATGCCGCGTACATCCTTTATGAGGCTCGGGAACTTCTTGTGCAGTGCCTCCAGCTCGCCCATCAGGTACTCGCCCATCTCCTCGGTGTGGTTCAGGATACCTTCCTCCTGGATGGCGCGAATGGTGGCGACGGCCGCGGCGGTGACGAGCGGGTTGCCGCCGAAGGTGGATCCGTGCGTGCCCGGGGTGAAGGATTCGGCGAGCCGGTCGGTGGCGATCATGGCGCCGATCGGGGCGCCGCCTGCCAAGGCCTTGGCGAGCGTCATGATGTCAGGGGTGATGCCGAAGTGTTCGTGGGCGAACATCTTGCCGGTACGCCCCATGCCGACCTGGACCTCGTCGAAGATGAGGATGAGGTTGTTCTCGTCGCAGATCTTGCGCACTTCCTGGAAGTAGGCGGCGTCGGGAACGACCACGCCCCCTTCGCCCTGGATCGGCTCCAGCATCACGGCGCAGGTGCAGGGGCCGATGGCCTCCCTGAGTGCCTGGGCGTCGTTGAAGGGGATGTGACGGAAGCCGTGCAGGAGCGGATCGAAGAACTTCTGCACCTTCTCCTGGCCGGTGGCCGACACGGTCGCCATGGTGCGGCCGTGGAACGAGGAGATGGCGGTGATGATCTCGTAGCGGTCGACGCCGTACTTCTCGCGGCTGTACTTCCTGGCGAGCTTGATGGCCGCCTCGTTCGCCTCGGCGCCCGAGTTGCAGAAGAAGGCCTTGTTGGCGAAGGAGAGGTTGCAGAGGAGCTCAGCGAGCTCGATCTGGGTCGGGATGTTGTAGTAGTTGGAGCAGTGGATCAGCTCCGCCGCCTGTTTGGCGAGCGCCGCCGTCACCTTCGGGTGGCAGTGGCCCAGGTTGTTGACGGCCACACCGGCGAGGAAGTCGAGGTAGCGTTTGCCGTCCGCGTCCCAGAGGTAGCATCCCTCGCCCTTAACCGGCACCAGCGGGTACCGGCCGTACGTCTTCATGATATATTTGTCGCCCTTCTCGATCCATGCGGATGAATTCATAACTTACTCCTTAGAAGCCGTTCTACGTTCTACGTTCTAGGTTCTACGTTGAAACCGGAATCAGAACGGAACGGCAGTCAAAAGGTTGTGTCGCAGGATCTCCACCACCGGCGTCCTCACGGCAGTTAACGTAGAACGTAGAACTTAGAACGTAGAACGGCAGTTAAGCCGTTAAGCCTGTATCTCCGTCCCGATTCCGACGTTGGTGAAGATCTCCAAAAGGATGGCGTGCTCGATGCGGCCGTCGACGATGTGGGCCTTCTTGACCCCTGCGGCGAGCGCGTCGGTGCAGCAGGTGACCTTCGGGATCATACCGCCGGTCACGGTGCCGTTTTCGATCAGCGCGGGGACGTCGGCAAGCGGAATGCTCGAAAGAAGCTCCCCTTCCTTGTCCTTGACGCCGGAGACGTCGGTCAGAAGAATCAGCTTCTCCGCCCCGAGCGCCGCAGCGACCTTGCCGGCCACCACGTCCGCGTTGATGTTGTAACTCTGCCCGTCGCGACCCACACCTACCGGTGCGATGACCGGTATGAAGCCACCCTTCTCCAATGCCTGCAAAATGGCGGGATTCACTTCGACGACATCGCCCACGAAGCCGATGTCGACCATCTCGACCCCGCCGTCCTGTCGTCGGACTTCCTGGAGCAGTTTCTCGCAAACAAGCAGGCTGCCGTCCTTGCCGGAGAGACCGGCGGCACGACCGCCGTGCTGGTTGATGTAGCCCACCACCTCGCGGTTCACCTGGCCGGTCAGCACCATCTCGACGACACCCATGGTCTCCGCGTCGGTGACGCGCATCCCCTGGACGAACTCGGACACGATGCCGTAACGCTTCAGTGTCTCGTTGATCTGGGGACCGCCGCCGTGCACTACCACGGTGTTGATGCCGATGTATTTGAGCAGGATTATGTCAAGGGCAAAAGACTTTCTGAGCTTCTCTTCTGCCATGGCGTGACCGCCATACTTGATGACGATGGTCTTTCCGGAAAAGCGTCTGATGTAGGGGAGCGCCTCCATGAGAGTGCTCGCCTTTTCTATGAGATGCTGCATACGTGCCTCTTCCAGCGTTAATTAGTGCACAGAAAGTCGTTAATATAGCAGATAGAGGGAAATAATCAACTTCAAACAGGGCTAAGACTGAAGGTTATCAGGGGCTTTGGCTGGCTGTGTTGGGAAGGGTGATCACGACGCGGGTGCCGACGTTCTCTTCGCTCTCGATGCTGATGCTGCCGCCGTGCATGCGGATGAACTCGCGGGCATAGAAGAGACCGAGTCCGAAGCCGCGCACCTGGCCGGTACGGTCGGCGTCGACCTGGTAGAACTTCTCGAATAGCTTGGGCAGCTGATCCTTGGAGATGCCGATGCCGTTGTCCTCGACGCTGATCTCGCACTGCCCTTCGGCGTTTCTCATGTTGACGCAGACGACGCCGTCTTCCCTGGAAAACTTGATGGCGTTGTCGATCACCTGGCGCAGGGCGAAGCTGATCTTGTCGCGGTCCAGCATGAGCTCGGGGATCGTATGCTGCGTGATGTGCGTGGTGACGCCGGGGCGCGCGGCAATGATGTGCGCCTCGTTCAGGATCTTTGGGAGGAGCAGGTTCAGGGTGCACGGCTCGAGGTGCAGACCTCCGCCGCTGTCCATGACCGAGGAGAAGGTGAGGAGGTCGGTGACGAGGTTGCCCAGGTAACACGCCTCGTTGTAGATCAGCTTGATGTGCTCCTTCGCACCGTCGTCGGCGGGATCGATGACCCCGGAGGCGAGGTTCTGCAGGAAAAGCGAGATCGAGGTGATCGGGGTGCGGAACTTGTGGGAGATGAGCGAGAGAAAGACCGTCTTGAAACGGTCGAGGTTTCTCAGGTTGGCGATCTCTTCCTTGAGCGCCTTCTTGACCAGGGCCTTCTCGATGGCGCTTTTGAGCTGCAGGAGGTTGAGCGGCTTCGTGATGAAGTCGTCCGCGTCCGCCTTCAGGGCCTTCAGGATGAGGTCCTTGTCGGCGAAGCCGGTCATGATGATCACCACCATGGTCGGCTCACGCTCCTTGAGTTTCTTCAAAAGTTCGATGCCGTCCAGCCTCGGCATCATCACGTCGGTGAGGATCACGTCGATGCCGCCGCGCAGGAAGATCTCGTACGCCTCCTGGCCGTCCGCCGCCTCGACGATGTCGTAGCCGTTCAGGACCCGCTTGCACAGGTCGCGGATCACCGCTTCATCGTCGACGAGGAGAACGGTTTTCCTTTCCCTGTCCTGCAGGCTTTCGAGACTTTGGTTGGAGGTCAGTTCGAGCATGGGGTGTCCCGGGTTATGCTGGATTTACGGGCCTGTCGTTAAAAGTAGCAATGGCTTCAACTGCTTACCCCTCTCCCTCCGGGAGAGGGTGCCCGGAGGGCGGGTGAGGGAGGCGCCACAGGCATCGCCCGAGCCGATTGCACTGAACCGGCAGCGCCCTCACCCTGACCCTCTCCCGGAGGGAGAGGGGATTGCAGACGTCTGTAGCGGAAGATCATAGGGGTTGGAACTGGCCCTACCCCACGATGTTGTACACGGCCTCGAGCGCCTCGGCGAGGTTCTCGGGCTTGGAGCCGCCCGCCTGGGCAAGCTCGGGCTTGCCGCCGCCGTTGCCGCCGACGATCGGGGCGATCGCCTTGATGATCTCCCCGGCCTTCCAGCGCCCGGTGAGGTCTGCGGTGACGGCGACCAGGAGGTTCGCCTTAACGCCGTCGGCGGTGCCGAGCACGATGATGCCGGAGCCGATCCTGTCCTTCAGCGTGTCGGAGAGCTCGCGCATCGCTTTCGCATCGCCGTCCACCTTCACGGAGAGGATCTTGACGCCGTTTTGCTCACGCACCTGCTGAACGAGGTCGGCGGACTTGGAGGCATTCATCTTCGCCTGCAGCGCCTCGAACTCCTTTTGCAGCTCGCGCTGCGACGCGAGAAGCTTCTCGACGCGGTCGAACACGCTCACTCCCTCGGCCTTCAGGAGCGCGGCGACGCTTCTCTGCTCGTCTTCCATCTGGTGCACTACGGCGAGCGCGCCGTTGCCGGTCTGCGCCTCGATCCTCCTGACACCTGCGGCGATACCCGCCTCGGAGATGATCTTGAAGAAGCCGATCTCGCCCGCGCCGTGTACGTGGGTGCCGCCGCAGAGTTCGGCGGAGACCTCGCCCACGCGCACCACGCGCACCACGTCGCCGTACTTCTCGCCGAAGAGGGCGGTGGCGCCGCCGGCAAGCGCCTCGGCTGCCGGCATCTCGCGGGCGTCGACGGTCGCGTTCCCCATGATGTGGCCGTTCACGATGGTCTCGACCCTGCGGAGCTCCTCCGCGGTCATCGGGCTGAAGTGGGTGAAGTCGAAGCGGAGACGATCCGGGCTCACCAGGGAGCCTGCCTGCTTCACGTGGTCGCCCAGCACTTCCCTGAGGGCTGCCTGCAGAAGGTGGGTCGCGGTGTGGTTGCGCGCGGTGGCGGCGCGCCCTGCGGTTGCTACCTTCAGGTCGACTGCCTCGCCGTTACGGACGTTGCCGGAAACCACCTTGCCGCGGTGCACGATGAGGTCGGTGAAGGGGCGGCTGGTGCTCTCCACCTCGATGTGCGCGGAGCCGGTGGAGATGACGCCGGTGTCGCCCGCCTGGCCGCCGGATTCGCCGTAGAAAGGGGTCTTCGCGGTGACGATTTCAACCTCGTCCCCGGCGTTCGCTTCCTCGACCAGGACGCCGCCCTTGATGATCGCGTTGATGGCGGAATACGCGGTCTGCTCGGTGTAGCCCACGAACTCGCTCGCGATCCCCGAGCCGTGCAGTTCCTTGTAGATGGCGGCAAGACCTTCCTCGCCGGACCCCTTCCAGTTCTCCCTCGCCTTCATGCGCTGCTTTTCCATGCAGAGGGCGAAGCCGTCCTCGTCCAGGGTGAGCCCTTCGGCCTCGACGATGTCGGCGGTGAGGTCGACCGGGAAACCGTAGGTGTCGTACAGCTTGAAGATCACCTCGCCGGAGAGGACCTTGTCCCCCTTGGCCTTGAGCGCGGCGGTCTCCTCGTTCAGGATGGCGAGGCCGCGGTCGAGGGTCTCGATGAAGCGCTCCTCCTCGGCCTTGATCACCTTCTTCACGTAGTGCTCGCGCTCGAGCAGTTCCGGGTACGCATCGCCCATCATCATGTTGACGGCGTCGACCACGCGGTAGAGCATCGGCTCGGAGACGCCGAGCATCTTCGCGTGGCGGGCGGCGCGGCGCATGATGCGCCTGAGCACGTAGCCGCGACCCTCGTTGGAGGGGAGCACGCCGTCGCAGATGAGGAAGGTGGTGGCGCGGGAATGGTCGGCGATGACGCGCATGGAGACGTCGTCCTTCTCGTCGTCGCGGTACTTCTTGCCGCAGATGGTCTCGATGTGGCGGATGATCCCTTGCAGAAGGTCGGTGTCGTAGTTGGAGGTGACCCCCTGCATGACCGCGGAGATACGCTCGAGGCCCATGCCCGTGTCGACGGAGGGTTTGGGCAGCGGCGTCAGGGTGCCGTCCTTGTCGCGGTTGAACTGCATGAAGACGTTGTTCCAGATCTCCATATAGCGGTCGCAGTCGCAGCCGACGGCGCAGTCGGGCGAGCCGCAGCCGGTGCCCGGGCCGTTGTCCCAGAAGATCTCGGAGCAGGGGCCGCAGGGGCCGGTGTCGCCCATGGACCAGAAGTTGTCCTTTTCGCCGAAGCGGTAGATGCGCTCGCGCGGCACCCCTTCCTGGTTGTGCCAGATGTCGGCGGCCTCGTCGTCGTCGGTGTAGACCGTCACGTAGAGGCGATCCTTGGAGAGGCCGAGTTCCACGGTGAGGAATTCCCAGGCGTAGGCGATCGCGTCTTTCTTGAAGTAGTCGCCGAAGGAGAAGTTGCCGAGCATCTCGAAGAAGGTGTGATGGCGTGCGGTGCGGCCGACGTTTTCGAGGTCGTTGTGCTTGCCGCCGGCGCGGACGCATTTCTGCGAGGAGACGGCGCGGATGTAGTCGCGTTTCTCAAGTCCTAAGAAGACGTCCTTGAACTGGTTCATCCCTGCGTTGGTGAAAAGCAGGGTGGGATCGTTTTTGGGGATGAGGTTCGAGCTCTCCACCAGGGTGTGACCCTTTTTCTGAAAGAAGTTGAAGAACTGCGCCCGGATCTCTTTGCCTGTCATAAAAAAACCTCAACTGAAATGGGATATCTAAAGCTATGTGACTTGCGCGCGTTGCTGGAGCTGTGAGTGAAGCATTCTGCCAGTCGTATCGGCTTATGCCAACTCTCCCTCGCCCTTCGGGAGAGGGTCGGGGTGAGGGCGTCTGTTAGTCGGTACCGATGCTGCGCGGCTGCATTGCCTATGGCACAGCCCTCACCCGGCCTTCGGCCACCCTCTCCCGGAGGGCGAGGGTATGGACTGGGCGAATAAATAATGCCCGCCTTTCAATCCTCCTGCGCCCTCAGCTCTCTGAAGATCGCGGAGAGCGAGAACCCTTTCCTCTGCAGGTAGCCTACGATGCGCCGCTTTTCCTTGTCGCTCGCGGTCGCGGGGTCGAAACCGGGATAGCGCCGCGCGATGGTCTGCGCCAGGAGCTCCCGCTCGCTGTACTCGCCGGAAAGCTCTTCGAGCACCTGGCTCACGATGGAGCCGGACACGCCGCGCTTGGCTAGTTCCAGCTTGAGCCGCGGGCCGACCCCTTTCCCGTTTCGAAGCGCCGACGAGGCGAAGGCGCGCGCGAAGCGAAGGTCGTCCTGGTAGCCCAGTTCCTTCATCCGGGCCACGGCCGCCTCGCTCTCCCCTTCCTCGTACCCCTTGCCGGAAAGCTTCTTTCTGAGCTCCGCCTCTGAGTGGTCGCGCAGGGTCAGAAGCCGCAGGCAGCAGTCGAGCGCCGTGCCGCGCTGCACCTAGTACTTCTCGATGACCAGCTCCTTGTCGCCACCCTCCGCCGGAGCTTCCTCGTCGGTGAAGGTGTCCCAGTTGGAGTCCGAGGTGGACGAGATGCCGGATACCTTGAGGGCGAAGTCGTCGGGGTTGCTCGACTGGCGCATGGCCTCTTCATACGTGATGAGTTTCCTGGTCAAAAGCTGCATGAGCGACTGGTCGAAGGTCTGCATGCCGTAGCTCGTGTGCCCCTGGGCGATGGCGTCCGGGATCTGCTTCGTCTTCTCCTTGTCGTCGATGCAGTCCCTGATGCGGGCGGTGCCGATCATGACCTCGACCGCGGGGACGCGCCCCTTGCCGTCCATGCGCGGCACCAGGCGCTGCGAGATGACCCCTCTCAGAATGCCGGCCAACTGCATCCTCACCTGCCTCTGGTGGAAGGGGGGGAAGACGGAGATGACGCGGTTCACGGTCTCGGCGGCGTCCAGGGTGTGCAGGGTGGAAAGCACCAGGTGCCCGGTCTCGGCCGCGGTGAGTGCCGTCTCGATGGTCTCGTAGTCACGCATCTCGCCGACGAGGATGACGTCCGGGTCCTGCCGCAGGGCCGAGGTGAGCGCCTTTCCGAAGGTGAGCGTGTCGAAGCCGACCTCGCGCTGGCTGATGAGGCTCTTCTTGTCCTTGTGCAGGTACTCGACCGGGTCCTCGATGGTGATGATGTTGCAGGTCCGGTGCTCGTTTATGTAGTCGATCATGGAGGCGAGCGTCGTGGACTTGCCGCTTCCGGTGGTGCCGGTGACGAGGATCAGACCGCGCTGCTCGAGGGCGAGCTTTTTAAGGACCGGCGGAAGGTTCAGCGTTTCCAGTGTGGGGATGGCGATCGGGATGGCGCGCAGCACCATGGCGACCGTGCCGCGCTGGGCGAAGGCGTTGACGCGGAAACGCCCGAGCCCCGGGACCCCGTACGAGAGGTCGACCTCGTAGCTCTCTTCGAAGATCCGCTTCTGCCGATCGTTCATGATGGAGAACGCCATGTTCCTGACCGCCTCGCTGGAGAGGCGTTCCGCGTTGGGGATGGCGCGCAGGGATCCGTCGATCCTGACGATGGGGGGAAGCCCCGCCTTCAGGTGGATGTCGGACCCCTTGGCCTTCATGGCTATGCCGAGGATCTCGTTGAGGGTCATGGCTTAGGCTGCGCCGGACGCGGCGTCTTGTTGCGGTGCGGTGAGTTTTTCCCTGATCTCGGCGAGGATCTCCGGGTGCTCCTTGAGGAACAGTCGGGAATTCTCGCGCCCCTGGCCGATGCGCTCCTTGCCGTAGGAGAACCATGCGCCGCTCTTCTCGACGACGTTGCGTTCCACGGCGAGGTCGAGAACGTCCCCTTCCTTCGAGATACCCTCGCCGTAGAGGATGTCGAATTCGACCTCTTTGAACGGGGGGGCCACCTTGTTCTTGACCACCTTGACGCGGGTTCTCGAGCCGATCATGTCGTTGCCCTGCTTGAGCGCCGCGATCTTCCTGATGTCCATGCGCACCGAGGCGTAGAACTTGAGGGCGTTGCCGCCGGTGGTGGTCTCCGGGTTGCCGAACATGACGCCGATCTTCATCCTGATCTGGTTGATGAAGATGACGCAGCAGTTCGACTTGGAGATGATGCCGGTGAGTTTCCTGAGCGCCTGGGACATGAGGCGTGCCTGCAGGCCCATGTGCGAGTCGCCCATGTCCCCCTCGATCTCGGCCTTCGGGACCAGGGCGGCGACGGAGTCGACGACGAGGACGTCGATGGCGCCGGAGCGCACCAGGGTCTCGGCGATCTCAAGCGCCTGCTCGCCGGTGTCGGGCTGCGAGACGAGGAGGTCGTCGGTCTTCACGCCGAGCTTTCTGGCGTAGCCGATGTCGAGGGCGTGCTCCGCGTCGACGAAGGCCGCGATGCCGCCCAGTTTCTGGGCCTCGGCGATGACGTGCAGGGCGAGGGTGGTCTTGCCCGAGGATTCCGGTCCGAAGATCTCGATGACGCGGCCGCGGGGGACGCCCCCCACCCCGAGTGCGAGGTCCAGGGAGAGGGAGCCGGTCGGGATGGCCGCCACGTCGGGGAGCGCCTCCTCGTTGCCGAGCCTCATGATGGCCCCCTTACCGAACTGTTTTTCGATCTGGCTCATCGCCAGGTCCAGGGCCTTTTCCGCTTTTTCCTTATCGAGCATCGTTTTATATCTCCTTCGCCTTTCCAGGCGGTTTTTGGGTCTGGTTTTTCAGCCAATCACACATAGCACAAGTAAAACCGCAAACGCAAGGTTCAAGGGCAAGTTCTACGTTCTATGTTCTACGTTCTACGTTGAAACCTTAAAAGCCCGGGGTTCAGCCTGACGGGGACATTCATTTTTCTGCGCGCTTGCCCCAGGAGCCTCCAACGTAGAACGTAGAACGTAGAACGTAGAACGTCTTCTAAAACAGCGCCGGCTGGATAAGTTCCTGCTCGAGCGGGAGCACGAGGAAGAAGGAACTCCCGTCGCCGCTCTCCACCCATACCATGCCGCCGTGGGCCTCGACCATCCCCTTGACGATGGCAAGGCCGAGCCCGGCCCCGCGTCCCTGCCGCCGCCCGCTCGAGTGGTGCCGGATCTCGCCGACCTCGTAGAAGATCTCGAAGACCCGCTGCTGCTCGTCCAGCGGTATGCCGATGCCGCCGTCGCGCACCTCGACCTCCAGATAGCAGCGCTCGCCGCAGCGCCTCAGGAACTCGGGGTTGAAGCGGGTGAGCGTGCCGGAGCGCACCGAGAGGGCCTCGTGGTCGACGACGCGGCCGGTCACCACGATCTCGCCCCCTTCGGGGCTGAAGCGGATCGCGTTCAGCAAAAGCTCGTAGAAGACCCGCTCCAGGTAGGTGCAGTCCCCCTGGAAGAAGGGGAGATGATCGAGGTCGCGCAGGGTGATCGCCTGCCCGCGCTCCTCGAAGAGCGGCTGGAGCTGGTCCAGGAGATTTTCGAGCAGCAGGCGCAGGTGGATGGCGCTCGTCTCGAGTCCCTCCCGGCGCGCCTCGAGCTTGATCAGCTTCAAAAGATCGGCGACCAGCGCCTTCAGGCGCAGGCTCCCGTCGCGTACCATCTCGAGCACCTGGCAGGCGTCTTCCTGTGAGACCCATTCCTGCTGCAGCAGGTGGTCGACGCCGGCGACGATGCTCGTAAGCGGCGTGTTGAACTCGTGGGAAACCATCCCGAGAAACTGGTTCTTCATGCGATCCAGGCGGGTCTGCTCCTGGTGCGCCTGCTCGATGAGGGCGAGGTTTTGTTTGAGTTTCGTCTCGGAGAGGGAAAGACTGTGGCTGCTTTTCTCCAAAAGCCGGTGCGAGCGGAGCAGCTCCTCGCTCTTCCACTTGAGCTCGTCGAAGAGCCGGACCTGCTCGATGATGTTCCCCATCTGCCTGCCGACGCTCTCGAGGAAGCGGAGCTCCTTCGGGCCGTAGTTGTGCGGGACGCGGTGGATGAGATGGATGAAGCCCAAAAGGCGCTCCTGCGAGCGGATCGGTATAGAGGTGAGGCTCCCCCAGCCGTTGCAGGCATCGGCAAGCGGCGCGACGCGGACTTCGCGCAACCGTTCCGGGTCACCCTCCACGCTCTCCATGATCACCCGCTCGAGTTCGGCGGAGGCCTCTCTCGACGCGCAAAGTGCGGGGGAGGGGGCCTCCGGCGTGGAGATGTGCAGCGTCCCTCCCTCGGCCTGGAAGCGCTCCATCAGCTCCAGGAGGGTCTCCTCCTGCACCGTCTTCAGGTCGGTCCCCTGGCTCATGCCGGCGAGCATGTTGTTGAGGATGGAGAGCTCGCGGTTTCTCTGCCAGATCTCGTGCTCGGTGCGCCGCTTTTCCGTGATGTCGCGCAAAAGACAGTGCGCCACCTGCTCGTCGCCGAGGTCGATGAGGCGGGCGTTTATCTCGCCCATGAAGAGGGAGCCGTCCTTTCTCCTCATCTGGGCGCAGTCCCAGTCCGCCTTCCCCTGGCGCACGAGCTGGTAGATGAAGGTGCGCAGCCGGTCGTGTTCGGAAGGGGCGAAGATGTCACGCACCTCCATGGAGGCGAGCTCCTCCTTGGTAAAGCCGATCAGCTCACGCCCCAGGCGGTTTTCTTCCTGCAGCAGCCCGGTCTTCACGTTGAAGATGAAGATCGCGTTGCCCGCACCCTCGAGGAGGCTCTTGTAGCGCCGGGCGCTCTTGTGCGCCTCCTGCTGCATCTCGTCGATCTCGCGGCGCAGCCCGTCCACCATGCTCGTCTGGCGCTGCCTGAAAAGCGCCACGAAGCAAAGGAGCACCGTCGCCAGCGACACCGAGACGCTGAAGTGGAGCCACCCGGGCAGCGGCGTGTACTGCTCGATCGAAAGGAGCAGCAGTTCGCAGGCCACTATGAGTAGGAGCGGTGCAAAGTGCACGGCGATCCCCCTGGAGGGTGTGATGGCACGCCTGGGGCGGCCGTTAGCTAATGGAGGGTGAGGAGGTGTCTGCGCAGCCAATCCAGTGCGGTAAAGGTGGTTATGGAGCGGACGCGGGTCCGGTCTCCCTGGAAATTGAAACGTTCGGCGCGGCATCGGGCAGCGTCGGCGATGCCTATGTACACGGTGCCGACCGGCTTCTCCGCGGTGCCGCCGTCGGGTCCGGCGATGCCGGTCACCGAAACGGCGAGGTCGCTCCCCGCGGCCAGTCGCGCCCCTTCGGCCATGGCGCGCGCCACTTCCGCGCTGACCGCGCCGTGCTTTTCAATCAGCTCGGCCGGCACGCCGAGCATGCGGGTCTTCGCGGCGTTGCTGTAGGTCACGTTCCCCTCGAGGAAGTACGCGGAGCTCCCGGCCATGGCGGTGACCCGGGAGGCGATCATCCCGCCGGTGCAGGATTCGGCGAGTGATAGCGTCACCTTCTTCTCCCTGAAAAGCCGTGCGAGCACTTCATCCATGGTGTCGCCGTCCTCGGCAAAAAGGAACTCCGCGAGGCGCTCACGCACCGCAGCCGCCGTTTTGTCGAGAAGCGCCGCGTCCGCTGCCGCGGCCCGCAGGATCACGTGGATCTCCGGGTATTTGACGCAGTAGGCGAGCTGCACCGGTCCGTTCTCGGAGAGGGCCCCCTCCAGGCGCTCCGCAATGGCCGCCTCGGGGATGCCGAAAAGCTTCAGGGTGACCCGCCGCCACGGTGCCGGAAGCCTTTTCCCCAACTCCGGAAGGATCGTGTCGGCGAGCATCCGCTCCATCTCGAACGGGACCCCGGGGAGGAAGGATACCTCCGCCCCCCCGATCTCGACCGTGAAACCGCAGGCGGTGCCGAGCGGATTCGGAATCAGGCGGCACCCGTGCGGGACAAGGGCCTGGCGCCGGTTGGACGGGTGCAGCGGCCGGGCGATCCTCTCCTCGAAGCGGGCAAGATGGTCGAGGGCCTCCTGCGAGAGCTCGAGCGGTACCCCCGCAGCACGGGCCGCCGCCTGCGCCGTGTAGTCGTCGGGGGTGGGGCCTAACCCGCCGGTGGCGATCACCGCGTCGCTTGACCCGGCAAGCTCGACGATCGCCTCGACGATGGCATCCTCGTCGTCCGGGACGGTGACATGCCGGAAAACGCGCGCGCCGCCGTCATAGAGCCGGTCCGCGATGTGGGCCGCGTTGGTGTCCACCACCTCGCCGGTGAGGAGTTCGTCGCCTATGGAGAGGATGGCGACTCTCACGGCAGTAACCTCAGGACGAGGTGCGTCGCGGCGCAGGCGTAGACGCCGGCCGCGATGTCGTCCATCACCACGCCGTAGCCGTTTTTGAGCGACCGGTCGAACCAGCGCGCCGGCTGCGGCTTCAGGATGTCGAAGATGCGGAACATGACGAAGCCGGTAAGAACCCCGATCCAGGTGGCGGGGACCGCGATCATGGTGACGAGATACCCCGCCACCTCGTCGATGACGATCTTTCCGGAGTCGTGCTCGCCCCAAAGCTCCTCACCGAAACCGGCGGCCCAGCAGGCGAAGAGGGTGAAGGCCGCCGTGGTCAGAAGGTAGAGCGACAGCGGCATGCGCGAGAGAAGCAGGAAGAAAGGGATCGCCCCCAGGGTCCCGACCGTCCCCGAGGCGAAGGGGGCGAAGCCGGTGCCGAACCAGGTGGCGGAAACGATTACGAATTTTTTCATCCCTTGCAGCACTCCCTTTCCACGATGCGGTAGACATCGATGAGCGGCATCCCCTTTTCCAGCGCGACGCTCCGGCACGATTCGTATTCCGGCGTCACCCGCCCGTCCCCCAGCACCTTGACGGAGACGTGCCCGACCGAGGTCTCGCGGGTCTCTACGCGGCGCTGCGCCACGATGCGGCGCGCCGGGTAGTAGCGAAGGCCGATGGCGCTCGACTCGGATAACACGATGCCGGAGAGGCGTTCGAGGTCGGCAGGCTTGGCTATCACGGTGAGCCTCGTCCCCGGGCGGTTCTTCTTCATCTGCAAAGGGGAGAAGGCGACGTCGAGGGCGCCCGCCTCCAAAAGCCGCTCCATCAGAAAACCGAAGATCTCGGCGGGCATGTCGTCGATGTGGGTCTCAAGGACCAGCACCTCCTGCGCCGCCCCGGGCGTCGTTTCCTCACCCAGCACCAGGCGAAGCAGGTTCGGCAGTTCCGGAAAGTCCTTCTCCCCCGCGCCGTAGCCCGTTCCCTTCACGGTCATGGCCGGAGGGGGACCGAAGCCGTCGGCGAGTGCCGCGACGATGGCAGCGCCGGTCGGCGTCACCCGTTCGCCTTCGCCGATGTCGGGCCCGACCGGAATCCCCTCCATGAGCCTTGCGGTGGCAGGTGCCGGGACCGGGAGCAGGCCGTGCGCCGTCTTGACGAAGCCGCGGCCGTAGGGGAGCGCCGAGGCGCAGACCCGCTCGATCCCCAGATAGTCGAGGCCGATGGCGGTACCGACGATGTCGACGATGGAGTCGATGGCGCCCACCTCGTGGAAGTGCACCCGCTCGAGCGGCACGCCGTGCACGGCGGACTCGGCCTGGGCGAGACGCAGGAAGATGCGCCCGGCGAGCTCCTTCACCCGGGGCTTCAGCCCGGACTTCTCGATCATCGCGGCGATGCCGCTGTAGTGGCGGTGCGGCTGGTCCGCCTCGATGCAGGTCACCTTGAAGGAGGTGCCGGCGACGCCGTGGCGCTCCGTCTTCTTCGACTCCAGCGTGTAGCCCGAGAGCGGGAGCGCGGAGAGCTCCTTTTGCAGCGTCTCGAGAGGAAGACCTAGCTCGATCATGGCGGCCACGGTCATGTCGCCCGCGATACCGGCGAAACAGTCGAAATACAGAACCCTCATCCGTGCACCCTGTTCATGAGGCTCGCGGCGTAGGCCGCCCCGAAGCCGTTGTCAATGTTCACCACGGTCACCCCGGCGGCGCAGGAGTTCAGCATGCCCAAGAGGGCGGCGACACCGCCGAAGGAGGCGCCGTAGCCTACCGAGGTCGGGACGGCGATGACCGGTTTGTCCACGAGTCCGCCCACCACTGAGGGGAGCGCCCCCTCCATGCCGGCCACCACGATGATCACCGCGGCTTCGGCGAGCGTGCCCCGTCGCGCCAGCAGCCGGTGCAGTCCGGCGACCCCCACGTCGTACACCTTCTCCACCTCGTTCCCCATGAGCTCTGCGGTCAGCACCGCCTCGGCCGCCACCGGGATGTCGGAGGTGCCGGCGCAGACCACGAGTATCTTGCCCTTTCCGCGCCGCTCCACCGGGTGCTGCTCGATGGTGAGCGCGCGCGCGTCGGCATGGTAGACCGCCTGGGGGAAGGACTCCATGAGCTTCGCCCCCTTGGCGCGGTTGACCCGCGTGGCGAGGACGTTGCCACCCTTGTCTAGCAGCGCCTGGATGATGGTGCGCATCTGGGGGATACTCTTGCCCTGTCCGAAGATGACTTCAGGGAAGCCCTGGCGCAGCGTGCGGTGGTGGTCCACCGTGGCGCAGCCCAGGTCCTCGAAGGGGAGGTGCTTCAGTTTTTCCAGGGCGTTCGCCACGTCCACCGAACCGTCTCGCACGTCCTGTAATATCTTCTCAATCGTTTTGCTTTGCATGAATCCGGTACTGCCTCCGCAGGTTGAAAAATAGCATTAAGGCTAGCATAGAAACTGCTGCTGCGCTGCTAAAAAAATGTGATTTTGGAAGGGGCGGGGGATTTTTCTGTCAAAGCGGGCCATTTATGCGTGGATGATGTGACAAATCGCCGTGTTAAAAGGGAAAATGCCTACGGGGATGGAGTCGGTGTCGGACTCAGGACGGCCCTGTTCCTTTCTTGGAAGGCGCACTCATGCCGTCTCTCTTTCTCTGTGCTTCCATCACGCTGCGCAGGATCCGGTTGGCCCGCGTCTGATACCCTTTCCCCCCTTCCTTGAGCCATAACACCACGTCGGAATCAAGCCGTATCGTGATGGCCTGCTTGGCGGGGGTCAAGGTAGCCTTCTCGAAGAAATCGTCTCCCAGTTCCGGAATGTCCGAGTAGTCGATTTCCTCGTCTCTGATCGCATCAACTCTTGCCCAGTCTGTTGGCGACGGTGCTTTCGAATCTCTCTTTTTCACGATTGTTCGCCTTTCTCAGTGAAATTATCCGTATCGTGTCGGTGCCCCTGCAAGCGTACACAGCAACCATGACGCGGTTTTTGATGTAGCCCATGACAATGAAGCGGGGTTCCCCATAGTCTCTGCGTTCATCCCTGATCTCGAGGTGGTTTCCCAGAAAGATCTCAGCAGCGTCGGCAAAGTCGCAGCCATGCTTCGCCAGGTTTAACGCGCCTTTTCTGTCATCCCAATCGAACCTCATTGCCTGCCTCATTGTATGTACAGGTGTAATTACAGTCAAGTGGCGGTTCCACTGGGAAGGGATTATATCGCATTTATGTTTGCGCATCGGCGCCCCCTGTTGTAGCTTTTGAGCCTGTTTGAGCCGGGAAAGGAGGACGGATATGGAAGACATGGAGAACGGGATGAAGGTGGCGCTGGTGACCGGTGCCGGGCGCGGCATCGGTTGCGGGATCGCTAAGAAACTGCTGTCGGAGGGGTATGCGGTGGTGCTGGCGGACATCGACGGGGCGTCGGCGGACGGCGCCGTAGCCGGGCTCGCCGCGCCGGGGCGTCTGCTTGCCCTGCAGGCGGACGTATCGGACGAGCAGTCGGTGCTCTCCATGGTGGAACGGAGCGTCGAGCGCTTCGGTCGCCTCGATCTGCTGGTGAACAACGCCGCTCTCGCGGGCGCCCACGCCGCCCCCGTGCACGAACTCACGCTCGAGCAGTGGAGCCGGGTCATCGCCACCAACCTGACCGGCGTCTTCCTCTGCACGAAGCACGCGGTCCCGCATCTGAAGAAAAGCCGCGGCAGCATCGTCAACATCTCTTCCACCCGCGCCCTGCAGTCGGAGGCGGACACCGAGGCGTACTCGGCAAGCAAGGGGGGCGTCTTGGCGCTGACCCACGCCCTCGCCATGAGCCTAGGGGCCGAGGTGCGGGTGAACTGCGTCAGCCCCGGGTGGATCCACAACGGCCCGGATTCCGAGCTGCGCCGGGAGGATCACGCCCAGCATCCGGTCGGCCGGGTGGGACGTGCCGAAGATATCGCTGAACTCGTCGCGTACCTCGCCTCGTCCCGCGCGGGGTTCATCACCGGGCAGAACTTCGTCGTCGACGGCGGCATGACCCGCAAGATGATCTACGCCGACTAGCCCTCCTCACTCCCCCTCGAGTACTTCGCGACCACAGGCGGCGCCGCGGGAAGGGGAGCTTCAGCCCGTGGTGCCCTCAGCAGATACCGGTAAGGAAGGTACAGGAAGAGCGGGATGAGCCAGCAGATGATGGCGCTGTAGAAGTTGTGCGACAGGAAATGCGCCCCGCGCGCCATCTGGCCGTAGGCGTAGATGCTCCCGAGCACCCCTCCCGCCGCGAGCGACGACAGCGCGAGGCGCCTTCTGCGGTCGCGCCAGGCGAAATACCCCGCGAAGAGCGCGAAGCCCCCCGAGGCGTGGCCGGCGGGAAAGCAGTTTCCGGGTGCGCACGCCTGCGGCGGCGGCTCGGTGAGCCGGGTGTAGGGAACGCTCCCGCCGTAGCGCGTGACGTCCCACGGACAGTGCCTCCCGATCCCCTTCTTCATCAGGGCCACGCTCGTCGTGCTTAGGACGATGACAAGGGCCAGAAAGAGCAGGGACCAGCGGTCGCGGCGCAGGCACTGCCAGCGCCATGAGGCGAGCCAACCGGCGAAGGAGCCCGCGGTGATCAGGATGATAAGTTCCTTGCCGCGCTGATGGATCAGCCACTCAGCCCAAAAGGAGTGGCGCGCGGGCCAGACTCCGGCGGAGAAGTCGAAGAAGCGGTCGGCCAGTACCAGGTCCACGTCGGTAACTTCGCAGAAAATGGCGGCGGCGAAAAAAAGAAAAAAGGGTACGGCTAGGTGCCGTACCCAGAACTTTCCGTCAAGTTTTGCATGCATCTAGTGAATCCGGTTCAGCCTGTGCTGGTAGATGTAATCCGCACCCTGGTAGTAGGCGAGCATGTCGGAGAGCATGTCGTCGGAGACCGGCTCCGGTTGCGCTTTCCCGCTCTTTCTGTCCACCTTGTACTGAGCCGCGTACTGCTGGGGGCCGAGCACGAGGAGCCTGTCCTCGGTGAGGTACCCAAGCTTCTGGTAGGTCGATACGAAGGCGCGCGGGGCCCGGTCGGAATCCTTCAGGACGTCCCGCCCCAGGAAGTCGCTCTTATAGCTCATGTTCATCAGGCCGAGGACGGTCGGCGCCACGTCGATCTGGCTCATCATCCTGTCGACGCGCGCGGGTTTCACGTGGGCCGGGGAGTAGACGATGAGCGGGATCTCGTACTTCTTGATCGGGATGTCCGTTTTCCCGGCGCTGCTCGCGCAGTGATCGGCCACGATGACGAAGATGGTGTCCTTGAACCACGGCTTGCTGCTTGCCTCGGCCACCAGCCTCCCGATCGCGTAGTCGGCGTACTTGACCCCACCCTTTCTGCCGCTCTTGGAGGGGATGTCGATGCGGCCGGCGGGGTAGGTGAAGGGGCGATGGTTCGAGGTGGTCATCACCATGGAGAAGAACGGTTTCTTCGCCGCGTAAGACTTGTCTCCCTCACGGATCACCTTGCGGAACAGGTCCTCGTCGCAGGCACCCCAGACGTTGGAGAAGGTCACCTCGTTCTGGGCGAAATCCTGCCGGTCCACGATGGAGTAGCCGTTGCCGGAGAAGAAGGCATTCATGTTGTCGAAGTAGCCGTGCCCCGAGTAGATGAACTTGGACTCGTACCCCTTCCCGTTCAGGATCTCGCCCCAGGAGCGGAAGCCGCCGTTGTTGGGGCGCTTGACGATCGACGTCCCCGGCAGCGGGGGGATGGAGAGGGTGAGTGCCTCCAGCCCGCGGATGGTGCGGGTGCCGTTGGCGTAGAGGTTGGTGAAGAGAAGCGACTGGGAGGCGAGGCGGTCCAGGTTCGGCGTCAGGTGGTCCTTGTTGCCGAAGACGCCCAGGTACTCGCCGGAGAGGCTCTCCTCGGTGATCACCACCAGGTTCAGGTGCTTCTCCGGACCTTCGCCGCGGATCTCCCTCGTGAAACGCTCGGACTTCGGGTTG
Organism: Geomonas oryzae; assembly: GCF_004117875.1. Taxonomy (GTDB): domain Bacteria; phylum Desulfobacterota; class Desulfuromonadia; order Geobacterales; family Geobacteraceae; genus Geomonas; species Geomonas oryzae. The sequence goes on along the minus strand of NZ_RAHW01000001.1, from coordinate 209,256 downwards.
GCGAAGCTGTTGTTTCTCTCGGCCACCAGGGTCCTCAAGCGCGCGTTCACCTTGTCCTGTGGGAGGGTACGGTAGAACCTCGTGAAGGAAAGCTCGTTGTTGATGAAGGCCGCGAAAAGGTTGTAGACCCCGTTGCCGGCGATCTCGTTGGCGAAGTTGTTCTGGGAAATCGCCGACTGCGAGACGTTGACCACGCCGTAGGAGAGAAGCGGAGCGATGAGCAGCAGCGCGCCGAGCCTGTGGTAGGCCCCGTTGAAGGTCATCTCGGCGCCGCGGGCGATGGCCCTGCGCAAAAACCAGGAAGCCCCGACGGCGATCGCCCCGATGCCGGAGAAGATCACCGGAAGGGGGTACGACTCCTTGATGTTCCCGATCACCTCGGTGGTGTAGATCAGGTAGTCGACGGCGATGAAGTTGAAACGCGTACCGAATTCGTCGAAGAAGAGGTACTCGGCGCAGATGTCGAAGACGAGCACGCCCACGAACAGCGCGAAGAGCACCCGCACGGCCCGGATGTGCCAGCGGTGCGTGGTGACCCGGCGCGGCATGACGATGAGGTAGAGTGCCAGCGGTATGAGGGCGTAGGCGAGCGTGGCCAGGTCGAAGTAGAACCCGGTGCAGGCTGCCTTGAGGATCAGGGAGAGCTTCAGGCCCGCCCCCTTGGGGGCCATGCTCAGGAGCATGATGCGGATAGCGGCGTTTACGGAAAGGAAGGTGCAGGAGACAAGGGCGACCAGGCCCAGTCGGCGTTGCGGCATGTATTAAACCTCACAATTGTCGTGATATGCGCCACAGAGCATACGACAAGACGCCTTTCCGGAAGATTGCAGACGGATGACATTTTTGTCATCTGTGCCCCCGTGCCCCCTTAGGCCTCTCCTTCCGGGCCTTCGCCCGTCGAAGGGACATCCCAGAGGGGGGCGGGGACACCGTCCCGGACTAAGCGTCATGGTGTGAAGGTGCGTCGAGCACTTCCCGCACCTTCACTGCGAGGTCGGTCATCGAGAAGGGCTTCGAGATGAAGTTCACCCCCTTATCCAGCACGCCGTGGTGGGCAATCACGTTGGCGGTGTAGCCGGACATGAAGAGGCACGCAGCATCCGGGCAGTGCGGCTGCAGCCTGCGCGCCAGCTCCCGCCCGTTCATCTCGGGCATGACCACGTCGGTTACGATGAGATCGATGCGGCGCCCCTGCTGGCCGGCGAGTTCCAGCGCCTCGGAAGGGGTCTTGGCGGAAATGACCTGGTACCCCTGCAAGGCGAGGAACGACACCGCCACCTCGCGGATGCTCGGCTCGTCCTCCACGATCAGGATGGTCTCGTTCCCCCGGATCTCCTTGGCTGCGGTCGGCTCGGCGAGCGGTTCCGCCTCGTCCCCCCGGTGCCGCGGGATGTAAATCTTGAAGCTGGTTCCCTTGCCCGGCTCGCTGTAGGTGTTGATGAAGCCGCTGTTTTGCCTGACGATGCCGTACACCGTGGCGAGGCCCAGGCCGGTGCCGCGTCCCACGTCCTTGGTGGAGAAGAACGGCTCGAAGATGTGGGAGAGGGTCTCCTGGTCCATGCCGCAGCCGTCGTCGCTCACGGCGAGCATGACGTAGTCGCCGGGGGTAAAGCCGAAGTGGGCGTTGCAGTAGTCGGTGTCGAAGGCGACGTTGCGGGTTTCGATGGTGATCTTGCCGACGTCGGCAATGGCGTCGCGGGCGTTCACGCAGAGGTTGGCGACGATCTGATCCAGTTGGGACGGGTCCATGCAGACCCGCCACAGTCCCGCCCCGGGTCCCCAGGCGAGGTCGATGTCCTCGCCCACCAGACGCTTCAGCATCTTGAGCATCTGCTCCACGGCCCCGTTCAGGTCCAGAACCCTCGGCGCGATGGTCTGCCTGCGGGCGAAGCCCAGAAGCTGGCTGGTAAGAGCCGCCGATTTGTCTGCGGCCTGCCGGATCCCGTCGAAGCGGGCCCGCGCCGGGTGCTCGGGCGGCAGCTCCCGTGCCCCCAACTGGGCGAGCCCCATGATGACGGTAAGGAGGTTGTTGAAGTCGTGGGCCACACCGCCGGCCAGCCTTCCCACCGACTCCATCTTCTGGGCCTGCTGCAGTTGCGCCTCCAGGGCGGCCTTCTCCTTCTCGGCGCGTTTCAGTTCGGTAAGGTCCGAGATCAGGACGTAGAAGCCGCGGACGCTCCCATCCACGATGTCGGGGATGTAATGGGCCCAGTGGTGATAGGTCACCTCTCCGCGGACGATGGTCCTCTGGAAGTGCTGCGGCTCCCCCGCGAGGACGGCACGCGCATGCTGCTCGTTCTGTCCGGCGAGCTCCGGGCCGAGGACCTCGGTCATCCCCTTGCCGATCATACCCTCGGCGTCTTTACCGACCCACTGCCGGTATTCGCGGTTCGCGAAGCGGCAGGTGAGGTCGCTGTCCCAGTAGCAGACCATGCCCGGCAACTGCTCGGTCATAAGGCGCAGGAAGCGCTCGTTCGCGCTCAGGGCGTTTTCGAACCTTTTCCTCTCGGTGATGTCCTCGGTGAAGATGAGGATGCCGCCGACCTCTCCGGCCGCGTCATACCAGGGGCGGATCTCCCACCTCACGTACTGTACCGCCCCGTCCCCCCTGACGAATTCGTCAGCCTCCTCGGAGAGGATCTCGCCGGCGAGTCCCCGGCGGTGGAACTCCTTCCAGCGTTCGGTGATTTCCGGGAACACCTCGTAGTGCGACTGACCGAGGATGTCGCCTTCTCCCAGCCCGTACATGACGAGCCAGCGGCGGCTCACCTCGAGGTAGCGCATCTCGCGGTCGAACATGGCAAGGGACACCGGGGCGTACTCGAAGAACAGGCGCAGGTGGGCGTTTTTCTCGTTCAGGCTTTCCAGGCTTTGCAGGCGGGCGCCGTCGGCCGCAGCCACGGCGTTCAGGTACCGGTCGATCAGGACGTAGAGGAGGGTTGCGGTGCAGAGGATGAAGAGAAACCCCTTGGCGACGGCGATCCGCATCAGCATCTGCCGGTCGTCGAAGAGCCAGTCGAGGACCGTGTCCGACCCGTAGATCCAGGCGAGGCCGAAGACGGCGTAGATGGCGACGATCCGAACCGTTTCCCTTCGATTTTGGTGCAGGCGCGTGAACATCATCATCCTTCCTGTGCTGCCGGTGCGCGGTCCTGTGCGCGGCACCCGGGGCGGGGAGGAGGAAAGCCGAGGGTGACCGCCGTTCCCTTGCCGGGAGTGCTCGCCATCGAGACGGTGCCGCCGTGCAGGGTCATGATGGAGCGGACGATGGCGAGCCCGAGCCCGCTTCCCTGGTTGTAGACCTGGCGTGCCTGGGGCGAGCGGTAGAAGCGGTCGAAGACGCGCGGAAGCTCGGCCGGGTCCACTCCCATGCCGTCGTCCTCGACGATCAGTTCGAGCCCCCCGTCGGAAAGGGGCGTGAGCCTCACCCTGATCTCGCCGAACCTCTTCGTGTAATGCAGGGCGTTTGAGATCAGGTTCCCCACGGCGCGCTGGAACAGGTGCGGGTCGACGCAGGCCTTCCCCTCTCCCTCGATGGCGATGGCGGTGTCATCCTCGTCCGCCACGTTGCCGTAGTAGTCTGCCAGCCGCTCCACCTCGGCGCGGACGTCGATCAGCTCCGGCTGATAGGAGCGGTCCGGGCGCGCCAGGAACAGGATGTCGACCACCATGCGGGAGAGCCTCTCGTACTCCTCGATGGCGGACTCGATGATGCGGCGGTATTCGTCCTCGGAGCGGGCGCGGGAAAGGGCCACTTCCGCCTCGCCGCGCAGGTTGTTGATCGGGGTGCGCAGTTCGTGGGCGAGGTTGGCGGAAAATTCGGAGAGGCGGCCGAAGGATTCCTCGAGACGCTCCAGCATCGCATCCAGGGCGACCGCCAGTTCCTCCAGCTCACGCGGCGAGCCCACCATCCGGGTGCGCTGGTGCAGGTCGGCCTCGGTGATGCCCGAGAGCTTGTCCGCCATCTCCTTCAGGGGCCTGAGCCCCCGGTGCGCGATGACGACCCCGAGCACGGCGGCGAGCATCAGCCCGATCGCCACCGACACGGCGGTGCGGATCAGGTACTTGGACATGAGGGCGTCGTCCTTCGTTATGTTCAGGGCGACCTGTACCAGCCGGTAATGGGGATTGTCGTCGCGTCCCGCCCAGGCGGCGTTCAGCAGGTAGTGCTTTTTCGCCCCGGTGCGGTAGCGGACCCCGCGCCCGATCTTCTCGCTGCTGGTCACCGCCGGCGGGAAGCGGTCGACCGGGATGTTCTCGATCCCCGGCGACTGCATCAGGGTGCGTCCCTCCGCGTCCTGGATGCGCACAAGATGGTGGCTCGGCTGTCCCGGTTTGTTGGCGGGTATCTGGTCCTTCAGCGCGTCGGGGTGGCGGGCGATGATGTCCCTCAGGTTTACGATGCGCTCCACCAGAAAATCGTTGTCCTCATAATCGAGGTCCTTGGAGAGCCGCTTGAACTGGAACCAGTTCGTGCACAAAAGGATCAGGAGGGTGGCTACGAAGTAGAAACCGACCAGGCGTGCGGTAAGAGAGATGGCGCGGGGGCGGTCAGGACGCTTCGTCGATGACATAGCCGACCCCCCTGATGGTTTGGATGAGCTTCAGCGGGAAGGGGTCGTCCACCTTCTTCCTGAGCCTTCTTATGGCGACGTCGACCACGTTGGTGTCGCTGTCGAAATTGATCCCCCAGACCTGCTCCGATATCGTGGTGCGCGAGAGCACCTCGCCGCGGCGCCGCAGCATGAGGGTGAGCAGCTGGAACTCCTTCGCGGTGAGGTCGAGCGACTGCCCGGCCCGGCGCGCCTTGTGGCGTACCATGTCGAGTTCCAGGTCCGCCATCCGCAGAAGTTCGGGCTGTTGCAGCGGGTGGCGGCGCAGGATGATCCTGATGCGGGCGAGCAGCTCCGAGAAGGCGTACGGTTTGACCAGGTAGTCGTCCGCCCCGAGCTCCAGGCCGTGCACCCGGTCATGCACCGCGTCGCGCGCGGAAAGGAAGATGACCGGGACGTCGTTGCCCGCCGCACGCAGCTCCTCGATGATGGCCCATCCACCCTTTACCGGGAGCATGACGTCCAGGATGATGAGGTCGTAGGTCTCCGTCATGGCGAGGTGCAGCCCGTCCTCGCCGTCGTTGGCGATGTCGACGCTGAAGCCGTTTTCGGTGAGACCTTTCTTGAGATAATTGGCGGCCTTTTGCTCGTCTTCGATGATGAGGATGCGCATCCTGCTCCCAGCCTTTCATGAGTTTGCCGGTCGAGTATATATCATCGGCACGCGGAGCGCGATAACTTCTTACACCCTGAACCATCCCACCATGCCGTTCAACTCCGTGGCGAGCTGCGACAGTCCGCCCGACGAATGCCTTATGTCGGTGAAGGAGCTCCTGAGCTCCCGGGCGATGGTGTGGATGCCGTCCATGTTTTTGGCCACTTCCTCGCTGGTCGACGACTGCTCCTCGGCGGCGACGGCGATCCTCTGCACCATGTCGGCCACCTGCTCGACGTAGTTCACGATCTCCCCGATGGCGACCAGTGTCTGTTGCACCTGCCCCTGTACCGTCTCCACCGACTCGCGCTCGTCGTGCATGAAGGCGACCGAGTCCCTTACGCTGCTCTGCATGGTCTTGACCGTCTGCGATATCTCCTGCGTCGCCGTCGCGGTCCGCTCGGCGAGCTCGCGCACGTTGTCGGCCACCACCGCGAAGCCGCGCCCCTGTTCGCCGGCGCGCGCCGCCTCGATCGCCGCGTTTAGCGCGAGGAGGTTCGTCTGGTTGGCGATGTCGTTTATCAGGGTCACCACGTCGCTGATCTCCTCGGACTGCTTGCCGAGAGATTCCACCTTCTGGGCCGCTTCCTTCACCGACTCGACGAACCGGTCCAGCTCCCGCGCCGTCGTCTGCATCGCCGCCTTGCCGCGGTCTGCTATCCCCTTCATCTGCACCGCGGCGTCGGAGGTGTCCGTCGAATTCTTCGCCACCTCCACCGTGGTCTGCGTCATCTCGGTCATCGCGGTCGCGGACTGGTCGATGCGCGTGGTCTGTTCCTCGGCGCCGCGCTCTAGCGAGACGGCGGTTGCGGAGAGCTCCTCCGAGCTGCTGGCGAGGCTCTGGGTGGCGTCCTTTATCTTGCCCACCATCCCGCGCAGGTTGTTCACCATCTCCCACATGGCGAGCTGTACCTTGCCCACCTCGTCGCCGTTGTCGGTGTCGATGCGGACCGAGAGATCCCCCTTGGCCACCGCCTGCGACACCCCGAGCAGTTGGGCGAGCGGCCGTGATATGGAGCGGTAGACCCAGACGCCGAAGGCGATCCCGAAGAGGACGGCCCCAAGGCTTATGGCGCCGATCAGCAGGGTCGAGAAACGGACCATCCTGTTCACGGTGGTGATGGCCTTTTCCTGGTCCACCTGCGCCACGCTCACCGTCTTTTGCCCGCTTTCCGCCTGTTTCTGGACGATCTCGCGCAGCTTGCCCATGGCCGCCGCCGCCTTCACCTCCATGTCCAGGCGGTTGCGGATCTTCGAGAGCACCCCGTCTTTTACGAAGAGAAGTCCCCTTACCGTGCCGAGGGCCCCCTCCGCCTGGCGCAAAAGCGCGGTCTCGGTGCGCGCGTTCAGCTTGGAGAGCGACTTGGAGAGCTGGGCGTCCACCTGGCCTATGCGGCCGAAGAGCCCGTTCAGTTCACCCTCGATGGCGTCGACGTCCTTCACGCTCGTCGCGGTGAAAAGGCGCGAGGCGAGGCCGTCCACCTTGAGCCCCAGGGAAAGCAGCTCCGAGTTGTTCGCCATCACCCCGGTGGCGACCGTCGAGTTGCCGAAGTAGGAGGCCTGCTTGCGCGTCTCCGAACCGAGGGTGTCTGCGGCCATGGCGGCCTCCTGCTCGAGCACCAGGTTCACCGCGTTCATCTTTTGGGTGATCTCGGCGAAGAGCTGGTCCCTTGCCGAGGTGTCGGTGACGCCGGGGTCGAGGGTGGCGCTTTGGGCCTTGCCGAACGGGACGATCCTGCCGTTCAGGTACTTAAGGTCCCCGGAGATGCCGCCGGAACTCTTGGCAACCTCGTTTTGCAGCGCCTTGCTCATGGCCGAGTTGCATTTCGCCTGGGAGATGAGGACACCCTTCTTGGTGGACGCCTTGCTCACCTCCAAAAGACCCAGGTGGAAGTCCTTCAAGGTGAGCTTCAGCGCCTCGACGTTTCGGGCACGGTCCGATACGCCCTTCGTTTCCGTAACAGACCTGCTGTAGGAGCTGGAGCTCGTCGACTGCAGCCCCTTGATCTTCGCGTCGAGCTCCTTGAGGCGGGTGGTCGCCTCAAGGAGCCGCTCGTTGATCGTCTTGTTGGCCGCAGTCGCGTCCTCTTCGGCCTTTATCTTTCCGGAAGTCACCTGGAAGAGTTCCGTCGCTATGCCGGCCAGGGCCTCGTGGGCCTCCAGCTTCACGTCGCCGGAGAGCGCCTGCAGCGCCGCCTGGCCGGTTTCCACCTGCGCGAGCGTCTTCTCCGCCTCCGACTTTGCGCCCTGGAACTCGCCGCGGTTTCTGGAGGCGCTGACCTTGATCAGGTCCGCCGTCGTCTCCTGGATCTGGCGCTGGAATTCCACCGTTCTCATCTGGAAAGGGGTGCTGCGCTGGGTGAGGTCCTTCAGCTTGCTGTCGACGAAGCGCATGCCGACGATGCTGGCGATGGCTACCCCGGCGACGATCAGGATCACGATGATTACATTGAGGGTAAGTTTGGTCTTGATGGTCATCATTCACTCCGTCCTTAGGCTGAAGTCCTCTCCCGCGTGCGTCACCTTACTGCCTGATGTACTTCTGCCCCTCGCCGTTTATGAAGGAGATGAGCTTGCGGACCTTCTGGGACGGTTCCCCCTTGGTGACCAGGATGACCGGGCGAGCAATGTCGGGGGTCTTGACGGTCTTGATGGTGGCGTCCACCATGGTGACCGGGCCGAAGGCGATCGCCTCCAGGTTCGCGGCGACCTTCTCGCGCACGTCCTCGAAGCGTCCCGCGTCCACCACGTCCGCGGCGAACGGGGCGTCCGCCATGGCGAGCTTCTTGAACGCGGCGTTGGTGGCCGGGTTGATCGAGGAGAGGACGATCAGGATCGGAGCGTCGTTGCCCCCCACCTCCTTCCAGTTGGTGATCTTGCCGGTGAAGATCCCCTTCAGTTGATCCAGGGAAAGGGACGCGACCGGGTTGTCCTTGTGGGTGACCGTGTAGATTTTGCTGGCCCCGATCACGCTGGCGACGTACGCCGAGGGCTGGGGTGTCTGGATGTTCTCCTTCGCCGCAGTTTTCACCAGGTCTTCGTAGGCAAGCCCGGCTGCGGAGGCGTCGAGTTCGCCGGCCATGAGCTGCTTGAAGGCGAGGGTCGCGCTGCTGAAGTTGAGGTTGATGTTGATGCCGGTGCTCTTCTCGAAGGGCTCCTTCACCGGTTTCAGATAGCCGTCGATCGGGGCACCCCCTCCGCCCACCTTGATTTCCTCGCCGAAGGCGGCTGCGCAAAAGACCATCGTTGCTGCGACAGTGAGACTTACCAAGCTTTTCTTCATCGCTTCCCTCCTGATGTGTTGGATTGCAGGTGCGTTCTACTCCTTGACGTACTTCTTCCCTTCGCCCTTGATGAAATCGATAAGCCGCTGGACCTTGCCGGATGGCTTTCCTTTGGTGATGAGGGTGATGTCGCGCGCCAGCTCGGGCGTCCGTACCGCCTTCACGGTATCGTCCACCAGGGAGAGCGGGCCGAACCCGACGGCGGACGGGTTGGAGACGACGTTGAGCTTCACGTCCTCCGCGGTCGTGGCGTCGATGACGTCCTTTGCGAAGGGCTTGTCACCCATGAACGCCTTGGAGAACATGGCGTTGGTGCCCGGGGTCAGCTTTCCCAGCACCACGAGGACCGGGGTGTCCTCACCCCCCACCTCCTTCCACGATGCGATCTCACCGCTGAAGATTCCCTTCAACTGCTCAGCCCCGAGCTGGCTCACCTTGTTCTCCTTGTTGACGAGTACCTTGATCTTGTCCTTGCCGATGAGGACCGGGGTGAAGGACTCCGGTGAGGCGACTTCGGCCCCTTCCTTCTTCATAAGGGCGAGCCATTCCTGGTAATTGAGCCCGGCCGCCGCCGCGTCGACCTCGCCTTTTTGCAGGTCCAGAAGGGCGTTTTTGGGGCCCGAGGCCACGATGTAGAGCTTGATCCCGGTTGCCGCTTCGAAGGCGGCGCGGATCGGCTTCAGTATGTTCTCGGTGGGGGCTCCTCCCGCCCCTATCTTCAGTTCCTCCGCACCCGCACGGGCGGAGAGGCCGATCAGAAGGACGAACATAACGACCGCAAGTTTGGATATTGCTCTCATAGTTGCTCCTTTCACTGAATTATTTGTGACGATGTCTGAATGAGGCAAGAAGCGGGATGACTCTGGTCTATTCGACACTGTAAAAGGAGACTTTAGAACTATTAATACTGTTTGACGTCGTATACGAGAATGCGGCAAAGCGGGGATGCTGCCTCGTTTTTTCCTGAAGCTGGTGAACCGACGACGCAACTGCGTTTCATCTCCGGCCGTCTGGCGTCAAGCGGCGTTGCCGGCACGGATCTGGCGCGAGGATGTCGCGTGGTGACAACTGGACGGCGAACGCCCGCGGTTAGACATGCAGCGCTGCGGGAATGGGGGATGCGGTTGCGTTTGATTGTTTTTATGGAAGGATTTTAACTTCGTCGAACGGGATACCTGAATGAAGGAGGAGAGCCATGAGCCGTTCCATAATGAGCTGGATCTACCCCGCGGGATGTTTCTCTCTCCCGGAGATCAAGGAGAACCGTTGTCCTTTGTGCGGTAACTTCCGGGCCGACTGCACCTGTACCGACTGTCCGCATCCCGTTCTGGTCGACGGCAGGGAGGAGATATGCGGCGTGCACGGCTGTCTGGAACACCTGCTGGACCGGGAGCTCGTCGCACGTATCGAGATGCTGGAGGGGCAGCTGGCCGGGCTCAGGGAGGAGGCGAAAAGAAGGGAGCGCGCCACTCCCCCCTGTCCGATATGCGGCGAGGTGCAGGTGGTGGACATCTACGACAACGGGCCGTGTTCCTGTCACGGACATTTCTACGCCGGCGAGAAGTACGGCTGGATCAGGAAGGAGCGCTACTGATCCGCCGGGGTATGCAGGTGTCTTAGCAGTTGCGCCGCGCACCCCGCTGTTGTATCTATGCTCAATCTCACCCTTGGAGGAGACCATGGAGCCGCGCCGACTGCTTGAGAAGATGTTCGAAGCCGCCGTCCGTTCCGCCCTGCCGGAGCACTGTCTGAAAGACCATCTCCCCGAGCTCCCCAGAGGGAGAGTCGTCGTGATCGGTGCCGGCAAGGCTTCCGCCGCCATGGCGCACGCCTTCGAGGAGGCCTGGAGCGGCGAGATCTCCGCGGGAATCGTGGTTACGCGCTACGGCTACGAGGTCCCTTGCCGCAGCATCGAGATCGTGAGCGCCGCACACCCCGTTCCCGACCAGGCCGGCCTGCACGCCGCAAGGCGCATGCTGGAACTGGTGGAAGCCCTTACCCCCGACGACCTCGTCGTCTGCCTCATCTCCGGTGGCGGCTCCGCGCTCCTGCCGCTCCCCCTTCCGGGCGTCACCCTAGAGGAGAAACAGGAGTTGAGCCGCGCACTTCTAGCCTGCGGCGCAAGCATCTCCGAGATCAACTGCGTCCGGCGTCACCTCTCCGCCATCAAGGGGGGACGGCTCGCCGCCGCCTGTCATCCGGCGCGCGTCGTCACCCTCGCCATCTCCGACGTGCCAGGCGACGGGCCGACCGACATCGCCTCCGGCCCAACCGTTGCCGATCCGACCAGCTGCGCCGATGCGATAGCCGTCATCGACCGCTACGGCATCAAGCTGCCCGACCACCTGCGTCAATGCCTGGCCTGCGGCGAGTCGGTGAAGCCGGGGGACCCGCGCCTTGAGCGCGCGGAATTCCGGCTCGTCGCCACGCCGCAGGGCGCCCTGGAAGCGGCGGCGGAAACGGCGCGCCGGGAGGGGGTCGCCGCGCATATCCTAAGCGACAGGATAGAGGGGGAGGCGCGCGAGGTCGGCAAGGTCATGGCGGGGCTCGCCCTGCAGGTCGCGCGTCGCGGCGAGCCTTTTAAAGCCCCCTGCGTGCTCCTCTCCGGAGGCGAGACGACGGTCACGGTGAATGGTAAAGGGCGCGGCGGGCGCAACGTGGAGTTCCTGCTCGCCCTGGCGGTGGCCCTTGATGGTGCGGAAGGGATCTACGCTCTCGCCGGTGATACCGATGGTGTCGACGGGCAGGAGGAGGTCGCGGGGGGATTCGTGACGCCGGAGCTGCTTGAAAGGGCGTGGTCTTTGGGGATCAACCCGAGGGCGCGCCTGGACGACAACGACGGACACGGGTTCTTCGGGGCACTGGGGGAGAGTCTCGTCACCGGCCCCACCCTCACCAACGTGAACGATTTCAGGGCGATACTGGTGACCGGGTAGCGGGTCAGCGTTGCGGTTCGGTCATCATCTTTTTCATCACGAGAACGAGGAAGGCGACTGCGGCGATGAGGGCCATGTCCTCAAGGGAGTTCCATGGCTTGAAGGTGAGGGAGGAATGGCTGTAGTAGTCGGAGAGGTAGCGGGCAAGGCCGGACAACAGGGAAACGAGGACGGCGCCGCGCGCGCCGTTGAGCCAGGAAACCAGGGCTACCGGTCCCAGGTAGAAAAGAAGCAGCGAGTAGTCCCCCGTCACGTAATCGACGTAGCCCAGGACGATCACCAGCAGATACCCGCAGGTTACCAGCCCATCCCAGCTGCAAGCGACTTTGCGCATCAGCCCCCCGTTGTTACGATTGCACTCCCGCCCGAGCGGGCTCAGGTTTACGGCATGGCTTCAACTGAAAAAGCCGCCCGATGGTCATCCAAGGGGCGGCTTTAACGTTACAGGTTAAGACCTGATTACTTCGCAGCCGGAGCAGCTTCAGCGGCCGGAGCTTTCTCGTCTTTCTTCTCAGCTTTCTTTGCTTTCTTTGCTTTCTTAGCAGCTTTCTTCTTGGCAACTTTCTTAGCCGGAGCTTTTTCTTCTTTCTTAGCTTCCGGAGCGGCCGGAGCAGCAGCCGGAGCAGCGTCAGCAGCGAAAACAACACCAGCGAAAGCAACAGCAACGAGAGCAGCGACTACGGAGGAAACGATCTTTTTCATTGTGGATCTCCTAAATTTTGTTGTGGTTTGAACTTCTGTCTTTCCTTATAGCATTCCCCGTGCCAAACTTTGCAGCCGTGGCGTAAGTTGCCGAAACTACGAAGGTCGATCTCTCTCGAGGCGAGAAAGGGGCGCGCGTGGCGGTACCGGGAGCCCCGGGCGATACCTCAAATGAGACATAGAATCGCCCAAATGAGTCAGTCGCTCCCTGCCCGGACCGTGTTCGTGGCGGCAGCCCGGAGGGCACCGGCAGGGGGCACGTTTGACTTGGGGCGGCAAGGTGCTATCAATAAGGCGTTTGTCAGTCAAAAGAACTCAAGGAGGTACCAGTATGAAACTCACAGCAAGTAAACGCGTTGTCTTAACCCTGCGTGTCGCAGCATTCGCCCTTGTTTTCGCCGGCGGTTATCTGTGCGGTACGGTTACCGAGCACAGGGCCGACGCGCAGATGGGAGACCTCGGTTCGGAACTGCTGCAAAGGGCCGCCGGAAGCGGCGGCGTGATCGGCAGCGTAGCCCAATTGGGCACCACCATCTCGGACATGGAGAAGAACGTGAGCGGGCTGCAGAAGAACATCGATACGCTGAAAAAGGTGAAGGCGGCGTTGGGAGGGAAATAGCAGCGGGGCGTCTGCCTGTTCGCCGGACGTATCGACATATGCAGGAAATCTCATTGACATGCTTTTCGACGTGCGATATGTTTTCGCTCGCAATACCAGAGAAGGATAGACGACAATACTAAACCATCCGCGAGGATGGGACGGAAAGCCTACAGGGTCTCACCGAGACAGCCGGGTCGCCGAAATATCACTTAAGATATCGAGGCCCCGGCTTTTTTGCGTTCAAGGGGCGTGCGAAACGTATAGGAACATCCAGCGTTAACATTCCGGTGACTGGCATGACGCCATGTGCGGAGGGCTTATGTTTAACACGAAATGGACCCCGGATCTGGTGATCGGCATCGATGACGTCGACCAGTGTCACCGGTACATCGTCAGGATGATAAACGACGCGTACGACGGCTTCGTGGTCGGCATCAACCCCGAGAGCTACATCCTCGATGAGATCCTGGTCTGCATGTCGCAGTGCTTCGACTACGAGCAGATGCTGATGATGGAGACCTGTTATCCCGACTTCCTCGCGCACCGGGATGAGCACGAGCTTTTCAGGCAGAGGATGATCGACGTGCACAGCCGCCGCAACAAAGAGGGGAACCTGACCATCGATCTGCTGGTCATCCTGGACCACTGGGTCAACCGTCACATAAGGGAGTGCGACGCGAAGCTCGGGGCGTATGTGGCTGAGTTCTCGGTGCCGGAAGGGATGTGCCGTACGGCGTGAAACGGGGAGACGGGCGCTGCGGGCGGTGCTGCGCAGGCAAAAGAGGTGATGGTAAAAAAAAGTAAAGGAATGTAAAAAAAAGTTGCAATCGGGAAATTCATCTGCTAAAAGGTGACCCGTCGTTACAAAACTTTAAGTAAAGTTCTCCGAACGGGCAAAACCAGAGTGATCTGGTGACGCAAAGCCACGGGTCCTGACATAAGGATAGCCGGGTTGCCGAAGAGATGAGTATCCATCTTGGCATCCGGCATATATTACCGATACAAGGGGCGCTCTCATCTTTGGCAGATGTGAGCGCCCTTTTTTGTGCGCGGCCGGCTGCGGTCGACGCTTAAGTAAAAACTGAATAGTTCTCCGAACGGGCAAAACCAGAGTGATCTGGTGACGCAAAGCCACGGGTCCTACCATGAGGATAGCCGGGTTGCCGAAGAGATGAGTATCCATCTTGGCATTCCGGCATATTACCGATACAAGGGGCGCTCTCATCTTTGGCAGATGTGAGCGCCTTTTTTATTGCCCACAATTCAAACCTGCGAGGCATGCAATGAAAGAGATGACGATACGGACCCTTGATCCGGAGTGGAAGAAAAAACTGACCGAGTGCATGAAGGAGATCGGTCTGCTCTCCGCGCCGCATCTGCAGGTCACGGTGAACATCGCCGATTACCGCGTCTGCGACGCGGTCAGAAACGAACGGATGAAGTGATACCGGCCTTCGGGCCGCCAGAAAATCGAACAGCGGTAAGTTTCATCCCTACGGGGCAAGTGAAACCCGCGTCAACAGTCGAAGCAAGGCTGTGGCGCGGGTTTTTTTTATTTTTACGTGATGTGGTGCAATTTCTTCGTCGAGGGTTGAAGTGAGAAATCTTATCCGGATTAAGCTGACGGTATCGATGGTCGCAGGGGTGCTGCGTCGGACTTCCTCCCGTCTCCGCCTGACTCTAACCGCGCTCCTGCTCTTCGCCGCACTCGGCACGGCATCGACCGTGTTCGCCGCGGGGATCTTCTGCTCCCAGTTCGGCGGCGTGGTCGACGGCAACAACCCCGCCACCCTGGCGGCGGTCAAGGGCGCCTCCACCTTCGGGATCGACACGAACTGCACCATCAAGAACTTCCCCGATTCCATCGGCGGTTTCCCCATCACCAACATAAACTTCAACTTCCCGCAGCATCAGTCCTACTACATCGCCTTTCTGGACGTCTTCTACTACGGCAACATGTCGTGCAACGACCCGACCCAGTCGGATTTCTGGATCTACTGGGCGCCGGGCGGGTACAACAACATAAGCCCCTCCTGCCAGGCCTTCATGGTGCCGGTCGACGCGGTCTCCAAGAAGAACCCGCCGGCGCAGACGACCGCCGCGGTGGGGGCTCCGTTCACCTACACCATCAGCGTCCCGCTTTTGGGCAAACTCGACGCCTCCGGCACCTTCCAGTACATCTCCAACGCGGACGACGCGACGGTCACCAACGTGGTCATCCCTGACGACCTCACCGCAACCGGGGCGGCACTAAGTTACGTGACCAACACCGCGTACCTCGTGAACCCGTCCACCGGCGCCAGGACAGTGCTAAACGGCGGCGCGCCCCTTGTCCCGGGTGCCGGCGCCTCCTGGCTTTCCAGCCATCCCGGCATCCTCTCCGACGGCACCAAGCACCTGGTCTTCTCCTACGAGAAGAACGCGGCCCTCGCGTCGCTTCCGGCGGGGTACAACCTGGAGATCCAGGTGACCGTCGTCCTCGACAATGCCCCCGCGAGCGTGAACCTCGCCGGGACCCAGTTCTCGAACACGGCGAAGATGTGGTTCGACAAGCCGATCAACACGACGAGCATGGTCGACCTCCAGGCCTGGCCCGGCACCACCCCGCCGATGACCGTGGTGGAGCCCGAACTCACCCTTGAGAAGACCGGCTCAGTCGCCACGGTGAACGTCGACTCGCAGGTGCGCTACACCCTGGACGTGCAGAACACCGGCGGCGGGGACGCCTGGAACGCGACCATCACCGACCGCATCCCGGCAGGGATGGCCGGCGTCTCGCCTGCCGGCACCCTCGCGGCGCGGATCTTCGCCTCCGACGGGGTCACCCCGGTGTCGGCCCCTCTCGTGAACGGCACCGACTACACCCTCACCTGGAGCGGCGGTAACGGGATCCCCGGCCTCTTGACCCTCACCCTGCTGGACACGGTGAAAATCGGGCCGACCCAGCGACTCATCGTCAACTACCAGGCCCAGGTCGACTCCACCGGCGTCGCCTCGGGGGCCACCTTCTCCAACATCGCCGGCGCGACCAGGTGGTACAGCGCCGGGAGCGCTTTCGCCGGGCGCCGCGAGTACGACCGCTCCATCACCGACGGCACCCCGGGAACCCTCGATTTCCAGGACGCCTACACGGTGACCGCGGCGCTTGCCGGTTACTACTTCCAGAAGACGGTGCGCGACGCCACCACCGGGACCAACCCGGCCGGTGCCGCCTTCCCCGGCGACAGGCTGCACTATACGCTCCTTCTGCAGAACTTCACCTGGCCTCCGCTCAGCAACGTGAGCATAAGCGACGTCCTCCCCGTGGGGCTCGGCTCCATTGCGAACGTCACCGTCACCCCGGCCGGAGGGAGCACCCGGGTGCTCCAGCCCTCAGGCACCTCCCCGGGCGCTATCACCGTGACCGGGCTCACCCTCCCCGGCGGAGCCGCCACCAACTCCCAGATCCAGGTTGAATTCGACGCCACCGTGGACCCGACGCTCCAAAACGGCGCGGTACTTTCCAACCAGGCGAACATGGTAGGTATAGACAACAGCACCGCCACCGCGATCCGGTGGGCAGGCGTCTCGGACGACCCCTACGTGAACGGCACCGTGCTCCTGGGGTCCGGGGGGGACCCGACCCGGGTGACGGTCCAAGCGCCGGGGGCGCTCTCCAAGGCGAACCCCGCCCAGGCCACCGCCACCATCGGCCAGCAGTTCAGCTACCTCGTGAAGGTCCCCGCCGTACCGGCCGAGGTGCCGCTTTACGACGTGAGGATCCTGGACAACCTGGGACTTTCCGCCGCCGGGATGAGCTTCGTGAACGCCGAGGTGATCTCCGGAGGGAGCTGGAACCTCACCAACACCGGAACGGCCGGCAACGTCATCCTCCAGGACCTGGCCACCGGGGTGGACATACCGGCAGGGGGACAGGCGGTGATCCAGGTGACCGTCGCGCTGCAAAACGCCGCCGCCAACAAAAACGGGCTCGGCTTCGCGAACACCGCGTCCTACACCTACAACAAGATAAACGGCGACAGCCTGAGCCAGGCGGCGGGGGGAGCCGCGACCACGGCCGCCATGACCGTCGTCGAGCCGCATCTCACCGCGACCAAGGCGGCGGCCTACGCCTCTCCGGCCGGAAAGGCCGCCTCGGCGCCCGCGGTGCCGGGCGACGTGGTGCGCTACACGGTCACCGTCAAGAACGACGGCACCTCCCGTGCCTACGACGCCGACGTGATGGATTTCCTCCCCGCGAACCTCTCTCTCGTCCCCGGCTCGGCCTCGGCCCAGATCGACGGCGCCACCGTGAGCGGCTTCGTCACCGCCCCCGCGGTCCGCGCGGGAGGGGAGGTGGTATGGGGGGCGCAAAACGGCGACGCGAGCCTCGACATCCCCGCCGGCGGCACCCTGGTGGTAAGCTACCTGGCCACCGTGCTCGCCACCGACGGCGCCCCCATCGTGAACCGCGTCTACGCCGACTGGACCTCCCTCTCCGGTGCGGTCACGGGAGAGCGCACCGGCGCCGGCTGCCCGAACGTCACCGCACCCAACAACTACTGCACCGGCCCGGTCACCACCGAGCTCGCCTCCTTCGATCCGACCACCCTTGCGAAAAGCGTGGTCTCCGACTCCTGGAGCGGTGCGGGGGCGAGCGCCACCGATGCGACCCTGCGCGTGGGGGACACCGCGGTGTACAACCTGGCGCTCACCCTGCGCGAGGGGGTAACCGGCAACGTGACGCTCACCGACCAGCTCCCGCCGGGACTCGCCTTCGACTCGCTGGTGAGCGTCGCCCCCGCCTCGGGGGGGAACTTCAGCTACACCCTCCTCTCGCAGCCGTCCCCCGGTGCTACCGGAAGCCTCACCTGGAACCTCGGTGAGGTGACCAACCTGCCCGACAACAACGCGGCCAACAACACCCTGACCATCCAGTACCGCGCGCGCGTCTTGAAGAACACGCTGGCGCAGTCGCCTACGGCGCAGCAGCTCGTGAACGGGGCGACCCTCTCCTACACGATCAACGGCGTCGCCGCGACACCGAGGAAATCAGAGGCGACGCTGAACCTCTGGCAGCCGCTTTTGAGCGTCTCCAAGAGCGCCGCGACGGCAAGCGGCGGCACGGTGATCGCCGCCGGAGAAAACGTCACCTACACGGTCAAGCTCGCGAACGCCGGCACCGCCCCCGCCTACAACGCGGTACTTGCCGACACGCTCCCCCTCGGTTTGCGCCAGGGGGGTGTCAGCACGACTTCGGTGACGCTTGTCGACAGTGCCACGGGTGCGGTGAGCGCTGCGCTCCCGATCCTCCCCCCGAGCTACAGCCAGGCCACCGGCGTCGCGACCTGGAACTTCGACGTCGCGGGCTCCGCCTCGCTCTACGCCATCCCGGCCGGCAAGACGCTGCAGGTGGTCTACACCCTGAAGGCCGACGCGGGGCTCGGCGCCGGGGTGACGCTCAACAACCAGGCGCAGGTCACCACCTACTATTCCTTCGACAGCCAGGACGTCCCCGCGGGAAGCGTCGTAGACCAGCGCCAGGCCTACGCGGCCACCCCCCCGGCGACGGTGCAGCTCACCACGGCGGCGGCGACCGCCCTGGGGAAGAGCGCACTCGTCGACAAGGCCGCCATCGGCCAGCCCTTCACCTACCGGATCACCGTCCCCGCCGTGCCGCAGCCGACCGCCATGTACGATGTGCGCATCCTGGACGAGCTCGGTTCCGCGGCGACCGGCGTCGATCTCCGCTTCGTAAGCGTGCAGCGGGTCTCCGGCCCCGCCTTCACCCCCGCGAACACGGGCAGCGCCACGAGCCTCGTCATCGAGGATGCCGCGGCAGGGATCGACATCCCCGCCGGTCAGCAGGCGGTCATGGACGTCACCGTGGTACTCACCAACGCGGCGATGAACGCGCCCGGCAAGCAGTTCCAGAACACGGCGAGCTACACCTACAACGGGGTGAACGCGGCCCCGGCCACCAGGGCGAGCGGCGCCCCGGGTGCCAGCGGCGCGGTGACCATCGTCGCCCCCGCACTCACGCTGCAAAAAAGCGGGCCCGCCACCATCAACGCGCTCGCCCCCGGTCTTTTCACACTGGATATAAAGAATACGGGTGGGAGCACGGCCTGGCAGACCGTCGTCTCCGACCTCCTCCCCAACGTGACCACCCCGGCACCCGGGAGCATGTGCGGCTCGGCCCCCGCGAACGTGACGGCGCGCGTCTACCAGGCGGACGGGGTCACCCAGGTCTCGGCCCCCCTCGTGAGCGGGACCGACTTCACGGTGAGCTTCGCGCCCGCGCCCGCCTGCACCATGACCGTCACCATGAAGTCGGCCCAGGCGGCGCTCGCGCCCACCCAGCGCCTGATCATAACCTACGCCGCCGCACTCGACCCGTACACCGCGGGCGGCATCACACTCACCAACGTAGCCGGGACCGCGAGCTGGCTGAGCGCCGACCCCGCGGTTACCGCCCCGGGGAACATCCAGACTCTGACCGGAGCGCTCACCAACGGCACCCCCGGGGTCGTCGACACCCAGGACGCCTTCACCGTGACCACCCAGGCGCCGCTTTTGACCTTCACGAAGACGGTGGCGAACGCGACCACCGGCGGGACGGGCGCCACCGCGAAGCCGGGCGACATACTCAAATACACCCTGACCGTGAAGAACGTGGGCGCGCTCGGCTCGGCGAACTTCACCCTGACCGACGAGCTCGACCGCCTGAACGCAAGCGCCATGTTCGCACCGGGGAGCCTGAAGCTCCTCACCGTCCCGGCCGGTGCGACAACCGCCGCGACATCGGCGACCGGCGGCCTCAAGGGAACCGGCTCGGTGAGCATCGGCAACCTGAACATCGCCCCGCAGGGGGAGGCGGGGGACACGGTGGTGGTCGAGTTCCAGGCAACACTCGCGCCGGTCCTCGACAACGGCTCGCTCGTCGCGAACCAGGCGCAGATCGCCTCGCCGCTTCTTCCCGTCCAGCTGAGCGACGATCCGTCCCTTGCCGGCAGCACCGATCCGACCCGGACCGTGATCGCCTCCGCCCCCTCCTTCACCTTCCAAAAGACGGTGCGGGACGTGACCTCCGGGACCGGCATCGTGAAGGCGGGCGACACGCTCAGCTACACCCTAACGCTGAAAAACGACGGCACCGAGAACGCGACCGGGGTGACGCTGCGCGACCAGGTCCCGGCGAACACCACCTATCTCCCGAACTCCACCACGTTGAACGGCAAGCCGGTCGCCGATCCCGCCGCCGGGGTGAGCCCGCTGCAGGGGGGGATCGCGGTCAACTCCCCGGCGAACCTCACCCCGGGGGCGATGCCCGCGGCCGCCGGAACGGCGACCAACGTCGCCACCGTCACCTTCCGGGTGCAGGTGAACAAGAGCGTCGTCGCGGGGACCCTCATCTCGAACCAGGGCGTCGTGGACGGGACCGGCGCCGCGAGCGGTGCCTTCCCCGAGGAGGTCTCCGACGACCCGGCGACCCCGGCCGCGGACGACCCGACCACCGTGGTGGTCGGTAGCCTGCCGCTCATCTACGCGCTGAAGACGGTGCGGCTCGCAACGGACGGCAACGGCAACGGCCTCCTCGATCCGGGTGACGAGCTGCAGTACACCATCACCATGACCAACTCCGGCGGCGTCGACGCGACCGGTGTGGTCTTGACCGATGCGATCCCCGCCAACACGACTTACGTTGCGGGTTCCACGCGGCTGAACGGCCAGACCATGGCGGATCCCCCCGCCGGCCGTTCACCGCTTACCGACGGCGTCGGTGTCTACTCCGCGGGGCTCTCCGTGTCCTCCTCCCCCGGTGGCACCCTCGCGGCTGGAGGCACCGGCGTCGTCACCTTCAAAGTCCTGGTCGATCCCGGCGTCGCATCCGGGACCGTGATCAGCAACCAGGGCGAAGTCGCCTCGGCGCAGCTCCCCGCGGTGAAGACGGACGCCGACGGCAACCCGGGCAACGGCTACCAGCCGACCGTGATCGTCGTTGGGAACGCGCAGCGGCTGTCGCTCACGAAATCCGTCGCGGTGGTGGGGGGAGGCGCGGCACTTCCCGGAAGCGTCCTCGAGTACACCATCCGCGCCGCCAACGTGGGGCTCGTCCCGGCGACCGCGATGGTCTTAAGCGACGACCTGACCCAGCTTTCCGGCAAGGGTAGCTACGTGGCGGGGAGCGCGGTCATGAACGGCTCCGCAAACGGGGTGAGCTACGCCGCTCCGGTCCTTCGCGCCGACTACGGGACCGCCTACGGGGCGCTTGCACCCGGCGCCGCCGTCGTGCTCCGTTTCCAGGTGAAACTGAACGCGAACGTCGCGGCCGGAAGCGTAGTAGCCAACACCGCCCAGGCTTCCTGGGACACCCCGACCCAGCTGGCGAACGCCGGGACCTCGGTCACCGTCGGCGGGACCCCCGGAAGCGCAACCCTCGCGGGTGCGATCTGGCAGGACGCGAACCACGACAAGACGATGAACGGCGGCGAGACCCCCGCGCCCGGCTGGTCCGTCGACCTCTACCAGGACGGCCGCGTGGTCGGGACGGTGCAAAGCGCCGTCGACGGCTCCTACCGCTTCAGCGGCGTCACCCCCAACCCGGGAGGGGTCCCCGCTTACGAGCTCCGTTTCACCGCACCCGGTGCCGGTGCCTCCACGGCCATGCTCGGCTGGTGCAACTCCCCATTCACGAACGGGATGCAGCGCATCTCCGCCATCGTCGCGGACGGCGGCACGCTCCTGGGGGGACTCGACCTCCCGCTCACCCCCAACGGCGTGGTCTACAACTCCGTCGTGCGCACGCCGGTTCCGGGCGCCACGCTCGTCATGGTGGAGGCGAAGGGGATGACCCCCGTCTCGAGCGCCTGCTTCAGCGATCCGGCCCAGCAGGGGCAGGTCACCCCGGCGGGGGGCTTCTACAAGTTCGACTTGAACTTCTCCGATCCCTCCTGCCCCTCCGGCGGCGAATACCTGATCCGGGTGACCCCGCCCGCCTCGGGGTACATGACCGGCGAGTCGAGGCTCGTTCCTCCCGCCTCGGGCGAGACCACCGCACCCTTCCCGGTCCCCGCCTGCCCGGGAAGTGCCGCCGACGCGGTACCGGCGACGCCGGGGTATTGCGAGGCGCAGTCTTCCGAGCTCGCGCCCGCCTCCTCGGTGCTCCCCGGGACGGGAACGGCGTACTACCTGCGTCTCACCCTGGACAACCGGCAGCCGGGGTACGCCCAGATCTACAACAACCACATCGCCGTCGACCCGACCTTGGACACCGCCATCGCCATCAAGAAGAGCGTCTCGGTGACCAACGTGACGCGCGGCCAGCTGGTCCCCTACACCATCACCCTGAGCAATACGCTGGGGGCCGCGCTCAGGGGGCTGAACGTGGTGGACACCTTCCCGCTCGGCTTCAAGTACGTCGCCGGATCGGCGCGCATGGACGGCGTGAAGGCGGAGCCCGCGCTCAACGCGCGGCAGATGGTCTGGAACGTGGGCGAGCTCGCGATGAAATCGAGCCACAGCATCACCTTCCTGATGATCGTCGGCTCCGGCGTCTCGGAAGGGGAATACGTGAACCGGGCCCAGGTGCTTAGCACGGTCACCGACAGCGTCGCCTCGCTGGTGGATTCCGCCACGGTGCGCGTCGTCCCGGATGCCGACCTCGACTGCACCGACGTCATCGGCAAGGTCTTCGACGACGGTAACGGCAACGGCTACCAGGACGAGGGGGAGAAGGGGCTTGCCGGCGTGCGCGTCGTGACGGCACGGGGCCTCATCGCAGGCACCGACCAGTTCGGGCGCTTCCACATCACCTGCGCCGTCGTCCCGGACGAGGAGCGCGGCAGCAACTTCATCCTGAAGCTCGACGAGCGCACCCTCCCCACCGGCTACCGCGTCACCACGGAGAACCCGCAGGTGGAGCGCGCCACCCGCGGCAAGATGCTCCGCTTCAACTTCGGCGCCGCCATCCACCGGGTCGTCTCCATGGACGTGGCCGACGGCGCCTTCGAGCCGGGCAAGACCGAGCTGCGTCGCCAGTGGCGGCCGCGCATCGAGCTTCTCATGAAGGAGTTGGAAAAGTCCCCGGCCGTCCTGCGTCTCTCCTACCTGGCGGAGATCGAGAAAGAGTCGCTGATGCAGGGTCGCCTGAAGGCGCTCAAGAAGGAGATCACGGAACGCTGGGGTGACGGCTATCCCCTCACCGTGGAAACCGAGGTCTTCTGGCGCCGGGGGGGACCGCCGTGATGCCTTCGAACTGCAAGAGAAGAGAACAAGGCAACCCGACCCTTTGGACCGGATGGATGGGAGAAATGGTGAAGCAAAGTATCGCCCTTACATGCTTGTTCCTCGCCTGCGCGGCCGGCCCCGCCGCCGCGCAAGGCACCGGTGCGACCGCCGCGACCCAGGCGCCGATCCAGGCCGTCTCCGCCCCGGCGGGTGCCGCCCCGGGCGTTCGCGAGGCGGCAGGCCCCGGCGAGACCACGGAGGGTCACCTCCCGAAGGACGTGAGCTACACGCCGTGGCTCTTAGACCCCGCCGTCTTCGGCGAGGACCAGGGGGACCGTACCGAGAAGCGCCAGGTCCCCGAGCAGGAGGTGAAGACGGTCAAGGTGGCGAACCTCGTCCCGCCGATCCACTTCCGCACCGGCGATGCCGAGATCACGAAGGAATACCTCGACCTGCTGCGCGGCGTGCTGGAGAAGATGCGCGGGCGCCGAAACGTCCGGCTCCACTTCGTAGGGCACGCGGACAGCCAGCGGCTTAGCCCCACCCTCCAGTCGAAATTCACCGACAACACCGGGCTCTCCCGCGAGCGCGCCGGGACCACGGCCGAGTACTGCCAGCGCGCCCTGGGGCTTCCCCCCGAGGCGATATCCTACGAGGGGCTTGGCGACACCCGTCCGGTCGCCTCCAACCTGACCGAAGAGGGCAGGGCCCGGAACCGCCGCGTCGAGGTGGAGGTCTGGTACGACGAGATCGGCGAGAAGATGGTGGAGAAGGAGGTCATCGTTCCCGCCACGGTGAACCGCGTCAAGGTCTGCCGCACCGAAACGGTCTGCAAGATGCGCTACAAGGAGGGGCTCGCGCACCGGGTGAGGCTCAAGCACCTCGTGGCGCCCATGCACTACGATGCGGGGCTCGTCACCGTCCCGGAGGAGTTCCTAAGGCAGGTGCGCCAGGCACTCGACAACCTGAAGGACAAACAAAACGTCGCGGTCCGCCTCACCGCCTACAGCGACAACGCGACCCTCGAGGCGCGCGACGAGCGCATCTACGGCGACCAGATCGGGCTCTCCCGGGCGGTGGCGCGTCGCGTCGCCCTCGCGGTCCAGGACACCCTGAAAGAAAAGAAAACGGTCTTCGAGAGCGACGGCAAGGGGAGCGTGCAGCCGGTCGCCACCAACGACACCCCGCAGGGGAGGGGGCTGAACCGCCGCGTCGAGGTCGAGTTCCTGCACGACGATCCCCTGCAGGAGCTTCCCGACGAGCCCCAGCTCTGTCCCGAGGACGCGGGAAGCGAGACGGTGACGCGGGTCTACGATCCCCCCTCCGGCCCGGTCGCCCCGATCCTCTTCGCGGACGGCAACCCGATCCTCCCGGCGGGCTACACCGAGCGCCTGACCCAACTCATGGGCGAGATCCGCGATAGGGCGAACGTTCGGCTTCGTTTCACCGGCTACATCGAAAACGAGCGGCTCGACCGCCGCAACGCGGCCATCTACGGCGACGACGTCGGCTGGGCCACGGCGCGCGCCCGCCGCAGCATGCTCTCGGTGAGCGAGAAGATGGGGCTCCCCCCGGCAAGGGCGGAGTTCGAGGGGCGCGGCTACGTGCAGTCCGACGACGTGGTCGCCACCGGCTTCACCGGTACCGGCGCTTCCCGCGTCGAGGTGCAGGTGATCTACGACGAGAAGGTCCCGGTGAACGACTACGAGGGGGTGGACATCCTGCGCATGACCCGCGAGGTGAACACCGTCGATCCGCTCGCCCTGAACCTCATGCGCATCTCGGTGGACGGAAAGCCGGTCGACGACCTGAAAAAGAGCGTCCCCGACCTGCAGCGCTGCACCGACCTGGCCCTTGACCGCGCCGAGATCCAATTCCGCTACGACGACCTTAAGGCGGAGCCGAGGCTGAACGTCACCGCCTGGCCGCGCAGCGTAGCCTTCCGGGAAGAAGGGGGGGACGGCGACGGGAACCTGGTCCGCTTCCGCCTCTACAGCAACTACCACAGCTTCATCAAGCGGGGCGAAGTGAGGATCTTCGATGCGGCGGTCTCCGAGCGCGACGTCCCGCTCGCCGTGGTCCCGCTGGACGGCGAGGGACTGGCGGAGTGGCGCGCATCGTTTGACACCTTGGCCGCGCCGGTGCGGGAACTCAAGTACCTGGTCCGGGTCTACGACGCCGCGGGTAACTTCGACGAGACGGTCTCCCAGCCGCTCTGGGTGATCGACCATGCCGATCCCGCCGCCGCGAAGGCGGACCCGGAGCGCGAGCTTTTGGCGGGTTACGGGGGAAGCCGCCTCGCGGCTAAGAACATCCCGGTTGCAGGCGGCAGCGTCCAGGCCCACGGCAGCGCGGTTCCCCAAGGGCACCGGGTATGGCTCGCCGGCTACCCGGCCCCGGTGGACGGCAAGGGGCGCTTCATCGCCGAGGAGATCCTTCCCAAGGGGACGCACACCGTCGAGGTGGCGGTGCTCGACCAGGCGGGGAACGGCCAGCTCTACCTGCGCGACCTCGCCATGAAGAGAAACGACTGGTTCACCGTGGGGATCGCCGATCTCACCCTATCCGCCAACAAGACGAGCGGCCCCGCCGAACTCCTCGCGCCGGACAGGCCGCAGTACGGCCGCACCCTCGACGCCGAGGGGCGCCTCGCCTTTTACACCAAAGGGAGCTTCGGCGACGGCTGGGGGCTCACCGCCAGCGCCGACACCCGCGAGGGACCGCTTAACGAGATCTTCTCCAACTTCCTGGAGAAGTCTCCCGAGGCGCTTTTCCGCCGCATGGACCAGGACTACCACTTCCCGACCTACGGCGACGACGGCACGGTGACCGAGGATGCGCCGACCAGCGGCAAGTTCTACGCGAAGCTCGCCAAGGACCGGAACTACGGCCTGTGGGGGAACTTCAGGGTCGGCTACACCGACAACGATCTCGCCCACGTGGACCGCGGCCTCTACGGCGGAAACCTCCATTACCAGCTCCCCGGCGTGACCGGCTTCGGCGAGAAGCGCTTCGTCGTGGACGGCTTCGCCGCCGAGCCCGGGACCATGGCGGGACGCGACGAATTCCGCGGCACCGGCGGCTCGCTCTACTACCTGCGCCGCCAGGACATCCTGCAGGGGTCCGAGCGGGTGCGCGTCGAGGTGAGGGACAAGGACAGCGGCATCGTGCTCGCCGCGAAGGATTTGACCGCGGTGCAGGATTACGACGTCGACTACCTGCAGGGGCGCCTGGTGCTCCGTGAGCCCCTCGAGTCGACCGCCTCGGACAACCTCCTCGTGCACAGCGACACCATCGGGGGTAACCCCGTCTACCTGGTCGCCCGCTACGAGTACACCCCCGGGGTGGCGGAACTAGACTCCGTCACCTTCGGCGGGCACGCCCACTACTGGTTCGGCGACTACGTAAAGCTCGGCGTCACCGGGAGCAAGGGAGACGACGGCGACGCCGGGGAGAGCCTCGTCGGCGCGGACCTCACCCTTAGGAAGTCCGCCGCCACCTGGCTGAAACTCGAGACCGGCCACAGCAAGGGGACCGGGCTCTTAACCTCGACCTCGCAGGACGGCGGCTTCAAATACGGAACGGTACAGACGCCGGAAGACCCGGCGGTCAGCGCGGGGGCCTACCGGCTCGACGCGAGCGTAGGTCTTGCCGACCTCGGCAAGGATTGGCGCGGGCGGATCACCCTGTACAGCCAGCTCCTCGAGGCGGGTTACTCCGCTCCCGGCCAGGTCGCGGAGAAGGAGACGCTCCAGGTGGGTGGAAGTGCCGAGATCCCGGTGAACGACCGCGTGAAGCTCACCTTCAAGGGGGATCATCGCGACGTGGACCAGGGGCTTCAGACCACGGCCGTCGAGGCGGACGCCCAGTACCAGGTGGACGAACACTGGACCGCCTCGGTAGGGGGGCGCGCGGATCATCGAAGGGACGAGTCCGCCATCGTCCCCCTCACCCAGGAAACCGGCACTCGCGCCGACTTGGTCGGGAAGGTCGCCTACGATTCGAAGGCGAGATGGATGGGGTACCTCTTCACCCAGCAGTCGGTCAAGACCACCGGCAACCGCGAAGACAACGCCCGGACCGGCGCGGGGGGCGCCTACCGGGTGACCGACCGCTTCAAGGTGAACGGCGAACTCTCCGCCGGCGACCAGGGGGGTGCCGGGCGCTTCGGCGCCGAGTACCTCTACAGCGACCGGACCACCCTCTACATGAACTACGCTCTGGAGAACGAGCGCAGCGACAACGGCGTGCAGGCGCGAAAGGGGACCATGGCCTCCGGGTTCCGCTCCCGCTACTCGGACACGACGAGCGTCTACGGCGAGGAGCGCTACACCCACGGCGACACCCCGAGCGGGCTTTTGCACTCCTACGGCGTCGAGCTCACCCCGACGGACCGCCTGAACCTCGGGGCGAAGGGAGAACTCGGGACGCTGACCGACAACCTGACCGGTGCGGAGCTGAAAAGGACCGCGGTCGGGGTGAACGCTGGCTACGGTTTCGACAAGGTGAAGCTCGCAAGTGCGGTGGAATACCGCGAGGACGACGCCGAGCAGACCAATCTGACCCGCGAGAAGCGCACCACCTGGCTTTTCAAGAACAACCTGAAGTACCAGATGACCCCGAACTGGCGCCTGATCGGCAAGTTCAACTATTCGAAGAGCACGAGCTCCGAGGGGGAGTTGCGCGACGGTGGGTACACCGAGGCGGTGGTCGGCTACGCCTACCGCCCGGTCGCGAATGACCGGCTGAATGCCCTCGTCAAGTACACCTACTTCTACAACATGCCGTCGGCGGACCAGATCACCGGCACGACGACGGGGGCGAGCTTCATGCAGCGCAGCCACATCGCCTCCATCGACGCCATGTACGACCTGACCCCGCGCTGGACCGTGGGGGGCAAGTACGCCTACCGGCTGGGCCAGGTGAGCATGGACCGGGTGAATCCGGAGTATTTCGACAGCCGCGCGCACCTCGTGGTGGCGCGGGTGGATTGGCGCTTCCTGCACAAGTGGGACGCCCTCGTCGAGGGACGGTGGCTCGACCTCCCAGATGCTAAAGACAGCCGCACAGGCGTTCTCCTGGGTGTCTATCGTCACCTCGGGAACCATTTCAAGATCGGCGCCGGCTACAACTTCAGCGATTTCTCCGACGATCTGACCGACCTGAGCTACCGGCGCCAGGGGGTGTTCGTCAACATGGTGGGGATGATCTAGCGAGCGATCCGCTTCCCCCCTCCCGGAGGGGGAGGGACAGGGAGGGGGAAGCCGGTGTCAACGGTAAGGGCTGTTTTCGCAGAGTTAAAACAAACGAGAGGTGGGGGTATGGGCAAATTACTCAAGGCAGTCATCGCGGGGATCGCGCTCTTTTTGATGACCGGCGCGGCGTTCGGGGTGGAAGCGGTCACGGTGCAGGTGGAAACGGAGGCTTCGCAGCAGGCGGCGGGCGAACAGGAGACGGCATGCGTCGACGGCGCGGACTGCCATTTCGCGCAAGCGACGGAGGCTGACGCGGCGGAACCCGCCGACGTGGTCGACGCGGCGGAGCCGGGCGAAGCGGAGGCGGCGGTGCAACCGGTGGCCGCGGCGAAACCGGAGAAGGCAGCGGCCAAACCGGAGACGGCAGCGGCGGCCCGGCAGACCGCGGAGCAGGTGAAGGGGCTCGACGAGCAGGTCCAGGAGATCAAGGCGGACGTCCTCTCCATCGCGGCCCAGTTGAGCCGTCTCGAGGAGAAGCTCCTGTACCCGTCCGACACCCAGGTCGCCCTCTTCCTTTCGCTCGCGGGGGAGGAGAAGTTCCGCCTCGACTCGGTCTCCGTTGAGCTCGACGGCAAGGAGGTCGCGCATCACCTCTACACCTACAACGAGATCGAGGCGCTCAGAAAGGGTGGCGTGCAGCGCATCCACGTCGGCAACGCGATGACCGGAGAGCACCCGCTGCACGTCACCGTCACCGGCAAGACCGAGGGGGGGACCGATTTCCGGAAGGATGAGAGCTTCAAGGTCGCCAAGGGGGTAGGGCCGAAACTGGTCGGCGTCGTCCTTTCCGGCAGCAAGAGCATCACCGTCAAGGACTGGTAAGCCATGTTAAGGCCCCTTCTCATACTGCTCTGCCTGCTGATGGCGACGCAGGCCCCGGCCGCCGAAAGATCCGGCGGGGGCGGTCCTGCAGCCTCCTCCCCTGCCGACGTCTACTTCGGTGAGGCGCTCTACCACGCCTACCAGGGGGAGTGGTTCGAGGCGGTGGCGCGGCTCGACACGGAGCTTTTCCAGCACCGCCGACTCGACGAGCCCGTGCTCGACCCGCTCCACCCGTACGTGGGGCAGGCGGAGTTCGACGTCGGCGACTTCGAGCTCGGTTACCGCATGCACCTGCGCGCCGGGCGCTCCATCAAGGCGGTGATCGACGGGAAGGTCGACGAGCTGCAGCGTAACGCCGCGATTTACCGGCTCGCGCGGCTCTACTTCCGCAAGGACCAGCCCCAGGAGGCCCTAAAGGCCCTGGAGCGCATCGGCGGCAAGCTCCCCGGGACGCTCGGCGTCGACGTCGAGTTCCTGCGCGCGCAGCTCCTCATGGCCCTCGGCCGCCTCGAGGAGGCCTCGGTCGTGCTGAAGGAGATCCGGGACGAGAAGGGTGTGGAAGGATTCGCCGGCTACAACCTGGGGGTGTCGCTCATGCAGCTTGGCAAAGTGCAGGACGGACGCGCATACCTCGAACGCACCGGGCAGATGCCGGGAACCGCCGCCGAGATCATGGCCATCAGGGACAAGGCGAACCTCGTTTTGGGGTACCGGCTTCTGGACGACAACGCGGCGGACCAGGCGAAGCTTGCCCTCGACCGTGTGCGCCTGACCGGCCCCTTCTCGAACCGGGCTCTCCTCGGCTCCGGTTGGGCCGACGCGAACCAGGGGAGCTTCGAACGCGCCCTGGTTCCCTGGAGCATCCTTGCCGGACGGGAGGTGACCGACCCCGCGGTGCAGGAGGCGATGCTCGCGCTCCCCTTCGCTTACGGGAAGATGAAGGCCTACGGCAAGGCGGCGCTCCTGTACGGCAGCGCCCTTGAATCCTTCGGCAAGGAGATCGAAAAGCTTTCCGGCTCCATCGAATCGGTGAAGGAGGGGAGGCTTCTGAAGGCGCTCGAGCGGGAAGAACTGAAGCAGGATGCCGAGTGGGTGGTGAAGTTGCGCAACCTACCCAAGGCGCCCGAGACCTACTACCTCCTGGACCTGATGGCCTCGCACGACTTTCAGGAGGCGCTCAGAAACTACCTCGATCTCAGGGACCTCGCGCAGAAACTCGCCACCTGGGAGGGAGACCTGAACGCCTTCGAGGAGATGATCGGGCTGCGTCGCGCCTACTACGAGCCGCTGCTCCCCGGAATCGACGCCTCCTTCAAGGAGCTCGACTCCCAGATCCGTCTGCGCAGCGAGCAGCGCGACCGCATCGGCAAAAGGCTCCACGCCATGCTGACCTCGCCGCGCCCCGAGCACTTGGCCACCGCCGAGGAGCGTCTCGCCAAGGAGGAACTCGCGCGCCTGGAGAAAGCCCTGGGGACTGGCTCCGCAGGTGCCAGTCCCCTTCCCGGCAGCGAAATCGCCGAGCGCATCGCCCGCCTGAAGGGTGTCATCGCCTGGAACATCGCCACCGGCTACCACCAGCGCCTCACCGACACCTTCGACGACCTCGACCGCCTGAACGAGGAGATGCGGCGCATGAAAGAGGAATACGACGCCTTCGTCCGCACGAGGCAGGCGGCGACGCAAAGCTATGAGGGGTACGACGAGGCGATCCGCGCCCGGCGCGCCGAGATCGCGGCGGCACGGGAAAAGGTGGCGGCCCTCATGCCGCGCCAGGGAAAGGTGCTCGAGGCTATGGCGGTTGATGAACTCTCCAGGCGCCGGACGCGCCTCGAAGGTTTCCAGATCACCGCGCGCTTCGCCATCGCGGACAGCTACGACCGGGCCAACAAGGCCCA
This sequence comes from Geomonas oryzae, assembly GCF_004117875.1. GTDB lineage: Bacteria > Desulfobacterota > Desulfuromonadia > Geobacterales > Geobacteraceae > Geomonas > Geomonas oryzae. The sequence continues at coordinate 178,284 of NZ_RAHW01000001.1, read as the reverse complement.
GGCACAGAAGAAGGTGGGAGAATGAAACGGACCCGATTCCTGCTCATGGCGCTTTTCGCGCTCCTCGCCGCGTGCCAGTCCGGCGGCGGCAGGGAGACCATCGCGCAGCTTAAAGACGTGAAGGTCGAGATCAAGGAAGTGCCGATCGAAGGCGGTCTCGAGAAGGCGATGGAAGGGTATCAGCACTTCCTCGACGAGACGCCGGAATCGGCGCTCACCCCGGCGGCGATCCGTCGTCTGGCCGACCTGAAGATCGAGAAGGAATACGGCTACGTCGCCGCACCTGCAGGCAAAGCTGGGCGTGAGGCGGTGCTTCCCGCGCCGGAGCGCGCCGAGGTCGCGTCGTCTGCTGCCCCGGCTGCCCCGAGCCGCGCGCCGGGAGAGTCCGACGCCGATTTCGAGAAGAGGACCCTGAAGGCAAAAGAGGGACACGACGGGGAGGAGCGGGCCGGGGCGCGCGAGGCGATCGCCCTTTACCGCAAGCTCCTGGACAAGTACCCGCATTACCAGGGTAACGACCAGGTCCTCTACCAGATGTCGCGGGCCTACGAGGAGCTGGGCGAGACCGAGGAGGCGATGGCGGTCATGCAGCGCATGGTCAAGGATTACCCCGGATCGCGCTACATGAACGAGGTGCAGTTCCGCCGCGCCGAGTACTTCTTCACGCACCGGCAGTACATCGAGGCGGAAGGGGTGTACAAGGGGCTCGTCGAGGCAGGACCCGAGACCTCGTTCTACGAGCTCGCCCTCTACAAGCTCGGTTGGACCTTCTACAAGCAGGAGCTCTACGAGGAAGGGCTCGACCGCTTCATCGCGCTTCTGGACCACAAGGTGTCGACCGGGTACGACTTCGCCGCCACCGGAGACGACCTGGAGAGAAAGCGGGTCGACGACACCTTCCGGGTCATCAGCCAGAGCTTCTCCTACCTGCACGGCGCCGCTTCCGCCGTCGAGTACTTCGAAAAGAACGGCAAGCGCGGTTACGAGGACCGCGTCTACTCGAACCTGGGCGAGTTCTACTACGAGAAGCGCCGCTACAGCGACGCCGCGGCGTCCTACAACGCCTTCGTGAGCCGCAACCCGTTCCACCGCGCCTCGCCGCAGTTCAGCATGCGCGTGATCGAGATCCACATCGCCGGCGGCTTCCCGACCCTCGTCATCGAGGCGAAGAAGGAGTTCGCCAGGAACTACGGGCTCAAGTCCGAGTACTGGAAGCATTTCGAGCCCGCCTCCCGTCCCGAGGTGCTCGGTTTCCTGAAGACCAACTTCACCGACCTCGCCCACCACTACCACGCCCTGTACCAGGCGCCGGAGCACGCGAAGGAGAAGGAGGAGAACTTCAAGGAGGCGCTGCAGTGGTACGGCGACTTCCTGGATTCCTTTCCTAAGGAGGCGGAGTCGGCGAGCATCAACTACCAGATGGCCGACCTCCTCATGGAGAACCGCTCCTTCGCGCGGGCGGCGAAAGAGTACGAGCGGACCGCTTACGATTACCCGCGCTACGAGAAGTCCTCCGCAGCCGGTTACGCCGCCGTCTTCGCCTACCGCGAGCAGCTGCGCGAGGCAACCGCGGAGGAGAAGGACCAGGTGAAGCGCGAGGCGGTGAAGAGCTCGCTCAGGTTCGCCGAGGTCTTCCCGGAACACGAGAAGGCGGCGATCGTCCTTGGAGCGGCGGCCGACGACCTCTACGAGCTGAAGGAGTACGAAGAGGGGCTCACCGTCGCGAGGAAGCTGATCGCGACCTTCCCCGCCGCCGACAAGGAGGTGCTCAAATCGGCCTGGATCGTGGTCGGGCACTCCTGCTACGAGCTGAAGCGCTACCCGGAGGCGGAGGCGGGATACCAGCAGGTGCTCTCCCTCATCCCCGCCGAGGACAAGGCGCGGGAAGGGTTCACCGACAACCTCGCGGCCTCGATCTACAAGCAGGGGGAGGAGGCGAACGCCACCGGCAACTACCGCGCCGCCGCCGACCACTTCCTGCGCGTCGGCCGCATGGCCGCGGGCTCCAAGATCAGGGTGAACGCCGAGTACGACGCGACGGTGGCCCTCATCCAGCTGAAGGCGTGGAAGGAGGCGACCGCGGTCCTCACCGGCTTCCGGGAACTCTTCCCGGGGCACGAGCTGCAGCCCGAGGTAACAAGAAAGCTCGCCTTCGTCTACCGCGAGGACGGACGCCTGGCCGAGGCCGCCGGCGAGTACGAGCGGGTGGAGCGCGAGTTCAAGGACGACGAGGTGAGGCGCGAGGCCCTCATGCTGGCTGCCGATCTGCACCAGCAAAGCGGCAACAAGAAGCAGGCCCTCGCCGTGTACCGCCGCTACGTCGGTTACTTCCCCGAGCCGGTGGAGGTGAACCTCGAGATGCGCGACAAGATCTGCGCCTTCGTGAAGGACGAGGACCGCGCCGCATACCTGGAGGAACTGAAGACCATCATCGCCATCGACGCCGCCGCCGGGGACAAGCGCACCCCGCGCACCCGTTACCTCGCGGGCAGGGGCGCCCTAGTTCTCGCCGAGGGTGATTACGAGCGCTTTGCCGAGGTCAAGCTGGTGCAGCCGTTCGAGGAGAAACTGCGCCGGAAAAAGGAGCTGATGAAAGTCGCCATGCAGTCCTTCGGCAAGCTCCCCGAGTACGAGGTGGGCGAGGTCACCGCCGCCGCCACCTTCTATCTCGCCGAGATCTACGGCGAGTTCAGCAAGTCGCTCACCGGCTCGCAGCGCCCCGACGACCTGAACCCCCAGGAGCTGCAGGAGTACGAGATGGCCCTGGAGGAGCAGGCCTTCCCCTTCGAGGAAAAGGCGATCTCGGTGCACGAAAAGAACATGGAGCTCATCTCCGTCGGCATCTACAACGACTGGGTCGACAAGAGTCTCGGGCGGCTCGCGAAGCTCCTCCCCGCGCGCTACGACAAGCCGGAGGCCGCGACCGACATCGTCGCCTCGCTGGACGGTTTTGGCTACGAGATAGCGACCCCGGTGGCGGCGCCGCCCGCCCCCGCACCTGCGCAGGTCGTGAGCGATGCCGTGGCGCAACCGGGTGAAGGTGCGCCCGCGGCTCCGGCGGAAAAGGCGGAAGCCGCTCCGGCCGAGGCGGACGCTGCGGCGAAGGCTAGCGCTCCGGAGGAGAAACCGGTGCAGGAGGCGGCACCCGCTCCGGCCAAAAAGAAAACGACCGCGACGTCCAAGGGTAAAAAGGCGAAACGCCGTGCGAAAGGAGAGAAGAAATGAAGCGACAGCCTGAAACGTGTTCACGCGCAGCGATAGCGAGCAGTACCGGTCGGCTCCTCCTGGGCGCAGCCCTTCTGGCCCTTGCCGGTTGCGTGACGGGAGGGGGCGTGAAGGGCGCGGGAGTGGAGAAGCCCGCCGCCGCGGCCGCAGCCGCCGCCCCGGCCCCGGCGGCCGTACCGGCGACCCCGTCGGTCATACGCCTCTCCGGTGAGAAAACCGGCTTCGTCATCAGCGAGCCCGCCCCGGTCGGTTCCGAGGCGCGCCGCGATTTCGAGAAGGGGACCGCCCTGCTGAAGGATGGTGAATACCAAAAGAGCGCGGAACTCCTCGAAAAGGTGATCGCCGCGGCACCCTCGCTCACCGCCCCGCGCATCAACGCGGCCAAGGCCTACGCCGCACTGAAAAAGCCGGAACTGGCCGAGCCGCACCTGAAGGCTGCGCTCCAGGCCGTCCCCGGCCACCCGGCCGCGAGCAACGAGTACGCCCTCCAACTGCGCAAGGCGGGGCGCTTTGCCGAAGCCCGGCAGGTCTACGAAAAGTCGCTCGCCCTGTTCCCCGAGTACCACCCGGTTGAGCGCAACCTCGCCATTCTCTGCGACCTGTACCTGAAGGACTTCTCCTGCGCGCAGGCCCACTACGAGGCCTACAGCAAGGCGATGCCCGATGACAAGCAGGTGAAGCTATGGATCGCCGACCTGCAGGGGCGCACCGGTCACCTCGCGATGCACAAGGAGGCAGGGCAGTAGCCATGAAGTCCGACTACACCGACATTCCCGCTCCCGAAGAAAGAAGGGGGCGGATTTCCATGCAGGAGGCGGGTAGCTCCCCTCAGGCATGGAGGCACCACCGTTACCGGCAGATCACGTTTTGCCTGAGGCATCGCCGTCACAAGGAGGAGCGCATGTGGCCCAAGCTGATTTTCTTCGTTTTCCTGGTCCTTTTCCCGGTAGCCATCGTGCTTGGGCAGGACGACAAACCGGCGACGCCCGACGACCCGAACGCCAACGTGGCGACGGCGAAGCCCGCGGAGCCCGCCAAATCCGCCGAGCCCACCAAGGCCGCCGAGCCCGCCAAGGCCGCCGAACCCGGCGACGAGCCGAAGATGGTCTCGGGGATGTCGGTCCTAGGCAACAAGGAAGCGCCCATGTCCCTCTTCATCGTCCCGTGGAAGGTGTCGGAGCTCGGGGCCGAGACGAGTCTCACGCGGACCCTGAACGAGCGCCCGGCCCCGGTGGACCGGGAGGTCTTCCGGCGCGAGGTCGCCTTCTACGAGGTGAGCACCGGCAAGACGGACGTCCCGGCGGGTTCCGGCGCGCCGTAAGTAAAGCAAAGTCCCCTTCCCCTTGCGGGAGGGGGGCAGGGGGTGGGGGAAGTTGCCATCATTTCCGCTGTCTGCGGCTTCACCCACCCCCAACCCCACGAGAACTAAATACCGCAAATTAGCGGATCAATCGACCTGAGGGTCTACAGGCAAGGAGGCAAGTGATGCACGCAATCGTAAGGTTTTTCCAGATGGGTGGGTTCTTCATGTTCCCGATTCTCATGGTGCTGGCGGCGGGGATCGCCATTTCGGTGGAGCGCTGGCTCCATCTGAGCCGGGTCAAGAAGGACAACAGCCAGACCTGGGATCAACTGCAGCCGGTGCTGGCGGCGGGGGATTTCGACCGGGCGCGCGACATGGTCAACGAGGACGGCTCGACCATAGCGCAGATGCTCTCCATGGGGCTTGCACGCCAGGGCGCGGTGAGAAGGCGCGAGGACATCGAGATCGCCATGGAGGAGAGCCTCATGGAGATCATCCCGCAACTGGAGAAGCGCACCCCGTACCTGGCACTTCTCTCGAACATCGCCACCCTCTTCGGTCTTCTGGGTACCATCATGGGCCTCATCGCGGCCTTCACCGCGGTCGCCACCGCGAGCCCGGCCGAAAAGGCGGCGCTCCTTGCCGCGAGCATCTCCGAGGCGATGAACTGCACCGCCTTCGGCCTCATGTCCGCCATTCCGCTTCTCCTGATCCACGCCCGCCTCACTTCGACCACCGGGCAGATCGTCGGGAGCCTGGAGATGGTATCGGTGAAGGCGCTGAACAGCATCTCCACCTTCGCCAAGCGCGCGTACTGAGATCCCGCACACGAAAAAACTGACAGGAGCCGGTTATGGCAAGACGTAGAAGAAGGCAGAAGGAAGAACTGGACATGGACATCATGGAGGTGCTGAACCTCACCCCGATGATGGACGTGTTCACCGTTCTCGTCGTCTTTCTGCTCATCACCGCGGTCTTCACGAGCATCACCATCATGGAGCTGAGCGTCCCTACCGGGGCGGGAGCGGCCGCCGTCGGCAAGCCGAACTTCGCCATCGAGGTGATCGTCCGCAAGGCGGGGCTCGAGATCGCCAATGGCAAATCGGTCGAGGCCGTCATCCCGAAAAAGGGGGACAAGTACGATCTTGAGAAGCTCTCCGAGGTGATGCGCGGCATCAAGGCCCAGTACCCGGACAAGGAGGACGCCACCGTCCTCATGGAGCCCAAGGTCGAATACGACTACCTGGTCCAGGTGATGGACGTGGTGCGCAGCGCCGTGGTGAAGGCGCCGGGGAGCACGCAGGGGGCGAGGGTGACCCTTTTCCCGAAGATATCGATAGGAGACGCACCATGAGACAGAGCCGGCGCATGAAGCGGCTGGAACGCAACAACCATCGCAGGCAGGCATTCCTGAACCTGATACCGATGCTGGACGTACTTTCGGTGCTGGTGTTCTTCCTGCTTTTTCACTCGTTCAACGGGGACATGCCCGAACAACGCCTTGCCCTCCCGAACTCCGTCGTCGAGACGAAGCCGAGGGGGACCGTGGTGGTCTCGGTCACCCCGGAGGCGATCGTGGTGCAGGGGCAGCCGGTGGCGAGAACCGCCGAGCTCTACGACGACCAGGTGGCCACGGCGCGCGAGGTGACGGAGAAGCTGAACGAGATCCAGAGCAGGATCGCCGCAAGCGGAGGGACGGTCGCGGAGAGCGAGTCGAGGGAGGTCACCCTTCTCGCGGACAAGAACATACCGTTCAAGGTGCTTAAAAAAATAATGACGAGCTGCACGGCTTCCGGCTACGGCAGGATCTCCCTCGCCGTCATCCAGAAGGCCTCGCATGCCTAGCGGGTGCACTGTGAATACATCGTTACTGGAACAGGAGCTGGCGCCGCTTAACGCCAGGGTCAAAGAGGCCAAGACGGCCATCAACGACCTCGAGATGCAGATGAGCGTGGCGCAGTCGGAGCTCGACATGTCCGCCACGGACCGGCTTTGCTTCGACGCCTTGAGGGACGCCTGCAACGCCCTCGACCGGCTCGCCCAGCTAGAGGTCGGCGGTCTCTTCTGGGAGGCGATGCCGGAGGTCGGCGACCCGGAGACGCGCCTTGCGAAGATCATGGAGAGCGTCGTCAGGTTCGACGAGGAGATGCGCGGGTCTCTCGAGAAAAAGGCGGGGCTCAAGGCGCAGCTCGACCGGCGCCACGAGGAGCTCGAGTGCCTCCACGACGCGATCCACGACGCGCATGCGCGCGAAGAGCGGCGCGAGGAGGAATTCCTCGTCGAGCGGGAACTCTGCGTGCCGGAGCACGTCCCGGTGATGCCCTGGAGCAACGAGCCCGAGGTGGAACGGCGCTACCGCCGCACCATGTCCACCGCGATGCTTTTGAGTCTTCTGCTTTTCATCGTCACCCGGCTGGTGACACTCCCGCCGCCGGTGCACCCGGTCATCGCCGAGGTGCCGGAGCGGCTTGCGATGATGGTGCGCAAGGAGATCCCGAAGCCGGTCCCGCCGAAGAAGGCGCGCGAAGAGAAGAAAGAGGCCGAGAAGGAGCAGGCGAAGAAGGAAAACGCCGTCGAGAAGACGGAGAAAAAGCAGGCCGTGACGCAGCAAGAGCGCGCGCAGGAACATCCGGCCCAGGCGTCGTCGGAACAGGCCGCGGCACCTTCGCGCTCCCGCAACACCGGCGTGCTTGCCTTCAAGGACAGCTTCAAGGACCTGATCGACGAGACGCCGGTACCCAAACTGGGCGCCGAGGCGCGCCTCAGCAACGCGAACGCCGCCGGGCAGGCCGTCGCCAGCCGCTCGCTGGTGGCGATGCAGGGTGGCGCGGGAGGCGGCGGTTACGGTGCCGTGAGCCGCAACGTCGGTAACGGCGGCAGCGGAGGGATCGGCGGCGCCGCAGTGGGGCGTGGTGTCGGCGCCGGCAAGGAAGGTAGGCTTGGGCGCGGCAACGCGGGCTTCTCGAAGGTGCAAAGCGGCATCGCCGGGGCGGGAGGGGCCAAAGAGGGAAGGCCGCTCAGTTCGAACGCACGCGCTTCCCGCACCGACGAGGAGATTCAGATCCTCTTCGACCGCTACAAGGCGGCGCTCTACCGCATCTACAACACCCAGTTGCGCAAGGACCCCACCCTGCGCGGCAAGATGGTGCTGAAGATCGCCATCGAGCCGAACGGCGCGGTCTCCGCCTGCTCCGTGGACTCGACCAACATCAACGCAACCGAGTTCTGCGAGCAGATCGTGGACCGGGTCAGGAAGTTCAACTTCGGGCCCAAGGACGGGGTACCCAAGACGACCATCCTGTACCCGATAGACTTCCTCCCCGCGCGCTAGAGCGTGACGGAGGCGGGGGGTGGGTGAAGCCGCTTACCCCACCCCCTCACCCCTCCCGCAAGGGGAGGGGGGCAATCGAACGACGCTGGAAAAAACCAAATGGAGGATCACCAGATGGGCGTAATCATCGACACCCTGATAATCGGCCTGGGCGAACCGACCATATTGACGAGGGCCTTTCCGGCCTGCGAAATCACGCGACTGACGCGGGGGGATGCAATGCTCCAGCGGTACCGGGTCGCCCTCAAAAGCGAGGATGAGGAGCGGTACTTCGATTTCCTCCAGGACCACTGCATAGCCATGACGTCGAACAGGTTCTATTTCAGGATGAAGAACGACCAGGTTTTTGCGGAAAGGATGAAGGCGAGACTCGCCGGCGTCAGAAGCGGCGGGGGGATGCGATGAAGCTTACCGATGTACTGATTCTGGGGCCCGAAGAGCTCCGGATCGTTCGTGAGGAATTCCCCGATTGCAAGGTGGACCGGCTCAGCACTTCGGACACCCTGATCCAGCAGTACCGGATCACTTTCGAGCTGGAAGAGGAGAGTTCCTATTACAACTTCCTGCTGGATAACCGCATGGCGATGTCGTCACACAATTTCTACTACAGGGTGAAGATCGACAAGATCTTCTCTGAAAGGATCAGGAAGAGAAAGCTAGTTTGATCTGGGACATGTGCTTTCCTAAGAAGCATACCCAGTGGCACTACGTCCCCCCCTTTTGCAAGGGCTCATCAGGGAATTGTGGGGGAGCAGTGTGACCGTTTCCATGAAGCGGAGCAGTAGGCGGCACGTCCCCCCCTTTGCGAAGGGGGGACAGGGGGATTTGCTTCACGCGTCCCCCGGCAGCGTCGGCAACGGACGTTGCGAATTACGCAAAAACAAGGAGGCAGAAGAAAGAGATGAAAATGAAACAGATGATAGTTTGTGGACTCGTCGCTGCGGCCATAGCGCTCGCATCGGGCACCGCCATGGCGGAAGGCATCAAGGGACGGGTCGGCGTCACCGGCAGGGTCGGTTTCCAGATTCCCGCTGACAACGAAGCCGAATTCGGCTGGGGTAACAACAAGACCGACACCGGTTTCGTCGGCGGAGGCGGGTTCATCTACGGCATCGACAGCAACTGGGCCATGGAGCTCGAAGCCACCCACTCGAGTTTCGAATCCGACACCGGCGACTTCGGCGTGACCGACATCTCCCTGGGAGCCCAGTACCGCATCAGGGTCCCCGAGAGCCGGAAGCTCGTCCCCTACCTCGGAGCGGGGCTCGACATCCTCGTAACCGATTACGATCCCTACGACGGGGCCTCGCTCCATGTAGACACCGCCGTAGGCGCCCACCTGAGGGGAGGCATCGATTACTTCCTCACCAAGGATCTCGCCTTCAACGCGGACGCCAAGTTCGTCCTCGCCCCTGACGTAGACATCACCTACCAGGGGATCCACACCGGTGATTTCGATCCCTCGAGCTTTTCCGGGACCGTCGGCCTGCGTTATTTCTTCAACTGATTGAGCCGCGTCACTTGCAACCCCGATGATCTTCCGCCGGTCCCCTCTCCCGGCGGGAGATCATCCTGACCAGAAAACAATCGGAGGCAATCTATGAAACGCATCCTGTCCATACTCGCGGTAGTGGCCCTTCTTGTCCCAGCTGCCGCCTTTGCGGGCGGACTTGAAGTCTTCCTCTCCAACGTGAACGTACAGGCCCGGGCCGACATGCCCGGCTTTTCCGTCGGGTTGAGCACCCAGTTCGGCGTCCCGGTGACCCAGGTCCAGGCCGTGCTTCGGACCGTGCACGAACCTGCCGACGCCTTCATGGTCCTGCAACTCGGCCAGATGGCGCATCGCCCGCCCGAGACCGTCCTTGCCGTCTACCAGCCCAACCGGAAGAAGGGATGGGGGGCCATCGCCAAGGAACTGGGGATAAAACCGGGTTCCGCCGAATTCCACGCCCTCAAGAACGGGGACCTGCACTTCACCGGACGTAACGCCGGTCGCGGCGGAGATCGCGGCGAGGTTGGCGGTAGCGACCACGGCAATGGCGGCGGGAAGGGGCATGGCGGCGGTAACGGACACGGCGGCGGCAACGGCAAGGGCCACAACAAGTCCTAGTCCAAGGGTGGGGCTTTGAGCCCGCGAAAGGAGATGCCGGAGGATGAATATGAGCAAAGGTATCGTTGCAGTAGTGGTGTTCGGCAGCCTGACCGGCATCTGCGGCTGTCGCAAGGAAGGGCCCGCGGAGCGCGCCGGCCGGGATGTCGACCGGGCGGTCGAGCGTGTCGGCATCGAGCTTGGCAAAGCCGGCGACCGCATGGGAGAGGTGGTCAAGAAGCTGGATCGGTGACCATGTAGTAAAGCGCCAAGGGGCGCCGCAAAAGCGGCGCCCCTTTTTCGTTGTCCGGTTTGGTACTTGCGCTAACAAAATCGAGCCCTTTCCAGCTCCCCCTCCCTTGACGGGAGGGGGGCGGGGGTGGGTGAAGCCGCAAGCCAAGCGAGCTGCAGGAGCCCTGACGTCCCCCCCTTTGCGAAGGGGGAGCCTGCCCCCCGTAGCCTTGGCGAAGGGGGGACAGGGGGGATTTGCCGTGTGCAAAATACTCAAAGCCCCTCTATGCCAGTCTCCATACCTCTTCTATGAGTGTGCCTGCTGGCACTATGCAAGAATAGATGTAAAGTTGTGAAATGCCGAAATGACAGAGACGTTAACTCAACGTTGTGCAACCAGTCTTAACCGGGAGGGAAAAGATGGACAACATGGCGGAGTTCAACAAGCTAGCGGTCGCTTATGCAACGGAGTACGGCACCAAGCTCGTGGCGGTGATTCTTTTCTGGTTGGTTGGGCGCTGGCTCATCGGGTTGGTCGGGCGCATGCTGCACGGGGTGCTCGAGAGGCAGAAAGTCGATCCCACCCTCATGCGCTACATCGGCAATTTCCTCTCCGTCACCCTGAACATCATCCTCGTCGTCGCCATCTTAGGTTACTGCGGCATCCAGACCACCACCTTCGCGGCCCTCGTGGCAGGCATCGGCATCGCGATAGGCGCCGCATGGGGAGGGCTCCTCTCCAACCTGGCGGCCGGTATCTTTCTCATCGTGCTTCACCCGTTCAAGGTCGGGGACTTCATAACTGCAGGCGGCGTCACCGGAACGGTCAAGGAAATCGGCCTTTTCATCACCGTCATTGACACCCCCGACAATGTGCTGGCGATGGTCGGCAACAGCAAGATCTTCGGGGACACCATACAGAACTATTCCGCCAACGCCTTCCGCAGGGTCGAACTCAAGTGCCAGCTGGCCGGCGGTGCGGACCACGTGGCGGCGATGCAACTTTTAAGGGAGAAGATTGCCGGGGTCCCCAACGTCCTAGCCGAGCCGTCGGTGCAGGTGGAGATCCTCGAGTTCGTCGCGGCGGGGCCCGTACTGGCGGTGCGTCCGTTCTGCCACAACGATCACTACTGGCAGGTCTATTTCGACGGCAACAAGGTGATACGGGAGAGCCTCGCTGAAGCAGGTTTCCCGGCACCGATGCCGGCCCAGATGGTGTTCGTGCAGAAAACCTTCCCCTGAAGCCCGTCCCCCTACTAACGGTCAGCGCAAGCGCCTCACCTTAAGCCCCGGCCTCGACCACGTGGGCTTAAGGTGACCTCGCGCTCCCCCCTTTGCGAAGGTTCTTCAGGAAATTCCGGGAAAGCGGGGCGACCGTTTCCACGAAGCAGAGCAGCAGGCGTTATGTTCCCCCCTTTGCGAAGGGGGGACAGGGGGGATTTGTCTTTTTTGAACCACTATGCACTCCTGTCACAAAGTCACTATGAGCGATTTTATGACTGTGGCTGGAAAATCTCCTACGAGCTTGTACAGTTATTGGCACGGTTTAAGGCAAAAACATCGCTGTATGAGAACAGGAGGTCGCTATATGGGAATCAGCCGGCGCAAGTTCCTGAAGGTCACTTCCGGCATCGTTGGCGGCGGTGTCGCCGCGGAACTCGGCATCTTGAATGTCGACACGGCCGCTGCCGCGGCCAAAGCGGGCAAGGTGCCGATAAAAAGCGGCAGGCAGATACCCAGCATCTGTCCCTACTGCGCGGTCGGCTGCGGCCAGATCGTCACAGTGGACGATGCAGGCGTCATCGTCGACATCCAGGGCAACCCCGACTCCCCGATCAACCAGGGGACCCTCTGTCCCAAAGGGGCCGCGACGCTCCAGCTCGTGAAGAACGAGCAGCGCTGGAACACGGTGAAATACCGCGCCCCGGGGAGCGACCGCTGGGAGGAGAAGTCGCTCGACTGGGCAATGAGCCGGATCGCGGAGCTGACGAAGAAAACCCGCGACGCGAACTTCAACGAGTTCCAGGACATGCCCGACGGAAAGGGGGGGACCATCCGCAAGCGGGTGATGAACACCTACGCCCTCGCCTCCCTGGGGGGCGCCACCATGGACAACGAGTGGAACTACCTGCACCAAAAGCTCATGCACGCGCTCGGGGTCGTTTACCTGGAAAACCAGGCCCGCATCTGACACTCCTCGACGGTCCCCGGTCTGGGGACTACGTTCGGCCGCGGCGGCTCCACCACCTTCCCGCGCGACCTGGAGCGCTCCAACGCCGTCCTCATCATGGGCTCCAACATGGCGGAGTGCCACCCCGTCGCCTTCCGCTGGCCGCTCAAGGCGAAGACCGACCACGGCGCCGTCCTCATGCACGTCGATCCCCGCTTCACCCGCACTTCGGCCGCCTGCGACGTCCACGTCCCGATCCGCGCCGGGAGCGACATCGTTTTCCTGGGCGCCATCATCAACCACGTGATCAACAGCAGGCGCTGGAACGAGGACCCCTTTTACCGCGAGTACGTGGTGAACTACACCAACGCCGCCACGCTGGTCAATCCGGATTTCAAGGGGACCGAGGAGCTGGACGGCGTCTTCTCCGGCCTCGCCCCGGACGGTAAATCCTACGCCAACGCGAGCTGGTCCTATCAGCGAAACCCCGCCCCCGGCAAGGGAAAGGGGGGCTTGGGACCCTTCAGCGACCTGTTGTTGCAGCAGCTCCCCGGGCGCCCCAAAACCGACCCCACCATGCAGGACCCGCACTGCGTGCTGCAGATCATCAAAAGGCATTACGCACGCTACACCCCCGCGCTGGTGGAAAAGGTCTGCGGCTGCAGCCCCGAGCAGTTCATCAAGGTGGCGCAGACCATGCTCGAGAATTCCGGGCGCGAGAAAACCGCCAATATCACCTACGCCGTGGGGTGGACCCAGCACACCGTCGGGGTGCAGATCATCCGCGCGGCGGCCATGCTGCAGGCGCTTTTAGGCAACATCGGCCGGCCGGGCGGAGGGGTGCTCGCGCTGCGCGGTCACGCCACCATCCAGGGTTCCACGGACATCGCCACCCTGTACCATTCGCTCCCCGCATACCTCAACATGCCGGACGGCCGCAAGAAACACGACTCCCTGAAGGACTTCATCCTGACCGAGGCGGGGCCGGTCGCCACGAGCTACTGGGGGAACTACCCGAAGTTCGCGGTCTCCTACTTCAAGGCCCAGTTCGGCGCCGCGGCCACCGCGGAAAACGACTACGGCTACGACTACCACCCGAAGATCACCGGCGACCATTCGCACATGCCGATGATGCTCGACATGGGTGCCGGCAAGATAAAGGGGTTCTTCGTCATGGGGCAGAACCCGGCGGTGGGTGGGCAGAACGCCCGCCTGCAGCGCAAGGCCCTGGCGAAGCTCGACTGGATGGTGGTGCGGGACTACTTCGAAACCGAGACCGCCTCCTTCTGGCGCAACTCGCCGGAGATCCTCTCCGGTGAGCTGAAGCCCGCCGACATCAAGACCGAGGTCTTCTTCCTGCCTGCCGCCGCCGTGGCCGAGATGGAGGGGTCCTTCACGAACACGCAGCGGCTGTTGCAGCAGCACGACAAGGCCGCCGATCCCCCCGGGGACGCGCGCAGCGACAGCTGGTTCACGTACCACCTGGGCAAGAGACTCCAGGCGATGTACCGCGACTCGGGGAACCCCCTCGACTGGGGCATCAGGAATCTCGCCTGGGATTACGAGCCTGAGGCGAAGGAGGTCGCCCCCTGGCGCATCAAGGACGAACCCTCGGCCTACCGGGTGCTGAAGGAGATCAACGGCTACACGGTGGCCGACGGCAAGCCCTTAGCCACCTTCGCGAACCTGAAGGAGGACGGCACCACGGCCTGCGGCGCCTGGATCTACACCGGCGTCGTCCCGGAGGAGGGGAAGAACAACGCGGCGCGCAGAAAGCCCGACGAATGGATCTCCCCCAACTGGGGCTTCGCCTGGCCGGCGAACCGGCACATCATGTACAACCGCGCCTCGGCGGACAGCCAGGGAAGGCCGTGGTCCGAGGCCAAGAAGCTCGTCATGTGGGACCCGGACGCAGACAGCGGCACCAAGGATCCGGCCGGGAACCCGGTGCGCGGCAAGTGGATCGCCCCCTCCGGAGAGGGGATCGACTTCCAGCCGACCAAGGCCCCCGCCATGGTCGGGAAGGACGCGGCGCTCGGCTTCGACTGGCTGAGCGGCAACGACGCGTTCATCATGCGCGCCGACGGCAAGGCGTGGCTCTTCGCGCCGGCGGGGCTTGTGGACGGCCCGCTTCCCGCCCACTACGAGCCGTACGAGTCCCCGGTGGCGAACCGGGTCTACCGGCAGCAGTCCAACCCGGTGGCGAAGGTCTGGCGCACCGAAGGCAACGTCTACCACGGCGTCGCCGATCCCAAGTACCCGATCGTCGTCTCCACCTACCGCGTGACCGAACACCACCTAAGCGGCACCATGAGCCGGTGGCTCCCCTGGCTCGCCGAACTGATGCCGGAGCTCTTCTGCGAGGTCTCCCCCGAGCTTGCCGCCGAGAAGGGGATCAGGAACGCGGGATACGTCACCATCGTCACCGCGCGCGGCGAGATCGAGGCGCGCGCCCTGGTGACCCGGCGCATCAAGCCCTTCGTCATCGACGGCAAGAAGGTGCACGAGATAGGCCTTCCCTGGCACTGGGGGTGGCAGGGGAACGCGAAGGGGGACGTCGCCAACGACCTGAGCGCCATGGTGGGGGACCCCAACGTCTCCATCCACGAAGGAAAGGTGTTCACCTGCGACATCCGGGCGGGCAGGAAAGGAGGGCGGAGCTGATGGCAAAGGGCATGTTCGTAGACACGACCATCTGCACCGGGTGCAAGGCGTGCCAGGTGGCCTGCAAGCAGTGGAACGGCCTCTCCGCCGAGCCGGCGCACTTCGGGAAGAGGCCCGGGGTTCCCTACCCGGTCGCCGACAACTTCACCGGCGATTCCTACGACAACACCGGGACCCTGAGCGCCACCGACTGGCGCCACGTCCGCTTCATAGAGCAGATCGACGAGTCGCGCCGCGAGAAGCGCTGGCTTTTCTCGAGCGACTCCTGCAAGCACTGCAGCGATGCCGGCTGCCTTAACGCCTGCCCCACCAAGGCGATCGTACGGACCGACCTCGGCAACGTGGTGGTGCAGCAGGAGACCTGCATCGGCTGCAAGTTCTGCATCCCCTCCTGCCCCTACGGGGTCATCTCCTTCAGCGAGGAGACCGGGACGGCGCACAAGTGCACCCTGTGCAACGACCGCATCCACAACGGCCTCGGCACCGCATGCGCCAAGGCGTGCCCTACCGGGTCGATCCGTTTCGGCGAGCTCGCCGACCTGAAAAAGCGGGCCGACGCGCGCCTGGCCCAGTTGAAGGGGAAAGGGGAGAAGGCGCGCATCTACGGGTACGAGGAGGCGGACGGACTCAAGGTCTTCTACCTCTTCGCGGACCGCCCGAAGGTCTACGGGCAGCCGGAAGACCCGGTGGTGCCGCAGCGCCGCCTGGTGCTCTGTTCCCTGGTGACCATCCTCACCGCGCTCGGCGTGGGGGCGGCCGCCCTGGTGAACTTCCGCGAAAGGCTGAACGGCAGAGACGAGGAGGAAAGCCATGAGTCCTGAGATCATTCAGCCCCCCGAATGGGCCTGGTACTACATCGCGGTCTACTTCTTCGTGGCAGGCACCTCGGCCGGTGCCTACTTCATCGGCGCCATGGAGGAGCTTTTCGGCAGCGGCAGGGAGCGCGAGGTGAGCCGCGCCGCCTGCTACATCGCTTTCCCGCTCCTCATCCTCGTCCCCATCCCGCTCATCGCGGACCTGGGACGGCCGGAGCGCTTCTGGCACCTGTTCATCTACAACCAGGGGGGGTACCCGTACCTGAACCTCGTCTCCCCCATGTCGGTCGGGTCATGGGTCCTGCTGATCTTCAGCGTCTGCTCCCTGCTCTCCTTTCTCGACAACCTGGTGGCGGACCGGGTGATCTCCTTCCCCCTCTTCTCCAGGTACTACAACCGCATCCCGAGGCGCCTCTACGCCGTCTTGGGCTCCCTGGCCGGTTTCTTCATCGCGGGGTACACCGGCGTTCTCCTGAACGTCACCGCGAGCCCCTTCTGGGCCGCCACCTCCCCATTCATGGGGGCGCTCTTCATCGTCTCCGGTGCCTCGACCGGGGCCGCCGCCATTTCGCTCTACCTCATCTGGCGCAGGCGCAACTCCGGCGGAGAGGTGGAAAGACTGGAGGCGTTCGACCGCGTCGTCATGGTATCCGAGCTCGTGCTCATCGCGCTGCTCCTGGTGCTTGCCGGCCGCACCGCGCTTCCTTTGATGACGCCCCCATTCGTGGCCATGTTCTGGTTGGGTACCGTCGCGCTCGGCATCGCGGCGCCTCTGTGGTTCAAGTACCGCTCCCGCCGGCATCCCTTCGGGGACGCACCGGTGCTGGCGCATTACCTGTGCATCCTCGCGGGAGGGCTCCTTCTGAGGATCAGTCTGCTGCAGGCGGGACAGTTGTGAGTACGGAGGGGGGCATGACTGCGGAGCGAAACGCCGACCAAGTGCTGCGGCGTCTGGAAGAAATAGCGACGAAATCGCCCGAACTGCGGGTCACCGCCCGACTGTACGAGGCGCTGCTTCCCGTGTGGCAGAAGGCGGAGGTGGCTGGTGCCGTCGCGCCGTTCGACGTAATCGAACTGGGCCGGGTGCTGAAAGGGGGGACGCCGCTGCTTGCCGCCGCCGACATCGAGGTGGACCTGGACGGCGGGGCGGCAGTGCTGCTTGACATGCTGCGTGCCGTCGGGGAACTGGAACCGCCTGCCGTGCGTCGGGGCATCTGGCGTCGTTGGGGACGCCACGCCGAGGTGTGGAGCGAAAGCGAGGCGGCGTCTCTGGCGGCGCTGCGCCGTTCAGCACGGGAGTTGCTTGGCGGCATCGACGCGGGAGGGATCGACCCCGCTGAGTTGCTCGCACTGGCTGCTTCCGGCGATCTTGAAGGGTTCAGCGCCCGGATTGCCGGGGGCACGGCGGGCTGGGAGTTACCCTGGACCGTGGCCCACCACGCTCTGAGGCCCTTCCTGCACGAAGTGCGCAGCCGGGCTCCCCTCGAGGAGATCGGGGTGTGGCAGAGCGGCGAGTGCTACGTCTGCGGCGCTGCCGCCACCTTCGCGGAGCTGCAGGACGACGACCAAGTGAAGCACCTGCGCTGCGCCGAGTGCGGCGCCGACTGGCACCACCCGCGATTGCAGTGTCATCACTGCGGCAACGAGGACCATGCGACGCTCAGGTACCTCTACGTCGACGGGAGCGACCACCGCCGCGTCGAGGTCTGCGACGTCTGCCGCAGTTACCTGAAGGTGATCGCCTCCTTCACCCCGACCGCCACCGACCTGCTGGTGGTCGAGGACCTTGCCACACTGGAACTCGACTTCCTGGCGCAGCACAAGGGGTACTGCAGGCCGTGCCGTGGGGTAGCCCCATGAGAAGAGAGGCGCTTAAAGGCCGGATCCAGTTTCCCGACGTGACCGGCGTCATCCTGGCCGGCGGTCTCTCCAGCCGCATGGGAAGCAACAAGGCGCTGCTGCCGTATCGCGACGGACTTCTCATCGAGGTCATCTACCGTCAGCTCGCATCGCTTTTCGGCGAAATCATCATCGCGGCGAACGATCCGGCGACCTACGGCTTCGTCGGGGGGCGGGTGGTCACCGACCTCTATCCCGGCGCCGGTGCTCTTGCCGGGCTCCATGCCGCCCTTGCCGGTAGCCGCACCCCGTACGTCTTCGCCGTCGCCTGCGACATGCCCTCCTTGAATCTCGCCCTGATCCGCGGGCAGGTCGCGCTGCGCCACCGCGCCGACGTCGTGATACCGGAAGGAGACAAGGGGGTGGAACCGCTGCACGCAACCTACTCGACGGCCTGTCTGCCGCACATCGAGGCCGCGCTCAAGGAGAACCACTGCCGTCTGGTCTCTTTCTTTCCGCGTGTGCAGGTGCTTCGTCTTTCTCCCGCCTGGGTTGCCGCGTTCGACCCGGGCTTAACCTGCTTTCGCAACGTCAACACCCCCGCCGAATACCACACCCTGCGTCAATCCGATCGCTCGGAGCCGCTCGCGGCCGGACTTCCCGTGGAAGCGAGGCCATAGGGGGGACGGTGGGGGGAGCGTTTCGGGGAAAACTGACACAGCCACCCACGAAGCGCTGCAGTAGGCGTCAGGTTCCCCCCTTTGCGAAGGGGGAGCCTGCCCCCCGTAGCCTTGGCGAAGGGGGGACAGAGGGGATTTTGTCTTGGATGAATGACACAAAAAAAGGGCAGTCCGTCGCTTACCCGGGGCTGCCCTTTCTGGTGGTAACCAGTTATCGGTTTTATTACCGTCCCGACGACCTCTCTATCGCCTTCCCTCCGCTTTGAACGTCTTCGCCAACCCCCTTGACGGTGTGACAACCAGCCAAGGTCCACATGGATGCCAAGACAACGACTAATGCAACAGCGATTCGACGTCTCATGACTTTCTCCTTTGTTTTACATGGCTTAAATTGGTAATTGCTAATTTCATTGTAGCCGAGAGCCGGTCGGCCTGCAAACAAATCTACATGGAGCAGAAACCACCCCGCGT
Organism: Geomonas oryzae; assembly: GCF_004117875.1. Lineage (GTDB taxonomy): Bacteria > Desulfobacterota > Desulfuromonadia > Geobacterales > Geobacteraceae > Geomonas > Geomonas oryzae. The sequence goes on along the minus strand of NZ_RAHW01000001.1, from coordinate 159,466 downwards.
CTCAAAAAGAAATGGGGGCTGTTGCCAGCCCCCATTTCTTACCGCTTCGTTCGAGGTTTTCGTGCCTAGTCGTCCTCTTCCCCCTGGTGCTTCGGCCCGCGGGGCAACTCGACCAGCTCAGCCCCGAGCGACTCCGCGATGCACTTTAGCTCGCACATGCGCATGTGCTGGCCGTACACCTTGAGATCGAGGTCGGCTACCGCCACCAGCACGTGGCGCGGCTGGTGGGCTCCATCCTGCATCTTGGTCCTGTGACGGTAAAAGATCTTTCCTGCCATGAAAGGGTGCCTCCTTTCCTTTTTTTCCTCCCTGGTGGAGGGGGTACACCTTCATTATACAGATCGATCCGGATAACTACCAGTGAGGCCGGGTGATTTTCTTACACCCGGATCACCGTGCCGACCTTCTCCTTCCTGATCGCCATCCCGACCGTGCCGCGCTTGTGGCCGTTCACGATGCGTATCTCCTTTACGTTGGTCATGTCGCGCAGCAGGTAAAGCATCTTTCTTTCGAGGACCAGGTCCTCCATGTCGAGCTTTATCAGCTCATCCACGGTGATGTCCTCGATGAGTTCGGCATCGGGGTTGATCCTCGGGTCCTCGGTGAAGAGACCGTCAACGTTCTTCACGAGGATGCAGCTCTTGGCACCCAGCACCTCCGCCATGAGAAGAGCTCCGGTGTCGGTCCGGTGCGGAGGTATGAGCCCGGTCTCCGGCGGGTGTTCGTAAAGGCCGTACGGCGGCGTGCCGTGGATCACCGGGAGGAGTTTCAGGTGGAGCATGGTGGGAAGGTCCAGGAGGTCTCCCGTCTTCACCCGGCTGCCGCCCCATTTGGAGAGAAGCAGGGTGACGATCTCGGCGTTCTGCTCGCTGATCTTGCCGGCCAGTTCCGCGAGCACGCCGGTCGGCATGCCGAGGTCGATGCCGATGTCGAGGATGTGACGCACCCGCACCCCGCCGCCGGTGACCACCATGATCTGGTTCTCCCTGGAGAGTTCGCCGATCTCCTCGAGAAGCGGCAGAACCACCTGGCTTCCGTAATCGATGATGCCGTGCCCCCCGATCTTCACCACGTTCAACTCGGGCACGAGCCGCAGCGTGTCCCCCGTGTGCCTGTGTTTCAGACCCTTGCGAACCAGGGTCTCCCCCTTCAGGTGCGATTCGATTTCATGTCTGGAATTCATGCAACGACCTCCTGGGAATTGGGCATACCAACATCGGTGAACGTTCAGTAATCGCGCAGAAGCTTCCGGGGCAGGGTCTGCCAGCCCGGCGCTCCGCGGTCATCGGTGGCGGCGCAGACCAGCAGCACCGAGAGCCCGTCGCGCATGACCGTCTTCGGTTTGTCACCGATCAGTACCGACTCCTCTTCGCCCGGGGCGGAGCCGTCAGCGGTACGCACCGCATCCACGTCGGGCTGGTCGAGCAGCTCGCGCACCCGCAGCCTTTGCCCGGGGAGGACGCCTTCGAGACTCCCCCGCATGCGTCCGTCGTTTCCCCACAGCCTGAGCCCGACCCCTGCAAGGGCACCGATGATGCCGTGGCCGGTCCCCCCGTGCTCGGAGAGGTGGATGCCGAGCCTTAAGGCGAGGTTCAGCGCCTGCTCCTTGTCGAGGACTTCGAGCTTAGCCTGCCGACCGAAGGCGATGAGGTCGGCCGTGGCCCCGATGCGGTCCGGCAAGGCGACGCAGAGCCCGGGATCGGAACCTTCCGCGCATTCCCTCTCGAGAAAGTCGCAGGCAAACCGTACGACCTGATCAAGAGACCCCTCAGGGATCTCGGCGGGAAAGCACATGGCGCTGTTGTGGGACGTGTAAGGTATGTCCGGGTGGACGAGTAACTGATGGCGCGTGACGAAACCGGGCGTTCCCCAGCCGTTCTGGAGGATGGCATCCGCGATGAGAGCAGCAAGCTCTCCAGTTCCCCTGCTGTAGTCGTTGTCTGTGTCGTCGATCGCTAAGAGAATGCGCATGTGAGCCTTGCTTGCGGCAGGATGAGTGTGGTCGACGCACAAACTATAGCATGAAAGTTTCTAAGAGAAAGCTGTGGCGTCTTTGTCCGGGGCAGCCGTTCTCTCGGTCGAGGTAGCACAGCAGGCGCACCAGTTGTTGCTCTCAGAGCTGAATGCGATAGAGTCATGATATTTGTTCGTGTCTGTTGAGGATGGATTCTGTGCCGTTCTTCTAACTTCAAAATTAAGCTGCATTACAGGATTTGAGCGAGGCAGGCCATGCTACGACTTCTGATAATGATGCTTGTTTTGGTGACACAGTCCGGCTGCGCACATCACGCGAAAGAGCAGATCGAAATCTTTCGATCGGGCGCTGAACGGAACGGTAAGGCTGCAGTATTCCTCAGGCTGCGACCTGCGAACGGCAGCCCTGGCGCCTGTGTTCACGAATTCGTGCAGCAGTTTGGATACGCAAACAAAAAATTGGAGGTATGGTCGCTCACAAGGGAGAAAAAGATCCCGCTTAAGGAAGTTCTGCACTTACTGCCGGTAGAAAAGGGAAGCACTCGGTGGTTGGTCATGCTGTTGGACCCGGGGAGTTACTACCTGAACGTCGAACGGCAACCTTTCTTCCTTGGGATCCCGGAAACAGGGGCAGCAGTCTACGCAGGCAGTTTAGATCTGCAGTGCGGTTTCGACCAAAAGGGTGATTTTGCCTATAGCTATCTGACCGTTGCAGACGAGCGTGTGGCGGCAAACGAGCTCGTGCCTGCCGGTTTCGACGGCGCACCCGGTATCCCGTGCCTGATCAGCCGTTACGGGCAGCCACTGTCCAGTAATGAAAGAACACCGCAGGCGATGGGACTTATCTCCCCGGCTATGCCGACGTTGCAAGCTCCGGGATGGAAAAAACGTTCGGTCCTGAAGGCGCTTGGTTTCGGAGGAGAGCCAAGGAAAAAGGTTAAGGAGGCAAACCCGCCGAATACCCTCGAAGTGACGGGACAGTTTTTTGACGCTATCGGAGCGGGGTATGTTATCCCGATGGCTTACCTCACCTATGCACCGTTTGGCTCCTTATACGGGGTGGTGAAGGGGGGGCTTGACGAGAAGCGATACCGAGTCTGCCTGGATGATATTGGACATGAAATAGAACGCTTGGATTTGGCACAGGAGACTCGGAGTCTCATTGAAGAAGCCTTTCCTAAAGGCACAGCAGTCAAAGGCTCCCAACGATCAGATGCTGTTGAGGTGAATGGGAGAGTGGGGAGCATTCAGTTCACAAGGGTGAAGTTTGGCGAGTGTTTTGGAGACATGAGTTTCTGTATTGAGGTCGCAGCTCTTGCTCAGATCCGGGATGTTGCCGAACGTCGTAATGTCTTTGCCGAGATGCTGGTATACCGCAATCCATCTTCGCTCCTGAGCGAAGTGGTTCCCTTTGAAATCGAAATAGCCGAAGCATCCAAGTGCAGGCACATCGACTCCTACTGTGGGAGCGAAGATAAAAAGATCATCCGGGATGAGTTGAGCCGAGCCGTTCGGGGCTTGCTGCGCAGGGCTTTGAGCGATTTCGGCTGTTTGAACATAGGTCAGCAAACCGCTCCGCTGCAGGATGGTACGGTTCACGATGATTGAGAGACTGAAGTCGCAAAAAGCCGGTCCCGGTGGTGCAACGGCTTAATCCACCCCGGGACCGGCTTTTACGTCCATTCAGTTTCATGACGGCACGGCTGTGTGCACTGACAACACTTGCTGCCGTGCCGTTAGCCTCAGCGCCGCTGGTAACGACGTCCTGAATTCGGATCTCCGAGGATGAACCCGGTCAGAGCGCCCGCCGCCCCTCCGAGTATCGCACCGACTGCGGGGCTTCCGCCCGAAAGCCCACCGAGCAAGGCCCCGCCGCCGGCACCAATGGCGCCTCCACTCAGCGTGCTTTGCTGCTGGCGTGACATTCCCACACACCCAAAGCTAAATGCCACCAGCAGCACGACTGCCAGATATCTCATAGCTCTCATGTGCTGCCTCCTTGCCGACCTACGGCCCGCCTGAACCGGCGAACGGCTGGTCGGCTATGCCCGTTTTCAGTTTAGGCCTGACGATCTGCGTCCAGATCACCCGCATGACCGGAAGATCCCGATCGCCCGGATTCGCAAGATAGTAACCGTCGATGTCCTTGATGATGGTCTCCATTGGGACGCCACGGAGCCCTTCCGCCAGTTTTGCGGCGAAACCCTGTCTTTTGAGCTCAGGGTGCCGCTGGATCACGTTTTCCTCGATGGTCACCACGTGTCCGATGCCCCATAAGAAAGTGATCTTAGCCTCAGGCTGAAGGGTCTGCCACGTTTCTCCGGTAAGCACCGGCATCTCCTTCAAGTCCTTGGAGAGATCACCCGCTGGGTTCTCCTCGGCCGCAAGTACGGGAGTCATGCCTGAAAGACTTGCGACGAGCGATAGGACACAGAGAGAACGGATGACTGTCCTTGCTATGTTCATGTCCCACCTCCATCTGAGTTAGCTTCTGCTCCAAGCTCTCATTATATCAAAGGGCTGTATTGATAATCACGCAAATTGCAGCCGTGAGGGGGAGCTGAGAGTCAGCGCAGATGTATGAGACCGTGGAGTCAGGAGCTGTGATTTCGGGCGGGAGGAGGAGATGCTCGCCCTGGAGAGGCAGGGGGCGCCTATGTTGACGCTTTAGAAATCACCAGCCGGGCCGAAAGAGAATTCAAGGAGACAAAGGCAGCAGGACTTGGATCACCTTTTCGTAGTCATTGCGGCTGTCACGCTTACAGGGGAATTTTTGGGGTGCAAACGGTGCTGCACGTCGGCACTGCGGGCCCCCTCAGCGCACCGGCACTAAAACACGCTGTTGTAGTGGGCTATGTTCTAATTAAAAGTTGAGTTCTTCAGTCGAATTTGATATAAGTCTCTGAAGTTTAAAAAGTTTAAGTTGCAAATGCTGGAAGCTGGCCGGAGAGCTGGAGGTGGAAGTAAGCTCCCTCGCTATCTTTTTTGTGTCAGCCCGCAGTCACGGGGGGCAAGTGATTACCATCGACAGCCTGAACAAACAGTACCATACGCCGCGTGGAACGTATCACGCGCTGCGCGACGTGACCCTGCAGGTAGAAAAAGGGGACATCTTCGGCATCATCGGACTGAGCGGAGCGGGGAAGTCCACCCTCATCCGCTGCCTGAACCGCCTCGAAGAGCCGGACAGCGGCAGCATCGTCATCGATGGCAGGGAGATCACCGGGCTGGCAACACACGAGTTGCGGGAGGCCCGCAAGAAGATCGGCATGATCTTCCAGCACTTCAACCTGCTCGATTCGAGGACGGTGCAGGGCAACGTCGCCTTCCCGCTTGAGTTGGCGGGCTGGCCGCGAAAGGAGATCGCGCAACGGGTAGCCGAGATTCTCGACCTGGTGGGGCTCTCCGATAAAGCCGGCAGCTATCCGGCGCAGTTGTCCGGTGGGCAGAAGCAGCGGGTCGGCATCGCCCGCGCCCTCGCCAACCACCCTGAAGTGCTCCTAAGCGATGAGGCCACCTCGGCGCTGGACCCGCAGACGACCAGGTCCATCCTCGAACTGCTGGCCGACATCAATCGAAAGCTTGGCCTCACCATCGTCCTCATTACCCACGAAATGAGCGTGATCCGGCAGATCTGCGGGAAGGTGGCGGTCCTGGACCGCGGCGAGATCGTCGAGTCCGGGCCGGTGGATGCGGTATTCTCCGCACCCTCCAGCGCGACCATGAGACTTTTCCTGGAACACAGCACGCTGCTGCAGGGCTCCGGCGCCGGCATCTAGGGCAGGAGAGGAGGAGGTAACGATGAATGAAGACCTGATACCGATGCTGTTGACCGGTTTCGGAGAAACCCTATACATGGTGGTATTGTCCACCGTCGCGGCCGTCCTGCTGGGGCTCCCCCTCGGGGTGCTGGTTGTCATCAGCTCGACCGGGCACGTAATGGAGTCGCCGCGGCTGAACCGCGTCCTCGGCGTCGTGATCAACATCACACGGTCCTTTCCCTTCATAATCATGATCGTGTTGCTGCTGCCGCTGTCGCGCTTTTTGGTGGGAACCACGCTGGGGGCTACGGCCGCCGCCGTTCCGCTTTCCATTGCTGCAGCCCCCTTTCTCGCCCGCATCATCGAGAACAGCCTGAAGGAGGTTGACCGCGGCAAGGTGGAAGCGGCCCTTGCCATGGGGGCTACGCCGCTGCAGATCGTGCGGAAGGTACTGATTCCCGAGGCGCTCTCCTCGCTTGTGCTTGGTCTGACTCTCGCGGTGATCACCATAACCGGGTTCACGGCGACCGCCGGGGCGATCGGGGCCGGCGGACTCGGCAGCCTCGCCATCCGTTACGGCTACATGCGCTACCGGGAGGACGTCATGTTTGCGACCGTCCTCATTCTGGTCGTCTTTGTCCAGGGGGTGCAGTGGAGCGGCGACAAACTGGCGCGACGGATCAACAGAAACCAACACCGGCTCGGCTAAAGAGCCTTATATTCAACGGAGGAACACAAAGATGATGAGCAAATTTAACGGCAGGCTGAGCCTTGCCTTGGTCGCCCTCGCCCTGGTTGTAGTGGCCGCAGCGGGTTGCAAGAAAAAGGAAGGCGAGGCGGGCAAGGGCGCAGAGGGCACCGGGAAGACCCTGAAGGTGGGGGCGGCGGTAGTTCCCCACGCCGACATCCTCAAATTCGTAGTGCCGAAATTGAAGGAGCAGGGCGTGAACCTCGAAGTGGTGACCTTCGACGACGAGGTGCAGCTGAACCCGGCGCTCGCCGAGAAGCAAATCGACGCCAACTACTTCCAGCACGTCCCCTACCTGGAGGCCGTGATGAAGGAGAAGAACTACCAGTTCCAGGTGGCCGGCAGCATCCACGTGGAGCCGATCGGGCTCTACTCCAAGAAGATCAAGAGCATCGCCGAACTCAAAGACGGCGCACAGATCGCGGTTCCCAACAACCCCTCCAACGAGTACCGCGCCCTGGCGCTCTTGGAGAAGCAGGGCCTCATCAAGCTGAAACCGGGCATCTCCAACTTCCAGGCAACGCCTAAGGACATCGTGGAGAATCCGAAGAAGATCAAGTTCGTCGAGGTCGAGGCCGCGCAGCTTACCCGGACCCTTCCCGACGTGGACGGCGCGGTGATCAACACCAACTTCATCCTGGACGCGAAGATCGACCCGCAGAGCGCCGTCGTGCGCGAGGACGCCAAGTCTCCCTACGCCAACATCATCGTGGTGCGCAAGGGAGAGGAGACCCGCGAGGATATCAAGAAGCTGGTGGCTGCACTGCAGTCCCCCGAGCTGAAGCAGTTCCTGAAAGAAAAATACGGCGCCGCGATCATCCCGGCGTTCTAGCTTCAACTGGCGGCCGGGTACGGTTTGGTCGTTGGAAGAAGAACAAGGCCTTCGGCCTATTCATCAAGACGTTGAAGGAGCAGTTGAAAGATTGAAGCGACAAAAGCCGGTCCCTGGGAGCAACTGCTTGAGCACCCGGGACCGGCTTTTTATGTGTATCAGAGTCATAGTGGCTGGCTTCCAACGGGAAGCCACCCGCAACAACTGTTTCAGTGCCTGGTTACACTGTCAAACAGATTTTTGGGAACCCATACCCACCTCGACTGCCGGTTTATGGGTGGTATAATCCATATCCGTTAACCATCTATGTTTTGTCCATATTTGCAGTCAAGCATCTAACGGGATCGGAGGACACCATGAAAGTACTCGTGCTTTACTATTCAATGTACGGTCACATTCACCGGATGGCGGAGGCGGTGGCCGAAGGGGTCAGGGAATTGCCCGGAGGGGTGGCTGTATTAAGGCGTGTACCTGAAACCCTCCCTGATGACGTGTTGGAGAAAATGGGGGCGATCGATGCGCAGAAGACATTTGCTCATGTGCCGGTCTGCACCGTCGAGGAACTCCCCGACTACGACGCGATAGTCTTCGGTACCCCGACCCGTTTTGGCAACATGTGCGGACAGATGCGGCAATTTTTGGACGCTACTGGCGGCCTCTGGCTGCAAGGGAAGCTGGTCGGGAAGGTAGGAAGCGTCTTCGCCAGCTCGGCTACCCAGCATGGCGGTCAGGAATCGACGATTCTCACGTTCCATACCTTCCTCCTCCATCAGGGTATGGTGGTCGTCGGTCTTCCCTATGCTTTTGACGGTCAGATGCGCAACGATGAAATTACCGGCGGCTCTCCCTATGGGGCTTCCACGATAGCAGGGACGCAGGGAGAGCGGCTGCCGACCGACAACGAACTGGCTGCGGCGCGCTTCCAGGGTAAAAACGTGGCCAAAATAGCCGGAAAGCTTTCCGCGTAGTCAGGTTTCACCAAAGTCTGATGTGTCCCTAGTAGGGGGACAGGCGCCCCGCCTGCCCCCTATTATGTTCCGACTCGAAAGCACGGCAGGCGTTCCAGATTGATGGGAAACCTCCCAACGTTGAGCATCTGATCCATGCGGATTTATACGATGGAGCCAATAACAAAACCACAGGTGGGGAGGATGCCTAAACATCCGGAGCAGCACTATGCAACCAGGATCGGTTGGCTGCGGGCAGCGGTGCTGGGCGCAAACGACGGGATCCTTTCGACTGCAAGCCTCGTTGTGGGGGTGGCAGCCGCCAGCGCAGTGCGCGGTAATGTGTTCTTAGCGGGGGTAGCGGGCTTGGTGGCAGGTGCCATGTCAATGGCGGCGGGAGAGTATGTGTCCGTCAGTTCACAGGCCGACACCGAGAAGGCCGACCTTGACCGTGAGCGACGTGAACTTAAGACGGACATTGTGACTGAGTGCCAGGAGTTGGCGGCCATATATGTCGGGAGAGGACTTGATCCCTCACTCGCCAGACAGGTCGCCGAGCAGCTTATGGCACACGATGCGCTAGAGGCACATGCGCGCGATGAACTGGGAATTTCGGAAATAGTCATCGCCCGTCCCCTGCAGGCGGCACTGGCGTCTGGAGTAACTTTTTCAGTGGGTGCTGCCTTGCCGCTACTCATCGCCTTATTAAGTCCAGTCGCCTATTTCATTCCCGTGGTGGCAGGTGGTTCACTTTTGTGCCTGGGGATTCTGGGCGCTCTGGCCGGCCGAGCCGGGGGGGCAAGCGTTGTTGTCGGGGGCGTTCGTGTCGCTCTGTGGGGAGCCTTGGCGATGGCTGCCACGGCGGCAATAGGCGCCCTTTTCGGTACGGCGGTCTGATCGGTAACGACAGCCCTCAGCTCACTAATTGACTGGGGTTTTTTCTGGCGGGAAAGTACCAGTGACGACTATGTGGCGACCTGAATGACCTACAGGTTCCAGCCTAACACCGCGCGAGAAGGAGCTAGTGCCATGAGCCATACCTTGTCATCCGACCAAATGATGCAGCACCTCCAGAAAGGTGCGGTGGTGATCGATGTGATGACGCCGGAGGATTATGCCGCCTGTCATGTGGCCGGCGCCCTGAACGCCTGTGTCTATGAGGTTGCCTTTCTCGACCTGATTGCCGAACTGTTTCCCGATCGAAATCGGGAACTGATCCTCTACGACGCTACCGGCACGACTCGATCTGCCGAATTGGCCTTCGAACGGCTGCAGCAAGCCGGTTACGCTAAGGTCTCGGTGCTGGCCGGCGGGCTTGCCGCTTGGCGCAAGGAAGGACTGCCGCTCGAGGTAGAAGAAAAGGTGGCCCCATTGGGGTTGCGGGATGGCCCCTACCGGGTCGATACAGAAAAAAGCACCCTGGAGTGGATCGGCAGAAACCTGAACAAACGGCACTACGGCCGCATCGGCATCAAGACGGGAGAACTGTCCATCAAGGACGGAAAGCTCTCCAGAGGGCATATCGAGCTGGACATGACCAGCATTTCCAATCTGGATCTGCAGGATGGTGGCTGGCGCGATTTGCTGATCCGCCACCTTAAATCTGACGATTTCTTCGCTGTGGATCTTTTCCCGACAGCTTCGTTCACCTCGACCGGATGGGAAACCAGGGCAGAGAATTCGTTAAACGCAGTAGAAGGGATTGTCACAGGGAAGTTGAAAATAAGGGATGTCACCCGGGAGATCCGCATCCCCGCGACCATCGCTCCGCAAAGTGACGGCGGCATCCAGGCTCATGCAGCCTTCGATCTCGATCGTACCCTCTGGAATGCCTGCTATGGATCGTGCAGGCTGTTCGAGCGGCTTGGAATGCATTTCGTGGATGACTTGATCAGCCTTGAACTGTTCGTTGTGGCGGGCGCATGGTGAGAGCGGCTTTTCATGCCCTGAGGGTTTTGCGCAATAGGTCGAGGCCGCGCAGCTTACCCGGACCCTTCCTGACGTGGACGGCACTGCGATCATCACGGCCTTCCAGCTTCCGGGCGGCGGGGGGCGTGTAGCTCCCCGCTTCAAAGAGCTGCTTGGACCCGCCCAACGTTGTGACGGCGGAAATAACACTATTCGGCCCGGAATAACGTTATTCGGTCCCCCAATAACACTATTCGCGACAAGATAAGCTTATTCCCCCTCGGAATAAGCTTATTTGTTTTGGAATAAGCCTATTCCCGGAGAAATAAGCTTATCCGGCTCCCGAATAACGTTATCCGGAGCCGGATAACACTATTGTGGACCAAATAACGCTATTGCCGGCAAAATAGCGTTAACGCGAGCGGGATGAGGGCTACGCAATGGAAAGGAAGTGCCGGGGGGCGGGGGGGGGTGCCGTTATGGACGGCCCAATCGGGTGCGGCGGGCATCGGTGAGTCAAGGGTGGGTGTCCGCGGAGCGGGGTTGGGAGGAAAAGGCGAGGCGGCTGCCATAGACGGCAGCCGCCGAAGTCAGGTCAGATAATGATGAGTTCGACTACCTTGGACCACGGAGAGGCACCGGCATCGTTCTGGACTCTGGCCCTAAAGAAGGCCCTTCTTGCCGCCTCGAGTTGATGGATGGTGAAGTTGCAGCTGTGGCCGGTCTTTATGGCACTCCAGGAATCTTCGCGGGATGGGTCCCCGTAGCAAATCTGGACCAGGACGCTCCCTTTTCCTTCCCAGGCATTCACGTGAACCTTGACCGCCCCAGATTCGCCATGGAGGTGTGTCACCGTGAACAGCGTCAGTTGCTCCGGGGGGCCGACCTTGGTGTTCCTGGTGTGTTTCTTCGCCCTTTCCACGCCGATGGTGTCGAGATGGCTCGGGTCGTTGGTGTGGGTGGCGAACATCACCGTATGCTGGCAGCAGAAAATGACATCCCGAAGAGCCGTTTCCCGTGCGGCATCTCTTTCGGGTATCTTGCTGGGGTCATGTTTCGCTGCGATTGAAGTCGCCTTGATTCTGGTTGAATGCTCCCTCATGTTATCCCCAGCCGGGACGCATGGGGAGCGGTTCGGGAGCTGGAAGGCTGGATGCACATCCAGAAGACCACCCATGTTATCCAGGTGGAGAGCCAGGTCCCCGTCGCTGTAGTCCTTGAGGGCCTGGATGTTGAACGCTTCGCTCATATCGGCCTCCGTTATGATGTCTGGTTGCTGTGGTCACGTGACGGGGATAAGTATTAGTCGGGTCCAATAAAACGTCAACCGGCTCGACGCACTTTTTTTCGTACCTCGCCTGTCAGCGGCGTTTCCAGAGAGGGTTTCTCCGCAGACGGCAATACCGATCACCCAGAGCGGCATAATTTTCGGAGGGGCGTGGGCGCTGGCGTGGCCAGGTTTCAGGCAAGCCCCAGCGACGGGAGTGAGCGCTACGTATCTGCTACACAAACGACAAAAAGGCCAGTCGCAATGACTGGCCTTTTTGTAATGTGGCGGAGAGATAGGGATTCGAACCCTAGGTACCTTTCGGTACACCTGATTTCGAGTCAGAAATTAGCCACGTTTCAGCCATTTCAGGGCGTTTCAATTCGGTTCATCATGTCTGATAAACAATAATGATTGCAGATAATTAGCCTGTTTTTTAGGCGCCTGCCGTTTCAACTCGATTCAACTCGTTTCAGCTCCAGCGAGGCCAATAGAGACCATACTAGAGACCATACTAAATCGAGTAAAGACGGCCATCCGCAGCAAGTTTCGCTTGCATAAAGACCATACTAGAGACCATACTAAGTCGGATTAAGCGGATTACCAACCGAATCGGCATGAGAGAGGCCATGAAATTCACCGACGTCTATGTCCGCAACCTGAAAACCGAGAAGCGCCTGGAAGATATCCGGGAAGGTGAAGGCGAGGGGTTCGGCATCCGGGTCTTTGCCACCGGGGCCAAGGTCTTCTTCTACTTGTACCGTTTCGACGGCAAACGCCGCTTTATGCGCCTGGGCGATTACCCGACTGTGTCTCTTTCCGAGGCCCGCAAGCGGCTGACGGCCGCCAGGAAGAAGCTGGATGAAGGGAAGGACCCACTGGGCGAGCGGATGCAAAACGCCATCGACCGCAGGCGCACCCCCTTCGTCGCCGAATTCATCAAAGAGTACATCGAGCGCCATGCGAAGCTCCATAACCGGGGGTGGAAGGAGATCGAGCGGGCCCTCAAAGTCAACCTGCTGCCCCAGTGGGACAGGCGCAAGATCAGTGACATCAGGCGGCGCGACCTAGTGGTGATCCTCGACGAAATCGCCGACCGTGGGGCGCCGGTTATGGCGAACCGGGTGCTCGCGTATACCCGGAAGATGTTCAGCTACGCGGTGAAGCGGGACGTGATCGAGACGAACCCGTTCATGGGCATGGACCGGCCGGAGCGGGAGACGTCGAGGGAAAGAGCCCTGTCCTGGGAGGAGATCCGGACCTTGTGGAAAAACCTGGACAGCTCCGGCATATCCGACAACGTCTGCCGCTGCCTGAAATTGATCCTGGTGACGGGACAGCGTCCGGGAGAGGTGATCGGTATGCACACCAGGGAGATCAACGGCGACTGGTGGACCATTCCGACGGAGCGCTCCAAGAACAAGCAGGCGCACCGGGTATTCCTGACCCCGCTGGCAAAGGAGCTGATCGGAGAGGGCGAAGGGTACGTTTTCCCATCGCCGGCCAATCCGGGGAAATCCCTCGAAGTAAGGACACTTACCAGCGCGATCAAGGGGGGCCTCCCCCACACCCCGGAGAGCAGGGTGGAGGACAGGCTCAAGGTAGCCTACTTCGTCCCGCACGACCTGAGGCGCAGCGCCGCTACCTGCTGGGCCGAGATGGGGTTCTCGGGGGAGCTGATCGACCGGCTGCAGAACCACATCACCAGGCAAAAGCAGGGGGTGGGGCATGTCTACAACCGCTACTCTTACGACCGGGAGAAACAGGCAGCGCTGGAGGCGTGGGCGCGCAAGCTGATCAGCATCACGACCGGTCGCGACACCTCGAAGGTGCTATCCATCGTGCGTAAGCCCCGGTTGGTGCAGGAATGACCCGCTAGAGGCGCGATCTCGCCACCAATTCCTTCTTAATATTCATCCAGCCGAACATTTACAACTTAATCTGTTGTATTTATGTCATATCTATGAGATAAATCTATTCATAAATCTATTCAGACGCTAGGCAACCCATGTCCCGCACCAGATCAGACTATACCGACCGCCTTCTGCTCTATCTCTCCTCCGGCGTCTTCAGCTCCGAGGAGATCCAGAAGCGACTGGAAATAAGCCAGCCCACCGTCTCCCGCCTCATCGCGAGCCTCGGGAGCCGCGTCGTCGCCATCGGGCAGGCGCGCTCACGGCGCTACACCACGCGGCGCGATCTGCGCGGCCTGGGGGGCGAGTTCCCCGTCTACCGGATCGACGCGGAGGGAAACGCCCGCCGTTTCGGCGTCCTTGACGCCATAGCCAGGGATCAGTACCTGTGGCGGCCGGAGGGAGCCCCCCCCGAGCAATACAAAAGCCTCCCCTGGTTCCTCTCGGATCTGCGCCCCGAGGGCTTCGTGGGGCGCTCTTTCGTCATGAGGCTGCACGAGGAACTGGCCCTTCCCCCCCGCGGCAACGACTGGCAGGACGACCATGTGCTCATCGCCCTGGCACGCCGCGGCGAGGACTGCATGGGGGACCTAGTCATCGGCGAGGAGTCCCTGGAGCGCTATTTCCGCTCGGTCCGGGAACCTCAGGCACCGCTTCGGCCCGACGAACTCCCCGATGCCTACCCGGGCATGGCCCGCCTCGCCATGGAAGGACAGCCGCCAGGCTCCTCGGCGGGGGGCGAGCACCCGAAGTTCACCGCCGTTGTCGAGCGCGACGGCACGGCTCGGCACGTCCTGGTGAAGTTCTCTCCCCCCCTGGACTCGCTCGAGGGGAGGCGCTGGGCCGACCTCCTCGTCTGCGAGCATCTTGCGCTGGAGGTCGTTTCGGAAACGGGGATTCCCGCGGCGCGCACAAACCTTTTGCATGCGGATAACCGGGTGTTTCTGGAGGTGGAGCGCTTCGACCGCACTGGGAGGTTCGGTCGCCTGCCGATGGTTTCCCTAAGGGCGGTGGACAACGAGTTCTACGGTCATCAGGACAGCTGGGTCCTGGCCGCCCGGAGGATGGAAGGGGATGGTCAACTCCCCCCGGGGGACGCGGCCAATCTCCGCTGGCTCTCCGTCTTCGGGGACCTGATAGCGAACACCGACCAACACTTCGGCAACGTGTCCCTGGTCCCGGCGGAGACGGGGGACTTCCGGCTGGCGCCGGCCTATGACATGCTCCCGATGCTCTACCGCCCACTTGACGGCGTGCTGCTTGCCCGTACTTTTACCCCTCCCGGCTTCGCTTCCGGTGCTCCCGAGGCCTACGCCTCGGCGCTTGCCCGGGCCCTCCTTTTCTGGGAGCGGACGGTTGAGGAACGCCGCGTTTCGGAGGAGTTCCGAGGCATCTGCCGGTCGAACCTTGAGAAGCTTAAGGCCCTGGCTTCAGGGCCGCGTCTGGTGGTTTAGGGCTTCCGGGGGCACCTGGAAAAGAGTCAAAGCGGCCCCCCACGGACCCACTTGAGGATCCGTTCCCGCTCCTTGGGCGAAGACTTTTCCAGCCTGGCCGCCACGTCGCGCCCCCAGATCTCGTAGCGCTTTTCCTCCTCGAAATGGCTGTCCAAAAGGGTGTAGCGCACCATCACCGCGCCGAGGGAAACGGTGGCGATTCCCACCGCGACCGCAACCAGCATGAGGCGCCAGTTCAAGGACATCCGGAAGAGTTCTTCCGCGCAGGAATCGATACGTGCCGCTTCCTTGCCTAGGCTGTCGTGGAGAGGGCGCAAGGTGCAGGCGATCTCTTTCTGGGCCACTTCTCCAAATGCCCGCACCAGTTGAGGCGGCAGATCCTTGAGGAGATAGTCGTTCAGCCTCCGGTAGGACCGCTCGGTTTGTTCCTGTGCCTGTTGTGCCCGGGCCGAGGCGTCTTCCGCCCGGTCCAGCAGGGCCTGGTAATATTTCTTGCTCTCCTGATCCTTGGGGGGTGGCGAGGGCACCCGGGAATCGTGCATGCCGCAGGCGTCGAGCAACTTGTCCTTGGGGGATTTCCCGTCCATGTTCACCTCACCTTGGCCGACCGGATGACAGCCGCTATGCCGTCGGTGAGCGAATCGACCTGCTCGCGCGTGGCCAAAAGCGGTAGCACCTCGGAAAGGGTCTGCACCAGAGTTTCCACATCCCGCGCCAGGAGAACGTGGCGATCCTTCAGTTCGGAAATCTCGTCCCGCAGCTCGGCCAGGGAGGTTTTTTCCTTCCGGGCACGGGTGGAAATCTCGGGAAAATGCTCGACGATGCAGGCCCGGATCAGCTCCGAAACCGTTACCGTCCCGCCTCCGATCTCACCGAGTTTGCGCACCTCGCTCTCCAATTTTTTACAGATTTCCGGCGGCAGCCGGACGCTTGTTTTGGCCATGGGGGGCTCCTCCTTTGTGCGTCGGACGGCGGCGGACGGCGTGGTACCACGCAAGCTATCAGGTTTACAAACCCTTTCACCGCTTCTGGCGCCAGAGCGTCCCACGCCGTCCGGCGCGAAAGTACGGAGGAATTCGCGAAAAGGACGCCCGGCGCAGCCCGAAGGGCTGCGTGAGGTGTGAAAGGAAAATCAGCCGAGCGAAGCGAGGCCCGCCTGACCGCAACAGCCTCGAAGGTAAAGCGCACCGCAGCTCCCCGGAACCTCCCCGCGCTCAGATCTTAAAGCCCATGCCGGGAAGCTTCGGAAGCGTCAACTCCAGCTGCCGCTCCACCACCTTCTGCACTTGCCGGACCTGCAGCACCTGCTCCGGAATTCTCAGCCCGGGAGCACGCACCAGGGGAACGATATGCTCGAGTGAGGGAGCCCTGCGTACCCCATCCCCACGCTTCAGCATGACCCGCTCCAATTCTTCGATGCGCCTGTGCAGAACATGCGCTGGCTCGGTGATCTCCCTTTGCTGCGCGCGCGTGATCTCCCGCACCGGTTCCCTCGCCTTGTCGAGCGTCGAACTCTTGCGGTCGACGAACTGCACCGACCGTTCGAGATCCTCGATGGAGTTGGTGAGGACGCGGGTCGCGAAGCGGGCCCGGGTGACGGCGACGTTGAGCGCGTTGTAGCTCATCCTCCCGTAGGACTCCAATTCGTTTCCCGGTTCCAGTTCCATCCCTTTCTTTCGGTGCACCGGCGCGTACAGGATGGAGTGCTCCACGGTTGCCCCCTGACTCTTCTGGATGGTGAGGGCGTAGGCGTGGTCAACGTGCCGGTAGGTTTTCAGGTCGAGCGACACTTCGCGCCCCTCCATGTCGACCCGCATCCGCCCGGTCGCATCGATCTCCCGCACCACCCCGAGAGAACCATTTTGCACCCCGACTCCCCGGTCGTTTTTCAGCGTCACGATACGGTCGCCAACGGAAAAGCTACGCTCCTCCTCCCGTAGAAGGGTGGTGCGTCCCGGCAGCTCGGCAGCGGAGAAATCCTTCACCACCTCGCGGACCACCTTGCGCCGTTGCCGGTCCAGGGTCTCGAAGGACAACTCGACCTGCACCCGGTTACGCTCCCGGTCGAGTCCGACCACCTTCCCCTCGGCGTGCAGCCGGGCTCCCCAGGCGACCGTCCTCCCGTCCTCGGTCCGCTCGCCGGAAAAGTGCAGCGTGTCCCCGAGCTGGTACCCTTCGACGGTGATCCCCTGGCGCACCGGTGTTAGTACCGGAAAGCTCCTCCCTTCTTCGATCTCGCCTCCCGTAACGCGTGCCTGACGGATCTCGCGGTTTAAATCCCTGCGCGCCTCGTTGGTGGTGGTCACGAGGAGCACCTGCTGCGTCTCTCCCACCGCCGCCCGCTCGGGAGTGCGCGAAAGCTTCCGGCTCTCCTCCAGGTAGTGCTCCACGGTGGCCCGGTGCAGTTCCAAGGGGTCGGCTATCTCCAGCACCTCCTGGCGCCTCTCAAGGGAGCGGAGTGCCTCCCTCGCGTTCACGGCAAGCTCCCGGTCCTCCCGGTTCAGCCCCTTCGCGATTTCCAAAAGCCCGGGATCGCGCTGCCTGAGGATCTCGGTCAGGTGCGCGTAGTCCACCTCCTCTTTGAGACCCAGCTCCCGCACCTGGCGCAAGAGGTCTCCCGCCTGGATCCCCTGCATCTGCTTCGAGTCTCCCAAAAGATGAAGCTTTACCCGAACGCCCCTTTGCCGAAGCTCATCGGCCACGTCGAGCAGACGCTCCGCCTGTCTCGCTCCGAGAAAACCCGCCTCGTCCACCCGGAGCACCACCTGGGTCTCCCGCCCCTCCGGAATGAGGATCTTTTCACCCGCGACCACTAGCATGGGCGGCTCGCCATTCGCCCTCTGTAGGGCAAATTTGGAAGCCGGATTTGTATTTTCGAAACTGTCCAGGGTGAGGGCGGGCCTTCCGGTAGCAAGGGACAACTCCCGGGCCGCCTTGCCGGTATAGGAGAGGTTGACGGAGAGATGCTCCCTCCCCTCGGGGCACAATACCTCCTCGTTGAACCTCTCGATGATCTCCAGCGTCGAGGTTTTGGCGGTTCCGGGATCCCCGATGGTGAGGGCGACGCCCCGGCTCCCGGTCAGTTCCAGGTGAACCTCGGCTTTCTGTCCGGCCGTCAGCCGGACGCCCTTTTTCTCCTGCCAAAGCTCAAGATACGCCTCGACCTCGGGCGCGCGCGCGACACTCTCGAAGGCGGGGAACTCCCTGATCCTCTCAAGATTCCGGGACTCAAGCTCCAGCATCTCCCGGGTCGTGTACAATTCCCGTCCCCTCGCGTCACGCCCGAGCCGCTGCACGTCCGGAGTCCCGCCGTCGATGGCGAGATTCAGCTCGGCTACGGAGTGCTCCCCCCCGGAGACGAGCACCGCCTGGTCCAGAAGTCTCGCTCGGTCCAGCACCGCCTCGCGCTCGGTGAGATCCCGGACGGCCAGCTCCACCACGCGCGAGGCGTCTGGAGCGGTGCGGGAGATGGCAAGCTCCCTGCCCCGTTCCAGCTCCCGCCTTACCTGGGCAAAGGAGGTGCCGCACTCCTCGAAACCCCGCTCGAAGATCCGGGTCACTTCCTCCCTGGTGATGCTGCGCTTGGGGTCCCGGCTCTCCAGCGCCGCCATCTCGTAGAGCCGTGCGTGGGGCACCTCTGCAAACCTCCCCTCGGTCCTCCAGCGCTCCACCTGCTCCTCGATGGCGAGACGTCGGGAGGAGAAGTGCTCGACGAGGTGCGGGTCGATCCCCTTCAACTCGATGAACATCTGCGAGCGGTCCCGCACCTCCACCTCAAAGCCGCGCTCCGAGAGTTCGCGGGCGAGCGCCTGCCGGTACAAAAGCCCCAGGGACTTCTGGTCCTGGAAGATGGCCCTCGGTTCGTTCGCTCGGAAGCTCCCGTCCCCAGTGTGCACCGCGTTAACCACGAAGACGTGGGAGTGGAGCTGCGGGTCCACGTTTCGGGAGGTGGCGTGGTCGAACTTGGCCGCCACCATGCCGCCGCACCTGATCCCCTCGGGGCTGCGGTAATGGGAGTTAATGTTCCTCCATGTGCGGCAGGACCGAGAGCACCGCCGCGTCGTGTGCCTCCCTGACGCCGTCCACCCTGGCAGCAAAGGCGACGGAGACCGACTTGGGGGCGGAGAAGGTGCAGTCGTTCCCGGCACGGTGCGTCTCGATGGGCAAACCGCTCTCCCGGTCCCGGCTCAGTTTGGGGGCGACGATGCGGTTCCCCTGCAAGTCCTCCCCACGGCACAGGGCCCGGAACTCCTCTTCCCCGACCGGGCCGTCGAGTCCCAGGGCCTGCGCTCCACGACCGTACCAGAGGCTCGCCCCCTCGTTATCGATGCCCCGCAGGTAGTAATCCTCCCTGGAGAAGTACCCGCCCGCCTGCCCTGCAGCCATCCCCGCTGATACCGACATCATCGCTGGATCTCCAGCCCCCGTTCCAAAAGCTGATAGAGTCTACTCCAAAGCCCTATACGGCATTGGCAAACTTTAACAAACAATGAGGGTATTCCAATGGGCGCCGCAGGGGTAGATTATTATTGTTATTCATTAACCTTGCGTGCTATGCTGCGCCCGCCAGGGGGAGACATGAAATCGCGCCTGAACCTCAAACCCGGGCAGAGAGGGACGAAGCATCTGGTGGAGAAGTACGGCGCTGCGCTGCTCTACGTCCGGTACCGTTACGACGAGGAGCGCGGCGTCAGGCTGAAGACGGTGGAGATCGTCGTGGAGGAAAAGCCATGGCGTCCCCGTTCTCGCTTCCGCGAGGAGGACCTGGTGCAGGTAATGGTCGGCTATTCTGAGCAGGACCTTCGCGCCAAGCTAAAAACCGCAGGCGGAAGATGGAACGCGGAGGATAAGGTTTGGCTGGTTCGCTACGGCTCTATTCGTGGCACGGAGTTGGAGTGCAGGATCCTCGACGATTCCAGACCGCTCGGCAGGTAAAAGCATCCTGGAGAAAATGCAAATAATGCATCCTCAGCAGGATACTTGTATCCCGTATGAGATGCCGACATCCTAAATGAGATGCTTTGTCTAACCGGTCAATAACAATGTTGAAGACTTATTGAGGTGATACATGAAATTGCGGCCACTCATAGAACCATTTTTTGTTGGTGCTACTATTCATATGGTTTTATATTTAAGCATTGTCAAATACAATTCTGAATATGGTCCTTTCATGTGTGATGGCTCGGGTTGCTGGTATCTTTTGATAATCGACTTTCCAATGTCTTTATTATATCCAGAAGGTGGCAACTGGGGAGTTTCAACATATTCTCCATTTCTTGGCTCCTTCTGGTGGGGACTAGTGCTAATTACAGTATTTCAAACACTTAAATTCATGAATAGGACTAAAAGTGAGTAGCGAGTTGGGGACGCAGGTAACTTATGTAACTTAGTAAGAGGGGACGTCCATGCGAACTCGATTCTCTGGCCCCATTGCTGTCCCATAGCTTTCAAAGCAGCGCCAGCTGCGGGTTTGGCGTAATTTGAGGTGGTCGAAATAGGTGGTCGAGGTTCCGGCGCTCGAACAAATTCATCTGTAATAACCGCAACATCTGCTGCGCGGACAGCCCGAGCTTCGATTTGAACTTCAGCCACGCGAGCAGCAGGTAAACGCACATGGCAATCCAGAGCTGAGTCTGGACAGCGTTCTCGGAGGTTCCCAAGAATGTCTTCACCTTCAGGTTCTGCTTGATCCACTTGAAGAACAACTCGATCTGCCACCTCTCCTTATAAAGCTCTGCGACAACGGCAGCTTGCAGGTGGTGAGCGTTGGTGATGAACCGGTACTCGTTCCCGTCTTCTGCGAGGAACTGGACGAGCCGGAGTCTGTCTTTGACACCTTTGAGTGCGATCTCTTGGTCAACTTACAACGCCTTTAGCTTTCCGGCCGCGGCGCTTCTTGAAGTACTCGACCAAAGCGTTGTCCTTCAGCCGGGCAACAAAGAATATGCCGTTGCTGGTGAGCGTCTGGTACCAGGTGTAGTCGGTGTAGCCGCGGTCGAAAACCGCGAAAGAACCCGCCGGCAGTTTCAGGGCTCTGGCCCAGTTGATTTCGTGTTCCTTGCCGGTCGTCATATCAAAGAATTCTGGCAAGTAGCCATCGGCTGAGAGGCCGACATGAAGCTTGACAGCCCCCTTCTTCTGCTGGTATGTGGCCCACGGAAAGACATCCAGGCTCAGCTTGATGATGGTGGCGTCCAGCAAAAACAGCTTTGTGTTCAGCTTGAATCGGTTCTTCGGCGCGATGGCTTGGCAACGGCCAAGCATCTTATGAAACAGCTCTTTGTACAACTGGTGCGGCTGCTCCTCGTTCACTCGGGCAAGCGTGGTGCGCGGAACCTTCTTCATTCCGAGATGATACAGTTTCTGGCCTTGCGCTGCCAGGTTCTCTACCAGATCACGCAGTGTTTTACGCCCCGAGAGTTGCCCGACAAGCAGTGCCATAAACTGAGTCCAGCGGTTGAAAGATCTGAAGCTGCCACCTACGTGATGTTTGCGGGCGAGGGATTCAAATTCATGTCTCTTGAAAAAACTCACAACCTGATTAAGGACTGTGCTATTATGGGCCACGGCTCGGATCTCCTTGTGTTTATTCGTGTTTTGGCGAACTGAATATACCACAAGTAGCTCTCCGAGCCTCTTCTTTTATGTATCAACTATGGGACAGCAGTGCTCTGGCCCGATACCTTCGGGAGCAGAAATCCCAACAAAGCGCGTAGACCGGTCTCCGCAGTTGATGAGAGCGGAAGAAAGCTGAAAGGGGACGAGTGCTCCGCCGGTCACGCCGCGCCGTTGTAGTAAAGTTAAAGCCGTGAGCCCACGGGGTAACCCGTTTAACCGAAAGAAGGTGGTGGCAAAGACTGTGCAAGTAATCTGTCCAAGATGCGGGTACCATAAACCTGTTGATACCGCTACCATTCCTGTTGATGCTATTGCCAACTGTCCAAGATGCCGACTGAGGTTCCGCACATTTCAAGGCCCGGCTCACCAACAATCTTTTGGTAAAAGGAACGACAAGCCGTGCAGCACCTGGAGGGGCAACAGTCTTCCTACTGCGCTGCGAGAAGAAGACATAGAAAAGGGCGATGGCGGCGGTGCGGCTCAGGTTATGGGGGGAGCCGGTGAGACCGTCATGCCTTGCCGTGCCAAGACGACTGGTACCGCATCCCAAGTGGCAGAGGCAGCGGACGCCATTGATAAGGTAAGGAATGGAATAGGAGACAGCACCTTTCTTGGTAGATTATCTCTTGTCTCTCTCTTAACTGGATACCTCCTGTTTGGAATTTCCTTATGGCAACCATCCTTGATGATCGGTTGGCTCGATGGGAATGACACACTCCCCGGGCTGCATTGCCTAATAGCCTCACCACTTTTTGCTTTCATGATCCTAACGGGCGGCAGCTGCGGCATTTTTTATTCCATCCTCGGACTGTTACTGCCGATTTGTAACCTGTTAGTTTTTGCCTCTTACCGGCTGCATCTCTACTACAAAAAATCACCTGATATTTCTCTGTTGATTGCGACCGCGGTTTTTGCGGCGATTGCTTGGATGTACCCTGTACACGCGGAACGCTTTCCGGCTATCGGAGGCATTGGTTATCACCTCTGGGCTACCTCTATTACCTGCATTTCCTTCTCGTTTTTCTTGGAAGCTTGCAATAGGAGGTCTACAGAAAGAGGCTGTGGGGGAAGAAAAAGGGCAGTACCTGATCTGGGGCGTATGACAGGAAGGTGAAAATGACGAACTGACGAGACAACTTAAAAAACAACATGATTAACAAGCCAAAGGGGTCAGCCCCTGACACGTGAAAAAGTTGACAATCGGAAACGACCGCAGTAGCCCAACCAAACGGGAGGACCGGTGAATCCGGTCACCCGCTGCCGCGTTGATATGACGGGAGCAACCTGACTATCCCCTTAAATCTTTCTCTCGTCCACCTCCCCCAGCAAGGGGAACAGAGACCATACTAGAGACCATACTAAACAAAAAATGCAACAAGGGGTTACAACGCTGTCGTTGTAACCCCTTGTTTTTATGGCGGAGAGATAGGGATTCGAACCCTAGGTACCTTTCGGTACACCTGATTTCGAGTCAGGCACCATCGACCACTCGGACATCTCTCCGGATATGCTCTTTCAGACGACTCGAGTTCGTCGGAGCAGAAAGATATACCTTATTCCAAACAGAAATTCAAGCCTTGTTTGGCGCCTTCGTCAGTATGTGAGACCGGCGTAGAAGTCCTGCAGGTACTGACGCTGTGTCTTTGTGAGTACGCCTCTCGTGTCTATCTCGGACAGAATGCGCCAGATGAGCCCGAGCTCGCTGTAGACCCGCAGCACGGCGGTCAGCTTGTACCGGGCGTGCTCTTCGGACGCAATGGTCCCCTGCAGAAGTTCTTCCGTGTAGGCGGCCAGCCGGGAAACCTCGTGATGGGTCGCCATGATGGATTCGGGGGTGATTTCTTCTAGTTGCATAAGCCCCTCTCAGAGCGAATAAAAATGAGTTTATGCTCTTAGTTTCGGCTCAACTGCACCAGAGATTTAGATTTTTTTTCTCAGCAGGCGGGAAGGGCTTTCTCCTTTTTTTTCTGCGCGCGCAACTTGGCGAAAAAATTGGAGAGGATGGAGGATGTCTCATCCCCGCGGACGCAGGGGGTGAGAACGACGCTGTGGTTCAGCCGTTTGTCGTCGGAAAAATCGAAGAGTGAGCCGGCTGCCCCTCCCTTGGGGTCGTAACTTCCGAAGACGACGCGGTCGATCCGGGAGAGGATGATGGCCCCCATGCACATGGTGCAGGGTTCGAGGGTGACGTAGAGGGTCGCGCCGGTGAGACGCCAGCTGCCGAGTTTCTTGGCGGCCTTGCGTATGGCGATCATCTCGGCGTGTGCCGAGGGATCCTGTTTGCTCTCGCGCAGGTTGTGCCCGCGCGCGATTAGGGCGCCGTCCATCACGATGACGGCGCCGATGGGGACTTCGCCTATCGCCTCGGCCTTGCCCGCCTGCTCAAGCGCCTTGCCCATCCAGTAGTGATCGTCTTTCAGCATGGTTCCTTCTTGTAACAAAAGTGCGAATTCTCCCGCCGCGAAAACGGAAGCGGAAAAGGAACGCCGGCCTTGAACGTAGAACGTTGAACGTTGAACGGTTTAATCGTTAGTGGAGGCCCTCTCCGGTGCTGGTCATGACGAGCTTGCCGTGTTTCACGCCTTTAACCCCGATAAGTTCGTCGGCGATCCTGCGGACGTCCCGGGCCTTGCCGCGGACCACCAGGACTTCCAGGCAGTTGTGGGCGTCCAAGTGGACGTGCAGGGCGGAGATGATCTGGTCGTGGTGCGCGTGCTGGTGCTCGGTCAGCTTGTCGGAGAGGTCGCGCACGTGGTGGTTGTAAACCAGGGTGACGGTCCCGACTCCTTCCTTTTCGCCTTCCTCCCAGTCGAGTTCGACCTGAGCGGCCCGGATCAGGTCACGGATCGCCTCGGAGCGGTTGGCGTAACCTTTCTGTTCGATGAGCCGGTCGAAGCTCTCCAGCAGTTGGTCGTCCATGGAAATACCGAATCTGACTGTCTCGCCCATGCGTTGCACTCTCCTTGATGAGGGTGACTCACTATACGTGAAAGGTGCTGCGGAGTAAAGATGCGGCGGGATGAAGGGGGCGGGCAAACCACAGAGGCAGGAGAGTGGAAGGGACTGGCACCGTTAGGTGCCTGTCCCTCTAGCGGAACGCTCTATTCCGCATGCCCCCCTAGGGGGACTGGCACCTGGCGGAGCCGGTCCCCTCCTTCGGCTAAGGGATTACGGCCTTAGGTAGCTGCGGATGCCGGGTTCGAAGTTCACCGGCTCGAAATCGAAGGTCTTGCGCCAGCTGCCGTCGCAGGTGCTTCCTTGCACGAGCATGGCGATCTGATCGGAGGTGACGGGAAAGAAGGAGAACCCCTCGAAGAAGGGGACGATGAGACGCATGAGGGGGAGCGGGTTCTTTATCTTGGCGACATGGCTCTTCCCCATCACCTTGCCGATGGTGTCGAGAAGCTGGTTGTAGGTGTAGCGGTCGGGACCGCAGAGGTCGTACTCCTGCCCTATGGTGTCGGGACGCTCCAGTGCGTCGGCGAAGCAGCGGGCGACGTCGTCGGCGGCGATGGGCTGCAACTGGTATTCGCCGTCACCGATCACCGGCATGGCGGGGAAACTGCGCAGGTATCCCGCGAGCTTGTTGATGAAGTCGTCCTTCGGCCCGAAGACGATGGAGGGACGAAAGATGGTGTAGTCGAGTCCTGAGCGGCGGACCTCTTCTTCCGCTTCGTATTTGCTCTTGAAATAGTGCGCGGTGCTGTCGGCGCGCGTGCCGAGGGCGGACATTTGCAGGTGACGGTGCAACTTCGCCTTTTTGGCCGCGGCTATGACGTTGCGGGTGGCTTCGACGTGAAGGCGCTGGAAGGTGATGCCGCGCCCGGGGAATTCGCGGATGATGCCGACCAGGTTTATCGTGGCGTCGCAGCCGAGCACCGCGTCCTCGAAGGTCTCGGGGCGCGTCACGTCACCCTCGATCTCCTCGACGCCGGGCTCGACTGCGGCGGGACTTCTACGGTGCACGAGAAGCCGGATGCTGTGCCCGCGCTCGAGCAGCGCCTCCCGTACGTGTCCGCCTATGAAGCCGGTGCCGCCGGTCAAAAAGATCAACATATACCCCTCCGGTGCGGGGAACAGCGCTGTAGGCTCCCCGTTTCAAAGTCATAATACCGTCGTTAGTGTAACAGCTCTTTCCCTAATCTCCATTTAAGTGGGGAAAGTGTATACAAGATCTTGTGCTCCGGAGTTTCTTGTGTTAAAAAGCCTTTCACAAACAAACGCTACAGGAGACCGTCCATGGCTGAGCAAGGTGATGTCTGTTACACATTTGAAGCAGCGATAGAAATGGCCGCCCAGATGGAGAACGAAGGGTACCGTGCGTATCTTGCCGCACTGAAAGTCGTGAAAGACAAGGCTGCGCGCCAGATCATCAAGGAAGCGGCGTTCGACGAGCTGGAGCACAAGCACCAGTTGGAAAAGGCGCTGGTGGAAGGCGAGATGAAGGGGGGGGAAGGGCTGCAGCAGCCGGTGCCGACCATGAACCTCGGCTACGTCCTGCCGAAGAAGGACCTCCACTCCGGATCGACCGCACGCGACGCCCTGGCCTACGCCATCCACCTGGAGAAGGGCTCCATCGATTTCTACGACAGGATGTCCCGCGGTTGCGAAGGTGCGCCCATGGCGGTGCTCTTCAAGAAGATGCTCGCCGACGAGTCCCGCCACCTGCAGGAGCTCGAGGACCTCTACGAGCAGCACTTCATGCCCGAGAACTAGGCGGCAACGGGACAAACGGGATAAAAAAATCCCCTCCTCGTAACGGGGAGGGGATTTTTATTGTCTGGTCGGTGAGGCCTAGAGGATCTCAACCAGCCTGAGGTCGAAGTTGAGCGCCTGGCCTGCAAGCGGGTGGTTGGCGTCGATGGTGATCGATTCGTCGGTCACCTCGGTCACGATGACGTTGAAGATCTGCCCGTCCTGCTGGGTGACCTCGAGCTGCTGCCCCACTTCCGGGTTCATTTCCGCCGGAAGCTCGGTGCGCGGCACAACCGCGATCATCTCTTCCATCCTCTCGCCGTACGCTTCGTCTACCGGGATGTGGATGGTCTTGCTCTCGCCGACGGCGAGCCCTTTAACGCCTGCGTCGAAGCCCGGGATGACCTGGCCGGCGCCGACGGTGAACTCGAACGGGCCGTGGTCGTGGCCGCACTCGCCTTCGCCGCACTCGGAGCTGTCGAACACGGTGCCGTCATCGAGTCTGCCCGTATAATGAACCTTTACGCGGTCCCCTTCTTTAGCTTGTGCCATTTTCTATTCTCCTTGATATTGTTGGATAAAGACCAGAGGATATCAGATGCCCAAGATATTATCCACCGTTTCTTCCATCGATGCACTCGGGAAGTGACAGCCCTGCCGGCAGCAAAAGTCCCGCCGTCCGCTCACAATTTCTGCGTGGCCAAAATCCCGGGGAAATGGTATGTATCTTCCGGGGGTGCCCATGGAAACCAAGAACCGATCCCTTCTTTTCACCGGCCTCGTTGTGGATGTCGAGCAGATGGATGTCCTGATCGGCAAGCAGGGGTGGTACACATATCAGATAGTACGTCATCCCGGGGGCGCGGCCGTTCTCGCGTTGCACGACGACGGCTGCATCACGCTTATCCGCCAGTTGCGTCCCGCGGTGGGGGATTTCCTGATGGAGATCCCGGCCGGGCGCCTTTCCAAAGGAGAGGACCCGCAGCTGTGCGCGGAGCGCGAGCTCCTCGAGGAGACCGGGCTGAAGGCGGAGAAGCTGATTTCACTTGGCCTTTTGCACCCATCCCCCGGTGTGTTCGACGAGAAGATCCACCTCTACCTCGCCACCGGCCTTACCCAGGGTGACGCCGAGCCCGAGGATTACGAGGAGATCTCCTGCGAGAAGGTCCCCTTTGCCGAAGCCGTGGCGATGGCGGCGGACGGCCGCATCACCGACGGAAAAACCATAGCCGCGCTTTTGCGCGCCCAGAGACATATCGCATGATACTTACCGCACGCATAGATGCCGAACAGGCAGGACTCAGGCTCGACGACGCCGCGAAGGCGATTTTCCCGCAACTCTCCAAGGGGGAGATCCGCCGCGTCATAGACTGGGGGGGGTGCAACCTGAACCAGACGCTGGTCCGCGTGGCGTCGCGCCAGGTGAAAGAGGGGGAGGAGCTTGCCCTCGGTCTCATGGATGCCGAGCGCTGCATCGATCTCGTCTACCAAAAGCACGAGCTGCTCTACGAGGACAAGGACTTCCTCGCCGTGTACAAAGGGGTTGGTTTCAACAGCCAGCGGACCCCGTACCAGCTGAAGGGGACCGTGGAGTACGCGGTCGAGTGCTACATGAGGAGCATCGGCCTGCGCGATCCCTCCCGCGTGGTGCACCGGCTGGACCGCGGGACGAGCGGCGTCATGTTCTTCCCCAAGCACAAGCAGGCGGCGACCCTCATCTCGAACCTCCTGAAGGAGGGGAAGGTGCAAAAGACCTACTGGGCGCTGGTTTCCGGGTCTCCCGACGAGCAGAGCTGGAAGGTGGATGCGCCGCTCGACCGGGTGAGCAAGTTCCGTTACGGCGTGTCGCTGAAGGGCAAGCCCGCCCGCACCGTCTTCTACGTTTTGGGAGAAGGTAACGGGGTGAGCGCCATCGAGGCAAAGCCGCTTACCGGGCGCACGCACCAGATCCGCGTGCATCTCGCCCACTCCGGTTTCCCGATCATCGGGGACGAGAGCTACGGGGGTGTTCCGGCCGCACGCATGATGCTGCATTGCCGGGCCATGCGCTTCACCGGCCCCAGGGGGAAGATCATCGAGGCGGTGGCGCCGCTCGATGCGGATTTTCTCGAGGCCGCGCCGCAGGGCGTCTTCGAACAGCAGGAACAAGCGGCGGAGTGAACGAGGCACCGTAGGGGCGAATAATCATTCGCCCGGACCCAAGCCCTCACCCCGACCCTCTCCCGGGGGGCGAGGGAGAGTGGACCGTTGTTAAAGTTGGTAAGGACAGCCTCCTGCGAGGCGAAAGAATAAGAAAAGGGAGGTTACATGAAGAAGAGAATTTTGCTGGTGCTGTTGCCGGTTGTGCTGCTGGTGGCCGGAGCTTTTGCGGTGTGGGGTGAGCAGCAGGGAACGATGCAGCCGGGCTGCAACAAGTGCGCGAAGATGGCCCAGGCTCAGCAGGCTCCCTGCCCCAATTGCCCGAAGGCTGCCGCCATCGAGCAGGGTGCCGCCGCTCCGTGTCCGAACTGCCCGAAAGCGGCCAACATGGACAAGGACGCGCCTTGCCCCAATTGTCCGTTGAAGGGTGCAGACGCGAAGCCCGCATGTGACAAGTGCCCGAAGGGTGCCGCGGCAATGCCTGCGTGCGACAAGTGCCCCAAAATGAAAGGGGCCGAGGTTGCTCCCACGGCCGCCGGTTGCGCCAAGTGCGCCAAGATGCAGCAGCCCGATCAGCCGGCCGGCCAGCCGGCTCCGAAGGAGTGCTGCAAGAAGAAGGCTATGTAACTGCCGGAAACAAGAAGGGGGACCGGCGGTCCCCCTCATCCTGTTTCAGCCCACCCTCCTACGAAAGGGGCCATCTGCTTGTGTGCGGATCGAACTCAGTCTGCGCCGCCGCGGCGGGGTTCCCTACCAGAAGCGCCCGCACCGGCGCCCCGTCCCCGTCCTTAAGCTTCATCGGCAGACAGATCAACTGATACTCTCCCGTGGCCACGCCGGTCAGGTTCACCCCTTCGATTACCGGAATGCCGCCGTTCAAAAGGATCCGGTGCACTTCGCCGTCGCCGTCCATCGGTTCGACGGAGAGATAGTCGACCGCCACCAGTTTCACCTTGTGCTTGTGCAGGTAGTGGGCGCCCTCCGCGGTGAGCGCGGCGAAATCCTCGTGGAACCCCTTGTCGTCCCAGAAAGCGGAGTTGTCGGTCTTGATCAGGAGACGTTCCACCCCCTTCACGCCTGCCTTCTCCAAGTCCTCCGCCCCGATCCTCTTCACCCCCTTGATCTCCACGACCAGTGCCTTTCCGATCAGGAGGTCGAGCGGGATTTCGTCCACCGTTATGCCGGTATCGTTGAAGTGGCGCGGGGGATCGATGTGCGTTCCGGCGTGGGTGCCGAGGGTGATGCGGGACACGTTCGCGCCGTCACCCTTGGCGATGCGGTGCCAGGGATCGACGGTCATGGATGGATCACCGGGATAGGTGGGGAGATCGGGGGACAGGGCGACGGTGATGTCGTGGATTCTCATGGGGCACCTCCCGGGTCGGTTTAATGTGCGGCGGCACCGGGAAAGTATAACGCAAAATCAAAGGGGCGCGGCATCCCCCCGTTCTTCCCCCCTCCCTGCCTCCCCCCTCCGGGGGGAGGTATTAACGAGGCAGCGGGTTGCTAGCCTTTGGGGCCTTGCGTCTCCGCGTCTTTGCGTTGAAGGTTTAAGCAGTTTCGGCGATCAGACGCTCCAGATCGCTCTCGTCGAAGGTGTATTTCTCGCCGCAGAACTCGCAGGTGACCTCGCTGCCGTGCTGTTCGGCGAGCATGGAGGAAAGTTCCTTCTTCCCCATGGAGATGAGGACCCTCTCGATGCGCTCGCGGCCACAGCTGCAGGCGAAGCCGACGGAGCGCTTTTCTAGGATCTCGTAGTCGATCCCGGAGAGAAGCAGTCCCATGATCTCCTCCGGTGTCTTCCCCTGGCGCATCAGATCGCTAAGCGGCGGGAGCTGCTCGATCCTGGTCATCAGCTCCTCGATCACCAGCGGATCGACGGGGGGGATGGCCTGGATCAGGAACCCGCCGCATGCGACTACTTCACCGTCCTGTTCGATGAACTCGGCGATGCCGACGGCGGACGGGATCTGCTCCGACTCGACGAGGTAGAGCGCCAGGTCTTCGGCGATGCCGCTCGTATAGAGCTGCACCATGCCGCGGTACGGCTCCTTGAGGCCGAGATCCTTGGCTACGGTGATGAACCCGGCGCGTCCGAGGGCGTTGGGGACGTCGAGCGCTCCATCGGGACGGAGCAGGTGCACCTGCGGGTCGCCGACATAGCCGCGCACGCTGCCGTTCGCGTCGGCCTCTATGACGATCTTCTTGAGGGGGCCGTTTCCTTCGAAACGGAGCGCGACCCGCTGTCCGGTCTTCAGCAGCGCTCCCATCAGGGCGCCCGCGGTGAGCGCCCGCCCAAGGGCGGCGGTGGCCGTGGGAAGCGTGCCGTGACGACGGCAGACCTCGCTTACGGTTCCCGTTGTGACACAGGTCAACGCCCTTACCGTCCCCGATTTGGCCATGGCCCGTACCAAGTAATCCGTCATAAAACCACCCCCACCCTTCCTCCTATTTCGCCCCGCTTAAGCCAGAGCTCTTTCAATGTAATGTAATCCCAGATGCTGATTCCCTTGACCCGCTGGGCGAAAAGCTCGGCAAGGCGGGGCACCCGGTTCAAATCGCAGACAAGCATGTCGCCGGAGAGGCTCATGAACGGGATGCGTTCCACCACCTTTCTGGTGAGCCACTCGAGGTCGAGCGGTGCCACCGGCCCCAGTTTCAGAAAGACGCACTTGCGCGCGGTGCTGAATTCGAGCCCCTCGATGGTGAAGCTCACCGAGAACGGGATGGCGAAAGGGACCAGCCGCTTCTTGAGTTTCCCGGACAACTCCCCGTAGCCGTCGCCGATGGTGAGGTTGAACTCCACAAGCTCGTCGTCGAGCGCCTTCTTCATGAACTCGCGCTGCAGGTACTCTTCGGTGATGCGGAATTCACGGCGGACCAGGAGATCTTTCAGGCTCTGCTCCTGAACGAGTCCCATGAACGCGGGATCGTTGAGCCGGTCCTGGATGCGCCCCTTGATCCTGTCGATGATTCCCATCGCCTAAACGAGCCCCGCGGTGTAGTTGAACTCGGAGGCCCCGGGGACCGCGACCCCTTTGCGGAACGCCTCCAGCACCCGGTCGCGCTCCTGCTGCTGCAAGAGCGAAAGGTCCAGCACGAAGCTGCCGCACCCCAACTGGCGCAGCTCGTTTCGGTGCTGCGTGATGGCGAACGGCGTCTGCGCGTTCACCACGGTCAGGTTGTCCTTCACCTTTACGGAATAGAGGTCGCCGCGGTCCGAGGCGATGGGGACGTCCCCCTTCACCTCTTTGATGGAGATCTTCGAGGTGATCACCGGGACCGGCGCGTAGAGAAGCACGGCGCGGTTCACCTTGAGGTCGCAGGCCAGAAGCCTGGCGAGGTTCTCCTTGTCGTCCTCGATGTAGAGCGTCGCGCGGGTGACCCCCATCTCCTGCCAGGAAAGAAGCGCCTGGCTGTTCAGCGAGAAGAACCGGTAGTCCGTGTTCAACTCGGCGTCGGTCCCCTTGAAGAACTGGAACTGGGAGATGTTGGTGAGCTCGAAGCGGCGGAAGCCGGCGCGCATGATCGCCTCTACGGCTTCGCGGTAGAAGGGGACGTCGGCCTCGAAGATTATGAAAGGAAGCTGCCAGATCACCTTCTGCTCGCTTCCCTTCAGTTTCCTCGAGAAGGGCCCCAACTGGTGCATGTTCACCTTCGACACCGGCAGGATCACGGCGTCTACCATGTCGCGGTGCAGCTCGTGCCAGTCCTTCACCTGCTCAATCTTGACGCAGAGCTCTTCCTTGCCGCGCGCCGGTCCCGGACGTCTCGCGACCAGCTCGGCGAGCGCCCGCTCGCGTCCCTTGGCACTTCTCTCCTTCAAGGAGCCGAGCGCATGCTCGGCAAGCCAGGTGTAGAAGTTGCGCCGGATGTCCTTGAGCTTCGGTGGCGGAATCATGAGCGCGGGGAAGTCCGGGGCCGCGAACGAGGCAAGGGTGAAACGCGTTTCTCCGCACCTGGAAAACTGCGCGCGCAGGACCCCTTCCATGTCGCTTGTGTGCGAAGGCTCCAGTCCGCCCAGCTCGAACTCGGTGGTGAGCTCGCTTCCCAGCACCTGGGCGTCTATCCGCATCTTGTGGTCCGCGTAGGAGAGGGTCAGTTTGCAGGGGATGCTGTCCCCCTTGACGTTCTCCAGGCGTTTGAGGCAGGCGTTTTCGCTCATGGTGAAGGCGGTCTCCGAGGAGACCTTGAACACCGAGTCGCCAAGCTTGAACGGGAAGGGGGACGGTGTGGAGACCATGGTGTTCTCCTTCACGTTCATGACCTTTTTCCCGCCCAGGTAGAGTTCTTTTATGGTGAAGGCGCGTCCCGCCATGTCGCTTTTGGGCTGGACCCTGATCCGGTCTCCCACGTGCAGGCGGTCGCGGGTGTCGAAGCTGATCCGGTTGCCGCGGATCTCGCGGATGTCCCCAAGGTAGCGGCCGGTCGCCCCCTTGATGGAAGGGGTGGAGATGTCGGTCGGATGGTGCGAGGCGAGGAAACCCTTGGTGGGTACGCGCCCGAAGGAGCGTTTCAAGAGTTCCTTGGCCTCGGCGACCTTCGCCGCGTGTTCGCCCGGTGCCGCATCGAGCACCATGCGGTAGGCGCCGATGACGCTCGCCACGTATTCCGCGGACTTCATCCGTCCCTCGATCTTCAGGGAGTGGACCCCCGCGTCCATCAGGTGAGGGATCATTTCGATGCTGGAGAAATCGTTGGTGGAAAGGTAGTACCCTTCCTTCCCCTTGTATTTATATTGGCGCCGGCAGGGTTGCGCGCAGCGCCCCCGGTTGCCGCTGTGGCCGCCGAGGAAGGAGGAGAAGAAGCACTGTCCCGAGATGGAGAAGCAGAGAGCGCCGTGGATGAAGCATTCGATCTCGGCGTTGCAGGTGGAGACGATGTGCTTTATCTCGTCGATGTGCAGTTCGCGGGCGAGCACCACGCGCTCGAAGCCGAACTCCTCGAGCTGGCGCACCCCGAGCGAGTTGTGGATGGTCATCTGGGTCGAGGCGTGCAGCGGGATGCCGGGGAAGTATTCACGGGCGATACGCGCGACGGCCAGGTCCTGCAGGATGACGCCGTCCACCCGCATCGCCTCGAGGGCGGAGAGGTTGTCCACGAGAAGCGGCAGCTCCGCTTCCTTTACCAGCGTGTTGAGGGTGACGTAGACCTTTTTGCCGTTGCCGTGGGCATAGGCGGTCATGCGCTCCATCTGGGAGAGGGTGAAGTTCTTCGCCTTGGCGCGTGCCGAGAAGTCCTTGAGCCCTGCGTAGACCGCGTCGGCTCCCTTTTCCATGGCTGCGAAAAAGGCCTCCAGAGAGCCGGCGGGTGAGAGAAGTTCTGGTTTATTGGTGACGTTGTTTTCCTGTTTTAATGACATCCGCCTAGAGTACCTAAAGGGGTGGCACGGGTCAAGCGGGATCATCAGTGTGACGGGCGTTTAGCGGCTTTGATATGGTTGAAGCGGCGTTACTTCACGGGCTGGACGGGGATGTAACGGTAGCGGCGCTTTTTGCCGGTCAGG
Organism: Geomonas oryzae; assembly: GCF_004117875.1. Classification (GTDB taxonomy): domain Bacteria; phylum Desulfobacterota; class Desulfuromonadia; order Geobacterales; family Geobacteraceae; genus Geomonas; species Geomonas oryzae. The sequence goes on along the minus strand of NZ_RAHW01000001.1, from coordinate 125,704 downwards.
TCGGCCAGGGAGTATAGATCGGACTGCGAGATGCTCCAGCCGGAGGATTCCCTCTTCAGGTTGATCCCCTTGGTGACGAACTCGGTGCCGGGCGTGCTCGCCTCGAAGCCGAGCTTTGCGTGCACAACCGCGGTGTTGGCGTTCTTCATGGACACCCGCGGCTCCTGGATCTTTTCCCAGCAGCATGCGGGCTTGCGCGGCGCTGAGGAGAGCTTGGCGACGAACTTCTCCTTGCTGTCCTTGCCATTATATATATGCAGGTAGAGTTCCTCGTACCTGCCGTCGCGCCAGAGGTCGAGTATGCGTTCAAAGTCGCCGAGCACCTCGGCGTCCCCCGTGGTCGCGGTCTGCCGGGCTGCGCCGGCGCCGCGACGCGCGGCTTCGGCGGTCGGGACGGCGAAGAACAGGGCGATGAGGATAAGAAGCGGCAAAAAGCGCGGCATGCACATGGCTCACCTCCGGGGCGAAGTTCCCGGAAAGGATAGCGCAGATGACGGCGAGCACCAGTGCTGGGTGGGGCGATGGACACGATGCCCTCGCCGCGATGGCTGATGGGGGGGAAACTCCTCCCCCCGGAGGGGGGAGGCTGGGAGGGGGACACGCCTCGGCTTATTCCTCTCCCATCAGCGGAAGCATGCCAATATACGTGTGCTTCCGGTCCCAGCCCTTATCCCCCAACTTCTACTTTCCCTTTTACAGCGTCTTCTCCGCTGCCTCTGCGAAGAGCTTCAAACGGTCCATCAGGGCGTGGAACTTCTTCGGCTTCAATGACTGCGGGCCGTCGGAGGAGGCTTTCTCGGGATCGGGATGCACCTCGATGATGAGCCCGTCGGCCCCGGCGGCAACCGCGGCGTAGGACATCGGGGCGATGTAGTTGTAATGCCCGGTGCCGTGGGAGGGGTCGATGACGATGGGAAGATGGGTCTTCGACTTCAATACGGGGATCGCGGAGAGGTCGAGGGTGTTCCTCGTTGCGGTCTCGAAGGTCCTGATGCCGCGCTCGCACAGGATGACGGACTGGTTCCCCTCGCTCATCACGTACTCGGCGCTCATCAGGAACTCCTGGATGGTCATGGACATGCCGCGCTTCAGAAGTATCGGTTTGTTGATCTGTCCGACCTTCTTCAAAAGGGCGAAGTTCTGGGCGTTGCGGGCGCCGATCTGGAGCATGTCGGAGTAGGAGGCGACGAGGTCGACGGAGTCGGGATCGATGACTTCGGTGACGAAGGGAAGTCTGGTGATCTCGCGGGCCTTGGCGAGAAGCTTCAACCCTTCCTCTTCAAGCCCCTGGAAGGAGTAGGGGGAGGTGCGCGGCTTGAAGGCGCCGCCTCTCAGCATCTGCGCGCCGGCCGCCTTGACGGCGATGGCGGACTCGATGATCTGCTCCTCGTTCTCCACGGAACAGGGGCCGGCCATCACCACCAGTTCTTTGCCGCCGATGGCGAGGGTGTCGGAGATGCGCACGACGCTCGGCTCTTTCTTCACTTCCTTCGATGCGAGCTTGTACGGCTGCAGGATGGGAACCACGCTCTCCACCCCCTGCATCGACTCGATGGTCTGCAGGACGCTCTTGCCACGCTCGTCGCCAACCGCGCCGATCACGTCGCGCAGCGTGCCGCGGATGATGTGCGCGGTGTACCCCAGTTCCTTGATCCTCTTCGTTACCGCATCCCTGTCCTTCTTCGCCGCTCCTGCCTTCATTACCACGATCATACTCACGCTCCTTTGGTCCCCGAAAGCGAAAGGGCCGGAGGATTGCTCCCCCGGCCCTTGTATGATGTTCGATGTCTACTTTGATCTGCTTCGAACCGTAAAGGGGGAGGAGAGTCCTGCCACCCCAGCTTTCGGTTCGGAATTTAGTACCTGCTACCTAAATTACACCTCTACCCGGGGCGACGGCCTAAAATAAAAGCCGTACCAAAAGTAAAAGTTAGTAAAGGTAAAGTAGCCGGTGTTGATCATGTCAGCGTAAATGCCACCTCGTGACTCTAATGTCAACACAAAAATATCACCCTGATTAATTTCGATACATTGCCACCACATTCTAATGGAATGCTGTTTGACAATCCGCACCCTTTCCGCTAATTTGACCGGAATGCACGAGTGGCTGGTCAATTACGGGTTTTATTCCCTGTTTCTGCTGAGTTTTCTGGCCGCCACCCTCCTGCCGCTCGGCTCCGAGTGGCTGGTGGTCGCACTCCTCCTCGCGCGGGAAAATCCGCCGGCCGTCGTGCTGGTTGCCACGGCAGGGAACTACCTCGGGGCGCTCAGCACCTACTGGATCGGTCTCTACGGCGGCGACTTCCTGACGCACCGGGTGCTGCGCATGGACGAGGAGAGCACGCGCAGGGCGGAGCGGTTCTACCGGCGCTTCGGTTCACTGTCGCTACTTTTAAGTTTCCTGCCGGTCATCGGCGACCCGCTCTGCCTGGTCGGCGGCGTGCTGCGTGTCGGTTTCATCCGCTTTTCTCTACTGGTGCTGACCGGCAAGCTCGCCCGCTACGCGGCGGTTGCCTGGCTTACCCTTAAGGGGGCGGCACTCTGAAGTTCGGAGGTTTGATGTTCAGCTGTACCAAGAAGGTTCTCCCCAACGGGTTGCGCCTCGTCTCGGTCGAGATGCCGCACCTGCACAGCGCGGAGATCGCCATCTACATAAAGGCGGGAGGGCGCAACGACACTCCCGGCAAGGCCGGCATTTCCCACTTCCTCGAGCACATGCTCTTTCGCGGCTCAAGCGAGTTCGCCTCCAACCTCGAACTCGAAATCGCCTTCGAGGCGATCGGCGGCAGCGTGAACGCGGCGACCGACGAGGAGACCACCTGCTATTTTTCGCGGGTGCATCCCGACCAGATCGGCGAAGGGATCCGTCTCTTCTCCTCGATGCTGCTCACTCCCACCCTCGAGGGGCTGGAGATCGAGAAGCGGATCATCACCGAGGAGGCGCTCGAGGACATCAACGAGCGCGGCGAGGAGACCAACACCAGCAACCTCTGCAGCAAGCTGTTGTGGCCGGACCATCCCCTCGGCACCCCGACCATCGGCTATCTCGAGAGCATCAAGGGAATCACCGTCGAGGACCTGCGCACCTATCTCGCCGCGCACTACGTGCCGGGTAACGCGCTGATCGTCGCGGCGGGCAAGCACGATTCCGACGCCTTCTTCACCGCCTGCGAGAGCCACTTCGCGGGATGGGGAGGAGGGAGGCCCCCGGCGCTGCTGCCCCCCGTCGAGCTGCAGGACGAGCCGCGCTCGCTCTTCGTGAAGGATTCCGACAGCCAGGTGAACCTGCAGATCGCCTTTCGCGGTTTCGCGCGGCAGGACAAGCGGCTCATGGGACTCAGGCTCATGCGGCGCATCCTCTGCGGCGGCGGGACTTCGCGGCTGCACCTCTCATTGAGGGAGAAGCTCGGCATCGTCTACTCGGTGGACGCCTCGCTTTCCGCCTACGAGGAGACCGGCGCCTTCGCCATCGAGCTTGCCACCGCGCCGGAGAACCTGGTGCTTGCCGTATCCGAGGTGCTGCACGAGGTGAAGAGTCTTGCCTTCGAGGAAGTGGGGGAGGCGGAGCTCGCGCGGGTCAAGGAAGGGTACTTCTACGATCTCGAGTACAGCGCCGATTCCACTTATGAAATGCAGGTGCGTTACGGCTGGGGCGAGCTGATGTCGCTTGTCCGGAGCATCGATGAGGATCGCGTCGAGGCGGGTGCCATAGGGCCCGAGCAGCTCATGCACACCGCACACGCCCTCTTCGCCCCGAAGAACCTGACCCTCGCCGCGGTGGGGCCGTGGAAAGCCGGCGCGAAGCGCGCCGTGGAGAAGCTGATCCGCGAATACGGGAAAGGGTGGAGCTAAACGGCAAGTTCTACGTTCTATGTTCTACGTTCTACGTTCTACGTTAAACCCAAGGAGCGCAGCGACAGCAGACGTAGGGTGTGCTTACAGAGGTGCAGGTTTTTCCAAGACGGTTTTCGGTTCCAACATAGAACGTAGAACATAGAACATAGAACACGCTTTAGAGGTTTTCATGCAGACAGCTTTGTTGCTCATGGCGCACGGCAGCAGGATCGCCGAGGCGAACAACGCGGTACACGAAATCGCGGCCCGTGTTAAAAAGATGACCCAGTTCGAGATCGTCGAGGTCTCGTTCCGCGAACAGCACCTCCCGAACATCCAGCAGGGGGTCGACGCCTGCGTCGCCCAAGGGGCGGAGCGCATCCTCCTCGTTCCCTATTTCCTCTATATGGGCGCCCACGTCCAGGAGGACCTCCCCGAGGAACTCGAGGAGGCGAGAAAGCGCCACCCGGGTGTGGAGATGGTGCTCGGCAAACATCTCGGCGTGCACGACAAGCTGGCCGAGGTGGTGGTGGAGCGCGTAGCGGAAAGCCTCACCGAGCAGAGGTGGTACTGATGTCGGTGCACCTGCGCCCCGAGGAGATCGAGGCGGAATCCTTCCGGATCATCGAGGAGGAACTTGGGAGGCACGACTGGAACGCCCAGATGTGGCCCCTCGTGCGCCGCGCCATCCACACGAGCGCCGACTTCGACTACGCCCGCAGCATGATCATCACCGAGCAGGCGGTTGCTAGCGGCATCGATGCGCTCCGCGATGGACTGGGTGTGGTCACCGACACCAACATGATCATCTCCGGGATGAGCAAGGAACGGCTCGGGCGCTTCAAGGTGCAGGCCTCCTGCTTCGTCGCGGACCCGCAGGTGGCGAAGGAAGCGAAAGAGCTGGGCGTCACCCGTTCCATCCTCGCTATGCGCAAGGCGGCAAGGGACGCGGCAAACGGCATCTTCGTCATCGGCAACGCGCCGACCGCATTATTCGAGCTGATCAGGCTCGTGCGCGAGGAAGGGGTCCGGCCCAGGCTGATCGTGGCCCTGCCGGTCGGTTTCGTCGGCGCCGCGGAGAGCAAGGAAGCCTTGAAGGAACTGGCCCGGGAATTCCCGGAGCTGCAGTTCGTCACCAACACCGGCCGCAAGGGGGGCTCCAATGTGGCCGCCGCGGTGATGAACGCGATACTGATCCAGGCAGTAGCATCCGGATCGTGAATTTGATGCAGCTCGCCGGGACCCGTTACCGGCCTGCATTTGCAATGCAATTCAATTGAATTGTTTTCGTCTTCACATGGGATGAAATATGAGCGGGAAAGAATTGAGATACGGCTACACGACAGGAGCCTGCGCCGCGGCTGCCGTCAAGGGCGCCGCCCAGATGCTGCGCGATCAGACCCTGGTCGAGGAGGTTCAGCTCACGCTCCCCTGCGGCAAGGGGGCGCGTTTCCGGATCCTCGGGGGCGTGCTGCGCGACAACACGGCCTCCTGTTACGTGGTGAAAGACGCCGGCGATGATCCGGACGTGACCAACGGCGCGGAGATCCATGTCACCGCGAAAGCGGACATGTTCACCAGGAACCGCATCGTCGTGAAGGGTGGCGTCGGCATCGGGAAGGTCACCAAGCCGGGGCTCGCAGTCCCGGTGGGTGAATGGGCCATCAACCCGGTGCCGCGCAGCATGATCATGGAGGTGATCAAGGAAGTGTTCGCCCTGCGCTGCATTCCGGCGACGCTCACCTTCACCATCAGCATCCCCAACGGAGAGGAACTCGCGAAGAAGACGCTCAACGAGCGGCTGGGAATCGTGGGGGGGCTGTCCATCCTCGGCACCACCGGGATCGTCAAGCCTATTTCCACCAGGGCCTGGACCGACACGGTCGATGCCTCCATCGATGTCGCGCTTGCCTGCGGCTCCCGCATCGTGGTCCTCTCGACGGGGCGCACCTCCGAACTCGTGGCCCAGCAGCAGCTTAAGCTCACCGACGAATCCTTCATCATGATGGGGGATCATTTCGGTTACTCGCTGAAGAGCTGCGCCAGGAAGGGGGTGCCCGAAGTCGTGGTTGCGGGGCAGTTCGCCAAGCTGGTGAAGATCGCCTGCGGGCACGAACAGACCCACGTCACCTCGTCGGAGCTTGACCTGGTCACGCTGGCATCGTGGATGAAGGCCGATCCGCGGACGGCGCACCTCGAGCATCTGGCCCACGGGGCGAACACGGCACGCCACGTGCTCGAGGCTTCGGGGAACGACCCGGCGCTGATCGAACTCGTCTGCGGGAAGGTGGCGCAGGCCTGTTCCGAGCTGGCGCCTTGGGTTAAGGCCCGGGTGCTCCTCGCGGGTTACCAGGGCGAGGTACTCTACCTCGAGAAATGATTTTTCGCTCGCAGTACGTTCCCTTTCGGGGGCATCTGGGGCGGCGTGAAGTTAGACCTTTGAATTGCGATGAAGAAAGGAGCGGGCCATGGCGGAGCAAAAGATCTATCTTGTCGGCGCCGGTATCGAAGGATGGGAAGGGTTCGGCAAACAGGCACTCGAGGTGATCAACCAGGCCGAGGTGCTCATCGGCCACAAGCGTCTCCTGGACATCTTCCCCGACTTCAAGGGGGAGAAGCGTCCCCTGGAAGACCTCTCCATCATGCTGGAGCACTTGAAACACACGGAGAAGCGGACCGTCGTTTTAGGCTCCGGCGATCCCAACTTCTTCGGCGTCGCGCGTTTCCTGCTCAGGAACCTCCCCAAGGAGCGGGTCGAGATCTACCCGAACGTCACCAGCGTCCAGTACGCCTTCGCGAGGATCAAGGAGCCCTGGGACGACGCGACCTTCGTCTCGGTGCACGGCAGGGGGATCAAACCCGCCCTCGATCGCATCATCGCCTCGGAAAAGATCGCCGTCCTCACCGACAGCGTCAACACCCCGGCCGTCATCGCGAAGGAGCTGATCGGGCGCGGCGCCGAGGGGTACGAGGCCTGGGTCTGCGAGGACCTGGGGCTTCCCACCGAGAAGTTCACCAAGACCGACATCCGCGGGCTGGCCGAAGTCACCTGCTCGCCGCTCAACATCCTCATCCTCATCAAGACCTGGGAGCCCAACCTCCAGAACTACCCGATGATCGGCATCAGGGACGACGAGTTCGCCACCGCCAAGAAGCTGATCACCAAGGAAGAGGTGCGCGCCATCACTCTCGGCAAGCTGCAGCTCCAGGACGACCTGGTGATGTGGGACATCGGCGCCGGGAGCGGCTCGGTATCGATCGAGGCGGGGAACCTGATGCCCAACGGGCGCATCTTCGCCCTGGAGAAGAACCCGCAATACCTGGGCTTCCTGAAGGAAAACCTCAAGAAGTTCGTGGCCAGAAACGTCACCGTGATGGAAACCTACGCCCCGGAAGGGCTGGAGGATCTCCCCGACCCGGACCGCGTCTTCATCGGCGGCTCCGGCGGCATGCTTGAGGAGATCATCGAGGCGGTCGACAAGCGCCTGAAGCCCGACGGCTTCATCGTGCTGAACGCGGTGACCCTGGACACCCTGACGAAGTCGGTCGAGTTCCTCGAGGACCACGGCTACACCGTCGAGGTCACCTGCGTCAACATCTCCAAGACCCGCAGCCTCACCGAGTACAAGATGTTCGCCGCCCATAACCCGGTCTACGTCATCGCGGCCTGGAAAGGGGAGGAGTAGTGGCGGTTGTCTACGCGGTAGGGGTAGGGCCGGGCGATCCGGAGCTGTTGACCAGGAAGGCGGAGCGGATCTTGAGGAGCGTCGATGTCATCTGCGCTCCGACCGGGGCGGCGGAAGGGGGCAGCTACGCGCTTTCCATCGTCGAGGAGTTCATCGACCGCAGCCGGCAGGAGGTGCTGGTCCAGCTCTTCCCCATGGTGAAGGATATGAAGGGGCTCGATCCCTATTGGGAGGAGGCCGCCGACCAGGTCGCGCAGCGTATCGCCGAAGGGAAGGACGTCGCCTTCGTCACCATAGGCGACCCGTTTCTTTACTCCACCTACCTTTACATCCACCGGATCTTCCTCGCCAAGTATCCCGAAATAAAGATAGAAGTGGTGCCGGGCATCTCCAGCATCCTCGCCTCCTCCGCCGTTTCCGGACTGCCGCTGGGGCTTGGGGCGGAGCGGATCGCCATCCTTCCCGCCACCTACGAGAAGGACGAGCTGAAGCGGACCCTCGAGGAGTTCGACACCGTCGTGCTCATGAAGGTGAACCGGGTCTTCGATGCCGTGTACGCGGCGTTGAAGGAACTGGGGCGCGAGAAAAGCGGCGTCTTCGTGCGCCGGGTAGGCTCGGCCGATGAAGAGGTGCACCACGACCTAGAGGCGCTTTTAGGGCGGAAGCTCGATTACCTCTCCATGCTGATCGTCAGGAAAAACCCGCTGTAACGGAATGTGATACTTCTGGACGCGCTCAGTGCTCCTCCCCCTGGAGGGGGGAGGTCGGGAGGGGGGGATGCTCCAAGCTTCCAGCGGTCAGTTCCCCCTCCCTGTCCCTCCCCCTCCGGGGGCGGGAACGCTTGGGCGGCCGGTCGGCTTTTCCAGCTTCAATTTTTCTGAAAGGTATCCCGTGTCCAAAGAGAACATAGTCCATTTTGTCGGTGCAGGCCCCGGCGACGCTGAGCTGATCACCGTTAAGGGCGCGCGCCTCTTGGGCGAGGCGGACGTCGTCGTGTACGCAGGAAGCCTCGTCGACCGCGAACTGGTGCGGACCTACGCGCCGAACGCCCGCGTATGGGATTCGGCCGGCATGGATCTCGAGGAGACCACCGCCGTTTTATCGGAAGCGATCGTGGAGGGGCAACGCGTGGTCCGGCTGCACACCGGCGACCCCTCGATCTACGGCGCCATCCAGGAGCAGATGGAGGAACTCGACCGGCTCGGCATCGGCTACGAGGTCGTTCCCGGCGTTACCAGCGCCTTCGCGGCTGCGGCTGCGCTCAAGCAGGAGCTGACCCTGCCGGAGGTGTCGCAGACGGTGGTCATCACGCGTCTCGCGGGGAGGACACCGGTGCCGGAGCGGGAGCAGCTCTCCAGCATCGCCCGGATCGGGGCCACCCTGGTCATCTACCTTTCCGTCTCCATGATCGGCAAGGTGGTCGAGGAGCTCCTTTGCGGCGCCTACACGGAAGAGACGCCGGTGGCCGTCGTGGCGAAGGCGTCCTGGGCGGACGAGCAGGTGATCACCGGGACCCTGGGCGACATCGCCGCGAAAGTGGGGGAGGCGGGGATCGTCAAGCAGGCGCTCATCGTCGTGGGCGACGTGCTGCGCGCCCGCGGCGAGGGGATGAAGGCGAAGTCGCTCCTGTACGACAAGGGCTTCACACACGGGTGCAGGGGGTAAAGAAAAGAACCGTTCTACGTTCTGCGTTCTACGTTCTAGGTTAAAACCATGCGCGTTGCCATCATCGCCATAACTGCCAACGGCGCGAAGCTGGGGGCGACGCTTAAGAGCGGACTGCCTCAGAGCTCGCTCTTCGTCCTCGAGAAACATGAGACGTGCGGCGCGGAGCCTTTCTCGGAAAGGGTGCCGGCACTCATGGAGCGGCTTTGGCCGGACTTCGACGGCTTCGTCTGCATCATGGCGACGGGGATCGTGGTGCGCTCGATCGCGCCGCTGCTGAAAGGGAAGGACGTGGATCCGGCGGTGGTGACGATCGATGACGCAGGACGCTTCGCCGTCTCTCTTCTTTCCGGTCACTTGGGCGGCGCCAACGCGCTTGCCGCAAGCTGCGCCGAACTCACCGGCGCCACGCCGGTCATCACCACCGCTACCGACGCGAACGAACTCCCCTCCTTCGACATGATCGCCAAGGAAAACGGCTGGCGCATCGAGGAGCTCTCCCGGGTCAAGGTGCTGAACGCCTTGCTGCTCGAAGGAAAGCGCATCGCCGTCCTCGACCCGACCGGCAAGGTAGCGGAGTACTGCCAGGGTAAGGGGAACCTGATCTTTTGCCGCGACGCGGACGACGCGCTTGCCTGCGGCGCGGACGGCGTGGTCGTCGTCACCAGCGGGGCGGTGCCGCATGGGCTCGATCCTTCACGCACCCTGGTGCTGCGCCCAGTAGAACTCTGCCTCGGCATCGGCTGCAACAGGGGGACTTCCGCTGACGAGATCGAAGCGGTGGTGGAGCGGTATCTGGCTCAGCTTTCCCTTTCGCTGAAAAGCGTCCGCTGCCTGGCTTCGGCCGAGGCGAAGGCGGATGAGGAAGGGCTGCTGACCTGCGCGAAAAGGAAGGGACTCCCGCTTCTTTTCTTCAGCAGCGACGAGTTGAACAAAGTCACGGTTCCCTCGCCGCCGTCCGATCACGCCTTTGCCGCGATAGGGGCTCGCGGCGTCGCCGAACCGGCCGCGCTGCTCGCCTCCGACGGGGGCTCGCTCATTTTGAAAAAAGTGAAGGACGGCAACGTCACCATCGCGATCGCGCGCTGTGCCTTGGCCTGAACCGGCTCTTCGCAGCTTTTCCTGGGCGAAGGGGGGGGAGGGCGTTGCCACGAAGTGAGTAGTTGCATCTGCCGACGCCCTCACCCCAGCCCTCTCCCGGAGGGAGAGGGGGACGAGAAACGCATATTTTGTAATAGAGGATCAAGTTTCATGTCACAGCTTTTCGTAGTAGGTATCGGCCCGGGCGGGCTCAACCACATGACCTTCGAGGCGCGCGAGGCGATCGAGAAGGCGGACGTGGTGGTGGGCTACCGGACCTACCTTGAGTTCATCGAACCCCTTCTCGTCAACAAGACCCTGTTTTCCTCGGGGATGATGCGCGAGGTGGAACGCTGCTCCCAGGCGCTCGCCATCGCCGCTTCGGGCAAGACCGTTGCCCTCATCTCCAGCGGCGACGCGGGGATCTACGGCATGGCCGGCCTCGCCATGGAACTCGCCGACGAGCCGGACGCTCCCTTCCAGGACGTCGAGATCGTGGTGGTCCCCGGCGTCTCGGCGGTGCAGGCCGCAGCCTCCGTGCTGGGCGCGCCGCTCATGCACGATTTCGCCGTGATCTCGCTCTCCGACCTGTTGACGCCGCTCCCTAAGATACGCAAACGTCTGAAGTCAGCCGCAAGTGCGGATTTCGTGGTGGCGCTTTACAACCCGCGCAGCAAGGGGCGCGTCACCCAGATCGAGGAGGCCAGGGACATCCTGATCGCGGCGCGCGGTCCGCAGGTCCCGGTGGGAATCGTGCGCAACGCCTGCCGCGACGGTGAGGAGTGCATCATCACGAACCTGGGCGAGATGCTGGAGCATCCCATCGACATGTTTTCGCTGGTCATCATCGGCAACTCCTCGACGCGCCTTTGTCGCGACGGGCGGATCGTAACCCCGCGCGGTTATGCCACCCGCGGCGAGGACCAGAACCCCAACCGCAAAAAGCGCGGCGCCGTGGCGCCCTTGGGAGAGGTGAGCGAGGACCCGCATGCCGTCATGTTCTGCGGCACCGGCTCCGATGTCGGGAAGTCCGTGCTCACGGCCGGTTTCTGCCGCATCCTTAAGCGTCGCGGTATCTCGGTGGCACCCTTCAAGTCCCAGAACATGGCGCTCAACTCAGCGGTGACCCCGGAGGGAGGAGAGATCGGCCGCGCCCAGGGCGTTCAGGCGGAGGCGTGCGGCATCGCACCCCATACCGACATGAACCCGATCCTGCTGAAGCCGAACTCCGATACCGGGAGCCAGGTGATCGTGCAGGGCAAGGTCGTGCGCAACATGGGGGTGAAGGAGTACAACGCCTTCAAGCCGAAGGCCTTTTTGAAAGCGCGGGAGAGTTTCGCCCGGTTGCGCGACCGCTACTCCTTCATCGTCATCGAGGGGGCCGGCAGCATCGCGGAGATCAACCTGCGCGACCACGACATCGCCAACCTAAAGGTGGCGGGCATGGCGGGCGCTCCCGTGATCCTCGTTGCCGACATCGACCGGGGCGGCGTCTTCGCACAGATCGTCGGCACCATTGAGCTCCTGCGGCCGGACGAAAAGGCGCTCGTGAAAGGGGTCATCATCAACAAGTTCCGCGGCGACGTCTCCCTGCTCGACTCCGGGATCAAGTTCGTAGAGGAGCGGACCGGGGTTCCGGTGCTCGGGGTGCTCCCTTGGTACAAAGGGCCGGCCCTGCCCGAAGAGGACAGCGTCGCCCTGCAGAAGAAGGAAGCCGCGCCCCAAAATACAGAGCGGCGGGACAAACTGCGCATCGGGGTGCTGCGGCTGCCGCGGATCTCGAACTACACCGACTTCGCGGCGCTGGAGGCGGAGCCGGACGTGGAACTTTACTACATCCGCTCGCCCTGGCTCGTGGAGACCATGGACCTCGTGATCCTGCCCGGGACGAAGGCGACCCTCGCTGATCTCGAGTCGATCAGGGATGAGGGGATCGCCGAGGCGGTCGCCCGTTTCCATGGACCGGTCGTCGGCATCTGCGGCGGATACCAGATGCTCGGGAAGACCGTGCTCGACCCGGAACGGGTGGAGTCGGATGTCGAGCGCGTCGAAGGGCTGGGACTTCTCGACGTGGTGACCACGATGCTCAAGGAGAAACAGACCCACCAGGCGGAAGCCACTCTCCTCGCTGCAGGGGCATCGGTCGCACCCGGCTCTGACGCTGCGGTTACCGGATACGAAATCCATATGGGGGAGAGCGTCCTCGGTCAGGGAGTCGCCCCCTTTGCCCGCATCACAAGCCGTTCCGGAGATGGCGTCATCGTGGATGACGGTGCCGTATCCGCCGACGGGCGGGTCTTCGGCACCTATCTGCACGGCATTTTCGACAACCACGCCTTCAGGACCGCCTTCCTGAACCGGATCAGGCGTGCGAAAGGATTGCCGGAGCAGGCGGAAGCAGTCCCGACACCCGATCCGTTCGATGCCCTTGCGGCGCACATGGAGCGGTACCTGGACCTGGAGCGGATCTTCCGGATCTGCGGCATCTCGCCGCTGCGCGCCGGAGTGAGCAGTACGGCCGGCGATGGCGCTCCTTGACCCGCACATAGCTATAGTGCTCGGTGCGGTGGTCATGGACCTCTTTCTCGGCGACCCGCGCACCCTGCCGCATCCCGTGGTCATCATCGGATGGTTGATTTCATGGCTTGAACGGGTACTGCGCCAAAGGATCTCCGATCCCCGCCTGGCAGGCGTCGCGTTGCTCGTCGTGACCGTCGGCGTCAGCTATCTCGTCGCTGCCGGGCTCATCTACCTGGGAACGCTGGTCGCCCCGGCGGTCGGCTTCCTGGTCGCGCTTTACCTTGCCTGGGTTTCCATTGCGGCCCGTTCGCTGCACGTCGAGTCGGCGAAGGTGGCGAAGGCCATCGAGCGTGGGGATCTTCCCGCCGCGAGGGTTGCGCTCTCGTACATCGTGGGACGCGAGACTGCGCAGTTGGACGAGCCGGAGGTCATCAGGGGGGCGGTGGAGACCGTGGCTGAGAATACCGGCGACGGCGTTGTCGCTCCGCTCTTCTATCTGATGCTGGGCGGCCCGGCGCTGGCGATCGCGTACAAGGCGGTCAACACGCTCGACTCCATGGTGGGGTACAAAAACGAGCGCTACCTGGAGTTCGGCTGGGCCTCGGCGCGCTTCGATGATCTCGCCAACTTCATCCCGGCGCGGCTCACCGGCCTGCTCATGGTGCTTGCGGCGCCTCTGTGCGGTTTAAGCGGGGCGGGGAGTTGGCGCATCCTGCGCCGGGACTGCCGCAACCACGCCTCGCCCAACAGCGGTTATCCGGAAGCGGCCGCAGCCGGTGCTCTCGGCGTGAGACTCGGCGGGGCGAACCGCTACTTCGGCAGGATCGTTGAGAAGCCGACCATCGGCGACCCGTTGCGGCCGCTCTCCCTCGAGGCATACGCGGGTGTTGTGCGCCTCATGTACGGAGCCGAGGCGCTGTTGGTGCTCGGGTGGATGGCGCTCGAGCTGGCGTTGAAGGTGACGGTATAACGGCCAAGTCTTATTTAGGCCAAGGCCCTCACCCCCGCCCCTCTCCCGGAGGGCGAGGGGAGGTATCTGCAGGGTTGGTAACAATGGCAATCCCACACGAACATGGCGGCAACGTTTTTGCCGTGGCAAGGGACCTCGGTCTAGCACCGGAGCAGCTCCTGGACTTCTCGGCCAGCATCAATCCGCTCGGGATGGCGCCGGGGGTGCGCGAGGCGCTGACGGAGAGCTTCGAGCGTCTGCTGCATTACCCTGACAAGGGGGCGACGGAGCTAAAGCTTGCTCTGGCCGCCTACCACGGCTGCGCACCGGACGAGATCGCCGTCGGAAACGGTTCGACGGAGTTGATCCACCTGCTCCCGCGCGTCTTTTCCGGTCGTCGTGCTCTCGTCGTTGCTCCCGCCTTCGCGGAGTACGCGCTTGCCCTGGAGCGGGCGGGATGGCAGACCGACTACTTCAACCTCTCGCCGGACGACGGATTCTCGCTGTTGGTTGATGCGCTGAAAGAACGGCTGCGGCAGGGTTACGACATGCTTTTCATCTGCAATCCGGGAAACCCCGCAGGGAACCTGGTGCCGAAAGGGGAAGTCGCCGGGATCGTCGACGCCTGCCGTGAGAGCGGCACTTTCCTCGTTCTGGACGAGGCCTTCATCGACTTTTGCGAGGCGGAATCGGCTAAAGAACTCGTTCGACATGCGCCGCGCGCCGTCTTGCTGCGCTCCATGACCAAGTTCTTCGGCATTCCGGGGCTGAGGCTCGGTTACGCGCTGGGCCGCCCCGAGACCATAGCGGAGATCGCGGCGCAGCAGGACCCTTGGAACGTGAACACGGCGGCACAGGTGGCGGGGATAGCGTCGCTTGCCGCGTCGGAATATTGCCGGCGCACGAGGAGCTATATTGACGCGGAGCGGGTACGCTTTGCAGCGGCACTATCCGGGCTCCCCGGTCTCGAGGTCTTTCCGGCTCGGGCCAATTACCTGCTGGTGCGGTTGACGCGGGAAGGGATGACTGCAGGGCAACTGCGCGAGGCGTTGAAAGGGAAGGGGATTCTCATCAGGGACTGCAGCAACTTCCAGGGGCTGGACGGCGGCTACTTCAGGGTGGCGGTGCGGCTTGCGGAGGAGAACGATCTGCTGGTGAAGTGCCTCGCGGCGGTGTTTGAAGGGTAGACTCCCACGCCTCAGGGAAGCAGGAAGGTTTGAAGTCCCCCTTCGCAAAGGGGGGGACGTCAGGGCTCAGGCAGCGCTTCGTGGACAACTGCACTTTGCTTCCCAAGAATTCACCCAAAAAGAAAGGCCGGCGGATTTCCCGTCGGCCTTATTCATTGCAACTGCACTCTATTCTATATCTCAGCCTGGTGAAGCGTCAGCCGGCCGGAACGGAGTAGAAGTCCTTCCGGCACATCCTGATGCGCTTTATCTCTTCGTTGCAGACGTAACGGACGATGGCGTCGCGGTCGCGCTCGTTGATGTGCATGAAACGCAGGCCGGCGCTGAATACGATCCCTTCGTTACGGCGCAACTCCTCGCTGTGCATCACCTGGGCGACGACTGGAACGATCTTAGGCTCCGGCAGCGGCAGGTGAAAAGTGGCATAGACGATGTCGTCGCGGGTCATCTCCATCTCGGTCTCGGTGCGCAAACCGCCGCCGCTTATGTTCACGATGCGCGGCAGGCTGTTCTGCGCAGCCACCCGCAGTCCGGCGGCGCCACTCTCTTCGGCGGTACCGGCGGTCACGTTGAACAGGATCACCGGGATATCGGTGCCGAGGCGGAAATATTCGCGCTGATCTTCGGGAGTTACCCTCTCCACGACCCCCACCCGCAAGTCCTCTTCTGCATGGTCGTCAAGAACTACGCATTTGCAACGGTAGCTGTTGCCGCTCACCCCTACGCGAACCACCAGCGGAGATTCGCGACGCAGCAGCACCCCCTCGGGGAGCTTCTCCCGGGAAAGACGCAGGCGGATCCCGGTGTCGTCGATACCCGTTACCACGGCGCCGTCGTTGAAAACCGTATCCCCCGATAATGACACCTCTACCCGGGCCTTCTGCCCGGCATGGAAGTAATCCTTATGGTTGTTCGTTTCTCTTCGCATACGACGCCGTCCGACTGGTGAAATAACCGCTTTGATGGAACATGAATTTTATGCAATACAAGAGCCAAGAACCGCCCCGCTCCGCGCCCTGCGAGCAACCCCCTGATCTGGCAAAGATGTCGCTTTTGAACTGGTTAATGTTGGTGGGGCGGTTCACGTGAAAGGCCGGTTCCGCTGTGTCATTTGACCGAACCTGTCCGCGATGGTTACGGGAAGGTAGCACAAAGGTCCGTCCGGTTTATAGAAATTTTCTTGACTTTGAGACCCCGCCCGCTATTTTAAAACGAAATCATTTCTATTTAGAGGCTGGCATGGAGCAGCGTCACGCGGCGGTACTCAAAGCGGCTGGTATGAAAGCGACCCCGAAACGGTTGGCCATTCTCGAGCTGCTTGAGGCCGAGTCGGGGTACGCGAGTCCAGAGGAACTCTGGAAGACGTTGAAGGGGCGTTTCGACCGTCTCGGGCTT
This sequence comes from Geomonas oryzae, assembly GCF_004117875.1. Classification (GTDB taxonomy): domain Bacteria; phylum Desulfobacterota; class Desulfuromonadia; order Geobacterales; family Geobacteraceae; genus Geomonas; species Geomonas oryzae. Next base: position 109,388 of record NZ_RAHW01000001.1, on the reverse strand, counting down.
CCCACGGTGTACCGCAACCTTGAGGAGCTTTCCGAGAGCGGCGTCCTCACCAAGGTGATCCATCCCAACCGTCAGCTGTACTACTACTTCTGCAGCAACCCGGAACACCATCACCACTTCGTATGCCTTTCGTGCCGCAAGGTTGAGGACATCCCTTCTTGCGGCATCGAAGCGCTGGAGCGTGAGGTGAGCATCCGTAACGGCGGGAAGGTGCTGTCGCACATCCTGCAGTTGAACGGTCTGTGCGGCGGTTGCGCGAAAAAAGGGGAAAAGGCATGAAATGGCTCACGGCGTTGCTGCTGGCCCTGATCCTTGTGCTGCCGGGGTGCAGTCGTCAGGAAAGGCAAAGCGGAAAGCTGCAGGTGGTGACGACCCTGTTCCCTCTCTACGACTTTTCAAGGACGATCGGGGGAGAAAAGGCGCAGGTGACGCTGCTCCTTCCGCCGGGAGTCGAGCCGCACAGCTTTGAGCCGCGGCCGGAAGACGTGGTGCGGGTGAACCGGGCCGATCTCTTCGTCTATACCAATGCGGTGATGGAGCCGTGGGCGGCAAGCATCATCTCCGGGCTCGATAAGGGCAAGGTGACGGTGGTCGAAGGAGGCAGGGGGATTCCACTCATGCAGGGGCCGGTATCGGACCGGCATCGCGAAGGGCACGACGATGCCCACGAGGGGAAGGGGGGCGACCCGCACATCTGGCTCGACTTCGACAACGCACGCACCATCGCGAAAAACATCCTCGCCGCATATGTCGCACGCGATCCCGCCAACAAGGCGTACTACGAGCAGAACGCGGCCGGGTTGGACCGGCAGCTGGCGGCACTGGACCAGCGCTTCAAGGAGACCCTCGCCAACTGCCCGAAGAAGGAGCTCTTGCATGGCGGACACTATGCCTTCGGCTACCTGGCGAAAAGGTACGGCCTGAAGTACATCTCGGCCTCCGCGGTGAACGCCGACGCCGAACCCACCCCGGCGAAGCTCGCCGAACTCGTGCAGATCATGCGCCGCGAACATTTGGGTTACGTCTATACCGAAGAGCTGCTTAGTCCCCGCGTGGCCGAGACCATAGCGCGCGAGACCGGGGCCAAGGTCCTCATGCTGCGCGCCGGCCATAACGTCACGAAGGACGAGCTGCAAAAGGGGGTCACCTTCGTCTCCCTCATGGAAGAAAACCTCAAGAACTTGAAGACGGGGCTGCAATGACAGAAAAAGCTCTCACCGTGCAGAACCTCTGCGCCGGCTATCACGGGACCGAGGTGCTGCAGGACGTTTCTTTCACGGTCAATCCGGGCGACTACGTGGGCATCTGCGGGCCGAACGGTTCCGGGAAGAGCACCATGATAAAGATCATCCTGGGACTTCTCGCTCCCACCGCCGGCGCCATTTCCGTCCTCGGCAAGCCCCTCGGGGGCTTCCACGACTGGCAACGGATCGGATACCTGCCGCAGGGGTTGCAGTTTTTCAACCCGCACTTCCCGGCCACGGTCGATGAGGTGATCCGGCTCGGTCGGCTTTCCGCGAAGCAGTTTCCGCGGCGTTTCACGAAGGACGATGCGCGGGCCGTGGAGCGGACCATGGAGTGGATGGGGATCTCCCATATCCGGGGGAAGATGATCGGCGAGCTTTCCGGGGGGCTCAGGCAGCGTGTGCTCCTGGCGCGGGCGCTGGTGAACGACCCGGCGCTCCTCGTGATGGACGAACCGACCACCGCGCTCGACCCGGAGACCAGGGAGAGCTTCTACAAGCTCATCTTCGAGATGAACCGGGAAAAAAAGGCCACGGTGCTCCTGGTGACCCACGATACGGCAACCATCGGGAAGTACGCTTCGCACCTGCTTTACCTGGACAAAAAGGTTATTTTCTACGGCAGCTTCGACGATTTCTGCAATTCCACCGAGATGACCGGGTTCTTCGGCGAGCACGGCCAGCACCTGGTTTGCCACAGGCACTAAAAACGGCGCAGGCAAGGGGGGCGAGTGATTCTTCGCCCCTGCCTTTGAGGTTTATATGGATCTGAACGAGATGCTAAGTTACGGCTTCATGCAGAGGGCGCTCATAGGAGGGTCGCTGATCGCCATCCTCTGCTCGGTGCTCGGCGTGTTCCTCGTGCTGCGCAGGCTGTCGCTGATCGGCGACGGCCTCGCCCACGTCACCTTCGGAAGCGTCGCACTGACGCTTCTTTTCCGCCTCCAATCGGTCTACATGACCCTCGCCGTCATCCCTGTGGTGCTCGCCTCGGCCCTCGGGATCCTGAAGCTCGCCCAGAAGGCGCGCATCTACGGCGACGCCGCCATCGGCATGGTTTCCGCCATCGGCATCGCCACCGGCGTCCTCTTGGCGAGCGTCGCCGGGGGCTTCAACGTCGACCTCTTCAGCTACCTTTTCGGCAACATCCTCTCGATCAGCTCGAGCGAGCTCGCCATAGCGGCCGTGCTCTTCGTCATCGTCATCGCCGGTGTCGTCATGTTCTACAACGAGCTCTTCGCCAGCACCTTCGACGAGGAACTCGCCAAAAGCTCCGGCCTGGACACCGACCGCATCAACGCCGTTCTCGTGCTCCTGACCGCGCTCACCGTGGTGCTCGCCATGAAGGTGGTGGGCATCATGCTGATATCGGCGCTGCTCATCCTCCCCGCCGTATCGGCGCTGCAGATCGCCAAGGGGTTCAAGGCGGCCATCATCTCCGCGGCCGCCATCGGGGTCGGCACCGTCATCTGCGGCATCTCGGTATCCTTCGTCCTCAACCTCCCCACCGGCGCCACCATCGTCATCATCAACTTCGTCGTCTTCCTCCTGGCCCTCGCCCTGCGCAGCCTGCTGCGCCATCCCTAGCCGTTTAGCAACGCCGCAAGATTACCGTCAACTTTCCCGACGCTCTGCCGATAAGCTCAAGGTGAAGCAGTGACACCGAGGACCGAGGCGGCCGGGATGGTAGAGGAAAAAGGTTGGATCAGCGCTGACGATATGGCAAGGCACACCGGTCACAAACGGGTGCTCTGTCTCATCGCCTGGCTCCTGGTCGGGCTGGTGCTGCTCGACTCCTACCTGGTCCCCCTCCCGGGTCGCGGCAATCTGCTCGTATCGCTCTTCTCGCTCGCCCTCATCGGCAGCCTCACCCTGACCCGCCTCTTCCTGAAAAACTTCCAGATGAAGGCCTCCCTCGACCTCGCCCTGCTGCTTGTCTACCTGGTGGCGGTCTGCTGGTTCACCGGGAAGGCCGACAGCCCCTTCGTTCCGGTCATCTACCTGATCCTGATGGCCACCTCGCTCATCCTCGGGAGACGGACCACCTATCTCATGGCGGGACTCGCGGTCGCCTGCTATTTCCTGCTCCTGGCCGGCGCATCGCCCTCCTTCATGGGCAACATCACCGGTCACCTCATCAGGGTGGTCCCCTTCGTTCTCATGGCGCACGTGGGGGCGATGCTCTCCGGCGAGGCCGAGGGGGCACGGGCTGACGTGGAGCGCCTGTCGCTCACCGACGACCTCACCGGTCTCAACAACATGCGCAGCTTCGAGACCCTCGCCCTGCAGCAGGAGAAGATCTCGCGCCGCTACGGCACCCCCTTCGCCATCTGCATGCTGGACGCCGACAACCTGAAGCAGATCAACGACCGCTACGGGCATCTGGCCGGGACCGAGCTCATCAAGTGGACCGCCCGCATCATAAAGGCCAACATCAGGGAGAGCGACGTCGCGGCGCGCTTCGGTGGGGACGAGTTCATCGTCATGTACAACGACCACGACAGGGACCAGATCCGTCCCGCCGTGGAGCGGATCGTACGGGCCATGGACAACTGTCCCTTCAGTTACGAGGGGGAACTCATAGACTGCACCCTTTCCGCGGGAATCGCCTCTTACCCTGCGGACGGCGGCGACCTGAAGAGCGTGGTGAAGCAGGCCGACCTCGCCATGTACCGGAGCAAGCGCATGGGCAAGAACCGGGTCTCACTGGCGGGATCCGGGGAGAAGGATGCGGGTTAAAGGTAGGGGGAGAAGAGCTTCGCGCCGGCGTCGCGCAGCTTCACGACAAGCGGGCGGGCGTCCATCTCGGCGAGGGTGATCTCCCGCGACAGGGCGAGGGTGGCCATGCAGCGCCCCTCTAAGGCCGCGGCGAACTCCAGGTCGTAGACCTCGAGGTTGAACTCGAAGTTGAGCCTCAAGCTCCTCGGGTCGAGGTTGGCGCTTCCGATCAGGCTCCAGCTCCGGTCCACCACCATGAACTTCGTGTGCACGAAGGGAGCGGGCTGGGCGTAGATGCGCACCCCCTGCTGCAGAAGCTCCCACAGGTAGGAGCGGCTCGCCCACTGCACGTAGGGAAGGTTGTTCACCTCGGGAAGCACCAGGGTGATCTCGACGCCGCGCAAGGCCGCCGTGATCAGCGCCGAGATGAGCGGGCGGTCCGGGATGAAGTAGGGGGTGACGATGGTCACCGTCCTGCGGGCGCAGGAAAGGGCGCCCAAGATGATCCAGTTGAGCTTGCGGAAGTCCTTGTCAGGGCCGTCGCTCACCGCACGCACCATGGCGCTTCCCGCCTCGGCAAGCTCGGGGAAGTAGCGCGCGTCGGTCAGCTGTTTCCCCTTGGCGAAATGCCAATCCTCGACGAAGGTCCTCTGCAGGTCCGCCACCACCGGTCCGAGCACCTGGAAGTGCAGGTCCTTGACCACCGGCGCGGGCGTCGTCACCATGTGCCTGCTGCCGATGTTCATGCCGCCGGTGAAGCCGATTGCCCCGTCCACGACCAGTATCTTTCTGTGGTTGCGCAGGTTCAGGTACCCTCCCGGACGCAGCGGCAGGAAATGGCGGAATTTCACGCCGCTCCCCTTCAAAAGCTCCCGCGCCGTAGGTCTCGAGTATTTTTCCCCCAGGCTGTCCACGATCACCCGCACCTCGACGCCGCGGTCCGCCGCACGGGCGAGGGCGGCGACGAAGCGCTTGCCGGTGTCGTCGCCGTCGAAGATGTAGGTGGAGAGATGCACCGAGGAGACGGCCGCGTCGATGGCGGCGAGCATGGCAGGGTAAGCCTCCTCGCCGTTTTCCAGGGGGATCAGGTGGTTCCCGGGGAGAAGCCTCGTGCTCACCACCCGCTCGGAGAGGTTTCTCAATTCCCTCAGGTAGGCGAGTTCTCCCGGGAGGCGTGCCGAGGGGATGTCTTTGACCGTCGGGGGGATGATGGGGAGGGCGCCGGACTCGCGGTGCCAGCGCTTGGCGCGGCTGTAGATGCGGTTGACGCCCATGCCCCAGTAGAAGATGGGGCCGAAAAGCGGAATGGCGAGGCAGGTGAGGATCCAGCCGAGCGCGGAGCGGGGATCGCGCTTGTTGACGAGGGCGTGCCCGGCCGAGAGGAGCGCGAGCGCGGCCAGCGATGCGAAGAGAAGTCCGGTGAAAATGTGGTCCAGGGCGTGCATCATAGAATCACATCATGAAAAGGGGGCGGCATGGCTGCCGCCCCCCATGTGGAATTAAAAACCTGGTGCGGCTGAAAAGATCAAAGCAGGGTGAACGGCTCGGCGCGCCTGGTCCACTCGCTCTCGGGATACTGACTGGAGAGCTGCTGGTAGATGTCCTTGAGGGCCGCCGGGTCGTGGCTCGCACTGAAACGCGCCACTCCGCGCAGGTAGACAGCTTCGGGCGCCGCAGCGCTCTTCGGGCAACCGTTTAAAAGGGTGTTAAACTGGATCACAGCTTCGTTGAACTGTCCGTTGTCCAGGCACGCCTTGCCCATGCCGAGGAGCACCGAGCCGATCATGTCGGCGGGGGGGAGGAAGCCGACGCTGCGGTGGTGTTCGCGGCCGTACAGGTCGAGGGCGATGATGGTCGGGGTCCAGCTCACCCGGAAGTCGGCGGTCTGGGTGACGGAACTGACCGGAATCCTGACGGGTATGACGTGGTCCGAGATGAAGTTCACGACCTGCGGGTCGGCGAAGGTTACCGCCTCCATCTGTTTACAGCCGATGCATTCCGGGCTGAAGAACTCGAGCAGCAGTGTCTTCTGTTCCGCCTTCCCCCGAGCCAGCGCTTTTCCCATGTCCGTTTCCCAGGCTATCATGGTAAACCCTCCTCTCGGTTATCATTAAACCCAGGCTAAAGGGTAGCCCCTGGATTTCCTATGTCAAGTACCCTAACCGCTTGCGATTTTGGGCGAAATGCATATAATGAATCCGGCTTCGCCCAGATCTTCACCCCTGAAAGGAAGTAATTTGTCCAGCAAAAACCCGCGCCGCGCCGCCTTCGATATCCTGCTCCGGATCGAAAAAGAAAAGTCCTTCGCAGACATACTCATTGACCACGAGCTCTCCAAGGACATGATCAAGGGGGCCGATAGAGGCCTTTTGACCGAACTGGTGTACGGCGTCCTGCGCCGGCAGGGGACCCTGGATTACATCATCGGGCAGTTCTCCAAGCAGAGGACCGAGAAGCTCGAGCTCTACGTGCTCCTCTTGCTGCGCCTCGGGCTCTACCAGTGCTTCTTCCTCGACCGCGTCCCGGTTTCCGCCGCGGTGAACGAGACGGTGAAGCTCGCCAAGGAGCTTGCTCCGCGCGCGTCGGGCTTCATCAACGCGATCCTCAGAAACGCGGATCGAAACCGCGACAACATCAGCTACCCGGACCGCGCCGAAAACCCGGCGGGGTACCTCGCCGTGCGTTACTCGCACCCCGCCTGGCTTACCAGGCAGTGGATCGAGCAGATGGGTGCGGACGAGGCCGAGGCGCTGGCTGCGGCCATGTCTGAGCCCCCGCCGCTTACCGTGCGGGTGAACACGCTGCGTGTCTCGCGCGAGGCGCTTTTGGAGCGTCTGACCGCCGAGGGGGTGACCTGCAGCGCGACCCGCTGGTCTCCGGACGGCATCAGGCTGAACCAGTCCGGCCAGATCACGCGGCTTGCCTCCTTCCGCGACGGTCTCTTCACGGTGCAGGACGAGTCGAGCCAGCTCGCCCCGCTCTTTCTCTCCCCGGAGAAGGGGGACCGCGTGCTCGACGCCTGCGCCGCGCCGGGCGGCAAGACCACGCAGATCGCCCAGCTCATGGGGGATTCCGGCGAGATCTACGCCTGCGACGTGAACCATAAGAAACTCAGGCTCATCAAGGACACCTGCGACCGTCTCGGCATCGCCTCGGTGCGTACCTTCACCATGGATGCCACCTCCCCATCGCCTGCGATCAAGGAGGTCACCTTCCGGAGGATCCTGGTGGACGCCCCCTGCTCGGGCCTGGGCGTGATCAGGCGCAACCCGGAAGGGAAGTGGAGCAAGTCCGGTGACGATCTCCTGCAGCTTGCCCGGACCCAGATCTCCATCCTGGAGAACCTTTGCAAGTACCTCGAGAAGGGGGGGACGCTCCTCTACGCGACCTGCTCCACCAGCGTCCAGGAGAACGAGTTCGTGGTGGACACTTTCCTGCGCGACCACCCCGACTTCGTAGCCGAGGACCTGCGCGGGCTCTTCCCCGAACTGACCCCGCTTTTCACGGAGCGCGGCTTCTTCAGAAGCTGGCCGCACCGCGACGGCATGGACGGCTTCTTCGCCGCCCGGCTCAAGAAAATCAAGTAGGAGAAACCATGAAAAAGATCGCTCCCTCCATACTTTCCGCCGACTTCGCCCGCCTGGGCGAGGAGATCAAGGCCATCGAGGCGGCAGGCGCCGATTACGTACACGTCGATGTCATGGACGGCCAGTTCGTCCCCAACATCACCATCGGGCCGCTCATCGTGGAGGCGGCGCGCCGTGCCACCACCCTGCCGCTCGACGTGCACCTGATGATCGTCGACCCGGACCGCTACATCCCGGACTTCGCCAAGGCGGGGAGCGACATCATCGTGGTCCACGCCGAGGCGACCAACCATCTGCACCGCACCGTCCAGTTGATCAAGTCCTTCGGCAAGAAGGCGGGGGTCTCGCTCAACCCTGCGACGCCTTTGAACGTTCTCGACTACGTCATGGAGGAACTCGACCTGATCCTGCTCATGACGGTGAACCCGGGCTTCGGCGGGCAGTCCTTCATTGAGGCGTGCATCCCGAAGATCCAGGCCCTTCGCTCCACCATGGACCGCCGCGGCATCGAGGCGGAGCTCGAGGTGGACGGCGGCGTGAAGATCGACAACATCTCCCGCATCGCGCACGCCGGTGCCGACGTCTTCGTGGCGGGGAGCGCCGTCTTCAACTCGCCCGACTACGCCGCCACCATCGCCGAACTCAAGAAAAGGGCCAAGGAGCCGGTGCTCTGACCGCGGAAAACGGTCAGGACAGGGCCATGGAGCCGGCCGAGGTGCGGGAGAGGCTGAAGCGCTCTCTTGCCTTGCGCCGGCGCGTCCCCATGGAGGCCGGGCCGGTTCCCGCCGCCGTCCTGATCCCGCTTTTCATGAAAGAGGGCGAGTACCACCTCCTCTTCACCAAAAGAACCACCCACCTGACGCACCACAGCGGCGAGATCTCCTTTCCCGGGGGGCGCTGCGAGGCAAGCGACGTCGACAGCGCCGACACCGCGACGCGCGAGGCATGGGAGGAGGTGGGGATCGCTCCCGGCGACGTCGAGATCCTGGGCGAGCTGGACGACTGCCATTCCATCCACAACTACCTGGTCACTCCCGTGGTCGGGATCTTCCCCGAAAACTACCTCCTCACCGTGAACGACGCCGAGATCGAGCGGCTGATCGAAGTGCCGCTGTCGCACTTCTCCAAGCCCGGCGTATACCGCGTCGAATACTGGAACCACAAGGGAATCGAGAACTACCCGATGTACTTCTACCTCTACGGCGAGGACGAGATCTGGGGACTGACCGCGCGCATCCTTAAGAACTTCCTGGACGTGCTCTGGGGGGTGGAGCAGGCGGGTGAGGATTCCGAACAGTTCTAGCTACTTCTTGTTCGCCTCGGCGATGGTTTGGAAGTCCACGCCGAGTCTCTTTTTCTCTTCTTTCAGCACGAAGCCGCGCTCCTTCACCCCGGCCTCGATACCTTTCATGTGCAGCGCGCCCCAAGGGATCACCACGGTGTCGTACCCTTTCAGGGCCCGGTCCAGGTAACTGAGGAGGACGTCGTTGCGGCGGGTGAGGATGTCCTCCCTGATGACGTCGTACATCTTAGGGGTGACGTTCTTCTCGGCCCAGCGGTTGAGGCTTAGGACCCCGTCGACCACGGAGCCGTGGCTCGCGAGTTCCCTGCCGACCTGGTTCAGAAAGAGCAGGGTATCAGGCCGGAAGGTGGCGAGGTCCGTGTCGGCGAGCACGATGTCGGGGCCTTTGCCCGCCGGGGGGCGCGGCGCGTCGAGGGCCTTGCCGTCGATCAAGTTGCCGGAAAAGAGCATCTTCTCCTGGGAGGCGAGCCCCAGGAAGTCGGCGACCTTACGGTAGTCGAAGCGGTTTTTCAGCACCCGGCTCCGGTCGGTCACCCCTTCCGCCAGCACGACGGTGCGCCCCTGCACCGGCCCCTTCGTCACGTCCTCGTAGTAACCCTTCTCCCCCACGTGGATCATCCCGGAAAGCTTCACGGTCTGGTTCCCCCGCTTGTAGACGCGTTCGGTCATGTAAAGGCCGCGCGGCGCCACGCGCACGAACCCCGCGGTGTTGAGGTTGGCCCAGGCGTCAGCGCTGCTAAGGGTGAAGAGGGTGAGAAAGACCGGGAGCGCCACCACGTTCGCCGCGGTGAACATAAGGGTGTTTTTCAGGCCGAACACGGGGCCTTCGAAACGCCAGGGAGGCAGGGTGAGTCCCGGTTCCTTGCCGTCGCGGTACTGCGCGATGAGAAGCGGCGCGACCCCGACCTGGATCAGGGACATGAGTATGGAATATATGCGCGACTCCCCGAGCGCCGGGATGAGCCAGGCGAGCATGGGAACCGCGAACGGGAAGAGGATGAGCGGGAGGAAGAGCCGCTTGGGGATGCGCCGGTCCACCCACATGCAGAGGTAGAGGAGCACGGCAAAGAAGAGCACCGTGCCGGCGACCTGCATCCGGAACAGGGAGAGCGGCTCCACCGGTCCGAAGAGAGAGGAAATCTCGTCCAGAACGGAGAGGAAGCCGTCGGCGAAGAAGAGGATCAGGAAGACGTTGGCGAAGTTTCTCATTTGGCTCTCTATCAGGGCGTGGCGCAGCAGCAGGCGGCTTTAAGCGGGCAACCGTCGCAGACGGGCGTCTTCCGGCAGTGACACTTGCAGTGCTCCACGATCTGGGCATGGTATTCGTTGAACAGCGGTACGTCGGTGGGGAGATGCTCCATGAACAGGGCGCGCACCTCGTGGTAGTCGTCCTTCTCACTGACCAGCCCCAGGCGCGAAAAGAGACGGCGGGTGTAGGCGTCCACCACGAAGGAAGGCTTCTGCCCAGCGTAGAGGAGGATCGAATCGCAGGTCTCCGGTCCGATCCCGGGGACCCTGACGAGCTCATCGCGCAGCGGACGCCACTCTCCGGCGAACATGGCATCGAGGCTTCCGTGGCGCGTTACGAGCCACTCCACGAAACCCTTGAGCCGCACCGTTTTCACGTTGAAAAAGCCGGAGGGGCGTATCAACTCGGCGAGCCGCTCCGGTTGCGTATCCAGGATCGCCTCGACCGAGAGGAGCCCCTCCCGTTTCAGGTTCGCTATCGCCTTTTCTACGTTCCCCCAGTTGGTGTTCTGGGTGAGGATGGCGCCGACGCAGACCTCGAAGGGGGTGTCGGCAGGCCACCAGTTGAGGGCGCCGTAGCGCTTGAAGAGCGCGTCGAAGAGCTCCATGAGCTGTTCGCGCCGGTGCGGAATCGTCTCCCCGCCCGTGTCGTTTTCCATCGTATGCATCGTCTCCGGGCCGCGGTGAGCCCCGGTAAAGCTTCTACTCGTTGTCGGTGCGGCGCGGTGTCGCCGGGTCTTCCATGAACTCGCGGGAATATCTGACGTAGTTTCCGGCCGAGCGTCCGAGCCAGGCGATCTCGTTCTCGGTCAGGTCCCGCTTGTATTTTGCGGGGGAGCCGACCCAGAGGGTGCCGGGGGGGATTACGGTCCCCTCGGTGACGAGCGCCCGGGCGCCGACGAGCGCCCCCTTGCCGATGACCGCCTTGTCCATGATCATCGCCTGCATCCCGATGAAGGCGCCGTCCTCGATGGTGCAGCCGTGCAGGGTCACGCTGTGGCCTACGGTCACGTCGTTGCCGATGACGAGCGGAGCGCCCGGGTCCTCGGCGTGTTTCTTGTGCGTTACGTGCAGCATGGAGAGATCCTGGATGTTGGTCCGGTCCCCGATGGTGATGGAGTTCACGTCGCCGCGCACCACGCAGTTGTACCAGATGCTCGACTCCTTGCCGATACTCACCTCGCCGATGATGACGGCGCCCTCGGCGATGAAGGCGGAGGGGGCGATCTTGGGGTTCATGCCTTTGAAGGATCGGATCATGCGTCTCTCCTTTTTCAGTCCCTCGGGATGGCGAGCATGCGGTCCAGCGCACGCTTGGCCGGGACGCGGGTCTCCTCGGGGACCTTGACCACCGGGCGCATGTTGACGAGCGCCTCGTGCACGTCCTCGAGGGAGGTGAGCTTCATGTTCGGACAGATGAGGGCCGGGGAGGCGAGGATGAACTCCTTGTCCGGGTTCTCGCGCTTGAGGCGCCAGAGGATGCCCGCCTCGGTGCCGATGATGAAGCGTTTCGCGCTCGATTTCTTACAGTAGTCGTACATCCCGGTGGTGGAGCAGACGTGGTCGGCCAGCGCCACCACGGCCGGGTTGCACTCCGGATGGCAGACGAACGGGGCGTCCGGGTGCTGGTCCTTTAGTTCCACGACCACCTCGGGCCTCAGCCGCTCGTGGGTCGGGCAGTACCCTTCCCAGAGATGGAACTTCTTGTCGGTGAAACGGGCGACGTAGCTGCCGAGGTTCTTGTCGGGGGCGAAGATGATCTCGTTCTCGCTCATGGACTGCACCACCTTGAGCGCGTTCGCCGAGGTGCAGCAGATGTCGCTTTCCGCCTTCACCGCTGCGGAGGAGTTCACGTAGGTCACCACCGGTACGCCGGGGTACCTAGCCTTGAGCTCCTTCAGCCCTTCAACGGTGACCATGTCGGCCATCGGGCAACCGGCATCGAGGCGGGGGAGCAGCACGGTCTTTTCCGGTGCGAGGATCGAGGCGGACTCGGCCATGAAGTGGACGCCGCAGAAGACGATCACGTCGGCATCGGTCTTGGCAGCTTCCATCGAGAGGGCGAGGGAGTCCCCGGTTATGTCGGCGATCTCCTGCACCTCGTCGCGCATGTAGTTATGTGCCAGGAGCACGGCATTACGCTTCCTGAGCAAAGATTTAATATCTGACTTTAAAGTTTCCTGAGACATGTTTATCACCACCAAAGCAATGTTTCTCATTTGAAATATATGGTAAACAGGACCGATAGTAGACAATGTTAGAGTCCATGTCAAACCAATTAAGGCCCGGGCTTTGCGAGCTTGACAGGGTCAGGCAAAACCTCTATTATTTCATCGAATTTTTACATATCTGTCGGGCGTTTAAACGCCGCACACGCGAGGTAAATAGTATGTTTGGAATCGGGATGCCTGAACTGGTCATCATTTTGGTTATAGCGCTCATCGTCATCGGGCCGCAGAAGCTTCCTGACCTTGCGAAGTCCCTCGGGAAGGGGTTGGCGGAGTTCAAGAAGGCGACGGACGATTTCAAGCAGACCATCGAGGCGGACAGCAGAACCGACGAGGAGAAGGAGCACCTGGCGAAGCTCGCCGAGGCCAAGAAAAAGGCTGAGGAGGAGAAGGCCAAGGAGGCCGAGGAGCTCAGGGCGAAGGTGGAAGGAAACGTCGCCGAGCCGGTGGCCGCCGCGGCGGCAACCGAGCCGGAAAAGAAGGCTTAGCCGTATCGAAAAGAAACGTACTGGAAAAGGCGGGGTGACCCGCCTTTTTTTGCATCCGTAAACCCGGTATACTCTAGCATCCCGATCACCGCAGGTGACGCCATGTTCAACTGGTTCAAGAAAAAGCAAGAGGTGCTGCAGTTCCCCGATGCCCGGAGCGCCTTCGCGCATGCCTGCTCGATCGGCTATACCCCTCTCATCGGCGGGCTGGTCCCCGCGCTGGTCGAGGAATCCGGCGGGATGAACCGCGACGGCGAGCGCACCTTCATGGTGAGCCTCGCCGCCCCCGAAGGGGAGCTGAAGCTCTGGAGCTGCACCTTGAAGGGGGCCCCAAGCTACCCGGACGAGGGGGATTTCGTCGGCTTCCGTGTGGTCACCATCGCCTCCGACCTCCCTGAGCCCGCGAACCTGATCGGTTACATCGCCTGCCGTCTGCAGCCCGTGCTCGTCACCGGGAAGGGGTGGGCCGTCGGAGAAAACTTCACCCCCGAGAACATCAAGCCCGCCTTCAGGCCGCTTTAGCGCGCCTCTTTCTTCTTATCCCTTCAGTGCGAGCTTAAGCTCCGCCGGGACCGGCTCCGTCTCCCAGGTGATCTCCGGGTAGAGGGATTTGTCCAGCTTCAGGTAGGTGCCGTCCACGCCGGTTTCAGCCCACCAGCACTCCTTCCCCTTGGTCGGGAGCTTGTCGAAAAGGTAAAGGTCGTTGTTTTTGTCTCTGGCCAGGAACATCGTCGTCTCCTTTGCTCTTGTACGTGTGGTGCCGAAACGGGAAGGCCCTCCCGTTTTGGCAGGAGGGCCTTCTCGGAGTCCTTCCTCTGTTGCGCGTTACTTGATCTTGTATTTCTCCCTGGCGATCTTGGCTTCTTCGCTCTTCGGGTGCTCCTCCACCAGTTTTCTCATGATGTAGGCTGCGCTCTTGTTGTCGCCAAGTTCCCTGAAGGCCATCCCCTGCTTGAGCATCGCCGCCGGAGTCTTTTCGCTCGAAGGGTAATTCTTGATCACTTCCTGGAATTCCAGCACCGCCTGTTCCCAGTTCTTCTCGGAATAGTAGCTCTCGCCTATCCAGTACTGGGCGTTGGCCGCCAGGGGCTGCTTGGGGAACTGGAGCAGGAAGGAAGCGAAGATCTCGCGCGCTTTAGCCCTTTCCCCCCCCTTCAGCGCGTCGTAACCTTGCTGGTAGAGCACCTCCGGGGTGACCGGTGCGGGGAGCTGCTTTTTCTTCTGCTCCTCGAGCCCTTTCTCCAGCTTGGTCATGCGCTCTTCGATGGCGGACAGCCGCTTGTTCAGGTCTTCCTTCAAAAGGGCGATATCGTCGGCGGGCTTTTGGGCCATGATGCGGACGTCATCGATCTTGCCGGTGAGAAGCTGCATGTCCACCCGGGCGCTCTCGAGCGTGGCCTGCAGGTCGGCGCCCCCCTTGCGGATGGAGGCCATATCCTTCTGGTAGCCTGCGACGTCCGCCTGGAGCGTCTCAAGGCTCTGCCGGTAACCGGCCAGCGATTTCTCAACCCCTTCCTTCACCTCGCCGCGGACTTCGTTCAGCCCTTTGTCCAAGGTGAAGATGCGGTTCTTCATCTCGTCCGTATCGCGGCGGACCGATTCCAGATCACTCTGGCTGGCGCAGCCGAAAAAGGTGAGCAGAACCAGCGCACCCAGCGCCACCCTCGTCATTGACATGTCAGAACCTCCTGATTAGCTGCACGAAAGATAAAAAAAGGAGCCCGTAGGCTCCTTTTGTCGGTGCGCGCACGCGTTACTTGACTACGACGAATTCGTCCCTTCTGTTCTTCGCCCAGGCCGCCTCGTCGTGCCCCTGGTCTACCGGCTTTTCCTCGCCGTAGCTTATGGTGCTGATCCGGTCGGTGGCGATGCCCAGGTTGACGAGGTAGTCTTTCGCGGCCTTGGCCCTTCTCTCGCCGAGCGCCATGTTGTAGTCGTCGGAGCCGCGCTCGTCGCAGTTTCCTTCGATGCGGATCTTAGCCCCCTGCTGTTTGCTGAGGTATTCAGCGTTCTTCGAGAGGATGCTGCGGGAGTCTTCAGAGAGGTCCGAAGAGTCGAAGTTGAAGTAGATCTTCTGCAACTGCCCCTGCAGGTCGGTGCCCGTTGCGGCGGGAGCCTGCCTTGTCGGCTCAGGAGCCACCACCGGCTCTCGTACCGGGGTCTGCTCGGTGACCGGGGCCTGCGGCTGAGCCTGCGGTTGGGCCGGTTTGGTCACTTCAGGGGCGGGTGCCGTAACAGCCGGAGCCTGCTCCTCGGGCTTCACGATCTCTTTCTTGGCGCAGCCTCCCGCTACCAGCGCTCCTAAACTGAGAACAACAAGGCATCCGGTGATTTTATTGCGCATTCCCCACTCCTTTTTACTCATATGGAATATGGCCGTAGGCTGCCGCCTCGTGCCTTGGAAAAAACGACAGAAGTATACCCATCTTTTACCGGTTAATCAACGAACATTGAAAGAAGCATATCCTACCAGTTCACCGACCAGGTGGGGTGGGTGTTCTGTCCCTTGTTGGGGGAGATCCTGGTCTGCGCGCTGCCGTCGGCGCGCATCAGGTAGAGTCCCTCCCCGCCGTCACGGGTGGAGCTGAAGACGATGAAGCGTCCGTCAGGCGAGAAGCGGGGATGCTCGTTGCTCCCGGCGCTGGTGAGCTGGGTGTCCTGGGTTCCGTCCGGATTGATGGCGTAGATCTGGAACGCGCCTTCCTTGCGGGCGTAGACGATGCGATCCCCCTTGGGAGACCAGCGCGGCGTCACGTTGTAGGAACCGCTCGTGGTGAGGCGCCTTGCGTTGCTGCCGTCGGAGTTCATCACGAAGATTTGGGGCTTGCCGAGGCGGTCCGAGACGAAGGCAATCTTGGAGCCGTCGGGGGACCAGGCCGGTGAAACGTCGATGGCGTGATTTTTCGTCAGCCGGGAAAGTTCCTTTCCGTCTCGCGAGATGACGTAGATCTCGGAATTACCGTCCTTGGAGAGCACGAGGGCGATTCTGTTGCCGTCGGGAGAGAAGACACCCATGGCGTTCAGGCCGTTGCGGTAGGAAACGCGCGCCTCGAGGCCGGTGAACAGTTCGCGCCGGTACAGGTCGGGGTTCCCCTTCTTATAGGAGGTGTAGATGACCTCCTTGCCGGAAGGGGCGAAGTCGGGGTAGAGGTTGATCGAGCCGTTGTTGGAGAGCCGCTGGGCGTTATGCCCGTCGTAGTCCATGATGTAGATCTCCTTGTTGCCGGAGACCTTTGATACGTAGGCTATTTTCCCGGTGAAGGGGCCCTTCTGGCCGGTCAAGGCGCGCAGCACCTCGTCGGAGAAGGCGTGCCCCATGCGGCGCAGGTCCTTGACCCTGCCGGTGTAGCGCTTCGCCGCCACCTCGCGGTTCAGCACCTGGTCCACCAGGCGGCACTCTATGGTGGCCGTTTCGCCCTGCACGCCTACGGAGCTCTTCAAAATCAGCGGGCTCGTCGCGTCTGCGCTGATATCGAAGGGGCCGGCGATGGCAAGGTCGAAGCCGAAGAGCTCCGGGAGTTCCTTCGCCGTTTCGGCCGGCGCTTGACCGGAGAGCACCGCGGGCGGGGCGATGAAGAGCTTCAGCTTCCCGGAGACCGGAGCCGTTACGTCGATGTATCCCTCGGCGGCGAAGAGCCTGGGCGCCAGGAGGAGGAAAAACAGAAGGAAAAATGTTCTCATTTTATACCGACCCCTTCAGGCCTGAAACGGAACACTCGCTTGAAATAAGCGCCGTTGGGTGGTGGGACCAGCGTCTTTCCGGCAAGCGTCACGGCGCGCCGCACCGCGTCGTCGAAAAGCGGGTCTCCTGATGGTTTCTCCACGTGGTAGTCGATGTATCCGTCGGGCGACACTGTGATGGTCGCCATCACCTGCGGTGCCTTGGCCTGCATCGCCATGGTCTCTTTGAGCGCGTCTTTCAGGCGGGACTGCAGGTACGATGAATAGTCGCTTCCCGCCTGTGTTCCTTTGCCGCCGGGCATCCCGGTCCGGGAACTCCCCTTTTTCTTCAGCGCGTCCAGCGCCGCGGCCTGACGCCGGTCTTCCGCCTGCTGCTCCATCTTCGCCATGCGCTCGTTGAACGCCTTGGCCTCGGCCGCCTCCTTCTGCTGTTCCGCCTTGGCTTTTGCCGTCGGTGCTTTTGCAGCGGGCTTGGTGGGCAGAGCCATGGCCGGAGCAGCCGGTGCGGGAGGGGCCGGAGCCGGCGCGGCAGGGGCCTTGCTCTCCTGTTGGGAAGGTGCAGGGGTGCCGCTTTGCGGCGAGGCTACCGGTAGGGTAACCATGTCGACGTACGTGACCGGGGTTTCATCCTCATGGAACTGGGGCAGGATGTGCCAGTAGGCGATGACCAGGAACACGACCAGGTGGCAGATGAAGGAGAGTACGAACATCCCCCCCGGTCCCGGGTAGTTGCGCCTTAACGCGTTTATCATTGCCGCTGCGGGGACTCCGTCACCATGCCGAGGCGTTCAACCCCGGCACCCTTGATCTGGGCCATCACCTTGACCACGTCGCCGTAGGGAACGGCACGGTCGGCCTTCAGGAAGACCTCGCGTTTCTCCCTGCCGGCCAGCATGGTGGTGAGTTTCTCCTTCAGAAGGTCAGGGGAGATTTCCGAGGAGTTGATGAAGGTCTTTCCCGACTGTTCGATCGAGACCACCAGGGTGTCCTCTTTGGGCGCGAGAGACTTCGTCTCCGCCTTGGGGAGGTTGACCTGGACCCCCTGCTGCATCATCGGTGCGGTGACCATGAAGATGATCAGGAGCACCAGCATGACGTCGACCAGCGGGGTGACGTTTATCTGCGACATGGTGCCGCGATCGCCGTTTTCCCTGTTGCCGAACTCCATGATTTATCTCCCGAAGTTGCGCTGCACGATGTTGAGGAATTCGGTGGAGAAGCTGTCCATCTCGGAGATGAGCACCTTGATCTTGTGCTGGAAGTGGTTGTAACCCATGACGGCCGGGATGGCGGCTACGAGGCCGATCGCGGTGGCGATGAGCGCCTCGGCGATGCCCGGTGCGACTACGGCGAGCGATGCGGAGCCGCTTTTGCCGATCTGCTCGAAGGCGGTCATGATGCCCCAGACGGTGCCGAAGAGCCCGACGAACGGGGCGGTGGCGCCGGTGGTGGCGAGAAAGGTGAGGTACTTCTCGAGCCTGGTGATCTCGGAGGTGGTGGCGCGGCGCAGGGCGCGGGCGATGTTGTCCACCCCGCCAAGATCGGTGCTGACGATGTTGGGGTCAGCCTTTTCCTCTACCTTTTCCTGCAGCCTTTTCAGTTCGCCGTACCCTTCCTGGAAGAGGACGGTGAGGGGGGAATGCTCGAAGCGGTCCAACTGGGAGCTGATGGCGTCGAAACGTTTGGCTTTCCAGAAGAATTCGAGGAAGCGCTCGGAGGCGCCGTTGGCGCGGTACACCTGCAGCAGCTTGTAAAAGATGATGCCCCAGGAAACGACCGAGAAATAGAGCAACAGCATAAGTACCAGTTTTACGACCAGGCCGGTCGAAGCAAGCATGCCCACGTAACAACCTCCGCGGTTTGGGTTGAAATCAATCTGCAAAAAATATGCTTTACCTTCAGCGAAGTCAACAGGAAAGACATGCCCCGGACCCTGCGGTGCAGCTCTTATCTACTCACGAAGTTGCCGATTCCATAGTGTGCCGGTTCAGTTCCCGCTTCGGCCGCCGTGTGTACCTTGCATGCTATTCCTAAACGCTCCTTATAGGTGCAGGCTTGCAAAATGCAGGCTCATGAACTCAAAGTGGCGGGTTCGCCCCCTGAAGAGGCAGGTTTCGAACCGAAGCTTGTAGGTTCCGCACCACAACCTTTTAGGTTCAGGATTAAAGTTGTAGGTTCGAGATTAAAAGTTGAGAGTTTGAGATTAAAAGCTGTGGGTTTCAGGTTAAAAGTTATAGGTTTCGAACCGGAAGTGATAGGTTTCGAACCGGAAGTGATGGGTTGGCCCCCGAGGTGGCGGCTTCCCCCCTCTGACTGACAAATAGCCCTATTCGATCCGCTTGCCTTCAACCGCAATGCGTGAAAAACGGACGAGGAGCCCGCCTAATAGCACTCCGGCCGTCTGTCCTGGAAGCAGTTGATGCTCTGGCGCCAGGCGGTCACCTCGGCCGGGTCGAGGATCGCGGTCGGTTCGCAGTTCTCGTAGCCTCCCTCGGCCAGGATTTCACCCTTCGGCCCTACGACGAGTGAGGAGCCGAAGAAGTCGAGCTTGCCGACCATGCCGCAGGTGTTGGCGGCGACGACGAAGAGCTGGTTCTCGATGGCGCGTGCCCGGATCAGCGTGCGCCAGTGTTCCTCGCGCGGCTTGGGCCACTCCCCCGGTACCACGATGATCTCGGCGCCGTCCACAGCGAGCCGACGGGCGAGCTCCGGGAAACGGAGGTCGTAGCAGATCATGGCGCCTATCTTGCCGACGCTGGTCTCCACGAGGCAGACCGAGTCGCCGCGGTCCAGGTGGCGGTCCTCCCCCATCATGCCGAAGAGGTGCATCTTGCGGTAACTCCCGGCGAGCCTGCCGCGGTCCATTATATAAGAGGTGTTGAAGACCTTGTCGCCGTGCGGCTCCGGGAGGCTCCCGACGATGACCATGGAGAGTTCAGCGCTTAGGGCCTGCATCTTTTCGAGCACCTCCGGGGTGCGTTGCGCCAGGTTGTTCAGCTCCCGGTAGGCGAAGCCGCAGCTCCACATCTCCGGCAAAACGGCGAGCTCCACACCTTCCCGGGCCAACTGGCGCAGCTTCTCGGTCGCGTACACTACGTTAGTGTCGATATCCCCGAGCGTGATGTTGAACTGCACAGCGGCAGCCTTGATGCTTTTATCCATGTGAAGTCTCCTCCTGTCATGTTGGTCCGGGCGAAGCGGAGTGTAATCCGAGCATTAAAGTATTTCAAGCAGTTTCGTAGAGTTGCGGCGCTTTTACGTGACAAGGAGAAGGCACTTCTGCTAGAAAGTTAGCTGGCGTATCAAGGAGCGCCCAAGCATGCGAGCAGGTCTGTACGTACATTTCCCCTTCTGCCTGACAAAATGCCTCTACTGCGATTTCAATTCGGCCGCCGGATCGCACGAGGATGCTGAGCGCTACGTGGAGTTTCTGCTGCGCGAGATGGAGCTGCGTCAGGCTGCGCTCCCGGAAGCAGTACTGGCCCCGACCCTCTACTTCGGCGGAGGCACTCCCTCGCTCATGGCGCCGGATCACGTCGGACGAATCATCGATGCGGCGGCGCGGCGCTTCGGTCTAGCAGCCGACGCCGAGGTGACCCTGGAGGCGAACCCGGGTACGGTCACCCCGGAGCGGCTTGCGGGGTATCGTGCTGCAGGAGTGAACCGCCTTTCCCTGGGGGTGCAGTCCTTCGAAGAGCGCCTATTACAAATGCTCGGCAGGGTGCACACGATCGAGGAGGCCCTTGCCGCCTTCGATCAAGCGCGCCGTGCCGGGTTCGACAACCTCAGCATCGACCTGATGCACTCGCTCCCCGGGCAGACCTTGCAGGACTGGCGCGCGGCGCTCTCCCGCGCCATTGCGCTCGGCCCCGAACACATATCCGCCTACGCCCTGTCGGTCGAAGAGGGGACGCCGTTCGAGCGGCTCTACGACGAGGGGGCGCTCGTTCTTCCCGACGAGGATGAGGCCGCGGCCATGTTCGAGACAACCTCGGAGATGCTGCAAAACGGCGGCTACCTGCACTACGAGATCTCCAACTTCGCCCGTCCCGGGCGTTTTTCCCGCCACAATCTCTCTTACTGGAGCCGCCAAAGCTATCTCGGTTTCGGCAGCGGAGCGCACTCCTTCTGGAACCCCAACGGGATCGGCCGGCGCTGGAGTAACGCGGTCGATGCGGCTTCCTACCGGGATGAAGTTTCCGCTTCGGTGCTCCCGGAGCGTGACCGGACAGAGCTTACGCCGGACGATGCGGTGGCGGAGAGCTTCTTCCTCGGTCTTCGCGTCCTGACCGGTCTCGACCTCGCCCCGCTCAAGGCCTCCTACGATGCCGAGCTGCTGGCGCCCCGCCTGGCGCAGGTGGACGAGCTTTTGCGCGATGGCCTTTTAGTCGCCGAAGGCGACACCATAAGGCTCGCTGACAGCAGCGTGATCATCGCCAACAGCATCTTCTCCCGCTTTCTCTAAATCCCCCTTTTCCCAACTAGAGAACCCTTGACAAACCTTAGGGGCGTTGCTAACTTGAAGCGCGTTAGCACTCTGAGTTTTTGAGTGCTAATCGTTTTTGAGGGACAAGCCATGGAAGACCAACTTTCCGATCGCGGCAAACGCATCCTCGAGGCAG
Source organism: Geomonas oryzae (assembly GCF_004117875.1). GTDB lineage: Bacteria > Desulfobacterota > Desulfuromonadia > Geobacterales > Geobacteraceae > Geomonas > Geomonas oryzae. Next base: position 88,269 of record NZ_RAHW01000001.1, on the reverse strand, counting down.
TCATCGAGGACTATATACAAACGGCCGAGCCGGTGGGTAGCAGGACCATCACCCGCAGCCACGCGCTCGCCCTTTCGCCGGCCACGGTGCGCAACGTCATGTCCGATCTCGAGGAGATGGGGCTTTTGACTTCGCCGCATACCTCGGCCGGACGCATCCCCACGGACAAGGCCTACCGCCTCTACGTCAACTCCATCCTCGAGGCGAGGCAGAACCTGACCGCCGGCAAGCGTGACGAGATCCGCAGGCGCTGCCGGATGGCCGGAAAGGATCCGGCCGAGGTGCTCAAGGAGGCGAGCCGCCTTCTCTCCAGCACCTCGAGCTACATGGGGGTGGTGATCGCCCCACGCATGGCCGCGAACCTATTCCACCAGATGGAATTCGTGAAGCTCTCGAGCCACCGCATCCTGGCCATCCTCGTCTCTCAGAACGGGACGGTGCAGAACCGGCTCCTGGAGATCGACGAGGAGATCGCCCAGGAAGACCTGGTTCGGATGGCGAACTACCTGAACGGGATGCTGCAGGGGCTCACCATCGGGCAGGTGCGTGAGCGGCTTTTGGCCGAGCTGCAGAGCGAGAAGGTGCAGTACGACTCGCTGATGAAGAAGGCCATCGCGCTGTCCGAGCAGACCATCAGGACCGACAGCGCGGAGATCTTTCTCGAAGGTCAGGCGAACATCCTCGATCAGCCTGAATTCGCCGATGCGGCCAAGATGCGCGAGATCTTCCGCGCCTTCGAGAAGAAGAGCACGCTACTCGACCTTTTAGACCGATCGATGCAGGCCGAGGGGGTGCAGATCTTCATCGGGACGGAGTCGCCGCTTTTGAAGATGGAAGGGATGAGCCTCGTCACTTCGACCTACCTTACCGGCAAGGACACGGTGGGCGTCTTGGGGGTCATCGGACCGACACGGATGGGGTACGGACGCGTGATCCCGATCGTGGATTACACCGCAAAGCTGATTAGCCGCATGCTCGAAGGGGAGTAGCGGAAGAAAAGGAGAGATTACAGGGATGGACAAGAAAAAACACGATGCGCACCAGCACGACAAGAAGGCTGAAGCCCAGTCCGGGGAAAACGTGGAACTGACGCAACCGCTTTCGGACGCGGATCGGATCAAGGAACTTGAAGAGGCGCTCGCCGCCAAAGGGCTCGAGTCCGCAGCGAACTGGGACAAGTACCTGCGTGAGCGGGCCGATCTTGAAAACTATCGGAAGCGTGTGCAGAAGGAGAAAGAGGAGATCCTCAAGTACGGCAACGAGCAGATCGTGCTCGAGGTGCTCCCGGCGCTGGACAACCTGGAGCGGGCCATCGACCACGCGAGCGAAGAGGACCCCATCGTGGAAGGGGTGAAGCTGACTCTGAACATGCTCGTCTCCACCCTGAAGAAGTTCGGCGTGACCCCGATCGAAACGCCGCAGGGCACCCCTTTCGACCCGCAGTACCACCAGGCGATGACCCAGGTGCCGTCCCCGGACCAGGAGCCGAACACCATCGTGAACGTGTTCCAGAAGGGGTACATGATCAACGACCGTCTGCTCCGCCCAGCGATGGTCACCGTCGCCGTCAAGGCTTAAACGGGCCCGGATCCGGGTCAGGAACTTTTTTTTACCGGTCCCCTTGTTTTTTAGAGGGGGCGTTACTAGCTTGCTGAGTGACAGTTACCATATGAGGAGGCAAACACATGAGTAGAGTAATAGGAATCGACCTCGGGACCACCAACTCCTGCGTGGCAGTGATGGAAGGTGGGGAGCCGGTTGTCATAGCGAACGCAGAGGGTAGCCGTACCACCCCGTCCATGATCGCCTTCGCGGAAAGCGGCGAGCGTCTGGTGGGCCAGCAGGCCAAGCGCCAGGCGGTCACCAACCCCGAGAACACCCTGTACGCAATCAAGCGCCTGATCGGGCGCAAGTTCGATACCGAAGCGGTGAAGAGGGACATCGCCATCTCCCCGTTCAAAATCGTGAAGGCGGACAACGCCGACGCTTGGGTCGAGGTGCGCGGCCAGAAGTACTCGCCGCCGGAAATCTCCGCCATGGTGCTCATGAAGATGAAGAAGACCGCCGAGGACTACCTGGGCGAGACCGTCACCGACGCCGTCATCACCGTCCCGGCTTACTTCGACGACTCCCAGCGTCAGGCGACCAAGGACGCCGGCAAGATCGCGGGCCTGAACGTCCTGCGCATCATCAACGAGCCGACCGCCGCGGCGCTCGCCTACGGCCTCGACAAGAAGAAGGACGAGAAGATCGCCGTTTTCGACCTTGGTGGCGGTACCTTCGATATCTCCATCCTTGAACTCGGCGAAGGGGTCTTCGAGGTGAAGTCCACCAACGGCGACACCTTCCTCGGCGGCGAGGACTTCGACCAGAAGATCATCGACCACATCGCCGACGAGTTCAAGAAAGAGCAGGGGATCGACCTCAGGGGCGACAAGATGGCCCTGCAGAGGCTGAAAGAGGCGGGGGAGAAGGCGAAATGCGAACTCTCCACCTCGCTCGAGACCGACATCAACCTGCCGTTCATCACCGCCGACGCTTCCGGTCCGAAGCACCTGACCATGAAGCTCACCCGCGCGAAACTCGAGGCGATCTGTGCCGACCTCATCGCGAAGCTCGAAGGTCCCTGCCGCACCGCGCTTAAAGACGCCGGTCTTTCCGCCTCCGAAATCGACGAGGTCATCCTGGTCGGCGGCATGACCCGCATGCCGATCGTGCAGAAGAAGGTCCAGGACATCTTCGGCAAGGTCCCCAACCGCGGCGTCAACCCGGACGAGGTGGTCGCCATCGGCGCTGCCATCCAGGGCGGCGTTCTGCGCGGCGACGTGAAGGACGTGCTCCTGCTCGACGTCACCCCGCTCTCCCTGGGCATCGAGACCCTGGGCGGCGTGATGACCAAGCTGATCGACAAGAACTCCACCATCCCGTGCAGAAAGAGCCAGGTGTTCTCCACCGCGGCCGACAACCAGCCGGCGGTTTCCATCCACGTCCTGCAGGGCGAGCGCGAGATGGCGGCGGACAACAAGACCCTCGGCAACTTCGAGCTTTCCGGCATCCCGTCCGCGCCGCGCGGCGTGCCCCAGATCGAGGTTACCTTCGACATCGACGCGAACGGCATCGTCCACGTCTCCGCTAAGGACCTCGGTACCGGGAAAGAGCAGTCCATCCGCATCACCGCTTCCTCCGGGCTCTCCAAGGAAGAGGTCGAGAAGATGGTGCGCGAAGCCGAGGCGCATGCCGCCGAGGACAAGAAAAAGCGCGAACTGATCGAAGCGAAGAACCAGGGAGACAACCTGGTCTACTCCACCGAGAAGTCCCTGAACGAGTTCGGCGACAAGATCGACGCCTCCGAAAAGCAGAAGATCGAGGAAGGTATCGCAGGCCTCAAGAAGGCGCTCGAGGGAACCGACCTCGACGAGATCAAGAAGGCGAGCGACAGTCTCATGCAGGCTTCCCACAAGCTCGCCGAGGCGGTCTACGCCAAGACCCAGGCGGCCGGTGCCGAGGGTGGCGAGGCCCACGCCGAGCCGGAGGCCGGCGCCGCCAAGGGTGAGAAGGTCGTCGACGCCGACTTCGAGGAAGTGAAGGACGACAAGAAGTAAGAAATGGTTGCAAACCGGTGCCGCTTTGATAGAAGATGGCCCACATGTTAAATAACAACCGCGCAACGGGCAGCGTCTTCCGGATGGGGGACGCTGCTCTTTGTGTTACGAGGGACTAGCTTGGCTAACGGTGAAAAACAGGATTACTACGAACTGCTCGAGGTGAACAAGAACGCCTCCGAGACCGAGATCAAGAAGGCGTACCGGCGTCTGGCCATCAAATACCATCCGGACAAGAACCCGGGCGACAAGAGCGCAGAGGACAAGTTCAAGGAAATCTCCGAGGCCTACGAGGTGCTCTCCGACGGAGAGAAACGCGCCCGTTACGACCAGTTCGGCCATGCCGGGGTGGGTGGCAACGGCTTCAACTCAGGCTTCAACGGGTTCGGCAATTCCCCCTTCGGTGACATCTTCGGTGACATCTTCGGAGAGGTGTTCGGCGGACGCCAGAAGGCCTCGCGCGGCAAGCGCGGCGATGACCTGCAGTACAACCTGGAGGTCAACTTCGAGGAGGCGGCCTTCGGAGCCGAGAAAAAGATCGACATCCCCTACGCGAAGCGCTGCGAGGCGTGCGGCGGGTCCGGCGCCAAGGCCGGGACCCAGCCGAAGACCTGCCCCACCTGCCAGGGTGCCGGGCAGATGCGCTTCCAGCAGGGCTTTTTCAGCGTTTCCAAAACCTGCTCGCACTGCAACGGCGAGGGGCGCGTGGTCGAGCATCCCTGCCCGAGCTGCCGTGGTGCGGGGACCGTGCGCGACAAGAAGACCATCTCGGTGAAGGTTCCGGCGGGGGTGGAGACCGGCATCCGCCTGAAGCTCACCGGCGAGGGGGGGCAGGGGACCAAGGGGGGCTCCAACGGCGATCTCTACGTCGCGCTCAGCGTGCGCGAGCACCCGATCTTCAGGCGTGAGGACAACGACGTCATCTGCGAGATCCCCATCAGCTTCACCCAGGCGGCGCTCGGCTGCGAGATCGAGGTGCCGACCCTGGACGGCAGGGTGAACATGAAGATCCCGGAAGGGACCCAGTCCGGCGCCGTCTTCAGGATGCGCGGCAAAGGGGTGCCGGCGCTGCAGGGTTACGGGCGCGGCGACCACATGGTGGTCGCCAAGGTGGAGACCCCGACGAACCTGAACAAACAGCAGCGTGAACTTCTGGAGGAGCTGGCCCGGATCAGCGGCGAGGACGCGAATCCGATGCGCAAGAACTTCTTCTCCAAGGTCATGGACATCTTCAGTTGATAAAGACCCTGGGCAGGGGCGCGGTGCTGGTCCTTTCCGTTCTTCTTTGGAACGGGCATCCCGCACCCGCCCTCTGCGCTCCGGCCGAGGCGACCGTCCTTGCCGATGCCGCATACCAGGGAGCTCTCAAGGAAAAGGTACGCGGGGCGAAGAGGCGCATCATCTGCGCCTTTTACCTTTTCAAGGCCACCGATCGCAGGGGGAACGCCCCGGCGCTCATCGCCGCCGACCTCGCCGATGCGAAAAGGCGAGGGGTGGAGGTGAAGGTGATCCTCGAAGGGGACGATGAAGTGGGGCGTGATAACCGCGCCGTTGCCGGGTACCTCGCGCGCAACGGGGTGAAGGTCATCTTCCCGCGCGGCAGAAGGACCACCCACGCGAAGGCGGTGGTGATAGACGGCCGCTTCGTCATGATCGGAAGCCACAACCTCTCCCATGCGGCTCTCACGAAAAACCGTGAGCTATCCGTGCTGCTCGATTCGCCCGAGCTGGCGGCGCAGGTGACGCGATACCTCGAAGGGATCAGGTAAGCCCGGTGAAAGGGGGCACTTGCTGATTGCGAATCAGCTAGTCGACCGACTAAGAAAAGAAATGGAATAGGCACCCAGCGTTACCGCCCACAAATCATAAGCACCACATCGGCGTCCACCTCCTTAAAAGGAGTAGCAACCTTGCTTTACCGTCGGCACGCAGCATTCAAGAAGCTCTTCTCTCCCGTTTTCCTTCTCCTTTTCCTTGCGCTCTTCTTTGCCGTCTCCGCGCACGCCTCCATCGCGACCTACCCGGAACTCCCCACCGGCTACAGTTCCATCCGGGTCTTCGATGTGCAGCAGCGCTACGTCGGGCGCATCCTCCCCACCCAGCGCTACTGGGTCTCGATCGACCGGATCCCGCTCTTTCTGCGCAAGGCGCTCGTTGCCACCGAGGACGCCCGCTTCTACGAGCACGGCGGCATCGACGTGCGCGGCATCGCCCGCGCCCTCGTGAAGGACGTGGTGAAGGGGAGGCTCGCCGAGGGGGGCTCCACCATCACGCAGCAGCTGATCAAGAACAAGTTCCTCACCGGGGAGAAGTCGATCGACCGCAAGGTGAAGGAAGTCCAGCTCGCCATGGATTTCGAGAAGAAGTACACCAAGGACCAGATCCTCGAGATGTACTTCAACGAGATCTACTTCGGCAACGGCGCTTGGGGAATCGCGCAGGCGGCGCGGCAGTACTTCGACAAGAACCCGGAGGAGCTTACCGAGGCGGAGTGCTCGCTCCTTGCCGGGGTGCCGAAGAACCCGGGGCGCTACAACCCGCTGGGTGACCTGGCGAAGGTGAGCGCCCGCCGTAGCACCGTCCTTGCCCGCATGGTGGCGGTGAAGATGATCACCCCGCAGCAGAAACGGGCCATCGAGGCGCATCCGGCAACGGTGATCAAGCCGGGGCAGGCGCAGGCCTATCTCGAGATCGTGCGCCGGCAGCTCGTCGAGCGTTACGGGGCGCACGTGGTGGAGCAGGGGGGGCTGGACGTCATCGCCGCCCTCGACGTGAACCTGCAAAAACAGGCGGAACAGACGCTGCGCGACGGCGTGAAGAAGGTGAACCCGAAGCTCCAGGGTGCGCTCATCTGCATGGACCTGAAGACCGGGGACATCCTGGCTGCGGTCGGCGGGGTGGACAACGGGAAGGGGGGCTTCAACCGTGCCTTCGCCGCGAAGCGCCAGCCCGGCTCCGCCATCAAGCCGCTCATCTTCGCGGCAGCGCTCGACCAGGGATACACCCCGGCGAGCCTCATGAACGATACCCCTGTTTCCTACAACAAGGGGAACGGCCAGGTGTGGCGTCCGCACAACTACGAGAAGAGGAGCTTCGGGGAGATGCCGCTGCGTGAGGCGCTCGCCCACTCCAACAACGTGATAACCGTGAAGCTCCTCGAATCGGTCGGGGTGAACAATTTCGTGACCTTCGCCGGGCGCATGGGGCTTTCCCTGCGTTCGCCCAACGACCTCTCCCTGGCGCTTGGCACCGACGAGGTGACCCTCGACGACCTCGTCTCCGCCTACTCGCCGCTCGCCAACGGCGGCATCCGGACCGAGGGGCGCACCATCGTCAAGGTGTTCGACAGAAACCGCAAGAGCTGGACCGACAACCCGACGCGGAGCGCGCCGGTGCTCTCGCCGGCGACGGCGTACGTGACCACCGAGATGATGAAGGACGTGCTCACCTACGGCACCGCCAAGGGGCTCAAGAACTTCAGCCGCCAGCGCCCTGCCGCCGGCAAGACCGGCACCACCGACGACTACCGCGATGCATGGTTCGTGGGGTACACCCCGCAGCTGATCACCGGGGTCTGGGTGGGGTACGACAAGCCGAAGCCGGGTGGGAGGGGCTTCACAGGCGGGGTGGTTTCAGCCCCGATCTGGGAGAAGTTCATGCGCGTGGCGACCGCGGGTAAACCGGCTGCCGACTTCGCGAGGCCCGAAGGGGTGATCACGGTCACCATCGACCCGACCACCGCGCAACTGGCCACGCCGGAATGCCCGACCACGAAGGACGAGGATTTCATCGCGGGGACCGAACCGACCGTTTACTGCACGAAACATGGCGGGGAGAAGATGCCCCAGGCGCATCCGAAAGAGGATGGTCAACCTGCGCAGACCGGGGCGGGGGAGGCTGGCAAATCGTCCCAACCGGAAGGTGCGCCGTCGCAGGGTGAGCCCCCGGTGCAGGAACAGCCGGGCGACGACGGCGCGGGGCAGGTGGAAATGCTCCGCTAGGCGGGCTTGCCGGAGTCGCTCGCGTAGTAGTGGTGCAGCGGCTTGAGGTCGTCGTCCAGTTCGTACACGAGAGGCGTGCCGGTGGCGATCTCCAGATTTACGATGTCCGAGTCCGAGACCCTGTCCAGGTACTTGATCAGCCCGCGCAGGCTGTTGCCGTGGGCGACCACCAGGACGCGCCGCCCTTCCCTGAGCGCCGGTGCGATTTCCTGCTGCCAGAAGGGGAGCACCCGCTCGACGGTGTCTTGCAGGCACTCCGTGTTCGGGATCTGGTGTTTCGCGAGCGCGCTGTAGCGCGGGTCGCGCCCCGGATAGCGCTCGTCCCCCTCGGGTAGCGCCGGCGGGCGCACGTGGTAGCTGCGGCGCCAAAGCTTCACCTGCTCCTCGCCGTACTTCTCCGCCGTCTGCGCCTTGTTCAGCCCCTGCAGCGCGCCGTAGTGCCGCTCGTTCAGGCGCCAGTCCTTTCGCTCCGGAATCCATACCAGGTCCATCTCGTCCAGGATGAACCACAGCGTGCGCACCGCGCGTTTGAGGACCGAGGTGAAGGCGACATCGAAGACGAAACCCTTCTCCCTCAGGAGTCGCCCGGCACGGCGGCTCTCCTCCTCCCCCTTTTCCGATAGGTTCACGTCGGTCCAGCCGGTGAAGAGGTTTTCCTTGTTCCAGACACTCTCTCCGTGTCGAACCAGTACCAACTGCCGCATCTTCCACCTCCTGCGCAACTTGCGACGCCGCTACTTGACCGCGCTCGCCTCTTTCGCGTCGGCCAGCTTGTCGGTCACGTTGTTCTTGATCCAGGAAGGATCCCACCACTCGATCGGGTTCACCTCCTGGCCGGATACCACGACGCCGAAATGAAGGTGATCGCCGCCGGCAAGACCGGTGTCGCCGGTGTCCCCGATGATGTCCCCTTTTTTCACCTGATCCCCCTCCTTCACGCCGATCCTGCTCAGATGTCCGTAGAGGGTCTGCAGCCCCATGCCGTGATCGATGATCACGCACTGGCCGTAGATGCCGAGGTCGTCCGCCCACGCCACCTTCCCGCTGTTTGCGGCGGGGACCTTGGCGTGCGCCAGGGATGCGAGATCGATTCCCAGGTGGTATTGCTGGTCCACCTGCGCTCCCTTGTAGAAGTAGCTGCGGAACTGGCTGAAGGTTCCGCGCGGGGCGGAGTTGGGCAGGCGCATGAAGTCCCCGCTCCAAAGCGGCGTCGGCGAGGTCTTGAGCCCGGTCTGGTAAAGCGTCTTGCGGTCGGCGCTTCTCACTTCGCTGTTCACCTTGAGGAACACCTCGAGCGGCGTGGCCGCCTTGGGAAACCGATCCTTGAATTCCGAGGAGACCTTCTCCAGGAAGGAGTCGGTGAGCTCGATGCGGTCCCTCGGGAAGGACTTCTCCAGGACGTGGAAATAGATCCCGGTCAGGCGCTCGTTCCCCGCACGGTCGACGGCGATCACCTTCGGGACGAACTGCTCCTGCGGCAAATCGCTTGGGAAAGCGAAGAGGCAGGCGTAGAAACCGCCGGGCTGCCGGTACCCGGGGAAAAAGCGGTCCGCGAAGACGATGCCGGTCTTCACCACCTCCCGGTTCACCGTGTACACCACGAGTCCGGAGCCGCCGCGCGATACGTTGTGTGCCGTGCTCAGAACGGTTACCGCGGGGGGCTTGTTCTGAAAGTCGTAATCGAGGGTCTCTTCGGTGCTGTTGCCGGAACCGAAGCGGATTATGGAGCGGTCGACGGCACTGATCTGCAGCCTGACCGGTCCTTCCTTTAGCCCGGGCTGGGCGGGAAAGCGGAAGCTTTCCGACACGTCCGTCTTCCCTGCGGGATACTCACGCGCGAGAACCGGGAAGCTCTTTTGCCCCTGTACGAGAACTACCTTCAGTGATTTGAGCCCCGACCGGTCGCGCAGCCTGAGAACGACATCCACCTTTGCAGAGATGGGACCGGGCTGCCGCGAGAGGGCAAGGGCGGGGCCTGAAGTGTCGACGAAATAGTACGCGGCACCGGCGATCAGGACGAGGATGATGAATAGGGAGAAGAATATCGTGGTCTTCATAGGTACCTCCAGCAGCAAAGAGTGCTGTTAGGCTGGTCTTCAGGGTCTTCACGCGTACAATGGGCAGGTCCCGGCCGGCACCCCACGCAGTTTAGCATCGGCCCCCCTGAAGTCCAGCCGGCCTGAAAGCGGCCCGGTCCGGTGTAGCAGACGAGGCGGGTAGTAAAAAAGATGATTGCACTCTTTTAAATTTTACTGCAGGTGGTATAGTGTGTCACAGCTAGCTAGCTGTAACAGAATGTCTCGGAAAAGGAGGTATCGGTATCGAGGTAAACTCCACTGAAGAGGATTCTAACTTACACACAGCCTTAAGAGCTCCGATGCCGAAAGCGTCGGAATGACCCCTGTAAAGAGGGGATCGAGTATGACAAAAGAGGCCTCGCTAACTGACAGCAGGCCTCTTTCCTATTGTGACACTTAAAGCCAATGCCATGCCGGTAAAAGCCCAAGGACGATCTCTGCGTGGCCGGCTGATACTATCAATCCCGGGGGAGCTGTTCGGTCTCCGGTAGTAGCATTCAATCCGAAAAGGAGGAACGCGTATGAAAAGAGTTACAGCGGCGATACTCGCCATGGTTATGGGGATGGTGTCATTGCAGGGGTGCTACGGGAAAATGGCGCTCACCAGGAAGGTGTACCAGGTGAACGGCCAGGTCGGCGACAAGTTCCTGCGCAGCCTGGTTACCTGGGTCTTCATCATCGTACCGGTGTACGGTATCTCGGCCCTGGTAGACTTCGTGGTCTTCAACACCATCGAGTTCTGGAGCGGTCACAACCCGGTAGCATCCGGCGAGAAGGACTTCATGTACAGCGAAAACGGTGAGACCTTCAAGGTGCATGCAAGCAAAAGCGGTGACGTCGTGCGTTACACGATGAACCATTACCGCGGCGACACCTATCTGGACACGATGACCATCGACTGGAACGTGAAGAACGGGACATCGGTGGCGTTCTTGAAGGAGGGGAATGAAGTCACGAAGTACCAGGCCATGCGTACGAAAGGTGGCGTACAAGTCACCAGTTCCGGCCCGGGTGCTGTCAGCCGCGGACAACAGGCGTTGGCTCTCTACCAGTAGGAAGCGATACTGTTACGGTGGGAGTCGGTGGATGGCATTGCTGGAGGGGGAGCTGGCTGACCGGGCAACTTGAGCAGTATACCTGTAAAAAAAAAATTTCAACAGACTGTTTCTTTGGTCCCGGTGGTGTTATGTTTGACTCAGCTAGCTAGCCAAGAGCAAAGAGAACAAGAGTAAAGAGGAATCTCGGACAAAGGAGGTAATCAGCATCAAAGAAACTCCACCGCAGAGGAATCTCACAACTTGAAGCTGTAACCTCCCGGTGTTCATGACGCCGGCAACACCCTTGAAAAGGGTACCCATCAAGCAGCAAAGCGAGGCCCGCCATAACGGCGGGCCTTTCAATTTTTGTCCTCCAGGAGAGGCCGTGCGTGCGGGCTTAAATTGGACAACGTGGACAACTCACGAAAAAAGGGACTAGGCGTCGATCGCCTAATCCCTTTATTTTGTGGAGCCGAAGAGCGGACTCGAACCGCCGACTTGCTGATTACGAATCAGCTACTCTACCAACTGAGTTACTCCGGCCCAACTCTATCAAGATGCCCATGCTTTGTTGCACTTAGCAGCAGGGCGGCTTTTGCAGAGGTAACCTTTTACCGTAAAACAGCAACCCAGTCAATCCCTAACTATCCTCATTTACTCTCTCCTCCTGGCCAACACCTTCAGCACAGCGCAGTGCAGTGCGGCAGGCAACGGTGCAGGCAGAAGTATCTCACACGCGTCGGCACCTAGCCCAAGGGGAGCCTGATCTCCACTTCCAGCCCCCCTTGTGGCAGGTTCCGCGCGGCGATGCTCCCGCCGTGCAGGGTGACGGTCTTCTCAGCTATGGCGAGACCTATGCCGGTGCCGCCGCTCTTTCTGTCGCGCGCTTCGGCCACGCGGTAAAAAGGGCGGAAGATGTCGGCAAGTTGCTCCTCGGGGACGCCGGGACCGTTGTCGCGCACCCTAAGCCGCGCGCTCGCCTCATCCCGCTCGAGAACTATTTCCACCGCCGTTCCCTCCGCGGTGTATTTCACCGCGTTTCTCACCACGTTCTCCAGCGCCCGGCTCAAAAAGTCGCGGTTGCCGTGCACCGTGATCCCCCGCGTGGCATTCCACTGTACGTGGCGGTCCGAGGCGCACGCCTCGAATTCGGCGTCCCGCGCGACCTCCTCAACCAGTTCGGCAAGATCCAGATCGCTTCGGTCGAGTTCGCTCCCCTCGTCCAGCTTGCTCAGGGTGAGCAGTTCGGTGATGAGGAGGTTGAGCCGGTCGCTTTCGAATTCGATCCGGTCCAGAGCCTTGGCTGCGGAGGGGGGAGATTCCTTGCGGGCGATGCCGAGCGCTACGTTCAGCCGCGCCAGCGGCGAGCGGAGTTCGTGGGAGGCGTCGCGGACCAACTGCTTGTGGGCGAGCACGAGTTTCTCCATGCGCGTCGCCATCAGGTTGAAGTCCCGCCCGAGGTCGTTGATCTCGTAGCCCGCCTGCCTCGGGATCACGGTGACGCGGCTGGAGAGGTCCCCGTCGGCAAGTCGCCTTGTCGCGGCGCGCAGCCTGCGCAAGGGGGCGGCGATGCACCAGGAGAGGAAATAACAGACCAGGCCGCTCACCACGAAGGTGATCGCCATCTGCAGCCAGAAAAGGGGCGGGGGGCGCAGCGGGTTCAGCTCGTGAGGGGGCGGGGGGATGGGGCGCGTCGCCTCGGCGGCGGCGAGGTACTGCTTCCCGGACGGTCCCTGCACCTTAACCACCACCGCGTCGCGCGCCTCGGGGCGCTCCGGTTTTCCGGACGTCTGATCCCGCACCGCGGCCGCGAGTTGTGGGGGGACGCCGCGTGAGATCGGGGTTCCGTCAACGGCGAAGAGGTAGGGTCTCGGTCCCGGCGCGCCCCCCTGGTTGGCGTCGGCGGCGGCGGGACTCCCGTCACGCTCGGTGAGAAGGGCGGCGGTGCTGCCGTAGATGGCAAGGGCCTGGCCCAAGACCTGCTGGTGCTGGGCGGCGAAGTGGCGCTTTCGTTCGTCGCGCAAAGGCGACAGCCGCAGGTTGAAGGCGATGACGAAGAAGACGAGCCCCGAGAAGACGGTGGCAAGCCAGAACCAGATGAAGAGTTTCGCGAAGATGCTGCGCAATGGCTCCCCCTTCAGTGGGTGTGCCGCTGCGCGGCGGAGAAGGCGTAGATGTAGCCGACGCCGCGCACCGACTTGATGCGCTCGTCGCCTGCCGGTGCGGGGCCCAGTTTTTTCCTGAGGCTGCTTACGTGCACGTCGATGCTCCGGTCGAAGCTGCTGAACTCGCGCCCCAGCGCCTGACGGGTCAGGTCGTCCCGGCTCATCACGCTCCCTGCCTGACGCACCAGCGCCTCCAGCACCGAGAACTCGAGCGAGGTCACCTCCACCGCGGCGCCACCGCAGGTGACGGTCCGGGTGCCGAGGTCGAGGATCACGTCGCCGGCCTGCAGCAGGTCGCTCTTCGGCTCGGTGCCGGCCGGAAAGGCGTCGCTGCGTCTTTGGATCGCCCTCAACCGCGCCACCAATTCGCGCGGGTTGAACGGCTTCGGAAGGTAGTCGTCCGCCCCCATCTCAAGGCCGACGATGCGGTCGATCTCGTCGCCGCGCGCGGTCAGCATCAGCACCGGCACCTGCGAACCCTGCCGGATCCGGCGCAAGACGTCGAAGCCGTTCAGGGTGGGGAGCATCACGTCCAGCACCACGAAGGCGTAATCCCTCGCGAGGGCCAGGTCGGCCCCTTCCCCGCCGTCATGGCAGGTCTCCACCGCGTATCCTTCGCTCGCGAGGTAGCTCTCGAGCAGTTCGCACAATCCGGTGTCATCATCTATTATGAGAATTTTCTTGGTCATCTGCTTGGTCTTCTTCAGTTTTTAAGCGCCAGTATAGCCGAAAACCCTGCGGACATGCTGTTAAGAATTGTAAAGAACAGCTCTTTTTGCTTTGAGAGAGAGCTGCAAATATGAACATCTCTTGACCCAACTTAACGCGCCTTTGTCGTAGCATCTCGAATCAGAAGGACGCGACTTTGAACCGGTCGGCACACTCAGAGGTCCGGCTGTGAAAGGAGAGATGCCATGAGAAAGAAGATAACAGTGATGGTGATGGCGACCGCACTTTTGGGGGGCGCCTGGGCCTGCTACGGGGTGCCTTCCCCCGCTGATGCCCCGCCGCCGCTCCGTTGCGGTGCCATGGAGCGACTGGACAGGCCGGAAGGCTTTCCCGGCCCCATTGCGCGGGTGCTCGATTTGAGCGAGGCGCAGAAAAAGCGGATCGACTCCATCGTCGACGAGCAGCGCGGGCTGGACCACACCCGGATGGAAAAGGAGCGCGAACTGCGCGACCAGTTGCGCGGCATCGAGGAAGCGTTTCCACTCAACGAGGCGGCGCTGCAGGGCGCGGCCCAAAAACTCGCGGAGCTGGAGGTAAAGCGCATGGTTTCCAGGGCGAAAACCCGCGCGAGAATCGAGGCGCTGCTCACGCCGGCCCAGCGCAGCCTCGCGGAAAAACTCAGACCGCGCAAGGAAGATGCGAGGCCGGAGCCCCCCTGCGGCTGCGGTGGGGACCAGCGGGGAGAGCGCTCCCCCATGGACGAGCCGGAGAGGAGGTAGCCCGTGAAACTAGCACTGATGCAACGGCGCGAGAGGGAAACGGCGACCCCGGGTTGTCCTGGCAGCCGCGTAAGCTATGACGAGCAAAAGGCCACCCTCAACCTCCTGGGGATGACACTCACCGAGGTGGTGCTTGACGAGGAACGGAGCAGAAAGCTCGGCAGCCGCACGGGTGTTGTCGTGTTGGTGGTGGATGCGACGCGCGACGCACATCTGGGGGGCGTGAGAAACGGCGACCTGGTCGCCGAGGTGAACAGCGTGAAGATAACGAGGCTGCAGGACCTGAAGCGGGTATTGCAGGAGCACGACCCGCACGACCCCATCTTCATGTTCCTTCTGGGCGGAACCGGGTGGCGTTTCGTGAACCTATCGTTCATAGGCTCGCTGCCGTAGTACGGCTCCTGCCGTGGCATGTGCTGAGCTTGCAATACAGGGAGGGCAAAAGATCCGTCAGGACTCGGCGCTTGCCACCTGCTCCAGGCGGATTTCGAAATACCGGGGCCACATCTTGCCGGTCACCACCAGTCGGTCGCTCTCCTCGTCGTACGCGATCCCGTTCAGCACGTGGTCGGGGTCGCGGCTGCGCTCGTTCGACGGCAAGAGCCCCTTCAGGTTCACCCACCCCACCACGGCGCCGTTTGCCGGGTTGATGCGCACGATGTAGTCGGTCTTCCAGATGTTGGCGTAGATCTCACCCTTCACGTACTGCAGGGCGTTTAGGTTTCTGAGCGGGGTGCCGTTGCAGGTCACCTCCACGCTCCGTTCGGTCTGGAAGGTGTCCGGGTTGATGAACTTGATACGGTTGCTGCCGTTACTCATGATGAGATGCGTGCCGTCGTTGGTCAGCCCCCATCCTTCACCGTCGACGGCGAACTCTCCTTCTTGGCGCAGCGTCTTATGGTTGTAGATGAAACCTGCCCCGGAGAGGGTGACCATGTAGAGCCGATCGCGCAAAACGGTGATCCCCTCGGCGAAACAGTCGCGGGGAACCCCCTCGCTGCTCAGGACCTGTCCCGAACCGGGCCAGACTTTCATGATGGCGGATCTCTCGTACAGCCCGGAACTCTCGAGGAGCACGCCGTCCTGGAAGGTGAGCCCCTCGGTGAAGCTCCAGTTGTAGTGGGGCCAGCTCTTCACCACCTGGTACGTGTAAAGCGGTATCTGCGTCGGCAGGGGGGCGGCATCGGTCTGGGAGCGCTTCACCTGCTGCGGCTGGATGCCGGTGGACTGGCGTACCAGCGAGTCCACATTTGCGCCGCACCCGAAAAGGGTGGCCATTGCCGCCGTCGCAAAGAGCCTTCGCGCTATCTTTTTCACCATGTCGCTCCTCCTGTGCTCACACCGCTTCCCGGCGGGCGGTGCGGCGGATGGCATCGCGCCATCCGGTTGCCGTTCCGGCAGGGGCGCTTGATCCTTCGCCTGCCTCAACAGCCGCATTGCTCCCTTTACCAGCGGAAATAAAAATACCTTCTTGGGGCTCTCCCCGTGACGGGCGTGGTCCCGATCGTTCCTGCCGCGTCCCGTGGTGCACCCAACCTCGATCCAGTTCGCCGCCTTGTAGCACGTGCCGGCGTATCTGCTGCCGTCGACGAGTGTTTCGGCGAGAAGCGGGCGCACCCCGAAACGTTCCTCCCAGTCCGCGGCAAGGCGGCGCAGTGCCAGCGAAAGGGCGGCGCTGGCGAGGTTTTTCACCTGCACCGTGGGGAGCACCAGGAACCTGCTGTTGCATACCACCCGCTGCAGATTCTCCCCGCGCGCCTCGTCGTTCCACCCTATGTGGCGCTCGCGCGCCTCCATGCGCCAGGCGGGACTCGAAAATTGCAGGCACCCGACGATCATCGGGGACGGGGCGTGCAGTCTCACGAAGTACCTTATGTGGGCGCCGAACGGGACCTTGTGCCCCAGGTAGTGATGCCGCTCCACCAGCGAGCGCCAGAGCGCCTGCTCTTTCTTCCCAGAGACCGGCACGATCTCGAGCGGTCCGAATGCGTGCAGCGGCCCGGACAGGACGGGATCGCGCGTTTCCGGTGCGCAGGTGGAGGTGCGCGAGCCGCGGGGCCGCCCCTGGCGCGCAGGCGGAAGTCGGAACAGGGTGCCGTCCAGCCCTTCGAGGAAAGTGCGGCACTCTACCGTCTTCAGCCTGCCGCTTGGCCGGCGCCAGCCGAGAAGTTCACAAACCGTGCCCGCGAGCTCGGTCCGGGAGATCCCGGGGCAGTCGCTGACGACACCGCTGATAAGTTCGAGCTGACGTACGGTGACAGGTTCGCCGCAAAAGCGCGGTGTTTCCTCGTGTGCTGAGTGCATCTTTCCCTCTCCGGTTTGGGTCGAGCGTACCCTATCCGAACCGGGGAGAAATGTCCAGCACTATTTTTTGTTTCGGGTTTGATGCGGCAAATGAGCCGCACGTCCGGTTTTTTCTGAGTGGAAGATGCCAGGAACTGCAGGTGGATTTTGCGTAGGATTGGGTACTGGTTTGCGGGGAAGTGGCGTTCTCGCTACGGCAGTTTCCTTCAGAATCAGCGACGGGGCGGCTGCGTCGGCCGCCCCGTCCTATTTATAAAAATGTCTAGCAGGCCGCTGCGGCGTTGGCCTTCTCGCGCTCGGTGGCGTCGTCCATCACCTTGTAGGCGCAGAACTCGCCGCACATGGTGCAGGCGCCGTGGTCGGCGACGCCGGACTCCTCGCGCAGACGGCGCGCCTTCACCGGGTCGATGGCGAGGGCGAACTGCCCTTCCCAGTCGAGCTTTTTGCGGCAGCGCGCCATCTCGTTGTCCTTCTCCATGGCGCCCTTCACACCCTTCACGATGTCGGCCGCGTGAGCCGCGATGCGGGAGGCCATGACCCCTTCGCGCACGTCCTCGACGCTTGGCAGTTTCAGGTGTTCGGCCGGGGTGACGTAGCAGAGGAAGTCGGCGCCTGCGGCGGCGGCGATGGTACCGCCGATCGCGGAGGTGATGTGGTCGTAACCCGGTGCGATGTCGGTGACCAGCGGCCCGAGCACGTAGAAGGGGGCGCCGTGGCAGAGCCTTTTTTGCAGCTGGATGTTCGCCTCGATCTGGTTCAGCGGCATGTGCCCCGGGCCTTCGATCATCACCTGCACCCCGTAATCCTGGGCGCGCTGGGTCAGTTCACCCAGGAGGATCAACTCGTGGATCTGGGCGCGGTCGGTGGCGTCGGCCAGACAGCCGGGACGGAAACCGTCGCCGAGCGACAGGGTCATGTCGTAGGCCTTGGTGATCTCGAGCAGGCGGTCGAAGTGCTCGAAGAGCGGGTTTTCCTTGTTGTTGTGCGCCATCCACTCGATGGTGAAGGCGCCGCCGCGGGAGACGACGTCCATGATGCGCCCTTCGCGGCGCATGCGCTCGACGGTGGCGCGGGTGACGCCGCAGTGCACGGTGATGAAGTCGACGCCGTCCTCGGCGTGCTTGATGACACCCTGGAAGATGTCCTCCACGGTCATCTCGACGATGGCCTTCTTGTGCTTTCTGACCGCGTCGAGCGCCGCCTGGTACAGCGGCACGGTGCCGATGCAGGCCGAGGTCTCGGCGATGACGGCGCGGCGGATCTCGTCGACCGGGCCGCCCGTGGAGAGGTCCATGATGGCGTCGGCGCCGCTGGCCACCGCCACGCGTACCTTTTCCAGTTCCTTCTCGAAATCGAGGTCGTCGGCGGAGCTGCCGATGTTGGCGTTGACCTTGGTTCTAAGGCCCTTGCCTACGGCGAGCGGGGTGCCGTTCGCGTGCTTGTTGTTATGGCAGATGATGATGTTCCCCGCGGCGATCCCGGCGCGGATGAACTCGGCGTCGACCCCTTCGGCGAGGGCGGCCGTTTTCATCTTGTCGGTGATGATCCCCTTGCGGGCGTATTCCAACTGGGTCATGGTTGCTCCTTTGTTGAATGGATCTGTAAGGCAAATTGAGTTCGTAGTGTACCCTCGCCCTTCGGGAGAGGGCGGCCGAAGGCCGGGTGAGGGCGACGCCACGAAGTGAATTGGGTGGTAGTTGCTACGCCCTCACCCCGACCCTCTCCCAGGGGGAGAGGGAGGATGGGCCTGCGGCTTCGGTTATTCTCCCTGGTCCCTTGCCGCGAGGAAGTGGTTCACCGGGCCGTGCCCGCGGCCTAGCTGCTGAGCGTACTTGATGGCGCGGGTGACGAAAAGCTTCCCGCGCAATACCGCGCCGGGAAGCGGTTCTCCCTGGGCGAGATAAGTCGCGATCGCCGAGGCGAGCGTGCAGCCGGTGCCGTGGGTGTTTCGCGTGAGGACGCGCGGCGCGCTGTAGCGGTTGAAATCGTGCCCGTCGAAGAGGATGTCGGTGACGACCCCCTCGGTCAGGTGCCCCCCCTTGATGAGCACGTGCTTCGCCCCCATGAGGTGCAGCGCCCGCGCCGCGAGCTCCATCCCGGCGGTGTCGGTGATGGTGAGACCGGTGAGCGCCTCGGCTTCCGGGATGTTCGGGGTGACCAGGTAGCTAAGCGGAACCAGGCGTTTCTTCAGCACCGAAAGGGCCTCATCCTCGATGAGGGACACCCCGCCTTTCGCGGTCATCACCGGGTCGAGCACCACCATCCGCATCTCGTAAGCGGTCAGCTTGTCGGCGACGATTTCCGCGTTTTCCGGCGAAGAGAGCATGCCGATCTTCACCACGTCGATCGGGATGTCCGAGAGCACGGCGTCGATCTGGTCGGCGAGGAAGGCGGGAGGGGACGGGTGGATGCCGGTAACGCCGCGGGTGTTCTGGGCGGTGAGGGCCGTGATGGCGGAGGCGCCGTAGCTCCCGAGGAGCGTGACGGTCTTGAGGTCGGCCTGGATCCCCGCTCCGCCGCCGGAGTCACTGCCGGCGATGGTGAGCACTGCGCCGCGCGGGTGCATCATGCGGCGGTTGAACAAAAGCGACAGTTCGGTCGCCGCGAGCCCGGGAGAGCGTGCGGAGAGGACTGCGGAAATGACCGCGATGGAGTCGGCGCCGGCGTCGATGACCGCGCAGGCGTTGTCCCGGTTGATGCCGCCGATGGCGACGATGGGGAGCTTCACCTTCTCGCGCACGAGGGCGAGCGCCTCCGGACCCTGGATGTACTCGACATCCTTGGTGTCGGTGGGGTAGAGCGAGCCGAAACCGATGTAGTCGGCTCCGTCCTTTTGTGCGGCCAGAGCCTCTTCAACCGAGTGGGTGGAGATGCCGATGAGCTTCCTGGGACCGAGCGCTTCCCTCGCTGCGGCGAAATCGCCGTCCTCCTGCCCGAGATGTACGCCGTCCGCGTCCAGTTCGAGCGCGAGCTTCAGGTCGTCGTTCACGATGAACTTCGCCTGGAACTCTGCGCACAGCCGCTTCAGGTCTTGCCCGAGCTCAAGACGCTCCTCGTAGCTGCGCAGCTTGTCCCGGTACTGCAAAATGGCGACGCCCCCCGAGGAGAGCGCTTCGCGCACGCGCGGCAGCAGCCGATCGCCCTGGTCCGTAATCAGGTACAGTCCCGCAACACGCCGTTCCCTGCCGCTATGGTCCACCACGAGTTTCAACACGAGTCACCTCAAAAGCTGTAACGCAAAGACGCGGAGCCGCGAAGACGCAAAAGTAAAACAAGGAGGTTTGTCTCTATTGTCTCTTGAAGCCTCTCTTGGCGTTTCTGCGCCTTTGCGTTGAGGCTTCTGAAGGACAAAAAACAAAAAAGCCGCGACGGAAGGTCACGGCTCCATGAATCGAAAGGTCGGAGTGCGCGCCGCTTCCCTACGCCGGTGCTACCCGGATCAGGTTCAAAGGGTTCAGGTCGCCCTGTCTCAGTCCTCGCGAACTCCCCTAGCTGGCCTTTTTGCTGCGCGTAAACATAATGGAATCCTCTTGCAAAGTCAATCGCTTTCGGGTTTTTACCTTTACACTGAATGGCTAAAGTGGTAGAAAAATCACTGGCCGGGTGCTCCCGGCCTGATTTTATTCAGATAATCCTATGCAGGAAAAAATATGGACAGTCGTCCGACGGTAGTTGAGATAGATCTTGCCGCGCTTCGGCACAACTTCGGCCTGGTCCAGAAGCGGGTGCCCGAGGGGTGCGGCATCCTTGCCGTGGTGAAGGCGGACGCCTACGGCCACGGTTTCCAGTACGTTTCCGAGGAGTTGGAGAAGCTCGGCGTGGACGCCTTCGCGGTGGCCTTTCTCGCGGAAGGGGTGCAACTGCGCATGAGCGGCATCTCCCGCCCGGTGCTGATCCTTGGAGGCATCTATCCCGGCGAGGAGAGGCGCTGCATCGGCCTCAACATCTCCACCGCGCTCTACTCCCTGGAGCAGGCGGCCGCGTTGGACCAGGCGGCGGTAGAGATCAAGTGTTACCGCAAGGCGAAGATCCACCTGAAGGTCGACACCGGCATGGGGCGCCTGGGTGTCACCTGGGACAAGGTGCCGGAGTTCCTCGAGAAGCTGAAGCAGTTCAAGAACCTCGAGCTGGAGGGGATCTTCTCCCACTTCGCGAGCGCCGACGAGCTTGACCCGGACGGCATCGCCTTCACGAAACTGCAAGCCGAGCGCTTCAACGCCGCCGTCATGGAGGCGCGGCGCCAAGGGTTCGAGCCCCGCTACATCCACACTGCGAACAGCGCCGCCATCCTCGGAGTCGATCTTCCCTTCTGCAACCTGGTGCGCCCCGGTATCATCCTGTACGGCGCCGCTCCCTCCTCTGATTTCGCTGACCACGATCAGTTCATCCAGGTGATGCGGCTTAAAAGCCGGGTGGCGATGCTCAAGTGGGTGGAACCGGGAACCAGCATAAGTTACGGCAGGCGCTTCGTCGCGAAAGAGCGCACCCTCATCGCCAGTGTTCCGGTCGGTTACGCGGACGGATACTGCCGCAGCCTCACCAACAAGGGAGAGGCGCTCATCCGCGGCCAGCGTGCCCGGGTATCCGGCACGGTCTGCATGGACTGGATCATGCTCGACGTGACCAATATCAAAGGGGTAGAGGTCGGCGACGAGGTGACCCTTCTGGGGCCCGACCCGATGGGGGACCGCATCAGCGCCGAAGAACTCGCCGACAAGGCGGGCACCATCCCCTACGAGATCATGTGCGGCCTAGCCACCCGCCGCGTGCGCAGGGTGTACATCGGGTAGCCCCGAGAAGCAAATCCCAAAACCATTGGCCACGGAGAAAATCTGAGAACTTCGGAGAAAACCTAAGGCTTTTGGGTTTGAAAAACAAAAAGAACCTCTCGTGCCTTTTGACTCAGATTTTAGATGTTCTCCTTTATGAAGGGTTTTGGTTTTTGCCGTTCTCAGATTTCCTCAGATTTTCTCCGTGGCCAATGGTTTTTATTTCAGGTTTTCCGAGGTTTTTATGACTGACAAGGTACGTCTCACAGCGATGGTGCAGGCGGCGGGTTGAGCCGCCAAGCTGGGCCCGGCGGGCCTGGAAGATGCCATTCGCGACATAACCCGCTCGGACGACCCGAACCTCATCGTCGGCGTCGAGGGGGCCGAGGACGCGGGAATCTACCGCATAACGGATAACCTCGCCCTGGTGGAGACGACCGACATCATCACGCCGCTCGTTGACGACCCGTTCACCTTCGGACGCATCGCCGCGGCCAACGCGCTCTCCGACGTCTACGCCATGGGCGGGAAACCTGCGACGGCGATGAACCTCGCCTTCTTCCCGGCCTGCTCGCTCCCGACCTCGGTGCTCGCCGCGATCCTCGCGGGCGGCGCCGATGCGCTCAAGGAGTCCGGTGCGTGTCTCGTCGGCGGCCACACCGTCGAGGACGACGAACTGAAGTTCGGCCTCGCCGTCACCGGCCTCATCGATCCCGCCCGCATCGTACGCAACTGCACCGCGCGTCCTGGCGACCTCCTCGTCCTCACCAAGCCGCTCGGGACCGGCATCGTTTCCACCGCGATCAAGGCGGAGATGATCGACGCCGCGCTCGAGGCCGAGGCGATCTCCTGGATGACCACCCTGAACGCGAAGGCGTGCGAGCTGATGCTCGCCTGCAACGCGACCGCGGCGACCGACGTGACCGGTTTCGGTTTCATCGGGCACGCCTGCGAGATGGCACTCGGCGCCGGCGTTTCCTTCCGCATCGAGCTCGCTGAAGTCCCGGTCATGAACGGTGTCCCCGCCCTCATCGACGACGGCATGGTCCCCGCCGGGTGTTACAGAAATCGCCAGCACTACGAGGCGCACGTCACCGGTGCCACCGGTGATTCCCTCCTGCCGCTCTTCGATCCGCAAACCTCGGGTGGCCTTCTCATCTCCCTGGCACCGTCGGACGCCCGCGAATTCCTCTCCCGCGCCGAGGCTTCCGGCCTCTTTGCCGCGGCGATCGGCGAGGTCGTTCCCGCCGCGGAGAGCACCCTTGTCTTCGTCTAGGCGGCTTGCCGCCGCCTTCGACCTCGGCACCACCACCATCGCCGCGTCGCTGCTCGACCCGTCGACCGGAAAACGCCTCGCCGCCACCGGCGCCCTCAACCCGCAACGCCCCTGGGGCGCCGATGTCCTCGCCCGCCTCACCGCCGGTGGAGATCCCGAAACGCTGCGCGCCATGCAGGTGGCGCTGGCCCGCGAGATGGAACGGATGACCGCGGAACTCCTGGCCGAAGTCGGCGCCGGTTCTAACGACCTCGCCCGCGTGGCCATAGCCGGAAACCCTTCCATGGAGACGATCGCGCTGGCGTTGCCGGTCGAGTCGCTTGCCCACCCCCCGTTTCGCCCCCTGTTCTCCGCCGGAAAATCCGTCTCGACCCTCGAACTTGGCTGGACGCGCGACTGCCCCGCCTACCTGCTGCCGCTCCCCGGCGGTTTCGTCGGCGGCGACCTGCTCGCCTTTCTCTTCGGCATGACCGAGAGGCCCGCGGCGGGAACCCTCTTTCTCGACGTCGGCACCAACGCCGAGATCGCGCTTTTCGACGGCGAGCGTTACCTCGCCACCTCGGCCGCCGCTGGCCCGGCTTTCGAGGGAGGGAACCTCAAGTGCGGCATGGCGGCGCTCCCCGGAGCGGTGAGCGGCGTGCGCATCGACGGGGACCGCGTCGTCATCAGCACCATTCCCGGCGCCCCGCCGCGCGGCATCTGCGGTACCGGCGTCCTCGACACCGTCGCGGCACTCCTTGAAGAAGGGATCGTCGACGCCACCGGCCGTCTGCTCCCCGCCGCTGAGATCGACTCGAACCTGGCGAACCGCGTGCAGGAAGTGAACGGCATCCCCGCCTTCGTCCTGCACCGCGACGCGAAAGGCGTGGTGTATCTCGACCAGGAGGACATCCGCGCGCTGCAGCTCGCCAAGGGGGCGATGCGCGGCGGGATGGAGATCCTTTTGGGGAAGGCCGGGCTTTCCGCTGACGACGTTTCCCGGGTGGTCCTGACCGGCTCCTTCGGGGCGGTGCTGGCGCCGGATGTGCTAAAAAAGGTTGGAATTTTCAACGAAAAGATGGTAAGAATCACGAGTTTTGTCAGGGAAGGGGCGCTTGCCGGGGTGGAGCGGGTTCTGCTCGCCACGGAAGGCGTAGATGAGATCGAGGACCTGGCCCAAAAGGTCCGCGTCATCCCTCTTTCCGGCACACCGCTCTTCGAAAAGCACTTCCTTGCGAATATAGACTTCCCTTAAAAACTTGAAGCCTGACCACAGAGGACTCAGAGGTTCACAGAGGTCTCAGAGGAAAGGCGTAAAGACTTAAAGGTTTGACCCTCGATTCATCCTCTGTGTCCTCAGTGGTCCTCTGTGCCCTCTGTGGTTAATGCTTTTAGATTTTAGATCAACATCAAGGCAGCAAAAAAGGAGCGAGCAATGGCAAAGATTGGGCGCGCGCTGGTAAGCGTGTCGGAGAAGGCTGGAGTGGTGGAATTTTCCCGGGCATTGGCCGGTTACGGCGTGGAGATCCTCTCCACCGGCGGGACGGCGAAGCTTTTGCGTGAGGCGGGCATCCCGGTGAAGGACGTTTCCGAGTTCACCGGTTTCCCCGAGATGCTGGACGGCAGGGTCAAAACGCTGCACCCGAAGGTGCACGGCGGCATCCTCGGGATGCGTGAGAACCCGGCGCACGTCGCCAAGATGCAGGAGCACGGCATCGAGCCGATCGACATGGTGGTGGTGAACCTCTACCCGTTCGAGGCGACCGTTGCGAAGGAAGACTGCACCATGGAAGACGCCATCGAGAACATCGATATCGGCGGCCCGACCATGCTCCGCTCCGCGGCCAAGAACAACCGCGACGTCACCGTCATCGTCGACCACGCCGACTACGCGACCGTGCTTGACGAGATGAAGGCTACCGGCGGCAGCGTCTCCCGCGAGACCAACTTCCGCCTGGCGGTGAAGGTATACCAGCACACCGCGGCATACGACGGCGCCATCTCCAACTGGCTTGGCGCACGCACCGGCGAAGGCGTCGCCAAGTACCCGGACACCCTCACCATGCAGTACAAGCTGGCCCAGGGGATGCGCTACGGCGAGAACCCGCACCAGTCCGGCGCCTTCTACGTCGAGAAGGGGGCGAAGGAAGCCTCCATCTCCACCGCACGCCAGATCCAGGGCAAGGAACTCTCCTACAACAACATCGGCGACACCGATGCGGCGCTCGAGTGCGTGAAGCAGTTCGACCAGCCCGCATGCGTCATCGTGAAGCACGCGAACCCCTGCGGCGTCGCGGTTGCCGGCAGCATCATGGAAGCCTACGACCTCGCCTACAAGACCGATCCCGAGTCCGCCTTCGGCGGCATCATCGCCTTCAACCGCGAACTCGACGAGACCACCGCGCGCGCCATCGTGGAGCGCCAGTTCGTCGAGGTGATCATCGCGCCGAAGGTCACCGAGGCCGCGAGCGAGATCGTCGCCGCCAAGAAGAACGTCCGCCTCATGGAGTGCGGTTTCTGGCCGGAACAGCCCGCAGCGCGCTTCGATTTCAAACGCGTGAACGGCGGGATGCTGGTGCAGGACGCCGACCTCGAACTCTTCACCGAGCTCAAGGTGGTGACCAAGCGCGCACCGACCGACCAGGAGATGGAAGACCTCCTCTTCACCTGGCGCGTCGCCAAGTTCGTAAAATCCAACGCCATCGTCTACGGCCGCAGCAACGCAACCGTCGGCGTGGGCGCCGGCCAGATGAGCCGTGTCAACTCCGCACGCATCGCCGCCATCAAGGCCGAGCACGCAGGTATCCCGGTCCAGGGTGCTGTCATGGCGTCCGACGCCTTCTTCCCGTTCCGTGACGGTCTGGACAACGCGGCAAGCGTAGGCGTCACCGCCGTGATCCAGCCGGGCGGCTCCATGCGCGACGCCGAGGTTATCGCCGCCGCCGACGAGCACAACATCGCCATGGTCTTCACAGGGATGAGGCACTTCAGGCACTAATCAATTGATGATTGACAATGGACAATTGACAACGCTGCGTCGTCTTTGTCCATTGTCGTTTTGAGCATCCTCCCCTCCCCTGGAGGGGGAGGGCCAGGGAGGGGGGATTGCTTGTATTTCCCCCCTCCCGACCTCCCCCCTCCTGGGGGAGGAGATTTCACGGAGATACTTATATGAAGGTATTGGTAGTAGGCAGCGGCGGGCGCGAGCACGCGCTGGTCTGGAAGATCGCACAGTCCCCGCTCGTGGAGAAGGTGTTCTGCGCTCCGGGTAACCCTGGGACCGCGACGCTCGCCGAAAACGTCGACATCGCCGTCGACAACCTCCAGGGGCTCCTCGACTTCGCCAAAAAGGAAGGGGTCGAGCTGACCGTGGTAGGCCCCGAGCTCCCGCTCTCGCTGGGGCTTGTCGACCTTTTCGAGGAGAACGGCATGAAGGCCTTCGGCGCGCGCAAGGACGCCGCCATCATCGAAGCGTCCAAGGCATTCTCGAAGGACCTGATGCAAAAGTACAACGTTCCGACCGCGGCATACGGCGTCTTCACCGAGATCCCCGCGGCGATCGATTTCATCGACAAGACCGGCATTCCCATCGTCATCAAGGCCGACGGCCTCGCGGCGGGCAAGGGGGTCATCATCGCCCAGACCCGCGATGAGGCGGTGGCCGCCGTCACCGACATGCTCTCCGGCAACGCCTTCGGCGCCGCGGGCTCCCGCGTCGTCATCGAGGAGTTCCTGAAGGGGGAGGAGGCTTCCTTCCTCGCCTTCACCGACGGCGAACGCATCATCCCGCTTGCCAGCGCCCAGGACCACAAGGCGGTCTACGACGGCGACAAGGGGCCCAACACGGGCGGCATGGGCGCCTATTCCCCGGCACCGGTGGTCACCCCCCCCATCCACGAGAAGGCGATGGCGGAGGTCATGCGCCGCACCGTGGACGGCATGAAGGCGGAAGGGCGCAGGTACCAGGGTGTCCTCTACGCGGGCCTCATGATCGACGGCGATTCGGTAAAGACCCTCGAGTTCAACGCGCGCTTCGGGGACCCGGAGTGCCAGCCGCTTTTGATGCGCATGAAATCCGACATCGTTCCCATCCTCATGGCGGTCGCTTCCGGCAGCCTGGAGGGCGTCGAGATCGAGTGGCACGACAAGGCCGCGGTCTGCGTCGTGCTTGCCGCCGAGGGGTACCCCGCCGACTACCGCAAAGGGGACAGGATCGAGGGGCTTAACGAGGCCGGCAAGGTGGAAGATCTCGTCGTCTTCCACGCCGGGACCAAGATGAGCGGCGATGCCGTCGTCACCAACGGCGGTCGTGTTCTGGGCGTCACCGCCCTCGGCAACACCGTGAAGGAAGCCATCGACCGCGCCTACAGCGGCGTGAAACTCATCTCCTGGCCCGGCATGCACAACAGGAAAGACATCGGCGCCAAGGCGATGAACCGGTAAACCAAACCAAAAACCATTGGCCACGGAGAAAATCTGAGAACTTCGGAGAAAACCTAACAACCATTTGTCACGGCTGAACCTGAGGCTTTTGTTTTTCCAAGCAAAGATCTTTGGTTTCGTTGTACCCGTTAGTTGTTTTTTTGCCGTTCTCAGATTTCCTCAGATTTTCTCCGTGGCTAATGGTTTTATTTTTTGTTCAAGGAGATTTTATGTCCAATCCGACCGTTTTGATTCTGATGGGAAGCGACTCCGACCTTACCACCATGGAGGAGACGGCCAGGGTTCTTACCCAGTTCGGCGTCCCGTACGAGATGCACGTTTCCTCGGCGCACCGCTCCCCCGCCAAGACCTCCAAGCTCACCCGCGAGGCCGAGGGACGCGGCATCCAGGTGATCATCGCCGCCGCCGGCATGGCCGCCCACTTGGCCGGCGTGGTCGCCGCCGAGACGCCGCTTCCGGTCATCGCCGTCCCCCTCGGGGGAGGTGCGTTGAACGGCCTCGACGCGCTCTACGCCATGGTGCAGATGCCGGGCGGCATGCCGGTAGCCACCATGGCGATCGGCAAGGCGGGCGCCAAAAACGCCGGCCTTCTCGCGGTGCAGATGCTCTCCCTGTCCAACCCCGAACTGCGCACGAAGTTCGTCGCTTTCAAGGCCCGCATGGCCGAAGAAGTGGAAGAAAAGGACCAGGCGCTGCAGGCGGCAAGGCAGAACTGATGCCGCTTTCCGGCTGATTTTGCTTGACAACGAAGCCCGGGTTGTATACCTTCGGCGCGTTTACATCCCAAAAAATATGGAGGGAAAACTCATGAAGAAGATTTTTGCTGCTGTAGCTCTGACTCTCGCCTTTGCCGTTTCCGCAATGGCCGCAGACTCCGTCGTTTTTCCGGCTAAAAACGGCAACGTAACCTTCAACCACAAGGCTCACCAGGCTAAAAACGAGTGCAAGGTATGTCACGGTGAAGGCGCACCCGCCAAGATCGCCATCAACAAAGAAGCTGCTCACGGCAAGGCTTGCAAAGAGTGCCACGCAGCCAAAGGCGGCCCGACCAAGTGCGGCGATTGCCACAAGAAGTAAGTTCCCTTAAGGGATAAAAATTGCAGTCTAGGGGTAACAGGTTCGCCTGTTACCCCTTTTTTATGTCCGCTACTGTATTCATCAATTTTTCTTTTGCGCTTATTGCCAATTTGTCTATAATACGTTCCCTGCTATGACAGCTGTACATAACCTATCGGGAGACGGCCTTGACTACGAACAAACGCGGATTTGCACAAGAGGTTTGGGATTTTTTCTGTTCCTTGAGACTTTCGATTTTTCTGCTTATCGGGCTGGCTTTGGTATCCATCATCGGTACCATCATTCCCCAGGGACAGCCGCCCCGTGAATACCTCGCAACGCTGAGTGAGACGAAGTTCAGGCTCTACAGCTCCCTTGGCTTCTTCGACATGTACCACTCCTGGTGGTTCATCCTGCTGCTGTACCTCCTCACGCTCAACCTGATCTGCTGCTCGATCAAGAGGCTGCCGCGCGTCTGGAAGGTCGTCTCCGAGCCGGTGCTCGAGATGGACGAGAACTTCGAGAAGTCCCTCCCCAACGTCAAGGACCTGAAGCTCAAAGGGACCAAGGAAGAACTGAAGGAGCGCATGGCCTCCTTCCTCTCCGCCGAGTTCGCCGCGCCGGTGATCACCGAGAAGAACGGGGCCTATCACCTGTTCGCGCAGAAGAGCCCCTGGTGCCGTCTCGGCGTCTACGTGGTGCACTTCTCCATCATCGTTATTTTCGTCGGGGCCCTGATCGGCTCCTTCTTCGGCTACAAAGGTTACGTCAGCATCCCCGAGGGAGGCGCCATCTCCCAGGTGCAGACCCAAAGCGGCAAGATGATCAACCTGGGCTACGAGGTGCGCTGCGAGAAGTTCTCCGTCACCTTCTACGACACCGGCGCACCTAAGGAGTTCAAGAGCATCCTGACCGTGGTCGACAACGGCAAGCCGGTCCCGGGCCTCACCAGCCGCCCGATCATCGTGAACGACCCGCTTACCTACAAGGGGACCACCTTCTACCAGTCCAGCTACGGCCAGTCCGACGAAGGTGCGCTGTACCACCTCACCGTGCGCGACCGCAAAGGGGGCGCACCCGTCCAACTGACCGCCCGTCAGGGCGAGCGCGTTGCACTTCCGGGCGGCGCCTTCCTTTCCGTGATGGAAGCCACCATGGACGTGCGTCCCTTCCTGAAGGGCTTCGATGGCCCGGGCGCCCAGGTCGAGTTCACCCCGGCCGGCGGCAACCCGCAGCCGTTCGTCATTCTCTCTGACAAATACGAGTCCTTCAACGCGCAGCACGGCGGGGACCTCCTGATCACCTTCAACGGCATGGACCAGAAGTTCTACACCGGTCTGCAGGTCGCCCACGATCCCGGCGTCTGGGTCGTGTGGGCAGGCTGCTTCCTGATGGTGGTCGGCATCTGCATGGCGTTCTTCATGTCCCACAAGCGCGTGTGGGCCCGCGTGACCGAGTCCGGGGTTACCCTGGGCGGTTCCGCCAGCAAGAACCCGGCAGGCTTTGAGATCTGTTTCGATGACCTTGTTGAGAAGATCAACAAGGCTTAGAGGATAAAAACCATAACTGGGGGCTTGCCCCATCGCCGATCTAACTGAATGACCGGAGGGTAATATCGATGTCCAGTTCCATGCTTTTCAATGTGACCATGGTTCTTTATATGGTCTCGACCTGCATATTCTTCGCTTTCCTCGCCTCGCGCAGCAAAGCCGTGGGGCTTGGCGGCACCTACGCCGCACTGTTCGGCTTCCTGGTCCAGACGGCCGCCATCGGCCTGCGCTGGAAGGAGTCTTATGACCAGGGGCACGGCCATGCGCCGCTGTCCAACCTGTTCGAGTCGGTGGTCTTCTTTTCCTGGACCATCGTTCTCATCTTCCTGTTCATCGACTTCAAGTACAAGTACCGCGCCATCGGCTTCTTCGTCATCCCGTTTGCACTCTTCGGTATGGCCTGGGCCCAGCTCGGCCTCGACAGCGGCATCGAGCCGCTCGTTCCCGCGCTGCAGAGCAACTGGCTCATGTACCACGTCATCACCTGCTTCCTCGGCTACGCCGCCTTCGCGGTAGCCTGCGGCATCTCGATCATGTACCTGATCCGCGAGAAGATGGAGCAGGGCGGGGGCAACGTCCAGGCCGGCGGTCTCCTTTCCATGTTCCCGTCCATCAGGGTGCTTGACGACCTGAACTACAAAGCGATCATGATCGGCTTCCCGCTGCTCTCCCTCGGCATCATCACCGGCGCCGCCTGGGCCAACTACGCCTGGGGCACCTACTGGAGCTGGGACCCGAAGGAGACCTGGTCTCTCATCGTCTGGTTCGTGTACGCCGCGTTCCTGCATGCCCGCATCACCCGCGGCTGGGTCGGCCGCAGGGCCGCCATCCTGTCGGTGATCGGCTTTGCTGCGACCATCTTCTGTTACCTCGGGGTCAACCTCTTCCTGTCCGGTCTGCACAGCTACGGCAGGTAGTAATTCTGGGAAGGTAAACCGCCTGATGCGACAATCCCTTGCGGCATACTTCTTTTCCGCTGCGCTGTTTCTGTTCTGCGCCGGTGTCACCCTGCTTCCGGGTGGCGCCGGCGCAGAGCCGTTCAAGTGCAGCATCTGCCACAAGGACCTGATCCGCGGGCCGGTCCCGCATAAACCGGTCGCTGCCGGCAAATGTCTGGACTGCCACAAGCAGTTCAACGACAACCACCCGCTCGGCAAGGACAGCATGGGGTTCAAGGTCCCCAAGGAAAACCTCTGCGCCACCTGCCACGGCTATATCGTGCAGAAGCCTTTTCTGCACAAGCCGGTCGGCAAGGGCGAGTGCACCTCCTGCCACATGGCGCACAGCGCCGACTACAAGTCGTTGTTGAAGGACCCGTCCCCGACGCTGTGCTTCCGCTGTCACCCGAAGGATCATTTCACCGGTACCTTCACGCACCAGCCGGTGGCTGAGGGCGATTGCCTCGCCTGCCACGACGCCCACCAGTCCGAAGGTAAATCCCTGTTACGCAAGCCGGGTTCTGAACTCTGCTTCATGTGCCACGACCGCAGCGCCTTCACGGGGAAATCGGTACACCAGCCGGTGCGAAACGGCGAGTGCGTCAACTGTCACATCATCCACGGTGGTCCCTACAGGAAGCTTTTGAAAGAGGATTACCCGACGGTGTTGTACAAGCCGTTCGACAACGATGCTTTCCCCATCTGTTTCCGTTGCCACGATCCCCAGCTCGCCTCACAGGACACGACCGAAGTGTCCACCAAGTTCAGAAACGGCAGCCGCAACCTGCACGCGGTGCACGTGAAGAAGGCGAGCAAGGGGCGTTCCTGCCGGATGTGTCACAACCCGCATGCCGAGGTGCAGGACCGTCTGATCTATCCGAAGGCGGTCGGGTTCGGCAACTGGGACATTCCGATTCGCTATGAGGCGACCCCCACGGGCGGCGGTTGCTCCGTGGGCTGCCACAGGACTTTGCGTTACGACCGGGTGAAGGCCGTTGAGCAGTAGCAGTTCCCATCTCCAGTCACTCCATGCAGGTCCAGCCGTTTCCCCTGTCTGCGCACCGGTCCCATGATGTTGCCGCGAATTTCCGTAGTCATACCGGTGAAGCCGGGAGGAGAGGTGCGCGCCCTTTCTGGGATCGCCCGCGCGACCTATCCTGAAGAGCTCCTCGAAGTGCTGGTCGCCTATGGACGTCAGCCGAGCGTGCAGCGCAACATGGCGGCACGGGAGGCGCGTGGGGAGATCCTCTACTTCCTCGACGACGATTCGCAGGTCGCGCCGGATTTCCTGGAGCGGGCAGCTAAGCACTATCGGGACGAAAGGGTAGCCGCGGTGGGCGGGCCGTCGCTTACGCCGGATAGTGACAACGCACTTCAGCGCGCCATCGGCATCGCCTTCGCCTCGAAGGTCGGGGGGGGCGGGGTTAGAAACCGCTACCGCAAGGCGGGGAGTGCACGTTTCACGAGCGACAGCGAACTGATCCTTTGCAACCTGAGCTTTCGACGCGAGATCTTTCTGGCCCATGAAGGGCTCGACGAAAGGCTCTACCCCAACGAGGAAAACGAACTCATGGATCGGCTGCAGCAGGAGGGGCATCTGCTCGTCCACGATCCGGAGCTGGCCGTGGTTCGCAGTCAGCGTCCCACCTACCGGGCCTATGTGAAGCAGATGTACGGCTACGGACGGGGGCGCGGAGAGCAGACGCTGATTGCCGGCAAGGTGAAACCGGTTTCCTTGGCACCGTCGTTGTTCCTGATCTACGCGTTGCTGGTTCCCTTCCTGCACTCGGCGGTTTTCGCGCTGCCGCTTCTGGGTTACCTGCTCGTCGTCCTGGCCGCGTCGATCAGGGGAGCCATCGACGGACGTGATGTCGCGCTTTTCCCGCGGCTTTTGCTCGTCTATCCGACGCTGCACCTGGTTTACGGCGCGGGAGTGCTGCGGGGCCTGATATCACCGCGCTACCGCGGCGGGAAACAGACGCACTGGGACGTCGAGATCCGGCGGGTGTCAACGGACGTTCAACGTTCAACGTTCAACGTTCGCCAGACACAATCGTAGCGCCGGTTTTTTCGGCGCTGCAACCTCATACGAGCCGAAGGACGTCCTGCTGCTCCTGCCGCCGGGACTACCGCCTCTTTTAAACACACCAATAAATGGAACGTAGAACGTAGAACGTTGAACGTTGAACGTTGAACGGCCGTTCCGGGAGAAGATAGTGGATCTGAGCATAGTGGTGCCGATATTCAACGAGGAAGACAACATCCCGGTCCTGCACGACCGCATCAGCGAGGCGCTGGTAGACACGGGGCTGGAGTACGAACTCATCCTGGTCGATGACGGCTCTTCCGACAATTCGTACTCCGCGCTCAAGCGCCTCGCTTCGAAGGACCACCGGGTCAAGGTGATCCGCCTGCGCCGCAACTTCGGCCAGACCGCCGCCATGTCGGCAGGTTTCGACTCGGCACGCGGGAGGGTCGTGGTCCCGATGGACGGCGACATGCAGAACGATCCGCTCGACATACCGCTGCTTTTGAACCGCATCGACGAAGGGTTCGACGTGGTTTCCGGCTGGCGCAAGGACCGCAAAGACACCTTCGTGAACCGCAAGCTTCCTTCCATACTCGCGAACTCCATGATCTCGAAGATGACCGGGGTCCACCTTCACGACTACGGCTGTACCTTGAAGGCATACCGTCGCGATGTGCTCGAGGACGTGAACCTGTACGGCGAGATGCACCGTTTCGTACCGGCGCTCGCGCACCAGGTCGGGGCTCGTGTCACCGAGATGCCTGTGCGGCATCACGAGCGGCTGCACGGCAAGAGCAAGTACGGCATCTCGCGCACCATGAAAGTCATCCTCGACTTGATGACGGTGAAATTCCTGCTGAGCTACTCCACGAAGCCGATCCAGCTCTTCGGGCGCTGGGGGATTTACACCATCGCCGCAGGTATGCTGAGCGGCGCGGCCACCCTGTACATGAAGTTTTTCGAGGGCACGAGCATGAACCGCAACCCGCTCCTCATCCTCACCGCCTTCCTGCTCTTCATGGGGGTGCAGTTCATCGTTCTGGGACTTCTGGCCGAGCTGAATGCTCGCACTTACTACGAGGCACAGCGCAAGCCGATCTACAACATCAAGGAAAAGCTCAACTTTGGCTAGCGAACCGATCCGCGTTCTGGTGCTGGCGCCGACACCTTTCTTCGCGGATCGCGGCTGCCACGTGCGCATCCTCGAAGAGGCCCGCGCCGCCATGGCTTGCGGCGTCGAACTGCGTCTGGTGACCTACCATATCGGCCGTGACGTCCCCGGCATCCCAACCGAGCGCATTCCCGGATTCTCCTGGTACAAGAAGCTTGAAGCCGGTCCCTCCTGGGTGAAGCCCTTCCTCGACGTGCAACTCTTCTTCAAGGCATGGAAGGTTGCACGCGAGTTCAAGCCACAGGTGATCCACGCCCACCTCCACGAGGGGGCCTTCTTCGGAGCTTTCCTGAAGATGGTGCTCCGCATCCCAATGCTCTTCGATTGCCAAGGGAGTCTTACCGCGGAAATCACCGACCATGGCTTCGTGAAGCCGGGGTCCCTCCTGCAGCGCTTCTTCGCCACCCTCGAACGCTGGATCAATCGCAGTTCCGATTTCATCGTCACCAGCGCAAGCCCGACACTCGAACTGCTCCTGAAGGACGGCGTGCCCAAGGAGCGGGTTCGTGCTCTGATTGACGGCGTTGACACCGGGACGTTCGCGCCGCAACCGAAAGATGAGATCCGTGCCAAGCTCGGGCTACCCGAGAAGCGTCCCGTTGTCGCATACCTCGGTCTTATGAACAGCTATCAGGGAATGGATTTGCTGCTGGAGGCTGCCGCTTATCTGAAGGGGCAAGGGGCGAAGATCCACTATCTTATCATGGGCTTTCCCGACGCGCCGTATCGCGAGAAGGCGGAAGCGATGGGGATAGCCGATATCTTCACCTTCACCGGCAGGATCCCTTACGACGAGGCGCCGCTTTACCTGAACGCCGGCGACTTGGCCGTGTCCCCGAAGGTCTCCCTCACCGAAGCCAACGGCAAGCTCTTCAACTACATTGCCTGCGGGTTGCCCACCGTCGTCTTCGATACACCCGTCAATCGCGAAATCCTGGGAGAAGCCGCGCTGTACGCGAAGTTCGGAGACCCGGTCGATCTGGCCGGAGCCATCGGGCGTCTCGCAGGTGACAGCGAGTTGCGTGAGGAGATCGGTGCTGAAGGCCGCGAGCGGGCGGTCAATCTACACTCGTGGCAGACCCGTGGAAGGGAGCTGTCCGAGATCTACCGCGAATTGGTTGGGAACCGGTAGCGAAACGGGGAAGAAGGCAGGCTCCGTCCAAATTCGTTGAATCCGGTTCAGATTCGTTGAATCCGGTTCAGATTCGTCGAATCCCGTCCTGATTCGTCGAATCCGGTTCTGATTCGTCGAATCCCGTTCAGATTCGTTGAATCCCGTTCAGATTTGATGAATCCGGTGCGGATTCGTCGAATTAAATTCAAATTCATCAAATCCGGATGCGATATGGCGTTTGCGGTGCGAGTACAGTCGGTGTGGCGCCTTCTCTTTTGGATGGCACGCCGTCGGTTAGTTTTTTGTTGATTTCGGATTGACTATCAACTACTGTTCACTTCATGAACGGTGACGACGAAAAGGTTTTAGATACTTATCGCTCTTTTCTCCTCCTCTCGGAGATCTCAGGAGACCAGCAACTCTCGCAACGCGAGCTCGCGAAACGCCTCGGCATCGCGCTCGGCTTGGTGAACTCCTACCTGAAGAACCTCGTAGCCAAGGGGTTTGTCCGGGTCGCCAACTTCCCAAGAAATCGCTACGCCTACCTCCTCACCCCCAAAGGCTTCGCCGAGAAAAGCCGGCTCGCCTACCAGCACCTGAGTTACTTCTCCGGCCTCTACACCGTTGCCCGTCAAGACTACCTGAAGCTGTTCAAGTCCCTCTCGGCACACGGGGTGACCAAGGTCGCCTTCTGCGGCATAGACGAAGTTGCCGAGATCGCCTATCTCTCATTG
This sequence comes from Geomonas oryzae, assembly GCF_004117875.1. Lineage (GTDB taxonomy): Bacteria > Desulfobacterota > Desulfuromonadia > Geobacterales > Geobacteraceae > Geomonas > Geomonas oryzae. The sequence goes on along the minus strand of NZ_RAHW01000001.1, from coordinate 52,575 downwards.
AAGGAAGCCGGGCTGGAATTGACAGTCGCGATGGACACACAGGCGGCCGGGAGCAGGTTCTTCGAAAAGGCCGTAGTCACTCCGGCAATCGGCCTCTTGTCGGGCAACCACAATATCGTCATCACCTCCTTGAAGCGCGGGGACGCCCTGCGCGAGGAGCTGCTGCGCATGGGCGTCGAACCCGAGCGGATTCACCAGGCAGGTCGGATCTGACTACAAGGGAATTATGAATCAGGCATGGGTTAGCTACCTCCCCTCCTTCCTACGGAGAAGGGTTGAAGGTAGGCACGAACTACAGAAGGTTCTCAGCAATACAGGCTGGCTCTTCGGCGATCGACTGCTCCGAATGGGGGTAGGCCTTTTTGTCGGAATCTGGATCGCCCGCTATCTTGGGCCGACCCAGTACGGCGTGTTGAGCTATGCCGCCTCGATGATAGCGGTGTTCTCGGCGATAGCAGTGCTGGGCCTCGACGCCATCGTAGTTCGCGAAGTGGTTAGAGAACCGGAGAGGGAACGGGAGATACTCGGCACCGTCCTCACCTTGCGCTTGTTGGCCAGCCTTAGCGCATACGTCTTGACCGTTGCCGCCACTTTCTTCCTGCGCCCTGATGACCGCTTGTCCCAGCTTCTAGTTGCCATCATGGGATGGGCGATGATCTTCGGTGCCTTTGACACGATTGATCTCTGGTTCCAGTCAAAGGTTCTGTCAAAGTTCGTCGTCTACGCGAAAAATTCCGCTTTTCTGATCGCCTCCATAGTCAGGGTGGTCCTCGTTGTAACTAAAGCGCCTGTCGCCGCTTTTGCGGCAGCGAATTCACTGGAGTTCGGCCTCGCAGCAATCGGCCTCTGCTATGTGTATCGCAGTAACGGACAAGCGATCAGCAAACTGAGGGCGAGATGGGATATAGCACGCAGACTGCTGGCTGACTGTTGGCCCCTCGTATTGTCGAGCGTTATCTTCATGGTCTATCTGCGTATAGACCAGATCATGCTCGGGCAGATGGGCACCTCGCATGAACTCGGCATTTATGCCTCAGCAGTGAAGATAGCTGAAATCTGGTTTTTCATCCCGACAGCAATAGTATCCTCGGTTTTTCCCAATATCGTACGGGCGAGGGACGTTGACGAGACGGAGTTTTACAGCCGCCTGCAAAAGCTTTACAACCTCCTTGCCTTCCTCGGGTACGCCATCGCGATTCCGACCACGTTTTTGGCCAGCGTCGTCGTTTATCTTTTCTACGGTGAGGCATACGCAAGTGCGGCGCCTATGCTGGTGCTTCTCATCTGGAGCGACGTTTTCGCCAATCTCGCCGTCGCAAGAAACACCTTCCTGATGGCGATGAATTGGACCAGGGTCCTCCTCGTCATGACCTTTCTGGGGGCCATGGTGAACATCGCGTTGAACTTTTGGTGGGTGCCGAAGTACGGCGGTGTCGGTGCGGCAGCCGCCTCGCTTATTTCCTATTGGTTCGCGGCGCACGGCGGTTGCTTTCTTTACAAGCCTTTGCGCAGAACCGGCGGCATGTTGACTCGGGCCTTGATCTACCCGCGCTTCTGGTAGCCTGGCTTCCGATACTGCGGACCGAAGGGAAAGGTCCGAAAGGAGATCGCAGGAAATGAACCTCGATGAGTCCATCGTCGGCCTCGCCTCGATGACGGGGAAGAAATTAGACTATCGCGACCTGGATGGGATACGGGAGCTGTTGCGGCAAGTGTCGCATGAGGTTTGTCTTGCAAACGCAGCACCTGATCTGCCTCTGGCCGGCATCGTAAAACCCGGGAGCTCGGTCCTCCTGAAGCCCAACTGGGTGCTTCACCGGAATTTCAGCGGCCAAGGAAACGATTGCCTCGTTACGCATCCCAACTTCGTCCTTGCGGTGCTGAAGGAGGTATTCAGCTGCTCTCCAAAGAAAGTGGTCATAGGGGATGCGCCGGTGCAGGGTTGCGTCTTTGATGACATCGTCACGGAGAGCTGGCGCAAAGAGGTCGAAAAAATAGCAACCTGCCCGTATGAAATCGTCGACTTCAGAAGGACCGTCCTCAAAGAAGGCGGGCTGGCAGCCGGGCAGGTGACCGATGCGCGTCCCGAGGACAGGTTCCTTCTGTTTGACCTCAAAGAGGACAGTCTTTTGGAACCGGTAAGCAAGAAGGACGTTGCCTTCCGGATAACCTGCTACGACCCTGACATCCTCGCCAAGCGTCACCACAAAGGGAGACACCAGTACCTGCTGTGTAAAGAACCCTTTGAAAGCGACGTCATCATCAATCTCCCGAAAGTGAAAACGCACAAGAAAGCCGGGCTGACCGCGGCACTGAAAAATCTGGTGGGTATCAACGGGAACAAGGAATATCTGCCCCATCACCGTGTCGGAAGCCGGCTCGAGGGAGGAGACTGCTACCGTCAGCTCTCTCCCCTGAAAAGGGTTGCGGAATACTGCCTGGACGAGGCGAATAGAAACATCGGGACGCAGGCTTGTTCCAGATGGATGAAAGGGTTCGAGAAGATCATAAAGCTGCGCTCCCGGTTCGGCGACACCGAAATCGAGGGGGGCTGGTACGGCAACGATACGGTCTGGCGGATGGCGCTCGACCTGAACAGAATCGCGCTTTACGGCAGGCTTGACGGCACCATGTCTGATGAAAAGCAAAGGCACATCTATTCCATTGCGGACGGGATCATCGGGGGGCAGGGGGAAGGGCCTTTGGCGCCGGAGCCGTTGGAACTTGGTATCTGCACCCTGGCAGCTTCGTCCGCCTACGCGGACCTCGTTCACAGTTACCTCATGGGGCTGGACTTCAGGAAGATCCCGCTGGTGAGGGAGGCTTTCGGGGATTTCCGATTCCCGTTGGTTCCCGGGGATGCGGCGTCCTGCCGGGTGGCGGCACGGCAGAGGCTTTACCGGCCGGAGGAAGCCGCAGCCGAATTCGGACGAAGGGCGACCCCTGCGAGAGGGTGGCAAGGACACATTGAGTTATAGCTCCTGCAAGGACGCTAAGGAGATGGGAATGTTGATAGGGATACATCCGGATCATGCCTGGGGGACCAGCTTTTCCGACAAATGGATACCGTTTCTGAAGACTCTCGACGTGGAAGTGAAGATCCTGGATCTGCTTCGACAGGACGCGCTTGACCAGGTCAAAGGATGCGACGGCGTCATGTGGCGCTGGGCGCACCGGGCGCAGGACAAGCAATCGGCGAAGATGATCCTGTACGTCATCGAGCAGTATCTAAAGCTCCCCGTCTTTCCCGATAACAAAAGCGCTTGGCACTTCGATGAAAAGGTGGCGCAGAAATACCTCCTGCAATCGCTGAATGTGCCGCTGCCGGATCAGTGGGTCTTTTGGAGCCAGGAAGAGGCGTCGGAATGGGCCGGGAGCCAAGCCGGGTATCCCGTCGTCTTCAAGCTTTCGGTAGGTGCCGGAGCCTCGAGCGTGGCCAAGGTGGATTCCTGCGCCGAGGCTGAGGCCTTCATAGACAGGATGTTCAAGAGGGGGATCTTCCCCATGACCATGAACGAGTTCCGTCCCCGGATCATTCCTGCCAGCCGTCGCGAGGCGAAGAACGCTTTCCATCGCTGCACCGATACTTTCGGTTACCTGATGCTGAACCAGTACCCCCGGCTGGACGCGGAATGGTGGAAGCCTGAAAAGGGGTACGCACTGTTCCAGGAATTTCTCCCCGGCAACGATTACGACACCAGGATAACCGTCATAGGCGACAGGGCTTTCGGGTTCAGAAGATATAACCGGCCCAACGATTTCAGGGCGTCCGGCAGCGGCAACATAGATTACGATCCGGCCGGCATCGATCTCGAGATGGTAAAGATAGCGTTCGAGACTTCGAGGGGCGCAGGCTTCACGTGCATGGCATACGACTTTCTTTACAAGGACGGGAAACCTGTGGTTTGCGAAATCAGCTACACCTTCGCCGACCATGCCATCCATTCCTGTCCCGGGCACTGGGACGGCAACCTCAACTGGCATGAAGGGCAGATGTGGCCGGAAGATGCCCAGATCATCGATTTCGTCGAGACAATCCGCAGGGGAAGAACAGCGTCATGAGGATCGGCTTTGTCACCACGGAATACGTGACGGAAGAGCAGAACTACGATGGGGGGCTCGCCAATTACCTGAGCAGAATCTGTCTCGCGTTGAGGGATAAGGGGCACGAGCCGGTCGTGATCGTTGCATCGTCACGCGACGGGAGGCTTCGGCACAACGGAATTGAGGTCAACAGGGTGAAGGCCCTGTGTTACCGCAAAAGGTGGATGAAGATCCTCCAGTTCCTGCCCGGGCTCGACTGGAAAATCGTCAGCCGGCAGCTGAATGATAAAATCAAGGCCCTGCACAAGGAGAACCCATTCGACGTGGTTCAGTACGCGAGCGTTGGAGCCACCGTTCTTTCACGGCGCGGGGACATCCCCTCAGTGGTGAGAATTTCCGGGAACCAGAAACTTTGGGATATCGCTTACGAGGAGGCGCCGTCCCGAAAGAAGCGTGTCTACCAGGACCTCGAGATCGAGGGCTTGGCGCGCGCCGACTCGCTCTATGGTCCGAGCAGGGTCATCGCCGATTACCTGAAGGCCAATCACCATTTCGACATCCAAATAATCGAGACTCCGTTCGTTCAGGAATGCAGCTCATTAGACACCGGCCTCTACAACGAGATACGCACGGAAGTGCCCGGTGATTATCTCCTGTTTTTCGGGTCGCTGGGACTCGCGAAGGGGGTCAAGACCATAGCCGACATGGTGCATGAACTTCTCGAAAGGCATCCGGCACTGGCGGTGGTGTTCGTAGGTAAGGACATGGGCTACAACGGCCGCCCCATCATGGACTACGTTCGCGCAAAAGCGGGAGAACATGCCGACAGGGTCGTCTGGCACGACCGGGTGAAACATGAGCAGCTTTATCCCGTCATAGAAGGGGCAAAGCTCGTCCTGTTGCCCTCGAGGATCGACAACTTTCCCAACTGCTGCGTCGAGGCCATGGCTTTCAAGAAGGTGGTGGTCGGGACAAAAGGCGCGAGTTTCGAGCAGTTGATAGATGACGGCGTGAGCGGGCTGCTGGCCGTTCCCGATGATCCGCGGAGCCTGCTCTCGGTGGTGACGAAGGCGCTTGGCTTGTCGGAGGAAGAGTTGCGGGAGATGGGAGCGCGGGCCGCACGCCGCACCATGGAGCTGTCGCCGGAAAGGATAGTAGAGCAGTTGCTGGCCTACTACCAGGATGTGATAGGGCGGGTGAAGTAGAGTGGCCGGTTCGCACGAACCCCTGCGCGGGAAGAGGGTGGTTTTCGTCTTCGGAAGCCTCGACTTAGGAGGCGCCGAGCGCCGCGGGCTCTTGTTGGCGGAGCACCTCCAAAAAAACGTCGGAGCCGTTGTTCGGGTGGTCGGGCTCAATGATACCCCCGGAAGGCTCTCCGCCCTGTGCGATCAGCTCGGAATCCCATGGAGCGGCGTCTCCTTTCATTGGGGATTGAGACGTCGCGTTGCCTCTTTCCTGAGGGCGCTCCGGGTGATTCGCCGAACGAGACCCGATGTCGTCCTTTCCTATACGCGCGTTCCCAACCTTGTCTGCGCCTGGGGAAAAAGATGGCTCGGTGCGAAACTCCTCGTGTGGAACCAGGCCGACGAGGGGTTGCTGCTGAACGGTTCCGCGGCGTTTCGCCTCGCGGCTCGGGCGCCGGACTGCTTCATTTCCAATTCGAAGGGGGGGAGTGCTTTCCTGATCGGGACCTACGGTCTCCCCCCGGAAATGGTGAAGGTGGTGCCAAACGGCGTGGCGATGTCCGCGCCGCGGATTGGAAGGGATGAGTGGCGTCGGCAGTGGGGCGTCTCTTCGCAGGTCCCTGTCGTCGGCATGGTTGCCAACCTAAGCGTCTACAAGGATCACGACACCCTGATCAGGGCGTGGGGCAGGGTCGTTGCTGTCGGATGGGAACACCCCCCCGTGCTGGTACTTGCCGGGCGGTGCGACGGTACCGAGCAGGGGCTGAAAAATCTTGCCGGCGAGCTGGGAATTTCCGAACTGGTGAAGATCGTGGGGGGCGTCGACGATGTGCCCGGCCTGCTTCAGGCGCTCGATCTCTTCGCATACTCCTCGAAAAGTGAAGGGATCCCGAACGGCGTGCTGGAGGCGATGGCATCGGGGTTGGGGGTGGTCGGCACCGATATCCCCGGCATCCGGGAGGCGGTGGGAACTGAGGGGGAGGCATACCTCACCCCGGTAGGTGATGGCGACGCGATGGCCGAGCGGATAGTGGCGTTATTGAGGGATGAACCCTCCAGGCGGCGCTTGGGACAAGCCTTGCGGGAGCGGGCCGAGCAGAGCTTCTCCCTTGACCTCATGTGCCGGAGTTCGGTGGAAATCATTTCCGATGCATTTCTTGGATGCCTAAGCAAGGCTGCGGCCGTGGAGAACGGGTGAACATGACGCCCCTTGAAAAAGATATGTTTGCGGTACGGTTGAATGAAAACCGGTTCGTGCGGCTGGTTGCGGCCTGCGGCATGCTGCTTGGCAGGTTGCTCCCGGTCGGCAAAGGGGCTCCGCTGTTCTTTTTCTTCCCGTTCTTTCACGTGGGGGGCGCGGAAAAGGTGCATGCGGCGATCGTCAGATGCTTCACCGGGGAACAGCCGTGGGTTTTTTTCACCAAGAAGTCCGCAAATCAGTGCTTCCTTTCCTTGTTCGGAACCGACGCGCGGCTTTGCAACCTCTGGCAACTGTTGAAATACGGGTATCCTCTCAGCGTCGGCATCATGGCCGGGTTTATCAACCGCCACCGCCGACCGGTCGTCTTCGGCTGCAACAGCCTGTTTTTTTACCTGCTCCTCCCCTACCTGAAGAAGGAGGCCCGCTGCATCGACCTCATGCATGCCTTCGGCGGCGGCTCCGAACATTTCAGCCTTGCTGCCGCGGAGCGGCTCGACGCACGTGTGGCCATCAACGCGAGGACCGTTGCCGACCTGAAGGCCCAGTACCAAGCCGAGGCGGTGTCCGCTTCGTTGGCGGACCGGATCGTCCTGATCGAAAACTGCGTGAAAGTGCCGGCTGAACTGCCACACAAGGCGCGGGGTGAGAAGTTGAAGGCGCTTTACGTCGGCAGGGGATCGGAGGAAAAGCGGGTGCACTTGGTGGGGCGGATCGCGTCGCGCTGCCGGCAGCAAGGGATACCCGTTGAAGTCGTCATCGTAGGGGATGCCCTCCACGCCGTAGAGGAGCGGGATCGTGCCGATTGCACCTTCCTTGGCGAGATCTCCGATGAAGAGCAATTGCAGTCGGTGTACCGCGATGCGGACCTGCTGCTCCTCACCTCCAGCCGCGAAGGGTTCCCGATGGTCATCATGGAAGCCATGGCGTTCGGCGTGGTGCCCATCTCGACCACGGTCGGGGGAATACCCGCCCACGTGCAGTCAGGGACGAACGGCTGGCTGGTTCCCGATACCGCTGACGAAGAGGAGATCGTGGCCATGATGTGCCGGTTCGCGGCCGCCATGTGCGAGGAGCGCGACCTGCTCGAGAAGTTGTCGCAAAACGCCTATGCGTATGCAAAAGAGAATTTCAGCGGGGAATCGTTTTGCGCCGCCTACCGCAGGCTTCTTATGGGTGAAAGATGCTGATATCAATCCTCGTGCCTGTGTTCAACTGGGACATATCCCGGCTGATCACCTCCCTTTTGACGGAGATAGACGCCATTGCTTCGGAGGGAGTCGTCGAAGTCATCGTGGTTGACGACGCATCCACGGACGCTGCGCTTCTTTCGGCAAACAGCGCCTTTTTGGGCAGCCATTCCCGCCCTTTTCTACGGTACCTTCCCGCCGAGCGGAACCTGGGGCGTGCCGGGGTGCGCAACCGATTGGCCGCCGAAGCCTCCGGGCGCTTTCTTTTGTTCCTTGACTGCGACGTGCTCCCCGATGCCGCCGATTTCATCGGCAACTACCTCTCCTGCGCGAAGGAGGACTGCCATGACGTCGTATGCGGCGGAATCAGTTACCGCACAAGGGTGATGTCCGGCGCAGAGTTCGATTACCACGCCTACCTCGGCAACCGCAAAGAGGTCAAGCCCGCCGCCCTGAGGAGCCGGGAGCCTTGGCGCCACATCCTGACCTCGAACATCATGGTCAGGAAAAGCGTCTTTCAGGGCACCTCGTTCGACGAGCGCTTCATCGGCTATGGGTACGAAGACATCGAGTGGGGAATCCGGCTTTCGAAACGATACCGGATCCTGCACATAGACAACACGGCCTCGCATCTTGGGCTGTCATCGAAGGCGACGGTCTACCAAAAGATGCGTGCTTCGGTGCGGAACTATCTGCTGCTCAAGGAGCTTTGCCCGGAGGCTTTCCATGCTTCGGCCGTCAGCAAACTGGTCCGTTTCCTGGAATCCGTGCCGGCTCCGCTACTGACGGCGGCGGACCGGCTGCTGAAAAACGGCTTCCTGGCGGCCCCTTTTAACAAGCTTTGCTTCGTCTTGTTTCAGCTCAATTTCGCCGTGTTGCTGGCTCATGCCCTGAAAAGGAACGCGGCCGGGCTGCCGCCGCAGGACGCCGCCGCAGGAGGCGCACCTTGAAGATCATCTTTTGGGCACCGTTCGGGATACGTCCCAAGGGGACCGTCATTGCACGCATGGTCCCGCTGGCCGCTGAACTTCAAGCGTCGGGGCACGAAGTCGTCATCGTGGCGCCCCCTTACACCAACCCGGAAGATTCCGGGAAGACCGAGGTGGTCCGTGGGGTACGGCTTGTCAACGTCGACTTGGGGCCGAAGCAAAAGGCCTTGGCCGCACCGTTTCTTGCCTGGCGCATGCTTCGGGTTGCGCTGAAGGAGAAGCCCGACCTCATCCATCTCTTCAAGCCGAAGGGATACGGGGGGATCGCGGCGATGCTCCTCATTGCGCTGCAAACCCTCGGCCTGAGGACTCCGCCGCTCTTTCTGGATACCGATGACTGGGAGGGAGAAGGCGGCATGAACGAGCTTCATGACTACTCAGCTGTCGAAAAGCGTTTTTACCGCTTACAGGAGCAGTGGATCACCCCCCGCGCCCTCGGGGTGACCGTCGCAAGCCGCGGTCTCGAGCACCTGGTCGGTCAGATGGAGGTGCAGCGGGATCACCTGCTCTACCTGCCGAACTGCGTTGCCGCGGCGACGGCCGGTGACGGGCAGGCGGTTCGCGCCGGGCTCGGGATCGCACCCGATGCGCCCGTTCTTTTGCTGTACACCCGTTTTTTCGAGTTCAGTCAGGAAAAGCTGCATTTCATCTTCGCCGAGATCCACAGGCAGGTAGCCGGGGTCCGCTTCCTGGTCGTGGGGAAGGGGAGACGCGGGGAGGAGGGGCTGCTGCTGCAATCGGCCGGAGAGTCCGGTTTCGATGCCGCCTTGGTGATGGCAGGGTGGGTTGCTCCTGAAGCCATACCGGATTACCTTGCGGCAGCGAACGTCGCCGTCTATCCCTTTGCCGATACGCTGGTCAACCGTTGCAAGTGCCCGGCGAAGCTGACCGAGATCCTTTTGGCGCAGGTTCCGGTCGTGGCGGACCGGGTGGGGCAGATCGCCGAGTATATCGATGACGGCAGGTCAGGCGTTCTCTGCGATCCTGACGATTGGCGACAAATGGTGGACCGTACCGTTGAATTGCTCAAAGCGCCGGCGCTGCAGCAAAGTCTTGGTGGGGCCGGATGTGCACATCTTCAGGAAAACTTCAACTGGGGGGCGGCCGCCCGGTCCCTCCACCGGTTTTATCTGTCCACGATGCACGCAGGCTCACCGGCACATACCCAAGCGAGGGGATGACGGAACCTGCCTTAACAATTGCACAAATTCGCAAATGTGTGGATAATGCGACGCTGGCTACGGTCTCTCAACAAAAGGTGAGGCCGATTTTTGCCCTGATCATGGAGTGTAAATCGCGATGACCGCCCGCAAGAAAGATCTGCTCATTCTCTCAGGACTCCTGGCAGTTCTCTTGATCCTTTTTTCAAAGATCCTCTTCACCACGCAGATAATCCGAGCTCCGGATATTCTCAACGAGTTTTACTGGGGGGTGAAGGATTTCGGCAACAGGCCGTTTGGGTCCATCTTCCGAGTGGACCTCTCCAGCGCCGGGTGGAATCCGTTCATAAATTCCGGGCACACCAACGAAGGGGGGATGGCCTCGGAGCAGTTCCTCTTTTTCCGCAACCTCGTCTTCTGGATTTTTCCCGCTCCGGCCAACGTGGCCTGGTACATCGTGCTCCAGCTTTTCATCGGCGCCGCCGGTGTCTACTGCTTTTGCAGGCTCCTCGGTGTCGGGGCTTGGGGGGCATTGGTTGGTGGGCTCGTCTTTGCGATAGCACCGGAAAACGCCTCTTTGATCAACGCCGGGCACGTGATGAAGATCGCCACCATCACCTTTGCCCCTTGGGCTTTTTACTTCCTGGAAAAAGGCTTCAGAACGAAACGACTTTTCTACTTCCTCACGACGGCCTTCGTTCTGGCGTACCAGTTCTTCCACACCCACTGGCAGATCGCCTACTACACCTGTCTCGCCGTCGGGGTCTACGGCATTGCGCGCTCGCTTATGGTAGTTTTGGGCGACCAGGGGGGGCAAAAGGAGTTCCGTCGCCTGTTGGTCTTGAACCTCGCGCTGCTTTTCTTCTTTCTCACCACCGTGGCGATGTCGCTGGTTCCCCTGGCCAACTGGTCCAAGGAGACCAACCGCGGCGTGAACAGCGGAGCGAACGTTAGCGCTTCGGCGGGGCAGACCGAGGCGAAGGGGGGGCTCGCGCGCGAGGAGGCGATGTCCTGGTCCATGCCGCCGGAAGAGGCTGCCGCCTTCATCATCCCGGGCTTCTTCGGCTTTTCCCGCCAGGAGGCGGGGCCCAATCCCGCTAACATCGACTCCTACTACTGGGGGCGGATGAACTTCACCCAGACGGTGAGCTACATGGGTCTTCTCCCCTGGCTGCTGCTCCCATTGCCGCTCATCTTCCGGCGTGACCGCTACACCTGGCTCGCGCTCTCGGCGGTCGTCGTCGGCATCCTGTTTTCCATGGGGAAATACACCCCTTTCTACAACCTGCTTTTCGACTACTTCCCGGGGATCAACCGCTTCCGGGTACCCAAGATGATCATGTTCATCCCGGTGCTGGGGCTTGGTGTCCTCTCCGCCTTCGGCCTCGACCTGCTGCTAGATCCCGCGGTCCGTTCCCGGCGCGAATTCAAGCACTACGTCGCCGGGGTAATCATGCTTCCCTTGCTTTTGATGGTGCTCGCGGTGGTGGAGCTTGCCACCGGCAACTTCTGGGTGAACCACTTCATCGACATCCTGGCGCGCCCCACCCGCTACGAGGCGCAGAGCCAGCAGCTCGTGCTGCAGCGCTGGCGCAACATCCTTACCGAGACCTGGATCGCCGCGGGGCTCTCGACCCTCTTCGCCGTCGCCTTCTTCCTCTACCATCGAGGCAAACTGGCCGCCAAGGCGCTCCCCTTCGTGCTGATCGGGCTCTTCCTGCTGGACACCGGGCGCGTTAACGCCAAGTTCCTTTTCGTGGTGGATGAGCCGCACCGCGAGGCGACCGCCAAGGCACCTGAGATCGCCTACGTGAAGGGGGCGGGGACCGAGTACCGCACCCTGCCGCTTGGCGGCGATCCCATGCCTTACGCAGCCTCGGGCGTTCCGGTCATGTTCACCTCGAACGCGGTGCAGCAGCGTCGCTGGCAGGAGTATCTCGACAACTTCAACCTGATCTCCGGGATGCCCGACATCCTCAACGTGAAGTATCTCGTGATGACGAAGGAGCAGTTCGAACAGGACAAGACGGGGCTTGCCGGCAAGTACCGTCCCGTTTATACGACGCCGGGCGGCCTGGTCGTCCTCGAGAATCCGACCGTGCTCCCGAAGGCGTGGCTTGCGCCGGTGGCGCTGCAGGTGGAAAAGCCGGAGGAGATGCTGGGCGCGCTGCAAAGTCCGCAGTTCAACCCGCGCACCATGGCACTCGTGGAGACGCCCGCTCCCATCCCGGTCGCGAAAGATCCGAAATGGAACGCTCCCCCCGACGCGGCCGGGCAGGCGCGCGTCACCAGGTACGAGGCCGAGCGGATCGACGTCGACGCGGCGGTGAAGCTGAATTCGATGCTGGTATTGGGGGAGAAATATTACAAAGGGTGGAAGGCGACCGTCGACGGCAAGGCGGCAGAGATCTACCCCGTAGACCATGTCCTGCGCGGCATCTACCTCACCCCCGGTTCGCACAAGGTGGAGTTCGTCTTCGATCCGACACCGTTCAAGGTCGGTAAGTATCTGACCCTCGCCTCCTTCGCGATCTTCGCGCTCTTCCTCGGGCGGGAGGTTTGGGCGAGGAAAACACAGGAAGGCCTAAAGGCTGGAAAGGCTTAAAGGCAAAGCATTTTTTTAACGCAAAGACGCAAAGGCGCAAAGAAAACCTTTTTTGGGGGGAAACCAAGACTTCAGACCCAATCCATTTTTCTCTGAGGCTTTGCGTTACGTGAGTTTTGATTAAATTCCTTTTACCGTTATGCTCCTCTTTTTCGCTTCATGTCCTGGAGGTGTGAAATGACGGAAAATGAGTTGAGCACTCACATCCTCGCTTGTGCTGTAGAGGCTCACAGAAACTTGGGTGGCCCCGGCCTTCTCGAATGTGTGTACGAGGAGGCCCTTGCCTGGGAATTGAAACAACGCGGATTTCATGTCGGACGACAGTTGGAGGTGCCTGTAATTTACAAAGGGCACGAATTGGCAGTTCCGCTCAGGCTGGATCTTTTGGTCGGAGAGTTGGTGATAGTCGAAGTGAAGGCCGTGAGTCAGTACAACACCATCTTTGAATCGCAGACACTCACCTACCTGCGCATGCTGAACCTGAAGTTGGGGATGGTCATCAACTTTGGTGAAAAGCTGGTCAAGGACGGAGTTCATAGAGTAGTGAACGGTTTGTGACGGTAGTCGATGGAAGAGGCAACAGCCATTTATTAACGCAAAGACGCAAAGGCACAAAGAACTTCTGGGGTGAACCCAAAGCCAAAGCCTTTTATTAACGCAAAGACGCAAAGGCGCAAAGAACTTCTGGGGTGAACCCAAAGCCAAAGCCTTTTATTAACGCAAAGACGCAAAGGCGCAACGAACTTCTGGAGTAAACCCAAAGCTTTTTTGGGGTAAAACTAAATGCTTTTGGGTTTATGGGTTTCTTTGCGTCCTTGCGGCTTTGCGTTACAAATTGGTTTTTGAGTTTTCGGGTTTTGTCCTTTGCGTTTTTTATAGGTTTTTATGGTCGTAACTGCTGAACATGAAACTTTGGACGAGTTATCCGGGTATGACCTGCGCATCATACAGCCGCGGCACGGATACCGGTTCTCGGTTGACCCGCTGCTTTTGGCGGACTTTGCAAGGGTCAGGGACGGGGAGTCCTGCGCGGACCTCGGAACGGGGTGCGGGGTGATCGCGCTGCTCCTGGCACGCCTGGCACAAAACTCGTCGGTGACGGCGATCGAGTTCCAGCAGGTGATGGCGGACATCGCCAACCGCAACGTCGCACTGAACAGCCTCTCGGACCGGGTACGGATTGTCGAGGATGACGTTCTGTCGCTGAAGACGCATTTCCCCGTGGACAGCTTCGACCTGGTGGTGTCGAACCCTCCCTATCGCCGCCCCGGAACGGGAAAGGTGAGCCCGAGACGGGGACGCGACGAGGCACGACACGAGACGAGCGCGACGCTCGCCGATTTTCTCGCCGCGGCCAAGTACCTGGTGAAGCCTTCCGGGCGGATCTGCCTCATCTACCACACCTGCCGCCTGGCGGAACTGATGGCGCAGGCGGCGGTGCAGAAGCTGGCACCCTTGCGGCTGCGCATGGTGCACGGCAACACGCGGATGGATGCCCGGATGTTCATGATCGAGCTGGCAAAGGGAAGGACGGGCGAGCTGAAGGTGGAGCCGCCGCTTTTCGTGCGCGGCGAGGATGGCGGGTACAGCAGCGAGAAGCTGCGAATCTATAAAGGCTTGGAATAGTTCCGGACCCTGTTTATACCTGGTGTTCCCGGTCTCTTTTGATGAGTCTCTCGAACACGGCGCGCAGTTCCGGGTCGTCGACGGCCTGCGCCTGTTCCTTGATCCAGGCCTGCTCGTCCTCGCTCAATTTGCGCCGCTTCACGGCCTGCTGCGGCTTCGGCGCGGCGGACTTGACCTTGCCCGCCTTCATGTGCAGCTCCTTGACCAGTTCTTCGTCGAGGGCCTCGTTCACCTTGGCGATGAGGTCTTTCTTCAGGTAGGTGAGCTGCTGCAGCCACGGCCCGCTGTCGACGTGAACGGTGAGGGTCCCTTCGCGGAAGGCTACGGGCTGGGCGTGCGCGGCGATCTTTTTGCCGATCGCTTCGTCCCAGACTTCCCAGATGCGTCCCTCCTTGAGTCGCAGCTCCGCCGGGGTGCCCCGGAGGATGCTGCCCAAAAGGTCGGTGACGGATGCCGGCCGGCGCATCCTGGGGCGGCTAGTCTTCATTGACGGGATGTCTCTTCCGGTACGTCCTGCCGCCGATAACCTGGCCAAGCACGGCGCTCGAGATGCTGAAGGGGATGAAGCCCCACCCCAGACCGGTCTTGATCCTGAAGTAGATGATGGCGGGGATGGAGATGTGGACGTAGAAGTACCAGGCGAAGGAAAACTTCGGGTAGGATTGCCTCTGGTAACCCAGCGGGATGTTCACTAAGGTAGCCAGCACCATGAGGGTGGCGGCTTTGAGTACGGTTTCCATGTTGACCTCTTGGGTCGGTAATACTATGGGTTTGACCTCTCTTTGTCAATGTGCTTCTATAGCACTGGTTTTTATCTGAAAAAGGAGCACTTGTGATAAAAGACGGAGACTTCATCGCCATCTTCAACTCCATCCATCGTGTCATGGAGGCGGAGCGTCTGCTCAAGGACCAGGGGCTGAAGATCCTGCTCATTCCGGCACCGCGCACCCTTGCCGCGGACTGCGGGCTCGCCATCCGCTACGCGGAAGACGTGAGGCCGGAGGTGGAAGCGGTCCTTTCCGAGGCCGGCCTTTTACCGCGCGACCTGTACAGAAAAGTCGGAGACAACTTCGAAAAGATAGGAGAAAAGCAATGAGTAAGCTCGACGTCAGGGGCATGGCATGTCCGCTGCCGGTGGTGCAGGTGAAGAGGGCGCTCGAGGCGGCCCAGGGGGAGGAGCTCCACGTTCTTCTCGACGACGGCGCACCGCGCGAGAACGTGAAGCGCTTCGCTCAGGGACGCGGCTACCAGGTGCAGGAGGAAAAACTGGAAGACGGCTTTGCCTTCACCATCACCGGTGCAGGCGCAGGTGCGGCGACCCCGGCGCGCGAGGCCGCCCCCGCTGCGGCAGCCGGCCCGACCGTGATGCTGATCGGCACGGATCGGATGGGCGACGGGGCCGAGGAGCTGGGGCGCCTTTTGATGAAGAACTTCATCATCACCCTCCTCGATCTGAACGAACTGCCGGACCGCATCTTCTTCGTCAACTCCGGAGTCCTTCTCGCCGCCGAAGGGTCCGAGGTGGTCGAGGCGCTGGAGGAGTTGGGCAACCGCGGCGTCGAAGTTCTCTCCTGCGGCATCTGTCTCGACTTCTACAAGAAGAAGGAGCACCTCGCTGCCGGAGGCGTCACCAACATGTTCACCATCGCGGAAAGCATGCTGAAAGCACGCTCGGTGGTGCGGCTGTAACTAACGTCGTGGCCGATAATTTCGCTTGACAATTTGCGCTTCTATCCACTAAAGTGACTCTCTTGCCGCGGGATACCTGTGCGCTTTTGTCGGCACGCGCGGTTTTTTGAGAAAAATTAACTCGTCATTTCGATGACTTATGGGTTCATAGATGTTCGCGACTCTTTCCGATAAACTCGACCTGGTTTTCAAGAAGCTCCGTGGTCAGGGTGTGATGACCGAAGACAACGTCAAGGACGCGCTGCGTGAGGTGCGTCTTGCGCTCCTCGAGGCCGACGTTAATTTCAAGGTCGTCAAGGATTTTGTCGAAAAGGTTCGCACGCGCGCCGTCGGCACCGAGGTGCTGCAAAGCCTCGCCCCCGGGCAGCAGGTAATCAAGATCGTCCATGACGAGCTCGTGCTTCTCATGGGGGGCAGCGAGGACAATTCGCTCGATCTCGCCGCGAAGCCGCCGGTCGCCATAATGCTGGTCGGTCTGCAGGGCGCCGGTAAGACGACATCCTGCGGCAAGCTCGCCAAGTTCCTTAAGGCGCAAAGGAAGAAGCCTCTCCTGGTGCCGGCCGACGTCTACCGCCCGGCGGCGATCGAACAGTTGAAGGTGCTCGGACGCCAGCTCGACATCGAGGTGTTCAACTCGCTGGCGACCCAGAAGCCGCTCGACATCTGCCGCGAGGCGCATCGCTACGCGACCCTGAACGGCTTCGACGTCATCATCTACGATACCGCCGGCCGCCATCAGATCGACGATTACCTGATGGAGGAGCTGGAAGGGATCCGCGACGAGCTCGCACCACGCGAGATCCTGTTCGTTGCCGACGCCATGACCGGCCAGGAAGCGGTGAACGTGGCGCAGGGCTTCAACGACCGCCTCGGCATCACCGGCGTGATCCTCACCAAGCTTGACGGCGACGCCAAGGGCGGTGCGGCTCTTTCCATCAAGGCGGTCACCGGCAAGCCGGTCAAGTTCGTGGGCTTAGGCGAGAAGCTGGACGCGCTGGACGTGTTCCACGCCGACCGTCTCGTCTCCCGCATCCTCGGCATGGGCGACGTGCTCACCCTGATCGAGAAGGCCCAGGCTACCTTCGACGAGAAGGAAGCGACCCGCCTGCAGCAGAAGATGAAGAAGAGCGGCGGTCAGTTCGATCTCGAGGACTTCCGCAACCAGCTGCAGCAGATCAAGAAGATGGGTTCGCTCGAATCGATCATGAACATGATCCCCGGCATGGGTAAGGCGATGAAGCAGATGCAGGGCGCCCAGCCTTCGGAGAAGGAGCTGAAGCGGATCGAGGCGATCATAGATTCCATGACGCCCAAGGAACGCGCGAACCACACCATCATCAACGGCAGCCGTCGTTTGAGGATCGCCAACGGCAGCGGGACCAGCGTTCAAGAGGTCAACCAACTCCTGAAGCGTTTCACCGAAGCTCAGAAGGTCGTCAAGCAGTTGCAGAAGATGGGTCCGAAGGGCCTTATGAAAGGGATGAAAGGAATGGGTAAAGGGATGCTCCCCTTTTAACCTGTCGCCTTTGACTATTGCACCAACTATAGATACAGTTACCAGACTCACAAAAACAATACACGCAATGGCGGATCTCAAGGATCCGAGAATACCAGGAGGAAGAAATGGCAATAAAGATCAGACTTGCACGTGCGGGCGCTAAAAAGAAACCCTTTTACCAGGTAGTAGTTGCTGACTGCCGCAGCCGCAGGGACGGGCGTTTCATCGAGAACGTCGGTACCTACGACCCGAACAGGGAGCCGGCGGTTTACAACCTGGAAGAAGGGAAGACCCTTGAGTGGCTCGGCAAGGGCGCTCAGCCGACCGACACCGTCAAGCAGATCCTGAAGAAGACCGGCATCTGGGAGAAGTTCGTAGCCCCTGCCGCTTAATATCTCTTAGTACCGGCCAGCCGGATATCCCACACTACAGAGGATAGCGACATGAAAGAGCTTGTTGAGACCATCGCCAGGGCACTCGTAGACGATCCCACCCAGGTGAAAGCAACCGAGGAGTTGGAAGAAGAGACCAACGTAATCAAGCTGACCGTCGCAAAAGAGGACATGGGGCGTATCATCGGCAAGGAGGGTCGCACGGCAAAAGCGATCCGTACTTTGCTTAACGCTGTCTCAACAAAGGACAACAAGAAAGCCATCCTTAAAATCGTAGAGTGATAGATGTCCGGTAGTAAAAAAGTATTGATCGGCAAGATCCAGGGACCACACGGGATCAGGGGACAGTTGCGGGTCATCCCCTTCGCGGGGGATGCTTCGAGCATTTCGCAGCTTAAAAGCGTTTTTCTCAAGTCTCCGAAAGGGGCCATGGAGGAATTCTCCGTGGTCTCCGCCAAAAACAACGGCAAACGGATCATCCTGACCCTGAAGCCGTTTGACAACATCAACCAGGTGCTGCACCTGGTCGGCAGCGAGATATATGCCGACCGGGTGGCGCTCCCGGAACTCCCCGACGACGAGTTCTACTGGTCCGACCTCCTGGGGCTCCAGGTTTTTACGTCGGATGGGGAAGAGCTGGGAGAGCTGGTCGATATCATCGAAACCGGCAGCAACGACGTCTACGTGGTAAAACACAACGGGCGCGAGGTGCTTATCCCCGCACTCGAGGACGTCGTATTGTCTGTTGACCTGAAGGCAGGACGGATGACGGTCTCTCTTCCCGAGGGGCTGCTCGATCTATGAAGTTCGACATCCTGACCCTCTTCCCGGCGATGTTCGAAGGGCCGATGACCGAGAGCATCCTGAAGCGCGCAAGCGACAAGGGATTGATCGAGGTGGCCCTGCACAACATCCGCGACTGGGCCTTCGACAAGCACGCCACTGCCGACGACTCTCCCTACGGAGGGGGTGCCGGCATGGTGATGAAGGTCGAGCCGATCGCGGGCGCCATCGAGGCGGTCAAGAAGGTGCGTCCGGCTTCCAGGGTGATCCTCACCACGCCGGGCGGTCGTCCTTTCACGCACCAGGTGGCCGAGGAGCTCTCCCGCGAGGAGGGGCTCATCATCATCTGCGGGCGCTATGAAGGGGTCGACGAAAGGGTGCGTGCCCTGTTCGTCGATGACGAGATCTCGCTGGGGGACTTCGTCCTCACCGGCGGAGAGCTCGCCGCCATGGTGGTAGTCGACGCCGTGTCCCGGCTCGTGCCGGGTGTGCTGGGAAGCGAAGAGTCCGCCCAGTACGATTCTTTTGCAGACGGGCTTTTGGAGTACCCGCAGTACACGAGGCCCCCCGAATTCAGGGGTGAGAAGGTTCCCGACATCCTCCTTTCCGGCAACCACGCCGAGATCGCCAAGTGGCGCAGGAAGGAGCAGATCAGGAGAACGCTCGCCTCACGTCCCGAGCTCCTCGAAGGGATCGAGTGGAGCAAGCAGGACAAGAAACTTCTGAAAGAGCTGGGGCTGGACCCCCATATGACTAAGGGGCTCGCATGACCTCGGCAGCTAATTTCAGCATGGCGCTGATCCACTTCCCGGTGTACGACAAGCACAAGGACGTGGTGGCGACCTCGGTCACCAACCTGGATATTCACGACATGTCGCGCATGGCCCGGACCTTCGGTCTCGCCCGCTACTACATCGTGACCCCGGTTGCGGAACAGATAAAGCTCGTTGAGAAGGTGCGTGAGCATTGGCTCTCCGGTTGGGGCTCCACCTACAACCCCAAACGGAAGATGGCGCTCGAGACGCTGCAGTGCGAAGAGTCTCTGGAGTCGACCATCGCCGACATCGAGAGCCGCACCGGACGCAGACCCAAGGTGGTCGTGACCGGCGCCTCCGGCAGGCCCAACAGCGTGAGCTTTGCCGAGCTGAAGGATCTCATCGACGCCGACCCCGAGCAGCCCTATCTGCTGCTTCTCGGCACCGGTTGGGGGATGATCGAGCAGGTGTTCAACAAGGGTGATCTGGTGCTGGAGCCGATCAAGGGAGCTGGGGATTACAACCACCTCTCGGTACGCTCCGCGGCGTCGATCATGCTGGACAGGCTTTTCGGGCGCTAGGCGCCGCATGGATAGAGAGCAGTCGAGGTAATGCAGGTTAACTGTCAGTATTAAGTCTTATGCTAGAGGTTCCAGATAAGGGAGGAAGTACCAAATGAACAAGATTGACATGATTGAAATGGCGCAGATGAAGAAGAACATCCCGGTTTTCGTTCCCGGCGACACCATCAAGGTGCAGGTGAAGATCGTCGAGGGTGACAAGAGCCGTATCCAGGCTTTCCAGGGCGTGTGCCTCGGCCGTCAGAACGGCGGCATTCGCGAGTCCTTCACCGTGAGGAAGATCTCCAACGGCGTCGGCGTGGAGAGGGTGTTCCCGCTGCACTCCCCGTCCATCGAGGCGATCGAGGTAGTGACCCGCGGCCAGGTACGTCGCGCGAAGCTCTACTACCTGCGCAAGCTGCGCGGCAAGGCTTCCAGGATCAAGGAAAGGAAGTACGTCGCAGGCCAGTAACAGGCTCGCAGTTAAAAGCCCCGGTCCAGCGACCGGGGCTTTTTTTATTTAAACCCAAAACGGCAAACCGCTGGCCACGGAGAAAAACTGAGAAAATCCGAGAAAGGCTAAAGGCTTTGAGGTTAACCCCAAATTCTTTTGCTTTTAAGGTTTTCTCCGAAGTCCTCAGATTTTCTCCGTGGCTAATGGTTTTAGGTTTTATCATGACCGGTCTCTTCGACACCCCTGACTCTCCCATCGACATGCTCGCCCTCGAGGCTCAGGCGTTGCGGCGCGGCTACGCCCGGATTGCCGGGGTGGACGAGGCGGGGCGTGGTCCGCTTGCGGGACCGGTGGTAGCTGCCGCCGTCATACTGCCGGAGGGGGTGCTCCTCCCCGGGGTGAACGACTCGAAGCAGCTCTCCGAGGAGAAGCGGGAAGAACTCTTCGACGTCATCCACCGTGAGGCGGTCTCCGTCGGCGTCGGCATCGGCGATCACGCCCTCATCGACAGCATCAACATCCTCCAGGCGACCCTGCGCGCCATGAGCGATGCGGTGCGCTCCCTGAGTGTCACCCCCGACTTCATTCTCATCGACGGGATCTCCAGCATTCCGATGAACATCCCCCAGCGCACCGTGAAAAAAGGTGACTCTCTGAGCCTCTCCATCGCCGCCGCCTCGATCATCGCCAAGGTGACCCGGGACCGGATGATGCTCGAGTACGACGTCCGCTATCCCGGATACGGCTTCGCGAGCCACAAGGGGTACGGCGCCGCCTCGCATCTGGCCGCCATTGCGGAACTCGGGCCCTGCCCGATCCACCGCAAAAGCTTCAGCGGCGTGAAGGAACATTGTCTCTCCGACCAGGATACCGTTTCGCGTGAGCGTGAAACCGGCCTCTTTTCTTTCTAGTATTTTTCCAGCCAAGCTACACGCCCACAGAACTTGCTGCTACACTGTTGTCTTGTTTGCGTGACGCGCTGTCTCAACAGGGGCGACTATGCCAGTCAAAAGCGGTAACAGTGCACTAGGCGGAGTGGGCGAGTCGATCGCCGTGACCTACCTCAAAGGACAGGGTTTCAAGATCGTCGAGTGCAACTTTCGCGCTTCCTGCGGGGAGATAGATATCGTGGCGAGAGATGGGCGTACCATCGTGTTCGTCGAGGTGAAGTGCAGGAACAATGACAACTACGGTCCGCCGCAACTGGCGGTGACGCCATTCAAACAGCGGCAGATATCGAAGGCGGCACTCGTCTGGCTGTCGCGGAAGAAGCTCTACGATGCCGAGGCGCGCTTCGATGTCATCGCCATCATGCTGCATGACCATGACGTGCCGGACATCGAGCATATAAGGAACGCCTTCGATCTGGCATATTAAAGCGGTGGCTATCGCCACTGCCCAGGCCACACCATGACTCCTCCCCCTACGGGGTGGGATTGTATGAACTGGAACCACAAGGAGGAAATTACATGCAGGTCGTAGCAGCTATCTACCGTCTGGCCATCGCTCTCTGGCTCGGAGGCGCCGCACTCTTCACCTTCGTGCTCACACCCATCCTGTTCCGTTCGGAAAGCCGCGACGTTGCCGGGCGCATCGTCGGCCTCTTCTTCCCCGGATACTTCCGCTGGGGCATCGCCTGCGGCGTGATCGCCATCGTCTGCCGCCTCGTCATGGGCGGGAAATGGACCGCACCCGCCGCCGTCATCATCGCCCTCATGCTCACCCTCTCCTCGTTCCAGGCCTTTTACATCGAGCCGAAGGCCGCCGAGATCAAGAAGCAGATCGTCTCTTTCGAGACCACCCCGAAGGATGACCCGATGCGCAGGCAGTTTTCCAAGCTGCACGGAGTCTCCGCGGTCTGCAATCTCTCTGTCATAGCGGGCGGCGTTGTGCTGGTGATCCTGCTTTAACTCATGAAGCGGTTTACAAAGCCTCTGCCGCTGTGCTAGAAAAGAGAGAAAAAATTGCGGAGAAGCTCATGGATTTTACCGTTGCCCTGGCTCAGATCAAACCGAAGCTGGGCTGCCTGGACGACAACATGGCGTTGGCCGAGGCCGCCATCGAGAAGGGGATCGCCGCAGGTGCCGACCTCGTTGTGTTTCCCGAGCTGGCTCTCACCGGTTACTTCTTGAAGGATCTTGTGCCCGAAGTGGCGCTGAGCCTGGACTCCCCCCAGATACAGAGGCTGAAAAAGCTCTCCGAACGCATCTCGATCGCCATCGGTTTCGTCGAGGTCTCCTCCGACTTCCGCTTCTTCAACTCCGCGGTCTACCTTGAAGCCGGGGAAATCCGCCACGTGCACCGCAAGGTCTACCTTCCCACCTACGGTCTATTCGACGAGCAGCGCTACATGGCTCGCGGCGAGCGCTTCCGCGCCTTCGATACCCGTTTCGGCCGCGTCGGGATGCTGATCTGCGAGGACATGTGGCACCTCTCCGCCCCCTACATCCTCGCCATGGACGGCGCCATGACGCTCATCTGTCTCTCCTCCAGCCCCGGGCGCGGGGTGACTGAGTCGGAAGGTCTCGGCTCGGCGGCGGCGTGGCAGAAACTCACCTCGACGAGCGCCATGTTCCTCAACTGCCGCGTTTTCTACTGCAACCGAGTCGGCTACGAGGACGGCATCAACTTCTGGGGCGGCTCCGAGGCCATTTCACCTTCCGGAGAGGTCACCGACCGCGGCGCGCTTCTCGAGGAGGACTTCGTGCTGGCCAAGGTGGACGGCGGGGCGCTCAGGCGCGAGAGGATCTTCTCCCCCATGATGCGGGACGAGAACCTTGCCATCACCGTGAAAGAGCTGAAACGCATCGACAAGGAGAAAGACTGCTAATGGCGGGCTTGACGGTTAATACAAATCTTCTGCGCCGGATCCTGGTGGGGTTCGTGCGTGACGAGGTCTGCAAGGTCGGGGTGCGCAAGGGGGTGCTCGGTCTTTCCGGCGGCATCGATTCCGCGCTGGTAGCCTACATCGCCGCCGAGGCGCTGGGGCCGGAGAACGTCTACGCCTACTGCATGCCGTACCGGACCAGCAACCCGGAGAGCGAGGCGCATGCGCGGCTCGTTGCGGAGAGCCTCGGGATCAACTTCAAGGTCATCGAAATCACCCCGATGATCGACGCCTATTTCAACATCACCCCGGACGCCGACAACATGAGGCGCGGCAACAAGATGGCGCGCGAGCGCATGACCATCCTGTACGACCACTCCGCTTCGGTGGGCGGTCTCGTCTTGGGCACCAGCAACAAGACCGAGTTGCTCCTGGGGTACGGCACCCTGCACGGCGACATGGCGAGCGCCTTGAACCCGATCGGCGACATCTACAAGAGCCAGGTGTGGGAACTATCCGAGGCGATGGGCGTGCCGCGCGAGGTGATCGAGAAGAAGCCCTCCGCGGACCTGTGGGCGGGGCAGACCGACGAGCAGGAGCTTGGTTTCACCTACCGCGAGGCCGACGAGCTTTTGTACCGCATGGTGGACCAGCGCATGAGCCGCGAGGAACTGATCGCCGTCGGTTTCGACGCGCAGTTCATCGATAACGTAGCGAGGAAGGTGCAGGGCTCCCACTTCAAACGCCGTCTTCCCATCATCGCCAAGGTATCCAACCGCACCATCGACCGCGACTTCCGCTACGCGCGGGACTGGGGGAAATAGAACGAGTTCTACGTTCTAAGTTCTACGTTCTACGTTAAAGGCCTGGCTTTTAAACCTAGAACGTAGAACGTAGAACGTAGAACGGCTTCTGCCGTTATGTCCGGAACTCTCTACATCGTCGCCACGCCGATAGGCAACCTCGAGGACATCACGCTGCGCGCCCTGCGCATCCTGAAGGAAGTCGACCTCATCGCGGCCGAGGATACGCGCCACTCGCGCAAGCTCCTCACCCACTTCGGCATCTCCAAACCGCTCACTTCCTATTTCGACCACAACAAGGAATTGAAGGGGGACCAGATCCTGGACCGGCTGCGGGAGGGAAAGAGCGTCGCCCTCATAACCGATGCCGGCACCCCTTGCATCTCCGACCCCGGCTACCAACTCGTGCGCGACGCGGCGGCCGACGGCATCTCCGTCGTCCCGATCCCGGGCGCCTGCGCCGCGATCACCGCACTCTCCGCCTCGGGCCTCCCCACCGACTACTTCAGCTTTGCGGGCTTTCTTCCCAACAAGCAGGGGAAAAGACGCGAACGGCTGCAGTCCCTCGCCTCCGAGCGGGCGGTGCTGATCTTCTACGAGTCCCCCAAGCGCCTGTTGGCGACCCTGGAGGAGATGCTGGAAACGCTCGGTGACCGCGATGTGGTGGTGGCGCGGGAATTGACCAAGATGTACGAGGAATTTCTGCGCGGAACCCTTTCCGCACTGATCGAAGAGGTGCGCGGGCGGGAGGTGCGGGGCGAGGTGGCTATCCTGGTGAGCCCGGCGCCGGAGTCCGGCTCCGACGACGGGCCGGGGATGGAAGAACTGCTGCAAAAGTACCTGGCGTCCGGGGATATGTCGCTAAAGGACGCCGTGAAAAGGGTGACCCGGGAAACCGGTCTTCATAAAAGCGCCGTCTACGCGGAGGCGCTGCGCATCAAGGGGTAGTATTGGCGGAGCCTTTCTTTTAGCAGAGCCTGCTGCCGTTCGGGACCGGGCGTTCCGGGGAGGCGAGAACGATGTCGCCGTTCTCGTCGGCAAAGCCGGTCACGAGGACCTCGGAGAAGAAGCGCCCGATCTGCTTCCTCGGGAAGTTGCACACGCCGATCACCTGCCTCCCGACCAGTTCCTCGCGGGTGTAGTGTTTGGTGATCTGGGCGCTCGACCTCCTGACCCCCGCCTCGCCGAAATCGATCAGCAGCTTGTAGGCCGGTTTTCTCGCCTCGGGGAACTCCTCCACCTCGAGCACCGTCCCGACCCGCAGCTCCACCTTCTCGAAATCCCCCCACGTTATCTCGGCCATCTCACTTCCCCCTTCCAGCGAAGAAGCGCTTGAACGCGGCAACGGTCCGCTCTACGTCGGCGCGCTCCACGTCCAGGTGGGTGACCAGGCGGATCATGTCCCCTCCGCCGATCAGGATCCCCTCGGCGGCCAGCGCTTCGCGCAGCGCGTCGGCGCTTCCGGCGGGTGGGGTGACGAAGAGGATGTTGGTGCGGGCCTGGCTTACCAGAAGCTCGTCGATATGGGAGAGCCCGTTCGATAAAAGCTCTGCGTTCTCGTGGTCATCGGCCAAGCGTTCAACGTTTTGTTGCAGCGCGTGGATCCCCGCAGCGGCGAGTATCCCGGCCTGCCGCATCCCGCCGCCGGCCACCTTGCGCCAGCGGTGCGCCCGGTTGATCAGTTCGGCGCTGCCGCAAAGGACCGAGCCCACCGGGGCGCCGAGCCCCTTGGACAAGCAGACCGATACGGAATCGAAGTGGCGCGCAACCTCGCGCACCGGCACACCGAGGTAGACGGCCGCATTGAAGACACGGGCGCCGTCCAGATGCATCGCGAGCCCCAGCTCTTTGGCGACGCCGGATGCCTTCTCGAGGTAGGAAAGGGGGAGCACCCTGCCGCCCTGGGTGTTCTCCAGGCAGAGGAGCCTGGTAACGGCATGGTGGTGATCGGCGGGCTTCACGGTGCGGCGTACCCTGTCGAGGTCGAGCGTGCCGTCCTCCTCGAAGTCCAGGGGCTGGGGCTGGACACCGCCGAAGATGGCGCCCCCTCCTCCTTCCCAGCGGTAGATGTGGGCGTCCTGCCCGGCTATGTACTCATCCCCGCGTCCGCAGTGGGACAAAAGGGCGGTCAGGTTGCTCATGGTGCCGCTGGGGACGAAGATCGCCTTCTCCTTCCCGAGGAGCTCGGCGGCCATTCCCTCGAGCCGGTTTACCGTCGGGTCCTCCCCGTACACGTCGTCGCCTACCTCGGCCGCTGCCATCACCCGGCGCATCGCCTCGGAGGGGCGCGTCACCGTATCGCTTCTAAGATCTACCGTTTTCATCTGCTCCTGCTTCCTCCCTATTCGAATTGCTCTACTTACGCCGCGCTTTGAAGCGGCTCTCCCAGATCGGCGTCGCCGCGGTCATCTCGATCCCGTGGTCGGGGTTCGCCGCCAGGTGGCGCAGGATGTTGAACACCGTCTCCACCTCTTCGGGACGCGCGAGCGTCATGGCCAGGTCCTCGCAGGTGAACTCGCGGCTCGGCTGGCGCCGCAGCATCTCCAGGATCTCCCCCTGCAGCTTCAGCACCACTCCGGCCGCTTTCTTCCCCGCCTCGACGCCGGGCTGGTGGTAGGCGTTCACGTTGATGAGCGAGGCGTAAAAACCTACGGCGCGCTCGTACAGGGCGATCAGCGCCCCGACGGTGGCCGGGGTGATTTCGCGGATCGTGATGGTAAGCGATTCCCGCTCCTTTTCATAGAGGGCGCTGCGTGTCCCTTGCAGGAATCCGGAGAGGTAGTCGCCGGAAGTGGCTCCGGGTTCGACCTCGAACGAGGCCTCCTCCCGGTCCTTCAGCACCTCGATGAAGGTGGCAAAGAAGTTCGGCACCCCCTCGCGCAACTGCTGCACGTAAGCATGCTGATCGGTGGAGCCCTTGTTGCCGTAGACCGTTATCCCCTGCAATACAAGGTTGCCGTCCCGGTCGAGCTCCTTGCCCAGAGATTCCATGATGAGCTGCTGCAGGTAGCGGGAGAAGAGGATCAGCCGGTCCTTGTAGGGAAGGAGCACCATGTCGCGCGCCCCTTTGCCCTGCGTTGCGTGGTACCACGACAGGGCAAGAAGCGCCGCCGGGTTCTCACGGGTCGAGCGGCTCCTCGTGCTCTGGTCGCAAAGCCTGGCCCCATCGAGCAGACGGTCCACGTCGATCCCCTGCAAGGCCGCCGGGAGAAGACCTACCGTCGAGGTGACCGAGGTGCGACCGCCGACCCAGTCCCACATCGGGAAGGTGGCGAGCCACCCCTCCTGGGAGGCGGTACGGTCGAGCTCGCTGTCGCAGCCGGTGACGGCTACGGCCTGGGCCGCGAAATGCAGCCCCGCTTTCTCAAAGGCCCGGCGCGCCTCCAGCATGCCGTTACGGGTCTCCTTGGTGCCGCCGCTTTTCGAGATCACCACGGCAAGGGTGTGCTTGAGGCCTGCGCCGATCTCGGCGACGGCCTTGTCCATCCCGTCCGGGTCGGTGTTGTCGAAGAAGAAGACGCGCATCCGGTCGCGGGTAGTCCCGAGGCTGTCGGCGACGAACTGCGGGCCGAGGGCCGAGCCGCCGATGCCGATCACCAGCAGGTTCACGAACTTCTGGTTGTCCGGCGCGGCGATGTTTCCCTGGTGCACCGAGGCGGCGAACGCCTTCACCGACGCAAGGGCACCGCGGATCTCCTCGCGAAGCTCAGCCGTCGGTGCGAGCTCCGGCGCCCTCAGCCAGTAGTGCCCCACCATGCGCTGCTCGTCGGCGTTCGCGATGGCCCCTCTCTCCAGTTCGGCCATTTCCTGGTAGGCCTTCTGCATGCGCGGTTCCATCTCGCTTGGAAAGGTGTCGGCATAATTCATCCGGCTCGTGTCGACGGAAAGCTCGAGCCCGGCATCGTGGTAGAGGCGGCCTTTGTACAGTTCCCAAAGCTGCTTCTTCTGCATGTACCCTCCTGCGGCGTTCGTTAGTGTGAAGGGGGCTTCTCTCTCATGTGCGTCGGGGCATCATATCATAGATTAGTTTTTGTTCAAGCAAAGCGGAGAGGGAGTCCCGGGGGGGGGCGCTTTCCGCGCCTGACGCCAGGCGTGAGCACGCGCCCCAAGTTGTCGCTCTTTGCACACCGAGCCCCTCTTTGTGCAAGGTGTGAACAACGGGGAAGGGCGCGTACACGGGGGCGTGCTGTGTCTGGCGGTGTGAAAAATGACGGAGTTACGGTGGTTTATGCGGAGTTGTCGGCGGGGCGCCGAATTGGTACGGCTGTTGTAGGGCAAAGGGTACAACGGAGCTTGATACCGTCACTGGGAGGTGGACCATGGTGGACAAACATGCTGGCGCGTGTATGGAAGGCGACGGGTTCGGCGCGATGGAGGTGGTACTGGTCAAACGGCAGCACCCTCCTCGGGGGGAGCGTGTCGCCGTGGTGCTCACCCTGGCCTGCGACCCGGATGTCTGGCGACTGGTGAACGAGGATATGGACGAGATCGCTGCCAATCTTATGAGGGTACGAAAGATGAACACTGAAAAAAGGATACATGTAGACGAGAACGCACGGCTTTTTCAGGGGAGTCTCGAGCCGTTTTTCACCCTCATCTCCGC
The DNA here is from genome assembly GCF_004117875.1 of Geomonas oryzae. Lineage (GTDB taxonomy): Bacteria > Desulfobacterota > Desulfuromonadia > Geobacterales > Geobacteraceae > Geomonas > Geomonas oryzae. The sequence continues at coordinate 24,215 of NZ_RAHW01000001.1, read as the reverse complement.
GACCGCGAAGGAGCACGTCATGGACAAGCTCTCCGCCTCGCTCAGAAAGGCGCTGCTGCTCATGGCGATGGAGCGCTACGACTGTAACCGCGAGAAGGTCTGCAGGGCCCTGGGGCTCACCAGGACGAAACTGGACAAGGAACTGAGACGCTGCGGACTGCTGGCGCAGGATCAGCAGGCGGCGTGAAACAAGGGGCGGGCCGAAAGGCTCGCCTTCTTTTTTGCCTTTATTTTCAACCCTATCTCCTCATCCCTCCGTTCTTTCAGCCCCTTTCCCGTAGACGAAATGCCTTGAATAATGAGTGCGATTTTGTTAGAGTGCTGCGTCGTTTCCCATTAAAATTGCCAGCCCACTGGCACTGAAAACGGCGCGAATTCGTGCCGTTCATATTTTTGAGCGTTATACGCCGTAGCGCTAGTCGCAGAACCGAGGCCTGATATGGATGCAGCGCTTGCCCTCATCGGGGAAGACCTGAAAAACGTGGAACTGCAGTTCAAGAAAGACCTGCAGTCGGATGTCCCGCTGATACGCAAGGTGGGTGAATATGTACTTTCCAGCGGCGGGAAGAGGATCCGTCCGGCCCTGGTGCTTCTGGCCGCCAAGCTGTGCGGCTACGGCGGCGACCGCAGCGTCCCGCTCGCCAGCGTGGTGGAGTTCATCCACACCGCGACGCTTCTGCACGACGACGTGGTGGACAACGCGAACCTGAGACGCGGTCAGGCCTCCGCCAACACCCTCTGGGGTAACGAGGCCTCGGTTCTCGTCGGCGACTTCCTGTTCTCGAAGTCCTTCTCGCTCATGGTCGCCGACGGCGACCTAAACATCCTGAAGGTGTTGGCCGACGCCACCACCATCATAGCCGAAGGCGAGGTGCTCCAGCTCGTCTGCACCAGCGATCTCGACATCACCATCGAGCGCTACATCGACGTGGTGCGGAGCAAGACGGCGATACTGCTGTCCGCCGCCTGCGAGGTGGGTGCCATCCTCGGGGGCGCCGTTCCCGAACTCAGACAGGCGCTGGCTGACTACGGCATGGACCTCGGCATCGCTTTCCAGCTCATGGATGACACCCTCGACTACACCGCCAGCGAGGAGCAGTTCGGCAAGAGCATCGGCCACGACCTCGAGGAAGGGAAGATCACCCTGCCGCTCATCCATACCTTGAAGCTCTGCAGCGAAGAAGAGCGCGACCTGGTCGCCTCGGTGGTGGAGAAGGAGCTTCTCTCCGACGAGGACTTCGAGCAGGTGCTGGCCCTCGTGCAACGCTACGGCGGCATCGAGCACACCATCGAGTCCGCGAGAGAGCACGTCACCCTTTGCAAGGGACACCTGGCGAAGTTCCCGGCCGGCCCGGTCCGCGAGGCCCTGGCGGAACTGGCCGACTACGTGGTCACCAGGGTCAAATAACCGTCTCAAGCCCCGCCATTTAGCGGCGCCGCGAGCCCGAATTTCGAAAAAAGACATACCCCTTCCGCTTTGTCACACCATTAATGAGCGCCGGTTACCCGGCGCTCATTTGTGTTTTCAAGGCATCACGGGCTTTTTGCCGTTGCCGTGCATCTGCCCCGCTCCTTGGTGCGGTTCTTGCTCTCTGAGCCTGACTTCATTTTATGCGAACTGTTTTTCGGGGGGAGATGTGGACGAAGAGATGTTGCTGCACTCGTCTGAGTTGGAAGTTAACGGTGAAACCTTCAGCATAAGCGTCTTCTGCAGCGCTGCCGGCCGCTTCTTCGCCAAGACCTGCCTTGGAGAGGACGACTTCATCATCACCGACGGCCCTTCGCTGACGGAGACCCTGAAGCGCCATGAGGATCTGCTGCCGCTCGCGGTAGGCACCCGCGAGCTGACCCAGTGCTACCTGGGCAACCCGCGCAGGCCCAGAATGCGCCGCCCGTAACGAAAAGCCGTGCCCCTTCGGGCGGAACGGCCCCTTTTCCTGCGCCACCTTTTAGGTGGTGCTCGGCCTTCTTTTTTCTTTTTCCCGCCTTATTAGATGCGCGCCCCCTTTCGCGCCGCCCACGCCCGCTTCCCCGCCGCTTGACTCCCAAGCCCCGCTGTCCCGCGTCCGAGATGAGAAGGTCGGCGGGGGGGTGCTCATTATAAAAAGGGTTGCCCTGCCCCGGCAAATCGGTTACAAATTGACGTTGGCGTTCCATTAATATCCCGTCACCATCGTCAGGAATCCCATGCCCCCAAAGATCCTCATCATCGACGACGACAGTTCGCTGCGGCGCGTTCTCGAGTACAACCTGGAGCAGGAGGGGTACCACGTCTACACCGCCGAGGACGGGGCGGCCGGCCTGAGGCTTTTCGAGGAGAAGTCGCCCCAACTGGTGATCACCGACCTGAAGATGCCGGGGATCACCGGCTTCGAGGTGCTCTCGGCGGTAAAGGAGCGGGCCCCGGCAACGGTGGTGATCGTGCTCACCGCCTTCGGCGCCATCGATACCGCGGTGGAGGCGATGAAACTCGGGGCTTTCCACTACCTCACCAAGCCGTTCAACCGCGAAGAACTGAAGATCACCGTGCTGAAGGGGCTTCAGCTCCAGGGGCTCTCCGAGGAGAACCGCCTGCTGAAGGAGGAGCTCTCGGGGCGCACGGAATTCAACAGCATCGTGGGGACCTCCCGTGCCATGGAAGGGGTCTTCTCCGTGGTGCGCAAGGTGGCCGATACCGAGGCCACCGTCCTCATCACCGGCGAGTCCGGGACGGGGAAGGAGCTCGTGGCCCGGGCCATTCACTCCGGCAGCTCGCGCCGGGAAGCCCCCTTCGTCGCGGTGAACTGCGCGGCCATTCCGAAGGACCTCCTGGAAAGCGAGCTCTTCGGGCACGTGAAAGGCGCCTTCACCGGCGCCATACGCGACAAGGAAGGGAAGTTCCAGCTGGCCGACGGCGGCACCATCTTCCTCGACGAGGTGGGGGATCTCCCTCTCGAACTGCAGCCCAAGCTCTTGAGGGTGCTGCAGGAGCGCGTGGTGGAGCCGGTCGGCGGCACCTCGCTGCAGAAGATAGACCTGAGGGTGGTCGCCGCCACCAACGCCGACGTCGAGCGCTCCATCGCGGAGGGGAAGTTCCGCGAGGACCTCTACTACCGCCTCTGCGTCATCCCGATCCAGCTCCCGCCGTTACGCGAGCGCGTCGAGGACATCCCGCTCCTGATCCGGTATTTCTGCGCCAAGTTCGGGGCCGAAGGGGTCTCCTTCACCAAGGAGGCGCTCGCGCGGCTCAAGGAGTACGCCTGGCCCGGCAACGTGCGCGAACTGGAGAACACGGTGGAGCGCCTGCTGATCATGCGGGAGGGGGACCAGATCGGGGTGGACGAGCTCCCCGGCAAGATCTCCGCCGTCGCACCTCCTGCCGAAGGGGGGGTGCTGCGCCTCCCGGCCGGCGGGTATTCGCTCGAGCAGCTCGAGATGGAGGCGGTCGTGGAAGCGCTCAACCGCTGCGACTGGAACCAGACCGCGGCGGCCAAATTCCTGCGCATCCCGCGCCACACGCTGATTTACAGAATGGAAAAATACAGTATCGTACAACCGGGGAGGAAATGATGAGGCGTTTGTTCGGTTTATTGTTGCTGGTCGTACTTTTTGCCGGTGTCGGGTGTACCAAGAAGGAGGCCGCGCTGCCGGCCACGGAAGGAAACCCCGCTCCGGAATTCACGCTTAAGGACCTCTCCGGAAAGTCGGTGCAGCTCTCCTCCCTCAAGGGGAAGGTGGTGCTGGTCAACTTCTGGGCCACCTGGTGCCCCCCCTGCCGCGAAGAGATTCCCTCCATGGTCAAGCTGAACCAGGCGATGCAGGGTAAAAACTTCCAGATGCTCGCCATCTCCATCGATGAAGGCGGCAAGGGGGCCGTCGAGGACTTCTTCAAGCAGGGAGGCGTCACGCTCCCGGCCCTCCTCGACACCGACGGAAAGGTCGCGCGCCTCTACGGGACCACCGGGGTCCCCGAGACCTTCGTCGTCGACACCAAGGGGGTGATCGTCAAGAAGGTGGTCGGCGGCATGGACTGGAGCCAACCCCAGGTGATCCAGGCCCTCGAGCAGTTGATGGCAGGCAAGTAGCAGGACCGTCCCGCGGCAGCGCGGGGCGTTACGTACCACGCGAGGAGGAAAAAACATGGAAACAACCAACATCAGCATGATCGGCGCATTCGTGGCGGGCCTGCTGTCTTTTCTCTCTCCGTGCGTGCTGCCGCTCATACCGTCCTACATCACCTACATCACGGGCCTTTCCTTCGCGGACCTGAACGCGGAGCACCCAAGCCACAAGGTGCGGCAGCAGACCATCATCCACTCCCTGCTCTTCATCGCGGGCTTCACCTGCGTCTTCGTCCTGCTGGGGGCCTCGGCCACCCTGGTCGGCGACTTCCTGCACGAGCACAAGACCGCCATCCGGCGCATCGGCGGCATCCTCATCGTCGTCTTCGGCATTCACGTTGCGGGCTTCTTCGACATCACCATGCTCCTCGGCGAGAAGAAGCTGACCCTGCACCGAAAACCCGCAGGCTACCTCGGCAGCGTCGTCGTCGGCATAGTCTTCGCCGCGGGGTGGACCCCCTGCATCGGCCCGATCCTCGCCACCATCCTGGCCGTCGCCGCCACCGAGGGACGCGGCGTCTGGCTTCTGCTCGCCTACTCCATGGGGCTTGCCATCCCCTTCTTCCTCGCGTCGCTGGCCCTGCACCAGTTCCTGATTTTCTTCAGGCGCTTCAAGCGGCACATCCGGCTCTTCGAGGTCATCACCGGCGTGTTCATGATCGTGATCGGCATCCTGATCTTCACGAACTCCATGGTGCTGATCAGCAGTTACACGAGCGCCTGGTTCGGCGAGTGAACGGCGCAGCCATAGCCATCCAACTCTGCGTCTCCGACCTCGGGACCACCGAGGCCTTCTACGCCGGCATCCTGGACCTGCCGCTGCAACGGCCGATCACCACGCTTGGCGCTCCGGAGCACCTGCTTTTGGAGACGGAGGAATTTCAGATCATCTTCGTGGAGGATGCCGCGGTGGCGCAACTGCATCCGATTCTGCAGGCGCGCCTCGAGGGGTTCCCGCGCGGGGTGGGGATGACGATTCATCTCGCCGTGGAGGGGATTGCCGACATCTACCAGGAACTCCTCGAGGAGGACCTGGAGATCCTGTACCCCCTGGAGCGCAAGCCGTACGGCACCTATGAGCTTTGGTGCTTCGATCCGGACGGCTACCTGGTCGTCCTGGAGGAGCCGGTCGACTGAGACCTCAGGGGGCACTGATGGTGAAAAGAGGGCTCTCCTCGCCGTTTTGGTTCACCACCTGCAGGGTGATCTGCTTGGGGGTCGGGTCGTAGGGGAACCTCTGGTAGACCATCTGGTTGCACCCGCCGTAGACGAGCTGCTCACGCTCTCCCACCAACTGTTTTCCCGTCGAAAGCCTCTTGCCGTCCACTACCAGCACCGATGTCTGCTGGAAATTACGTCCCGTCACCACCAGCTCGTAATAATTCACGAACTCCCTGCCGATGGAGACTGAGGCGATCTCCGGTTTCGCATCGATGAAGAGCGCGGCTGCGCCGGAGGTGGCGTCGCCCGGGTTTCTCACCTGCACCTGGTGCATCCCGGCGGCAAGCGAGGGGGCGATGAAGGCCAAAGAGGTGGGGGAGATGATGCGGGTGCTGAGGGCCGCGCCGTCGAGCAGGACGCGGGTGCCGTTGCGGAAGTTCGCGCCGTTCACGAGCACCTCGCGCTCCCGGCCGGTAGCGCAGGCGGTCACCGTGTCGGGGGAGAGTGCGGAGATGACCGGTTTCTGGGCGAGCAGCACGAAGTTGAACGGGCGCGTGGTGGCGCCGTCTTCCCGCTTCAGGAAGAGGGCGTAGGCGCCCGGAGGAAGGTCGGGGAGCTCGAAGGTGATGATCCGGCTCCCGACGACGGCTGCGGGGATGTCCCGCGCCCCCATGGCCACCGTCGTCGCCGTGGTGAAGCCGGTGCCGTTCAGGGTCACCGTGGCGCCGGGCTCTCCCTGGGCCGGCAGGATGCTGAGCACGCTCAGCGGCGCGAGCCGCGCTGACGGAGCAGGAACCGGCGCTTGCTGAGCGATTGCCGCGGTGAGAGAAGCGAGGAGGACCAGCAGGGTGATGGTAAGCGTGCGGAGCATGATCTGCCCTCCCATGAGAGGTTCATAGCAACGTTTCAAATTTTCGGCGCTCTAAGGCTAGTTGTCAATGGTCAGCGACAACCACCCGCCGGCGGCGAAGAAGATGAAGTTGGTAGCCCAGGCTGCGACGATCGGTGGGAGCAGGCCGACCTGCCCGACCGAGATGATCACCGAGTTCACGATCACGTAGAGAAAGCCCAAGCCGATGGAGATGCCGATGCCGAAGGCGATGCCGCTGGAGCGTCCCCCGCGCAGCGCGAAGGGTATCCCGAGAAAGGCCATCACCGCGCAACCGAACGGGAGCGAGATCCTGCTGTGGAACTGGGTGATGTAGCGGGTCGCGTCGTACCCCCCCGCCTGGATCTTCCTGCAGTAGCGGTTCAGCTCCCTGAGCGTCATGCTGTCGGAATACTTGCCGAGCACCTTGAGGTCAGCGGGCTTCAGCTTGAGCGGCACGACAAGCTGCGGGATCTTTGCCGTGTGTGCCACCTCCCCCGCCACGATGTCGCGCGTCACCACGTCGTCCAGCACCCACCCCTTCGGCCCGAGCTGTCCGCTCGCCGCGTCGGTGCGCCTGAGCGGCAGACCCGTCTTCGGCTGGACCTCCCAGATGGTGACCCCCTTCAGCTGGTTCTGCGCCGGTTCGAAGAGGCTCGCCCTCAGCACCATGGTCCCCTCGCGGTGCCATATGTTGTGCTGCCTGAAGTAGGCCTTCTCCGCCTTCTTCATGATCAGCACCTCCTGGATGTAGCTGCGCTTTGCGTAGCTCTTGGGGATGACGAACTCCGCCAGGAGCAGCACCAGCATGCTCACCAAAATGGATATGGAAAGTATGGGGGCGCTGATGCGGGCGAGGCTCACGCCGCAGCTGCGCATGGCGGTGAGCTCGGAGCTGAGCGAGAGGGCGCCCAAGGTGAGCAGGGTGGCCATGAGCACGGCCAAGGGGGCCGCGTCGCTCAGCATCTCCGGTACCTTGAGTAAAAAGTACAGCGCCATGTGGCGCCAGGAGGCGCCGGCACGGGAAAAGCGGGAGATCTTCTCCATGAAGTCGACCACGAGGTAGATGGTGACGAAGGAGCCGATGCAAAGCCCCAGCATCCTCACGTACGCCTTGGCGACGTATCGGGTGAGTATCCTCATCGCTTGCCCCCCTTGCCGAAGCGGGCCCGCACGAACTCCTTCATTTGCGGGTAGAGGCCGGTCAGCGGAAGCGGTTCCTCGGCAGCTGTTTTCATGAACAGATATACCCCTGCGGCGAGGAACAGGAGGTTCGGGCCCCAGCCGGAAAGAAACGGCGGCAGGATGGCGCGCTCACCCAAAGTGTCGAAGGCCGAGAGGGCGACGTAGTAGCAAAGGATCACCGCTATGCTGAGCGAGAAACCGGAGGCCTTCCCCGAGCGGCGGTTCTGGATCCCGAGCGGCACCCCCATGAAGGTGAAGACGATGCAGGAGAAGGGGAGTGCCAGCCGGCCGTGCAACTCGAGGCTGCGCGCCAGCACCTCCTTTTTGTCGGTACCCTTCGGCGGGTGGAGCAACTCGTCGATGGTCATCTCGCTTGCCTTCTTGGGCCCCTTCGGGGCCGTGTCCGCCAGCGCCACCCGCAGCACGTACTCCTGGAACTGCACCATCCGGTAGCCACCCTTGTCCTCGGTGCGGTGGATGGAACCGTTTTTGAGCTGGAATTCCATCGAATGGCTTTTCGGGTCGGAGTAGAGCGCGCCGGTTTCGGCGAAGATGGTGGTGGGGGTTTTCGGGTCCCGCTCGTCGTGGACGATCACCCCTGCCATGTTCTGGGCCTTGGCGTCGAGGGTGTCGGCGTAGATCACCATGTCGGGGAAGGCGTTGTTGAAGACCTTCTCCTTGATGGAGATGCCGGCGCTGCTCTGTGCGATCTCCAGCATGAGCGACTTGAAGGAGCTGTTCCCCCAGGGGACGGCGTACACGGTGACCCACATGCAGAGCAGGCTTGCGAAGGCGGAGAACAGCAGCGGCGGGGGGAGCAGGCCGTAGAGGCTGATGCCGCAGCTCTTCATGGCGGTCACCTCGCTGTCGCCGGAGAGGCGGCCGAAAGCGAGCAGGATGGAAAGGAGCAGGGCCATCGGTATGGTGAAGAGCCAGAAGGACGGAAGCAGGTAGCTCACCATGCGCAGTACGTCGGTGAAGGGGACCCCCTTCTCGACCACCATCTCGGCGAGTTTGAGAAAACGCCCCATGAGCAGCACGAAGGTGAAGGTCACCATGCCGACCAGGAAAGGGGGCGGTATCTCGTTGAAAATGTAGCGGTACAGGGTCTTTTTCATGAATTCGTGATCTTACATGAGATGACCGGCGAAGTAAAGGCAGGAGCGCGGTCAACAACCTCTTGACCTCCCTTTTCTTTTTGCTGTAAAAAGGACGGCATGGAAAACAAGGACATCATAAGGAAAGCGCTGCTTTTTTCGGGACTGGAGGACGAGTACCTCGTCGAAGTCGCCGACATCGCCGTCAGACGTCCCTTCGCCAAGGGGGAAACCCTCTTCACCGAGGGGGAGAAGGCCGAGGGGTTCTACCTCCTCGCTTCCGGGGCGCTGAAGCTCTGCAAGATCTCTCCGGACGGACGCGAGAAGGTGCTGCACATGGTGCACCCGGTGGAGACCTTCGCCGAGGCAGCCTTCTTCGGTGACGGGAAATACCCGGCCGAGGCCCGCGGTGTCGAAAGGGGAGAGGTCATCTTCTTCCCCAGGGGCGCCTTCATGGGGCTTTTGGAGCGCAACCCGCGTTTCGCGATGAACCTGATCGCCTCGCTTTCGCTGCTTTTGCGCCGCTTTGCGCGCCAGATCGAGGAACTCTCCTTCGCCGACGCCCCGTCGCGCCTCGCCTCCTACCTGCTCGATCTCGCCGCGCGCAAGAGCACGAGCTATCAGGGGAAGACCTACCTGGAGCTCGACATGCGCAAGGGGGAACTCGCTTCCCGCCTCGGCACGGTGAGCGAGACGCTCTCCCGCACCTTCAAGAAGATGAAGGACGAGGGGGTCATCGAGCTGGACGGCAACAAGGTGACCATCATGAATATGGAAAAGTTGAGGATGATAGCGGGAAAATAGACCGCTTAAACACAAACCGCACGACGAAGGGCTCCCGGTTACCACCGCGGGGCCCTTTTTTGCGTCCTTTCGCCTCGGCCTCGCAAGTCCTTCCGTGCAAATTGTTAATTAATAATTTTAAGAAAATGTTCACCATGCACTTGAAATGGTTATGCGGGGTGCTATACTTTGCCGCGTTCGTTTGCCATAAAATGAAGCCGGACCCTGGAGGGCGCTTGGATTGGGAATGCTGTTGGAGTAGGGACCATATTGAGGCCGATCATTGCCCGTATGTAGGCGAGGGGGAGGAGGACCTCCTTTCCTCCCAGCGCCGCAGGATCGTAGAGAAGTGCGTAGAGTGCCCCCGCTTCAAGAACGACCTGGCCCGGATGAAGGGCGCAGGTTATCCGCTTTCGGATGTACTCCCCTTCATACTGACCGAGTTCCAGGAGCAAAAGGCCCAGATGGGGGCCATGCTGAGCTTTTTGAACAGCAGGACCCGCGAGATCAAGTTCCTGCGCGAGGTGGGCCTCGTACTGCAGACTTCCATAGACCTGGACGAGGTCCTTTCCATCGCCATGACCGCGATCACGGCGGGGAAGGGGTTCGGGATGAACCGGGCTTTCCTGCTGATGACGGACAAGGAGCGGCGCAACATCCGCGGCTACCTGGGCGTCGGGCCGCGCGATTACGAGGAGGCGTGGCGCACCTGGGAGGACATAAGCCGCAGCAACTTCACCCTGAGACAGCTCGCGCGCGACTTCCAGAAGACCAAGCTCACCTCGGAGAAGGTGAAGTTCCACGACATCCTGCAGCGGCTCACCGTACCCCTGTCCGACCAGGGGCACATCTTCAACCGCGCCCTGCGCGGCAAAAAGCCGATCCTCGTGGAGAACGCCCTGAACAACCCCGACCTCGACCGGGGGCTCGCCCGCATCCTCGGCGTCGACACCTTCCTGGTCATGCCGCTCATCTCCAGGAACCGCCGCATCGGCGTGATCATCGCCGACAACTGCATCACCCACAAGCCGATCACCCTGCAGGACATGCAGTCGCTTGAGACCTTCGCCTTCCCGGTAGCCTTCGCCCTCGAGCGCGCCTCCCTCTATGAGCGCCTCCAGGAGGAGGTGGCCAAGCAGAAGGCGGCGAACCTGAAGCTCAGGGAACAGCAGGAACTTATCGTGAAGATGGAGAAGATGGCGCTGGTCGGCAAGATCACCTCCAGCATCGCCCACTCGATAAGAAACCCGCTCATGGTGATCGGCGGCTTCGCCCGGACGCTCTTGAAGGGGAGCCCCGCCGACGACGAGAAACGGAGCTACCTCGAATCGATCGTGCGCGAGACCCGGCAGCTCGAGGAGGTCTTAAGCGAGGTGCTCGACTATTCGGAGTCGCTCTTCCCGGTCACCGATTACTGGGATCTGAACGAACTGGTGGCGAAGGCGATGGGGGAGCTGGAGGGGGTGATGAAAGGGGCCGGAGTGGCCTGCCGCATGGAGCTCGCCCCCGACCTCCCCGTGGTGCGCATCGATTACAAGCAGATCAGCTACTGCCTGAAGACCATCACCACCACCGCCCTCTCCGCCATGGAGCTTGGGGGAGAGCTCCACGTGGAGAGCCTCAAGGAGGGCGAAGCGGTGCTCTTGCGCGTGACCGACGACGGCAAGCCCTTGAGCGAAACGGCACAGGTGGCGCTCACCACCCCGTTTTTCCAGACCCAGGAGCTCGGCGAGGGGGTGGGGCTTTCCCTTTGCAAATCGATCCTGGAGCGGCAGGGAAACACCCTCACCATAACGAGCCGTCCCGGCGGCGGAAACACATACAGCATCAGGCTTTTGACGAAAAAGGAGAACATCTGACATGGCGAAACTGTTGGTTGTGGATGACGAGGCGAACATAAGGCTTTTGTACGCCGCGGAACTGAGCGACGAGGGGTACGATGTGGTCACCGCCGGGAGCGCGCTCGAGGCGGTGGAGAAGCTGGAATCGGAGAGCTTCGACCTCGCGGTGATAGATATCAAGCTGAAAAACGAAAGCGGCATCGAGCTCTTGCAGCGCATCGTCAAGGAGCGTCACACCGTTCCGGTGATCCTGTGCACCGCCTTTTCCTGCTACAAGGACGATTTCTCGGCCTGGCTCGCCGACGGCTACGTGGTCAAGTCGAGCGACCTCCAGGAGCTGAAGGACGAGATCGCCCGCGTCCTCGCGAAGAGGCAAAAGGCGGCCTACACCTAGAAAAGTGTCCGAGCCGAACACCTTCACCTACTCTGTTCGTGGCTAAATGGAAGAATTTTATTCCCGAGTAGATCAGGCGGTAGCTCAGCGGACTGTTAATCCCTGTTCCGTAGATTTTCATCTTTGACTTTGGAGGCTTCACCTATGAAGGCAGTCATCATGGCGGGCGGCTTCGGCACCCGCATGCAGCCGCTCACCTGCAACATCCCCAAACCGATGGTTCCGCTTATGAACCGCCCCATCATGCTGCACATCGTCGAGCTTTTGAAGAAGTACGGGGTGACCGACCTGGTCATGCTCCTTTATCACCAGCCGAGCGTCATCAAGAACTTCTTCCGTGACGGCGCGGACCTCGGTGTCCGCATCACCTACGTAACGCCGCTCGAGGACATGGGGACCGCCGGTGCGGTGAAGTGCGCCGAGAAGTACCTGGACGAGCGCTTCCTCATCATCAGCGGGGACCTCTTGACCGACTTCAACCTCCAGAAGGTGATCGATTTCCACGAGAGCTCCAAGGCGCTCGCCACCATCACCCTCACCTCGGTCAAGGACCCGCTGCAGTTCGGCGTGGTGATCACGGACAAGGACAGGCGCATCACCCAGTTCCTCGAGAAGCCCGGCTGGGGCGAGGTGATCTCGGACACCATCAACACCGGGATCTACGTCCTCGAGCCGGAGATCTTCAAGTTCATCCCCGAGGGGGAGAACTTCGACTTCTCGCAGGACCTCTTCCCGCTTCTTTTGAAGAAGAAGTCCCCCCTGTTCGGCTTCCCGGTCAAGGGGTACTGGCGCGACATCGGCAACACCGATTCCTACCGCGAGGCGCACCACGACATCCTGAAAGGGAAGGTGGGGGTGAAGGTGGACGAGGCCCGGCGCGAGATGGCGGGGGTGGACCTTCGGGTCGGGTCCGACGTGAGACTGGGCGAGAAGACGGTGGTGGAGGGGACCGTGGTCGTGGGGGACAACTCCCAAGTCCAGGCGGGGGCCGAGATCAAGGATTCCGTCATCGGCCGCAACTGCATAGTAGAGGCGGGGGTGAAGCTGACCCGGGCCGTGATCTGGGACAACGTCTACATCAAGAAGGGAGCGAAGATCAACGACTGCGTGGTCTGCAACAACGTAAGTGTCGGTGCGGCCACCATCATGGAAGAAGGCGGCGTGGTCGCCGACGACACCTCCATCGGCGAGGAGAGCTACATAAAGCGCGACGTGAAGATCTGGCCCCGCAAGGTGATCGAGGGTGGTTCCACCGTGACCGGCAACCTCATCTGGGGCGAACGCTGGAAGAAGTCGCTCTTCGAGGGGGAGATGATCAAGGGGCTCACCAACATCGAGCTCACCCCGGAGTTCGTCGCCAAGCTGGGCTGCGCCTACGGCACCTCGCTACCCAAGGGGAGCCACGTTCTCGTCGGCCGCGACGCGACCCTCTCCTCGCGCATGCTGAAGAGGAGCTTCCTCGGGGGGATCCTCTCGGCGGGGGTCAACGTGCGTGACATCAGGATGGTCTCGCTTCCCATCCTGCGTTACAAGCTGCGCACCTTCGGCGAGGTGGGGGGGGTGCACTTCCGGCAGTCGCTCGAGGACCCGGCGACCACCGAGATCGTCTTTCTCGACGCCGACGGCCTCGATTTCTCCTCCTCCATGGGGAAAAACATCGAGCGTATCTTCTACAAGGAAAACTTCCGGCGCGCGCACCACATGGAGCCGGGGGGGATCACCGAACTCCCGCAGGTGATGGACTTCTACCGCGAGGGGTTCTTCCGCGGCGTAGAGCAGCAGATCATCAAGAGCGCGACCCCCAAGGTGGTGATCGACTTCAACCACTCGCCCGCCGGCCAGATCCTCCCGCAGATCCTGAACGACCTGGGATGCGAGGTGATCGGCCTAAACACCTACCTGGACGAGCAGCGCGGCTCGAAGACGGTGGACGAGAAGCCGAACAGCCTCCAGCAGCTCGCGAAGATCGTGGTCACCCTCGAGGCGAAGGCGGGCTTCTGGCTCGACCCCACCGCCGAAGAGGTGGTGCTGGTGGACGAGACAGGGAGGATCTATCAGCCCGAGGAGTACTTAAGCCTCATGACCGCGCTCATGCTGAAAAGCGGCGCCCGGGGCGCCTTCGCGATCCCCGTGTCGGCCCCTTCCGTGATCGAGCAGCTAGCCCAGGAAAACGGCTGCTCGGTGCGCCGCACGAAAAGCATGGACCGCTCCATGATCGAGGCGGCCATATCCCCCGAGGTGGTGATGGCCGGCTCCATGGCCGGACGCTTCGCCTTCCCGAGGTTCCAGGCGGCCTTCGACGGCATGTTCACCATCGCGAAGACCATCGAGCTTGCCACCGCCGCCGGGGTTCCTATCTCGCGGGTGCTGAAGGAGGTGCCGAAGAGTTCCTTCTTGCAGGGGCGGGTTCCCTGCGTCTGGGAGAAGAAGGGGGGGATCATGCGCAAGATGAGCGAGGACAGCCTGGACAAAGAGGCGTCCTTCATCGACGGCATCAAGGTCTCCTTCGGCCAGGACTGGGTGCTCGTCCTGCCGGACCAGTACCAGCCGGTGATCCACGTGGTCGCCGAGGCGAAGGATCCAAGGACGGCGCAGCGGCTTTTGGAGGATTACATGAAGAAGGTCGAACACTGGAAAAAGGAGCTGACCCTGTAGCGGACCCGGCGGCCCCTTCATCCGCCGCCAAAAGGGGAGAGCATGACCGAACCGATTTACCTCACGCTGCTTTGGCACATGCATCAGCCCTTCTATAAGGAGCCGGTCCGGGGAGAGTACCTGCTCCCCTGGGCCTACCTCCACGCGGTGAAGGACTACTACGACATGCCGGCCATCGTGGACGCGACCCCGGGCGTGAAGGTGGTCTTCAACCTGGTCCCCTCGCTGCTGGAGCAGATCCTCGATTACGCCTCGGGGGAGGCGGTCGACCCGTACCTCGACCTCGCGCGCCGCTCCCCCGCGGAGCTGACGCTCGCCGAGCGCCTCTTCCTGTTGGAGAACTTCTTCTCGGCGAACCGGCGGCGCATGATCGAGCCCTACCCACGCTACCGCGAGCTGTACCGCATGGCGGGGGAGGGCGTTCCCGGAAGCGTCGCCTCCCGCGTCTCGCTTTTCACCGAAAGGGACCTCCTCGACCTGCAGGTCTGGTTCTACCTCGCCTGGACCGGTGAGGCGGCCCGCAACCGTTTCCCCTGTTTTCGCGACCTGATCCGCAAGGGTGAGGGGTTCGACGCTGCGGACAAGGCGCTTTTGCTCGATACCCACCGCAGCCTCATCGCCGGGATCATCCCGCTTTACCGCAAGCTGCACGACGAGGGGAAAGCCGAGCTCTCGGTGAGCCCCTATTTTCACCCGATCCTCCCTCTTCTTTGCGACTCCCGCGTCGCCCGCATCGCGCAGCCGGGGGTGAACCTCCCGGGCATCCCCTTTCGCTGCCCCGAAGACGCGAAGAGTCAGCTAAGGCACGGCATCGAGAGCTTCCGCAGGCTCTTCGGTTTCGACCCGGCGGGGGTGTGGCCCTCGGAGGGGGCCTTGAGCGACGAGGTACTGGGGATCATGGCGCAGGGGGGGCTCTCGTGGACCGCTTCCGACGAGCGGCTCCTCTCCCGCACCCTCCCCGGGGGACTTGGGCGCGAACGGGAGGCGCTCTACCACCCCTACCTCTTCCAGGAGGGGGACCGGGAGGTCGCGCTCTTCTTCCGGGACCAGGTCCTCTCGGACCAGATCGGTTTCACCTACTCGGATTGGGACCCGGAGCGCGCCGCGGCGGACTTCGTGACGCGGGTCAAGGAGGTGCGCCGGCACTGTCCCGAGGCCCGGGTGGTCCCGGTGATCCTCGACGGCGAGAACGCCTGGGAGCACTACCAGGAAAACGGGCTCCCGTTCCTCTCGAGGCTCTACGCGGCACTCACCCAGACCGCCGGGGTTGAGCTCGCCACCTTCGCCGAGGTGCTGGAACGGGTCCCGGAGCGCCGTTCCATCGGTCACATCCATCCCGGCTCCTGGATCAACGCCGACTACGGCATCTGGATCGGGCATCCCGAGGAGAACAAGGGGTGGGAGTACCTGGCGCGGGCGAGGGAGGCGGCGGCCAAGGGGAGTCCGGAAGCGGCGCGTCTTTTAACCGGCGGCGAGAGCTCGGACGATACGGCGCGGCGCGCCTGCCGGGCACTTTACGCGGCGCAGGGGAGCGACTGGTTCTGGTGGTACGGCGACGATCACAGTTCAGCCCACTCCGGCAGTTTCGATCTTTTGTTCCGAAGCCATCTGATCAGCGTCTACAGCCTCCTTTCGCTGGAAGTGCCGGGGGAGCTGCACGAGCCGATCAAGCGCCAGCGCCCGGCCGGTTTCGTGCGGGCCCCGTCGCGGCTCATCACCCCGTCGCTCGAGACCGCGGCCGGGGACTACCTCGAGTGGCTTTGCGCCGGACTTTACGACCTGACCCGCCAGGGAGGCGCGATGCATGCCGCCGAGAGCGTGCTGCAGTCCTTTTTCTACGGCTACGACCTCGAGTACCTTTACTTCCGCATCGACGGCGTGCAATCCATGGAAAAGGTGCTTCAGCCGGGCGACGCCCTGTCGCTGCACCTGATCCGGGGGCGCGAGTACCGTGTCGAGATGCGGCCGGGTACCGGGGAGGGGGAGCTGCAGCTGCTCGAAGAGGGACGCTGGCTCCCCTGCGGTGCCCTCGCCCGCTACGCGGTCGGGCGCAGCGCCGAACTGCGCGTCCCGCTAACCGGTCTCGGGCTCGATGCCGGTGACCGGCTCTCCTGCTACCTTACCCTCTCGAGGGTCGGCAGTCCGCTCGGGCGATGGCCCGCCGAGGCCCCGCTCCCCATTGCCTACGCAGGCCCGGGGCTCGGGGTGGATGGGGGCGTACCCGAAGGTTCTTAAATTTTTCTTCTACAAAAAAACTTTACCCGGGGGCGCTCTTAATCTAGAATGTCCCTATAATTCCAGGGTGTTAGAGGTTTTACATGAAGATTTTGTTTGTTGCGTCGGAGGTCACTCCCTTTGCCAAGACGGGAGGTCTGGCGGATGTTGCCAGCGCCCTTCCCAAGACCCTCAGGACGCTCGGCCATGACGTACGGATCATGATGCCCTTCTACTCGGTGGTCGAGCGGGGGGGGATGGCGGTGCGCAAGGGGCGCAAGAGCGCCTCGGTCATGGTGGACGGCGTCGAGAAAAAGGGCTTCCTGCGCCAGGCGGCGCTCGGCGAGATACCGGTTTACCTCATCGAGAACAAGGAGTACTTCTCACGCGACGAGCTCTACGGCACCCCCGGCGGCGACTACCCGGACAACGCCCAGCGTTTCTCCTTCTTCTGCCGCTGCGTCCTGGAGCTCCTGAAGAAGATGGACTTCAGGCCCGACATCATCCACTGCCACGACTGGCAGACCGCACTCATCCCGCACTACTTGAAGCACGAGCGCAAGAACGATCCCTTCTTCGCAAGGACAGGGATCATCTTCACCATCCACAACCTCGCCTATCAGGGGCTCTTCCCCCGCGAGGAGCTTTCCACCATGGGGCTCTCCAAGGAGTGCTTCACCATCGACTGGCTTGAGTTCTACGGCAAGATCAACCTTTTGAAGGCGGGGATCCTCGCCGCCGACATCGTCACCACAGTCTCGGAAAACTACTGCCGCGAGATCTGCACGCCGGAGATGGGGTGCGGACTGCATGGCGTGCTGCAGACGAGGAAGGATGACCTGGTAGGGATCCTGAACGGGCTCGACTACGAGGAGTGGAACCCCGCCATGGACAAGGAGATCATGAAGAACTACAGTCATGCCTCCCTCTCCGGAAAGATGGTGGACAAGATCGGCCTGCAGCGCCTCATGGGGCTTGCCAGCGCCCCCGAAACCCCGGTCTTCGGCATGGTGTCGCGCATGGTGGCGCAGAAGGGTTTCGACCTGATCGCCGAGCTGTTGCCCGAGATCGCCAAGGCACCCATGCAGTTCGTCATGCTTGGCAGCGGTGAGGAGCGTTACGTCAAGGCCTTCACCGACATCAAGGCCGCGGGCGCGCGCAACGTAGCCTTCGCCGCCGGCTTCGATCACAGCCTCGCACCCAAGATCTACGCCGGGAGCGACATGTTCCTCATGCCCTCCTTCTTCGAGCCGTGCGGGCTGGGGCAACTGATCGCCATGCGCTACGGCACCGTCCCCGTGGTGCGCCGGACCGGCGGGCTCGCCGACAGCGTCTTCGATCCCCGCGACAACGACAAGACCCCGAACGGCTTCGTCTTCGAGGAGTACGGCGCGGAGGCACTGTGGGAAGCGATGAACCGGGCCATCACCGCTTACCAGGACAAGGCGTTCTGGAAAAAGCTGATGCGGCGCGGCATGAGCAGCGATTACTCGTGGCAGAACTCGGTGCACAAGTACCTGGACCTGTACAGAAAGGCACTGCTGCGCAAGGGAGGGGAGGCGTAGGGTGGAACACGAAGATCTTGACGAACTTGCCGGAGAGATCCGCCGTCTCATCGAAAGCAACAAGGAGTTCCTGAAGCGGGTGAGCGACGAGGATTACGAAGACGAAGAGGAAGGGGAGGCGGAAGAGGAAGAGGCCGAGGACCCGGAAGAGTTTGAAGAGCTTTAGGCACCGCCCGGGGGAAACGGCGGGGGCGGATGAGAAAGGCGGCGCCGGGGAAACCCTGGCGCCGCCTTTTTGTTACTTCGCGGGAGGCTGTTCCGGGACGATGTCGCCCGGAGTGACGGTCACCGGTGTCGTGGGTACCGGTGCCGGTGCGGCCTGGACCGCCGGGGCTGCCGGTGCTGCCGGTGCCGTGGCCGCGGGAGCCGCCGGAGCTACTGGGGCCGCGGCAGGTTTCGCGGGCGGGTTGTAGTAGACCGGAGCTCCTCCCCCCGGGGCGGGAGCGGGTTCACGTTCTTTCTCCTTGCCGCCGAAGAGCGGCTTGTAGGTGCTCATGAGCGCAAGCATCTCGTCGAACTGCTTCACGTAAAGGGTGGAAACCTCCGGTGCGTTCGGGACCGATGATGCTTCGGTCTTCGCAAACGCGGCGTTCACGCCGGCGACCGTCTTGAACTTCACGTCGACCTTCTCGGTGAGGTTCGCCGCCGCCTCGTCGAAGTCCGGGTACTGAAGCGCGAAGAACATCGGGTAGGAGAGCCTGTTCGTCTTGAAGTTCGGGTACTCCCAGATGGTGTTCCCTTCGCGGTCCAGCATCTGGGCCGTCATGGAGAGGTAGTTGAAGTCGGTCTCCAGGTAGGAGAGTAGGTTGCTCGAGTAGACCTTCCCCGGCTTCGTGAGGCCGCTCACGGTGACGAAGAGCATGGCGTCGAGCCCGTTTTGGGCGAGGAGCTGCTTCAGCTCTTCCTTCTTCACGAAGTACTTGTTGTAGACGATCCCCGCGTCGTCGCGCCGCTCGCGGTTCCAGACCAGGGTCTCGAAGAGCCTCGTCGCGTCGCCCTCCACCGGACGGACCGCGTAGAAGATGCCGGTGCTTCTCAGCCTGGCGACAAGCTCCTTCTCGTTTTTCATGTTGTAGGTGCGCACGATGGAGACGATGGACGCCTTGTCGGGGTGCCGGATGTCCGATTCCGCGTCGGTGAAGATCGGGGCGACACCGATGGTGCGCACCTTTTTCTCCAGGGTCTCCTGGGGGATGTTGTAGTAGTTGTGGGCGCAGCCGAAAAGCGCGCTCACCGCCATCACGAGCAG
The DNA here is from genome assembly GCF_004117875.1 of Geomonas oryzae. Taxonomy (GTDB): domain Bacteria; phylum Desulfobacterota; class Desulfuromonadia; order Geobacterales; family Geobacteraceae; genus Geomonas; species Geomonas oryzae. The sequence continues at coordinate 5,103 of NZ_RAHW01000001.1, read as the reverse complement.
GGCAAGTCTGAACAAGTTCCGCATCTGTGGACGCCTCCTGTAAAGGATTCTAACTGTTTGCCGTCTTATATCAGAAGCTTGGGGCGAGCGCTACAGCTTATTGCTCGTCATCCAGCATGATGAAGCCGACCTGCCTGCCGGTGTCTCCCTCGTCGCGGCGGTAGGAGAAGAAGAGCTCCTGGTTGCAGCTCACGCAGTGCTCGCTCACCTGGACGCGGTCGGCGGAAAGCCCTGCGTCGGTAAGAAGCATGCGGTTCGCGGCGCCGAGGTCGAGCATCCACTTTCCTTCGCCCTTCTCGGTGGTGCAGAGCTCCCACGGGATCCCCGCCTTCTTGAAGGCGTCTCGCACCGGGGCGTCCACCTCGTAGCAGCATGCCCCGATGTGCGGACCTATGGCGGCCTGGATGTCCTTCTTGTCGCAGCCGAAGAGGTTCACCAGCGCTTCGATACCCTTTCCGGCGATGTTCCCGGCGGTACCCTGCCACCCGGCGTGGAGGGCGGCTACCACCTTGCGCACCGGGTCGTGCAGCAGGATGGGGACGCAGTCCGCCACGCAGACGGCGATCATGATGCCGGGCTGGTTGGTGACGATGCCGTCGCACTCGAGCTTAAGGAAGTGGGAGAGCTCGGGGTTGGGCGCGTCGATCACCAGGAGGTCGGTGCCGTGCACCTGGTTCACGGTGAGGAAACGGTCCAGGGTGGAGCCGAGGCTCCTCGCGAGCAGGCTGCGGTTCCCCTCGACGTTGTGCGAGGAGTCCAGCGTGTTGCTGCCGAGGTTGAGCGAGTTGTACGGAGGGCGCGAGACCCCTTCGTGGCGGGTGGTGAAACCGGCGACGGCACCCCCCGCTGCCGCGAAACGCGGCTTCAGATACTGGATTTTTCCTGCCTTCTGCATTTCCATGAATGGCACCTCTTGTATGTATATGGGAGCTGTCGAACAGCCTCCCGTCCTTACTCCGTAACCCCGAATTTTTCTTCCATATAGGCGATGATCCCAGCCATGTCTGCGGGGAGCTCGGTGTCGAACTCCTGGTACTGCCCGGTCACCGGGTGCAGGAACCCGAGGGTCTTCGCGTGCAGGGCCTGGCGCCCCATCGTCTTGATCATCTGTCTCAGTACCGGGTCCTTCACCTGGGCGACCCTGCTTCCCCCGCCGTAGACCTCGTCAGCCAGAAGCGGGTGCCCCGCCTCGGATAGGTGCACCCGGATCTGGTGCGTGCGGCCGGTTTCAAGCCTCAGGCGCACCAGCGTGATGCCGGGGAAACGCGCCTCGACGCGCCAGTGGGTGATGGCGTTCTTGCCGTGCCGCGCCTTGCCCGACATCTTCTTTCGGTCCACCGGGTGCCGGCCGATGACCGACTCGATGCGCCCCTTGTCTTCCTTCAGGTTCCCGTACACGAGGGCCAGGTATATCCTCTTTATGCTGTGCACCTTGAACTGGTCGGACAGGGAGGTGTGCGCGCGGTCGCTTTTGGCGATGACGAGGACGCCTGAGGTGTCCTTGTCGATGCGGTGCACGATCCCCGGACGCAGCTCGCCTCCGATGCCGGAGAGGTCCTTGCAGTGGGCAAGCAGCGCGTTGACAAGGGTGCCGTCCTCGTTGCCGGCTCCCGGGTGCACCACCATGCCGGCCCCCTTGTTGATCACGATGACGTCGGGATCCTCGTACAGCACCTCGAGCGGGATCTCCTGCGGCTGCGGCTCGGCCGGCGTGGGAGGGGGGACGACGACGGTGACGGCGTCGCCTCCCTTCAGCTTGAGCGAGGCCTTCTGCTTTTGGCCGTTCACCGTGGCGCAGCCGTTATCGATGAGCCTTGCCGCGGCGGAGCGGGTGAGTTCGGGGACGCTGCGGGAGATGAAGCTGTCCAGCCGCTCGGCATCGGTGTCCATGGGGAAAGTTAGTTCGATTGGGTGTTGCATATAAGGCCCTGTTTCCCGGAAGAGAGATTCGGTAAAAAAAGCGCGGGCGCGTTTCGAAAGGAAGCGCGCCCGGGACTGTCTAGTGTTGTATTGACCTGCCTACCAGATGGATGATTCGATCTTTCCCGCCCGTTTGATCAGTACGTCGACTACGGCAATGTCGAAGATGTTCGATTCCGCCAGATCCTTGGTCACTCGGGACTGGAAGTGCTCCCTTCCCTCGTTTAGTTGATCCTGCAAGAGCTCGAAGATGTTGTCATCCTTGATGCCCTGTTCGACCTTCTCGCGGTTGTACAGAGCTACATCGGAAATGATGGCCCTGGCAAGTCTTCTGGCCTGATCTGGGTTTTCTATGAGACTCATCGATCTCTCCCGGGGGGGCAAATGTCAGGCGACACTATACGCAGTTTTTGCCGAAGATTCTATCTTAATTTTAAGGCGAAATAGATGCTGGCGTTGCCCCGGCGCACGAGCAATGCCACGGCGCCGCGGTTGGCGGCATCCTTCATGGCTTTTTGGTACTCGGCGAGGTTGCGCACCTTCCTCTGGTTCACCGAGACGATGACGTCGCCGCGCTGGATGCCGCTTTCCTCGGCGATTCCCCCCGGTTCGAGGTCACTCACCACCACGCCGGTTATGCCGCGGCGTCGGGCATCGGGGCCTAATTCCTCAACCGAGAGGCCCAAAACCCCCGCCTCGCGATCCGGCCTCTGCGCCTGAGGCTGGGCCTGCGCGCTTTCCGCCGGTGCAGTGGTGACCTGGACCTTCAGCTGCTTGCCGTCGCGGTAGAGCTCCACCTCCGCCTTCTTGCCGATCGGGGTTTCCCCGACGAGCCGCTGCAACTGACGCACGTCCTTTACGGCCGTGCCGTTGAAACCGGTGATGATGTCCCCCTGCATGATGCCCGCTTTCGCGGCGGGGCCGCCGGGGATCACCTCGTTGACGAGGGCTCCGCTTGCCCGGGGCAGACCGAAGGATTTGGCCATCTCCTCGGTGACCGACTGGATCGATACGCCGAGCCAGCCGCGGCTCACGTTCCCCTTGCTGATGAGCTGGGTCACCACCTGCTTCGCCATGTTCACCGGAATCGCGAAGCCGATCCCCTGTCCCGCTGCGACGATGGCGGTGTTGATCCCGATCACCTCGCCGTAGATGTTGAGGAGCGGTCCGCCCGAGTTGCCGGGGTTGATGGAGGCGTCGGTCTGGATGAAGTCCTCGTAGGTCTCGATCCCCATGTTGGAACGGCCGGTCGCCGAGACGACCCCGACGGTGACGGTGCGGTCAAGGCCGAAGGGGTTGCCGATGGCGATGGCCCACTGTCCCACCTGCAGCTTGTTCGAATCGCCGAGGACCGCCGCCGGCAGCGGTTCCTTCGCGTTGATCTTGATGACGGCGATGTCGGTCTTCGGGTCGGAGCCGATCACCTTGCCGGTATATACGCTTTCGTTGGAGAGCTTCACCTGGATGGTCTCCGCGTCCCTGACCACGTGGTCGTTGGTGACGATGTACCCTTCCTGGTTCAGGATGAAGCCTGAGCCTAGGCTGCTTTCCCTTCTGTACTGCGGGCGCCCCATGTCGCCGAAGAAGTCTTCGAAGAAGGGGGAGCCTTCAAAGAACGGACGCACCAGTTTCTTTTTCCCGATCGTGGAGATGTTCACCACGGACGGGGTGACCTTTTTGACAAGGGTGGTGAAGGCCTGCTGGGTGACGAGTATGTCCTTGGGGACTTCCTGGACCGGAGCCGGAACAGATTCTTTTCTGTTCGACTCGTAAAGCATGGCGCCTTCTTTCTTTTTGCAGGAAGTGAGGACGGTTGAAAGGATGAGGAGTACGGCGAGTAGTCTTAGGCTTTTCATTTAGTCCCTCCCTTTTGGAGAAAACTGGTAGAAGGAAGGGAAAAGCCTAGCCAAAAACCAGATTGATGTCAACCCCTTCCACCTCGTCATACAGACACTGTAAGAATAACTAATTACCCCTTGACGGCAGATCGCTATTTGAATATATATGCTGAACGGGGGTGCTGCGTGCAAGAGAAGATCAAGCAGGAAATCAAAGAGATGAAGCTGGGTGAGAAGGTGCGTGGACTGCGCCAGGAACAACGGCTCACCCTCCAGGCCCTGGCTGACATGACCGGGTTGTCGAAGCCGCTCTTGTCTCAGATCGAAAACGATCAGGTCACTCCGCCCATTGCCACTTTGCTGAAGATCGCCAAAGGACTCAAAGTAGGGATCCACTACTTCTTTGAGGAGGCGGGAGACCGGCAGAAGTTCATGCTGACCCGCGGAGACCAGTCTCCCTTGGGAAGCCAGCGTCGCCCCGGCAAGGAGAATGTCCAGCAGGGCTACATGTACAAGCCGCTCGCACCTGGCATGCGCCAGAAAAAGGTGGAGCCTTTCCTGATCGAGTTCGAGCAACGTGAATGGGACAGCAGCCTCTTCTATAGTCACGAGGGGGTGGAGTTCCTCTATCTGCTCGATGGCGAGCTGGAGTTCCACTATGCGGACGAGGTGATGCGCCTTTACCCCGGGGACAGCATATACTATGAGTCCTCCGAGCCGCATGGTTATGTTTCTGTCGGTGAGATTCGGGCCCGGGCCGTCGCCGTTCTCTATACGAAGAGCTGACGATCTTCTACTGTAACTGTATAAAAGAGAGCGCTGCCCTCGAATCGTCCGGATCCGTGATCCATTGACGGGACGACTGGCAGCGCTTTCTTCGTTTGACAAACTCTCTGGTGCGGTTAGTATTTGAAACTGTCACCCCTCCCCGCTAAAGACAACTGCCCATTTCCTGTCTGTCTTCCGTTCCCGAAATAGAAGAGTGTCCTCGGCAGGTTGCTACAGTGCTCTTTCTGGCTGTGCCTGATATGCATGACAGGTTAGAGAAAATTATTCATTAAGTCGTTGACGGGTCGGGTGCGCTTTGTTATAAAGCTGGACTCCGCAGCAACGACGTTCTCTTCAACCGAATATTTGAACCGGCAGTCACCGCGGGAAAGTTGCGGCGGCGGCGAATCTGAGAAAGATTTAAGAAAAGAAAGTCTTGACAGGTTGGAACGGTTCAGGTAGGGTGCTGAGTCTGTCGCAAACGGCGGCTTGGTCTTTGAAAACTAAATAGTAGACGAAACAGTAATGTAGGTTTTTAAGTAAGTCAGTTGTTTCAAACTAGAATCGGATTTTCCGG